>NZ_FPBC01000030.1 GCF_900116605.1 Pseudomonas marincola
GTAAGCGCTCCATAAACCCCGTCCTGGCGGACGGGTTTGTTTTCAGGAAGCAGAGGCAGAAGCTGGCGAGCAGTTCCACGGCAGCAGCGCTTCGTAGTCTTCGACGCTCTGTGCCGCAGGCAGGCGTTCAAGGATGTGGCGCAGCCAGGCGTAGGGCTCCTGCCCGTTGGCTTTCGCGGTTTCGATCAGGCTGTAGATCTGCGCGCTGGCCGTGGCACCCTTGGGCGTGTCGCTGAACAGCCAATTCTTGCGGCCGATGACGAACGGTCGGATGGCGTTCTCGGCGCGGTTGTTGTCGATCGGTAGATGCCCACCTTCGATGTAGCGCACCAGCCTGCTCCAGTTGCTGGCCAGGTAGTTCACCGCCTTGCCCAGGGCCGTCTGCCCAGCGACCTGCGGCTGGGTTTTGTCCAGCCAGGCCTTGAGTTGGTCGAGCAGCGGCTGGCTGCGTTGTTGGCGGGCGGCCAGGCGTTCGCTGTCGTCGACCTCTTTAAGATCGCGCTCGATGCCGTAAAGCTTGTTGATCAGGTTCAGCGCCATGTCGGCACGGCCGGTCTTGCCCTTGGGCTGCACTTTCTGCGCCTCGACGAACTTGCGCCGCGCATGCGCCCAGCAGGCCAACCGCTCGATGCCCTCTTGCACGGCCACGGCGTTGTAGCCGGCGTAGTCGTCGGTCATCAGGTAGCCGCGGTAGCCATCGAGCAGGCGTAGCGGCACCTCCTGCGCACGGCTGGCTGTGTAGTCGAAAAGGATCACCGGCTTGTCCGGCGGCCCACCGCTTTGCACCCACATCCAGGATTGTGCCGAGGGGTCGCGTCCCAGTTCATGCAGCACCTGCAGACGCGTTTCGTCGCAGTGCAACACGGGGTATTCGAACAGTTTGTCGCGCATCAGGTTGAGCAGCGGTTGCAGTTGCTCGCCACTTTGGATCACCCAACGCGCCAGGGTCTGCCGTGGGATGTCGACGCCGTGGCGGCTGAGCATCCTCTCGAAGCGGTACAGCGGGATGCCGTCGGCGTACTTGGTGGTCAGCAGCATCGCCAATACGCTGGGGCTGGCCAGGCTCTTCTCGATCAGTTGTGCCGGCTTGTCGGCGGTGACCGGCGCGGTTTCACAGGCCTTGCAGGCGTAGGTCTTGCGGATGTGGCGGATGACCCGCACCTGCATCGGGATGATCTCCAGCTGCTCGCTGGTCTCTTCACCGATGACCTGTTTGCAGGCGCCGCAGGCGCAGGTCAGTTCGTGCTCGGGCAGCTCATGGATGACCTCCACACGCGGCAGGTTGGCCGGCAGCGGCTTGCGTTTGCCACGGCGCTTGACCGGCGCAACGACTTCTTCGGCTTCGGCTTCGGCTTCGGCTGGCTCGGCGGCCAGCGCTTCGATCAGCTCTTCGGCCTCGTTGAACATGGCCAACTGCGGTGAGTCGGCATCTTCAGGGCTGCGCTCGGACTTGGGCGAGAACAGCTTGTGGCGCAGCAGGGCGACCTGTTCCTGAAGTTGTTCTATGCGAGCATCTTTCGCAGCCGCCTGTTCACTGGCCAGCAGCAGTAAATGCTTGAGCAGGATTGGGTCGTCAGGAAGGGATTCGGGCACGGCGATCATGGCCGTGGATTATACCGGCTCAGGTCACGAAGCGCGGCGTCAGTATCTGGTGCGGGCGGTTACGCCACAGGTCGATGCCGTCGAGCAGCCAGTTCAACTCATCGACCGTCAGCTCAATGGCCTCGTCACCGGCATCGGGTTTGGTCTTGAAGCGCTCGGCTTCCAGACGCTTGAGCCACAGGCAGAAGCCATTGCGCTCCCAGTAGAGAATCTTGACCTGGCTGCGGGTGCGATTGAGGAACACGAACAGCACCGGGTTGAACACCTCCACCTTGATGTCCAGCTCGACCAGCGCCGCCAGGCCATTGATGGATTTGCGGAAGTCGACAGGCTTGGGATACAGATAAACCTTTTGGACCTTGGCGTCGGGACGCATCATGGGATGAACTCCAGAGAAAACAGGAGTTCAGCATCCGCTGATCTGCGGGCTATAGGCAGGTGGGGTTTATGGAGCGCTTAC
>NZ_FPBC01000029.1 GCF_900116605.1 Pseudomonas marincola
GGGTATCCGGAACCAGGTGTGGAAACCTTGTTTTAGCCCCCACCGCCTGACTCTAGGATTTTGTTGAGCGGTTAGGAAAAGCAGCCCTTTTCCAGTAGGTCGCACAGGGTTGGAATATGTGGGCCGTACTCGATGGCCTTGACGTTCTCGTCTGCCATGCTGAAGCGATACATGACTTTTTCTGGCAGGAAGGACTTTGGCTTTCTGCCGCGCACTTTCGTTGTCGGCTTACGGGCTTGCTTCTCATAGATAAGTCGGGCCCGCATTACTTCAAAGCTGTATCCTCGTCCCATCCTATTCATGTCCTTCGCTAGCCGGTTGGTAGATTCGGTATAGGCGTTGGTGACCCGGTGGTCATAGAAGTTAAAGATCTCACCCCACCAGTTCGTCAGCGCCGTTCTGGCCGCACCAAAAGCATACTCCATTTCCGGTGGTAGGGAGTCTAGCCAGGCTCGTGCAAATGCCTGAGCATCTTCTTTGTCACCACAGTTATATATCTCATGAAAGCTCTCCTTCATCTGGTAGGCCAGCTCCAGCTCCGGGTGCAGCTCAAACCACTCAAGCATCTTGTCATGCTCATCAGTGCTAAGCCTTCCCTCGCGTTCTAGCAAAATAAAACGATCATCTTTCAGCTTGAGTCGCTGCCGGGTATTCAGGTCTTTCCTGATCTTCTTGCGTACCGTCTCTAGGGCATCATTGCCCATGCGTACAACGTGCCAGCGGTCTACCACAATATCCCGGCCAGGGAGTTGCGCATTGACGACATCCTTGTAGGTACGCCACATGTCCATCGTCACCACCTTGACCTTGTGTTTATCAGGGAGTGTCTTGAAGTAGGTCGTGAGGTCGGCTTTGCGTCGATTGGGCAATAAATCGTAGATAGAAAGCTCACCTACGTTGGTGATCATACAGCGGTACTCACCAATGATTTTCAGCTCATCAATCCCTAAAAACTCGGGCGTTTCAAACCGGACTGTTTTACCCAGCCGCTCAACATAATCCTCGAAAATGTGCTTGATCGTTTTTTCATCAATCCCTGCCTCGCGTGACAGCAAGGCAAAGGTTTTCTTCATTGATTCCTGTTCGATGTATTTGATAAAGCGAACAGACGCTTTCCTTTTCGAGTCAATGTCCGGCAGATGAGAAAAAAACGTCTTGCCGCACTCTTTGCAGCGGAAGCGCGCCCTCTCTACACGCAGGAGGACGGGCTTGCCGTGCATGGGTATATCGATGTAGTGCTGTTGCTGTGAGCCGTGACGGTAAGGGCTCTCAGACAGGCAATGAGGACAGCAGCCGGGTATTCCTTGCCCGTCTACCTCGATAACGTAGTGATCGCCCTCGTCAATCAAGCGGGCAGCCTTGAGACTGCCAAGATTTAGCAGGTCGAGCTGGCTCATCAGCCCTACACCATGTCCAGTTCCGGGAGGCTACTCACGATCTTCTGGGTTTCCAAGCTCACCGTGACAACCCGCTGAAACAGCTCCAAGGGATACTTGGCATTGCCCATGGTCTCGATAGCCCAGTCGTTGGCGTCATTGACGATTCCGCTAGCCTTGTGGGTAGTCACCGCTTGGCGCTCCATTACCCAGTCCAGTGCGGCCTTACCGTTCACCACGTAATCCCATGCTTCGTCTGGGATGCCGGTCAGGGTGATCTTGTTGTTGTAGATGACGGTGCTGCGGTCGTTGATATTCTTACCGGTTTCCTCGCAACGTTTTTTGCCGAACTTCATCTTGGTGACGCGATAGTCCTCGTCCACAAGGTTGCCCTTGGCTTGAATGTTCAGCGGGTACTTTTCTACGGCCTCGTAGTTGAGGTGCAGCTTGGCCAAGTCACGGCCAGCCTTGGAGAACGCCCAGAAATCCGCCGCCTGCTTTACCCTGGGAACACGCGGAAGCTCTTTACTCAGGTTGTCGGCAAATCTCGTGCGGTAATCCTCACTGTGCAGGATGCCGTAGACGTAGTAGAACAGGTCCTCTTTGATGATCTGTTCACTAGGGTATGCCTCTTGGAAATGGGCGAGCCCTTCATCCGTGATGGCATCACGTCGCTTCAGACCAGGCTCTTGCTGCTCGTTATCGACAAACAAGTCACCGTTTGCATCCTCAGCTTTCTCTTGCGCTTGCTCGTCGTAAAGGTAGAGCGGGAAGCATTGAGCGCCTGCCTCCATTGAGTTCAGGTCAGGGATGACTGAACTTATGATTGGACTAAATGCTTTCGCACCTCTCGCTGTCACCATGATAATCAAGTTCTCCCCACCGCCGCCAAGCGGGAAGATGCGGGGCATTTGGTAAACCATTTCGTTAAAGGCGCGGTTGTAGTACATCCATTGTTTTGTGAATGGACGGTACAAAGACGTAGTTAGTGATGACTGCTCATAGCTAAATGATTTGTTTCTTGCAAAGTCCTGTTTGAGCGCACGTGTCCAACTAATTCTAGTCGAGTCTGTATTAATGAAATTATCCACCAAGGCTTGCCTACCTTTTGTATCAAGCCCAGTGTGAACTGCGTTAAAGCGCACAAGTTCGGCGCTATAGAAGTTAACCATACCTTGCATGTTAGTCTCTAGGTGCGTCTTGCTAGAGTCGTAGACCCAGGCATCTCTACCTGTTGCGACACCAAGAGAAAAATTATCAAACAACCTCGGTTCTGGGTTTTTGGCTTTATCGCCTAAAACAATATGCTCCCCAAAGCTATCATCACGCTGATTTAGCCAGTCGCCATGCTGGTCTGGAGTTATTTTCTGCCAGCTCGGAATACCTGCAATACTTTTGTAGCTAGCAATCATTTCCAGCTTTTCTGTGCGGTTCAGGTAATCGCCAATATCGTGAAAAAGGATGCGACCATGCTCTGTCGCTTCAGGGTTTTTCACTAGAATTGAAATAGCAATTGGTGCGCGGCTACCACTATCAAAAATCTTGCCGCCTTCTCGTCGTGATAGCTCGCCAGAGGTGCGTTGATTGCCCCTCAAATGAAACACATGAATGCTGGAAAACTCCTCAGCAAGTGCTTTTCTCAAGCCGTCAGCCTGATTGGTTTCTAAAAAACCTCCATTGGTGACGAAGCCAATCACACCGGCATTGCCGATCCGATCCGATGCCCAGCGAATTGCGCGTATGTAGCTATCGTACAGCTGCCTTACGGAAGTCATCGCAGAGCGCTCTGCATATGTGCTACGAATGCGCTCATCCAGCTTAGGGTAGCTGACGTTGGCGTTGTTATCGTTGGCACTGGCCTGACCCGCTGAATACGGCGGATTCCCCATAATCACGCGTATATCCAGTTCTTTCTGGCGCTTGCGGCGCTCGCTGTTCTCCACCAGCAAGGCATCAATCATATCTTCCGTCTCATACATCTGGAATGTATCAGTGAGACAAATTCCCTCAAACGGCTCGTAGGGAACCTCGAAAATCTGATCCGTTTCTTCTTGGCCGGTCACGTTATCATTCATGATCCCGTGATAAGTGGCCTCGATGTTGATGGCAGCAATGTAGTAGGCCAAAAGAACAAGCTCGTTTGCATGCAGCTCTGTGCGGTATTTGTGCGGGAGCTTCTCTTTAGGGATAAGGCCCGATTGAAGCAACCGGGTTACAAATGTGCCAGTGCCAGTGAAGGGGTCAATAATATGCACGTTCTCATCGGCCATGTTCTTGCCAAACTCAGCCTTGAGCACGTCTTCAATGCTGTGAATGATGAAATCCACCACCTCGACGGGGGTGTAGACAATACCCAGGCGATCGGTCATCCGTGGGAAAGCGTTTTTGAAGAACTTGTCGTACAGCTCAACAATAATGCGCTGCTTGCCCTCGGCACTTTCAATGCCGGCTGCCCGCATCTTCACCGACTCGTAGAACGAACGAAGGGTATCGGCTTCCTTGTCGATATTGTGCGCTTCAAGCTGCTCGGTAACGGCCTGCATCGCAATGGACATGGGGTTATGCTGGGTAAAATTGTACCCCTCAAACAACGCATCAAATACCGGCTTGGTGATCAGATGCTGAGCCAGCATTTCAATGATGTCTGCCTCACTGATGGCGTCGTTAAGGTCATCACGTATCTCTTTAGAAAAGTCTTCAAAGGCGGCGATTTCAGCGGTGTTGTCTGGGTTCTCCAAAATGGCTTGGATGCGGTCGATGTGCGTATTGGCGATCTTGGCAATGTCGTTGGCCCAGTCTTCCCAGTGGTGGCGGTTGCCGCACTTCTTGACTACCTGCGCGTACAGGGCGCGCTCGATCTCACCGACTTCAAATTGCAGGCTTGCTTGGTCAGGGATCGGTGTATCAGCGCTGGAGCCAATGGCACTGCCACCACGGGCTTTTTTCGCGGCTTTTGATGTGCTGGATTTACTGCGCTGTTGTACTTTGTCGCTAACGCTGATGACTTCCATTTTGCTGACATCGCGCCCGTTGAACTCCAGCTTGTTTATCATCGCGTCAAAGCGGTCATCGTGGGAGCGCAAGGCGTTCAGCACCTGCCAGACGACCCTATAAGTTTGGTTATCGTCCAGCGCTTTCTCCGGCTCTACACCGGCTGGGATAACCACTGGCAAAATAACGTAGCCTTGTTTCTTGCCAGGCGACAGACGCATGACCCGTCCAACGGACTGCACTACATCAACCTGGGAGCTACGGGGTGTCAAGAACAGCACGGCATCGAGGGAGGGCACATCAACACCCTCGGACAGGCAGCGCACGTTAGACAGGATGCGACAGGTGTTTTCGGGTGCTTCTGCTTTAAGCCATTCCAGCTTTGAGCCCTTTTCGCTGGCATTCATCGAGCCATCAACATGCTGAGCTTCACAGTTGAGCAGCAGAGCTGGATCAATTTCTGCGTCTGGGTTGTCCTCTAAAAGCTGCGCGACCTCCATGCGTTGATATTCAGCCACCACCTCGCCAAACATATCGGAGATCAGCTTTGAGCTGACTTTATGTTTTTTGCCTTTGTAGTCTTTTTCGATAACCTGACAGAAGGCAACGGCGCGTTGCATGGGGCTTTCATCACCCGAGGGTGTCATTCCTTGCTTGGCGAGTGCTTTCCAACAGCCAATGATCTTGGCGGCATCGTCTACCTTCAGTTCGTTGCCTTCGCCCTTGAGTATGGTTTGCAGGCGGCGATTGATGTGGCTTTCTTCTACAGCCAGCACGATCACCTTGTAATCGACCAGCAGGCCACGAGAGACGGCTTCCGAGAAATTGATGACGAACAGTTCACGGCCAAAGAGCGTTTCGTTGTCCATTGAGAACAGAACAACACCCTCAGTCTGCTTGGCGGCTTCCCCGTAAATGCGTGGGGTGGCTGTCATGTAGAGTCGCTTGTGTGCCTGGATGTAGTCGTTGTCGTGAACCCGCACAAAAGCGGACTCATCATCGCCATCAAACACTGCACCGGTAGTACGGTGCGCCTCATCGCAAATGACCAGATCAAAAGCAGGAAGCCCAAAGTGCTTCTGCGCTTCACTGATCACGGCAATTGAATGGTAGGTCGCAAAAACAACACTCATGTGTGTGTCGCCATGACGTGCGACTAATGCCATGGCCAGACTTTTAGCGTTGGTCGTTGCCGGGTACTGAAGATCGCTGACGGTCGCTTGAATCCGGTCATCTTCTGCGTTGCGGGTTTTTCCTACATCGCTATCAGAGCACACGGCATAGCTGTGCAGCGGCGTTTCGCTTTCTTGCGTCCATTCGGTCAAGGTCTGACTCAAAAGCGCAAGACTGGGTACCAGGAACAGTACCTGCTTGCCCTTGCCCGCCATGTCTTCGGCAATCTTCAAGGAAGTGAATGTTTTCCCAGTACCGCAGGCCATGATGAGCTTGCCGCGATCCGCAGCCTGCAAACCGGCTTTGGTGGCTTTCAGAGCGTTTTCTTGGTGCTCGCGTAATGTTTTCTTTGGACGCAAAACAGGGGCTTTCTGGACTTGGAATTGCGACCAGTCGATCAGACTGTTTTCCAGGTCGGCCAGCGTGATTGTGCTGACAGGTGGGTGCTGGCCCTCTAAGGCATCGCTGGCATTCTGTGTCCAGTTGTTAGCGGTGGTGATGATGATCCGGTTAGAGAATATCGTTTTACCCGAAGCGGTAAAAAAGCTGTCAATGTCAGCCTTGGTGATCTTGTAGTCTGCTGCATAGTTCTTGCACTGGATAGCGTGTACCTCATCCTGATGAGTCACACCCACCAGGTCGATACCAGTGTCTTTTTTGGTCAGGCCGTTCTGCTCTGCCCAGTCACCGTACGTCATGACCTCTCGGTACAGGTCACGGTAGTAGGGCTCGTTGCGCAGATACACCAATGACAGGTGCTCGAAGTCAGTGCCCTTGTCACGTTCGGACAGTGCTTTCTCGCGGAAGCTGGCAAGGATCTGGGATAAAACTGATGGCATCGTACGTTCCTTATTTATCGTGCTTCTAGGCAATCACAGAGCCTGACGCTACGCTCCAGATCCGTCCTGAAATCCAGTACTTATGGGTGCCGGGTGAGCTAGCACATGAGGAGGCTCCACACTCAGTTCCGGTTTATGAGAAGAATTGTAAGATGCTATAATTACACATGCAATTCCGCTTTACAGGCTTTATGTTACGCTAGACTGAAAAGGGATTTACACACTCAGTTCCGGATACTCTA
>NZ_FPBC01000032.1 GCF_900116605.1 Pseudomonas marincola
TGTAGTGGTCAACTAATCCCGGACACGACGTTAAGTTTCTGCTCGGCCTGAGCGGGCGCTAGCCCGCCATTGAATGAATGAGGCCGTATCCAGTTGTAGCGATGCATCAAATAATGGCTGATGTCCCGTTGCGCCTGCTGAACCGACATATAACCCATTGAAGGTATCCACTCGGTTTTCAAGCTTCGAAATACACGCTCCATCGGCGAGTTATCGTAGCAATTGCCCCGACGACTCATGCTCTGGCTGATGCGGTACCGCCACAGGCGCTGACGGAAGTGACGACTTCCATATTGCGACCCCTGATCCGAATGAAACAGCAGCCCTTGAGGTCTCCCGCGTTGCTCATAGGCCATCTCCAGCGCTCTGGTGACCAAGTCAGCATCCGGGCTTCCTGACAACGCCCAGCCCACTATCCGGCGAGCATAGAGATCCATAACCACGGCCAGGTAGTGCCATTTTCCTTGCGCCCAGATGTAGGTAATGTCACCGCACCAAACTTTGTTTGGCTCGGGAACGTTGAACTCCCGATTCAGTGTATTGGGAATGTCAGGTCGCTCAATCGTTGCTTTTTTGTAGGCATGCGAGCCCGGCTGCTTGCTGATCAACCCCAGCTCTCGCATCAAGCCACGCACCTTAAAGCGCCCGATTTGCTCACCATCTTCCTGCATAATCGACACGATACTGCGGCTGCCAGCAGCGCTTCGACTCTGGGTGAACAGTTCGTTGACTCGACTGCGTAATCGAATTCTCTCAACACCTGGAGAACGCCTCCTGAGGCGGTGGGCGTAGTAAGTCGAACGGGTGATTTCGAACACCTCGCACAAACAATCAACAGGTTCATGGGCGCTTAGCTGATGGATCAGCGCGAACGCTCGAGATCTTCCGACATCAAGAGCGCGGTAGCCTTTTTTAATATCGATTTCTCTCGCTCGAGCCGAGCAATCCGAGCTTCCAACTCTTGGATTTTTTGCTGCTCCGGAGTCAGCGCCTTACTTTTAGGTGTCAAGCCTGTTCGCTCTTGCTGGAGCTGATCGACCCAACGACGCAGAGCCGTCTCACCAATACCCAGTGAGCGACTGGCCTCGATGAAGCTGTAGTTTTGACTGAGCACGAGGTCAGCAGCCTCGCGTTTGAACTCAGGGGAAAAGGTACGGCGTTGCTTGGTCATATGACACCTCGTTCTGGCGAGTATTCTCGCCTAAATGAGTGTCCGGTTTCATTAGACCACTAC
>NZ_FPBC01000028.1 GCF_900116605.1 Pseudomonas marincola
GGACGCATCATGGGATGAACTCCAGAGAAAACAGGAGTTCAGCATCCGCTGATCTGCGGGCTATAGGCAGGTGGGGTTTATGGAGCGCTTACGATGACACGTGCTTAGCGTGACGCAAGCCTTGAAGAGTCACGCCTCCACTGATCCGGCAAGGCTACTCCCCAAGGGACCTTCGGCAGGCGTTCCATGCTGTTCCGGAGGGCCTGTGCACATGCGATGTCTAACCCTTCGAGGGCGCCTGAGATAGCGACACGCCGACCATCTGCTCTTGATATGGGAAGTGTTCGGTACCGCCGTTCTGAATGGTAAGGTGTGATGTCGGCCATTTTGCCGCAGGGAACAGGGTATTGAACGGAACATTCTTTCCCGATTGCGGCGGGTGCTCCAGCAGGCAGATCTGCCCAAGGGACGCTCTGACGCCTACGAACACTTTTCACCGTAACAGTGATCCTACTGTCGGGCTAAATACCTCTAGCTTCCGCAAACGGCCAGAAGCGGACGGTACAACCCGGATTGCGACTTCAACACAGTTCCTGCCAGAATGTCGTTCGGCTCGACCTGCATCGCGTCTAGCGCCTTTAAACGTTGGGGGCGGGTGTTAGCCGGAAACGAACCGAGGTCAGCCAACTGTTGCCGACGCTAGAGCGCAAATACGTTGGTAAGAGTTCGCGTCGCTCGATCCTGCAAGCATCCCACAACGAGGTGACATGGGATGGTCGGCGTATCCAGTGTGAACAAGCTCGCCCGGTTTGAGGTGAGCAGTACGATCGGATCAACCACAATGTTGCAGATACAGAAGCCGCGCACTCTTATCGAGTGCGCAGAAATAACGGGCAAAACAGGCGCAGCAGCCCCAGCCGGTAGCTCAGCGTTATGGCCGTTGCTACGGCGGCGACCGGCAACAGGGTGAGCCAGACCAGCACCGCCATCGACGGATGGTCAGCCTTGAAGCAGCACACAGCCGATACCATCAGCGCCAGCCAGCCCAGGCTGCGTAGATAGTCCGGCGCAACCTCGTCGGCGCTGAACACCTGGCGCCAGTGCGCCGGCAGGGACAACGCCAACCAACTGGTCGCCAAGCCCATGCTGGCGGCGGCACCCAGCAACCACAGACCTGCATTACTCATAGGCCACCCCACCGATGCGAGTCCGGTCCGCGACCTCAACCGGCCTTGCCAGACGACGCGCGGTGAGTAGCGCTATCAGCGCGCAGGCCAACAGGCTCAGATCGACGCCGGCCACGGCCCAGTAGGGTTCAAGCAGCATCCTTTTGACCAGGTGGTCCCCCGTGGTGATCCAGTTGAGCAGCACCGCAGCGACGCAGAGCAGCGCCAGGCCGGATTGTGCCGCGCCTGGGCCACTGGTGCACTACGCAACAGCGCATGCAGCAAACTCAGCAGCCAGGCACCCCAGAACACCCACTTTTCCCATTCGCCACGGCCAGGCATGGGCTCAGGCAGCAGCCGGTTGGCCGCCAGCATGGCGACCGCTGCCAGCAGCATGCCGGTAACCGTGGTGACTGCCATGGCGTCAACCAACCGACAGCCCTGCAGCCCGAGTCGGGCGTGCTCCTGCTTGCGTATCTCGACGAAGAACACAAAACCGCTGGCGATGCACACACAGCCGAGCAGACCGCCCGCCACGTACAGCCAGCGCAGCGCCCAGTGTTCGAAGTGCTGCAGGTGCAAGCCGGTGAGAAATTGATTGACGGAACCAACCGGGTCACTCGGCGGGTCGTTGCGCAGTAGCTCGCCGGTACTGGCCTTGAAGTGAATGCCCTCCCCGACCAGCGCCACACGATCACTGCCGGCGCGGTAGATGCTGACGTAGCCGTTGGCGTCATTTAGATGCTCGATAGTCAGCAGCCCGACCTCTCCCGGCATATCGCGCGTAGCCCAGATGCGCTTGGCCTCGGCCACCATGGCATTGGCGGAGGCCATCTTCGCGGGCACACCGGCCTCATCATGGGGCAAGCCGGTATGCGCCGCCTCGATCACCTCATGCCGATTATGCAGCGGTTTGAGCAAGGTCCCGGAGACCGGGAAGTAGTACATCGACGCGAAGATCACCAACCGGTGAAGGCAAAAAAGAAGTGGAACGGCAACGCCACCACGCCAGTCATGTTATGCAGGTCCAGCGCGCTGCGCTGGGTCCGCTTGCGCGGACGGAAGGTGAAAAACTCCTTGAAGATCTTACGATTGATCATCCGCTGGGTCCTTTGGCTGGTTGGGGATACCAAACTCGCCACCAATGCTCAGCACGGGATCTCGGTGGGTGGTGTAGGCATAGAGCGAGACCATGGGCATGGTTTCCGGCGCCGGCAGGTCGCCGATTACCCGCCCTTTGGTTGCCGCCATATCCACCGGATGCGGTTTGAGATCGGCAAATACCTGTTTCAGCAGGTTGTTGTAGGACGGCATAGGCTGCGGCTCGAAGCGCGTATCGGGGATCGCCCAACGATCGATCTCGCGGTCGAACACCGACAGTGCACCGAAAAAGAAGACGACCATCAGCACGAAGCCCAGCACCAAACCGAACCAGGTGTGTACCCAGGCCATGGATTGGCGAAAGTTGTTCAGCATGGCTCTGCTCCTATCCGATGATCATGCGCTGCAGCTGCCAGGCAACAGCCAGCATCAAGACGCTGCCGAGCGCCAGTACCATCGAGACCCGCCACAGACTGGCTGCGGAAACAGCGCGAGATACAGGACGAAGGCCAGCATCATCATCGCCTGCTCGGCGGCATGGTAATCGACCCCAACCCCATTCAGCGCCGCCACGCCCTAGACGAATGCATAGCAGCCGAAGATCGCGGCCAGAACACGAGATACCACCACAACAGGAGCCATTACTGACAGGCTCACCAGCTGTAGCTCAGCTTGGCGGTGAGTTCTCGGCCCGGATTGTAGTAATCCGCAGTTCCGGAGCCCACGACATGCTGCTCATCCAAAAGATTACTGACATTGACCGCCAGATCCGTGTCCTTGGCAATCTGGTAATTGAAGGCTGCATCAAACAAGGTCGTCGCCTCGCTCTCGCCGGTGTCATTGAAATACCTTGAACTGAACCGTCAGCCCAAGCGAAAGAGCAGGATTGCGCTGTTCTGGAAATCCAGCCAAGCTCTTCTGAGGAAACGAATAGCTGCGGAGTCGTGGGTATGCCGTTCTCTCCAAAGCAGCCATCGCTTAGCACCCAAGCATGCAAAAAGATCAGCATAGACGCTCGCAGGTATGACGCAGGAGGGGCAAGGCGCAAATATATAAACTGCTTTATATCAATAATATACAGGTCTTATGTCCTGATTTTCCTTAATCTCGGCATAATCCTTACATTAACTAGCAGGAAATTAAATGTTAAAAGCCCTGCGTGCATCTAGCATGTGGAGTTTTTCTCCTTGCAGCCAGCCGGCAACGATAGGCATGCGCATTTAATAGCTCATTGTGAGTATCCGAATAGACGCTTGCCAAGGACACCATCTTGAACATACGAATGTTCTTGAAGTTGAAGATGGCGATCTAGCAACGGAAAATCTTTCCTAGGGAAACCCCCTAAAAAACGGTACAAGGTTTCATAGCCTGCCCTGTTGATATATGGAAAAATCGCTGCCTTATGCAGGTCTCTTGGGATCAGCATCCCGCCCCTTCTTTTCTCACACAGTTTAGTAAATATCAAAAACCTTGAGTAGGGGATAATCTCCAGTAGTGATGCGGTTAAGACCAAACTACCAAATCTACTTGATGGATCGGCCGTGGACGCCCCCAATAATATACTCTGCTCAAAAGAGCTTGCGTCGGGTGCTCGTGCATCTTTCCTCGTTTGCAAGTGGATTCTAGCGATTCCGCCTCTACTACCACGAAAGGGACATTGAAGGAAAATATTGAATAGCCTATAAAATAAATCGTGCAATGTAGGTTGTTGATTGTCTCTACTGATCAGAGCATGCTCAATCTTTGTGAAGGTACTTGAGCAAAAACGAAAGAATAGAGTTTCCTCTATGGAGGCATTGTTTGATATCGAATTGCAGCTTTGGACAAACGCATCCCATGCCCTTGAGTAACGCGGTGTATCAACTAGTCTCACCAACTCTCGATCATGGGCAGCGCAGACACAAGAATAAATGTAACACCAGTCCTTCCGCCATATAGGCAAACGACCATTCGCCACATCATCGCGTAAGCAATCAGGGCAAAAAAAACGGCGATACCTCCATTCGACTAATTTATCGCCTCGAAGGCAAAAAAAATTTCGTAATAGTTCAGGGGTAATGTCCCCGGCTACACAACTTAATCGCTGGCTGGCGGATAAGAATTCTGAGTCTGGGTCCGAATATTTGATCTCCACACCCTCCCACCAATACGCTGGGCGTTCTGTTGATGATAATCGAGGGAAGCCAGCGGCGTTTGGATTAATGCTGCATCGAAACAACCAAGATGAAAGTGTTTCTTCAGAACTTGGTGTTGGCAAGCCAGAGAAACTCACTACTAATAGCCCCAAGGATTCTTGTTTGCTCGCCGCAGCATATCAACATCCACCTTCTCCCCCCCCATTTTTATGGCATAACAGGCAGCCGCCCTTATCAATTCGAGTGTTTTGTCCATGCGCCCATTCGACATAGATAAAATAGTGCCTACCATCTCCTCAGAGTACAAATGTGATGGCTGTTTTAGCGGTAGGGACTCCTCTACCTCCAAGAGGAATGACCTGAACTCCTCACTCTCTATCCAGTCATCAAGAGCAACTTCGTGAAAACGTCTCTTAAATTCATAATTGGATTTAAGTGCGTTGCGCGCACTAGCAGTGCCAAAGCAAAATAGTTTCAATCCATATTCAGGGCCGAGCAGCTTTTTAAGAATAGACATGTTAAAACGCTGCTCTTGCTTCGAGCGTAGCAGTGCATCATGAAACTCGTCGATCACCAGCCCCCAAATTTGCCTCAGCCTAATAACCTCTCTAATCTCGCTTGGCAGGTCAGAGCTACTTCGGCGACTTGAGCCAGAGCCAACTGGTATTCCGAGCGCTAAAGCTATCTCATCTTTAAGGCTTTTTTTGGTATCTATTTCTGGGGATGCAGCCAAGGAGACAAAAATCAACCCTGCACTCCTTTTTACATGGTTTGGAATCTTAGATATTATAGCCGTCTTTCCAGAGCCACCTGGGCCAACCACAAGCAAAGCAGGCGCACTCATACGATCTGGTACATCCGCGATATTATTCATCATGCGAAAAACAGCTGCACTAGAGTTATTGTTCACCCATATTTCTTGATGAATTAAGGCTATTCGCGTATCAATATTAGAAGACAAATATTTTCTGATGTCCGACCGGACGTGCTCATCACTCATGACTCATCCCCAGGTCGAAATTTTTTTGGAGAGGCTGAATAATTTGGCTTGATATGTTCCCTGTCAGCGTTAAAGCTACTACTTCTAGGATTTGGATTTGCCTCAGTATAGACTTTTTCAGCGGCCTCTCGGCGTCTTTCCTTCTGCGTTAACTTTTTACTTTCCTCTTCAATTTTTTGCTTCCCTCTGTAGGCTTTTAACCCGCCATCACTATCTATGGCTCCGATGCGGACTGGGTGACGATAGAGCTTGCCGGCACGATATTCCTCATAGGTAGGAGCCTCAACGGTTACGTCAGACAGGTGTATTGGGCAAAATTGGCCATCCAATTTCACCCATACAACATTCATATCGTACGGGTCATATTTGACTATGACATTTCTAGTCCCCACATGAGACCCCAATATAGGATCCCAATAAACTTGGCCATGCAAATTAATGCCACCAGGATTAATTTTTCGGTCTTCTTGAGGCATGAACCAAATCTTTAATTGCTCGGAATTCAAGCCTGCCGGGGGGTAAGGAAGCCCTCCGTTGGGCGCGAAATAGTTTGTCCACGCTTGTCGCGGGCTACACTTTAATGCGCTATGAACTGTTGAGTGATAGACAACTACTTCGCGAGAGAACCAGCGAAAAAAATCAGAGAAGGTCATGGTTGCATTTCTTTCGCTGTTAAGTCCTCTGCGCGCAACAGAATTTGACATTGTAGTCCCCGGCAAGAAATGCACCTTAGTAGTCATGAACGTGCCTATCAGCCGTTCAACATGACCGCCAAAATGTTTTCTTCCTACAGGTCGGTATTCGGGGGAAATCCCAAAAGATTCACACCCTACTTTAAATTTTGGGCTGGTGAACTCTGCGGCATTGTCCATATGAAGGACTTCAGGCTTTCCATAGTAGGGGTAGTCTT
The DNA here is from genome assembly GCF_900116605.1 of Pseudomonas marincola. Taxonomy (GTDB): domain Bacteria; phylum Pseudomonadota; class Gammaproteobacteria; order Pseudomonadales; family Pseudomonadaceae; genus Aquipseudomonas; species Aquipseudomonas marincola. The sequence goes on from NZ_FPBC01000028.1 coordinate 6,253, forward strand.
CTGGATCCAAGCCAACACTTGCCGAAAAGTTTACTTTAGGAAGGACAGAATGACTAAGAGCGCAAGCCACTGAAACAGTAGACGGGACGTAAAGGCTAAGATAGTAACCAAGAATAACCCTGGTATAGACATCAATTACAATTGTCAGCCACGGGCGTCCAATAATATTTATGCGATCATCAGCCAACAGAATTATATCGACGAGGGTGTGATCCATCTGTACCCATTGCAGCGGCCTTTCAAGATTTTTTTTACCCGGGCGAGCTGAAAATTCTTGCGTCGCGGCATCAGGACCTTCTTTAATTCTCATTCTTGTTTTTTCTGAGAGGATTAAGCGTACACGCCTCAATACCGTATCTTTGGAAGGGCATGAAAAACCTTGCTCCTTACATGCAACATCCACCTCGCTCCACACTTTGCTGTAGCTGGCTCCTTTCGACTTGAATTTTTTAGCAGCCTTGAAAATTATGACCTCAACCGACTCATCCAGTCTCGTAACGCCTTTCTTGACACCCCGTGTCTGCGCAATTAAAGATAGTGGGCCTACGTCAGCGTCAAAAATTTTAGCCAAACGATAGAAGTAACTCTTTGATACACCCAGTAAAGAACAGTACTTAGTGACTACCCCTCCCTCAACCTTCCACTTTCTGATAATTTCAAAACGCTCAGCTGCCAATGAAAGTTGATCAACGGTGTAATCATTGACATTCAAACCCTCCCCATGATCACTACCATTAATTGCCGTAACACTAGGGATTCGCTGAATGTCGCGCGCCGACACCAGTATTACTTCACCAGAGTCGACAATTGTTACCCTTATCGTTTTGTCACTAA
>NZ_FPBC01000026.1 GCF_900116605.1 Pseudomonas marincola
ACACCAACAGCACCTGGCAATAACGCCTCCCTGCCGGATGGCATTGGCTACAGCCCCGAAGTCCCCCTGACTGAGGGTCGGCGCTTCACCCAGGAGCCAGGCTGGAACCTATGGGTCGACAGTCGCTTCAGCGACATCTCGGATCGACGCTCAGGTTTGGACCTGGACGGTAAAGCGGGCTACGTGACGATCGGCGCTGACCATCGCCTGAATCAAGACCTCGCCGTCGGGCTCATGACCATTTTCGAGCGCAATCGCTCGTCAGGCTTCAATGATGAGTGGAAAGTTCGCTCGGACGGCTTCAGCGTTGGCCCCTACGTTGCCTACCGACTTAATCCGCAGTGGTCGATCGACTCCTCGCTTGGCATCGGCGTGCTGAATAACGAAAATCAGATTTCGGTACTCAAAGAAGAGTACGAAACTCAGCGCTATGCCCTTTCAATGAGTGCCACCGGCCAATACAACGTCGATGAAGTGTTGCTGCAGCCAAAGTTTTCGCTGTCCTACACGCACTTTCGCAATGAAGACCACCTCATGAAAGGCAACGTGCTAGGCACGCCGGTTACGCTGAATATCGAACAGCAAAACTTCAACTACGGCGTCGTCGAATCAACACTGCAAATCAGCCGGGGCTACACAACAGATGATGGCAAGGTGTGGTTTCCGTTTGCCGAAGTTGGTCTGAATAATGAATTCGATCGTCCTAATGACGGCCTGATGATTACCGGCGATCTCAGTCAGGAAAAGTCATCCGCATGGACCGGCACCCTGCGCACCGGCATGCAGGCTTTACTCACGCCCAATACCTATATCGAAACCAGTGTCGGCTACCTCAGCCTCGGTCAGAACGGCCTTGATATCTGGGAAGGCAGGCTGTTCTTTTCATACGGCTTCTAAACCTGTAACCGCCCGGCATTGTCTTGCCCAGGCTGCACATATTCAGTACTGCCCAGTTGAGTACGCAATAAATGCAGCCTGGCCAACCTTGCTCAGGTCAAAAACTTACTCTACGCAACAGCAGGGGGATTTTGAATCCATCGCTAAAGTGCTCTAGATCAAGCCTTACAGCACAGCGAATCGCCAAAATAGGTAGGCGCCGAGGCCACAAAAGCGGCTCACCCATCTATCAGGGACGATAAATGAAACACATCCAATTGCCCTTCAAAAATCCCGAGCAGTCAGATCCGCTCGTTCGTCAGCCATCCCCAAATGATCCTCTTCCTTCGTGGCGCGACGGCGCGACCAAGCAAGCCATCGTTGCGTTTGTCGAGTCAGTTACCGACAGCACCTCGAAAGATTACGTGCCAGTGAGCGAACGCATTGCGACACTCGATAACGACGGCACGCTGTGGAGTGAAAAGCCGCTCTATTTTCAGGTGCTATTCGCCTTTGATGAGGTCAAGCGCAGGGCCTCAGACCATCCGGACTGGAAAGACCGACATGGATTCAAAGAACTGCTCGAAGGCGGTATAGACGCAGTAAAGGAAAACGATCACGAAGGCATCATGGCGATAGTTGAGGCGACCCACACCGGAATCAGCACCGACCAATTTACCGCCAACGTAAGAGCCTGGCTGGCCACAGCGCGCCACCCCGGCACTCATCGTCCGTATACCGAAATGGTTTTCCAGCCGATGCTGGAGTTGCTCGACTATCTGCGCGCCAATGACTTCCAGACCTACATCGTCTCTGGCGGAGAGGTCACCTTCATGCGCGCATGGAGCGAAGATGTTTACGGCATTGGGCCTGAGCAGGTAATCGGCACCACGTTTATCAACCGTTATCACGATAACAACGGCGAGCCCGAAATCGTACGCACCGTTATCATGGCGCACCACAACGACGGCCCGGGCAAGCCTGTGGGCATCGAGTCGATCATCGGCCGACGGCCAATCATGGCAATAGGCAACGGCGATGGCGACTTAGAAATGCTGCAGTGGACCGCTGCCGGCGAAGGCCCGAGGTTTATGGGCGTGATCCACCATACAGACGCCAAGCGCGAATGGGCTTACGACCGCAAAGCGCTGATCGGCAAGCTGGATGAAACCCTTGATGAAGCCATTGCCAACCACTGGACGGTGGTTGATATGCAGCGCGACTGGGCGCGAATTTATCCCGAAAACAGCGATAAATAGCCGCAGCAGGTGAGCGCCAAGCTCTCAAGACAGGGGCTTGGCGCACCTTGTTTCAGCCGCAACAGCCTCTACTTAGTCACCCGACTTGTACGATGGCTGGCCAGTGGCGGACTGACTCGGCATAATCGCCTCCATTAAGTGACAGTCTCAACTTGCTGCATCTTTGCGGCTGATCGCAACCGAACTCGACAGCCTCAATCAAAAATCCGCTTTTTTGTACCTGCGCGACAGGCAACTGCGGTGATGCGACACACGACCCACTTCAAGCTTTTAAACCGCTCCCGCAGGCTTGGCCGTAATCGAAGCGCTATGCTAATTTGGCTGCGCCAGGATGGCTATATGATGGCTGGAGAGCACTCAGAGAATAAGAGGAATACCCATGGCTGAGGCTTCGCCTGCGCTAGAAATTCGCGATTTGCATAAACGCTATGGCGATCTTGAAGTACTTAAAGGTATCTCGCTGACCGCCCGCGATGGCGATGTCATCTCGATTCTCGGCTCGTCCGGCTCCGGAAAGTCGACCTTCCTGCGCTGCATCAATTTGCTTGAGAACCCGCACAAGGGTCAGATCATCGTCGCCGGTGAAGAGCTCAAGCTCAAAGCTGCCAAAAATGGTGAACTGGTTGCCGCAGATGGCAAGCAGATCAACCGCATGCGCAGCGAAATCGGCTTCGTGTTTCAGAACTTCAACCTTTGGCCTCACATGAGCGTGCTCGATAACATCATCGAAGCGCCGCGCCGCGTGTTGGGTCAGAGCAAAGCCGAAGCCACTGAAATCGCGGAAGCATTACTGGCCAAGGTCGGTATTGCCGACAAACGTCACGTTTATCCCAACCAGCTTTCGGGTGGCCAGCAACAGCGCGCAGCGATTGCACGCACGCTGGCCATGCAACCCAAGGTCATCCTCTTTGACGAACCCACCTCGGCGCTAGACCCCGAGATGGTACAAGAAGTGCTTAACGTAATTCGTGCACTGGCCGAAGAGGGTCGCACCATGCTGCTCGTGACGCACGAAATGGGCTTCGCCCGCCAAGTGTCGAGTGAAGTGGTATTTTTGCATCAAGGCCTGGTTGAAGAACAAGGCTCGCCCGAGCAGGTCTTCGAAAACCCAAGCTCAGCACGCTGCAAACAATTCATGTCAGGCAATCGCTAACCAAGGAGCTGTATCGAATGCAAAACTACAAAAAAATTCTGCTAGCCGCTGCTGCAACACTGGCTTTCGGCACTAGCGCAGTCGCCGCCGACAAACTGAAAATTGGTACCGAGGGCGCATACCCTCCGTTCAACCTGATTGACGCAAGTGGCCAGGTGGGTGGCTTCGACGTCGAAATTGGCCAAGCACTTTGCGCCAAGATGAAGGTTGAGTGCGAAGTCGTTACTTCCGACTGGGACGGTATTATTCCGGCTCTCAACGCCAAGAAGTTCGACTTCCTGATTGCCTCCATGTCGATCACCGAAGAGCGCAAGCAAGCGGTCGACTTCACGGATCCGTACTACACCAACAAACTGCAGTTCATCGCGCCGAAGAGCAGCGATTTCAAAGCTGACAAAGACAGCCTGAAAGGCAAGGTCATCGGCGCACAACGCGCAACCATCGCCGGCACCTGGCTGGAAGACAACATGAAAGACGTTGTCGACATCAAGCTGTATGACACCCAGGAAAACGCCTACCTCGACCTGTCGTCTGGCCGTCTCGATGGCGTGCTGGCAGACACCTTCGTAAACTGGGAATGGCTCAAGAGCGACGCCGGTAAAAGCTTCGAATTCAAGGGTGACCCTGTATTCGATAACGACAAAATCGGTATCGCTGTGCGTAAAGGCGACGAGCTTCGCGTGAAACTCAACGCCGCCCTGAAAGAAATCGTTGCCGACGGCACTTACAAGCAGATCAACGACAAGTACTTCCCGTTCAGCATTTACTAAGCTGCCGGCACTGCGCCGCCCTCACCGGCGGCGCAGGCTACTGAGCCCACATGAACTTCGATCTCTATGGATTCGGCCCTGCCCTGGCAGCCGGCACCCTGATGACCATCAAGCTGGCGCTAAGCGCGCTATGCCTCGGTCTGGTGTTGGGCTTGCTTGGTGCACTGGCCAAAACTTCTCCGTACAAGCCGCTGCAATGGCTTGGCGGCACGTATTCGACCATCGTGCGCGGCATCCCGGAATTGCTCTGGGTACTGCTGATCTACTTCGGCACCGTCAACCTGATGCGCACCCTGGCAGACTTTCTGCACATGGAAAGCCTGGAACTCAGCCCGTTCGCTGCCGGCACAATCGCCCTCGGCATCTGCTTCGGCGCGTACGCCACCGAAGTATTTCGCGGCGCCATTCTGGCAATCCCCAAGGGCCACCGCGAAGCGGGTCAGGCACTGGGCATGTCCAAGCCGCGCATTTTCTGGCGCCTGATTCTGCCGCAAATGTGGCGTATCGCCCTGCCCGGCCTTGGCAACCTGTTCATGATTTTGATGAAGGACACCGCGCTGGTTTCAGTGATCGGCCTGGAAGAAATCATGCGTCGCTCGCAAATCGCAGTGACCTCAAGCAAGCAAGCCTTCACCTTCTACATGGTCGCCGCCTTGATTTATCTCAGCCTCACCGTCATCGCCATGACCGGCATGTACCTGCTTGAAAAACGCGCAAGCCGTGGTTTTGTCAGGAGCAGCCAATGAACTGGGAAGTCATCATCAAGTGGCTGCCACGCCTTTCCGAAGGTGCAGTGCTTACTTTGGAGCTGGTCGCCTTCGCGGTAATCGCCGGTCTCATTCTGGCTATTCCGATGGGCATCGCCCGCTCATCGCGGCACTGGTATATCCGCAGCCTGCCTTACGGCTACATCTTCTTCTTCCGTGGCACACCGCTGCTGGTTCAGCTGTTTCTGGTGTATTACGGCCTTGCGCAGTTCGAGTCCGTGCGCCAAGGGCCGCTCTGGCCTTACCTGCGTGACCCGTACTGGTGCGCCGTTCTCACCATGACGCTGCACACTGCCGCCTATATCGCCGAAATCCTGCGTGGCGCGATTCAGTCTGTTCCACCAGGCGAGGTTGAAGCCGCACGCGCATTAGGCATGTCACGGTTCCAGACCATGGTGCACATACTGCTGCCCCGTGCTGCACGCATTGGCCTGCCCGCTTACAGCAACGAAGTGATCCTGATGCTCAAGGCCAGCGCACTGGCGAGCACCATCACCTTGCTTGAGCTCACCGGCATGGCGCGCACAATCATCGCCCGCACCTACTTGCCAGTGGAGATATTCTTCGCCGCCGGGATGTTCTATCTGGTGATCGCCTTCGTTCTGGTTCGCGGCTTCAAGCTGCTGGAGCGCTGGCTGCGCGTAGACGCCTGCCAAGGCCGTTAACAGTTGGGCCGGCAACGGCCCGACTGCATTTCCTTATGACAACCCCCGCCTCTCTTGCCCAGCGTTTTGCCGCACTCGACGCCCTGCTCATAAAGCACCAGCACCTGTGGCGACCGCGCCCGTTTACCCAACTGCAGCTTGAGTGGGAACATGATCATCCTGAACTAGCCAACTGGCTGCGCGCACGAACGCTGGAACAAGCCGAACTTGCCCACAACCAACCAGAGCTGCTCGACGCACCCGCCCCGTTTGGCGAGATCGCCAAGAGTGCGCAAACGCTTTGCCATGTTGATGGCGTATCAGTCGCGCCACACACACAGCTGAACGCGCGGCAAACGGCGGGTATTCCGGGGCGCAAGTTGCAGCAGATCGAGGCATTCGCCCACAGCCTGCAATTTGCACAACCTGTCAGTCATTGGCTCGACTGGTGTGCGGGCAAGGGCCATCTGGGACGGGTACTGGCGCAAGACCCACAGCTACTGACCTGCCTTGAATACGATGCAGAGCTGGTCGCAGGCGGGCAAAAGATCAGCGATCACTTAAAGCGCCAGGCCCGGCATATCCAGCAAGACGTGCTCGCCGAGGATTGCCAACAACAGCTGCAGCCCAGCCACACACCCGTGGCCCTGCATGCCTGCGGCGACCTGCATGTTCGCCTGATGCAACTCGCCAGCGATGCAGGTTGCCAGCAACTGGCGATTGCGCCCTGCTGCTACAACCGCACCCGCGATGAGCATTACCAACCGTTATCCACGGTTGCAAAAGCCTCCAGCCTGCAACTATCCCGCGACGATCTCGGCCTGCCCGCCAGCGAAACCGTGACTGCCGGTGCGCGCGTACGCCGGCAACGCGACAACTCGATGGCACGACGCCTGGCATTTGATCAATTGCAGCGCCGGTTACGCGACATCAATGAATACCTGCCCACGCCTTCTTTGCCAGCCGCCTGGCTGGATAAACCGTTCACCGACTACTGCAAAGACCTCGCCGCACTCAAAGACCTGCCCACACCGCCCGCCGACGAAGACTGGGATGCACTGCAAGCCCTCGGCTGGCAACGCCTTGCCGAAGTCCGCAATCTGGAACTGGTACGCGACCTGTTCCGCCGCCCGCTGGAAATGTGGCTGGTACTTGATCGCGCCCTGTATTTGCAGGAGCACGGCTACAGCGTCACGCTAAAACGCTTCTGCCCACATGAAGTAACCCCAAGAAACCTGCTGTTACAGGCAGAACGCCTTTAACTTATCCACAAAAGCTGTGGATAAGTCAGTTGATAGTTTTTCGAAAAGGCGTCTAACACAGGCTGTGCAGCCCGACAATGCGACTCAAGGTCTTTTTTAACAATTTAAAAATATCAATAAAAACAAAAACTTACGAAATACCGAGGCAAGCATCACAAAATACCTGCTGCTGCGGGCAAAATTTATCTCAGTTGTGCATAAAGAAATCCGGGCTCATTACATTTTTTATAAAATAGTTGCCAAAAGGGCCTTTACTCATCGCAACTTATCTATATAATGCGCCCCACAAATGCCGGTATAGCTCAGTTGGTAGAGCAACTGACTTGTAATCAGTAGGTCCCGAGTTCGACTCTTGGTGCCGGCACCATATACAGAAAGGCCCACAGCGATGTGGGCCTTTTTTGTTGCCTGCGATTTATCACTGCCTGCTGCCAGCCAAGGTTGCTTGCTGTTCACGATGCCTGCCATGCTCCGCCACAATGCATTTTCAATCCCCGGAGGCGATATGAGCACGCAACAGGTAGTTATCGAAGACTGGAATGGCGACGGCGGCATCCGCATTCCGGATGCGGCACTTCAGGAGTTGGGCGTTGATGTGGGCGATTCGCTGTATCTGATTGAAGAATTCGTCGGCACAACTCGTTGCCTGGTCCTTAGCAAAACACCGCGCATCCCTGATCGCATGGATGAATTGGTTGAGGCGTGGGACAAGGGGCAATAAGGCCAAAGCCTGATAGCAGATGAGGCTCAGCTAAACGCTTAGGCGCATCTGCAGACAGGCATCATCAAGCCTGCCGATACGCGTCGACTAAGCTCGCCATATCATCAGCGAGCGCTGCAATCTGAGCATTCGCTACTTTGCGCTCGGCGAATACCCGCAAGCCGATGATTTGCGCTTGCAGGAGTCGCGCAAGCCTTGCGCAATCGACATCGGCGCGCAGTTCACCAGCATCCTTTGCCCGCTCCAGCGCTTTACCAATACGTTGCTCGATTTGCGTCAGCACCGCATCCACTTTGTCGTGCAAGGCAGCGTCTTCGGGGTTTATTTCGAGCAGGGTTTTCACCAGCATGCATGCCTGCGCAGGCGGCTGCGTCTCGGTGTTGCAGGCCTGTGCGAACGAGCGCAAATAGCACTTCAACCCTTCCAGCACTTCGGGGGCGGCGTCCAGCGTTTGCTGGAAGGTGTCGGCTGTGCGCGCGACATAGGCATCCAGCGCTTCGGCGAACAGGCCGCTCTTGCTGCCAAACGTGGCGTACAAGCTGCCTGGCCGCATGTCCAGAGCCTGCTCGATGTGCTTCATCGACGAGGCGTAATACCCCCGCGACCAGAACAGTTCTACCGCCCGATCCAGAGCAACTTGACGATCAAAACGAGCAATACGCGGCATGGGTGTCTCTGCATAAAGGCTGTTGGGCAGCATCATTGATAATTGAGCGATCACTCAATTATAGCTTGATAGTGGTGAACTCCTCAATTAAGGTGAAGTCATATTTGAACGATCACTCAAAAAGGATCAGCACATGTCTACTTTCAAATTGCATGACCAGAACACAGCTCCTGAAGCCTCTAAACCCTTGCTGGAAAACTCGCAGAAAGCCTTTGGCATGGTTCCCGGTTTGCACGCGGTAATGGCCGAGTCGCCCGAGCTGCTGGAGGGTTATCAGGTTCTGCATAACCTGTTCCTCAACAGCAGCTTTACTGCAGAGGAGCAAACTGTTGTCTGGCAGAGCATCAACGTCGAGCACAATTGCCACTATTGCGTTCCGGCGCATACCGGTATCGCCAAGGCGATGAAGGTGTCTGACGAAATAAGCAATGCATTGCGCGATGAAACGCCGCTACCAACGCCTAAGCTGGAAGCACTGCGCGACTTCACGCTGGCCATGGTTCGCCAACGTGGTGAGCTGCAAACATCGCAGATTGAAGACTTCTACGCGGCAGGCTTCAGCCAGCAAAACGTATTGGAAGTGATTTTGGCGCTCAGCCAAAAGGTGATGAGCAACTACACCAACCACGTTGCTCAAACACCAATTGATGCAGCTTTCAAAAGCTTCGCCTGGGAAAAGAAATAACCGCTGCCGACCGTGTTAGTCAATGATTGAAGCGCAGGAGCAACAGATGAGCGAGCCAACAGCCGCACCGATTATCGTGTTCGACGTAAACGAAACCCTGCTCGATATAGACACCCTCGCGCCGCTGTTCGAGCGGGTGTTTGGCGACGCAACGGTGTTACGCGAATGGTTCGCCCAGCTGATTCTCTACTCGCAAACCCTGACCCTCGGCGGCCGTTACTGCCCGTTTGGCGAGCTCGGCGTTGGCACGCTGCACATGCTTGGCACCCAGCACGGCAAAACCATTAACGATGCCGACATTTCCGAACTGAAACAGCGCATGGGCAACATGCCCGCCCACGCCGACGCTTTGCCTGCGCTGAAGATGCTGCGTGATGCGGGTTTTCGCCTGGTGACACTCACCAATTCGGCGAGCAGCGCATCGCCCACAGCACTTGAGCGAGCTGGGCTGGCGGAGTTCTTTGAGCAGACCTTCAGCGTCGAGTCGGTTAAAAAGTTTAAGCCCGCGCCCGAAACCTATGCCCATGTTGCGGATCAACTGCAGGTACCCGCTGCCAGTTTGACACTGGTAGCCTGTCATTTATGGGACACCATCGGCGCGCAGTCTGCGGGCTGGCAAGGTGCGTTTATCACGCGACCACATAACACCCTACTGCCGGCAGCCGAAGTACCAACGCCGGATTTTGTCGCGGCGGATTTAACCGAGCTTGCGAGCCAGTTGATTGACCGACTACGCGCTTGAATAACGGACTAATCTGCGTTGTTTCAGCGTCACGACAATCAACTGGCTCGCCCGGCTTATCTCGCTTTTCGCGATCAACGTATTGAAACTCTAACCTGTTAAAAATAGGTATCTGCAATGGACGATCAAACAACCTATACACCGCCTGCAGTCTGGAAGTGGGACAAACAGAACGGCGGTGCATTCTCCAGCATCAACCGGCCGATCTCCGGCCCCACGCACGGTAAGGACCTGCCGGTTGGCAAGCACCCACTGCAACTCTACTCACTGGCCACGCCCAATGGCGTGAAAGTCACGGTGATGCTTGAAGAGTTGTTGGCACTGGGCCACCGCGGCGCCGAATACGACGCGTGGTTGATCAAGATTTCCGACGGCGATCAATTCTCCAGCGGCTTTGTCGAGGTTAATCCGAACTCGAAGATTCCGGCGATGATGGATCACAGCACAACACCGCCGACCCGTCTTTTCGAGTCGGGCTCGATTCTGCTGTACCTGGCCGAGAAGTTTGATGCGCTGCTGTCGAAAGACCCCAAAGCCCGCGCCGAAACCATTAACTGGCTGTTCTGGCAGATGGGCAGCGCGCCGTATCTTGGCGGTGGCTTCGGTCATTTCTACGCGTACGCGCCGAGCAAAATCGAATACGCGATCGACCGTTTCACCATGGAGGTCAAACGCGAGCTGGATGTACTGGATCGCCGTCTGGCCGACAATACTTACCTGGCAGGCGACGAATACAGCATTGCTGATGTCGCCATCTGGCCGTGGTACGGGGTTCTTGCGCTTGGCGGTCTGTACGATGCCGCCACATTCCTCGATGTGAAAAGCTACAAGAACGTGCAACGTTGGGCCAAGGCCATTGCCGAACGCCCCGCTGTGAAACGCGGCCGCATGGTTAACCGTACGTGGGGCGAGGCCAGCGAGCAGCTGCCGGAGCGCCACGCAGCCAGCGACTTCGACAACATTAGTGGATAACACCGGCAAATGACGGCGACCGTGAAACGGACGCCGTCATTCCATCACCTGCCTCCTGCCAAATTTCCCCGCCCCTGTTCAGCCCTCTTCCTGCACTCGCACGTCGCCATTGCGCTAAAAAATGCTCCCCGCGCGCGCCTGCGCATTGACACTCGATTTTACGACGCCCTAAAAAAACTGCTCTAGACTCAAATTCTGAAAACCGACGCGGCCAATGCCAGCGGCTAACCTCGCGGTACAGCTGGGCTGGCGAGTGCGGCGTAATGGATTAATCGACAGAGAAGGGAGTCATATGAAAGCACTCAAACTGTTAGTGATTGGCTTGGCTTTGGCCTCTGGCTTCAGCCACGCCGATGAGAAAACCGGTGTCGGCAAGAACGGCGTAGCGCTCGCCTCAAGCCCGGCATTCACGGCTGAAGGCGGCGAGAAAGTGACGATGGAGAATGTCGTCCGCGCTGAAACCGCCAAATACTTTGCCGAAGAAACCATCAAGACCGGCCCCAACAAATTCCGCCATGAGCGCCAGGGTATCCAACTGGATAACCAAACGATCATTCGCTCAAACTTTGACCTGATCTATTCCTATGCGGTGTTCGACGCCTCCAAAGGATTGAGCGTGACCGTGCCGCCCTACGACCTGTATCAGTCCGTGCAGATTTTCGACGGTAACTCGATCACGCTGGGCGTGGTGTATCCGGGCGAAACGATGAAGATCAGCCCGGACCAACTGACTGTTGGCGACCATGTGTACTTGTTTATGCGCACTCAACCGCCCTCACTCGACGAAGCCGGCATGAACAAGCTGCACGAACGGCAGGACTCAGTCGTGGTCGAGGCTGGCTCGGCGGAACCGTACGTACCCGAGGTTAAATACGACCTGGCCTCGTTCAACACGCTGCGTGATGACTTGATCAAACGCGCACCGAAAGAAACCGTGATCTGGAAAGGCTTCGTCGAAAGCCTCGACGCCATTGAGTCGCCGTATTACCAGATGACCAACCTGGCTGGCTGGGCTGGCTTGCCGGCGACTCAGGCGCACTACTTCGTGGTATTGCCGGGCGACAAAGCAGCGGCTGATGGCAAGCCTTCGAGCATGACGTTCAAGGCGCCAGATTTGCAGTACGACCGCAAAGGCTACTGGTCGTTGACTGTTTATGATGCCGACGGCTGGGTGGTCAGCAAACCGTTCAAGATCAGCTCGCTCGAAGCCGAACCCAATGCAGACGGCAGCTACACCCTGAACTTCAATGGTCCGGAAGGGACACCGAATAATCTGCAGGTTCCGAAAAACTGGAATGCCTTGTTCCGTGCTTACCTGCCCAAGTCGCGCGACAGCATTCTCGCCTTCGAGAAAGACCTGACCGACAACCACAAACCTACAGCCGCAAAACCCTGAAAACAGTCGCCTCACGACAAATCAAGGCCCGCATTGACGCGGGTCTTGTATTTGGTCCGGCTGAAAATGCTAGCCTGAGCGTACCGATCACTGGCACTGGAAGCTTATGCGCGCGCACACAGAGCCCCTTAATTTCTGCAAATCTGCCCGGTTGCCAGCGCACTGGCTGGCCATGCTGTTTGCCCTGCTCACCGGCGGGCTGGCAGGTTGCAGCTCATTGCCCAGCTTGACCTCGCGGCCTGAGTCAGTGGCTTTGGGCCAGGACGAAGCGCAAAACACCCGTCTGGGCAAGGCGTTGCAACCACTTGTCAGCAGCCATCCGGGGGAGTCTGGGATTTACCCGCTGGACAATCCGCGTGACGCCTTCGCCGCACGCGTGCTGCTGGCCAACGCCGCCGAGCGCACGCTGGATGTGCAGTATTACATTTGGCGCGGCGACACCACTGGCACCTTGCTGATGCAGGCGTTGCTTGATGCCGCCGAGCGAGGTGTGCGCGTACGCCTGCTGCTGGACGATAACGGCACCAGCGGCATCGACCGCGAACTTGCCGCACTCGACAGCCATGCCAACATCGAAGTGCGCCTGTTCAACCCGTTTCGCACCCGTTCGGCGAAGTGGACCGGATTTATCACCGACTTCAAGCGCTCCAACCGGCGCATGCACAATAAATCATTCACCGCCGATAACCGGGCCAGCATCATTGGCGGGCGCAACGTCGGTGATGCCTACTTTGGCGCAACCGACGGCGTTCTGTTTGCGGACCTGGATGTCATCTCGGTCGGGCCAGTGGTGAGCGATGTGTCCAGCAGCTTTGACCGCTACTGGGCCAGCGAATCGGCCTATGCGGTGAACGACTTTCTGCCCAAGGCTGACGCGGCCGAGCGCGAAGCCATTGGCGCAGCAGCCACTTCCATCGAACACAATTCCAAGGCCAATGCCTACGTAACAGCCCTGAAAAACCTGCCCTTTATCAGCAAGCTGCTCGATGGTGAACTGGAGTTGATTTGGGCCAGCACCCGCATGGTCAGTGACGATCCAGCCAAAGGATTAGGCAAGGCTGCGCCCGATGGATTGCTCATCAACAGAATCAGCAACATTCTGGTCGCCCCCACTCACCACGTAGAGTTGGTTTCGCCTTACTTTGTCCCGACCAAAGTTGGGGTGGACGCGTTTAGCAAGCTGAGCCAGAGCGGGGTCAAAGTGCGCGTGCTAACCAACGCCTTCGAGGCCACCGATGTGCCCGCAGTGCATGCGGGTTATGCCAAATCGCGCAAAGACTTGCTCAATGCCGGCATCGAGATTTACGAGGTACGCAGGCTCGCTCCAACCAGCAAACAGGCCAAAGGCCGCAACTCATTCGGCAGTAACGGCTCCAGCCTTCACGCAAAAACTTTTGCTGTGGACGGCACGCGGGTCTTTGTTGGATCGTTCAACTTCGACCCACGCTCGGCCAACCTCAACACCGAACTCGGTTTCGTCATCGACAGCCCGCATCTGGCGCAACGCATGCAAGAGGCTTTCGACCGTGACCTGCGCCAGTTCGCCTATCAGCTCAAGCTCGATGAACAAGGCAATATCATCTGGCTCGAACAAGACGCCGATCGACAAATTATCCACACCAAGGAGCCGGGCAGCAGCTTGTGGTCACGCAGCATGGTGGGTTTCCTGTCGATTCTGCCTATCGACTGGATGCTTTGAGGGCGCGGCGCTCAGGCTGAAAATACGCTGCAAAATGCCGGGCACGCGCACAAGCGCTTTTCCGGCGCGCTGTGCATAATGCGCCTATGAGCCAAGCCCCGATCAAAGCCACCGTCCCCCGCCGCCTTCGTTGGCGCAGTCTGCTGTTGCTCGGGGTATTGCTGGCGCCGTTGTTATGGCCGCTGCAGGTCTCTATCGAGCGCTATTACGGCGCGCAGCTCAATGACCAGAAGCGCCAGATTCTCGATTTATACGTGGCCAACCTCCTCGGCACCCTGAGCCGCTACGAAGTGCTGCCGCCGATTTTTGGCCAGTTGCCGAGCCTGCGCCAATTGCTCAAAGGGCAAACCAATATTGCCCTGCAAGATCAGGTGAACCGGCAACTGGCGAGCTTGCGCAAGCAAACCGGCGCCGATGTGATCTACCTCATGGCGCCAAACGGTCAAACCCTCGCGGCCTCCAACTGGAACGACGAAGACTCATTTGTCGGCCGTAACTTCTCTTACCGTCCTTACTTTCGCGAAGCCTTGCAAGGCCGCCACGGCCGCTTCTTCGGGCTGGGCACAACGTCGCGCAAGCGCGGCTACTTCTTCGCCGATGCGGTGCGCGATGGCGACAACATACTCGGCGTGGTCGTGGTCAAAGTCGATCTCGATCACACCGAAACCCTGTGGGGCGATCGCCCTGAGCGCTTGCTGGTAACCGACAACTACGGCGTGGTGATTCTCACCTCGCATCCTGACTGGCGCTTTCGCTCGACGCGCCCGCTGGATAACGCCGAACGTGCGGTGATTGCCGACACCCAGCCCTATCGCATTCAGTCACCGTCACCCCTGCACCTCAATGAAAAAGCCTGGCTCAAGCAGAGCACGCATCTGGAAGATATCGACTGGACGGTGAGCATTCTGGCGCCACGGCGCATGCTCGATGGCCCGGTGCGCACGGCAGTTGCGGTGGGCGGCGCATCGCTGATGATGCTGATATTGCTGCTCGGTCTACTCATGCAGCGCCGACGCCATTATCTGGAGCGCATCGCGCTCGACACACACGCCCGCCAGGTGCTGGAACAACGCGTGCTGGAACGCACGCTCGACCTCGAACAACTCAACAGTCGCCTGCGCCAGGAAGTCCTGGAGCGCGAGCAAGCCCAACAGGAGTTGGTGCGCGCGCAGGACGAACTGGTACAGGCAAGCAAACTGACGGCGCTTGGCACCATGTCAGCCAGCATCAGCCATGAACTCAATCAGCCACTCGCCGCCATTCGCAGCTATGCCGACAACGCTGGCGTATTGCTCGATCACCAGCGCACCGACGATGCCCGCGCCAATCTCAAGCTCATCAGCCAACTCACCGAGCGCATGGCTTCAATCATCGCCCACCTGCGCGCCTTTGCCCGCCGCGACCGTCACGCACCCGAAACCGTCGCGCTGCAATCCGCTCTGGACGATGCATTGGCATTGCTGGCCAAACGCCGCCGTGCGCTGGATGTCGAGCTGATCCGCGACCTGCCTGAAGCCACCTTGTGGGTACAAGCCGGGGAAACCCGCCTGCGCCAAGTGCTCAGCAACCTGCTGGCCAATGCCCTTGATGCGCTCAGCGAGGTACCTCCGCCACGGCGTTTGTGGTTGAGCAGCGTGGTCAGCGCAGACGGCATTGAACTGCACATCCGCGACAACGCCACTGGCTTCTCGGCCGAGGCGCTGCAACGCGCCCGGGAGCCATTTTTCACCACCAAGACCAGCGCGCAGGGGCTCGGATTGGGACTGGCGATTTGCGACAGCCTGATGCGCGCATTCGGCGGCGAACTCAGCTTCGACAATCATCCGCAAGGCGGCGCTTTGTTGATCCTGCGCATGAAGGCCGGTGAGAACAGCATGAGCCGGGTGAGTGATGATTTGGCCAATGAGACGTGAAGCGTCGCGGCCGAGCTGGTTCGTAGCTTGCATACTGGCAGCAGTGCAACCTTGAACACCGTGCTAAACCGCCCCTATTTTTGTGCAGTCGCTTGCAAAGGAACCCTCACATGACCCGCCTCGACGCTAACACTCAGGTGCTGTTGATTGATGATGATCCACACCTGCGTCAGGCCCTGAGCCAAACCCTTGATCTGGCTGGATTGAAGGTCGTCACGCTCGCCGATGCGCGGGGTGTTGCCGAGCTGATTCAGCCGGACTGGCAAGGCGTGGTGGTCAGTGATATTCGCATGCCGGGTATTGATGGCCTGCAACTGCTGGCGCAACTGCATGAACAAGACCCGCAATTGCCCGTGCTGTTGATTACCGGCCACGGTGATGTGCCGTTGGCGGTGCAAGCCATGCGCAGCGGCGCCTATGACTTTCTTGAAAAGCCGTTCGCCAGCGACGACTTGCTTGAGTCGGTGCGCCGCGCATTGGCGCTACGCCAGCTGGTTCTGGAGAACCGCAGCCTGCGTTTGGAGTTGGCGGACCGCAAGCAACTCGCTGCTCGGCTGGTCGGGCAATCGCCTGGCATGCAACGCTTGCGTGAGCAGATCGGCGCGCTGGCCGGGATCAATACCGATGTGCTGATTCTCGGTGAAACCGGCGCTGGCAAAGAGGTCGTAGCGCGTGCCCTGCACGATTTATCCAACCGCCGCTCCGGCCCTTTTGTGGCGATTAATGCGGGCGCACTGGCTGAGTCTGTGGTCGAGAGTGAGCTGTTTGGCCACGAAGCCGGCGCCTTTACCGGCGCGCAGAAACGCCGGATCGGCAAGTTCGAATTTGCCGCAGGCGGCACCCTGTTTCTCGATGAAATCGAAAGCATGAGCCTCGATGTGCAGGTCAAGTTACTGCGCCTGTTGCAGGAGCGTGTGGTTGAGCGCTTGGGCGGCAACCAATTGATTCCTCTGGATATCCGCATCATCGCCGCAACCAAGGAAGACCTTCGCCAAGCGGCGGATCAGGGCCGCTTCCGCGCTGACCTGTATTACCGGCTGAACGTCGCGCCGCTGCGGATTCCACCCCTGCGCGAGCGCGCCGACGATATTCTGCTGCTGTTCCAACACTTCACCGAAACCGCCAGCACGCGCCACTGTTTGGCTGTGCGCGAACTCACTGCCGCGCAGCGCGCACAACTGCTGCGCCACCCCTGGCCCGGCAATGTGCGTGAACTGCACAACGCCGCTGAACGCTTTGCCTTGGGCCTTGATTTAGGGCTGGAAGCCGGCGCCGATGCATCGAACGTCACGGCTGAGTTCAGCGGCACACTGAGCGAGCAGGTCGAAGCTTTCGAGAAATCCCTGATCGCCAGTGAGCTTGCCCGCTCGCACAATTCATTACGCAGCGTGGCCGAGGCGCTTGGCGTGCCCCGCAAAACCCTGCACGACAAACTGCGCAAACACGGCCTGAGTGGCGGAAGCTCGCCAGACGAGGCGGAGTAGTTGGCGGATTTCCGCCACATGTCCCGACCAAGTCACTTTCTATAACCGGCATTCGGTTTTTTTCGAGCGGCCTAAACCGCCGTGCCACGCATAGCAGCGCTCATTTTATGGCGCTGGGCACAGGCTGGCATGCCGGTTGCTCTAGTTAAGTCCTGGCCCACAACGCGGTAAATTCGGTCTATTGCAGCCTTTGCCCGTCATTTTTTGACAGGCCGCCTAGACTTGCAGTTGTTGCCCAGTAATACGCGCTACCGCGATAACCACAAAAAGAGGAAGCATCGCATGTTCAAACTTTCTGCCAAGGCGCTCGCGTGCGCCCTGTCACTGAGCATCGCTGGTATGGCTCAAGCAGCCGACCCGATCGTCATCAAATTCTCCCACGTAGTGGCCGATAACACCCCGAAAGGCCAAGGTGCCAACCTGTTCAAGAAGCTCGCTGAAGAGCGTCTGCCGGGTAAAGTGAAGGTTGAGGTTTATCCGAACTCTTCGCTGTTTGGCGACGGCAAGGAAATGGAAGCGCTGCTGCTGGGCGACGTTCAGCTGATCGCGCCATCACTGGCCAAGTTTGAGCAATACACCAAGAAACTGCAGATTTTCGATCTGCCGTTCCTGTTCAACGATATCAACGCAGTCGACAAGTTCCAGCAGAGCCCAGAGGGTCAGGAACTGCTGACTTCGATGGAATCGAAGAACATCACCGGTCTCGGCTACTGGCACAACGGCATGAAGCAGTTGTCTGCCAACAAAGCCCTGTACGAGCCTAAAGATGCTCGCGGCCTGAAGTTCCGCGTACAGGCTTCTGCCGTACTCGAAGAGCAGTTCAAAGCCGTTCGCGCCAACCCGCGCAAAATGAGCTTCGCCGAGGTTTACCAAGGCCTGCAGACTGGCGTGGTTAACGGTGCGGAAAACCCGTACTCGAACATCTACAGCCAGAAGTTCAACGAAGTTCAGAAGTACATCACCGAGTCCAACCACGGTGTACTCGACTACATGCTGATCACCAACACCAAGTTCTGGAACGGCCTGCCGGCTGATGTCCGCACTGAACTGGACAAGATCATCGTGGAAGTTACTGCTGAAGTGAACAAGCAGGCTGAAGCCCTGAACGCCGGTGACAAGCAGCGCATCATCGACGCTAAAACCAGCGAAATCATCACCCTCACGCCAGAGCAGCGTGCTGAGTGGCGCGATGCCATGAAGCCGGTCTGGAAGAAGTTTGAAGGTGATATCGGTGCCGACCTGATCAAAGCAGCTGAGGCTGCCAACCAGTAAGGTGAGTTTGCCGTAAGGCACGACTCCCGGCAGCGGCCACGCCCGCTGCCGGCCATTACGGCTGGCCAGCTCCATGCCGGTTCTGGCCAGCAGTTCATACCTCTGGAGAATTTATCGATGAACGCCCTGCGGCGAGCCTGGGACCACTTCGAGGAAGGTTTTATTGCCTTTCTGTTGGGTGCCATGACTCTGGTTACCTTTACCTATGTAATCCTCAACAACCTGTACACCTTCTTCTACAGTTGGGCTGACAACTGGGAAGGCGCCAGCGAGTCCTTGCTGTGGATTGGCGACCATATCCTCGACATGGCTCAGTCCATGACCTGGAGTATTGCCCTGACCAAGGCGCTATTTGCCTGGTTGATCTTTTTCGGTCTGGCTTACGGTGTGCGCACCGCTGGCCATATCGGTGTTGATGCGCTGGTAAAACTGGCTTCACGCCCCGTACAACGCATAATCGGTCTTATCGCCTGCATCGCCTGCCTGACTTACGCCGGCATGATTGCAATTGGCAGCTTTGACTGGGTGAAAACCCTGTTCATCGCGGGCATCGGCGCAGAAGACCTCGGCCATTACGGCATCGCCCAATGGCATATCGCGGCCATCGTACCGTTTGGCTACGCGATGGTATTTATCCGCTTCTTTGAAATCTTCGTGCGAATTCTGCGTAACGAGCAGACTGGCCTCGGCCTGGCTGATGAAGCCGCCGATGCGCTGAAACTGAAAGAACACGAGGCGCAAAAATAATGACCATTCTGTTCCTCTTTGCCGCGCTGTTCGCGCTGATGTTCATCGGCGTGCCGATTGCGGTTTCGCTGGGCCTCGCCGGCTCGGTAACGATTATGTTGTTCAGCCCGGACTCGGTCCGCTCGCTGGCCATCAAGCTGTTTGAAACCTCCGAGCACTACACGCTGCTGGCGATTCCGTTCTTCCTGCTTTCCGGCGCATTCATGACCACCGGCGGCGTGGCCAAGCGCCTGATCGACTTTGCCAACGCCTGCGTCGGCCACATCCGTGGCGGTCTGGCTATTTCGGCCGTTATGGCGTGCATGCTGTTCGCCGCGTTGTCTGGTTCATCGCCTGCCACCGTTGCCGCAGTCGGCTCGATTGCGATTGCCGGCATGGTGCGCTCGGGTTATCCACAGGCGTTCGGCGCCGGTATCGTCTGTAACGCCGGTACGCTGGGCATTCTGATTCCGCCGTCGATCGTGATGGTGGTCTACGCCGCTGCAACCGAGCAATCGGTCGGCAAGCTGTTCATGGCCGGGGTTATTCCGGGTCTGTTGCTGGGGCTTGCGTTGATGCTGGCGATTTACATTGTCGCGCGCAAAATGAATCTGCCTGCACAGCCGCGTGCCACCGTACGCGAGTTCCTCACGGCTGCGCGCAAGGCCATCTGGGGCTTGCTTTTGATGGTAGTGATTCTCGGCGGGATCTACTCGGGCATGTTCACCCCGACCGAGGCTGCCGCCGTAGCCGCGGTGTACGCAGGCTTTGTCGCGCTGTTTGTCTATAAAGACCTG
>NZ_FPBC01000025.1 GCF_900116605.1 Pseudomonas marincola
ACCCGCAAACTGGCGCAGGATGGTGGTCTCGTACAGCGCTTCCTCCATCGCCGGGTCGCTGTAGCCAAACCAGTTCTGCATCAGATGAACCCGCAGCATCGCCATCAGCGGATACGCCGGACGACCGCCTTCGCCCTTGGGATAATGCGGGGCGATCAAGGCAACCAAACCCTTCCACGGCACCACCCGATCCATCTCGATCAGGAACAGCTCTTTGCGGGTCTGTTTGCGCTTGCCGGCGTACTCGGCGTCGGCGAAGGTCATCTGCTTCATCGGAAAACTCGGCGGGTGGAGTCCGGGCATTTTGCCAAAATAAGGAAGTCTTCTTCAGAGTTTCCCTAAGGCGTCGATTGACATGCCATTGGCCCTAGCTTGGCGCAACAGTGAGTTACTGAGCAGTGAGATATCGTCAACGTTGTCGATTGGGGCAGGGATCTTCACTTGAGCCATCGTATTGCGAAGCGAGCCCTCAATTCCGGTCAGAAATCCAGTGCAAGCCGGCAAGTAGAGTTCATGTTTCAGGGCATCATACGCCTGGATAAAAAGCCAATGGGTTTCCGCGCCCAGCGAATGCTGAAGCCAATAGCTACGCTCGTTGAAGTCCGCCTGCTGTTTTTGCAGGAAACTCTCTAGCTCTTGCTCGTTACCCGACTGCTCACGGTTGTCATTCATACTGGCTACCTCGTTTCAGCCGACTGCAATTGTGGGGCATCTGCCCCGGAACAGGCCTAGGAATCAACAGCGTACCCACGAAACAGAACATCAAAGGGTGTCGGGCTTGGAGATCCATTGCAGCACCTCGTCCACGCCAACTCGATTTGCCTGCGCACGCAGTGTTTTGCCAATTTTGAACGGTGCATCCTCTCTACAACGCTCTGCAAAGCGGACGAAATTCTTATCGGCCGATATGATGATGTCCGCATCAACTAGATGGGTCGCCAGTCGTGTGTCGCCAGGGGTGCCGGTAGTGACTTTGTGCCAAGCTTGAAGAAACTCAAACGATCCACGCAGCCATTGCCGCGGAACTGCGGCGGGGTCTAACTCGTGCAGCCATAATCGATTCATCGACTCTGGCGATGAAAGCATAGCGGGCACGTCAATTTCGCTATCGAGCCATTCTCTCACCGCACTCTCATACACCTGCAGTTCCGATTTGAACATGTGCAGACTGGGCATCCGCCAGTAATGCACGGGCTTTCCAGTCCAGCCTGGAGTGCCAGCCTCTGGGACATGCCCGACGTACTGTAGGTGTGTATCTCCGCCAGGCTTGGTTTTCTTCATGCGCTCCCTTATCGCGAACGACTGCTCCACAGCCAAGCGTTCTTCTTCGTCCCGTCGAACACTTTCATTCGTTGGTGGTGTTTCGATCTCCCGGCGCGCGCGATCCCAGTAGCCTCCGGTTCGCCTTACCCAGTCGTACCTGACCCGATTGAACTCCCTAAGGTTAGGTTCGGCTATGACCCACTCAGGTCGAAGCTTGATGATCTCTGACTTGAGCTCCGCGCATTCGCTGAACACCTCGGGCATCAGTCGCTTCCAGTCCTTTTTTGTCAGTAGCTGCAGAACCTTGCGGCGGGCTTCCGGAACCGGCAGTTGCTGTACCTCATCCACCACGGCAGGGGAGACGACAATCTCAACGTCTGCGGCCCTAGCGACCGCTGCAAGCTCACAGCCAGCATCCTCATTCGCGATGTAGCTCCAAATGTTTGTATCCAAAAAAAATCGCATCAACGCTGTCTCAATCCTAAAGTAGTAAGCGTACTACGCTGTAAAAGCCGCCAAATATTGGATCACCCTAGATCAAACATCCACTGGAATCCTTCGACTGCGCCTACCTTTCAGAAAGCGTGTCTGCGTGGTATATGCATCTGCAAACACGTCTTCGGCTGGCCCGAAATGGGCGAGCGCTTTGGTACGCAAGAGCAGGGCGGGGAATTGAGTTTACTAAGCCATTAGGTCGGCATCGCCGCCCGCGTTCACCGCATGGAGTCGAACGTTTCGATAGATCACCGAAAAGGCTAAGCTAGGGTTCGCGACGTCGGCTATCAGCCTCAGAGGTTTTGGTCAGTCGCCGCAGCATGGATAGAGTGATGCCCGCGATTTCCCCCTTACTACTTGAAGGCCGATTAGGACTCCCCGATTTCGAGATCCTCTAAGTTTCTGCGTCGGCAAAGCCAGCAGATTAGATTCACTACAGAATGAGATTACCGGGATGGGCAGAGTCCAAAGGATGCGGGAAGAGGAAATGGAGCGCGGCTATTCGAGCGTTGAGGATACCTATGTATGCGAGAGGTGCATTCAAGACGCTGGGCTGAAAAAATTCGTAAGGAGACATCGTAGTCCCGGTACCTGCTCCTACTGCGATAGATCAGTCAAAGTGTCCGCCATGGATAATGTGATAGAGCACGTGGTGAACAGCCTCTGCTTGGAGTGGGGCGATCCAGCCAATGAAGGACTTCCCTACGAGACCCGAGAAGGTGGGTGGCAAGGTAATGTTTACAACATTTATGAGCTGCTTTACGACGTAGGCCCCGATTGCCCAGAAGAGATTCTAGATACCATTGCCGGGTCAATTCATGACACCGGATGGTGCGAGAAAGACCCGTATTCTCTCCCTCTTCACAAGATATTGGTCTACGGCTGGCAGAGCTTCAGTAAATTCATCACTCACACCGCGCGGTTCGTCTTTTTCAGGGCGGTCAACCCAGCATACGATCGTGACCAGCATGACGAAATGAACCCGGTTGACATCCTGGAGACCTTGGGCCGGGTTGTGGGAAGTCTAGGTCTTATTGATACGGTTCCGGGCGGGAAAAAAATTTATCGCGTTCGGATCGTCGACCAGGACGAGTTGATAACGCAGGCCAAGGATCTTGGCCCACCTCCAGCCGAACGAGCAAATATGCCTAATAGGATGAGCCCAGTAGGCATTCCGATGTTCTATGGTGCATTTGATCTCAATACAGCCATTCGTGAGATTTACGAGCCTGACAATGCGAAGGGGAAGAAGGTCGCCTCGGGCGAGTTCACTGCTCTTCGAGATCTTAGAGTGGTGGATCTATCGAAGTCGCTTCCTGTTCCCAGCCTCTTCGATCCAACACTCCAGAAGCTGCGTAACTATTACCGGTTCATGAATAACTTTATCGACGATTTCACCAAGCCAATTGAGCGTAGTGATAGAGCACACGCTGAGTACGTGCCCACCCAAGTGGTGACAGAGTATTTTCGACATGTGTATCGGACTGGAGATGGAGCTCAGATAGACGGAATCATCTACCCCAGTTCAAAGACTGGGCAGAAGGCGATCGTGATTTTCGCTGACTCTACTGCATGTACTGATGCCGAAGAAACGCAGGGAAGTGGAGCGCTTCTGAGGTTGGACAGGGCGGTCGATGTCAGCTTGGATGTATATGCAAATGTTGAAAACATCGAAATTTTTTGACCAGAATAGGCGTTTTGCGCTGGTTGATAATGCCTGGAGTCTGGTGCGCCGGAGCTTCAAGGAAGCGCATTGTGGTCGTCTCATTTATTCTTAGCGTTGCCGAGCTGTCCGCTATCCCATGCTTCCGTGAGTTCGTCTATCCGATCCGCGATCTGAGGCTTTTTCGATAGGAAAAGGCAGCGTGTGTTGCCGAAAAATTCCTCCACCAGACTAGCTGACTATATGGCTGCGGCCGGCTGGAACTCAGGTAACATGCGAGTCGCGGCGCATTGCGCTTTGACTGATGGAGTAGTTGCGTGGGAAGGACGTTCGCATTCGTCGATGAGTCTGGCAATCATGACCTGGATACGTCGAAATCGGGAAGCTCTGGCTTCTTTGTGATCTGCTCGATCATCATAGCCGAGAAAAATATGTTGGGGGCCTACGAGCGAGCAGAAGCGCTGCGCTTACAGCACTTTCAAACGGGTGAGATTGTAGTGGTCAACTAATCCCGGACACGACGTTAAGTTTTTTCTCGGCCTGAGGCGGGGCCAGCCCATCGTTGAACTGGTGCGGTCGAATCCAGTTGTACCGATGCATCAGGTAATGATTGATGTCTCGGTGCGCTTCGTGAGCCGTCATGTAGCCCACACTCGCTACCCATTCAGTTTTCAAACTGCGAAACACGCGCTCTATTGGCGTATTATCCCAACAGTTTCTACGACAACTCATGCTCTGGCGCATGCGGTAATGGGCATTGGCGGGCAGGGTATTGACGGGTACACACAATTGGAACTGCGCAGGGCTGATGGCGCTGTAGATCTGTTGCAAATGGGGATTACGGATTTTATCGACCGCGTGCGCCAAGCAGACCTGCAAGTTCAAGGGCGGACATCTGCTGAGCTGGTTAACATGGTGGCCCACCTGATGGTCAACGAGGTGCGTGAGTGCTAATCCCATGGACTGTTGACTGTGTTAGCGACGAAACAAGCGTATCAAACATAGCGCCTCGTATAAATTATTGGCGGTTCCCCAAGCAGTCTTTCAATGGCATAGGAGAAGGGATGTTCCGTCGTCTAACTCAGTTTTATCGCAATGTGATCACGTCGATGACGGCCTTTGTGATTTGGCTTTAATGCTTAGCACGAATTCGAGCCCAAATTTGTACCAAGGGCAAAGTTGTGTTGCCCTCCACCCTTCCAGTAGGCTTGAGCGATAGTGGCAGCCCGCCAGTAACACGTTGAAGGACGCAACGCATGCCTGAATCCTACAAGCCAATGCCGGCAGTGCTAGATCGGCAAATCGAAAACGAAGCTCAGGATGCATTTGGTCACAGGCATTTTTCCCAGGCACTCCAGAGCCTCATTGAGGCCGATCACCATAAGCCTCCGTTCAGCATTGGATTACTCGGCGGATGGGGAACCGGGAAAAGCTCTATCAAAGAGCTTTACACCCAAGGCCTCGCAGACGGTGCATCCGACGGTTCCGGTAAAATCTCGCGCAGGTCTCGCATCAAGAGCATCACTTTTAATGCCTGGCGTTTCGGCGGGAAAGATCAGGACATCAAGCGCGCGCTTCTGCGCCATGTTTTTATCGAGCTTGGGGGAGACGAACAGGCGCTTCATGACAAGCTCTTCCGCAACATCACACAGGTTGAGCATCAGTGGAAAGGATTTCGAGAGTATGCCTGTCAGTTATGGCGCGCGTGGTCGATGCCGTTGCCTGCCTTCCTGGTGGCCATACTGTTGCTTTTTGGTGTGCTGTGGGTTGGGCTAACCGTCCTCCCATGGAGCGACCCCTATGTTCGATCGACCTTCATCTTGGCAATAAGCGGTGCCTACAGCTATCTACTCAAGAACCTGAAGCCCTCAAAGGTCGATAGCTTCCGGTCGATCACCAAGGTTTCTCTTCCCAGCGCCAGCGCAGAACAATACGAAGAGATGCTCCTCGAACAGTTGAAAGCGTTCAAGGAGCCTTCGGGGATATTTCGAAAAGTAAACCCTTGCGAGCGCCTGGTGATCTTCGTCGATGATCTGGATCGGCTCTCAGCAGAAGAAATGGTGCTCGGCCTCGACGCCGTCCGGGCGTTCATGGAAATCCCCTCTGAAAAGCTTCCACACGGGTTGGGACTAGTGTTTGTGATCTCGTGTGACGAAGCAAAAGTAGCCGATGCGCTGGCGCGTGGTCGCGGCAAAAACCCTGAGCAGCCAGGTACCGTTTTCACGCACATGGACGCTCGTCGGTACCTTGATCGCATCTTCCAATTTCGACTTGAAATCCCGCCAGTACCTCGAGGAGACATGAGGCAATTCGCGCTGAAAAATCTCCTGTCATTTACTGAGATTGTCAGCGACCTGAAGACTTCGGGCACCAGCCCGGAGCAAGTGATTGATCGGATGATCCATGTGAATGTCGCGGATCCCCGGAACGCTCTGCAAATTGTCAACGCTTTTGCACAGTCCTGGTGGTTGGCGAAACGTCGTGAATACGAGGGCAGTGCAGGGGAGCGACCAGGCGGTCTGCACGAGGGATCGGTGACTGCTCACCCCATATCCCTGGGTGCACTCAGTGCAGCGCGGGTGAGCTTTCCGGACTTCTATCGCGATCTTCAGGATGACCCGTTGCTGCTCGGTCGACTGACCCAGTTACTGGTGAATGAAGGCTCACTCCTAGATCAACCAGTTGAGGCCCAAGCGTTATTGGGTAAGCGTTATGTAACCTTGGACAAGGATACAAAGACAACGACCATCCGCGATGACTGTAGAGAGCTTCGTCAATTCCTGTCCAGCCTTGTTGGTATTCGTTGGCCAGACTCTCTTCAGAGTCTGCTTCTGCTGTCTGAAGATCCAATAAGTCGAAAGTTTGGTGCCGGGACCAGCGTTATCTACAACCTGCTGATGTCTGGCGATACTCGCGGTGTGGTTGAGCAACTGTCAACGCGCGCTGATAATGTCGTCCTAAGCGATGACCACGCGCACCTGCTCCATGAGCTGGTCAGCGATCTACACCTGGAGACGACTGCCCGCCGTCATAATGCAATGCGTGTAATCGCCAACCTCCTTGACCGCCTACCACCACGGACAGTGCGTCTGATGCTGGGAAAACTGTGCAACGAACTGACGGCGTCACTCGATCTCCGGTCAATGATTGGTCTGGACAAAATTGGCAATGTCGTAAAAAGCGCCAATGCTCAAGAACAACGCCAAATCGCCGCAGAGTTGGTTGACGATCTACTGTCGACCAGCCAGACCATCGAATTTCGCCTTGAAACCATGCAGACTTTGTTAAAGGTTGCGCACCGTTGGTACGCCGGCTGAGCGGCTCCGAGTGCTCTCACCCATAATAGTGTTTCTCGACAGCCCGGTACGCTTGGCTATCTGATGCAGCGACAGCTTGTCGCGAAAGTACATCGCCGAATTTTCCCCAACATTTCCATGCTGATCACCCTGTGTTCTCCTGCTCGAAAAGCGAGCAGAAGCAGTTGAACACCTGGGTCAGTTTTCGGTCAGCGGCAACACGCCAGCAGCATCAACAACTCTGCCTGTAGCCTACGGTGTGTCGGGCGCTAGCATCCATGACTCCAACGCTCCGACCACATAGTCCTCAACGCCAACACCTCCTGCATGCAACTCAAGAACCTCGCGGGCCAAGGCCTTGTTATTCGTTACCGTTTCGGGTGAGTAGCCTCCAAAAAACGAGGCTTGGCTAATGTGCGATGGACGCACGTTCACAATCGTCTGACGGAAGGTCGCTGGCGCCGTTTCCTCATTGAAATGAACGTTAATCTCAATGAGATAGAGCGACAATCCGTCCGGGTCTGCCCAAAATTTCGAGCGCAGCTTAAACCTGATTCTATCCGTTTCTTGAGGCTTTAATTCGTGGTGAATCTTTTTCCTGGCTACGCTTCCAGCCTTCTCGGAGAGAGAGACGTCATAGGTAGCTGAAACATCCACAATCTGGTGATTCCGGTCTGTCACGAGGCTCCAATGCTTAACCGTGTGGAATGAAATTTCCTTATCGAAAGCGACTTCAGAGCCCGAATTTCTCAGCTTCAATTCGACATTCAAGGAATCATCATGAACGCTATGGACATAGCCCGTTGAAAGAGTAGACGTCGAAAACGAATTGGTCGAATCAGTGGCTTAGGTGGCTCATGAACATTTCCAACATAGCCTGTCGTTGAACAAAGTAGGTCGTTTCGCTTGGTGTTGCTTTCTCGGCATAGCCGGAAATAGCATCACTGCTGCGTAGCTGGGGGGATTCATGGTTGAATGGGTGTTGCAGCCCAAACGACCCATCCTGTTGCAAATGTTTTGTAACAGACTAGTTGCACCAATTTCCGGTGTGCCAATGGCACCTAGCTTGACGCTAAACTTTCATCCTGGTTGCCGCGGTCGTTATGCACGATCACTCCCTTAGGCTGCCTGCGTCGCCACA
Source organism: Pseudomonas marincola (assembly GCF_900116605.1). Lineage (GTDB taxonomy): Bacteria > Pseudomonadota > Gammaproteobacteria > Pseudomonadales > Pseudomonadaceae > Aquipseudomonas > Aquipseudomonas marincola. The sequence goes on from NZ_FPBC01000025.1 coordinate 7,859, forward strand.
GCGCCATGTGCAAGACATTGCAGACCAAGTCGGCCTTCATGCGTTCGCTCATAGCCCAGCCGATCGCCATCCGTTAATACAGATCAATGACCACTGCTAGATACAGCCAGCCTTCCCCCGTATGCAGGTAGGTGATGTCACCCCATTTCTAATTCGGCGCAGATGCCGTGAAATCCTGCTTAAGCAGGTTCTCTGCTACTGGCAGCGAGTGCTGGGAATTGGTCGTGGCCTTGAACTTCTTGGCGGCCTAGGCGCGCAGTCCTTGCAGTTGCATCGAGGCGGCTACCCGTGCGTTCGGCCTTAATCGGATTACCCACGGCGCACCTCTTTAGCGGCGTGGCTTGTAACAGATTGATGCGTTGTATCCGTTCATCGAAAGCGAGGATAGTGTGAAAACGCAAGGTCATGGTGTGGGTCCCTGCATAGTGTTGGCGTTCAGGGACATGGCCTGGTAGCAGGCCGAAACCGGCAGGTGAAATCGGACGATCAAACTCCTTAAGAGGATCATCTCAGACTTTGAGCATGGTAACGTTGTGCGGAGTCAACCGTGCGCAGGTCGACAAAACCGCAGTCGACCGGGTTATCAGGAAAATATTCGCCCTCATCGTAGTGCGGCTTTTAACCGATGCAGCCGCCATAAGCATTTCCATGGAGCAGGGCGACGCCGTTCGTTGGCTCAGACTCGCTCAGTTTCCAGCAGCCCAGCAGGCTCTGTTGCCAGTAGCGGGGGCCGCGCAAGCGAAGGCGTTTTCCAGTTAGCCAATTCTCAGCAAGGCGTAAAACGTGGATAGAGGGTGGCTTTCAGGTGGCCTTACGGTGCCTACAATCAACACCTCAGTTGTTGGCTTGAAGGCAGTCAAGTCGCTGGGGTAAAGCAGGCTGGAGCGCTTGGGTTCGTCGCGCCAGGTATCCTGTAGGCACAGAAAGGGCTAACGCTCGAGCGCCGTCATCACTCCATTGATAATCCCAGGCGAGCGTTGCCTTGGCAGAAAAAGGCAGTGATAGCGGTTGCCGTGATAGAAACGATGCTCGAATCCCTGAGTGGGAAACGAGGACTGACTACGATCGTCATGGCCCTCCTTGCCTTTTAGTTGAGGGCGGTCTTCTTGGCGTCTACGTCGACCAACTCGGTTCCGTTATTCTGGCGAGTAGGGCAGGGCACCTCGCGAAAGGTTCAAACGGGATGAGGTTCGAAATTCCAACGGATCGCCCGCCCATGCGCCATTGAGGTGGGATGTAAGGTACTGAAAAGGGACAGGAGATTCGCTATGCGAGCTGAACTTCTTCGCGGCTCTGGATACTCTGCGTACCGTGCACACCTAGAAACCTTGCTTGATATTTCTGTCTTGGCCAGTGATATGGATATTTACAACTCCATTACGAAAGGTTTTCCCGCAGCCCGACTGGTGCAGTTGACTGAAGATGGAACGGTGTCGCCGCTCGAACGTGATCAAATCATCCCACCGCAGGCGCTAAAAAATCGCATCAACCGTGATCAGCTCCTGACAGTTGAAGAGAGTGACCGCTTCTTTCGCGTCGCGCATATCCACGCTATGGCCGATGCGGTGTTTGGTGAGTCCGAGAAAGCCAAGCATTGGCTCTCAAAGCCCAAAGTGCGATTCGGCGGAATGGCACCAATGCAGATGCTTACAACTCAGCAAGGCACAAGCCAGGTTGAAGAAATGCTCCTGCAACTCGCAAAAGGGGTCGTGCTGTGACCTTACAATCAGATCAGCCGGCGGAGGCATCTACGTAAGGTCTGCCTGGTAGGATGGCTAAAGCGGTAGAGCGTGGAACGGTAGCCGAATGACCACATACCGTAATGTATAGTCGTTACAAACCTGGGCCAGCTTGCCATAGGGCAACTCAGCCGATCATGCCGTAATCTGTAGTCGTCGCAGTTCGATCTGTGGAACTAGTTTATGTCCGTAGATGGCTTGATTGGCTTGGCAACACGCTTGCTCGTGTACCGATTCTTGCCCCAATCCTAATGAGGCTGAGCCAGTAGATCGTCATGCTCGAAAGATGAGTCACTGGTCGACGAAGCTGCCCCAGGCTCGAGAGCTGCGCAGGTACTGGACGCTGTGTTTATGGCAATTTGGCGATGTAAGTTCAAGCCCGAAGCTGGCGTAATCGCCAGTCGAAGTGGCGACCCAGTCAGTAGAGTGGCCGCATTGTGATGTGCCGGCTAAACCGGCGCAGTTAGGATGTTATGGCACCAGACATAGTTGACCCCATAGCCCTTTTCGGGATCCTCTGCGCAGGCCATGAGGTGGAAGGCCATCGATAATTCCGGGGCAGTTTCCACCTTGTAGAAGACCTTGTCTTGTGCGTAGCGAACCATAAATCCCGTAAGAATATCTGCTGCCTGGATGCCCACTGAGTCTTCTGATCGCGCTATCGACAGCTCTGCCTGCTGCAAGAACTGATAGTTGGCGATGGGAGATATCTCTCGCTCAGGTATCGCGTCCTCGGCTGCTTGTTTGGCCGAAAATAAGATGTCGTCAAACTGTGTCTGAACGTCATGAACCAGCTTCACGTGTTTGATTTCGCCATCGTGAGCATGATTGATTCGTGCGTACAAGTTAGTCAGAGAAGAATAATTCGGCAATATCCATACATCCTTCCCTTTCTTCCCAGGATCCGGCATGGGTAGGAACCGACGAACTACCTCAGTTTCTGAGGATTCGTCGAGAAGCATAGTCTGGAAGTCATCTATTGTTTCTAGAATCGATTCGACCATGCTCGCATGCTGCGATGTGGCTCCAGATCGAGCGAATTTCAATATGTACTCGAAGGCCTGTAGCAGGTCCTCCTTGCTTTGGCTCTGGCACGCTTTGAAGTATTTGGTGAAGACCTCGTTTGGGGCCTCTTTGGTGAGCATCTGTGCAAACACTGTGCGAATGAAATCCAGCCCCTTGCTTTCAGGGCCAGAAAAGTACGGCGGCCATACAAGGTAGAATACGAGATTGGTTGCGGCAAAAAACTTCTTTTCCACCAGCTCAATGAAGAATGGTATCTTTCTATCCGTGATTAATTTAACAAGGTCAAGTATGAAGCTGGGCTTGTTTTTGTAGATTTTTGTCGATTTAAGATCGTTGGCCTGTATGCGGTGCTTAAGCTTCAAAGAATTAATGTCACGCTCAAACTGCGCCAGATCCTTGATACCAAGACACCCCAGACCGAAATAGGGTTGTCCCCCGTAGCTCAGGGCCTCTCCCCCGAGAATTAGATCGCCTGTGTTCCCTGACTCGTCGATGAAGTACGTGATTTCAGCAGAATCTTCAATCACCTGATCTGTCATGTCGTCCCCCAGATATGCGGCTAGCCAGCTAAAATGTCCATTGCACTCTTGACATGCCCTGCGGCTGCTTAGGCGTGGAAGCCTTAATACAGGATGTTGGCGGAGTGCGTTGGCCTGTCGGTTAAACAGCCGTTCAACCATTGTTGCCCTATTTTCTACGCTCCCATTCCTCATCACTCACAACGTTCACAATCGTGGTCAGCGACGAGTAGACGTGGAAATCAGGAAGGTGACTCACGATCTGTTCACCCTCAAAGTAGTGATGCGCAATCGACGGAAACAGCTTCTCCGGTACCGGATGTAAGGCATTGGGGTTATGGAACATACTCATGCCCTCGGCCCATGTTTCCCCGCAGCTTTCATCGACCTCATATGCGAACATTTTCGGCATAGAAGCGTCGGGATCATGATCGTGGTAAGTGCCCATACGGAACAGCCGTACGGTGCTTTCTCCAAAGCCCGCTTGCTTGCCCATCCTGTTGAACTTGGAAATGGTGCCGCTTGCCGAGAACATGATTGCACTGATGTTTTCCGCGCCTGGTTGGAAGAAGAAGCCAGACGGGATCTCTTTGGCGCCCACGATGTGTTTATCGATTTTCTGAGGGGTGATGATTAGCTTCCCTGCCTCATCATAGTGATGGTCGTGATGCACCCCGTAGAGGTAGTTGATGAGGGCCGTGGATGTCCACAGCATCGACTGATTCTCATGAAAATCCGCTATAGCGATGACCAGTGGCTTGCCAGCGACGTGATCAAGCTCCCAGTACTTCTTCTGCAGCTTGGAAAAGAGCGGGCTTCCAAACCTGATGGGCATTTCATCCCGGGTTTTTTCCTTGATTTGCTCCGGAGTCATTTCTGTGATTTTGTCGAAGTCAGCCTCCGTCAGCTGGCCCTTGCGGCCAACGATGGTCGCTTCGATGGCTACGCTATGCCCGTACTTTTGAATGATAAAGTCCGGGGCATAGTGCTCGCGATCGAAGAAGAGCCCTTCCTCCACCAAATAAGCGTTCAGATAGAGCTCCCAGACCCTTGCATCAAAGCCTGTGGTCTGGAATTGCTCAATGAAATTGCCGTCGATATCGACGTAGTGGGGCATCATCTCTCGGATGATGCCTCTTGCTGCGACATGAGAAGGTTGAGTAGACAGGATTCGAAAATAGGGATGAAGCTTTTCCTCTGCTTTGACCGGGGTGAAGATTTCCATCGCCTCACCAGTTTCATCGTCTTGCTCGAAAACCGTCTGGCCGCTCAAAGTCACGGCCGTAATGCGGTCTACCAGCCAGGTATGAGCTTCCTGAGGCGTTTCCATGGAAATCTTCTGGTCGAAACATCGATAGCGACCTATGGCGTCTCTCCCGAGCAATATGGCCGTAAAATCCTTGTCGAAGATGTCGATCAGCAGTATCCCGAGGACGGTCTCCTCTTCATTGGAGAACCATCCAATCTCCCGGGTGAAAAGCTCAGTCATCGGGCTGCGCGACTGCCCTATGAGGGCTGAAAAACGCTTCAAATCCATTTTCTGGATTGTCACACTCGTCATGTGCGTCTCCGTCCTGATGCAGGTTACGTTGCGAGATGAGTAAAATGGCGACGGAATTGATCCAAAAGGGTCATGCGTCCAGCGTGTCTTTACCCTGCTCTGGAAAGTGGTTGCGAGAGTAAGAGCCGGCTAGCTCCTTTCGGCAGAATCAGCGGGTGGGATCATACGATCTCCACCTCTTCAGGCTCTAACCAGCCGGCCTCGATAACCCGTTGCTTCGCGAGCTCGGGTTGCGCGGTGTACACCACAATCGCGAGGCTTTCCTCGGCCCGGCTGCAAGTGACATACAACAAACGTCGCGTCCGGGACAGCGCGTCATCCTTACCAGCGCGCTGATTCTTGATGTCGTTCGCTGAGGGCGGCTCAACGCCCAGCAGCTTCTCGTAGCTGAAGAGGAACCCTCCAGCCTCTTCATCATTGAGAATCACCATGACTCTTGGAAACTCCAACCCCTTCACCCCTTGGTGGGTATCGAAAGGGGACAAGCCTTGGGCATACCCTGCGAATGCGGCCATTTCAGAATAATGTCGCCCCAACAGCAGCCGGTAGGCATGCACCTCAAGTGCTTCACGGTCGACGGTCTCAGGGGGCTCCTCGTCGGTCACACCCAGCACGAGGGCCACTCTGAGCCGATCTGGTATTTCGAGCAGCCCCGTTTCCGCTAGCACCCCCACAATCTCGGCCAGGGTAGGGTCGTTATCGCTGCACAACCCACACAGAGTTTGACAGGCACCACCAACCTGCTGAAGCAATGCAAGTTGATTGGGAGCGACTTTCATGTGCTCAGCATCGAGGAGGGGTGACCTCAACCGCACGGCTTCCATGAGGGCGAATTCGCTGCTATTGGCGGCGTCCAAGATGGGCATGAGGCCCTCAAAGAAAAGTCTGAGTACCGGTAGCGTGCCATCCAGTAAGCTTGTGCGCAGATGCTCAGCTGCGTAGAGCGGGGTAAAGACCCCCTCAAAACCGAGGCGCCTGCCAGCCATCTTGTGCTCCAGGATGAGCGTTTTTCGCGCCGAGGTTCCAACGGCCCACTGCTCATCACCGGTGACTTGCGACATCCGCTGAGCGATCTGCGCCTCCAACTCAAATCCACCAGCAGCAACCTGCCGGGTGCAGAACATACGTACGGCCCCTCGTATGGCACCGGGTCGTGGGGTCTGTTGGTGATCGTCTGCGGCCCGGCGGATGATGTTGATCAGTTCAACCACCCTCGTTGGGCATCGTCTGTTCACGGGTTTCTCTGGGATGGCCCAGTCAGCAGGGATGACCTGCTCCAAATGCTCTTTCCCATCGTTGTAGATCCGCTGCATGGTGTCGCCCAGCAGCCCAAGACAAAACCGCTTTGGGATCAGTGATTGGGCGGTCAGGAAAGCATCCATGAGTGGGCCGTAGGTGTCCTGGCTTTCATCGATCAGGAGCACCGGGTATTGATCGGCCATCACGTCCAGCAAAGGAGGCCGCTGAATAAAGGCTGCCGCCATCTGGACAACCTCGGCATGATTCAGCGCTTGGCGCCCCCGGTTTTCCCCCGTTGGACTGTAGGTAAAGTTGATGACGTCGCCCAGTGCTGCCAGCCGTCGTGTTTTGCTTTCGAGGGACGCACGGTTTGCACGCGCCGTCTTGTTTTCTCCCCTGGCTCTGGCGAGCTTATCGTTCAGCTCAGCAATATCCTCCGCGAGTTTGATGCGCAGCCATTCACGGATGTCGTCATTAAAGCCTTGGATCATTCGCCAGGAAAACGCATGTATGGTGGATACGACCACCAAGGGATCGTGCTCTAGCCGACGGGCGATCTCCTCACACGCCGCATTGGTATAGGTGATGATGGCAACTTGGCGTCCTTCGAAGGTCAGCCTTTTGTGCTCACGCGATTTCAGCTCGCTCACAGCTGTGACTAAGGAATGTGTTTTTCCTGACCCTGCGCCGGCGTACAGGAAGAAGCTCTGTGGGCGATCTAAGTCCAGGCAATCCCGGATCATCTCATCTGCATCACGGACGCGATCACCATGCTCAGTCGTTGCCGGACTCATTCTTCTGTCACCTCGACGATAGCGGGCGGAAGGACCAGAAGATCTTTTCGTTTGAGCTCAAGCTTCGATTGCAGCCACGTCAACCCTTCGTGAATGTAGGCCGGTACCACGAGCTGACCGAAGTCAGGATCGCCCAAGACCTCCAATGCGAATTCCGCTTTGTCGCCAGTACGCAGCTTCTCGAACAGAGTTACCCCCAACGCTTGTACTGTATCGGCTTTCTGAATGGCCTCGCTGAACGCACGCATCAATCCGCGCCGAGGCTTTCCGGTGAAACGCTGGACATTGCTCAATACGAGACTGTCCTCGAACGTGTTTGGCAACGCTTCGGATTCCGCGCCGGATTTTGGAATTCGGATCGTCACAGGGGTCTGATAGGCGATTCTGATCGAATAGAGGTCATCGATCTCTTCCACCTTGTGCGAGTCGTCCAGATCGAGCAACGTATCCACATCATGACTGAGCCCTGTTCCCCGCATCCAATGGCGGACGGTGGGGTTGTTCGTGACCTGATCAGCCCCCCTGGCCACAGGTTGAGCTGCCTTGTTTTTTCCTGCATCGAGGTCGGTAATCACCAGCGTCGCGATACCCAATGCGTCGATCAACGGTCTCAGACGATGAGCATGGCTTCCTCCGATATCGAGAATGGTGATGTAGCACTGATCAAGAAATTTGAAATGCTGCCGCAAGAAGTGGGGCAGGATCATTCGCTCTGCAGCCCCTTCGACCAGGATTACTGCGTCCGCAAAGAAGAGGTCTGCGTGATGCGCTCGCAGGTAGCGCGTGACGAACTCTTTGGTTTTCCCGGCTTGACCGAATACCGTGCTGAGGTTTGAGACGGTGGACACGGGGATGGGGATGTCCGCCATACCGGATGGAAGGCGCCTGAAGTACCGCAGGTGCTCATACTCGATTTCATGCGCAACGTGGCTTGAGTGGGAGCTGACGACCAGCTGAGTTCTTAGGTTCGGGAACTCCTCAAGCAACGGATCATTGCACAGCACATGGTATGCATGCTTTATGAATGCCTGTTGCACTTGGACGTGCAGGTGTGCTTCGGGTTCTTCGACCAGCACTAGATGGATGGGCTCAACGTTAGCAGCACTGCGCTCCTCGGGAGTGCGGGACTTTCTCAGCCAGTCATCACGAAACGCCATCAACCGGAAGATCATGGAAATGAGATTCTGGTAACCCAGTCCATTGGATGTCTCAGGAAGACTCAAGCGCGGTTCACCTGGTGCACCCGCAACCGAGTCCAGCTCAAACAATACAGCGGCCTCATGATCCAGTCCGTCTGTTGGGCCGAGGCGAGTTGCAACCTTGATGCTGGGATCGCTGTTGTTTGGGTAACCGAGGCCCGCTACTTCCCTAAGCGCCGGCGCAAAGCTGCTTGTGAGTCTGCTGTCAAAGGCACTTTGTGCCGCCTCAATCGCCCTCAGCGCTTCCAGATCTGACACATCTGGACTATCGCCAGGGTCAAGGTGGCGGCGATAGTAGGTGCGTAGCTGCTCAGATAGCTTTCGGCCGCTACCAGCTTTACTTTCTTCTTGTCCTTCGTCGGCACTATCCCCAAATCCGCGCTGTGCATTTATCTCGTGAACACGGATAAGGTTCAGAAGTGGATTTCGGTCAAGCGGTACTGCAGTATCGGCCAGTGCCTGAAGGGTAGCGGTTCTAGTCTTGGGATTAGGGGGTGAAAGCTCGCTGGGATTCAAACGGTACCAACGAACCTTGAACGTTTTCACCAGGCGCCTGTTGAGGTAGTCATGAAGGTTTTGCGGCCATAACTGCAGAGGAGGCCGTTCCTGTCCATCCGCAGCCTGGTTCTGTATTTCCTCGAGGAGCTTGGCAACACGCGTGCGCTCTTTCCGGTAATCGGAATACAGCATTGGAAGGTCGTCCGGCTCCAACCGAAACCGCATTCCCACCATGCCGCCTGACCAAGAAAAGTTGGGGATCAGATCGCGAATGTGGTGGAGCTCACCCTGAGCGGCGTGTATCCACACATCCAGTGTCGGCAGCCAGTCGGCCCAGGTGTTGGTTTTCGGAATCGTGAAGCTTTCATCCGCCTGTTCCCACTCACGCCCAATCGCATCAAGCGTGGCGATGTGACACAGGGTCAGATCCTGCAATCGGAACGTCGTGGGCTTAACCAGAAACTTGCGCAACGCCAGCATCGCTGACGACTTACCGCTATTGTTGGCCCCCACCAAGAGAGTCGTTTCGGCGGCTAAATCGATTCTGACGGACTTCAGCTTGCGAAAATTCGCGAGCTCCAAGTGCTGGATACGCATTAGGGTCATCCTTGAAGGGAAGAGGGCTGATGGCAGTAAGCCATCCAACGGTGTTGATCTTAGCTCAGTGGTTGGAAGTCACCAATGATCCTCGCAAGGATTCGGCGCTCCGGGGCGTGACTATGCCCGATGCAAACGCGCATGGTTTCATGTGATCATCGCTGGGCAGTACAGAGACCAGTTACATACGTGGCTGAGGAGCTTTTCAACAGAGCGGCGGATGCCAGACTTTGGATCCGTTACCCTTCCTTTGGTGATCCCCGGCGCAGGGCTTTCATTCGACATACCCTGTAGGTGGTTTCGGCAATTAGCTGCATGCCTTATCGAAGACCCCGCGGCTCACCGTGGTGCGTTTGAACGACGTCTCCCCCGATTTGAGTAGCACTCACTTTTAGAGTCCAATTCCAACAACCAAGGAGATTGGACATGAAAAAACGTTTCACTGAAGAGCAAATCATTGGCTTCCTGCGCGAAGCTGAGGCTGGGTTACCGATCAAGGAACTCTGCCGCCAGCACGGCTTTTCGGAGGCCAGTTATTATGTCTGGCGTAGTAAATTTGGCGGGATGAGCGTGTCGGATGCCAAGCGCCTGAAAGAGCTTGAAACCGAAAACGCCCGACTGAAAAAAATGCTCGCCGAGTCAATGCTGGAGATCGAAGTCACCCGTGAGGCTTTGCGAAAAAAGTGGTGAGCGCACCCTCACGTCGCGAGCTGGTGCGCCATATGACGGCCCGAGGTTTGAGTGAGCGCCGGGCGCTTCAGGTGATTCGCATGAGCGCCAGCGCACTGCGATACCAGCCAAGGCCAGACCGTAACCAGAACTTGCGTGAGCGCATTGTAGCCCTGGCTCATAGACACCGACGTTATGGCGCAGCAATGATTTACTTGAAGCTGCGTCAGGCTGGCGAGATGGTCAACCACAAGCGGGTAGAACGCTTGTATACCGAGGCCCGCTTGCAAGTAAAAAGGCGTAAGCGCAAGAAAATCCCGATAGCGGATCGACAACCGTTAGGTCGCCCGCGTACCGCCAATCAGATCTGGTCGATGGACTTCGTGTTTGATCGAACGGCTGAGGGGCGCGTGATCAAGAGTTTGACCGTGGTTGACGATGCAACTCATGAGGCTGTAGCCATCGTGCCTGAACGAGCCATTGGTGGGCACACCCTGACGCGAATTTTGGATCGCCTGGCTGTGTCGCGAGGATTGCCCAAATCGATCCGTACAGACAATGGCAAGGAGTTCTGCGGCCGCGCCATGCTGACCTGGGCTAATCAACGTGGAGTGAAATTGTTTTTAATTGAGCCAGGTAAGCCCAATCAGAACGCTTACATCGAATCGTTTAACGGCCGTTTTCGTGATGAATGCCTGAACGAACACTGGTTCACCAGTCTGACGCAGGCCAAGGTGATCATTGAGTCTTGGCGGCGGGAGTACAACGAAGAGCGACCGAATAAAGGACTTGGTGGTTTGACTCCATCCGCCTATGCCGAGCAACTGGCCTCAAAAACCGTTACATTTACTCAGGACTCTAAAGCCAACTGCTACTGAAGATGGGGAGACGTCGGTCCCATGACCACTTTTGGCCGCGCTCTGGCAGTCTAGCCACATAGCTTACTGGTCAGGTCAAATGCAATCGCTGGTCAGGACCAATGCGACTGACTGGTCAGGTGGGTGCAATTACGCAGACGGGGAGACGTCGATCACTAGTAGTGGTTTTTGCTTCACAATTCGCAAGGAATTCGCCGTCACCACTTTGAGCGCAAAATAAATCTATATGTTTAGGAGTGTCAAAAATCCATGAAATCAGAAGAGGCAAAATACATAATTATCGGTCGTTACAAAGCTGAAGCCTATCAAGTATTATCTAAACGTACTCGTTATCAAACACGCTTTCTCGACATAGCTGTAGCCAAAGGATTTGAGATGGAGCCTGTTGGTCGTTTAGCTGGCGCTTCGCTAGCTATGCCACAGTCATAGCCAGAGCAGGCAGCACATCTTCGCGAAGAGCAACATCAAGATGAGGTGGGTTATTTAATGGTACTGGTTTCTAGCCCCCGGTAATCGGCACGATGTGCACTTCATCCCGGCCGTCAGCCCGACAGGTCTATTTTGTTTTTAGCGGCGTTAGTTTAGGTAAAATTTTCGCACTGGGTAATGCTTGCAACGCTGAGAGCTGTTGCCGGGTTTCTTCCCAAGCTGGGAAAAATTTACGCCATGCGGCCATACCGCCCATCTCACCGACTGCGAGGAGCATGGCTTTGTGAGAAGCAATAAGTAGATCGCGTTCGGCTTTTAGGGTCTCGTTTTCCTGTGTCAGTCGGGCCACACGCGCTTGTAGGTTGGTACGAGATTGTTTGTCTGTCTTTTCCACCAGAGCATGTAGTTCAGATTGACGTGCTTGATACTGGTCGAGTAATGCCTTGCGTGCTGGCTGACGCGTTATATCGCTGGCGTGCTTGAAGGGGCAATCTTGCTCCCGGATCACGGAACGCGCTGTGATAACCACATTGTTGTTAAGCATGCGTTTGAGGATAGCTTCAAGCTCGCGAGCCCTCATACAGGCCTCCAAGTTTTTGGCTCATCCAGTATGCTCGTTCCGTGTTTATCCTCTACGCCGCGATAGAGATCCTTGCCCTCAGGGAAAGGGTGCTCCATCGGAGCAGTGACAAGGATTTTCTCCAGACTTTCTAGTCTAGATTGGGCGTGTTTTAGCTGATTCTGCCATCCAATATTCCGGGCCTCAGGTGGACTGGCCTCGATGACATTAACTACAGCAAACATCCGATGTTTCAATTGTTCTAGCCTTTGCTGTTCCTCAGGGATACCCGAGCGAGTCAGGTGTCGGCAGTCGTAGCATTCAAGGTGCTTGGGGCAGGGGTCTACCGTGAAACTGTTCACGCAAAAACCAAACGGAGTGGCATGCAAGCCATCAGCCTCGGCAGAAAGATAGCGGAAAGCTTCGTCGTCGCC
>NZ_FPBC01000024.1 GCF_900116605.1 Pseudomonas marincola
TCTATGACCACCGGGTCACCAACGCCTATACCGAATCTACCAACCGGCTAGCGAAGGACATGAATAGGATGGGACGAGGATACAGCTTTGAAGTAATGCGGGCCCGACTTATCTATGAGAAGCAAGCCCGTAAGCCGACAACGAAAGTGCGCGGCAGAAAGCCAAAGTCCTTCCTGCCAGAAAAAGTCATGTATCGCTTCAGCATGGCAGACGAGAACGTCAAGGCCATCGAGTACGGCCCACATATTCCAACCCTGTGCGACCTACTGGAAAAGGGCTGCTTTTCCTAACCGCTCAACAAAATCCTAGAGTCAGGCGGTGGGGGCTAAAACAAGGTTTCCACACCTGGTTCCGGATACCCGATTTATAGAGGGTGTCGCTGTTCAAATTTCGGATAGGCGTGCAGGCCTTTTCCACCAGTGAATGCCTTAATGCGTGTATAGTGGCTATCGGCTGTGTCTTTGTAGCTGCCTCCGGCAATACTCAGGCGCACTCTGGGAATATCAACACGCTGATTAATGACCCTGTAGCCTGCTGATGAACGTGGGCTGCAGTAAATGGGTGATCTTTGCATGAGCTTGAGTCTCTGCATTTTCACCATCTTTTAGCTCCCTCCCGATTGCCGCCTGCATCTAGGGTGACTTCTTCTACTTGACCCTCTAGAATGCATGCCCTTGATCTGGGGCCGGTAAACGGCCGGCTTATGTCTGTGCAACGAGGAATATCCATGCAAGTTTCTGTTGAAAGCACTTCCGCTCTTGAGCGCCGTATGACCGTCGGCGTTCCCGTCGAGCGCATCGAGACTGAAGTCAACAAGCGTCTGCAACAGACTGCCCGTCGTGCAAAAGTCCCGGGCTTCCGCCCTGGCAAAGTGCCGATGAGCGTGATCCGTCAGCGCTATGAAGACGCCGCACGCCAAGAGGCGTTGGGTGAATTGATTCAAGCTACCTTCTATGAAGCCGTAGTTGAGCAGAAGTTGAACCCAGCTGGTTCGCCTTCTGTAGAGCCTAAGAGCTTTGAAAAAGGCCAGGGCCTGGAATACGTTGCAACATTCGAAGTTTTCCCAGAATTCGAAGTGCAAGGTCTTGAGACTATCGCTGTTGAGCGTCTGCAGGCTGAAGTGGCCGAAGCTGACCTCGACAACATGCTCGAAGTCCTGCGCAAGCAGAACACTCGCTTTGAAGCTGTTGAGCGTGCCGCTGAAAATGGCGACCAGCTGAACATCGACTTCGTCGGTAAGATCGATGGTGAAGAGTTTGCCGGTGGCGCTGCCAAAGGCACTCAACTGGTTCTCGGCTCTGGCCGCATGATCCCAGGCTTTGAAGATGCACTGGTCGGCGCTAAGGCTGGCGAAGAGAAAGTCATTAACCCGACTTTCCCGGAAGACTACCAAAACCTTGATCTGGCCGGTAAGACTGCCGAGTTCACTGTGACTGTAAACAGTGTCTCTGCTCCTGAGCTGCCAGAGCTGAACGAAGAGTTCTTTGCTCTGTTCGGTATCAAGGAAACAGGTCTGGAAGGTTTCCGCACCGAAGTTCGCAAGAACATGGAGCGTGAACTGCGTCAGGCAATCAAATCCAAGGTCAAGAATCAGGTAATGGACGGTCTTTTGGCTGCCAACCCGATCGAAGTGCCTAAAGCGCTGCTGTCGAGCGAAGTTGATCGTCTGCGCGTGCAGGCTGTTCAGCAGTTCGGCGGTAACATCAAGCCAGACCAACTGCCAGCTGAGCTGTTCGAAGAACAAGCCAAGCGTCGCGTTGTACTGGGCCTGATCGTTGCTGAAGTGGTCAAGCAGTTCGAGCTGAAGCCGGATGCTGACCGCGTTGCTGAAATGATCAAGGAAATGGCTTCGGCCTACCAAGAGCCTGAGCAGGTTATTGCCTGGTACTACAAGAACGATCAGCAGATGAACGAAGTTCGCTCTGTTGTGCTCGAAGAGCAAGTTGTAGATACTGTTTTGCAGAAGGCTAATGTGACCGATAAATCGGTCTCTTACGATGAAGCAGTGAAGCCGGCTGAAGCTGCAAAAGCCGACTGATCAAGCGCCTCGTTCGAACACACCATAAGCCAGCCTTCGTGCTGGCTTATGCGTATTTGAGATATGACTATTTAGGGAGCGAGTGAAAGCATGTCGCGCAATCCTTTCATGCAGCAAATGCCAGATATCCAAGCTGCCGGCGGCCTCGTGCCAATGGTGGTAGAGCAGTCGGCCCGCGGTGAGCGTGCTTACGACATCTATTCACGCCTGCTTAAAGAGCGCGTGATTTTCCTGATTGGTCCGGTCGAAGACTACATGGCCAACCTGGTGGCGGCTCAATTGTTGTTTCTTGAGGCTGAAAACCCGGATAAAGACATCCACCTTTACATCAACTCGCCAGGCGGTTCGGTAACAGCAGGTATGTCGATCTACGACACCATGCAGTTCATCAAGCCGGACGTGTCGACTACCTGTATCGGTCAGGCTTGCAGCATGGGTGCATTCCTGCTCGCAGGTGGCGCGCCAGGTAAGCGTCACTGCTTGCCGAACTCGCGCATGATGATTCACCAGCCGCTTGGCGGTTTTCAGGGCCAGGCGTCGGATATCGACATCCACGCGCGTGAAATCCTGCAGATCCGTCACCGCCTGAACACGCTGTTGGCGCATCACACCGGTCAAAGCCTCGAAACCATCGAGCGTGACACCGAGCGCGACAACTTCATGAGTGCTGAGCGCGCGGCTGAATATGGCCTCATCGACTCGGTAATGGCCAAGCGCAATATGCCTGCTTAAGATGCAAGCGACACAAGTAGTCAGATTATCTGACTGCTTGTGGGCTTGAAAAAGCCCGCGTTTGCCTTCATCTTGTATTTCAAGCCTACGGTATTGGATTGAACGAATGACTGACACCCGCAACGGCGAGGACAACGGCAAGTTGCTTTATTGCTCCTTCTGCGGCAAAAGCCAGCATGAAGTGCGCAAATTGATTGCCGGCCCCTCGGTCTTTATCTGCGACGAGTGCGTCGACCTGTGCAACGACATCATCCGCGAGGAGGTGCAGGAAGCCCAGGCCGAGAGCAGTGCGCATAAATTGCCTGCTCCTAAAGAAATCAGCGCAATCCTCGATCAGTATGTGATCGGTCAGGAGCGTGCAAAAAAGGTTTTGGCGGTAGCTGTTTATAACCACTACAAGCGCCTTAACCAGCGCGAGAAGAAAGAAGAAGTCGAGCTTGGCAAGAGCAACATCCTGCTGATCGGCCCGACTGGCTCGGGTAAGACTCTGCTCGCGGAAACGCTGGCGCGTCTGCTCAATGTGCCGTTTACCATTGCCGATGCAACCACGCTGACTGAAGCGGGTTACGTAGGTGAAGATGTTGAAAACATCATTCAGAAATTGCTCCAGAAGTGCGATTACGATGTTGAGAAGGCCCAGATGGGTATTGTCTACATCGACGAAATCGACAAGATTTCGCGCAAGTCTGATAACCCGTCGATCACCCGCGATGTATCGGGTGAGGGCGTGCAGCAAGCATTGCTGAAACTGATTGAAGGCACGGTTGCCTCGGTTCCACCACAAGGTGGCCGCAAGCATCCGCAGCAGGAGTTCTTGCAGGTAGATACCCGCAGCATCTTGTTCATCTGTGGCGGCGCGTTCTCTGGCCTCGAAAAGGTCATTCAGGGGCGCTCAACCAGAGGTGGCATCGGTTTCAACGCTGAAGTACGTAGCCAGGACCTGGGCAAGAAAGTTGGTGAGTCGCTGCGTAGCGTCGAGCCGGATGATCTGGTCAAGTTTGGTCTGATTCCTGAGTTCGTCGGGCGTCTGCCGGTTATCGCAACCCTGGATGAGCTTGATGAGGCTGCACTGGTGCAGATCCTGACCGAGCCGAAGAATGCGCTGACTAAGCAATACGCCAAACTGTTCGAGCTTGAAGGAGTTGATCTCGAGTTCCGTCCTGATGCACTCAAGGCGGTTGCTCATAAAGCTCTGGATCGCAAGACCGGTGCACGTGGCTTGCGTTCGATTCTCGAAGGTATCTTGCTTGATACCATGTACGAGATCCCGTCGCAGACTGATGTCAGCAAGGTAGTCATCGATGAAAGCGTCATCGAAGGCACTTCACAGCCGCTGTACATCTATGAAAACACCGAGGCTCCGGCCAAGGCTGCGCCAGACGCCTGAGTGTTTGTTACATCGTGAAAGCAAAGGGGCCTGCGGGCCCCTTTGCTTTTCTTGCGGTAGCGCTTGTTTTTTCCGATGGCTAGCCCCATCTTAAATACCAAGGGTTACCCAAACTGTTTAGGACCGTAAGGTCGCTGTAGAGTCGAAATCATGAAGACAACCATCGAATTGCCTCTCCTCCCGCTGCGCGATGTTGTGGTCTATCCGCACATGGTCATCCCGTTGTTCGTCGGGCGTGAGAAATCCATCGAAGCACTTGAAGCGGCGATGACGGGCGAGAAGCAAATTCTGCTGCTCGCTCAGAAGAATCCGGCCGATGATGATCCTAGCGAAGACGGACTCTACCGGGTCGGTACTGTTGCCACCGTATTGCAACTGCTGAAGCTGCCAGACGGCACCGTCAAGGTGTTGGTCGAGGGTGAGCAGCGCGGCGAGATCGAAACCTTCATCGACGCCGACAACCACTATCGTGCCGAAGTCCAGTTGCTGGACGAGATCGATATTGTCGAGCGCGAGTCGGAAGTATTTGTTCGCAGCCTGTTGGGCCAGTTCGAACAGTATGTGCAGTTGGGCAAGAAAGTCCCCGCTGAAGTGCTGTCCTCGCTCAACAGCATCGATGAGCCAAGTCGCCTGGTCGATACCATGGCGGCGCACATGGCGCTGAAAATCGAACAGAAACAAGAAATTCTTGAAATCATTGATCTGGCTGCACGTGTCGAGCACGTGATGGCACTGCTGGATGCGGAAATCGACCTGCTGCAAGTCGAGAAGCGCATTCGTGGCCGGGTCAAAAAGCAGATGGAGCGCAGTCAGCGTGAGTACTATCTGAATGAGCAGATGAAGGCCATTCAGAAAGAGCTGGGCGACATCGATGAAGGCCACAGTGAACTCGATGAGCTGAAAAAGCGCATCGACACCGCTGGCATGAGCAAAGAGGCGCATGCCAAAGCGATGACCGAGCTTAACAAGCTCAAGCAAATGTCGCCGATGTCGGCAGAAGCCACCGTCGTTCGCTCGTACATCGATTGTCTGGTCAATGTGCCTTGGACTGCACAGAGCAAGGTGCGCCTGGATCTGGCCAAGGCTGAATCGATTCTCGATGCCGATCACTACGGTCTCGAAGAGGTCAAGGAGCGCATCCTTGAGTATCTCGCGGTGCAAAAGCGCGTGAAGAAGCTCAAAGGCCCTGTGCTGTGTCTGGTGGGCCCGCCGGGCGTGGGTAAAACCTCGCTGGCCGAGTCGATTGCTGAAGCCACCAACCGCAAGTTTGTGCGTATGGCGTTGGGCGGTGTGCGTGATGAAGCCGAGATTCGTGGCCATCGCCGTACCTACATTGGCTCGATGCCGGGTCGACTGATCCAGAAAATGACCAAGGTAGGCGTGCGCAACCCGCTGTTCTTGCTCGATGAAATCGACAAGATGGGCCAGGACATGCGCGGTGATCCTGCCTCGGCACTGCTTGAGGTGCTCGATCCTGAGCAGAATCACAACTTCAACGATCACTACCTTGAGGTCGACTACGACCTGTCGGATGTGATGTTCCTGTGTACCGCCAACTCGATGAATATTCCGGGTCCGTTGCTCGACCGTATGGAAGTCATCCGTTTGCCCGGCTACACCGAGGACGAGAAGATCAATATCGCCATCAAGTACCTGGCGCCTAAGCAAGTTCAGGCCAACGGCCTGAAGAAGGGCGAGCTGGAATTTGAGGTCGAAGCGATCCGCGACATCATTCGTTACTACACGCGTGAAGCGGGTGTGCGCAGCCTTGAACGGCAAATTGCCAAGGTTTGCCGCAAAGCAGTCAAGGAAAACTCCCGGGTCAAGCGTTTCCAGTTGGTGGTAACGGCTGAAAACCTCGAAAATTATCTCGGTGTGCGCAAGCACCGCTACGGTTTGGCCGAGCAGGAAGACCAGATTGGTCAGGTCACCGGACTGGCCTGGACTCAGGTCGGCGGCGAATTGCTGACCATCGAGGCGGCAGTGGTTCCGGGTAAAGGTCAGTTGATCAAAACGGGTTCATTGGGTGAGGTCATGGTCGAGTCGATCACGGCTGCACAGACCGTCGTGCGCAGTCGCGCTGCGAGCCTGGGGATTCCTCAGGACTTCTATGAGAAGCGCGATGTGCATATCCATATGCCGGAAGGGGCAACGCCTAAAGACGGCCCTAGCGCTGGCGTAGGCATGTGTACGGCGTTGGTTTCGGCGCTCACTCACATTCCTGTGCGTGCAGACGTTGCGATGACCGGTGAAATCACCCTGCGTGGCCAGGTTTTGGCCATCGGCGGTTTGAAAGAAAAACTGCTGGCGGCGCACCGCGGTGGAATCAAAACTGTGATTATTCCGGAAGAGAATGTTCGCGATTTGAAAGAGATTCCGGAAAATATTAAACGCGACTTACAGATTAAACCTGTTAAATGGATTGACGAGGTCCTGCAAATTGCGCTGCAATACGCCCCGGAGCCCTTGTCTGAAGCGGCTCCTGACTTAGTTGCAAAGGATGAAAAGCGCGAGTCTGATTCCAAGGAGCGAATTAGCACGCATTAACTTGGAGGCTTTCTTGACATGATTTTAGAGCCCTTGTTATAAAGCGGCTCTAGTTATGTTTGCTGGCCTCCCAGCACCCGTTTTGCTTACACTAAAATCAAGAAACAACTCAATAGAAATTAAGGGGACTTAGAGTGAACAAGTCGGAACTGATCGATGCCATCGCTGCATCTGCTGATATCCCGAAAGCTGTGGCTGGCCGTGCGCTGGACGCAGTCATTGAATCTGTCACTGGCGCCCTCAAAGCTGGCGACTCCGTAGTGTTGGTTGGCTTCGGTACTTTCGCTGTTAAAGAGCGTGCTGCACGTACCGGTCGCAACCCGCAAACTGGTAATCCGATCAGCATCGCTGCTGCTAAGATCCCTGGTTTCAAAGCTGGTAAGGCTCTGAAAGACGCTGTTAACTAAGCGTTTCTCACGTCTTGCCTTCCTGAGTGGTTCGCCACTCAGGACGCGGAGCGACCAGTAAAGTTAGTTAGCGCTGATCTGTTACTGCAGTGGCCTCAAGGCTGCCAACGCTCCGCCAGTTACGAGAAGGCGCATCTTAGGATGCGCCTTTCTTCTATCCGGACATTACCCACACTGCGCGGCTGCTGTTTTTGTACAGTCGTTCTGGGGGAAGCATGCTGCAGAACATTAGGGACAATTCACAAGGTTGGATTGCCAAGACCATTATCGGTGTCATCGTCGCGCTGTTGGCGCTGACCGGTATCGATGCCATTTTCACCGGCACGAGCAATGCTCAGAACGCTGCTGATGTAAACGGCGACAAGATTTCCAGCAACGAGCTGAGTCAGGCTGTAGAAATGCAGCGTCGCCAGCTATTGCAGCAATTGGGTAAAAACTTCGACGCCTCGATGCTGGATGAAAAGCTCCTGCGCGAAGCCGCGTTGAAAGGCCTTATTGAGCGCACTTTGCTGCTGCAAAGCGCCCAGGATGCAAACTTCTCTTTTTCCGATGCCGCACTCGATCAGGTGATTTTGCAGACGCCTGAGTTTGCCGTCGATGGCAAATTTGACGCCAACCGTTTTGATCAGGTTATCCGTCAGTTGGGCTTCAACCGCATGCAGTTCCGGCAGATGCTCAAGCAGGAAATGCTGATCGGCCAAATGCGTGCAGGCCTGGCTGCGAGCAGCTTTGTGACTGACGCAGAAGTGACTGAATTCGCCCGCATCGAACGTCAGACGCGTGATTTCGCAACCATGACGATCAAGGCGGATGATGCTGCCGTGACGTTGAGCGATGACGATGTCAAAGCTTACTACGAAGCGCAGAAGAGCCAGTTCATGAGCCCGGAACAGGTCGTTCTGAGCTACGTTGAGCTGAGCAAGGATTCGTTCTTCGATCAGGTGAAGCTGGATGACAAGGACCTGCAAGACGCCTACCAAGCCGAGATTGCGAACCTTGCCGAGCAGCGTAATGCAGCGCATATCCTTGTCGAAGTGAACGACGACACCAGCGATGCCGAAGCCAAAGCGAAGATCGAAGCCGTGCAGAAGCGTCTGCAGGCTGGTGAAGATTTCGCCGCGCTGGCCAAGGAAGTCTCGCAAGACCCGGGCTCTGCCAACGAAGGTGGCGAGCTGGGTTACGCCGGTACTGGCGTTTACGACCCTGCGTTTGAAAAATCCCTGTATGCCTTGAAAGAAGGTGAAGTCTCTGCACCGGTTCGCAGTGAGTTCGGTTGGCACCTGATCAAGCTGCTGGGTGTTCAGTCGCCGACTATCCCAAGCTTCGACAGCCTCAAAGACAAGCTCGTGCACGACCTCAAGTCGCAGCAAGTCGAGCGCCGTTTCGTTGAAGTCAGCAAGCAACTTGAAGACTCGGCTTTTGAAGCCTCTGATCTGGCTCAGCCAGCTGAAGAACTTGGCTTGAAAGTACAGACCACCGAAGCATTCGGTCGTGAAGGCGGTGCCGAAGGCATCACAGCTAATCGTCAGGTTCTGCAGGCTGCATTCAGCCCGGAGATTCTGGAAGATGGCCGTAACAGCAGCGTGATCGAACTCGATCCCAACACCGTTGTGGTTGTGCACCTGAAAGAGCACAAGAAGTCGCAGCAACTGACACTTGAGCAAGTCGCCGACAGCATCCGTGTGCAGCTTGCGCATGTACGTGCTACCGACGCTGCCAAAGCTCAGGGCGATGAACTGATCGCGGCGATGACCGAAGGTAAAACCCCGGTTGAGCAAGCGGGTGAGGGCGGCTGGAAAGTTGTTGAAGCCGCTACCCGTAATCAGGAAGGCGTAGAGCCGGTTGTTGTGCAGTCTGTGTTCCGCATGCCTAAACCTGCCGACTCGAACAAGCCTAACTACGCTGGTGTTAGCCTCGATAACGGTGATTATGTGGTGATTCGCCTCAACGGCGTGGCTTCACCGTCCGAGCCGCTGACAGCTGAAGAGAAGGCTGCATACGCCCGATTCCTCGGCTCACGTGCGGGTCAGGAAGACTTCGCTGCCTTCCGCAAGCAGCTGGAAGCCAAAGCTGACATCGAGCGCTTCTAAGCAGTACCGACAGTGCATTGGGTTCACGCGATGTGACCCAATGATCAAACGCAAAAGCCCCGACTTGTTCGGGGCTTTTGCGTTTCTGACGGTTGCATTGCCTGGGATGTGATAACCGGGGCAGACACCGTTACAGCGTGTATCAAGTTCAATAAAACCCTGGAGCTGTGGACTGTTATTACCCGCTGAGGGGCGTGCGTCACTAACAGGTTGATCGGCAGCATCATTGAAGCCTGCATCTGCGAGTTGCGACCGGTATCGGGGGATTTCTGCGTATTGAACTACAGCGCGCGTTGGCGCCGAACACGTTCACCCATATCGCCTGCTGGCGTGTGCTGCCAATACGCGTGTCAGCATTGCAGAGCGGGCAGGTGATGGCATTGCTGCGGTGGTCGGGTGCATTACGCATCCGAAAGCGTGGGGTGTTGGGGAGAATTTTGAGGCGTTGAAACAAAATCAGCGCCCATTTGGGCGCTGATCTGTACGGCTTTGCAGGTCAGTCGTGCGGGTACTTGTTGCGCATCAGCATCGAGGCAATGGCGGGCAGCAACAGCAGTGCGCCAACCATGTTCCAGATGAACAACAGAACCAGCAGCAAGCCCATGTCAGCCTGGAACTTCAATGCTGAGAACGCCCACGTTGCGACACCCATTGCTAATGTGATGCCGGTAAAGGCCACTGAAGTACCTGTGGTTTTTAGGGCTTCGAAGTAGGCGTCACCAAACTTCATGCCCTGATTCAGAAAGCCTTCCAGGCGGCTGTACAGATAGATGCCGTAGTCCACGCCGATGCCCACGCCCAGTGCAATCACCGGCAATGTGGCAATCTTCACCCCGAGGCCCATCTTCGCCATAAAGGCTTCGCAGAGCACGGTTGAGATGTACAACGGCAGCATCAGCGCGATTGTCACTTTGATCGAGCGGAACTCCCACAACACAACCGCCGAGATGATCACGAATACCAGCAGCAACATGAGCTTTTCAGAGTGCTCAATGACGATGTTGGTAGCCGCCTCGATGCCGGCGTTACCGGCCGCCTGCAGAATCTCGAAGTCGCCAAGATCATAGCGCGTGCTGAAGGCCTCGACCGCGTTGACCACACGTGTCAGCGTTTCGGCCTTGTGATCGGCCAGGTACAGACTGATTGGTGCGACGCTGCAGTTCGGGTCTACCAGTTCGGACGGCGCGCCCACGCGGGCGGTGTTCATTACATACTGGTCACGCGAGAGTTCAGCCCACTTCGGGTTGCCTTCGTTGTGTGCCAGGATCTTGAAACGCATGGTTTTGTAAAGTGACTGGATCGACTCGACCCCTTCAACTTCCAGCAGGTTGAGCTCCATCTGGTTGGCGAGGTCTGCTGCGTTGAAGCGTGCACATTGCTCTTGTGGGGTTTTGAAGATCACCACAAAAACATCGGTACTGGTGGTGTAGTGGTCGAGCAGGTACGCGTTGTCGACGTTGTAACGTGAGTCGGCGCGGAATTCTGGCGCACCTTTATCAAGGTCACCGATCTTCAGGTCTTCCCGGGCGTAGTAGCCATAGCCCAATAACACCAGGCTGAATGCGATTAGCGGCAGGGCGTAGCGCGGCTCAACCACGCGGGCAACGCGGCGGAAGATCGGCCAGGAGGAGTTCGCACGCTTGTGCTGTTGCGCCATGCCTTTGGGGCTTACACCCACGTATGACATGAGTACCGGCAGCAGGAACATCTTGGTGAAGATGGCCACGAATACGCCGATACTGGCGGTGATTGCGAGCTGCTGAATCACTCCGATATCAATCACCAGCAAGGTCATGAAACCGACAGCATCAGCCAGCAACGCCGTAGAACCCGGAATGAACAACGCGCGGAATGTCCGCCGTGAGGCTTCCAGTGGCGTTGCGCCTTGACCCATCTCGCTCATCATCAAGTTGATGTTCTGGACCGCGTGACTGATGCCGATGGCGAATATTAGAAACGGTACCAGAATCGAGTATGGGTCGAGGCCATAGCCTAGCAGGCTGAGCAGACCAAGCTGGCAGACGACCGTCAGCAAACAGGTTAATACCGTGACGGCGGTGCTGCGCCAGCAGCGGCAATAGAGGTACAGCAGGACCGTAATCAGGCCGACGGTAATGGCAAAGTAGATCGCGATATCAGTAGCGGCGGCGAGCAAGTCGCCAATGATCTGGGCAAAGCCGATGACGCGAATCTTCACCCCTTTGGCGTCGAAGTGATCGCGTACCTGCTTCTCCAGTTCCTGGGTGAAGGCGCCGTAATCCAGGAGCTTGCCCGTCTCTGGGTCGCGCTCAAGCAAGGGCACACGAATGATGGTTGACTTGAAGTCATTGGCCACATAGCTGCCAATCATGTTGGCGCGCTGGATATTCTGTTTTACCTGCGCAAGCGACTGCTCGTCACCGTTGTAGTCGTCCGGAATAACGCGCCCGGAGCGCATGCCATCGGTGGTGACTTCAGTCCACAGTGCGTTCGGGGTCCACAGGGATTTCAGGTTGCCGCGGTCGACGCCCGGAATATAAAAAACCCGGTCGTTGACCTCGCGCAAGGTCTCCATGAACTGCTTGTCGAAAATTTCACCGTTGGGGTTTTCGACCAATACACGCAAGACGTTGCTTTGCGGGCGCAGTACGTCCTCGAACTTGAGGTAGTTGGCGATGAACGGGTGGCCAGTCGGAATCATCCGGGTAAAGCTGGCATCCGGTCGCAATGACAAGGCGGCGTAGCCCAGAATCACTGACGCGACGAGAAAGAAAATCAGCACCGCAATTCGGTTGTGGAACAGGGCGCGCTCAAGGTAGCCGACCACGCGCTGCATGCTGGTTGGGTTGTGTTCTGGGCGCTCGGGTTGTTTGGGTGTCTGGGTGCTCATTATTGTAATTGCTCCTTGAGCTCACTCAGCGAAAGGCGCTGCAAGCCTTTGCTGCCGATCAACATCAGCTTCTGCGGGGAACTCTCGGCAACACCCAACCATGAAGCGCTGGACTTGGATTTCCATACGTTGAAGTGCTTGCCGTCGCGGCTGTATAAAAGGGTGCCTCTTTGGCCTGCCAGCAGAACGCTGCCGTCAGCCAGTTGGGTGCCGTTATAGAGGCTCACGCGCGTCTGCGATTGCAGTTCAGTCCAGCTGGCGCCCTGATCCTGGCTGTTGAGCAACTCGCCACCAAAACCCAACGCCAGCAGGCTGCCGTCCTTGAGTTCGAGGATCTTGTAGATAGAGGCCTGGCTGGGGTTGCGGCTAGCGGTCCAGCTTTGGCCATTGTCTTGCGAGCGATACATGCGACCGCCTTCGCCGCCCACCAGCAGGGTGCGATCGGTTAAGCCGAGCACGGTATTGAGGTGCATGCGATCCGGATTGGGCAGCGCTGCTACGTAATTCCAGGTGCTGCCACCATCGGTTGTGTGGATGAACATACCGTAGGCGCCGACTGCCCAGCCTTCATTGACATCACGGCACCAGACATCGAGCAGGGGACGTGACGGGCCCGCCTCGCTGCCGGCCTCTACATCGTCTAGCGCGAAGTAGGCGTTATCCAGAGCAATCTCAAGATCCTCGTCATCGGGCGCGGCCTCGCTGGCTTTTTCAGCTTCGGCGAGGGCGGACTCAGCCCAGACTTGCATGGTCTTGCTTATATCGCGGCCATCGATCTGCTTGATCCAGTGCTGGCCACCATCGGTGCTGTGCAACACGACTCCATCGTGGCCAACCACCCAGCCATTTTGCGGGTCGACGAAATGCACTGCAGTGAGCAGCAGATCGACTGGAACATCGACCTGTTTAATTTTACCGTCGGCGGTCCCGAGCAATATGTGTCCGCTCTCGCCAACCATCACTTGGCGATCGTTGATCGACTGAATATCAATCAAGGGAAATTGTGCCGCGTTGGCGGTGAGGTGCGAAGGGCGATCTACCCGATCGGTCAAGGGTGCGGCGTTTATCTGAGCCGCCGCAAGGCCCACACTCAGGCTGATCAGCAGGGTGAGTGCAGATCGGGAAAAAGTCTTCATGGGGTCTATGTCTCTGAACTGAAAATGGGGGTGGCAGACGGTCGCCTGCCACCCCAAACCATGGAGCTGCTCTTGCTTAGCGGCCGCTGCGGCGCAAGGCGGCGGTGCTGAAGTCCTTCAGCTTGGCCTTGATGCCGAACTTGGAGATCTTCTCTTCGTTTTCCAGGCCATAAACGATGTAGCGACGTGCTTGCAGGTCATAGGCAAGGTCACTGATGGCGATGCTTGAATTGACGTCGTAACGCTGCACGGTGTGAGCTTCCTGCATGCGCCACAGTTCGCCACGGCCGTCATACAGGTCTGTCGCCAGAATGCCCCAGCTGTCTTCGTCGATATAGAACACGCGCTTGGCGTAGATGTGTCGTTGGCCCGGCTTGAGTGTGGCTTCAACGACCCAAACGCGATGTTGCTCGTAGCGGAGCAGATCCTGATTGAGGTGGTTGGGCTTGATGATGTCGTCATACTTGAGCGTGCGATCAGCAAGCTTGTAGGTGTTGTAAGGCACCAACATTTCTTTCTTGCCGACCAGCTTCCAGTCGTACTTGTCCAGCGCACCGTTGTACATGTCTACAGAATCGTTGGTGCGCAAGCCGTCTGACGTGTTAACAGGCGAGTCGTATGAGACTTCTGGTGCGCGCAATACGCGGCGCTGGCCTGGATTGTACTGCCAGGCCAGGCGGGTTTCCTTGGTCTGGTCGATGGGCTCATGCACCAGCGTCTGCAAGCCGGCAACGCTTTCGGGTGAAGTGACTTTGCTGAGGTAGTAGAGCAGGCGGTTTTCTTCAGGGTTACCCAGGGATGATGCCATGACGATACTGACCGAGCGGCGTACCGGCGTGAAGTTGCCGTTGGCCTGTACCACCATCTCAGTCGGATGATAGCTGTAGCCGCCCGCGCGATAGCGCACGAGGTGGTTGAAGATGACCTCTTCAGCTTGTTTCGGCTCTGGGAATGGAACCGACGCTTGCTGGTAATTGACCATGCCGTTACCGCCGTCGGCCAACTTTACGGTGCCTGCAGTCTTGAGAATCTCATCGTATTCGGCCTGCGGCAGTGCAGCAGTGCGATGGCTTGGGTAAACCAGCATTTTGAAATCGGGATACTTGGCGAGCATTGCCTTGTAACCAGCGGACAGCAGGTCCGAGTACTTGGCCATGTTGGCAGCGGTTACGGTGTCGAGAGGTTTTTCATCGGCAAACGGGTCGATGTAACCCGAAGTGGCGGTGTAGCCTGCCGGAGGCGTTGACAAGCCGCCGTCCCAGGCCGGAATCGTGCCGCTGGCATTGCCGGCTTTTTCAGCGCCAACCGGCGTTAAGTCCTTGCCCAGGCGAGCGCCGTCTTGTGCAAGCGCGCCGGCACTTACCAGGCTCAATGCTGCGCCGACAACGGCCGCAGATAGTAAATCCATTTTCATTATTGCTACTCCTTAGCTTAGAAACCCATGCGCACGCTGAACGCGACAAAATCAGAATCAGTCGGTGCGAAAGGGGTGTTGCCAGTGCTTGCCCACGCCAATTCTGCAGAGTAATCCTGCATATATTCAGCTTTTACACCCAGTGCCCCGAGCAGGCGGTCCTCAACAAAGTTGCTGTCGTAAGACCAGCCTTGAACGTCTTGGCCAAAGGCCACATACGGTGAAACGTTGACCCCTGCAAAAAGGCCTTGGTAGTTCAATTGTGCGCGCAGACGGTAGCCCCACGAGAAGTCAGTGGTATAGCCATCTTTCGAACAGGCATACTTTTTGTACTTTGCCGTCGGCACACCCACGGCGCAGCCTTTTGCACTGCCGGAAGCCAAGTCAGTACCGTATAGATCGCGCTTGTTGTAACGGCGCTCGGAGAGGCTGGGCAGGTCGTGCATGTACTTCATGCCCACTTCACCTACCATCGCGAGGTTGTCTGCGCCGATGATTTGCGGGATGGATTTGATGAAGCCTATCGAGGCTTGAGAGACTTCCAGCCGATCGTAGCCGTTGTATTTACTCCCGGGCGCTGCATTGATTGCATCCTGGCCGAGGGTCAGATCATTGCCGATCAATGCACCTAAGCCTGCCGGGTTACCGGCAAAGGCTGGAATCAGGTCAGCCGTTGCGAGCTGCACGGGCTGGTTCGGTCGATAGCTGTATTCACCGAATACCGAGGTGCCGAATACGTTGGTCGAAAAGCTAAGACCAAAGATGCGGATATCTTCCGGGAAATCTGCAAGGTAACTGAGATTCTTGTCCTGCTGGCCAGGGCGCCAGCCAGCACCTGTCGGGCCATATTTATCGGTCATGACGCTCGCGTAGGGGGTACGCGAGTGAATATTCATCGCATAAGCGCCGAACTCGGTACCAATATCGTCAGCGAAGTAGCGGAACGCCACACCAAACTGGCCTGAGTCATCAGGTTCATTGTCGCCTGCGCGCTGAATATACAGATCGTTGGCGTACGTCACATAGTCATTCGCGCCACCACGTGGCACGCCGTAGCAGCCATCGGTAATGAAGTCGTTGTTCGAGAAGTAGGTGCCGCAACCCTCAAGCACAGTTTGTCGCCACTCCAGTTGATAGAAGGCTTCCATGCTCAGGTTGTCGGTGACATCGAAATTGCCGTACAGCAACGGCACCGGTAATAGCGCTTCCTTGAGCTGCGATCCGGGGCGGCGCAGGGCGGCTACGTCAATCGGGTTGATTGAGTTGATGCTGTTCTGGAAAAACAGGCCCTCTCCCCAGGTGACTACCTGATTACCGAGACGGATATGCAAGGGGTGCTCGGCAATCTCGAAGTCTCCATACACATAGGCATCGAGCAGTTCGAGCCCCTGAAACTTGGCCAGTTCGTCGAAGTGGCTGTCGTCCAGTTTGCTGTTGGCTGAGTAACCATTGGAGGAGTGACCGAAGTCCACGTTCTTGTTGTCCAGCGTGTAGTCGTACCACGCTTTACCGCGCAGGAACGCGCCGTAGTTCTTGTAGCTGAACTCTGCTTCACCGAGCAAGGTAATGGGGGATGAAACCAGGCCGCGTTTGCGAAAGTTCAAACGACCGTCATCGTTATTGCGTCCGCCAGATGGGTTCCAGCCATTGCCAGCGCCGGCTGCGGTAGCGTTGCCCTGATAAGCCCAGTTCTTGTTGCGGTCCTCGGCGTTCCAGATTCCACCAACGTTGATGCTGCCGTTGGCGCGTCCGCTTACTTCTCCCCATTGGAACTCGCTGGCTTGCGCTTGCAGGGAAATGGCGCAGGCGAGAGGTGAAATTAATAAGGCTGCACGTGCCAGCCATTGTGGACCTTGTTTATTCGTGTATCGAAGTGCTGACATAAGCAACACCCTCCTAGTTATTGTTGTCGGGGGGTATAGATCTGTGCGTGGTCTTGAACTGTTTTGTTGAATTGGGGACAAGCTCCCCAGTAGTGCGGCCGGAACAGTATTGGTGTGTGTTTGTTTAATTACTTGATAATTTACGCCATCAGCTTGACTAGTTACGCCAAAGCTTTTGGTTGGGATTCGCCAAGTAAGGCTCTATAACGCGGGTATAACGCGGGTTCAGGAAGGGATTGCAACTTTATTGCGATTGCATACTGTTGCATCAAAAGATTTCAATGTTGCAGCTGTGCGGCCTGAGTTTGGGCATAGCACGAATGGCCCTGTGCCAGATCGCGACTACAAATGGAGGCACCCCACCAGGCTTTCGGATGAGGCAAATTGAAGGGGTTGGAGCGTGGGAAAATCGCTACCGGGTTCGCGCAGGCGGTGTCGCGATTGCAGGTTTAGGCGCGATTGGCCAGCGCTCAGTTGTGGGTTTGCGAATCCGCACGCGAGGGCGCTTGCACGCATCGGTATTCTGGCGTTTCCATTCGCGCGGGCTCTGGCCGAACCAACGCTGAAAAGCCCTTGAAAATGCGCTCAGGTCTGAGTAGCCGAGCATGTTCGCAAGTTGCGTCAGGTTCACTGTGGCGTCACGCAGGTAGCGCTCGGCCATGCTTTGGCGGGTTTCATCCAGCAATGTTTGGAATGAGGTGCCCTCGTCAGACAAGTAGCGTTGCAAGGTTCGCGTGCTGAGCATCATGTAGTCAGCAATTTGCTCAATAGTCACCCGGCCGCCGGGGAGCAGGCTGCGCAATAGTTGGCGCACATAGCTGGGCAATTCTTTTATGGACATCTGATCGAGGTGGGCCAGATGTTGCTGCATCAGTCTATGCAGGGCTTCATCCGCGCTGCTCAACGGTATCTGCAGCAAACTCTGATCGAAGACCCAGGCGTTGTGCACGCTGTTGAATTGCGGCGAAGTGCCGAGTAAGCGCCGGTAGGCCTGCATGTCACTGGCAGGCGCGTGTTGCATCATCGCGCCGATCGGTTGCCAGCGATTGCCGATCAGGGTGCGCATCAACTCGGCACCCACTCCAAGGGCCAATTCAACGGCGTGGCGCAAACCGTGGAAACTGTGTTTTTCAATGCTGTAGGTAAGCAGAACGCGCGAGCCCTGGACTTCAAGCTTAACTTCAGCCGCAGCCGAATGCAGATGAAAGTACAGACCCAGTTCCTGCAGTGCTTCGCCAACATTGTTGGCGTTGCGCAGCAGATAGAGAATAGGGCCGAAAACACTGACGCCCTGAAACAGGCCGTACTGCAAGCCAAACAGTGTGTTGCCGCTCCTCTGTGAGCTTATATCCAGCAGTTTGGCAAACTTGCGATAGGAGATCAGGCTTTCTGGCTGCTCAAGTACATCAGCGGGCAAGCCAACCTCTTTGAGCAACTCGGCCGGGTTGAGTTTTTGGCTGATAGCAAATTCACGATAGCCTGATAGTGTGGATGCGCGGGCAAAGTCGGTCATGGCGGGACTCGAATAGCAGAGGCGTGTTACAGGCTCAGGGCTGGTTGGCGTAGTTTGACGAGTGTTTGGCGTATTATGCCAAATGCAGCTCGCTTTGATAGCTCAAATAGGGCTGGTTTTGTATTTAGTCCCCAGCTAATAATTGTGGTTTTAAATGGCACGGCAGGGACTGCCTACCTGTGTCCAGCAGTCACGCAAAAATTTTAAGGATGCCGAGATGTTTTCTGCTCGATTGATATCACTGAGTTGGGCGCTGTGTGCATTATTCACGCAAGCCATTCATGCTGAGCCCGGCAAGGCGCCGGGGCTTGCCGAGCACTCCGAGGGATATGCCAGCGCCCAAACGTGTACTGCCTGCCATGTTGAAGAGACCAAAGCCTGGAAAGACTCCGATCACGCGTGGGCCATGCGCTTGGCGACACCGGAAAACGTGCTCGGTGATTTTGCCAATGCTGAGTTCACTGACGGCAAGGTCAACGCGCGTTTTTTCAAGAAAGCAGACAAGTTTTTCGTCAACACTGAAGGGCCGGATGGCAAGCCGACTGACTTCGAGATCCGCTATACCTTCGGCTTCAGTCCGTTGCAGCAGTATCTGGTCGAGATGTCTCGCGGACGCCTGCAGAGCCTGACTATTGCCTGGGACAGTCGGCCAAAGGCTGAAGGCGGTCAACGCTGGTTCTCACTCTATCCCGGCCAACACTTCACCCCGGATGACCCGCTGCACTGGACCGGTCGTTATCAGAACTGGAACGCCATGTGCGCGGATTGCCACTCGACCAATCTCCTTAACAATTACGACGATAAAGCCGATGCTTTCGCGACCACCTGGAAAGAGCAGAATGTCGGTTGTCAGAGTTGCCATGGCCCCGCACAGGCTCACGTAGACTGGGCGGAGAAGGCTAAAGAAGAGGGTAAGCCTGCTGGTGAATACAGCGCTCTCAAAGACATTGGCTTGCAGGTCGATTATGCCAAACTGGGTAGTCAGGGGCTGGTTGAGCAATGCGCGAGCTGCCACAGCCGCCGGCAAACACTCGGTATTGATGCGCACGCTGGCAAGCCGCTGCTCGACAGTGCCGTGCCTTCTACTTTGCGCGAAAACCTCTACCACGCCGACGGGCAGATTCAGGGCGAGGTGTATGTCTACGGGTCATTCACCCAAAGCAAAATGTACAACGCGGGTGTGACCTGCACCGATTGCCATAACCCGCATACCAACAAGGTAAAAATCGAAGGCAATGGCCTTTGCATGCAGTGCCATACCGAAACGCCACCCAAGCGGTTCCCTTCATTGCAGGCCAAAAATTACGACACGCCGGAGCATCACCACCACGAAGTCGGCTCAGCTGGTGCGCAGTGCGTGAATTGTCACATGCCTGAAGAAACCTACATGGTCATCGATCCGCGTCGCGATCACAGCATGCGCATTCCGCGTCCTGATCTCGCTGCACAAACAGCAAGCCCGGATGCCTGCACAACTTGCCATGAAGATCAGAAGCCCGAGTGGGCGAGCAAGGCAATTGAGGGCTGGTTTGGCAGCCCGGCGCGTCCTCCCCATTACGGCGAAGACTTCCACGCTGCGCGCACTGGACAACCTGGCTCCATGGAAAAGCTCGCAGCGATCATCACCGATCTGGGTAAGCCTGCCATTGTGCGTGCGACCGCTGCGGATGAGATTGCTGCATTCGGCGCCCCGGCTTTGCCAACTCTCGAGCAGGCGCTAAAGGACAAGAATCCGTTAGTGCGTAACTATGCCGTGTCTGCTTTTACCACGTTGCCGCCCGTTGAACGGGTTAAGCGTTTGCTGCCCTTGCTCGATGATCCGCTGCAGTCAGTACGTGATGAGACCGTTCGGGCGTTAGCCGGCATACCGACTATTGCCTTGCCAGAAGCCAGCCGTGAGCCTTTCCAAGCAGCGCTGGCTGATTACGAAAAGCGCCTGCGCAGTAATGCCAGTTTGCCTGGCAACCGGCTTAACCTTGCGGTACTGCTGGAGCGCGAAGGGCGTGACCTGGAAGCAATGGATGAGTATCGGGCAGCCCTTAAGCTCGACCCGTACTTCACCCCGGCTCGGGTCAATCTGGTGACCCTGGCTAACAATTCGCTGCGCCCAGATGAGGCCGAGAAGTCTCTGCGTGACGGCTTGGCGCTGCCGGACAGCCCGGCACCGGATCGTGGCAATCTGGCTTATATGCTGGCCTTGTTGCTGGTTGAGCACGGCAAGCCTGAAGAGGCGGTGAAATGGTTTGGCGAGGCGGCTCAAGGCCTGCCGGGGAATCCGCGAATTCGCTACAATCAAGGGCTGTTGTTACTGCAGCTGAAACGTGTAGATGAGGCCAAGGAAGCATTAGCGGCTGGCTTGGAGCAAGCCGGAGAAGACCCGGATCTGCTCTATGCAATGATTTATCTGCATGGTTCAACAGGCGATCGTAAAGGGGCCATTGGCTACTTGCAGCGACTGATGACGGTTGCTCCAGATGATCCGCGTATCGAACAGGCCAAGAGTCAATTGGGTGTTAAAGCCGTGCGGATGTCTGATTTACGCTAAACGCTACATTGCTGTAACCCAGCCCTGGCTCGACTCAGCCGGGGCTGGGGTATCCCTTCGAGCGCATTGTCCGATGCGCTCACTTGGCCATTGCCGGTGTGTCCCACGCACCTGATTTACTCTGCCAGATAGCCAGTTAACGCCTATATTTAGACTGTTATCGGCGACCTGATGCTGATGAATGGCGCTTATTTTGGCGCCGTTTACCATTATTGTGGCGCTGTTTGTCAAATCTATCGACTGTGTAATAGGCACACTATTTCCACAAACAAAAATAAATCCAGTCGCTGTTTGCGTGTGCAAGCTGACGACATGGCAGAGGAAATACAATGGCTCGTTATCTGCTCATTCTGCTGATTCCAGGTTTGGTGTTGGGCTTCAATTACGCCTCCAACACGTCATCCACAGAGCAATCTGCCGACAAGGTTGCCCGCAACGATGTACCCGCAGCATCGGTTGGCGATCTCTTCTCCAAGTAGCCAACCCAAGTAGCCTAACCCAAGTAGCCTAACCCAAGTAAGCCAGGTTGCAGTCAGGCACGCCGAACGGCTCAGCGGCCGCATTGGTTAGCAGCGCTAAGTGCCTGAAGCTATTGTTATCAGAGCGTTGCGCAGTGGATTTAAAAACCACTTTCGCGCACCAGTACTGCTAGCAAATGGGTGAGGGCATCGCCTAAAAGGCTGCGTTTGTCGCCTTTTATTTGCGCATCACCGAGTGTCTCCTGCAGCCCTTGCGGCGGTCTTTCCAGCGTTATCACCACATGAAAAACCGAACTCTTCGGTGCCAGATTTTGCTCGTTCTCAGCTGTTTCCAGTGGCCCGCCGTAACGCGACGCCAGAACAGGGTGGGTGAGATAGTTGGATTTAGTGGTGCTGATCGAAACAACTTTGCCCTCAATTGCTTCGAATTGCCCCTTCGGATAGAAGCGAACGCTGTTTCCAGGGCTTAGTTTAGCCACCTGATCCTGCGCCACGTAAGCGTCGACCTGCCAACTGGAGGGATCAATCAATACCCCGATCGCCTCTTTGCTGCCCAGCCATTGGCCTGGCCGCCAGTTGTCATCAATGTCGCGCCACTCGCCTTTGAATGGGGCCTGCAAGTTAAGCCGGGCGATCTCTGAGCGCGCCGATTTGGCTTGCTCATACTCCACCATCACCCGTTGTCGCGTTGCCATCTGCTCAGTCAAACCATCAAGCACTGCCTGCAAACCGATGAGGCGGTCTTGATAGCTGCGCATACTGCTTTCGCTTTGTGCCAGTTTGGAGTTGATGTCGGGTTGCTCAAGTGTTGCCAGTGTCTCTCCGGCAGCGACCGGGCCTTTGGCATGGACGCTAGTCAGTCGCGCTGGGAAGGGCGAGTACACCGTGAGTTGTTGTTCAGCGCGGGCGACGCCTGGCGCATGGATCTGCCACGACCAGGGCAGGGCGAGCAGAATCAGAAGCCCCAAGAGCACCGCGAGCATCCAGCGGCGCCTGTCGCTGCGTATGCTTTGGCGATTCTTCCACCAGTAACTCATTTCGCGCCATATCGGCATAAAGATGAACCAAGCCAGTTCGACAATGAACAGCGCGATGCCAAGCACCTTGAAAAACAGTAGATAGACAGCAATTGCGATCCCCAGAAAAAGTGCCAGACGGTAAATCCATGTGCCAAATGCGAACCAGATCAGCAAGCGCCTGCGTGAGGGGCTGAACGGCTCCGGCCAGTCTTCTTTGAACCCAAGAATAAAACGTCTGAGAAAGACCCGCGCCTGCGCCGATGAGCGTTCGTGCAGGTTTGGAAAATCGAGCAAGTCGCACAGAATAAAGTAGCCATCAAAGCGCATGAACGGGCTGGCATTGAGTGCCAGCGAGAGCAGCCAGTTGGTCGTTGCCAGATACAGCAAGGCGTTGCGCAATGCGCCTGGCTCACATAACGCCCAGCCCAATGTTGCCAAGCCGGCCAGAGTAAGCTCGGTCATGATGCCGGCGCTTGAAATAGCCAGTCGCTGGCGCGGGTTGCGCAGCTTCCAGCTTTCGCCGGTGTCGGTGTAGAGCATTGGCCACATCACCACAAAGGCGATGCCCATATGCGCAACATTCAGACCCATGCGGGTTGCGACCAGCGCGTGTCCCAGCTCGTGCAGGGTTTTACCGACTATTAAAGCGAGCGCAAAGCCAAGCGCGCCCTCCATTGAGAACGAATTGACCACGTCGTGGGTGAAGGTGTCCCACTGGTGCATGACCAGAACAATTCCGGTCAGGCTCAAGACTATGATGCAAACGACGGCTGCCGGGGTGAACAGCCAATTCAGTTTTTGCGCCAGAGCGCGTAGCGCGTTTTGCGGATGAAGCAGCGGGATGCGGAAGAACAGGTAATGATGCAGCCACCATTTCCAGCTCAACCATGCATTGCCCTCGCTGCGCTTTTGCAGGCGATCAACTGCGGCAGTCGTTGGGCGTAATAGTTGGTGGCCTTCAAGAAACTGGCGAAATTCGAGGACTTGCTCCGGCTCAGGGTTAAGTGGCGTTTGTTCGGCGATTTCACTGCTGATCTGCCGGGCAGTTCCGCCCCAACGCAACAGGCACTCAAACTCGAGCCAGCCGATTTGATAAAACCGGTTGATCACGGTGTCTTGAATCACCCACGACGGCTCACCATCAGTACTGGTCGCAGACTCGCTGAGTTTGAGATCGTCACGCAGCGCCGGTAAAGGCGCATCAAACGGGCTGTCCATTACCAACCGGTCCAGGCACGGAAGGCGGAAAGTGGTCGGCGCAGCAGGTAGTAGCCGAGCATCACATGGTCGCCATACAGCTTTGCGGTGCCGTGCAGGCCAAGACGTGTGTGCTCGCCTGCGCTCTCGATACTGGCGAGCAAGCGGTAGGCAACCACGCCGTCTTCGCCGGGTTTGGCTTTATAGCTGGTTTCCAGAATGCTGCCGCGCAAGGGTTGCAGCGGGTAAGTCGTCAGGTACAAGGTGACTTCCGCGCCGGGCTCCAGGGCAATCGCATCGGCGACAGGCAGTTCGATCAGCATGGCTGGCTTGTCTGGATCGGCAACCTGAAGAATGCGCTCTCCGGTGGAGACCGGCTTACCGATCCAGTCATTCGGGTCGCTGTAAACGGCCACGCCGGGGCTAGGCGCGGTCACGACAGTGCGCTTGAGTTGCGACTCAACGGCTGTCAGCTCGGAGCGCCGCTGTTGCACGCGGGCATTGAGCAGGGTCAGCTCACTCTTGCTCTGCGGGTTATCAAAGGCGCGCTGGCTCGCGGCGATCAGTTCAGCCTCGGCCACCGCCACTTCCTTATCGAGTACTTCGGCGCGGTTGCTGAGGGTGGTTTTGTCCAGCGTGAACAATGTCATGCCAGCGCTGACCGTCTGGTTCGGACGCACATCAATGCTGGCGATTACGCCATCAATCGGTGAGCTGATTATTTGCGTGTTACGCGAAACGATCTCGGCAGGTGCCAATGCTGTTTGGCGAACCGGAATCAGCAGCAGTGCCAGGATGATTGCGCTGGCGATCATCACCTGCATACGGCTGGGACGCCAGCCTGCCAGGCGCTTGCTGCCGGTAAGCGCAGACCAGCAATACGCCCACGTTTGCCACAGCCCCTCAAGTAGCTCGCTGAGTGCGTCGGCTGGAGGCTGTGCAAGCAGGAAGAAAACCACGCCGAGCACGTTATTTGAAGGGTCTTTGAGTGGCACACAATAGACCCCTTCAGGCCACCACTCACTCCAGCCGGTAGCCACTTCCTCAGGTGGGGTAACGTTTGAGCGGGAAACCCACTGAGGCTTGTCGCCATCGATCTGTGTGAGCAGCCAGCGGCTCGCGCGCTCCAGCCAAATGAGGTAGGGCGAGTCTTCTGTCGGCTTGGCCAGACCCGACACGCACAGGAGTTCCAGCCCCGAACCTTTCTTGGCCATGACCAGCGCCTGGCGATAGTCGAGCAGGGGATAAACATCGTTGGCCATCGAGAACGCCAGGGCATTCAATGTTGTGGCCGCCAATGCACGGTCACGCAGCGCCGTCAGGCTAAGTAAAACCTGAGAGGGAGGAAGACGTTCACTCATCGCGTGTTGGGATACGTGCAGTGCCGCTCATGCCGGCAATCAGGTCGGGGTATTCCTGATCGAGTCTGGCTTCGAGTTCGATGGTTTGTGCGACCGCATCGACCCGGGCATTGATTGCGCTGATGTGGGCCGGATAACGCTTGCCTGTTTCGTGAACATCCACTGTCAACGCCATGCCTTCCTTCAGAGAAGGCAGCAGGCTTGAGGGAACGTTGAGGCGAACCTTCAATGCACCATCACTGACCAGATCAAACAAGGGCGTGCCTGCACTCACGGTCTGATAAGACTTCACATAGACCTTGGCAATTCGCCCGCTAAAGGGTGCAACTACCGAGCAATAGCCGCTCTGGGCTTTGGCCATCGACTCTGCGCCTTGGGCTTTTTGTACTTCTGTCGAGGCAATGGCCACTTCGAGATCGCCAACTGCATCAAGCTTGCGCAGGCTTTTCTTGGCATTCAGGTTTTGCCGCGCCATCGCCAGTTCAGCGCTAGCCACTTTGCTTCTGGCCTGCGCTTCAAGGCAGTTCAGGCTTGCGATCAGCTCACCCTTTTTGACCGTTTTGCCCAGCGATGCATTGAGCTCGCCGAGGGTTCCGTTCATTTGGCTGGATAATGTGGTTTCCAGTTCGGAGCTGAGCAGGATACGGATAGCCGATGGGTTGTCCATGACCTCCGGCAGCTCGGCTGTCGCGGCTGGGCTGACCATTATTGCTGCCATCAGTACGGTTAACATCAGTGGACTACGGTTTCTGTGGAACATTGACACTTCCTTGTTGGGCAGCCAGTAGGTTGACCTGCTCCTGTTGTTTCAGCGTGCGCTCGATTTCGCTGGCGAGGGTTTTGACGTCATAGTCCTTGATCGTCTCCGGCATCATGTCCAGCCCTACCGAGTTATACAGGCGTCCCCAGGCAGCCTGAGTATTCGAATAAGCGGCCTCACGCTGGTAGCGCGAAAGCAGATAGCGTCCCTCTGCGCGAATGACTTCCAACTCCGAGCCGACAGAGCTGGTCTTGGCGGCGCGAGCGTATTGCAGCAAGCGCTCATCGACTTGCAGA
This sequence comes from Pseudomonas marincola, assembly GCF_900116605.1. GTDB lineage: Bacteria > Pseudomonadota > Gammaproteobacteria > Pseudomonadales > Pseudomonadaceae > Aquipseudomonas > Aquipseudomonas marincola. The sequence continues at coordinate 25,674 of NZ_FPBC01000024.1, forward strand.
CTCTGTTGTGCGAAGTCCAGTTGTTCATGCGATAACTGATATCGCAGCGCGCCGACGCGAACTTGAGTCAGCACCGCCATAGACAGTGCAAGGCGGCGCATGTCATCCGTTTTGGTTTGTGATTCTTCTGCAGAGTTGAGCGCGGGTAACTGCAATAGGCGCATCAGGTTCATCGATACCTGAATACCGGTTTGCGACCAGCTGTTGTTGTACAGGTAATCGTTGGAGTCGTACTGATAGCTCCAGTTCACCCCGACATTTGGCCACAGTTGCGCTTTTGCAATTTTCAGGTCGTTCTCGTTAACCCGCTTGCGATACCACTCCTCATTAATCTCTGGCCGATTTTGCAGAGCCTTCTCTTCGAGCTGGGAAATATTGACATTAAGGCCGGGCATTTCCGGCTCTGATTGCTCGGCTAACTTAAGTGTCGAGCCAGGCGGGAGTGAGATCAAAGCGGCGAGTTCCGCCTGGGCAAATTCGAGGTCTTGGCGACGAATGCTCAGCAGGTCGATGGAGTCGAGCAGGGCGCGCTGATAGGCAAGTGCTTCCTGGCGCGGTAGCAGACCTTTGGACTCTGCCGAGCGCGCCGCTGCTAGCGCATTCTGTGTGCGTTCGAGCAGGCCATTCACTTCTGGCAACAGGCGCTGGGCGCCGAGTGCGCGCCAATACGCATTACGCACGTCCTGCAAAACGTTCTGCGCGACTTTGCGGCGACGTTCTTCGGCCATCAGCACCTGATCGGTCTTTTGCTGGGTGCGATAGTAGGCCATACCAAAATCTAGCAGGCTCCAACTGAGCCCGAGGCTGTCGATGGTGCGATAACGCTCTTCTGACGTCGACGCGCGCAAGCTCTCTTCTCTATCCTCAATACCAATCGAGGTACCACCGGAGTCATTGTTGCGCCCTGCGTAACCTGCGGATGCAACAAGGCGGGGGAGCATCTCGTGGCTGCTGACGTCACGCAGGTCAGCGGCCAAGGCGGACTCCATCAATTTAAGACGGTAATCCAGGTTGTATTTCAGTGCGCGCGCCACTGCTTCATAAAAGCTGATGGGGTGAGTCACTGCTTGCTGGCCTTCGTACATCTTGGCCTGGTCTTCGAGAATGCGTTTTTGCTGGTCATCAGCCGAGTAGGGCTGTGGCTCCATTGAGTTGCATGCGCTGAGAACGGCTGCGGCAACGGCTAGACTCAAATACCTGTATGAGTGCTTTAGCATAGCGGTCCTTGCTTATATACAGTGGTTTGTTGTTTTCCAGCCGCGAACAGTTGCTCAATGGCTGTTGTCATGTTTGTCAGAGCGAAGTCTGAACGTGAGTTCTTGCCCTGGTTTGTCTGTGCCAGCGCAGGGCGACGGCACGGGCTGCTATACGCAGGTGCTATATGTGACGACCAAATCTGTCGCAGTGAACCAAGCAGAGAAATATAGATAGTCACTAGCGCGCCCCCCGGCGACTTAAACAGTTATAGCAACCGACTGCTCAATTGTCCTGTAAGCGTAGTCCAGTGTTTGCAGAGCGTCATCTAATGACAGCAGGTTTAAAATCAACCGCTTGGACATAAAACTGAAATTAGCAGTTGACGGCAAAACTGAGGTGCCTATAATGCGCACCTCTTCCGGCGTCGACCCTTCGGAAAACTTCTTAGAAAACAAGAAGTTAGCTTAAAAAGAGGGGTTGCAAAACAGCGAAAGCTGTGTAGAATGCGCCGGGCTCTGAAGGGTGGTTTTAAAGTCTTTCAGAGGGATCGCCACGGTGATCGAAGGCGGTAGAAAACGAGGTGTTGACAGCGAGTTTGAACGCTGTAGAATGCGCCTCCCGCTGACGAGAAGCTGGTTTGATCGGAAGCGCAAGTGGTTGAGTAGATTGAAGAAATTCTTCGAAAAACAGCTTGACAGAAAATGAGGCTGCTGTAGAATGCGCGCCTCGGTTGAGACGAAAGACTTAACCAACCGCTCTTTAACAACTGAATCAAGCAATTCGTGTGGGTGCTTGTGAGGTAAGACTGATAGTCAACAGATTATCAGCATCACAAAGCAACACTCGTTAATTCGAGAGTTACCTTACATTAATTTGTAAGTTTTGCGATTGCTGAGCCAAGTTTATAAGGTTTTCTCAAAACCTAATTGCAGTATTGAACTGAAGAGTTTGATCA
>NZ_FPBC01000010.1 GCF_900116605.1 Pseudomonas marincola
GCAAACTGGCGCAGGATGGTGGTCTCGTACAGCGCTTCCTCCATCGCCGGGTCGCTGTAGCCAAACCAGTTCTGCATCAGATGAACCCGCAGCATCGCCATCAGCGGATACGCCGGACGACCGCCTTCGCCCTTGGGATAATGCGGGGCGATCAAGGCAACCAAACCCTTCCACGGCACCACCCGATCCATCTCGATCAGGAACAGCTCTTTGCGGGTCTGTTTGCGCTTGCCGGCGTACTCGGCGTCGGCGAAGGTCATCTGCTTCATCGGAAAACTCGGCGGGTGGAGTCCGGGCATTTTGCCAAAATAAGGAAGTCTTCTTCAGAGTTTCCTTAAGGGTCCTGTATGGCCTGAATTGTCGTTAGCGTGTTACTCGCGTATCTGATGGCAAAACACTTTGCTTTTCAAGGGCCTCTTATACGGCAATCGAGACGTAGCGCCCACCCTGACAGAATGATTAGTCCCTCCGAGCCTGATTCCAGAGCCTTGAAATATGCGGAAATAAGCAACAAAGGCCGCACAACGTGCAGCCTTGCGACACGCCAATGAGTTTATTTCAGCGCGCTGGGATCGCTCTGGGGCAACCCCAGTTCGATTGGCTCACCAAGCGAGTCATTCAGACGCTGTAATTCATAGCGTATAGCTTCGGCGTCGTCGGCCAGCTCCAGGGCGATACTGGCAAATTCATCGGCGACCTCGATAAAGGCCAGCACCACCGAGGGGTCAAAAATGTGCCCGCTGCTGCTGGTGATTTGTGCCGTCGCCTGAGCATGGCTGACGACTTGGCGGTAGGGATGCCGGCTGGTCAGGTCTTCATACGCATCGACCAACGCCATCAAACGTGCGGACAGTGGAATTTGTACGCCGCGCAACCCTTGTGGATAACCGCTGCCGTCCCAGTGTTCGTGCTGGCTGTAGACGATGTGCTTGGCATCGGTGAGAAAGGTAATCTGGCTGCCCAGTTTCGCTTCTGCCGCCTCCAGTGCCGCGCGACCGGCTTCGGTATGCTGATGCAGCAGCCTGAGGTCATCGTCCGAAGCCTGCTGCGGGGCGAGCAGCAAACGGTCTGGCAACACCAGCTTGCCGATGCCATGCAACAAGGCAGATTTGCCCAGCCGTTCAATGGCCTCCTCGCTCATTTCGTCTTCCAGGCCGGGTTGTTGGCGCACCAGTGCTTGAGCCAGCACGCGCATGAAGCGCTCAACCCGTGCCAGGTGATTACCACGCGGGTTATCGCGCATCGCCGCCAGATTGGCCAGCGTTTCAATCGTCACCTGTTGCAACTGCTCCAGTTCGCGGGTGCGGCGGCGTACGGCAAGCTCGAGGTATTCGTTGCGGTCACGTTGAAAATCCGCATTCAGCTTGAGTTGCAGGTGGGCATTGATACGCGACAGTATCAACGCAGGGCTTATCGGCTTGGTGAAGTAATCAACGGCGCCCAGATCGAAGCCCTTTTGCTCATCGGCTTCATCGCTTTTTGCAGTGAGAAATATGACCGGAATATTGGCAGTTTGCGGATCGGCCTTGAGTTGGCGACACACTTCATAGCCATCCATACCCGGCATCATGATGTCGAGCAGGATCAAATCCGGAGCAACGCTACCGGCGGCGATTCTCAGGGCATTTTCACCGCTGGTGGCGACCTTGAGGCGATAATGATCGAACAGCAGTTCGCTCATCAATTGCAGGTTTTCGGCGGTATCATCGACCAGCAGAATCAACGGTTGGTCGGGTTGCTCAAGCATATCGCGCATTGCAAAACTCCCTGCTTACATCTTGAGGCCGCGTAAGCTCATTGCACCGCGCAATTGAACCAGCGCCGCAGCAAAGTCGTAGCTATTGATAGCGGCGTAAAACAGCCCCTGCTGATTACCCAAAACACTTTGTAATATAGCGGCTTGGTGTTCGAACACCTTGCAGGCCCGCGGATCGTCCGCCTCCAGCAGGCTGATCATTTGCTCACACACCTCAATGACCTGCTTGGCATCAACGGGTTCTGCCGGCTCTACGACAGCCTGATGGCTCGGAAACGCGTGGATGATGGCGCCACACAGGCTGGTCAGTTCAACCTCCAGAGCGGTCAGTAATGGTGTAACCGAATCACCCTGCGGATCGTTCAACGCAGCATCCAGCGCAACGGCCTGACCTTGCAGTTTGGTCGCGCCCAAACTGCCCGTCAGGCCTTTGAATGTGTGGGTGAGGCGCGCGGCGCAGGCTTGGTCAGACTCAGCCAATGCAGCCCTTAAATGTTCGGGGAAACGGCCCTGACTGATGGCGAATCGCAGCAGTAACCGCAGGTAAAGCTCGACATTACCCTGAACCCTGCGCAGGCCTGCGGCGATATTCACGCCTGGCAATACCAGTTCAGACGGCAGGTCGGCTTGGCGTTGCTGGTTCGGCGATAAGCTTGCCTGAGGCCTTAACCAGCGCTGCAAACAGGACTCGACCGACTCGGGCTCAAGCGGCTTGCTGAGAAAGTCGTTCATGCCCGCCTGCAGGCACAGCGCTTCGTCCTCAGCCTGCACATTGGCGGTCAAGGCGACAATTGGCAGGTGCTCGAACTCGAACATCTGCCGTATGGCCTGAGTCGCGCGAATACCGTCCATCACCGGCATCTGCATGTCCATCAGCACCAAGTCGTAATAATCAGCCCCCATTGCGCGCATGCGACTGAGCGCCACCGCACCATTCTCAGCCTGATCAATGTGCAGCCCGGTACCCTGCAGCAGCCCGATCACCAGTTCGCGATTAATCGGGTTGTCTTCGACCAGCAGTATCCGCAACCCGGAGAAGTCTGCCGTCTGAGGCTGCGGGTTAATGGTCATTTGACCGTCATCGGACGATTGCAGATTAAGCGCTGTGCCCAGCACCTCTTGCAGCATGTTTGCCAGCACCGGCTTGGCCAATACACTGACATAGCCGGCCGATTCCGCGCGGATGAAAACACTGTCCTCGCAATACCCACTCATCAGCAACATCGGCGCGACAGACTGCAGGTTCAGCGCCTGGATTTGCCGGGCAAGGTCGATGGCGTCCATGCCCGCCACATCGTAGTCAATGATCAGCAGATCGTAGGACGACTCGGCGACCTGTAAAGCCTGCAGAACAGCGGCGTGAGAACCCACAGCATGCACCTCGAAGCCTTGCTGCTGCAGCAATCGCGTCACGCACGCACGTGCCCGCTCATGATCATCCAGCAACAGCACCCGCAAACCTTGATACAGCGCCTGGCGCGAGGGCTGAATGCTTTGCGCTTCAAGTGCCAGCCTGAACCAAAAAACACTGCCTTCGCCAACCTTGCTGCTAACGCCGACAGCGCCGTGCATCGCTTCGGCCAAGCGCTTGCTGATCGCCAGCCCTAAGCCGGTGCCGCCATATTGGCGCGTGGTTGAAGAGTCGCCTTGCTGAAAGGATTGAAACAAGCGCGAGATCTGCTCTTCGGTCAAGCCGATCCCGGTATCGCTAACCGCAAACTCAAGCTGTTGCTCTCCTGCTTCGCTGCGCACCACTCGCACGCTCAGGCAGACCTCGCCGTGCGGGGTAAACTTGATCGCGTTGTTACAGAAGTTGATCAGTATCTGTGCGATTCGCAATGGGTCGCCCACAAGCTTTTCCGGCACTTGCGACTCAATATCGAAGACCAGTTCGAGGCCCTTCTGGCCTGCTTTATGACCCAGCAGCGTGGCCAGATTCTCAAGCACCGTTTGCAACTCGAACTCGACATGTTCGATGCGCAAGCCATTAGCCTCAATCCGCGAGAAGTCGAGAACGTCATTAATGATTTCCAGCAGATGCTGGCCGGCCTGCTGAATCTGGCTCAGATAATTGCGCTGCCGACTCTCGGTAGCCCCGCGCAACGCCAGATGTGACATACCGAGGATGGCATTCATCGGCGTGCGAATTTCGTGGCTCATGTTGGCCAGAAAGTCGGACTTCATACGTGCAGCCTGCTCAGCCATCTCTTTGGCGGCAAGCACAGTTTCTTCTGCCTGCTTGCGCGCAGTGATATCACGACTGATGCCTACCAAACCTAAAGAGGCGCCCTGTTCATCGCGGATAACCGTACGCACCGTATCGAAGATGACACTGCGCCCATCGGGATAAACCACCGGTTCTTCACGATTGTTCGGCTGCTCATCGCTCAACGCCTCACGATCATCCTGCGCGCGCATCGTCGCCCAATCAGTGCTCAGCAGTTGCTGGTCGGTTTTGCCGATTATTGCCTTACGCGATAGCCCGAACAGCTCGGCACAGGCGATGTTAAGCCCTGCATAGCGCCCAGCCGAGTCCTTGAACCAGATGGGATCGGGAATCGCATTTATCAGCGTCAGCAACTTGGTGCGTTGCAGGTCGGCCTCGGCTTCGGCGGCCTTGCGCTCGGCTATCTGCTCAGCCAACCGGCGATTCCAGAACAGAATGAGCGTGATCAGCACCAGCGTACCGAGTAGATACGGCCAGGCGAGTTGCAGCAAACGGTGCCAGTTGAACTCGGTGAGGTGCGGCAACCAACGGTCCTTGACCTCTTGCTGCTCATCATTGGTCAGGCTGGCCAACGCCTTGTCCATCAACACCAGCAATTCTGGCCAGTCCTTACGCACGGCAAAGTGGAATTCGCTGGTGTTCAGACCCGCCTCGCCGCGCAACTCCAAATTGTTGAGGTTAAGTTTTCGGATCAGGTAACTGGCCGCGATCATGTCGCCGATATAGGCATCTGCCCGCCCCGAAGACACGGCGCGCAGCGCTTCCTCGCTGGAGCCGACCGACTGGATAATCACATCCGGCACCCGGGTTTTCAGCATGTACTCGGCGGCAAAGCCTTTCTCTACCGCAACGCGGGCGCCGGAGAGCGCATCAGCACGCTGGTACGATTTGTCTGCGCGGGTAATGAGGAGGCTGCTGCTTCTTAAATAGGGGCTGGTGAACGACATGCGCGACAGCCGCTTTGGGGTGATCGCAACCGAGGGCAGCACATCCAGCCTGCCAGCTTCCAAGTCCGCCAGAGCGCCCACCCAACTGTCGACGATTACCGGCAGAAAGCGCACACCTAGCCGTTCGCCAACCAACGTCAGGTAATCACCACTGATGCCAGTATGCCGGCCCTGCGGGTCCATCACATCGAAGGGCGGCCAACCTTGCTGCTCAACGCCGACACGAATGACCGGGTGCGCCTCAACCCAGGCAAGTTCATCTTCGGTTAGCAATATCCGGGGTGCAGCAGCCAGCGAAAATGCCAGTAACCATAGCGTTGAAAACATCCACACCCGGAGCATTGTCGCCCTTCCATTGCGCACTATCACCCACCTGATTTATGCCAGCAGTTTAAAAGTCAGAATCGGATTGGCACTCAAGGCAGCAGCTCCGATAATCTCAGTATCGTCCGAGGAGCCCGTTGATGCCCGATTTATCTCGCTATTGGCAAGCCGTGTGCGAGCGTGATGCAAGCTATGACGGCCAGTTTGTATTCGCGGTCAGCAGCACCGGCGTCTACTGCCGCCCCAGTTGCCCGGCACGCAGACCGAAGGCGTCTAACGTAAGCTTTCATGGCAGTTTCGAGGAGGCCGAGCGCGCCGGTTTTCGCCCCTGCAAACGCTGTTCGCCACACGGCCAAAGCCCCGCTCAACAGATGGATCAACTGGTAACTGCCGCCTGTCGGCTTTTACTCGAATCAAGCCCTGCGCCAACGCTGGCGCAATTGTCCGAGCGTATTGGCGTCAGTGCATCGCACTTGGTGCGCGCATTCAAAGTGCGCACCGGGCTCACACCTAAAGCGTGGCTTGCTGCGCAGCGTAAAGCACGCTTCGAGACGCTGATCCCGACGGCAGACTCGGTTCTCGAGGCCGCGCTCACTGCCGGGTACTCCGGCACGCGGGCGATTTATCAGCAGCCACAAGCACTCAGCCCCAGCCAACGACGTCAACAAGGCCGGGGCGAAACGCTGCGCTACACATTCGGTCAATCGACCCTCGGCCAAGTACTTCTGGTCGCCAGCGATAAAGGTGTCTGCGCCTTGTGGTTGGGCGACAGCACAGAGGCGTTGGAAACAGAGCTGCATGCTCGCTTCGCTCAAGCAAGCTTGCAGCCAGATCCGGCTGGACTGGGCAGTTGGTTGCAGGCCGTGCTCAAGCAGATTGTTGAACCGCAGCGGGCTGTGCAATTGCCGCTGGATATTCGCGGCACAGCCTTCCAGCAACAGGTGTGGCGCGCCCTGCAGAGCATTCCTTGCGGCCAGACGCGCAATTATCAACAACTGGCCCTGAAACTCGACAGCCACCCACGGGCCGTGGCGCGCGCCTGTGCCAGTAACTCACTTGCACTTCTGATCCCCTGCCATCGGGTTATCAATGCGGCGGGTGGCCTTAGCGGGTATCGCTGGGGCATTGAGCGCAAGCAAGCGCTGCTTGACCGTGAGCAGACCAGCAAAGCTGATTGACGCGCCCTCTTGCGTCGCTGCCTGATCCATCCGAAGCTATGCGCCCCCAAGGAGCGCGCATGAACATCCAAGAGTTGACTCAACGTCTGCACGCCATTCGTGACCGTAACGACTGGCGTAAATTTCACAGCCCGAAGAACCTGGCCATGGCTGCCAGTGTCGAAATGGCTGAGCTGGTTGAAATATTCCAGTGGCTGAGCGAGGACCAATCGCGCCAGCTGGATCCCGCCGTGCTGGAGCATGCGGGGCAGGAAGTCGGCGATATTGTGTTGTATCTACTATTGCTGTGCAGCGAGTTGGGGCTCGATATGGATCAGGTGGTGCGGGCCAAGCTCGCCGACAGCGAGAGGCGATTCTGCAATGACTGACCGCCACTTCGATGAGCTGGCGACTCGCTTCGCTGAAAAAATTTACGGTGGAGCCAAGGGCGCGATTCGCCTTGCGGTGTTACAGGCCGACCTCGCAGAAGCCTTGCCGGATAAACCCCTGCGCGTGCTCGATGTCGGCGCGGGTCTGGGCCATATGTCGCTGTGGCTGGCCGAGCGCGGCCACGATGTAACACTCGCCGAACCGGCTGGGCCGATGCTCGAAGGCGCACGCGCGCGTTTTGCCGAGGCGGGGCAAACAGCCACGTTTATACAGGCACCGTGGCAGGACTTACTGGGCCAACTCGACCAACGCTATGATTTGGTGGTGTGCCATGCCGTGCTGGAGTGGCTGGCAGAACCGGCGAGCATTCTGCCCGTGTTACACCAACTTACAGCGCCAGACGGCATGCTATCGCTGGCGTTCTATAATAAGAACGCACTGGTTTACCGTAACCTGCTCAAGGGCCACTTCCGTAAATTGCGCAAGGCTGAGTTCGCGGGTGAGAAGCAAAGCCTGACCCCGCAACAACCGCTCGACCCAGAAGAGATGGCCACGCAACTCGCAGAGCTTTGGCAGGTCGAAAGTCAAAGTGGGATACGGGTTTTCCACGACTACATGCCGCACGAGTTTCAGGCCAAGGCCGAATTGATCGACTTGCTTGAAATGGAATTGGCTTACCGGCGGCACCCTGCGTTTGCAGGACTGGGGCGTTACCTGCACTGGATTTGCAGGCCCCGTTAAGCGGAGACGATGATGAGACGCATCACCCTAGCGATAGCGTGCCTGGCTTTGGTCGCGTGTCAGAGCCAGAACCCCTATCGTGCGCAATCATTACCGCTCCCGCCCGCTCCGCCCCAGGCTGCAAATCAGGCAGATCTCAGCAGTTACCCTGTGCCAGCACGAAACTACGGCCAATATAAAAGTTGGGGTTGGCTCAATGGCCAGACGCCGCCCGGTATGGGTTGGGCTACCCCCGATCTGGTGCAACAAGCCGTCAGCAGTGCACTCGACCAACGTGGCTTACGCCCCGCACAACCGGGCCAGACAGCAGACCTGAGCGTGAGCACCGACATGCGCATCGAGCGGCGACTCCGGCAGGTAGCCGATAGCTATGCAGGCGGTTATTACGGCGGGGGTTACTACAACGACGGTTTTGGCGTCGGAGCCGGTGTGCCATTGGTTCGCACCTATGAAGAGGAAGTCGTGGTGGTGCAGATAGACCTCTACGACAACAAGGATAAGCAACGCGTCTGGAGCGCCACTGCCGAAAGCTCAAGCGCTGGCAGCCGGGCAGATCAGGCGGACGCACTGCGCGACGCGGTACAAGGCGCGCTCATCACCTATCCACCCTATTAATTCACCTTGATGCATTAACACCGAGGTCGAGGAGTCAATCATGCGTATGAAGTTATTCGCACTGCCCCTGTTATTAATGCTGGCCGCGTGTCAGGCGCCGCAGCCCAACCGCGACTACGACACCAGCAAGGACTTCGGCGCTTACCGCACGTGGAGCTGGAAGGAGCCGGCGGTGCAGTATCGCCCGCAAGACCCGCGCCTGCAGAGCGACCTGACGGATTCGCGCATTCGCGGCGCGATCAACGAGCAACTGGAACAGCGCGGCCTGCGCATGGCAGCCAACAACAGCAGTGGCGACTTGCAGGTACAGGCCTGGATGATTGTCGATGACAAACAGCAGCAAGTCAGCACCAGCTACGGTGGTGGCGGTTACTGGGGCGGCCCGTGGGGAGGCGCTTACGGCGGCCCGGCCTATATCGACACGCGCACGGTGGACTATCAGGTCGGCACGCTGCAAATCGACATGTTCGACAGCAAAGACGGCAAGCTGGTCTGGCGCGCCAGCAGCCAGAAAATCCTCAATGACAGGGCACTCAATCCAGCCCAGCGCGATGCTGAAATTCGTCAGTCGGTCGGGCGTATTCTCAGCCAATATCCGCCGCGTTGAGCATTTCGGTGAACATACGCCCAGCACTGCCGGAGGACCTGCCGAGCGTTGTCGGTTTTGCGCAAACCGAACAAGAGCTGTATTTCAGCTTTCCCAAGGCGGTCTGGCCGCTCAGCCTTGAGCAACTGGCCGAGGCAATGGCAACCCGCCAGGGCAGCACGGTGGCTGTGCTTGATGGCGAGATCGCCGGTTTCGCCAATTTCTACCAATGCCAAACCGATGAATTCTGCGCGTTGGGTAATCTGATGATTGCCCCTTGGGCGCGGGGCAAGGGCGTTGCGCAAGTGTTGATCGGGGCGATGGAACGGCTCGCCCGCGAGCAATTCAACGCCCGCTTCTTACGGGCCTCATGCTTCAACCAGAACAGCGCCGGGCTGCTGCTTTACCCCAAGCTGGGTTATACGGTCGAGGCCATCGTCGAGCGCCAGAATCACCAAGGACAACGTGTTGCCCTGATCCAGTTCAGCAAGTCTCTGCTTGCGGCGACCTGACCTGACTGGCGATCGGCAGGCAAATGGTAAAGCGTGCGCCCCCCGCTTGGTTTTCGACGCTCAACCGCCCGCCCATTTGCTCGATGATTCCGTAACTCACCGATAAACCCAGCCCCGTGCCTTTGCCAACTTCCTTGGTGGTGAAGAACGGCTCGAAGATCCGCTCCATTATGCGTGGCTCGATCCCGCCGCCATTATCTGCAACATGAACTTTCAGCCACTCAGGTTCCTGCTCGGCTTCAACGCAAATACAGGGTGAAAAGTCCGGTTCTTTCTCGCGCTTATCGAGCATGGCATCACGGGCGTTGACCATAAGATTGATCAGCACCTGCTCCAGTTGATCAGCATGGCCACGCACTGCCACCGCAATCGACTGCTCAGCCACCTGCACCTCAACACCTTTACTGCTGAGGCCATCGCGCAACATGGAAACCGCTCCTTCAACCGCTTGCAGCGGGTCAAACAACTGCTGCTCGGCCTCGGAGCGACGACCAAACACACGCATGTGATCGACCAGACGCGCGGCGCGCTGAACCTGCGACTCGATACGCATAAGTTTTTCTTGCAGGTATTCATTGGGCAGTTCGCCCATCGACAGGCGCTTGAGCACATTGGCCACGGCCATGCGCATGACATTCAGCGGCTGATTCATCTCATGCGCCATGCCTGTGGCCATTTCGCCCAGTGTGGCCATTTTTGCGCCCTGAAACAGCTGCTGCTGGGCCTTGCGTACCTCGGTGTTATCGCGCCCGACCGCCTGCACTTCAATGAGCTGACCGTGCTCATCAAAAATCCCGCGATCTGCCCATATCCACCATGCATGCTCACGGCCTTGCAGTTGCAGGCAGATCTCGGCGGTGCTCAGCGGCTGCTCGGCGGTCAGTCCTGCCAAGCGCTGTTCAAACGCAAGCAGTTGCTCTGCCGACAACCAACTGCCCAGATTACTTCCAACCAGTTCATCTGGCTCAGCTTCGAGGTAAGCCGCCAGTGGCCGGTTGGCAAAGCTCAGGATCAGATCAGGTTTGTAGCGGCATATCATGGCGGGGGAATCTTCAACCAGCACCCGATAACGTTCCTCGCTCTCGCGAATCCGCTCGGCCGCCAGCGTCGACTCGGTAACATCCAGCCAGAGCCCGACCGCCTCCAGCGGTTGGCCCTGATCGTCTCGCAGTAATTTCGCCTCATCCAGCAACCAGTGATAAGCACCGTGCTTGTCGCGCAACCGGTAACGGCAACTGACGCTGCCATCACGCAGCAAGCGGCGGGCACGGTCAAAGAACACCTGATAATCATCCGGGTACACCTGTTCGGCGAGTTGCCCGCCCGTCAGTTGCTCAAGGCTCCAGCCGAACAGAGGCTGCAAGCTTGCGCTGCAAAACTCCAACTCCAGCGCACCGTCGTTATAGGCCTGCACATAAATAGCCGCTGGCGAGCTGGCAATCAGATTACTCAAGCGAGCATGCGCGGCCGAAGCCAGTGCCTCCTGCTGCTTGATGTCACTGATATCGAGCAGGAAACCACAGACCCGCAACGCATTAGCGTGCCCCTTGGCCTCGGCCTGCACACGGTACCAGCGGTACTCATTTGCCTTACCCGGCTCGAGGATTCGCAAGCACTGAACAAAACTCTGCCCCTCGACACTCAAGCCGGTGAGGCGCAGGCGGAACTCATCTCGATCTGCCGGGTGAATGACCGACAACCAATCAGCCAAGAGCACACCGCCAACTCGGGATAACGCCAAGGCCTTGGCCAGCGTAGGTGACAGCTCGAACAATTGGCTGCCACTGGTGAACTCCCACCAGCCCGTGCCCAACAACCCCTGCAACACCGTAAGCCGATCACGCTCCTGCTCAACCCGCTGCGCATGTAGGCGTTGCAGCAACGCCTCAGCGATCAGGCTTGTCAGTTGTGACCACTCGCCTACCCGCAAGGCCGGAACTTGCTCGGCAGCGCAATATCCCCCGAATAACAGCCAGACTGACGCGCTGCCGGGGCGCTGATAAGGCACCGCAAAGGCTGGCTGGCTGCCAAAAACAGAGCGCAAGTCCGGTGAGTCCGCCAACTCTCGCGCGGTCAGTTGCTGCGGTCGATCACCCTTGAGCAAGGCCAGGGCGACGCCTAGCGATTGCTGCTCACGCCACAACTCGGGCGCTTGAAAGCCTTGATGGCGGGCAAACACCTGCCAGTCGCCACCCGGTGATGGCAGCGCCAGCGCAAGATTGGGCACCTGCCAGCTATGGGCCAGGGTACTCAACACTTCGCCCATCGCCTGAGGCAGACGCCCGGCCGACTCACTGCGAATACGCGCAGCAAACAACGCGCCCTGCGACAAACAATGGCGGCGCACATCGACAATATGCGATTGCTCCAGCAAGTCGCCCACACCCATCATGCGCAGGGTCCAGACCTTTTCGGCAACGTGCAACCAGCCGCGCATTGCAATCAGTTTGCCGGTGGCAGCCAGAAAATCGAGATCAATCACCTGCCCCTGCCACTCATCAAGCTGAGCTGGCACCGAACGTGCGCTGGTCGTGCATAACCAGTCCGCCAGCGGGCTCGGAATACTCTGCACCTTGAGGTCACGAAGCACATCGCCGCTGGCCGCGACGACCATGCCCTGCTCATTCAGGCTGATGATGAGTGCGTGTGGCGGCTGCTGTTCAACGACATTCAATTGCGCGGCTTGCTCCGTCGCAGTCGCAGGCCGTTCGCGTCTACCAAACCAGTTAGCCATAGCGCGTCCTCAGTTGTGCAGTTTGATGCTCGACGATGCCACTAACTCATCCGGCAACTGCGGGATGGCCCCAACGCCAGGCAGAATCAGTGCAGGCACCAATGGCTTCAACTTGTAGGGATACGCGATGCGCACATTGAAAACCCCATCATTGCCAGGCGCTGTGGCCTCGACCACCAACGCGCTGCTGACGGTAGCGGGGAGCCAGGCGAGTTGCTCGCTGGCGACTGAATCTGCAAGCGCCTGATAATCCTCAGGTGAGACTTCTTCCGGCACCAGTGCCACGGCTTGACGGGCCACTTCGGCAGCGGCGTTGTTAAACGACTGCATCATCAACAGCGGCAAGCTGTAACTGACCGTGCCATAGAAAATGGCGAAGAAAACCACAAACACAATCGCGAATTCGATCGCTGCGGCGCCGCGCTGGCCACCAGCGAAGCCCTTGCTAGCAATCCTGCTCATGTTCATATCCTTATTAAATGCAGGGGTAACACGCGGTAATAGATGTTGCATTGAAACTAGCCTAAAAGTACGATCGTACCAACTCGATATCATCAGGCCACTGCAATGAGCAGCTTCGTTGTTGCTGTTTTTCTCGGCATTTGTGCGCTGCAAGACATCAAACACAAACGCATCAGCAACTGGCTGACGCTGAGTGCAATTGTTGCCGCGCTGGCGTATCTGTTGGTATTTCAGCGATCCTGGCTCGGCGCGCCGCCTCTTGACGCAGCGCTGGCAGCCACATTCGCATTGCTGCTCAGCCTTCCCGGATATGCCCTCGGCAAGTTTGGCGGTGCAGATGTCAAACTGCTGCTGTTCATCGGTTTGGCCGGCAGCAGCCAACTTCTGTTGCTTTGTATCGCAGGCGCAGGGCTCGCTTACGCGGGCTGGGTGTTGGCTGCCAAGCCAGTCTGGCCATTGCTCAGTGAAACCGCGCAAAACCATCTCGGTCACATGGCGCCCGCGCAGGTTAAGACCTACCCGTTTGCGCCATTCATTCTCGCCGGATTCTTGACGGCTATTTTTTTGACTGAAATGTGATGCTTCAACAAAATATGCTATACCCAAAGCAGTAACTGGACAAAGGAATGAAGTGTACGAATGTACACTGAATTGCTTAGAATAGGCGGCGATTATTCGCGTATAGACTAGGTAGTCACAATAAAAACAGGAATGGACGACATGACTTTGCATTACGGGGCGGTAAAACTTCTCATCGTCGACGATGACCCAATTATTGTCGACGAGCTTAGTGAGTACCTCGGTGCTTGCGGTTATGCGTGTCAGGTCAGTCACTCTGCCGGGCACGCCATCGAGTTGTTTCAGCAAGACCCTGCCATCGGTATTGTCCTCAGCGATCTGCACATGCCCGGGCTCGACGGCCTGCAGCTGGTCAAGGAGCTGGAGCGCCTGAGCGCTGGCGAACGTATTTTCGAGGCGGTCATTTTCACCGGCCAGAGTGAGAGCAGCGACGTGATCGCAGCCATGCGCGCCGGCATTGCCGACTACCATCAAAAACCGATTGATCTGGAAGAAGTACTGCTCACCATCAAGCGCCTTGAGCGCCATCGCAACGAGCGCCTGCAGGATGCGCAACGCCTCGACCAACTCAATCAGAAATTGCAGCTGCTCTCCGAATCGCTGGGCGAGTTGCACCACGATATTCATCAGATGCGTAACCGCTGCAGCCAGCCGCCAGCCAAGGCCAGCGAAGCGGTACTCGAACGCGAAATCCCGAGTAACTTCAACCAGCTGTCGCCACGCCAACTGGATGTCGCCCGGCTGATCGGCAAAGGCATGACCAACTACCAGATTTCCTGTGAACTGGGGATTACCGAGAACACGGTAAAACTCTACGTGTCCCAGGTTCTGCGCCTGACCCACATGCACAACCGCACCCAACTGGCCCTGGCCCTCTCGCCGAACCGCCAGCACAGCGACAGCCGCTTTGTGCACTGATTGACTCGAGACAGAATGAGTTCGGCCCCAATACCCCGCCGGGAGCCGAGTGTCTGGGCAGCGATCCTGCCCACAGCTCAATCCATTCATAGCAGCAACTCCGCCCGACCACGGCCGCCGCAACTCAGATTGGCGCCGACATCCGCCTTCGCCAGATCAATCCCCAGGCTATTCGTCAGCTGACTCAGCACCGGATCGAGCAGTGGCGCCAACAGGCCGTCGATAAGCCCTTCGACACTGCTCAACACGCCATTGATTGCTGAGACGCCAGTGGTCAAAAGGCCGCCCAGAATCCCGCTCTGATTGCTGGTGTAGGGCTCGATCTCGACGCCCGACAATGCGCCGCCAAGGCTATCGAGAATATCGTTATTGGCATTAACCGCAATGAAGTTGGCCGGTAAACCAAGCTCGGGCAATTGCTCAGCATCGGGCGCACTGAAGGTCAGGGTTTGCGAGTCCGCGACTACTGAACTGTCGACTTTCAAGCCGAAGCCGGACTTGACTATAAAATCCGCAGCGCTCCGATCTTCGACCCATGTATTGGCACCGACCTTCCACTTGAGGTCAAAGCAAAACAGCAACGTACAACTTGATGGACGCCCAACCTGAGTACCCAGCGCCAGCACGGATGCTGGGGCGACTACTGGCAGCTGATTCGATGAGAACACGGCGTTCTTAGCATCTGTCGCAGTTTTGCCGAAGCTCCCTAACCGCAGGTTTACAGCAGAGGTCGCCGCATCTACCAGCAACGATTTACTGCCATCTGCAGAGCAGCTGTAATCGGTGACGCGCGCATCGGCTGAGCCGAGGTCCAGCCCGATATCCAGCCGCTCCGAGCCAAGTAATTTAGCGTAGGCGAAGTCGCCAGTCTTACAGGTTTCATTGAGACAGCCTAACGAGCTCAGCAGATCACCCAACCCGCTAACCAAATTCAGGCTCAACGCATCTCTTAAAAAACCGGTAACAGGTCCCAAGCTCGAAGTGACGGTATTGACCAAACCGCTGACTACGCCGCCATTAACCGGCAGCGCCACGCTGACCAGCGCGCGCACTTGCGCTGAACGCACATAGATTTGATCGGGGCCTTCGGGGTCGAGGCTGGCCAGTTCGGGATCACCAATCGCCGACAACTGCGGCGGCTCAATCACCTTCACTTGCAAGGTAACCCCGGCCACACCCGGAACGCTGATAGGCAAAGTGGCCACTGCTGCATTCTGGCTGTTGGCCAGTTGCACGATGCCCTGCACCAACTGCAAGGCATTCAAATTCATCGCCAGCCCCGAGACTGGCAAACCACTCTGCATATTCAACAAATCGCCCAGCATCAGCAGGTCGCCTCCCGGCACCGCCGCAGCCAGTAACTCGAGCCCGGCTATCGCCGCATCGGCATCGGCGGTGCGTGCATCGAGTTGCAATGCAGTCGCCGCCACATCCAGCAACGCGCCAGCGCTGACGCCGGTATCAAGTACCGACTGGTAGTCACCAATTGTCAGGCCCTGATCAAGCGCCAGTTGATCGAGGTAACCGAGCAGGTCGATATCGGTATTAGCCAGCCCTTGCCAGCCCGACACATCAAGATTCACCGAACCGCCGAGCAAGCCCGAGAACAGCGTGTTGAGCAATGCCGACTGGGCTGAGTCGACGCTCACCAAACTGGTGCGCAAGGTCAGTTGCGCCAATGGATTGCTCACTCCGGCAGTCGCCGTTGCAGACAACTGAACGTTATTGCCGAACCACCCGCCCAGCACCAGACTGGCGGGCACGGTATGCGCGACAGCGACCTGAATCGCGCGACCATCGGCGTCTGCCGTGAATTGCCGGTGGCCAGCCACGGTCGTCACGTTGCCGCACACCGCGCTCAGGCTGCGTGCGCTATCAAGGCTGAAATTATTGCGCGCGGAGGCATTTTGCTCGGCGTAAGTTTGCGCAGTGGTTGGGGCATTGCCCAGGCAATTACCGCCACGGGCCGCTGCTTCCAGCGCTGCCATATCCGCGATGCGTTGCACACTGCGTTTTTCCATGTATAGCCTGCCGCTATCCACCGCGAGCATCAGAAAACCCAGCACCAGAATCAGCAAAAGCGTCGCCATCAGACCAATAGCGCCGCGCTGCGCAGACTTATTGCGCAGGCTAAAGGCGACTGATCGTGACGAAACTGTCATGGCTAATCGCTGCCCATGTCGTCTTGCTTCTGCTCGAAGAACTCGGGGATGGGGTGCTGATAACTGTCCAGCCAACGCTGGTAACTGCGCTCGCGCTCGGCCGAAGTCAGCACTTGTTTATGGTTTGAAGCGGCCGCACCGTCCCGCTGAATAGCCAGCCAGCTTTCCGCCTGTGAAGCGACTTGCCGCTGTTCGCGAGGCTGTGGTTGAACCGTCTCCGCCGCCCCGGCTGCCAGACAAGCACTGCTGATGATCACTGCCATAAGTATCCGTTGCATTACTCCACTCCCTGTTCAATCTGTACGGCGGCCTGTTGCAGCCCGGCAACTGCGTTGGGTTGCGCGGCGTTGTTATCTCCCAGCTGGACCGGGGCGCTGGAATTGCCCCGCAGCTCACGCGCCCGGGCCTCGGCTTCACGCACCTGATCGGCGCTCAGAGAAAAGCGCGAGGCCAGCTCGCCGGCCTCTTGCCACATGTTTTCATAGAACATCAGCGCCGTGAGATTTAGCGCTGGCAGCGTGTCGGCTCGGCTCAGTTCAATAGCCGTGAGAAACTCGAAACGCGCCTCGTCGGTGCGCCCCAGATGCATCAGCACCACGCCCAAATCGTTACGCACCTGCGCATCGGTTGGCATCATGCGCGCTGCTGTCTGCATGCGCTGCAAGCCTTCCTCTGTATCGCCGCTGGCTACTGCCAGTTGGCCCAGACCATGTTCACCGGCACCCGCCAAGCAGGTTCCGGCAAGGCTTTGATAAAGCGCCTGCGCCTCTGGGCGACCGATCTTGCGCATGATTTTGGCTTCTGCCAGACGCACTTCCGGAGCGTCTTGCGCCATGCCTTGCAGATTGGCCAGCGCCGCGTACAAGCGCCCTTCATCGACCATCTGCCGAGCCAGATTGAGGTTCAGCTCATGCTCGTTGTCTGGCGTGGCGCTGCAACTGGCGCCGCCGTCATAACCCTGAGTAAGCGGCTTCAACGCACAGCCAGTAAGGGCTATTGTCATGATCGCGACTGCACAGACCGATTTCATCCGATACCTCCAAGGGCACGCCCGATTGCACTCAAGCCGGGACCGGCCAAAACGATTAACAAGGCGGGGAACAGGAACACCATCATCACCACGCTCAACTTGCCGGACAGGGTCGAGATGTATTCCTGCAAACGCGTCAGACGCCGATCGTCGAGCACCTTTTTCAACGCCAGCAACGAACTCATCGCCCCGCCGCCCTGCCGAATCAGCTGACAGAGAATGGTTACGCAATCGGAGAACTCATCGACTTCGAGCAAGCGCCCCAGTTGTTGCAGTTCGCTCGCCAGATCCAAGCCGGAATCGACACGTTTGAGCATGCCGTTGAGCTCACGGGTGAGTGCCGGTAACAAGGCCCGACTCTCCTGCCCGAGCACCCGCAACGCTTGCTCGACAGTAAGGCCGGCATCGAACAGGATGCGCAGCAACGGTAGAAATACCGAGACCTCATCGGCCAATTGCTTTTGCCGGCGAGCCGCGACCACGGCCAGCACACGCTTGGGCAGCAAGTAACCGCAACCCGCGGCGAGCAGCAAGATCACCCACACCGGCTCAACGGGCTTGCTCAGCAGCGATTGGACAAGCGCAGCCAAGGCCAGCATCAGCAGCGGTGAGAGTAATTGCAGGGCAAAAAATCGGGCGCGCTGACGGGTGCGGCGCCAGCCGATACGACTCAGCAATTGCTGGGTTTCACCATCCAGACTGAACACTCGCCGCCCCAGACGGCTGCCGGCGAACTGTTGCAGCCAGCGCTCACGAGACGGCTCATGGTGTTGCGCGAACCGCTGCGAACCGAGCAATCGTTTGGCGACCCGATGCTGGATCTGCCGTTCACGCGCCAGATTGATGACCAAAAGCGCTGTGGCCATCAGCAGCAAGACAGTCATCACCAGCCAGGCCATTTATATACTCCTCAGCATGCGCCACATCAGCACGCAGCCAATCACCTGCATGCAGAACGCGGTAATCAACATTTTCTGGCCGCTGGCCTCGGTCCACAGACTCATCAAATAACCGGGATTGACGGCCATGATGTAAGCCGCCAACGCCACTGGCAAAGCAGCCAACACCAGCGCAGTGAGCCGGGTTTCACCGGTCATGGCGCGCAGTTGACGGGCAATCTGTTCGCGCTCCTGAATCACCTTAATCAGGCTGGCGAGCAACTCGATGGCACTGCCGCCGTGGCGCTGATTGACCTTCACCCCAAGGGCCAGAATGCGCAGCTCCTCCTGCTCATACAACTCGGCGACGTCATCCAGTGATTTGGCCAGATCCACGCCTAGTCGAATGTCGCGCGGCACCCGCGACAGCGCTCCCTGCAATGGCTGCGGCGACGCCTCGATAGCGTGGATAATGCCGTCGCCCAGCGTGCGTCCGGTTTGCAGGCTACGCATTACCTGATCCAGCATCGCCGGTAACTGCTGGACGATGCGCCGCAAGCGTTTGCGATAGCGAAAACTCAGCACCACGCGAAGCACCAACGGCGGCACCAGCAGCGCCAGCAACAGCAGCATCCAGCCGCCCACCGAGGCGCCGAGCAATATCGCCAAAAGCCAGACAACGACGACCAGAGCCAGTTTGTCCTTGGGCACGCTCAACCCGGCACGCAAAAACATGCGCTCAACATAGGACCAATACGTGCTGGCCGCAGGCGCTTCCTGACGCTGGCCAAGGCGCTCCAACACCCGCTGGGTGCGGGCTTGTTTCCAGCCATGCCGGAACATGACCACCGCTAGCAAGGCCATTACCAGGCTAATCGAGCCAAGCAACAGCAGCGGTTTCATAACGCGTTCCGCCAGGCAGCTTGCAGTTTGTGTCCGGCCGGGTTGTGCGCTTCGCGGTTGAACCGGCCGCTCGCACGATCCAGGCTGAACAGGGTGTTGGTCACGTAGACATCGTCCCGCACGCCAACCACTTCAACCACTTCGCTGATGCAGCGGCGGCCATTGGGCAGACGGGTAAGCTGGATAACCACATCGAGCGCGGCGCAGATCATCTGGCGTAATGTGCGCTCGGCAATCTGCCGGCCCGACAAACCCACCAGCGTCTCCAACCGCAACAGCGCATCCTGCGCGCTGTTGGCGTGCACCGTGCTCATCGAACCGTCGTGACCGGTGTTCATCGCCTGCAGCACATCGATCACTTCGGCGCCGCGAATCTCACCGAGAATAATCCGGTCGGGGCGCATCCTTAGGGCGTTACGGATCAACGCACAGGACGGCACTTCACCGTGCCCTTCGGCATTCGGCGGGCGGGTTTCCAGACGCACGACGTGCGGGTGGTTGAGTTGCAATTCCGCAGTATCTTCAATGGTTACCAGACGCTCGTGGCTGTCGATCAGCAAGCTCATGACATTCAACAGCGTGGTCTTGCCGGTCCCCGTGCCGCCGCTGACCATGATGTTGCAGCGCTGGGCAACGGCCATGTTGATGAACTGCAGGATGCTTTCATCGAGCGTTTGATAGGCCAGCAGGTCGGCGCTCTTGAGCACATCCTTATGAAATTTACGCACTGAAATGCACGGGCCATCCAATGCGATTGGCGGAATGATCGCGTTAACCCGGCTGCCATCGGGCAAGCGCGCATCGACCATTGGCGACGACTCATCGAGCCGCCGTCCCAAGGGCGCGAGAATACGCTGAATCACCCGGTGCACATGCTGGTCGTCAATAAATCGCAGGTCACTCTGGTACAGCACACCTGCACGCTCGATGAAGATGCGATCCGGCCCGTTAACCAGAATCTCGCTGACCGAGGCATCGTGCAGCAACACCTCAAGCGGGCCGAACCCGGTCAATTCATCGACCAGTTCTTCGGCCAAGCGCTCGATCTCGTATCGCGAAACCGGCAAGTGATGGCGGTTGATGTAATCCACCACCTGATCGGTGACGAAGCGCGAAACCGACGGACGCGGGCCTTCAAGAATATTCACTTGCTCATCGTCGATCGAATCAATGATGTAGCGGTGCAACGTCAGCTTGAGACCGCGGCTGTCCTGTTCGGTATCCGCGGTGTAGCGAACGGCTCCGCCAAACAGCGCCTCGCCGCTCATGCCAGTTCCTCCTGCTCACGCCGCTCAGCCTGTTTCCAGGGCCAACGCCAGGCCGAACTTTTTTTGCGTCGGTCCGCCAACCGACAGCCCAACTGCTTGAGGCTTTGCGAAAGACGATCACGCGGGGCAATCTCAAACAGGCTGCGGCCCTGATTACGCGCATTCATGCGCAACTCAGGGTTGAACGGCAGGGTCTCAATCACCGGCAAACCGAACGACTTGCCCAGCGTCGGGCTGTCCGGTGCCACGTTGCGCAGAAACCGATCAACCAACAGGCTTGCGTGTGCCAGTTTCATTCCGCTCTCGCGCCACTGTTCCAGCAGCTCGATATTGCGCTGGCAACTCGGCACATTCTGGTCGCTGCACCAGAGCAATTGCTCCGCGTGGGTGGCAAACCAGCGCAAGGCTTCGCTGTCCGGCTGGCCGGCGAGATTAACCACGATGTGCTGAAAATGCTGGCGCAAAGTGCCCATCAGCAGATACAGCTCGGCGGCACTGACTTTTTCGAGCGTTTGCTCTTGCTCAGTCAGCGAGAGCACACGCAGGCCGCCGCGTGTTTCGCAGAAGGCGCTGTCAATCAGGCTGGAGTCGAGCCTGCGCAAATTGCGCAGGGCATCACTGAAGTTGAACGATGACTCCAGCGCAAACAGACCGAGGCTCTCGCCATAGGGCAAGCCCAGATCCAGCAACAAGGTGCGCCGGCCATTTTGTTCAATGGCCAGCGCCAAATGGGCGGCCAGCATGCCGGCGTCGGCATCTTGCTGGCGGCAATAAAGCACGCTGAGTTTGCCCCTGTCAGCACTTGGCTGCAGATTCGGCATGCGCTTGCTCATATGCCGCACCAGCCCCGTCACTTCACTGGTGCGCGCACCGTAAGCGATAAAGTCGCGGGCACCGGCACGCATGGCGCTGAGCACCAACTGATTGTCCAGGCCATCTCCCAGCGCAATCACCGCCAGCATCGGTTTGGCCGCCAACACGCCTTCAATCAGCGCGCTCTGGCTCATCAGATTGTCGCGGTCGAGACCGACAAAAAGCAGACCGGCGCCGGTCACATCAACCAACGCGAGCAACTCGTCGAGCGCGCCCTGCCCGGCCTGCAACACATGCCCGAGGCTGCTGAGCGATCCTTGCAACCATTCAAGATCAGCTGAGTTACGGGTGAGGGCAAGAAATGTCTGACTCATGCGAACCTCACTGGGACAGACCGGAACGGCGGTCGAAACGACCGTTTTCGAACAGGTACATCTTGAAAAAATTCGGGTCGTAGTTGCGCAGACCTTCGCCCGGCAACTCTGGCAGGCGCGCATCGGCGGCCAACGGCTGAACCAGATGCGGGGTGACAATCATCAGCAGCTCACTGTCTTCTCTATCTATCTGCGTCGAGCGGAACAATGCGCCCAACACCGGGATGTCACCCAAGCCCGGAAACTTATCCACAGCGGCGCTATTGCGGCTGCTGATCAAGCCGCTGATGACGAAACTTTCACCGTCGGCCAGGGTGATGCTGGTATCGGTGCGGCGCACATTCAGAGCCGGCACCGCAGTGCCGGCAATTCTGACGCCGGCGTTAAAGTCCAGCTCGCTGACTTCTGGCGCCACCTTGAGATTGATCCGACTGGAACCTACAACAGTCGGCGTCAGCGTCAGGCGCACGCCGTACTCCTTGTACTCGATGCCAATGTTCTCGCCATTGCCGCTGGGTACCGGAATCGGAAACTCGCCACCGGCAAGAAAACTCGCGCTCTGCCCGCTCAGGGCCACCAGGCTGGGCTTGGCCAGGGTGTAGGCGAAACCGCTGTTTTCCAGCGCGTTGATAATCCCCAACACCTTGCTGCTGCCGCCGCCCCAGACAATATTGAAGCCGCCATTGACCAACGGAATACTCGCGTTGATGCCGCCGACCTGTCCCGGTGAAACATTGATCCCGCCCGTGGTGCCCGGCGCGCCAAACAGGAAGTTGTTGGAGCCGGTGCCGAATATCGAGGTGCTCGCTTGCTTCATCTTGCCGCGACTGACTTCCACAAAGCGGATATCGGTCTGAACTTGCGCAATGGGTAGCGTGTCGATCAGCGCTGGAGTGGCCTGCCCGAGCGCTCCGGTTGCCAGGCCCTGGACGTAAACCATGCTGCGCCGTGGCTCGTTGCTGCAGGCTGTCCAGACCATCAAGCTGGTGGTGCCGGCTTTCTTGCCGACAATCAGAAAACCATCGCGTCCGGTCAAGCTGACATCGGCCACGGCCGGATCACCGACGGCCATGCGCTTGATCGAAACCGGGTACTGCAATTGCTGCTGTGTGCCCTGAGCCACTTCGAGCACCGCGGGTGCAGGTTGCAATGTCGAGCATGCCGAAGGAGTTGCCGCCATTGCAGTTGAGTTGAGCAAAGCACCTATGACCACAGATCCCACACCACCTACGATCCGACTGCTGATACAGACCATGCTTTAACGTCCTTGTCAGTTATGGGGCTTGCCAGGTGCTTTGCACACCACGATAAATTTCTATTTTCGGCGAGGTTGCCACTGCACGCGGGCGTGGCTTTGCGGCCACGCCCGGTTGCGGCGCTACCTGACTTGCGAGTTTGTCCAGCGGGATCAGGCTGCGGGTTTGCTCATTCAGCGCGACCAGCGTGGTTTCGCCATCCAGATAACGCTTCTGCAATTGCTCATCGGCGCTGCGCACCGCCAGACGCAAAGTGCCTGCCTGGCTCGCCAGCAGCAGGCGCGTGACCAGTTGCTCAGGCACTGCCAGCACAGCCGTACGCGCGGGTTTCTCGCGAGTCTTTTTATCGTCGTCGGTTTTGCTTTGAGTCGCGTGGCCTTCGTTGCTCGGGCCGAGGGTTTTGCCCATGCTCAACAAACGCACGGCGGGCAGCGCAACCTGAGCGGTACGCAAGCGTTGGTCGCCGTCTTCCTGCATGAACAGCAACACATCAACGAAGTCGCCTGGACGCAGATAACCGCCGCCGCCAACTACCTCGTCGACCGGCACCGCAACGGCGCGTTCATTGGGACGAATCATTTGCGCCAGCGGGCCACCGGCTTCAAAACTGGCCTGATCCAGCCAATCACCTGGCGGAATTGGATTCCAGGCCTTGCGACCAACGACTTCTTCGATGCTGGAAAAGCTACCGGCCGGCGCAACTTGCAGCTGCTCAATCGCCAGATCTTCGGCAACCACCGGCACAAACGGTGAGATTTCACGCACGGCCACAACCACCGGCGAACGTTTAACGTCGTCCGCGAGTTTGCTGACGCGCTGCGTGACTGGCGACACTGCAGGCGCGCTGTTTGCGGCAACGCTCTCGGTGGCAGGTGGCGAACTCATTACCACCCCCCAATACCCCGCAGCAACAGCGCCCAGCAACATCACTGCAGCCAATGCCATGGTTACCCGGCTATCCATTTCGGCCTACTCCCTTGCCCTGAAACTCAGAGCAGCCAGCCTCGATAGGCGGCGGCTCTACAACGAATCACTGGCGCTGCCGGAAGGTCAGTTGCACAAGCCTTCGCAGCTAACCAACGTGCATCGCCAATACCTGACTGGCTCAGCATTACAACGGTCTTGCTGCATTGTTAACTTGAACAAAAGCGAATCGCCACTAGGCACTTACAACTATTTCCAAACGACTATATACAAAGTAATAGTCATTGCTGATTAGTCATATTTAATGATTGAAGCGTTGAACTTTCTGATCAAACCTGAGATCGCCAACACATCCTCACGCAAGGAGATTGCGATGTCCCTTAATGATGCAATGCTGAAAGTTTATATATTCCTGAAAAACAATGAAGGCGCCTCGGGGATCGAGTACGCAATCATTGCGGCAATGGTTGCTGTTGTTTTAGCTGTGTTCATACCGGACATCAGCTCGAGCATCACTTCAATATTCACGTCAATAAAAAATGAGCTATCGTCTGCGGCCAACCCCGCATAAGTAAATACACTTAAAAATTAACACCACTTGCATTCATTAGTTTAAGAACTAAGGAATCAATATGTCCTCGAAGTTAGCAACCCGCCAGACGATTCTTCTGGTCGACGATGAACAGGACATTCTTCTTGAATTGGCCGAGATGCTCGAGCTCGAAGGGTATCGCTGTATCCTGGCCAATTCGGTTGCTCAAGCCTTTGAGCAACTCAGCCAGCATCCTGATATTGCGCTGATCATCACGGATCTGCGTATGCCCGAAGAAAGCGGGCTGCGCTTGATTCAGCAGCTGCGCGCTCGCAGCAGCCGCAAACAACTCCCGGTGATTGTGGCGTCAGGCCACGCCGACATGAATGACGTGATCGACACCATGCGCCTGCAAGCAGTCGATTTCTTCATCAAGCCGATTTACCACGAGCGCCTGCTCGAAAGCATCGAGCGCCTGTTCCCCTCCACGCTCTTGCACCTGGCCAAGTAAGCCCCCCCCCACAACGCCTGTTGCGCCGCAGAAACAGCCCACTCCCGCAATTGATCAACCTGTTTGAGCACCGTGCAATTGCTGCACGGTGCTGATCTGGCCTTACAGCTGGTAGCTGAAACTGAGGTTGATGCGCGGGTCGCGGCTGCGGCTGTCGAGGGCGATATCAGACATTGGCTTGGCCACTTCCAGCGAGACGTTGTAGTAACGCGCATCACCGAAACGCAGGCCCAATGCCGCCGAGGACAACTTAGACTCAGGCAACTGCGAGGCATTGAAACGCGTACGCGCCGCGTCAATTACGGCGTAGGGTTGCATCAACCGCAGCCAGTTACTGTCTCGCGTGAAGCTGTAGTTGAGCTCGTAGGACGCGCCCCAGCCTTTATCGCCCGATGCCTGATCGCCTGGGTAGCCACGGGCAAAGTTCTGGCCGCCAAACACCGCTTGCTCGGCATCCGGCAGCGAGTCATCACTCCAGTACAGCGCCGCCGAGACAACGCCCTGCAGCGCCACCGTGTACTTGTCACTCTGCACCCCGGAAACGCGCAGGCGGAAGAAGTCCAGGTCGATTAACGGGTTGTCCGTTTCTGCGCCCCAGCTGTCGATGCCCTGATACAGGCCGCCGCTGAGAATGCGCAATTGCGACTCGTCAGCCTGACGCCAGTCCGCCTCAAGTGCCAATGCACGCATCTCGGTGTTGCTCTCAAAACTCAGCGGATAACCGACAACGTCGAACTCAGTTTTGTCGTCCACCGCATAAACCCGCGCGGTAGTGCCCAGCCAATGATTGGGCGAGGCGATCCATGGATGGCTCAAGCCAACGGATACCCGCTGATTGTCACGTTTGTTGCGCAGCTCAATGCCATTGCCCAGATTAATCCGCTCGCTTGGCTCACTCGAATAGGTCGAGCCAAACAAGCTCAACTGCGTGCCTTCAGTACCAATGAACTGCGAGTAATCGAGCCTGTAGTAACGCTCGTCATCTTCGCCCGGCGGGAACAGCGCGCTCAGGGTGACCTGCTCAGCGAAGGAAGTCTGTGAATTACTGCTGGCAGACACTACCGCTTGCAGCTCATCGCGGCTGCTATCACTCAAGTTGAGGCTGCTGGTGAAGGGCTTGCGCGATGCGCTGGCGATCAGGTGACTGGCGCCGTCGGTGGTGCCTGGCGGCGGGACCTGAGCTTGCAGGGTTACGCCCGGAATCATGCTCATGAGTGTGGTGTAACGCTCGAATGTTTTGCGCGTGAGTGGGCGTTCGGCTTCGATTTTGGCCATCAACTGCTCAACGTAGCTTGCGACCGAACCCAGGTCGCCGCGCAACTCGCTGTCTTTAACGTAACCCTCAACCAGCACGACGCGAATCTGGCCCTGAGTAAAGTCCTGCGGCGGCAAGTAGGCGTACGAGAGCAGATAACCATCAGCCTGATAACGCTGGGTGATCTTGCGGGTGGCCTTGATAAGGTCTGCCAATTTTACGCTGCGCCCAATCAAAGGCTGATAGACCGCCGCCAGCTCCTCCAGCGAGTAAACCGTACCGCCCTCGATCCCGATGCCGCGCACCTCCACCGGAGTACTCATCAGCAAGGCTTGCTGCGGTGAGTCCGCCGCCGGCTCAGGCAACTTCATGTCGACCGAAGACGGGCGATAGGCGTCGGCCGGCAAGTTGGGCAGCGGCAGATTCTGCTGATTGTCATTGCTATTAAGAAATCCGGGCAATTGCTGCGCCATAACGCTTTGAGCGCAAACCAACCCCAGTGCAGACATAACGACTAAAGCGCGCATAGGACACTCCCTGACCAAACTGCTGACACGTTTTTATGCAAAAAAAAGCGCGCCGGGTCAGCATGAAGCCCGGCGCGAAAGGGAACACCATTACTTGCGGAGCAAGCCTTGCAACCCTCCCAGCAAACCACCGCGCTGCGAACCGCCTGTTTGCGTGGCATCGGCAACACCGCCGTTCAGCACACCCGAGCCAGTACCTCCCGTGGCGCCATTGACCAGCGTGCCTGCCTGTCCGACTGTTTGACCGACAGTGCCGAGCGTTGAACCCACCTGACTGATAACCGGATTGGGGGTCCCCGCATTGATTTGGTTGCCCAGGCTGGTCACCACACCGCCCACCTGATTAAGCAAGCCGCTGACTGGCGCGCCGAGCTGGGTTGCCGCTCCGACCTTCTGAGTCAAACCGCCCACTGTATTCACCACCGGCGTTACTGCCGTTCCGAGCGAACTGGTTACCGCGGCCAATGGCGCCCCAGCGCTGGTGTTCGGCGCGCCAGTTCCACCAACCAGCGTGCCCAGCGATGCAACTGTGCCGCCCACCGCTGCGGCGTTCACTCCGGCAGACCCGAGCACCGCATTGTTGGTCCCTGCGGTGAGGCCGCTGCCTACACCTGCAACCACACCGCCGACTGTTTCAACCACGCCAAACACCGGCGTACCCAACTTGGTTTTATCGGCAACGCTATTGGTCAGCCCGCCCACCGTTGTTGTCAGCGCACCCAGACCATTGGCGGCCAGAGGCGCGCCGGACTCATTGGTTTCCGAGGTTTGCAGGTATCCACCAGAAACCCCGAGCGTGCCGCCGACATTAGCCAGTGCGCCGCCAACGGTATTGGTCAACGGATTGCCATTGCCCGCGCCAATCACCTTGCCGCCCACCACGGCGAGCGTGTTGCCGGCTTTATCCAACACCTGATCAACTGGCGTACCTAGCTTGGTGGTATGACCCGCCTGCTGGGTTGTGCCTTCAACTATTCGGATGACCGGCACCAGCAGATCGTTGCTTACCGAGTCGGTCAGATCACCCAACGGGCCTTGAGTCGTCACTTGGCTCAGCGTGTCACCCAGCATGCTGACGCGCTCACCGGTGCCATCGACCAAGTTGCCAACGTGGGTGACCACGCCGCCAACCAGAGGCAACCGCTGTATTTTTTCGCTGCCACCCACGGCGGCAAGAGAGGCGCCAACGCTTGATACGCCCTGCCCCAGATCGTTAGTCGCAGTGCCAACGCTCGCCGCCGTAACACCGAGTGAATTGTTGCCGGTGCCCAATTGGCCAAGCCCGTCATTAAGGCCATCGCCCACCGAACTAACCGCGTTGCCGGTCGAGGTCACCAGATCACCGACCCCCGAGGTCAGATCGTTACTGCCCAGAACCTTGATATTTTTGACTGTTCCACCAATTTGGCTCACACCATCACCTGCCGCCGTAACCGTATCGCCCACAGTGCCTATAGTCTGGCCCGTGACGGTCGGGGTCACGGTCGATCCGGGAGGCGTTACTTCACCCGGATCGACTGGCGGCTCAGTACCACCGCCGCCGGTTCCGTCGCCACCTGTTCCGTCACCGCCAGTTCCGCCATTGCCGCCAGTCCCAGCTGTGCCGCCCGAAGTATCGGTGCCCCCCGTTGCACCAGTACCGCCGTTTGTACCGTCGGTTCCATCGGTTGCAGTGCCATCAACGGCAGTACCGTCACTCGAGGCGCTGTCGACAAAGCTCTTTGATCCACCACCGCCACTGCTGCAACCTACTACTGAAACCAACATGACTAATGCGAGAGCTGTGCACGACGTGATCCGGGTTGTGTTATTCATTTTCTCAATCCTTGTAGACGCTTGAATGCAATTAACTCAATCAACAATTGCAACGTTTAATGTGTCTACATCAAAGATCAACGACTAACTGGCTACAACCCTGAACTTGGTATTAACCCTTTATATATCCTGCATAAATTCCGAGCACAATAATTACAAAGTTATAATACCTACTCATTGTATTTCGTCTTTATTTGGCGACAACAGAACAGGAACACTCTAATTATTGGTGCCGTTATTCAAAACAATAATTTATAAACAGCCGACTCTTCGTTGTCTCACTGATTCGCGCCCCAATACTTCGCGTTTTGCGGCATAATGCGCGGCTGAAATAATCAGGAGTCAGCCATGCCCGCCCCTATCTGGTGGTTACTTGCATTGCCATTTGTCGCAGGCGCCTGCCTGCCCCTACAAGCCGGGATCAATGGCCAACTGGCCAAGCAAGTTTCCAGCGTTCTGGCCGCCTCGCTCATTTCCTTCGGGGTGGGCACCGTGGCGTTGTTCCTGCTGGTGTTGATCCAGCGCGAGCTTCCCGGTTTTGCCAGCCTCAAAGGCCTGACCTGGTGGCATTGGTGTGGCGGTTTCCTCGGTGTGATGTTTATCGCCACCGCCGCCTTCGCCGGTCCCAGAGTGGGTGCACTTCTGTTCATGGTGCTGGTGATCGCCGGGCAATTGACCATGGCCGTGACCCTGGATCACTTCGGCTGGGCTGGTTTTCGTGAAGCACCCATCAGCGCGAGCAAGGTCATTGGTTTGTTGCTGATCGTTGGCGGCATCTGGTTCATTCGTCGCGGATAACCGCCACACCCCGTATTGGCAAGGCCTGCGGGGTGATCTCAAAGATATATCGTGTTACCTTTGCCGCCTTTTTTGCACCTGCCGCGCAACGCTCGGCAGCCGCGCGAGCCTCGCCTCGCCTGTGCGGCCAGCCCGCTTGGCCATTCGCTGCGTTAAACCACCAACGTGCCTTGTGCACCTTGCGCATGGCCGCCGAGGTCAACGGCGCACCGCTAACGCTACGCTTACCCGAACCGACGTCGTGCCCACCGGCCAGGCTCACAACCATTGTGGAAAACAGCATGCTGCAGTCACTCAAGAACACCTGGTTTTTTAATTTACGCGGCGATGTCCTGGCGGGGCTGGTCGTTGCACTGGCACTGATCCCGGAAGCCATTGCGTTCTCGATCATCGCCGGCGTTGATCCCAAAGTAGGTCTGTACGCCTCTTTCTGCATTGCCGTGGTTATCGCCTTTGTCGGCGGCCGCCCGGGCATGATCTCAGCCGCCACCGGAGCCATGGCGCTGCTGATGGTGACGCTGGTCAAGGATCACGGGTTGCAGTATTTGCTGGCGGCCTCGCTGCTTTGCGGCCTCCTGCAAATCGGGGCGGGTTACCTCAAGCTTGGCTCGCTGATGCGTTTTGTTTCGCGCTCGGTGGTGACCGGCTTCGTCAACGCGCTGGCGATTTTGATTTTCATGGCGCAGCTGCCGGAACTGACTAACGTAACCTGGCATGTTTATGCCATGACCGCCGCTGGACTGGGCATTATTTACCTGTTCCCGTATGTGCCGGTGATTGGCAAGGTTATCCCGTCTCCGCTGGTGTGCATTCTCACGCTGACCGCCGTGGCCATTGCCCTGGGCCTGGACATTCGCACCGTGGGCGATATGGGCGAGTTGCCCGACACCTTGCCAATCTTCCTCTGGCCGGATGTCCCGCTGACCTTCGAAACCCTGCAGATCATCTTCCCTTACTCCGCCGCGATGGCCGTGGTGGGCCTGCTTGAGTCGATGATGACCGCGACCATTGTCGACGACCTGACCGACACCTCCAGCGACAAGAACCGCGAATGCAAGGGTCAGGGCGTAGCCAATATCGCCTCCAGCCTGCTCGGCGGCATGGCTGGTTGCGCAATGATCGGCCAGTCGGTAATCAACGTTAAGTCGGGTGGCCGTGGCCGCTTGTCGACCTTGATCGCCGGTTCGGTGCTGCTGATCATGGTGGTATTTCTGAGTGACTGGGTCAGCCAGATCCCGATGGCTGCGCTGGTGGCGGTGATGATCATGGTGTCGATCGGCACCTTTAGCTGGGACTCGATTCGTAACCTCAAGCACTACCCGCTCTCGACCAATATCGTCATGCTGGTGACCGTCGCGGTGGTGGTGTTTACCCACAATCTGGCGTTCGGGGTGCTGGCTGGCGTGCTGTTGGCGGCGATGTTCTTCGCCAACAAAATTGGCCACTTCTTGTTCATCAGCTCTGAAATTGATGCCAACGGTACGCAACGCACCTACAACATTGTCGGCCAGGTGTTCTTCTCGTCCGCCGACAAATTCATCAATGCATTTGATTTCCGCGAGGCGCTTGATAAGGTCTGTATAGACCTGTCCCGCGCACATTTCTGGGACATCACCGCCGTAGCGGCGCTCGATAAAGTGGTGCTGAAATTGCGCCGCGAAGGCACCGAAGTTGAAGTAATCGGGCTCAATCAGGCCAGCGCCACCATCGTCGACCGGTTTGGCGTGCATGACAAACCCGATGCCGTGGATAACCTGATGGGCCACTAAAAAGTCGCGAAATACGCTGCGCAGCCCGAAGCGGCTGCCAACCACAAGGACACGTCAGATGAGCCAAGTATTCGCCAGCATCGATGGATCAGCCGCAGCACCAAGCGTGTGTGATTACGCCGCATGGGCCAGCCAGCGCCTGCAAGCGCCGCTGACCCTGCTGCATATTCTCGACCGTACGCTTTATCCACAAGCGGGCGATCTCAGCGGCACTATCGGCTTGGGCAGCCGCGAGCATTTGCTGACTGAACTGGCAGCACTTGATCAGCAGCGCAGCAAGGTCGCACTTGAGGAAGGCCGGATTATTCTTCAGGCGGCGCAAAGCCGCGTGCAGGCAGCAGGCATCACTGAGCCGATGTTGCGCCAACGTCACGGCGACCTGATCGCCTGCCTCAGCGAACTCGAAAACGAGATGCGCCTGCTGGTCATCGGCCGCCAGGGCGAACGCAGTGCCAGCACCGAGCATCAGGTGGGCGGCCATCTTGAAAGCGTAATCCGCACCCTGCACAAACCGATTCTGGTGGCTGGCGACACGTTCACGGCACCCCAGCAAATCATGCTGGCGTTCGACGGCAGCGCGACTGCGCACAAGAGCGTTGAAATGCTCGCCGACAGCCCGCTAATCAAAGGTCTGCCTTGCCACTTGGTAATGGTCGGCGCAGACAGCCATGCCACGCGCGAACAACTGAAAACCGCTCAGCATCGCTTGCTCAAGACAGCCAGTGAAGTGCATCTGGCGATTGTCGCAGGCGAGGTTGAACCGGCTCTGCACGCGTATCAGGCCGAGCACAACATCGACCTGCTGGCGATGGGCGCTTATGGCCACTCAAGAATCCGTCAGTTCTTCGTCGGCAGCACCACGACCAATTTGCTCCGTTCCAGCACCAGCGCCCTGCTGATACTGCGCTAGATAACTGCGCCGCCAATCACAGCGGGCCTGTGGTTGAGCGGTACACCGGCGCAACCGGCGCTTTCTGTAGCCTAACTTTCGTTCAGAAAGACAAGTTTGGGCCGGGACTACAACAAAAGCACTGAGCAGCGTCATAGCACAGTGGTCATAGTTATCGCCTTATTGACCACAAGTATTTGACGCCAATGAAAGAGCCCGACGTCCCCAGCAGCCCACGGGTTTTCGTATTGTGGCGTGAAGCCAAAGACACCCAACTCCGAGCCCGGCTCGGCGGCTGTTATTACCTGAGCGCATGGTTGCTGGTTTGGCTGCTAGGCCCGGGCATGAGCGATCACACCTTGGCAGGCTTGACCGGTAGCGCTCTGTTTTTCGGCCTGATGCAATTACGCAAACGCCACACCCTGCCGGTCGAGCTGACAGTACCAAACCTCAAGCGTTGGCTGAACCTGCACTGGGCGATCATTCTGGCCAGCGCCTTTTTGTGGGGAGCAACGGCTGCGTGGGCGCGCCTGCAACCCAGCTTTGATGAAACCTGGGCTCTGGTTACGCTGATGACCATCGCCTTCAGCACTGTTCACGCCTTCAGTTTTTCCATGAACCTGAGGCGCGCGCGACTCGCCCTGCTGATGCTCTATATACCGACATTATTGGTGATGTTGCATCAGGGACAGCAGAACCTCTCGACCCTGATCACACTGATGTTCTACCTGAGTTTTTTGCTGTTGCTGCTCAGCAGTAGCCACCGCGAGTATCGGCATACTCTGGCTATCGAGTTGCAATTGATCAAACGTCAGGAAGCGCTTAAACACCTGAGCCTGACCGACAGCCTCACGCAGCTTGGTAATCGGCTGAAGTTCGACAGCCTGCTGGCGAACATGATGAACAACGCCAAACGTCAGGGGGTGCCGCTGTCGCTGGTGATGCTGGATATCGATCATTTCAAGTCAGTGAATGATCGCTACGGTCATTCGTGCGGGGATATCTGCCTGGTCGGATTTGCCGATGTAATGCGCAATGTTTTCCGCCGCGAGAGCGACACACTGCTGCGCTTGGGCGGCGAAGAGTTTGCGGTGCTCATGCACAACACCTCGCATAACAACGCCTATGTGCTGGCCGAGAATTTCCGCAAAGCCCTGAGTGAGCATGATATGCCGATTGGCGAGCAGTCCATCCGCATCACCTCAAGCCTGGGCGTTGGCTGCATGGAGATTGAACTCGATTCAAGCCCGAATCAGTTTGTCCGGCGCATTGACGAGGCGCTGTATCAAGCCAAGTTCAACGGCCGCAACTGCACCGTTATGTCATCACCCAAGCGCCCGCAAAAACCCGATACCGCTGAGCGCAATCATGAGCCGGCGTAATTGCCAGCTATTGCGCCCGCCCTTGCCGTACAGCAAACCACTGCTGCACACATTCAAACAGGCTGTCGATCAACACCGCGAGCAGGCCAATCAAGATGGCGCCCTGTAACACGTAGGCAGTGTTGCCATTCACCAACCCGGCAATCACCGGATCACCCAGCGTGCTGGCGCCGATGGTCGAGCCGATTGCGGCAGTGGCAATCGCCACCGTTACCGAGGTGCGAATGCCCGCCAGAATTACCACACTTGCCAGCGGCAATTCGACCTTGAACAAGCTCTGCAATGGGCTCATGCCAATGCCCCGCGCCGCTTCGATCACCGTTGGTGAAACATCCTGCAGCCCGGCGAGGGTGTTGCGCAGCACCGGCAATAAGCCATACAGCACCAGCGCAAATATGGTCGGCAGGCTGCCAAAGCCGAGCAGCGGCACGGCCAATGCCAATACCGCAACAGGCGGGAATGTCTGACCGATAGACGCCACCTGACTCACCAGTGGCAGGAAGTCGCGGCCCCAGCGCCGCGTCGCGAGAATTCCGGCTGCAACCCCGACGATAACCGACACCAGCGACGCAGCCCCGACAATCAGCAGGTGCTTACCCAGCAATTGCGCAAAGCTGCTGCGCTGATAAATTACCGCGCGGGCATCCGGTTCGATCTGGCGAAAAAAGCCCTCGAACTGATCCATCGAAAACACCGCCACCAGCAACAGCAGCAACCACATGAGCGGCACCCAACCATTGCGTAGCATCGCCAGCAACCGCCTCATGCAGTCGGGCTGTCGAGCAAGGCGCGCATGGGCAGCAGCCCCACCGCGTGGTTGTCGGCATCGCGCACACAGAGAATGTCGGTGCGATGCCAGTACATCAGCGACATGGCTTGGCGCAGCGTGTCATCGACGTTCACCGAATGCTCCGGCAGATCACCGCTTAGTGCTTGCATGTGGGTTTTCACCGGTTCCAGACTGGCACGTTTGAGGCCGCGCTCGTTCTGCCCGAGCAGACTCTGCACGAACTCATTCACCGGACGATCGAGCAGATTGGCCGGCGTGTCATGCTGAACGATACGGCCCTTGTCCATCACTACAATCCGCGTCGCCAGTTTCAGCGCTTCATCAATATCGTGGGTGACAAACACAATGGTCTTGTTGATCTGCGATTGAATGCGCAGCAACTCGTTTTGCAACGAGTCGCGGGTAATCGGGTCGAGCGCACCGAACGGCTCATCCATCAGCAAAATATCCGGATCGCCCGCCAGCGCCCGGGCAACCCCAACCCGCTGCGCCTGACCACCGCTCAATTGGCTGGGAAACTTGTGCGCGAACTCGGCGTAAGGCAGCGACAGCAATTCCAGCAGCTCATGCACCCGTG
The DNA here is from genome assembly GCF_900116605.1 of Pseudomonas marincola. Lineage (GTDB taxonomy): Bacteria > Pseudomonadota > Gammaproteobacteria > Pseudomonadales > Pseudomonadaceae > Aquipseudomonas > Aquipseudomonas marincola. The sequence continues at coordinate 34,402 of NZ_FPBC01000010.1, forward strand.
CCTTGATCTTCTCCGGTGACCAGCCCAGCAGCGTAGGCACCACTCCAATATTGCGCTCGACACTCCAGTGTGGGAACAAGCCCGTGTTCTGGATGGCGTAGCCCATGCGCCGACGCAGCAATTTGGCATCGAGCCCGGCAATGTCTTCGCCGTCGATACGGATATTGCCGCTGGAGCAGCTGATCAATTTGTTCAGCAGGCGCAGGGTTGTCGACTTGCCGCACCCCGATGTGCCGACGATCACGCACAATTCGCCGCTGTTGATTTGCAGGGAAATATCATCCACCGCCACCGCGTTATCAAACAGGCGGCTGACGTGGCTTAACTCGATCATCGGGGTCGGCGTCATGCCCGGACTCCTGGTTGGCAGTGTCTGGCCAGCGCGCTGAACAGTGCGTCGGCCAACAGTGCTAGAAAAATTGTCGGCAGGGCGCCCAGCAGCACCAGATCCATTGCCCCCTGCCCCAGCCCCTGAAAGATAAAGCTGCCAAAACCACTGGCGCCAATCAGGGCGGCAACTGCCACCAGACCGATGGCCTGAATGGTGGTGATACGGATACCTTCGATAATCACCGGCAGGGCCAACGGCACGCGCACCTGACGCAACACCTGCCATGAACTCATGCCCATGCCGTGGGCAGACTCGATAACTGCAGGCGCTACCCCGCTGAGCGCGACACTGGTATTACGCACCACCGGTAGCAGGCTGTAAGCCACCAGCGCAATAATCGCCGGCGCCCAACCAATGCCATGAATACCGAGTCCCTGCAGCACCGGGTACTTGTTGGCCAGATAACTCAGCGGCGCGATGAGCAAGCCAAACAACGCCAGGCTGGGGATGGTCTGAAAGAAATTCAGCAGCCCAAAAATTGGCCGCTGCAAACGCGGCACTCGCAGCGTCAGCCACGCCAGCAACAGGCCGATAATCAGGCTGCCAAGTAATGCACCGCCGACCAGACTCAGGTGCCCGGCAAGCGCCTGCCAGAACTCACTACGGCGGCTGCTGTACTCGCGCAACAACGATAACGCGGCCAGATCGCCGCTATAAATCAGCCAGGCGCTGATCAACACCAGACCCAACGGGGCCGCGCGCCACCAAAAGGGCGCGGGCTGCATGCGTTGGCGGCACTCGATAAGCAGCAAAGAGCCGATAAACAGCAAGGTCCAACCGCCTGCGGCAATACCCGCCCGCGCGTACGGCTGATCGTCAGCGATATGCAGATGAATGAACCAGGCCAGACTCAGGGGTAACTGGCACAGCAGCAGCACGACCAGCGCCAGCATCAGGCGATAGCGCAGTGGATTGGGCCGCCAAGCCAGGGCGGCAATAGCCAGCAAGCCTGCGATCAAGCCGCTGGCCCACACAGAGCCCAATGCCTTGAACAACCCCAGGCCTTGGCCCGGCACAATGCGATTGGCCTGCACACTGGCAAAGTCCGCCAGCAGCAACACCGCCAGCACAATACACACCAAGGTTAGAACCACCCGATTAGGCGTCGAGCGGGGAGACTCCATTAGCCCGCTCACTCAGGGTTTGATGCCGTCCAGAAACAAAGTGGCGACCTGTCGTGGGTCGGCGCCATTCACCGCAACATCGGCATTGAGTTTTTGCAGCACCTGCAGGTTGAGTTTGGCAAACACCGGCGCCAGCAAGGTTTCGATCTGCGGGTATTTTTTCAGCACCTCGGTACGCACCAGCGGCGCAGGCTGATACACCGGCTGCACGCCTTTGGTGTCTTCCAGCACCTGCAAATCCAAAGCACTCAGGCCGCCATCAGTACCGTAAGTCATGGCGCCGTTAACGCCATTGGTTTGCAGCGCCGCAGCGCGTAAGGTGGCCGCTGTGTTGCCGCCCGAAAGAATAACCAGCTGCTCGGGGCTGAGCTTGAAACCATAAGCTTTCTGAAATGCTGGCAAGGCACTGGCCGACTCGACGAACTCGGAGCTTGCAGCAAACTTGAACTCGCCACCGTCATTCAGGTACTTGGCCAGATCTTCCAGCGTGACCAGCTTATTGGCGCGGGCAACATCTCCGCGAATACTCATGGCCCAGGTGTTATTGGCGTCTGCCGGTTGCAGCCAGACCAGCTTGTTGGCCTCGGCGTCGAGTTTTTTCACCGTGTCATAGGCTTTTTGCGCATCCTTCCACACCGGACTGTCGCCACGGTCGAAGAAGAACGCGCCATTGCCGGTGTACTCCGGGTAAATATCAATTTCACCGGCAATCAGGGCGTTGCGCACAATGCTCGTGCCGCCGAGTTGCAGGCGCTCTTTAACCGGCACACCGCCGCGCTTTAGCGTTTGCGCAATCAGTTGGCCCAGCACGGCGCCTTCGGTGTCGATCTTCGACGAGACCACAACCGCTTCATCCGCATGAGCACTGCCCATGCCCAGACACAAAAACACGCCCGCAACCAGACGCGTTAGTCGACGGCGATAACCCTCGGAAAATGACATGTACGACCCCTTGTTACCTAGACATCTTGAGCGTGACAACCGGCCACACTGCTGAAATAAAGGATGCCAAATGCGCCGAATCCGCGAGCGTTTACCCCCACGCGTTTCAGCCTGACACTCCATGTACGCGTTGCAGGGTAAAACACTAGGCCGCGCAGACCAACCTTATTGACCCAGGCACATCTTTAGCCCGGACTTGCCTGAGCGCCTTAACACCCGCCCTAATCAACTCTAGCTCAAGGTGGTGCCAGCGCCGATTTATGTCGCCTGCTGAGCGCCGCGTATTTGCCAGAGCATGGGCCGCTCGCTAGGCTTAAGCTGCCTGCGCAGGGACAAGCCCACGCGCGCCCGGAACTTGATTTTGGACTGACATGACGGCAACACCTGTTCAGCGAGTATTGGTTTTGGTCAGCAGCGGCCCGAGTACCCCGGCCCGCTGCGCTGCGCCGTTTTACACTGCCACATTGCTGGCCTGCATGGAGGCCGAAGTCACCCTGTTTCTCAGTGGCGAAGCCGGGCAACTGGCGATCACCGAGGTGGCCGACAACTTGTGTGCAGTGGCCGGCGGCGAGCCCGTTCGCCACTTCATTCAACAAGCCAAACAAGCAGGCGTACGCATTCTGTTATGCCGGGCGCCTGGCGTTACGCTTGAACCCGAACGCCTGATTCCTGAACTCGACGAGATTGCCAGCGGCGGCGAACTGGCGCAGATGATTCTCGAATACGACCGGGTCGTGAGCCTGTGAACGTCAACGGACTCGAGTTCCCGGACGACTTGCTCTACGCCGCCGAACACAACCTGTGGTTACGCGAAGAACCCGATGGCAGTGTCACCCTTGGTCTAACCGCCTATGGCTGTGCACTCTACGGGCAGATATTCGCCTTCACGCCCAAGCGCGACAACGCACACATCGAGTGTGACCGCAGCTTTGGTGTGGTCGAGTTCGCCAAGGCAGCTTCATCGGCGCGCTCGCCGCTGGCAGGCATTATGCTGGCCAGCAATCACAACGTGGTGCGCAATCCCGCGCTTATCAACAAGGACTGCTACGCCAGCGGCTGGCTGATCCGCATCAAGCCGGATGACTGGCCCGCCATCCAAGCCCGCTTGCTCAGCGGTCAGGCAGCGGCTGAGGCGTTTGCCGAACGCATGCGTCTGGACGACTACAACCCGCACGACGATGGCGTACAGGCGCTGCGCGGCAATCCGCATTGAGCCCTGCAAACAACAGGCGAATGGCAAAATCGCCCAGCCTCGCCTAGTTTCAAATACACAGGGTTTATACAATCGCCGGCGAACCTTCAGCCACACGCGCTGACAAACACACCGCACGCCGATTCGTCTGAGCGAAAGCCTGCAGACCACCGTAACCCGACAGCCAAGAGCACGAGCGCATCATGAACAAAGAACTGATAGTTGAAGACATCGAGGTCGGCGACGGCAAAGCCGTGGTCAAAGGCGCGTTAATCACCACCCAATACAACGGCTTTCTCGAAGACGGCCGCGTGTTTGACTCCTCCTATCAACGCGGCAAACCCTTCCAGTGCGTGATCGGCACCGGCCGCGTCATCAAGGGTTGGGATCAAGGCATGATGGGCATGAAGGTCGGCGGTAAACGCAAGCTCTTCGTACCGGCGCATCTGGCTTACGGCGAGAGTGAGTTCGGCCCGTTTATCAAGCCGAACTCCAATCTTATTTTTGAAATCGAGTTGCTCGAAGTCCTCACGCGCGACGAGTAATCACACGGCAATCAGGTACATCGCAGAGATGATGTACCTGACCTTCCTTAGCGCATATCAGTAACGCGCATCGACCGGTTTTTTATCCTTTGGCCAGTCCTTGTCTTTGCCCGGGAAATCCGGCCGTGGCTGATGAGAAAAGTACGCGGCGACATCAACCGAATCCTGCACCGACAATCCGCCTTGCCCCAACGGGAACTTGTCGCGGAAACCCACCGGCATATTGCGATTCACAAACGCCGCAGCCGTGTAGGTACGCGCCATACCGGCCCCCACGTTGAACGAGTGCTCGCCCCAAAGCGGTGGATAAATCGGCGTACCGTCGGCGCGGGCCAAGCCTTCGCCGTCCTTGCCGTGACAGACCGAGCACTGCTGGTCGTAGACCTTTTTGCCGTTGGCCATGTCTGGCTGGATCGAGGTATCAATCTTGCCGACCCCGCGCCCTTCAATATTGTCATCCGGTTTGATGTTCATCCGCATCCAGTCGAAGTACGCGACCATCGCCTGCATATCAGCTGAATCGACTGGCAACGCCTTGCCATTCATCGAGCGCATGAAGCAGCCATTAATCCGTTCCTCCAGCGTGATCACCTTGCCGGAGCGCGCCTGATACGCCGGGAATTTGGAGCTCAGCCCCACAAATGGCGAGCCCTCGGCCACAGTGCCGGCATTCAGGTGACAACTGGTGCAGTTGAGCACATCACCGACGTTATCCGGCAACAGCGCCCGCGTATCCAGATGCAGACGCATGCCGCGCACAACTTGCTCGGCATTCGGCTCATCAAGCATTTTCGCCAGACGCGGTGTTTCAAAGGTCGAGTTATCGGTGGTCTGCGGGTCGAGTTGATCGCGCATTTCCTTGACCTGATCCGCCGATATCGCGGAGCTGTTATTGCCCCAATTGCTGCGAATAAACGTGAGAATTTCAGCGACTTCCTGATCATCCAGCCGCGAGAATCCAGGCATGGTGTAGACCCGCGAATGCTCAGCAGTCTTGGCCGTCTGCCAGCCTGTGAGGGTGATATGCAACAGAGTCGTCGGCACCTCAGAGGCGGTGGTCGGGTTACCCGCCAGCGCCGGGAAGATACCCGGCACGCCGCCGCCATCAGGGCGGTGACAATCGGCGCAGAATTGCGTGTACGCCAACCCGCCTCGGCTGCTGAACAATGTGTCCGGCAATGCTGCCGGCCCCTTGGCAACTGACGGCATCGGCAGATCGTTTTCACCCGCCGGCAGCGACTTCAAATAGGTCGCAATCGCCACCAAATCATCATCAGTAAAGTGCTGGGTACTGTGGTGAATCACATCAACCATGTTGCCAGACACCGTGGCGAAACGATTCTGCCCGGTCTTCAGCAACTGCACGGTATCTTTGACCGTCCACAAATTGCGCAGGCTCAACGCACGCCACTCTTCGACATTCTCACCGGCCAGATAGTATTCGCCGCGGCTGTCGGTATCACTCAGTGCCTTCTCCTGAAACGCCAACCCGCGCGGCGTATGGCATGAGCCGCAATGCCCCAGGCCCTGCACCAGATACGCCCCGCGATTGGCCACCGCATCCTTGTTCGGGTCCGGGGTGAATGGCTCGCTGTCGACAAACACCATGTTCCAGAACATCAAGCCCCAGCGCAGGTTGAATGGAAAACTCATGTCTGCGTCGATATTCGGCTCTTTTACCGCCGGCACACCGCCCAGCAGATAAGCGAACAAATCCTTGAGGTCATCGTCCGTCATCTTCGCGTAAGACGGATAAGGCATCGCCGGGTACAAATTCTGCCCTTGAGCATTCACACCTTCACGCATCGCGCGAGCAAACTCTTCAAAGGTGTACTTGCCGATGCCGGTTTCAGGGTCCAGGGTAATGTTGCTCGAATAGATTGTGCCCATCGGCGTTTTCAGCTCCAGGCCACCGGCCATGAGCTTGCCGCCGGGCGCGGTGTGGCACGCCACGCAATCACCCAGATGGGCAATGTATTCCCCGCGTTTGATCTGCGCAGAGTCTGTGCCTGCTGCGGTTTCACTGCCTTGCGCATGAGCCGCAAGCATCACCAGCGCACCCAGCGTTGCCTGAAAAATCCGTATGAAAGTCATGGCGCGTCCCTTTAGCCAGTCCCTGCACAGGCGCCCTAATGGCCCCATAACCTGTAATGACAAAAGACTACAGAGCGCAGGCCTGTCAAGGACTGACCTCAGTCACGAGTATACGAGCTGGTTAAAACCGACGAACAACCGCTGCACGATTGATCAGCGCGCCAAAACAGCCATTCCAGAGCATCCAGCGCCTCGCAAGCAGCCTCTATTCGCCTGATGAATGCTGCTTAGCGTGAGTGGCCCGCTCTGCTAAGTTCGGGTTATCCACAGCTAAGGGCGAAACCATGCAAGCACTTCACACGCAGTTCCTTTCGGTAAATGGCATCCGCCTTTGCGTGCACGTCGCAGGCCCTGAAACAGGTCGGCCGGTGTGGTTACTGCACGGTTTCCCCGAATGCTGGCACTCATGGCGCGAGCAGATCCCTGCGCTTACAGCCGCTGGCTACCGGGTGTTCGTCCCCGAAATGCGCGGCTATGGCGCCAGCGACGCACCGGCAGACATCGAAGCCTATGACGTACTGACCATTTGCGCAGACATTCAGGTCAGCATGACCGCACTCGACCAGCACGACGTGTGCATGATCGGCCACGACTGGGGCGCCATGATTGCCTGGCACCTGGCGCAACTTGAGCCGGAACGCATCAGCGCCGTGGTGACCCTGTCGGTACCCTTTGCCGGTCGCGGCAAACGCCCGGCCATTGAAATTATGCGCGAAGTCTTCAGCGACCGTTTCAACTACATCGTCTACTTCCAGCAACCGGGCGTTGCCGAACAGGAACTGGATGCCGACATTGCCCGCAGCCTGCGCATATTCATGCAAGGCGCCAGCTCGAGCGACTTACTGCTGCAACCGCGCAGCAAGGACTCAACACTGTTTGCCGGTATCGAGACGCCCGCACAGCTACCCGAATGGTGCGCTCCGGAAGACTTCGCCGTGTACGTCGAAACCTTTGCCGACAAAGGTTTCAGAGGCGCGATCAACTGGTATCGCAACTTCGAGCGTAACTGGCAGCGCACCGATTTCCTGCAGGATGTTGTCATCCACCAACCGACGCTGTTCATGGTCGGCGAGCAAGACCCGGTGGCCACACTGGAGGCTTACACCATCAGCAAGATGCCAAGCCGGGTGAGCAACCTTGAACAGCATCAACTGACCGACTGCGGTCACTGGATACAGAGCGAGAAAGCTGCCGAGGTCAACGCCCGGTTGCTGGCGTTTTTAGGGCAACACTACCCGGCAGAAAAAGTATCCGAGGCGCCAGCACAACCCCCGAAATGATGGTTTCGGAGTGAGTGATGGCAAATTAATGCTAGAAAGTCTCAAGTATCGGAATTATTGGTCGACAAATTGGCGTCAGATATTTCTCGCTTCTTGGTTTTTTAGGAGATTTACCGCCGTGCTATCGTCCCTCCGGCTTCGGACCAAACTGCTGCTGCTCACATTAGTGCCCATTTTATTGCTGTGCCTGATGATCAGTGCGATCTCGGTAGTCCTCCTGCAAAACCTCGCCAATGATCAAGAACAACACACGCGCAGCAAACTGATCAGCGAACATCGCAACAATATTCAAAATTACGTGACCCTGGCCAAGCGCGCCATCACCCCGCTCTACGAGCAATCTGCCCAAGGCGACACCGCTGCACGTGCTCAGGCGGTCGAAATACTCAAGCACCTCAATTACGGCAAGGATGGGTATTTCTGGGGTTACGACGGTGCCAGCATTCGCCTGTTTCAGGGCGACACCGAAGACAAGATTGGCCAGGACTTCTCAACCTACAAAGACTCCAGCGGCGACTTCGCCATCCGCAACCTGGTTGCCGCCGGTAAAGACGGCAGCCACTTTGTCGATTACAGCTTCGTGCTCGGCGCAGACAGCAAGGTCGTGCCCAAAGTCGGTTACGCCGAGTTCCTGCCGAAGTGGGACATGGCCTTCGGCACCTCAATCAACCTCGACGGCGTAGAGAACGACGTACAAGCGGCGCGTGCCGAATTCGAAGAACAAATCGACCGCCTGCTGTGGATCATGATTGGCTCAGCCGTTGGCCTGTTCGTGGTCATGGGCCTACTCGCCAGCGTCGTCAGCGGCTCGATTCTGCGCCCGCTGATGCACATCAAAAGCAACCTCGACGACATGGCCGCCGGTGATGGCAACCTCAATCATCGCCTGCCCGTTGACAGCCACGACGAACTCGGCGAACTGGCGTCATCGTTCAACCGCTTCATTGAGAAAATTCACGGGCTGGTGCAACAAGTCGCGACAACCTCCTCGCAATTGCACGGTCTGGTCGGCGAAGTATCCAGCCAGGCGCAGCGCTCTGAGCAGGCAATGGAAGGCCAACGCCACGAGACCGATCAGGTCGCGACCGCGATCAACGAAATGTCGGCCGCTGCACAGGAAGTTGCCGCCAGCGCCCAGCGCGCTGCAGACGCCGCCCGCGAAACCGATCAGGAAGGTGCATCGGCCAAGCAAGTGGTCGAGCGCAGCGTAGAAAGCACACACAAACTGGTCGGCGAAATCCGCACCAGCAGCGCCTCGATTGATGGCCTGCGCCAAGACGTGCAAGGCATTGTCGGCGTTCTCGAAGTTATCCGCGCCATCGCCGACCAAACCAACCTGCTGGCACTCAACGCCGCCATCGAAGCCGCCCGCGCCGGTGAAGCAGGCCGTGGCTTTGCCGTGGTCGCCGACGAGGTTCGTGCACTCGCAAGCCGCACCCAACAAAGCACCGGCGAAATCCAGGGCATGATCGACCGCCTGCAAACCACCACCGAAGACGCAGTAGAAGCCATGCAGCGCGCCAGCGCCATGGGCGAAGACACCACCGAGCAAGCCAATCAGGCCGGCAAATCGCTGGATGTCATCGCCGAACTCATCGGCACCATCAGCTCAATGAACGCGCAAATCGCCAGCGCCGCCGAAGAGCAAACCGCCGTCGCCGAAGAGATCAACCGCAGCGTCCACCAAATCGCCCAAGGCGTCGAAGTCGTCTCCAACGACGCCACCCAAGGCGCCAACACCGCCCGCGAACTAGGCGGCCTCGGCGGCCGCCTGCAAAAACTGGTCGGCCAGTTCCAGATCTAACGCAGCGGTAAACAGCTCAAACAAAAGACCCGGCTCAGTGCCGGGTCTTTTGTTATTGGGGCAGTTGCACATGTCTAATCGTAGTAAGCCACAGTGTCTTTCAATTGCTGAGAAAATTCATATATATCATCTAGCGTCTCAATCGGATGACGAATTTCATTTTTCTCATTATCAAAAATACCTAAATATTTTTGGGTCCGATTGAAGTGAAGACGGCAGATGGGCTTACGATTATTATCATCGAGCAACACACCAAAGTAACTTTGCGTATCTCGGTGGATTATTCGCTTAGCATCAACAACTGCGCGTACTATAGCTTTAACGATATGAAAGCCTTCTAGTTCATCGAGCGTGGTAACAATTCGAGTATCGTCAACCTCTGTAGCATCCTCTGAGTCTTTATCCAAGCTCTTAGGGCCGGCATCCTCAAGTGCATATGAAGGCATCACCGCGCCACTCATGGCAGACTTCAAGCGGTCGTTAACTTGATCACTAAGAAATTGGGAAGCAGCCTTACGTGTCAAAACGCTGAACTGGTCTCTCACCTTTTGCGTGATCATTCCATCATAAACTCGAGTAGCAAAAAACTTTACAAACTCATCATCTGGATTAGTCAGCTGAGTTCCAATTTCTTTCTTAATCTGGCTGACGTACTTCAATTCACCCGCAGCACTGATGATCGATTCGACGTCGAAAGCAGATTTTGTAAGCTTCTGGAGTTCTGGAACCACATGCTCATCAATATCCAGAAGATCTAACTCAAGAAAGGGTTTTTCATCCATCTTGTTCGGTGCGTCTAAATCAGTATAAAACTTGAAAATCTGACCATTTGTTAAAATCGATATGCGCGCATTAGTAACGTGAAAATATCTAAACAGTTGACTTGCATGATTCAGGCTTAGCGACTCACCAATCTTTTTGCACTCGATTAGAATTTGTACCTCGCCACTGCTAAGAATTGCGTAGTCAATTTTTTCACCCTTTTTAGTGCCTACATCACAAACAAACTCTGGGGTCACCTCAGATGGATCAAAAACATCATACCCAAGGACAGCGTTAATAAATGGCATGACGAAAGCGTTTTTTGTAGCTTCTTCCGTTTTTATTGAGGCACCTTGCTGGCGTATTTTGGCCGACAAGGTATTCAATCGCTCTAAAAAATCCATAAACTGCTCCTTGTAGTAGGTCCACTGATACTAGCCTCTAGAAAATTAGCCACACTGATTTGCAGCAAAAATCCAAAACAGGACTGCAGTAAAGTTTCAAAGGATTTGAATAACGTACGGATTAACGACCTGTACGGAAAAGGAGGCGTAAATGGCGGAAGGCAGTAAGAGTCGAACTTACCTAGGAACGGCTGCCGTCCCCTACCGGGTTTGAAGCCCGGCCACGCCACCGGGCGTGATTGCCTTCCGTATTGAGGATTAAACCTGTGAAACCTTCCTTAGCAGCAATGGCATTGGTGAGGCTCGACGCCCGATCAGCATAGCCCATGATCATAAGCTTGTGGGTAACAGGTTTAGCCGATTTGTCCCTTGGTTTGGTGATGTGCTCGCCGGTCTACGGCTTGGCGTTTTCGTTAAACAGGGGGCGGAAGAAGGTGCGTTCGTAGCTGATGATGCAGCGGGTTTCTTCGGCGTATTTGAAGGCGGCGATGCATTCTGGGTCTTGCATTGATGCTGCTCGATATTGCTCGTAAGCACTAAGGCTTGGGAATGTGAACATGGCCAGCGCTACATTGTTGGCGCCTTCGGAAGGAAGAAAGTAGCCGTGATGTTGGCCGCCAAATTTTTCTACCAGTGGAATCCAGAGCTTTGCGTAATGTTCAAACTCTTTGAGTTTGTATGCATCGATGATGTAGCGCAGATGGCAAGTGACCATGAAATTCCCTTAATGAATGACGCCTAATCCAGAGTTCAAGATTGACCGTTGCTTGGGTGAAGGTGCGAGCCGTTACGCAGGGCAATCTTGGGCAACATGAATATAACTGGGGTGCCTCAATGACGGAAACCCTTCGGGGTTCCATCCTCCGGTTGGGCTTGGAGGTTTGGGTGGAGGATGGAATCTGCGCAGCAGCTTCCGTCATGGCGATTTGGGGTGGAGCTTGGTCATTGTTTTGCGGGTTTGGCCTTGTGACGGAAACCCTGCGGGGTTCCATCCTCCGGGTTGGGTTGGAGATTTGAGGTGGAGGATGGAATCTGCGCAGTTGCTTCCGTCATGGCGATTTGGGGCGGGGCTTGATTATTGATTTGCGGGTTCGGCCTTGTGACGGAAACCCTGCGGGATTCCATCCTCCGGGTTGGGCTTGGAGTTTTGGGTGGAGGATGGAATCTGCGCAGCAGCTTCCGTCATGGCGATTTTGGCGGGGCTTGGTCATTGTTTGGCGGGTTTGGCCTTGTGACGGAAACCCTTCGGGGTTCCATCCTCCGGTTGGGCTTGGTGGTTTTGATGGAGGATGGAATCTGCGCAGCGGCTTCCGTCATGGTGATTCGGGGCGGGGCTGGTTATTGTTTTGCGGGTTTGGCTTCGTGACGGAAACCCTGCGGGGTTCCATCCTCCGGTTGGGTGGTTGGTTCGGATGGTTTTGAATTGGCCAGGGCTGACTCCTCGCGAACTTTGCGTTCACCTACCAAGCGGCGGGTGAAGCCGATGCGGTCGAAGTATTCGAGTATCTGGATGCTGCGTTTGCGGCCAATGCCCAGGCTGTCGCGCCAGACGGCGGGTTTTATCGAGCCGTTTTGTTGTTGCAAGCCAACTCCGATTGCTGCCAGTTGGCGGATGGTTTGCTCGGGGTAGAAGAGGTCTTTGACTACTTGATGCAGTGCGCCAAGGCGCGCCAGTTTGCGCAGCAATAAGCGCGTAGCGGCCTCATCGGTTTGTAAGTTCGCGGCGATGTCGCGTACCCACGGTGGGTCGAAGTTTCCGCTCAGCAACAATGGCCATATCCGGTCGCGCAGGGCTTCATCATCGACGCCAAGCTGCACACTGTGATCAGGCAGATGCAACCACGGCCCACTGCTGCCGACATTTCCGCTGGCCAGCGCCTGCTCAAGCAGGGTGATAAATATCGGTCGTTCCAGATCGGCCAGTGCGAAGCGGCGCAGTCGGTCACGGTCTGGCCCGAGTTCGTCGGCGGATTGCTGATGAAATCGCTCAAGCCCCGCCAGCAGGCGCGCCGCCAATGCTTGCCAGTGGCTTTGGGTGAATAGCCGTGGGCCAAGCCGTGTGCTGATTTCCACGGTGTCTGCCGGCAATTGCCAACTCGCACGCGGACGATTGAACTGACGTTCGAGCAGGGCCGGATCGAGGCCGTTTTGCGCATTCTTCAGCAGGCTTTGCAGCGCCTGTTCGAACACATCGGTTTGTAGGCCTTGCAGCTGCGCCAAACGTGCAGGCAAACGTCGATTGCGCGCTGGGGCAAATGGGTCAAGTACGCGCCCGCCGCCGAGGGTTCGCTGCGCCGCTTGATCACGCAAAACCAGACGATCGCCGTGCACGGCATGCACCGGCGCATTCAGCAGCAGTTGCGCAAAACCCTGCTGGCCCGGTTGCAGGCTACTGCCTTCAAGCAGCGCCACCCGCCCGGTAACATCCTGTGCGCCGAGGTGCACATGCACCGGCGTCCAGTGGCTGAATTCGCGCGTCTCGCTGGGCAGCAATTGCAGTTGGATGTCGAGCCGCGTGGTGGGTGCATGCAGCTCCGCGGTCAGCAGCCAGTCACCACGGCGCACATGCTCCAACGCCAGTCGCTCGCCAGTAATGTTGAGGGCTACGCGCTGCCCTGCCTTTGCCTGTTCGGCAGGCTGATTCTGCGCATGCAGGCCACGCACTCGCACGCGGCGGCCGCTGGGACTGAGCAGCAATTCATCGCCTACTTGCACCCGCCCGGCAAAGGCGGTTCCGGTAACGACCACGCCCGCGCCGGCCACTGAGAACGCCCGGTCTATCGGCAAACGGAAGTAGCCGCTATTGCTGCGCGATTGCACCTCGTTTGTGGCGCTGAGTAATGCGCTGCGCAGCTCTTCTATGCCGCTGGCGGTGATACTTGAAACCGGCAGGATTGGCGCCGCGCTGAACGGCCCGTCTGCCAGCAGTTGGCGTATCTGCCGCTGCACATTTACGACGCGCTCGGGATCGACGCGATCAATCTTGTTCAACGCCACCAATGCCCGGCGAATACCCAGTTGCCCGGCTATGGCCAGATGCTCGCGCGTTTGCGGCATGACACCATCATCAGCGGCCACCACCAGCAACAGCAAGTCGATGCCGCTGGAGCCGGCGAGCATGTTGTGCACGAAACGCTCATGGCCGGGCACGTCGATAAAACCGCAGAGCTGGCCGTCACCCAAATCGGCGTACAAGTAACCCAGATCGATGGTGATGCCGCGCTCACGCTCTGCCGGGCGCTTGTCTCCGGCAATACCGGTGAGCGCTTGCAGCAAGGCGGTTTTGCCGTGGTCGATATGCCCGCCCGTGCCGATGATCATGGGCGCGCTCCAACACCGGCAGAAATTGCGGCGAGCTGAATAGTCATAGGCTTTGCGTCAGGTAATCGCCCAGCACCGGCAGTTGCGCGATGAATGCGGGCTCGTCATCGAGTTGGCGCAAGTCGAGCCACAGGGCGTCATCATCAATGCGCCCGAGAACCGGAATCGGCAGCGTTCGCAGGCATTCCTCAAGCCCACGCAACGCGCGTCCGCGCAGGCGTTTGGATTGCAGCGGGCGCACGCATAGCCCCGCGCTGGCCAGCCGTGCCACGGGCTGCGCGCCACTGCCGATCATGCCCAGAAGCGGTTCCACGCTGAGCTGCCAATGCTCATTGAGTTGCGCTCGCAGTAGCGGCGCAATGCGCTCGGCCTGCTGGTGGATATCTGCCTGCGCACGGCTGAGCAGGCGCAAGCTGGTGAGTCGCTCGGCGAGCCGGTCCGGATCTCGGTATAAACCGAGTACTGCTTCCAGCGCGGCCAAGGTCAACTTATCCACACGCAGCGCACGTTTCAGTGGGTTCTTTTTGATTTTGCCGATCAACTCGCGGCTGCCAAGAATGATCCCGGCTTGCGGGCCGCCCAACAGTTTGTCGCCGCTGAAGGTGACGATATCCGCGCCATCGGCCAGCGCTTCCTGCACGGTAGGCTCTTTGGGTAATCCCCAGCGCGTAAGATCAACCAGCGTGCCGCTGCCGAGGTCTTCAAGCAGCGGCACGTTGTTGGCGTGGGCAATCTTTGCCAGCTCGGCAGTCGGCACGCTGGCGGTGAAACCCTGCACACTGTAGTTGCTGGTGTGCACGCGCATCAGCAGGCCGGTACGCGGGTTGATCACCGCCTCATAATCACGGGCGTGGGTGCGATTGGTGGTGCCGACTTCGACCAGTTTTACCCCGGCGCGGGCCATGATGTCGGGAATACGAAATGCTCCGCCAATCTCGATCAACTCGCCACGCGAAATCACACCTTCCTTGCGCGCGCCTAGGCTGTTGAGCGCGAGCAACACCGCAGCGGCATTGTTGTTGACCACGGTAACCGCCTCGGCGCCGGTCAGCTCGCGGATCAATCCGGCGATAAGGTCATCGCGGTCGCCGCGTTTGCCGGTGGCCAGATCGAACTCCAGGTTAAGCGGATAACGTGCCGCCTGAGTGATCGCCTCGATGGCTTCTTCGGGCAGCAAGGCGCGGCCCAGATTGGTGTGCAACACGGTGCCGGTGAGGTTGAACACGCGGCGCACCTTGCTCGAATGCGCCTGAGCCAGCCGCTCGCCGGCTCGCCCGGCGATAACCGCCTCGCTCAATTCAATGGCAGTCAGGCTGCCGAGTTGCGCGGGGCCGCGTAATTCATCAAGCAGGTCGCGCAGGGTTTTAACAATGGCCTCACGGCCATAGCGTTGTTGCAACGGCTCAATCGCCGCGCTGCGCAGCAGGCGATCGACCGAAGGAAGTCGGATGGCGTTCATGGCATGTCCTTGAGCACATGGAGTGGCGGCAGTTACTCGCTGCCCGGCGCTAACAGCAGATTGGGTGCGCGGCGCTGATAACCTTCCTCAGCCAGACGCATGTCCAGATCCAGGCTGGCCAGATCATCCGCCATCGCCTCGGCTTCGCTGTCGTACTCCAGATAGAACTGCTTGAGGTAACCCTGACAATTAGGGCATGCCTCGGCGCGCAAGGCGGCCTTCTCCGGTTTATCGGCGGCCTGCTCCAGAGACAAATAGCCGAGCTGCTTGCTCTCTTCACAATGGCTGCATTTGACCCGCACGTAATGCCACTCGCACGAGCACAGCGAGCAGGTCAGATAACGCAGGCCAATCTGTTTGCCGCGATGGCGCACCATGCCCGCAACAGGCGGCGAACCGCACGCCGGACACAAGGTTCGGCTTTCGCTCTCGGTTAACAGGCCCTCTGGCAAACCCAGCAGCCACTGGCTGAACGCCACTTGCAAGGCAGCGCCAAGATAAGGCACTAAAGCGGGCGGCAGTAAATCGAACTGGCCGCTGAGCAATGCAATTGCCCAGGCTTTGCGCTGGCCGTTATCGGCCTCGCGCAATTGTGCAAGGGCGGCTTCAACGGCTGGATTTTGCGGCGCGGGCAGCTGCTCAAGCAGCGCATCCACCGCCGGTAGCCAGTTACCGCCACGCACCAGCGTGTCATAGGCCAGTGGCGGCATGTGGTGCTCAATGCTGAGCCGGGCGGCGGCTTCATCCGGCCCGGGCAATGGCGCTAATCCATCCAGCGCGCGTTGCTGGGCGCTGCACAAATCGGCCATCAGCAACAAGTAGGCGGCCACCGGATGGCCTTCAGCTAATCGGCTGAAACGCTCGGCTCGACGTTTGAATAACTGCTCGGTGGGGGGATTCAGGAACGGCGGAATATTCGCCGAAGATTCGATCTGACCGGGTTGTAATATCTGGCCTGGCACGCAGGACTCCTTGATCAGTTTAATGCAGGCAACTCGCCGTAACTGCAACCATAGGTATAGCTCAAAATTACGCCCGCGCAGGGACTTCACCCTGCGCGGGCGTCGGTGACTCAATGGCCGCCGTAGCACATAAAGCAGTGCCTGAGCCGTAGATATTGCTCAGGGCTTTTGTTCCTGCTTACTGACCTGCTCCTTGTACCATTGGGCATGGTGCTTGCGCGCCCAACCCCGGCTGACCCAGCCGGTGAGCATCGCGCCCATCGAACCCTTGACCCAGATACCGGCGTACACGTGGATGATGATGCTGGCGATAAGCACAAACGCCGCCAGGGCATGCAGCAGCACCGACAGGCGAATCAGCTCAATGCCAAACAAGTGACTGAAGTACTCGCGCCAGATCACCACGCCAGTGACCAACAGCACCAGCATGCACAGCAACAGCACCCAGAACAGCAGCTTCTGCCCGCCGTTGTAACGCCCGACTGGCGGCAGCATTTCTTCGTGATTGTTTACTACGTCGCCAATCTGGCTGAGCCATTTGCGATCATTAGCGTCGATCATGTTGTGGCCGATAAAACGCAGCACCAGCCAGGCAAACAGCACGAACATCGCCACACCCATGATCGGATGCAGAATGCGCGTCCACGGCCCGCCGCCAAACAGATGGGTCAGCCAGAACAGCGCCGGATGAAACAGCGCCAGCCCGGAAAGCCCGGCCAATATGAACAGCAGCGCCACCAGCCAGTGGTTAGTCCGGTCGCCTGCGCCGTAACGTTGAATGTCATGTTTCATCTTGAACTCCTGCGCGCCGTTTCAACGCGGCGCTTTGGGGTCAAATTCATGCACAGACGGATCAACCTTGTGCACCACGGTTTCCGCTTCGCCAACCGTTACCGGCTCGTCTTCCTCAACCACGTTGCGACCTACGCGCAGGTAATGCAGGAAGCCGACCAGTGCAGTTGCGCCGAGCGCCAGCAAACCGAGCGGTTTGGCGACGCCCTTCCACACTTGCACCATTGGGCTGATCGATGGATTAGCCGGCAAACCCGAGTACAGCGTGGGTGAGTCGGCGTGGTGCAGCACATACATCACGTGCGTGCCGCCAACCCCGGCGGGGTCGTACAGGCCGGCATTTTCATAGCCACGTGATTTGAGGTCGACGATACGCTCGGCGGCGTGCTCTTTCATGTCATCCTTGGTGCCGAACACGATGGCGCCGGTTGGGCAGGTTTTCACGCAGGCAGGCTCCTGCCCCACCCCGACGCGGTCTGAACACAGGGTGCACTTGTAGGCCTTGTTATCTTTTTGCGAGATACGCGGCACATCAAACGGGCAACCGGTGATGCAGTAGCCGCAACCGATGCAATGGTCCTGATTGAAGTCAACGATGCCGTTGGCGTACTGAACAATTGCGCCAGGGCTCGGGCATGCCGCGAGGCAGCCCGGCTCGGCGCAATGCATACAGCCATCCTTGCGGATCAACCATTCAAGCTTGCCGGCTTCATCCTCGTGTTCGGCAAAGCGCATCAGTGTCCATGACTCGGACGAGAGGTCTGCCGGGCTTTCGTACGTGCCGTGGTTATGGCCGACTTCGTCACGCAGTTCGTTCCATTCCGAGCACGCCACCTGGCAGGCCTTGCAGCCGATGCACTTGGATACGTCGATGAGTTTTGCCACCTCGTCCACATGCCGGACAGACGATGAGGGGGTGGTCGTGGCGGAGCGGGCGATGATGTCTTGAGTAGCCATGCGTCAGCTCCTATGCCTTTTCCACGTTAACGAGGAAGGATTTGAATTCCGGCGTCTGGGTGTTAGCGTCGCCGACGAAGGGAGTCAGAGTGTTGGTCAGGTAACCGTTACGCGTTAAGCCGGAGAATCCCCAATGCAGCGGAATGCCGACTTGATGCACGGTCTTGCCATCCACCGTTAGCGGTTTCAGGCGTTTAGTGACCACCGCAACCGCCTTGATGTAGCCACGGTTGGACGACACCTTGACCCGATCACCAACGCCGATTCCCAGCTGCTTGGCCAACACTTCACTGATTTCGACAAACTGCTCAGGCTGCACAATTGCATTGAGTCGACAATGTTTGGTCCAGAAGTGGAAGTGTTCGGTGAGGCGATAGGTTGTTGCCGCGTACGGGAACTCCTCGGCGGTGCCGAACAATTCCATGTCGCCCTTGAACACCCGCGCCGCCGGATTGCTGGTGACGCGCGGATCATCCGGATGCAACGGGTTGCGCCCGATTGGCGTCTCGAACGGCTCGTAATGCTCAGGGAATGGCCCCTCGGCCATCTTGTCGACGGCAAAGAAACGCGCTACCCCTTCCGGGTTCATGATGAACGGATTCATCCCCGCATCCGGTGGCGAGTCGGCTTTGAAGTCCGGCACATCCGCGCCGGTCCACGACTTGCCATTCCAGAACACCAACGGTTTTTTCAGGCCCTCCCACGGTTTGCCGGAAACGTCTGCCGAAGCGCGGTTGTAGAGAATCCGCCGGTTGGCAGGCCAGGACCACGCCCAGCCGAGCGTCTGACCGATGCCATACGGATCAGCGTTATCGCGCCGCGCCATCTGGTTGCCTTGCTGGGTCCATGAACCACAGAACAACCAGCAACCGCTGGCGGTGCTGCCGTCGGCACGCAATTGGGCAAAACCGGCCAATTGCTCGCCACCCTTGACCAACAATGCGCCGGTAGCTGGATCGTTGAGATCAGTCAGGGCCTTGCCTGAATACTCCTTCGCCACCTCCTCGGGTGAAGGTTCGTCGGGCTGCAAATACGGCCAGTCGAGATTGAGGATCGGGTCGGGGAATTTGCCGCCGTCCTGCGCGTACATGGTGCGCAAGCGGTGATACAAACCGGACATGATCGCGATGTCGGTACGTGCCTGGCCCGGTGGCTCGGCACCCTTCCAGTGCCACTGCAACCAGCGACCGCTGTTGACCAGCGAACCGTCTTCTTCGGCAAAGCAGGACGTTGGCAAACGGAACACTTCGGTCTGGATACTGGCGGTGTCGACCGCATTGAACTCATCGACATTGCGCCAGAACTCGGACGTTTCCGTCGCCAGTGGGTCCATGATTACCAGATACTTGAGCTTGGCCAGTGCCGCGCCAACCTTGGCCTTGTTGGGGAACGAGGCAATCGGGTTGAAGCCCTGACAGAAGTAACCGTTGACCTGGCCCTGGTACATCATGTCGAAGACTTTCAACACGTCGTAACCGGGTGCCGGCGCATCGAGTTTCGGCAACCAGTCGTAGCCCCAGTTGTTCTCGGCGCTGACGTTTTTGCCGTACCAGGCCTTCATCAAACTGACGTGGAATTTCTCGTAGTTCTGCCAGTAAGACAACTGCCCCGGACGCAGCGGTTTGCTCGCCCGTTTGGCAATGTACGCGGCGTAATCCTGCTCAGCATCGCTGGGCAGCGTCAGGTAGCCAGGCAGCAAGTTGGAGAGCAAGCCGAGGTCGGTAAGCCCCTGAATATTGGAGTGGCCGCGCAAGGCGTTCATGCCACCGCCGGGCATACCCATATTGCCCAACAGCAACTGCAACATTGCGCCAGTGCGGATCATCTGCGAGCCGGTTGAGTGCTGCGTCCAGCCGAGCGCGTACATGATGGTCATGACTTTGCCCGGTGCAGATGTTTCGGCAATGGTGTCCCATACCTGCAACATCTGCGCTTTCGGCGTGCCGCAAATACTGCTGACCATATCCGGCGTGTAGCGGCTGTAGTGTTTCTTCAGCAGGTTGAATACGCAGCGCGGGTGGCTCAGCGTTGGATCGACCACGGCATAGCCATCTTCGCCAATCTCGTAGCCCCAGCCAGATTTATCCGGATAGCCACGTTTGGCTTCGTCGTAACCACTGAAGAAGCCGGCCTCGAAGTCGTAACCTTCACGCACGATAAAGCTGACGTCGGTGTAGTTACGCACGTACTCGTGCTGGTACTTGTCGTTCTCGATGAGGTAGTAGATCAACCCGCCGAGGAACGCGATGTCGGTGCCGGTGCGGATCGGCGCGTACAAGTCTGCCACCGAGGCAGAACGGGTGAAGCGCGGATCGACCACAATCAGCTTGGCGTTGTTGTGCGCCTTGGCTTCGGTCACCCATTTGAAGCCGCACGGATGCGCTTCAGCAGCATTGCCGCCCATAATCAAAACCAGATCGGCATTCTTGATGTCGGTCCAGTGATTGGTCATGGCGCCGCGGCCAAACGTCGGGGCAAGACTTGCCACCGTCGGGCCGTGTCAGACACGTGCTTGGTTATCGAATCCTAATATGCCGAGTGAACGCACCACTTTGTGAGTGATGTAGCCCGCTTCGTTGGACGAGGCCGACGCCGCGAGGAAACCGGTGCTCAACCAGCGATTGACCGTTTGGCCCTGCTCGTTGCGCTCGATAAAGTTGGCGTCGCGGTCGGTCTTCATGTGCTTGGCGATGCGGTCCAGCGCATCATCCCACTCGACGCGCTTCCACTCGGTGGAACCCGCTTCGCGCACCTGCGGATATTGCAGGCGGCTGGGACTGTGGACGAAATCGAGCAGGCCGGCACCTTTAGGGCACAGCGTGCCGCGGTTGACCGGGTGATCGGAGTCGCCCTCGATGTGAATAATGTTCTGCGCAACGTTCTTCGCGCCATCGCCCTGGCTGTACATCAGCAGGCCACAGCCAACGGAGCAATACGGGCAGGTGTTGCGGGTTTCTATGGTACGGGTGAGCTTGTAGTGTCTGACCTGATCGGCGTAAGCAGCCGTTGGGGCGGCTCCCAGCGCAACCAGGCTCGATGTTCCAAGACCTACACCACAGACCTTGAAGAACTGTCGACGGTTCATATCCATCATGACTCTCCTGCATCAGGCAGTGATGTCCGGGACGTTGCCGGACATATCAGGAGAAAGATTAGCTGCACTGCAAATTTACGCCACGTGATCTCGACTAAAGCAGCAGCTTCAGCGCGCCAGCCAGAGGCGTATACAGGGCCTGAGCACGCGTCTCACACGAGGCTGAAGCGCGGCGCGAATTCAGTCTCAGGGCGGCACGGCGGCTGGCCAAGCAATTTCTTCAGGCGGTCGGCGACCTCGATATTGCGCGCAATGTTCGACTTGCACTCAATCGTGCGCGCCAGTGCGCCGGCAGAGCCGTAATCCAGGCCGAGTAAAGACAGACCATTGGTCATGATCGCCAGTGCGGCGATGACCAGCATGTTGCGATTTTTCAGTTTCATGATGCACGCGCCAGACGATGTTCAAAGGGCCTTGGTCAGGGTTGGGTTGAGGTTGCTGAAGCTGCGGTTACTGACATGTGCGCGGGCAAACCAATTGCTCGATGGCCAACCGCTCACTCAGTTGAGTAGGAATGCTCAGCGTGGTGAGTTGGCCGTCACTGAGTTGCACCGCCAGCTCGGACTCATAGTGAATGCCGCACTCATTAATCGTTGCGTAGGTCACGCCATACACGTCTTTAGCGGCAAACCATTGGGCAGTTGTCATCTCGCACTCCAGTATCTGGCGAAGCTGTTTGCGCGCTTATGGGCGCGCAGCTTCGCTGGCCGGTTGAGTTTTCACAGAGCTGGCACGCGCCTTATCGAGCTGGCGCTGGCTTTCTGCGCTGACACTTGTGGTGAATGCCGAAGCGGCGAGCAGACTGGCAATAGCGGCGAAACGATTCATGCTGATATTCCTTCTGTAGGAGCGGGCGTTGCCCGGTGGAGCGATAATCCACCGGCGCCTGAATCTGCAGAAGTAAATGGTCACGATTGTGATTATCACGGCGGCTGATATGAGCGCCGCGTAATGTTGAGCGGGTGTATGAGGGGCGTGTTTACGAACTTGCGTGTCAGCGCAGGCCAAGCATCTGCGCGTTGTTTAACCGGCTACAGGGCATTA
Source organism: Pseudomonas marincola (assembly GCF_900116605.1). GTDB lineage: Bacteria > Pseudomonadota > Gammaproteobacteria > Pseudomonadales > Pseudomonadaceae > Aquipseudomonas > Aquipseudomonas marincola. The sequence continues at coordinate 56,569 of NZ_FPBC01000010.1, forward strand.
CCGCGAGCAGCGCTGAAACGGCTGATGAAACGCCCGCCGAATACGTTGATGGCCAGCCCTGCCATCACCAGAACCGTGCCGGCCATTTGCCAATGTGTGAGGCGCTCGCCGAGCAGCAGCGCCGATGAGCTAAGGCCGATAATGGGCACCAGCATCGAGAACGGCGCGACCTGGCTGGCCGGATAACGCGAGAGCAATTTGCTCCAGAGCCCGTAACCCATGAGCGTGGCGGCGAACGCCAGATACGCCAGCGCACCAATCGAGCTGAGACTGATATTGCGCAGAGACGTTTCGATCAGTTCCGGCCCTTCCACCCATAGCGACATAGCAAAGAATGGCAATGGCGGCACCAAACTGCCCCACACCACCAAGGCCACCAGATCAACCTGACCGACGCGCTTAGTGATGATATTGCCCATGGCCCACATGGCGGCGGCGCAGAGCGTCAGCAACAGGCCGGCAAGGGTCGTGCTGGTGCCGCTCTGTGCGCCGATCAAGAGTAATCCGCCAGCGGCAATCAGCATGCCCAGCACGTTAACCGGACGCACCCGCTCGCCCAACACCATCGCGGCGAACAACAGGGTGAAGAAAGCCTGAGACTGCAACACCAACGAGGCCAGACCTGCGGGCATGCCCACAGACATGGCCGAAAACAGAAAGGCGAACTGGCCAAACGAGATGGTCAGGCCGTACGCCAGCAACCAGCGTAACGGCACCTGCGGACGCCGGATAAAAAATATCGCCGGGAATGCCGCCAGACAAAACCGCAGGCCACCCAGCAACAACGGTGGTAGCCCATCGAGACCGATGCGGATGACGACGAAGTTGAGCCCCCACAACACGATTACCCATAACGCGAGTAGCAAGTCTTTTGGCGTCATGGCCGGGCTCCGATTGAATGCGCGCAAATCAAAAACACATATAAAAACATTGTCACTGCATGGCGCACCGATACAGTCATCAATAAAACCACGGGTACAGTGGCATTAACGGCTCACGCGAAAACTCACCTGAGCGGTCTGGCCGCTTTCGTCGAGCACGCTGAGTTGATACACCCCGCTGCGCTCCAGCACATGATCGAAGCTGGCGTCGGGCAGTGTTTCCGCCACTTGCCGGCCATTAAGAAACCACCAGCGCTTGCCGCTGCCGCCAATCGCACTCAGGCGCAGGCGCGGCCCTTGAGCGCCGGTCGGGCTGCGCAGCTGATCGCCCTCGCGAATGCCGACGATATCCAGCGAAGTGCTGGCCAAACCGTTGCGCGGCGGACATTCAGGCGACGCCACAGGCAGCCGTGCGCTGCGTCTTTCACGGCTGGGTAACCACGGTTCCAGCGGCGCCGGCCAAAGCGCCAACATCTCGGGTTTGGCGCCGCTGCAACTGGCATCGACCCGCAAGCCCTGCTCATTGACCCAGATGGTTTGGCTAAGACCGAGCCCGGCGGGCTGATCCGCTGCCAGCAAGGTGGGCGGCGTGGTGCCATCCAGAGTCCAGGCGAAACGCTGACGCCGGCAATTGGCCGAGTCTTTGCCAAGTGGCTGACCCAATGGCCAGCAGATCGCGGCGACGCCGACCGACGCGGGTTGCGGATCAGCCGGTAATGGGATTGCTCGCTGGCTGTCGCGATTGGCCAGAATGTCATGCACTTGCAGCAACATCGGCGCTGCCGAGGCCAGACCAAACTGGCCCGAAACCGGCGTGCCATCGGGACGGCCAATCCACACACCAATCACGTAACGCGGCGCCACGCCAATCGCCCAGGCATCACGAAAGCCGTAGCTGGTACCAGTTTTCCAGGCGAGCGTGGAGCGCCGCACCAACTGCGCACGCGGGTCGATTTCCGGGCGCGCCTGACCGCTGAGAATCCGCCGGATAATCCACGCAGAGCCCGCAGACAACAAACGTCGCTCGCGCAGGGCATCCTGCGGCTTAAAACGCAGCCCAGCAGCCATTCCGGAACGCCCGAACGCGCTGTAGCCGCTCACCAATTGCTCCAGTCGGCTGCCCACGCCACCGAGAATTATCGCCAGATTAGGCTGCGCCAGCGGCGGCAAGGCCAATGGCACTCCCGCATTGCGCAACTCGCCGGCAAAGCGTTTCGGGCCATAGGCTTCGATCAACTGCACCGCTGGCAAGTTGAGCGATCGCGACAGCGCAGTGCTGGCCGAAACCGGGCCGCTGAAACTCGCGGCAAAATTGCCGGGTCGGTAATCGCCGTAACGCCGGGGAACATCTTGCAACAACGACTCGGAATGAATCAGCCCGCCATCCAGCGCCATGCCGTAGAGGAACGGTTTCAGGGTCGAGCCGGGCGAGCGCAGCGCATGCACCATATCAACATGACCAAAGCGCTTGGCATCGCCGATATCCACAGAGCCAAGGTAGGCGCGCACCTGCATGTTGGGTAACTCGGCTACCACGATTGCCGCCGAGGTGCGCTCGGGCAATCGTGCCCGCCAGCCCATGAGCATGTCCTCAAGGCGGCGCTGCAAACTGGCATCCAGCGTGGTGTGAATCAGCGGCGGGCTGTCGGCATGGTTAAGCCGGCGCGCCAGCAGTGGCGCTAAACGCGGCTCCTGACGCGGCGCCAGCAACACCGGCTCTTGCAGCGCATCGTTGATGGCGCTGGCAGGCCACACATCGAACGCCTGCAGACGCCGCAGAACCTTGTCGCGGGCAGCCTGTGCACGCTGCGGATGACGATCGGGACGCAACCGGCTGGGTGCCTGAGGTAGCACCGCAAACAGCGCCGCCTCGGCATGAGTCATCCGGCTCGGCGGTTTGCCCAGATACGCCCAACTGGCAGCAGCAACGCCTTGCAGCGTGCCGCCAAATGGCGCGCGGTTCAGATACAGCGTAAGGATCTGATCTTTGCTCAGGTGCCACTCCAGTTGCAGCGTGCGCCAGACCTGCTTGAGCTTGCCCGGCAAACTGCGCGCATGCGGGTCGAGCAAACGCGCCACCTGCATCGACAACGTGCTGCCGCCGGAAACCACACGCCCGCCACGCAGGTTCTGCCAAGTGGCGCGCAACAGCGCCAGCGGATTGATGCCCGGATGCTGATAAAACCAGCGATCTTCATACGCCAGCAACGCCTGCAAATAATACGGCGACACCTGCGAACTGCTGACCGGATAGCGCCACACGCCATCGGCATCGGCGAAGCGCCACAGCGGCGTGCCGTCTTCGGCCAGCACCACCCGTGCCAGATCATCTTCGGGCAGCTGTAACGGAAACAACAGATCAGCGACCCACAACAGCGCGCAAAGCATCAATGGAGCGGCCAACAACCAACGCGTGCGCCGGCGCAACTGCTGCCAGCGCACGCGCAGGGTTTTCCACAGGTTCACTGCCGCACCCGCCAACCGAACGCAGCAGCCCATCCAATTGCGCTGCAACAGTGGCCAATGACTGGCACACTAGCGCGCATAACTGCCCGGCAGCCTTCACAGCTTGCCGGTATGTAGCGGATGGATGGATTGATTACAGGCGTCAAATGAACCCACATTTACAGGTAGCAGGATTTTTTGAATCACTCGGCCAAGCCTTCGGCACGGTGATTCGTTTCATTGTCGAAAGCCTCAGCAGCTTCTTTGGATTGTTCGGCAATGCCTTCAGCGGCTTCATTGATGGCATGTCGAAAACCCTCGGAATTACCCCGTCGTTTCTCAGCATTGTGGTGCTGATCATCGGCCTGTTGCTGCTTTACGCGGCGGTTCGCGCCTTCATGCGCAAAGCCATTATCGGTGGCGTATGCTGGTTGTTTCTCGGCCTGTGGATCCTCAGCGGCCTGATAACCTGACGCACCCGATTAAACTACAGCACGACTACAGCCGCCGCTAAAACTCCAGCCGCGCCGGGATTGCAGCCGTTACGGCGCAATCCCCAAGCGCCGGAAATATCAGCGGCTGCGTACCACCATTTTCTCCGATGCATCGCCGATTGCCTGCCAGTTGGGCCGGTACATGGACTCAACCTGAGGCGGCGGCACGCGGTAGCTGCCGGGCGTTACGGCCCGCGCCAGATACAACAGATGGGTGCTGCCATAGCCGTCGAGATCCAGCGCCGCGACATAGCGATCGCCACGGAACTCCTGATGCTTGAGGTTGGCATTCTGCATCGACTGCAGCCACTCCTTGGTTTCGCTGCTGGCATCCTCAAGGCTGGCAGCGCTTTGCGCCAGATTCTGATTCTCCAACTCCAGCCCTGCCGGCAACAGGTCGACCACCAGCGCATCCGGCACGCGCTCCTTGGCCGCAACCACCAGATGCACCAGCACCAACTGGCCGCTATCAAGCTCTTCGAGGTTCAGCGGCTGGCCCTGCATGTCCAGATAATCGCGGCCAATGCTCAGGTTCTCGCCACCGGCAACCGGGGCGTTACGCGGATAGCCGGACAACGTGAGCTGCTGATACAAAGGTTGCTCCGAAGCACTGCTGAGCGTCAACGGCTCGGCCAGATCCTTGCCGTCGAGCTTGATCGCCGATTGCGCATTACTCAGCTCAAACGCCAGGCTGCCGCTTTGCAGTTGGGCCTGCCACGGCTGCTCGGGTTTACTCAGCAGATTGCGTCCGGCCAGATACAGCGCATTGCGCTCCTGCGTCGATAACCAGCGCTGCGCGGCCAGCTCATCCGCCAGGGTAAACAGCCGGGCCTCACGCACAGTCGGGGCCAGGTCATATACCTCCAGCAGCGCCATGATCAACGCCTGATCACGCAACTGGCTGCCGTAATCACCTAACCAACGCTCGCTGTCGCGCTGACGGCTCAGCCCTGCCCGCAGCGCATCGTCGGCACGCGGTTGGTCGCCCATTTTCTGCAGGGCAATCGCCAACTGCACCAGCGGCAAGCCCGACTCGGCATCGTTGCGCCGATCATACAGATTACGCAACGCGCCAAGCGGCGCCTGCTGGCTGCGCGCCAACACAAAACCTGCATAGGCCTGCACGGCAAAGCGGGTGTGATCGAGGCTCTGGCTATAACCGACATCGATCAGATTGCGCTCCTGCACATAGCGCAGCAGGCGCTCGTTGGCCTTTTTCATGGCCTCTTCAGGCACGGCAAAACCTTGCTCGCGAGCGCGCAGTAAAAAGTCAGTGACATAGGCTGTCAGCCAATATTCCTCATCACTGTCGGCGCCCCACAAACCAAAGCTGCCGTTGTAACGCTGCATGCTCAGCAAGCGCTCGATACCCAGCTCGATTGAACGCTTGCGCTGCTCATCCGGTTCGGTTTCCAGACCCAGCCGTTTGATGATCGCAGCATCGGCGTAAAGCGACGGATACAGACCGCTGGCGGTCTGTTCAAGGCAGCCGTACGGATAAGCCTTGAGCGCACGAATCTGCTCGCCAAGGTTAAGCGGCGGCCGGCTCGAAACCGCCAGTCGAGCTTGCAAACCGGCAGGTTCAAATGCCGCCAGCGTGCCGGCAGGCATTTGCCATTTGTCGCCCTTGAGCACGCTGCGCATGTGTTCAAGGCGTGCGGGATAAGCCGGACGAATACCCAGCGTCCAGTCACGCTGCAAGGCCGCCAACTGCTCATCCGGCAGGCTCAGGCCATCGACCTTGAGTTCGATCTTGCCTTGGCCAAAGCCGCCCAGTGCCCGCACCGGAATGTGCAGCGTGCTGCGCTGGCCCGGTTCAAGTGTGAGTGTGGAGTTAGCTAATTGCGCATCGACCCATTCAAGCTGGCCGCTGATCCCGAGTTGCACGTCGAGTGTCTGCGCCTGCTCGGTGAGATTACTCAAGTCCAGCGCCAACGTGGTTTCATCCCCGCCGGCAAGAAAGCGCGGCGTCGAAAGCTCAGCCACCAGCGGCGCAGCGACGACTGTTTTGGCTTCGGCCATGCCATAGCGCTGATCGGTCCAGACCTGCGCCATGAGCCGCAACTCACCATTGAAGTCGGGAATGTCCAGGCTGACAGTGCCCTTGCCCTGCTCATCGAGCTGCACCGGTTTGGCTTGCATCGCGACAATCAGCACATTGCTTTCAGGCCGTTTGCCGCCGCCCGCCAGCGCCGCGTCGCCGCCGAATGCCAGCTTGGCCATCCGTCCCTGCCCGGCCTCGATAAGCTGGCCGAATACGTCGAGTTGGTCGGCGCCGTATGCCTTGCGCCCGAACAAATTCGAATAGGGGTCTGGCGTTGGGTACTCGGTGATATTAAGAATCCCCGAATCCACCGCCGCCACCAGCACGTACGCTTGTTTGGCCGCACTGCCGTCAGCATTTTGTGCCTGCACCTGAATATTCAGTGGTTGCTTGGGGCGCATTTTTTCTGGCGCTTGCAGGTTCAGGCTGAGCTTGCGCTGCTCGCGTTGCAGCGGTAAGTGCAGAATCCCGACCGCCCGCTTTGGTGTGGCATTGCTCTTGCGCTCGCCCGGACGAATCACCAGCGCGCTGATGTAGAGATCATGGCGCAGCCAGTCTTTGCTGATCGGCACTTCGAAGGTCTGGCCTTGCGCTGGCAGCGTAATCGGTTGCCACCACAGCGGGCCCTCGCTCGACTCGACCAGCAAATAGCCACTGCCCGCAACTGGCGGGGTAACAGTTACCTTTGCGGTTTCGCCGTTCGCATAAGCGGGTTTATCCAGCGCCAGCTTGACTTGGTCCGGGCGCACCGCGCCGCCTTCGGCATTGTCCTGCCAGCGATAACCCGCCCAGAAGCGCACACTGCTGAGCATCTTGCTTTGCGGGTCAATCACCTCGACCCGATACGGGCCCCACTCCACCGGGAAACTGACCTTGGCCGTCGAGCCTTGAGCAACGCTGACTTGCTCTTCGCTGAGGGTGAGGAATTTCTCGTTGTAGTTATTGCTCCAGCCGTCGTTGTCCGAGAAGGTCCAGTAGTAATCACGGCGTTCACGCACCAGACGCACGGTCAACGCGTCCGCTGCCAGTTTGTTCCCCGCCGGATCGGCCAGCAGAATCTCGAAATTGGCCAGCCCGTCGGCATCGACCTGATCACCTTCAAACAGCCCGCGAATGCCGGGCAAACGCTCAGCTGGCCAAACCGGCTGCACCAGCCGCCGGGTTATGGGCCGACCGCCAGACTCTTGCAGGCTCGCCTGCAATATCAGTTTGAGCGGCGACTTGACCGTGTCCCAACGACTTTCGATGTCCAGCGTGGTGTTGCCCTGCTCATCCAGAGTTTGTTCATCCAACTCCAGATCCTGACTCAGCTCTTTCTCGGTGACCGAGCCGAACTGATAACCAGGCAAACTCGCCACGGCATCACGCAGCGGCCGCACATAGAGTTGCCCGCTGATGCGATTGCCACTGGCCGGCGCGCCGTAAAGATAACGGCCATTCACCTCGAACTGCGCATGTTGCGCCGGTTTCAGCGGCTGATCCTGACCTTTCAGTTCCAGCGCCAGGCGCTCTGGCAGAAAGTCCTCGACCGAAAACTCATACAGTTGCGGCGCGCCATCGCCCAGATCGAGCAGCAGCTGCCAGCGCCCCGTTGGCGCTTCCTCGGCCAGTTGCAGCTCATATTGATAAAGACCTGAGTCATCGGCGTTCCAGACAAACTTACGGCTCACCTGCGCATCGGGCCGGCGCACTTCAACACTCACGGGCTGGTTGTTGACCGCACGGCCATCGGCATCGCGAAGCAGCGCATTGAGCAGCACCGTCTCGCCTGGCCGGTATAAATCACGCGGGCCAAATACAAAAAACTGCAAGGCGTGAGCCGCTGGCCCGCTGATATCGAACTCGGCCAGATCCAGCGCCGAGCTGTTGAGTTGCAGCAAGCTGGTCTGCTCGCCTTGCCGAGCAATAATCACCTGCGCCTTGGGCGGCAGCGGCAATTCGGCATGGCCTTTACTATCAGTCTTGCCCTCGGCCAGCACACGGCCTTTGCCGTCGAGCACTTCAAGCGCTACATCCGCCTGCGCACCACCGCCTGCCAACGCCTGAGTGAAGACATCGAGCCGGTTGTTGTAACGGTGCACCGAGAGGCCAATGTCGCTCAGGGTGAACAGCGTTGCCGGCACCGAATAGTTATAGGTGCCGGCAGCTTTCATCACGGCCAGATACACGCCGGGCTGCTTGAACGGTTCGAGCCCGGCAATCGGCAGCATCACGGTTTCGCGGGTGTTGCGCTCGGGCTGCAGATCGAAGCGCCCGCCGTATACCAGTTCCGCCATTGGCAGCAGAGAGTTGGCCTGCCAGCTTTCGAGATTGCTGTTGGTGCCCCATTCACTGAGAAACCTGGGCAGCGACTGCGGCTTGATGCGGAAGAACTCGACGTTGACCTGATCCACATTCAGGGTGATTACCGGCAAGCCCTCAGCCAAGCGAGTAGGCAGCAGCGAACCACGACTGGCGAAGCCGACACTGGGCTGCATGTCTGTGGTTTGCAGGCGGGTGATGTGCTCTTTGGCCAACTCAGTGTCATTGATTGCCTGCAACCCGGCATCGACGGTAAGCACCAACTTGCGATCCGGCTCAAGGTGGCGCAGGCGCAACTCTGTGAGCGAGTCGGACAACTCCCACGCGCCATCTACCTTGCCGGTTTGGGTGTCGACCAGATGCAGCTTTTGGGCGAAATCCTGATCCGGCTCAAGTGGCACCGAGAAGCTGATCGAGAGCGCGCTGGCTCCGTCAATCTGCACTTCCGATGCATCGGCAACCGTCAGCTCGCGGCCCGCATAACGCTTGGCCAGCGCCTCCCGGTCAACGGCTGGACGCGGGGCTGCGGGGGCAGTCTGTTGGGCACTGCCAGCGGGCTCAGTGATAGTGACTTTGGCGGGCTCGGATGAGTCGCACGCGCTGAGCAAACCCAGCGCTATCGCCAACAGCAGTCCTTTGTTCAGCATCACCCGTCTCCGTTATTCGCCGGTTGCAAAGCACCCACTATAGACGACTGCCGATTGCGTCCCAATGACGCAATTGCATGAATCAATGTGGCATCTGGCCCGCGCGTTGAAATCACCCTTAACCAATCCCCTGATGGGCACGTATAGTGGCCGCCATAGCGGAGTTTTTCATGTCACTGATACTAGATGCCTGGCGCCATAGCCCAACCCATAAACGAGTCTGGGCGCTGGCGGCGCCGATGATTTTGTCGAATATTTCTGTACCGCTGGTGGCGTTGGTCGACAGCGCCGTGGTCGGTCATTTGCCGCACGCCTACCAACTGGCCGCGGTGGCGGTAGGCGCGAGCCTTTACACCCTGCTCACCTGGGCGATGGGATTCTTGCGCATGGGCACCACTGGCTTTGCCGCACAGGCAGCCGGTCGCGAAGATGGCAGCGCGCTGCGGCAGGTGCTCACGCAAGGGTTGCTGCTTGGCGTGGCGCTGAGCGCATTGCTGATAATCATCGCCCTGCCCTTTAGCCATGCCGCGCTGGCGCTGATGCAGCCCTCAGCCGAGCTGGATGATCTGGCCCGCCATTACTTTCAGATTCGCCTGTTCGGCTTGCCCGCCGCGTTGGCGACTTATGCGCTGATTGGCTGGCTGCTCGGCACCCAGAACGCGCGCGGGCCACTGGCGATTCTGCTGACCACCAACCTGCTCAATGTTGGGTTGGATTTACTGCTAGTTCTCGGCTTGAACTTTGGCGTCGCGGGGGCGGCGTGGGCCTCGGTTGTCGCCGAGTGGAGCGGTGCGTTGCTCGGCCTGTGGCTTGCACGCCGGGCGCTCAGTGCCTACGCAGGAACTATTGACTGGAGCGCGCTGCGCCGTTGGCTGAACTGGCGGCCATTGCTGGCAGTGAACCGCGACATTTTCATCCGCACCCTGGCTTTGCAGTTGGTGTTCTTCTTGATCACCGTGCAGGGCACGCGTCTGGGCGACTCGACTGTCGCTGCCAACGCTTTGTTGCTTAATGGCTTGTTACTGACTGCGCACGCGCTCGATGGCCTGGCTCATGCGGTGGAAGCGCTGTGCGGCCACGCCCTCGGCGCACGCGACCGGGTGGGATTGCGCCGCACCTTAATCGTCTCTGCTGGCTGGTCACTGTTCGCCAGTGTTGGTTTCGCACTGTTCTTTGCGTTGGCGGGTGAACAGTTCATCGGCATGCAAACCAGCATCGACAGCGTGCGTGAAACCGCCCTCGAATACCTGCCGTATCTGGCACTGCTGCCGTTGCTGGCGGTGTGGAGTTACCTGTTGGATGGCTTGTTCATCGGCGCAACCCGCGCCCGCGAAATGCGCAACGCCATGTTGCTCGCCGTGGCCCTGAGCCTGCTGTTGGGCTGGCTGCTGACAGGTCTGGGCAATCATGGTTTATGGCTGGCATTCCTCGGTTTCATGATATTGCGCGGCCTGACGCTGGGTGGCTATGCTTACCATATGACGAGAGATGATCTATGGTTTAGTCCTCGTTCCTAATAAGGAAAATCGCATGCTCTGCCCTGAGACACCGGCCAACGAAGCCTTGCGTCAGAAAGCGCTGGATGAGCAGGAGCTGCTCGATACTCCCGCCGAACCGTATCTGGATGTATTGGTGCGGGTTGTGCGCGATCTGTTCGGGGTCAAATCGGTGCTGATCAGCCTGATCGATCAGCAGCGCCAGTGGTTCAAGGCGCGCATCGGCGCCGATATTGCCGAGACTCCGCGCAGCGTTTCGTTTTGCGGCCATGCGATTCTCGGCTCACAAATGATGATTGTCGAAGATGCCCAGCAAGACCCGCGCTTCAAAGACAATCCGCTGGTAACCGAAGCCCCGCACCTGCGCTTTTATGCCGGCCAGCCGCTCTACAGCAGCGACGGCTATGCACTCGGCACCTTATGCCTGCTGGACACAGCGCCACGTGAGTGGAGCGCAAAGCAGCAACAACTGCTCAAGGACATGGCCACGCTGGCCGAAGGCTATTTGCAGCTGCGCAAAATCAGCCTGCAGTCGAAGGAGCTGCGCGACGAACTCAGCCGCGAACAGCGCAAAGCCCTGCTCGACCCCCTGACGCAACTGTGGAACCGCGCCGGTCTTGATCACTTTCTGGCCATCGAACAACTCCACGCCAAAGAGCACAATCTGCGCTTGGGCCTGCTCTATTGCGATCTTGATCACTTCAAGCATGTGAACGACAACTTCGGCCATGACAGCGGCGACCGCGTGCTCTGGCAGAGCGCCCGGCGTATCAGCGACGCCATGCGCCCGCATGACATCGTCACACGCAGTGGCGGCGAAGAGTTCGTGATTATCACGCAGGTGCATGACATCAGCGAATTGGAGCAGATTGCCGAACGCATTCGCAGCAAAATCGGCGACTCGCCGATGATCATCGAAAACGCCGAACTGGCGCTGACCATCAGTATCGGCTGCACACTGGTAGAGCCGCCGGAAGACATACGCCAGGCCATGCAGCGCGCCGACAAGGCGCTCTATCACGCCAAGCGCAGCGGCCGTAACCGCGTCTCTGTCGCCAACCCAAGCTCAAGCACTCTCGCCCCTGCCTGAGGAACTGCCAATGGCCGCCGCAATTGCCGCCTACCTGCATTTTCTGTCGATATTCGGTCTGTTCGCGTTGCTGTCCATCGAGCATGTGTTGTTCAAGCGTCCGCTCGATCTACAGCGCGCCAAGACACTGATCATCACCGATCTGGCCTATGGCCTCTGCGCCGCACTGGTGCTGATAACCGGCGCAGCGCGGGTGATGTGGTTTGGCAAGGGCTGGGAATACTACCTGTATAACGGCGTATTCCACATCAAGCTCGGCCTGTTCCTGCTGGTCGGGCTGCTGTCCATCCTGCCGACATTTGTATTCATCAACTGGCGCAACAGCGTCAACGCAGGCGAGGTGCCAGACGTCAGCGAGCGCAAAGGCAAACTGGTGATCATGACTATCCGCCTTGAGCTGCTGATACTGTTGATCCTGCCGCTGCTGGCCAGCTTGATGGCGCGTGGTTTTGGCGCCGGCGCTTAAGCTGCACGCATAAAAAAACCTGTCCGACTCACACCGGACAGGTTTTTTAATATCAGGCGAAAACTGCCTGATATTCAGCCAGATTAGTTGACCTTGGCGGCCAGCTCACCTTTGGCATAACGCAGGTACATGGCTTCCAGCGAGACCGGCTTGATCTTCGAGGCATTGCCAGCAGTGCCGAACGCTTCGTAGCGCGCGATGCAGATGTCACGCATGGCTTCGACGGTTTTGCCGAAGAACTTACGTGGGTCGAACTCGCTCGGCTGCTCGGCCATCATGCGGCGCATTGCACCGGTCGATGCCAGGCGCAGGTCGGTGTCGATGTTGACCTTACGCACGCCGTGCTTGATGCCTTCAACGATTTCTTCAACCGGCACGCCGTAGGTTTCTTTGATGTCGCCGCCGTACTGATTGATGATCGCCAGCCACTCCTGCGGAACCGAAGAAGAACCGTGCATAACCAGGTGAGTGTTGGGGATACGCTGGTGAATCGCCTTGATGCGGTCGATTGCCAGAATGTCACCAGTAGGTGGCTTGGTGAACTTGTACGCGCCGTGGCTGGTACCAATGGCGATTGCCAGAGCATCAACCTGAGTGCGCTTGACGAAGTCAGCCGCTTCTTCCGGATCGGTCAGCATCTGGCTGTGATCGAGAATGCCTTCAGCGCCGATGCCGTCTTCTTCGCCAGCCTGACCGGTTTCCAGGCTGCCCAGGCAACCCAGTTCGCCTTCTACCGAAACGCCGCAAGCGTGCGCCATGGCCACGGTTTCCTGGGTAACGCGGACGTTGTAGTCGTAGTCAGCCGGAGTTTTGCCGTCTTCTTTCAGCGAGCCGTCCATCATCACCGAGCTGAAGCCCAGCTGGATCGAACGCTGGCACACTGCAGGGCTGGTGCCGTGATCCTGGTGCATACACACCGGAATGTGCGGGAATTCTTCAATGGCCGCCAGAATCAGGTGACGCAGGAACGGCGCACCGGCATATTTGCGGGCACCGGCGGAGGCCTGAACAATAACCGGCGAGTCGGTCTTGTCGGCGGCTTCCATGATGGCGCGCATTTGCTCAAGGTTGTTTACGTTGAATGCCGGAACGCCGTAACCGAACTCGGCGGCGTGGTCGAGCATTTGGCGCATGCTGATAAGTGCCATATTTTCCTGTCTCCCAATTGGGCTCATTAATCGTGCAAGCTTGTCGCAGCGACAAGCTGTGTTCAAGTTCTATTGCCTCCAAGCATTACCTTGCAGGCGACTGTTCAGGGGGCTTTGCAGCCGCGCCCGATCAAATCATTGCTGGCCGTGCGGTAAATCAGGCCTTCTTCACCCTTCATGTGAAAGGTCAGCATGCCATCGCTGAACATCGCGCCGGAGCCCGAAGGCTCACGTTTCAGGCGATGGGCAATATCGCCACCGGCCACACGCACATCCACCGACTCTTTGCTGTCATCGGTAAAGCGCCACAGCACTTCGGCCTGGCTGTCACACACCCAACGGGTCCATGCATCCGGCGTTGCAGGCTGACTAGAGCAACCGGCTATTACACTGAGCAGTGCAGCACCGACGACGGCTTTGCATAGTTTATCCATATTGGCTCTCCGGGCATCCGTTGTCTGACGGCTCGCAGGTCTACGTCACGAACCCTGTGGATTAAAGACAATGCTCAGCAGTTGGTCTGCTCATCGCCGGCATTGGTCATATCTTCACTGCTCTCGACATCGATGCGTTGATCCTGATTGGTGGTTGGCGACTCGATCTCGACCGGGCTGAATACCTTGCAAGCCTTCTCGTGATGAGCACCGCCGACACATCCAGTGATCGACAGAACAATTGCAGCTACCGCTAGACTCATGCGCATCATAAATGGCTCCCTGTCATCCGTTGCAACGTTAAACCGCCTGCGGCATTGGCCTGCAGGCGGTGGGTTATCAAGCGTTGGCGCGCTGCTCGAGCACTTCAACCGCTGGCAACACTTTACCCTCTACGAACTCGAGGAAAGCGCCGCCGCCGGTGGAAATATAGGAGATACGCTCGGCAACGTTGTATTTATCGATCGCCGCCAGCGTGTCACCACCGCCCGCGATAGAGAACGCCGGGCTTTCGGCAATCGCCAACGCCAGGGCTTTGGTGCCTTCGCCGAACTGATCGAACTCGAACACACCAACCGGGCCGTTCCACAGGATGGTTTTCGAAGACTTCAACAGCTCAGCGAACTGAGCAGCAGTCTGCGGGCCGATATCCAGAATCATGTCGTCTTCGGCAACGTCCGCCACCAGCTTCACGGTTGCAGTCGCTGACTCGGCGAATTCCTTGGCCACGACAACGTCGACCGGCAGCGGCACGCTGACCTTGGCGGCGATGGCTTTGGCCGTCTCGACCAGATCCGCTTCGTACAGCGATTTGCCGACCGGAAAACCCGCCGCAGCGAGGAAGGTGTTGGCAATACCGCCGCCCACAATCAACTGATCGCAGATCTGGCTGAGGCTGTTGAGTACGTCGAGTTTGGTCGACACTTTCGAGCCGGCAACAATTGCGGCCATTGGCTTGGCCGGGTTACCCAGCGCCTTGCCCAGTGCATCCAGCTCTGCCGCCAGCAACGGTCCAGCCGCCGCAACCTTGGCGAACTTGGCGACGCCGTGGGTCGAACCTTGCGCGCGGTGCGCAGTGCCGAAAGCGTCCATGACGAAGACGTCGCACAAGTTGGCGTATTGCTGCGCCAGCTCGTCGGTGTTTTTCTTTTCGCCGTTGTTGAAGCGCACGTTCTCCAGCAGCACGATTTCGCCAGCTGCCAGCTCAACGCCGCCCAGGTAATCTTTGACCAGACGCACGTCGCGGCCCAAGGCTTTGCTCAGGTAATCAGCAACTGGCTTGAGGCTGTTCTCTTCCGAGTATTCGCCCTCGGTCGGACGACCCAGGTGCGAGCAAACCATTACCGCCGCGCCTTTTTCCAACGCCAGCTTGATGGTTGGCAAGGACGCCAGGATACGTGCATCGCTCTTAACCACGCCGTCTTTTACCGGCACGTTAAGGTCTTCGCGAATCAACACACGCTTACCTTGGAGGTCGAGGTCGGTCATTTTTAAAACGGTCATGGAATCAGTCCTTCACGGGGGCTGGTTGAATGGATTGGGTGGAAGCAGATAAGTAGTGTTCGGCAACGTCGAGCATGCGATTGGCAAAGCCCCATTCGTTATCGAACCAAGCCAGCAAATTGACCAGGCGCGGCCCGGAAACCCGGGTTTGGCTGCCATCGACAATCGCTGAATGCGGGTCGTGGTTGAAATCACAACTGACCTGCGGCATTTCAGTGTAGGCAATCAGACCTTGCAGCGGGCCGGAGGTGGCCGCGTCTCGCAGGATGCGATTGATTTCAGCGGCGCTGGTATCACGCGCTGTTTGAATGGTGATGTCCAGGCACGAGACGTTAACTGTCGGCACCCGAATGGCCTTGGCCTGAATCCGCCCATGCAGATCCGGCAACAAGCGTTCGATACCCCGCGCCAAGCCGGTAGACACCGGAATCAGCGACTGGAAGGCCGAACGTGTGCGGCGCAAATCTTCATGGTGATAGGCATCAATCACCGGTTGGTCGTTCATTGCCGAGTGAATCGTGGTGATCGATACGTACTCGATCCCGACGGCTTCATTGAGCAATTTAAGCAGCGGCACGCCACAGTTGGTGGTGCACGACGCATTCGATACGAGCTTTTCGGCACCGCTTAATGCGTGCTGATTAACCCCGTAAACGATGGTGGCGTCGGCATCCGCCTCGCTGGCCATTGGCTGCGAGAACAACACGCGCGGCGCACCGGCCTGGAGAAATCTCTGGCCGTCTGCACGGCTGGTATAAAGCCCCGAGCACTCAAACAACAGGTCGATATCCAGCGCCGCCCAGTCAATCGCCTCGGGCGTTGATTGGCGCAGCACCTTCACACAACCGCCGTTGATGTGCAGGCAATCGCCTTCGACCCGAACCTCGCCGGGAAAACGCCCGTGGGTTGAATCGAAGCGGGTCAGGTATTCGATACTGGCCTGATCGGCCAGGTCATTCAGGGCAACGATTTCCAGCTGCGCGCCAGCGCCCCGCTCGTGCAAGGCACGCAATACGCAGCGGCCAATACGGCCATAGCCATTGAGGGCAATTCTGAAGGGGCGATTACGCATGACAGTCTCGATAATTGCGAGCGACGTTGGCCTGCGTGCACCTTGATGCGCGCAGGCTGAGGCCGTCTTGATCAGGCTTCGAGCATTTCAGCAGCGGTTTCGAGGATGTTGTCCACGGTGAAACCGAAGTGCTCGAACAGAGCAGGTGCAGGCGCCGACTCACCAAAGGTGGTCATGCCGATTACCTGACCTTCGAGGCCGACGTACTTGTACCAGAAGTCGGCGTGAGCGGCTTCGATAGCGATCCGCGCGCCAACCTGAACAGGCAGCACCGATTGCTTGTAGCCGGCGTCCTGCGCATCGAACACGCTGGTGCATGGCATCGAAACGACGCGAACCTTGCGGCCTTGTTCGCTGAGTTTTTCGAACGCCTGAACCGCCAGACCGACTTCGGAGCCGGTCGCGATCAAAATCAGTTCTGGCTCACCGTCGCAGTCTTTCAGCACGTAACCACCGCGGGCGATGTCGCTCAGCTGAGCAACGTCACGGCCTTGGTGCGGCAGGTTCTGACGCGAGAAGATCAGCGCGGACGGGCCGTCATTACGCTCAATGGCGTATTTCCAGGCCACTGCCGATTCAACCGCATCCGCCGGACGCCAAGTGTCCAGATTAGGCGTGCTGCGCAGGCTGGTCAGTTGCTCGATTGGCTGGTGAGTCGGGCCGTCTTCGCCCAGACCGATAGAGTCGTGGGTAAACACATACAGCACACGCTTCTTCATCAACGCCGACATGCGCACAGCGTTGCGGGCGTATTCCATGAAGATCAGGAAGGTCGCGCCGTACGGAACGAAACCGCCGTGCAGGGCCACGCCGTTCATGATCGCGCTCATGCCGAACTCGCGAACGCCGTAGTACATGTAGTTGCCGCTGGCATCTTCAGCCGATACGCCCTTGCAACCTTTCCACAGGGTCAGGTTGGAACCGGCGAGGTCGGCCGAGCCGCCGAGGAACTCAGGCAGCAACGGGCCAAATGCATTCAAGGTGTTCTGGCTGGCTTTACGGCTGGCGATGGTTTCGCCTTTAACCGCAACTTCAGTGATGTAAGCCGCCGCTTTCTCTGAGAAATCAGCCGGCAGTTCACCCGCCATACGGCGTTTGAATTCGCTGGCCAACTCAGGGAACGCCGCCGCGTAAGCAGCAAAACGCTGATCCCATTCGGCTTCGGCAGCAGCGCCAGCAGCCTTGGCATCCCACTCGGCGTAGATATCTGCCGGGATTTCAAACGGGCCGTGGTTCCAGCCCAGTGCAGCGCGGGTCAGCGCGATTTCGTCATTACCCAGTGCGGCGCCGTGGCAATCTTCCTTGCCCTGCTTGTTCGGCGAACCAAAACCAATGATGGTCTTGCAGCAGATCAGGGTTGGCTGCTCGCTCTTGCGCGCAGTTTCGATGGCAATCTTGATTTCTTCGGCATCGTGGCCGTCGACGTTACGGATGACCTGCCAGCCGTAAGATTCAAAACGCTTAGGGGTGTCATCGCTGAACCAGCCTTCAACTTCACCATCAATGGAGATGCCGTTGTCGTCGTAGAACGCGATCAGCTTGCCCAGACCCAGAGTACCGGCCAGCGAGCAGACTTCGTGCGAGATGCCTTCCATCATGCAGCCGTCGCCCATGAAGGCGTAGGTGTAGTGGTCAACAATCTTGTGGCCGTCGCGGTTGAACTGCGCGCCCAGCACTTTCTCGGCAATTGCAAAACCAACGGCGTTGGCAATACCCTGACCCAAAGGACCAGTGGTGGTCTCGACACCAGGTGTGTAACCGTATTCTGGGTGACCCGGCGTGCGGCTGCCCATCTGACGGAACTGCTTGAGGTCTTCGATACCCAAGTCATAACCGGTCAGGTGCAGCAACGAGTAGATCAGCATGGAGCCGTGGCCGTTCGACAGCACGAAGCGGTCGCGGTCAGCAAAGCTCGGGTTGCTTGGGTTGTGCTTGAGGTAGTCACGCCACAACACTTCGGCGATATCCGCCATACCCATTGGTGCGCCAGGGTGGCCGCTGTTGGCTTTCTGCACGGCATCCATACTCAAGGCACGGATGGCATTGGCACGCTCACGACGGCTGGGCATCGCTGATTCTCCTAAGGGGCTAAACACAAAAGGGGGCTATTTTCGCCCACTACCACACGTTCGGGCAATGACAGATAGTCGCAATCGACACATTAGATGAGAAACTACACCGCCGCAGCGCCAGGATCGCGCTGTATTCCCAGCAGTTGACACTGCCAGCCACCAGAAAAGGAATTT
Organism: Pseudomonas marincola; assembly: GCF_900116605.1. Lineage (GTDB taxonomy): Bacteria > Pseudomonadota > Gammaproteobacteria > Pseudomonadales > Pseudomonadaceae > Aquipseudomonas > Aquipseudomonas marincola. The sequence goes on from NZ_FPBC01000010.1 coordinate 74,836, forward strand.
CTCTTGGCTTCAGAAATTACGCTTTACAGCTACCCCACCAGCCCATTTGCCGCAAAAGTACATGCCTATCTGCTGTACAAGCGCCTGGCATTTCGCGTGCATTATGTTAACCCGCTGAAACTCACCAGCACGCTGCCGGTCGGCCAGCAGATCCCGGTGCTGACGATTGACGGCAACCATTACGCCGACTCCAGCAGCATCATCAATGAAATCGAACGGCGCTGGCCTGCCGAAGTAACCGCGCAGCAGCCGCTGATAGATACCCGCGATCAATGGCTCACCGAAAACATGGTGCCAACCCTGTTTCGGGCGGCGTTCATGGAGGCTGATTCTTCGGCATTCAAGGCCTGCCGCAATGCCTGGCGTTTGGCGGCGGTGATGCGCAAAGCGTGCGGCGTGCCGCTCATGTTGACGCCGGGCTGGCCGCTGCTGCTGCGCAAGCAACCGTTCATCCGCTCTTTGGTGCTGCCGCAAATCAGCCAGGGCAGCGCACCGGAACAACGGCAGAAAATGCTCAAGCAGATGAAGCACTGGCTGAGCGAGAAGCCCTATCTGGCCGGCGACTGCATCAGTCAGGTGGATATCAGCGCCTACGGGATGCTGGCGATGCCGTATTACCTGGGCCTTGAAGACGCGGACGACTTCGTCCGCTGCGAAGCGATCAAGGCGTGGTTTGAGCCCATCGACAAATTGATCTGCGACAGCGCCCTGCAAGCCACCGACAACAGCAGGCCGCCATTGTTGGCAGCGCAATGGTGCTCACGCCTGCCTCTGACCAAGGCATAGCAGCCGGTACAAGCTGCGCACCGTTGCGGCGCAGCTCATACCAACGTTTCAGGCCATTCAGCGAATGATTGTGGTGCTGTCGGCGGCGATGTTTTCCACCGTGCGCCGCTCACCATTGGCCAGAACCACTTCGACACTGACCGGCGACTTGTCATCACCCAAGCCAAAGAACAGCGAATTACTCTGATCGGTCAACAAGCCTGCCTGAGTATTAAGCTGCTGGGTGTAGCTGCGTCCGGCCTTGGAGATAACCGTGACATTGGCCCCAGCCAGCGCCAGATTGTCGGCAAACGTCAGCTTGATGTAGCTGGCTTTGCCGGTGTTCAGGTAGGCCTTCGGCTTTTGGCCCATGTTCAGCCAGAACAGGTCCGGACGGCCATCGCTGTCGATGTCATAGATAACCGGCGACTGCCCGTAGTAGGGATCGCCGACTTCCAGCTCATCGTTCTGATAGAACCCGGCAGTGTTGCCTTCGCCAACCTGAACAAAGGCCTTGCCCGGCAATTTGTTGAGCTGATGCGGCGGCCATTTTATATAGCTTTGCGCGACCATCAGGTCGAGCTTGCCATCCAGATCGAGATCACCGAATACACCGCCCCAGGCGAACCCGTAGCCATCCAGCGCCTTGTCTTTAAGCACATCGTGGAACTTGAAGTCGCCCTCGTTTTCCAGCAGCAACCAATCTAGGTTCAACTCCTGATCATCACGCAGATCACCGCGTGCCAACTTGTTGCTGATACTGGTGCCGATATTCGACAGGAACAGATCCTGATCGCCATCAGCATCAATGTCGCCAATGCCAATGCCCATCCAGTAACCGAGGCCGGAATCAATGGCAATCGACTCGAAGGTCAGGTCGCCGTTGTTCTTGAAAATCTCGACGCGACCGGTGTTGTTGGCCAGCACCAGATCCTGCAAACCATCGTTATTGAGATCGACAAAACTGCTGTGGAAGGTGTTTTGCGTGCCTTGAGTACCGGTTTTTTCAGTCACATCCTCGAAGGCCATGTTGCCAACGTTGTGCAGCATCAGGTTGTGCTTGGCATGTTCGGGATCATTGAACACGCTGGATGAGAATTTGTCTGGCGCGACAAACAGGCTGACGTACAGATCAAACTGGCCGTCTTTGTCTATATCTGCAATGGTTGTGCTGAGCGGGATCGAATCCGCCGGCAGCGTGATGTCGAGCTTGCGCGTGGCGAACTTGCCGTCTGTGTTGATCAGCGCGTAGAGGCCATCCTGGCGAGTTACCAGCAGGTCGGTGTCGGCGTCATCGTCGAGGTCAAACGACAGCGCGCCATAACTGGCCTGTTTGCCGGCCAAGTCGCCTGTCAGCCCGGCCTCAGCCGCGACATCGACCAGATGCCCATCCACATAACGCAACAGGCCATCCTGGTGGCCTTTACCGCTGGAGATGAACAACTCGCTCTTGCCGTCGCCATCTATGTCAATTACTGCCGCGCCGCTGAAAAACTGCGAGGTTTCGTTATCCCAGTGCGGAGTAAACCCAACATCGACCGGCTTGAATGCGGGCCCGGTAAGCTCAACAGGGGACGATTTTATCGTCTCTTCAGACTGCTGATAAAACCAGTAGTACGCCCCCAGACCGGCAGCGGCGACAACAACCAAAGGAATTCCGATTTTCTTTTTCATAGCCATCCTAGCTAATTGGTCCAAACCGGCACTCTGCGGCAAAGACAACCGCGTCACAACCCTGCAACGTCTTTATGTGCATCTGACACAACCACGACTGACCAACGGTCGCTGCGCTGCAACCCACGCAAACAGCACCCTCACGCATCAATGCAGACGGCGGCAATGGGACGCCAAAGACCAATATCAAGATTTTTTGATATTGGTCTTGCTGTATGAAAAATGACCTATTAGACTGCCCACCCTATGAACTTGCGCGTCCCACAGCTCCGCTTTGAGCCTGCCGATGAACTGGCTGCCCTGTGCAAAGCTGGCGGAGACCCGCTACGGTTGAATGTTTTACGTGCGCTGAGCAATGACTCCTTTGGCGTGCTGGAACTGGCGCAGATTTTCGACATCGGCCAATCCGGCATGAGCCATCACCTCAAGGTGTTGGCGCAAGCAGGACTGGTCGCGACACGCCGCGAAGGCAATGCGATTTTCTACCGTCGCGCCTTGTCGGCGGCCACCACTGGTCTGGGCGGCAAGTTGCACAGCGCGCTGCTGGATGAAGTCGATGAGTTGCAACTGCCCGACGCCGTATTGGCGCGCATTGCGCATGTTCACAGCCAGCGCGCGGCAGCCAGCCAGGATTTCTTTGCGCGCAACGCTGGCAGCTTTCAAGCGCAGCAGGATCTGATTGCCGGGCTTGCGCAGTACCGCGACAGCGTTCTGGCGTTGCTTGATGCACTGGGCTTTGATGCCACAGCCAATGCGCTGGAAATCGGCCCCGGCGATGGCGGTTTCCTGCCCGAGCTGGCTAAGCGGTTTCACAGCGTAACGGCGCTGGATAACAGCCAGGCGATGCTTGATCTGGCACGTTTGCAATGTGAAAAACACGCCCTCGGCAACGTCAAACTGCAACTGGCCGATGCGTTGAATGATGATTACAGCGCCGCCGACTGCGTGGTGATGAACATGGTCTTGCACCATTTCGCCGCGCCGGCCGAAGCGCTCAAGCAGCTCGCCACACGGGTCACGCCCGGCGGCAGCTTGTTGATAACCGAGTTGTGTAGCCACAACCAGAGTTGGGCCAGGCAGGCCTGTGGTGATCTCTGGTTGGGTTTTGAACAGGACGACCTGGCCCAATGGGCTATCGCCGCAGGACTTAACCCGGGTGAAAGCCTTTATGTAGGCCTTCGCAATGGTTTTCAGATTCAGGTGCGGCACTTTGCCAAACCGGAACAACACAGCGGTTCAGGTGTGCAGGTGCGCGCCCAACCGATCTCACCCACCGGTATTAATTAGGAAGACCGATAGATGAGCGATTATTCCCTGTTTACATCCGAATCCGTGTCCGAAGGCCACCCGGATAAAATTGCTGACCAGATCTCCGATGCCGTGCTCGACGCGATCATCAGCAAAGACAAACACGCCCGCGTTGCGTGTGAAACCATGGTCAAGACTGGCGTTGCCATCATCGCCGGTGAAGTCAGCACCAGCGCCTGGGTTGATCTCGAAGACCTGGTCCGTAAAGTCATCATCGACATCGGCTACGACAGCTCGACAGTCGGTTTCGACGGCGCCACGTGCGGCGTTCTGAACATCATCGGCAAGCAGTCGGTCGACATTAACCAGGGCGTTGACCGCAGCAAGCCGGAAGATCAGGGTGCAGGCGACCAGGGCCTGATGTTCGGTTATGCCAGCAACGAAACCGACGTACTGATGCCTGCTCCAATCTGCTTCTCGCACCGTCTGGTCGAGCGTCAGGCTGAAGCACGCAAATCCGGCCTGCTGCCTTGGCTGCGCCCGGACGCAAAATCTCAGGTCACCTGCCGCTATGAAAACGGCAAGGTTGCCGGTATCGACGCGGTTGTTCTGTCGACCCAGCACAACCCGGAAGTCAGCTACAACGACCTGCGCGAAGGCGTTATGGAGTTGATCGTCAAGCACGTGCTGCCTGCCGAACTGCTGCACAAAGACACCCAGTTCCACATCAACCCAACCGGTAACTTTGTAATCGGCGGTCCAGTGGGCGACTGCGGCCTGACCGGCCGTAAGATCATCGTTGACACCTACGGCGGCATGGCCCGTCACGGTGGTGGCGCGTTCTCCGGTAAGGACCCGTCGAAGGTAGACCGTTCAGCTGCATACGCTGGCCGTTATGTTGCCAAGAACATCGTCGCTTCTGGCCTCGCCGAGCGCTGCGAGATTCAGGTTTCCTACGCAATCGGCGTGGCTCAGCCAACCTCGATCTCGCTGAACACCTTCGGCACTGGCAAGATCAGCGATGACAAGATCATCCAACTGGTGCGCGAGCACTTCGATCTGCGTCCATACGCGATCACCAAAATGCTCGACCTGCTGCACCCGATGTACCAGCCAACGGCGGCATACGGCCACTTCGGTCGCAACCCGTACGAAATGACTTACGACGGTGAAACCTTCACCGCGTTCACCTGGGAACGCACCGACAAGGCCGCTGATCTGCGCGCCGCTGCCGGCCTGTAAGCCATAGCAAAATTGAGCCCCGCCACGTGCGGGGCTTTTTTTCGCCGGTAAACTTTGCAGAATGCGCGCAGCCACATCCCGAAACTGACGCGTACGTTTTCAGCCACTCGCCTACTACTGGCAACGCTGCGCAATTATCGAAGCCCCGCCACTCTTTAGTTAACACCGCGCCAAATCTGCTGAACTAGCCTCAAGGCAGCCCGCCCGCATGGATGCCTGCGATGCCGATCTATCTGTTTATGCTCCTGCTGCTATTGAGCGTGGTCGCCGAGGCCGCGCCCTGCCCTGCATGGGATAAGCAACGCGCCAGCGCTGAAATCAACCAACTGCACAGCCGCATCGCTCGCTGGGACAGCGCTTACTATGTGGATAAGTCGCCTTTGGTCAGCGACCAGATCTACGATCAGGCACGGGCGCAGCTCGACCAATTGCGCGACTGCTTCCCCGCACTCACGCCCGCCGCGACTAATCCACTGATTGTGAATGCCGGGCCACTGCAGCACCCGATTGCGCAAACAGGCTTGCGCAAACTCGCGGACGAAGACGCCGTGAATGCATGGCTCAAAAGCCGCGACGAGGTGTGGATTCAGCCCAAAGTCGATGGCGTTGCTGTCACGCTGATTTATCGCAACGCCAGACTGGTGCAAATGATCAGCCGGGGCGACGGCATCAGCGGTCAGGACTGGACACATAACGCCCGCCACATCAGCGCCATACCCGCTCAATTAGCGGCGCAACGCGACCTGCTGATACAAGGCGAGCTGTACCTGAAACTGGAGCGCCACGTGCAGTCACGCGATGGCGGCGGTGGCGCGCGCAGCGCAGTGGCCGGGCTGATGAACCGCAAACAGCTGACCCACCAGCAAAGCGCAGAAATTGGCTTGTTTGTCTGGGACTGGCCACAAGGCCCGAGTGATATTGATACGCGCAACGAGCAACTGGCCGCGCTTGGTTTCCCCGCCAGTCAGCAATACAGCCGGCCGATAAAAACCCTCGAAGATGCACAACGGTGGCGCCAGCACTGGTGGACGCAGCCCCTGCCCTTTGCCACTGACGGCGTGGTGCTACGCCAGAATACGCGTTCGCCCGCCGCACGCTGGCAAGCGAAACCACCGCACTGGGCAGCAGCCTGGAAATATCCGGTCTCCAGCGCATTGGCACGGGTACAGGCGGTGCGCTTCTCGATTGGTCGCAGCGGGCGCATCACCCCGATTCTGCAACTGCAAACCATTAAGCTGGATGCGCGCAATATCAGCCGGGCCAGCCTCGGCTCACTGCAGCGCTGGCAGCAACTAAACATTCAACCGGGCGATAGCGTGGCGATTCGCCTCAGCGGGCATGCCATCCCCACGCTTGAGCGGGTCGTCATGCGTGCAGAGCAAAGCCCCAGCGTTATCGCGCCAAGTTCCAGCGAGTACCACTCACTGACTTGCTGGCAAGACTCGCCTGGCTGCCGGCAACAATTCAGCGCACGGCTCAAGTGGTTAGCCAGCAGTGACGGTCTGAACATGCAAGGAGTTGGCCCAGCGACGTGGCAGAAGCTGCTCGACAGCCAACAGGTTTATCAACTGTTGGACTGGCTCGCCTTAAGCCGCGAGCAGTTGCTGGCAACGCCGGGACTGGGGCAGCACCGCAGCGACTTGTTGCTGCATCACATCCAACGGGTACGCCAATTGCCGCTGGCCAACTGGTTGGTTGCGCTGGGCATGCCGCCGTTGAACACTCTACCCGCAAACTCCTGGCAAGCCTTGGCCCGGCGAAGCGAGCAAGACTGGCGCGACCTTCGCGGCATTGGCCCGAAACGGGCGGCCGCCCTGCAGGAATTCTTCGCTCACCCGCAGGTAAAGCGCCTCGGCCAGCAACTTCAAACACTCGAAGTGGCTGGCTTCACGCCGGATCAGTGATTGCGGAACTCTTGGTGACACGCCTTGCAGCTGTCTTCGACGCGCTTGACCGGCGCCGCCAGATCAGAGCTTTTCAACGGCTTGGCGGTGGTTGCGACGACTAACGCAGCCGTGCTGTTTTCCAGATCGTCGGCCAGTTCTTTAAACCGTGCCTGACGCTTCCACACATCGTCCTTGGCGTTGGTGTGATCTTCTTCCTTGATCTGCGGAAAGTGCTGCCAGGGCGTGCGTGAAATCTGATCGAGCTTGGCGGCGCCTTCAACAAAGCGCGCCTCGTCGAACACAATGCGGCCACGAATCATGCCACCAAGGTCTTCACTGGTTTTCAGCATTTGCTTGAAAATGGCTTGGCGCTGGCCCAGTGGTGAGTTGGGATCGACGCCACCGCAGGCGGTGAGTGTGCTGGCGGCAAGCAGAATTAGCAGAGCGTTTCTGAGTTTCATAACACCTTCATAACTGCAACAAGGCTCAAAAGAGGGCGACAGTATCGTCACTCCCGCGCCTGCGGCCAAGCGCGGTAATTTGTCGCAACAAACTATTGAGCCTGCACGCACGCCCCACAGCGAAGACAGCTAGCGCTCAGTTTGGTGTGTTGAAACTCAGGCAGACACCACAAACAGGCTGATAATCAGGCCCATATTGACGAACCAAACCAACGAACGCAGAGGCGCCCAGTCGGCCAGGTAGCAGACCAGATACACCAGACGACTGATAACAAACGCGATGGCCAGTTGGTCAATCAAGCCTTGCTCGGCGCCACCCGCCAAGTGAGCAATAATCACCGCTGCAGCAAATGCAGGGGTCACTTCGAAGCCATTCAGCTGGGCGTTATTGGCACGCCGCGCGAGCCCTTCGACGCTGCCCAGATGCGCCCGGGGATCATGGTTGTGACGCGGGCTGAAGCCGCCGCTGGCAGCCTTGGCCGAGACAGTCGCCAGGTAAGGTAAAAACAGGGCTATCAGTACACACCAGAAGGCAATTGTCATGGACACTCCGCGCTCGAATAGAAGGATTAGCTAGAGTGCGCTAGCGACGAACGGTCGTCCATGACCGTTCTCCTTCAATCACAAGGCAAAAGCGCCAATCATGCCGCCAGTTTGCCGCTGGCAATGGCCGCCGAGGCGCGCAACATGGCGCGCAACAGCACCGCACAACCTGCTGCCAAGTCGCTTGGCGCGGCGTTTTCGATTTCGTTATGGCTGATACCGCCCTCGCATGGCACGAAAATCATCCCGGCCGGGCCCAGCTCCGCCAGAAAAATCGCGTCGTGGCCGGCACCGCTGACGATGTCCATGTGCGACATCCCCAGCCCTTGCGCAGCAGTGCGCACGGCATCCACACAGACCTCATCAAAATACAGCGGCGGGAAGTCTGCCGTCGGCGTCAGTTCGACGCTTAAACCATGCTCGGCGCTGGTGGTTTCGATCACTTTGCGCACCTGCGCGATCATCGAATCCAGACGTTCCGGCTCAAGATGACGGAAATCCAGTGTCATGCGCACCTCGCCCGGAATCACGTTACGCGACCCCGGATACGCCTGCAGGCAACCGACGGTGCCGCAGGCGTGCGGCTGATGCTCAAGCGCAATGCGGTTTACTGCCGCGACCACGGCCGCCGCGCCAACCAGCGCGTCTTTGCGCAAATGCATCGGCGTTGGGCCAGCGTGCGCTTCAACGCCGCGCAAGGTCAGGTCGAACCACTTTTGCCCCAACGCACCCAGCACCACACCGATGGTTTTCTCTTCATCCTCAAGAATCGGCCCCTGCTCGATGTGCGCTTCAAAGTAGGCGCCCACGGCGTGGCCGGTTACGGCGCGGCTACCGGCATAACCGATAGCATTTAGCGCCTCACCCACCGTCACGCCATCGGCATCACGCTTGGCCAGAGTTTCTTCCAGAGTGAATTTGCTGGCAAATACCCCGGAGCCCATCATGCACGGCGCGAAACGCGAGCCTTCCTCGTTGGTCCACACCACCACTTCCAGCGGCGCTTCGGTTTCAATGCCCAGATCGTTCAAGGTACGCAGCACCTCGACGCCGGCCATGACGCCAAAGCAACCATCGAACTTGCCGCCCGTGGGCTGCGTGTCGATGTGACTGCCGGTCATCACCGGTGGCAAATTGGGATTACGTCCGGGGCGGCGGGCAAAGATATTGCCGACGCCGTCCACCGTTACGCTGCACCCGGCAGCCTCACACCACTTGACGAATAAATCGCGGGCCTGGCGGTCGAGATCGGTCAGGGCCAGGCGACATACGCCGCCCTTGGGCGTCGCGCCGAGCTGGGCCAACTCCATCAGCGATTGCCATAAACGCTCACTATTGATGTGCTGATCAGTGGATTGCAAAACAGCCTGGGCAGCGGTCATAAATACCTCTCTGTCGATTCTGAGTTTTAGAGTGACGGTTTGGCGACAACGGCAGTGCGCGAGCTATTAGCGCTGCACAAGCCGAAATAGATCAGCCCGCCGAGTGCCGAGCCGGTGAACCAGCCATAATCGTAGAACCAGCTGAATGCAGGGCTGCCCAGCGACATCAGGGTCAGCAGAACAGGCAATACGAAGGCGGCAAAACCCATCCAGTTCCAGGCCGGATAAACGTCGTCGCGGTACAGGCCCGCCAGATCCAGACGCTGTTTCTTGATCAGGAAGTAATCCGCCACCATGATCCCGGCGATCGGCCCGAGCAAGCTTGAGTAACCCAGCAGCCAGTTTGAATAAACGCTTTCTAGGCTGACATCAGAGACAATCCAGCCGAGCTTTTTAAGCAGCTCATGGCCCATCAAACCCAGACCGACAAAGCCTGTGATCAACACCGCCTTGGTGCGGTTGATCAGCTTGGGCGCAATGTTCTGGAAGTCATTGGTGGGCGATACGATGTTGGCGGCGGTGTTGGTAGAAAGCGTCGCCACGATAATCAACGCCATCGCCACTGCCACCCAACCCGGGCTCTGGATATGGCCGATCAGGCTGACCGGATCCGACACGGTTTCGCCAACCAGCGAAGCCGATGCAGCGGTCATCACCACACCCAGCGCCGCAAACAGGAACATGGTCAGCGGCAGGCCGATTATCTGGCCGACAATCTGGTCTTTCTGGCTTTTCGCGTAGCGACTGAAGTCCGGGATGTTCAACGACAATGTCGCCCAGAACCCGACCATCGCGGTCAAACCGGCCATGAAGTAACCGACCACACTTGCCCCTTCGGGACGTTTGGGCGGTTGTGCGAGCAATTCGCTCATCGACACGTTGGGCAGCGCCCATACCAGCAAGCCGGCACCCACCAGCACCAGCAACGGTGCAGAAAGCGTTTCCAGCCATTTGATCGACTCGGCGCCGCGCAGTACAACCCACAGGTTGAGCACCCAGAAAATCATGAAACCAATCACTTCACCGGTGCCGCCAAGGGCTTTCCAACCCTCGAAAATCGAGCCCAGAAACAGGTGAATGGCCAGCCCGCCGAACATGGTCTGAATGCCGAACCAGCCGCACGCCACCACAGCCCGAATCAAACAGGGCACGTTGGAGCCAATGATGCCGAACGAGGAGCGAAGTAATACCGGAAAGGGAATGCCGTACTTGGTACCGGGGAATGCGTTGAGTGTGAGCGGGATCAGCACCACGATGTTGGCGAGCAAAATGGCCAGCAGCGCCTCCCCGACCGACAGCCCGAAGTAGGCCGTCAGCACACCACCCAAGGTGTAGGTCGGTACGCAGATCGACATACCGACCCAAAGCGCGGTGATGTGCCATTTGTTCCAGGTTCGCTCATGCACCTTGGTCGGTGCGATGTCGTGGTTGAATCGAGGGCTGTCGAGGACGTCACTGCCCGCCTCTAACTCATACAAGCCATCACGCTCTGTGACTTCCGATCTGCTTTGTTGCATGGGCTTCTCCAGATTTTTTTGATTGTTATTAGCTCATCGGGCTACACGATGGCCGGAGTTCTTCGATCTGCTGCGGTGCCAATGGCGTTGCGAGGCCGACGAACATGACTGCTGCGACACTCAATAAGCGTGCCTAAAACCATGTTGTGCGCCCCTCAAATCACCAGTTATTCCTCTAACGCGCTGATTAATAATCCTTTTATAAAAATCTTGGCTTCCAAATCAGCACCAACCCGATCAATTGAAGCGTGTTTCTACAGGTTGTCTGCACAGTCAGGATTCAAAGTGGTGCAGGCATATTTTTTTCAAACCTGCACAGCGCTCAATCCCGCCGGTTTAAATCGCTGATTTTGCATAGGAAATCTCGCTCATTTTGACAACCTGTCAAGTGCGTCAAAATGGTGAACAGACGATCCATTTTGGTGATTTACATAAAATATCGTTATTTTTCATATACTTATCAACAAAGTAATTGATTAAAAAATAATCTTGATCATTTCCCAAACTGCTACTAAGTTCTATTCCTGACAGCAGTGACAGGATTAAATCGAGCCACTGCCAGATGCTTCCAGATAAATCCAAGAGCCGACACGCATCGGCCAGCCTGAGAGGAATTTGCTATGGCTTTATTGATCCGCGGCGCCACGGTGCTAACCCATGAAGAAAGCTACAGCGCCGATGTCCTATGCGCGGACGGTCTGATTCAGGCGATTGGTGAAAACCTCGACGCGCCGGCAGGTTGCGAGGTTCTCGATGGCAGCGGCCAGTATCTGATGCCAGGCGGCATCGACCCGCACACTCACATGCAACTGCCGTTCATGGGCACCGTTGCCAGTGAAGACTTCTTCAGCGGCACCGCAGCAGGCCTTGCCGGCGGCACCACATCAATCATCGATTTTGTTATCCCCAACCCGCAGCAATCGCTGCTTGAGGCCTTTCATCAATGGCGCGGCTGGGCTGAAAAGTCTGCCTCGGATTATGGCTTTCATGTCGCGGTCACCTGGTGGAGCGAACAAGTCAGCGCCGAAATGGAAGAGCTGGTGAGCAAGCACGGGGTCAACAGCTTCAAGCATTTCATGGCGTATAAAAACGCGATCATGGCGGCCGACGACACCCTCGTCGCCAGTTTCGAGCGCTGCCTGTCACTCGGCGCCGTGCCCACTGTGCACGCCGAGAACGGCGAGCTGGTTTACCACCTGCAACAGAAATTGCTGGCTCAGGGCTTAACCGGGCCGGAAGCCCACCCGCTGTCGCGCCCTTCGCAAGTGGAAGGCGAAGCCGCCAGCCGCGCCATTCGCATTGCCGAAACACTCGGCACTCCGCTGTACCTGGTGCACGTTTCAACCCGCGAAGCGCTGGATGAAATCACTTACGCACGCGCCAAGGGCCAGCCGGTTTACGGTGAAGTACTGGCCGGACACTTGTTGCTCGATGACAGCGTTTACCGCGATCCGGACTGGCAAAAAGCAGCGGGCTACGTGATGAGCCCACCGTTCCGTCCGCGTGGCCACCAAGAAGCGCTGTGGCAAGGCTTGCAGTCAGGGAATCTGCACACCACAGCCACCGACCACTGCTGCTTCTGCGCCGAACAAAAAGCAGCGGGCAAAGACGATTTCAGCAAGATCCCCAACGGCACCGCCGGCATTGAAGACCGCATGGCAGTGCTCTGGGATGAAGGGGTCAACAGCGGCAAATTATCGATGCATGACTTCGTCGCCCTGACGTCCACCAACACCGCGAAAATTTTCAACCTGTTTCCGCGCAAAGGCGCCATCCGTGTCGGCGCCGACGCCGATCTGGTGCTCTGGGACCCGCAAGGCACGCGCACGATCTCGGCGAAAACCCATCACCAGCAAGTCGACTTCAACATATTCGAAGGCAAAACCGTGCGCGGCGTACCCAGCCACACCATCAGCCAAGGCCGCCTGGTCTGGGCCGACGGTGATCTGCGTGCCGAACGCGGCGCCGGACGCTATATCGAGCGCCCTGCATACCCGGCCGTTTTCGACTTACTCAGCAAGCGCGCCGAACACCAGCGCCCGACCTCGGTAAAACGCTAAGCACGCACAGAAATGGCGCCGCCAGAAAGGCGCCCATTTGCAGAGGCGCACTGACTAACCGCAAAGAGCAAAGGCGGACAAACCCCAAGAGGTTTGGCGCCACTTATCAACGAATTGACTGCCCACAAGGCAGCTGGCCACCAAGGCGAGGTCTTAGCCCCTCATTTGCCGGCCAGCCGCCTTGATAACAATCACAAAACCGTGAGGCATTAACCCGTGATAGACACACTCAGCCACCTCCCTCGCCCGGATGCAGACGCCACTGAACTGGCGAAAAATTTCAGCGATCTGGCACCGCCGCTCAATGCTCGCCAGGCCGCGCTGGAAAGTGCTCGTTGCCTGTATTGCTACGACGCACCGTGCATCAATGCCTGCCCGAGCGACATCGACATTCCGTCGTTCATCGGCAGCATCAGCCATGACAACGTCACCGGCGCTGCGCAAACCATTCTCTCGGCAAACATTCTGGGAGGCAGTTGCGCACGGGTGTGTCCGACCGAAATCCTCTGCCAGCAAGCCTGTGTGCGCAACAACGAAAAAGAGTGCGCGCCGGTGCTGATCGGTTTGCTGCAACGCTACGCGATTGATAACGCCCAGTTCAGCGAACACCCATTCAAACGCTCAGCCGCAACCGGCAAGCGCATTGCCGTAGTTGGTGCAGGCCCTGCCGGGTTGTCGTGCGCGCACCGGCTGGCGATGCATGGCCATGAAGTGGTGATTTTCGAGGCCCGCGAGAAGTCCGGCGGGCTCAACGAATACGGCATTGCCAAATACAAACTGGTCGATGACTTCGCGCAGAAGGAAGTCGACTTCCTCCTGCAAATCGGCGGCATCGAGATTCGGCACGGGCAAAAACTCGGTGACAACCTGACCCTGACAGAACTGCACCAGCAGTTTGACAGTGTATTCCTCGGGCTCGGTTTGGCAGCCAGCAAACAACTGGGGCTGGCAGATGAGAACGCCGCCGGTTTGATGGCCGCGACCGACTATATCCGCGAGCTGCGCCAAACCGATGACCTCAGCCAATTGCCGGTCGCCAACCGCTGCATCGTGCTGGGCGCAGGCAACACGGCGATCGACATGGCCGTGCAAATGGCCAAGCTTGGCGCGCGGGACGTCAATCTGGTTTATCGCCGTGGCCTCAGCGACATGGGCGCAACCGACCACGAACAGCACATCGCCAAGGATAATCAGGTGCGGCTGCTGACATGGGCGCAACCGGAAACCGTGCTGCTGGATGATGCCGGCAAGGTGCGTGGTATGCGCTTCGCCAAAACCCGCATGGAAAACGGCCGCCTGAGCACGACCGGCGAGACGTTCGAGCTGGCGGCTGACGCCATTTTCAAAGCCATCGGGCAGGCCTTCGACAACAACTCGCTGAGCGACCCGCTGGCCGCAGAGCTCAAGCGTGCGGGCGAGCGAATCTGGGTTGATGAAAACCTGCGTACCAGCATTGCCGGCGTATACGCCGGTGGCGATTGCACCTCACTCGATCAAGACCTGACGGTGCAAGCCGTACAGCATGGCAAACTGGCTGCCGAGGCCATTCACTCAACCCTCTCGCTGAAAGTGGAGGCTGCATAATGGCCGATCTCTCTATTGAATTCGCTGGCATCAAATCCCCCAACCCGTTCTGGCTGGCGTCTGCGCCACCGACCGACAAAGCCTACAACGTGGTGCGCGCCTATGAGGCTGGCTGGGGCGGCGTGGTCTGGAAAACCCTCGGCGAAGACCCGGCGGCAGTCAACGTGTCATCGCGCTACTCGGCGCTGTACGGCCCTAACCGCGAAGTGATGGGCATCAACAATATCGAACTGATCACCGACCGCTCGCTGGAAATCAACCTGCGCGAAATCACTCAGGTTAAAAAGGACTGGCCGGATCGCGCATTGATCGTCTCGCTGATGGTGCCGTGCGTTGAGGAGTCGTGGAAGTACATTTTGCCGCTGGTCGAAGCCACCGGCGCGGACGGCATTGAACTCAATTTCGGTTGCCCGCACGGCATGCCCGAACGCGGCATGGGCGCGGCAGTTGGCCAGGTTCCCGAGTACGTCGAGATGGTCACGCGCTGGTGCAAGACCTACAGCTCGCTGCCGGTAATCGTCAAACTCACCCCGAACATTACCGACGTACGTTTATCGGCCCGCGCGGCTCATCGCGGCGGCGCCGATGCGGTGTCGTTGATCAACACCATCAACTCGATCACCAGCATCGACCTCGACATGATGGTTGCACATCCGATTGTCGGCAGCCAAAGCACCCACGGCGGTTATTGCGGCGCAGCGGTTAAGCCCATCGCCCTGAACATGGTTGCCGAAATCGCCCGCGACCCGGAAACCAGAGGCTTGCCGATTTGCGGTATCGGCGGCATCGGCACCTGGCGTGACGCCGCTGAGTTCGTCGCCCTCGGTTGCGGCGCCGTACAGGTTTGCACCGCCGCGATGCTGCACGGCTTCCGCATTGTTGAAGACATGAAAGACGGCCTGTCGCGCTGGATGGACTCGAAGGGTTACACCAGCCTTAATGACTTCTCTGGCCGGGCAGTCGGCAACACCACCGACTGGAAGTACCTGGACATTAACTATCAGGTCATCGCCAAGATCGACCAGGACGCTTGCATCGGTTGCGGCCGCTGCCACATCGCCTGCGAAGACACTTCACACCAAGCCATTGCAAGCCTCAAACAAGAGGACGGCACCCACAAATACGAAGTGATCGACGACGAATGCGTCGGCTGCAACCTCTGCCAAATCACCTGCCCGGTCGATGACTGCATCGAAATGGTCGTGCAAGACACCGGGAAGCCGTATCTCAACTGGAATGAAGACCCAAGAAACCCGTACCGGGTGGCGAGTTAGTTACCGTGGCGTAAATTCCTCGCGGGAAATTATGCGGCGTGGCCAAGATCGCCTGACGGATTGCCCCGCAGGGACTATCCATCCTCCGGGTGTCGTAAGGCGCGGGAACGCGTCCCGACGGAGGATGGATAAACCGCAGGTTAATCCGTCATTGCGGTTTAAGCGATGTGAATTGCGATCGTCTTTGCGTTCGATTTTTCGCGCGGTGGTGGCGGTAAAAATCCCTCGCGGGGAATTTTGCGGTGTGGCCAACATCGCCCGACGGATTGCCCCATCGGGGCTATCCATCCTCCGGGTGTCGTATGGCGCGGAAATGCTCCCCGACGGAGGATGGATAAACCGCAGGTTAATCCGTCATGGCGATCTACGCGATGTGAATTGCGATCGTCTTTGTGTTCGATTTTTCGCGCGGTGGTGGCGGTGAAAACCCCTCGCGGGGAATTTTGCGGTGCGGCCAACATCGCCCGACGGATTGCCCCATCGGGGCTATCCATCCTCCAGGTGTCGTATGGCGCGGGAACACGTCCCGACGGAGGATGGATAAACCGCAGGTTAATCCGTCATGGCGATCTGCGCGATGTGAATTGCGATCGTTTTGGGTTTGATTTTCCGCGCGGTGGTGACGGTGAAAACCCTCGCGGGAAATTATTCAGCGTGGCCAAGATCGCCTGACGGATTGCCCCATCGGGGCTATCCATCCTCCGGGTATCGTATGGCGAAAGTACGCGTTGATGCCGGTACGCTCCCCGACGGAGGATGGATAAACCGCAGGTTAATCCGTCATGGCGGTCTGCGCGATGTGAATTGCGATCGTCTTTGCGTTCGATTTCTCGCGCGGCGGTGACGGTGAAAATCCTTCGCGGGAAATTTTGCGGTGTGGCCAACATCGCCCGACGGATTGCCCCGCAGGGGCTATCCATCCTCCAGGTGCCGTAAGGCGCGGGAACGCTCCCGACGGAGGATGGATAAACCGCAGGTTAATCCGTCATGGTGGTCTAACAGATATGAGCAGCAGCCCTAAAGCGAACTTCAGGGCTCAAGCCCGATGCCACGGAGTATCACGGTGGTGATGGTCTGCACGGCTTTCTCGAATTGCATCTCGCTCAGCGCCTGATGGTCATTGAGCACTTTCACCTGATGGCTGAAGTCGGCGTAATGCTGGGTTGAGGCCCAGATCATGTACAGCAAGCTCGAAGGCTCGACCGCCAGAATCCGTTTGTCTTCGACCCACTGTCGGATTTTCGCCTCTTTCATTTTCGCCCAGTCGTAGAGGCTTTTATCCAGTTCGTCACCGAGCATCGGGGCGCCGTGGATAATCTCGTTGGCCCAAACCTTGGAGCCGTGCGGACGGGTGCGCGAGTGGGTCATTTTCGCCCGAATGTAACTGCTGAGCACCACACGCGGGTCGTCGAACATCTCGAAGCACAGCGCATCCTGCTTCCACACCTCGAGCAAATCGAGGAGGACGGCACGATACAGGTCGTCTTTGGTGCTGAAGTAGTAATGCAGATTGGAACGTGGCAGCCCGACTTCCTCGGCGATGTCGCCCATCGAGGCGCCGCCATAGCCTTTCTCGGAAAAAATCTTCTCGGCAGCGAGGAGGATTTTCTCGGTATTGCGCCGGCGAATTTCGATCTTGTGGTTGGCCATGCTGTGTCCATTACGAGGCAGTGAGCCAAGGCTATCATCTGCTTTCAAACAGAGCGACGGAAAGCCTTGGGCAAAAGCGCTCAGGTCGCTATAATTGGCCGGTTTTTCGTGAGCAACTCCGCTTTGCTCACGCCCGCCACCTGTCCGAGGGGCGCTGCAGCAGACCCTGTTTCTCAGCGGTTTGTCAGGCTCGGATGGGGCGTTAACCATACGCATCAACGGCGCCCATTCGCAGACAACGAATGGAGAACTCATTTTATGAGCGCTGTTATGACGCCTGAAGGTTTTACCGACTTTAAAGTCGCCGATATTTCGCTGGCCGCCTGGGGCCGCCGTGAAACCATCATCGCCGAATCCGAAATGCCGGCTTTGATGGGCCTGCGCCGCAAGTATGCCGGCGAGCAGCCGCTTAAAGGCGCGAAGATCATCGGCTGCATCCACATGACCATCCAGACTGCCGTGTTAATCGAAACACTGGTGGTACTGGGCGCTGAAGTGCGCTGGTCTTCGTGCAACATTTTCTCGACTCAGGATCAGGCTGCTGCTGCCATCGCGGCGGCCGGTATTCCGGTATTTGCCTGGAAAGGCGAAACCGAAGAAGAGTACGAGTGGTGCATCGAGCAAACCATCCTCAAGGATGGCCAGCCTTGGGACGCCAACATGATCCTCGACGACGGCGGCGACCTGACCGAGATCCTGCACAAGAAATACCCGGCCATGCTGGACAAAATCCACGGCGTGACCGAAGAAACCACCACCGGCGTTCACCGTCTGCTGGACATGCTGGCCAAGGGCGAGCTGAAAATCCCGGCAATCAACGTCAACGACTCGGTCACCAAGAGCAAGAACGACAACAAGTACGGTTGCCGTCACAGCCTCAACGACGCCATCAAGCGCGGCACCGATCACCTGTTGTCCGGCAAGCAAGCGCTGGTCATCGGCTACGGTGACGTGGGCAAAGGTTCGGCTCAGTCGCTGCGCCAGGAAGGCATGATCGTCAAGGTTTCCGAGATCGACCCAATCTGCGCCATGCAAGCCTGCATGGACGGCTTCGAGCTGGTTTCGCCGTACATCGACGGCCTCAACGACGGCACCGACGCCTGCATCGACAAAGCGCTGCTGGGCAAGATCGACCTGATCGTGACCACCACCGGCAACGCCAACGTGTGTGACGCGGGCATGCTCAAGGCGCTGAAGAAGCGCGCAGTGGTGTGCAACATCGGCCACTTCGACAACGAAATCGACACCGCTTTCATGCGCAAGAACTGGGCATGGGAAGAAGTTAAGCCGCAGGTACACAAGATCCACCGTACCGGTGCTGGCAGCTTCGACGCGCAGAACGATGACTACCTGATCCTGCTGGCCGAAGGCCGTCTGGTGAACCTGGGTAACGCCACTGGCCACCCGAGCCGCATCATGGATGGCTCGTTCGCCAACCAGGTTCTGGCGCAGATCTTCCTGTTCGGCCAGAAGTACGCCGACCTTCCAGCCGCTCAGAAAGCCGAGCGCCTGACGGTTGAAGTACTGCCGAAGAAACTCGACGAAGAAGTGGCTCTGGAAATGGTTAAAGGCTTCGGTGGCGTTGTGACCAAGCTGACCAAGACCCAGGCCGACTACATCGGCGTTACCGTTGAAGGCCCATTCAAGCCAGACGCTTACCGCTACTAATCAGTCCGCGCGCTGGCAGTGTGAGAGCGCTGCCAGCGCGCGTTCAAGATGGAATCTTCTGATGAGTAAAGAACGCCGTTACAGCTTCGAGTTCTTCCCGACCAAGACCGAAGCCGGCCACGAAAAGCTGCTGGCAACTGCCCGCGAGCTGGCCACCTATAACCCAGATTTCTTCTCCTGCACCTATGGCGCAGGCGGCTCGACCCGCGACCGCACACTGAACACCGTGCTGCAACTCGACGGCGAGATCAAAGTAGAAACCGCTCCGCACCTTTCGTGCGTTGGCGACAGCAAGGCTGAGTTGCGCGAGCTGTTGGCTCTGTACAAAGACGCAGGCATCAAGCGCATCGTTGCCCTGCGTGGCGACCTGCCATCCGGCATGGGCATGGCCAGCGGCGAGCTGCGCTATGCCAACGAGCTGGTGAGCTTCATTCGTGAAGAGACTGGCGATCAGTTTCACATCGAAATCGCCGCCTACCCGGAGATGCATCCGCAGGCACGCAATTTCGAAGACGATATCGCCAACTTCGTGCGCAAGGCCAAAGCCGGTGCCGACAGTGCGATTACCCAGTATTTCTTCAACGCCGACAGCTACTTCTACTTTGTCGACCGCGTGCGCAAGATGGGTATCGACCTGCCAATCGTGCCGGGCATCATGCCGATCACCAACTACAGCAAGCTGGCACGCTTCTCCGACGCCTGTGGCGCCGAGATTCCACGCTGGGTACGCAAGCAGCTGGAAGCCTATGGTGACGACATCGAGAGCATTCAGGCGTATGGCGAGCAAGTCATCACTGAAATGTGCGAACGCCTGCTGCAAGGCGGCGCGCCGGGCCTGCACTTCTATACGTTGAACCAATCCGCGCCAAGCCTGGCGATTTGGAACAACCTGAAGCTGCCACGCTGATTCAGTCTTTGCGACGCTGCGGCCTGCTCTCGGGTTAGGCCGCAGTCTTTAGCAGTTGCTCGAAGACAATGCTTTATAACGGCCCTGCATAACAGTGTTGGCGAACCGTTAAGCAGGCTATTGATAAAATTGCCCACTGCTCTGTTATACTCGGGACTTCCCGCCAGGCTTGCGCCCGGATGCTAGGCCCCTCAGAGACCAGCAGTACCGGACGGGATTGCACGCTCATTACGTTGCGATTCAAGCCAGGCAATATACCTCATAGGGCAACGCGCCCTCACTAGACAGGATTTCACATGTCCTTTGCTTCCCTCGGTCTCTCCGAGGCTTTAGTCCGTGCGGTCGAGTCCGCAGGCTACACCCAACCAACTCCGGTGCAACAGCGGGCTATCCCCGCCGCGTTGCAAGGTCGTGACCTGATGGTTGCGGCACAGACAGGTACGGGTAAGACCGGTGGTTTCGCACTGCCAATCCTTGAGCGTTTGTTCCCTAATGGTCACCCAGACCGCGAACACCGCCACGGCCCTAAGCAACCGCGCGTTCTGGTGCTGACACCAACCCGCGAACTGGCCGCCCAGGTGCACGACAGCTTCAAGCTGTATGCCCGCGATTTGAAATTCGTCAGCGCCTGCATCTTTGGCGGCGTTGGCATGAACCCGCAAGTACAGGCACTGGCCAAAGGCGTTGACGTACTCGTCGCCTGCCCGGGTCGCCTGCTCGACCTTGCCGGTCAAGGCAGCATTGATCTGTCCCACGTAGAAACACTGGTGCTCGACGAAGCCGACCGCATGCTCGACATGGGCTTCATCCACGACGTCAAGAAAGTCCTGGCGCGCCTGCCTGCCAAGCGTCAGAACCTGCTGTTCTCGGCAACGTTCTCGAAAGACATCACCGACCTTGCCGGCAAGCTTTTGCACAACCCGGAACGCATTGAAGTAACGCCGCCGAACACCACGGTCGAGCGTATCGAACAGCGCGTTTTCCGCCTGCAGGCCAGCCACAAGCGCGCCCTGCTCGCTCACCTGATCACCGCTGGCGCGTGGGAACAGGTGCTGGTTTTCACCCGTACCAAGCACGGCGCCAACCGTCTGGCCGAATACCTCGACAAGCACGCGCTGCCAGCTGTCGCGATTCACGGCAACAAGAGCCAGAATGCGCGCACCAAGGCACTGGCTGATTTCAAGGCAAATAAAGTACGCGTACTGGTTGCGACCGATATCGCCGCGCGCGGTCTGGATATCGACCAACTGCCGCACGTGGTCAACTTCGAACTGCCAAACGTTGAAGAAGATTACGTGCACCGTATCGGCCGTACTGGCCGCGCCGGTCGCAGCGGTGAGGCGATCTCGCTGGTTGCTCCGGACGAAGAGAAGCTGCTCAAAGGCATCGAGCGCATGACCAAGCAGAAGATCCCCGATGGTGATCTGCTCGGTTTTGACGTGAGCAAAGTTGAAGCCGAACGTCCGGAAGTTCGTGAGCCACGCCAACCGCGCGGCCCACGCAACAACTCCGGCAGTGCTGAAGCCAAAACTGGCGGCGAGCGCCACGGTTCGGGTCGTCGCGATAAAGGCAAAGACTCTGGCCGGGCTAAATCAGCGCCTGCTGGCGGCCGCGCCAAACAGCCGCGCAACGCCCGCTCCTCGAACACCGTTGCCGCCATTCCCGCATTACCTCCAGACCGCGCGCCGGACGAGTTTCTTGATGACGAGATTGATAACTTCGGCAACCGTGCAGACTACGTAAGTCCGCACCAGAACAAGCCACAGCACAACCGCGGTCGTCGTCCAGGCGCACCGGCAGCTGCTGCGGCCGCAACACCTGGCCAGGCGCCACGTAGCAAAGGCCCGCGCAAGCCTTCGGGCGCGAATGGCGCACAAGGCAAGCGTTCGTCTGGTGGTCAGTCGTCAGGTCGTAACGGCGGTGGTTCAGGCCGTTCGCGTCCGCCACGTGACCGTGACACCACGCGCTCGCTGGATCGCGCAGCAGATCGTCCGTTGCAGGAGCCGGGTCAGTCCCGTCGCCCGCAAGAGAAAGTCCCGGTGATTATCCACAAGGGCTCGCGCAGCGATCGCCTGCCAACGCCAGAGCAACTGGACCAACTGCCTAGCAGCCGTCCACGTGGCGAAAAGCCTGCACTGCTGACGCGTAACCGCGACAACGGCTAGCTTTTCTGCAACAGCAAAACGCCGACTTTCGAGTCGGCGTTTTTGTTTGCGCATAGTTTGCGCACCGCAACCGGAGGATGGATAGCGGCGCACCGCCGCAATCCGTCATGGCGATTTACGTTCAACCAAACAGCTACACGGTAATGGGCACCTCGCAGTCAAACGCCACGCCCGCGACAACCCGACTACTGAAATGACGGTTTACCCTGCGGATTAACCATCCTCCGCAGATGCAAAAACGCCCGATGCAATGCACCGGGCGTTTAGCTCAAGCTCTGCGGCGCAGTTTACTTGCGCACGCCCTCGAAAGAGATCATCAGCTCAACTTCTTGCGAAGCAGGTCCGAGGTCTTTTTCGATGTTGAAGTCTTTCATCTTGATCGTGGTAGTGCCTTCGAAACCGGCACGGTAGCCGCCCCACGGATCATCGCCTTCGCCCACAAACTTGGCAGCAACTACCACTGGCTTGGTTACGCCATTGAGAGTCAGGTTACCGGTCACATCGGCCATGCCTTCGCCAGTTGACTTGACGGAAGTCGACTCGAAAGTAGCGGTCGGGTTCTTGCTGACGTTGAGGAAGTCACCGCTGCGGATGTGCTTGTCACGCTCGGCATTGTTGGTATCAACGCTTTCGGTTTTCAGGGTGACGTTGATCTTGCTGGCTTCCGGATTCTTGCTGTCATAGCTGAAGCTGCCATCGAACTCTTTGAACGAGCCATAGATGTAGCTGTAGCCAAGGTGGCCGATCTTGAAGTTGACGAATGCGTGCTGACCTTTGATATCGAGCGCGTAATCCGCTGCCATCGCCTGACCGGCACCCAACAACGCAGTGCCAATAGCCAGTGCAGCGAGTGTTTTCTTCAGCATGAGTGTGCTCCTTGTGTTTGTATTCAATAAGCGCGCAAAGCTCAAAGCGCGCCAATGGTGTTACCAATCAACGCCCCAGCATGCGAGTGAGCGTCGTGTCACGATCAATAAAGTGATGCTTCAATGCTGCCAAACCGTGAATGCCAGCGAATATCACCAGCGCCCAGGCCAAATACTCATGCACCAGCCCTGCAACATCCTCCTGATTGGGGATGCTGGTCAGGGTTGCCGGTACTTCGAACCAGCCGAACACCGGAATTCCACGGCCTTCTGCGGTGGAGATCAGATATCCGCTGATCATCAACACAAACAAGCCGAGGTACAGAAAGGCATGACCGAAGCGCGTGGCTTTCTGGGTCAGTGGACCATGGCTGGCCAAATGGCCAGGCGGTGGGCTGACCCAGCGCCAGATAACGCGCAGCACCATGACTGCGAAGAGAATCAGGCCAACACTTTTATGGATATCTGGTGCCTTGGTGTACCAGCTGCTGTAGTAGTCCAGCCCAACCATCCAGTAACCCAGCGCAAACAAGCCGAACACCACCAGCGCCACCAGCCAGTGCAACGAGACACTGACAAAACCGTAGCGCGTTGGAGAGTTACGCCATTGCATT
The DNA here is from genome assembly GCF_900116605.1 of Pseudomonas marincola. Classification (GTDB taxonomy): domain Bacteria; phylum Pseudomonadota; class Gammaproteobacteria; order Pseudomonadales; family Pseudomonadaceae; genus Aquipseudomonas; species Aquipseudomonas marincola. The sequence continues at coordinate 98,342 of NZ_FPBC01000010.1, forward strand.
GATAGGCTCCGCATTTATGTAAATGATAATTGTGCGCAAGATTAGCAACAAACCAATCGATTAAAAGCAGAAAATACTGCTTTGAAATATCGAGAAATACGATCCGTGAAACCAATCAGTCAGCTTGAGCAGATTGGATGCACAGCTTCATTTTCAGTTCAGCACAAAGTCTGAGAAATTCACTTTTTGCCGGTGTTTAAAGGGCCGCGCGTGATGCCCTCTCGCCCGCACGCATCTGATAGGCTTGGGGCAGATGATTTGGAGAACACAACAATGAGCTTAAATGACCACTGGATGCAGCGCGACCTCGCTGTGCTCTGGCACCCCTGCACGCAAATGAAAGATCACGAACGCCTGCCGGTGATTCCGATCAAGCGCGGCGAAGGGGTCTGGCTGGAAGACTTCGACGGCAAACGCTATCTGGATGCAGTCAGCTCCTGGTGGGTGAACGTGTTTGGTCACGCCAATCCGCGCATCAATCAGCGTATCAAGGATCAGGTCGACCAGCTGGAGCATGTGATTCTCGCGGGCTGCAGCCATCAGCCGGTGATCGAATTGTCCGAGCGACTGGTGGCCATGACGCCGGCCGGACTGGATCGGGTGTTCTACGCCGACAATGGCTCTTCGTGCATCGAGATTGCACTGAAGATGAGCTTTCATTACTGGCAGAACGTCGGCCAGCCGCAGAAGAAACGCTTCGTCACCCTGAGCAACAGCTACCACGGCGAAACCGTTGCGGCGATGTCGGTCGGTGACGTTGCCCTGTTTACCGACACCTATAAAGCATTGCTGCTCGACACCATCAAAGTGCCCAGCCCGGACTGCTATCTGCGCCCCGAAGGCATGAGCTGGGAAGAACACTCGCGCAACATGTTCCAGTGCATGGAGCAAACTCTCAGCGAACATCATCATGAGGTGGCAGCGGTTATTGTCGAGCCGCTGATTCAGGGCGCGGGCGGTATGCGCATGTATCACCCGGTATACCTCAAGCTGCTACGCGAGGCCTGCGACCGTTATGGCGTACACCTGATCCACGATGAAATTGCAGTCGGCTTTGGCCGCACCGGCACCATGTTCGCCTGCGAGCAAGCCGGTATCCGTCCAGACTTCCTGTGCTTGTCCAAGGCACTGACGGGCGGTTATCTGCCATTGGCAGCGTGCCTGACCACCGATACGGTTTATCAGGCGTTCTACGACGACTACTCGACGCTGCGTGCCTTCCTCCATTCGCACAGTTACACCGGCAACCCGCTGGCCTGCGCTGCGTCTCTGGCAACACTGGATATTTTCGAGGAAGACAACGTTATTGAGCGCAACAAGGCGCTGGCCAAGCGCATGGGCGATGCCACCGCGCACCTTGCTGACCACCCCAATGTTGCCGAAGTGCGCCAGACCGGCATGGCTGTGGCCATCGAAATGGTGCAGGACAAAGCCAGCAAAGCGGCCTATCCGTGGCAGGAGCGTCGCGGCATGAAGGTCTACCAACACGCACTGGAACGCGGCGCCTTGCTGCGTCCGCTGGGCAGCGTGGTGTATTTCCTGCCGCCGTATGTGATTACCCCGGAGCAGATCGACTTTCTCGCCGAAGTCGCCAGCGAAGGCATCGACATTGCCACACGCACCTCAGTCAGCGTGCCGACCGGCAATACCGATTACCCGGGGTTTCGCGATCCGGGTTGAGTTGATCACATAGATCGCCATGACGGATTGCCTCCTTCGGGGCTATCCATCCTCCGGCCTTCGATTCCCGGCCTGGTCTTTGGAGGATGGATGAACCGCAGGTTGATCCGTCAGGGCTGACAATGGGTTTCGGGAATTTCTGTGTTTGCCTGTGATGTGGACTTGGCCTTGGATTGAAGAGGCGGCGATGCGTGCATCGCCATGACGGATTGCCTCCTTCGGGGCTATCCATCCTCCGTCCTTGGATTCTCGTCTTGGTCTTTGGAGGATGGATGAACCGCAGGTTGATCCGTCAGGGCTGACGATGGGTTTCGGGCATTTGTGTGTGTGCCTGTGATGTGGATTTGGCTTTGGTTTGATGAAGCGGCGATGCTTGCATCGCCATGACGGATTGCCTCCTTCGGGGCTATCCATCCTCCGCCTTTGATTTCCGGCTTGGCCTTTGGAGGATGGATGAACCGCAGGTTGATCCGTCATGGTTGACGATGGGTTGCGGGGATTTGTTCGTTTGTTTGTGATGTGGCTTTGGCTTTGGTTTGAAGAGGCGGCGATGCTTGCATCGCCGTGACGGATTGCCTCCTGCGGGGCTATCCATCCTCCGCCTTTGATTTCCGTTTTTGATTTCCGGCATGGGTTTGCGGTTTACGTTTCGGTGGCAAATGCAAACACGTTAAACTGGCGGCCCTTGCGTCCAGTTTGCAGCCAAGTCCATGCGCCTATCCCGTTTCTTTATCGATGCCCCGTTGTCTGTCGGCCACCATCAATTGCCTGAGGCTCAGGCGCACTATATTTCGCGGGTGTTGCGTCACAATGTCGGCGATGCGGTGCAGTTGTTTGATGGCAGCGGCAACGAATATCTGGGTGAACTCACTGAGGTGGGCAAAAAGACTGTGGCGGTGGAACTGCGTGAATGCTTGCCGGGCATGCCTGAGTCGACGCTGAATATTCATCTGGGCCAAGGCCTGTCGCGCGGCGAGCGGATGGACTGGGCGATCCAGAAAGCCACTGAACTTGGCGTTAGCCAGATCACGCCGATTGTCAGCGAACGCTGCGAGGTGCGCCTGAAAGATGATCGCGCCGACAAGCGCATGGCCCATTGGCGTCAGGTGGCGATTAGTGCTTGCGAGCAATGCGGGCGCTCAGTGGTACCAACACTCAATGCCCCGGTGACGCTGGATGAGTGGCTGCAAAGCACCGACGCCGACTTGAAACTGGTGCTGCATCCAGTTGCCCAGGCGCTCACAGAACATACAGCGCCCAGCCGCCTGGCATTTCTGATTGGACCGGAAGGTGGCTTGTCGGATGCAGAGGTCGAGCAAGCCAAGGCTAGCGGCTACCACGCAGCCCGTTTGGGCCCGCGGGTGTTGCGCACTGAAACCGCTGCGGTTGTTGCGCTGAGTGTGGCGCAACAATTGTGGGGCGACTTCTGAGAGTCGCCACTCAACGCGAATAGATCTGCAGACGCGACTCAAATAAGCCCGGCGTCTGCCAGTTTCTGCTCAAGCATTACCAGATCGGGAATGCGCAGCACCTCAGTACCGACTTGCACAGCATCCAGCTCCAGCGGTGCCAACTCGACATCGGCACGCGGCACATCGGCACCGATCTTCATCGAGCGCGGAATCCCTTGCAGCACCAGCGCAATGAATTTGACATTATCGCGCCCGCCCAACGCGTTGAGCACCGCCACCCGCGCACCCGAGCCCAGTTCCGCCTGCCCGTTGGACGCGGCCTCGAACGACAGCATCGGCAATTGCAGATCTCGCCAGGCCAACCGCCCAAGCAACCAGTCCGGCTGGTTTTCCGTGGTTTGCGGGGCGCGATAGGGAATCAGTTCCGCCAACGCGACGTTGGGCACCAGCAACTGCCGGTCAGCCAAGGGCAACACCAGGCCGGTCAGGCTTTCAACCGCGTTTTGTGGGGCGACTTCACTCATGAATACTTCCTATTAGGCTCAGGCCCAGATTAACTGCATTGCTCGGCCAGATGGTCCACCAGCGCGCTGGCCAACTCACGCGGCGAGGCGCTGAGTTTGCTGTAACCGGCTTCGCGCAGGCTGTCCGGCATGCTCGGGCACACACAACTGTCGCCGCGCTGCGTCCAGATCAAACCGCCCTGACGCTGCATGTACGCGGCCGCGGCACTGCCATCGCTGCCCATGCCACTGAATACGATGGCGCCGCTCAACGCCGCATATTGTCCGGCCAGATTGAGCATCATCTGGTCGATCGACGGGCTGTACGGTTCAGGCCAACTGCGTGACGTGATATCCATGCTGCCGTCGGCCGCGAAACTCAGCTCATGCTTGATTGGCACCACAACCACTTCGCCGCAGCGCAGTGAATCGCCGTGCCGGGCATTGGTGACCCGCCACTGGCTGTGCCGGCCAACCGCTTGCGGCAGCACCGACTCAAAACTGGGATCAATGTGTTGTGCGTAAAGAAATGCCACAGGCAAACCGCCGGGCAATGCATCAAGAAAGGCTTTAACCGCTTCCGGGCCACCCAGCGATGCGGCCAGCAGCCAGACTTGCTGCGCAGGCTCACCGACTTGCAGCGGCGTGCTCGCCAAGGCTTTGGGTAACTCCAGCCGGGCCGGACGCGGGCTGTCTTCAAGCAAGGCCTGCAAATCATCGCCAACACCTTGCGAAGGGTTGCCGACCAGTTTTTGCAACTTGCCGAACAGCAGACGCTCCCAGCGCGGGTAGTTATCGCTGTGACGCTCCGGCGCATGACCTTCACCGAACAACACCGGCGCTTCGGTGCGTTCCAGCAAATCGTCAACCAGCGGTGAGTCTTCGGTTTGCGCCAGATCAACCAGCCACAAATCCGCCTCGCACGCGGCCAGCGCCGCATCGTCCAGCTTGGCCGGATCACTGTTGAGCACGACCTGATAGCCGAAGCCGGTGAGTGCTTGTTGCAGCACATGGCGTTGCAGCGAGGTGTCGGCGATTACCGCTATCCGTGCGGAAGGTTGTCCGGTCATGTCAGCATATCCGTAACGTTATCAATGGCACCCCGGCCGGTCTGCGACCGGTCACCTGCCAGGCGCTGGATATGCTCCAGCAACACAGACTCCTGATAGGGCTTGCCGAGGTATTCGTTCACCCCAAGGCCAAGCGCTCGCTCACGGTGTTTGTCACCCGTACGCGAGGTAATCATGATAATCGGCAAATCCTGCAGGCGCGGATCGTGACGCACCAGCGTGGCGACCTCAAAGCCATCCATGCGCGGCATTTCGATATCCAGCAGCAGGATATCCGGCTTGCGCTCTTGCAGCAGCGAAATCGCATCGACGCCGTCTTTGGCGGTAAACACGTTCATGCCATTGCGTTCTAGCAGACGGCTGGTAACTTTGCGCACGGTAATTGAATCGTCGACCACCATGACCAATGTCGGCCGCTCGCTCTCTATCTCTTCGGCGCTCAACACCTGGCTGACGCGACGCGGCGAGTTGCTCAGCTGATGCGCGTGCAACGCACGGATAGTCGCCAGCAGATCGAGAATCACCACCACGCGGCCATCACCGAGAATGGTGGCACCGGAAATTCCGTGAACTCCGGCGAATTGAGCCCCGAGGCTCTTCACCACGATTTCCCGTGAACCCGCCAGCGAGTCGACCTGAATCGCGACCGCGTGCTCGTTGGAGCGCACCAGAATCACTGGCAGCGGCAGGCTCTGACCGACCAGCTTCGGTTGCTGACCGTTATTCAGCAGGTCACCGATGTAGCGCAACTGATACGCCTGCCCGGCGTACTCGAAACGCGGCGCATCCGGGGCGTAGTAGGCTTCCAGCTCGTAAGGTGAAACCCGCACGATGCCCTCAATGGTGTTCAGCGGCACGGCGTACAGGTCTTCGCCGGACAGCACCATCAGCGCGCGGTTAACCGACACGGTGAATGGCAGGCGAATCAGGAAGGTGGAGCCCACACCGAGGGTGGACTCGATGCTCATCGAGCCGCCCAGTTGTTTCACCTCGGAATGCACCACATCCATGCCCACGCCACGACCGGAAATCTGCGTGACGCGCTCGGCTGTGGTGAAACCCGGCTCGAGGATGAACTGCAGTATTTCGTAATCGCTGAGGTCAGCATCCTCGTCCATCAGGCCGCGCTCGACAGCCTTGCGCTTGACCGCTGGCAACTGGATACCGGCGCCGTCATCAGACAAGCTAATGACAATATCGCCACCCTCGCGGGCCAGATTCAAACGAATTGTGCCCTGCTTGCTCTTGCCAGCCGCCCGACGTTTCTCAACCGTCTCGACACCGTGGTCAACGGCGTTGCGCAGCATGTGCTCCAACGGCGCAACGATGCGCTCAAGCACGGTACGGTCCATTTCACCGTCGGCGTTACCCACAATGAACTCGACCTGTTTGCCCAGCTCGCCAGACACCTGCCGCACAATGCGCCGCAAACGTGGCACCAGACGGTCGAACGGCACCATGCGCGTACGCATCAGGCCTTCCTGCAATTCGGTGTTAACCCGCGCCTGCTGCAACAGCAGCGTTTCGGCGTCACGGGTACGTTGCGCCAGCGTTTCCTTGAGGTCGAGCAAGTCGGATGCCGACTCGAACAGTGCCCGTGAAAGCTGCTGCAACTGCGAATAGCGGTCCATTTCCAGCGGGTCGAAATCTTCGTAACCGGAACGCTCTGCATCTACCTGATAACGGCTGATGATTTGCGCCTGGGTTTCGGTATCCAGACGCCGCAATTGATCGCGCACCCGGTCGATGGTTGCGTCCATCTCGCTCAGGGTGAAACTGAAATCGCTGACTTGCTGCTCTACCCGGCCACGGAAAATCGAGGTTTCACCGGCCAGGTTGACCAACTGCTCCAACAGATCGGCCGGAACTTTGACGAACTCCTGTGGCGCTCGCCGCGAAGTTTCTTCAAGCGCGGCCTGCTGGCTGCGACGCACAAATGGCAAGACGGATGCAGGTGCCGGCTCGGTCTTGAGCTTGCTCACAGCCACTATTGGCAGATCTACTGCGTCCTGCGCCGGACTCGAAGGCGCAACAGGCTCGCTTGGCGGATTGTTGACCTGATCCGCTTGATCGAGCTGACTGCGCAACTGCTCGACCTCGGCCTGCAAGCCATCGAAGCCGGACTGAGCATCAATCAACAGACTCTCGGGCCACGGTTCGCCTTGCTGCTGTGCATCACTCAAATGCTGTTCGAGATCATGGGCCAGGTTGCCTAATGCGGCCTGACCGGCAAGCCGCGCGCCCCCTTTGAGGGTGTGCAGAATACGCATGACATCGTCGATCGAGGCGCTGATATCGCGGCCACCGTCCCAACGGGCAATCGCCTCGCTCATGTTTTCGAGCAGGTCGTCCGCCTCTTCGAGGAAGATATCGAGAATATCGTCGCTCTCGCCCGCCGGAACTGGCTGCGGTGCCTGCGGTGCCTGCGGTGTGAGCTTTATCGCAGACGGCACGCTGACCAGCTCATCCGGATTGCTGCGGTAATGCTTGATAGCGGCAATCAGCTGCAAGCCATCCGGCACCGGGCGCTGTTCACGCACGGCTTCGAGCATGTCCGAGAGTGAGTCATGGCAGCTCTGCAGCAGACCTACCAGCCCTTCACTGCCGCGTAGCTGACCACCGGCGAGACCTTCATAAAGGAATTCAAGTTCGTGGGCGAGATCGCCAACCGGGCTGATCTCTGCCATTCGCGCGCCCCCTTTAAGGGTGTGCAGATCACGTTGCAGCGACTCCAGCGCCAGGCTGTTATCTGGCTGGCTCATCCAGTCCTGCAGCGAGGCACCGGCGCTGTCCATGATGTCGAAGCCTTCCTCGAGGAAGATTTCGACCAGTTCGCTGTCCTGATCTGGGTCGAGCGTCACGGTGTTAGCTGATGCTGAGTATTGCGGTTCAGGCGCCGGGACTGGTTCATCCGGTGTTTCGGCGATCGGCGCGGTGACGTCTGGTATATCGACGCCCGACGCAGTGGCGCCCATCACTTCCACGTCCGAAACCTGCACATCAGGAGTTAATGGGTCTTGATCATCTTGCACAGGCGATTCGGGCGCTTCTGGCGTAGTGCCTGAACGGTAATTCTGCAAGGCCTCGATCAGCGCGTCTGGCTGAGACATTGGCGCGCGGGTTTGCAGTTGATCAACCAACTGCTGCAAGCGGTCATGGCACTGCGTGAGCAGTTCATCCAGGGCTTTCGAGTAGCTGAAGCGGCCGTCGAGCATGCCTTCGTAGATGAACTCAAGCTCGTGGGCGAGATCGCCGATAGGGGCGATCTGCGCCATCCGCGCGCCGCCTTTAAGGGTGTGCAAATCGCGCTGCAATGAGCCAAGCACATCTTTGTCCGGGCCTTCGGTGAGGCACGTTTGCAGTGACTGGCCGGCACTTTCCAGCAGGTCTTGCGCCTCTTCGAGGAAGATCTCGACCATCTCGTCATCGAGCATGCTGGCGTCTGCAACCGCTTCAACCGGCGCTTGCGCCACGCTAGCTGGCTCTTGCTCTTGCTCTTGCTCTTGCTCTTGCTCTTGCAAGTCGGCGAGGTCGCGGGTCGCGGTGTCCAGCTCTATCACCTGTGCGCCCTGCTCGCCCGCTGGCGAAACCAGGCCGATGGCATCCGGGCTCAGGCCTTCATTGAGCAATTCACGCAGCGCTGCAACACGTTGCGGTTCACTGCTGACCTGCAAGCCAGCCGCGACTTGATCCATCATATTCATCAGCGCTTCATGGGCCTGTTCGGCCTCGCAGAAGAAGCGCTCGCTCACAGCAAGGCTGCTCTCTTCCACCGCGCCGTACAGATCCAGTAGGGCTTCACAGAGCTCATCAATCTGCGGCAGTTCTGCCATTTCGGCGCCACGGCCCAGCGTGGTCAATTCATCCAGCAGAGCTGTCAGCTCCTGACGCTCGGCCGGGTGTTCGCGCCAGCGCTGCAACAGCTTCTCGGCATCCATGAGGATGTCCATACCTTCCGCGAGGAAGATATTGATCAACTGCGGATCGCGCGCCTCACCTTCCGCCGAAGTCGGCTGGTTGAGCTGCGCCGCATTCAGGCGTTCCTGATGCAGTTGCTGAGCACGTTCGATGAACTCAGCGGCACCCGGCAATTCGGCCAGCGGATCGCTGTCGAGTTGCGCCAGACCGAGCCGGAACAGTTCGCCCGCGCGGGTCAGCAACTCGGCATCGGCCATGTCCAGTTCGATCAGATTGACCTTGAACTCTTTGAGCATTTTCTCAAGCGGCGCGGCAATCTCCGCAACTGGCAGAATGCCTGCCATGTAGGAGCTGCCCTTGAGCGTGTGCATGGCGCGCTGCAAATCATCTGTCACCGGCTGCGGCACTTCACGCGCGCAATCGGCGAGGAACTGCTCCAGGGTGTCGAGATGCGCTTGCGCCTCGTTGCGGAATATTTCGAGCAGTTGCGGATCGAGAGCTTCCGCGCGGGACGCGGCCTGCTCGTCCGGCTCAGCTTGCTCAGGCATTGGCGCGCTGGAGGCATCCAGCTCAATTTCCTGCAGATCAAACTCAGGCGCGTCTTGCGGCTCTTCCTCAGCGTCAACGACTGCAGGCTGATCGGCAACGGTTTCCGCCGGCGGAGTCAGTTCTATATCTTGAATCAGCGCAGGCAAGCCTTTCGCCAGTGCGTGTGCGTTGGCGGCCAGCGCATCCACATCGTCGCGCTGACGTTGGCGCCTGTCGGCAAACTCGCCGACCAGTTCGGGCATCACCTCAACAACGCTGACCACGGCCTGCTGTACATCTTTGTTCGGTTCAATGCTGCGGTCGAGCACGCGATTGAGCATGTTTTCAATCGACCACGCCAGCTCGCCAATGACCAACGCGCGAACCATGCGGCCGCTGCCTTTGAGCGTATGGAAAGCCCGGCGCAATTCAGCCAGTGCCTCGCTGTCATTGCTGTCGGCTTGCCATTTGGGCAGGTACTCGGCGATGGTTTCCAGCACCTCGCCAGCTTCTTCGATGAAGACTTCCAGCAACTCTTCATCAACAGGCTCTTCATCGGCGGGCGGCGCCAACAGGCTCAGCGGAATATCGGACGCCGGCGGATTAATGGCCTGCGTCGGAGTAGCCAGGACATCCGCCATGGTGACGGTTTTCTCGCTATCCGGCGCTTCGTCTGCTGGTTGCGGTGCGCGTGGCAGCTGCACATCCGGCAGTTGCATAGACGCCAACTCGGCTTCATCCCACTGCAGCGGGTTATCGAATTGATCAATGCTCAGCGGCTGAGACTCATCGAGCGGCAGCGGCTGTTCATCGAGTTCCAGCACCGGCAGGGAGAAACCTTCCTCTTCCGAAGCAGGCGGCTCGATGTCGCTCAGGTCCAGCTCTTCAAGTGTTTCAAACCCGCTCAGCTCGATAAGCTCTTCCGTTGGCGCGACAGGTTCATCGAGCAGCAACTCGCTCTCATCACTCTCCAGCGGCTGATCATCCGCCTCGTTGAGCACCTCAATTTCATCAAGCGGGTTGAGCCACGCGGCATCCGGTTTGATCTCCGCCGCATGCGCCTGCGCCGCCAGCAATGGCGTGCCGAGCGAGTAGCCCAGCGATTGCAGGCTTTCCTCGGCGACATCCAGAATCAGCTCACCCTGGGTCGAGTGATCATCATTGAGGCGCTCAAGGTAGTATTCGACGCTGGTGATGGCGTCGGCCAGGGTGTCGAGATCCTGCCAGTTGGGCACGCTCTTGCGCGCCAGCAGTTGCTCTTCGATGTATTGATTGCAGGCGCTCAACAACTGCGCAGCACGGTCCAGCGGGATCATCGAAAGCGCACCACGCGCCTGATTCAACAGCTCGGGCACGCGCGCCAGATATTCATGGTTCCACTGCGAGGCGATAAATTCGATGATCGCGTCTTTGGCTTGTTCCAGCGCGTTGCGTGCTTCCTTGATGACGACCTGATGAATCTGGCCGATATCGTTAACCGGTAGCTGGCTGGTCTCGTTGAGTGTTTCGTTGCTGGGCCCGACCATGCCCGAGAGCGTAGCCTCGACGTACAGCAGCGCACCCGCCACATCCATCAACACCGGATCGCTGGGCGCGCGGCTGCCCTGCGCAAGCGCTTCGATCACTTCAATCTGATCAATGATGACTTTGCGCGGCTGGCCAAAGCCAAGCACGGCCAAGGTGTCGGCTACCTGCTTGAGCGCAGGCTTGAGGCTGACAAGCTCGCCGACCTGTGCACGGTCGCTGCGCACGAACAGATCGAGGCTGTCTTTGACCCGCACCAGCTCTTCACACAACGCGCCCACCACCGAACGCATGGCGTCACGATCTGGGCCTGCCAGAATCGCTCGTTCCTGATCCACCGTGGCGGTATCCGGGAATGCGTCGCTAAGACCATAGCGCGATTTAACCGCATTGATCTTCGGTGTATCCGCCCGCGGGGCGGCGCCAAGTGCCGCGTTGGGCTGGATCTTGGCCACATAGAACAGCAAATTCTTGGTCAGTTCATCAGGCGCCGCCTGATTCATCCCGGCCGGCCCCTCTTCGAAGAGACGCTTGAGTTCTTTGTCGACTTCACGCAACAACATGCGCGCCGACGAGCCATTGCTGATGTCGCCGCTGGCCAGACCTTCGACCACTGCCGAGGCGATGGGCCAGAGATCACCCAGCGGGGAATCCTTGCAGAGTACTTCGAGGCGGGCAAAAACCCGCGCCATGTAACCCAGATTGGTTGGCATGTCCTGATCGCGGAAAACCCCAACCAGTGCCAACTGCAACATCTGCCGCAACTTGCGCAGCAATTGAGTGAATTCGCCGGCGTCAATTGCCGCCAGCGCCTGCGCAGAAAGCGGCTGCGCGTGAGTCGACAGGTCGGGGGCAAACAGGCTGGTTTCCGACAGCAGCTTTTCGCCGCGTGCCGAGCGCAAATCGTTGAGTAATGGCAACACCACGGCTGGCAGATCGCGGCGAGCCGTCTGGATGCGGTCGAGGTAAACCGGCAACTGCAAAATAGCCTGCATCAGCACTTCAAGGGCTTCGCCCTGATTGCTCGCACGACCGTCCATCAATGCCTGGGCGAGCTGCTCCATTTCTTCGGCGAGCAACGCTGCACCGTAGAATTCGACCATCTGCAAGGTGCCCTGCACCTGATGGATATAGGTCAGGCAGAAGCGCATCCGCGTGGGGTCCTGCGGATTCTCGACATAACCTTCAAGGGCCTGACGGGCCTGCTTGAGGGTTTCTGCGATTTCGCCTTTTACCCATTCCAGGGCAACATAGTCGTGCCGATCACTCATAAATTAGGCTCTACGGGTAAATGCCAAAACTCGCTCATCGGCCAGCGCCTGCAAATCTGCGTGCTGCCAATCAAGCATTTCGCCTACACCAATCACTAACAAACCACCGGGTGCCAGGCACTCCACGAGTCGATTAAGAATCTCGCGACGGCGCCAGCGACGAAAATAGATCAATAAGTTCTGGCAAAAAATGACGTCCATTCCAGACATTGGCGCTTTCGCCTGGTCCAGCACATTGAGCCGGGCGCTGCACACCCTTGCCGCCAGTGCCGGGATAACTTTGTAACGACCCTCTGCCTCGGTCGTGAAAAACTGCTCGCGCAACTCAGTGCTTACCTGCTCAAGCCTGCGCGCCGAATAAACCGCCTCACGCGCCTTGGCCAGCGCACTCATGCTGATATCAGTAGCCGTCACAGCAAACTGTCCGGCCTGCTCCGTGCCACTCAACACTTGGCTGGCCACCATCGCCATCGAATAGGCTTCTTCACCACTCGAGCAACCGACACTCCACAAGTTCAGTGGTTTGTTCAGACCTGCCGATTGACGCTGCTGCAAATAGCTTTCGAGCGTCGCAAAAGACGCCGGGTGACGAAAGAAACGGGTTTCCTGAACAGTCAGCCGATCGAGCAAATGCGACCACTCGACTGCGCCGCGCGGTCCATCCGTAACCTGCTGATAATAGGTCGCATAATCAGCCACACCCACTTCACGCATGCGCGTCGCGAGATTGGTCTGCAGGAAGGATCGGCGCTGCTCGTTAAGAACAATGCCAACCCGCTCTTCCAGCAAAGCCTGCCAGTCTTGAAACTCCTTGGCGGTCATAACCGCCAAGGGTTGTAAGGACCAGACACGTGACTGCATGACGTGGCTCTCGCTCATAGGGCTGCACCGATACCCGGTTCGGTCGAGGCTTATACCTCTTCACCTTCTGGCAGGGTGAAGCCAGAAACCGAGTTACGCATCTCACTGGCCATCTTCGCCAGATTACCAATGCTCTTAGCAGTAGCCGTGGTACCGGACGAGGTCTGCGAGGTGATCTCTTGAATCACGTTCATGGTGTTGGAGATATGACCCGCCGAAGAAGCCTGCTGGCGGGCAGCGTTGGAGATGTTCTGAATCAAGGCCGCGAGGGTCTTGGATACTTTCTCAATCTCTTCCAGTGCCACACCAGCGTCTTGCGCCAGGTGTGCTCCACGTACCACTTCAGACGTGGTTTGCTCCATCGAGATAACAGCCTCGTTGGTGTCGGTCTGAATGGTCTTAACCAGTGCCTCGATCTGCTTGGTTGCAGCCGATGAACGTTCCGCCAGTCGCTGTACTTCGTCCGCTACTACGGCGAAGCCTCGGCCTGCATCACCGGCCATGGAGGCCTGAATTGCAGCGTTAAGGGCGAGAATGTTGGTCTGGTCGGCAATGTCGTTAATCAGGCTAACGATGTCACCAATCTCCTGGGACGATTCACCGAGGCGCTTAATACGCTTCGAGGTGTCCTGGATCTGCTCACGGATGTTATCCATGCCGGTGATGGTGTTGTGCACCACCTCGTTACCCTTGTTGGCGATGGCTACCGAACGTTCCGCTACCGCAGAAGATTCGGAGGCGTTAGCCGATACCTGGTCAATCGACACCGCCATCTCGTTGATCGCCGCCGATGCACCGGCAATTTCCTGCGCCTGGTGTTCGGATGCTTCAGCCAGATGCATGGCTGTCGACTGGGTTTCCTGAGCAGCACCGGCTACCTGAACGGCGGTCAGGTTGATGGTCGCTACCAGATCACGCAGCTGGTCGATCGAGTAGTTGATGGAGTCGGCAATCGCACCGGTAAAGTCTTCGGTTACCGTTGCCGCTACCGTCAAGTCACCGTCTGCGAGGTCAGCAATTTCGTCGAGAAGACGCAAAATCGCCGCCTGGTTACGTTCGTTTTTCTCGGCGGTTTCAGCCAGTCGCTGGTTGGTCGAGCGAACCATGACGATACCGATCAGGATGATCGAGCCCAGTGCCAGAGCACCCAGCACATAACCGATCAGAGTATTGAACGAACGGGCGCTCTGCAGGTTGTTGAAGCCTTGCGACAGGTCGGATGCCTTATCGAGCAGGGTTTGCGAACCGCTGAAGATGGTGTTGGCCGACTCACGAACCTGGAACAGTTCTGGCGAGGTTTCGAGAATCTCATCCACCGAACCGGAAACGAATTCGAACAGCTCAGAAATCTCACCAAGGCGATCCAGTGCTTCGCGGTCGCTAACCCGGGTGATTTCCATGGCTTGGTTGCCGTCGGTCATGGCTTTCAATACGCGACCGAACAGGCTGGCGTCGCGACCGAACATGTCGGCGGCTTGTACCGAGTCGGCATCACCGGCCAGTACCTTGTTAACCGAACCGAGAATACGTTCTGCCAACAGCGACTGACGCTGAGCGACCGAAACCTGAGCCGCCGGTGCGCCGCTTTGCAGAAGAATGTCGACGACTTCTTCGTACTCAACCTGCAACTGCGGAATGGTTTGGGCCAACGTCGCCGCTACCTGGTGCAGCGACAGTACTGTCTGTTCGCTGGCCAGAATGGCGTCGGTGTTTTTCTTCAGCGTGTCCCAATCCTGCTGCACAGCCGCCATTTGCCCGGCGACCGCTTCCGGTGCTGGAGGCAGGCCGGTCTCGGGGTTGCCGTCAGTCAGGTTGCTCCAGCGCTTGGAGAAGTCGTTGCGTGCATCGCGCAGCAAACCGAACGCAGCCGGTGTACCCGCCGCCGCCTCGGTGGCGTTCTTGGCGATACGTTGCGAAAGAACCCGTAGCTCACCCGAGTCACTGATGTACTCAGTGTCGTAGTTGGCCTGAGTGTTGAGGTATGCGAAGTTGGCAAACAACAGCACGATTGAGACGATCAGGACGATAAACAGCCCTGCAATCAATGTACTGCTGCGTGTACCCGCCAATAAATTGCCTGTGTTTTGTTTTTTCATTATCTGGCCCCCGCCTGGACCTACCGCACTACGGTTCCCATGTAACGCCAAAAGGCCGGCAAAGCCGACCCAACCGAAAATCTTTTTAATAGGCTACGTCAAGAAAACCCTGACTTTGCGCCAGCGCATATGGGCTGAACACCAGCCAGGGCTGCTCGCGCTGAAAGACGCCGTGGATAAACGGCTGAATTGTCGCTTCCAGCGGCGGCATTTCTTCACGAAACGCATCCACCGGAAAATGCTGCATACCGAACACTTCGTCGACCGTGAGGCCGGCGAACACTTGCTGATGTTCAACCACCAGCACTCGCCGCTGCTTGCGGTGCGCGGTCAGTTCATTGCCGAAGTAGGCGCAAAGATCCATAACCGGCAACAAGCGCCCACGCACGTTTGCCACACCTTTAACCCAGCTTTTCACGCCAGGCAGCAGGGTGTGTCTTGGTTCGTGCAGCACTTCACTGACCTCGCCCATGGGCGCCACGAAGTAGCGCTCCCCCATACGAAAGCCAATGCCACTCCAGGTCTGGACGAGGGCTTGCTGCAAAGGCAGGCCCGCCGCCAGCGCCCGACAACGCTGATCAAGTTGGTAGAGAAGCTGGAAGGGTGTGTCCGACATGCAAACCGCGGCCTTATTTTGTTTATAGTCAGCCCAGCACGGAATTAACCGGCCAATACCGCAGCAAGCGTTTTAATCAGGGTGTCTTCTTCAATGGGCTTGGTCAGATAATCCTTGGCCCCTTGACGCTTACCCCAGACCTTATCGGTTTCCTGGTCTTTTGTAGTCACAATTATCACAGGGATGTGACTGGTTTCCGCATCCTTGGTCAATTGACGGGTCGCCTGGAAGCCATTCAGGCCCGGCATGACGATATCCATCAACACCGCATCGGGTTTTTCCTGACGAGCGAGTGCTACGCCATCCGCGCCATTTTCTGCCTTGAGTACCTGATGACCATGCTTTTCGAGCATGGCAGTCAGTTTGTACATCTCGGTCGGCGAGTCATCAACAATCAGAATTCGAGCCATGGTATTCCTAATACATAAAGTGACATCTACAGCCTTGCGGCTGGACGTCAGGAAGCTTGATCCACCGGAACAAATGCCGGTACGTGTGCTTTGATCGCCCCAAGCAACTCTTCTTTGCTGAAGGGTTTGGTCAGGTATTGATCAGAGCCGACGATGCGCCCTTTGGCCTTGTCGAAAAGGCCGTCTTTGGACGACAGCATGATCACCGGAGTGGACTTGAAAGCACTGTTGTTCTTGATCAAGGCGCAGGTCTGATAACCATCCAGTCGCGGCATCATGATGTCGACAAAAATAATGCTCGGATGTGTATCTGCGATCTTGGCCAGGGCATCAAACCCGTCAACAGCCGTGATTACTTCACAACCTACTTTCTTCAGCAGGGTCTCAGCGGTTCGACGAATCGTCTTCGAGTCGTCAATTACCATCACCCTTAAACCCTCGGAATTCTGTTCCATGATTGCTTACTAGCGCCTCGGTGAGTCATTATTTTTGCGTTACATCAGCGTGCCTGAGGCTTGCCACCGACGGGCTGCAACCCGATCGTCAGGCCTTTGTAGCACACTCTTCCTCATGCAATCCACACGTCACAGTGCAACCTGTTTTTCCTTGACCGTCAGCCTCGTCAGCGCCACTCTGGCGCGACTTGTTCAACTTTTTCTGCCCGCGCATACCGCTCACACGGAGTACCGTTAAATGACCGTTCGTCTTGGCATCGTCATGGACCCTATAGCCCAGATCTCCTTCAAGAAGGACAGCTCACTGGCCATGCTGCTCGCCGCTGAGTCGCGTGGCTGGTCCCTGTTCTACATGGAGCAAAAGGACCTTTATCAGGCCAAAGGCCAGGCGCGTGCCCGACTTCGCTCACTCCAGGTATTCAACGACCCTGAACATTGGTTCGAACTGGGCGAGGAGCAGGACCTGCCTCTGGCTGACCTCAATGTCATCCTGATGCGCAAGGATCCACCCTTCGACAACGAGTTCCTGTACACCACCTATCTTCTGGAACAAGCCGAAGCCGATGGCGTCCTCGTGGTCAACCGTCCTCAGAGCCTACGCGACTGCAATGAAAAAATCTTTGCAACGCAGTTTCCCCAGTTCACACCGCCAACAATTGTCAGCCGCCGTGCCGACATTCTGCGCGAGTTTGCCAAAGAACAGCGTGACATCATTCTCAAACCCCTCGATGGCATGGGCGGATCGATGATTTTTCGTCACCGCGAGGGTGATCCGAACCTTTCAGTCATTCTTGAGACGCTCACAGCCCACGGCACCCAGCAAATCATGGCGCAGGGTTACATCCCGCAGATTCTCGATGGCGACAAACGCATTCTGATGATCGACGGCGAGCCCGTACCTTATTGCCTGGCGCGCATTCCCGCACAGGGCGAGACCCGTGGCAACCTGGCGGCCGGTGGTCGTGGCGAGGCCAGACCGCTGAGCGAACGCGACCGCGAAATTGCTCTGGCCATTGGCCCGACACTGCGCGAGAAAGGCTTGTTGTTTGTGGGCCTGGACGTGATCGGCGATTACCTGACAGAGATCAACGTGACCAGCCCGACCTGCATTCGTGAAATTGATGCCGCCTATAACACAGGCATTGCCGACCAACTGATGGACGTGATTGCAAAGAAGCTGAATGCCACACAGTAGTCATCACAAGCTTGACCCAGCTAACACCTTTGCACATGAGGCTTGCAGGCCGAGGTGCGAAGTCGGCAGACTGCGCGGCACTCTGAGCCAAGCCACATGCCAATGAAAGCAACCGACCCGACTCCCAGCCTCCCACCTGCCGGCGCAAGCCCGGCAGACCGGCTGGGCTTTACCCTTTTTCTGGCAGCGGTGCTGCATATCGCGGTGATCCTCGGGGTCGGTTTCACGGTGGTCGAGCCTGAAACCCTGAGCAAAACGCTCGAAATCACCCTTTCAACCTTCAAGAGCGAAACCAAGCCCAAAGAGGCGGACTTCCTCGCCCAGGACAATCAGCAAGGCAGCGGCACGCTGGAACACAAGGCCGCGCCGAAAACCACCGAAAAGGCGCCTTTCCAGGACACCAAGGTTAATAAGGTGCAGCCGAAAACCGTGGCCAAACCGCCACCGGCACCGAAAGAGGCGCCAAAAGCAGCGGTCGCCACGGTGAAGCCGCAGCCGCAGAAAACCCCTGTCAAACGTGAAAAGCCCAAACCGGCGCCCAGCCACGAACCGGCTCCAAGCTTTGACCGCGAACAATTGTCTTCGGAAATTGCCAGCCTCGAAGCGGACCTGGCCAACGAAGTTCAGGCCTACGCCAAGCGCCCGAAGATTCTGCGCCTCAACGCCGCCTCGACCATGCGCGACAAAGGCGCCTGGTACAAGGATCAGTGGCGCAAGAAGGTCGAGCGCATTGGCAACCTGAACTACCCAGACGATGCGCGGCGCAAACGCATTTACGGCAGCCTGCGCTTGCTGGTCTCGATCAACCGTGACGGCTCGCTCTACGAGGTGCTGGTACTGGAGTCATCCGGCCAACCAACGCTCGACAAGGCCGCCATGCGCATCGTCCGTCTGGCCGCGCCCTTTGCACCGTTCAGCGGCGACCTGATCGATATTGACCGGCTGGAAATTATCCGCACCTGGCGCTTCGAGAAAGGCGACCGGCTGCAGAGCAACTAGCCGCGAACCGCTAACCGTCACAAGAACCCTGATGCGCAACGGTCGAGCAGGCGAGAACTCGCACCGCTCGACCGAACGTGCGCTCAGCGTTAAACCGCGAACTGAGCCGCTTAAGCCGCGGCGCAACGCCGCAATCCCTCGCGCAGTAGCGTCTCTGAGGTTTGTTGTGCTTCCAGCCTTCACGCTCAAGTATTAAGCT
The DNA here is from genome assembly GCF_900116605.1 of Pseudomonas marincola. Taxonomy (GTDB): domain Bacteria; phylum Pseudomonadota; class Gammaproteobacteria; order Pseudomonadales; family Pseudomonadaceae; genus Aquipseudomonas; species Aquipseudomonas marincola. The sequence goes on from NZ_FPBC01000010.1 coordinate 117,079, forward strand.
AACGCCCATGAAAGACGCCAGCCCAAGCAATCTCAAGCACCACTTCCTGATCGCCATGCCGCACATGGGCGATCCCAATTTCGCGCAGACCGTCACGTATCTGGTCGATCATAACGACCAAGGCGCAATGGGCCTGGTGATTAACCGTCCCAGCGGCCTGAATCTGGCCGACGTGCTTGAGCAATTGAACCCGGAAAAAGAGCCGCCGGCACTCTGCCAAAGCCTGCCAATTTTCACTGGCGGCCCGGTACAGACTGATCGCGGCTTCGTTCTGCACCCTGTAGGCCTGAATTTTCAGGCCACTCTAGACCTCGGCGAGCTGGGTCTGACCACCTCGCAAGACGTGCTGTTTGCGATTGCTGCCGGCACCGGCCCCGACAAATACCTGATCACCCTGGGCTATGCCGGCTGGGAAGCAGGCCAGCTTGAGGCCGAACTGGCCGACAACGCCTGGCTGACGTGCCCGGCTGATGCCGGCATCCTGTTCGACATGCCTTACGATCAGCGCCTTGATGCAGCGGCGGCGCACCTCGGGGTCAACCTGAGCCTGCTCACCTCGCAAGCTGGACACGCCTGATGGCCGAGCCTAAACCACTGCGCCTGCTGCTGGGCTTTGATTACGGCACCAAACAGATTGGTGTTGCGGTTGGCCAGCCAATCACCGGGCAGGCGCGCGAACTCTGCGTGCTAAAAGCGCAAAATGGCGTGCCGGACTGGCAAAAGGTCGAAGCGCTGATCCGCGAATGGCAGCCCGATGCAATCGTGGTGGGCCTGCCGCTGAACATGGACGGCTCACCCAGTGACATGAGCGAGCGCGCCGAAAAGTTTGGCCGCCGCCTCAATGGCCGCTTCAATCTGCCGGTACACACGCACGATGAACGTCTGACTACTTACGCCGCCAAGGGCGAACGCCTGCAGCAAGGTCAGAACAGCGGCTACCGCGAACGACCTGTCGACGCACTGGCTGCTGCGCTGGTACTCGAAGGTTGGATGCAAGCGCATATTTGCGGCTGAGCTCGCTCGGCCATCAAGGAGCTTCATATGAATTTACCGTCACCTGCACAACTGCTGCCGGAAATGGCCACGGCGCTGATTCGCCACCTCAATGCGCGACAAATCAGCACCCCGCGCTTTATCGGCATCCGCACGGGCGGCGTCTGGGTTGCTCAGGCACTCATGGAAACCCTCGGCAGCACTGAGCCGATGGGCATTCTCGATGTGTCGTTCTACCGCGACGACTTCACCCAGAACGGCCTGCACCCGCAAGTCAAACCGTCCGAACTTCCGTTCGACGTCGAAGGTCAACATCTGGTGCTGATAGACGACGTACTGATGAGCGGCCGGACCATTCGCGCGGCGATGAATGAACTGTTCGATTACGGTCGTCCAGCTAGTATTACCTTGGTTTGCCTGCTCGACCTGACCGCGCATGACCTGCCAATCCGGCCTGACATTGTCGGCGCCACCTTGTCTCTGCCCGCGCAGCAACGAGTAAAATTGACCGGCCCAACACCGCTTAACCTCGAGCTGCAATCGCTCGCCAACTGAGATCCCCGCGATGACGCCCCTAGACGCCAAGCGCTCCCTGCAACTGAATGACAACGGTCAGTTGCAGCACTTTTTGTCCATCGACGGCTTGCCCCGCGAACTGCTGACAGAAATTCTCGATACCGCCGACTCGTTCCTCGAAGTGGGCGACCGCGCTGTAAAGAAGGTTCCGCTGCTGCGCGGCAAGACCGTGTGCAACGTATTCTTCGAGAACTCGACACGAACCCGCACCACTTTTGAGCTGGCGGCGCAGCGCTTGTCTGCCGACGTCATCAGTCTCAACGTATCGACCTCATCAACCAGCAAGGGCGAGTCGCTGTTCGACACCCTGCGCAATCTTGAGGCGATGGCGGCCGACATGTTCGTGGTGCGCCACAGCGACTCCGGCGCGGCGCACTTCATTGCCGAGCACGTGTGCCCCAACGTCGCCATCATCAACGGCGGCGACGGCCGACACGCACACCCGACGCAAGCAATGCTCGACATGCTGACGATTCGCCGACACAAGGGCAGCTTCGAGAATCTCTCGGTTGCCATCGTCGGCGACATCCTGCACTCGCGTGTTGCGCGTTCGAACATGCTCGCGCTGAAAACCCTGGGTTGCCCGGATATTCGCGTGATTGCGCCGAAAACCTTGCTGCCGGTCGGCATCGAGCAATACGGCGTGACGACCTACAGCGACATGGCCACCGGGCTCAAGGATGTCGACGTAGTGATCATGCTGCGCCTGCAACGCGAACGCATGCAGGGCGGCCTGCTGCCCAGCGAAGGCGAATTCTATCGCCTGTTCGGCCTTACCGAGCAGCGCCTCAAGCTGGCCAAACCCGATGCGCTGGTCATGCACCCGGGGCCGATCAACCGTGGCGTTGAAATTGAATCAGCGGTGGCCGACGGCCCGCAGTCAGTGATTCTCAATCAGGTCACTTACGGCATCGCCATCCGCATGGCCGTGCTCTCAATGGCCATGAGCGGCCAGAAAACCCAGCGATTAATTGATCAAGAAAGCGAGGAGCAGAACTGATGCGTACCCGTATCCTCGGCGCCCGCGTAATTGACCCCAACAGCGGTCTGGACCAAATCAGCGATATCTACATCGAAGGCGGCAAGATCGCAGCCATCGGTGATGCCCCCGCAGGTTTCGACGCCGAACAAACCATCGAAGCTGATGGCCTGATCGCAACACCGGGCCTGGTTGACCTGAACGCAGCGCTGCGCGAACCCGGCTACAGCCGCAAAGGCAGCATTGCCAGCGAAACCCTGGCGGCGGCTGCGGGCGGCGTTACCAGCCTGTGCTGCCCACCCTTCACCAAGCCGATTCTGGACACGCCAGCAGTCGCCGAGATGATTCTTGAACGCGCACGTGAAGCGGGCCACACCAAGGTCTTCCCGGTCGGCGCGCTGAGCAAAGGCCTCGAAGGCGAGCAACTGGCCGAGCTGGTTGCCCTGCGTGATGCCGGTTGCGTGGCATTCAGCAACGGCCTGGATTGCTTCCGCAACAACCGCACCCTGCGCCGCGCCATGGAATATGCCGCCACCTTCGACCTGACGGTGATTTTCCACTCGCAGGATCACGATCTGGCAGAAGGCGGCCTCGCCCACGAAGGCCCGACCGCCAGCTTCCTCGGCTTGGTCGGTATCCCGGAGTCCGCTGAAACCGTAGCCCTCGCCCGCAACTTGTTGCTGGTCGAACAAACCGGCGTACGCGCGCATTTCAGCCAACTGACCAGCGCCCGTGGCGCCCAGTTGATTGCCGAAGCACAAGCGCGCGGCCTCAAAGTGACGGCCGACGTGGCGTTGTACCAGCTGATTCTGACTGACGATTCGCTGCTCGGCTTCTCCAGCCTGTATCACGTTATGCCGCCACTGCGCACCCGTGCAGACCGCGACGGCCTGCGTCAGGCGGTCAAGGACGGCACCATTCAAGCCATCGCCAGCCATCACCAGCCGCACGAAGCCGACGCCAAACGCGCACCGTTTGCCGCCACCGAACCGGGCATCAGCAGCGTGCAGCTGATGCTGCCACTGGCCATGAGCCTGGTGCAGGACGGCGTGTTGGAACTGCCAGAGCTGATCGCCCGCCTCAGCAGCGGTCCGGCGCAGGCGCTTGGCCTGCCAGCAGGCAGGCTGGCCGCCGGTGAACCCGCCGATGTGCTGCTGTTCGACCCGAACGCCTCAACACTGGCCGGTGATACGTGGTTCTCCAAAGGCGCCAACAGCCCGTTCATGGGCCACTGCCTGCCGAGCGCCGTGCGCTACACGCTGGTAGACGGGCACATCAGCTATCAGGCGTAAGCCTTACGCTTCCAACCTCTGCGCACACCAGAAACCCACTCCCGAGTGGGTTTCTGCTTTTATCTCCCCGGCAAATCGTCTTATTTGCCAAACCCGCCTACACGCTAAGTTTGATGCCAGCCGTCGCAACATCGAACTCTCTGAACAAATCTGCGTCAGACATAAAACTGTCGTGAATTACGCTTAATCATTGAGCATCAGGCAGACAACAACATAAAAGATAGGCCTAAACGCGGTAACACCGCCGCTCGGCCCGCCTCAACAGTTCTTCCCTCTAGCCGCAGCACGGAGCAGATAGTTGATGAGCAGCACATTAAGAGTACTGACCCCAAAGCCAGCCCCCAATGCGCTACTCGACTATTACCTGCAGGTCAGGCGCCGAACCGAAACCCTGATCGCCCCGCTGGAGCCGGAAGACATGGTTGTGCAATCCATGCCTGATGCCAGCCCGAGTAAATGGCACATCGCCCATACCAGCTGGTTCTTCGAAACCTTTCTGCTCAGCCCGCAGCTCAAAGGCTACAAGATTTTCGATGACACCTTCTGCTACCTGTTCAACTCCTATTACGAAGCCGTCGGCCCCCGCCATCCCAGACCCCATCGCGGCTTGCTGACCCGCCCCGCCATCAGCGAAGTGATTGCCTACCGCAAGCATGTCGACAGGCAAATGAGCGTCCTGCTGCAAACCTCACTCGATGACGCCACGCGCCAGTTAGTTGAACTCGGGCTGGCACACGAGGAGCAGCATCAGGAACTGCTGCTCATGGACATACTCCACCTGTTCAACTCCTCGCCCCTCAAACCCGCCTATAACCCGCAGTGGCCACAGCCCACCCGCGCCGGCCCCGGGCGTTTCAAGCAACACATTGGCGGCCTGCTGGATATTGGCCACACCGATGACGCCTTTGCCTTCGACAATGAAAGCCCGCGCCACACCACGTACTTACAGCCCTTCGAGATCAGTGACCGGCTGGTGACAAACGGTGAATGGCTGGCATTTATCGCGGACGGCGGCTACCAGCAAGTGGATTTGTGGCTCTCAGAAGGCTGGGATTGCGTACAAAGCCAAGGCTGGAAAGCCCCGCTGTACTGGCATCACGATGAGCACGGCTGGAGCCAGATGACTTTAAGAGGCATGCAGCCCATTAATCCGGACGACGCCGTGACGCATATCAGCTACCACGAAGCGACCGCATTCGCCTGCTGGGTCAACGCCCGCCTCCCGACAGAAGCAGAATGGGAAGTTGCCGCCCAGGCGGGCATGTTGCAACAAGTGGATGACGTCGCCTGGCAGTGGACGCAAAGCCATTACAGCGCCTATCCCGGCTTTAATCCGGCCCCTGGCGCTGTGGGCGAATACAACGGCAAGTTCATGATCAACCAGATGGTTTTACGGGGCGGCAGCGCGTTCAGCAGCCCCGGCCATACGCGCTTGAGCTATCGCAACTTCTTCCATGCCGATAAGCGCTGGATGTTGTCTGGGCTGCGATTGGCCCGGGATATTCAACCGCACCAGCAACACACAAAATCTGATAACGAGTTCTTGCGCGACGTACAACAGGGGCTCAGCGCAAAACCCAAAGCGCTTTCACCTAAATATTTTTACGACGCCAAGGGCTCCGCGCTGTTCGAGGCGATTTGTAAAACACCGGAGTACTACCCCACCCGCGCCGAGACGCGATTGCTGAGCGAGATTGCTGAGCAAATTTCAGCCACCATTGCCAGCGGCAGCGCGTTGATTGAGTTTGGCAGCGGCGCCAGCGAAAAGACCTGTCTGGTGCTGGATGCAACGCCGCAACTGGGCGCTTATGTTCCCATCGACATTTGCCCGGATGCACTTGAACATGCGTCCCAACGGCTTAATAAGCGCTACCCGGAACTGCCGGTAATCGCCCAAACCGGGGATTTCACCGAGCCGGTTGAACTGCCGGAACAAATAGCCGCAATGGCCAAAGTCGGCTTTTTCCCCGGCTCAACCATCGGCAACTTCACTCGCAGTCAGGCGATTGAATTTCTCAAGTCGGCAAAACGCCTGCTGGGTGCAAACGGGCAATTCATTGTCGGCGTGGATATGGTCAAAGACCGCCACATACTTGAGGCAGCCTATGACGACGCTGGCGGCGTGACGGCGGCTTTCAATAAAAACCTGCTGACCCGCATTAACCGTGAACTGTGCGCTAATTTCTGCCTGGAAAATTTTGCCCACGTTGCGCTGTGGAACCCCGAACACCAGCGCATGGAAATGCACCTGCAAAGCCTTATCGATCAGTGCGTGGAAATAGCCGGTCAACGCTACATCTTCTCTAAAAATGAGCGCCTGCATACCGAGTGCTCACATAAATTCACCCTTGAGTCCTTCAGCGAAATGGCCGCCGAAGCAGGCTGGACCGTGAGCCAGCACTGGATAAGCGCAGAACCCGAAGTCGGTCTGATGCGTTTGACTCAGCAGCCGTAGTTGCGCACTTAAACAAAAAACCCCGCTGATTCAGCGGGGTTTGGTTGGCTCAATGGAACGCGGGAATCAGCTGCGCTCGGAGTTTTTCAGGGTGATCTGGGTATTCAACGTCCAGAAGTCATACAACACCCCGATGAGAAACAAGCCACCTGTGCACAGATAGATGATCCCGGTGATCCATTTGCCCATGTACATGCGGTGCACACCGAAGACCCCGAGGAAGGTCAGCAGAATCCACGAGACGGTGTAATCGGTTTCCCCTGCGGTAAATCGCAAGTCGGCTTCCTTGTCCATCGACGGGATCAGGAACAGGTCAATGATCCAGCCAACAAACAACAGGCCAAATGTCAGAAACCAGATGGTTCCGGTAACCGGCTTGCCGTAGTAGAAACGGTGAGCGCCGAGAAAACCGAAGATCCACAACAGGTAGCCGATTGTCTTGCTGTGCGTGTCTTGTTGCTGCATGAATGCCTCCTGCTGGCATGATTATCCTGAACAACAATCTACGCGAGAACCGCCGCAAACCCAAATCTGGCCCCTGCTAGATGCTCGCCCCAAGCGCACAGGGCGAGCGGTTTAAAGACCAGCTAGTAACGCCAATCAGCGAAAGCGACGGCCCGGATCATCGGTACTGACTTCGAGCGACAAGCCTTCGGTGAGACTCGACAAATGATCGCCATCGCCTTCGGAAGCCAGCTTGATCATCAGGCGCAAGTCGTTCGCCGAGTCGGCATAGGCCAAGGCGTTTTCGTAAGTGATTTCACCGTCGCTGTAGAGCTTGTACAGAGCCTGATCGAATGTCTGCATGCCCTGCTCCGAAGAGCGCTTCATCAACTCCTTGAGCTGATGCACTTCGCCCTTGCGGATCAGGTCGGCTGCCAGCGGCGTATTGATCAGCACTTCAATCACCGCGCGGCGGCCTTTGCCGTCGGGTGTCGGGATCAGTTGCTGAGCGACAATTGCCTTGAGGTTAAGCGACAGGTCCATCCAGACCTGGCTTTGCCGGTCTGCCGGGAAGAAGTTGATAATCCGGTCCAGCGCCTGGTTGGCGTTGTTGGCGTGCAGTGTGGCCAGACACAGGTGGCCGGTTTCGGCGAATGCGACGGCGTGATCCATGGTCTCGCGCGAGCGCACCTCACCAATCAAGATCACATCCGGCGCCTGGCGCAGGGTGTTTTTCAGCGCCACTTCGAACGATTCAGTGTCGATGCCGACTTCGCGCTGAGTGACGATGCAATTCTGGTGCTGGTGAATGAATTCGATCGGGTCTTCGATGGAAATGATGTGGCCGCTGCTGTTCTTGTTGCGATAGCCAATCATCGCCGCCAGCGAGGTCGATTTACCGGTACCGGTAGCGCCCACAAACAACACCAGACCACGCTTGGTCAGGGCCAGTTTTTTCAGCACTTCCGGCAGCTTCAACTCTTCGAGCGTAGGGATGTTGGTTTCGATACGGCGCAGCACCATGCCAGCCAGGTTGCGCTGGTAGAAGGCACTCACCCGGAAACGCCCGATTCCGCGAGCGCTGATTGCAAAGTTGCACTCATGGTTCTCGGCAAAGTCACGGCGCTGCTGGTCATTCATGACCGCGTGCACTGTTTCACGGGTTTGCTCGGGTGACATCGGCGTTTTGGTGATCGGCAAGATTTTGCCATTGACCTTCATCGATGGCGGAATACCGGCTGTAATGAAAAGATCGGAGCCGCCCTTTTCGACCATCAGACGTAATAGTTTTTCAAAGTCCATGGGTCTCTCGCCTTACACCAAATTGCACCTGCAGCCGACTGCCGCTGGCACGTTCATTACCATTTATCCAGCGAGGCAGCCTTGCGACCGCCTCGTTGCTGCGTGTTGTTTCGGCCGGCGGCTGGGCTGCCGACATTCCAGCGGTGCAACGCGCGCCTTGCGGCGGCGGTTGCCAAGCTAGAAGTTCTCTGGGTTTTTAGCCTTCTCTTTGGCCATGTCTCGGCCGATTAGGCCTTTGCTGACCAGGGTTTTCAGGCATGAATCCAGAGTTTGCATGCCCAGCGAGCCACCGGTCTGGATGGCGGAATACATCTGCGCAACCTTGTCTTCACGGATCAGGTTACGAATCGCCGGCGTGCCGATCATGATTTCGTGGGCGGCAACACGGCCACCGCCGATTTTCTTCAGCAGGGTTTGCGAAATAACCGCCTGCAATGATTCGGAGAGCATCGAGCGAACCATCGACTTCTCTTCCGCCGGGAACACGTCAACCACACGGTCGATGGTCTTGGCAGCAGAGGTGGTGTGCAGCGTACCGAACACCAGGTGGCCGGTTTCAGCAGCGGTCAGGGCCAAGCGAATGGTTTCCAGATCGCGCAATTCGCCGACCAGAATGATATCCGGGTCTTCACGCAGCGCCGAGCGCAATGCTTCAGAGAAGCCAAGCGTGTCACGGTGAACTTCACGCTGGTTGACCAGACACTTCTTCGACTCGTGAACGAATTCGATCGGGTCTTCGATGGTCAGAATATGTTGGTACTTGGTGGTGTTGAGGTAGTCGAGCATCGCCGCCAGCGTGGTCGATTTACCCGAACCGGTTGGCCCCGTAACCAGTACCAGACCGCGCGGCACATCGGTGATCTTGCGGAACACCTCACCCATGCCGAGGTCTTCCATGGTCAGAACCCGCGACGGAATCGTCCGGAATACTGCGCCCGAACCGCGATTCTGGTTGAATGCGTTAACCCGGAAACGGGCAACGCCGGGTACTTCAAAGGAGAAGTCCGTTTCCAGAAACTCTTCGAAGTCCTTGCGCTGCTTGTCGTTCATGATGTCGTAGATCAGCGCATGCACTTGCTTGTGATCCAGCGCCGGCAGATTGATGCGGCGAACATCGCCATCAACCCGAATCATCGGCGGCAAACCAGCAGAGAGGTGCAGGTCCGACGCACCTTGCTTGGCACTGAAGGCGAGCAGCTCAGTGATATCCATAGGACTCCCTAATGACGGTAGAATGCCGTGAACGTAGAACGCACGGGCGATAGAGCGAGAATAATGTCCACGATAGCAGAGAATATTGCAAAGGTCGGAGCTCGCATTCGTGAGGCAGCGCAAGCTGCAGGCCGCGAATCCACCTCCATTGGCCTGCTCGCAGTGAGCAAAACCAAACCTGCCGCTGCCATCCGTGAAGCTTATTTAGCGGGTGTCGGGCACGTTGGCGAGAACTACTTGCAAGAGGCGCTCGAAAAACAGCAGGAACTAGCCGATCTGCCCCTAACTTGGCATTTCATCGGCCCTATCCAGTCGAACAAGACCCGCGCGATTGCCGAGCACTTCAGTTGGGTGCATTCGGTAGACCGCCTGAAGATCGCCCAGCGCCTCTCGGAGCAGCGCCCAGCCTCATTGCCGCCGCTGAATATCTGCCTGCAAGTGAATGTCAGCGGTGAAGCGAGTAAATCCGGCTGCACGGCAGAACAATTGCCGGCACTGGCCGCTGCGGTGCAACAGTTGCCCAACCTGAAGCTGCGCGGGTTAATGGCCATTCCCGAGCCCACCGATGATCAAAGCGAGCAGCGCGCAGCATTCGCTATCGTCCAAAACCTGCAACAGCAATTGGGCCTCGACACCTTGTCGATTGGCATGAGCCACGACCTCGAAGCGGCCATTGCTCAGGGCGCTACGTGGGTGCGCATCGGCACGGCGCTGTTTGGCGCCCGCGACTATTCATAAAGGTGGCCGCACACGCAGAGTTCGCCGACCTTACTGAGCAGTTGCTGCATTGAAAAATGCTCACAGCCGCCTCATCTAGTAATGTGCTTCATTCTAAATAGCTAAGGACCCCGTTATGACCACTCCTCGCATTGCCTTTATTGGTGCCGGCAACATGGCAGCCAGCCTGATCGGCGGGATGCGTGCTCAAGGCGTTGGCGCCGAGTCGATCCGCGCCAGTGATCGCGGCGCCGAGCAACGCGAAAAAATCAGCGCGCAATACGGCATCGATGTGTTTGCCAGCAATGCCGAGGCCATCAACGGGGTCGACGTGATTGTGCTGTCGATCAAACCGCAGGCCATGAAAGAAGTGTGTCTGGATCTCGCGCCGCATATAAAGGACGGTCAGTTGATTGTCTCGATCGCGGCCGGTATCAGCAGTGCAAGCCTTGCCAACTGGCTGGGCGAGCGCGCCATTGTGCGCTGCATGCCCAACACCCCGGCCTTGCTGCGCCAGGGCGTTAGCGGCCTGTACGCCAACCCGCAGGTCAGCGCCGAGCAACGCCAGCAAGCCGAGCAATTGCTCAGCGCCGTTGGCCTGGCCCTGTGGCTGGATGAGGAACACCTGATTGACGCAGTCACCGCCGTTTCAGGCAGCGGACCGGCGTATTTCTTCCTGCTGATCGAAGCCATGACCGCTGCCGGCGAAAAACTCGGCCTGCCGCGTGAAACGGCAGAAAAGCTGACCCAGCAAACCGCACTGGGCGCCGCGCAAATGGCCATTGCCAGCGACGTGGATGCCGCTGAGTTGCGCCGCCGGGTAACATCACCGGCTGGCACCACAGAGGCTGCCATCAAAACCTTCCAGGCTGGCGGCTTTGAAGCCCTGGTCGATGCTGCATTAAACGCCGCCGCCCAGCGCTCCGCTGAACTGGCCGAGCAACTGGGCAAATAAGGAGATCATGATGATCGGATTGAACACCGCTGCCGTCTATGTACTGCAAACCATCGGCAGCTTTTACTTGTTGATCGTGTTGCTGCGTTTCATTCTGCAACTGGTTCGGGCTGACTTCTACAACCCCATCAGCCAGTTCATCGTGCGCGCAACCCAGCCTCTGCTGAAACCACTGCGCCGGATTATCCCAAGTTTTGCCGGCCTCGACCTGGCGTCGCTGGTACTGGCGATTCTGGTGCAACTGGCGCTGATGGCACTGACCCTGATGCTGATGGGTTACGGCGTTGGCAACCCGTTGCAATTGCTGGTCTGGTCGATCATTGGCGTGACCGCACTGTTCGTAAAGGTGTTCTTCTTTGCCCTGATTATCAGCGTGATCCTGTCGTGGGTTGCCCAAGGCAGCAGCAACCCGGCAGTAATTCTGGTCAATCAGATCTGCGAGCCTCTGCTGATGCCGTTTCGCAAGATCCTGCCGAATCTTGGCGGCCTCGATCTTTCGCCGATTCTGGCGTTTCTGGTGCTTAACCTGATCGACATGCTGGTGATCCGCAATCTCGCGGTTATGACCGGCATGCTGCAAGGCCTCAGCATGGCCATCTGATGAGTTTCTATCGCTGGGACGGTGACGATCTGATCCTCAATTGTCACCTGCAGCCCAACGCAAGCTCCGACGAGTTTGCCGGGCTGCACGGCGACAGATTAAAAATTCGCCTCACCGCCCCGCCAATAGAAGGCAAAGCCAACGCCCATCTGCTAGCTTTTCTGGCAGGTGCATTTGCTGTGAGTAAACGCCAAGTTTGCTTGGAAAGTGGCCAACAGAGCCGACAAAAGCGCGTACGAATCGTGAACCCGCAAAAACTGCCGAACGGTATAGAACTTAGTCGTTCCGATAAGTGACAAACCTTTAGTGAGGTAGCTTGCTTGAGTTTATTGACGCCGGGCGCATCTGCGGCATAATGCCAGTATACGATTATCAACAAGCATTGAGTCTCATTACCGGCAACGGTTGAAAGGGCTCCACCCCAGTAGTATCTGGGTGGTAATAGCGGGCCAGAAACACGGCTATCCCATGTTCATGAGCATGCCGGCGCGTGTTTGTATGTGAGGAACGATGAATGAGCATGGAACGTCTCAGCCAACAGGTCGACGCCTACGTCACCTGGAAACGCGAGTTGATGCGCGAAATTACCCGCTACCGCAGCTGGCTGATCTCCAACCGGCTGGGCTCGGAAGCCCTCGATAAAAAGCTTGAACGCGCGATGCATTTACTGCGCACCGACCACATAACGCTGGCGTTTGTGGGCGAGTTCTCGCGCGGCAAGACCGAGCTGATCAACAGCCTGTTCTTCTCCGACTATGGCCAGCGCATGCTGCCCTCGCAGGTCGGGCGCACAACCATGTGCCCCACCGAGCTGTTTTTCGACCCGCGCTCCGAGCACAGTTATATCCGCTTGCTGCCGATAGAAACGCGCAGCGCCGATGCCAGCATTTCCCAATTCAAACGCGCGCCTGAGCAATGGCTGAACATCGCACTGGATCCAAGCGACCCAGACAACATGGTCGAGGCTTTCGCGCAGGTTGCCCGCACCAAGCCCATGCAGGTCGAGCAGGCAATCCAGCTCGGCTTCTACCCGGAAATGCTTGAAAGCACCGGCAAACCCGGCCAGGTGATGGTTCCGGCATGGCGCCATGCGCTGGTCAATATCGACCACCCACTGCTGCGCCAAGGCCTGCGTATCCTTGATACACCGGGCTTGAATGCGCTGGGCAGCGAACCCGAACTGACCCTCTCGATGTTGCCCAACGCTCAGGCAATCATCTTCCTGCTGTCTGCCGACACCGGCGTTACCGCCAGTGACATGGAAATCTGGAAGCAGCATATTCTGCAACTGGATGACCCGGACCACACCAGCCTGCTCGCCGTTCTGAACAAGATTGACGTGCTCTGGGACGATCTCGCTGGCGAGGCATTTGTGCAGGAAAGCATTCATCGCATCCAGCAAACAACCGCCAGCCAACTGGGCCTGAAAACCGCCGATGTACTGCCAATTTCAGCGAAACAGGCGCTACTGGCCAAAGTGCGCCACGATCCCGAGTTACTCGCCCGCAGCCAGATCAGCGGACTAGAAGACCTGCTCTGCGAGCGCATCGTGCTACAAAAAGAGCGGCTGATTGAAGACCACGTGGTGATGCAGGTGCTGGATCTGCTCAAAGGCAGCCAGAACATGCTCAACCAGCGGCTGCAACAGGTCACCGCGCAGAAAGAGCTGCTCAGCAACAGTCATCAGGACAACGGCCAGACACTGTTCGAGCTGACAGCCAAGACCAAAGAAGAGCACAACCTGCATCACAAGCGCCTGCTTGGCCTGAAAACCAACCAGCGCCTGCTCAAGCGTCAGGGCGACCTGCTGCGTGAGGCTATTCGCCCGGAGCGGTTAGAAGGCCACCTCGAAGTGGTGCGCAAGAACCTCACCGGCAGTTGGACCACCATTGGTATCAACCAGGCGATTACCAACTTCTTCGCCAGCATTGATGAAGACTTGCAGCACCTGGCCGATGAAGCGGAAATGGCCAACACCATGGTTGCAGCTATCTACCGTCGGCATAACGAAGAGAATCCGCTGCATTGTGTGGATGCGCCGCAGTTCAATATCAACCGCCATCTGCGTGATCTCAAGCAACTGCGCGAACAGGCCGACCAATTCCGCCTGCAGCTGAAAACCCTGCTCACCGAGCAAGGTGTGCTGGCGCGCCGCTTCTTTGCCACCCTGGCCCAAGAAGTCATCGGGCTGCACCAGCGTTTGCGCCAGGACGCCGAACAATGGGCCAACGATGCCTTGATGCCGCTGATGCAGCACACCCTTGAGCACAAGCAATTGCTCGAAACGCACATGCTCAAACTCAAGTCGCTGGCGCAGGAAACCCAATTGAATCGTCAGCGCAGCGAGCAACTCAGCCGTTATCACGGCGAGCTGCTGGTTCAGCTCAGCCAGGCCAATGGCATGCTCAAGGTTTTCCGCCGTCCGGCGCCGGTGCAGCGGCAAAAGAAAGTGGTAAATCTGCTGGCTTCGCTGCGTACCGAAGGCGCCCGCGATTAAGTCGTAACAGTTTCTCCGCGCAACACCTGCCGCCCCGTGCTTGCCGCACGGGGCGGCGCTCTTTAGACTGCGTCCCTTGCTTTTTCACTTCACTTTTCGCGAGCGGGCTCGATGTCGACTGCCTTCCCCCAAGACTCTGTTGGCTTGGTGACTCCCCAGGTGATGCATTTTGCCGAACCTTTGGCTCTCGCCTGTGGGCGTGACCTGGCCGAGTACCAGATTACTTATGAAACCTACGGTGAGCTGAATGCTCAGCGCAGCAATGCGGTGCTCATCTGTCACGCCTTGTCTGGCCACCATCACGCCGCGGGTTATCACAGCCCCGACGACCGTAAACCCGGTTGGTGGGACAGCTGTATCGGCCCCGGCAAAGCCATCGACACCAATAAGTTCTTCGTAGTCAGCCTGAACAATCTCGGCGGCTGCAATGGTTCGACCGGCCCCAGCAGCATCAACCCGGCAACGGGCAAGCCTTATGGCGCCGACTTCCCGGTCTTCACCGTGGAATGCTGGGTCCACAGCCAGGCGCGGCTGGCGGATGAGCTGGGTATCGAGCAGTGGGCAGCCGTGGTTGGCGGCAGCTTGGGCGGCATGCAGGCCATCCAGTGGACAATCACCTACCCCGAGCGCGTGCGTCACTGTTTGGCCATTGCTTCGGCGCCCAAGCTTTCGGCGCAGAACATCGCATTCAACGAAGTCGCACGTCAGGCCATTTTGACCGACCCGGATTTTCACGGCGGACACTTTCTAGAACACGGCGTGATTCCCAAGCGTGGCCTGATGCTGGCACGCATGGTCGGCCACATCACCTATTTGTCTGACGACGCCATGGGCGAGAAATTTGGTCGCGGTCTGAAGAGCGAGAAGCTCAACTACGACTTCCACAGCGTCGAGTTTCAGGTCGAGAGTTACCTGCGCTATCAGGGCGAAGAGTTCTCCGGGCGTTTCGACGCGAACACCTATCTGCTGATGACCAAGGCGCTCGACTACTTCGATCCTGCCGCGGCTCACGACGGCGATCTGGCCAAGACGCTGGCAGTGGCCAAAGCCGATTTCGCGGTGTTCTCGTTCACCACCGACTGGCGCTTCTCGCCAGCGCGCTCGCGCGAAATTGTTGATGCGCTAACCGCCTCACGCAAAAACGTGTGCTATCTGGAAGTTGACGCGCCGCAAGGCCACGATGCCTTCCTGATGCCAATTCCACGTTATTTGCAGGCATTTAGCAGCTACATGAATCGAATTGCCGTATGAGGTCGAAATGAGAGCTGATCTGGACATCATCCAGGACTGGATTCCTGCGGGCAGTCGCGTGCTCGACCTTGGCTGCGGCAACGGCGAACTGCTGGCGTGGCTCACGGCCAACAAGCAAGTATTCGGCTACGGTCTGGAAATCGACGCGGACAACATTGCCGAGTGCGTAAGCAAGGGCGTCAACGTCATCGAGCAAGACCTCGACAAGGGGCTGGGCAACTTTGCCGATCACAGCTTCGATGTGGTGGTCATGACTCAGGCGCTGCAAGCGGTGCATTACCCGGACCGGATTCTCAGCGAGATGCTGCGCGTCGGTAAGACCTGCATCATCACCTTCCCCAACTTCGGTCATTGGCGCTGCCGCTGGTATCTGGCCAGCAAAGGCCGCATGCCGGTGTCCGATTTCCTGCCGTACACCTGGTACAACACCCCGAACATTCACTTCTGCACCTTCGAAGATTTCGAGCGCCTGTGCCGTGGCCAGCAAGCCACCGTACTCGACCGTCTGGCGGTTGATCGCGACCACATCAATGGCTGGGCCAGCCGGATGTGGCCTAATCTGTTTGGTGAGATTGGTATCTATCGGGTCAGTGGCCATACCGCCATGAATGCCGGACAAAACCGCTGATCCACACCGTTTCAAGGAGAGCCCCATGCGCCGCCTCGCTGTTCTACTCATTGCTCTGTGCCTGAGCCTGCCCGCGTTTGCCGAACAAAAGAAAACCTTCGGTGATCTCGATGTTCACTACAGCGCCTTCACCTCGGGTTATTTGCAGCCCGACATTGCGGCGGCCAATGGCCTGACCCGCAGCAAGAAACTTGGCGTGATGAACATCGCCGTGCTCAAGGCCGGCAAAGCCACCACGGCCAACGTCAGCGGCACCATGAAGAATCTGCTGGGTAAAGATTATCCGCTGAGCTTCAAGGCCGTTAACGAAGGTGAGGCGATCTATTACCTCGCCCAGTTCCCGCTGGAAAGCCAGGAAATGCTGCGCTTCACCATCAACGTCAGTGTCAGCGGTGGCGCTACCAACAGCTTCGAATTCAACCAGGAACTGTATCCAGGCGAATGATCAAACTCACTCAACTCGTGCTTGCCAGCCACAACGCCGGCAAGCTCAAAGAACTCCAGGCCATGCTCGGCGAATCCGTGCAGGTGCGTTCGGTCGGTGAATTCAGCAGCGTCGAGCCTGAAGAAACCGGCTTGTCGTTCATCGAAAACGCCATTCTCAAGGCGCGCAACGCCTCCCGCGTCTCGGGCTTGCCGGCACTGGCCGACGACTCGGGGCTGGCGGTGGACTTTCTCGGCGGCGCGCCCGGTATTTATTCGGCGCGCTATGCCGACGGCCAGGGTGATGCGGCGAACAACGCCAAATTGCTTGAGGTGATGCGTGAGGTGCCCGACGCTGAGCGCGGCGCCCAGTTCGTCTGCTGCCTGGCGCTGGTACGCCATGCCGATGATCCGCTGCCAATTATCTGCGAAGGCCTGTGGCACGGAAGTATTCTGCACCAGCCGCAAGGCGCCAACGGTTTTGGCTACGACCCGTTGTTCTGGGTGGCCGAGCGTAACTGCTCAAGCGCAGAACTCAGCCCTGCCGACAAGAACCAGTTGAGCCACCGCGCCCGCGCTATGGCCTTGTTCAAACAGCGGCTGGGGCTATGAGCGCAAGCAACACGATCATCACTGATCGGGTGCGCCACACGACTGCCGGCTTCGAGCTGCCGCCTCTGGCGATGTACATCCACATTCCGTGGTGTGTAAAGAAGTGCCCGTACTGCGACTTCAACTCGCACGCGGCGGCGCCAACGCTGCCGGAAGAGGAATACGTCGACGCCCTGCTCGCCGACCTCGATGCGGATTTGGCGCATGTGCATGGCCGCCCGCTCAGCTCGATATTTTTCGGCGGCGGCACGCCCAGCCTGTTTTCGGCCAAAGCCCTGGGCCGCTTGCTTGAAGGTGTCGAGCGGCGCATCCCCTTTGCGCCGGACATCGAAATCACCCTTGAAGCCAACCCCGGCACGTTCGAGCAGGCCAAGTTTTCGGCTTACCGGCAACTCGGGATCAATCGCCTGTCGATTGGCGTGCAAAGCTTTCAGTCAGCCAAACTGGCGGCACTGGGCCGTATCCATGACGGTAATGAGGCCATTCGCGCCGCCGATATGGCGCGCGCTGCTGGCTTCGACAACTTCAACCTCGACCTCATGCACGGCCTGCCGGATCAGTCGATCGATGACGCCCTGAGCGACTTGCGTACAGCCATCGCGCAAAAGCCTACGCATTTGTCCTGGTACCAACTGACGCTGGAGCCGAACACCGTATTCTGGAACCAGCCGCCCACTCTGCCGGAAGACGACACCCTGTGGGACATTCAGGAAGCCGGGCAAACCCTGCTCGCCGAACATGGCTACGCGCAGTATGAGGTTTCGGCCTATGCCCAGCCCGGCAAAGCGGCCCGCCACAACCTCAATTACTGGACCTTTGGCGACTTTATCGGGATTGGCGCTGGTGCCCACGCCAAGACCAGCAGCCCGGACGGGATTATTTCGCGCAGTTGGAAAACCCGCCTGCCAAAAGACTATCTAAACCCGGGCAAGCAGTTCACTGCCGGCCACCGCGTGCTTGAGCCAGACGAGTTACCGTTCGAGTTTCTGATGAACGTGTTGCGCCTGACCGAAGGCGCTGCCAGCGAAATGTTCACTCGCCGCACCGGCTTACCCCTGAGTTTGCTCGCCAGTGCACGGCAAGAAGCGGAAAAACGCGGTCTACTAAAAGCAGAGCCGAATCGATTGGTCGCCACCCGCGAAGGCCAGTTGTTTCTCAACGATTTGCTGCAACAATTTTTGCCTTAATGGGCCGCTCACGAGCCACTTGGCTCTAAGGATCTTCCATGGATTTGCTACTTGATCTGATCGCCACACTTTCGCGCTGGAGCCGTGGCCACTTGTACGACATTTCGCTGGCAATCATGGCGACCCTGTTCGTGCTGTTCGGCCCCAGCCTCAATGCGTGGGTGCAGCGCACCATCGGCGGCCTCAACTTCATCTTCCGCACCCTGATCTTCGTTTTGGTCTGTGCGCTGGTATACGGCATGGCCATCGTTTACCTCACGCCTTATCTGTCGGCGGGGCTTGGCCAGTTCAACAACTACACGTTGGCGCCGGTACTGCTGTTGGTGTTCTTCTTGATCGGTGTAATCGCAGACCGCAGCTAAGCAACAAACCAGCGTGTTCCGTTTGGGAATTGCGGCATCAGATACGCCGCTCAGCTGTTCGATCAAGAATCAAAGACGATAAAACCAAAAAGCCCTGAATGCGTGCATTCAGGGCTTTTTCATTTAGCAGCGGTAACTGCGGATTAGATGCCGCCGCTGCGCAGGGCCTGTACGGTGAAGTCGGTCCGCTTCAAGTCAGCATTGAAGTCGTACATCGGCTCGTTGTTGTCCAGGCCATCGACAAAGTAGCGGTTGCCCTTGAAGTCGTAAATGGTCTCTAGCGTGCTGCCAAACATCGGCACCTCGTAATAGCTGATCGGATGGCTTTCTTGCAGGCCAATCAGCTTGCCGTCCATGTCATACAGGTCAACGGCCAGAATCTGCCAGCTGTCCTCGTCGAGATAGAAGCGACGCTTGCCGAACGGATGGCGGAAACCTTTACGCAGGTCTGCCTCGACCACCCAAACGCGGTGCAACTCATAGCGCAGCAGCTCGGGGTTGAGGTGCTTGCTCTTAACGATGTTCTCGTAGGGAATGGCTTGCTGGTGAACGGCATAGCTGTTGTAAGGCACAAGCATTTCCTGCTTGCCCTTGAGCGTCCATTCGTAGCGATCCGGCGCGCCATTGTAGGAGTCAACCACGTCGGCCGTGGCCAGACCATTGGTGTCTGGCTGCAGCGAATCGTATGCCAGCATTGGCAGGCGACGCACACGGCGGTCGCCGCGACTGAAACGCCAGGCCTTGCGAATGGCCAGAACCTGATCGATTGTTTCCTGCACCACCAGCGCAGAACCGGCGACGCGTGAAGGCGCGAGAATCTTGTACTTGTAATAGAACAGGGTGTTGTTCAGGTCGCCTGTGGTCATGCCATCGCGGCCATAGACGAAGTAGATATCGCGCTCGAGCTTGAGCAAGTTATAGCTGCCATTCTCCAGCACCGCGGCCTGGTTGGTGACGAAGCGAATCTGATCACCGCGATAACGCATGATGTGATTCCAGATAGCCTCCTGGCCATTCTGCGGAATCGGGAACGGAATGCCTGAGGCCGCACCCTCGACGCCATTACCGCCGGAGATCAGGCGGGCGCCGAGCGCATTTTGCTGAGTTGCATCATAAATGCGTTGCGGCGCGGCAGCGCTGCGATGGGTCGGGAATACGCGCAGGAAATAGTCGGGATTCTTTTCCAGCATGACCTGCAGGCCGATTGGCAACTGCGCCTTGTACTGCGCAAGATTCTGCGCCGAGACGTTATACAGCGGCTGCTCACCCGCGTACGGGTCCGGGTGATGCATGCCCGGCTGATAGTTGGCGGGCGGTGTCGCCAAGCCACCTTCCCAGCGCGGGATAGTGCCGGCAGCATTGCCTGCCATTTCGCCGCCCAGCGGTGTTAAATCACGGCCCAGACGATCGGCCTGCGCGCTATCAACCTTAGCCTGCGCATGAACCGCCAGGCCTGCTAACAGCAGTGCTGAAAGTGTACGTAACACAATAATCTCCCCCAGCGCAGAAGACCGCGCCGCTGTATTTTTATATCCGGTACGAGCCGGGCTTTATTGGTCAGTCGTGGTGAGTCGCCGTCCTGGCATCGGGCATTTCCCGCAAAGATTGCTCCTGCCCCTCAACCGCGCCGGTTTCGACACGCGCGGCGCAGCCACAGAAAGCACCCGGGCGCACACGCAACAGCTGAGGGATTAATCCCGCGCGGAGTTTACCCATTCAAACAAGCATTTGCTTTCAATCTGTCGAGTTTTTTGCACCAGTGCATAAAGCACCATCACCAGGCTTTATAAACCAAGGCAAATCACCGGGGATTTATGCAGATAAGCAACTGCACCGCTGCCGCAAGACAGCAGTGCAATTGATCTGAAGAGGCTGGGGCAAATCGACAATCGCGCTAAAACGCCAAGACCGGCCAGAGTGCGGGGCTTATGCGCTGCGTTGGAATTTCAGGTCCCACACGCCATGACCAAGGCGCTCACCGCGACGCTCGAACTTGGTCGTCGGGCGCTCTTCCGGGCGCGGTACATAGTGGCCGTCAGCCGCCAGGTTGTGATAGCCAGGCGCTGCATTCATCACTTCCAGCATGTACTCGGCATAGGGCTCCCAGTCGGTGGCCATGTGCAGTACGCCGCCCACTTTGAGCTTCTGGCGAACCAACTCGGCAAACGCTGCCTGAACGATCCGGCGCTTGTGGTGACGCGCCTTGTGCCATGGGTCCGGGAAGAACAGCATCAGCCGGTCAAGGCTGTTATCGGCGATGCAATTACGCAGCACTTCCAGCGCATCGCAGCGATACACACGCACGTTGGTCAGGTTCTGCGTCAGCAAGCCATTGAGCAACCCGCCAACACCCGGGCTATGCACCTCAACCCCGATGAAGTCCTGATCCGGCGCGGCGGCCGCCATCTCCAGCAGGGAATGCCCCATGCCAAAGCCGATCTCAAAGGTACGCGGAGCGCTCCGACCAAACACTGCATCGAAATCAGGGGCTCCCTGCTCCAGTTCAAGGCCGAACTTGCTCCAGCCTTGATCCAAACCGCGCTGCTGGCCTTCGGTCATGCGCCCGGCGCGCATCACGAAACTTTTGATAGTGCGCATTTTGGGAGTTGCCTCGGCTGGCGCCTGAGGATCGTGCGAGTCGGTCATTACGTGCTCTTCAATCGTTGGTTCTAAGTCGCCCTGCGCCAGCAACAGGATGCCGGCGCAGAAGCGTCAGGGATAAGTATTAGCCGATCAGGCCATCCAGCGGCGACGAGGCGCTGGCATACAGTTTTTTCGGCATACGCCCGGCGAGGTAAGCCAGACGGCCCGCTTCAATGGCGTACTTCATGGCTTCAGCCATCATGACCGGGTTCTGGGCGTGAGCGATGGCGCTGTTCATCAGCACGGCCTCGCAGCCCAATTCCATGGCGATGGTTGCGTCGGATGCGGTACCTACACCGGCATCAACCAGAACCGGAACGGTGGCCTCTTCCAGAATGATGCGCAGATTATACGGGTTGCAGATGCCCAGACCTGTACCAATCAGACCGGCGAGCGGCATCACCGCAATACAGCCCATAGCCGCCAGCTGACGCGCAATGATCGGGTCATCGCTGGTGTACACCATCACATCAAAGCCATCCTTGACCAGAATCTCGGCGGCCTTGATGGTTTCGATGACATTCGGGAACAGGGTCTTGTCGTCGGCCAGGACTTCAAGCTTGACCAGGTTATGGCCGTCGAGCAGTTCACGCGCAAGGCGACAGGTGCGCACGGCTTCTTCAGCGGTGTAGCAACCGGCGGTGTTGGGCAGGATAGTGAAGCGATCCGGCGAAATTACATCGAGCAGGTTGGGCTCGCCCTTGCGCTGACCAATGTTGGTCCGGCGCACGGCCACGGTTACGATCTCGGCGCCTGACGCTTCAATCGCCGCGCGGGTTTCGCTGTGGTCTTTGTATTTGCCCGTGCCTACCAGCAAACGCGACTGAAAAGTACGGCCGGCCAAAGTGAACGGCTTGTCTTTAATAGCAGAATTCATCGAAAGCTCCTCATGCGAAATAGGCACTGCGGCAAACGGCGGGCACGTTCAGCGCATGGTCAAATAGGGGATGCAGCGTCTCAACCGCCGCCGATGGCATGAACCACTTCTATGCGGTCGCCTTCGCTCAAGCGCGTGCTGGCGTGCTGGCTGCGCGGGACAATATCCAGATTAAGCTCAACGGCCACACGTTGGCCGGTCAGCTCAAGGTGGCTGATCAGATCAGCAACCGTCTGGCCATCTGGGAACTCGAAAGGCTCACCGTTCAACTGAATATGCATGACGGCTCAGTCACATTTTGAGAGGGGGTCGGCATTCTAGCCCGATCCAACCGGATGACCAAGACTGCAACGCGCCATTTGTCATTAAAGCTGACGCATCGGTCAAGTTAATTTCCAGGCAGCCAAGCCCAAACACAGCCAACCCGCCAGAAATGCCAGGCCGCCGAATGGCGTAATAATGCCCAGCTTGCCAATGCCGCTGAGGGTCAGGGCATACAAGCTGCCGGAGAACAGGATAATGCCAAGGGTGAAAAACACCCCGGCCATTGTCACCAGACGGCTGGGCATGTGCAGCGCCAACAGGGCCACGCCAAACAGCGCCAGCGCATGGATCATCTGATAGTGAGTGCCGGTCTGGAACACCGCCAGATAGTCGGCGGTAAGCTTGCTCTTGAGGCCGTGCGCGGCAAATGCACCCAGTGCAACACCGGTAAAACCGGAAATAGCCGACAACAATAACCAAATGCGCATACGCGATCACTCCAGACAAGTTCAAAGTCGCCGCTATAATGGCGCGCAAACTCTCCACGGCCAAGCTCGCATGTTCCGAACCATCCGCCGCCTCCTGTTAAAAGTCATCTTCTGGTTCATGGCCGGCTCATTCCTGCTCGTGCTGATTTTCCGCTGGGTACCGCCGCCAGGCACGGCGTTGATGGTCGAGCGCAAGATTGAGTCCTGGATTGATGGCAAGCCGATCGATCTGCAGCGCACGTGGCGCCCGTGGGCGCAAATATCCGACGATCTCAAAATCGCAGTGATTGCCGGCGAAGATCAGAAATTTGCCGAGCACTGGGGTTTTGATATTCCGGCGATCAGGGCGGCTATTGCGCACAATCAGGAAGGCGGCACGGTTCGAGGGGCAAGCACCCTCACCCAGCAAGTGGCCAAGAACCTGTTCCTGTGGTCGGGTCGCAGTTGGCTGCGTAAGGGCGTCGAGGTGTGGTTTACCGGCTTGCTCGAACTGCTCTGGCCCAAGCAGCGAATTCTAGAGGTGTATCTCAACAGCGCGGAATGGGACACCGGCGTGTTTGGCGCCGAAGCCGCCGCGCAGCATTACTTCGGGGTCGGTGCGCCGTATGTGTCTGCGCAGCAGGCGAGTTTGCTGGCGGCCATTCTGCCGAGCCCGCTCACCCGCAGCGCCAGCCGTCCGAGCGCCTATGTCAGCCGCCGGGCCAACTGGATACGCCGCCAGATGCGCCAGCTCGGCGGCAGCAACTATCTGGTCCAGCTTGAGTCAGCGCCCAGCCAGTGGATTAAAAAACTCGGATTCAACTGATCGGGCTTAACCTTGCTGCAACAACTTGCTCGGGACGATGCGGATCAGCTGCACGGCATCATCGAGAATATGTGCGGTCAGGCCTTGCTGCGGATACACCCAGGCGACACCTGCCGGGAGTTCCAAACGCAAACGCGGCTGGCCGATGCTGCTCACCAGCCGCTCAGGCGCAATATCCTTGGGCGCCAGCACGGTGATGGCGCTTATCCGATGCTTGCCCAGCGGCGCCAGCATCTGCGCGCTCAGCGGCTGCTCATCATCCTGCGGAGTCAACCCCGCTGCCGCCATCAAGCTGCTCATTTCCGCGGCGTCCATCTGCACATCGCCTTCAACGGCCCACGGCTGGCCAGACTCCTCGAAGCTGCCACGAAACAGCAACCGTGCGCCGTCCTTGCGTGGCTGTAGCCACAAATCGCCGCTGACCTGATGCGCCAACTCGGACAAATGCAGTTGATCTTGCGCCAGTGGGTCGAGCACCTGTTGCTGCCAACCCGACAACCACTTGAGCGCAGATGCAGGTGCAGCGGGCTTGGTCAGCCAAGCGCCCCAGGCAAAGAACAGAACGGCCACAATAATCAGGAAGACAATGTGCTTGGAGCTGAGCGAACGAAAATTCATGATTTTCTCTAGGCAGAAAAAAGCCGCACCTGAGTGCGGCTTTAGCGATTTGCTGACTCAGGCTGCGATTGAGCCTTTGAGCTTGTTCATCGCGTTCTTTTCGAGCTGACGAATACGCTCGGCAGACACGTTGTACTTAGCGGCCAGGTCATGCAGGGTGGCCTTCTCTTCAGCCAACCAGCGCTGATAGAGGATGTCACGGCTGCGCTCGTCGAGGCCTTGCAGCGCTTCGTGCAGATTAGCGCTTGAGCTGTCGGACCAATCCGCATTTTCCAGCTGTTGCGCCGGGTCATAACGGTTGTCTTCCAGATACTGGGCTGGCGACTGGAATGCGCTTTCGTCGTCCGCGTCGTTGGCCGGATCAAAGGCCATGTCGTGGCCGGTCAGGCGGCTTTCCATCTCGCGCACTTCGCGCGGCTCAACCCCGAGACTCTCGGCAACAGCGTGCACTTCATCGTTGTTCAGCCAGGCAAGACGCTTCTTCTGGCTGCGCAGGTTGAAGAACAGCTTACGCTGAGCTTTGGTGGTCGCCACTTTGACGATGCGCCAGTTACGCAGGATGAACTCGTGGATTTCGGCACGAATCCAATGCACTGCAAACGACACCAGACGCACACCCATTTCCGGGTTGAAACGCTTCACGGCCTTCATCAGGCCAACATTACCTTCCTGGATCAGGTCTGCCTGAGCCAGGCCATAGCCAGAATAGCTACGGGCGATGTGCACGACGAAACGCAGATGCGCGAGCACCATCTGCCGTGCAGCTTCGAGGTCCTGCTTGTAAAAAAGGCTTTCGGCCAGCTCGCGTTCCTGCTCCGGCGACAGCAGTGGAATGCCGTTGACCGCATGCACGTATGCCTCCAGGTTTGCGCCTGGAACCAAAGCATGTACAGGTTGCAATGAAGTGGACATTTAATTCCTCCGACTGACGAATCGTGTGCAGTCTAACACTGCCAAATCAGACATGGAACGCTTCTACAAGTTCCCCGACCAATAGTCAACATCAATCAAATCAATTAGTTACTAAAGTATTACGGCGCGACCTGCTCAGCGTGGAGCCAGTTCTCTCAAGTGTCGCGCCACCGCCAGCCATGCGCCGATATAACCCAGCAGAACCGCACCAATTACCAGCGAGAAGCCATCACCAACCGGTACGCCATCAAGGGCAAAGTTGCTGCCATACAGGCCGGCGAGATTAACCACGGCCCCGTTCAGCCAGTTCAGGCCGTAAGCCAGCACCAGCCATGCCAACAGCCCGGCACCAAAACCATAGAGCGCGCCCATATAAAGGAAGGGCCGACGCACGTAACTGTCCGTGCCGCCAACCAGCTTTATGACCTCGATTTCGGTGCGCCGGTTCTCGATGTGCAGACGAATGGTGTTGCCGATTACCAGCAGCAACGCCATAACCAACAATAAGGTCAGGCCGAATACAAATCGCTCGCCGAGCTTGAGAATCGCCGACAACCGCTCAACCCAGAGCAGGTCAACCTGCGCCTGCTCGACCTTGGGCAATTCCGACAAACGCTGGCGCAATGCTTCCAGCGTGGGTTTGTCGACCTCTTGCGGCGTCACCAGCACCACACCTGGCAATGGGTTATCCGGCAATTCCTTTAGCGCCTGGCCCAGCCCGGACTGCTGCTGGAACTCGGCCAGCGCCTGCTCGCGACTGATCCACTCGGCGCTTGCGACATTGGGCATGCCTTCGATCTGCTTACTCAGCGCCTGCCCTGCCGCATCTTTAACGTCCAACTGCATGAACAGCGAGATCTGCGCCGCGCGCTGCCATGAACCGCCCAAACGCTCGACGTTATTGAGCAGCAACGACAAGCCCATCGGCAGGCTCAGCGCCACAGCCATTACCAAACAAGTGAAAAAGCTGCCAATCGGCTGCCGGCCAAGACGGCGCAGGCTGTCGACAATGCTCGCCCGATGGCTCTCGACCCAGGCATGGAACTGAGTGCGGAAATCCGGCCCTTCATCAGGGATTTTTGGATCTACTTTCTTCGGCGCAGCGCCAACACGCTGAGCGGGCTGCGGTGGTGGAATACGGGTTGCGCTCATTACACGGCCTCCCCGTCACCAATCAGGCGGCCACGTTGCAGGGTAAGCATGCGGTGGCGCATCCGCGCGATCAGCGCCAGGTCGTGACTGGCGATCAGCACACTGGTGCCAAGCTTATTGATGTCTTCAAACACGCCCATGATCTCGGCGGCCAGACGCGGGTCAAGGTTACCGGTTGGCTCATCCGCCAGCAGCAAGGCCGGGCGGTGAACAATGGCGCGGGCAATACCCACGCGCTGCTGTTGACCGGTAGACAAGTCGCCGGGGAACAATTCGGCTTTGTCGGACAGCGCCACCCGCTCCAACGCCGAACCTACGCGGCTGCCGATTTCGGTTTTGGACAAACCGAGAATCTGCAACGGCAGGGCGACATTGTCGAAGACGCTGCGATCGAACAGCAGCTGGTGATTCTGGAACACCACGCCGATCTGCCGACGCAGATACGGAATCTGCGCGTTGGTGATCTGCGCCAGATCCTGCCCAGCGAGCAGCAACTTGCCGCTAGTCGGCCGTTCCATCGCCAACAACAAGCGCAACAGGGTACTTTTGCCGGCACCCGAGTGGCCGGTCACGAAGAGGAACTCACCACGGCGCACACGAAAACTCAGTTCGTGGAGCCCAACGTGACCATTCGGATAACGCTTACCGACCTGCTCGAAACGAATCATCGAGAGAGTATCCTTGGTTATTTTCTACAAGTGCTTCGCTTACTACTGCTCAGCGTGAATTAACGCTGAGCAAACAGGGCCTGTACAAATGTTTCTGCTTCAAACGTGCGCAAGTCATCAATGCCCTCGCCCACGCCGATATAACGGATTGGCAAACCGAACTGTTTGGCCAGGGCGAAAATAACCCCGCCCTTGGCTGTGCCATCTAGTTTGGTCAGCGCCAGACCGGTAAGCGCCACTGTCTGATTGAACTGTTTAGCCTGATTAATCGCGTTTTGCCCGGTGCCGGCATCCAATACCAGCAGCACTTCGTGCGGCGCGGTGTCATCAAGCTTACCTATGACCCGGCGAACCTTCTTCAGTTCTTCCATCAGGTTATCTTTGGTGTGCAAGCGACCTGCCGTATCAGCGATCAGCACATCCATGCCGCGTGATTTGGCGGCCTGCACCGCATCGAAAATAACCGAGGCCGAATCGGCGCCGGTGTGCTGGGCAATGACCGCGATCTGATTGCGCTCGCCCCACACCTGCAATTGCTCGACGGCAGCGGCGCGGAAGGTATCGCCAGCCGCGAGCATGACTTTCTTGCCTTCCTGCTGGAGTTTCTTCGCCAGCTTGCCAATGGTGGTGGTCTTGCCGGCGCCGTTAACGCCAACCACCAGAATCACATACGGCTGTTTGCTGGTGTCGATCACCAGCGGCTGCTCGACCGGCTTGAGCATGGCGGTCAATTCTTCCTGCAGCGACTGATACAGCGCATTGCTGTTGGTCAGTTGCTTGCGCTCAACCTTCTGGCTGAGGTTATCGATGATGACGTTGGTTGCCTCGACCCCGACATCGGCCACCAGCAGGCTGGTTTCGATGTCATCGATCATGTCATCGTCGATAGTCTTCTGGCCCAGGAACAAGCTGGCCATGCCTTCGCCAAGACTCGAACCGGTCTTCGACAAGCCTTTCTTCAGGCGGCTAAACCAGCCGCCCTGATTATCGTCCGGCTTGTTCTGCTCGACCGCAGGCGCGGCCTCAACCGCAGCTGCAACCACTGGAGCAGCAACAGGCTCAGGCGCAGCAACCACGGGTGCAGGCTCTGGCTCGGGCGCTACTGGCGCAACCGGTTCTGGCGCGGCAGCGGCTGGCTGCTCGGGCTCGACAGGCTGCGGCTGGACTACCGGCGCAGGCGCAACGGGGGCCTCAACAGGTGGCAGCGGCTGCACGGGTTGAGCCGACTCTGTAACGGCAGGCTCAACTGGCGCCGGGGCGGCGGGCTCAGCGGGCGGCGATGCAGGCGCAGCAGGCTCTTGCGGCTTTTTGCGCAACCAGCCGAACAGGCCCTTTTTCTCAGTGGGCTGATCGGTGTTTTTGTCCGCAGGCTGTGCGGGGGTCTTCTTGTCGTCGTTGGAACCAAACATGGAGGACGGCTATCTCAAAGATGCGACAGGCTGGCAAACCACACTAAAGCACCATTTATACGTTGAACTCGCACGTTCTCGGCACAACATGGTGTTTAGTCACGTTTACAGGCATGGTCGTCAGTCAAACGGATGAGTATCCTAGCACCTCCGCGACCGTCGAGGCTAAGCCCAAGCGTGCCCAACCGACAGTTCGCTGTAACCAATAGGTCTGTAAGCCGATTGCCGGCCTGGGTTGTGACCCACGTGCCAGATAGATGATTACGCCTGACCCTGCTGGGCTCAAGGCAAAAACCGAGGAGACCTGTTTGTTAGCTCCCAATTCACGACGAAACGCGACAATCCACAGGGTCTGCAGCGCAGCCCTTCTGGCCAGCGCCTCACGAGGCGAAACTCCGCGGACTGGCATTGTTTACACGCCAGACCTGAACGCTCTCTGAATGTGAATACAGCTCTTATGAAATCATTTTGCCATCAGGCTGCAGGTCTGTTCCTCAGCGCGCTTGTTGTGCCGTTGAGTGCGCTGGCCGCCGCCCCGCAACCGACTCACGAATTCACCCTCGACAACGGCCTCAAGGTCATTGTCCGCGAAGATCACCGCGCCCCCGTGGTGGTTTCCCAACTTTGGTACAAGGTGGGTTCCAGCTACGAGACACCGGGTCGCACCGGCTTGTCGCACGCCCTTGAACACATGATGTTCAAAGGCAGCGAAAAACTCGGCCCGGGCGAAGCGTCACACGTGCTGCGCGAACTCGGCGCCGAAGAAAACGCCTTCACCAGCGATGACTACACCGCTTACTACCAGGTGCTCGCCAGCGATCGCCTGCCCGTCGCCTTCGAGCTTGAAGCAGACCGCATGGCGACCCTGAAAGTCCCGGCTGACGAGTTCAAGCGCGAGATCGAAGTGATCAAGGAAGAACGCCGCCTGCGCACCGATGACAAACCCACCAGCAAGGCATTCGAGCGTTTCAAGGCTATGGCTTACCCTGCCAGCGGCTATCACACGCCGACCATTGGTTGGATGGCCGACTTGCAACGCATGCAGGTTGAAGAACTGCGTGACTGGTACCAGGCCTGGTATGCGCCGAACAACGCGACGCTGGTTGTCGTCGGTGATGTGACGCCAGATCAGGTTAAAAAGCTCAGCGAGAAATACTTCGGTCCCGTCCCGCGTCGCGCCGTGCCTTCGTCCAAAGCGCCGCTGGAGCTGGCCACGCCGGGTGAACGCAAAATCACCCTGCACGTTAATACTCAGTTGCCGAACTTGCTAATGGGCTTCAACGTGCCCGGCCTTGCGACGGCAAAAGACCCGCGTCAGGTGCACGCCTTACGTCTGATCTCGGCGCTGCTCGACGGCGGCTACAGCGCGCGTCTGCCTTCACGCCTTGAGCGCGGTCAGGAACTGGTCTCCGGCGCATCGGCCTGGTACGAGCCGTTCAGCCGGGGCGACAGCCTGTTTGTGCTTTCCGCCACGCCGAACGAGCAAACCGGCAAGACCATCGAGCAGGCCGAAGCTGGCTTGTGGGCCGAACTGGAAGACCTTAAGAAGAACCCGCCAAGCGCCGAAGAAATGGCCCGCGTACGCGCCCAGGTCATTGCCGGACTGGTTTATGAGCGCGACTCGATTACCGGTCAGGCCATGGCCATCGGCCAACTTGAAACCGTGGGCCTGTCGTGGAAGTTGATGGACCAGGAACTCAAGGCGCTTGAAGCCGTAACGCCGGCTGACATTCAGGCAGCCGCGAAAACCTTCTTTACCCGCGACCGCCTCAGCGTCGCCTATGTATTACCTGAGGAGAAGGGCAATGAATAAGCGCAATAGTCTTGGCCACTGCCTCACTCGCGGCCTGCTCGGCCTGGCGCTGAGCACCTCGCTGGTTATCAGCCACAACGCGCTGGCAGACACCGCCAAAGTTGATGGCAGCAAACTCGAATCACTCGCTGGCCTCGACGGCAAAGCGCCCGTGCGTCGCGACCTGAACATCCAGTCATGGAAAACCAAGGAAGGCGCCAAGGTGCTGTTCGTTGAAGCCCATGAATTGCCGATGTTCGATCTGCGCCTGACATTCGCCGCCGGCAGCAGCCAGGACGGCGATAAGCCGGGCCTGGCCATGCTGACCAACGCCATGCTCAACGAAGGCGTGCCGGGCAAGGATGTCAGTGCAATCGCGGCCGGCTTTGAAGACCTCGGCGCTGACTTCGGCAACGGTTCCTACCGCGATATGGCCGTCGCCAGCTTGCGCAGCCTGAGTGCTGCCGACAAGCGCGAACCGGCGCTGAAACTGTTTGGTGAAGTGCTCGGCAAGCCCACATTCCCGCAAGACTCGCTCGACCGGATCAAGAATCAGGTGCTGGCAGGCTTCGAGTATAAAAAGAAGAACCCGGGCACATTGGCAAGCCAGGCATTGTTCGCCAATCTCTACGGCGACCATCCTTACGCCCACCCGAGTGACGGCAACGAGAAATCGATTCCGGCGATCACCCGCGAACAACTGCAAGCGTTCCACGCCAAGGCCTACGCCGCTGGCAACACGGTGATCGCGCTGGTGGGTGATTTGTCACGTACTGAAGCCGAAGCGCTGGCCGCCCAGGTTTCTGCCGACTTGCCGAAAGGCCCGGCGCTCGCGGTTATTGCCCAGCCACAAGAGCCGAAAGCCAAGACCGAGCACATCGAGTTCCCATCCAAACAGACGCACCTGATGATCGCGCAAATGGGCATCGACCGGCGTGACCCGGACTATGCAGCGCTGTATCTGGGCAACCAGATATTCGGTGGCGGCGGTTTCGGCACACGCCTGATGGAAGAAGTCCGCGAAAAGCGCGGCCTGACTTACGGCGTCTACTCAGGCTTTAGCGCCATGCAGGCGCGCGGCCCGTTCATGATCAACCTGCAAACCCGCGCCGAACTCAGCGCCGGCACTCTGCAACTGGTCAAAGACCTGCTCGCTGATTACCTGAAGAACGGCCCGACCGAAGATGAGCTGAACAAAGCCAAACGTGAGCTGGCAGGCAGCTTCCCGCTTTCGACCGCCAGCAATGAAGCAATTGTCGGCCAACTGGGTTCTATCGGCTTCTATAATCTGCCATTGGATTACCTCGAAACCTTTATGCAGCAAGTGCAGGCATTAACGGTTGAGCAGGTGAAAACAGCCATGGCCAAACACCTCGACCCTGAAGCGCTGGTAATCGTTACCGCCGGCCCTACAGTTGAGCAAAAAGAACTACCGCCACCGACCGACAAACCTGTCGAGCAACCCGCTGGCGTACCGGAGCACTGATGCGTAAATCTGCAGGTATCAATCCCAGCCACTCGGGCCTCGGCCAACTGCGAATCATCGCGGGAGAGTGGCGTTCGCGCCGCTTCAGCTTTCCGGACGCACAGGGTTTGCGGCCAACGCCCGATCGCGTAAGGGAAACCCTGTTCAACTGGCTGGCGCCTTACGTTGAAGGCGCCAAAGTGCTCGATGTGTTCACCGGCAGCGGCGCATTGTTTCTCGAGGCGCTGTCACGTGGCGCCTCCCGCGCGCTGGCACTGGACATGAACCCGGACTCGATCGCCTCCCTGCGCGGGCATTTGCAAACACTGCGCTGCGAGCACGGCCAATTGGCTCAGGCTGATGCGCTGACCTATCTGCAAACCCAGCCTGCGACCCAGTTCGATCTGGTGTTTCTCGATCCGCCGTTCCACCAGAATCTGCTGGCCCCAGCGTGCAATCTGCTGGAAACACACGGCTGGCTGAGCAGTGATGCGTGGATTTATAGTGAAAGCGAAACCGCGCCATCCACACTGGGCTTGCCAGGCAACTGGCGCCTGCACCGGGAGAAGAAATCCGGGCAGGTTTACTACGCCCTGTGGCAGCGCACGGCTTAAACCAAGGCAGGCTTTTGCAGTGCTGGCGTGACGGGTATTGCGCCTGAAGCGCCTGCTTGCGTCGGCTCGGGGAATCGGCGCCCGACGAACTACAGATCGGAAACAGCATGAACACAGCATTTAAACCAGCCTGGTGGTTACCTGGCGCACATAGCCAAACGCTGTGGAATTCGATGTGTCGCACCCCGCCGAAGCTTGAGCGTCGCCGGGAACGTCTGTGGCTGGCTGACAGCGACTTTCTCGACCTCGACTGGTACGGCCAACACGATGTCGAGGCGCCGCTGGTTCTGGTGCTGCACGGTCTTACCGGCTCCTCCAGCTCACTTTATGTGCTCGGCTTGCAGCAGAGTCTGGCGCAACAGGGCTGGGCCAGTGTGGCCTTGAATTGGCGCGGCTGTTCGGGCGAGCCCAACCTTTTGCCCCGAGCATACCATTCGGGTGCCAGTGAAGATTTGCGCGAAACCATCAATCACCTGCGCGCCCAGCGGCCAATGGCGCCATTGTATGCGGTGGGTTATTCGCTGGGCGGCAATGTGTTGCTCAAATACCTGGGCGAAAGTGGCGCGCAAAGCCACCTGCAAGGCGCGGTGGCGGTATCGGTGCCCTACCGGCTGGACCAGTGCGCGGACCGTATCGGCATAGGTTTTTCCAAGGTGTATCAAGCGCACTTCATGCGCGAGATGGTCGCCTATGTAAAGAATAAACAGCGCCTGTTTGCCCATCACGGCCAAACCGAACACCTGGCCAAGCTCGATAGTCTGGGCTCGCTTGAGAATATGCGCACCTTCTGGGACTTTGACGGCCGCATCACCGC
Organism: Pseudomonas marincola; assembly: GCF_900116605.1. Classification (GTDB taxonomy): domain Bacteria; phylum Pseudomonadota; class Gammaproteobacteria; order Pseudomonadales; family Pseudomonadaceae; genus Aquipseudomonas; species Aquipseudomonas marincola. The sequence goes on from NZ_FPBC01000010.1 coordinate 150,086, forward strand.
GCCGCTGCATGGTTTTAGCGATGCGCAGGATTATTACAAACGCTCATCGAGCCGTTATTACCTCGGCGCAATCGAATGCCGCACGCTGCTGATTCAGGCCGCAGACGATCCCTTCGTATTCCGCCAAAGCCTGCCGGATGCGCATGAACTCTCGGCCAGCACCGAGTTTGAACTGCACGCACACGGCGGCCACGTTGGCTTCATCGACGGCAGCGTGAAAAAACCGGGCTATTACCTCGAACGCAGAATCCCACAGTGGCTGGCGAGTTAAAGCGCGCCGGACACACAGGCCAAGGTGCTTGGCTGAAAATGTTTTGCGGGTCGTAAATCGCCATGACGGATTGCCCACAGGGCTATCCATCCTCCGATGGGGTTCGGCAGAAGATTTGCGGCGGACGCATAATTCAAACGGAGGATGGATAAACCGCAGGTTAATCCGTCATGACTGATTATCGGTTGCACCAGATCGGGCGTTTGATTGCATCGTGGGATTGGGTACCGGCGCGAATATTTTCGCGGGACATGCATCGCTATGACGGATTGCCCCGACGGGGCTATCCATCCTCCGACGGGGTTCGGCCGGGGATTTGCGGCGGCCGCATTAACCCAACGGAGGATGGATAAACCGCAGGTTAATCCGTCATGGCTGATTATCGGTTGCGCAAGATCGGGCGTTTGATTGCGTCGTGAGCTTGCGCGGCGACGCGAATGGTTCGCAAGGCATACATCGCTATGACGGATTGCCCGCAGGGCTATCCATCCTCCGACGGGGTTCGGCCGGGGATTTGCGGCAGATGCATTAACTAAATGAGGGATGGATAAACCGCAGGTTAATCCGTCATGACTAAGTATCGGTTGCACCAGATCGGGCGTTTTTTGCGTCGTGAGATTGCGCGGCGGCGCGAATATTTTCGCGAGGCATACATGGCCATGACGGATTGCCCACAGGGCTATCCATCCTCCGATGGGGTTTGGCCGGGGATTTGCGGTAGATGCATAATTCGAACGGAGGATGGATAAACCGTAGGTTAATCCGTCATGGCGGCATATGGGGTGAACAATAGGCTTTCTCTCGCGGCGAGTATCCAAATCCCATAAAACAAAAAACCCCGAGGCCTGGGCCTTCGGGGTTTTGTTTCAGCGGTTGCTGCAGAGCAACACTATTCGGTGTTACTGAACAGTGGCGTCCGGAGCTGCTTGCTGAATACGCTGCAGCTCTTGGGCATACAGGGCATCGAAGTTCACCGGTGCCAGCATCAGGGCTGGGAACGAGCCACGAACAACCAGGCTGTCCAGGGTTTCGCGTGCATACGGGAACAGGATGTTCGGGCAAAAAGCGCCGAGGGTGTGGCTCATCGATGCTGCATCGAGGCCCTTGATCAGGAAGATACCGGCCTGCTGGATTTCAGCAATGAAGGCAACTTCTTCACCGTTCTTGACGGTTACGGACAGGGTCAGCACCACTTCGTGGAAATCGCCATCAAGCGACTTCTGACGAGTGTTCAGGTCCATCTCAACGCTTGGAGTCCATTCCTGACGGAAAATCTCAGGGCTCTTCGGCGCTTCAAAGGACAGGTCACGCACATAAATACGCTGCAGGGAAAACTGCGGAGTTTGTTCGCCCTGTGCGGCGCCGTTGTTAGCTTGCTCAGTCATGCCAAAGCCTTCTTGTAGTTAATGCCAGTTAATTGAAGGGTGATTACCTGCATCAGCAGCCCGCGGGCCTGCCGGCGGTAATCACACCCGATGTCAGCCTTTGAGCAACGCGTCGAGTTTGCCCGCGCGCTCCAGCGCATATAGCTCGTCGCTGCCGCCAACGTGAGTGCTGCCGATCCAGATCTGCGGCACCGACGTACGGCCAGCTTTCTTGGTCATTTCAGCGCGAACGCCCGGTTTGCCATCAACCTGTATTTCTTTGAAGTCTACGCCTTTACTGCTCAGCAATTGCTTGGCGCGCATGCAGAACGGGCAGTAGTCACTCGAATATATTACGACTTCAGACATATCACTTCACCACGGGAAGGTTATCACCACGCCAGCTAGCAATGCCGCCGGCAAGCTTGGCGGCAGTGAAGCCAGCCTTCATCAGCTCACGTGCAGAGGTGCCAGCATGCTGACCCATTGCATCGACCACGATAACGGTCTTGTCTTTGAATTTCTCAAGCTCGGCGATGCGCGACGTCAACTTTTCGTACGGGATGTGTACAGAACCAACAATATGACCTGCCGAGAAGTCTTTCTGATTACGGATATCCACAACCACACCCTGCTCGCTGTTGAGCAATGCAGTCAACTCGCGGCTGCTCAGGCTTTTGCCGCCTTTGCGCATTTCAGTGAACAGCAGCAACACCAGCAGTACGACGAAAATGCCACTCAGAATAAAGTGGTTTGTAACGAATTCGATAAGATGGGCAAGCATCAGAATATTCCAGGGCGATAAGTCGGAAGGAGCAGACCATTCCTGGCGTGCTCTCCCTCTGAGAACCGTGCGTGCAGCTCTAACCACAACCGGTTCAAGCCCACAAAAGCCAATCTTCCAGACTGGCAACACACGAAATTGCGCGTGACTTTACCACTATCAGTCACGATGAGGCAGCCCTACATGTTACCGGCTGTAGGCCTTTGCCTGGCGATTTAAGCCGCACGACCTGATCGACTGGCACCTCGGCAGACCGCCAGCCTGCGCATGTTTGAGCACCACAATCAGCACACGTACCGACGAAAGCGCGCTGACCGCTGCCTTCTATACAAACAATCAACACACTTGCATCGGAGCAAACACCCCGTCCCCAGCGGCCCTATGTCGCGCAAAACGTCTGTGGCGGTGACGTAGGCGCTCGCAGGGCTTAAAATGGCTGATCTTTCGCACAAAACGCAGAGTGAGCCAGCTTTATGAGCGCCACGCCAACCCCTTTGGTCCTGATTATCCTTGATGGCTTCGGCCATAGTGACAACCCGGAATTCAACGCTATCTACGCCGCAAACACCCCGGTTTACGATCACCTGCTGGCCACTCAGCCACACGGTTTGATCTCGGGCAGCGGCATGGATGTTGGCCTGCCAGATGGCCAGATGGGCAACTCGGAAGTCGGCCACATGAACCTCGGTGCCGGCCGCGTGGTGTATCAGGATTTCACCCGCGTGACCAAAGCCATTCAAGACGGCGACTTTTTCAACAACCCCGCGATTACCAGCGCGGTCGACAAGGCCGTTGGCGCCGGTAAAGCCGTGCACATCCTCGGCCTGCTCTCGGATGGCGGTGTACACAGCCATCAGGACCACATTGCGGCAATGATCGAACTGGCCGCTCAGCGTGGCGCAGAAAAAATCTACCTGCACGCCTTCCTTGATGGTCGCGATACGCCGCCGAAAAGCGCTGAAGCGCCAATCGAGTTCATTGAAAACACCTTCGCCCGCATTGGCAAAGGCCGTTTCGCCAGCCTGATCGGCCGCTACTTTGCGATGGACCGCGACAATCGCTGGGATCGCGTAGCGCAAGCCTACCAACTGATCGCCGCCGGCCAGGGTCTGTTCAACGCCGAGTCCGCACAAGCCGGCCTCGCCGCCGCCTACGCCCGCGAAGAGAACGACGAATTCGTCAAAGCCACCACCATCGGCGACGCTGTACGCGTTGAAGATGGCGACGCGGTGGTGTTCATGAACTTCCGCGCCGACCGCGCCCGCGAATTGACCCGCACTTTTGTCGAGCCGGACTTCAGCGAGTTCGAGCGTGGCTACGTGCCTAAGCTGGCTGACTTCGTGATGCTGACCCAATACTCCGCCAGCATCAAAACCCCAAGCGCATTCAAACCGGATGCCTTGAGCAACGTGCTCGGCGAATACCTGGCCAAGCAGGGCAAGACCCAGCTGCGCATTGCCGAGACCGAGAAGTACGCGCACGTAACCTTCTTCTTCTCCGGTGGCCGCGAGGAGCCGTTTGCAGGCGAGGAACGCATTCTGATCCCGTCGCCAAACGTCGCAACCTACGACTTGCAGCCGCAGATGAGCGCACCCGAAGTCACCGACAAAATTGTCGATGCGATTGAAAATCAGCGCTACGACGTGATTGTCGTCAACTACGCCAACGGCGACATGGTTGGCCACACTGGCGTGTTCTCGGCCGCCGTCGCCGCCGTTGAATGCCTCGACAGCTGTGTGGGTCGCATCGTGACAGCCCTCGACAAAGTCGGCGGCGAAGCACTGATTACTGCCGACCACGGCAACGTCGAACAGATGGAAGACGTCTGCACCGGCCAGGCACATACCGCTCATACCTGCGAGCCGGTGCCTTTCATTTATGTCGGCAAACGTAACGTTGACCTGCGTGAAGGCGGCGTTCTAGCCGATGTGGCTCCGACCATGTTGACGTTGATGGGCCTCGAAGTGCCTGCCGAAATGACCGGCACCAGCATCGTCAGCCTGAAATAAGGCCTGCATCACAGCGCAAACCTGCCAGCCCGCACGGCTGGCAGACAAGCATGCAGCGGGTCGCCGATTTTTTAGGCATACTAGGTCGCGTGCGTTGTGTGGCTGGTCGTGCATTATCAAGCCACCCCGATTACAGCTGGAGCAGGCCATTGGCGTATGCTCCCGGCTGGTTTGGCCAGGTTTGAGTTGCCCACACCCGCGCTGAGTTATCCACAGTCCGACCCTTTATCCAGGTGCCGCCCGCCCCATGTATCGCGCTCTCATCTTCGTGCTTATGACCTGCCTGGTGTCTCCGGTATTTGCCGATGACAAAGCAGCCGCCGAACAACAGCTCAAAGCGGCGCAGAAGGATGTTGCCGAACTGAAAAAACTGCTGGATAACCTGCAGAAAGAAAAGTCCGGCGTGCAGAAGTCGCTTAAGCAGACTGAAACCGAGATGGGCCAGTTGGAGAAACAGGTCAACGACCTGCAAAAAGAACTGGAAAGCGGTGAAGAAGAAGCCAAACGGCTGGATGCAGAGAAAAAAAAACTCGAAGAAGCGCGCCATGAACAGCAACGACTGATCGGCATTCAAGCCCGCGCGGCTTACCAGAGCGGCCGGCAGGAATACCTCAAGCTGCTGCTCAACCAGCAAAACCCGGAAAAATTCTCGCGCACCATGACGTATTACGACTACGTCAGCGAGGCGCGCATGGAACAGCTCAGCGCCTTCAACGAGACGCTCGAGCAACTGCGTAACGTTGAACAAGACATCATCGCCCAGCAAAACAAACTGCTGGAGCAGAAAAACGCACTGGACGACCGTACGGCCAAACTGGCCAAGGTGCGGGAAGAGCGAAAACTGGCACTGGCCAAGCTCGACAAGCAATATTCAGATCGTGACCGCAAGCTAAAATCCCGCCAGAAAGACCAGCAACAACTCACCAACGTAATCAAAACCATCGAAGCCACCCTCGCCCGCCAGGCCCGCGAAGCCGAGCTGGCGCGCCAACGGGCACTCGCCGAAACACGTGAACAACAACGCGAGCAGCAAAGCGCTACCCCAAGCCGCCCAGCCAGCGGCCCGATTGTTACTTCGGGCGCGGTATACGGCGGCCCGTTCGCCAAGGCCAAGGGCAAATTGCCATGGCCGGTTAACGGGCGAATCGTCGCAAGCTTTGGCACCGCACGCGGCGAAGACACCCGCACCAAGTGGGACGGCGTACTCATCGGCGCGCAAGCCGGCAGCCAGGTTCACGCCGTACACGGTGGCCGCGTGGTGTTTGCCGACTGGTTACGCGGCGCCGGCCTGTTGGTGATTCTGGACCACGGCAACGGCTATCTGACGCTCTACGGCCACAATCAGAGCCTGTTGAAAGATGCCGGCGACATCGTCAAAGCCGGTGAGGCCATCGCGACTGTCGGCACCAGCGGCGGGCAGAGCACCCCGGCCCTGTACTTCGCCATTCGCCAGCAAGGCCGCCCCAGCAACCCGACGCAATGGTGCCGCTCGCAGGGTTGAACAACAACTTTCATGTGCACCGGCAACCACTTAATTAAAGGCAGATGCCAGTGCAGAGTTAAAACGTGATTTACTTACTGAACTTAAACATTTTGTAAACGGTCGTTACGCTAATGCGTTACACCGCCCGTTTTGCGCCACAAGATATGCGCCACCTCATCGTGTAGGAGTTTGTACGCTATGCCGCAATTGTTCCGCGCCACATCGCTCGCCCTGGCAGCAACACTGCTGGGCGGAGCCTCGTTGTTGCACGCTGCAGAGCCCACTGAGACTGTAGCCAGCAGCAAGGCGCCGCTGCCGCTCGATGAGCTGCGCACTTTTGCCGAGGTGATGGACCGGATCAAAACCGCCTACGTCGAACCGGTGAGCGACAAGACCCTGCTGGAAAACGCCATCAAAGGCATGCTCAGCAACCTCGACCCGCACTCGGCCTACCTTGAGCCAGATGACTTCGCTGAACTGCAGGAAAGCACCAGCGGTGAGTTTGGCGGCCTGGGGATTGAAGTCGGCATGGAAGACGGCTTCGTCAAAGTGATATCGCCCATCGACGACACCCCGGCCTCGGCGGCAGGCATCCAGCCGGGCGACCTGATCATCAAGATCGACGACCAGCCGACCAAAGGCCTGTCTATGATGGAAGCCGTCGACAAGATGCGCGGCAAAGCAGGCAGCAAGATCAAGCTGACCCTGGTACGCGACGGCGGCAAACCATTCGACGTGACCCTGACTCGCGCAGCGATCAAGGTCAAAAGCGTTAAGAGCGAATTGCTGGACGACGGCTACGGCTACCTGCGCATCACCCAGTTCCAGGTTAAAACCGGCGAAGAAGTCGGCAAGGCACTGGCCAAACTGCGCAAGGAAAACGCCAAGAAGCTCAGCGGTATCGTTCTCGACTTGCGCAACAACCCAGGCGGCGTTCTGCAGGCAGCGGTTGAAGTGACTGACCACTTCCTCAAGAAAGGCCTCATCGTCTACACCAAGGGCCGCATCCCCAATTCGGAACTGCGCTTCTCCGCAGATCCGGCCGACGCCAGCGAAGGCGTGCCATTGGTGGTACTTATCAACGGCGGCAGCGCCTCGGCTTCCGAGATCGTCGCCGGCGCCCTGCAAGACCACAAACGCGGCGTGCTGATGGGCACCGACAGCTTCGGTAAAGGCTCGGTCCAAACCGTATTGCCGCTGACCAACGACCGCGCCCTGAAACTCACCACGGCGTTGTACTACACGCCTAATGGCCGCTCGATTCAGGCGCAGGGCATCGTGCCAGACATCGAAGTCACCCGCGCCAAAGTCACCAAGCTACAAGCAGACTCCATCTACAAAGAAGCCGATCTGCAAGGCCACCTCGGTAACGGCAACGGCGGCAAAGACAAGCCAACCGGCAGCCAGGCCGCCAGCAAGCGCAAGCTGCAGGACGACGACTACCAACTGAGCCAAGCCCTGAACCTGCTCAAAGGCCTGAACGTAACCCGCAGCAACTAAGTGCCGATGACGGATTGCGTTGCTTCGCGCCGCTATCCATCCTCCGGATTTGTGCGGCGGCATATGTGGAGGATGGAATCCCCGTAGGGGCTTCCGTCATGACAATCCTGGATATGTATGCGGTTGAGCCATTGATCCGATGCGCGCCATTGACGGATTACGCAACGACGGATTGCGTTGCTGCGCTCCGCTATCCATCCTCCGACGTGTTCATCCTTCAATCGTATGCATCCGCCGGCCTATCCATTTTCCGGTTCATTGGCATTTCGGTGGCTGTGCTAACGGGCTCTTTTATCCCGACTATGCTTTGGCCGATGCAAGGGAGGGGCAAGGATGCCGAACTATCGACGTATTTATGTGCCTGGGGCGACTTGGTTCTTCACCGTGAACCTGTTGCATCGCGAAGACAACGACCTGTTAATCCAACATATCGGCTTGCTACGCGACGCGGTGCGGCGGGTTAAGACCCTGCACCCGTTCCAAATCGATGCGTGGGTCGTTCTTCCGGAGCATATCCATTGCGTATTAACGCTACCGGCTGGCGATAGCAATTATTCGCTTCGCTGGCGCCTGATCAAGTCCACTTTTAGCCAATCATTACCGCGCGGGGAATCACGCTCGAACGTGCGCATTCTTCGCGGTGAACGCGGCATTTGGCAACGTAGATTCTGGGAACGTTTGATTCGTGACGAGAAGGACTTCCGTGAGCACGTGGATTACGTACACGGAAATCCGCTCACTCATGGTTGGGTCTGCCGGGTGAAAGACTGGCCGTATTCCACCTTTCACCGGGATGTGCGCAACGGGATATATCCCATCGACTGGGGTGGTCCGGAATAATTGAGGTTGTGTGTCAATACGGATCGCGCAATGACGGATTGCGTTGCTTTGCGCCGCTATCCATCCTCCGGTCTTGTGTATGGCGGGCGGGCATATGTGGAGGATGGAATCCCCGCAGGGGCTTCCGTCATGGCGATTTCGGATATGTGCGCGGTTGTGCAATTGGTCCGGTGTGCGTCGTGATGGATTACGACATGACGGAACGCGTTGCTTCGCTCCGCCATCCATCCTCCGGTCTTGGGTACGGCGGGCGGGCATATGTGGAGGATGGAATCCCCGTAGGGGCTTCCGTCATGCCGATCTCGGATATGGGCACGGTTGGGCCATGGATCCGGTGTGCGCCGTGACGGATTACGTAATGACGGATTGCGTTGCTTTGCGCCGCTATCCATCCTCCGGTCTTGGGTACGGCGGGAAACCTATACGGATGTTGGATATGGGCGCGGTTCGGCGCGCCCAAAAAACGTCGGGGTACGGCTACAGGTAGCTGTTGGTCATGTCGTCGACGAAGCCTTCTTTGCGCAGTTCATCGAGGGCTTTTTGCAGGCGTTCGACTACTTCGTCCGGGGTGTCTTTGTTGAGGGCGAGGTACAGTTCGGCTTCGTTGAAGCGCAGCACGGTGTTGAGGCCGGTAACGCCTTCCTGCTTGGCCAGGTAACGGCCGACTGGATCGGTGGTTGCCCACAGGTCGATCTTGCCATCCATCAGCTTGGCGATGTTCTGCTGATCGCGCAGCGCGTTGATGGGCGACATGCCCTGCGACTCAAGATGCTGGCTCACGGCATCGTTTTTATAGGCGCCGATGGTGTATTGCGCGGCATCTTTCAGGGTTGCAACGCTGATGGTGTTGCCCGGCGCCGAGAGCAGTACCCAGCCGGTTTTAGCCAGCGGGCCGACCCATTTGAACAGCGGCTCGCGCTCTGGGGTGAAGGTCGTTGAGAACAGTGCGTAGTTGGGCTTTTCCAGTGTCAGCCGGTACAGGCGATCCCACGGGAAGCGCAGAGTCAGCGAATATTTGATACCGGCACGCTTGAACATTTCCCGCACGATGTCGGCGCTGATGCCGTCAATGCCATCATCACGAGCGAAGTTCTTGTCATCGACAGCCATGTTGAATGGCGGAAAGTTTTCCGTCAGCAACACCACCTTGTAGTCTTCCGGCAGTTCTGCGCGTGCAGCGCACGCCGCCATGGCCAAGCCGAACAGCAAACCGATTTTCAGGGTTTTCAGCATTCGATGATTCGCTCTGTTGTGATTATTGTTAACGGCTGCGCCCGGCATCGAGCCGAGCACAAAACCGAGCTTAGGTAAATGCAGGCTTACAGGTAGTTGTTGAGAATATCGTCAACAAATCCCTCTTTGCGCAGCGCATCCAGTTCGGACTGCAACTTCTGCACCACTTCATCCGGCACTTCATTGTTGAGCGCCAGATACAGCTGCGCAGTGTCGAAGCGCAAAACGGTCTTCAAGCCAGTGATACCGGCTTGCTTGGCCAGATAGCGGCCAGCCGGATCGCCCGTCGCCCACAAGTCGATCTCGCCAGACATTAGCTTTTGCGCGTTGGCCTGATCACGCAGCACGGTAATCGGCTGCAGACCCTTTTCGGTCAGATGCTGAGCAATAGCGTCACCTTTGTAGGCGCCCACCTTGTAATTTTTTGCCTCGTCGAGGTTTTTCAGGGTGATGGTGTTGTCGCTCCTGCCGAGCAATACCCAGTCATCCGGCCCGATCGGCCCGACCCATTTAAACTGGTCTTCACGCTCGGGCAGGCGCGCCGTGACAAACACGCCATAGTCGGGCTTGGTCATGGCCAGGTTGTAGATCCGGTCCCACGGGAAGCGCAGTGTCAGGTTGTATTTGATGCCTGCACGCTTGAACACTTCGCGGACGATGTCCACGGCGATGCCATCGATATTGTCTTCTTGGGCGAAGTTTTTACCGTTGATGGCCATGTTGTATGGCGGGAAATTTTCGGTGAGCAATACCATGCGGTATTCAGGGTCGATTTCAGCACGCGCCATTGTTGAAATCATCACGAGCGCACAGGCGCTCATCCAGCAGAAACGCTTCCACATAAGACAGCTCGCAACCTAGGTTTAGTCAATAAAACGAGGGGCCAGCTTAGCTGTGTTTGACTGCGCGCAAAGGCAAAACTTGATCAAGTGAGACGCAGATCACACCCTGTCGGGAACTTTTGCGCGACCGCTCTATCTCGGCGCATGACTGCAATAAATGGGCAATTTTTGTGCTTAATACGCACAAAAAAGGCGCTCAAATGAGCGCCTTTTCGCGTTACATGTAGCGGATCAGCGCACGACAATGCCGCGGCTGGCAAGGTAGGCCTTGGCTTCCGGTACGGTGTATTCGCCGAAGTGGAAAATGCTTGCTGCCAGCACGGCCGAAGCCTTGCCTTGCAAGATGCCATCAGCGAGATGATCGAGGTTGCCAACGCCGCCCGAGGCAATCACCGGAATACCCACAGTTTCGCTGATTGCGCGGGTAACGCCGAGGTCGAAACCGTTCTTCATGCCATCCTGATCCATGCTGGTCAGGAGGATTTCACCGGCGCCAAGGTCTTCCATTTTCTTTGCCCAGAGCACTGCGTCCAAACCAGTTGGTTTGCGCCCGCCGTGGGTGAAGATTTCCCAGCGCGGTACTTCGCCTGACGCCGAAACGCACTTGGCGTCGATGGCCACGACGATGCACTGCGAGCCGAAGCGCTGCGCCGCTTCGCCGACAAACTCCGGATTGAATACCGCAGCGGTGTTGATCGACACCTTGTCTGCACCGGCATTGAGCAGGTTGCGGATGTCTTGCACGGTGCGCACGCCGCCGCCAACTGTCAGCGGGATAAACACCTGGCTGGCCATACGCTCAACGGTATGCAGCGTGGTGTCACGGCCATCAACGCTGGCGGTGATGTCGAGAAAGGTAATTTCGTCAGCGCCCTGCTCGTCATAACGACGGGCGATTTCTACCGGATCACCGGCGTCGCGAATATTCTCGAATTTGACACCCTTGACCACGCGACCGTTGTCGACGTCGAGGCAAGGAATAATACGTTTAGCCAGGGTCATATCGCCGTCCTGTGTAGTGCGGGCAACGCTTGGGTCAGCCCGCCTTGCGCACGTTCAATCAGCCTTTGTAGCTGTCGCAGAAAGCCTGAGCTTCGGCCACATCCAGCGTGCCTTCGTAGATTGCACGGCCGGTGATTGCGCCGATGATTCCCGGCGCCTTGGCGTCGAGCAGGGTTTTGATGTCGCCCAGATTATGGATTCCGCCAGAAGCGATTACCGGAATGCTGGTCGCCGCTGCCAGCGCCGCTGTGAACGGTACGTTGCAGCCCTGCATCATGCCGTCTTTGGCGATGTCGGTGTATACGATTGCTGAGACGCCATCCGCCTCAAAGCGCTTGGCCAGGTCGATGACCTGCACGCTGCTGACTTCTGCCCAACCATCGGTGGCGACAAAACCATCTTTGGCATCCAGACCCACAATTACTTTGCCCGGAAATGCCTTACACGCTTCGGCAACAAACTCAGGCTGTTTAACCGCCTTGGTGCCGATGATCACGTAGCTGACGCCCGCTTTGACGTAATGCTCGATGGTTTCCAGCGAGCGAATGCCGCCGCCGATCTGGATCGGCAAATGCGGATAGCGCTTGGCAATTGCCGTAACCACTTCACCGTTGACCGGCTGGCCTTCAAATGCGCCGTTCAGGTCAACCAGATGCAGACGGCGGCAACCGCCCTCCACCCACTTGGCAGCCATGCTCACCGGATCATCGGAGAACACTGTGGAATCTTCCATACGGCCTTGACGCAGGCGCACGCAGGCGCCGTCTTTCAGATCGATAGCGGGAATAATCAGCATCGGTTGAACCTGTTCAAGTCTTATAAAATTTAAAGGTCAGCTCTTCTCGAGCGCCCACAAGTCGCTTTCGATGCTGACAAACCGGTCACTGAGAACGGCCTGCACATCGGCGATCGCCTTGTCGTAATAAAGCGGGGCAATTTCCCGGCTGAACATCTCGAGCACTTCATGCACTTCAAACGAGCCCAGCTCAAGCTCGAAACGCTGTTCGAGAAAACGCTTGAGCGCCTCTACAGCGGCTTGTTCCTGAGCCGGCTCAAGTTTGAGTTGCGCAGTGATCTTGCTCCGGGCCATTACCAGCGGCCATCCCAGGCGGCGAAGTTCTGCAGCAATTGCAGGCCATGGGTATGGCTCTTCTCCGGATGGAATTGCACGGCAAAGCGCGAACCTTCAGCCAGCGCGGCGGCAAAATCCTTGCCGTAATGACCACGACCGACGACCTGCTTGGGGTTGCCGGCTTCGATGTAATAGCTGTGCACGAAGTAGAAGCGCGCCATGTCCGGAATGTTGTGCCACAGCGGGTGTTTGATCGTTTGCGCGACCTCGTTCCAGCCCATGTGCGGCACTTTCAGCGCTTCGCCGTCTTCGACCTGATCCTTGCCGAAGAAGCGAACTTGCCCTGGAAACATGCCAATGCAGTCAACGCCGGCGTTCTCTTCGCTGCTCTCCATAAGCGCCTGCATACCCACGCAGATGCCCAGAAACGGACGGTCCTGGCTCACTTCACGGACCAGCGTGTCGAAGCCCAGCCGGCGAATTTCAGCCATGCAGTCGCGGATAGCGCCAACACCCGGGAAAACCACGCGGTCGGCTTCGCGAATCACTTTCTCGTCACTGGTGACCAGCACCCGGCCAGCACCAACGTGCTCCAGCGCTTTGGACACCGAATGCAGGTTGCCCATGCCGTAATCGATTACCGCGACTGTTTGCATCAGAGCACGCCCTTGGTCGAAGGCATCTGGCCCGCCATACGCGGGTCCAGCTCAGTGGCCATGCGCAATGCGCGGCCAAATGCCTTGTACACGGTTTCGATCTGGTGGTGGGTGTTGGTGCCACGCAGGTTATCGATGTGCAGGCTTACCAGCGCATGGTTGACGAAGCCCTGGAAGAACTCCTGGAACAAGTCCACGTCAAAACCGCCGACTACAGCGCGGGTAAACGGCACGTGCATTTGCAGGCCGGGACGCCCGGAGAAGTCGATAACTACGCGCGACAGCGCCTCATCCAGCGGGACGTAAGAGTGGCCATAACGGACCATGCCCTTCTTGTCGCCGACAGCCTTGCTGAAGGCCTGACCGAGGGTAATACCGACGTCTTCGACGGTGTGGTGATCATCGATATGCAGATCGCCCTTACACTCGATATCCAGGTCAATCAGACCGTGGCGTGCGATTTGATCGAGCATGTGCTCAAGAAACGGTACGCCAATGTCAAAACGGGCCTTACCGGTGCCGTCCAGGTTGATTGAAACCTTGATTTGGGTCTCAAGGGTGTTGCGCTCGACGCATGCCGTACGTTCGGCCATCACCTGCTCCACGAAATCATTGTGCAAAATGGGCAGGCATTATAGGCCCAATCGGGGTAAACCTTGAAGCAAGCGCCGATCAGAAGAACAATTCTGCCGAATAACTGCAATTGAGTGACCGGATGGACAGCATCGACACCCTCGTAATTGGCGGCGGCGCAGTGGGTCTGGCCTGCGCTGCACGCCTGGTCAACCCGCAGCAGAGCCTGTTGATTGTGGAGGCCGAAAGCCTGATTGGCAGCCACACCTCCAGCCGTAATAGCGAGGTGATGCACGCTGGCATTTACTACGCGCCCGGCTCGCTCAAGGCGCAACTCTGCCTTGAAGGCCGTGAGCGTCTTTACAGTTGGTGCGCGCAGCATCAGGTTGCGCACCGCAAAATCGGCAAATTACTGGTCGCGGTAACTGCCAATGAAATCAGCCGCCTCGACGCACTGGCCAGCAATGCCATTGCATCGGGTGTCGAGCCGCTGCAAGAAATCAGTCGCGCGCAATTGCAGCAGCTCGAACCGGCGGTCAGCGCAGTGGCGGCGCTCTACTCACCGCACACCGGCATTATCGACAGCCACGAATTTATCCATTCGCTGCTCGGTGCTGCCGAACGCCATGGCGCGCAACTGGTGCTCAACACCCGCGTAAGCCAACTGCAGCGCGCCCCGGATGGCTGGATCGCCAGCGGAATAAGTGCCGGCGAGCCATTCCAGATCAAAGCCCAGCAGGTCATCAATGCCTGCGGGCTTTTTGCTCAGCAACTGGCGCAGCAAACCAGCGAATTGCCAGGCGCGACCATTCCCAAGCTGCATCTGTGTCAGGGCCGCTATTTCAGTTACAGCGGCCGCTCGCCATTCAATCATCTGATCTACCCGATGCCGGAGGCCAACAACGCCGGGCTCGGCGTGCACGCCACTCTGGACATGGGCGGCCAGTTACGTTTCGGCCCTGACACTGAATACATCGAGCGCATTGACTACAACGTCGATGCACAGCTGCGCGACGCCTTTGCCGCGGCCATTAGCCGCTACTTCCCCGCGCTCGACAGCGCCCGGCTCAGCCCGGCGTACAGCGGCATCCGCCCTAAACTGAGTGGTGCAGGGGAACCGCCGGCCGACTTCATCATCCAAACATCAGCCATACATGGGCTGGAAGGCCTGATAAACCTGTACGGGATCGAATCGCCGGGGCTGACTGCCAGCCTGGCAATTGCCGATCGCGTGGCGCTTTATGCTAAATAGTCATCACATGGGCGCTATACTTCTTCGCTCTAAATAAAAGCCAATGCATACAAGGAATCGTCCATGAAATCGCTCGGCAAAATCCTGGGCCTGTTTTTCCTCGGACTGTTGCTGATCATCGTGGCGGCGGGTTTTATCCTGACGCACCTGTTCGATCCCAACGACTACAAAGACGAAATCCGCGATCTGGCACGCGAAAAAGCCAATATCGAGCTGACGCTGAACGGCGATATCGGCTGGAGTCTGTTCCCGTGGCTTGGCCTTGAGCTGACCGATGCGACTGTCGCCAGCGCCTCGACACCCGACCAACCGTTCGCCGATTTGCGCCTGCTTGGCCTTTCCGTGCGGGTATTGCCGCTGCTGAGCAAGCAGATCCAGATGAGCGACATCCGCATCGACGGTCTCAACCTGAATCTTCAGCGTGACGAAAAAGGCCACGGCAACTGGGAAGACATCGGTCATCCGCAAAAAACCGCCGCTGCCGATGGCCAACCTGCAGCGCCAGCAGAACCTGAAAAAACCGCAGAGACGCCCGCCAAACGCTCCGAGCCCATGAAGCTGGATATCGACAGCCTGATTGTTAACGGCGCCCGCGTGGAATACAGCGATGCACAGAAGGGCCAGCAATTCAGCGCCGAAAGCATTCAGCTCACCACTGGCGCCATCAGCGAAGGGCAGGCTGTGCCTATCAAGCTGAGTGCATTCTTTGGCACCAACAAGCCGTTGATTCGTGCGCGCACCGAGCTGCAAGGTGACCTGCGTATCGACCGAAACAGCAAACGCTACCAATTGGAAAACGCCAGAATTTCAGGTGAAGCGTCTGGCGAGCCGCTCAACGGGCAAACCCTCACCTACTCCATGCAAGGCCAGATTCTGGTCGACCTGACCAAGCAAGTTGCCGAGTGGAGCAACCTCAAGCTCTCGGCCAACCAGCTGCGCGCACTCGGTGAAATCAAGGTCACCGAGCTTGACCAGAAAGCGCCCAAACTGACCGGCGGGCTGTCGATTGCCGAGATCAATCTGCGCGAGTTCCTGAACGGTATCGGCCACCAGCTGCCGCCGATGAACGACGATAAAACCCTGCGCAAGTTCGAACTGGTCACCCGCCTCAGTGGCAGCCCGGACAGCGTCCAACTCGACGACCTCAAAGTACAACTCGACGACAGCAAGTTCACCGGCAACCTCGCCATTGCCAGCGTTACCAAGCAAGCGCTGCGCGCGCAGCTCAAGGGCGACCAGCTCGATCTCGACCGCTACCTGCTGGCGCCGGACGAGAAAACCAAAAGCAGCACCGCTGCGCGTAACGCAGAGGTCAAGGAAAGCATCGCCAAAGCGGGCAAGAACGGCACCAGCGATCTGCCCAACGCACCCACTCAGCAAGCCTGGAGCAATACTCCGGTGTTGCCGATTGAGCGTCTGCGCAAGCTCGATATGCAGGTGGATCTGAACATGGACAGCCTGACCGTCAAGCAACAAGCGATCAGCAACTTGGCAGTCAAGGCGAAAAGCATTAACGGCCTGCTGACCCTTGAGAATGCCAGCGGCAACCTCGGTAGCGGCAGCTTCAGCGCCAATGCCAGAGTCGATGTACGCAAGGCCATTCCGCAACTGACTCTGCACAAGCAGATCAAGCGCATTCAGATAGAACCCTTTCTGAAAACGCCTGAACATGCCGCTCCGGTGAAAGGGCTTCTCGACCTGCAAGCCGATTTGACGACCACCGGCAACAGCCAGCGCGAGTGGGTGGCTGGGCTCAACGGGACCTCGAAATTCACCCTCAACGACGGCATGCTGGTTGATGCCAACGTTGAGCAACAGCTGTGCATCGGTATTGCCACACTGAACCGCAAGCCGATTACCCGCGACTTCCCGAACAAGAGCACGCCGTTCGAGAAACTCCAGGGCAGCCTGACCTTCACCAACGGCGTGGCCAGCAACCCTGATCTGGCCGTGAGCATTCCCGGCCTCAGCGTTAGCGGCCACGGTGATCTCGACCTGCGGGTTATGGGTCTCGACTACCGCGCCGGCATCACCCTCAAGGGCGACCAGCGCGAGATGCCAGACCCGGCGTGCCAGGTAAATGAACGTTACGTCGGCATCGAATGGCCACTGCGTTGCCGCGGCCCGCTAGAGCTGGGCGCCAAGGCTTGCCGCCTGGACAAGGCCGGCATGGGCAAGATAGCCGCGCAATTGGCAGGCGAGAAACTGACCGAAAAACTCGAAGAGAAGCTTGGCGACAAAGTCAGTCCAGACCTCAAGGACGCGCTCAAGGGTCTGTTCAAACGATGAGTCCCACGCAATTCTCCCAAGCCGTACTCGATTGGTACGACAGCCACGGCCGCAAAGATCTGCCCTGGCAGCAGGCAATCACGCCTTATCGGGTCTGGGTTTCCGAGATCATGCTGCAACAAACCCAAGTAAGCACCGTGCTCGGCTACTTCGACCGGTTCATGAGCGCCCTGCCGACCGTGCAGGCGCTGGCGGCCGCACCTGAAGATGAAGTGCTGCACCTGTGGACCGGCCTCGGGTATTACACCCGTGCGCGCAATTTGCAGAAAACCGCGCAGATCATCGTCAGTCAGCACGGCGGGGAATTTCCACGCAGCGTCGAGGCGCTTACCGAGCTGCCCGGCATTGGTCGCTCGACTGCCGGCGCGATTGCCAGCTTGAGCATGGAGATCCGCGCACCGATCCTCGATGGCAACGTCAAACGCGTGCTGGCCCGCTATGTGGCGCAGGAAGGCTATCCGGGCGACCCCAAAGTGGCCAAACAACTCTGGGATGTCGCCGAGCGCTTTACGCCCGAGCGCCGCGTGAACAACTACACGCAGGCAATGATGGATCTTGGGGCAACGCTGTGTACACGCAGCAAACCAAGCTGCTTGCTGTGCCCGCTAAAGAATGGCTGTCAGGCGCATCTGCTGGGTCTGGAGATTCGTTACCCAATCCCCAAGCCGCGCAAGGAGCTGCCGCAAAAGCGCGCTCTGATGCCGATACTGGCCAACCGCGAACACGCCATTCTGCTTTACCGCAGACCGGCAAGCGGGCTTTGGGGCGGGCTTTGGAGCCTGCCAGAGCTTAACGACCTGCAAGCACTCGAACCCTTTGCCAACCAACACGCCCTTGAACTCGGCGAACGCAAACCGCTGGCCGAGTTGATTCATACTTTCAGCCACTTCCAGTTAACGATCGAGCCGTGGCTGGTCGACGTCACCGCCGCCCCCAGCAACGTGGCCGAGGCCGACTGGCTCTGGTATAACCTCGCCACACCACCGCGCCTCGGACTCGCCGCTCCAGTCAAAAAACTGTTGAAGCGCGCAGCCGATGCACTGAACGCAGGAGAATTGTCATGACCCGCACCGTAATGTGCCGCAAACACAAACAAGAGCTGCCAGGCCTTGATCGCCCACCGTATCCGGGCCCAAAAGGTGAAGACCTGTATAACAACGTCTCCAAGCAAGCCTGGGATGAGTGGCAAAAACACCAGACTTTGCTGATCAACGAGCGTCGTCTGAACATGATGAACGCCGAAGACCGCAAATTCCTCCAGGCCGAGATGGATAAATTCCTTTCCGGCGAAGAGTACGCGCAAGCCGAAGGTTACGTGCCGCCAAGCGAGTAAAACCCGGCAAAGGGCAAAAGCGATTATTTTTTGATCACTTTTGCCCCGATTTATCGTAAGAGCCCGTTTTCTTTAAATATTTTTCACAAACACGCTTGACATGCATCCGCCAAATCCGTCTAATACGCCCCGTTGCCCAGATAGCTCAGTCGGTAGAGCAGGGGATTGAAAATCCCCGTGTCGGCGGTTCGATTCCGTCTCTGGGCACCACTAATTAATTTCAGGTGGTGCCAAAACCACCCGAAAGCCCACAAGAAGCCCGCCTAGTGCGGGTTTTTTGTTGTCTGTAGTTCCTGATACCTCCCTTGTAAGCCCGAAGCTTTGTGAGTAGATTTGTGAGTAGATACGGTTCGGTCTAGAAATCTACTCACATTTTCAAGCCAAAGCCCCGGCTAGTAGGGCTTGCACAGGAATAGCTATGGCACTCACTGATAGCGCCCTCAAGGCAGCTAAGCCCAAAGACAAGTTGTATCGGCTACCCGATAGCAACGGGCTGTGCCTAGAAGTGACGACGACCGGCTCAAAGTTGTGGCGCTATCGCTACCGCTTCAACGACAAGGCCAAAATGTTAGCGCTTGGCGCTTACCCTGCCGTCACCTTGCTCAACGCCAGACAAAAGCGCGATGAAGCACGCCAACAACTAATTAATGGCATAGACCCCGGCGAACAAAAGAAAGCCAACAAGCTAGCCCAGAAAGTAACGGGCTTAACCTTTGAAGTACTGGCGCGTGAGTGGCTTGAATACAACTCGCCACGCTGGGCAGACAGCACGGCACGCAAAGCCAAGCTGTACTTAGAAAATGACTTGATAGCAATCATCGGCGCTCGCCCAGTCAAAGCCATTACACGCCCTGAGTTAGTCGAACTGGTGCGCAAAGTGGAGGCACGCGGCACGCTGAACGCCGCCGGTAAGATTCGCCAATGGTTACACCAGATATTCAGGTACGGGCTCGCCGGTGGTGTGGTGGACGTTAATCCCGCTACTGATCTGGGCATAGTCGCAGCACCAGCAAAGGCCGCTCGCCACCACCCACACGTTACCTTTGCCGAGCTGCCTGAACTACTGGGCAAGATAGACACCACCAACATTAGCGCGCTGACCCGTTGCGCGATTCGCCTGCTAACGCTTACCGCCGTGCGCCCCGGTGAACTGCGCACCGCGCCATGGTCTGAGTTCGACCTAGACGCTGCCACTTGGACGATCCCTAAAGAGCGCATGAAAGCCCGCCGCCAACATGTGGTGCCTTTGCCGCGCCAAGCCGTGGCTATTCTGCGCACCTTAGAAGAAATCAGCGGGAGCTATCCGCTGCTATTCCCCGGCCAGCAAAAACCCGACCGGCCAATGAGCGATAACACTATCAACAAGGCGCTGCGCCTGATGGGTTATGAAGGCCGCCAAACAGGCCACGGTTTTCGGCACTTGCTGAGCACAGAGTTAAACGGGCGCGGGTACAACAAAGACTGGATTGAGCGCCAGCTTGCCCACGGTGACAGCGACGAAATACGAGGCACCTATAACCATGCGACCTATTTAGAGCAGCGCCGCGAGATGATGCAAGCGTGGGCTGATTCAATCGACGCCCTATGTGCTGGCGCTAATGTGGTGAGCATCAAGCGTATGGCTTAACGGTTTTGGCTGGCCGAGAACCGTTTTCTTAGTCAAGTGTGTAGGGTTATTCGGCGGATGTGCTGAGCTTGGCTGGACATTGCTGATAAGATTCGAGTAACACTGGGTATTTAAACAGGCGCACCGCATGGGCAGCGGCACCAACCAACCACCGGGAACCGTTCGGCTGGCAAATCTAGCCGCAGAATGGGCAGAGCAAGAAACTATCAACCCGCGCTTTCTAGCATCTGAGCTGGCCGATTTCTTGCGCACACTGCCGCCCAATCAAAATCTAGACCGGCGCATAGTCGCCCCGGTTCTGTTCGATCCTGCCACTGGCCCCGGTGGCATTACCGCCGCCGCACTCGCTGACTACTTTGAAAGCACCAGCCAAGGCGCATGTCCCAAGACGATCATTACCAGCATAGGAGCCGCACCGGCTGGCGCTGTATTGATATCGCGGAACTGGATCAACCAAGCAACCAAAGAGGCAACCCAGCGTGCCGCGTTCGTAGCTGGACTAGTGCTGGTCGCCAATGACTGCGACAGCCTAAGCATGATTGTAGGGGGCGCGACCAGCACCAGCACCAGCACCAGCACCACACTCAGTGTGCCACCATCCGGGAGTGGACCCGGCTACCTGAAAATGCGCCAAGCTCAACTGCGCAAAGAAGGGGAACGCAGTGCCGCCGAACAATTGGACGCAGAGCGCACCAGCCGAAAGCAGGCGGAGCTTGAGGCGGCTGAACTGCGCGGCATGCTCGCAGCCAAAGACGCGGAACTAACCCGGCGCGGTGAAAACGAGCAACGGTTAGAGCAGGAAAATAACGATCTTAAACGGGCAGCGCAGACGGACTCAGACACCATTTGCGAGCTAGAAGCGCAGCTAGAGGACGCAATGGTCTTTGCCGAGTGTCTGCGCATAGATAACCCGCTATCACCACCTGAGATGCGGCGGGACTTCCAATGCTGGCGTGAACTGACTCAAGACGGCACCCACAACCCATCCGAGGCAGGTGGGCGCGGCGTCCACGCACTCGCCACCGCTTGGTTACGCGACAGAGGCTACCAACTCAACAAAGAAGAAACCACCAGACTTTGCGCAACAATTAGCTGGCGCAAGCGCGGAGCGGGTGCCGTCCGGTCAAAATAAATACCCGACCTATTTCAAAGCCAATAAGCACGGGGCTTTGCTGGACTTATCCACACAGAGCCAAGATGAATACCCGGCCTATTTTCACTAATACCCGGCCTATCCAGTGGATAACCTAGCTAACAGTATTGCAGTCGTTGATTCCTGATAACGACCTGCAACGCACTGGAGCATCCACATGGCCGCACACACTAACCCCGCCCAACTCCCCCGCCGCTTTATCAAGCTGCCCAAAGTGAAGGACTACACCAGTCTTTCAACGTCCGAAATATACCGCCGCATTGCCGCTGGTACATTCCCCGCCCAAGTAAGCCTTGGCCCAAAATCGGTTGCATGGATTGAAGCCGAGGTAATTGCATGGTGCGACTCGCTTGCATCGCAGCGTGGGGCAGCCTAAATGAAAAAGGCCACGATCCCCGAAGAGAAACGCAGCCAGTCGCACGGCAATATTAGCAGCACCAGCATCAAGGCACCGAGCAAAATCAGCCGCGTACTGGAGCACCTTTTGCGCCATGGCCCGCTCAATCGGTTTGAGGCTGAGCGCATTGGCGACCATTGCTTGCACAGCACCATTAGCAGCTTGGCGAACGGCTACGGCCTGACCTTCAAGCGCGTCCCGGAAAAAGTACCGAACCACTGGGGGCTGCCGTGCGACGTTATCCGCTACAGCCTGCCACGCAGCGAGCGCCGCCGCGCCAAACAGGTGCTGGATATGCTGAACCGCAAGGGCAAGAAGGTGGCCGCATGATTACTGCCCACGCATTGCCGAGTATTGCCAAGCATCACACCCCGACCTATAGTTCACCCGTCGCTGCAAATTCAGCGAACGGGTGTGGAAGCCCGAAATACACAAAGGCGCACAAGCGCCACCGTTCGATAGCAGGCGCTTTTTTTGCGTCCGCAGTTTCGTTTTATGGTGGCTGTGCGCAGGGCGCTTTCGGGCGCGCCGGGTTCCTTTGTGTCCGGTCTTCCACACCTGCGTACAGCCGCCACCCATCATGTGGAAGTGATGCTGGCGGTTCCTCACACAAAGGAGCCACACCCATGAAACACGCCCTCAATCCGTCCGCCTCACACGCCCAAGCGTGGAAAGCCCGCGCTATGGCAGCTTTGCGCGCTGACTCAAGCCTGAGCACACGACTTGCACGGTACAACGCAGCAATGGCCCGTGCTCGCCAACTGGAAGCCGCTGGGGGTGCCGTATGAACCCTTGGAGCGAGAACCTAATTAGCACCGCCAGCTTTGACAACATGCCCAATGCGCAACTCGACGCAATCTGCCACAGCGCAGAAAGCCAGAATATGACCCTTTGCCAAGGTGTAGCCGCAATCGGCACCGTTCTAGCCGTCGCAGCACAGAACGAGGACGCGGGTTTAAGCATGGCCGCAGTAGCAGACCTAGGTTGGTTACTTGAAAGCCTAGGCAAGCTCAGCGCGGCAATCACTGACCAAGGTAACGCGGCACGCTCTTATAGCGACTGGCACAACGCCCAAAAACGCGAGGGTTAACCCATGCAAATTAAAAACGGTGCCCATGCGCCGACGGGATCGGCTTGCCCGAAGAAAGCCACAGAGTTGTTTTATGTATCCCACCCCAAGGCAGCGCGTGCGTTGCTGGGGCCGTTTCTCACCCAAGCCGACGCAGAGTATGGCCGCGTTGTTATGCGTAGTCCTGACGCTGTAGTGACCGCTTGCATGGTTGAGCAGGTAGACGACCTAACCCATTGGCACGCGGTGAACAATGCGCAGGTTTGCCGTGCGTTTGCTGGTGCCGTTCAACTGGGGGGGAGACCATGAATAACCCCGCCGTTGCATTCCGTGACGCCATGCAAAGCCACTACGGGCCGCTTGATTGGCTGCCAATCGCTGACGGCACCATCCGCCGTTTCAACGTCGCGGGCGATAAGCCCGGCACCCAAAACGGCTGGTATCTGTTGTTCGCTGACTCAATCGCATCTGGTGCGTTCGGTAGCTGGAAGGCTGGCAGCTCACATACTTGGAGTAGCCGCCAACCGGCCAACACCATCGAGGCCGAGCAGGTACGACAGCGCATCGAGCAGGCACGCCGCCAACGCGAAGCTGAGCAGCACCAACGCCAGCAAGCCGCAGCCGAGTACGCAAATCGCCTATGGCGTGACGCCCGCCGCGCCGATCCCGATCACCCGTACCTAGTCGCTAAACAGGTGCGCCCGTACACACTGCGCCAGCATGACGGTGTACTACTGGTGCCGCTGGTGCGTGACGGCCAACTGGTGAACCTGCAACGCATCAAGCCGGACGGTAGCAAGCGCTTTCTGTATGGCGGTTTGATTAAGGGCTGCTATTCGCCGCTAGGGATCATCACGCCGGGCGCGCCGTTGTACATCTGCGAAGGGTGGGCGACCGGTGCCACGATCCACGCTGACACCGGGGCCGCTGTGGCGTGCGCCATGAATAGCGGCAACCTGTTACCTGCTGGTCAGCGACTACAACGCCAGCACCCCGACACTGTGTTGATCGTAGCCGGTGATGACGACCGTTTGACCGAAGGCAATCCCGGCAAGACCGCAGCCAATAACGCAGCCGCCACGCTGGGCTGTGGGCAGGTGCTGCCCCCATGGTCGGGTGATGAACCGCTGGCCTTGACCGACTTCAACGACTTAGCCAACTGGAGGGCTGCCCAATGAGCGCCGAACCGACCTTGTCCCTTGTGCCGTCGCCCGCCTCGCCAACCATCGCACCAGACCGCCCATGCTGGGGCGTGTATGAGCATTGGGTGGCGAGGCGGGCCGCAAGCTGCGCCCCGGCGTGTACTGGCACGGCTTCAAGCGCGCCGCCGTGGGTGACGATGACGGCGAAGAAAGCGCACGGCCTATCAATGACGAATGGCTGGCCACGCCTATGACCGTAGTCGCACGCACCATCAACAGCGACGACGGGACTGAGGGCCGCTTACTGCGACTGCTGACTGATAACGGTTACAAGGAATGGATCATTCCCATGGAGGTGTTCGGCGGTAGTGGTGAAGACGCACGCCGCGCCCTGTTCGGCATGGGTGCAATCATCGCCCCACGCAAGCGCGGGCAGTTCATGGAGTACCTGCTAGAGCAGCACCCCAACCAAACCATAACCACCACAGCCCGGCCCGGCTGGCACGCATCCGGTGCGTTCGTACTGCCCCACCGCACCATCGGCAGCGACACCGTGCGCTATCAGACTGGGGTGCGCAGTTTGAACCTGTACAGCACCAGCGGCACGCTTGAGCAATGGCAAGCTGAGGTGGCCGCTAAGTGCGCAGGCAATCCGGTGCTGACATTGGCTATTGGCTGCGCGCTGGCCGGGCCGCTGCTGAGTTTAGTCGGAGTGGTTGGTGGTGGTGTTCACTTGGTTGGCGACAGCTCAAGCGGCAAATCGCTGGCACAGTTGGTTGGATCGTCGGTGTGGGGCGACCCCGGTGTGTTTGCTGCTAGCTGGGATATGACCAAAGGCGGACTGGAGATTGAAGCATCAAGCCGTAATGACACCATCCTGCCCTTAGATGAAATTAAACGTGCTGACCCTAAGCAGGTGCAAGCAATGGCCTACTCACTTGCCAACGGTCAAGGCAAAGGCACGATGACCCGCGAACGTGAGGCCCGGCCTAAGCTGACGTGGCGATTGCTGGCGCTATCCAGTGGCGAGCGCTCATTAGCTGAGCACGCCGCTATATCAGGCAACGCCGCCCATGCTGGTGCTGAGTTGCGAATGGTGGACGTAAACGCCGGTACACGCACCTATCGCGCCTTTGATGAATTACACGGCATGGAGGGAGCCGACTTTCACCGTCTATTGACCGTCGCAGTGGGGCACCAGCACGGCCACCTAGGCCCGGCATTTGTCGAGCGGCTGCTAGATACCGACGACCGCCCCGGCCTACTGCAAGACTTCGCTCATGTGCGCGCACAGTTCATAGAAGACAACGCACAGGCCGGACGGGTAGCAGACCGCTTTGCTGTGATCGCCTTAGCCTGTGAAATGGCCGTTGCTTATGGCTTGCTGCCTTGGGCCGCTGGCAATGCCTTGGCCGATTGCCAACTTCTGTATGGCGAGTGGCTGAGCCGAGTAGGCAGCGGTAATGCCGAGGATCGCCAAATACTGGCTGGCATCCATGACTTTATCGACAAGCACGGCACCAGCCGATTCTCAGACGTGAACGATCAACTACCAGACGCCAAGGTATTTAACCGTGCTGGGTACTGGGAATCAGCGGGCAATAAGCGGTTATACCTATTCAACAAATCGTCACTAGTGGAGGCCGCGCACGGTTATGGATTAGCCCGGATCATTAAGGCATTGGAAGGAGCGAAGGCACTCACCAAGTTTGACGCCGAACGCAGAACCAAGAATTACCGCATACCCGGTGGCGGTCAATCACGCCTGTACGTTGTCGATCCTGTGGCGCTGGATACCGATGGGGTGGGGGCATGAATACACCCAAAACAGCCCATGCCCCAGATACACAATTACACAGGAACCTAAAATTGGTGGCAACAGTGGCAACAGTGGCAACAGCCAGCAACCACGGGGCTTACAGCCGTTGCCACCTAATAAAAGAAGTGGCAACAGGTGGCAACACAAACACGCTTTTGAATATAAGAGCCTGCCATGTACCTTTCATTTGGTTATCACTGTTGCCACTAAAAATGAAGTGGCAACAGATTGGCATCATTTTAAACCCCTGTAAGCCCCGTGCTAGAGCGGTTGTTGCCACTGTTGCCACTGTTGCCACACTTTTTGAAACTAGACGAACATGTGTATTAGTGTTTTTGCAGTGTGGGGGTAAGCCATGAGCCTACTTTCTGGCCTGTTTACCGAACTGGAGAAAGCGCCCGCGCCACGTTTTGTACTGAGCGAAAACGTGGAGCGTACAACAGCACCAGCAGAGCAGTTAGACCAGCGCCAGCAGCCGGGAGCGGAACGCACGCCGAAGTGTAAGAAACGCCCCACCGCGCCGATCCATACCCCGCAACCGGTGGCTGATCCCGACCAGCCTAAGCACTTCATTCAAACCGCCGTCACAGCATCACCAGAATGGCGTCACGCCCGTGACCAGTACATCAACCACCTAATGACCTGCCGAGGCTGCTACGCGCCTGTGAGCCGGTATTGCGCCGCTGGTGCTAAGTTGCGGCAGCGGTACGACCGTGCGCCAATGTCTACGGAAAAACCGTAGTGGGCGCGCCAAATGGAAACGATCTAAACAGGCATGGAAACACCCCTACGCGCGCGCACGCGTATTGCAATCGAAACTAACGCACACAGGAGCGCATCCAATGACACACAGATTTATAACAACGCTACTTCGCATCGTGGAGAAGCCCGGCACCAGCAAGCGCGACACACTGACCACTGTTAATAACCACCAAAAGTAACCACCCACCGGAGGTTTACACGCAGGGTGTACGCCAACGGCGGATACCCCTATAAGTAACGCTTGCATCGTTACTTAACCGTTACCTCACCGTAGTGCGCGTGACTACCAAAGCGCTACCCTCAATTTGAGGTCGGGGTGTTGGCGTTCAGCTTGCACCAACGGTGGAAGCAAAAAGGGGCTAAACCGCATTTCCTTAGAATCGACTCAACGCCTAGTGCTGCGACACTTACAGCGTTTTTCTCACTTTCTATTGGGGGTAGATGAAAGATGGAGCCAATCGGCGCTATCTAGCGGCGATCTGGTGAACAGCAGAGTAATCCTCGGTAGTTCATATCGATGCTTAGCCGCCACAACAGGTGGAACAATTTGTTCCACCTGTTCAGGATTGCGAATTTCCCATATCTCCTTGCGGCATTTGGAGACCGTCCACCGTTTGTGAGCCGTCAATCTAAGCGAATAGATGCCCCAAATTTGGAGCATCTGCTCACACCTACCCAGTGCGGGGTGTGGTCTGCTCAGTATTGAGCACATCTAATAAATGGGGGCTGAGCCATAATCATGCAAAGCGAATTAGCCGACATTGCCGTGAGCGTGTCTGATTTGAAGATAAACCCCACCGCCGTTATGGCTGGAGCCAAAGGCGCGCCCGTTGCGTTGCTGAACCATAACCGCGTCATGGGTTACATGGTGCCGCCTGAGTTGTTCGAGGCCATGCTTGAGCGCCTAGACGATATGGACTTAGCACAACTGATACAGCAACGGGCTGGTGAGGTATCTGCGCCAGTCTCACAAGATGACCTATAGCCTTGAGTTTCTGCCTTCCGTATTGAAGGAATGGCCTCAAGCGCCAGTAACCACTCTGGTAACCACCAAAAGTAACCACCCGCTGCCGGTTTCCACTCGCAGGTTTCCACTTAGGTTTCCACGGTATTGCAGTGTTTTCACTGGAATGTAAATTACCGGCTACGACCTCGTACCGCCTCGTACCTCGTACCCTCACGCACCCACGACAGCGGCAAGGTGACGACCGCAAAAGCGAAAAGGTACTCCCGGCCATACCCCCATTGCGGGTAATTCGAGGCCCGACGCCAGACTATGTACGGGCCAATTCTGCGCCGTGCGGTTCCGGTTCCTGATCTGCCTGCAAACCAGCACCTGCTAGGCCCAGCCAATGACCCGAACAGGAAGCGGGAGGGCGCGGGTTAAAGCCTAGGCCGTCCAATGCTCGAACGATTGGGGGAACCGCTCACGCATTAATCGCAACAATGTTTGATGTGCCTGTAAGGGGGGGGGTGGGTCAAAAGTCTACGGTTTTGCCGTGCTCGAACGAATGGGGGAACCTCTTTTACGCGTCTCCAAAATTCGTGTTTTGGTGGCGGCTAGACAGGGCAACTTTCAAAAAGTGAGTAGATTTGTGAGTAGATTTTTTATCTGAAATCAAAAACACCAGTAAATACAATGCCTGTAGACAACGGTTCGGTTCCGTCTCTGGCACCACTAATTCATTTCAGGTGGTGACAGCATCATCTGAAATACGAAAACCCGCCTAGTGCGGGTTTTTTATTGCCTGCGATAAAATCTCCTTCCGGCTGCCTTCCCCATCTGGCTGATCACAGCTCAAATTACTGCCTCTGCGCGCTGATCCACTGCGGCACAGCAAAGCTTCAATCCTTCACATACCCACCAGCGCTACGACCGCTCTTGCATTGCCGAGAAGGTACGATGTGTTAACTTCGGTCTCGCCGCAAGCAGCTAAAGACACCCAAGTCAGTCGCCTCAAGCCCTTAACACCAGCTTGACCCGAGCATTACTCAACTATCCTGTTTATCAGTTGCAGACGGCCTAAATTGTCAGCTTTCTCAAGGGCAGACAGGCGACTCAATAATAAGATGGTAAATGCATGACCGCGAAATACAGTGCATCTAAAGGCCTGCTCATAACTGCTCTGATGCTATCCACGCCGATGGTTTATGCGGCCAAATGCAAAACCCCGGGCGGATTGGCTTATCTAGGCACCTCGGCTAACCAACAAAACTCTATTTGGGTCTCAGGTACAGGAAGCGGTACTTTCGCACTTGAGGCGCCGGGCAATACCGTAGTCGACACTTGGGACAAGAGTCAGCGCGGCCTGCACATCTCAATATCGCCTATCGTTTCACAAGGTAACGGCTTACCCCACACCCTGATCGACACGACGGGGGAGCCATGTGATATCGACACCGAGAACCAGAAGGGTGGAATTACGTTTCCGCCAATCGTGCAATTACCACCTAAATTGCCACCAATTCTCAGACCGCCCAGCGGCCGCCCCTCCCTGCCCGGCCTTATGCCTTCTCGCCCTGGCACGCAGCCACCAGCCACCGGCATTAC
>NZ_FPBC01000005.1:0-16169 GCF_900116605.1 Pseudomonas marincola
ATAAAGCCAAGCGCAGGATCGAGAAAGCCAAGGCCCAGGTGCGTGCAAAGGTCGAGCATCCGTTCCGGGTGATCAAGCGCCAGTTCGGTTATGTGAAAACGCGCTTCCGTGGCCTGGCGAAGAACACCGCACAACTGGTGACTCTGTTCGCGCTGTCGAATCTGTGGATGGCACGCCGACATTTGCTGGCGAATGCAGGAGAGGTGCGCCTGTAATGTTGGAAATGGCAGCTGCGAGGTTATCGCGGCGGCCAGAAACACCCAAATGAGCGGGTGATCTGATCGTTTTTGATCGATTTGCCGCTTTTAAAATCAGCAGAGGGTGAAGTCAGCCAGAAATGCATGGCTACTTCAGACCATCCTTAGCGTGGATTTGCCGCTGGATGCTTGGGTGGATATAGGTTATCTGTTGACTATAAGATTTACTGTCTTGTTTGAATATCTTAGGTGTTTAGTTGCTGTTAGCAGGTTTTCATTTTTATTAATACTTTTTCCGATAGTTTATTTAGCGCTCTTCTATTGACCTGATTTTAAAAGGCGCATATTTATGGGTAGGGTTCGCTGTGTGGAGTATTTATACTCTCATAAGTGGCGATCGCCCATCATACAAATAAATGAAAGGATATATAGTCATATGGATATTGAGATTTTTGTCTGCAATCTTACGCCAGACACCGAAACCAGTTTCTCTGATTTTTCATACGAGCATGCGAGCTGTAGCCAAGGGCCCATGAGTTGGAGACGCTCTGTTATCGACGACCAATGTACTATCAGTTGTCCTTGTGGACTTTATATTTCATTTCAGCAACAAAGCCAAGCGAGCAATACCATAGGGTTTGCAGCAAATGGTTATCAAACATACGAGTTACCGATTGGATCATTTTCGGCTTCCCATGGTGGCACAGTAAATGTTACCGGTAAGTCTGATAATTAAAAACTAGTGAGTTATATTTCAGGCATAACGCATATGACCTGCGCTCAGATTTTGTATAAACATAGGTCACACGCGCCGTTTCAGAATGATCGCTTTAATAAGCTGGGCAAAAGTGCCGGGCGGAGGATGGTTAGCCTGCAAGGCAAACCGTCATGGCGGTATACGGCTCCTGCCTGCCAAATCCGCAAGGTGCAAGCGATCGCCCAATCTGCGCCCACAAAAAAAGGCAACTGCGCGGCTGCGCAATTGCCTTGTCGGGTACAACTCAGGCGTTAGAAGTAGTACTTCACCAGTGCCTGAACGGCGGTCTGGTCGAAGCCGTCAGCCGAGCCGTCTACCGGCTTAACACCGTATTTGTTGTGCCATATGTTCAGTTCGGTACCGACGTAAAGCTTCTTGTCCTGATTGAACAGCGCTTTACCCGCATCCCACTTGATCTGGATCGAGGAGCCGACCGAAGTCTGGGTGCCGGCCTCATCAGACGGTGCGCGCCAGTCGACGTAACCGTCGATCAAAAAGTCCTGCTCGCCAACGGCGAATGGATAGGCGCCTGCAACCGTCAACTGCTCGGTGTAGCCGTTGCTGTTCTGGTCGGCAAAGAACACGTGGTTGTTGATCTTCACCCGGTAAATGTTGGTGTTGAGGAACGCGAAGCCCGGCACATTCCAGTCGAAACCGAGACCGTACAGGTAGTTTTCAGTGCCTGGGCCGCCTTCGCCTTTTTCGTAAGTAAAGGCCGCTTTCACGTCCTTAAGCGGCCCGGCCGAAAGATCCTGGCCAGTAAGCCAACTGAGGCTTACCCGTGGCGAGAACTCCATGTAGTAAAAGGTGTTGTGCTCTTTCTGCTCGAAGGTGCCGTTGCTGAAACTGCCGCGTGATTGCAGGTTGTCGGCATTAACGTAGTCGAGGAAGTAGAAAATATCGCCCCACACCCAGCCGCTGGCGTGTTCGAAGGTGAAGGTCGATTGCGAGCGTTGTTCTTCGGCGTTGAAGTTGCCACGCTGAAAGTTGCTGCCGTTGAGGTACGACAGGCTGTTGCTCTGCCAGTACAGCAGGTCATCGGCGTTGGCGTGTTGGGCTGCAAACAGGCCTGCCGTGAGTGAGAGGCAGAGGGGCAGTCGCTTCAGGTTCATCGGGTCTTCCTTATTGTTTGAGTTGTGGGATATGTGTTCACAGCTGGCCGTTTGCGACTGCTGGGTAGGTGCCGGGTTGGTCTTAGGCAGGTGCGTGATGACGCTGCGGGCTAGCTTGTGGCTGCTCGGTCGCGACTTGCGGTGTCTTATCTTGTGAATCCTGGAGTACCGAATGCAGGTGCGCTTCGGGGTCGAAATCGTCTTCAGCCACTTCAAGGGCATGTTCTTCGGGCAGGAAGTAATTCAGCAAAATGGCGCTGATTGCACCAATGGTGATCGGTGAGCCAAAGATGTTTTTCAGGGTGTCCGGCATCTGCGAAAGCACTTCGGGTACACCGGCAACGCCGAGCCCGAGACCGAGCGAAATGGCCACGATCATGACGTTGCGCCGATGCAGTCCGGCCTCGGCGAGAATCTTGATACCGGCAACACCCACCGTGCCGAACATGATCAGCGTGGCGCCGCCGAGTACTGGCTTGGGCATCATTTGCAGCACGGCGCCGACAATCGGGAACAGACCCAGCAGCACCAGAATGCCAGCGATGTAGAGGCCGACATGGCGGCTGGCTACGCCGGTGAGCTGGATAACCCCGTTGTTCTGGCTGAATGTGGTCATTGGCAGGCTGTTGAATACGGCGGCCATTGCCGAGGTGCAGCCGTCGGCGAGCACACCGGACTTGATCCGGCGCAGGTACAGCGGGCCAGTGACAGGTTGTTTGGAGATGATCGAGTTGGCGGTCAGGTCGCCAGCGGTTTCCAGCGGGGTAATCAGGAAAATCACCGCGACCGGCACGAACGCAATCCAGTCGAAGCTGAAGCCGTATTTGAACGGCTGCGGCACGCTGACCAGCGGTACCTCCGGCATATCGGCAAAACTCAGCTGGCCGGTGAACCACGCCACCAGTGAGCCCAGCAGCAAGCCGGCTACCACGGCGCTGAGCCGCACGGCCTGCGACTTGAAGCGGTTGAAGATAATGATCGTGGCCATGACCACACCCCCCAGCGCGAGGTTATGCAAGGCGCCAAAATCTTTGGCGCCGAAGCCACCGGCGATGTCGGTCATGGCGACTTTGATCAGCGACAAGCCCATCAGGCAGATGATGGTGCCCGTCACGACAGGGGTAATGACCTGACGCAGTTTGTTGATGAACTGGCTGAATGCGATCTCGACAAAGGCGGCGCAAAAACACACGCCAAACAGGGTCGCGAGAATATCTTCCGGGCTACCGCCGCGCCCCTTGACGATGAATCCAGCGCTGAGAATCACGCTGAGAAAACCGAAACTGGTGCCTTGCAGGCAGAGCAGGCCGGAACCAATTGGGCCGATGCGGCGTGCCTGCACGAAGGTGCCAATGCCGGACACGAACAGCGCCATGCTCACCAGATACGGTACATGAGCACCGAGGCCAAGCACGTTACCGATAATCAGGGTGGGGGTGATGATGCCAACGAAACTGGCCAGAACATGCTGCAAGGCTGCGAACAGCGCGGGGCCGAAAGCGGGGCGGTCATCGAGTTGATAGATCAGCTCGCTGCTTTTTGCAGACGGAGCTTGGGCTGGGGTCGAGCGAGTAGCGGTCATGTTGGAGCCTGCCTGTTTTTTTTA
Source organism: Pseudomonas marincola (assembly GCF_900116605.1). Classification (GTDB taxonomy): domain Bacteria; phylum Pseudomonadota; class Gammaproteobacteria; order Pseudomonadales; family Pseudomonadaceae; genus Aquipseudomonas; species Aquipseudomonas marincola. The sequence continues at coordinate 3,673 of NZ_FPBC01000005.1, forward strand.
TACGGTCATGGGCTTACACGAGGCTTCACGGCGCCTCAATCTGCACATCAGAAAGTTGTCTGATCGGTCAGAATATATCGACTATAGCAATTTGTTTACAAGCGTAAAAACAATTTATTGTGATTATGTGTACAAAAAGTGGATGCATGGTCATCTGCCAAACAGCGGGCTGATTGGCGGATGTGAAGAGGGGGGCTTTAAGGCGGGAGAACAAGGCTCAACACAGGGATGAGCCTTGTTTTGTATCAGTGGCTGGCGGGTTGGCGGACCAGCTGCGCACGGTCGGCGCCGCCAAGGATGTTGAACAGCAGATTCAGCGAGACGGCGCTAAGCGTCGCCAGGGCTATACCGCTGTGAGTGATTGGGTCCATCCACTGTGGTAGTTGAGCAAACAGCTCTGGACGTACTACCGGGGCGAGCCCCATGCCGATGCTAACGGCGACCAGCAATTGATTGCGGCGGTCGGCAATGTTGGCTTCCTGCAAGATATTCATGCCGGTAGCGGCAACCATGCCGAACATCGCAATGCCCGCGCCGCCCAATACCGCTGGCGGAATCGAGGCCACCAGAAAGGCCGCCTTGGGCAGTAAGCTCAAGGTGATCAGCATGCAGCCGGCGCAAGCGGTGACAAATCGGCTGCGCACGCCTGTCATCTGCACCAGGCCAATATTCTGCGCGAACGATGAATGAGTGAAGGTATTGAAAATACCCGCGACAAACGAGGCGCCAGCGTCGCACAGCAGGCCGCGTCGCAGCTTGGCCGGGGTGATTTCCTGTTCCGTGATTTTACCCAGCGCGATAAACATGCCTGTTGATTCAACAAAGATGATTACCACCACCAGGCACATCGACAGAATTGGTGCGAGGCTGAATTGCGGCATGCCGAAATGCAGCGGAGTCACCACTTGCAGCCATGGCGCTTGAGACAACCCGCTGAGATCGACCATGCCCAGACACGCTGAAATGGCGTAGCCCAGCAGCATGCCGACCAGTACCGAAACGTTGACCCAGAATCCGCGCATGAAGCGATTGATCAGCAGAATCGAGATCAGCACCATTGCCGAAATGGCCAGGTATTTAAGGTCGCCGAACTGGGTTGCGTCGCTGCCACCACCGGCCCAATTGATGGCGGCGGGAAACAGCGACAGGCCGATTGAGGTGATCACTGTGCCGGTCACCAGCGGCGGGAAGAAGTGCACGATGCGTGACATGAACGGCGCGATCAGCATGCCGAAAAATCCAGCGGCGATGGTCGCCCCGAATATGCCGGTGAGGCCGATTCCGGGTGTGCCGGCCATGGCAACCATGCTGCCGACAGCGGCAAAGCTTGCGCCCATCATGATCGGCATCCGGATGCCCATCGGGCCAATCCCGAGCGATTGCACCAGTGTTGCTGCACCGGCCACCAGCAAATCGGCGTTGATCAGAAACGCGACTTCTTCCCTGGATAAACCGACGGCTTCGCCAATGATCAGCGGCACGGCAATCGCACCGCCGTACATCAGCAGCACATGCTGAAAACTCACCAGAAGCATCTGCAGCCAGGGCAGACGCTGATCGACGGCAGAAACGGCCGCCGAGTTGTTATTCAACCGGGTCATGCAAACACCTCAAGCGCTTTTATTTTTATCAGTCGCGGGGCAGCCAAATCATCATGTCGCACGGAGTGCGTTCGATGGTTGGCACTAGCAAGTCAGCTTTATTGCAGATACAAAAATGCCGCACCGGGTGAGCGGTGCGGCATCGGGTCAATCAATTGATTTGCGCGCCTTGTGCAATCCACTGGCCGATCAAATCACGTTCCGCTTGAGTCATCTGGGTGATGTTGCCCAGCGGCATGGTCTGTGTTGCTACTGCCTGCGCCTGAATACGCGCCGCCTGCTGCTGGATCTGTTGCGGGGTATCAAACATCACGCCGGCAGGGGCTGCGCTGAACATCGGGCTGCTCGGCTTGGCCGAATGGCACACCGAACAACGTTCCTGAATCACACTGTGGACCTGGGCAAAACCTTCGCCGCCAGCGGCTGGTGCAGTGTTGGCTTGTTGCGGTTGTTCAGGCGCAGCAGGTGCTTGCGGCTGTATCGGCTTTGCAGCACCCGGCCCTGGCATTGCAGTGGCTGGCAGCGGTGCATACTTGATCGCGGCAGGCTGGCTGGCGGTTGGCATCGCAGGCTGTGATGCCGGGCCTGTGACAAATGCCAGACAGATCATCGCCAGTGCACCGGCAGGCAATGCCCAGGCGAACTTGTTGCTGTTGTGGCGGGTGTTGAAGTAGTGACGAATCAACACCGCAGCAATTGCGATACCGGCGAGAATCAGCCAGTTGTAGCTACTGCCGTAAGTGCTTGGGAAGTGGTTGCTGATCATGATGAACAGCACCGGCAAGGTGAAGTAGTTGTTGTGGCGTGAACGCATCAGGCCTTTGGCTGGCAGCGCCGGGTCTGGCGTGCTGCCTTCTTCGATGGCCTTAACCAGTGCGCGCTGAGCCGGCATAATGGTGCGGAATACGTTACCGACCATGATGGTGCCGATAATCGCGCCGACATGGATGTAAGCACCGCGGCCGCTGAACACATGGCTCAAACCGAATGCTGCGCCGACCAGCAGAATGAACAGTACAAAGCCGAGCAGGGCAGGTTGCTTACCCAGCGCGGAATCGCAGAGGATGTCGTAGATGAACCAGCCTGCAACCAGCGAACCGATGCCGATGGCGATAGCCGCGCCAGGCGCCAGATCACTACCTGGCGCAATCAGGTAGAGCGACGGGTTGAGGTAGTAAACCACCATCAACAGGGTGACGCCGGACATCCACGTCCAGTAGGCTTCCCACTTAAACCAATGCAGGTTTTCCGGCATTTTCGGCGGGGCCAGTTTGTATTTTTCGAGGTGGTAGATACCGCCGCCGTGAATTGCCCACAAATCGCCCGCCAGGCCGTCTTTGGGGTTAACGCGGTTGAGGTTGTTCTCCAGCCATACGAAATAGAAGGACGCGCCGATCCAGGCGATACCGACGATCATGTGAACCCAGCGCACGCTCAGGTTCAGCCATTCAATCAAATGTGCTTCCACAGTCTTTACCTCTTCTCCCAGTGCCTGAAATCAGGTCCCCTGGGCTTCTCTTATTGGTGGGGGTTGAGGAGCAGCTGCGCATCCTCAGTAAAGAAGTACTCATCACAGTTGTTGCCAGAACCACTGCGATCAACCACCAGGAAGTCATCCCGCTTTTCGATCGTAAGCACCGGGTGGTGCCAAACGCCGCGATGGTAATTAATGCCCTGCTTACCGTTACTGCGGAAAGCACGGACAAGCTCTGAATCAGGTACATCGCCAACTGGCGCGACCACGATCAGAAAGGGGTTGCCGAGCAGCGGTATAAACGCCTGACTGCCCTGCGGATGGCGTTCCAACATGCGTACGGTCAACGGCATTTCCAGTGCTTCGGCGCTGAAAATACTGATGATTGCCCTATCGTCTGGCTGCGCGGTCTCGACCTCGGCCAGTTTGTGATAGCGGCGGGTTGAGCCGTTATTGATCATGAAATACTCGCTGCCTTCGGTCTCGATGACGTCGCCGAAAGGGGCGAAGGCTTCTTTGCTCAAAGGCTCGATGATCAGTTTACGCATGTCGTTTTCTCTTCAAGGCAAGCGCGCATTCAACCTCACGCCCGCCGATCTAAATTCTGTTGCCTGCAGGGCAGTGCGCCCTGCAGGACTCGCGGTGTTGCTGTTTACTTGGCCACTTTGCCGAACAGGCGCAGACGGCTGATGCCACCATCCGGGAACACATTGATGCGCACATGGGTGATGGTGCCGAGGTCTTTGATCTGCTCGCTGAACTCGTGCTCGGCGTGCATTTCCAGCTTCTGGCTTGGCAGCAGCTCGCGCCAGAACAGGCTCTGGGTTTCGATCTGGCTGTCGGTACCGCCCTTGACGAATGCGCCCTGAATCGAGCAGCTGTCCGGGTAGTTGCCTTTGAAGTGCAGGGTGTCGACAACGATGCGCTCGATTGAGCCCGGCGCGCCGAGTGCGACGATGACCCAGTCATTACCCGGTGTGCGGCGGCGTGCAGTTTCCCAGCCGTCGCCCATGTTGATGCCGCGACCCGGGTTGAGGATGTTGCTCATGCGACCGAAGTGCTCGTCTGAGCAAGCCAGAGCGCGCCCGCCGTTGAGTGCAGCCGCCAGATCGACTTCTTCGTTGTCGCCAACAGCACTCCAGTCGCGGAACGGAATGCCGTAAACGCGCAAACGGGCAACGCCGCCATCTGGATAGATGTTAAAGCGTAGGTGAGTGAATGCCTGAGCATCGTTGATTTCGTGATAGTGGTGGCTGTTACCTTGCAGCTCTACGGCGCCCAGTACTTCGGTCCACTCGGTGGTGTCGCTCGGGTCACCTTCTGCAACAAAGCAGCCTTCAAGCGAGGCTGACGGCGGGAAGTTGCCGGTGAAGAAACTGGTGTCAATATCCACACCCTTGATCGAGCCCGGCACGCCCAAACGAATCACCGCGCTGTCGTAGCCTTCAAAGCGCTTGCGGCGTGACTCCCAGCCGTCCATCCACTTGCCGTTGTCATCGAAAACGCCCTCCTTCCATACGGCCGGGGTCGGCTGGAACAGGCGGTTAACGTCGGCGAACCAGTCATCGGTTACCGAAATGGCCTTGGTTCCCAGACGGGCGTCGGCGAGGTTGACGTATTTTTCGAAAGGTACGGCGTAAGCTTTCATGAATGTCTGCCTTAAATGAGGGCGTAGGGAATAGTTGCGTCGCTGTGTGCAGAGTTCTCCGGTCGGAGCTAGAGCTGCTGCAGACGGAACAACGCAATCTTGTTTATTTCAGCCAGAGCACGGGCAAATTCCTGTTCCGGGGAGTTATGGATGCGCTCCTCGAAAGCCGCCAGGATCTGGTGACGGTTGCTGCCTTTTACCGCCATGATGAAAATGAAGCCGAACTTGGCCTTGTAGGCGTCGTTCAGTTCGGTGAAGCGGGCAAACTCCTCGGCGGTGCAATCCTGAATGCCCGCACCGGCCTGCTCCGACGTGGAGGAGGCGGTCAGTTCACCGCGAACCGCCGCTTTACCAGCGAGGTCCGGGTGAGCGTTGATCAATGCCAGTTGGGTTTCGCGGCTGGCACTGAGCAAAATATCGGCCATGCGCTGATGCAGGCCATCAATGTCATTGAGCGTGTCATCCGCACCCAGGTCATAAGCCTTTTCGGCAACCCACGGTGAGTGCTCATAAATGTCGGCAAAGGCGCTGACGAAGTCCTCGCGGCTTAGCTGCGACGGGGTCAGGGTCTGAAAACGGCTCATTTTGCGTGCTCCTGCTTGAACGGGTGTGTGGCATGCCAATGGCGCGCGATGTCTACGCGGCGGGCGATCCAGACTTTTTCATGGCTGTTGACGTACTCGATGAACCGCGCCAAAGCCGCGAGACGAGCGGGGCGACCTAACAAGCGGCAATGCATGCCGATCGAGAGCATTTTCGGTGCGCCTTCAAGGCCTTCGGCATACAGCACATCGAAGGCGTCTTTGAGGTATTCGAAGAAATCGTCACCCTTGTTGAAACCCTGCACTTGCGTGAAGCGCATGTCGTTGGTGTCCAGCGTGTAAGGGATCACCAAATGAGGTTTAGCCTCGGTGCTGGCTGGGTCCCAGTAAGGCAGATCATCGTCGTAGGTGTCGGAGTCATAGAGGAATCCGCCTTCTTCCATAACGATACGGCGAGTGTTCGGACCCGTGCGGCCGGTGTACCAGCCCAGTGGGCGCTCACCTGTCAGTTCAGTGAAGATGCGGATCGCTTCGAGCATGTGCTCGCGTTCCTGCTGCTCATCCATGTACTGATAGTCGATCCAGCGATAACCGTGGCTGCAGATCTCGTGGCCAGCAGCAACCATCGCCTTGATCACATCAGGGTGGCGCTCGGCAGCCATCGCTACGGCAAAGATGGTCAGCGGAATATTGTGCTTCTGGAACAGCTTGAGCAGGCGCCACACACCGGCACGGCTGCCGTACTCGTAAAGCGATTCCATGCTCATGTTGCGCTCGCCTTGCAGCGGCTGAGCCGAAACCATTTCTGATAAGAACGCTTCAGATTCCTTGTCGCCATGCAAAATGTTGCGTTCGCCACCTTCCTCATAGTTGAGGACAAACGAGAGGGCGATGCGAGCATCATTCGGCCACTGCGGATGCGGTGGGTTGTTGGCGTAACCGATCAGGTCGCGAGGGTATTCAGCGCTCACTGCAGTCTTCCTTTGTAATGGTGTTGCGGTCATTGCACTGTCCGACTTTTTGGACTGGCGACCGTGATGGGCTAATTGTATACAAAGTAGATGATGTTTTGTAAATCTAAAATTTAGCTATTTTTCATAAGCAGTCATAGCCAATGGTTGTATTGAATACCTAGCAAGAAACTTGCCTAAATGGTCAGCTCTTTGCGCCACATCGCCCTCATGGTCTGGCGATGAGCAAATTTGGCCTGGCAGTTTTCGGCAGTGGTTCAGGCTTGATGCTTTTGACATTGTGTACAATTTATAAAAAAAGTGTCGCAAATATTTTATTGCATGCTATTCTGCCAACAACTGCGAATCAGCGGCTACAGTTCAGCGGGTCTTGTGCTTTATATAGCAGCAGGCCGGCGCGGCGAGAACGCTGGATTCGTCAACATTCAAACAGTAGAGGAGGTGTGGTGCTGATGCAGCTGAGGCTGCTGGCGCCCTGAAGCCATGGGACGATTAACTACCCACGTTCTGGATGCAGCTCACGGCTGCCCGGGCAGCGAGTTGAAAATCGAGCTGTACCGCGTAGAAGGCGCGCAGCTGGAATTGCTCACCAGCGTATTGACCAACTCCGATGGCCGCTGCGACGCGCCAGTTCTGCAAGGCGACGATTACCGTACCGGCGTCTACCAACTGCACTTCCATGCAGGCGACTACTACCGCGCCCGCGGCGTTGCCCTGCCTGACCCAGCATTTCTCGATGTGGTTGTGCTGCGTTTTGGCATCGACGCCAATCAGGAGCACTACCACGTGCCGCTGCTGATTTCCCCATACAGCTACTCGACTTATCGCGGCAGCTGATGCACCGAATGCTTGTCACCCTCTGACTCATTAATAGAGTCCTTGCCCGCCGCACTGCGGGCTTTTTTTTGTGTGGCGATTAAGGGGGCGATTGATTGGGGGAAACAAACACCCTGCGGGATATGTTCGATGGAGGTTGGAATCCGCTTGCGGCTTCCGACATGGCTGTCTGACTATCTGGCGCGGGTTTGGGGGTTGATTTTGCGATCGTCCGACGGATTGCGTTGCTGCGCACCGCTATCCATCCTCCGTTTGGCGGGTCTTTTGTGGTGTGGCTGATGGCGCTGGAATCCGCTTGCGGCTTCTGACATGGCGGTCTGGCGGTCTAGCGTGGTTTGGGGTTGATCTTGCGATCGTCCGACGGATTGCGTTGCTTCGCGCCGCTATCCATCCTCCGATTGGCGGGTCTTCTGTGGTGCGTTCGTGGAGGTTGGAATCCGCTTGCGGCTTCCGACATGGCGTTCTGACTGCCTGGCGTGGGTTTGGGGTTGATCTTGCGATCGTCCGACGGATTGCGTTGCTTCGCGCCGCTATCCATCCTCCGGTTGGCGGGGCTGCTCCGGTGCATTCGTGGAGGTTGGAATCCGCTTGCGGCTTCCGACATGGCGATCTGACTGCATGACGCGGGCTGGATGTTGCTCTTGCGATCGCCCGACGGATTGCGTTGCTGCGCGCCGCTATCCATCCTCCGTTTGGCGGTTTTTCGGTGGTGTGGCTGATGGAGGTTGGAATCCGCTTGCGGCTTCCGACTTGGCGTTCTGACTGCCTGGCGTGGGTTTGGGGTTGATCTTGCGATCGCCCGACGGATTGCGTTGCTTCGCGCCGCTATCCATCCTCCGGTGTGCGGTTCTGCTCCGGTGCGTTCGTGGAGGTTGGAATCCGCTTGCGGCTTCCGACTTGGCGTTCTGACTGCCTGGCGTGGGTTTGGGGTTGATCTTGCGATCGCTCGACGGATTGCGTTGCTGCGCGCCGCTATCCATCCTCCGGTTGGCGGGTCTTTTGTGGTGTGGCTGATGGCGCTGGAATCTGTTTGCGGCTTCCGGCGTGGCGATGGTTGTGTGGTGGTCATTTCCCTGGGTAGCGGCTGTGCCTCTACCCAGGTTTCGGGGTGTGTTCAGCGGCTCAGCAATGAAGCCGTTCCAGCCGCGCCGAACAGTCCGGCGCTGATGCGGTTGAACCAGACCTGGCCCTTGCCTGAGCGCAGGTAGCGGGCGGCGCCCTGGGCGCTGAGGCCGTAGAACAGTTTGCAGGCCAGATCGAGTACCGCCCAGGTGGCGATCATCACCAGCAATTGCTGGGTCATTGAGTATTCGGTGGAGAGGAACTGCGGCAGGAAAGCGGCAAAGAACAGGATGTCTTTCGGGTTGCTCGCGCCCAGGCCGAAGGCTTTCCAGAACATGCTGTTGAAGCTTGGGTTAACCGGCTGCTCTTCCGCGGTAACGGGCTTGGCAGCCTGGCGTGAGGCCTGCCAGCTTTGGAAGGCCAGGTAGAACAGATACAGCGCACCGATCAGTTTCAGCGCTGAAAACAGCTTCTCCGAGGCCAGCAGCAATGCGCCCAACCCCAGTGCCGATGCGCTAAGCAGGCAGATCGAAGCCGAGACGCCGCCGATGAACGCCGGGATCGAACGGCGCAGGCCATAGTTCAGGCTATTGCTGACCATCAGCAGAGAAAGCGGCCCCGGAATCAGGATCACGATCAAGGCGGCGCTGCTGAACAATAACCAGGTTTCCAGACTCATGCTGCTTACTCCAGACGTTGAAAAACCCCGGCACCTTGGCGTCGGGGTTCAGGGTGATTATCCCGTGCGCAGCAAAGCGCTGCGCACGGTCCAGCCCAAACAGGCTGCTTTTACAGGAAAGCGAACTTTGCAATGAAGATGACGCAGAGCACATACAGCGACACCGAAACTTTGTCGCGCTGACCGGTCAGCAGCTTGAGCGTTGCGTAGGTCAAGAAGCCCAGCGCGATGCCGTTGGCGATCGAGAAGGTTAGCGGCATCATCACCACGGTAACAATAGCCGGAATCGTGTCTGTCAGGTCTTCCCAGTCGATGTGCGCCATGCCGCTCATCATCAGCATGGCCACGTAAATCAACGCACCTGCGGTGGCGTAGGCCGGGATCATGCCCGCCAGCGGGGCGAAGAACATGGCGACGAGGAACAGCACGCCAACGGTGATTGCGGTAAGGCCGGTGCGGCCACCTGCAGCCACGCCGGATGCGCTTTCTACATAGCTGGTAACCGGCGGGCAGCCGACCAGTGAGCCAATAACGCTGGACGTACTGTCCGCCTTGAGGGCTTTTGACAGGTTCTGGATCTGCCCGTCGTCATCGACAAGATTGGCGCGGTGGGCAACGCCCATCAGAGTGCCGGCGGTGTCGAACATGTTGACGAACAGAAACGCCAGAATGACGCTGATCATCGACACATTGAACGCGCCTTTGATGTCCATCGCCAGGAACGTCGGCGCCAGGCTTGGTGGCATCGAAACCACGCCGCCAAATTCGACGATGCCCATGCCCCAGCCAATCGCCGTTACAGCCAGCATGCTGAACAGGATTGCGCCGAACACGTTGCGGTGGCTGAGCACGGCAATCAGCAGGAAGCAGACGGCTGCGAGGAGAGCGTTGGGTTCACCGAACGAGCCCATGGTCAGCAGGGTCGCCGGGCTGTCGACGACAATGCCGGCGGTCTTCAAACCAATCAGGCCGAGGAATAATCCGACCCCCGCGCCCATTGCGAAACGCAGGCTCATGGGAATGCTGTTGAGCAGCCATTCACGTATCCGCGACAAGCTCATGATCATGAACAACACGCCGGAGATAAACACCGCGCCCAATGCGGTTTCCCAGCTGTAGCCCATCTCGCCGACGACGGTGTAAGTGAAAAACGCGTTGAGGCCCATGCCCGGCGCAAGCCCGACTGGCCAGTTGGCGTACAGGCCCATGAGGAAGCAGCCCAGCGCAGCACCGATACAGGTCGCGACGAAGGCGGCCCCGTGGTCAACGCCGGCATTTGCCATGATATTGGGGTTAACGAAGATGATGTAGGCCATCGTGACAAAGGTAGTCAGGCCTGCGATCAGTTCGGTTTTGATGGTGGTGCGGTGCTCGGTAAGTTTGAAGAAACGGTCCAGCAATCCACCGCTCCCGGTCCCTGAATCAGGCGTTGCATATTGTTCTTGTTTGGCGCTTTCCACAGCAGGTACTCCTCATTGCTTTTGTTGTGTACCGCCCAGACTCGGTGCTGTGCACGACAAAGTCTCTGAGGCAGGCGATGCGTTAAGGTGCTCTTGCGGGTGAGTAGTTGACTGTTGGGTCAAGAAATCACTATGCGCGATTATGCGGTTGTATACAAAAAAAGCAATTACTGTTTTACCGATAGTGATCAACTGCATTTTCACGTGTGCCAATGCAGTGCGCCGCCTGTATATGCCTTGATATGAGGAATAAGCTAATAAAAACAGAAGATTAGAAGACGAATGACGTGCTTTTTTAACGCGCTTTGGGCGTTTCATTACCGCTGTTTTGGCAGCAATCAGCCTTGCGCTAAAATGATCAGAGTTGAACAATTCGATGCTTAGACCAAATTGATTTATCCCCGCGCACAAATTTCTGATCTCGATAGATGCTTAGTTAACCGCGCACTGCAACAGTGCAAGCTGCGACCTTGGTCGTAAAAAGTGCCTGTGCTGGTCAAATTGTGTACAATGCGCGTGCCGATTTATTCATCTTTCTGGCGAATTTTTCTTGCCAGTCGGCCGAATAGCAGTAGAGTTCAGATTACAGCTGGCGATTAATGCCAACCCGCCGGGATCTGTGGGGTCCAGAGATTGCATTGCTCTGGACTGAATATTAAAAGCGCTGACATCCAGGGATGCATCAGCGCGTTTAGGCAGTATTAAAACTGTCGGACATGACAACGCGAGCCAGAATGAACGATCAATTGCAGCCTCTCAAAAAGCAGTCACGCGCCAGCCTTGCCGGTCGCAGCGGGACTCAGGACGATATTGTTTACGCTCATATCTTTGATGCAATTCTCGAACAGCGCCTGGCACCTGGCACCAAACTTAGCGAGGAAGCGCTGGGCGAGATTTTTGGTGTCAGCCGCACCATCATCCGCCGTTCGCTGTCCCGGCTTGCCCACGAAGGCGTGGTGCTGCTGCGCCCAAATCGCGGCGCTGTGGTTGCCAGCCCAAGCGTCGATGAAGCGCGGCAGATTTTTTATGCGCGACGCATGGTTGAGCGCGCCATCACCGAGCTTGCCGTACAGCATGCCACGGCCGATCAGTTGACTGAGCTGCGGCAGATGGTTGAGGACGAGCAAACCAGCTTCTCGCGCGGTGATCGCGGCGCCGGTATTCGTTTGTCGGGTGAGTTCCACCTCAAACTTGCTGAGGCGGCCAAAAACGCACCGCTGACCAGCTTCCAACGCAGTCTTGTTTCGCAGACTTCGCTGATCATTGCCCAGTACGAAAGTGGCAGTCGTTCGCATTGCTCATACGATGAGCATAATCAGTTGATCGACGCCATCGAGGCACGTGACACCGCGAAGGCCGTGAGCCTGATGATGCATCACATGGATCACATCGACAGCAAGCTCAACCTCGACGAGGAAAGTGCCTCGGATGACCTTCACGCAGTGTTCTCGCACATTCTGCAAAGCAAGAAGCCGGGCCGCGCAGGCAGCATCAAGTAAGCCTGGCGGACGTGCATAAAAAAGCCCTCGCTGTCGATTCAGCGGGGGCTTTTTGCATTAGCGCGGTCATCCGTTAGTGCGGCCAGCGGATGGCCGTGAACGGTGTTACTCGTCGTCGCGGATCAGCACGTATTCGCGGCCTTGCGCGTCTTCGGTGTAGTCGTAAACGAAGTACATCTGCACTTTGCCTGGCGCGGGGAGGGTGGCGACAAAATCACCGGGCTCCACTTCAAAGTAGTCTGCGCTGCCCGGCTTGTAATCGCTGGCTATTCGGGCGGTGACAAACAGGCTTGGGTCGCTGTCGTCGTAATAGTCATCCAGCGCTTCCTGATCCCATTCGGCATGCGGCACATAGGTGCCTCCGAGTATGATCTTGCCGTCACCGAGGTCTTCTTCTTCGGCGTCAGGGTCACTTTCATCCGGGCGGTATACAGTGCAATTTTGCGCGTCATCATGCGCGATGATGGCGGCATGCAGGGCGAGGCGTTGCTGCGGGTCGAGACTTTGCATTGCGATATACCGTAGCGGTGGATTTGAGGCCCCATTATGCCGTTCCAGTGTGACGGTACAAGCGATTAAATCGGTAATTCCCCCGCCGCAAAACGAACCCATCCCAAAGCATGAACCCAAACCGGAGGATGGATAGCGGCGCGAAGCAACGCAATCCGTCGAGCAATCGCAGATCAACACCCAACCCCGCGCCAGACAGTCAGACCGCCATGTC
>NZ_FPBC01000005.1:16449-335793 GCF_900116605.1 Pseudomonas marincola
CGCCATGTCGGAAGCCGCAAGCGGATTCCAACCTCCACAAACATATCGCAGTAGAACCGCCAAACCGGAGGATGGATAGCGGCGCGCAGCAACGCAATCCGTCGAGCGATCGCAAGATCAACACCCAACCCGCGCCAGACAGTCAGAGCGTCATGTCGGAAGCCGCGAGCGGATTCCAACCTCCACAAACATACCGCAGCAGAACCGCCAACCGGAGGATGGATAGCGGCGCAAAGCAACGCAATCCGTCGGGCAACCGCAAGATCAACCCCAAGACCCGCGCCATCCAATCCCCCGCTCAACCCTCACCCCCGACGATGCACCGATACCCCGGCAGCAAAGGTCTCTTTAACGCTGCGATCGTCGCCCAACATGGTCAGGGCAAACAGCTTCTCTTCGAAGCTCTTGGCCTGCTGCATGCGATAGCTCATCAGTGGCGTGGAGTTGTAATCAAGGACCACGAAGTCGGCATCTTTTCCGGTTGCGAAGTTACCGATCTTGTCATCCAGATACAGCGCATTGGCGCCGCCCAGCGTTGCCAGATAGAACGACTTGAACGGGTCGAGTTTCTTACCTTGCAACTGCATGATCTTGTACGCCTCGTTCAGCGATTGCAGCTGAGAGAAGCTGGTGCCTGCGCCCACATCGGTGCCCAGACCCACGCGTACCTTGTGCTGTTCCATCTTGTTCAGGTCAAACAAGCCGCTGCCGAGAAACAGGTTAGAGGTTGGGCAGAACGCTACGGCTGAACCGGTTTCAGCCAGGCGCTGGCATTCGTCGTCACACAGATGCACGCCGTGCGCGAACACTGAGCGTGGACCAATCAACTGGTAGTGATCGTACACATCGAGGTAGCCGCTGCGCTCAGGGAACAGAGCTTTAACCCACTCGATCTCCTTGAGGTTTTCACTCAGGTGGGTGTGCATGTACAGGTCCGGGAACTCCTGATACAGCTTGCCCGCCAGCGCCAATTGCTCAGGGGTGCTGGTCGGGGCGAAACGTGGCGTTACGGCGTAGTGCAGGCGGCCTTTGCCGTGCCAGCGCTGGATCAGCTCTTTGCTGTCGGCATAGCCAGTTTCAGGCGTGTCGGTCAGGTAATCCGGGGCGTTGCGGTCCATCAATACTTTACCGGCAATCATGCGCAGGTTGAGCGACTCGCAGGCCTCAAAAAAAGCGTCTACCGATTGCTTGTGCACGCTGCCAAAAACCAGTGCAGTGGTGGTGCCGTTACGCAGCAACTCCTTGAGGAAAATGCCGGCGACATCGCTGGCATGGGCCTTGTCGGAAAACTGCTGCTCGGTCGGGAAGGTGTACGTATTCAACCAGTCGAGTAACTGTTCGCCGTAAGAGGCGATCATGCCGGTTTGCGGGTAGTGAATGTGGGTGTCGATAAAGCCCGGTGTAATCAGCGCATTGCTGTATTCGATTACCTCGACGCCATTCAGTGTGGCCAGCACCTGTTCGGCCGGGCCGACTTTAGCCACCTGACCATTGTCGATGACCAGTACGCCATCTTCGAAGTACTCATACGATTGCTCGACTCCCACCACGGCCGGGTCGGCGATGCTGTGAAGGATGGCGGCGCGGTAGGCTTTAACAGATTGATTCATGGTCTACTCGTTAGCAGGCTGCAATATTCAATAAGCGGCGCGGGCGGGCTGTTCAGCCCTGACTGCGGCGTGAAGTCGGCATGAGTTTGGCGATGCTTTCGCCTTTGCCGCTTTTGCTGTTCTTGTGTTCGCCGAACGTTGAGTTGTACGTGGCGATAACTTCTCCGGCGATCGACACGGCGATCTCTACCGGCAATTTGCCTTTGACTTCGGCAAGGCCCAGCGGGCAGCGCATGCGTTGCATGACGTCTGCGCTGAAGCCGCGATCGCGCAGGCGATGTTCAAATTTGACGCGCTTGGTTTGCGAGCCGATCAAGCCGTAATAGGCGAAGTCTTCCCGCTTGAGAATGGCTGCCGTCAATTCCAGATCGAGCTGATGATTGTGGGTCATGACGATGTAATAGCTGCCGGCCGGCATGGCCTCGACTTCATCGACAACATCTTCGCTGACAACCTTTTCGACGTTGTCGGCAATCTGCGCCGGAAACTCGCTCTCGCGCGAATCGATCCAGCGAACTTTGCACGGCAGGCTGGCAAGAATCGGGATCAGGGCGCGGCCAACATGGCCGGCACCAAACACGGCGATATGCGCTTGCGGCTGGCCCATGGGCTCGAATAACAGCACGGTGGCGCCACCGCAGCATTGGCCGAGACTGGCGCCCAGACTAAAGCGTTCAAGACGTGAGTCCTGCGTGCGGCTTTCGAGCATTTCACGGGCGATCTGCATCGCCTTGTATTCGAGATGGCCGCCGCCAATGGTCTGGTAGATGCGCTCGGCGCTGACCACCATTTTCGAGCCGGCATTGCGCGGGGTTGAGCCGCGTTCCTCGATAATCGTCACCAGTACGCAGGGTGTACCGCTCTGCTGCAACTCGGCGAGAGCACTGATCCAACTCATTTGCTTAGTCTCCAGCTGCTCAGCGGCTTGCCCGAACGTGACAGGCGCCATGCGTTCTTGTGCGGCCGTTTAGCGCTCAGCTGCGCTGCGGCCAACTCGGCGGTTTGATTGATGTGTTCGGCTGTAGTCATACACTTAACCACTCGTTAAAGGGTTGGGCGCAACCCGCAAGTTGCGCCCATGGCCTCAGGCGGGCTCGACAGCTTCGCTGGCAACCGCTTTCGCCGTGCTGCGCAGTTTGCGCATCTGCTCGACGCCCCAGAGTACGCGCTCAGGGGTGGCAGGCGCATCGATATCGGGCTGCTCGCGGTAATCAGCGAGGCTGGCCACGGCATCCTTGATCGCGCACCACACCGCGATTCCGAGCATGAACGGCGGCTCACCCACAGCCTTGGAGTGGAACACCGTGTCTTCCGGGTTCTTGCGGTTTTCGACCAGTTTAACGCGCAGATCAAGCGGCATATCGGCAATGGCCGGAATCTTGTAGCTGGCGGGGCCGCTGGTCATCAGCTTGCCCTTGTTGTTCCACACCAGCTCCTCTGTGGTCAGCCAGCCCATGCCCTGAACGAATGCGCCCTCTACCTGGCCAATGTCGATTGCCGGGTTCAGTGACGCACCCACGTCATGCAGCATGTCGGTACGCAGCATCTTGTATTCGCCGGTGAGTGTGTCGACGATCACCTCGGAACATGCCATGCCGTAGGCGAAGTAATAGAACGGGCGACCAGCGGCCTTGCTGCGGTCGTAGTAGATTTTCGGCGTGCGGTAGAAGCCGGTGCTCGACAACGACACCTGCGCGAAATAGGCCTGCTGCACCACGGCATCGAAGCTCATGAACTCATCGCGAATGCGCACCTGGCCGTTGCGGAATTCGATATCTTCCGGCGTGACCTTGTGCTCGCGCACCAGAAAATCAACCAGACGCTGCTTGATGGTCTCCGCCGCGTTCTGCGCCGCTTTACCGTTCAAGTCGGTGCCGCTGGACGCTGCTGTCGGCGAGGTGTTCGGCACTTTGTCGGTGTTGGTTGCGGTGATCTGGATACGGCTGATATCCACTTGGAACACTTCGGCGACAACCTGCGCCACTTTGGTGTTCAAACCCTGGCCCATCTCGGTGCCGCCGTGATTGAGATGAATGCTGCCGTCGGTGTAGATATGCACCAAGGCGCCAGCCTGATTGAGGAAGCTGGCAGTGAAGCTGATGCCGAATTTTACCGGCGTCATCGACAAGCCTTTCTTCAACACCGGGCTCTTGGCGTTGTAGGCGCGAATCTCTTCGCGACGCTTGCTGTATTCGCAGCTGGTTTCGAGGTCGGCGGTCATCTCGTCGAGCAGGTTGTGCTCAATGGTTTGGTAATAGTGGGTGATGTTACGGTCGGTCTTGCCGTAGTAGTTGGTCTTGCGCACTTCGAGCGGATCTTTCCCGAGGTTGCGGGCGATGTGATCCATGATCTGCTCGATCGCAACCATCCCTTGCGGGCCGCCAAAGCCACGGTAAGCGGTGTTCGAGGCGGTGTTGGTCTTGCAGCGATGACCATTGATGGTGGCGTTGCCGAGGAAGTAGGCGTTGTCCGAGTGGAACATTGCACGGTCGACAATCGAGCCAGACAAGTCCGGCGAATAGCCGCAGTTACCGGCCAGTTCGATCTGGATGCCGTGCAGCAAGCCGTTGTCATCGAAACCGACGTCGTACTCAACATAGAACGGGTGACGCTTGCCGGTCATGCTCATGTCTTCCATGCGCGGCAGGCGCATTTTCGTCGGGCGGCCCGTCAGGTGAGCAATTACCGCACACAGGCAAGCAGGGGAGGCAGCCTGGGTTTCCTTGCCGCCAAAACCGCCGCCCATGCGACGCATGTCGATCACCACTTTATGCATGGCTACACCGAGAACCTCGGCAACCAGTTTCTGCACTTCAGTGGCGTTCTGAGTCGAGGTGTAAACGATCATGCCGCCATCTTCGGTCGGCATGACCGAGGAGATCTGTGTCTCCAGATAAAAATGCTCCTGACCGCCAATGTGCAGCTTGCCTTGCAGGCGACGCGGCGCCGTGTCGAGCTTGGCCTGTGAGTCGCCAATTCGGTGCTGATGGCTCTCCAGCACAAAGTGCTTCTTGCGCAGGGCATCCTCGACATCCAGTACCGGCTCAAGGTCTTCGTACTCGATAATCGCCGCCATTGCTGCTTTGCGGGCGTTCTCAAGGGTGTCGGCACCGACCGCAATCACCGGCTGGCCAACAAACTCAACCAGCCCGTCTGCCAGTAATGGATCGCCCGGCGCGACGGCGCCGATGTCCAGTTGGCCCGGTACATCTTTGCTGGTGATGGCAATTGCTACGCCCGGTATTGCATAGCACGGCGTGGTGTCGATGCGGGTGATACGCGCATGGGCGCGGTCACTGGTGCGCGCATAAACGTGCAGCTGGTTGGGGAATTCAAGGCGGTCATCCACATAAACAGCTTCGCCCGACACATGCTTGTTTGCGCTTTCGTGTTTTACGCTGCGGCCCACGCCTGTGGTGAGGCCGGCGCGGAACAGTTCGGCCAGTTCGGCCTGACTTTTTTGAATGCTGTGATTAGACATAAGCGGTCACCCGTGTTTCGACTTCAGGAGCTTGCAACTCAAGGAAGCATTTGCGGAGCAGGTTTTGCGCGGTAAGCAGGCGATATTCTTTGCTGGCACGGAAGTCACTGAGCGGCGTGAAGTCTTCCGCCAGTGCAGCGCATGCTTGCTCGATAATCTCCGGATACCACGCTGCGCCCTTGAGTACAGCTTCACAGGCGCTTGCCCGCTTGGGGATGGCAGCCATGCCGCCGAAGGCAATGCGTGCGGTTTGTACGGTGCCGTCCACAACTTTGAGGTTGAAGGCGGCGCACACCGCCGAGATGTCATCATCCAGACGTTTGGAGACTTTATAGGCGCGAAATGCCTGGTTTGCCTGCGGGCGCGGTACGATGATTTTCTCGATGAACTCAGCTTCCTGGCGGGCAGTGACCTTGTAATCGATAAAGTAATCTTCCAGCGACAAGGTGCGCGACTCGGCGCCTTTGCGCAGGACAATCTGTGCACCCAATGCGATCAGCAGCGGCGGGGCGTCGCCAATAGGTGAGGCGTTGCCGATATTCCCGCCCAGCGTGCCCTGGTTACGGATTTGCAACGAGGCGAAACGGTGCAGCAGCTCGCCGAAGTCCGGGTAATCCTGCGCCAGCACGGCGTAGCAGTCAGACAGCGCCGTGGCCGCGCCAATTTCGATGCTGCGTTCAGTCACCTCGATGCGCTTCATCGACTCGATGTGGCCGACATAAATCATCACCGGCAGCTCGCGGTGGAATTGAGTCACTTCCAGTGCCAGATCCGTACAACCTGCGAGCAGGCGCGCCTCGGGATTGGCGGCATAGATATCGGCCAGATCCGCTACGGTCAGCGGCAGCAGGCAACGCTTGTCGCCACTGTTGAGTTCGGCTGTTTCGGCCGGGGCGATGGCTTTCAGTTGAGCGATGGTTTGCGCTTCAAACACATCGAACTGGTCCGGCTGCTTCTGACAGCACGCTTGCTCGGCGGCATCAATGATTGGCCGGTAACCGGTGCAGCGGCAGAGGTTGCCCGCCAGTGCTTCCATGGTTTCAGCCTTGCTGAAACTGCTGGAATTCTTCTGCAGGGCAAACAGCGACATGACAAAGCCAGGTGTGCAGAAACCGCACTGTGAACCGTGGCAGTCGACCATAGCCTGCTGCACGCTATGTAGTTTGCCCTGATGCTTGAGGTCTTCCACGGTGATCAATTGTTTGCCGTGCAGGCTGGCAACAAAGGTCAGGCAGGAGTTGAGGGTGCGGTAACGCACACACTCGCGGCCATCGACGTTGGCCAACTCACCGACAACCACGGTGCATGCGCCGCAGTCGCCAGAGGCGCAACCTTCTTTGGTGCCGGGTTTGGCGAGATGCTCACGCAGGTAATTGAGCACGGTGACGTTTGGATCGAGTTGCTGCTCTGTGCGCAGCTCTCGGTTGAGTAAAAACTGGATCAAGGCGACCTCCAGGCATTTTATTGTTCTTCACGAGGCAGCGGTGCACTCGTATCGGGCGATAAGAAGCGGCTACGCAGGGGCGTGTGATGCCCTTTATCGGCCTTCTATGGTGCGAATTTAGATTTTTCTGACTTCTGGGTCAACAAATATTTAACCTCGGAGTCAGATCCTTGTAATTCACTTGGGTTATGAGCCTAACTTGCCGCGTATAGCCAGATTGCTAGCGCATTTCGTGCCAACAACTGTAGGGAGCAGAGCAGTGCAATTCAGAGCCTGTTGTGGCCGCTGTTAATGCCAGCGTTGAGCATATCCGGCCACACAGGCGTGCGACGGTGGCGCTGTTGGGGGCGGGCTGGTGCGGCGCAGGGGCAGGGCGGATTTGAGGAGTCGATGTGATTATTGGCCTGCAGAAACGCAAAAGGGGATGCCGAAGCATCCCCTTTTTTATTGCGACCTGATCAGAATCAGGCTTGCGGCTTGTCTGCGTCCTGCTCTGCTTGCGGCTCAGTGGCCTCAGCAGTTTCAGATACATCAGCCTTTGCAGCTTCTGCTTCACGAGCAATGCGCTCGGCCTCAAGGCGACGGCGGCGAACTTCACGTGGGTCGTTAGGTGCGCGACCGTTCAGTGTTGGCAGTTGAGCAGGCTCTTTAGCAGCGGGTTGCTCAGCAACCTCGGCAGCTACTTCGCTGGCTGCTTCAACGGCCGGCTCAGCAACAGGTGCCTGCACTTCAACTGATTCAGACTTTTCAGTCGTTTCAGCGGCAGCTGGGGCTTCGGTTGCAGGCTGAGCAACGGGCTCGGCTACAACTTCAGTCTTAGGCTCAGCAGTAGGCTCGACTGCAGGTGCAGCCTCGACCGGCGCCTGTGCTTCAACAGCAACGTCTGCTTCAACCGGAGCAGCGCTAGCAGCTTCTGGCTGGGCTGTTTCAGTAGCAGTTTCAGCATTCGCCTCAACCACAGCTTCTACAGCTTCAGTAGGCTCGGCCTTGGCAGGTGCTTCAACTTCTGCTGCGCCAGCTGCAACTTCCGCAGGTGCGGCAACTTCAGTTTCAGGCTGCTTCGGCTCAACAGCAGGCTTCTGCTCGGCAGGTGCCGATTCAGCAGTAGCGGCTTCAACAGCGGCTGCAGTTGCTGCCAATGCTGTGGCGGCTACGGCGCCGGTTGCTGCTGCAGTGGTTTCTGCCAGCGTAGAGTTTTCGGTTTTGGCTTTTTCAGCGCCTTCGGTGCTTTCTTCAGCGTTTTCGATCAGGTTGCCGTTGGCATCACGCTGACGCTCACGACGGTTGCTGCGACGACGCTGACCGCGTGAACGGCGACGAGGACGCTCGCCTTCGTTGCTGTCTTGCTCGTCAGAGGCTTGCTGCTCGGTATCCGGCAGGGCTTCTTCAGCGGTGTCGGCAGTCGCAGCTTCTTTGCGCGGCTGACGCTCTTCACGCGGTGGACGCGGCTGGCGCGGCTCACGTGCAGGGCGCTCGTTTTGCGCCTGCTCGGCGTTGTTGCTGTCGTTGCTGTCGATTGGGTCACGCAGTTCACGTGGCTGACGCTCTTCACGCGGCTTGCGCTCACGACGGCCTTCGCCCCCGTCACGCGGCGGACGCGACTGGCGCTGTTCCTGCGGCTCACGGATTTCTACGCTGTCACGCGGCTGGCGCTCTTCACGGGCGGCGCGCGGTTGGCGCTCCTCACGTGGAGCACGCTCTTCACGCGGTGCGCGTTCTTCGCGTGGCTTGCGCTCTTCATCACGACGGTTGCCGCGATTACGGTTCTGCTGACGGCCATTGCGACGCTCTTCGCTGCTGCGTGGCTTACGCTCGGCAGGCTTGGCATCGATTACCGCAGGCTTCTCTTCTTCTTTGGTGGCGAACAGGCTCACCAGCGACTTCACCAGACCTTTGAACAGGCTTGGCTCGGTTGCAGCAGCTGGCGCTGCAGCAGGAGCTTCTGCCGGCGTTGGCGCAGAGCGCGGAGGAGCGGCCTTGATGGCGGCTTCCTGGCGAACCAGAGTACGTGTACCGCTGGCTTGCTTCTCTTCTTCAACTTCGGTCACGGCCATTTCGTAGCTAGACTGGGTCGTCTGAGCTTCGAGGCTGTCATCACGCAGGCGCTGCACTTCGAAGTGCGGCGTTTCGAGGTGATCGTTCGGCAGAATGACGATGCGTGCACGGGTGCGCAGTTCGATCTTGGTGATCGAGTTGCGTTTTTCGTTCAACAGGAAGGCGGCAACCGGGATTGGCACCTGAGCGCGTACTTCGGCGGTACGGTCTTTCAGGGCTTCTTCTTCGATCAGGCGCAGGATGGCCAGCGACAGCGACTCGACGTCACGGATGATGCCCTGGCCGTTGCAGCGTGGGCAAACGATGCCGCTGGTTTCGCCCAGTGACGGACGCAGACGCTGACGCGACATTTCCAACAGGCCGAAACGCGAAATGCGGCCAACCTGAACGCGGGCGCGGTCAGCTTCAAGCGCTTCGCGAACCTTCTCTTCGACTGCGCGCTGGTTTTTGGCCGGCGTCATGTCGATGAAGTCGATCACGATCAGGCCGCCGATGTCACGCAGGCGCAGTTGGCGCGCGATCTCTTCAGCGGCTTCAAGGTTGGTCTGCAGAGCAGTTTCTTCGATGTCGCTGCCTTTGGTGGCGCGCGCCGAGTTGATGTCGATCGACACCAGTGCTTCTGTCGGGTCGATGAAGATCGAGCCGCCGGAAGGCAATTTAACTTCACGCTGGAAAGCGGTTTCGATCTGGCTTTCGATCTGGAAGCGATTGAACAGCGGCACGCTGTCTTCGTACAGCTTGATCTTGCTGGCGTACTGCGGCATCACCTGACGGATGAAGCTCAGGGCTTCTTCCTGTGCTTCAACGCTGTCGACCAGTACTTCGCCGATGTCCTGGCGCAGGTAATCGCGGATAGCGCGGATAATGACGTTGCTTTCCTGATAGATCAGGAACGGAGCCGGGCGATCCTGCGAGGCTTCTTTGATCGCGCTCCACAGTTGCAGCAGGTAATCGAGGTCCCACTGCATTTCTTCGCTGGAACGACCCAGACCCGCAGTGCGCACGATCAGGCCCATGTCAGCAGGGGCGTTGAGGCCATTCAGGGCTTCGCGCAGTTCGTTGCGCTCTTCGCCTTCAATACGGCGCGAGATGCCACCGGCACGCGGGTTGTTCGGCATCAGCACGAGGTAACGGCCGGCCAGGCTGATGAACGTGGTCAGGGCTGCGCCCTTGTTGCCGCGTTCTTCTTTCTCGACCTGAACGATGACTTCCTGACCTTCGCTCAACACTTCTTTAATGTTGACGCGGCCTTCAGGAGCCTTCTTGAAGTATTCGCGGGAGATTTCTTTCAGCGGGAGGAAACCATGACGCTCGGAGCCGAAATCTACGAAAGCGGCTTCCAGGCTAGGTTCGACGCGGGTGATGCGGCCTTTATAGATGTTGGCCTTTTTTTGCTCACGGGCGCCAGATTCAATGTCCAGGTCGTATAGGCGTTGGCCATCGACTAGGGCAACACGCAACTCTTCGGGTTGAGTTGCGTTAATCAGCATTCTTTTCATGTAGTACCGTCGGTTTCCGGTGCTCTCGGAAACGGCGTTCGGCACACACGACTCTCAGGGTCGGTGTCAGGCGCGTCAGCAGCGGTCATAAGCCGCTGCATTGTCAAGCGACAGTCAGCCAAATAGGGCTGGGTCGCGACGGACATCTCCTGCTCGCTGAATCAACAACAAGCATTTGTTAAAGGAGGAGGAATCAATTGCAGGTAGCGGACGAGATAAGGCGTCTTGGTAAAGCTAATTGCTACGCAGACCTGCAGTTGTACATCTCCACCCTACACGTAACGCTGAAAATCGGGTGCCGCTCGCAGAATCCGTAGCGGGTTAGCATTTATCGCAGTCTTCCAAAGGGGAAGGGTGCGCATGATGTCTTAGATGCCTCCAAGTCAGCGTTGCGCTAGGTTTTTGCTGCATTAGAAGTGGCCCAATTGCACGTTTACGCTGGGTAAACCGCTGTTGCGCAACTTCTTGCCTTGCATTCCCGTCGCTGGCTGCCTTTTATTGAGGCTTCCTTAGGCTTTATTTCCGAATTCTTCGAGAGCCGTTCTGGCTTAAAACCTCTGAAGAACCCGTCGGACGGCCTCTCGTCCAAAATGGGTTGCCTTGGTTGGGATGGCAGTTCTAGCGATCATTCCCAAACCAGTCCGCTTTTGGCGGCGTCGGGACTATAGCAGTAATGATTAAGTGCTTCAAATCCATAAAAATTGTTATGATTGCGCGATGACTACATCTCAATCTCCAACCTCCGGCGTTCAGCTGCTTGAGGTTGCGCCGGAACTTGCCGGCCAGCGTATCGACAACTTTCTTCGCACCCAGCTGAAGGGTGTTCCCAAGACTTTGATTTACCGCATTTTGCGCAAAGGCGAAGTGCGCGTGAATAAAGGTCGGATCAAACCTGAGTACAAGCTGCAGGTCGGCGATATTGTGCGCGTGCCGCCGCTTCGCCTGCCTGAGCGTGATGAGGTCGAGCCGCTGGCGCAAGGGCTGCTCAAGCGTCTGGAAGCGGCGATTGTCTACGAAGACAAAGCGCTTATTGTACTGAACAAGCCTGCCGGGATCGCCGTGCACGGCGGCAGCGGCCTGAATTACGGGGTGATCGAGGCCTTCCGTCAGTTGCGTCCCGACGCCAAAGAGCTGGAGCTGGTGCACCGCCTCGACCGCGACACCTCCGGCCTGCTGATGATCGCCAAAAAACGCAGCATGCTGCGTCATCTGCATGAAGCATTGCGCGGCGATGGTGTCGATAAGCGTTACATGGCGCTGGTGCGCGGTAATTGGGCGGCGTCGAAGAAAATGGTCAATGCGCCGCTGCTCAAGAGCAACCTGCGTTCGGGTGAGCGCATGGTCGAAGTCAATGATGAAGGCAAAGAAGCGCTGACGCGTTTCCGTGTGCTGCGCCGTTTTGGCGAGTTCGCAACCCTGGTCGAGGCCAAGCCTGTAACCGGGCGTACCCACCAGATTCGTGTGCACACGCAGTTCGCCGGCCATTGCATTGCCGGTGACAGCAAATATGGCGATGACGACTTTACCCGCGAAATTCGCGATCTTGGCGGTAAGCGCTTGTTTCTGCATGCGTACGAGTTGGTTGTGCCAATGCTTGATGGCACGCAACTTAAGCTCGAAGCGCCGGTCGATGAGATGTGGGCAAAAACCGTGGAGCGCTTGAGTGTCTGATTACCGTGTGCTGATTTTTGATTGGGATGGCACGCTGGCAGACTCAATCGACCGAATCGTTGTCTCGATCCATCAGGCCTCCCGCGAATGCGGATTGCCGCAAAGAGATGATGTGCGGGTCAAGGGTATTATTGGCCTGAGCTTGCCTGAGGCGGCTGTATCCCTATACCCGGACATGACGGACCCGCTGCATGTTCAGCGCTTTCGCAGTGCCTACAGCGAGCATTATCTAAAGCTTGAAGCCACACCTTCGCCTTTGTTTGCAGGTGTGGCGGAATCGCTGGAAAGTTTTCGCGCGCAGGGCTACCAGTTGGCAGTTGCCACCGGTAAAGGGCGGGCTGGGCTTGAGCGTGTTTTGCAGGGCAATGGCTGGGAGAACTTTTTCGATGTCACCCGTTGCGGCGATGAAGGTTCAAGTAAGCCGCATCCGCTGATGATCGAAGAGATTCTTGCGCATTGCGCTGCCAAACCGAGTGAGGCGCTGATGGTCGGTGACTCGTCGTTCGATTTGTTAATGGCGCGTAACGCTGGCGTAGACTCGGTAGCTGTGGGTTATGGTGCGCAGCCGCTGGAAACTCTGCGTGAGTTCGGGCCGGTGTTGGCGGTGGAGCAGTTCTGCGAGTTACATGACTGGCTGGGTCGCGGCTGAAAAGATCGCAGGGCCGGGCGCAGATCAATAATCGATTGAGGTGGGTGTGTATGTCGGATGAGTGGAAAGCGCCGGTTGAAGGCGATTCTGATGGTAAGAGTTGGAAGTTGCTGGAAAAAACACTGCTCGCCGGTGTCATTGAGCAGCGCCGTTCCCGGCGTTGGGGGATCTTCTTCAAGACCCTGACCTTCATCTATCTGTTTGTTGCGCTGGCCATGTTCTCGCCCATGTTGCAGTTGGGTAAGTCGGGCGGTGACAGCAGTGCCAGTCATACGGCGGTAATTGATGTTAACGGCATGATTGCTGATAAAGAGGCTGCTAGCGCCGACAATATCGTCAGCAGCCTGCGCGCCGCTTTTGAGGACGAAAACACCAAGGGTGTGATCCTGCGTATTAACAGCCCGGGCGGTAGTCCGGTGCAGTCTGGCTATATATATGACGAAATCGGCCGTCTGCGCGCTGAGTATCCGAAAATCAAGGTCTACGCGGTGATCAGTGATCTGGGCGCCTCGGGCGCTTATTACATCGCCAGTGCTGCCGATGAGATCTATGCCGACAAAGCCAGTCTGGTGGGCTCGATTGGTGTGACGGCGGCAAGTTTCGGTTTTGTCGGCCTGATGGATAAGCTCGGTGTTGATCGTCGTGTTTACACCTCGGGCGAACACAAGGCATTCCTGGATCCGTTCCAGCCGCCGAAGGAAGAAGAAGCCAAGTTCTGGCAGGGCGTGCTCGATACAACGCATCAGCAGTTCATCAATAGCGTCAAGAAAGGCCGTGGTGATCGCCTGAAGGTGGCTGAGAATCCCGAGCTGTTCTCCGGTTTGGTCTGGTCTGGCGAGCAAGCCCTGCAGCTGGGGCTGGTTGATGCGCTGGGCAGCACCAGTTATGTGGCGCGTGAGGTGATTGGCGAGAAGAATCTAGTTGACTTCACAGTGCAGGATTCACCGCTGGATCGCTTTGCCAAGAAGATTGGCGCCAGTGTCGCTCAGAACCTTGCGGTATGGATGGGTTTTGAAGGTCCAAGCCTGCGCTAAGGTTTGCATTCGGCTTCATCAAAGCCCTGCACAGTCATGCTGTGCAGGGCTTTTGCGTCAGGGCAGTTCAATCCCTTCATTATTGAGCATGTCTACCAGGCGAATCAGGGGTAGACCGATCAGGCTATTGACGTCGCTGCCTTCGGTGCTTTTAAACAAGCTAATGCCCAGGCCTTCGGCCTTGAAGCTGCCGGCGCAATCGAACGGTTGCTCGGCTTCGAGGTAACGCTTTATCTGGGCGTCGCTGAGTGTGCGAAAATGCACGGTAAATGGCACGCAGTCGGTTTGGTAGGTGTTGTTGGCGCTATTGAATAACGTCAGGCCGGTAAGGAAGCTCACGCTGTTGCCGCTGGCGGCGCGCAATTGTTGCGCGGCGCGCTCAAAGGTGTGCGGTTTGCCGAGTATCTGGCCGTTCAGCACGGCAACTTGATCCGAGCCTATAATAAGGTGCTGCGGATAGTGGTCGCGCAAGGCCTGAGCTTTTTCGAGAGACAGGCGGCGGACCAGGCTTGTGGCGTCCTCGTTGGGGTGCGGCGACTCATCTATGTCGGGCGAGTTGCAGTCGAACGGCACGCACAAACGGGCCAGTAATTGGCGGCGGTAGGGTGAGCTTGAGGCCAGTACCAGGGGGTGCATTGCGTTACTCTCGGGCGGCAAATTGGGTGTATGTGATTCTAATCGTCGCCTAACATGCTGCACAGGCTGAATTTCCTTTGACAGAGGCGGGTCGCATCCCTAGAATGCGGCGCCTATGTTAAATGGCCCGATTCCACCTCACGTTGATCCGCGCAAGCTTGCAGATCGCACTACCACCCTCGACGGTGTGGTGCCTCTTGCAGACTTGAAAAGGCTCTGCGGCGCGCTTGCCGATAACCAAGGCACTGTGCACGTCAAGTTCATGTTTGAACGCGACGAGCGTAACGCTGTGGTTTTCCACAGCGAGCTCGAGGTTGACGTCAAAATGGTTTGCCAGCGTTGTCTGGAGCAGGTAACTCTTCCGATCTACAGTGAGTGTGATTACGCTGTGGTGAAGGAGGGCGCAAATACCCAGTCTGTGCCGCAAGGCTATGACGTGCTTGAATTGGGTGAAGACCCATTGGATCTGTTGGCACTGGTTGAGGAGGAGCTTTTGCTCGCCTTGCCGATCGTGCCGATGCATGATCCGAAAGATTGCCAGCAGCCGGCCGGACATATAGAGCCTGAGTCGAGCGAGGACGAGGTAACGCGGTCCAACCCGTTCAGTGTATTGGCACAGTTAAAGCGTGACCCAAACGTTTAGGAGTTTATTAGTATGGCTGTTCAGCAGAACAAAAAATCCCGTTCCGCCCGTGACATGCGCCGTTCGCACGACGCCCTCACTGGTAACGCTCTGTCCGTTGAGAAGAGCACTGGTGAAGTTCACCTGCGTCACCACGTATCGCCAGAAGGCGTATACAAGGGCCGCAAAGTGATTGATAAGGGCGCTGACGAGTAATAACTTGTCCGCCTCAATCATCGCGATTGATGCAATGGGCGGGGACTTCGGTCCTCGCTGCATTGTTCCAGCCAGTCTCGACTGTCTGGAAGAAATCCCCTCGTTACAACTGGTCCTTGTCGGCCAAGCCTCCCTTATTGAAGAACTGATCGCCCAACGCCCAGGTGTTGATCGCGCGCGTCTGCATGTTCAGCATGCCAGCGAAGTGATTGCCATGGACGATGCGCCTGCTCAGGTCTTGCGCAGAAAGACCGACTCATCCATGCGTGTGGCGCTGGATATGGTGCAGCAGGGCCGGGCGAATGCCTGCGTCAGTGCCGGCAATACCGGCGCGTTGATGGCGCTGTCGCGGTTTGTTCTGAAAACCCTGCCGGGTATCGACCGTCCGGCCATTGTCAGTGCGATTCCGACGAATAACGGTTTCTGCCATTTGCTCGATCTGGGCGCCAATGTCGATTGCAGCCCCGAGCAGCTCTATCAGTTTGCGGTAATGGGTTCGGTGGCCGCCGAGGTCCTCGGCACGCCTGCGCCAAGGGTTGCGCTGCTGAATGTCGGCACCGAGATGATCAAGGGTAATCAGCAGGTCAAACTGGCTGCGCAGTTGCTGCAAGAGGCGGGCAGCGTCAACTACACCGGTTTCATTGAAGGTGACGGCCTGTATCGCGGCGAGGCAGATGTTGTGGTGTGCGACGGTTTTGTCGGCAACATCGTGCTCAAATCAAGCGAAGGGCTGGCCAAAATGATTGCCCTGCGTATTGAGGCTATTTTCAAACGTCACTGGGCGGGGCGTCTGGTCGGTCTGGTCGCGTTGCCGCTGCTGGCGCGGGTGAAAAATGAATTGGCACCTGCGCAATACAATGGTGCGAGCCTGCTGGGCTTGCAGGGTATCGTGGTAAAGAGCCATGGTTCTGCCGGTCGCGCCGGCTTCAAATCTGCAATTCGCCGAGCTTTAAAGGAGATCGAAGAGGATTTACCACAGCGTTTGAGTGGTAAGCTCGAAGATCTATTGCTCTGAGATGTGACCGCAGGCGCTGGGTTGTCATCCAACTGAGAGTTTTCTGTGCTCTGATCCATTCAGGTCACGCTTTTTTACCAATAAGATTATTTGGGGCTCGTTATCATGACTGCATCCCTTGCATTCGTTTTCCCAGGTCAGGGTTCGCAATCTCTGACCATGCTGGCAGAGCAGGGTGCCCAGCAGCCGCTGGTACTCGATACGTTCGCCGAGGCCTCCGCGGCGCTGGGTTACGACCTCTGGGCATTGACTCAGCAGGGCCCGGAAGAGCAACTCAATCAAACAGATAAAACCCAACCGGCAATCCTCACGGCATCCGTTGCACTGTGGCGTTTGTGGCTGGCTGAAGGCGGCGCAACTCCGGCTTTCGTTGCCGGCCATAGCCTTGGCGAATACTCGGCGCTGGTTGCCGCTGGCAGCCTGGAATTGGCTGATGCGGTCAAGTTGGTCGAGCATCGCGGTCAGCTGATGCAGCAGGCTGTTCCTGCTGGCCAGGGCGGAATGGCGGCGATTCTGGGTCTGGAAGACGCGGACGTGCTGGCAGCTTGCGCTGAAGCGGCGCAGGGTGAAGTAGTTAGCGCAGTAAACTTCAACGCGCCTGGCCAGGTGGTTATCGCCGGCAGTGCCGCGGCCGTTGCCCGCGCGATCGAGGCGTGTAAGGCACGTGGCGCCAAGCGCGCCATGGCGTTGCCAGTCAGCGTGCCTTCGCATTGCGAGTTGATGCGCCCGGCTGCTGAGCGTTTTGCCGAAGCCGTGCAGGCGATCAACTGGCAGGCGCCGAAGATCGCACTGGTGCAGAACGTTAGTGCGGCTGTGGTCGCCGACCTGAATGTTTTGAAGAACGATTTGCTGGCACAGCTGTACAGCCCGGTTCGCTGGGTTGAATCCATGGTGTGCCTGGCGAATCAGGGCGTAACCGACTTGGTTGAGTGCGGCCCTGGAAAAGTTTTGTCCGGATTGAACAAACGCTGCGTCAAAGGCGTCAATACCCACAATCTGGAGACCCCAGAAGCCTTTGCCGCCACGCGTGCGGCCTTGGCCTGATTGAGGAGAGTGATATGAGCTTGCAAGGTAAAGTTGCCCTGGTAACAGGTGCGAGTCGGGGTATCGGTCAGGCCATCGCGCTGGAACTGGGTCGTCAGGGCGCGACTGTTATTGGTACTGCAACATCGGCTGCAGGCGCTGAGCGCATCAGCGAAACGCTCAAGGCCAACGGTGTCGAAGGCGCTGGCATGGAGCTGGATGTGAGCAACGACGAGTCGGTTGCCACGGTACTTGCCAATATCTCGCAACAATTCGGTCAGCCGCTGATTCTGGTCAATAACGCCGGCATTACGCGCGACAATTTGATGATGCGGATGAAAGATGACGAGTGGTTTGACGTCATTGATACCAACCTCAACAGCCTCTATCGCCTGAGCAAAGGTGTATTGCGTGGTATGACTAAGGCGCGTTTTGGTCGTATCATCAACATCGGCTCGGTTGTAGGCTCGATGGGCAACGGCGGTCAGGTAAACTATGCTGCTGCCAAGGCCGGTCTTGAGGGCTTTGGTCGTGCATTGGCCCGTGAAGTGGGTTCGCGCTCGATCACGGTAAACGCAGTGGCACCGGGCTTTATCGACACCGATATGACCCGTGAATTGCCGGAAGCACAGCGTGAAGCATTGCTGACACAGATTCCGCTGGGTCGTTTGGGGCAGGCTGAAGAGATCGCGAAAGTGGTCGGATTCCTCGCTTCTGATGGCGCAGCTTATGTCACAGGGGCTACTATTCCTGTGAATGGCGGTATGTATATGAGCTAAATGTGACGATTGCCTTAAAAAAACTGTCATAGCTGCTATCTAAAATCCGTTATAAAGCTGCAACAGGTTTATAGATGGGCATTTGATGTGATTTTGGGGCGTTTGAGCGTTTAGCTTGAAATGCTAAAAAACCTTTCTATACACTTAGCTGTCTTAATTAAAACAGCTGCCTAGATTTATCCAATAGGAGTGAAAACACGGTATGAGCACCATCGAAGAACGCGTCAAGAAAATCGTTGCCGAGCAGCTTGGCGTAAAAGAAGAGGAAGTAACCAACAGCGCTTCCTTCGTCGAAGACCTGGGTGCTGACTCTCTTGACACCGTTGAGCTGGTAATGGCCCTCGAAGAAGAGTTCGAGACCGAAATCCCGGACGAGCAAGCTGAGAAGATCACTAGCGTTCAGGAAGCTATCGACTACGTTACTGCTCACGCATCGTAAGTAGATCGTCAGTTCCTGACATGGATAAGCCGCACTGTCTTAGGGCTGTGCGGCTTTTCTTTATCAGGCTGTAATTCATCGTCAGGTTACGCAGCGCTGCGGTTTTCGGGCGTTATGTCTGTTGTTAACTGGCTTTACGCAATCCTTGCGTTGTAATCAGAATTAAAAGGAGATTGCTGTGTCGCGTAGACGCGTCGTGGTTACCGGTATGGGCATGGTCTCACCACTGGGTAACGATGTGCCGAGCAGCTGGCAGGGCATTTTGGCCGGGCGCAGTGGCATAGGCTCGATCGAGCATATGGACCTTTCTGCCTATTCCACCCGTTTTGGTGGTTCGGTAAAGAATTTTGATGTTGAGCAGTACCTCTCCGCAAAAGAGGCGCGCAAGCTCGACTTGTTTATCCAGTACGGTATGGCCGCTAGTTTTCAGGCGATGACCAACTCCGGGCTGGAAGTCACCGACGCCAATCGTGAGCGTATCGGTGTTGCGCTGGGTTCGGGTATTGGCGGTTTGACCAATATTGAAAACAGCTGCAAAGCGTTGATCGAGCAGGGCCCACGGCGCATTTCGCCGTTCTTTGTTCCGGGCTCGATCATCAACATGATTTCCGGTTTCCTGTCGATTCACCTGGGTCTGCAAGGCCCGAACTACGCCATTGCCACCGCCTGCACTACCGGCACGCATTGCATCGGTATGGCGGCGCGCAACATTGCCTACGGTGAAGCCGACGCGATGGTTGCCGGTGGCGCCGAGATGGCCGCCTGTGGCCTGGGTATTGGCGGTTTCGCTGCTGCCCGTGCGTTGTCTACGCGCAACGATGACCCGGCGCGGGCCAGTCGTCCGTGGGATGTTGATCGTGATGGCTTCGTCTTGTCTGACGGCGCTGGCACCATGGTTCTCGAAGAACTTGAACATGCCAAGGCGCGGGGCGCGACCATTTATGCCGAACTCACAGGTTTTGGCATGAGCGGCGATGCGTTCCACATGACCTCGCCACCCGAAGATGGCGCCGGTGCTGCTCGCTGCATGACCAATGCGCTGCGAGATGCGGGTTTGAACCCGGATCAGGTGCAGTACATCAATGCCCACGGCACGTCGACCAATGCTGGCGACAAGGCCGAGATTGCTGCGATCAAGTCGGTATTCGGTGAGCACGCCTACAATCTGTCGGTCAGCTCGACCAAATCCATGACCGGTCACCTGCTGGGTGCGGCGGGAGCGGTCGAGGCGATCTTCAGCGTTCTGGCGCTGCAAGATCAGGTTGCACCGCCGACCATCAACCTCGATCAGCCTGATGAAGGCTGCGATCTGGATCTGGTGCCGCATCATGCCAAACCAATGGCGATTGATGCCGTTCTGTCCAACTCGTTCGGGTTTGGTGGCACCAACGGTTCCCTGGTATTCCGTCGGTTTAACGGTTGATGCTCAGCTGGATCGACGGTGTTGCGGCGGATTCACTGCCTGCAAGTGATCGTGGTCTGGCTTACGGAGATGGTCTGTTCGAGACCATCTCCGTATCTCATGGCAAGCCTTCTCTTTTAGAGCGACACATGTCGCGTCTGGCGCTGAGTTGCGAGCGCTTGCTGATCCCTTTTGATGCCCTCATCGTGCGCAGTGAAATACTCGCGTTCAGCGCGTTGCTGGGGGATGGCGTCGCCAAGCTGATTCTCACCCGCGGCCAAGGCATGCGCGGTTATGCGTTACCTGAACCGTGCGCCCCGCGCAGGGTTTTAACGGGTTCACCACGACCAAACTATCCAGCCGCTAATGCGCAGCATGGCGTAAGCCTGTTCGCGTGCCAGACGCGACTGGCCGAGCAGCCGTTGTTGGCGGGCATGAAGCACCTCAATCGCCTTGAACAGGTCTTGGCGCGCAGCGAGTGGCAAGACCCGGCTTATGCTGAAGGCTTGATGCTGGATTATTCCGGGCGCTTGATTGAGGGCGTTTACAGCAACCTCATATTGATTCAAAAAGGCCAATTGCATACGCCAGACTTGAGCCGCTGCGGGGTTGCCGGGGTTATGCGCAGTGAGTTATTGGCGCAGGCAGAGGCGTTGGGTATCGACTGCTTCGTGCGCGACATTCCCCGCCTCGAATTGCTCGGCACCGATGAGGTTTTTCTGTGCAATAGCCTGTATGGCGTGTGGCCCGTCACGCGTATTGCCGAGCATAGCTGGCCCGTGGGGCCGCTCACCCGTAAACTACAGTCCATCGCCTGTGATTTATTGGACAACTGATTCGTGATACGAAAATTTCTGCTGTTGCTTGAATGCGCCGTGTTAGTGGCTGGCTTGCTCGTGGCCTTCGCCGCATGGCAGCAGCACAGCGCGTTGCAACAACCTCTGGCGCTGCCAGCCGAGCGTCTGGTAGATGTGCCCAAGGGGTCTACGCCTGGCGGTATGCTCAATCAGCTTGAGGCTGAAGGCGTGCTCGACAAGGCCTTTTGGTTGCGGCTTTACTGGCGCTTCAATCTCAAAAACGAGTCGCTGCATTCCGGTGAGTATCGCTTGCAACCGGGAATGACGGTGCGCGACATGTTGCAGTTGTGGCGTAACGGCGAGGTGGTGCAATACAGCCTGACGCTGGTAGAAGGCTGGAACTTCCGTCAGGTGCGCAGCGCGTTCGCCAAACAAACCGAACTCAAGGCGACGCTGGGCGAGCTCAGCGACGCCGAG
The DNA here is from genome assembly GCF_900116605.1 of Pseudomonas marincola. GTDB lineage: Bacteria > Pseudomonadota > Gammaproteobacteria > Pseudomonadales > Pseudomonadaceae > Aquipseudomonas > Aquipseudomonas marincola. The sequence goes on from NZ_FPBC01000005.1 coordinate 37,299, forward strand.
TTGATGGAGCGTTTGGGTGAGCCCGGCGTCAATCCGGAAGGGCGCTTCTTCCCCGATACTTATCAGTTTGTGCGCGGCATGAGCGATTTCGAATTGCTCAAACAAGCGCATACGCGTCTGCAGAAAGTGCTTGATGAAGAGTGGCAGCAACGCGCCGCTGATCTGCCGTACAAGACGCCTTACGAGGCGTTGATCATGGCCTCGATGATCGAGAAGGAAACTGGTGTTCCGCACGAGCGTGAACAGATCGCCGGGGTTTTCATCCGCCGTCTGGCCATTGGCATGCGCCTGCAAACCGACCCGACTGTGATCTACGGCATGGGCGAGCGCTACAAAGGCCGCATCACCCGCGCCGATCTGCGCGAGCCGACGCCGTACAATACTTACCAGATAGATGGCATGCCGCCGACGCCGATTGCCCTGGTTGGCCGTGAAGCGATTCACGCCGCCCTGCATCCGGCGGAAGGCAAAAGCCTGTACTTTGTCGCACGCGGCGACGGCAGCCATGTATTCTCCAACTCTTTGAATGCCCACAATAAAGCGGTGCGCGAGTATCAACTCAAGCGTCGGGCCGATTACCGGTCCAGCCCAGCACCGAGTGAGCCAGAACCACAAAAGGACAGCCAGTGACCGGTTTGTTTATCACCCTTGAAGGCCCGGAAGGCGCAGGCAAGAGCACCAATCGGGAATACCTGGCTGAGCGCTTGCGCGAACATTCTATCGACGTCGTGATGACCCGCGAGCCGGGCGGCACGCCGCTGGCCGAGAAGATCCGCGAAATCCTCCTGTCACCTACCGACGAGGCCATGGCCGCCGACACCGAACTGTTATTGGTGTTTGCCGCGCGTGCCCAGCATCTGTCGCAGGTTATCCGCCCCGCGCTTGAACGCGGCGCAGTGGTGTTGTGTGATCGCTTTACCGATGCGACATACGCCTATCAAGGCGGTGGGCGCGGCTTGTCCGAGGCGCGTATTGGCGTGCTGGAGAATTTCGTACAGGGCGATTTGCGTCCGGACCTGACCCTGGTTTTCGATTTGCCAATCGAGGTCGGTCTGGCGCGTGCTGCCGAGCGCGGTCGTCTGGATCGCTTCGAGCAAGAAGGCCATGACTTCTTCAATGCCGTTCGCCAGACGTACCTGCGCCATGCCGCGCAGGCGCCCGAGCGCTATCGGATTGTCGACGCTGCGCAAAGTCTCGAAGAGGTGCAGGCATCCATCGACGCATTGCTGCCGCAGATTGTGGAGTTGTGCCGTGGCTGAAGCCTACCCGTGGCAGGACGATCTCTGGAGGCAACTGGCGGGACGCGCGCAACACGCTCACGCCTATCTGCTGCACGGGCCTGCCGGCATCGGTAAGCGCGCGCTGGCGGAGCGTCTGATGCACAGCCTGTTGTGTCAGAACCGGCAAGGGCTTGAGGCCTGCGGCGAATGCAAGTCGTGTCATTTACTGGCCGCCGGCACGCATCCGGATAATTACGTGCTGGAGCCGGAAGAGGCCGACAAGCCGATCAAGGTCGATCAGGTCCGCGATCTGGTCAGTTTTGTGGTGCAAACCGCGCAGCTGGCCGGGCGCAAGGTGGTGTTGGTCGAGCCGGGTGAGGCAATGAACCTGAACGCGGCCAATGCGCTGCTGAAGAGTCTCGAAGAGCCTTCGGGCGATACCGTGATTCTGCTGATCAGCCATCAGCCGAGTCGCTTGTTGCCGACCATCAAAAGTCGCTGTGTGCAACAGGCCTGTCCGCTGCCCAGCGAAGCCATGAGCCTCGACTGGCTGGCTAAAGCGTTGCCCGAGTCATCAGCTGAACAGCGTCAGCAACTGCTGTATCTCGCGGCTGGCTCGCCATTGTTGGCGGTAAACATGCACGCTGCGGGTGTGCCGGCGCAACGTGAGCTAGTCGTTGAGGGTGTGAAAAAGCTGCTCAAACAGCAGGTTGCCCCGAGCCAATTGACTGAAACCTTGAACCCTGTGGCATTAACGCTGCTTTTTGACTGGTTTTGTGACTGGGCACAGTTGATTTTGCGTTACCAGATGACTCAGGATGAAGAAGGCTTGGGTCAGCAGGATATGCGCGCTGTCGTGCAGTATCTGGCTGGCAAGACGCCACAATCGAGGATTCTGAATATTCAGGACTGGTTGCTCGAACAACGGCAAAAAGTCATGAGTAAAGCCAACCTTAACCGTGCCTTGCTTCTCGAAGCGCTGCTTGTGCAGTGGGCAAGCTTGGCAGTACCGCGCTAGAATCGGCCACTAAGACATCGCAAATCAGGAATGCAGCATGAGCTTGCCACCTAATCTGGGTCCGCGTAACGGAATCTTGTCACTGACCATCAAAGACAAATCCGTGCTCTATGCCGCTTACATGCCGTTCATCAAAAATGGTGGGTTGTTTATCCCCACCAACAAGACTTACCGCCTTGGCGATGAAGTGTTTATGTTGCTCAACCTCATGGACGAGCCGGAAAAAATCCCGGTCGCCGGCAAGGTGGTATGGATCACGCCCAAGGGCGCACAAGGTAATCGCGCCGCAGGCGTAGGTGTGCAGTTCAATGACGGCGACGACAACGCCCGCAACAAGATAGAAACCTATCTGGCTGGCGCATTGAAATCGGACCGCCCAACGCACACCATGTAACCTTGACCGATAGCGTTACGCTCCACCGCAGGCCGCATTGATTGCGGCCTTTTGCATTGACCCAATTGTTGAAGATTAAGAATTGTTATGTTGATTGACTCGCACTGCCATCTCGACCGCCTGGACCTTGGCGCCCACAACGGCTCGCTGGACGCCGCTCTGGATGCGGCGCGTGCACGTGGCGTCGGCCACTTCCTGTGCATTGGCGTCAGCGCTGATAACGCCGGCGCGGTCAAGCAAATGGCCGAGCGCTACAGCGACGTCGATTGCTCGGTAGGCGTGCATCCGCTTGACCTCGAGCCGGGTGCAGCGCCGGCGATGGACTGGCTGCTGAGTGAGCTTGAGCATCCCAATGTGGTGGCGATTGGCGAAACCGGCCTCGATTATCACTACGAGCCGGAAGCCGCTGAGTTGCAGCAGGCCTCTTTCCGTTTGCATCTGCAGGCGGCGCAAACCACGGGCAAGCCGGTGATCGTGCATACCCGCGGTGCGCGTGCCGACACCCTGACGCTGTTGCGTGAAGCGGCCTTGCCACAAGCCGGCGTGCTGCATTGCTTCACCGAAGACTGGGACATGGCCAAGGCCGCGCTGGATCTGGGCTTCTATATCTCGTTGTCGGGCATTGTCACCTTCCGCAATGCCGAGGCGCTGCGTGAAGTGGCCCGTCAGGTGCCGGCCGATCGCTTGTTGGTCGAGACCGACTCACCGTATCTGGCGCCTGTGCCGCATCGCGGCAAACCCAACCTGCCGGAATACGTGCGTGATGTAGCCGAGTATCTGGCCGTGTTGCGCGGCGTTAGCTACGAGACGCTGGCCGAGCAGACGGGCGCGAACTTCAAGCGCCTGTTCCCGCTGGCCCGGGTCAACCTGCACGGCTGAATCGCAGGCAAAAAAAACCCGGGTTCTGGGGGATGAATCCGGGTTAAGACCATTAGGAGTAAATCAAGATGCGCGGTCCACGGCACCTTGGCTGACAGCACACTTGGGGGGAGATGCGCCGTCAGTACTCATCAGTATTGGCTAAGTTGGGCAATATTCCAGCCCAATAACCCCGGTTTTTAAACGGATTTGGAATACCGGTGCAGCGCTTGAGTTCTCATATTCCGCTCAGCTTGCGCAAAATCCTCAAAGTGTCCTCGATAACTTTTGCCTCGGTGTAGAAGTGCGGGGAGAAGCGAATCCCTTTACCACGCGGGATACACACCACTTGCTCGGCCATGAGCTGCTTGTGCAGGGCATGATTGTCGTGCCCATCAACGGTGAAGTTGATGATCCCGGCGCGTCTTTCAGGCGCCAGCGCGCTGTGCAGCTGCACGCCGGGTATCTCGCTCAGTCCGTCGATAAGCCAATGCACGCGCTGCTCAAGGGCGTTGCCGACCTCAGCCATCGTCACCTCTTCAAGTAGCGACAAACTGGCTTCCAGCGCCATTGTGCCGAGCAAGTTCGGGCTGCCGCATTCAAAGCGCCGTGCGCTGTTAGCGGGTTGCCATTCGGTGCGCTGGTAATCGCCCATGTGTTCGAGCATGTGCCAGCCAAACTCGTGGAGCGTGAGCTGGTCGCGCAAATCACTGCGGCAATAAAACACCCCGAGCCCTTCAGGGCCGAGCATCCACTTGTGGCCGTCGGCCATGGCGAAGGCGCATTGGCAGGCCTGCACATCAAAGGGCAGGGCGCCGATCTGTTGAATCGCGTCTACGCAGAACAGCACGCCGCGCTCTTTGCAGCCCTGGCCGAGGCGCGGCAGATCCAGACGCAAACCGCTGGCAAACTGCACGGCACTCACCGACATCAGACGGGTGCGCGGCCCGCAAGCCTCCAGCAGGTTGGTTTCAGGGTCACCTTGTTGCAGGTTGACCTGAATTATTTCGACGCCTCGCGGGCGCAGGGCTTCCCAGACGATACGATTGGACGGGAATTCTTCATCGCTGATGATGATCTGGTCGCCGGCCTTCCAGTCGAGACCGAAAGCGACGAAAGACAGCGCCTCGGAGGTGTTCTTCACCAATGCGATGTCGTCGGTCGAGGGAGCATTGAGCAACCGGCTCAGGCGCTGGCGCAGTTTATCTTCTACCTGTATCCAGCTTGGGTAATCACGTGCGCCGCGTTGCGCATTCTCCTCGGCGAAGCGTGCAACGGCGCTTACAGCGCGTTTTGGCCAGGGTGCAACTGCCGCGTGATTGAGGTAGCGAAGGTCAAGAAGTTGCGAAAATTCGTCATGAAGTGCGTACATGGTCGGATGATCCGTGCATTTTTGCGTTAGTTAGGCATAATAGCCGGCTTCGATTTTTGACCACTTAGTCCTTTTATGCAGAAAGAACCCCGTAAGGTCCGCGAGTTTCGCCGCCGTGAGCAAGAGATACTCGATACCTCGCTGAAGCTGTTCCTTGAGCAAGGCGAAGACAGTGTAACTGTCGAAATGATCGCCGACGCTGTTGGTATCGGTAAAGGCACGATTTACAAACACTTCAAATCCAAGGCGGAGATCTATCTGCGCCTGATGCTCGACTACGAGCGTGATTTGAATGAGTTGCTGCATTCGGCTGATGTTGACCGCGACAAAGAGGCATTGTCACGTGCCTATTTCGAATTCCGCATGCGCGATCCGCAGCGCTACCGTTTGTTCGACCGCCTCGAAGAGAAGGTGGTGAAGGGCAATCAGGTACCGGAAATGGTCGAACAGCTGCACAAGATTCGTGCGTCCAACTTCGAGCGCTTAACGCTGCTGATCAAGGGCCGTATCGCTGAAGGCAAGCTGGAAGACGTGCCGCCATACTTCCATTACTGTGCTGCCTGGGCACTGGTACACGGCGCGGTTGCGCTGTACCACTCGCCATTCTGGAGCAACGTGCTGGAAGATCAGGAAGGGTTCTTCCAGTTCCTGATGGACATCGGCGTGCGCATGGGCAACAAGCGCAAGCGTGACGGCGACAGCGGCCCGGTCTGACCGGCCAGACCTGAACCGTCGCAATCAAGTCGCGCAGCCCTGCGCGACTGAGCCGCTGGCCCGGCCATTCAACTGCCGGGCGCAGCTTGAATATCACCGCTACGGCCATCGGATTGCTTATGTCTGAATTCCCGATTTCCTACATCGAACCGGTATTTCGCCCACCCAGCGAGGCGCACTCGCTGATCTTGCCGGTCACCAATGGCTGTTCCTGGAACAACTGCACCTTCTGCGAAATGTACACGCAGCCGCAGAAGAAGTTTCGTGCCCGCGATGAGGCGCAAGTTCTCGACGAAATCCGCAAGTCTGGCGAGCAACTGATCGTGCAGCGCGTATTTCTCGCGGACGGCGATGCGATGGTACTGCCGACGCGTCGATTGCTGAATATCCTTAACGCCATTCGCGAGCACATGCCCGAGGTCAATCGGGTGTCGAGTTATTGTTTGCCGCGCAATCTGCGCAAGAAGTCGGTCAGCGAACTCAAGGAATTGGCGGATGCCGGATTGGGCATGGCGTATATCGGCTGTGAGTCTGGCGACGATGAAGTGCTGGCGCGCATCAACAAGGGCGAGACGTATGAGTCGAGCCTGAGTGCGCTTGAGAAGTTGGGCGAGGCGGGCATTACCCGGTCGGTGATGATCCTCAACGGCCTGGGTGGCAGCGTGCTCAGCGAGCAGCACGCGGATAATTCAGCGCGTTTGATGAACGCCGCTCAACCCGAGTTTCTTTCGACCTTGGTGGTCAGTTTCCCGCAGGGCGATGCGCGTCTACGTCGAGGCTTTGAAGACTTCAAACAATTGGATCAAGCGCAATTGTTTGTTGAAATCGAACGCTTGCTGCAAGGGCTGGAGCTTAACAATACGGTATTTCGCAGCGACCATGCCTCGAACTACCTGGTGCTGAAAGGCAACTTAGGCGCCGACAAGCAGCGCCTTCTGGCTCAGGTTCGTGAGGCCATCGAACGACCGCAGCAAGCGCATCTGCGCAAAGAGTGGCAGCGCGGCTTGTAATTCAGCCCAATCAGGCGAGCGTCGTATCGACGCGATTACGCCCGGCTGACTTGCTCGCGTAAAGGGCATGGTCGGCGCGGGCTATGGCGTCGCTGAGCATCTCCTCCGGCTGGTACTGGGTAATGCCGATCGAGAGTGTCACGCGCACCTGCAGCTGATCACTGTCTATCACCAGCTCCTGAATTGCCTGGCGTATACGCTCTGCGCTGGCATTTGCCTGGGCCAGATCGGTTTCCGGCATCACCACCAGAAATTCCTCACCGCCCCAGCGGCCAATGAAATCCTGCTCACGAATCGTGCATTTGAGTCGCTCACTGACGGCTGCAAGTACGCGGTCACCCATGTCGTGCCCGTGCTGATCGTTGACCTGCTTGAAGTGATCGATATCCATCAGCATCAAGGTCAGATTGCTCGGCCGGCGATGCTGGCGCGCCAGCTCTTTCTCGGTCAGGGCAATAACATGCCGGCGATTGAGCAGGCCCGTCAGGGAGTCAGTCGTCGCCATCCGCGCCAGATTCTTGTGCGCGTTGGTCACCGTAATGACGTAAAACAGCGCCAGATAGCTGAACATTAAGAACACTACGGTGAGGTTGAACACATGCACGCCAAGCAGGGCGTTGGTGGAAATCGGTTGCAGCGGCTCGACGTACCACATGATTACGTCCAGCGCGACGTAATAAGCCCACAGGCAGGCTGCAAGTATCCAGGCGCTACGTGCACGCATCGACACGAACAGCGCTGGAATGAACATCAGCAAGTAGTAGTGAAAGCCGCTTTCCCAGCCGACCAGCAAAGTGCCCAGGCAGGCATGAACCAGCACCTCGGTGCGAATCAACATGATCGCCAGGCGATTGCGGCGTTGCTTGAAGGCGCGATAAGCGTAGACATACATCGCCACGCTGATGACGTTTACCCAGGCCAGAATGGGCGAGCCCAGCGCCAGAAAAATAAAGAAGAAGGCCACGTCCACACTGCCGGCCAGCTGGCAGCAACGTATGCAAAGCGCCCAGAACTCGGGGCGGGCGTCTCGTGTATGCGGGTTTTGTGTGTGCATCCCTTGCAGCTGAGCTGCTCCCCAAGTGCCGGTTATAGTTCCGGGTGGTATTTATTTGGTGGCTAATAGCCATTCTCGCAGCGCACCCGAAATGTAGCCAATCGTCAGCGGATTAGCCAACGGTTTGCATTGTTTACGCCTGATAAGTTAATTCGCGGTTACGGCGGTGAGGCGGATGCTCAGAAGCGTGATGCGCCAGTTCATCGCGTGTGCTGTTACCCTGAATCGGGCAAGGGTTTGACCTGAGCCCATCAGCTGCGAAAGGACTGTGTTAAATGACCGGACAGACAATAGGCATCATTGGCGGAGCGGGGTGGTTGGGCCGCTCGATTGCGGCGGCATTGGTTGGCAGTGGATTTGTACAGCCGCAGTCGATGATTCTATCGAGCCGCTCCGGCAAACTCAGAGAGCCGGTTGAGGGCCTTGGCGATGTGCGCATGACTGATGACAACCGGTTTCTGGTCGCGCACAGCGATGTGGTCATCCTGTCGGTCCGGCCAGAAGATTTGGCTTCTGTACACGTTAAAGTGCAGGGCAAATTGCTTATCTCGTTGGTCGCCGGTGTACCGCTTGCGGACATCCAATTACTCACCGGCGGCGCACGTGTGGTGCGTGCAATGCCCAACGCGGCGCTGGAAATCGGCAAGTCTTACACGCCGTGGTTGGCCAATGAGCACGTGGATGCCGTGAGCCGATCCTATGTCCAGCATCTGTTCGCCACCTGCGGCTCCGCAGATGAAGTGGCCGACGAGGCGCAGCTTGATTACCTCACCGCGTTGTCTGGGACTGGGCCAGCGTATCCGGCGCTACTCGGCCAGGCGCTGTATCACGATGCGCTGGCCCATGGCGTGCCTGAACACGTTGCACGGCGCGCGGTTAACGGCGTCGTAGTGCATGCCAGCCAGCTGATCAATCAGGGGCGCAGCTTCGAAGAGTTGCTGGAGACACTGAAGAATTATCGTGGTGTCAGCGCCGCTGGCATCGAGGGAATGCTGGCTGATGGCTTTGAACGCAGTGTGAGTGGCGGCGTCACCCGCGCGTTGGAGGTCGCCCAGTCGAAGTTGTTCGACGTTCACAAACCCCGGCAGGACTGACTCTGAGCGAACCCTGCATCAGAAGCTGTAATGCGACGTTTCTTCTGGCAGCACCGAAAGATCGAGCGGGCGGACAGCGCCCATCCACATGGCGCGATCGCGGTGATCGACAAGGTCGTTGCCGGTAATCGGGTGAATGAACACCACCAGACCCTGACGATTAAGGGCAAGCCAGGGAATGACCTGACCGAATAACTCGGGTTTGAATGCCAGCTGACAGCTCCAGTCGGGATGCGGCCCTACTGGTTTTTGATGAATGCGGCCCATCTTTAAGGGGAACAGGGACGCGGCCTGCTCGCAGAGCTTTTGGGCCAATTCCAGTGTCTCTGCATTGAAGTAGACGTGGGCATGAAAGCCGATGATGCGCGGCGTGTTAGTTGGGCTTTCTGCTGCTGTGGTCACGAAAGCGAAGCTCCTCAAATACAGGTTGGTCGGGCGGTGTTAATACTTTTTTAACGCCTGCGGCGTGGCGCATCGTTAGTATAGAGTCGCATGCAGCTTTAATTGTGCCTGCAAATATCGGGTGTTTGCTTGCAAGCCTGAGCATCCATTTCACGCAAATCAAGTGTCGCTATAGGAGGCGTGAGCAACGTGCAGCACTCACACGTTGGAAAAAGCCGAACGTTAGCAGGGCTGGTTCTCGCGGCTGGTTTTTCGCGCCGTTTTGGCGCGGATAAACGCATCGCTGAATTGAAAAATGGCCAAAAGCTACTGTCAGCAAGTTTGCGCCTGCCGTGTTCACTGCTGCAGGACGTATGGGTGGTTGTGCGTCCGGACGATGATCTTGAACCGTTGCAAATACCTCAGTCCAGTCATGTTGTGCGCAGCGAAAGAACTCGTGACGGGATGGGGCACAGCATTGCCAGCGGGATGCGCACAGTCGAAGAACAGTCGAGCGCAGCTGCTGTGGCAATTTTTCTTGGCGATATGCCGTGGATTAATCCAGAGACGTTGCACACGCTGATTGAGCGGGCATCGGCAGATCAGATTGTGGTGCCGACCTACCGAGGCCAGCCCGGCCATCCGGTTTTATTCGGCCGCAAATTCTGGGCAGAGATGCAGGGGCTAACGGGAGACACCGGCGCCAAAGCGGTAATCCAGACGAATTCACAGGCGGTACAACGGGTTGAGGTGGATGATCACGGAATTCTTGCAGATATCGATTTGCCTCAGGGCTAACGCTCGCATCACGCCCGTCACTCTCCCGTCTGCCGCGGTTTTCACGCGCCGTGAGCCCTCAAAACCGGGCTGTCTGTTGCCGCTCAGGCGGGACTACATGTAACAAAATGTTTGCGATTAATGCAGAAATCTATAACTTAACCCCTAAGTCAGCTTTGTTGAGTCGATAGGCTTGCCGGCCTGCTCGCACATGCCCAGGCAAACTGCGAGGCTGAAAAGTACATACTCAAAACGGCGGAAAGATAACCGCCCAGAGGATAATCAATGTCCAACCGTGATATATCCCGACGCTCGTTTTTGCAGGGCGGGTTGGTGGCTGGCGTGAGCGTTACGCTTATGCCGCTAAGCAATCCGGCCCTTGCTGCCTTGAGAGAAAACAGTGTCACCGTGCCGCCCGAACAATGGCTCGGCAACAATGGCAAAGCCCGCGCGCGCAGTGATGCGATGTCGAAGGTCTGTGGCAGCAAAGTTTTCGCGCGCGACATTCGCGCCAAAGATATGCCCGGCTGGCCCGAACAGCAGGGTCATGCCATGTTGCTGAAAACCACCAAAGCCGACCATCTGTTTGCGGGCATCGACCTGACATTCCTCGGCGCTGAATTGCAGCCTGACCGCACCGTTACCGCCGAAGACTTGAGCAAGGATGGCATCGTCTTTCCTGAAGACCATGCGCCCGATCCGCTGCTTCCCGTTGGCCAGGTGCCGATGTTTATTGGTCATCCGGTAGCGATTCTGATCTGGCATGACTTCGAGCGATTCCGCCAGGCCAAAGCCAAGCTCAAGTTCAATGACAAGGCTATTCGCTATGGCGAAAAAGCAGCGCTTTACACCACCGATCCCTACGGCAGCTTTCGCTATGTTCGCGTAGGTGGTAAGACGTCTGCTGATGAAGATGAGTTTGCCAGCCTCAAGGATTCGATTCTGTTTCCAATGCTGCGCAACCGGCGTCCGGTGTGGAACTCGCAACCTGATCTGCACGGCAACCTGACTGAGCGCGGGCTGTTTTATGCCGAGCGCATGAAGCAGCAGATTGATAGCCCGCCGGATAACTGGCTGGTTTTTGATGAGCGCTACAAGACACCCTCGATAGAACCAGCGGCGCTGGAGCCAGACAACGGCAATGGCTGGTACGACCCCGCCAGCAAAACCTTGCACTTTGTGGTGGCGACGCAATGCCCGCATGAAGCGGCTACCGAAACCGCGAAGATGATCGCGCCGTCGCGATTTAGTCTGGCGCAACTCAATGTTCACCCCGGTTACACCGTGGGTTATGGCTCTAAAGACCACAATATTTTCGTTTATTACGCGGCGCTCGCGGCGTTGTACGGCAACGGTGTGCCGGTGCGGCTGGCGAATGACCGTTACGAGCAGTTCCAAAGCGGAATCAAGCGTCATCCGTTCGATATCCATTACCAACTGGCCGTGGACAAGAACGATCACAGTTTCAAGATTTTCCGTTCCGAGATGACCGTCGATGGCGGCGGGCGTGCGAACTACAGCTCGTCGGTGGCGGCGGTTGGCGCCACGGCAGCGCAGTCGATTTATTACATGCCGCAGAACGATTTGCAGGTCACTGCCTTCCATTCGCGGGGCGTTGAGGCCGGCTCGATGCGTGGCTACGGCACGCTGCAGAGCATGGCGGCGACTGAAATGATGGTCGATGAAATTGCCGGCCGGCTGAATATTGATGCCATCAAGTTGCGCCAGAAAAATGCCATGGTTTCCGGTATGAAGAATACCCAGGGCGCTGTGCCGGCCGGGGCGTTGCGCTTGCATGAAATACTCGACAAGGCGGCAGTCCATCCGGTCTGGAAAAACCGTGATGTGATCAAGCAGGAGCGTGAGGCCGCCGACCCGGACAACTGGTACGGAGTCGGCTTTGCAATCTGCCAGAAGGACTTCGGCACCGGTGCGGAAGCGCCCATGGCGAGTATCGAGTTCACCGCAGACGGCGAAGTCAGCCTGCGTCACATCGGCATCGAAATTGGTACGGGCATGGCCACTTCGCAAGCGCTGGTGGTCGCGGATTTCCTTGGCGTTCCGGCAGCGCATGTGAAAACCGGTGAAACCGAATGGGACGAGCTGCAGCTCACCTCCGGCGGTAACCCTTACACCATGAGCCAAGCTGAGCAGAATGAGTTTTTGCGTAACCCGCGTTGGGTCGGCAAGCTGGCTTCTGCATCCTCGGCGACCAACTCAGCGTATTACTTCAGCCACGCCACCCGCGAAGCCGCGCGGGTCCTGTTCAATCACGGTCTTTGGCCTGCGGCGTTACAGATTTGGCGACAAGGCCCGTATGGCGGTCAGGCCAATCCCTACGTGGTGCGTCGCGAAGATGCGCATTGGGTCGACGGTAAGCTGACGGCCAACGGCATGCAGCCGTTGAGTTTTGAGACGCTGGCCAAGCGTGCCCACGAGCAGGGTTTGGTGACGGGCGCCACCGTACATGGCTTCAACCGCTGGAGTTGGGCTGAGGCTGAGTTCAGCATCGACGGCGTGCGCGAACGCTTGCCGCTCGATAGCCTGGCTGTCAAATACGGTGATGGCGCTGTCAGCGTTAAAAAAGCCCAAATGAACAGCGCTGGCTTCCACTTGCTGGACCGGCAGAACGTGCATTACCCCGATGTTCAGCTAAACAACGCGGCGGTGACTTACTACAGCCCGGTCGCGACGCTGGTTGAATTGAAGGTCAACAAAGGCTCTGCCGAGGTGCAGGTGCTCAATCATCACTCATGGGTTGAGTGCGGCCGGGTATTGGTAGAAGAGTTGGTCCGAGGGCAGCTTGAAGGCGGCATCGCCATGGGCATCGGCCATGCGTTGTTGGAGGAAATGCCCTTGTATGAAGGCGGGCCGGGTGAGGGCGACTGGAATTTCAACCGTTACCGCCTGCCGCTGGCCAAGCATGTGGCGGTGTGGAAGCAGACGGCCGAAATTCTGCCGCCGTTGTCGGCGAGCGATCCGTCCAAGGGCATTGCCGAAGTGGTGATGATCCCGGTGGTCGGCGCAATCGGTAACGCTGTTGCCCATGCAATCGGCAAGCGCGTACGCGATTTGCCAATCTCGCCAGCTCGCATCAAGGAGGCCCTCAATGGCTAAGCATCCGCTGCAAATGACAATCAACGGCAAGCCCGTCGACGCGGTGGACATCCCTGATGACCTGCCGATGATTGATTACCTTCACGAATACAACAACCTTACCGGCTCACGCCTCGGCTGTGGTCAGGGCATCTGCCATGCCTGCGTGGTGATCGTTGATAATCCGGACGGTACCAGCGAAGAAGTGCGCACCTGTATTACCGGCGCGCATTATTTCGCGGGTAAAAAAATTCGCACGATTGAGGGCCACGCCAAGCGCGATGAACAAGGTGTGGTCACCGAGTTGAATCCCATCCAGCTACGCTTTGTTGATGAGTTTGCGTTCCAGTGCAGTTACTGCGCGCCGGGCTTTGTTAACGCGGCAACCGTATTGGTCGAAAAACTTCAACGCCAACCCGTTGCCAAAAGTCAGTTGGAACAGGTCATTGAAGACAGCCTGGGCCATCACATTTGCCGTTGCACCGGCTACGTGCGCTATTACAGCGCCACCCGCAATGTGTTGTCCGATCTCGGCCTGGTCAAGGAGGGTTAAGCATGAAGCATTTACTGACCCGCATCACCTTGGCGGTTGGCTTGGCTGCGCCGTTGTTGCAGGCGCAGGCGGATGATCAGGTCGAGCGCGGTGAGTACCTGACCCGGGCGGCTGACTGCATGGCGTGTCACACCGCGCCGGGCGGTGCACCATTCGCGGGTGGGCTGGCGATTGAGTCGCCATTCGGCATTATTTATGGCACCAACATCACCCAAAGCAAAGAACATGGAATCGGGCTGTATACCGATGATGAGTTCTTTGCCGCGCTCACCGAAGGCAAGCGGCGTGACGGCGCCAATCTTTATCCGGCAATGCCGTACACCTCGTATCACCTGATGCCGCGTGAAGACTCCGACGCGATTCACGCCTACCTTAAAACCGTCGCGCCGATCGAGCGTGACGCTCCCGAAACCAGCCTGAGCTTTCCGTTTAATGTGCGCTTGGGGTTAACCGCCTGGAACCTGATGTACGCCGACGATCTTCAGCTAAAGCCCGCCGAGGATAAAAGCGAGGCCTGGCAGCGTGGGCAATACATGGTTGAGGTGATGGGGCATTGCGGCGAATGCCATACCCCGCGCAGTGCAACCGGCGCAATGGAAGTCGATAAGCACTTAAGCGGCGGCCTGCTCAATGGTTATCTGTCACCCAGCTTGCTGGCTGATGATCTGGCGAACCGTGGCTGGAATCATCAGGATCTGAGCACGTTCCTCAAGCACGGCATGAGCTCCCAGGGCACGATGTTCAATGAGATGTATCCGGTGTTTCACAACAGCACTCAGTTCCTTGACGATAAAGACCTGGCGGCAATGGCGACTTATCTGCTGGGCGACACACCGCCAGCGGCTAAAGTCGTCGAAACACGGACTCTGGATGATTTGAATGACAGTGCCAAACGCGGCCATCAGCAATACCTCAATGTATGCGCCGGTTGTCACGCGCCTGAGGGTGAAGGCAAACCGCACATCGCGGTCGCCATGCGCGGCAACACCACCGTGCGCCTGGATGATCCGCGCAACTTACTGCGGGTGATTGAAGACGGTATTGATGAGCAGCAGTTCTCCGGGTTTGAGCGTATGCAGCCGATGCCGGGCTTCGCCGATAAGCTCGACCAGACGCAGCTGACCGACCTGCTCAATTACCTGCGCCAACGCTGGGGCGGGCAGACCGGCGAGCTTGCGGTCAGCGATGTGCAAAAGCTGCAAGCCGATAAGTCTGATACGCATAGCAAGGCTGACTGACGTGCAGCATCTTGACTTACAAGTTGTACGCCGAGCGCTGGAATGGTCACAGGCCGGCCAGCCAATCTGGTTGTGTACGGTACTCGCCACATACGGTTCGGCGCCCCGTGCGCCGGGCTCGTTGTTGGTGGTGAACGCGCAAGGCCAATGGTTGGGATCTTTGTCGGGCGGCTGTGTTGAAGAGGCATTTCTTGAACAAGTGGCGCAGGGCGAGTTTGCCCGGCCAGTGACCATCGTCCGTTATGGCGAAGGCGACGATGCACAGGCGCGGGTAAGCCTGCCGTGTGGCGGCGTGCTTGATGTGCTGGTCGAGCATATGCAACCCGGTTGCGAGGTGCAGGCGCATTTGCAGCAGATGGTGTCTGCTTTGCGCGGGCAACAGCGGCTCATTCGTGAGGTTGATCTGAGCAGTGGTGCGCGCAGTCTGTTTGCCGACCGCGAACAAGGTTTGCGCATTGAGCGTGAAATCGACCGGGTACGTGTGCGGGTGGGAGCGGCGCAACGCTTGCTGTTGGCGGGTTACTCCAGTGTTTCTCAGGTGTGCGCCGAGTTTGCGGTGGGCCTTGGATTCGAGGTGATCTTGTGTGACCCACGTGAGGAAGTGATCGCGGACGTGGTGTTGGAAAACGTAGAGATACGCCGGCAACTGCCTTCGCAGTTTATCGCCGAGGGAGGGTGTCATTGTGATACCGCCGTTGTGGCGTTAACTCATGATCCGCGCATTGATGATTTAGCGATGATCGAAGCCGTACGCACCGACGCATTTTATATCGGCGTGATGGGCTCACTGCAGACCTCGCAAAAGCGCCTTGAACGATTGAGCCGTGTGGGCGGTTTGACTGACGCCGAGCTTGCCCGTATTCATGCGCCGATCGGGCTGAATATCGGCAGCCGAACGCCGGCTGAAATAGCCTTGGCGGTACTCGCCGATATTGTTCGGGTTCGCAGCGGCGTCAGCCGCGACCAACTGTAATCCACATTGCAATTGCCGCTGTCGCAAAGCGCTGGCCGGGTGGGCGCTTGTGCAGACAATCGTCCGCAGCGCCCAGTTAATCGACCGCTGCCACCTCAGTCGAGGGCGCTGGGCGCGAGGATGCCGCGGTTGACTAACTGGCCCAATACCTCAGCCGTTTTCTCCTTGAGCAGGTCGCGCAACAGGCGTGCGGCCGGCGTTATGGACTGACGGCTGGGGAAAATCAGCCACAGCTCAGTGGGCGCGCATTGGTACTCATCCAGCACACTGACGACATTGCCGGCGAGCAAGTCGCGTGACATGTCCAGACTTGATTTGGCGGCGATGCCTTTCCCCGCGACGCACCAGCGCCTGACCAAGTCGGTGTCATTCGAGGCATGGCGCCCGCTCATCTTGACCTTGAAGCTGCCGGCGCCCTGGGAAAAATTCCAGACGTTATGCAGGGTGTCCTGCAGTTGGTAAAACAGGCCTTGATGCGACGCTAGATCATGCGGGTGCTCGGGTGTGCCGTGTTGCTCCAGATAGCTAGGCGCGGCACAGACAACGCGCGGCACATTACAGATCTTAAAGCCATAAACATTGGCGTCTTTAGGCGAGCCATAACGCAGGGCCAGATCTATCGGGTCGCGATAGAAATCCAGATTTCGATCACTGATATTCAGGCTGAGACTGACGTTGGGGTGCGCCTGCATAAACTCATCCAGCCAGGGCACCACAATATTACGGCCCAGATCGGAAGGCAGAGCGATGCGCAACTCACCGTCGACCACATCCAGATCGCTCTTCATGTTCTGCTTGGCGTGCTCAAGCATGAGCAGCGCTTGTTCGCATTGCGGGATATAACGTTCCCCCGCGCTCGATAACCTCAGCTTGCGTGTCGTGCGGATAAACAACTCGGTGCCCAGCGCGGCCTCAACGCGTTTTATCGCGACACTGGCGGTGGCCGTGCTCATATCCAAGTGTGCAGCGGCCGCGGTGATATTGCGAAACTCGGCGACTTTGAGGATGACGTGCAGGTCTTCAATGAGCATATAGTCAAAAATCTATTGATAATTAATCAATTATTACTCCGTATATCTCAGGTAAATCAAGGCCTATTCTAGGTGCCATCAACTGAATGACTGGAGTCACCCATGAAAGCTATTGGTTACAGCAAGTCACTGCCTATTACCGATTCTGCTGCACTGATCGATATTGAACTGCCGCAACCTGTGGCCAGCGGCCGCGATCTGCTGGTGAAGATCAAGGCGATAGCGGTAAACCCGGTGGACACTAAAGTGCGCTTGCGAGCTGCGCCCAAGGACGGCGAATACAAAGTGTTGGGCTGGGATGCGGTCGGTGAAGTCGTGGCGGTCGGCGAAGCGGTCACGTTGTTCAAGCCGGGTGATGCGGTGTACTACGCCGGCGACCTGACGCGTTCGGGCAGCAATGCTGAATATCAATTGGTGGATGAGCGCATCGTCGGCCATAAGCCCAAGCGTCTGAGTGACAGTGAGGCGGCGGCATTGCCGCTGACGACGATCACCGCGTGGGAGTTGTTGTTCGAACACCTGCAAATCAAACAAATATCTGACAATGTAGCCGCGCCGTCGGATGAGGTGATTCTGGTGGTCGGCGCAGCCGGCGGGGTCGGTTCAATCCTGCTGCAATTGGCACGCACCTTAACCGGCGCAACGATCATCGCCACAGCCTCGCGGGAAAGCTCGCAAGCCTGGGTTAAAAAGCTCGGCGCGCATCATGTGGTCAATCACACGCAGCCGCTGGCTCCGCAAGTTGAGGCGCTGGGTATTGGTCAGGTAACCCATGTTGCCAGCCTGAATGATTCGGCGGCGTACTTGGACAGCTACATCGAAATGCTCAAGCCTTTTGGCCGGATCGCTTTGATTGATGATCCTGAAGAATTGGACGCAACCAAAATTAAGCCGAAAAGCCTGTCTCTGCACTTCGAGTTCATGTTCGCCCGCTCCATGCATAACGCCAACGATATGCACGAGCAGGGTCGGCTGCTTGATCTGGTGGCTGATTTGATTGATCAAGAACGCATTGCCACCACGGTCGGCAAGCATTTAGGGCCAATCAATGCCGCGAACTTGCGCGCCGCCCATGCCGAACTGGAAGCGGGCCGCTCGATTGGCAAGATTGTATTGGAAGGTTTCTAGCGCCCCGACTGGGTCGCTGTATCACACGCGCTGTTTAACCGCAGCGCATCACTCAATGTTCAAAGGGATTTGAAAATGACTGTACTCACTCTTGTTGCCAACATCAAAGCCATCCCTGGCCACGCAGACCTGGTTAAAGCCGAACTGTTGAAGCTGATTGACAGTACCCGAGCGGAAGAGGGCTGCATTAATTACGACTTGCACGTGAATAATGAAAACCCCAACCACTTCGTTTTCCATGAAACGTGGCAAACCCGTGAGTTGTGGCAGAACCACATGAGTGCACCGCACATGATTGCCTATGGCGATGCGGTTGCAGGGGCTGTCGAGTCGTGGACGCTTGATGAACTGACGCTCATCGCTTGAATGAGCCAAGCGCAGCGTTGTTGCATCGCGCTGCGTTTAAGCCGTTTGCATTGAGCGGCCGATCATCAGGCATCGGCCATCATTGCTCAGTATGCGACCAACATCCAAATTGCCATGCCGACCATCATCAGGTTCTCGGTCAAGGAAATAAATCCTAGCGGCACGTTACTGTCGCCACCTACGCAGGCACACTTGAGGTCACGCTTTTCTATGTAAACAGCCTTGTAAACCGAGTAGGCGCCTATGCTGCCGATGAACAGGGCCAGTGGCGCGGCAAACCAGATCAGCGCTCCGGAAATCATCAGCACCCCGGCAATCAACTCGGCAAAAGGATACGCATAGGCATAGCGCACGACTTTTTGCGCGAGCAAGTCGTAGCCTAAAAACATGTTGGTGAAGCTCTCTAAATCGCGCAATTTCAGCGATGCCAACATGCACATGCTGATTGCGATAAACCATTCAATTGTGCGCACCGTCCAAATACTGCCCAAGGTCGCCCACGTTGAAGCCATCGCGATCAGTGCTGCCGTTGCAAATACCGCGATAACCGGCTGGTAGGTCACTGCATCCGGGTCTTTGGCCGGTTTACCCAAGTAGCTTTTCAGCTCATCCAGCCCGCCGATCCGTTCACCGCCAATGAAGATTTGCGGGGTTGTTTCGACCGCATGTTGTTGCTTGAACTCATCGGTTTCTTCGCGCGTACGCAGCCACTTATCAACCACGTTGTAGCCTTCGCGCTTGAGTAGATCGAGCGCTTTTAAACCAAACGGGCAGATGTGTTCGGGCATGACCATGCGATAAATTCGTGCCTGTTTTTTAATGTCACTCACGTTATCTCCTCACGCTGTCAGATGGCTTATCGAAAAAAATCGATTGCTGTATGACGAGGCCGAACCGGCGTGCCATTAATGGCCAGATGCCAACCTCCCTTAAGTTTCTGAGGGCCTTGATAATTGAAAGTTCAGGTGATTTCTGGCCGTGAGAAGAGCAAACGCTGGTGCGCCCAAGCGCAGGCGAAGGCTTGAGCATCTGATTGTTGCAGAGGCAAGCTGCAATGGTTAGAGCGACTTGTGGCTTGGGTTGGCATGGACGCCAACCCAAGCAGTTTGGGCTTAAGCCGTCGCCTTCTGCAGCGCGGGCTGTGAGCTGCTGGCGTTCGCCTGACGGGCCAATTCACGCTCCTCGGCGTTAGCATAGTCGCGGTCCCAGGCCAGTAATTTTGGCGCCATCAGCTTGTGCCACAACGGTGGGCACATGGCGATGACAATGGTGGTCAGGTAGCCACCGAGCATCATCGGCGCATCCGGAAATGGCCGCAGATCCTGATACGGGGTGATGGCTTTGGCGTGATGGTGCGAGTGGCGGGTCAGGTTAAACATGGTCCAGGAACTGAGCCGTTTATTGGTGTTCCATGAGTGACGCGGCTGCACCTGCGTGGCGGGGTTACGAACGATGCCGTAATGCTCCATGTAGTTCACAATCTCCAACAGCGCTTTACCCCACAAAGCGCAGGCGATGAAGAACAACATGCCCGCAATGCCGCCGATGGCAAAAGCCAGAATCACCAGCAACACGCTCATCAGGTGCCCGCGGATAACCCGGTTGTGCCAGCTGAATACAGGCTTTCCTTTTCGAGCGAGTTGCTTCTTCTCAATTTCCCAAGCGCTGAGGTTGCCATCAATCGTTGATTTAACGATGTGCGTGTACACGTTGCGCCCGCGCGGGGCAGTGGCCGGGTCCTTCGGCGTGGCCACGTAACGGTGATGACCGTAGACATGCTCGATTGAGAACACCGTGTCAAAACTGAAGGCCAATAGGCAGCGACCGATAAACAGAGAGATCGGGTCCCATGTCCGGTGAATCAGCTCATGTGCGGTGATGGTGCCGAGCATGCCAATCATCAGGCCGGTCAGTATCCAGGCGGAAAAGTGATGGCCAATGGACGTCCTTTCGCGGGCGGCCAACAGGTCAACTCCGCTGAGTTGGCTGAGGGCGGCGCCGAAGCCTGCAAAGTCAGTCGTGCTGACGCTCCACACCGCAGCAAACACCAACAGCACCAATAACGGTAATGCCAGCCATAAATGCGTGGTGAGTATCCACGGATGGTTGAGCGTTGGTGTGCTGGTGTCGTCACCGCCCACGGCGTCGCCAACCAGATAAACGCTGACAATCGTGATCAACGCCAGCGTTATCCACGCGCCGCCCGCGAAGATAGCGACAATGGCGAATAAACCAACCAAATGGAACAGGAAGAACTTGAGGTAGTGCAGAGCGTTCATGGTCGTCTCTTTATCATTATGGGCACGTATTGTTTATGGGCGTTTGTAGCGTTCGCGCACGAGCGCGAGAGGCAGGCCCATGGTCGATAGGCTAGGCCGTGTGCGTGACTGGCGTGAGGTTAAGGATTGACATTCATGGGGTCATTAATTGACATTGTGGCTTCGTGCCAGCCAGTGAAATGCTATGTCCGACTTCATGCTTCCTGCGCTTTACCTGCGTCAGATCGGCGAAATACTCGACGCGATGGGCAAGCCCTCAGATGTCTGGCTGCAGCGCTGTGGAGTAGACGCGCAGCAGCTTGATGCGGCTGATTTTCACCCGAGTTATGAGTTGTTCTGCCGGTTGGTTGAAGAGGCCCTGCAGGTGTCTGCAGAACCAGCCTTGGGCTTGCTGCTCGGCGAGCGTCTGCTGGTTAACAGTCATGGCATCCTCGGTTTCGCCGCCCTGCAAAGCGCCACGTTGCGCCAGGCCATTGAGTTGCTGGAGCGCTATCTTGGATTGCGCACCAGCCTTGTTCGGCTTGAGCACATAACCGATGTGGCGTTGCAGCAAGAGCAGATACAGCTGGTTCCTTGTTACCCGTTGGGGTCGATCCAGACCAGTGTGTTTGAGGCGGTGATGCTGTCGATCAAAAACGTGCTCGATGCGGCGACTCAAGGCGCTGTCCGTGCAGAGCGAGTCAGCTTTCCCTGCGCTGCACCGCGCTACGCGCCACTGGCTGCTGAAATATTCGGCTGCCCTGTGGCTTATGCTCAGCCTTGGGCCGGGTTTACCTTCAGCTCTGCTCAGCTGGATCAGCCCTTGCGCATGGCCGATCCCGAAGCGCTCAAGCAAGCAGAGCTGATTTGCCAGCGTGAGTTGAGCAAGCACCGCGAAACTGCGGCAGTGAGTTCACGTGTCCGTCGGCTCTTGCTCGAACGGCAGCAGAACTTTCCCAGCCTCAATGCCATCGCTCGATTGCTCTTGCTCACCCCGCGCACATTACATCGGCATTTACGCGAGGAAGGCACCTCGTACAAGCAAATCCTTCAGGAAGTACGCCACACGCTGGCTCTGGAACAACTCAAGGCAGGGCGCCTTAGCGTTGAACAGATTGCCTATTCCCTCGGCTATAACGACGTCGCCAATTTCAGACGCGCCTTCAAACGGTGGGAAGGCGTGCCGCCGTCGTGTTTTAAAGGCGATGTTTGAGCGGGTAGGTGTGTGCTGGGCAAGTGCACAGGTCTGATCATTAACTTGGATGAGGATATAACGCTAACCCGCGGCGCTATCGATCAAACGAGAGTGACATAAACAACGATCTCGCATGGCCTTATTATATGTAGGGGCATAGACAGCGCATTGCGCCCTGGAATAGTCTTGAAGCACGACAGGGACAGCTCAGCGCAGCCGAAGCTCAGCCGAACGGACTTTCTACACCGGCAAAGGCATTACCAAGGATATGGTTATAAATCTGCGTACCAGGCACATCGGCATGCCCAAACAGGGTCTGCGCTTTGCGAATGCCACTACCGTCCCTACCTCCCTTTCCGCTACGCACCGTGTCGAAGTCGATGTCATTGATTCGCAGCCGGCAGACTTCGACAGCGCGCAGCCCCGTGATGTACATCAGCAACGCAATCAGTTTGTGAGGCTCAGGCAGCAACACAATGATCTCGGTTTCTTCACTGTGCGTCAGTACTGTCGGGATACGGGCAGGGCGCTTCGCCCGCACAGTGTTACCGATATCGCCCAGCGACCTATCAAGTATGTTGCCGTAGAAAAACCCCTGAGCGTTGAGTGCTTGGTTCTGCGTGGCAGCAGCCACATGTCGACGTGCGTGGCTTGGTGGGTATGGTATTCATAACGCACCCAGCAATAAGAAGATAACAAATGTTTTGTAGAGAAATTTTAAAGATTTAGTCGACCGAGCGAGGTGTTGTCATTAAGAAATCATTAGTAAGTAATTATAAAGCCGTCTGTCCAATCAACTGTAAGGTTTGAAAAAAGTCACAACTATAAATTTAGAAAGGGAGTTCAAAATGACGCCGTATAAAAATATGAATGGAAACTCGAATGTAGAAGCATACGAATTGGGCGAGGGATCAATTACGGTACGTTTTATGTCTGGCAGGCATCGTAACTATCTGTATGACTCGGTTCGACCTGGCGCATCTGTCGTTGCACGAATGCAGGCCCTAGCACAGCAGGGTCATGGCCTAAATTCGTATATATCTACGACTGTCAAGTCTAGCTTCTCCAAGAAGTGGTAATAACCTGACAAGAAAAGGCAGCATCGCCCTGCGGGATAGGACCTCGCTCCGCTCGGCCGCTGCTTTTGGCGTTAAATTGCAAACATACATCAAAAGGAGATTGAGCATTGGGGACTCGTGAATATCACTTATACAGGGCGAAGTTTATTAAGCCCTCTCAGCTACCATTGCTAGCTGAGAACCAATCCTCAATGTGTATTTTTCTCAAGTCTATACAAGATAAGCCGGAATATACTTTGTCAAGTGGAAGTGAGTGGCATATTGGTAATGTAGAACTATTTGATGATTCTTCCGGCTCGTTTGCGGTCGGTAGAACTACAAAAACAACGGTTGAGAAATTCGACAAAGAGTCAGGTGATTTTGTTGATGAGTTAGATGATTCTGGACCGTATACAGTTGTCATTTTTGATGCAATGGTTGGGCTTATTGGAATAGCAAAGAAGTCTAAGTTGGCACCCGATGCCGCCACCATCGCAAGAAGATTAAGGGACCTTCTTTCTAAAGCCAAAACAGCAATAGATACTGGGGTTGATGTCAGAGTCGATGTTATACCCGATCCTGAGGATTTTCTGGATAAACTTCGAGGAGCTTATTCAATACGAAAGTTTCGAGCAACATTTACAGGACCAAATCCTGTTGATGCTGATGAGATTTTTCAAAAGCCCTTATCAGTTTATGCGCAAAGTATAGGGGCATCATCAGGAATCCTTGAGGTTATTGGAGAAGCATTAAATGAAGAAGTTGCTGAATCTGTAGCTAAATCTACCGCAGCCACTGGAAATACGGCTTCTGCAAGAATTGTCATTTCGAGAGGAAATAAAACTAAAAATATAAAAATGAAAGGCGATGCTGTTGTAGTGACTGTTGACCAAGAAGCAACAAACAGTCAGGTTTTAGAACAAATGCATGAAGAGTATATGAGGGTTAAGGGGTGATTTCAGAAATAAAAATTAAAGATTCTGAAGATCTGATCCGCTCCCTGAATGAACTTCCAAATAGTTTTATCTATAGAGGGCACGCAGATTCCAATTGGAAACTTGAGTCGACACTAGAGCGTACTGTAGGAGATAAGTGGACTAGTGCACTAGCCAGTAAGTTTGAAGATCACTACCTTAATTTATTTAAATCAAAATATCATATTTATAACGGTGATGAGCATGAGCCAAAAAGCAAACTGGCTTGGCTATCAATGATGCAACACTACGGAGCACCTACGCGATTAATAGACTTTACCGAAAGTCCTTATGTTGCCTTGTATTTCGCACTGGAAGCATACAATCCTCTTCTTAAAAATGATTTTGCTATTTATGCTCTAAACTACAGTTCAATCATGGACGAGTCATTAGCATATATTTCGAGGCGTGACTCCACCTTCTCGAGAACAAGGCATGAAATTGTTGGCAAGCAAGATGAATTATTTGATGACGTTGTTGATCGTTTTTCCTATGAGGTTGTTTGGATTACAGAGCCATTAGAATTGAATGCAAGAATAGATAGGCAGTCTGGGACATTTTTAATTTCCGGGGATAAGGAGAAACGAATAGAGGAGCTACTCGCTAGTGATATGTATAAAAACGTATTTTCAGTTAAATACATTGTTCCATATGAAATTTACGAGAATACTTATGCTCTTCTTAGAAAAATGAACATAAGTGCAAAAACTATATACGGAGACTTAGGTGGGTTGGCCAAGTCAATTAAAATGGATATGCAAGTACATGCAGTTTAACAGGTCAAAACACTCGGACGTCACTATGCGCAGCCGTTCTTGAAGGCGTTACGTGTAATGTCGTGGAAAGGAGAAGCAATGGAGCATAATTATGAAAATTGAAAGATCATATATTACCTCTTTCAAAAGCATAGGATTTCCATGCTGCGCAGGATGAATGGAAGAATTTTGGTTTTGAGGTTCAAGAAGATTGGAGTAATTGTCCATGTGGTCAACGAATCAAAGAGCTGTGTTATATCTAGAGTCAGTTTAATTCTATCAAAATGTTTGTTGGCAACGTCTGTGTGAGTCAATTCATTGGTATTTCGACTGGCCATCTGTTTGATGGCCCAAAACGAATAGCCAAAGATAACTCTGCCAATGTGAATGAAGATTTAACTATTCATACTTATCAGCTTGGCTATATTTATGAAATGAATGCCAGTTTTTAATGCAAGCTCGCTGTAAGTACAATTTCTCTAATAATTAGTTAGCATGGAAGAAAATAATAAGCTGGAGAATTGTTAATCAAACAGTTGTCCGTGTAACTATGTAAAAAGTATAATAATTCGGACTTGGTGCAGTTTTGATCTTTTTTGTTGCAAAAATAATCCCAACTTTCCTAGCGGTTTTTTAGGCGTCATAACCTCCTGGGGGTTCAGTAGATAATTACATCCCGTTCACAATGTGATTACTGGTTTATATATTTCGCTCATAGACAATTACACAATTAAAACCTTAAATTAAACATGAATATCACATAAGAACTTTAGAATTTTAAAGGCAACGTAAACTAAGGCTGAAGGTGGAAGTCGTTAAAGAGTTGCGTCTGATACCGAGATTCAAAAAGCAATGAAACAGTACTTTCTGGCCAGAATACTCATTCTGGGCTTGGTCGAAAGTACCCGGTCAGGTTCGCTGGGAATGACATCATCATTGGCCGAAAATCAGGTCTAGCTGTCTATTCCGTCACTGTTTTAGCTGGATTCGCCATCACCAAAGTACCTATGGAATAGTTCCTAGCATAGAGGCGTAGCCATGATGGCCAAGGGTGTCTTCGCGCAGCAAGCACGGCAGGTTATCTACTGCCATGCCGCTGATGCTTATACCGAGCGAGCTGCGGTGAAAACATCCAGAACAAGCTCAATGAACGTAGCCCTGACGTCTATCGGTGCAGTGCCGCCAACGGCTGCGCCCTTGAGCTAGCAACACATCACTCCGCTTTAAGCGCGGCGATGATCGTTTCGGTGAACGCAGGGATGTCTTTGGGGGTGCGCGAAGTAATCAACGTCCAGCCATTGGCTGGGCACTGTTTAACCTCTGTGTCGACCCAACCGGCAGCGCCGGCATTTTCCAGGTCGAGCTTGACGCTGGTGTATGAGGTGAGGGTTTTGCCAGCGACAATGCCAGCGTTAATCAGCAGCCATGGCCCGTGGCAAATCGCTGCGATTACTTTGCCGGCATCGGCAAACTCCTTGGCCAAACGCTGGGCGTTTTCATCCAGTCGTAACGTATCCGCGTTGACTGTACCGCCCGGAATCACCAGCGCATCGAAGTCCGAGGCTTTGAGCCCGGCCAGCGAGGTTTGCGACTCAACAGTGCGGTCTTTGTCTGTGTCATTAACGAATGTCTGGGTCGTACCGCCGTCACTTGAGGCATGAGTGACCAAAGCTCCCTGCGCCTTGAGCGACTCCAGCGGTTTAACCAACTCATCGCGTTCGATCCCCGTATTCGAGGTGATGAACAATACTTTCTTGCCTGCTAGTAGATTACTCATGGCGGTCATTTAGTCCTCTGATCTAAATAAAAAAGGAAAGCATGCAGCTTATGATTCATCTGACGTCTGAAGATGTGAGGGCAGGGCGGATCAGAAAGTTCATCCCGATTTCCTCCGAGCAGGACTGCGCAGAGTGACGTTCGGGGTATAGAGAGCCGTATATTCAAGCCTGCAGCAGTGGGCCGTTTTAGCTCGTCAACCGGCAATTCTGGGGCGATGGCTTGCATGTTGGCTGCAATTTCGCACAGGCTGGCGTGGATTCTGCATTGCAGGGAAATTCGCCGGATTTTTGTCGCCGGTATTGGAGATTTCAAATGCGTAGCCTGATTTCACTGCTGGCCTTGCTGGCGCTTTCGATGACGAGCGGATGCATGAAGGTCAGTGACTTGGCGGATGGCGCCGAGTACCAATTGCGTGACGTTGGCGTGCTGGATCACGCGCAGACGCAGCGCGCCAATTCGCGGCGCATACAGCAAGATTCTTTCATTTATATCGCGCAAGGCTATTTCAAGCCGCGAGGCGAGGCTAATCCAACCGCCAATGTGGTTGCCGAAGAGGCGTTTAAAGGTTTCATCGAATACTTCCCGCTGGTGCGCAAGTCCCGCACCCCGCTTGGGCTTGAGCAGGCGATGAGCCAGGCGCGGGCGGATGGCGCGCATTACTTGCTGTATTGCCGTTTCGCCACGGCGGACGACCGAATCGGTACGGTTGAGGAGTGGGAAGATCAGGAGGCGCTTGATCGCTTGGGGCCAGACAGCGGGGTGATCCAGTTGATGGTGATCGAAACCAGTACCCGCTATTTGGTTGATACCGCACGCATACGCTTGCGCGGCGGTTTGCTGACAACATACGACACGAAACCCGAGGATTTGATTGGCCCGCCCCTGGAACAGTATGCGCGCAGCTTGATAGGCTTGAGCGACTAGACTGCCCTGAGAAATAGGCTGGCGATTATTTTTGTTGCCTGTTCTCAGCTATTTTTACAGCTCGACTGAATGGACCGGAGGTCAAGATGACGGATACAGCCAATGTCAGTGATTTGCTTGCGCAGATCCCCAGCAGCGCAAAAGGACTGCCGCCGGTGCATCTGTGGAATCCTGATTTCTGCGGCGATATCGACATGCGCATCGCGCGCGACGGCACCTGGTTTTATATGGGCACGCCGATTGGACGCAAGCCGATGGTTAAGCTGTTTTCGACGATTATCCGTCGCGATGGCGATGATTACTTCCTGATTACACCAGTCGAAAAGGTCGGCATCACCGTTGATGATGCGCCTTTCGTGGCGACATTGCTGACAGTGGAAGGCGAAGGTGAGGCGCAGGTGCTGCGCTTTACCAATAACGTTGAAGATCAGTTTATTGCCGATAAAGAGCACCCGATTCGGGTGACGTTCGATGAGCAAACCCAGGAGCCTGCGCCTTATGTGCTGGTGCGCAGCAACCTCGAAGCGCTGATTCATCGCAACGTGTTTTATCAGTTGGTTGAGTTAGCCGTAGAGCGGGTGATCGAGGGCAAAGCATGGCTGGGTGTCTGGAGCAGTGGTGAGTTTTTCCCGATAGCGCCGCAGCCAGAATAAGTCGCCGGATATTAATCTCTAAAAAACAAAAGGCTCCCGAGGGAGCCTTTTGTTTGTGTGCAGCCAAATTACATGTTCGGGTAATTCGGGCCGCCAGCGCCTTCTGGGGCAACCCAGGTGATGTTCTGTGCAGGGTCCTTGATGTCACAGGTCTTACAGTGAACACAGTTCTGGGCGTTGATCTGGAACTTCTGCTCACCGCTTTCCTGGGTGACGATCTCGTACACGCCAGCCGGGCAATAACGCTGCGCAGGCTCGTCATACATAGGCAGGTTTTTGTCCAGTGGGATGCTCGCGTCAGCCAGTTTCAGGTGGCAGGGCTGCTCTTCTTCGTGGTTGGTGCTCGACAGGAACACCGACGACAACTTGTCGAAGCTGAGCTTGCCGTCCGGCTTCGGATAGCTGATTTTTTTCGACTCTGCGGCCGGCTTCAAGCAGGCGTAATCCGGCTTGGTGTCGTGCAGGGTGAACGGAATCTTGCCGCCAAAAATGTTCTGGTCGATGAAGTTGAACGCACCGCCGCCCAGAGCGCCGAACTTGTGCATGGCCGGGCCGAAGTTACGGCTGCGGAACAGTTCGTCGTACAGCCAGCTGGCTTTGAAACCATCCACGTAGCTGGTCAGTTCATCGCCACCTTCGCCGCCAGCCAGCAGTGCATCGGCTACAGCTTCGGCTGCGAGCATGCCGGACTTCATGGCCGTGTGGCTGCCCTTGATCTTGGCGAAGTTGAGGGTGCCGAGATCGCAACCGATCAGCGCACCGCCCTTGAAGACCATTTTCGGCAGCGAGTTCAAGCCGCCTTTGCAGATGGCACGTGCGCCGTAAGCAACGCGCTTGCCGCCTTCCAGGTACTGAGCAATCACCGGGTGATGCTTGTAACGCTGGAATTCATCGAACGGAGACAGGTACGGGTTGCTGTAGGACAGATCAACGATCAGGCCAACGACTACCTGATTGTTTTCCAGGTGATAAAGGAACGAGCCGCCCATGTTTTCGTCATCCAGCGGCCAGCCGGCAGTGTGAACCACCAGACCTTGCTCGTGCTTGGATGGATCGACGTCCCAGATTTCCTTGATGCCGATGCCGTAATGCTGAGCATCGGCTTCGGAGTCGAGGTTGTACTTTTTGATCAGCTGCTTGCCGATGTGGCCACGGCAGCCTTCAGCAAACAGGGTGTACTTGGCGCGCAGTTCGATACCGGGCGTGAACACGCCTTCTTTCGGATTGCCTTCGCGGTCTACGCCGAGATCGCCGGTCAAAATGCCGGTAACTACGCCGTTCTCGTCGATAAGTGCTTCCTGAGCAGCAAAGCCCGGATAGACCTCAACACCCAGATTCTCGGCTTGCTGAGCCAGCCAGCGGCACAGGTTGCCCAGTGAAATAATGTAGTTGCCTTCGTTGTGCATGGTTTTAGGCACAAAGAAGTCTGGAATCTTGCTGGCGCTTTGTGCGTTCTTCAGCATGTAGATGTCGTCGCGCTTCACCGGCGTGTTCAGCGGTGCTTCGAGTTCTTTCCAGTTAGGGAACAACTCGTTCAGTGCGCGTGGCTCAAATACAGCGCCCGATAAAATATGTGCGCCGACTTCGGAGCCTTTTTCGACCACGCAGACGCTCAATTCTTTACCCGCGTCAGCAGCTTTCTGCTTCAGGCGGCAGGCGGCGGACAAGCCAGCAGGGCCAGCTCCGACGATGACGACGTCGAACTCCATAAATTCGCGTTCCACAGGCTATCTCCTAGTCAGGCTCTTACTTGATATTTTATTGGAAAGGCAGGTTCAGTCCGTGAACAGTGCGCGCGCATTATATCGTCAGGCGCGCTTGGGTCCAATACAAACGTTTGTTTGAATTTTCTGTAGGACTGGTAGAATCTTACTACATCACGGATGACTGGGCAGTTCGCTGTATTGACCCATCGGGTCTGTGCGGTCAAGATACGGTCGGTTTTACATTCGTCGTCAGGGGCGCAGGTTAGTACTGCCGATCTGCACACATGCCCATCGAGTGTCGGCGATAATCCTATTCACAAGAGAGTAACGAGGAATCCATGAAGGTTCTTGTAGCTGTCAAACGAGTGGTTGACTACAACGTCAAGGTTCGTGTCAAAGCGGACAACAGCGGCGTTGATCTTGCCAACGTCAAGATGTCGATGAACCCTTTCTGCGAAATCGCTGTTGAAGAAGCAGTTCGCCTGAAAGAAAAAGGCGTTGCGAGCGAAATCGTCGTCGTTGCCATCGGCCCAACTGCTGCGCAGGAACAACTGCGTACCGCACTGGCACTGGGTGCTGATCGCGCGATTCTGGTTGAGTCCGGCGACGAACTGAATTCTCTGGCTGTGGCCAAACTGCTGAAAGCGGTTGTAGAGAAAGAGCAGCCACAGCTGGTTATCCTGGGTAAGCAGGCGATCGACAGCGACAACAATCAGACTGGCCAAATGCTGGGCGCTCTGACTGGTTTCGCTCAAGGCACCTTCGCCTCCAAGGTTGAAGTGGCTGGCGACAAAGTAAACGTAACCCGTGAAATCGATGGCGGCCTGCAGACTGTTGCATTGAACCTGCCAGCTATCGTGACCACCGACCTGCGCCTCAATGAGCCGCGTTACGCGTCGCTGCCGAACATCATGAAAGCCAAGAAGAAGCCGCTTGAAGTGGTAACTCCTGACGCACTCGGTGTCTCCACTGCTTCCACCGTCAAGACCCTGAAAGTCGAAGCGCCTGCTGCACGCAGCGCGGGTATCAAGGTCAAGTCGGTTGCTGAACTGGTCGAGAAACTGAAGAACGAAGCGAAGGTAATCTAAATGGCTATCTTAGTAGTTGCAGAACACACGAACGCTGCTCTGGCTCCTGCCACGCTGAACACCGTTGCTGCTGCGCAGGCAATTGGTGGCGATATCCACGTTCTGGTTGCAGGTGCTGCTTGCGGCGCTGCTGCTGAAGCGGCTGGCAAAATCGCTGGCGTCAGCAAGGTACTGGTTGCTGATAACGCAGCCTTTGCTCATCAGCTGCCAGAAAACGTTGCTCCGCTGATCGCAGAACTGGGTGCTGGCTACAGCCACATCCTGGCTGCTGCCACCAGCAATGGTAAGAACATCCTGCCGCGCGTTGCCGCTCAGCTGGACGTTGACCAGATCTCCGAGATCGTTGCGGTTGAAAGCGCAGACACCTTCAAACGCCCAATCTATGCCGGTAACGCTATCGCGACCGTGCAGTCTTCGGCTGCCGTGAAAGTGATCACCGTGCGTGCTACCGGTTTCGATCCGGTTGCTGCTGAAGGCGGTTCCGCTGCTGTTGAAGCAGTTTCTGCTGGTGCAGACGCAGGCACTTCGGCATTCGTTGGCGAAGAGCTGGCGAAGTCTGATCGTCCTGAACTGACCGCTGCCAAAATTGTCGTATCTGGCGGTCGTGGCATGCAGAACGGTGACAACTTCAAGCACCTGTACGCACTGGCTGACAAGCTGGGCGCTGCTGTTGGCGCTTCGCGCGCTGCAGTTGACGCAGGTTTCGTACCGAACGACATGCAGGTCGGCCAGACCGGTAAGATCGTTGCACCGCAGCTGTACATCGCTGTTGGTATCTCGGGTGCCATTCAGCACCTGGCTGGTATGAAAGACTCGAAAGTCATTGTTGCGATCAACAAAGACGAAGAGGCGCCAATCTTCCAGGTTGCAGACTACGGTCTGGTTGCTGACCTGTTTGAAGCGGTACCTGAGCTGGAAAAACTGGTTTAACTTCCAGTCTTTTCAGGCAACAAAAAAACCCGCCTTGTGCGGGTTTTTTGTTGCCTGCGATTTGCTCAGCCTTTGCTGTTGGTGGTGAGAAATTGCTGGTATTGCTGGGCTGTCTCGTCCGGGCATTCAAGCATTGGCACGTGGCCGCAGTTGTTGATCACGGCCGTGCTGGGCTTTGCCAGTAACGGCTGCATGACCGCCATGCTGGAAATGTCGAGTATCTGATCCTGATCGCCCCAGAGCAGCAAGGTAGGCACCTTGATCTTGCCAAGCTCGGGTTCGAGGGCGATGTAGCGGGTTTGCAGTTGCTCGAAGATTTTGCTGTTGCGCGGATAACTGGCGATTGCCTTATCTGCCAGATAGTTCTTCAGACGCTCAGGCATGGGCGGCACGTTGACGAACACCAGATCGAGCATCTGCTTGAAGTCGCTGCGGCTTTGAATCAGCAGAGGGTTGGACTGGCCGCTTTTCAGGCGTTTGAACAACACACTGTCGACTGGCGCGGTGATCCCGGCGTTATCAAACAATGCCAGGCTTTTGACCCGCTGCGGATAGCGTGCGGCATAGAGTGCGCTGATGTGGCCGCCCATCGAGTTGCCAACCAGATTGACTGGCGGCAGGTTCAGGGCGTCGGTAAAGGTCAGTAAGCGTTCGGCTTGTGTGCCAACATCGAAACTGAGCTGCGGCTTGCTGCTGTCACCAAAACCGGGCAGGTCGAGGGCGATTACGTGGTATTTGCCGGTGAAGTGGCCGACGAATTTCAACCAGTTGCTCTTGTCGCCGCCAAAACCATGCACCAGAAGCAAGGTTTCAGCGCCCGCAGGCCCGCCTTCGTAATAATGAATGCTAAGATCGGCGACCTCGATTTGCCGGCTCGAAACACCGGCTACGCGTTCACCGACCCACTGCACACTCCACAGCATTGTGGCGGGGAATGCGTAGAGAACACCGGCCGTTGCGGCGACCAAAAGGAGGAGGGCGGCCACTAGTTTTTTCATTGCGAATCCTTGTCGCTGGGTTTTTTAGCGGCTCATACGCTAGCATGAAGCCATCTTTGCGATCTGTTAAAAATCCTGACACTGTTCTGCAAGTAGGCAAAAAGTTGCGATTAGGGACGTTATTAAGTGTTTTCCCCAGTGCAATGCCTTTAGCCTAGCAACACCTCGCGCAGCACAAGCGGTGTGTGGCGCGCAGGCTTAAGCGGCCTCATTTGCTTGCCAGTCTCCTGACCCAAGGTTGATTTTTTTAATGCTTTATCGATTGCTCGCAAGACCCCTCGTCGCGTTGATCTGTGTGTTGAGCATGCCGGCGGCCATGGCCGAGATGGCGTGCGAGCGCATGGTTGCAACGGGCCAGCCGGATTATCCGCCGTTTCTCTGGCGCGACCCGCAAAACCCCAAGCGCTTGATTGGCGCGCAAGCCGATCTACTTGCGCATCTGGGCAAGGAGTTGGGCATTCGCATTGATGTGGTCTACAGCAGCTCCAAAGCCAAGGCCGAGTCCGAGGTGAGCAGTGGCCGGGTTGATCTGTTGGCGGGCGCGAGCATTACCCCGCAGGATCTTGAGCATCTGGATATTGTTTATCCGGCTTTGTTCCAGCAAGCGGACGTGGTGTGGGTGCGCAACATCCTGAGTTTCCCCTATATCGAGTGGGCTGATTTACGCGAGCGCCGTGGCGCCAGTGTCGGCATGGATTTCAGCCCGGCGTTCAAAGCCTACGCCAGCGAAAATCTATCGCTTGAGCAGGGCGCCAACCTGGCCCAGCTGTTCGACAAGCTCATGGCTGGTGAGTTGGACTATGTATTGGCTGAGCGCGAGCCGGGCCAGTTGCTGGCGAACAGTAAAGGCTTGGCCAAGGATTTGCTGGCACTGTCGCCACCGATTGAAAGCACTGGCCTGCATTTGGCGATTTCGCACAACTCGGCGTGCAACACGCCATGGCTGCGCGGACAGCTGGCCAAAAAAATGACAGAATTGGCAGCAACCGAGCTTCCGCAAGCCTGGCTTGAACAGAACTACATCCTCTGGCAGCAGCATGTGTTGCAAGCCGCCAGCACCACGGATAGCCCTTCGAATCAGTAGGAACCCTTTGTGATCAATAAACTGTCATGCAGCGCAGTGCTGCTATTGGCGATGGCCGGCTGTGCCAGCGACCCGCAACCGACCGAGCAGTTGCAGTTGACCGCGCAGAGCATTGCGCAAGCGAAAGCTGTCGGCGCCACAACCGACATAGAATCGCTCAAGCAAGCCGAAGCCAAGTTGCAGCGTGCCGATCAGGCTGTCGCGCAGCAGCAATTCAAAGAGGCGCGCATGCTTGCAGAACAGGCTGAACTGGATGCCCGTGAAGCTGAGGCCGACTATCTTGTGGGCCAGAGCGAGGTACGTCTGCAAGAGTTGAACAAGCAGATCAATCGTCTGCGTACGCAGTTGAGGGCGCAGCAATGAACAGTTTGCAGGGAATGTGTGGAGCCTTGCTGGTGGCTGCGTTGAGTGGTTGTGCGACCTCGCAGGACGCCGCGCAGCAATTGCAGAATGCGCAGGCGAGCTTTGAAGGTATTCGCGACAACACCGAGGTGTTGCGCAGCGCACCCAAAGACGTAATCCGCTCGGGCGAAACGTTGGTCCGTGCCGAACGTTTTTCCAGTTATCTGGGCAGCAGCGAAGATGTAATGCATTACGCCTACCTGAGCCAGCGCTACAGCGACATCGCCAAACAGAAGAGCCTGCTCACCGCCAATAACGAACGTGCCGCCAAGCTCGAATTGGAGCGTCAGCGCCTGCAGCTGACCCTGCGCGAGGCCAAGCTGCTGACGTTGCAGGAGCAGAACGGCTTGCTCGGTGAGCAGATGGTCAATCTGGTCACCACCGACACCGAGCGCGGCCTGGTCATTACCATCGGCGATGTGCTGTTTGATGCCGGCCATGCGGACCTCAAAGCCTCTGCCAATCGCACCGTGCTCAAGCTCGTGCAGTTCCTCCAATTGCATCCGTTGCGGGTTGTACGTATCGAAGGCTATACCGACAGCAGCGGCGATACCCAGCAGAACATCGAATTGTCGCAGGCACGCGCACAGACCGTGGCGGATGCGTTGGTTGACCTTGGTATCGACAGCAAGCGTATTTCCGTACAAGGCCTCGGAGAGAGCTTCCCGGTGGCAGAAAACGCATCGGCCAAAGGCCGGGCGCAAAACCGTCGCGTCGAAGTGGTCTTCTCCGACGAACAAGGCCGCATGGGCGCCGCACGATAAACCCGCTGGAGGATGGAATCCGCACCGCGGCTTCCGTCATGGCGATGGGGCGATGTTGCGCGGTTTGGCTTTTGGGTTTTTGCGATGCGGGATATGCGTTGGTCTGTTGATTGGGCGACTGCATCGCCTTGACGGATTGCGGTGCTGCGCACGCTATCCATCCTCCGATCCTCCGAT
Organism: Pseudomonas marincola; assembly: GCF_900116605.1. Classification (GTDB taxonomy): domain Bacteria; phylum Pseudomonadota; class Gammaproteobacteria; order Pseudomonadales; family Pseudomonadaceae; genus Aquipseudomonas; species Aquipseudomonas marincola. The sequence continues at coordinate 72,321 of NZ_FPBC01000005.1, forward strand.
CCTCCGATCCTCCGATCCTCCGATCCTCCGGTTTTTCTGTTGAATGCGGAGGATGGAATCCGCATCGCGGCTTCTGTCATGTCGGTGGGGCTGTGTTGCACGGATTGGCTTTGGGTTTTGGTCTGTGCGGGATTTTGCGCTGGTCTGATGATTGGGCGATTGCATCGCCTTGACGGATTGCGGTGCTGCGCACGCTATCCATCCTCCGGTATTTCGGTTTTCCGATTTTTGGTTCCGATTTGAATGTGGAGGATGGAATCCGCGTCGCGGCTTCCGTCATGGCGGCGGGACTGTGTTGCGCGGTTTGGTTTTGGGTTTTTGCGGTGCGCGGTTTTGCGTTGGTCTGATGATTGGGCTATTGCATCGCCTTGACGGATTGCGATGCTGCGCACGCTATCCATCCTCCGGTTCTCCGGATTTGGCTTCCGGTTTGAATGTGGAGGATGGAATCCGCATCGCGGCTTCCGTCATGACGGTGAGGCTGCGTTGCGCGGTTTGGCTTTGGGTTTTTTGCGGTGCGCGGTTGTGCATTGGTCTGTTGATTGGGCGATTGCATCGCCTTGACGGATTGCGATGCTGCGCACGCTATCCATCCTCCGCACGCTATGCACCAATCCATCCACCGTACGTTATTCGTCCTCTGGAACAGTTGCTCTATAGGCAAACTAAACCGTAACAGTCCCTTGAATTTGCCACTGTATCGTCCACAATTATTGAATCTGTACCGGTGCAATTTCTGTGTGACCGGTTACTGTAACGGTTCAGTTCGGTGAGAAGTGGCCATGACCAATCTTTTGCTCTATCAACGTATTGCCCAACAGCTGGCAGAGGACATCCGTCGCGGGGTGTATCAGCCGGGTGAGCGGGTGCCGTCGGTGCGCAAGATGAGCTCGCAGCTCAATGTCAGCCACGCAACTGTACTGCAAGCCTACGCCAATCTTGAGGATCAGGGGCTGATTCGTGCGCGGCCGCAATCCGGCTTCTATGTGCACCAAACCCCGGCTCTGACTGCGCAAACGCCTGATCTGGCGAGGGTCGAGCGGCCCAGCCTGGTTACCCGCAGCAGCATTATCAATCAAGTGCTCACCGAGTCGCGCCGCGAAGGTGTTTTCCCGCTGGGGGCGGCTGTGCCCCATGTTGATTATTTACCGGCGCGAGCGCTGCATCAGCAGTTGTCCAAGGTCACCCGTTTCCAAAGTGCCCGCGCCTTTAGCTATATGTTCAGCCCGGGCTTTGAGCCGTTGCGCCGTCAGGTTGCGATCCGCATGCGTGATGCGGGTGTGGTGGTCGGCCCGGCTGAGGTGGTTATCACCCATGGCTGCGTCGATGCGCTGCAAATGTCGCTGCGCGTGCTGACCAAACCCGGCGACCTGATCGCCACTGAGTCGCCAACGTATTACGGCCTGCTGCAATTGGCGGACTTGCTGGGCCTCAAGGTAATCGAGATTCCCAGCGACCCAACCACCGGCATCAGCCTTGAAGCGCTGCAACTGGCAGCCAGCCAGTGGTCGATCAAGGCCTTGGTACTGACCGCGCGCCTGAGCAATCCGCTCGGCGGAACCATTCCCGAAGACCGCCAGAAGCAATTGCTGCGCATGGCCGAGAACTTCGATATTCAGATTGTTGAAGACGATATCTACGGCGAGTTGATGTTCGAGCAAGGCCCGAGCAAGGCGCTTAAAGCCAGCGATAAAGAGGGGCGCGTAGTGTATTGCTCAAGCTTCTCGAAAACCCTGTCGCCCGGTGTGCGGATCGGCTGGATCATTGCGGGCAAGTATCAGGAAGAAATTCAGCGATTGCAGACATTCAGCACGCACTCGGCTTGCAGCGTGACGCAAATGGCGGTGGCCGCCTACTTGGAAAATGGTGGTTATGACCGCCATCTGCGCTACATCCGTCAGGAATACCGCAAGAATCTCAGCGTGTTCCAGTTGGCGGTGCAGCGCTATTTCCCGGAAGGCACGCAAATGACCCGGCCCAATGGCGGCTTCATTTTGTGGGTGAGTTTGCCGGCACGGGTGAACACCAAAGACCTTCACGTCAGCGCGTTGCAGCAGGGCATCAGCATCGCACCGGGACTAATTTTCAGTAATACCGAGCAGTTTAATCACTGTGTTCGGCTGAACTGTGGCATCCCGTTAACCCGCGAAACAGAGCGGGCGCTGATGACACTGGGCATGTTGGCCAATCAGCTGTGCCAGGAAGTCAGCCCAGGCTATTAACCCGGATCTGCACTCGGCTGCGTCTACCTTGGCATCGGGACTGATCGCCAAGGAGATGCGCCACGATTATTGCCTGCCATGCATTGCCGCTGGGCTTTTCTGCCAGCCTGATTACCGCTTGCGAATATCATCAGCTGCAGTCGGCGCATTCGCCCAACAGCTAAAGGCGGTAAGTTCACCGGCGCGTTCGATATGGCTGCCACTGCGAGATTGCCGCGCAGGAGCAAGGTCCGCGATGGACTGGGGTTGCGCGCAGAGTGTGCAGATGGTCGAGCTTGCGCACAGTCTGCAAACCTCGACTCAGGAAACTATTTCACCAACAGCAAGGATTGATTGAGTGACGCAACCTGGCGATGCCCAAATTGACGATAGCGAACTGTTACGCCGCTATCGTCTGGGCGATGAGGACGCTTTCGGCCAACTGTACCAGCGCCATCGCCTCGGGCTTTTGCGATTTTTGCATGGCCTGTGCAATGACCCGGTTGTGGCTGAAGAGGTGTTTCAGGAAACCTGGTTGAGCCTGATCCGCAGCCAGTCGTTGCAGCGCGAAGCGGTGCAGTTTAAAACCTGGCTGTACCAGATCGGCCGCAACCGGCTGATCGACTATTGGCGCAAACACGGCACGCGTGCGAGTCGCGAAGATCAGTACGATGATCAGCTGCACGCGCAACCGGCCGGCGAGGCGACGCCGGAACAGCAATTGAGCCTGAGTCAGGACCGGCAGCGTCTGGACGCCGCACTGGCGGATTTGCCGCTGGATCAACGCGAAGTGTTTTTATTGCGCACGCACGCTGACCTTGAGTTGCACGAAATTGCAGACATCACCCAAACGCCAGCTGAAACAGTCAAGAGTCGCCTGCGCTACGCATTGCAAAAGTTACGTCGGCTGCTGGCCGATCCGGCAGCTGAAGAGGTCAACGTATGAGTAAGCAACCCAACCCGCTGGATGCCAGTGAGCAGCAACTGATTGAGCACTACCGAACCCATCATGATCTGCAACCATCGGCTGTCACCGATGCCAGCATCATGCAGGCGGCGAGTGCGGCGGCTAGTGCGGCGGCCAGAGCGGCGAAAAAACCGGCGGCGAGTTCATCCGCATTGTCGCGTCTGCATGCCTGGCTGTTTGCCGGTGAGCGCGGGGGGCGTTGGCCTGTGGCGCTGGCCAGCGTAATGGTGATCGGCGTCGCCGTGGGCCTGGTGTTCAATACAGTCGAGCCAGAGCCAACCAACTACGATGGCCCGGCTGCCCGCCAGTACGCGGCGCCAGCGATGCACGAACAACAGGCCAGCAAGAAAGTGCTGGAGCGCAGTCAGGCTCAGCAGACTCCGCAGCTCAGCGCCCCATCTGCCAAACCTGAAATGGAAGCCGCAGCGCCAGCGCCGATGGCTCCAGCTTCGGTCGCCTCCATGGCGTCGAGCGCCGAGAGCAAACCAGACAATCTGCAGCTTGCAGTTGATGAGCAGACGCATGCGCAGTTGCTTGAAATTCTCGACTTGCGCAAGGCGGGTGACACAGCTGCCGCCAATGCCCGTATTCAGCGCTTGCAACAGCGTTTACCCGCGCTGGATATCGAGCAACAGCTGAAGCGCCTCGCCAAGGAGCGCTAAAGCCGGCGCCTGCGACAAAATCCAGCTTGTCAGTTAGCGGGCAGTACGCGAGCATAGTGCTATTGAATGACATCCTCGCAGCAGCAATGCTGGGCGAGGGTGCAGGTTATCTCTTCTTCAGATCGACTATGACTACGCAGCGTTTGCTCCTTTTGGCACTTTTGGCCCCCTTACTCGTTGCCTGCGAGCAAGATTCAGCGCCGAAAAAGGTGGTGAAACCGGTCGCGTCTGTTCCAGCTGAAAAGCCGCCAGAGCAAACTGTAGTCGTCCAGCCACCGGTGCCTGAAGAGGCAGAGCTGGTGCCTGAGGCGCTGCCAGACCCAGCAGGTGCCATCGAGCCCGAGGTCAGCGAGCCGCTGGAACCAGTCGAGGCGGCGGATTCCCCCGAAAGCACCTATCAGCCGCCCGTCAAACCCAAACCGAAAGCGCCGATCAAGCCCAAAGAGCCGGAAAAGCCCAAACTCGACCTGAGTTTGCCTAAAGGCCTGCTCAAGGAGCTCAATGAGGCCGCAGTCGATGAACCTACCGCCGATCCACTGCTGCCACCGTTGTTCGTGCCCGAAGACGATCAGCCGAGCAAATATCAGCTAAGCGGCAAGCTGCACACCAACGATGATGACGATGAGTATTTGCACTCGATTGACGGTGCTGAACTGCAAATCGAGTTCAAGCAGTAACGCTTTAAGCCCAGCTTTCGCAGAGTTTTGTGCTGTTGTTTGCAATTAATTGTGCACACTTTTCTTTGCGTTTCTTCTGCCTTTTCGCGTCTAAATATCTGATTTGACTGATAAGTCACGCTGGATGTATTTGGCGCTGGCTCTACTTAGGTTTGGCTCTCAATATTTATTGTATACAAGTGGAAAAAATCGACGCATATTATTGCCAGCGTCGTGAATACAATAAAAAGCGAGAGACTCCCTATGACTACGTCTGTAGATAGCAGTACTTCAGCGCCACGCCCGGAAGATGAGAACCTCGGAGCCCCGGCCAATATGGCCTACGGCCTGCAACACGTACTCACCATGTACGGCGGCATCGTTGCCGTGCCGCTGATTGTCGGTCAGGCCGCCGGCTTGTCTCCCAGTGATATCGGTCTGCTGATTGCCGCGTCACTGTTCGCCGGTGGTCTGGCGACCATGCTGCAAACCCTTGGGCTGCCGTTCTTCGGCTGCCAGTTACCGCTGGTACAGGGCGTTTCATTCGCCGGTGTCGCGACCATGGTTGCGATTGTTACCACAGGGGGTAGTGGCGGCATCCAGGCGATCTTTGGTGCGGTCATAGCCGCCTCGTTAATCGGCTTATTGATAACCCCGGTTTTCTCCCGAATAACCCGGTTCTTCCCGCCACTGGTCACCGGAATCGTGATTACCACCATTGGCCTGACGCTGATGCCGGTCGCGGCGCGCTGGGCAATGGGCGGCAACAGCCGTGCGGAAGACTTTGGCAGCATGGGCAACATCGGCCTTGCAGCCATCACCCTGGTTATCGTGCTGCTGCTGAGCAAAATCGGCAGCGCGACGATCTCGCGTCTGTCGATTTTGCTGGCCATGGTCATCGGTACATTAATCGCCATGGCGCTGGGCATGGCGGACTTCTCGAAAGTCGCTGAAGGCTCGATAGTCGCCTTCCCGACGCCGTTTCACTTCGGCATGCCAACCTTTCATATCGCAGCGATCATCTCGATGTGCATCGTGATCATGGTGACGCTGGTCGAAACCTCCGCCGACATCCTTGCAGTTGGTGAAATCATCGGCACCAAGGTTGACTCCAAACGCCTCGGCAATGGCCTGCGCGCCGACATGCTGTCGAGCATGCTCGCCCCTGTCTTCGGTTCATTCACCCAGAGCGCATTTGCGCAGAACGTGGGTTTGGTTGCCGTTACCGGCGTTAAGAGCCGTTTCGTGGTTGCCACCGGCGGTTTGATTCTGGTTACTCTGGGCCTGCTGCCGATCATGGGCCGCATTATCGCCGCTGTGCCGACTTCGGTGCTGGGCGGGGCGGGTATCGTGCTGTTTGGTACTGTGGCGGCGAGCGGCATCCGCACGCTCTCCAAGGTTGATTACCGCAACAACATGAACCTGATCATCGTTGCCACCTCAATCGGCTTCGGCATGATCCCGATTGCTGCGCCGACTTTCTATCACGCTTTCCCAGACTGGTTCGCCACCATCTTCCATTCGGGCATCAGCTCGTCGGCCATCATGGCGATCATCCTCAATCTGGCGTTCAACCACTTCACCACCGGTAACTCCGATCAGCAGTCGGTGTTTGTCGCGGGTACTGAACGTTCGCTACGTTTCACCGACATTGCCTGCCTTAACGACGGCGATCACTTCGTCGATGGCAAACTGTACGACTGTGAAGGTAACGAGGTGCCGGTGATTGCCGAAGACGATCACGGCGCTGCGACACCACCCGCGCAAGCCAAGGCTCCGGCTGCCGTGCGAACAGACCATGCCTGAGTGACTGGCCTGAGCTAGAAATGAAAAGGGCGGCTCCAGTTCAACTGGGCCGCCCTTTTAAATTGCAGCAGGCTTAGCGCTGAGTTACCCAGTAATCATGCAGGGCAATCGCGGCCGGCTTGATTGCTGCCAACTGCTGGTTATGCTGATCAGCATCGAAATTGGCTGGCAACTCGAAATTGTCTTCTTCGGCGCACTGGGCAATCAGCTCAAGTTGCGCGGCCTGTTGCGCCGGCAATTCAGGCCAGTTGCTGACGCTGATTCCGCGCAGGTAACCGAAGCACCATTCTTCAGCCAGCGTTACGCTCTGGCCATGATGGTCGGTGGTCTCGAAGCGCGGTTCGAACGCCTGCACATCAGTACCCAGTTGTGCGGCCAGAGTGTTGAGGTGACGTACGCTGAGGTCGATGAATTGCTTGGCTTCGTCCGGGCTTTGCCAGTCCGGATTCTCTCCGCCCCAGATAGCCGGGAACCACTCGGCAATATCCACCTGAACCGGGCCAGACGCGAGTGCGGTCAGGTAGCCATCGAGTTCGGAGACGTTGAGTACGGAGTTGTCGTCGCCGTATTTCAGCAGTGCATCTTCGAGGAACTCGTAATCGTTGGCAGCCAGAGGTGCATTTTGCATAGCAATGATCCTTAACTTATCGGGCGGCGAAAAAACTGCGCGCCGCTAAAGAGCCAAGGATGGCGCTTGCTCGGAATTTTAGCCAGCGCTGCAGGTTGGATAGGGCAAATATATCTGCCTGCAATGCCGGCTTTTGGCTCAACTGAAATCAGTCGACAAACAAATCAGGGATCAGGTCGCCGCCTTCTGGATCAAAGCGATAGTGCGCGAACTCGGTCTGCCCGTGCTCGCGCAAAATCTCTTCGTCGATCAGCAGGCGGCCGCTGATGCTGCGTTGCTTGCTGTTAAGAATGGCGTAGGCGGCGTCGGCCATGATCAGCGGCGAGCGCGCACGTTTGAAGGCGTCACGACTGCCCAGTTCGAACTCAATGGCGGCGGTGGCGATCATGGTTTTCGGCCACAACGAGTTGACGCTGATGGCATACTTCTTGAACTCGGCGCTCATGCCCAATGTGAGCATGCTCATGCCATATTTGGTCACGGTGTAGGGGCCGTGTTGGGCAAACCATTTTTCGTCGAGACTCAACGGCGGCGAGAGGTTGATGATGTGCCCGTTGCTGCTTTTCTTCAGGTACGGCAGCGCGGCCTGACTGCAAACCATTACGGCCCGGGTGTTGATCTGGTACATCAGGTCGAAGCGTTTAGCCGGCAGATGCTCGACGCCCATCAGCTTGATTGCGCCGGCATTGTTGATCAGCGCATCGATGCCGCCAAAGTGCTCAGCGGCTTTGGCCATGGCCACTGCCACCGCATTTTCATCGCGCACATCGAGTTGCAAGGCCAGAGCCTGGCCACCGGCTGCGATCACTTCCTCGGCAACACTGTGGATGGTGCCCGGGAGCTTGGCGTGGGCTTCGGCGCTCTTGGCTGCAATCACAATATTGGCGCCATCGCGGGCCGCACGCAGGGCAATTTCGCGGCCGATACCGCGGCTGGCGCCGGTGATGAACAGGGTCTTGTTATTCAGTGACATAGCGGCATTCCGTTCAGTAGATGAAGTGATGCGTTTCAGCCGGTAACGGCCTCGGCGTCTGCATGTTCGGGCTCGATCTCAATCAGTATCTGGCGATTGCGCACCTGATCCCCTTGGCGCACCTGAACACTGCTGATGATTCCGTCGATGCTGGCCTTGAGCGGGTGTTCCATTTTCATCGCTTCCAGCACCAACAACAGCTGGCCCTTGCTGACGCGACTGCCTATCTCAACCTGCACATCGACGATCGCACCATCCATGGGCGCCTTGACGGTGCCAGTGGTGGCGCTGGCCGCTGCGGTGACTTGGGCGTGGGTGACGTCGGTGAAATGCAGGTTGCCGCTGTGCCCGTAAAGCCACAGGCTGCCGCCCTGCAGATGAAAGGCAATACGTTTGCGCACGCCGTCGATCACCACGGTTGCGCGTCCCTGATGCAGTTCCAGCAACTGGATTTCCAGCTGTTGGTCATTGACGGTGACAGCCAACTGCGCCTGATTGCCGGCTTGCTTAACGGCCACTTGCAAGCCCACCCTTTGCTCCAGCACCTGCAGTTTCAGTTGCAGCGGTGAGCTTGCAACATTGCGCCAGCCGGACAAACTATTAGCGCCGACAGGTTGCTGCGCACCTGCTTGAAACAACAGCGCGCCAGCCAGCGCAATTTCATCGTTGTCAGGTGCCGCCGGGCTCAGGCTTGGGTCCTGTTGAAAATGCTCGGCAATAAATGCGGTGGTGGCATTGCCGGCTGCAAATTCCGGATGCTTGAGTAAATTAGCAAGGAACCGCTGATTGGCATTAACGCCAAGCAACACGCATTGCTCGACCGCACGCACCAGCTTGCGCCGCGCCTCTTCACGGGTTGCGCCATAAGCGATAATTTTCGCCAGCATAGGGTCGTAGAACGCCGAGATTTGCTGGCCTTCGCGCAGGCCGTGATCGATGCGGATGCCGTCCAGCAGCTCCGGCGACCACTGCAATACCGCGCCGGTTTGCGGCATGAAGTTATGCGTAGAGTCCTCGGCGTACAGGCGCACTTCCATGGCGTGGCCGTTGAGCTGGATCTGCTCTTGTTGCAGCGGCAGTGCCTGACCTTCGGCGACCATGATTTGCCACGCCACCAGATCCTGCCCGGTGATCAGCTCGGTGACCGGATGCTCAACTTGCAAACGGGTGTTCATCTCCAGAAAGTAAAATTCGCCATTGCTGCTGTCGAGCAGGAACTCGACCGTGCCAGCGCCGACGTAGTCCACCCAGCCAGCAGCTTTGATCGCGGCTGCGCCCATGGCGTTGCGCAGCATTTCGGTCATGACCGGGCAGGGCGCTTCCTCGACCACCTTCTGGTGGCGGCGCTGCACCGAGCAGTCACGCTCACCGAGGTACACCAGATTACCGTGCTGATCGCCAAACACCTGCACCTCGACATGGCGCGGGCGAATCACGGCTTTCTCCAGAATCAGCTCATCACTGCCAAACGCGTTCAGCGCCTCGGAGCGAGCGGTGCGCAGCTGCTCGCCGAGATGCGCCGCAGATTCGACGAGGCGCATGCCACGACCGCCGCCACCGGCGCTGGCCTTGATCATCAGCGGATAGCCAATTGCCTCGGCCTCGCGCGCCAGCGTGGCATCATCCTGCGCGGCACCCTCGTAGCCGGGAATGCACGGCACACCGGCTTCGAGCATGGCGATTTTCGACAAGCGTTTGCTGCCCATCAGATGAATCGACTCGACGCTCGGGCCGATGAACACGATGTTTGCAGCCTTGCAGGCCTCGGCAAATGCCGCGTTTTCCGAGAGAAAGCCGTAGCCCGGATGAATGGCATCGGCGCCGGTTTGTTGGGCGGCACTGATGATCGCGTCGATTTTCAGGTAAGACTGACTGACTTGCGCGGGGCCGATACATACCGCTTCATCGGCCAGCTCAACGTGGCGTGAGTCGGCATCGCTGCTGCTGTAAACCGCGACCGTGCGATAGCCTAATGCCTGAGCGGTATGGATGACCCGGCAGGCGATTTCGCCACGGTTGGCGATGAGAATTTTATTGAAAGCGGGCATGCGTGCGGCTCCTGCTTATTGCGCCCAACTCGGCGCGCGTTTCTGGACGAATGCCAGGGTTCCTTCGGCACCTTCAGCGCTCACCACCGACTCGGCGAATTGCTCTGCTGCCGCATCCAGCAACTCATTCAGTGGCTCTTGCTCGGTGCGCAGCAGCAAGGCTTTGGTTGCTGCATTGGCTGCCGGTGCGCAACGCTGAATATTCGCCAGTGTTGCCGCCAAACGCTGTTCCAATGCCGCGGTGTCGGGTTCGCTGAAATGCACCAGCCCCAGGCTGACGGCTTCTTCGCCGCCAAACCGGGCGGCTGTTAGGGCCAGCCGCCGCGCTTGCGTCAGGCCGATACGCTTGGCCACGAACGGGGCGATTTGCGCGGGCAGGATTCCCAGTGTGGTTTCGGGCAAGCCGAACTTCGCCGCGTGGCTGGCAATGGCGATGTCCGAGACGCACGCCAAGCCGAAACCCCCGCCGAGTACCGCGCCTTCAAGCACGGCAATCACCACCTGCGCCAACTGCTGGGCTTCTTCAAGCATGCTGCCGAACGCCCGGTTCAGCTCGCGGTAGGCATTTACACCAACGCTGCGTGCTGCCGCCATGTCCTTGATATCGCCACCGGCGCAGAAGTGCCCGTCTGCGCCGCGAATCACCACTGCGCGTATTGCTGTCTGCTGGCGCAGCAGGCTGAACACCTCGCGCAACTCGGTGACCATTTCCAGACTCATGGCGTTGCGGCTGGCGGGGCGGTTAAGGGTAATGCGCAGGCTGAAGTCGCAGACCTCAAGCAATAGCGTGTTGGTACTCGGCAGCTTCATGGGCGTTCCTTTGACAGAGGTGTTTGCCGTGATTGAGTCATCATCGACTCAAGCCTTTTTCTTGCCGGGCAAAATACCCATTAGCTTGCAGATGATGCCGAGCATGATTTCGTCGGCGCCGCCGCCAATCGAAACCAGACGCACGTCGCGATAGGCGCGCGACACCGGGTTGTCCCACATAAAGCCCATGCCGCCCCAATACTGCAGACAGCTGTCGGTCACTTCACGGCCCAGGCGGCCGGCCTTGAGCTTGGCCATCGATGCCAGCTTGGTGACATCCTTGCCGCTCACATACAGCTCTGTGGCGTGGTAGACGAGGGCGCGCAGGGCTTCGATTTCAGAGGCCAGTTCGGCCATGCGAAAGTGAATGACCTGATTGTCGATCAGCGGATTGCCGAAGGTTTTGCGCTCTTTGCAGTACTCGATGGTGGCGTCTACGCAGTGCTCCAGCCCCTTGATCATGTTGGCCGCACCGAACAGGCGTTCCTCCTGAAACTGCAGCATCTGCATCATGAAACCCGCGCCTTCGTGGCCGATGCGATAGCGCTGCGGTACACGCACCTCGTCGAAGAACACCTGAGCGGTCTCCGAGCTGCGCATGCCCAGTTTGTCGAGGTGCGGGCTCAGGGAAATTCCCGGCGTATTCATCGGCACCATAATCAGCGACTTGTTGACGTGCGGCTTGTCGTCCGAGGTGTTGGCCAGCAGGCAAATGAAGTCGGCGCTGGGCGAGTTGGTGATCCACATCTTGCTACCATTGATCACATAGTCTTCTCCGTCCTTGCGTGCGGTGGTTTTCAAACCGGCCACGTCAGAGCCTGCGCCCACTTCGGAGACACCAATGCAGCCGACCATGTCGCCGCTGATGGCCGGGCGCAAAAATTCGTCACGCAGCTCGTCCGAGCCAAAGCGGGCGAGGGCGGGCGTGCACATGTCGGTCTGCACGCCAAAGGCCATCGGGATGCCACCGCAGTGAATGGTGCCGAACTCTTCAGAGGCAACAATCGAGTAGCTGTAATCGAGGCCCATGCCGCCAAATTTTTCCGGTTTGGAAATACCCAGCAAGCCAAGATCACCGGCTTTCTTGAAGATTTCCTTGATCGGGAAACGCCCGTCCTTTTCCCACTCCTCAACGTGCGGGTTGATTTCCTTGTCGACGAAGTTGCGTACGGTGCGGCGCAGTTCCTGATGTTCTTGAGTGAAAATCATTTTTTATTATTCTCCGGATCAGAGGCGGGCGACGCCAAAGGTGTTGGATTTGAGCGGGCGCACCTGCGCTTCGGCGCAGATATCCAGCAAGAAACTCAAAAGGGTGCGGGTGTCGCGTGGGTCGATCAGGCCGTCATCCCACAAACTGGCGGTGCCGAACAAGGCTGTCGACTGGCTGTCGAGCTTTTGCGCGGTGACCTGTTCCAGCATGTCGAGCATCTTCGGGTCTGCTTCCTTGCCGTCCTTGGCGTGTTTGGCCTCGGTGACAATGCGCAGTACCTTGCCGGCCTGCGCGCCGCCCATGACCGCAGTTTTGCAGTTGGGCCAGCCAAAGATAAAGCGTGGATCGAGGCCGCGGCCGCACATCGCGTAGTTACCGGCGCCGTACGAGCCACCGACGACAAGCGTCAGCTTGGGCACCGTGGCGTTGGCGACAGCCTGGATCATTTTTGAGCCGTGCTTGATCACCCCGAGCTGCTCGGATTCGCTGCCAACCATGAACCCTGTGGTGTTCTGCAAGAACAACAACGGCGTGTTGCTTTGCTCGCACAGTTGGATGAACTGCGCGGCCTTGCTGGCGCCTTGCGGGGTAATCGGGCCGTTATTGCCAATCACGCCGCAGGGCTGGCCGGCGATGCTCAGGTGGCCGCAAATGGTCTGGTTGTCGTAGTTGTGCTTGAAGTCGAGAAACTCCGAGCCATCGGCAATGCGCGCAATAATCTCGCGCACGTCGTAGGGCTTCTTGGCATCGGATGGGACTACACCCAGCAGCTCTTCTGGCGGGTACAGCGGCTCGCGATAGGTGCGTTGCGGGCGCACCGGCAATTGCTGGTTCCACGGCAGCATGGCCATGATCTCGCGGGTAATGCGCAAGCCGTCGGCGTCGCTTTCCGCCAGATACTCGGCCGTGCCCGCTACCTCGGCGTGCATTTGCGCGCCGCCGAGCTCTTCGTCGGTGGCAATCTCGCCGGTGGCGGCCTTGAGCAGCGGTGGGCCGGCCAGAAACATCTTGGCCTTGCCGCGAATCACCACCACGTAGTCAGACAACCCCGGCTGATACGCACCGCCCGCCGTACTGGAACCGTGCACGACGGTGATCTGTGGCAACCCCATGGCGGACATCCGCGCCTGATTGGCAAAGCCCCGCGCGCCTTCGATGAAAATCTCGGCGGCATAATTGAGGTTGGCGCCGCCGCTTTCGGTGAGGGCGACTACCGGCAATTTGTTTTCCATTGCGATCTGCTGCAGACGCAGGGTTTTCTTCAGGCCGGTTGGCGAGATGGTGCCGCCTTTGATCGCGCTGTTGCTGGCCGTGATCAGGCAGCGGATGCCGGCGATGTAACCAATCCCGGAAATAATCCCTCCGCCTGCCTGGCTGCCATCTTTATCGTCATGCAGTTTATAGCCGGCCAGAGAGGCCAGCTCGAGAAACGGTGCGCCCGGATCAAGCAGCAGATTGAGCCGTTCACGGGGCAGCAGCTGGCCGCGCTTTTCGAACTTGGCCTTGGCCTCGCAGGCTTTCTCCAGACAATTGCGTTCGACATCGCGAAAACTGGCAATGGCGCTGAGCATGGCCTCGCGATTGCTCGCAAAGTCTTCGCTGTGCGGGTCTATTTCGGACTGGATCACCGGCATCGGTTATTCCCCTTTGAGAACGTCAGGCATGTAGGCGCGATGGAAACCATTGAAAGGATGGCTTTGCCCTGCTTTGGCTTTGCTCAGCGGGAACGCCCGGCCGCCCTGGCTGGCGGCGCCGTCGATGCGCACGGTGGTGCCGCTGATGAATGAAGCGCCTGGGCTAAGCAGGAAGACAATGGCGGCCGAAACCTCAGATTCAGTGCCGATGCGTTTTAGCGGAACATGCTCGCGCAGCAGCGGAATCGCGGCCTTGAAGGCGCCGTCGTAGGTGTCCATGCCGCTGGAAGCAATCCAGCCCGGCGCGACGGCATTCACCCGCACGCCCGCATGCGCCCACTCGAAGGCGGCGGTTTTGGTGAAGTTTTCCATGCCCGCCCGTGCCGCGCCCGAATGGCCCATACCGGGCATGCCGCCCCACATGTCGGCGAGCATGTTGACGATGCTGCCGCCGGTTTTATTCATGCTCTGATTGAACACCTCACGGGCCACCAAGAAACCGCCGACCAGATTGGTCTTCACCACGGCCTCAAAGCCTTTGAGGGTGATTGAAGCCAGTGGCGCCGGGTATTGGCCACCGGCATTGTTGACCAGATGATGGATGGCGCCGTGCTCGGCGATTGTCGCCGCGACCATCGCCTTGACCGACTCCTCATCGCGAATGTCGCAGGTGTGCAGGCTGACGCTGCCACCGTCCTGACTGATCTCGCCCGCGGTCTTTTCAAGCTTTTCAAGGTTGCGCCCGACCAACACCACATGTGCGCCGAGCGCCGCCAGTTCATGCGCGGTGCAGCGCCCGATGCCACTGCCGCCACCGGTAACCATGATGGTTTGCCCGGCGAACAACCCTGCTGAGAAGACTGATTGATAACTCATGCTGACAAATATCCTGTGTTTTGCGCGCGACAAGCTGCGAGCGGGCAACGGGTTAATCGGTAATTGGCAGGGCTTGGCTTCAAGCTAGCTCAGCGGCCAGTTCTGCTGGCACCGGTATTGGAATCTCCAGCAGTTGCTGGGCAAACGCCTTGCCCTGCGGGTCGATCCGCAGGCTGGCAACGCCGCCGCCACCGAGGCTGTTTTCAAGCAGGAAATTCAAACTATGGGTGCCAGGTAAATACCAGCGCGATACTTTGCTGTGCGGGCTGTCGAGTACATGTGAGAACCATTGAGCCACGGCTTCCGGGGTGAGAGCAGCCGCTATCCATGCCAGGTATTCGGGCTTTCTGGCCATGACACCAATATTGCTGTGGTCACCCTTGTCGCCGGAGCGGGCGACGGCGAGACGCACCAGCGGCACGCGTGAGCTGCCGGTTTCTTTCGGCAACGGCGCGGTGGCCGGTGTTGCTGGCTGGGCGGGCGTTGCGCGGTCTGGCAGCTGCACGGCGTGCTGCTGATCGCCGATGGCCACGTGCAGTTGGCACAGCTTTTTATCGGCCAAGAATGAGAACAGGCGGATCACCGGATACACCGTCGGGCGGCCCCCGACAATCCCGGTCAGGCCCGGCGCCATACCGGTTGCGGCTTGGGCAATCTCACGTGAAAACAACACCAGCGCTTCTTTCTTGGCGTGACGCACGCCGATCTTTATCACCACCTCACGCGTGTCGTCGCGCAGGGCGTGGCTGCCGTACGTGGCTTCGCTGCCGAGCAATTCGATGCACACCTGCGAATAGTCGCCCCAGCCGCGCTCGGCGAACATTTCACTGGTCTTGTCGATAATCGCTTGACTGACTCGCTGGGCTTTCTTGACCGCATCAATGCCTGCCATCAGGCAGCTGGCGGTGCAGCGGAAGCCGTCTGGATAGGTCGCGCTGACTTTATATTGGTCCGTCGGCGGCAGACCTTTGGCGCCACGCACGGACACCACGTTCTCGGCTGTTTGCTCAAGCGTGACCTGCGAGAAGTCGCAGATGACATCAGGCAGTAAGTAGGCCTGTGGATCGCCGATTTCATAGAGCATCTGCTCGCCGACTGTCCAGGGCGTCACCAGCCCGCCGCTGCCTTGAGGTTTGCTAACGGTGAAATCGCCATTGGCGGCGACCTCGACCACAGGGAAGCCGATGTGGGCGTAATCAGGCACGCTTTGCCAGTCGGTGAAATTGCCACCGGTGCACTGCGCGCCGCATTCGATGATGTGGCCAGCCAGGGCGGCTTGGGCGAGTTTGTCGTAAGCGTCCCAAGGCCAATGGAATTCGTGCACCAGCGCGGCGCTGACCACGGCGCTGTCGACCACGCGGCCGGTGATGACGATGTCTGCGCCATGCTTTAGCGCCTCAACAATGCCCAGCGCGCCCAGATAGGCGTTGATCGAGACGCAGAACGGCGGTAAAGGCTCGCCGCTGAACATCTCGCGAACATCACTGTTACGCAGTTCGCTGTGTTTGGGTTGCAGGTTGTCGCCATGCACAACGGCAATTTTCAGGTTGACCCCGGCCTTTTCACAGGCCGCTGCCAGCGCCTGCGCACAGGCTTGTGGATTAACCCCGCCAGCATTGCTGATGACCTTGATCTGTTTGGCCGCCAGTGTTGGTAGCAGCGGCTCGAGCACCTCGACAAAATCTCGCGCGTAGCCTGCGTCGGGCTGTTTCATGCGTGCGCCGGCCATGATCGACATGGTCACCTCGGCCAGGTAATCGAAAACCAGATAATCCAGTTCGCTACCGTTGACCAACTGCGCAGCGGCGGTGGAGGTGTCGCCCCAAAATGCCGAGGCACAGCCAATGCGGATGGTTTTACTCATGCTCAGGCCCCTGAAACAATTGCGCTAAAAGTTGCTGGTTGACGCTGGCGTCTTCAGCTTTGTTGTTATTGCCAGCGGATTTGCGGTTGCAAATACCGGCTGTGCGTTAGCGTTTTGCAATGGCTTCAACACTACCAAGCAAGCGCTTGGTTGAAAAGTCTTTGTGCGCAAATTTCAGAAAATTTAGCCAAGCGCTTGCTTGGTGGGCCTGTGCAGAATAAATTCCTGCCTTACAACTGTTGGGCTGAGAAGGCGCTGCAGGTCATGCAGCAGTGAGCCGGTGGAGAGAATGTCGCGTGAATGAACAACAAGCCCATGCAGTTATGCAGCAATTGGTCGCCAGTGGTCAGGTCACAGACCCTGAAAGTGCTCGCGGTAAATTGCTGCAAATGGCTGCGCATCTGTTTCGCAGCAAGGGTTTTGATCGCACCACAGTGCGTGATCTGGCGGGCGCTGTAGGGATTCAATCAGGAAGTATCTTTCATCACTTCAAGAGCAAGGATGAGATTCTGCGCTCGGTGATGGAGGAAACCATTCGTTATAACACCGCCTTGATGCGCGATGCGTTGGGGCAGGCCGCGAGCACCCGTGAACGCATGCTGGCGCTGATTCGTTGCGAGTTGCAGTCGATTATGGGCGGCACCGGCGAGGCGATGGCGGTGCTTGTGTATGAATGGCGTTCGCTGTCGGACGATGGCCAGCAATTCATTCTGGCCTTGCGTGACGAGTACGAGCAGATCTGGCTCGATGTGCTCGAAGAGGCGCGCGTGCAGGGCGAGTTCAGTGGCGACCCGTTCATCATTCGCCGCTTTCTCACCGGCGCGTTGAGCTGGACCAACACTTGGTTCCGTTCAGAAGGCCCGATGAGCCTTGATCAGTTAGCCGAACAAGCGCTTACCTTGGTGATTAAACCGGCGTAAGCCCCGCTTATGGCGCCGCGCTGAAATAGCGCTCGATCAACAACGGATCATCGAAATGCGCACGGCCGATGAAGGCTGTCGCATGCCGGCCCCATTGGCGCATGCTGCCTGGCGCGTGTACGCCGGATGGCCAGAGTACCCAGCGCTCCAGTCGCTCAGTGCCGCTGATCAAGCCGTCTGGTTGATAGAGGCTCTTAGTGCCTTGGCCGTGGTCAAGCTGGCGCAACTGATCCAGCGAGGCTTGCTGATAGGTGATCGGCACGCTGGCGCTGGTTCGCTGGTCCACCCAGACCAGCGCGTGCTCTCTGGCGCTTAACCACAATGTCGCGGGCTTGCTGGTGTCAACAGCCACCAGCCGATGTGGACGGCTTTCTTCATCCTGCGCTTGGCTGAAGCGTAGGGCAGAGCTTTGCGGCACAAAGAAACTGTGCCAGCAGCCACAGGGGTGAATGCTGTCGTACAACATGGCAGCGCTTTGATCATCAAGAGTTACGCGCCAGATCAGCCCGTCGAGATCGCCGCCGAGCATGTCCAGCGGATTGGATTTGGGGCGCTCGCGAAACCACATCTGGTAGATCAGTTGCAGATGCCAGCGCCCGTCAATCCGGCTCCAGCCCGTATGCTGATATATCACCGGCAACGGGCTGAACTGGCGCTCGCCTTGCGCATTAAAACGCGGTTGGCCGATACGATCCGCCGGGCTTGCTTGTTCAACGTTTATCAGTGGTGCGTGCCTGGCAAATAGCGCCTGCAATTGCTCAGCGTCAACTTGCGGCAAGCCCAGTGCGTCAAACGAGAACTTAGTCGGAAGCATTGAGGTATCTGTGGCCACCGGCTGGTAATTCAGCCAGCGGGCAGAGTCTTGCGGCGCGGTCGTGGTGGCGGCCTCAGTTTGCCACTGGGCAATACCTTTGCGGTACAAGGGTTTGAGCAGAGGGTAGAGGCCCAATGCGCGCGCCCATTGCGAATAGTCATCGGCAACTGCGCTGGCGCTGCGCAGTTGATCCAGCGTCGATGGATCGCTCACAAGCTGTTGAATCTGATTGTTGCGGCAGGCATTCAATCGCGCTTGGAAGGCCGGATTATCCAGCCCGTTGCGTGCAGAGGCGGGCAGGTTGCGTTTTTCAATGGCACTGGCGGCAATGTCATTGGCTGCCAGTCGCTGCAGCCACAGCCGCTGTTGCTCCGGGCTTATTGCCTGGCTTGCGAGCAGCGCATCGAGGCGACTGCTGCGCAGGCCGTAATAGCCGTCAATCTGCGAAAACTGGCCATCGCGCGTGGCCGCCGTAAGCTGATCGCGCGTGGCAAACAGTTGCTCGCAGGATTGTTCGGACGAGACAGGTTGCTGGCTGCAGCCAGCCCCTGTCAGCAGCAACAGTGATGTGAGCGCGATGCGCAGGCTGGCAGGCGTTATTGCCAGAAACGCTGCGCATTGGCCGGGCTGCCTAGAAACCAAGATGCGCTCAGGCGTCGCGCTGGTCCTTGGCATCTTGTTCGGCATTACGCTCGTGTATCCGTTTCAGTTGCTCTTCATCGAGTGGCAGGGGTTTGGCGGTGTCACGCAACACCATCAAACCGCCAACAATGGAGCCGAGCACCACGATGATTAACAGCCAGATATACCAAGGCATACAAAAACTCCCTTTAGGCTTGAGTCTGCAGCTTACTCCGGCGCTGGCGGGCTGTCAGGTTGTTCGCATGTGCAAGTTGCAGCAAGCGCGCCTCAGGGACTGATTTTAAGCTGGTTGCTGTCATCCTTGAGTGACACGCCGGAAAGTTGCAGGCGCAGCGACTCGCGGGCCAGATAGTCGAGTTTTAGCGCGGCCTGCGCATACGGCAAGCCTTCGGGGCGCACGTTGGAGATGCAGTTGCGTTGGCTGTCCATGCTGCCGTGCGCAGGTTGATAGGTCAGATAAATTCCCAAGCTGTCGGGCGAACTCAGGCCCGGCCGCTCTCCAATTAACACGATCAACAGACGCGCGCGTAATGCCACGGCAATGCCATCGCCAATGGCAACGCGGCCTTGTTCGGCGATGACCACAGGTGTGTTGGCCCAGTCGGTGCTGAAGCGTTCGCGAAAGGCCTTGAGCAACGGCAGCGAATGACGCTGGGCGGCAATTGAGGACAGGCCATCGCAGATGACTACAGCCAGTTCGGGTGCGGGCAGCGCGTGTTCCAGATAAATGCGGCTTTCATCGTGTAGCTGCCGGCCGTAATCCGGGCGCAGCAAATAGGTTTGGCGATCCTGCGCATTGCTGTGCACGTGCAATGTGCGAAAGCCTTCGGCATGCAATTCGTGCTTGAGGTGGGTGAAGTCCAGTGGCCGGTGCACGGCATCGCGCGCCTGCGCATGGGCCAGGCCAAATTTTAGCACTTCGCGGGTCGGCAGGCTTGAGCCGACGCGGCCCAGTGCGATGCGGGCATTGGTGTGGCTGCGCAGCTCATCCCACGGATTGGCCTGAATCAGGGTTTTATCGTCATTGTGCATGCGTACGACTCCTCAGGCGGCACCGGAAATAAAAGGCAATTGCTGGAGCAGGTGATGGCCCCGGCCAATTTCGCGCAGTTGGCCGGTGGTGTCGGTAATGGCCATTTTGGCCAGCCAGGCATCGAACTCGGGGGCGCGTTTGAGGCCGAGCACGCTGCGCAGATACAGGGCGTCGTGGAACGAGGTGCTCTGGTAGTTGAGCATGATGTCGTCTGCGCCGGGAATGCCCATGATGAAGTTGATGCCTGCCGCGCCGAACAGCGTCAGCAAGGTGTCCATGTCGTCCTGGTCGGCTTCGGCGTGGTTGGTGTAACAGACGTCGCAGCCCATTGGCAGGCCCAGCAATTTGCCGCAGAAGTGATCTTCAAGTCCGGCGCGGATGATCTGTTTGCCGTCGTACAGGTATTCCGGGCCGATAAAGCCGACCACCGTGTTGACCAGTAATGGCTTGAACTCACGGGCCACGGCATAGGCACGCGCCTCGCAGGTTTGCTGGTCGACATCGTGGTGGCCGCCTGCCGAGAGCGCGCTGCCCTGGCCGGTCTCAAAGTACATGAGGTTGTTGCCCACTGTGCCGCGCTTGAGCGACTGCGCGGCGTCGTGGGCTTCACGCAATAGCGCCAGATTCACGCCGAAACTGCTGTTGGTCTTCTCGGTGCCGGCGATGGACTGGAACACCAGATCAATTGGCGCCCCGGCTGCAATCGCCTGTATCTGGGTGGTGACATGGGTGAGTACGCAACTCTGCATGGGGATATCGAAGTGCTCGCGCACCTCATCGAGCATCTGCCACAGGCGCATCAGCGTCGATAACGAGTCGCTGGCAGGGTTGATGCCGACCGTGGCATCGCCCGAGCCGTAGAGCAGGCCGTCGAGCAGGCTGGCTGCAATACCGCGCACATCGTCGGTGGGATGATTGGGTTGCAGGCGCACCGACAGATGACCGGGCAGACCGATGGTGTTGCGAAACGCAGTGACCACGCGGCACTTTTTGGCCACCAGAATCAAATCCTGATTGCGCATCAGCTTGCTCACGGCAGCGGCCATTTCCGGGGTAATGCCGGCAGTAACAGCGGCCAATGCCTGGCTGTCGGTGCTGTCGAGCAGCATCCAGTCGCGCAAGTCGCCGACGGTAAGATGGCTGATCGGGGCAAACGCGGCCTTGTCGTGAGTGTCGATGATCAGGCGGCTGACTTCGTCCAGCTCATAAGGAATCAGCGCCTCCTGCAAGAACTGCTTGAGCGGCACATCGGCGAGGATGATTTTCGCCGCCATGCGTTCCTCGTACGTGGCCGCAGCCAGACCTGCCAGATAATCCCCGGAGCGCGCCGGGCTCGCCTTGGCGAGTAAGGTCTTGAGGTCGACAAAGCGGTATTGCAGCGCACCTACAGCGGTTTGATAAAGCAAAGCCTGCACTCCAATTGCGAGCGGTTGCGGCTGTAATGTCTGTCAGCAACCGGCGTAATCAATAGCGCGCCGATGTTGGGGCGCCGCGTTGTTGCAATTACCTGCAGCCAGCATGCCACAGCGCTGCAAGCCAGCGATTGCCAGCCTGCTGCAGTTAAGGCGCAGGTTGAAATCGGTGTTAATGCTGCGTGCTGGTGCACGTCGTGCAGCAGCAGTGCATGGCGCTACAGGTAAATGGCGTTCATGGCTACGCTACGCCCGGAGCGGGGCGGTTGGCGAGCACAATCAACAAGTGAGGATGCAGAGAGGCGGACGTGACGGCGAATAGCAGGGCGCTATTCGCCGTCAGTAATTAACGGCGTACTTGCTTAAGGGTTTCCGCGATCATGAAGGCCAGCTCCAGCGACTGGTCGGCATTCATGCGTGGGTCACAGTGGGTGTGATAACGGTCAGACAGGCCGGCTTCGGTGACAGGGCGCGAGCCGCCGATGCATTCGGTGACGTTCTGTCCGGTCATCTCGATGTGGATGCCACCGGCGTAGCTGCCTTCAGCCTGATGCACGGCGAAGAACTGTTTGACCTCAGCTAGAATCTGCGCGAAATCACGGGTCTTGTAGCCGTTGGACGCCTTGATAGTGTTGCCGTGCATCGGGTCGCAACTCCACAGCACCTGGCGGCCTTCGCCCTGAACCGTCTGGATCAGGCGCGGCAGGCCTTCTTCAACCTTGCCGGCGCCCATACGCACGATGAGGTTGAGGCGGCCCGGATCGTTATCCGGGTTGAGAATGTCGATCAAGCGGATCAGCTCTTCGCTGTTCATGCTTGGGCCAACCTTGACCCCGATTGGGTTTTGCACGCCGCGTAAGAACTCGACATGCGCGCCGTCAAGCTGGCGCGTGCGGTCGCCGATCCAGAGCATGTGCGCGGAACAGGCGTAGTCACGCCCCGTCAGGCTGTCGGTGCGTACAAAGGCTTGCTCGTAGTTGAGCAGCAAGGCTTCGTGAGCGGTGAAGAAGCTGGTTTCGCGAACTTGCGATGAGCCATCCATGCCGCAAGCGCGCATAAAGGCGAGGGTTTCATCGATGCGGCTGGCTAGTGCGCTGTACTTCTCGGCCAGCGAGGCGTTGGCGATGAAGTCGAGGTTCCACTGGTGTACCTCATGCAGGTCGGCAAAACCGCCCTGAGCAAAAGCGCGCAGCAGGTTCAGCGAGGCCGTTGACTGGTGATAGGCCTGCAGCAAGCGCTCCGGGTCTGGCACACGGCTGGCAGCATCGAAGTTGATGCCGTTGACGATATCTCCGCGGTAAGCGGGCAGGGTAACGCCGTCGAGGGTTTCGTCATTGGCGGAGCGCGGCTTGGCGAACTGGCCCGCCATACGCCCGACTTTGACTACCGGGCAACCGGCCGCGAAGGTCATGACGATGGCCATTTGCAGCAGCACTTTGAACGTGTCGCGGATCTTGCCGGCGCTGAACTCGGCAAAGCTTTCGGCGCAGTCGCCACCTTGCAGCAGAAATGCGCGACCCTGAGTGACCTCGGCAAACTGGCGACGCAGCTCACGGGCTTCGCCTGCAAATACCAGTGGTGGATAGCCCGCCAGCGTTTGTTCGACGCTGGCCAGTTTGGCGGCGTCCGGGTATTGCGGCTGTTGCTGGATGGGTTTGCTTCTCCAGCTGGTAGGGCTCCAGGGTTGCGACATGGTGGCTCTCGGCTCTTCAGTTTGGGCAGACCTGAATGGTAACCGATTGGCATAAGGCTTCAAAAGCATCGCTTTGATAGGCGGACTATATCGACGGCCGTGCTGCACCGGCCGTTGGTTGTAGCAATCAGTAAACAATTGCCTGTGCCAGCAAAGCGCTCAAGCTTGCCCCTCGCCGAGCGCCTGTGCTGGAATGCCAAATCTTCTGCGCTCCCTCGGTTTGCCCTGAATGCCCGGCCGCCTGTTCACCCAGAAATTGCTTCGCGCGCTGAGCCTGGCTTTTTTAACAGTCTGGCTTTGGCAGACCAGTGCCTTGCTCACCGGCATTGAAGCGCCAGTAAGCCTGCACAGTGGCGCCGCTAAAGGTGCGGTGACGCTGAGCTGCATGCTCTGCACCGCCGAGAATCAGGCATCCGCCACAGCCGATCATGCACACGAGCCGCCATCGCTGGTGAGCGCTCTGCTGCTGCCAGCACAGCCAGGCACTGCAATGCCTGACAGCAAACGGGTCGTGGGTGAGCCGCTACGGCCGGTTTATCACATCGAACGCCCGCCACGGTTCTTGTTGCCGAGCTAACCCTTGGCCGCTTTGCGGCTCCGGACTTGTGCAATTAAGGATCAATCTATGCAATCGTTTTCCCTTTCGCAGGGCGCGGCGTCATGAGCGCGTCCGACACAAGCGCTCACGCGTTCAGTAGCTGGTGCCTGCTGCTTGCAGCCTGGCTGCTGGCGCTGGTGGCCACATTGAGTGCGCTGTTTATCGGCGAGGTCATGGGGCAGGCGCCCTGTAATCTGTGCTGGTTTCAGCGCGCATTCATGTTCCCGCTGGTGATTATTCTGGCAGTGGCCAGCTATCGTTCGGATTTCGCCGTGTGGCGTTATGCGCTGCCCGTTGCCGGCGTTGGCGGGCTTATCGCGCTGTATCACAGCCTGCTCTATGTCGGCGTGTTCGGCGACAGCATCCAGCCCTGTGGCGCGGGTGGCTCGTGTTCCGGCAGCAACATGACTATTTTCGGCGTTGTGCCGTTGCCCGTTCTTTCGCTGATTATTTTTAGCCTGATCAGCGCACTTCTTTTGATTATTTCCCGGAGATCCAGTCAATGAGCAAACGTTTAACTGTGCTCGTCATCGCGATCGTTGTGCTGCTCGGTTTTGCCGGTGCGGCGATTTTCTACAACTCAACCAAAGCGCCAGAACCCAGCACGGCAGAGGTTCCGAAATCGAGTTCGCTGGTGCGTTTTCACTCACCGGTAATTGGTGTTGCCAATGCGCCGGTGACGATTGTCGAGTTCTTCGACCCGTCGTGCGAGGCGTGCCGCGCGTTCTTTCCGCTGGTGAAAAAACTGATGGCCGACAACCCCGACGATGTGCGCCTGGTCCTGCGTTATGTACTGTTCCATGACGGTTCGGAAACCGCCGCGCGAATTCTCGAGACCGCGCGTAAGCAGGGTATTTATCCGCAGGTTTTAGAGGCCGTAATGGCGGCGCAGCCGCAGTGGCATGATGATCCGCAAGTGTTGCAGGCTTGGGCCGCTGCAGAACGTGCCGGGCTGGATCTGGACAAGGCGCATGCTGAGTTGATGTCCGCAGACATCAGCGCAACGCTGGAGAAGGATGCTGCCGATGCCAAGGCTATCGGCATCCGTCAGACGCCGACGTTCTTTGTCAATGGTCAGCCGCTGGAGAGTTTTGGCGCCAAGCAGCTGATTGATCTGGTCAACCAGCAAGTGACTCAAGCCCAGTAGGCTTACGCAATTCTCGCACCTTCAGGCGCAATGCCTGCAGGTGCGGTGTAGTTGCGGGCTTAGGCAACGGCCGGATTGAAACCCTGCGCCTGTTCGCGTTCAAGCACTTCGCGGCTCTCCAGGAACTGGCCAAAGCCTTGTTCCTTGCCGAGTGCAGCGACGAACTCACTGCCGCGCCGGTAAGCCACGCGGCCATTGATAATGGTCGCTTCCACGGCGTCATCATTGCGCTTGACCACGCGCTGCAAGCCGAGCACGTCCATCGGCGCTTCAGTGAATTCATCCACCGCCGCAGTCAGCCCTTCTGGGTTGATGATCACCACATCTGCACGGTCGCCGACGCGAATGTGCCCGGCATCAATCCCCAGCCAGTCGCCCAACTCGCCGCTGACCCGATGCACACCGCGTGCAGTGGACATGAACGGCTTGCCAGCGATTTGTGCATCACGCACATATTTGAGCAGGCGCAGTGGAAAGTTGTATTGGGCAATCGAGCGCAGGTGCGCGCCCGAATCGGCAAAGCCCGGATGGGTCCATTCACTGGCCAAGAGCTTGTGCATCACTTCCGGGCGATGATTGCCGTAGCAGGTTTGCCACTTCAGCGCGTCGCGGTATTCGCTGGCGATATCAAAGTAGGCATCCACTGCGTCGACGCCGCGTTCGCGGCCGAGCTGTTCGAAGTTCTTGCCGACCATGCTCGCATCGGGGCAGGCCGTTACCCAGCAGTCCGAGAAGTCGCGGTGCCACAGGCCGATGGTGAAAATCGCTTTGACGTGCTTCTTGAACAGCGCACGGAATTGCGGGTCGTTGACCTTGGCATAGATTTCGTCCGGGTCTTTCAGATTACGCAGGATCTCCCCAGCGCCAAACTCCTCGAAGGCGTTGACGTTAAGCCCTTCAAGGTTGAGCAGGAACGGTGCCGGCAGGGTCTGCCAGCGGAAGTTGCCGCGCAGCAGTTTGTTAGCGATCCAGCCGGAGAAACGCGTGAAGCGATGCAGCATCGGCTGCGATTTAAGGTCTAGCGCAGTGAGCATGGTGCTCTTCAGCGGACGGCGGAACCAGCCGTGAGCCTGCCACAAGAATGCAAATACGTTGACCTTGGTGACCGCGTCCGGCGCGCCCTGCATGATTGCGTTGCGTTTGCGCAGCACGGCAAACAGGCGCGAGAACTCTTTCCAGTTAGCGAAAGTCGAGGGCAACGGGCTGGACCAGGCCCGGTCGCCGTCCATTTTGTCGAGGCGTGTGGTCATTACCGACAAACCCAGGCAACCGGCGTCCAAGGCTTCTTCGAGCAGCTGCTCCATGCGCTGCAATTCCGCCTCGGTCGGGGTTACCTTGCTGGTCGCGCGCTCAAGCCCCATCACCGCGACACGCAGTTCGGAGTGGCCAAGGAACGAGCAGAGGTTCGGGCCCAGCGGATGCTTATTGTAGAAGGCGCGATAACCGGCGGCATCGTTCCAGGTTTTGCGTTCTTGAAGAATCGGCAGCACGTATTCGCGCGGCACGGCTTCTACGCGGGTGAACAGGTCTGAGCAGTCTTCGGCATCGGCCAGCACCATGCTGATCGAGCAGGAGCCGACTGTCACCGTGGTTACGCCGTGGCGCACGGACTCTTTGAGCGCGGGTGCGGCGATCACTTCGGCATCGTAGTGCGAGTGGATTTCAATGAAGCCGGGCGTCAGCCACTTGCCGCTCGCGTCGATGACTTCGGGGCAACCGGTTTCGTCCAGCGGGCTGAGGCTCACGGCGTCGATGCGGCCATCGTTGATTCCGACATGACGAATCTCTCCGCCATGGGCGGAACCGTCGAAGTACGCTGCATTTTTTATGATTATTTGATACGGCATAACAATCTCCAGTGCTAGCGCGGGAAGCTGAGCAGCGCGCCGGTGGTCAGAAGGAGGAGGTAGATGGCGATGCGAAAATGTTTTTCGTCGACCCGTTTATGCAAGCGTTCGCCCAGCCAGACACCCACCAACAACAAAGGTGCATAGCTGAGAACTTGCGGTAGCGCGGGTAGCAGTCGGCCATCCAGCAGGAATGCAACAGTCAGCAGGCTGTTCATGCTGAACCAGACACTGATCAAGGTTGCGCGAAAGCGTGATTTATCCAGATTGGTGCCTGCTAGTGCATGCACCAACAGCGGGCCGCCCGAGGCGAACAGGCCGTGGGTTACGCCAGCAGCCAGGGTGATCAGGCGGTTGACCCAGAGCGGACGCGGGCGCGCAACTGCGCTGTGGCGCATGCGCCAGAGTTCGCGGCTGGCGAACAACAGCACGAAAACACCAAATAGTTGTTTGGCCAGATTGGCGTCGAGCCACGGCAGCAGGAAGTAACCGATTAGCGTGCCGGCGGCCATGCCGGGCAGGATCATGCCGAACAGCAAACCGCGGTCGATCAGTTTGCGGTAGCGCAGCGTCATGTAGCCGGTCATGCAGATGTTCAGCGGCACCAGTACCGGCAGCAGTTGTTCAATCGGCAACAGCAGGGCGCCCAGCGACAGCGCGATAACAATGCTGCCAAAACCGGTAATGGCCTCAAGGGTGTACGCCAGCAGAATGAAAGCGCCGAGCGCCAACCAGATAAAGTCGATCAAGCCATTTCTCCAGCGAAGCGTGCACTCATCTTGCGGTAGTAAAACGCCGGGGCGATGCGCCAGAGCAAGCTGGCCAGCCAACTGCCACGGTCGGGAAACAGGCGTTGCTGGCGTTTATCCAACGCCTCGATGATTTGGCTGGCCATCCAGTCGGCACCGCGAATATTGCCGATAGTTGAGCGGGCATGGTTGGCCGGCTTGCCATCGGCGCCGAGTGCATTGCGATCAATCGGGGTGTCGAGAAAGCTCGGGTAGACCATGAGCATGCCGATTCCGTCGCGGGCCACTTCTGCGCGCAGCACTTCGAAACTCTGGCTCAGTGCACTTTTTGCCGCGCAGTAACCGGCGCGCCCCAACACAGGCATCCAGCCAGCCATTGAGCCGATTGCAGCAATTTGCCCGCCGGCCTTGCGCAGCAGCGGCAGAGCGCTGAGGGTCAGTTCCAGCGGCGCGTGATAATCAACCGCCATGACTTTGCGAAATACCGCAGGATCGGTTTTGACCGTGGGCGAACGATGGGTAATCCCGGCGTTGTTGATCAGTACGTCGAGTTTGCCAAAGCGCTCGCTGCAGGCGGCGATGAGCTGCTGGTGCAATTGCGGGTCGGTAATGTCGCCGGCAATGCCGATGATCTGCTCGTTACCCAGTTCAGCCATGCGCTCGTGCAGCCCCGCCGCATTGATATCGGTGAGGACCAATGCATCGCCACGGGCGTGACACGCGCGCGCAAGCTCCCAGCCGAGGCCGCTGGCAGCCCCGGTAATCAGTACCACATTCATCATTTCTCTCCGATTGGGCTCAACGGTTGCAGGGTTATGCTCGGGGTGGGCGGCGGACGCCGTGACCAGAAAAACGCCAGGCCCAGGCCGGTGACCAGATGCCAGCAACCCCAGAAGGCTGCAATCAGCAGCATTCCGGTCGCCTGCGGGAAGAAGGTGAAGATAATTACCAGCCCCAGCGCCGAGTTCTGGATGCCGACTTCAAGGGTAATCGCTCGGCGATCGGCGGCGGGCAGGCCGCTGAGGCGCGCGCTTAGGTAGCCGGTACTCAATGCCAGCGCGTTATGAATAACCACCAGCCAGAAGAACAGATGGAAGTGTGCAATGAATTGCGCGTAGTTCTTACCAAAGGCCAGGCCGACAAAACTGAGCATGACCAGCAAGGCAAAGACCCGCAGCGGTTTTTCGATGCGTTTCGACAAGCCCGGATAGCGTTTGCCAACGTACATACCGACCAACAGGGGCAAGCCCAAAACCATCAACACCATGAGCAGCAGGCTCAGTGGGTCCATCGAGATTTCAGTGAGCAGCGGTCGGGTGTGTGGATTTAGCCAGGCGTATAAACCGAAGTTGATCGGCGTCAGCACGCTTGCCGCCACGCTGGACACAGCGGTCATGCTCACCGAGACCGCGACGTTGCCGCGGGCCATCCACGTCATGATGTTTGAAAAGCTACCGCCGGGGCAGGCGGCGACAAGCGCCATGCCCAGCGCCAACATCGGCTCGACATTGAATGCCCAGCATCCCAGACAGGTCAGGGCAGGCAGCAGAATGAACTGCGCAATCAGGCCGATTGCCGGAGCCTTGGGCGAGCGCAGAATGCTTTTGAAGTCATCTGCGCGCAGTTCCAGCGAGACCCCGAACATCATCACCGCGAGGATCAGATTGAGCAGCACCAGGCTCGATGGGTCGAATTGAATGTTCACCGTTTCCATGCTGATCCTTACACCGCGCTACGGGTGGCGTAGGTAGCGCCATTGTGGTCGAGATCAGCGTTGAGTTGCGCTGTGTGTTCGGCAATGCTGGCGCGATAGGTGTCTTTGTGCACGTAGTAGGCCATGCGTTCCAGGTCCAGATAGTTGTAGCCGCCGTCGAGGCGAATACTGGCGCGCTCGCGCTTGGTCTGTTGCAGTGCCTTGGCTGACGCCGCGCCTTGCTGCAACTGTCGTATATACAGGGCCACCAATTCGGCCTGTTCATCGCGACCTTGCCAGCCCAGGCTTGAGGCCTCAACCATGCCCATCATGAACAGGTCATCGTATTGCGGGTGGAACACGTTGAGGTAAAGCTGCGGCGCCCCGGCCTTTTCCGGCCAGTTTAGATGGGCGCGGTCAATAAACGGGTAGTCGAGCTTATAGCCTGTGCCTTGCAGGATCAGGTCATATTCGCCCTGTTCGCCGTCGGTGAAGGTCACCTGTTTGCCGTCGACCTTACTGATGTCGCGGCGTGCCTTGATGTCGCCATGACCTAAGTAATGCAACACCAGTGAGTTCATCACCGGGTGCGATTCATAGAGTTTGTAATCCGGATCGGGCAAGCCATAGCTCGATGGCTTGCCTACCAGCGCACGCACCAGCAGGCCGTCGAGGCGCTGTTTGAGGGGGCGCGGCAATTTGATTGCGCCGCCAAAGGTGTCGGTGGGTTTGCCCAGAATGAACTTGGGCAGGAAGTAGTAGCCACGACGAACCGAGATATCGACTGAGGCAGCGCGGTGCACGGCATCTACGGCAATGTCGCAGGCAGAGTTACCACAACCGACAACCAATACACGCTTGCCTTCGAATACGGCGGCGCTGCGGTATTCGCTGGAATGCATGACCTGGCCGTCGAAGTCGCCGGGCAGGCTGACGCTGTTGGGTTTGTGCAGCGTGCCATTGGCGATCAGCACCCCGTCAAACTGCCAGTTGCGGCGCACGCCGTTCTGCTCGCTGATCAACTGCCAGCCACGCTCCAGACGGTTTACCTCAACCACGCGGGTGTTGAATTGGTAGTGCGTCTTGAGTTGGAAGTGATCGGCGTAATCACGGAAATAGCGGCGCATTTCGCTGTGGTGCGGGTAGGGCGCTACCTCGTCACGCATCGGAAATTCGCTGAACTGGGTAGTCGATTTGGAGGAGATCAGATGAGCAGAGTCGTACATGGTGCTGTGCGGATTATCGATGTCCCACAAGCCGCCGACATCACTGTTCAGCTCGAAACCGACAAAGTCGATGCCGTGCTTCTTTAGCTGACGGGCTGTGCACAGCCCCATTGGGCCTGCGCCGATAATGGCGTACATAACTTTCCTCATTGATCATTGCGCAGTGTTTGCGGCGCATTGCGCGGCATTCAAACAGGGCGCTTATTGTTATTTTGGCACGCTGGTTTTGGGGCCAGTCGTCGATGGTTAATTATTGCGTGACCTTGGGGGTTCGGTTCAATGACAATTGACGCCTTTCCCGGGTGACCTGTGGTCGCCTTTGTCACGGTGGAGTCAATGCAATGCCGGGTTTGCCCCCAGTCGAAGAAATGCAGGATGAGGTGTTGCTTGCCGAGGTCAAGGACGCGTTTGGAACCATTCGCGTGGTTGAGATCGGTGCCTACCGTTTTCTGGAATTTGGCGATGCAATCGAGCAAAGCTGTGTATTCATGGCAGACCCCAGCTGGCTTGAGTACGACTATACGCGCGCCATGTTTATTGGCGCGTT
The DNA here is from genome assembly GCF_900116605.1 of Pseudomonas marincola. GTDB lineage: Bacteria > Pseudomonadota > Gammaproteobacteria > Pseudomonadales > Pseudomonadaceae > Aquipseudomonas > Aquipseudomonas marincola. Next base: position 102,977 of record NZ_FPBC01000005.1, read on the forward strand.
GTGCCATCCGCAGCCAGAAAGCGCGCTGTTTCTGGGGTTGGGCGCCGGTAACCTGACCCAGGCCTGCCTCAAGTACTTGCCGCTGGATGATGTCGAAACCATCGAGTTGCGTCCCGATGTGCCGCGCCTGGCCATGGAATATCTCGGCCTTGAAGATGACCCGCGTCTGACTGTGCGCGTGGGAGATGCGTTGGATTTGTTGCCGAGTGCCGAGACGGCCGATTTGATCTTTGTCGACCTGTATACCGATCACGGCCCCGGCGTAGCGCATCTGGCATGGCGCTTTCTGGAGGACTGTCAGCGCAAACTCAACCCGGGCGGTTGGCTGGTGATCAATCAGTGGGCCGGTGACGATGGTAAACCGCTTGGCGCTGCCTTGCTGCGCGGGCTGTATAACCGTCATTACTGGGAGTGCCCGGTGAAAGAGGGCAATGTCGTGCTGCTGGTGCCGGCCGATCTTGAGCAAACGCTGGATTTCGGCGAGTTGCAGTGGCGCGCCGAAATGCTTGCGCCAACGCTCGGCTATTCATTGCAGTCACTGATCGAGCAGATTCGCCCGGCGACCTGAGCCTGTTCTTTCTAATAACCGTGCGCTACTTGCCGGTGAACTGGCCTTCGCGCCGCTCCAGCATCGAATTCAAGCCTTCGCGGGCATCCTCGCTGGCCATTAATTTGGCTGCCGTAGGGTGCAAGTCAGCGGCCGCTGCGGCTTCACCTTCTTTGAGCGCCTGACGCGCTGACGCCAGCGTTGCCTGAACACCGAGCGGCGCCTGCTTGGCGATTCGCTCGGCTAACCACAAGGCGCGCGGTAATAAGTCTTCCGAGGCCATGACCTCCTGCACCAGATTACAGCGCTGAGCTTCGTGAGCATCGAATTCGTCACCGGTCAGCAGCCAGCGCATGGCGTTGCCCCAGCCGGCAACGCGGTGCATGCGCAACGTGGCGCCGCCAAAAGGGAAGATCCCGCGTTGCACTTCAAGCTGGGCGAAGCGCGTGTTGCTCGCGCAGAGATTAATGTCGGAGGCCAGCATCAGTTCGATGCCGATGGTGTAGCAGTAGCCCTGTACGGCGACGATTACCGGTTTGCTGACCCGTGGCCCGCCGAATACGCCCCACGGATCACAACCGCCTGGCGGTATTTGCCAGCCAGCGGCAAATGTCGCGGCGACCTTGGCCAGATCCAGCCCTGCCGTGAAATGTTCGCCGTGAGCAAATACCAGGGCAACCCGCAGCGCAGCATCGCGCTCGAACTCTCCATAGGCGAGGCAGAGGTCGTTGAGCATCTCAAGGTCAAATGCATTGCGTTTGCTGGCGCGATCCAGCCCGATAAGCATGACGGCACCACGACTTTCGCGACTGACTCGGCCTTTGCTGCTGGCATTCATTGGCGGGCTCTCGGCGGGTAAAGGTCCTGCAAACGGTATAGCGTCACTGGCAAGCCTTGTCCAAACGCAGGCGGGGATTGATCAAGTTATGACCGTTTAGCGGTAGCTTATTAATAAATAGACGAAAATCATCACATTGATCAGCTTTTCCGGTATAGTGCGCGCCGGTCAATTTATGGCCACGTTCAGGTAGTGCAACGCGCCCGAAGGCTATCTTCGGCAGCCAGTCCGCAAAGTGCGGGCTATCCTAGACGATTCACTTTAATCATTACGTTTTCGCAAATCCCCGCCGACAGGGCTGCCAGGGTGACTTCACGGTCTTACACGGCATGCGCAGCTTTGGAACATGGGTCTTTGCGGATGCACTTAGAGGCAGACCCATGACCCAGGAAATCGGCGGCTTCGCCGCGCTCGGACTTCACCCAAGTATTCTTGCAGCACTGACTGCAGTGGGCTACGAAGAGCCATCGCCAATTCAGCAACAAGCCATCCCAGTTATTCTCGCCGGCCAGGACATGATCGGTCAGGCGCAGACGGGTACCGGTAAAACAGCCGCATTCGCTTTGCCGCTGCTCAGCCGTATCGACATCAGCAAGCGTGAGCCACAGGCTCTGATTCTGGCGCCGACCCGCGAACTGGCTCTGCAGGTTGCAACGGCTTTCGAAACCTATTCCAAGCAATTGCCTGGCCTTAACGTTGTTGCTGTTTACGGTGGCGCCCCGATGGGCCCGCAGTTGAAAGCAATTCGTCAGGGTGCCCAGGTTATCGTGGCAACGCCGGGTCGTCTGGTTGACCACCTGCGCCGCGACGAGAAAGTACTCTCGACTATTCAGCACCTGGTGCTCGATGAAGCCGACGAAATGCTCAAGCTGGGCTTCATGGACGATCTGGAAGTTATCTTCCAGGCCATGCCAGCAACTCGTCAGACAGTATTGTTCTCGGCCACTCTGCCGCACTCGATTCGCGCCATTGCTGAAAAGCACCTGCGCAATCCGCAGCACATCAAAATCGCGGCCAAGACCCAAACCGTTGCGCGTATCGAGCAGGCTCACCTGTTGATCCACGCTGACCAGAAGGTTAACGCCGTACTGCGTTTGCTCGAAGTTGAAGAGTTTGATGCGCTGATCGCATTCGTGCGTACCAAGCAAGCCACTCTGGATCTGGCAAGCGCGCTGGAAGCCAAAGGCTACAAGGCTGCTGCACTGAACGGTGACATCGCCCAGAACCAGCGTGAGCGCGTTATCGACTCGCTGAAAGACGGTCGTCTGGACATCGTAGTCGCAACCGACGTAGCTGCTCGTGGCCTCGACGTGCCGCGCATCACTCACGTTTTCAACGTAGACATGCCGTACGACCCAGAGTCTTACGTTCACCGTATCGGCCGTACTGGCCGTGCCGGTCGCGAAGGTCGCGCATTGCTGCTGGTAACGCCGCGTGAGCGTCGCATGCTGCAGGTTATCGAGCGTGTTACCGGGCAGAAAGTTGGCGAAGTCAAGCTGCCGAACGCTCAGCAAGTTCTCGATGCACGCATCAAGAAGCTGACCACCAGCCTGGCACCTCTGGTTGCTGACGCTGAGGCCAGCCACGGTGATTTGCTTGATCGTCTGACTGCAGACATCGGTTGCTCGCCGCGTGCTCTGGCTGCCGCATTGCTGCGCAAGGCCACCAATGGTCAGGCGCTGACTTTGGCTGACGTCGAGAAAGAGCAGCCATTGGTTCCAAACAGCGGTCCGCGTGAGCGCAGCGATCGTGGCGGTGAGCGTGGCGAGCGTCCGGTTCGTTCCGATCGCGAGCGTCGTGCGCCAATGCCGCTGGGCGAAGGCCGTGCACGTTGCCGTACCGCGCTGGGTGCGCGTGACGGTATTGCTGCCAAGAACCTGCTGGGCGCAATCCTCAACGAAGGCGGCCTTGCGCGTGACGCAATCGGTCGCATCCAGATCCGCGAGAGCTTCAGTCTCGTTGAACTGCCGGAAGACGGCCTGGAGCGCTTGCTGGCCAAGCTCAAGGACACCCGTGTTGCTGGTAAGCCATTGAAGCTGCGCCGTTACCGCGAAGACTGATTCAGTTCAGTCCTCGCGCAGGGCCAGCTAATCAGGCCCGCGTAAGCTAACGAGAAAACCCGAATCGAAAGGTTCGGGTTTTTTTATGGCTGCATGAAAGGCGCCGCAGGTTGGGGTTGGCGCGACGCACTTGGGATTGTCTGTGCGAAGCAGGGCGGTTGGCCGCTATCAGCTTGCGCTTTCCTGCGGGCAATAAAAAAGCCACAACAGCGAACTGTTGTGGCTTTTGGCTGGCGGAATCAGGCTATGTGATAGCTGAGAACGCTGTCTTGCTCTTTCAAGGATTTACGCAGATCTGCCGGAATGTTGCCGGAACGTACGGCCAGTTCCAGGCGGATCTCTTCGAGGCTCTGGGCGAAAGCCTGTGTGTCATTCAATTGAGCTGCACCCAGTACGCGGCTGTAAACAGTGGTTTCGCTGTCATCGATGAGCGATAGCACAATGCTGCTATCGGGTCGTGGCAAGCTGAAATTGGCCTTGAGGGGTGAAAACAGTTGTTCGACAAATTCGCGTTTGGTGCTGTCCATTCACTGGGCTCCATCCTGGGGGTAACAAACAGACCCCCAGTCTACGCCTAAAGTTCAGCAGGCCATAATTTAGGCGCTGAGTGACTGGCGCGCCTTGGCAATTACCTGCTCCAGCGAGTCAGCCGAGTACTGGCCCGGGTACAGGCGCTGGCTGTGCTTGGCAATGCCGGCATTGTCGACAATGGTGAAGCTGAAACTGCCTTTGCGTGCAGCAAGGATATGGCAGTCGAGTGGCGCAAATGCGCTGGCTAGGGTGCTAATGGCAACCTGAATTTGAGTTTGTGTATTCATTTTTTGGGTGTTTCCTAAAGCAAAAGCGCTTCGTGCGCAGAGTAAAGCTCCAGAGCACTGACGGTTTCTGGTCAGATACTTTTTTTCATATGGAGCGAAGTTACACGACCATTGGGCGAAATCGCCGGGATCGGGTCAGTACTTCGGATGCAGGTTTGCGTCGTCGCTGAGGCGAGACATCCTGAATAGTCATCAGATTGGGTCAGGTAGAAAGCTGTGCGGCATCGCTTGATAGGCGTATGCGCTTTTTACCAGGGTTCCATCGGAGGGGGTGGACAGTGTTGTTGAGTTCCAACAGCAGTATCCGGTGCCTTATTGACTTACAGCTTGGTACGAACAGGCGGATTGTACGTGTCTGTGTAAAAAATAGCCAGTTGTATTTTCTGTGAATCAAGAAGCGGCTGATTGGATGCAATTTGCGGGTCGCTCCGTTAGGATTAGCCCACTTTTGCTTTCATCTCATGACGGGTTTCGATGAGTTATCAGGTTCTTGCACGCAAGTGGCGTCCGCGCTCCTTCCGCGAAATGGTTGGCCAGACGCATGTGCTCAAAGCACTGATCAATGCCCTGGATAGCCAGCGGTTGCACCACGCCTATCTTTTCACGGGCACCCGCGGGGTGGGTAAAACCACGATTGCGCGGATTATCGCCAAATGCCTGAACTGCGAAACCGGTATCAGCTCCACGCCGTGCGGAACCTGCTCGATCTGCAAAGAGATTGACGAGGGCCGCTTTGTTGATCTGATCGAAGTCGACGCCGCGAGCCGGACCAAAGTTGAAGACACCCGTGAGTTGCTCGACAACGTGCAGTACTCGCCGAGCCGTGGGCGCTTCAAGGTCTACCTGATCGACGAAGTGCACATGCTGTCGTCGCACTCGTTCAATGCGCTGCTGAAAACCCTGGAAGAGCCGCCGCCGCACGTTAAATTCCTGCTGGCGACGACCGATCCGCAAAAACTGCCGGTCACCATCCTGTCGCGCTGCCTGCAGTTCTCGTTGAAGAACATGCCGCCCGAGCGTGTGGTCGAGCACTTGAGCCATGTATTGACGGCTGAAACCATTCCGTTCGAAGAAGACGCGCTGTGGTTGCTCGGCCGTGCTGCCGATGGCTCGATGCGTGACGCCATGAGCCTCACCGATCAGGCAATTGCCTTTGGTGAGGGCAAGGTGCTGGCTGCTGATGTGCGGGCCATGCTCGGCACTCTCGACCACGGTCAGGTGTATGGCGTGTTGCATGCATTGCTTGAGGGCGATGCGCGCGGCGTTATTGACGCGGTTCGGCATCTGGCTGAACAGGGGCCGGACTGGAATGGCGTACTCAGCGAGATTCTCAACGTCTTGCACCGCGTAGCAATCGCTCAGGCGCTGCCGGATGCGGTCGACAATGGCTACGGCGACCGCGATCGGGTGCTTGAGCTGGCGGGTGCATTACCGGCCGAAGATATTCAGTTTTACTACCAGATGGGCCTTATCGGTCGCCGTGACCTGCCCTTGGCGCCGGACCCGCGCAGCGGGTTTGAGATGGTCCTGCTGCGAATGCTCGCTTTCAGGCCCGCTGATTCAGCGGACGCACCCAGGCTTTCGCTAAAGCCGCTCGGGATTAGCCAGGCCACTGCTAATCCCCCAAGCGACTCAGTGGCCGGCGCTGCTATTGCGGCGCCGGCTGCCGTACCGCCTCAGCCAGCAGTTGCTGAGCCTGAGCCCGTTGCTGCTGCGAGCGTGGCGGCTGTAGCGCCGGCGCCAACCGTGGCGGCGCCGCAACCCCTGCCAGAAGCGTCTGCGCCAGTGGTTGATTTGCCTTGGGAAGAGCCGGCAGCGGTTGCAGCGCCTGTTATTCCAACGCCAGCAGAGGCTGTTCAGGAGAGCGTTTCTGATCCAGCGCCTGCAGATGATGGCGTTGCAGTGAAAACGCCGGAGATCGTCGCTGAGGCTGCGAGCGAGCCTGTTGAAGAGCTGCACGTCGAGACTGTCGCGGTTGTCACCGAAGAAGCCGTGGTGATCGAGGCTGCACAATTGCCAGACAACGATGCGGATGACGAGCCGCCGTTGGGTGATTACGACTACGTCGAGATGGACGCAGAATCAATGGATTATGACTTCGGCGCGATTGAACCCGAAGTGATCGAGGCGCCTGAGCCATCAGCGGCTGCGGTGCCCGCCACTGGTCTTGCCGCTGAGTGGCTGGAGCTGTTCCCCAAGTTGGGCCTGGCCGGCATGACCGGCAGCATTGGCGCTAACTGCACGCTGATTTCGGTTGAAGGCGACAACTGGCTGTTGCACCTGGATCCTGCGCACAGCGCGTTGTTTAATCCGACCCAGCAACGCCGCCTGAATGACGCGCTCAACCAGCAGCAGGGGCGCGAGCTCAAGCTGCACATCGAATTGATTAAGCCTGAACAGGAAACACCTGCTCAGGCGGCTTCGCGCAAACGTGCCAATCGCCAGCGCGAAGCTGAGGAGTCGATCCATAACGATCCGCTCGTCCAGCAAATGATTGAGCAGTTCACTGCGGTCATTCGTGCCGATAGTATTGAACCCATAGACCCTATTATTACCCCCTGATTACGAGGACAACACCATGATGAAAGGTGGCATGGCCGGCCTGATGAAGCAGGCGCAGCAGATGCAAGAAAAAATGGCGAAGATGCAGGAAGAACTTGCTAACGCCGAAGTCACCGGTCAATCCGGCGCCGGCCTGGTCAGCGTTGTTATGACTGGTCGTCACGACATCAAGCGCGTGAGCCTGGATGACAGCTTGATGCAGGAAGACAAGGAAATCCTTGAAGACCTGATCGCCGCTGCAGTCAACGATGCCGTGCGCAAAGTTGAAGCCAACAGCAAAGAGAAAATGGGCGGCATGACCGAAGGCATGCAACTGCCACCCGGTTTCAAAATGCCGTTCTAAAAAGTGCTACGGGTGTGGCTGCCACGGCAGCCGTACCTGTATCTGGCACAAGGGCGGCGGATTCACGCCGACCACTTGTGCAGCGTGTCGCCCTGACACGAACGATGCTGCAACGCGATTTTCATACTTCCCCTGCGACCGAGAAACTGCATGAGCTTCAGTCCCCTGATTCGTCACCTGATCGATTCACTGCGCATTCTGCCCGGCGTTGGCCAGAAAACGGCCCAGCGCATGGCCTTGCAGATGCTCGAGCGTGACCGCAGTGGCGGCTTACGCCTTGCTCAGGCGCTGACGCAGGCGATGGAAGGCGTAGGGCACTGCAAACGTTGTCGTACGCTTAGCGAAGACGAGGTCTGCGAAATCTGCCTCGATCCGCGCCGCGACGACAATCTGTTGTGCGTTGTGCAAGGCCCGATGGATGTCTACGCCGTTGATCAAACAGGGTTTCGCGGGCGCTATTTTGTCCTCAAAGGGCATTTGTCGCCGCTGGACGGTCTTGGGCCTGAAGCCATTGGCATCCCCGAGTTACTGGCGCGTATCGAGCAAGGCACTTTCGTCGAGATTATTCTGGCCACTAACCCGACAGTGGAAGGCGAGGCTACCGCGCATTACATTGCACAGTTGCTGGCCAATAAGGGCCTTGTCACTTCGCGTATTGCCCATGGCATGCCGCTCGGTGGCGAGCTTGAATTGGTCGATGGCGGTACGCTTGCCCATGCATTCTCTGGTCGCCGCCCAATCGTTCTGTAACCAAAACCCGGCATTTGCTTTCGCCAGCTTGGCAATTGCGCCACTGAAACCTGCGTTTAAACGGGCGTTCAGTCAGGCTGTGTCTGTAAAAAACAGCGGGGCATCTGGCCGTTTTATCATCTTGCTAACCAAGCAAGCGCTAGGTATGGTCTGGAAAACCTCAGCGAGCAGCCGCCATGTCAGCCTTGCAAGATTATTTCGATGACTCCCACACCCTCGTGCGCGACTCGGTACGCCGCTTTGTTGAGCGTGAAATCCTGCCGCACGTAGACGATTGGGAGGAGGCCGGTGGCTTCCCCCGTGAGCTTTATCGCAAGGCGGGTGCAGCAGGGATTTTGGGTATTGGTTACCCCGAGCGCTTCGGCGGCAGCCACGAAGGCGATATTTTTGCCAAGGTGGCCGCCAGTGAGGAGCTGATGCGTTCAGGTTCGGGTGGGCTGGTTGCGGGCCTGGGATCTCTGGATATCGGCTTGCCGCCCGTACTCAAGTGGGCCAAGCCGGCCATTCGTGATCAGGTGGTGCCGCAGGTGCTGGCGGGTGAGAAAATCATGGCGCTGGCGGTGACCGAACCCTCTGGCGGCTCTGATGTGGCAAACCTGAAAACCCGCGCCGTGCGTGACGGTGAGTTTTATCGGGTCAGCGGCAGCAAGACCTTCATTACCAGTGGTGTGCGCGCCGACTATTACACTGTCGCGGTGCGCACCGGGGGTGAGGGATTTTCAGGTGTCAGCCTGTTATTGATCGAGAAGGGCACGCCAGGTTTCACCGTGGGCCGCCAGTTGAAAAAGATGGGGTGGTGGGCGTCTGATACGGCAGAGCTGTTCTTCGATGATTGCAGGGTGCCGGTCGACAACCTGATCGGAGCCGAGAACATGGGCTTTGCCGGTATCATGGCGAATTTTCAGAGCGAGCGCCTTTCACTGGCGATCATGGCCAACATGACCGCGCAACTGGCGTTTGAAGAGTCGATGGCGTGGGCGCGCGAGCGGCAAGCGTTTGGTAAGCCGATCGGCAAGTTTCAGGTGCTCAAGCATCGGCTGGCAGAGATGGCCACTCAGCTTGAGGTGTCACGCGAGTTCACTTACCGGCAAGCGGCGAAAATGGCGGCGGGGCAAAGCGTGGTCAAGGAGATCTCGATGGCGAAGAACTTTGCCACTGATATTGCCGACAAGATTACTTATGACGCCGTGCAGATTCTCGGCGGCATGGGTTACATGCGCGAGAGCCTGGTCGAACGTTTGTACCGTGACAATCGGATTCTCTCGATTGGCGGCGGCTCACGCGAGATCATGAACGAGATCATCAGCAAGCAGATGGGGCTCTAGCGCAGACGCGTCTGCACAGATCACTGACGCATTAAAAAACCGGCACAAGGCCGGTTTTTTATGAGCAGCAAACGCATAAGTCGAGCAATCAGCGCTCATCCAGGGCGAAGGCTGTCAGGGCGAATGTCGGCACGCCGCTGTCCTGCAGTTTTTGCGAACCGCCAAGCTCTGGCAGGTCGATAATGGCTGCGGCTTCAATAACGCTGGCGCCCAGTCGCTTGACCAGTTGCACGGCTGCGAGCAGCGTGCCGCCAGTGGCGATCAGGTCATCGACGATCAGCACTTTGTCGCCTTGTTTCAGGCTGTCTGCGTGAATTTCCAGGAACGCTTCGCCGTATTCGGTCTGGTAGCCTTCGGTGACAACGTCGGCCGGCAGTTTGCCTTGCTTGCGGAACAACACCAGTGGTTTGTTCAGCTCATAGGCGATGATCGATCCGATCAGAAAGCCACGTGCATCCATTACCCCGATGTGACTGAAGTCGGCGTCGATGTAGCGTTGGATAAAGCTGTCGATGACCATGCGCAGTGCGCGCGGTGCTTGGAACAGTGGCGTAATGTCACGGAAAACCACGCCCGGCTTGGGGAAATCTATAACCGGGCGGATCAGCGTTTTAACGCTGAATTCGTCGAAAATCATTGCAAGGATCCTGCATGTAAGCGTTTAGGGGTAAAGCTGCGCCGCCATGACCGGCGGCGCGGGGGATCAGTTGTTGATTTGGCCACCGGCCAAGGCGCACAACTCGATAGGGTCGATAATGTTGATTTCCTTGCCTTCCGCTTCAATCAGGTTGTTGTGTTGAAAGCGGGTAAATACTCGCGAAACTGTTTCAACCGCCAAACCCAGGAAGTTACCGATGTCGTTGCGCGACATAGCCAGTCGAAATTGATTCGCCGAGAAGCCACGTGCACTGAATCTCGAAGACAAGTTGACCAGAAAGGTGGCGATGCGCTCGTCTGCAGTCTTCTTCGACAGGAGCATCAGCATTTGCTTATCGTCACGAATCTCGCGGCTCATGATGCGCATCAACTGACGACGTAACTGTGGCAGTTGCAGGGCCAGATCATCGAGGCGCTCGAACGGTATCTCGCAAATCGAAGTGGTTTCCAGCGCTTGCGCAGAGGACATGTAGGTTGACGTATCCATGCCCGACAAGCCAACCAGCTCGCTCGGTAAGTGGAAGCCAGTAATCTGCTCTTCTCCGCTGTCGCTCACGCTGAACGATTTAAGCGCCCCGGAACGCACGGCGTATACTGATTGAAAGGCATCGCCCTGACGATATAAAAACTCGCCACGCTTGAGCGGACGCCCGCGCTTGACGATGTTGTCGAGCGCGTCCATATCTTCAAAGTCGAGTGACAAAGGCAAACAAAGTGCAGCCAGGCTGCAATCCTTGCAGTGCACCTGATGAGGTGTGCGTAGCTTGAGGCTATCAGACATCGAGTCGGTTCCCGGGAATACACGCAGATAACGTAAGGTTACATCACGCGTGCAATCTCGGCCAGCGGGATTACTGCAGCCCGCGCGCAGAACGGGTTACAGCAACTGGCGGACTCGGTCGGTTTAGCCCGTATCCATGGGCATACACCCTGTGAAACTTTAAATGCCCGGTACTCGGTAAAGTGTTGCTGCGCGTCAGATGACGCGCGAATAACGTTGCGTGTTGGTCGAATGCAGGTAGTGGTCAAAGACCATGCACACCGAGCGCACCAATAGTCGCCCAGCCGGCAAGACTTCGATGGCTTTATCGTCAAAGCGGATCAGGCCGTCTTCATGCATGTCGTGCAGTGCTGGCAGGCAATCGCTGAAGTAGTCGAGTACGTTGATGCCGAAGCGTTGCTCGATGTCGGCAAATTGCAGCTCGAAGTGACAAATGATCTGTTGGATAACCGCCTGGCGAATATGATCATCGTCGCTGCTGGTGAGCCCGCGTTTGGTCGCGAGCTGGCCCAGAGCGAGACTTTGCTGATACTCGTTGAGGTCGCTGTTGTTCTGGCTGTAAAGCGTGCCGATCTGGCTGATGGCTGAAACGCCGAGGCCGATCAGGTCGCAATGGCCGTGCGTGGTATAGCCCTGAAAGTTGCGGTGCAGGCTGCCATCTTCCTGCGCGATCGCCAGCTCATCATCCGGCAGGGCGAAATGGTCCATGCCGATGTAGCGGTAGCCGGCGGCTAGCAGCTGTTCGATGCTGCCCTGCAACATGGCCAGCTTGGTGGCGGGCGAGGGCAGATCCTGAGTGTTGATGCGCCGTTGCGGTTTGAACCGTTCCGGCAGGTGCGCGTAGTTGAACAGCGACAGGCGATCCGGCTGCAAGGCAATCACCGCGGCCACGCTTTCGGCAAATCGCTCGGGGGTTTGCAGCGGCAGGCCGTAAATCAGGTCGATATTGACTGAGCGAAACTGCAGGGTGTGCGCTGCGTCGATGATTGCCTCGGTTTCTTCGAGGCTCTGCATCCGGTTGATAGCGCGCTGCACCTGCGGGTCGAGATCCTGTACGCCAAGGCTGACCCGGTTGAAGCCCAGCTCGCGAAGCAAGCCCATGGTCGCCCAGTCTGCCTCACGTGGGTCGATCTCGATGCTGTAGTCGCCGCTGTCATCATCGAGCAGGTTGAAGTATTTGCCGATCATTGCCATCAGCTCGCGCAGTTGGCTGTGGCTGAGAAAGGTCGGTGTGCCGCCACCGAAATGCAGTTGCTCGATCACCTGATCTGGATGCAAATGCCGGCTGATGATCGCCATTTCCTGTTCAAGGGCCACCAGATAGGCCGCCGCACGGCTGCGGTCTTTGGTGATGACCTTGTTGCAGGCGCAGTAGTAGCAAATGTTGGCGCAGAACGGAATGTGCACATACAGCGACAGTGCGCGGCTATGTTTGGCGCTCTCACGCGCAGCCGCGAGCACGTTAAGCGGGCCTACCGAGTCGTTGAATTGCACGGCTGTCGGGTAGGAGGTGTAACGTGGACCAGCCTGATCGTAGCGCTGGATCAAGGCTGTATCCCACTGGATGCTGTCGAGCATTGGCTGTTCCACGGTCTGTTAAATCAGTAACAGACAGTCTATTGGCGATACGCCAGCATCTCCTTGACACAGATCAGTCTGGACGCTTTGAATGACTCAGCTACAACTTTAGGCTTGCTCAGTGACCCATCAGCCAGTGTTGGTGCGGGCCGGGCAGCGTCCACAGGCCAAACAGCATGACCATGATGCCGGCAGCAATACGCACGCCACGGTTACGCAGAAAGCCGTTGAGCCTCTCGGCAGCGAGCCCTGTCGCCAGCAGCACCGGTATGGTGCCAAGCCCAAAGGCCAGCATCAGTGCCGCGCTGTCGAGCGCATTGCCCTGGCTGGCGGCCCACAGCAGGGTGCTGTAGACCAGACCGCACGGCAGCCAGCCCCAGAGTGCACCCAGAATGACGGCGCGAGGCAGGCTGGTGACCGGCATAAAGCGTTTGGTGAGGGGCTGGATGTAGCGCCACAGCCCGCGTCCCAGCGCTTCAATGCGCGTCAGGCCGCTCCAGATCCCGGCCAGATACAAGCCCATGGCAATCAACAGGCAGGCGGCAATCACCCGCAAAATCATGGCGCCAGGGCTGTTGGCGACGGCAAAACCGGCAAGGCCAATGATCAGGCCCGCGCAGGTATAACTGAAAATGCGCCCGGCGTTGTAGGCGATGAGCAACTGCAAGCGCTTGCCGCGCTGCTCGGGTGGTATTGCCAGGGTCAGGGCGCCCATCAGGCCGCCACACATGCCAAGGCAGTGTCCGCCGCCCAACAGGCCAAGAATCAACGCCGACGCCAGCAGTGGAGCCAGCTCAAGCATCGCGCTTGCCCTCATCATCGGCATCTGGCGCGTCGTCGCTGGAGTGTTGCGCCTCGTCGATGCCGGCTTTGTGCATCGGGTCTTCGTCGTCGAACAGGATGCTGTGGGCAGGGCCGTCGAGGTCATCGTACTGGCCGCTGTCTACCGCCCAGAAAAACACCCAGATGGCCAGTGCAACAAGGGCCAGCGCCACGGGGATTAGGATATACAGTGCAGGCATGCTGATTCCTGATTAAGTCGGTTTAGCCTCATGCGCGGGTGAGGCGCAGGGCATTGAGTACGACCAGCAGCGAGCTCAGGGACATGCCCAGCGCTGCCCATAATGGGGTGATCAGGCCAAGTGCCGCAAACGGCAGAATCGAGCTGTTGTAGAGACCGGCCCAGACCAGGTTCTCGATAATGATACGCCGGGTGCGGCGAGCCAGCTTGAATGCTTGCACCAGGCTGCTCAAACGATTGGACAGGAGCACGGCGTCTGCACTGGTTTTGGCCAGATCGGTTGCGCTGCCCATCGCCACGCTGATGTCTGCACCCGCCAGCACTGGCACGTCATTCACTCCATCACCGAGCATCAGCACGCGCTTGCCCTGATCATGCAGCTGTTGCAGTTGCGCGAGTTTATCCGCCGGCGACATGCCGCCCTGATAGGTGTCGATTTTAAGGGTTTGGGCAATTTCGCCAACCATCGGCGAGGTATCACCCGAGAGCAACATGACCTGCCAGCCGCGCTGTTGGCAAGCGGCAACCAGCTCCGGCGCATCTTCGCGCAGTCGGTCGTTGAGGACAAACCAGGCCAGCGGACCTTGCTCATCGCCCAAAAGCAGCCATTGGCCGTTAGTACCGGGGATTGCCGGGCAGGGTTGCTGGCTTAGCTGACAGACATAGGCGGCTTGCCCGATGCGCAGCAGGCGGCCATTGACCCGACCCTGCAGGCCATGACCCGGTGTGCTCTCGACTTCCTCGGCAGCAATCGTGGCGCGGCCAAAAGCTTTTGCGATCGGGTGCTCGGAGCGGTTCTCCAGCGCGGCGGCAAGCATCAGGCATTCGTCGCTGCTCAGGTCTGCCAGCGGGCGGATCTCACTGAGAGTCAGCTTGCCTTCGGTGAGGGTGCCAGTCTTGTCAAAAATGACCGTGTCTATCTGGTTCAGGCCTTCGAGAACATGCCCGCGGGTTAACAGTAGGCCCAGGCCATGCAACGTGCCGGTGGCGGCTGTAAGCGCTGTCGGCGTTGCCAGCGCCAGTGCGCAGGGACAGGTGGCGACCAGCAGCGCGAGAACGACCCAGAAGGCGCGAGACGGGTCGATTTCCAGCCAGATGATGCCGACCACCGCGGCTGCAATCAGTACGAAAAGCAGAAACCATTGCGAGACTTTATCGGCAAGCTCGGCCAGGCGTGGCTTGTCGGTTTGCGCGCGTTCCAGCAGTCGCACAATGGCCGAGAGGCGGGTGGCATCGCCCAGCGCTTCAACCTCAACGGTGAGCGGGCCTTCGACGTTCAATGTGCCGGCGGTGACGCTGTCGCCCACCGCGCGTGCTTGCGGCAGATACTCGCCGGTGAGGACAGACTCGTCGACGCTGGACTGACCGCTGACGATGCGCCCGTCTGCAGGTAATAACGCGCCAGGCGGCACTTGCACGCGATCACCGCACTTGAGTTCCTTGAGCAGGATGCGCACGGTCTGGCCATCGGGCTCCAGGCGCAAACATGAGGCTGGCAGCAGGTTCACCAACTGCGCCGTTGCCGCAGCGGTGCGTTCCCGGGCACGGCGCTCAAGGTAACGCCCGGCAAGCAGGAACAGCGCGAACATGCCCACGGCATCGAAGTAGAGTTCGCCAGTGCCGGTGACGGTCGACCAGATGCCCGCGATGTAAGCACCGCCAATCGCCAGTGACACCGAGATGTCCATGCTCAGGTGACGGGTGCGGATATCACGCAGCGCGCCACGGAAGAACTGACCGCAGCAGTAGAAAACAATGGGCGTGGTCATAAACAAACTGACCCAGCGCAGAATCTTGTCCAGCTCAGGCGTCAGGTCAATGTTGAACTCGGGCCATGTCGCCATAGCAGCCATCATGACCTGCATCCACAGCAACCCGGCTACACCGAGTTCGCGCATTGCCCGACGATTTTCCTTGGCCAGTTGCTGCGCGGCGCTGTCGGCTTGCCACGGGTGGCCGGCATAACCAATGCTTCGCAGTTCTTTGAGGATGTCGCTGAGCGGCAATTGGCTATCCGCCCAGCGGACCTGTAAGCGATGGTTCGACAGGTTAAGGCCGGCTGAAGCAACGCCAGGCATGCTGCGCAGGTGCTTTTCGATCAGCCAGCCACAGGCGGCGCAGCTGATGCCTTCGATCAGCAGGCAGGTTTCGCTGAGTTCACCCTGATGCTCAACGAACGGCTGCTGGATTTCTTCGCGGTCGTAGAGCGCCAGTTCATCGGGCAGTAATTGCGGAAGATTATCCGGGTTGGCTGCGGTTTCGGTGCGGTGCTTGTAATAGTGTTCAAGCCCGCCAGCCACGATAGCTTCGGCCACAGCCTGGCAGCCAGGGCAGCACATTTCGCGCTCCTGGCCTAAAACGTTGGCGTGGAAGTGGCCGCCAGTGGGTACCGGCAGACCGCAGTGATAACAGGGGGTAGGGCTAGCCATGGATCAAAGATCTTGTGCCGTGTGCGTGTGGCCTGGGGCGGGAGTGCCGGCAGGCCAGCTTGGCAGAAAGGCGCGGTAGCCGCGCCGCAAAAGTAAGTCGGATTTACTTGGCATCGCCAAGACGAATAACGCTGCCGGATGCGAGCACTTCTTCGTCAAACAAACGCCAGTCCTTGCCACCTTCCTGACCGATCAGCTCAACAAAACGGCGACCCTCTACTGCGTCTTCCATTTGGCCGGTGTAGTGGCCGTCACCAACCTTCTGCATGGTGATGCGCCGGTCACGCTCCGGTTGGGTAGGGGAGATCACGTTGAGTTTGAGCGTTGCAGGGCCACTGAAACCGGAAAGCTGCATGTCTGCAACACCGGTCTCGTTGTTGAAGGTCACCTTGGCATTGATCTTAAGTTGCTTGGCCAGGTTCTCGCGATCCAGCGACTGGTTAATGCCTTTGCCTACTTCGTAGTAGTCATCGGAGATCAGACCTGGTGGGTTGAGCGTGGCAAAAATCAGCATCGAACTGCCTTGGACAACAGACAAGCCAAGCAAGCCAATGATGAACCACGGCCAGAATTGCTTGTACCAAGGCGAGACTACAGGTTGTTCGGTCATTCTATGTTTTGCCTAAATGTTAGCGGATGCTTGGGCCATTGAAACGGCTGTCAGCGTCAGAGTTTATGCTCGGATCATCCATGGATTTGACGTGGAACATGATCTTGTTCGCGCTTGATGGCAGCTTCTCAGGCGGGATGGACAACTCCACCGGCACCGAAAGCACTTCACCCGCAGCGGCTTTGATCTCAGTGTTGCCCTCAAACTCAAGGCCTTCAATGCCGTCGGCACTGATCACCACGGTCATGTCGTGCTGGGCTTTGTTCATGATCTTCAGGGTGTAGACGTTTTCGATGTGGCCATCCTGATTTTCACGGTACATGACCCGATCCTTGATCACGTCGAGACCGACCAGCGAGCGCGAGCTCACGGCCCAGACAAATACACTCATCATGGCGATCAGCGCGATAGCATACCCAATCAGGCGTGGGCGAATAAGGTGTGTTTTGTGTCCGGTCAGGTTGTGTTCAGTGGTGTAACTGATCAGACCTTTGGGGTAATCCATCTTCTCCATGATGCTGTCACACGCGTCAATACAGGCCGCGCAGCCAATACACTCAAGTTGCAGGCCATCACGAATGTCGATGCCGGTCGGACATACCTGTACACACATTTTGCAGTCGATGCAGTCGCCCAGACCCTGGGCTTTGTAATCGGCATCCTTTTTACGCGGTCCGCGAGCTTCACCACGGCGCGGATCGTAAGACACGATCAGGGTGTCGGCGTCGAACATTACGCTCTGGAAGCGTGCGTAGGGGCACATGTAAATGCACACCTGCTCGCGCAGCCAGCCCGCGTTGCCGTAAGTCGCGAGGGTCAGGAAACCAACCCAGAACAATGCCCAGCCGCTGGCACTCAGGGTGAAGAGGTCCGGGATAAGCTCGCGGATCGGGCTGAAGTAGCCAACAAAGGTGATGGCGGTAGCCAGTGAAACGCCAATCCAGATGCCGTGCTTGGCAAGCTTGCGCATGAACTTGTTGGCGCTCATGGGCGCTTTGTCGAGCTTCATGCGTTGGTTGCGATCACCTTCAGTGACTTTTTCGCCCCACATGAATACCCAGGTAAATACGCTCTGGGGGCAGGTGTACCCGCACCAGACGCGACCGGCAAACACCGTAATAAAAAATAAACCGAAGGCGCAGATGATCAGCAGCGCTGATAGCAGGACGAAGTCCTGAGGCCAGAAGGTTGAGCCAAAAATATAAAATTTGCGTTCTGGCAGGTTCCACCAGACAGCTTGGCGGCCGTCGTAATTGAGCCAGACGGTGCCGAAATAGAGAAGAAAGAGAAGGGCGCCACCCATTCTGCGCAGATTGCGGAAAACGCCAGAGAAGGCACGGGTGTAGATTTTTTCAGAACTTGCGTAAAGGTCAGTTGACTGGCCTTTGGGGATGTTCGGGGTAACGTTTTTTACCGGTATCTGTTGGCTCATCAGTTTGTACCACAGCGGTTGGATTGGGTGCTTTGGCTGATACGTGCCAGCCAAAGTCATTTCTCTATACCGCTATGTTACGCCTGAGGTTGCAAATCAGGGTGCGACTGTGAGTCGCGCCCTGATTGGCGGAGAGCTAGTTACTCCGCAGTCTTGTGCGACAGGCTGTACACGTAAGCGGCCAGCAGGTGGACTTTATCGTTGCCCAGGAAGGCTTCCTGAGCTGGCATACGGCCATGACGGCCATAACGAATAGTCTGCTGTAGCTGAGCGTAGCTGGTGCCGTAGATAAATGCTGCAGGGTTGGTCAGGTTCGGTGCACCCATTGCATGGGTACCCTTGCCGTCAGCCCCGTGGCAAGCGAAGCAGGTGGTGCTGAAAACTTTCTGGCCTGCAGCAATATCCGCTTCAGTGCCTTCCGGCAGCTTGCGACCCGCCAGTTCGGTGAGGACGTAAGCAGCTACGTTCTTGACGCCGTCTTCGCCGATGATCGGACCGTGAGCTGGCATAGCGCCTTCACGACCGGCAAGAATGGTCTTCTTGATTTCAGTTTCCGGATCACCGCCCCAGCGCCATTCGTTGTCCGTCAGGTTAGGGAAGCCATAAGCGCCCTTGGCATCAGAACCGTGGCAAACCGAGCAGTTCGAAGCAAACAGGCGGCCGCCCATTTTCAATGCTTGCTCGTCCTTGGCCACTTCCACGATTGGCATAGCAGCGTACTTGGCGTAGATCGGGCCATATTTGGCGTCGGCCTTGGCCATTTCCTTTTCCCACTCGTGAACGCCAGTCCAGCCACCATTACGCTCTTTGCCATTGGCAATGTCGACGTTGGTTGCAAAAGGCGTTTTGGCCTCGTTGTCCAGGTAGTCATAACCTGGCAGCAGGCCTTTCCAGTTACCCAGACCCGGGTAAAGGACGAGGTAGCCGAGTGCGAAAATGATGGTGCCTACGAACAACATGAACCACCACTTTGGCAGCGGGTTGTCATATTCCTCGATGCCGTCGAAGGAGTGGCCAACAGTTTCGTTGGTCACTTCATCGTTAGGCTGGCTTTTACGGGTACCAAAAATAAGCCACGTCAGCGCGAAAATCGTGCCGAGTGAAAGAATTGTTACGTACCAACTCCAGAAAGTGGTCATTGGTTATTGCTCCTGGAAGATTGCTCGTCGCGCTCGCTGGTTTTTTTGGGTTCGTCGGCAAAAGGCAGATTGGCAGCGTCGTCAAACTCCGATTTGCGCTTGCTGCTGAATGCCCACAGCAGCAAGCCGATGAAGGCAACGAATACCAGTGCTGTACCTATACCGCGAATAGTCCCGATTTCCATCGTGCGTTACCGTTTGCTCGTGATAGAGGTGCCAAGAACCTGCAGGTACGCAACGATCGCGTCCATTTCGGTTTTGCCTTTAACTGCTTCGCGTGCGCCAGCGATGTCTTCATCGGTGTATGGCACGCCAAAGCCGCGCATAACTTCCATCTTCCTCGCGGTGTCCTTACCGTCCAGTTTCTTCTCAACCAGGAACGGGAATGCCGGCATGATCGACTCAGGCACCACGTTGCGTGGGTTGTACAGGTGAGCACGCTGCCACTCGTCCGAGTAGCGGCCGCCTACGCGGGCCAGATCCGGGCCAGTACGCTTGGAGCCCCACAGGAATGGGTGATCCCAAACGCTTTCACCGGCTACGGAGTAGTGTCCGTAGCGCTCGGTTTCAGCACGGAACGGGCGGATCATCTGCGAGTGGCAGCCGACACAACCGTTGGCGATGTAAACGTCACGGCCTTCCAACTCAAGCGCGGTGTAAGGCTTGAGGCCCTCAACCGGATCGTTGGTCACATCCTGGAAAAACAGCGGGACGATCTGAGTCAGGCCACCGATGCTGACGCAAAGCACCATCAGCAACGCCATCAGGCCAATATTCTTCTCGATGATTTCGTGTTTCATCAGTGAGCTACTCCAACGGGAATCTGTGCAGCTGCATCGTATTCAGAAGCTTTGGCGGCACGTACTGTGCGGTAGGTGTTGTAAGCCATCAGCAGCATGCCGAGGACGAAGAATGCACCACCGAGTGCACGCACAACGTAGCCAGGGTGGCTGGCTTCGAGGGCTTCAACGAACGAGTAGGTCAGCGTGCCGTCTTCGTTCACTGCACGCCACATCAGGCCCTGAGTGATGCCGTTAACCCACATCGAAGCGATGTACAGAACGGTACCGATAGTAGCCAGCCAGAAGTGAGTGTTGATCAGTGTGACGCTGTGCATCTGCTCGCGACCAAACACCTTCGGAATCAGGTGATAGAGCGAACCAATGGAGATCATCGCAACCCAGCCAAGAGCACCGGCGTGTACGTGGCCGATAGTCCAGTCAGTGTAGTGAGACAGGGCGTTGACGGTCTTGATGGCCATCATCGGGCCTTCGAAGGTCGACATGCCGTAGAACGCCAGCGATACCACCAGGAAGCGCAGGATAGGGTCGGTGCGCAGCTTATGCCATGCGCCAGACAGGCTCATCATGCCGTTGATCATGCCGCCCCAGCTTGGAGCCAGCAGAATGATCGACATGGCCATACCGAGCGACTGAGCCCAGTCCGGCAGAGCGGTGTAGTGCAGGTGGTGAGGACCAGCCCAGATGTACAGGGTGATCAGTGCCCAGAAGTGCACGATAGACAGACGATACGAGTAGATCGGACGCTCTGCCTGCTTCGGTACGAAGTAGTACATCATGCCGAGGAAGCCGGTGGTCAGGAAGAAACCTACGGCGTTGTGACCGTACCACCACTGGATCATCGCATCGGTTGCACCGGAGTACATCGAGTACGACTTGAACAGGGTGACTGGCATTTCGGCACTGTTGACGATGTGCAGCATGGCCGTAACCAGAATGAAGCCACCGAAGAACCAGTTACCGACATAAATGTGCTTGGTTTGACGCTTGACGATGGTGCCGAAGAACAGCACTGCGTAACAAACCCAGACTACGCCGAGCAGAATGTCGATCGGCCATTCCAGTTCTGCGTACTCTTTCGAGCTGGTCATACCCAAAGGCAGGGTGATGACGGCCAGGACGATGACAAGCTGCCAGCCCCAGAAAACGAATGATGCCAGAGAGTCAGAAATCAGACGCGCCTGACTGGTGCGCTGCACCACATAGAGTGAGGTTGCCATCAGCGCGCATCCGCCGAAAGCGAAGATCACTGCGTTGGTGTGCAGTGGACGTAAACGACCGAAAGTCGTCCATTCCAAGCCAAAGTTGAGTTCAGGCCACACAAGTTGTGAAGCGATGAAAACGCCTAGGCCCATGCCTATGACCCCCCAAATTACCGTCATGACGGCGAATTGGCGGACCACCTTGTAGTTATAAGCAGTCGGACTGATTGCTGTGCTCATTGCTGGGGTTCCACGGTTAATGGATTTTTTAGGGATAAAAATCGGCGGCAAGTATGTATAAAGCGGATAACCATTGCAACGATACATGCCAACGCGATCAAGCTTTCAAGGGCATTTCAGTGCCTTTCGGGTGCACGCCGAAGGGCCTTTGAACGCAAACATCACCATGCACGAACCGGCACGACGAAGACGGGAATCGCCTTAGAGTGTGGACAGTGGCGACTGCAGACAAGATTAGCTCAACTGGAGCAGGATGAAAGCCGTTTGTCGGCGGGGTGCGACTTTGGGTCGCACACCTCAAGCCTCGCTCTAGTTTGCAGGTCTTCGGGCCTTCAAATGCACAAGAAATCCTATCAGCGCGTCACGTGTGTGCCTGATCTTCAATGGTTGGGTTTGCAGGTTTTTGGGCTGGGTTGGCGTTGGCGCATTGCAACACCTGACGACTCCTTTCGCTGTTATTGTTTGGCATGCTCCAGTTTGTCCACTCACAATAGTGCGGACATAACTTTACGAGAGCCAGTATGAGCAGTCGCAAAACTCAAGAACTTGATCAGGATCAACAGGCGCTGCCTCAGCCGGCGGTTTCTTTATTAACTGATAACCCCGTCGGCCCTGCACGCGCCACATTCATTCTGGCGCACGGTGCCGGTGCGCCAATGGACAGCGAATTCATGCAAAGCATGGCGGCGTTGCTGGCTCAGCGTGGTATTCAGGTGGTTCGCTTCGAGTTTGCCTATATGGCTGCGCGGCGCACCGACGGCAAAAAGCGCCCGCCTAATCCGCAAGCGCGACTGCTGGAACAGTGGCGCGATGTCTATCGTCAGGTTCGGGAGCAGGTTTCCGGGCCGCTGTTGATCGGTGGTAAATCAATGGGCGGACGCATGGCCAGTTTGCTGGCAGACGAATTGGGCGCAGATGGTTTGGTTTGTCTGGGTTATCCGTTTTATGCCGCGGGTAAGCAAGACAAGCCACGTACCGCACACCTTGCCGATTTGCGTACCCCAACCCTGATCGTTCAGGGCGAGCGCGACATCATGGGCAACTCTGAGGCTGTTGCGGGTTACTCTTTATCTGATTCGATACGCCTGAATTGGCTGAAAGCGGGCGACCATGATTTGAAACCGTTGAAAAGCTCTGGCTTCAGCCATGCCGATCATATGCTTGGCGCCGCGCAGGCAATCAGTGACCTGGTTGATGAATTGGCGCAGGCACAAAAAACCCAGCCGTAGCTGGGTTTGGGTCAGGCGAGTATGCTTGGCTGGGCGCTTAAATACCCATATTGGCCAAGCTCTGCAGAATGTTGCGCAAGCTTCCGGCGAGGGTCGGGTGGCTCACTTCAAAACGTTCAACCGCGAGGTTGACGCCGTCTACCAAGGTTGCATCGGGAGCAGCTGCAGCGTCTTGCGCCAGTTGCAGCTCGATTTCCTGAGTGAGGATGTACAGCGACGCGCGATCTTCTTCAGTCAGCGCAGGTTTTTGCGCCAGTTGCGCACGCAGGTCTTCCAATTGCTGCCGCAGTTCGTTTGCAGGCATGAGACGCTCCCTTAATAGATACACAAATAGATTGACCCTCGGCAGGCCGCAAAAATCCCTGCCTGATTAAAGATTAATCCATGGATGCGTCTTTTGCCTGTTTTATCGCTATGCGCGCGCCGCTTTTGACTGCCGCTTATGCAGACTGCTCGTGAGCCACTAACAGGTTTTCTATCAGGGGATAGAAATGGCTCAACTGTGGCGTTTGCATGTGTGGATCTTTACCCAGGTCGTCGAGGCGTCTGAGGGTCAAGGCGTCCTTCGCAAACGGTGCGCGTAAGAAAGCGTTGGCGGCGCTCGGGTCAAAGGGGCCGCCCTGTAAGGCCAGGCTGTCCCTTGAGGCTTTGGAAAGATCCGCGTGATAGGCCGGGTCGACGGCGCAAAAATAGCGTTTAGCGGCTACATGCAAACGAATGGGCTGCCATACGCTCTCGGGTAATACATGTCGCAGCAGATTGGCCGCCTGTTCTTCGTGGCGCAGGTCGTGTGCGGCACTTGCTTCGGGTGACTCGTATAAATGCCCGATGTCGTGCAGCAGCGCTGCAACTATCAGGCTTTCACTGCAGCCTGATCGCTGCGCAAGGGTCGCGCATTGCAGTGCGTGCTGGGTCTGGCTGATATCTTCACCGTATTGCGCCAGGCCTTGGTTGGCAAACAGTTGCTCCACCTGGGCGATAAAGTCGGTGCGGCTCAGGGTCATGGTCTTTCACCTTTGCTGTAGCGTTTATAAAGTTCAGCCAGACACGATTGCGCGTCGGTCAGGTCGTCTATCACTGAGTGCACGCCCAGCCGATAGAGCTGCAAGGTTGCGTCGGCGCGCAGTTTTTCACGGGTTTGCGCGTCGAGGCGTTGCCACTCTGCAAGGCTCTTCCCACAGGCTGCGCCACAGGCAGCCAGCCCCACTGTCCAGAAGCCCGCATTTAATGCGGCCTGGAGCATTTGCGGATCACTGCCAATCAGAATGCAGCCCGAGTGTTGTTCAGCCTGCAAGTCGATCAGGGCCTGCCAGCACGCATCCGGCGCCGGCCATGCGCGTTTAGCCAGGCAGCCGTCGAGCCAGTCAGGTAGTTCCTGAGTCAAGGCGCTCGCTGTTTGCGGGGCTATATCATCAATCCAGGCGCAGGTGATGTTTTTGCGTTGCAATGCAAACAGTAGCTCAAGCGCGCCGGGTGTTGGTTGGGCTTGCTCGCTGCTTATCGGCTGAGTTTCAGCCCAATCTGGCTCAAGGCGGGTAGCAGCGGCGCCGTGACTGAAAGGATGAACGGATGCGGGTGTTGCGGTTTTACCGCGCGCGCCAAAATCTACAAGGCATCCGGAGAGTCCCAAAAGAACCGCTGTGAAGTTTGAGGGCGGGGTTGGCATAACGGTCATCCTTGGTATGGTCTAGTCCAACATAGGGGCTAAACATGACCAAACAATGACCGTGAAATGACAGCTTCTGAACAGCTTCTGAACAGCTGATGACTTGCAGCTAACAGGGCGCAGAGGCCCTGTGCGGGCTTGGGTGATTAGTGTTTGCTGCCTTCGTCCGGCATGCTCAGCAATTGACGCTCTTGATTCCAGTCAAACGGCTCGCCGTTCTCCTCGGCTTCAAAGCGACGCTCATCGAGTCGCTGGTAAATTGCGATTTCTTCATCCGGCATAAAGTGCAGGCAGTCGCCGCCGAAGAACCACAGCAGGTCACGCGGGACCAAGTGGGCAATCTGCGGGTAGCGCTGGAAAATCTGACTGATCAAATCCTGGCCCAGATACAGGCTGCCTTCCTGATCTACCGGCAGAGCGGCGACCAGTTCATCAAAGCGCTCCAGAAACAGGGCGTGGCTGGAGTCGAGAATCTGTTCAGCTTCACCCAGGGCAACCAAAATCTTGCGCAGATGATCGAGCAGGGCAAGGTGGTGATCGAGGTTTGTGTTGGCCATGGGTTGGATCCTGAAAACAAAAAACGGGCGCCGGAGTATAAAGCTCGCGGCGCCCGCTGTCGTGCTGTTGATCAAATTAGCCGTTAGTGGCTGCTACCGGTGCAGTATTAACGCACCTTGCTGCGGCTGAGTTTCAGTTCGTCTTTGCTGAAGTCATCGACATCGATCACCACGCGTCGGGCGTTCTCAGCTTGTTGCAACTGCTCGGCTTGCTCCTCGGTGAAAACCCCGGCCGAAACAGCTGCTGCAATCAGGTTCTGCCCGGGGACTTCTTCGACTTCGCCCGCTTTCAGCGCTTTGTGCAGTTGCTTGTGCAACGGCTTGGCCGCTTCCAGTTGGTCGAGTGCAAATTGCAGGGCGCCGACTGCATCCTTGTTGTCCTGTGGGCGGAAGCAACCCTCTAGCACTTCCTCTAGCGCCGGATCACCTTTGTTGCGACCCAGAATCTCGGCAATCTCAGCGTCCAGTGCATCGCTTGGGCCTTTGTGCTGGCGACCCAGTGGGAACACGATGATCCGCAGTGCGCAGCCCAGCCACTTGTTCGGGAAGTTGCTGAGTATGCCGTCGAGTGCTTCTTCGGCTTTGCTCAGGCTCTCTTCCAGTGCCCAGGTTACGAATACGCGGGAATGCTCCGGATAATCCAGATCGTGGTAACGCTTGAGTGATGCCGATGCCAGATACAGATGGCTGAGTACATCGCCAAGACGTGCTGACAAACGCTCGCGGCGTTTCAGCTCACCACCCAGCAGCATCATGCTCATGTCTGCGAGCATGGCGAATGCGGCCGACAGACGATCCAGTGAGCGGAAATACCTGGCGCTGAGGCCATCGCCCGGCTGGGTTTTCAGGGCGTCAAGCTTGAGGCCCAACACCAGCGTGCTGGCAAAGTTGCCGACTGCAAACCCAATGTGCTGCATGAGCAATTCATCGAACTCGACCAAGGCCTGGTCTTGATCCGGTTCATTGGCCAGCTGCATTTCCTTGAGTACAAACGGATGGCAGCGAATGGCGCCCTGACCGAAGATCATCAGGTTGCGCGAGAGAATGTTAGCCCCTTCAACCGTGATGAAAATCGGCGCACCTTGCCATGAACGGCCCAGATAATTATTCGGCCCCATGATGATGCCTTTACCGCCGTGCACATCCATTGCGTGGCTGATGCATTCGCGGCCGCGCTCAGTCAGGTGATACTTGAGGATGGCCGAGAGAACGGACGGCTTCTCGCCAAGATCCACTGCGTTGGCGGTCAGGATACGGGCGCTGTCCATCATCCAGGCGTTGCCGCCAATGCGCGCCAGAGCTTCCTGAATACCTTCAAATGCGCTGATCGGCACATTGAACTGCTCGCGAATCTCGGAGTACTGGCCCGTCACCATGCTGGTGAACTTGGCCGCACCAGTGCCGACAGCAGGCAGCGAGATCGAACGCCCGACAGACAGGCAGTTCATCAACATCATCCAGCCTTTACCCAGATACTCCGGGCCACCAATCAGGTATTCGAGCGGCAGGAAAACATCCTTGCCCGAGTTCGGCCCGTTCATGAAGGCGGCGCCCAATGGCAGGTGACGGCGACCAATTTCCACGCCCGGCGTTTCGGTCGGAATCAGCGCAAGGCTGATGCCCAGGTCTTCCTTGTCGCCAAGCAAGTGATCCGGGTCGAGTGCCTTGAACGCGAGGCCAAGCAGGGTCGCGACC
The DNA here is from genome assembly GCF_900116605.1 of Pseudomonas marincola. GTDB lineage: Bacteria > Pseudomonadota > Gammaproteobacteria > Pseudomonadales > Pseudomonadaceae > Aquipseudomonas > Aquipseudomonas marincola. The sequence continues at coordinate 129,256 of NZ_FPBC01000005.1, forward strand.
GGCCCGAGAGTGATGTAGCGCTTCTCCCAGGTCAGGCGCATGCCGATGACTTCTTTACCTTCCCATTCACCCTTGCAGATGATGCCGACATCCGGCATCGCGCCCGCATCGGAGCCGGCGAGGGGGCCAGTAAGACCGAAGCAGGGAATATCTTCACCGCTGGCCAGACGTGGCAGGTAATGGTTGCGCTGCTCTTCAGTGCCGTAATGCAGCAACAGTTCGCCGGGGCCGAGTGAGTTTGGCACCATAACAGTGGAGGCGAGGTCACCGCTGCGGGTCGCAAGCTTCATTGCCACTTGCGAGTGTGCGTAGGCCGAGAAGCCCTTGCCGCCATATTCTTTAGGAATGATCAGGGCGAAGAAGCCGTGCTGCTTGATGTGTTGCCAGGCTTTTTCCGGCAGGTCCATCTGCTGGCCGATCTCCCAGTCAGTGACCATGGCGCACAACTCTTCAGTCGGGCCATCAAGAAACGCTTGTTCCTCTTCAGTCAGCTTGGCCTTCGGGTAAGACAGCAGTGTGTCCCAGTCCGGACGACCGCTGAATAGTTGGCCATCCCACCACACCGTGCCGGCTTCGATAGCCTCGCGCTCGGTGGCGGACATGGGTGGGAGAACTTTCTTGAACCATTTGAACAGCGGCTTGGTCAGCCACTGGCGGCGTTGTTCGGGCAACGCCAAGGGCAGGGCAACCACCAGCCAGAGCACCCAGAACACTGCCATCAGCAAAGTAGGTGCGTGGCTCCATGTCGCCATGGCCAATAGATAGGCCGCGACAATTGCCAGAGCAATTAAGGGTGGGGTGCGCCGGTGGGCGATATAAGCCACACCTACGACTAAAACTATCAACCAGACTACAAGCATTCTGACTCCTCCATGATGGCGCAATGCGTACTGTGCTCTACGAGCTTAGCCCTCATCAGCGCCGGTGTGGCGATAAGCGCGGCGAACTTGGCCGGTTTGCCGTTTTAACGGCGAATATGCCATGGGTAAACTCTATAAAAACCAGAGTGAATGCCATGAACGACTATTTACTGCCCGGCCGATTCATTAATAGTGACCACCCAGCCGTGGTTGAGTTCGCTGAACGAGTACGCGGTGCCACTCGTGACCCTGTGCAGGTGGCGATTAATCTGTACAACGCTGTACGCGATGGTATTCGTTATAACCCCTACGTGCTGAGCCTTGACCCTCAAAGCCTGACTGCCAGCTGCGCGGTAAACCAGCCCGAAAATTACTGTGTGCCCAAGGCGATTTTGCTTGCGGCATGCGCGCGCCACTGCAACATCCCCTCGCGCATTGGCCTGGCTGATGTGCGTAATCATCTGGCGACTGCACGTCTGCTTGAGGCGTTGCGCACCGAGGTGTTTGCCATGCATGGCTACACCGAGTTGTATTTGCATGGCCGCTGGGTCAAGGCCACGCCCACGTTTAACCGCGAGCTGTGCGAGATTTTTGGGGTGGCCGCGCTTGAGTTCGACGGCGTCAATGACAGCGTGTTTCACCCGTTCAACGCTCAGGGCCAGCGCTACATGGAGTACCTGACCGACCACGGCCAATTCGCTGACTTGCCGGTGGATTTGTTCTATGCGCATTTGCGCAAGATCTACCCGCATTTGTTCAACGGCGAGACGTTGAACATGCGCGGAGACTTCGCCCAAGAGGCGAGCCTTGCGGGCGTTCCATGAATCTCGGTGATGGATAACATCAGCTTCAAGGCCTTCACTATTTCGCTGGCAGTGCTAGTCTGGCAACCCTCCAAAGGTTGCTTGATGATTGCACGTGCAGTGCCAATCAGACTCGACTCATGTTCAGCAATCACTGCGTTCAGGTTTGCTTAGCGCTAGACTTGGCTGGTTTTGTTGCTGCGCATTGCATGGCAGCCGATGTTTTCCTTCTTATCAGGCGTGCACATTTTTTATGACTACCGCTCTGTCCATCCGGCAGTTGACCAAAACCTACGGCAATGGATTCCAAGCCCTGCATGGCCTGGATCTGGATGTTGCCGAAGGCGATTTTTTCGCATTGCTCGGCCCCAATGGCGCCGGTAAATCCACCACCATCGGGATTCTCTCGACCCTGGTTAATAAAACCAGCGGCAGCGTGAAAATCTTCGGCAATGACCTGGACATCAATCCCGCGCAACTCAAGCGCAGCATTGGCGTTGTGCCGCAAGAGTTCAACTTTAACCAGTTTGAAAAGGTCTTCGACATTGTCGTGACCCAGGCGGGTTACTACGGCATTCCACCGCGTCTGGCAAAGGAGCGCGCTGAGCAGTACCTCAAGCAGCTGGGCTTGTGGGACAAACGCAACGTGGCTTCTCGTGAACTTTCGGGCGGCATGAAGCGCCGTTTGATGATTGCCCGTGCGCTGGTCCATGAGCCGCGCCTGCTGATTCTCGATGAGCCCACTGCGGGCGTCGACATCGAGTTGCGCCGTTCCATGTGGTCGTTTCTGACCGGGCTTAATGAGCGTGGCATTACCATCATTCTGACCACACATTACCTCGAAGAAGCCGAACAGCTGTGCCGCAACATCGGCATCATCGACCACGGCCGTATCGTCGAAAACACCAGCATGCGTGAACTGCTACAAAAGCTGCATGTCGAGACCTTCCTGCTCGACCTGACCACAACGTTGCAAGCCGCGCCGCAGTTGCAGGGTTATCCGACCCGTCTGATTGATGATCACACCCTCGAAGTTCAGGTTGAGAAAACCCAGGGCATGACCGATCTGTTCCAGCAGCTCTCCGCGCTGAATATCGATGTTTGCAGCCTGCGCAACAAAACCAATCGCCTGGAGGAGCTGTTCGTTTCTCTGGTAGAGAAAAATCTGGTAAAGGCCCCTAAATGAGTGCTCCGCAAATGACCTCGGAACTGGCCGCCAATATGGTGGCGCTGCGCACAATTGTCGTGCGCGAGATACGCCGTTTCACCCGCATCTGGCCGCAGACACTGCTGCCGCCGGCGATCACCATGGTCCTGTATTTTGTGATCTTTGGTAATTTGATCGGCCGTCAGATCGGTGACATGGGCGGCTTCAGCTACATGGAATACATCGTTCCGGGGCTGATCATGATGTCGGTGATTACCAACTCGTACGGCAACGTGGTGTCGAGCTTCTTCGGCAGCAAGTTCCAGCGTTCAATCGAAGAGCTGATGGTGTCGCCGGTGTCGCCGCACATCATTCTTATCGGTTATGTCATCGGCGGCGTTGCGCGTGGTTTGCTGGTCGGCTTGATCGTCACGCTGCTGTCCCTGTTCTTCACTCACCTGCAGGTTCATCATCTGGGCCTGACCGTTCTGGTGGTGTTGATGACGGCGACAATCTTCTCGCTGTGCGGATTCATCAACGCAGTGTTCGCGCGTAATTTCGACGATATTTCGATTATTCCGACCTTCGTGCTGACGCCGCTGACCTATCTCGGCGGGGTGTTTTACTCGATCTCGCTGTTGCCGCCGTTCTGGCAAACGGTGTCGATGGCCAACCCGGTTCTGCACATGGTCAATGCCTTCCGTTACGGCATTCTCGGGGTGTCGGATATCAGCATCGGCGTTGCCATTGGCTTCATGTTGGTGGCGACCATCGTGCTGTACTTCGCCTGCGTGCGCCTGCTGGTTAGCGGTCGCGGTATGCGCCAGTAATCGTCTCGGTGCAACGTAAAAGGCCAGAGCAATTGCTCTGGCCTTTTTTATGCGGCGTCAGTCGGGCTGGATAGTCAGACCTTGAGCACCAGTTTGCCGAAGTTTTCCCCGCTGAACAGTTTCAGCAGCGTCTCGGGGAAAGTCTCCAGACCGCTGACAACATCCTCTTTGGATTTGAGTTTGCCGTCGGCCAGCCAGCCGGCCATTTCAGCGGCGGCTGCCTGATACTGCGAGACGTAATCCATCACCACGAAGCCTTCCATGCGTGCGCGGTTAACCAGCAGTGACAGGTAGTTGGAAGGGCCTTTTACCGCTTCCTTGTTGTTGTACTGGCTGATAGCGCCGCAGATCACGATGCGGGCCTTCGGGGCGATGCGGGTGAGCACGGTATCGAGAATGTCGCCACCGACGTTATCGAAGTAGACATTGATGCCTTTCGGGCACTCGCGCTTCAACGCCTCGTTGAGGTCTTCGTTCTTGTAATCGATGGCGCCGTCAAAGCCCAGTTCGTCAATCAGGAACTTGCTCTTCTCGGCGCCACCGGCAATGCCGATCACACGGCAGCCCTTGATCTTGGCGATCTGCCCGGCAACGCTGCCGACAGCACCGGCTGCGCCAGAAATAACCACGGTGTCACCGGCCTTGGGGGCGCCTACATCCAGCAGGGCGAAGTAGGCGGTCATGCCGGTCATGCCCAGTGCCGAGAGATACAGCGGCAGCGGAGCGCGTTTGGGGTCTACCTTGTAGAAACCGCTCGGCGCGCCAAGGTAATAATCCTGAACACCGAGCGCACCGTTTACAAAGTCGCCCACGGCGTAATCAGGGTGCTTGGAGGCAACCACTTCGCCCACGCCCAGTGCACGCATTACATCACCCAAACCTACTGGTGGGATGTACGACTTGGCGTCGTTCATCCAGCCGCGCATGGCCGGGTCGAGCGACAGATAGGCGTTCTTGACCAGGATCTGACCGTCGGCAGGTTCACCCAGCGGCGTTTCAACAAACTCGAAGGTTTCGCGCGAAGGCAGGCCGACAGGGCGCTGAGCAAGCAGGAATTGGCGATTGATTGAAGCGGACATGGTGAGATCTCTTGTTGTACGGCAGCGGATTTTGCCCACGCAAAAATTGCGCAGAGTGCGATGCATAGGTGATAGCCGTCCTGCGTGCTATCGGCAAGTGTTGGCTGGGCGCAGAATGCTGACTGATACATTTGAGTGATGATTGGATTGGGGTGTTAATCACTCAAGTCGATCAAGCAATAAACGCCTTTCTGATAGTGCTGGGGCGCCGATAACTGATCAGCCTAGACTCGGCGCATAACTATTCAAACAGAGGATACACCCATGGGCTTGAGCTATTCGGGAGAGGTTGCGTTGGTAACAGGCGGGGCAGCCGGTATTGGTCGTGCAACTGCTTTGGCGTTCGCTGAGGCGGGGCTTAAAGTTGTGGTGTCTGATCTCGATAGCGCTGGCGGTGAGGCCACCGTTGGGCTGATTCAGGCCGCCGGCGGTGAAGCGGTGTTTGTACCTTGCGACGTGACCCGTGATGCCGAGGTGCAGGCGCTGATGCAGCAAACCATCGCCGCTTTTGGGCGTCTCGACTATGCCTTCAACAATGCCGGCATCGAAATCGAGCAAGGCAAGCTGGCCGACGGTAACGAGTCCGAGTTCGATGCGATCATGAACGTCAACGTTAAAGGCGTGTGGTTGTGCATGAAGCATCAATTGCCGCTTTTGCTGGCTCAAGGCGCGGGTGCCATCGTCAATACAGCGTCGGTTGCCGGTCTGGGCGCTGCACCGAAGATGAGTATTTACAGTGCTTCCAAGCACGCGGTAATCGGCCTGACCAAGTCGGCGGCTGTCGAGTACGCCAAGAAGAAAATTCGGGTTAATGCTGTATGCCCGGCGGTGATCGATACCGACATGTTCCGCCGCGCCTATGAAGCAGACCCGCGCATGGCGGAGTTTGCCGCTGCCATGCATCCGGTCGGCCGCATTGGCCGGGTTGAGGAAATTGCCGCAGCCGTAATGTACCTGTGCAGCGATGAAGCTGCGTTCACCACCGGGCATGCGCTGGCGGTTGATGGCGGCGCAACGGCGATTTGATCCCGTGAGCAGGGCGCGAGCGGTGCTCTCAGGCTCGCGCGAGCCCCTGCAAATCCGAAGGATTGGTTCGTCAGTTGGGTGGATTTGAGCTTTAATCAATATCCCGGTAAACGAGTGACGAGCATGCAAATCAAGCGCCTTGCATTGTGGGCAGTGGGCATCGTTTTTTGCGTTACATTCGCTGTTGGCGTGGCGCTCTCAACGACTGAGGATGATGAGTTGAGTGTGGCCGAAGAGGCCGAAGTCGATGCCTTGGTGCTGCCTTTGCCCAAGCTCTGGACGGGTGATTTTGCCGGCATGCAAAAACGCCATATAGTCCGGGTGCTGGTGCCCTACAGCAAGAGCTTTTACAGCGTCGATCGCGGCCAGCAAGCCGGCATCAGCTACGACCTCAGCGTAGCGCTGGCGGCCTGGTTGAATAAAAATCATGCTGATCCCAAAGCTGCTGTGCGCTGGCAGGTGATGCTGATTCCGGTGGCGCGTGATGAACTGATCAGCCAACTGCTCAAGGGTCAGGGCGACATTGCTGCTGGTGGTTTGGTCATCACCGACAAGCGCTCTGCACAAGTCGCCTTCACCGCGCCGTTTACAGTCAGCGTTGGCGAGCTCTGGGTCAGTGCGCCAGGCACTGAACCGGTAACCGAAGTGGCGCAGTTGGCGGGGCGCCAGGTGATGGTGCGCCGCTCCAGCAGTTATTTTGAGCACCTTACCGAACTCAATAAAACCTTTCAGGCGCAAGGGCTCAAGCCGATTGACATTCAGTTGGTCGATGAGAATCTGGAAACCGAAGACCTGCTGGAAATGGTCAACGTCGGGGTTATTCCGGCGACGGTTGCCGACCACTATATCGCCGAGGCATGGGCTGGGCTGTATCCGGACATGCAGATCAACGAGGCGGTAAAAGTGCATGAGGGTTCTGCTTTTGCCTGGGCGATTCGCCCGGACAATCCGCAGCTTAAAAAGCAATTAGACAAGTTTGTAGAGGCGCACAAAGTCGGCACCTTGTTCGGTAACAGCCTGCGCAAAGATTACCTTGAGCAGACCTCTATCGTGGACCCGACTTCTGCGCGCGAGTTGGCCAAATTCAAGTCGCTGGTCGAGATATTCAAGAAGCATGCGCAAACCTACGATTTCGATTACCTGATGCTCATGGCGCAGGGATACCAAGAATCGCGGCTGGATCAGCAGGCGCGCAGCCCGAACGGGGCAGTCGGGGTTATGCAGATCCTGCCAAGCACGGCAGCAGACCCGCAAGTTGGCATCAAGAATGTTGCCAAGAGTGCGGACAATAACGTGGAGGCGGGCGCTAAGTATTTACGTTTACTGGAACAGAAGTACCTCGATGAGCCCGGTATCTCACCGACCAACAAGGTGCTGATGGCCTTCGCTGCATACAACGCGGGGCCAACCAATTTACGCAAATTTCGCCGGCTCGCGGAAAAGTCCGGGCTTGACCGCGATGTCTGGTTTGGCAACGTCGAACATGGCGCCGCGCGCATTGTCGGCCGCGAAACCGTGGACTACGTCGGCAATATCTATAAGTACTACGTAGCTTACAAATTGGCGCAGCAGCGCCAGCTTTTGCAAGACGCCACGACCAATCCCTGAGCCGGCTTAGGCGGCGTCTTTCTTGCCGGCGTTGAGAATCACCAGCGTCAGCAGGCCCGCGACGATCCCCCAGAATGCTGAGCCTACCGAGAACAGCGTCATCCCCGAAGCCGTCACCAGAAAGGTGATCAGCGCCGCTTCACGTTCTTTGGGCACGCTCATGGCCTGGGTCAGGCCGCCGATGATCGAGGCGAACAGCGCCAGCGCGGCAATCGACAGGATCAAGGCTTTCGGCAGAGCTGCAAACAGCGCCGCCATGGTTGCGCCGAAGATACCGGCAATGCCGTAAAACACTCCGCACCAGACGGCAGCTGTGTAGCGTTTGTTCGGGTCTTCATGGGCTTCCGGGCCCGCGCAAATCGCGGCGCTGATGGCGGCCATGTGAATGCCGTGCGAGCCGAATGGTGCCAGCAGAATCGAGAAAATCCCGGTGGTGTTGAGCAGTGGCGAAGCCGGCACCTGATAACCGTTAGCGCGCAAGACCGCCATGCCAGGCAGGTTCTGCGAAGTCATGGCCACAATGAACAACGGGATGCCGATGCTGATGGTCGCGGCCAGCGAGAAACTCGGCGTAGTCCAGACCGGTGTCGCCAATTCCAGATGAAAATTCTCGAAGTTGAGCAGGCCGAAAATACCCGCAAGCACGCAGCCGACAACCAGCGCCGCCAGCACCGCATAACGTGGCATCAGGCGCTTGCCGAGCAGATAGGCGAGCAACATGCTCACCACCAGAACCGGTTGCTGCTCGGCGGCGACGCAAATTTCGAGGCCGATTTTGAACAGCACACCCGCCAGCAGCGCCGCCGCGATAGAGGCCGGTATGTGGCGCATGAAACGGTCGAAGCTGCCCGTAATGCCGCATATCACGATCAAGCCTGAACAGATGATGTACGCGCCAATCGCCTCGCTGTATGGCACGCCCGGCAGGCTGCTGATGAGCAGTGCGGCACCAGGCGTCGACCACGCGATCATCACGGGCGCCCGATAACGCAAAGACAAGCCGATGCAGGTGATGGCCATGCCAATTGACAGTGCCCAGATCCATGAGGATATCTGGCCATTGCTCAAACCGGCGGCCTGGCCTGCCTGAAACATCAGTACCAGGGAACTGGTGTAGCCGGTGAGCATTGCGATGAAGCCTGCCACTACGGCAGAGGCAGAACTGTCAGCGAGTGGTCGCAGCGGGGTTTGTGCAGCTTCAGCCATCAAATTGTTCCTTTCACATCAACCAGAATCGGGTAGAGCGATGCCACCAGCAGCAACGCCATGCCGATATTGAAAACCCGCAAAACCCGCGGGTTGCTCAGCCACTTGCGCAACATGCTGCCGGCAACGGTCCAGATGGCCACGCTTGGGCAGTTTACCAGCGCAAACAGGCCGGCAATCAGCAGCACATTGAACAGAAAGTTCTCGTGCGGGGTGTAAGTGGTAATCGCGCCAATGGCCATTACCCAGGCCTTGGGATTTACCCATTGAAACGCCGCCGCTTGCAAGAAGGTAAAGGGATTTGCATTGGCGGTGACGTCACTGTTCGGAGCGCCCGAGCCTGAGATTTTCCAGGCCAGATACAAAAGATAGGCGGCGCCGAGATAACGCAGCACTTCATACAGGGGCGGGAATTGAGTGAACAGTTCGCCAAGCCCAAGGCCGACGGCGATCACCAGCACCATAAAACCGAGGCTGATCCCCAGCATGTGCGGCACGCTGCGACGCAGGCCGAAGTTCACGCCCGAGGTCAGCAGCATCATGTTGTTGGGGCCGGGGGTCACAGAAGTAACGAAGGCGAACGCGATAAAGGCGACGAGTAATTCAGCGGTCATGATGATGGCCTCGGGAGACGAATACAGAGCCTAAGCGCTGTTTGAGCCTTCGTCGCCGTACAGCCATGGAGTAAATCGACCGATACAGTTTCAGCTTTATTGCTGTAACCCTAAAGCTGTTCTAGCGGCTTTTACCCAATGCCAGATTCACTTGTATCCAGCTTTGCGCGGCGGCTTCACCTGTTTCGCCAAAAGCCTTTTGCAGCAGCCGGGTCTGTTCGCGGCGCAGGGCTTTTTCCAGTTTTGCCCCTTCAGCGGTGAAGTCGAGCAAACGCTTACGCTTGTCGTCGTTGGCGGTGACGCTTTGCACCAGATGCATTTCCAGCAATTGGCGCAGCGGAGTACTCAGTGCCTGCTTGCTGACGCCCAGATAGCCGAGCAATTCTTTTACGCTCAAGCCGGGATGGCGGGCGATGAAAAACAGGATGCGATGATGCACGCGTGAAAGCCCACGACGCGCCAGCATTTCATCGGCTTTGGCGGTGAACGCCTGATAACCAAAGAAAAATGCTTCCATCGCAGCTTGCTGAGCGGTCGGATTTTTAAGGTCAAGCATATTGACGTATCTACTCAAGTCAGCGTAGTTTCAGTCAAGCAGTTTGACCTATTTCCCCCGACTCGTGCTACTGGTGATATGAATGGCTTTCTCTGAACGTGTTGCTCGCCTCAAAAGCTCCCTGATCCGCGAAATTCTGGCGGCAGCGCAGCGCCCGGAAGTCATGTCATTTGCTGGCGGCTTGCCGGCAGAACCCATGTTGCCGAAAGTCGAGTGGGCCGACATGCCCACCAGCATGGGCCAGTACGGCATGAGCGAAGGCGAGCCGGCACTGCGTGAAGTGATCGCCGCCGAGGCTCGTGCGCTGGGCGTTCCTTGCGATGCCAGCCAGGTTTTGATCGTCAGCGGCTCACAGCAGACCCTCGATCTGGCGAGCAAACTGTTCATTGATCCGGGCACCGAAGTGTTGGTTGAAGCGCCGACCTATCTGGCCGCTTTGCAGGCATTCCAGTTGTTTGGCGCAGATTGCATTGCCGTGCCGCAAGAGTCGGATGGCCCGATGCTCGATGCCTTGCGCCAGCGTCTAGAGGCGCACAAGCCGGCATTCGCCTACCTGATTCCTACTTTCCAGAACCCATCCGCGGTGCGTTACAGCGAAGCCAAGCGTGATGCTGTGGCGGCGTTGCTCGATGAGTTCGGCGTGACCTTGATTGAAGATGAGCCGTACCGTGATCTGGTATTTGATGCGGGCAGCGCTACACCGATCGTCAGCCGTCTGAAAAAAGCCAGCTGGATCTACACCGGCACTGTGTCGAAAACCTTGTTGCCCGGTTTGCGTGTGGGCTACCTGATTGCCACGCCGGACCTGTATCCATACTTGCTGCGCCTGAAACAGTCGGCAGACCTGCACACTAACCGTGTAGGTCAGTGGCAGGCGCTGCAGTGGCTGGGAAGCCAGCAGCATCGCGATCATCTGGCGCAATTGCGCGACTTCTATCGTCAGCGTCGTGATGCGATGCAGGCGTGCCTGGAAGAGCATTTCGCTGATCTGGCCGACTGGCAAGTGCCGCAAGGCGGGTTGTTCTTCTGGCTGACACTCAAGCAGCCACTTGATACCCGTACATTGCTGGCACCGGCGTTGGCGCAGAATGTTGCGTTCATGCCGGGCGAACCGTTCTTTATTGATCCCGAGCAGAATCCGGGTCATCTACGCTTGAACTTCAGTCACGTGGCGCCAGAGCGCCTGGGTGAAGGTCTTAAGCGTCTTGCACAGGTAATCCGTGAAGCGCAGGCCAGTCTGGCAGCGTGAGGCGGGCGGGGCGGGCTGTGATGCCTGCTCCGGGTTTGAATGATAGGGAGCGTCAGGGCTGATTTCTCAGTGCTGCACAGTAGAGGAGGCTGGTTATGTTGAAGGTTTACGGTGATCTGCGTTCGGGCAACTGCTACAAGGTCAAGCTGATGCTGCACCTGCTGGGCTTGCCATACGAGTGGATCGCAATCGATATTCTCAAGGGCGAGACTCAGGGCGAAGCGTTTCTGGCCAAGAACCCTAACGGCAAGATTCCGGTGCTTGAGCTTGAAGATGGCACCTGCTTGTGGGAATCCAACGCGATTCTGAACTTCCTCGCCGATGGCAGCGGGTTTTTGCCCGTCGAGCCGCGCCTGCGCACTCAGGTGCTGCAGTGGCAGTTCTTCGAGCAATATAGCCACGAGCCGAATGTGGCAGTCGCGCGCTTTATCCAGCTCTATCAAGGCATGCCTGCCGAGCGCATGGATGAGTATCAGCGCTGCCAGAAGCTTGGCTACAAGGCGCTGCGGGTGATGGAAAAGCAATTGCAGCAAACCGAATATCTGGTGGGTTCGCAATACTCAATCGCCGATATCGCGCTGTATGCCTACACCCATGTCGCCGATGAAGGCGGCTTTGATCTGGCCGAGTTTCCGGCGATCCGTGGTTGGCTCGAGCGCGTTGCCAGCCATCCCAAACATGTCACTATGTTCGGCTGATAGTCTCAGCGCTAGCTGCGCAACACGGGATGACAAAATGCCTCGGACAAGTCATCCCGTGTGGGCACTAAATAGCGGATAATGCCGCCCTTAAACTTCTTCGCCAGAGCGCCAATGTCGAGCTTTGTTCGTTTCGTACTGCTGGTTGTATTTGCCCTTTGCCTGCCGGTAATGAGTAATGCTGCGAGTACGAATGCTCACTGCCAGAGCTTGTCGCCGTCTGCCAGTTCAGCGGCTGAACATTGCCCTGACTCATCACTTACACCGTGCAGCCATTGCCAGGTGTGCACCGGTACATTGCTGCAAAGCGCATCGCTGACAGGGGTGGCGCCGTTGCAGGCAGCCAAACCTGTCGTCATACCCGACAGCTTGTTTAGTCAACATATTCCAGAGATTGCCTTACCGCCTCCACGCGTCTGATCAACTCCCGCCTGTGCCGAGTTTTTATCAGTTATTGAGGATTGAATATGTTTACCAGCATGACTTTTTCCATGGTTGCAGTCGCGACTGTAATCAGCATGGCCAGCTCCGCAATGGCCGCCCAAGGTCACGACGATTCCCACGCGATGCATCACGATATGCAAGGTGAGCACACCCAGGTGAACCAGCAAAAGCCGTGGGGTATTGCCGGCAATGAAGCGCTGGTCACGCGCACTGTCGAGCTGCGCATGAATGATCAGATGATGTTTGTGCCCGCCAAGTTCGACGTGCAAGAGGGTGAAACCATCCGCGTGGTGCTGCATAACGACGGCAAGGTCGTGCACGAATATGTACTGGGCACGCAGGCCGAACTGGATGCGCATGCGGCCATGATGGCCAGCAATGTGCAAATGGAGCATCACCAGCCGTACATGGTGCATGTAGCGCCGGGTGAGACTGGAGAGATGATCTGGAACTTCAACCGCACCGGAGTATTTGATTTTGCCTGCTTGATAGCCGGGCATTATCAGGCTGGCATGGTCGGCAAGGTCAACGTGGTTGCTGCGTCCCAGTAGCGTTCAGGCAAATCTGCGTTAACTAAAAAGGGCCGCTGCGGTAAAACGCAGTGGCCCTTTTTATTGTGCGATCTGGCGACCTGAGTCGCCGTGAGGGTTATTGCTCAGGCAGCAAAGCGCTCTTCAAGGTAGGCATTGATGGCTTTGGATTCGTACAGCCATTTGCTCTCGCCATTCTCTTCAATGCGCAGGCACGGCACCTGAATCTTGCCGCCTTGTTCGAGCAGCGCCTGACGGTCTTGCTCGTTGTTTTTGGCATCGCGCAGCACAACAGGCACGTTGAGTTTGTGCAGGGTGCGGCGGGTTTTAACGCAGAAAGGGCAAGCCTTGAACTGATAAAGGGCAAGATTGGCGGCGCTTTGCTCGACTGCAGCCTGAGCTTGCGGGGTGCGTTTCATCTTGCGCGGACGGGTAATAAAGTCGAGAAAGATGATGATTTGGCCGAGGCCATTTCTGAGGGCTTTGATAAGCATTGCCGTTTAAAACCTGCGTTGAGTCTAACAAGGTGCGCAGCTTACCGGAGTTTTAATGGCTTGGCCTGCGCAACTTCACGAGCGGCAACCTCTGTATGCATCAGGTCAGCCATGCCAGCCTTTGGCTTGCGAGCGTGGCTGCGCGGGCTTAACCTTCGCAGCCAAGCCCAAATCTTCAAAGTGTGCCCATGAAACCTGAAGACCTGTTGTTACTGGTGACCCGCGAAATGCCTTATGGCAAGTACAAGGGCCGGTTATTCGCCGACTTGCCTGGCCATTACCTGAACTGGTTTGCCCGCGAAGGGTTTCCGAAGAACGAGACGGGGCGATTGCTTGAGCTGATGCAGGAGATTGATCACAACGGTTTGTCTGGCTTGCTCGATCCCTTGCGTAGCGGCCCGCGCAAGAACTATCGCCAAAGCTGATTTGTTACGCGTTGTATCGGACTCAGATCATCCGGATGACCGAGACACCGACCAGTCTGGTGCCGGCAGGCAGTTCGTTGACACGCACAACCTCGGCCTCTGCTTGTAGGTCTTCAAAGCTGTCCAGCCCGGAGGCAATGTGCACCAACACGCGGTCGCCCAAGGATAAAGCGCATTCGGTTTCGAGTTGCATGCCGGAGCTTGAGAGGTCGCGGCAAACGGCCGGGAACTCGTTATCGTTGAACACAAGGGTGGCGTTCGAGTTGAGGCGCATACGCAGGAAATCGCGCTTTTCGGTAAAATTACGTTCATCCTGAGACATGGGGCTATCCTCAAAGATAAGCTCGACTTGTTTGCAGTTGTTATAGCCTCCAGCTATTTGAGGTGTAAAGTCATATTCAGTGGATCTTTTGCGGATCGTCACACCCTTGAATCAGGAATCGGATGGGAGTACCGTCTGCGCCTTAATACGAACTGATAGCTCGCCTGAAAGGGTTGGTGATCAGTGTTTACGCCAACCCATCTCCGGCGTAGTTTGCCTGGATATCCCATGCACAAAACCAGTGCCACGCTGCTGATTATTGATGACGACGAAGTAGTGCGCGCAAGCCTTGCGGCCTACTTGGAAGACAGCGGCTTTAACGTTTTGCAAGCCAGTAACGGTCTACAAGGTCTGGAAGTATTCCAGCGTGAGAACCCCGATCTGGTGATATGCGATCTACGTATGCCCCAAGTCGATGGACTTGAGCTGATCCGGCGCATCAATGCGCTTGAGGTCGAGGCTCCGGTCATCGTGGTTTCCGGTGCCGGTGTGATGGGCGATGTGGTCGAAGCGCTGCGCCTCGGTGCGGTGGATTATCTGATCAAGCCGTTGGAAGACCTGGCTGTTCTTGAACACTCGATTCGCCGGGCGCTGGATCGGGTCAATCTGCGCCTTGAAAACAAACGTTACGGCGAGCAACTCGAGGTTGCCAACCGTGAGCTGCAGGCCAGCTTGCACCTGTTGCAGGAAGACCAGAATGCCGGGCGCCAGGTGCAGATGAACATGCTGCCGGAAACACCCTGGCAGGTTGCAGATTTGCAGTTCTCACACAGAATCATCCCGTCGCTGTATCTGTCGGGTGATTTCGTCGACTACTTTCGTGTTGATGAGCACCGTGTGGCATTCTATCTGGCTGACGTGTCTGGCCATGGTGCATCCTCGGCGTTCATCACCGTATTGCTCAAGTTCATGACCACGCGCCTGCTCTTCGAGTCGAAGCGCAATGGCACGTTGCCGAAGTTCAAACCGTCTGAAGTGCTTGGGCACATCAATCGCGGGCTCATCAATTGCAAACTGGGTAAGCATGTGACCATGCTTGGCGGCGTGATTGATGAACAAACCAATCGCCTGACGTACAGCATTGGCGGGCATTTGCCGCTGCCGGTGATGTATAGCAATGGTGATGCACAATATCTGCAGGGGCGTGGCTTGCCGGTCGGTCTGTTTGATGAGGCCGAATATTCGGATCACGAGATCGAGTTGCCGCAATCGTTCAGCCTGACGCTGTTGTCTGACGGCATTCTCGATTTGTTGCCGGGCGATACTCTGCAGGAAAAAGAAACCCAACTGCCTCAGCTAGTTAGCTCGGCAGGCGGCTCTTTAGAGGGGTTGAGCACAGCTTTGGGGCTGGCCAACCTCGCTGATATGCCGGATGATATCGCATTGATGGTGTTATGCAGGAACCTTGCATGAATCCTGGGATCGGTCCCGGAAGAATCCAATTCGCTGAACTTGACGGCACATTTGTTCTTAAGTTCGTGGGAGAAGTGCGCCTGACGCTCTGTTCCGCGCTGGACTCGACCATTGAAAAAATCTTCACGGCGCTCAATTTTTCCGCGATCGTCATCGATCTGACGGAAACGCGCAGCATCGACAGCACCACCTTGGGCTTGCTGGCGAAGCTGTCGATCTTGTCGCGGCAGAAGATCGGCCTGTTGCCCACGGTCGTCACCACGCACGCGGACATCACACGATTGCTGCAATCGATGGGTTTCGATCAGGTGTTCAACATCGTCGACCAGCCGGTGCCGTGTCCGCAGGCATTAGACGATTTGCCGTCACAGGATCAGTCGGAAGAAGTGGTGCGGGCTAAAGTGCTGGAAGCGCACCGGATTCTGATGGGCCTAAACGAGTCCAATCGTGAAGCTTTCCATGACCTGGTCAATGCGCTTGAGCATTCCTGAGTCTTGAAATTACAGCATGACGGGGCGCTTAGGCGCCCCGTTTGCGTTTAGCTGATCAGCAGTTTCTCGAGCTTCTCCTGATCGCGGGCGAACTGGCGAATGCCTTCGGCAAGCTTTTCAGTTGCCATCGGGTCTTCATTCATTGCCCAGCGGAATTGGCTCTGGTTGAGGCTCTGACGGGCTTCGCCTTGTGCATTGACGTCGAGCTTGCGCTCAAGCTTGCCGTTGTCGTCAGCCAGCGATTGCAGCAGTTCAGGGCTGATGGTCAGGCGATCACAGCCGGCCAGTTGCTCGATCTGGCTGAGGTTGCGGAAGCTCGCACCCATCACAACAGTCTTGTAGCCGTTGGCCTTGTAGTACTTGTAAATCCGGCTCACCGATTGCACGCCAGGATCTGCCGCGCCCACGTAATCGCAGCCTTCGGCTTTCTTGTACCAGTCGTAAATCCGCCCCACAAAAGGCGAGATCAAAAAGACCCCGGCATCCGCGCACGCTTGCGCCTGAGCAAAGGAGAACAGCAGCGTCAGGTTGGTCTGAATACCGTCTTTCTCAAGCTGCTCGGCAGCGCGAATCCCTTCCCACGTCGAAGCGATTTTGATCAGTACGCGCTCGCGACCAATACCGGCCTGCTGATACAGATCAATCAGGCGATGAGCTCGCTCAAGCGTGGCCTCGGTGTCGAAAGAAAGGCGCGCATCGACTTCAGTCGAAATACGGCCCGGAATAACCTTGAGAATTTCCTGGCCAACCGCCACACCAAAGCGGTCGCAAGCCATGCCCAGATCACCGTTGCTGGCGCTTACGGCATGCTTGAGCAATTCGCTATAGCGCGGCATGGCGGCCGCTTTAAGCAGCAGGGAAGGGTTGGTGGTCGCGTCTACCGGCTTTAACCGGACGATCGCGTCGAGATCGCCGGTGTCGGCGACCACGGTAGTGAACTGCTTGAGTTGATCCAGCTTGGAAGTCATGACAGTGCCTTGTCGTTGCAGATGCCATGACATTACCCGAGGGCGATTGCCGGCTCAATGTCCTTCGAGCAAAAGAGCCGCCTGATCAAACAGTTCCATTGGATTAGGGGCCTTGTGAATGTCCACCGAAAGCAATTGGCGGAAGCGCCGCGCACCCTTGAAACCTTGCGCCAAACCGAGCATATGACGAGTCACGTGGTGCATAGCCGCGCGCTCTTCCTGCAAATGTTGCTCGATATAGCCGCGCATGCTCAGCATCGCTTCATAGCGGCTGAGCACCGGCTTGTCGCAACCAAACAACTGTTGATCGACCTGCGCCAGTAAATAAGGATTGTGGTAAGCCTCGCGGCCGAGCATCACGCCATCGAAGGTTTCGAGGTGAGTCTTGCAGTCCTCAAGGGTCTTGATGCCGCCATTGAGAATGATCTCAAGGTCCGGGAAGTCCTGCTTGATCTGCGCAGCCACTTCATAACGCAGCGGCGGTACTTCGCGGTTCTCTTTCGGCGACAAACCCGAAAGAATCGCGATACGCGCATGCACAGTGAAACTCTCGCAACCCGCATCGCGTACCGTGCCGACAAAGTCACTCAGCTCTGCATAGCTGTCACGCCCATCAATGCCGATGCGATGCTTGACCGTGACCGGAATGCTCACCGCATCGCGCATCGCCTTCACGCAATCAGCCACTAATGCCGGATGCGCCATCAGGCAGGCGCCGATCATATTATTCTGCACCCGATCGCTCGGGCAGCCGACATTCAGATTCACCTCGTCATAACCCGCCGCCTCGGCAAGCTTGGCGCAGGCTGCCAAATCCGCAGGCGTGCTGCCGCCCAACTGCAACGCCAACGGATACTCCGCCTCGTCATGGCGCAAAAACCGCGCCGTATCGCCATGCAGCAACGCCCCGGTGGTGACCATTTCCGTATACAGCAGCGCATTGCGCGAAAGCTGGCGCAAGAAGAACCGGCAATGACGGTCTGTCCAGTCCATCATGGGTGCAACGCTGAAGCGACGGGACAGGGCAGGCGGCGTGGTTACTGGGGTTGAGGCTGATTTCTGGATCATTGGGCTCTGCGTGTTTCGGTGCATTTTAGGGCGCTTTTCTGGATATGAGTGGTACGACTTACCACTCATAGACTGACTCGTGTCGCTTTCGATATAGCTGCTATCAGAGCAAAAAAGTGGTGAATGGAACTGTCACCACACGGTTAAGATCGCTCAAACGTGATGGGGTGCAATTCTATCAAGAGACTCAGACCTTCGCTCGGAAACAGGGAGCGCAAGCTTGGGCTCGAAAGCTTGAAGCTCAACTTGATGGCTGGCTTGTTCGCGGACTCGGCCCCCATATGTTCCGGCCTTCGCTGTCATCTGGTTGCAAAACGGGCAATGCAGTTCTGGGTCGGGAGAGTAGATAAGCAGCCTGTGGCCAGAACGAGTAGAGCGCCAGATATCTCAACTGCTACCTCTTGAGGCTGTTGGCGTCACCTTGAGCATAGTCACAAGATGCTTAAGGTATCTCTACCGTATTAGTCGGAGCTGGTTGCTGCGCAGGCGGGAGAGGTGCTGAAGTAGTGCTACTTGCTTTTGGCGTTGTCGCATCTACCGCGAGTTGCGGCAGTTGCTTTTGCAGCTTTTGTAACTGCCGGAATACGGTAAAGTCCCTCAGCATAAAACTCGTGGCAAATACACCAATTAGAATGATCAGTGCTCCAGAAAGGGTAGTAGAAACCGTCCAATTAGAAACAATGGTAATTGCTATCCATAGAGTGCAACTGAAGATAAGCACGCCTGCAAATAATGAGTAATAAACGGTGAATTTATCAAAGTTGTCATTGCTGATTTTTAATTCACCTGCGTCATTCAATTGCAGAAATGAAGAATACGCTTTGAGTTGGGCCTTGCTGACTTTTGCAGTTTGATAAAGCTGCATCAGGGCATTGGCTCTGTCTGGCGTGGCTTTGATGCCTGTTGCCACACGAAAAATTTCATCATCTGCCATCGTGTTTATGAATAGCTTTAGCGATGGATTGTCCTCAATGGCTGACCGCAGCTTTACGATACGATTGACCTGTCTGCTGACGAAATAATCGTTGTGTAGGATAAATGCACCCGTAAATAACTTAATCAGAAGATTGCCAAGGCTTACTGCGGCAACGATAGACACGACAAATGAGTTACCACTCAGAAGAGTGGTTATGGCTTCGGTTTCCACCTGATACGTCCTTGTTTTTTGTAGGAAGCCCTAGAATATCACGCACGTCGATTTACCCGCATCACGCACGCGCAAGTGTTTAGGCCATAGCAGTTATGGACGAGTTTTTACGTGCAAATAAATTGCTTATGGCCCGAACTTAAGGAAGGAGTAATAGTGTGTTGGAAAACAACCTTAATCCAGCCAAAAGCAATAGCCTTTACGGAGTAGCGATCACTGAGCGCGATTTCATCTAGCCCTTAAGGTTAAATATATGAAGCTTTGTCGAAGGTCTCTTTTATTAAAGATTGGAGCTTTACTGCCTTAGTAGCCATATATTCTAGTTAGTTCGCGGTTTGAAAACTCACTCTCTAATCAGTCGCTTCACGCTTGAGTAAAGCCTTTCAACTAGGTCTTTTGCATTAACGCCGTAGTGCAGGGCGCGGTGGCAATTCGGACAGGTTGCAACCGCATTGTTGATAGTATCTGAGCCGTTTTCTGCGAGTTTTCTAACGTGATGAACTTCGAGAAATGGCATGCCTTCAACGTTCTTGAATGGTGCAGGCTGCTTGCAGCATTCACACACACCATTGGCCTCTTTCAACACCCAAGCTTTCACTTCCGGGTCGCGCTGATACTGCGTGACTGAGGTTACGCAGCTCTCAGGGGTTTGGCTGCCTTTGGGCTGAGGCAGGTACGGTTTCTTGATGCTCTCGCGGACTTCAAGCTCGAAAGTTACAACTGGTACGACAGGTTTATGCTCGACTTCGGCAATGAGCTGCTCGATCTGTTCTGCGATGTTAGCGCCGACGTTTTTGGCAGGTTTTAGCCCCGATAACCAGTCGCGGCCCATTAGCGTGAGCACATAGGAAATGTTCTGCATCCTGAACTCAAATGACTTCGCCGTGCGCCCGAATTGTGTGGCAAGTGCTTGGTAGTATTTTGTTTTGATGAAGGGAGTAGATGCCCGGTTTAGTCGTTGCATTTCTAGATAGGCGACTACAGCGGCGCGTAGCTCCTCGGTAGTCCAGTCTCTGCCCGCTGTGTGTTCTTCTGATGGTTGGGATGTGGGTAAATAGGGCGCCCAATCAAAATTTTTAGATTTTTGAATCTCACCTAACCACCATTGAAAGTCATCTTGATTGCGGCCGAAGAGCTTGTAGTAGCCAGGACCTGGGCTTAGTTTCTCCTTGTGAATGATCAAACCTGTGATGCCGGGTAGCCCCTGCTCTAACGTCCATTGCGCTAATGTATTTAGGCCTTGGTGCTGAAGGCTTGTGCCATAGGTGTCGCCTTCTTGCGAGAGATTTAACTCATCATGCACTTGCTTATAGCTGCTGAAAGTCCGAGGGTCATTTGGCTTGATACTTAAAAGCTTCGATACAAGAAATTGGAGTAAACGCTGGCCTTGAGCATCCAGCGTAATGGTGTTCGATAATCTGTTTGTCATTTACATCCTAACCGTTTTTTTTGTCCACTCAGATACTTTGCCAATAGGCGAGCATCACAAAATATTCGGCATAGTAGCGGCCAATGGCCATTACTTTGAAGCGCTAACTACTGATTTTTTGCTGTTTTAACCAATTTAAGTTGGGCCGATCAAAGCTGACCCTGGATCGTTGGGTAGGGCGAGTGGGTACTGTGCGTGTCCTGTGACACCGAGGCTGGTTTGATGTACTTAGAGCTGACTGATGCCAGCGCACAAAAAGCTAACGAAAACCAATGCGTGCAAATATGACTTCGCCGCGTTCACCCGGCTCAGCATCAAAGCCTGCAGTATTCACCCCACGCTGCACCTGTTCACGCCACCATTCGTTGGTGTGAGCTTTACCTATGTTGAAGACTTGATATTCCACGCTCGTGCGCTCACCTACATTGACGTCAGCGTACTCTGCCAAGCGAGCAAACCTATGGCTTTCAATCCCGGCACAACAATGGCTCAAGCAACATACGTCAGCGCCAGCCGTCTCAGTCGCGGCTCAGGGTGGGGCGTTTCTCCGGTTGTGTGCGCTGTTTTGGTTCCGAATGTCGCGTAAGCCGCTGTGAGTATCACTTAGTCGCTCTCTGCCAACAGCCCGCGAAGTCCCCGCTGGCGCGATGTCCGCGCAGATTCAGGGTGCTTGGCGCGCTACTTGCTAATCATCGGTGACACCATCGCAATCACGCGTGTGGCAGCCAATGATCAACGGCGATCAGGCAGCTCAAAAAAAACACTGCTGATTGCGATAAGTTGGGGCCATTGCGCCCGGTGTAACGCACAACTAACTAGGCAAAGAATTAACAGGCAAAGGCGCCTGGAGCTGAGAGGCTTCAGGCGTTTTTTTTTGCGTTGCGATACTGACACTTGGGGAAAATATATGTCCTATCTAGCTCCTGCTGAGTTCGTCACCAAGATGGTGGATTCCGGCGAATCGAAAATTTTCATGTCCACTCGCGACACCTTGATCCGCGCCTTTATGGCAGGTGCGATCCTGGCGCTGGCTGCTGTGTTTGCGATTACCATCACCGTGCAAACAGGTATGCCGCTGGTGGGTGCAATGTTGTTCCCGGTGGGTTTCGTGATGCTCTATCTGATGGGCTTTGATCTGCTCACCGGGGTGTTTGTATTGACGCCATTGGCATTGCTGGACCGGCGCCCAGGTGTGACGGTGAACGGTGTGCTGCGTAACTGGGGGCTGGTATTCCTTGGTAATTTTGGCGGCGCATTGACGGTGGCGGTGATGATGGCTTTCGTCTTTACCTATGGCTTCTCTGCGAGCCCGGGCGTTATCGGTGAGAAGATCTCGCACATCGGTGAGGCGCGTACGTTGGGTTATGCCGAGTACGGTCTGGCGGGCTGGATGACGATTTTCTTGCGCGGCATGCTGTGCAACTGGATGGTTTCTATGGGCGTGGTTGGCGCGATGATTTCGACCACTGTCAGCGGTAAAACCATCGCCATGTGGATGCCGATCATGCTGTTTTTCTACATGGGGTTTGAGCACTCAGTAGTGAACATGTTCCTGTTCCCGTCGGCGATGATCATGGGCGGTAATTTCTCGGTCATGGACTATATGCTCTGGAACGAGATCCCGACTGCATTAGGTAATCTGGTGGGCGGTTTAGCCTTCACCGGCCTGACGCTTTACACCACCCATGTGAAGACGGCGCCGAAGCGTACGTTCAGCTAAATGCAATCACGGTCCGGCAGCTAATCTGTCGGGCCGTGTCAGGAGCGACATGGCCAGCCAGCTCAAGGTGACCGTAGGGCAGCACTCCGACAAGGGACGCAAGGCTGCCAATCAAGACTTTCATGGGGTTTATATCCCGCAGGAACCGCAGCTAACCGCCAAAGGCATCGCCATTGCCTTGGCTGATGGCATAAGTAGTAGCGCGGTGAGCCACATTGCCAGTGAGTCGGCGGTAGGCAGTTTTCTTGGCGATTATTTCTGCACCTCTGATGCGTGGTCAGTGAAGAAGTCCGCGCAGCGGGTGTTGATGGCGACCAACTCGTGGTTGTACGCACAAACCCGTCAGAGCCAGTTCCGCTATGACCTCGACCGCGGCTACGTCTGCACGCTCAGCGCGATGGTTATCAAGTCGACGACCGCGCATATTTTTCATGCGGGTGACACGCGAATCTACCGATTGCGCGATGGCCGCTTGGAGCAGTTGACTGAAGACCATCGGCTTTGGGTATCGCAAGACAAAAGCTATCTAAGCCGTGCGATGGGTATCAATACTCACCTTGAGCTCGATTACCGTACATTTCAGGTAGAGCAGGGCGACTGCTTTTTGTTTGCCACCGACGGCGTTTACGAGTTCGCCAGCGATGCGCGCATGGTTGAGTTGATTACGACGCAGAATACTGACCTCGATGACGCCGCCCGGGCAATTGTTGAACATGCCTATACACAAGGCAGTGATGACAATCTCACCGTACAGATTGTTCGAGTCGACAGCTTGCCGCTGAACGAGGCGAGTGAGTTGCAGCAGCAAGTTGCTGAACTGGCATTCGCACCGTTGCTGCACCCACGCATGGAGTTTGAAGGCTTTCGGGTAATTCGCGAATTGCACGCCAGCAGCCGCAGCCATCTTTACTTGGCTGAAGATATCGACAGCGGCGCGCAGGTGGTACTGAAAATTCCATCGGTTGACCTGCAGCATGATTTGCAGCATCTGGAGCGTTTGCTGAGCGAGGAGTGGGTCGCGCGGCGTATCGACAGCCCGCAAGTGCTCAAAGCGCCTGTGCCAACCCGTAAACGCAACTTTCTCTACAGCGTCAGTGAATACATTGAGGGGCAGACGTTGCGTCAGTGGATTATCGACCATCCGCAAGCGCCGCTGGAGAAAGTACGCAGCATGGCCGAGCAGATTGGCAAAGGCTTGCAAGCATTCCATCGCCTGGAAATGCTCCATCAGGACTTGCGCCCCGACAACATCATGATTGATGCCAGCGGTACGTTGAAACTGATCGATTTTGGTTCTGCGCAGGTCGCAGGGTTGGTTGAAATCACCGCGCCATTTGCGCGCAACCAACTGCTGGGAACCGCGCAATACACCGCACCCGAATATTTTCTGGGTGAGGCGGGCTCGCCACGCTCCGATCAATTCTCGCTGGCGGTCATCATTTACCAAATGCTCAGCGGGCGCTTGCCGTATGGCGCTGAAGTGGCCAAGTGCAAAAGCCGTACAGCGCAGAATCGCCTGGTCTATCAGCCGTTGCGTGACAACGACCGTGAGCTTCCCGTGTGGATTGATGATGTGCTGCGCAAGGCGCTGCAACCCGATCCGTTAAAGCGTTATGCCGCACTCTCGGAATTTATTTTCGAGTTGCGTCAGCCCAATCAGTCGCTGCTCAATAAGCATCGCCCACCGCTGCTTGAGCGAAATCCCCTGATGTTCTGGAAGGGACTTTCCGCGATTCTGGGCGCCGTGATTATCTGGCTGTTAAGCACCGGCTCTTAACACCCTGAACATTCGAATGCTGAGCGCTGGGGTTTGGCATCAGCGCGGTGCAATTTTCATTCAAGGCGCACCAATTGAGTTCCAAACCCGTTCTGCGGATGACTGCTGAGTTGGTTATATGCGCAGCGCAGGCCCTCAAACCAGCCATTTCAGCTATCTGGCATAGGCCTTGCTAATACTCAATCAGTGCTCTCTCTTTTGAGAGCAGCCCAATCGGTCAATGGCGATCGAGCGTTCTATAAAGAACTAGGGCACAGACGGTGAGCTCGGCATGACGGCCGCAGTAGCACCGCAAACGAACAGGCAATGGCGCCTGGGACCGTGAGGTTCCAGGCGCCTTTTTTTTGCTTTTGAAAATGTGATCAGCTCGAACGGGTGCTCTATGAACTCCACTGTCGCAACCTCAAATAATCTGCCAACGCTGATCGTTATCGGCAATGGCATGGTCGGTCATCACTGCGTAGAGCAGCTGATTGAGCGCGGCGCGTTGGCTCAGTACCAGATTCAGGTATTCAGCGTAGAGCCGCTGCGCGCATACGACCGTGTGCACCTCTCCGAGTACTTTGGCGGGCGTGACGCCGAGTCGTTGGCACTCAGCGGCGCTGAACTGTATCAACAGCCGGGCGTTACGTTGCATCTGGGGATTCCCGTGCTGGAGATTGATCGCGAGCGCTGTGAGGTGATCACTGCCCAAGGCTGTTTTAGCTTCGACAAGTTGGTGCTGGCGACAGGTTCTTACCCGTTCGTGCCGCCTATTGAAGGCGCTGAAGGACATTCGCGCTTGGTGTATCGCACACTGGCGGATCTCGACACTATTCGCTTGGCGGCCAAGCAGGCGACTCGTGGGGTAGTGGTCGGCGGCGGGTTGCTGGGATTAGAGGCAGCCAATGCACTGAAGTCGCTGGGCCTTGAAGCGCACGTTGTCGAGTTCGCGCCACGTTTGATGCCGGTGCAACTGGATGATCACGGCGGCTTAGCACTGAAAGCTCAAATAGAAGCGCTGGGCGTCAGCGTGCATTTGTCGCGAGCTACCCAGTCAATCAGCGCCGGCCGCGAATTCCGCTATCGCATGAACTTCAGCGGTGATGAGTTCCTCGAAACCGACCTGATTGTCTTCTCTGCTGGTATTCGTCCGCAGGATGCATTGGCCCGGCAATGTAATCTGGAGCTTGGGCCTCGCGGTGGGGTGGCGATCGACAGCCAGTGCCGTACTAACGATCCGAATATTTATGCCATTGGTGAGTGCGCCGCCTGGAACGGCGGAGTGTACGGCTTGGTCGCTCCCGGCTATCAAATGGCCCGTGCAGTTGCCGCACAATTATGCGGTGAAGACAGCGAGCCATTCATGGGCGCCGATATGTCGACCAAGCTTAAATTGCTTGGCGTCGACGTCGGTTCTATCGGCGATGCACACGGTGCCACTGCCGGTTCACGCAGCTATCGCTTCATCGACGAAGCCACTGCCAGCTATCGCCGCTTAGTGGTTTCGGCTGATGGCAAACACGCCATCGGTGCAGTGCTGGTAGGTGACAACAGTTACTACGACACCCTGTTGCAGTACGTACAAAACGACATCAAATTACCGGCAGATCCGTCTTGCCTGATCTTGTCGCAAGGTGAAGGTGCGCCGGCATTAGGGGCTGATGCATTACCTGCGACGGCTACCATTTGCTCGTGCCATAACGTCAGCAAAGCGGCTGTGTGTGCAGCTATCGATGGCGGTTGCAGCGACCTTGCCGGTCTTAAATCATGCACCAAGGCTGCAACGGGTTGTGGCGGTTGCTCGGCACTGCTCAAGCAGGTTTTTGAACATGAGCTGACAGCGCGCGGCGTAGTGGTCGACAAAAGCTTGTGTGAGCATTTCGCCTATACCCGCCAAGAGCTGTACGCGATTGTGCGGGTCGAGGGCATTGAAAACTTTGAAGAGCTGCTGGCCAAGCATGGCAAGGGTCATCTCGGTTGCGACATCTGCAAACCCGCGGTGGGCTCAGTGCTGGCATCCTGCTGGAACCGCTCGATTACCGATCCGTCGCTGGTGCCGTTGCAAGACACTAACGACACCTTCATGGCCAACATGCAGAAGAACGGCGCCTACTCGGTGGTGCCGCGCATTCCAGGGGGTGAAATTACCCCTGATGGGCTCATCGCCATTGGCGCTGTGGCGAAAAAATACGACCTCTACACCAAGATCACTGGCGGCCAGCGTATTGATCTGTTCGGTGCGCAGCTACACGAGCTGCCCGATATCTGGAGTGAGCTGATTGCTGCAGGCTTCGAGACAGGGCACGCCTACGGCAAATCGCTGCGTACGGTGAAATCCTGTGTCGGCAGTAATTGGTGCCGCTACGGCGTGCAAGACAGTGTCGGCATGGCGCTGCGCCTTGAAGATCGCTACAAAGGTTTGCGCTCACCGCACAAGATCAAGTTTGCAGTTTCGGGCTGTACCCGCGAATGCGCGGAAGCGCAAAGCAAAGACGTCGGCGTGATTGCCACTGAGAACGGCTGGAACCTCTACGTCAGTGGTAATGGCGGTATGCGTCCACGGCATGCCGAGCTGTTTGCGACAGATCTGGATGACGCCACGCTCATCCGTTACATCGATCGCTTCTTGATGTTCTACGTGCAGACTGCCGATCGCCTGCAGCGCACCTCGGTGTGGCGCGAGTCGTTGGAGGGCGGGCTGGATTATCTCAAGGCGGTGATTATCGATGACAGCCTGGGGCTTGCGGCTGAACTGGAAGCGCAGATGCAATTAGTCGTCGACCGTTATGAGTGCGAGTGGAAAAACGCCCTCAACGACCCCGAGAAACTCAAACGCTTCCGGACGTTCGTCAACGACAAGCGCAGCGATCCGGATATCCACTTCGTTAAAGAACGCCAGCAACGCCGGCCCGTACGCGACGCCGAACTTTCCCTGATCCCGTTATATGAGGAGGTGGTTTGATGAGCCCATCAAGTGCAACCCTGCTTGAGCAACAACTGACCCTGCAATGGCAATCGCTGTGCAGCCGTACTGATCTGGTCGCCAACTCAGGAGTGGTGGCATGGGTTGATGGCGCCCAAATCGCGCTGTTCTACCTGCCCGGCGAGGAGAGCGGTAAACAGCTTTACGCCATTGATAATCGCGACCCCAAGTCAGGCGCTAACGTAATAGGTCGCGGAATCGTTGGCAATTTGGCCGGTGATCTGGTGATCGCGGCGCCACTCTACAAACAACATTTTCGCTTAGAAGATGGCACGTGCCTGGAATACCCAGAGCAACAACTGCGCACATGGCCGGTGCGGTTGCAGGGCGATGGTGTAGAGATCGGGCTCAGTGAACTGGGCTCGATATGAGTTCGCATTGCCGGACTGAGGGTTGTTAGCGAAGGCAACTGATTGGGCCTGCCGAGATCCCTTCCAAATTAAGGGCGATGGTGATGCGTTCATTACCATCGGCCTCAAGATTTTTCGTGTTAGGTATCTGCTGACGGAAAAATCCGGACTGGGCTGCCCCAATGAGTCGAGGGGCAGTGCGTTTTACGCGTCCGGATTCTCAGCGCCTGCCGATCAGGCTTCGTTACGCTTTAGCACCAATGTCAGGATGTCGTAGCTGGCGACCAGCTCGCCGTCTTGATTGGTCACTTCCACGTCCCATGCCACTACACCCTGCGGCTCGCCTTTCGGGCTGGTTTTGCCCTGATCGATCTTGCGCTTGCAGGTCAGGCGCGCCTGAATGGTGTCACCAATCCCGACCGGGTTGATGAAACGCAGTGTGTCCAGGCCATAGTTGGCCAGTACCGGGCCGACGCCTGGCGATACAAACAGGCCTGCTGCGGCCGAGAGCACAAAGTAGCCGTGTGCGATGCGCTTGCCGAATTGCGATTCCTTAGCGGCAATATCGTCGAAGTGCATGTAGAAGTGATCGCCCGACAAGCAGCCAAAGTTGACCAGGTCCGCTTCTGTTACGGTGCGGCGATGAGTCAGCAACGACTCGCCGATTTTCAGCTCTTCGAAGTAGCGGCGGAACGGATGAACTTCGGTTTCGTAGACTTTAGCGCCGCACACGTATTCGCCGGTTACGGCCATCAGCATGCTTGGCGAACCCTGCACGGCGGTGCGCTGCAGGTAATGTTTGACGGCGCGCAGGCCGCCCAGTTCTTCGCCGCCACCTGCACGGCCAGGGCCGCCGTGCTTGAGTACGGGCAACGGTGAGCCGTGGCCAGTGGATTCAGCGGCAGATTCGCGATCCAGAATGTGCAAGCGACCGTGCAGTGCGGCGGCAGCAGGAACAACGCGCGCGGCAACTTGCGGGTCTTTGGTGATGAGGCTGGCAACAAGGCTGCCTTTGCCGCGAGCAGCGAGGGCGATGGCTTCGTCGATATCGTCGTACGCCATCAGGGTACTGACAGGGCCGAAGGCCTCGATATCATGCGCGCCACCCTCGGCGTGCGGGTCGCGGGCAAGGAGCAGGGTCGGGGCGCAGAACGCACCTTCGGCTACGCCTTCACCCAGCGGTTCGAAACCGTCATTTGCGCCGAGCAAAAGTTCGCTGCTTTGCAGCAGTGCCTGAATGCGTTCAGCCACGTCGGCCTGCTGCGAGTGCGAAGCCAGTGGGCCCATGCGCACGCCTTCAACAGACGGATCGCCGGCGACTACTTTGGCAAGGCGGGCGCGCAGGCGCTCTGCAACTGCGTCAATGTGTTTAGCTGGGACAATGGCGCGGCGGATAGCTGTGCACTTTTGGCCGGCTTTGACGGTCATTTCGCGCGCAACTTCTTTGACGAAAAGACCGAATTCCGGATCATCCGGGGTGATTTCAGGCGCGAGAATGGCACAGTTCAACGAGTCGGCTTCGGCATTGAATGGCACCGAATTACGAATCAGGTTGGGATTGACCCGCAGTTTTGCTGCGGTGTCGGCAGAGCCGGTGAAGGTCACTACATCCTGACCTTGCATGCGGTCGAGCAAATCGCCGGTGCTGCCGATGATCAAT
Source organism: Pseudomonas marincola (assembly GCF_900116605.1). Lineage (GTDB taxonomy): Bacteria > Pseudomonadota > Gammaproteobacteria > Pseudomonadales > Pseudomonadaceae > Aquipseudomonas > Aquipseudomonas marincola. Next base: position 158,135 of record NZ_FPBC01000005.1, read on the forward strand.
TGCAGGCTGCCAGCTGGGAGCAGGCCGGATTCGTGCATCATGCGCACGGTGGCTTCGGTCAGGTAGCTGGTGGCCGTGGCGGGTTTGACAATGCACGGCATGCCGGCGAGAAAGCTGGGGGCAAACTTTTCGAGCATTCCCCAAATCGGGAAGTTGAAGGCGTTGATGTGCACGGCAACACCGCCACGTGGTACCAGAATATGGCTGCCGGCAAAGGTGTTGAGTTTGCCCAACGGCATTGCCGGGCCTTCGTGGACGACATTGCCGGATGGCATTTCACGGGCACCAATGCCCGAATAGGTGAACAGCGTTCCCGCGCCACCCTCAATGTCGATCCAGCTGTCAGCACGGGTTGCGCCACTGTGATGGGACAGTGCGTACAGCTCTTCCTTACGCTCCAGCAGGTATTTAGCCAACGCTTTGAGGCGCTGCGCGCGCTGCTGGAAGTCCATTGCCATCAGTTCAGTGATGCCACGTTGACGGGCATGCGCTACCGCCTCTGCAAAATCCAGCGCTTCTTCGTGAGTATGGGCGATGGTCTGGCCGTTGATGGCACTGCGTAATGACTGTGCGGCGTGCTGGCCGACCCAGCGTTCACCAATAAAGCTTTGCAAGATGCTTTGTTGATACATTTGATCTCTCCGAATTCATGACGGCCTGTATTGTCAGGCGGGGTGCAACTGCTCGCAGTACGCTGAGCAGTTGCATCGAATTGGCAGCAGGCGCATTGGCGTCTGCGTGGCTGTGCAGTGTTAGGTGTGCACAGGTGTCGAAGTGCTTACAGTTCGTCGAAGTCGAGAACCACTTTTTCGCTGATCGGGTAGCTCTGGCAGGACAAAACGTAACCTGCGGCGACTTCGTAGTCTTCGAGAGCCAAGTTACTGTCCATCTCGACCTCGCCTTCAATGACTTTGCATTTGCAGGTTGAGCACACGCCTGCTTTACACGAGTAGGGCAGTTCCGCGCCTTGGGCGTTGCCCGCATCGAGAATGCTCAGGCTGTTACGCGCCAACTCGTACGTCTTGCTATGCCCATCGCTGGTGACGGTGATCTGACACAGGGCGCTGTCGACGGTTGCGGCTGCTTGGCGGGCCTGACGTTTTTGCTCGCTGCCCACGGCGGCGAACAGCTCGAAATGGATACGTTCACTGGCCAGCCCATTGATCTTGAGTTGGTCGCGCACGGTTTCGGTCATGGCTTGCGGGCCACAGATGAAGGCCGCATCGAGGGTGCTAACATCGAGCCATTGCTTGAAGAACTGCGCGCACTTATCGGCGTCGATATGACCGTTGTAGAGGTCAACGTCCTGCTGCTCACGGCTGAACAGATAGATAATGTTGAGGCGCTGCAGGTACACATTCTTCAGGTCGCTCAGCTGGTCGCGGAACAACGTCGAATTGCTTGAGCGGTTGCCGTAGAGCAGGGTGATGCGGCTGTGCGGTTCGGTTTCGAGGGTCGTCTTGATGATCGACAGAATCGGCGTGATACCACTGCCCGCCGCTACGGCGAGGTAGTTGCCGTGGCGTGCAGGATCAAGCTCGACATGAAATGAGCCGCTCGGCGGCATCACTTCAAGGCTGTGGCCTGCCTTGAGCGCGTCATTGGCAAAACCCGAAAAAACACCGCCGCTCACGCGCTTGATGGCAACGCGCAGGTCGTTGTCGTTAACGCCGGTACAAATGGAGTAGGAGCGGCGCACTTCTTCGCCATTGATCTGAGTGCGCATGACCAGGTGCTGGCCTTGCGTGAAGCGAAACTCGTCGCGCAGCTCGCTGGGAATATCGAAAGAGATCGAGACCGCGTCACGCGTCTCGGCGCGTACGTCTTTGATCTTGAGGTTGTGAAATTTGCTCATTATTGTTCTCCGGCGATAGCTGCGCTCAGATGCACTTGAAATAATCAAAAGGTTCCAGGCAGTCACGGCAACGGTACAGCGCCTTGCAGGCGGTCGAGCCGAACTGGCTGAGCAGTTCTGTGTTGGAGCTGTTGCACTGTGGGCAGCAGATGGCAGTGCTTTCACCGAGCAGGCTGCGTTTACTGCTGCTGCCAACTGGCGGGGCAATCCCGTAAGCACGCAGACGTTCGCGCCCTTGCGCTGTAATCAGATCGGTATTCCAGGCCGGGGTGAGGCGGCGTTCCAGGTTGGGCGTGGCAAAACCGGCTTGTTCCAGCGCCTGACGGATATCGTCCTCAATCACCTCGGTGGCGGGGCAGCCGGAGTAGGTCGGGGTTACAACAAGGTGGACGTGGCCCTGTTGCCAGTCCACCTCGCGCACGATGCCCAAATCGACCACGCTGACCACCGGCACTTCGGGGTCCATGACCTCAGCCAGTACTGCCCAGGCTTCGGCAATGTCGCTGGCCGATCCCGGGCGAGCGCCCTGATCGCTGGCAATCAGATCACCAGGTTGCATTTGGATACGTCCGCGGCAGGTACTGCATCTCTGCCAGAATGAAACCCAGGTGCTCGGTGTGCAGGCCTTTACGACCACTCAGGTAGAAATAGTTTGCCGGGCTTGGAACTGGCAGGGTCGCGAGCGTGAAGATCTGCGTCACTTCGGCCAGCCAGGCGTTAGCGGCTTTGTCGTGGTCGGCAGCAATACCTGCTGCAGCCAGACGCTGCTCGGTTTCATCGGCTGCACCCAGTTCCACGGTGAAGCGCCAGACTTGCTCGATAGCGGCCAACATGCGGGCATGGCTCTCTTCAGTGCCATCGCCCAGGCGTTGAATCCACTCACCCGAACGGCGCAGGTGATAAGTCACCTCTTTCAGCGCTTTGGCGGCAATCCCGGCAATGCGCTCGTCGCTCGAATTGCACAGCTGCTGCAATACATCAAAGTGCCACGCATCGTAGAGAAATTGCTTGGTCATGGTGACGGCGTAATCACCATTAGGCTGTTCGACCAAGAGCAGGTTACGGAAGCTGCGCTCATCACGGCCGAAGGCAAGATCGTCAGCCGTGCGGCCGTCGTTGAGCAATTCGGCGGCATATTCGAGCCAGTTACGCGCCTGACCAACAAGGTCGAGGCCTACGTTCATCAGCGCCAGTTCTTCTTCAAGAGCCGGTGCATTACCGCACCACTCGCACAACCGCTGGCCCTGGATCAGGGCTGTGTCACCGAGGCGCAGCAGGTATTGGATCAGATCATCGTTCATCTACAACCTCACATGTGGCCGACTTCGGCCGGCAACTCGTAGAAGCTGGCGTGGCGATAGATTTTGTCGTTCGATGGATCAAACAGCGGCTCTTTCTCGTCGGGCGCTGAGGCAGTGATCGCAGCAGAAGGCACAACCCACAGGCTTACCCCTTCGTTGCGACGGGTGTACAACTCACGCGCGTTTTCCAGCGCCATGGAGGCGTCGGCGGCATGCACGCTGCCCACATGTTTGTGGTTGAGACCGTGCTTGCTGCGCACGAAAACTTCAAAAAGGGTCCAGTCAGACATGGCAGTAATCTCCTTGCGCGCGATCAGGCGACGTCGCGCTTTAGTTGTTGTTTACGGGCATAGGCAACAGCGGCTTCGCGAACCCAGGCACCACTTTCAATGGCGTTGCGGCGTTTGCTGACGCGCTCCTGGTTACATGGGCCGTTGCCCTTGAGCACTTCGTAGAACTCATCCCACTGAATCTCGCCGAAGTCGTAGTGGCCGCGTTCCTCGTTCCACTTCAGATCCGGGTCTGGCGCGGTGCAGCCGAGTAGCTCGAGTTGCGGCACGGTCTGGTCAACGAAACGCTGGCGCAGTTCGTCGTTGCTCTGGCGTTTGATCTTCCAGGCCATTGATTGCGCGCTGTTCGGGGAGTGCTCATCGCTTGGGCCAAACATCATCAGCGACGGCCACCACAGGCGGTTGATCGAATCCTGAACCATGTCTTTCTGTGCTTGAGTGCCTTCTTGCATCATCGTCAGAAGCATTTGGTAGCCCTGACGCTGGTGGAAGCTCTCTTCCTTGCAAATGCGCACCATCGCCCGTGAGTAGGGGCCGTAAGACGTGCGCTGCAGGACCACCTGATTGACGATGGCGGCGCCATCTACCAGCCAGCCAACTGCGCCCATGTCGGCCCAGCTCAGCGTCGGATAGTTGAAGATGCTCGAGTATTTGGCTTTGCCGTTGTGCATCTTGGCGATTTCTTCATCGCGGTCAGCACCCAGCGTTTCCATGGCGCTGTACAGGTAGAGGCCGTGGCCGGCTTCATCCTGGATCTTCGCCATCAGTTGCAGCTTGCGCTTGAGTGAGGGCGCACGTGTAACCCAATTGCCTTCCGGCAGCATGCCGACAATTTCGGAGTGGGCGTGCTGGGATATCTGGCGGATCAGAGTTTGCCGGTAGGCGTCGGGCATCCAGTTTTTTGCTTCGATCTTGATCTCGGCATCAATGCGCTCCTGAAAGGCGCGCTCCTGAGGCTCCATTTCATCCAGTGATTTGAGACGTTTAACGCCTGTCTCAACGAGTTGTGCGTACATGCTGTGCCTCCAGCTATGACTTGTTATGAGTGGGGCTGTGACCGTGGGTGTATTTTTAAATGATACACAAATAAATATCAAATACTAAATGCTGTGTCGTAATTGATTTTTGCCTTGCAGTCGCCTTTAGCCGACCGGTGCTGGCCGCAATAAGGCACCTGTAGCGGTTTTTCCCGGGCAAAAAAAAGCCCCGCGAAAGCGGGGCCGGGGAACTGTTGAGAATTAGCCGTTGCGCTTGTCGACTACGTGGCAGGCTTTGCCTTCCGAGCGCTTCAGCGTGTTGAACGGCTTGATCATGACGCGTGTGCTGATGCCGATATGGGTCTTGATCTGCTTGGCCAGTTCATTGCCGATGAGCTTCTGCTGGGCTTCATCCATACCTTCGAGTTCATGACGTAATTCAACCAGCACATCGACGCTGTCCAGGTTGCCATTACGATACAAGTGCATCTCATAAAACTCAGAAAGCTGTTTTATTTTTAGTACTTGCTCTTCAACCTGGGTCGGGAATACGTTAACGCCCCGGATGATCAGCATGTCATCACTGCGGCCGGTGATCTTGTCCATCCGCCGCATTGGCCGGGCAGTGCCGGGCAGCAGGCGGGTCAGATCACGCGTGCGGTAGCGGATCATCGGCAGCGCTTCTTTGCTCAGGGAGGTGAAAACCAGCTCACCCATTTGCCCGTCGGGTAGCACCTCGCCGGTGACTGGGTCGATGATTTCTGGGTAGAAGTGGTCTTCCCAGATAGTTGGGCCGTCTTTGGTTTCGGCACATTCCATTGCCACGCCCGGACCCATAATTTCGGATAGGCCGTAAATGTCCAGCGCGGTAATACCGAGGCGCTGTTCAATCGAGCGGCGCAGTTCATCGGTCCATGGCTCGGCACCAAAAATACCCAGACGCAATGCCAGTTTATGCGGATCAAGGCCCTGGCGTTCTATCTCGTCAGCCAGATTGAGCATGTACGAAGGCGTGACCATGATGATGTCTGGCTGGAAGTCGCGAATCAGTTGGACTTGTTTTTCAGTCTGTCCGCCCGACATTGGAATAACCGTGCAGCCCAGGCGCTCGGCACCGTAGTGCGCGCCCAGTCCGCCTGTGAACAGGCCGTAACCATAAGAAATATGCACCTTGTCGCCACGACGACCACCGGCAGCGCGAATCGAGCGGGCGACTACATTGGCCCAGGTGTCGATGTCGTTCTGGGTGTAGCCAACCACGGTGGGCTTGCCCGTGGTGCCGCTGGATGCATGCACGCGGACAATCTCGGATTGCGGCACGGCGAACATGCCGAACGGGTAGTTGTCGCGCAGATCACATTTGCCTGTGAATGGAAACTTGGCCAGATCTTCCAGTGTTTTCAGGTCGTCCGGGTGTACACCTTGCGCATCAAAACGCTGACGATAAAGCGGGACATTCTCATAGGCGTGCTTGAGGCTCCAGCGCATGCGTTCGAGCTGGTGCTGGCGCAACGCATCAATGCTGTAGGTTTCAACCGGATCAAGCTGGGCAGGTTGGGCATTCACATTCATGACATCACTCTATTTATTTTTGTGTGACAGCAGGCCACGCTACTGAAACTTGGCGCAGCGTAGCCGCATCGGGATAGTTGGGCTAGGCCTTACGGATCACAGGCGTTCAATGACCATGGCAATGCCCTGACCGACGCCAATGCACATGGTGCAAAGGGCATAGCGGGCCTGTCGCTGTTCAAGTTCGTTCAGTGCAGTGGTTACCAGGCGAGCGCCGCTCATGCCCAGCGGGTGGCCCAGGGCAATGGCGCCGCCGTTGGGGTTAACCCGGGCGTCATCATCGGCCAGGCCAAGCTCGCGAAGCACCGCCAGACCTTGTGCGGCAAAGGCTTCGTTGAGCTCGATAATGTCCATATCGTCCAGGGTCAGGCCGGTCAGTTCCAATACCTTGCGCGTCGCGGGTACTGGGCCAATGCCCATGATGCGCGGTTCTACGCCAGCTGTTGCCATGCCGACAATACGGCCGCGGGCCTTGAGACCGTGACGTTCGGCGGCGGCGCTGCTGGCGAGCAGCAAGGCACACGCACCATCATTGACGCCGGAGGCATTACCAGCCGTAATGCTGCCGCCTTCGCGGAATGGGGCGCGCAGCTTCGCCAGTTGTTCAAGGGTGGTGTCGCCCCGTGGATGCTCGTCCTGCTCGACTACCTTCTCCGGACCTTTGCGCTGGGCAATGCGAACCGGCACGATTTCGCGTGCAAGGCGGCCATTGGTTTGGGCGGCGGCTGCGCGTTGCTGACTGCGCAGGGCAAAGGCGTCCTGATCTGCGCGGGAGATGGCAAATTGCTCAGCCACATTCTCGGCGGTTTCAGGCATTGAGTCGGTGCCGAACTGCGCTTGCAGTTGCGGGTTTATAAAGCGCCAGCCAATGGTGGTATCAAACAGCTCGGCAGCACGGCCGAAAGCCTGTTCGGACTTGCCCATGACAAACGGTGCGCGCGACATTGACTCGACGCCGCCGGCGATCATCAGGCCCGCCTCGTTGCAGCGCAATGCTCGCGCCGCGTTGCCAATGGCATCCATGCCCGAGCCGCAGAGGCGATTGAGCGTGGTGCCAGGCACGGTGATCGGTAAGCCTGCAAGCAGCGAAGACATGCGCGCAACGTTGCGGTTGTCTTCGCCGGCCTGGTTAGCGCAACCATAGATCACGTCGTCAATTTTCGACCAGTCGAGCTGCGCATTGCGCTCCATGAGCGCGCGGATCGGAATGGCGCCGAGGTCATCGGCGCGCACGCTGGACAGGGCGCCTGCGTAGCGTCCGATCGGGGTACGCACAGCATCAATAATCAGGGCGTCAGTCATGTGTCATCTCCGGTGCGAGTACCGTGCCGCGCACTTTGTAGGATTTTCCGTGGAAGAGGGCGATTAGCTCGCCGTTCTGGTTTTCGATTCGCACGTCATAGTTGCCGGTGCGTCCGCCGCGGCTTTGCTCGACGGCATGCGCCATGAGCGTGTCGCCAACGAAGCCCGGGGCGATGTAATCAATGCTGCAACCCAGCGCCACAGTGGTTTCGTTGTAGGTGTTGCAGGCCATGGCGAAGGCTGAGTCGGCCAAGGCGAACAGATAGCCGCCGTGACAAGAGCCAACGCCCTGAATCATGTCTTCACGTACCACCATGCTGACCACGGCCGTGCCCGGACCGCTTGCCAGCACTTGCATGCCCATGCGCTGGCTGGCGATATCGCGGTTGAACAGGCTTTCGGTGCAGGCCTGAGCCAATGAGGTTGCGCTGTGATCAGTCATGGAAAGTGCTCCCCTCAGCCACTTTACGGCGCAACAACAAGGATGGCCGGTAGCGTTCTTCGCCGTACGCGCGCTGCAGGTTGTCTAGCGTCTGCAGCACGGCTGGCAGGCCGATGACATCTGCCCAGGCCAGCGGCCCGACTGGATAGTTGACGCCTGCACACATGGCCAGATCGATGTCCGCAGGCGTGCCAACATTGTGCAACGCTGCATCGGCGGCCTCGTTAGCCAGCATCGCGACGGTACGCAACACGGCCAAGCCCGGAATATCTTCCAGCAGGCTGGCTTTGATTTCACACTGCGCCAGCAGGCTAACCACTTGGTCCAGTGCTTCGCGGCGGGTGCCTTTAGCGCAACTCAGGCCGATGCGGCTGGCTTTGCTGTAGTCCTTGGCTAAATCGAGCAACACCAGATTGCGATGGCCGTCCTGTTGGCTGCGCTCAGCAGCCATACGCCCGTCCGAGAGAGCAACAACGGCGTCGCCAACGCGCAACAGGCCACTGCCGTCGCGTTCGATAACCTTGATGCCGGCGGCTTTGATGCGCTCAATCAGTCCCTGTGCAGCGCCCAGTGAGCCTTCGACTACACAGGTGTCTACGTGTGTGGAAGCGGTTAGTTCATCTGCCAGGGGTTTGGCTGCATCAGCGGCATAGCTATAGAAGCCCTGACCGCTTTTGCGTCCCAGGTGTCCGGCGTCGACCAGATCTTTCTGCATCAGCGAAGGCTGAAAGCGCATGTCGTTGTAATAGGCGTTAAATACCGAACAGGTCACTGCATAGTTAACGTCGTGGCCGATCAAATCTGTCAGTTCGAACGCGCCCATACGAAATGCACCGGCTTCACGCATCAACGCATCCAGTGTTGCGCAGCTGGCGGCGCCTTCCTGCAGGGCGCGCAGGTTTTCAGCGTAGAACGGGCGGGCAACGCGGTTGACGATGAAGCCAGGCGTTGAACGCGTATGTACTGGTTTTTTGCCCCATGCAGCTGCTGTGCGATGGATGCACTGGGCGATTGCCGGGTCTGTTGCCAGCCCGCTCACCACTTCGACCAGCGCCATGACCGGCGCCGGATTGAAGAAGTGCATGCCAACAATCCGCTGCGGGTGTTGCATGCCTGCCGCCAGCGCTGTCACCGAGAGTGACGAGGTGTTGCTGGCCAGTATGCAATCAGCACTGCATAGGGTTTCTAGCTGGCTGAACAGGGCGCGTTTGACTTCGAGGTTTTCGACAATTGCCTCAATCACCAGATGAGCGTCGGCCAGCGCCTCGATGGACGCGGCCGGTTGCAGGCGGGCAACCACGGCTGTGCGGGTTTGGGCGTCGAGTTTGCCCTTTTCTACGCGCTTGGCCAGTTGCCGGTCGATGCTGCTGATCGCCTCAGCGGCTGCACCTTCACGCATGTCGAAGAGCATGACGGCATGCCCCGCCTGCGCTGCAACCTGAGCAATGCCGGCGCCCATTGCACCGGCGCCGATAACGGCTACGCGCGCCTGAGAGTTGAGTGCTTGCATGCTTATTTACCCTTGAACTGCGGTGTGCGTTTGTTCATGAAGGCGCTCACGCCTTCGCGGTAATCTTCACTGCGCCCAGCCAGTCGCTGGAGATCACGCTCAAGTTCGAGCTGCTCATCGAAGCTGTTGTGCATGCTCGCATTCAGCGCACGCTTGATCAGGGCCAGGCCGTATGTCGGTTGGGTGGCCAGATGGCGAGCCAGCTTGAGGGCCTCATCGCGAAGTTCACTGTCATCAATCACGCGGTATATAAGCCCCAGTTGCTCGGCCTGTTCGGCGCTGATGCGCTCGCCAAGCAGAGCCAAAGCCTTGGCCTTAGCCATGCCGACCAGTCGCGGCAAGCTCCAGGTACCACCAGAGTCAGGTACCAGGCCAATTTTGCAGAACGCCTGGATGAAGCTGGCCGAGCGCGCGGCAATCGTCAGGTCGCACGCCAGTGGGATGTTCGCACCTGCACCCGCCGCCACACCGTTAATAGCGCAGATGACCGGCATGGGCAGATCGCGCAGTGCGCGAATCATGGGGTTGTAGTACTTCTCGATCGATTCACCCAGGTCCGGCATGGCGCTGCCCGGCGCGACATTGCGGTCGCTGAGGTCTTGCCCTGCACAAAATCCCCGGCCTTCTGCGGTCAGCAGGAGTACGCGGGCTTCATCACTGGTGCGCACCTGCTTCAACGCCTCGCGCACTTCAAGGTGCATTTTTTCATTGAAGCTGTTGAGCTGCTCCGGGCGGTTAAGGCTGAGCATGGCAACGCCATTCTCAATGGAAAACAGAATATGTTCGAAACTCATGGCATTAACGCTCTCTGGAAACCTTGGGGGAGGGCTGCAGCTATTGGCCGGTGAAATTTGCCCGGCGTTTTTCCTGGAAGGCGCGAATGCCTTCTTCGCGGTCCTGGGTGCCGGCCAGTACGGTGAACGCATGGCGCTCAAAGCGCAGGCCGCTGGCCAAGTCTGTGTCCTGCGCTTTAAGCAGGGCTTCCTTGGCCATGCGCACTGCCAACGGCGCCTTTTGGGCGATGACGCGGGCAAGCTCAAGTGCGCGTTCGACGGTTAGCTCAGGCTGGGTGACTTCACTGACCAGGCCTGCGCGTTGTGCGTGGCGTGCATCAATGGCAACGCCGGAAAGCACCATTTGCATGGCCAGCGATTTGCCAACAGCGCGCAGCAGGCGTTGGGTGCCGCCGGCGCCCGGCATGATGCCGAGATTGATTTCTGGCTGGCCGAAGCGTGCGTCTTCGCCGGCAATAACGATGTCGGCGTGCATCACCAGTTCGCAGCCGCCACCGAGGGCAAAGCCGTTCACTGCAGCGATCAGGGGTTTGCTGAACGAGCTGATGGATTGCCAGTGACCGACGCGTGGGTCGTTAAGGATGCCAACGATGTTGCGCTCGGCCATCTCGTTAATGTCGGCCCCGGCGGCGAATGCCTTACGGCTGCCGGTCAAGACCACTACGCGGGTGTTGGGATCTTGCTCGGCTTCTGCCAGTTCCGCTGCAAGCTCACCCAGCAGTTGGGTATTGAGCGCGTTAAGCGCCTGCGGACGTTGCAGGGTGATAAGCCTTACGCCGTGTTCGGCTGGCGCGACTTTCAACGTTTGAGGCATGTGGGTGCCCTCATGGTGCACGGCAGTAGCCGATTGATTATTGGTTTTATGGCTCTGGCGGCGAGGGTGCTGCCCGTGAGCTTTTTCGAGTATACGTATGAAGCGATACAAAACAATACGTTCAAGTATTATTTTTGTGTCTTATGGTTAAGGCGCAGTACTGGCAATAACTCGTATAGAGCAGCGGAGCAGGTGCTGTATATGCCTACTCATGAGGGTTCATAACCGCTCTTATGAACGATTGATGAGGGGCAAAGCGATACACAAAGATTGTCTTTTTGCTTTCAGTTTGATTTGATACAAGAATTGAAAAAAAGCATCAAATAGCTTGTTGCTTTCATAACAAGGAATCTGCCCATGCATCCCGCCACTGCAACCACAGCGCAGGCGCTCTTCGATGAGCACCGCAATACGCTCGATCGCGCCTTGCAGGCCATCACCCAACGTGATTACTGGTCTGCCTACAGCGAAAGCCTCAAGCAATATCCGCCAGAGGCGGTGAGTGAGGCCAAGGTCAACTTTGATGCACTGCTTAACTGCCATTTCACATTGGCGGGTACAGCTGCGGTGGGGCGTGCGGGCGCGGAGCAATCGCCCTATGGTTTCGCTTTAGGGGTGAGTTACGACCAGTACGACGCCGACCAACTGATGACGCGTCAGCAGCAAGCATTGCCGGCTTGGCGTGATGCGGGTGCCGAGGCGCGGGTGGGCGTGTGTCTGGAAGCGCTGCAGCGTCTCAATGCCTTGAGCCCGACAATGGCCCATGCGGTGATGCATACCAGCGGGCAGGCCTGCATGATGGCGTTCCAGGCAGGCGGGCCGCATGCACAGGATCGCGGCCTGGAGGCAGTTGCCTACGCCTGGCGCGCCATGTCTGAGGTGCCCGGCAGTGCCTGCTGGACCAAGCCGCAGGGCAAACAGCCGGCGCTGCAACTCGATAAGCGCTGGCACATCGTGCCGCGCGGAATTTCACTGGTGATCGCCTGCTCGACTTTCCCGACCTGGAACACCTATCCGGGTTTGTTTGCCAGCCTGGCTACCGGTAACCCGGTGCTGGTGAAGGCGCATCCGGGCGCTATCTTGCCTGTCGCCATGAGCGTTAAAGTGCTTCAGGACGTGCTTGAGGTGGCGGGCTTTGATCCGGCGCTCGTCAGCCTGGTGGTTGACACCGTCGAAGCACCTGTCAGTCAGGTGCTGGCACTTGATGCACGGGTCAAACTGGTCGACTTCACAGGTTCCAGCCAGTTCGGCAACTGGCTGGAAGCCAATGCACGCCAGGCCCGGGTATTCACTGAGAAGGCCGGGATCAATAGCGTCATCATCGACAGCGTTGCTGACATTCGCGCCACGGCTAAGAATCTTGCGTTCTCGCTGAGCCTGTATTCAGGCCAGATGTGCACCACCACTCAGGCGATCTATATCCCGCGCGACGGTATCCGCAGCGGTGAGCAGCACTTGAGTTTCGATGAAGTCGCAGCAACGCTGGCCGACGCTGTTCAAACGTTGCTGGCGGACAACGCACGTGCCTGCCAGTTTATCGGCGCCATCCAGTCGCAAGCGACTGCCGAGCGCATTGAGGCGTGCCGTGCGTTGGGCACAGTGGTGCTTGAGAGTGAGAGTCGCGAGCATCCGGATTTTGCCGGCGCGCGTATCCATACGCCGCTGTTGCTCAAGGTGGATGCGGCTGACCGTGCAGCCTTCAGTGAGGAACGCTTCGGTCCAATCAGTTTCCTGATTGCAACCGACAATACCGCGCACAGCCTGCAAGTGGCCGCTGAGGTGATTGCCGAAAAGGGCGCAATGACGCTGGGCTTTTATTCAACCGATGAGGCGATGCTTGAGCGGGCCGAGCAATTGGCAATCGACTGCGCGGTCGCCTTGTCGGTTAACTTCGACTCATCAGTTTACGTTAATCAGTCGGCTGCATTCAGTGATTTCCACGCCACCGGCGGCAACCCGGCAGCTAACGCCTGTATTACCGACAGTGCTTTTGTCGCCCAGCGTTTTGTTACGGTGCAAAGCCGCCGTCATGCTCAGATTGAAGGGGCAGGCGATGCCCAGCTATAGCCTTAACGGCTTGACGCCGGTGGTGCATCCCAGTGCCTATGTTCATCCAACCGCTGTGCTGATTGGCGATGTGGTGATTGGACCTGAATGTTATGTCGGCCCTCTGGCCAGTCTGCGTGGCGATTTCGGCCGAATTTTGCTGGAGCAGGGCGCAAATATTCAGGACACCTGCGTGATGCACGGTTTTCCCGACAGCGACACGGTTATTGAGCGCAATGGTCATGTCGGCCACGGCGCTGTGCTGCATGGTTGCCGTATTGGTGAAAATGCTCTGGTGGGCATGAATGCGGTGGTCATGGATGGCGCGGTGATCGCTGCCAATTCATTTGTTTCGGCGACCGCCTTTGTCAAAGCAGGCTTCAGTTGCGAGCCGCAATCTCTGGTCATGGGCGCGCCTGCGCAAACTAAGCGACGCCTGAGCGATGAAGAGGTGGCCTGGAAACTGGCTGGCACCCGTGAGTATCAACAGCTCGCGCAACGTTGCCTTGAGCAAATGGTCGAGTGCGAACCGCTGACCGAGGTTGAGGCAAATCGTCCCCGCCTGCAGCCGGGCGCATACCGGCCCAAAGGAGAGAGCCTGTGAGCAGTTGCGCGCGGTTGACGATAGTCAGGTCGTTAGCCAAGCGGGTATATTCGGCATCATTTTTCAAGGTCGGCTCTGTATGACGTCATTACCCCCGCTGCAACAACTGATCACGCGCTTTCAGGAGCAGACGCCGATACGTGCCAGTTCGTTGATCATCACCTTGTACGGTGATGCAATCGAGCCGCACGGCGGTACTGTCTGGCTTGGCAGCCTGATTCAGTTGCTTGAGCCAATGGGGATCAATGAGCGTCTGATCCGCACCTCGATATTCCGGTTGGCCAAAGATGGCTGGTTGTCCGCTGAAAAGGTCGGGCGACGCAGCTATTACAGCCTCACTGGCGCGGGTCGGCGGCGGTTCGAGAAAGCCTTTAAACGGGTCTACAGCGCCAGTTTGCCGGCTTGGGATGGTTCCTGGTGTTTGCTGCTGCTGACCCAGGTTGACCCGGAAAAGCGCAAACTAGTGCGCGAAGAATTAGAGTGGCAGGGTTTTGGTGCAATCTCGCCTCTGTTACTGGCCTGTCCGAGCAGTGACCGCAGTGATGTTGTCGCCAGCTTGCAGGAACTTGGCGTGCTGGAAGACACCATCATGTTCGAGACCACAGCGCAGGACGTACTGGCCTCAAAGGCACTGCGCAAGCAGGTTCGCGAGAGTTGGGATATGGGTGAGCTGGCGGCGCACTACAGCGAGTTCATTCAAATGTTCCGGCCGTTGTGGCAAGTGTTGCGTGAGCTGGAAACACTTGAACCGTCGGACTGCTTTCTGGCCCGAACTTTGCTCATACACGAGTACCGCAAATTGCTCCTGCGTGACCCACAGCTTCCCCATGAGTTGCTTCCGGGTGACTGGGAAGGGCGTGCGGCGCGTCAGTTGTGTCGAAACATCTACCGGCTTATCTACACGAAGGCCGAAGAATGGCTGAACAGCAACCTTGAAACTGCCGATGGCCCGTTACCAGAGGTCGGAGAAGGCTTTTATCAACGGTTTGGCGGACTGAAATAACCCTGAAATGTGTTAATAATAACGGTGCTTAATCCTTAAGCGCCGTTGAGTACCCTTAGAGCGACGCAGATCGTTCTAACAAGAATAAAAATGTGAGGCTAAGCGTGATGGCGACTGCATACGCACAACGAGCTGATAACTTTGATCAATGGTTAACCCACATCAATCAGGTGTGCGGGAACTTTCGCGCCAAGACATTGGGCGGCGAGTTCTCGGGGGCTGTGCGTGAGCATAAGGCCGGGGCAATCAAACTCAGTTTTGTCGATGTCGCGCAGGCCAAGCTATTTCGCACGGGGCTCGAAGTTGAGCAAAGTGAAGGCTCCCACTTCTATGCAGCGTTTCAGCTGCACGGCCAGGCACACATGGAGCAAGAGGGCAGTCGCGTGGTCATGCGGCCCGGCGACATCACCCTGATCGATGCTACGTTGCCCAGCGAATTCACTTACGAAAACAACTCGCGTCAGCTCTCGCTGATTTTGCCGCGGCGAATGGTCGAACAAAGCATGCGCTACGGCCGCGTGCAGTGTGCGCAGAAAATATCCGGCAACTCACCCATCGCCACCTTGGCTAACCGTCTGGTGCTTGATGCTTCTCAGCAGGACGGCCTGAGCCTTTGCGAAAGCGAAGCCACACTGGATGCGATTGTCAGTCTGCTGCGTCCGGTGATCGGTGGCGATGAGGCGGATGTTGACGCGCATGAGCGGATGTTCCGCAAGTGCATCGGCTTTATTGATGAGCACATATGCAGTGACGCGTTGTGCCCCGAATTACTGGCACGTGAAGTTGGGGTTTCAGTTCGCGGCTTGTACCGCCTGTTCTCCAAAAAGGGCCTGGTCGTTGCGCAGTACATCAAGAACCGACGGTTGGACTTCTGCGCCGAGTCATTGCGCCACAGTGCTGCCGAGCAAAAGCTTTCGGCTCTGGGTTATGCGTGGGGCTTCTCGGATTCCAGTTATTTCTCCACCGCATTCAAAAACCGCTTCGGCGTCTCTCCCGGCGAATACCGCAAGCGTTATCACCACTGAGTTGATTGCCCTGTAATCCGGCTCGGGTTACAGGGATTACTACGCGCCTTTTCCTCTGCTAGTTCTCAATCCCTACGCGCCCGACGCATTTGCGCGGGCCTTCGTGCGTCTGCGTTTCAAGGATTGGCACACCTGCCAACATGAATGGCAGGCAGGACAAACCGCGTCTCGCTGACAGCAGTGAAAATCAGAGGGTCATTGCTCTCAATCCGCGTGCGCTATCGGGCCAACTGTGCGGTTGAGACCAGTTGTTGAATTTTATGCTGGCGCACGTTGCCAGTGTCAGCGTCGAGGTGTTGGGATTATGCAAAAAACTGGAATCAGCCTGAGTTTGGCCGGGCTTGTTCTTCTGCTTGCAGCGCAAGGCGCACAAGCAGCGATGAATTGTTCGGCAGAGCAAATACAGCAGGGCAACACCTTGTTCGACACCGACTGCACCGTTTGCCACTCCGTGCAAAAAGGCGTTGTCGGCATGATGGGCCCCAACCTGTTCGGTGTGGTCGGCCGCGCCGCTGGCTCTCTGGAGGGCTTTAGCTATTCCAAAGCCATGAAAGACCGGGCCAAACCTTGGGATAGCGAGAGCATCCAAGCGTTCATTGCGCAGCCGCAAGCCTACGTACCGGGCACCTATATGCCGTATATGGGTATGGACAGCGCCGAAGGCCGGGCGGCTGTTGCCTGCTATCTCAGCCAGCAAAAGTAACTGGCTGTGGCTCAGCGTTACCGGGTATTCAGATTCACTCCGCGTCGGGGGCTGGCACCGTGATTTCACTGCACGCCACGCATCCAACCAGTCAAGAATAATGAGGTCATAACATGAGCAATGTTGAATTACTGCCAGAAGTAAAAGCCTTCCTTGCGCGCCAACACGGTTGCTTCATCAATGGACAGTGGGTTGTGCCTGAGGGCCCGACTTCTGCCGTATTGAACCCAGCCACCGGCGAAACCATTGCGACCGTGGCTGATGCCACGCTGGACGTTCTGGATCAGGCTGTTGCTGCTGCACGTCAAGCGCACGAAGCGGGCGTTTGGTCGGGCCTGCGCCCGGCTGATCGTGAGCGCATTCTGATGAACTTCACTGGCCTGGTTGACCAGCACGCTGAAGAGTTGGCTCAGCTGGAAACCATCAGCCAGGGTAAGTCGATCAACATGTCACGCATGCTCGACGTCAATGCGACCGTCGAATTCATGCGCTACATGTCGGGCTGGGCGACCAAGATCGAAGGCCAGTCGATTGACGTCTCGATCCCTATTCCTGAGGGCGCCAAGTTCACCGCTTTCGCACGTCGTGAGCCGGTCGGTGTAGTTGCCGGTATAGTGCCCTGGAACTTCCCGTTGATGATCGCTTCGTGGAAGTTGATGCCGGCCCTGGCATGCGGCTGCACAGTTGTTATCAAGCCTTCGACAGAAACACCACTTACAGCCCTGCGTCTGGTTGAGCTGGCCTATGAGGCCGGTATTCCTGCTGGTGTGTTCAACGTGGTGACCGGTGGCGGCAACATTGGCGCGGCGCTGGCTGCCCATACGGGGATTGATAAGGTCTCGTTCACCGGCTCCACCGCCGTCGGTAAAAGTGTAGGTGTGGCGGCCGTGCAGAACATGACCCGCTTTGCTCTGGAGCTGGGCGGCAAGAACCCGATGGTTATCCTGCAAGATGCCGATATTGCCAAGGCCATTCAGGGCGCCTTGCTTGGCGGCCTGCTCAACAACGGTCAGGTCTGTGCGGCTGCTTCGCGTTTCTACGTGCACAGCTCGCGTTACGATGAGTTTGTTGAAGGGCTGGCGCAAGCTGTCTCCGGCATGCCAATTGGTGCAGGCCTCGATCAGAATGCGGCAATCAACCCGTTGGTATCGCACAAACAACAGCAAAGCGTGCTCAAGCACATTGAGCAGGCCCGTGCCGATGGTGCTCGCGTGGTAACCGGCGGCACACCAGTTGAGGGCGCAGGTTTCTTCGTGCGTCCAACCGTATTGGCTGATGTGACTCAGGCGATGGCTGTGTCCAAGGCCGAGGTGTTCGGCCCGGTTCTTTCGGTGATCCCGTTCGAGACCGACGAGGAGGCTATTCGCATGGCCAACGACAGCGAATACGGGTTGGCGGCCAGCTTGTGGACCAATGACCTGACGAAGGCCATGAACTTGGTGCCAAAGATTCACGCCGGTACAGTCTGGGTTAACGCACATGTGTTGCTCGACCCAAACATGCCGTTTGGCGGGGTCAAGCAATCGGGCATGGGTCGTGAATTTGGTCGCGCCGTTATCGAGTCTTACACCGAGCTTAAATCGGTCTGTATCGCTCACTAAGTAGTGCTAAGAACCCGCCATCCGCATAAGCGGTTGGCGGGTTTTTTACGCCTGCTGTTTTGTCGCCAGATGTTTAGTGGCAGCTCAAGGCTGGTTTGAGGGTTTGCACTAACGCTCACAGCAACCACGTTCGCGTAACGGCGCTGGTGAATGGATGTGGTTCAGCCAGCAGCACGAGAAGGGCGCATGGCAGAAGTCGAGTGTGTAACGGTGTTGCGCGGCGGGTGGCTCAGCTCATACAAAAACGCCCTGCGAAGCTGAGCTGCGCAGGGCGTAAAAGGAGCAACAATGCGTGTATTCAGTCACCCATGCCGTCGTTGATTTCGATGCCCTGGTCGCGCATCTTGGCAATCAACTCGGTACGTGTGCCAGGCAGGTTGAGCATTGCCTTGTGGCGGATCGCTGCAACTTCTTCGGTGGTAAACGGTTTGAAGTGCTCCGGTACGCTGGCGCCTGCCATGCCGTCCGGGCTCATCATCCAGTTAATCAGGCTGGCCAATTGTGCGTCGTTAAGCGCTGACATCGACATGCCCGGAACGCGAATCAGGAATTCGCGCCCCCCTTCAACCTTGAGGAAGTTGCCGACGAAGTCTTTCATCTTCGGCACGTCACTGACTTTTGCGCCAGTGCCATCACCGAGATGACAGCCCGCGCATTGCAGTTCGTAATTAACGTGGTCGTTGTAGCCGGCCAAGGCAATGGGCGTCTGCGGCTCTTCATTGCCGGGTGCGGGGCGTTGATTGGAGGTCGGGATGGAGCGCGCCATGGCTGCAGGAGCAACCAGGGCGCACGCCAAACCGGCAATCAGCAGGCCGCGCACAGGCCGGTTAAACCGTAACACCACGAATAACCGAAACAGTGCAGTGATAGATGTGCGACTTCGAAGCCAGGCACCAGTTAACGTCGTTGTTGTTGAACGGACGGTAGGCAGGTTCCTCACTGTCGTTGCGGGTACAGGCACACTGGTTGCAGCTGTGCTTACCGCAGCAGTCGTTGTAGGAGATGATGTAGTCCTTGCCATCGGCAGGGTTGCGGCAGGTACCGATCCAGCTCACTTGCGAGGCTTCAGTGCCGGGCGGGCATGAAGTCACGCTACCGCCGCAGCAGCTGCAGAGGAAGCCGTCGACTGAGCAATAGCGCCAGTAATCACAGCTGTTCGGATCACCCGGATCACCCGCTTTCGGCGCTTCGGCAGCGAGCGCTTTACCGGTACGGTCGATAGGCAGCAGCAGCGGCAGAGCAGCACCCGCTACCAGCAGATTGCCCATGCGCGAGAGTAATTTGCGGCGCGAAGTGGTGTCTGCCACGTGGCGGGAAGAGCGCTCAAACAGGAGGTCGATTAGTTTCATGGGGATCTCCTTTCCTTATTAGTGGGCGTGAGTGTGAGGTTGAGTCTGAGTTTGCCCGTGCAGGTATTGCTGCAACGTGGCGCTGCCCAAGTGCTCGGCCTCAAACAGGCTGTCGAGATGTTCGCGGGAATTGACCAGACCTTTTGAGCGCAATACGCCAGCCTTGTCGATCAGGGCTGCGTAGGGCAGCTTGCCGATTTGGTAGGTCATGCCGACTTCTGGCCCTACCACGTAGGTAGCGTCTTCAAGCTTGTGTTCGGTGATGAGCTTTTGCTGGGCTTCCATGTCGCCGTCGCTGATGAACACGACGTCCAGACGATCTGCCTGATCTTTGGCAATTGATTTGATGGCCGGCAGCAACGATTTGCAGATAGGGCAGGTCGGCGAGAGGAAGAACAACAACTGACCTTTCTCACCGGCGTAGCCGAAGTTGACCGGACGGCCATTGCGGTCGGCTGCGGTGACTTGTGGTGCAGGTTCGTTGACCGAAACACCTTTATCAACCATCAGTGCGCCAGCCGGAGCAAGACGCGAATGCAGTATGCCAATTTGACGAACTAAGCCCATGATGGCAAAAGCCAGTGCGATCAGCAGAGCCCAGAGCAGAATGTTGGAGACGATTAGGCCTTCCATATTTCACCTTCCAATAAGTTTAGCGAGACGAGGACCGTTGGCGAGCAGGCCTTCGGCAGCAGAATAAATAAGCAGGGCAACAGCGGCCGCCGCAATGACCACAAAGGCATCAAATGCGCCCATGTCACGCGCGTGTCCGGTGAGGCTGGCGATAACTGCCAACGCAGCCAGGGTGCCGTTCCGGGCCAGTAGAACCGGGCGCAGTGGCTGCGCTTGGTCCGGGCCTGAACAGCCACAGTCGATGTCGCTGCGGCCACGCCACAGGTTGATCGCAATGGCCGCAGCGTAACCGAGTAGCAATGCAGCCGCAGCCGGGGCCGCAATGGCACGACTGGCCGGGATCAGTAGGCCCAGCGCGATCGCCAGTTCAAACACCGGTATCAGTCGCGAGAGGGGTTTCACCAGTGCTTTGGGCAGCAACTGATAATCCTCGACTTGATCGGCAAATTTGCTCGGCGCTCGCAATTTATGAGTCGCTGCACTGGCGAGAATCACCGCAATGGTGAGCGCGCAAGCAATGACAAAAATTGGATCGGGTTGCATGGCTATGCCTCTTAATGGCTCAAGACTTGGGTGGTTGTCTTGGCAAGCTTGTCCATGGTGCTGGAGTATTTACCGGTGGTGAGATCGAAGATATCCAATCCGCCGTCAATATTCGCACCCAGCAGCAGGGGCTTGTCGTCGGTAGTGGCCTTCATGCTCCAAATCAGGTTTGGAGATTCCATGGTGCCGATTTTTTTCTTGGTTTTTAGATCATAGACCCACACCAGCGGGCTTGGGTCTTCCCACTTGAGTGGCTCGTGCGCATCGTGCATCAGCACGTACAGACGATTGAGCTTCGGTGCGATGGCCATCATCTGCCAGCCGCCAGGTGCCCAGCCGGCTTTCTTCTCTTCGTCGGTCACCAGTGACCATTGCTCAAGCACCTTGGGCTCGCCGCTTGAGAAGTCGACCGGATACACAGTGCCCAGCGTGGTCACGAAGTAGTAAGTCTCGCCCTGGTTGATTGCGCGCTCCACCAGCTTGACCTGGTTCGGGTCAAAGAACGGCGTGCGGGTGCGCTTGGCTTCTTTGCCTTCATCGTCAAGGGTAACGACTTGAATGCTGCCGTCACCACACAGCGATGCAAATCCGCGCTTGCCGACGGGATAGTTGAGCACACAACCGGGAATCGAAATCTCTCCGGCCACTGCTTTGCTCTGCGTGTTAACCACAGTGACCGAGGTCGATGGGGTGAAGTTGTAGACATACACAAAGCGATCATCGCCGCTCGGCGCGATGCTGTAGCGCTGAGTCAGGGCTTCGGAGCGTTTGGATGGAATAACCACTTCCCAATCGGGTGCCAGCGTCGAGGTGTTCCAGGCTGTGAGCACGTCGGTACGGGTGCCGCGAACGCCACGCGAGTAATACAGGTCGGCGCTGTAAAGGTACTTCTGATCGTGGCTCAGGGTCGATGGAGCAGCGAAACCGGTGCTGACCATGCCAAGCATTTTCTTCTGATCGGGGTCGATGACCATTACACGGCCGGTGACAAAGTTATCGAACTCGACATCGATCATATAGGCGCGGTGAGGGCTGGGTGGAAAGTCCAGCACCGTCGAGCCAACGCCCTTGTCCGCAGGTAGTTCGGCGAACGCGCCGCTGATGCTCGCAAGTGTTACGCCGAGCGCCAGGGTTGACTGAGCAAGGATCCTGGTTATTCGCATAGGGGAGCTCCCTTAATATTATTGGTCTACTGGATCGCGGAGTATGAATACACGCCTGCAGTCCGAGTGTGCCTTGCTGCGCTGCCAAACACATTGTTGTGGCTGCCAAGCTGTTGTGTGGCTGTGCCAGATCTGCTGGTTCAGCGCTCAATTGGTTGTTAGTAATGACATAGTAGAGCGGCTATGACCTGAAAGTGAATCACCTTAGTCAGAGGGCAGAGCAGGATGCCGAGCGCATAAATTTGGCCAACACTCAGTACAAGTGCAGGCTACGGGGTAGTCCATTGGAGTATTCAAGTGGGTTGGCTGAAGTGACTGAGAACAGAGTGTTCAACCCAAAACACTATTGGTTTGCAATGGGTTGATTTGCGTGTCGTTTTAACAGGCGCTAAGAATCCGGGGAGCTCAGTAACGATGCAGGCACACGCGAGTACACCTAGTGACGCTACAAAGTCGCGTTTATCGCTGCATTCGGCCTATGTTGTCGCGCTGTGCACACTAGGTTATGTTTTTGCCTACCTTGATCGTCAGATAACCTCGCTGCTGGTGGAGCAGATACAGGCTGATCTAGCGCTCACAGATACTCAGTTCAGCCTGCTGCACGGACTGGCTTTCTCACTGTTCTATGTCTTGCTTGGCCTGCCTATTGCGCGTTTGGCCGACACCAAAAACCGGCCGAGGATTATTGCTTGCGGGATGCTGGTCTGGAGTCTCGCTACCTCTGTTTGCGGATTGGCACGCAGTTTTGCCGAGCTGTTCATCGCCCGAGTGGCTGTTGGTTGCGGTGAGGCCGCATTGTCGCCAGCAGCTTATTCGATTATCAGCGACATCGTACCGCGAAGACGTCTGGGTTTCGCCCTTGGGCTTTATTCATCGGGTGCATTCATTGGCGCTGCTGCTGCGTTCATAGCCGGAGGTACCGCCATCGAGGTTCTGACTGAGCAAGGGGCACTTCATCTGCCGTTGCTGGGTGAAGTCAAACCCTGGCGGGCGACATTCATGCTGGTGGGATTGCCCGGGTTGTTGTTGGGGGTGCTGTTCTTGCTGACTGTCGCAGACCCCAAGCGCTTGGGGCGGGGTAAGACCCGAGGATACAGCGTACGTCAGGTGATGGAATATCTAGCCCTGCATCGCGGTACTTTCATTGCGCATATGGGCGGCTTTTCACTATTGGCAGCCACACTCTTTTCGCTGATGTCATGGGCACCTGCATTCTTCCTGCGCAACTTTGATCTGAGCACGCGTGAGGTCGGTCTGATCTTGGGGCTTGTGACCCTGGGGGCAAATTGTTTTGGTGCGGTGACTGGTGGCTGGCTGAGCGATTGGCTAATTAACCGTGGGCACAGCGACGGTGCCTTCCGCGCAGGAATTATTGGTGCGCTGGGTACCTTGCCGCCGGTGATGCTCTTCGCTCATATGCCAAGCCTGGAAGGGGCGGTGCTGATATACGCGCTGGCGATGTTTTTCGCCAGTTTCCCGTTGGCCATCTCGACCTCGGCCTTGCAGCGATTAGTACCGAATCAGATGCGCGCGCAGATCAGCGCGGTGTTCTTTGTTGGCATTAATATTTTTGCCTTCACTGGCGGAACCACGCTGGTCGCGTTGTTGACAGACAACCTATTCGAGAACAGCGCCTCAGTGGGCTACGCGATGGCCTGTGTTGCCTCTATATCTGCTCTGGCTGGTGCGCTATGCCTCGGCTTTGGGCTTAAGTCTTGTCGTCAGACAATGTGCGAGCGTTAGCCACTCACACGCGAGCTACTGTGTTCAGTCTTCATCCCAAGGGTCGGCGGCCAGGTTGCGCTGGTAGTCGAGTGCGTTGACCAATTTTGCCAGCAGTTTCAGCAACTGACGATAGTCCCTGTCACCGAGGATATCCTTCACCACTTGCTGCGATCCTTGCGCGGCATCAGCGGCCTGCTCAAGAACTTCATGGCCCTGAGCGGTTAACCTGACGACACGCTGACGAGAATCGGAGGCCAGCGTTTTGCGTTCGATATGGCCCTTGGTTTCAAGTTTTTTGATAACCAGCGCCGTGGTCGATTTGTCCAACGTAAGAAAGTGCCCGATGCTCGTTTGCAACATGTGCGGTACGAAGCTCAGGACATACAGCACATCGTACTGTTGCGCGGTGAGGCCGGTTTCACTGCAGGCTGTTTCAAAGTAATTACGCACTTCGTGAAAGCCCCGTCGCATCATGAATCCTGGACGCGTAAGTAGTTGTTGAATAATCAGTTCTTCGTTGTTATCGACGCTGGAGACATTCATTTGTCGGGTCACTTTAGTAGGCGGACGTGGGCAAGAAGTTGGGCTTTCAAGGATATAAAAATTCAGCTGCTAGAGAAATTTACAGCACAGTTTCGGCCCCTTAAAGGAGTATGCCTGAGCTGTTCTAGTGCATCCATTGAACTACGCCAATAGCCCTGCTGCATAACGGTGCAGGGGTTTACAGAGCTTGCGCACAATCGCAAAAGCTTAATCGAAGATTCTCTAAAACTACCTATTGATCTTCAACCAAGACTGGTTTACGTTCACTCACATCGTTTGACGTCATACGAATACGTGTGAGATACGCATATCTCGCCGAGATAAGAAAAATAAACTCGCGGAGTACGATGACATGGTCTCAAGAACCATTGGGCGTTTTGCCCTGACCTTGTGTGCAAGTAGTGTTTTGGCTTCTCAAGCCGCCACCGCAGGACTGTTTGACGAGGGGCAGGCTACGCTCCGTTACGCCAACTATCCCTGGATTGGTGACACCCTAGATGAAGCTGAAAATGTACCCAGTTACAAAGAGGGTGAGTGGACCCATGCCCTTGAACTGAAGTACAGCTCAGGTTACTTGAAGGACTTCATTGGTTTCGATGTGGGCGCCTATGGTGTTGATACCCTGGCGACCAAAGACGATGCCACGCGTTTTCAGAATATTCAGGACGAGGATGACGACGGCTACGGCGGGCTGAATAACCTTTACCTGAAGGCGAAATGGCAAGTGGCCGGCGTTAGTTTCAACGCAGGCTACGGCAAGAAACGTCGAACCTCGCATTTGTATGACGACTCCAATACGCGAATTATCGACGCCACTACAGTGGGTGCAGATGTCAGTTTTTCCGGAAAGTCGTGGAACGCTTACAGCACATTTTTCAACAAAGCCAGCCAGCGTAATCAGGATGATTTCGGTAATGATCTCGAGACCTTTCAGGGCGAAAAAATTGATTACATCGGGCTTGCAGGCGGTAGCTTCAAACCCACCGATAACTTGCGTCTGGATGCCGAGTATCTGGAGGCTAAAGATTACATCCGCCGCAGCTTTTTCGGTGTTAATTACCTGACGCCGATCTCGCCCGAACAATCACTTATCTGGGATGCCCGTTACGGCACCATGAATGATGCCGGCTCATTATTCGAGCGTGATTCATTGGGACAATATGCCAATGATCCCGACGGCCTCGATGCCTCATTCAATCAACTGGCGCTTACCTACAAAAACGCCCGCCTGGGCGTTACAGGCGGCGTTTGGCGTTCGGACGTCAGCGGTGGTGATTTCAACCGTTTACTTTTCAAAGAGGATCATGGCTGGTGGGATTCGGATAGCCGCCTGTGGCAATGGTTCGCGCTTGAAGGGGAAACCGCCTATGGCTTGAGCGCCACACAGGACTTCGCTCGGTATGGGCTCCCCGGATTTTCATTCACAGTAATCGGCGCGCGCTCCAATGATGCCGATGGCTTCGACGGCTTTTCGCGCCAGGAGTGGCGAACTATCGCCGTTTACCAGTTCCAGAGCGCGATACTCAAAGGTTTAAGCATCGCCTGGCTACACATCGATCACCGCGCCGAGGGCACCCCTGACGGTGTTCGTCGCACAGGCACGGTAGCGGGCCCGGCAGCGTTGGCCCAGGGCATTGCTGATCGCGTTTACATGAATTACATCGTTAAATTCTGAGGGTTCAACCATGCATAAATATCTATTTGCGGGCGGGTTATTGGCTATGACCATGGCAGGCTCAGCAGTGGCGGCCAAGCAGCCAAATATTCTCTTTATCCTCACCGACAACCAGAGTGCTGGGCTGATCGGCACGTATGGCAATCCAGATATTAAAACCCCGAATATTGATCGGCTGGCCGATCAGGGAATCAAATTCACTAATGCCTTTGCAGTTAACGGGATGTGTTCGCCGACTCGTGCGACCTTGATGACGGGCCTGATGCCTTCACAGCATGGTTTGCACGACTGGCTTAACGATGAAGAGATGAAGGATTGGCCAAAGAGTTGGTCGGCAGTAGCGGAGTTTCGCAGTGTGCCTTACACGCTCAAACAGAATGGCTACCAAACCGCGATGATTGGAAAGTGGCACCTTGGCCAGCCTTGGAAACCGTCGTTGGGCTTCGACTACTGGATGACCTTTACCAGCGGGCATACGGTCGATTTCTGGAAGAACACGGTGATTGAGAACGGTAAAGTCAAAGATATTCAGGGCCAGCACATGGTCGATTATTTCGGCGACAGGGCGGTCGATTACCTGAATAACTATAAGTCAGATAAGCCGTTCTTTCTCGAAGTCTCTTTCGATGGCCCATACATGAACCCGCCAACCAATATGGGACCGGCGAAGAACCGTTTCTACAAAGATTATGCTGGCAATCCGCTGAACTCATTTCCGAGTGAGCCGGTGAGCAAGAACTACATCGATCAGTTGGTTGAATACTCCAAGGAAGGGCGCGACGACTTGTTCCTCAACCGCATCATCAAAATGGTGATCGGTAACATGGAAGGTGACCATGCCACGCGTGCAAACATGGCGTCGCAAAATACCCTGGTGGATGACAATGTCGGGCGTTTGCTGAAAACCCTCGAAGATAAGGGGCTGGCTGATGACACCATTGTAATTTTTACCTCCGACCAGGGTACTTACTACGGACAGCACGGTCTCTGGACCCACACGGTGTTGAGCAGCCCTGCAACATTGCAGGAAACCGCGCTGCATATTCCGCTGATCGTCCGCAAACCCGGCGCAGCAGAGGGCAAACAGGTCGACGCGTTGATCGGTCAGTACGATATTCCAGGCACCATTTTGGCATTGGCCGGAATCAACCAACCGTTGGAAAACTCGCCGGGTAAAAACTTCGCTGATCTGCTTGAAGGCAACAAGGTTGGCGAGTTGCATGATGCGGTGTTCTACGAGCAGACCGAGACGCGTGGCATTCGTACCCATGAGTTCGCGTATTGGAAGCGTCTGGACAAGGACTTTGGTGAAAGCGAGCTCTACGACATGGTCAACGACCCTGAACAACGTAAAAACCTCATCGCAGATCCGGCCTACGCCGCGCAAGTCAAGGAGCTGGACAGCCGTTTAGTGGCGTTCTTCGACAAGTATTCTGACCCTCAATACGACCTGTGGAAAGGCGGTACAGCCAAGGGGTCGCTGTCTCATCCGGATCAGTTTGAAAAGCGCTACGGTAAGTCCTGGAAGCTGGAAACCGCTATTAAACCGGCGTTTTCTGAACAGATGTGAGGTCTGTTAAAGCGATTTAAGCGTTCATTACTTGCATGCTGCACGTGCTCTTGTAGCGAGGGTGCGTGCACTTTTTAGAACTATTAAGAAGTGCTGATGAATATGCTGATACTGGAAAACGCCACCTTATTGGCTTGCGCACGCTGTGAAGCCCGCCTAAATACGCGGGTAGCAATAGCGTTGGAAGGTAAACCGTTGGCTGTGATCGTTGTGGCCGGCAATCCGGTGGCCGGCATCCCGGTGGCCGGCATCCCGGTGGCCGGCATCCCGGTGGCCGGCAATCCAGTGCCCGACACTTCGGTGCCCAGCACCCCGGTGCCTGTCTCCAGTGCAAATGCGCCCAGTGCAGTTACAGTCAGTGCTCTGCGTGCTCAAACGCCTGGATCATGGCTATATACAGATGTTGTCGCAAGGAGCCACATCGCCACGCTGCCGATTGGCCGTTTGCACAGGGTCGTGCAAATACATAAAGCCATCGGTGCAACCAGACCACTCATGCATTGGGCTCGGGCAAGTTGATTATGAGCGCGAGTGCCTCAGCTTTCCTGCTCCGGTCGAATGAGGCGGAGCAGGGCGCTGTGTTGCGACTGAAAAAACCACTCAAGAATTGCGTATTCCCATTGCAGCATCGGCAATGGTGCTGCGCAGCTCTGGGGTTGTTAATCCAGCGTGATGATTTAGAACGCAGTGAAAACCATCAACTGGCTGTACAGATTGGTGTCATTGCCGCCCAGCTGAGTACCGCCCTGATCTGCGCTCTTGTCCGGCTGATACCAGCCCACCAGCGGCATGATCACCACGTTGTCGGTCACGGCCCACTCGGCGTACACATCAAACTCGTTGCCATCGGTATTGCCGAGGCTGCGGTCGATGGTGTCGTAGTCGAACCAGAGGGCGCCGATGCTCAGATTCTCCAGCGGCGAAATCTTCATGCTGACATTCTGGATGCGCGAATTGGTGTTGAACGGACCGGCGTAGTTGCCCGCCACTTCGCCCTGAAACCAGGTACCGAAACCCCGGCTCATGCCATAGAACAGCGGATCGAAGTTTTCCGAAAAGCGGCTGTAGCGATAGCTCAGGTAAGGGCTTGCCGGCAGATCGGCGAAGGTCCAGCCAGCTTCCAGATACCAGGCGTCTTCGTTATCGCTGTGCGGCTTGTCTTGTCTGGCGTATTCACCCGACAGGAACAGGTTTTCAACCCCGGCATTGCCTTGCCCGCGCAGGCTGTAAGTGCGCATGCCGTCGCGTTCAAGCTGGGCTGGGGATGCAAATTCTTCATCGACATCCTTGCCGTCGATGTAAGTCAGGCCCACAGTGCCTTCTTCGGCAACATGCTCAAGAGTTCCGACATACATTTCGGTTTTTGCCTGAGCTGGGTTATCCGATTTCAACCACATCAAATCACTGCGCCAGCCTTTTTGCCCGCCTAAGCGCAGGATCGCGGTTTCGTCGAAAGCTTTACGCGCCGCCAAGTAGTAGGCTCCGCCGCGGTTGAAGCTGCCATCGGCCAAGCCGTTACCCAGATTGAGGGCATCGCCATTGATCAGGAAGCCGTCGCCGACCATTACGTTCTGCCGGCCGAAGGAGATATCGACGCCATCTTCGCCCAGCACCGGAAACAGCCCGGCGGATTTCCAGCCCAGATACGCGTCTTCAAATTTTGTAGTGCGTTCCGAACCATCGGTGAAACCAGCTGCGTCACCATCGCCCCATGTCGCAGAACTGAGCAGAGACGCTGCGCCATAAGCGGTGCCGACACCTGCAAGGCCCTGATCAAAGCTCAAACCGTACTTGATATAACCTTCCTGCCAGGAGGACGAACCCTGGTCGAGCCGACCCGAAAGCGCGTAGTTCTCCTGACTGTGGAAAGCCCCGAACATGGCTTCAAGGTTGGCGTTGAGGTGAGTGTCTTCGTCTGCATAGAGCTCGTAAGCACTGGCCTGGCTGGCGAAGGCAACGAGTGTGGCGATCAGACTCAAGCGAAATGCGTTCGACTGTTTCATGGGTGACTTCCGTTTTTATTGGTATTGGCGAGTAGGCTCGCGTAGGCCTTCCCGATACTAAGTCGAAGCAATCAACGTACTTTTGTGTGGCTCTGCCATCGTTATGTTTTTGCCTGCCAAACTGCGTGGCGAGGCTTTCCTGCAGGCAGCCGAAAAACCGCCGTTCGCGGTTGCGAACAACGGTGGCTAAGAGGCTCTTGCGGGTGACGCCAGTTATGCGTTCTCGCAAAGACGCGGCAGGGTGAAGCAAAACATCGCGCCGCTCGGGCTGATGTTCTGCGCCCAGATATCGCCGCGATGACGGGCAATAATGCTCTTGCACAGGGCCAGGCCAATACCGTTGCCGCTGACCTTGGTTGAGAAGAACTCGTCAAAGAGTTTCTCTTGCTGGCCAGCGCCGATGCCGCGTCCCTGATCTTCAACGCAGAGCATTACCTTGCCTTCATGGCTGTAGGTATACAGGCGCAACTTGCGTTGGTGTTGCGGCAGGCCGGCGAGTTCCTCAATGGCGTTGAACGCCAGATTGAGAATGACCTGGCCGATTAATACGCGCTCACAACTGATCAGCAGTCGCTCCTGACACGGTGCAAACTCAATGTCGATAGCGCTTGGCTGGGCTCTCAGGCTGATAAAGTATTGGGTCTCCGCAAGAATCTCGTTGAGATCTGCCACTTGCTCGGCCTGATCGAGTTTAACCACGTATTCACGCACGCTCTTGATGATCACCGAGGCGTGTTCGATTTGCCGCACGGCATTATCCAGTCCCCACGCGGCGCTGCTTTGCGTCGGGTCCAGCTGGTTGAGGCGCATGAGTGTGCCTTCAATGAAGTTGCGTGTAGCTGCCAGCGGTTGGCTCAGCTCATGGGCAATAGCCAACGCCATCTCACCCATCGCGTTATGCCGCGCCAGATATTCCAGCTTGCGTTCGCTGAGGCGTCTGGCTTCTTCGATATTGACCTGCTCGGTAACGTCGCGGAACAACAACAGGTGACCGCTGAGGTCGTCTTCAATATCAATCTGCCGGCACGTTGCGTGATGCCAGTGCCAGCTTTTATCGCTGTGCTGAATGCGGTATTTAACACTGTAGGGTTCGCGGCTCTGTTGCGCGTCTTTAAGGTTCTGCAAAAGGCGCAAGCGTGAGTCTTCATCACAAGCTGCAACGAAGCAGTCACCCACCTGCATGGCATTTGCATCGCCGAGCAAGCGCTGCCCTGAGTCGCTGATGAACTGGATATTGCCTTGCGCATCGAGCACGGCAACGCCTTCAGCAAGGTCCTGCATGAATGCATTGAGGCGGCTCTCGAAGCGTCGCAGGTCGCGCTTAACTTGCTCTTCCCTGGATATGTCACGGAACTGCACCATCAGCACATCGCGTTGATTGAGATGCACCAGCGTGGCAACAGCCTCGCACAGAATTTCGACACCCTGCTTTGAGCGATAGCCCCACTCAGTAACTTGCTGGCCGCTTTTGACCGCGCCTTCGAGCCAGCGCAAGCCATCGGCGCGCGGGTAGCGCGGGCCACTCATGTCGGGCGCTTTCAGCGGCACCAGCTCTTCGAGAGTAAACCCCAGTACGGTCAGCGCGGCCGTATTGGCCCAGAGAATATCTTTGGTCATGGCATCATGCAGGATCGTGCACATCGGCATCGTCTCCAGCAAGGTCTGAAAATCCGCTGATCCTGGGGTGAACATGGTTGCTCTCGTCGTGGGCACTGGAGTCTGAGTTATACCTTCAGCCTAACGCGGGCGCGCCTAGAAGTAACCCGTTGCGCGCTAGGGGATTTCTTTAGCGAGCCCCGGTGTAGTCACTAATTCTCGGCTGCACGCCCCAATTGAGCACCCCCCGCGAGGGTTCATAGACTGGCTCCATTCCTGGCCCAGACACCGTTGAGCGTGTGGCGGGCACTACAACAACAAATGGAGAAGACGCCATGTCGCACTCAGCAGTTGCCGAACAGAGCACTGTTCTGGCTGATGTCAGCAGCGGTATCGATTCACCAGCTTTCAAGGCTGTGCTTGAAGAGGTGCGCCAGCGCCGCGAGGAGTTCGACGCATTGGGCCACGTGCCGGCCGACATTATCGAGCGTTTCAAGGCCGTGGGTATCTACCGCGCGGCGACCCCAAAGTGCTTCGGCGGGGATGCGATTCCACCGGCAGATTTTCTGCAGATGATCGAGTTGATCGCTGAGGCCGACGGCTCTGCTGGCTGGGTTGCAAGCTTCGGCAGTGCCAGTACGTATCTGGCGGCGCTGCCGGTAGAGAGTCAATCCAAACTTTATGCCAACAGCCCCGATCTGGTGTTTGCTGGTGGCTTGTTTCCGATTCAGCCGGCAGAAGCGGTCGAGGGTGGGTGGAAGGTCAGTGGCAACTGGAAGTTCGCCAGTGGTTGCAAAGGGGCAGACGTGCTCGGTGTTGGCATCGGTGGTGGTCAAGGTGGCAAACCCCGTACCGCCTTGTTTCCGGCGGATCAGGTAGAAATTGTCGAGAACTGGGATGTTGTCGGCCTCAAAGGTACTGGCAGCCACGACCTGCGTATTCAAGGCCAGGTAGTCAGCGACGAGTGGACCTTTATTCGCGGCGGCAAACCGACAATCGACGAGCCACTGTATCGCTATCCAACCATCGCCTATGCCGCGCAGGTGCTCGCCGTTGTCAACCTGGGTCTGGCCCGCGCTGCGCTTGATGAACTCAATCAAATGGCTTCTGGCCGCACCGGAGCCACTGGCGCGCCGAAGCTGGCAGATCGCGCATATTTTCGCGTAGAGACCGCCAAGATCGAAGCGGATCTGCGCGCCGCCCGTGGTTTCTTTTATGAGTCCACCACTCAGGTTTGGGACTCGATCCTCGCGGGTCATCCAGTAACCAACGAGCAGGTTTCACTGTTGCGTTTGTCGGCGGCGCACATGGCGCGCGTCGGGGCCAACGTAGTGCAGCGTGCTTACACCCTGGCGGGCATCGTGGCGATTTATTCGCGCCATCCGCTGCAGCGCTATCTGCGCGACTCGATGGTTGTCACCCAGCACGCCTTTCTCGGCGAAGGCATATACGACGGCGCCGGTTCGGTGATGCTCGGCGTCGATCCATTCCCCGGATTCCTGTGAGCCGTTAAGCGCTCAGCAAACACTCTATTCAGCTAAGGATTGATCATGACTCAGACCACTCAAGAGCCGCTACGCGTAATGTTTTGCATTGGCATCACCCAAAACTTCTTCGACCTGCCAACCGGCCAGGGGCTGGATGTGTGGAAGGGCTTCAGCGCCATGATGGGCTCGTTGGGCGCGATGCCAGGAATTAATGTACTCGGCGCGTTGGATGATGACCGCTTGATGGTTGGCCCGTCGACCACCTCGCCATGGACCGTTTACATCATGGCCGATGTCGATTGCCACCAGAGCGTGATCGACGCCTGCAACCTGTTCCGCACCACGCCGGTTGGCGAATACAGCCTGTGGAAATACGCCAAGGTTGAAGCGCGTATCGGCCGCCCGCTGACCATTCCAGAAGCGGCGCGCTAAGCCATGAACAGCGCAATCGA
This sequence comes from Pseudomonas marincola, assembly GCF_900116605.1. Taxonomy (GTDB): domain Bacteria; phylum Pseudomonadota; class Gammaproteobacteria; order Pseudomonadales; family Pseudomonadaceae; genus Aquipseudomonas; species Aquipseudomonas marincola. The sequence continues at coordinate 190,713 of NZ_FPBC01000005.1, forward strand.
GTCGCTACAGCAGCGCCTTGCCGTGCTTGAGGCGCAGAGTGATATTCGCCGCCTGTTGGCGCGGTACATGGACTTCTGCGATGTGCCTCATGCTCCGACTCAGGTAGCGGATCTGGCTGCGTTGTTTGCTGCGGACGCTATCTGGGAAGGCGTTGGCGCTGATGCCGAGCAGACTTTTGGTCGTCAACAGGGTCGCCAGGCCGTTGCCGAATTTGTCGCCAGCTATCTGCCGCCGGCAAGTCACTTTTCACTGAACCTGCACTTTCTCACCAGTGAGTTGTTGCAGGTCGATGAGAGCGCCAGTCGCGCCAGCGGGCAATGGATCATGCAGCAGATTTCGAGCTACACCGAAGGCGGCAGTGAGCTTATCAGTGCGCGCCTGAATATCGACTTCGTCTGTGTCGATGGCCAGTGGTATATCGCCCACTTTCGCACGTGTCGGTTGTTCCATTCACCGCTTGGAGAGGCAGCTCGATGAATGCGTTCGTCAACACCCTCGAAGTCGGCAAAGGCGGATTGCGCGTCGCCATCAAGGATTCGATAGACATCGCCGGCCAGCCGACTAAAGCTGGCAGCCGGGCGCTGGAAGATGCTGCGCCGGCGCGCAAACATGCTGCGGTGGTCGAGGCCATTCTGGCGGCTGGTTGGCATATTGTCGGTAAAACCACCATGCATGAGCTGGCGTTCGGCGTCACCGGAATCAATAACTGGGCCGGAACCGCCGTTAACCCGCAAGCGCCACTGCGGGTGCCAGGCGGCTCGTCCAGCGGTTCGGCAGTGGCCGTTGCCGCTGGCTTGGCGGATGTTGCGTTGGGCACTGATACCGGCGGTTCGGTGCGCGTGCCTGCGGCGTGCTGCGGGGTCTTTGGTCTCAAGCCAACGTTTGCGCGGGTCAGTCGTGCGGGGGTTTATCCGGCCCATACCACGCTCGATTGCGTAGGGCCGTTTGCCGCCAACATGGCCAACATTACCGCGACCATGCAGATCATTTGCCCCGGTTTCGTTGCCGAGCAGGTAGCCGAACACGATGTGCGTGTCGGCTGGCTTGATGTGGCCTGTGATCCGTTGGTCAAAGCAACGTTGCGAGGCGCACTCGACACCGTTGGCTGGCAGCGTCGCACGCTTGCAGCCGAGTATTTCAACGAAGCATTCAGTGCCGGCGTTGCGATTATCAATCAGGAAACCTGGGCTGCATTTGGTCATTTGACCCGCAGTGGTCTGATCGGCGCTGACGTTCAGGCGCGGCTGCTCAATGCCAGCAAAACCACAGACGCCGAAGTCGCCGACGCCGAGGGTATGCGTCATCAATTCAGCCAGGCCATTGATTCAGCCTTGCAGTCGGCTGATGTGCTGGTGTTGCCCAGCATGCCGTGCCTGCCGCCATTACTCAGTGAGGCCGGCAGCAGCCAGATGGTCGGCAGCATGACTGCGCTGGCCCGACCGTTCAATTTGAGTGGCCATCCGGCGCTGTCGGTCCCCGTGAAACTTGCCGATGGCAGCCTCAGCGTTGGCCTGCAAATCGTCGGGCGTAAAGGGGCTGACGCTCAGGTTTGCGCCTTCGGTGCGCAACTCGAACGCGCCTTGAATACCCAGCCTGCTTATAACAACCTTGTATGAGGACAATCCAATGAGTAGCCACGAACTCGGGCTGATCGCCAAGAGCTCAAGCCTGGACCAACTGGTACAGGATGATCGCGTTGATGTGTCGCTGTACCACGACCCTGACTTGTATGAGCAGGAGCTTGAGAAGATTTTTTACCGCACCTGGGTGTGGGTCGGCCATGAAAGTGAAGTGCGCAATGCCGGTGATTTCCGCACGACCACGATCGGCCGTCGTCCGGTTATTGTCGTGCGGGACAAGAAGGGCGCAATCAACGTATTGGAAAACCGTTGCCGCCACCGTGGTGCAACGGTGTGTGAAAAGCACAAGGGCAACGCTACCGGCTTTACCTGCCCGTATCACAGTTGGTCTTATGCGCTGGATGGCAAGCTGCGTGCGCTGCCGTATCCAGACGGCTACGAAGACATTCTCGACAAGAGTGAATTGCCACTCAACAGCCTGCGCGTAGACAGCTACGCCGGGATGATTTTTGCCAGTTTTAATGATGACGTTGAGCCGCTTGAAGACTTCCTCGGCGGCGCAAAACACTGGATGGACCTGTTCATGAAGCAGGGCGCTGGTTATCCGATCAAGACGCAGGGCGAACACAAGTTCACTTTCAACGGTAACTGGAAAATCCAGCTGGAAAACACCACTGACGGTTATCACTTCCCGATCGTGCACAAGTCGTTCATGTCGTCGGTGGATGAAGAAACCTCGGAAATGCTCTCGTTCATGACCGATCCGCAAGCGGTCACCCATGCGCTTGGCAACGGCCACAGCGTAATGGTGATGGTGCCTGAGCATGTCGACCTGGAGTTCGATGATGGCAGCGAGCAGCTGCAGGAACGCTTTGCCCACGTAACCGAAGAGTTGTCGAAAACCATGGAGCCAGCCCAGGTGCGTCGTATCGTGCGTTCGCTGCATGGCGCCGGCTTTAACCTGAACCTGTTCCCCAACGTCGCGATGTCGATGTCGTTCTTCCGTGTGCTCAATCCGCTTTCGGTCAAACAGACCGAGATTCGCCATGTGGCGCTGGGCATGGAGGGCGGCCCGGAAATCGCCAACCGCGAGCGTCTGCGTATTCACGAGCACTTCCAGGGCCCGTTCGGTTTTGGCAGCCCGGATGATGCTGAGGCGTGGGAGCGCGTTCAGCGCGGTGCCGAAGCTGGCCCGCAGGTGCCGATTCTGGTGAACCGCGGCCTCAACCGCGAAGTGCTGGCGGACAACGGCGACAAGGTTTCACACGCCACTGATGAGACCGGTATGCGTGAAGCGTATGCCATGTGGAAAAGGATGATGAGCAATGACTGAGCACAACACACTTGCAGGCCTTAATGCGCCTCTGGCCAAGGCCATCGAATTTATCTGGAATGAAGCCGCGCTGCTCGACAACAAGGACTACGCCGCCTGGTCCCAGCTGTGGAGCGAGGATGGGGTATACGTGATTCCGATTGACCCGGATACCCGCGACTTCGCCAGCAGCCTCAACAATGTGTACGACGACGCGCGCATGCGCGCGCTGCGTATCGAGCGTCTCAGTGCCGGGCATTCGCCGTCGGCGGTAGATGCGGCCCGTACGCTGCGTACAGTCTCGCGGTTCAATCTGGTTGAGTGCAGTGGCGATGTGGTTGAGGTGACCTCCGCGCAGTTGTTGTTCGCTTACAAGCGTGGCGTGCATACGCCGATGGCGGCGGAGCTGACGCACCGTATCCGCTTCAGCAATGGCACGGCCAAGCTGGAGCAAAAGGTGGTCCGCCTGATCAATTCCACCGACAGCTTGAGCGCGCTCGGCTTTCTGCTCTGAGGATTAACAGATGAATCGAGTAGCGTTGATTACCGGTGCGGCGCGTGGTTTGGGCGCGAGCATTGCCCAGCGAATGCACGCAGCGGGTTACCGCGTGGCCCTGGCAGACGTGCAACTGGACGCGGTACAGGCTTTGGCCGACCAGCTTGATCCCAGTGGTGAACGTGCGCTTGCCGTGCAATTGGATGTGCGTGAGAAAAGTGACTTTCAACTGGCGTGCAAGGTGCTGGCCGAGCGTTGGGGCGGCACCGATGTGTTGGTCAACAACGCCGGCAAGTCCAAGGTTGCCGCGCTGATGGATATCACCCCTGAAGAGTTTGATGAGTCGATGGCCATCAACCTGCGCGGCACCTTTGTTGGTTGCCAAGTATTTGGTCAGCATTTTGCCGACCGGGGCTTTGGTCGCATCATCAATATTGCCTCGTTGGCCGGGCAAAACGGCGGTGCTGCTACGGGCGCTCATTACGCCGCAGCCAAGGGCGGAGTGGCCACGCTGACCAAGGTGTTTGCCCGCGAGTTGGCGAGCAAGGGCGTGACGGTCAACAGCATTTCACCGGGCCCGTTGGATCTGCCGGTGGTTTACGAGATCGTCGCACCGGAGCGCATTGAACAAATGAAGCAGCTGATCCCAGTCGGGGCGCTGGGTTCGGCCGACTACATCGCCGACACCGTGTTGCTTTTGGCAGCGGATAACGCCAGCTCGGTAACCGGTGCTTGTTGGGATATCAACGGTGGCTTGTTCATGCGCTGAAGCGCGTGGACAACCTCCATTTGCGCAGGGCGAATGGGCCCTGCGCGTAGTTTTCGGCGGGTGATGCCATGATCAAAGTCAGAATAGAAAAAATTGCCGAAGAGGCGCGAGACATCCGTTCATTGCGGCTGGTGCGGGTCGATGGGCAACCCTTCGATGCCTACGAGCCGGGCGCACATGTCGACATTACCGGGCCAACCGGGGTAACCCGCCAGTACTCATTATGCAGCCCACCGGATGACGGTTCGGCCTACCTAGTTGCGGTTAAGCGGGAGGTGCAATCTCGCGGTGGCTCGCAGGCACTGCATGAGCTGGTGGAAGAGGGCGCCGAACTCGAGATTGGCGCGCCACGCTGTTTGTTTCGCCTGGATGCCAACGCGGCTTCGCACGTTCTGGTCGCTGCCGGCATTGGTGTTACGCCCATACTGAGCATGGCGTATCGGCTGCAAGCCAGTGGCCAACCCTATCGCTTGCATTATTTTGCCCGTGGCCCCGAGTTTGCGGCATTTGCCAGCCTGTTGCAGGCACCGCCGTTTGCTGATCATGTTGAGTTTCACTTTGGTGTGGAGCCCGAGGCATTGGATGAAGCGCTGAGCGCCTGCCTGCAACAAGCCGATGATCAGGCGCACGTTTACACCTGCGGCCCCGCGCCATTCATGGCCAAAGTGGTCGAAGTTGCATCGCGCACGCGCAGCGAAGAAGCCATTCACCTGGAACACTTCCAGGCCGATCCGGCGGTACTTGGCGCGGCTGCAGGAAGTTTCGAGGTCGAACTTGCCAGCTCCGGTGTGGTGCTGCAGGTGCCGCAAGAAAGCTCACTGGTCGATGTTTTGCAGGCGCACGGCTGTGATATCGACACCGAGTGCCGTGAAGGCATCTGCGGTACGTGCATCGTCGAGGTGCTCGAAGGCGAGCCTGAGCATCGCGACAATTGCTTGTCGAACATGGAGAAAGCCTCCAACAAGCAGATATGTGCTTGTGTGTCGCGGGCCAAGAGTGCGCGGCTGGTGCTTGACCTTTAAGAACGGGCCTTGTTGCACGCAGTTGCTTTGCGCCAGTGAAAGCTGGTGCGGGCAACGTAAGGCTTGTCTTGAAAGGGCCGGATGGGTGCAGACTCATCCGGCCCTTTTCATTAATGGCGGGTTTCGCTCAGCGATTCTTCGCTGTTGAGGCTCAGCACTTCCCTGACCAGCATGGCAATGCTGCCGACTTCCATCTTGTCCTTGATCTTGGTGCGGTGCACATCAACGGTCTTGACGCTGATGTTGAGCTCTCGGGCGATCACTTTGCTGGCCTTGCCGTCAATCACCATCATCAGCACTTCGCGTTCACGATCGGTCAGCAGAGCCAGTTTGTCTTTGAGTTGCTGGCGCTGTTGCTGTTGCGCATGGCTGTGCACTGCCGATTTCAGTGCGCTTTGGATGCGGTCGAGCATTTGCTGGGGGTTGTACGGTTTCTCGACAAAGTCGATGGCGCCGTTCTGCATGGCTTTGACCGTCATCGGGATGTCGCCATGCGCGGAGACAAAAATGGTCGGCATTTGAATGCTGCGTGCGTTGAGTATTTCCTGCAGCTGGAAGCCACTGGTCTCAGGCATGCGCACATCCAGTACCAGACAGGCGGGGAGTGAGGCGTCGTAGTGGCGCAAAAACTCATCGGCGCCAGCGAAGCATTGTGAGTCAATACTCACAGTCTCCAGCAGCCAGGCCAGCGAGGTGCGCAGGGCCTGATCGTCGTCAACGATGTAAACAATCGGTTTGGTTTTATCGGTCTGCAAGGCGTGCATCTTATTGTTCTCATCCGGCGGCCATCTATCAGGTTGAGTCCCTGAGCGTCATGCGCATGTGGCGTTCACAGCAGCTTACTCACTGCGGGCCGCTATGACGATAAAGAAACTACGTAGTCGACTAGCGGAAAGCCCTCCATGCGATGGGGACCGTCTGGATATACCCGGCGATTGCCGCGTCCTAATCTGTGCCCATCAAGTCATCGGCTGCTGTTTCTGCGACGCATGCGTTAGCGCAAGCACACAGGCGCACAGCCCACTCTAATAAAAGGGCGACAGCATGAGCAATCTCGAGCAGACGCAAATCGACTTTCGTAATGCCATGGCGCAATTGCCGGCAGCCGTCAACATCATCACCAGTAACGGCCCGGCGGGGCGTTGCGGGATTACTGCCAGCGCTGTTTGCTCGGTCACCGATTCGCCGCCCACCGTGCTGGTTTGTATCAACCGCAACAGCGCCATGCACGATGTGTTCAAGGGCAACGGCAAACTGTGCATCAACGTGCTGTGCAGTGATCAGGAAGACCTCGCCAAGCACTTCGCCGGTATGACCAAAGTGTCGATGGAGGAGCGTTTTAGCTGGGATATCTGGAATTCTGGCCAGCACGATTTGCCGGTATTGCGCAGCGCGCTGGTCAGCCTGGAAGGGCGCATCAGCGATTACAAATCTGTGGGCTCGCACTCGGTGCTGTTTGTTGAACTGGACCAGGTATCGACCCGCGATGAAGGCGACAGTCTGGTCTATTTCAACCGACTGTTTCATCGCGTCGAACGCGTTGCCGCCTCGGCATGCGCCCATTAATTATGGCTAGGGACCGCTCCATGAATCAGCCTGTTATTGAACGCGTCAGCGCCACCATTGTTGATCTGCCCACCATTCGCCCGCACAAGCTCGCCATGCACACGATGCAGAAGCAAACGCTGGTGATCATCCGCATTCTTTGCAGTGACGGCATTGAGGGCATCGGTGAGTCCACCACTATTGGCGGCCTTGCGTACGGCAATGAGAGCCCTGAAAGCATCAAGTGCAACATCGACGCGCATTTCGCCCCATTGCTACAGGCTCAGGATGCCAACAACATCAATGCGGCAATGCTGCGCCTCGATAAGCACATCACCGGCAATACCTTTGCCAAATCCGGTATCGAGTCAGCACTGCTCGACGCGCAGGGCAAGCGCCTTGGGTTGCCGGTCAGTGAGCTGCTGGGCGGCCGTGTGCGGGACAGCCTGGAAGTGGCCTGGACACTGGCCAGTGGCGACACTGCACGCGACATCGCCGAAGCCGAGCAAATGCTCGATCAGCGCCGCCATCGCCTGTTCAAACTGAAAATTGGGGCAAACCCTGTGTCGCAGGATCTGGCCCACGTTATTGCGATTAAAAAGGCGCTGGGTGATCGCGCCAGTGTGCGTGTCGACGTTAACCAGTACTGGCCCGAATCGGTCGCACTGCGTGCGTGTCAGGAGCTGGGTGAGAACGGCGTCGATCTGATCGAGCAACCGATTGCGCGGATCAACCGCAGCGGTCAGGTCCGTCTCAATCAACGCAGCCCGGCGGCAATCATGGCCGATGAGTCGATTGAAAGTGTCGAGGAAGCTTTCAGCCTTGCCGCTGACGGCGCCGCCAGTGTGTTTGCCCTGAAAATTGCCAAGAACGGTGGCCCCCGCGCAGTGCTGCGCACGGCCCAGATCGCTCAGGCAGCGGGTATTTCGCTGTATGGCGGCACCATGCTTGAGGGTGCAATTGGCACGCTGGCCTCGGCGCATGCGTTTATCACCCTCAAAGAGCTGACCTGGCATACAGAGTTGTTTGGCCCGCTGCTGCTCACCGAAGAGATCGTCACTGAAGCGCCGCAGTACCGCGATTTTGCGCTGCATGTGCCGCGTACCCCAGGCCTCGGATTAACCCTTGATGAAGAGCGTCTGGCGTTCTTCAGCCGTCACTGATCGAAGGAGATTGCAGCATGTTGTTCCACGTAAAAATGACCGTGAAGCTGCCGCAGGACATGGACCCGGCCAAAGCCAATCAGCTCAAAGCCGATGAAAAAGCACTGGCCCAGAGCCTGCAGGAAAGTGGCGTGTGGCGACACTTGTGGCGAATTGCCGGGCATTACGCCAATTACAGCGTATTCGATGTACCGAGTGTCGAGGCGCTGCATGACACGCTCATGCAATTGCCGCTGTTCCCTTACATGGATATCGAGGTGGACGGGTTGTGCCGGCATCCCTCGTCGATCCATAGCGACGACCGTTGATCACTGTTCCTGAAACAATAATAAGTAGAGGTAGCTGAGCATGACCACTCGCATTTCCCAAACTGCCGAACTTCAGGCGTTCTTCAAACAGGCCAGTGGCTTCAGCAACGACGCTGGCAGTTCGCGTCTGAAGTCCATCATCCTGCGTATTCTGCAGGACAGCGCCAAGGTCATTGAAGACCTCAATATCACCGACGACGAGTTCTGGAAGGCCGTCGATTACCTCAACCGCATGGGCAGTAATCAGGAAGCCGGACTGCTGATCGCAGGCCTTGGCCTTGAGCATTTCCTGGACTTGCTGCAAGACGCCCGTGATCAGCAGGTGGGTATTACCGGCGGAACACCAAGAACCATTGAAGGCCCGCTGTATGTGGCGGGAGCGCCGCTGAGTCACGGCGAGGCACGCATGGACGACGGCAATGACCCGGGCGCGACGATGTTCCTGCAGGGGCGTGTGGTCGATAGCGAAGGGCAGCCTGTAGCGGGTGCCATTGTTGATCTGTGGCACGCCAACACCAAAGGCACCTATTCGTATTTTGATGGCAGCCAGTCGGCATTCAATCTGCGTCGGCGTATCGTGACTGACAGCGAAGGTCGCTATCGTGCTCGCAGCATCGTACCGAGCGGTTACGGTTGCCCGCCAACCGGCACCACTCAAGAGGTGCTCGACCAACTGGGCCGTCACGGTAATCGTCCTGCGCATATCCACTTCTTTATCAGTGCGCCCGGCTATCGCCATCTGACAACCCAGATCAACCTCGCGGGCGACAAGTACCTGTGGGATGACTTTGCCTTCGCAACCCGCGATGGCCTGGTTGCAGAAGTGCGTTTCAACAGTGACCCGGAAGCGGCCAAAAAACTGCAGGTTGAACCCGGCTTTGCTGAAATTGAATTCGATTTCCAGCTACAGCCCGCACAAGCGCCAGAAGCTGAAAAGCCAAGCCAACGCCCACGTGTAGAACTGTCTGCATAAACCTCAATTGCCCATTCCGCGTGCTGCGGGATGGGCAATGGCAAGCACAACAATATGATTGGCAGGCAAACCAAGACCCGTTAGCGGATTGATCAGTAAGGTTAAGCTTGCATCCTTCTTCGGCTTCGCACTGCAATGCTGAAGAGCCATGAATCGAGCATAAAGCGCAGGCTATAGCGGTTGAATTGCTGCGCGACAGTCTTATTGGGTAATGCCGTATGTTTGTGCTCAGCCTGCGCATTGCGCTGTGTCTGTTACTGCCGTTTGGTGCAATATTTCTGCTGGGCGCGATGCCTGGTGTCAACCTTATCTGGGATTTCTCCAATGCCAGCGGCTTTATCGCCGGGGTTTTATTTCTCTTGTTATTTGCCTACACCGGTCGGCCTTTGGCTCAGCCGCGCCACGACGGCAAATTCTTCATGGCGCTGCACCGTGACCTGGGTTTTGTCGCCGCGTTGATGCTGGCGGTACATATTGTCGTGATGCTGGTGGATGAGCCGCTGGTGTTTGATCAGCTTTCGCCCGGTGCGCCCTGGCCAATGGTTGCCGGCAATCTGGCCACCTTGATTCTGCTATTGTTGGTGCCACTGAGCCTTACGGCGGTGCGCAAACGCATCTGGGCGACCCATCAACACTTCAGGCGTTGGCATTACGCTGCAAGTGCACTAGTCGTAATACTTACAGCAGTGCACATGATCTGCATCGGTTACTACAGCACAGTGCCGGTCAAGGCCGCATTTTGGTCGCTGCTCACTGGTCTGGCGCTGGCATACCCCTTGTTCATGCACGGTAGAGCACACACAGGCCCCGGCGGGCGCCGCCGCCACACGGCGTATCTGGCAACGTGCCTGAGTCTGGGTGTGTTGTTTGCCGGGCTTTTGCTTGCAGCCGTGTATTCAGTACTGGGCAGCGTGGATTTGCCGCTATGAATGGACGTTGGGGGCTGCTGCTGACGATCCCGCTGGTGATTGCCTTTGCGGTTGGAATACGTGCCGGTCACGACAATCTTGCACGCCAGCACCCAGTGCTGCCGATCAACTTCGAGCACAATAATCACGGCTCGGTTAACTGCGTGGTTTGCCACCATGATTTTAGTGATAAGTCATCGGCAGTCTCAGCCACCGGCAGTCGCACCTGCGTGCTTTGCCATAAAGAAACGCCCCGGCTGGCGGTCAATATTGAGCACGACTTCCATAACCTCTGCGTGAGCTGTCATTTGCAAAGTTTGCAAGCATTTCACAAGAGCGGGCCGGTGCGTTCGTGCAAGGCGTGCCACACCACACCGCCGCAATAGGCTAGGGCGCGTCAAAGGAGGCTGAAGTCGGGAAAACAAAAGACGTTTTTTTAGACTGATTCCCCGAAGTAGCTTCCGTTAAAACTGCTACACGGCTGCTTAGTAACCCAGGCACCACGCCATGAAATGTGCTTTGCCACGGAAACTAACTGATCATTTTCAATCTTTCGGCTCGCCCAAACCCTCTTTAGGAAACGGCTTTTGTATGCTCACAAGGCTTAAGTGAGCCCGCAGGTTGCTGCTTAAGAGGCCGGCGCACGTTTTATAGAAGTGCGCTCAATCATGAGATGCGACCCGCACCATTGCTGCTGATGTTTTGCTCGCCTATTGCATGTGTTCTGTTATGTTATAACATGCGGCGACTAGAGGCGATCAATGCGACGCCCGCACTTGAACCGCTCGCACAAACACCTACCGATGCAGCAAACCGAATACTGATGGAGTTCAAAACATGAAAAACCGCCTTCCTGTCACCGTGTTGTCCGGCTTTCTCGGGGCAGGAAAAAGCACGTTGCTCAACGCCATTTTGAAGAATCGACAGAATTTGAAGGTGGCGGTAATCGTCAACGATATGAGCGAAATCAATATTGATGGTAGCGAGGTTCAGCGCGATGTCAGCCTCAATCGCGCCGAAGAGAAACTGGTGGAAATGAGCAACGGCTGCATATGCTGCACCTTGCGTGAAGACCTGTTGGAAGAAGTAGGGCGGCTCGCCCGCGAAGGCCGCTTTGACTACTTGCTGATTGAGTCCACCGGTATTTCTGAGCCGCTTCCAGTGGCGGAAACCTTTACTTTTCGCGGTGAAGATGGCCTGAGCCTGGCTGATCTCGCACGTCTGGATACCATGGTCACGGTGGTCGACGGGGTTAACTTTCTGCGGGACTTTCATGAGGCTGAGAGCCTTGCCAGCCGCGGCGAAACCCTTGGTGATGAGGATGAACGTTCGATCACCGATCTGCTGATCGAGCAGGTCGAGTTTGCCGATGTGCTGTTGGTGAGCAAGGCAGACTTGATCAGCAGTCATGAACGCGATGAGTTGATGGCTATTCTGCGGGGGCTCAATACCCATGCCGAAATCGTGCCGATGGTGATGGGCGCAGTGCCGCTGGAAAAAATCCTCAACACGGGGCGCTTTGACTTTGAGCGTGCCGCTCAGGCGCCGGGTTGGCTCAAGGAGTTGCGCGGCGAGCACGTGCCGGAAACTCAGGAATACGGAATCGCCTCTGGTGCCTACAGGGCGCGCCGGCCGCTGCATCCTCAGCGCTTTTTCAACTTCATTAACCGTGAATGGACCAATGGCCGCCTGCTTCGCTCCAAGGGTTTTTTCTGGTTGGCGAGCAAGTACCGCGAGGCCGGCAGTTGGTCGCAGGCGGGTGGGTTGATGCGCCACGGTTTTGCTGGGCGCTGGTGGCGGTTTGTGCCGCAAGATCAATGGCCGCAGGATGAGCAAGGCTTACAAATAATTAAGAAGCACTGGCAGGAAGAGGTCGGCGACTGTCGTCAGGAATTGGTCTTTATCGGCCAGAACATCGACTTCACGCGGCTGACTGCAGAACTGGATGCCTGCTTGTTGGATGATCAGGAAATGGCTCAGGGTGCGGCTGCCTGGCAAGCACTGCCAGACCCATTCGGCCCATGGACCGAGCAGGAAGTTGCCTGATGCTGGCTCTGAATATCAAACACGCTGTGCAACAGGTTACTGGCGAACGTGTAGATGTTTTGGCGCAGGTGCTCAGAGAGCAAGTTAATCTGGCCGTTTGGCAGCGGCATTTACCGGCTCACATCACCGATTTCGCAGCAGATGTCGTCGCCCATGATCGAACCTTAGCTCAATCGATCACGCTCGATCTGAATGATGCAGATAAACAGCCCGACCTTGCAGGTTTCCTCGCGCGATACAGCCATTTGCCCGGCCATGAGGCTTTGCTCGGTGATGTGCGCTGGCTGGTCAGTGCGTTTGTCTGCCTGGTCGACGCAAAGCGCATTGGCGTGCGCATGCGGGTATTGGACCAAGCCATGTGCCCGCGCTTTCACGTCGACCATGTGCCGCTAAGACTGATTACTAGTTATGCCGGGCCGGGCAGTGAGTGGCTCACTGAGGATGCAATGGACCGCCGATTGCTCGGCCAGACAGCTGCGGAGCCAGTAGATGACGGGCTGATCAATCGCGCCCAAACGGGCCATGTGTTACTGGCCAAGGGAGAGCGTTGGGTGGGTAATGAGGGGCAGGGTTTGATCCACCGCTCACCGCAGGCTTCTTACGGTGTGCCCCGGTTGTTACTGACGCTGGACTGGCTGGCGTGAGGGACGCTCCGATTGCGCGAGGGGCTTCCGTCGATAATCAGCCAGTTGGTATGTGAGGTTTGCAGGGGCATTTCAGCGCCCCTGCAAACGGATCATGCAGCGAGTGCTAGGGTTCAGCCCTTCAGGTATTCAGCACTGTTAACCACGTTCGCATAGGCGAACGCCAGGCCTGCCATGAACGCGGCGTGTACGTCCGGAGCCGGTACTTTACGGCCTGCAAATTCCAGGTCGAGGGTGGTGCAGGCATCTTCTACAACTGTCACCGGGTAGCCAAAGTCAGCTGCCGCACGCACGGTGGCGTCGATGCACATGTGGCTCATTGCGCCGACCACTGTGAGCGTGTCGATGGCGTGCGCCTGCAGGATCGATTTGAGTTCGGTTTCGCGAAATGAGTTGGGGAAATTTTTGACAATCACCGGCTCATCATCCTGCGCCGCCATTGCTTCGATGAACTGAACCGCTGGCGTGTTCTTAGTGAACAGCGGGGCATCAGGCTCAGCCGATTCATGCCTGATGTTAATGATCAGATCACCGGCTTTACGCGCCTTGGTTACGACCGCCAGTGCAGTGCTGATGGTTTGCTCGATGCGGTGCAAAGGCAGGTTGCCGGTTGGCAGGTATTCGTTTTGCAGGTCGACGACAATAACTGCGTGCTTGCTCATGCTTCACTCCAGCGATATTGAATGGATGACGGTTCCATTCTCACGGGGATGTGCTAGAGTATCGAGTGGCCATATCGACATAATTCGGGTAAAAAACGACACATGACAACCATGCAGCCAATCGAAATCGGTGTAGTTTTATACCCGTCAGCGCAGCAGGCGGCCGTGCTTGGCGTGACTGATTTACTGCTGATGGCAGGAGGAATTGCGGCTGAACATGCAGGCCTCGAGCACAATCCCGTACGTGTAACGCACTGGCAGGCAAGCTCTGAGAAAACGCCACCCGTGCGGGTGTTCGACAGCTCGCCAGACTTGCCCTGCGAGCTGGCCGTGGTGATTGTGCCGCCAAAGCTCGGTGATCCGATTGATCCACACCGCGTTGCCACGACCGTTACATGGCTGCAAGGCGTGCATGCCAATGGCGGCATCCTGGCCTCTGTTTGTGCAGGTACTTTTGTGCTGGCCGAAACCGGGCTGCTTAACCAGCGCACGGTTACCGCGCACTGGGCACTAGCCGAGGCGTTCGAGGCGCGTTTTCCGGATATTTGCGTAGACACCGACCAACTATTGATCGATGACGTAGACATCATTACCAGCAGCGGCCTGATGAGCTGGACAGATTTGGGCCTGCGGTTGGTCGAGCGTTTTCTCGGGCCGAATGTGATGCTGCAGACCGCGCAAGTGTTGCTGATTGATGTGCCGGGAAGGGAGCAGCGCTACTACAGCATGTTTGCGCCGCGACTGGCGCATGGCGACAGTGCCATCCTTAAAGTCCAGCACTGGCTGCAAACGGTAGAAGGCAAGGATGTGTCGCTTGCCCAGCTGGCAGCATTGGCCAACCTCGAAGAGCGCACGTTCTTGCGGCGCTTTCAAAAAGCCACCGGCATGACTTCATCAGAATATTGCCAGCAACTCAGGGTCAGCAAGGCGCGATCAGCGCTGCAACTGGGCCACCTGTCGGTGGAGCGCGTGGCGTGGGCCGTTGGCTACTCCGACCCCAGTGCCTTTCGTAAGGTTTTCACGCGCATTGTCGGGCTGTCCCCCAGTGAATACCGGAGCCGCTTCAAAGCGCAACCGGCTTAGTTCAACCGGGCTCACCGTCACTGAAACTCGCCATGCTCCAACAGAAAAGCCATGCCGTCGGCGATGTCTTTGCGCAACGCCTCAGCGGCTGCATCACCATCGCCACGGCCGAGTGCTTCGACGATTTCCTCGTGGTAATCGATGTCGAGAATGGCCTCCAGATTGCCCGCGTAACTGCTGCCAAACTGGCGCAGGAACGGGCCGACTTGCAGCCAGAGTGTCTCGATCAGAAAGATCAACGACTCTGAATGGCAGGCGCGATAGATCATGAATTTGAATTCGTAATTGCGCAGCAGGTAATCGTCGATGTCCTTGTTCTTGGCGGCTTGAGTCAGGGCAGAGGAGGCGTTTTGAATTGCTTTGAGCTCAGCCTTTTTGAACGCATCGGCTGCCGCCCGAGCCGCTGCAACTTCACACACCAATCGCGTGCTCATCAGATCGGCAAAGCGCTGACGGGTCATGACTGGCAACGTGAGCGAGCCATTGGGCAATTGGTCCAGCGCCTTGAGCGATTGCAGCTTCATCAGCGCGGCGCGAACCGGCATGTCGCTGGTGCCCAACTCATGGGCAATCTTGCGTGAAGTGAGTTTTTGACCGGGCTTGATCTGGCCCGACATCAGCGCATGCGTCAGCCGTTGATAGACGACTTCATGGAGCGGGGCCACTTCAATGGTTTCAAGGCCTATCGGGCTTTTATCTTTCACGTGTTCTCCATGTGAGGACTCTGCGGTGGTGCTCGCCAAACAGTTCTACAAGCTTGTGCGCCTGTGGAATCTTATTCTGCAGCGGCACGTCGGGCCAGAAAAAATTGGCACATTGATGACGCCTAACCCGGCGGTATCACGTCAGAAGGGCGCTTGAACGCCGATTTTTCCGCAAAAGTCAGCCGCAGCAGGGCACAAAAATATATCTATTCGATGGGCTTGCGAAATCTCTCGTTAAGCCTATATCGTGTGATCTGCGATCGCAAAAAGTTATGAAATTTATTGCTGTAAGCATCCAGCGCAGATGTCAGGCGCTACCAAGCGCGATATCGATCAGGCCGTGCAGCTGTGCGCCAAGGCGCTGCAGGTGGCGATGCCGGAACTGGATGCGTTGCCGGCGGGTTCATAGGCCTGAATTGGTTGGGATCTACGCCGCATAAATGATCAAGAAAAGCCGCTCGCCGGGTAAGCCTGGTAGCGGTGAACACTCAATTACAAAGCCGCGACTTAATTTTTCCCGGTTGACCGACCGCAGCGTCGCAACCCAATAACAGCAGGGCCTTCGTGCCCAAGCAATAGAGAGGAAATCATGAGCTTGTCGAAACAAACCTTGGCATTGCAACACACCGATGCGCAGCACCACCTGCACCCGTTTACCAATTCCCGCGAATTGAATGACCGTGGCGTGCGCGTGATCAGCTCGGCCAAAGGGGTGTATCTCACCGACACCGAAGGCAACCAGTTGCTTGATGGCATGAGCGGGCTGTGGTGTGTGTCCGTTGGGCATGGTCGTCAGGAGATTATTGACGCGGTGTCCCGTCAGCTCAGCGAACTGACGTTCTACAACACCTTCTTCAATACCTCGCACCCGCCGGTTATCGAGTTGTCGCGCAAGTTGGCAGCAGTCACGCCAGCGCAGTTCAACCACTTTTTCTATACCGGTTCCGGCTCTGAATCCAACGACACGATTTTCCGTCTGGCCCGCTACTTTTGGGAGCTGCAAGGCAAGCCCGAGAAACGCATCATGGTGGGTCGCACCAATGGCTATCACGGCTCTACAGTCGCGGCGGCCTCATTGGGCGGCTTTGGCGGTATGCACGCACAGGGCGGCATGCTGATTCCCGATGTGGTGCACGCGCCTCAACCGTTCTGGTGGGCGAATGGCGGCGACATGACCCCGGAAGCCTTCGGCCTGCATGTGGCACAACAAACCCTCGACATGATCGACGAAATCGGTGCCGACGAAGTTGCCGCGATGATTGCCGAGCCGATTCAGGGCGCTGGTGGGGTCATCATTCCACCTTCTACCTACTGGCCGGCACTCTCGGCGGGCCTCAAAGCGCGTGACATTCTGCTGATTTCCGATGAGGTTATCTGCGGCTTCGGGCGCACAGGTGAGTGGTTTGGCTGCGAGTTGATGGGCACCGAGCCCGATTTCATGACTATGGCCAAGGGCATCACCTCGGGCTATGTGCCTATGGGCGCTGTGGCCGTGTCCGATCGCATCGCCCAAGTGTTGCTTGAGCGCGGGGATGAGTTTGCCCACGGTTTTACCTATTCCGGCCACCCGGCTGCGTGTGCGGCGGCGATTGCCAACCTTGAGATTCTCGAGTCAGAGCAAATGGTCACGCGCGTGCGCGATGACATAGGCCCTTATCTGCAGCAGAAATGGAAGGCACTGGCTGAGCATCCGATGGTGGGTGAAGCGGTTATGGCCGGCCTGATTGGCGCCTTTCAGTTCAGTTCGAACAAGGCCAAACGCAGCAGCTTCCCGGCCGAGGCCAGGATCGGCATGATCGCCCGTGAACACTCGTTCAACAATGGCCTGGTCATGCGCGCGGTTGGCGATCGGATGGTCATCGCGCCGCCGTTCAGCCTGACGCACGCCGAAGCCGATGAGCTGATCGCCAAGACGCAAAAAGTCATTGAGCTGACCTATGCTCACGCCCGTAATCTGGGTTTGATTGACTAACTCCCTGCCCACTATTGGTCACCGATATGAATGCTAAATCGCCCTCAGGGGCCACGATGGAAGAGCTGAATCAGTTTCTGGCCAAGTATCCGGACGTTAAAGGCGTCGACATTGTCATGACCGATTGCCACGGCATCGGGCGTGGCAAGACCATTCGCCGGCATGAGCTGGAGTCGCTGTATGAGTCGGGACGCGCCATGCCGACCTCGCTGTTTGGACAGGATGTTGCGGGTGATGACGTCGACTGTTCACTGGTATTGCACGATGGCGGTGGCGACAAACGCTGCTGGCCAGTGCCGGGAACGCTCGGTTTGCAACCCCATTCAGGGCGGGGCGTGGTGCTGGTGAGCATGTACAACGCCGATGGCACGCCCTTTAATGCCGATCCGCGTGCAGTTCTGGTCCGGCAGGTCGAGGCCGCCAACAAGGCCGGCTACGCACCCATGGGCGCGTTTGAGCTTGAGTTTTACCTGATCGACAAAGAACGTGATGCCAACGGACGGTATCAGCCGGCGCGCTACTTACTGTCGGGCCGCCGCTCGCTTAATCGCAACACCATGGCGGTTGATGAACTGGATGAAATGTCGCCCTTGTTCGAGATGATCTACGCCGGTGCCGAGCATCTGGGCATTCCCATGGAGTCGGTTATTTCGGAATACGCGGTAGGTCAGTACGAGCTGACCATCCGCTACCGGGACCTGCTGCGCGCCGCGGATGATGTGATATTGGCCAAGCGCCTGATTCGCTCGGTGGCCCGTCGCTTCGGCGTGGAGGCCTGCTTCATGGCCAAACCGTTCGGGCAAGAAGCCGGTTCGGGTATGCACCTGCATCTGTCATTGAACGATGAAGGCGGCAGCAACTTGTACGCTGATCAGCCTTCGGGTGAATTGAGCCCGCTGATGCTGCAGTCCATCGGCGGCATCCGCAAAACAGTAGGCGACACGGCGCTGATTCTGGCGCCGTTCCTCAACTCGTGGCGGCGGTTTGCCTCGGCGGTCTACTCGCCAGCATCGGATACCTGGGGCTTTGAAAACCGCACAGTGGCATTGCGCGTACCTGACGGTTCAGCCCAGACCCGTCACTTCGAGCACCGCGTAGCCGGCGTTGATGCCAACGCGTATCTGGTGGCCGCAGTGACATTAGCCGGGGCCATGAAAGGTATTCGCGAAGAAACCGACCCGGGCCCTGCGGTAGAGGGCAATGGCTACAGCAAGGAGCATGTGGCGGATTTGCCGACCAGCTGGAAAGGCGCAATTGATCGCTTTGAGCAATCCGCTTTCATGCAAGAGGTATTCGGGCAGTGTTTGCACGAGTCGTTTGTAGCGATTAAACGGGCCGAGTTGCAACGCCTGGAGCTGGACATATCTGAAGCCGAGTGGGACCTTTACGGGTTTGTGGTGTAAGCCCTAATTGCTGCCCCTCGCCAAGCAGCAGGGCTGCTTTGGCGACGGGGCAGGCCGCTGCGTTTGCTCAGATCTGCCAAGTTTCGAACACGGTCTATTGCTCTGTGCGGATTCTCGTGCAGCCTTGATTCAGCCATCACTGAATGATTTTGAGCCCGTCCCTCGGCGTGGAGCCGAAAAGATGTGCGTAGCGCAATGTGGCATTGGCGTGCTCACGCATGATCATCTCGGCACGTGCGCCCTGGCCGCTTAACAGCGCATCTACGACGGTGTGATGTTGCATATGGGCAAAGTTGAAGCGGCGGTACTCCAGAGCCAGGTCGTTGCGGTCGACGGCTAATGAGCTGACGGACGCGAAGGGCAGGTGCTCATTGCGGGCAAGCGCCTCGGCGATGGCCATGTTATTGCTGGCGTCGATAATTGCCTGATGAAAGCGCTTATTGATGTCGTGATATTCAGCCAGATCCTCCTCGCTGACGTAGCCCTTGGCGAATAACTGATCGCCTTGTTCAAGGCAGGACAGCAACACCTCACGAATCCCGGTTGGTATCCCGCGTTCTGCTGCCTGGCGCGCGGCCAGCCCCTCAAGAACGCCACGGACTTCAACCGCTCCGGCAAGATCATCGGCGGTCATCTGTTTAACCGTGAAGCCACGGGCGCCGAGCCGAATCAGCAGGCCTTCCTGTTCCAAAGCGCGAAAAGCCATGCGCACAGGCATCCGCGACACGCCCAGCCGTTCGGCTGTGGGAATCTCTGCGAGCCGCTCACCGGCAGGGAACTCGCCGTCGATGATCATCTTGCGTAACAGATTGAGTACGCGCTGGCCTGAACCGCTCATTAAAGCCTCTATTGGATCCAATTAGATTTATAGGTTGCCAATGTACTCTTGAACCAGTCCCTGGTTCCAGTGTTGGATTTGGCGAGTTATCGGAGCTTATTGTGTTCGTTAATCGCACACTCGCTGGATCCAATGGCTAGATTAAGCTCAGTGTTATGAGTAGATTTTGCTTAAGTTGGATCCATTGATAACAATAAGCGAGAGCTGAGCATGTTCCCGAAAAACGCCTGGTACGTTGCCTGCACCCCGGATGAAATTGCGGATAAGCCATTGGGGCGCAAGGTCTGTAACGAGAGCATTGTGTTCTACCGTGGCCACGAAGGCCGGGTCGCGGCCGTTGAGGATTTTTGCCCGCATCGTGGAGCGCCGTTGTCCCTTGGTTATGTGCAGAACGGTCAACTGGTGTGCGGCTACCACGGGCTGGTGATGGAATGTAATGGCAAGGTGGCCGGCATGCCGAATCAGCGTGTGCAGGGTTTTCCGGCAATTCGCAGTTTCCCGGTAGAGGAGCGTTATGGCTTTATCTGGGTGTGGCCGGGTGATCCCAAGCAAGCCAGTGCCGACCTGATTCCTCATCTTGAATGGGCTCAGAATCCTGAGTGGGCGTACGGCGGTGGCTTGTTCCACATCAATTGCGATTATCGGCTGATGGTCGACAACCTCATGGATCTGACCCATGAAACCTATGTGCATGCTTCCAGCATTGGTCAGAAAGAGATCGATGAAGCGCCGGTGACCACTAAAGTTGACGGCCAGAACGTGATCACCAGTCGCTTCATGGAAGGTGTCATGCCGCCACCGTTCTGGCGTGCGGCATTGCGCGGGAATGGTTTGGCCGATGATGTGTCGGTGGATCGCTGGCAGATCTGCCGCTTCTCACCACCAAGCCATGTAATGATTGAAGTGGGTGTAGCGCATGCGGGCAACGGCGGTTATGACGCCGCGCCAGAGCACAAGGCCGGCAGTATCGTGGTGGATTTCATTACCCCGGAGACCGACACATCCATCTGGTATTTCTGGGGCATGGCGCGCAACTTCAAGGCGCAAGACGCTGAGTTGACCGAGACCATTCGCGCGGGTCAAGGCAAGATCTTCTCGGAGGATCTGGAAATGCTCGAACGTCAGCAACGCAACTTGTTGGCGCATCCCGAACGCAATCTGCTCAAACTCAATATCGATGCTGGCGGGGTGCAGTCGCGCCGAATTATCGAACGCATCATTGCAGCAGAAAAACAGGCGGATGATGCAGTTTTCGCCCGGAGTGCATCGTGATGGACGTATTGATCTCGGCCATGCGCCTGGTCGCCAGAGACATTGTCAGCGTTGAGTTGGTTAATCCTGATGGCAGTGACTTGCCAGCATTTGCTGCCGGTTCGCACATCGATGTGCACCTACCCAACGGGCTGGTCCGTCAGTACTCGCTGTTCAATAATCCGCAAGAACGCACTCGTTACTGCATTGCTGTCCTCAAAGACCCAGCTTCGCGAGGTGGCTCGAGCGCTGTGCACGAAGCACTGCGCGTCGGCCAGAGAATATGGATCAGCGAGCCACGCAATCTGTTTGCGCTGGATGAAAGCGCACCGCGAAGTGTGTTGTTCGCCGGGGGGATTGGTATCACGCCGATCATCTGCATGGCGCAACGCCTGGCTTCAAATGGGGCTGCGTTTGAACTGCACTATTCGAGTCGCTCTGCGCAGCAAGCGGCGTTTGTCAGGCGCCTGCAGCAGCTCGAATTTGCCGCCAATGTTCATGTTCACCTTGATGATGGTGATGAGCAACAACGGCTCGACATTACAGCTGTTCTGGCCAGGCAATGCACGCAAACCCACTTGTACGTCTGCGGGCCAACGGGCTACATGGACTTTGTACTTGAGAGTGCGCGAGCATTGGGCTGGTCGGAAAATCGCCTGCACCGCGAATACTTCAGCGCTGCGCCTACAGTTACGGCTGATGACACTAGTTTTGAAGTCCGGTTGAACAGCAGCGGTCTGGTGTTGCAAATTCCGGCAGACAAAACGGTGGTACAAGTTCTCGATGAAGCTGGCGTGATCATTCCTGTGTCGTGCGAGCAGGGCATATGCGGCACTTGCCTGACTCGCGTGATCGACGGCCAGCCCGACCACCGCGATGCCTTTATGACACCCGCTGAACACGCTATGAACGACCAGTTCACACCCTGTTGCTCACGGGCTAAAAGTGCTTGTCTGGTGTTGGATATTTAGGCGAACGTCGGCAATCGTCTGAAAAGCAGAGACTTTTCGTGCGATCCATATAACATGCGTTTCTGATATTAGGAGGGCATTCTCAAGTCTGAAATCGACTCAAGAAAAGTCTGCCTGAGTGCAGGCTTTTTGCTTTTATTGCAGCGACTTACCGGTGGTCGTTTTCTCACAAATTGATGCAGTCGATTTGCAGAAAACACTGGCGGAGTGAATCTCGGATGGCGTAAAAGGCGGGCTCGATATTCGCGACTCGCCAGTCATTTCTCTCAACAATTCACTGGTTGATTGAGTTGGAGCGCGGCAGCGGGTCGATATAAAAACAAAGAATTACGGATTGCCTGATGAAAATTAATCCACTGCCGCCACTCAATAGCCTGGTTGCCTTTGAGAGCGCCGCGCGACATTTGAGTTTCACCTTCGCCGCGAACGAGCTCAACGTGACGCAGGGAGCGATCAGTCGCCAAGTGCGTCTGCTAGAGGACTATCTGGGAAAGGCGCTGTTCGAGCGTACAACCCGAGCCATGAGCCTGACCCCAACGGGCAATCAGTATTACGAGGTTGTGCGTGAGTCTTTGCTGCAACTCGCCAGTGCCACCGGCGAGATCCGCCATTGGCGCGGCGCCCAGCAAGTCACGGTGGCCACCAGCACGGCAATGGCGTCGCTGTGGTTACTACCAAAAGTTGCCGAGTTTCAGCGTGACAACGAAGACATCGACCTGCGCATAATCGCCTACGATCACGTCAAGGACTACTCGCGACTGGACTGCGATCTGGCGCTTTACTATTGCCGAACTGCGCCCAAAGGCATGCAGGTTACGCCGTTGTTTTCCGAAGAAGTATTCCCGGTGTGCAGCCCGGGTTATTTGGCCAAGCACCCAGAGCTTGTGAGCGTCGAACAATTTTCTACCTGCACCTTGCTATGGCTTGAGGATCCGCAGCGCGATTGGATCGGCTGGTCCGAGTGGTTCTTGCGCCTCGGCCGGAAGATGGTCGAGCCCAAGCACCGGATCAACATCAACAGCTACTCGATGCTGTTGCAGTCCGCGATCAGCGGGCAGGGTATAGCCCTGGCCTGGTCGAATCTGGTTGATAACCATCTGCAAACTGGTGCGTTGGTGCGTCCTGTTCAGTCAACCTTGCTCACCGAGGGTCAGTTCTGCCTGCTTGAGCCCAGCAACCGGACGTCTTCCCGTCAGAGCGTCAAGCAGTTTCGCTCCTGGTTAATCTCGCAACTTCCAACCCTTCCCGATGCTGTTGACGTTGGTCTCTGATCCGCGTTTTCAGCAGATGCGCCGGTGTGCTCATTGCATGTAACGCAATGAGCACACCGGCGGTTCTTCGCGCGCGCGTATTGCCCAGCTGATGCGCTATTTTTACGCATGGATTGATGAGCGTTTGTCATATGTATGCTGGGTTTATCACTAAAGTCCGCCAATAGCGGTGGCTGGCTAATTACCTGTGATAAAAAGTCATAAATGCTGACGAAAATAATCGTTTGTCGCTAATCCCTGTTTTTCTCGAAACTCGCGGTCAACGGAGAGTGGCCAATGCGCCTGCCGAACCTGACCTAACGTGCCCAGCAGGGGAGAAAAACAATGAACAATTCCATCTCTCAACGCATTCCCGTTCAGCAACTGGAAAGTGTCCTCAATCCAATCCATCAAGCCACTGGTCTTGGTAACGAGTTCTATACCGAGCAGCGCTATTTTGAGCTGGAGCGCGATGAGGTGATGGGTAAAACCTGGGCGTGTGTCGGCTTTGCCAGTGACTTGACCAAGAATGGTTCGGTCAAGCCGATCGATTTCATGGGTTTGCCGTTGCTGTTGATGCGCAATCGCGAAGGCCTAGTCCAGGTCTTTCACAACGTGTGCAGCCATCGCGGCATGAAACTGGTGCAAGAAGAAGGCGAAGTGCAGGGTGTTATTCGCTGCCCATACCATTCCTGGACGTATGACCTTAATGGCAGCTTGCGCGGTACACCGCATGTTGGCGGTATCGACAAGCACAAAGATGACCGTTTCGCTTGCGAGAAGCATGGCCTCAAGGCTTTGCGCAGTGCTATCTGGATGGACATGGTGTTCATCAACCTGTCCGGCGACGCACAGCCGCTGGAGGACATGCTCGCCCCGCTGACCGATCGCTGGACCCAGTTCCTCGGTGCCGACGGCATGGATTTGCTGCGCCGTCGCCCTGGTTTTGATGCCACCACGCTGGACATCAATTGCAACTGGAAACTGGCCGTCGAGAATTATTGCGAGGCTTACCACCTGCCGTGGGTTCACCCGAGCCTGAACACCTATTCGCGACTTGAAGATCACTACAACATCATGTTCGGTGACAGCTTTGCCGGGCAAGGCAGCTACGCCTACAACCTGTCTGACGTGGCCGGTACGCACCTGCCAATGTTCCCGAGCTGGCCACAGGATCGTCTGCGCAATGCCGAATACGTGGCGTTTTTCCCTAACGTGCTGCTTGGCATTCAGGCGGATCACGCTTTTGCCATGCAACTCGAGCCGGTTGCACCTGGGCGCACCATTGAGCATCTGCGCTTGTTCTATGTCGGTGATGAGGCGCTTAACGACGAGTATGCCGCCTGCCGCAACTCGATTCTTGAATCTTGGAAGGTGGTTTTCGCTGAAGACATCAGCTCGGTAGAAGGCATGCAGAAAGGCCGTTACTCACCTGGCTACAAGGGCGGCGCATTCTCGCCCGAGATGGACATCCCGACCCACTTTTTCCACACCTGGGCGGCGCGTCAATTCTTGTCCACCGACCAGTTGGCCTGAGGAGAGAGTCATGAGTGCAATTGCTAATCACTGGCTTAATTTTATCGACGGCGAATGGGTCGACAGCTCCAGCCGTCTCAGCGTCAATCAACCTGCCACAGGCGAGCCGCTGGCAACCATTGCTCAGGCTTCGGTTGCAGATGCTCAGCGCGCCCTCGAGGCAGCACGGCGTTGTGCTGACAGCCAAGCAATGAGCCGGGTGCGTCCGGCGCAACGAGTGACCTGGCTGTTGCAAATAGCCGCCGAGATTCGTGCAGTAGCCGAAGAGGGCGCCTGGGTCCTTTGCCAGGAAAATGGCAAAAGCCTGAACGATGCGCGTGATGAGTTCACCGAGGCCGCACGCTACTTCGAATACTACGCTGGCATGGCGGACAAGATCGAAGGCACTTCGATTCCGTTGGGTAATGGCTACATGGATTTTACCCAATACGATCCAATGGGCGTCTCGGCGCAAATTGTGCCGTGGAATTTCCCTGTGTCAATCTGCGCACGCTCTCTGGCCCCCGCTTTGGCAGCAGGGAACGCGGTGGTGATTAAGTCGCCAGAACTGTCGCCGCTGGGAATGTGTGTATTGATCAAGGCCATCGCCAAAGTCGATTTGCCCAAAGGTGCGGTCAACCTCATCTGTGGGCGCGGACGTGAAGTGGGCAATTATCTGGTCAGCAGCAAACAGGTTGATCAGATTGTATTTACCGGCTCGGTGCCAACCGGACAGTCTATCTTGCGTGCTGCTGCTGAGAATGCCACCCCAAGCGTTATGGAATTGGGCGGTAAATCGGCGGCATTGGTGTTTGCCGATGCCGACCGTGAGCAAGTGTTGTCGAGCGTCAAGGGTGGGATTTTCTTCAACGCAGGCCAAGTCTGTTCAGCCATGTCGCGGCTGTTGGTGCAACGTGAAATCTACGAAGAAGTGGTTGAGTCAGTGGTTCAGCTTGCCCAGGGTCTGACGGTCGGAGCGGGTGAGCATAATCCGGATCTCACGCCGGTAATCAGCGCGGCGCAGTTGTCCGGTATCGAGAAGCTTTGCCGCCGCGCCGTCGAGGAAGGTGCAATTGTGGCAACCGGTGGCGAAGCCTTCAGTGATCGCCATGGCCACTTCATGCGGCCCACGGTATTGCGCGATGTAACGCCGCAAATGGGCATCGCTCAGGAAGAAGTGTTCGGGCCGGTCTTGGCGGTGATTCCGTTCGACACCGAAGAGCAAGCGCTGAGCATCGCCAATGGCACCGATTTCGGCTTGGTGGCCGGTGTGTTCACCCAGGATATCAGCCGCGCCATGCGCTGTACCCGGCGACTGAAAGCAGGCCAGGTATTCATTAATGAGTGGTACGCGGGCGGCATCGAAACCCCCTTTGGTGGCGTGGGCTTGTCTGGCTTCGGGCGTGAGAAAGGCCAGGAGGCGCTGTACAGCTATGTGCGGACTAAAAACGTCGCGATTCGTGTGACTGGCGAGTGACGGAGGCAATCATGAAAAAGTGGCTCTGTGTGGTGTGCGGCCTGATTTACGACGAGGCCGAAGGCTGGCCTAAAGACGGAATTGCCGCAGGTACTCGCTGGGAAGACGTACCCGAAGATTGGGTATGCCCGGAGTGTGGGGTTGGTAAAAGTGATTTTGAAATGCTCGAAATCAATGAGCCGGTTATTGCTGTGGCGGCTGCGCCGGTTAAGCCGGCTCCTGTTGCAGCGGCTCTGCCGCGTCAGCCTATCGTCATCATCGGCAGTGGTTATGCAGGTTATGGCTTGGCTCAGGCACTGCGTCGCAGTGACGCCAATGTTGAAATTCGCGTGCTGACTCAGGATTCCGGACATCTGTATTCAAAGCCTGCATTGTCTATCGGCCTGGCTCAGGGCAAGACCGCTGAGGGGCTGACAGGTGAGTCAGCAATGGCAATCGAAAAGCGTCTGGGCTTGCGAGTTTATGCGCACTGCAAGGTAGATAAAATCGACAGCAACAAGCGTGTACTGCACACCAATTTAGGTGAGATGGAGTACGGCCAACTGGTTCTGGCCAGCGGTGCATCGCCAATTCGCCTGCCTATTTCCGGAGACAATGAAGCGCTGCTCAGCGTTAACAACCTCAACGATTATCAGCGTTTTCGTGAGCGTCTGGTGGGCATTAAGCGTGTGGCAATTCTGGGTGATGGGCTGATTGGCTGCGAGTTTGCCAATGACCTTGCCAGCAATGGTTTTGATGTGAGTGTTATCGGTTTGGGCCAATGGCCGATGGAGCGTCTTCTTCCGGCGGATGCCGGCCAGCATTTACAGCGTGCATTGAGCGAGCAGGGCGTTAGCTGGTATCTGCGCAATTCACTTGAACGGGTTCAGCGTAACGAACATGGGTACAACCTTAGCCTTACCAACGGCCAGCAACTGCAAGCTGATCTGGTGCTGTCCGCTGTTGGATTGCGGCCCAATCTGGAACTGGCGCAGCGCAGTGGTATTGCCACCGATCGTGGGATAAAGGTCGACGCTCATTTGCAGACTTCGGTTGCCGGGATCTTTGCTTTGGGTGACTGCATCGAGATTGACGGGCAACTGTTGCCGTATCTGGCACCAATCAACCAGGGCATTCAGGCGCTGAGTAAAACCTTGCTAGGACACGCGAGCCCAGTCAGCTACCCGCTGATGCCGGTCATGGTTAAAACCCCGGCCGCGCCTCTGTGCCTGCTACCGCCCGGAATGGGCACAGCAGGTGAGTGGCGTTGCACGCCAACCGACGATGGCATGAGTGCAGGGTTCTACAGCGCAGAAGGCAAGCTTTGCGGTTTTGTCCTGCTGGGGCGCCAAGCGCAGCTGCAACGCAATAGCTGGATGCAATCCTGCCAAACCGCGCAACAAGCCGTAGCCTGAGGGCCGCATCATGAATAATAAAAGCGTTAATTTGCCTTTGGATGATTCAACTTGCGGTTGGTACAGCGCGCTGAACGACCTCCCTGCGGCGAAGCGTTTACAGGGGATGCAGCGGGCTGATTTTGCAGTTATCGGCGCAGGCTTTGCCGGCCTTGCTGCGGCGCGGCGTTTGGCTGAGCAATTGCCACAAGCGCGGATCATTCTTGTCGATGCCCAGCGTGTTGGGTATGGCGCCTCGGGCCGCAATTCGGGGTTTGTGATTGATCTGCCGCACAAGTTTGCGCTGGAACACCCGGATCCGGCCCACAAGCAACGCCTGTTGTCGCTGAACCGATCAGCCATCAGCCAGTTACAGGGGTTGGTCACTAAGCATGGGATTGATTGTCAGTGGTCTCATGCCGGCAAGTATCAAGGTGCAGTCGGCCCTCGTGGGCAGGCGCATCTCGAGCACTTTGCGAAATTGATGGACGAGTTGGGCGAGCCATTCAAGTGGGTCAATGGCGAGGCATTAGCCGACGTCATCGGCAGTCAGCATTACAGCCAGGCAATCTACACACCCGGATGCTATTTGATGCAACCGGCAGCACTGGTCAATGGCCTGGGGCTTAGCTTGCCCGAGAATGTAGAGCTACTCGAAGAATCGCCCATTCAGCGTCTGGAGCGTGACCCCAATGGTGGATGGATTCTGCACGGCAGCAATGGCCAGATAACCACACCCAAATTGCTCTTGGGCACCAGTATATTCACCCAGGAATTTGGCTTTTTGCGCAATCGCCTGCTGCCGGTGATGACGTTTGCCAGCTGGACGCGACCGCTGAGTGATGCCGAGCTGGCACGGTTCGGCGGCCAGCTCGATTGGGGTCTAACCCCTGCCGATCATGCGGGCACCACCGTGCGCATGACTCAAGATCGTCGGTTGATCATCCGTAATACCTACAAGCACGTGCCCAAGTATGGTCGTAGCACCAGTGATGCGATGCGCGAAGGCGTACGTAATGATCATCGCAAGGCTTTTCTGGCGCGTTATCCGCAGTTGGCCGATGTGCCGTTCACGCATACGTGGGGCGGTGTGTACGCGATTTCGCGTAACTTCACCAACTTCTTCGGTGAGCTGCAGGACAATGTATACGCCTCAGCCTGCGACAACGGCGTAGGTGCCGCTTGGGGCACCATTTCCGGGACCCTGCTGGCCGACTTGGCGATTGGCGCAGATTCAAACCAGCTGCGTGACATTCAGGCGGTAACCGGCATGCCTTCGTTAAATCCCCCTGAGCCATTCCTCGGAATTGGCGTGCGCTCGCGTATACGTTTGGCGGCCTGGAACAGTCGGAGTGAATTATGAGTGTTTTAGTCGCCACTACTGGTAAAGGTCCGGTGTTGCTGGTCGATCACCGCGATCTGGATTTTGCGCTAAGAAGCGCCGCCGGGGATGGCAATGGGCAAGCCTTTGTCGCGCGCGCGATCAGCAATGAGGTCTCGCCCAATATCGGAATCGGCTTTGCTCGCTGGGAAGGGGCAGAAGTGGCCTGGACGCTGTTGTATGACGAAGTGATTTTCGTCATTGAAGGCTGCTTCGAGTTGCAGGCGAATGGTCAGCTGTATCGGGTTGAACCCGGTCAGATGTTATGGATACCCGAAGGCACCGAGCTGGTCTATGGCGGTCACGCGCTGTTCGGTTATGTGGTGCATCCGGGTGACTGGAAACAACGCCACGGCCTGGCATGAGTCGCAGTCACCTCAAATGATCGCTGCGCCCGGCACTGGCTGGGCGCAGCCTGTTTATAGCGGGTTGGAGAACACACATGCTGGGGCTGACTCGGGCATTTGGTGCGTTATATCTGGCGTGCATGCTGATGCAATTGGGTTCCAGCCTCCTGATGACTTATCTGGCGCTGCGTCTTAATGCCAGTGGTGGTGCTGCGGTCTGGAGCGGGGCTTTGATGGCCGCTAATGCGCTCGGTATGGTTCTGGGGGCAAGGCTTGGTCATACGCTGATCGATCGCGTGGGACATATCCGTACCTATGTCGCCTGTGCGGGTGTGATTGCAGCCGGAGTCCTGGCCCATGCATTCAGCGAGAACATGGGCGTCTGGCTGATGCTGCGATTGTTGGTGGGCGTGGCCATGATGTGTCAGCTGATGGTGCTCGAAAGCTGGCTGAACGAGTGCTCGCAAAATCATCAGCGCGGCAGTGTTATGGCCATTTATATGCTGTCGACCTATGTCGGTATGATGCTGGGCCAGCTGGCATTGAGCATCAATGGCGATCTGGGCATTAATGCGCTGCTGGGCGTGGCGATGGCATTCGCGTTATGCCTGGTGCCAGTTGCACTCACCGGCAGTATTCACCCTACACCGCATCCACCCGCGCCGGTTGTTATCAGGCACTTTTTGCACCGCGTGCCGCAGTCGCTGGCAACCGTGCTGGTGTCCGGCATGATCAATGGAAGCTTTTATGGGCTGGCCGCTATTTATGCCAGCGAACAAGGGTTGGATACTGCACAAATCGGGCTGTTCATGGCATTGACCATCGGTGCCGGGTTGTTGGCTCAGCTGCCGTTGGGCCTTCTTTCTGATCGATTCCCTCGTGCCAGCCTGATCAGGCTGGTCGCGGTTATGCTGACCCTGGCCTGTTTGCCGATGGCCATTATCCATGAACTCTCAATGACTGCTTTGATTGGCCTGGGCATTCTGATTGGCTGCCTGCAGTTCTGTCTGTATCCACTGGGCGTGGCCCTGGCAAATGACAACATCGAGGCGCATCTGCGTGTCTCACTCGCCGGCATATTGCTGATTACCTTTGGCCTGGGTTCAGCAGTCGGTCCGCTGATTGCTGGCGTGGTGATGGCCAGTTTTGGTGCTTCCAGTCTGTACTACTTCTTCACCGGTTGCGCCGCCTTTCTGGCAGTGCTGGTGACGCAGCGCAAGGTAACGGGTGTTTATCTGCAAGACGATGCGCCCTTGCAACATCAGGCGACGCCAAGCGGTCTGGCCAGTTCGACGCTGGCTGCTCAGGTTGAGCCGGTTATCCCAGATGCAGATCACGATGACAGGCATGCAGCAGCGCCTGGGGCTGTGCAAGCGCAAATATGAATGACGGAAAATAGCCATGTTTGAAAATAAAAATAAGTATCCAACGGGCCAGTCAAACCAGCAGGTGTTGAAAAACCCTGTCTCAGCCGCCACCTATCGCGCTGCCTGCGCCTTCCGGTTGCAGCGGGTTCGTCAGCAGTTGAGCAAAGAGCAATGTGCTGCGGTGCTGCTATATGACCCGGTGAATATTCGCTATGCCACTGATACCTCGAACATGCAGATCTGGACGCTGCATAACTACGCACGCTACGCCCTGGTGTTTGCCGATGGCCCGGTGATTCTCTGGGAGTTTCATAACTGTGAGCACTTGCATGCCGGCAACAGTTTGCTGGATGAAATTCGCCCCGCGCTGAACTGGAGCTATTTCGGCGCCGGCTCACGCATTAGCGAGAAGGCAGCGCAATGGGCGGATGAGATCGTCGCTACGGTCAAACACCATGCCGGTGCTGATGCAAGGCTTGCAGTGGATCGCGCAGACTTCGAAGGGCTTGAGCTACTCCAGTCAAAAGGGCTGTCTCTCTATGAAGGCCACAGCCTGATGGAACGCGCGAGGATGATCAAATCGGCTGATGAGCTCGAGTTGATGCGTTGGACGATCAGCGTCTGCCAACAAGGCATCCAGCGCATGCACGACGAACAACACCCCGGAATGACTGAGAACCAGCTCTGGGCCTGGCTGCATTATGAAAACATTCGTCATGGCGGTGAGTGGATAGAGACCCGGCTGCTCGCTTCAGGCCCGCGGACTAACCCTTGGATGCAGGAGTCCAGTGACCGGGTTATGCAGGCGGGTGAAGTTGTCTCGTTCGACACCGATTTGATAGGCCCATACGGTTATTGCGCCGATATCTCCCGGGCCTGGACGGTTGGCCATGTTGCACCAACGGATAATCAGCGCAGGCTCTATGCACTCGCGTATGAGCAAATACATTTCAACATGGACCTGCTGCGCCCAGGCCTGAGTTATCGCGATTTTTCTGAGCAGGCATGGGATATCCCGTCAGTCTATCAACCCAATCGCTACTGCTGCATTGCCCACGGTGTCGGGCTTGCCGATGAATATCCGGCGTTGGCGCATAAAGGCGCGGACTGGGAGGGTGCGGGCTACGACGGCGTGTTCGCAGAAAACATGGTGGTGTGCGTTGAAAGCTACATCGGCGAGCAGGACGGTAAAGAAGGTATCAAGCTTGAGCAACAGGTGCTGATTACAGCCCAGGGTTGCCAGGCGTTATCGACTTACCCCTGGCAGACGGATTGGCTTTGATGGGGCTTTGGCGCGGCGCGTGTTTTTGCATGAAGCCTGGTCAATTCAAGTCCATTTGCATCCTGCGTTAGTCGCCAAAAAGTCATGAATAGGCATCGCTGAAACGGACGCGATGCTGCGTCATGGCGTGCATGGAATATTGCGCCGGGTACACGCCTGGGCGTGCACGACCAGCGTGCGATTGCGAAACATAGACTGAGACTTTATCGGTCTTGAAGCAGGTTGATCGACGCTTGCTGGTTGACGATTTTTGGCCTTTTACAGAAGTGATTAAAAGTCATAAATCGGCGCAATAAAATAGTTTGTCCTGCGGTTTGGACTCACTGAATATCGGTATCAGGCACAGTTCTGGAAAACTGCCTTGTAGTGATTTCGCGGCGACGAAACACGCTCCAGAATTGACTTAAATACAAAAACAATAGCGAGGCCCCCGTTATGAAAGACATTGCTGTAGACGCTGCTCAACCGCCGGCCTTGAACATTCAGTTCATGGGGTTGAATTTCCACCGGGTAATCTTTCCCGTGTCCTTCTTCATCGTGTTGTCACTCATATTGGCAGCCCTATACGACCCGGTTGCGTTTGGTCAGACGCTGGAAGCCACGAAAGGTTGGATTCTGAAAAACTGCGATGGGTTCATCATGATCATGGGCAATCTGGCGGTACTGTTCTGCGCCGGAATTGCAGTGTCTCCGTACGGAAAAATTCGTCTGGGCGGCAAGGATGCCAAACCTGAATTCAGCGTGCTTTCCTGGTTCTCCATGATGTTTGCCGCTGGCATGGGCGTCGGGCTGCTTTACTGGGGCGTTGCCGAACCTGTAGCGCAGTATACCGAGTGGTGGAAAACGCCCTTGAATGTACTCAAAGAAACACCGGAGGCAGCTCACGCCGCAATGGGCGCCACCATGTTTCACTGGGGATTTCACCCGTGGGCGATTTATCTTACCAGCGCCTTGGTAATCGGTTATTTCGCGTTTAACAAAGGCATGCCATTTTCCCTTAGCTCTGGGCTGAAACCGCTCATCGGGGATGCTTATAAGGGTTTGCCGGGTCAGATCGTCGATATTTTTACCGTGGTACTGACGGTGTTTGGTCTGGCGACATCCCTGGGCTTGGGCGCCATGCAAGCAACTGCGGGTATTACCCATGTACTGGGCATTGCCAACTCGTTTACCTTCCAATTGATGTTCATTTTAACCGTGACGGGCCTCGCTGGTTTTTCCTTGTGGCGCGGCATGCACTCCGGGGTGAAGCTGTTAAGCAACATCAACATGCTCCTGGCGTTGGCATTGTTTGTGGTGGTTGCCGTCGCGGTGGGCGCGGGCAGCTTCTTCAGTTCGGTTGCGACCACGGCTGTCGACTACGCCGAATATTTTCTGCCATTAAGTAACTGGATTGATCGTCCTGATCAGGACTGGTTCCAGGGCTGGACCGTGTTTTATTGGGCTTGGTGGTGCACATGGGGACCGATTGTTGGCGTATTCGTCGCTCGGGTTTCCCGAGGCCGTACCCTGCGACAATTGGTTTGCGCGGCAATGCTGTTCCCAACTGTGGCGAGCATTTTCTGGTTCGCGGCGTTTGGTCTCGGCTCGATCAATCAGATTGCTGCTGGTGAAGGAACGTTGGTGGCTGGCCTTAGCGATATCAACATGGCGTTGTTCCAGTTTCTGGAAGTGCTGCCCATGTCTGCAATCACCTCGGGGCTGGTGGTTGTGCTTTTGGTGATCTTCATGGTGACTTCAATGGACTCTGGTGCATTGGTCGTTGATAACCTGGCCGCCGGCGGAGAACCCAATACGCATGCAGGCCAACGCGTGCTCTGGCTCCTGCTGGTGGCGCTGGTCACCATTACGTTGTTCGTGATTGGTGGCGACACAGCGCTGAAAGGGATTCAGGCAGGTGCCGTAGCGATGGGGCTACCGTTCATGTTTATCATGCTGCTGTTAATGCTCGGTTTTATCAAAGCACTGGCGACTGAAAGTCGCACCTGATTCAGACGGGCTATGCAAACCCCAAAGCCGCTGACGCGAGATTGTCAGCGGCTTTGTTTTTTCCCTCGCGCAAAAACTGAAATGCTACCTAAGCCCGAAGCCTGTGTTTCAGCAGCGTAAACGAGAAGGCCGTGCCAAGCCTGGGCCGGCACATGAGGGCTGCTATTGGGGGTTTCTGAGTCAGTCGAAGCAAGCCACCAGCAGCCGCTACCGATAATTTGAGGCGACGCCATGCCGCGCGCTGGCGCCCAGTTCTCGGGATATTTCGCGGGCGCATTGCTGGAGGGCTTCGAGGTAGCTCTGCAGTGCGTTGTCGTTATCCATCACCGCTTCCGGGCCAGACAGATTGATGGCGGCGACTACGGCGCCAAGGTGGTTGTACACCGCGCAGGCAATGGCTGTGGAGTAGTCTGAGCGATGCAGGACCCAGCCACGCTCACGGTCGCCTTCGACCAGTTGGCGCAACTCGGGCAGGGTTTTCGGGGCGGGAGGTGGATAGTCGTCCAGCCGTGCATGTTGATACAGGTTGTTCAGTTCGCTGGCATCCAATCCGGTCAGCAACATGCGGCCCATGGCCGTGCAGTGGCAGGGAATGCGTGTGCCAATCGGGATGTTGACTGATAGCCGTTGAGCTGCAAATGCGCGGTACAGATACAGGCTGTCGGTCTGTTCGCGAATCGACAAGTGACACGATAACGAGGTGCGATCACGCAGGGCATTTAAGTACGGCAAGCTGACATCGACCAGATCGCGGCTGGTCAGGTAACTGAAGCCGTCGCTGACGACTTGCGGGCCCAGTTCGTAGCTGTTTTTGCCGAGCTTGCGCAGATAATCCATCTCACACAGTGTGTGCACGATTCGGTAGACAGCGGAGACGCTGACTCCCAGATTTTCGGCGATGTCGTTCATGCTCAGCGTGCGCTGCGCCGCGCCAAACATTTGCAAAATGCTCAAGCCGCGTTGGAGCGCCGGGACCCTGTAATCGGTGTCGCGCTCGAGTTGTTCGCCGGTGGTCATTGCAGGCTCCCTTGCCGAGAGATAGAGGAGTTAATGCGCCCTGAGTAAGCAGGGCGCATCCGGGGGTTACAGCAGTTCGTCGATGCCGGCTGGCGCGCCGGCGAACTCGGCCATTGCATCCAGCAGCGCGTCCCAGAAATAGTCAGCCGAGGCGCGGTCGCAGAGAATCTGCAAGGCTGGCAAGTCGCCCTCGGCCAGATTGATCACGATCACGTTGATCCGCGCTGCCGAGGTTTGTGCCACAGAGCCTGGCGGGAAGGCTTGCGCGCTGAGGTCGACGCCGCACAGCTTGGCCATGACTTCGCTGATGTGCTCGCCCGTCAGCAGCAACCAGGCGTGGCTGTCCTGTCGCGGCAGCAGGTAGTTCGGCGTGTCGTCGTATTGCCATTGCGCCTCCTCAAGTGCGATGCGGCTGCCGCCATCCAACAGGCTGCCGAGCAGCAGATATTCATTCTGCGAGAGCCGCGCTACACGGCTGCCATCCGCCTGCACCACGGCCTGATTGGGCTGGGCAGGCAGTTGGTAGCCACGTTGGCGCAGGTATTCAGCCGTGTGTGCGCCGCGAAAACCCACGCGCGGCAGATTGCTCAGGTCGAGCAGGGCACAGCGCTGCAACTGGGCTTTTTCGTCGTGCTGCCCGTAACGGGCAACGATTACGCTGTCGCCCATCGGGCCGAGTGTTGCGCCGACATGACGATGCGCCAGCGGGCTGCGCTGATTGAAGTTACGGGCTTGTAGTGAGGCCATGTTCAAAGCTCCTGCCGCAAGGTTTCTGGATCGTAGAACGGCAATTTGACCACCGTGGCGTGAACCATTTCTGCGCCTTCCACGCGGATAGGAATCTGCGCGCCCGGCGTGGCCTGATCGGCTGCACAGTAAGCCAGGCCAATGATCTGCCCAAGTGTTTGCGAGTACTCGCACGAGGTGACGTTACCGCTGATATCTGCGCCCTTGAGAACCAGATGGCCTTCCAAAGGTTTGCTGGAAGTGGCGGGCAGGGTGAAGCCCACCAACTTGCGCTTGAGCGGTTGCGCCGCGAGGATTTCGACCGATCGCTTGCCAACGAAAAACGGCTTGCTGCGAGCTACTGCCCAACTCATGTCGATTTCACCCGGATGGGTCATGCCGTCAGTGTCCTGGCTGATAATTACGTGGCCTTTTTCAAGGCGCAGCAGGCGCTGGGTTTCGACGCCAAACGGGCGAATGTCGAATGCTTTGCCGGCCTCCATCAAGGCGTCCCACAAGGCTTCGCCGTAGCGCGCCGGTACGTGCATTTCATAGCCAAGCTCGCCCACGAAACCGACTCGCAGCAAGCGCGCCGGAATGCCTGCCACAGTGCCCAGGCGTACGCCCAGATACGGGAAGCCTTCTGCGCAAAGATCTACGTCGGTGCAGAGTTTTTCCAGGACTTTGCGCGAATCCGGGCCTGCCAGATTGACGGCAGCCAGCGCCGCGGTCACGTTGGTGATGTCCACGTTGAGACGCCATTGGGCGTTCCACTTGAGCATTTGCTGGTAGATACGGTCGACGCCGCTGGTGGTGGCCGACACGTAAAAGTGGTTTTCGCTGAAGCGCGCGCAAACCCCGTCGTCAATCACCACGCCATCTTCTGCCGTCATCAGGGCGTAGCGTGAACGCCCCACGGGCTGCTTGAGGAAGGCGAAGGTGTAGATGCGGTTGAGCAGTTCGGCAGCATCCGGGCCGCGCACATCAAGACCGCCGAGGGTGGAGACGTCGATCAAGCCGACTTTCTCACGTACATGGCGGGCCTCGGCTTGCATGCAGGCGTCGCGCTCGGCGCTGCTGCCGTAATACGCCGGGCGCTGCCAGATACCTGCGGGCATCATCTTCGCGCCTGCTTCCAGGTGGCGTTGATGCATGGGTGTTTGTCTGGCGGGATCAAAGCCACGTCCGGCAACATGCGCCAGCTTCTCAGCCACAAACGGCGGGCGTGCGGTGGTAACGCCGGTTTCGCTGACGCTGCGACCGGTGGCCTGCGCCACCAAACGCGCCGTTGGCAGGGCAGAATGGCGGCCTTGCGACGGCCCCATGCCCACGGTCGAGAAGCGTTTTACCAGTTGCACGTCGCGGTAGCCGTAGCGGGTCGCGTTGATGATGTCGCGCACTTGCAGGTCTTCGTCAAAATCGACGAACTCCTTGCCTTTCGGGTGGGCAAAAATCGGCCACTCAAAGTTAACGCGCGGCTCTTCGAGCAATGCTGTACCGGCCAGCTCGGCTTGCAAGCCAAGACGGCTCAGTGCGGCAGCGGCGGCTTTACGTGCGTCGGCAAAAACGTTCTCAAGGCGGTGATGGCCATTAACCGAACCGGCCACGCCAAGGTTTTCTGGCAGGCCGGTGAGGGCAAATGCGGCGTCCTTGTCGCTGTAGCTGAGCTTGCCGCCAGCCTGGCAGAGCAGTTGATATACAGGCATGTAGCCGGCGGACATGCACAACAAATCACAGTCGATGTGCTGCGCCTCCTTACCCACCAGGCCCTGGCCGGTTATGCGGCGCACATCGACGCCGCTGATATGGCGCATGCCTTTCCCATGCAGGGCTTCATACACCGTGCTCGCCAGTTGGCAGTTGATGCCGCGACTTTGCAAGGCGGTGACCAGCGCGCCGTTGTCTGGTTGTGGGCGCATGTCGACCAGCGCTGCGACAGTCACGCCTTGCTCATGCAGGTCGAGTGCGGCGAGGTAGCCGTCGTCATTGCCGGTTAATACAACTGCACGATTGCCAGGCTTGACCGCATAGAGTTTCATCAGCCGCTGGGCGGCGCTGGTGAGCATGATGCCGGGCAGGTCGTTGTTGCGAAATACCACCGGCTGATCAAATGCACCGGCTGCGACGATGCACTCCTTGGTGCGCACCTTGTACAGGCGATTGCCCTGAATCACGGGCAGGAAGTTATCGGTGAACCACGCATTGCAGGTCGCCTGGGTGAGAATACGAATATTGGCGTGCTGCTCGACCGCCTTGATCAACTCCATACCAGCTTGCTGGGTCTGATTGCCTTCTACATCGAAGCGCGCCCATATCAGTGAGCCGCCGAGCAAGGGTTGCTGTTCAACCAGCAGGACCTTGGCGCCGGCGTTGGCTGCGCTAAGCGCTGCCTGCAGGCCAGCGGGGCCCGCGCCGACCACGGTTATATCGGTGAACAGAAAGGCCTTGTCGTGGTATTGCGGCTGGAAATTCAGGTCGAGCACACCGAGGCCGGCTTTCTTGCGAATCAGCGGCTCCCAGACCTTCCACATACCTTTTGGCTTGTAGAACGAACGGTAGTAAAAACCCACCGGCATAAATTTCGAGAAGTGGCCAAGCACTGCGTCGCGGTCTTTATCCAGCGAGCCGGAATAATTCTGACCCGTAACGTTAAGGCCATGGCTGAGCGGGTGCATGTCTGCCAGCACATTCGGTTCGTCCGGTAATTGCACCAGGCTGTTGGCGTCTTGGCCGGCCATGGTCAACGGGCCGCGCGGGCGATGGTATTTGAATGAGCGCGAGAGCAACCAACGGCCATTGGCGACGAGGGCGCTGGCGATGCTGTCGCCCATAAAACCTTGGTAAGACTTACCGTCGAACTCGAAATCAAGCGGTTGATTGCGGTTGATCAGTAAACCCATTGGCGCGGGCAGGCGGTTGAAAGACGTCATACGGTGGCCTCCTCAACTTTGGCCGGTACAGCAAAGTCGACACGCTGCTTGAACAGTTCTTGCGGATCAAAGGTGCGGATAATTTCGTCGCTCACCGTATGGCGCTCGGCCAGAAACCAGTAGCTTGAGGCGTTATGCATCCACCACTCTGTAACGACCCCGGCGAGGTTGTCGCTGTTGAACACATAAGCGGCCCATTCGGCATCGCTGCAGTGGCTGGGATCGGGCATGGCTTTAAGTTCGCCGCCGTAGGTGAATTCGCTGATATTGCGCGGGCCGTTCAACGGGCAGGGCATGATTTTCATCGGATGTTCCTTAGTGGCTGGCCGCTGTCGCGCCCATCTCGTTGACCTGCTGGAAGGTCGAGAAGCGGTCCAGTGCAAACGGTTTGATCAGATCGGGAGTCTTGCCGCCACTTGCCACCAGCTCAGCCATGGTCTTGCCGCAGATCGGCGTGGCCTTGAAGCCCCAGGTCCCCCAGCCAGCGTCGAGGTAATAGTTTTCGACCGGCGATAAACCCATGATCGGGCTGTAGTCGGGCGTCATGTCGGTAATGCCGGCCCATTGGCGCATCAAACGGGCGTTGGCCAGGAAAGGGAACATCTCGATGGCATGCGCCAACAGGCTCTCTTTCAGCTCCAGGGTCGAGCGGGTGTTGTACAGCGGGTAGGGATCAGAGCCGCCGCCAAAGACCATTTCGCCACGGCTGGTTTGCTGAACGTAGCAGTGCAGGGCGCTGGAACTTACCAGCGGGTCGAGGAATGGTTTGAAAGGCTGAGTCACCATCGCTTGCAGCGGGTAACTGTGAATGGGTGCCTTGATTCCGGCCTTGGCCATCATCAGTGAGCTGTGACCGGCCACCGCTTGTACCGCGCAACCACATTTGACGGTGCCGCGATTGGTCTTCACCGCGACAATTTTGCCGTGCTCGACTTGCAGATCCTCAACCTCGGTGAGCTGGTGAATCTCGACACCCAGCTTGGCCGCCTGCTTGGCATATCCCCAGGCCACTGCGTCGTGGCGAGCGGTGGCACCGTCGATATGCCAGAGCCCGGCAATAACCGGCAAATGGCCGGGGTCAAGGTTGAGGCTTGGGACCAGCTCGCGGATCTGCTGGCGGTCGATCATTTCGGTACGGCCACCGAAATGCTTGTTCACTTCGGCGCGCTGGCGGAACGCGCGCACGGTTGCATCCGTGTGAGCCAGGGTTAACTGACCGCGCTCGGAATACATGATGTTGAAGTCGAACTCGTTGGACAGATTCTGGAACAACTTTACCGACTCGGCATAGAAGCGAACGCCTTCCGACGTCAGGTAGTTGGAGCGGATCACCGCGGTGTTACGCGCCGTATTGCCACTGCCCAGGTAGGACTTTTCAAGCACAGCAACATTGGTTACACCGTGGTACTTGGCCAGGTAATAGGCAGTTGCCAGGCCGTGGCCGCCACCGCCAATAATCACCACGTCGTAACTGGACTTGAGTTCACGGGGAGGCGGCAGGTCGGCTTCTATCGGATAGTCCGAGGAAAGCCCGTATTTCAGGAGGTTGTAAGGCATGCTTGCTCCATAGCGGACACCGCTTGCGTATGGCTGATGTGTTGCTGACGTGCAGCGCTGACGGTATTGCTCATCAGCATGGCAATCGTCATGGGGCCAACACCGCCGGGCACTGGGGTGATGGCTGAAACCAGGGGTAATGCACTGGCAAAATCGACATCACCGACCAATCGTGACTTGCCGTCTTCCTCAATGCGGTTGATGCCGACATCGATCACCACAGCGCTAGGTTTGAGCCAGCGGGCATTGATCATCCGTGGGCGACCGACAGCGGCAATCACGATGTCGGCTTG
This sequence comes from Pseudomonas marincola, assembly GCF_900116605.1. GTDB lineage: Bacteria > Pseudomonadota > Gammaproteobacteria > Pseudomonadales > Pseudomonadaceae > Aquipseudomonas > Aquipseudomonas marincola. The sequence continues at coordinate 230,868 of NZ_FPBC01000005.1, forward strand.
GCGGCACAGTGCAGGCGCATCGATGCTTCGCGAATGCACCACGGTCACCGTGCAGTCGGCTTGCAGCAGCAGCGCGGCCATGGGTTTGCCGACGATGTTCGAGCGACCAATCACCACCGCGTGCTTGCCGGCGAGCGTGCCGCAGGTTTGCTCAAGCAGGCGCATGCAACCTGCCGGCGTGCACGGTGTGAGTACTGCGCGGCCCTGGCTCAGACCACCGACGTTGCTGCTGTGAAAACCATCGACATCCTTGGCCGGATTGATGGCTTCGAGCACGCGGGTCTCATCGATATGTGCTGGCAACGGCAACTGCACCAGAATGCCGTTGATAGCTGGGTCGGCGTTCAGTTGGCCGATTAAATCGAGCAACACACTTTGTGTGGTTTCGGCTGGCAGACGGTGCTCGATCGAGCGGATACCGGTTTCCTCGGCACGCAGCACCTTATTGCGCACATAAACGTGGCTGGCCGGATCGTCGCCGACCAGCACTACTGCGAGTGCGGGGTGTACTCCCTGTGCGCGTAATGCTGAAACAGCCGCGCCCACTTCACTGAGCACCAGCGCCGAAATGGCTTTGCCGTCTATCAGGTCGCCGTGAACTGGGTTGTTCATCTGAAAATCACCGTTTTGTCGTGGTTGAGGAACACACGGTGTTCGATGTGGTACTTGACCGCTTTTGACAGCGCCACGGTTTCGGTGTCGCGGCCGGTCGCCACCAGATCATCCGGCAGGTAACTGTGATCAACGCGCTGAATTTCCTGCTCGATAATCGGGCCTTCGTCGAGATCACCGGTAACGTAGTGAGCCGTTGCACCGATCAGCTTCACGCCGCGGTCATAGGCCTGGTGATAGGGTTTAGCGCCTTTGAAGCCAGGCAGAAACGAGTGGTGGATGTTGATGGCGCGGCCGGAGAGTTTCTGGCACAGCTCATCCGAGAGGATTTGCATGTAACGGGCAAGCACCACCAACTCGGTACCGGTTTCCTCGATGATGCGCAGCAACTCGGCCTCTTGTTGTGCTTTGGTGTCTTTGCTCACCGGCAAGTAAATAAAGCGAATGCCCATGCGCTCGGCCATCGGGCGCAGATCCAGATGGTTGGAAACCACAGCGGTGATATGCATGTGCATCTCACCTTTCTGGAAGCGATACAGCAGGTCGGACAGGCAATGGTCGTACTTGCTCACCATCAGCAATACGCGCATGGGGGTTACGCTGCTGTGCAGTTCCCAGTCCATGTCAAAGCCCGCTGCCACCTGCAGAAAACCTTGCTCGACTTCCTTGATGTCACCTTGCACGCCCGCGTTGAAGCGAAACACCGCGCGCATGAAGAAGCGCCCGCTGAACTCGTCGTCAAATTGCGCCATCTCGCTGATGTAGCACTGTTGATCGGCCAGAAAGGTACTGACCGCAGAAACAATGCCCGAGGTAGCCGGGCAACTGACTTTGATGATGTATTGATTCGGGGCTTGGTGCATGGAGTCCTCGCTAAAAGCCTGGGCGGTTTTCTCGCTGGCAAAAGAGAAATTCATCCGCGAATAAAATTAACCGAAAGGAATATATAATTCTTGTGGGGATTTTTATAAGCGAATGAAGCTTGCCTGTCTATACCTATTAGGAAATATTTTGTCCTGTCAGGAATATTTATAAAGGCGGCCAGACATGATGCTTCGCAGGTTCACAAGCGCATAAAGCGTCAGCGGGTCAGGCCTTTACTCAGCAGTCAGGCAAGGTGTTGCAGAAGCGATGCCAAACGCGTGCCCGAAATAATCAGTCGCGCGAAATGGCCCCTCGGCGGTGGCTTGGCAGGAACAATAATGGGCATGGCGGGGCGATGCGCCGGTGAGGATCGCGACGTCGCTGATTGCGGGTGGATATGGCGGGATGCTGATCTGATCGCGGCGAGTCTTGCGGGTATCAAACGTCTGAGTGTTGCCAGGGTATTAAAGGTCTGCAGGCTGGCCAGAGGCGGCTATAAACGAGACGGGAGAGCAGGCGCATGGCGCGCTGAACAGGCCCCGTAAGCTCGGGGCCGGCGCAGTAGATTGGCAGCAGTCAGGTAGCAGGGGGCGAACACCCCGGCGGATTATTCCTTGCCGTAGTTCATGATCGACAGCAGGCGAATGGGCACAGTCACCAGTTTTTCCGGGCCATGCGGAACTTCGCCATCAAAGGTCAGGCTATCGCCTGGCGTCATGGTGTAGAGCTGATCACCGTGGCGGTAAACCAGTTCACCTTCAAGCAAGTGCAAAAATTCTGTGCCCGGGTGCGAGAACGTCGGGAATTCTTCGCTGGCATCATCCATGGTCACCATATACGCCTCGAAGGTCTTCTTCGGGCCGCGGGTGTGGTTGAGCAGGTGATAAGTGTGGCCTTTCTCGGTGCCGCGGCGCACCACCTCAAGACCCTCATCGCCTTTGACCAGCAGCGCACCGCTGCCTTGCTGGTCATACTGGCTGAACAGTTTCGACATGGGCATGCCGAGTACATCGCACAGGCGGCTGAGGGTTTCCAGGCTGGTAGATACCTGGGCGTTCTCTATCTTGCTCAACATGCCCTGACTGATGTTGGCGATGCGTGCCACGTCGGCAATCTTGAGTTCCTGAGCCTGGCGCTGCCGGCGGATCTGCATGCCCAGATATTGTTCAAGCTTCAAACGCGGATGGGATTCGTCAGTGTTGCGCATGTTCTCTTGCACCTTTTAAGTACAGGAATAAAAAATTCGCACTAGTAATGTGCGGTTTGTTTCTTTGGAATACTAAGATATTCCGCATATGAAAACATTTTTCTTATCTGAATAGTAGCAATCGCCGGTTTTACTGGTCTTGCGCTATTTACTTCACAGGTTGGCAAGCTGTTTGCATTTCTTTTGGGGAAAGTTAAATTCCTAAGCGGAATAAATCAAAGACCCCACAGGAGGCAGAGCATGTTGCCTAGCGAAACCCAGCGAGTCATCGACCAGCACGGTATCAAATATGTGCTGGCACAGTTTGTAGACATCCACGGTGCAGCCAAAACCAAATCAGTGCCGGTAAGCGGTCTGCAAGCCGTGGCCGAAGAAGGCGCCGGTTTTGCCGGGTTCGCCATCTGGGGCATGGGCATGGAGCCACACGGTCCGGACTTCATGGCTCGTGGTGATCTCTCGACTCTGATTCCTGTGCCGTGGCAACCGGGTTATGGCCGTGTCGTGTGCGTGGGGCATGTTAACGGTCAACCGCATCCTTATGACAGTCGCTATGTGTTGCAGCAGCAAGTTCAGCGCCTGAGTGATCGCGGCTGGTCGCTGAACACCGGTCTGGAACCAGAGTTCAGCCTGTTTCGCCGCGATGCAGACGGCAAACTCAAGGCGGTGGACGCCAGCGATAAACTGGAGAAGCCATGCTACGACTATAAAGGCCTCTCACGCTCACGCGAGTTTCTTGAGCGTTTGACCGAGTCGCTGCAGCCGGTGGGTTTTGATATTTATCAGATCGACCATGAAGACGCCTGCGGCCAGTTCGAAATCAATTACACCTACAGCGATGCGCTGGAGTCGGCTGACCGTTTTACATTCTTCCGCATGGCTGCCGGTGAAATTGCCAACGACCTGGGCATGATCTGCTCGTTCATGCCCAAGCCAGACCCGAAGCGTGCCGGCAATGGCATGCACTTTCACCTGTCGCTGGCCAGCGCCACCAACAAGAACCTGTTCCATGACGCCAGTGATTCCAGCGGCATGGGCTTGTCGAAACTGGCTTATCACTTCCTCGCGGGCCTGCTGGCGCATGGCCCGGCGTTGTGCGCGTTCGCAGCGCCAACCGTTAACTCCTACAAGCGTCTGGTTGTCGGCCGTTCGCTGTCAGGGGCGACCTGGGCGCCGGCGTTCATCGCTTATGGCGACAACAACCGCTCAGCCATGTTGCGCATCCCGTACGGACGCATCGAGTTCCGCCTGCCGGACGCCGGCTGCAATCCCTATTTGGTCAGCGCCGCGATTATCGCCGCCGGCCTCGATGGCATCGACCGTCAGCTCGACGCGGGCAAGGCCTGCAACGAAAACCTCTACAGCCTGAGCCTTGAAGAGATTGCCGCACGCGGCATCGAAACCTTGCCGCAGAGCCTGAATGAGGCGTGCGATGCACTCGAAGCCGACCCGCTGTTCCGTGAAGTGCTTGGCCCCGAGATCGTGGATGAGTTCATCAAGCTCAAGCGCATGGAATGGGTCGAATACAGCCGCCACGTGAGCGACTGGGAAATCGAGCGTTACACCGAATTTTTCTGATTTTGTTGTCTGCCCGTGAGCAGGCAACACCAACACCCTTAGGTTTCAGGAGTTATCAATATGTGTGGAATCGTAGGCTTGTACTTGAAGAACCCGGCGCTGGAATCCCAGCTCGGTAAGCTCTTCGAACCCATGTTGCAGGCCATGACTGATCGTGGCCCGGACAGCGCTGGTTTCGCCATTTACGGTGATGAAGTGGGCGCTGGCTGGATCAAGCTGACGCTGCAAAGCACGGCGAGCGATTTTGACTGGACAGCCTTGATGGGTGCGCTGGAAGGCGCGCTGGGTTGCTCGCTCGACTGGTTTCAGAACGCTAATGCTGCCGTGCTCAAGGTTAATGCAGCGGAAGCTGCCGTGCGCGCTGCACTCGCCGAGTTGGCGCCGGGCCTGCGCATCATGAGTGTTGGCCAGAGCATCGAAATTCTTAAAGGCATGGGCTTGCCTGAGGAAATTTCATCACGCTTTTCACTGGCCAAAATGAAGGGCAGCCACATCATCGGCCACACCCGCATGGCTACTGAAAGTGCGGTGACCATGGAAGGCAGCCATCCGTTTTCTACCGGCATGGACCTGTGTCTGGTGCATAACGGTTCGTTGTCGAATCACTTCCGTCTGCGTCAGGAACTGCGCCGTCATGGCATTGAGTTCGAAACTGAGAACGACACCGAAGTCGCTGCCGGTTATCTGACCTGGCGCTTGCGTCAAGGCGACAACCTCAAGCAAGCCCTGGATCACGCGCTGGAAGATCTGGATGGTTTCTACACCTTCGCCATTGGCACACGTGACGGCTTTGCGGTGATCCGTGACCCGGTGGCCTGCAAGCCGGCCATTCTCGCCGAAACCGACGACTACGTGGCTATGGCTTCCGAGTATCAGGCGCTGGCCAGTCTGCCAGGTATCGAAAAAGCCAAAGTCTGGGAGCCGGAGCCGGCCACCATGTACATCTGGGAACGCAAGTCCGCCTGAGGAGCGCACACACAATGAAAACATTCGATCTATCCAGCGCCAGCGTGCGCGAATTCAATCAGGCATTGCACGACCAGGCCAAGCAACTCGAAGAGCGCGAGTGGCGCGTGAGCAACAGTGGCGGCAAGCACAATCTCGCGGTCGGCGTGAATCAGCCGCTCGACATCGTGATTGACGGCCATGCAGGTTACTACTGCGCGGGCATGAACCAGCAGGCCAACATCACGGTGCACGGCAACGTGGGCGTTGGCGTGGCAGAAAACATGATGTCTGGCAGCGTTCGGGTCAAAGGCAGCGCTTCGCAGGCAGCGGGTGCAACCGCACACGGCGGCTTACTGGTTATTGAAGGCGATGCCGGTGCCCGTTGCGGTATTTCCATGAAAGGTGTCGACATTGTGGTCGGCGGCAACATTGGTCACATGAGTTGCTTCATGGGCCGGGCCGGTCGTCTGGTGGTTTGTGGCGATGCGGGCGATGCGCTGGGCGACTCACTGTACGAGACGGTCATATACGTGAAGGGCTCGGTTAAGTCACTTGGCGCCGATTGCATCGAGAAAGAGATGCGCGCCGAGCACATTGAAGAGCTCCGTGTGCTGCTCGACAAGGCTGGCTTCGATGTCGATCCGGCGAGCTTTAAACGCTACGGCTCGGCCCGCCAGTTGTACAACTTCAAAGTCGATAACGCGTCCGCGTACTAAGGAGCAGACCATGAGCGAGAAACAAACCCCTGTCCTGCGCGAGTCCGCTACGTTCGATCGCCTGGCCATTCAGGAAATTCAGCGCGCTGCCGAAACCGGCATTTATGATATTCGCGGCGGTGGCACCAAGCGTAAGGTGCCGCACTTCGATGACCTGCTGCTGCTCGGCGCATCGATGTCGCGTTACCCGCTGGAAGGCTACCGCGAAAAATGCGGCACCGATGTGATTCTCGGCAACCGCTTCGCCAAAAAACCGATTCACCTGAAGATTCCGGTCACCATCGCCGGTATGAGTTTCGGTGCGTTGTCGGCCAACGCCAAGGAAGCCCTGGGCCGGGGTGCGACTATCGCCGGCACCAGCACCACCACCGGTGACGGCGGCATGACGCCGGAAGAGCGCGGGCAATCGCAACATCTGGTTTATCAGTACTTGCCGTCGCGTTACGGCATGAACCCGGATGACCTGCGCAAAGCCGATGCCATCGAAATCGTTCTGGGGCAGGGCGCCAAGCCGGGCGGTGGCGGCATGTTGCTGGGCATGAAAATTACCGAGCGTGTCGCGGGCATGCGCACCCTGCCAATCGGTGTGGATCAGCGCAGCGCCTGTCGTCATCCGGACTGGACTGGCCCGGACGATCTGGCGATTAAAATCGCCGAGATCCGTGAAATCACCGATTGGGAAAAGCCGATCTACGTAAAAATCGGCGCAAGCCGTCCGTATTACGACGTCAAACTTGCAGTTAAAGCCGGCGCCGATGTGATCGTGCTCGACGGCATGCAAGGCGGTACTGCGGCAACGCAGGAAGTGTTCATTGAACACGTTGGTATCCCGATTCTCTGCGCCATTCCGCAAGCCGTGCAGGCGCTGCAGGAAATGGACATGCACCGCAAGGTGCAGTTGATCGTCTCTGGCGGTATCCGCACCGGCGCCGATGTGGCCAAGGCGATGGCGATGGGGGCTGATGCCGTGGCTATCGGTACGGCAGCCCTGATCGCGCTGGGCGATAACCATCCGAGCCTGGATGACGAGCTGAAGAAGATCGGTTCGGCGGCGGGTTTCTATGACGATTGGCAAAATGGCAAGGACCCGGCCGGTATCACCACTCAGGACCCGGAGCTGGCCAAGCGCCTGGACCCGATTGAAGGCGGTCGTCGTCTGGCCAACTACCTGCGTGTGCTGGTGCTGGAGGCGCAAACCATGGCGCGCGCGTGCGGCAAGTCGCACCTGCTCAATCTTGATCCCGAGGATCTGGTGGCCCTGACCATGGAGTCCGCCGCTATGGCGCGGGTGCCACTGGCAGGCACTAACTGGGTGCCCGGCCAGGGTTTCTAACAGACAGTTATTTCCCCTCATTCTGAGGCCAAAACGCCGGGCATATGCTCGGCTTTTTGCGTTTTGCGGCTGGAAAAAATCAGCAGATTTTCAGCTTCTGTAACGGCCAATTTTGCGCCTTAAAGGCGCGGTCTGGCGAAGGATGAACGACTTTTGTGCAGGGTTGCTGGGTCGCTGGCGGCGCTGGGTGAACGGAATTATCTGGTCTGAAAATCTAATCGTTATGAATCAATAAGTTGAAAAACAATGGCACATTCCATGCTTTCTTAATAAGAACAATATGTTCCTACTGAGAATTAAATAGCCGTCCAATTCTCATCCTGAAAATGCGTTGGTGCGATGCAAAGGAGGCGTTTCATGACTACGCACGCGGTACAGCCGCTGTTCAGTACACCGGTCTACCAGAACCAGCCCCATTCGAAGGCTGCGACGCGTCGACTGGTGGTTGCGCAAGCACTCGATCAGTCGCCGGTAGAAGCGCTTATCAGCGAACTGCAGGCGCACGCTCAACCGCTACAGGTGCTGGCTATTGGCGGCACGGGAACTGCCAGTGATGCACTGCAAGTGGCCGCCAGTCAGGCTGAACTTGTACAGATGTTACACGCCGCGCTGCGCAGTGCGCCGGTCGGCACACGTTTGTATCTGTGCGGCGACGAGGCCTTTATCTGGCAGTGCCGCGAGATTGCCCGCCACGCCGGCATGCTCAATGAGGAAATCGAACTGTTCTGTGCAGGCTCCCGACGCCAGTTGTATTGCGTGCATTGCAGTGCGCTGCAGGACATTGCTGATCAGACCGAGGTGGCCTGCGCCAATTGCGGCGTCAACCTTCTGGTGCGCGCACATTTCTCCCAGCGCCTCGGCGCGTACATGGGCGTTTGCCTGGACCCAAACAACGTGCGCGGGGAGGTGCGGCCATGAACTCACCGATTGAAGTGCGAGTCGCCGCGGTGACGCAAATTACTCCGGTGATTCGCGAGTTCACCTTTGAGCCGGTGCGCGGCGCATTGCCCGGTTTTTCGTCTGGCAGCCACGTCGTGGTGCACATGCCAGTGGGCGAGCGCAGCGTGCGTAATGCCTACTCATTATTGAGCAACCCTGCACAGACGCAGCACTACCGGATTGCTGTGCGCTTGCAGGATGAGTCACGAGGCGGCTCGCGTTATATGCACGAACAGGTGAAGGCGGGTGACCTGCTTCAGGTATCGCCACCGGCAAATCTGTTTGCGCCCAACTCGCAGGCCCGCCATCACCTGTTGATCGCCGGTGGCATCGGTATTACGCCATTTCTCTCGTACTTGCCGGAGCTGCAGGCGCGGGATGCCAGTTATAGCCTGCATTACGCCTTCCGTGGCGGGTTTACCGATGCCTATCTCGACAGCCTGCGCGAGAATCTCGGCACGCAGCTGCAGACCTACGACTCAATACAAGGCCAGGTACTTGATCTGGCCACGCTACTCGCCAGCCAGGCGCTTGGCACGCACGTTTATGTGTGCGGGCCGCAACGTCTGATCGATGGCGTCCGCGTCCACGCCGAGCAATTGGGCTGGCCCGAAATCCGGGTGCATTGGGAGGTTTTTGCCGCCCCCGAGCCGGGGCATCCGTTCGTGGCCAATCTGGCACGCAGCGGCCTGACGGTCGAGGTGGCCAGTGACTCAAGCCTGCTCGAAGCGCTGGAGCAGGCTGGCGTGGAAATTCCCAACCTGTGTCGCGGCGGTGTCTGCGGGCAGTGCGCCGTTGCCTACCTGGACGGTGCGGTTGAACACCGCGATGCCTATTTGTCTGCAACCGAGCGCAGCAACACCGTCATGCCGTGTGTCTCGCGCGGCCTTTGCGGCAGCGCGTTGCTGCTTGATCTTTAGGAGCCTGTTATGTCCGTCATATTCAAACCGCTCGAAAGCTACCGCGACGATTTCACGTATCACAACAGCGCTCAGGCCATCAGCCGCTTTCCGTTTCCATTCCCGGAAGACAACTACATGTACTCGGTGAATATCGAGCCGGCCACGCCCCGGGAGCCGGGCTCGGTATTCAGTCACTGGTTTGATATAGACGAGCACTATTTGTCTGAAATGGCTGAGCGCAGCATCGTCCTTGAGCGCGACCCTGAGCGTTGTCTGGTCATGCCGCACATGGCAACCGCAGCCTGGGACACACTGGAAATGCTGATGACGCACATGGCTGCCGACTACCCGGAGCATTTCAGTCTCAGCCGCGAAGGTGAACGCTGGACCTGGATCAACCGGCCGCTGGGGATTGAGCAAGCGTTCACCTTTGGCGACGCCGATACATTGCCCTGCGAGCCGCTGGAGTACATCACACGCCAGACCCAGGGTGATTTCGCACTGCTGGATCAGCGCGACGGTAACCTGTTCATGGATGCCGGCATGGTCACTTGTCCGGCGGACTGGTCGATCAAGTTTGATGCCGGCATGAGCTTCACCCAATGGCACGCCCCGGTACCGATGGCCCATCAGATGGGGGTATTCGAGCGGGCATTGAAGTACTTGCTGAACATTCAGGTGGACCACCCGGTGCGCCGACTGAACTGGACACTGACCGTCAACCCGCGCATGGACACCTCATCCGAGACGTATCACGAGTGGGGGCAAGAGCGCGCGCTGGTCAACGCCGAGAACGTCGCGAGCATGGTGCACCTGCGGGTTGAGTTGCAGTTCATGCCCCGTTTGCCGCGCAGTAATGCCTTGCTGTTTGGCATCCGTACCTACCTGATCAGCCTCGAAGAATTAGCCACTAATCCGGCCTGGGCGTGCCGCCTGCATCGGGTATTGCGGGATCTGCCGGATGCCATCGCCGACTACAAAGGCATGACCCTGTACCGGCAGTTCGTGGTCGACTGGCTGAGCCAGTACGACCCCGAAGTCGTTGTCGCCTGATTCATCTGCGCCGCAGTCATTGGGCTGCGGCTCTTCACACTGTCAAAGGAGAACAAGATGGCCAATTCCTGGCGTATTTCCGCCCTTGCCGAGCGGCACCGGGCACTGGGTTCCAAGCTTGAAGACTGGAATGGTATGGGCACCGCATGGACTTACGAGGCGGTCGATCTGGCAGACGCACATGAGGCGATCCGCACACGCGCAGGCCTGATGGATGTATCCGGCCTGCGCAAGGTGCATTACGTCGGGCCGCATGCAGAATCACTGCTCGAATACGCCACCAGCCGCGATATTTCCAAGATCTATCCGGGTAAGTCGGTATACGCCACGCTGCTCAGTGAAGGCGGCAAATTTGTTGATGACTGCGTGATCTATCGCACCGGCCCGAATGCATTCATGGTGGTGCATGGCGCTGGAAATGGTTACGAGATGCTGGTTCGCTGGGCGCAAGGGCGTCAGGTCTCGGTGCTGTTTGACGATGACCTGCACGACTTGTCGTTGCAAGGCCCGCTGGCTGTCGACTTCCTCGCCGAGCACGTACCCGGTATTCGCGATCTGGCGTACTTTCACCATGTGCAGACCAAGCTTTTCGGTTGCCCGGTGATGATCTCACGCACGGGGTATACCGGAGAGCGCGGATACGAAATCTTCTGCAAAGCGGCCGATGCGCCACTGATCTGGGACACGATTCTCGAACAAGGCAAGCCACTGGGAATTATCCCGTGCGCATTCACCACGCTCGACTGGTTGCGTGTAGAAAGCTCGCTGCTGTTCTTCCCTTACGACAATTCGGAGAAATACCCGTTTGCCGATCAACCGGCGGGCGACACCTTGTGGGAATTGGGCCTGGATTTCACCGTGTCGCCAACCAAGGGCGAGTTCCGCGGCGGGCTTGAGCACGCACGCCTGAAAGGCAAAGAACGGCTGAAGATTTTTGGCGTGCTGCTTGAGGGTGATCAGGCGGCAGCGGAGGGCGATACGCTGTGGGCAGACGGCAAACAGGTGGGCTTGATTACCTGTGCGATGTATTCACGCCTCACCGGCAAATCGATGGCTATTGCGCGACTGGACGTGCCTTATGCCGAGCAAGGCTGCGCTCTCAAGGTCCAAGGCAGTCTGCAGGTCGATGCGATTGCCCACACGCTGCCGTTTGATGACCCGGAGAAAACCAAGCGTACCGCCAAGGGCTGAAACGCAAGCCACTAATCGATAAGTCAACAAGGCGTGCTCGGTGAGTGCGCCTTGTGTTTTTCAGGCCCAGACCGCGATCGCAGCACACTCTGCACGGTGAAAATCCGGGCCTTGAGTGCGCGTGATCTGCATCAATATCCGCAGGGAGTCGATATGTTCAGCAGTATCAGCAGTGGTTGGTTTTTTTTGTTGTGCGCCGGGCTAAGTGAAATCTGTTATGCCGCCATCATTCCGCGCACAGAGGGCTTCACGCGCTTGTGGCCCAGTGTTTATTGCGCAGTGTTCATCATTATCAGCTTGTATCTGTTGTCGCTGGCCACCCGTACGCTGCCAATCGGCACCGCCTACGCGGTATGGGTCGGGATTGGTGCAGTCGGTACGGCGATCTATGGCATTGCAGTTCTTAACGAGCCGGCCCATCTGGCGCGTATTGGCTGCCTGGCGTTGATTGTTGGCGGGGTGATTGGGCTCAAGCTGGTGAGCAGCAGCACCGCGGTGTAGAACGCTCTGCTCGATTTAGGCTCAACCTCAAAGGCGCTCATGCAGCGCCTTTTGTTTGCCCGCACATGGTGCGCTAGACCGCAGCTCAGGCTACCTGGCTGACATTGCCCTGGCAGCAGAGGGCGAGGTCGGCCTTCAGGGCGCAGGCCATTTGCTCGAGGTAATCCGGGCAGGTGTCGGGATTACCCTGCACGATAAACAGCACATCGGTGCTGTCTGTGCTCAACGCGGTGTTGGCGCACTGGCGATAGTCCATGCGGCACAGCACCTGATTGTTAGCGTCGATATATGCGTATTCGCCAGCCGGTAACGTCTGCTGCGTATCGCTGCCAAGCCCCTGAAACAGCTCAGTGCCATGACTCAGGGTGAGGCTGACGGGTAACTGCACATGCCTGAGATCATGGGCGCCGATCGACAAGCCGCTGTTGAGGGACCATTGATTGTACAGATCAACAACCGGTGAGACGCCGCGCAGCGAACCTTTGCGCAGGTATTGGTCGAGCAGGGCCAGCGGTGAGGCGGGGTAGCGTTTCGGCGAGCGCCCCATGCGCAGGCGCAGGCCATTGAAACCTTGGGTCTGACGCAGGCAGTGCTGCATATCGAAATGCTTGCGCAGGCGAGCCAAGCGCTGCTTCAACGTGGCGCTGTATTGCTGATTATTCAAAGCATGCAGGCTGAAGGCGATGGCCTTGAGACCGAGATCAAGGGGTGTTTCGAGGCGAAAAACAGGGTTGAACATAGCGCTGTCCGAGTGAGCCGGCACAGATGTGTGCCGGCCTGGAGGAGTTACTTCTTGGTCATGGGGCTGTTGTAGCTGTGCTTCTCGTGACGCACGGTGATCCAGATGGCTGCCACCGTGACGGCAACGGCAACCACCAGAATTAAAGCCATTACGCCGGGTTTGTCGGCGAAGGTGAAGACGCTGCTTGCACCTTCCCAACTGGTGATAGGACTGCTCATGGGCGTTCTCCTCAGTGTGTTGCGCGGTGCTGGCACCGCGCGTTAAGTGGTTTAAACAGGTTTGGCTTCAGCGCTGATGACGCTTGGAGCGGCTGTTTCGGTGCTGATGTAAGTGGTGCTGGCGCCGGTAAGTGCCCACTCCGGATACGCTTCGGCCGGTACTTCGGTGAGGTCCAGACCGCGCTCTTCAGCATGTGCAGGCACACGCAGGACACCGGCCTTTTTCATCGCCAGGGAAATCAGGTAGCCCGGTACGAAACCGAGTACGGCGAGTACCAATGCGCCGCCGACCTGGCCAAGGAAGTTCACCGGCGGTACGCCTTCACCCATATTTGGGTAGCCCGAGAGGAAGATGCCGCTGATGACGATGCCCGCGAAACCGCCGAAACCGTGTACGGCGAAAGCGCCCACTGCATCGTCGATCTGACGTTTTACCAGGTACTTGTGAACCAGCGGAGCAGCTGCTGCCACGCCCATGCCGATTACATAAGCCAACGGCGGGTAGTAAACGTCGAGGCCTGGTGCCACCGAGACAATGCCGATGAGGCCGCCCGACATCATCCAGAACGGTTCACGCGTAGTCAGGTAAGCACCGATCAAACCACCGGCAAAGCCCATCAGTGTGTTGAAGGCGAACGCCGACAGGGTGGTTGGCTGGCCGTAGATGTTGGTCCACTGGCCGCCGATGTTGTAGATGATGCAGCCGCCGAGGAAACCGAAGAAACCGACGATTACCAACATCAGGCCAATCACGCTCATCGGCATACTGTGGCCGGCAATGGCGTTGGCGCTGCCGTCTGCATTGAAGCGGCCGATGCGTGCGCCAACGTTGATCACTACACCCAGAGTAAAGAAACCGGCAATGGTGTGAACGCAACCCGCTGCACCCACGTCATGGAAGCCCCACTGAGTGGTCAGCCACCCTGTTGGATGCCAGCTCCATGCCGCGCCGAGAATCCAAACGCCCGAGCCCAGAATAATCGCCAGCACAATGAACGCGCTCATACGGGTGCGCTCGATCAACGCCCCAGACATGATCGAGGCAGTAGTGGCAGCAAACAATGCGAACGCGCCCCAGAAAATCCCCGTTGCGTTATCGCTGATGTTCGGCCCCATCGAACCACTCCACGGCAAGGCAGCTGCGGCAGCTTCCATGTCGAGGGTGAAACCGTTGGCGAAACCGTTATAGATGAACCAACCGAAAAAATAGAAGGTGGGAACGATGAAGGCGAACGCCAGGATGTTTTTGACCCCGGCGGTCAGCACGTTTTTCAGGCGCGATGCACCAATCTCATACGAAAGAAAGCCGGCGTGAATGATCACCATCAAGGCAATACACCACCAATAAAAAATCTCCATATTGATGGTGCCGGACATCTGTATGAGCGTGTTCAGCTCTTCCAGTGTGGGGGTTGCTTGTTCCATTGCTGAGTCCTCGATGCAATTTTTAGGATTAGGTTTGTTCGGCAGATCGAGAGTTGTAAGCGTGCCCTTAGGCTTTTACCGTGAGTTATAAAAAGTTCTCACTGGGAATTTGCAAAGCTTGTGCCATTTTTATGATTGTCTATTTATCAATGATTTATGATTCTTTCTTGAAGCTGGTTCTTGATGCTGCTGCCCTGTTTGTGATCGTTGTTGTACGCGCGCGCCTGATCTTGGTTCGCTGTGCATTCACTGCTGTTGTTGCAGCATGTTCTGGATCTGACCGACCGACTCCTGGGTGCGCCGGGCAAGATTGCGCACCTCGTCTGCCACCACGGCAAAACCGCGACCCTGCTCCCCAGCGCGGGCGGCCTCGATTGCTGCGTTGAGTGCCAGCAGATTGGTTTGATCTGCTACGCCCTTGATCGCACCAGCCACCTTGGCGATCTGGCCGTAAGTGTTTTGAATGCTCGCCTGTTCACGCTGGCGCAAGGCGTCGGCGGCTTTCTCATCGCTGATATCACGCACCGCGCCGATCACCCGGAGTAACACGCCGTTAGCGTCATGCAGGCAACTGCCGCGCTCGCGGTACCAGGTTTCACCTTGGGTTTTGTGTTGCATGCGGTACTCGACTACATAAGCGCGCTGGCCTTTGGGGTCACGGATGAAGTCGGCAAACACCTGCATGACATGTTTCAGGTCGTCGGGATTTACCACGGCAAAGAAACTGTCCCAGCCATCGGCAAACTCCGCCTTGCTGTAACCGATCAGGCTGCGAAACTGCTCGGACCAACTAATCAGGTTGTCCGGATGATCAGCGTCTCCGTTGACCACGCGCAGATCCCAGCAACCCTCGGTGAGGGTATGTTTAGTCAGCGACCAGGCCTGTTCGTCCTGCTGCCACTGGCGCTGATACGCCGCGTTCTGCGCAAGCTCACGGTTGCACTCGGCCAATTGCTGTTCAAGTTCGCTGGTTTTCTGCTGTTGGCAAGCCAACTGCTCAAGCAGTTGATGATACTCAGCTGCATTGCACGGAGGAGCAGGCTGGTCTGCGCTGGCCTTTAGCAGTTGTTGATGCTGCTGCCAGCGTTGGCTCAACTGGCCCAATGCCGTCAGCAGTGCAGGGTGGCGCTGCAACGTGGCTTGTTTTTGTAACGTGCCCGGTTCATCGCGCTGCAGTTGAGCGATGAACAGACAAAGCTCATTGGCGAGTGCTTTGGATTGATCTCTGAACACCATTTACCGCTACTCCCTGAGCAATATAAAGATGGCTGCGCCGCCAACTCAGCTGCGCACGCGGGTTTTCTCCGGGTCGTAGGCGATTGTGCTGGCGGCCACCGTGGCGTTGATGCGCTTTTGCTGGCCGTCGAGCTTGCCGATCTGCACTGAGCAGCCAGATTCGCAGTACCCGACGTCCAGCTTGCACAGTGCAATATTCTTGCCCAACAGCGGTGAGCGGGTGGCACTGGTGATCACCCCGACCTGCGCGCGGCCAACGTGCACGCAATCGCCGTGATGGGCCTGTTCGTTGCCTTCGAGAATCAAACCCACCAACTTGCGTTGCGGGTGAGCGCTGCGCCGAAGCAGTGCGTCGCGGCCGATAAAGTCATCCTGTTTGGATTTCAGCGGCACACAGAAGCCGATGCCGGCTTCAAAGGGGTCGGTCTGGTCACAGAATTCGTAACCTGCAAAGATCAGCCCGGCCTCGATGCGCAGGCTGTCCAGTGCGTCGAGCCCAAGTGGCACCAGACCGAGTGGTTCACCCAGCTCCCACAGCCGGCTCCAGACCTGCTGCGCATCGTTCGGATGGCACCACACCTCATAGCCAAGTTCGCCGGTATAACCTGTTCTGGATACCATCAGTGGCACGCCGTTATAGCCATCTAGGCGACCCGTGAGAAAGCGGAACCAGCCGAGATCATCGAGGGCTGGCTGGGTTGCGGGTGTCCAGATCATCTGGCTGAGCAGCTCGCGGCTTTTCGGCCCTTGCACGGCAACGTTATGGATCTGCTCGCTGGCCGATTTGACCCAGACCTTCATGCCCAGCTTCTGTGCCTGTTCGCGCAGCCAGACGCCGGCGTAGTCTTCGCCACAGATCCAGCGGAACGCATCCGGGCCCAGACGCAGCAGTGTGCCGTCGTCGAGCATGCCGCCGTGCTCGTAACACATGGCTGAATAGACCACCTGGCCTACTGCCAGTTTTCGCACATCACGGGTCAGGCAATAGTTGAGCAGCGCTTCGGCATCCGGCCCGATCACCTCAAACTTGCGCAGCGCCGAGAGATCCATCACCGCCACTCGCTCGCGGCAGCCGTGGTATTCCTCGATGGCGCCAAAGCCGTGGTAATGCGTCGGTGTCCACCAGCCCCGGTAGTCGATGAAGTTGCTGGTCAGCGCCGAGGTGGAGGCATGGAATCCGCTCTCGCGGGTGAGAACTGGTTCGGAGTCGGGTGTTTTTCGAGTGGCCATGGCGATACTAAAACGCTCCTTTGCGCTGTAAACACGGATGTGAATGTCCGTTGGCTGCCAGCCATTTGCCGGGTCGATGTCGTCTGGGCAGGAACTGCTGGCGCACACCAGATCGGTCATGGCGCGCAGCAAGACGTAATCGCCAGGACGCGACCACGGCTCGTCGAAGGTCAACTGCTGGTGGGCATCGACTGCGGTGTTGTAGAAGAAGTTGATGGCGGCCCATCCCGCGCGAGGCTGTGAGCCATAAGCGGCGAGGGCGCGGCTGATGTTGTCGCTGCAATTGTCGTGGCCAAAGTAGCCCATGTTTTCGTAGTGGCGTGCGGTGCAGGCGAGGGCGAAGGTATCGTGGCGACCCACCGTGTCACGAACCACTTCAAGCATGGGCTGCATATCACGATCGAAAAACTTGCTGAACAGCCCCGGGCCTGGATAAGCGTTGCCATTCAGCGTGCGGGTTACGGTGGGGTCGAGTTCAATTTCGCGGCCCCGGTCGAGGCCACGGCGATCCAGCGCGACAAAGTCGGAGCACTGCCGGCCTGCCACATCGAGTACTTGAATATATTGCCCGGCAGTCACGGTATAAGCATTGGCGGTGCCGGGCCGCAGGGTGAACTCGTCAACCACTTCAGCCAACGGGGCAGGCAGCGGTGGCGTCAGGATGCTGCGTGGATTGTTGCGGTGAATCAGTAACTGCAGCTCGCTGGGGCGCTGCTGGCTGTCGACCGCTGTGAGGCCGCCCGGCGCCGCGATAAGCACCACCAATGCATCGCTGGCGGTAAACAGGCGGCTGTAACCGGCGGGCGATTGTGCCGGCCAAAGCATTGCGGCTGCTGGCAGTTGGCTGCAATCAATCGAGTAGCGCGCCAGCCCCAGACGCATCTGAATCGACTCGCCGCTGCCGTTTGCCAGCAACGTGGCGATGTAGTTCGCCGCCGGGTCACTGCCAAGCCCCAGCGCCCTGAGCGCCACGCGACCCTGAGTGTCGAAGGCGAGCAGCTGCGCCTCTTGATCGCCCTCAACATCAATCACCTGCAAGCGATCACCCGCTTGCAGCGCGATCACCGTGAGTCCGCCCGGTGCAACGCGATGACGTTCGCGCGCAGGTTC
Organism: Pseudomonas marincola; assembly: GCF_900116605.1. GTDB lineage: Bacteria > Pseudomonadota > Gammaproteobacteria > Pseudomonadales > Pseudomonadaceae > Aquipseudomonas > Aquipseudomonas marincola. The sequence continues at coordinate 248,670 of NZ_FPBC01000005.1, forward strand.
ACGGGCAAACAGCGCCGGTTCGAACGGGCGTGAAATGGCGGGCATGTTCATAGGGCCGTCCTGTGCTTGCTGGCTTGGCGGTTGGGCGATGAGCATGGGTCAGCCGACGTTTTTCATGGCGGCGGGCTCAGCCAGATAACTGGCGAGTGAGTCGTCCAGTGCTTCCAGCCATGGCGTGTGGTGCGGCGCGGCTTCGGTGCCGGTCATCAATGAGCGATAGCACTTGTTGCGGTAGCCCATGATGTCTTCGTACTTGTCGTGCTTCCATTCCAGAAAGGTCTGGTTAACCGCCGAGATATCAAAGCTCGGATAGTCAGTTGCATCGATCAACTGCTCGATATACGCCCCCTGAAACTCGAACATTTCCTGTGCGGTTTGCAATTGGTCTTCACGGGCGCGCCAAGCCTGATCGTCGGCTAAACGAGTGGCTGCATCGGGTAAGGCAATGCGCCCCAGAATCACATCGCGGGCATACCATGCCTGGGCATCGAACATGTTGAAGCTATACCACTGGTCTTGCATGCCGAGGTACAGCAGCTTCGGATTGGGCTCCCAGAAGATGCCTTTGTACAGATTCAGCGGCCACAGACGGTTGTTGGTGCGCAGGCGCAGCGACTCAGGCAAGAAGGCAAAGTGATGCTGATAACCGGTGCAGAGAATGATCGCGTCGATGTGTTTGTGGCTGCCGTCGGCGAAGTACGCCGTGTTGCCTTGTACGCGTTGCAGCAACGGTTTCTCTTCCCAGTTTGCCGGCCATTTGTAGCCCATTGGCGCACTGCGATAGCAACTGGTGATGGAGCGGGCGCCGTATTTGTAACACTGCGAGCCGATGTCTTCGGCGGAATAGCTGCTGCCAACGATCAATACGTCTTTGTTCTTGAACTCCAGCGCATCGCGAAAATCGTGGGCATGCAGAACACGTCCGCCGAAGTGCTCAAAACCTTCGAAGTGGGGAACGTTGGGCGTCGAGAAATGGCCGTTGGCGCAGATCACGTAATCAAAGTTTTCGCTGTAGGTAAGGTCCTTGCTGTGATCGTGCACGGTGACGTTGAACAAGCCGCTGGCTTCGTCGAATTCAACCATGCGCGCAGCGGTATTGAAGCGGATGTACTGACGCACGCCGGCTTTGACTACCCGGCCCTGAATGTAATCCCAGAGCACTTCTCGCGGCGGATAGGAGCCAATAGGGCGGCCGAAATGCTCATCAAATGTGTAGTCGGCAAACTCAAGGCATTCCTTGGGTCCGTTGGACCACAGATAGCGATACATGCTGCCGTGCACCGGCTCGCCATGCTCATCCAACCCCGTGCGCCAGGTGTAATTCCACAGGCCGCCCCAGTCCCCCTGTTTCTCGAAACACACCAACTCCGGAATCTCGGCGCCCTTGGCTGCAGCAGATTGAAAAGCACGCAGTTGAGCGAGGCCGCATGGGCCAGCTCCGATGATCGCAATACGTGTTGGCATAGTGACTCTCCTGAAGAGTGTGTAAACGATTTAGGAGAAACTAAATTTCTCTGTGGGAAATAAATTAGTCGAATCAGCCTGCAAGGAAACTCTCCTTTTGGGGATACCCAGTTGTGGGTAGTCCGGCATTGGAGCAATGGCAGCGGTGCAACAAAAACAGGCACAGGCGCTTGCTGTTGGTGCGTTTACTGCGCATCGGCGGGGCGTGAAAAGGCAAGAATCAATGTTCTTGCAAGGAATTTTTCTTTCCTAGTCGTGCGGAGGCGAGGGTGTCGGATGCAGGGCATGGAACTTGCTTTGCGAAGCGTGATGGGCATTACGCGTAGGAGTGCGAATGTTGTTATCAAGTCCCAGGCGCGGCTTTTTCTGGAGCGACTGGCGCGGCCGGGCCAGAACCCGATGGCTCGAGTGGCAAAGCGCGATGCACCTGTTGCCGCTGCGACTCATGCAGCAGGCGGGCAGTGATGCGCCCCTGCAAGAGTTACTTGGGTTACTGCCTGCGGTGCTGGGCGGCCGCAATGCATTGCTGTTGTTACCGCAGCAGAGCGGTTGGCGGGCGTTGGGCAGCGTTGGCGCCTTGGCAGACTGTCCGCTGCATGGCGCCACCGGCGGCGGCAACGCAGGGCCAATTGCAGCGCTGTGCCAGATTTGCTTGCAGGAAAAGCGGTTTCATCTGGTTTGTCGACTGGATCTGGCAGACGAGCGCGAGGCTTTGCTGGTGCTGGCTTACCCGAGTGCGCCGGGGCGTTCGACCTTTCAGCAATCAACCGCGGTGGCTGAGCAGTTGGCGCAGGTGCTCCGGGCGTTTTATCAGGATCGCCAGTTACGTCGCCGCGAACTGGCAGCTGAGCGTGGCGTGCTGGCCCGCGAGCTGCACGACAGCGTTGCCCAGCAATTGAGTTACCTGCAAATCCGCGCGTGCCGCTTGCAGGCGATTATTGCTCAGGCAGATACCAGCGAGCAGGCCGAAGCCATGCTGGTTGATCTGCGCCAGACCCTGCAGGTGATGCATCGACAAGTACGTGAACTGATCAGCACGGCGCGCCTGACCATGGACGGACGAACCCTGCGCCAGGCGCTTGAGGCGACCGTCGAAGAATTCTCCCGCCGCAGCAGTTGTGTGTTCACTCTCGACAACCGGCTGAGCAACGATGCGCTTGGCAGCGAAGCCGAACTCCAGGTGCTGCAGATTATTCGAGAGGCGCTGGCCAACGTGGTGCGCCACTCGCATGCACGTAACGTTCAGCTCAGCCTGCACCTGCTCAACGGCGCGGATATAGACGTGAGGGTGTGTGATGACGGTGTCGGCATTCCAACGAACATTGTCGCTGATGGCCATTTCGGCCTGCGCATCATGCGTGAGCGCGCCGCCGCGATCGGCGCGCAGTTGCAAATACTCGCGCAACAGCCGCAAGGCACCTGCATTCAACTGCACTGGAGGCGAGGATGAATAAACCCTGGCGTGTACTGTTGATTGATGACCATCCATTAATGCGTCGCGGGCTAGCCGAATTATTGGCTGCTAACGGTGATTATCAGGTGATTGGCATGGCCAGCGAAGGGCAAACAGGCCTGCAACTGGCCCGTGAACTGCAGCCAGACATGATTCTTCTGGATTGGCACATGCCCGGTCTGGGTGGATTGGCCACGCTTGGCGCGTTGAAAACCGAGCTGCCAGATACCACCGTGCTGGTGCTCACCGCATCGGATGCGCGAGATGACTTACTCGCGGCGCTGCATGCCGGTGCGGATGGTTATTTGCTCAAAGACCGCGAGCCGGAAGTGTTGCTCGACACCCTGCAGGCGTGTCGCACTGGCCGCGCGCCGTTGGACCCAATGCTGCTGGGGCTGCTCGCCAGTGGCTTGCGCGACGCCGAACCGCTACCCGCAGCAACCGCGGTGGGGCTGACCGACCGTGAGCTGCAAACATTGGTATTGATCGCCGAGGGCATGAGCAACAAATTGATCGCCCGCCAACTGGGCATCAGCGACGGCACTGTGAAGATTCACGTCAAGCATCTGCTGGGTAAACTGGGCTTGCACTCTCGATTGGAAATGGCCGCCTGGGTCTACCGCCATGGCTTGCCGGGTGTTGTACGCGGAGAGCCGGCATGAATCTCGCTAAGGTCTGGCAGCAAGTCTGGCAGCAAGGATTGGCCAGGTGGTCCGCGCAAGTGGCCGACGCGCAATGGGATGAGTGCGTTGATGCTCTACCACTGGCGCTGGTAATCCTTGATCGTCACGGGCGAATGCTCCGGCTCAATCGCGGCTGGCAAGAGCTAAGCGGTTATCCCGCAGCAGAGTGCGTGCAGCGCAGCCATACCGAGTTCTTGCACATTGAAGATCAACCACGTTGGCAGCAGGCATTGGACAGCGCCAGCCGTGAAGCACAGGTGTTGCTGCTGCGCTATTTGCGCCGCTCGGGCGAGCTGTGCTGGGCGGAAGTCAGGCTGCGCCGCCATGGCTCAGGCTTTGTTGCCAGCCTTGGCGATATGAGTGCGCAAATGCCCCAGCGCCAAGCGCTTCAAGCCCGGCACAGAAGCTTGAGCAATCTGCTGGATGGCCTGCCGTTGATGGTTTATCGCTGCCGCAATAATCGCCACTGGAGCATGGAATATGTCAGCGCCGGTTGCCTGCAACTCACCGGTTTCGCGCCACAGCAATTGGTCGACAGCAACAGCCTGACCTTCAACAGCCTGATCCACAGCGAAGACCGCGAACGCGTGTGGCACGAAGTCCAGCAGGGAATTGGCGAAGGCCGCGCATTTGTTATGCGTTACAGATTAATGTGCGCCGATGGCAGCGAACGTCAGGTGCTCGAACGCGGCTGCGGCATTTATTCCGATGCGGGTGAGGTGCTGGGCTTGGAAGGGGTGGTGCTGGAGGGTGTGGGGTAGCGAGGTATGCGGTGATACCTAGCAGATAAGGCCGAGTCCATTGACCTGGCCTTATCTGAGGCAGCTACTCAGTTGAACGCAGGCACAACATGCTTGATGAAGAGCTCGAGCGATTTCTTCTTTTCGGCATGCGACAGGCTGTTGTCAGCCCAGAAGCTGAACTCATCCACGCCCAATTCCTGATAGTACCGGATGCGTGCAATGATTTCTTCAGGTGTGCCTATCATGGTGTTCTTGCGGATGTTATCGAGTTCGAACTCCGGGCGTTCCTTGAACTTTTCCTCTGGGCTTGGTGCCAGCAGGCCATTGACCGGCGTCTGCTTGTTACCAAACCAAGCGTCGAAGGTGCGGTAGAAGCGTGAGATGCCTTCTGCTCCGATCTTCCAGCCCTGCGGATCATCCGGGCTGTGTACGTGGGTGTGACGCAGCACCATCAATTGTGGGCGCGGCACGTCCGGGTTGTTGTCGAGTGCCGCCTGGAACTTGATCTTCAGATCCAGCACTTCTTCATCACCCTTCATCAGCGGGGTGACCATGACGTTGCAGCCGTGCTTGACCGCAAAGTTGTGAGAGTCCGGGTCGCGCGCAGCGACCCAAACAGGTGGGCCGGGCTGCTGGATCGGGCGAGGCGCAGAGGTCGAAGTTGGAAACTTCCAGATCTCGCCATCGTGGGCGTAATCACCCTTCCACAAAGCTTTCACGGCCGGGATCATCTCTCGCAGGTGCTGACCACCAGTGGAGGCGGGCATGCCGCCAGCGAGGCGGTCGAATTCAAACTGGTAAGCACCTCGTGCGAGGCCGACTTCCATGCGACCGTTGCTAATCACATCAAGCAAAGCACACTCACCCGCAACCCGGATGGGATGCCAGAATGGGGCGATGATGGTGCCGGCGCCAAGGCGGATTGTGGTTGTCTTTGCTGCGAGGTATGACAACAGCGGCATTGGGCTCGGTGAGATGGTGTACTCCATTGAGTGATGCTCACCAATCCAAACTGTGCTGAATCCACCGGCCTCTGCCATCAAGGTCAATTCGGTGAGATTTTCGAAAAGTTGACGGTGGCTAACCTGCTCGTCGTAGCGTTCCATATGAACGAACAAAGAAAATTTCATGTTGCGTACCTCAAATCTTTTTATTTGGCCTCAGCGCTCTGAAGGCCAAGATGTGTAGGAGTGTCTGGCACTGCACCGAGACTAATTGAGTGCCCCGCATCTGAGCCAAATCCAAGTCAGTAACTACACGCTATTTGGTATACCGTATTACGGATTTAATTCAGATTTTCCACGCTTCAACCCATGCTTCAAACAGAGTTTTCGCATGTATAAGCTCAGGCGAAAGCTTGCAGAGCACCCATCTTTCCGCGGCAATAAACCATCGGCGTAACGCTTAGCTCAGGCACTATCAGGTTCTTCACCGCACCCACCAGGATGGCGTGATCACCGCCCTCGTATTCGCGCCACAGTTCGCATTCGATAATGGCAGTGGCATTGCTCAACACCGGGTTACCCAACTCACTGAGGGCCCACTCAATGCCCTTGGCTTTGTCGTTACCCTTCTTGGCAAAAGCATAGGCTTCGCTCTGCTGCTCTGCAGACAGCAAATGGATTGCAAAACGCTTGCTCTTGATCAGTGCCGGATAGGAGTCCGAGCTGTAGTTAGGGCAGAACAACACCAGCGGCGGGTCCATGGACAGCGAACTGAATGCGCTGGCAGTCATGCCAACAATGTCGCCCTGATCATCCAGCGTCGTGATGACGGTAACGCCAGAGGGAAAGGAGCCCATGACTTGCTTGTAGACATTATGATCAATCATCTGGGGATACCTCACGAACGCTACGATTAGTCGGCTTAGCGCGGGACAATTTTGGCTAAGATTGTCTTATGGTATACCAAGTTTGCACCTGTGCAAGTGTTAATTTTCATGCGCTGCATGATTAGCCGACGAAAGCGTATTTACGCGTCGAGAGGCCTGGGTGCGGATCGTCAGGTGCGAGCGATCCAGCGCTTTATTGCGCCGGATTATTTGCAAATTCTGCGGCAAAAGACTTGTGGCTTACGTCACTTCCGTCAGGGGGAATCCGTTCTTAACCAATGCAGGTTAAGAACGGACAGGGCGCATCAGTGGGCGCCGGCTGTTTTACTCAAGTCACTTTCTTGCCACTCGGTATAAACGCAAGCATCGGCTGCCGCCCAGCGCACGCGCACCGGATCGCCTGTTTGCAAGGGCAGTACATTGCCCGACAACGCCTTTACGGTCATTGCGGTTCCACCAGCGGTTAGTACGCTGTAGGTCTGGCTTTCACCAAGAAAAACCACTTCGCTGACGGTCGCGTCAATCTCGTTCCAACCATTGCTCACAGGGTTGTTTCTGGCTTGCTCGAGAGTCAAAGCCTGAGCTTTTTCCGGGCGAACCATCAGCAATACATCTTGCGCTTCATCCAAACCAGTCGTTGGCCTTATCGCTAGCGCGACAGTCTCAAACATTGCGCAGGCTTGTCCCGAGGCTTTGGCTTTGAGGAAGTTAGAATTACCAAGGAAGGAGGCGACAAATGCATTCGGAGGATTCTGGTAAAGGTCGAAGCCGCTGCCGAGCCCGACAATCTTGCCGTGGCTGAAAATGGCGATGCGCTGAGACAAGCGCATGGCTTCTTCCTGATCGTGTGTCACATAGACAATGGTGATGCCAAGGCGACGATGCAGATGGCGCAATTCATCCTGTAATTCCTCGCGCAGTTTCTTGTCGAGTGCGCCGAGTGGTTCGTCCATTAGCAGGATGCGTGGCTCGTAGACCAGCGCCCTGGCGATCGCCACGCGTTGCTGTTGGCCTCCGGAGAGTTGTGCCGGGCGACGATGGGCAAAGTCACTTAATTGCACCAGTTTGAGCATGGCTTCGACCTGACGCTCGCGCTCTGCCAGATCGCGTCTGCGAATGGCTAACGGGAAGGCAATGTTGTCTTTGACCGAGAGGTGCGGGAATAATGAATAACGTTGAAACACCATGCCGATATCGCGCTTGTGCGGCGCCACATTCACCAATGATTTGCCTTCGACCAGAATGTCACCTGAGGTCGGGCTGTCAAAGCCTGCAAGCATCGACAAAGTGGTGCTTTTGCCGGAGCCACTTGAGCCGAGAAAAGTTAGAAATTCGCCTTCCTTGATGTCGAGGGAGATGTTGTCTACGGCAGCAAATTCACCATAGTACTTATTCAGATTACGCAGGCTGACCAGGGGCTGCTGGCTTGCTTGGGCGCGTTCTTTGATCACAGCACTCATGTCATTCTCCTCGGCGCTTAAGCGCTGGTTTCGTTGCGCCGGCGCAGGGCAGCGGCGATTACCATAATCAATACCGACAGGCCGATCAGCAGCGTCGAGGCGACTGCAATAACCGGCGTAAGGTCCTGACGCAAGGTGGTCCACATTTTTACCGGTAGGGTTTGCAGGGTCGGGCTGGCCATCATCACGCTGAGTACCACCTCATCCCACGACACCAGAAAGGCGAACAGGGCGCCGGCAACCATTCCGGGGCGAATAGCCGGGAAGGTCACCCGGAAGACGGCCTGCAAGCGCGATGCTCCGCAAATGACGGCTGCATCCTCGATTGACTGATCGAACAGTTTCAGCGAATTGATGATCGAGATGATGGTGAACGGCAATGCGACAATCACGTGGCTCACCACAAACGAAAACAGCGTGCCGGTGTAGCCGAGCTTGAGAAACAGCGCGTACACCGCTACCGCAATAATCACCAGCGGTACGATCATGGGCATGGTAAATAGGGCGTAGAGCAGTTCGCGGCCGGGGAAACGTCCGCGTACAAGTGCAAATGCAGTCGGTAAGCCTAATGTGACGGCGCATACGGTGGTCAGCAGGGCTACCTTGAAGCTGACCAGCACAGCAGCCATCCACGCAGGGTTTGCAAAGAATTGCTCATACCATTTGAGCGTCCAGCCCGGCGGCGGAAATACCAGCCATTGCGAAGAACCGAATGACAGCAGCACGATGAATACAATCGGCAGCAACAGGAACAACGCGATCAACGCGGTGGTCAGGTAAAGACCAATGCGCAAGCGCGGCCCCATGGCATTGGGAGTCAGTAACATGCCCGGCTACCTCGCATTGCTGGCTCCAACCGGGGATTCCGGCTGGAGCTTTAGGTAGAAGTAGAACAGCACCAAGGTGATGCCGATCAGTAATGCAGCAGCGGCGCTGGCGATGCCCCAGTTGAGGAACGACTGCACCTGTTGAATGATGAACTCGGGAAGCATCATGTTCTGTGCTCCCCCGAGCAATGCTGGGGTCACGTAGTAACCCAGCGACATAACGAAAACCATCAAACCACCAGAAAACAGCCCCGGCCGGCAAAGTGGCAGGAATACCCGGAAAAAATTGCGCCACGGGCTGGCACCGCAAATAGCGCCCGCTTGCAGCACCATCGGATCAATAGCCTGCATTGTTGCTTGCAATGGCAATACGATGAACGGGATCATGATGTAGCTCATGCCAATCACTACGCCTGTCAGGTTGTGCACCATTTCCAGCGGCTGGTCGATGATACCCAGCGCCATCAGAGTTTTGTTGATTACGCCCGAAGCCTGCAGTAACACCAACCAGGAGTAGGTGCGTGCTAGCAGACTGGTCCACATCGACAGCAGCACGATGCTGAGTAGCCAGCGACCCCAGCCACGGGGCACCAAGGTGATGGCCCAGGCCAGGGGAAAGCCCAGTAGCACACTGATCAACGTGACCAGCCCGGCAACCGAGAACGTATTGAGCAGTACCCGCGAGTACGCCGAGTTGGCGAACAGCAGCGCGTAATTGTCAAAACCAGGGCTTGGCTCCAGTACACCACGCAGGAGCAGGGCGATCAGAGGGGCAAGGAAAAACAGCGATAGAAACATTAGCGCGGGCAGTAATTTGGGAAAACCACGCCAACGCTGGGTTCTGGCGCTGATCGCCATGCCGGTTGTGCCGGCTGACAGGGTCGATTGACTGGTCTGGGCGCTTGTCATGTTATTTGACCAACCACTCGTTCCACTGGGCTGAGATGGCTTCGCCATTCTTGGCCCAATAGGCGTAATCAAGGTTGACCTGTTCTTCAACGTGAGCCGTTGGCAGACTCGGTGCCAGGTCTGCATTCAACTGGCTGACGCTAGCGGTGTTGATCGGTGCATAGGCAGTCAGGTTGGCAAAATCGGCCTGGCCTTTGGCGCTGCTTGAATTAGCCAGAAACTTCATTGCCGCATCTTTGTTCTTGGCGCCTTTGGGGATGACCAGAAAATCGGCCATGACCAGATTTTGCTTCCAGCTTACGCCGACCGGTGCGCCGTCCTGTTGCAGGGCATAGACACGGCCATTCCAGAACTGGCCAAGACTGACTTCGCCAGATGCCAGCAGTTGTTGCGACTGGGCTCCGCCGCCCCACCAGACAATGTCCTGCTTGATGGTATCGAGTTTTTTGAACGCGCGTGGCAGGTCAAGTGGATAGAGCTTTTCAGCTGGCACGCCGTCTGCCAGCAGAGCCAGTTCCAATACGCCAGGGCTTGCCCATTTGTAGAGAGCGCGTTTGCCCGGGTAGGTGTTGGTGTCGAACAAGGCTGACCAGTCTTGCGGGGTTTTACCACCGACTTTGCCCTGATTGAAACCCAGTACGAAAGAGAAGTAGAAAGAGCCGACGCCATAGTCGGAGACGAAACGGGGATCGATTTCGTCGCGCTTGATCACGTTGAAATCCAACGGCTCAAGTAGGCCTTCACTGGCGGCGCGCAGGGCAAAGTCGGCCTCTACGTCAACGATGTCCCACTGCACATTGCCGCTTTCAACCATGGCCTTGAGTTTGCCGTAGTCGGTTGGGCCATCTTGCACTACCTGAATATTGGTGGCTTTGCTGAAAGGCTCAGCCCAGGCTTGTTTCTGCGCATCTTGGGTACTGCCGCCCCAGCTAACAAAGTTGAGGCTTTCGCCTGCTGTTACGTTGCTGGCACCCAAGATCAAGCTGAGTGCGGTGATAGCTGTTATTAACCGTGCTCTATGCAACATGCTGAATTCCTCGATTTATATTTTTTTTTCGAGCCGTCTTGCATGGAAGTGAAGCGTGGTGTGGCTCGGGTGGTTGCCAGTGGACCAAGAACAATCAAAAACTGAATGGTCTATGGAATATCATATTATGGTATTCCAGAATATCTGCAAGCCTATTTAGCCACTAAATCGCCATGATTTCGTGGCGGCGACTGACGGTCACGCGCAGTTTTACCGGCAAAAAATCAATTTAAGTTTTCACGCTGGTGAGTAAGGGAGAAGCAGCAGTGTCACTGAGGGGAGCCCGGGCATCAGGGGGCGCCCGGGTAGCGGCTGATTAGTCGACGAAGGGCAGGGTTTCAACAACTTCGAGGTCGTAGCCGGTGAGGCCGGCATACTTTAGCGGCGCACCCAGATGGCGGATTTTGCCGACGCCGATATCTTGCAATATTTGCGCTCCGGTACCGACTTCGGAGTAGATGCGCGAGGCCGACCGGCTGAATTGCTGGCGCGGCTGAGTCAGGTGCGGAACACGCTCTAGTAAGGCTTGCGAGGATTCGTTGTTTGCCAACACCACCACTACGCCAGCGCCTTCTTCGGCAACCTTTTGCAGTGCTGCCCATAGTGTCCAGTTCTGGGGGCCTGTGTACTCGGCCCCGACAAGATCACGTAATGGATCGATCACATGAACACGAACGAGCGTGGGTTGATCGCGTTTTATATCGCCCATCACCATGGCCATGTGCACACCGCCTTCAATGCGGTCTTCGTAGGTGATCAGGCGAAATTCGCCATGCACTGTTGGCAGATCGCGTTCACCAATGCGCGTAACCGTGTGTTCGGTGCTCAAACGATAGTGGATGAGGTCGGCAATGGTGCCGATCTTGATCCCGTGTTTGGCGGAGAAGGTTTCAAGGTCTGGACGGCGAGCCATGCTGCCGTCTTCATTCATGACTTCGACAATCACTGCAGCCGGATTGAAGCCTGCGAGGCGTGCCAGATCACATCCGGCTTCGGTGTGACCGGCGCGATTCAGTACACCGCCTTCGCGAGCCCGCAGCGGGAAAATGTGCCCCGGTGTGACCAGGTCTTCAGCTTTGGCACCATCGGCGACTGCCGCCATGACGGTTCGCGCGCGGTCGGCTGCAGAAATGCCGGTGGTAATGCCAGTGGCGGCTTCAATTGAAATGGTGAATGCGGTGGCGAAAGCGCTGCCATTGCTTGGCACCATTTGTTCAAGGCTCAGGCGCTGGCAATGTTCTTCGGTGAGGGTCAGGCAAATCAGGCCGCGGGCTTCGCGGGCCATGAAGTTGATGGCCTCGGGGGTGCAGGCCTGAGCAGGCAACAGTAGATCACCTTCGTTTTCTCGGTCTTCATCGTCAACCAGCAATACCATTTTGCCTTGGCGGAAGTCTTCGATGATTTCTTCAATGCTGTTAAATGGCATGCCGATGCTCCAACGCGTTGCAGGTTGATTATTGTTAAGTGATTTTATGGTATACCATAATACGTTATTTCTGCGAATAATAGAGGTGATGATGAAGGCTTATTGGATTGCTCATGTAGACGTGACTGATAGCCAACAGTACGGCGGCTATACCGAACGTGCGCCAACTGCGTTTGCAAAGTATGGGGGTGTGTTTCTGGCCCGCGGTGGCCGCGCACAGGCATTGGAGGGGCGGGCAACACCGCAGCGCAACGTGGTTATCGAGTTTGAGTCATACCAGCAGGCTTTGGCCTGTTACAACTCGCCTGAATATCAGCAAGCGTGCAGTTACCGTCAGGGTGCGGCTGTCGCCGAGGTCATTATTGTCGAGGGCTGTGCGCCCTGAGAACTGCAATTGGAGCAGCTTGCAGCTGCTTCAACGAATAAAGTGGACTTTTCCGGTATCGTCATTGCCGACATAAATGCCGTATACCCCAGCTAGGCGTTCTTCGATGTAGCGTTCCAAAATTTGCCGAATGGCAGGGTAGTAGATGTTTTCCCAAGGAATATCCTGCGGCGCGAAGAATTTGTAGTCGAGCGTTTCGGGACCAAAACTCCCGGTGATCTCAATGGGCACCGCGCGGAAGATGATGTAGACCTCGCTGATTTTCGGCACACTGAAAATCGAGTAGGGCGATACGATGTCTGCGCGTACGCCTGTTTCTTCCCACACTTCTCGTAACGCCGCTTCTTCGGTAGTTTCACCGTTTTCCATGAATCCTGCAGGCAGTGTCCACGTACCAGGACGCGGCTCTATAGCGCGCTGACAGAGCAAGTACTTACCTTCCTGTTCGATGATGCAGCCGGTAATGATCTTGGGATTTTCATAATGAATGTAGTTGCAGGCCGCGCAGGTCAATCTTGCGTGAGTATCGCCAGCGGGTTGCTGGCGGCTCAGGCAGTTGGCACCGCATTGGGGGCAAAAGCGCGGAATGGGCATGGGGTTAACGTCCTATACGAGGATCTTTCAACGCGATAGGGGTGATGATTTCACGCGCTGTGCCTGTTTCGTCCTGTTTAGATTTCAAGTAATCCAACGCGACCTTGGCAGCAGAAAGCACGTGGTCGACCGAGGCCTGATGCGCCGCCAGCGGATCACCGCTTTTGATCGCCTCAACCATGCGCTCCATTTCTTGATTACTGGTGCTGCGACGGTTGGTCTGCGACACCGAAGTGGCACGCAGGTAGCTGATACGCGCCTGCAATTGGCGCAGCTGGGTGGCAGCAATGTGATTACCTGAGCCTTCCAGCAGTACATCATAGAAGCCTTGGACCGAGTCGAGAACTTGCGGAAGCTCACCTTCTTCAAGCACTCGCCGGTTTTCTTCGAGGGCACGCTCAAGGGCGCGAATATCCTTGGCTTTGGCGTTCAGGGTAAACAGTTGCACGACCAGGCCTTCGAGCACGCAACGCAGCTCGTAGATATCGCAGGCATCTTCCAGCGTGATAATGGCAACACGTGGGCCTTTGGCGTCGGCAAACTCGACCAGACCCTCGGATTCCAGGTGGCGCAGGGCTTCACGCACCGAAGTACGGCTAACGCCCAGACGATCACACAGGTCACGCTCGACCAGGCGGTCGCCTGGAAGCAGCTGGAAATTCATGATTGCGCTTCGCAGTTTGTTGAGCACAATCTCGCGCAGGGTCATGGGGTTGCGATTGACTTTGAAACTGTCGTCAAGGGGCAGGCGTTTCATGGGTTCCGCTCTGGTTGGGCTATCCGTAATTAAACCAAAAACACCCCAGTCAGTGACTCAGGGTGTTTCGCTAATGTGGCATAGCCCGCATTCAAGCCTGGTTTTCAGCATCGGCTTCGGCGAAGGCTTCACGCGCGATTCTGAAACTGTCCACGGCTGCGGGTACACCACAGTAAATTCCGACTTGCAGCAGAATTTCACGAATTTGCTCACGGCTAAGGCCGTTGCGCAGGGCTCCGCGAATGTGCAACTTTAGTTCATGCGGTCGGTTAAGTGCTGAAATCATCGCCAAGTTTATCATGCTGCGTTGCGCCAACGACAAGCCATCACGGCCCCACACATGGCCCCAGCAGTATTCTGTGACCAGTTCCTGAAGCGGGCGATTGAAGTCATCGGCATTTTCTATCGACTTGCTTACATATGCTTCACCCAATACTTGAGTGCGGATCTGCAAGCCTTTTTGGTACTTTTCACTGCTCATGCTGTCCTCCTCTAAAGGCGGGCTTACAGGCCGCCCATCAGGGTGTATTTGATCTCAAGGTAGTCTTCGATGCCGTACTTGGAACCTTCGCGGCCCAGCCCTGACGATTTGATGCCGCCAAACGGGGCGACCTCGGTGGAGATTAGCCCCTCGTTGATACCGACCATGCCGTACTCGAGCGCCTCGCTCATACGCCAGGCGCGGCCCAAGTCGCGGGTGTAGCAGTAAGCTGCCAGACCGTACTCGGTGTCATTGGCAACCTGGATTGCTTCGGCTTCGTTGCTGAAACGAAATACAGCGGCCAACGGGCCAAAGGTTTCTTCCTTGGCGACTTTCATCTGCTGCGTGGTGTCGGCGAGTACGGTCGGCTGAAAGAAGCCATGGCCCAGGGCATGACGTTCACCACCTTGAATCAGGCGTGCGCCCTTGCTCAAAGCGTCTTGCACATGTTCTTCAACTTTGGCGACAGCGCGGTCATTGATCAGCGGGCCCTGACTGACGCCGGTACTGAAGCCGTCACCCACCTGCAATAGTCCAACGCGCTCGCCGAGACGACTAACGAAAGCATCATAGATACCGTCCTGAACCAGGAATCGGTTAACGCAGACGCAGGTTTGTCCAGCGTTACGGAATTTGGCAATCAGCGCACCGTCCACTGCGCGTTCGATGTCGGCATCGTCGAAGACGATGAATGGCGCGTTACCACCAAGTTCCAGCGAGACTTTTTTCAGGGTGGGTGCGCATTGTGCCATCAGCAATTTGCCGATTGCGGTGGAACCGGTGAATGACAATTTACGCACGTCGCTGCTTTGGGTCAGCTCGGCGCCGATCGCAATGGCGTCACCCGTAATGACGTTAAAAATACCAGCAGGAATACCTGCTTTTTCGGCTAGCGCCGCCATCGCCAATGCAGAGAAAGGCGTTTCTGGGGCCGGTTTAACAATGCACGGGCAGCCAGCAGCCAGTGCAGGTCCAGCTTTGCGGGTGATCATCGCAGCTGGAAAATTCCAGGGAGTAATTGCCGCAACCAAACCAATCGGCTCTTTGCTCACAACAATGCGTGCATCGCCTTTGTGGCTCGGAATAGTATCGCCATAAATACGCTTGGCTTCTTCGGCAAACCATTCAATAAAGCTGGCTGCATAGGCAATCTCGCCTTTGGCTTCAGCCAACGGCTTGCCTTGTTCCAAGGTCAGGATTTCAGCCAACGCATCTGCGTTTTCAAGCATCAACGCGTGCCACTTCTTGAGAATGTTGCTGCGCTCTTTTGCTGTCATGGCGCGCCACGCCGGCCAGGCGGCGGTAGCGGTCTGGATTGCGTGTTGCGCCTCGCTGCTGCCCATGTTCGGAACTGCGCCAATCACTTCACCATTGGCCGGGTTGTAAATCTTCTGCGTACTGGCGTTGTCTGCATCGCACCATTGGCCATTAATGAAAGCCTGTTGGCGGAATAATTGTTCGGCTGCTGGGGTCATGCTGGCTCCGGGATAAAAAGGAGCCGCATCATCGGGGGAGATGCGGCCCAAGAAAGTGTACGGCGGTTGGTATCAGACGATGGCAGGCAGGGCGCCAAGCTTGCCGCGGTGATAGATCATTGGTGTAACCTCGTTCTCTGGAAGAATAAGGTTCTTAACCGCGCCAACTATGATGGCGTGATCACCGCCATCGTATTCACGCCACAACTCGCACTCGATGATGGCTGTTGCGTGGTTGAGCAACGGGTTGCCCAGCTCGCTGAGCTGCCAGTCGATCCCTTTGGCCTTGTCTTTACCTTTGCCGGCGAAGGCATAGGCGACAGCGGTTTGGTCCGCGGACAGCAGGTGAATCGCAAATTTCTTGCTGGCGCACAGGATCGGATAAGAGTCTGAAGCGTAGTTGGGGCAGAACAGCACCAGTGCCGGGTCAATTGACAATGCGCTGAAGGCGCTGGCAGTAATGCCGACGATTGAGCCTTCGTGATCCAGGCAGGTGATCACGGTGACACCGGACGGGAACGAGCCCATCACCTCTTTGTAAATTCCGGGTTCTATCATATTCGTTACCTCGTGAATGCCAGTTGCCTGCGACTTAGCGCATGACAAACGGGTCGGCCATCGGCTCTTGCGAAAGATTGATCCACACCGTCTTTTGTTCGGTATAGGCCAGCACCGAGTCGATTCCGCTTTCGCGTCCGTAGCCACTGTTTTTGAAGCCGCCAATTGGCGCCATCGCCGACACCGCACGGTAGGTGTTGACCCAAATAATGCCAGAGCGCACGTCACGTGCGAGGCGGTGCGCACGACCGAGATCGCGAGTCCAGATACCGGCTGCCAGGCCAAACAGTGAGTCATTGGCAATTGCCAGCGCTTCGGCTTCATCCTTGAATCGGATAACCGAAGCCACAGGGCCGAATACTTCTTCTTGCATGATTTTCATCGAGTTGCTGTCGCACTCGAACAGTGTGGGTTGGTAGTACCAACCGTTGCCTTCGATTTCAGGACGCTTACCGCCCATGCGCAGTGTTGCGCCTTCTGCCAGCGCATCGGCTACTAAACCCTCAACAATTGCGAGCTGCTGGGCCGTTGCCATCGGGCCCATTTCGCTGCTGTCATCTTGTGGGTTGCCGATACGAATACGCTGCGCTCTGGCGACCAGTCGCTCGACGAACTGGTCGTAAATTTCGTCTTGAACCAATAAGCGCGAACCGGATACGCAGCTCTGCCCGGAGGCGGCATAGATCCCCGCGACGGCGCCATTTACTGCACTGTCGATATCAGCGTCGGCGAAAATGATATTGGGTGATTTGCCGCCGAGCTCGAGCGACAGCTTGGCAAAGTTCTCCGCGCTGCTGCGCACCACGTGACGCGCTGTAGCCGCGCCGCCGGTGAAGGCGATTTTACGCACCAGAGGGTGGCGGGTAAGCGCTGCGCCAGTGCTAGCACCATAGCCGGTAATAACATTCACCACGCCCGCAGGAATCCCTGCTTCGAGCGCGAGACGGGCCAGTTCGAGTAAGGTTGCAGATGCATGCTCAGAAGGTTTGATAACCATCGTATTGCCTGCGGCAAGTGCGGGCGCCAGTTTGATTGCGGTCAGGTACAACGGACTGTTCCACGGGATAATCGCGGCCACAACACCCAACGGTTCAAGTACCGTGTAGCCGAACATGTCAGTTTTATCGAGGGGCAGGGTGCCGCCTTCGATCTTGTCGGCAAGGCCTGCGGTGTAATGGAAAAACTCTGGCAGGTAGTTGACCTGACCACGGGTTTCGCGGATTAACTTACCGTTGTCGCGACTCTCGAGTTGCGCCAGCTTTTCCTTGTTTTGGGCAATCAGATCGCCCAGCCGGCGCAGTAATTTCCCGCGCGCCGTAGCTGTCAGGCTTTTCCAGTCATGGCCCTCGAAAGCTTGCTGTGCGGCTTGCACTGCGCGCTCGACGTCCGAATCATCAGCGTCGGGCAGCAGTGCCCAAGGCTCGGCAGTTGCCGGATTGAGGCTTTCGAAAGTCTTGCCGGAAAGCGCATCGACCCACTGGCCGCCGATGCACATCTGAAAGTGGCTGAGTGTCATGCAACGATCTCCTTTGTAGGGCTCTGAGACGTATGGATGCGGGTGAGGAAGTCGAGCAGCATCTGGTTTACCAGGCGCGGTGACTCTACCGGCATCATGTGTCGCTGTTCTTCAAGTATGGCTACTTGCGCGCCAGGTATTCGGGCGGCGAGTTGCTCGGCCATCTGCGGTGTCGAGCCGGGGTCCAACTCGCCAGTGCTGATCAACGTAGGCACATTGATAGTGCCTAACTGATCGGCCTGATACATATCCTGAGTGGCGAAAAGACTGTAAGTGGTCAGATAGCCCTGCGGGTCGTTGCTTGCCAGTGTTTGGCGCAAGGCTGCAATCTGCGCCGGGTTAGCGGCTTGATACTCGCGGCTGAACCAGCGGGTCAGGGCGGCTTCGGCATTAGCATTTGGGCCATGCTCGGCAACTTGTCGGGTGCGTTCGATAACACCCGAGCTTTGTTCCGGGCTGCGATTGAAAACGCTGTTCAGCACTACCAGACCTTGCATGTGCTGCGGGTAATGCAGGGCAAAGGCACGGGCGATCAAGCCGCCCATCGAGAAGCCGATAATGGTGGCTTTGCGGATTTTCAGGTGTTCAAGTAATTCGTCGAGCTGCTTGGCATAGGCCAGCAACTCGGTGCCTTCTGCCGGGCGCGGGCTTGCACCGTGACCGAGCATGTCATAGGCAATAACACGGTAGTGCGGCGCAAGACCGACGATCTGGCCGCCCCACATTTCTTTGTTTAGGCCTACGCCGTGGATCAACACCACAGGTTGGCCTTTGCCGGTCGCCAGATAACTGGTGCCAGCGGGGGTGAGTTCAGCGGGGACTAGCATGGTGGGTCGCTCCTGCGCAGACCAAGGGGCTTATTGAGCGTTCTCAGCAGCCAGTTCTTCTAGGTCGATGTAGCGGTTGCCGATTCGCGGGTGCAGACGGCCGCCGTTAGCTGCGCCCAGAACCACTACGATTTCGTCGGCGCGCGGGGCATCTTCGATCTGCATTTCCAAGGTGATGTAGTGCGAACGCAGACCTTCGTCATCTTTGTGCATCATCGGGATCTGAATCGAAGTGCCTGGGCCGCCACGCTTGTTGGTGAAGCTCAGGTAACTCTTGGCCTTTACTGCTTCGCGATAATGATTGCCGAAGCGCAAGGTGTGGATCACGGCAGAGGCGTGTTCGATCTCGCCGTCAGCACCGACAACGGCTGCTTTGCCGTACGCTTCAATCTTGTCTGCTCCGCCAATGGCATCAGTCAGACGCTTGACCATCAGTGCACCCAGCTCAGAGCAGTTGGCTTTGATCTGTGGCTTCAAGTCTTCGACGAAACCGTTGCCCACCCAAGGGTTTTTCATTACCACTGCCAGGCCGACCATGGTCACAGGCTTGTCAGTGGCCTTGCCGCCTTCGATCAGGGTTTCTTCTACATAGCTGACGATTTTGCGAATTTCGAAACTCATTGGATGCTCCTGCTTGATTGGGCAATGGTGGCGACGCATATCGCCTCGGTACAATGGTATACCATAATACACTATGTTTTGGTCAAGTCTAATTGAAGTGCCATTTATCGTCTTAGGCCTCTTTATATCTGGCTTTCTAGCTTTTTTGAGTGGACCGACAAGTGGGTTTTGCTTTTCTTTTGTCAATCATGGTATACCATATGACAAGCGAATTCTGATGCGCATTTCATGTCGTCAGTTCTGGCTGGTAAACAGTGCGGCTGGCGAATAAAGTCGCGGCTGCAGTTGGGTGCAGGCAACGAAGAGTTATTTGGCGTTCGCGACAGACACCTGCTGTGTTTCAACTACAAAAATAAGGAGGAGGCGCCAAGTGAGCGGACATCCTAAGAAAGGCTACGAACGTCTATTCGCAGGCGTTAACCCAACGATGGCTACATCATCTCTGGTGATGGTTATAGGCTTCGTTCTGTTCACCGTGCTTTATAGTGACCTTGCCAACAGCCTGTATACCGGCGCCAAACAGTGGATCGAAAGTTCCCTTGGGTGGTACTACATCGCGGTTGTTAGCGGCGTACTGTTCTTCACGTTCTGGGTCGGCTTGAGTCGCTTCGGCAATTTGCGACTGGGCCGTGATGATGAGCACCCAGAGTTCAGCAACTTTTCCTGGTTTGCGATGCTGTTCAGCGCTGCGGTCGGTACCGGACTATTGTTCTGGAGCATTGCGGAACCGGTCATGCATATGCAGGGCAATCCTTTCATGGAGATGGCTGGGGTGGCTGCCAACACCCCGGAAGCTGCGCAGATAGCGTTGCGCGTGACCATGTTCCATTGGGGGCTGCACGGCTGGTGCATCTACATTATCGTCGGCCTGATTTTGGCTTACTTCACTTACCGGCGCGGCCTGCCACTGACCATTCGATCGGCGCTGTATCCGTTGCTGGGTGAGCGTATTTATGGCCCAATCGGCCACGCGGTGGACCTGTTGGCAATTTTCAGCACCCTGTTCGGTACGGCTACAACGCTGGGACTGGGTGTTGCGCAAATGAATGCCGGGCTTAATTACATGTTCGGCATGGAAATCTCCACAACCAGTCAATTGCTATTGATTGCTGCGACTTCGGTAGTTGCCACGCTGTCTGCCGTATCCGGCGTGCGCAAAGGCATTTTGTGGCTAAGCGAGTGGAACATCCGCTTGAGCAGTATCCTGTTCCTATTTCTGCTGCTGGCAGGGCCGACTGTATTTTTGCTTGGCTTGTATGCCACCAGCCTAGGCGACTATCTGGCCAACTTCATCCCGATGGGCCTGTGGACCGATCCCAATCCTGAGCGTCAGTGGCAGGGCTGGTGGACCATTTTCTATTGGGGCTGGTGGTTGTCGTGGGGCCCGTTTGTAGGCATGTTCATTGCGCGCATCTCACGCGGTCGCACTGTGCGCCAGGTAGTTTTGGGCGGTATGTTGGCGGCAACGCTGGGTGCTTTCCTCTGGGTAGTGATCATGGGCGGTACAGGTGTCTACCTGCAGCTGGCCGGCACCGTTAACCTGAGTGAAATTGCCAATAACGATCTGACCATGGTGCTTTACAAGACCATTGAAGGCTTGAACGTACAGTGGGCAACCATGGGTATGGCCAGCCTTGCTACGCTGATGATCGTCAGTTGGTTCGTGACCTCGGCGGACTCCGCCACTCTGGTGATCTGCACCATCTTGTCTATGGGTAACGAGAATCCACCTCAGCGCTTCCGGGTTATCTGGGGATTGGGTCTGGGTGCTCTGGCTGGTGTACTGCTGTTGTCTGGCGGGCTCAAGGGGCTGCAGGCTGCAACTATTGCGGCAGCGCTGCCATTCTCGTTCATCCTGCTGACCATATGCTACTGCCTGGTCAGGGCGTTGCATGATGAGGAGCGCGCTTTGGTTAGCTCGCCATCAGTGGTCGCGCGAGCTTCATAAAAGTCATCAGTTAGTAAAGCAACGCCCCGGCGGCTTAGCCTGTTTGTCATCTGCATATAGCGCAGTACAAATAAGGGGGCCGTCGGGGCGTTTGGTTATCCGGATTACTAAATCAGTTTTCGATGCAGGTTGCACGGTCAATGGCTGAAATGGCGAGTCGCCTTAAACCTGTTGAGCAAGCGATGAACAATAAATACGGCGAACAGGGTCAGCAGTACCGACAGGCTCACTGAAGTCAGGCGGTAGAGAGTGGCGTACATGATGTCGTGTTCAGGGGTTAGCGATTGGCCAAAGAGAATGGCCAGGGTGGTCAGGGCGCCAAAGCCGACGCCGGGCACGCCATTTTCGAGCATGTGCCAGCGTGCGCAAACCATGGCGGCTATCCATACCATGATGATCAGCAGCGGCAGCACATCGTAGTGGTTGTAGAGCAGCAGCATGATCAACAGCGCCATTGCGCAGCCCAGTAATGTGCCTTTGGCGCGGACTCTGCCGGCAAAGTGCGAACCTTTCCAGTGCATGGGAAACAGCAGCAGAATGCTCGCGACCTGCGCGGACAGTGAGTCATGCAGGTTCATGCACTGAAATACAACAAACGACAGCGTGGCGACCGTAGCGCCAAGCAAGGCTTCGTGTCGGCGGCTGGGCAGATCTTTGTTCGGTGGCGTCCGTGCTTGCCTGGGTTCGGAGTCGGGGAATACATAGAACATCAGTACGGCAATTGCAGTGGCCTGCAGGATTGCCCAACTGTTGTAGCCGAGCATGTCTATGACATCGGTCTGCGGGTAACTGGCGAAATTCAGCTGGATCGACAGAAACACCGCGCCAAGTGCGCCAAACATGAAGTGATTGCCTTTGGCCATGAGCGCAAAGCGGTAGCAGAAAGACAAGAATATCAACGGCGTGATGACCAGCGGACGACCGCCAAACAGTCCGTAGAGCAGGGCGATCTCAACACTGACGAGCAAGCCCTGAGCGAAAAACTGGCGGATCAGGTGGGCATTGATTCTGGGTGCCAGGCCAAGCAACAACATCGGATATACGCAGAAGAACGCGCCGTACTCCAGGTTGAGCAGCTTGCAGGACAACAGTGCCAGGCAGCCGCCTGTGGCGATCCGCAAGCATTGGCGCAGGTCATTTTCGTTGAGCGTTTTAACCGGCGCAATGCCGCCGCTAGCGGCTTGCTCAGTAGACATAGTGCAGCCAGCTGATCAGGCGAATCTGCATAGCGGCAGCTGCGCTGGCGAGCGGGTTGTCGAAGGGCTTGAGTTGTACTGTGGCCTTGGCGCCGGTCGGCAATGTAAAGTCGAGCGTTTGGTCGAGTTGCAGGTGCAGACGCTGGCGTTGCGCATCGCGAACCCAGCGCTCCGATTGCACTGGCGCTGCCAGTTGGCCGTTGGCCTCTATCTGCCCTTCGCGAACTCCCGCATCGAAGTGGCTGACCGTAGCGCTGAAAAGCTCGCCCGGCCGCGCATCGAAGACCACAACGGCAGGGGTATTGACGCTGACATAACGCAGCGCTTTCTCGCGAAAGTCGGCGATGATGTCCACGCTGTCTTCCACCAAGGCGGCAACTGGTGCGCCAGCGGCCACGAAGGTGCCCGCTGTGAGTTGCAAGTTGCTGACTACGCCGCTGCGCTCAGCGCGTACCTCACTGTATTGCAGGTTCAATTTGGCGCGACGTAGCGCATTGCGGGCCTGACGCAGGTGCAAGTTGTCGTTATCGCTGCTGCCACGGCGGGCTTTTAGTTCGCCAATTCTGGCGCGGGCGGCGCTGAGTTCGGCCACTGCCATCAGGCGTTGCGCGTCGAGGGTTTCGTAGTTTTGTTTCGACACCAGTTGGCGGGCGATCAAACGCTACATACGTTTGGCCTGCGCCGCCAGATCCGCAGACTGTGCTTGCGCTGCCTTTACCTGTGCTTTGGCGGCCTCCAGTTGCGCGTCCAGTTCAGCGTTGTCTTGTTCGGCCTGCTCAAGTTGCAGTTGGGCCTGCTGCACTTCAATTTCAAAGGGCTGCGGGTCTAGCCGAAACAGCAGTTGCCCCGGTTGAACGTGTTGGTTGTTGGTCACGGCCACTTCTATGACCTGGCCGGCAATGCGCGGCGCGAGCTTGAGCACCGAGCGATTGAGCTGAGCTTGCGGCGTCAGGGGCATGAACAAATCAGCGGTGAGAAAGTAGATAAAGCAGCAAGCCAGGGCTGCAATAGCGATTTGCACCCAGCGTGCAAAACGTTGGTCTGGCGTCATCAAAAACCTCAGGTAAACAACCGGTATGAGCGACTTTTTCGGGCCGTACTGTGTCGATCACGCCCAACAGTTCCACCGGTATATCTGTGCTCGCAGCGGGGAATACTGGGCGCAAGGGCTGAATGACTCTTACTTTACAGGTAATAATCTGTAAGTGATTTCAGCCCATAAAAAAGGCCACCCCGAAAGAGTGGCCGATAAAGACGTCAGTGCAGTCACGCCTAAACGTCGGGGCTGTCTGTACAGCGGGCGGCATCATGGGCGGGCAGCGTCCTGCTATAAATAGCGCTTTATGTAAATCACTGTTAACTGTGGCGTAACAATCCGCCGTTTTGTTTGTGTTAGGCGCAATGGTCTGCGTGCTGCAACAGTCGTTTCGCAACGCGCCTGAAAAAGCCCGCCATCTATGGTTGCAACCACTTCTCGATCAGCTAATCATAGCGACCGCACTGTGCAACCACTGCCACTGGAACCGAGCCCGCATGCGTTATCGCCACCTTGACCTTAACTTGTTGGTCGCCCTTGATGTGCTGCTCAGCGAGTGCAATGTCAGCCGTGCGGCTGAGCGTTTGCATCTCGGGCAATCGGCTACCAGTTCCGCATTGCGCCGCTTGCGCGAGCACTTCAATGATCCGTTGCTGGTGCAAGTCGGACGACGCCTTGAGCCGACAGCGCTGGCGCTGCAACTGCAGCCTAAAGTGCGCGAGGCATTGACCTTGGCGCGTGAGATTGTCGATGCGCCAATGACCTTTGATCCGGCCATGTGCAATCGGCAATTCACCCTGGTGGCGTCGGATTATGTCGCGGCGGTGCTGCTGCCTGCAGTCAGTCGTGAACTTGCCCGCGTGGCGCCGGGTGTGAGTTTGAAGCTGCGTGACTTGCCGATGCCACGCGATGGCGATGTGGTCAGTGAAGCCCTGGATTATCGTCGCAGCGATCTGGTGATTGTGCCGCAGCAACGCTTGAATCCCGGCTATCCGCAAACGCCACTACTCAGCGATCAGCTCTGTTGCATTGTCTGCCGTGAGCAACAGCAGTTTGCCAGCGGCATGACGCTGGCCGCTTATTGCGCTGCCGAACACGTGGTACGTGAGTTTGCCGAAGGGCGCAATCTCGCACTCGATGCGGCGCATCTGAGTGAAATAGGCATCGAACGCAAGGTTGGTGTAGCGTTAGAGAGCTTTGCGTTAATGCCGGAATTTGTGGTGGGCACCGCCCGCGTGGCGACTTTGTTCCGCCGCCAGGCTGAGCAGTTTGCGCAGCGCTATGCGCTGAGAATTTTGCCTGCTCCTCTGGCTTTTCCAGAGGCGGTGCAGGTGATGCAGTGGCATCCGTATCAGGATAACGATCCGGCGCTGGCCTGGTTTCGCGACCTGCTGGTTGAGCAGGCCCGCGCAACTGGGTCAGGCCTGAGCGTCACCGGTATCGGCAACCAAACCGACTGCACTAATGCCTTGCAGGGCGCAGCGTTCATCGTTGTCTGAGGTGTCGCCGCTAATGCCTACAGCGCCGAGCAGGGTTCCCTGGCTATTGCGTATCAGCACGCCACCGGCCACGGGAATCACTTCGCCGTCGGTGAGGCTGTTGATGGCATCGAAGAAGGCCGGCATCGCCTGGGCGCGACGTGCCAGTTCACGCCCGCCGAAGCCCATGCCCAGACACCCGCGCGCTTTACCGGTGGCAATTTTCGGGCGCAGGAAACTCGCCTGCTCATCGCGCAGCACTGCCAGCGGATGCCCGGCGGCATCGAGCACGGCAACGGCCAGTGGTTTCACGCCCAACTCGTGCGAGGCGGCAATGGCGGCGTTGGCCAACTGGGTGGCGGTTTTCAGGTCTAGCGTGGTGATGGTCATGCTTACAGGCTCCACTTGCCAAGTTCAGCGACGCGGTCGCGGGTGTATAGATCGGTCCATTTAAGCGAGTTGAAATCGCTGACTTGCTTGGGGTTATACGGGGTGCGCTGCTGCTTCATCAGTTGGCCGCCCTTGTACACGGCCTTGAGGCGTGAGCGGTCTTGCAGAATGCGGATGTCTTGCAGGGGCGAGCCATCGATGAGCAGAAAATCTGCCTGCTTGCCGACTTCGATAGTGCCGAGGGTTTCACCGCGCGGCATACAGCGCGAGCCGACAGCTGTGGCGGCATAAAGCGCTTCTGCTGGGGTGAAGTTGAGGCGCTTGACCAGCAGCTCCAGTTCGCGGGCGTGCCACTCGCCGTAAGGCGTTACTGCAAAACCACTGTCGCTGCCACAGGCGAACGGGATGCCCGCAGCTTTTGCCCGCTTCAGTACTTCACTGCCAACCTCCAGCGTGCGGGCGCAGTAGCCCGCGTAACCGGTGGTAATCGCCGGGTCGTGTGGCTGGCAGAAATCCACGGTGTTCTGCGGGAAGGTCATGGTCGGGGCAAGGATGCTGCCGGATTCGAGCAGTGCTTCGATGCAGGCATCGTCCATATAGAACGCGTGGAATACCAGATCCACACCGGCTTTGGCGGCGTACATCACGGCTTCGCGGCCGTAGGCGTGAGTTGCCACCTTGCACCCGAGGCGATGTGCTTCCTCAACCATTTCATAGGTTTCTTCTGCGGTGAACGCCGCGATGATCTCGCCGTTAGGGCGACGATGGGTGCCGTCCATGGCGATTTTGATCAGGTCTACGCCGTCTTTGGCTTGGCGACGAATCTCTGCCAGCGCCTCACTGCGGCTCGTCACCAGCCGTGCGGTGAAGTATTCGGGCGCGCCGACGCGGCTCGGGAACCAGTCGTTAAGGCTTTGGCGGTTGGTGATCACCCGGCTGCTTGCTGCAATACGCGGGCCTTCGAACATGCCGGCGGCGATGGCATTGCGCACGGCAATACTCAGCTGGCCGCTGTCGCCGGGGCAGACCATGCTGGTCACGCCAGCGGCGACAACGTGCTGCGCGAAGAACATGCCGCGCAGGGCGCGAAATTCGTCAGTGGTCCAGATGTCGATGTCTTCTTCGCTCTGGGCGTTACCGAATGCCAGGTGCGTATGAACGTCGATCAGGCCCGGCATGACGAAGTTGTCGCCGGCATCGACTACCTTATCGCCTGGCTTTACAGACGGTGCGGTGGCGGTTGGGCCGACGTAGCTGAACAGGCCGTTTTCCACGACCAGGGTTTGCTGCTGACATGTTTCCAGGCCGGTGCTGGCGAAGAGGGTTTGGCAGTGCAGGTGCAGGGCGCTCATAACGATTTCGCTCGGTTGATTGTTATGTGCGGCACGCTAGGTAAATAACCGATGTGCGACCAGCAGATTGTATCGATGCGTGGCTATTGATCCGCTCAATATCAGCTGCAGGCCCCGTGGTACGGGGAGGGCGCGCTGATGGCAGTCACCGTGCAATGGGTATCGTAAGTGGCGATAGTTGCCATCCTGATAGACGATTTTTTTGCGCCTGTGTCGGGCCTCTATGGTGCTGCGTCGCCATGTCGGCGAGACCTATCAAGGAGAACAACAATGAGTGCGCAACAACAACTGCTGGCTCTGGAGAAAGAACGCAGCCGTGCATTGGTTGAAGAAGACTATACGGCGGTGAATGAGTTGTTTGCCGATGATCTGGTGTACGTGCACACCACCGGGCTGGTGCAGGGCAAGGCGGATTATCTGGAATATGCCCGCAGCGCCGTGCAGTATCTGGCGATCGAACGTGGCCCGTTGGATATTCGTTTTTATGGCGATGATCTTGCCATCATGACGGGCCCGCAGTGCAACACGCTGCAAAAGCGTGGCGGTGATCAGGCCATGCGTGGCGAAGGTTTCGCGACTCAGGTGTGGGTACGCACGGCCAAAGGCTGGCAGATGAGTTCGTTTCACGCTACAAAAGTCGCCAGCTAAGCGCTGTAACAGACACGAAAAAGCCGAATCCCCGCCAAGGGATTCGGCTTTTCTATGCGTTGCAGAAAATGCTTATGCGGTGCGGCCGCCCAGTGTTTCTGCAACCCAGTCGGCGATGTACTGACCGGCGTTGATGCTGTTGTCGAAGCTTGAGTGTTGAACGCCACCGGTACGCTCGGTGAAGATTTTCAGCTCGCGCTTAGGGCTGTTGACCAGTTGCTCATACGTGCGCTCGGCCCACTTGAGTGGGATTTGCGAGTCCTTCTCGCCATGCGTGACCAGGAACGGCACCTTGATGCGATCCAGTACGCCATCGAGATGGACGTTTTCGGCGATGGTCATGAACTCGTCCATGTCCTTGGCGCCCCACACCCACTGCACATGCGCCCAATAATGCGGAACCGGGAAGCTGCCTTCTTTTTCCAGGCGGCGTTTTTGCACGTCGCGCCAGTCGTGGTTGGCGCCCCAGACTACACCGCAAGCGAAACGGGGTTCGAAGGCCACCGCGCGCGGGCAGTAGTAACCGCCCAGCGAAACGCCTTCCATGCCAATCCGCTTGGCGTCGACATCAGCACGGGTTTCAAGCCAGTCAACCACACGGCTAGCCCAATGTTCGGTGTCATAACGTGCGGTGAGGTTGTGCAGACGCAGCGCTTCACCGGTGCCTGGCTGATCAATAATCAGCGAAGAGACGCCACGTTTGGCCAGCCATGCTGGCAGGCCTACGCGGTATTTCATTTCCTTGGTTGAATCCAGGCCATTGACCTGAACCAGCAGCGGCGCCGGACCTTCAACGCCTTCCGCCCGAACCAGCAGGCCACTGATGTGGGCGCCTTCATAAGGGATTTCAACGCGCTCGCAGTTCTCTTTGCTCAGCTCAATGCCACGGGCAAAGGTTGACAGTACCCGCTGGTACAATTCGGCGCGGCCTTCCGAGCCGTGCGCTTGCAGGCGCTCGCCAGTGAGGTAATAAGTGGATGCACGGTTGTATTTCTCACCGGCAGATAGCAGGCGACCGGCAGCTTCGTCTTCTTCAGCAAGGCTGCAGAGTTTGTCGGCCATTTTCGACCAGGTTGCACGAAACGCTGCAGTACCGGCCGCATCGGGTTGCTTGGCCGCTTCAGCCAGCGGCTTGCACATCTCTTCAATTTCGCCGATGCGCGCGCCCATCTCAATGGCCAGGTTTACAGAAAGGTCCCAAACATAATTGGTGGGGAAGTAACGGAACATTGTTGTTGTCCTTATTCTGAGCAAAGGCAGTGTCCGCGGCCAGGCAGGCAAATACGGACTATCAGGGCAACTACGTTAAGCAGTGACGCGGGTATTTGGCCAATCGTGAGTAAGGATGCGAGGTATCGGCATTCGCGATACCCGCCAGCGCAATCTGCAACAGCGTCGAGTTTGCGACCTCTGGTTTAACTGGCGCTGGTTTCATCGCGTAAGTTGATGATCCAGATTCCGCGGATTGCAGATGCCGAGACTTTCTAGCCGTTAATTGGATGACAACTCTGCGTGCTGATGAAGCGGGCAGGCGCATCGCCAATACCCGAGCCGGTCGGTGACCTATTGGCGCGCGCTGGCCTGTGAGATACCAGCGCGCAGCCAGATTGGCCATCAAGCCGCCTTGTTTTGTTCAAAATTATGGATGCACTGGCTGATGCGTTCGCGTATCCAGCGGTGCATCGGGTCGCCATCCATGCTGCGGTGCCAGAGCATGTATTCGCGCATGATCGGTACTTGCACCGGCGTTGGCAGAATACGCAGTGGCAGGTAGGTCGCGTACAGTTCGGCAAGCCGTTTGTGCATGGTGGCAATGCGTTCGGTGCCGACCACCAGCTGCGGCAGGGTATTGAAGTCGTTGGTGATGACTTCGATACGCCGGTTGAAACCGTACTGGCTCATGAACCAGTCCTCGATACTCATGTGCCGTGTTCGGCCAAAACCCACAGAGATATGGCCCATCTGCATGTACTGCTCAAGTGACAGGCTGTCGCCTATTTGCGTGTTGTCTTTACACACCACGCAGACGTGGTCTTCCTCGAAGAGCAATTGCGAAGGGTGGCCTTCGATGATGTAGCGTTCGGGCACGATCATCAGATCAACCTCGCCGCGAATCAGCAATTCACCGGAATTGTCGCTTGGGCCGAGCATCTCGAACGTGACGTTGGGCGCTTCCTTTTGCAGATGCTGGATAACGCGGGCAAACAGCACGCTGATCAGGTAGTCGGACGTCACCAGGCGAAAGTGGCGTTTGCTGGTGCCGGGGTCGAATACCTGCTTGGTGGTGATTGAAGAGCGAATGGTGATCAACACTTCGCGCACCGGTTTCGCCAGTTCCAGTGCGTAAGGGGTTGGCTGCATCTTGCGGCCGACCTGTACCAGCAGGTCGTCTTCGAAAAATGTGCGCAAACGCCCGAGAACCCCGCTGGTTGCGGACTGCGTCATATGCAGGCGCTCGGCCGCACGGGTGATATTTTGCTCCTCAAGCAAAACGTCGAGGGCAACCAGCAGATTTAAGTCCAGGTGATTGAAGCGCATGGCAGGGTCCTGCGAGTAGTATTTATTTTTGCGATACCTTCGTGCGCAATCAGTTGTACGTCAAGTAAGAAAGTGAATCCGTGTTCAATATTCATCCCTGCAGCCGGCGCTGATCGGTTCGGCGTGAGGTATCGCGTTTGTCGATAGGTCGCATCCTCACATGCGATTAGTCAA
This sequence comes from Pseudomonas marincola, assembly GCF_900116605.1. Lineage (GTDB taxonomy): Bacteria > Pseudomonadota > Gammaproteobacteria > Pseudomonadales > Pseudomonadaceae > Aquipseudomonas > Aquipseudomonas marincola. The sequence goes on from NZ_FPBC01000005.1 coordinate 278,467, forward strand.
CTTCATTAAGCCCCCGCAATCTTTGCAACCAGTCGGATCTACCCGGCCTCCACCACCGTATGCGCTGGCGACTGAGCCACGGATGCGGATCATAATTTCAATGGAGTGGTATGCCATGAACATTATTGGCCTTGACGCCCTGGTCTTTGGCGTCGATGACATTCAAGCCTGTACAGATTGTCTGCGTGATTACGGTTTAACCCCAGTGGGTGCGGACGAGAAGGGCGGTCGTTTCGAAGCGCTGGACGGCACTGCAATCGTTATTCGGGCAGCCGATGACGCCTCGCTCCCGGCGGCAATTGGCCCGGCCCCTTCCATCCGCGAAACCATCTATGGCGTAGCTGACGCGGCCGACCTTGAAGCCATTGCTGATGAACTGGGCCGTGATCGCGACGTCACCCGTGGCGCCGATGGTTCGGTACACAGTGTCGACGACATGGGCTTTGCGATTGGTTTTCAGGTCACCGTGCGCAAAACATTCGCAGCTCCTGCCGATCTGACCAACGCGCCAGGCCATGCGCCTCAGCGCCCGCTCAATCAGCCAGGCATCACCCTCGATATGCCGGCGATTCCACGCACGCTGTCGCACGTTGTGTATTTCGTTCCGGATGTGGCCAAGGCCGAGGCGTTCTACGCCGAGCGTCTGGGTTTCCGCACTACCGACACCTTCATCGGCGCTGGCCCGTTCATGCGTCCAGCCGGCTCTGACGATCACCATTGCCTGTTCATGATCCAGACGCCGCCACACATGAAGGGCTGCGAGCACTTCACCTTCCACATGGGCAGCGGCACCGAAGTACTGCTCGCAGGACGCCGTTTCGAGCAAAGCGGCTGGACCAGTTTCTGGGGGCCTGGCCGTCACCTGTTTGGCTCCAACTGGTTCTGGTACTTCAACAGCCCGCTGGGTTGCCACATCGAGTACGACGCCGACATGGACAAGCACGATGACGAGTGGGTCGCCCGTCAGGCTCCGCTCTCGGCAGACAACTCGCAATTGTTCCTGTTTACCTCGAAAGAGAAATGGGCGCCGGGTGGTCCACCGCCGAAGCAGGGCTGATTGAGCGATGAGTGCAGCGCTCGTTGCCCTGTGCCTGATGAGTGAATTGGCTGAAGGCCAGGCCCGTGGATTCGATCCGCTGGGCCAGGGCCGCGACAGCGTTTTCGCGGTATTGCATCAGGGCCAGGTTCGGCTTTATCGCAACAGCTGCCCGCATCTGGATGTGCGTCTGGAGTATCGCAAGGACCGTTTCATGTCCGCCGATGGCCAGCGAATTATCTGTTACGCCCACGGTGCCCAGTTTCTTCCTGAGTCCGGCCTGTGTGTTTACGGGCCGTGTCTTAGTGAGCAGTTGAGTGCCCTTGAATACCAGATTGATGAGGGTTGGCTGGTGCTGGATACCGCTCAGTTGAGTTTCTGCGAGTCGTGATTGAGGTATCGCGTTTGGCGATACATCACATCCTTACTTGCGATTAGTCAAATTGCTGGTAAGGCCCGATGCTTCAACCACAAAGCTTGGGTGGAGCACGTACGCGCAGATGACCACGCCTGAAGGTCAGCACTTGGCGTCCAACCCGGATCATAAGAACAAGAGTGAGAACATCATGAGTGCAGAGAACAAGGTATTAATCGTAGGCGGTGGCATTGGCGGTCTGTGCGCCGCAATCGCCCTGCGCCGCAAAGGCGTTGCAGTCGATCTGGTCGAGCTTAAAGCAGAGTGGACTGTCTACGGTGTCGGCATCATCCAGCAGAGCAACGTTGTTCGCGAAATGGCCAAGCTGGGCGTTCTCGATGGTTATCTCGATGCTGCTTATGCATTCGAAGACGTCACCATCAACACCACCTCCGGCCAGCAACTGGCACGCATTCCCGGCCAGCGTCTGGCCGGCCCGGAATACCCGGCCAACGTGGGCATCTCACGCCTTGCGCTGCACAAGGTGCTCAGCGAAACCGCTATTGAACTCGGCACTCAGGTTCGTTTGGGGCTTTCGGTTGAAACCCTCGACGAGGATGCCGACGGCGTAAACGTGCAATTCACCGATGGCACGCAGGGTCGTTACAGCCTGGTAGTGGGCGCTGATGGATTGTTCTCGAAAGTACGCGGCCTGTTGTTTGGCGATAAATACCAGCCGCGTTTCACCGGCCAGTCCGTCTGGCGCTACAACTTCCCGCGCACCGCAGAAATCGATCATCTGGCCAATTACATGGGCCCGGCAGGCAATGCTGGATTGGTGCCGCTGGCCGATGACCTGATGTACATGTTCGTGACCTCGCATGAGCCGAACAACCCGTGGATGGACAAGAGCGTGCTGGCGGCTGAAATGCGCAAGCGCCTGAGCGGCTTCGAAGGTTTGATCGGCGAGCTGCGTGAGCAGATCACGGACGGCGAACAGGTGGTCTACAAACCGCTCGAAGTGGTGTTTGTCGATGAGCCCTGGTATCGCGGTCGCGTTCTGCTGATCGGTGATGCGGCTCACGCCACCACGCCACATCTGGGGCAGGGCGCAGGCATGGCCATCGAAGATGCAGTGGTTCTCAGCGAGGAACTGACTGCAGGCGGTTCTCTCGAGCAGCAACTGCAACGGTTCATGGCGCGCCGTTTTGAGCGCTGCAAGTACATCGCAGAGAGCTCGGTGCTGGCCGGCGATAAAGAAATTGCGCATGACCGCGAGTTCGATCGCATCGGCCTGGTTAAACAGATGCTTGCCCGTACGGCTGAGCCTATCTAAACCACCGCAAAACAACGCTTTTACCGTGCATACCCGGCTTGGGTAGGGGCCTTCCTTGCCCCGCTCAAGTCGGAAACCTGTAAGAACCAACGCATAAAAACAATAAAGAGGGCTACACCGATGTCATATCGCAACATCGCTGCGTCTCGCTACGCACCCTTCACCCTGTCCCTTGCTGCAATGCTGGTGCTTGGCGCGCCCACTGCTCAGGCGTTTCAGATCAATACCGGTAATCCGGATTTTGGCCTGCGCTGGGACAACACCGTCAAATACAGCGCCGCCTGGCGTGTTAAGGATCAGAGCAGCCGCCTGACTGAAGGCCCCGTTGCGCGGAACCAGGACGACGGTGACCGTAACTTCGACAAGGGCCTGATCTCCAATCGTCTCGATCTGTTGTCTGAACTGGACATGTCGTTCGGCGACTTTGGTGCGCGTATCAGCGGCGCTGCCTGGTACGACACCGAATACCAGAAAGACACCGACGCCGATGATCCCCTGCGGGCCAACCAGCGCTCTGTTGCGTATGACGAGTTCACCGATGACACCCGTCATTTGCATGGCGGCGATGGTGAAATTCTTGATGCATTCGTCTACTGGAATGGCGAGCTTGCCGAACGCGCTATGTCGGTTCGCGCCGGTCGTCATGACCTGGTCTGGGGTGAGAGCCTGTTCTTCGGTGCCAACGGTATTGCCGGTGGTATGGCCCCGGTCGACGTTGTGAAAGCGGTATCGGTGCCTAACACCCAGTTCAAGGAAATTGTTCGCCCGGTTAATCAACTCTCGACAACTTATCAGTTGACGGACGATGTATCGCTCGGCGCCTACTACCAGTTGGAATGGGAAGAGACCCGTCTGCCGGGCTCGGGTAGCTACTTCTCGGTGAGTGACACCATCGGTGAAGGTAACGAGCGACTGCTCACTGGCGCTGTATTGCCTAATGGCCAGAAGGTTGCGTTTTGGCATAGCAACGATAAAGAAGCGCGCAGTTCAGGGCAGGGCGGTTTGCAGCTGCGCTATGCAGCAGAAACTGTGGACTACGGTTTCTACGCTATTCAGTACCACGACAAAACCCCGAAGCTTTACCTCAAGCAACCCACCGGCCCTGTCAATTTCCAGACTGGCAAACTCAGCGAATACTACTGGGTATACCCGGAAGACATCCAAGCCCTGGGCGCCAGCTTCTCGACAACTTCCGGCGAGTTCAACTGGGCGGGTGAAGCCTCGATGCGCTGGAACATGCCGCTGGTATCCAACGGTGTAACCATCGCGCCAGGGCAAGCCGCAGACAACAACGATGACGCGCTATACGCAATCGGCCGCACGGCGCACGTCAACCTCAACTTCCTCGCAACGTTTGGTCCTTCGTTTATCTCCGAAGAGTCGGCAATGGTCGGCGAACTGGCCTGGAACCGTTTGCTCAGCGTGACCGACAACCGCGAACAGCTTTCACCGAAAGCGACTGACGATGGCGTTGGTATGAAGCTGGTGTTCACCCCAACCTATCGCCAGATCTATCCGGGCATCGATTTGAGTGTGCCGATGGGCATCAGCTACTTCCCGATGGGCAAGTCGGCGGTGGTCAGCTCGTTTGGGCCTGATCGCGGCGGTGATTTGAACATCGGCGTCACCGCGACCTATCTCGACCGCGTAACCTTCGGCCTTAGTTACACCCACTACTACGGACCAGAAGACACCAACCTCGACGGGCAGACGCACTTCAATTTTGAGCAGTCGCTGAAAGACCGTGACTACGTCGCCTTCAACGTTAAAACCACTTTCTAAGAGGACGTGAGAATGACTACCCAGTTCAAACTCAAGGCTTTGTGCTTTGCCGTGCTGACCAGCCTGGCCGTCAGCGCCTCGCCAGCTTTTGCAGCCACTGCTGAAGAAGCCGCCCAGCTGGGCAAGAACTTGACGCCGATGGGCGCAGAGAAAGCCGGTAATGCCGACGGCACAATTCCCGCTTGGGATGGTGGCTATACCAAGGTTGATCCGGCCTACAAACAAGGTGGCAAGCGCCTTGACCCGTTCGTAGCGGAAAAGCCGTTGTTCAGCATCACCGCCCAGAACATGGCGCAATACGCCGACAAGCTGAGCGATGGCACTAAGGCGATGTTTGCCAAGTATCCAGAAACCTACCGCGTCGATGTCTACCCGACTCACCGGACTGCGGCAGCACCGCAATGGGTGTATGACAACGTCGCGAAGAACGCCGTTAACGCGACACTGGTTGACAGCAGCGCTGGGCGAATTCCGCAGGGCGCTTACGGTGGCGTGCCATTCCCGATCCCGAAAGACGGAACCGAGGCTATCTGGAACCACATCCTCAACTGGCGTGGCACCTCGGTTTCGATGCATTTCCGTCACTACCTGATGACCGCAGATGGTACTCAGGTAATGACCACGGACGGTAAAGCCATTCAGGAAATGCCGTACTACTACCCGGAAGGGTCTGCCGAGAAGTTTGAAGGTGATTACTGGCTGTTCCGCCTGCTGAACGTCGGCCCGCCAATCCGCGCCGGTGAGCAGATCATGGGGCGTACCAACCTCAACGGTGACAAGTCGCAGGCTCACGTTTATCTGGCTGGCCAGCGCCGCGTGCGCAAACTGCCAAACGCCTGCTGCGACACGCCTACACCTGCTACCGCCGGGGTGATGAGCTTCGACGAATTGTCGGTGTTCCAAGGCCGAATCGATCGTTTCAACTGGAAGTTGATCGGCAAGAAAGAGATGTATGTGCCTTACAACGACAACAAGGTGCAGACCGCAGCCAAGCCCGAAGACCTGTTTGCCAAGCATCACATGAACCCGGATTACGTGCGTTGGGAACTGCACCGCGTTTGGGTGGTTGAAGCAGATCTGGCACCGGGCAAACGTCACCAGTTGCCGAAAGGGCGCTACTACCTCGACGAAGACACCTGGCAGGCCATGTTGGGTGACCGCTGGGATGCTAACGGCCAGCTGGCCAAAACCCTGTGGGCGCTGCCTGCGGTTATGCCGGATATCCCGGCTCACGCCACCTTGTCTTCGGGTTTCTACGACCTGACATCCGGCGCCTGGTTTATCCAGAACGTTTACACCGGGTTGCCAGAGCAGTACGGCGTGGTTGATCGCTACAGAAAATCCGAGTTCTCGCCAGCCGCGATGGCCGGGCAGGGCGTGCGGTAAAGCAGTTGCTTGATGTTCGGGGCCAGCCTTTGCTGGCCCCACTGCAAGACGCGTTTTTTGAGGTCAATAATGAAAATAAAATCGCCCACCAATGGCCTGATTGTGGCCTTGGCTTTGTGTGCTAATAGCCTGGTCTGCCAAGCGGCTATGCCAGCTGCCGGTTCACCGTTGACGACCGCTGCCATGCACGTGGCTGCCCCGGCAAAAGCCGTGCTGATCGATCTGGCACGTGCCGGCTCGCGTTTGGTTGCGGTGGGTGAGCGGGGTCTGGTGCTGGTCTCTGACGACAATGGCCAGAGCTGGAAACAAGTACCGGTGCCTGTTTCGGTGAGCCTTACAGCCGTGCAGTTTGCCGATGCCAAACATGGCTGGGCAATCGGTCACGCCGGGGTCGTGTTGGCGACGGTTGATGGTGGCGAAAGCTGGAAATTGCAACTCAGCGGCCTGGACGCCGCCAATATTGAACTTGAAGCCGCGCGCAAAGACTTGCTCGCAGTGACGACAGCCGCCGCGGTGAATACAAGCGACGCTACGGCCGTCGATGAACAAACGCTGGACTCAACCGCAGTCGATAACGCCGATCTGCGCGTTCAAAACGCCGAACGCTTGATTGCGGACGGCCCGGACAAGCCATTTCTGGCTATCCACTTCACTGATTCCAAGCATGGGCTGATCGCCGGTGCTTACGGCATGTTGCTGCAAACCAACGACGGCGGTGCCAGCTGGCAGTCGCTGGTTGGTCATGTCGACAATCCGATGGGGGTGCATTTGTATGCAATCGCCCAGCACGGTAATGACTGGTACCTCGCGGGCGAGCAAGGCTTTGTGGCCCGTTCCAGCGATGCGGGCCAGTCATTCGTGCAACTCGAAAGCCCTTACGAGGGCAGCTTTTTCACCGCGCACGTTACGGATGACGGCGCCCTGGTCGTGGCCGGTCTGAAAGGTCACGCGTTTATTTCCCACGACAGCGGCCAGTCCTTTGAGCTGATGCCTGTGCCAATGCCGGTTTCTTTCAGCGACTCCACGCAACTGGCAGACGGTCGCACCTTGCTGGCCAATCAGGCCGGCGGGTTGTTCTTCAGCGATGCCAAGGCGGGCGCTGCTTTGCAAATGTTTGGCAAGCCACTGGGTAAGCCAGTCGCGAGTTTGGTCCAGGCTGCCGATGGCAGTGTGGTTGTTGCCGGGTTTACCGGATTGTTGCGCTTGGCGCAGCCATCCACTGCTGTGACGGAGTGAGGTTATGAAGTCCTCAAACAGTTTCAACGCCAGTGACATGGCCGATTTCGACCCACGCTCTGGCTCGGTTCTTGAGCGCGCGCTGTTCAACCACCGGATTTGGGTTCTGCTGGTGTGTTTAATCACCACGGTGGTGCTGGGCTTTCAGACATCCCGCGTGGAGCTGAATGCCAGCTTCGAGAAAATGATCCCGACGCAACACCCCTATATTGCCAACTATCTGGATCACCAGCGTGAGTTGAGTGGGTTGGGTAATGCGCTGCGCATTGCTGTCGCCAATAAAAAGGGTGATATCTACGACGCTGACTACCTGAAAACCTTGCAGCAACTGAGCGATCAGATCTACCTGCTGCCAGGTGTTGACCGCGCTTACATGAAGTCGCTCTGGACCCCGGCAACCCGCTGGGTCGCGGTGACGGAAGAGGGCCTGGATGGCGGCCCGGTCATCCCCGATGAATACGACGGCAAGGCGCAAAGCCTCGCCCAGTTACGGCGCAATGTGCAGCAGTCCAACGAGATCGGCCAACTGGTCGCGTTTGATCAGCGCTCAAGCATTATCTATGTGCCGCTGCTGGCGAAAACGCCGGACGGCAAAGCGCTCGACTATTCAGTACTGTCCGAGCAACTCGAAGCGCTGCGTGCAAAGTATTCAAGCGACTCGATCGATATCCACATTACCGGCTTCGCCAAGAAGGTCGGCGACCTGATCGCCGGCCTCAAGCAAATTGTGCTGTTCTTCATCGTCGCGATCCTGATCACCACGGTGGTGCTGTACTGGTACACCCGCTGCGTTCGCAGCACCTTGTTGGTGGTGTTCTGTTCGTTGGTGGCGGTGGTCTGGCAGCTCGGTTTGTTGCCGATTCTCGGCTACCAACTCGATCCGTACTCGGTACTGGTGCCGTTTCTGGTGTTCGCCATCGGCATGAGTCACGGCGCACAGAAAATGAACGGCATCATGCAGGACATCGGTCGCGGCATGCACCGGGTGGTCGCTGCGCGCTTCACCTTCCGCCGTTTATTCCTGGCGGGTCTGACTGCACTGCTGTGTGATGCCGTGGGCTTCGCGGTGCTGATGATCATCAAGATTGAGGTGATTCAGGATCTGGCGCTGATCGCCAGTATCGGTGTGGCCGTGCTGATCTTCACCAACCTGATCCTGCTGCCTGTTCTGCTTTCGTATGTAGGCGTGAGCCCGCGTGCCGCGCAGCTGAGCCTGAAGAGCGAGCAAGCCGAGCAATCCGGTCAGCAGCGTCATGCGTTCTGGCGCTTTCTCGACCTGTTCACCCAGCGTCGCTGGGCGTCCATCTGTGTGGCAGCAAGCCTGGCGCTGGCGGTATTCGGTTTCATGGTTAGTGAGCATTTGAGCATCGGTGACCTCGATGCCGGTGCGCCGGAACTGCGTCCGGATTCACGTTACAACCGTGACGATGCCTTCCTTACCGAGAAGTACGGGGCCAGCAGTGACCTGTTCGCGGTCATGGTCAAAACCCCGGCCGGTGCGTGCGCCCGTTACGACATTCTCAACAAGGTCGATAACCTCGACTGGCAACTGCGCAGCTTGCCGGGTGTCGACTCGACCAACTCGCTGGCGTTGCTCAACCGACGGATGCTGGTGGGCTTCAGCGAGGGCAGCGCCAAGTGGTACGAGCTGCAGAACAACCAGGCGATGCTCAACATGATCACCGCCAGTGCGCCGCGTGGTCTGTACAACGAAAACTGTAGCTTGCTGACGCTGTACGCCTACCTGACCGACCACAAAGCCGCGACGCTGACGCGCCTGGTCGATCATGTTGAAGCCTTTTCCGCTGCGAATAACACCGATGAAGTGCAGTTCATGTTGGCCGCAGGCAGCGCTGGCATCGAAGCGGCCACCAACATCGTGGTTAAGCAGGCCAACCGCGAGATGCTGATCTGGGTGTACGCCGCGGTGATCCTGCTGTGCCTGGTTACCTTCCGTTCGTGGCGCGCCACGGTGTGCGCGGTAATCCCGCTGATGCTCACCTCGATTCTGTGCGAAGCATTGATGGTCTGGCTGAACATCGGCGTCAAGGTCGCGACTTTGCCAGTAATCGCACTCGGTGTGGGCATTGGCGTGGACTACGCGCTGTATGTCATGAGCATCATGCTCGCGCATCTGCGCCGTGGTGAGAGCCTGTCCGAGTCTTACTACAACGCGTTGCTGTCGACCGGCAAGGTGGTGATGCTCACTGGTGTGACGCTGGCGATTGGTGTGGCGACGTGGATTCTTTCGCCGATCAAATTCCAGGCCGACATGGGCGTGCTGCTGGCCTTCATGTTCATCTGGAACATGGTAGGAGCACTGATTCTGCTGCCGGCACTGGCGTACTTCCTGTTGCCGAGCAAGGTCAGCGAGCAAGCCGCAAATACTGCTGATAAACCGTCGGTAAACGGCCAACCCACAACTAAATCACAGACCACGGTCGATGTTGCGCCACTGGCGCGCAGCGTCTCGCCGACCTGATTGCGTGTAACGACCCAACAATAACAAGAGTGAACCTGAGATGAATCGAGCAATTGCCTTAAGCCAGGGTTTCTGGAGCGTGTTGGTTTTTGGTTTGGCCGCTTACGGCGCGGCTGTGTGTGGTATCAGCCAGCAAGAGGAAAACCAATGAGCAGCGTGCGTCAGGCGGGTTTGCCGCAGTCATTGTTGTTGCTGTTGGGCAGCTGTTTGCCCGTGTTGGGCGCGGTATTGTTGGCGCCGGTGTTGCCGCGTATGCAGGCGCATTTTGCCGAAACCCCGGGCGCTCAGGTACTGGTGCCGATTGCCCTGACATTACCGGCGCTGGTCATCGCTTTACTGGCCCCATTCGCCGGCGTAATTGCCGACCGTCTGGGCCGTAAATCCCTGCTGCTGGGTGCAATGCTGTTGTATTCGGTGTGCGGCGTGTTGCCCTTGTGGCTTGAGTCGCTTGAGGCAATCGTGGTCAGTCGCGCCGGTATCGGCCTGGCAGAAGCCGCGATCATGACCTGCTGCACCACGCTCATGGGTGATTACTACGACGGGGCACGGCGCGAGCGGCTGTTCGCCTTGCAAATGGTTGCCACTTCGTTGTCGGCTGCCATTTTCATGGGGCTGGGTGGCGCGCTGGGTGAGAGCGGCTGGCGTACACCGTTTGTCCTGTATGCGGTGGGTTTGGTTTTTCTACCTTTGATGGCCAAATTGCTGTGGGAGCCGGTTGCGCAAGGCGCCGGGGCGCTGCTGGAGAAGTCCGCACAACAAGCATTTCCGTGGGGCACGTTGGCACCTTTATATGTGCTGACTTTTCTGGCCGGGTTGAGCCTGTTCATTGTACCGGTGCAGGCGGGTTATCTGCTTAACCTGCTGCATGTCGATGCGCCCAAGCAAATCGGCATGACCATGGGTGCCAATCAACTCGGCGTACTGGCGGGGGCACTGAGCTTCCGCGTGCTCAGCGGTTTGGCCAGCCATCGCCAACTGCTGCTGGCCTTTGCGCTCGCAGGGCTCGGCGGTCTGCTCATGGCGCTGTCCACCAGCCACGCCATGGTTGTGGTGGCCGTGCTGATCAATGGGCTGGGCATTGGTCTGATGCTGCCGACCCTGATCACCTGGATTATGTCGCACGTCGATTTCTTCCAGCGCGGCCGCGCGGCGGGCATGTTCACTGCCGCCTTGTTCGCAGGTGAGTTTGTCAGCCCGCTGGCAGTGCTGGCGATCACTGGCGGGGTCAACGACACACTGCCGACCGCACTGGCTGTGATCGCCGTGGCGCAGTTGCTGATCGCATTGCTGTGCCTGTTTCTGCCGCGACTGACGGCCACTAAAGCCCCCGCGATGAGTGTTGAGAATCTGGCTCAGCACTGAGCATTTGCACCCGCAAGTACGGGCATCCGCTACTCGATTGATAAGGTGTTTTTGATGAATCAAGCATTATCCAGTGACGTTCTAGCACAACTGTTTGTTGAGGCTCGCTCACACAATGCCTGGCTGGATAAGCCGGTATCAGATGAGTTGCTGCACACGCTTTACAACACATTCAAGCAAGGGCCGACCAGCAATAATTGCAGCCCGGCACGCTTTGTATTTGTGCGCAGCGAAGCAGCTAAACAGCAGTTGTTACCGGCACTGAAAGGCCACAACGGCGAGAAGATACTGCAAGCGCCTGTGACTGCAATTGTGGCCTTCGACAGCCAGTTCTTCGAGTTCCTGCCTGAGCTGTTCCCGATCTACGACGCCGCCGCGCCATATCTTGGTAATCCTCAACTGGCGCACATCGCCGCGTTGCGCAACGGCAGCTTGCAAGGCGCCTACCTGATGCTCGCAGCGCGTGCGCTGGGGTTGGATTGCGGGCCGATGTCCGGCTTCGACAATGCCCTGGTTGATAACACGTTCTTCGCGGATGGCCGCTGGAAGAGCAATTTCCTGTGCAGCCTGGGCTATGGCGATTCCAGCAAGTTGCGGCCGGCTGGCCCGCGTTTGTCTTTCGAGCAGGCGTGCGTGTTGGCATGAGCAGCCAACTTTTTTCGTTGGCTGGAAAAGTCGCGCTGATTACCGGCGCGACTCGCGGCATCGGTTTGGCCATTGCACGTGAATACGCCAGAGCTGGTGCGCGGGTGGTAATCAGCAGCGAGAACGCCGAACACTGCCAACAGGCGGTCAGCCTACTGGCAGATGAGGGCTTTGAAGTCAGTGCTGTGGTCGCGGATCTGAGCCAGCAAGTCCAGGTTGATTCACTCGCCAGCGCCGTGCTGGAACGCTTTGGACGTGTCGACGCCCTCGTTTGTAATGCCGGAGTAGCGCCACATATGGGCGCGTTGGCCAGTGCCAGTGCAGCAGATTGGGAGTTGACCATGACCGTCAATTTGCGCAGCGCGCTGTGGCTGACCAGCGCAATGCTGCCAAACATGGCCGCGCAGGGTGGTGGCAGTGTGGTGCTGATGGCCAGCATTGCCGGGGTTCGCGGCAACAAGGGGTTAGGTTTGTATGGCTTGTCGAAGGCGGCTCTTGCCCAGCTCGCGCGCAACCTGGCGGTGGAGTGGGGGCCGCGCAACGTGCGGGTCAATGCCATCAGTCCAGGCGTCATTGCCACCGAATTTGCCCGCCCACTCACCGATAACCCAGAGGTCATGAGCAAACGCATTGCTCTGACTCCGCTGCGACGCGTCGGTATCCCGGACGAAATTGCTGCCCTTGCCGTGTTGCTGGCTGCGCCTGGCGGGGCGTTTATCACAGGACAAAATTTGCTCGTCGATGGTGGCACCACCATCGGCGACGGTAACTGATCGAGGATAGATTGATGCAGCAACTGCCTAGCTTTAAACGCGTGGTCACAGGTCACGATGCCAGCGGCCAAGCAGTGGTCGCGATAAGCGGCGAGACGCCGAACAACTTTCCCCTCAAGGCTGTTCCCGGCACGGTGTTTTATGAGGTATGGAACAGCCAGAGCAGCCCGGCAGTGCTGGATAACGGCGATGACCCGACTGACAAACCATTGCAGTTGAGCCCCGGTTTGCTGGGCAGCGTAATCCGCGTCGTCGATATTCCACCAGACAGCGTACAGAACAACGTCAGTGATGCTGAGGCTGCTGCCACCTTCGCGGAAATTGGCCAGGCCCATGCGGGCACGGGCACCAAGGACTCGAAGCACAAACTGATGCATCGCACCGAAACTCTCGACTACGGCATCGTCACCGAAGGTGAAGTGTGGCTGGTACTCGACGGCGAAGAGGTGCACCTCAAACGCGGTGATGTGGTTGTGCAGCGCGGCACAAATCACGCATGGAGCAACCGCACAGAAGCCATGTCGCGCATGGTTTTCATTCTTCTGGACGGCCAGTACGCGCCGGATCTGGCTGCATTACTCGGAGCACACGCATGAAATTGGCAACCCTTGATAACGGTACCCGCGACGGCTGCTTGCTGGTGGTCTCACGTGACCTGAAACGTGCCCTCGATGTAAGCCATATCGCTGTAAATATGCTCGCAGCCATCGAGAACTGGCGCAGTGTCGAGCCGCAATTACAGGCGCTGTATACCCAGCTCAATGCAGGCCAGTTTGATGGCAGTTTAGCCTTCGACCCAACTGCGGTGATGGCGCCGTTGCCACGCACGTATCAATGGCTGGATGGTTCGGCGTTCCTTAATCACGGCGAATTGATGCAGAAAGCCTTCCATCTTGACCCGATTGAGGGGGCAGATATCACGCCGCTGATGTATCAGGGCGCAGGCGACGACTTTCTCGGTTCACGTGCTGATATCCCTTTGCCCAGCGAAAGCCTTGGTATCGACTTTGAGGGCGAGTACGGGGTGATCGTCGACGCTGTGCCGATGAGCTGCAGCGCAGCTGATGCAGCGGCGCATATCAAACTGATCGTGCAAATCAATGACATGAGCCTGCGTGCGCTGGCACCTCGTGAAATGAAAACCGGCTTCGGCTTTGTCCAGGCCAAATCGTCTTCAAGTTTTGCCGCTGTGGCCATTACTCCGGATGAACTCGGTGATGCCTGGCAAGACCAGCGGGTGCATCTGCCGTTGCAGGTGAACTGGAACGGCAAATGGTTCGGGCATCCGAATGGGCGTGAGATGAACTTCAGTTTCGCCGAACTGATCGCTCACGCCGCTTTCACCCGCAAATTATCCGCCGGCACGATCATCGGTTCGGGCACGGTCTCCAATGCCGATCGCAGCGCAGGTTCTGCGTGCATCTCGGAGCGTCGCGCGATCGAGATGATCGAACACGGCAAACCGAAAACCGGTTTCATGCAGTTTGGTGATCGCGTGCAGATGGACGTGATTGGTGCCGATGGCCAGTCGCTGTTTGGCGGCATCGACCAACGTGTAGTCGCTGCCGACTAAGGAGCAGGTCATGCGGGTAATGGTTACGGGCGCAAACGGTTTTGTCGGTCGTGTGCTGGTTGAGCGCCTGTTGGCGCAAGGGCAACTGCGCGGTCGTGAAATAGCGGCGTTGTTGCTGTTGGATCAGGAACTGAACGATTTCCCGGAAGACTCACGCCTGCGCCGGCACATTGGCAGCATTACCGACCCGGCCTTGTTACGCCGTGCGCTGGCCGATGGCATCGACGTGGTGTTTCATCTGGTCAGTCTGCCAGGCGGCGCGGCCGAAGCGCAGTATTCCCTTGGCTATCAGATCAACCTCATGGCGAGCCTGGAGCTGCTCGATCAGTTACGCGAGCAGTCGGCTGTTCCGGTCATGGTTTACGCCAGCAGCGTTGCCGTTTACAGCCCGGACTTTGCCACACGTATGGATGAGTCCGCGGCCAAGCGTCCGGCATTGTCTTACGGTGCGCACAAACTGATGGTCGAAACGGCGATTAACGACCTTGCCCGGCGCGGCGATGTTGACGCCCGCGCAGTGCGCCTGCCGGGAATTGTTGCGCGGCCGCAGCAACCCAACGGCCTGCGCTCGGCATTCATGAGCGATCTGCTGAGTGCCTTCGCTGAGGGTAAACCTTACTGCTGCCCGGTCTCGCCAGAGGCGCGTTGTTGGTGGATGTCGGCGCAGTGCTGCGTCGATAACCTGATTCACGCCGCCCAACTCGACGGCTCCGATCTGGACGGCGAGCGGGTCTGGCAGCTGCCTGTATTGCACCTGAGCATTGCCCAGATTATTGATGCGCTGGCCGCCACATACGGCGAAGAGCGCCGGCAGCTGATCAGCTTTGCTGCCGATGCCCAACTCGAAGAATTGTTCGGCAATTACCCGCCGATGAAAACCCCGCAGGCGCGGGCCCTTGGCTTTCGCCATGACGGCTCGGCCGCTGCACTGATCCGCAATTCACTCAAACCAAAAGCCGTTGCGCGAAGCAAATCCGCAGGGGCCAGGAAGTCCGGAGTTACTGCTTATGAAAACGTCTAACCGTCGTTTGGTTGACCTGTCGGTCACGCTTGAGAACAACCCGTACACCGATCCGCCGCCGTTGCTGCCAAAGATCGAATACACCGACCACCAGCAAGGCTGGCCAGAGATGGCGGCGATGTTTCCGGGCCTGACCAAGGATCAATTGCCGGGTGATGAGTCGTGGGCCGCCGAACGCCTGCAAATCACTACGCACAGCGGCACCCACATGGATGCGCCGTGGCATTACGCCTCGACCACCGATGGCGGCAAACCTGCGTTCGGTATCGACGAGTTGCCGCTGGACTGGTGTTTGCAGCCAGGTGTGAAACTCGATTTCCGCGCGCTGCCGGACGGCCATGTGGTGACGGCTGCCGAAATTGAAGCTGAACTGGCGCGCATCGGTCATGAGTTGCAGCCGCTGGACATCGTTCTGATCAACACCCGAGCCGGTGAAATATTTGGCCAGCCGGGTTATCTCGATGCCGGCGTTGGTATTGGCCGTGAGGCCACTTTGTATCTGCTGGAGCGCGGTGTGCGGGTAGTCGGAACCGATGCCTGGAGCTGGGATGCGCCGTTCAAGTTCACCCGCGAGCGCTTTGCTGAAAGCGGCGACGCTTCGATCATCTGGGAAGGCCACAAGGCTGGCCGTGACATTGGTTACGGGCAGATGGAAAAGCTCGCCAACCTCGATCAGTTGCCCGCCAACGGATTTATGGTTTCGTGCTTCCCCTATAAAATCAAACACGCTTCGGCCGGCTTCGTGCGCGCTGTCGCTATTTTCGAGGATTGAGTTGCGCCTGCGTGGCGTGCCAATGCTTTACAAGAACAAGAGAGGTTGTAATGCGTATTAACCGTCTGACCCAAGCCTTGCTGTTTGGGCTCCTGGCTGCTGGCAATGCAGCGGCCGCCACCAGCAGCCAGCCGAACATTCTGCTGATTCTCGCCGATGATCTGGGCTATTCCGATCTGGGTGCTTTTGGTGGTGAGATCAACACACCGCAACTCGATACGCTGGCCAAGGCCAACCTGCAATTGACCAGCATGTACGCCGCGCCGACCTGTTCGCCAACCCGCTCGATGCTGATGTCTGGCACCGATCACCATCTGGCCGGGCTGGGCACCATGGCTGAAGCTTTGATGCCTTTCCAAAAAGGCCATCCGGGCTATGAGGGTTATCTGAATCAACAGGTTTACTCGATGCCGCAACTGCTGCAAAACGGCGGTTACGACACCATGATGGTGGGCAAGTGGCACCTGGGCCTGACGCCTGAACAAGGGCCGGCTGCGCGTGGTTTTCAGCAGTCCTTCAGCATGCTTGAAGGCGGCGCATCGCACTTCAAACCGCGTACTGATGAGCCAAGCAAGATCGAGCAGGTGCACTACGTTGAGAACGGCAAGGCGGTCGAAGTGCCGGATGATTTTTATTCGACGGACTTCTACACCGACAAACTCATCAGCTACATGAAGAATACCCGCAAGGACGGCAAACCGTTCTTCGCCTACGCAGCCTACACGGCGCCACATTGGCCGTTACAAGCCCCGGAAGCTTATCTGGACAAGTACAAGGGGCGTTACGACAAAGGCTATGACAGCGTACGCACGGCACGTATTGAGCAGATGAAAAAGCTCGGCTTGCTGCCAGCTGATTTTGCTGCCGCCAGACCAATTCCGGCCAATCCGCACCTGCCCGGTTGGGAGCAGCTGACGCCTGAGCAACAACAGGCAGAGGCGCGCAAGATGGAAATCTATGCGGCGATGGTGGATAACCTCGACCATAACATCGGCCGGTTGCTGGACTACCTGCGCGAAAGTGGCCAGTACGACAACACCCTCATCGTGTTCATGTCGGATAACGGCGCCGCAGGCGAGAACCACAGCCAGTGGTATCCAAACGGCAAGCACACCGATAACAGCCTGGCGAATATCGGTCGGATTAACTCGGAAGTCGATTACGGTGTGCGCTGGGCTGAGGTTAGTGCCGCTCCATTCCACCTGTTCAAAGGCACCACAGCCGAGGGCGGAATCAGTGTTCCGGCCATCGTCAAAATGCCCAAAGCCATGGCGCGTCAGGGCCGGTTGAGCGAAGTCGCGCGGGTAGATGATCTACTGCCTACCTTCTTGGCGGTTGCTGGTCTGCCACTGCCTGCGGCTGATGCTGACAAGCACGCCATTACCGGCAAGTCGATGCTGGCGATGCTCAGCGGTAAACAAGAGCAGCCACAGTCAGCGGTAATGGCCGGGGAGTTGTTCGGCAACGCCTACTACCGTGAAGGCAACATGAAATTGCTCGGGATGCGCCCGCAAGTAGGATTTGGTGAGGCACCGAAGCCGCCGAAATGGACGCTCTATGATCTGTCCAAGGACCGTGGCGAAACCAATGATCTTGCCGGCGCTCAGCCAGAGCAGGTCAAACGTATGCAACAGGCCTGGGGTGCTTACACCAAGCAGGTTGGCGTTGTATTCCCACCCGCTGCACAGGCCAAAGCTGACTAACGTGCTGCGGGCTTGCGCGCGCACCAGTTATGCGCGGCGACAGGACAATCTGTTGCCGCTTACAGGAGTGACATCATGCACATCATTAACCGGATCAGTTGCGCTTTATTGCTGACCTTGGGCGTGTTGGGTGCCGCAGGCGCCAGCGCGCAAACCGAACAGCAGGAAACCGCTGCCAAAAGTCTGTTGAGCAATGCTGTCGAGTATTACCGGATGCAGGGCGATGCGGCGTTTGCAGCGTTTAGCCGTCAGGGTGAATTCATTGATGGTGAGCACTATGTGTTTGTCATTGATGACGACGGCACCATGCTTGCCAGTGGCGGCACCTCTGCTGTGCTGATTGGCCGCAACGTACTCAACACGCTGGAGCCTGAGTTGCGTGATGCATTATCGCAGGCACTGGCAGGTTCGAACGATGGCCAGATTCATAGCGCCGAGTACCGCTGGATGAACGCACGTGACGGGCGGGTAGAGCGCAAGAAGGTCTACTTCCAGCGTGAAGGTGATCGCGTGATTGCTGTTGGCCTGTATTTGCCGCGCGCCACACCGGAGCAGGCCGAGAAATTTCTGGACCGCGTGGCGACGGCTGTCGAGAAAGATCCAGAGGCAACGCTACGGGCGATCAATGATCTCTCGCCGCAATTTCATGAGGATGATCTCTACGCCTTTGTCGTCGATCAAAGCAATCATCGCTATCTTGCCCATGGCTATAACAAGCGCCTGATTGGCGTTGATTTCGCAACTGTTGAGGACCCGCAAGGAAAGCCGGTTGGCGTACCCATTCTGAAGCTCATGGAAACAGCGGATCGCGGCGGCTACGACTACAGCTGGAAGAACCCGGTGACCGGGAAAGTCGAGGACAAGCATGCCTTGATTCGCAAGGTCGGCAATTATCTGGTGGCCGTGGGTTATTACCGTAAACCGCGTGATTAGCGGTCATCTGAAGTCGGAATATTTCGGATATAAAACAAACCGTCGGAGCCTGCGAAAGCATCGGACAATGCAGCAATAGTCCGATGCTTTCGTGGGCTTCTGCGTTTAACCATGGCCAAATTATGTGCTGATTGCGCTGGCCCCATGACGGTTAACCTGATGGGTTAAGCATCCTCCGGTTTTGCAACATTGTTGAATGCAACAATCGCAAACCACACTGTTTCTTGCTCAAGTGGCTTGGCTTTCTGCCGGTTTGCTTTGGTGCAGGCTTAATGGCCGATCTTCCATGCGCAGGGCGATTACCAGCGGTATGAGGGCAATCGCGGCATCAATCATTAACAGATGCCGGAATGCCAGTCCAACTGTCCCGGAGTCATCTGCATTGAAGGCTGCTTGACCAAGCGCCAGGCTCGGCAGCAGATGCCAGAGCAGGCTCGACAACAGCGCCGCGCCCACCGCACCGCCAAACCCTCGAAACAGGCCGCACACACCGGTCGCCACGCCAAGATGGCTTTTCGGTGCTGCGTTTTGCACAGCAACCAGTGAAGTTGGGAATTGCAGGCCAAGTGAAATACCGCACAGCAGCAACACCGGCAGGCGCAGAAAAAATGAGCCTGGATCGACGAACGCGAGCAATGTCAGGGCCACTGGCACTAACAGCGCGCCGCTGATGATCGGAGGCTTGTAACGGGCCAGGTGAGCACTTAAGCGACCGCCGATGTAGGCGCCGATTGGGGCACCAAACGCGAGTGCCATTAACTGGCTGGCGCTTTCGCCCATGCCGCCCACGCCTTGCAGTTGCAACGGCACAACTACGGCCAGGCCGATTGCTTGAAAGTTAGCGAAAAACAGCAGTGACCAACCGCTGCGAATCGCGGCAATGCGCAGCAACAGTGGTGGAATCAATGGATCAGTTGTGCGCCGCTGATGCCAGATGAAAACACTCAGGCCAACCAGTGCTAGCAGTGCTGTAACAGCCAATGAAGGCTCTACTTGAACGGGCTGTTCCCCCAATTCGGTAATCAGCAATAGCAGGCTGCTCAAGCCGATAATCAGCAGAGCACAGCCGAAGTAGTCGATGCGCGCACGACGACGAATCTCGACCAGGCCGGCGAGCCGGTTCCAGCACAGCCACATCGCAATAGCGCCCAGCGGCAGGTTGATCCAGAACACCCAGCGCCACGACAACTGGCTGCTGAGAAAACCGCCCAGAGAGGGGCCAAGCAGACTGGCAAGCGCGAACATGCCGCTGAACCATGCTTGATAACGGCCACGTTCGGCCGGTGCAATCAGATCCCCGACCAGCGCCTGAATGATCGCCATCATCCCGCCTGCGCCAATGCCTTGCAGCACGCGAGCGCCGACCAGTTGCTGCATGCTTTGTGCGAGCCCGCACAGTACAGAGGCCAACACAAAAAGCCCGATGGAAAGCATCAGCAAACGTCTGCGGCCAAACAGGTCACTGAGCTTGCCGAGGATGGGTGTGGTCACCGTCAACGCAAGCATATAGCCCGACATGATCCATGCAAGCAGGCCACTGCCTGGCAATTGCTGGGAGATGGTGGGCAGGGCGACAGCAACGACCGTTTGATCGAGCGCTGCGAGAAAGACGCCGAGCATCAGGCCCATCAGAATATGGCGTAATTGAGCAGGGGATAGCGGCGCGGCAGTGGCTAGGTCATTCATGCATGGGTTTCTTTTATGAAGATGGGCGCAGTCTTCACGGGCGCAGAGCCCGCTGCTACAACTGACCGTAAGTAACGTCGAAGGTTTGCTGCTAAGCGCGGTGCCGACCCTGGAATTGCCCAGGGTCGGGGTCATCAACAACGAGGCGGATAGCCCCGTGCGTTTGATGGGCGCAACTTGATAAAGGCAGCAACCCGCTTGTGGCGGATTGCTGACAGCCTGAATTCCACCGCGTGGAATCCTGAAGCATGCCTGCCGTTGTGGCAATTGCGCAGGCCGATCAGGTGCGATCAGCGCCCACAATTGGCAGCAGGCACGCGACTGTTTGAGTGTGCAGAGTCAGCTGCACGGCTTATTCGATTGGCTCGTAGGGCAAACCTACGTAGTTCTCGGCAATGGTTCTGCGCCCGGCCTCGGAGCCGACGAAGTAATCCAGTTCGGTCTGCTGCATGCGCTGGCTGAAGTTATCGGTGTCGGGAAACTTGTGCAGCATCGAGGTCATCCACCAGGAAAATCGCTCGGCTTTCCAGATGCGCTTCAGGCACACCTGCGAGTAATTCTCCAGCAGCTCGGTGCGGCCTTCGCGGTACACCTTGACCAGGATGTTGTATAGCGTGCTGACATCGCTGGCGGCGAGGTTGAGGCCTTTGGCTCCGGTTGGCGGAACGATATGCGCGGCGTCGCCGACCAGAAACAGGTTGCCGTATTGCATGGGTTCAACCACGAAACTGCGCAGCGGCGCGATGCTTTTTTCAATAGACGGCCCGGTGATCAGCTTATCGGCCGTGTCCGCTGGCAGGCGGCACTTCAACTCATCCCAAAAGCGTTGATCCGACCAGTCCTCAACTTTTTCATCGCTGGCCACTTGCACGTAGTAACGGGTGCGAGTAGGCGAGCGCATGCTGCACAGGGCAAATCCGCGTGGGTGGTTGGCGTAAATCAGCTCTTCATTAACCGGCGGCGTGTCGGCCAGAATGCCCAGCCAGCCGAATGGGTAAACGCGCTCGAATTCTTTAAGCACACCTTCGGGAATCGATTGGCGAGAGACGCCGTGGAAACCGTCGCAGCCGGCAATGTACTCGCAGTTCAGGCGCACGGTTTCATTGTTGTAGGTGAAGGTGACGTGAGGACTTTCACCCTTGAGGTCATGCAGCTGAGCGTCGGTGACCCCGTAAAAGGTTTTGCCGCCGCTGGCCTCGCGGGCGGCCATCAGGTCGCGGGTCACTTCGGTCTGGCCGTAGATCATCACCGTTTTGCCGCCGGTGAGCTGTTTCAGGTCGATACGTTCACGGCGTCCGTCGAAGGCCAGTTCAAAACCGTCGTGCACCAGACCTTCGCGGTCCATGCGTTCACTGACCCCGGCTTCGCGCAGCAAGTCGACCATGCCTTGTTCAAGCACGCCGGCGCGGATGCGGCCAAGTACATAATCCGGGGTTTGACGTTCGATGATGATGTTGTCAATGCCCGCTTTAGTGAGCAGTTGACCGAGCAGCAGACCCGAAGGGCCAGCGCCGATAATGGCGACTTGAGTCTTCATTATTGTTGTCCTTGTTATTGCCCGAACGTCAGAGCGTGCGAGCTTTAGTGATGAAGTCCTCTGTATTTTTGGTGGATTAAGCGCGGGTTTGAAGGCACTATTGATTTAATTTTCTGGACTTTTCGCAGGTTGCCGCGCAAATGACTAAAACCTCCGGCAGCGTGGTTCCGGTGTTTAAACTGTACGGTGAAACGGCGGCATGGCCGACGCCGGACCTGATTCATTGCGAGTCGATTCCCGAGCGCAGCAAGCCCCACGACTGGGAGATCAAACCGCACCGTCACGCCGATCTGGTGCAGTTGCTCTACGTGCAGTCGGGCAGCGCCGAGTTGCTGGTCGAGGATCAGTTGGTGGTGGTTGAGCAGGCTGCATTACAAGTTGTACCGGCGCTCAGCGTGCACGGCTTTCGCTTTTCCGAGGACATTTGCGGGCATGTATTAAGTCTGGCGCAGCCTCTGGTCGATCAGCTCAGCAGCGTGCTTGAGCAGACGCCGTTGGCGCGTGCGGCGTGCTATCCGGTGGGGGGGCAAAAGCACTACCTCGATGCGTTATTCGAAACCATTACTTCTGAATACAGCCAGCCGGCATTAGGCCGCGATTTGATGTTGCAGTCGCTGATCAGCGCGCTGCTGGTGTGGGTGGCCCGCCGTGAGCAGGCCGTCACGCATGCAGAAAACCTGCTTCCGGACCGGGGTCGCGAGCATTTGCAGCGCTTTCATCGCCTGTTAGAGGCGCACTATCGCGAGCATCGCTCAATCGAGCACTATGCCGGCGAGTTGGGCATCAGCGCCGCGCACCTCAATGCCCTGTGTCGGCGCCTTGCCGGTCAATCTGCACTGCAGATAATCAATCAGCGCCTGCTGTTGGAGGCAAAGCGTTGCCTGGTGTACAGCGCAATGACGGTCAATCAGGTGTCTGACAGTCTGGGCTTTTCCGAGCCAGCTTACTTTTCCCGATTCTTCAAGCGCAGCACCGGGGTTACGCCCAAGGTGTTCCGTCTGCAACGCTGACAGCGAGTTCAAATGAATATTGATAACCGGATCAAGTACCGTCACCTGCTGTGCTTTCTTGAAGTCGCCCGGCGCGGCAGTCTCGCGCGCGCTGCAAGTGAACTTGCGATCAGCCAACCGGCGGTGTCGAAGACCCTCAAAGAGCTTGAAGACATGCTCGAAACCCGTCTGTTCGAGCGTAGCAAGCAGGGCGTGACACTCACATCCGCCGGCTTGGCGTTCCAACGCTACGCGGGGCCAAGTGTGCAGGCACTGCGCGAGGGTGTACGCAGCCTGCGCAGCGGTGAACATGAGGCGGGCACCGTACGCCTTGGTGTGTTGTCGACGGTTGAGAGTTCGCTGCTGCCCGATGTGATTAAGCGGCTGCACGAAGAACACGCGGCGTTGGTGGTCAGTGTCGAGACCGGTCCCAGCGCCTATTTGCTCGATCAGCTGCGTGTGGGTGCGCTGGATCTGGTGGTGGGCCGAATGACCGACAGCCCACAAATTGCCGGGCTGACATTCGAGCACTTATACAGTGAGTCGATGGTGTTGGTGGTCAGCCCCGGGCATCCGTTATTGCAGGTTAATCTGGATGACCGCAGCCGCCTTGGCGAATACCCGGTGGTGTTGCCACTGGCCGGCACTACCATTCGCCGTTTTGCCGATAGCCTTTATGTGCAGTGTGGTATTGGCTTGCCACAACAACGCCTGGAAACCTTGTCTATCGCCCTGAGCCGACGCTATGTGCAGTCCAGCGAGGCGGTGTGGGTGGCGCCTCAAGATGCCGTCCGCGAGGATCTGGCGCGCGGGCAACTGGTGCTGCTGGATCTGGGCCTTAAAGAGCCCGGCGGCTCCGTGGGTATCTGCAGCAATCCATCAACCGCCGACACACTGGCCGCGCAATGGTGCCGCGAAGCCCTGCGGGCGAGTGCGGTTGAGTACCTTGCAGCTTTTTATCCATAACCTTTTGGTTATGGATAAGTACCTACTTTTCAATATCCAACCCTCTTGTTCTGATGGACACTGCGCCGAACTTGGCCTGATTGGGCCGGCAGATTGATTCATCCATTCCAATAAGAGGAAATCGTCATGTCTGACGCGCAAAGCCGCTTCGTCATTCGCGACCGTAACTGGCACCCCAAGGCGCTGACCCCGGATTACAAAACTTCCATTGCACGTTCTCCCCGCCAGGCGCTGGTCAGCATTCCGCAGTCGATTTCCGAAACCACTGGCCCGGATTTTAGCCACCTCAAGCGTGGCGAGCACGACAACGATTTGCTGCTCAATTTCAATAATGGTGGCTTGCCGGTTGGCGAGCGCATCATCCTTGCCGGTCGTGTCTGCGATCAGTACGGCAAGCCGGTGCCGAATACCCTGGTGGAAATCTGGCAGGCCAATGCGGGTGGCCGCTATCGCCACAAGAACGACCGTTATCTGGCTCCGCTAGATCCGAATTTTGGTGGTGTCGGACGAACTCTGACTGACCGCGACGGTTTCTACAGCTTCCGCACCATCAAGCCCGGCCCGTATCCGTGGCGCAATGGCCCGAATGACTGGCGTCCGGCGCATGTGCATGTGTCGATCAGCGGGCCTTCTATTTCGAGCCGTCTGATTACCCAGCTGTATTTTGAAGGTGACCCGCTGATTCCGATGTGCCCCATCGTCAAGTCGATTGCCAACCCCGATGCGGTGCAGTCCCTGATTGCCAAGCTCGACATGGCAACGGCCAATCCCATGGATTGCCTGGCGTATCGGTTCGATATTGTGCTGCGTGGCCAGCGCCAGACCCATTTCGAGAATCGTTGAGGATACCTGCAAATGCCTATTCAATTACTGCCGGAAACGCCATCTCAAACTGCTGGCCCGTATGTGCATATCGGCCTGGCGCTTGCGGCTGCCGGTAATCCGCCGCGCCCGCAGGAAATCTGGAACCAGATGGCCAAGCCAGAAGCTGAAGGTGAGCACATTGTGCTGATTGGCCATGTCTATGATGGCAATGGCCATCTGGTCCGCGACTCGTTTATCGAGCTGTGGCAAGCTGACCATCAGGGCCGATACGACAACGCCTACGATCTGGAAAAGCCGTTCAACGGTTTTGGTCGCACGGCCACCACGTTCGATGCGGGCGAATGGACCATGCACACGATCAAGCCGGGCGTCGTCAATAACGCGGCGGGTGTGGCGATGGCGCCGCATATCAATCTGTCGTTGTTTGCCCGTGGCATCAATATTCACTTGCAAACCCGTGTGTATTTCTCCGATGAGGCCGAGGCCAATCAAATTGATCCGGTGCTTAACCTGATCGAGCAACCGCAGCGCCGTGAAACTCTGATCGCGCAGCGTTGCGAGGTCGATGGCAAAACGGCTTATCGCTTTGATATCCGCATTCAGGGTGAAGGCGAAACGGTGTTCTTTGACTTCTGATTCAACCGCGCCGGACCGCCTGGTCCGGCAGCACTTTGCAGCGTTACTGGGCACGCGTGGCTATCACGCGGACCCAGCGCAACAAGCAGCCATTGATCATCTCGGTCAGTGGCTTTGCGCGTTTGTGGAGGGTCGTCAACGCTGGTTACGTCGACCTTCCGCTGGCGTGTATTTATGGGGCGGCGTTGGGCGCGGCAAGAGCTTTGTGCTGGATGCGGTGTTCAATGCGGCACCGCTGGCAGAAAAACGTCGCGTGCATTTCCACGCCTTCCTGCAAGAGCTGCAACTGCGCATGCGCGCTTTCGCCGGTCAGCGAGATCCGTTGGCACGGGTTGCCGAACAGATTGCCAGCGAAACACGCCTGCTGTGTTTTGACGAGTTCCATGTTCACGACATTGGCGACGCCATGCTGCTCGGGCGCATGCTTAAGGCATTGGTGGATGCCGGTGTCGGGTTGATCTGCACCTCCAATTATCCGCCGGCAAAACTGTGCCCCAATCCTTTGTATCGCGACCGCTTCCAGCCGGCGATCGACCTGCTCAACAAGCGCTTTGATGTGCTGGAGCTAGGCGGCGCTACGGATTATCGCCAAGCCTCTGACTATTGCTGGGGCCGCCTGTATTGGCCATTGGAGGAGGGCAGCGAGCGACTGGGCGACGCGCTGGGCTTCACTGCGCAAGCGCCGGGCGTGCATTGGGTTGAGGTCAATCACCGGCCACTGCAACTGCGCAATCGCGAAGAGCAAAGGGTTTGGGTCGACTTTACCGAGTTGTGCCGCAGCCCGCGCTCAAGCGCTGATTTTCTCTGGTTGTGCGAGCATTTCCGGCAGGTTGCGCTGGGCGGAGTCAGCACGCTGGAGAACGAAGGTATTGATGTACAGCAGCGCTTTCTCAATTTCATCGACATCGCCTACGACAGCGGTATTGAGTTGCTGCTGGGCTGCAGCGCAGGCCTCGATCAGCTGTGCAATGTCGCCAGCCATGTCGACTTCAATCGCACCCGCAGCCGCCTGATGCAGTTGCAGCCTTGCCCTGTAGTGGAAACTGTCGACTCGGCTGCGCCCCAAGCAGTCCTCCAGTCACACGGGTAGTGTGACGGAGGAGGGTGCCGCGTGTGGGGGAATAGCCATGCCTTGTGGGCAGGGTTATACCGCTGCCACCCAACAAAGCCTGATAGAACCCGGTTGCGCGCAGCGGCAGCGCAAAATAGTGGCAAGCAATGCACAGGTCAATTGCGATTATCGAACTTTGGTTCGATAATCGATCAAAACTGCCAAAGCTGTTCAGGACACAATAACAATGAGTGACGATCAACACTTACCGCTGGCGACACTGGCGCCGCCCATCGTGGCTTCCCCAGCCAAGCGCATTGAGGCGCTGACGGGCGACCCTAACTTTATGACTTCTCTGGCGCGCGGATTAGCCGTGATTCATGCGTTCCAGGAGCGCAAGCGCCAACTGACGATTGCACAGATCAGTCATCGCACCGAAATTCCACGCGCGGCAGTTCGTCGTTGCCTGCACACGCTGATGAAGCTCGGTTACGCGACCACCGACGGGCGTACTTATTCACTGCTGCCCAAGGTGCTGACTCTCGGCCATGCTTATCTGTCATCGACGCCACTCGCGGTCACGGCGCAGCCGATACTCGACCGCATCAGCGAGCAGCTGCATGAGGCCTGTTCGATGGCCACGCTCGAAGGGGACGAGATTCTCTACATTGCCCGTTCAGCCACACCGCAACGCCTGATCTCGGTTGATCTCAGCGTGGGCAGCCGCTTGCCGGCGTATTGCACATCAATGGGTCGAATTTTGCTGGCAGGCCTGACCGATCCGGCGCTGGATGACTATCTGGCGCATGCCGACATGCAAATCAAAACCAGCCGCACGGTGCACACCGCACAGGGCTTGCGTGACAGCGTGGCGCAGATTCGTGAGCAGGGTTGGGTGATTATCGATCAGGAGCTGGAGGTCGGTTTACGTTCAATCGCGGTGCCGCTGAAGGATTCAGCTGGCCAGGTTCTGGCAGCTCTGAACGTGGGCACGCATGTTGGTCGTACCTCCCGCCAAGAACTGGAAACCCGCTTCTTGCCGGTCTTACTTGAAGCCAGCAAAGAGCTTAGCGAGCGCTTGTTCCACTGAGTAATGACGCTAGCGGAATGATGCGCCGTTGGTGTTGCACGGTT
Source organism: Pseudomonas marincola (assembly GCF_900116605.1). GTDB lineage: Bacteria > Pseudomonadota > Gammaproteobacteria > Pseudomonadales > Pseudomonadaceae > Aquipseudomonas > Aquipseudomonas marincola. Next base: position 305,686 of record NZ_FPBC01000005.1, read on the forward strand.
TGGTTTGGCGTGAGGCGGGCAATTGCAGGAGCAATCGATTTTTTGTCATCAGCGGGTATGAGACGCTGAGATCACGCCAAGATTTCACAATGTGATGGGATGGGTTCGGCGGGCGAGCCATCCCCATATCCCCTGTTTGCGGCACCGCGTTATCAACCCGCCAGCGGCGACAAACGCTTTGTTGGGCTAAGTTTCAATAGGCGCAGTTGTTGCCCAGACGCTCGTATTGCAGACGGTGCGTTTCACCTTTGGAATCCTCATAAACCATGGTTGCGTCAACCACACCGCAGCCTTCATCGGTCGCTGTCTGTGAAATAACGCGGGCCACATCGAGTGTGTCACCGTACTGATAAGTTTCAGGTTTTACTGCAGCATCTGCAGCGGCTGGAGTGGTGGCTGCAGCAGCCCACGGAGCAACAAGACCCAGGCAGACCGCCAACGCTAAAATTTTCATTTTTTTACCTCTGTTGGTTAACGACAGGGTCAGCTTAAAAGTCGGCTGTCCTGCTAAACAGAGGTGAAAATGAGAAGAACTTTTGCCTGATACGTAACAATTGCGGAGCGATGCACTGTAGTTGTTCAGGCCCAGTACAGCGCGTTTTCGAGAATGGCCTGATGGCTGCGCATCGCCTTGGGCAACTCTTCCTTGAGGAACTCGACCCAGGTCCGCACCTTGGCATCCAGATACCTGCGTGAGGGGTATAGCGCGTAGAGGCTGCGCTCATGCAGGCGGTGCTGGGGCAACACCCGCACCAGTGTGCCTTGCTGCAATGCCTTGGCCGCAACGAGGTCGGGTAACAGACAAATTCCCATCCCGGCCGCTGCGGTTTGCGCCATGGCTTCAGCCACATTGACCTGAAAGATCTTGCCGGGCTGCACGCGCTGCTCAACCCCGTTGTCGTTAAACAACCAACTTTCGCCGAATACCGGATCAATCAGTTGCAGGCAACGATGGTTCTCCAGATCGCCGATACTCTTTGGAATGCCGTACTTGTCGAGGTAGGCGGGCGCCGCGCAAACCACGCTGTAAATGTCGCACACTTGCTGCGCGACCAGCTCTGAGTCCGGCAATGTGCGTGCCAGTGTCAGGACTACATCGTGGCCATCTTCGAGCAGGTCGGGATGACGCTGCGAGAGGCTCATTTCAATATTGACCTCAGGAAAGCGCTCGCAATAACGCACCGCCAGCGGTCCCAACAGTTGAGTGCCCAAGGCGGTAATGGAGTGAATGCGCAGGCGGCCTTTGGGTACCAGATGCGCGCCACTGGCTTCCGCCGAGGCCTCATCAACCTGGGCCAATACCGAGCGGCAGCGTTCCAGATAACGTTCACCCACCTCGGTTAAACCGAGGCGACGGGTGCTGCGCTGGAGGAGTCTGGCTTGCAGGTCGGATTCAAGTTCGCTGACCAGGCGCGAGACTTGCGCGGTCGATATATTCATCGAGTTGGCGGCCGCGGTGAACGTGCCGCAATCAACCACCTGAACAAATACTCGCATTGCTTGTAGGACGTCCATCAACCCTCGCCTGAATGATGCGCATGCGCGCGGCTGAGATTATTACGCAAAATGAAAAGATCGTCTTCAGGCGCACAAACGCGGCAATGCGGCGGCGCGCTCGAATTATCGCAGCGATATCGACGAGAACCGGCTGATTTTCAATTACACCTGGGATCTGCTCTGAGTATTCAATGCTGGCATCGCACGCTGTAGTGCAGAGTTGCTTGGGCTTGCGCACGTGCACAGCGTTTGCATCGTTAGGCCCCGGTATTGCTGGGGCGTAGTTATTTTCCGGCACATACCTGATGATTATCTACCGTTCGATAATCGCACGCATAGTCGATTATCGGATTGTTTGGCCTCGGTGGCAGGCGTAATTTAGCGGCACTGGCGTGACTCCCCGCCGCCCAAAACCAACAAGAGAACCACCATGGCTGAAATTATCTCCCTGCACGAGGCCGTAGAGCGCTTTGTACATGATGGCGACACGGTTGCCCTTGAAGGCTTCACCCATCTGATCCCGACTGCTGCCGCGCACGAACTGATCCGTCAGGGTAAAAAAGACCTGACGCTGGTGCGCATGACGCCCGATCTGGTGTATGACTTGTTGATCGGTTCCGGGTGCGCCAAAAAGTTGATTTTCTCCTGGGGCGGCAACCCGGGTGTGGGTTCTCTGCACCGCCTGCGTGATGCCGTCGAGAAGGGCTGGCCACAGCCGTTGGCCATTGAAGAGCACAGCCATGCTGCAATGGCCAACGCTTATGTTTCCGGTGCCTCGAACCTGCCGTTCGCAGTATTGCGCGGCTATCAGGGTTCGGATCTGGCCAAGGTCAATCCGCAAATCAAGTTCATCAACTGCCCGTTTACCGGCGAGAAGCTGGCGGCCGTGCCGAGCGTACGTCCGGACGTAACCGTTATTCATGCGCAAAAAGCCGACCGCAAAGGCAACGTGCTGATTCAGGGCATTCTGGGTGTGCAGAAAGAAGCGGCGTTGGCGGCCAAGCGTTGCATCGTCACCGTCGAAGAGATTGTTGACGATCTGCAAGCGCCAATGAATGCCTGCGTATTGCCAGCCTGGGCACTTACCGCCGTTTGCGTAGTGCCGGGTGGTGCCCATCCTTCCTACGCACATGGTTATTACGAGCGCGACAACCGTTTCTATCAGGCGTGGGACCCGATTGCCCGCGACCGTGACACTTTCACCGCCTGGATTGATAGCTTCATCCGTGGCACTGCCGATTTTTCCGAGTTTCAAGCCAAGCTCGCGGAGGCCAAATAATGAGCGCCTACAGCACCAATGAAATGATGACCGTGGCAGCTGCCCGCCGCCTCGGCAACAACGATGTGACCTTCGTCGGTATCGGCCTGCCATCCAAGGCCGCCAACTTGGCGCGCCTTACGCATTCGCCGGATGTCACGCTGATCTACGAATCCGGCCCGATCGGGGCTAAGCCGTCAGTTTTGCCGTTGTCCATCGGTGACGGTGAGCTGGCCGAAACCGCCGATACGGTGGTGCCAACAGGTGAAATCTTCCGCTATTGGCTTCAGGGCGGGCGCATCGACGTCGGCTTCCTCGGTGCTGCGCAAGTCGACAAATACGGCAACATCAACACCACGGTGATCGGTGATTACCATCAGCCGAAAGTACGTTTGCCAGGTGCTGGTGGCGCGCCGGAAATCGCCGGTTCGGCAAAGAAAGTGTTGATCATCCTCAAGCAAGGTCATCGCACCTTCGTCGACAAGCTGGCGTTCATTACCTCTGTCGGCCACGGTGAAGGCGGCGACAGCCGTAAGCAACTCGGGCTGCCCGGTGCCGGTCCGGTCGCGATCATCACCGACCTGTGCATCATGGAGCCGGAAGAGGGCACCAACGAATTCATCGTGACCTCGCTGCATCCCGGTATTACCCGCGAGCAGGTGATTGAAGCGACTGGCTGGCAGATTCGTTTTGCCGCGGTTGTCGCTGAAACCGATGCCCCGACAGCTGTTGAGCTGGAAGCATTGCGTGCACTTGAAGCGCGTACTGCAGCCGCACATGGCCAGGCCGGAGGTGAGGAATGAGCCGCGATGTATTTATTTGCGACGCAGTGCGTACACCGATTGGGCGCCTGAACGGCGGTCTCTCGGCGGTACGTGCAGATGATCTCGCAGCGATCCCACTGCGGGCGCTGATCGAGCGTAACCCGAGCGTCGACTGGAACGCGCTCGATGAAGTGTTCATGGGCTGCGCGAACCAGTCTGGCGAGGACAACCGCAACGTTGCGCGTATGGCGTTGTTGCTGGCCGGTCTGCCGGAAACCGTTCCCGGTGTGACCCTCAATCGTTTGTGCGCCTCGGGCCTTGATGCGGTCGGCTCAGCCTTCCGCGCTATTGCTCTGGGCGAGATGGACCTGGCAATTGCGGCGGGCGTCGAGTCGATGACCCGCGCGCCGTATGTGATGGGTAAAGCCGACAGCGCGTTTGGCCGTGGCCAGAAAATCGAAGACACGACCATGGGTTGGCGTTTCATCAACCCGCAGATGAAAGAGCAGTTTGGTGTAGACGCCATGCCGGTGACCGCCGACAACGTGGCGCAGGAATACGCCGTGAGCCGTGAGGATCAGGATGCTTTCGCGCTGCGCAGTCAACAACGCGCCGCTGCTGCGCAGGAGTCCGGTTACTACGCCGAGGAAATCGTGCCGGTGGTGATCAAGACCCGCAAGGGCGAGACCATTGTCGACACTGATGAGCACCCGCGTGCCGACAGCACCGCTGAAGCCATGGCCAAGCTCAAGCCGGTTAACGGCCCTGATAAAACTGTCACAGCAGGCAATGCGTCGGGTCTTAACGACGGTGCCAGCGCAATCATTCTGGCCTCGGCAGAAGCGGTGCAGAAATACGGCCTCACGCCGCGCGCCAAAGTGCTTGGCATGGCCAGCGCGGGTGTGGCGCCGCGAGTCATGGGGATTGGCCCGGTGCCTGCCGTGCGCAAATTGTTGGCGCGTCTTAACCTCGATATCAACGCCTTCGATGTTATCGAACTTAACGAAGCTTTTGCCGCGCAAGGCCTGGCGGTCACCCGCGAGCTTGGGCTGGCGGACGACAGCGCCAAGGTCAATCCCAATGGGGGTGCAATTGCGCTGGGTCACCCACTGGGCATGAGCGGTAATCGCCTGGTGCTGACTGCGGTGCACCAGCTGCAAAAGACTGGCGGCAAGCTGGGTCTGGCAACCATGTGCGTAGGCGTCGGTCAGGGCTTGGCGCTGGCAATCGAACGCGTCTGAGTTGCACCTGTGCCAATGCAACAACTGAAGCAAGCGCCGTTTGCAGTTAGCAAAAGCTGGCCGCAAACGGCGCGCTGTTATACAACTGATGTTTGTTCTTTTGCTGGAGTAACGGCTTGAATAGCCCGAGCAATCAACTTTTTGACGCCTACTTCACCCAGCCGGCCATGCGCGCAATCTTCTCTGATGATGGGCGTGTGCAGGGCATGCTGGATTTTGAAGCCGCGCTGGCCCGCGCTGAAGCCAAGGTCGGCCTGTTTTCACCGGATCTGGTGGCGCCCATCGAGGCCGCTTGCCGCGCTGAACTATACGACTACAACAGCCTGGCTCAAGCCATTGTGATCGCGGGCAACTCAGCCATTCCGTTGGTCAAAGCGTTGGGTAAACAAGTTGCCAGCCGCAACCCCGAAGCTGAACGCTATGTGCACCTTGGCGCAACCAGTCAGGATGTCATGGACAGCGGCTTGGTGGTGCAGCTGCGCGGCGCAATTGAGTTGCTGGAACATGATCTGGGCAGTCTGGCTGATGCACTTGCCGAGCAAGCTGAGCGCCATGCCGACACGCCAATGGCCGGACGCACATGGTTGCAACATGCAACGCCCGTGACGCTGGGCATGAAGCTGGCCGGTGTACTCGGCGCGATCATACGACATCGTCAGCGTTTGGCTGAAATAAAGCCGCGTTTGCTGTGCCTGCAATTTGGTGGCGCTTCCGGCAGCTTGGCAGCGTTAGGCGAGCATGCTTGGCCGGTGTCCGAGGCGCTGGCGAGTGAATTGCAACTGAGCCTGCCGGATCAGCCGTGGCACACCCAGCGTGACCGTCTGGTGGAGTTCGCCAGCCTGCTCGGAATGCTCGCTGGTAGCCTTGGCAAACTTGGCCGTGACCTGAGCCTGCTGATGCAGACCGAGGCGGGTGAGGTATTCGAGCCCGCAGCGCCGGGTAAGGGTGGCTCATCAACCATGCCGCACAAGCGCAATCCGGTCAGTGCTGCGGTGCTGATCGGCGCAGCAACCCGAGCGCCGGGGCTGGTGGCGACTATGCTCGCTGCCATGCCACAAGAACACGAACGCAGCCTTGGCTTGTGGCATGCCGAGTGGGAAACCTTGCCCGAGTTGTGCTGTTTGGTTTCGGGCGCGTTGCAGCAAGCATTGCTGGTGGTGCCCGGGCTTGAAGTGCAAGCGGCGCGGATGCGCAGCAACCTCGATCTGACTCAGGGACTGGTTCTGGCCGAAGCAGTCAGCATTGCGCTGGCGCAGAAAATCGGTCGCGACGCCGCTCATCATTTGCTCGAAAGCTGTTGCCGCCAGGCCGTGGAGCAGGGCGCGCATTTACGCCAGGTTCTCGGCGACAACAGGGAAGTCAGCGCCCACCTGAGCGCGACTGAACTTGATCGCCTGCTGGATCCTGCTTTTTATCTTGGTCAAGCCCGTCGCTGGGTCGAGCGCGCTGTGGCCGAACATCAAAAATTCTCCCGATAGGAGCGCGGTATGTCTGCCGTACAACTCGCCGATGGCGAACTGAATTATCTGCTCGAAGGTCCCTCAGATGCGCCAGTGCTGGTGTTGTCGAATTCGCTGGGCACCGATTTGCACATGTGGGATGCGCAAGTGGCTGCATTCTCAGAGCACTTTCGCGTGCTGCGTTACGACACCCGTGGCCATGGCCAATCGCTGGTCACCGAAGGCCCTTACAGCATTGAGCAAAATGGCCGTGATGTGCTGGCTCTGCTGGACGCGCTGCACATTGATAAAGCCTATTTCTGCGGGCTGTCGATGGGCGGCCTGATTGGTCAATGGCTGGCTATTAATGCACCTGAGCGGCTGCACAAGGTTGTGGTTTGCAACACCGCGGCGAAGATCGGCAATCCGGATGTGTGGAATCCGCGTATCGAAACCGTGCTGCGCGACGGCACAGCAGCCATGGTTGCCCTGCGTGACGCTTCGATTGCGCGCTGGTTTACACCTGAGTTTGCCAAGGCCGAACCGGCCAAGGTCGAGCCCATTGTCGGCATGCTCGCGCAGACTTCACCGCAGGGCTACGCGGCCAATTGCGCTGCGGTACGCGATGCTGATTTCCGCGAGCAACTGGGCAGCATTCGTCTGCCGGTTCTGGTGGTGTGCGGTACGCAGGATGCTGTGACTACACCGGCAGATGGAGGGTTTATGGTTGAGCGCATTGAAGGCGCGCAAATGGTCGAATTTCACGCCGCGCATTTGTCCAACGTCGAAGCTGGCGAGCTGTTTACTCAGCGTGTCCTGACCTTCCTGCAAGCCTGACCCGGAGCTATTCAGATGGATGAGAAGCAACGTTATGAAGACGGCATGCAAGTGCGTCGTGCTGTGCTGGGCGATGCCCACGTCGACCGCAGCCTGGAAAAGCTGACGCCATTCAACCAGGAGTTTCAGGAGATGATCACTCGTCATGCCTGGGGCGATATCTGGACGCGTCCCGGCCTGCCGCGCCACACGCGCAGCCTGATTACCATCGCCATGCTGATTGGCATGAACCGCGAGGGTGAATTGAAGCTGCACCTCAAGGCCGCCAAGAACAATGGCGTGAGCCGCGAAGAGATCAAGGAAGTGTTGATGCAGAGCGCGATCTACTGCGGCATTCCGGCAGCCAACGCTACGTTCCACCTCGCAGAAGAAGTCTGGGACGAGATGGGCGTGGAATCGCTGGCCGACTAACGCCTGCATGACTCTGCAAAGCCCCGTATTCCGGGGCTTTTTGCTTTTTACCGGTGTAGACAGCAAGCAAACACAGCGCAGTGAGTCATCTGCCCTTATCAGCTTTGGTTATCCCAGTACGGCGGGCTGCCGAACGCCAGCTTCAGGCAGTCAACCAACGCCCTTAGCTTGGCCGATGCATGGCGACCTTCCGGGTGCGCTACGTAGATGTACTCGGTGGCGGTGCTCAGGCCAATATCGACCACGTGCAATGCACCCGAACGGATAGCCGCGCCCGCGATGAATGTGGGCAACAGCGCGATGCCTAATCCCGCCAGAGTTGCGTCGAGCATCATGTCGCCGTTATTGACCCTGAATGCATTTTTGGCGCGGGCGATTCGGGCGCCGTGCTGGCCATCGAAGCGCCAGTCTGCAGTGCCGCGGTTGGTATAGAAAATACCCTTGTGCTTGGGTAAATCATCGACCGAAGCGGGGCTTCCATATTGTTCAAGATAAGTCGGGCTTGCGACCAACAACCGCTGGCTGGTCGCCAATTGCCAGGCCACTAAGCGCGAGTCTTGCAGCGGGCCATGGCGGATCACTGCATCGAAGCCTTCGGATGAGGCGTCGATACGCCGGTCATTCAAATCAAGCGTCACCTCATGTTGCGGGTGCGCAGCAATGAACGGGTAGAGCGCCGGGCCCAAATGCATACGGCCAAAGGTAACGGGCGCCGAAATACGCAGCGGGCCAGTCAACCCGCCACGGCGTTCGGCCATGTCCGCCGTTGCCGCTTCGACATCTCGAATGATCCGTGTGGCCTGCTGCAGAAACGCGGCTCCATCTTCAGTGAGGCTGACCTTGCGTGTGGTGCGATGCAGCAGGCGAGTGCCAAGCATCCGCTCAAGCTCTGCCAGCCGTTCGCTGACCACCGATTTCGACAGATTCAGCCGTCTGCCGGCCTCACTGATCGAGCCTGATTCGGCCACGGCGACAAAACTGGCGATTCCGTCGAGCTTTAGCATTGTTCTGTTTTTCCGAAAGGTAGATCCGGTATTTGCAGGCTAGTCCAAACACTCACTGCGGCCCAAACTCGCCTCACCAGCCAGGCCCAGTCGGGCACGCTGATAACCCAAGCCTTTCACTCAGGCAGCCAACAGCTGCTAAGGATTACTCAGGAGAAGAGACATGAAACGTTTAGCAGATAAAGTTGCCATCGTCACAGGCGCAAGTTCGGGCATCGGTTACGCAACCGCCAAATTGTTCGCCGCCGAAGGGGCCAAGGTGATTGTCGGCGCACGCCGAGAAAGTGAGCTCAATGATCTGGTCGCAGAAATCCGCGCTGCCGGTGGCGAGGCGCTGGCTCTGGCCGGCGATGTGCGTTCAGAAGATTACGCCAAAGCGCTGGTGGCGCTTGCAGTCGAGCAATACGGGCGTCTCGATGTGGCATTTCAACAATGCCGGAACACTGGGTGAGGGCGGCCCAAGCACCGACGTGTCGGAAAAAGGCTGGACCGATACCGTAGAAATAAACCTGACCGGATCGTTTCTTGGGGCTAAGCATCAAATCGCCCAAATGCTCAATAATGGTGGCGGCTCGGTGATCTTCACATCGACCTTTGTCGGCCATACCTTCGCGTTTCCTGGCGTTGCTGCTTATGCCGCGAGTAAATCCGGGCTGATCGGTCTCACGCAAGCGCTGGCGTCCGAATACGGCCCCAACAACATCCGGGTAAACGCCATTCTGCCGGGCGCAGTTGATACCGATATGTACCGCAGCATGAACAATACGGCGCAATCACAAGCCTTCATCACCGAGCTGCACGCACTTAAACGCGTAGGCGCCGTCGATGAGCTGGCGCGTTCGGTGTTGTATCTGGCATCAGACGATTCATCGTTCGTCACCGGCACCGCCTCGCTGGTTGATGGCGGCGCTTCGATTACCCGCAGTTAAGGTTGGCGGACAATACCCCGACTCAGTCTGGTCATTGTCCGCCTGATAGCGTTATCAAGGTTTTTGGATTTGTGTTGTGGGCACGACAAGGATGGCGCGGTTACTCAAGCATTGCGTTGAACACCTTGGCGTCCAGCGGCCGGCTCAGGAAGTATCCCTGGCCTTCATGGCAGTCCACTGTCTCGAGCCAGCTGAGTTGCTCGGTGGTTTCGATGCCTTCAGCTGTAACGGTGAGCGACAGCGCGCGGCCGAGGCTGATCATGGCCTGGATGATGGATTTATCTTCTTCGCTATCAACCAGGCGATTTAAAAAGCCGCGGTCAATTTTTAGTCCGTCGAATGGAAAGGTGCGCAGGTTATTCAGCGAAGAATAACCTGTGCCGAAATCATCCATGGTGATGCGAACACCGAGGTTTTTCAGCTCGTTCATCACCTCGAGGGTGCCGACGGCATCGTCCAGTGTGGCGTTTTCGGTTATTTCCAGTTCCAGTCGTGCGGGGTCGATTCCGCTGCTAATGAGGCTGTTTTTAACCCGCTCGGCCAAGTTTCCGCGTTTGAATTCGCTGGGTGAAAGATTGACCGATACAAATAGGTTATCGGGCCAGCGCGCGGCGTTGATGCAGGCGTTTTCCAGTACCCAGTTGCCCAGATGTACGATTAAGCCGGTGTCCTCGGCAATCGGGATGAAGGTGTCTGGCGCTATCAAACCCCGCGTCGGATGTTGCCAGCGCACCAGTGCTTCGGCGCCGACCATCTGACCGTCCGAGATGCGATAGCGCGGCTGGAAATGCAGCCTTAACTCGTCGTGATTGATCGCATAGCGCAGGTCACTTTCCATGCGCCGACGCTCAATGATCTTGTCATTCATGTCACTGGCATAAAAGCGCCAGGTATTGCGCCCGGCAGCTTTCGCTTCATACAGCGCTATGTCTGAATAGCGCAGTATCTCGGTGACATTATCGGCATCGTTGGGCGCCATTGCGATACCCACGCTGGCGCCGACGAACACCCCCTGTTCAGCCATTTTGATGGGTTGCTCGATTGCCATGATCAGCCGGCGACACACTTCTTCAACGGCCTCTTCATTGTTGATTCCCTCGAGAACCAAGACAAACTCATCGCCGCCCACACGCGCCACCAGATCGCCGTGGCGGATACAGTTAATCAGCCGGCTGGATATTTCATTCAGCACCAAGTCACCCGCGGCGTGCCCCAAGAGATCGTTGACCGGCTTGAAGCGATCCAGGTCGACGCTGAGCACCAGCAGCGGTTGTTCCATCGAGCGCTTGGATTTGAGTTTCTCACCGAGAAACGCCAACAGTCGCGTTCTGTTGGCAAGGCCGGTAAGCGCATCGTGTAGCGAGAGGAATTCGATCCGCCGACGCGCTTCTTCCTCCTCAGTCACATCGGTCGCCGTGCCCCGGAAACCGCCGCCCACCATTGCCCGCGCAGAAAGCCGGGTAATACGCTCCTGCCCTTGTGTGTCGCGGTAGTGGCATTGAATGCTTGGATGCGGATCTCGCTCGGGGTTGTTCAGGTATTCAGACATCGAACTGGCCTGTCTGTACAGCAAGCTGTCCATACTCCGGCCAATCCACGACGCTACAGGCAACCCTGTGACGTTTTCAAATCGCTCCGATAAAAAGGTGAAGCGCATGTCACGGTTGATTTCCCATACCCAATCCGAACTTGCTTCAACGACATCCCGAAATCGCTTCTCACTGGTGTTAAGCGCAGCTTCACTGTGTTTAAGCGACTGGTAACTGTTATCAAGCGCTCTGGCAGCGACGGTTGTGCGTCTCAATATGACCCACGCCATGAGGCATACAATCAACGCAGCACAGCCTATTAAGGGGATGCCAATAATCAATATTCCCCGGCTTGGCACTTCGGGATTCCACTGTATCTTTCCTGCATTGCCGTCTTCACCCAGTGCCATAACATTCGAGCCAACGGCTTGCGAGGTGCTTGCTAAGCGCAAGTCGTTGACGCCATAGTCCTGACCCAGCGCCTTGAGTCGGCTGTTATTCAACAAGGTCGCCAATACCATCACCGATGGCGAGCGACCATCATTTTTTATCGTTGGATCATCGCCCGTGGTAATCGCCATTGCGGTTACATAGGCTGGCGTGCCAGCAACCTGCGAGTAAGTGGCTACCGGTATCTCTGCTTCCGCACGGGCGCGTGCCTGTTCTACCAGTGGGAGAGCGGGTTGTTGCAGCCACTTTTCGGCATTAATTTGTGCAAGCTTGCCATTGATGACCGAGTAAACCGTGCGTCCCTGCGGATCAATGACAAACACCCCGTTAATAAAAAAGTCGCTATAAAGTGATGCGCCGAGATTCTGCTTAACGTAAGCCCAGTCCGTGTCTACTTGCAGGTGCAAATGCTCATACGCATCTCCCCAGCTAGCGTTATCCCGGATGTACGAATCCATCGAGCTTTCTAATGACTTCAGCGCATTGGCGGTGTGAAATTGGCCTTCTTTGATCTCCCGGGTATCCAGCGTATGGGCGATATACGCCAGCAGACCACCGGTAAGCATGAATAATCCAACAAGCAGGCACACGAATTTGAACAAGGATGTGCGTATCAGCGCCACGCTTGAGTGATTTGGCTGGGTGTCATCAAGGGAGAGAGGGTTGCTCGGCATAGCGTCTCGCGGTCGGCTCAGGCACGGAGGGGCTCAATTACGTATCGGCTGCACGCGCGCAATAATGAGTCACGTATCGCGCAACGCAGCATTACCTTCGCCAATAGTAGACAGCATTGAGCCGCCAAGCCGTTTGTTTGCAGCCGGCAGTTGACCATTTCACGGCTCTTACTCGCCTGATTGGACGTTGAAGCCCGTGCGTGGCGGGGCTCTACAGGCTACTGAAGGCGATCGGCTAAAATATTTGGTCGATTCACCAGGCTGTCAGAGGCGTTTGCTTGCCTGCGGTTTATTCTTGGCCAGCGAATTCTGCCGGTAATGATTACACTATGCGCTGATAATCCGGGCCATACCCATGGCTGTACCGAACAAGGAACTCGCCACTATGGCCTCCGCAGAGAAACAGCAAAAGCGTGCAAAGCGCGCCAAATTCAAGGCCAAGCAAAACCGCTCCGGCAAGTCCAAGGTCAATGTTGTGCATCCGGTATTGGCCAATCCGCTGATTGATGAGCCGTTCGATGATGTCGAGATCGACTTGAGCACCTTCGACTTCAAAGATATTGAAGAGAATGGCTTTGACCCGGCGCACTTCGACGACTTGTTTCAGGCGATGAAAGTCGGCGAAGGCATCAGTCTGTTGGCAATGTGCCTGGTGTTCCTGCAATACCCGGTATTGGAACTGGTGGTCGCTGAAGAGTCGGAAGACGCCGCCACCGACTTCATGATGGGCCTGCTGATTACCTATCGCGGCATCTTCCATGATGAAGACGAAGAAACGGCAGTGAACTGGATCGGTGGTGAAGCCTTCCAGAGTGCCTACAACGAAGCCTCGATAATCCTGCAGAAAAAGAACGCCCGCGCCACTACGCCCTCGCGCGGTTAAAGCCGGGGCGCTTGTTTGCCGCGCACATTAATGCGATGCCCCTTTGCGCGGCGAGAGTGTGTTGGGTGTGGTGGCTGTGGGCGTTACAATAGCGCCTGCGCCGATTGCCCCGATCGGGCACGCCCGGAGCCAGCTTCTCGATGTTCACCCTTGTGCACTTGGAAACACCGCCACCCGAAGACCTGAAAAGCCAGGTTCTGCAAATGGTGGTGGACTACTTCAGCGACATCAGCCCGGTTTCGCTGACGCCAAGTAATCCGCTGTATCAGTTGTACCAGTACGTGATTGGCTACGAGGTACACCTGTATTTGCAAGCCATGAACAACGATCAGCAGAGTAGTGCCCGGTTGATTCTGGCACTGGATGATGAAGATCCCTCGCAGGTGCTCGGTTTTGCCCTGTACCTGCCCAGCGAGGATGATGAGCAGGCGTGCACGTTGGCTTACATGGCCGTTCAGGCTGATCATCGGCGCAGCGGAATTGCCAGGGCCATGCTGCAGAAGATGATTGCGCATCGCCCGCATGCCGAACTGGCATGCTCCGCCGACAAGGTGCCAACCTTTGAGGCTTTAGGTTTTCAGGTGCTGGCCGCGCAAGGCCCACATGTTGTCATGAGTACGCGTAATTATCGTTCGGGCGGCATGGTTGCCGTGCAGGATCTGGCCCCGATATTCCAGGCGACTGAAGTGCGGCAGATCCACGCGTACCTGCTCAAACAACACGGCAAAAAGGCCATGAGCGACGCCGAAAGCAAGCGTGATCGGGTACTCGATCAAATGGCTTATCAGGCTGAATTATTGGTTAAAGAGCGCTTTCCGACGATTCACTGATGCGGGGCATGCTGTTTGTTTTGCATGTTGCTGAACGGGGCTAATGGCGTCTCGCTAGGCTTGGCTTGTTCAAGACTAGCTACATTGAAACGGCGACATATGCACACCGTTTCATTGGCCTATTAGTCGCACGCACCGCTGAGCCTTAGCTGTGAGTGACATCAATCATTTTTCCTTGAATTGATTTATGCCGACATTTTTATCGGCCCAAGTTATTGATAACTCTTTGAATTTAAGGTTAAATGCCGAGCGCTTAAACGCACTGCTTCTGCCGCCCGAATGGCGAAATCGGTAGACGCAAGGGACTTAAAATCCCTCGGGGGCAACCCCGTGCCGGTTCGATTCCGGCTTCGGGCACCAATTCAGGTTTCGCTGGGTTCCGCTAAACGCCGCAAGCCCAGCAAAACCAAACACTTCGCAACATTTCACTTCCTCTGGCTTTCGCCAAAAACCGCTCCCAGCCGCGAATTTTTAGTACATTGGTTAGTCCATCGGTAATTCGACTAATACAGGATGTACTAATGTCGCTTTGCGATACCGCCGTCCGCCGAGCCGGGCCATCGCAAAGAACCTTCGCTTCTTGAATGACTCGGGGGAAAGACCGACTGCTTGAGCGATTTCCTTGGGCGGGCGGGTTTAAACAATGGCTCTCAATGAAGGTGGGTCAACGGAACGCGCTTATCCAAAACACTCGGCCTATTATGGTTATTCCGTCGTTTGGATCGAGCACAACTTGGTGTGAGAACTTTTCGGAACTATGTTCGTCGCGTTTGAAGCTGCGCAGTCGAAGTCCACCACCGGGGAGTTTGTAGAGTTGTTTCACTCTGAGCTGGCCTGCGTGATCGACCGCGTATATATCACCGTTGTTGACGCGGATTGTGGACGTGTCTATCCCGACTACAGAGCCTTTGGGGATTACGGGACCCATGCTGTTGTCGGATACTAGGACGCAGCGTGCAACGTCTGGATTTATGCCCTCTGCCGCGAGCTGCGATCTGCTAAACGGGAACTTTTTCTCATTGTTGACTGCAATTGGCATTCTGCCCTCCATCCGTGGCGACATTTCAATCTCAACCAGGAATGGCACGGTGATGATGTCGGAAGGTAAGTCGTTTTTTTCCTGCAAAGTGCTGTAACCCCCGACCATATTTACCTGTTGATGCTCTGGCGCAGGTGTTAGGGCTGCAGAGTCTCCAGCATTTTCTGTTTTACCGGAGTTGTAACTGAGTTGGTCTGCGCGTTCAGGTCCGGTCCCGCACTCAAGCCAGTCTCGAGAGATCCTAAAGTAGGCACTGACGTGCTTCATCTGCCTGGCTGGCACGCCTCGAACAAACCAGTTTTGTAGATTTTGAGGGGCGAGACCTAGTGAAGCTGCAACTGCGGCTTTGCTCAGGTTCCGGTCGTGTATTACTTTACGAAGTCGATCGCCAGAATTTGATTTGGTCATAAGCAAATACCTTATGCGCCTTGTGAGATTTCTGAAATAAACTTATTAGTGGTAACAGATATAAGTAAAGATGCACTGTTTTCATGCCTAGATCAGCACTTTCGGTGCTTGATAGGGCCATTGAAGAACCCGGCACTGCGAGGGCTTTAGCCATAAAGCTCGAGGTGGCGTTTATGGCGATTTCACAATGGAGGGTCGGAGGTCTTCCAGCTAAATGGGTTCGACCGATTGTTGCTACGTGTTATCACGTTGTTTGTGCGGCACAACTTTGCCCTAGTTTTTCGGAGTTTTTGCAGGTAGCCACTCATCACGTAGTGCTCGCTATCGAACTGACGCAAATAAACAGACGCACCCAGTACCGCGCAAAACCGACCGCACATTTCGTCGCCTCCATCAATCCAACCGCGCACAGAAAACTGTGCGGCAGCCAAACCAGTGCTGAAAGGGCAATCATGCTGACGCCAATTAACCTTACATTTATAATGTGTAATAAGACTTGCCTTCTCAACCCGCACCAGCATTTGGCGTTATTGCGCTAAACACAGCGCAAATGGGCAGTGTGTTGAGTGGTTGCAGGTGCAAGGTGCGAGTTCAGGCTGATAAGGAAATGTTATGCGCGTGATGATTCTGGATAACGACCCATGGAACGCGGAGGTTCTAGAAAAGATCATCCTGAGCATTAGCCCCAATCTGAAAGTCGATATTTTCAGCCGCGTGCACCAAGCGATTGCTGCGCACCGCGAAGGCGACTATCAACTGGTGATGAGTGAATTGAGCCTGCCCGATGCGCCAGGCAGCGACTTGCTCAAGCAGATCCGGCGAACCGACACTACTACACCACTGGTGATCATTACCGGGCAGGCGGATCGGTCTAGCATCATGGCCGTCCGGCCGTTGGGTATCAGTGCCTTTATCACCAAGCCGTTTCAGGTGCGTCATGTGCTCGACTGCCTGAGCAAACTGCTGCCTGCCGATACCGTCACAGATAGCTCGCCTGCGCACAGCACAAGCTTCAAGGAGCATCTGGCCACATTACCTGTTCAAGCGCTGGACCTTCCTGTGATTGCCACGGTGCGTACGCAATTACTCAGCTATCTGGATGGTCAGCCATTCGATCTGCGAAAATTAGCCGAGTCGATGAAACATGATCCTGCGCTGTGCGCGAAGCTGGTTGCGGTAGCCAACAGTACGGCCTACAACACCGATGGGCGTGCGTGCCTCAGCCACCTTGAGGCATTGCGCAAACTTGGCGTGCAAACGAGTCTGAATATCGCTCTCGGTATGGCGCTGCGCCAATTTACACAACAGTCTGAGGGGCCGGTTAAAGAGATGATTGGACGCCAGCTTCTCGCCACAGATCAGCTCGCTGAAAAGGCGGTCGCATTGGCCGTAAAGTGCAATAAAGAACCGGCGCTGCTGCATACCGCCGCGTTGCTGCACCGCATGGGCGAACTCTGCGTGCTTTATCATGCGCAGGTCTGGGTCAACAGTGGCTCGAGCCTGGATGAAGATGAATTGCTGCAAGCAATCAACCTGTTCAGCGAGAATTTTGCCAACAGCCTTAAGGTTAACTGGCAGTTGCCAATGCCGCTGCGTGAGTTGATTGGCGCGGTCTACGCGCTGCCCAAGACCCAAATCCGCCGCAAGCAGGTAATCATGCGTCTGGCTGCGGCAGAACAACGGGATGAAGAACCTGCCAGTATCGAGCGGTTGAAGCGCATGGCCGGTTTGACCTGATCGTTTCAGTCGCAGCATGAATGCTGCTTAGCTGACAATTACTTGGCGTCGGCACGCGTTGACTCAGCTGTACGTGCTTTGCAAAACGTTTTGATGGCATGACGCGCTATTCACGCAATCAGCACCTCGCCACTACGCCGGTGAATTAAACCGGTCTGTGGCAGTCTATGACGCAAGTGTTTGGATAAAAGCTTTGGAGCCACTATGAGCAGCTCAACCCCTGTATTGCAGATCGACATTGTCTCTGACGTGATGTGCCCCTGGTGTGTGATCGGCTACAAGCAACTCGCTCAGGCGTTGCAAGCCACCGGTACGGCCTATGAAATTAACTGGCAGCCGTTTGAGTTGAATCCACAAATGCCCGCCGAGGGACAAAATCTGCGCGAGCACATCAAAGAAAAGTACGGCAGCACCGACGCCGAGTCGGCAGAAAACCGTGCCCGCATGACCGAAATCGGTAATGAGTTGGGAATCGATTTTCGTTTCAGCGAAGACATGCGCATGCACAACACCTTCAACGCCCATCAATTGTTGCATTGGGCCGAGCAGGGCGGGCGCAAACACGACCTGAAAATGGCGCTGTTCACGGCTCATTTTACCGATCGCCGTAATCTGTCCGATATCAACGTGCTGGCCGATATCGCCGCTGAAATTGGCCTGGACCGGACGCAGGCGCTGGCCGCTTTGCAGGATCAACGCTACGCCGATGAGGTGCGCGAGAACGAGCAGTTTTGGGTCCAGCAGCAAATCACCGGCGTGCCTGCGGTTATCTTCAATCGCCGGCATCTGGTCACGGGTGCGCAGGGCGTTGCTAACTACACCTCGATGCTCAAGCAATTGAGCGAGATGCAGGACTGAGCAACGCAACGAGGCAGATCAACATCTGTCTGCCTCGAATCTGGCGGATGATAAATAACCGTGGTTCACCCATCACTACGCGCCCCTGTCGTTGTGTTGCTGATGTGCCGCGGTTTATTTCCAGTTTGGCGGTTGCCAACAGCATCTACACTTTGACCCAAACCGCGTAATCCCATCGGTGCTGACAGGAGTCCATGTGGCTAAATCTCGCCAAGATCTTTTCATTAATGGCTCGATTCCGCGTGCATTGTTAACGCTGGCATTTCCAATAATTCTCGCCAACATTCTTCAAGCAGGTTACCAACTCACCGATGCGTATTGGGTCGGCCGTGTCGGCGCCGATGCCATCGCGGCTGTGGCCGTCAGCGCGCCCGTCACATTCCTCGTGATCGCCATGGGTTCGGGGCTGGCGATGGCCGGCGCCACACTCACGGCACAATACATGGGCGCCGGCAAGCAAGACATGGTCAACCATGTGGCCGCGCAGTCGATGTTAATGGTGACTATTACCTCGGTTGTGCTGGGGGCGCTCGGCTATTTCCTTTCTCCGCATTTGCTCGGCCTGCTTGGCGTAACGCCTGAGGTTCAGGAGGGCGCACTCGGTTACATGCGCGTCTCGTTTATCGGGGTGATATTCGTCTTCATTTATGTGATGTTCCAGTCATTGATGCGCGGCGTCGGCCAAACCCGCGTGCCGCTGTTTATCGTATTGGCCACGGTTATCCTCAATTTTGGCCTCGACCCGCTGTTCATCTTTGGCTACGGCCCGTTCAAAGGGCACGGCGTGATGGGCGCGGCAATGGCAACGCTGGTGACGCAGGGCATTGCCGCGTGCATCGGCATGATTATTTTTCTGCGCGGCAGGCATGGCATCAAGCTCAAATGGAACGGTTTCAAGCCTGACTTCAATTACATCAAGAAAGCGTTTTTTCTCGGTTTTCCGGGTTCAGTTGAACTGTCGACACGCGGCCTCGGGCTGATCGTGATGTCGTTCTTGGTGGCCAGTTTCAACACCACAACCATTGCCTCATACGGCATCGGCTCGAATGTGCTGCAGGTGGTGATGATCCCGGCCATGGGCTTGTCGATGGCCGTCTCGACACTGGTCGGGCAGAACATCGGCGCCGGAAATATCCAGCGCGCTTCAACCATTACTCTGCTCGGCACGGCTTACGGTTTTACCGCCCTTACGCTGGTGGGCTGCATTGCATACTGGCTGGCGCCGCTGATCGTTGCGGTATTTGCCCCAACCGACCAGGCGGTGATACGTGAAGGCTCACAGTTCATCCGCACAATGTGTCTGGCTTGGGGAGGAATCGGCGTTCAGCTGTGCGTGGTGTCGGCGTTTCGGGCGTCAGGCAACATGCTCAGCGCGATGATTATTGCCATGGTCTCGCAATGGATGATCCAGTTCCCGTTGGCCTACGTTCTGGCTAAGCACACCACCCTTGGCTCGGCCGGGATCTGGTGGTCGTTTCCGGTCACCAACATTCTGGTGGCGATAATTGCGCTGTGCTGGTTTGCGCGCGGCAGTTGGAAAAAGACCCGCATCACTGAAGAAGACATTCAGACCATCAAGGTTACCGATGGCGCGTTGACTGAGGAGGGCTATCGCTAGCCCGGTAATTTGCTCGCTAAAGCCATAATTTTCGCGGGCTATTACGCGCGATGAGAGGCGGGCAACAAAAGTACATGAGATTCACTACCCTTGGCTGATCAGCGTCTAGAATGATGCTTAATTTCTAACAGGGAAGTCGTTTCATGCCACATGCTCGCTATGCCGTTCCGTTGATCGGTATGTTTTTGGCAGCAGATGCAGCTGCAGAAGGCTTTATACTCCCAGAGGGCAATATTCAGGATCGCGCCAACGGTATTCTGGCGCTCATGGCCTACTCAGTCGTGCCCGATCTGGCCTCCAGCTCAATCAGCGTGGATGACAACAGCGCCGGCAATCCTGAAATCAACATGACCCAGTTCGGTGGCGGCGCCACCATCAGCAAAGAACTGCCGCTGTACCTCGAAGGTGCAGCCGCTTACAGCCGTTACGACCCAAGGTTTGTCGCCTCAGCCGGTAACGAGTCTCGCAGGGTGCCCGCTAAATGGACCTCGGTTTCGGCCACAGGTGGTATCGGCTGGGACTTCCCGTTGTCTGATGAGGTGGTGTTACGGCCGATCGGCAACGTATCGCTCGGCTATGTCACCAGCGACCTGAACACCGCGCGGATATTCGTCAACAGTCAGTTCGACAAGGAAATCGACTTTCTCGATGACGGCCACATGAGTGCAGCCGGCTTGGGCGGTTCAATGATGATCGACTGGGAACGTGTGCGCCCTGAGTATGAAGTCGACCTCGAATTGCGCTACAGCTACATACATCTCAAAAGCATCGGCGGCTCGGATGTGGTGCAAGGCAGTGCCAATGCTGAAACTGCCAATCTATGGTCACGCTGGCGGGCGCCAACCCCGTTCAACGTCATGCACCGGCCGCTGCGCTATGTGCTTGAGTTTTCCTACTCGGAATACCTTGGCGACCAGCGTGGAGTGCTGGGATTTGACCGCCTGGCCACAGCCGGTGTTGGGCTTGAGTTCGACTCAAGTGCTTATGACCTGTTTATTACGCGCACACGCCTGGTCGTGCGTCACGTACTGGGCGATAACCTCTCAGGCTTATCGCTGGGGCTGGCCGTGAGTTTTTAAACAAAGTCGCTGCAACGTGAACCGAACGACTGCCAATAATCAGCGTTTCAGCAACAGTAAATAGCGTTCACCTAAGCCATACAAACAGCTAATTAATGCTATTTTTGTTGAGGAAATCGACTCACCAGTTGTGAGCCTGCGAAAGGAATGAAGCAATAACTTGGCTAGCAGCTATAACCAACCTTAAGACAGTAGCCAAATACAAAAGATTCGACTCTTCGAATACATCATGGGGATTCTTGATGGTAAGTGCACTTCGCAAAATCGCAATGTGGTCGATTGCTGCCAGTATGGGCGCGCTAATGACCACACAATCTGCACTTGCCGACGTTGAGCTCGGTTCGCTGCAATTGTTATCCGAAGATAACGACACATCGCCGATTCCGCGTGGCTTTGCTGTCGGCGGCGTCGCACTCGGTACAAGTGCCCGCTACGAAGCATCGGGCAGCCAGGGTTATGTGATTCCGGGCTTTGTCTACTTCGGCGACGATTTATTGTATGTCGGCGACCGGGGACGTTATTACTTTCACCGAAATGAAAACTTCGCGGCATTCGCCTATGGCCGTGTTCGCTTCGGCAATCTTGACCCGGACGATGAACACGAGTTTGAAGGCATGGATAAACGCCACTCGCAGCTTGAAGCAGGTTTAGGCGCCAACATTATTACCCCGTATGCCTTGCTTACCGCCCGGGCATCGACGGATATAACTGGCACCAGTAACGGCCAGGAAATGCTGCTCTGGGCTGACTTCCCCTGGCTGCATGATCGCTGGCTGGTGATGCCGGGAATGGGTGTTGTCTGGCGCTCAAGCAAAATGGCCAATTATTATTTTGGTGGCGTGTCGGACGATGAAGCCACTTTCGAGCGCCCCAGCTATTCGACCGGCGCAACGGTTTCACCAATGGTCTCGCTGATCACCATGTACCGCATCAGCAAGAACTGGATCGGCACCGCCTCGCTGGCTTACGAGCATTACGACAGCGATATTGCCGACAGCCCGTTGATCGATACCAAAGGTGAAACCACCTTCCTGATCGGTGCTGGTTATACCTGGTAAATACGCGCTGAATCGGCTGGCGCAGGTGAACTCGCCAGCCGACTTGCTGCAGTCTGGCAATGCAACTCAGGCCAGATGCATTGCCCGTAAAGAGTCAAACAAGGCCTGCGCTGACACTGAGAGCTGATTATCCGGTTTGGTAAGAATGCCGATATTTCGCTCGACAATCGGCGCTTCCAGCTCAAGGCAATGCGCGCCCAACTCGCGCATCTGCTGCCTGCACAACGCCGGCACCGCGCTCACGCCAAGGCCGCTGGCAACCATCCGGCCCACTGTCGCCAATTGATGGCTCTCGAACACAACCGGCAATTGCATTGCGTGGCGTGCCAGATGCTGCTCAAGCATTACCCGCACGGCAGAAGGCCGTTGCAATGTAATGAACGGCTGTTGCAAAAGGGTGGGCCAACTGACGGTGTGCTGCGCTGACAAGGGTGAATCGGTGCCCACCACGGCGATAAAACGGTCACGGTAAAGCGCGGTGAACTGCAACGATGTATCGCCATCCGGCTCGAAGGCAATGCCCAACTCCACTTCGCGGTCGCGCACCATCGCAATCACCTGCTCGTTGATGACATCGTTCACCGTTACGTTAACGTTGGGGTAGCGCGCCCGGAAATTCATCAATACATCGGGCAGTAAGTTGCAGGCGAAGGAGGGCATGGCAGCAAGGGTTACGCGCCCTTGCTGCAAGGTGAAACGCTGGCGAAGTTGTTCCTCGGCATTCTCCCAGTCTGCCAGCAGCCGACGTGCCATTGGCAGCAGCGCTTCGCCCTCGGGCGTCAGGTTGACGTTGCGGGTGGTACGGCTGAACAGGCGCCCACCGAGGCCGTCTTCCAGCGCCTTGATCGTCAGGCTCAAAGCTGACTGCGACAAATGCAGCCGTTCGCAAGCCTGAGCAAAACTCAGGCTTTGCGCCACTGCTAAAAAGGCCCGCAGCTGTTTGATGGTCATCCGTTGTGTTTTCCTGAGATCGTATTGTTTTGATTATCTAATTAATCATGCTTAAAAATCAACTTAACAAAATACGCTATTGCGCCGAGACTCAAACCATACAGCCGCTTGCGGCCCAATAATAAAGAGGACAGTGCACATGGCAGGTTTTGATAAGCGCGTTAACTCATACGCAGAGGCAATGGCTGGATTGAGTGATGGCATGACCGTCATCGCCGGTGGTTTTGGCCTGTGCGGCATCCCTGAAAATCTCATCGCCGAAATCAAGCGCGTGGGCGCACGCGACCTGACAGTTGTTTCGAACAACTGCGGCGTCGATGGCTTTGGCCTCGGCGTACTGCTCGAAGACCGCCAGATCCGCAAAATGATCGCTTCATACGTCGGCGAAAATGCGCTGTTTGAGAAGCAACTGCTCAGCGGCGAGCTAGAAGTCGAACTCACACCGCAAGGCACCCTGGCTGAAAAAATGCGCGCCGGCGGCGCTGGCATTCCTGCGTTCTTTACCGCAACGGGTGTCGGTACGCCGGTAGCCGAGGGCAAAGAAACGCGTCAGTTCAATGGCCGCGATTACCTGATGGAAACCGCTATCGTCGGCGACTTCGCCATCGTCAAAGGCTGGAAGGCCGACTGGTATGGCAACGTGATTTATCGCCACACGGCACAGAATTTCAACCCGCTCGCGGCCGCTGCGGGCAAGATCACCGTGGTTGAAGTTGAAGAAATCGTCGCACCGGGAGAGCTGGAGCCTACCCAGATTCACACCCCCGGCATCTATGTCGACCGAGTGATACTTGGCCAGTTCGAGAAACGCATCGAACAACGCACCGTGCGCTGCTAATCACCCGCGTCGAAACCGCGATATTTCAGATAAGAGAGAGATAAGAAATGGCCCTTTCCCGCGAACAAATGGCGCAGCGCGTTGCCCGTGAGCTGCAAGATGGTTTTTACGTCAACCTTGGCATCGGCATCCCGACGCTGGTCGCCAACTATGTGCCGGAAGGCATGGAAGTCATGCTGCAATCCGAGAACGGCTTGCTTGGCATGGGCGCGTTCCCGACTGAAGACACAATCGATGCTGACATGATCAACGCCGGCAAGCAGACGGTTACAGCGCGCACCGGTGCTTCAATTTTTTCCTCCGCAGAATCATTCGCGATGATTCGTGGCGGCCACATTGACCTCACCGTACTCGGCGCATTCGAAGTCGACGTCGCCGGCAATATCGCGTCCTGGATGGTGCCGGGCAAGTTGGTCAAAGGCATGGGTGGCGCGATGGATCTGGTCGCAGGGGCCGAGAACATCATCGTGACCATGACCCACGCCTCAAAGAATGGTGAGTCCAAGCTGCTGGAGCGCTGCTCCTTGCCACTCACAGGCGCTGGCTGCATCAAGCGCGTGCTCACCGATCTGGCTTACCTTGAAATCAGCGATGGCGCATTCATCCTCAAAGAACGCGCACCCGGTGTGAGCGTCGAGGAGATTATTGAAAAGACGGCCGGCAAATTGATCGTGCCGGATCACGTGCCAGAAATGCAGTTCGCCTGAGTCTACGGAGAATCACAAGTGACCGAACAAACCATTCAGGATGTCGTCATCGTCGCCGCCACACGTACAGCTGTTGGCAGTTTTCAGGGCGCGTTGGCGCAAGTACCCGCCGTTGAATTGGGCGCAGTGGTGATCCGCGCGCTGCTGGAACAAACCGGTATCGACGGCGCAGAAGTAGACGAAGTCATCATGGGCCAGGTGTTGACCGCAGGCGCAGGGCAAAATCCCGCGCGCCAGGCTGCAATCAATGCGGGACTGCCCAACGCCGTGCCGGCGCTAACCCTCAATAAAGTCTGCGGCAGTGGCCTTAAAGCGCTGCACCTGGGCGCGCAAGCCATCCGCTGTGGCGATGCCGAGGTGATTATTGCCGGCGGCCAGGAAAACATGAGCATGGCGCCCTATGTAATGCCGGGCGCACGCACCGGTTTGCGTATGGGCCACGCGCAAATGCTCGACAGCATGATCGTCGATGGCTTGTGGGATGCATTTAATGACTACCACATGGGCATCACCGCCGAGAATCTGGTCGACAAGTACGCTATCAGCCGTGAAGAGCAAGATGCATTTGCCGCTCAATCGCAGGCCAAGGCCAGCGCGGCGATCGAGGCGGGCCGTTTCACTGCAGAAATCACCCCGGTGATGATCCCGCAGCGTAAAGGCGAGCCAGTGGCTTTTGCGACTGACGAACAACCTCGAGGCGCAACCACCGCAGAAAGCCTGAGCAAATTACGCCCTGCATTCAAGAAAGACGGCAGCGTAACCGCCGGTAATGCCTCCAGCCTCAACGATGGCGCGGCTGCCGTGATGTTGATGAGCGCGGCAAAGGCCGAAAAATTGGGCTTGCCCGTACTCGCGCGCATCGCAAGCTATGCCAACGCAGGTGTAGACCCGGCAATCATGGGAATTGCCCCGGTTAGTGCCACGCAACGCTGCCTGGCCAAAGCGGGTTGGGCCTTGGCTGACCTCGACTTGATCGAAGCGAACGAAGCCTTCGCCGCGCAAGCGCTGGCGGTGGGTAAAGAGCTGCAATGGGACGCAGAGAAGGTCAACGTCAACGGCGGTGCCATTGCTATCGGCCATCCGATTGGCGCATCCGGCTGTCGGGTACTGGTGACTTTGCTCCATGAAATGCTCAAGCGTGACGCCCATAAAGGCCTTGCGACCTTGTGCATTGGCGGCGGGCAAGGCGTAGCGCTGGCTATCGAGCGGGCGTAATCCCTATCCCGTGTACAAAAGCCCCTTACCACGCATAAGGGGCTTTTGTTTTTGAGTCGCAGCGCCCCCACAAACACTTTCGCGTATCTGCAAATTTCCCGCAGCAGCCTAAAAAAACATATGATATCAACGATATACATCTACCCGATGGACGTTGGTAATGCTCTCTGCTGTCAAGCGCTACAGGTTTCGTTTATCCGGCGCATTAGCCCGTTACTTCCCAAGAACGGCTGAATACCTGCGTGAGCAAGGTTCTCTGCACAGTCCATTAGCGCCAACTTCAAAACCGCGTACGGGCAAGAAATCTGTCAAGGCTTCAGCAAGCAAAGCCGTAACGGATAAAACTAAGCCAGCCAGTGCCGGGCGAAAGCGCGCAACACCCGGCATTTACTCCGCAAAGCCCATGGACATTACACCGGCCCATGTCCAAGCCATGCGTGACAAGGTAGCTGCCGCCGTTCAAGCTGGCGTGATCAGCCAGCCTTCAGACGAACAGTGGGCGATGATTGTCTGTGAGAGCCCGCTCACGCGTATTTTTGCCGGCGCTGGTTCAGGCAAGTCGACCACATTGGTCTTGCGCGTTGTGTTCATGCTTTGTCATATGGGCATAGAGGTAGACAAGCTTTGCGTCATCTCGTTTACCAGCGCCTCGTGCGCAGAGCTGCGTGAGCGCCTGATTAAGCTACTGCGGTTCTGGCAATACCCGTTCGATGCAGCACAAGCCCGCGCAACCGTACGCACATTCCATTCCGCAATGGGCGTTATGGCCAAGGCCTCGTTGGGTAATCCGCAATGGTTTGAACAGTTGGGCGCGCGCGGTGCCAGCGCTGGTGAACTGGATAACCCGCTAACGGGCGCAAGATTGCAATCAGCACAGTTGAATCTTCTCAATGATGCCTATCAGCAGTGCTATTCAGAGGTTGCAGAATTCCGCGAACTGGTTCATTCACTGCTGCAACTGCCAGCACCGCAGCAAACAGACGCGCCAGGCAAGGCGCCCATGGCTGGTTTCAAGCTCAATGGCGAGTTCAAGCCCGCGCCGCTGCCTGAGGCGTTTTATGCTCAGGCGCAGTTTATTGAAAGCATCGGCATCACGATTGCCGACATCCAGCCGCAAAAACTGCAATGCGCAGAGCACGAGCGCACCTTTATCAAAGCCTTGCAGCAGTTCAACGGCTATTTCATGGCCGCTCTACAGGCTCAGGGGCTCATGACCTTCAACTGCGCATTTGCTCAGCTCAGTGCCATGCTTATGGCGCCGGAGGAGGGCACTGTGCAGTCAGCTGCCAGTGCTTACAGCCACTTGTTGGTCGATGAATTCCAGGACATCTCCCCGCAAATCGTTCAGTGGCTCCAAGCCTTGCACCGCCACTTAAGCGCTCATAAACAGCCCGTAAGCTTGATGGCCATTGGTGATGACTGGCAGTCGATTTACGCGTGGCGCGGCAGCTCGCCTGAATTGTTCATGAACTTCGACGTGCACTTCCCGTGCAAACCGAAAACCCGCAAAAGCCAAGTGCTGATGCTGGAAACCAATTACCGCTCCATCGCCCCCATTGTGAAGGATGCGCAGAACTATCTGCAGGCAGTGGCCTGCAAGCAAGATAAAGCTGCAACGGCCGTGCGCAAGGCCCAATCTGATGATCACGGGCTCAAACACATTCGCGGATTCGACCTTAGCCAGCAAATGCCGCAACTGATCAAGCAGATTACCCAGCAGTGCGACTATGCCGCGCAACGTAACTCCACTGAAGCCACAGCGGTGTTGTTGCTCAGCCGGCGCAATGAACCGCTAAAGCGCATAAATGCCCAGCTGGATAAAGAGTTGCCGGTCAAGTGCATGACCATCCACCGCGCCAAGGGTCTGCAAGCGCAAGTGGCGATCATTCTGGACGACGGCGCCACTCCGATGCACTACCCATTGCGCAATGCGCTGTATCAATATTCCGGGTTCTTTAGCAGCAGCTACGACCAAACCATGAACGATGAGGCGCAACGTCTTGGTTATGTCGCGATCACCCGAGCGGTAAGTCGGGCGTACTGGTACTCAAATAAGTGATATTTATCATTTATTAATTACACAACCATCAATAAGTTGGCTGAAATTCACCTAAATGTAATAAACAAGATTTGTCGTCGCAGGTTAAAATGAAACGTTGAGTTACATATATAGTAAGTAGGCGCTGAATAGAAAGCACCTGCAGAACGTTTCCGCATCCTTAAGAGAAGTTGCGAAAGTGTCTATTACTTCAAGTACATTAACTCGAAGTTCAATTACACTGCGGCTCATCAGAAAACTCCTACATATTTGCCTTTGGCCATTGGCTAGTATCGAATTTGCTCAGCAGTGCTTAATTCGTAACAGAGCGCGAGAGCAATGTCGGGGTTTCTACAAGTAATCTAAAATTCAAACATCGAGGGAACGATGAAGACTATATTGAGCTCAGCTTTATTCAGCGTAGGCGTCATGACGGCAGGTATCGCATCTGCGTCGGACGGTACCGTAAACTTCGTAGGCAGCGTAATTGGAGAAAGCTGCAATATCGATATTTCCCAAGGCCAGGCTGTGAATGGTAGTGGCCCTAACGGCTTGGTGACACTGCCTACGTTGGGTATCTCTGCATTGCCAGGTGAAGGCTCAAAAGCCGGCAGCACATCTTTCTTATTGCTTCTTTCTGATTGTATGCCTGGAGCTACGGTTCGGCCGTTCTTCGAGTCATCAAATGTAAACCCTTCAAGTGGCTACCTGCTAAACACAGTGTCAACAACCAACGGCGGTTCGTCTGGCGTAGAACTGGAGATATTGAACGTAGATAATGAATCAATTGATTTGAGAACGAATCCCGAAAGCGTAAACTTTTTCCGAGATATATCCGATTCAGGGTCGACGGTATTTGAATACTATGTCCAATATTCAGCAGCTGCAAATCCGACTTCGGGTGCCGTTAGCAGCGCGTTGACCTACACACTTCAATACAGATAAACCTTGGCAGTAATCACACTGGAAATTGGTTACATACTGTTTGACTATTAAGAGGTTTTTATGAAAAAGTTTTTGGCTTGCACGGTTTTGGGTTTTGGATTCATTGGTTCTGGTTTTGCATATTCGGCTGATGGGATAGTCCAATTTAACGGCATGTTGACCGAAGAATCTTGCGATTTGTCAGTAGATGGCAATGGCTATTCCGATGGGACGGTAATCATACCGCCAGTTCCATTGAGTGAGTTGACAATTCATGACGACGCTAAACAAACTCCATTCTCTATTGCACTTAGAAATTGTAATACCGCATTGACAGTTCGGCCGCGTTTTGAAGCGGATAACACAGTAGCGGGCTTCTTAGTAAACACAACACCGCCCGAAAATGGAGGTGCTGAGAATGTTCATATTGCGATCTATAACGAAGAGGGTACACCGCTGAATGCCGGTGGATACAACGCAGACGATAGAAATCCCTATAAGCCAGTCTCAGTGGATGGAGAAACAGTATTCTACTACAACGCTGCAGTCTCTGGCGTTGTGAATAATAGTTCAAACAGCGCAACTGTTGGTTTGGTTACCAGTTCCTTGGTGTACAGCATAGAGTACAAGTAAGAGAACAACTGGTCCATGTTCATGCTTATTGATGTTAAGCAGAATTTACATGAATGTGGTTGTGGCCTATAGAGTACTGTTCAAAGCAAACTGCACAACGCCAAGCAGTGAGTTGTGCAGGGCAGTACGAGGATGAATCTTCAACATGGATGTTGCTGGCTATGAGATATACGCTCTCTGCGATTACATTAGGGGTAAGTCTGCTTTCAGCGCAGTTTACCAGCGCGGATGACGGCACGATTCATTTCTCCGGATTGGTGCAAGACCAATCTTGTGACCTCTCGATTAATGGCAGTGGCAGTGGTGATGGCACGGTTACATTGCCAAACGTACTACTTTCAGAACTGGATAGTCCTGGCGTCGAAGCAGGTAAGACACCTTTCACTATTGCATTGCAAGACTGCACGCCTGGCTTGATGGTACGTCCGTTTTTTGAATCGAATAATGTGTACGCACCCACTGGCGCATTGGGTAATTCTACTTTGCCATCCGCAGGTGGTGCTGAAAACATAAATGTAGCGATTACTAATGATCAAGGAGCACGGCTCGACCTCAATACCAATCTGGTAGCAGATAATCCTTTCAAAGAAATTGACAACAATGGAGAGGTTAGCTTTGTTTACAAAGCAAGTTATTTGGCAACCGGGAATGTTGGCGTCGGTAAAGTAACCAGCGCACTGGTCTACAACATGATTTATCAGTAAGTTAGCTAGAGTTTATTGAAATTGCTCTCGAAGTTGTCATATGAATCAAAGACATATGACCATTGAATGGATAACTCAGATATTATGACAATGCGTAGCAAGTTTGTATTTACCGCTCTTCTACTGAGCCTTTCGACCAGCAGCTTAGCCAGTGTAACCATCAGCGGTACCCGTATCATTTACCCCGCGCAAGAACGCGAAGTCACCATAGACCTCAATAATAAAAGGGTATCCGGAACCAGGTGTGGAAACCTTGTTTTAGCCCCCACCGCCTGACTCTAGGATTTTGTTGAGCGGTTAGGAAAAGCAGCCCTTTTCCAGTAGGTCGCACAGGGTTGGAATATGTGGGCCGTACTCGATGGCCTTGACGTTCTCGTCTGCCATGCTGAAGCGATACATGACTTTTTCTGGCAGGAAGGACTTTGGCTTTCTGCCGCGCACTTTCGTTGTCGGCTTACGGGCTTGCTTCTCATAGATAAGTCGGGCCCGCATTACTTCAAAGCTGTATCCTCGTCCCATCCTATTCATGTCCTTCGCTAGCCGGTTGGTAGATTC
>NZ_FPBC01000018.1 GCF_900116605.1 Pseudomonas marincola
AATTAATGTAAGGTAACTCTCGAATTAACGAGTGTTGCTTTGTGATGCTGATAATCTGTTGACTATCAGTCTTACCTCACAAGCACCCACACGAATTGCTTGATTCAGTTGTTAAAGAGCGGTTGGTTAAGTCTTTCGTCTCAACCGAGGCGCGCATTCTACAGCAGCCTCATGTTCTGTCAAGCTGTTTTTCGAAGAATTTCTTCAATCTACTCAACCACTTGCGCTTCCGATCAAACCAGCTTCTCGTCAGCGGGAGGCGCATTCTACAGCGTTCAAACTCGCTGTCAACACCTCGTTTTCTACCGCTTTCGATCACCGTAGCGATCACTCTAAAAGGCTTTAAAACCACCTTTCAGAGCCCGACGCATTCTACACAGCTTTCGCTGTTTTGCAACCCCTCTTTTCAAGCTAACTTCTTGTTTTCTAAGAAGTTTTCCGAGAGGTCGACGCCGGAAGAGGTGCGCATTATAGGCACCTCAGTTTTGCCGTCAAGGGTTTTATTCGGCTTTCAGGCTAATCCGTGCAAACGACTTCTTACCAGCCTGGCAGACATGAGTTGCGCCCAGCTTGAACAGGAAGGAGCGATCTACAACCTGACCATCAACACGCACACCGCCAGAACCCAACAAGTCACGCGCTACTGCCGCGTTCTTTACCAGACCTGCCTTATTAAGGAGAGCGGCAATCGGCATGTCTTCGCTCGCAGCCAATTCGACCTCAGGAAGATCTTCCGGCAGCTCGCCATCTTTCATGCGGTTACCCGCAGAGCGATGAGCATTAGCAGCCGCCTCTTCTCCGTGGAAACGTGCAACGATTTCTTCTGCCAGCTTGATTTTGATGTCGCGCGGATTCGCACCGTTTTCGACATCCAGCTTGAACTGATTGATTTCATCCATTGAACGGAAGCTGAGCAGCTCAAAGTAACGCCACATCAACGAGTCAGGCATCGATACCAGCTTGTTATAGATAGTGCCCGGTGCTTCCTGAATGCCGATGTAGTTGCCCAGCGACTTGGACATCTTCTTCACACCGTCCAGACCTTCAAGCAACGGCATGGTCACGATGCACTGTGAAGACTGGCCGTAAGAGCGTTGCAATTCACGCCCCATCAGCAGGTTGAACTTCTGATCGGTACCGCCCAACTCGACATCGGCCTGCAACGCCACAGAGTCATAACCCTGCACCAGCGGGTAGAGGAACTCGTGAATCGCAATCGGCTGATTGGTGGTGTAGCGCTTATTGAAGTCATCACGCTCAAGCATGCGCGCAACGGTGTATTGCGACGCCAGCTTGATGAAGTCGGCAGGCGTGAGCGTCTCCATCCAGGTGGAGTTGAAGGCAACCTCGGTCTTGGCCGGATCCAGAATCTTGAACACCTGCGCCTTATATGTCTCAGCGTTGGCCAAGACCTGCTCGCGCGTTAATGGAGGGCGTGTAGCGCTCTTACCGCTTGGGTCGCCGATCATGCCAGTGAAGTCACCGATCAGGAAGATCACCTGATGACCCAACTCCTGGAATTGACGCAGCTTATTAATAAGCACCGTATGCCCCAGGTGCAGATCAGGCGCCGTTGGGTCGAAGCCCGCTTTAATGCGCAACGGCTGACCGCGCTTGAGCTTTTCGACCAGCTCGGACTCAACCAAAACCTCTTCTGCGCCGCGCTTTATCAGCGCCAGCTGCTCTTCAACCGACTTCATGGCAGGACTCTTAATCACTCAAAACGAAAGGGAACCAACGATACAAGATAACGGACAAATAACAAGTTTTGCCAACAGCTAGTCAGTCTGCGGCGTGATAGCACTGTAACAGGGTTGCCTCACAGGCATTTTGGTTATATTTTATACAGTTAGTGCATATTCATCATGTAATTCATCTTTTCCATATTTTTCTTTTCATCTCTTCAAAGTCAAAAGTAGCCATATGACCCATAAAATAAGCACGGCGCCACCCCTGTACCCCAAAACCCACATTTTGGCTGCCAGCGGTGTCGCCGCTGTGCTGAGCCTCGCCTTGTTAGTGTTCCCCACACGTGAAGTAGAAGCCAAGAAGACCTACCTGGGCCTTGAGCTAGACGCCCCAACAGAACAACTGCTTAATAATGAAGACCTTCCGGAGAAGCTTGAGGCCCCAATCCTCGCCTCACCTTTCGCGCAGATAGAAGGCGATTCAGCAGACGCAAAAGAAGTCGCCCTCAAGGAAATCTCTCCAGAGCCGCCTGAAGACCCCACGCAAAAATCCATCACCGTTGCGAGTGGCGATACGCTCTCGACCATCTTCGAAAAAGTTGGTCTTCCAAACAGCACGCTGCATGACGTGCTGCAAAGCGATAAAAACGCCAAACGTTTCGCCAAGCTGAAAGTAGGCCAGACCCTTGATTTCAAACTGACCGAAGACGGCCAACTCGAAAGCATCGAGTGCCAGGTAAGCCAACTCGAAACCATCCGCATGGAAAAGAGCACGGACGGCTACGCCTTCAAGCGCGATATGCTCAAGCCGGAAGTCCAGTCTGCCTATGCCCACGGTGTAATCACCGACTCGCTGTTTGCCTCAGCCCGTCGCGGCGGCCTTTCACACAACCTGACCATGGAACTGGCGAATATTTTCGGCTACGACATCGACTTCGCAATGGATATCCGCAAGGGCGATGAGTTTGAAGTGATTTACGAGAACAAGGTGGTAGACGGCAAGAAAGTCGGCACCGGACATATCCTCTCGGCACGCTTTAAAAACCGCGGCAAAACCTACACAGCTGTTCGTTATACCAACCAGCAAGGCAACACCACCTATTACACAGCCGATGGCGGCAGCATGCGCAAGGCCTTCATCCGCACGCCAGTTGACTTCGCCCGCATCAGCTCGCGCTTTTCCAACGGTCGCCGCCATCCCATTCTGAACAAGATCCGCGCCCACAAAGGCGTCGATTACGCAGCACCCCGTGGCACCCCGATCAAAGCGACTGGCGATGGCAAGATCGTCCTTGCGGGTCGTCGTGGCGGTTACGGTAATGCTGTAATCATTCAGCACGGCCAACGCTACCGCACGCTTTACGGCCACATGCAGGGTTTTGCCAAGGGTATTCGCACTGGTGGCTCGGTCAAGCAGGGTCAAATCATCGGCTATATCGGCACAACCGGCCTCTCTACCGGCCCACACCTGCACTATGAGTTCCAAGTGAACGGTGTACACGTCGACCCGCTCAGCCAAAAGCTGCCGATGGCAGACCCGATTGCCAAAAAAGAGAAGGCACGTTTCATGAAGGTCAGCCAACCGTTAATGGCGATGATGAACAAAGAGCACGAAACCATGCTCGCGCTTAACAAGCGTTAAGTTCATGCACCGCTATTTCGGGGTCATGTCGGGCACCAGCCTCGACGGCCTGGACATTGCCCTGATCGAACAGGGCAATTCCACTCGCTTAGTTGCCACCCACTACATCCCGATGCCGATTCAGCTGCGCGCAGACATTCTTGCTCTGTGCGCAAGCGGCCCGGATGAACTGGCCAGAGCGGCACTCGCCGAACAACAGTGGGCGCAGCTTGCAGCGCAAGGCATTGACGCAATACTCCACGAGCAGAACCTGAACCCTGAAGATATCCGCGCCATTGGCAGCCACGGCCAGACTGTGCGCCACGAACCGGCACGCGGCTTCACAGTTCAGATCAGTAACGCTCCTTTGCTTGCAGAATTGACCGGTATTTGCGTGGTCAGCGATTTTCGCCGGCGCGATGTCGCCGCTGGCGGTCAGGGCGCCCCTTTGGTGCCGGCCTTTCATGAGGCGGTGTTCAATGCGGCGGGGGGGTTGCGCGCAGTTCTCAACATTGGCGGTTTCAGCAACCTGACGCTGCTGACACCTGACGCCGAGGTTCGTGGCTTTGATTGCGGCCCCGGCAATGTTTTGCTCGACGCCTGGATTGGCCGACATCAGAACGCCTGTTACGATCAGGACGGCAACTGGGCGGCCACAGGGCAGGTGCAAGCGCAATTGCTCAACGCCTTTTTGCAGGACAGCTTCTTTGCCACCCAAGGCCCCAAAAGCACCGGCCGTGAGCTGTTCAATATCGAGTGGCTAGATCAGCACTTGAGCAGACTGCCATCCTTTCGCCCTGAAGATGTGCAAGCCACGCTGCTTGAACTGACTGCTCAAACCATCGCCAAAGCCTTGCTCAGCGCTCAGGCTAAAACCGAACAATTACTGGTTTGCGGCGGCGGCGCACGTAACATCACGCTGATGAACCGCCTTGCAGCCTTGCTCCCAGACTGCAGCGTTTGCGCGACCGATACCCACGGCGTTCCTGCTGACTGGGTCGAGGCGATGGCCTTTGCCTGGCTCGCCCATTGCTGCCTGGAAGGCATACCCGCAAACCGCCCAAGCGTTACCGGTGCCAAAGGCTTGCGGATACTCGGCGCCATCCACCCGGCCTGAGCCTTATTACCCCACATACAAAAACGCCGCACTGATTAGCGCGGCGTTTTTGGTGTGACTCAAGCAAGCATAATCAGATCGAGAATGAAGAACCGCAGCCGCACGTAGTGGTTGCATTCGGGTTATTGATCACAAAGCGTGAGCCTTCCAACCCTTCCTGATAATCCACTTCGGCACCTGCCAAGTATTGAAAACTCATCGGATCAACTACCAGGCTAACGCCTTCGCGTTCAATGATGGTGTCATCATCTGCGACTTCTTCATCAAAGGTGAAGCCATACTGGAAACCAGAGCAGCCGCCACCTGTAACGAATACGCGCAACTTCAGACGAGGATTTCCCTCCTCATCGACCAGGCTCTTCACCTTGCTCGCTGCACCTTGGGTAAACAGCATTGCTGTAGGGGTGAAGGTTTCGACGCTCATGCTGACTATCTCCCGGCGCCAGGCGCCATACTGCATTGATGCCGTGCATTATCCGCTTACCCTACAAATGCGGTCAACTATTCTGCGATTTCTAGGCTCTCGGGTAATTCCAACGGCTTTACATGTTCTTTCAGGTGGCAAAGATTACCTTCGATTTGGGCGCCCATTGCCATCTCCATCAGACCATAATAGAGATTACCGCATACGCGTGCACGCGCGCCGAGCTCGAGATGCTCGCTGGCATAAACATCGCCAATCACTTCACCGTCAATAACTATATGGGGTGCGCGAACCTCACCTTCAACCTTGCCTTCGACACTGACGCGGATCATTCCCTCAGTAGTCAGTAGATTCCCTTCTACCCGACCATCAACCTGAACAGCTCCCATAAAGCGCATTTCGCCAGACAACGATGCACCCGCGGCTATGAGGCTGGTTTTGCCAGTAAATCGCTGCACGTCAACCTTCTTCTTTTCTTTGTTCCACATGTGGGCCACTTACTCTTAATCGATCCATTTGAATGTGCGTTCCAAAGGTTTCTCACCTTTGACTTCGGCGCGCACTCGAACCTGAGCGGGCACGAAGCCTTCAGGTATCTCCAACTCGGCGAAGCGTCCTGCCTCGGGAATTGACTTAAAGTGTTTGAAGGTGAAGGGCAACGACTTGCCATCGAACTGCCCCGCCGCCTCTGTCGTCAGCTCGGACAGTTCAAGCTTGGCTGACTTGCCAGCCTGCTTGCCCTCAACCGTAATCCGCAGTTGGCCGCTTAAGGGTTTGTCATCCTTACCCACCCGACTGAGGAGTATCTTGTAGCGATAATTGCGTGGCTTTTCCGTGGACTGCAGCTCAAAAGTGCCAATTCGCAAGCCGTCTTGACGACTATTGGGCGCCAGCACTCCTTTATAGGAAGCCAAATCCTGCTGCAGTTTGAAAATCTGCTCTTCAAGAAGCTTTATCGACAAGCGACTTTGCTCATTGGCCTGCAGCGCAACCGTTTCGCCACTGGCCGCTCTGGCCAGGCTCTGCTTCAACTGCTCGATCTCGGCGTCTTGCTGGGCAACCCGTGCTTGCAGCGGTTTTACCTGATCGTTCAGGGTCTGCATTTGCTCGTCATGCCAATAGGCGCCGACCATGAATGCAGCCGGAATCGCCAGCAGCGCAACCGTTAGCGCAACGCGCAAGCGCCCGGTACGACGGGCGCCACGCGGATGAACCTCCCAGCCTGCCATCAGGGCAACATGGCCGCATGCGCAAGGCCGGCATTCTCTTCCAGACCAAACAGAATGTTCATGTTCTGCACGGCTTGACCAGAAGCGCCTTTGACCAGATTGTCGATGACCGACAAGATCACCACCAAGTCGCCATCTTGCGGACGATGCACGGCGATGCGGCAAACGTTGGCGCCACGCACGCTGCGTGTTTCCGGATGGCTGCCAGCTGGCATCACATCCACAAAAGGCTCATTGGCATAACGCTTTTCGTACAGCGCCTGCAGATCTACCGAACGGTCGACCACGGTTGCGTACAGCGTCGCGTGAATACCGCGAATCATCGGCGTAAGGTGCGGTACGAATGTCAAACCAACCTCATGCCCCGCAGCGCGGCGCAGGCCCTGACGAATTTCCGGCAAGTGACGGTGACCTTTGACACCGTAAGCCTTCATGCTTTCGCCCGCCTCGCTGAACAGCGAGCCAACACTGGCGCCACGCCCGGCGCCGCTGACGCCGGATTTGCAGTCAGCAATCAACCGATCGGTATCAGCAAGCCCTGCTTCAAGCAGCGGCAGCAAACCCAACTGAGCCGCCGTCGGGTAGCAGCCAGGCACGGCAATCAAACGAGCTTGCTTGATCGCGTCACGATTGACTTCCGGCAGGCCGTAAACCGCCTCACCCAAAAGCTCAGGAGCGCCATGTGGTTGGCCGTACCACTTGGCCCACTCATCGGCATCGGCCAGACGGAAATCGGCAGACAGGTCGATAACCTTGGTGCCGGTCGCCAGCAAGTCGGCAGCCAGTGCGTGCGCTACGCCATGCGGGGTTGCGAAGAACACCACATCACAGGCGCCCAGCGTGGCGACGTCCGGCACACTGAACGCAAGCGTTGGATAATGGCCGCGCAAGTTCGGGTACATCTCGTCCACTCGCATACCGGCTTCGGAGCGCGAAGTAATGACTTCAACCTGGGCCTGCGGGTGCTGCGCCAACAGACGTAACAGCTCGACGCCGGTGTATCCGGTTCCACCTACAATCCCAACCTTGATCATTGCTTGCCCCTTACGATAGCGCTGAAAAGATGCTGATGATAAGGCCGCAGCCGCCGCGGGCCAACCGCCATTGATGACGGATGCTGTACAGGCCTCTACTATCTGCCTATCTATTTGCCAAGGTGTTACCCAATGCTCTATTTGTGGCTCAAAGCTCTGCACATTATTGCGCTGGTCTGCTGGTTTGCCGGACTGTTTTATTTGCCACGCCTGTTCGTCTATCACGCCATGAGCGACGACCAGATCAGCCGCGACCGTTTCTGCACCATGGAGCGCAAGCTGTATCGCGGCATCATGACCCCTTCGATGATCGCAACCGTGCTGCTGGGCATCGGCCTCATCAGCCTCAATCCCGGTTTCTACTTTAGTCAGGGCTGGATGCACGCCAAACTGAGCCTGGTCGTGTTACTAGTGATCTATCACTTCATGTGTGGCGCACAAATGAAGCGTTTCGCGCGTGGCGAAAATCAGCGCACCCATGTTTTTTACCGGTGGTTCAATGAAGCGCCGGTTCTGGTGCTGCTCGGTGTGGTAATCCTGGTTGTGGTGAAACCCTTCTAGACCGCTTCGCGTTCATTAACCGCCGCCAAAGAGCAACTATTCACAGACATTGAAGGAAACTTTATGACTTTGCCCGCCTTGCTCGAAAACAAACTCCGTCTGCCTCTGGTCGCAGCGCCGATGTTTCTGGTGTCGAACCCGGACCTGGTGCTTGCCTGCTGCAAAAATGGTGTCGTTGGCAGCTTCCCCGCACTCAATCAGCGCGAAAGCTCCGGCTTCAAGCAATGGCTTGAGCAAATAGAAGCGGGCCTTACCCCAGACAGCGCGCCTTATGCGGTCAACCTGATCGTGCACAAGAGCAACCCACGGCTGCAGGCTGACCTGGCCATTTGCATCGAACACCAGGTGCCCATCGTGATCACCAGCCTGGGCGCGGTCAAAGAGCTGGTAGATGCCGTGCATGAATATGGCGGCTTAGTTTTCCACGATGTCACCACGCGCCGTCACGCCGAGAAGGCTGCCGAGGCCGGCGTTGATGGATTGATTGCCGTTGCTGCCGGTGCGGGCGGGCATGCCGGGACCTGGAGCCCGTTTTCGCTGATCGCCGAGATTCGCCAGTTCTTCGATAAAACCCTGTTGCTTTCGGGCTGCCTCAATCATGGCCACGAAATCCTCGCTGCACAGTTGCTCGGCGCCGATCTGGCCTACATGGGCACCCGCTTTATTGCGACCACCGAAAGTGACGCGCAGCCTGAATACAAGCAAATGATTCTCGGCGCCAAAGCGGCAGACATCATCCATACCCCGGCGGTGTCCGGCGTACCTGCCAGTTTTATGCGCCAAAGCCTTGAGCAGGCAGGTTTTGACCTTAACCAATTGCAGAACAAGGGTGAGATCAATTACGGGGAGAAACTCAAACCCATCAGCGATGAAGCAAAAGCCTGGAAAACCGTCTGGTCTGCTGGTCAGGGCGTTGGCGAAATCAGCGATGTTCCCGACACGGCAGAATTGATTGCACGACTGGACCGTGAATATCAGGCCGCGCTCAACCATGCTCAGGCACTCAAGGCTTCGCACTGAAACTAACGACTTGAGTTGATGGCAATCTGCTACATTTTATCGGCTGCCGACAACCGTCCAGCGTTACAAACCAGCGGTGCCATTACCGCTGGTTTAGCATCAAGCAATCACATCAATAGAGTTCTGCCGCAGAGAAGGATGCTCTTATGAATCAAGCCCGTTATAAAATTGTTTTCAGCGGCGAGCTTATGCCTGACGCC
The DNA here is from genome assembly GCF_900116605.1 of Pseudomonas marincola. Lineage (GTDB taxonomy): Bacteria > Pseudomonadota > Gammaproteobacteria > Pseudomonadales > Pseudomonadaceae > Aquipseudomonas > Aquipseudomonas marincola. The sequence continues at coordinate 8,895 of NZ_FPBC01000018.1, forward strand.
GCGTTGGATACGGTGAAGGGAAACCTGGCCCGGCTGTTTAAAAGTGACGTCAGTAAAATCAATGACCTGTTCAGCGGCAGGAATGTCGCGATCAAACGTAATCTCGCCGAAAGCGAAGCTGATCAATACATCAGCGCCTTGCAGCGTGCCGGTGCAAGGGTCCGCAAAGAGCCTGAACTCAGCGAAAGCCTCAGTTTAATGGCAACCGATGATCATGGCGCGCCTGCAGCGGCGGCCGAGTCAGCCGAGCAAATGACCTGCCCCAAATGCCAGCACGTTCAACCCAAAGCGGACGAGTGCAGCGCCTGCGGCATCATCATCGAGAAGTATATCGCCCGCCAGGCAACCCTGACCGACAGCGCCCCGGCGCAGAGTAGTGACGCCTCGGCAGTAGCGCCCGCCTCGCCTTACGCGCCGCCAAAGGCCAACGTTACTGACAACATGCCCGAGTTCGGCCAACTCAAAGCCTTCACCACCAATGGCCGGATTGGCCGTCTGCGTTATCTGGCCTGGACACTGGTCATGCTGCTTGCCAGCACACCGCTGCTGGGTGTTGCGGCGGCAGGCTACGCCATATCCGATCTGTTCGGCAGCCTGTTGGTTGTACTTGCGACCATTGCCGTGTTCGTGATCGCGATTCAGATAGGGGTGCAGCGACTGCATGACATTGGCTGGTCTGGCTGGCTCTTGCTGATCAATATTGTGCCGGTGGTGGGCAGCGTGTTCGCCCTGCTGATGGTGGTAATGCCCGGAACCAATGGCGCCAATCGCTACGGTCCGATGCCGCCGCCCAACAGCACCGCGGTTAAAGTGCTGGCCTGCTTGTTCTTGCTGGTACCGTTGAGCGGCATCATTGCTGCCATCGCCATGCCAACTTTATTTTCCGCCTATGCGCCTTAATCGATAAGCTATGCACTGTCTCCATTTGGAGGGGGACGCCCCGAACAGGGTTAAACCAACTGCAACATGGAGACAGCATGACTCAGTACGCACTTGTTACAGGTGCATCCAGTGGAATTGGCCTGGCACTGGCCGAGGCGCTCGCAAGACGCGGACGCAACTTGATTCTGGTCGCCCGCAAACGCCCCGCCCTTGAGAGTATTGCCAGCGAGCTGGCCATGCGTTTCTCGGTCGAGGTTCTGTTTCGCGTTTGCGACCTGAGCGAGCCACAACAAGTCACCGGTTTGCTATTCGAACTGGAAGAGCAAAACCTGCGCATCGACCTACTGGTCAACAATGCCGGCATCGGCACAGCTGGCGCGTTTGTCGCTCAGGACTGGCGCCGCGAGCAGCAATTACTGGAGGTCAACGTACTGGCACTGGCGCGCCTGTGCCATTCCATTGGCAACATCATGGCGGGTCAGGGCAGCGGACAGATACTCAATGTGGCATCAGTCGCCGCCTTCCAGCCGGGCGCGTGGATGAGCAACTATTACGCGAGCAAGGCTTACGTGCTGCACTTTTCCGAAGGCTTGCGCGAAGAGCTCAGCCGCTACGGCGTCAGCGTTTCAGTGCTGTGCCCCGGGCCGACCAAAAGCGCATTCTTTCGCAGCGCAGAGCTGGATATCAGCGGCATTGAAAACAGCAAGTTGATGATGAGCTGCGAAGAAGTGGCGCTGATTACCGTGAAGGCACTGGCAAAGCGCCGGACCATCATCATTCCGGGCTGGCGCAATCGACTGCTGGCACTCTCGCCGCGCTTTGCCCCACGTTGGCTGGTGCGCAAGATCAGCGCGAAGATCAACCAGCGCGTGGGCAAGATCGCTTAGCGAGACCGTTCAACCATCGGCGCTCACCGTTCTGCCACGCGCCCAGTCACGCAGCGCCGTGATCTGCTCGGCCATCACCACCGAAAGCGGCGCGGTTGCCTGAATCGCCTGCACCAGCAGCGCCTGATCGACCGCGCGCTGCTGGGCTTGCGCCATATACAGCGCACTGACAATCACCTGCTCAATCTCGGCTCCGGAAAACCCTGCGCTGGCCGCAGCCAATGCGACCAAATCGAAATCAGCCGCGGCCAGTTCGCGCCGCAGCAAATGGATGCTGAAAATCTGCTCGCGTATCGCACTGCTGGGCAGGTCGACAAAAAACACCTCGTCAAACCGGCCCTTACGCATCAGCTCCGGCGCCAGCTGGTCGATGGCATTGGCGGTCGCCACCATAAATACCGGTGCCGTGCGCTCCGCCATCCATGTCAGCAAAGTGCCCAATACCCGCTGGCTCACACCGCCATCGTTATCGCCGGTCGCCAGCCCCTTCTCGATTTCATCGACCCACAGAACGCAGGGCGACATTTGCTCGGCAAGCTTCAAGGCATCGCGCAGATTACGCTCGGTCTCGCCAAAGAACTTGTTGTACAGCGCAGCAATATCCAGGCGCAGTAGCGGCATGCCCCACATACCCGCGACAGCTTTGGCGGCGAGGCTTTTACCGCTGCCTTGCACACCGAGCAGCATAATGCCCTTGGGTAAATCGGTGGCCGAGGCGCTCAAAAATGCGCTTTGCCGGGCTGCCAGCCAACTCTTCAGATTGCTCAGACCGCCCACTTCGGCAAAGCGTGCGGTTTCATACTCGAAACTCAATACACCATCGAGATCGAGCAGTTTGAATTTGGTCTTGTTCAGTTCGGGCAAGTCTTCCTGCGTAATCGCGCCGTCATCGCAAATCACATTTCGCGCCAGCACGCGCGCCTCGGCATGGCTCATACCGCGCAGATTCTTCACCACCTGCTGCAAGGTTTTATTGTCGGTGCGCACCCGCACATTACGGTTGCGCTCGCTCCAGCTCGCCGCCTCCTCTCGCACGATCGCCAGCAACTCATCTTCCGAAGGCAAGGCCAAAGCAAATCTGGCGGCATAACGCTGCACTTCAGCGGGTAACTTACAGGCATGTGAAACCAGCACCAGCGTGGGTTTATGCGCGTCCTCGCTCATGGCTATTTCTTTGAGCAAGCGCACCAACTTGGGGTTATCGCTGAGAAAGGGATGCAGATCGCACATCACATAAAGGGTTGGCTGCACATCGGCCTTGATCAGCCGCAGCGCCGCTTCCGGCTCTGTACTGTTGTGCTGATCAGCGCCGTCCGTGCCAAAGCCAAGACGCTGTAAACCCTCGGTAACGGACCAAAGCACAATACTCAGCGCGCGCCTGACGGCTAGACTGGTAAGGGTTTCAAGGACGCGACGCTCATCCCATGACTCGATCAAGATCAGTTTGACCTTGGAATCCAGAACTAAACCAAGGTCATGAATATCGTTTCTCAAGCTGAAATCCTTAGCTGGCGGTGGCTCGCACGTGCGATCTGCACGACGGTTTAAACCCAAGTTCCTAACAGCCCGGGAGGTTTTTATGGACTGTCTGTTCTGCAAGATTGTCAGCGGTGACATCCCTGCGCAAAAGATTTATGAAGACGATCAGATACTCGCCTTCAACGATATTAGCCCGCAAGCGCCAGTGCACTTTCTGGTTATCCCGAAAAAGCATATCAGCACGCTCAATCATCTGACCGCAGATGATAAAGAGCTCGCCGGGCATATTCTCCTGACGGCTCAACATTTGGCAAAAGAGTCAGGGTGCGAAGCGGGCTTCAGGGTTGTAATGAACTGCGAAGAGCACGGTGGCCAAACGGTTTACCACATTCATATGCACGTGCTCGGCAAGCGTCAAATGACCTGGCCACCGGGCTGATTGCTCAACAAGGACCACGCCCACTCACGGGCAGGCGCTGATCTCGATCAAACCTGACGCGCGGGTTTAGAGTAAACTGTGCGCTGTTGTTTTCGTCGGAGATATTCTCATGGCCCAAATGCGTCACTACTCCCCAGTCGACCGCCTGCTGCTGCAAGCAGATACGGCGCTGCGCACGTTGTTGCCATTCAGTGGCCAGCCAAGCCGACCTTCACCCGCCATCGTGCAGCCCGAGGCAGAGCTTGATGCCGAGCAAACCCAGCATATTGCCGGGCTGATGCGCATCAATCACACCGGTGAGGTGTGTGCTCAGGCGTTGTATCAAGGCCAGGCATTAACCGCCAAACTGCCACATGTGCGTGAAGCCATGGAGCAGGCCGCCGATGAGGAAATTGATCATCTGGCGTGGTGTGAACAGCGAATCCGCCAACTAGGCAGTCACCCAAGCGTACTCAATCCGTTGTTTTACGGTTTATCGTTTGGCATCGGCGCATTTGCAGGCCTGGTCAGTGACAAAGTCAGCTTGGGATTTGTTGCTGCCACAGAAAATCAGGTGGTGAAACACCTCGATGATCACCTGCAACAAATTCCCGCCACAGACGAGAAGTCTCGCGCCATTCTTGAACAGATGCGTGAAGATGAAGAACATCACGCCTCAAGCGCAATTGAGGCCGGTGGCTTGCGCTTTCCTGCGCCGATAAAGCTGGGCATGTCCTTGTTGTCCAAAGTGATGACCAAAAGCACTTACCGCATGTAATCATCGACGGGCTCAGGACTGCCTGAGCCCGTCCTGAAACCTCGTATTTTCTTGTAGTCTTTTTCCGCGCAACTGTTACAGCCCGCCCTGCCCCCGGCAAACTCTCTACCATCGCCCCTGTTAATTATTACAGGGAGTTTCAACGTGTCTGTAAAACATATTCAGCAGAAACTATTCATCGCACTGCTTATCGCGATGCCTGTTCATGCGCTCGCCAACGGCTGGAGCTACGCAGGCCAAAACGCACCAGAGCATTGGGCAAACATAGACCCGACAGGTGGCAGCGAGGCTTGTCTTGCTGGGGAGGCGCAATCACCCGTGGATGTAGATCTACACAAGCTTGCGCATCAACCCGGCTTAGCCAAAGACCTGACCATCAACTACCAACGCAGCGCGCTGCAGTTGGTCAATAACAGCCACTCAATCCAGGCCAACCTGCAACCAGGCAACTCCCTGACGTTCAAAGGCAGTAGCTACAACCTTGTGCAGTTCCATTTTCATACGCCGAGCGAACACCAGTTCAATGACAAGAATTTCCCGATGGAAATGCACCTGGTCAATCAGGCTGAAGACGGACGACTGCTGGTAATGGCGGTGATGATCAAACAAGGTGAAGCCAACACTGAACTGGATCACCTGTGGAAAATGCTGCCACAAAAAGCCGGTCAGGCGTTCGACATCAGCGAGCCACTGGCACCTGACCTCGCGGCTATATTGCCGAGCAATAGCAAGCATTTGCTGTATACCGGCTCGCTGACAACACCGCCATGTACCGAGGGCGTACAGTGGGTTTTATTCGAGCAACCGATTGAGATGTCCGCCGCACAGATCAAGGCATTTCAGCAGCTATACGCCGACAACCACCGCCCGATAAAACCGCTCAACTCGCGCCAAGTGATTGAAGACTGATCGCTCCAAGGCTGCTGGCCGTCAACCTGAGTTATTCATGACCACAAAAAAACCCGCCGAAGCGGGTTTTTTATGCTGCTGCAATTACTTCCAGAGGTTGCGCGCGTAGAAAATCTCGAGCATCTCATGGCGGACACGGTCTTCAACCAGTTGGCGCTGTTCAGGCGTCAGGCTGCTGGTCGCATCGCCGAACAGGTAGTTGTCGAGGTCGAACTCTTTAAGCAGCATTTTGGTGTGAAACAGGTTCTCCTGATACACGTTAACGTCGGTCATTTGATACGCCGACTGCGTGTCTTCGGACAGATAGTTCTGAATGGAATTGATCTCGTGATCAATGAAGTGCTTGTGGCCTTCAACATCACGGGTGAAACCGCGCACACGGTAGTCAACGGTGACGATATCCGAGTCAAACTGATGAATCAGATAGTTAAGTGCTTTCAGCGGCGAAATCACGCCACAGGTCGACACGTCGATATCGACACGGAAGGTCGCAATTCCATCTACCGGATGGATTTCCGGATAGGTATGGACGGTGATGTGGCTTTTATCCAGGTGCGCGAGAATAGTCTCTGGTAACGGACCAGGCGACTCCTCAATCTGGCTTTCTGTTGGCTCAACCGGCTGCTCGGAAATCAGGATGGTAACACTGGCCCCTTGGGGGTCGTAATCCTGACGAGCGATGTTGAGGATGTTGGCACCGATAATGTCTACAACATCAGTGAGAATCTGCGTCAGGCGCTCAGCATCGTATTCCTGGTCGATGTACTGAACATAAGCCTGCTGGTCTTCCGGCGTTTCCGCGTAGCAGATGTCATAGATGTTGAAGCTCAAGGTCTTGGTCAGGTTATTGAACCCATGGAGCTTGAGTTTGCTTTTCACCGTTGTAGAACTCTCTTTATAAGCGGCAACGCCGCGTGGTCGAGCATGCCCGTCAACCGTGATGTACCCGGTTGCGTAGGACGGTTTACACCTCTTCGCATTGCGATTTTGGTTATTGGTTCCAAGAGCGCGGCTGCGCTCAAAAGGGGCGCCATTATGCAGATTGATGCCCATGCCCGCTAGAGCATGCAGCATACAAATGATAAAGGGATTGCAGTGGCAAACATTTTGGCTGTTGCAGCCAGAATGGACTTACTCCGGGATAAACCAGGAACACTGGTTTATCCCGGAAAACACTTGTCTTTAGATTGGATTTAACCCAATTCGACGATCTCATAATCGTGGGTAATTTCAACACCGCCACGGCCGAGCATTATCGAGGCCGAGCAGTACTTCTCTGCTGACAGCTCAACGGCCCGCTTAACTTGCGCTTCTTTCAAGCCGCGACCTTTAACCACGAAGTGTAAATGGATCTTGGTGAACACTTTTGGCTCTTCGCTTGCACGCTCAGCCTCAAGAAAAGCCTCACAGCTTTCTACCGCTTGTCGCGATTTTTTTAGGATACTGACTACATCAAAGTTGCTGCAGCCGCCCAAGCCGATCAACACCATTTCCATCGGACGCACGCCCAGATTACGTCCACCACTCTCTGGCGGGCCATCCATTACAACCGCGTGGCCACTGCCCGACTCGCCTATAAACAGGGCGTCTCCGGCCCATTGAATGCGCGCTTTCATTTGCAAGCCTCCGCTAGAAAAAGGGCCAGCAGCTTATCACAGGCAAGTCTGGGATAAGTTCCGTCGAAATAGCCGAGAAGTTGCAAATAAGGTGTTATCCAGGTCGCAAAACATTATCTCGCAACACTCTGCCTGTTAAGATGACGCCGGATTACTGGCACACTGAATGCGATTACTAATAAGAAAGCGTCTGTCGCACAGGCATAAATTTTTTAATTCGGGACTCGGGAATGGTCGCTATAACCCTTACACCTAAAATAAAGAATCTCGATAAGATCTTGGCACATTGCCATCGCCGTCGTTATACGGCAAAGAGCACGATTATCTATGCAGGTGATCGTAGCGAGACTCTATTCTTTATCGTCAAAGGCTCTGTCACCATCCTCATTGAAGATGACGACGGGCGCGAGATGATCATCGCCTATCTCAACAGCGGAGACTTCTTCGGTGAGATGGGTCTATTTGATAAAGTGGGCGCTGAAAAGGAACGCAGCGCTTGGGTAAGAGCTAAAACGGAATGCGAAGTTGCAGAACTCAGCTACACCAAATTCCGTGAATTGACGGAACAAGATCCAGACATCCTTTACGCACTTGGCAGCCAGATGGCTGAACGCTTGCGCGCCACAACTCGTAAGGTCGGTGATCTGGCCTTCCTTGATGTGACGGGTCGCGTTGCACGCACCCTGCTCGATCTGTGCAAACAACCTGATGCGATGACGCATCCGGATGGCATGCAGATCAAGATCACTCGTCAGGAGATTGGCCGCATTGTCGGTTGCTCACGCGAGATGGTCGGCCGGGTTCTCAAGTCGCTTGAGGAACAGGGTCTGGTCAACGTCAAAGGCAAGACCATGGTGGTATTTGGCACACGCTGAGTACCAGGCATAAAAAAACCGGCATCGATGCCGGTTTTTTTATGCCTGCGATTTAGTCAACATCGGGGCTGTAGGCCACACGCTTGCGCGTTGGGAAGAACAGTTTCTCCAGCTCCGAACCTGGGTTCTCGGCGCGCATGAACACTTCGCCGACCAAGAACGCGTAAACGTCGTTGATTTCCATCAGCTCGACATCAGCCCGATTGAGAATTCCGCTCTCAGTGACAACATGACGATCCTGCGGCACCCGGGTAATCAGGTCGAGCGTGGTGTCGAGGCTGACCTCAAAGGTATGCAGATTACGGTTGTTGATGCCAATAAGAGGCGTGTCGAGCACATTGAGTGCGCGCTCCAGCTCATCGCTGTCGTGCACTTCAACCAATACATCCAGATCGACGCTTTTGGCGGCTGCAGCCAGTTCGGCCATGCGAACATCATCCAAGGCCGAGACGATCAGCAGTACGCAGTCGGCACCCAACGCCCGGGACTCGATGATCTGATACGGATCAATCATGAAGTCTTTACGGATAACCGGCAGCGAGCAGGCGTTACGCGCTTGCTGCAAGTACGCATCTGAGCCTTGAAAGAAGTCGATATCGGTGAGTACCGACAAACAGGTCGCACCACCGGCTTCATAGCTGCGGGCGATTTCAGCGGGGTCAAAATCCTCGCGCAATACACCTTTGCTTGGCGACGCCTTCTTCACCTCGGCAATGACCGCCGCTTGCTTCTGTGCGATTTGGGTTTCCAGTGCACGGGCAAAACCACGCGGCGCATCAGCGTTTCGCGCCTGTGTCTCAAGCTCCGCCATACTTGTTACGGCACGGCGGGCAGCGACTTCCTCGGCCTTGCGCGCAAGAATCTTCTCCAGAACAGTTGGCAAGCTCAACCTTCATTCTCCTGTTTGAAAACAGTGGTAAACGACACCAACTCTTCCAGCTTCTCGCGGGCCAGTCCGGTGTGTAGCGCATCATGCGCTCGGGCTACGCCCTCTTTCAGAGTAGCCGCCAAGTCAGCCGCGTACAGCGCTGCACCCGCATTTAGAATAATCATTTCGGCAGCCTTCTGTCCGGCCTCGGTTTTACGCTTGCCGAGTGCGTCCAGCACCAGATCCAGCGAAGCCGCCGGGCTGTCGACAGACAACCCGATCAGGCTCTGGCTCTGCAGGCCAACATCTTCCGGCAATACCTGGTACTCACGAACCTCGCCATCTTTGAGTTCGGCCACATGTGTTGCGGCGGCCAGACTGAACTCATCGAGGCCATCACGCGAATGCACCACCAAAATGTGTTTACTGCCCAGACGCTTGAGCACCTCAGCCAATGGCCGGCACAGGGCCTGGCTGAATACGCCTACAACCTGATGCTTGACGCCAGCCGGATTGGTCAGCGGGCCAAGCATGTTGAACAGAGTACGCAAGCCGAGTTCGCGACGCGGGCCTGCCGCATACTTCATGGCTTTATGGTGCACCTGAGCAAACATGAAACCGACGCCGACGCTGTCGATGCAACGCGCGACTTGCTCAGGTTGCAGGTTCAGGTAAATACCGGCCGACTCCAGCAAGTCGGCGCTGCCGCTCTTGCCCGAAACGGCGCGGTTACCGTGTTTGGCAACCTTGCCGCCCGCCGCCGCAACAACAAACGAGGCGGCAGTGGAGACGTTGAAGATATTGGCGCCATCACCGCCGGTCCCCACCACATCAACCACATGCTCAAGGGTTGGCAGCTCGACGTGATGCGCCAACTCGCGCATCACCGAAACCGCACCGACGATTTCGTCGATGGTCTCGCTCTTCATGCGCATGCCCATAAGGAATGCACCTATTTGGGCATCGGTGCATTGGCCGGTCATGATTTCACGCATGACGTCCTGCATTTCTTCGGTGCTCAGGTCGAGCTGGTTAACCACACGATTCAGCGCTTCCTTGATATTCATGCGCGCATACCTCCTTGTTGCTTGAGGAAGTTGGCAAACAGTTCGTGGCCTTGCTCGGTCAGAATCGACTCGGGGTGGAACTGCACGCCCTCAACATTCAGGGTCTTGTGACGCAAGCCCATGATTTCATCCACCGAGCCGTCTTCATGCTGAGTCCATGCGGTCAGCTCAAGGCAATCGGGCAAGGTTTCACGTTTGACCACCAGAGAATGGTAACGGGTCACGGTCAGCGGATTGTTCAAGCCGTTGAATACGCCCTGATCATGGTGATAAACCGGGCTGGTCTTGCCGTGCATGACCTGACGCGCACGCACCACATCGCCACCAAAAGCCTGGCCGATACTCTGATGCCCCAGGCATACGCCGAGCAGTGGCAGTTTACCGGCGAAATGCTTGATCACTTCCAGCGAAATACCCGCCTCATTCGGCGTGCACGGCCCCGGCGAAACCACGATACGCTCTGGGTTCAGGGCTTCGATATCGGCCACGGTCAATTCATCGTTGCGTACTACTTTGACGTCTTCACCCAGCTCACCGAGGTACTGCACCACGTTGTAGGTGAAGGAGTCGTAATTATCGATCATCAGTAACATGACGGGCTCCTCAGTGAGTGGATTGTTCGGCTAGCGCAACCGCGCGGAACATGGCACGACGCTTGTTCAGCGTCTCTTCCCACTCAAGTGCAGGCACCGAGTCGGCGACAATACCGCCACCCGCTTGCACGTGTAGCTCACCGTTTTTAATAACCGCAGTGCGAATCGCAATGGCCGTGTCCATGTTGCCATTCCAGGCCATGTAACCCACTGCACCGCCGTAGACGCCACGCTTAACGGGCTCCAGCTGGTCAATGATTTCCATTGCGCGAATTTTCGGCGCACCCGACAACGTGCCCGCTGGCAAAATGGCCCGCAGTGCATCCATCGCCGTCAGCCCCGGCTTTAATTGGCCGGTGACGTTGGAGACGATGTGCATGACGTTGGAGTAGCGCTCAATGACCATTTTCTCGGTCAGCTTGACGCTGCCCGTTGCGGAGACCCGACCGACGTCGTTGCGGCCCAGGTCAATCAGCATCAGGTGTTCAGCAATCTCTTTGGCGTCCGAGAGCAAGTCTTCTTCGAGGGCAAGATCAGCCTCTTCATTCGCCCCACGTGGGCGTGTGCCGGCGATAGGACGCACAGTGATCAGGTTATCTTCAACGCGCACCAGCACTTCCGGCGAGCTGCCAACGACATGGAAATCGCCAAAGTTGAAGAAGTACATATAAGGCGTCGGGTTGATGCAGCGCAGCGCCCGATACAGATCAATCGGCGCCGCCTTGAAGTCAATCGACATGCGCTGCGAAGGCACGACTTGCATGCAGTCGCCCGCCAGAATGTATTCCTTGATGGTATCGACTGCGCGCTCGTAGTCTTCCTGACTGAAGCTTGAGCGGAACGCGGGCTCAGCACCTACCGGAGCATTCAAGTCCACCCCAAGACGCGGGGCAATCGGCTGGCGCAATTTCTGCAGAATTTCTTGAAGATGCGCCTGCGCCTGCTCATAACCGTCGGCATGCGCCGGGTCGGCGAGCACGATTGCATGCATCTTGCCTGCGAGGTTGTCGAACACCACGACCGCATCGGAAACCATCAGCAGGATATCCGGATTGCCCAGCGGATCTGGATTCGGGCAAACGGCTAGGCGCTTTTCTACATAACGCACACTGTCGTAACCGAAGTAGCCAACCAGCCCGCCATTGAAGCGCGGCAAGCCCGGCAGAGTCGGCACTTTATAGCGTTCTTTGAACGACTCGACGAACGCCAGCGGATCTTCACACTCGTGGCGCTCGGTCTCAACGCCGTCGATGCTGACGATCACAGTGTGGTCATAAGCGCGCAATACCGTACGCGCCGGCAGGCCGATGATGGAATAACGCCCCCACTTCTCGCCGCCCTGAACGGACTCGAGCAAGTAGGTGTTCGCCTCATCGGCAAGCTTCAGGTAGATAGACAGCGGGGTGTCGAAGTCAGCAATGGTTTCGTATGCAACAGGGATACGGTTATAGCCGGCAGCGGCTAAACGCAGGAATTCTTCGCGGATCATGATCAGCCTCGTGGCTTGAGGTTTAACGGTCGAGTGCAAACGCGCCGGCTAAGCGGCCAATATCAGGTCAGAGGCGCCAGCGCCAACGGGCCAGTGCCTTGATGATTTTCATCCCGGCTCGTTCGAGCCAGAGTTTGCAGGTAACCACCACGGAGGGATCTCTTAGACGGGCAATAAAGTGCAGCAACACTAGCGCAGCCGCTTGCGCTAATCAACCCGCCGACACGGCTCCGGGCAAGAGGTTGCTGGCACTTTGCGAAAAAATCCGACTCAGTGCCCTCTTGCCTTGGCGCCAGCGCGGTTAGGCCGGCAGAAGTTCGCGCAGATTATCCAGCACCCGGGCCGGGTTCTCTTCACTGATTGGGCGGCCATGGTTGTAGCCGTAATTGAGCGCCACACAGGCAACCTGCGCGGCTTTGGCGGCTTGCACATCGTTGCGCGAGTCACCAATGAACAGCGCCCGTTCTGGCGTTACATTGGCCATGTGCATGACATGCAGCAAGGCTGCCGGATTGGGCTTTTGCTGGGGCAAAGTATCACCCCCGACAATCCAGCGGAAATAGCTGCCAAGGCCCAGTTCATCCAGCAACGGCGCCACAAAACGCTCGGGCTTGTTGGTCACGATTGCCATCGCGACTCCCTGCTCCTGCAACCATTCCAGCACTTCACTGACGCCAGGGTAAACCGTGGTCAACTCATGGCTGTCAGCATAGGCCTGCATAAACAACTCCAGCGCTTGCTGCTCGTCAGCAAGGCTAATGTGCTGATGCTCGATACCGCCGGCCAACGCGCGGCGCATCAACACCTTGGCGCCATTGCCGATCCAGTCACGCACGCGCTCAACACCAGCAGGCTCACGCCCCAGTTGCACCAGCGCTTTATCGACTGCCGCCGCCAGATCCGGAACCGAGTCGATCAGCGTGCCATCCAGATCGAACATCACCAGTTCCGGCAACTGGCCATTGAACAGTTGACGCAACGCCATTAGCGCTGCACCTGCGCAAGCTCTGCACGCATGGCATCAATCACCTGACGGTAATCCGGTTGATTGAAGATCGCCGAGCCCGCGACAAAGGTATCCGCACCGGCTTCGGCGATTTCACGGATGTTCTGTACATTGACCCCGCCATCGATTTCGAGACGGATGTCGCGGCCACTTTCGGTGATCAGCGCACGTGCTTCGCGCAGTTTGCCGAGGGTGGCCGGGATGAACTTCTGCCCGCCAAACCCGGGGTTCACGCTCATCAGCAGAATCATGTCGACTTTATCCATGACGTACTTGAGCACTTCCAGCGAAGTCGCCGGATTAAACACCAGGCCAGCCTTGCAGCCAGCCGCACGAATCAGTTGCAGCGAACGGTCAACGTGCTCGGACGCTTCAGGGTGGAAAGTGATGTAAGTGGCGCCCGCTTCGGCGAAGTCACCAATCATGCGATCGACTGGCTTGACCATGAGATGCGCATCAATCGGTGCGGTGATGCCATATTTACGCAACGCCGAGCACACCATCGGGCCGATGGTCAGGTTGGGGACGTAATGATTGTCCATCACATCAAAGTGAACAATATCGGCGCCGGACGCGAGTACGTTATCGACTTCCTCGCCCAAACGAGCAAAGTCAGCGGACAGAATCGACGGGGCGATGGCGAAGGGTTGCATGGCTCACCTCAGTGGCTTTCACGGAAGGCCGCTATTGTAGCAGCCCCAACCTTGCTTTGGCTGGCATTGCGGCGCAGACAAACTGCTGCGATTACCGCTAGTCTTGGCGTTGATGTTGCCCGCCGGAGTTGTTGAATGCGCCCTACCGCTATAGCCCTGCCCATAATTGGACTCAGCCTGATGCTCAGCCTGCCCGCACTTGCCGAGGACGCCGAGCCCGCCGCGCCGGAAAATAAAGCCAGCGAGCAAACCGTCGCGCCTCGCGAGCCACTGACCGCGCGCAGCCAAGTGGAGGCGACGGCCCTTGAACGGCAGGTCGACCCAAAGCAGGTGCAACACCTGCAGGCGGGTGATGAGCAGTTTCTGGCGCTCTGGCTCGAAGCCAACAGTGCGCAACCGCGCGGCGCGGTGATTCTGATTCCAGGCGACAACGAAAGCGCCGACTGGCCGCAAACCGTCGGACCACTAAGGCGCAAGCTGCCAGACAACGGCTGGCATACGCTTAGCCTGACGCTTCCAGACCCACTCAGCACAGTCCCGATCGTCACGCCGACACCAGAAAAGCCAGCCCCTGACGCCGCAGCCGAGACAGCAACTGAAGATGAAAAAGCAGCTGGGCAGCCGGCAGAGGCCGCAGCCGAAACGCCATCAGAGCCCAGCACTGAAGCTGACACGCCAGCCGAAGTTGCGAACACGCCGGATGCAGAGGAACTGCGCAAGCAGCATGAGCAACGGATCTTTGCGCGAATAGGCGCAGGCCTTGAATATGTGCGCCAACACAAACCCCGAACCATCGCATTGCTGGGTCAGGGCACCGGCGCGTACTGGGCAGCGCGCTATATCAGCGAGCGCCCGGCCAAGGACATACAGCGGATAGTTGCAATATCCGCGCAGGCGCCAGAATTTGCTTCAAGCCAACTTGAAGCCTTACTGACTGAAAACAAGACTGCCACGCTGGACGTTTTCTACCGCTCGACGGCTGCAAGCAACAAGCAACTGCACGAGCGCTTGATGGCCAGCAAACGCCAGGCTGAATCAGGCTACGAGCAAATTGCCCTCAATGCACTGCCGGGCAACCTGCATGATGAGCAGGAGCAACTCTACCGGCGTGTCCGCGGCTGGTTGGAGAAATAGCAGCGATTGCCGGAGTGCTGATTCCCTAGAAGCCGCGGCGCTGGCGAATAACGCGGTAAGCCTGATGCAATTCGCGGGTCTTCTCGGTGGCCTCGCGAACTTGCTCGGCACTGGCACCACGACCGGCAAGCTTGTCGGGATGGTGCTTGCTGAGCAGCAGCCGGTAAGCACGTTTAATCTGCGCCGGATCACTGTCATCGCTGACGCCGATAATGCGCAAAGCGCCCTGATAACCACCGCTAGCCAGAGGCTGAGTTGCCGCCTTGGGTGCATGATTGGCGCTAATGGCTTCCTGCTCGGCAGCCGGCACGCCTAACCATTTACCCCAAAGCATTATCAGCTCGCGCTCGGGTCGGCTAATGCGCCCGTCCGCCCAGGCCATGCGCCAACAGGCGCGCAGCAGGCTGTCGGCATTGGCACGCTGACGCTGCAGTGGGGAGCGCAGGCTGTCCGTGCCTGTTTTACCGCGAGCAAAGGCTTCGATCGCACGCATTCGACTTGGCTCATCGAAACCCAGACGACGCATCTCCGCCCGCGCCTGCTGAATATGCGCATCGAGCACCCGCCCTTCGCACTTGGCCATTCGCCCCAGCATGACGAATAACACGTAGGGATCATCGGCTATGGCCGGGCGCTGAAAACGCTCAAGCAGAGCCGACCAGCTCGCCAACTGCAAACGGCGGTCGATGATCTGGCCCAGCAAACCGCCCAGCAGCGCGCCCGGAATACTCGCTGCTGCGAACCCCGCCAGTGCGCCGATTGCGGTAATCGGGAAGATCAATTCAAGCCTCCGCCGCCAGTAGTTGCTCAACCTCAGCTAGCCGCTCGAAAGTGCCGACATCGACCCAGCAACCCTTATGCAGCTCACCACTGACCTGCCCGCGACTCATGGCTTCGCGCAACAAGGGCGCAAGCTTGAAAGCGCCCGCTGTGCAGTTCTTGAATAAGGCCGGATCAAGCACCGCGATACCACTGTAGGTGTAGCGATCAGCAGCAGTATTGGCCAATGCAGGAGCATCCGTCAGCAAGCCTTCACTCAGGCAGAAGTCACCCGTCTGGTGATGAGCCGGATTGTCGACCAAGACCAAGTGCGCAAGACCTTCATGGGCTTTGCGCAGCTCGGCGAATGGATAATCAGTGAAGATATCGCCATTGACCACCAGAAACGGTTGATCACCCAGCAGCGGCAACGCACGGAATATGCCGCCGCCGGTTTCCAGCGGCTCACCTTCAGCGGAGTAGACGATGCTGACGCCGAACTGTTCACCATCCCCCAAATACGCCTCGATCTGGGCACCCAGCCAGGCATGGTTAATTACCAGTTCAGTGAAGCCAGCGGCGGCTAGCGCGCGAATGTGGTACTCGATCAGCGGCACACCCGCAGCGCGAACCAGCGGTTTAGGCGTATGCAAGGTCAACGGACGCAGCCGCTCACCCTTGCCCGCGGCCAGAATCATGGCTTTCATGCCTGCTCACCCGCCACGCCCTGTAACTCTTCGATCAGCTCAGCCAACTCGGCAAGTTCGGGCCGACGCGCAAGCACTGCAGCTATATAGGCGAAGAAACGCGGCACATCCGCCAGATACTTGGGCTTGCCATCGCGATGACAAATGCGCGCGAAGATACCAATGACCTTGAGGTGACGCTGCACGCCCATCAGATCGCTGGCGCGCATAAACTGGTTGAAGTCCGGCTGCACCGGCAAACCGGCTGCCCGCGCCTGCTGCCAATAGCCTTCAAGCCAGGCGTGCACTTGCGGCTCCGGCCAACTGAGGAAGGCGTCCTTGAACAGGCATGTCACGTCATAGGTGACTGGCCCATACACCGCATCCTGAAAATCAAGCACGCCCGGATTCGTCTCGCTGATCATCAGATTGCGCGGCATAAAATCGCGATGGACCAGCACTTTTGGCTGATCAAGCGCACTGCTTATCAGCAGCCCACAGACCCGCTGCCATTTGGCCTGTTGCTCGGCGCTGAAGGTGATGCCCAGATGCCGCTGCACATACCACTCAGGAAACAGTTGCAGCTCACGCAGCAGCAACGCCTCGTCGTAGCTCGGCAAGGGAGTGTCCATTGGCAGTTTTTGCAATGCCAGCAGTGCGTCGATGGCATCAGCGAACAAGGCGTCTGCATTGCCCGCATCAATCACATCCAGATACGTTTTGCTGCCCAGATCGTTAAGCAACAAAAAGCCTTGCTGTAAATCTTCGGCCAAAATTTTCGGCACATTGAGTCCGGCAGTCGCCAGCAGAGCCGCCATTTTCACAAAAGGACGGCAATCTTCCTGCGGTGGCGGCGCATCCATGACAATCAAAGTGCGCCCGGCGCCTTGCCAGCGAAAATAGCGGCGAAAGCTCGCATCGCTGCTCGCAGAGGTTAATGTGGCGTCCGGAACAGCGCCCCAACCCTGCTCTGAAAATAGTTTTGGCAGCACCTGATTAAGCCAATTATCAAGGAGTTGCAGGCGTTCATCGTTTTCATACATCACTAAGGGTCTCCGACGGCGCTAGCCGTTGCGCGGGTCATGCTTTATTATCCAGCATCTTTTAAAGCCCATCGAGAGGCGTGTAGCCTCCGGGCATATGACACGCAGGAAGCCCGGAAAAACAAGATGGCAGTTAAAACTCCCGCGGTACGTAAAAAATTCCCACTTCTCGTCACAGGCAGCCTGTTGGCTCTTCAACCTATGGCGAGTCAATTTGTTGTTGCAGCCGAACAGTTCGACTGCGGCGTTTCTCCGAGCGGTGGCTGGGCGTGTGCGCCCAAGACCAGCAACGTCGAATTACCGGCGCGCCCTGCTCGCAGTACACCTGAGGCTGACACCAGCGCAACCAATGTTGCCGCTCCGGTCGCAGCCGGTGCTGCAGTTGCCGCAACGAGCAGCAAACCGGCGAAAAAGCTCAACACGACCAAGCAGGTTACCGAAGCGCAAGGCTTGGGTCTGGCCTCTCGCAGCGCCGACTATAGCCATCTTGACTGGGTTCCGCGCGAAAAGTTGACGCCGGAGCAGCTTGCCGAGACAGCGCCATATTGTTCCGGTGCTTACGTTGAGCCCGAACGCCCAGGCATGGATGACACCACGCCAATGAATGAGGCGCCACTGTTCGTCTCGGCGAAAGCGTCGCGTTACGAGCAAGAGACTCAGAAAGCGACCCTGGCGGGTGATGTCGTTCTTCGCCAGTCGAGCATGCAGGTTGAGGCCAATGAAGCCAGCCTGCTGCAAGCCGAAAATCGCGGCGTACTCGATGGCAACGTGCGCTTGCGCGACAAAGGCGCGCTGATTGTTGGCGATCATGCTGAGCTGCAGCTGGATAACGGTGAAGCGCAGATTGATAACGCCGAATATGTGATGCACGAAGGTCAGGCGCGCGGTAATGCACTCTATGCAAAACGTGAGCAGACCTCGATTATTCGTCTTAAAGACGGCACGTTCACCCGCTGCGAACCGAACAGCAACGACTGGCACCTGAAGGGTAACAACATCACCCTCAACCCGGTGACTGGCTTTGGTTCGGCGACCAACGTGACCTTGCGCGTCAAAGACTTCCCGGTGTTCTACACGCCATATATTTACTTCCCGATCGACGATCGTCGCCAGTCAGGTTTCCTGACGCCGTCAATCAGCTCATCGAGCAGTAACGGCCTGACGCTGGAAACGCCTTACTACTTCAACCTTGCGCCCAACTATGACGCCACGCTGTACCCGACCTACATGGGTGACCGTGGCTTGCATCTGGAAGGCGAGTTCCGCTACCTGAGCAAAACCGGCGAAGGCCAGGTCGGCGCGGCCATTCTGAATGACAAGAATGACGATCGCGACCTGCAGTCCGACTCCAAGGACACTCGCTGGTTGTACAGCTGGCAGCACAAGGAAGGCCTGAACTCACGCCTGACTGCTGAAGTCGATTACACAGACATCAGCGACCCGTACTATTTCCAGGACCTGGATACCGATCTGGGTATTGATACGCCGGACTTTATCAACCAGCGCGGCACCCTGACCTATCGCGGCGATTCATATGTCGCGAAGCTCAATGCTCACGCCTATGAGCTGGCGAATATCACCGACATCACCCCATACGATCGCCTTCCGCAGATCACAATTGATGGCCAGCTGCCGTTTCAGCCTTCGGGTCTGAACATGAGCTATGGCGCTGAACTGGTTCGCTTTGACCGGGATCTGCGCAGCGGCGACTACATCAATGAAGATGGCGTCGTCGAGCAGCCTTGGTACGACAACAACGTGACCGGCCTTGCGCGTGCGAACGGTACTCGTATGCACCTCGAGCCCGCTGTCAGCCTGCCGCTCGACTGGAGCTGGGGCTTCGTCAAACCGCAGTTGAAGTACCTGTACACCAACTATGACCTCGATCTGGACTCTATCGGCAAAGCGCAACTCGCCGGAGGCGCAGGCTCATTTGACGATGCCCCTGATCGTGGCGTTGGCATGTTCAGTGTCGACAGCGGCCTGTACTTCGACCGTGACACTCAGTGGTTCGGCACCAACTTCCGCCAGACGCTCGAGCCGCGCATGTACTACCTGTATGTGCCCGAGGAAGATCAAGACGATATTCCGGTATTCGACACCAGCGAAACCACCTTCAGCTACAACTCGCTGTTTCGCGAAAATCGTTTCACAGGTAAAGACCGGATCGGTGACGAGAACAAACTCTCGTTTGGCGTAACCAACCGCTGGATCGAAGACAACGGCTTTGAGCGTCAGCGTCTGAGCATCGGCCAGGCCGTTTACTTCGAAGACCGCAAGGTTCAGCTGCCAGGTATCGATTACAAAACCCGTGACGATGCGCAGTCCTCGGTGTCACCGATTGCACTTGAGCACTCTTACCGGTTCAACCGCGACTGGCGCCTGGACTCGGACTTCAACTGGGACCCGGATGCTCGCAGAACCCGTTCCGGCAGCACCATGTTCCATTATCAGCCTGAAGATAATCCGGGCAAGATCATCAACGCCGGTTATCGCTATCGCAACGACACCGTCCGCTACGACCAGAGCACTGGTCAGTGGGTTGTCGGCGGCGGCGATTACGGTGTTCCTGGCAGCGCCAACTACATCAAGGATTACTACAAGATCAGCCAGCACGACTTCTCGGTGGTCTGGCCGATCGTTCAGCAATGGAGTCTGATCTCACGCTGGCAGTATGACTACGGCCGCAACCGTACACTCGAAGCCTTTGGCGGCCTTGAGTACGACAGCTGCTGCTGGAAAGTACGCGTAATCGATCGTTACTGGATCAACTACGACGAAGTCAGCCTCAACCCAGACTTGAACGACGATCCTGATCGCGGGATCTTCCTGGAAGTAACGCTTAAAGGCCTCGGCGGCGTTACTGGTAAATCCGCAAGTTCGTTCCTGAATAACGGCATTCAAGGTTATCGTAAACGTGAAGATGAAGCTTTCTGATTGCCTGCGCCCCCTGATGCTGGGCGCAGTACTTATTGGCTCTATGGCACACGCTGAAGTTCAGCCGCTGGACCGGGTCGTCGCCATCGTGGACAACGATGTCATCATGCAAAGCCAGCTCAACTCACGCCTGCGTGAAGTTCAGCAAACCATCGCCAAGCGCGGTGCGGCCGTGCCGCCTGATGACGTCCTGCAAAATCAGGTGCTCGAGCGTCTGATTCTGGAAAACCTGCAGCTGCAGATTGGTGATCGCTCCGGTATTCGTATCGGCGACGAAGAACTCAATCAGGCAATCGGTACGATTGCCCAGCGCAACAACATGACCCCTGCTCAGTTCAAGGCAGCCCTGACCCGTGACGGCCTGTCTTATGAAGATGCCCGCGATCAGGTACGCCGCGAAATGATCATCAGCCGCGTACGTCAGCGCCGCGTGGGTGAGCGTATTCAGGTGAGCGATCAGGAAGTGAAGAACTTCCTCGCCTCCGACCTGGGCAAGATGCAGCTTTCGGAAGAATATCGCCTGGCCAACATCCTGATTCCGGTTCAGGAAGGTGCTTCCTCGGACGCGATCCAGACAGCAGCCAAACAGGCTCAAGATATTTACAGCCAGCTCAAGCAAGGCGCCGATTTCGCGCAGATGGCGATTGCCCGCTCGGCGAGTGAAAGCGCGCTGGAAGGCGGCGAAATGGGCTGGCGTAAAGCCGGTCAGCTGCCACCGCCATTCGACACCATGCTCAGCACGATGTCGGCAGGTGAGGTGACCGAGCCTGTACGTACGCCAGGTGGTTTTATCATCATCAAGCTGCAAGAAAAACGTGGCGGCGGCGCTCAGGTCAGCGAAGAAGTTAATGTTCGCCATATCCTGATCAAGCCCAGCGAAATCCGCAGCGATTCCGAAAGCCAGCGTCTGGCCCAGCGTCTGTATGACCGCATTGCCGCAGGCGAAGACTTTGCCGAACTGGCGAAAAACTTCTCGGAAGACCCAGGCTCTGCCCTTAATGGCGGCTCGCTGAACTGGATCGACCCGAAGGTACTGGTTCCGGAGTTCCAGGCGGTTATGAACAGCACGCCGAGCGGTG
Organism: Pseudomonas marincola; assembly: GCF_900116605.1. GTDB lineage: Bacteria > Pseudomonadota > Gammaproteobacteria > Pseudomonadales > Pseudomonadaceae > Aquipseudomonas > Aquipseudomonas marincola. The sequence continues at coordinate 30,053 of NZ_FPBC01000018.1, forward strand.
AAGTGTCCAAGCCATTCAGAACCAGTTTTGGCTGGCACATTCTGCAGGTTATGGGTCGTCGCGCCACGGACAACAGCGAGAAGTTCCGCGAGCAGCAAGCGATGAACATCCTGCGTAACCGTAAGTACGACGAAGAACTGCAAACCTGGCTGCGTCAGATCCGCGACGAGGCCTACGTAGAAACCAAGCTGTGAGCAGCAAACCCTTTGCCCTCACACCGGGCGAGCCCGCAGGTATAGGTCCAGACCTATGCCTGCTGCTGGCCCGCGAGCAACAGGCGCAGCCAATCATCGCGATTGCCAGCTGCGCCCTGCTCGCCCAGCGCGCACAGCTGCTGGGCCTGAATATCCAGCTCATCAGCGTCACCCCCGACACGTTTCCCAAGCAACCGGCGCCTGCTGGCAGCCAATACGTGTGGGACACCCCGCTCGGCGCGCCCGTTACCGCTGGCCAGCTCAACCCTGCAAACGCTGCTTATGTCCTTGAAACCCTGACCCGTGCGGGCCAAGGCTGCATGGACGGGCATTTCGCCGGGATGATTACCGCGCCGGTGCATAAAGGCGTCATCAACGAAGGCGGCGTAAGCTTTTCCGGCCATACCGAGTTTCTGGCCGAACTGACAAACACCGAACAGGTCGTGATGATGCTTGCGACCCACGGTTTGCGGGTCGCCTTGGTGACCACTCACCTGCCACTCAAAGATGTAGCAGATGCCATAACACCTGAACGCTTAAGCCGGGTGACGCGCATTCTGCACAACGATTTGCGCGACAAGTTCGGTATCAGCCAGCCGAAAATTCTGGTTTGCGGCCTCAATCCGCACGCCGGTGAAGGCGGCCATCTTGGCCACGAAGAAATCGACGTGATCGAGCCAACGCTTGAGCAACTGCGCGCTGAGGGCATCAACCTGATCGGCCCGCTGCCCGCCGACACGCTCTTCACCCCCAAGCACCTCGACCATTGCGACGCCGTCTTGGCGATGTATCACGATCAGGGCTTGCCCGTGCTCAAGTTCAAAGGCTTTGGCGCTGCGGTGAATATCACCCTCGGTCTGCCGATTATCCGCACCTCGGTCGATCACGGCACAGCGCTGGACCTCGCCGGCAGCGGCAATATCGACACCGGCAGCCTGCAAGTCGCCCTGCAAAATGCCTTCGCCATGGCAGCCAGTCAGGCTTAACGCCACGATTGCTGCTGTACGCAGCTACTTTTTGCCCCATCACTGTTAAACTGCATCTCTTTGTTTTCGCTTTAAGCTTGCGGCTTGAAGCTTGGAGCTGCTGTATGTCTGAACAATACCAACACAAGGCGCGCAAGCGCTTTGGTCAGAACTTCCTGCATGATGCCGGCGTGATCCATCGCATCCTGCGCGCTATCCATGCCCGCGAAGGCGAGCATGTGCTGGAAATCGGCCCGGGTCAGGGCGCACTCACTGAAGGCCTGCTGAGCAGCGGCGCGCAACTGGATGTGATCGAGCTCGATAAAGACCTGGTGCCAATTCTCAACGCCAAGTTCGCCAACCACAGCAACTTCAAGCTGAATCAGGGTGATGCGCTCAAGTTCGACTTTGCCCGTCTCAACGCCGCGCCTAACAGCCTGCGCGTGGTCGGCAACCTGCCTTACAACATTTCCACCCCACTGATTTTTCACCTGCTGAGTAATGCCTCGCTGATTCGCGACATGCACTTCATGCTGCAAAAGGAAGTGGTCGAGCGTCTGGCCGCAGGGCCAGGCGGTGGCGATTGGGGCCGTTTGTCGATCATGGTTCAGTACCACTGCCGCGTAGAACATTTGTTCAACGTCGGGCCCGGCGCGTTCAACCCGCCGCCCAAGGTAGACTCGGCCATCGTGCGCCTTACGCCGCATGAGGTGCTGCCGCATCCGGCCAAGGATCACAAGCTGCTCGAACGCGTGGTACGCGAAGCCTTCAACCAGCGCCGCAAAACCCTGCGCAACACGCTTAAAGCCCTGTTGCCGGCTAGCGAGATCGAAGCCGCAGGCGTTGACGGCAGCCTGCGCCCCGAACAACTGGACTTGGCTGCATTTGTGCGCCTGGCTGATAAATTGGCCGAGCAACCAGTCGCCAGTGCCGAGACGGATCACTGATCCCTAATTTGCGAGTCATCCCTATGTCTGATCCACGCTACCAGGTCGACGTTAGCGTCGTAACCCGCTTCCTACCGGAGCAATCCCAGCCCGAGCAGGAGCGCTTTGCCTTCGCCTACACCGTCAGCATCACCAACAACGGTGAGTTGCCAGCCAAGTTGCTGTCGCGTCACTGGGTGATTACCGACGGCAACGGCAAGGTGCAGGAAGTCCGTGGCGCCGGCGTTATCGGCCAACAGCCGCTGATTGCCCAAGGCGAGACTTACACCTACAGCAGCGGCACCGTAATGGCCACGCGCGTCGGCACGATGCAGGGCAGCTACAAGATGATCAGCGAAGACGGCGCGAACTTCGACGCACCGATTGCACCCTTTCGCTTAGCCGTACCAGGATCACTGCACTGAGATGACCACCTATGCTGTCGGCGACCTGCAAGGTTGCCTGAAACCCCTGCAATGCTTGCTTGAGCGAGTAAAGTTCGACCCGAAAGTTGATCGGCTGTGGCTGGTCGGCGACCTGATAAACCGCGGCCCGGACTCGCTCGGCACTCTGCGCTTTCTCTACGCGATGCGCGACTCAGTCACCTGCGTGCTGGGTAATCATGACCTGCACTTGCTGGCGGTTGCGCATAACGTCGAGCGTCTGAAAAAGAACGACACGCTGCAGGAAATTCTCGATGCGCCGGATCGGCACGAGTTGCTCGACTGGCTGCGTCAGCAGAAACTCATGCACTACGACGCCGAGCGCAACATGGCCATGGTGCATGCCGGTATTGCTCCGCAATGGACACTGGAGAAGGCGCTCAAGCGCGCCGCAGAGGTCGAAGAAGTGCTGCGCGACCCTAACCGACTGCCCGTGTTTCTCGATGGCATGTACGGCAACCAGCCCGATTGCTGGGATGGCGACCTGAAAGGCATCAAGCGTCTGCGCGTTATCACCAACTACTTCACCCGCATGCGCTTTTGCAAAGCCGACGGTACGCTCGACCTCGTCAGCAAGGAGGGCCTGGATACGGCCCCCAGCGGTTTTGCCCCCTGGTTCAGTCACCCGAGCCGCAAGACCCGTGATGTGAAAATCATTTTCGGCCATTGGGCGGCACTTGAGGGCAACTGCACCGAGCCCAACGTATTTGCCCTGGACACCGGTTGCGTCTGGGGCGCGGCCATGACGCTGATGAACATCGACAGCGGCGAAATGCACCGCTGCAACTGCAATGAGGACTCCGCATGAGCGACTTCAAACGAATTTCCCCCGAGCAAGCTCAAGCACTTCGCCAGCAGGGCGCCGTGGTCGTCGATATCCGCGACCCGCAGAGTTTCGACATGGGCCATATCGCCGGCTCGCATCACCTCGATAACCACTCGCTGGTCGACTTTATTGCCAAGGCCGATCTCGATCATCCGCTCATCGTTTCCTGCTATCACGGCAACTCCAGTCAAAGCGCTGCCGCCTACCTGATTGGCCAGGGTTTTACTGACGTTTACAGCCTTGATGGCGGCTTCGAGCTGTGGCGCGCCACTTACCCTGAAGACACACGCCAGAGCCCCGACGAATAATTTTTTACATCTGCCAAGGCCCGCCATATCGGGCCTTGCGCGCACTTTCTGGCTTCCTGCGCCAAGCTATTTGCGCATATCGCCTTGCCCTCGCAAATTCCGAACTATCCTTTATCTCAGGCCATCCAAATAAGGTAGAGCCGGCAAGCCGGCAGCCGGGCCATCGGTACGACTTTTAGGTGTTTCGGGGGATTTACCTAGGTTGACTTCTCAGCCGTCCATCCGTGCCCGTTCGACCGATCCCTGCTAACTCTTTTGCATCGAGCGAGGTGAAGTCATGAGCATTTTCAGTCACTTCCAACAACGTTTCGAAGCGACCCGCCAGGAAGAGTATTCCCTGCAGGAATATCTCGAACTGTGCAAACAGGATCGCAGTGCTTATGCCTCGGCAGCTGAACGGTTGTTACTGGCAATAGGCGAGCCCGAGCTGCTCGACACGGCAGCCAACCCCAGGCTTTCACGTATCTTCTCGAACAAGGTGATCCGCCGCTATCCGGCTTTCGCCGACTTCCATGGCATGGAAGAGTGCATTGATCAGATCGTGTCCTACTTCCGCCACGCCGCCCAAGGGCTCGAAGAAAAGAAACAGATCCTCTATCTGCTGGGCCCGGTAGGCGGCGGTAAGTCCTCGCTGGCTGAAAAGCTCAAGCACCTGATGGAAAAAGTGCCGTTCTACGCGATCAAGGATTCACCGGTTTTCGAGTCGCCACTCGGCCTGTTCAGCGATGCCGAAGACGGGGCCATTCTGGAAGAGGAATACGGTATTTCGCGGCGCTATCTGGGCAGCATCATGTCGCCATGGGCCACCAAGCGCCTGAGCGAGTATGGCGGCGACATCAGCCAGTTCCGCGTGGTCAAACTTTACCCCTCGATTCTGCGGCAGATTGCCGTGGCTAAAACCGAGCCCGGCGATGAAAACAACCAGGACATCTCGGCACTGGTCGGCAAGGTTGATATCCGCAAGCTGGAAGAATTCCCGCAGAACGACGCGGACGCCTACAGCTATTCAGGCGCCCTGTGCCGCGCCAACCAGGGCCTGATGGAATTCGTCGAGATGTTCAAGGCGCCGATCAAGGTCCTGCACCCGCTACTTACCGCGACTCAGGAAGGCAACTACAACAGCACCGAAGGCCTCGGCGCGATCCCCTACAACGGGATTTTGCTGGCGCACTCCAACGAATCCGAATGGCACAGCTTCCGTAACAACAAGAACAACGAGGCGTTCATTGACCGGATTTACATCGTCAAGGTGCCTTACTGCTTGCGCGTCAGCGATGAGATCAAGATTTACGACAAGTTGCTGCTCAACAGCTCACTGGCCAACGCCCATTGCGCGCCAGACACCCTGAAAATGCTCGCGCAGTTCTCCGTACTGTCACGGCTCAAAGAGCCTGAGAACTCGAATATCTATTCGAAAATGCGCGTCTACGACGGTGAAAACCTTAAGGACACCGACCCGAAGGCCAAGTCGATTCAGGAATACCGGGACACAGCAGGCGTTGATGAAGGCATGAACGGCCTGTCGACACGCTTCGCCTTCAAGATTCTGTCCAAGGTGTTCAACTTCGACCCGCACGAGGTTGCCGCCAACCCGGTGCACCTGCTGTATGTGCTTGAACAGCAGATTGAGCAGGAGCAGTTCCCGGCAGAGACCCGCGAGCGTTATCTGCGCTTTATCAAGGAATACCTGGCGCCGCGCTATATCGAGTTTATCGGCAAGGAAATCCAGACCGCTTACCTCGAGTCTTACAGCGAGTACGGTCAGAACATTTTCGACCGCTATGTGCTGTACGCCGACTTCTGGATTCAGGATCAGGAATACCGCGACCCGGAAACCGGCGAGATCCTCAACCGCGTAGCACTCAACGAAGAGCTGGAGAAAATCGAGAAGCCGGCCGGCATCAGCAACCCCAAGGATTTCCGCAACGAGATCGTCAACTTTGTGTTGCGTGCGCGGGCCAACAACAATGGCAAGAACCCAACCTGGCTCAGCTACGAGAAACTGCGCGTCGTGATCGAGAAGAAGATGTTCTCCAACACCGAGGATCTGCTTCCGGTCATCAGCTTCAACGCCAAGGCCAGCAAAGAGGACCAGCAAAAACACAACGACTTCGTCACTCGCATGGTCGAGCGCGGCTATACCGACAAACAGGTTCGGCTGTTGTCTGAATGGTATCTGCGGGTTCGTAAATCGCAGTAATGCAGCCTCAAGCCACCCGGTGATGACTGCGCAAGAGCGAGGGCGACACCTTCGTCCTCGCTCGCAGCTTGCCGCTTCAAGCTCCCCGGAGGGGCCTATGAGCTATGTGATTGACCGTCGCCTTAACGGCAAGAACAAGAGCACGGTAAATCGTCAGCGTTTTTTACGGCGTTACCGTGGTCATATCAAAAAGGCAGTTGAAGAGGCTGTCAGCCGCCGCTCGATTACCGACATGGAGCACGGCGAGCAAATCAGTATTCCTGGCCGCGACATCGACGAGCCCGTGCTTCATCATGGCCGCGGAGGCCGCCAGACCATTGTTCACCCAGGCAACAAGGAATTCAGCGGCGGAGACCATATCCCGCGCCCGCAAGGCGGGGGTGGCGGCGGCCAAGGCAGCGGCAAGGCTAGCAACAGTGGCGAGGGCATGGACGAGTTCGTCTTCCAGATCACTCAGGAAGAGTTTCTCGACTTCATGTTCGAAGATCTCGAGTTGCCCAATCTGGTCAAGCGCCACCTGACCGGCACCGACACGTTCAAGACCGTGCGCGCGGGCATCAGCAGCGAAGGCAACCCTTCCCGAATCAACATACTACGCACGCTGCGCTCCGCTCACGCCCGACGCATCGCGCTCTCTGGCAGCAGCCGCAAGAAACTCAAAGAAGCCATGCTCGAACTTGACCGGCTCAAGCGCGAGGAGCCCGACAACTTCGGCGATATACAGGCGCTTGAAGAGGAAATCAGCAAGCTGCACATCCGCATTAACCGGGTGCCGTTTCTCGACACCTTCGACCTCAAATACAACCTGCTGGTCAAACACCCCAACCCGAGTTCAAAAGCGGTGATGTTCTGCCTGATGGACGTTTCCGGCTCAATGACGCAAGCCACCAAGGACGTCGCCAAGCGTTTCTTCATCTTACTCTACCTGTTTCTCAAGCGTAATTACGACAAGATCGAAGTGGTGTTCATCCGTCACCACACCAGTGCCAAGGAAGTCGACGAGGAGGAGTTTTTCTACTCCCGCGAAACCGGCGGCACCATTGTCTCCAGCGCGCTGAAAATGATGCAGGAGATCATGGCCGAGCGTTATCCGGTCAATGAGTGGAATATCTATGCCGCGCAAGCCTCGGATGGCGACAACTGGAATGACGATTCCCCGGTGTGCCGGGATATATTGATCAACCAGATAATGCCGTTCGTGCAGTACTTCACTTATGTCGAGATCACACCGCGCGAACATCAGGCGCTATGGTTTGAATATGAGCAAGTGGCCGAAGCGTTCGCCGACACCTTTGCCCAGCAACAATTAGTCTCAGCCGGCGATATTTACCCGGTATTCCGCGAACTGTTTCAGCGGAGGCTTACGACATGACCCAACCCGAAGGCAGCGTACGCGACAAGAAACGCCAGCCGATCTCGACCACTTCAGAGTGGACGTTCGAGCTGATCCGCAGCTACGACCGCGAGATTGCCCGCATCGCCGAACGCTATGCGCTGGACACTTATCCCAATCAGATCGAGGTGATTACCGCCGAGCAGATGATGGACGCCTACGCCTCTGTGGGCATGCCGCTGGGCTATCACCACTGGTCTTATGGCAAACACTTCCTGAGTACCGAAAAGAACTACAAGCGCGGCCAGATGGGCCTCGCGTATGAAATTGTGATCAACTCCGACCCCTGCATCGCCTACCTCATGGAAGAAAACACCATGTGTATGCAGGCCTTGGTGATTGCTCACGCCTGCTACGGGCATAACAGTTTCTTCAAGGGCAATTACCTGTTCCAGACCTGGACTGATGCCAGCTCGATCATCGACTATCTGGTGTTCGCCAAGCAGTACATCATGCAATGCGAGGAGCGCCACGGCATTGATGCCGTCGAGGACTTGCTCGATTCATGCCACGCCCTGATGAACTACGGCGTAGACCGTTACAAGCGGCCCTACCCCATTTCTGCCGAGGAAGAGCGCCGCCGCCAGAAAGAGCGCGAAGAGCACCTGCAGCAGCAGATCAATGACTTGTGGCGCACTATTCCCAAAGGCGCGAGCAAGGGCGGCGAGCAGGACGCTCAGCGCTTCCCGTCCGAGCCACAGGAAAACATCCTGTATTTCCTCGAAAAACACGCGCCATTACTGGAACCGTGGCAGCGCGAGATCATCCGCATCGTGCGCAAGGTCGCGCAGTATTTTTATCCACAGCGCCAAACGCAAGTGATGAATGAAGGCTGGGCGACGTTCTGGCATTACACCCTCACCAACGACCTTTATAACGAAGGGCTGGTCACCGATGGCTTCATGATGGAATTTCTCCAGGCCCACACCAGCGTGATCTACCAGCCAGGCTTCGACAGCCCGTATTACAGCGGCATAAACCCCTACACACTGGGTTTTGCCATGTACAGCGACATACGCCGGATGTGTGAAAACCCAACCGACGAAGATCGCGCCTGGTTCCCGGATATCGCCGGATCTGACTGGTTATCGACCCTGAAATTCGCCATGCACAGCTTCAAGGACGAGAGTTTCATATTGCAGTACCTCTCGCCCAAAGTGATCCGCGATCTGAAGCTGTTCAGCATTCTTGATGACGACCAGAAGGATGATTTACTGGTCCCCGCGATTCACGACGAACCTGGCTATAAAACCATCCGCGAGCTGCTGGCTGCGCAGTACAATCTTGGCAACCGCGAGCCCAACGTACAAATCTGGAGTGTCGATCGGCGTGGCGACCGCTCACTGACGTTGCGCCATCAGCAGCACGACCGCAAACCGTTGGGCAGCTCGACCGAAGAAGTACTCAAGCACCTGCACCGTTTATGGGGCTTTGATGTGCATCTGGAAATCTGGCAAGGCGACAAGTTGGTCAACAGCCAGCATGTGCCGCCGAAAAACGAACCCGAACGTGAAGGCGAGTTTCCCCGACTCGATCTGGTCATTCCACCGATCTAATCTCCCCAGCCAGCCCCGCGACCAGACTGCACCTCGCGGGGCTAGCGCCTTCATCAGCACGCACTTTTCCCTCCAGCCCGCGTAACCGTTATCCTCTGCGTTAACAGAGGCAATTTTGCAGATAGGTGCTATGCAGATTTACAAAGTCGGCGGTGTGGTGCGTGATCGCTTGTTGAACATTGCGTCGAAAGATATCGACCGCGTCGTCGTGGGCGCTACCGCCGAGCAAATGCTTGAACGGGGATACCGCCCTGTTGGCGCGGATTTTCCGGTCTTTCTGCACCCCAAAACCGGCGAGGAATACGCCCTCGCCCGCACCGAACGCAAAAGCGGCCGTGGCTATGGCGGCTTCACCTTCTTCGCCAGCCCCGACGTCACACTGGAACAAGACCTGATCCGCCGCGACCTGACCATCAATGCAATGGCCGAGGCCGATGACGGCACGATCATCGACCCTTACGGCGGCCAGCGCGACCTTGAAGCGAAGGTGCTGCGCCACGTTTCCCCCGCCTTTGCCGAAGACCCATTGCGCGTGCTGCGCGTCGCCCGATTTGCGGCGCGCTACGCACCATTGGGTTTTATCATTGCCGACGAAACCTACGCGCTGATGCGTGAGCTGAGTGACTCGGGCGAGCTTGCCGCCCTGACCGCAGAGCGCAGCTGGACCGAAATTTCTCGTGCGCTGATGGAGCCGCGCCCGGATGTATTCATCCAGGTGCTGCACGACTGCAACGCTCTGCACGCGCTCTTGCCAGAGGTCGATGCCTTGTTCGGCGTTCCACAACCGCCGGCGCACCATCCGGAAATAGACACCGGCGTGCACGTATTGGCGGTGTTGCGCCAAAGCGCCGAGCATCGGTTACCACTGACAGTGCGCTGGGCCTGCCTGCTGCACGATGTCGGCAAAGGCCTCACGCCGGAGTCCGAATGGCCCCGCCACATTGCCCACGAGCAAAAAGGCCTGCGACTGATCAAGACAATCAATCAGCGCTGTAAAGCCCCCAAGGACTGTCAGGAACTGGCGCTACTGGTTGGCGAATACCACACGCACGGTCATCGCGCGCTGGAGCTGAAACCATCGACACTGCTCGAGCTGCTACAAAGCTTCGATGTGTACCGGAGACCGCAACGTTTCGAGGAGTTCATCAGCGCCTGCGAGATGGACGCCCGCGGCAGAACGGGACTGGAGACGCGCGCATACCCGCAAGCCGATTACTTGCGGGGCGCCATGCAAGCGGCACGTGAAGTTGCGGTGCAACCTCTGCTGGAACAAGGCTATAAAGGGCCGGAGCTGGGCGCTGCGCTCAAGGCTGCCCGCTTGCAAGCACTCGTCGCCTACAAGCAAAGCACCAAGCCTGCCGCCGATTAACGGTCTGGCGAGGCGAGCAATGCAGCAGGCGTCAGCTCGACGCCACGCCACTGAAAACTGACCGGGCGCAACTGCTGATTGATCGTTGCCGCCTGCCACAAGTCGGCGAAACTGCGCTGCACGCCCGGATGCACCGTTTCGGGAGCCAACAGCGCGAGCGGCCAGAGCACAAAGGCGTTCTTCAGGATTTCGGCGCGCGGCAACTCGAGCCCCTGAAAATTACCGACCCGATCACTGAACAACAGCACGTCGATATCCAGCGGCAATCCCACCCGATCTGGCGCATAACGGCCGTTATCGGCTTCGATGAATTTCAGCCGGCGATCAAGCTCATGCAATTCCAGCTCACACAGCCCGGTCACTACGAGATTGAAAAACGGCCCGCTCTTGATCCCCACAGGCGCGCTTTCAAACACGGCTGAACAGCGCATGTCGGTGAGCATTTCCGCCAGCGCATCGAGCCCGGCCTGCAGATGAACTTCGCGCTCGATATTGCTACCGAGGCCAAGGTAAACCCGGGTCAGCGACATCCGCGCTCAATCTCCACGCCAACTCCGCCACTCGCGGCAGCAACCGCACCCGGCTTGGTCAAGCGCAGGCGCAACCAGGGCACTTGAAACTCGTCCATCAGCAACTGCGCCAGTCGCTCGGCAAAGGTCTCGACCAGAATAAAGGACGACTCACTGGCGAATGCCTGCACGCGCTCGGAGAGCTTGGCGTAATCCAGCGCCTTGTTCAGGTCATCGCCAGCCGCTGCCGGACGAATATCCCAACCCAGGGTCAGATCCAGGCGCAGACACTGACGAATTGTGCGCTCCCAGTCGTACGCACCGATCACTGTGTCGACCTCAAGGCCGCTGACAAAAACTGTGTCCAAACCCGCTCTCCAAACACCATCTCAATAATCGACATGCAGCATGTCACACGGCACGCTCGCATGCATATCAGCCCGACAATCCCTGGCATTTTTTCGCCCTGGCGGTTAACCGGGAACGACTCAATTGCCTCGCTGCAATCGAAGGCTGTCAGTTTAACCTGCGCAGCGGCCTGCGCGGGCAAAAAGACCGACTCGCCGTTATCTTCAAACGCCTGCTAGAATCGCCGAACACCTGCCATGGAATGGGTACCATGTTTTGGCTACTGGCGTTTCTCGCCTACCTGATGGGTTCTTTGTCCTTCGCCATCTTGCTCAGCATGCGAGCTGGCACGCCCGACCCTCGGGGTTTTGGCTCGGGTAATCCGGGGGCGAGTAACGTTATGCGGGTAGCCGGCAAGCGGCTGGCCGTACTCACGCTGCTGGGCGACATCAGCAAAGGGCTGGTTCCGGTCGTCATCGCCAATCTGGCCGGCTTCAATTTGCAACAACAAGCCTGGATTGGTCTGGCAGCGGTAATCGGCCACCTGTTTCCCCTCTACTTTCGCTTTCGCGGCGGCAAAGGTGTCGCCACAGCGGCGGGCATGTTGCTGGGTTTATCTCCGATCGCGGCACTGTTGGCGATAGCCGCCTGGGTGACTACTTTTCGCCTGACCCGAACTAGCTCGCTGGCCTCACTGATCTCGGTGCCACTGACCATACCCTTGCTGGCGTGGCTGCACCCAACCGTGTTGATGCCGGTGTCGGTACTCAGTGGTCTGATCGTGTGGCGCCACCGCAGCAACCTGCGAGATCTGTTCGCAGGTCGCGAACGGCATTTCTAATCAACCGCGATCAAACGCCCAGCAGAGCTGACCGCTCAAATAGCCGGCAAGCTGTCCATCGGCCAACGCGCCTGCACGGCAATTCCTAAACCGTCATGCTGGCCAGCCTTTAAGCGCTGGCAGCCCGCGTAGGCGATCATCGCGCCGTTATCGGTACAGAACTTCGGCCGCGCATAGAACACCTGCCCATTAAACTCGCTAAGCATCTCGCCGAGCGACTGGCGCAAATCACTGTTGGCGCTGACGCCGCCAGCAATCACCAGATTCTTCAGACCCGTCTGCTTCAGCGCCCGACGGCACTTGATGGTCAGGGTTTGCACCACCGCATGCTGGAACGCCAGCGCGATGTCGCAACGGGTCTGCTCAGAGTCATCGCCTTCGTCACGGCACTTCTGCCACGTATTCAAGGTGAAAGTCTTGAGGCCGCTAAAACTGAACTCAAGCCCTGGACGATCCGTCATCGGTCGCGGGAACACGAAACGCCCCGGCGTGCCGCGCTCAGCCAGCCTGGCGATTTCTGGGCCACCCGGATAATCGAGCCCCATCAGCTTTGCAGTTTTATCAAATGCCTCGCCGGCAGCATCATCGAGCGACTCGCCCAGCAAACTGTATTGGCCAATACCATCTACCCGAACAAGTTGCGTGTGGCCACCGGACACCAACAAAGCGACGAACGGGAAGGCCGGAGGATTTTCCTCCAGCATGGGGGCCAGCAAGTGCCCTTCCATGTGGTGCACACCCAGCGCCGGAACACCCCAGGCGAATGCCATTGCCTGGGCGCAGGAAGCCCCGACCAGCAAGGCTCCAACCAAACCAGGACCCGCCGTATAGGCCACCGCATCAATCTGATCTGCCGTGCAACCGGCTGTCGCCAACACCTCGCGGATCAGCGGCAGCATGCGCTTTACGTGGTCACGCGAAGCCAGCTCAGGCACGACCCCGCCGTAGACACGGTGCAGGTCGATCTGACTGAATAGCGCATCCGCCAACAGGCCGCGTTCACTGTGATAAAGCGCGACACCGGTTTCATCGCACGACGTTTCTAAGCCCAGAACCAGCATTGATAAAGCCTTGATTGAGGTGGGGTTTACTAATAAAGGCAGGCATAATAATAGCCGTGACCGTGCGTCGACCAGAGCTTTTCGATCAGAGGCTTTGCATTCGCCGCGATGAAGCGGTAATATCCGCAACCCTTGAAAACCAACGTTCTTCAGAGCCAAGGCTAGAAGTACGTTACCCACGGAATTAAACGAAGGTACGACCTGGATGCCAGCCGTCAAAGTTAAAGAGAATGAACCCTTCGACGTAGCCCTGCGTCGCTTCAAACGCTCCTGTGAAAAAGCCGGTGTTCTGGCTGAAGTTCGCAGCCGCGAATTCTACGAAAAGCCGACTTCAGAGCGTAAGCGCAAGGCAGCTGCTGCTGTTAAGCGTCACGCCAAGAAAGTTCAGCGCGAGCAGCGCCGCAGCGTTCGTCTGTACTAATACCGTACAGCACGTCGCCGCAGTGAGCATTGCCCGGCCTAGGCCGGGTTTTGCTATTTAAGCCTGCACACATCGTAGAATACCGATACTCCGCACACCGTTAGGTGATGTTCGGAGTTTTTTGCTTTCCAGTTAACAGCAACGCTGCGTAATGCGGCAGTATTCTGGGTGCCTATGGCCGGCCTGATCCCACAGTCTTTTATTGATGACTTGCTCAACCGCACCGACATTGTCGACGTGGTCAGCTCACGCGTTCAACTAAAGAAAACCGGCAAGAACTACACCGCCTGCTGCCCTTTTCATAAAGAAAAGACCCCATCATTCAGCGTCAGCCCGGACAAACAGTTTTACTACTGCTTTGGCTGTGGCGCGGGCGGTAATGCGCTCGGCTTCCTCATGGATCACGACCAACTGGACTTTCCCCAGGCGATCGAAGATCTGGCCAAGAGCGCCGGCATGGAAGTGCCGCGCGAGGAAGGCGCACGCAGCAACAAGCCGCGCCAGCCCACCGACTCACCGCTGTATCCGCTCCTGACTGCCGCCGCCGACTATTACCGGCAAGCACTCAAGAGCCACCCGCAGCGCCGCGCCGCCGTCGACTACCTGAAAGGCCGCGGCTTGTCCGGCGAGATCGCCCGTGACTTTGGCCTGGGCTTCGCGCCTCCTGGCTGGGATAACCTGCACAAGCATCTGGGCGGCGACAGCCTGCAGATCAAAGCCATGATCGACGCCGGCCTGCTGGTCGAGAACACTGAGACCGGCAAACGCTACGACCGCTTCCGCGACCGGGTAATTTTCCCGATTCGCGACAGTCGCGGCCGCGTGATCGCATTCGGTGGCCGGGTACTCGGCGATGACAAACCCAAATACCTGAACTCGCCGGAAACACCGGTATTTCATAAAGGCCAGGAACTCTACGGACTGTTTGAAGCGCGCAAGAGCAATCGCGATCTCGACGAGATCATGGTCGTTGAAGGCTACATGGACGTCATCGCCCTCGCCCAGCAGGGCTTGCGCAATGCCGTCGCAACACTGGGCACCGCCACCAGCGAAGAGCACCTGAAACGTCTGTTTCGCCTGGTTCCCAGCGTGCTGTTCTGCTTCGACGGTGATGGCGCAGGCCGCAAGGCTGCATGGCGAGCACTGGAAGCCACCCTGCCCAATCTAAAAGACGGGCTGCGTGCGCGCTTTCTGTTTCTGCCAGACGGCGAAGACCCGGACACACTGGTGCGCAGCGAAGGCACCGATGCTTTCCGCGCCCGCATTAATCAGCACGCACAGCCGCTGGCCGACTACTTCTTCCAGCAGTTGAGCGACGAGGCCGACCCGCGCTCCCTCGAGGGCAAAGCGCATTTAGTCACTCTCGCCTCACCGTTGATCGACAAAATCCCAGGCAATAACCTGCGCATCCTGATGCGCCAGCGCCTGACCGAGATCACCGGACTCAACAGCGAAGCCATGAGCCAGCTGAGCCCCAGCAACAGCTCAGCACCCAGCACCCCTACTCATTCCAGCAGCGCACCCAACGAACACTTCGATATTCCAGACAGCGCCTACCATGACATGGCGCCCAGCTATACTGAATACGAGCCAATGCCTGCGCAGCCCGCTTTTGAACAAAACTTCAAAGCCGGTAACAAAGACAAAGGCGCCTGGAAAAAGCAGGACGGCAAGTGGAGCAAAAAGGGCCGCGACGACTTTCAACCTCGCCAGCCCCGCACTGCCGTCAGCGTTGAATCACCGCGCCTGAGCGCCCTGAGAACCCTGCTGCATCATCCAGAATTAGCGCAGAAAGTCGACGATGTCAGCCATTTCGCTGCAGAAGACGACACCTACGCGCAATTGCTGGTCGCCCTGCTCGGCGCCCTGCAGAAGAACGCCCAGCTCAGCCCGCTGCAACTGATTGCGCGCTGGCACGGCACCGAACAAGGCCGTTTATTGCAGGCTTTGGCAGAAAAGGAATGGTTGATTTCAGCCGATAACCTTGAACAACAGTTTTTCGACACTATAACTACACTTGTAGCCCGCCAACGCGAACGCAGTTTGGAACATTTACTGCTTAAAGCGCGCCAGAGTGAATTGAGCGCAGAGGAGAAAGATCAACTGCGCAACCTGTTAAACCGCACAACCTCGCCAGTAATTCTAAGCCCAACTGGCGCGTGAGGGAGTTTCTCGGGTATAATCCGCGGCTTGTTTTTAGCCCGCCAAGACCTTCAGTGGATAGGGTGTTATGTCCGTAAAAGCGCAACAGCAATCTCGTTTGAAAGAATTGATCAGCCGTGGTCGTGAGCAGGGTTACCTGACTTACGCGGAGGTCAATGACCACCTGCCGGAAGATATTTCCGATCCGGAACAGGTGGAAGACATCATCCGCATGATTAACGACATGGGGATCAACGTATTCGAGAGTGCTCCGGATGCTGACGCCCTGTTGTTGGCGGAAGCGGATACCGATGAAGCTGCAGCAGAAGAAGCCGCAGCAGCACTCGCAGCCGTTGAGACCGATATCGGTCGCACCACCGACCCGGTGCGCATGTACATGCGGGAAATGGGTACTGTCGAATTGCTTACCCGCGAAGGCGAGATCGAAATCGCTAAACGCATAGAGGAAGGCATCCGGGAAGTCATGGGCGCTATCGCTCATTTTCCTGGCACCGTCGAGAGTATTCTTGCCGAATACAACCGCGTTACCACCGAAGGTGGACGTCTGGTCGAAGTCTTGAATGGCTATATCGACCCGGACGATGGCATCGCGCCTGCCGCAGAAGCTCCAGCACCCATCCCTGCGAAGGAAGGTGCGGCTGATGACGACAATGACGATGACGACGCAGACGATAGCGAAGACGAAGAAGAAGGCGATGGCGGCCCGGATCCGGAAGAGGCACTGCGCCGCTTCACGGCTATCGGCGAGCAACTCGACATTGCCAAGCAAGCGCTGAAAAAGCATGGCCGTGGCAGTAAGCAGGCGAACGCCGAGCTGAAAGAACTGGCTACGCTGTTCATGCCGATCAAGCTCGTGCCCAAGCAATACGAAGCACTGGTTGTTCGTCTGCGTGGTGCGCTTGACCGTTTGCGCGGCCAAGAGCGCGCAATCATGCAAATCTGCGTCCGTGATGCTCGCATGCCTCGTACAGATTTCCTGCGCCTGTTCCCAGGCAATGAAATTGACGAGACCTGGGCAGCCGGACTGGCCAAAGGCAAGGCGAAGTACGCCGAAGCCATTGGCGAGCGCGAAGCTGATATTCAGCGTTGCCAACAGAAGCTGATTGCCCTGCAGGAAGAGTGTGAACTCACCCTGGCCGAGATCAAGGACATCAACCGTCGCATGTCGATCGGTGAAGCCAAGGCTCGTCGCGCCAAGAAAGAAATGGTCGAGGCCAACCTGCGTCTGGTTATCTCGATCGCCAAGAAGTACACCAACCGTGGCTTGCAGTTCCTCGACCTGATCCAGGAAGGCAACATCGGTTTGATGAAAGCGGTAGACAAGTTCGAATACCGCCGCGGTTACAAGTTTTCGACCTACGCCACTTGGTGGATTCGTCAGGCGATCACTCGCTCCATTGCTGACCAGGCGCGGACTATCCGTATCCCTGTGCACATGATCGAGACGATCAACAAGCTCAACCGTATCTCGCGCCAGATGTTGCAAGAGATGGGTCGTGAACCGACGCCGGAAGAGCTGGGCGAACGCATGGAAATGCCTGAGGACAAAATCCGCAAGGTATTGAAGATCGCTAAAGAGCCGATCTCCATGGAAACACCGATTGGTGACGACGAAGATTCGCATCTGGGCGATTTCATTGAAGACGCCACCATGCAATCGCCAATTGATGTGGCGACCGTGGAAAGTCTCAAAGAAGCCACCCGCGAAGTACTCGCCGGCCTCACAGCACGTGAAGCCAAGGTACTGCGCATGCGTTTCGGCATCGACATGAATACCGACCACACCCTTGAGGAAGTTGGTAAGCAGTTCGATGTAACGCGTGAGCGTATTCGTCAGATCGAAGCCAAGGCGCTGCGCAAGTTGCGTCACCCGACGAGAAGCGAGCACCTGCGCTCCTTCCTCGACGAGTAAGGCTTAGCCGCATCATCTATCAGCCCTCCGGCCTCAAAACCGGGGGGCTTTTAGTTTCTGGTGTGCAACTGCGCAATCCGGCTAAGATCAAGCTATGCCCACGCAGAATGAGAACCGCATGCCGCGAATTGCCGCTGCCATTCTTTTGTACTTGGCGTGCTCTGTAGCGCAGCCCTGGACGCCCCTCGCTCTGGCCGCGAATGATGCATCGGCCACACAAGCACCTTTGCAAGAAGGATCGACTGCTGGGCGGGTTTTCTCGGGAGAGCCTGACGCAGGGGTGCCTGCCACAGGTTTGCCTGCCACAGGGTCGCCTGCCGCAGGAATGCCTGCCACAGACCATACACAGCAGGATGCATTGGCGAAGTTGGGCCTCACGGCACAAGAAATGGCCTGGCTTAGGCAACATCCCACGCTGCGGCTTGGCACCGATCCAAGCTGGCCGCCTTTCGAGTTTACCGGCGCGAACAACAGCTACCTTGGCCTGTCCGCGGAATACGTGCGCCTGATCGAGCAACGCCTGAATATAAAGCTGGAGCACGTTGAGCCAGGCAACTGGAGCGCCGTGCTTGAGCAAGCTAAAAACGCCAAGATCGACTTGCTGCCTGGCGTTATGGCAACACCCGATCGCATCAAGACGCTGGCCTTTACCCGCCCCTATCTCGACTTTCCAATCGTAATTCTCGCTCGCGAGGACGGCCCACACCCCGACAGCATCCGCGCGCTTTACGGGTTAAAAGTAGCGGTCGTTAAAAACTACGCGCCCGATGAGTTGCTACGCCAGCAACATCCCGACCTCAACCTGTTACAAGTGCCCAGTGTTAACGCTGGCCTGCAAGCGCTGGCTACAGGCCGGGCCGACGTTCTGATCAGTGACATCGCATCAAGTACCTGGAGCCTGCATCAGCAGAAAATCGACAACCTGATCATCAGCGGCGAAACGCCCTATCGCTACCAACTGGCGATGGCGGTACCAAAACAGAATGCGATTTTCGTCGAGATACTCGACAAGCTTTTTGCCAGCCTGACCCCAGGCGAGCAGATCGCCCTTCAGGAACCCTGGGTCGGCGGCAAGCTGCAATACAACAACACCTGGCAAACACTGCTGGATTACGGCCTGCCAGCCCTGCTCATATTGCTGGCGATTCTGGCGCTGACGCTAATGATAAACCGGCGCATGAGCGGGGAGATTGCACGGCGGACCACGCTTGAACACGAACTGCGCTGCAGCGAGGCGCATTACCGCCGGCTGGTTGAAAACCTCTCCGCCGTGACCTGGGAGGCGGCCATTGGCGAGACGGCCTATCGCTACGTCTCGCCGCACGCTGAAAAGCTACTGGGCTACTCACTGGAGCAATGGCGCCAAGCAGACTTCTGGCCCCTCAAACTGCACCCGCAAGACCATCAACAGACCACTCAAACCCGCCGGACAGAGACTGCGGCCGGCCGAGACCACACACTCGAATACCGAATGATTGCCGCCGATGGCCAAACCGTGTGGATTCGAGAAATCGTCACCATCGACACCGCACAAGAGCAGCCAACCTTACGCGGCCTGATGATCGATATCAGCGAAGCCAAACATATCGAACAGGCCAAACGCACCTCCGAACTCAAGTTCTCGCTGGTATTCCAGAACTGCCCGGACGTGATGATCATCAGCCAGCGCGAGGATGGTCGCATCATTGATGCCAACTACGCCTTCGAGCAGCAGACGGGAATATCGCGCAGCGAGGCACTGGGCAAAACCGCAACCGAGATGAACCTCTGGAGCCTGCCCAACACCGGCCCGGAATTAATCCGCCGGTTGAACAACGGTGAAAGCCTGAGCAACATCGAAATGCCCTTCCAGCTCCGTAACGGCAACAAGCTCACCGGCTTGCTCTCGGTGCAGGCATTTCAGCTCGACGAGGTGCCGGTGCTCATCGCCATCGTACGCGACATCACCCAACTCAAGCGCACTCAAAAACAGCTGCAAACCTCGGAAGAGAAATTCGCCAAGGCCTTCCACGCCTCCCCCGACGGCATGCTCATCACCCGCCTCGAAGATGGCCTGCTGATAGACGCCAACCTGGGTTTTGAACAAATCACCGGCTACAACCGCGAAGTCCTCAGCCATAAAACCACCGTGGAACTTGGCCTCTGGGCGAAACCCACAGACCGCGACAAACTGATCGAACAGATCAAGACCGTCGGCAGCGTACGCCGGCAAACATCACGCATCCGCCATCGCAATGGCAACCTGTGCATCTGTGAGATTTCCGCGCAAATGATCCAGATCGGTGAGCAGAGTTGCCTGCTGAGCATTATTCGCGACATCACCGAACGCGAGAGCATGCAGGCTAAATTGCAACTGGCCGCCACTGTGTTTGAAAGCACGATTGAAGGTGTGGTCATCACCGACACCCAGCAGCGCATCACCGCCATCAACCATGCATTCAGCGAAATCACTGGCTACAGCGAAGCCCAAGCTCTGGGCCAAACGCCACGTATTCTGGCCTCCGGCCAACATGACCGCGAGTTCTTCAGCGAGATGTGGCAGCGCCTGAATGAACATGGCCATTGGCAAGGCGAGGTATGGAACCGGCGCCTGAATAACGAAAGTTTCCCAGCTTGGCTGACCATAAACGAGGTGCGCGACAATGAGAGCAACCTGAGCCATTACGTTGGCGTGATAGCAGACATCACACCACTGAAACAGGCTCAGGCGCGTCTCGATTATCAGGCCCACCACGACCCGCTCACCGGCTTACCCAACCGGCTGCTATTTGAAACGCGCCTCAGCGCCGCCTTGCGTGACGCTCAGGCAGATAACCAAAACGGCGCCGTTTTGTTCCTCGACCTCGACCGCTTCAAACACATCAACGACAGCCTCGGTCATCCTGTCGGCGACCAGTTACTCGTCGTCATAGCCGAGCGCCTCAAGGAACAACTGCGCGACCTCGACACCGTGTCACGATTGGGCGGCGATGAGTTCATCATCTTGCTGCCCGGCCTCAACAACAGCCATGATGCCGAAATCATCGCCAACAAACTGCTCGCCTGCTTCACCGAGCCATTCAATATTCATGATCACACGTTCTACATCAGCGCCAGCATCGGCATCAGCCTCTACCCCGTAGACGGCGAAGACGTCGCCACAATCGTCAAAAACGCCGATGCCGCGATGTACCAGTCCAAAGCCAAAGGGCGCAATCGCGTAGAGCGCTACACCGTCGACCTGACCTCGAAATCCAGTGCGCGCATCAACCTGGAAACCGATTTGCGCCAGGCACTGGAACGAAACGAACTGGTGCTGCACTACCAACCAAAGCTCGACCTCGCCAGCCAAACCGTAATCGGCGCAGAAGCGCTGGTGCGCTGGAATCACCCCGAATACGGCACGATGCTCCCAGACCGTTTCATTCCGCTGGCCGAGGACACCGGGCTCATTCTGCCTCTGGGCGAATGGGTTCTGAATGAAGCCTGCCGGCAGTTGCATGAATGGCGACAGACCCACGCAGAATTCGGCCCGCTTTCGGTTAACTTATCCAGCCTGCAATTGCACCAGCCGCACCTGACAGAAACGATCAGCACCCTGCTTGAACGCTACCAGTTGCCCGCAAACCTGCTGCAACTGGAGATCACCGAAACCTTCATCATGAACCGCACCGAAGGCGCTTTGCGCGCCCTGCACAAGCTCAAGAAACTAGGCGTGCAACTGGCCATAGATGACTTCGGCACCGGCTACTCCTCACTCAGCTACTTGAAGCAGTTGCCGCTTGACGTGCTAAAAATCGACAAATCATTCGTCAGCGGCCTCCCCGCCGACCTCAGCGACGCCGCCATCAGCCGCGCCATCATCACCCTCGGCCGCAACCTCAACCTGACCGTCGTCGCCGAAGGCGTAGAGACCGACGCACAGGTGCAATTCCTCACCTCAGAAGGCTGCGAGCAAATACAAGGCTACATCGTCAGCCCCGCACTAACTGCTGGACAATTCGCAGATAAATTCCTTCATCCGCGCTCCACCCTTGGCACCACAGGAAAGGCACCGGTATAATCCGCACGCTTCTGAGGGCCCATAGCTCAGTTGGTTAGAGCAGAGGACTCATAATCCTTTGGTCCACGGTTCGAGTCCGTGTGGGCCCACCACCTTGAAAGCCGCGCACTGCGCGGCTTTTTCATGTCTGCTGGAAAAACGACCAGAACAGTCCTATAGTCCAAAGGTACAGATTCGGTACAGTGCCGGTACGACGGCTTATCTTTGGAGCATGAATAATGGCCACCATCGTCAAAACAGAAGCAGGTACCTGGAAAGCTCTGATACGCAAAACGGGCTGGCCAACCAGCATTAAGACATTTCGCACAAAGCGAGATGCAGAGGATTGGGCTCGTCGTACCGAAGATGAAATGGTCAGGGGGGTTTACATCCAGCGCAGCGGCTCCGAGCGCATGACCTTGGAAATGGCGCTCAAACGCTATCTAAAAGAAGTTAGCCCAACCAAGGAATCAGCCACCCAAAAAGCCGAAGCCTCCAAGGCGAAGCAGTTGATCAGCCACCTGGGCAAATATTCCATGGCCGCCCTCTCGGCCGAGATCATCGCCAGCTACCGAGATACCCGCCTAGCGACAATGACCAACCGTGGTAAGCCAACCAGCAATAACACCGTACGGCTGGAGCTTGCACTGCTCAGCCACCTGTTCACAGTGGCGATTCAAGAATGGGGACTTGGCCTCAGCTTCAACCCAGTACTGAATATACGTAAGCCAAGCCCCGGAGAAGGCCGCAATCGCCGTTTATCTGCCGAGGAGGAAAGGCGCCTACTCACAGCAGTTCGCAACCATAGCAATCCCATGCTCGGCTGGATTGTATGTCTTGCTCTAGAAACGGGTATGCGTTCTTCCGAAATAATATCCCTGCGCAGATATCAGATAGACATAAAAAAACGCGTGGCACGCTTATCAACTACAAAAAATGATACTGCCCGAACCGTACCGCTTAGCAAGTTGGCGACTGAGACTTTCCAAGTAGCATTGAGCAACCCAGTACGACCAATCGACTGCGATCTCATTTTCTTTGGTGAACCTGGAAGAAACGGCAAACGAAGCCCTTACGCTTTCACCAAAACATGGGGCCAGCTGAAGAAAAAACTTGGGATGTCAGACTTGCACTTCCATGACTTGCGCCACGAGGCTGTCAGCAGACTGGTTGAAGGCGGCCTATCAGATCAAGAGGTCTCAGCTATAAGCGGGCACAAGTCGATGCAGATGCTCAAGCGCTATACCCATCTGCGCGCAGAGGATCTAGTCAGCAAACTAGACACCCTGCGTGACAGATAATGCTTTGCACATTAGTAAACGGTGGCCTCAGCTATCATCCGAGCATCGCTTTCAGATAAACCCCTCCTCTTCATTTCTTCAACATACTTCTGTCGTAATAACTGCACAGAGGCTCCGTTATAGGTCCTCTTCCTGACAACACCTTGAAGCCAAGGAACGACCCCCCGTCTGATTTTTCGCCCACGCAAGGCTTTAGCCAAAATCTCGACGAGCTCTAAAGCCAGGGGTTCACTGAGCGCCCCCAATATGTCTATAACATCTGATCGGTCCACTTCACTCAAAGGCAGAGTTTGAATCCGCTTATTAAAATCTGATGTATCTTCTGTAGGTTGTAGGCACGACACTATCTTGTCATCCCCTCCATGGCCGAGGCTTGACACCCTCCCCCCTGACAAGCCCATCATTTTGCTAGCTCGCTTTGACGTAGCATGGGGGGCTGACACAACATCTAGCCCCTGAGTTTTAAAGACTAATTGGTAAGTGTTGGATGTTTGCCTGCCATTATCTTGGAAGCGGGGTGTAACTCGTATAATCCCAATCGCTTCCAGCTCTCGTAATACTCTTTGCACCGTTCGCTCAGAATAGCCAACCATTGCAGCAATAGTGCTCACTTTCGGCCAGCACTGACTTTTTTTATCTGATCGAAACGCTAGAGCCAGCACAATAATTTTAGTCTGTGGGGAGAAAGATAACCCCCAAACCTCACCCATCAATTTAATTGACATCGCGACTCAGGCCTCATCAAGAAAACGGGCAACTTCAGACGCTTTGTAGAGCACGCGGCGGCCGATTTTCACTCTGGCTGGAGCAAGTTTCATTGCGAGCTCACTTTCACCGGATAACGTTCTACGAAGCCCCTCAGGCTGGCGATCTATCAATTGGGCTAACTGTTCCAGGGTCAACATGAATGTTCCGTAGATTGCCCAAATCTTTTTTTCAGTCTCGCTCATAGATATAACTCCTCTTTCGGGATGACGACATGTCATTCCCTATCGAAGAGGCTATAGATCGGAATATCATTTTTGGGGGCTAATTAGGCGATTTCGACGCCTATTTGAAATCGTCCGAAAATTTAGGGCCAAGGCGACGTCGCGGGGAATTAACGACCCTATCAGTCACAAAAACCGCCTAATTATCGCCCAAAATCACAAATTGAACGTGCAAGCTGAACTCACCACCCCAACTAGGAGCCGGTGATGAGCAACAATCATGAACCCCACAACCCAGTCCAACTGCTCGATGAAAAATACAACGCTCTTGTATGTCTGGCTGAGGACTTATCAAGAGCATTCGATAAAGCGGCGATGAAACTGGTTCGCCAAAACGGAAGGACTCACATCCCAGCCAAGCTCCGCGTCAGGCGCAACGCGGGGCCAAATGCAGCTTCTTTTGAGTGGCAGAAAGTTTATTACCAAAGGGGTAGTAATGGCGGAAAGGGGACCGCGCGAAACTCAACGATTGTCAAAGGTGGACGATCCCATCATTATCCAAAGTCGGCCTTCACCTTCCTTAGCTCCGACATAAAGGGGCTCGTCTGGACGGTTGAAAAAATGATGGTGCCAATACGGCAAGCCTGTAGTGAGATTCTACAGACACGCCGCACACTACTAACCACAATCAATCGCGCAGATCGCGCAATCTCAGACTTTGAACAGCGTTTGTCGGACCACAGTAAATCAATTCGCGAACGATAAAGCTTGGCGCGCAGAGGCGCACATAAGAGGCTTACGGCTGGGGGTTCGGTTTCGAACTGAGCCTCCTGTTCTCATGTGCATCGGCCAATTCTGCACTGGTGCTACTCAAGAGGCGAAAGGGGCTGCCTTGCTTGGAGTCGCAGATTTCAGCTCTAACCTACCGCTCTAAGAGCTGAAGTATACAGATCAGTAATCATCAACCCATTTGGCAACTCGATAGCCTGCAAGGACAGCTAAAGCCCAACCGGAAAGAGTCAGCCAAGGGTACTGGTGATAAATTCCAACCTCGGCTTGCAGAGTCAAAAGCACCTCTCCCAAAAGCAGACAGACAGATATACCTGCCAATCCAGCCAGCAAGCGCATAAGGCGCTGGAAGATCGTTGGCCTGCTACCATCCCAATTGTCACTCAAGCAGAAGGGACAATGATTTGAGATTGGTCGGGCCCCATCCCACCACCCTAATGCCCGGCCGTAACTGGTACGTGGGACCATCAGTTTCCCGCAGCATTGGCACTCGACTAATGACTGTCGCATACACACCTCCAGTGTTTTCTATTGTGTGTATGGTGCGTCACCTTCGAAAAATCCCAAGCTAACCGAGCAAGGACTTGGGTAATCAGTAATTCGATGCAAGCTATGCAGCACAATCATTGTGTTGAGAGAACTCCATGGAATTTCGTGCACTGGGATCGGGTCGATACTTTCCGCCAATCGCCCCAAACGGCAAAGTCATGGCGACGCACATCAAGACTGATAATCAGCAAGAAGTTTTTCGGCTAACGTCGGAGGGAATATTTGCGCTTGGCGTAACGGCAAGGTGGCAAGAAATTCGTGGTTGCTATACCGATAACGATTTCTGGGAAATCATTTTGCCTGAGTATCTTGGCAGGCCTCTGCGCTTCAAAAGTAGTCGCCCTTGCCTCTTGATACCTGATGCTCAACAAATTATCACGTCCAGTCTTCAGGGCTATGTCATCCCGATGTGCATAATGAATCGAATTGCTTTTGAGCAACATGAACGCAAGCTTCGTTCATAACACCATTCCTGCCTGCATAAACTCTTCTTGGTTGGGTTTAAACGTGTCAACTAAGCCCAACATGGCTTGCGAGTGATAACGCCTTAAAAACGGCGCTGAGGGCCGTTGGTGCAAAAAACAGCCCCCACCTAGCAGAGCGGGGTCATCTAGGTTTTCGTTGAACTGGTGAGCGCTGGTGAGTATCAGCGCGATCAAACGTCGCCAGCTGTTTAGTGCACTGCGGATAACGCCTGTCGAGCTTTGCGGCTACCCAAAAACCAACGGGCCCAACTACAGCAAAAAACGCAAATATCGCACAAACGAAATAAACCATATCCATCTGCACCTCCAGCAATCGACAATCATCCTGCTACTGACACTAGATCATAAGTCACGCAAAAACCCAATAGTTCGAGGGTTGCACAACTCCGCTTCGCGATAAGGCATTTCACTGTCAATCTGCTCAGTGGAGGATCTGAGGCTTGCTAGATAACCTCAACCAGAACACTACTTCACAGTCGATACGTTCAGAAGCGGTCTCGAACGCTGCGCGACACTTTATTTCCTGTCCGTACGTCTTGGGGCTCACGGCAGAGCTGTATTCCGACCTACATTTAAGCTACGTGTTTTTTGGCCTGTAAAAACAAGCTAATCCCTTACTTTACTTAAAGGTACGCCCCTCCCCCGTACCTTTAATAAAACGCCCTGATCGATCAAATCTACACAAAGATGGTGTGTAAATTCCCCAAGCCCGCGCAGCACTAGGTGTTGAATGGTGTGTAATCGTCTGGCGATAACGGTTTTTTAGCAGTTGCATAAAAAGATGGTGTGTAATCGCAAATTTAATGGTGTGTAAAAGTACCCAAACCCGCGTAGCACTAGGTGTTGAATGGTGTGTAATCGTCTGGAGAAAACGGATTTTTAGCAGCTGCATGAAAAGATGGTGTGTAATCGCAAAATTAATGGTGTGTAAAAGTGCCCAAACCCTTGCAGCACTAGGCGTTGAATGGTGTTTAATCGTTTGGCGCAAACGGGTTTTTAGCAGTTGCATAAAATGATGGTGTGTAAAACCACCCTAACCCGCGCAGCACTAAGCGTTGAATGGTGTGTAATCGTCTGGCGAAACGTATGTTCATCAGTTGCATGAAAAGATGGTGTGTAATTGCAGAAGTGACGCTGTGTAAGAACGCCAAAACCTTTGCTAAGCCTTGCGTTGAGTGTAGTGGCCAACAAACCCTACCTAGCTTCAAGGCTATAGACTTGTTAGTTAGTTTAGAGGCAGGTCAACGCTCAATATTGAACAGCCCTTTGCCATGGCTAAACTCGGCTCAACTTGGTTAGACTGCTGCAACCTGCGCGTAATACACCCAAGATTGGTGTAGTGAGTGGAACGCAACCGAAGGATCGACCATGGTAGCCAGCAGCAACTTCGCCTTTCTCCAAGAGCACGACCCCGTCTTCCTTCAGCTAGCAAGCACAGCCGAGCAGGTATTTGCCAGCGATCCCAACACTACCCTGATTAAGCTGCGCCAGCTCGGCGAGGCTCTGGCGCAAGACTTGGCCAGCCGCGCCGGTATCGAGTTTGATGTCAACACCACACAGTCCGACCTACTCTATAAGCTCAGCCGCGAGATCCAGCTGGATCAGAACATCCGTAGTCTGTTCCATACCTTGCGCGTCGAAGGCAACAAGGCCACTCATGAGTTCCGCACCCAGCACCGTGAGGCCATGGATGGGCTGAAGGTCGCCCGTGCTCTGGCCATCTGGTATCACCAGTCGTTC
Organism: Pseudomonas marincola; assembly: GCF_900116605.1. GTDB lineage: Bacteria > Pseudomonadota > Gammaproteobacteria > Pseudomonadales > Pseudomonadaceae > Aquipseudomonas > Aquipseudomonas marincola. Next base: position 57,302 of record NZ_FPBC01000018.1, read on the forward strand.
GGCAAGAATGCTCATGCGTTCAAATCTGGCCCCTTCGTCACCCCCGCAGACCCCAGCGCTCCGCTGCGGGATCTGCAAAGTCAGATCGAAAAGCTAAAGACGCAGCTCAGCGAGTCCAGCCAGCAACTGGAGAGCAACCAAAAACTGGCCGATCTGCTGAAGCAGGAAGCCGAAGAGTACGCCGTGCTTGCCGAGCAAATGGATGCCGAATCGCGCAGCCATAAACAGCTAGCAGCCGAACACGAAGCAGCATTACAAAAGCTGCGCAGTGAGCACGAACAAAGCCTCAAAGCACTGCAGCAGCAACTGGCGGCCCAACCTCAAGCCAGCCAACAGGTCGCCGAACTGACTCAGCAGGCCAGCAACAGTTTCGATCTATCCGAAGACCTCACCCGCATCCTGATCGATCAGCAGTTGGTCGATGCCGGCTGGGAAGCCGACTCCCTAGACCTCACCTACAGCAAGGGAGCGCGCCCGGAGAAAGGCAAGAACAAGGCCATCGCCGAGTGGCCCACCAGCAGCCCCAAAGCCTGCGCCGACTACATACTGTTCGCCGGTCTCACGCCCATCGCCATAGTTGAAGCCAAGCGTAAGCGCATCAATATCGCCGACCGAATCCCCCAGGCCGAGCGCTATGCCCGTGAGTTCAACGTGGCGACCGAACATCAGCAGCCCTGGCTACTGGCTGGTCAAGATCAGCCCTGGAACGATGGCCAAGGTGGTCAATTCCGCGTGCCCTTTGCATTTGCCTGCAACGGCCGGCCGTTTATCAAGCAGCTCGCCGAACAGTCCGGCACCTGGTTCCGTGACCTGCGCAGCCCCGCCAACACACGTCGTCCGCTGCAAGACTTTCACAAACCCGATGACCTGCTCGATCTGCTCAAACGCAGCCAAGCAGACGCCGAAGCCAAGCTCAAGGCCGAAGGCTTCGCCTACCTCAAGCTGCGCGACTACCAGGAAAAAGCCATTCAGGCCGTGGAGCAGGCCCTGGCCAACAATCAGCGTGACTGCCTGCTGGCCATGGCCACCGGCACCGGTAAAACCCGCACCATCATTGGCCTGATGTACCGCTTTCTGAAGGCTGAACGCTTCAAGCGCATTCTGTTTCTGGTTGACCGCAGCGCCCTCGGCCAGCAAGCCATCGACGCGTTCAACGACACCACGCTGGAGCAGAATCACACCCTGGCGCAGATCTACGACATCAAAGAGCTGGGCGACATGGCCGCTGAGGCGGAGACCCGCGTCCAGGTCGCCACCGTGCAAGCCATGGTCAACCGCATCTTCCGCTCGGATAACCCGCCACCCGTGGGCGAATTCGACTGCATCATCATCGACGAAGCCCACCGGGGTTACACCCTCGACCAGGAAATGACCGAAGGCGAGTTGGCCGTGCGCGATCACAGCCAATACCTCTCGCAATACCGACGCGTGCTCGACCACTTCGACGCCTGCCGCATCGGCCTCACCGCGACACCGGCCAAGCACACCAGCGAAATTTTCGGCAAGCCGGTATTCACCTACAGCTACCGTGAAGCCGTGGCCGACGACTGGCTTGTGGATCACGAACCACCGATCCGCTATGAAACCCAGCTCAGCAAGAACGGTATCCGCTTCGAGAAAGGCGAGTCGGTCAGCGTCATCAACACCCAAACAGGCGAAGTCGACGTAGCCGAGTTGGAAGATGAACTCAGCTTCAACATCGAATCGTTTAATCGCCGCGTGATCACCCCGGCCTTTGACAAAGTCATCTGTGATGAGCTGGCCAAAGAGCTGGACCCGTTTGGCGAAGAGAAGACCATGATCTTCTGCGTCAACCAGGCTCATGCTGAGCGGGTGAAAAACCTGCTCGACGAAGCATTCAAAGAGGCCTACGGCGAGCAATACAACGAGGCGGCCGTGCGCATTATCACCGGCCAAAGTGACAAGGTTAAGCAGCTAATTCGTCGCTACAAGAACGAGCCAAACCCCAATCTCGCCATCACCGTCGACCTGCTCACCACCGGTATCGACGTGCCGAAAATCTGCAACTTGGTATTTATGCGCCGGGTACGCTCGCGCATCCTCTACGAGCAGATGAAAGGCCGCGCCACCCGTCGCTGCGACGATATCGGCAAAACCGTATTCCGCATCTACGACCCCGTCGACCTTTACGCCAGCCTGGAAGCGGTCGACACCATGAAGCCCTTGGTGAAGAACCCCAATATCTCCCTGGAGCAACTGGTCAGCGAACTCACCAACGGCGCCAGCCATTGCGCACCCGGCAGCCAGGAAGATAACAGCCACGCCCATGACGTGCTCGACCAACTGAGCCAGCGCGTGATGCGTATCCTGCGCAAGGCCCAACACAAAGCCGAGGAGAAACCGACGCTCAAGAAAAAGCTCGATGAGCTGAAAGAAGCGTGGGGCATTGAGCCGGTCCAATTACATAAACACCTACACGAGCTAGGCCCACAGCAAGCCGCCGATTTCGTCCGCCAGCACAGTCAGTTAATCAACCAACTGGCCGCCGTTAGCGCCCTGCTGGGCTCCGAGAACTACCCGGTTATCTCCAGCCACAGCGACGCACTGCTGGTACGCGAGCAAAGCTACGGCCAAAACCAGAAGCCTGCCGACTACCTGGAAAGTTTCAATGAATTCATCCACAAACAGCTCAACCAATCTGCTGCACTGGGCGTAGTGGTCAATCGCCCGAAAGACCTCACACGCGAGCAGTTGCGTGAAGTGCGTTTGCTGCTCGACCAGCACGGTTTCAGCGAAGCCAGCCTGAAAAGCGCTTGGCGCAACCAGACCAACCAGGAAATCGCCGCCAGCATCATTGGCTACATCCGCCAGGCGGCTATCGGCGAAGCACTGCTGCCCTTTGAGCATCGCGTTGCCAATGCCATGCAGACGATTTACACCCTGCAGCCCTGGACGCACGTGCAACGCAAATGGCTGGAGCGCCTGGCCAAGCAACTGGTGCATGAAGTGGTCATCGACTCGCAGCAGGTCAACGATGCCTTCCGCAACGATGGCGGCCTCAAGGCGTTGGATCGCAACCTAGGCGGCAATCTGGACCAGGTATTGGAAGCGCTGAATGATAATCTATGGTCGGTAGCTTGATGAGTATTGATGCGCCGTTGATCGGCCGACAGCAAGTGTCCTTGGTCCCAGGACAGAGGACACCTGCATCCGAAGCCATTTGTGCGATGTATATGGCTCTAAAAGCCCCTGCCCCGCTCATAATTACAGTGCCAAACCTCTTGCAAAACGATCCACTGGTGCATAAGCTCTCACGCAACACACCCGCCATGCCTATGGTTGCTTCGGCAGTTACGCACAAATTGAGCGGGTTTTTTATGCCCGGTAGTTTTTCCGCATGAAGCCTTTCAGCAAGCCAGCCATTGATATTCCTGCGCAGCTGGCCCTGCTCAAACAGCGTGGGCTTACCATCCAGGACGAAGCCAAAGCGCACTGCTTTCTGGAAGCGGTCAGTTTCTTCCGCCTGACGCCCTACATGCGTCCATTTCAGCTTTCTGAAGATGCCAACCACGGTTTCAAGCCCGCCACGCGCCTGCAGGCGCTCACCCGCCTGTATGACTTCGACCGTCGCCTGCGCTTGTTGGTCATGGATGCCATCGAGCGCATAGAAGTCGCGGCCAGGGCCGTTATTAGCAACCACATGGGGCCGCAATATGGCTCGCACTGGTATCTAGAGCCAAAGTTCTTCCAGCGCGGCTATCGGCACCAGGCGCTGCTCGACAGCATTCGCAGTAAGCAGGACAAGGCTCTTCAGGATCATCTGCGCGAATGCCAGCGCATCGACGCCTCACAAGCCTCTGATGCCCGCAAAGAACAACTCAAGAGCATGCGCGCCAAGGAAAGCTACGCACGTCATTACGCCTTGACGTACAACACCCCCGAGCTGATGCCCGCCTGGGCGGCCATGGAAGAAATCACCCTGGGCGATCTCTCGCACCTGTTCAAGGGCCTGGCCCGCGATGCCGACAAAAAGGCCATCGCCAAACGCCTGAAGCTGCCAGCCCCCCTGCTGCAATCCTGGCTGCACACCCTGACCACCATCCGCAATATTTGTGCGCATCACGCACGCCTATGGAACCGCGAGCTGGGCATCCGTCCCGAACTCCCCAGGACAGTCAATTTCCCCTGGCCGCAACACCTGCAACAACCTGGACAACATTCCCGCCTATTCACCGTGCTGTGCATCCTCAACCTGCTGATGCGCCAAGTCAGCCCGCATACCAGTTGGGACAGGCGCCTGCACGACTTACTGGCGGAGTTTCCAGAGACCAACCTACGGGCCATGGGCTTTGCGCCCGACTGGCAGAACGACCCTTTCTGGCAAACACCCGGCTAAACCAACCTTTTCCCCGTGAGCCGAATAGCCGATGTATTCGGCTCACGTCATGAGCCAATTAGAGAGACCCCATGACCAACTCCGATATCGTCCAGAAGCTCTGGAACCTCTGCGACGTGCTGCGCGACGACGGCATCAACTACAGCGACTACGTCACCGAACTGGTCTTGCTGCTGTTTATCAAGATGGAATACGAGCAAGTCCAGAACAACAACAGCTTTGCCCACAAGCTGCCAGTAGGCGCGCGCTGGCCGGATTTGGCCGACAAGTCCGGGCTTAACCTGCTCGATCACTACCGGCAAATGCTGCTGGATCTCGGCAAAAACATCGACCCGCTGATTGCCGCGATTTATGCCGACGCACAAACCCGCTTGAAAGAGCCGCGCCATCTGGAGCAGTTGATCAAAAGCCTCGACGGCATCGACTGGTTTAGCGCGCAGAAAGATGGCTTGGGCGACCTCTATGAAGGCCTGCTGGAGAAGAACGCCAGCGAAACCAAGTCTGGTGCTGGCCAGTACTTCACCCCGCGCCCGCTGATCGACAGCATCATCCGCGTGATCCGCCCGCAGCCGGGTGAAACCATTCAGGACCCGGCCGCTGGCACCGCCGGTTTCTTGATTGCCGCCGACGCCTATATCAAAAGCCACACAGACGATCACTACGACCTCGATGCCAAGGCTCAGGCCTTCCAACGCAACCGCGCCTTTGTCGGCGTCGAACTGGTGCCCGGCACCCGCCGTCTGGCGCTGATGAACACCCTGCTGCACGGCATGGAGGGTGACGAAGAAGGCGTGGTGCACCTGGGCAACGCCCTCGGCCAAACCGGGGCAGGTCTACCCAAGGTCGATATGATTCTCTCCAACCCGCCGTTCGGCACCGCCAAAGGCGGCGGCGGCCCGACCCGTGACGACCTCACCTATAAAACCAGCAACAAGCAGCTGGCCTTCTTGCAGCACATCTACCGTGGCCTCAAACCCGGTGGCCGCGCCGCCGTGGTGCTGCCGGACAACGTATTGTTTGAGGCTGGCGTGGGCACCGAAGTACGCCGTGACCTGATGGACAAATGCAACCTGCACACCATCCTGCGCCTGCCCACCGGCATCTTCTACGCCCAGGGTGTGAAGACCAATGTGCTGTTCTTCCAGAAAGGCACCGCAGATAACCCACGCCAGGAACACGACTGCACCCAGCGCGTGTGGGTGTACGACCTACGCAGCAATATGCCCAGCTTCGGCAAACGCACACCCTTTGGCGCGCAGCACCTCAAACCCTTCGAGGACGCCTACGGCGGTGATCCCAACGGCCATAGCCCCCGCGCCGAAAATGTTGAAGGAATTGGCGAGCTTAGCCGCTTCCGCGTGTTTACCCGCGAGCAAATCCGCGAGCGAGGCGATTCCCTGGATATCAGCTGGCTGAAGGATGCCGACAGCCTGGATGCAGCCGACCTGCCTGCTCCAGAAGTACTGGCCGGCGAAGCCATGGCCGAACTGACCGAAGCCCTGCATGAACTGGAAGAACTGATGAAGGCGCTGGGCGCAGGAGATGAGGTGGCAGCGCAGAAGCGGTTGATGGCAGAGGTGATGGGGTTGGCGGTGGTTCAGGAGGCTGGGGATGAATGAGTTGCCGAGCGGCTGGGTAAATACAACGATTGGAGAGATCAACGATTACTCCAGTGGCAACATTGATCCATTGAAAGCGCCAGAACAGGTTTTTGAACTGTATAGCGTCCCAATTTACCCAACGGGGAGACCGGAGCATCTGCCTGGTCAGAACATTGGCTCGACTAAGCAATGTGTTGAGCCGGGTGATGTACTGCTATGCAAAATCAACCCTCGCATCAATCGAGTTTGGATGGTCGGACCGAAATCAGAGTTACCGCAGATTGGCTCATCTGAGTGGATCGTGATTCGTCAGTCACTAATTCACTCTGGTTTTCTGCGCTACCAACTAAGTGAAAGTAGTTTCCGCGACAAGCTGTGTTCAGAGGTATCTGGGGTGGGCGGCTCTTTGACGAGAGCGCAGCCAAAAAAAGTAGCAACGTATCCCGTTGTGCTCCCGCCACTCGCCGAACAAAACCGCATCGCCCAAAAACTTGATGAACTGCTGGCCCAGGTCGACACCCTCAAAGCCCGCATCGACGCCATCCCCGCCCTGCTCAAACGCTTCCGCCAATCCGTCCTCGCCGCAGCGGTTTCCGGGCGTTTGACCGAGGAGTGGCGTGCACAACATGTAGGTTGGGTTGACGAAGAAAGCCCAACAACGACGCCCGCCAGTAACTCGCGTCCAGTTGGCTGGTCGTCAGAAACTGCAGGTGATATCTGCGGTTTCATCACCAAAGGAACGACCCCCTCAAAAGAAAAGATGACTGCAGGACACGGTGAGGTTCCATATATCAAGGTCTACAACCTGACATTTACAGGAGCGCTAGACTTTTCCATTGATCCAACGTTTGTCGACTCAAGTACCCACTCGACTGACTTGAAACGGTCAATCGTAAAACCTGGCGATGTCCTAATGAATATTGTCGGCCCACCGCTAGGCAAGGTTTCAATCGTCCCCGCAACTTATCCCGAATGGAACATAAACCAAGCTATCGCAAGGTTCAGAGCAGGCGATGAAATTTCCGCTGCATATTTGGCTCTTTGCCTACGGACCGAAGAAGTCCTAAGCCATGCGGTCTCGCGCGCAAAAGCCACAGCGGGTCAATTCAATCTGACCTTAGAGATTTGCAGAGAGCTTCCACTTCCGGTTCCGCCGGCGGAAGAACAAACCGAAATTGTCCGCCGCGTCGAGCAGCTCTTCGCCTTCGCCGATCAACTGGAAGTCAAAGTCGCCTCGGCTAAAAGCCGTATTGACCACCTGACCCAAAGCATCCTGGCCAAAGCCTTTCGTGGTGAACTGGTACCCCAAAACCCCAACGACGAACCGGCAAGCGTGCTGCTCGAACGTATCCAAACCCAACGCGCCGCCGCCCCCAAGGCCAAACGCGGCAAGGCTCGCAAGGAATCGAGCAGCCATGCTTAATGCGGTTTTAGGAGGCAAAAGACGCGGAACAGGTTTTGAGGGGCAGCGCCTAACGCTTGGCGAGGCCGAAGGCGCTGAAGACGTCATCACCGCAACCGTATTCGAGCGCATGGCTTATCTGCCTGACGAATTGTTCAGCGCTATCTTCAGCGACCTGCTCGGCGAGCCTTTCGGTGCACTGGCCGAACCACCGGAGTTCTGGCCCTCTTGGTACTTAGATAACGGCACCCGCGTTGAGCCGGACCTGCTACTCAGTGATGGTCAGCACAACCTACTGATTGAGGCCAAGCGCCACGACCATGCGCGGCAGCAATACGCCACGCAGCTGGCAGCAGAGCTGCTTGCTGGCTGGAGGACTGGCAGGCTAGAGGACGACTGCATACTGCTCACCCTCGGCGGCATGAGTGACATGAGCAGTGCTGCGCAACAGCAATTGCGCGAGGAGATTGTTCGAGCACTACCCGTAGGCACTGACTCACGCTTTCGCTTGGTTTGTCGCAGTTGGCAACAGCTCTATCAAACGGCGGAACACCATATTGATGCGCACCAACCCCCGGGGATTCAGCGCCTGCTTGATGACCTCGCCCGCGCGTATGCCTGGCACGGGTTGCGTACGCACCGCATGGCCTGGCTGCAAGACCTCAAGCCTGCGGGCATTAGCCACACACCCGGAGCATTCGATAAATGGAGCCTGTAATGCACGACGAACTGAATGCTGCCCTGTTGGATGTGCGTCGTGCCTACCGTTTACTAGCTGACTATCAGCGGCGTCAGTTCGAGTTATTGGCCTATATCCGGGACCGTCTTGGCGCGACAGCCTATTACCAGGAATACGTACATAAACGCCCCGGAGATTTAAGCGGCTTGGAAAACGTGGAGGCATCAGGCCTTCGGTACCTGCCATTTCTTGGCCTGTCCGCTCTCTGGCTGAAACATTCAGGCCAGGAGCATTACTGGGATTCGCACCGTGCAGGAGACCAGATGTTCGGCGCTTGGGTACGCAGCGACACAGGCTTCGATAACTACCAAGGTAAATTCACCGACGCTCTGCCTGAGTCCACCACAAGCGAATTGGTACTTTCCGTGGTGGTCTGCGATCAACCAGGGCCTGAGCCGTATAACTGGTATGACCGTGCCTGGCTCGGTATTCCCTATCCAGAAAATGGAACAGTCGGACAAACTGCAGACGTACCCGGATACCGCGTGTATGCCAAAAGTATCAATCTTGCAGAGCTGGGCGATCAGGCGGGGGTTAATACCGCCATCGAGCAATGGCGAGTGGAAGCGTCGGATGCTTTAGGCTGCACCGTCGGGAAAGTCATCGAATCAGCCGTTAGCTAGAGAACCCCACATGGACGTTTTGCAGGTATTCAGCAGTCTGTTTTCACCTTTGTCTCGGCTTGCCGAGTTGGTACGGAGCCGTATCAACCCAGTACGTAAGCAGGCTATGCGCATTCTTCAGGTCTTCGAGGCACACGGCATTGCGCGAACCCAGGTCAATCGTTTGTTACCGAAAGAGCTACAGCTTCAGCCCTTCGAACTTTCCGACGCAGACGAGCTGAAAAAAGCTTTCAAGCAGGAGCACATCACTTGGCTGATCGGACACTTCGCACTGAACGCCGCATGGCTTGAGGGCTCTTCTGACGAAGCAAATCAGCAGATAAACAGCTACAAACACCCACTTGAGTTGCACCAGTGGCTGCTAAGGCATAAACGTCCAGATCAAGAAAACTACAACTTCCGGCTGCACCTGATCACGGCCGACAACCATTCGATATCACCGAAATCAAATGGCTACTTTGCCGTTATCCTCGAAGAACTGTTCGGGGATGATGAGCACCACCAAAGTCGCTTTTATCATTTAAGCCAAGGTGCGCACTTCGACCACGCACCTTGCCTGCTGCACCTGATGCAAATACTTGCTATTGCCCATCATCACGGTTTCATGATGCGGCGCGCCATTTTACCTCTAACCAACCTCAGGCAGCTCAGCCTGAACCAGGGCCTGATCGCTCATTGGCTGGACAAAACAATGCCACACCCACTGGAAGCGGATCATGAGTTTTGGGGGCATTTCTCAGGTGATTCACCCTGGCTGGAAGAACTCCGTCAAGACGCCGAAACTAGCCTTACCCAAGCTGGCATGACTGATGTTGTAGCGACGATCCAATGCGACCGCCACCGCTTTGCACGCCCGAGCACTGTGGCTGCGCTCACCCAAGTGGAGCAGTGATGGATGAGCTTGGTTGAGTACAACGTCAAGGACGCAGACCTGCAATACTATCGTGCCATTACGCTAAATTTCGGTACTATCTGAGACCAATTAGAAGGTGCTATGAACAACCCGCGCTACGTCGAAGGATTGCAATAAGGAGACACATTTAGACATCTACGGTTATTGGACGATTCACACCGCAATGAGCTGATGGCCCTCTGCGACCAACTGAACACCCGCATAACCCACATCAGTCAACTCAATGAGCAACTGGACAGCACCCTAGTCGGTCAGCCAGAAACTCAGTGCGACACCCTCAAGACTTTCTAAGTTAAGGACAACCCATGCCCATCAGGACGCAAATCTGGACGGTAGCCGGCCAACCCAGCCAATTGCATGAGTGCATCCTGCCCAGCGAGCAGTTGCTGGAAGACATGATCGTCAGTTCCCCACGGCTGCTGTCGGAAGAGTGGATGCTGATCGGCCGTCAGGAAAGCACCGGGCTGGGCGGCCGGATCGATCTGCTGGCCATCGCACCGGATGCCTCCCTGGTGTTGATCGAACTCAAGCGTGACCGCACACCGCGTGATGTGGTGGCGCAGGCGCTGGATTATGCCTCGTGGGTAGAAAAACTGGCCGCCGAGGATATTGCCGCCATCTACAAACGCTACCGCCAGAACGCGGATTTAGCGGCGGACTTTCAGGCCTACTTTGGTCTGCCGCTAGACGAGGAGGCGCTCAACCAGAGCCATCAGATCATCATCGTCGCGTCCGGGTTGGATGCCAGCACCGAGCGCATCGTCGCGTACCTCAGCGAGCGCGATATCGCCATCAACGTACTGTGTTTTCAGGTGTTCCAGCAGGATACGCAACAGCTGATCAGCCGCTCCTGGCTGCTCGACCCGATTGAAACCCAGGCCAATGCCAGCAACACCCGCAGCGACGGCCCGAGTGAGCCGTGGAATGGTGAGTTCTATTGTTCGTTTGGCGACCTCGAACAGCGCTCCTGGGCCGATGCCGTAGAGTACGGCTTTATTTGTGGGGGCGGCGGCACCTGGTACAGCAACAGCCTGAAGATGCTCGCGCCCGGCGACCGAGTGTGGGTCAACATTCCCCAGCAGGGCTATGTCGGCGTCGGCCGTATCACCGGTTTGGCCACCTCCGCAGTGGACTTCACAGTAAAACAGAACGGTGTCGAAGTGCCGGTACTTCAAGCAGCTACACGCGGCACCTACCATGCAGAGCAAATCAACGATCCGGCGAACTGCGAATACTTCGTGGCGGTGGAATGGCTGCAGACCGTGCCGGTTGAACAGGCCATAAAAGAAGTCGGCCTGTTCGGCAACCAAAACACCATCTGCCGCCCTACTACACCCAAGTGGCGCTGGACGATAGAGCGCCTGAAAGCGCGCTTGCCTCAATTCGACAAAACCTAATACGCACTGCCTGCGTAATGTATGAAGTATTGATTGGAAAGGATGCCTGATTGTGGCTAAGCCCCCTGTTTCACTATTGGTAGTTCTTGATTCCGGCCTGACCTACGGGCTGCAAAAACTGCTGCTGTTCATGCTGGTCTCTCTCTTGCCCATATTAGGCGTGATTGGACTTTTTTTCGCATACGAAAGCTGCTTCGAGTACGGCCGGGGAATATTCGAGTTGTCGCGCTTTGAAATCATCGCCTTCGTACTGTTTATCGCTCTGGAGCGACGTTTCGCTTATTACTGTCGGCTTTTTGACTACAGCTTCTGGCAGGGGCTAATCAAGTTGTTCAGCGTACTGGGCGTTGCCTCATTAATCGTCGGCGTTGGTGCTTTGCTAAGTAAGGCGCTTACTTCGGCGATTGAACCTAACTTGCTGCAACCTCTTTGGTTGATCACCTACCTGCTGGCCTTGTACCTATGCCCCCCAGCTGCACTTATCGACCATGCGACGCAGAACAATTCTCGTGTTGAGCCTACGTTAAATACATCTGACAAGGAGTCCAAGTCGTGATGCTACGGTATGTCCCCATTCTGCTTCTGCTCCCTGCCTGCGTAATGGCCAAGCCAGCTGAGCCTGAATCGGTCAAACTCGTCAACGCCTGCAAGGAGCTGGTTGCCATGTACGATCGCGACGGTCAGGAGAACAAATTGGTCAGCTGGTTTGGCTCAGTTTCTGAAGGCATGCAAGCAGGCTACTGCCGAGGCGTAATCGTTGAGTTTCGGCGCAATGATGCATTACGAATTGCAGAGCAATGGTCAAACCGCCAGAGCTGTGACGAGCCTGATTGGTTCAGCCAGGCTCAAAAGGTTGCCAGTTACTCAATAGACTCTGTCAGTCAGCATTCAGTTGATCGGTTACTGGAAGCATCTTGTGGCCGCTAACCGCTGGATCACGCTGCAACAAGCCGTTGGTGATCCGCTTGGCATCCCATTAGCCAGGCATCCCTCATTGCGCAATGCCGTCAATACGCTGGTTAAGGCTTTGGCTAAGGCAGAACTGATAACGCTTCAGCAGGATCGTTTTGAATACAGTGCCAGCGAGAAAAAGAGGTTGAGTCTTAACGCGGCGGATCGCACTTGTCTGGTGAACGCCGTACTCCTGCAGGGTGTGTTCGCAGAGCCAAAGATAGTTATCAAGCTGTTCACAGACTCCGCGATGCGGGTCACTTATTCCGCCTGGGCGAAAACGCTACTGATCGACCAGCAGAGTAAAGCCGGCCAAGGGTTCCTTCCTTCCCGATTGATCGGTTTCCTGGACATTCTGGCGGGAAACGACGATCTGAAAACCGAACTGCTGCCCAACCCTTTTTCCGACACATTGCCGCAAATGGGTATTGGCCCGACTCACTGCACAAGCCTTCTGCACTTAGCCGCCGTTCAGGCGGCGGCCTTGTCTCAGGGGTATATCATGATGGCATACTACTTGAACGGTGATATTGAGAAGGCCTACCAGGCTGCCTTAGAGGTCAGGGGTGCCGCACCTGCACTTGAGCAATATCGTGATCTGATTATTCGCGACTATCGCGACTCAAGAGCAGTGAAGGCGTTGCTCGACGATTGGCGATAAACGGTCTTTTGTGTGGAATCCACACATCGAAACTGGCTCCGTCATTACAGAGGAGCCCGTCATGACAAACCTTCAACAACTTCCCTTCGATCCCGCTATCGAGCAATTGGATCTATTTGCTCTGCACTCCGCACCCCAGGCGCAATACCCGGACTGGGCCAGTGCCGAGTTGGAGTACCGCCGCTTTCTTAACCTGAAGAAGCACTACCCCAATCAACTGCTGATGCCAACTGGTGCAGCCTGGCAGTTGTGGCAAGCTCACATTCTGGATACCCGTCGTTACCGCAGCGATTGCGAGCGCCTGTTTAGCCGCTTTATCGATCACTTCCCCTACCTTGGTCATGACAATGCAGCTGACCGGCGCGAAAGGCATTTTGCCGAACAGCTTTATCAGGGACTGCATGCCCGGCACTACCCTGCGCCAGCCGTTGCTTTGGCATTGAGCGACTGAGCTTCATCACGCTTCGCCAAACCTAGAAAATTTATTTCAGACAGCTCGGCTGAGTGCCCAAGAGCAGCGCCTGCTGTCGCTCCATGAAAGGAAATAGTCATGTTGAAAATCAAATTTGTTGGCGCAATCGAAGGTGTCAGTGGCTCGTGCACTTGGCTGCACCACACCGACTCTGACACTCAGTTCCTAGTTGACTGTGGCATGCACCAAGGCGATGAGCGTGAGGAGTGGGCTAATAGCCAAGCGTTTCCCTTCCAGGCTGCACGCCTCAAATATGTACTGCTCACTCATGCCCACATTGATCACTGTGGCCTATTGCCCCGGCTGGTACGTGAGGGATTTAGCGGATTGGTATATGCCACCCGCGCAACCCGTGAACTCACAGAACTGATGCTGCTGGACGCAGCACGGGTAAGCGGCATGTTTACTGGGCAAGAGGTAAAGCAGATTCGCTGGAGCGTTCTGGATGATGACCTCGGTTTCAAATGGGGTCGCAGCATCCGCTTGGCCGAAGGTATCTGGATGTCTTACTTGCGCAGCAGCCACATCCTGGGGGCCTGCTTGATCAGTATTGGCTGGAAGGTGGATGAGAGTAATCGCTCTATCTGCTTCAGCGGTGATGTGGGTTGCCAGACGGATCATAACGCCTACCTGCCGTTGATGAAGAGCGGCCAAAATCCGTTTGCCGATACGGACTACATCGTTGTTGAGTCCACCTACGGTGGCCGGCTGCGGGCACATGAGCATCAGGATTCGCAACTACGCCTGGCACGTCTGGCTGAAGTCATCGCCCACACCCTATTCGTTAAGGGCGGCAAGGTCTTGATCCCAGCCTTCTCGCTGCACCGTGCTCAGGAATTACTGATGGACGTCTTGCACTGGATGAAAGTTAACCTTCCAGCCAGCAGACACGCACTTGCGCATGACCGCAATGATCGGCCAGTCACTGCCAATGTTCATGCGCCGCTGGGCCATGCGGTTACACAAGTGTATGCAAAGCATCTGTGCAGCACGTCACCTAACGGGAAATTCAAATACCTGAATACTGAACTCTGTGAGTCGCTGGAAATGCACGCCGATGAAATTCAAGCCATGTTGCAGCGTCTGGTCGAGCACGGCCGCTTCAAAGCATGCGACAGGGGCTATCTGAACATGACAAAGCCCAAGCAGCCCTCAAACTTTGATGCCGATATTGTCATCGCCAGCGCCGGCATGTGCGACAACGGACCAGTGGTGAGCTACCTGGGGCGCTGGGGTGACGATTCACGCAACACTGTGATTATCACGGGCTACCAGTCTACCGGTAGCAAAGGTGCCGAGCTGATGCAGCGTGCTACAGCATCCCCTGCACCCATAGATAGCCTGTCACCTGGCCAGGCAGAGGTGATTGATATGTCGCCGTATTACTCAGCCCATGCCGATCAACAAATGCTGCTGGATTTCCTGTTCCGTACCGACGGGTTTGGCTGCCATAAGGCCGCGACTCTACTCATCAATCACGGCAACCCGGCAAGCAAGTACGAACTGCGCAAAGCCGTGCATATGCGCTCGGACAATCGAAAGAAAAATGATCGCCATATCAAAGAAGTGAGAATCGCAGATGCCCGCTGGCTCAACTTAGACAATGGCGAGGTGATTGAGCAAAGCCACTCAGAGCAAGCACTGCTCAGGGAACTTGAGGCTTTACGGCGGCAGGTTGAGCTTCTCACTGAGTAGCTCACGATCACGCAATAATTGACTATGACAGGCTCTGAATCTGAGCCTGTCGTACTTATAGGTAAAGTAGGCACTTATCAACGTGACGGCTTGACTGCTCTCGTGACCCAGACCTATCCCAAGCCCTTGAAAAGCTACCAGGAACAACTCGACAAGCTAATCACTCGCGGCATGACCGACACGGACCATGCAAGGCTGGCTGAGCAAGCATGCTACTGTGCATGAATCAGCACCTGATGGAGATCATCAACCCCTAATCAGGCTGGGACCCACGGCTGAAAGCATTGCTGGCATGCTATCAACAGGATGAATTGCATCAGCCAGCCTGCCCGCCTAAAACCCAAACGATCACCGCTCAACGGTACAGAAGAAAGTACATTAACAGTACAGTGCTCCGCTTCTGTAGATTCCAGTAAATTCCGCCAAACCCTTTTAGGACGGTACTTTCAGCTAACTGTACCTACACTTAGTTACATACGATTCTACTGGGCTCAACCCATTCATAGGCAACTCATAATCCTTTGGTCCACGGTTCGAGTCCGTGTGGGCCCACCAAATTTAAAGCCGCGCACTGCGCGGCTTTTTCATGCCTGCCGGAAAAACCTCTAAACAGCCTCATAAGTCCAAAGGTACAAACTCAGTACAGTACCGGTACAGCGGCGCGCTTTTGGAGCAGGCACTCGGAAAGCTCTGGGAAGGCACCGGATTTTTTAGGCATTTTCCAGGCTCATACTTTGTGGTTTATCTGCACCACTTAAATCGCTCACTGTCTTGGCTTTAGCTATCGAGAGTTCACCAGGTAATGCGACAGCATTCTTAACGGCAATCACCTCAGCCATCACACTAACCGCAATCTCCGGTGGGGTTTTACTACCGATGTAGATTCCGATCGGTCCGTGAAGGCGCTCGAGCGATTCCTGCGTCTCTCCAAAATGTTCGATCAGCCTATCTCGTCGGCTCTGGTTGTTACGCCGCGAACCTATGGCTCCTATGTAGAAAGCCGAGCTTTGTAAGGCTTCCAACAATGCGAGATCATCCAGTTTCGGGTCATGGCTGAGGGCAATGATCGCGGTACGAACGTCTGGCGAAAACGCTCTGACTACGTCATCTGGCATCTCTTGGATAACACCCACTCCCGGAACACTCCATGATTCTATGTATTGAGGCCTGGGATCACAGATAGTCACTTGGAAGCCATTGAACTGCGCCATCACCGCAACATATTCGGCCAACGCACCCGCACCAATAAGTAACATGCGATAGCCAGGCCCCAAGGTACTGCTCATGCGTTGGCCGTCAAATGTGAATTGATGTGGAGTCGAGGTGTTGTGCAAATTGACCTGCCCAGTACGCAGGTCTAATTCGCGGCGCACCAATTGGCCGGAGTCGAGGCCTGCTAGCAGTTGATCAAGCGGCTCCTTGGCGGGCTTGAACTCAAGTACCAGCTCCAACGTACCGCCGCATGGCAACCCAAAGCGATGCGCTTCGTCGGAGCTTACTCCGTAGCGAACCACCTCAGGCAGTCTTCGTGGCAAGCCTTCCGCACCATGAGCCG
This sequence comes from Pseudomonas marincola, assembly GCF_900116605.1. Lineage (GTDB taxonomy): Bacteria > Pseudomonadota > Gammaproteobacteria > Pseudomonadales > Pseudomonadaceae > Aquipseudomonas > Aquipseudomonas marincola. Next base: position 73,668 of record NZ_FPBC01000018.1, read on the forward strand.
TTGTGTATTTGTGGATGAGGTCATCCTCTATACACCCACCGGACACGCTGCCAACCACTCGTCCATCATTGCGAAGCGCCATCATCGACCCCACTGGCCGAGGTGAAGAGCCCCACGTTCGCGCTACGGTCACCAGCAGCACGCGCTCACCCGCAGACAGCCAATCACGGGCAGTACGCAGGACCAGTAGATCAATGCTTTCCATCAAGGCTCCTGAGGCTTATCGCATATGCAAAACAATTGGCGTGGGGCTGGCTGGATCGGTATGTTCGCGCAGACGTGCGACTGCTTGCGAATCCACTTCCCCGCCACTATTGCCCCAAGTCGTGCGCACAAAAGACACAACCTGCGCGATCTCCAGATCCGTTAATTGCTCGCGATACGCAGGCATACGGTAGGCATCCGGCACCCCATCGGCGACCACCCGCAAAGAGCCATTGAGACTGATGTTAATGGCCGAGTCAGATACAGCAATCAACGCAGAAGTTGCACCCGCCAACGGCGGTATCCACGGGGCTTGTCCTTTGCCATCATTGCCATGACAAGAGGCACAGCGCGTCTCGTAGAGGTGCCCACCGGCGCTGGTAAATGCTGAATCCTTAGCGGCCATGTACTCCCAAGGCTTACCGTCACGCTCAGGGTCACCCGGCAAAGACTTGAGGTAGTGAGCGATCGCGCCCAGATCAGCGTCCGTCATGAATTGTGTTGAGTTATTGAACGCTTCAGTCATCGACCCATACACCACGGCATGCTGATTACGTCCAACCTTCAAGAACTGTGCGATATCTGCCTCGCTCCAGCGCCCGAGCCCAGTGTTAGGGTCATTGCGCAAACTCGGGGCGTACCAGCCATCAAGAAGCGCGCCGGCCAGGAACTGCTCGTCTGCCTCACTCAGCCCCTTTTCATTGAATGCCAGACCGCGTGGCGTATGACAGCTCCCACAGTGCCCAGCGCCCTAAACCAGATAAGCGCCACGATTCCACTGTGCGTCCTGCTCAGTGTTCTCGGCGAAAGTGCCTGGCTCGGTAAAGAGCGTGTTCCACATTGCTATAGGCCAGCGCATGTTAAGCGGCCAGGGAATTTCACTTGGCACATTGGCGACCTCGGACGGACCCACACCTTGCATGAAGAAGGCATATAAGGCGCGTACGTCCTCGTCGCTTAGCTTGGCGTACGACGGATAAGGCATTGCCGGATAGAGCCTGCGTCCTTCCGGAGCAACGCCATGTCTAACAGCGCGATCGAAGTCAGCCAAGCTGTAGCGGCCAATGCCTGCTTTGTCATCTGGGGTAATGTTGGTCGCATAGATCGACCCTAGCGGCGTGGCCATTTCCAACCCACCGGAAAAGGCCGGGCCATCGGGCAGACTGTGGCAAGCCACGCAGTCGCTAGACCTGGCTACATATTCGCCGCGCTGCACGAGTGCAGCATCTGACAAGTTGGAGTTGGCTGCGCTATCGAAGGTAGAGTCGGGCACTCGGGTGCCGTACCAAACCAGCAAGCCCGCTACAGCAATGCCGACCACTACAACCAAGCCGGCCGCTTTCACCAAATACCGATTACTCATGGTCAGCGGTTCCCGTCATGATGGTTGACTAAAGGTGTAGTTAGACATGGGCATGCTACGAATACGCTGTCCGGTGAGCCTGGCCACTGCGCTGGCCACCGCGGGGGCAACGGCAGGAAGCGGAGGCTCACCAATGCCGCCCATCTTCGCACCGCTCTCGATCACCTTCACGTGCACACGCGCCATTCGCGACGGTCGCAAAACTGGGTAGAGATCGAAGTTGCGTGCTCGCGGCTGGCAATCGATGTAGACCGTCTCCTCAACCAATGCCTGCGATAACCCCAGCGCTACAGCGCCATTAACCTGCGCTTCGATGATGGCTGGATTGACGATGCTGCCCGGGTCAATTGCCTGCCAGATATCGTGAACTCTGACCTGACCATTTTCTATCGACACTTCGGCAACCACTGCTGTTTCAGTTCCGAATGGCGAGGCCATGGCAATGCCCCGCGCGCGTCGTGAGCCATCTTCGGCGGTAAATGGCCCGGGCTTCCAACCACCTGAAAGCTCAGCCACAGACTTCAACAGATGCGTAAGGCGTTGGTTGTCCTGCAACAGTTGCAGGCGAAGTTCGTATGGGTCATGACCGCCCTTCTCGGCCAACTCATCAAGGAACGTCTCATAGAAGAAATCGTTGAGCGAATTGCCCACTGAACGCCAGTAGCCCACCATCACCGGGCCCTTCACGTAAGCCTGAGCGATACGCTTATTAGCGATTGCATAAGCCTTTCCAGTCAGCCCCTCAAGGGCCGTCGGGTCCAACTCTGGACCTTGTTCCCCAGCAATCCCTTCAGTCGGTCCTTCAGTTGCGCTTACTGCCTCTATAGCTACGGGAATGCCTTTATCATCAAGCGCTGCGCGAAACTTGACCACGGCTACAGGGCGCAGCACATCACGCAGAAACTCCTCCTCGCGGCTCCAGATCAGTTTCACCGGACGGCCGACCGCTTTGGCTAATTCGATAGCTTGCGGGAACGGGTTGGCGGTGTCATACAGGAAGTGCCGACCAAAAAAGCCGCCAATCAGAGGCGTATGTAGCTTGATCTTCTCAGGCTCAAGGCCCGTGCGCTTGACGATGTCTGCAAGGAAAGCATCTTGCGCCTGGTTGGGTAGCCAAATATCCAGCGAGCCATCGGCATTGAACCGAGCCAACGCAGATGGGGGCTCGAGCTGAGCGTGATTCACGTGCTGGTTATGGTAAGTGGCTTCGATAACAGTGGCTGCCTTGGCCAGGATGCCAGCGGTATCCCCTTCATTTTCGGCATCACGGCCAGGTCCCGGCTCATTGGCCAATTGCTCACGAAAAGCCACGCTGGAGAAGTCTGCTGGCATGACCCGAAGCGGGGAGTCCGCTGCCGCCTCCTGCCATTGCACCTGAATAGCTTCGACGGCGCGCTTAGCATGCCACCAGCGCTCAGCGACAACAGCCACAGCGCCGGGCAAACGGTGGATCGAATGTACGCCCTTCATCGCCTTGACCTGCGCCTCGTTGCGCAAGGTGCCTACGGTCATTCCCAGACGTGGCGCATGTTGAACTGCAGCGTGGAGCATGCCTTCCACTTGCATATCGATGGCGTAGATCGCCTTACCGGTGGATTTCTCGTAACTATCCAGACGGCGTACTGGCTTGCCAATCCAGCGGAACTTGCTTGGGTCGCGCAGCGTGATGCTCTCAGCATTGGGGACCGGCAAATCCATTGCATCGGGCGCAAGTTCGCCGTAGCTCAGAGAACGGCCCGAAGCTGCGTGCAGCACATGGCCCGGTTCGGTCGTCAATTCGGAAACGGGCACATTCAGCCGGGTTCCAGCAGCCTGCAAAAGCATCGCACGCGCAAGCGCACCCAAGCGCCGCATCGAGGGATAACCCATCCGGACAGACATGCTGCCACCAGTGATCCGCAGGCCGCTCTCCATGACGACATACGCTTCACCAGGCGGCGCGCTCTCAACTACAAAGGTCGATGGATCAGCGTCCAGTTCTTCGCCAACGATCTGCGCCATTGCGGTGTACGTACCTTGCCCGCCCTCAATAAAGGGGCACAACAGGCGCACAGTGTTATCAGGGCGGATCTCTAGGAATGCGTTTACCTGTGTTCCTGCTGCGTTGGGCTCTGCGGCCATGGCCTGCATTCTTGCTGAACCGAGCGGCAGGCCGAAACCCAGTATCAAAGCACCAGCAGCGGTACCGGCAGACGATAACAAAAAGCGGCGGCGCGATAGATTGACAGGTTCCCCAGGCGCTGGGGTTTCGGCATTAATACGCTTACTCATCAGACACCCTCCTCGTTAGGCGCCGCAGAGGAGCCGATGTTGTTAGCCAAATCGTGCACAGCGGCATTGATGGCGTTGTAAGTCCCGCAGCGACAGAGATTGACCATCGCTGCTTGGATCTGAGCGGTGCTAGGGGAAGGGTTCCGTTTGAGTAAGGCTGTCGCTGCCATCACCTGACCGGACTGGCAGTAGCCACATTGAGCAACCTGACGCTCGACCCACGCCGTCACTACTTGCTTACCAACCTCGTCAGACTCGATTGCCTCGATGGTCGTGACCTCCCGGCCGACAACACTCGCAACCGGAGTCACACATGAGCGCGTCACGTTGCCGTCTACCAGCACCGAGCAGGCACCGCATTGAGCCAGGCCGCAGCCGTACTTTGTGCCGGTCATGCCTAGGTCGTCGCGGATAACCCACAACAGCGGCGTGTCAGCTTCGGCGTCGACCTTGTAGGTCTTTTGGTTAATTCGTAGCTCCATGACTCACCTGCTATCACGATGGTTAGTATTTTTTAAGAAGACAGACACTTGGCTGCCAAGCTTTGCATTTATCTGACATTAGCACTGATGGCTCTAGTTCGGGCTTTGCAAGCGGAGATAGCCGTTATTAGTCTTGCTTATCAATCCCCACGTTACCCGCATGAACCGCCCAAGCGACGGGTGTCTCATGCCCACAGGCACTCCCTTCGTTCTGTCGTCATCAGACGGTGAAACTAGTCTGCTGTTAATATCACCTGCACATCGCCTGCCCCATCAACTCAATGAGGCCTGCTACAACTTCGATGTGACCAAGGCGTGTCTATGCATGGCCACACTCCGTCGGATGAATCAATTGGGCTCACACTTTCGAGCGCGCCGTGAAAACGGTGAACAGAGCCGCCAATAGCAGCGCCGCTGCACTGGCGATAAAGGTGCTTTGGGACTCTTCCCCAGCTACGACGGTGCAAACGCTGGAAATTTGAGCGCGATGCCTAAGGCCGGGCACGCCGCACTGAAGGCGATGTTCAGGGGCGTGTACATCCAGCCAAACAACTGGGCTGATGATTAGACAATGAGCCGAATAGCTGACATTATCAGCTCATGCAATGAGCCGAATATATTCGCTAATCGGCTCACAAATGAGCAAGCCCATGAATGACCCTCTCTGGATCTGGCAGCAGCCGGAATGGCCAAACTTCAACTGGCAAGCCGAAACGCTAGTCCCGCTGCTTCGTGCCTGCAATCAGGCCCAGGGGCGTTTGCTAGGAATGCTAGGTGCAGTGGGCAGTGGCACTGAAGTACAGAGCAGCCTGGATGCTATGCTGCAGAACATCGTCACCTCATCAGCTATCGAGGGTGAGCAGCTGAATGTCGGCTCGGTACGCTCCTCCCTCGCTAGGCGTTTGGGAATCAGCGAAGAAGGCCGAGTCAGTGCACGCTCCGAAGGCCTTGCGCAATTGCTCCTCGATGCCACCAGCGCACACCAACAACCGCTCGATATAAAAAGGCTATACCGCTGGCACTGCTGGCTGTTCCCTGACGAAGATAACCTGCTGACTCGTCAGTTGCGGGTTGGTACGCTCCGCGGCGAAGAGCCTATGCAGGTTGTTTCTGGCAGGCTCGACCGACCTACCGTGCATTTTGAAGCCCCGCCGCGCTCTGGATTAGAAGAACAGCTCGCAGATTTTCTTAACTGGTTCGAGAGCAGCCGCAGCGATGCCGGTCTCGACCCGATATTACGCGCCGGCATTGCCCACTTCTGGTTCGTCACTCTACACCCCTTCGATGACGGTAACGGCCGTCTTACCCGTGCCATTACCGACATGGCGCTGGCCCAGGGCGAGCAGCAAGCCATCCGTTTTTACGCCATGTCGGCGAGCATCCTCGACGACCGTGCAGGCTATTACCACATCCTCGAAATCAGCCAGAAAGGCACGCTGGATATCACCGCCTGGCTGCAGTGGTTTCTCGTAACACTGCTCAAAAGCCTGGAACAAGCACTTGCCCGCATCGACCGCAGCCTGGCAAAGGCACGCTTCTGGCAAACGCACCGAAGCCACGCCCTTTCTGCAGAGCAAATCAAAGTGCTTAACCGCCTGCTCGATGGAGGGGAGCGAGGCTTTGAGGAAGGTATCAGCGCCGCTCAATACCAAGCTGTAGCCAAGGTCTCGAAAGCGACAGCCACTCGCCACCTGAGCGACCTTGTAGCGAAAGGCTGCATAATCCGGCTGCGGGGAGGTGGGCGCAGTACTCGCTACCAAATAAATAGCGCAGTTAATCTGCCGACCTGAAATTTACGCAGGCGTCGCACTGCTTAACGACTGCAATACTTTCGTGCCTTTGCTGCTAATTTCGGTACTATCGGGTTATCTCTCAGGATTGCGAAGAGTAAGAAATGGATTTCTCTCCGATGATCGCCCAGGTCTGGGGCGTTGTTAGCTGGTTAATTCCGCTGGCAATGCTTGCAGGCCTCATCAAGTCTCCCTGGTTCAAGGGCCACGTTGGCGAGCTACTGGTGCGGCTATTTGCCCATTGGCAACTGGACAAGCAAACCTACCGCCGCCTGCACAATGTCACGCTTAACACGCCAGACGGCACCACGCAGATCGACCACGTATTTATCTCGCCCTACGGCATCTTCGTGCTGGAAACGAAGAACATGAGCGGCTGGATATTCGGCAGCGAAAAGCAGGCGCAGTGGATGCAGCAGATTTTTAAGCGGCGTTTCAAATTCCAGAATCCGCTGCGGCAAAACTACAAACACCTCAAAGCACTGGAAACCACCCTTGGCGTTAATTTCGCGCACTTGCACTCGGTAGTCAGCTTTGTCGGCGGCAGCACCTTCAAAACACCAATGCCGGCCAATGTCACCCAAGGCATTGGCTTTATTCGCTACATCAAATCATTCCAGCAGCCAGTGTTCAGCGAAGATGAAGTCAGCGTCATGCTGCACGCCTTGCAAACCGGCCGCCGCGCGCCAACCCTCGCCACCCAGCGCGAGCATGTGCAAAACCTCAAGCGCCGGAGTGATCCGACAGCCGAGCGGCAATGTCCGAAATGCGGCAGCGCCTTGGTTATTCGCACCCGTAAAACTGGAGCCAATGTCGGCCAACAATTCTGGGGCTGCTCAACCTTCCCCAAATGCAAAACCATGCAGAGCCTTTAGCACGCGGCCCTGCCATCAATCCTGCGCCTGGAGTAGCAATGTCCGTCCCTACCTACGACCAGTTTATTGAGCCGATCCTGCGCTACCTAGCCGCCACGCCCGAAGGCGCGACAGCACGTGACGCCCATGAAGCCGCAGCTGACTCGCTCCAACTGTCAGAAGCACAACGCCAAGAGCTGATTGCCAGCGGCCAAGCCACCTACAAAAACCGTGCAGGATGGGCGCATGACAGACTAAAGCGAGCGGGCCTATCGAGCAGCGTTAAACGCGGATACTGGAAGCTGACAGATGAAGGCATTGGTTATGCCGCGCAGCATTTATGCCCACTGAGCGCAGATAAAGTCGAACAACTCGCCATCGGGTTCATGAATGTAAAACTCAAAGCCCCGACAGATGCCGTCCCGCTTGATGACCAAGAACAGCAAGCACCGTCACCCAACTCAGCAACTGTAAGTCCAGATGACCGTCTAGAGCAGGCTTTGCGCGAACTGCGCGAAGCAACAGCTGCTGACGTGCTGGATAACCTCCTGCAAGTGAGCCCTAATCGCTTTGAAATCATCGTGTTGGACGTGCTGCACAGCCTAGGATACGGCGCTAACCGCAACGATCTGCAGCGGGTTGGCGGCAGCGGTGATGGCGGCATCGACGGGGTAATTTCACTCGACAAGCTCGGACTAGAAAAGGTCTACGTGCAAGCCAAGCGTTGGCAGGGCACAGTTGGCCGGCCAGAACTTCAAGCCTTCTATGGCGCTCTTGCCGGGCAGAAAGCAAAGCGCGGCGTATTTATCACCACATCCGGTTTTACAGCGCAGGCAATCGACTTTTCCCGTTCCGTAGAAGGCATGGTGTTGGTAGACGGCAACCGATTGGTCAACTTGATGATGGATCACGAAGTCGGCGTAACCTCGCGTCTACTAAAGTTGCCGAAGCTGGATAGCGACTACTTCGATGAAGAATGACAAGACGAAAATAAATTCTCTCCTTTTTGTGATGCATTAGGGTCAGATCACCCAAATGCGGGAAAGCAGGAAGCGAAGAACATGAAGAAAAATGTACAGGACAAGAACATGGAAAAGTTATCCATCCGCCTCAAGAACTGCTTTGGAATACAAAACTTCGAAGAAAATTTCCTATTCAACAAGGCAAACGCCCAACTGATTTATGCTCCGAACGGGGTAATGAAAACCTCCCTTGCAAAGACTTTCCACTGCCTTCAAAAAGGGGAAATCCCAAGGGAGCTTATTTACAATCGCCAAGCCGAATATAGCGTGAAAATAGACGATGAAGACATTAAGCCCTCTGAAATACTAGTCGTAAAGCCATTTGATTCTAGTTACAACGTGCAAGATCTATCTACACTTCTGGTCAATAGAAGTCAAAAGGCTATATACGATTCAATCTATAAAGAAATCCTCGACGCACGAGCTCAGATAGCAAAAAAACTCAGCAAGTTATCTAAAATTTCAGCCGACAAGGTAGAAGCTCAGATTATCGATGACTTCGGCGCCACTGACATTTTCGATGCAATTGATGAAATAAAGAGATTTGAACAGGCTCTACCAGAGTTAGCAAGCGTTGCCTACGCTAAAGTACTCGACCCTAAAGTAATAGAACTCTTACAAGACCCAAAAATACGAGACAACATCCATGACTACAGCACTAGATATAACGAACTGATAGAGCAATCTTCGCTATTTTCCAGAGGGAAATTTAATCCATCAAACGCAGCCTCCGTCTCAAAAAACTTAAAAAAAGAGAGGTTTTTTGAAGCAGACCATAAGCTGCTAATGAAAGGAAAAGCTGAGCCTATCAGCGACCAAACCGCACTAGATGAGCTTCTCAAAAAAGAAAGCGAGGCAATACTTGGGGACGGTGAACTCCAGAGAATTGCAAACAAAATAATATCTGGAGTTGCCTCAATTAAGACATTTCAGGAAGTCCTGGAAGAGTCGCCCATTATATCAACCTACCTAAGCAACCTTGATAACCTTAAGAAGGTATTGTGGTCATCCTATTACCTGACAGACCCAGACAGTTTTGAAAGCTTATCTCTTCTATTTCAAAGTAAGCGGGACAGATTGACTGAAATAGAGCTGCAAGCAAATTTAGAGAGCACCCTCTGGCATGACGCCCAAGACATCTTCAAAAGACGATTTTTTGTTCCATTCGGGCTAGATATTGAAGACCACAAAAACGCCATACTAGGAACTGTAGCCCCCAACATGGTGTTCACTTTCCCAGGCGAGGATGGAACACCGGTTCGATTTGACAGAGGGCAACTAGACTCGCTCGACTGTCTTTCAGTTGGGGAAAGACGAGCGATGTACCTTCTCTACGTAATCTTCGACTTTAGAGCAAGATTAGCGGCAGGGGAGCGGACCACAATTATTATAGACGACATAGCAGACTCATTTGACTACAAAAACAAGTACGCCATCGTTGAGTATCTAAAAGAACTCGCAGAAGAAGATCTTTTTCGGATTATAATCCTGACACATAACTTTGATTTCTACAGAACCGTTCAAGGACGGATTTTAGACAAAGCAAAGTGGGACAACTCATTCATTGCTCAAAAATGCGGCGACAGAATAAAGCTATTGAAAGGCGGCAGCAAAGACGTATCTAGCCCCTTTGAGTTATGGAAACAAAAATTCCATGAAGACCCGAGAATTCTAATTTCTATGATCCCCTTCATTAGGAACCTCATAGAATTCAAAGACGGCGCATCCCCTGACTACAAAAAACTCACATCAATGATCCACATTAAACATGATGAGGCCGAGCCAGAATACAAAACCCACAATCTGAAAATAGCGGACCTAGAGGATATAATCGCTGAGATTATACCGAGGAAAGACCTGAGCGTTCACTTTGACAAAGGAATGGCAGTTATAGATTTAATATACGAAACTGCCAACAATCTAATAGAACAAGAAGACCTGAACGACTCCTTGTCCCTAGAACGTAAAATTGCACTATCTATCGCAATTAGACTTAAAGCCGAAGAGTTCATGTGGGAACACGTAGCAGATAAATCCCGGATAAGCAGTAATCAAACCGGAAGACTTTACGACAGGATCGTACAAGAGCAAGCCGGCAGGCAGGACTTTCAACCTATTGAGAAAGTACTAAGCCAAGTCACGCTCATGACCCCAGAAAATATTCATCTGAACTCATTTATGTATGAACCACTGATAGACATGTCAATGGACCATCTTGTAGAACTATTCAAAAACATACAGAACCTAGAATGGTCAGGCCCAGCATAGATAAGACGGCAGTAGACTTAGGGATGGTCTGAAGTAGCCATGCATTTCTGGCTGACTTCACCCTCTGCTGATTTTAAAAGCGGCAAATCGATCAAAAACGATCAGATCACCCGCTCATTTGGGTGTTTCTGGCCGCCGCGATAACCTCGCAGCTGCCATTTCCAACATTACAGGCGCACCTCTCCTGCATTCGCCAGCAAATGTCGGCGTGCCATCCACAGATTCGACAGCGCGAACAGAGTCACCAGTTGTGCGGTGTTCTTCGCCAGGCCACGGAAGCGCGTTTTCACATAACCGAACTGGCGCTTGATCACCCGGAACGGATGCTCGACCTTTGCACGCACCTGGGCCTTGGCTTTCTCGATCCTG
>NZ_FPBC01000003.1 GCF_900116605.1 Pseudomonas marincola
CTTTTTTAATATCGATTTCTCTCGCTCGAGCCGAGCAATCCGAGCTTCCAACTCTTGGATTTTTTGCTGCTCCGGAGTCAGCGCCTTACTTTTAGGTGTCAAGCCTGTTCGCTCTTGCTGGAGCTGATCGACCCAACGACGCAGAGCCGTCTCACCAATACCCAGTGAGCGACTGGCCTCGATGAAGCTGTAGTTTTGACTGAGCACGAGGTCAGCAGCCTCGCGTTTGAACTCAGGGGAAAAGGTACGGCGTTGCTTGGTCATATGACACCTCGTTCTGGCGAGTATTCTCGCCTAAATGAGTGTCCGGTTTCATTAGACCACTACAATTGAGGGTGAACGAGGGCACAGGAGTGAGAACTCGTGGTTCCGGGCACTCACCTTTAAATGGAAAGCCTGAGTGCTCGGTTCTAGCTAGGAGTATTACTTCGCGGGGTAGTCGGCAATAACTTGGTCAGTACCGGCCTTGGTAAACCCGATAACCTGATAGGCATGCTGCGTACCACCAATTTCCATACCAGGTGAGCCTGCCGGCATGCCGGGAACGGCGATACCAGCCAGATCATCACGTTTGGAGAGTTCGATGATTTGCGCTGCTGGTACGTGACCTTCGACGAATTTGCCGTCGATCACGGCGGTATGGCAGGACGCCAGTCGTGGTGCAACGCCGAGTTGTTGCTTCACAGAAGTCATATCGCGCTCGACATGGTCGATGACTTTGAAGCCGTTCGCTTCCAAGTGCGAGATCCACTTCTTGCAGCAACCACAATTTGCATCACGGTGCACGTCGATTGTCAGGGCATCAGCTGATTGAACTGCCGAGGCCATAAACAAGGCGGCCAACATCGCCACCTGCGCTCCTTTACATTTAGCTGTCATGAAGGTGCTCTTTGCCATCGGCATGGGTGTGAGTATTGGGGGCAGCGGCCGGGGTCTGCTCCTTTTGAGCTGGCTCTGTTTCGTGATGACCAGCAGCACCTTCCGCTGTTTGGCCATCCGTCTCATGGTGGTCTGCGCCGCTGCCTGATGGCGTCATATCTGCTGCGTGATGATCTGCACTGCTCGACGAATCACCGTGATGATCGGCACCTGCGTTCGCCTTTGAACTATCCGAAGCATGATGATCCGTCGCAGCTTCCGGCTCGGCGTGATGATCCGCCTTGGCGCTTCCATGTTGACCTTCGTGGTTATGCATCTGGGTCTCACCGCCGCCATGATCGTGACCGCCGCTCGATGCAACTAGGGCTTGATACTGCCCAGCATCCATTTTCGGCAGTTGATCGAGGAACGCGACCATGCCCCAGATGTACTGATCACCCATGCTCTTACCCCAGGCCGGCATGCCTGTGGCCTTGATACCGTGCTTGATCACCCAAAATGCAGCGGCTGGATTGCCATCGATGCCAACCTTGGTCAGGTTCGGCGGAGCGGGATACAGCGATTGGCTGAGTTCTGTTTCAGCAACACCCGGTGCCAAGTGACAGCCGATGCACATAGAGTTGTAGTTGCCAGCTCCGGTTTTTATAAGCGCGTCATCATTGAGGTTGGGTACTTCTATATCCTTTGACCGCACTTCGATAGAGCGGTCTCTGGCCATTGCCAGGAAAGCATGTACTGCCGGGAAGTGAGGGTCATCGGCACCCACGTTGACCAAGCCCAAGTAGGCACCGCCAACTAATGCAGCGCTTCCGACGACACCCGCCGCCACTAAGGTTTTAATTGTTCTTTTCATGTCAGGCTCTCAAAACCACATCCGAATACCGGCAACCACGCGTGCCTCTTCAACATCCCCGCCCTCATCGCGCACTAAATCGGCGGTATTACCGTAGGAGCGACTCCAGGAAACGCCGATGTAGGGTGCGAACTGGCGAATGATCTCGTAACGCAGTCGAAGACCGACCTCGGCGTTGGCCAGACCGGAGCCGATTCCTCGCTCCGAATCGTTCTTGCCGTAGAAATTCACTTCAGCGGTCGGCTGAAGGATTAGGCGATTGGTCAGCAGGATGTCGTACTCGCCCTCTAAGCGCGCAGCCGTCTGGCCGTTCTCGCCGACAAAGGCAGTGGCCTCCGCCTCAAAGGCATACAGCGCCATACCCTGGATGCCGAATGCGGCCCAAGTCTGTGGCGTCTCTGGCTTGAAGTCTTGGCGAACACCCGCGACCACATCCCACCAAGGACCAATCGAGCGCCCGTACAAGGCCTGCAATTCAGCATCCTCAGTGACGCCATTGGTGCGTTCACCTTCGGAGCGCAGCCAGAGACGATTGATGTCTCCGCCGATCCAAGCGGACGCATCCCAAGCCAAGGTGCTGCCTTCATCGGCATCTTGGTATTCGAGCTGATCGAGCAGGAAAAAGCTGTTGATGGCGCTGTCGTGAACCTTGTGGCCTAGCAAAGGCGGGAACGCTGCTTCACGATCCGCATCTGTCAGTACCGGGATAGGCGTGCGACTGGTGGTTCTCGGGGCTTCAGCGGAACCATGGTTCATCTTTGTATGATCCATACCCTCCATCTGCCCTTGCATGGCGCCGTGACCCATCTTGCTGTGGTCCATAGCCGGAGCTTTTTTGGGGGGCTGGCTTTGGCTGTGACCCATCTGGCTATGATCCATGCCCGGCATCGGTTCTTTGGTAGAGCCGTGGTTCATCTTGCTATGGTCCATCGGCATGGAACCGTGGCCCATGGCCGAATGATCCATTTCCTCTGCAGCGTGAGTTAACCCGCTGCTAAGCACGCTCAGCGACACTGCCAGTGCTATTAGGGACGGGTGTAAAAGCCTAGTGGTCATGGTTCGAACCTGCTTCGGCTTCGCTGCCGCCATGCTTATCCATCATGTTTTCGTGGTCCATGCCGCCATGATCCATTTGCTGGCTAGCCGCAGCCTTTTCTTTCGCGTGCGCGGTATTTTTTTCACTTGCGGCTTCAGACGCAGGGGCTTGAGTCGCGTGTTGTTCGTGCTCACTGTGACCTGCACCGGCCAATGACAGCGGAGCATACAGAACAGCCGAAAGGCTCAACATAACAGCGCTGCCAACCAGGGCTTTTCGCTTCATAAAAGTGCTCATCAGATATCTCCTTTACTCATCCACACGAACTTCACGGAACATGCCCATTTCCATGTGGAGTAGCAGGTGGCAGTGGTAGGCCCAGCGACCCAATGCATCAGCCGTTACTCGATAGCTGCGTTTGGAACCTGGCGGCATGTCGATGGTGTGTTTTCGAACCATAAAGTTGCCGTTCGCATCCTCCAGATCACTCCACATGCCGTGAAGGTGGATGGGGTGCGTCATCATGGTGTCGTTGACCAGCGTGATGCGCACGCGCTCGCCGTACTTAAGGCGCAACGGCTCGGCATCCGAAAACTTGATGCCGTCGAATGACCAAGAAAATTTCTCCATGTGCCCGGTGAGGTGCAGCTCAATGGCTCGGCTGGGCTCACGGCCATCCGGATCGGGGAAGGTGCTTTTTAAGTCGGAATAGGTCAGCACGCGACGACCATTACCACGCAATCCGATGCCCGGATCGTCCAGCTTGTGGGTTGGGGTCATGGTCTGCATGTCGACCAGCGGGTTATTGGTTTCAGAGGCTGGGTGCGCTTGCATTGATGCGCCTGCGCCCATCCCCGCCATACCTGAATGGTCCATGCCGGCCATTTTGCTGTGATCCATGCCCGCCATGTCACCTTGCATGGCACCAGGGCTCATGCCAGCCATCTTGCTGTGGTCCATGCCGCTCATGTCGCCTTGCATGCTGCCATGGTCCATACCCGCCATGCTGCCGTGATCCATACCCATGTCGCCCATGGCGATCAGGGGGCGAGGATCCGTTTCGGGTATTGCAGCGCTCAAGCCCTCTCGTATAGCCAGAGTGCCGCGGGCATAGCCGGTGCGATCCATGGACTGAGCAAAAATGGTGTAAGCCTCTTGCTCGGCGAGCTCGACAATCACGTCGTAGGTCTCGGCAACGGCGATACGGAACTCGTCGACACTGACCGGGCTTACGTACTGGCCGTCGGCGGCCACCACGGTCATCTTCAAGCCGGGGATACGTACGTCGAAGTAGCTCATCGCCGAACCGTTGATAAAGCGCAAACGGAGCTTTTCACCCGGCTTGAAGATACCGGTCCAGTTGCCATTAGGTGCCTGGCCGTTCATCAGGTAGGTGTAGGTATAGGCGCTGACGTCGGCGAGATCGGTGGGGCTCATCTTCATTTCAGCCCACATCTTGCGATCTGCAATTGTTGCCGACCAACCTTGCTCGCTGACGTCGTTGATAAAGTCGCCAACGGTGCGTTTATGAAAGTTGTAGTAGTCCGACTGCTTTTTGAGCTTGGCCAATAACCGGGTTGGGTCTTCATCGGTCCAGTCAGTCAGCATCACCACGTAGTCACGGTCATAGCTGAATGGCTCAGGCTCTTTGGCATCAATCACCAAAGCGCCGTAAACGCCAATCTGCTCCTGCAACCCTGAGTGGCTGTGGTACCAGTAGGTACCGTTTTGATTGACCTTGAACTTGTACTCGTACATGCCATCGGGCGCGATGCCGTGGAAGCTCAAGCCAGGTACACCATCCATGTTGGCGGGCAAAATGATGCCGTGCCAGTGAATCGAGGTGTCTTCGGTCAAGCGGTTTTTCACCCGCAACGTGACGGTGTCACCTTCCTTCCAGCGCAAAATTGGCCCTGGAATAGACCCGTTAATAGCCATCGCGGTCCGGGTTGCGCCGGTTATGTTTACTGGCGTTTCACCAATGAACAAGTCGAAGTCGGTGCCAGTCAATACGTTGGGCTGACCTGGGCTGGTCACCGCCCAAACGGGAGTGCGCCACAAGCCAAGGCCTCCGAGAATGCCGGTGGCGGCCAAGCCTTTAACGAAGGTTCGTCTTGAGGTTTTGCAGTGCATACCGTTATATCCAATCAGTTGGAGGAACCAGGGGTAACCAACCGTGACGTCAGGTTGATTGTTAGTTTCATCCTGGGAGGGGTTTCCCTATCAGCCTTGCCCACTGTCGTGATTTTTCAAATCGTTGCGACAGCGAGCTTGAGAAATTGCCATATCTCAACCGGCTAAGTGATTACATTTCTGTCAGGTTGACCGCGAACTAGCAGTTGGCGTGATCGGCTGTTTTGGCTTTAGTACCAGCTACCGGCGACTCGTTTTTCTGTTGTTGGGCCAGTTGATAGGCTTCCATCGAGACCTTGCTGGCCTGTTCCATGCGCGCAAAAGTACGGTCAGCACCGCCTTCTGCCATTGCCAACGAAGACGCGGCAAGCGCGATAACCACGAACAGGGATTTAATTGATTTCATCTGGACAGTCCTCGATTTAGTTCAGTTAGCCTAGTGACCCTGATTGGGTCGCCATCAGGCATTGAGCTTCAGGCTCGAAGTAACCTTAACCAGAGTGCCCTGTCATAAACCTGAGCTGAACATTACAGTTCTGTCAGGTTGCTACTTCTTTCTTGTGGAGACTCTGCAGGGCTCTGTAGTGTCTGTTCATGCCCGCTAATGAAGCCTGTGCGGATTCGTTTTATGGCATGCCTGGCAGCGATGCCTAAGCTTCTTCGGGTCAGTGGCACTAAATAGTCCTGACCTCCACATAACCCTCAAGAGAGATTGCCACTATGTCGACCACAAATACCGTTGCTACCGGTGCCGCATTGGCACTCGTTGCCGCCAGCCTATTTGCCATCCTACCTGCACAAGCGGCTCAGGATGCGAAAACTGCCGAAGTAAAATGCTTTGGTGTGAATGGCTGTAAAGGCCAAAACGATTGCATGACTGCAAAGAACGCCTGCAAAGGCCAGGGAGAATGTAAAGGTCAAGGCTTCAACTTGATGACCCAAGAAAAATGCGATGAGGCCGGCGGTAAAACCAGCGAGTAAGCCCATCCAAGGGAGTGCAAGTCACTCCCTTGACTCGGAGTTCTAATGAGTAAAAGCAACATGCTGGGCTTTGGCTTGGGCTTGCGTAGCGAGTACTACCAGCAGATTTTGGAGCAACGTCCCGCAGTCGACTGGTTCGAGATCATCTCCGAGAACTACATGGTCGGAGGGGGAAAAGCTCTCTACTTCCTCGATGCGATCAAAGAGCAATATCCGCTGGTTATGCACGGGGTTTCCCTGTCGATTGGCGGTCCTCATGAGATCGACGCTGACTACTTGCGGCAATTGAAAAATCTAGCCGACCGAGTTCAGCCCCGCTGGGTTGCTGATCATCTGTGTTGGAGCAGGGGCAGTGCTCACCAGCTGCATGATCTACTTCCACTGCCATTCACCCAAGAGAGCCTGCTGCATGTCGCATCAAGGGTTCGGCTGGTTCAAGATATATTGCAACGACCTCTTGTGCTTGAGAACGTGTCGGCCTACGTGCAGTGGAAAACGTCCTGCATGAGCGAGTCCCAGTTTCTGGCCGAGCTGAGTAGCCTGACGGGCTGCGAGATATTGCTCGATGTGAACAATGTCTACGTCAGTTCACGCAACCAGGGATTCGACCCTTGGCAATTCATCATGGAGCTGCCCCGTGAGCGGATTCGCCAGATCCACCTAGCCGGCCATAGCGACTACGGTCACTATCTTATCGACACCCACGATCAGCCGATTGCCGGTCCGGTTTGGGCCCTGTACGGCGAAGCGTTGAACTACCTGGGTGCTACTGCCACCCTGATTGAGCGAGATGATCATTTCCCGCCTTTTGACGAGCTCTTAGCTGAGTTGTCCAAGGCGCGCTCTATCTCCGCCAAAGTTCTAGGGGCTGCCGCACCATGCGTCTGAGTGCTCAGCAGGAAGCGCTGGAGCGTTACCTGGCCACAGGCGATAGCGCGATCCCACCTGGGCTGTTGGAGCAGATCCAAGGTAGCAATACGCTGCCTGCCACAGATGGCCTGATGATTTACCACAACGCTTATCGCGCCAGGCTTCTTGGCGTCATGAGGGAAGACTTCCCAGCGTTACATCGCTGGATGGGTGACGAATCATTCGAACAGCTGGCGTTGGCTTACATCAGTGCGTGGCCGCCAAGACATTTCAGTTTGCGCTGGCTGGGTGAAAAGCTGCCAGAGTTCATCCGTGGTTATGTTGCCGAGCCACAGCGCTCTCCTATGCTGGAACTCGCCACACTTGAGTGGACCTTTACGCTGGCCTTCGACGCACCCGATGCAGTACCGCTGTCGCTGGATGTGATGGGTGGTTTTTCCGCCGATGACTGGGTCAGTCTACGGGCGTGTCTCATCCCCTCAGTTTGTTGGTTGCAGCTACAGCACAACACGGTGGATATGTGGAAGTCCGCCAAGGCAGAAATCGGTATTCCTGATGCTGTTGTTCTGTCTGCCCCCATGAACTGCCTGGTTTGGCGGCATAAGTTGGTGTGTCAGTACCGCACTCTAGAGCCAAGTGAAGCCTCGGCTTTGCGGTTGCTCACCGATGGAGGCTCGTTCGCTTCGATGTGTGAGTACCTGCTAAGTACGCATGGCGAACAGTCACCGTTGCAAGCTGCTATCTGGCTTAAAAGCTGGATCAGCGATGGGCTTCTGGTACGTACATGCCGAATAGGAACTTCGGACACAATTTTTCTGAATTGAGCTGATCGCTACGTTGCAAGGGGTATGGTCAACGACACAGCCAAGTTCATTTCAAGCACGTTGGTGGGTGTACTCTGGACAGCTGTATCGCCAGTGATAGCGTTTACGGTGGCGGCGTTATTGATGTCCACCGGTACTTCCGCTCTGATCCGGTTTCTCGAAAGTGAGCAACGTATTGCAACGAGTTCGCGGCTGGGCCAAGGCCCTGAAACGGCAGGTGATGATGTTGTGGTTTAGTTACCGGCATCCGCAAACGCCATGGTTGCCGAAAGTGGTAGCGATCATCGTAGTCGCTTATGCCCTGAGCCCCATCGATCTAATTCCAGACTTCATTCCGATCCTTGGCTACCTGGACGATGTGATCTTGCTACCTTTGGGTATCTGGATAGTAATCAAGCTGATGCCTGCGGCTGTACTGGAGGAATGCCGGCAGCTGACCCTAGCGTGGGAAAAGACCCAGCAACCGCGTCCGGTAAGTCGAGTCGCAGCAATAGTGATCATTTTGCTCTGGTTGGCACTGTTGGCCGGACTCTGGAAGTTTTACACCCGCTACTGAGTCGGGGTTGCACTCCGACATTTGGGCTCATGAGTGAAACTACTTGATGTGTTGAGTGTGTAAAATCTTGGTGGTTTCCGACTAGTTCGCTGAGCGTTGAGGACATCAACGCCCAGCATTGCTGCGTGTTTTAAATAACTCGTTTGACGCTCAGGTATTCGCCCTTGGTCTTGAGCGTGATGGTCACGTCGCTGTTGCTGCGGTTACGCCAGAACCAGCCGTGGGTGCCGTCGAAGATGGCGGTGAATTCACCTTTGTCGCCTTTAACCTGTTTACCCTTGCTGTAGCTGTGGAAGTAGCCATTCGGGCCGTTGTAGGGCTCACCGTGGGTATCGTGGTTGACCGGTACGCCATTTGTCGTCCACTCGTAGCTGATCGTGGCCTTGTCCAGCATTTCCAGCTTGATTTCACTAGCCTCGCCCGGCTTCAGCGTGACAGTCATCTCATCGGACTTCAGGGTTAGCTGAGGCTCTACTGCCGGCTCCGCCACGGCTGCTGCCGCAACTTGTTGTTGAGGTGCCGGCTGAGCAGGCACGGGGGCCTGTACGACTGGTGCCGTCGCTGGCTGAACAGCTGCATCCGTTGCCGCTTCTTCGGCCAGGGTTATTTTCAATTCGCCCATCTGGGTCAGGCCGAGCAAGCGGCCAGCTCCAGTTGGGTCGATGGCGTATTCCGATGGCATAACCACGGTGACCAGCAAGGCAGCGGCAACACTCACGGCGATCACGGTGGAGCGCAGCAGTTGGCGGCTGGTCGGCAATTCGCTGTAGGTTGGAAGCTTGGTATTGAACATGTTGAGAATTCCTTATTAAGACACGATCAGGCCGATGAGCTGGTAACCCATTAAGAGGAAACCGGCGCTCATCATGGCGACGTTGGCGGTGTAGGCATGACGCCAAAAGCTGGCGGTACGACGCCAGTAGCCCATAACAATCAGAATGGCACTCAGGGCCAGCAGCTGGCCAATCTCGACGCCGACGTTGAAGGCGATCAGGTTGGTGATCAGGCCATCTGCCGAGATCTCGTACTCCTGAATCTTGGTCGCCAGACCAAAGCCATGCAGCAAGCCGAATATCAGCGTGGCCGCTTTGGTGTTCGGCTGATGACCGAACCAGCGCTGGAACGCGCCCAGGTTATCCAATGCCTTGTACACCACCGAGAAACCGATGATGGCGTCGATCACGTATGAGCTAATGCTGATTTCCGCCAATACGCCGAGCAGCAGCGTCACCGTGTGGCCCACGGCGAACAGGGTGACGTAGAGCCATACGTCTTTCAGGCGGTAGAGGAAGAAGATCACACCGAAGAGGAACAGCAAGTGATCGTAGCCGGTGATCATGTGCTTTGCGCCCATGTAGATGAACGGCAGCGCCATCACCCCCGAGCTTTCTTGGATAAAACCCTTGTCGCCCTCGGCAACAGCGTGGGCCAGTGCGTCAGGCATGCCGAGAAACAGCAATGCCGTGAACAGCAGCAACAGTAGTAACGAGCGATTCGGGCGCACGGTCGATGCGTCCATTGCGCTCATAAATAGCGAATGCATGGTTGAGTCCTAAATTGCAGTGGTCTTGGGCCGCACGGCGGCCAGTGTCAGAGCACGAATATGGGACGTGGTGGCCGTTCGATCAGAAAGATCGGGCTGGGGGGGATGGAGTAGCGAAGGGCTTCTATCGGCTGCGCACGATCTGGCTGTGTGGTGATACTCAGCAGCGTGGTCAGGTGCGGTGTTTCATGCAGATGGTCGGCGGTCTGAGGCGAGTGGCAGTGAGCCCGGTACGCCGCACAGGCCAGCGCCTCGTCACCATGGGTATGCGAATGATCGGTGTCGCCACCATCCCAAGCCTGCTGGCTCGATCCCATAAACAGCGCAGAGGTATGTCCTGCCCAAGCCATCATGATGGCGAGAGCAAGGGCAAAAATCACCTTGGTGCTGACGGGGTGGCTGAGCATGTCGTGGTTCTTTCGATACCTAAGCGGGCGGCTTATCTGGAGAGGCTGTCGGTTTGACCGTATCCCCCCCAGGGGGATAGCATGCGAGCGTAATTCATTGATGCATGAGACTCAAGGCATGAGCGATCACGAACACGGCCACCAGCACCAAAGTCATAGCGATATCGTCAAAAGGTTGAAGCGAGCGGAGGGCCATCTGCGCAGCATCGTCACCATGATCGAAGATCATCGGGCCTGCGTCGATATCGCTCAGCAGCTGCATGCTGTTGAAAAAGCCGTCTGCCAGGCCAAGCGTGTGCTTATCCAAGATCACATTGACCACTGCCTGGAGCACACAGTCGAAGCACTCGCGGCAGGCGAGCGCACATCTCTTGAAGACTTCAAGCAAATCACCAAGTACCTCTAGGTTCCTCTCATGTCGAGCTTCGCCGAACTGCTACAACAGGGGGCCTCGCAGGCCTGGCTGTACTTTCCCAGCGCTATCCTTCTAGGAGCCTTGCACGGTCTTGAACCGGGGCATTCAAAGACCATGATGGCAGCGTTCATCGTGGCCATTCGTGGTTCAGTGAAGCAAGCGGTGCTCCTGGGATTGGCCGCAACGCTCTCGCACACTGCGATTGTGTGGGCTGTGGCAATGGCCGGCATGTACCTCGGTCAGAACCTGGACGCCGAAACCACCGAGCCGTATTTCCAGCTAGCCTCTGCCGCGATCATCATTGTCATCGCGGTGTGGATGCTTTGGCGTACCTGGCGGGGCGAGCAGATGTGGCGCTTCGAGGAAGGTGATGAGCATCCGCATGAACATCACGATGAAACGCACCGCATTGACACCGGGCACGGTCGTGTCGAGCTGTCGATCTTCGAAGAAAGCGTCCCGCCGCGCTGGCGATTGAGGAACCTGGCTGGCCATGACTGGCCAGCTGCTGAAGTGAGCCTGCTGACGACTCGCCCCGATGGGTTTGCCCAACAGTTTCGCTTTGCGGATCAGGGTGACTACCTAGAGTCACTGGACGAGATTCCCGAGCCTCATGAGTTCACCGCACGCCTGAGCCTGGGCCATGCCGGTCACTCCCACGACTATGACTTGGAGTTCCGCGAGCACAGCCACGGTCATGATAAAGCGCATACCGAGCGGGAGGGGCTGGAGCTGTCGCTAGAGGGCTATCAGGATGCCCATGAGCGCGCGCATGCCAATGACATCCGTACGCGCTTCAGCAACCGTAACGTCACCACTGGCCAGATCATCATGTTCGGCCTTACGGGCGGCCTGATTCCCTGTCCAGCAGCAATCACCGTGCTGCTGCTCTGCCTGCAAGTTAAGGAGGTCGCGCTCGGAGCCGTCTTGGTGCTGTGCTTCAGCATTGGTCTGGCCATTACCCTAGTCACTGTTGGTGCCGCCGCCGCTCTCGGCGCACGCCAAGCGTCCAATCGTTGGCCTTGGTTTGGCACCGTGGCGCGTCGGGCCCCGTACCTGTCCAGCCTGTTGATTATCGGCGTGGGGATTTACGTCGGCGTCCATGGTTGGAACGGCCTGAACGCCTAGCGTGATGTTGGAGTTATCCGGCTATGTCGGCCTGTTCCTCGCCGCCTTCGGTGCCGCCACGCTGCTACCCATGCAGTCGGAAGCGGTGCTGGTCGGATTGCTGCTGACTGACCGTTATACGGTCTGGACACTACTGGCGGTGGCGATAA
This sequence comes from Pseudomonas marincola, assembly GCF_900116605.1. Lineage (GTDB taxonomy): Bacteria > Pseudomonadota > Gammaproteobacteria > Pseudomonadales > Pseudomonadaceae > Aquipseudomonas > Aquipseudomonas marincola. Next base: position 11,775 of record NZ_FPBC01000003.1, read on the forward strand.
CGGGCAATGTATTGGGCTCCGTACTGAATTGGCTGCTGGGTCGGTCTATCGAACATTACCGGCACAAACGCTGGTTTCCAGTCAGCGAAAGCCGACTAGAAAAGACCCAGCAGGCTTATCACCGCTTCGGTCGTTGGTCGCTGCTGCTCAGCTGGGTGCCGATCATTGGTGATCCACTCACCGTTGTGGCGGGTGTCATGCGCGAACCCTTCTGGAGTTTTCTGTTGATTGTGACGCTGGCCAAGGCCGCCCGCTATCTGCTGCTGGCGGGCGTTACGCTGGGGTGGCTCAGATGAGCCCGCAAGGGCGCGACGCCAACCTGGATCTGATCAAGTGGCTGGCGATGCTGACCATGCTCTTGGATCACTTACGCTACCTCTGGCCACAGGCGGCTGATTGGCTATTCATAATTGGTCGGCTTGCCTTTCCGCTGTTCTGCCTGGGGATTGCAGCCAATGTCGCACGCCCTCGATCTGGGGGGGTGTACACCGATGACAATGTTCGCTATCTGGGCTGGATGGCTGCGTTTTCGGTGATTTCTGAGCTGCCCTATCACCTGCTTTCCAGTGACAGCAGCACGCTCAATGTAATGCCCTCACTGATGCTGGGCCTGCTTATCGTCTGGGGGGCGCATCACCGTGGGCGCGACGGTTTTGTCCTGGCTCTGGCCGGCGTAACCGTGGCTGTGCTGATTCAAGAGCGCCTGATGTATGGGGTTTTCGGCGCTCTGCTGCCGGCAGCATTGCTACTAGCTATTCAGCGTCCCGGCCCTGTGTGGCTATTGCCTGCTGCACTTTGCGTACTAGCCAACAGTCGCAGCCGATGGGTCGCGGAGTGGGAGGTGCAGCCCTATACGCTGCTAATCATGTTTACAGCGTTTGCCGCCCCCTTGCTTGGACTATGGCTGCTGCGTCGGGTGCGTCATTTCAGGGTTTGGCCGGTCAAGCGCTGGGGCTATTGGTTCTACCCCGGCCATCTAGCAGCTCTGCACCTGATCCGCTCGCTCAGTTAGTGATGATGCCTCTCTTCAGAAACCTTCTTGCGCAATGAAGGCCTTTTGCCATACCGTTAAAGCGTGACGTGTGTCACATATAACAAGAGACTGAAAAGGAGTTCCTCATGAAGAAGTTTTCTGCTGTCCTGATTGCTGCTGTTCTCGCTTTAACCTCCGTGGCAGCCCTTGCCCACAGCGGCGGTACGGATTCCAAAGGCTGTCATCGCAACCACAAAACGGGCGATTACCACTGCCATTAAGCATTTGCCAGTAGCGGCTGGCCGCCTTTCATCTGTGGCGGCCAGTTAACTTCCTTATTCGTCAGTCATAGTTTCTGATCCCTAGGATTAACGACTATTCACCAGGCGTGGTTTGTTCGATGTCGTACTGCTAATCGGCGTCTCGGTACGAGTTTCGGCGGTCATGGGGGCCCTGAATTGCTTGAGCCGGAGTGCATTCCCGAGCACGAAGACACTTGAGAAAGCCATCGCGGCAGCCGCAAAGATTGGCGAAAGCAGCGTGCCGTTCACCGGGTAGAGCGCGCCCGCTGCGACCGGAATCAGCACGGCGTTGTAGGCGAAGGCCCAGAACAGGTTCTGCTTGATGTTGCGGATCGTTGCCTGGCTGATCGCGATGGCGTTCGGCACGCCACGCAGGTCACCCGACATCAGTACTACGTCAGCTGCCTCGATCGCCACATCGGTTCCCGTCCCGATGGCCAGCCCAACGTCCGCTTCTGCGAGTGCCGGCGCGTCGTTGATACCGTCGCCCACGAAGGCGACCCGCGCGCCATTGGTCCGGAACTTCTTCAGTGCTGCGACCTTGCCGTCGGGCAAGACCTCGGCAGCGACTTCATCGATGCCGAGCTGCTTGGCGATCGCTGCGGCTGTAGCAGCGTTGTCACCGGTGATCATCGCGACTTTGAGCCCGAGCGCGTGCAGCGCCTTGATCGCCGCGGGCGTCGTTTCCTTGATCGGATCGGCGATCGCGATAACCGCCGCCAAGCGGCCGTCGATCGCGGCATAGAGCGGACTCTTGCCTTGCTCGCCAAGACGCTGGGCGGCTGGCAGGAAACTCGACACATCAAGACCGAGCTGCGTCATGAACCGGTCCGCGCCGACAGCGACGGTCCGACCGGCGACCTTTGCCGACACGCCGAAGCCTGGTGTCGCCTCGAAGCCCTCGATGGGTGCGAGCGCGAAATTCGCCTGCTTTGCGGCTGCGACAATCGCTTCTGCGATTGGATGCTCGGAGCGGGTTTCGACCGCAGCAACGAGAGTCAAGACCTCGTTGTATTCGAAGCCCTCGGCAGGGACGAGGTCAGTCAGTTCGGGGCGTCCTTTAGTCAGTGTGCCGGTCTTATCGAGAGCGATCACGCTCACATCGCGCAGCGCCTGCAAGGCTTCGCCCTTGCGGAAGAGAATGCCGAATTCGGCCGCGCGGCCAGTACCGACCATGATCGAGGTCGGCGTGGCCAGCCCCATGGCGCAAGGGCAGGCGATGATGAGAACCGCGACCGCATTCACGAGCGCGAAAGTCAGCGCCGGGTCTGGGCCGAAAATCAACCAGACCAGGAAGGTCAGCGCGGCCGCCGCCATCACCGCCGGGACGAACCACATAGTCACTTTGTCGACCAGCGCCTGTATCGGCAACTTGGAGCCCTGCGCTTCTTCGACGAGGCGGATGATCTGCGCGAGCATCGTGTTCGCGCCGACCTTGGTTACGCGGAAACTGAAAGCGCCCGTCTTGTTGATCGTACCGCCGACGACCTCGGCTCCCGCTCCCTTCGACACGGGCACCGGCTCGCCGGTGATCATGCTCTCGTCAACATAAGAGGTTCCGTCGACGACCTCGCCGTCGACCGGAACCTTCTCGCCCGGACGAACGAGCACGACGTCACCTGTCGTTACCTGATCGAGCGCAATTTCGATCGTCTCGCCGTTGCGCTCGACACGCGCGGTCTTGGCCTGCAGCCCGACGAGCCGCTTGATCGCCTGCGACGTTCGCCCCTTGGCGCGCGCCTCCAGCGTGCGCCCGAGCAGGATCAAGGTCACGATGACCACGGCAGCTTCGAAATAGACGTTGGCTGTACCTTGCGGGAGCACTTTGGGGATAAAGGTCGCGACCACCGAATAGCCGTAAGCAGCCGCAGTGCCGAGCGAGACCAGCGAGTTCATGTCGGGAGCAATGCGCAGCAACGCCGGTACGCCCTTGCGGAAGAAGCGCAGGCCCGGGCCGAACAGGACCAGGGTGGCAAGCGCGAACTGTATATACCAGCTCGTCTGCTGGCCCAGGACCCCCATCACCCAATGGTGCATGGCGGGAATGAGGTGAGAGCCCATCTCAAGGATGAAGACTGGCAGGGTGAGGATGGATGCAACAAGCAAATCGCGCCGCAGCGCCCTCGCCTCGCTCTCACGACGCTCGGCGTCCTGATCGCCCGCAGTCGGCGTTTCGGCAGACACGCGGCGGGACTTGTAACCCGCCTGTTCGACCGCCGCTTCAAGGTCGGCGATGGAGGCGACACCGGCAAGGTGGCGCACCCGCGCGCTCTCGGTCGCCAGGTTGACAGTGGCTTCAAGCACGCCAGGGACTTTTGCGAGCGCCTTCTCAACCCGGCCCACACATGATGCGCAGGTCATGTCCTCGATCGCGAGCTCGGTGGTCTCTTCGCGAACGGTGTAGCCGGCGCTCTCGATGGCGCGCACAGCGGCCTGCGAGTCGGCCAAGCCCGTGAAAGTGATGTCGGCGCGCTCGGTGGCCAGATTGGGCGAGGCCATCTGCACGCCGGTGACCTCTTTCAGCGCGCGTTCGACGCGGCCAACACACGAGGCACACGTCATGCCTTCGATAGGCAGACTCAGGCGAGTGACTGAGGGCATGGATGGATTGACGTCTTGTTGGGCAACGGAAGCCATTGAAATATCCCTTGAATGTTTCTGTTGAGGAGAAGTTTCAAGCTTCCCCGTGTGGGAAGGTCAAGGCCTGTGGGCGATTTAATTCACGGCGCGTCAGTTCGAACTGCCGTCGACACTGCCGCAGCCCGTATCTGCTTCTGGGCAGAGCCCGCACGCTAAGAACTTTTGGGTGACAGCTGCTTGGTCCACGCCTGTTCCGCATGCGCGCGCAGCTGTGCCGCTTTAGCTGTCGCGCAGTCGTGACGTTCAGCGCAGCCGAGAAAGAGCCGGTTAGCCCAATCCTGGCGACAAAAGACGAACGGTCATTGCTCAAATGTCAGAAGTGTAATCAAATATCTGACATTGATATGAGCCGAGCTTTCATATGCGATCGATCCCGCAAGCGATCTTGGAACGCAGCCAATCCCTAAGCGAAGGTGGAGTTCTTGCGCCCAAGGAGTTTCTTCATCTTGGTAGTCGTGCGGCGGTTGATCAGGCGTTTTGTCGCTTGGCTAAAGCCGGGCAACTGATGCGAATAGCGCGCGGTATTTACGTCGCGCCGGTGCGTGAAAAAGACCAGACCAGGGCACCGTCGGCAGAGTCATTGGCGAAATCAATCGCCGCTCAGGGTAAGCAGTGCATCTCGCTCGATGGCGCACAGGCCGCGAGATCAATGGGGTTGACGCTAGCTGCTTCTACTAAAGAGGTGTACCTGACCACAGGGCGCAGTAAGCGGTTGGTAGTCGGCTCCCGGACAATTTACTTCCAGCACGCTCCCTACTGGCTGTTCTCATTGGGGGCGACGCCAGCCGGGGATGCGCTCAGGGCGATGGCCTGGGTGGGTAAAGATCAGGCTGAAAATTCGGCCCAGAAACTTCGTCGACACTTAGCGGAAGTGGAGTGGGAAAGCCTGGGTTCGGTCCGTGCGAGCCTTCCCAGCTGGATGGCCACCGCCCTTGGCAGGGCCGCGATGTTAAATGAATTGCGTTGAACTCAGGCCAGACACTGATTGCTTGTGCGAATAAAAGTTGACGTATTCAAGGCCAGAAGCGGGTCTTAACGATTAAACTAACCCCTACGCAAAGGTAGAAACCATGGCTAGCGGCGAACAACTGAAAGCGCTTCTGCGCTCGCATATCAAGGGAGATGACACGCATTTCCTTGCCGTTGCTATGCAGATGGCGGCCCATGAGGCTAAGCAGGGTCACGGGAAGCTTGCAGAAGATTTGCGGGCTCTAATTGATTCGGCCAAGAAAAATCGTCTGCCTTCCGGTCAGCCGGTGCCCATCGGGCAGCCTCGCGGCGAGCTGAGTAACCTGCTGTCAGTAGCTCTTCCCAAGACCCGCTTTTCGGAAATGATTCTGGACGAGGCCACTCATGCCCGTCTTGGAAGAATCATCAATGAGCAGCGCAACTTCGAGAAGATTCGCGCACACGGCCTCTCCCCTCGCCGCAAGCTGCTTTTGGTTGGGCCACCTGGTACCGGCAAGACCATGACCGCCTCGGCGCTTGCCGGCGAGCTCGGGATTCCGCTCTACATCGTCCGCCTTGATAGCCTCATCACCAAGTACATGGGTGAGACCGCAGCCAAGCTGCGTCAGATTTTTGATGCCATTCGCGATACTCGCGGCATTTATTTTTTCGACGAATTCGATGCCATCGGTTCCCAGCGTGGTCTTGCCAACGACGTGGGCGAAATCCGTCGCGTCCTGAACAGCTTTCTGCAGATGATCGAGCAGGACCAATCCAATAGCCTGATCATCGCTGCCACCAATCACCCTGAAATTCTTGACTACGCCTTGTTCCGACGCTTCGATGATGTTATCGAATACGGACTGCCCAATCAGGAACAGACCAAGGCTGTGCTCAAGAATCGACTAGCGAACTTTTCCAAGTCGATTCGCAGCTGGGACAAACTCTGCAAGGTCGCAGAGGGGCTCAGCCATGCAGAACTTGCGAGGGCGGCAGACGACGCGATCAAGGACACGATCATTCATGACCGTACCGAGATGGCGGTCAAAGACGTGGAAAGGCACCTTGAAGAACGGAAGACTTTCCACGGGAGACGGCACTCCTAACGTAGTAGAGCATTTAGATGACGGAATCGATCAACGGACAACGGCCTCACTTTCATCTTCAGGGACAGGGACTACCCGAACGGTTCCGATCCACAGCATCAGCAACACGAGACCCTCGCTACCCCACGCCAAACCGAGGGGCTCATGGCGGAAAACTACTCGCTCAACTCCAACATGTCAGCGGTCAGATGGCCTCTGCAGTGCAGCTGCAGCGCGAAGCATCTGAAAGGCAAATGCGACAAGGAGACAGGTCTGAAGGTGGGTACGGCCTGCAAATCGAATTCCGCAGCGAGCCTGGTTACGCGCTTGCATTCGAAGGCCTTGCCCGAGGCGCTCAGCGCATTGAGCTCATGAACCTGCGTCATGACCCCGCCACGAATACTGACTTCGCCACGGTATTCGTTCCAGATGGTCAGCTCAAAGCCTTTGAGAAACTCGTCAGGCAATACCTGGAGGTGGAGACCTCCAAGGGGAGTCCGCGCAACGCTCCGCTCCTGAATCCAATCCAAGAAATCCGAGTCGCAGCTTTCAACGCCCTGTGGACTGATGATCCCGCAGTGTTGCCGCCAGATGAAAACGAAACCATTTGGTGGGAATTCTGGTTGCCTATCAGGGAAGGCCGTGAAGCAGTGCTGAATCGCTTTAAGTCGGTTGCCGAAGCATGTGGCTTTCATACATCCGAAAAAGAGCTGAAGTTTCCTGAGCGGACAGTGCTCAACGTTTATGCCTCGCGAGCAGCCATCACTCGGTCACTCTTGCTGCTCAATGAAGTCGCCGAGATTCGTAGAGCCAAGGACACCGCCGAATTTTTTGATGCCCTTGCGCCGCTAGAACAAAGAGAATGGGTAGAGAACCTGCTTGAGCGAACCACCCCCGCAGGGGGCGGCAGTATCCGCGTCTGCCTTCTAGATACCGGAGTCAATCGGGGCCACCCACTCTTAACTCAGCACATTGACGCGAATGACCTCTACACCGTCAACCACAACTGGGGTCTTGCGGATACTACGGGTCATGGCACACAGCTCGCAGGAATCGCCCTTTATGGTGATCTGTTTGACCCTCTCAACGGACAGAACCCGATTTCGATCGAGCATCGCCTTGAGTCGGTGAAATTGCTCCCCGCAGCCCAGGGAAATCAAAAGGAGCCCTACGGCGCTTTGATGATCGACGCCGTAACCCAGCCGGATACCGCCAAGCCGGAAGTGCGCAGGGTCTACAGCATGGCGATCACCAGCCTCGACGACCGAGATCGCGGCCGCCCCTCCGCATGGTCAGCTGCAGTTGATGAGCTCGCATCCGACGTGTTGGGAGAGAGAGCTAACCCTCGGCTTATCGTCGTGTCCGCCGGCAATGCGGACAAGAACCAGGCCACCCACTACCCGCATAACACCACCACCGACGGAATCCATGATCCGGCCCAGGCCTGGAATGCACTGTGCGTAGGCGCTTACACCCAGAAGGTCACTATCGACCCTCCCAACCCTGGATTGCGCCCGATCGCTGCCGCAGGCAGCCTCAGCCCATACAGCACGACTTCGGGGACCTGGAGCAACTCGGCTTGGCCCTTGAAACCCGATGTAGTGTTTGAAGGAGGTAACCTGGCCACAGACGGGCAACAAGCATACACCGAGCCCTGTCTTTCCCTTGTAACCACGGCACACGAACCAGAACAACGGCTTTTGACGACGACCAGCGCCACCAGCGCAGCATCCGCGCTAGCAGCTCGCATGGCAGCACAAGTATCGACGAACTACCCACAGTTCTGGCCCGAGACTGTACGAGCTTTAATCGTGCACTCAGCTGAGTGGCCTGATCGCATGCGGCAGGACTTCCTTGCTGCCGGCACCAAGGCCGGCTACGAAAATCTGGTCAAGCACTGCGGCTTTGGCGTGCCAGACCTAAATCGTGCCCTGTGGAGTGCTGGCGACTCCTTGACCATGATTGTCGAGGACCATCTCAGGCCGTTCATGAGGCAGGGCACCAAGCCGCCCACCGCGCGGGATATGCATCTTCATCTGCTTCCCTGGCCGCAGGAGGAACTGCTCAACTTAGGCAACATCGATGTGGAAATGCGAGTGACACTTTCCTACTTCGTAGAGCCAAACCCCGGTATAGCCGAACGCGGTATCAAGGGGCGTTATCGCTACGAGTCGCATGGCCTACGCTTCGATGTCAGCCGCCCAAACGAAGACCGTGACCAGTTCCGCCAGCGTATCAACAAGCGTGCACGGGATGAGGAAGAAGGTGGCTACCAGGGCGGCGGCTCAGATCCGAACTGGCTGCTCGGTACCCAGACACGGCATCGAGGCTCACTCCACTCGGACATCTGGCGAGGTACTGCAGCCGAACTGGCAGGACGGGGAATGCTTGGTATCTATCCCGCACTGGGGTGGTGGAAAACGCTTGTTAAGCAGCAGCGATATGACGACACCGTGAGGTACAGTCTGGTGGTGTCGATCAGGACTCCGCAAACGGAAGTTGACCTCTACGCGGCAGTGGAATCTCTGATCGAAGCACAGGCAGCGGTCCTGGTCTGAGATCAAGGGTTTCAAATGAGGCCATGGCCCTGAAGCCATGACCTCATCGCTCGCAAAAGCTCGGATTGAGGGTGTCAAAAGGAGTCGATCACAACCCAGTCGACTCTTACGGGCTGACCTGCGCGGTATAGCCCAGATCCTGAATCACCTTGCGGATAGATTCCGCGGGTTCTTGGCTGTCTACCGATACCTTACCGGCAGCACGGTCAATCTCCACTTTTGCGGTTTCATCTACCGCCTGAATTGCCTTTGTGATCTTGCTTACGCAACTGCCACAACCCATTCCTGATACCTGTAAAACGAACATAAATCACCTTGTTAGTTAGGCGGCAAAGATGCCGTAACCTGAGCATCGACCTTGACACGATGGTAAGGTCAAGCCTGTTGTTTAGCGCCAGTAGATGTTCTTTCGGAGTTGATTGAATTCCGGTGCCTGCCAGCTGGCGTTAGATACATGCTCATTTCAGTCGATGCGGGTTTTCCGCAGTCTCAATGCGTTGAATACAACCGATGCTGAACTGATGCTCATAGCCAATGCCGCAATCATGGGCGACAGCAAGTGGCCAGTCAGGGGATAAAGCACCCCTGCTGCGAGTGGAATTCCCATGGCGTTATAGATGAAGGCAAAGGCTAGGTTCTGCCGCATGTTCTTTACCGTGGCCACGGACAATGTTCTTGCCCGTAAGATGCCCATCAGATCACCTTTGACCAGGGTCACCTGAGCACTGTTCATCGCCACATCTGTACCGGTTCCCATCGCAATACCCACATCGGCACGAGCCAGCGCGGGGGCGTCGTTGATACCATCGCCAGCCATGGCTACTCGGCGGCCATAGCTCTGCAGATCGGCAACCAACTTTTCCTTGTCCTGAGGTTTAACCTCGCCATGGACTTCTTCGATACCCAACTCCCTGGCAACAGCCCTTGCGGTTGTAGGCCCATCGCCAGTGGCCATGATGACTTTCACATCGAGCTCTTGAAGCCTGGTGACTGCTTGTTTGGAGGTCGGCTTGATCGGATCGGAGACAGCCAGAAGTCCTGCCAGGACACCATCCACCGCTAAGTAGACAATGCTGATGCCCTCCAGGCGGAGCTGCTCTGCACGGTTGCTCAGAGGGGTGGCATCTACTCCGGCGTCTTCCATCAACGCTGTATTACCCAATTGCAGCTGCCGACCTTCTACTTGGCCGCGCACACCGATGCCTGAGCCCGACTCGAAAGAGTCCGGCTTGGCCAACTCAATGCCCTGAGCGCGGGCGTAATCAACGATTGCATGGGCCAGCGGATGCTCACTGCCTTGATCAAGGCTTGCAGCCAATCGCAGCACCTCGTTCGGTTCGAACGGGCCGACACCTTCTGCGCTATGGAATACAGGCCGTCCCTCGGTCAGCGTGCCGGTCTTGTCGACGATCAGCGTATCGATCTTGCACAGGTTCTCTATGGCACTGGCATCGCGGAACAAGACACCACTGGTTGCAGCCTTGCCAGTCGAGACCATCACCGACATAGGGGTCGCCAGGCCAAGTGCACAGGGACATGCGATGATCAGTACGGCAACCGCGTTGATCAGACCAAATACCCAGCCCGACTCCGGACCGAACAAGCCCCAGCCGAAGAACGTGAGGATCGCGATGGCAATCACACCAAGCACGAAGTAACCCGCTACGGCATCGGCCATGCGCTGCATGGGTGCCTTGGAACGCTGTGCTCTGGCGACCATCTGCACGATCTGGGACAACATGGTATCGGCTCCCACCTTCTGCGCCTGCATTACCAGGCTACCGTGGGTATTCATGGTTGCGCCGATCAGCGTATCGCCAACGCGCTTGGTCACCGGTAGCGGTTCGCCGGTCAGCATGGCCTCGTCGACGGCGCTTTCGCCTTCAAGAACGGTACCGTCCACTGGGACTTTCTCGCCGGGACGTACTCGCAAATGGTCGCCCAGGTGCACATGGGTCAACGGAATGTCTTCTTCCTGGCCGTCAGGTCTGATGCGTCGCGCGGTTTTGGGTGCCAGGCCCAATAGTGATTTGATAGCGGCTGAGGTCTGTGAGCGTGCTTTAAGTTCGAGTATCTGGCCCAATAACGTCAGTGAGATGATTACCGCCGCAGCTTCGAAGTAGACACCAATGCGCCCGTCCTGGAAGAAGGCTTGGGGGAACTGCTGTGGGGCCAGGGTCGCGGCAACGCTGTAGAGGTAGGCTGCCGCTGTACCCAGACCAATCAGTGTCCACATATTTGGGCTGCGATGGCGGATCGAGTCGATGCCTCGGGCAAAGAATACCCAGCCGCCCCACAGCGTCACTGGCGTCGCCAAGGCAAGCTCTACCCAATTCTGCGTTGCGCCATGGAATAGCGTTAACGAGTGGCCGGCCATAGCCAAGGCAGTCACGATGATCGTGAGAGGGAGCGTCCACCAGAAGCGCCGGGAGAAATCCTTGAGTTCTGAATTCTCCTCTTCCTCTAATTCCGGGATCACTGCCTCCAGGGTCATGCCGCAGATGGGGCAATTGCCAGGTTGTGGCTGACGTATTTCCGGATGCATCGGGCAGGTGTACTCCGCAGACCCAGAGGCTCTATGTGCGGTAAGCGGTGTTTCATGATGTATATGCTCATCATGCTGGGGACGGTTCACGTAGCGGGTAGGGTCTGCGCGAAACTTCTCCTGGCATTTCGCGCTGCAGAAGCGGTATGTCTGACCTTCGTGGCTGTCATTGAATGGGCTGTCTGGTTTGATGGCCATGCCGCACACCGGATCATGCTGACTCCCGTGTTGGTCTTCATGAAGCTTGGAGTGCTGATGGTCGAGATGGTCCGGATTGGTGTGCATAAGGTTCACTTCCTGTTGTCATCCTTGGGGGTATCAGCATCACCTCGATGGGAGTGATCACCGTGGTTGTGACCGAATATGTGCATCAGCGGGCACAGCAACAGAATCAAATAAAGCAATACTTGAGGGAGGTGGTCAACGTGCTCGCGGGCCACATAAAACACGCCGATGACTGCCAACATAATTATCGCAATGCCAGTTTTTTCTTTCCAGAAAAACAGTTTTGAGTCTGAGTAGTGGGTGTGGTCCATGGCGCGATCCTCACGAAATTGAATCATAAGTGAGTTGACAGTAGTCGCTATTGCACTCACCTAGATTTATGCACATCAATCCGAACTTAACGCTTAGCGTACGTTCACTTTGCCGACCATCCCCGATTGGTAATGGCCTGGTATGTTGCAAGCGAACTCAAGGCCCGTTGTCTTGGTAAAGGTCCACACCAGTTCTTCAGTGGCGCCCGGCTTGATCAAAACACTGTTTGGATCATCGTGTTTCATATCGACCATCTTCATCCCGCCCATGGCATGACCCATCTTGCTCATATTCTGCGCGCCCGTTGGAGACAGCGTGCCGTTCTGAAACATTGCGGCCATTTCTTTTTGATGTGCGGCATGTGCAGCTGCTATGCCCAAGTTGAACTCATGCAGCAGCGAGCCATCATTTTTGAGTACGAAGCGGATGGTTTCTCCTGCTTTGATATCAATACTCTTCGGCTCGAAAAAGATATCGCCCATCTTGATCTCAATGGTGCGGTCGGCTTTCTTGACGTTTTCTGGTTGGCCAATCTCACTTTTGCTATGGCTCGGGCTGCCCATGACAGCAGAGGCGGAAAAAATTAGGGCTGTGGCGAGAAAAAATGAAGTTAGTTTGGTTTTCATAATGAATCTCTGAAATGGCGTTGTTGGGCACAGTATTGATGCTAACTAGGCAATGCTGTCAGTTGGCTTACGCGAAAACTACATATCTGAAATATGTACTGAAATCGGGTGCAGCGTGGCTTTGGCAGGGAGAACCTGATTTTTCTCTCAGCGCATTGCGAACTTACCGACCATCCTCGCTTGATCCTGTCTAGGCAGGGTGCAGGAGAAGTTGAGATTGGCCGTGTCGTGGAAGGTCCAGACGAATTCCTTGGTAGTGCTAGGCTCAACAAGGATGGCGTTAGGATCATCATGTATTTCTTCTACGACTTCAGGTATACCCGGTGGGTCGGAGTCTTCTAGGCCCGATCTTTCATGCCAGACGATGGACTTTGCTTTGCCTGTTGGCGTCAGCGTGCCGTCTTTGAACAAAGCAGCCATTTCGCGTTGATGTATCAGTAGCGCTATGGCTTTACCGGTATTGAATACATGCATCAGCGCTCCTTTATTCTTCAACACGAAGCGAACAGTTTCGCCAGGCCTTACATTGATAGATTCCTGGCCGTAGCTGATGTCATCCATCTTGATGAAACCGGCGCGCGTAGATGGGGGCGCTTGGGTCTGCTGGACAATGTTGGGTGCACTGCTGGACGTTTGCGCAGAGGCTTGAGCTACAGCTGCGAAGAGAAGTGCTGTGCCCAAGGGTTGTGAAGGTGAACGTTTCATGATGAGACCTCATTGAGGTGGTTAGAAGTCTCATGCTATTCCCAGCATTCTGCCGGGGACTAACCCCCCGAAACTACAAAATGGTCAGCTTGAAAAAAATGCGGCACCGTCGAGGTACCGCTAGGCCAAAGGAGCAATCATGAAGGCCTTGAAGATGGGAATTTTTAAGGGTGGCACTCTTTATCAGCCATCATCAGTTTGTGCTCACGGATCATTTGCGTGAGGACGTCATCAACCAGTTTGTCGTGTCGCTCCATCCATGCGAGATGTTCTTCAGTGGTAATACCCGGATCTGGGTGCTGACTGTGTAGCTGACTCATCATGTCGCCTAGCATCCCCATATGCTCTTTCATGTGCACATGGCGCTCACTGGCAGGAGCTTTTTCAGCCTGAATCAGCACCGCTTCGGCTTTGTCTCGCATGTTTTCGATGCGTTCTAGGGTGCGTGCAGCACCTCCTTCGGCCCAAACGGCTGAAGTCAAAAGGAGCGAGCTAACTAGAATTAAAGATTTAAGCAGTTTCATCGAGCAGTCTCCTAAATTGAAGATGGGACTGGCTCCTCTTTACTGTTTGTCATTCGAGGGCCAAGAGCACAACCTAGTACTCATGCCTGCACCCTAGACAAGTCATCCTTGCAGATGCCTGAGGCTAGGATTACATTTTCGTCAGTTTGTGGTTGGATTAAGGTTTTGACTGCACACTCAGGCTATTCAAATTTGGGAACAGCCCGCATGAAACTTTTGGTCGCTGAAGACGAGCCAAAAACAGGCACTTACCTGCAACAGGGCCTCACAGAGGCTGGATTCAATGTCGACCGTGTTATGACGGGAACTGATGCGCTTCAGCATGCACTGAGCGAAGCTTATGACCTGTTAATTCTGGACGTGATGATGCCGGGCCTAGATGGCTGGGAAGTCCTGCGGAAGATTCGTGCTGCAGGCAAGGATGTGCCGGTACTATTTCTGACGGCCCGTGACGGTATTGAAGATCGTGTAAAAGGCTTAGAGCTGGGGGCGGACGACTACCTAGTCAAACCATTCGCCTTCTCTGAGTTGTTAGCTCGCGTCAGGACATTGCTCCGCCGCGGTAATAATTCGCCGACGCAAACCACCATGAATATAGCCGACCTTGAAGTTGATTTGCTTAAGCGGCGTGCCGTGCGCAGTGGCAAGCGAATTGATCTGACCGCGAAGGAGTTCGCGTTGCTTGAACTACTGCTGCGCCGTCGCGGCGAAGTCCTTCCCAAGTCTTTGATAGCTTCTCAGGTATGGGACATGAATTTTGACAGCGACACCAATGTGATCGAGGTGGCTATCCGACGCTTGCGGGCGAAAATTGACGATGATTTTGAATTGAAGCTGATTCATACCTCACGTGGTATGGGTTATATGCTTGATGCGCCGGAGTCTCAATGACGTATCTGTCGCTGACCGCACGCATGAGTTTGATGTTTATGCTTGCGGTTATTGCAGTCCTCACGGTGGCCGGCCTGAGTTTCAATCAGTTCAGTCGGCATCACTTCATGATGCTCGACCAGCAGACGCTGAGCGAGAAGCTCGATTCGACCCAGGAAATCCTTAGCAATACGCGTAGCCATGCAGATATTAAAGAGGTGCTGCCTCAGCTAAAAGCGCTGCTAGGAGCTCACCACGATTTAGCGGCAATCATCCTGGCAAACGACGGTACGGTACTTTTTGCCGAGCCACAGCTGTTCAATGTTCCCGAGAAGTACCGCTTCATCCGTGACCACGGTATGTGGGAGTGGGAGCAAAATGGGCACAAGTACCGAGGTATGACTGCGCCGGTATCAACAGCGGATGAACCCGCGCTTCTAACGGTCTTGCTGATTCTCGATGTGACTAACCATGTGCATTTCTTTGAAACGCTGCAGCGCTGGTTCTGGATTGGCTTGGTCATTAGCGCACTGGTCAGCGCTGCGTTGGGCTGGGTGGTCGCGCGTAGTGGATTGAGACCCCTGCGACACGTGACTCAGGTTGCAACGTCTATGTCGGCACGCTCACTGAAAGAGCGTATTCCATTGGAGCCCGTGCCTCTTGAACTTCAGCAACTGGTGACTTCGTTCAATGCGATGCTTGCCAGGCTCGACGACGCATTTGTTCGGCTCTCAAATTTTTCTGCCGATATCGCTCATGAGTTACGCACACCTCTCAGTAATTTGATGACGCACACCGAGGTGGTACTCACCCAAAAACGCGACCTTGAAGCCTACGAGGAGAACCTCTACTCAAATTTAGATGATCTGAAACGCATGTCGCGCATGATCGATGACATGCTGTTCTTGGCTAAATCGGACAACGGGTTGATTATTCCCGAGCAGACGCGCATAGAGTTCAGCGAGGTGGTCGCCAAGCTGTTTGAGTACTACCACCTGTTAGCAGACGAGCAAGGCATCCAGTTGGTTGTGACCGGCACTGGCAGCGTGCTGGGTGACAAACTGATGCTGGATCGGGCGGTCTCGAACTTGTTGTCCAATGCGCTGCGCTATACACCTGCCGGGAAGTCAATATTGGTAACGATCAAGTCGACCGTAAGTGCTGTGACGCTTACCATCGAGAACCCAGGTGAAACCATCAGGCCGGAGCACCTGGATAAACTTTTTGACCGTTTCTATCGGGTAGACCCAGCACGACGTGAAGGCAACCCAAGCAATGCGGGGCTTGGCTTGGCCATTACTCAATCCATCGTTGAGTCTCACAAAGGAAAGATCTGGTGCACCTCTGGCAATGGCACCACAGCCTTCCACATGGAATTTCCCCAGCAATCATCATAGGGGCGTCATGATCAAAGACGAGTTAAGAGCGAACTTGAGCGATAAGCACAAAGCTTTGTCGCTACCACGGGCGGTGGAGTTGTGTTGCACGCCCCCCCCAGCGCAAGCCTGATCGCCAGCCATGGCGCAAGGGCCATGTCTTCTTGATGAGGCTTTCAGGCCGAAATCTGCAAAATTGAATAGCCGCGCATCACAAAAGCCAGAGGCGTTCAATGACCATTCCCTGGGGTGTTTGCTGGCGTGGATACCCTGGGTATCGCCAGGGCTGGGGATCTTCTTGGGGCATGCTAGCAGCCATGACCTGCACAGCCATATGGCGCACCAAGTGATTATTGGCCTTGGCGACTAAGTGACGATGCGAGGGCCGAGCAGGTGCTTACTGCACCGGCCATCTGCATAAAGGCTGCACATTGCATCAGATTAAAGGCACTGAAGCGCTATTGATATACCTTGGTTCGCTGTCGGAACCCGAATAACCCAGAAACTATGCGGGTGTAAAAATTCATGTGTGAGTGGGCCAGGCCGGCACTCTGGGCCCGAAAAGCAAATCCAAGCAGTCAGTACAAACGCCAGGCGCCACCAGTATCAATCAGGCGATTGCAGCTCGGACACCGGAGGCAAAAGACAGTATGGATCGCAGGCCAGCTCACCAGCGATGCGATACAGCTTCTCGATGGTGATGTTTACTTCGCCACGCTCGATCCGACCCATGTAGCTACGGTCGATACTGCAGGCCAATGCCAGTACATCCTGAGACATGTGGCGAATCTTCCTTTGTGTTCGGATGCGCTCCCCTAACACTTTCGCCAATTTATCCATGATCGCCTCAATTTCTCTGAGGCGGCACTATCGTGGGTTTGCGGACGCACGAGCCACGGACTATAATCCGTATTTTTCGCGTTAACTCTTCTGGTGCCTCAATGAAATCGGCCTCGTTTATCCTCGACAGGCGTCTGTATGAGCTGCTTCAGCAAGAAGGGAGTACAAGTTTCACGACCCGTGAACTGCGTGATGCGTATGCCAAGCGCCTAGATGGTACGACTTTTCGTGTCGCCGATGTACGCCGTTATGTGTATGAGCAAATTCGACGTTTACTGCGTATAGGCTGGCTTGAGCTCGATGAAGAGCGTCGTCCAAGGGGACAGGTCTACCACCTGAAGCCGATTCCGGCACATCTGCAATTGCAGTTGATCGACAAGGGTTTTGAGAACAGCCTAAAAACTGCTTCTGAGCCCGAACCGGAACCTGCAGAGCTTCAAGTTGAGGCTGTCCCGCTTGAGTCGTCAGCCAGCGCGGATCAGCATTTGGAAACGCTCCACAAAGAAATCCGCTTGGACTTTCTGTGCTCGATGGGGGAGGCGGAGCGATTCAAGCTGCTCCTAGAAGATATGCCGCATTTGCGGGACAAGGTTGAGGACGAGTACCTAGAGGCCAGAGATCGCAGTTCACGTCTGCTAGGACATCTTCGCGCTATCGAAAAGACTATCAAGACGCTTGACTCTGCACGATGACCACATCGCTGCGGGGCTGGCAACTCAGCTGCATAGACACGGCGTTGGAACACTTTACCAGCACACCGCACTTCTTCTGCCAGGCGACGCCGGGAGCCGGGAAGACACGCATGGCGGCAGAGCTAGCCAGCAGAATGCTTAAGCAGGACAGAATCGATCTGGTGATGTGCTTCGCGCCATCCTGTCAGGTTGTCGAAGGCTTCCGCTCAACCTTTGCTGACGTACTTGGCAGGCGACTGGATGGCCAAATAGGCGCTGTGGGGACGGCATTCACCTACCAAGCCATGGAGTACCGAGACGAGGGGTTCTGGCAGCTTCTTGATGATTACCGTGTGCTTGTTGTCTTCGATGAAATACACCATTGCGCTGGCCATGATCCGCTTCTCAGTAACGCCTGGGGGCAGCAGATATTACATCGGATACAAGACCGTGCAGCCTTCACCTTGGCTCTCTCCGGTACGCCATGGCGCTCGGATGATCGGGCTATTGTTTTAGCCCGCTACTCGACGCCAGAAGGACACTTGATCTGTGATTACCGATACGGACTGAAAGAGGCCATTGCCGATGCGGTATGCCGTTCTCCTCGTATTGTCTTGCTAGACAATCAGAAGGTAAAGCTGACCGAGGAAATGGGCCCTGAGAGTACAGTCAGAATGTTCCCCAGTATTGCCAAGCTATTGGGGGAGTCACCTGTCACCTATGAAGAACTGCTGCGCCATGATGATGTGATCAACCGGCTACTCGATCTTGGCTGTAGCAAGCTCAATGAGCTTCGCCAAATCAAGCCGGATGCTGCTGGTTTAGTTGTTGCCACTGACATTGAGCACGCCCATCAAATTGCTCAGGCTCTGGAATTGAGGGGTGGGGGGTGCTGCATTGTGACCAACAAAACCCCGGATGCGCAGCAGGTGATCAATGCGTTTCGGCAGAGCTCCTCTCGCTGGATTGTCGCCGTCGGAATGATTAGCGAAGGAACGGACATCCCCCGCCTCCAGGTGTGCTGCTATCTCAGCCGCATCCGCACCGAGTTGCATTACCGGCAAGTGCTTGGACGAGTGCTTCGGCGTACAGGTGAGTCCGATGGTCAAGCTTGGCTGTTTATGTTGGCAGAGCCGACGCTGCAGTGTATGGCTGAGAGAGTTGCGGATGATTTGCCGGAAGACCTGGCGGTGTTGAACGAGGTGCAGATGCCTGCTTCCACTTCAGGCTCAACGCCCAGTTCGATAGAGGCAGCGGACAATATCAATAATCTGGATGACAGTATTGGATATGGCAAAGAGCAACCTATTGAGGCTGCAACTACGAACATAATTTCACTAGAGGGCTTTGCAGTCGAACCAGGTTATCAGGTGAGTTTTTCCCAGTATTACAGGCAGCAGCTTTTGGCTTGTTTTTGATGCTGTGACTCCATAGGCAATGTAGTAGCCGTGCGCGGGGTTAATATGGCCGTCCGCGACATTGGCTCGATAAATAGTCGAAGTAAATAGTAATCATGGATAGGGGCAAAAGATAATTAAATGGCAGGCACTAAACTTGAGAAGTTTAATGATTTTTTATTAACTGAAGGCGAGGTAATAGATAGTACCTGTGACGACGAGGCCGCTAGCATCGCGCTGGCTCAAGAGCTGTGCCCTGGGAAGCCATATTGTTCTGTAAGGCAATGGGTTTTAGTTGATCTCGATATTTCAGATGACAAAAAGGCATTGCTTAAAAACCAAGGTCTCCAGCCGATCCTTCTCTATGCTCACTCCGTAGTAACTGATAGTGCTCGTCGATTTGCACCAGGCGACTGGGTTAGGAGTACGCTATTGGTCAATCTAAAAAGTGATTTTCTTTTTGAAACCAAAAATAGTGTCTACATCCTCTTGGGCGCAGGAAGCCGAAAGACAGCAGAGCCAACTGTCGTTACCAGTATATTTTAATCAGCGGCGGTGAGTTTCCAGATGATTAGGATTCAAGAGCGTTCGCGTGTAATCGTGCAAATTTAAGAGTTTCTGGAACAGCTTTCAAGAGATGCTTCTCTACGCGAAGATGTACGGGAAGCGGATACACGCCTTCTCCCGCAATATCCAAGCAGAGGTGAATTTTGAAGGGGCTTGCGGTTAAATATGGGCTCCCTCCGTTTCTCGGCTGACTCAGTTCATTTGGTTTTTTCAGTGCCTCGTGATTGTCGCGTCAGAAAATAACGGCCCTGAGCTGCAGTTCGCCACTTTCTGTGCTATCTGCTACTGAAGCTGCCTGGCAGCTTTAAGAAGTTTAACCAGAAAATATGCTGAATAGAGTGGCGTTTTCATAGGCTGCGGGATGTTTAGTATTTCCGTAGGTTAAGGTTTCTGAATTTGCGATTTCGCTATTACATTAATAGATGCTCTATACCCAACGCCTCGGACAGATTTTATCTTCACATTGGAATTTTCGTCGCGTAGCTTTTGACGTAAGCGAGCTACTAATGACTCTAAAGCGTTATAAGTTTTTGATTCCTGGTTATTATGTGAATAAAGGGCGTCTGCGAAATAAGCTTTGCTTACAACTCGGGGAGAGTTACTGATTAAAATTTGAAGCAAAATCATTTGTTTAGGGGGAAGTTTGAGTTTTTTTAGATTAACTCCTTCTGCCCCTGGCAATGCATAGGTTGCGGAATCTCTAAGCCTTAAATGCTCTTTCCCACCAGAGGCCTTTAGTACGCCATGCACATGCTTGATGAGAACGCACGGCCTGAAAGGCTTGTACAAGTAATCATCTAGCGCTGAGTTGAAATCCTTTACCTGCTTTCGATTGATTCGACTTGTGGCAAGTACTAAACACGGGGTCTTAGAGTTCACAGTAATGCTACGAGCCGAAAGGGGAGATGCTGACTCATAATCCTCCATGTCGTTATCGACAATTATCCCTTCGAAGCAGTGTGTATGCATGATGGCGATAGCCTCTTTACAGTTACCAGCTTCAACCACCGTGTATCCCGATGACTCCAGATGCTTGCGAACACGTGCGCGGAGGGCGGGATGTTCGTGTATGACAAGCAGCTTGGATGGCACCGGTTTTTTAAAACGTATCATTTTCTGGCAGCTCATAGATCGTATGGGGGAGGGTCGCCTAGCGATCGATGTTTCAAAATCACTGTGATCCAGATCACTTCCCCAAAGAATTCAGGGAGTTAATGGCTTTAATTGAAACGAATTGACTAATATCACATAGGAGTTACCTCTAAGTGATTAATTTTAAATGAATAAATAGAAAATTGTGAATTTTGAAACGTTTTTATGATGGTTATTGAAAGACGCTGTTAACTGAGTGCGGCTTCCCGGGGCGTGGCATGTCTCGGGGCAAGAGCCTGTTCACGACTTGCGCGCTGCTGGATGCTTTTAGCGTTTAAAGCTGTGCGGTAAAGATACGACGTCAGACTTTAGCGTTGCTGGTTGTGATCAGGCCCTTATTTGCGCGGTTTCGCGGCGCTCGCAACGACCGCTGTAGCTCATTCGGGCAAATCGCTACAATGCACCGCCGATCCATTTTCGCTTCGAGGCTGTGTGCATGAAATTCCGTTTTCTGTTGTGGATGCTTGGTCGTCTGATGGCCAAGGCTAGTCGCGAAAATCCTGCGTTTCAGGAGCAGCTGTTGAACCGCGACATGGTCTTCCAGTTGCATACGCTCGACGGCAAAATCGCCCGTCACTTCATCGTCAAAGACCAACGTATTACCAGCAAGCGCGGCCCGGTCAGCGAGCCTGCATTTGCCTTAGGGTTCAAAGACGGTGCCTACGGTTTCGCCACCATGAATGCCAAGAACAAGCAGTTGGCGTTTATGCAGGGCATTCAGAATAAAGACATTCAGATTCAGGGCAATCCGGCGCTGGTCATCTGGTTCCAGGGGCTGACCAAGTACCTTGTACCCAGGAAGCCCAAAAGCGAGAAACGCGCTGCGTGAGTGGCCGCTAAGCTTGATATGAAATTCGCCTCAACTTCAGGGAGATAAACGATGCGACTGCTGCTGGCGCTGCCATTTCTGCTGGGGGCAACCCTGGTTCAAGCCGAACCGGCGAGCCCTCAACACTACGAGCAGGTATTTGGTTTATCCGGTATCAGCCTGTTGTGCGAGCAAGCCGCGCCGTTGATCCAGCGTGGGCAGCCCGAGCAGCCGCAACTCGATCAGCTGTTTGCTGCCAAGCCACTCTGTGCAGAGCTCGCCGAGAAGATGTCTGGCGAGTTCCAGCAAGCTGAGCTTGAGCGTATAGAGCTGGCCTTGCAGAGCCCGCTGGCGCTGCAGTTCACTCAAGCTGAACGGGCGGTGGGTGAGGGCGGCGGTGAGGCGCTGGAAGCGTATCGTCAGCAGCTTAAGGCGAAGCCGCCGCGCGGTTCACGTGTTGAGCTGGTGCACCGTCTCGATGCGGCGGCGCGTACGTCGGATATGGCCACGTTACTGCGCTATGAAGTCGCGAAGACGCAGGCGCTGATGGCCCTCAAGGCGCAGAGCAAGAACGCCGATGAAGCCCAGCTGGCCGAACAGACTGCCGCGCAAATGCCGGTATTGCGTGAGTCGAGCAGCTCGGCCGTTGAGTCGTTCATGCTGTTCGCGTATCGCCAGCAGCCGAGTGACAAGGTTGCTGAGTATGCCGCGCTTTATGAGCAGCCTGAGTTGAGCCGCCTGTTGCAGCGCAGCATCGAGCTGATGCCGCAACTGTTCGCTGAGCGCCGCGCCAAGCTCTGACCCGGCTAGTGGATGGGCTGAAACTGCAACGCCAGTTCGCGTAGCGTGGCCTCGGCCTCAAGCACTTTGTCTACCGCCTGATTGGCTTTGTCACGGCTCAGGCCCAACCTGTCAAACAGCTCCTGCGGAACTTCGCGGTCGGGGCCATGGCCGATGCCGCGATTACGCAGCAGCCCGACTGCAACGTTAATCAGGTTGGCGTATTGCGCGTGCTCGCCTCTGTAGTCGCTGTCGTGCTGAAAACGCAGCGCGTTGGCAAGCTCTTCCGGCATGTCCCAGTAACGCATCAGCCACGCGCTGATCTGCTCCCGGCTGATGCCCAGAAAATGCTGCTCAATGTAGCTGTGCGGCACATGCGGATTGGCCTCGATATGCCGGCAAATCAGCGAGAAGTGTGGCGGGAATACATGCGCCAGCAGCAAATATCCGAAGTTGTGCAAAAGCCCGCCGAGATAGGTCAGGCCCGGCTCCGGGCGTTGTTCACGAGGGATGGCGCGGGTCAGCCCCTCAATGACGGCGGCGGTATAAATGGCTTGCTGCCAATAGGGCGTGGCTTGCTGGGGATGATCTTTGGGCAGGCCCAGTGTTTTGCCCAACGCCAGCCCCAGGGCCAGATTGATGACCAGTTCAAAGCCCAGCACGCGGACAATTGCATCTTCTACCGAGCGAATTTTCCCCGGTGCGGCGTAGTAGGGTGAAGCGGCCCAGCTGACTACCTGCGCCGCCAGCGCGGGATCTGTTTCGACTACGCCGGTAATGTCGTCGATGGTTGCATCCGGCTCGGTGCGCAGCTTGGTGATTTTCCGGGCGGTGGCGGACAGCGGCGGAATTTCGATGGTTTCTTCAAGGCGCTGTTGAATACGGCGCGCGGTGAATGCCTTTACTGCCTGATTGATTTCTGCCGGATCATCGTTGGGGCGATCAAGGTTGATGCGGATTCGCTCCAGCGGCTCGGCAAATCGTGCACAGCTGGCCTTGGTCAGCAGGGTTTTGAAGTCGGCACTGGAGAGTTCGAGCAAAACCCCGGGCTTGCCCGACTCAACCCACACGCTTGGCTCCTGCAGGATCGATTCGTCGTAAGTGCAGGGCGAGTTGGTCAGCGGCGGCAAACCGGGCAGCGTGTTCAGGTTATGCGGGCTGAGCATGCGTGCCAGGCGCTCGGGCTTGAGCACCGTGAGCTTGCGGCCGGTAAGTTCTTCGAGCTGGTTGAGGTCAAGGAGTTGGTCGTGGCGAAACAGCAGTAACATGGCGCCAATGCTGTCTTCCAGCATGATCGCTTGCAGGCGTTGGGCTGCAGGGATACCGGCTTTCTCCGAGTGAGCCTGATAACTGAGGCCGAGCTTGTCGAGCAGTTGTGTGATGATGAGTGGCGCAGTAGCAGAGTCGACAGCTGGATTAAGAGCTTGAGGCATTGTATATCCGGTTCTGGGCGGTAACAGATCGAAATAGTGGCTGACTAATAGACGATAACAGTCTGACGGTGCACGAGGGTAGCGTCAAAATTCTGATTAATCGATGACAATATCAGCAAATTTTCGCCGACGCTGCCACTGGCTGCCAATTTGTCGACATTCTGCCACATCAGAGTCGGCCATAAGGCCGCTTCAAACCTCAGACTTGCCCGTACTGCTGGCCGTGTCGCAGCCAGCGATCCAGCAGCGGGCTGACATGCTGCGGCCACTGCTGCAGCAAGCTCATTGACGCATCCCGAACCGCGGGCAAAAGATCGGCGTCGCGCATCAGGTCGGCTACCTTGAATTGCAGCAGGCCGGTTTGACGGGTGCCGAGCATTTCCCCGGGGCCGCGAATTTCTAGGTCTTTCTCGGCAATTAAAAAGCCGTCGCAAGTTTCACGCATGATGCCCAGTCGCTCACGGCCGAGTTGCGACAGCGGCGGGTGATAGAGCAGTACGCAATGGCTGGCAGCGCTGCCGCGCCCGACCCGGCCACGCAGCTGATGCAGTTGCGCCAGCCCTAGTCGCTCGGGATTTTCGATAATCATCAGGCTGGCATTCGGCACGTCCACACCGACTTCGATCACGGTGGTGGCGACCAACAGTTGCAGGGCGCCTTGTTTGAACTGATCCATGATCGCCGCCTTCTCGGCGGGTTTCATGCGGCCGTGAATCAGGCCCACATTGAGCCCGCCCAGCGCGGCAGCCAGGTCTTCAAAGGTGGTTTCGGCGGCCTGACACGTCAGCTCTTCAGACTCTTCAATCAGCGTGCACACCCAATACGCTTGGCGGCCTTCGTTGCAGGCAGTGCGCACGCGCTCGATCACTTCGATGCGGCGGCTGTCGGCAATCAGGACGGTATTGACCGGCGTACGTCCGGGCGGCAATTCGTCGAGAATCGAGGTGTCGAGATCGGCGTAAGCGCTCATGGCCAGCGTGCGCGGAATCGGCGTCGCGGTCATGATCAACTGGTGCGGGCAGAGTCGCGCATCGACCCCTTTTTTGCGCAGAGCCAGACGCTGCTGGACGCCGAAACGGTGTTGCTCGTCGATGATCACCAGCGCCAGTTTGTGGAACTTCACTTCATCCTGAAACAGCGCGTGGGTGCCAACCACCATCGGCGCGCCACTGGCGATTTGTTCGAGCGCTGCTGCGCGCGCCTTGCCCTTGAGCTTGCCCGCCAGCCAGGCAACTTCCAGCCCCAGTGGCTGCAACCATTTGCTGAAGTTGATGAAGTGCTGCTCGGCGAGAATCTCGGTCGGGGCCATCAGCGCCACCTGATACCCGGCTTCCAGCGCTTGCAGGGCAGCAAAGGCGGCGACCACGGTCTTGCCGGAGCCGACGTCACCCTGAACCAGGCGCAGCATGGGTTCATCCTGTGCCAGATCGTAAGCAATCTCGGCGCCCACGCGCTTCTGGGCTCCGGTGGGTTCAAAACCCAGATTGTGCAAAAACTGCGCAGGCAGCTTGCTGGCGACTGGAAGTTGCGGCGCTTGTTGCGCGCGAACACTCTCGCGCAGGCGCTGCAGCGACAGTTGATGGGTAAGCAGTTCTTCAAAAGCCAGGCGGTGTTGCGCCCAGTGTCGGCCCTCGGCAAGTTCTTCAATGTCAGCATCGGCGGGCGGTCGGTGCAGATAGCGAATAGCTTCGGCCAGCGGGCCTAATTGGTATTCCTTGGCCAGCTCTTCCGGCAACCAGTCTGGCAAGCTGTGCGGGCCAAGGCGGGCCAGCGCCAGTTCACTGAGCTGACGCAGGCGCTGTTGGGTCAGGCCTTCGGTGGTCGGGTAGATCGGCGTCAGGGTTTGTTCGACGGCAATTTGCGTCTCGCCGCTGAGCGCGCGGTATTCCGGGTGGTAAATCTCCAGCCCTGATGAGCCGGGGCGGACCTCGCCGTAGCAGCGCAGATGAGTGCCGCGTTTGAAGCCTTCCTTCTGTGCATTACTGAAGTGATAGAAGCGCAGGCTGAGCGTGCCGGTGCCATCGTTGAGGCGCACCAACAGGCTGCGGCGTTTGCCCATGGCAATGTCGGCGCCGGTAACCGTGCCTTCAACCACGGCATCCTGACCGGGGCGCAGCGAGCCGATTGGCACGATGCGCGTGCGATCCTGATAACGCAGCGGCAAGTGAAACAGCACATCCTGAAGGTTTTCCAGACCGACCTTGGTGAGCTTCTCCTGCATGGCCGCGCCAACACCTTTAAGTGCAGTTACGGGAACCGCTGCCAACTCGGTCATTGCTTATACGCTTTGCGGTTGTGCGCGTGAGACCGAGCACAGGCGGATCGAGTCCGCGAGAATTTCAATCGCCTTGGGCCGTGGAAAGCTCGCGCGCCAGGCAATGGCCACGGTACGAAAGGGCACGGGCGCACTCAGCGGACGCACTTCGATAATCCCAGGCGCGTAATGGTGGCTGTCGACAGCCGAGAGCGGCAGGATTGATACGCCCAGACCGGAGGCAACCATGTGGCGAATGGTTTCCAGTGAGCTGGATTCCACGGTGGTGTGCTTGGCGTGATCTTCGCCGCCCTTGCGCAGGGTCGGGCAGGCCTCAAGTACCTGATCGCGGAAGCAGTGGCCTTCGCCCAACAGCAGCAGACTCTTGTCGTTGAGCAGCTTGCTGTCGATCGACTTCAGCTCAGTCCACGGATGGCCGCTCGGCATCAGCGCGTAAAACGGCTCGTCGTAAAGGGCTTTGGTCAGCACGTCGGCTTCCTGAAACGGCAGAGCAATGATCACTGCATCCAGCTCGCCGGTGCGCAGTTTGTCGCGCAGGACGTGAGTAAAGTTTTCTTCGATATACAGCGGCATTTCCGGAGCAACACGGTGCAGCTGCGGAATCAGATGCGGGAACAGGTACGGGCCAACGGTGTAGATTGCGCCGATTTTCAGTGGTGCGGCGAGCTGGTTCTTGCCCGCCTGAGCCAGCTCACGAATACCCTGAGCCTGCTCCAGAACCTTCTGTGCCTGCGTGATGATGCCTTCGCCAACGGGCGTCAGACGCACGGCGCTTTTGCTGCGCTCGAAAATCAGCACACCGAGTTCATCTTCGAGTTTCTTGACCCCGACCGAAAGCGTCGGCTGACTGACATGGCAACGCTCGGCCGCACGGCCAAAGTGCTGCTCCTGAGCGAGGGTGACGATATAGCGCAGTTCAGTAAGGGTCATAGCGTCCATCCATTAAGTACCGCCCTAGCATAGCCTTTGCAATGCAATGAACCAACCGCGCTAAACTGCTCGCAGGTGAAAATAATGGAGAATCGCATGCCAACAGCTACGCGGGTATTGATTGCAGGGTGTGGTGACGTCGGCACGCGCTTGGGCTTACGGCTGGCTCAGGCGGATTGGCAGGTGTTTGGGTTGCGCCGCAACACTGCGCAATTGCCGCCGCAGATCGAACCGGTGACGGGTGATTTGCAGGCCGATGCCTGCCCGGTGCAATGGCCGGCGGGAGCGCTGGATTATCTGGTTTATTGTGCTGCCGCGACTCAGTCCGATGAGGCTGGATACCGCGCGGCTTATGTCGATGGGCTAAAACGTACGCTGGGCTGGTTGGCGCAGTCCGGCCAGCAACCCAAGCGCGTGCTGTTTGTTTCGAGCAGTGGCGTTTACGGCCAGCAGGATGGCGAATGGGTGGATGAAACCTCGCCAGCCGGCGCCGGGCGTTTTAGCGGGCGGATCATGCTCGAGGCCGAGCAGGTGGCGTTGTCCGCTGGCCTGCCGGCCACTGTTGTGCGCCTCACCGGAATATACGGGCCGGGACGCAAATGGCTGATCAATCAGGTGCGCGAAGGGTATCGGGTCGCGGTCGAGCCGCCGCTGTATGGCAATCGCATTCAGGTCGATGACGCGAGTGGCCTGCTGGCCTTTTTGCTGCAGGCAGATGAGCGCGGCGTTGCGCTGGAAGATTGCTACATCGGCGTCGATGATCAGCCTGCGCCCCTGCACGAAGTGGTGGCGTGGTTACGCGAGCAATTAGGCGTGACGCATTGGGCGGGGGATGAGGCGACAGTGCGCCGGGCGGGGAGTAAGCGTTGCAGTAATGCACGTGCGCGGGCCTTGGGCTGGACGCCGCAGTACCCGAGTTATCGCGAAGGCTATGCCGCTATTTTGCAGGATTTGAGCTGAGCAGCAGAGCAGGGGCGTTGAGTACGCCCCTGATCACAAACGCTTATTCGATGACCAGAATCGCGTCCATTTCTACCTGAGCGCCTTTTGGCAGCGCCGCAACACCAATGGCGGCGCGTGCTGGATATGGCTGCTCAAAGTAACGGCCCATCACTTCGTTGACGGTGGCGAAGTGCGACAGATCGGTGAGGAAGATGTTGAGTTTGACGATGTCCTTGAATGAGCCGCCAGCAGCTTCTGCAACCGACTTGAGGTTCTCGAATACCTGAACGGTCTGGGCTTCAAAGCCTTCAACCAGTTCCATGGTTTTCGGGTCCAGCGGGATCTGGCCGGACATGTACACAGTGTTGCCAGCCTTGATCGCCTGAGAGTAGGTGCCGATAGCTGCAGGTGCTTTGTCGCTGGTGATAACGCTCTTGCTCATGAGATTCTCCAGTTGAAGGTTGCGCGGGCTTGGCCCACGTGCAGACAGTTCGAGTACGGTGGTCAGGCCACCGTACAACAATGTCGATGAATGTGTGTACTCAGGAACGCACCCGGGTGATGCGAATAACGCCCAGCAAGGCGCGCAGCTTCTTGATCACGCGGGCCAGATGCACGCGGTCATGTACGCTGACCACCAACTGCACGACACTCATGCGCCCGTCGCGCTCATCCATGCTGATCTTCTCGATGTTGCCGTCGGCGTCGTTGACACTGCCGGCGAGCAGGGCGATCAGGCCGCGCTGGTGTTCCAGTTCGACGCGCAACTCGACGTTGAATTCGCCGGTGACATCTTTCGCCCAGGACAGCTGGATGCACTTTTCCGGATTGTTGCGCACCTCGCCAATGTTGCGGCAGCTTTCGAGGTGCACGACCATGCCTTTACCCGCAGACAGGTAGCCGACAATCGGGTCGCCTGGAATTGGCGTGCAGCATTTGGCGTAACTAAGAACCAGGCCTTCGGTGCCGCGAATCGCCAGCGGGCCTTCGCTGCTTGGGCGCTCTTCGCCTTCGCTGGCGAGCATACGGCGGCCGACAACATAGGCCATGCGGTTACCCAGGCCGATATCTTCCAGCACGTCTTCGATGACCTGCTGACGGTATTCGCTGAGTACCAGTTGAATTCGTTCTTGGCTGATCTTCTCGAGGCTGGTGTCGAAGCTGGCCAGCACCTTGTTGAGCAAGCGTTCGCCGAGGTTGATCGACTCTGAGCGACGCTGTTGCTTGAGCGCGTGGCGGATATGCGTACGCGCCTTGCCGGTGACTACAAAGTTCAACCATGCCGGGTTCGGACGTGCCGCCGGCGCGCTGACGATCTCAACCGTCGAGCCGCTCTCCAGTGCTTGTGACAGCGGTGCAAGGCGACGATTGATCCGGCAGGCAATACAAGTGTTGCCGACATCGGTGTGCACCGCGTAAGCAAAGTCGACC
This sequence comes from Pseudomonas marincola, assembly GCF_900116605.1. Lineage (GTDB taxonomy): Bacteria > Pseudomonadota > Gammaproteobacteria > Pseudomonadales > Pseudomonadaceae > Aquipseudomonas > Aquipseudomonas marincola. Next base: position 40,690 of record NZ_FPBC01000003.1, read on the forward strand.
GCCGTGGAGCCTTTTGGCAGCTCCATGATGCGGCCTTTCGGGGTGAAGACGTAGACCTCGTCCGGGAACAGGTCGATCTTCACGCTCTCGATAAATTCCAGCGAGTTGCCCGCGCGTTGCTGCATCTCCAGAACGCCCTTGACCCACTGCCGTGCGCGGGCGTGAGTGCCTTTGGGCTGATCTTCTTCGTTGGATTTGTACAGCCAGTGCGCAGCGATGCCGTTGTTAGCCATCTCTTCCATCTCGCGCGTGCGGATCTGGATTTCGATGGGCACGCCATGCATGCCGAACAGCGTGGTATGCAACGACTGGTAGCCATTGGCCTTGGGAATTGCGATGTAGTCTTTGAAGCGTCCCGGCAGCGGCTTGTACAGATTGTGCACGGCGCCGAGGATGCGATAGCAGGTGTCGACCTTGTCGACGATGATGCGGAAGGCGTAGACGTCCATGATTTCATTGAACGCCCGGCGCTTGCCGCGCATCTTCTGGTAAATACCGTACAGGTGTTTCTCGCGCCCGCTGACCTCGCCTTGAAGATTTTCGCGTTCAAGGCAATGCACCAGCGACTCTTCAATTTTATTGACGATTTCTTTGCGGTTGCCGCGGGCCCGGCGCACGGCAGCGCGGATCAGGCCGGCACGCATCGGGTGCATGGCCTTGAAGCCGAGGTCTTCGAACTCGACGCGCATGCTGTGCATGCCCAAACGGTTGGCGATCGGTGCGTAGATTTCCAGCGTTTCTTTGGCGATGCGCCGACGCTTCTCGCCAGACAGCACTTCCAGTGTGCGCATGTTGTGCAGACGGTCGGCCAACTTGACCAGAATCACCCGAATGTCACGGGCCATGGCCATCGCCATTTTCTGGAAGTTTTCGGCTTGCGCTTCGGCTTTGGTCTCGAAGTTCATCTGGGTCAGCTTACTGACGCCATCAACCAGCTCGGCCACGGACTCACCGAACTGCGCGGTGAGTGCTTCTTTGGCGATGCCGGTGTCTTCGATTACGTCATGCAGCATGGCCGCCATCAGGCTTTGATGGTCCATGTGCATGTCAGCAAGAATGCTAGCCACCGCGAGCGGGTGGGTTACATATGCCTCACCACTGCGGCGGCGTTGGCCGTCGTGGGCTTGCTCGGCATAGAAATAGGCTCGGCGGACCAGATTGACCTGGTCATCGCCGAGGTAGGTCGAAAGTCGAGTGGCGAGGGCGTCTATGCTCGGCATAGGTGTTCTCCATGCTGAGCTGAGCGACCATGCGCCTTACGACGTCGACCGGGCATAGGCTTACAGAGGCTCGTTAGCCTCGTCCTCAAATGAGCCAAACAATGGCTCTTCTTCAACGATTTCAGCTTGGGCGATGACGTCGTAGTTCATCAGGCCGGCAGCGATTTCGCGCAGTGCGATAACGGTAGGCTTGTCGTTTTCAACCGGAACCATTGGCTCTTTGCCGCCGGTAGCGAGCTGACGCGAACGCTTGGTCGCAAGCATGACCAGCTCAAAGCGGTTATCAACGTTGTCCAGGCAATCTTCAACGGTAACGCGGGCCATGGTGTTCCTCGTAGCAAATGCAATTAAAGCTGGGCCCGAATGGGCGAGCGGACTGGATAGTCTAAAAAATCACCAGCGTTATGGGAAGCTTTTGTTTTGTCGTGCTGCCGTACGGCTTAAGCCAGAAGCTCGCTCAACAGCCCGGCGTGGCGCTGTTGCTGTGCGGTTTGTTGCAGCTGGTTGGCACGGAATACGGCTTTAAGATCGCTCAATGCGTGAGCAAAGTCATCATTGATAATCACATAATCGTACTCGACGTAGTGGCTCATCTCGCTGACGGCCTCGCGCATGCGGCGCTCAATGATCTCGCCGCTGTCCTGGCCACGGTTGGTCAGGCGATGGCGCAATGCTTCCTGAGTCGGCGGCAGAATGAAGATCGAGCGTGATTCCGGCATCAGGCGACGAACCTGTTGCGCGCCTTGCCAGTCGATTTCCAGAATCAGGTCATAGCCCTCGGCCAGCGTGGTTTCGACCCAAGTTTGCGAGGTGCCGTAGAGATTGTCGAAAACCTGCGCGTGTTCCAGAAACTCGTTCTTGTCGAGCATGGCATGGAACTGCTCGCGGTTGATGAAGTGGTAGTTCTCACCGTCGACTTCGCCCGGGCGCATGGCGCGTGTGGTGTGCGAGACAGACACACGAATCATCGCCTCGCTGTCGATCAGCGCCTTGACCAAGCTGGTCTTGCCCGCGCCAGAAGGTGCAGAGATGATGTACAGGGTCCCGGTTGTAAGCGTCATGTGTGTGTCCTGAAAAGCAATAAGCCAAGCGTAGTCGCAACGATTGAGCATTATAAGGCGGTTTGCCGACAAACACGGCTGAAACTTCGCGGGATATACACATGCATCGGGTAAATCGTGGGCAGTTGAGCCGCCGCGAGCAGGCTAGTTTCTGCGGGCGGCGGCTTGAAAGCGGCTGGCCGATTACAGTGAGATGATGCCGTAAGCGCCAATTTTTGGCAGGCCGCCGTAGGTGCCAACTGGCGTTAATGTGAAGCCGTCAGCGCCAACCTTGAACACGGTCACTTCGCCTTTGTTGCCGATCAACTGGTTGATGTACTTGCCATCGGCGCTTAGCGTCAGGTCGCTGTAAAAGTCCATTTCAGCCTCGTTCTTGTAGGCCGTTGCGGTTTTCAGAGCGATGCTGCCATCCGGGTTGATGGTGTAGGCGCTGATGGAGCTGGACAGTGCATTGGCCGCCCACAGCGTTTTGCCGTCTCGCGAGGTCTCGACCCAGCAATTGGCGATCTCGCCACCTTCGACCGCATCGCCGGTCAGGGCGTCCGCTGTTACCAGTTTGATCTGGCCTTTGCCGTCCAGCGTGTAAGACGAGGACGAGCTGGTCTGCCATGAGTATTTCGGCGACTGCGGGACCTTGCCGGCTTCTTCGCGCAGCATGCCTTTCTTGTCCAGAAAGCGTGCTTCAGAGGCAACAATGATGTCGCCCGTAGCGCCTTTGATAATGTCGAAACCGACCGGGATTGGCAGGGCACGGCTCGAATCGCCGTTCGGCGCGCTGGCGACGGAAACCGGCTCCTTGGAAAGAGTGCCGTCTGCATTCACCGCGAACACTTTGAATTGCCCGGTCACCAGTTCGTTGACCACGACAAACTTGCCGTCAGTCGAGAACACAATGGTGGTTGGGCGAGCGCCCAGATTGCGGGTCGAGTTGGCGATTGGCGTGAGCTTGCCAGCCGCGTCGATGGTGAAGCCACTGATGTTGCCGCTGAATGGCGGAGCCTTGGCATCGCCGGAACTCGCCACATAAACCAGCTTGCCTTTGGAAGCGATACTGACCGGGTGGATATCGCTGGCTTTGACTGTATTCACCAGTTTCAGCTTGAAGTCGTCGGCGACATTGAACGAGCTGATGGTGCCGTCACCGGAGTTGACGGTGAGCAGGTGCTTTTTGTCTTCGGTGTTATAGACACCATAAGCGGAAATCAGCGGATCAATGCCGTCAGCCAGTGGGTGAGTCGGGTCATAGCCGCCGTCGAAAATTTCGATATTGCCGGTTCCTTTGCCGCCGGATTTGAACTCGCCCAGCGTGCTCAGGCTGCCATCACTCATTTGCTTGAAGGCGACGATGGTATTGCCTTCGGCTTTATTACTTGAGGCATATACCGCGCCGATCTGCTCGACCGCCATTGCACTTGCACAGGTGGTGGTCAATGCAATGGCGAGTAAAGTTTTTGCTGTATTCATGACAATTCCCTTTATCGGATTACGAACAAGAAGTCGTGGCGGGCAGTTTCAGCTGCTGCATAATCAACCTGCTAGTCACAGTAGATAAGTCTATGGCTGTGCTCTTCGGCTAATTAGCGGCTTATGCAGAATTTCAATAAATCGCTGTGTGAGCAATATTAATGTCGCGTTATACAAGGCGGATGTTCAGGCGAGGCAAAGCCTTGGCTAAGTAATTACCAATAGTTCTTGTTTGCATTTAAATGATAAAACTTAAGTTATCGAGTCAATCCGCGCGCATATAAGCCCGCGCGGGTTGACTGGGCATCAGTGAGTCCAGCGTGGCTGGGCTGCCTGTGCTGTTACTTTGCCGTCAGGTCGGAAAGGGTGCCGCCGGTTGCATCTTTGCCTTTGCCTTTACCGGCACGCAGCACTGGGTAGTACTGGGTGAAGACAAAGTCGTCGGCTGCCGATGCGTCGTGGCAGGCATTGCAGGCGGCGGTCGGGAAGGCGGTTGCGGTGTCGGTCAGCGCCTTGTGGTCTGGCGTCGAGAAACTGAAGTAGGCCCAGTTGCCAGGCTCTTTCGGGAACAGCTTCTTGCTCTTGATCGTGGCTTCCAGGCCGATGAAGTCGCCTTCAAAGTAGCCTTTGCCGCTAGGTGCGGCCTTGCTGCCGACGTCGATCAGTTCTTTAACCATGATCGCGCCGTCACGGAAGGTGCCCTTTTCTTTCCATTGATCCCAGCTTTTGCGGTCAATGTAGACGTTGTGGAATTCAGGAAAAGCGGCCTTGCCGTTGTTCATGTCATTCGGGGTTAGCGGGGTGCCCACGAATACCCATTCGCGATAGCCCGTTGGGCGGTCCAGCTTGCCGTCTTTAAATGTATAAAGCTCGCCGCCAACTGCCGCGCCTGCAATAAATATTTGGCCGATTGTCCCGGCGAGGGCTAAGCCCAGCAATGATTTCTTGATTGATTTCATGGCTAACAAGTCCTTGTAAAGTTTTATACACATTGCGTCGTGCAATGCTTGCGGAACATTAGCTCATAATATTGAAGTTGTGTAAGCACGTGTGCGTAGTATCTGACCAAGAACCCATCGCTATATGTGCTGAAACCTGCTGGCGCATTAATAACAAGATAAATATGTAGGAATATGACTACAAAGATTTACCTTCCGTCAGATAGTTTGCTGATAAGTTTTATATGAGCTGTTTTCAGCAAGTTACTAGTTGAAAAATAGGGATATAAATCAAGCCTGCATAACTTAAGTATGGGTTTTGTTAATTATATTTTTGGTGGACATGCACGACGCGACATCATGCGTGGCGCAGGATGAATGGAGGCGTGCCGAGATTGGCAGAGGTGTTGGGCGTGAGCGTTTTGCGAGGCGGGTCAGTCAGGGTATTCATCGCAGCGTGTGCGCAGACGGGTTTCGCGTGTGCTCGACCCGTCTGTTGATCGGCTAATCACTCGATATTTTGGACCTGCTCGCGCATCTGCTCAATCAATACCTTGAGGTTTACGGCCGCTTGGGTGCTGCGCGTGTCGAAGGCTTTTGAGCCCAGGGTGTTGGCTTCGCGGTTGAGTTCCTGCATGAGGAAATCAAGGCGGCGACCGGCTGCGCCTTCGGCATTGAGAACCCGGCGGACTTCAGTCACATGGGTGTTGAGCCGATCCAGCTCCTCGGCGACGTCGCTCTTTTGTGCCAGCAGCACCATCTCTTGTTCAAGACGTTGCGGGTCGAGTTCGGCTTGCATCTCGACGCAGCGATCAAGCACCTTCTGGCGTTGTGCCTTGAGCATTTCCGGCACCAGTTCGCGCAATGTCACGACCTGCTCGCTGATGCCGTCGAGGCGTTCACTGAGCACTTTTGCCAGTTCGGCGCCTTCACGCTTGCGGCCTTCTTTCAGCTCGCGCAGGGCCTTGTTGAATGCGTCCAGCGCGGCTTTGTTCAAGGCTTGTGGATCGCTGGCATCGGCAACCAGCACGCCAGGCCAGGCCAGAACTTCCAGCGGATTGAGCGGCGCAGGTTGATTGATCAGGCCGGCGATGGTCTCGGCCGCTGCGATCAGCTGCGAGGCGCGCTCGCGGTCAACCTGCAACTCGCCCGCGCTATTGTCTTCGGTATAGCGCAGGGTGCATTCGACCTTGCCGCGCGAGAGGCCTTTGCGCAGTGCGTCGCGTACCGAGCCTTCAAGGTCGCGGAACGACTCCGGCAGGCGCAAATGCGGCTCAAGGTAGCGATGATTGACGGAGCGCAGCTCCCAGCTCAGCGTGCCGTTGGCCACAGTCTGCTCGTTACGGGCGAAGGCGGTCATACTGTGGATCATGAAGCTAACCTCGGAGTCTGTCTGATGCATTGAGCGACGATTGTAGCGCAGTGTGTCGGGCGGCCCAATTGGTCATGTCGCCGTAAGGCTCGGACCTTTATAATGGGCGCCAGAATTCTATACAGAGTGGGTATACCTTGATGAAACGTCCAAGTGGCCGCAGCGCCGACGAGTTGCGCGCAATCCGCATCACCCGTAACTACACCAAGCATGCCGAGGGTTCGGTGCTGGTTGAGTTCGGTGATACCAAGGTGATCTGTACGGTCAGCGTCGAGTCGGGCGTTCCGCGCTTCCTCAAGGGCCAGGGTCAGGGTTGGTTGACGGCTGAATACGGCATGCTGCCGCGTGCAACCGGTGACCGTAACCAGCGTGAAGCCAGCCGTGGCAAGCAGGGCGGTCGTACCTTGGAAATCCAGCGCCTGATCGGCCGTTCGCTGCGCGCTGCGCTCGACATGTCTAAGCTGGGTGAAAACACCCTGTACGTCGATTGCGATGTGATTCAGGCAGACGGCGGCACCCGTACTGCTTCTATCACCGGTTCGATGGTGGCCTTGATCGACGCGTTGAAAATCATCAAGAAGCGTGGCGGCCTGAAAGGCGGCGATCCGCTCAAGCAGATGATCGCAGCTGTTTCCGTTGGCATGTACAAGGGCGAGGCGGTACTCGACTTGGATTATCTGGAAGACTCGGCAGCCGAGACTGACCTCAACGTGGTTATGACCAGCGCTGGCGGCTTCATCGAAGTGCAGGGCACCGCCGAAGGCGCGCCTTTCCAGCCGGAAGAGCTGAATGCCATGCTGGCGTTGGCAGGCAAGGGCGTTAATGAGTTGTTTGAGATTCAAAAGGCCGCACTGGCCGATTGAGCCAATGAGTCAGGAGGGCAAGTAATGGATCAACAAGAGCCACAGGTACCCGTACCCGCTCCCAGCCAAGAAGCACGGCAATGGGCAATGTTCTGCCATTTTGCGGCTTTTCTGGGGTTTGTTTTTCCGTTCGGTAATCTGATCGGGCCGCTGATTCTCTGGCAAATCAAGAAGGATGTAGATCCTTATGTGGATGCGCAGGGTAAAGAGGCGCTGAACTTTCAGATTAGCGTGAGCATTGCCTTCATGATCAGCGTGCTGCTGATGCTGGTGGTGATCGGCTTCATGTTGGCGAGCCTAGTAACTATTGCCGGCATCGTGCTGGCGATCATTGCCGGGATCAAGGCTAACGAGGGCCAGGCCTATCGTTATCCCTTTAGTTGGCGGCTGATCAAGTAGACATAAAAAAACCGGCGCGAGCCGGTTTTTTTATGTCTGGCGGTTTATACGCTGAGAATCCAGTCGTAATCCACCGTCAGTGCAGCGTGCTGCGAGAAGCGTGGCTGACGTGGCAGGCGTGCGGTGCGCACACTGCGGCGCATGCCGGGTGTGAGCAACTGGTAATCGAAGCGATAACCGAGGTTGAGCATTTCTGCCTGCTCGTTATCCGGCCACCAGCTGAACTGGTCGCCTTCACGATTCACTTCACGCAGGGCGTCAACGTAGCCCATGTTGTTCAGCACTTCATCCATCCAGGCCCGCTCTGGCGCCATGAAGCCGGGTGATTGCTGGCAGTCGCGCCAGTTCTTCACATCCAGCTTCTGATGCGCGACGTACAGCGAGCCGCAATAAATGTACTCGCGGCGCTTGCGGCGCTGCTTGTCCAGATAATGGGTGAAGTCGTCCATGAACTTGAATTTTTGATTCAAGCTCTCATCGCCGTCCTGCCCCGATGGCAGCAACAGAGTGGCGATGCTTACTTTATCGAAATCTGCCTGCAGGTAGCGCCCGTAGCGATCGGCCATTTCAAAGCCGAGGCCGCTGATTACCGCCTTGGGCTGCAAACGCGAATACAGAGCCACGCCACCTTGGCTTGGTACTTCTGCATCGCAGGCATAGAGGAAATAGCCATCCAGTTGGAAGGCTTGGTCGTCCAGCTCAAAGGCGGAGGCACGGGTGTCCTGCAGGCAGATCACGTCGGCATTCTGTGCTTGCAGCCAACTGAGCAAACCGCGCTCGACTGCAGCATGAATACCATTCACGTTTACACTGATGATCCGCATAAATGGCCCCCAAAAACACGTGCGTGTATGATACCCGAGGTCGTGTCTATTAGCTAAATTCCTAGTCAAATCTCTGTTTTTTGGGGCTTTCCATGCAAGCATACCAACGCGAGTTTATTCGTTTTGCCATTCAACGCGGTGTTTTGCGCTTTGGTGAGTTCACTCTCAAGTCGGGGCGCACCAGTCCATACTTCTTCAATGCGGGCCTGTTTGACAGTGGTTCGGCGTTGGCGCAACTGGGGCGATTCTATGCCGCAGCAGTCGCAGATAGCGGTATTTCTTTCGATGTATTGTTCGGACCAGCCTACAAGGGTATTCCGCTCGCGGCTACCACTGCTGTCGCATTGGCTGATCATCATGAGCACGATGTGCCCTGGTGTTTCAACCGCAAGGAAGCCAAGGACCATGGCGAAGGCGGCACGTTGGTTGGAGCGCCGCTGGCCGGCAAAGTTCTGATTATCGATGATGTTATTACCGCGGGAACGGCGATTCGCGAGGTCATGCAGATTATTCAGGCGCAGGGTGCGACGGCTGCTGGCGTTTTAATTGCATTGAATCGTCAAGAGCGTGGTAAAGGCGAGTTGTCAGCCATTCAGGAAGTCGAGAGGGATTTCGGTATTCCGGTTGTCAGCATCGTTTCGCTGGAGCAAGTGCTTGAGTATTTGGCAGAAGATGCTGAGCTTAAACAGCACCTTCCAGCGGTTCAGGCTTATCGCGCTACCTATGGAGTCTGACGTTAATAGATAAGGAAAATACAATGCCCAAGTCGGCCCTAAACCCCTGCTTGTTGCTGATAACCCTGCTGCCCACACTGGCCTTTGCCGGTGAGTCTTATCGTTATATCGATAGCAAGGGTGGCGTGGCGATTAGCCGTCAGGGTGTTCCGCCTGACTCGATTGCGCGCGGCTATGAAGTGCTCAACGATCAGGGGCGGGTAATTCGTGTGGTGCCGGCGGCATTGAGCCGCGAAGAAATGCAGCAAAAACTGGATGCGCGCGACAAGGTGGCTGCTGACGCCCAATTGTTGCGCATGTACAGCTCGGTCGAGGACATCGATCGTGCCCGGAAACGGGGTCTGCAAGAGTTGGATGGGGTTATCGGTGTGGCGCGGGGCAATTTGCAGTCAGTACGTTTGCAGCAGTCTCAGCTGCAACAGAAGGCCGCTGAATATGATCGCGCCGCAACTCCGGTTCCGGAGGATGTGGTTAGCCGCATCAACAACCTCAAGGGCGAGGAGCGTCGGCTGCAGGACGATATCAAGCGGTATCAGGATACCCGTCTGAAAACCGAGGCCAGCTTCAACAATGAGCGTGCGCGGTTTGTTGAGCTAACACGCACGCAATAACCATCAATGCATGGCTTCGCGCTTTTGCGCTTGGCCATGCATTGGCTGGTTTTCAGCGGTTACAGATTTGTGTACCGACGCCGCTGTCGGTGAAGATTTCCAGCAATACGGCGTTAGGTACGCGACCATCGATGATGTGCGCGCTGGTCACGCCGCCTTGCACCGCTTCCAACGCGCAGCGGATTTTCGGCAGCATGCCGCCGTAAATGGTCCCGTCTGCGATCAGCCTGTCGACCTGTTCGGTGTTCAAACCTGTCAGAACCTGACCTTCTTTGTCCATCAGGCCGGCAATGTTGGTCAGCAGCATGAGCTTTTCAGCTTGCAGCGCTTCTGCAACTTTACCTGCAACCAGATCGGCGTTGATGTTGTAGGACTCGCCATCCGGGCCCACACCAATCGGCGCAATAACCGGGATGAAGTCGCCCTTGACCAGCATGTTCAGCAGTTCGGTGTTGATCCCGGTGACTTCGCCAACATGGCCGATATCAATGATCTCGGGCTGGGTCATTTCAGGTGTCTGACGACTGACTTTGAGCTTCTTGGCGCGGATCAATTCGGCATCTTTACCGGTCAGGCCGATGGCGCTGCCGCCATGACGGTTGATCAGGTTGACGATGTCTTTGTTGACCTGACCACCGAGCACCATCTCTACCACGTCCATGGTTTGTGCGTCGGTAACGCGCATACCATCAACAAAGTGGCTTTCAATCGACAGACGCTTGAGCAGGTCGCCAATTTGCGGCCCGCCGCCGTGTACGACGACCGGGTTGATGCCCACGGCCTTCATCAGCACGATGTCACGGGCAAAGTTGGTCTTCAGCTCGTCACTTTCCATGGCGTTGCCGCCGTATTTGACTACCAGCGTCTTGCCGACAAAACGGCGAATATACGGCAGTGCTTCAGAAAGAACCCGGGCTACCTGAATGGCGGCATCACGTTCGAGGGGCATGCTGGACTCCACTACTGAATCGGTCATTAGAACGGTACATCAATGTCGGGTGCGAGACTGTTCAGCTGGGTGCGGAACACCGTCTTGATGCGCTCCAGCTCTTCCTCGGTCTCGGCTTCAAAGCGCAATACCAGCACCGGAGTGGTGTTGGATGCGCGAACCAGGCCCCAGCCTTTCGGGTAATCGACGCGAACACCATCGAGTGTGGTGATTTTGGCTTCGCCCCAGCTACCGTCGTCTTGCAGGCTCTGGATCAGCTGGAACTTGTTGGCGTCGGTAACTTCGATGTTGATTTCCGGCGTCGAAATATCGCTCGGGAAGGCATTGAAGATGCTTTCGGCGTCTTTGTCTTCCTGGCTGAGAATTTCCAGCAGGCGTGCGGCGCTGTAAATGCCGTCATCAAAACCGAACCAGCGTTCCTTGAAGAAAATATGGCCACTCATTTCACCGGCCAGCAGAGCGCCGGTTTCTTTCATCTTCTTCTTGATCAGCGAGTGGCCGGTCTTCCACATCACCGGACGGCCGCCGTAGCCGCTGATTAGCGGGATCAGACGACGCGTGCATTTAACGTCGAAGATGATGTCGGCGCCGGGATTGCGCGAAACCACATCCTTGGCGAACAGCATCAGCAGGCGATCCGGGTACACGATCGTGCCTTTATTGGTCACAACACCTACTCGGTCGCCGTCACCGTCAAACGCCAGGCCGAGGTCGGCGTTGTGCTCTTTCACCGCTGCGATCAGGTCGACCAGATTCTCAGGCTTGCCCGGGTCCGGGTGATGGTTCGGGAAGTTGCCATCGACGTCGCAGAACAGCGGGATCACTTCGCAGCCCAGCGCTTCAATCAGCTGTGGTGCGATGACGCCAGCCGCGCCATTACCGCAATCGACTACTACGCGCAGGTTCTTGGCCAGCGCGATGTCGTCACGAATCTCGGCAAAGTAGCGCTCGAGTACATCGACCTGCTCGACGCTGCCGTTGCCGCTGGCCAGATCGTTGTTGTCGATGCGGGTTTTCAGGGCCTGAATCTGCTCGTTAGCCAGCGTGTCGCCGGCGACAACGATTTTGAAACCGTTGTAATCCGGCGGGTTGTGGCTGCCGGTGAGCATGACTGCAGACTTGCCGCTGAGGATGTTGGCCGCGTAATAAACCACCGGCGTTGGCACCATGCCGACATCGCTGACATTGCAGCCACAATCGACCAGGCCTTGAATCAACTGCTCAACCAACTCTGGCCCCGAGAGGCGGCCATCGCGACCTACAGCAACATTGGGCTCGCCTTTTGCGAGGCTTTCGGAACCCACTGCGCGGCCAACCCAGTAAGCGGTTTCGGGCGTTAAGGTACGGCCCACGACGCCGCGAATGTCATACGCGCGGAAAATGTCTGCGGGAAGCTTGGGTGCAGTTATTTCAGTAGTCATTACAGGTGCTTGCTCCAATTCCAGAGGGTCCTGGTCATTGTCGAGAATGTCGATATCGAGGATATCAGTGTCTTGAAACAGGGGTGGCGCAGGCTCGGCCGGCTTGGCTGCCGGTTTGGCCGGCGGCTCGTTGCTGCGGCGCGGCATGCTCGCCAATAATTGGGCGAGGTGGCCGAGTTCTGGCAGGTTGAGGCTAAATGATTTGACGCTCTTACCCACTGAGAGTTCGCCAATCAGCTGGCGAAGCTGATCGACGTCTTCGCTGAGTTGTTGCTTGAGACCGCGCGAGGCCAGCTTGAAGCCAAGCAATAATCCGCCCAGCGCAATGAGTGCGGCGAGCCCCAGCAGCGGCCATGAAGGCCACGTGGGTTGCAGTTCAGGGCCAGCGCTGAAGCTTAATTGCCAGTTCTGATTGCCGCTGCTCAGGGTTTCACTTGCCTGGCCGCCATTACCGCGCTGGCTCAGGGTTTGCGCCGGGGCGCTGGCGAATTTCTGAGTGAGCACGATTTGGCCAATGCCGGCCGGCAATTCGGGTACGCCCGCCATGACGCGCTTAAGGTCGAATGCCAGCAGCAGGGTGCCGAGCACGGGCGAGTTGCTGTCTTTACGCACGGCTGCGGCGCTATACACCACCCACTGGTCGCCGATCTTATAGGCCTCGACGGCTGCGTCCTTGCCTTTCTCGACACGATTGATCATGTCCAGTGCGGCGTAGTTGAGCGGCGCCCGACGGTCTGCCTGCAGCGCGCCTTTGCCGCGCGCAGTCAGGTGCGCATCGACAATGCCTTGCCAATAGCTGAGCGTTGCCTCGGTGCTCTGGATCTGGCCGGGGTCCTGGCTTTGCAAAGCCGCAACCAGCGCCGGGCTCTGCGCGGCGGTCTGGGTGTCGGCGGCCAACTGCTTGAGCGACTGTTGCAGCGCTCCGGCCTGGCTGCTGCTCCAGGCTTGGCTTAGCTGTTGGCGCTGCTGCTGGCCATTGTCGTACAGGCTGTAGGCAACGACTGCTGTCGCCAAGAGCCAACCGCCGATGGCGATAACCAAGCCGGGGTTGCTTTGCCTTGAGGTGGCTTCGGCGCCTTTGGCAGGTGAGCTTGGGGCCAAGGGGTCTTGTTGTTGTTTTTTTCCGCTTTTAAATAGCTTCACTCAGTCATTCCCGACAATAGTCCGTTGATGTCTCAAGTGCCCTTAGTGACTGCCAGAGTGCCCGAAACCGCCGGCGCCACGCTGGCTCAGGTCAAATTCCTCGACCAGATCAAAATGCGCCTGGACCACTGGAACCAGAATCAGTTGGGCGATGCGCTCACCAATGGCGACGGTGAATGCGCTCTGGCCGCGGTTCCAGCACGAAACCATCAGCTCGCCCTGATAATCCGAGTCGATCAAGCCGACCAGATTGCCCAATACGATGCCGTGTTTATGGCCAAGGCCCGAACGCGGCAGAATCATTGCGGCCAAACCCGGGTCGCCGATATAGATCGACAAGCCGGTTGGGATCAGTACGGTTTGCCCCGGCTCGATAACCAGCTCTTCTTTGAGCATAGCGCGCAGGTCCAATCCCGCCGAACCTGGTGTGGCATAAGCTGGCAGCGGGAATTCAGCGCCGAGGCGCGGGTCGAGAATCTTGGCTTGTAGTGCGTGCATATCAGGCTCTGTAATGTGTTGGCTGTGGCGGATCGCGTTCGGCCTAGCCGCGGTTGTTCAGGCGATCGGCGATGAATTCGACCAGTTGCCGGGCAATCTTGCCCTTGCTGGTTTGGGCGAAACTATTTTTATGCAGCTCGCGGTCAATAATGGTGATGGCATTCTCTTCGCTGTTGAAACCAATAGTAGGATTGGCAACGTCATTGGCGACGATCAGGTCAAGGTTCTTGTCCTTGAGTTTGCGCGAAGCATATTCCAGCAAGTTTTCAGTTTCTGCAGCGAAGCCAACGCTAAACGGGCGATCTTCGCGTGCCGCCAGTGTCGCCAGAATGTCGGGGTTGCGGACCATCTGCAGAAGCAGGCCATCACCGCTGGTGGGGTCTTTCTTCAGTTTGTGCTGCGCGACAACTTCGGGGCGGTAATCGGCAACTGCCGCTGCGGCGATCAACACGTCGCACGGCATCGCGGCCTCGCAGGCAGCCAGCATGTCGCGCGCGCTGACCACATCAATACGATTGACCCGATCCGGCGTCGGCAGGTGCACCGGGCCGCTGATCAGGGTGACTTTGGCACCGGCTTCGGCGGCCGCCTCGGCCAGCGCAAAACCCATTTTGCCGGAGCTGTGGTTGGTGATGTAGCGCACCGGGTCGATGTTTTCCTGGGTCGGGCCTGCGGTAATCAGCACATGCACGCCAGTGAGCATCGCATTCTCGAAGCAGTCAGCGGCCAGTTGCGCCAGATCATCAGCCTCCAGCATGCGGCCAAGGCCAACATCGCCGCAGGCCTGGCTGCCAGACGCCGGGCCAAACATGCGAATCCCGCGGGCACGCAGCTGCTCGACGTTGCTCTGGGTCGCGGGATCGCGCCACATGGCCTGATTCATGGCCGGCGCCAGTGCGACCGGCGCGTCGGTGGCCAGTACCAAAGTGGTCAGCAGGTCGTTGGCCACGCCTTGGGTCAGGCGCGCCATAAGGTCAGCTGTGGCGGGTGCGATCAGTACCAGATCGGCCCAGCGCGCCAGTTCGATGTGGCCCATTGCCGCTTCTGCAGCGGGGTCCAAAAGGTCCATGTGCACTGGGTTGCCGGACAGCGCTTGCAGCGTCAGCGGAGTAATGAACTCGCGGCCGCCGTGGGTCATGACCACGCGTACCTCAGCCCCTTGGTCCTTGAGTCGGCGGACCAGCTCAGCGCTCTTGTAAGCGGCAATGCCGCCGCCTACACCGAGAATGATGCGTTTGCGATAAAGCCGCTGCATAGGCTTGCCTTATATAAGGTGGATGTGCGCCACGGTGTACGCCCCTCCCCAGGTCGGCCACCGCGTAAAAAGATGGGCTACGATATCACAGCGGCCGCATTGCGGCAGCGGCTGCGCAGCAGGAGGCTGCGAGGCGCCTACAGGGTTGTGGGCGCGAGACTCAACAAGGAGGTGTGCATGAGCATTCGCGATTGGCCGGAGGCAGAGCGCCCGCGTGAGAAACTGTTGGCGCAAGGCGCAGCGTCCCTGACCGACGCTGAGCTGCTGGCGATATTCCTGCGCACCGGCGTTGCCGGCAAGAGTGCGGTGGATTTGGCGCGGCATTTACTCTGCGAGTTCGGCGGCCTGCGCAGCTTGCTTGAAGCGGACCAGCCTGTATTTTGCCTGCATCTGGGCTTGGGGCCGGCGAAGTTTGCGCAATTGCAGGCTGTGCTTGAAATGGGCCGTCGGCATTTGGCTGAGCAATTGCGCCGCGACTCGGTGCTGGAAAGTCCGCAAGCGGTGCGTAATTACCTTAAAGCGCTGTTGCGCCATGAGCCGCACGAAGTGTTTGGTTGTCTGTTTCTCGATGCCAAGCACCGGGTGCTGGCGTTTGAGGCGCTGTTTCAAGGCTCGATAGACAGTGCCAGCGTCTACCCTCGCCAAGTGGTTAAGCGGGCATTGGCGCACAACGCGGCGGCGCTGATCCTCACCCATAACCATCCATCAGGTGTCGCCGAGCCGAGCCAGGCCGACCGCGTGCTGACGCAACGTCTCAAGGCTGCACTGGAATTGATCGAGGTGAGGGTGCTTGATCACTTCATCGTCGGCGATGGCGAACCGCTGTCGATGGCCGAGTTCGGCTGGTTGTAAGGGGTCGGGGGCTGGCGTGTGGCCTGCCCCCGGTTGCGCTTACTTCGCAATAGTGACCTTGGCGAAGTCCTGCCGGCCGAACGGGCTGACCTCGTAGCCGCTGACGTTGCTGCGAGTCAGGGCGAACGCCGTAGGATGTGCCAGCGGTAACCACAGCGCCTGCTGCTGGATAATCTGTTGCGCCTGCTGGTAGATGTCACTGCGCTGCGCCTGGGTGATTGCGGTTTTGCCATCGCTGATCAGCTTGTCCAGCTTGGCGTCGCAAAAACGCGCAAAGTTGAGCCCGGATTTAACCGAGGCGCAGGAGAATTGCGGGGTCAGGAAGTTATCCGGATCACCGTTATCACCGGCCCAGCCCATGAACAGCAAGTCATGCTCGCCAGCCTTGGCCCGGCGAATCAGCTCGCCCCATTCGATCACCTTGATCTCGGCCTGAATGCCGATCTTGGCCAGATCCGCCTGCAGCAACTGCGCACCCAGCTTGGGGTTGGGGTTGAGCAGGCTGCCGGATGGGCGCGTCCAGATCGTGGTTTTCAGCGGTGTTTGCAGGCCCGCGTCTGCCAGCAGTTTGCGCGCCGCTTGCGGGTCATATTTATAGCCTGGCAAGTCCTTTGCGTAGCTCCAGGTGTTTGGCGGGTACGGACCATTGGCCGCCTCGGCGCTGTCTTCAAATACCGCCTTGAGGTAGCTGGCCTTGTCGAATGCCAGGTTGATGGCTTGGCGTACCTCCGGCTTGTCCAGCGGCGGGTGCTCGGTGTTGATGCCAACGAAGGCGGTCATGAATGCTGCTGTCTTGACCACGCTGATCGAGCTGTCATCGGCCACCGCCTGTACGTCCAGTGGTTTCGGCGACAGGGTGATCTGGCACTCATTGCGCCGCAGTTTCTGCAGGCGCACGTTGGCGTCCGGGGTAATGGCGTAGATCAACTTATCCACAGCGGGTTTGCCGGCGAAGTAAGCAGGGTTGGCGTCGTAGCGCACTACGGCGTCCTTCTGGAAACGCTTGAATATGAACGGCCCGGTGCCGATAGGCTGTTTGTTGAGCGCGTCCGGCGTGCCGGCCTTAAGCAGTTGGTCTGCATATTCGGCCGAGTAAATCGACGCGAAACCCATGCTCAGCGTGGCGAGAAAGGTCGCATCCGGATGCGTCAGGTTGAAGCGCACAGTGTGTGCATCGGGCACTTCGATGCTTTTTACCAGCTGCGGTAATTGCATGGACTGCGCATGCGGGTAGCCGCTCTGGGCCACTTTATGCCACGGGTGATCGTCGTCGAGCATACGCTGGAAGCTGAACAGCACGTCGTCGGCGTTGAGCTTGCGCGTCGGTTTGAAATAGTCGGTGGTGTGAAAGCTCACATCGTTGCGCAGCTTGAAGGTGTAGCTGAGGCCGTCGTCAGACACTTGCCAGCTCTCGGCCAGGCTGGGCGTCAGCTTGGCGCTGGTGGCGTTGTAATCGACCAGTCGATTCATCAGTACGTCGGCCGAGGCGTTGGTGGTGGTCAGCGAGTTGTACTGCACCACGTCGAAACCATCCGGGCTGGCTTCCGTGCATACACTCAGGGTCGCTGCATTCACCAGTAGCGGGCTCATGAGTAGAGGTGCGATAATTAGGGGTAGGGCGTTAAGGCGCATAACCAGCTCCTGAGTAATAAGGCGAGCATCCATTGGCGCTGAAAGCAGGCAGTTTGGCCAGCACGCGCACGAGCAAAGTCTTACCCTAGACCATAAGTTGCTCACAGAACAATCAAATCGGGCGACGAGTGGTATTATCGTCCAAGCCCCCACGTAGAGGCCTGATGCGCTAAATCGCGGTTTGCGCGGTGAGTGGCTTTTTGCGTTTAAGGTTGTTGCTCGAGAGTCTTTCTGGTATAAAGCAGCGCTCTTTTCTAGGGGCCCGGTTGTTGCGCTTTCAGGTGTGGCCGGTAAGACCCTCGAGAAACGCGGCGCTTTGCGCCAATGACATTGAATTTAAGCGGCCAACCCATGCCGGGTTGGGCATGTGGTTTTAGAGGGCTGAGGCATGTCGAGAGTCTGTCAAGTTACCGGTAAGGGTCCGGTAACCGGGAACAACGTTTCCCACGCACACAACAAAACCCGTCGTCGTTTCCTGCCAAACCTGCAGCATCACCGCTTCTGGGTTGAGTCTGAGAATCGCTTCGTACGTCTGCGCGTATCTGCCAAAGGCATGCGTTGCATCGACAAGCGTGGCATTGATGTTGTGCTGTCCGAGCTTCGTGCTCGTGGCGAAAAGGTTTAAGGAGCTAAATCATGCGTGAATTGATCCGTTTGGTGTCGAGCGCCGGTACTGGCCACTTCTACACCACCGACAAGAACAAACGCACCACTCCGGACAAAATCGAAATTAAAAAATTCGATCCGGTTGTGCGCAAGCACGTGATCTACAAGGAAGGCAAGATCAAGTAATTGATCAAGCATCCTTGCTGAGAGAGCCCGCTTTTTAGCGGGCTTTTTCTTGCCTGCAATTTAGTGTTTTACCCTTGTGCGCATCATTCAGGCACAAAAAACCCGCCACAAGGACGGGTAAGGGTGTTGCGTGAATCGTGCGAGTATCAGTTTGAGGCTTGCTCGAAGATCACGTAGACCTTGCGACATGCCTCCAGCACTTCCCAAGTGCCGTTGAAGCCGGCTGGGATGACAAAACGGTCGCCAGCTCTGACAGTTTTGGCGTTGCCGTCCTGGTCACGCAGAACGGATACACCCTGCAGAATTTCGCAGTATTCAAATTCGGTGTAGCTGACATTCCATTGGCCGACAGCGCCTTCCCAAATGCCAGCATTGAACTGGCCGCACGGGCTGCCGTAATGATTGATAACGCTTTGCGCCGGATCGCCCTTGAGGACTTTCTCGGGGGCTGGGCGGTAGTGCTCGGCTTTGCTTGAGGAGTTGGCGAAGTCGACGATCTGCTGAATGTTCATTTTATTGTCTCTGTCAGGCGTTTAATTTGTCAGGCACAAAGGCAGATTTGGCTGAAGATTTGGCGCAGTCTATGTTTAATAAAACGAACATGACAAGCCGCTAAGGGCATAAAGTGTCAAATATATTGAAATTTAGCGTTGCTCTGGTTTAGTGTTGCTCACAGGATTGTGAGGCTCTGCGCCACGACAAAAAATTGCAGGTGTGCGGTGATAAATCCGGCACACTTTCTACAGCCATAGAGGATATTCGCATGACTAGTTTGACTCGCGCCGACTGGGAACAGCGCGCCAAGACGTTGAAAATTGAAACCCGAGCGTTTGTACACGGTGAATACTGCTCGGCTGAGTCGGGTGAGACGTTCGAATGCCTTAGCCCGGTAGACGGTCGTTTGTTGGGTCATGTCGCCAGCTGTGATTTGGCCGATGCCGAACGCGCTGTGCGTGACGCCCGCGCTACTTTCAACTCGGGTGTCTGGTCGCGCATGGCGCCGGCCAAGCGCAAGCAGATCATGATCCGCTTTGGCGACTTGATCGCTGAGCATGCTGAAGAACTGGCGCTGCTCGAAACCCTCGACATGGGTAAGCCGATCAGCGACTCGCTGAACATCGACATGGCTGCTGCTGCCAACTCCATTCGTTGGAATGGCGAAGCCATCGACAAGGTATACGACGAGGTAGCGGCCACCGAGCACGATCAGCTGGGTCTGGTCACTCGCGAGCCAATCGGTGTGGTTGCCGCGATCGTGCCGTGGAACTTCCCACTGCTGATGAGCTGCTGGAAGCTCGGCCCGGCGCTGGCCACCGGTAACTCGATCATCCTCAAGCCTTCAGAAAAATCCCCGCTGACCGGCATTCGTGTTGCCCAGTTGGCGATTGAAGCCGGTATCCCGGCTGGCGTATTCAACGTGCTGCCAGGCTTCGGCCACACTGTGGGCAAGGCTCTGGCCCTGCACATGGACGTCGACACGCTGGTATTCACAGGTTCGACCAAGATCGCCAAGCAGCTGATGGTTTATGCGGGCGAATCGAACATGAAGCGCGTTTGGCTGGAAGCAGGCGGCAAGAGCCCGAACATCGTCTTCGCTGACGCACCAGATCTGCAAGCGGCTGCTGCTTCGGCTGCCGGTGCAATTGCGTTTAACCAAGGTGAAGTGTGCACCGCCGGTTCGCGTCTGTTGGTTGAGCGTTCGATCAAAGACAAATTCGTACCGATGGTGGTTGAAGCGATCAAAGGCTGGAAGGCCGGCAACCCGCTCGACCCGGAAACCAATGTGGGTGCACTGGTTGATACCCAGCAGATGAATAACGTACTGCGTTACATCGAAGCGGGCCACAAAGATGGCGCCACGCTGGTTGCGGGCGGCAAGCGTGTGATGGAAGAGACTGGCGGCACTTACGTTGAACCGACCATTTTCGACGGCGTGAACAATGCCATGACCATCGCTCAGGAAGAGATCTTCGGCCCGGTGCTGTCGGTTATCGCCTTTGATGATGCGGAAGAGGCCATTGCTATCGCCAACGACACCATTTATGGTCTGGCTGCTGCGGTCTGGACCAGCAACCTGTCCAAGGCTCACCAGACTGCCAAAGCGCTGCGCGCCGGTAGCGTCTGGGTTAACCAGTACGATGGCGGCGACATGACCGCACCGTTTGGTGGTTTCAAGCAGTCGGGTAATGGTCGCGACAAGTCGTTGCACGCGTTCGACAAGTACACCGAACTGAAATCGACCTGGATCAAGCTTTGATCCACAGCAGGGCTTAACCGCCTTGTAGCAGTATCAGGTCCGCCCCGCGATCGGGGCCGGCTCTTGTGAGCCAAACCTGCGGCCGGGTTTCCCGGGGGATTTATCCCTCTGGAGGCTCGGCCGTTTTGCTTTGTAGGCCTTACAACAGAAGGAATCTGGACATGCGTTGGGGTACCTATTTCGCCGTTTCCATGGCGGTCATCAGTATTGGTCTGGCATTGGGTGTGACCATGCCGCTGGTATCGTTGCGCCTGGAAAGCTGGGGATATGGCTCGTTCGCAATCGGCGTGATGGCCGCAACACCCGCCGTTGGCGTACTGCTTGGCGCCTCGCTGGCCGGCAAACTGGCGGGCCGTTTTGGCACGCGTGCGTTGATGCAGATGTGTCTTTTGGTCGGCGCCGTGTCCGTATCAACGCTGGCATTGGTGCAGAACTATGCGGTGTGGGTGGTGTTGCGCCTGCTGTTGGGCGTGGCGCTGACCATGGTGTTCATTCTGGGTGAGAGCTGGATCAATCAGCTGTCGATCGAGAAATGGCGCGGTCGTCTGGTGGCGCTGTACGGCACCGGCTACGCCCTGAGCCAGCTGTGCGGGCCGTTGTTGCTGACGGCGTTGGGCACTGAAGGTGATCATGCGTTCTGGACCGGTACTTGTCTGTTGATTGGCGGCTCGCTGTTGCTGCTTGGCCGCACAGGTGCGCCCAAGGTCGGCGGGCATAGCGTCTCGCTCAAGGGATTGGTGGTGTTCTGCCGTAAGCTCCCGGCCATTGCCTGGGCGGTGGCGTTATTCGCCTCGTTTGAAGCGATGATGCTGACGCTGTTGCCCATTTACGGCCTGCGTCAGGGTTTCACACAAGACGTTGCGTTGTTCATGGTCAGCGTGGTGGTTGTCGGGGATGCGGTGCTGCAACTGCCGATCGGCTGGCTGGCGGACGTGATGTCGCGGCGCAACCTGTTCCGCGGGTGTGGTGTGGTGCTGATGCTGTCGAGCCTGAGCATTCCGCTGGCCTTGCACTCGTCTGTTATCTGGCCTGTTCTGGTGTTGTTCGGCGCCAGTGCCGGCGGCTTGTTCACCCTGTCGTTGATTCAGATTGGCGAGCGTTACCGTGACGATGAACTGGTGCGCGCCAACGCTCACGTGTCGCAGTTGTGGGGTATTGGTTGTCTGGTCGGGCCACTGGCAACGGGGGCTGCCAGCCAGTGGGTGAGCGGTCACGCATTGCCGTTGTTGATGGCGCTGGGCGCGGCTGGTTTCGTGGTACTTGCCTGGCGTCGGGATGAACTGCCGCAGACGGTATCGGCCACCTAATCGATTCAGCCGGTTTCGTGGAGCAGTCTGGCGACGGTTTCACCGACAATCCGCACTGCGTTTTCAATTTCGTCAGTGGCTTTGCTGGCGTAATTGATGCGCAGGCAATTGCGGTACTTACCGGCCGCTGAAAAGATGCTGCCCGGCGCTATCTGGATCTTGTGCTCAAGCAGCGCCTGATTCAGGTACACGCTGTCGAAGCCTGTCGGCAGCTCAACCCACAGCATAAAGCTGCCCAGTGGACGACTGATCCGGGGCTCGCTGGGGAAGTAGCGGCTGACCCAGTCGATCATCTGGTCACGGCTTTGCGCATACTGGCTGCGCATGCGCCGCAGGTGCGGCTCGTAATGGCCGGCGGCAAGAAACTCGGCCAGTGCCAGTTGCGGCAGTTGGGCGGTGCTGCCGGTGCCCATGTATTTCATGTGCAGCACCTGTTCCTGATAGCGGCCAGGTGCAATCCAGCCAACTCGCAGGCCTGGCGCCAGGGTTTTCGAGAATGAGCTGCAGAGCAGCACGCGGCCGTCACGGTCGTAGGATTTGATGGTGCGTGGGCGCGGGTAGCTGAACGCCAGTTCGCCGTATACGTCATCCTCGATAATCGCCACGTCGTAGCGTTGGGCGAGGTCGAGCAGGGCGCGCTTGTTCGCATCGGGCATGATGTAGCCCAGCGGGTTATTGCAATTCGGGGTCAGCTGTATGGCCTTGATCGGCCATTGCTCCAGCGCCATCTTCAATGCGTCGAGGTTGATTCCGGTGATGGGGTCGGTCGGCAATTCCAGTGCCTTCATGCCGAAGCCCTTGAGCGCTTGCATGACCCCATGAAAACTCGGTGAGTCGACCGCAACAATATCGCCGGGCTGGCAAATGGCGCGGATAGCGGCCGAGAGCGCCTCATGGCAGCCCGTGGTCACAACGATTTCTTCGAAGGGAATCTGGCAGCCCGAGTCGATCATTAACCGCGAGATTTGCTGGCGCAGGCTCTGCTCGCCACGGATACAGCCGTAAGTCAGCACGCTGGCGTCTTGGCGTCGGCTCAAGCGCGACAGCGAGCGCAGCAGCGGTTTCAGGGTGGGCGCAGTGATGTCCGGGCGGCCCCGGCCGAGTTGCAGCAGGCCGTTATGCTCTGGGCTATGGCTGATTTGATCCAGGACCTGGTCCCATTGAGAGACTTCGACCGGTCGCAGTGCCGGTCGGCCCACTTGGGGCAGGGCAGGGACTTTACGCTGCGGTGAAACAAAGTAGCCCGATTTGGGTTTGGGTGTTGCCATGCCCTGATCTTCAAGGTGGCGGTAAGCCTGTTGCACGGTGCTCAAGCTGACGCCGTGCTCGATGCTGAGGGCGCGCACGGAAGGCAGGCGATCCCCTGGCCGATACAGACCTTGCTCGATTCTGGAGCTGATCAGCGTTGCGAGGTCGATATAAAGCGTCATGCGCGCGTCCCTTGGTGCTGGCCGTCTGTTCGGCGATGAACCAGTACAGTTGTCGCTGAAAAGTGTGATTCAGACGGCTAATTGGCAAATCTGTATGGATTTAATAATCATTTTTTGAATCTGTCATGCTTTTTCGGCAAAGCCCATGATGATTGCTCGAATGGGCTGATTGCCGGGAGAAGGAGATGAACGGATTAAGTGATGTAAGGCTGTCGTTGGCCGCGCAGGAGTTACAGCACAGTGCTCAGACGACACTGGCTGGCCGTGTTGAATACGGGCCGCAGGTGTCGCGCTGGACTCTGATTCTGCGCCGCTTGAGCACACGGCGACAGTTGCTCAAACTGACCGACCAGCAACTGCAGGACATCGGCCTGACCCGACAGCAAGCGAATCGCGAGGCGTCGCTGCCGTTCTGGAAGTTATGAAATTTAGTCAGACCGCTGGCGTCTCGGTTACGCTGCCAGCCAACGGATAGGAGTCGATCATGGATATCGCAATTTTAACTTTTGAAGGCTTCAACGAGCTCGATTCATTCATCGCTGCCGGTATCCTCAACCGCCTCAAGGGTTCGGGCTGGAATGTGCAGATCACCTCTCCTGCGGCCACGGTGACCTCAATGAATGGCGTGCGCATCGAAGCCCAGCAACCGTTGGAGTTCGCCAATAGCGCCGATGTGGTGCTGTTCGGCAGCGGTATCCTGACGCGCGATATCGCGCAAGACCGCTCGATTCTGGATCAGTTACAACTGGACTCGTCGCGGCAGCTGATTGGCGCCCAGTGCTCGGGCACTTTGTTGCTGTCGGTATTGGGCTTGCTTGATGGCGTGCCGGCCTGTACCGATTTGCTGAGCAAGCCGTGGGTGGTCGAGTCTGGGGTTGAGGTGTTGCAGCAGGCGTTTTTTGCCAAGGGCAATGTCGCCACGGCAGGCGGCTGCATGGCTTCGCAATATCTGGCGACGTGGGTGATTGCCAAACTGGCGGGTACTGCGGCGGCCGAGACGGCAATCCACTACGTGGCGCCGGTGGGCGAGAAGGAAGCCAGCGTGGCGCACAGCCTTTCGGTGGTCATGCCTTACATCTGAAACCTTAACCGGCGCATGCAGCAACAACTGCATACGCCGTTTAGCAAGGTTACAGAACCTCTTTCATGCGATGCCAGAGCATGCCCATCGCCAGCAGTGGCGAGCGCAGGTATTTGCCGCCTGGGAAGGTGATGTGCGGCACTTTGGCGAACAGATCGAAGCCGTTACTGGCCTGACCGGCAATCGCCTCGCCCAGCAACTTGCCAGCGAGGTGCGTGGCATTCACGCCGTGGCCGGAGTAGGCCTGGGCGTAGAACACATTGTTTTGGCCTTTGAGGCGACCAATTTGCGGCAGGCGGTTTGCGCCAATGCCGATCATGCCGCCCCACTGATATTCCACCTTGGTGTCTTTCAGGTGCGGAAAGACTTCCAGCATCTTTGGCCGCATATAGCCGGCGATGTCCGCAGGATCGCGGCCTGAGTAGTGGCAAGCACCGCCAAACAGCAGGCGGCGATCGGCAGACAGGCGATAGTAATCCAGCGCGACACGCTGATCACACAGGGCCATATTCTGCGGAATAATTGCTTTCGCCTGCTCTTCGCTCAGGGGCTCGGTGGCGATGATGTAGCTACCCGCCGGCAGCACTTTACCGCCGAGATTGGTATTCAGCTCGCCAAGGTAGGCGTTGCAGGCCAGCACCAGATTGTTTGCCAGCACCACGCCGCTGGCGGTGTGCACCTTAACCTGTGAGCCGTACTCAATGCGGGTAACTGCGCTGTCTTCGAACAGCTGGACGCCCAGCGACTCGGCTGCAGCGGCCTCGCCAAGCGCCAGATTCAGTGGATGCAAGTGGCCTGAGCCCATGTCGATCAAGCCGCCAACATAGCGGTCGGAGCCGACCACTTCACGCATCTGATTGGGTTGCAGCAGGCGCAAATCGTGCTGGTAGCCGAGGCTTTTCAGCTCTTCGGCGTCTTCGGCAAAGCCTGCGAGGTCGCGAGGTTTATTGGCCAGGTCGCAATAACCCCAGGTCAGGTCGCAGGCGATGTTGAATTGCTCAACACGCTTGCGCACGATATCCACAGCCTCGATGCCCATGAGCTTGAAGTCGCGAACGCCTTCCTCACCGACTACCGATTTGAACTGGTCAACGTCATGGCCAACGCCACGAATCAACTGTCCGCCGTTGCGACCGCTGGCTCCCCAGCCCATTTTGTGGGCTTCGAGAACCACCACGGACAAGCCTTTCTGGGCCAGTTCGATCGCTGTGTTAAGCCCCGAAAAGCCCCCACCAACAATGCACACATCAGCGCGCAGCTCACCTCCCAATGGTGCGTAGGCCACGCTGCGGTTAGCGCTGGCGGCATAGTAGGAGGCGGCGTGCTGATTGCTGTGAACCGGTTGGTGAACGCGGGCGTTCATGTGTTAAATCCTGTTTATTGTGTTTGGAAAATTTTACGAAGCATAAGCATGGTTGCAGCTGATCGCCAAGCATAAATCCAAAAAAGTGGCTGAGCGTCGCATAAATCTCGTTGCGCTTCGGCACGGGTTAAACTGTGCAAACCTGTTAAGGATGCTGCTTATGAGTTGTACCAGCCGGAAAATTGATTACCTGCGTCGGCAGATTCCCAGCTTTGCCTGTATCCCGGGTTGTCACGACTGTTGCGGGCCGGTCACAGCATCCTCCGAAGAGATGTCGCGGCTGCCGCACAAGAGCGATGCCGAGCATGAGGCGGCACTGGAGGAGTTGAACTGCGTGCATCTGGGGCCGAACGGTTGTCAGGTGTATGACCAGCGTCCACTGATTTGTCGCCTGTTCGGCACCACGCCGAATTTGCCGTGCCCGCATGGCCGTGGCCCCGAAGTGCCGATTGAGCCAGAGTTTGAGGCGCAGGTGCACAAGTTGATTGCGACTACCCGGCAGGTTTTGGTTTAGCGCACATGTGCAGCGGCCTGCGGCTCACACGAACAAAGGCTGAATCTGCTCGATCACACGTTTAGCCCGTGCAGACAGCGGCCATTCAGCGCGATGTATCAGCCACAAGGTGTCGATAACGCCTCGCTCGCTCTGAATCACCTGCACACGCTCTGACTGGCCGAAAGCGATGCGCGCAAAGCGCGGTATTACCGTGAGGCCCAGACCACGCGCTACCGACTCCAGAATCAACGAGATTTGATTGGTGTAGCCACGTGTCGGCAGGTTGCGAATACCCGGCGCTCCGGGAAATGTACGGCTTAACAATCTGCTGGCCATTGCTTGGCCGTCGGGGTGATCAATAAAGCCCAGGCGCTCAAGATCCTGCCAGCTGTTCACCGCTGCGGCGCTCGGCGCGACCAGTTCCAGCGGTTCTTCGCAAAAGCGGCTGACCTTGAGCCGTGGGTCGTCCGGTCTCAGGGTCGTCAAACCCAGCTCGAAACGGTTTTCCAGCACGCTGGACAAGACCTCGCTGTCCGGGGCGAAGCGATGACGAATGTTCAGCCCGGGATGAGCCTGCTGTAACTCCAGCAGATGTGGATATATTGCCAGGCCGATGCTGCCGGGGCTTATCAGGCTGATCTCGCCGTGGTCGCTCTCAGCCTCAGACAAGCGCAACTGCAAGCGCTGATCCGCCGCGCCAACCTCTGCACAGTATTCCAGTAATGCATGGCCCGCCGGGGTCAGCTCCAGTGCGCGCGGACGCCGGATTAACAACTGGCCCAGGCGCTCTTCGAGTTTTTGCACATGCTGGCTGACGGCCGCTTGGGTGAGGTCGAGCCGCTCGGCGGTGCGGGTGAAATTACCTTGCTCCGCTAGAGTTGCAAAGGTGCGCAGCCACTGTGGATTTATCATAACGAATACTTATGCTCTCGATAACAGTTGCCTTATTTTTATTATGGCTATGGCTGCATAGACTGGCTACTCATTAATCAACCCGAGGTAATGACCATGTCCACTGTCTACCCAAGAAGCTTTTCCCATATCGGCTTGTCGGTGACCGACCTCGACGCGGCGGTCAAGTTCTACACCGAGGTCATGGGTTGGTACCTGATCATGCCGCCAACCACCATTGTCGAGGATGACTCGGCCATTGGCGCCATGTGCACCGACGTATTTGGCGAGGGCTGGGGTTCGACGCGCATCGCGCATCTGTCCACGGGCGACCGCATCGGTGTGGAGATCTTCGAATTCTCCAATGCCGAGAAGCCACAGAACAACTTTGAATACTGGAAAACCGGGGTCTTTCACTTCTGCGTACAAGACCCGGATGTAGAAGGTCTGGCGGCCAAAATTGTTGCTGCCGGTGGTAAGCAGCGGATGCCGGTGCGCGAGTACTTCCCGGGCGAGAAGCCATATCGCATGGTCTACATGGAAGATCCGTTCGGCATCATCCTTGAGATCTATAGCCACAGCTATGAACTGACTTACTCCGCAGGCGCTTATCAGTAATGCGTTGAAAGCCTGATTGCAGCGAATGGCCGCGCGTTCACCGGCCATTCGCTGTGTCGCGTTCTATTGCTCCGGCTGTCACGTCTGGCTGCTGCATTTGTTGTCAGTCGACGTGGCTGCTCACAGCGGGCCTATTCCGGAACCGGCAGAGACAGGCTCTCTTTAACCTCTTCCATGACGATATAGCTCTTGGATTCGCGTACGTGGGGCAGTTTGAGCAGGATGTCGCCTAGCAGTTTGCGGTACGAAGCCATTTCGTTGATGCGCGCTTTTACCAGGTAGTCGAAATCTCCCGATACCAGATGACATTCCAGCACGTGCGGCAGTTTCAGCACCGCGCGGCGGAACTCTTCGAAGGTGTCGCCTGACTTGTAGTCGAGGCTGATCTCAACAAATACCAGCAGGCTGGCCTTGAGGTTCTGCGGGTTCAGCCGGGCGTGGTAGCCCATGATGATGCCTTCGCGTTCCAGGCGCCGCACCCGCTCGGTACACGGCGTAGTAGACAGCCCCACGCGTTCGCCCAGTTCAGTGAAAGAGATGCGCCCGTCTTCCTGCAGGATTCGCAGGATGTTGCGGTCGATCTTGTCCAGTTCGCGGCGGCTCTGATGTTGGGTGCGCATGGGCGATGCCCCTCCGTAGAAGTGTGTTTTGCCGATAATTCTCGCCAAATATAGCTTTATATATAGTGAATAACACTGCTCATTGCTCAATATACTGCGCGCATCAACGCTCTAAATAAAAAATGCCAGTGCATAGTCGCGGCAAGGAGAAAACGATGCGGGTCTTGGTGCTTGGTAGCGGTGTAATCGGAACGGTCAGTGCTTACTATCTGGCCCGTCAGGGTTTTGAAGTGACAGTGGTTGACCGTCAGCCGGCACCCGCTATGGAGACGAGCTTCGCCAACGCCGGCCAGGTTTCTCCAGGCTATGCATCGCCTTGGGCTGCACCGGGCGTGCCGCTTAAAGCCATCAAATGGTTGCTGCAAAAGCATGCTCCTTTGGCCATCAAGGCCACATCCGACCCGGACCAGTACCTGTGGATGGCGCAAATGCTGCGCAACTGCACCGCCAGCCGTTATGCGGTGAACAAAGAGCGCATGGTGCGCCTCTCCGAATATAGCCGCGACTGCCTCGATGAGCTGCGTGCCGAAACCGGTATCAGCTACGAAGGCCGTAAGTTGGGCACAACTCAGCTGTTCCGCACGCAGGCTCAGGTCGATAATGCTGCCAAGGATATCGCCGTACTCAAGCAGTCGGGCGTGCCTTATGAGCTGCTGGACCGTGCCGGCATTGCCCGGGTTGAGCCGGCACTGGCCAGCGTGACCGACAAGCTGGCAGGCGCCCTGCGTTTGCCGAATGACCAGACTGGCGACTGCCAGATGTTCACCCGCAAGTTGGCTGATATGGCCCGCGCCATGGGTGTTGAATTCCGCTTCGGCGAGAACATCGAACGCCTCGATCACGCAGGCGATCGCATCAACGGCGTGTGGATCAACGGCAAGCTGGAAACCGCTGACCGTTATGTATTGGCGCTCGGCAGCTTCAGCCCGCAATTGCTCAAGCCGCTGGGCATTCGTGCACCGGTTTATCCGCTCAAGGGTTATTCGCTGACTGTGCCAATCACCAACGGTGACATGGCGCCGACTTCGACCATCCTTGATGAAACCTACAAGGTTGCAATCACCCGTTTCGACCAGCGCATTCGTGTTGGCGGCATGGCTGAAATTGCCGGTTTCGACATGAGCCTCAATCCGCGTCGCCGCGAGACGCTGGAAATGATCGTTGGCGATCTCTACCCGCAAGGTGGCGATGTCAGCCAGGCCGAATTCTGGACCGGGTTGCGTCCGGCGACCCCGGATGGCACGCCAATCGTTGGTGCAACCCGTTACAGCAACCTGTTCCTGAACACCGGTCACGGTACGCTGGGTTGGACCATGGCCTGTGGTTCCGGGCGTTTCCTGGCCGATCTGATGGCGAAAAAGCGTCCGCAGATCAGCAGTGAAGGTCTGGATATTTCCCGTTACAGCAAGAACAAGGAGAGCTCTGCTCATGGCAGTCCAGCGCCTGCGCACTGAGTCGCGCTACAGCGAAATCGTCATCCATAACGGCACGGTCTATCTGGCCGGCCAATTGGCCGACGACTTCAGCGGCGATATCGTCGCGCAAACCGAACAAACCCTGGCCAACATCGATTTGATGCTGGCTGAGGCGGGCACCGACAAGAGCCAGATCCTCTCGGTGACCATCTACCTGAAAGACATGGAGCGTGATTACGCCGGCCTTAATCAGGTCTGGGATGCCTGGGTCCGCCCTGGCACCGCACCTGCCCGCGCGGCAGTCGAAGCGCGGATGTACAAGCCCGACGTACTGGTCGAAATGACCGTGGTGGCTGCGCTCAATAACTAGTCCCATTGACCCGGCATGTTGTCCCTGCCGGGTTTTTTTATGACTTATCCACAGCAGAAGACAGAATAATGCGTCCAGCCCGTGCCCTTATCGACCTTAATGCGCTGCGTCATAACTACCGTTTGGCCCGCGAAGTATCCGCTGCCAAAGCCCTCGCGGTGATCAAGGCGGATGCGTATGGGCATGGTGCGGTGCGCTGTGCGAAAGCGTTGCAGGATGAGGTCGATGGATTTGCTGTGGCCTGCATTGAAGAGGCGCTGGAGTTGCGCGAAGCCGGCATTCGCGCGCCGATTCTGCTGTTGGAAGGTTTTTTCGAAGCCGCTGAACTTGAGCTGATCGAGCAGCACGACTTCTGGTGCGTTGTGCATTCGCTCTGGCAGCTTGAAGCGCTTGAGCGCGTGCAACTCAATCGTGCGCTTACGGTCTGGCTCAAGCTTGACTCGGGCATGCACCGGGTTGGTTTTCATCCAGACGATTACGTCGCCGCCCATGAGCGTCTGCAGGCCAGCAGCAATGTCGGCAAAGTCGTATTGATGAGCCACTTTGCGCGTGCCGATGAACTCGACTGCTCGCGCAGCGAAGAGCAGCTTGAGGCTTTTGAACAGGTGCGCAGCGGCATTGATGCCGAGATCAGCCTGCGCAATTCCCCGTCGGTGCTGGGCTGGCCGCAAGTACCGAGCGACTGGGTGCGCCCCGGCATTATGTTGTACGGCGCCACGCCATTCGAGCAACCGCAGGCGCTGGCCAGCCAGTTGCAGCCGGTGATGACCCTGGAATCGAAAATTATCAGTGTGCGCGAACTGCCGGCGGGTGAGCCGGTTGGTTACGCGGGCAGCTTTGTGACCGAGCGACCGACCCGTGTCGGCGTTGTGGCTATGGGTTATGCCGATGGTTATCCGCGCCACGCGCCGACCGGCACCCCGGTTGCGGTCGATGGCCAGCTGACGCGGCTGATAGGCCGGGTGTCGATGGACATGATCACTGTCGACCTCACCGATCTACCTCAGGCAGGCCTGGGCAGTCGGGTCGAGTTCTGGGGCAAGCAGGTGCTCGCCAGCGACGTTGCCAGCCGTGCAGGGACTATTCCTTATCAGATTTTTTGCAATTTACGTCGCGTTCCGCTGCTCTATTCTGAGGACTGAGTAATTTTCTGAGCAGGATATGGGACAAGGCTGTTGTAAATACTGAACGCTGTTGCCATGATACGGACACATTTTCTGTATCAGCCCGAAGGGGGACTCCAGCATTGGACGTCGGTGTACGACTGCAATCCATTCGCAAACTCAAAGGCCTTTCCCAGCGTGAACTCGCTAAACGGGCAGGCGTTACCAACAGCACTATTTCGATGATCGAGAAGAACAGCGTAAGCCCTTCGATCAGCTCATTGAAAAAGGTGTTAGCGGGTATTCCCATGTCACTGGTCGAGTTTTTCTCCCTCGACATGGAACAGGACAGCAGTGCCCAAGTCGTCTACAAGGCCGGAGAGCTGATCGACATCTCCGATGGCGCGGTCACCATGAAGCTCGTCGGCCGGGCACATCCCAGCCGGGCTATCGCATTTCTCTCTGAAACCTATCCTCCGGGCGCCGACACGGGCGACTCGATGCTTGCGCACGAAGGTGAAGAGGCCGGATTGCTGGTGGAAGGGCGTCTTGAGTTGGTAGTCGGTACCGAGACTTACATTCTGGAGCAGGGCGACAGCTACTACTTTGATAGCAGTAAACCCCACCGTTTCCGTAATCCTTTCGACGTACCGGCAAAGCTGGTGAGTGCGACAACGCCGGCCAACTTTTAATCTGCAAGGCGCTTAGATCGGCCCTTTGGCCGGTATTGGCCACTGACTAAACTTTTAGTTGGTGGCAGTGCCTCGCGCCTGCTGCGGCAATTTAGGTTGTTTCGGCCAGCTGGGCTTGCCGTTATACTTGCATATCGCTCGCGAAACCGTGGCCGCGGGTGAATCTAGCCATGATGAGGTAATGCGTGTGAACCTAATTAAAAAGATGCTAATAGCCCCCGTAACAGTGATGGCGCTTTGGGCCGTTACTGCTCAGGCCACTACCGACGATGCTATTGCCGAGCGCTTGAAGCCGGTAGGTCAGGTCTGTGTGCAGGGTGAAGAGTGTAAAGGCGTAGAGGCTGTCGCTTCTGCTGCTGGCGGTGGTGCTAAAACCCCCGACGACGTGATCGCTGCTCATTGCGGCGCGTGCCACAGCACTGGCGTGTTGGGCGCTCCGAAAATCGGTGATACCGCTGATTGGAAAAAACGTGCTGACGAGCAAGGCGGTCTTGACGGCCTGCTGGCCAAAGCCATCTCCGGTATCAATGCCATGCCGCCAAAAGGCACCTGTGCTGACTGTACCGATGACGAGCTGAAAGCGACCATCCAGAAAATGTCGGGTCTGTAAGACTGCATTTTTAGAAAAAGCCGCCTGCGGGCGGCTTTTTTGTGCCCGCAGAAAACTGGCAGGAACTTGGCGTTGGCATGTGTCTCTATGTTCAGGTGACAGCGGGTGGCGCGCCGCTACGCTTAAACATGTCAGCCAGTGTGCAAACTGCGCAGCAACTTCAGTGACGAAGGCGCAGAGTTCTAACCATGCAAGGAGAGCCTAATGCAGTCGATGTATTCGTTTGACGCCGCAATCGAGCAGGTGCTTGATCGTATCAAGGGGCCGATAAAGCTCGCCCTGCCGCTTGGCCTGGGTAAACCCAATCGCTGGGTTAATGCCTTGTATCAGCGCTGCAAACAACTCCCCGAGCGTCAGCTGAAAATCTATACCGCGTTGTGTCTGGCTCGTCCGCAGCCCGAGGCCGGGTTGCAGCAACTGTTTGTAGAGCCTTTTCTTGAACGGGTGTTTGCTGACTATCCCGAGCTGGATTTTCTCAGCGACCTTCGCCATGGAACGCTTCCGGCCAACATCAGCGTCGAGCAGTTTTTCATGCAGCCCGGCAGTTTGTTGCATTGCGATGTCGCCCAGCAGAGCTACATCAGCAGCAACTACAGCCATGTGGCGCGCGACCTCAATGATCACGGGGTGAACCTGATCGCCCAGTTGGTGGCCAGCGATCCTCAGCGGCCCGGGCATTTCAGCCTGAGCAGCAACCCCGATATCACCCTCGACCTGATGCCGCTGATGGAGCAGCGCCGAGCACGCGGTGAGCCGATTATCTATCTGGCGCATGTGCATGCAGATCTGCCCTACATGCCAGGTGATGCCGAGGTTGCGCGGGAGGTGTTCGACATCCACTTGCAGGAAGACGAGCACACCACGCTGTTCTCGACACCCAACATGCCAGTCAGCTTGCAAGACCATTGCATTGGTTTGCACGCCAGTACGCTGGTGCGCGATGGCGGAACCTTGCAGATTGGTATCGGTTCGATGGGCGATGCGCTGACCGCGGCCTTACTGGCGCGCGATGCCAGCAATGCGGCCTACAACGAGGTTTTGCAGGCACTGGCAGTCACCCCTGAGACCTTGGCAGGCAGCGTGGCGATTGGCGGCAGCGGTGGGTTTGAGCAAGGCTTGTACGGCTGCAGTGAGATGTTTGTGAACGGCCTGCTAAAACTGGCGGATGCCGGGATTATTCGCCGTGCGGTGTACCCGGATTTAGTGGTGCAAAAACTGGCCTCGGCTGATGCGCTCGACGATCAGGGCGCACCGAAAAGTGTGCAAACCATGCTCGACGCCGGGTTCTGCCCGAATCTCACAGCGGATGCATTGGCACATATGCAACAGCACGGGTTGCTTGCTGACGGGATCACGCTGCAGGCTGGTGAGTTGCATTTGCCAGACGGCAATCAGGTGCCTGCCAATCTTGCGGATGCAGCGACCCAGGCCGCGCTGGCGGCGTATTTGCGGCCGGCAACCGCTGGCGTAGTGCTGCACGGTGGGTTCTTCCTTGGGCCGCGCTCCTTTTATGCCCGACTCAATGAGCTGGATTTGCAGCAGCGCCGGCGTTACGCCATGACCGGTATCTGCTTCATCAATGAGCTTTACGGCGAGGAGCAGCTGAAACGCCTGCAACGCCGCGATGCACGCTTTATCAACACGGCGTTCACCATGACGCTGATGGGCGCGGCGGTATCTGATCAGCTCGAAGATGGCCGGGTGCTGAGTGGTGTGGGCGGGCAGTACAACTTTGTCGTGCAGGGCCATGCATTGCACGATGCCCGCTCGATTCTGCTGCTGCGCAGTTGGCGCGAGTCGGCAGGCGAGGTCACATCGAACATTGTCTGGGATTATGGTCATGTCACCATTCCACGGCATTTGCGCGATATGGTCGTCACCGAGTATGGCGTGGCGGACCTGCGCGGTAAGAATGATGCCGAGGTGATTGCAGCGCTGCTGGCGATCACTGATTCGCGGTTCCAGCCCGAGCTGATCGAGCAGGCAATAAAAGCCGGCAAACTGGCCAAAGACTTCCAGCTTGATGAGTGTTACTGCAACAACACACCCGAGCGCTTGCAGGCAGTGCGGGCCGGCAATGCTGAGTTGTTCGAAGAGTATCCGTTGGGCAGCGATTTCACGCCCGATGAGTGCGATTTGCTGCGTGCGCTGAACTGGCTGAAGAGCAAGTTCAAACTCACCGAAGTCTTTGAGTTGGGCAAGGCCGCGCTCGACGCACCGGAGCCTGCGGCCTTCATGACCCATTTGCAGCGGATGAATCTGGCGCAGCCGCAAGGCCTGACCGAAGGGCTGTATCAGCGCTTGCTGTTGGCAGGCTTGCAGGCGACCGCAGAGGCTTAGCGGTGTGTTTGAGTAACGGCGTATTCGCCGTTACTCAACGCTCGGCTTACTCGAGGAAGCTGACCGCGCCGTCGGCGAGCGAGCTGATACGCGCCAGTGACTCCACGCGGAAACCCTGAGCGTCCAGTTCGGCGCGACCGGCCTGGAATGACTTCTCGATGACCACACCAATCCCGGCGATGCTGGCGCCTGCCTGCTCGATCACGTCGATCAGGGCTTTGGCGGCGCGGCCATTGGCCAGGAAATCGTCGATTACCAGTACGTGGTCGTCAGCAGTCAGGTGCTTGGCCGAAACGGCAATGGTGCTTTCGGTCTGCTTGGTGAAGGAGTAAACCTTCGAGGTCAGCAGGTCATCCTTGAGTGTCAGCGACTGGTATTTACGCGCGAAAATTACCGGTACACCGAGTTCCAGACCGGCCATGACTGCCGGTGCGATACCGGACGCTTCGATGGTGACGATCTTGGTGATGTTCTGATCGCGGAAGCGCACGGCAAATTCATGGCCGATTTGCTGCATCAGTTTCGGGTCGATCTGATGGTTAAGAAAGGCATCGACCTTAAGTACCTGCTCAGAAAGCACAATGCCTTCTTGGCGAATTTTCTGTTTCAGCGCTTCCACGCAGTTACCCTCGTTTTGGTGTGATTTTCCGTACTGGTGTCGGAATTTATAGCGTTGAATGCAGCCGTTGTGCGGGCATTCAGCGGTTATTTTTTCAGCATTGCCCGCAGGTCTGCCAGTGCGGCATTGCCGCGGGCGGCTTTTACTTCTACGGGCGCATCCTCAAGACCTTCCCATTCGAGGTCTTCAGGCGGCAGTTCGTTAAGGAAACGGCTCGGCGAGCAGTCACTGATTTCACCGTATTGCTTGCGCTTGGCGGCAAAGGTGAAGGCCAGGGTTTCACGCGCGCGCGTGATGCCCACATACGCCAGACGGCGCTCTTCCTCGATGGTGTCCGCTTCGATACTGGAGCGGTGCGGGAGGATTTCTTCCTCCATGCCGATAATGAACACATAGGGAAATTCGAGGCCCTTGGAGGCATGCAGGGTCAGCATCTGCACGCCGTCGGCGCCTTCCTCTTCCTCTTGCTGGCGTTCGAGCATGTCGCGCAGAACCAGCTTGCCGATGGCATCCTCGATGGTCATGTCGCCGTCTTCGTCACGCTCAAGAGTGTTTTTCAGCGCTTCGATGAGGAACCAGACGTTGCCCATGCGGGCATCGGCGACCTTGTCGTTGGAGGCGTTCTGGCGCAGCCAGTTTTCGTAGTCGATATCCATGACCATGCTGCGCAGCGCCGCAATCGGGTCGTTCTGCGCACATTGCTGGCGCACGCCATCCATCCACCGGGCAAAGCGCGCCAGGCGCTCTGTGTAGCGGTTGTCGAGGTGCTCGCCGAGGCCAATCTCGCTGGCGGCGGCGTACATGCTGATCTTGCGCTCGGTGGCGTAATTTCCCAGCTTCTCCAGCGTGGCCGAGCCGATTTCGCGGCGTGGCACGTTGATCACGCGCAAGAAGGCGTTGTCATCGTCCGGGTTTACCAGCAGGCGGAAGTAGGACATCAGGTCTTTTACTTCCTGACGGGCAAAGAAGCTGGTGCCGCCACTCAGGCGATAAGGAATCTGGTGGTGCTGGAGTTTCAGCTCCATCAGCTTGGCCTGATAGTTACCGCGATAAAGAATGGCGAAGTCGTTATAGGGGCGGTCTTTGCGCAGGTGCAGGGTGAGAATTTCCATGGCGACCCGTTCGCACTCGGCGTCTTCGTTGCGGCAGCGAATCACCCGGATCTCATCGCCCACGCCCATTTCACTCCACAGCTGTTTCTCGAACGCATGCGGATTGTTGGCAATCAGGGTGTTGGCGCACTTGAGAATGCGGCTGGTGGAGCGGTAGTTCTGCTCCAGCATGACGATTTTCAGTGACGGGTAATCTTCTTTCAGCAGCATCAGGTTTTCCGGCCGCGCGCCACGCCAGGCGTAAATCGACTGGTCATCGTCGCCCACCACGGTGAACTGATTGCGCGTGCCCACCAGCAGCTTTACCAGCAGATACTGGCTGGCGTTGGTGTCCTGATATTCGTCGACCAGCAAGTAGCGGATGCGGTTTTGCCACTTCTCGAGAATATCGGCGTGCTCTTGAAACAGCTTCACCGGCATCAGGATCAGGTCGTCAAAGTCCACTGCGTTGTAGGCCTTGAGCGTGCGCTGGTAATGCAGATAAACGATGGCGGCAGTTTGCTCTTTCGGGTTGCGTGCCTCGGCCAGCGCCTGATCAGGCAGGATCAGGTCATTTTTCCACGAGCCGATGTAGTTCTTGATCTCGTCGATGCCGTCGTCGCCCGCGTACTCTTTCTGCATGATGTCGCTGAGCAGCGCTTTGATATCACCCTCATCGAATATCGAAAAGCCGGGCTTGTAGCCAAGGCGTGCATATTCCTTGCGGATGATATTCATGCCCAGATTGTGGAACGTCGAAACCGTCAGGCCGCGCGCCTCGCCACCTTTCAACAAGGTGCCAACACGCTCTTTCATTTCGCGCGCGGCTTTGTTGGTGAAAGTCATCGCGACAATGTGCTGGGCGCGCACGCCACAGTTCTGCACCAGATGAGCGATTTTTCGGGTGATCACGCTGGTCTTGCCGGAGCCAGCGCCGGCGAGCACCAAAAGAGGGCCGCCGACGTAATTCACGGCTTCTTTTTGCCGGGGGTTAAGTCGGGACATTGCACTGATCACCAAAGAAGTAGCCGGGCATTTTAACAGGCTGAGCGCGTTGTGCCCTAACCGTCTGGAAGTGTGTCTTGCCGCACACATTGAAAAATCTGCTGACGGGGAGAAACATCTAATCCTTTACCCTTGAGCACTTGTCGAAAAATCAGCTTTAGAGCAGGATGCACTTAAGGACACACGGAGGTGTTTGAAAAGACATCATTAAATGGTGCAGCGAGACGGATCTCCGTCGAAATTTTTGTGGTCTGGGGGAAGTTGCTTGTCCGCGCTCGTCGAACCCTTACGCTTGGTTCTCTTAGCCGATGCTACTGGTTGGCCAGAACTATTACGTAAGCTCCTTGGGGCTGAGGCATGTCCATTCCCGCTGATTACGGCACCTTCCTGGGACGTGGCGCGTAGCCTCTTCCATAATTGCGGCAACGGCCTGTTGCTGACGACCAAAGAATACCAGCCGGCTCCCGGCACCTGCCCGTTACCGGTCATCCTGTTACTCGAAGAAGAGCCCGAAAACGAGCCCGAAGGAGTTAGCGACTGGCTGGTGCGTGAGCGTGTCACTGGCGATGTGTTGCGCCGTTCGCTGCGCTACGTGCGCGAGCAAGGCACGCTGCGGCAGACGCTCAACCGGTTGGCCGAGCAAGATGCCCTCACCGGAATCGCCAATCGGCAGGGCTTCCAGACCCTGCTGGCAGCCAGACTGGCTTCAAACGAAGGCCGTGGTTTGACCATGGGCCATCTTGATCTGGATAACTTCCGCCACGTTAACGATGCGCTGGGTTTTCGCGCCGGTGACCGACTCATCCTACAAGTGGTCGCACGGCTAAGAGCATTACTTCAGGCCGGCGATCAAATTGCCCGCTTGGGCAGCGATGAATTTGCCCTGTTGCTCGACACCCGCCGCGATCCGAAACGAGTCGAACTGGTTGGCGAGCAGATCTGTGAAGCGCTGGCTGAACCCTATTGGGTGGATGGCGAAAGCCTGCTGCTCGGTTGCAGTCTGGGGTTGGCACATGCCAACAGCGTCAGCGCTGCCGACCCGCTGATGTGGCACGCCAATATCGCCATGCAGCAAGCCAAAGGCCAGCAGGGCTGCGCCTACCATGTCTATGACGAGCGCATTACCCGCGATGCGCGTGGCCAGACCGATCTCGAAGGCGAACTGCGCCGTGCTCTGCGCCGTGATGAACTGGTGCTGCATTATCAGCCGCGGCTTTGCCTCAAGGCTGGCCGGGTCGTCGGGCTGGAGGCGCTGGTGCGCTGGCAACACCCTGAGCGTGGCTTGTTGCCGCCGAGCGAGTTTGTGCCTCTGGCAGAGGAAAGCGGGCTGATCGTGCCGCTCGGTTATTGGGTTATCTCCCGTGCGCTGCGCGATATGCAGTGGTTGCTCGGCCGTGGCCTGCCGCCGCTGCACATGGCGGTCAATTTGTCGTTCCGCCAGTTTCAGGACAGCCAGCTATTGCCGACCCTGAGTCGTCTGATTGCAGAACGCGGCGTCGATGCGCGCTGGCTGGAGTTTGAATTGACCGAGACGGCGATCATGCGCCGCAGCGATCAGGTGCAGCAGACCATGCTTGCGCTGGGTGAGCTGGGCGTGCGCTTCTCGCTGGATGACTTCGGCACCGGTTTCTCATCGTTCGTGCACCTCAACAACCTGCCGATCACGCTGCTCAAAATCGACAAGAGCTTTGTCGGCGGCATGACCGAACGCACCGAAAACCGCCAGCTGGTGCGCGCCATGATCAACCTGGCGCATAACCTCAATTTGGAGGTGGTCGCCGAAGGCGTGGAAGACACCGAGCAAATGATGCTGCTGCGTCAATTCGGCTGCGATCAGGCGCAAGGTTATCTGATCAGCAAGGGCCTGCCGCTCAACGAGCTGGTGCGTTTTCTGATGCAGGCTCCCCGCCATGCGCAACTGGGCATGGCACAGAACTAGCTCCACGCCCGTTTAGCCCCCGGCATTTTCAGCTACGCGCGTCAGCTACGCGCGTTCGACCGCAGATTCAGCTAGCGCTATTCCTGCGCCCTCTGCACGCAGCAGGCGCGCGGTTTTCCATTCAAAGCCCAGGCTCAGGCCTACAGCCGCACACGCCAAGCCCCCGGCCAGCCCCCACCACACGCCTGCAGCGCCCCAGCCCAGCGGGAACGCCAGTGACCAGGCCAGCGGTGCACCGATCAGCCAATAGCACAGCAGGCCAACGTAAAAGGTGGTCTTGGCATCTTTGAGGCCCCGAATCGCGCCCATGGCGATGGTTTGGATGCCGTCGAACAATTCAAACAGGGCGGCAATCGCCAGCAGGCTGACAGCCATTGCGACGACATCGCTGAATTGAGGATCTTGCGGGTCGAGGAACAGGCCGACAACAAAGTGCGGCGCCAGCCAGAACAACGCGGCAAAGCCGAGCATGCAGCCTGCACCGAGCAGCAGTCCGAGCCTGCCCGCGCGTCTGGCCTCTAGCAAATTGTTGGCGCCGTAGTGGCGGCCAATCCGAAAGGTGACCGCGTAGGAAATACCAACCGGCACCATGAAGGCGACGTACACCGACTGGATAGCGATTTGGTGCGCGGCTATCTGCGTGCTTCCCATCGCGCCCATGCACAGCGCAGCAAAGGCAAATAACCCGGATTCCACCGCATAGGTGCCGCCGATCGGCAAGCCCAGACGCACCAGTTCACGCAGCTCTTCAAGCTGTGGGCGGAGCAGGCCGCGTTGCAGCGGATAGGCGTTGTAGGCGCTGTGATGCATGACATGCCAGAGCAGCAGCAAGGCCATTACGCTCATCACTATCGCAGTCACCAAGCCAATGCCAGCGAGGCCCATGGGCGGCAGGCCGAACCAGCCTTTAATCAGCGCATAGTTGAGCACGAAGTTGGCCACGGCGCCGCCAATGCTGATCGCCACAACCGGGCCGGGCCGGTCGATGGCGCTGGTAAAGCCGCGCAGCGCCATGAATGTCATGTAGCCAGGCAGGGCAAACACCAGCGTGCTCAGAAACGGCGCTGCCATAGCCACGTTGGCCGGTGTCTGGCCGAGTTTCAGCAGCAGCGGCTCCAGGTTCCAGAGCAGCAGACCCGCACCGAGTGCGAGCATCCAGCCCATCCACAGGCCGTTTTGGGTGATGCGGGTAACGCCGGCGGCATCATTGGCGCCATGCTTGATCGCCACCAGATTACCGACAGCGGCAATGGTGCCCACGCAAAAAATTGACACGAACGAGTAGGTCGCGGCTCCCAAGCCGCCGCCTGCCAGTTCGTCCGGGCCGAGCATGGCCATCATCACGGTGTCGGTAAACACCATGAGCACGTGCGCCAGTTGCGCAACGATCAATGGCCCGGCTAGGCGCAGGATGGCTACAAATTCACGTTTGTTAGAATGCAGCATGGCCTGCGGATATCCTGCTTAAAACAGCGAATAAGGTTTGCCCGCGGTGCCGTCGGCAAAGCGCGAGCAGCCGAAGGCCTTGAGGTCGAAACCGGGTTGGCCGCTGGTGGCCCACTGGCTCATCAACTTGCCGACAATCGGTCCCATCGCAAAGCCGTGGCCGCAGAAACCGGTCGCGATCAGCAAGCCCGGCACTTGCGACGGAGCATCCAGCACCGGGATGCCATCGGGCAGTACGTCGATGAATCCGGCCCAGCTTTCGATCACCCGAACACCGCGCAATTGCGGGAAGGCGCGGCCCAATGCTGCCTGCGCACGCTTGATGCGCTCGGCTTGCGGCAGGGCATGCGGGTCGCGCTCGGCAATGGCCGGATCATTGCCGCTAAAGCGCTGGCGCAGGTCGTGCAAAAACGCGCCATTGAGACGGAAACGAAAACTGTGGTGATGCTCGGGCAACAGCGGCAAATACCAGGATGCACCACGTAAGAAGCTCAGGCTGAGGTCGATATCGGCCTGCGCCTCGTCGGCCAGATTGATGCTGCCGTCGGCGCGCTGGCGCATGCCGATGCCATGCCCAATGAAGCTGCAGGCCCCAATATCCGCGCCGGGACTGGTGCGCGAGACGGTGCTGCGAATGGCCTGCTGTGGAATCTCCAACCCGAGCGGTTTGAGCAGGCGCCAACTGCTGGCGCCCGCGGCGATCAGCACACGCTTGGTTTTGACATAGCCGCGCTCGGTTTGTACACCGCAAATGGCTCCGGCAGCGCGGTCGATGGCCGTGACGCCACAGCCTTCGGCGAAATGCACACCGGCTTCGAAGCCGCGCAGGGCAAAGCCGGGTGTGACGCGACGAGGCTCGGCCTGACCATCACTTGCGGTGAACAGTCCGCCTTTAGCCGGATCGGCCAAACCGGGGATCTTTTCCGCGACTTCGTTGCGGCTGAGCACGCGGGTGTCGAGCCCGAACTGTTGCGCCACGCCCAGCCATTCCTGATATTCACTCAGATGCTGTTCGGTTTCGGCCAGATACAAGCATCCGCCCTGACGCCACTCCAAGGGCAACTGCAGCTCATGCTCAAGGTTTTGCCAGAGAGGCATGGCCGCCATCATCAAGGGTACTTCGGCGGGGTCGCGGGCCTGCTGGCGAACAAAGCCCCACGCGCGGGTGGACTGTTGGCTGGCAAGGCCGGCCTTGTCGCAAACCAGTACCGATAATCCCTGCTTGCTCAGATAGTAAGCTGTCGCGCAGCCCATGATGCCTGAGCCGGCGATCACCATATCGACTTCGCGTGGCAGTTCGTTCGCCGTGGCAAGTGAGGGGTGAAGTGGATAGCAACCGTGGCTCATGGCAATCTCGCAAACAGGTATTGAGTTATGCAGTATGGGAAACTGAGCCGGTAAACGGCAAAGGGATAATAGGTATATCTAGCATGAGTTTTAGTCATCTATGAATCGTAAGCTCCCGCCCCTGTATGCACTTCGCGCTTTCGAGGCGGCGGCGCGGCATGCTTCATTCACCCGGGCTGCCGAAGAACTGCTGATTACGCAGAGCGCAGTCAGTCGGCATATCCGCACGCTGGAGACGCATTTCGATTGCCGTCTGTTTGAGCGCAATGGGCGCAACCTGCGCCTGACCGAGCAAGGCCGGTTGCTGGTGCCGGGCCTGCGTGATGGTTTCGATGCCTTGGAGCGGGCGTGCATGCCGTTGCATATCGACGATTCGGTTATCCGCATGAAAGCCCCGTCGACGTTGACCATGCGCTGGCTGCTCTCGCGCTTGTCGCGGTTTCGGCAGATTAATAAAGAGGCCGAAATACAGCTCACCAGCGCGTGGATGGATGTCGACCAGGTGGACTTCCAACGCGAGCCCTTCGATTGCGCCGTGTTGCTGGGGCGCGGCAACTTCCCGGCGGAGTGGGAGTGTCGGTTGCTGTTTGCCGAGTGGCTGACCCCGGTCTGTGCGCCTGAGCTGGCGCGGGACGGCGAGTGGGATGTGCAACGCCTGCAAGGCGCAGAGCTGCTTCACCCGACACCCGACCGGCGCGACTGGCGTCAGTGGTTGCAGGCCATGCAATTGCTCGATCAGGTGCCGCTGAAGGGTGGTCAGGTATTCGACACCTTGGAGTTGGGTATCGTCGCGGCAGCACGCGGCTATGGCGTGTCGATTGGCGATCTGGTGATGGTGGCGGAGGATGTTGCCGAAGGGCGCCTCGGCCTGCCCTGGTCGACTGCGGTTGCCAGCGGCAGCTGTTACTACTTGGTATGGCCCAAAGCGCGGCGCAATCAGCAGCGTTATCACCGGCTCAGCGAGTTTCTCGAGAATGAGGTGCAGGCGATGACCCTGCCGCAGGTGCGCTATCTATAGTCTGGCCCAAGTCTGAGCGTGCGTCGGTTTATCGTAAAAAATAATGGA
The DNA here is from genome assembly GCF_900116605.1 of Pseudomonas marincola. GTDB lineage: Bacteria > Pseudomonadota > Gammaproteobacteria > Pseudomonadales > Pseudomonadaceae > Aquipseudomonas > Aquipseudomonas marincola. The sequence continues at coordinate 83,824 of NZ_FPBC01000003.1, forward strand.
CTCGCAGCCAGTCTGGCTGCGGGTTTGCTGGGTTTAATCGGCCGTTATACGGTGCGTGTGGGCAATATGGCTGCGGAAGAATTTTCAGCATTTTAGCGGGAAGTGTTTGACATATTTTACGGTTCGGGCAATCTGTGTGGGCGGTTCTGTTCGTCAGGCAGCCGTCGCGGAAGGTTCGGTTACCTTCCACTCCCTGCGTCAAGGCGTGCTCCCTCTGCGGGTTGCAAACCACGCTGCCAGACAAACGATCCGTGCCAAACAGGATGCGCTGCGAGTCTCTCGCCCTTCCTGCACAGCAACGGCAGGCCGACCTGCCTCAAGGTGACGTATGTCCAAAAACGACAGTGCTAATACTTCTAAATCTAAACGCAAACCCGTTGTACTGATGTCCATGGGGGTCCACGAACGCAAGGGCCACCTGTATCAAGTAATGACCCACAAATACATCACACCAGTTGTCGACTTCGCTGGTTGTGTACCGCTGCTCGCGCCGACGTGCTGCGGTCCTGACGACATTGAGCAATATCTGGATATGGTCGATGGCGTTTACCTGACAGGCGCCGGTTCGAATATCGAGCCTTCGCTGTACGGTCAGGAAAACATGACGCCTGAGAAAGGCCAGGACATTGATCGCGATATGTTCGACATGCCGCTGATCCGTGCTGCCATCAAGCGCGGCCTGCCGATCTTCGCCATCTGCCGTGGCATGCAAGAAATCAACGTTGCACTGGGCGGCGATATCTACCAGAAGCTCTACGCCGAACCTGGCTTCAATGACCACCGTGAAAACCCCAATGACCCGGTTGATGTGCAGTATGCGCAGAGCCACAACGTGCGCCTGAAAGAAGGCTCATGGTTGGCCAAGCTGCTGGCAACTGAGGAAATTGGTGTTAACTCGCTGCACGGTCAGGGCATCAAAACCCTCGCTAAAGGTCTGGAGCCGCTGGCGTTTGCAGAAGATGGGCTGGTTGAAGCGTTCCATGCGCCGAGCCTGTCGAACTTCCTGTTCGCGGTGCAATGGCACCCGGAATGGCAAGCTGCGCAGAACCCGGACTCGGTAAAAATGTTCGAAGCGTTCGGTGAAGCCTGCCGTCAGCGCCAGAGCAAGCAAGTATCCAGCGCGGCTTAATACCCGCGTTTGCTAAAGAAGCCCGGTTATGCCGGGCTTCTTTTTGCCTGTAATTTATTCTGAGAGCCCGGCATAGCAGCGTCCGCAGAGGCTAATCGTTGGTGTTGCACCGATTTGGTGCGCTCTGGCTTTACCAGCCTTCCGAGCCGGGTTCACCTTTGAATGGGCCGACAATCGCGTCGGTTACCCAGCCACCGTAATAGTTGCCGGGCTGCGGCCTGGCCAGTTCCTGATTGACCCAGCACTCACTCATCTGGGCCGGATGGAAGGCAATGTAGCCGCTGATCACGGCAAACTCGCCCCACGCCTGTGGATAAGTCCATGCAGCATCTGCGGCGGTGTGGTTATTCACATTGACGTTGAAATAGGCGCTGGTGCCTTTCCATTCGCACAAGGTTTGCCGGGCGCTGGGCTTAAGACACTCCATGTTTATATCGGATTGCGGGATGTAATACACCGGCGCGCCGGATGTCTCGATCACCCGATAGGCGTTCTGGCTGGATGCCAGAGTAAGGCCGTGAAAAACCACAGTAATCGTGGCGCTCACGGGTTCGACCCTGGGTGGCCGCGGGTAATCCCAGACCGACTCTTGCCCCGGCCCCGCAAGCACAATGTGCTCTGGGCGCAGGCGCTCTACAGTGCGCCATTTGAGCACTTCGGCGTGCAATTCTGGCGGTACGTCTGTGAGGTCGCTTGGAGTGTTATCTACAGTGCTCATGACAAGTTCTCCGCAGGCAATAGGCATTCAGCCGATGCGTGTGTGTTGTGATCAACCTTGTGGGTGATCGCGGTACTGCAGCGCTTCTGCCAGCTGTTGGCGATTGATGTCCGGCGCGGACTCCAGGTCTGCCAGCGTGCGTGCAACCTTCAGCACGCGATGAGCGGCGCGCAGCGACAAGGCCAAACGCTCGCAGGCGTTTTCCAGCCAGGTTTGATCCGCTGTGCTCAATGCGCAGTGTTGGCGTAAACCGGCAAGGTCGAGAAATGCATTGGCGCAGCCCTGACGCTGCAATTGTTGCTGGCGTGCTCTGGCCACCTGAAGGGCGCAGGTGGCGGTGTCGGGGCCGTTATGGCTGTGGCTGTCGGTTGCGACATGCAGCGCCGTTGCTTCGCGGGCGACGGTTATGTGCAAGTCGATTCGGTCGAGCAGCGGCCCGGATAACTTGCTGCGGTAGCGCTGGATCTGTTCCTGGCTGCAACGGCAGCGCCCGCTGGGGTCACCGAGAAAGCCGCACGGGCAAGGGTTCATCGCGGCCACCAACTGAAAACGCGCCGGAAAACGTACTTTGTCGCGGGCTCTGGCGATGACGATTTGACCGCTTTCCAGCGGCTCTCTCAAGACTTCAAGCACCTTGCGGTCAAACTCGGGCAACTCATCAAGAAACAGCACGCCTTGATGGGCCAGCGTTATTTCGCCTGGCTGCGGACGACTGCCGCCGCCGACCAGTGCGGGCGCCGAGGCGCTGTGATGAGGGTTGCGAAAGGGTCGCTGCGGCCACGCTTGAAGCGGGTTATGGCTGGCGACTGACTGGATGGCTGCAACCTCCAGCGCTTCCTGCTCATCCAGCGGCGGCAGCAAGCCGGGAAGGCGGCTGGCCAGCAGGGTTTTGCCAGTGCCGGGCGGACCGCTGAGCAATAGATTGTGCGATCCGGCGGCGGCCACCAGCAGGGCGCGTTTGGCGGCTGTCTGGCCCTGTACTTCGGCAAGGTCAGGATAGGGACGCGTCTGGCGTAGCAAACCCTGAGACACAAACGGCTCGATAGGCGATGAACTATTAAAGTGCGCGGCCAACTCCAGCAGATGGTCGGCGGCTATCACGATCAGTCCCGTGGCCAGGCTGGCTTCTTCGGCATTGGCTTTAGGCACCACTAAGGTGCGTGCGCAACTTCGCGCTGCCAGTGCGGCGGGCAATACACCCTGAACCGGGCGGATTGCCCCGGATAATGCCAGCTCGCCCAGGCATTCGACCTGCGCCAGCGCTGCTGGCGGAATCTGCGAGCTGGCCGCCAGAATTCCCAGGGCGATGGCCAGATCGAAGCGTCCGCCATCTTTGGGCAGATCGGCGGGAGCCAAATTGAGGGTGATGCGCCGGGAGGGGAAGTCGAATTCGCAGTTGAGAATGGCGCTGCGCACGCGGTCTTTGCTTTCCTTGACCGCTGTTTCCGGCAGGCCGACCAATGCCAGCGAAGGAAGGCCGTTGGCCAAATGCGCCTCGACAGTAACCGAGGGCGCTTCCACGCCAACCTGGGCGCGACTGTGGACGATGGCCAGGGACATTGATCACTCCTTGATCAGCTGTCGCCCCGCGAGTGAGGTTTACTCGGCGGGTGGTGGTGGCGTCTGTTCGGCGTCTGCTTCCATGGCCGCGACTTTGGCTTCAAGGGCTTCAAGGCGGGCGCGGGTGCGGGCCAGCACAACCATCTGGCTGTCGAATTCTTCGCGGCTGACCAGGTCGAGTTTGCTGAATGCACTTTGCAGCATCATCTTGAACTGCTGTTCGAATTCGTTACGTGGCAAGGGTGTATCACCACTGAACAGGCGGGATGCGTGGGTGCTGAGAGCATCAAGCAGGGCTTTTGGCGGCAACATAGGTGTTTATCCAGATACGTTTGGCGCCAGTGTATCACGCGTTTTCTGCCGCAGAAGGCAGCGCTCCGGCGCGCCCGATTATCGAGCGTAGCGGCTTGGCGCTGTGCACCGATGTTGTGCGTATACCGTTGGTCAAACCCGCCTGAAAACCAGTGTTTTAGGGCTAACTGCATGAAAAATTGAGCTTTTCACGACTTTGGCAAGGAATCTGCTTAGTCCTTGATGACGGATGCACCGATGCAGTTCCGGTGCGTCAGGCGAAGCGGGGAAGTGTTTCGCTGGTAGCGGTTGGTTGAGAACAGGTTGTCCTGCAGCTATTTCGGCTTTCAAGGCAACCGGTGCATTACAAAAGCCAGACACTGCGCTTAGACTTGAGCCGGGTTCGAAATTCCTGGGGCAAGTCCACCTTACACGGGAGAGAGTTACATGAAGCTAGTCACTGCCATCATCAAGCCGTTCAAGCTGGACGACGTCCGCGAATCACTGTCGGAGATCGGCGTGCAGGGCATCACTGTCACTGAAGTCAAAGGCTTCGGTCGTCAGAAAGGCCATACCGAACTGTACCGCGGCGCCGAATACGTGGTCGATTTTCTACCAAAAGTAAAAATCGACGTAGCCATCGCTGACGATCAACTCGATCGCGTCATCGAGGCCATTACCAAAGCAGCCAACACCGGCAAGATCGGTGACGGCAAAATTTTCGTAGTTAACCTGGAACAGGCGATCCGCATCCGTACCGGCGAAACCGATACAGACGCGATTTAAGCCCCGAACCGAACCCCACGCCCCAGGAGTTAAACCATGACTCTGCGTAAATTCGCAGGGCTAGGAGCCCTTTTGTCTCTCGTTCCGGGAATTGCCCTGGCCGATGAGGCAAGTCTGAACGGCGGTGATACAGCTTGGATGCTGGTAGCAACCGTTCTTGTATTGTTCATGACCATCCCTGGTCTGGCACTGTTTTACGCCGGTATGGTGCGTTCCAAGAACGTCCTGTCGGTGCTCATGCAGTGTTTTGCAATCTGCGCTCTTATTAGCGTCCTGTGGGTTGTCTACGGCTATAGCATGGCTTTTGACACCACGGGCATGGAGCAGGGCGTCGTCAACTTCAACTCGTTTGTGGGCGGCCTTTCCAAAGCCTTCCTCAGCGGTTTGACGGTCGACAGCCTGGTCGCCAGCGTTCCGGAAAGCGTGTTCATTACCTTCCAGATGACCTTCGCCATCATCACCCCGGCCCTCATCGTCGGCGCTTTCGCCGAACGCATGAAGTTCTCGGCGATGCTGGTGTTCATGGCGATCTGGTTCACCATCGTCTATCTGCCGATCGCTCACATGGTCTGGAGTGGTGACGGTGGCCTGATGTGGGATTGGGGCGTTCTCGACTTCGCGGGCGGTACGGTCGTGCACATCAACGCGGGTATCGCAGGTTTGGTTGCGTGTCTGGTGCTGGGCAAGCGTAAAGGCTTCCCAACCACCGCCATGCCGCCACATAACCTGGGCTACACCCTGATTGGCGCGAGCATGCTCTGGGTCGGCTGGTTCGGTTTTAACGCGGGTTCCGCTGTTGCAGCTAACGGTACTGCAGGTATGGCCATGCTGGTCACGCAGATTGCTACAGCTGCTGCGGCACTGAGCTGGATGTTCATCGAGTGGATCACTCACCGTAAGCCAAGCGTTCTGGGTATCGCTTCGGGCGCTGTTGCAGGCCTGGTAGCCATTACTCCGGCGTCGGGCACTGCAGGGCCGATGGGGGCTTTGGTGATCGGTTTTGCTGCGGGGACTATCTGCTTCTTCTGCGCCACATCACTCAAACGCAAGCTGGGTTATGACGACTCGCTGGATGTGTTTGGTGTGCACGCAGTGGGCGGCATCGTCGGGGCAATCCTTACGGGGGCATTTGCAGCGCCTTCGCTGGGCGGTTTCGGCACAGTCGAAGACATTCCTGCTCAGCTTTGGGTGCAGTTCGAGGGCGTGGCATTCACCGTTATCTACACCGCCGTGGTGACCTTCGTCATCCTCAAGGTGCTGGACATGGTGATGGGCCTGCGCGTCAGCGAGGAAGAAGAGACCATCGGTCTCGATCTCGCCCTGCACAACGAGCGCGGTTACAACCTTTAAACACTGAGGGCGCCCGGAGCCAACCCGGGCGCTTCAAGCGAATAGCGCTAACAATAAAAGCGCATCGGAGCGAGGTGGCACATGGACAACACAGCATTGACTGCATTGACGTATGGCTTTGATACATTCTACTTCTTGATTTGCGGCGCACTGGTTATGTGGATGGCAGCGGGTTTTGCCATGCTCGAATCCGGCCTGGTACGCGCCAAGAACACCACTGAAATCCTCACCAAAAACATCGCGCTCTATGCGGTAGCGAGTGTGATGTATCTGGTGATTGGTTATCACATCATGTATTCGAGTCCTGAAGGCGGCATTCTGCCAAGCCTGGGTTTCCTGATTGGTGATGAGCACACCGTCGAAGCCGTTCTGGCGGGTGGCGATGATGCCCCTTACTACTCGCTGCGTTCCGACTTCTTCTTCCAGGTTGTGTTTGCTGCAACCTGCATGTCGATCGTTTCGGGTGCAGTTGCCGAGCGTATGAAGCTCTGGGCATTCCTGACCTTCGCGGTGGTGATGACTGGTTTCATCTACCCGGTTCAGGGTTTCTGGAAATGGGGCGCAGGCTTCCTTAACAGCGCTGGTTTCCTCGACTTCGCAGGTTCTGGTGTTGTGCACATGGCGGGCGCTGCTGCTGCTCTGGCCGGTGTACTGCTGCTGGGCGCACGCAAGGGCAAATACGGCCCTAACGGCCAGGTCAATGCGATTCCGGGCTGCAACCTCCCGATGGCGACACTGGGCGCGTTCATCCTGTGGATGGGCTGGTTCGGCTTCAACGGTGGCTCACAGCTGAAAATGAGCACCATCGAAGACGCTAACGCAGTGGCTCAGGTGTTTGTTAACACCAACATGGCAGCTGCCGGCGGCCTGATCGTGGCGCTGATCGTCGCGCGCATTCTGTTCGGCAAGGCCGACCTGACCATGGCACTCAACGGTGCACTGGCTGGCCTGGTGGCAATTACTGCTGAGCCGCTGACCCCGTCTGCCCTGCAAGCCACTCTGATTGGTGGTGTGGGCGGCGTTCTGGTGGTGTTCTCGATTCTTGCTCTGGACAAGCTCAAGCTCGATGACCCGGTGGGTGCGATCTCGGTACACGGTGTGTGCGGTATCTGGGGCCTGTTGGCAGTTTGCCTGACCAACCCGGACGCAACCATTGGTGCTCAGCTGCTGGGTATCGCTTCGATCTTCGCCTGGGTGTTTGTAGCCAGCCTGGTGGTGTGGTCGATCATCAAAGCGGTGATTGGTCTGCGCGTCAGCGAAGAAGAAGAGTACGAAGGTGTCGACATTGCAGAATGCGGCATGGAAGCTTATCCGGAGTTCACCAAGTCCTGATTAGCCAAAAGTTTTAACGAGGGCGCCTCTGGCGCCCTTTGTTTTTTCTGCGGGCACGCTAGAATGCGCGCCGTAGATCCGGGATTGCCATGCAGCCGGATCTGCGTCCGAGCTGACGTCGAAGACTTTGTGCGTCTATGTCATGCAAGGGCATCTGAATTTTTACTGGCGGTGCTTTTAAAACGGCTGCGCTGGGCTATAACTATTCTGCTTTCGCAAGTCATGAGGTTGAACATGAGCGACGAAGATCTGGAACAAGACGATATGGACAGCGTTGAAGAGGACGATAGCGAGGAGCTGGCAACAGCTGACGACATCGATTCTTCTGACGACGATGACGACGGTGAAGTCGTAACCACCAGCAAGAGCAAGACCAAAGCCAAGGCTGCTGTGGATCCGGATGACCTGCCAAGCGTAGAAGCGAAGCAGAAAGAACGTGATGCACTGGCGCAGGCAATGGAAGAGTTTCTGGCGCGTGGTGGCAAGGTGCAGGAAGTCGAACCCAACGTGGTTTCCGATCCGCCCAAAAAGCCCGACAGCAAGTACGGCAGCCGTCCTATCTGATCAGATCCGGGTTGCTGAAAAGTACCCGCCCGCAAGCGGCGTCCGCGGACTTTTCAGCAGTGCCCGGCATAGTGCCGCGCCACGCTCAGGTGTTTTTGCCTGTAGAACAGTGTCGCGGCCTTATGCTATTCCCAGCTATCCAATAGCGCTGGCAGCTCTGCCAGACTATGCACTTCACCGTCTGCAGCTGTTTCGCCCTCCCAGATTCGCCCTTGCGGGTTGAACCAGATCGCACGCAGGCCAGCGGCCTTGGCGCCGCCGATATCATCGCTTTGATGATCGCCGATATGCACCGCATGCTCTGCCGCAACTCCAGCCAGGCGTAACGCCTCTTCAAACGGCTTGGGGTCGGGTTTGCCCACGCCAAGATCTTCCGCGCACAGGGCAAACTGGAAATAGTCGGCCAGTCCCAGCCTGCGCACATCCGCGTTGCCGTTGGTGATCACGCCGAGCTTGTAACGACTCGCCAGCGCTTCCAGCGTTGGATGCACCTCGGCGAACAGCTCGACCTGATGACGCGCCGCGAGAAACACCTGAAAACCGGTTTCAGCCAGGGCCTTAGCCTCGCTTGCAGGGTAGCCAGCACCGCACAGCGCATTCAGCAGAATTCGCCGACGCAGCTCGCTGAGCCGATGCTTCAGGCCAGGCTCCGCTTCCAGCAGGCGATTGCGGATGGCCCACAAGTGCTCGACCGGCACCGCGCCAAGTTTCGGCGCATACATCACCAGCCAGTTACGCAGCGCCGTTTCGGCGTCCTGCATCACCGGAGTAACGTCCCACAGCGTGTCGTCGAGGTCGAAGGTGATTAGCTTGATGGTCATTCAGAGGTGCCTTTACGTTTTGCTCGCGGATGGGCCTGATCGTAGACCGTGGCCAAATGCTGAAAGTCGAGATGGGTGTAGATCTGGGTCGTGGCGATATCAGCATGGCCCAGTAACTCCTGAACCGCGCGCAGATCTTGCGACGACTCGAGAATGTGGCTGGCAAAGGAGTGACGCAGCATGTGCGGATGAACATGCTGGCCCAGCTCGCGCACGCCGGCTTCACGGACCCGCAATTGCACCGCGCGAGCGCCAATGCGTTTGCCTTTTTGGCTGACAAACACCGCGCCGTCCGCAGGATTGCTCAGTACGCGCACGGCCAGCCAGTTTTCCAGCGCCTTGCGGGCCATGCGCCCAACTGGCAGTTCACGGGTCTTGTTGCCCTTACCGATCACGCGCACCAAACCTGCCGGCAGATCGAGGCCGTCGAGATTGAGGCTGACCAACTCGGAGAGGCGCAAACCAGATGAATAGAACAGCTCAAGCATGGCCTGATCGCGCAGGGCGATGAAGTCGTCCTCCACGGCGCCGTCGAGCAATTGCGAGGTGCGATCGGCGTCCAGCGTCTTCGGCAGCCGGCGTTCGCCCTTGGGCGGCATCAGGCCGTTAGCCGGGTCGTGGTGGCAGTAACCCAGACGATTGAGGTATTTGTACAGGCCGCGTGTGGCCGAGAGCAGGCGCGCCAGACTGCGGCCCGATTGACCTTGTTTGTGCAGATGGGCGATCAGGCGCCGCAGGCGGGCTATATCGAGGCCGCTCCAGTCGCTGATCGCTTCGCGCTCGGCAAACTCACGCAGCTTGATCAGGTCGCGGCGGTAGCCATCCAGCGTGTGGCTGGAAACCTGGCGCTCACTGCGCAAGTGCTCAAGGTAGGCGTCCAGCTGGGTTTGCATGATGGCTCCCGGAGGGCGTCGATTGCTGGCGTGGCCTCTTAACGCACCGATCGCAGCGGCGTGGCCAGGCGCGGTAAAACCCGTGCCAGCACCTCGGCGATATAACTCAGAAACAGCGTGCCGACCGAACTCTTGTAGTGCTGTGGATCAGCGCTGCCGATTGCCAAAACGCCATGCTGGCCCTGATGGGAAATGGTCGCGACGGCGGCTGAGCCGACATCGGTCGCAGCGGTTTTACCAAACAGAAATGCCAGCTCGTGTTCGCGCAGGGCGCCAGAGATGGTTTTGCCGCTGGTCATCAGGCCGCCAATGGCTTGCTGGGCTTCGCTGATGGCCATCGAGCGCCCGACCGGCAGAGTTGTTTCGCTGAACAGGATAAGGCTGACGAAGGGCACCTGAAACTCGTTGCGCAGGCTGTCTTCAACCGCGATGACCACTTCTTCAAGGCTGGCAGCATCGAGAATATCGAGGGTCAGGCGGCGGGTTTTCTCGAACAGACGATCATTGTCGCGCGCCACGTCCATCAGCTGAGACAGGCGATGACGCATCTCGATGTTGCGCTCGCGGAGCAGTTTCACCTGCCGTTCAACCAGTGAAATAGTGTCGCCGCGCTGGTGCGGAATGCGCAGCTCGGGGATCAGCTCATCGTGGTCGATGAAGAACTCCGGGTGCAGGCGCAGGTAAGCGGCTACTGTTTCCGAGTCGAGTGGCTTGGGTGAATCCTGCTGGTCTGTCATAAGCGAACCTGTCCTTCGTAGACGCGTACAGCCGGGCCGGTCATCATGACCGATTGGCCGGGGCCTGCCCATTCGATTGTGAGTTTGCCGCCTGGCAATTCCAGTTGCACGGGTGAGTCCATCCAGCCCTGGCTGATCGCCGCGACTGCTGCCGCGCACGCGCCAGTGCCGCACGCCTGGGTTTCCCCGGCGCCACGTTCCCACACGCGCAACTTGCCAAACTGGCGGTCAATCACCTGCAAAAAGCCGACATTGACTCGCTGCGGGAAGCGCGGATGATGTTCGATTTTCGGGCCGAGGCTGTGCACCGGCGCGTTGCCGACGTTATCCACGCGCAACACCGCATGCGGGTTGCCCATCGACACGGCCGCCAACTCGACGCACTGCTCGTCAACCTGCACCTGATAACTCAGCGCCTGTGCCTCGGCCTGGAACGGGATCTGCTCCGGGATCAGGCGGGGCGGGCCCATGTCGACCGTGATCTGGCCGTCATTGCGCACGTTAAGCTCGATGATGCCGCCTTTGGTTTCAACCCGGATGGTGCGCTTGGTGGTCAGGCGCTTGTCCAGTACAAAGCGGGCGAAGCAGCGCGCACCGTTGCCGCATTGTTCGACTTCAGTGCCGTCGGAGTTGAAAATCCGGTAGCGGAAGTCGACATCGGGGTTGCTCGGCGGCTCCACGATCAACAGCTGATCGAAGCCGACGCCCGTGTAGCGGTCGCCCCACTGCTTGGCATTCTTGGGTTGGATATGCGCGTGTTGGCTGACCAGGTCGAGGACCATGAAGTCATTGCCCAGCCCGTGCATTTTGGTAAAACGCAGAAGCATCGCGGTTACTCCGGCAGCCGGCTTTCGCCCGCATAGAGTTCGCTGTAAGTCTCGCGGCTGCGTACTTCCGTGGCGCGGTTGTGGTCCACCATCACTTCGGCCGCACGGCCGCGCGTGTTGTAGTTGGAACTCATCACAAAACCGTAGGCACCGGCCGAGCAAACAGCCAGTAGATCACCTTCGGCCAACGCCAGCTCTCGGTCTTTGGCAAGGAAGTCGCCAGTCTCGCAAATCGGCCCGACAATGTCGTACTGCTGGGTTGCCGCGTCACGTGGCTTGATGGCTTTGACGTCCATCCAGGCCTGATACAGCGCCGGACGGATCAGGTCGTTCATGGCCGCATCGACGATGGCGAAATTCTTGTGTTCGGTGTGCTTGAGGTATTCAACCTGGGTCAGCAGAACGCCGGCGTTGGCGACGATGGAGCGACCCGGCTCGAACACCAGTGCCACGTCACGGCCTGCCAGACGCTCGCGTACCGCTTTGATGTAGTCACCGGCCAGTGGCGGCTCTTCATCGCGGTACTGCACGCCCAAGCCGCCACCCAGATCCAGATGCTTGATCTGGATGCCGTTTTCGGCAAGGCGGTCGACCAGAACCAGCAGGCGGTCCAGCGCATCGAGGAACGGCGGCAGCGTGGTCAGCTGCGAGCCAATGTGGCAATCGACGCCGATAATCTGCAGGTTCTCAAGCTCGGCTGCACGGGCATAAACCGCTTCGGCTTCGCTGATGGCGATACCAAACTTGTTCTCTTTGAGACCGGTCGAAATATACGGGTGAGTGCCCGCGTCGACGTCCGGGTTGACCCGCAGCGAAACCGGAGCCTTGACCTTCATCTCGGCCGCTACTTCCTGCAGGCGCTCAAGCTCGTCGCGTGATTCGACGTTGAAGCAATGCACGCCAACACTCAGCGCACGGCGCATGTCGTCGCGGGTTTTACCCACACCGGAAAACACGATCTTGTCCGGCGTGCCGCCAGCGGCCAGTACACGCTCAAGCTCACCGCGCGAGACAATATCGAAACCCGAACCGAGGCGCGCCAGAACATTCAGCACCGCGAGGTTGGAGTTGGCCTTGACCGCAAAACACACCAGATGCGGCATGCCCTGCAACGCGTCGGCGTAAGCGTTGTATTGCGCTTCAATGTGCGCACGCGAGTAAACATACGTCGGCGTACCAAAGCGTTCGGCAATGGCGGACAACGCCACGCCTTCCGCGAACAGTTCACCGTCGCGGTAGTTGAAAACGTTCATATTCCGTCCCTATTCGGTCTGCGCTGCGTCGGCTTGGCTGTCATCCGGCAAATACAGGGGGCCTTTCTGGCCACAGCCTGAGAGCAGGGAAGTGACGGCGACGAGCGCGATAAAGGCGGTAAGCAGTCGCTTCATGGGGAAATCCTTGTAATAAATCACTATTGCGCCCGAGTATACCGACCCCCTGCCAGCTTGCCTATGCGCTGGGGTTTCCGTCTGGCGGGGCTTTGCTGCACGGGTAAATGCTTGGGCCATAGGCGCCGGTGAGCTGGGCGGGCGAGTCACCGTAACCTGTATGGGGCTGTTTAGCTGTGATGGTTTTTTGCACAATAGGCGCAGCCCGCCCGGGCTTTGGCGTCTGAAATGCGCTTTTGCGGCTGGGTGGCGGGATCATCAGGCACAATAAAGCGTGCGCCAAGGGTGCCGCGCAAGCCTTGCTCGGCTATGCTGCGAGCCAATTCAGGTGGTGCTGGCCAATTGTCAGCGTGGCAAATTATCGTTTTTGTAGAACAGAGGTAGTGCGCAATGAGTTTGACCGAAGCCCGCTTTCACGATTTGGTGGATGCCGCACAGCAAGCGGTAGAAGACATTTTCGATGACAGCGATCTGGATATAGATCTGGAAAATTCGGCGGGCGTACTCACTGTACGTTTCGAGAACGGCACACAATTGATCCTCAGCCGTCAGGAAGCGATCCGCCAGTTGTGGGTTGCTGCGCGTTCGGGTGGTTTCCACTTCGATTACGATCAGGACTCCGACCGCTGGATCTGCGACAGCAGCGATGAGCTGTTGGGCGAAATGCTGGTGCGCATTACTCAGGAGCAGTCCGGCGCCGATCTGGAGTTCGATGAACTCTGATTCTCCAGCAGGCCTGTTCGTGGCTGCGGCCTAACCTGCGATAGCCTGGGGCAATTATGCCCGATAAGGCACCGGCATCATGACCGCACGGTCTTGTTTATTTAAATGGCTGTGATACGGTCAGGCTGCGTGTTTATCAAACCCCGTCTCTGAGGCGGGGTTTTGCTTTTTTCAGGATTAAATTTTCGCAAGTCAATCAGGAGAGCTGCCTTCATCATGAGTAACACCACACCGTCGATCACGATTACCCGCCTCGACATGCAGCGCCTTGAGCGCCTGCTCGACAGCCTTGAAGATTTTGGTCCGGGCGCAGAAGCCTTGCAGGATGAACTGGACCGCGCCGAAGTCGTGGGTCCGGATGAAGTGCCAGCGGGTGTGGTCACCATGAACTCGCGCGTGCATTGCCGCGAAGAAGTCAGCGGCAAGGACTATCACCTCACGCTGGTTTATCCACAGGATGCGGGCGGCGAAGGCAAGGTTTCTATTCTTGCGCCGGTGGGCAGCGCCTTGCTGGGCCTCACTGTGGGCCAGCAGATTGACTGGACTTCGCCGACAGGCAAAGTGCTCAAACTGACCCTGCTCGAAGTCGAATATCAGCCAGAAGCGGCGGGCGATATCGGCGTCTGATTCCCTCGCTAACGGGGCTGGGCGTTGAGTTTGGGGCTGCTTAGCGCCTTGTTCAGCGCCAACTCCAGTGTGGTTTTGTAACGCAGCGCCTGCACCGTCTGCATCGGTTTTTGCTGGTCTACAGCCGTGTAGTCGATATCGCTGATGTAGCACGGATAGTTTTCGTCAGCTTTGCGTTGTGCGAGTATCTCGCGGGCCACGGCGACGAACAGACCTTCGGCGTATTCCAGCGCCGAGAATTCGCGGTGATTGCAATACAACGTCACCTGCAAACGCTTGCCAGCGCCTGGCTCGATAATCGCCTGAATATCGTAAAACGGATCACTCACGGTCGAGCGTTGCAGCTCGATGCGCTGCACGCCTGTGACCATGCCATTGTTGTTGCAGAGCAATTGGTAATACACCACCTCAAGTTCATCCGGCGACGTTGACGGGTCGAGCTGGCCGCGCGCGCTGCGCCGGAACAGCAGCGATTGCAGCAGACGATCCAGCGGGATCAACAGGTGTTGCTCGCTTTGCAGCGGGCAGCGCTGGCGCCACAAGGCATTGTGCTCGTCGAGCACGCTGATCTCGGCTTCCTGAGTTTGCGTAAACAGGCGGTAGAACACCTGAATACAATCAGTGCGGGCACTGCCGAGAATCAGTCTGAGATCGTCGCGGGGCAGGGCATTGCTGTCCAGCCGCAAATCGACAAATTGGCTTTGTGGCTGGCCTAGGTAATCCACCAGTGCCGCGCGGTTTTTCAGCGCTACATGGCGCACTTGCCTGGGGACCAACTCGAGCACGTGATACTGATGCTGGATCTGCAACAGAAAGCGACTCGGCCTTGCCGCGCGATAGTGTTTCTGGCTTTCGATAAACAGGCTTTCAACGCGTTTGGTAATGGTATTGGCGCGGTTGCGGCAGAAGCATTTCACGCTCAGCGCAGGCAGCTCTGCATTCACCGGTAGCGTATCAAGGTGATCGCGCAAGCAGTCGAGGAGTGCATTGGGCCCCTGATAATGTTTGACCTGCACCTCGTTCCAGCTGTTGAGCGTGACGCGGTCTATGCACTGCACCAGATTGTCCTGCGCGCCCGAGTAATTCAGTGCATCGGTCTGGTCGGTGGCCAGATGAACATTCAATTGGCTGTGCTGTTTCAGCGGGTCTATGCCGACATTCACCAGCAACAACACTGAGCGCGGGATGCTGCTGCGCAGGAGTTCGTCTTCCGTGGCGGTGGCCAGCGGCAGTTTGATGGTCTGTTGCAGGCTGTCGAGCAGATTGGCCAGCTCGAACTCGCTCAGGTCGCTGCTGCCCGGATGCAATGACAAGTGCGTGCCGCTGTCGATAACCCCGTTACGATGGCACCAGGTAAGCAGCGCGATCAGGTTGCTGGTGCGTTTTAACGGCGCAAAATTGCTGATCTCGCTGGCCACCAGATTGCCGCTGTAAAGTGCCCATTGCGTGGGCTCTGCAGTGTCTGACTGGGCATGTTGAACCAGCGTCAGTGCATCCTCGCCCAAGTCGGGCGCTATCCCCGGATTGAAGAATTCGATCTTGCCCGGGCGCCGTTCAAAGGCGGCATACAAACGCCTGCCCAGTAGCGCTAGGTCGCGCTTGCTGGTCGAGGTGCTGATCTTCAGGTCGGCGGCGAATTTCTGCAGGAAGCGATAGCTGTAGGTCAGCTCGTTGATCAGCATGCGGCGCTCGTTACTGACCTGACGAAGTTTCCACTGGCTGCGGCTGTCGAGCAGGCGCAACTGGCGTTCATCCCACTGCCATTCCCGGCACAACTTTTCGAGGAGCACGCGTTGCCAGCTTTTCTGGCGGTTGCGCGGCGGTCGGCTGAGCATGCGGTTAACTTTCAGGTACAGGCAGCGACGCACCATCTCCAGCCGCTCGCTGCTCTGACTGGTGCTCAAATATTCTTCCAGCCGGCGATACACCACCAGATATGGATCGAGTTCATTGAGGTCGAGTTGGTTGGCGTACACCGCGCGCTTGAAGCGCGAGGCCAGGCACTCGACCTGCGGATGCTCGCTGGCGTAAACCTCGGTGAGCAGCAGTTTTAACGCGGACTTGTAAGGCGACTCGATGCCCTTGAACAACTGCCACATACCGGCACCGACGAACTCATTCGGCGGGATGTGCGCCAGATGGCCAAAGTCGATGACCTCGTCAGCAGCAACGAAGCGCTTGCTCAGCAGTTGATGGGTGTAGTCGTCATAACGGTGCTCTTCAAACGCTGGCACCAGCCACCAAAGTGGTGTGCGGCCGGCGAGCCAGATCGCCGTGCGATAGAACTCGTCGAGCAGCAGGTAATGCTGGGTCGTGCCACAGTCATCCGAGGTCAGGCGGGCATCGCGCTCGGCTTGCCGGAAACGCTGCGGGTCGACCAGAAACACATGCAGTTGCGCGCCCATGCTGATCGCCCACTGTTCGAGCAGCCGGGCTTTATTGCGCAGCTCTGCCAGCCCTTGTTCATCAATGTCCGGGGCATGGCACAGCCATACATCCATGTCGCTCTGTTCCGCTTGCGCCAGCGTGCCGAGACTGCCCATCAAAAACAGCCCGTGCAGCGCTCTGGGCGCCATTCTTGGCAGCGGTTTGTAGGTGAACGAGCGCGTTAAACGCTGCGCCTCGGCCAGCGCCTCGTTGTCTGGCTGATAGGCGCTGAGCCCGGCAGGCGTTAGTCCGCTGACATAACCGGGCAGCAAAGGATGGTTTACATCAAACAGCAGCGGCAGCAGCTTTATCACGGCCCGCTGCCTTGCCGAGAGTGGTTGCAGGGCGCGCAGCAGGCGGCCTTGATTGATGCTCATGAATCGCGCGCGCAACTGGCTCAGGACTTTACGGTCGATACCGTCGTCTAGGTCTGGGCGGAGTTCTTGGTTGCGCGTCATGTTCAGGCTCGACTGCAGATGCCTGTAAGGCTCTTCGGGCGGAATAGGTCTAGACGCTATATCGCCCAGCCGCCGGATTTCTTAAGGCAATCGGCGGTTGGGCTTGGGGAGGGCGGGTTAAGCGGTTTCTTTGCTGGTAAGAATAATCAACAGGGCTTGCGCGTGTTCGGCGGCATCATGGCCCAGGCCGGTCAGGTAACCGCCATCTTCGCGGCTGATCATGCCTTTTTCGTGCAGTCTTTTTGCCGCCGCCACTGCGGTGGGCGCTGCGGTTTGGTGAACCTTGATGCCTTCCTGCGTGCTGTCCATGTTGAAGAGCGACAGAATTTCCAGCTCGGCAATTAACTCAGGGGTATAGGCCATAGGTACTCCACTTGTTGTAGTCACCGCCACTCGGGCGGCGTTCGGGATGTATATGGGTACAGACGCGGTGACGGCGCCGTACGAAACCTAGTGCTGCGGCATTGCTTGTGTGAGGAATCATTAAACAGGCGGTTTGACGTTAGCACGAACTTGCTGCTTTGCTCCATGCGCTAATGGTCAGTCTTCATTCAGCGCGCATCGGGCTTGCCGTGTTTCCCTGTAGTGTAGTTAGGCGCGGGTTGGTCTGCTGCCTGAGTGTGTTGCCAATGATCAAGAATTTGCAGATAACGGCCGTCTGCACGAATGGCGCGCATGCCCCGATCAAACTGCTGGATGAGTGTGGGCGAGTGCGGATTAACCCGCGAAAAGCTCAGGTAGAGCTTGGGTCTTGCGACGATGAGCAGCGGTTTGAATTCGTCGGTCAGGTCGTTGTACTCACGGAACAGACTGTGCGCAACGGTGCGAAACGCCACCACGAAGTCGACGCGGTTATGTTCAACCATGCGAAAGCCATGCAGATCGCGTCGCACAAAGACTCGCTTGAAGCGGGTGTCGCTGTCGAACCCGGTGCCGTACTCGTAGCCGCTGGTGACGGCTATCGAGTGGCCGGCCAACTGCGTCGGGGTAATCGAGGCGAGCGGGTAATCCTTGCGTGCCCACAGCACAATGTCATCGCTGAACAAGGGCTCTTCAGGCAGCAGATATTGGGCGCGGGTACTGGCAGTGGGCGTGGTGTTGAAACAGCCGGCCAGCACACCCTTGAGGCTAAGCTGCATGCAACGCGTGTAGGGGTAGGATTGCAATTCGATCTGCGCGCCGCCGGCGGCAAAGGCGGCGCGGACAATATCAACCGACATGCCCTGAATATGCTCATCGCGTAGCGCGCTGAACGGATACCAGTCGTCTTCGGCGCCGATTCTGATGCGCTCATCGGCGGCCACGTAACTCCCTGAACTCAACAGCAGCAATGCGCTCAGCAAGCTCATACCCAGAAATGAGGTTAGTGAGGTGCTTTGCCTATCACGGCTGCGGCCGCCGACATGATTCAGGGGTTTTATCAATTGCTCTCATCGTCCTCCGGCAACTGCGGCAGGGCACGCAAAAGCTGCTCGTAACGTGCGCTGTCAAAGGGGCGATCTTCAGCAAACATGCGGTTGACTTCATTGGCCAGAACCATGGCCATCATCTCCACGCTGTCTGCACGCTCATAACCCACCAGCGTCAGTTTATTCAGAGTGGCCTGAGCGGCTGCTGGTTCCCCGGCTTCCAGTTGATTTTCGATGGCTTCGATCAGTTTGTCAGCGGCAAACGATTCATCATCATTGTCTATTTCGCTCATGGTAGTGCTCGCAATTTAAAGAGTTAATCAAGTTTGCCAGTGTGCGCTTTGCTGCGCTATTCATCCCGTCTATCCGCGTGCAGTCTGGCGCGCGTTCGGTGCTATAAGTATTGACCCGCAGTCACCTTCTGGAGCGCCCGAAATGTTCAAACTGCACGGTTTTGCCGTTAGCAATTACTACAACATGGTCAAGCTCGCCCTGCTGGAAAAGGGCATGGAGTTTGAGGAAGTTCTGGCATTTGCCGAAAAGACGCCTGAGTTCTATGCCAAAAGCCCGCGCGGCAAAGTGCCGGTGCTTGAGGTCGAACAGGGGTTTATCAGCGAAACCAGCGCCATTCTTGAACATCTGGAGGCTTGCGGCAGTGGCAAAGCGCTCTTGCCAGCCGAGCCTTTTGCGCGCTCTCAAGTCCGCGCTCTGATGCGCGAAATTGAGCTGTATATCGAACTGCCTGCCCGCATGTGTTATCCCGAAGCCTTCTTTGGTATGCAGGTGCCGGATGCAATCAAGGAGCGGACCAAGGCCGAGTTGCTGGATGGCTTTGCCGCGCTCAAGCGCCATGGACGTTTTAGCCCGTATGTGGCGGGTGATACGTTTACCTTGGCGGATATCTACTTTTTGTACAGCGTGGATTTAGCCTGTGCGGTGGGGAAAACCGTGTTCGGTCTTGATCTGCTGGCAGACTTCCCGCAGGCGGCGCAGCTGCTCGCGAAGCTCAACGGCAATGCCAATGTGCAGGCAATTGCGGCCGCTAAAGAGGCGCAGATGCCAGAGTTTCTGGCGATGATCAGGGCGCGGGCGCAGGGCTAGTACAAATCAAGGGTCAGATCAGGCCCGCCGCGAGCCTGATCTGACATCCCGCCTGTTAGCGGCTGGCCAGCAACTGCTCGCCGCGCTTAACGGCTGCGCGAACTTGCGCAGGTGCGGTGCCGCCGATGTGGTCACGCGCTTGCACCGAGCCTTCCAGCGTCAGAACGGCAAATACATCCTGCTCGATCTGATCGCTGAACTGGCGAAGTTCTTCAAGGCTCATCTCGGCCAGGTCTTTGCCAGTGTCTACGCCGTACTTCACGGCGTGGCCGACAATTTCGTGGCAGTCGCGGAAAGGCAGGCCTTTGCGAACCAGATAATCAGCCAAATCCGTTGCGGTCGAGAAACCGCGCAATGCCGCTTCACGCATGATCGCGTGCTTGGGCTTGATGGCTGGAATCATGTCGGCGAAGGCGCGCAGGCTGTCACGCAGCGTATCGGCGGCATCGAACAGCGGCTCTTTGTCTTCCTGATTGTCCTTGTTGTACGCCAGCGGCTGGCCTTTCATCAGGGTCAGCAGGCCGGTAAGGGCGCCAAATACCCGGCCGGTCTTGCCGCGTACCAGCTCCGGTACATCCGGGTTTTTCTTCTGCGGCATGATCGAGCTGCCGGTGCAGAAACGGTCTGGCAGTTCGATGAACTGGAACTGCGCGCTGGTCCACAACACCAGCTCTTCGGAGAAACGCGAGAGGTGCATCATCGCCACGCTGGCCGCCGCGCAAAATTCGATGGCGAAGTCGCGGTCGGAAACGCCGTCCAGTGAGTTGCCGCTGATGGCTTCAAAGCCCAGTAGCTCAGCCGTGATTTCGCGCTGAATCGGGTAGGTGGTGCCGGCCAGTGCCGCTGAGCCCAACGGCATGCGGTTGGTGCGCTTGCGGCAGTCGACCAGACGCTCGTAGTCACGCGAGAGCATCTCGAACCACGCCAGCAGATGATGACCAAAGGTCACGGGCTGCGCGGTCTGCAGGTGGGTGAAACCGGGCATGATGGTTTCGGCTTCACGCTCGGCTTGTTCCAGCAGGCCTTTTTGCAGGCGGGTGATTTCTGCCAGGATCAGGTCAATTTCGTCGCGCAACCACAGGCGGATATCGGTAGCCACCTGATCGTTACGGCTGCGGCCGGTGTGCAGTTTTTTGCCGGTGATGCCAATCAGGTCGGTCAGGCGCGCTTCAATGTTCATGTGAACGTCTTCGCGCTCAATGCTCCACTCGAACTGGCCCGCTTCGATCTCGGCCTGAACCTTGTGCAGGCCGTCGATGATGGTGTCGCGCTCGTCTTCTGTCAGTACCGACGCTTTGCAGAGCATGGTCGCATGGGCAATGGAGCCCATGATGTCATGGCGGTAAAGGCGTTTGTCGAACTCAACGGATGCTGTAAAACGGGCGACGAAGGCGTCGACTGGCTCGCTGAAGCGGCCGCCCCAGGATTGATTGGTCTTTTCAGTACTCATGGGATTCGCTCGGCTGGTGCGCTGTTCCATGCAAGTGGTATGGCAAGGTGCGGAAAAAGCCTCGTACAACCTGCCAAGCACTGCATGAGCTAAAAGTTCGTCGATAATAACAGGGTCGCAGCTAAATTCGTTTGTCAGGATGCGTTAACGGTCATTTGCCGGGTGCGCCTCGGAATGCACTGTGGTTCACACTTTGCAGCGCCAGTGCTTTTTTACAGGAGCCTTTGCGCAGGTAAAGCGCGACGATAGCGCCTGCACAAAATAGCCGCAAAGTTGTGTTCACAAACACGCCCCGTGGCATTTCTGATGGTGCAGTTTTTGGCGCTGGGAACACTTGCCTGGCGCTTTGCTTTGTTCAGCAAGAATGGTCTTGCACGCTGCGTATGCAGCTCACGCGGAATCCGGGTTGATGCTTAATAAGAAAACCAACAATCACGTGGCGGCAGTCGACGAATTTTTTGTGCCCGAGCTTTGCAAGCCGGAAGCCTTGCTGAGCATGGTTTTACTCGCCGAATTACTGGTTTTTGTACTGGTATTGGCAGAGCCGATGGTGCCGGTGTTCAACTGGGTCAGGCTGGCGCTTGCCTCATTATTTGTGCAATGGATTTTGCTATTGTCGGCAGCCCTGCTTTGTCAGTTACGCCCGGTAATGGCGCGCATGCCGACACCCTTGGCCGCATTAATGTGCTGTTCCATCGTGGTCGGGCTAACGCTGATTTGCACCGCCGTCGCCGATTATTTTTCCCTTGGCGGCCAGCTGGCACGCCAGGGTGAAGTGAATTTATACCTGCGACATGCGCTGATCAGCCTGATCATGTCCGCACTACTGCTACGCTATTTTTATCTGCAGAGTCAGTGGCGTAAGCAGGAGCAGGCCGAATTGCGTGCGCGCATCGAGTCCTTGCAAGCGCGGATTCGTCCGCATTTTCTGTTTAACAGCCTTAACAGTATTGCCAGCCTGGTGGTGGTCGATCCCTATAAGGCCGAGCAAGCGGTACTGGATCTGTCGGATTTGTTTCGAGCCAGTCTGGCCAAGCCCGGCAGCCTGGTTTCGTGGAGTGAAGAGCTGGAGTTGGCGAAACGATATTTGTCGATCGAACACTATCGGCTTGGCGAGCGTCTACAGTTGCAATGGGAAGTTGCTGATGTACCGGATGATTTGCCGATTCCTCAACTGACACTACAACCATTACTGGAGAATGCATTGATCTATGGCATCCAGCCGCGCATAGAAGGTGGCAAGGTTTGTATCGACGCCAGCTATAGTGAAGGCGTGTTTCAGTTGATCGTGAGCAATCCGTATGACGCGGGTGCCGAAACGGCGCCCTCCAATGGAACGCATCAGGCATTGGATAACATTGATGCACGTCTTACGGCACTTTTTGGACCTCGGGCCAGTCTCAGCGTGGAGCGCCGTGACGGTCGACACTACACCCGTCTACGCTATCCTTGTGCGAGACTCACGCAGGAAGCCAGAGCACTATGAATGTCCTGATCGTCGATGACGAACCCTTAGCGCGTGAACGCCTTAGCCGAATGGTGGGCGAACTTGATGGTTACCGTGTTCTTGAGCCGGCTGCGAGCAACGGCGAAGAAGCACTGAGCCTGATCGACAGTTTGAAACCGGATGTGGTCCTGCTCGACATCCGTATGCCGGGCCTTGATGGCCTGCAAGTGGCGGCCAAGCTTTGCGAACGCGATGCCCCGCCAGCGGTTATCTTTTGTACAGCGCATGATGAATTTGCCCTTGAGGCATTTCAGGTCAGCGCTGTGGGGTATCTGGTGAAACCGGTGCGCCCGGAGCATCTGGTTGAGGCGCTGAAAAAGGCTGAGCGGCCCAACCGTGTGCAGCTGGCGGCCTTGACTCGTCCGGCAGCCGTTTCCGGTGGCGAACCCCGCACCCATATTAGTGCCCGTACCCGCAAAGGCATCGAGCTGATTCCGCTGGATCAAGTGGTCTATTTCATTGCCGACCACAAATACGTGACCCTGCGTCATGAGCAAGGCGAAGTCCTGCTTGATGAGCCGCTGAAAGCGCTTGAAGATGAATTCGGCGACAGGTTTGTGCGAATTCACCGTAACGCCTTGGTCGCCCGTGATCGTATCGAGCGCCTGCAACGCACACCTCTCGGCCATTTCCAGTTGTATCTGAAAGGCTTGAATGGCGATGCGCTGGTTGTCAGCCGGCGTCACGTGGCGGGCGTTCGCAAACTTATGAGCGCGCTGTAGCCTCCGGTATTGGTTGCGGCTGGTTGTCGCGACCCATGCTGCGATGCGTCGCAGCGGGAGGTCGCCACTGGCATAGCCTGTTATTATCTGGGGCAGTTCGTTTTCTGGAAATGCCTCAATGCCTCGCGAAATTCGTATTGCTACCCGTAAAAGTGCTTTGGCCTTGTGGCAGGCAGAGCATGTAAAAGCTCGGCTTGAACAAGCGCATCCGGGGCTGATTGTTACCCTGGTGCCGATGGTCAGCCGTGGCGACAAGCTGCTGGATGCGCCGCTGGCGAAAATCGGCGGCAAGGGCCTGTTCGTCAAAGAGCTTGAAACCGCCATGCTCGAAGATCAGGCCGATATCGCCGTCCACTCAATGAAAGACGTGCCGATGGACTTCCCGCAAGGCTTGGGCCTGTATTGCATCTGCGAGCGTGAAGACCCGCGCGATGCATTCGTCTCCAACACCTATTCCAGTCTTGATGCATTGCCTGCTGGCAGCGTCGTTGGCACGTCCAGCTTGCGCCGTCAGGCCCAGTTGCTGGCGCGTCGTCCCGACCTGAAAATCCAGTTCCTGCGCGGCAACGTCAACACGCGTCTGGCCAAGCTTGATGCCGGCGAATATGACGCCATCATTCTTGCGGCCGCCGGTTTGATCCGCCTCGGCTTTGAGTCGCGCATCACTGCAAGCATCAGCGTCGACGACAGCTTGCCAGCGGGCGGGCAGGGCGCTGTGGGGATCGAGTGCCGTACTGCAGACACCGAAATCCATGCCTTGCTGGCGCCTTTGCACCACACCGAAACCGCCATGCGTGTGACCGCCGAGCGTGCGCTGAACAAGCACCTCAATGGTGGCTGCCAGGTCCCAATCGCTTGCTACGCACTGCTTGAAGGTGATCAGTTGTGGTTGCGCGGCCTGGTCGGCCAGCCCGATGGCAGCCAGCTGCTCAGCGCGCAGCAGCGGATGCCGGCAACAGCCGCCGAACAGCTGGGCGTCGCTGTGGCCGAAGACCTGCTACAGCAAGGCGCCGCAGCGATTTTGCAGGCGGTTTACGGCGAGGCCGCAAGCGAGTGAGTGAATGGCGCCTGTTGCTGACGCGCCCGGCAGAGGAGTCTGCGGCGCTGGCACAGGTGTTGGCCGAGCGTGGAATCTTCAGCAGCAGTTTGCCGCTGCTGAAGATCGAAGCGCTGGTGCCGGGCGACGAGCAGAGCGCGGTGATAGAGCAAATAGGCAATTACTGCGCGGTTATCGTGGTCAGCAAACCTGCTGCGCGGCTGGGCCTGAGCCTGCTCGACCAATACAGCGTCAAGCATCAAGCCACTCAGCCGTGGTTTAGCGTTGGCGCTGCAACCGGACAAATCATTGCCGACGCAGGCCTGCAGGTGCATTACCCGGCAAGCGGTGATGACAGCGAAGCGTTGCTGGACATGGCGCAACTGCAACAAGCCATTGCGCATGTGCAAAACCCGCGGGTGTTGATTATGCGCGGCGAAGACGGACGTGAATTACTCGCCGATCGTTTGCGCAGTCAGGGCGTAGTGGTTGATTATCTAGCGCTGTATCGGCGTACCCTGCCGCAATACGCACCTATGGCGTTGCCGGAGTTAGTCAGCCGTGAACGTTTGAACGCTCTGGTGATCAGTAGTGGGCAGGGGCTGAGCAACCTGTTGTTACTGGCTGGCGAGCGCTGGAAAGCGCTAAGCAAGCTACCCTTGTTTGTACCAAGCCCCAGAGTTGCCGAAATGGCCAGCGCTGCTGGCGCTGAGACTGTTGTGGATTGCCGTGGTGCGAATGCCGCGGCGTTGTTGGCAGCGTTGCAGGAAACCTCTGCACCGGCCCCCTAAAAACAAAGGATGGATACGTGAGCGAAGCGATTACCCCAAAAGAGCCAGAGCAATCGACTCCGGTTAACCCGACGCCACCGAGCCCGCCCAAGGACAAACAGCCTTCAAAAGGTAACGGTTTAGCGATCATTGCGCTTTTGCTCGGCGCTGCAGGCGTCGCCGTGGGCGGTTGGGGCGTCTGGCAGATGCGCGATCTCGAAACGCGCGGCCAGCAGCAGTTGAGCCAATTGCAGCGTACCGAAGCGCAAGCCGATGCGGTCGCCGAGCGCGCCAAAGGTCTCGATGCGCGGCTGGAACAGTTGCCATCGCCTGAAAAACTGGAAGCCAATCGCCAACTGGTCGTGCAGTTGCAAGCCGATCAGCAACTGCTCAACAAGCGCCTTGAGACCGTTCTCGGCGCCAGTCGTCAGGAGTGGCGTCTGGCCGAGGCCGAGCATTTGTTGCGTCTTGCCAGTTTGCGCTTGTCGGCACTGCAAGACATCAACAGTGCGACTGCGCTGGTTGAAGCCGCCGATGAAATTCTTCGTGGCCAGGATGATCCGGCCGCCTATGCTGCCCGTCAGCAATTAGCCAAGAGCTTGGAAGCCCTGCACACAACTGCTAATCCGGACCGTACCGGGCTGTTTTTGCAGATCGGTGCGCTGCGTGATCAGGCTGTACAGTTGACTGCACTCAATCCGGTCTTCAATGGCGGTGACGGCGTGCTGCACGACGTTGCGCAGGCCAACTACGAAGCTGGCTGGTGGGCCGAGTGGCTGGATAAGCTATCGCAATACGTGCGCCTCGATTTCGATGCCGACCAGAATGTTCGTCCGCTGCTCGCCGGGCAAAGCCTGGTTCAGGTGCGTCTGGCCCTGAGCCTGGCGCTGGAACAAGCGCAATGGGCCGCTTTGCACGGGCAGACGCCGGTCTACAAACAAGCCATGCGTCAGGCTGCTGAGGTGCTTGATGCCAACTTCAATCAGGACAACCCGAGCAGCCGTGCATTGCGTAACCGCATTGTTGAGCTGTTCGACAAGCCGATTGAGGTGGATGCACCGGATCTGAGCGAGTCGCTGACGGCTGTGGATGCTTATATCGAACTCAAGCAATCCGCTCGTGAACGCCTCAAAGACGCAGCGCCTGCTGACGAAGCCGAAGCGGGGGATGCCAGCCAATGAAGCGGTTTTATCTGCTGGTTCTGCTGATGCTTGTGGCGGGCGGTCTGGCCTTGCTCGGGCTGGCCATCGCTGAACACAAAGGTTATGTGCTGTTCGCCTATCAGGGCTTCCGTTACGAGTCGAGCCTGTGGGTATTTTTGGCTCTGATGGTCGCCATCTTGCTGGTGGTGTATCTCGTGCGCCAAGTCCTGCGCCTGGTGTTTGTATCGGGCGAGTGGGTTAATCCATGGTCTCGTCGTCACCGCAGCCGTCGGGTCAAGCTGGCGACCGAACAAGGGTTTGTGGATTTGGTCGAGGGCCGCTGGGAGCACGCATTGCGTCATTTGCGCCGCGCTGGCGATCATTCACCATTGCCGCTGATGTATTACCTGGGCGCTGCGCGAGCAGCCCACCAACTGGAAAAATACAGCGAAAGCGAAGCCTTGCTGGAAAAGGCAGTACAGCGCCAGCCACAAGCTGAGTTGGCTGTTGCCTTGACCGACGCCGAGTTTCAGATCGAGCGCGGTGAAACGCAGGCCGCGCTGGAAACTTTGCAGGTGATGCACGAGCGTTACCCGGACAATCAGCAGGTGCTGTTCAAACTTCAGGAAATCTATGTTGAGCGCAAGGAGTGGTCCGCTCTTCTGGGCTTGCTGCCTAAGCTGCGCAAAGACAAGGTGCTGACTGACGCGCAACTCGAAGTGATCGAGGCGCAGGCTTGGTCGGGGCGTCTGGCCGATGCCGGACACACGGATGAGCAGTCGGCAGATTCCGCGAACTCGACCCTGACCAACGCCTGGCAGCAGCTTTCTGCAAACCAGCGCCAAGAGCCGCAACTGCTTGCCGTTTATGCGGATCAATTGCGTGCGCTGGGCAATGACGATGGCGCGGAAGAGTTGCTGCGCAGTGCCTTGCAGCGCAAATATGACAGCCGTCTGGTGCGCTTGTACGGACTGTTGCGCAGTTCCAACCCAGCTCGCCAGTTGCAGGCGGCCGAGGGTTGGTTGAAGGGGCACTCCGACGATGCCGGTTTGCTTCTGACTCTGGGTCGTTTGTGCCTGCACAACAAATTGTGGGGCAAAGCCCGCGATTATTTAGAAAGCAGCATGCGCCTGCAGCGTCATCCGGAAACCTGTGCCGAGCTGGCCAGGCTGCTTGCCCAGTTAGGCGAAGTGGAGCGCAGTAATCAATTGTTTCAAGAAGGCTTGGGCCTGCTTGATCAACGCTTAATTGGTTTGCCGAGAGCCGCCTCGCTCAGCCGCTGACCGGGCTGCTGCCTCACGGCATGTCGATAAATCTGATCCGGACGTATGGTCGGATTAGCAGGATGGGAACCGCTCTATATGGGCGGTTTTCACTTGTATGCACTAAGTGCTTTACTCTACCGTAGCTGTCTTTACTCAATCAGCTGGAGCTGTCATGTCGTTGGCCAGACCCCGTTCATTATTCGCCCTTGCGTTCCTGGGCTGCGTTGCCTTGATGGGTGGCGCACTTTATCTGGAACATATCGTTGGTCTTGAGCCATGCCCGCTGTGTGTGTTGCAACGCATATTCGTGATCGCTTTTGCCGTGGTCTGCCTGATCGGTGCCATCCACGGTCCTGGTCGCATCGGTACGCGCGTCTACTCGGTATTTGCATTGTTGTTTGCAGCCGGCGGCGCCGCCACGGCCGCACGGCAAATCTGGTTGCAAACGGTGCCGGCAGATCAACTGCCTGCGTGCCTGCCGAGCCTTGAATACATGATGGACGCGCTGCCGTTTCAGGAAATCATCCGGGTGGTTCTGCACGGTTCTGCAGATTGCGCCGAGGTGAACTGGACGCTTTTCGGCATGAGCATTCCCGAGTGGAGCTTGTTGGCTTTTGTCGGCATGATCGGTTTCGCCCTGTTGCAACTGCTGCGCCGCGACTGACATCACTCGCTGCGCGTCAATTTGTTGCTTGGGCTGTGCCGCCAATGAGCGTATTGTTGTTGGCTAGATGCCGCGAATGACGCGGCATTGCGATTAAAACGTACGTATTAAATTTGTCGCTCATGTAGCTTGATGGGGCGAATTTGCCAGCATACTCTGGCCATCAAGCAGTAAAGTGTGTTGGGCGTATTTGCCTGATCAGGCGATTGTTGGGCCGTCAAAAAAACGTATCGGATCGGGCGTAAAATAGAAAAACCGATAAGGGAAGTGAGGCCATCATGCTCGAGAGTTGTCAGAACGCGCAGGAACGTTGGGGTGGTGTAAACCTGTTAATCGATCGTTGGTTACAGGAACGCCAGGAGCTGATCAGTAGCTATGATGCTGTGCACGCTGCGCCTCAGGCTTCCGCCGCCGCAACGCAGGCACTGCAACGGTTTTGTGAAGTTCTGGTCGATTATGTATCGGCAGGACATTTCGAGGTCTATGAGCAGTTGACCAACGAGGCCAAGGCTTTCGATGATCAACGCGGCTTGGAATTGGCCAAGAAAATCTACCCGCGTATTGATGCAATCACTGAGGTCGCGCTGTCATTCAACGACCGTTGCGATAACGGCGACTGCCGCGATAATGCATCCCAGGCACATGAGCTCAAGCAACTGGGGCAATTGCTTCATGAACGCTTTGACCTTGAAGACTGCCTGATCGAAGTGCTGCATAACGCCCATCAACATCAGGCCAGCGCCACCGTATAAGTTGTCGTAAAACCCTGTGAGTCGAGCTGATGAGTTTGCAGTTGGCGCTGAACAAGGCCCGCTGCAAACGCGCCTATGACGCCTGCCTTGAAGCGTTAATTATTGCTCTGATTTACGTCCTGAAAACTTCTCGTTGCCCCGAATCCTTTCGATGATCTGCTGATGCCCTTCAGCAGATTTTGTTGCTATGTGCGTGAGTAACTAGCGACCACTCGGTCAGGCGTCTAGTATGGCTGCATATATCCCCGCCAGGAGGCGTTATGTCAGCTAAACAGAAAGCGAATAAGAAAGCAGTTCGTACCCCTTTGCATCTACTTCAACAGCTTTCCGGCAGCCTGCTTGATCACCTTGAAGATGCGTGCAGCAAGGCGTTGGTTGATGCTGAAGAACTGCTGGCCAAGCTGGAAACCCAGCGCGGCAAAGCGCAGGAAAAACTGCACAAGTCTCGCGGCAAACTGCAAGACGCCGCCGAGGCGGGTAAGGCCAAGTCACAGGCCAAGGCGCGCAAGACAGTCAATGAGCTTGAAGATCTGCTCGACGCACTGAAAGAGCGTCAAACGCAAACGCGTGAATACATCGCACAGCTCAAGCGCGATGCTCAGCAGAGCTTGCGACTGGCCCAAGGTGTTGCTCGTGTTAAGGAAGCAGCCAACAAGGCTCTGGTCAGCCGTGAGGCTAAACCTGCAACTGTGAAGCCAGCGCCAAAACCCGCTGCTCGCACTGTTGCAAAAACAGCGGCCAAACCTGCAGCGAAAACAGCTGCCAAGCCCGCTGCTAAAACTGCGGCAAAACCCGCTGCAAGAGCTACTGCCAAGCCTGCAGCAAAACCTGCTGCAAGGGCGGCTGCTAAGCCCGCCGCCAAACCCGCGACAAAGACGGCTGCGAAACCGGCTGCCAAGTCCGCCGCAAAAACCACTACCAAGCCCGCAGCAAAAACTGCTGCTGCGACTTCCGCTAAACCTGCGGCAAAACCCGCAGCAAGGGCAGCAGCGAAGCCTGCCGCGAAACCTGCACCAAGAGCAGCGGCAAAACCCGCCGCTAAGCCCGCCACCAGAACAGCAGCTAAACCTGCGCCAAAGGCGGCAGCAAAGCCTGCGGCTAAACCCGCTGCCAAAGCGCCTGCAAAAGCTGCGGCTAAACCTGCAGCAAAACCCGCCGCAACTGCCGCTGCAAAGCCGGCCGCTAAGCCTGCAGTAAGGGCTGCCCGCAAACCAGCGGCCAAGCCGGCAGCTAAACCAGCTGCTAAAACCGCGGCCAAGCCAGCAGCCAAGCCAGCTGCTCAACCCGCTGCGGCTACTCCGGCGGCTCCAACTGCACCTGCATCGACTGCCAGCGTCACCACACCGGTAACGCCATCTTCAGAGTCATAATCGGGCAAGTGCCGTGGCCGAGTCGCACAGTAAGTTTTGTGCGGCCCGGCCACTGTCGGCCAGCGGCGCGCTCAGCGAAGTCAGCCATAAGCCGACACTCGGTTGGTCGCTGCGCGGCCATTGGGTTGCAAGCCCGGCCAGACGTTCGAGCTGAATGCGCTCGGCTTGCAACTCAAGCTGTTTAACCTGCTCACGCAATGCCTTCAGTTGCGGGTCGTCAAAGGCTCTTGCTCGCCAGTCCTGGCGCACTCCACGCAGACACCTGACTACCTGCTCTTGCCATGGCTGACTCATCGCCCGCAGTTGCGCGGCGCGTTCAGCACTGCACTCAACGCCGTTGACCCCGAGCCAAGCACCGCAGAGCAGCAGACACACGTCGGCGCCATGCTCTTGCAGCTCCAGGCAGGCGGTTTCCACGCCGGGTTGGCTGTAGAGTTGTTCGGCGAAATGCCACAGATCAGAGGACATGCTGCTTCCTGAGTGATTAGTCGGCGACTCTGGTAGAATCCGCCGCCATTATGATCCGACTTCAAAACCTCACTTTACAACGTGGCCCTCAGCGTCTGCTAGAAGATGCCGAGATGACCCTGCACGCCGGCCATAAAGCGGGCCTCATCGGTGCGAACGGCGCGGGTAAGTCCACGCTTTTCGCCTTGCTGCTGGGCGAGCTGACACCGGATTCCGGTGATTGCCTGCTTCCGGCAGACTGGCGTATTGCCCACATGCGCCAGGAAATCGATGCCCTTGAGCGTCAGGCAGTTGAGTATGTGCTCGACGGCGATACTCATCTGCGTCGGGTTCAGGCCGAGCTGGCAGGTGCTGAGGCAGCAGAAGACGGCGCGGCAGTTGCCCGTCTGCACGTTGAACTCGATAGCCTTGACGGCTACACCGCCGATGCCCGTGCGCGCAAATTGCTGGCTGGTCTGGGATTTGAGAATGCGCAGATGGACCGTCTGGTCAGCGATTTCTCCGGTGGCTGGCGTATGCGCCTGAATCTGGCGCAGGCGCTGATGTGCCCGTCCGATTTGTTGCTGCTCGATGAGCCGACCAACCACTTGGATCTCGACGCCATTCTGTGGCTCGAGGGCTGGTTGAAAAGCTACGCGGGCACATTGCTGCTGATCTCTCACGATCGCGATTTCCTCGATGCCGTAGTCGATCACGTCGCCCATCTCGACCAGCAAAAGCTGACGCTGTATCGCGGTGGCTATTCGGCGTTCGAGCGCACCCGTGCTGAGCGTCTGGCGCAACAGCAGCAGGCGTACGAGAAGCAGCAAGCGCAACGCGCGCACATGGAAAAGTACATCGCCCGATTCAAGGCGCAGGCTACCAAGGCTCGTCAGGCCCAGAGCCGGATCAAGGCACTTGAGCGCCTGGAAGAGTTGGCGCCGGCGCACGTTGATTCACCGTTCGATTTCAGCTTTCGTGAAGCGCACAAGATTTCCAGCCCGTTGCTGGATCTCTCGGAAGGGCGTCTTGGCTATGGCGAGACGGTAATCCTTGAAAACGTGAAGCTGAATCTGGCGCCGGGTGCGCGGATTGGATTGCTTGGGCCTAACGGCGCGGGTAAATCGACGCTGATCAAGAACCTGTCGAACGAGCTGAGTCCGATTTCAGGCCGCTTGCAGCGTGGCGAGAATCTGGTGGTCGGCTACTTTGCCCAGCATCAACTCGACTCACTGGACGACAAAGCCAGCCCGCTTCTGCATTTTCAGCGACTGGCGCCCACCGAGCGTGAGCAAACCCTGCGCGACTTCCTCGGCGGTTTTGATTTCCGTGGCCCGCGCTGCGATGAGCCTGTGGTTAATTTCTCGGGTGGCGAGAAGGCGCGTCTGGCCTTGGCCTTGATTGCATGGGGCCGGCCGAACCTGCTGTTGCTCGATGAGCCAACCAACCACCTCGATCTGGAAATGCGCTTGGCATTGACCATGGCGCTGCAAGAG
This sequence comes from Pseudomonas marincola, assembly GCF_900116605.1. Taxonomy (GTDB): domain Bacteria; phylum Pseudomonadota; class Gammaproteobacteria; order Pseudomonadales; family Pseudomonadaceae; genus Aquipseudomonas; species Aquipseudomonas marincola. The sequence continues at coordinate 115,586 of NZ_FPBC01000003.1, forward strand.
TTCGAAGGCGCCGTGGTGGTGGTTTCTCACGACCGGCACTTGCTTAAAAGCACCACCGACGAGTTCCTGCTGGTCGCAGACGGTCGGGTTCAGCCGTTTGACGGAGACCTTGAAGACTACTCGCGCTGGCTGATCGATTTCCGCTCGCGGCAGGCAGTGAGTAATCAGGTGGTGGCGGAAGGCACAGCCGACCGTACCGACAAGCGTGCACAGCGTCAGGCTGCGGCAGCGTTGCGTCAGCAATTGGCGCCGCATAAGCGTCAGGCCGAGAAGCTGGAGAAAGAGCTTGGCCAGTTGCATGAGAAGTTGGCCGCGGTTGAAACCAAGCTCGGCGACAGTGACCTCTACGACGCTTCGCGCAAGAATGAATTGCGTGATTTGCTGGCGGAGCAGGGCACGTTGAAAAGCCGCGAAGCAACGCTGGAAGAACAGTGGATGGAAGCACTGGAAATTCTTGAAGAGTTGCAACGCCAGTTGGAAGAAGCCAGCTAGCATTAAGCTGTTCCGTGTCGGCGCCAGCCGTTGGCTGCGCTGACATAGATTGATGCAAATTTGTTGTTTTAGCCTGCCTCTGCCCACTTGGCGGCGTCATGCGCCAGGTGCTTAATAGCGGGCGCAAAAATGCCGCTGTCGTGGCAACCTCTCACGCTTCTCTCTAGAGATAAACCTGATTATGGAATGGCTGGCTAACCCGGAAATTTGGGTTGCGTTTCTGACCCTGACCGCCCTGGAAATTGTTCTCGGCATCGACAATATTATCTTCATCTCGATTCTGGTCAGCCGTCTGCCCAAGGAGCAACAGCCGCGCGCACGCTTCTTCGGTCTGGCCTTGGCCATGGTTACGCGAATTCTGCTTTTGCTCTCGATCAGTTGGGTGATGCGCCTGACTACCGACCTGTTCGTGGCGTTTGGGCACGGTATTTCGGGGCGCGACCTGATCTTGTTCTTCGGTGGTCTGTTCCTGTTGTTCAAGAGCACCATGGAGATCTATCACAGCCTTGAAGGCGCTGAAGAGCAGCAGGCGAGCGGCGGTAAAGCTTATGGTTTCATGGGCATCATCGTGCAGATCGCGATCATCGACATCGTCTTCTCGCTCGACTCGGTCATTACCGCAGTCGGCCTGGTTGATAACGTACCGGTCATGGTCGCGGCGATTATCATCTCGGTTGTGGTGATGATGCTCTCGGCCAGCACCATCAGTAATTTCATCGACAAGCACCCGTCGCTGAAAATGCTCGCGCTGTCCTTCCTCATCGTCGTCGGCACCATGCTGGTGGCTGAGGCCTTTGAAGTGCACGTGCCGAAAGGTTATGTGTATTTCGCCATGGCTTTCTCGCTGGCGGTCGAGGCGATCAACATTCGTCTGCGTGGCGCCATGGCCCGCAAGCAAGGACAGGAGCCTGTGCGCTTGCGTAAAGACACGCCGGAATGATCGCCAGCGTGGGGTTGTTTGATGCATGATAAAGAGGCGGGTTTTTCCCGCCTCTTTCTATTGGGCTGATTCGATCTTGAGGTGATTGCTGTGGCGCTTGAAACCTGGATGGCGTTTTTCGTGGCGTGCTGGATTATCAGCCTGTCGCCGGGTGCGGGCGCTATCGCGTCGATGTCATCTGGCCTGCAGTACGGTTTCTTGCGTGGTTACTGGACGGCACTGGGCCTGCAGATCGGCCTGATTCTGCAAATCACGATTGTTGCCGCCGGTGTTGGCGCAATCCTCGCGACCTCGGCTGTGGCCTTCAGCCTGATCAAGTGGTTCGGTGTGGTCTATCTGGTTTATCTGGCCTATCGCCAGTGGCGTGCGCTGCCGAGCGACTTGTCTGCCGAGTCTTCCGAGCGCCCAACCGGGCGACCGCTGAGTCTGGTTCTGCGCGGTTTTCTGGTCAATTTCAGCAACCCCAAAGCCATTGTGTTCATGCTCGCGGTATTGCCGCAGTTCCTCAATCCACATGAGCCGCTGCTAAGCCAATACCTGATTATGGGCGTGACCATGATCAGCGTGGACCTTATTGTCATGGCGGGCTACACCGGCCTGGCATCCAAGGTGCTGCGTATGCTCCGCAGCCCGCGCCAGCAGCGTGTGATGAATCGCACATTCGCGGTGTTGTTTGTCGGCGCTGCGAGCCTGCTGGCAACTGTCAGCCGCGCCTCGGCTTAAGCCGCCGCCGCTTTACCACTCAATTGGCTGGCCGTCCCACGCCCAGAAACTGCCGGTTTGTTCCGGGTCGTGGCGGTCAATCTGCGCCAGCAGTTGGCTGGCTGCATAGGTGCAGCTGAACAGTTTTTCGCTTGGCACATTGGCCTGAAACGGTTTTGAAAGCTCAGTGTCGGTGGTCCCCGGATGCAGCAGCAATACGCAGCTTTGCGGGTTGAGCCGACGCAGTTCGATGCTGGCGGTGTGCATTAACTGATTGAGTGCCGCCTTGCTGGCGCGATAGCTGTACCAGCCGCCCAAATGGTTATCGCCAATCGAGCCAACCCGTGCTGAAAGTGCCGCAACCGTGCAGGCGTGGCGCCCACGTAGTAGGGGCAACAAGTGCTTGAGAAGCAGAACCGGGCCAAATGCATTGGTCTGGAAGGCTGCGTGCAAACTCTGCTGATTAAGTTGCGCCAGGCCTTTTTCCGCACGTGCGCCATCCTGATGCAGCACGGCTGCGGTACTGATCAGCACATGCAGTCGACTTATCTGCCCCTGTAGTTGGCTGGCGAAGCGCTCGATAGAGGCTTCATCGGTAACATCCACATTGCAGCGTTCAAGGCGCCCGGGGTAACGCTTTTGCAGCGCATCGAGTTCAGGCGACTCGCACGCTGAGCGGGCAATAGCCCAGATACAGCCGGTGTGTGGACTGGCCAAAAGTTGCTCGGTCATTGCCAGACCAATGCCACGGCTGGCACCGCAGATCACAATATTTGCAGCTTCTTGCAAGCGGCTGGACAGCGTCATAACGGGTCTCCGGAGGCTTTGCGACAAATCGACACTGACGATCAGACATTTGGGGCTTGAGGAAAATCGTTAGGGAGGCAACAATGTAATGCCACCCATTCGTATTTGGGATTGAATCCTATATGTTTCTTCCACGCCGTATCATTTGCTGGCTGCTACTCCCACTGACTCTGCTCTGCAGCCTTGCTGCAATGGCCGAGGCCGGTGATGGCGCTGCCCAAGCGCTGCATATGCTCGGATACCTCGGTGCGGATTACCCCGCAACCGTCGCTGATGGCAAGATTATTGATGCCAGCGAGTATCAGGAACAACTCGAATTTCTCACCGTGCTGCAAGGTTTGATTGTGGCATTACCGGCCCAGGAAGGTCGTGATGAACTGGTGTCGGGCGTTGCCAGCCTGCGCAAGAACATCGAACAACGCGAAGACGGTGGCAAGGTCGCCATTCAGGCGCGGCAGCTGGCAGCCAACTTGGTCAGCACCTATCAGGTGAGTCAGGCGCCGGCGATCACGCCTGATCCTACTCGCGGCGAGCCACTGTTTGCTCAGCACTGTGCTGTTTGTCATGGCCAGACCGGTGCTGGCGATGGCCCTGCAGGCATTGGCCTTGAGCCGCCTCCGGCGAACCTGCGTGACGCTGCGCGGATAGACCGCCTGAGCCTCTACGATATCTACAACACTATTGGTCTGGGCATTGAAGGCACCGACATGGCGGCGTTCGCCGACCAGCTCGATGATCGTCAGCGCTGGGATCTGGCCAGTTATATTGCCGGCTTTACTGCCGAGCCAGTGGCAGAGGGCAAGTCTTTCGGGATTGCCAGCCTGGCGGCGCAAACGCCCGCCGAAGTGGCGACGGCGCAAGGTCCCGAGGCCGCCGCGTTGTTCCGTGCCCAGCGCGCCCAGCCACCGGTTGAACAACGTGGCCCTGCGCAACTGATCGATCACACTCGCCAGACGTTGGAGCATAGCCTCAAGGCCTACACCGAGGGCGATTCAGAGCAAGCCTATGACTTGTCTGTCGGTGCGTATCTGGAAGGCTTCGAGCTGGTCGAGAGTGCACTGAACAACATCGACTCTGATCAGCGCAAGATCACCGAGAAAGCACTGATGGCTTATCGTCAGGCATTGCAGGATGGTCTGTCGGTGCCGGTCGCAGCGCAGCGTCTGGAGCAGGCCAAGGTTGAGCTGGCGAAGTCTTCCGACTTGCTCGGCGGCGATGCCATGTCCGCCTCGCTGACCTTCATTTCAAGCTTGCTGATCCTGCTCCGTGAAGGCCTTGAGGCCATTCTGGTACTGGCGGCGATTCTGGCATTCCTGCGCAATACCGGGCAGGAAAAAGCCGTACGCAGCGTTCATGTCGGTTGGGGCTTGGCGATTGCCGCAGGCTTTGCGACATGGGCTCTGGCGGCCTACCTGATTGATGTCAGCGGTGCGCAACGCGAATTGCTCGAAGGCGCTACCGCCTTGTTTGCCAGCGTCATGGTGTTGTGGTTGGGCGTGTGGATGCACGACCGCCGTCATGCCGCCGCGTGGCAGAGTTACATCAAGAGCAGCCTGGTGAGTGGCGGCGGTCGTTTCGGCTTTGCCCTGCTGGCCTTCTTCTCGGTGTACCGCGAACTGTTTGAAGTCATCCTGTTTTACGAAACACTCTGGCTGCAGGCCGGGCCTGAAGGCCACAGCATGGTCATCTTCGGCGCTTGTGCGGCGTTGGTTATATTGATTGGCCTGGCGTGGGTGATTCTGCGTGGGTCGCGCAAACTGCCGCTGGTTACCTTCTTCAGCCTCAACGCAATTCTGCTCTGCGTGCTGTCGGTGGTATTTGCCGGTCACGGTATTGCAGCCCTGCAAGAAGCTGGCGTTATTGGCACACGTCCGGTCAACTTCTTCGAGTTTGACTGGATGGGTATTCACCCAGATGCCTACAGCCTGGGCGCTCAAGCTGTGGCGCTGACGGCAATCGTGGTGCTGTATGGCCGTAGCTGGCTGACCGAACGCCGGCGCGCGGAAGTTGCTCAGCCCTAAGTTGTAACGATCCGAGAAAACCCGGCTTGCCACAAGGCTCGCCGGGTTTTTTAATGCCACACATAAATACGGGGGATTGGTTAATGCGCGTTTGGATAGATGCTGATGCTTGCCCGCGAGCTGCGCGCGATCAGGTGGTCAAGTTTGCCCTCAAGCGTGGCTTTGAGGTGGTGTTGGTCGCCGGGCAGTCTCAGCCACGGCCTAACTTCGCGTGTGTGAAGCTGATCGTGGTGCCAAGCGGCCCCGACGCGGCCGATGATTATCTGGTCGAGCATGCAGTGCCTGGCGAATTGGTTATTTGCAGCGATGTGCCGCTGGCTGACCGGCTGGTGAAGAAGGGCGTGGCGGCGCTCGATCCGCGCGGCAAAGAGTTCGACGAGCGCAACATGGGCGAGCGTCTGGCCGTGCGTAACCTGTTCACCGATCTGCGCGAGCAAGGCCAGATGGGCGGCGGACAGAGCGCATACGGCGAAAAGGACCGCCAGCAGTTCGCCAATTCATTAGACCGAATTCTGACCCGCTTAACCCGCATCTAGGAGAATGGATTAACCTGCGGTTTATCCATCCTCCGCCTCAGGCACACCACGGAGGATGGATAGCCCCAACGGGGCAATCCGTCATGGCGACGCAAACGTCGCCGCCTGACGGCCCAGGCGTTTTCGCGATTCGATTCGGCAATCAAATGTCAAACCATGAGCATCCATAAGGCCGCAATGGCAATAAATTTGCGGTGCTCAACCACACAAATAGGTGCCGGTGCCAACCGCGATCAATTCGCCGTCGTCGTTGTGCAATTCGCTGCGTACCACGGCGACCTTGTTCCCAGAACGCAACAACACCGCGCTGGCGGTGAAGCGTTTGCCACGGCCGGGGCGCAGGAAGTCGACTCGCAGGTCGATGGTGCCCAGCTTGGACAGGCGCGCCATGCGTTCACTGCCGGAAAGGTGTTGGTGGCGTTCGAATGCGCCGATCAGCGCCATGGCTCCGCCGGCTACGTCGAGTACCGAGGAGATGACGCCGCCGTGGAGAATGCCCTGAATGAAGTTGCCGATTAGCTCATCTTTCATGACAAAACTCATAAGTACCAACTCGGGCGAGAGTTGATCGATCTCGATGCCAATCACATTGTTGAATGGGATGCGCTGGAAGAAGCTGCTGACCGCCTGTTTCAGTTCGTCGGTCAATTCGAAGGGCTGCTGGTTCATGGGTGGCTCGCGTTAACGGAATGGGTCAACGCTGCCGGACAAAACCTGCCGTGACCAGAGGCACGGCAGGTGTACGGTGATTATTGGCGCAAACGGCCTATGAGCCCCGTTTTAGTGCTGAGCCAGTTCCAGCACACGGTCGACCAGCTTGTAGATACCAGACGCAGCCTGACTGATGGATTGCGCGAGCATGTAGGCCGGCGTCGTGACCAGCTTGTGTTGGCTGTCTTCGACAATTTCGCTGACTTCACACTCCTGATGCACTGCGCCCATTTTAGTCAGCGCTGTCGCGGTTTCTTCATCTTTGCCGATGGTGCAGGTAATGCCCTGACCAAATATCTTGGCGGCCATGGCGGGAGCGATGCACATCAGGCCGACTGGTTTCTGTGCGCTGACAAACCCTTGCGCGGCCTTTAAAACGTCGGGCTGAACGGTGCAATTGGCGCCGGCGATGGCGAAGTCCGAGAGGTTTTTGGCCGCGCCAAAACCGCCGGGAATAATCAGCGCATCGTAGTCGGCTGCGTGCAGTTCACGCACATCTTTGATTTCGCCACGGGCAATACGCGCCGACTCGACCAGCACATTCCGCGTCTCGCCGGTTTCGTCGCCACTGAAGTGGTCGACCACGTGCATTTGTTCGATATCCGGGGCGAAGCACTGCACCAATGCGCCGCGCTGATCCAGGCGCAGCAGGGTGATAACGCTCTCGTGGATTTCGGCGCCATCGTAGACGCCACAACCAGACAAAATCACCGCAACTTTTTTATTCATCAAAGGCTCCTGGGCAAAACATTGGGCCGGGTTGCGCAAGGCAATTGCGGCAGATTATCGGTAAACAATGGAGTGTATTTTTACCGGCCAAGTTCAACGCGCGCGATCAGCGTTGTGCTGTATTTGTTCGCGTGGTCACTCTTCGGTATTTCAAATCTGTGTTCGACCTGCGTAGTCTGCCTGCGCAGGCTTAAATCGGCTTAATTGAACACTTAAATCCAGCATAGCGAAGACTCAGATGTCAGATAGGAAATTACTTTACCGCGCCATAATCCCCGTACGCTGGGGCGATATGGACAGTTACGGGCATGTGAACAACAGCATTTACATGCAATACATCGAAGAGGCGCGGGTGGCGTGGTTCGAGGAAGTCGGGGTGGTGATGAATAACGTCCCCAAAGGCCCTGTGGTGCTGCAGATCCAGCACACATTCCTGAAGCCGGTGGTGCACCCTGCAACAGCCTGTGTTGAGCTTTTTGCTGGCGTTTTGGGGCGCAGCAGCATGGTGCTGGAGCATCGGCTGACCACGCTTGAGCAGCCCGACATTGTGTATGGCGAAGGAAATTGCAAAATCGTCTGGATCGATCATCAGGCGGGGCATTCGGTGCCGCTGCCGGAGTTCCTGCGCAACGCATTCGCGGACTGAATCGGCCACATTATTGGCAAATGCGGCTTGAGTGCCTGCAAGTTTGGCGGGATATGTCGCGGTAATCAGTTGTGGGTTGGGCTAGGATTGACTGCATAAGTTGCCTGCCAATAACTACAAAATGATGGCCGTGTCATGAACTACATTCTCTTTGCCGTGCCGGTGTTTTTTGCCCTGATTGCGCTTGAACTGCTGGCTGACCGCTGGCGTGGCGTGCGCACCTACGGTTTCTCCGATGCGCTGAACAGCCTCAGTGCTGGCGTGCTCTCGACCAGCTTGGGGCTGGTGACAGGCGTTGTCGGGCTGCTCACGTACAGCCTGGCCTGGGAGCATCTTGGGCTGTTTGAGTTCGACCCTGAGCAGTTCTGGGTCTGGCTGTTTGCGCTGGTCTTCTACGACTTTTGCTATTACTGGCATCACCGCCTTGGCCATGAGCGCAATGTGCTCTGGGCGGCGCATTCGGTGCATCACCAGAGTGAAGAATACAATCTGACGACTGCGCTGCGGCAAACCAGCAGCGGCTTCCTCTGCGGTTGGGTGTTCTATTTGCCGATGGCGATTGTCGGCGTACCGCCGTTGGTGTTCCTGACGGTGGCCGCGATTGATCTGCTCTATCAATTCTGGGTGCACACCCGCCATATTGCCAAGCTTGGCTGGTTTGAGTGGGTGTTCGTCAGCCCGTCCAATCATCGTGTGCATCATGCGCAGAACCGGGTCTACATGGACCGCAATTACGGCGGCGTGTTGATTATCTGGGACCGGCTGTTTGGAACCTTTCAGGAAGAACTCGACGATGAGCCCGTGGTTTTCGGGGTGACAGTGCCCTTGGCCAGTTGGAATCCGCTGTGGGCGAACCTGCAGGTGTATGCCTCGCTTTGGCACGACGCCCGACACACGGCGTCGCTCAAGGATAAATTGCGCATCTGGTTTATGCGCACCGGCTGGCGACCTGCTGATGTGGCGGCGCGCTTTCCGCAGAGCAAGCCTGATCTGGCCAACTTCGTGAAATTCGATGTGCCGCTGACCACGGCCAGCAAAGCCTACGCCGTGCTGCAATTGGGCGTGGCTCTGGCGGCGGGCAGTTATCTCATGGCGGTTAGCACGTCGGTCAGGCTGCAGGCATTGTTGCTCGGTTGCATGTGGATAGCGCTGAGCCTGTTTTGCCTCGGCATGTGGCTGGAGAATCGAGCGGGTTCCCGGCGGTTGGAATGGCTGCGACTCGCCAGCAACTGGCCGCTGCTGTGGTTGGCCGGGCTTAGCGGGTTACTGGCACTTTCTCCAAGCGCCTGGTTGGTTTTGGGGGTTTACACGCTGATAAATGCTGCGCTGCTGTGGGGTTTTCAGCGACGCTCGGCGTATGCGCCAGTCTGACATTCAACTGCACGCGCCTGCTTGAGATGCAGGCTCGACTAAAGCGCAACCAAGCAGCCACAATACGACTCTGAATTTAAGCCTGAGCTGCGACGCGCAGTCGCAGCTGTCATTGTGCTGTCATCATTTGGTCATAATGACGCTTTATAACTGCCGCACTCGCCCGTCCGCGCGGGCCCAGGAGTCTGTCGTGAGTTTTACCCCTGCCAATCGCTTGTTCCCCGCCACTCGTTTGCGTCGTAATCGTCGTGATGACTTTTCCCGTCGTCTGGTGCGTGAAAATCGCTTGAGCGTTGATGATCTGATTTTGCCGGTGTTCGTGCTGGACGGTGAAAACCGTCGCGAGGCCATTCCATCAATGCCAGGTGTCGAGCGCTTGTCTATTGATCTGTTGCTGAGCGAAGCCGAGAAGTGGGTTGAGCTGGGCATTCCTGCGCTGGCTTTATTCCCGGTAACGCCGCTCGAAAAGAAGTCGCTCGACGGCAGTGAAGCGTGGAACCCGGAAGGCATCGCCCAGCGTGCTATCCGTGCATTGCGTGCACGTTTCCCCGAGTTGGGCGTGATCAGTGATGTGGCGCTGGATCCGTTCACCACGCACGGTCAGGACGGCATTCTGGATGAAGATGGCTACGTGCAGAACGACATTACAGTCGATGCGCTGGTCAAGCAGGCGCTGTCGCACGCTGAGGCTGGTGCGCAGGTTGTGGCGCCGTCCGACATGATGGATGGCCGCATTCAGGCAATCCGCGAGGCGTTGGAGTTGGCCGATCACACCAATGTGCGGATCATGGCCTACTCGGCCAAATACGCGAGCGCCTATTACGGCCCGTTCCGTGATGCCGTGGGCTCGGCTGCGAATCTGGGCAAGAGCAACAAGAACACCTATCAGATGGACCCGGCCAATACCGATGAGGCGCTGCACGAAGTGGCTGCCGATTTGGCCGAAGGGGCTGATATGGTGATGGTCAAGCCGGGCATGCCGTATCTCGACATCCTCTGGCGCGTCAAACAGGAATTTCGTGTTCCGACCTTTGTCTATCAGGTGTCGGGCGAGTACGCCATGCACATGGCCGCCATCCAGAATGGCTGGTTGAGCGACGCAGTGATCCTTGAATCACTGACTGCCTTCAAGCGCGCGGGCGCAGACGGCATTCTCACTTATTTCGCCGTTCGCGCGGCAGAACAGTTGAAGCAGGGACAGTAGTCCCACAAGGACAAACCATGAATATCGAAGGACTCAGCAGCAACGAAGTGGTTGAGCTGCCAGAAGCGCAAGTGGTCACTGCCGAGGTGCCCGCCGAGACCCCTGCGGTGGTCGAGTCAACGCCGCCTGCGCCGCCACTGGTGGTGCCGAGCCTGGATGACAGCAGCCTGTACATTCATCGTGAATTGTCGCAGTTGCAGTTCAACATCCGCGTGCTTGAGCAGGCGTTGGATGAGTCCTATCCGTTGCTGGAGCGGCTGAAGTTTCTGCTGATCTTCTCCAGCAATCTGGATGAGTTCTTCGAAATTCGTGTGGCTGGCCTCAAGAAGCAAATCAACTTTGCCCGCGAACAGGCGGGCGCTGATGGTTTGCAGCCGCATCAGGCGCTGGCGCGCATTTCCGAGTTGGTGCACGAGCAGGTTGATCGTCAGTACGCGATTCTTAACGAAAACTTGCTGCCGGCGCTGGAGAAGCACAACGTGCGCTTCATTCGCCGGCGTCAGTGGACGGTCAAGCTCAAGGCCTGGGTGCGGCGTTATTTCCGCGATGAGATCGCACCGATCATCACGCCGATCGGCCTCGACCCGACTCACCCGTTCCCGCTGCTGGTGAACAAGAGCCTGAACTTTATCGTTGAGCTTGAAGGTGTCGATGCCTTTGGCCGTGACTCCGGTCTGGCGATTATTCCGGCGCCGCGTCTGCTTCCGCGCATTATCAAGGTGCCGGAAGAAGTCAGCGGGCCAGGCGACAATTACGTGTTCCTGTCGTCAATGATTCACGCCCATGCGGATGACTTGTTCCACGGCATGAAGGTGAAAGGTTGCTACCAGTTCCGCCTCACGCGTAACGCCGACTTGTCGGTTGATACCGAAGACGTCGAAGATCTGGCCCGCGCGCTGCGTGGCGAGCTGTTCTCGCGGCGCTACGGTGATGCGGTGCGTCTGGAGGTGGTCGACAGCTGCCCGAAACACCTGAGCGATTATCTGCTCAAACAGTTCGGGCTGGCGGAAAGCGAGCTGTATCAGGTCGGTGGACCGGTCAACCTGACGCGGCTGTTCAGTGTTACCGGGCTCGATAGCCACCCTGAATTGCAGTACCAGCCGTTCACGCCGCTGATCCCGAAACTGCTGCAAAACAGCGATAACATTTTCAATGTGGTGAGCAAGCAGGACATCCTGCTGTTGCACCCGTTCGAGTCGTTTACCCCGGTTGTCGACCTGCTTCGTCAGGCAGCAAAAGACCCGCATGTGCTGGCAATCAAACAGACGCTTTATCGCTCCGGGGCCAACTCGGAAATCGTTGATGCGCTGGTTGAAGCGGCGCGTAACGGCAAGGAAGTAACGGCCGTAATCGAGCTGCGTGCGCGCTTCGATGAAGAGTCCAACCTTCAGTTGGCGAGTCGCCTGCAGGCGGCGGGTGCGGTGGTGATTTATGGTGTGGTCGGGCTCAAGACTCACGCCAAAATGATGCTGATCCTGCGCCGTGAGCAGGGCGACATCGTGCGTTATGCGCACATGGGCACGGGCAACTATCACGCCGGTAATGCGCGTCTGTATACCGACTACAGCCTGCTTACCGCGGACGTGGCGCTGTGTGAAGACGTCTCCAAGCTGTTCAGCCAGTTGATCGGCATGGGCAAGACCCTACGCATGAAAAAGCTGCTGCATGCGCCGTTCACGCTGAAGAAAACCCTGCTCGACATGATCCTCCATGAAACCCAACTGGCACTCGATGGCCAGCCGGCGCACATCATGGCCAAGTTCAACTCGCTGACCGATCCGAAGATTATCCGCGCGCTGTACAAAGCCAGCCAGTCCGGGGTCAAGATTGAGCTGGTGGTGCGCGGTATGTGTTGCCTGCGTCCGGGGATTCCGGGGGTTTCGCACAACATTCAGGTGCGCTCGATTATCGGTCGCTTCCTTGAGCACACGCGGGTGTTCTACTTCCTTAACGGCGGAGACGAGAAGGTTTATCTGTCCAGCGCCGACTGGATGGAGCGCAACCTCGACAAGCGTATCGAGACCTGTTTCCCGGTCGAAGGTAAAAAGCTGATCATGCGCGTGAAGAAAGAGCTTGAAACCTATCTGGCCGACAACACCCACAGCTGGCTGTTGCAGCCCGATGGTCGCTACATCCGTAACAGCCCCACCGGAAACCAAAACGCCCGCAGTGCGCAGGCGTTGTTACTGGAAAAACTGACTGTGCCGGTGGTTAGTGCACGCTGAGTTCGATGCCGACGCGCTTGAGCCATTCCGCTTCCTGAGTGAAATCCGCCTGGGTTAGCGGGTTGGCCTCAAGCCAGCCTTCTGGGAAGTGATATTCCAGTTTGTGCTCGTTGGCTTTGAGTACGACCTTGGGCATTTCCTGTGTGCTGCGGATGTGATGGAACAGAATCGCAAAACGCAGCAGCACACACAGCCGAACCAGCTTGATTCCCTCTTTGCCAAATTCAGCGAGCTTGTCTTTGGGGATATTGCGACGGTGGCCGCGCACCAGTAACGCCAGCATTTGCTGGTCGAGGCGCGAAAAGCCGGCAAGGTCCGAATGCTCGACCAGATAGGCACCATGCTTGTGATATTGGTAGTGGGCAATGTCGAGCCCAAGCTCATGCACGCGTGCGCCCCAGATCAGGCGTTCACGGTACCAGTCATCATCCAGCTGCCAGCTTTCGGCCACTTGCTCAAAGGCTTCCAGCGCTTTGGCCTCGACGCGGGCGGCTTGCTCAAGGTCAACGTGATAACGCTCCATCAGCGCGCTCAGGGTGCGTTCGCGTACGTCTTCATGTTGATGACGACCGAGCAGGTCATACAGCACGCCCTCGCGCAGCGCGCCTTCGGAATGCGACATGGTTTCGATGTCACAGGCATCGAATATGGCTTCGAGAATTGCTAACCCGGCAGGAAAGATGCCGCGCCGGTCTGTCTTGATGCCGTCGAGGTCGAGCTTTTCGGCATCACCGATTTTGAACACCTTGCGTTTGAGCCACGCCAGGCCTTCTTTGTTGACCTCACCGATGCCCAGTCCCGCGCCTTTGATCGTTAAGCCAATGGCCTTGATGGTGCCCGATGCGCCCACCGCTTCTTCCCAGCCGATGCGCTGCAGCGCGTGCTCGATGCCCATGAGTTCGAGGCGTGCGGCAGTGTACGCCTGCGCATATCGCGCGGGAGTGATTTTGCCGTCCTTGAAGAAGCGCTGAGTGAAACTGACGCAGCCCATCTGCAGGCTTTCCCGCAGCAGCGGCTCGAAACGCTGACCAATAATGAACTCGGTGCTGCCGCCGCCAATGTCGGCAACTAATCGTTTGCCCGGTGTGTCGGCAATTGAGTGCGATACGCCCAGGTAGATGAGACGTGCTTCTTCGCGACCGGAAATGACTTCGACCGGATGGCCCAGAATCTCTTCGGCGCGGCTGATGAATTCGGCGCGATTGCGCGCTTCGCGCAGTGCGTTGGTGCCGACAATCCGTACAGCGCCTTCGGGCAGGCTGGCGGTAAGTTGGGCAAACCGGCGCAGGCAATCGAGGCCGCGTTGCATGGCTTCTTCGCTCAGCAAGCGCTCTTCATTGATGCCGGCAGCGAGTTGGACCTTGTCGCCGAGGCGCTCAAGTATGCGTATTTCGCCGTGATCAGCCTTTGCCATGACCATGTGAAAGCTGTTTGAACCGAGGTCGATGGCGGCAATCAGGGGGAAATTGTCAGCAGATTTTTGCGGCATGGATTAAAGGTCTCAAAGCAGAACAGGGTCATCGTGCCACGATAGCCACCGCGCGCCAACGCATACTGATGTCGCAGTGACAGCAAACAAACGGCCAGTTTGATCGAATTTGTGCTTGTATTAGCCTCTACCACTGTAATACGTGGCGTGTGACAGTATGGCTAAAAAATGAAGTTTTTAAGACCGCCGATAGAGAAGCACAATCGAGCTTTCCTTCCTGTGTCATAAAACCCGAGTTATGATGTCAGCCAATTTTGTAGCTTGCGATTACGGAGATTATCCATGAGTGAATTTATCACCAACGTCAGCGATGCCAGCTTTGACCAAGAAGTTATTCAGGCAGAAGGCGCGGTATTGGTCGATTACTGGGCTGAGTGGTGCGGCCCGTGCAAGATGATTGCACCGGTTCTGGACGAAATTGCACAGACCTACCAAGGCAAGCTGAAAGTTTGCAAACTGAACATCGACGAAAACCAGGACACCCCGCCGAAGTATGGCGTTCGTGGTATCCCAACGCTGATGCTGTTCAAGAACGGCAACGTTGAAGCGACCAAAGTCGGCGCACTGTCGAAGTCGCAACTGGCTGCATTCCTCGATAGCAATATCTGAGAAATTGCCCACAAAAGCCCCGTAAAAAACGGGGCTTTTTTATATTTACAGGCTAGACGCCCGCGCAGCTGGGTGTTAAATTCGGTCTCGCTGTATTTCCTATACAGCCCCCTGCATTGCCGTCGCCGACTCAATTTCATTACGAATTACTCGCGATCCAGTCGCCTTCTGTGCGGCGCGGCCTCCCAAGCTAATAGCTTATTTTCCCTCCTCATAATGATTACGTCATTCCTATGAATCTGACTGAACTCAAGCAAAAGCCGATCACTGAACTGCTGGAAATGGCCGAACAGATGGGCATCGATAACATGGCCCGTTCGCGCAAGCAGGACGTGATCTTTTCGTTGCTCAAACGACATTCCAAGGGTGGAGAAGAGATCTCCGGTGATGGCGTGCTGGAGATCCTCCAGGACGGTTTCGGCTTTCTCCGCTCGGCGGATGCCTCTTATCTCGCAGGCCCAGACGATATTTACGTTTCGCCTAGCCAGATCCGCCGCTTCAACCTGCGTACCGGTGACACCATCGTCGGTAAGATCCGACCGCCGAAAGAGGGTGAGCGTTATTTCGCCCTGCTCAAGGTCGACACGATCAACTACGATCGCCCGGAAAACGCCAAGAACAAGATTCTGTTCGAAAACCTTACGCCACTGTTCCCGACCAAGCGTCTGGTCATGGAAGCGGGTAACGGTTCGACAGAAGACCTCACCGGTCGCGTTATCGACCTGTGTGCACCGATTGGTAAAGGTCAGCGTGGTCTGATTGTTGCTCCGCCAAAAGCGGGCAAGACCATCATGCTGCAGAACATTGCCAGCAACATCACGCGTAACAACCCCGAGTGCCACCTCATTGTTCTGTTGATCGACGAGCGCCCGGAAGAAGTAACCGAAATGCAGCGCACTGTGCGCGGCGAAGTGGTTGCTTCGACCTTCGACGAGCCGCCAACCCGCCACGTGCAGGTTGCTGAAATGGTTATCGAGAAGGCCAAGCGTCTGGTTGAGCACAAGAAAGATGTGGTCATCCTGCTCGACTCGATCACGCGTCTGGCGCGTGCCTACAACACCGTGATCCCAAGCTCCGGCAAGGTACTCACCGGTGGTGTTGATGCTCATGCACTGGAGAAGCCGAAGCGATTCTTCGGCGCTGCACGTAACATCGAAGAAGGCGGTTCGCTGACTATCCTCGCCACCGCGCTGGTTGAAACCGGCTCGAAGATGGATGAAGTGATTTACGAAGAGTTCAAAGGTACCGGTAACATGGAACTGCCTTTGGATCGTCGCATCGCTGAAAAGCGCGTATTCCCTGCGATCAACATCAACCGCTCCGGCACCCGCCGCGAAGAGTTGCTGACCGCCGAAGACGAGCTGCAGCGTATGTGGATTCTGCGTAAGTTGCTGCACCCGATGGACGAGATTGCGGCCATCGAGTTCTTGATCGACAAGCTCAAAGCGACCAAGACCAACGACGAATTTTTCATGTCCATGAAGCGTAAGTAACTAGGCTTACGGCCGTGTGTGCGGCGGTGATGCGGCGTTAGAAATCGCCTCGGGCGTGCTCATGTACTGGCGTACACTGCGCGGCCTCGGCAATTTCTGCCTTGCCTGACCTTTGCACACGCGGCCTCGTCCGACGGCGCGGTCTGTGATGACGAATCGCGTAGAGTCAGGAAGATTGGATGTGATGTTTGTTGTGCATGAAGCCGGGTAATCAGTACTGATCCCGGCTTTTGTGTTTTTGTGGAATGGCTTTTGCTCTTCTGCATATCCGACTGGGGCGCTAAACTTTGCGCTTCGATAGCTCTGCCTGACACGAGGCTCCTGCATGCAGTATCGCGACTTGCGCGACTTTATCAGCGGCTTGGAAAAGCGCGGCGAACTCAAGCGTATCCAGACCCCGGTTTCTCCGGTTCTGGAAATGACCGAAATCTGTGACCGTACTCTGCGTAAGGCAGGGCCTGCGCTGCTGTTCGAGAATCCGACCGGCTTCGATATGCCAGTGCTCGGCAATTTGTTTGGCACACCCAAGCGGGTGGCGTTGGGCATGGGCGCAGAAGAGGTCAGCGAGCTGCGTGAAATTGGCAAGCTGTTGGCGTTTCTCAAGGAACCCGAGCCGCCAAAGGGCTTGAAAGATGCCTGGTCGAAGCTGCCGATCTTCAAGAAAGTCCTGGATATGGCGCCCAAGGTGCTCAAGGACGCACCGTGCCAGGAAGTGATTGAGGAGGGCGACGATGTCGACCTGTCCAAGCTGCCGGTGCAGACCTGTTGGCCGGGTGACGTGGCGCCACTGATTACCTGGGGCCTGACCATTACCAAGGGGCCGAATAAAGAACGGCAGAATCTGGGTATTTACCGTCAACAGGTGATCGGCCGTAACAAGGTCATCATGCGCTGGTTGAGCCACCGTGGCGGCGCGCTGGATTTCCGCGAGTGGTGTGACAAGTATCCGGGTCGTCCGTATCCGGTTGCCGTTGCCCTGGGTGCAGACCCTGCAACCATTCTCGGCGCGGTGACGCCGGTACCGGACAGCCTTTCCGAGTACGCGTTTGCTGGCCTGTTGCGCGGCAACAAGACCGAGTTGGTCAAGGCGCGCGGCAGTGATCTGCAAGTGCCGGCCAGTGCCGAAATCGTTCTGGAAGGGGTGATTCATCCAGGCGAAATGGCCGATGAAGGGCCGTATGGCGATCACACCGGCTACTACAACGAAGTCGACAGTTTTCCGGTGTTCACGGTCGAGCGCATCACGCGTCGGCAGAAGCCTATTTATCACAGCACTTACACTGGACGGCCACCTGATGAGCCGGCGATTCTCGGTGTGGCCTTGAACGAAGTGTTTGTACCGCTGCTGCAAAAGCAGTTTCCGGAGATCACCGACTTCTACCTGCCGCCAGAAGGTTGCTCGTATCGCATGGCGGTGGTGACCATGAAGAAGCAGTATCCGGGGCACGCCAAGCGCGTAATGCTCGGGGTATGGTCGTTTTTGCGTCAGTTCATGTACACCAAGTTTGTTATCGTCACCGACGACGACATCAACGCGCGCGACTGGAACGATGTGATGTGGGCGATCACGACGCGCATGGACCCCAAGCGCGACACGGTAATGATCGATAACACACCCATCGACTACCTCGACTTTGCCTCGCCGATCTCGGGCCTTGGCTCGAAGATGGGCCTCGATGCCACCCATAAATGGCCGGGCGAAACCACGCGCGAGTGGGGCCGGGTTATCGTCAAGGATGATGCGGTGACGCGTCGTGTTGACGAGATGTGGGCCGAGTTGGGTATCGACTGATGACGGCTGTTAAGGGCATGAAAACGACCTGGGAGGTCATGTGAAGGTAACGCTGCAGCCGTGCGGAGCAGTGCTCGACGTACATCCGGATGAACCGATCCTGAGCGCCACCCGGCGTTTGGGGTTTGAATGCCCGTCGAGTTGTCGCAACGGTAATTGCCACATCTGTGCGGCGTTGCTGGTTGAAGGGCGTGTGGAACAAGAAGGCCAGGCGATTGATCACGGTGAACTGTTCACCTGTCTGGCCAAACCGCTGACCGACTGTGTGCTGCATTGGGATGGCGTATTGATGCCCGGCGAGCTGCCGGTGCGCGAGATGTCGTGTCAGGTGGTTGCCTGTAACAGTCTGGGTGGCGATGTTTTTCATCTGCAGCTGCGCGCACCCGCTGGCAAGTTGCCGCGTTATCACGCCGGTCAATATTTGATGCTGCGCCGTGAAGACGGTGAGTTTGCCGCGTTCTCCCTGGCCTCTGCACCGCACAACGGTCGCGAGATGGACCTGCATATTCTGGCCCGCGACGAATCCACCCGCAGCCTGCTGGCGTACTTTCAGGCAGAAGGCTTTGTGCGGGTGAAAATGCCCTTTGGCGACACCCATTTGGCCGAGCTGCCTGATGGGCCGCTGGTATTAATCGCCGCCGGTACTGGCATGGCGCAAATGCGCAGCCTGATCGAGCACTGCCGGGCGAGTGGTTTTGCGTATCCGGTGCACCTGTACTGGGGCGCGCGTAATCCGGAAGATTTTTACGCGCTGGATGTCTGGAACAGCTGGCAGCAACTGGATAATCTGACTCTGCATCAGGTGGTCAGCGACCAATGCGGTTGGAAAGGGCGTTGCGGTCTGCTGCACGAAGCGGTCAGCGAGGACTTTCCGGACCTGAGCAATGTGCATGTTTATGCCAGCGGCTCACCGGCAATGATCTACGGCACGCTCGATGCGCTGGTCGAGGCCGGGATGGACGCTCACCAGATGCGTGCCGACGTATTCGCTTACGCACCGCGCAACTGAAAACCGACTTGCGCCCATTGCCAGGCAGGGGCGCAAGCCAATAACGGGTTCCGTCGTCAGAAGGTGTTCTGTCCGTGTTGAGCGTTTCGACAGGCCATCATTTGAATAAGCACTCCACATCGCCCAGCCCGTCGATTTGCAAGCACAGCCGATCGCCTTGATTAATCTCGGCAATCGGCGCCAGCGCCCCGGTCAGCAGCACATCGCCAGCGTGCAGCGAGTGGCCCAGCGCCGCCAGTTTGCGTGTCAGCCACAATGCCGTGGCTAAAATCTCATCAAACTCAATGGGCACATCGCACCGCACAGGCTGCGAGTTAATCAGCAACGTAGCGGACAAGGGCCTGCCTTGCAGGGCGGTCAGCGGTACAGGGTTATTGCCCAGTACATAAAGCCCTGAAGACAGGTTGTCGGCGACCGCATCAAGTAGCGTAAGTTGCCAGCCGGTAATGGCCGAATCGTTGATCTCCAACGCCGGAACGGCCCCGGCGATGCTGGCCATTAGCTGTTCCGGGCTAATGGTGTCCATCGGCAGATCTGCACTCAACACCAACGCTATTTCTATTTCGACTTTCGGCTGTATCAACTGCTCCCAGTCCAGGGTATCGCCGCTGGTGTGGGCCGTGTCTTCGAACAGCCAGCCATATAACGGCTCTTCAACCTTGAGTGCCGAGCGCAGTGCCGCCGAGGTTAAGCCCGCCTTGGCTCCGGAAAGCCGTCGTCCTTGCGTGAGGGCCAGCTGCATGCCAATGGTTTGTACGTGGTAAGCCTCATCCAGATCGGCCAGCTCAAAAGCTTCGCTCACCCGCGGCGTGGGCTGACGATGCTTGCGAGCCAATGCAAGGCTGTTAGCGGCGTCCATCAAGCGTTGATCAGTGTTGCTCGTTTGGTTCATCGGCTGGGCACCTCGCCAACAACTGTTGTGCGGAACATTTCGCGGCGCATACCGTGATAATCCGCCACTGGCAGATGCCAGGTGCTGCGGTTGTCCCAGATTGCCAGAGTGCCCTGACGCCAGCGCATGCGACAGGTAAATACTTCCGATTTGGCCAGTTGAAACAAGTAATCCAGAAGCGGTTTCGACTCTTCCGCGCGCAGGCCCTTGATGCCGATGGTGTAAGCGGGATTGATGAACAACACCTTCTTGCCGGTTTCTGGGTGGCGGGTTACCAGCGGGTGGCTGCGAACTTCCTCGGATGTGTCGTTGCCGTAACGGATTGCCATGTTTTCCAGCAAGGCGTTATGTCTGGCGTTCACGCCATAGGCCATTTCCGGGCTATGCACCGCGTCGAGATTCTCCAGCAGCTTTTGCATGCCGGGTGAAAGCCATTCATAGGCGAGGGCGAGATTGGCGTAGCAGGTGTCACCGCCGAAAGGCGGAATGTCGTGGCCATAAAGCAGGGTGAAGGCTGGCGGACGCTCTTGAAATGTCCAGTCAGTGTGCCAGGCACCGCCAAATACAAAAGGCGTTTTCTCCGAGGCTTCCTTGACCACATGCACCACATTCGGGTGCTCGTCCATGCAGGTTACATAGGGCTCGCGACCGAACTCGCCGAGATGTTGGGTAACCCGCTCCAGGTCACTGACGCTTAGCGTCTGGTCGCGGATGAAGATGACCTTGTGAGTGAGCAAGGCTTGGCGCAGCTCAGCAAAACCTTCATCACTCAGGCGGGTCAGGTCCAGTCCGTCGACATCTGCACCAATGGCCCCGGTGGTGGGCGTTACACGTAGATGCTGATAACTGGCGGCACGGTTCTGGCTGGGCAGGCAGTAGATGAACTCGCTCATGGCGCACACTCTCTTGTTGTTGGAATGGATACAGAATGCGGCAGGAGTGATAGCCTCCACCATGATAATCACTGCCAAAAAATGATAATTAGTGCCACATTAGTATTCGGTATCAAGACTACTTGAGTGAGGTTTGTAACCGATGGATTGGCGTCAGAGTCGCCCGCTGACAGGTGTGCATTACCTGCTGGAAACTGCCCGGCAAGAGGGTGTCGGGATCGCGCCATGCTTGATCGGCAGTGCCATTAGCCGCGAGGCGCTGCAGCAGCGCAATGCGCAGATTGAAGCCTGGCAGGAGCTGGCGGTGATCCGCAATCTGATCGAGCACGCCGGGCGACCTGGGTTGGGCTTTGTCAGTGGTCGACACTACCATCTGACGTCATTGGGTCTGCTGGGCTTCACCATGCTTGCCAGTCGCACATTGGGTGAGGCATTTACCACCTTCAGTCGCTTTCAGCTCTTGGCGCTGACGCTCTGCCCAGCACATATCGAGGCCGAACCGCGTGGCACCTGGCTGTTATTCGATGACAGCGTGCTACCGCAAGATGCCCGTACTTTTGTTATTGAGCGTGGGCTGTCCGCCTGCCTGGGCGTGGCTTGCGAACTGTTGCAGCGTCGTATCGAGCCGCTAGCCGTGGAGATGACCGCCAGCGCTCCTGCCGATCTGGCCGGCCTGCAGCGAGATTTCCCCTACGCAGTGCAGTTCAACAGTGCGCGCAACGGTATTCTGTTTTCCCATGCAGATCTTCAGTACAGCTTGCCGCAAGCGCATATCAACGCTCACCTCGAAGGCGAACAACTCTGTGAGCGGCTGTATGACGAGATATCCCATAATCTTGCCAGGAAGCCCACTGCCCGCATGGTTCAGCAGGTATTGATCCGCGACTCGGCAACGCTGCTTAGTGGCAGAGCAGTAGCTGAGCGTTTAGGGCTGGCTGAGCGCACCTTGTACCGGCGTCTCGCGAGTGAAGGTCATTCGTTCCGGCAGTTGAATGAGCAGATCAAGCAACGCTTGGCCGAGCGCTTGCTCAGTGAGTCCGGCTTGGACCTCAACAGTATTGCCCAGCGCTTGGGTTTCGCCGAGGCCGCCAGCTTTTCCCGCGCATATAGTCGCTGGGCAGGTTGCCCTCCCGGGCGCTGGAAACGCAAAAGTGGTTGATGGCTTAAGCGGGTAACTGGATGCAGTGCTTCAGCATCGCCTCCACCAAGGCCGCGCCAGCCGTAATCGCAGGTGTCGCGAGCACAGCCCAGCAGGGGAAGTAGCGGTGATAGGCCGCCGCTACTGAACCGGCATATTAACGAACCTGCACCACGACTTTACCCACAGCCTGACGCTGGCCCAGCCGGTTGATGGCGTCGCCGGCTTTCTCCAGTGGATAACTTTCCGAGACCAGTGGTTTGAGTTTGCCTTCGGCGTGCCACGCAAAGAGTTGCTGGAAGTTCGCCGCGTTGTCTTGTGGCTGGCGTTGAGCGAATGAGCCCCAGAACACGCCAATCACGGCCGCGCCTTTGAGCAGCATGAGGTTGACCGGCAATTCGGGGATGCGCCCGCTGGCAAAGCCGACCACCAGCAATCTACCGTTCCAGGCAATGCTGCGGGCGGCCAGATCGAACAAATCACCGCCAACCGGATCGTAAATTACATCCGCACCCAGGCCTCCAGTCAGGCGTTTTACTTCTTCCTTGAGGTTGGTCTCGGTGTAGTTGATCAGCTCATCGGCGCCAGCGGCCTTGGCCACTTCAAGCTTCTCGGCACTGCTGGCAGCGGCGATTACCTTGGCGCCCATGGCCTTGCCGATTTCCACTGCTGCCAGACCCACGCCGCCTGATGCGCCGAGGACCAGCAAGGTTTCACCCGCCTGCAAGTTGGCGCGTTGCTTGAGCGCGTGCATTGAGGTGCCGTAAGTCATGCCGAAGGCTGCGGCACTGGCGAAGTCCATGCTTTTGGGGATTTGCATGACGTTGTAGCCAGGCACTGCAACCTGCTCGGCAAAGCTGCCCCAGCCGGTTAACGCCATTACCCGGTCACCGACTTTCAAGTGGCTGATCTTCTCGCCGACAGCACTGATAATCCCGGCTGCTTCGCCGCCTGGTGAAAATGGGAAAGGGGGCTTGAACTGGTATTTACCTTCGATGATCAAGGTGTCGGGAAAGTTAACCCCGGCGGCATGCACATCGAGGACGATCTCGTTCTTTTTCGCCTCGGGGCTGGCGATATCTTCCAGAACCAAGGTCTCGGCCGGGCCGAAGGCTTTGCACAGCAGGGCTTTCATCAGCAGTATTCCTTTTGGTGTTATGTCACCCAGTCTAAAAGTCCTGAGGGGCGGGTCAACAAGCATGCTTGCGCCTGATACATACGTATAAGCATTAGGCTTGGGGGAATGCCCGAGTCTATATATGCTAGTGGCCAGCAAGGCCATGCGGGCGCTGCTGGATCATGGGGGTTTTTGATGTTCAAAGCATTGTTGTTTGCCATGCTGGCAGCGCTGGTGTCGGTTCAGGCGATTGCCCAGGAGTCTGCAGAAGGCGAAGAGGGCAAGCCGACTGTGGCTTATGTGAGCCTGGTGCCTGCGCTTGTGGGTAACTTTGGCAGCGGCCCGAAACTCAAGTTTTACAAGGCAGATGTGTCGTTGCGCGTTACGGGCGCGGAAGCTCAGGCTAAGGTCGAGCACCACGAGCCGCTGATCCGCAATCAGTTGGTCATGCTGTTTTCCCAGCAAACCGAAGAAGGTTTAAGCGCGCCGGACGCCAAAGAGGCGTTGCGTCAGGAAGCCTTGAAGCAGGTACAGCAAGTGCTGGCGACTGAAGAAGGCGAGCCGCTGGTGGAAGACCTGTTGTTCAATAACCTGATACTGCAGCGCTAAGAGCACCACGGATTCAGGGTTGGCGCCACACGCACGTCTGGTTGCGGCCCTGATGCTTGGCTTGATAAAGCGCCTTGTCGCTGCGCGCGATCAGATCATCCGGTAACTCGGTCTCGTTGGCCTGAACGCAGGCAATGCCAATGCTGACTGTCAGGCGCTCAAGCGGGCTGCCCGGATGCTCGAGTTGCAGTTCTGCGAGTTTGGCGTGAATCCTTTCTGCCAGATGCCTGCCGCCTTCTGCCGGGGTGTTTGGCAGGATGATCGCAAACTCTTCGCCGCCATAACGGCAGGCGGTATCGCCTTCACGTTGCAGGCAACTCTTGAGTAGTTCCGCAATTCGGCGCAGGGCATCGTCACCGGCCAAATGACCGAGCTGGTCGTTGTAGGCTTTGAAGTAGTCGATGTCGATCATCATCAGCGTCAGCGGTAAATGCTCGCGGCGTAGGCGCCGCCACTCGCCGCCCAGCTGATTATCGAAATAGCGGCGGTTGAAGAGGCCGGTCAGGCCATCTAGCTGGCTGAGCGTTTGCAGCTGTTGCTCAAGCTTGAGGCGCTCGCTGTTGTCGCGAGAAACCCCGATCAGGTATTCATGGCCGCTGACATTGACCAGCTGTGCGCTGATCTCGGCGGCCTGAAAGCTGCCATCGAAGCGGCGCATGTACTGCTGAAAAATACTTGAGTGCTCGCTGGTCTGGGCCTTGCGGACATTGGCGATCCACTGCGCATAGTCGCGGATAACCTGTTCGGGTTTGTCCTTGAACAGCTTGATGAAACCCTGCTCGCTGTAGCCGAGGGCGCTGTAGGTGGCGGGGTTCATGTACAAAATGTCGCGATTTTTCGGGTCGATAATAAACAGCCCATCTTTGCTCGAGCCCGTCAGGTCCAATACCAATTGCAGGCGTTCGCTGCTGCTGCGCAGTACCTGTTCGACTTGTTCGCGTCGTGTGACTTCGGCATTTAGGCGCTTGTTACCTGCTTTTAACTCACGGGCCCGGCGTCGATTACTAAGCGCCAGGCCCAGCGCGGCGGTCAACAGGGTGCTGATAGTCAGGCCTGCGACCAGCACGAAGGTCGGCAGGTTGCTGGAGAGTGTGGCAACCCACTGCGCACTGGGTCGCAGGCGAAGCGAGTAGTTTTGGTTGTTGATCAGGTGCAGGGGGATCTTCTGTTGCAGGCTGGCGACCGTAATGCCCTGCTCGCGGCTGTAGATGGGCTTGTCGAATTCCTCCAGATAGACGCTGAATTTATTCTTGTCGATGTTCTTGAGCAGGTTATCCATCAGGTTTTCAACCCGGAATACGGCCTGCAAGAAGCCGTCGAATACCGGTTTTTGCTGCTCGTCCATGATCTGCAATGGGGTATAAAGAACAAAGCCGCGGCCACCCTGAACCAATGCGAAGCTGTTGGAGAAGCGCGCCTTGCCAGTGCTCTTGGCTAACATTGCCAGCGGGTAGTTGGGATGATCAGGCGTCAGCACAAAGTTTATGGCGGCCTCGTTGCCGGCCAGCGGCAAGATCCAGCGCATGTGCAAGTCGGGGCCCAGCCATTGAATGGCTTGGTAGCCCTGGAAATTGTCGAGTGAAAACTGGTTGTCGAGCCGCCATTGCTGCTCGGGCAGGCGGCCAAGCTGGTTCCACAGGTTCGCTACCCTGAGCAGTCCTTGAGCTTGATCGTGCAGCCCGTGTTCGAGCTGGCTGGCCAGATTAGTTGCCTCATAACGGACAACTTCGCGGATATGCTCCTGTTCGCTGGTCTGCATTTGGCGCCATAACTTAACGCTGGCTATGCCCAACCCCAGAAACATGGCCGCAATAGCAATGCGTGCTGGCCACGAGTGCCGATAATGCTGCGCCATAAAGTCCATCCGCTAAAACAGTCTGTGTAATAGCATATTGCCGCTATTGGCTCAACGCATTGTCAGTACGGCCAGCCACTGTTCTTCGCTAACGGGCATAACAGACAGACGACTGCCCTTTTTTACCAGTGCCAGTTCCTCGAGTGCGCTCTGAGTTTTCAAGCGCGACAATGCGATGACTCTGCTGAACACCTCGACGCACTGCACATCGACAGCGCTCCAGGGATTATTCTCCGCGGTCGCTTTGGGGTCGTAATAATGGCTTTCAGGATCGAGCGCAGTCGGGTCTGGATAAGCTTCGCGGCTTATCCGGCCGATTCCGGCGATACCCGGTTCCGGGCAGCTTGAATGATAAAAAAAGAACAGTTCGTCTGTTTGCATTTTGCGCAGGAAATTTCGTGCCTGATAATTGCGAACACCATCCCAGCGCGCTTCGCCGAGGCGCTGTAATGCAGATACTGAAAGCTCATCAGGCTCAGATTTCATTAGCCAACTGGGCATGAACTTTGCTCCGTTAATCAGGTCATTGACTCAGTAGGCCAGTCATCGGCCCGGGTTATGTGTGCAGTTCTAAATGCTGTTATGGCTTTGGCATGGAATGCCGACTGGTACCAGCAGTAATACTGTTAACCGATAACAATAATTGTCGCACGGTCCAACGTGCGCAGTATGCCTCGAAGGGGGAGGCATTCAATGAAACGTAAACCAGATATGTTGTGGGTTTTGGTCGTTCTTTTTACTTTGGGAATCGTCACCACCGGATACACGCAAAGCCTTTGGGACAAGCAAAACGAAACTGTTTCTGTGAGTCGCACTGAATAAGCGCTAATCCGCGGACCAAGAAATTCACGCCGCAAGGAATGCGGCCTCGCAAGCAGTGAGACAGGGAACTTGCGCCCTGGCTCCGGCGCTAAATGTCAGAACCAGCCCTTATTTGTCACCGTCGCATCCAGCGGCACGTCCCAGCTCGCCAACGCCAGTTGGTCGACTTGCTGGCAGGCGTGGGCGAGCCCTAGCAGCATGGGTTTATTCGCGCTCTTGCGGCGCGCCTTGTAGGCCAGGCTGCGGTCGTAAAAGCCGCCACCCATGCCCAGCCTGCCGCCCTGATCATCGAAACCCACCAGCGGCATCAACACCAGATCCAGTGCCCAGATCTTGCGCTGCTGGTGCAGGTTGCGGCGTGGTTCGAGTATGCGAAAGCGATTGGGCGTGAGTGCTTCGCCACGGCGTATGCGCTGGAACACCATTTTGGTGCGTGGCCATGCACTCAGAACTGGCAGATAGGTTGCCTTGCCCTGACGCTGCGCCGCGCGCAGCAGCAGTTGCGGGTCTATTTCACCGTCGTTGGGTAAGTACAGGGCTATGTGTCGAGCTCGACGCCAGGCTGGGTTTTGCGCTAGCTGGCGGTAGAGGCCAAGGCTGGCCTGCCGTTGGGCGTGGCGGCCAAGTGCTCGTCGGGCTTGACGTAGCTGGCGACGCAGTTGCTGGCGGGACAGGTTGTTCGATTCAAGCATGGTGATGCCTGGGCGCTGCTGCTGCGCAGTCAATCGAGGCAGCAGCAGAGAAAATTAGGACCCCCCGACGTGCCGCTGTCGGTGTAGCCCTTGAACCCGAAAGTTCAAGGTGGAGGTTGAAGGAGGCGTTAAGGCTTTCCGTCAGGCGGACATGCACACCGGCCCCGGCTTGCAACCCCCGGGGTTGTGCGTATCGGCTCAGGGACATGACCAACTGGCGCACACTTCAGGGAGCGGGGCCAGTATACCCGAATCAAATCAGTTTTTCAGGCCCCGCGATGTTCTTCGTCGGCAGCCAGCGCCTGATCGACCCGCTCTAGCAGCGTGCGCACGTGCTCTTTGGTCGAGCTCGATTGGTAGTCGAGGTTCTGCTGTTTGTGCAGCAGTTCGTGGGTGATGTTGAGCGCAGCCATCACGGCGATGCGGTCGGCACCAATGACTTTGCCGCTGCTGCGGATCTCGCGCATCTTGCCGTCCAGATAGCGCGCGGCGCCTTCCAGATTGGCCCGTTCGTCGGCTGGGCAGGCGATGCAATATTCTTTATCGAGAATTTGTACGTTAACCGTATTTGATTGACTCATGTGTCTTGCTCCAAGGCTCTCAAGCGCGAAATCATGGATTCGACCTTGTGTCGGGCCAATTCGTTCTTTTCAATTAGATGAGCGCGTTCTTCACGCCACGCTTGCTCATGCGCCAGGAGCTGTCGGTTTTGCACTTTGAGCTGTTCAACCCGCTGGATCAGTAGCTCCAGCTTGGATGTCAGGGCTTGCAGGTTTGAATCTTCCATGTGGGCTCGCAAAGGCAAGTATTGACCGGACTATATAGGTCTGACTAGGCAAGCGGTCAAACCTCTACAACCAATTTTAGGCATGTAGCGCTGTGCATGTCGGCGCGCGTGGCAAAAATGTGCAGCGGTTTTGTTCAATTGTGCGCCTTGGCGGTTAAACCAGACACAGACCGATGGCCGCACCCGATAGTCTTCGCGCGCTTGCCGGTGCTAGGATACGGGACCTCCATTCTAGTGATTGCGCCGTCTGGCGCCTAGTTATCTATGCCAACTTCTAGTTCTCCGTACATCGCATTCGCCGCTTTGCTGACCAGCAACGGTTTTTCTGTCTCTCCCGCTGAGCTGCAAGGGCTGCTGCTGGGCCGTAGCTGTGCAGGCGCAGGCTTTGCCACAGACCCATGGCTGGTCGATGCTGCCGAGCTGCTCGGCGCGGCTCCTGAAGGTACTGTGCGCCAGGCACTGCTGGGTTTGCAGGAAATGGTCAAGACTGAGTTGACCGGCAGTGAGGTCACTTTGGTGCTGCTGTTGCCGTCCGATGAGGCGCCGCTGAGCGAGCGTGCCGTGGCCTTGGGTCAGTGGTGTCAGGGCTTCCTTGGCGGCTTCGGTCTGACCGCTGGCGATGCGGCGCTGAGCGCCGAGGCCATGGAAGTTCTGCAAGACCTGTCGGCCATTGCTCAGGTGCAGAATGCGCTTGAAGAGTCCGAAGACGGCGAAAACGACTATATGGAAGTGATGGAATACCTGCGGGTTGCTCCATTGCTGCTGTTCAGCGAGTGCGCCAAGCCGGTTGCGCCGGTCGAAAAGCCGTCGCTGCACTGAAACGGCGGCGAGCATAGCCAAGCCTGACTTGGCCGTATCTGGTTGAGGCTTGACGGGATGATGTTGGCGCAGCGCTTTTATCCACAGGCCATGCGTCCAACCTGCCGGGCCCCGTGCTACTTCTACTAACTTAATGGACCTGCTTGCCCATGACTCGAATCCCCAAGTCGGAATTTGCCCGTCGACGCAAAGCGTTGATGGATCAGATGGAACCCAACAGCATCGCAATTCTGCCTGCTGCGCCGGTTTACATCCGTAACCGTGACGTTGAACATATCTACCGTCAGGACAGCGACTTTCAGTACTTGTCAGGATTCCCCGAGCCGGAAGCTGTAATTGCCCTGATCCCGGGCCGCGAGCATGGCGAATATGTCTTGTTCTGTCGCGAACGTGATCCCGAGCGCGAGCTGTGGGACGGCTTGCGTGCCGGGCAAGATGGCGCGATCAGCCAATACGGCGCTGATGACGCGTTTCCGATTGGCGATATCGACGACATTCTGCCGGGGCTGATCGAAGGCCGTGAGCGTGTGTATTACGCCATGGGCACCAATCAGGAATTCGATCGTCACCTGATGGAGTGGATCAATGTGATCCGCTCCAAGGCGCGTCAGGGGGCTCAGCCACCGAATGAGTTTGTCGCCCTCGACCATTTGCTGCATGACATGCGCCTTTACAAGAGCAGCAACGAGATCAAGGTGATGCGTGAGGCCGCGGCTATCTCTTCGCGTGCACACGTTCGCGCCATGCAGGCGAGTCGCGCCGGCCTGTTCGAGTTTCACCTGGAAGCCGAGCTGGATTACGAGTTCCGCAAGGGCGGGGCGAAGATGCCGGCTTACGGTTCCATCGTTGCGGCGGGCAAGAATGCCTGCATTCTGCATTACCACGAAAACGATGCGGCCCTTAAAGACGGTGATCTGGTACTGATTGATGCCGGTTGCGAAATCGACTGCTACGCCAGCGATATCACCCGAACGTTCCCGGTCAGTGGCACGTTCTCGCCCGAGCAAAAGGCTATTTACGAGTTGGTGCTGGCCTCGCAGGAAGCCGCCTTCCTTGAAATTGGCCCCGACAAGCACTGGAACCAGGCGCATGAAGCCACCGTGCAGGTGATTACTGCGGGTCTGGTCGAGCTGGGTATCCTTCAGGGTGACGTCGATGAATTGATCGCGACCGAAGCCTACAAGCCGTTTTACATGCACCGTGCCGGCCACTGGCTGGGGCTGGATGTGCATGATGTTGGCGACTACAAAGTCGGCGGTGAATGGCGCGTGCTTGAGGTTGGCATGGCAATGACCGTTGAGCCGGGTATCTACATTGGGCTGGATAACCAGAACGTGGCGAAAAAGTGGCGCGGCATTGGTGTGCGCATTGAAGACGATGTGGTGGTGACGCGTGACGGTTGCGAAATCCTCACCAAGGATTGCCCGAAAACTGTCGCCGAGATCGAAGCGCTGATGGCGGCTGCTCGCGCCGAGGTGGCTTAACCTTATGTCACGGGTCGATATCGCAATCGTTGGCGGCGGTCTGGTTGGCGCCAGCTTGGCTCTGGCTCTGCAGGCCGAGGCCAAGGTGCGCGGCTGGACGATCTGCCTGATCGAGCCGTTTACCCCGGGTAGCGGTTATCAACCGAGTTATGACGCACGCTCCACGGCGCTTTCCTACGGCACGCAGCAGATCTACCAGCGCCTAGGTCTGTGGCAGCAGATCAGCAAGCGTGCCGAGCCGATCAAACATATCCACGTCTCCGATCAGGGCCGTTTTGCGGCGGCGCGCCTGAGTGCTCAGGAAGAGGGCGTGCCGGCGCTCGGTTACGTGGTCGAGAACGCCTGGCTCGGCGAATGCCTGTGGCAGGCGATGGATCAGCAAGTGGTGACATGGCGCAGTCCGGCGCAAGTCACGCGCATGCAAACGCTGGCCGATGGCTATCAGCTGACGCTGGACGACGGTTCAACCCTTGAGTGTAATCTTGCGGTTTTGGCTGACGGCGGTCGTTCCGGTCTGCGTGAGCAGTTGGGCGTGACGGTGAAAACCACGCCTTATGGCCAGACCGCGCTGATTGCCAATATCAGCCCGCGCGAATCGCATTGCGGGCAGGCGTTCGAGCGCTTCACCGAAGAAGGCCCGATGGCCATGCTGCCGCTCGCCGACAAACGTTGCGCGCTGGTCTGGACCCGCTCGGCTGCCGATGCTGAACGCTTGCTTGGCGCATCGGACGCCGCGTTCCTCAGCGAATTGCAGCTTGCCTTTGGCTATCGGCTGGGCGCGCTGGAGAAGGTCGGCGAACGTCATCTTTACCCGTTGTCGCTGGTTGAGGCGCAGGAACAGGTTCGCGCAAATCTGGTGGTGCTGGGCAATGCCGCGCACAGCCTGCATCCGATTGCGGGGCAGGGCTATAACCTGTCGCTGCGCGATACCATGGCGCTGGCCGATACGCTCATCGCAAGCACGGAACCACTGGGCGCGCTGGCAACCTTGCAGGCTTATTTGCGCAAGCAACGGCTTGATCAGCAACTGACCGTGGGCTTTTCTGATCAGGTCACGCGGCTGTTCAGTAACAGCCAGCCCTTGCAAGCCACAGGTCGCAACCTCGGGCTGCTCGGATTGGATTTATTGCCGCCGGCCAAGCGTTGGTTTGCCCGCCAGGCTATGGGTATCGGCACGCGTGGCGACTATTGAGTGAGCAAATGAGCAGCAAGAAAATGGCCCGCAAGGCGCGCTTACTGCGCTGGGCGATGAATTTTTATCCGCCGTATCTGGGCGCTGGCGTGCGTGTGCGGCACATCAGCGACAACTTCCAACAGGCCCGCGTGAAGATGGGGCTTGGCTGGTATAACCGCAATTATGTCGGTACCCAGTTTGGCGGCAGCCTGTATTCGATGACCGACCCGTTCTTTATGTTGCTGGTAATGGAGAACTTGGGCCGCGATTACATTGTCTGGGACAAGGCCGCCAATATTGATTTCATCGCACCGGGCAAAGGCCCGGTGTATGCCGATTTCAGCATTGATAACCACCTGCTTGACGATATTCGTGCGCGCACCGCCGATGGCAGTAAATACCTGCCGCAGTTGCAGGTCGAGGTGCGCGATGCTCAGGGCACGCTGGTCGCCCGCGTTCACAAGACACTCTACGTGCGGCTCAAGCAGCGCGTTCAGCAAGCGGCTTAAGGAATACACATGCAAGCTGATCTGATTATCGTCGGCGCCGGAATGGTAGGCAGTGCATTGGCATTGGCGCTGCGAGACAGTGGTCTGGAAATTCTTCTGGTCGATGGGGGAGACCTCAGCGTCAAACCTTTCGCGCCCGGCAGCGCCTTTGAGCCGCGGGTGAGCGCGTTGTCTGTGGCCAGTCAGCGGATTCTTGAACGCCTTGATGTATGGCCCGCAATTGCTGCACGGCGCAGCAGTGCCTACCGCGATATGCAGGTCTGGGATGGTTCCGGTACCGGCAATATTCATTTCAGTGCGGCCAGCGTGCATGCCGAAACGCTGGGGCATATTGTCGAAAATCGGGTGGTGCAGGATGCGCTGCTTGAAGGATTGCTTGAGAGCAATATTGGTCTGCTCGCTAACTCGCGACTGGCGCAAATGCGCCGCTCGGGTGACGACTGGCTGCTGACACTTGAAGACGGCCGCGAATTGCGGGCTCCGCTGTTGATCGCTGCCGATGGCGCCAACTCGACGGTGCGTCGCTTTGCCGGTTGTGCAACGCGCGAATGGGATTACCTGCATCACGCTATCGTCACCAGCGTGCGCTGCTCCCAGCCGCATCAGGCGACGGCATGGCAGCGTTTTACCGATGACGGTCCGCTGGCTTTTCTGCCCCTGCATGCACCGGCTGACTCGCCGATGGCGGGGGAAAACTGGTGTTCGATTGTCTGGTCAACCACGCCGGTTGAAGCCGAGCGGCTGATGGCGCTCGATGATGCCCAGTTCTGTGTCGAGCTGGGCAAGGCCTTCGAGCATCGCCTTGGCACGGTAGAGCATGCCGATCGGCGCATGTGTATCCCGCTGCGCCAGCGCCACGCCAAACGCTATATCGAGCCCGGTCTGGTGCTGGTCGGCGATGCCGCGCACAGCATTCATCCGCTGGCGGGTCAGGGCGTCAATCTGGGTTTTCTCGATGCAGCGGTATTGGCGCAAGTGCTGTTGCGCGCTCATGAGCGCGGCGAGTCACTGGCCGATGAGCGTGTATTAAGCCGCTACGAGCGTCGGCGCATGCCGCACAATCTGGCCATGATGGCGGCGATGGAAGGCTTTCAGCGCTTGTTTCAGGCCGACCCGTTGCCCGTGCGCTGGTTGCGCAACAGCGGTTTGAAGTGGGTCGATGATTTGCCTGAAGCCAAGGCATTGTTCGTCCGTCAGGCGTTGGGTCTGGTCGGGGATTTGCCCGATTTAGCGCGGCCCTGAGCGTCGCTGACAGGAAGTAATCCGCTGTTACACTTGCCAAATGTGGGTTTGTTGAGAATCTAGATGCAAGTAACTATCATTTGTGCCTGGCTTTATCACGACCTTAATAAAGAGGCAGGATTTCATGCAGCTTAACAAGCAACTGTTCGCCGCACTTTCACTCACAGCCTTTGCCGGCGCCGCCCAGGCAGCCGATGAGGTCGTGGTCTACTCCGCGCGTATCGACGAGCTGATTAAGCCTGTTTTTGATGCCTACACCGCCAAGACCGGTGTGCCAGTCAAGTTCATCACCGACAAAGAAGCGCCATTGTTGGCGCGCCTCCAGGCCGAGGGCGAGAATACTCCCGCCGACATGTTGATCACTGTCGACGCCGGTAACCTCTGGCAGGCCGAGCAGCAGGGTGTTCTGAAGCCGCTGAAGTCATCCGTGATCGATGCCAACATCCCGGCTCAGTATCGTTCCAGCACAGGTAGCTGGACCGGTCTTTCACTGCGCGCGCGGACTATCTTCTACTCGACCGAGCGGGTTGATCCTAAAGAGTTGTCGACCTACGAAGCTCTGGCCGACAAGAACTGGGAAGGCCGTCTGTGCCTGCGTACCAGCAAGAAGGTTTATAACCAGTCGCTGACAGCCACGCTGATCGAGACTCACGGCGCGGAAAAAACCGAAGAAATCATCAAGGGTTGGGTCAACAATCTGGCCACCGACGTATTTGCCGATGACACGGCTCTGCTGCAGGCCATCGACGCCGGGCAGTGCGATGTTGGCATCACCAACACCTATTACTACGGCCGCCTGCACAAAGACAACCCGAACTTCAAGGTCAAGCCGTTCTGGCCGAATCAGGCTGATCGCGGCGTTCACGTTAACCTTGCCGGCGCTGGCGTAACCCTTAACGCACCGCATCCTGAAGCTGCGCAGAAGCTGCTGGAGTGGATGACTGGTGAAGAAGCGCAGGGTCTGTTCGCTGGCCTCAATCAGGAATATCCGGCCAACCCGAAGATTGAACCGTCTGCCGAAGTTCAGGCATGGGGCACCTTCAAGGCTGACTCGATTCCAGTTGAAGTAGCGGGCAAGCGCCAGGCTGAAGCAATCATGTTGATGGATCGCGCTGGCTGGAACTAAAACGCAGCGCTTAACGGTTATACTCGACGCCCCGACTTTGTTCGGGGTTTCGTGTTTTTGTTCTGAGGATATTGCGTGTCTCATCCTGCCCAGCGTCGCTGGTATCCGCTGGCCTTTGCCGTTGCAGCATTGGTACTTCTGCCGTTAAGCGTACTGCTGTTGAGTTGGGGCGAGATTGACCGCGAGATCTGGTCGCACCTGTGGCAAACCCAAATGCCCCGGCTGATCGGCAACACCATCACCTTGGTGTTGGGCGTGGGTGTCGGCGTGACCCTGATCGGCGTGAGCCTGGCCTGGCTTACGAGCCTGTGCGAGTTCCCTGGACGACGCTGGCTGGACTGGGCACTGATGCTGCCATTCGCCATCCCTGCCTATGTGCTGGCCTTTGTTTTCGTCGGCTTGCTGGATTTTTCCGGGCCGCTGCAAACCCTGCTGCGCGAATGGTTTGGCAGTGGCCTGAGAATGCCCCGGGTGCGTTCAACCGGTGGCGTGATTATCGTGCTGGTGCTGGTGTTCTATCCCTACGTTTATCTTCTCGCGCGTAATGCGTTTCTGGCCCAGGGCAAGGGCTTGATGGAAGCCGCGCGGGTGCTTGGGCAAAGTCCCTGGCAGGCATTCTGGCGAGTGGCTTTGCCAATGGCGCGTCCTGCAATCGGCGCGGGGCTGGCGCTGGCCATCATGGAGACGCTGGCGGACTTTGGCGCGGTTTCGGTGTTCAACTTCGATACGTTCACCACGGCCATTTACAAGACCTGGTATGGCTTCTACAGCCTGACCAGCGCCACCCAGCTGGCCAGCGTGCTGCTGTTGGCGGTGATGCTGGTGCTGTATGGCGAGCGGCGTGCCCGTGGCGCTGTACGCCCGAGCAATGAGCGGCAGCGGGGCGCTGCGCTGTATCACCTTAAGGGCGGCAA
This sequence comes from Pseudomonas marincola, assembly GCF_900116605.1. GTDB lineage: Bacteria > Pseudomonadota > Gammaproteobacteria > Pseudomonadales > Pseudomonadaceae > Aquipseudomonas > Aquipseudomonas marincola. The sequence goes on from NZ_FPBC01000003.1 coordinate 150,435, forward strand.
AGCATTTGCCGCCAGCGCCTGGTGTGGCCTGGTCTTTACCTGCGCATTCGTTGTGCCGATGTTGCAGTTGCTCAGTTGGTTCTGGCAGCGCGGACGCTTCGATCTCGACGAGCGTTACACCGCGCTGATCCTGCATACCCTGTACCTTGGTTCGATAGCGGCTGTGCTCACCGTGTGCGTTGCCTTGATGCTGGCCTTTGCCCGGCGCATGACGCCCACGCGGCTGATGAATTCGACCGTCGGCTTGGCCAATCTGGGCTATGCATTGCCGGGTTCAATGCTGGCGGTGGCGATCATGCTGGCGTTCAGTTATCTGGATCGTGAAATGGTAATCCCGCTGTCCAATTGGCTGGGCGGCTCCGGCAAGCCTATTCTGCTTGGCAGCCTTGGCGCCTTGCTGCTGGCGTATCTGATTCGCTTCATGGCTGTGGCATACGGCCCGCTGGAGAACAGCCTGGCACGGATTCGCCCTTCACTCCCGGAAGCCTCGCGCAGCCTCGGTGTCGGCGGCGTTGGGCTGTTTTTCCGGGTGTACCTGCCCCTGCTGGTGCCCGGTGCTCTGTCGGCCGCATTACTGGTATTTGTCGATGTGCTCAAGGAAATGCCAGCTACGCTGCTGATGCGCCCGTTTGGCTGGGACACGCTCTCAGTCAGGGTCTTCGAAATGACCAGCGAGGGCGAGTGGGCTCGGGCTGCATTGCCGGCGCTGACACTGGTGCTGGTCGGCCTGCTACCGGTTGTCGGTTTAATCCGTAAATCGGCGCGACGATACGGCCAATAGACTCAGCTTAGAGTGAACGATTGTGCATCTCCACAAAGGTCGAGATGACCCGCCTCGACCTTGCGGCTACAATGCGCGCCATTCGCTGTGGCCTGCCATTTTCATCCGGCCGTTGAAGCGTGCCATGCAGCCTTATTTTTTAGCTGCATAAGCCTTTAGTACTTAGCCACAGCTTTGCCAAGCCCGGAAGGAGACACCCATGGGACAGCGCACAGTTTTGTACGATTTGCATTTGGCACTCGGTGCCAAGATGGTTGATTTCGGCGGTTGGGACATGCCGTTACACTATGGCTCGCAAGTTGATGAGCACCATGAAGTGCGACGCGATTGTGGTGTGTTTGATGTATCGCACATGACCATCATCGACATCGCCGGCGAGCAGGCCGAAGCGTTTTTGCGCTACGTGCTGGCCAATGATGTCGCCCGGCTTGAAGGTGTCGGCAAGGCCCTCTACAGCGCCATGCTCAACGATCAGGGCGGCATCCTTGATGACCTGATCGTCTACCGCACCGCGAGCGGTTACCGTCTGGTGGTGAACGCTTCTACCGGGGTCAAGGATCTCGCGTGGTTGCGTGAACATGGCAGCCGCTTTGCGGTTGAAATCACGCCCCGCTACGACCTGGCCATGTTGGCCATTCAAGGCCCGCAAGCGCGCGCCCGCTGTTCAGAGTTGGTGAATCAGGCGCGTGCGGCAATCATTCTGGCGCTCAAGCCTTATAGCTTCGTGAGTGAAGGCGAGTGGTTTATTGCCCGTACCGGCTACACCGGTGAAGACGGCCTTGAGGTGATTCTGCCGGCAGAGCAGGCGGTGCCTTTGCTCAACGACCTGATCGGCGCCGGTATCGCGGTCATCGGGCTTGGCGCGCGGGACACCTTGCGCCTGGAAGCCGGGATGAACCTGTACGGTCAGGACATGGATGACAGCGTCTCGCCGCTTGAAGCCAACATGGCCTGGACCATTGCCTGGGAGCCGGAGGAGCGCGACTTTATCGGCCGCACGGCCTTGCAGCAGCAACGTACCCAGGGCCTCGACAGCAAACTGGTCGGTCTGGTGCTGGAGGAACGCGGCGTACTGCGGGCGCATCAGGTGGTGAGAGTGGCCGAGGTCGGTGAAGGCGAAATTACCAGTGGCAGCTTCTCGCCAACGTTGGGCAAGTCGATTGCACTGGCGCGCGTACCGCTGGCCACCAGTGAGCGCGCAGAAGTTGAAGTTCGCGGCAAATGGTATCCGGTTCGCGTTGTAGCGCCGAAGTTCGTCCGCAATGGCAAACCGCTGATTTAACCGTTATACCTTGTGTAAGCTCAGCCTCAGGTAACACGTGGTCGAGCAATTTTTGGCATGCCAGGGAGCTGGCGCGGCCTGACTGTGGTAGCGTTTCAAGCAATCTTCTTTCGGTATGGCCAAGGCCTGCTAAATTTTCCAGACGGCCCGGTCGCCGTCACGTCTTACGAGGAACGACACATGAGCAACATTCCCGCCGATCTGCGTTACGCCGCCAGCCATGAATGGGCTCGCCTTGAAGCTGATGGCAGCGTCACTGTAGGTATTTCTGATCATGCTCAGGAAGCTTTGGGCGATGTGGTATTCATCGAGCTGCCAGAAGTGGGTAAGGCACTGTCTGCTGGTCAGGAAGCGGGTGTGGTTGAGTCGGTAAAAGCCGCCTCGGACATCTACGCACCGGTTGGCGGCGAAGTGATCGCCATCAACGAAGCGCTGGCAGACAGCCCGGAAAGCGTTAACAGCGATCCATACGGCAGCTGGTTCTTCAAGCTCAAGCCGGCGGACGCCAGCGAGCTGGACAAGTTGATGGACGCCGCCGCGTACGAAACCGCTGCGCAAGAGTAATCGTTAAAAATAAAACCCCGGCACTGTGCGGTGCCGGGGTTTTATTTTGTCTGCAGCAAACAGCGTTACAGCTCAGGCATTCAGGCCTGCGCGGCTTCGACCCGCAATATCACGCCGTCCTGCCCGATCACTCTGACCTTGCTGCCGCTGGGCATGTCGGGGCCGCTGACCAGCCACATCGAACCGCCTGCCTTGATCTTGCCGCGCCCGCTGCTGATGGGCTCGAACAACTCAAACTCCTTACCCAGCAATTCACTGCCGCGCATATTCAAGCCGGGTTGATCCGACGGTTTGGCAGCGGTGCGCTGGCGCTTCCACCAAAGCACAGCGCTCAGAATCGACAACACGGCAAACAGGATGAACTGCAGAGCCCACGGGGTTTGCGGCAGGAGAAAGGTGATCAGGCCAACGCCTGCGGCGGCAATTCCGACCCATAACAGGTAACCCCCGGCGCCAAAAACTTCAAAAATCAGCAGTACGGTGCCCAGCGCAAGCCAATCCCAAAACGTTAACTGGTGTAAAAAACTCAACATCATCAAGCCTGCTTGTCGCCGAAGGTTGCTTTGACAATTTCGCCGATTCCGCCCACCGAACCGATGATCTGGCTGGCTTCCAATGGCATCAGAATTACCTTGCTGCTGTCGGCGCTGGCCAGTTGGCCGAGTGCGTCGACATACTTCTGTGCGACAAAATAGTTAATCGCCTGGACGTTACCGCTGGCGATGGCTTCCGAGACCAGACGGGTTGCTTCGGCTTCGGCGGCTGCTGCACGCTCACGCGCTTCTGCTTGCAGAAAAGCGGCCTGACGTTCGCCTTCAGCTTCGAGGATCTGCCCCTGTTTCTTGCCTTCAGCGGTGAGAATAGCGGCTGATCGCGAACCTTCAGCTTCCAGAATCTGCGCACGCTTGAGGCGCTCGGCTTTCATCTGGCTGGCCATCGCATTGACCAGATCGGCGGGTGGGGTGATGTCCTTGATTTCGATGCGGGTGATCTTGATTCCCCACGGCGCGGTCGCTTCATCCACGGTACGCAGCAGGCGCTCGTTGATTGCATCGCGTTGGCTGAGCATGGCATCGAGTTCGAGCGAGCCGAGCACGGTGCGGATATTGGTCATCACCAAATTGCGGATCGCATGCTCAAGGTTGTTCACCTCGTAGGCCGCTTGCGCCGCATTGATCACCTGCGAAAAGCATACGGCGTCGATCTGCACGATGGCGTTGTCGGCGCTGATGACTTCTTGCGGCGGGATATCCAGCACGGTTTCCATCACGCTGAGCTTGTGGCCGATACGGTCGACCAGCGGCACGATGATATTGAGGCCCGGTTTCAGCGTGTTGGTGTAGCGGCCGAAACGCTCAACCGTCCATTGCGAGCCTTGTGGCACCACCTTGAAGCCCATAAACAGAATGGCGACCGCGAGGACGACAAACAGAATGATGACACTGCCGATTTCCATGTGGATGTTCCTTGTTGATCAGTGCTGACGGGGCGCATCTAAACACAGCTGAAAAAAGCCGGGCGTTAGCAACCTCGCGATTTCTTTCATGCGCGGCAGCAGATTGCTACTAAGTGCGCATTTGTGCCAAAAATTGCGCACTTACATCCCAGTCACTTGTGCTCACTCTGTGGCGTGACCCTTAAAACCTCGGTAATGGTTGTCAGTCCTGCGGCAACCTTTTGCGCACCGGATAAGCGCAGGCTGCGCATGCCTTCCTTGAACGCCTGACGGCGCAGGGCAACCAGATCGGTGTCTGCCGACAACATGGACTTGATTCCGTCGTTGAGCAACATGATTTCATACACCCCGGCGCGGCCCCGGTAACCCGTGTCGCGGCACTCAAGACAGCCAACAGCAGTGTGCGCACCAGTCGGTAGCGGCGCGCTCCACGGTTTGGTCAGGTTCTGCCAGTCTTCTTCGGCGAGTTCGACCGGCGCCTTGCAGTGCGGGCAAAGCGTACGCACTAAACGCTGAGCCATTACCCCGAGCAGCGTGGCCCGGAGCAGGTAATGCGGTACGCCCAGTTCGAGCAGGCGGGTGATGGCGCTTGGCGCATCGTTGGTGTGCAGCGTCGAGAGTACGAGGTGGCCGGTGAGCGCCGCCTGAATCGCCATCTCAGCGGTTTCCAGGTCGCGGATCTCGCCGACCATGATGATGTCCGGGTCCTGACGCATCAGGGCGCGCACGCCGCTGGCAAAGTTCAGATCGATATTGTGCTGCACCTGCATCTGGTTGAAGCTCGTCTCGATCATTTCGATCGGGTCTTCAATGGTGCAGACGTTGACCTCTTCGGTCGCCAGTTGTTTGAGCGTGGTGTACAGCGTGGTGGTCTTGCCGGAACCTGTGGGGCCGGTCACCAGAATGATGCCGTTGGGTTGGCTGGTCATGCTTTCCCAGCGGCGCAGGTCGTCTTGCGAGAAGCCCAACTGGTCGAAGCTTTTAAGCAGCACCTCGGGGTCAAAAATACGCATGACCATTTTTTCGCCGAATGCGGTCGGCAGGGTTGAGAGGCGCAGTTCGACTTCGCCGCCTTCTGGGGTTTTGGTCTTGACCCGGCCATCTTGCGGACGGCGTTTCTCGGCTACGTTCATCCGTCCCAGGCTCTTCAGGCGGCTGACCACGGCCATGGTGACCTGCGGCGGGAACTGGTAAACGGTATGCAGCACGCCATCGATACGAAAACGCACGCTGCCACGTTCACGACGCGGCTCGATGTGGATATCACTGGCGCGCTGCTGGAAGGCGTACTGAAACAGCCAGTCAACAATATTGACGATATGCGCGTCGTTGGCGTCCGGCTCCTGATCCTGATTGCCCAGATTGAGCAACTGCTCGAAGTTGCCCATGCCGCTGACTTTCATGTCTTGAGCGGTGGCGCCAGTGACTGACTTGGCCAGGCGATAAAACTCGACGGTGTAGCGTTGAATATCGCTCGGGTTGGCGACAACGCGCTTGATCGGCCGCTTGAGTACGTGGGTCAGGTTGGCTTCCCAACTGCTTACCAGCGGTTGCGCGCTGGCAATTGTGACCAGATCGGAGGTGGCCGATACCGCGAGAATCTTGTGCCGCTGGGCAAACGCGTAAGACATCAACGGCGTAACCGATGCAACATCAATCTTCAGCGGGTCGATGCGCAAGTAAGGTTGGTTGACGTGCTCGGCCAGCCAGACAGTGAGGGTTTCCAGGTCGAGCATCTTGCCGGGATGTTTGCCATCGGCAACTTGCTGGGCGGCCAGAAACTCCAGCGGATGCTGGTGGTTGTGGGTGGCGCTGCGGCGTATGGCCAGGCACTTCTCTGCGTCGTCCTGATCGATTCGACCCTGGCTGACCAGGTCGCGCAAAAGGTCGCCGAGGTCCAGTACCCGATCCTGGGTGGGGGTGGATAATGCCGACATGGGACTCCCTGCAGAAATTACGATGGCTCAAAGCGTGAGGCCAAGTATGCAGATTGTCTGCCTGCCCGGTCTAATTTTGTAGATTAGTCGAGCTATGTGCAGCTAACACAGCGGTTTTACTCGCAGCCGCGGGGGCTGCGGTAAAGGCCGCCGGCAGAAAACCGGCGGCGGGCAGGGGTTATTTAACCAGTTGGCGCCATGGCTTCAGGCTATTGAGTGCGATCGCCTGCGTTTGGCGATCAGCCAGAACTTCCTCGCTGATCGGGCTGGCGGCCAGTGCATAAAACTTGATCAGCTCACCGTACAGGCGGTCGACTTCGGCTACGTCGAGCACCCCACGCGCCAGTTTCAGCCAAGCCAGCAAACGCTCGATACGCGGCATTTGCTCGGCCAGATCTTCCGGCTGCTGCTGGTAGCGCTTGAGTTGCAGGGCCTGGCCTTCTTCGGCAAGCAGAGTTGGCAGCCAGTTGCCCAGAGGCGCTGCGCCCTGACGATTACCGCGGTTGTTGCGTGTGGCCGTCCAGCTGCGGGCCAGTAACCAACGCGACAGGTTCAGCGAAAACAGGCCCCAGCGGGTTTGCTTAAGTTCTTCTGCGAACATTTCAGGGGCCGCTTTACGCACCGCTTCGTCGTCCTGACCGGCCTGCAGGCGCGGGCGCCAGTCATTGAGCATGGCATCGAGCAGTTGGCGCAATTCGCTGCTGCTGGCGCGCGGAGCCGCCTGGCCAAGGCTGCCGAGCAGAGCACGCAAGTAAACCAGTTGTTCAAACCAGTCATTAAGCAAACGCCAGTGGCCGTTGAAGCGGTATTGCTCAGCCAAGCGCTGGCTACTGCCCAGCAGGTGCCAGGCCAGTGCAGCGAAGGCGTCATCAAGGCTTTGTTCGGCGTTCAGTTCCGGTGCCGGCAGGCTCAGGGAATAGCTGTCGGCATCGAACAGGCGATAGCCGCGCTCGGCTTTGCTGATATCGCACGGCATCAAAGGCAGGTCGGCTGCCAGTTCGGCGGCGAGTTCCAGCAGCGCTTGCGGTTCACCCTGGCGCAACTCAAGCTCCAGCTCGCAGATTTCTTCCTGCTGCTTGCCGGCAATCACTTTGCCGAGGTCGAGTGCGGCCTCGATAACCACTTTGCTCTTGCCACGGCCCCAGGCGATATCGGCGCGTTGGCGGGTGAAGTCGGTGGTGAAGATCGGCTTGAGCTGCTTTTTGTCGAGCTCGGCCAAGGCTTGCGGCCAGCAGGTGTCATCGAGTTTCTTGAGGTCGAGTTTGGCTTTATCCAGATGCCAGTCCCACTCATTACGCTCGGATAAACCCGCTACACTTTGACCTCGGGTTTTAAGCGTCTGAATGAAAGCATCGCCATCACGGCGTAAACGCAAAGCGACTTTCGCCTGAGCCAGGTCACGATCAGGCGTGTCGAAGTACTGGTTTAATAGCTCGCGAGGCTCCCAACCGCTCTTGTTGCGCTTTTTCAGCAACGGATGATCTTGCAGAGCAATAAGGGTTTCGCGGCTAACCCGCAGCTTGATTTCAGTTTCTTTGACCATGATGGTGTTTTTTTGCGCCTACTATGAATTTGTGACAGGCCGATGACCGTGCTGGCGAGCTGCCGGACTGATCCGTATACTTGCCGCCTTCTTAAATCAGGGGTCCACCCTATGCCAATCAATCCGTTTGTAAGCCTGTTCGGTCGTTCACCCATCGGACCGATGCAGCAACACATCGCCAAAGCCCACGAGTGCGCGGCGAACCTTGTGCCCTTCTTTGAAGCCGTTATGGCGGAAGACTGGACCAAAGTTGAACAGGTACAACAGGACATGGCTCGGCTCGAAAATGAAGCCGACAAACTCAAGAAAAGCGTGCGTCTGCACCTTCCAAAGAATTTGTTTTTGCCAGTGCCCCGTTCGGACTTGCTTGAACTGCTCAGTGTACAGGACAAAATCGCCAACCGTGCCAAGGACATTGCCGGCCTGATGCTCGGCCGCAGCATGACCATCCCGGCGTCCCTGCAGCCTGAGATGCTTGCCTTCGTGCGCCGCTGTGTTGAAGCCAGCGCGCAAGCCCTGAAAGCCATGAAAGAACTCGACTCGCTGCTCGAAGCCGGCTTCGGCGGCCGCGAAGCTATGCTGGTTGAGTCCATGGTCATGGAGCTTGAAGAAATCGAGCGTGACACCGACGTGATGCAGATTTCGATCCGTCGTGCGCTGTTTAAACTGGAAAAGGACCTTCCTGCAGTCGACGTGATGTTCCTCTACAAGGTCATCGAGTGGCTGGGTGATGTGGCTGACCGCGCAGAGCGTGTCGGTAACCGACTGGAGCAGCTGCTGGCGCGCTAAGCGCCAGTGTTCTTTCTGGATTAACGGAATTATTTTATGTCTCTGATTGCGGATTACGGCATCGTACTCCTGGTTCTTGCCTGTATTTTCGGCTTCTTCATGGCCTGGGGCGTCGGCGCGAACGACGTTGCCAACGCGATGGGTACCTCCGTTGGCTCGCGGGCTCTGACCATCAAGCAGGCGATTTTCATCGCCATGATCTTTGAGTTCACCGGCGCCTATCTGGCCGGTGGGCAGGTCACAGAAACCATCAAGAGTGGCATTGTCGACGCGTCGATGATCAGTCCCGGGCTGATGGTGCTGGGCATGATGTCGGCGCTGCTTGCGGCGGGTACCTGGCTGCTGATCGCATCGACCAAGGGCTGGCCGGTTTCGACCACTCACTCGATTGTGGGTGCGGTCATCGGTTTCGCCGCGGTGGGTGTGTCCTTTGATGCCGTTCACTGGTCCGGTGTTGGCCCGATTGTCGCCAGCTGGGTGGTCTCGCCGGTGCTGTCCGGCCTGGTCGCATTCGGTGTGTTCATGAGCGTGCAGAAGTTGATCATCGACACCGATAATCCTTTTGCCAACGCCAAACGCTTCGTGCCGCTGTACATGTTTGCCACCGGCTTCATGGTGTCGATCATGACCATGACCAAAGGCCTCAAGCACATCGGTCTGGACCTCTCGGCGTTTCAGGGTTTCCTGGTTTCGCTGGGCGTAGGCACCGGTGTCATGGTGCTGGGTATCATTTTGCTCAGCCGTATCAAGATCGACGTTGAAGCGGACAAGTCGTTCCACTTCGCCAGCGTGGAAAAAGTTTTTGCCGTGCTGATGATCTTCACCGCCTGCTCCATGGCGTTCGCCCACGGTTCCAACGACGTTGCCAACGCAGTGGGCCCGCTGGCGGCCATCGTTGGGGTAATCAATTCCGGTGGCGAAATGGTCGGCGCCAAAGCCGCTCTGCCAAGCTGGGTATTGCTCCTGGGTGCGGTTGGTATCGTTATCGGTCTGGCCACTTACGGCTACAAGGTAATCGCCACCATCGGCAAGGAAATCACTGAGCTGACGCCGAGCCGTGGCTTCGCTGCCGAGCTGGCTACCGCGACCACCGTTGTGGGCGCCTCGGCTATCGGCTTGCCAGTCTCGACAACTCACACATTGGTGGGCGCCGTTCTTGGCGTTGGTATCGCGCGCGGTATCGGTGCGCTGAACCTGGGCGTAATCGGCAAGATTTTCATGTCCTGGCTGATTACTTTGCCGGTGGGCGCGGCACTGTCGATTTTCTTCTTCTTCATCTTGCGCGCTATTTTCGGCTCGGTTTGATGTTGCCAACGACAGCCGCGCAATGCGGCTGTCGTTAATCCCACGGTTCCATCTTCTCCCGCATTGCCTCTATGATGGGGCCAATGGCCTGCGATAGTTTTCCAGGCCGCCTGCGTGGAGACTGCTGATGCCACTGCCATCTTTCAAAGATCAATTTGCTGCGCTGATTGCTGCGCCTTCGGTGAGCTGTACTCAGGCTAACTGGGACCAGAGCAACCGGCCGGTGATCGAGCTGCTGTCTGCGTGGCTGGAAGATCTCGGCTTTAGCTGCGATGTGCAGCAAGTCTCTGCCGGCAAATACAATCTGCTCGCCAGCTATGGCTCCGGCCCTGGCGGTTTAGTGCTGGCCGGGCATACCGATACTGTGCCGTTCGATGCCGAATTGTGGCAGACCGACCCGCTCAAATTGACCGAGGCGGACGGCCGCTGGATCGGCTTGGGCAGTTGCGACATGAAGGGGTTCTTTGCCTTGATCATCGAGGCGGTGAAACCTTTGCTTGAGCAGCGCTTCAGCCAGCCGTTGCTGATTCTGGCAACGTGCGATGAGGAAAGCTCGATGGCCGGTGCGCGTGCATTGGCCGAGGCGGGCAGGCCGCTGGGGCGGGCGGCGGTGATTGGCGAACCGACCAGCCTCAAGCCCATTCGCATGCACAAAGGCATCATGATGGAGCGCATCGACATTCTCGGGCGCAGTGGCCATTCGTCTGACCCGTCGCTCGGTCACAGTGCGCTGGAAGCCATGCAGGCGGTCATGGGTGAATTGCAGCAACTGCGCAAGCAGTGGCAAAGCGAGTTCAACAACGCCCAGTTCACGGTGCCGCAACCGACTCTGAATCTGGGCTGTATTCATGGTGGCGACAACCCCAATCGTATCTGCGGGCAATGCTCACTGGAGTTCGACTTGCGCCCTTTACCGGGCATGCAACCCGAAGCACTGCGCGCGGCGATTCGCCAGAAGCTGCAGCCGCTGGCCGAGCAGCATCAGGTCAAGATCGACTATGCGCCGCTGTTCCCAAGTGTGCCGCCGTTCGCGCAGGATGCCGACTGCGAGCTGGTTCGCGTTGCCGAGCGTCTCACCGGCCACACCGCTGCAGCAGTAGCCTTTGGCACCGAAGCGCCTTATCTTCAGCAGCTTGGCTGTGAGACGCTGGTGCTCGGCCCCGGCAATATCGACTGCGCTCACCAACCCGGCGAGTACCTTGATATGTCACGTTTGCAGCCGACAGTGCGTCTGTTGAGTGAGCTGATACAACACTATTGCCTGACCCCGATTAAACCCTGAATGTGAGGAGCGCCCCGTTGATGCAGTTGCGACGATAACCGGTCGGTACGTTTTGCTGGAGTGAATGAGCCTGCAAGGCTCCTTAATTTTCATGTTTCACAGGCACTTACATGCACGATTACGTCAACTGGCTGCGCCACGCTTCGCCCTACATCAACGCCCACCGTGACTGCACCTTTGTGGTGATGTTGCCCGGTGAGGGCGTTGCTCATCCCAACTTCGGTAATATCGTCCACGACCTGGTGCTGTTGCACAGCCTCGGTGTGCGACTGGTGCTGGTGCACGGCTCGCGCTCACAAATCGAGGCGCGTCTGAATGCGCGTGGTATCACGCCACATTTTCACCGCGACATGCGGGTAACCGACGGGCCAACCCTTGAATGCGTGATCGACGCTGTTGGCCAACTGCGTATCGCCATTGAGGCGCGTCTGTCGATGGACATGGCCGCCTCGCCCATGCAGGGCGCCCGCTTGCGGGTTGCCAGCGGCAATTTTGTCACCGCGCGGCCTATCGGTGTGGTCGATGGCGTGGATTATCACCATACCGGCGAAGTGCGCCGGGTCGACCGCAAGGGCATTGGCCGCCTGCTGGATGAGCGCAGTATCGTGCTGCTGTCATCGCTCGGCTATTCGCCCACCGGCGAGATTTTCAATCTGGCCTGTGAAGACGTTGCCACCCGGGCTGCAATTGATCTGGGCGCCGACAAGCTGCTGCTGTTCGGGGCAGACTGCGGTTTGCTGGATGAGAATGGCGCGCTGATTCGCGAGTTGCGTCCCCAGCAGGTGCCGCAACACATGCAGCGTCTGGCCGGCAATTATCAGGCAGAGCTGCTCGAGGCGGCAGCACAGGCGTGCAAGGCCGGGGTGCGGCGCACGCATATCGTCAGCTACGCCGAAGACGGTGCGCTGCTCAACGAGCTGTTCACCCGCACCGGTAACGGTACGCTGGTGGCGCAAGAGCAATTCGAGTCTCTGCGCGAGGCGACCATTGATGATGTGGGCGGCTTGATCGAGCTGATCAGCCCGCTGGAAGATCAGGGCATTCTGGTGCGCCGTTCGCGCGAGGTGCTGGAGCGCGAGATCGAGCAGTTCAGCATTGTCGAACGCGAAGGGCTGATTATTGCCTGTGCCGCGCTTTATCCAATTGCCGACTCGGATTTTGCCGAGCTGGCGTGCCTGGCGGTCAATCCAGCCTATCGCCACGGCGGTCGTGGCGATGAGCTGTTGGCGCGCATCGAGTCGCGGGCCAGAGCGTTGGGCATGAAGACCCTGTTCGTGCTGACCACGCGCACCGCGCACTGGTTTCGTGAGCGTGGTTTTGTGCCCAGCAGCGTCGAGCGCCTGCCTGCTGCCCGCGCATCGCTGTACAACTTCCAGCGCAACTCCAAGGTCTTCGAGAAGGCGCTGTAAGGCCGCGAACGTTATTCCGCGGGAGCGGGTTGCTCAGGCATGCTGAAGTTGTTCTGGCGCCAGGCCTCGTAAACCGCAACCGCGACGGTGTTCGACAGGTTCAGGCTGCGACAGCCGTCGCGCATCGGCAAGCGCACGCATTGCTCAACGGGCAGTGCGTCGCGCACATCCTGCGGCAGGCCACGGCTTTCCGGGCCAAACAAAAAGGCGTCACCGGGCTTGTAGGCCACTTCGTGAAAGGCCTGCGTGCCTTTGGTGGTGAAGGCAAACACGCGTGGATTGCCCAGCGCCTGCAAGCAGCTGTCGAGGTCCGGATAGCGCTTCAGCGTGGCGTATTCGTGATAGTCCAGTCCGGCACGGCGCAGGCGTTTGTCGTCGAGCTCGAAGCCCAGCGGTTCAATCAAATGCAAGTGGCTGCCGCTATTGGCGCAGAGCCTGATAATGTTGCCGGTATTGGGCGGGATTTCTGGTTGAAAAAGGATAACGTGAAACATGCGCGGCTCCGAGCGTGAAGGCGGGCAGTATTCTACCTCTGATAAGCCTCCAAGGCCGCGTCCGTGGTTAAGGGTTATTGCGTCTCTGGCGATATTCGGCTTTTTAATCGGCCTGATGTTCGGTGATTTGCTGCGCCCCGATGCTGTCCGGCTGGAGCAGGTCGAGGTGGTCGATGACGGTCTGTACCTGTGGTTCAACGAAGCGCCTCAGGTCAGCGAAAGCCTTCTCGATGGCGCTTACATGCTTGAGTTCGAGAGCCTTGGGCGTGAACAGCAGGGCGAGCTGTTGTTAGCGGGCAAGCCTGCCAACTGGCGGCTCAAGCGTCAGCAGCGGCGTTTGCAATTGAGGGTTCTTGCGGCGCGAGGGTTGCTCGGTGACTGGCGTCTTGAGCAACTTGAGAAGCGTTGGAGGCTGAGTGTCAGCCTCCGGGAGGAATAAAAGAGGGGATTCCCCGGCCTGCCTGTACCAAGGTCCCCGAAACTGGGAATGCTTTACTTAATGCAGATAGGATGCCAACTTTTTAATTTATATAAATACCCATATAAATCAGTAGCTTGCTGAGTATTTGCGGCGACGCTGGATGATTTGCAGGGTTTTTTAAGTGAACCGCACGGGTGCACTGCACCGCGATAAAGCGCCGAAACTGGGCGTTGAAATTAAAAACGGGCTTCATGCCCGTTTTTTTATCGATGCGCTAATTGGATTACTGGTCTGCAATATCCGGCTCTACCAAGTGGGCCAGCTGCACAAGTGACTCCTGCCAGCCCAGGTAGCACATCGCTTCTGGGATAACGGCGGGAATACCGGCTTGAACAATGCTCAGCTCGGTGCCGCAGACAACGCTTTTCAGGTCGATCGTGACACGCATTTCACCTGCCAGATTGGGGTCGTCAAAGCGGTCGGTGTGGCAGATGCGCTGATTGGCGATCAGCTCAACGTATTCAACGCTGAACGCGTGGCTGCTGCCGCTGCTGAAATTGGTGAAAGACATGCGGTAACCCCCTCCGACGCGCACATCAATCTCTTCGATGGCGCCGGTAAAGCCAAAGGGCGGCAACCAGCGTTCCAGCGCGCTTTTATCAGTGAAGGCTTTGTAAACACGTTCGGCAGGCGCCCGCAGCACGCGGTGCAGTCGAACCGTACTTGTGGCATTAGGCATGGCACGCTCCTGATTGGAATCAACCTATGACTGCGCTCAATAGCTGAGCCATGGCGCAGGCTATGAGCGAATGGAGTCTTCAATATAGGCTGAAATAATCAGCTGGGAGAAAGCCGCTCAACCGCCCGGCGCTTTCTCTGAATCAGGAAGCTGCGGGCGATTTGCCTTCGGTGCAGGCAAGTGAATGTTGAATGCCAGCGAGTCGGGTCAGGTGAAGAGGGCGGCTTCTTTGCCCACATGAAATTACTGCGATGAAAGCAAAGCGCCCCCGATGCCTGGTGCATTGGGGGCGCTTTTATTAACACTTAAGGCATGCGGGGCTGACTCAGTTGTCGTCGTCGCTGTCGTCGTCGCCACCGTCGATGTTCATGCCCAACTCTTTGATCTTGCGCGTCAGGGTGTTGCGACCCCAGCCGAGCAGCACTGCGGCGTCACGACGTCGGCCAGCGGTATGCTTGAGCGCTGTCTCGATCATGATGCGTTCAAAGGCCGGTACGGCGCTGTCGAGCAGGTTTGAGTTGCCGCGTGCCAGCGCTTGATCAGCCCACTGGCGCAAGGCTTGTTCCCAATTGCTGACCGGTGCGCTCTCTTGCGGCTGGGCGAGCAGCTCAGGCGGCAGGTCGCCAACATGCACTTCACGGCCAGACGCCATGACGGTGATCCAGCGGCAGGTGTTTTCCAGCTGGCGCACGTTCCCTGGCCACGGCAAATGCTGCAGGTAGTCTTCGGTTTCTCGTTTCAGCAGTTTCGGTTCAACCGCCAGCTCAAGCGCAGCGCGGCTGAGGAAATGGCGTGCGAGTGTCGGGATGTCTTCGCGGCGGTCCGACAGGCGCGGAATATGAATGCGGATTACGTTGAGGCGGTGGAACAAGTCTTCACGGAACTTGCCATCGTTGACCAGCGTTTCGAGGTTCTGGTGAGTCGCCGCAATGATGCGCACATCAACCTTGACTGGCACATGGCCGCCGACCCGATAAAATTCGCCGTCGGCCAGTACGCGCAGCAAGCGGGTTTGGGTGTCGGCCGGCATGTCGCCGATTTCATCGAGGAACAGCGTGCCGCCGTCGGCTTGCTCGAAGCGGCCGCGACGCAGGTTGGCCGCGCCGGTGAATGCGCCTTTTTCATGGCCGAACAGCTCGGACTCCATCAAGTCCTTGGGAATCGCAGCCATGTTCAGCGCAATAAATGGCGACGCCGAGCGTGGGCTGTGCCGATGCAGGGCGTGGGCGACCAGTTCTTTACCGGTGCCCGACTCGCCATTGATCAGCACGGTGATGTTGGAGTGCGAAAGACGGCCGATGGCGCGGAATACTTCCTGCATCGCAGGTGCTTCACCGATGATTTCCGGCGTTTGTGCAGCCACTGCCGGAACGTTGAGGTTCTGCTGTTCCTGCGCGTGCTGAATCGCCCGCTTGACCAGCGAAACTGCTTCGTCAACGTCGAACGGCTTGGGCAGGTATTCGAATGCGCCGCCCTGATAAGAGGCCACGGCGCTGTCGAGATCCGAATGCGCAGTCATGATGATGACCGGCAGGCGCGGGTGCATTTCGCGGATTTTAGCCAGCAACTCCAGGCCGCTCGCGCCCGGCATGCGGATGTCCGAGATGATCACATCGGGCTGTTGGCGCGTTAGCCGACTGATCAAGCCGTCTGCACTTTCGAAACTCTGAGTAGTCATGCCCTCTTGTTGCAGGGCTTTTTCCAACACCCAGCGGATGGAACGGTCGTCGTCGACGATCCATACGGTTTCACTGTGACTCATGACGGAGTTACTCCTTGTTCCAGCGGCAAAAAGATTGAGAACACGGTGTGGCCGGGATGGCTTTCACACTCAATCAAACCCTGATGCTGACTGATGATGTTCTGAGTAATGGCCAGGCCCAGACCGGTGCCATCGGCACGTCCGCTGACCATGGGGTAGAAGATGGTTTCTTGCAGCTCGGACGGAATTCCCGGTCCGTTGTCGATAATCTCGATTTTAGTCACCAGACGATGACGAACATGCGCGATGGTGAACTGGCGCAATGCGCGGGTGCGCAGGGTGATCCGGCCGAGACGAATATCGCTGAGCGGTGCCAGCGCCTGCATGGCGTTGCGCACAATATTGAGCACGGCCTGAATCATTTGTTCGCGGTCGATCAGTACATCCGGGATGCTCGGATCGTAGTCGCGTACTAAGGTGATGCCGCCTTGCGATTCGGCCTCGACCAAATTGCTCACACGCTCCAGTACTTCGTGAATGTTGGTCATGGCCAGCAGCGGCAGCTTGTTTGAGCCGAGCATGCGGTCGACCAGATTACGCAGACGGTCGGCTTCCTCGATGATGACGTTGGTGTAATCCTTGAGGCTCTCTTCCGGCAGTTCACGCGCCAGCAGTTGCGCCGCGCCGCGAATGCCACCGAGTGGGTTCTTGATCTCGTGGGCCAGCCCGCGCACCAGCATCTTGGTGGTTTCCTGCTTGGACAACTGCGCTTCTTCTTTGGTGATGCGCAACAAGCGGTCACGCGGCAGCACTTCCAGCAGCAGCAGGGTTTCGCCTTTATTGAATAACGGCGTTACGGCGTAGTCGACGGTCAATGTTTGCCCGGACGCCGAGGTCAGTGTCGCTTCGCGTTTGTTGAACGGGTGCGCTTCTTCGACCGCTTGGCGCAGGGAAATCAGCGCCTCTTGCGATTCGGTGAACAGTTCGCTGATGAACTGGCCGTGGCTGCGTTGCCCACTGACAGCCAGCAGCATCTCTGCCGCCGGATTCATGTACTCAAGGCGCAGGTCGGCATTGAGTAGCAAGGTGGCGGTGGTCAGATTGTCGAGCAACAGGCGGTGCAGTGCGTCATTAATGATCATAGGCTTGGGCATTCCGGCAGTTGTCTAGAAAATGCAAGAAGCAAACCAAAGCCCCGAAAAGTCGCAATAAACAGCGTTATTTCGGCGCTTAGCGAATGGTTTAGTGCAAATAGCGGGTTTTGCTGCGACCCAAAATGGGGAGAGTATAGGATTCGACGTGCGGCGACGCACCGAGATGGTGCGATGCGTTGTCAGGTCAGATAAACGGGACGAAAGGGATGTCCGGCTCTTCGGGTTTTTCGTCGATCGGGCATTCCGGACGAACGCCGTATTCAGGCAGCTGGCAAGGCTTGGCCATGCGTCGCTGAGCCAACGAGGTGCGCAAGATATGCACTGGCTGGTTGGGGGTGCGCTCGACGGTGCGGTCCTGCTCATCAATTATTTCAACAGACAGCTGGTGAGTACCGCGGTCGAGATTCTCCAGCGGGAATACCGGGCTGGTGCCGGCTTCGCCCGTCACGTTGCCATCCAGCAACAGGCGATAGCGATGGCCTTGTTGCAGTGTTGGCTCGCTGGTGGCACTGACAATCAGGTCACCGTTATTGCTGCGTATGGTGGCGTCCGGCTGCGGCACCAGAATGCGCAGCAATTGATAGTGAACTTGCGGCTCTGCGGGCTTCTCAACCTTGGTGACCGGCGCTCTGGTTTGCCCGGGCACTGGCATGGTGTTGGTGGTAGGCAGCTCAACGCGTTTGGCGTTGCCTGCCCTGGGTTTGTCGGTGAAGACCCGATTCCCTTCGGCATCAATGTAGGTGTAGACCTGCGCCGCTGCGGAAAAGCTCAACAGCATCAGGCAAAGCATAATGAGGCGCATGATTAAGGGTTATGGGCTCTTGCGTGGAGTGGGTTTGTTAAGTGCCGGGCTGTTGGTGCTCACCCGTTGCACGGTAATCGTAACGCTGTCGCTCTGTTGTACCGGGCCATTTGAACCAACGACCCGAACGGCTAACGTGTGCTCGCCACGGTCAGCATTGGTTACTTGCAGCATTGGTACGCTGCTGGTTTGTCCGTATGGCTGGCCGTCGAGGATCAACTGAAAGCGATGCGCCGGGCTCAGGCGCGGATCAATCTGTACGCCCACGCTGAATGTGCCGTTGTTGGCGCGCAGGGCTTCATCGTCCGGCAGATTGGTCAGTTGCAGGGTGCGATAAGGCGCCACCTGTTCTTCTGAATCAGACTGGTTGATGGGTGGCGGCATACTGGGCTGCTGAATCTCGACCGTATTGGTCGGTTCAACTTCAACAGTCTCAACCTTGGTGCCGTCAGGCGGCTGATTGGTATACGCGGTATTACCATTGGCGTCAGTGTATTTATAGATTTGAGCGCTAACGGGCAGTGCGATTACCAGCAGTGCGCAAGTGAGCATGCGGCGCATGGTGAGTCTCCCAATTATTGACCCTTGTAGATTTGCACCGCCAGACGCTACTGGCAAGCGACTTGGCTGCGAGCTGCGTCACTGCAGCGCAATTTTGGCCTCTGTCGGGCTAACTCATCGTAAGCGGGTGTTTCCGTTTAAAAGACTCCTAATGCAATGAGGCCACCCGAAGGTGGCCTCATTTTGCAGCTCGCAGGTTTTAGACGCTGTAGTACAGGTCGTATTCCAGCGGGTGTACGAAGGTGCGTACTTTGATTTCTTCTTCGTGCTTGAGCTCAAGGTAAGCATCGATGAAGTCGTCGCTGAATACGCCGCCTTTGGTCAGGAACGCACGACCTTTGTCCAGCTCTTCCAGGGCTTCTTTCAGGCTGCCGCAAACCTGTGGGATCAACTTGCCTTCTTCTGGTGGCAGGTCGTACAGGTTCTTGTCAGCTGCATCGCCAGGGTGGATCTTGTTCTGGATACCGTCGATACCGGCCATCAGCAGTGCTGCGAAAGCCAGGTATGGGTTGGCAGCCGGATCCGGGAAGCGAGCTTCGATACGACGAGCTTTAGGGCTCGAAACGTAAGGAATACGGATGGAAGCCGAACGGTTACGTGCCGAGTAGGCCAGCATAACAGGTGCTTCGAAACCTGGGACCAGACGCTTGTACGAGTTGGTCGACGGGTTGGTGAAGCCGTTCAGTGCTTTACCGTGCTTAATGATACCGCCGATGAAGTACAGAGCGGTGTCAGACAGGCCGGCATAGCCTTCGCCGGAGAAGGTGTTCTTGCCGTCTTTGGAGATCGACATGTGAACGTGCATACCCGAGCCGTTGTCGCCGTACAGTGGCTTAGGCATGAAGGTAGCAGTTTTACCGTAGGCATCAGCTACGTTGTGTACGCAGTACTTCAGGGTCTGAACTTCGTCAGCCTTGGCTACCAGCGTGTTGAACTTAACGCCGATTTCGTTCTGGCCGGCAGTCGCCACTTCGTGGTGGTGAACTTCGATGACCAGGCCCATATCTTCCATGGCATTACACATGGCAGTACGGATTTCGTGGTCGTGGTCGCACGGCGGAACTGGGAAGTAACCACCTTTAACAGCAGGACGGTGGCCTTTGTTGCCGCCTTCGATGTCTGCGTCAGTGTTCCAGGAACCCTGCTCAGAGAAAATTTTGAACATCGAGCCGGAGATGTCCGACTTGAACTTCACTTCGTCGAAGATGAAGAACTCAGGCTCCGGGCCTACGAATACGGTGTCACCGATACCGGTCGACTTAAGGAACTCTTCAGCGCGCTTGGCGATCGAGCGTGGGTCGCGATCGTAGCCTTGCATGGTGCTTGGTTCGATGATGTCGCAAACCAGAATCAGGGTTGGCTCTTCGGTGAACGGGTCGAGCACAGCAGTGTCGTCAACCGGCATCAGGATCATGTCGGAGGCTTCGATGCCTTTCCAGCCGTGGATGGAGGAGCCGTCGAACATTTTGCCGTGTTCGAAGAATTCGTCGTCCAATGCATCGCGAGCCGGCATGGTTACGTGGTGCTGCTTACCCTTGGTGTCAGTGAAGCGCAGGTCTACCCACTTCACGTCGTGTTCTTTAATAAGTTGAATCGACTTCGACATGCTGTCCTCCAGGTGGATAAGGCTCTTTCTGTTGAGCCCTCAAAGTTCAGTAAAGCCTGCGGATACTCCGCCAGGACTCTCTGCCTCACAAGGGAGCAAATTGCATGCCAGTGCACTGTGATGGGTAAAAAGCCAGAAATACAGGCGTATCGGCGTGTTTGCGGTCAGTTTCAGAAAATGCATGCACCAATCTGGCTCTTTATGAAACTGCGACGCACCAATATAGAGCGTTGAAAATCCGTTGTAAGTTTTTTGATCAAACCTTGAGCAATTTCCGGTATAATCCGCGCCCCTGTTTTTTCGCGAGCTTGGCGCGCGTTGCTTCCATGAAACTGATCGTAAAAGTTTTCCCAGAAATCACCATCAAGAGCCGGCCAGTTCGCAAGAACTTCATCCGGCAATTGGCGAAGAACATCCGTTCGGTGCTCCGCGATCTCGATCCGCAGCTGCTGGTTACGGGTGTGTGGGACAACCTGGAAGTCGAAACCAAGATTACCGATGAAAAGATCCTGCGCGAGATGACTGAGCGTCTCAGTTGCACGCCAGGCATCGTTCACTTCCTCGAAGTTAACGAATATCCGCTGGGTGATTTTGATGATGTGCTGGAAAAATGCAAAAAGCATTTCGCCCATCAACTGCCCGGCAAGATTTTTTCTGTGCGCTGTAAGCGTGCAGGCAAGCATGATTTCAGCTCGATGGACATCGAACGCTATGTTGGCAGCCAGTTGCGCCAGCAGTGCGGTGCGGCCGGGATCTCGCTGAAAGAGCCTGAAGTTGTGGTACGCATGGAAATTCGCGATCAGCGTCTTTTCGTTATCCACAATCAACACGAAAGCATTGGCGGCTACCCGCTGGGCTCGGTTGAGCAGACCCTGGTATTGATGTCCGGTGGTTTCGACTCGACCGTTGCGGCGTACCAGATGATGCGCCGCGGCATGGTCACGCATTTCTGCTTCTTCAATCTGGGCGGTCGTGCCCACGAATTGGGCGTGATGGAAGTTGCGCACTATTTATGGAAGAAGTTCGGCAGCTCCCAGCGCGTTCTGTTTGTCAGCGTGCCGTTTGAGGAAGTGCTCGGCGAGATTCTGCAAAAGGTTGATAACAGCCAGATGGGCGTTGTGCTCAAGCGCATGATGCTGCGCGCCTCGGCGCAGGTTGCAGACCGTCTGAATATTGATGCCCTGGTGACCGGCGAAGCCATTTCGCAGGTGTCGAGCCAGACACTGCCGAACCTTTCGGTGATCGATTCGGTGACCGACAAGCTGGTACTGCGTCCGCTGATTGCCAGCCACAAGCAAGACATTATTGATACCGCGACCAAAATCGGCACCGCCGAATTTGCCCGCCATATGCCTGAGTACTGTGGCGTAATCTCGGTGAATCCGACCACGCGCGCCAAGCGCGACCGGATCATTTATGAAGAGCAGCAGTTCGACATGGCGATTCTTGAGCGTGCGCTTGAGCGCGCCACCCAGTTGCCGATCGACAAAGTTATCGACGAGTTGGGCAAGGATATTGCTGTGGAAGAGGTCGGCGAAGTGCTGGCCGGCCAGGTAGTCATTGATATCCGTCATCCGGATAGCGCCGAGGACGAGCCGCTTGAACTGCCCGGTATCGAAGTGCAGACGCTGCCGTTCTATGCCCTGAACAGCCGCTTCAAGGAGCTGGACGCCAATCGCCAATATCTCCTTTATTGCGATAAAGGCGTCATGAGCCGTTTGCATGCTCACCACTTGTTAAACGAGGGGCATGCCAATGTGCGCGTTTATCGTCCGACATAGAACGCCCGGGTTGAATGGCGGAAGCATCCGCCATCGCCCTCCCGACATGAAGACGGCGTAAAACAGCGCCTGTGCACTTACGCCGTCTAGCAGAATTTATATTTAGTTAATACTCGCCGCCTAAACTATGCGGCAACCGAATCCTCTGATTGAGATACACAAGTGATCGATAATCTACGTAACATCGCCATCA
This sequence comes from Pseudomonas marincola, assembly GCF_900116605.1. Classification (GTDB taxonomy): domain Bacteria; phylum Pseudomonadota; class Gammaproteobacteria; order Pseudomonadales; family Pseudomonadaceae; genus Aquipseudomonas; species Aquipseudomonas marincola. The sequence continues at coordinate 172,236 of NZ_FPBC01000003.1, forward strand.
TCGCCCACGTTGACCACGGTAAAACTACCCTGGTAGACAAACTCCTGCGCCAGTCCGGCACGCTTGATCGTAAAGAGCTTGAAAACGAGCGCGTGATGGACAGCAACGACCAGGAAAAAGAACGTGGTATTACCATTCTGGCGAAAAACACCGCGCTGAAATGGCACGACTACGACATCAACATCGTAGACACCCCGGGGCACGCCGACTTCGGTGGTGAAGTAGAGCGTGTAATGAGCATGGTTGACTCCGTGCTGCTGGTGGTTGACGCCCAAGACGGCCCGATGCCACAGACTCGCTTCGTAACGCAGAAAGCGTTCAAAGCCGGCCTGCGCCCAATCGTTGTAATCAACAAGATCGACCGTCCGGGCGCGCGTCCTGACTGGGTTGTTGACCAGATTTTCGACCTGTTCGACAACCTCGGTGCAACCGAAGAGCAGCTCGACTTCCCAATCGTTTATTGCAGCGCCCTGAACGGTATTGCAGGTCTTGAGCACGACAACCTGCAAGACAACATGGACCCGCTGTTCCAGGCGATCATCGACCACGTACCGGCTCCGGCTGTAGACGTTGATGGCCCGTTCCAGATGCAGATCTCGCAGCTGGACTACAACAGCTTCCTCGGTGTTATCGGTATCGGCCGTATCGCTCGCGGTAAGGTCAAGACCAACACCCCGGTTACCGCTATCGGTACCGACGGCAAGAAGCGCAATGGCCGTATCCTCAAGATCATGGGTCACTCGGGCCTGCAGCGCGTTGAAGTCGGCGAAGCTCAAGCCGGTGACATCGTTTGCGTCAGCGGCATGGACGAACTGTTCATCTCCGACACCCTGTGCGATCCGCTGACCGTTGAGGCGCTGGAACCACTGACCGTTGACGAGCCAACCGTGAGCATGACCTTCCAGGTTAACGACTCGCCGTTCTGCGGTAAGGAAGGCAAGTTCGTCACCAGCCGTAACATCAAAGAGCGTCTGGACAAAGAACTGCTGTACAACGTGGCACTGCGCGTTGAAGAAGGCGACAGCGCTGACAAGTTCAAGGTCTCTGGCCGTGGCGAACTGCACCTCTCGGTACTGATCGAAACCATGCGTCGCGAAGGCTTCGAGCTGGCTGTAGGTCGTCCTGAAGTAATCATCCGCATGGTTGACGGCGTTAAGCACGAACCATTCGAAAACGTCACCATCGACCTGGAAGAGCAGCATCAGGGCCCGATGATGGAACAGATGGGTAACCGTAAAGGCGACCTGACCAACATGGTTCCGGATGGCAAAGGTCGTGTACGTCTTGAGTACACCATTCCTGCGCGTGGCCTGATCGGCTTCCGTAACCAGTTCCTGACCCTGACTTCGGGTTCGGGCATCCTGACCAGCATCTTCAGCCACTATGGCCCGATGAAGTCGGGTGACATGGGCGGCCGCGTTCAGGGCGTTCTGGTTTCGAGCGCTACCGGTAAGGCACTGACTTACTCGCTGGAAACCCTGCAGGCGCGTGGCAAGCTGTTCCTCGGCCACGGCGATGACGTGTACGAAGGCATGCTGGTTGGTATCAACAGCCGTGACAACGACCTGGTTGTTAACCCAACCAAGGGCAAGAAGCTCGACAACATGCGTGCTTCCGGTAAAGACGAAACCATCGCACTGGTTCCGCCAATCCGTTACACCCTGGAACAGGCTCTGGAATTCATCGAAGACGACGAACTGGCTGAAATCACGCCTAAGTCGATCCGTCTGCGCAAGAAGTTCCTGCTTGAGACTGACCGTAAGCGTGCCAGCAAGAACTAAGTTCTAGCCAAGCGCTAAAAGCCCCGCCAGTTCCGCTGGCGGGGCTTTTTTATGGGTGGCAGAAATTACTTGGATCTGTGGACATTTTTTTCACAGACCGATTGCTAGCATCCGAGGCCTTGATAACGCATTGCTCTGTGCCACTGCATACGAGCTGTGAGCGATCGACTGGTTTAGGAGTTATTAATGCAATCATCTAACGCCAAGGAAAGGCAGGGTTGGGACTGGGCGGGGCTCGCCTGGTTATTCCTGTTCTTCTGGTATTTTTCGGGTGTTACCCAGGTTCTGATTCAACTGACCGGGACTAACGGTTTCACCAGTTTTCGTCAGGCATTCCTGGTCAGTGGCCTCTGGCTGATCCCGGTTTTACTGTTTCCCTCCAAGACCAAAAGCATTGCCGGTGGCATCGGTATCGTCCTCTGGCTGACCTCTTTGATTGGTCTGGGCTACTTTTGCATCTACGGCCAGCAGTTCTCGCAAAGCGTCATCTTCATCATGTTCGAGTCGAACATGGCCGAGAGCACCGAGTATTTCGGGCAGTACTTCGTCTGGTGGATGGTGCCCGTTTACCTGATTTACACGCTCGGTGCGTGGTTGATCTGGCGTAAAGTGCGTCCGCTGCATTCGGGTAAGTCGCAGTCGTATGCGCTGGCCGTCATCTTGGCGCTTTCGCTGATCGGCTATCCAGCGGTGCGCGAGTACCAGAAAAGCGGCCCGACGCAGGCTGCCATCGACAAATTTGAAGGGCGCTTTGAGCCCGCCGTGCCCTGGCAGTTGGTGGTGGGCTACAACAAGTACCGCAAGCAACTGGAAAACATGAACACCTTGCTTGAGGGCAATGCCAAGCTTGCACCGCTGACCAACATGGTCGAGGCGCGTGCGGATCAGCCGTCAACGCTGGTGCTGGTGATTGGCGAATCGACTAACCGTCAACGCATGAGCCTGTATGGCTACAACCGCGAGACCACGCCGGAACTGGACAAGTTGCGCGATCAGTTGCAGGTGTTCGATAACGTGGTTACGCCACGGCCCTACACCATCGAAGCCCTGCAACAGGTGCTGACCTTTGCTGACGAGAACAACCCTGATGGTTATCTGACCACGCCTTCGATCATCAACATGATGGAGCAGGCGGGTTACAAGACTTTCTGGATCACTAACCAGCAGACCATGACCAAGCGCAACACCATGCTCACCACGTTCTCCAAGCAGACCGACGAGCAGGTGTACCTGAACAACAACCTCAATCAGAATGCGCGCCAGTACGACGGCGATGTGCTCAAGCCGTTCAACAAGGCACTGGCCGACAAGGCCCCGCGTAAACTGATTGTGGTGCACTTGCTCGGCACGCATATGCGCTACAAGTACCGCTACCCCGAAGAGTTTGAGAAATTCACGGATAACAGCGGTGTGCCGAAATGGGTCACTGAGGATCAGCTGCCAACCTACAACAGCTATGACAACGCGGTGCTGTACAACGACTTCGTGGTCTCCAGTCTGATCAAAGAGTTTTCGGCCAGCCAGCCAGACGGTTTCCTGCTGTATCTGTCTGACCACGGCGAGGCGGTGTTCGACTCGGCCGATGGCGGTGTGATTGGGCGTAACGAAGGCAAGCCGACGGCGCCGATGTACACCATTCCGTTCATTGTCTGGGCTTCGGACAAGTGGAAACAGCACAGCTCGTTCGACTTCAAGTCGATGCTCAGTCGCCCGTACAGCAGCGCTAACCTGATCCATACATGGGCAGATCTGGCGGGCTTGAGCTTCGGTGAGTTGGACAAGAGCAAGAGCCTGATCAGCGATCAGTTCACCGTGCGGCCGCAGATTATCGGCGACCCGAGTCAGCCTAAGTCGTTAATCGACTTCAGCATGATCAAGACCCGTAAGAACCATCCGGCGCCGGATGAACAGGTGAGCAACCAGCCGCTGATAAAAAGCGGAACCTGATCCGCCGCTACAGGTTTGCACCCGCCCATAAAAAATCCCGCCGATGCGGGATTTTTTATGCCTGCTGTCAGCGAACAGCTTTGGGAATGTACGCGCAGTAACCGGGGCGCGGGCCAATCTTCGGGTGATTGCGGCAGGTTTCCGGGCGCTTGTCGTAAATGGTGCACAGGCGTGTTTTGCGATCGAGATACAGGCAGTCGTTGTTCGACATGCGCGTCAGGGTAAAGATGCCCGACTTCTGGTTATAACGCTCGACGATGCCTTCTTTCTGCAAACGCTTGGCGACATTCTTCGGCGGGTCGCCACGCTCGAACTCATCGACCACGCCCATGCGAATCAAGTCGCTAATGCGCACCTCAACAGGCAGCGTGCAGCAGCTGGAGTTGCAGCTGTGACACATGTCGCTGGTGTATTTGGCCCACGTGTCGAGGCGGTCAATTTCTGCGGCGGCGATCAGGTTGTTTTTCATCGGTCTGCTAAGCGTAGGAGGGAGTTGCGGCGGGTGATGATAGCGGCGTCTGCTTATTTGTGAAGCGTCTTCTGCTCGCCGGTGGTTAATCCAGCAGTTAAATCAGGCTGATGGGCTTTGCTGGCAGGGCGAATTGGCGCGCATCACTCGTTGAAGTCAGCGGGCGACGTTGAGCTGAGTGGTGAGATCACCGGCTTTTGTGAACAAAAAGTGTGACGCAAATCTAATGCAATATTTGCAAAACTGACTAGATTTGATCAGTTGGTCATGCCTATAACAATAAAATAAGGAATACCCTTTGAAACGCATCCTAACTCCGCTTGCTGTGGCGTGCTTGCTCGCCGGTTATTCAACGTCCAGCCATGCTGGCCCCTTCTCAAGCTTGGTGGTATTTGGCGACAGCCTCAGTGATGCCGGCCAGTTTGCTGATCCGGGCGGCCCCGCTGGCGCCACCAACCGCTTCACCAACCGTGTCGGCCCGACCTATCAAAACGGCAGTGGTGAGATCTTCGGATCAACCTCGCCAATGTTGTTGGGCGAACAGCTCGGTTTAGGTGCGCAAACGCCATCGACCTCGCAAGTATTTGCCGATCAAGGTCTGGCTGACGGTAATAACTGGGCTGTGGGCGGTTACCGCACCGATCAGATTTATAACTCAATCACCCAGGCCGGTGGCTCGGTTGCCGGCACTCGCACCCGTGATGGTTATCTGGTTGATTTAGCGAATCGCGGTCTGAGCCTTGATCCGAATGCGTTGTTCTACGTTAACGGTGGCGGTAACGATTTCCTGCAGGGCACGATTTTTGTCACCGGGCCAGCGGCTGCGGCCACCCAGCTGGCAGATAGTGTGCGCGCGCTGCAAGGCGCTGGCGCTCGATACATCATGGTCTCGTTGTTGCCAAACGTGGGCACAACACCGGCTATTTCGGGTATGCCTTTGGCGCCAACCGTTAGCGCGATTGGCCAAGGGTTCAATGCCGAGCTGGTCCGTCAGCTCGCGCAGATTGATGCGCAAATCATTCCGTTGAACGTGCCGGCACTGTTTACTGAAGTGCTGCAAAATGCGGGCTCTTATGGTTTTGATACCACGCAAAATCTAACCGGCAGCTGTTTTGCCGATTGCGCCAACATCAATGCCACGTGGGGCATCAACAGCGCCACGCCAGACCCCAGCAAACTGCTCTACAACGACGGTGTTCACCCAACCACGGCGGTTCAGCAGATAGTTGCTGACTACGCCTATTCGCTGCTCGCCGCGCCATGGGAAGTCAGCCTGTTGCCAGAAATGGCGCACGGCACCTTGCGTGCGCATCAAGATCAGCTGCGTAATCAATATGTCGCTGATTGGGAGGCGTGGCAGCCGGTCGGTCAGTGGCGCGCCATTGTGGCCGGTGGCGGACAGCGGCTGGATTTTGACAGCCAGGCGGCAGCGCCAAGTGGCGACGGTGATGGCTACAGCTTGAAAGTTGGCGGCAGCTACCGGCTTGATGACAGCTGGCGGGTTGGCCTGTTGATGGGCCTTTATGAGCAAAATCTGGAAGTGGGCAGCGCCGACTCTGATTACGACATGCGCAGTTATTTGGGCAGCGTGTTTGCGCAGTACCAGCGTAACCGCTGGTGGGCTGACGCTTCGCTCAGCGCGGGCTATCTGGATTATCACGATCTCAAGCGCAAAATCGATTTGGGCCGTGTTGAGCGCGTTGAAAAAGGCGACACCGAAGGCTCCTTGTGGGGGCTCTCTGCGCGTGCCGGTTACGACATTGCCCAGCCGGGTAGCAATTGGCACCTGAGCCCATTTATCAGCGCCGACTATGCCAAGGTTGAGGTCGACGGCTACGCTGAGTCCGGTAACCGTTCTACAGCGTTGACCTTTGGCGATCAGGACCGTACCTCCAAGCGCTTGGGCATTGGTCTGCAAGGGCGTTGGGCGGTGACGCAAGCCACCCAGCTATTCGCTGAGATTGCCCACGAAACTGAGTACGATGACGACAGCACGGACGTGCGTACCTCGCTCAACAGCTTGCCGGGCATCGACTACGAACTGGCGGGCTACATCCCCGACGATAACCTCGATCGCGCCAGTCTCGGTTTCAGCCAGCAACTGACGAGCGACCTGGCATTGCGTGGCGTTTATAGCCTGAGCAAGAGCGACGACAACAAGCAGCAAGGTGTTGCGCTGTCACTCGCCTGGGACTGGTAAGTACCGATGGGCGGCAGCAGGAGACGCTGGCGCCCATAAACGGTTAAACTGCATGCGATTTCCTATCCTTGGAGCCTCACATGTCACGCGTTACCCTGAGCCGCTATCTGATCGAGCAAACCCGCAGCCACAATACTCCGGCTGATCTTCGCTTCTTGATTGAAGTTGTTGCACGGGCCTGCAAGGCGATCAGCCATCAAGTGTCGAAAGGTGCACTGGGCGGCGTGCTCGGCAGCATGGGTACTGAGAACGTGCAGGGTGAGGTGCAGAAAAAGCTCGACGTGATCTCCAACGAAATCCTTCTCGAAGCCAACGAGTGGGGCGGTCACCTGGCCGGCATGGCTTCCGAGGAGATGGACAACGCTTATCAAATCCCAGGCCGTTACCCGAAGGGTGCTTACCTGCTGGTATTCGATCCGCTGGACGGCTCGTCGAACATCGACGTCAACGTCTCGGTCGGTACCATTTTCTCGGTACTGCGTTGCCCTGATCGCAAAGGCGACAAGGGTGATCTGGGTGAAGAAGCGTTCCTCCAGCCTGGCTCTCAACAAGTATGCGCTGGCTATGCCATTTATGGCCCGCAAACCATGTTGCTGCTGACCATGGGCAATGGCGTTAAAGGCTTCACCCTGGACCGTGAACTGGGCAGCTTCGTGCTCACCCACGACGACATCAAGGTGCCTGAGGCCACTCAGGAGTTCGCCATCAACATGTCCAACCAGCGTCATTGGGAAGAGCCGGTCAAGCGTTACGTCGGCGAGTTGCTGGCTGGCGCCGAAGGCCCGCTGAAGAAGAACTTCAACATGCGTTGGATTGCCGCCATGGTTGCCGACGTTCACCGTATTCTTACCCGCGGCGGCCTGTTCATGTACCCGCGCGATAACCGCGACGACAAGCCGGGCAAGCTGCGCCTGATGTACGAGGCCAACCCGATGGCCTTCATCATCGAGCAGGCGGGCGGTGTAGCCACCGACGGCAACCAGCGGATTCTCGATATCCAGCCGACCTCGTTGCACCAGCGTGTGCCGGTGTTCCTCGGCTCTAAAGAAGAAGTCGAGCGCGTCACCGCTTACCACCAGGAGTAATGCATGACAGCGCCTTGGCAACCCTTGCACGAGTGGTGGTTCGGCGCTGATGTGCAGGCAGCCGCACATGAAATTGCGGCTGCGCGCGGCAAACTCTGGTTTGGCAAAAACGTCATGCAGGACAACGAGGCGCGTGAGCTGTTTGCGCCTCTGGTGCGTGATGCCCTGGCCGGGCAGTTGAATGACTGGCTGACTGATCCGCGAGGCTTGTTGGCAGTTGTGCTGTTGCTCGACCAGCTGCCTCGCATGATCTACCGCAATAACCCCAAATCGTTTGCAGGTGACTCGCAAGCTCAGGCAATGGTGCGCGATGGCATCGAGGCCGGGCTGGACCAGCAGTTGCAGCCGATTGAGCGGGTATTCATCTATCTGGTTCTCGAACATGCCGAAGACCCCGGCCAGCAGCGTCGTGCGGTCGCCCAGTTTCGGCGCTTGCTTGATGAGGCCGGCCCGGCAGACCAGCTGGTCTTTGCTGATTATCTTGATTACGCCGAGCGCCATCAGCGCGTGATTGAGCGTTTTAACCGCTTCCCCCACCGCAACACTGTGTTGGGTCGTCGCTCCAGTGGCGAAGAAGTGGCTTTCCTCAAGGAACCCGGCTCGCGGTTCTGACGTCCAATTGAGCAGATTGCCAAGTGCTGTGCCAGACTTGTGCATCAATCCAACCGCAGCGCGCTTGAACCAGCGCATGCGGTATTTGTATGTCATATAACAAGGGAGTTGATCATGCCGCTGCGTAACTTAGCGCTGTTGGGCAGTTGTCTGTTGATTGTCGCGTGCAGCAAGGTCAATCAAGAAAACTACGCCAAGCTTGAATCCGGAATGACCAAGCCTGAGGTCGAAAAGCTGTTAGGCGCACCGGATGACTGTGCCGGTGCAATGGGCATGTCGAGCTGCACCTGGGGCGATAGCAAGCATTTCATCAGCGTGCAGTATGCAGGTGACAAGGTGATTATGTTTTCCGGTGAAGGCCTGAAGTGAGGAGCTTAAATTGATGCGTTTTCTATTGGTATTGCTGGCCCCGCTGGTGCTGGCCGCGTGTGCGAATTCGGGTACTGGTTCGGTGCCGCCGAAAACAGTCGACAAGGTTAATCTGGAGCGTTATCAGGGCACTTGGTACGAACTGGCGCGCTTGCCGATGTTCTTCCAGCGCAACTGCGCGCAGTCCGAAGCGCATTACGATCTGCGTGATGACGGCACGGTGGGCGTGCTCAATCGTTGCCGCAGCGCTGAGGGCGGCTGGCAAGAAGCCCAAGGCACCGCTGTTCCCCAGGTTCAGGGCAAGACCGACAAACTGTGGGTGAGCTTCGATAACTGGTTCAGCACGCTGCTGCCGGGCGTTAGCAAGGGCGAGTACTGGGTGTTGTATCTCGACGATGACTACACCACCGCAGTCGTCGGCAGCCCGGATTACGAATACCTCTGGATTCTGTCACGCACCCCCGAGGTTACTGAGTCGGTGCGCGACAATCTGGTCGACGTTGCCCACGGCCGTGGCTATGACACCAGCAAGCTGATCTGGCGCACGCCGGACTCGAAAATGCCGGCCGAGTAAGCTGTTGCAGGGCGCGCGTGAGTCAGGCTTATTGCCAGTTCAGGCGTGCCAGCAACCATTGATCATCGACGCGCCACCACTCAAGTTCTACGCTGTAGTGGCGGGCGCTGTCGGGGATCAGCCCTTTGGCACCGGTTAGCGCGATTTGTGCCTGAGTGCGACCAATATTCTGATACACCGGATCGATCTGGCTCTGCTTGCTCAGCGCGAGCACCCGGACGTTCTTGTGGCGCAGAAACAGCAAGGTCATGGTGCGTTTGGCCCAGTCGCGGTCATACATCTGTTGCGCACTGAAGTCGTCGTGCAGTTGCTCCATCACAGCGCTGTTGCGCTTGTTCTCAAGGCTCTCCTGCAGGCGCTCAACCGCCGCTTCCAGTTCACTTTGCGGTGTTGTGTCTGCCGAGCAACCGAGCAGTTGGGTCAGCAACAGAATAAATGCCAGACCAAACGTTTTAACTGCCATACATAGATGCCTTTTCATGGTTATGATGCCCGACGGAGTGTCGCACGCAATCAGTCAGCACTGGCGTCATGAAGGTGAGGACTTTGCGTCACGCAAGCGAAAGTCAGGAGTATGTCATGCAGACGCTGTACCCGGAGATCAAGCCTTACGCACGCCATGAGTTGTCCGTCGAGGCGCCGCATGTGCTTTATGTCGATGAAAGCGGCTCGCCCGACGGCCTGCCGGTGGTCTTTGTTCACGGCGGCCCAGGCGCTGGTTGTGATGCGCTGAGCCGGCGCTTCTTCGACCCTAATCTCTATCGCATTATCACGTTTGATCAGCGCGGCTGTGGCCGTTCGACGCCGCATGCAAGCCTCGAAAACAACACCACCTGGGATCTGGTGGCTGACATGGAGATAATCCGTGAGCACCTGAATATCGATAAATGGGTGCTGTTTGGCGGTTCCTGGGGTTCAACCTTGTCGCTGGCCTACGCGCAAACCCACCCCGACCGGGTTAGCGCCCTGATTCTGCGTGGCATCTTCCTGTGCCGTCAGCAGGAATTACAGTGGTTCTATCAGCAAGGTGCGAGCCGCATGTTCCCGGATTTCTGGCAGGACTATGTCGCGCCAATCCCTGTTGATGAGCGTGGCGATATGATTCAGGCCTTCTACAAGCGCCTCACCGGCCCTGATCAGATCGCCCAGATGCACGCTGCCAAGGCCTGGTCGACGTGGGAAGGGCGTACTGCCACCCTGCGCCCCAATCCGCAGGTGGTGGAGCGTTTCAGCGAGGCGCACCGTGCGCTGTCGATTGCGCGCATCGAGTGCCATTACTTCGTCAACAACGCCTTTCTTGAGCCGAATCAGCTGCTCAATAACATGCCAAACATCGCCCACTTGCCGGGCATAATCGTGCACGGCCGGTACGATGTGATCTGCCCGCTTGAGAACGCCTGGGAGCTGCATCAGGCCTGGCCGAATAGCGAGTTGCAGATTATCCGCGATGCCGGGCACGCGGCCTCGGAAGTCGGCACCACCGATGCGCTGGTGCGAGCGGCCGATCAAATCGCCCATCGTCTACTCAACTTGGCACCGGATGAAGCATGAAAGCACTGATTCAACGTGTTAGCAGTGCGCGGGTCGAGGTGGCTGCAACCTGCGTGGGCGCTATCGAGCAAGGCTTGCTGGTGCTGGTTGGCGTCGAGCCGCAGGATGATCAGGCGAGCGCCAGCAAGATGCTCCACAAGCTGCTCAACTACCGGGTATTCAGTGATGCAGATGGCAAGATGAATCTGTCGCTGAGCGATGTGCAGGGCGGGTTGTTGCTGGTTTCGCAGTTCACGTTGGCGGCTAATACCAAAAGCGGTCTGCGCCCGAGCTTTTCCAGTGCCGCGCCGCCACAGCAAGGTGCTCAGGTATTCGATGAGTTGGTCGCGATGGCGCGCAGCAAGCACGCGCAAGTGGCGACCGGCGAGTTTGGTGCCGACATGCAGGTGCATCTGGTCAATGACGGGCCGGTAACCTTCCTGCTGGAAACCTGATACGCACTTTTCCGCGATCACATAAACGCCTGCGAAGCCCTCTGAAATCTGGCTTCGCAGGCGTTTTGCGTTCAACCGTTTGCCAGTGCTTCGCTAACGAAGTCGAGGCGGTCCTGGCCGAAGAACAGCTGCTCACCAACAAACATCGTAGGGGCACCGAATGCGCCGCGCTTGATGGCGTCTTCGGTAATGGTCTTGAGACGTTCCTTGACCGCCTCATCGCTGACCATCGCCAAGAAGGCTTGCGGATCGAAGCCGTTATTGGCTAGGACTTCGCCGAGTACCTGCGGGTCGCCGAGGTTCTGTTTGTCGACCCACATGGCGCGAAACACGCATTCGACGTAACGCGCGAAATGTTCGGTGCCCAAATAGCCTGCCGCGCCGCGCATCAGGGTAATCGTGTTGATCGGGAAGTGCGGGTTGAAATTCATCTCGACCTGATAGCGCTTAGCGAAGCGGGCCAGGTCCTGAAACATGTAGCGGCCCTTGCTGGGGATCATCGCCGGCGACTGGTTGCCAGTGGCCTTGAATACTGCACCCAGCAGCATCGGCTGCCAGATGATTTCGGCGCCTGCCTGCTGGGTTATTTCAGGCAGTTGAGTCCAGGCCAGATAACTTGCTGGGCTGCCAAAGTCGAAAAAGAACTCTACGGTTTTACTCATAATGATGTGCTCATGTCAGCGATTTATTGTTGTGTGCCCGTGCGCTCAGAAGGTTTCCTGCCAGGGGCGCAGATCCATCTCATGAACCCAGCAATCTCGCGGCTGGATGTGAATATTCCAGTAGGTGTCGGCGATGTGATCGGGGTTGAGAATGCCATCCTGATCCTTCTTCGCGTACATCTCGGGAAAGGTTTCGCGGATAAACGCGGTGTCGATGGCGCCATCAATGATCGGGTGCGCAACATGAATGCCCTTGGGGCCTAGTTCACGGGCCATGCTCTGGGCCAGTGCGCGCAAAGCAAACTTGGCTCCGGCGAAAGCACAGAAACCGTTGCCGCCGCGCAGTGATGCCGTGGCGCCGGTGAAAATGATGGTGCCTTGATTACGTGGCAGCATCACTCGCGCCGCTTCGCGACCGGTGAGAAAACCCGACAGCGCAGCCATCTCCCAGACCTTGCGGTACACGCGCTCGGTGGTTTCGGTAATCGAGAACCGCACATTGGCGCCAATGTTGAACACCACAACTTCCAGCGGGCCGACCTCACGCTCAATGGTCTCGACCATTTCGACCACCTGGCTCTCGATACGGGCGTCACAACCAAAGGCTCTGGCCTGACCTCCGGCGCTGGTGATGTCGTCCACCAGCGGCTGCAATTTCTCGGCATTACGCCGCGCCACACACGCCACATAGCCTTCGCGGGCAAACCGTTTGGCAATTGCCGAGCCGGTTGCATCGCCCGCGCCCACCACCAGAATCGCTTTTTGTTGGTTCATTTTTGCCTCGATGGGTTCTATTTTGGAACTTATAAGATAGTCAGTTCCATTTTAGAACTTGTCAAGCTACTCTAACACCGTACTCGACGGAGGCTGATTAATGCGCTGGGAACAACTGGACCAACAACCGTGCTCGCTGGCGCGCACGCTCTCGGTGGTGGGCGATCGCTGGACGCTGCTGGTGCTACGCGAATGCTTTCTAGGCGTGCGGCGTTTCGATGAGTTTGAAAGTCGCCTCGGTGTTACCCGCCATGTGCTGGCTGACCGCCTGAAAAAACTGGTGGAGGCCGAGGTTCTGGTCAAACAGGCTTATCAGCAGCGGCCTGTGCGCGAGGAATACCGGCTGACGCCGAAAGGACGGGATCTGTATCCGGCGGTATTGGCGCTGGTCAATTGGGGAGACCGCCACATGAGCGGCGCAGAAGGCCCGCCGATTCGACATATCCACAAGCCCTGTGGCCAGCACATGCATGGCGTACTGGTGTGCTCCGAGTGCGGTGAGCCGTTGCAAGCCGCTGAGGTGATGCTGGAAGAGGGCGAGGCGTTTCGCGGGCAGCTATTACCCGCGCACTGGCATCAGCAGGGCGAGCGCTAACAGGAACTTAGAACAAGCGCGCGAGCAGGGCGGTAACGGCCGTCTCGACGCGCAGGATGCGTTGTCCGAGTTGCACCGGTGTCATCCCCGCGCCTTGCAGTAAATCGATCTCATAGGGGATCCAGCCGCCTTCCGGACCTATCGCCAGGGTAACTGCCTGAGTCACTGCGCGTGGGCACTCCGGGTATTCGCCGGGGTGTCCGACCAGCGCCAGACTGCCTGCGGCTAGTTGCGGCAAGCGATCTTCGACAAAGGGTTTGAAGCGTTTCTCGATGATCACCTCGGGCAGCACAGTATCGCGTGCCTGCTCCAGGCCCAGAATCAGTTGCTCACGAATGGCTTCGGGGTGCAGAAACGGCGTTTGCCAGAAGCTCTTCTCGACCCGATAGCTGTTAAGCAAAACCAGGCGCGGTACGCCCATGCTGCTGACGGTTTGTAGCACGCGGCGCAGCATTTTCGGCCTGGGCATGGCGAGCAGCAGCGTCAGCGGTAATTTGGCGGGAGGCGGCTGGTTGAGTTCGATCTGGATTTCGGCCTGATCGCTGCCCAGCTGCAAGATCTTGCCTGTGCCCATCAGGCCATCAAGGCGGCCCACGCGCAGGGTGTCGCCGGTTTCGGCGCGGTGCACTTCATGCAAATGCTGCAACCGCCGGCCGCGCAACAGGGCGCGGTCGGTGGTGATGAAATCAGCATCTTCGAGGAGCAGTAAATTCACGGTTGAGCAGCAGGCGGCTGGTCGTCGTGGCCTGTCTCGGCATCGCGGGTTGGCGTGCTGGCTGGCGCATCTTCAGGCATTTCGTCTTCTTCGCTGTATTCGCTGCGGCGTTTCACCAGCGCGCCAAACAGCAAGCCGGTCTCGAACAGCATCCACATCGGCACCGCGAGCAAGGTTTGCGAGAAAATATCCGGCGGGGTCAACACCATGCCGATGGCGAAGCAGCCAACGATCACGTAGGGGCGGCTCTTGCGCAGGGTTTCGACTTCGATGATGCCGACCCAGATCAGCAGGAAGGTCGCGACCGGAATCTCGAAGGCCACGCCGAAGGCAAAGAACAGGGTGAGCACGAAGTCGAGATACTGGCCGATGTCGGTCATCATCTCGACGCCTTCCGGGGTCACGCTGGCAAAGAAGCCGAACATGATCGGGAACACGACAAAGTAGGCGAATGCCATGCCGCCGTAGAACAGGAAAATGCTGGAGATCAGCAGCGGTACGGCAATGCGCTTCTCGTGCTTGTACAGGCCGGGCGCGATGAAACCCCAGATCTGCTGCAGGATGATCGGCATCGACAGGAACAGGGCGACCATCAAGGTCAGCTTGAACGGCGTCAGGAACGGCGATGCCACGCCGGTCGCGATCATGGTGGCGCCTGCGGGCAGGTACGCACGCAGTGGCGCGGCGACGAGCGCGTAGATGTCTTGAGAGAAGTAAAACAGTCCGGCAAACAGCAGCAGTACTGCAACAACGCTACGCAGCACCCGTGTGCGCAACTCAGTCAGGTGCGAGATCAGGGGCATTTCCTGATCGCTTTGGCTATCTCGGCTCATGGTTGTGAGGCTTTATCCTGGCTGGCGTCTGGAGTAGGAGAGGGCGGTGTTTGCGGCTTGGCAACCTCGGCAGCCGGCGTGCTGGTTGCCGGCTTGGGCTCTGCAGGCGTTGGCTCGGTGTTGGCGGTAAACGGGGCGGTGATCTCTTGTTTCATCGCCTTCATTTCGCGCTCAAGGTCGAGAATCTGCTCGTTGTGCAGTTGCCGGCGAATTTCGTCGGCGCCTATCTCGCGCTCAACTTCAGCCTTCATGGTGTTGAAGCTGCGTTTGATACGGCCAATCCATAGCCCGGCAGTGCGCACCGCTCCCGGCAACCTTTCGGGGCCAAGAACCAATAATGCGACCAAGCCAACCAATAGCAGCTCGGAAAAACCTACATCGAACATGAGGACGTGCTCTCAGGGTGCCAGGATAAAACCACTGCGCCTGCAAGCAGCCAAATGTCCGCTCAATCGGGCGTTTGGCTGCTTGCAGGCATTGTTCACAAAAAATCAGCGCTGCTTAGTCTTTCTTGGCAGGCTCTTCGACTTTGTGCGCCTGGGCATCAATCGTCTGCCCTTGCTTCTCTTCAACGGAAGGCTTTTCGGCCTCGTCGGTATTCATCGATTTACGAAAGCCTTTGATCGCATCACCGATGTCCGAGCCCATGCCTTTGAGGCGTTTGGTACCGAACAGCATGACCACGATCAGCAGGATGATCAGGAGTTGCCAGATGCTAATGCCACCGAAACCCATGCGAATTACTCCGTTGTTATCATTAGATTAGGATTGTGGACGTGCGGCTTTTTCCGCATGCCCAGAAAGTCCAAAACGTCTGTCCAGCTCATCAAGCACAGCTTGCGGATGTTGCCCCAGCGAGGCCAGCATCACCATGCTGTGAAACCACAAGTCAGCAGTTTCGTAGATCACGTCACTGCAATCACCACTGTTTGCCGCGTCTTTAGCCGCAATAATGGTTTCAATAGATTCTTCGCCAAGCTTCTCAAGAATCTTGTTTAGGCCCTTGGCGTACAAACTCGCCACGTAGGAGGAGTCCGCAGCGGCGCCTTTGCGTGATTCGAGCACTTCGGCCAGTCGGTTGAGCGTATCAGTCATGGCCGTTTCCCTTCTGGTAAATACTCTGCGGGTCTTTGATCACCGCATCAACGGTTTTCCAGCCGCCATTTTCAAAAACCCGATAAAAGCAGCTTTCACGACCCGTATGGCAAGCTATGCCGCCGAGTTGTTCAACCTTGAGGATAATCACGTCAGCGTCGCAATCGAGGCGCAGTTCATGCAGTTTCTGCACGTGGCCGGATTCTTCGCCCTTGCGCCACAGCTTGGCGCGCGAGCGAGACCAGTAAATCGCCCGCTGCTCGCTGGCTGTCAGGGCCAGCGCTTCACGGTTCATCCAGGCCATCATCAGCACGCGGCCAGTGAGGTGGTCCTGAGCGATTGCCGGTACCAGTCCGTCACTGTCCCACTTGATTTCATCGAGCCAATCGTTCATCACATCGTCCGCCCATGCGGGCTTTTCAAATAGGTTTGTCGGGGCTACTCGGCGGCATTCGCCGAGCAACCTCTACACAGGTCTAGTGTGCCAGCACCGCTGCGGCCTGGCTATCGGCGCAGCACCAGGAATATTCCGCCGGCGAGCATGGCCCAGCTTGGCCAGACCAGCAGGCTCAGGCTTAGACCCTGAGTCACCGCGCCAGCAATCAACGCCGCGCCCAGCAGGCGTGATGCCCAGCCGTAGCGGCTTTGCGGCGTGACAGGTGCCGCGACTTGTTGCTGGTTCAGGCGGTCTAATGTGTCGCGCGCCATTTGCGACAGGTGCGGCACTTGTTCCGCCTGCAACTGCAGGTTACGCAGAACATTGCGCGGGCTTACTCGTTCACGCATCCAGCGCTCCAGAAACGGCTGCGCGGTGCTCCACAGGTCGAGATCGGGGTAGAGCTGGCGCCCCAGCCCTTCGATATTCAGCAGGGTTTTTTGCAGCAAGACCAGTTGCGGCTGCACTTCCATGTTGAAGCGCCGGGCAGTCTGGAACAGACGCATCAGCAGTTGGCCGAAGGAAATATCCTTGAGCGGTTTTTCGAAGATAGGCTCGCACACTGTGCGGATGGCGGCTTCAAAATCATTGACCTTGGTGGTCGCAGGAATCCAGCCAGAGTCGATGTGCAGTTGCGCCACGCGGCGGTAGTCACGCTTGAAGAAGGCAATCAGGTTGCGCGCCAGATAGTCCTGATCTTCAGGGGTGAGGCTGCCGATGATGCCGCAGTCGATGGCGATGTATTGCGGGTTCCACGGCTGGCGATTGCTGACAAAGATATTGCCGGGGTGCATGTCGGCGTGGAAGAAGCTGTCGCGGAAAACCTGAGTGAAGAAAATCTCGACGCCGCGTTCGGCCAGCAGCTTCATGTCGGTGCGCTGATCGGCCAGGGTGTCCAGATCGGTAACCGGCACGCCGTAGATTCGCTCCATGACCAGCACTTGCGGGCGGCAATAGTCCCAGTAAACCTGCGGCACATAGAGCAGCGGTGAATCTTCGAAGTTGCGGCGCAGCTGGCTGGCATTCGCCGCCTCGCGGAGCAGGTCGAGTTCGTCGTAGATGGTCTTCTCGTAGTCGCTGACCACTTCGACCGGGCGCAGCAGACGGGCATCTGCCGAAGCCTTTTCGGCTAATTTGGCGAGCAGGAACAGCCAGGCGATGTCCTGGCGAATCACCGGTTTGAGGCCGGGGCGAATCACCTTGATCACCACTTCTTCGCCGCTCTTGAGCTGCGCCGCGTGCACCTGCGCAATCGAGGCCGAGGCCAGTGGTTGAGCATCGAAACGGGCGAACTTGTCACTGACTTTAGCGCCCAGTTGCGCCTCGATCAGCGCCTTGGATTGCACCGGATCGAAGGGCGGCACCTGATCCTGCAGCCTGGCCAGTTCGTCGGCGATATCAGGCGGCATCAGGTCGCGACGGGTCGAGAGCAGTTGGCCAAACTTGATAAAGATCGGCCCGAGGTCTTCCAGCGCCAGACGCAAGCGCTCGCCGCGGGAAAGGTTCAGCGTTTTGCGCGGCAGCCAGCGCCACGGCAACAGGTAGCTCAGTGCGCGCACCCAAAACGGGATTGGCAAGGCGAGTAGCAGGTCATCCAGTTGGTAGCGGATGATGACCCGCTGGATACGCAGTAAACGACGGGCGGCAAGCAGCTTCATGCTTTCGGCTTTTTCAGGTTGGCGAGGCGCTCAACGCGGGCGTCGAGGCGATCCAGGGCGATTTTTAGCGAGTCGAGTTCGGCAAAGCGTGCTTGCGCTTCCCGCTCGCCGACCAGACTGCGCGACTCTTCACTGAGGTAGTCGGTGAGGTTCAGACGCAAGCTGTTCAAGGTCTGGCTGGTCCAGTTGTAGCGGCTGCGCAAATGGCTGCTGAGCAACTGGCTGGCCACCGGGCCAAGCCAGCGCGACAGTTCGTATTCCCAGTCGAGCTGCAAGTCCTGAAGGATTGCGGCGAGATCGAGCAGGGCGGCGCTGTCGCCTTCGAGGCTGACGTCCTGGCTGTGCAATATGGCGGTCTTGTCTGCGCTCAGGCCCAGTTGCAGCAGTTTGCTGGCACTGGCGCGCAAGCGACACGCTACATCGCCTTCCCACTGAGAGGCGAGGCGAATGCCCTGGCCGTCGGCAAGAATGAACAACTGCACAGCCGGGCTCTGGCATTCGACCGCAATCACCCGGCCATTCAGGCGCGCCAGTCGTGGCAGCGCTGTGCTGTCCATGACCAGTACGCGATTAAGGCCCAGTTCGATGCTGGCCAGAATGCCGCTGAGCATCATCAGGGTTTGATACCGCGATGCAGGGCGACAATGCCGCCTGTCATGTTGTGGTAAGTGGTGCGCTCGAAACCGGCGTCGATCATCATGCCCTTAAGGGTTTCCTGATCGGGGTGCATCCGAATCGACTCAGCCAGATAACGATAGCTGTCGGCGTCGTTGGTGATCAGCTTGCCAATCAGCGGCATCACGCGGAACGAGTAGCTGTCGTAAGCCTTGGAGAGCATGTCGCTGGACGGTTTGGAAAACTCCAGTACCAGCAGTCGGCCGCCCGGCTTGAGTACGCGCAGCATTGAGCGCAGGGCGTCTTCTTTGTGGGTGACGTTGCGCAGGCCGAAGGCGATGGTGACGCAGTCGAAGTGGTTGTCGGGGAAAGGCAGTTTTTCGGCGTCGGCCTGAACGAACTGCACATTGCCCGAGACACCTTTGTCGAGCAGGCGGTCGCGGCCGACCTTGAGCATCGACTCGTTGATGTCGGCCAGCACCACTTCACCGGTCGGGCCTACCAAACGCGCAAACTGGCGCGCCAGATCGCCCGTGCCGCCGGCAATATCCAGAACCCGGTTGCCGGTACGTACGCCAGACAGTTCGATGGTGAAACGCTTCCACAGGCGGTGCATGCCGCCAGAGAGCAAGTCGTTCATGACATCGTACTTGGCAGCTACAGAGTGGAACACCTCGGCGACTTTCTGCGCCTTTTGGCTTTCGGGAACATCCTTGAAGCCAAAGTGTGTGGTGGGTTCGCTGTCGTTGCTCTTGCGCGGGTCGTTCATATCGCGGCACCTGAATCAAAGTGGCCGCTATTCTAAACCTGCGACTGGCCTTATGTCTTGGCATGCGCTACAGGTGGTGTGAGCGAAATCGCCACAGGGGCTGATATAGTCACGTCTATCAAGTTGCTGTCTGGAGTGGATACATGGCCAAGATTGTTGTTGAACGTACGCATTCACTGGGTCGCGATGCCGCTCGCGAGAAGGCGGAGTACCTTGCCGAGCGCCTCGCCGAGCGGTATGACGTGCGCTACCGCTGGAATGGCGACACGCTGGAGTTCAAGCGCAGCGGGGCCGACGGCAGCATTGATGTCGGTGATAACAATGTGCTGGTAAAGCTCAATCTGGGGCTGTTGCTCTCTGCACTGAGCCCGACCATCAAGCGTGAAATCGAAACAGTGCTGGATAAACACCTGCAAGCCTGACAGCGAGTTGCGGCTATTTTTGATCCTAGTATGTGGTTTCTAATTTTTCTCGGTACCTTGCTCTCAAGCCTGCGAAGTGTGGGCGTTTCCTCTTAATAATGATGAGTGAGGTGCACCATGTCCAAAGTGATCGCAAAGAAGAAGGTAGAGGCTGCTGTTGAAGACAAATCCAGCACCCTGGGCGACGTTAAGGTTTACGCGCGCAAAATTTGGCTGGCTGGTCTTGGCGCATACGCCAAGGCGGGTCAGGAAAGCGGTGAATATTTCAAAGAGCTGATCAAGGCCGGTGAAGGCGTTGAGAAGACCGGCAAGAAGCTGGTTGATGACCAGCTGGAAGCTGCCAACACGCAGATTGTTCAAGTTAAAAGCAGTGTTGTTGGTGTGAAGAGCAAGTTCGAAGTTCAACTCGACAAAATTGAGCACGCATTCGATTCGCGCGTTGCTGCTGCTCTTAACCGTATCGGCATCCCATCCAAGCAAGACGTTGAAGTTCTGTCTGCTAAGCTGGATGAGCTGAACGCATTGCTCGATCACGTCGCGCGTACCAAGTAAGGAGAGCACCATGGCTGTTAAGAAAAAAACAGAAAAAGTAGAAAAGCAGACGACCTCTTGGGTCGGTGGTATTGAAAAGTACTCCCGTCAAATCTGGCTGGCCGGTTTGGGCGCTTATTCAAAAGTCAGCAAGGACGGCAACAAGCTGTTCGACTCGCTGGTTAAAGATGGCGAGAAAGCTGAGAAGCAAGCCAAGACCGAAGTCGACAAGCAAGTTGGCGCGGTTAAATCCAGCGTTGATACTCGCGTGGGTTCAGCCAAGTCCAGAGTTGATGGCGTTAAAGATAAAGCCATCGGCAAGTGGGGTGAGTTGGAAGAGGCTTTTGACAAGCGTCTGAACAACGCGATCTCACGCTTGGGCGTGCCTAGCCGCAATGAAGTCAAAGCACTCAACACTAAAATTGAAAGCCTGACTGCACAAATCGAAAAGCTGACTGGTGTATCGGTCAAGACAGTTGCCAAGAAGCCGGTTGCAAAAACTGCAGCTAAGCCTGCGGCCAAACCCGTTGCTAAAGCGGCCGCTAAACCCGCCGCCAAGAAGCCGGTAGCCAAAGCTGCTGCTAAACCTGCAGCTGCCAAGCCCGCTGCCAAAGCAGCCGCTAAACCTGCTGCGGCAAAACCAGCTGCTAAAGCCGCTGCAAAACCGGCTGCCAAGCCCGCCGCGCGTAAACCTGCGGCACGCAAGCCAGCGGTAGCCAAGCCCGCCGTCAAGCCGGCGGCTCCGGTAGCGACTCCAGCTGCGCCAGCGGCTACCGCAACGCCCGCTGCAGCTCCGGCAGCAACGCCAGCTGCAACTGCTACACCTTCCGCACAGTCGTAAGACGCGCTGATGTGAAAACGCCCGGCCAAGTGCCGGGCGTTTTTATGGGTGTTGCGGCTTGTGCTCAGGTTTCCAGGTAACGCTGCGCCAAGTGCTCTGCGGCAAAACGCGACTCGTTGTCCAGATGCGGCGCGACCAGCATCATGACCTGATAAACCACCACCCGGCTTTCGCCTTCCTTGCCGATGATGCGCTGATAGTCCAGCGAGAACAGCAGGGTCATGGTGATCTGCTCAACCAGTTGACCCAGGGTTTGGGTGTCGCCCAACAGGGCATTGTCTTCACTCAGACGGGCCAGCAACGACGCCAGCGTGCGCTTGAGCGAGTTGAGCCAGAGGCGCATGCCGTGGGCTATTTTCGGCAGCCGTCCGGTCAGATTCGAAAGGTCCTGAAACAGGAATCGGTATTGAGCCATGCGCTCGACAATCAGGTGCAAAAACAACCAGTAGTCTTCAACCTCCAGCACCACGTTTTCTGGCGGGTCGAGCAGCGGTGCGAGTTCAGCCTGGAATCGTTCGAACAGGCCGGTAATGAGCGGCTCTTTACCGTGAAAGTGGTAATAGAGATTGCCGGGGGAGATTTCCAGTTCGTTGGCGATCTCAAGTGTCGAGACGTTAGGCTCGCCCTCTTCATTGAATAAATGCAGGGCGCATTCAAGGATGCGGTCGCGGGTTTTCATGCACAGCTCTGAGTTGGCCAGCTAAGCCCTGAAGATAACCGTCAGCAGGGCGTTCGACTAGCGCTTGGATGGCAGTATTTAGTTAGCTCAGTCAAAAGAACGGGCAGGATGGCCTGCCCGCTGGTAACGCTCTTATCAAATAGCCGTTTAGCGCACGTGAACGTAAGTGCCAGGCGCGGCTTCCAGTGCCGGATGGCGTTGATTGCCGATGGCCACAATGGTTTCACGCTGCTCGCCGGAGCGCTCCTGTATCCACTCCAGCCACACCGGCCACCAACTGCCCGGCGTTTGCTTGGCATCGTAATACCAGGCGCGAGGATCTGAAGTCATTTTCGGGTTGTCGTAGTAGTTGGATTTGCTGTTGCCGGGTGGGTTGAGAATGCTCTGGATATGGCCGCTGTTGGACAGCACGAAGCGCCGGTTACCGCCGAGCAGCAAAGCCGAGCGATAAACCGCATCCCACGGGGTGATGTGATCGTTGATTCCGGCCACGCTGAAACTGTCGATATTGACCTTCTGCAGGTCTATCGGCGTGCCGCAGATCTCCAGCCCAGCGCTGCGCGCGAGCGGGTTATGTTTGAAAAAGTCGATCAGGTCGCCATGCAGCGCAGCGGGCAGACGCGTGTTGTCGTTGTTCCAGTAGAGAATGTCGAACGAAGGAGGCTGTTTGCCCAACAGGTAATTGTTGACCCAGTAGTTCCAGATCAGGTCATTGGGGCGCATCCAGGCAAACACCTTGGCCATGTCGCGACCCTCAAGAACACCCTGCTGGTAGGAGCGGCGCTTGGCCGTTTCGAGGGTTTTCTCATCGGCGAAGAGCATGGCCGGGCTGTCGATCTGGCTGTCCAGCAAGCTCACCAGATAGGTACTGCTGGCCACTTTTTTCAGCTGGCGCTTGGCTTGCAGATGGCCGAGCAGGGCGGCAATGGTCAGCCCGCCAGCGCAGGCGCCCATCAGGTTGACGTCTTTACTGCCGGTGATATCGCGGCAGGCATCAATGGCTTCTTCAAGCGCTTCTACATAACTCGACAGGCCCCACTCGCGATGTTGTGGCGACGGGTTACGCCAACTGACCACGAATGTCTGCAGGTTATTTTTCAGGGCGTATTGGATCAGGCTTTTTTCAGGCGAGAGGTCGAAAATATAAAACTTGTTGATCTGCGGTGGCACGATCAGCAGGGGCTTGAGGTACTGCTTCTCGCTCATCGGCCTGTACTGAATGAGTTCGATCAACTCATTGCGAAACACCACTGAGCCCACTGTTGTGGCCACATTGCGACCGACTTCGAAGGCGTGTTTGCTGACTTGGCTGGGCAGGCCGTTGTTGTTCATCAGGTCATCGTATAGATGATTGAGGCCTTTGAAGACGCTGCTGCCGCCGCTGTTGAACAGCTCTTTGACGGCCAGTGGATTGAGCAGCGAGTTGGATGGCGACAGCGCGTCGCTGATGATTGAAAGCACGAACTTGGAGCGCGCCCGGTCATCGGCCGATAAATCGCTTTCCTCGACCCACTTGTTCAGTTGCGCCTGCCAGGCCAGATACGCCTGCAAACTCCGGCGATAGAATGGATTCAGCTGCCAGGTCGGATCACTGAAGCGGCTGTCCTGCGGGTTGACCTTGTGCGGCGCATCGCCCATCAAGACACGGCCAAGTTGGCTGCCAAACGCCGCTAAATGCTTGGCACTGTGCATCGGTTGTTTGAGCCCTTGCAGGGCAAGGGTGCGCAGCGTTGAGGCGAAGTCGCGACCGCGCAGACCCGCGATCGCTGTTTGTGCATTCATGTGCTTGGCGGGGGGTGAAAAGCTCCCGCTATTAGTCTTGTTTTGCATCAGGCAGCACTCCATTACTAGAACATTGAGCCCAAGGTTCAGGATTGGTCAGCAAGGCTTATACCAATGCATGCAAAAGGTGCATGCCAGAGCGGGGCAGCCTGCTTTGAAGAAGCAGGGCATGGGCGCAAATGACTCAAATATAGACAGCAAGCACTACAATTGTGCGACAGCAAAGCGACCACGCGCTCAATGAGCGCGTGTCACTGCCGGTTCAGGGTGCATGATTGCGCGCTGCTTCTCGACCGCCAGAAACTTCATGATGATGGGCGCTACAGCTTCTGCCCGGGTCACCAGAAACAGGTGGCCGTCGTCGATGACATGCAACTCGGAGTTGGGGATGCGCCACGCCAGCATGCGCATGTTGATGAGGGGAATAATCGGGTCGTCATCACCCGCCAGCACCAGGGTTGGTTGGCGGATCTTGTGCAGCCAGTGGATGCTGGTCCAGCCTAATCCTGCAAACAGCTGCCAGTAATAACCGACCTTGCCAGAGGAGCGGACTTTACTGGCGTGCGCCATTGCCAGATCCGGGTCGCGCCGAAATGCACCGCCATAAATGTGCGGTGCAATGCGCACGCCGTAGGAGGGCTGAACATAGCGCCGTGGGCTGGCCATGCGCATGAGCACCTTGGGCTTGCCCGGTATCATCACAGCGCCTGCCGAAGTGGCAGCCAGCACCAGTTTTTTGCAGCGCTCGGGGTAATCGTGAGCAAACTGCTGCGCCAGTGCCCCGCCCCAGGAAACCCCAATCGCGTTGACTTGCCCGTAGTCCAGGTAGTCGAGCATGCGTGCCGCCAGTTTGGCTAATCCGGGAAAGCGAAAAGGTGTACTGGGCGTAGATGAACCACCCACGCCAGGTACATCGAATGCGATCACTTCAAGTTCCGGATCGAGCGCGCGAACAAACGGCATGACCAACTCGAGGTTGGCGCCGATGCCGTTGAAGATAAGCAGCGGCGCAATAGCGCTGTCGCCCGGACGCACAGCGGTGCGGATGGTTTGACCATCGATGTCGATGGTGCGGAAAACGAATGGACGCGACATACACTAATCCCTATCAGTTAATACGCTGGGCCTGACCAGTACCGGTGATTCCCAGCAAGCCGGATTCGCGCGCCGGACAAGCCGGTTTTGCGAGCGGCACATCCTGTGCCGCGGGCATCATTGCGTAATACGCAAAATTTAACGTTCGTGAACGTAAGTCCCCGGTGCAGCTTCAGCGGCGGGGTGTTTCTTATTGCCCAGTGACGTCGGAGCTTTGTTCAATTTGCCTGAGCGCTCGGCAAGCCAGGCCTGCCAGTGTAGCCACCACGAGTCGGTGTGTTTGGTTGCGCCGTCCTGCCAGTCTTTCGGATCTTTAGGCATTTCGGAGTTGGTCATGTAGCGCGACTTGGGGTTGCCAGGCGGATTCAAAATACTTTGAATGTGGCCGCTGTTGGACAACACGAATTCACACTTGCCGCCGAATAACAGGGCCGATTTGTAACATGAAGTCCAAGGCGTAATGTGGTCTGTGGTGCCTGCCACGCAAAAGAAATCACAAGTGACTTGCTTGAGGTCGATTGGCGTTCCGCAGACTTCGAGCGCATTGGCCCGCGTGAGCGGGTTGGTCTGGAACATGTCGATGAACTCACCGTGCAATGCAGCAGGCAGGCGGGTGGTGTCATTGTTCCAGTAAAGAATATCGAAAACCGGTGGCTCGTTGCCCAGCAGGTAATTGTTGACCCAGTAATTCCAGATCAGGTCATTAGGCCGCATCCAGGCAAATACCTTGGCCAGATCGCTGCCTTCCAGCACACCAGCCTGATACGAGCGGCGCTTGGCGGCTTCCAGGGTGAACTCATCGGCAAACAGTGCCACCTGCGTATCAAGATGAGTGTCGAGCACGCTGACCAGCAAGGTCAGGGCATGAACCTTGGGGTCATTCAGGGCTGCGTAATGGCCTAGCAAGGATGCGGTCGTCAGGCCGCCAGAGCAGGCACCGAGCATGTTGATGTCTTTGCTGCCGGTAATCGAGGTGATGACGTCGATGGCTTCTTTGAGAGCTTCGATATAGGTTGAAAGCCCCCATTCGCGCTGAGCCTTGGTCGGGTTGCGCCAGCTCACGACAAAGGTTTGAACGTGGTTGCGCAACAGGAAGCGCGACAGGCTTTTCTCGGGCGTCAGGTCGAATACGTAGTATTTGTTGATTTGCGGTGGCACCACCAGCAAAGGGCGTTCGTGTACTTGTTCGGTCACCGGGTTGTACTGAATCAGTTCAAGCTGATCGTTACGGAACACCACAGCGCCAGGCGTGGTTGCCAGGTTTTGGCCGACCTCGAATGCATCCTTATTGACCTGGCTTGGCAGACCGCCGTTATTCACCAGATCTTTGGCGAGATGGGAAAGGCCGTCGAGCAGGCTCTTGCCGCCGGTTTCAAAAAAGCGTTTTACCGCTGCGGGGTTGGCCATGGTGTTGCTCGGCGCCATGGCTTCGGTCATCAGGTTGATAACAAAGTGGCCGCGGCTGACGTCTTGCGGGGCCAGTGCGCTTTCTTCGATCCAGTCATGCAGCTCTTTGCGCCACGCCAGATAAGTTTGCAGATAGCGACGGTAAAGCGGGTTTTGGCTCCAGGCCGGATCAGCAAAACGGCGATCGCCATCTTCAGGCGTCAGCTCGGAGCGCCCGAGCATTACGTTCTTTAATTCAATGCCGAAATGGGCAACATGCTTGGCGCTGTGAAAGGGTTGCCGAAGTGCTTGTGAAAGCACCATGCGAGCGGATGTCAGCAGGTCTTTGCCGCGAATTCCAACTACCGGGTTGAGGCCCAGTGTGTTGTCTGAAGCTTGGCGCTTCAAGTCGTCGTTATTTTTATCTGTCATCGTTGACGCTCCACTGTCCTGGGTTTAAACCCACTTAATACCAGGTGGATCACTGCAGTGCCGGGCAGCTGCCGAACCTTTACCGCTGGGTAACCTGGGATAGATAAACAAAATTGTCTGTACAGCGCACATTTGTATGCAGGGAACTTACCAACCTCATTGGTTACCCGAGTTTTTCTAATAGCGCAAGCCAAGACAGCGCTTTTATAGCGCTGAAGTATGCGTGCAAGAATTAGAAAATGCGCTCTAACTGTGCGTGGCCGTCATGGTAATCACAATGTGCGCAATTGTGGGCCAGCATCATGAGCTAAGTCGCCGCAGAGGCCGACCGAGAGTACGGTTCAGGACATCAGACGTACGATTGACTCACTGGGGTCGCGGGATTTACCGGCTGCGCGCAATTCGGCGAGGTAGTCGTCCCAAAGTTCGGTTTGGCGGGTTGCGAGTTGGTAGAGGTAATCCCAGCTGAACAGGCCGCTGTCGTGCCCATCATCGAAGCACAGTTTTAGGGCATAGTTGCCGGCAGGCTCGATGCGGCTTATGCCGACGTTCAGCTTGCCCGTTTGCAGGACTGGATTGCCGTGGCCTTGCACCTCGGCAGAAGGGGAATGCACGCGCAGAAACTCGGCGCTTAAGGTGTAGCTCTGGTCGCCATATTTGAGCGTCAACGTTCTGGATGCTTTGTGCAGTTCGATGGCGCTGGGGATTCGCATGGCGTGGCTCTCAACAGTATTCACAGGGCAACCGGGAGCTGCGAAAGTGCAGTTCCCGGCCTGTGTATGCAGCTTAGATTAAAGAATATAACGCGACAGGTCTTCGTCTTCGGACAACTCACCGAGATGCTCGTTGACGTAGTCGGCACCGATCTGGATCGGCTGCTCGCTGTGTTGTGCGGCCAGATCACCGGCGCTGAACGAGACTTCTTCCAAAAGGCGCTCAAGCAAGGTGTGCAGACGACGCGCACCAATGTTCTCGGTCTTCTCGTTAACCTGCCAGGCGATCTCGGCAAGGCGCTTGATACCGTCCTCGGCAAACTGAATTTTCAGCCCTTCGGTTTGCAGCAGCGCGCTGTATTGCTCGGTCAGGGATGCGTGCGGCTCGGTGAGAATACGTTCGAAGTCCTGCGGCGACAGGGCTTTGAGTTCCACCCGGATTGGCAGGCGACCTTGCAGTTCAGGCACCAGATCACTTGGCTTGCTCAGGTGGAACGCACCGGAGGCGATGAACAGGATGTGGTCAGTCTTGACCATGCCCAGTTTGGTATTCACCGTGCAGCCTTCGATCAGCGGCAGCAGGTCGCGCTGTACACCTTCACGCGATACATCGGCGCCGCCGGTGTTGCCACGCTTGGCGACCTTGTCGATTTCATCGATAAAGACGATACCGTTCTGCTCGACAGCTTCCAGCGCACGCGCTTTGAGCTCTTCCTCATTAACCAGGCGCGCGGCTTCTTCGTCGCGAACCAGTTTCAGTGCTTCGCCAACCTTGAGTTTGCGGCTCTTGGTCTTGCCTTTGCCCATGTTGGAGAACAGGTTCTGCAACTGGCTGGTCATCTCTTCCATGCCGGGCGGCGTCATGATTTCGATGCCGGCCGGGCTCTCGGAGACTTCAATTTCGATCTCTTTGTCGTCCAGTTGGCCTTCGCGCAAACGCTTGCGGAACAGCTGACGGGTGTTCGAGTCGTTGCTCTGCGCCTGCTCTTCGCTGAAGCTGCGTGCAGGTGGCAGCAAGGCATCGAGAATGCGCTCTTCGGCGGCATCTTCGGCGCGATGACGAACCTTGATGATCTCCTGCTCGCGAAGCATTTTTACCGAGGCATCGGCGAGGTCGCGGATGATCGATTCGACATCGCGGCCGACATAGCCGACCTCGGTGAACTTAGTCGCCTCGACCTTGATGAACGGCGCGTTAGCCAGTTTGGCCAGACGTCGGGCGATTTCGGTCTTGCCGACACCGGTTGGGCCGATCATCAGAATATTTTTCGGTGTGACCTCTGCACGCAAATCCAGCGGCAGCTGCATGCGCCGCCAGCGATTGCGCAGGGCAATGGCCACTGCACGCTTGGCGTCATCCTGGCCAATGATGTGGCGGTTGAGTTCGTGAACGATTTCGCGGGGTGTCATCGACATAACTGGGGCTCCGGGCTGGACGAGGTTTACACCTCCGAGTCCAGCTCCTCGATTGTCAGGTTTTGGTTGGTGAACACACAGATTGAACCGGCAATGTTTAAGGCGCTCTCCGCGATCTCGCGGGCGGACATTTGCTCGGTATGTTGCAGCATGGCCAAGGCTGCGGCTTGGGCGAAACCACCGCCGGAGCCCATTGCAATCAGGCCGTGTTCAGGGTCTACAACATCACCGTTGCCGGTGATGATCAGCGATGCATCCTTGTTGGCCACAGCCAGCATGGCCTCGAGACGGCTTAGCGAGCGATCGGTTCGCCAGTCTTTTGCCAGCTCAACAGCGGCGCGAACCAGGTGGCCCTGATGCTTTTCAAGTTTCCCTTCAAAGCGCTCAAACAGGGTAAAGGCATCCGCCGTGGCGCCTGCAAAGCCTGCGAGTACTTGGCCGTGATAAAGACGGCGGACTTTCTTTGCGTTGCCTTTCATAACGGTATTGCCAAGAGATACCTGGCCGTCGCCGCCCATGACGACTTTGCCGTTGCGGCGAACTGAAACGATGGTGGTCAAGGGAGAGTCTCCACGCAGCGGGGCGAAAATGCCCAATAGGAACCAAATGGGGGGCCATAAGGCAATTTTCAACGGCTGAGCAAGGATTCTTCACCAAAGCTGTTGTTAAGTGCCTTGGTGACTGGGTTGCGCGGGGGGATTTTGCGGGGATTTTTTGGGTAGAAACAGAGGGTTTAATGGCCAACACCTGAGTGATGGCCATTAAATTGAACGCTTAGTTGCCTTGGCGTTGTTGCAGCAGCAAGTTGTTGAAGCCATTTTTGGACAGCGTGGCTTGTGACTTGTTGAGGTCTTCGCGAGTGGCGAACGGGCCAACCAGTACGCGATACCAAGTCTCGTCACGGACTTTGCCGGATTCAACATTCACATTCTGACCAAGCATGATGATTTGCGCGCGCACGCTGTCGGCATCGTCCTTGCGGCGGAACGAGCCCGCTTGCAGGAAATACTTGGTGGTCACCGGAGCTTTGGCGATAACGGGTGGAGGCGGCGGCACTTCACCTGCCAACGCGGCTTCAGCGCGTGCGGCGTCGATCTTGGCGGCTTCCTCCGGGGTTACCGGCTTTTGCTCAGGCGTTGGCGGCGTCTTTTCCACAGCCTCAGGCGGCACGATGACTTCAGAGCCTGGCAACAGGGTGTAGAAGTCATACTTCGGCTTTTCCGGGCCTGGATCAGGCTTGGTTTCCTTGGCTTTATTCTGGCTGTGTTGAGCCTTTTGCTCGGCGGCGCGCTTTATCGCATCGTCACCGGGCTTGAGATTCATCAGCAGCATCACGAAAACCCCGATGGCCAAACCGCACGCCAGCCAGATCCAGCCCGGCATTGGTTTTTTCGCAGGCGCCCGGTTGCGGCTCGCGCCACGCTTGGGTGCTGGTTTTTTACGTGCAGCCACTTACATACGCTCCAGAGTTTCCAGGCCCAGCAGTTCAAGGCCCTGCTTCAACGTGCGACCGGTCAGTGCCGCGAGGCGCAGACGGCTTTGCTGGGTAGCAGGGTCTTCGGCTGCGATAATTGGGCAGTGTTCGTAGAAGCTCGAGAACAGCCCGGCCAGATCGTAGAGGTAAGCACACAGCAAGTGCGGCGTACCTTTGTCGGCAACGCTGTTGAGGACTTCACCGAACTGCGCCAGCTTACCCGCCAGTTCGATTTCATGTGCGGCCTCAAGCTGCAATTTGCCGTCCACCTCGTCGAAGCTTTTCCCCAGTTTGCGGAAAATGCTGGCGACGCGCGTGTAGGCGTACAGCAGATAAGGTGCGGTGTTGCCCTCAAAGCTGAGCATCAGCTCGAAGTTGAAGCTGTAATCGCTGGTGCGGTGCTTGGACAGGTCGGCGTATTTCACTGCGCCAATGCCCACCGCGCTGGCGATTTCGCGCAGTTGTTCTTCTGCCAGATCCGGGTTCTTGCCCTTGACCAGATTGTAGGCGCGCTCTTCGGCCTCATCGAGCAGGTCGATGAGTTTCACTGTGCCGCCATCGCGGGTTTTGAACGGACGGCCATCAGCGCCGTTCATGGTGCCGAAGCCCATGTGTTCAAGCTGCATGTCTTCTGCAACAAAGCCTGCGCGGCGAGCCACTTCAAAGGCCATCTGGAAATGCAGGGCCTGACGCTGGTCGACAAAGTACAGGGCGCGATCAGCTTTCAGGGTGTTGCTGCGATAGCGCATGGCGGCAAGGTCGGTGGTCGCGTACAGGTAACCGCCGCCAGCTTTCTGCACGATTACCGGCAGCGGATTGCCGTCCGCGTTCTTGAACTCGTCGAGGAACACGCACTTGGCGCCGTCGCTTTCACTCAGCAGGCCTTTGGCTTGCAGGTCGCTGACCACATTTGCCAGATCGTCGTTATAGGCGCTTTCACCTTTGACGTCTGCCGGGGTCAATTTGACGTTGAGACGGTCGTAGGCCTTCTGGCAATGCGACAGCGAAATCTCGTTGAAGCGGTGCCACAAGCGCATGCACTCAGGCTTGTTCGCCTGAAGCTCCACCACCAGTGCGCGAGCACGATCGGCAAACTCAGGTGATTCGTCAAAACGTTTCTTGGCGGCGCGATAGAAACCTTCCAAGTCCGCCAGTTCGCTCTCAGCGGCCGCAGGATTCTCTTCCATGAAGGCCAGCAGCATACCGAACTGCGTGCCCCAGTCGCCTACGTGGTTCTGGCGGATGACTTCGTCGCCCAGGAACTCAAGGACACGGCCAACCGCGTCGCCGATGATGGTCGAGCGCAGGTGGCCGACGTGCATTTCTTTGGCGAGGTTGGGTGACGAGAGGTCAATCACCACGCGCTGGGCCGGGCCGGCTTTACGCACGCCAAGCTGAGCGTCTTCAAGCAAAGCGTCAACGCGCCCGGCCAGAGCTTCGATGTTCTGATAAAAATTGAGGAAACCCGGGCCTGCGATTTCGACCTTGCTGATTTGCGGGTCGGCCGGCAATGCAGCAATCAGCTTCTCCGCCAGATCGCGCGGCTTCATGCCCGCAGGCTTGGCCAACATCATGGCGATGTTGCTGGCGAAGTCGCCGTGGGTTTTGTCCTTGGTATTCTCGACCTGAATGGTCGGGCTCAGACCCTCAGGCAACACGCCTTCGGCGGTCAGGCGAGTCAGGGCTTGCTGGATCAGGTTGCGAATGCTGTCTTTCATGGTCTGCTCAGTCGGCCGTGGCGTGTTGAAAACTCTGCATTATCGGCGGCTTGGGCCTGCGGCTTCAAGCTTCAACCTATCAATGGCAGGTAAACAGGCAATTATCGGGTATTTTTGCGTGTTTGGCGTAGAGAAAAGCGGCGCGGCTCAAAACAGGTCAATCGGGTCGACATCCAGCGACCAGCGCACTGCACGGCCGCTGGGCATCTGTTCCATTGCGGCGAGCCATGTATGTAAAAAGCGGTGCAAGGGCGCACGTGCGGCAGATTGAATCAGCAACTGCGCCCGATAACGTCCCGCGCGGCGCTCCATTGGGGCAGGCACTGGCCCCAGTAATTCGATGCCCTCAAGTTGCAATTCGCCAAGGAGCATTTCGGCTTCAGCGCAAGCTTCGTCGAGAAACCCTTCGGCCTGGCCCGGTTTGTGGGCTTCTGCACGCAGCAGTGCCAGGTGACAGAACGGCGGCAAGCCGGCGTCGCGGCGCTCGCTCAGGGCCTGTTCGGCAAAGGCGAAGTAGCCTTGCTCGGTAAGCTGGACCAGCAGCGGATGATCGGCCAGATGGCTCTGGATAATCACCTTGCCAGCCTCTTCGGCTCGCCCGGCGCGGCCGGCAACTTGAACGATGAGTTGCGCCATGCGTTCGCTGGCGCGGAAGTCAGCAGAGAAGAGGCCGCCGTCGGCATCAAGAATGGCCACCAGCGTAACGCGTGGGAAGTGGTGCCCTTTGGCCAGCATCTGAGTGCCGACCAGAATACAAGGCTCTCCACGCTCAATGGTGGTCAGCAGGTTGTTCATGGCGTCCTTGCGCGAGGTGCTGTCGCGGTCGACGCGCAGTACCGGTACATCCGGAAACAGCGTGGCCAGCCGTTCTTCCGCCCGCTCAGTGCCAGCACCCACCGGGCGCAAGTCCACGCGCTGGCATTTGGGGCAGTTGCGCGGCTGGCGCTCGGCATGGCCGCAGTGGTGGCAGCGCAGTTCGTTGGAGCGCTGGTGCACCGTCATGCGGGCGTCGCAGCGCGGACATTCCGACAGCCAGCCACAATCGTGGCACAACAGAGTCGGAGCAAAGCCGCGCCGGTTGAGGAACACCAGTACCTGTTGGCCGGCAGCCAGCGTTTGGCTAATCGCTTGCTGCATGGGGCCCGAGATACCGGAGTCCAGCGGCAGGCTTTTTACATCCAGGCGCAGGAAGCGCGGAGGCAATGCTCCTCCAGCACGCTTGTTGAGCTTGAGCAGCTGATAACGCCCGCTGGTGGCGTTGTGCAAAGTCTCCAGTGACGGCGTGGCCGAGCCGAGCACAATCGGCACGTTTTCCTGATGCGCGCGAACCAGCGCCAGATCCCTGGCGTGATAGCGCAAGCCTTCCTGCTGTTTATAGGAGGCGTCATGTTCTTCGTCGATGATGATCAAACCCGGATTTTTCATCGGGGTGAACAGTGCCGAGCGGGTGCCGATAATGATGTCGGCATCGCCGTCGCGGGCTGCGAGCCACGCATCAAGCCGGTCGCGGTCATTCACTGCGGAGTGCAGCAGGGCGATTCTGGCGTTGAAGCGGCGCTCGAAGCGCGCGAGTGTTTGCGGGCCGAGGTTGATTTCCGGGATGAGTACCAGCGCTTGCTTGCCCGCCTGCAGTGTCTGATGAATGAGTTGCAGGTAAACCTCGGTTTTACCGCTGCCCGTCACACCTGCCAGCAGATACGCGCCATAACTGCCAAAACCCTCTTGCACAGCTGCCGAGGCGGTGAGTTGCTCCTCGTTGAGCGGCAGCTCGGGCTGCGCCAGCCAATTAATGTGGCGGGCACTTGGCGCATGCTGGCGGGTTTCAACCACCACCAGACCTTTGTCTTTGAGTTGTTCGAGGCTGTCTTTACTCAGTTGCAGTTGGCTGAGTAGCGAATGGGCAACCCCGTGCGGATGCTGGGCGATGGTTTTCAGCGCCTGGCGCTGGCGCGGTGCGCGATTAAGGCGCGGGTCTTCAAGGTCGGCGCCCGGCGCGATTGACCAGAAGCGCTCCTGGCGCGCAATCGCGGGCTCGCCCTGGCGCAGTAGCGTCGGCAATGCCCAACTGAAAGTGTCGCCAATACTGTGCTGGTAGTATTGCGCGGTCCACATGCACAGCCGGAAAAAGGCCGGCGGCATAGGCGCTGTTTCATCCAGCACCTCAAGGGCTGGCTTGAGCTTATCGGCAGGCACATCGCTGTGTGCGCTGACCTCGATCAAAACGCCAATCATTTCGCGGCGGCCAAAGGGTACACGCACGCGCATGCCTGACTGCAGGGTATCGACAGACACGCCAGCAGGCGCCAGATAATCGAACAGGCGGCGTAGCGGCGAGGGCAGGGCGAGGCGCAGAATGGCGTTGGACACGCGGTGACTCCGCAAACAAAGGTCAGGATATTAGCATGGCTGCAGGCGACGGCTGGCAGTCACGTGATCTTGCATCAGCGCTTGAGTCTGTTATCATCCGCGGCCTATTTCTGTGCGGTATCTGACATAGGGTCAGGTGGCGGCACATATATTGAGGTATACCCCATGAAAGCTGATATCCATCCAGAATACGTCGCTATCGAAGCTACTTGCAGCTGCGGTAACGTGATCGAAACTCGTTCGACTCTGGCTAAGCCATTGAGCCTGGACGTTTGCTCTGAGTGCCACCCGTTCTACACCGGTAAGCAGAAAGTCCTCGACGCTGGCGGCCGTATCGACCGCTTCAAGCAGCGTTTCGGTGTGTTCGGCGCTACCAAGTAAGCAGCCAAACAGCCAGGAGCGACCTTATGGTCTGCTTCTTGTGTGTGAAAAAAGCGTCCCTTGTGGGCGCTTTTTTTATGCCTGCGTTTTTTGCAGCGCAGGTGCAGGCGCAAATACAGCCTCAGGCGTTTTGTTCGGCCAGCGAGCAACTGACTTACGTTTCGGTCAAGCGGGTGGTCGATGGCGATACCTTGCGCCTGGTTGATGGTCGCAGTGTTCGCCTGATCGGCATCAACACCCCTGAGCTTGGCCACAAAGGCCAAACCGCTGAGCCATTCGCCGTCGCAGCGCAGCGCCGTCTTCAGGATCTTCTGGATGCCAGTGATGGACGAGTCGGCCTGCAATATGGTGCGCAGCGTCACGACCGCTACGGACGCACGCTGGCCCATGTGTTTGACGGCGCCGGGCGCAATATCGAGGCGCAGTTGCTCGCAAGCGGCCTCGGTTACCAGATAGCTATTGCGCCCAATCTGGCGCTGCTGGATTGTCAGCTGGCCGCCCAGCAGTTCGCCCGTGAGCAGGGCGCGGGTGTTTGGCGCCAGCCGGTGCTGCAGGCTCCCGAAGAGTTGACTCGTGGTGGCTTCAGGCAAATCAAGGCGCGGGTGCGCAAGGTGCAGGTTAATGCGCAAGGTGCCTGGCTTGAGTTAGGGGCTGCGGTGATTCGCATTGATGAGCAGGCGCTGAAATCGTTCAAGCGCGAGTCGCTGGAAGATTATGTCGGGCGGGAGGTCATTGCGCGCGGTTGGGTGGTCGACAGAGCTTCGCGCGGTCGAAATACGGTCGGGCGAGCGCGTTGGATGCTGATTCTGACCCATCCGACCATGATCGAAACGCTGCCATCAGTTAAAACCACTTTGTAATAGAAAAAAGGCCCGTTGGCACTGGTGCGCATTTCCTTAGCTAGGTAATAATCGAGGGGTCCTAATCACCGGGCAAGGATAGCCGGGTAAGCCTTGGTATGCCGACTGACTGATCAGTCTTGTAAAAGTGTATACAACTTGCGTATCCTCGGCCGCCTGCCTGTTCAACAGCCTAAAGCGGAAATTCCAATATGTCTGATCTAAAAACCGCCGCTCTCGAGTACCACGCTCAGCCCCGCCCGGGTAAGTTGAGTGTAGAGCTGACCAAGCCGACTGCCACGGCACGTGACCTTTCGTTGGCTTACAGCCCAGGCGTTGCTGCTCCTGTGCGTGAGATTGCGCGTGATCCCGAGCTGGCTTACCAATACACCGGTAAGGGCAATCTGGTCGCTGTAATTTCCGACGGTACTGCCATTCTCGGTCTGGGTAACCTCGGCCCACTCGCTTCCAAGCCCGTAATGGAAGGTAAAGGCGTTCTGTTCAAGCGCTTCGCCGGTATTGACGTATTCGATATCGAAGTGGATTCGGAAAGCCCGCAGGCATTCATCGACACGGTAAAACGTATTTCGATCACCTTCGGCGGCATCAACCTCGAAGACATCAAGGCGCCTGAGTGCTTTGAGATCGAGCGTGCGCTGATCGAACAGTGCGACATTCCGGTTTTCCACGATGACCAGCACGGTACTGCGATCGTAACCGCTGCCGGTATGCTCAATGCATTGGAAATCGCTGGCAAAACCATCGAGCAAGCGAAGATCGTGTGCCTGGGTGCAGGCGCTGCGGCAATCTCGTGCATGAAGTTGTTGGTCAGCATGGGCGCCAAGGTCGAGAACATCTACATGATCGACCGTAAAGGTGTGATTCATGCGGGCCGTGACGACCTCAATCAGTACAAGGCTGTGTTCGCCACCGAAACGCCGAAGCGCACATTGTCGGACGCGCTGGATGGTGCTGACGTATTCGTCGGTCTGTCGGGTCCTGATCTGCTCAGCCCTGAAGACCTGCTGCGCATGGGCCCTTCGCCTATCGTGTTTGCATGCTCGAACCCAGATCCGGAAATCAAGCCAGAGCTGGCGCATGCCACCCGTGATGACGTGATCATGGCAACCGGTCGTTCCGATTACCCGAACCAGGTCAATAATGTTCTCGGCTTCCCGTTCATCTTCCGTGGTGCGTTGGACGTTCGCGCAACACGCATCAACGAAGAGATGAAAATCGCGGCGGCCAACGCGCTGCGTGAACTGGCCAAGCTGCCAGTGCCTAAGGAAGTCTGTGAGGCTTACGGCGGCATCGAGTTGTCATTCGGCCGTGAATACATCATTCCGAAGCCGATGGATGCACGTCTGATTACGCTGATCTCCGACGCAGTCGCCAAAGCTGCCATCGAGAGCGGCGTGGCCACACTGCCGTATCCGAAGCACTACCCGCTGCAGTCTGTGGACGATGTGTTCAAAGGCTGAAAGTGAGTTGATGCGAGTGACCAAATAGTTACTGGTCACTCAACAAAAAGCCCCCTGACGGTTCGCCTTCAGGGGGCTTTTTGCATCTTGCGCAGATGTTTTCTGCGGCAGGTCGAGCGGCGTTTCGGTGTTACTTGATGTCCAACTGGATCACGGCCGTAGCGGTAAATTCGCCGGGCGTTGGCAGGGTCGCTGAAGGATTGCTTGGGTGGGCTTTGAGGTGCAGGGTGGAGGTTTTCATATCACTGTCGACCACAACTTCACCGGCCTTCTGGTTCGGTGGCAGAACCGTGCCGTCTTCATCGGTGATGATGACCGAAAGATCGGTGCGCCCTTGTACTTTAATTCCCTGG
Source organism: Pseudomonas marincola (assembly GCF_900116605.1). Lineage (GTDB taxonomy): Bacteria > Pseudomonadota > Gammaproteobacteria > Pseudomonadales > Pseudomonadaceae > Aquipseudomonas > Aquipseudomonas marincola. The sequence goes on from NZ_FPBC01000003.1 coordinate 209,320, forward strand.
CCCGGCGCGTCCTGATCGGCGTTCAACTGCAGTGAAAGGATCTCTGAGCTGAAGTCACAATCAAAAGCCAAGTCTACGGGCTTGGGTGTGAAGTTGTTCGGTGGGTTGGGGTAGGTAACGCCGTTAAACTGCGAGGATTGCAAGGTTCCGAAGGGCACAGTCAATACCGAGCCCGCACGCAGCGCGCAATTTGCCGGCACTTCCACGTCAATTCTCAAGTTCACGACAGCGGAGACCGGGTCACTGGTATTGATATAGTTTGGCCGCCGGTAGTGCCAGACCCGAGCTACCGTGCCATTGAAAGCCAGGGTGCCGACTACGCGCTTTTCAAGCTTGACCGATACCTTGCCCCTGGTAGCTGTGGCGGCAGAGCCTGAGGTATTGCAATCCGCCGAAACATTGTTGGTAACGCCGGTGAAAGGCACGCTGTGGTACCTGTTCTCGATGCTGCCGCCACTTGAATTGAAGACAAAAATCTCAACTGCCGTGGAGAACGACGGATTAACCTTCAACCATTTAAGGTTGTCGGCTGCGTAATAAGAGAATGGCGATTGCGAGCTGAAATAATGCAGAACGCTTGCGTTGGTGTTGCTACAGGTACAGGTAAAGTTGCGTCTGCCGCTGCTGTTCTGCTGGGCACGATCGATCACAATATTGCCGGCTTCGTTCTCAGAAGAGTTGAAGGCGTCAGTCACGTTGTACTGTATCTGCGAGGCGCCATTGTCCGGAACGCAGAGGCGGTCTGATGCGGCGTAAGCAGTACTGCTGAAGAGCAAACTAAACAGGCCATAAAACACTGGGCTGATAAACGCAGACTTTGCAGGGCTGTACAATTCCATTTTTTTCATCATGTCCTCAGTGACTATTCAGCCTTGATTAGTGTTGTTCTAAGCCCACCACGATCACTGAGGTAGCTAATGTTTATCTCGTCTGCGTGGTTGCTTACGTTGTCTATCTCAACCGTACTGAATGGTTTGAGCAGTCCCATCTCATCGTTGTGATACACCTTTTTGCCAATCTCGAATTGGGTTAGCGCAAAGTAGTAAGGCGTTGGGTTTTTGAGCTCAAGCCCCGTGCTGGTGTACTTGGCCACAAGCTGATTTTCTGCTCCGCGCCTTCCCTCACTAATTGACTCAGGCCGGACGAACACCTTGATCTTGTAGCGCAGGGCAATCTGCATCAGGCTCTCGCTCTTAGCGGCCTCGGCTTTCGGCGGTATTTCCTGCACATACAGGTAATACAGTTGTTCTTGTTTGCTCTCTTTGGCGAAGCTCACCAATCTCAGGGGCTGTTTGCTATCTTCTGCAATCATCGAAAAAGACGGGCTGACCTGAACATTGCGCCCTGGCTCATTACCTTCAGGGTCTGTCACCCAGGCCTGCATCGCGTAGGGCGCTTGGGTGTCGTTGCCAATATCGAATGCGCTGGAACTGCCTGCCACGACAATGACCCGGGTGCGATCAATGAATAACCCGGCGTGCGCTAATTGGCTCATGAGCAGTGTCATGCTCATAGCGATGATGCTGAGTGTTCTGAACATCATCAGGCCCGGCCTGCCGCAGAACTGATCAAGTTAGGCATGTCGATCATTTGACTAAGATCAGCGATTTTCTGACGTCGCCAAAGTCACTCAGATACATGATGTCTATCGACGAGGTCTTTTGCTTTATCTGTGGCAATATCGTGGTCTGGAATGGCGCAAAGACAGCTGTTTCCGGGGTTTTAATGCCTTTCTTGTTGACCATGATTTGCGGAATCGAGAAATAGTAAGGCGTGGTGTTGACCAGCTTCAGGCCCTCACGGGTTTGTGTCGCGGTAACCTTGGCTTCGGCGTTTTTACGGTCGCCTGCGATTTGAGCGGGACGAATCAACACCTTGATCCGGGTACGGATGGCCATGGACAGTTTGTTTTTGTCCGCCGCGCTATCGCTGGGAGGTAACTCCTGCACGTTCAGGTAATACAGTTGTTCGCGGTCTGAGGGCGGGGAGAACGTCATCAGGCGCAATACAACTTTGCCGCCAGGCGCAACTTTTTGAATTTGCGGACTGACCACAACCAAGCTGCCGGCGTCGTTGCCGTCTTCATTCTCAAGCCACGCCTGCAGGCCGTACCAAAGCTCGCTGTTATTTGTAACTTGCACTGAGCTTGAAGAGCCTTCCGGCACGATTACCCGCGTACGATTAAGCGAAAAGGCTGCATTGGCCATTGTCGAGCACAACAGCGTCATGACGCATGCGCAGAGGCTTAACCTTTTTGCGATGTAGCTTTTGCGCTGGGTGCAGTTGGCTTGCCGTTGAGTTGACATTGCAGTGTTCCTAAATCGATATAGTCTTCATCAAGTTGCGACTTGATAGCTGTTGGATCCACGGCATAGTTGCAGCCGCCTACCGCTTTCAGTGTGGAAGGCCCGAGTTCAGAGCCATCGCCAAGCTTCACGCGGATAAACAGGCGCCCGTTGTTGCCGGTAAAGTATTGCTCGCCGCTGTCGCTCTGGATTTCGGTACCGAAGCCGAGTAACTCGCCGTTCTGGTCTTTGAGCACGGCGTTGAAGTACTTGACCGCCTTGGTCTTGAACTGCACCAGAGTCACTGCGCCGGAGCGTGGCCGTACATTGACCACGGTGTCATCTGCGACCACGTTGTTGCTCAGCGATGACACATTCAAACGAACTTCTTGCGGATCGTACTGATCGTTCAGCGGTATCAGCGCGTAACCGTTATCCTGAGTTTCGGTGCCGTTTACGCTGGCGTTTTCGACGCCATCCACTTGGGCAACGGCGAAGGTTTTCGATTGGCGGCTTGTAGCAAGGACTGCGCCCTGGGCGAACATTACGCTGCCGCTGACCGAGGCGCTGGCGGAACGGTTATCCGGGCTGGTGCTGCCGTACAGTTGGCCGCTAATGCGATCGCCGGAATGATTGACGCCGCCTGATATGGTTTCGCCATTGCCGGAGCTGTCGTGGGTTACGCCGACGTTGTAGCTGTTGTCGCCTGAGTAGCCATTCAAGCCGACCTCCGTTGTTTCACTGTTGCCAGAGTCGTTGTCCAGATTGGTATATCGGCTGTAAACACTCGAGGAATAATCATTGCCGATCGGGATGTCCAAACTTAGGGTCAGGCTGTTGTCGGCTTCACCGGTTTCCTCGTCATAAGAACGTGAGAGTGAAAGGGTATAGCTAAGCCAGCGTGTATAACCGCCATAACTGAACGAGTAGGTACTTTGTGACGGGTTCTCGCCCCAGTACTGTTCCTTCAGATAATTAAGTGAAAGCTGGTTGTCCATGAGCGGGTCGCGCCCGGTAATACTGGCGGTATAGCGGCTGCGCAAGGAGCCGAGAAAATTATTCTCGCTGTACTTGTCATCCATCGCGTCATTGAATTCAAAGTAGTCTTCAGTGGCGTAGCGATAGCCCGCAATTTGAATATCAATGCCATTGTTGAGGTACTTCGAGTAATTGATGTTGTAGCTCTGGCCGACATCGGTTTCGCCGTCATGCCGGTAGCGTGAGTTGCTCATCGCAACGCCGACAGCGCCCAGATTTTGCATCGGAAAGGCAGCGCCGAACGTTACGTTCTGGTAACTCTCAGCGATGATGCTGTTGATCGACGGTGTGACGAGGTCGGTACCGAAGGAGTATTCACCGCTGACAAAATTGTCGCCGTAGTCATGGTCGCTGAAACGGTAGCGGCCGGCGCTCACTTCGTAGTCAATACTGCCCGGTGTGAGCAGGCCCGGAAGCACTGAGTTATCATAATAAAAAGTGCGTTCCTGGCCGTTGGCCTCTTTCACTACTACGCGCAGCGTCTGGTTGGACAAGCCCACCACTTCGTCGAGCACAAAATTACCGGCGGCTACGGCCTTGGTGAAGAGCAGGCGCGAATCCTGATACACCTCAACGGTTGCGTTGGTGGCGGCGAAACCCTGAATGTTTGGGGTGTACATCTGGTCGCGGAGGCTGGTCAGGTCTGTCACATAACCGATCTGCGCGCCTGCAAAGCTGAAGTTTTCACCGTAGCGGGTATTGGTGTAGGTCTCGCCTACAGTGACTTCACTTTTAAGCTTGGGAAAGAGTCGGGTGACACTGATGTTGTCTATTTCGAGGCTTTCATCAGTCAAGTCTGTACTGGACGCATCCAGATTGAATATGTTGTCCCGAAAGTTCGAGCGCAAGTGGCCATTAAACGGCATGGATTCGTCGGACTCATTAGTGTCGTCGTTCTTGAAGTAGTTGCCGCCCAGGTTGTAGTCGAAAGTCGTGCTGTTGATCGAGGGTGACAGTTCCATGCCCGCATAACGATCAACTCCCCGGCCCATGAGTTCATCGCTGTACCAGAGTTCAAGCGTTCCGTTTTCCGGGTTTTCGGTAAAGCTGTAATCGTGCGAGCTTGGGTCCAGGCTCGCAGCAGTTCTGAGTTCACGCGCTGCTTTTGCATTGAGGCTAGGCGCTATTTTTTGTAGAAATGACTCATCAAAAACCAGGCGACCTGCTTTGCGGGTGAAGTAGTAATTACCCTGCGTGCGACCATTCAAGCTGACCGTATAAATGACTTTATCGTTGATGCCTTTATTAAGTGCATCGTCAACAGTGTTTTGATTGAACTTGCCTTGAATGAAGTCTGTGTTGAAAATGCTAGCGGCCAGTACTCCGTCACTTATGAATAGCAGTCCAAATAGACTTATTTTTAGGTAGGAATACATAAAACCTCAAGCATGCACTTAGAGCAGGTTTGTTGAGTTATTTTTTTAATGAAATATACGGCGCAGAACTGCGCCGTATAAAAGCACGGTTTACTTAGTTGTAAGCAACGGTGTAGTTGACTGAGCCACCAATGATGCCGCCCTCGATGAATTCGCTGAGCGCATAAGGACGAGCCTTGAACTTGATCGCACCAGTTGCTGCATCAACGTTAGGGTCGCTAGCCAGAGTCAGGGCTGAACCTGGCTGGTTAACGATGGATGAATCGTCTTCCATGGTGAAGGTAACACCCACTTTGGTGGTTGCTGTTTCAGGCGAGGTTACAACGTCAGTGTTAGAGCTGGCTGTTGTAGCGGTGTCAATTTTGATAAAGGCTGTGGTCAGGCCCGATGGGTCCACGTCACAGGTTGCCACGTCTGGCTGCAGCTGGATTTTGACTGCGTTCCCGAAGCCGCCTACCGCCGACACGTCGGTAATTGTCCATACGCCGAGGTCAACAACGCCGCCTGGCTGTACAACGCCACTCACGACAACGTTCATGTCGCATGAGGCTGCTGCGATAGCGCCGGTGAATTTGATTTGGCCAGTGTTATTCGGCGTGGTCACAGCGTGGGCAGCGCCCATGGTGGTCATTGCTGCTATTACAGCGCCGGTCAGGATTGCTTTTTTCATAAAAACCTCAAGTAAATAATTAACAAGTTTCAACGTGTTAGGCGTCTACTTCTAATGCGCTTAGGCTATTAACGCTCAAGGCAACATTAACAGTGAGGTTTAAATTGATAATTAGGCCGATTCCGTGGCGCTTGTAGTATGCGTGGGGTTTGGAGTGAGAATTTTCCTGCGACCGCTAAAAGCAGAACTTAAGTGGTGGTTCGGCTTTGCATTTATAAAACTTATGCGAGAAATATTGTTTTTATAATGTTTCATATATTTGCAAATAAATTGCAACCTGCAAATTGCTGGTCTGAATGGGTTGCAGGTTTTCTGGCTGTCGCTTTGAGGTTTTGTTTCAGGCGCGTTGAGCCAGTCCAGAGCGCTCAGGATAAAAAGCGCGCACTTGAACTGATGCGCAACCGTGGGGAGTCGTTGAGGAGCAAAGATTTTAGGTGAGGGTAGGGGCGCTAAGTGCCGTTGATTCTGTGCAATGTTGATGCTGCCGCCATGAGCATTGCACTCATGGCGGCGGCATTGGCTTCAGAACAAGTCGATTGGTGCGGATTCATCTGCCGGCAACGGGCTGCCCGGGATCCCGAGATTCGGGTCAAGCTCGCCCATGGTAGGCGGTGTGTCTTCACTCTTGAACAGTTCAAAGTAGGCGCCAGGCGTACCCGGCGCTGCTGCGCGCCCGCTTACCGGGTCTACACGCAGGGTAAGAATGCCGCTTGGCTCGGGAAGTACATGGCTTGGTTTGTCTTTTAGTGCCGCGCCCATGAAGCTCATCCAGATCGGCAATGACACTGTACCGCCGTATTCGCGGCGACCGAGGGTTTCAGGCTGATCAAAGCCAGACCAGACAGTGGTGACATAGTCGGCGTTGTAGCCTGAGAACCAGCTGTCTTTCGACTCGTTGGTAGTGCCGGTCTTGCCTGCCAAGTCATCACGACCCAGCGCCAGAGCGCGACGGCCGGTGCCGCGTTTGATTACGTCCTGCAGCAGGCTGGTCATGATGTAGGCGGTGCGCTCATCAATAATCTGCTCTGCAATCGCGGGTTCTTCGACAGGCAATTCGTCGTCTGCCTCTGGCTGCGAGTCTGTCGAGCTGGAAATCGTCTGGATGCTCGGCGCCGCGATTGCATTGGCGATATCGGCAGACTTGAGCTCGTCCGGATCAAGGCTGGAGTCAGCCTTCTGTTCAGCGGTTGGCACACGAGGCGGATTGGCAATGAATACGGCCTTGCCGGTGCGGTCTTCGATGCGCTGGATCAGGTATGGCTCAGTTTTATAGCCGCCGTTGGCGAATACCGACCAGCCGCCAGCGATCTGCATCGGGGTCAGGTCAGCCGTGCCGAGTGCCAGTGAAAGGTTGCGCGGCAAATCTTCGAGTGGCAGACCAAAGCGGCTTGCGTAGTCGCGGGCATACTGCACGCCAATGGCCTGGAGCAAGCGAATCGAGACGAGGTTGCGTGACTTATAAAGTGCTTCACGCATGCGTATGGGGCCAAGGAATGTGTTGTTGTCATTCTTTGGGCGCCACGGTTGATCGCTGCCGGTATCGGTAAACACAATCGGCGCGTCATTGATCAGCGTGGCGGCGGTGTAGCCCTTGTCCAGTGCGGCGCTGTAAATGAATGGCTTGAAGCTCGAGCCTGGCTGGCGCTTGGCCTGGATTGCACGGTTGTAGTTGCTTTGCTCAAACGAGAAGCCGCCAACCAGTGCCTGAATTGCGCCGGTATTTGGGGCCAGGGACACCAGTGCACTTTGTGCCAGAGGCAATTGTACAAAGTTAAGGCTGCCATCTTCCTTGCGCTCGACGCGGATCAGGTCGCCGACTTTGGCGACGTCGGCAGGTTTTTGCGGGTTGCGGCCCATGCTGTTGGTATTAATGAAAGGGCGCGCCCATTTCATGCTGTCCCATGCGACCGCTTCCTCTTTGCCTTCGCGCGTCAGTACCATCAGACCGCTGGGTACAACCTGAGTGACGATGGCGGGCTCAAGGCCGCCGAGAACGGTTTGCTTGGCAAGCTCTGATTGCCAGCCTTGCAGGTCGAGATTTGCGAACTGTTTTTCCGGGCCGCGGTAGCCATGACGCTGGTCATAGGCGATCAGGCCTTCGTGAACGGCCTTGTTGGCAATCAGTTGCAAGTCACTGGGAATGGTGGTGGTGACATTGAAGCCTTCGGTGTAGGCATCGCTGCCATAACGGCCAACCATTTCAGCCCGTGCCATTTCAGCTACGTAAGGCGCGTTCAGCTCAGGTGACTGCACATGGTAAGTGGCGTCGATCGGCTCGGCGACTGCTTCGTCGTAGCGCGCCTGATCAATTTTACCCAGGTGCAGCATGCGGCCCAGAATCCAGTTGCGGCGTTCTTTGGCGCGAGTCGGGTTTACCAGTGGGTTGAAGCGTGAAGGTGCTTTCGGCAGGCCGGCAATCATGGCCATTTGGGCGAGGGTCAGGTCCTTCATGGACTTGCCGTAATAAACCTGCGCCGCTGCCTCGATCCCGTAGGAGCGCTGGCCCAGATAAATTTTATTGACGTAAAGCTCTAGAATCTCATCTTTACTCAGTTCACGTTCTATCTGTAAAGCCAGCAAAATCTCGTTGATTTTCCTGGAGAAGCTACGCTCACTGGTAAGGAAGTAGTTTTTCGCGACCTGCATGGTGATGGTCGAGCCACCAGTCTGGATTTGACCACTTTTCAAAATTTGCGTGGCAGCGCGCATCAAGCTGCTGGGGTCGACGCCATAATGGTGCTCAAAGTTATCGTCTTCTGCCGATAACAAGGCATTGATGAAGTCAGTCGGGATTTCAGCGAAGGTGATAGGCGAACGACGCATCTCGCCAAACTCGGCAATCAGCTTGCCGTCGCTGCTGAAAATCCGCAGAGGAATTTGCAGTTGAATGCTGCGTAGCGAGTCAACTGAAGGAAGGCTCGGGCTTAGATAGAGGAACGCACCGCTCAAACTGAGTACCAGTCCACAGGAAATGGCAACGCATGACCAGCAAAAGAATTTCAGCAAGCGCATCAAAATGTTTAGATTTCCAGATAAAAGAATGAGTTAAGAAATAGATTGGGGCGTAACGAAAAACTGATCACATTATAAGGGTTTTTTTTGCCGAGGAGCTATTTGCTCTTATGTCAAGACTGTTATTTAATGTGGAAAAACATAATTACTCCGTAAGTAGCGGATGCCAATAGGAAAACGGTCGTGCTAGGGCTCTTCAATAAGAAAGCGAATACGCTTCTGGGGATTGATATCAGCTCAACCTCAGTCAAGCTCCTCGAATTGAGTCGCTCAGGAAGCCGCTACAAAGTAGAGGCTTATGCTGTAGAGCCGCTCCCACCAAATGCTGTGGTTGAGAAAAACATCGCCGAGCTCGAGGGGGTCGGTCAGGCCATATCCAGAGTATTGGTAAAAGCAAAAACCAATCTAAAGACTGCTGCGGTTGCAGTCGCTGGGTCTGCAGTTATTACCAAGACTATCGAGATGGAAGCCGGTCTGACCGATGACGATCTTGAGAACCAGTTAAAGATTGAAGCCGATCAGTACATTCCCTATCCGCTCGAAGAAGTCTCGATTGATTTCGAAGTGCAGGGCGTCTCGCCGCGAAATGCTGAGCGAGTTGAAGTTCTGCTGGCGGCTTGTCGTAAAGAGAACGTCGAAGTTCGTGAGGCTGCACTGGCGCTTGCCGGCTTGACCGCCAAGGTCGTCGACGTGGAAGCGTACGCGCTGGAGCGCTCGTTCGATCTGTTGGCGCAGCAATTGGGCAGTGGCGACAACGATCAAACGGTCGCAATCGTTGATATCGGCGCGACCATGACCACGCTCAGCGTTCTGCATAAAGGCCGCACGATCTATACCCGTGAGCAGCTCTTTGGCGGCAAGCAGCTGACTGAAGAAATTCAGCGTCGCTATGGCTTGTCCGTTGAGGAAGCTGGACGCGCCAAGAAGCAGGGCGGTCTTCCGGATGACTATGACAGCGAGGTTTTGCAGCCGTTCAAAGAGGCGGTTGTGCAACAAGTCTCGCGTTCGTTGCAGTTCTTCTTTGCTGCCGGACAATTCAACGATGTCGATTACATCTTGCTGGCGGGTGGCACCTCGTCCATTCCTGATCTTGATCGCTTGATTCAGCAGCGCCTTGGCACTCAAACCCAGGTGGCGAATCCATTCGCCGACATGGCGTTGAGCAGCAAGGTCAATGCGGGCGCTCTGGCCAGTGATGCTCCGGCATTGATGATTGCCTGTGGTCTGGCAATGAGGAGTTTCGATTAATGGCGCGGATTAACCTTCTACCTTGGCGCGAGCAGCTCCGAGAAGAGCGCAAGCAGCGGTTCCTGGTTACGTTAGCCGGTGTATTTGCTGTTGCCGCAGGCGCGGTATTTTTGGGCGGGCAATTTCTGGACAGTGCAATCGAGCGACAAAATGCGCGTAACGATTTTGTCCGTAAGGAAATCGCCGTCCTGGATACCCGGATCAAAGAAATCAGCGAGCTTAAAAAGCGTCGCCAACAACTGCTGGAACGGATGAAGATCATTCAGGACCTGCAGGGCAACCGCCCGATTATCGGTCGTGTGTTCGATCAGCTGGTCAGAACCCTGCCTGATGGCGTGTATTTCACTGGCGTCAAAATGACCGGCAAGAACATTGCGGTCGTCGGCGCTGCAGAGTCGAACAACCGCATTTCCAACTTGATGCGCAACATGGATGCATCGGATTGGCTGACCGCACCCAACCTCACCGAGGTTAAAGCGGCAGGCCCGAATCCGCAGGCTGAAGTATCGCCAGAGCTGGATCAGGCCAACGTATTCCAGTTGACCGTGCAACAGACCCAGCCAGCCCTTGCCGGCGAGGAGGCGAAGCCATGAACCTGAATGATTCGCTCGACAGCCTACGCAAGATAGATGTCAACGATCTTGACCTGAATAACCTCGGCTCATGGCCTGGCCCGGTCAAGTTTATTGCCAGCCTGCTGCTTGCCATTGTGGTGCTGGGTTTGGGTTACAACTTTCACCTGAAAGACATGCAGGCTGATCTGGAACGGCGCCAGATGGAAGAAGAGACGCTTAAGCAGCAGTTCTCTGCCAAGGCGTTCCAAGCTGCCAACCTTGAGGCCTACAAGGCTCAGATGGCCGAGATGGAAACATCGTTTGGTGCCCTGCTGCGGCAGTTGCCAAGTGATACCGAAGTCCCGGGCTTGCTTGAAGACATCACCCGCACCGGTCTGGGAAGTGGTCTTGAGTTTGAAGAAATCAAGCTCCTGCCAGAGGTAGCCCAACAGTTTTACATCGAGCTGCCGATTCAGATTCGTGTCGTCGGTTCTTATCACGACCTGGCCACGTTCGTCAGTGGTGTGGCCAGCTTGCCGCGAATCGTGACGCTGCATGACTTTGATGTGGTGCCGGCCGAGAAAACCGGTACCAGCAAATTGCGCATGTCTATTTTGGCGAAGACCTACCGTTATAACGATAAGGGGCTTGAGAAATGAAGTACTCAAAGCTCGTGATGCTAGTGGCGTTTGTGGGGCTTAGTGGTTGCGGTTCGAGCAGTGATTTCTCCGACCTGCAATCGTATATGGATGAGGTGCGCGCCAAGCCGAAGGGCACAATTGAGCCGCTGCCGATCTTCCAGCCTTATGAAAGTTTTACCTATAAAGCTGCAGGCCTGAGAAGCCCGTTCCAGCCGCCGGTGAAAATCGAGCTGGTCAATCGGGCGAAAGGATCGAAGCTGATCAAACCTGATGAAACGCGGGTTAAGCAGTTTCTGGAAGGCTTCAATATTGAAGTGTTTGAAATGGTCGGCACGCTCTCGAACAGCCGGGGAATGTTCGCGTTGGTCAGCGGCGCTGGCGGTGTGCACCGGGTGCGTGTCGGGGATTACCTGGGACGTAACTACGGGCGAATTGTCGCGATTGATAACTCCAAAGTGGATGTGATTGAAATCGTTCCAGATGGTGAAGGTGGCTGGCTAGAACGACCGCGTAGCCTCTCCCTAAAGGAGCGCTCTTAAATGAGCGGAGTGAAGATGAAAAAAAATAACCGGTCTGCCAAACGGAATCTGCGAATGAATAAGCCACTAACCCGTCTAGGCGTGTCTCTGCTCGCCGCACTGGTATCGCCAGTGCTGCTTGCAGCAGACCTCCAGAATCTCGACGTTGCATCGCTTCCGGGCGGTCGTGTTGAACTCAAGTTGCAGTTTGACGAACCTGTTGCCGCTCCGCGTGGCTACACCATCGAACAGCCTGCGCGTATCGCGCTCGACTTGCCGGGTGTTAGCAACAAGCTCGGCAGCAAGAATCGTGAGCTGGGTGTGGGTAATGCGCGCAGCGTGACCGTGGTTGAGGCCAATGACCGCACGCGCATGATCATCAACCTGACCAACTTGGCGCCTTATAGCACCCGTGTTGAAGGCAACAACATGTATGTGTTGATTGGTGAGGGTGCCGGCACTGCGGCAGCGCCAGTTGCTCGCGCGGCTGCAACCCCTGCTGCGCCGGTTGTGACCTCACAGCCGCGGGTCTCGGCTCCGAAGGTGTACGGTGCAGCGACTCGTTCGATCCGCAATATCGATTTCCAGCGTGGCGATCAGGGTGAAGGCAACGTAGTCATCACCTTGTCCGATCCGTCTGTGAGCCCGGATATTCAGGAGCAGGGCGGCAAGATTCGCCTGAACTTCGCCAAGACTCAGTTGGCTGAGTCCTTGCGCGTGCGTCTCGACGTTAAAGACTTCGCCACCCCGGTGCAGTTTGTTAACTCGAGCGGCAGCGGTGATTCCACGACCGTGGTCATTGAGCCGACCGGCTTTTACGATTACCTCGCCTACCAGACGGATAATAAGCTGACCATCAGCGTTAAGCCGTTGACTCAGGCTGATCAGGAAAAGCGCAAAGAAGATCGTTTCGCTTACAGCGGCGAGAAGCTTTCGCTTAACTTCCAGGATATCGACGTGCGTTCGGTGCTGCAGCTGATTGCGGACTTCACCGACCTCAACTTGGTTGCCAGCGACACGGTTGCCGGCAACATCACCCTGCGCTTGCAGAATGTGCCCTGGGATCAGGCGCTGGATCTGGTGCTGAAAACCAAAGGTCTGGACAAGCGTAAAGTCGGTAACGTACTGCTGGTTGCGCCAGCCGATGAAATTGCGGCGCGCGAGCGTCAGGAATTGGAGTCGCAGAAGCAAATCGCCGAACTGGCGCCGCTGCGTCGCGAGCTGATTCAGGTCAACTACGCCAAAGCTTCAGACATGGCCAAGCTGTTCCAGTCGGTCACCAGCGCCGATGGCTCTGTTGATGAGCGTGGCTCGATCACTGTCGATGACCGTACCAACAGCATCATCGCTTACCAGACTCAAACGCGTCTGGACGAACTGCGCCGTATCGTGACTCAGCTCGACGTGGCCGTGCGTCAGGTAATGATCGAGGCACGTATCGTTGAAGCGAGCGTCGATTACGACAAGTCGCTGGGCGTACGTTGGGGCGGTGCCAAGGTTATTGGCGGCGGTAAATGGAACATTTACGGTAACGACGACCAAGGCGATGAGGCGGGTAATACCGGTGATGACGTGGGTCTGAACGTACCGTTCGTGGATCTGGGCGTTGCCAACCGTACAGCGGGTCTGGGTATCGGTTTCATCACTGACAACACCATTCTTGACCTTGAGCTGACCGCCATGGAGAAGACCGGTAACGGTGAAGTGGTTTCCCAGCCCAAGGTTGTGACCTCGGATAAAGAAACGGCGCGCATCCTCAAGGGTTCGGAGATTCCGTATCAGCAAGCCAGCTCCAGCGGTGCAACCACTACTCAGTTCGTGGAAGCTGCTCTGTCGCTTGAAGTGACGCCGCAAATCACCCCGGACAACCGCATCATCATGGAAGTTAAAGTGAACAAGGACGAGGCCGACTTTGCCAACCAGGTAAACGGCACACCGACGATTCGCAAGAACGAAGTGGTTGCCAAGGTACTGGTGTCGGATGGCGAAACCATCGTGATCGGTGGTGTGTTCTCCAACACTCAACGTAAAGCTGTCGAGAAAGTGCCATTCCTCGGTGACGTGCCTTATGTTGGCCGTTTGTTCCGTCGGGATATCGTGCAGGACTCGAAGTCTGAGTTGCTGATTTTCCTGACCCCGCGCATCATGAACACTCAAGCAGTTGCGGTGGGCCGTTGAGTAAGTGCGAAATCTGATACTTGTTGGCCCGATGGGAGCTGGTAAAAGCACCATCGGGCGTTTGCTGGCTAAAGAGTTACGACTGCCCTTTAAAGACTCCGACAAGGAGATCGAGCAACGTACCGGTGCCAATATTCCCTGGATCTTTGATGTTGAAGGTGAGCAGGGTTTCCGCGAGCGCGAATCGGCAGTCATTGCCGATTTGTGCGTTGAGGATGGCGTGGTGCTTGCCACCGGGGGCGGGGCGGTGATGCGTGATGAGAACCGCAAGGCGCTCTATAACGGCGGCCGTGTGGTTTATCTGCATGCCTCGGTTGAGCAGCAAATTGCGCGGACTGCGCGTGATCGTAACCGTCCGCTGTTGCGTACGCCGGACCCAGGCAAAGTATTGCGCGATTTACTCGCCCTGCGCGACCCGCTGTACCGTGAAATTGCCGATGTGATCATCGAAACTGACGAACGTCCGCCGCGCCTGGTGGTGCAGGAGATTCTTGAGCGCCTCGAGGCTTTATCGCCGCGTTAAGCGCCAGTCAGTTGATCGCAGCACCCTGAACTGCTGTTTTTAGCAAAAAAGCCCTGCTCAATTCGCCTGCATTGTGAGAAAACATGCGCGCTAAATTGAACAGGGCATTTTTGTGGCAGTACACTAGGGGCCTTTTCCATCCGGGGGCTTTATGCAAACACTTCAGGTCGATCTCGGTGAGCGTACTTATCCGATTTATATAGGTTCAGGCCTGATGGCGCGGGCAGAGTTGCTCGCAGCGCATATTGTCGGACGGCAAGTCGCCATCGTTACCAACGAGACAGTCGCGCCGCTTTATCTGCAGGCGCTCAAGCAGTCTCTGGCCGGCTATTCGGTCACCGAAGTAATCTTGCCGGATGGCGAAGCCTTTAAAAACTGGGAAACCCTGCAGTTAATCTTTGATGGCCTGCTCGGTGCCCGACATGACCGCCGCACCACCGTCATTGCCTTGGGCGGCGGTGTTATTGGCGACATGGCAGGCTTTGCGGCTGCCTGTTACCAACGCGGGGTCAATTTCATTCAGGTGCCAACCACCTTGCTGTCGCAGGTTGACTCGTCGGTTGGTGGCAAGACCGGTATCAATCATCCGCTGGGCAAGAACATGGTCGGGGCCTTTTATCAGCCTCAGGCCGTGCTGATCGATACCCAGAGCCTGACAACGCTGCCCGCGCGTGAACTGTCCGCCGGCTTGGCTGAAGTCATCAAGTATGGCCTGATCTGCGATGAGCCATTTTTGACCTGGCTCGAAGAAAACATGCAGGCCTTGTTAAGCCTTGATCAGCAGGCGCTGACCACTGCAATTGAGCGCTCTTGCGCGGCCAAGGCGCGTATAGTGGCGGCTGATGAACGTGAGAACGGCGTGCGTGCAGCGCTCAACCTCGGCCACACCTTTGGCCATGCCATCGAGACCGAGCAGGGCTATGGCGTTTGGCTGCATGGTGAAGCGGTTGCTGCCGGTACGGCGATGGCGTTGGAAATGTCCCATCGCCTCGGTTGGATTACAGAAGCTGAGCGAAATCGTGGGATTCGTCTGCTTATCGCTGCGAATTTGCCAGTTGTTCCACCAAAAGACATGACGCCCGAGCACTTTTTGCAGCATATGGCTGTCGATAAGAAGGTGCTCGATGGCCAGTTACGTTTGGTTTTATTGCGTGATCTTGGGGATGCGCTGGTCACGAGTGAATTTGCGCATGAAATTTTGCATGCCACGCTTGGCGCGGACTACCTTGCGCTAGTCAATCAGCTTGAGAATTAATGAGAACACCATGACCAGTCTGCATGCCGACGAGGGCTTCCTCGATCACTACCATTTCAGTCACGACCCGTTTGCGGCTCGCGTACCGGGTTTCAAATTTTTCCCGGCGCAGCGCAAGCCTGTCTTGGGCCAACTGCACCATCTCGCACGCTACAGCCAGCTGTTATTAGTTGTAAGCGGGCCGGAAGGCAGCGGCAAAACCCTGCTGCGTCAGGCGCTCGTTGCCAGCACCAACAAGCAGTCGGTGCTCAGCGTTGTGGTCAGCGCGCAAGACAAGGCTGAGAAAGCCAGCGTCATGCAGCAGGTTGCTCAGGGGCTGCAAATCCAGCAAAGCGATCTTGACGGCATTCTCGCGCAAGTAGGCCAACTGGGTGTCGCTGGCCAGGAAGTCTACATTCTGGTCGATGATGCGCAGCGTCTTGGTGAGGCCGATCTGGCCAGCTTGCTGACGATGGCGGCGGGCAACAGTGACGGGCGCCCGCACGTATTCCTGTTTGCTGAGGCGGATGTCATGCCGCGTCTGGAGCGTCTCGCCGATGGTGAGGAGTGCTACCACGTTATCGAGTTGCAGCCTTACGAAGAAGAAGAGGTGCATGAGTACCTGACTCAGCGGGTTGAAGGCGCCGGGCGTGATCTCGACGTGTTCACCGAAGCGCAGCTGGCCACTATCTACGAGCAGTCGCAAGGCTGGCCGGGGTTGGTCAATCAGGTCGCCAAGGATGTGTTGATCGAAGCACAGTTGGCGCACAAAAAAGCAGCCAAAGTCTCTTCAGCAGGTTTCAAATTGCCTAAAAAACATATGTTGGCCCTCGGCGTCGTCGCAGTAGGTGTACTTGCTGCCTGGATGTTGCAGGATCGTTCTCCGGCTGAAGCGCCAGTAGCCACTGAGGTCGAAATTCCTTTGGGGCAGGCCGCCAAGCCTGAGGTTGCGCAAGGTGATGCCGCTGGCGGTGCACCGGCGATCGAATTCGCAGGCTCCGGCCAGGCCATGCCTTCGCCATTGGCGGGTGATGCGCAGCCGGTCATTCGTGAACCGCTGGCTTCTGCCGCGGGCAGCAGCGATGCCGAAGACGGTGATATGGCCAAAGAGGAGCCGCAAGGTAACCTGTTGGTCGATACCCGTGTGCCGACGCCGGTTGAAGCGCCGGCCCCTGCGCCGACTCCAACTCCAGCGCCGACTCCAGCACCTGCTCCGGCTAAGCCAGCGGCCCCGGCGCCTGCACCAGTCGCCAAAACCCCGGCAGCGCCAGCCGCCGCTCCGGCAGCAGCCCCGGCAGCCAGCGGTTGGTATGCGGCGCAGTCCGGTGCGCGCTATACCTTGCAAGTGCTGGGCACCAGTGTTGAAAGTAATGCTCAGGCCATGGTTAATCAGTACGGCTCCGAGTATCACTACTTCAAGAAGCTGCACGATGGTAAGCCGCTGTATGTGGTGACTTATGGCAGCTTTGCGACACACGAAGCGGCCAAGGCGGCGTTGAGTGGCCTGCCAGCCAAGATCCAGGCAGGAAAGCCGTGGCCACGGACGATGGCGAGCATCAAGTTCGAGATCTCCAAGGCACGCTAATCGCCGGGCGTGAGTTGCGCGAATAAAAGTGACTGGCGGGTCTTTAACACGGCCCGCTAGTCTAATCGTTCGTTTTCGCGACATAAATTTGCATGCCCTCGTCACTAAAATTTGTGACGACCTAGGTGGATATGTACAATAACCTCCCTTTTGCCTGCCCATAACAGGGGTCTGACCCTGTGTGTATGGTAAGTTATTGAATTAAAAGAAATTGCCTTGAGATAGGCAGCCTGGTGAGAGTCCCTATGAAAGCAGGTTTGTACCGTCCTGATGAGTTCAAGGATAACTGCGGCTTCGGCCTGATCGCCCATATGGAAGGCGAGGCTAGCCATCACCTGTTGCAGACAGCCATTGAAGCGCTTACCTGCATGACCCACCGCGGTGGGATCAATGCCGACGGTAAGACCGGTGACGGTTGCGGCCTGTTGATGCAGAAGCCTGATACCTTCTTGCGCGCTATCGCCCAAGAGCAATTCGCTGTCGAGCTGCCCAAGCAATATGCTGTCGGCATGGTGTTCCTCAATCAGGATCCCGTGAAGGCACAGGCTGCTCGCGACAATATGAATCACGAGATCGAAGCAGCTGGCCTGCAGGTGATCGGCTGGCGCGTCGTGCCAATCGATACCAGCGTATTGGGCAAGCTGGCGCTTGAGCGTCTGCCGCAGATCGAGCAGGTGTTCATCGGCGGTGGCGAACTCAGCGATCAGGATTTCGCCATCAAGCTGTTCTGCGCCCGCCGCCGTTCCTCGGTGAGCAACGCCGCAGACACCGAACATTACATTTGCAGCTTCTCGCACAAGACCATTATTTATAAAGGTCTGATGATGCCGGCTGACTTGCAGCAGTTTTATCCGGACCTCGGCGACGAGCGTCTGCAGACTGCTATCTGTGTGTTCCACCAGCGCTTCTCGACCAACACCCTGCCGAAGTGGCCGCTGGCTCAGCCATTCCGCTTCCTTGCGCACAACGGTGAAATCAACACCATCACCGGTAACCGTAACTGGGCGCAGGCGCGTCGCACCAAGTTCGCCAACGGCCTGATCCCTAATCTGGACGAACTCGGCCCGCTGGTTAACCGCGTGGGTTCCGACTCTTCCAGCATGGACAACATGCTCGAGCTGATGGTCACCGGTGGTATCGACCTGTTCCGTGGCGTGCGGATGATCATTCCGCCAGCGTGGCAGAACGTCGAAACCATGGATGCCGATCTTCGCGCATTCTACGAATACAACTCCATGCACATGGAGCCTTGGGATGGTCCGGCCGGTGTGGTTCTCACCGATGGCCGTTACGCGGTGTGCCTGCTCGACCGTAATGGTCTGCGCCCGGCGCGTTGGGTCACCACCAAGAATGGTTACATCACCCTGGCGTCGGAAATCGGCGTATGGGACTACCAGCCAGAAGACGTTGTTGCCAAAGGCCGCGTTGGGCCAGGTCAGGTTCTGGCCGTCGATACCGAAACCGGTCAGGTGCTCAACGCCGAAGACATCGACAACCGTCTGAAGTCGCGTCACCCCTATAAGCAGTGGCTGCGCAAGAGCGGCAAGCGCATCCGTGCCACCATGGATGACCACGACCATGGTTCTGACTTCTATGACGCCGCGCGTCTGAAGCAGTTCATGAAGATGTATCAGGTCACCTTTGAAGAGCGTGATCAGGTCCTGCGTCCGCTCGGTGAGCAGGGTCAGGAAGCGGTCGGCTCGATGGGCGACGACACGCCGATGGCCGTGCTGTCGCAGCGCGTGCGTTCGCCGTATGACTACTTCCGTCAGCAGTTCGCGCAGGTGACCAACCCGCCGATCGACCCGCTGCGCGAAGCGATCGTCATGTCGCTGGAAATCTGCCTGGGCGCTGAGCGTAATATTTTCGAAGAGTCGCCGGAACACGCCACTCGCGTAATCCTCAGCTCGCCGGTGATCTCGCCGGCCAAGTGGCGCGCCCTGATGAACCTGGACACTCCCGGGTTCGAGCGCTTCCACATCGACATGAACTACGACGAAAGCGTCGGCCTCGAAGCTGCTGTGCGCAACATGGCCGATCAGGCTGAAGAAGCTGTGCGCGGCGGCAAAGTATTGCTGGTGCTGAGCGACCGTAATATCGAGCCGGGCAAATTGCCGGCGCACGCCTCGCTGGTTGTGGGCGCCGTGCACCACCGCCTGACCGAGAAAGGCCTGCGTTGCGATTGTAACATTCTGGTCGAAACCGCCACCGCGCGTGACCCGCATCACTACGCTGTGTTGCTGGGTTTCGGCGCCTCTGCGGTTTATCCGTTCCTGGCTTACGAAGTGCTGGGCGACCTGATTCGCACCGGCGAGGTTCTGGGCGATCTTTACGAGGTGTTCAAACACTACCGTAAAGGCATCTCCAAAGGCCTGTTGAAGATCCTCTCGAAGATGGGTATCTCGACCGTTGCCTCGTACCGCGGTGCGCAGTTGTTTGAAGCTGTCGGCCTGTCTGACGAAGTGGTTGATGTCAGTTTCCGTGGCGTTGCCAGCCGGATTCAGGGCGCGCGTTTCGTCGATATCGAAGCCGAGCAGAAGTTGCTGGCTGCCGAGGCCTGGAACAACCGCAAGCCGATCCAGCAGGGCGGTTTGCTGAAGTTTGTTTACGGCGGCGAATACCACGCTTACAACCCGGACGTGGTCAACACGTTGCAGGTTGCCGTGCAGCAAGGCAGCTACGAGAAGTACAAGGAATACAGCGCACTGGTCGACACGCGTCCAGTGGCGATGATCCGCGATCTGCTCAAGCTCAAGCTGGCCGACAAGCCGCTGAGCATGGATCAGATTGAACCGCTGGAATCGATCTTCAAGCGCTTCGACTCGGCGGGTATCTCGCTGGGTGCCTTGTCGCCAGAAGCTCACGAAGCCATTGCCGAAGCGATGAACCGTTTGGGTTCGCGCTCCAACTCCGGCGAAGGTGGTGAAGATCCGGCGCGTTACGGCACCATCCGCAGCTCGAAAATCAAGCAGGTTGCGACGGGTCGTTTCGGTGTTACGCCGGAGTATCTGGTCAACGCCGAAGTGCTGCAGATCAAGGTTGCCCAAGGCGCCAAGCCGGGTGAAGGCGGCCAGTTGCCGGGCGGTAAGGTCAACGGCCTGATCGCACGTCTGCGTTACGCCGTGCCTGGCGTTACCTTGATTTCGCCGCCGCCGCACCATGACATCTACTCGATTGAAGACCTGGCGCAGCTGATTTACGACCTCAAGCAGGTCAACCCGACTGCACTGGTTTCGGTCAAGCTGGTTGCCGAGGCGGGCGTGGGTACAATCGCCGCCGGTGTGGCCAAGGCCTACGCCGACCTGATCACTATCTCCGGCTACGATGGCGGCACCGGTGCATCACCGCTGACCTCGATCAAGTATGCGGGCGCTCCGTGGGAGCTGGGTCTGGCGGAAACGCACCAGACCCTGCGCGGTAACGACCTGCGCGGCAAAGTCCGGGTACAGACCGATGGTGGCCTGAAAACCGGTCTTGATGTGGTCAAGGCAGCAATCCTCGGTGCTGAAAGCTTCGGCTTCGGTACGGCGCCAATGATCGCGCTGGGTTGTAAGTACCTGCGTATTTGCCACCTGAACAACTGCGCGACCGGTGTTGCCACCCAGAACGACAAGCTGCGCAAGGATCACTTCATCGGCACCGTTGAAATGGTCATGAACTTCTTCACCTACGTGGCAGAAGAGACGCGCGAGTGGCTGGCCAAGCTGGGCGTACCAAGCCTTGAAGCATTGATCGGGCGTACTGACTTGCTCGAAATGCTGCCGGGCGAGACTGCCAAGCAAGGCAACCTCGATTTGGCTCCGCTGCTTGGCAGTGACCACATTCCGGCCGACAAGCCGCAGTTCTGCCTGGTTGATCGCAATCCGCCATTCGACGAAGGCCTGTTGGCCGAGAAGATGGTCGAGATGGCCAAACCAGCGATTGCTGGTGCAACGGGTGCAGAGTTCGACATGGACATCTGCAACTGCGACCGTTCGATTGGTGCGCGTGTCTCCGGCGAAATCGCCCGCACGCATGGCAATCAGGGCATGGCCAAGGCTCCGATCACGTTCCGCTTCAAAGGCACTGCCGGTCAGAGCTTTGGTGTGTGGAACGCCGGTGGCCTGAACCTGTACCTGCAAGGTGATGCCAACGACTACGTCGGCAAAGGCATGACCGGTGGCAAGCTGGTTATCACGCCGCCAGAAGGCAGCCCGTTCGCCACGCAAGACAGCGCCATTATCGGCAACACCTGTCTGTACGGTGCAACCGGCGGTAAGTTGTTTGCAGCAGGCACCGCCGGCGAGCGTTTTGCCGTGCGTAACTCTGGCGCGCACACCGTTGTTGAAGGCACGGGCGACCATTGCTGTGAATACATGACAGGCGGCTTTGTCTGCGTACTGGGTAAAACCGGCTACAACTTCGGTTCGGGCATGACTGGCGGTTTCGCCTACGTGCTGGACCTGGACAACAGCTTCTATGACCGGGTTAACCACGAACTGGTAGAAATCCAGCGCATCAACAGTGAAGCGATGGAAGCCTACCGCAGCCACCTGCAAGGTGTGCTGAGCGAGTACGTCAAAGAGACTTCCAGCGCCTGGGGTAATAACCTGCTGGAAAATCTGGATGACTACGTGCGCAAGTTCTGGCTGGTCAAGCCTAAGGCGGCAAGCCTCAAGTCGTTGCTCACCAGCACGCTGGCCAACCCGCAATAAAACAGCTTCAGGCGACAATCCCCGTGCGCGGGGATTGCACGCTACCCGTGATTGTCTTGCTGCGTGATGCCCTGAGTGCGCGTAGCTGTTGAGAGGTTTTGAAATGACTGAACGTCTGAATAACGACTTCCAGTTCATCGAAGTCGGGCGTAAAGACCCGAAGAAGAAGCTGTTGCGTCAACGTAAAAAAGAGTTCGTCGAAATCTACGACAACTTCAAGCCTGCGGTCGCGGCTGATCAGGCGCACCGTTGCCTGGGTTGCGGTAACCCGTATTGCGAATGGAAATGCCCGGTCCATAACTTCATCCCCAACTGGTTGAAGCTGGTCTCCGAAGGCAACATTCTGGCGGCTGCCGAACTGTCGCACCAAACCAACACGCTGCCGGAAGTGTGCGGCCGCGTTTGCCCGCAAGACCGTCTGTGTGAAGGGGCCTGTACCCTTAACGATGGCTTCGGCGCGGTAACCATCGGTTCGGTCGAGAAGTACATCACCGACACTGCCTTCGCCATGGGCTGGCGTCCGGACATGTCCAACGTCGTGCCGACCGGCAAGCGTGTTGCCGTTATCGGTGCAGGCCCGGCGGGTCTGGGTTGTGCCGACGTACTGGTGCGCAATGGCGTGACCCCGGTGGTGTTCGACAAGAACCCGGAAATCGGTGGTCTGCTGACCTTCGGTATCCCCGAGTTCAAGCTGGAAAAGACCGTGCTGAGCAATCGCCGCGAAGTCTTCACCGGCATGGGTATCGAGTTCCGTCTGAATACCGAAATCGGTAAAGACATCAGCATGGAGCAGTTGCTCGCCGAATACGACGCCGTGTTCATGGGCATGGGCACCTACACCTACATGAAGGGCGGTTTCCCCGGCGAAGACTTGCCTGGCGTGTATGACGCGCTGGATTTCCTCATCGCCAACGTCAATCGCAACCTGGGTTTCGAGAAGGCGCCAGAAGACTTCATCGACATGAAGGGCAAGCGCGTTGTGGTGCTCGGTGGTGGTGACACCGCCATGGACTGTAACCGTACCTCGATTCGTCAGGGCGCCAAGTCGGTTACCTGTGCGTATCGCCGCGACGAGGCCAACATGCCCGGCTCGCGTAAAGAAGTGAAGAACGCCAAGGAAGAGGGTGTGAAGTTCCTCTTCAACCGTCAGCCGATCGCGATTGTCGGCGAAGACAAGGTCGAAGGCGTCAAGGTTGTCGAGACGCGTCTCGGCGAGCCTGATGCACGCGGTCGTCGCAGCCCTGAGCCGATCCCGGGCTCCGAGGAAATCATTCCCGCAGAAGCGGTACTGATCGCCTTTGGTTTCCGTCCAAGCCCGGCGCCTTGGTTTGAACAGTTTGAAATCCAGACTGACAGCCAGGGCCGCGTGATTGCACCGGAGCAGAGCACGTTCAAGCACCAGACCAGCAACCCGAAAATCTTCGCCGGTGGCGACATGGTGCGCGGTTCTGACTTGGTTGTGACGGCTATCTTCGAAGGCCGCAATGCCGCCGAAGGTATCCTCGACTACCTCGGCGTCTGAGCCTGCGCGACAATTTGTAACGCGGCAAATCGTCACGATAGACAAAAGGCACGGCACTCGCCGTGCCTTTTGTATTGGGGTCTGCGAAAATGCGCGCAGATCTTTCTCGTGCCGGCGACTGCAAGGATGCAGTGAGTGTGACGCCGCAGGATGCGAAGCCGAAACCCAATGACTGATAGAGAACTGTGCACATGACTGCCTTGAAGAATGACCGCTTCCTCCGCGCCCTGCTTAAGCAGCCTGTAGACGTGACGCCGGTATGGATGATGCGTCAGGCCGGTCGCTATTTGCCGGAGTACCGCGCGAGCCGCGCCAAGGCAGGCGACTTCATGAGCCTGATGATGAACCCGGAATTCGCCTGCGAGGTTACCTTGCAGCCGCTGGACCGTTATCCACAGCTGGACGCGGCCATTCTGTTCTCCGACATTCTGACCATCCCGCACGCGATGGGTCAGGGCCTGTACTTTGAAACGGGCGAAGGTCCGCGCTTCAAGAAGGTCATCAGCACCACCGCCGATGTTGAAGCCCTGCAAGTGACAGATCCGGAGAAAGACCTCGGCTATGTAATGGACGCAGTGCGTACCATTCGCCGCGAGTTGAATGGTCGTGTGCCGCTGATTGGTTTCTCGGGCAGCCCCTGGACGCTGGCGACTTACATGGTTGAAGGCGGCTCATCGAAAGATTTTCGCAAGATCAAGGCGATGCTTTACGACAACCCGGAAGCCATGCACGGCCTGCTCGACAAGCTGGCGCAGTCGGTTACCGCCTACCTCAATGGGCAGATTCTGGCAGGCGCGCAAGCTGTGCAGATCTTCGATACCTGGGGCGGCAACCTGTCGTCCGCGGCGTATCAGGAGTTCTCGCTGGCGTACATGCAGAAGATCGTCAACGGCCTGATCCGTGAGCATGAAGGCCGTAAGATTCCGGTGATTCTGTTCACCAAAAACGGTGGCCTGTGGCTGGAGTCGATCGCCGCAACCGGCGCTGACGCACTGGGCCTGGACTGGAGCTGCGACATTGGCGAGGCGCGCAAGCGTGTCGGCGCTCAGGTTGCACTGCAGGGCAACATGGACCCAACCGTGCTGTACGCCAAGCCAGAAGCCATTCGCAAGGAGGTTGCACGCATTCTGGCGAGCTACGGCAACGGCAGCGGCCACGTGTTCAACCTTGGCCACGGCATCACCCCGGAAGTCGATCCAGCCCACGCTGGCGCATTCCTGGAAGCCGTACACGAGTTGTCTGCGCAGTATCACCAGTAAACAAAAATGCGCGATGCGGTTGTAGAACCGCATCGCGCATTAGCGTTCTGCATCTTTCAGGCGTTACTTGCCTTCGCTCAGAGGCCAGTTGGCCATCAGCGTATTCGATGGCAGCTGCTCATCAAGCAACTTCTTCGCTGACGCCGCGCCAGCCACTGGCAAGCCGCTCGGATCGAGCAGACCAATCTGTACCAGTACGCTGGCCTGATCCCAGTAGATGTGCTCATGGCACAGCTTATCGCCACGGAACTTGATCACACCCAGCATCGGAATCTCGACGTATTTGCCGGTCGGCGCAACGTTGGGCAGCATCCAGTCGATGGCTGTGGTGTGGGTGAAGCACATGATGAATTCATCCACAATCTGCAGCGCGCCCACGGTGCGTGAGATTGGAATCAGCTTCATGTCGGGCGGATTGCCGTGGACGAAGTGGTTCTGATAGAAGCGGCTCAAGTCCTTCTGCCCAACACCGCCGGTCATGGTCGGGATGTGGTTTACATAGGGTTCAGCAACCATTGTCGCCATGGTCGCGGGAACGTCGCGATTGCCGAACTCATGCAGAATGTGTTCTTCCCAGAGGGCGGACAGGTCGAAGTTAGGGCCGATCTCACGCTTGAGGGCGGCAATGCTGCGCTCGTGAGCCATCTGCGCCGATGGCTTGTCGTAATGCATGCCACCTGCCCGGGCAAAAGCATGGTCGACGCCTGGGTAAGTGTAGATTTCAACCTTGTTGTTGCTGGCCAGGCGCTCGCTGATCTGCGCGCGTGCGGCGGCGTCGCAGTAGCCGTCATTCTCGGCGAAGTGCAGCACCAGTCGGCCCTTGAGTTGGTCCGCTTCATCCAGCATGTGTTCGATGCCCATGCCGTAATAGCCAACGGCGCACGAGACAGATGTGCGCGTGGCGGTCAGCCAGGCGAGCTTGCCACCCAGGCAGAAACCGACATAGCCCAAGCCTGAGTCCTCAACTTCGGGCATTGCTTTGAGTGCGCTGAGGCTGGCGTCGATGTCTTCGATGGCTTTATCAATATCCAGACGCTGGAACAGGTCGATGGCTACTTTGAAGTCGTCTTCGCCATAGCCCAGTTCGATGTTCGGCTGCAGCCGCCAGAACAGGTCGGGCACCAAGGCCACATAGCCTTCTTCGGCGTAGAAGTCGGCGACGGCGCGCATGTTGGAATTGACCCCGAAAATTTCCTGGCCAATTACCACACCCGGTCCTTTGCCGCTGGCTGGAAGAGCCAGATAGCCGCCGAAAGTGGCGGTGCCGTCAGTGGCCTTTATCTCGATCATCTTGCCCATGTCACGTGCTCCACGTTTTTGAGTGAATATTGCTGGGTATTGTTTTAATGCTGTCTGAGTTCGTCGCGTGCCGAAACCCTCAGCACCAGCGTTTGAAAATAAGCGAGGTGTTGACGCCGCCGAAGGCGAAGTTGTTATTCATCACGTAGTCGTTGTGCATCGTCCGGAACTCATCGCGCAGATAATCAAGCGGGCCGCAGCGAGTGTCTACCTGAGCAAGGTTGAGGGTGTGCACGTATTGGTTGCTGTTGAGCATCTCGATACAGAACCATGACTCAAGCGCGCCGCAGGCACCGAGGGTGTGACCGAGAAAGCTCTTTTGCGAAGAGATCGGCATGTTCTCGCCAAACAGACTGCTGGTGGCGAGCGTCTCGGCAATGTCGCCTTGTTCGGTGGCGGTGCCGTGGCCGTTAACGTAACCTATGGCCTGCGGTTCCAGCCCAGCATCCTGCAAGGCCAACTCCATCGCCCCGCGCATGGTCGCCTGCTCGGGCTTGGTGATATGCATACCGTCGGCATTGCTGCCAAAGCCGACAATTTCAGCATGAATTTTCGCGCCACGGGCCAGCGCATGCTCAAGCTCTTCGAGCACCAGCATGCCAGCTCCTTCACCAATCACTAAACCGTCGCGGCTGTTGTCGTAAGGGCGTGGCGCGCTCTGCGGCGTATCGTTCTGCAGGCTGGTGGCGTAAAGCGCATCGAAGACCATTGCCTCGGTTGGACAAAGCTCTTCTGCGCCCCCGGCCAGCATCATCGGCAGGCGGCCAAACTTGATCGCTTCATAGGCATAGCCAATGCCCTGGCTGCCGCTGGTGCAGGCACTTGAAGTGGGAATCAGGCGGCCTTTGAGGCCGAAGAAAATACTGATATTGGCCGCCGTGGTGTGCGGCATCATGCGGATGTAGGAGTTGGCGTTGAGGCCGTCCGCCACCGAATTTAGCAGCATGTTGCCGAACGCCTTGATCTCATCGGTGCTGCCCGTGGAAGAGCCGCACGCCACGCCCATGCGCCCATCCTGAATGGACGGATCGCCAAGTAGCTGCGCATGTTCCAGCGCCCGCTCAGCGGCGTACACCGCCAACTTGGAAACCCGGCCCATGCTGCGCAGTTGCTTGCGGGTCCAGTGTTTGGGCGTGCTGAAATTATCGATGGGGCCGCCGAGGCGGGTATTCAATTCGCTGTAGCGATCCCACTCATCCATACGCCGGATGCCGCTGCGATTGGCGCGGAAGTTGGCTTCGATAGTGGCCCAGTCATCACCCAGCGAACTAACGCCAGCCATGCCGGTGACCACGACGCGTTTACACCCTGGCATCAGCACAGACCTCCATTGACTGCGAGAACCTGGCGGGTGATATAACCCGCCTCTTCAGACATTAAAAAGTTAACGGCGCCCGCGACTTCTTCCGGGGTGCCGAGACGTTGCGCCGGGATCATCTTGAGCAGGTCTTCAACCGGCACATGGTCATCGAGCATGTCGGTATCGATCAGTCCGGGGGCGACGCAATTGACTGTGATCTTGCGCTTGCCGAGTTCAATCGCCAGGGCTTTTGCCGCGCCAATTACGCCGGCTTTCGAGGCACTGTAATTGACCTGGCCGCGATTGCCGATAAGCCCGGAAACCGACGTTATGCAGACAATCCGCCCGGCTTTGCGGCGGCGAATCATGGGCATGGTCAGCGGGTGTAGGACGTTATAGAAACCGTCGAGATTGGTGCGCAGCACCTGATCCCAGTCGTCCTCGCTGAGCGCCGGAAAAGCGCCGTCTCGGGTCAGGCCAGCGTTGCACACAACACCGTAATAGGCGCCGTGAGTTTCGATGTCCGCCTCGAGTTGTTCGCGGCAGGCCGTGCGGTCTGCCACATCGAACTGGAGGATGCGTGCGGTTTGGCCAAGCGCGACGATTTCGGCTTGCACCTGTTCGGCGTCTTCACGGCGGCTGCGGCAATGCAACACCAGATCATGCCCGCTGCGTGCCAGGCGCAACGCGATGGCGCGGCCAATTCCGCGGCTGGAGCCGGTTACCAAGATAGGGTCAGACATGTTTTTTGGCCTCGCCGGATTCTGCTAAGTATTGGCTTGCATTGGGTGGCTGAAATACGTTCAGGCGGGCGCTGGCAAGGATTTTTGGGCCGGTCATTTCGCACTCGAAAACCGCCATGCCGTTGTCGTCCTGCAGCGAGCGCTGCGCTTTGATGGTTAAGGCTGTGCCCGCTGCAAAAGCCTCGACATTGCAGGTGTACTTGCGTGTACCCAGCAAAAATCCCAGCGCCACCGGCTCATTGGCTGTGCGCGCATGGCATCCGGCAAAGGCGGCGATGGTTTGCGCCATGAGTTCGACACCGACCCAGGCGGGCATGCTGCCGTCGGCCTGACTGAACAGGCCACCGGCTTTAACCAGAACACGGGTTTCGATGTCATCGACGCCAAAGCGGATAACCTCGTCAATCAACAGCATGTCGCCCGAGTGGGGAACGAGGTCCGCCACAGAAAACAGACTCATCAAACAACTCCCAGAATCAGGCTGACATTACTGCCGCCAAAGGCGAATGAGTTGCTCATCGCAACGCGCGCGGGTGTGGTGAATGCATAACCCGGGCTGGCAAACTGCAGGCGCGGTAACTGCGGGTCGAACTGGCCATCCCAGATATGCGGAGGCGCCAATTGCTGACGATTGTGTTCGCTAAGCGTCAGCCAGCAGAACGCCGCCTCCAACGCTCCAGCCGCGCCAAGCGTATGGCCGCTGAGGGGTTTGGTCGATGAACTGCAAATACCCTCGGGGAACACCGCCTGTACGGCGAGTGATTCCATTGCATCATTGTGCTGCGTCGCGGTGCCATGCAGGTTGAGGTAGTCGATATCACTCGCTGCAAGACCGGCGGCCTGCAGCGCTTTGTGCATGGCTTGCTGTGCGCCCAGTCCGTTGGGTTCGGGCGCCGAGATGTGGTGCGCGTCGGAGCAGGCGCCGCCGCCGAGCAAGGCAATGGATCGCGATGATGGCTCATTGGCCTGACGCGTCATTATGAACAACGCAGCACCTTCGCCAATATTGATGCCCTGGCGATTGTTTGAAAACGGGTTGCAGCGCTCAGCGGTGACCGCTTCCAGTGCGCTGAAACCATTCAGGGTCAGGCCGCACAAGCTGTCTGCACCGCCGCACAGCACGACATCGCAAACCCCCTGGCTGAGCAGACGATGAGCGCTGAGCAACGCCCGGGCGCTCGAGGTGCACGCAGTGGAGATGCTATACACCGGGCCGCTCAAGCCCAGCCATTCACTCAGGAACGCGGCTGGCGCTGCAATTTCCTGTTGCGCGTAGTTGTAATCCGCGGGTAACGCGCCCGCTGCCTCGAAAGCCGCAATGCCTTGCGAGGCTTCATCAATTCCCGAGGTGCTGGTGCCTATCACAACGGCCACGCGGTGGCTGCCGAAGCGTTCAATTGCCAGGCGAATTTGCGGCTCGATCTGCAATGCGGCGGCCAGCAGTAATTGGTTATTGCGGCTCGCGCAGTGTTGCATGCCGGCCGGCATCGGCGGCAGCGTAGCGTCTACCGCGCCGATAGTCAGCGCCTGACCAGTGACCCAGCCGCTGTGCTTGCGCATACCCGAGGTGTCGCCCTTGAACAGCGTCGCTGCAACCGTTTCGCAGCTTGTGCCGAGCGAGCAGATCACCCCCAAGGCGTTTAAGTAACTGGGCATCAAGGATTCTCGTTGTCGGCTAGTGGGCTGAACTGATATCGCACGTGTTCGCCTTTCTCCAAAGTGAAATGTAATTCGTCGCTGTAACTCACCCGCCAATCAGGGCGCAGCGTGCGTTGCATGGCGCTGCTGGTCCAGCTGTCTGCGGGGTAATTATCCCTCAGGCCAGGCACTGTGCTGAGTGAAAATAACAGGGCTGAAAACAATTCACGGCTTTCATCATTGGGCGGCAACAGGCCTTCGTCGTGCCACTGGCCTGCGCTCAGTTGCTGTCGCGCCAGTGGTGTGCCGATAAGGTCGAACAGCGACCAGCGCGACCCTTGTGCCTGCGGCTGAATGACCAGTAGCCAGTCCTCAGTCGTATCGTTTGTCTGGCGTTGCACATGCATCGATACCGGCAGCGATACATGCAGCTGCGGCTCGCCTTGTGGCAATGGCGTGCGGCCGGCGCAAGCGCTCAGCAAAAGGCACAGGCTGATGCAGAGAATGCGCACAATCACGACGGCACCTGCAAGACGTGGCTTTGCAGAAACCAGAAACCGAAGCGGGTCTTTCCAATGTAAGTCGCGGCCGGGTTCATCACAGTCCTTGCTGCTTGGGCGCACACAATTGCGCCAGCACATTGAGCCGGCGCTTGGGGTCGCTTACGTAAGGGTTGGATTCATCCCATGCATAACCTGCAAGGATCGAGCTGATCATGCGGCGGATTTGCGGTGCGGCATTTTCAAAGAAGATCACGTCCTGCAATGAGCCGTCGTACCAGCCCTCCACGTAAGCGCGGAAGGTATCCACGCCTTTCTTTAACGGCTCGGCAAATTCGCGCTGCCAGTCGACCTGCTCACCAGTCAACTGACGATGCAACACCGCCGCTGCCATGCTGGCCGAGCGCATGGCAATGGTCACGCCCGAGGAAAATACCGGATCCAGGAACTCGGCCGCATTGCCCAGCAATGCGAAGCCCTGGCCATGCATACGCTTAACATTGGCCGAGTAGCCGCCCAGTGTGCTCACCGGTGTGTCCCACACGGCATTGGCCAGAATCGCGTTGAGTGAGGGCGCTTGTCTGATCAATTCGCGCAGGTTGGCTTCTGGGTTGTCGCCGAGGCTTGCATAGTGCGAAGCGTCTGCCACCGCGCCGACAGAGGTGCGACCGTTGCTGAAGGGAATGGTCCAATACCAGACATCACGCAACTCGGGATGAGTGCTGATAAGAATTCGCTCACGGTTGAAGGCCGGGCTGTCGATGTGGTCTTCAATGTGGGTGAACAGGGCCTTGCGCACCGGGAAGTTCGACGGTTGTTCGAGATCCAGCAAGCGCGGCAGCACGCGGCCATAGCCACTGGCGTCGAGCACAAATTCACAGTCGATCAGGTATTGCTGCGCATCTGTCAGGCGCTTGACCCGCAGTTGCGGCGTGGCCCCGGAGAAATCGGCGGCTACCACCTCTTCTTCATAGCGAATCTCAACACCTTGGCGCTGCGCCTCATCCGCCAGGATTTTATCGAATCGACTGCGCTCGACCTGAAAGGTTGAGCCTTTACCGACCGTGTATCCGTCGCGAAAGTCGATGTCGGCAGAGCGCTCGCCGCAGGCAAATGCAGCGCCATGTTTGACCTGAAATCCGGCTGACTCGATAGCCTCAAGCATGCCGGCTTCCTCAATGAAGTCGAGGCAGTGCGCGAGCAGGCTTTCGCCAATGGAGAAGCGTGGGAAGCGCTGGCGCTCAAGCACCAGTACATCGTGGCCGTTGCGTTTAAGCAGGGCGCTGGCGATGGCGCCGGCGGGGCCTGCACCAATGACGACGACCGTACGCTTGAGTGGTTCAACTGGCTGCATGTTGCGTCCTTGCCTGATTGATATCGGCTGATTGAGACGGGGCAGAAGGCTGGCCCGGGGTCGCCCATGGCGAGTAGATAAAGCTGAACAGCAGGCCCAGGCTCACGGTCAGGCCAAAGTTGGCAATCGCCGGCGTACTGCTGAATAACAGAAGGCCGAACGACAGCCAACTGGTCAATGCTGAAAGCAGTGTACCGATCAGACTCACCGCTTCGCCTCCCACAGATTCGCGCATCAGAATGGCGTAGTCGATACCAATGGCTGTGATCAGCAGCAGGCCGAAAACGCTGAACAATGTCAGTGGTTGGCCCAGCCAGCCCAAGCAGGCGAGGGCGGTGATTGCCGCGAGCAGTGGCAGGCTGACGACGCGCAATGCGCCACGCAGACCAAAGGGAATGCACAGCAACACGACAATGGCGGCGCAGGAAATCAGCTTGAGTGTGGCGGCGCTGATTTGCGTCTCGGTGAATAACGCGTTGAGTTCGCCCAGCCGGTCGACCAGCTCGACACCTTCAAGCCCGGTCGCTGCATCCTCAAGCAAGGCTGTGGCTGTTTGCCCGTCGAGGCTGACCAATCCGCTCACGCCACTGGCGCTTTTGCCCATCCACAATGGACGCCATGGCTCTGCC
Source organism: Pseudomonas marincola (assembly GCF_900116605.1). Classification (GTDB taxonomy): domain Bacteria; phylum Pseudomonadota; class Gammaproteobacteria; order Pseudomonadales; family Pseudomonadaceae; genus Aquipseudomonas; species Aquipseudomonas marincola. The sequence goes on from NZ_FPBC01000003.1 coordinate 241,120, forward strand.
AGCGTCTGTTCAAGAATCTCATCGAGACTCGGGCGTGGCTGGTGCAGTAAACCTTCGACCTCGGCATTAAGCGCCGCCTCGGCAATACCCGCATCAAGCAATGGTTGCCAGTGTTGGGGCAGAGCCTGCAAGGCTTTGTGCAAATTATCGAGCTGCTCGTCAGGCAATATCAGCTGATTGAGTGAGCGATAGCCGCGCAGTTGATTGTTGCTGACGAGTGCATCGAGGCGCTCGCTCAAAGCCGCCTGACGCGCGAGTAGTTGTTGCTCGTCTGCCGCCCGCACCAGATAAAACTGGCTGGTGGGCTGTTGCCCGGTAAGTTCGGCAATCCGTTGCGCTTGCGCCGCGAGTTCGGGCTCCTTGCCCAGCCACTGGCGTAGATCGTTCTGGGTGTGCAGTTGCGCGATACCGCCCAGGCAAAACAACGGCACGCCGATAATCATTGGCCAGCGAGCTTTTTTAATGCACCACAAGCGCGCTGCCAACAAGCCGTTGGCGAGATTGAGTAAACTCCGCCCAGGTTGCAGTTGCATCCCCTTGAAACAGGCGGGAAGCAGGCAGATTGCGCACAGATAGGCGCCGATCAAACCGGCGGCCGAGAACACTGCGATCTGAGTTAATGCCTGAAAGGGTGTGAAGGCCAGCGCGACGTAACCCAGCAGATTGGTCGCAAGGCTCAGGGTCAGTCCGGGCAGGGTTGCACGCATCGCGCTCCAGCTCTGCCATTGCTGCTGCGCCCAGCATTTACTCAAATAGTGCTGCGGGTAATCAATGGCCACGCCGATCAGGCTCGCGCCAAGAATCAGGGTGAGCGCATTGATCTGGCCGAACCACAGCACGCAGGCGCTGGTGCCCGCCAATAGCGCCACCGCAACGGGCAGCAAACTCAACAGCACACGGGTGCGCCGGTAGGCAAACAGCAGCAGCGCAATTAAACCGACAATGGCGGCGCCACCGAGCAGGCTGATCTCTTGTGTGGCTTGGGCCTGGCCGGCGTTGGCATAAAGTACACCGCCGCTGGCGAGCAGTTGGCCGCCAGCGGCTTGTGCCTGCTCACGGGCCTTGGCGACATCTGCGGCGACCTTAGCCGGGGCCTGCATATCAAAGGCATCGCCGTGGCTCTGCGCACGTACCAGTACCCATGTTTTGGCGTTGTCGTTGATCAGCAGCGCGCCGCTGCCAAGGTCGACCTGGACATTACTGTGCGGATTGAGCGTGGTTTGCGCCTTGGCTGTCAGGCCCAGCCAGTCTTGTTCAAGGGGCACCAGACTGAAACCTGCAAAGGTATCGAACAACTCGCCAGAGCGCCGTTGGACAAACTCATCGGGCTGATTGATCAGCAGCGACTTTTCTGCCGCCGGCAGCAATGCCAGGCGCTGCGCCAGCAGTTGTTGGCGCAGGTCTGACAAGTCATTGCGCACGCTCCATTGAACGGCGGAAAAGTGCTGGCTCTTGCGCAGTTGTCCGGCAATGGCTTGCGTCAGTTGAATGGCTTCGCGTCGTTCACGGTGGCCGACCAGCAGTAGCAGCTCGCGGTTGAGTGGCTCTTGTATGCGCTGTTCCGCCGCGCGGATTTCGCCATCAATCTGATTGCTGGGCAGCAACGCCAACAAGCTGGCGGCCACAGGCGGGCCACTGCGCCATTGCCATGCTGCAAGGCACAACAACGCCAAGAGGCCTATGCCGAACAGGCGCGGCAGTGTGCGCTCAGTCTGCAAAAGCGTCTCGCTCGGCTGCGGTTAGGGCATCGCTGGCCTGGCTGTCCGGGAGTTTTAACAACGTGCGATCGCCCTGTGTTTCAAACAGCTCAATACGCTGCACAAGCGTCGCACCCTGAATCTCGATGTGGCTGAATATCTGCTGGAGCAGCAGCGCTCGGGGTGTCAGGGTTAGCGTCCATTCATCGCTTGTGCCTTCCAGCTGCAAGGTGAAATCGGCTTCAAGCCCTGTGCGGTCGCCGCGCAGCAGCGCCAGAAATAGCCGGCTTTGTTGCGCGGCGGCATTGTTGCCGGGCTGCACTTGCCAGCCATTGGCTGTGCGCTTGGCGATGCCGTCCGCATTGATCCGGTAGTCCTGCGCAATGGGGGTTTTCAGTTGCCACAGCAGCCCGGTATCGGCGGCCAATACAAACAGGCCGCGGCTGGTGAGAGGCCGGGCCATGGCGCGCAAATGTTTTTCCTGAACGAACGGGCCGCGAACAACCAGGTGTTTGCCGAGTTGTCTGCTCAGGTCATTGAGGTCAAATGCCTGCGCCAGTGGTGTCAGTAACAGACAGCCCAGCATGCAGACTACGCGCAAGTAGAAGCGGCTCATGGCAGCGCGGCCTCAACGGCGTTCACAAACACCCGTGGTGAGGCCATCTGCATTTCGCGGCTGGCGATTTCAACTGCCACTTGTACGCTGCTGGCGCGCGTCATGCGCTCACCGGTTGCAAAGTCGCTGATCAGGTAATGGATCTTCAGGCGGTTTTCCCACTCGACCAGATCGGCGCGCACGATCAGCTTTTGGCCAAACGTCGCGCCACGGATATAGCGCAGTTGCAGATCAATCACTGGCCAGGCATAACCGGCGTCGCGCATTTGCGTGTAGTTATGGCCAATTTTATCGAGCAGGGCGCAGCGCGCCATTTCGAGGTATTTCACGTAGTGGCCGTGCCAGACGACCTCCATCATGTCGATATCGAAGAAGGGGACGACGACTTCGCAATCAACCTGCAACACGCCACTACTGCGCATAAAGCCTCCAATGCTGATCGCGGATGCGGGTCAGGCACAAGCGCAGCTCGCCTTCGAGGGCGCGGTCTTCGATCACCGGCGCAAAATCGGCTGCCAGTTGTTCACGCATGTTCAGCAGTGGCTCGGGCAATGACCGCGAGTTGTCGCGCATTCTCAACCAGACGCCTTGATTGGCCGCCAGCAAGGTGGCGGCGGCAACCTGTTCGGTCAATTCGAGGCTGCGCAGGGCATCACGCGCGGCGATGGTGCCCATGCTGACCTTGTCCTGATTATGGCATTCGGTCGAGCGCGAAAAGACGCTGGCGGGCAGGGTGTTTTTCAGGGCTTCGGCGGTCCACGCACTGGCACCGATTTGCACGGCCTTGAAGCCGTGATTGATCATCGCCGTGGCGGCGGGAGCACCGGACAAGTTGCTTGGCAGGCCGTGGTTGTAACGGGTATCGACCAACAATGCGAGCTGACGGTCGAGCAGGTCGGCGACGTTTCCCACCAGGTTTTTCAGGCTGTCCATCGCAAAGGCGATATGGCCGCCGTAGAAGTGACCGCCGTGCATCACGCGTTCGGTTTCGGCGTCGATCAGGGGATTGTCGTTGGCGCTGTTCAGTTCGGTTTCGATGAATTGACGCAGCAGGCCCAGGCTGTCGGCAAGCACGCCCAAAACATGGGGCGCGCAACGCAGCGAGTAGCGGTCTTGCAGGCGATGCAGCGCAGGGGTTGGGCCGGTAATGGCGAGGTCTTCGCGCAGCCATGCCGCCACCTGCATTTGCCCCGGATGGGGCTTTGCCGCAAACAGGCGCTGATCAAAGTGCTCCGGGTTGCCTTCCAGCGCAACCACGTTCAGCGCGGTGATGCGTGTTGCCAGTTGCAGTAAATAGTCGGCCCGCGAGTAGGCCAGACACGCCAGCGCAGTCATCACGGCGGTGCCGTTCATTAATGCCAGCGCTTCTTTCGGGCGCAAGGTCAGCGGCGTCCAGCCGAGCATTTGGTGAACTTCAAGGGCGCTGTATTGGCGGCCTTTGTAGAGCACGTCGCGTTCGCCACTGAGGGTCGCGGCAACGTAAGACAATGGCGTCAGATCACCGCTGGCGCCGACCGAACCTTCTTCGGGAATCAGCGGCAGGATGTCGTGTTCGAGAAAAGCCTGAAGACGTTCAAGCAGCTCGACGCGCACCCCGGAAACACCGAAGCACAGTGATTGCAGGCGAGCCGCCAGCACTGCGCGCGTTGCCTCCGGGTCGAGCAATTTACCCAGGCCGCAGCCGTGAAATGTGTAGAGATGGCGCGGCAGGGCTTCGACTTGATCCAGCGGCACGGCGACCACGCAGGAGTCGCCATAGCCTGTGGTAACGCCGTAGATCACGCCTTCTTTATCCAGCAGGGTGTCGAGAAAACGTGCGCCCTTGGCGATTTTTTCGCGGTACTCGGCGTCCATTTGCAGGTGTGCGCTGGCGCGTTGCTTCGCCAGCGCGACAATGTTCTCGATCGAGAGATGAGTCTCGCCGAAAATTACCGGTTCAGGCTGATGTGTCGTCATCTGAATTCCAAAACGGATAAAAGTTGAACCACTGTTGTGGTGCGTCCAGGCAGCGTTCAGCCAGTCGGTCAGCGAAGCGTTGGGTCCACTCGCGGATGACCGCATCGCGGTTGCTGCGCTTCCAATGCACTCGCGTGGCAAAAGGCTCGAGCAAGATTTGATAACGACCGGCGATTTTCACGCAGCTGAGCAAATTCACCGGGCAATCGAGGAGCCCGGCCAGCAGCCAGGGACCTTGTGGAAATGCGGCTGGTTTGCCGAGGAAGTCGACCGTGACATGGCGCCCGCCGTGCAGCGGAATGCGGTCACCGGCGATCGCCAGCCATTCGCCGCGCTCAATTCGTTCCGAGAGTTGCAGCATGGTCGCCGGATTCAACTCGCTGACCTGAATCAGGCGCATGTTGCGGGCACCGGCTTCACCGAGCAGTTGGTTGAATTGTTCGGCGTGTTTGGTGTGCACCAGAACATTCATGGTCACCTTGTCGCCCAATTCAGCCAGCGCGCGACACACTTCAAGGTTGCCCAAATGCGCGCCCACCAGCATTTGCCCGCGTGGCGCGTGCATCAGCCCGCGCAGGTTGTGCGGGTCAATCAGATCAATATCGCGGGCGCTGAGTTTGCCGCGCCAGATATCCAGTTTGTCGAGTAAAGCGTCGGCAAATGCCATGAACTGGGCAAACACTGAGCGCAGGCTTGGAGGCGGGGTTTTACCGCTCCAGTGCATCAGGTTGAGCTGATACTGGCGAATGCTGCGTCTGGCCTTGGCACCGAATATGAAGAAATACAGCACGATCAAATACAGCAGCGGGCTGATCATTCGGCGGCCGAGAGTACGCATGGCCACGACCGTAAATTTCATCATCCACAGGCTGCCGCGTTCCTGTTGGGCGGCCCAGTGCTGGTCGTTGTCTGGTCGGCTCATCGTCGGCCCCGGCTCCAGATGATTTTCGGCGCTCGCAGCAACATGCCGAAGAACAGCTTGGCGTGCATTTTCGAGATCAGCAGGTTGTCGTGAACCAGACGAAAATGCGAGAGGCCGTCCAGCGGGTAATGCACCTGGGTCGGCAGCCATTCCATGGGTTGGTTTTGCCATGCCATGCGCACCAGAATTTCCGGATCGAAATCCATGCGCCTGCCCAGATTGACCCGGTTGATTAAACTGACCGTACTCGCCAGCGGATAAACGCGGAAGCCGCACATGGAGTCGCGTATCTGCAATGACAGGCTGTTGATCCAGACCCACACGTGAGTCAGGTAGCGTGCATAAAGACGGCCCTTGGGCACGCTGGCGTCGTACTCGGGATACCCGCAGATAACGGCGAGCGGGTGCTCGCGCGAGCGCTGCAGAAACGCCGCGATGTCATTGAGGTTATGTTGGCCGTCGGCGTCTACTTGCAAGGCGTGGGTGAATCCCAGCAGTTGCGCTTCGCGCAGGCCCGCCATCACGGCGCCCCCCTTTCCCTGATTGTGCAGCAGGTGCACGGCGTAGCAATCGGGCTGGCTGGCGAGTGTTTCAATCACCGCTGTACAGGCCGGGCTTGAGGCGTCATTGACCAGAATGCAGGGCAATTTTGCTGCGCGTAAGGCCTCGACCACATGCATCAGCGCATGTTCGTGGTTGTACACCGGGATTACTGCGCAGGGCTTATGCATGCTGGGCCAGAAGAATGCGTCCGGATGAACACGGGGCATTGCTGTTAGTGAAAGAGAAATACAACTTACTGCGGTTTGCATCGAAACGCAGTGACAGTTGTACGCGGTCTCCCGGACGCATTAACTGCTGGAATTTAAGCACTTCCATGCCGGTAAACCGGGGCGGTAGATCCGCAATCAACTGCCGGGCCAGATGCAGTGCCCAGTCTATCTGCACCACGCCTGGCACTACTGGCGCCCGGCTGAAGTGGCCACTGAAGTGCGCGAGATCAACCGGAACCTGAAGCTTTATCAGCAGCCCGTCAGTTGTTTGTTCAATGCTGTCCGGCAACACCTGAGTCGGCCTTTGCGCCGCGAGCAACTGCTCAATGCGGCTTTGCGCCAGCTTCCCCTGACTGTTGTACGGCAACTCGGTGTAAAGCCGCCATTGGCGAGGCAGGGCAATGGGCTCCACATGGCTCGACAGATGAGTGCGCAACGCCTGAGTGGTGGCTCGTCTGCCCTGATTGCGCAGGGCATGCAAGCCGGCAGGGCTTAGCGCAATGAGCGCGCCGACAACGGCACGGCCCAACTGGCGCACGCCCACCCGGGCATCTGTTACCCATGGATGTTGAATCAGGGTGTTTTCCAGCATGGGCAGCGAGATGCGTTTTTCTTCGAGTTTGATGATGCGATCGAGGCGTGCACCGAGCAGAAACCGGCCATCGGCTTCAATCTGCACGGCGTCAGCGGTTTCTTCACGGTGTCCGGCTGGCAAGTACGACGAGGTCAGGCTGAGCGCCCCTTGCGGGTTGCGGCTAATGGCAACTCCAGCGAACGGTTGCCAGTGCTGGCCACCCTGCCGCCAGCCAATTCCGCCGGTCTCGGAGCTGCCATAAATTTCGGTTGGGAACTGCTGCAAGCGTGCTTGCAGATAAGCAGCCGCCTCTTCGGGGAGTGCGCCACCGGATGAAAAAATCTTGCGTATGCGGCTCAGCGCTGACCAGTCCAGATTATCGCTGGTGCGCTTGAGCAGCGCGGGGCTGGCCACCCAAATGAATGCGGAGTGAGGCAGGCTGGCGCGCTGCATGTCTTCACTGAATGGCAGCGTCTGGCGAAGAAATACGCGCCCTGCGCACAGCGGCCAAAGCACGCGGAACAGCAAGCCGTAAATGTGCTGCGCCGAGACGCTGGAGATAACGGCGGCGCTGCCAATTTCCGAGCCCCAGAGTTGTTCGAGTGCAGCGACTTCGTTGGCCAATTGCGCAAGCGTTTTGTCGATCAGCTTGGGTTCACCGCTGGAGCCCGAAGTGCACAGCGTCAGCAGGCAGGCATCTGTGGCGAGGGGGCTGGATTGCGCGGGTGTGCAGCCTTGAGTATCTGGCAGGGCGTCCAGCCAGAGGTCTGTCTGGCTTGCGAGACGGGCGCGGGTCTGGGGTTGCGCATCAGCGGGGAGCAGTACTGTGACAGACGCTTGCCAGGCGGCAAACAGTGCAATCGCCAGTTCGGCTGCATCGTCCAGATGAATCGCTACGCGCTGAATTCTGTGAGCTGCAAAGTAGCCTGCCAGCTGTAACGCCTGCCGGCAGAACTGCTGGTGATTGAGTGCAGGTTCGAAGGTGATGCTGCGCTGTGCATCCGGCTCGAGGAGCAATGCCTCAAGGGCAATCCATTTCATGCAATTCTTCTTACGCGTTGGCGAACAAACCATTCAACAGCGAACAGCAGGCCCATCAATAAATAGGCAATAAAGCCGTTGTACAGCGTCCACCAAGCCAGTGGCGCCCATAATGTCAGCGCTGCCGCGATTAGCGCGTTGCAGCAAAAGAACCCGGCCCAGACCTGTGTTACCACTCGCGTGTAGCGCACGGCCTCAGCCGGCAGTTCAGGTTCGCGCAGGCGTGCGAGCCGCTCTATCAGCGGCGGGCCGTAGCGCAGGCTGAGCAGGAATACGCACAACAAGATGCTGTTCAGTAACACCGGATACCAGCGCAGTAATGCCGGCTCACCGGCAATGCCCAGCACCACGCAGAACAGCAACGCGGCCAGCGCCATCCAGCGCCCGCCGGGCCGTTGCTGCGCTGTCAGCAGGCGGGCGATCCACAGTGCGCCGAGCAGCAAGGCAAATACTCTGGGCGACAAGTGCTCGATCCCGAAGTACACCGCAAATGGATACGCCAGTCCTGCCGCTATCAGGACGAGGCCTAGCAATCGGCTCATGCGCGCTCTGGGTTAACCAGTTTGTACACGGCTTCGACCACGTCACTGACTGTGCGTACCGACTTGAATTCGTCGGCGGCGATTTTCTTGCCGGTTTTACGCTTGATGTGATCAATCAGGTCGACCGCGTCGATGCTATCGATTTCAAGGTCCTGATACAGGTTGGCCTCGGGGCTGATGTCGGCGGCGTCGAGTTCAAACAACTCGACAAGGGAGTCGCGCAGGGTGCTAAAAATTTCATCACGATTTTGCATGTTTTAGCGCTCTCAAACGGCCTGGCGTGCAGATACAAAAGCCGCCAGGTTGGCCACATTGGCGAAGTGTTGGCGCGTGTCCTTGTCCTCTGCATCGATCTTGATGCCAAAGCGTTTCTGGATCGCCAGCCCCAGTTCGAGGGCATCTACCGAGTCGAGGCCCAGGCCATCACCAAACAGCGGCTGGTCGGTCGCGATGTCTTCAGCCGACATGTCTTCGAGCCCCAGCGAGTCGATAATCAGGTTTTTAATTTCGTGTTGTAATTCGCTCATCTGTTGCGAGCTCCTTTATGAAGTATTGATGTAGGTAATCATTGAGCTTGCGCGAGGCTATCGGCGCCGGCGCAGCGGCCTTGAATTGTTGCGGGTCGATGTCTGCACCCACGCGGAGTTGGATGTGCACGCGCCGGGCGGGAATGCTGTACCACGGTTCGGCTTTGGTCAGGGTGGTCGGTGTTACGTGAATGGTCACCGGCGTCACGCAGTGAGCGCCGCGGATGGCGATGGCCGCGGCACCACGGTGGAATTCGGGTGGCTTGCCGGGCGTGGTGCGGGTGCCCTCGGGGAAGATGATCAGGCATTGCCCGCCTTGCAGAGCTGCTGCCGCTTCATCGAGCATTTCCACGCTGCCGCTGTTGCTGATGTACTGCGCCGCATGGATCGGGCTGCGCATACAGGGGTTGTTCCACAGGCTTTGTTTGACCACGCAATTGCTGTTGCGAATCAGCGAGATCAACACGACTACATCAATCAGCGAGGGGTGATTGGCGATGATCAGCTGGCCCGGCTTTCCCAAGTGTTCGGCCCCTTCGACCGAATAGGTCAGAACCCCCAGGCGGTACATGATCTGCACAAAGGCGCAGAAGCTTTTATTAATGACTCGTCGGGCTCTCGTACGACGACTGACGGCGTCGCCCGGCAGTAAATTCAGGATTGGGAACACCACCACGCTCAAGATCATGCCGCCCAAACCAAAGATCAAAAAGCTCAGCGCTGTGGCAACCAGTCGCCATGCATAGGGTGGGCTGTAAGCGCTCACTTTTGCTTGCGTGACCACATCCATTGGCGGCGGCTCCAGTAATGGGTGATGTCCTGCTGGTCGTTGTTAAGCGCCCGGAGCAAACTCAGAGGGTGCGGCCATTCGCTGCGCGGGCCGCTGCCGGTTTGCAGGTCCAGCTGCCAATCGTCGCCTGGCGTGAGTAACAGCCCCACAGCGTAGGCGAACGGTACGTCGTCAATGAACGATGTATACAGCGCCGGCGGTGCTTCTTCTGCAATGACCACCAGCACCGCGGGTGCACCTTCATGGAGCAATAGACAAGCTTCTTGCACCGCATGTTCCAAGCCGTCACCGGCGGCGGCCAGGGCGGACATCTCACTGGTGTCGGCGCGCAATATCGACCACTGGCCGATAATTGCGTTATGCACGCTGAGGCTGAACTGGGTGGGAGAGAGCGGCTCGCCGCGTGCCAGGTCGTGAAGAATCGCCAGTGTGCGCGGGGTTTCGCCGTGGCGGGAGGCAAATATGAGCGGCAGCCTGGGGTGTGATTCAGCTAACGGCCAGGCAACATTGAACACCATTCGCGCCAGCCGGCTTAAGCGCCTGCGCTGCATGGGCGCGAGAAAACTAACGTCGGGTTGCTGCTGCTCATCCGCCACGCGCACGGGCGCCTGACACCAGTCACGCCACTGTTGCGAGCTTTCCAGACTGGGGGCCCAGGCTCGCCATTGTTGTATTTTGAAGTGCATCACGGAGGGAATTCCTCGCCCCTGCGGGCGTCCTTGTCAGCTGCGGCAGTCCTGTTCATCGGCCAAATTGCATGCGTTTAAGCCAATTCTCAGTAAGGATGTGAGAGTTGGGCTGTCGAAATTTACCTGGCAAAGTGCTGGCATTATCTCGATGGCCGGGGGGTTGCGCAAACTTTGGCGCCAGTTTTTGCCTAACGGTCGGGCTCAATTGCTGAGGAACCTCGCCGTTGTCATGTAATGTGCATAGAATCGATGTCAATTCAGGGATTAGGAGCGAATCAGATGCGGCGTGTAGTTTTTAATCAGAAAGGGGGTGTGGGCAAGTCGAGCATTGCCTGCAATCTTGCGGCAGTCAGCGCCTCACAGGGCTATCGTACGCTGCTGATTGACCTCGATGCGCAGGCCAACTCCACGCATTATCTGACCGGGCTTACGGGGGAAGAAATTCCGGTAGGCATCGCTGATTTCTTTAAGCAGACGCTGTCCAGCGGGCCTTTCAATAAAAAGGGCAAGGTCGATATCTACGAGACTCCGTTTGATAACCTGCATGTGGTCACGGCGACGGCCGAGTTGGCTGACTTGCAGCCCAAGCTTGAGGCCAAGCACAAGATCAACAAGTTGCGAAAGTTGCTCGATGACCTTTCGGAAGATTACGACCGCATCTATCTGGACACGCCACCGGCACTCAATTTTTATACCGTTTCTGCGTTGATAGCGGCTGATCGCGTGCTTATCCCGTTCGATTGCGACAGCTTCTCGCGCAATGCGCTGTACGGTTTGCTGGCTGAGATTGAAGAATTGAAGGAAGACCACAACGAAGGCCTGGAAGTTGAGGGCATTGTGGTCAACCAATTCCAGCCGCGCGCCACGCTGCCGCAGCAGTTACTGGATGAGTTGGTGGAAGAGGGCTTGCCGGTGTTGCCGGTGAACCTGATGAGTTCGGTGAAAATGCGCGAGTCGCATCAGGCCTGCACGCCGCTGATTTACCTTGAGCCGCGACACAAGCTGACCCTGCAGTTTGTCGAGTTGCACGACCTGCTGCAGCAGTAGCGGTAAACGCGTAGTTGTTTGAGCCTGATGATTCAGGCTCAGGCAAGATCACAGCGGTTTAGCGCACCACGAAAATGTCACACGGCGCCTTGTGCAGAAAGTGTTGCGCAAGGCTGCCGAGCAACGCTTGGGACAATGCGCTGCGGCCGTGACTGCCCAGCACCAGCAGTTCGCCGCGCCGGCTTTTCAGCTCTTCCTGCAAACCACGCAAAATCCCGCCTTGCTGCACGCTGTGAGTGAGCTTCGGGCCTTCTGCTGGCAGTTTCTCCTGCTCATCTTTGAGCAGTTGTTCGATCAACATGCACTGCATGCGGAACTCTGTCTCGTCCTTTTTCGCGCTGCTTTTCTCCGGGCAATAGACATGCAATGCATGCAGCTCGGCGGTGGGCGGGAGCAGGCAATAGGCCTTTTCCAGCGCACAGCACGAGCACACCGAGAAGTCGAGCGCGGAGACTGCGCGTTTGTACGGGCTGAATTCATCGCGCGCGACAACCAGCATCGGCACCGTACTTCTGCGCGCGATGCGGTCGAGGCTGGTGCCGTTGAAAAAGTCGTGGCGATTATGGTGAGCGCCCAACACCAGCAGGTCGCAGTCCAGGTCGATAATTTGCTGCAGCACCACTTCAGACGGCTTGCCGCCCATGATCACCCGGGCCGTGGAGTCCGGCGCGTACTCAGCAATACTCATGTTCAGGCTCTTTTTGGCCTGGGTATGCTGCTGTTGGCTTTGGCTGGGGTTGAGTACGTGCAAGACCGTCAATTTGGCATTGTGCTGCGCTGCCAGCTGGTTGGCGCGCTGCAACGCCAGATTCGCGGTTTCACGTAAGTCGTGGGCGATAAGGATGTGCGTGGTCATCAGTAAAAATCTCCTGCCGAGACAAGTCGGCAAATTTATTATGCTCCATGGCTTAGCCGCTAATAGACCCAAAACGGGTCTGGCATTAATAAGCCCTTAACTGATACTGACCGTGGCTCACTGCCACAATCTCCCCCGTTTCGTCGGTTAGCTCAAGCGCCAGCTCATACTCGGCCTTGCCTTCGCGTTCGGCTTGGTCCTGCAGCGCCACTATCTGCTCTTGGCTGAGCGTTGCCTCAACGAAAATATCGCTGCTGGCAGGGCGCCTGAATCGCAGGTTCATCTCTTTGATGATCGGGAAGAAGCGTTTTACATCGAAACTGGTGACGAACAATGCGCCGCCGGGGATCTCTGCCAATGTAAATAAAGCGCCTGCATACATGCTGCCAATATGGTTGGTGTTGCCCGCCAGGGGCATGCGTAAGCGCACAAAGCCCGGTTGCAGCGCTTCGGCTTTAAGGCCGCTGCGTTTTACGAAGGCTATTTGTTCTTCGGTCAGCTGGCGGGCGATTGCCTCGGGCATTGGCATGTGTGCAGCCTCTTTATTTATTGTTATCGAATGCGGGCAGGGCGCTGAATAAGCGTTAACCCTGAGAATTGCTGATAAATGTATACGAGGTATTTGGCGACGGCTAACCGCTTTACGCCGGCTTCAAATATTCTGCTGTTTCAGCCAGTCGAGTAACTGCGTCATGTTCATGGCACCGCTGATTCTCGCCAGCTCACTGCCCTGACGGTAGAGAATCAGGCTGGGGATCGAGCGGATGCCAAGCTGGCCGGCGAGTTGCTGATTGGCTTCACTGTCGAGTTTGGCCAAGCGCGCGCGGCCACTCAGTTGCGCGGCAGCCTGGGTAAAAGTTGGCGCAAAGGCCTGGCACGGACCGCACCAGCTTGCCCAGACATCGACCAGTAAAGGCAGGTCGCCCTTAATCTGGGCCGCAAAGTTACTGGCGTTCAGTTCAAACGGGGTATTGAGCAGTACGCTATTTTTGCAGCGCCCGCAGCGCGGCGCATCACTCAGCCGGTCGGCCGGGATACGGTTGAGACCATTGCAGCTGGGGCAGGGGATTAGTAGCGGTTGTGTCATCTTCGGCTCCACAAGAATTACCTGCAATGTGCAGGCATCGTGCGCCGATATCAAGGGCTGCTACAGCGGCGTGAGTGGCCAGAATAGCGGGATGACAATCGTCGCGACGACCCAAAGCAGTAGATTAAGCGGAATGCCGACCCTCATGAAATCGGTAAACTTATAACCGCCCGCGTTATATACAAAGGTATTGGTCTGATAGCCGATGGGCGTGGCGAAGCTGGCGCTGGCGGCAAACATCACAGCGACCACAAAAGGGCGCGGGTCGACGCCCAGATGCTGCGCCAGCCCGATGGCGATTGGAGTGACCAATACCGCGACCGCGTTGTTGGACAAAAGCTCGGTGAGTATCGATGTAAACAGGTAGATGAACGACAGCATCAACAGCGGCCCGGCCCACGGCAGCCAGCCCATGACGTTCTCGACCAGTATCTTCACCAGCCCGACTTTGTCCATGGCAATGCTGATCGCCAGCATGCCGAATATCAGGCTGAGAATTTTCCAGTCGACGGCCTTGTATGCATCCTCGACATCAAGGCAGCGAGTTGCCAGTACCGCGACCGCACCGATGATGGCCAGGCCTTCAATCGGCATCACGCTGAAGGCGGCGAGCAGCATCACGGCCAATGTTGCGACGATTGCTATCGGCGCTTTATCGCGGCGGAAGGCGCGTTCTTGCACAGCGTGCAGGCTGATCAGTTCACCGTTGTCGGCAAAGCGTTTGATCTGCGCGGGCGTGCCTTCTACCAGCATTACATCGCCAAACTGCAACTCGAAATCGTCGAGGTTGCCTTGCACGTTCTCGTCCTGACGGTGCACGGCGAGCACGGCGATACCGTAGCGGGCGGTGAGGTCGAGGTCACGCATCGGGCGATGGCTGTAGCGAGAGTTACGGCCCACGATGGCCTCGGCCAGAATGACATCATGGCTGCTGATGGTCTCGAATGCGTCGCTGCGATTGAACGTCAGGTGGCCGCTTTCGCGCAGCTCGACCACGTTCTTGACCTGACCGTGCAGCACCAGCCGGTCGCCCATTTCCAGTACGGTGTCGTGACCCGGTTCGGTTATTTCCAGCGCCTCACGGAATAGCTTGAGCACTTGCAGGCCGCTGCCGCCATTGAGGTTGGCTTCGCTGAGGGTTTTACCGATAACCGGCGACTCGTGCGGCACCAGTAATTCGGTCATGAAGGTGCGGTCGAGATCAGGGCGCAGTTGGCGCGAAAGAGTGTCGCGATCTGGCAGCAGGTGGCGGCCAACCAACAACAGGTAAGCCATGCCCGCAGTCGCCAGAATCAGACCGGCTCCGGTGATCTCGAAAATCCCGAAGGGCGCAAGTCCGGCCTTGCGTGCCACGCCGTCGACCAGAATGTTGGTCGAAGTGCCAATCATCGTCAGCGTGCCGCCCAGAATGGTCGCGTAAGACAACGGGATAAGCAGCTTGGACGGCATGGTGCCAGCGCGGCGGGCGAGGGAAATCGCCACCGGGGTGAGAATCGCCACCACCGGGGTGTTATTCAGGCAGGCGGAAATAACCAGTGCGGTCAGGGTCAAGCCGGTGAGCACGCGAATCGGGCTGGTGCCGACCAGATTGCCCAGCCAGTTGCCCAGCGCATCAACGCAGCCGGTGCGCTCCAGTGCTGCCGAGAGCACGAACATGCAGGCGATGGTGACCGGGGCGGAGTTGGACAGCACGCTGAGAACTTCAGCGGGCGTCAGCAGTTGGGTGATCAGCAGGGCTGCCACTGCGATGGCAGCGACGATATCCGGGCTCCATTTCTCACGAACAAAGGCGAACAACACCCAGACCAGCAGTGCGCCGACAAACAGCAACGGCAATGAAACCCCGAGCATTGATGTCCCAACCTTGAACCGTGTAAGTGGTGAGCTGGCGATGAGAGCCGGCACAAGGTCGCCAAGATAGTGGGCTTTGCTTAGATAGTCTAAGAATGTTTGGGCAGGTTTATATGCGATTTTGGATTAACCAAAGCTGCTGTACTTTGGATATATGTGGCAACTGTCACTAGGCCCATTTATGCCCGGGTGTTAGTTTCAGTTTTTACCCGGAGGTGATGCGATGCAGCAACTAGGCGTAATCGGTGGCATGAGCTGGGAGTCCACGGCAAGCTATTACCGGCTGCTGAATCAGGGCGTTCGCGAGCGCGCCGGCGGTTTGCATTCAGCGCCGTTGCTTTTGCATTCACTGGATTTCGCTCAGGTCGCAGCGTTGCAAAGCAGTGGCGACTGGAAGGCCGCGGGGGCGTTGTTGGCCGACAGTGCGCAGCGCCTGGAGCAGGCCGGCGCGACAGCTTTGTTGCTGGCCACCAACACCATGCACAAAGTAGCGCCTGTTATCGAGGCGGCCGTGTCGATCCCGCTTTTGCACATAGGCGATGCGGTGGGCCTTGCTTTACAGAATGCCGGTATCAAGCGGGCTGCCTTGCTGGGCACGCGCTTCACCATGCTGGAAGATTTCTACCGGTTGCGGCTGGCTGAACGCTTCGACATTGATGTGCGCATACCCAGCGAAGAGCAGATTGGCGAGATTGATCGGGTGATTTTTGCCGAGCTGTGCCGTGGTGTATTCACCGACGAGTCCCGCGATTTTTACCTCGCGTGTCTTGAAGACATGCGGGCGCAGGGCTGCGAAGTGGGTATTCTGGGCTGCACCGAGATCGGCCTGCTGCTTGAGGGCGTTGAGGCCCCGCTGCCGTTGTACGACAGCACCGAGTTGCATGTGCAGATGGGCCTGGACTGGATGCTGACCGGCGACTGAATAAAGCCCCCGTCAGCATTTTCAGGCCTACATCAGGATGAGCAACTGATCTCGAGGTGTTTGCCCCAGTCCGGCGGCCGCTGGGCGTAGCGCTCTTTGCCTGGCTGCTCATCGAATGGCTTGCTGAGCACCTCATGCAGTTCGCGCACAGGCGCGTAATCGCCGGCCTCAGCAGCCTCGATAGCCTCTTGCGCCAAATAGTTGCGCAGAATGTATTTGGGATTGGCAGCGTGCATCCGCGTGCGGCGTTGCTCTTGCGAGTCGCCCTCAAGCTGGCTTCTTGCAATGTAGTCGGCTGACCAGGCATCGAAGCCGGCAAGGTCGGTGAAGTCTTCACGCAAGCGTGCGCAGGCAGCCACTGGTGTGCTGTCTCCGAGTTCGCGGAAAAACCGGGTGTAGTCAATCGCGCTGCTTTGCATCAGTTGCAGCAGGGTGCGGATGCGATCGCCATCGTTTTCATCGGCCGTGAGCAGGCCCAGGCGTTTGCGCATCAGGTCCAGATAGTGGGCCTCGTACAGCGGCAGGAACAGCTCCAGGCTTTCACGCAGCTGATCGACACTGACCAGCGGTGTCAGCGCCTGTCCCAGCGCCGCGAGATTCCATTGGGCGATTGGCACCTGATTGCTGAAGCTATAACGGCCGGTGTCATCCGAGTGGTTGCAGATGTGCCGGGCGTCGAAATCATCGAGGAAGGCGTAAGGGCCGTAATCGAAAGTGATGCCGAGAATAGACATGTTGTCGGTGTTCATCACGCCGTGGCAAAAGCCGTAAGCCTGCCAGTGGGCGATCATCTCGGCGTTGCGTTCAATGATGGTCTTGAACATCGCCAGATACGGCTCGGGCTCGCTTCGGCACTCGCTGTAATGCGCGTCGAGTACGTGATCGGCGAGTTGTTTCAGCAGTTCGTGCTGCTTGGTGTAATAGAAATACTCGAAGCTGCCAAAGCGCACATGGCTGCGGGCCAGGCGTAACAACATGGCGGCATTTTCACGCTTCTCGCGCCACACCGGCGTGCTCGAACTGGTCACGCACAGCGCCCGCGATGTGGCGATGCCCAGCGCATGCAGGTGCTCGCTGGCGAGAAATTCGCGGATTGAACTGCGCAACACCGCGCGGCCATCAGCCATGCGCGAATACGGCGTCGGGCCTGCGCCTTTCAGGTGCAGGTCCCAGTGTTCGCCGCTGTCATTGAGCACTTCACCGAGTAACAGGCCCCGACCGTCGCCAAGGCGCGGCGTGTAGCCGCCGAACTGGTGGCCGGAGTAAACCATCGCCCGCGGCTCGGCTTCACTCCACAGCTTGTGGCCCGCGAATATCTCAGTGAACAGCGGGTTATCCAGCTCCTTTGGGTCAAGGTCGAGCAACGTGGCAGCGCCCAAACTGGCGACTACCAGCTTGGGGTCACTGATCGGCTCGGGATTGACCTCGGTCGAAAAGCTATCGCCCAGGCGGGCAAAGCGATTGTCGAATGTCAGGTCGGTGAGTAACTTCAAAACCACACTCCAGCAAAACGGTGGCCGCCGGCAAGAAGGCCGACGGCGTTAACACCGACAATAACGCCATGCTCAGTTCGGGTCGACCGCTGGCGGTTGCTTGTTCAGATCATCGGGCTGTTTTTGCTCCGGCTCGTCACTGACGAAGCTGGTCTTGCCGGTTTTCAAGTTAAGTTCGAGGCCTTTCAAACTCTTCACTGAAACATCGAGCTGATTGAATGCCATCTCGACATTGTTCTCGCGGAAGCTCATGGCGATTTTGGTCAACAACTCGTCGGTGGCGGCGTTGCGATCAGCCAATTCGCGCACATGCACGCGCAGCTCGTAATTGAAGGTGCTGGCGCCAATGCTGAGGAAGAACAGCACCGGTTCCGGGTCGCGCAGAACACGCGGGTTATCCATGGCCGCCTGCATCATCAGCTTGCGTGCCAACTCAAGATCCGCCTCATACGCCAGGCCAATCGTGATGATCACGCGGGTGATCGTGTCATTCAGCGACCAGTTGATCAGTTGGTCGGTGACGAAGGTTTTATTCGGCACGATGATTTCTTTGCGATCAAAGTCGGTAATCGTGGTGGCGCGAATGCGAATACGGCTTACCGTACCGGACAGGTTGCCGATGGTGACTACGTCGCCAATTCGCACCGGACGCTCGAACAGGATGATCAGACCGGAAATGAAGTTGGCAAAAATTTCCTGCAAGCCGAAACCCAAGCCGACTGACAGGGCTGCTACCAGCCACTGCAGTTTGTCCCAGCTCAAGCCCAGGGTTGAGAGGGTGATGACCGAGCCGAGGCCGACAATGACGTAAGAGAGCAAGGTTGTGGTGGCATAAGCACTGCCTTGCGCAAGTTTCATCCGCGACAACACCAGCACTTCCAGCAGGCCCGGCAAGTTGCGGCCCAGCGCGATGGTAATACCGATTATCAGCAGCGAGCTGAGAACGTCACTGAGGCTGATCGGCACAACGCTGGCCGTGGCGCCCGAGCCCGTGCTGTATTCGTAGAGCGTGACGTTATCAAGGTAGGAGAACACTGAAATCAAATCGGCCCAGACCAGATACAACCCAACCACGAAGGTACCCACCAGCGCGAGTCGAATCAGGCGTAGCGATTGCTGGTTGATCTGGTCGATGTCGAGCGTGGGTTCCTCTACAACAACGTCAGAGCCGTCGGAGTCTTCTTGCGCCTGGCGTTTGCTCAGAGCGCGTTGATAAGCAAGGCGACGGGCCGCAACTGCCAGACCACGGATCAGCGTGGCTTCGATGATGACCCAGAATATCAGCAGGTAAATGGTGTAGATGAGTCGGTCAGTCAGCCTCAGCGCGGTGTAGTAATAGCCAAATCCAACGGCAATGATCAGCG
Source organism: Pseudomonas marincola (assembly GCF_900116605.1). Lineage (GTDB taxonomy): Bacteria > Pseudomonadota > Gammaproteobacteria > Pseudomonadales > Pseudomonadaceae > Aquipseudomonas > Aquipseudomonas marincola. Next base: position 259,867 of record NZ_FPBC01000003.1, read on the forward strand.
CCAGTGGCAGCAGACTGAACAAGCAGCCAATGAGGGTGCGGAAGGTCGATGAGTTTTCGCGGGCAGGCCCGCTGATCAGCAGTTTGTACAACAGCCAGGCCATAAGGGCGTAGCAAGAAATAACCACGCCGATGCCAATTACGTCATTGGCTAACTCAGCCGGTTGGCGTTCGGCCACGGTAACCACCGCCACCAGCGCAATGACCACAAGGCCGAGGTAGCGAATTTGCCGGTGCAGGAACGCGACATTGGGCTTGCCCCAACGGAAATGCAGTTCTGCAACGCCGCCCGGCGAGAGAATCCGGTAGCAGGTATAAAACACTAACCACGCGAATGCCATGCCGTAGAGCGCCGAACCCAGGTTGGCGTTCTGTCCGCGTGCATCCATTTGCAGGGCAAAGCCGCAGAGCCCGAAGAACAAGGCACCCGGCAAAGCCAGCAGGACGTTCAGCAGCAACGCCATTGGCGTGTGCAATTGACCGTCACGCTTGTAGTGGCCAATGTCGTGGTGCAGCTCCTTGAGCTTCTTGTAGATAATCCCCCGGCGCCAGAGCAGGAAGCTGATCAGCAGCAACAAGGGCAGGAACAGCAGCGGTCGCTCGACCAGCCCTGCGCCCAGCTCTTGAGAGCTCGAGCGCCAGGGCAGTTCGGATAGCTGGCGCTGGAGGCGCGCAGGCATTTCCTCGAACCAGGAGATATCAAGTGGTTTGTTGCTGGGGATCCAGAACAATTGCTCGTCGAGTGTCTCACGCAAGGTTGTAACGCTGGTTTGCAGTTGCTTCTGGTTCAACTGCAAGGTAATCGACTCGTTGAGGACTGCGTTCAGTTCACGATTGAGTCGGTCCAGCAGATCACGACGGGTCTGGATCAGTGACGTCAGCGATGTTTTGACTTCGGGCGTGACTTCTTCGGCAGGCTGCTTGGCGAGTTTATCTTCAACGTAAGTGTCGGGGTTGCTGATCTGCTCGCGGGCTTGGTTGAGTTCGAATTGGTACAGGCGAATATCGGCAATGTCGTCACTCAGGCCGGCGTCGATCTCGAGCGAGGGCAGGGCTTTTTTCTGCTGATATAGAACTTTCGACAGCAACAGGCTGCCTTGCAAAACGTTGATCTGTTCGTCCAGCGCCTGATCAATCTGATTAAGCGAGTCGAGCTTCTGCTTGGTTTGCAGGTTCTTCTGGGTAAGCTGATTGAGCCGGTCAGTCGCACGCAGCAGGTAATCTGAATATTTCAGATTCAAGCTGCTCTCAAGGCTGAGCAGTTTGTCTGAACCGGCTTTCTCGGCCTCCAGCGACTGCTCGCTAACGGTTTGTTGCGACTGTTCGCGGCGTTTGTCATTGATCAGCGTTTGCAGGTCTATCAGCTCTTGCTCAAGGCGCTTGATGCGCACTTCGAGCAGGTCGCGCTGGCTGCTGCCGAGGTCCTGCAGCAGGCTGTTGCCGCTCAATTCCTGGCGGCGCAACTCGGTTTGCGCATTGAGTTGATCGACTTCTGCATTGAGCTGGTCGCGCATTTCGCTGCTGAGGGCTTTGCCATCCATCTTGCCGGCTTTGAGGATGCCGGCAATCTCGCGGGCGCGAACCTGATTGCTGCTGATTTCGGCTTGTGCACGTTCCGGGCGGGTTTGTGCGGTGATAATCAGGCTATTGGCTTCAATAATGTCTTTCTGCCATTGAGCCAACTGATTACTGCGCTCGTTGATCAGTTGCTCAAGGTCGGACACTTTGCTGTTGGCGTAGCGTTCCTGAACCGGCGTCGGCGTGCTGCCTTTCAAACGAGCCAGCTCACGTTGGGCCTCACCAATCAGGCGTGGTGCTTCATCGAGCCGGGCCTTGAGGTCGTCGAGTTTCTTGACGCTGTCTTTTTGCGAATTGAGCAGGCTCAGGGTTTTTTCCAAAACCTGTTTCAGCTCGGCTGCATCCGCTTCCGGCAGATTGCGCTCGCTGATGGTTTCCAGGCTCCGCTGGACATCCTCGCTTTTAGGCGTTTGCGCCGCGTGGGCCATGGGCATGGCCACGCTAAGGCCAAGAAGAATAGATAAAGCAACGCTACGAATTGATGGCATGGGCGCTATCTGGCGACTCAGAGTGATAAACAGTTAGAGAAACAAACCCGGGCTGGGGCGGCTACCTTCCGGAAACTTGACCCCGACCTTGCGAATTTTATTGCCTTCCATGGTGGCGACCGTCCAGGTCAAACCTTGCCATTCGACCTGATCGCCTACGACAGGTTCACCGCCGATTTCCTGCGCGATAAAGCGGCCCAGCTGCTGGTTGCTGTCGGCTTCAGTGACCTTCAAACCATACAGCGCGGCCACGGCGGAAAGTTCGGCATCGCCTTCAAGTACGAAGTCACCAAAGAAGCGTAGATCCTGTCCGCGCTTCGGTGCCTGACTAAACAGTTTTCCCAGCGCCGGCAGATCATGTTCGTGACCGATGACGCAAAGCATATCGCCAGCCTCGAGCCGGGTACTGCCTGACGGGTGGAGCAATTGCTGATTGCGGAACAAGGCGCCAATGCGCGTTCCCTGCGGCATTTTCAGCTCGCGCAACGCCGCGCCGATGCACCATTTTTCGGCGCCCAGACGATAGATGAACAATTCCCACTGGCTCGTCGGGTGCACTTCAAGGCCGGTGCGCGATACCGGAGCTGGCTCTGGCGGTACAGTCACGCGCAGTAACTTGGCGGCCAGCGGCAAACTGCTGCCTTGCAGAAGCAGCGAGACCAGAACAATAAAGAAGGCCACGTTGAAGAACAGTTGCGCATTCGGCAGCCCGGCCATGAGCGGGAACACCGCGAGAATAATCGGCACGGCGCCGCGCAAACCGACCCATGCGATAAACACTCGCTCGCGGTCGTGGAACGCGCGAAATGGCATCAGGCCGAGGAAGATCGACAGCGGCCGCGCAAACAGAATCATCCACAGCGCCAACCCAAGTGCAGGCAGTGCAATCGCCAGCAGCTCATGCGGTGTAATCAGCAAGCCAAGTACCAGGAACATGCCGATCTGAGCCAGCCAGGTCAGGCCGTCGAGCATGTGCAAAATGCCGTGGCGCGAGCGAATCGGCTGATTGCCCAGCAGCAGACCGCACAGGTAAATCGCCAGAATGCCACTGCCGCCGAATGCCGTGGTAATGGCAAAGATCATCAGGCCGCCACTGACTACCAGCAATGGATAGAGCCCGTTGGCCAGCGCCATGCGATTGACCAGATTGAGCAGCAGCCAGCCGCCGCCCAGACCCAATATGCCGCCCAGGCCGAATTGCAACACCAATTGCATCAGCAAGTCCCAGCTAAAGCCGGTCTGGCCGCTTGATAACATGCTGATCAGGGTGACAGTGAGGAACACCGCCATCGGGTCGTTGCTGCCGGATTCGATTTCGAGGGTGGCGCTGACACGTTCGTTGAGGCCGCTGCCACCGAGCAGGCTGAATACGGCGGCGGCGTCTGTTGAGCCGACGATAGCGCCGATCAGCAGGCCTTCCATCAGGCTCAGATCAAACAGCCACGCAGCGGCGACGCCGGTGAGCCCGGCTGTGACCATTACCCCGACAGTTGCCAGTGATAACGAGGGCCAGAGCGCCACGCGGAAACTCGACACGCGGGTGCGCATACCACCATCGAGCAAGATGATCGCCAGTGCCAGGTTGCCGACCAGATAGGCCAGCGGGTAATTGTTGAAGACGATGCCGCCCGGACCGTCGACGCCGGCGAGCATGCCGACCGCGAGAAAGATAACCAGGATCGGGATGCCGAAGCGCGAGCCGAAGGCGCTGACCAGAATGCTCAACGCAACCAGCAATGCACCAATCATGAACAGGCTGTTGATGGTGCTGGCATCCAAGGGCACGTACTCCATATGCAGAGGAAGGTCGCGCCATGAAACTATGCATTGCGCGTGCCACTGATTCTAACCTGTGGCCCCGCAATTGGGTTAGCAATTGGCGTAAACAATTGCCTGAAAACTGTACCTAATGCTTGCGATGCGCCGGTTGCGAGTCACAACCGGCGCACCACGTCCGGCTGTTTCAGAACCAGTTGTCCTGCATGTTCAGGCAGGTGTCGTCGCGCGCTTCCAACAGGTCGAGGTCGTGCTGGCAGGCTGGCACTTCCCATGTCAGGAAGTAGCGCGCCGCCTGTAGCTTGCCCTGATAGAAGTCGGTGTCGGCAGGGTTGCCGTGCGCCAGACCTTGCTCAGCGCGAATTGCCTGTTCCAGCCAGCGCCAGCCAATCACGCAGTGGCCGAAAACCTTGAGGTACAAGGCCGAGTTCGCCAGCCCCTGATTGACCTTGCCGCTCATCAAATCACCCAGCAACGCCAGGGTGACTGCCGACAGGCGTGCCAGTAACTGCTCAAGTGGCTGGCGCATTGCGTCAAGCGAGGTGAAGCCTTTGGCTTGCTCACAGCATTTTTGGATCAGCTTGACCAACTGCTTGAGCGCCGCCCCGTTGTTCATCGAGATTTTGCGCCCCAGCAAGTCGAGCGACTGGATGCCGTGAGTGCCTTCGTGAATCGGGTTCAGGCGATTGTCGCGGTAATACTGCTCCACCGGATACTCGCGGGTATAACCGTGGCCGCCGAGAATCTGTATCGCCAGTTCGTTCGCCTTGAGGCAGAACTCAGAAGGCCAGGATTTTACGATTGGGGTCAGCAGGTCGAGCAGTTCCAGCGCGCTGCTGCGGGCCTCTGCGGTTTCAAGCGTCTGTGTGTCGTCGAACAATCTGGCTGCGTACAGGCCCAGATCAAAAGCGCCTTCGACATAAGCTTTCTGGGTCAGCAGCATGCGTCGAACGTCGGCGTGCTCGATGATCGCAACCTGGCTGCTGGTCGGGTCTTTGCCGTCTGGCAGTCGGCCTTGCGGACGCTGACGGGCGTAGTCGAGTGAGTACAAGTAACCGGCATAGCCGAGCATGACCGCGCCCATGCCGACGCCGATCCGCGCCTCGTTCATCATCTGGAACATGTAGGCAAGGCCGTGATGAGGCTTACCTACCAAGTAGCCCACACATTCGCCGTTATCGCCGAAGTTCAGCGCTGTCGAGGTGGTTCCGCGCCAGCCCATCTTGTGAAACAGGCCTGCCAGCAGAACGTCATTGCGCTTGCCAAGCGAGCCGTCATCGTTGACCAGAAACTTGGGCACGATAAACAGCGAGATGCCTTTTACGCCAGGCGGTGCATCCGGCAGTTTCGCCAGCACCATGTGCACAATGTTGTCTGACAGCGGATGGTCGCCACCGGAGATGAATATCTTGTTGCCCTTGAGCCGGTAAGTGCCATCTGCTGCTGGTTCGGCCCGCGTGCGGATATCCGACAGCGATGAGCCCGCGTGTGGCTCGGTGAGCGCCATAGTGCCGAAAAAGCGCCCGTCGATCATCGGTTGCAGGTAGCGCTGCTTTTGGTCTTCGTTGCCGAACGCCTCGATCAGATTGGCCGCGCCCATCGTCAGCATGGCGTACGACGAGGTCGCAATGTTGGCCGACTGGAAGTGGGCAAAGCAGGCCTGAGACAGTAGATTGGGCAACTGCATGCCGCCGACGTCGAATTCGCGGGTGGCATTCAGAAAACCAGCCTCAAGGAACGCATCGACCGCCGGCTTCACTTCCGGGATTAGCGTCGCCGCGCCATCAACGTATTCGGGCTCGTTTTCATCGTTCTTTCGGTTGTGCGGTGCGAACAGGTTTTCGGCGATGCTGCGCGCGGTATCGATTGCCGCGTTGAACGTTTCGCGGCTGTGCTCGGCAAAGCGCTCGCGCTGGGTAAGGGCCTCGGCATCCAGCACTTCATAGAGCTCGAAAGCGAGGTTGCGGGCGTTAAGCAGCGTCTCGGACATGGTGGGGCCTCCTGTTAATGAGGCCGAGTCTAGGCAGGCGCATCCGCTCTGCCCAGCATTATCAATTGGCGTGATAAAGCCTCACATGCTTAATCCCGCAGCCAAAGCCGCAGTGATCTGCGCGGCGGGCACGGCCTTGCAACCCATCAGGTTTTGCCCGGCCCAGAGCGGTGAGCAGTCGCCACGCCCGAGCTTCTCGGCTGCGCTGCGTAGCGGCGCAATGGCCGCGCTGGCCAGCGGAAATTCAGGTGCCTGGTCAGGTTGCGCGCCTACTGTGCGAATGAGTTGATTGACGATTCCGCGTGCCGGACGACCGCTGAACAGGGTGGTCAGTGTTGTTTTAGCGCTGTCGGGGCTTTGCAGGGCCGCGCGATGTACGCTGCTGATGGTTGATTCGGGCGTGAGCAGGTAGGCGCTGCCAACCTGCACGCCTGCAGCGCCCAGTTGCATCGCCGCGCTTACGCCGGCTGCATCGCTGATTCCGCCGGCAGCGATCACCGGAATGCTGACGGCGGCGACAATCTGCGGAACCAGTGCCAGCGTGCTGAGCTGGGTGCTGAGGTCCATGTCGAGGAAGATTCCGCGATGTCCGCCAGCCTCGAGGCCCTGAGCAATAATCGCATCCACGCCTCGTGCTTCAAGCCAACGCGCTTCGGCAACTGTCGTGGCGCAACCGAGAATCTTCGCACCGCTGCTTTTTACCCGTGCCAGCAACTCAGGAGCCGGCAGGCCAAAGTGAAAGCTGACCACGGCAGGGCGCAATTCATCCAGTACGTCGGCCATTTCGCTGCTGAAGGGCAGGCGGCTGGCGCCGGCAGGTATGTTTTCAGGATCGATTGCGTACTCGGTGAAAAATGGTTGGAGCAACTCGCGCCATTGTTGTTCGCGAACCGGGTCGGCGGCCGGCATTTGATGGCAGAAGAAGTTGACGTTGCAGGGGGCGTCTGTGAGCGCCTGCAGGGCTGTTAGTTCGCGACGCAAGGCATTGGCGTCGAGCATGCCGGCAGGTAAGGAGCCGAGTGCGCCGCTTTGGCATACAGCTGCCGCCAGGCGATGGTCTTGGGCGCCCGCCATAGGCGCCTGGATAATCGGCAGTTTTACCCCAAGCAGTTCGGTCAGGCTCATCAGGTTGCATCCTTTGTACGCGGAATCATTAACGTCCAGCATAACCCCCAAAGCAGCGCACCGGCACCAATGCCGAAGCACTGAGTGAGCGTGGCGCCGCTCTCCAGCGCCTGCGCGCAAATCCACGGCCCCAGTAGTTGGCTGGCGCCATACAGGGCAATCAGTGCTGCGGAAAGGCGCGGGCCCTGATGCGGGTGCAGGGTGCGGGCCAGACGCTGAGTCAGGAAAACCGTGCCGATAAAGCTGCCGCCCACCAGTACGCCACACATCACGATGCCGAATGCGCCCGGCCATATCATCGGTGCAGCAGCGCCCAATGCCTGCGCTGCGTAGTTGCACACCAGTGCGCGGCGATCACCCAGGCGCGCGCCGAGGCTATTCCACAAGGCTATCGAAACCAGGCTGGCTGTTGCGGTCCAGACCCAGGCGCCACTCAGCAATGGGTCGTTGGCGGGCAGTTGCTCGCGGGCAAGTGACGGCAAGAACGTCATCGGCAGGATGTAGCCCAGCCCGGCCCCGGTATACGCCAGAAACAGTGGAATACTGGCGCGGTCGAACAGCGATGTACGGCTCTGCGTATGAACGTCCGCATGCGGCTGGATCGTCAGGCGCCTGAGCAGCACGATGCTCAAGAGTGCCAGCGGAATACTCAGAAGCGCCATCGGCCACCAGCGCGCCGCACCGCTGAGCCACTGCGCGGGCCAGGAAACGGTGGCGCTGGACAGTAACAAACCGCCGCCGAGGCCCAGATAGATCAGGCCGCTCAGCCGCGTACGCTGGTGCTGGGCCAGCCATTCAAGAACCAATGCAGGTGCTTGCACAAACACCACGCCATTACTGATGCCGTTGGCGAGGCGCAGCCAGAGCAGGCTTTGGTAAGAATCAGCACCTACCTGCGCAAAAGTTACCAGGGTGTTTACGATCAGCGCCAATGGCAGGGCGATACGCATTCGCTGCGGCGCATGCAGCACCAGTGCGAGCAGGGCGCCAAGCAGATAACCAATGTAATTTGAGGTCGCCACCCGCGCGCCTTGTTCCAGCGTCAGCAGGCCATCGCTCACCAGGTAGGGAAGCAGGGGTGTGTAGGCAAAACGGCCGAGGCCGTGAACCACCATCAGCGCACTGGCACCCGCCAGCAGGGCAAGGAAAATTGAGTGTTTGGGCAGTGTGTCAGGCAGTGTTCTCATCGCAGGTCCGTCTTTTGGCGGGCTAAACCATAACGGCAGTTGTGCGGGGGATGCCAATTTTTCCGCAGTTTTACGACTTAAGTCGCGGGCTCCTGAGGTTGTCCAGACGCTGCGCTCATCGGTTTTGCAGCCAAACAGGCAAGGCGAAAACTCAGCAAACGGTTAAACTAACGGGCTTCAAGGAGCCTTTTCATGAATTACCGTCACGCCTTCCATGCCGGCAACCACGCCGATGTTCTCAAGCACCTGGTGCTCAGCCGTCTGTTGCTGTTGCTGTCTCGCAAGGAGGCGCCTTATGCCTACCTCGATACCCATGCCGGGCTTGGCTTGTACGATTTGACGGCCGATCAGGCTACCCGCACCGGTGAATGGCGTGACGGCATTGGCCGGCTCTGGGAGGCGGATGATCTGCCGGCGGCGTTCAATGAGTACTTCGGTGTGCTGCGGGCGATGAACCCGGACGGTCAGTTGCGCTATTACCCGGGGTCGCCCGAATTGGCGCGCCAGTTGAGTCGTGAGCAGGATCGCCTGCAATTCAACGAAAAACACCCTGAAGACGGTCGCCTGCTGAAAGAGAACATGGCGCATGACCGGCGCACAGCCGTGCATCTCGGGGAGGGCTGGTATGTGCCGCGCGCGCTGTTGCCCACTCAGGAAAAACGCATGGTGATGCTGATCGATCCGCCGTTTGAGCAGGCCGATGAGTTGGAGCGTTGTGTTGAGTCCTTGAATGATGCGATCGGTCGTATGCGGCAGGCTATCGTCGCCATCTGGTACCCGATCAAGGATGAGCGCCAGTTACACCGCTTCTACAACGACTTGAGCAAGAGCAACGCGCCGAAGTTGCTGCGCGCAGAGTTGTTCGTGCATCCGGGTGATGATGCTCAGCGCCTTAACGGCTCCGGTCTGGTCATCAGTAACCCGCCTTGGGGGCTGGAAGACGAGCTGCGCCAAATTCTGCCTTGGCTTGCTAAACGGCTGGCTCAAAGTGAAAGCAGCTGGCGTCTGGACTGGCTGATCGCCGAGTAATCTCGGCACGCTCAGCTCAAGCCTTTGTGCAGGTCTTGAGCTGAGTGCGCTGTAGCAGGTACGCGCCCGAAGCGGGCGCGCGCCATCAGTTACGCTGGCAGGCAGACACCGGTGCCGCCAATCCCGCAATAGCCTCCCGGGTTCTTCGCCAGATACTGCTGATGGTAAATCTCGGCGTAATAGAACGTCGGCGCCATAGCAATTTCGGTGGTGATTTGCCCGGCATCGGCCTTGTCGAGTTCTGCCTGGTAAACCTGTTTGCTGGTTTCGGCCTGTTCCAGTTGTTCCTCATTGAAGCAATACAGCGCTGAGCGGTATTGGCTGCCCTGATCATTGCCCTGACGCATGCCTTGCGTTGGGTTATGCGACTCCCAAAACACTTTCAACAGCGCCGGGTAGCTGGTTACTTTCGGGTCGAAAACCACCAGCACAACTTCCGCGTGCGCGGTGAGGCCCGAGCAGGTTTCTTCATACGTCGGGTTCGGCGTATGGCCGCCCGCGTAACCCACTGCGGTGGTATAAACGCCAGGTTGTTGCCAGAAGCGGCGTTCCGCACCCCAGAAGCAACCGAGACCGAAAATGGCCATTTGCATGCCAGCTGGGAAGGGCGCCTGCAACGGGTTGCCATTGACATAGTGGGCGTCGGGCACTGCTAACGGGGTATCGCGCCCCGGCAATGCTTGTTCGGCCGTAGGCAGCTCAAGTTTGTGAGCCAGAATTTGCGAGCGCAGAACCATGTGCCATCCCTCAATCTATGTGTCTGTCTGCAAGTAGACCACTGCATCGGCGTGGCGTTACATGCGGATTATTCATCGACCAGTGTACTGCAGGTTTGGCGGCGTCTGCACGGTTGTCTTGTCTAGCGTTTGGGCGTCGTTGTGTAGTGCTGCAAGTGAGTGATGAGTGTGCTGCCGGATATGGGCGGATCAAACAAGTAGCCCTGGCCAATGTCGCAGCGCTGGTCACGGAGAAACTTCAATTGCGCCTGAGTCTCGATGCCCTCGGCAACGACTGTAAGTTTGAGTTTGTGGGCCATGGCGATGACCGCTGAAGTGATTTCGCGGTCGTCTTTGCTCTGCGGAATATCCTTGATGAAGCTGCGGTCAATCTTGATCACATCAATCGGGAATTTCTTCAGGTAGCTGAGCGATGAGTAGCCGGTGCCAAAGTCATCCATGGCCAGCGTGATCCCCAATTTCTTGAGTTCGGCCAACTGCGTGTGGGTGCTGTGGGTGGCTTCCAGCAGCAGGTTCTCGGTGAGTTCTATTTCCAGTAGTTTCGCCGGCATTTGCTCTTGCATCAGAATCGACTTCAAGCAGTCGACCAGATCCGGATCAGCAAACTGGCGCGGTGACATGTTTATCGCAATCGGTAAATCCACAAATCCGGCATCGCGCAGTTGCGCACTCATTTTGCAGGCCTGACGCGCGACCCATTTGCCGATGGACACGATCATTCCTGTCTCTTCGGCGACGCCAATAAACTGATCGGGATTGATCAGGCCTTTCTGCGGGTGATACCAACGTAACAGCGCTTCCAGACCCACCAAACGGCCGCGTTTGAGGCAAAACTTGGGTTGGTAGAAAACCTTTAGCGCATCCTGGCCCAGTGCGAGGCGCAGGTTGTTTTCCACGAACTGCTTGTAGTCTGCCGCGGTATGCAGCTCGGGGGTGAAGGTTTGGAGCTGATTTTTGCCATTGGCCTTGGCTTTATGCAGCGCCAGCCCGGCATGTCGCATCAGCGCCTGTGGCTTGGTTTGGGTGCCGGTATCTATGGCCAGGCCAATGGATGCGGTCACGCCTATCTGCTGGTTGTCCAGCGTCAGCGGCATCTCCAGCGTGTGCAGTATCTGCAAGCCAATCGCCTGACACTGGCGGGTACTGAAACCGTCGAGCAGGATGGCAAATTCATTGCTGGCGATGCGCGCCATCACGCAGTTGCCAGTGACGCTGCTGCGCAACCGTTCGGCCAGGCTGGCCAATAATTGATCGCCCGCGTCATTGCCCATGCTGTCATTGATGCGCTTGAAGTTATCGATATCCACCAGCAGCAGGCCAAGTACAGTTCTGCCGCTGTTTGCGCAATGCTGCTCCAGCTCGCGGATAAAGCCGTAGCGATTATCCAGCCCGGTAAGCGGGTCGGTGAACGCCAGCTTGTCCATGTTTTCCTGTTCGTTGTGGTGCTCACCCACGTCTTCATAGGTGTCTACATAGTAGGTGAAGCGACCACAGGCGCTGATACGTCTGGAAACCGACAGGAGGCATCTGAGCGGCAGCTGATCTTTACGCCGGCAATTGAACTCCACCTGCCAGTTATTGCGGGCGTTGAAATGCGCCTCGATATCCAGTGCCTGGCTCTCTGCGTCTGCGGCAATCAGCTGGCGAATGGGTTGCCCGTGCATTTCGGCCGCTGTGTACGCGGTCATGCGGGTGAAATCGGGATTCACGTATTCGATGTGCGCGTTTTTGTTGAAGATCACCACGGCGCGTGGGCTTCGCTCAATATCGCGAAACTGGACTGGCCAACTGCCAAGCTCGGGAGTCAGGGGTAGATCGATCAACAGATAACCGCGTAAGACCGGTTGCCCGTCCTGCACGATCAGCTCTCCCCGCTCCTTGAGATGCAGTTGGCCATTGGCGGTATTCACGGTGTAGCTCACCAGATACAGCGACTGCTGCTGCAACTGTTCCTGAATCACCTTATGCAAGTGCTCGCGCGTATCCGAGTCCATCAGGCTGGCGAACGCCGTGGGCGGTTGTTGCTGATTGGCGTCTGTGCAGAGTTGCGCGGCCGATAGCCCCAGCTTGTTTTTGCAGGCGTTATCAATGCTGAGCATCGGCCAGGTTTTCAGGTTCCGCCGTTCAAAGCTGATGATATCCAGCCCCGGTGATGCTTCAGGCGGCGCAGCTTTCACTGTAGGCGGATCTAATAGCGATCTTGGGACATTTCTCATGCTGGCTTCACGTTCCATATGCTGGCCAAACAAATTGGCTTCCCACGTCACTGTGGGGCAGAAGGTCTCAACAATAGTGCAGTTGTCAGAGGTGGCGCATGGCGGAATATGTTTAGCCGAATGTTTCCTCTGCAAGACCCTTTCCCAGTCATCCACGGGCTAGAGCCCTTGCGGTGCTCTGTAAAAAATCACGCTGTTGGCGTGGTCGTGTCTGTCTGGTCTTGATTTCAAGTATCTCGCACATCGTATCCGGCTTGGTTGACCGCCATCACGCCAAGCAAAACGGCAAAACTCAACTGTTCAGAGTGTGCGGCGCTCGACGCCATAATTGATAAATAGCCCATAAAAAACCCCGCCAATAGGCGGGGCTGAGGAACGAGCGTGGCATGCTCGATAGGTACAACAGGGTAGCGTTACAGCAACATGGTGCGGATATCCGCCAGCACATCGCCGAGGCGCTTGGTGAAACGGGCTGCAGCAGCGCCATTGATCACGCGGTGATCGTAGGACAGAGACAGCGGAAGCATCAGTTTTGGCTGGAAAGCTTTGCCATCCCAGACCGGCTGCATGGTGGCTTTGCTGACACCCAGAATCGCAACTTCAGGGGCGTTGACGATCGGTGTGAAACCGGTGCCGCCAATGTGACCGAGGCTGGAAATGGTGAAGCAGGCGCCTTGCATGGCATCCGGCGACAGTTTCTTGTTGCGGGCCTTGTCGGCAAGGTCTGCTGCTTCGGCTGCAAGCTGCAACAGGCTCTTCTGGTCAACATCGCGGATAACCGGTACCAGCAGGCCGTCCGGGGTGTCTACAGCGAAGCCGATGTGCACGTACTTCTTGCGGATGAACGCTTTGCCGCTAGGCGCGAGCGAGCTGCAGAAGTCCGGCATTTCCTTGAGCATGTAAGCACAAGCCTTGAGCAGCAGTGGCAACACAGTCAGCTTGACGCCAGCCTTTTCCGCGACCGCTTTCTGCGCAACGCGGAAAGCTTCCAGTTCGGTGATATCTGCCGAGTCGAACTGGGTGACGTGAGGCACGTTGAGCCAGCTGCGATGCAAGTTGGCAGCGCCAATTTGCATCAGGCGAGTCATCGGAACTTCTTCGATTTCACCAAACTTGCTGAAGTCGATTGCCGGAACCGCTGGGATACCAGCACCGCCAGTAGCCGCTGCTGCCGCAGGCGCCTGCTTGGCCTTGTTCATCATCGATTTGACGTAAACCTGCACGTCTTCTTTGAGAATACGCCCTTTAGGGCCCGTGCCAGGCACATCACCAAGCTCAACGCCGAACTCGCGAGCGAGCTGACGCACTGCCGGGCCTGCGTGCACTTTCGCGCCTTTGGCTGCTGGTGAAGCAGCCGGTGCTGGTGCTGATGCCGCAGGCGCTTGCGCTGGAGCCTTCGCCGGGGCTTTTTCAGGCGCGGCAGCAGGCGCTTGCTCAGCTGCAGGTGCGCTTTCAGCAGAGCCCGCTACTTTCAGCTTGAGAATCAGGTCGCCGGTGCCGGCTTCGTCGTCGAGTTTGACCTCAACGCTCTCAACCACGCCCGCGGATGGCGATGGCACTTCAAAGCTGGCTTTGTCCGACTCGAGGGTGATCAGCGATTGATCAACTTCGATGGTGTCGCCGGCCTTGACGAAGATCTCGATGATCTTGCCCTTGGCATCTGAACCGGTGTCCGGGATGCGCACTTCTTCAACCGAAGAGCCTGCAGCCTTGGCCGGAGCAGCTGCTTTTTCAGGCGCAGCGGCGGGTGCTTTGGCAGGTTCACTGGCGGCGGCCGCAGCCGGTGCAGCGCTGCCTGCCACTTTCAGTTTTAGAATCAGGTCGCCGGTGCCGGCTTCGTCGTCGAGTTTGACCTCAACGCTTTCCACCACGCCCGCAGACGGCGATGGCACTTCAAAGCTGGCCTTGTCCGATTCGAGGGTGATCAGCGATTGATCAACTTCGATGGTGTCGCCGGCCTTGACGAAGATCTCGATGATCTTGCCCTTGGCGTCTGAACCGGTGTCCGGAATGCGCACTTCTTCAACGCTGGAACCAGCCGCTGCCGGAGCAGGTGCCTCAGCCTTGGTCTCTGCTTTAGCCTCTTCCTGCGCAGGTGCGGCAGGCTCGGCTTCTTTGGCAGGTTCTTCGCTGGCGCCTTCTACTTCGAGCTCAAGCAGTTCGTCACCTTCTTTCAGGGTGTCGCCCAGCTTGACCTTGATGCTTTTGATAACCCCGGCTTTAGGCGCCGGGATTTCCATGCTGGCTTTATCAGACTCAAGGGTCAAAAGGCTCTGGTCGGCTTCAATGCGGTCGCCGACCTTGACGAACAACTCGATAACTTCACCCTCACCGCTGCCGATGTCGGGTACGCGAATCAATTCACTCATCGTTTCGCTCCTTAGCAGTCCAGTGGGTTGATTTTTTCAGGGTTGATGCCGAACTTGGCAATGGCTTCAGCCACTACTTTAGGTTCGATATCACCGCGGTCTGCCAAGGCTTCAAGAGCTGCCAGCACGACCCAGTTACGGTCGACTTCGAAGAAGTGGCGCAGCTTCTTGCGGCTGTCACTGCGGCCGAAACCGTCGGTGCCGAGCACTTTGTACTCTTTGCTTGGTACCCACTGGCGGATCTGGTCAGCAAACAACTTCATGTAGTCGGTGCTGGCGATTACCGGACCTTTACGGCCAGTCAGGCACTGCTCGACATAAGACTGCTCAGGCTTCTGCTCCGGGTGCAGGCGATTGCGACGCTCTACAGCCAGGCCATCGCGGCGCAGTTCGTTGAAGCTTGTAACGCTCCAGACATCAGATGCCACGTTGAATTCTTCGCGGAGGATTTTCGCCGCTTCGCGAACTTCACGCAGGATCGTGCCGGAACCCAGAAGCTGGACGTGATGCGCGGCTTCTTTGCTGTCTTCTTCGAGCAGGTACATGCCCTTGATGATGCCTTCTTCGGCACCTTCAGGCATGGCTGGCTGCTGGTAGGCTTCGTTCATCACGGTGATGTAATAGAAGATGTTCTGCTGCTCTTCCATCATCTGGCGCGTGCCTTCGCGGATGATCACCGCCAGCTCGTAGCCGTAGGTTGGATCGAACGTGCGGCAGTTCGGAATGGTCGCCGCCATGATGTGGCTGTGACCATCTTCGTGCTGCAGACCTTCACCGTTGAGCGTGGTGCGACCAGCAGTACCGCCGATCAGGAAGCCACGGGTGCGGCTGTCGCCAGCGGCCCAGGCCAGGTCGCCAATACGCTGGAAACCGAACATCGAGTAGAAGATGTAGAACGGCAGCATCGGCTGGTTGTGGCAGCTGTAGCTGGTGCCCGCGGCGATGAACGAGGACATCGCGCCGGCTTCGTTGATGCCTTCCTCGAGAATCTGACCTTTCTTGTCTTCGCGGTAGAACATTACCTGGTCTTTATCGACCGGCTCGTACAGCTGGCCTACAGACGAGTAGATACCGAGCTGACGGAACATGCCTTCCATACCGAAGGTACGGGCTTCGTCCGGGATGATCGGGACGATGCGCTGGCCGAGTTCTTTGTCCTTGACCAGCTGCGCGAGAATCCGCACGAAGGCCATGGTGGTCGAAATTTCACGGTCGCCCGAACCATCCAGAATCGCTTTCAGGGTGTCGAGCGGCGGCGTTGGAATGCTGAAGCTGTTGGCGCGGCGCTGCGGCACGAAACCGCCCAGTGCTTCGCGGCGCTTGGACAGGTACTTGGCTTCGGCGCTGCCTTCTTCCGGCTTGAAGAACGGCAGGTTTTCCAGCTGATCGTCATTGACCGGGATGTCGAAGCGATCGCGGAATTTGCGCAGGCTGTCGACGTCCACCTTCTTGGTGTTGTGCGCGGTGTTTTTGGCTTCGCCAGCACCGGTGCCGTAACCTTTGATGGTCTTGGCCAGAACGACAGTTGGCTGACCTTTGTGGTTGACCGCATCGTGGTAAGCCGCATAGACCTTGTACGGGTCGTGGCCGCCACGGTTGAGCTTCCAGATTTCGTCATCGGAAAGATCGGCAACCATCGCCTTGAGTTCTGGCGAGTTGAAGAAGTGTTCGCGAACGAAGGCGCCGTCTTTGGCCTTGTAGTTCTGGTATTCACCGTCGATCACTTCATCCATACGGCGCTGCAGCAGGCCGTCGGTGTCTTTTGCCAGCAGTGGGTCCCAGAAACGGCCCCATACAACCTTGTTGACGTTCCACTGTGCACCGCGGAATACGCCTTCGAGTTCCTGAATGATCTTGCCGTTGCCGCGAACCGGGCCGTCGAGGCGCTGCAGGTTGCAGTTGATAACGAAGATCAGGTTGTCGAGCTTCTCGCGGCCAGCCAGCGAAATGGCGCCGAGCGATTCCGGCTCATCACATTCGCCGTCGCCCAGGAAGCACCAGACTTTCTGCTTGCCAGCAGGGATGTAGCCACGGTCTTCCAGGTACTTCATGAAGCGCGCCTGGTAGATCGCCTGAATCGGGCCAAGGCCCATCGACACGGTCGGGAATTGCCAGAAGTCAGGCATCAACCAAGGGTGTGGATAAGATGACAGGCCGTTGCCGTCGACTTCCTGACGGAAGTTGATCATCTGCTCTTCGCTGATCCGGCCTTCCATGAAAGCGCGGGCATAAATGCCTGGTGCAACATGGCCCTGGAAATAGATAAGGTCGCCGCCGTGTTCATCAGTCGGCGCCTGGAAGAAGTAGTTGAAACCGATGTCATACAGCGTCGCACTGGAGGCGAAGCTGGAAATGTGGCCACCTAGATCGGGGTCGGTCAGGTTGGTGCGCATCACCATTGCCATTGCGTTCCAGCGAACCAGCGAGCGAATGCGGCGTTCCATGAACAGGTCGCCAGGCATGCGTGCTTCGTGGGTTACCGGGATTGTGTTGCGGTAAGGCGTGGTGATCGCGTAAGGCAGCTGTGCACCGCTGCGCGTTGCCAGTTCACCCAGACGGGTCATCAGGTAATGTGCGCGGTCTTCACCCTCTTGGTCGAGGACTGACTCAAGGGCGTCCAGCCATTCCTGGGTTTCGACGGGATCGAGGTCTTGCATGGCTTGCTCCAGGGCTCAAAGGCTTCCAGAATCGGATGCCAGGATGCGTGGCCGGCTTCGTGAGTGGGCCACATCAATTCTTGGGTGTACCGGGGGTAGGACCGGCGCTGTGTAGTTTTACTACATATTTGCGCGAATTTCAGCCCTTTGCTTACAAACTTTAGTAGCAAAACTACAATTTAATTACTGCGTTCTGAGTGTAAGTCCCTGTTTGCAAGGGGTTCAGTGATAAATACTGGCGCTCACAACTCGACAAAAAGGATAGACCATGAGCTTGCCCGTGCTGGTCTCTTTACCGGTTTCTTTGCAATCGGTTGCCCTTGCGGCCGAACAATCCATGCGTACAGCCGTGGCCGAGTTGGGTGATAGCGCCCTGGCGCAATTTGCTGCCTGGCCCGCTGAGCGCCTGGAAGCGCTACGCCGCGTGATGGCGGCCAGTGATTTTGTTTTGCAACAAAGCCTGCGTGATCCACAGATGCTCCTGCAACTGGCCGATGACGGTGAACTTGAACGGCGCAAGGCTGGTGGTGAAATGCGCCAGCAGTTGCAGGACTGGCTGGCCGATTGCGCCAGTGAAGACGATTTGGGCAGCCGCTTGCGGCGCTTCCGTGCCCGCCAGCAGGTGCGGATTATCTGGCGCGACATCAGCCGCCAGGCCGACCTCAAGGAAACCTGCGCCGATCTTTCAGATATGGCGGACGCCTGTATTGATCTGGCCTATCAGTGGCTCTATGTCGGGCATTGCGAGCAATTCGGCACGCCAATCGGGCGGCGTACCGGACAAGCGCAGCACATGGTCATTCTCGGCATGGGCAAGCTGGGCGCGCACGAACTGAATTTGTCTTCCGATATCGATCTGATCTTCGGTTATCCCGAGGGCGGTGAAACGGAAGGCGTGAAGCGCTCGCTGGATAATCAGGAATTCTTTATCCGTCTCGGCCAGCGACTGATCAAGGCGCTGGATGCGATTACGGTTGATGGCTTCGTGTTCCGTACTGACATGCGCTTGCGCCCATACGGCTCGTCGGGCGCGCTGGTGCTGAGCTTCAATGCGCTGGAACAGTATTATCAGGATCAGGGGCGTGACTGGGAGCGTTACGCCATGATCAAGGCGCGCGTGGTGGGCGGTGATCTGGCCGCTGGCGCGCAACTGCTGGAAATGTTGCGGCCTTTCGTCTATCGCCGCTATCTGGATTTCTCGGCGATTGAAGCGCTGCGCAGCATGAAGCAGCTGATTCAGCAGGAAGTGCGACGCAAGGGCATGGCGGCCAATATCAAACTCGGCTCTGGCGGCATTCGTGAGGTCGAGTTTATCGCTCAGGCCTTCCAGCTGATTCACGGTGGCCGCGATTTGAGCTTGCAGCAGCGACCGCTGCTCAAGGTGCTGGCGACGCTGGAAGGGCAGGGTTACTTGCCGGCAGCGGTCACCGATGAGCTGCGTCAGGGCTATGAGTTCTTGCGCTACACCGAACACGCCTTGCAGGCCATTGATGACCGGCAAACGCAGATGCTGCCGGATAATGACCGCGATCGTGCGCGGGTTGCATTAATAGTCGGCTTTGATAGCTGGCAGGCATTTCATGATTGCCTGATGCACTGGCGTGGGCGGATCGACTGGCATTTTCGTCAGGTTATTGCCGACCCCGATGAAGACGAAAGTATCGATGCCGATGAAGTTGTTGGCGGTGACTGGATACCGCTCTGGGAAGATGCACAGGATGAGGAGTCCGCTTGCCGACAGCTGACTGAGGCCGGCTTTGCTGATGCGCAGTCGGCGTGGCAGCGTTTGATTGGTCTGCGCAGCAGTAATCAGGTGCGCGCCATGCAGCGTCTGGGGCGTGAGCGGCTCGATGCATTCATCCCGCGCCTGCTGGCCCAGACTGCAGAGCATGACAATCCTGATTTAGTGCTTGAGCGGGTCATGCCTTTAATCGAGGCCGTCGCCCGGCGTTCGGCGTATCTGGTGCTGCTCACCGAAAACCCCGGTGCCTTGCAGCGCCTGCTAACGCTTTGTGCGGGCAGCCCGTGGATTGCCGAACAGATCACCCGGTTCCCGTTGCTGCTCGATGAGTTGCTTAACGAAGGGCGCTTGTTCAGCCCGCCGCAGGCACCTGAATTGGTTGCCGAGTTGCGCGAACGGCTGATGCGAATTCCCGAAGATGATCTTGAGCAGCAGATGGAGGCGTTGCGCCACTTCAAGTTGGCGCACCGGCTGCGTGTAGCCGCTTCGGAGATTGCCGGAACGCTGCCACTGATGAAGGTCAGTGATTATCTGACCTGGCTGGCCGAAGCCATTCTTGAGGAGGTGCTGGCACTGGCCTGGCGCCATACCCAGCAAAAATACGGCACGCCTAAACGTATCGACGGCACGTATTGTGATCCCGGCTTCATTATCGTCGGCTACGGCAAGGTTGGCGGTATCGAGCTTGGCCACGGCTCGGATCTGGATCTGGTGTTTATCCATGATGGCGACCCACAAGCTGAAACCGATGGACCCAAGTCGATCGACAGCGCGCAGTTTTTCACCCGCCTCGGCCAGCGGATTATTCACTTGCTGACCACGCAAACCAACTCTGGCCAACTCTATGAAGTTGATATGCGCCTGCGACCTTCCGGAGCCTCTGGCCTGCTGGTCAGCTCGCTTGGGGCCTTTCAGCGGTATCAGGAAAACGAGGCCTGGACCTGGGAACATCAGGCGCTGGTGCGTGCCCGGGTACTGGTGGGCTGTGAAGATGTGGCGGCGAAATTCGAGACCGTGCGCGGCGCCGTTTTGGGCCGTAAACGCGACTTGACGCAATTGCGCACCGAGGTCAGTGAGATGCGCGCGAAGATGCGCGACAATCTGGGGACCCGCGCCACCCAGGCCGGTATGGCTGATAATGCCTTTGACGCCGCGCAAGCCTTCGACCTCAAGCAGGATGCGGGAGGTATCGTCGATATTGAATTTATGGTGCAATACGCGGCCTTGGCGTGGTCGCACGAGCACCCGTCATTGCTCGAGTTCACTGACAATATCCGCATATTGGAGGGGCTTGAGCAAATAGGCGTGCTGGCAAGTGAAGATGTCGGCCTGTTGCAAGAGGCCTACAAAACCTATCGCTCAGCGGCTCACCGGCAGGCGCTGCAGAAGCAGCCGGGGGTAGTCAGTGGCGATCAGTTTCATGAGCAACGGCGCAGCGTGATGCGTATCTGGCAGACGCTGGGTCTGAGCTGAGCCTGAATGAATGTTGGCCTGTCGGGTGGTTTGCGCCACCGGGCAGGTGAGTACGAACAGTCTGTACCAATCGAATTGAGGAGCTTGCAACTATGTCGATGTCCGACCGTGATGGTGTGATCTGGTATGACGGCGAACTGGTGCCGTGGCGTGACGCGAAAACCCATGTACTGACCCACACCCTGCATTACGGCATGGGCGTGTTTGAAGGTGTGCGCGCCTACGATACCCCTCAGGGCACGGCGATTTTCCGCTTGCAGGCTCACACTGATCGTCTGTTCGATTCTGCGCACATCATGAACATGAAGATGCCGTTCAGCAAAGAAGAGATCAACGAAGCTACGCGCGCGGCTGTGCGTGAAAACAACCTGAAAAGCGCCTACATCCGTCCTATGGTGTTTTACGGGTCTGAAGGCATGGGCCTGCGCGCCAGCGGCCTCAAGGTTCAAGTGATTGTTGCTGCCTGGGACTGGGGCGCCTACATGGGCGACGAAGCCCTGCAGGTCGGCATTAAAGTGCGTACTAGCTCGTTCACCCGTCACCACGTGAACATCTCGATGACGCGCGCCAAGGCCAACGGTAACTACATCAACTCGATGCTGGCCCTGCAGGAAGCGATCTCCGGTGGTGCCGACGAAGCCATGCTGCTCGACACCGAAGGCTATGTGGCCGAAGGTTCGGGCGAGAACATCTTTTTGGTCAAGGATGGCGTGGTTTACACCCCGGAAGTCACTTCGTGCCTCAACGGGATCACCCGCAATACCATCCTCACGCTGGCTGAAGAACAGGGCCTGAAGGTAATCGAGAAACGCATCACCCGTGATGAGGTGTATATCGCCGATGAAGCGTTCTTTACCGGTACAGCTGCAGAAGTAACGCCAATCCGCGAAGTGGATGGTCGTCAGATCGGTGCGGGCCGCCGTGGTCCGGTTACTGAAAAACTGCAAACCGCCTACTTTGATCTGGTGACCGGCAAAACAGCCGCGCACGCAGATTGGCGCACGCTGGTAAGCAAGTGATTAGCTGATTAACAGCTAATCAGGCGGGCGGTTTCACTCGGCCCGCCCTCGCGCGTCGCTGTTTTGGCAGCGATTCGCTGATGAATTAGAGTGATAGGGAGGCGTGAGCCTCCCTGATCGTTTCTGGAATAAGCATGAAAATACTGATCGTAGGTCCAAGCTGGGTGGGCGACATGGTGATGGCGCAGACACTTTTTCAGTGTCTCAAGCAGCGTTATCCCGAGTCCGAAATCGATGTTTTGGCGCCTGACTGGAGTCGGCCGATTCTTGAGCGCATGCCCGAAGTGCGCAAGGCGCTCAGCTTTCCGCTGGGGCATGGCGTGCTGGAGCTTAAAACCCGGCGCAAAATCGGCAAGTCACTGGCCGGTCAGTACGACCAGGCAATTTTGTTGCCCAACTCGCTGAAGTCGGCGCTGGTGCCGTTCTTTGCCGGTATTCCAGTGCGCACGGGCTGGAAGGGCGAGATGCGCTACGGCTTGCTCAACGACGTACGGATTCTCGATAAAGAACGCTACCCGTTGATGATCGAGCGCTTCATGGCGCTGGCCTATGAGCCAGGCGCTGAACTGGTGAAACCGTATCCGCAGCCATTGCTGCAAATCGATCCTGCCAGCCGCGAGAGTGCGCTTGGCAAGTTCGGCCTGATGCTCGACCGGCCGGTGCTGGCCCTGTGTCCAGGCGCCGAGTTTGGTGAAGCCAAGCGCTGGCCGAGTGAGCACTACGCCAAGGTCGCCGAGTTGAAAATCCGCGCGGGCTGGCAAGTCTGGCTGTTCGGCTCGAAGAATGATCATGCTGTTGGCGAAGAAATTCGAGCGCGGCTGATTCCGGGCCTGCGCGAAGAGGCGATGAACCTTGCCGGCGAAACCAGCCTGGCCGAGGCAATAGATTTGATGTCATGCGCCGCTGCTGTGGTGTCGAACGATTCTGGCCTGATGCATGTGGCCGCGGCATTGAACCGGCCGCTGGTGGCTGTTTATGGCTCAACTTCGCCACAGTTCACCCCGCCGTTGGCGGATCAGGTCGAGGTTGTCCGCTTGGGCATTGAATGCAGCCCATGCTTCGACCGTACCTGTCGTTTTGGTCACTACAATTGCTTGCGTGAGCTCAAGCCGCGTCCGGTGGTTGAGGCACTTGAGCGCCTGGTGGCTGATCCGGTCGAGGTTCAATAGTGCGGGTTCTGTTAATCAAAACGTCATCGCTTGGCGATGTTATCCACACCCTGCCTGCGCTCACTGACGCGGCGCGGGCTATTCCCGGTATTCAGTTTGACTGGGTGGTGGAAGAAGGCTTTGCCGAGATCCCTGCGTGGCATCCGGCTGTTGCGCAGGTGATTCCGGTGGCGATTCGCCGCTGGCGCAAGAACCTGATGCAAACCCTCAGGAACGGTGAATGGAGCCGATTCAAGGCGCGCCTGCGTGAGACGCCCTACGATCTGGTGATTGATGCGCAGGGCCTGCTGAAAAGTGCGCTGCTGACGCGCTACGTCAAAGCACCTGTGGCGGGGCTGGACCGTAACTCTGCGCGTGAGCCAATTGCCTGCCGCTTTTACGACAAGCTCTATGCGGTACCCCGTGAGCAGCATGCGCTGGAGCGTGTTCGCCAATTATTTGCCCAGGCGCTGGGTTATCAGCTGCCTGACGGGCTGGGTGATTACGGCCTTGACCGCCAGCAGATGGCCGGTGTGGTTGAGCAGCCTTATTTGCTGTTCCTGCACGGCACCACGTGGGCCAGCAAACACTGGCCAGAGGCCTACTGGCGGCAATTGGCCGAGCAAATGAGTGCCAAGGGTTTTGCCATTCGCCTGCCTTGGGGGAACGAGGTGGAAAAAGCCCGCGCCGAGCGTATCGCTGTCGGTTTGGAAAACGCGGCGGTATTGCCCAAGCTGAATCTGGCCGGTGTGGCGCAGGTTATTGCCGGCGCCAAGGCCTGTGTCGCAGTGGACACCGGGCTCGGCCATCTGGCCGCCGCGCTCGATGTGCCGAGTATTTCTTTGTACGGCCCAACGCTGCCTGGGCGCGTTGGCGCTTATGGTCGCTCGCAGGTGCATCTGTGTGCCAGCGGCCCGAATGCAGGCAAAGGTGATCGTAACCTGCCGTGTTTCGATGATCTCAAGCCGCCGCAGGTTGTCGATGCGCTGGAGCAATTACTGTCACAGCAGGAGCCGGTCTGATGCAGTTGGCGTTCATCCTCTACAAATACTTTCCGTTCGGCGGATTGCAGCGCGATTTCATGCGCATTGCCCTTGAATGCCAGCAGCGCGGGCACAATATTCGGGTGTATACGCCGATCTGGGAAGGCGAAATACCCGCCGGTTTCGAAGTGGTCGTGGTGCCTGTCAGGGCGCTGTTTAACCACAAACGCAACGAGAAGCTCACCGCCTGGGTCAAGGCCGATCTGGCCAAGCGCCCGGTTGATCGTGTAGTTGGCTTCAACAAGATGCCCGGGCTGGATGTCTATTACGCCGCCGACGGCTGCTTTGAAGACAAGGCGCAAAACTTGCGCAACTCGATTTACCGCAAGTGGGGCCGCTACAAACACTTTGCCGATTACGAGCGCGCTGTTTTTGCGCCCGAGTCGAAGACTGAGATTCTGATGATATCCGAGGTTCAGCAGCCGCTATTCGTCAAGCACTACGGGACGCCTGCTGAGCGTTTCCACCTGCTGCCGCCGGGGATTACTGCCGACAGACGTGCCCCGGCCAACGCTGATGAGATTCGTCGGCAATTCAGGCAGGAGTTCAAACTGGCAGATGATGACCTGCTGCTGGTGCAGATTGGCTCGGGCTTCAAGACCAAGGGGCTGGACCGCAGCCTCAAGGCGTTAGCTGGATTGCCGCGCGAACTGCGCAAGCGCACCCGGCTGATTGTTATTGGGCAGGATGACCCTAAACCGTTCCTGTTGCAGATCAAGGCGCTGGGTTTGTCGGATCAGGTGCAGATACTCAAGGGTCGCAGCGATATTCCGCGCTTCCTGCTGGGCGCTGACTTATTGATTCATCCGGCATACAACGAGAATACCGGCACGGTGTTGCTTGAAGCCGTGGTGGCCGGCTTGCCGGTGTTGGTTACCGATGTGTGTGGCTACGCCCATTACATCGCCGAAGCCGATGCCGGGCGCGTTGTGCCCAGCCCATTCAAGCAGGACACGCTGAATACGATGCTGGCTGAAATGCTCGCCGATGCCTCGCAGCGTGCGTTGTGGCAGCGCAATGGACTGGCTTTTGCGGACTCCGCCGACCTTTACAGCATGCCGCAATATGCTGCCGATGTGATTCTTGCGGAGCGTTCATGAAGTTAATGCTTAACGAGCCATTCAAAAGCCTGTGGGCCGGCAAAGATCCGTTTGTCGAGGTCGAGCAGTTGCAAGGCCAGGTTTACCGTGAGCTGGAAGGGCGTCGTACGCTGCGTACAGAAGTCGCGGGTCGGGGTTACTTCGTCAAGATTCACCGTGGAATCGGCTGGGGTGAAATTTTCAAGAACTTATCCACCGCCAAATTGCCGGTGCTTGGCGCTCGCCAGGAGTGGCAGGCGATTTCGCGTTTGCAGCAAGTCGGCGTGCCGACCATGACCGCCGTGGCGTTTGGCGAGCGCGGTAATAATCCGGCCGCGCAGCATTCATTCATCATCACCGAAGAACTGGCGCCGACCGAGAGCCTGGAAGATTACAGCCTCGATTGGCCGCAAAACCCGCCCGAGGTAAAACTCAAGCGCGCACTGATCGAGCGAGTGGGGCAGATGCTTGGCGAAATGCACCGCGCCGGGGTGAATCACCGCGACTGTTACATTTGCCACTTTTTGCTGCACACCGACAAGGCCGTTCGCTTTGATGATTTCAGGCTCTCGGTGATCGATTTGCACCGGGCTCAAGTACGCAGCGCCACCCCAGTGCGCTGGCGCAATAAGGATTTGGCTGGATTGTATTTTTCTGCATTGAATATCGGCCTGACCGAGCGCGACAAATTACGTTTTCTCAAAGCCTACTTTCGCAGCGCTTCTGCTGCCCCTTCGTTGCGTCAGATTCTGCGCGATGAAGCGCCGTTGCTGGCGTGGTTGCAGCGCAAGGCTGACAAACTGATGCAGCGTTACGCACGCAAATACGCGCCGGGGGCTGGCAATGAGTGAGTGGCGTCTGAGTGAAGGCGCAACACCTGCTGAAGTTCAGGCATTTGCGAGTTTGGAAGCGGTATTTGCAACTCAGGGCCGCGAAATTACCCGTGACCCGCTCTCCGAGGTGATTCTTTGCGACCTGGATGGCCAGCGTTATTACATCAAGCGTTATCTCGGCGCGGGTAAAGGCCTGCGCCGGTTTATCGGGCGTCCGCGAGTCAAGGCTGAGTGGCAAAACCTCAAGCACTTCATCAAGTGGGGGGTGCCGACTGCGCCCGTCGTCGGCTTTGGCCTGGAGCGCAAAGGCTGGGCGTTTAGCCGCGGTGCGTTGATTACCCGTGAGTTGCCAGCCACCGAGGACATGGCCCAGCTGGCGCAGCGCAATGCCCCGTGCTTGCGTGATGGTGCGTGGGTTGCAACCGTCAGCGCTCAACTGGCAGACGCTACGCGTACGCTGCATGAGCACAACTTCGCTCATAATGATTTAAAATGGCGTAATTTGCTGGTAAATGATGCGAAAGAACTGTTTCTCATCGACTGTCCTGCTGGTAGCTTTTGGTGGGGGCCTTTTCTGCGCTACCGGATCATCAAGGATCTGGCGTGCCTTGATAAGGTTGCCAAATACCACCTCACCCGTACCCAGCGCCTGCGTTTTTATTTGCAGTACTGCGGGCACGACAAGTTAGACGCACGGGACAAGAAGTACCTGTGGCGCATCATCAATTTTTTCGAGGGCCGCGAGTGATTGATCTTGGTTTGCCATGCTCGCCAACAACGCCTCAACATCTGTTCTGTGGCGGACAACAGTGTGTAGCACGGGTTAGCAACGTATGAAGCTGACTGATCTGCAGCATGCCGGCCGCACGCTTGAGTTGCCGCTGCAAGTGCAGGGCGCCACCGCGCAGCCCTTACAGCTGCTGAGCACCCTGCGCGTATTGCCCAACAAGCGTTACGTTGGCAAAGCCAGTTGGGCCGGGCGTGAAGTGCTTGCCAAGTTACTGGTCGGCTCCAGCGCCGAGCGCAACTATCAGCAAGAGCTGGCGGGTGCGCAGTTGCTCGCAGCGCAAGGCATGCAAACCCCGCAGTTGCTCGAACATGGCTTTCGTCCGGGCGAAGGCGGCTGGCTGCTGTTTGAGTTTCTCGACAATGCACAAAACCTCGGCGATGAGTGGCAGGCGCTTAGCGCGCAGCCATTGCTCAGTGACGCCCAGCAAACGCTGCTGGGCGAGGCTTTGGAGGTGATCGCACGCCTGCATCTAAAGGGCCTTTGGCAGGACGATTTGCATCTCGACAACTTGATGCGCCGCGAAGGCCAGTTGTATCTGATTGATGGCGGCGGTGTGCGCGCAGAGCAGTCGGGTCAGGCGCTTCCCCGCGACAAGGTGCTGAGCAATCTCGGGGTGTTTTTCGCCCAGTTGCCTGCGGCGATTGATGACTCGATTGAAGAGTTGCTGGTGCATTATCTGCTGGTCAATGGCGAGCATGCATTGCCGCTGGAGGCGCTACTCAAAGAGGTTGCCAGGGTTCGTCGCTGGCGTTTGCGCGACTACTTGAAGAAAATCGGTCGTGACTGCACGTTGTTTTGTGCGCGCAGTAGCGCCGCCATTTTGCAGGTGGTTCGCCGTGAAGAGGTCGAAAACCTTGCGCCAGTTCTGAGCCGCCTCGACAGCGCGATAGCAGAAGGCCAGGCACTTAAACTCGGCGGTTCCTCAACCGTTGCGCAAATTGAGCATGCCGGACGGTCGCTGGTTATAAAGCGTTACAACATCAAAGGTTTCTTTCACTGGCTCAAGCGTTTTTGGCGTCCAAGCCGCGCCTGGCATAGCTGGCAGGAGGGAAACCGCCTCGATTTCCTCGGCATCGGTACGCCGCGCCCACTGGCGATTGTCGAGCGCAGGACGCTCTGGTTGCGCCGTGGCGCTTATCTGGTTACCGAGCATTGCTCAGGTGAGGATATAATCAGCCGATTCAGCCCTTATGCCGAAGCGACTGGCTCAGCGGCCAGGCCATCTGATGCCGAGTTGGCTGCGCTGGATCAATTGTTTAGTGCAATGTTGCGCGAACGTATTAGTCACGGAGATCTCAAAGGGACTAACGTGCTTTGGCAAGATGGCCGCTGGTTGTTGATTGATCTGGACGCCATGCAGCAGCACAGCAGCGCCCACAGCTTTTCCGGCGCTTATAGCCGTGACAGGGCCAGATTTCTACGTAACTGGCCGCAGCAAAGTGAGTTGTATCAACTGCTCGACCAACGTATACCCAAGACCTCTGAGCTGCCCGAGCATTGATGCTGGCAGCGATTGCTCCCGATTGGAGCTGGGTCATTAAATAACCGCTGAGCGTTGAGTACTCAGCAGCTTTAAAGAGGTTTTCCCTGTGGCACTGACGATTCTTGGACTTTCTGGCGCGCTTAGCCACGATCCATCGGCAGCACTTTATATCGATGGCAAGCTGGTGGCGGCCGCTGAAGAAGAGCGCTTTGTACGCGACAAGCATGCTAAGAACCGCATGCCCTACGAGTCGGCCAAGTTCTGTTTGGAGCAGGCGGGTATCAAGCCGGCGGACGTCGATGTGGTGGCCATTCCATTTGCCCCGATCAGCCTGTTCGATAAAGCCCGTTGGCACTACGCCAAGCGTTACTGGTACGCGCCGGATCGCGCCCTCGATGCGATTCTTACTGGCAACCGTCGCTACAAGCGCTACCGCACCAAGATCAAATGGTGCCTGGAACAGCTTGGCTTTGACCTGAAGAAGGTCAAGATCGAAGCCGTTGAACACCACCTGGCGCATGCTTCCAGTGCCTACCACTGCTCGGGCTTCACCGAGAAGACGGCGATCCTCGGGATCGACGGCAAGGGCGAGTACGCCACTACATTCTTCGGCTACGGCGAGAATGGCAAGATCCACAAAATCAAAGAATTCTACGACCCGGATTCGCTCGGCGGCCTTTACGGCGCGATGACCGAGTTCCTCGGTTTCGAGATGCTCGACGGCGAATTCAAGGTCATGGGCATGGCGCCATACGGCGATGCGTCCAAGTACGACCTGTCGCGTTTGGCTTCCTTTGAAAATGGCGAGTTGGTGATCAACACCGAGTACGCCAACGTAATCGGCCTGCGCCGTTACAAAGAGAATGGCAAGGGCTTCTACTTCTCGAAGAAGCTGATCGACTGGCTCGGGCCAAAGCGTGAAGGCGATATCGCCGATGATCCGTACATCCATTACGCAGCAAGCATTCAGGCGTTGTTTGAAAAGCTTGCCCTGCAGATGATGGATTACTACCTCGGTGACATCATCAAGGAAACCGGCAAGATCGCCTATGCCGGCGGCAGCGCGCTCAACGTTAAACTCAACCAGAAGATCATCGCCCGTCCCGAAGTCAAAGAGCTGTTCGTTCAGCCTGCCTCCGGCGACGCCGGGACCTCTGTTGGCGCCGCCGCGTACGTGTCGAACAAGCTCGGGGTTCCGGTCGAGAAGATGGAACACGTCTACCTCGGCCCGTCGTACTCAAACGAAGATGTGATTGCAGCGTGCGCCAAGCACCCGAGCAAACCGACCTTCAAGCAAATCGACAACATGCCGCAACGCATCGCCAAGATCATGGTCGATGGCAATCCCGTTGCCTGGTTCCAGGGGCGCATGGAGTTTGGTCCGCGCGCCTTGGGCGGTCGCTCTATCGTCGGTTGTCCAAGTATTCCCGGCGTTGCCAACCGGATTAACGAGCAGATCAAGTTCCGCGAGCGCTGGCGCCCATTCTGCCCGTCGATGCTCGACACGGTCGGCACACAAATGCTCAAGGTTGATCACCCGTCACCGTTCATGACCTTCACCTTTGAGGTGAATGACGAGTGGAAAACCCGCGTCTCTGAAGTGGTTCACGAAGACGGCACTTCGCGTGCGCAGGTGCTTAAACGTGAGTACAACCCGCGTTACTACGACATGATGAAAGAGCTGGAAAACCTCACCGGCAATGGCGTATCGCTGAACACCTCGCTTAACCGCCGGGGTGAAGCAATGATCTGCTCGCCGACTGATGCGCTGAACATGTTCTACGGCTCTGACCTGCAATACCTCATCATGGAAGATATCCTGGTGGTTAAGGAAGGTATGGATTGGTATGACGGTGTCTGAACCGCTTTTCAGTGTGGTCATCCCCGCCTATAACTATGCAGAAAAAATAGCGCGGGCAGTGGAATCGGTAGTGGCTCAGCTGGATCAAGCCTCTGCCGATCTACTGGTGGTCGATGATGGCTCCACTGATCAGACCTTAGAGGTGCTTGAGCAGCTACAAACCAAGCACAATGGGCGTTTTCGTGTCATCAGCAAGCCCAATGGCGGTTCCGCTTCAGCGCGTAACCGCGGCATCGAGGAAACCTCAGGCCAGTACCTGATCTTCCTTGATGCTGATGATGAGATGGCGCCAGGCGCACTTGCAGTGCTGGCCCAGCATATCGAAGGATATCCGACGACCCGAATGGTTGCAGGTGCTTATTGGTCAGTATTCGACAGTGGCAAACAGCGACTGCGTCCGGCGTCGAGCTTCCCTGCCGGTGCACGTGAGCGGGTGCAGGCGTATCTGCTGAAAAAGACCGTGGTGCTGAGCAATGGCGCTTGTGCAATGCACCGTGAGATTTTTGCCCACGGCGTCTATCCCGAGAATTTTCGCAGCGCCGAAGACATCCCCGTCTTTGCTCAGGCGCTGGCGCGTTTTTCCTGTACTACAGTCGAGCAACCGCTGGTGCTTATTCACAAGCACGCGGGAAGCCTGCGGCATAATCTGGAGTTCGCCCGAGAGTCTGGCTTGGCGCTGGTTGATGAGGTGTTTTCTGAGCAGCGTATGCCAGCTGAACTGCAGGACCTTAAGCGCAGTTTTGTCGCGCAGCGCTGCGCTTCATTGTTTCGTACGTTTTACAGCGCCGGTGAGCGAGATACGGCGCTTGAGTTCTACAAAGATGCGTTGCGCGCCGACTGGCGCCTGATTGCCAATTGGTCATATACCCGCAAGGCGATCAAGCTCTTGCTGAGAGGGCGTTAATGTCACGTAAGCTCAAGGTTCTGCAGCTTCAGGGGCGCTACAACGTCAATGCATCGGACCTTGCAGAACAGATCATCAAGGGCTTGCCTGAGGATCGCTTTGAGGTCGTTACAGCTTTTTTACGTGGCGCGCCTGGAGAAGGTGAGCCGCATAGCGTGGCTTCGCGCTCAGTGTATTTTGATTTTCCGCAGTCGCAGCTCAAGGGGCTGCGACTGAAGGCAATGTATCGGCTTTATCAGTTCTGCCGTGAAGAAGGGTTTGATGTGGTGATTGCTCATCGCTTCAAGTCCATGAACATGCTGATGCTACTTAATCGTTGGCTGAAAATACCGCTGTGCATCGGCGTGCAGCACGGTATTGGTGATTTTGACCGGGCTTACCGGCGCTTTGAGTCACGCCTGCTGCTCACTGACAACTGGCGGGTCGTCGGCGTTTCACGCGCCGTGCATGAATACTTGCTGGGGTGTGGCGGAGGGTTCACGCCGCGTAATAGTTTGAAGATTAATAACGCGATTGATATTCAGCGTGCGGAGCGCCTGCTGTTGTCTCGCGAACAGGCGCGTGAAGCGCTGGCTCTGGAGGCTGGGGCTTTCGTGTTCGGCACGATTGGTCGACTGGTTCCCGTGAAAGGCCAGATCTATATGGTCGAAGCCTTTGCCACCCTCAAGGATCGTTACCCTAACGCTCAACTGGCGATTATCGGTGAGGGACGTTCACGCGCGGATCTAGAAGCCGCTATCAGTCGGTTGCAACTGGCCGGACGTGTGCACCTGTTGGGCGCTCGTAATGATGCGCTGCAGTATGTGCGGGCTTTCGACGTGTTTGTCATGCCGTCGCTTTCGGAAGGTCTGCCGCTGGCGATGCTGGAGGCGATGGCCGGGCATTTGACAGTGATCGGCTCGGACATCGACAGCCTCAAACCACTCCTTGAAGACAGTGGCGGCTATATTTTCCCGGTGAAGAATGTCACGGCGCTGGCTGAGCAAATGGTCAGGGTTCTTGAGCTTAGCGCTGAAGAGCTTACGGCCAAGGGAAACACTGCTTACGAGTACCTGTGCCGCGCTCATTCGATTGACGATTATCGGCAGAATTATCGGCAACTGATCGAGCAGGCGTTGAATCCGGAGCCTGCAAATCATGGATAAGAACGCTGAATCCCCTCTGGTTACGGTGATCATCGCCTCTTATAACCATGGCCAGTACATTGAAGAAAGCATTCTCAGCGTTCTCAATCAAACCTACCCTAATATCGAGTTGTTGGTGATTGATGATGGCTCTAGCGATGACAGCGTAGAGCGCATCACTGCATTGCAAAACCAGCACGGCTTTTACTTCAAGGTGCAGAAAAACCAGGGGCTTTCGAGCACGTTGAATGACGCGATTGCGATGTCCAAAGGCAGCCTCATCGCGCCGTTTGGTTCGGACGATGTCATGGTTGCCGAGCGCATTGCACTGCAAGTGGCGCACATGGAGCACGCTCCGGAGGTCGGTATTTGCGCCGGCAATATCGAAAAGATCGATGCACAGAGCAAGGTTAAGGATCGTCAGCGTCTGCGCCCGGCACGGCGGCTGAATTTTGATGATGTGTTTCTGCAGACCAAGCCCGGAGCACCTGCACCGACACTATTGTTCCGGCGCGAGGCGCTCGAAAAGGTTGGCGGCTTTGACCCTAAAATCCGCCTTGAGGACCTGTACATCGAGTTGAAGATAACCCGGGCAGGTTATTTCATTGATGTGCTTGAGCCAGTTCTTGCCAAGTACCGGACACACGACACCAACACCTACAAAAACCTGCGTTTCATGATCGACAGCGTACTGACTACTTACGCGCTGTTCAGCGATCACCCGCAGTATCCTGAGGTGTGTAATCGCTTCATCAATTCGATGTTGTTGAAGTGCGCGCGTACCGATAAACCGCTCGCTCGTGAGCTGTTCAAACGCTTGCCGGTGAGCGCCTGGAACAGCAAGACGCTTCGGGCAGCAGGACGATACCTGCTACCGGCGTAGGCAATCTCAAGCTGCTGACAGATTTCGCTGGCGGCTACTTGGCTGTTTGCTTGCGGCTGGTAAACGCGTGGTTTAGCCGGGCAGCGGCTTTGTTGCCGGCGGATTGGGCGTAGCCTTGCACCAGCGAGTCGAGATGTTCGTCGGCCAACCAGGTCGTATCTTCCTTGTACCTCACCATATGCTGGACATTTCGCGTGCGCTGCCAGAATGAGAGCGGGCGCGAGAAGATCTTCATGTCGGACACATCAATCAGGGCAAATTGCTGGTCGGGCATGATCAGTACGTTGCCCAGATGTAGCGAGCGGAAGTAAACCCCGGACTCGTGCAGCTGGCCGAGGAAGTTGCCGAACCGAAACAGCTCTTCTGGCAACTGCTCCTGGGTCAAAGTGCGCCAGTAACTGCGCAGTGTTTCGCCAGCGACTGGTTCGTACTGCAAACCGTTGAGTTGCAACTCGGGCACAACAATCAAATCGAGCGTGATGGGTGCTGGGATACCCAGTGCTATCAGGCGTGCGGCATTGCGTGCAAAGCGCACTGACGGCGGTGCCCACAACGAAGACGACAAAAGACGCTTGCGACGAAAGAGCTTAAGGAAGCTGCCATCGGCAAGCCGGGCAACTTTAAGACCGTAGCCGTCTTCCTCGATAGTCTGTGAGCCTTCTAGTTTGGCTTGCAGCTGTGCTTGGGTCAGGGTCGTCATGTGTCGTTCTGCACGCGTTGGCGAATGGACAGGGCGGCAAACAGCGCGAGTGGAATCCAGATCAGGTACCAGTTCTCGTTGGGACGCGAGATAAACGAACTGCCTTCGGTTAATCCTGCGAATACCCCGTAACACACCAGTGCAGACGCCAGTTGAATCGCTGCGTCGTGGCGAAGCTGCAGGGTTTTGCGCAATAGGGCGAAGTACATCGCCGCCCAGATTATCAGCCCGATAAGCCCCAGATGTAGCAGTACGGCAAGTTCAACGTTGTGCGGGTCTTCCAGTTGTTGCATGCCGGGAATCGTGAATATGAACTCGCTCTGATAACCGTAGCCAAACCAGAGTTTTTCCTTTGCCTGCTCTAGGGCCTGTTGCCAGATATGTGGCCGGTAAGACAAACCGCGCTCCATCAGGATATCGGGCGCAACAAAGTACAGCGCAACACCCGCCAAACAAACAGAGGCAAACACGTACAGGCCTTTTTTGCCGGTAATCATCATCAGCCAAAGCGCTACTGCAAAAATTGCCAGCAGTGGCGTTCGTGAGCCGGTCTCAAGCACAGCTGCCAGCAACGGCAGAGCGAGCAGAATTGCGATCCAGCTATTACGGCCCTGAGACGTTGCCCATGTCGCGAGCCAGTAGGCGCAGAAGAAACCGAATACGTGCGAAGAAAGCAGTGGGTTGCGCAGTGTCCCAGTGCCTACTAGGCGTGCATCCGCAGTGGCGTTAGGCAGAAATTGGATGAGGTTGTAAACCGCGCCCAACGACATGACCACAGCGCTGACGCGCAGGGCTGTCAGCAAGAGTTTTACATCCCGACAGGCAATGATCGCGCAGCCGGCAAACAGCATGAATATATACAGTGGCCGCTTGGTCAGGCTTGCAGGGCTGTGCTCTTGCGACCAGTCAAGGCTCAGAATCATCAGTGCGGCCAGCAGCAAAAAGAACACTATGATCGGCTCGCGTAACAACGTCTTGAACAAACTCGGCTTAACTATCAGTCCCAGCAACGCCGGAAATGCAAAGAAGCCATAGTAAAGCTTGGTATGGGTACTGAGTTCCGGCAGCCAGATCATCCCGGTCAGCAGCAAAAAATAGCCAAGGGGCAGCCAGTACTGGGCGATCAACGTATATAGCCGAGTTTGAGTTGCTGCCAGGAGCGTTGGGGAAGATTGCATTGTCTGGAAGGGGTTGTTAGAAAGGGGCGTAGCATAATTGATCTGTCCGCAAGATGAAGCCTTTGTCGGCTTAGTTTGCAGTTTGTGCTGCAATTTCGTTGCTGGCGGCATGCTTGGCTCTAGTCTTTGAGGCCCTGTGATATACTTTTTTACCCTACCGGCGCGTCGAGCCCTATGAGCGATAAAACCCCTGTCTCTACCAGTCTAAAAATTTATTTCCGCCTGCTCAGCTACGTAAAACCTTACGTCGGCTACTTTGGGTTGAGTATCGTCGGCTACGTGATTTTTGCTTCGACGCAGCCGATGCTCGCTGGAATTCTCAAGTACTTCGTTGATGGCTTGTCCAATCCCCAAGCGGTGCTTTTCCCGACAGTCCCTTACCTGCAAGACCTCGAACTGCTGCAGGCGGTGCCGCTGCTAATCGTCTTGATTGCAGCCTGGCAGGGTCTTGGCTCGTTTCTGGGTAACTTTTATCTGGCCAAGGTGTCGTTGAGCCTGGTGCACGATTTGCGCACGGCGTTATTCGACAGCTTGTTGAGCCTGCCCAATCGTTACTTCGACAGCCACAACTCTGGTCATCTGATCTCACGCATCACCTTTAACGTGACCATGGTCACAGGGGCTGCCACCGATGCGATCAAGGTGGTTATCCGCGAAGGGCTGACGGTGGTCTTCCTGTTTATCTACCTGTTGTGGATGAACTGGCAGTTGACCATGGTCATGCTGGCGATCCTGCCGGTTATTGCGCTGATGGTTGGCAGTGCCAGCAAAAAATTCCGCAAACAGAGCAAGAAAATCCAGGTGGCGATGGGGGACGTGACTCACGTGGCCTCGGAAACCATTCAGGGCTATCGGGTAGTGCGCAGCTTTGGCGGCGAGACTTATGAGTCTGAGCGTTTCGAGACTGCCAGCCGTGACAACACCTTCAAGCAATTGAAAATGACCAAGACTGGCGCGGTGTACACGCCGATGCTGCAACTGGTCATCTACGTTGCGATGGCGGTTCTGATGTTCCTGGTTTTGTATCTTCGCGGTGATGCGACTGCCGGTGATCTGGTGGCTTACATCACGGCCGCCGGTCTGCTACCCAAGCCGATTCGCCAGTTGTCTGAGGTGAGCGCCACCATCCAGAAAGGCCTTGCAGCGGCGGACAGCATCTTTGAGCAGCTTGATGAATCGCCGGAAGTCGACAGCGGTTCAGTCGAAGTCGAAAAGGCAACCGGTCGTCTGGAGGTCAAAGGCCTCAGCTTCCAGTATCCAGGTACCGAGAAGGCCGTGCTGCACGACATTAATTTTGTCGCGGAACCCGGCCAGATGATTGCTCTGGTAGGTCGTTCCGGCAGCGGCAAGTCGACACTGGCTAACCTGATTCCGCGCTTCTATCACCATGAAACCGGGCAGATCCTGCTTGATGGCGTCGATATCGAAGAGTACACCCTGCGTAACCTGCGTCGGCATATCGCGTTGGTGACCCAGCAAGTGACGCTGTTTAACGATTCCGTTGCCAACAACATTGCCTACGGTGATTTGGCCGGTGCGCCGCGTGAAGACATCGAGCGTGCGGTTGAGGCGGCATACGCCAAAGAGTTTATCGATAAGCTGCCCGAAGGCCTCGACACAGAAGTAGGCGAGAACGGCGTGCTGCTGTCTGGCGGTCAGCGCCAGCGTTTGGCGATTGCCCGTGCGCTGCTGAAAGATGCACCGATTCTGGTGCTCGACGAAGCGACTTCGGCGCTGGATACCGAATCTGAGCGACATATTCAGGCCGCGCTGGATTCGGTCATGAAGGGCCGGACGACGTTGGTGATCGCTCACCGTTTGTCGACTATCGAGAAGGCCGATCAGATTCTGGTGATGGAGCAGGGGCAGATTGTCGAGCGCGGCACTCATGCCGAGCTGCTGGCGATGAATGGCTATTACGCCCGCCTGCATGCGCTGGGACTGGATGAGCCCGAGTCTGAAAACGTCTGACACCACAACGGCAAGCTGCGTGCGTCCTGCCATTTGGCGCAGCTTGCCGGCCGTTCCCGATCACCAGGTTTGTACTGGCCTGTGCTGATTCGCCTGATAAACTAAGAAACCGCTACTTAAAGGCTTCGGAGTTCACATGAAGTTGTCCATGCCCCGTTTTGATCAAGCCCCGGTTCTGGTGGTTGGCGATGTCATGCTCGACCGTTACTGGCATGGCGGTACTTCACGTATCTCGCCAGAGGCGCCGGTTCCTGTGGTCAAGGTTGAGCAGATCGAAGACCGTCCCGGCGGCGCTGCCAACGTTGCGCTGAATATCGCGGCGCTGGGCGCACCGGCAATTCTGGTCGGCGTTACCGGTGAGGATGAAGCTGCTGAAAGCCTCACCGACAGCCTTGAGGCGATTGGCGTCAGAACCCACTTCCAGCGTATCGAAGACCAGCCCACCATCGTCAAGCTGCGGGTCATGAGCCGTCATCAGCAATTGCTGCGCATGGACTTCGAAGAGCCCTTCAATACCGACACCGATGCGTTGGCTGAAATGGTCGACTCCCTGCTCGACGGGGTCAAAGTGCTGGTGCTGTCGGATTACGGCAAAGGCGCATTGAAAAACCATCAGGCGCTGGTGCAGTTGGCGCGCAAACGCAATATTCCGGTGCTGGCCGACCCCAAGGGTAAAGATTTCTCCATCTACCGTGGCGCGAGCCTGATCACCCCGAACCTCAGCGAGTTCGAGGCGATAGTCGGTCGCTGTGAAGATGAAGCGCAATTGGTCAGCAAAGGTGCCGCGCTGATGCGTGAACTGGAGTTGGGCGCGCTTCTGGTGACCCGTGGTGAACACGGCATGACGTTGCTGCGTCCTAGCCATGCACCGCTGCATCTGCCTGCGCGGGCGCGTGAGGTGTTCGATGTGACTGGCGCGGGCGATACGGTTATTTCCACGCTGGCAGCGGCATTGGCGGCCGACGAAGAGTTGCCGCAAGCCGTTGCCTTGGCCAACCTGGCTGCCGGTATTGTGGTTGGCAAGCTGGGTACGGCGGCGATCAGTGCGCCGGAGTTGCGTCGTGCTGTGCAGCGGGAACAAGGTTCGGAGCGCGGCGTGTTGAGCCTCGATCAGCTGCTGATTGCGATTGAGGATGCGCGCGCGCATGGCGAGAAGATCGTCTTCACCAATGGCTGTTTCGACATTCTGCATGCAGGCCACGTGACTTACCTTGAGCAAGCGCGTGCGCAAGGTGATCGTCTGGTGCTGGCAGTTAACGATGATGGCTCTGTTAGTCGCCTGAAAGGGCCGGGCCGACCTATCAACTCGGTCGATCGGCGTATGGCTGTTTTGGCGGGCTTGGGCGCGGTTGATTGGGTGGTGAGTTTCAGCGAGGACACGCCCGAGCGCCTGCTCAAGCAAGTGCAGCCTGATGTGCTGGTCAAGGGCGGCGACTACTCGATCGATCAGGTCGTTGGGGCGGACATCGTTAATGCCTACGGCGGCGAAGTGCGGGTACTGAGTTTGGTTGAGAACAGCTCGACCACAGCCATCGTCGAGAAAATCCGCAACCGCTAAATGCTGTGCCGGTAACCCGCTAGGTTGCGGATTACCGGCGTCAGGCGTCAGCCCTGACGCGCTTGCGGTTGCTTGAAATCGGCGGCTCCAGCCGGTTTGGGCTTTGCCGGACTCTTGGCCGTTGGTGCCTTGAGTTGTTGCGATTTTGCCCAGTCCTTCCAGCGGATTCGTTCATCGCGAACCACCCAGCCGTCCTGAGCGGCAAAGCTCTCTGCCAGCCAGACGCCGCGGGTACTCGCCGGGCTTAGCTCGCCCTTTTTCAAGGTCAGCAATTCTGCGGTGGGTTTGCCGTCTTCCAATGCGATCAGATACAGATCGGGCTTGCTGCGGTCCAGACGTGCGACCAGGGTGCCATCTTCAAGGCATTCATCGGCATGGAACAGGCTCAGCTGTTTGACCTCTTTGGGCAGCTCCATGCGCATGTCGTACACCAGTTGCAGCGAAGCCGTTGGCAAGTGCACGTACGCGCGCGGGCGCTCCAATAGCGTCAGATTGCTGCAACGCACCGGGCGCGCAGCCCCCGATAACGATCCAAGACGGAAATTAACCGCTTCACGGTAGTGCAGCACGCCTTGATACGGCGTCGGCAGCCAGGTCTCGCCAAAGCGTCCGGCCAGCCAGCCTTCGGGCGTTTCCATCAGGCACTCTTCAGCGACTTCCTGAATGGCGGTGAGCAGCGGCAAGTTGAGTTCGTGGGCTGGCACGTAGCCGGAAATCAGCTTGAGCACGACATCGCCGCGGTCGGCTCGGCGCTGGCGTACCAACACCCAGTAATCACGCCCTTGCCAGTTCAGCGTCAAGCGTACGGAGACCCCGAGATTAGCCAGTTCCACGGCAAAGCGCTGGTTGTCTTCGATTACAATGGTGGTGCGCCGCTCAAGCATTTCCCTGAAGTTAAGCGGGCGGCCCAGGCTCGAATAAGCCAGCCCGTCCGGGTCGGCCTCAACAAACAGTGGCAATGTTTTAAAGGCGTTAGGATCTTTGCGAATTAACGTACGCGACATTTGCGCTCCTTTAGGCTTCTGCTCTGTTGTTTTCGGCGCCCGTGAGGTCGTGCGCCGGTATTCAGTCAGCTCCGAGGGCTGTGTCTCAGCGTAAAGCCTGAATCACCTCGGCGGCCATTGCGACATTCGAAGATAGATGTTTTGCGTTGATGGTGCCAATGATTGCGCTGCTAACCGCCGGATGGGCAAATATCAGTTCGAAGCTGGCGCGTATCGGGTCAGCACCAGGAGCGAGGCAAGCATGCCCGCTGGCGAGGGCTTTCTTGATAAGGATTGCCTTGCCGTGCTCGGCCGCATAATCCAGCACCGGCAATTCGGCCTGCTCATTAAGGTTGTAAGTGACCATCGCGCAGTCGCCTTGCTCCAGCGCCAGCAACCCGCCCGCCACGGTTTTTCCGGACAGGCCGAAGCCGCGAATCTTGCCTTCCTGTTTCAGTGCCAGCAGGGTTTGGTATATCCCGCTGTTTTGCAGAATATCGACGTCGTTGCCGTCTGAATGCACCAACAGCATGTCGATGTAGTCCGTCTCCAGCCGTTGCAGGCTGCGCTCGACGGAGTAGCGGGTGTGGGCCGGGCTGAAATCGAAAGAGGAGAGGCCGTTGTCGAACTCTTCGCCTACCTTGCTGACGATGACCCAGTCCTGACGTTGCCCGCGCAATAGCGGGCCGAGTCGGGTTTCGCTATTGCCATAAGCGGGCGCGGTGTCGAGCAGGTTGATGCCTAGATCGTGCGCTTGGGAGAGTAATTGGCGCACGCTGGCGTCGTCGGGAATGGTGAAACCATTCGGGTATTTGACGCCCTGATCGCGGCCAATCTTGACGGTGCCGAGACCTAACGGAGAAACCTGCAAGCCGCTGCTGCCCAATGGCCGGTGCAGGTGATGCAGGCTGCTCATGCGAACATGTGCTCCCAGATTGGCTGGGCGACTTCAGGCTGCTTGAGTTCAGGCAATGCTGGATGCTCGGCTGGGACGATGGCATCGCGTTTCAGACTCGCCATGACCCGGTCGGCAAAGTCAGGTGCCAACGCCAGCTTGGTCGGCCAGCCGACGATCAGCGCTCCTTCATCAGCGAGGAATGCATTGTCTGGCCGCATCAGGCTGGATTGTGCCGGTTCAGCGCGATCAACCCGGAGCGTCGCCCATTTGGCGGTGCTCAGGTCGATCCATGGCAGCAACGAGGCCATTTCAGTTTGTGCCGCTTGAATCTGTTCTTCAGGCGAGCGCGCCACGCCACTGGCTTCGGCGATGTCGCCGCCCATGTACCACACCCATTCGCCGTCTGAGCAAGGATGAGTGGTTACGGTGACGCGTGGTTTGGGACCGCCACCCAGGCAATGGGCATACAAGGGCTTTAGCGATGGCCCTTTGGCCAGCACCATGTGCAGTGGGCGTAATTGTTGCTCAGGCTTGTTCAGGCCGAGCGCAGTCAGCAGTTCGGCTGTGCCGCTGCCGGCGCTGAGCACGATACGCTGGGCGCGAATTTCCCGGCCGTCTACGCGCAGGCCCACCAGCTGCTGGTTTTCGTGCAGCGGTTCAATCACCTTACAGGCCAGCAGGCTATTGGCGCTGAGTTCGGCGAGCCGGGTAATCAGGCTCGGCACATCCAGCACCAACTCGGCCAGGCGGTAAACCTTGCCCTTGAACTTGCGGTCTTGCAGGGCCGGTGGCAACTGATCTCCTTTGACCTGATCAACCCGGCCGCGCACGGCTTTGCTGGCAAAGAAGCTGGTGAGATTGCCGGCAAGGCTGCCTGGCGACCATAAATAATGCGCATCGGAAAGCAGGCGTACACCGCTCAGGTCGATTTCGCCGTTGCCGGCAATCGCTTCGCGCCAGCGCCGTGGCATATCGGCGATGGCTTCGGAGGCGCCAGTCAGTGCCCCGTGCAGCGCGTACTTCGCGCCGCCGTGGATGATGCCTTGCGAAGCTACACTCTGGCCGCCACCCAGTGTGGCGTTTTCCAGTAGCAGCGTGGCATAGCCTTCACGGCGCAACCGCGCATTGAGCCATAGGCCTGCGATACCGCCACCAACGATTAGCACGTCGGTACTCAGAGCTTGGGACATGTGAACGCCTCAACAGTCAAACAGGCTCCCAGTATAGCGCGGGCGAAGCTTACAACTCTTGATCTCAGTGCCCGACTGACCGAGAAAACATTTGAATAACCACAACCCCTGCAATAATCAGTGCCATGCCCGCTATTGCAGCTAAATCCAGCGTCTGCTGGTAAAGCACCGCAGCAGCAATACTCACCAGCACAATGCCCAGACCGGCCCACACGGCGTAGGCAACGCCTACCGGAATGGTTTTGACCACCAGGCTGAGCATCCAGAACGAAATCGCGTAGCCAACGATCACCAGCAGCAACGGCAATGGCTTGCTGAAGCCGTTGAGCGCTTTCATCGAGGTCGTCGCAATCACTTCAGCGGTTATGGCAATCGCCAGATACAAGTAACCGGACATAATCAGTCTCCTTTTCGATTGAGCGATTCTAGTCATTTACATGATGGGATAAAGTGATTACCTATCTGCTATGGAGATGGGTATGCAGTGGAATCTTGAACAGTTGCGTCTGTTTGTTGGGGTTGCCGAGGGCCGGTCGTTTTCGGCCGTGGCGCGGCAGATGAATCGAGTGCAGTCGGCGGTGAGTTCGGCGATTGCCATGCTGGAGGCCGATCTGGGTGTAACCCTGTTCGAGCGCAGCAGTGGCCGCCAGCCCGTGTTAACCGCCGCAGGCAGTGCGTTGTTGGCCGAAGCGCGGGATGTCTTGCACCAATGCCAGCGCCTTGAAGGGCGAGCGCTGGGCTTGAGCCGGGGCGAGGAGGCGTGCTTGCGCCTAGCGCAGGACGAGGCCATGCCGTATCAGCCGGTGCTCGACAGTTTGGAGTCACTGTCTCAGGCGTTTCCGCTGCTGGAGGTGCAACTGGCAAGCGGCGCTCAAGGTGAAGTTGCCAATAAGCTGCTGGAGCGCCGGGCCGATCTGGGCTTATTGTTCAACCACGAGAAGATGCCCGATGCGCTTGAGCGCCAGCGTTTGGGCACGATCGAGATGGTCACGGTATGCGCAGCCAATCACCCTCTGGCTCAAGCGACGCACATTGGCCGGCGTGAGTTGGCGCGTCACCGCCAGCTTCTCATGGCGCCACAAGAGGGTCAGTATCCGGGCGGTGAACAGCTCAGCCCCTCTGTCTGGCGGGCTGATAGTTTTTACGCCATGGCCGAACTGGTAATGCGCAATCTTGGCTGGGCCTGGTTGCCGCGCCACGTTGCAAGCTACCCGACGTATCTCAGTCAATTGGTTGAATTGCCCTGCGACTGGACGCCGCCGCCTCTGGTTGTGGAACTGGTCAGGCGTCGGGATGAAGCGCTTGGGCCGGCTGCGCAGTGGCTGGGTAAAAGTTTTGCCGAGCATCTGCGGGCAATCGGCTGATGGAAATTGATCGCTCTGCTAAGCTGCGCGCCCATGAATCGATCAATTTATAGTCTGTTGTTTTATCTCGGTTTACCGCTGATCGCTGTGCGTCTGGCTTGGCGTGCATGGCGTGCCCCGGCGTACGCCAAACGCATCGCTGAGCGGTTTGCTTTTGGCCTGCCGCCGTTGCAGCCAGGCGGTATTTGGGTGCATGCGGTTTCGGTGGGTGAAAGCATTGCCGCGGCGCCGATGATTCGCCAATTGCTGGAACGTTATCCACAGCTGCCGGTGACCATCACCTGCATGACACCAACCGGTTCCGAGCGTATTCAGGCCATGTTTTCTGGTGCCGAGTATCAGGGCCGTGTGCAGCATTGCTACATGCCTTATGACTTGCCGTGGGCGGCCGCGCGTTTTCTTAAACGACTGCAGCCCA
Source organism: Pseudomonas marincola (assembly GCF_900116605.1). Lineage (GTDB taxonomy): Bacteria > Pseudomonadota > Gammaproteobacteria > Pseudomonadales > Pseudomonadaceae > Aquipseudomonas > Aquipseudomonas marincola. The sequence continues at coordinate 302,659 of NZ_FPBC01000003.1, forward strand.
AGCTGGCAGTGATCATGGAAACCGAGCTGTGGCCTAATCATATTCATCAATGTGCGCGCCGCGGTATTCCGGTCGCGCTGGCCAATGCGCGGCTTTCCGAGCGTTCGGCGCGTGGTTATGCGCGCTTCGCCAAACTGACAGCGCCGATGCTCGCCGAGTTGGATCTGATTGCGGTGCAAACGCAGACCGAAGCGCAGCGCTTCCGTGAACTGGGCGCTCGCGCCGAGTGTGTGGATGTCACCGGTTCAATCAAGTTTGATCTGCGTATCGACCCGGCGCTGTTGGCCCGGGCGGCTGAGTTACGCGCGCAGTGGGCGGCTCAGGATCGGCCGATATGGATTGCAGCGAGTACTCACGAAGGTGAGGATGAACAGGTACTGCTGGCGCATCGTCAGGTGCTTGAAGGTGATCCGCGAGCGCTGTTGATTCTGGTGCCGCGTCATCCCGAACGTTTCAACTCGGTGTTCGAGCTGTGCCGACGAGAAGGTTTCAACACTCAGCGGCGTTCAACCGCCGCCGCTGTGACTGCCGAGCATCAGGTGTTACTGGGCGACACCATGGGCGAGTTGCTGTTTTTGTACGCACTGGCCGACCTGGCCTTTGTCGGCGGCAGCTTGATTGCCAGTGGTGGGCACAATCCGCTTGAACCTGCTGCGCTGGGCAAGCCGATTCTGATGGGCCCGCATGTGTTCAACTTTCTCGAAATTACCGCGTTGCTGCGCAGTGCCGGTGCTTTGCTTGATGTCGACAGTGGCGAGCAACTGGCGGTCCAACTCAAGGAGTTATGGCAGCAGCCGCAGCAGGCTGAGGCAATGCACAGCGCCGGTTTGGCAGTGATGCAGGCTAATCAGGGCGCGCTGCAACGCTTGCTTGACGGGTTGGATGCCTTACTCAAACGCTGATCAAAACAGCCGCCCGTAAAAAACCCGACAGCAGTCGGGTTTTTTGTTTAAACCGGCAGTAATCAGTACTGCGGATTGCCGTGCATTTGCGCCTCGGCGGCTTTGGCCAGATCTGGCGGCAGGAAGTCTTTATCCGGATTGTAGTCCGGCTTGAGGTAAGCACCCAGCGCTTCCAGGTCGCCCGGACTGAGGGTGCCGGCGGCCTGCTTGAGGCGCAGGTTGTTGAGGATGTAGTCGTAACGGGCATCGTTGTAGTTGCGCACCGAGCTGTACAGCTGACGCTGGGCGTCGAGGACGTCCACGATGTTGCGCGTGCCCACCTGATAACCGATTTGAGTCGCCTCAAGTGCGCTCTGGTTGGAGATGATCGACTGCTTACGCGCCTGTACAGTTTCTACGTCGGTGTTCACGGCGCGGTGGAAGTTGCGTGTGTCCTGAACGATCTTGCGACGCAGGCTTTCGCGCAGCTGCTCGGTCTGGTCGAGGCGCTGATAGGCTTCGCGTACCTGCGAGCTGGTCAGGCCGCCGCTGTAGATCGGGATATTCAACTGCAGGCCGAGAGTGGTTTGCGAAACATCGCTGCCGTACGGCTGAGCGCCTGTCGGAATACCGGTGTTGGTAAAGCCAAGGCTGTCGTTGTCGCCTTGCTCGTAACTAGCCACTGCATCGAGTGTCGGCGCGTGACCGGCCTTGCGCTGACGCAGGGTTTCGTTGGCAGCGTCCACGGCAAAGTTGCTGGCTTGCAGATTGAGGTTCTGTGCGGCAGCCGTATCGACCCAGGCCTTGGCATCATTTGGCGTCGGGGCGAGGATGGGCAGCGTGTGTTTGATGCCTTCGATCGAGGTGTAGTCACGGTTGGTCAGGGTCATCAAGGCTTGAAAAGCATCATCAACCTGGCGCTGCGCAATAATCCGGTTGGCGCGTGCGGTGTCGTAACCGGCTTGCGCTTCGAGTACGTCGGTTTTGTCTGACAAGCCAACTTCAAAGCGCTCATTGGACTGATCGAGTTGGCGCTTGAACGCCGCTTCTTCGGCCTTGGTTGATGCCAGTGTGTCCTGCGCGCGCAGCACGGCGAAGTAAGTCTCGGCACTCGAAAGAATCAGGTTCTGTTCGGTGGCGGACAAATCCAGTGCAGCCTGCTCGCTGGTCGCTTCGGCAGCTTGCAGTTGATACCAGCGATCCGCACGGAACAGCGGCTGGCTCAGGTTGGCCTGATAGCTGGTGCCGCTGCGCGACAGCGTGGTTGAAGGCTGGTCGAGCGAGGTCCGGGTATTACCCACGGTTGCACCACCCGTCAGGTTTGGCAGTAAGCCCGCCCGCGCCTGAGGAACAACTTCGCGGCGCGCCTGATAGTCAGCGCGCGCAGCTGCCAGATCAGCGTTGTTGTTGGCTGCTTCGTTATAGACCGATACCAGGTCCGTTTTAGTTGTCAGCGGGACATGGGCTTGTTCTGCCCAAGCCGAGCCTACCGAAGCAGAGGCAACAGCGAGTGCCAAGGTGAGTCTGCGCAGCATTGGTTTTTCCTAGGTTCGATGTTAGTCAGCAAGGCTAAGGTTAGCTGCCATAAGGGTCAAGATGAGGCCCTGCCGCAGAGAGTGTAGTTTGCAACAAGCTATGTTGCTTCACAGCAACAATCAATGAAAACTCGGCCGGTGAGTCACTTTACGACGAATTGGCCTCAAGGGGCTTGGTTTTCACCTGCACAGTTGTTTAGACTGAGCGCGTTCTTGTCGGGGTGCCCTAATTGAGGGGCTGAGATTGGCATATTGCCGGATCCCGTTGAACCTGATCAGGTTAAGGCCTGCGTAGGGAACAAGATGTCCTCATCACCTGCCATGATGAGTCTCTCGGCACTCAATCCGTGCCCCCCGCGCCACCCGTCTCTGTTCAAGTTCGCTCCGACATACTACTCAGGAGAGTGTTAGTCGATGAGCGTACAACAACAAAATAGCCTGCAGAACCTCAGCGAATCAGCCAAGGTCGATCAACAGTCGATTCAGCCCTTCCCGCGGTCGCGAAAAGTCTACGTGGAAGGTTCGCGCCCGGACATCCGTGTGCCCATGCGCGAAATCAGCCTGGACATAACCCCGACCGAGTTCGGCGGTGAAATCAACGCGCCGGTGCTGGTCTACGATACGTCGGGTCCGTATACCGATCCTGGCGTGCAGATTGATGTGCGCAAAGGCCTGGCTGATGTGCGCTCTGCCTGGATTGCCGAGCGTAATGACACCGAATTGCTTGAGGGCCTCAGCTCGCGCTTCGGTCAGGAACGCCTTGCCGACCCTGAATTGACCAAGATGCGCTTCGCTCATGTGCGCAATCCGCGTCGTGCCAAGCCTGGCCATAACGTCAGCCAGATGCACTACGCGCGCAAAGGCATCATCACGCCTGAGATGGAATACATCGCCATCCGCGAAAACCTCAAACTGCAGGAAGCGCGTGCCGCCGGCCTGCTTGATGCGCAACACGCTGGGCAGAGCTTTGGCGCGGCGATTCCCAAGCAGATCACCGCTGAATTCGTTCGTGAAGAAGTTGCGCGTGGCCGGGCAATTATCCCCGCCAACATCAACCACACCGAGCTTGAGCCGATGATTATCGGCCGCAACTTTCTGGTCAAGATCAACGGCAACATCGGCAACTCGGCGCTGGGCTCCTCGATTGAAGAGGAAGTGGCCAAGCTGACCTGGGGTATCCGTTGGGGCTCCGATACGGTCATGGACCTCTCGACCGGCAAGCACATCCACGAAACCCGCGAGTGGATCATCCGTAACTCGCCAGTACCGATTGGCACCGTGCCGATTTATCAGGCGCTGGAAAAGGTAAACGGCGTGGCCGAAGACCTGACCTGGGAATTGTTCCGCGATACGCTCATCGAGCAAGCCGAGCAGGGCGTCGACTACTTCACCATTCACGCAGGAGTGCTGCTGCGTTACGTGCCGCTGACGGCAAAGCGTGTGACCGGCATTGTTTCCCGCGGCGGCTCGATCATGGCCAAGTGGTGCCTGGCGCACCATAAAGAGAACTTCCTCTACACCCATTTCGACGAAATCTGCGAAATCATGAAGGCCTACGACGTCAGCTTCTCGCTGGGTGACGGCCTGCGTCCCGGCTCGATTGCCGACGCTAACGATGCGGCGCAATTCGGCGAACTGGAAACCCTCGGCGAGCTGACCAAGATCGCCTGGAAACATGATGTGCAGTGCATGATCGAAGGCCCTGGGCACGTGCCGATGCACATGATCAAAGAGAACATGGACAAGCAGTTGGAATGCTGTGACGAGGCGCCGTTTTATACCCTCGGCCCGCTAACCACCGATATTGCGCCTGGCTATGACCACATTACCTCGGGTATCGGTGCGGCAATGATCGGCTGGTTCGGCTGCGCGATGCTGTGCTACGTGACACCCAAAGAGCACCTCGGCTTGCCGAACAAGGATGACGTCAAGACCGGCATCATCACTTACAAGATTGCCGCGCATGCCGCTGACTTGGCGAAAGGCCATCCCGGCGCGCAGATTCGCGACAACGCCCTGTCGAAAGCGCGTTTCGAATTCCGCTGGGAAGATCAGTTCAACCTCGGGCTGGATCCGGACACGGCGCGCAGCTATCACGATGAGACGCTGCCGAAGGACTCCGCCAAGGTCGCGCATTTCTGCTCGATGTGCGGGCCGAAGTTCTGTTCGATGAAAATCACGCAGGAGGTGCGCGATTACGCCAAGGTCAACGGCTTGTCTGATGAAAGCAAGGCGGTCGAAGCCGGCTTCAAGGAGCAATCGGCGCGGTTCAAGGATGAAGGCTCGGTGATCTACCGTCAGGTCTGATCCCAATAAAAGGTGCGCTGGCTTGATCGCCGCGCACCTGATTCGTGGTTTTAGAGCGCCGGGGTTACTGACTCCGGCTTTTGCTTATCTGTTGATCGAGATGCCTTGCGCATGAAAACTCCCAATACTTATTCACCTCATCTGGCGGTTCCGGCCGGGCAGCGCGTATTCGGCGGCCGTGACCTGTTCTCGCTGTGGTTCTCTCTGGGCATCGGCCTGATGGTCTTGCAGCTTGGTGCTTTGCTCGCGCCGGGCCTGGGCATGAGCGGCGCGATGCTGGCCATTGCTTGCGGCACGGCGGTCGGCGTGTTGCTGCTCGGCGCGGTTGCGGTCATCGGCAGCGATACCGGGTTGGCTTCGATGGCAGCGCTCAAGCTGTCGCTGGGCAGCAAGGGGGCGGTGCTGCCCGCGCTGCTCAATTTGCTGCAACTGGTCGGTTGGGGCGCATTCGAGATTATCGTCATGCGTGACGCTGCCAGCCTGTTGGCGGGCCGCGCATTCGGTGAGAACAGCCTGCTCACCGAGCCGATGCTCTGGACCTTGCTGTTTGGTGCGCTGGCAACACTGTTGGCAGTGAGTGGCCCGCTGACGTTCGTGCGGCGGATTCTGCGCAAGTGGGGCATCTGGTTGTTGCTCGGGGCGTGCGTCTGGTTGACCTGGAACCTGTTCGACAAGGCCGACATGGCCGCGCTTTGGGCGCGCACCGGTGATGGTTCGATGCCGTTTGCGCTGGGCTTTGACATTGCTATCGCCATGCCGTTGTCGTGGTTGCCGCTGATCGCCGATTACTCGCGCTTCGGCAAGAGTGCGCGCAGCGTATTTGGCGGCACAGCCTGCGGATTCTTCCTGGGCAACTTCTGGCTGATGAGTCTCGGCGTGGCTTATACGCTGGCGTTCGCGGCAGATGCCGAGGTCAACACCTTGTTGCTGGCGTTGGCGGGCGCGGGGCTGGGGATACCGTTACTGCTGATCCTGCTCGACGAGTCCGAGAATGCCTTTGCCGATATTCACTCGGCGGCGGTTTCCAGCGGGATTCTGCTGGCGGTCAAGGTCGAGTACCTGGCGCTGGCAATCGGTGCGCTGTGCACCTTGATCGCGCTGTTTGCGCCGTTGGCTGAATACCAGAATTTTCTGCTGCTGATCGGCTCGGTGTTCGCGCCGTTGTTTGGCGTGGTGCTGGTCGACCACTTTATTCTGCGTCGTCGGCAGGTTCCGCAGGGAACATTGCCAGCATTGCGCTGGGATACCGTGGCGGCCTGGGGCTGTGGTGCGGTGATTTATCACCTGCTGAGCAATTTCTGGCCTGACGTGGGCGCAACCCTGCCGGCGTTGTTAGCGGCGGCGGGGCTGCAGTTCGTGCTGGGAAAACTTAGCTCTCAGGCAAAAACTCTGGTTTCAGTATCCCCTTGAGCTGAGCGTACGGAATGGTCAGCGACGGATGGCCATTCGAGTACGGGCCGAGGGTCAGTACATCGTATTTGAGCAGCAACTGGTCGCGCGTCAACGCAATGTTTTGCGTTTCGCGGAACGGCCAGTCCTTCACAAAGCTTGGGTCTTTATCCAGCTGATTCTTGGCCAGCCAACGCTTATGGGCTTGCTCGACTTGAGCCCAGAATGCCCCGGACCGGCTCGGCAGCAGAATATCGTTGAGGGTCAGCACCTTCCCTGTGTCGCGGTCGTAGTTGATGAAACCGCGACCGGGCATACCGTGATTGCCTCCCGTGTCGATGTAGCTGGAGAACTCAATCACCGCAACATCGTCATGTTGATCAATTAGCTTGGCCTGCAGATAGGTTTTCCAGCCTGGCTCGGCGTTTTGCAGGAAGTCTTTTTCAAACGACTCCAGCGAGGTGGGCTGCGGCGCGTCCGGTGAGTTTTGGGTCATGCTGAGCAGGCGCTTTTCAACCAGTTCATCCAGTTGTGGATTGTTGGCGAACTTCAGCGTGTCGATGTTCACCAGCGGGCAGGATTCACCCGCGCAGCCTGGCAGACGGTGCTCCCACGCCACGCGTTTAGGCTGCAGGGGTTCTTGTTGCGGCAGCAGGCTTTGGCAGCCACCGAGGATCAGGCCGAAACCTGCTATTGCGAGTAATTTGGTCAGGGACATTGAATTCTTCGTTGGCTGAATGAAGAGAATGCAGAGTTTACAAGGGTGTTGGAAGGTTTGGGCAAGGGCGCAAAGGGCTTCACATGATCCACAGGTTATCTGCTGATGGTGCGTTTTGACTGCACAAGCGTGCACGAGTTCGCAGCACATTACCTGATCTGGCCCATTGCCCGCCAACGGCTTGTGGCTTGCACCGGCGTACCACGTAAATTGGCTGCATAGCTGGGCGCGCAGAGTTAGGATGCGCGAAAGCAGCTAATGAATGAGATGAGACAACCATGAGTGAACTGTTCAAAGCCGATGCGGACTCGCTGGAGATACTGCAGCGCGAAACTTGTTTCAAGGGCTTCTACCGGCTCGACCGACTGCGCCTGCGTCATCGCCAGTTCAGCGGCGCGATGGGCCCAGAGATCAGTCGCGAACTGTTTGTTCGCCACGATGCGGTCTGCGTGCTGCCTTATGACGCGCAACGCGACGAAGTGGTGCTGATCGAGCAGTTTCGCGTTGGCGCGGCCGATAAAAGCGCCAGCCCGTGGTTACTTGAACTTGTGGCCGGTTTGATAGACAAAGACGAGCAGCCTGAAGAGGTGGCGCGCCGTGAGGCGGTAGAGGAAGCCGCGCTTGAGCTTGGGGCGCTGTGGCCCATCACTCAGTACTATCCTTCACCTGGTGGATCGGACGAACGTGTTCATCTGTTTATCGGCCGTTGCGACAGTTCCAACGCCGGTGGAGTGCACGGTCTTGCTGAAGAGGGTGAAGATATCAAGGTGCATGTGTGGGCATTCGAGGATGCCTTGCAGGCCGTTAAAAATGGCATTATCGACAATGCAGCGAGCATTATTGCGCTGCAATGGCTGGCGCTTAACCGCGCCGAAGTGAGGGGGATGTGGGTTTAAATTTGCTACGTGAGCGCTACCGGGTAGACCTGCTGGAACTGCAGGCCACCTGTGAGGCGAATTATGCTCGGCTGATGCGCTTGCTCCCGGCAATGCGCCAGGAGGAGGGCGTGCGCCGGATTGCTATCACCAGCGAGCAACACTCCATGGGCATGCTGGCGCTCAATGTGCTGGAAAACTGCCCTTACACCTCCACCATCGAGGTGAGTCAGGAACATAATCTGTCGTGGATGCCGGTGCCAACCTTAGAGGTTCGGGTGTATCACGATGCGCGCATGGCCGAAGTCATCAGTGCTCAGAGCGCCCGGCGCTTTCGCAGTATTTACCCGTATCCCAATGCGGCGATGCACCAACCGGACGAAAAAAACCAGCTCAACGTGTTTTTGGGTGAGTGGCTCAGCCACTGCCTTGAATGCGGGCATGAGCCGGAGCCGGTTTTAGTGGGCTCGCGCTAGGCAGGCCGGCCTACATTCAGAACAGTCTGAAATTCTGTGATACAGGCCCGCTTAGCGGGTTTACTGCCATCTAAGCTAGCCTCCATACTTTAGCTATTCCGCTCAAGGAGATGGCTTTTGCCGAGCGCGCCGATGTCTAAAACCGATTCTTCAGTACTCATCGTGCAACTTTCAGACAGTCATCTTCTTGAGGAAGAGGGCGGCAGATTGTTGGGCATGGATACTTACGACAGTTTGCAGCAAGTGGTCGACCGGGTTCTGCAAGAGCAGCCGGTGGTCGATCTTGTGCTGGCCACGGGCGATCTCTCACAGGATGGCAGCGAAGCCTCGTATCAGCGCTTCCGTGAGGTCAGCTCGGCCATTGATGCGCCCGCGCGTTGGTTGCCAGGCAATCATGATGAAGTGCCGGCGATGCAGGCCGCCTGCGTTGCGACTCATCTGCTTGACCCGGTCGTGGATGTCGGCAACTGGCGGGTCATTGTGCTGGATTCCTCAATCCCAGGCGCTGTGCCTGGCTATTTGAGTGACCGACAACTGGCGCTGCTGGAGCGTGCCTTGAGCGAGGCGCCTGATCGCTATCATTTGATTACCCTGCATCATCACCCTGTGAGCATTGGTTGCCGCTGGATGGAGCCGATTGGCCTGCGCAATCCGGGCGCGCTGTTTGCTGTGCTGGACCGCTTTCCACAGGCGCGCGCCGTACTTTGGGGGCATGTGCATCAGGAGTTCGACCAGATGCGCGGCAACCTGCGCCTGCTGGCGTCGCCGTCCACCTGTGTGCAGTTCATGCCGGGCAGCGAAGACTTTCAGGTCGATACAACCGAGCCGGGGTATCGCTGGTTACGCTTGTACGACGACGGTCGCTTGGAAACTGGCGTGTCACGGGTGGCCGGGATCGATTACGTGGTCGACTACAGCGTTAAGGGCTATTAACTGCCAGCCGTCGTGCAGGTAGTCACTGCCTGTACGTCCGGCCCTGTTTCTCAGGGCTGGCGGTGCATCAGGCTTACGCTTTGCAACTTCTTGGGCTAGAGCCTGACCCTGTAAAGCTGCTACCGTTTGGCCTTATTAATCAATTCACTCGATAAACCATGCCCGCCAGTCACCCCAGCATCCTTTATTTACACGGTCTGAACAGCTCGCCAGCCTCGCATAAAGCCAGTCAGTTGCAGCGGGCCATGCAGCACATGGGGCTGGCCGAACAGCTGGCGATACCGGCTCTGCATCATCATCCGCGTGTGGCAATCGCGCAGATAGAGACGCTGATCGAAACCCTCGGGCGGCCTGTGCTGGTCGGTAGCTCGCTGGGCGGCTACTATGCGACCCACTTGGCTGAGCGGCATGGGCTTAAAGCGCTGCTGATCAATCCTGCTGTGAGTCCGCATTTACGCTTTGATGGTTATTTAGGCCCGCAGACCAACTTTTACAGCAATGAAACCTGGGATCTGACTGCCGATCACGTGAGTGCGCTGGCTGAGCTTGATGTGCCGCCGCCGACGGATGGAAGCCGTTATCAGGTCTGGTTGCAAACGGCTGATGAAACCCTTGATTATCGCGACGCAGGCGTATTTTATCGCCAGTGTGCCTTGCGTATTCAGGCTGGCGGCGATCACGGCTTTCAGGGATTTGCTGAGCGCCTGCCAATGCTCTTTGCTTTTGCGGGGATCGCGCCACAATACTGGCGTGATACCGATTTTTGCGCGCTGGATGTGCAGTGATTGGCCAGTTGATGGCCGAACCCTGCACCTCGCGTTCTGTTTAGAAGTACCTCGATTAACTGAAGAAGATTAAGAGACCTATGGCCAGTTATAACGCAGACGCCATCGAAGTCCTTTCCGGTCTTGATCCGGTTCGTAAACGTCCCGGCATGTACACCGACACCAGTCGGCCCAATCACCTGGCTCAGGAAGTCATCGACAACAGTGTCGACGAAGCACTGGCCGGTCATGCCCGTTCGATCCAGGTCATCCTGCATCAGGACAACTCGCTCGAAGTCAGCGATGACGGGCGCGGTATGCCGGTAGATATGCACCCTGAAGAAGGCATCAGCGGCGTCGAGCTGATTTTCACCAAGCTGCACGCCGGCGGTAAGTTCTCCAACAAGAACTACCAGTTCTCAGGCGGTTTGCACGGTGTGGGCATTTCGGTGGTCAACGCGCTCTCGACCCACGTTGAAGTGCGGGTCAAGCGTGACGGCAGCGAATACCAGATGACCTTTGCCGATGGCTTCAAATCAAGCGACTTGCAAGTGGTGGGTACGGTTGGCAAGCGCAACACGGGCACCAGCGTGCACTTCTGGCCGGATGGCAAATATTTTGATTCGCCGAAGTTCTCGATCAGCCGCCTCAAGCACGTGCTCAAGGCCAAGGCAGTACTCTGCCCGGGTCTGGCCGTCAGCTTTGAAGACAAAGCCAGCGGCGAGCGGGTTGAATGGCTTTATGAGGACGGCCTGCGTTCCTATCTGGTCGATGCCGTCAGCGAATTCCAGCGCCTGCCGGATATGCCGTTCTGCGGCAGCCTGAGCGGCAATAAAGAAGCCGTAGATTGGGCGCTGCTGTGGTTGCCGGAAGGCGGCGACAGCGTTCAGGAAAGTTACGTCAACCTGATCCCGACTGCGCAAGGCGGCACGCACGTCAACGGCCTGCGTCAGGGCTTGCTCGATGCCCTGCGCGAGTTCTGCGAGTTCCGCAACCTGATCCCGCGTGGCGTCAAGCTGGCGCCGGAAGATGTCTGGGAGCGCATCGCCTTCGTCCTCTCGATGAAAATGCAGGACGCCCAGTTCTCCGGGCAGACCAAGGAGCGTCTGTCGTCGCGTGAAGCCTCGGCGTTTGTCTCGGGCGTGGTCAAAGATGCGTTCAGCCTGTGGCTCAATGCCAACCCCGAGTTGGGTCAGCAGTTGGCTGAACTGGCTATCAGCAATGCCAGCCGTCGCCTCAAGGCCGCGAAAAAGGTCGAGCGTAAGCGCATTACCCAAGGCCCGGCTCTGCCCGGTAAATTGGCCGATTGCGCCGGGCAGGACCCGAAGCGTTCTGAGCTGTTTCTGGTAGAGGGTGACTCCGCTGGCGGTTCGGCCAAGCAGGCGCGCGATAAAGAGTTTCAAGCGATCATGCCGTTGCGCGGCAAGATTCTTAACACCTGGGAAGTCGATGGCAGCGTGGTGTTGGGCTCGCAAGAAGTTCACGATATTGCCGTCGCGATCGGTATCGATCCAGGTTCCGCTGATCTGACGCAACTGCGCTACGGCAAAATCTGCATCCTTGCCGACGCCGACTCCGATGGTCTGCACATTGCCACTTTGTTGTGCGCGTTGTTTGTTCGGCACTTCCGTCCGTTGGTCGACGCCGGGCACATTTTCGTGGCCATGCCGCCGTTGTATCGCATTGACCAAGGCAAAGAGATTTTCTACGCGCTGGATGATGCCGAGCGCGACGGTATTCTTGATCGACTGGTCGCCGAGAAGCGTCGCGGCAAACCGCAAGTCACGCGATTCAAGGGTCTGGGCGAGATGAATCCGCCGCAACTGCGTGAAACCACCATGGATCCGAACACCCGTCGTCTGGTCCAGCTCACGCTGGAAGACTTCGCCGGTACGGAAGAGATCATGGATATGCTGCTGGCCAAAAAACGTGCGTCTGATCGCAAGTCGTGGCTGGAGTCGAAAGGAAATCTGGCTGAGGTTCTGCTTTGAGGCAGTTGTTATTTACCCTGACCCTGTTTATCTCGGCGCCGCTGTTTGCGGCAACCGAGGCCCCCGAAGAACTCAAACTGCTCAGTGAAAACCCAGTCGCCGGCATGGAGCAGGGCAACCTGTCCGGGCTGGCGTGGTGCGGTGATGCCTTGTGGGCGGTTTCCGACCGTGAAGACGGGCACGTTTATCGGCTCAATACCGATGTGAGCCCGTGGCAAGCCGAGGCTGAGACATTTGTTGCGCCGCCGCTGCCGGACAACATGCGGCCGTGGGGCATGAAAATGCGCGGCTGGATCACCGGCCTTATCCGCGGTGGCGATCTGGACTTCGAAGGTATTTCCTGTGATTCCGCTGGCAACCGTTATCTGCTCAGCGAGGCGCATGCCGGTGTGCTGAAAATGCCGCCAGCGGGGGAGCCCGAATGGTTGACCCTGCCGAAAACCTTTATGCGACAGGCGCGTGCCAGTGGCTTGCTGCTGCACTTCAACGCCATGCTTGAAGGGATTGCGATTGATCCGGCAGGCGAGCGCATGTGGTTGGCTGCCGAGCGTGAGCGCCGGGGATTGCTGGCGTTGTATGGCAAGTCCAACAACTGGCGCTGTCAGGGCCCTTGCGTGCTGCAAAGCGAGAGCGGGGTTGTGGTTGCGCCCAAACTTGGCGCGGGGCCAGTGCCCAAGGATTATTCCGATCTGAGCTTTTATCAGGAGAAACTCTTCACTCTGGAGCGTCAGGCGCATCAGATCTGCCGCCGTGAACTTGAAACCGGCGCAGTCGAGCGCTGTTGGTCCTTTGCCGAAGCGGCACTGACCGACGCGCGCCGCTACGACAGTAAATACGGCATGGCCGAGGCGCTGTGGATTGATCCAGAAGGTGCCTGGATCGGACTTGATACCGGTGCTCACACGCGCGCCGATGGCGAAGACCGGTCAATCGTCTGGCGTTTTGGCGCGCCAAAAGGTGGCTGGGAGCAAGCGGAGTGACTGAACAGACGCCGGGCAAACGCGCGGGGCGGGTGATGTGGGTGCTGGCGTGGGGCGCAGGCATATTGCTGGCGACACGCTTTTTCGGTGACTGGGAAACGGCCCAGTACAACCCCAATCAGGCGCCGGTGTCGGTTCAGGGCAACGACTATATTGAAGTCCGCTTGGTCAGCTCCCGTGATGGGCATTACGTCTCGGCGGGGCAGATAAACGGCAACGATGTGACCTTTTTACTCGATACCGGCGCCACGCAGGTGGCGGTGCCGAGTGCAGTGGCTGAACAGCTTGGCCTGCAAGCGGGCGCGCCGATTGTGATCCGCACCGCAAATGGCCGGGCTACCGCCCACAAAACCCGGCTCGACCGGCTTAAACTGGGCGCAATTGAACTGCGCGACGTGCCGGCGTTAATTGCGCCTGGCATGCATGGCGATGAGGTGTTGCTCGGTATGAGCGCCCTCAAACAACTCGAATTTACCCAGCGCGACGGCACCTTGATGCTGCGCCAATCAACTTTGCAATGAGGCCCGCATGAGCGATTTACTCGACTTGAGCCTGGATGGCGTAGAACGCCGTTCGTTGGCCGACTTTACCGAGCAGGCTTACCTCAACTACTCGATGTACGTGATCATGGATCGCGCGCTGCCGCATATCGGTGATGGTTTGAAGCCCGTGCAGCGACGCATCATCTACGCGATGAGCGAACTGGGCCTGGACGCTGATTCCAAGCACAAGAAATCGGCGCGTACCGTCGGTGATGTGCTGGGTAAGTTCCACCCGCACGGCGACTCTGCCTGTTACGAGGCGATGGTGCTGATGGCGCAGCCGTTCAGCTACCGCTACACGCTGGTCGACGGCCAGGGTAACTGGGGTGCGCCGGATGATCCGAAGTCATTCGCGGCCATGCGTTACACCGAGGCGCGGTTGTCCCGCTATTCCGAGGTGTTGCTGACTGAGTTGGGCCAGGGCACGGTTGATTGGGTGCCGAATTTCGACGGTACACTCAACGAGCCGGCGACTTTGCCGGCTCGTTTGCCGAACTTGCTCCTGAATGGCACCACCGGCATTGCCGTGGGCATGGCCACCGATGTACCGCCGCATAACTTGCGTGAAGTAGCAGCAGCCTGTGTACGCCTGCTCGATGAGCCAAACGCCACGGTCGAACAGCTCTGCGAACATGTTCAAGGGCCGGATTATCCGACCGAAGCTGAAATCATCACGCCGCGCAGTGAGCTGCTCAAGGTTTACGAGACAGGCAAAGGCTCGGTGCGCATGCGTGCGGTGTATCGCATCGAAGATGGCGATATCGTCGTCACCTCCCTGCCGCATCAGGTCTCGGGTTCCAAGGTGCTTGAGCAGATTGCCGCGCAGATGCAGGCCAAGAAGTTGCCGATGGTGGCGGACCTGCGTGACGAGTCCGACCACGAAAACCCCTGCCGCATCGTGATTATCCCGCGTTCCAACCGCGTCGATTGCGAAGAGCTGATGCAGCACCTGTTCGCCACCACCGAGCTGGAATCCAGCTACCGGGTCAACACCAACGTGATTGGCCTGGATGGCAAGCCGCAGGTGAAAAACCTGCGCGAAATGCTCCGCGAATGGCTGGCTTACCGGACCAACACCGTGCGCCGCCGTTTGCAGTTCCGCCTCGACAAGGTCGAGAAGCGTCTGCACCTGTTGGAAGGTTTGTTGATCGCCTTCCTCAATCTGGATGAAGTGATTCACATCATCCGTACCGAAGACCAGCCCAAGCAGGTGTTGATCGAGCGCTTTGCGCTGACCGACGTGCAGGCCGATTACATCCTCGATACGCGCTTGCGTCAGTTGGCGCGCCTCGAAGAAATGAAAATCCGTGGCGAGCAGGATGAGCTGGCCAAGGAACGCGACAAGTTGCTCAAGCTGTTGGGCAGCGAAGCCAAGCTGAAGAAGCTGGTGCGTGATGAAATCATCAAGGATGCCGAAACCTATGGCGACGACCGCCGCTCGCCAATCGTCGCGCGCAGCGAAGCGCGGGCGTTGTCCGAGACTGAGTTGTTGCCGACCGAGCCGGTCACCGTGGTGGTGTCCGAAAAAGGCTGGGTGCGCTGTGCCAAAGGCCATGACATCGACGCCACCGGCCTTTCTTATAAAGCCGGCGACGGATTCAAAGTTGCAGCGCCGGGGCGCTCTAACCAGTACGCGGTGTTCATTGACTCGACCGGGCGCAGCTACTCGTTGCCTGCCCACTCGTTGCCATCTGCCCGCGGGCAGGGTGAGCCGCTTACCGGTCGCCTGACGCCGCCGCCTGGCGCTGTGTTCGAAGCGGTAATGATGCCCGAAGACGACGCGCTCTACGTGATCGCCTCGGATGCCGGCTACGGATTTGTGGTTAAAGGTGAAGACCTGCAAGCCAAGAACAAGGCGGGCAAGGCGCTGCTGAGTCTGCCTGCCGGTGCCAAGGTTGTTGCGCCCAAGCCGCTGACCAGCCGCGAAGAGGACTGGCTGGCTGCCGTCACTACCGAAGGCCGTCTGTTACTGTTCAAAGTGGCGGATCTGCCGCAGTTGGGCAAAGGCAAGGGCAACAAGATTATTGGCATTCCTGGTGACCGGGTGGCCAGCCGTGAAGAGTATCTGACCGATCTGGCTGTGTTGCCGGTGGGCGCAACGCTGGTGCTGCAAGCGGGTAAGCGCACCTTGTCGCTGAAAGCCGATGATCTTGAGCACTATAAAGGTGAGCGCGGGCGTCGCGGGAACAAGCTTCCGCGCGGATTCCAGCGTGTTGATGGGTTGCTGGTCGAGCGGATTACACCGGCTGGATAACAGCTTGTATGAGTACAAGGCTGGAGTCATGGCGCGCTTTAGCGGATGATATGCGCCTTCGGCTAGCGCCGAGGGCATCATCTGTGCATGACTCAGCGGTAATGACGATCTTTTGACTCTTCATCTGCGGGCGTAAATCCACCGATTATGGCGGTTTATATGCAGTATTTCGTCGAAGTTCGGATAACTGCTTAATTGCCGTCGATGCCCCGCTAGCCAATCGATTATTTGGATGCCGGTACAGGTTGCCGGCTGGATGAGAGTGATGAGCCTAGTGCGCCTCCCTTTAGTATTACTTTTGACAGGCCTGGTTAGTCTTGTGGGTTGTGTGAGTCAGCAACCGGTGCCTTTGTATCAGTTGGACAGCGGCAAAATCAGTGTGCCAGCGGACAAGGAAGGCATTGCTGTGCTTCTGGGCCCGGTGTCGATTGCGGATTACTTGCAGCGTGAAACCCTTTTGCAGCGTCAGGCTGACGGTAGCTTGATCGCGGCCAGCGGTGTGCGTTGGGCAGGCAGCCTGGCTGCCGAGCTGGATCAGCAACTGCTGCGTCAACTGGCGTCACGCCTCGACAGCCAGCGTTTGGTGTTGTCGCCAGCTGAGCCGGGCTTCACCCCGCAAGTACAGGTTCTGCTGACCATCGCCCGGCTCGACTCAGGCCCGCAGCAGCCCGCTGTGCTGGATGCGCAGTGGCGCCTGATGAGCAAGGATGGCCAGTTGATTGATGGCCGCATGGTGCACATCGAAGAGGCGCATGAGGGCAGCATTGCTGATCAGGTTCGGGCGCAAAGCCTGGCGGTGCAGCAACTGGTTGGCCAGTTGGCCGATGCGATCAAGACCAGCAGCTCAACGCCTGTAGCGGTAACGCCGCCAGCGGCCAAAAAGCCTGCGCCAACCCCGGCGGCGAAAGAGCCACCGCCGAAGATACCGATGGCTCAGCCGATCCGCATAGATTCCGAGGTTTATCGCTTCTGATAGCGTTGCCCGGATAAAACAAAACCCGCGATTGCGGGTTTTGTTTTATCTGGCGTCTGGCATCACTGGGTTTCGTGCATCCGGCCCAGTTGGCGTTCCAGCAGCGACGGGTAAGGCTCCAGCAGACGCTCAACGCAGCTGGCACCCTCGGGGCTGGCAATCGCACGAATGCGCGCACGCTGGCGTACCAGCGGGTCTTCAGCAATGCTGCGCTCAACCAGCAGCAAATTGCGGCTGTGTTGCGACAGCGCGAGTGCATCTTGCGCGTGTTCATTGAGCAGCAACTCACCCTGGCTCAGGCCGGTGAGGTTCTTGCCCTGAGTCATGCCGAGCTGCAATTGCAGAGTGATACCACTGTCGGCGACTTCTATCTGCAGGGCGTGGCCCAGTGCGCGCATCAGCTCGCCGCAGCAAATGGCATGGGTCAGGTAATCGTCGTCACCTTCCTGGCAATGGAACAGCATCAGGCTGCTGCCGTCGCTCAGGGTATACAGCTCGCCTTCATACAAGGCCGATGCCTGATCAAGGCAGCCGCGATAGCGCTTGAGCAATTCCAGCAAGCGGCTGCGGGGCAGGCGCTTGAGCTGATCCTGCGCGCCGAGCTGAATCGCCAGCACCGCGCTTGGCAAAGTGGATTTAACCGGCGCTGGCGCCACTGGCGTGTGCTGGGCAACGGGCTCAGGTTCGGGCTGCAAGCCGTCGAAGGCATCGTCGTCATCGCCATCATCAAGGGCGGTGAATACCGGCGCACGGCGCACGGCAGGGCGTGGCTGCGACGGTGTCCGGTCCGCAGGGGCGTCGTCAATATCGAACTCATCGCGATCGGCGCTGAGGTCGGGAACATGAAAGGATTGCGCGGCAGCCTCTGGCTCATCAAGGAAGCTGTCGTCGATGTCATCCAGCGCAGGCTCTGGCTCTTCGACCGGCTCGGGCTCTGGCTTTTCAGGGACCAGACGCGCTTGCAGCTGACGGGCGAGATCGCCGACTTCATCATTACGGCCCGCGCCTGGCGCGTGATCATCCGGATCGCGCAGCCAGATGCGCAACTGCATCAGCGGCGTGGAAATGTGCCGGCCCAAGCGCAGACTCAAGGCCAGGGTCAGGGCCAGCAGAATAAGGCTGAGAATGCCCATGCTCTGCAGGCTGATCGTCATCGGTTGCTGGAACTGCTGCATATCGAGGCTGATGCGCAACTGCCCGGCAATCACATCCTGAAAGGTGATCGCGGTCGAGTAGAGGCCGTCGGTTTCGCCGAGAATGCTTTGGCTCGGGCGCGTGCCGGCTTCGGCGAGAATACGGTTATCGACGCTGTAAATAGCGGCATGCGCAACCAGCGGGTTTTTCACCAGATTATTCAGTAGCACGTTAAGGCTGAGAATATCGTTGGAAACCAGCAGCTCGGTCGCCGAAGCGGATGTCTGGATAATCAGGCTGGTGCCCAGCGCGTCAGCTTGTTGCTGCATGGCTTGCTTGAACTGCATGCCAATCACCCACGCATAGATCGCCAGCGCCATAACGACGAGCAGCAAGCTATGGCTGGCGATACGCAGCGGCAACGGCACGCGACGCTGGCGCAGGGCCTGAAACAGCAATACGAAGAAGTTATCGGATTTCACGGGGGCGGGCCGGTTCACAGAGCTCGGCTCTTGTCGACTATAGATGCCGCGCAGTATAGCGATGAGCAGGCATGTGGCAAAGCACCCAGAATGGCCGGAAAGTCAGGAAAATGGGTAGAATGTGTGCCTCTGCCCAGCCTGACTGGAGATTACCGTTACTGAAAAATTCTTAACTGCCAGCAAACGGTGAGATTTAACGGGTGTTTTACCCGCAGATTCACAGCTAATAGGTGCTTGCGCGCCACTATTAGCTCTATTTACTGAGTCGGACAGCAGCACTTATCCACTCACTTTCACCACTAACCTGCCTGGAGAGTGCGCTTTGCGCGAAATCGTCCTGATCAACATTACCGGCGAAGATCGTCCGGGGCTGACGGCCGCCATTACCGGGGTTTTGGCGCAAGGCGGCGTTAATATTCTGGATATCGGCCAAGCGGTTATCCATGACACTTTGTCTTTCGGCATTCTGGTTGAAATTCCCGATACCGAGCGCGCCTCATCGGTGCTCAAGGATGTGCTGTTCTGCGGCTATGAGCTCGACCAGCAGGTGCGGTTCACGCCGGTCTCCGAAGCGGATTACCAGCAGTGGGTCGGCGCGCAGGGTAAACCGCGGCATATTGTGACCCTGCTGACGCGCAAGGTCACGGCTGAGCAATTGCAGCGGGTCAGTGCGATTACGGCCAAGTACGGCCTGAACATTGATCACATTGACCGTCTGTCCGGGCGCATGCCGCTCGACATGCCGGATGAACAGGGCAAAGGCTGCATCGAGTTTTCGGTACGCGGCGAGCCAGCTGACCCCGCCGCACTGCGTGTTGAGTTCCTTGGTGTGGCGCAAGAGCTCAATGTGGATATCGCCTTCCAGCAAGACTCGCTGTTCCGGCGCAATCGTCGCCTTGCCGTGTTCGACATGGACTCGACCCTGATCGAGGCCGAAGTCATCGACGAATTGGCCAAGGCCGCGGGCGTGGGCGATCAGGTGGCCGAAATCACCGAGCGGGCGATGCGCGGCGAGCTGGATTTTGCCGCGAGCTTCAAGGAGCGTCTGGCGCTGCTCAAAGGCTTATCCGAGGATGTGCTGAGCGATATCGGCGCCTCGCTACGCTTGACCGAAGGCGCTGAAACGCTGTTCAGCGAATTGCGTCGCCTGGGTTACAAGACGGCGATTCTGTCTGGCGGTTTCACCTATTTCGCCAAGCAGCTGCAAGCCAAGCTGGGTATCGACTACGTATTTGCCAACGAACTGGAAATTGTCGATGGCAAGGTCACCGGCGTGGCGGTCGAGCCGATTGTCGATGCGCAGCGTAAAGCTGATCTGCTGCGCCAGCTGGCGGCTCAGGAAGGTTTGCGTCTGGAGCAGACCATTGCCGTGGGCGATGGCGCGAATGATTTGCCAATGCTGGCTATTGCCGGTTTGGGCGTAGCCTTCCGGGCCAAGCCACTGGTCAAACAGTCCGCCAAGCAAGCCATCTCGACGCTGGGTCTGGACGGTATTCTCTACCTGCTCGGTTATCGCGACCGCGACGGGCTGGATTGAGCTGTTAGCAGACACGTAAAAAAACCGCTGGATAGCGGTTTTTTTACGTGTGCAGTTTGTTGACTCTGGCGCGTGGCGGCTACATGTCCTCAGCGGAGAAGTCGTAGTCCATCGTCGGGCTTGGCGACTGAACGTAATGGCCCTGGATGTAATTGACCCCGGCCTGCCACAGTGTCGAGAGCATTCCGGCTGTTTCGACGCAGGGCACGATGGTCAGTTTGGCCTGAGCGTGCAAGCTGCCGAGCATTTCCTTGAGGGTTTCCTGATTCTGCGGATTGCTCAGGTCTTGCGAGTAGGAACTGTCGAGTTTGACGAAGTCGACATGCAGGTGCTTCAACGCATTGAATGGGTTGAGGGCGCAGCCAAACATGCTCAAGGCCACTTTGCAGTGCAGCTCGTTTAAACCCTGGCTCAATACCTTGGCCTGCTTGAGGTAGGTGATTGCGTCCGGCTCTTTGAGCTGGAATATCAGCGCATCCGAAGGCAGCCGGGCTGCCTTGAAGGCCACGCTCAACCACGGCAACAGCGTCTGATCCTGCAAACTGGCGCTGGTCAGGTGGATGAACAGACGCGTGTCATGGCCTTTGCTGCGATGCTCGGTGAGGTATTTGACCGCATTGAGAATGACCCAGCGATCCAGCTTGGCGCCGAGCCCTGCAGTATTGGCAGCCTCGAGGAAGGCCTCCGGGAGCAGCTCTTCACCCTGTGGGCTGAGCAGTCGCAGGAGCACTTCATATTGTTCGGAAGTGTCGCCACGCAAGCTGATGATCGGCTGATACAGCAAGCGGAAACCGTTGTTGTCGAGCGCCTGCTGAACCATCGCAACCATGTTGCCACGGTTGGCTGCGGCGGCGAGTTCGTCTGCCGGGTCGAATATTTTCAGGGCATTGCCGTCGCTAAGCTCTTCGGCGCAATGATGCGCGCGATCGACAACTTCCAGTACGTTGGCGGTTTTTTCGCTGAGGCCGGCGGCGCCGATGCTCAGGGTGGTTTGCACCGACACACCGCTGACATCGAACAGATGCGCATCCACTTTCTTGACCAGGCTGGCCAGCGAAGGGCCCGCATCTTCGGGCGTCAGACCCGGATGCAGCACGGCAAAAGCATCATCGCTAACGCGCGCCAGATGTACGTCTTCTGCAAAGTGCGAGCGCAGCAAATTGGCCAGATCGGCAAGCAGCATATCAATTTCGGCGAGGCCGATCTTGCCGAGCAGGTTGGAATAATGATCGACCCGAACGTAAGCCAGAGAGGCCGGTTGGCCGGTGCTGATTGCGCGGCTGGCGGCGCTTTCGAGCAGCTCAAGGAAATAGGTCCGGTTGTACAGCCCAGTGACCAGATCCTGGCTGCTGATCTCACGGAGCTTTTCTTCCAGCTCGGCGTTATTCGATTCCTTGCGGATCACCACCTGTGTGCAGGGCTCACTGTCGTAGGTGGCCGGAACGAGGCTCATGCGTGCCTTGAATTGCTTGTTGTGCGCGGTAACGCCGGTGCAAGTCAGTTCGGTTTCGCCGTCGGCGTTCTGATAATTCTTGAGGAATTCTTTGAAGCCTGCCTGATCGTCACTGGCGATCAGGTCGATCATCGGCATGCCTTCGAGTTCGTCGGCATCTTCGTACTCGAACAGTTCAAGGTAGGCACGGTTGGCATAAATATGCATGCCGTCGTGCACATAAGTGATGGCATCGACCGAGCTTTCGAGTAGCGAATGGCAGCGTTTTTCGGCTTCGCGCAGGGCTATTTCAGCGCTGCGGCGCGCGCGTCGTTCTTCAAGATTGCTCAGCTCGCGTTTTGCGACTAATACCAGACGCTCGTCGTCACCTTGCGGCACGGCATCCTGCGCGCCCATATTCAGGGCTTCGGTCAGGCTGTCGGATTCGTTATCGGCGAGCAACTGAATGATCGGGATGTCCTTGGCCAGCCGCCGAATAACACTGATTGCCTCGGTTGGCGCAAGCGCTTGGCTTTGCGGTGCGCAAATGAGCATGTCCCAGCTTTGCTGGAGCGTCTCTGTGAGGTCGTCGCTTGAGGTCAGGCGGTGGACGCGAGTTGCGCTTCCGGAGTTTCGGAAAAGACTAACGAGGCGTTCGGCCTCGTTTTGCGAGTCTTCGAGAATAAGTAGCCGTATAGTTTTTTTTTCGATGGCCATTATGGGGTCGAGGCTACGCCGATAGAGGGTGAAAAGACGTCAAAATTGATGATTTGGCAATCTACAGCGACTTCCAAAGTGAGTCAAAGTCTTCCTCGGTACTCGGCTTGTGGGTTGTCCCAGCTGTGACGGGCTTCCCTTGCTCAGGCGGTGGCTGGTCCATTTGACGGTACTCGAACTGGCTGAAACTGCCGGTGCTGGTCTTACGTCGGAGCAGGACTGCACGGTGTTCGAGACCATTGATGTTGAGCCTCACTTTGCTGCCTTCCTGAAACGGCAGGCGCGGTGTCAGCAGACTTGCTGGCCGCGAGATGGCACTCATTTCCGGGAGTACCAGTGCGCGCAGGTATTCACTGTTCTGCTCGCTGGTGCGCACCAGTTGCAAACCGCAGGCTTGTGCGCTGGGTGCGATAAGCTCGATGCCCATTTGTGTACCGCCTGCGCGTGCCTGACGAATCCAGCGCACCACTGCGATGCTCCAGCCAAGCTCGGGCAGATCGCGTACACCGACCAACTCGCCCGCCTGCAGCTGGCTTGGCACCTCGCCGGGCCAGGTCAGGCAGTAACCGCCGGGGCTGTGGTTGATGATTGCCAACGGGTAGCTTGGATAAGTCTCACCGCTGGTTTCATCGTCCTCAAGCATCGTCGATGGCTCTTTGTAATAGCCAATCTCGTCGTATTGCAAGCCGTTCTCCCAGTCTGGACTTTTATCGACGTCATAGGCTTGCGACCAACTGTCTTTCGACAGGCTTGAGGTATTGAATACAGCTTCGCGAGTAACGGCTTTAGCTTTCAGGCACTGGCTGAACGAGCGCTCACCACTGAGAAAGAAGTGCACGGCGCTCATGCCCAAGCACACGGTTAATTTGCCCTGACCTGTGAGCCGGTTGAACGTGCGCTCGGATAAATCACCCCACGCGGCGCTTAAATGGTGCAGGGTTTCGAGGCTCATGCCGGCTGGAATGCTCAGGCGTGAGACTTTGCGCTGCTCAGGTTCGAGCAGCAGGTATTCCTTGAGCATGTCTACCAGCGCGTGGGTATCTAGGCCCAGTGTGTGTTGCAGCGCCTGATCGGTGAGCAGCGAGGTATAGCGGGGCGGGCTGTCGTGATCGACCGCTACGGTGAACAGGCTGGTTGGCGTTGCCTTGTCCTTTAGATGTGCCAGATGACTCCAGCTTTCCAGCGCCTGCGCGACATGGGCAATGCTGCTCTGGCGCAACTGGTTGCAGCGGGCGCAGCCGATCAGCAACGCCACCAGATAGCTTTGTTCACTGCTGCTGCTCTGATTGGTGTTCAGTTTGTCTGGCACCGGCGTGCTGTGCAGGCGCTTTGAGCGGGCGATTTGATAGAGCAAATGCAGCTCCAGCCAAATCCGTTCAGGCACCGGGCAGTAGAGTTGCGTGGCGCGAACCAGAGGCGCGCAAAGGCTGCTGATGGCGCGCTGCAGAGCGACCGTGAAGGTCGTTGCCAGCTCCTTGCTTGGCTGCTTGCAGATATCGACAACAATCAGCTTGTAGCCCATGGCCAGATGGTTTTGCAGGGCCTGGCACAGGTTGGCGACTTTGCGCGGACGCTCTTCGAGCACAATCGCCTTGTTCAGAAAGTGACGCTGCAGATGCTCACAGACGAAGTACACCTCCGGGCGAATCAGCTCCAGCAGTTGCAGGCGATTATCGGCCGGAGTTTGCAACTGATTGAGCTCAGCCAGCGCTTGATAAAGTTGACGCGCCGTCTCGCCAATATTGGCCTTTGGCAGCCCGGCTATCCAGCGTTTGAACTCGCGTGGGGAGGCCTCGCTGAACGACAGGCTGGCTTTGCTGGGAACCGGAACTCGCAGCAGTAAGTAGGGGCTCATTTTATCGGTCAAGCAGGTGCTCCAACATCAGTTGGTGTATTGAGTCGTCCAGAAAATCCGTGAACTGTGGCCGGACCTTGTATTGCTTAGAGCATAGATCAGGCAGGAAAATTCCTACAGAACCTAAATCAATCATAAGCGATCCGGGCCGATTTCAAGCTTTTGCAGCGATTACCTAGCCAGAAGTTGGCCCATGCGCACTTCGCTACCCGCGTTGAGCTGCTGATCCCATTCAACAACTTGCGGGCCAAATAGCACGATGGCGGTCGAGCCGAGTTTGAATCGACCCATCTCTGCGCCAGTTGCCAGGCTGACGGGCGCGCGAGCGGCCTCGTCGTAATCGAAGGTTTTCAGCTCACGCTTCGGCGGGGTGACCAAGCCGGCCCAAACGGTTTCAACCGAGGCCACGATCATCGCGCCGACCAGCACCACAGCCATCGGGCCGCGTTCGGTATCGAACAGGCAAACCACGCGCTCATTGCGGGCAAACAGTTCCGGCACGTTTTCAGCCGTGGTCTGGTTCACCGAGAACAGGCGACCTGGCACATAAACCATCTTGGTCAGGGTGCCAGCCAGCGGCATGTGTACGCGGTGATAGTCCTTGGGCGACAGGTAGACGGTGGCAAAGTCGCCGCCCATGAATGGCTTGGCTATTTCAGTATCGCCGCCCAGCAGCTCGGTCACGCTGAAACTGTGGCCTTTGGCCTGAAAGATGCGGCCGTGTTCGATTTTGCCCAGTTGGCTGATTGCACCGTCGGCCGGGCAAAGCACCGCGTTCGGCGTGGCGTCCAGAGGGCGGGCGTCGGCTTTCAGGGCGCGGGTGAAGAATGCGTTGAAATGTTCGAAGGCGGTTGGGTCTTCAATCTGCGCTTCGCTCATGTCGACGTTGTACTGTTTGATGAACCAGCCGACCAGTCGATTTTTAAACCAGGCTGTCTTGCACTCGGCGGCAAAGCCGATCAGGCGCGAGAGCAGGTGGTGCGGCAGCAAGTACTGGCTGATGATGAACAAACGTTGTTTCATGGGATTCCCTTGAAGGCTATCGAGGCCCGCCAATGCGGGCCGTAATAAATGGCAATGCGTGATTACTGCTCGACGGGGGTGTCAGGGTGGTTGCCCCATTCGCCCCAGGAGCCGGCGTAGGCTTTTACGTTCGGATAACCCAGTGCTTTGGCGACCAGATAGGTAAAGCCCGAGCGGTGATGCGTTTGGCAGTGGGTGATGATCTCTTTGTCGGGCGTGACACCCAGTTGCTCAAGGATTGCCTGCATGTCTGTGCGGATGCGCAGTGCCCGGTCTTTATCCATGCCCGCGGTCCACTCGAAATTCACCGCGCCGGGGATGTGTCCGCCTTTGGCGGCAAGTACTTTTTCGCCGGAAAACTCGGTAGGTCCACGCGCATCCCAGATCGCCAGGTCGGCGGCGCCCAGTCGGCTCTGCACATATTCACGCGTGGCCGTCGGGCCGTCGTTCAGCGTCAGGCTGACGGGCTCGCTGTGAGCGGCTGGTGTTTCGTCGCTCAGTGGCAGTTGTTCGGCCTGCCAGGCCAGCAGACCACCGTTGAGGTAGTGATACTGGTTATGGCCGATAACATCAAGTAACCAGATGAAGCGTCCGGCCCAGCCGCCGCCTTCATCGTCATAAACCACATACACCGCGTCCGGGTTATGCCCCAGCTCGCTGAACAGTTGCTCGAGTTGCGCCTTGTCGGGCGTTAGTCCGGGCGCAGGTGGCTGGCCTAGCTGGGTGCGCTTGGGGTCGACAAAATGCGCGCCAGGAATGTGCCCGGCTGCGTAGCGTGCGCTGCTGGTCAGATCGACCAGAATCAACTCGGGCGCATTCAGGCATTGCGCCAATTGGACGGGTTCTATAACCAGCGGCAACTCAGCAAAGGCGGACATGCTAGGCCTCACATGGGATTAAAAACCCCAATTGTAACGGAAACCCTAGCCTGCGCGGTTAGCAAAGCTTGTCAGTGCACGATCAATGCATTGAGCGGTTTTGCCAAATATTTTCAGTTGAGTCTCGCTGAGCGGTTGCCCGTTGATGTCAGCCACCAGCAACATCACCACCCGGCCCTCGTTTGCGACTGAACGCAATAGCAGGTTCTCGCCGGCGAACAATGCTTTCAGCGGTCCGGGTAGCAACGCCGAAAATTGCGCGATATTGGCGGGCGTCAAGTGCAGTTGGCCGGGCTTGGCCAGCAAGCTGCGCAGCACCTGGCTTTGCAGAGGCAGCAGCGTTATGTCGGCGGCTTCTGCGGGCAAGCCTGCCAGCTCTTGTACCTTCAAGGCACTTTGCTTTTGATCGATACGCAGCAGTAACAGGCGCTGCATACCGGCGGCTTGCAATGCCTGAATCGCACATGAACTGAGCTGCATGGTGTTGCTGAAGGCGCTCGGGCTTTGCAGCAATTGCGCGCATAACTGGCGCCATTGCTGCGCATCGGTTTTGGCGGGGGCGCTGGCGACATTCGGCCGCAAATGGACAGCGTCCCACGGCCACAGTAACGCCTGCGCCGGATGCCAGAGCTGTTCGGTATCGCAACGTCTGGCGCTTACTGCGGCTTGCTGGTGGATTTGCTGTTGCAGTTCGCCAATCGTTGCCTGCAAATAAAGCCCGGTTAATTGTTGCCAGCGCAGGCTGTGCGGTCCGCTCCAGCAGTGGTGCGCGGACAGGGCAATGGCATTGGCAAGCAGAACACTGTTGGCCGGATGCGTCAGCCAGCGGCTCAGGTTGTTGTCCTGATCCAGGCATTGTTGTTGCTGCAACGGGTGTTCGTTGTCCCGGGCAATGTGCAGCGCCCGCACCAGCAGACGTCGGTCGGTGAGCAGCAGGCGATAGGCCTGGATTATCCATTCGGGCAAGCGCCAATGCTCGGCTAGTGCCAGGCACAGGCTAGGCAGGGAGACGCCAAGGAGTTGCTTCTCGACCTTGCACGCTTGCTCGCCATTGAGCAGAACGCGTTGTTCCCACTCATCAAAGAACTCGGGGTGGGCGGCAACCAGCGGCCACAACGGTGCCAAAAACAGAATGCTGCCCCAGTTTATTTCCTGCCAAAGCCGCGCCAGTCGCCCGGCGAACAAGCCATTCGCCTGCTGCGCCGCGTGCTGGCTGATCAACAGGATTTGGCGCAGTTGCCGCGGAATCTGCTCGACGGGCAGAGTTGGCTGACGACTGATCAGCTGTGCGCTGCGCTCCAGGCCCAGTCGGCTCAATGCGGTTTCCAGATGCGCGCAAGGCTCGCCCAAGGCGGAGGCGCTGCGATTGGCCTCGCGCATGATGCACAGTGCCAGCGTTGGCGTGCGTTGCATTATCTCGCCAATGTCGCGCAGCGAGCGGCGGCTGTCGCCGAGTGCACGCGTTATTTGCTGCAACGCTTGCGGTGTGACCGGCAGTGGTTGTTTGTCGAGAAGCTCAAGCCACTGCGCGCGCGTTTTTGGGCTGGGTAAGGGCATCACTTCAACCAGACTGATTTAAGAGGGTGGAGCGTCAACGGGTGCTGTTGGCTTGCACCGGCGCTCTGATAAAAATAGTTAGAACGCTTCGCACCAGCCTGTAAACTGCGCCACGTTGTGGTTAGCTCTTTGTCGGCTCCGCCAGTCGGTTCTTGAGTCGCGCTGGTTTTGCGCCGAAATAAATTCTGCCTACAGTCTCGCGCAAATCTTCCGATACAGAGAAGGATTGTTTAAAAGAATCCTTATTTCAGGTCTTCAAGTTTTAAAATTATGGCAAAAATAATCGGCATAATTGTGGTGTTTGCCAGCGTGCTTGGGGGCTTTATGCTCTCTGGCGGCCATATCATGGCGCTGGTTCACCCCTTTGAAGTATTGATCATTGGCGGTGCGGCGCTGGGTGCTTTTTTACAGGCCAACCCCGGCAGCACGTTCATGCAGGTCTTCAAGAAATCCCTGAAGATGTTCAGCTCGCGCTACAAGCACAGCTATTACCTTGATGTGCTGCGCCTGCTCTACGAGATTCTCAACAAGAGCCGCCGCGAAGGCATGATGGCCATTGAGGCCGATGTTGAGGACCCGGCAGCGAGTCCGATTTTCAGCAAATACCCGGCGGTTCTGAAAGATGAGCGCATGTGCGCGTTTATCTGCGATTACCTGCGCATCATGTCATCTGGCAACATGGCGCCGCATGAGCTCGAAAACCTCTTCGACATGGAAATTACCAGTCTCAAGGTTGAGCTTGACCATCCTTCGCACGCGGTTGCACGAATTGCCGACGGCCTGCCGGCGATGGGTATTGTGGCGGCGGTACTGGGTATCGTTATCACCATGTCGGTGCTGGCCGAGGCGGATAACGCCGAGATCGGTGAGAAGGTCGGTACGGCGTTGGCCGGTACCTTTATGGGTATTCTCGCCTCGTACGGTTTTTTCGGCCCGTTGGCCAGCTCGCTTGAGCACGACTCGCTGGAAGAGCTGAACGTCTACGAAGCCATCAAAGCCGGTCTGGTTGCGTCTGCCTCGGGCATGCCGCCGTCGCTCGCTGTCGAGTTTGCCCGTAAAGTTCTGTATCCCGCTCACCGCCCAAGCTTTACCGAGCTTGAGCAGGCGATGCGTGGAAACTAAAGGCTGAATCATGGAAAACACTCAGCCGATTATCGTCAAACGCGTCAAGAAAATTGCCGGTGGCGGCCACGGGGGCGCCTGGAAAATCGCCTTCGCCGACTTTGCCATCGCGATGATGGCGTTTTTCATGGTGATGTGGCTGATGTCCTCGGCGACGCCGGAGCAGAAGAAGTTGATTTCCGGTTACTTTCAGGACCCCGTGGGCTTTTCTGAAAGCGCCAGCCCGTATGTGATTGATCTGGGTGGCTCGCCAACGCCAGCGCCGGATCGTACGCTCAACCCTGAGCCGAGTGTTACGCCCGAGTCCACCAGCGTCGATATCAGCGAAGAGCGGGCGCAGTCGATCGCCGAGGAGATGGAGCGCGAGCGCCTCGAGTTGTTGCTCAAGGAATTGCAGACCAAGGTTGATGAAGATCCGCAGCTGAGGAACTTCAAGGATCAGATTCTTTTCGAGATCACTCAGGATGGCTTGCGGATCCAGATCACCGATGCGGAAAACCGGCCGATGTTCGATCTGGGCAGCGCGCGTATCCAGCCGTATTTTGAAGATATCTTGTTGGCCCTGACCGACACGATCAATTCGGTGCCCAACAAGATCAGCATCAGCGGCCACACCGATGCCAAGCCCTTTGCTGGCAATGCCGGGTTTGGTAACTGGGAGTTGTCGGCCAATCGGGCGAATGCGGCGCGGCGGGTGCTGGTCGAGGGCGGCTATGACGAAGACAAAATAGCCCGTGTTGTCGGCTATGCCTCATCGGCCCTGTTTGATCGCGCCGATCCCTTAAGTCCGATTAATCGGCGTATCGATATCATCGTGCTGACCAAAAAGGCCCAGCGTGACATCGAAGGCGCCAGTGGCGACTCGGCCGCGCCGGAAGCGCAAGCGCCTGAGTCCAGCACCGCGCCGCAGAGTGATGCCGCTGCTCCTGCTTCAGGTGTTGCGGGCGAGCCGGCGCAGCCTGAGCAGCTCAAGCAGCGGCTGAATATCTTTGAGGATGGGGTTTTGCAGTTCGATCAGGTCAAGCCGGAGTAAGCGGGCCGCCCGACTGCACGGCCCGGAACTCAATATTCGTCTTGCGGCAGGCTGGCCAGAATGTGCCGGTAGCTGGCCATTCGCTGCGGCTGAATACGCCCGTCTTCCAGTGCGTTGAGCAACGCGCAACCCGGCTCACGGTCGTGCTTGCAGTCGCGGAAGCGGCAGTGGCCGAGCAGCTCCTGAAACTCGATAAAGCCCGCCTCGACATCTTCACGGCTGACGTGCACCAGGCCAAATTCACGAATGCCGGGTGAGTCGATCAACTCGCCGCCACCGGGGAAGTGGAACAGGCGCGCGGTTGTGGTGGTGTGCGTGCCTTTGCCGGTTAGCTCCGAGAGCGGGCCGACGCGGGTTTCGATACCGGGCAGCAGGCTGTTGACCAGTGAAGACTTGCCGACGCCAGACTGGCCGACGAACACGCTGACGTGACCATCAAGCTGCTTTTTGAGCTGCTCCATGCCGTCGCCTTCGTGGGCCGACACTTCGAGTACCGGATAACCCAGCTGCCGATACACCGCCAGCAGCGCATTCAATGCGACGCTGTTTTGCTCGTCGATCAAATCAGCTTTGTTCAGCAGCAACAGCGGGTGGATGCCGGCATGTTCAGCTGCAACCAGATAACGGTCGATCAGGTTGGCGTGCGGCTCAGGCAGCGGCGCAAACACAATCACGATCAGATCGACGTTGGCGGCTACCGGCTTGAGTTGGCCGCGGGTGTCGGGGCGGCAGAGCTCGGTACTGCGCGGCAGTTGCGCCACGATAACCCCGATGCCCTGATTGCCCGGACGCCAGACAACCTGGTCGCCGGTAACCAGCGCGGGCAAATTGGCGCGCAAGTGGCAGCGGAACACTTGGCCGGCGAGTTCGCCTTCGAGCGCCTCGACTTCAACCTGCACCCCGAAGTGGGCGATAACCAGCCCGGTTTGCTCCGGGCCAAGGTCGCCCCCTTCAAGGGTTTCCAGCGCTTGAGATTCGCGCTTGGCGGCACGCGCTGCGCGCTCACCCTGAATTTTTTCGATCCGCCAGTTTTGCCGGCGATTGAGTTGGCGTTTGGCCATGAGTATTCCGAGGTTGAAAAGCAATAAATTCCGTTCGCGAGTCTAGCATGCGCAGCGCCAGGACTTACGTTGAAGCGCTACACTGGTGCCGCGATTATTCAGAGGCAGTTCATTGATGGGCTACGTACAGGCATTGCAGTCACGGTTTGCACGCGCGCCCTGGTTGGGCGCGCTGCTTGCACAAGTGGCGGCGTTATTGCTGATTGGATTGCTGCTGATGCTATTGGCCCAACTCAGCCCGTGGCGGCCCAGCTTGCTGTTGGCTGCAGGCGTGCAGGGCGTGCTCGCCGCCGGATTAAGTCGCTGGTTTGGTCTGGGCGTATGGTGGCAAGTGTTGGGCTTATTGTTTGTGCCAGCGGTGTTGCTGGCTAATCAGGCGCAACTGCCTGCCTGGGTGTTTGCCGTGGGTTTTGTGCTGGTGCTGTTGCTCAACTGGAACAGCGCCACCGAGCGCGTGCCTTTGTACCTGACCGGCAAGCAAACCCGCGAGCAGTTGGCGACGCTGCTTGAACGGCGCAGTGACGAGCTGCGGTTTGTTGACTTGGGTTGCGGCCCGGCCGGTACTTTGCTGGCGCTGGCCAAAGCTTTTCCGCGTGGCCAGTTTGTCGGGGTTGAAACCGCGCCGTTGAGTTTTGCCATCGCCTGGCTGCGTTGCATGTTGCAGCCCAATTGCTCGATTCGTTACCAGAGCTTGTGGCGCACCGATCTGGCTGAATTCAACGTGGTCTACTGTTTTCTCTCGCCCGTGCCCATGCCTGCGCTGTGGCTCAAGGCCAAGGCACAAATGCCGCCAGGCGCCTGGCTGATCAGCAACACCTTTGCGGTGCCGGGCGTCGAGGCTGATGAGTGCATCGAAATGGCTGACTGGCGTCAATCAAATCTGTTGCTGTGGCACATGCAGGCAGACGATATCCGCTAAACTGGCGGTTCTAGCCGAGGAGCGGACCATGCAAAATTCGCAAAACCTGATTTGGATCGATCTTGAAATGACCGGTCTCGATCCAGACAAAGATGTGATCATCGAGATGGCCACAATCGTCACCGACAGCGATTTGAACGTATTGGCCGAAGGGCCGGTGATCGCCGTGCACCAGTCCGAGGAATTGCTGGCGGGCATGGATGAATGGAATACCCGTACGCACGGCCAGAGCGGCCTGACCCAGCGCGTACGTGAAAGCAAGATCAGTCCGGCCGAAGCCGAGGCCCAAACCATCGCGTTCCTGCAAGAGTGGGTACCGCAGGGCAAGTCACCGATTTGTGGCAACAGCATTGGTCAGGATCGGCGTTTTTTGTATCGCTACATGCCGGCGCTGGAGAATTACTTTCACTACCGCTATCTGGACGTCTCGACTCTGAAGATTCTGGCCGAGCGCTGGGCGCCGCAACTCAAGGAAGGCTTCCAGAAGAAAGGCAGCCATCTGGCGCTGGACGATATCCGCGAGTCGATTGCTGAACTCAAGTACTACCGCGAAACTTTCCTTAAGGTGTGATCGCGGCGCGCTGGTGATGTTGCTCCAGCGCCCATTCGACATGCTCACGCACCAGTTCAGACGGGTGCTCGCGGCGCGCCTTCAACGCCTCCAGTACGGGGATGGTTGAGGGCGCATTGCCCAGCCCGACCGCCAGATTGCGCAACCAGTTGAGATAACCGGTGCGGCGCAGCGGCGAACCTTCGGTGCGGCTCAAGAACTCATCCTCAGTCCACATAAACAGCCCGGCCAGTTCGGCGTTGTCGAGATCGTGACGCGGCTTGAAATCGCCTTTGTCAGTGGCTTTGGCGAAGCGGTTCCACGGGCAGACCATCTGGCAATCATCGCAGCCAAACACCCGGTTACCGATTGGTGCCCGCAGTTCTACTGGGATCGCGCCCTTGAGCTCGATGGTCAGGTAAGAAATGCACTTGCGCGCATCCAGCACATACGGATCGACAAAGGCGGCTGTCGGGCATATGTCCAGGCACGCGGTGCAGCGCCCGCAATGTTCGCTGGCGTGCGGTGGATCAATCGGCAATTCGAAGTCGATGAACAGCTCGCCGAGAAAGAAGTAGCTGCCGGCTTTGCGGTTGAGCACCAAGGTGTTCTTGCCGATCCAGCCGAGCCCGGCGTTCTCGGCAATGGCCTTTTCCAGCACCGGCGCGCTGTCGACAAAGGCGCGAAAACCGAACGGGCCAATCTCCTTCTGAATGCGCTCTGCCAGTTGCTGCAGGCGTTTGCGAATCAGCTTGTGATAGTCGCGGCCCAGCGCATAGCGCGATACATAGGCTTTTTCAGGGTTGGCCAGTTGCTCGGCCATGCGCGTATCACCCGGCAGGTAATCCATGCGCAGCGTAATCACCCGCAACGTACCCGGCACCAGTTGCTCGGGGTGCGAACGCTTGCTGCCGTGAGCGGCCATATAGTCCATTTCGCCCTGATACCCGGCGTCCAGCCAGCGCTGCAGGTGCGCCTCATGCTCGCCGAGGTCGACGCTGGCGATGCCAACTTGTTGGAAGCCCAGTTCGCGGCCCCAATCCTTGATCGATTGAGCCAGCGTAACGGGGTCGAGCGCGGACGAATTCATGCGGAGCAACGGGCCTGGACGAGAGTCGCTACAATTTTGCCAGACAAACACACATCGCAACCGCACAAAAACGCCTTGGTGCGACATCCGGGCTGATAAAATCTGCCGATAATCAGCCTGTGCATCAGTAAACTGGGTGCCTGCGCTAAGGCTTTTACCGTGCCCAGCCGGCATTGGTATCGAGGGAGGGCTACTGACATGACGCGCGATTGCGAGAATCTGCCACTGGCTCTCTACAGCGCACAGCAAGTGCGTGAGTTGGACGCCAAATTGATTGCCGCCGGAACCCCGGGGTTTGAATTGATGAGTCGCGCGGCGCATGCGATCTGGCGAGTGCTGCGCCGACGCTGGCCAGATGCTGGCGCGATCACTGTCTTGGCCGGTCACGGTAACAATGGTGGCGACGGTTACCTGATCGCGGCGTTGGCGTTGCGCAGTGGCTGGCAGGTGTCGGTGTTGGCGGTGGGCGATGCCAGCCAATTGCAGGGCGATGCCGCACTGGCACGCGATGAAGCAGTTGCGGCTGGCGTTCGCATCGAGCCGTGGTCGGCGCAATCGGCGCTACGTGGCGTCGTGGTCGATGCCATGCTCGGCACCGGCTTGCGTGACAACGTGCGTGCGCCTTATGCCGACGCAATCGCGCAGATTAATCAAGCGCAGTTGCCGGTTTTGGCGGTGGATCTGCCTTCCGGCGTGAGCGCAGACACCGGGCAGGTTCTGGGCTGTGCGGTGCGCGCAGATGTAAGCGTGACGTTGATCGGCCTCAAGCTGGGCTTGCTCACCGGCGCGGCGCTGGATTGTGTGGGTGAGTTGTTGTTCGATGACTTGCAGGCCGATGAACGCATTGTGGCGGCGCATCCGGCGCGAGCGCAGCGGCTGGCAGCGAACAACGTGCCGCTGTTGGGCGCGCGGCCGAAGAATGTGCATAAAGGTCAGTTGGGCCATGTGCTGGTGCTGGGCGGTGATCGCGGCTTTGCCGGCGCCGCATTACTGGCCGCGCAGTCGGCCTTGCGCTCGGGCGCGGGGCTGGTTTCGCTGGCAACCCGTAGCGAGCATGTCTCGCCGGCTCAGGCGCGGATTCCAGAGGTGATGACGCTGGGCGTAGCATCCGCCAATCAATTGATGGCACTGGTCAAGCAGGCCAGCGTGATGGTCGTTGGGCCAGGCTTGGGGCAAAGCGCCTGGAGTCGCAGCATGCTCTCGCTTGCCGCGAGTGGCCCGGATGCTCAGGTTTGGGATGCAGATGCACTAAATATGCTCGCAACAGGCAGCGTCAAACTGCCTGCCGGGGCGATAATAACCCCGCATCCGGGTGAGGCCGCACGCCTGTTGGGTGTCAGCATCGGCGAGGTTCAGGCGGATCGCGCGAAGGCCACGCAGGCTTTGGCCAAACGCTTTGCTTGTGTCTGTGTGCTCAAGGGCGCCGGAACACTGATCGGTGCGGCGGATGGTCGCTTGCGGGTGTGTGATCGCGGTCATCCGGTGATGGCAGGTGCAGGCCTTGGTGATGTGCTTGCCGGTTTGACAGGGGCACTGCTCGCGCAGGGACTGGCGCCCTTTGAGGCGGCGAGTTTGGCGGTGTGGTTGCATGCGTGTGCGGGTGAGATGTTGGCTGTAGAGGGGCGCGGTCTGGCTGCCAGTGATTTGTGCGCAGCCATTCGTCAGTTAATGCAGGAGCTTTCAGGTGTCTGATTTCGAGTTGTTTGCCGCCGATGAAGAGGCAATGCTGGCGCTGGGTGCGCGCATTGCCGAAGTCACTCAGGGTGTCGGCATCATTTATTTGCACGGCGATCTCGGGGCGGGCAAAACCACCTTGTCACGCGGGATAATCCGCGGCTTTGGCCACGCCGGGGCGGTGAAGAGCCCGACCTTCACGTTGGTCGAACCTTATGTAATTGGTAAGTTGCAGGCCTATCACTTTGATTTGTATAGGTTGGTCGATCCAGAAGAGCTAGAGTATTTAGGTATCCGCGATTACTTCGCTGGCGATGCTTTATGCCTGGTTGAGTGGCCGCAAAGAGGCGCCGGCGTTTTGCCAAAGGCCGACATGGACATTACCATTACACCCCAAGGTGCAGGGCGTCTCTTACAAATGCACGCGAAAAGTGCACGTGGCAAATCCTGGTGTGCCGCATTGGCCATCGGAGTGAAATCATAAAATGGGGTTGGCTATGCGCATAGGCGCGCGTTTTATTGCAGTTGGGGTGGTGTTGGCGGTTATGGCCGCTGAGGCTTTTGCCGCTTCGGATGTACGCAGCGTGCGATTGTGGCGAGCCCCCGACAACACCCGTCTGGTGTTCGACCTGTCCGGCCCGGTGAAGCACAGTGTCTTTACCCTGACGGCGCCCAATCGCATTGTTATCGACATCAATGGCGCCAAGTTGGCCACCAACTTCAAATCGCTTGCACTTAAAGGCACGCCGATTACCTCGGTGCGTTCTGCCCAGCGCTCGGCCGATGACTTGCGCGTGGTGATTGACCTTTCAACTGTCGTGACCCCGAAGAGCTTCACGCTGGCGCCTAACCAGCAATATGGTGATCGTCTGGTTGTCGACCTGTTCGATCAGGGCGCCGACACGCCTTCAGCATTGCCTTCGACTCAGGTTGCGAGCACGCCGACCGTTCCTGTCACCCCAACCCAGGCGCCGCCCAAGATCGTGCCCGCGCCAAGTGGTAAGCGCGACATTGTGATCGCGATTGATGCGGGCCACGGCGGTGAAGACCCGGGCGCGCTGTCGCCGGTTAAAGGCAAGGTCGAGAAACAAGTCACGCTGATGATCGCCAAGGAATTGCAGCGCCAGATCAATGCGGAAAAAGGTTTTCGTGGCGAGCTGGTGCGTACCGGTGACTACTTCATTCCGCTGCGCCGGCGTACTGAAATTGCCCGCAAGAAGGGCGCCGACCTGTTCGTTTCGATCCATGCCGACGCGGCCCCGCGTCGCTCTGCGTTTGGCGCCTCGGTGTATGCGCTCTCTGATCGCGGCGCCACCTCGGAGACTGCACGCTGGCTGGCCGATGCCGAAAACCAGTCCGACCTGATCGGTGGCGCGGGTAACGTCAGCCTGGATGATAAGGACCGCATGCTTGCAGGCGTATTGCTTGACCTGTCGATGACGGCGTCTCTTTCGTCGAGCCTGAACGTCGGCCAGAAAGTCCTCAGCAACATCGGCCAGATCACCCCGCTGCACAAGCGTCGGGTCGAGCAGGCCGGCTTCATGGTGTTGAAGTCGCCGGATATTCCGTCGATTCTGGTCGAGACCGGGTTTATCTCTAACCCGAATGAGGCCAACAAGCTGTTCTCATCCAAGCATCAGCAATCGTTGGCACGCTCGATTACTTCGGGTGTGAAGCAGTTCTTCCAGCAAAACCCGCCACCCGGCAGTTACATTGCCTGGCAGCGTGACAATGGCAAGATTGCGCCAAGCGCACGCGAACATCGGGTGAGTTCCGGCGAGAGCCTGGCGATGATTGCCGAGCGCTACCAGATCAGCCTGGCAGCCTTGAAGAGTGCCAACTCCCTGAGTTCGAATGTGATCAAGGTCGGTCAGACCCTGCACATTCCGGCGACTTCGTTGGCGTCACAGCCATGAGTGACGCAGCACGCATCCAGCTGCTGAGTCCGCGGCTGGCGAACCAGATTGCCGCCGGTGAAGTGGTTGAGCGTCCGGCTTCGGTGATCAAGGAGTTGCTCGAAAACAGCCTCGACTCGGGTGCCAAACGCATTGATGTCGATGTCGAGCAGGGCGGCGTCAAGCTGCTGCGGGTGCGTGATGATGGCAGTGGAATTGCCGAAGACGACCTGCCGCTGGCGCTGGCGCGTCACGCCACCAGCAAGATCCGCGAGCTTGAAGACCTTGAACAAGTCATGAGTCTGGGCTTTCGCGGTGAAGCGCTGGCCTCGATCAGTTCCGTATCACGCCTGACCATGACATCGCGCACCGCCGAGGCCGAGCAAGCCTGGCAGGTTGAAACCGAAGGCCGCGACATGCAGCCGCGTGTGCAGCCAGCAGCGCATCCGGTTGGCACTTCGGTTGAGGTTCGCGACCTGTTCTTCAATACGCCTGCGCGGCGCAAGTTTCTGCGCACTGAAAAAACCGAATTCGATCATCTGCAAGAAGTCATCAAGCGCCTGGCATTGGCTCGTTTTGATGTCGCGTTTCATCTGCGTCACAACGGTAAAACCGTGCTTTCGCTGCATGAAGCCAATGATCAAACCAGCCGTGGGCGGCGCGTGGCGTCAGTCTGTGGTCCGGCATTCCTTGAGCAGGCGCTGCCTATTGAGATTGAACGCAATGGCCTGCATTTGTGGGGCTGGGTGGGCTTGCCGACCTTCTCGCGCAGTCAGGCTGACCTGCAATACTTCTACGTGAACGGCCGTACGGTGCGCGACAAGCTGGTGGCGCATGCAGTACGTCAGGCTTACCGCGATGTGCTGTTCAACGGCCGTCACCCGACATTTGTGCTGTTCCTCGAAGTCGATCCGGCTGTGGTTGACGTCAACGTGCACCCGACCAAACACGAAGTGCGCTTCCGTGACGGGCGCATGGTTCATGATTTCCTCTACGGCACGCTGCACCGTGCGCTCGGCGAAGTTCGTCCCGAAGACCAACTGGCAGCGCCCGCTGCGGTCGAGCAGATGGTGCGCCCGACTGGCGCGGCCGCCGGCGAATTTGGCCCGCAAGGTGAAATCGGCCTGGCCGCGAGCACGCTTGAAACACAGCCGGCAACCAATGTCTGGCGCTCGCCGGGCGCTGGCTATCAGCAATATTCGGGTGGCTCTCCCGCCGCGGCCGTTCCGGCTGCCGAGGCGCAGAGTGCCTATCGCGAGTTTTTCGCGCCGATGCCGTCATCCCCGGCAATGGGTTTGCCTGCCGAGCAGGGCGACGTGCCGCCGTTGGGCTATGCCATTGCGCAGCTCAAAGGCGTGTATATCCTCGCTGAAAACGTGCAGGGCATGGTGTTGGTGGATATGCATGCGGCGCATGAGCGCATCACCTATGAGCGGCTGAAAGTCGCGATGGCCAGCGAAGGGCTGCGCGGGCAGCCGTTGCTGGTGCCGGAGTCGATTGCCCTGAGCCAGCGCGAAGCCGATTGCGCAGAAGAGCATGCCGACTGGTTCCAGCGGCTGGGTTTCGAGTTGCAGCGCCTGGGCCCGGAAACACTGGCTATCCGTCAGATTCCGGCCTTGCTCAAGCAGGCTGAAGCCACACGGCTGGTGCATGATGTACTGGCGGATTTGCTCGAATACGGCACCAGTGACCGGATTCAGGCGCATCTCAACGAGTTGCTCGGCACCATGGCGTGTCACGGCTCGGTTCGCGCTAATCGCCGCCTGACGCTGCCGGAAATGAACGCCTTGCTGCGTGACATGGAACATACTGAGCGCAGCGGTCAATGCAACCATGGTCGTCCTACATGGACGCAGCTGGCCATGGATGATTTGGATAAGCTGTTCCTGCGCGGTCGTTGATCGCGCCCGGCACCTCGCCGACTTTTAAGAGACCTTATAAACATGTCTGAGCGCTTGCCGCCGGCAATTTTCCTGATGGGCCCGACAGCTGCCGGTAAAACCGACCTGGCGCTGGAGCTTGCCCGCGTATTGCCGTGTGACTTGATCAGTGTCGACTCGGCGCTGATCTACCGCGACATGGACATAGGCACCGCCAAGCCGGACAAAGCCACGCTGGCCGAGTTTCCGCACCGGCTGATTGATATCCGTGACCCGGCAGAAAGCTACTCGGCGGCCGAGTTTCGCAGCGATGCGCTGGCCGAAATGGCTGAAATCACCGCGCGTGGACGGATTCCGTTGCTGGTCGGCGGAACAATGCTTTATTACAAGGCATTGCGTGAAGGGCTGGCCGACATGCCGGCTGCTGATGCCGAGGTTCGCGCCGTGCTTGAGCAGCAGGCTCAGGAGCAAGGGCTGGAGTCGCTGCATGCCGAGCTGCAGGCAGTTGATCCCGAGTCCGCTGCGCGGATTCACCCGAATGACCCGCAGCGCTTGATTCGGGCGCTGGAGGTGTATCGGGTGAGCGGTCTCAGCATGACCGAACATCGGCAACGCCAGGCGCAACATAATATTGATTCGAGCACGACCGCAGGCCACGGTTTCCCCTATACTGTGGCCAATATTGCCATTGCGCCAGCTGAACGAAGTGTGTTGCACGCCCGTATCGAGCAACGATTTGTGCAGATGCTGGAACAGGGGCTGATTGATGAGGTCGAACGGCTGCATCAGAGAAGTGACCTGCACGCCGGTTTACCGTCTATACGTGCAGTGGGGTATCGCCAGGTTTGGGAATACCTTGATGGCACTGCTACAAAAGAAGAAATGCAGAAACGCGGGATTGTTGCGACTCGCCAGTTGGCCAAGCGACAGTTCACCTGGCTGAGAAGCTGGGAGAATCTGCACTGGCTCGACAGTTTATCTTGCGACAATCTGTCACGTGCCTTGAAATATCTGGCTTCGGTCTCCATATTGAAATGAGATCCTGCCGATAGCCGTCTATCCTTGGGGGTATGGCGACTCCAGCTATTTATTGCTTACTTAAATTATTTGAAATTATCCCAAAAGGAGTGCGGCACATGTCAAAAGGGCATTCGCTACAAGACCCTTACCTGAACACCCTGCGTAAGGAACGCGTACCCGTTTCCATTTACCTGGTAAACGGCATCAAACTTCAGGGACAGATCGAATCTTTCGACCAGTTCGTGATTTTGCTGAAAAACACTGTCAGCCAGATGGTCTACAAGCACGCAATTTCGACTGTTGTGCCAAGCCGTCCTGTTCGTCTGCCAACTGCTAGCGAAACCGAAGCAGCTGAAGCAGAGCCTGGCAACGCCTGATATAGGGGGCTGTATTGTTCTTCGAGCGTCATGAAGGTGGTGAGCGGGCAATCCTTGTGCATCTGGATAGCCAAGACTCAGAGGCGCGTGAAGATCCGCAGGAGTTTCAGGAGCTCGCGATGTCAGCGGGCGCTGATGCGGTGGCCTTCCTCAGTGTGCCAAGCGGTCGGCTGACCGCAAAATACTTGATTGGTAGCGGTAAAGTTGAAGAGTTGCGTGACCAGGTCAAAGCCCATGAGGCGGACCTGGTTATCTTCAATCACATTCTTACGCCCAGTCAGGAACGTAACCTTGAGCGTGTTTTTGAGTGTCGGGTGCTGGATCGTACCGGCCTGATTCTCGATATCTTCGCGCAGCGCGCGCGCACACACGAAGGCAAGTTGCAGGTTGAGCTGGCACAGCTCGATCATATGAGCACGCGTCTGGTTCGTGGCTGGACTCACCTTGAGCGGCAGAAAGGCGGTATTGGTCTGCGCGGCCCGGGTGAAACCCAGCTGGAAACAGACCGCCGCCTGCTGCGCGTTCGTATTCGCCAGATCAAGCAAAAACTTACCAAAGTGCGCAGCCAGCGAGATCAGGCGCGGCGCGGGCGTAAGCGTGCCGATATTCCTTCGGTTTCACTGGTGGGCTACACCAACGCCGGCAAATCGACCCTGTTCAATGCGCTGACCGAATCTGAGGTCTACGCTGCAGACCAGTTGTTTGCAACACTCGACCCAACGCTGCGGCGTCTCGATCTTGAAGATCTGGGGCCGATTGTGTTGGCCGATACCGTGGGTTTTATTCGCCACTTGCCGCACAAGTTGGTCGAGGCATTTCGCGCTACTCTGGAAGAATCGAGCAATTCCGATTTGCTGCTGCATGTAATCGACTCTCACGAGCCGGAACGCATGGCGCAGGTTGAGCAGGTAATGCACGTGCTGGGCGAAATTGGCGCGCAGGAATTGCCGATACTCGAGGTCTACAACAAGCTCGATTTGCTCGAAGGTGTAGAGCCGCAGATTCAGCGTGGCGAAGACGGTAAACCCCAGCGGGTCTGGTTGTCGGCGCGTGATGGCCGCGGTTTGCCGCTGTTGAAACAGGCCATTGCCGAGCTGCTGGGTGATGATTTATTTGTCGGAACCTTGCAACTGCCGTTCAAATTGGCCAGTTTACGTGCCCAGTTCTTTGCTTTGGGGGTTGTACAGAGTGAAGCGCATGCGGAAGATGGCAGCAGTTTGTTGGCTGTTCGCGTACCGCGTACAGAGCTGAATCGATTAGTAAGTCGGGCGGGTTTGCAACCTGTCGAATTTATTGAGCAACACACTTTGCAATAAAGCCCGTGTTACTAAATATGCCGATTAGGGCGGGCATTCGATAGCATTGGCAGGCGCGCCGCTTGGCGCGTATTCGCTTTATCAGATGGAGAGCGCTATGGCTTGGAATGAGCCGGGTGGCAACGGGAATAATCAGGACCCATGGGGTGGTCGTCGTAATAACGGCGGCGATCGTAAAGGGCCGCCAGATCTCGACGAAGCCTTCCGCAAGCTGCAAGAGAGCCTGAACGGGCTTTTTGGCGGCAATAAGAATCGTGGCAATGACAATGACAGCGGCGGCAGTAAAGGCGGTGGCGGCTTCGGCTTGCTGCTGGGCGGCCTGGCTGTGCTTGCAGCCATTTGGTTGTACAGCGCGATCTATGTTGTCGACGAACAAGAACAGGCAGTGGTACTGCGTTTCGGTAAGTATTACGAAACCGTAGGGCCGGGCCTGAATATCTATTTCCCGCCGATTGATCGCAAGTTTCAGGAAAACGTCACCCGTGAGCGTGCTTACAGCAAGCAGGGTCAGATGTTGACTGAGGACGAGAACATCATCGAAGTGCCGCTCACCGTGCAGTACAAAATCAGCAACCTGCAGGATTTTGTGTTGAACGTTGATCAGCCGGAAATCAGCTTGCAGCACGCAACTGACAGTGCGGTCCGCCACGTAGTGGGTTCGACCGAGATGGATCAGGTGCTGACCGAAGGTCGTGAGCTGATGGCCAGCGAAGTCAAGGAGCGCCTGCAGCGTTTCCTCGATACCTACAAGACCGGTATCGTCGTGACGACTGTCAACTTGCAGAGCGCCGCAGCGCCGCGTGAAGTTCAGGAAGCATTCGATGACGTGATTCGTGCGCGTGAAGACGAGCAGCGCGAAAAGAACAAGGCTGAGACTTACGCCAACGGCGTCGTGCCGGAAGCGCGTGGTCAGGCTCAGCGTCTGATCGAAGATGCCAGCGGTTACCGTGACGAAGTGGTTTCCCGCGCTCAGGGTGAGGCGGATCGTTTCACTGCGTTGGTAGCGGAATATCGCAAGGCGCCGGAAGTGACGCGTGAGCGTCTGTATCTGGACACCATGCAGGAAGTCATGAGTAACACCAGCAAGGTCATGGTCACCGGTGACAAGGGCCAGAACAATCTGCTCTATCTGCCGCTGGACAAAATGATTGATGGTCGCAGTGGTGCGGCTGCCAGTTCAATTTCCGGCAGCAGCAACGATGCAAGCACAAGCTCGGTAAGGCCGCCACAGATGCCTGAAGTGCGCACTAGGGAGAGCCGCTGATGAGTAATAAATCACTGGTTGGCCTGATTGTGGCTGTGGTTCTGGCGCTGGTTGCCTGGAACAGCTTCTACATCGTCGCCCAAACCGAGCGCGCAGTGCTCCTGCAATTCGGTCGTATCGTTGAGCCAGACGTTAAGCCCGGCCTGCATGTGAAGATTCCTTACGTTAACCAGGTGCGTATTTTTGATGCGCGTCTGATGACCCTGGATTCCTCCAGCTCGCGTTTCCTGACCCTGGAAAAGAAAGCGCTGATGGTTGATGCGTACGCCAAGTGGCGTGTGCTGGATGCCGAGCGTTTCTATACCGCGACCTCTGGCGTCAAGCAGATCGCCGATGAGCGTCTGTCGCGTCGTCTTGAAGCATCGCTGCGTGACCAGTTCGGTAAGCGCACGCTGCACGAGTCGGTGTCGGGTGAGCGTGACGCGCTGATGGCTGACGTAACGGCATCGCTGAACAGAGCGGCGCAGAAAGAGTTGGGCATCGAAGTGGTTGACGTGCGGGTCAAAGGTATCGACCTGCCGAAAGAAGTTAACCGTAGCGTGTTCGACCGGATGGGTTCCGAGCGTGAGCGTGAAGCCCGTGAGCACCGCGCTAAAGGTAAGGAATTGGCCGAAGGTATTCGTGCCGACGCCGATCGTCAGAAGCGCGTACTGCTGGCAGAAGCCTATCGTCAAGCTGAAGAGCTGCGCGGTGAAGGTGACGCCCAGGCTGCTGCGATTTACGCCAAGGCCTACGGTCAGGACCAGGAGTTCTATTCGTTCTATCGCAGCCTTCGCGCCTACCGCGAAAGCTTTGCTGATAAGCGCGATGTGATGGTGCTTGATCCAAGCAGTGACTTCTTCCGTTATCTGGAAAAGTCCAAGCCGTAAGACTGATCCCCGAAGCATGCAATGCGTGCTTCGGGGTGACCGTTGTTGAAAACGTGGTATGAT
The DNA here is from genome assembly GCF_900116605.1 of Pseudomonas marincola. Taxonomy (GTDB): domain Bacteria; phylum Pseudomonadota; class Gammaproteobacteria; order Pseudomonadales; family Pseudomonadaceae; genus Aquipseudomonas; species Aquipseudomonas marincola. The sequence continues at coordinate 346,025 of NZ_FPBC01000003.1, forward strand.
GCAGCAGCCGGGAAAATCCCGGCTTTTTTGCGTCTGTGGGAATCATGTGGCAGGAAATAGGCATAGCGTTGTGTTTTGTGCTGGTGCTAGAAGGCATCCTGCCCTTCCTCTATCCGCGCGGTTGGCGTGGTGCGGCTGTGCAATTGACTCAGCTGTCGGATCGCAATCTACGTCTCATGGGGCTGGCCAGCATGCTGCTGGGAACAGCGCTCCTTTATCTGCTTCACTAAAGGCTTGTGCCGCCCGGTTCAAGAGGGGAATGGCGAAATGGCGACGGTAGACCGCTGGCTCCTGCCAGATGGCATTGAAGAAGTACTGCCTCCAGAAGCTGCGCGCATCGAAGTGGCGCGGCGTCAGGTGCTGGATCTGTTTCAGCGCTGGGGTTATGAATTCGTAGTAACGCCGCATATCGAGTATCTGGAGTCGCTGTTGACCGGCGCTGGCCAGGATCTCGACCTGCGCACGTTTAAAGTGGTCGATCCGCTTTCGGGTCGGCAAATGGGCTTCCGTGCCGATATCACCCCGCAGGTTGCGCGCATTGATGCGCATACCTTGCGCCGTGAAGGGCCGAGCCGCCTGTGCTACGCCGGTAGTGTGCTGCATGCACAACCGCGTGCGCTGACCACCTCGCGCAGCCCGATCCAGTTGGGCGCAGAGTTGTATGGCGATGCCAGCCCGGCCAGTGATGTCGAGGTCATCAGCTTGCTGGTGAACACCCTTGAGCTGGCTGCAGTGCCGGACGTGCATATGGACCTCGGCCATGTCGGTATCTACCGCGGCCTGGCCCGTGCTGCCAAGTTGTCGGGCGCAGTCGAGCAGCAGCTGTTCGATGCTTTGCAGCGCAAGGCAATGGACGAAATTGCTGCGCTGACCGAAGACTTGCCGGCTCAGCTGAGCAAGATGCTGCGCTCGCTGGCTGAATTGTGCGGTGGTCGTGAAGTGCTGGACCTGGCTCAGGCCTGTCTGGTCGAGGCGCCGGATGATGTGCATGCAGCGCTCGACGAACTGCTGGCGATTGCTGATGCGCTGAGCCTGCGCTATCCGGAATTACCGCTGTACTTTGATCTGGGCGAGCTGCGCGGCTATCACTACCACACCGGTGTAGTGTTTGCCGCGTTCGTGCCGGGCGAAGGTTCGGCCATTGCTCAGGGCGGTCGTTACGATGACATCGGCGCCGACTTCGGTCGCGCCCGCCCGGCGACTGGCTTCTCGACTGACCTGAAAACACTGGTCACCCTGGGTCAGATGCAGCTTGATGAAGTGGAGCCCGGTATCTGGGCTCCGGATAACCATGATGTTTACCTGTGGCAAGCCGTGCAAAAGCTTCGTCAGCAGGGTGCGCGCGTGATTCAGGCGCTGCCCGAGCAGACAATGGCTGATGCACTGGAAGCTGGCTGTGGCAGTCAGCTGCAATTGCTTGATGGACGATGGCAGGTAGTACCGCTGGCGTCATAACCGGCCATACTGATGTGCTGTTCGATCGGCCATCACGATTTGTTATGCCGGATGACTCCGGTAACCAGCTTGCGCTAAGAGGACAAGTGTTATGGGTAAGAATGTCGTAGTCCTGGGCACCCAATGGGGTGATGAGGGCAAGGGTAAGATTGTTGACCTGCTGACTGAGCAGGCTGCTGCTGTTGTGCGCTACCAGGGTGGCCACAACGCGGGCCACACGCTGGTCATCGACGGCGAGAAAACCGTCCTGCACCTGATCCCGTCGGGCATCCTGCGTGATGGCGTGCAGTGCCTCATCGGTAACGGTGTGGTGGTTGCGCCCGACGCGCTGCTGCGCGAAATCAACAAGCTCGAAGAGAAAGGCGTACCAGTGCGTGAGCGCCTGCGCATCAGCCCTTCGTGCCCGCTGATCCTGTCTTATCACGTAGCGCTGGATCAGGCGCGTGAGAAGGCTCGTGGCGACGCCAAGATCGGCACTACCGGTCGCGGCATTGGCCCGGCTTACGAAGACAAAGTGGCCCGTCGCGGTCTGCGCATCGGTGACCTGTTCCACCGTGAGCGTTTTGCCTCCAAGCTCGGCGAGCTGCTCGATTACCATAACTTTGTACTGCAGAATTACTACAAAGAGCCGGCCATCGACTTCCAGAAAACACTCGACGAGTGCATGGAATACGCTGAGCTGCTGAAGCCGATGATGACTGATGTCACAGCTGTGCTGCATGAAATGCGCCGTGACTCGAAAGACATCATGTTTGAAGGCGCTCAGGGTTCTCTGCTGGATATCGACCACGGTACTTATCCGTACGTGACCAGCTCCAACACCACTGCTGGCGGCATCGCCACCGGTTCTGGTTTTGGCCCGATGTACCTCGATTACATTCTGGGTATCACCAAGGCTTACACCACTCGCGTGGGTTCGGGTCCTTTCCCGACTGAGCTGTTCGATGAGACCGGTGCATTCCTCGCCAAGCGTGGCCACGAGTTTGGTGCGACCACCGGCCGTGCCCGTCGTTGCGGCTGGTTCGATGCCGTGATCCTGCGTCGCGCTATCGAAATCAACAGCATCTCGGGCCTGTGCCTGACCAAGCTGGACGTTCTCGACGGCCTGGAAAACATCAACATCTGCGTCGGCTACAAAGACCAGAATGGTGAAGTGCTGGTTGACGCGCCAACTGACGCCGACAGCTACATCGGCCTGCAGCCAGTGTACGAAACCGTGCCGGGCTGGAGCGAGTCGACAGTGGGTGCCAAGTCTCTGGACGAGCTGCCAGCCAACGCACGTGCTTACATCAAGCGTGTTGAAGAGCTGGTGGGTGCGCCGATTGATATCGTATCGACCGGCCCTGACCGCAACGAAACCATCGTTCTGCGTCACCCGTTCGCCTGATAGCCAGGTAGCTGCACCACGAAGGGTCGCCAATGGCGGCCCTTTGTTGTTTCTGAAGCACCATCCCCCGATGGCTTCACCAATCCGGAGGATGGATGGCGGCAACCGCCGCGATCCGTCACGGCAATCCCCTTGTTCACATCACTCGCGCCCCTATCTGCCATGTGGCTGCATCGCATTCCCCGGGACTACGTCTCATCTGCAAAATAAACCTTGGTACGGAGCTTGCCTGCCCTCAATAAATCCCTGAAGTCGCCGTTACAGTCGATACGGTTTATGAGGAGCTGCCCCCGTGTTTGCCATTTCTTCGTTGTTGCGCAGTCGTTTGCTGCGCCCGGTGTTTATTGCGCTGATTCTGGCGTTGTTGGTGCAAGTGTTGGTGGCGGTGCTGTTGACCAGTGCAACGGTGACTTCGCTGGTGGATGAACTGGCTCAGCGCCTGGGTGCGGACAGCCAGCAGCTGTCTACCGAGCTGCAAGAGGCGGGGCGCGAGGTGACTGGCGGCCTTGAGGGCTTGTCGGCGCGCACGCAGGAAAAACTTGCGCAAGGCCTCTCGCAGAAGCTCAGTGGCGAGCAGGAGCAGTTGCGCGGCGTTCTTGAGCGTAACTTGCAGCAGTCGGCCAATGATCTGGCGCAACTGCTGGCGGCGGTGTCGCCAAAAGCTATCTGGGATAACGATGTGCCGGCGCTGACCGAGTTGGTGCGCATGGCGCAGCGCAACCCGAGCGTGTTGTTCGTGGTGTATCTGGATGCGCAGGGCGAGCGCCTGACTCGTCACGTCAATCGCGCTGATCCGCGCATCAAGGCGCTGATTGCCAAAGGCGAGGGGCGCGGCGCGCTGGATAAGTTGATCAATGCGGCCAGCGATGATCCTGGTGTGTATCGCGTCGAAGCGTCGATCAGCCCGATGGGCAGCGAGATCGGCAAGGTCATTCTCGGGGTCTCCACAGCCGGTGTTAGTGATGAGCTGGCGGCGCTGGATCAGCGCTTTGATGACCTGATCGACAGCAGTGGCAAGTTGGTTTCCGAGGGATTGAGCGGTGCGGCCAGCGATAGCAGTGCAGCGTTGTCGGCGCGCTTGAGCAGTGCCCAGCAAGCGGCCAAGAATATGTCGGATAACAGCCGTCAGGCAGTCGAATCCGCCGCGGCCGGCTTGCGCTGGAATATCACGGTCGGTCTGGCGCTGGTCGGGCTGGGTGTATTGCTGCTGTTGGCGGTGGTGTTGGGGCGGCGTGTTGTCAGCAAACTGCATACGCTGATCGCAGCGCTGGACGACTGGGCGGCTGGCGAGGGCGATCTAACGCGTCGGGTGCGGATCAAGGGCGACGACGAAATCGTGGATATGGCGGCTGCGGTTAACCGGTTTGTCGCCAAGTTGCAGCCAATCGTGCGCGAGGCGGGTGAAGTTGCCGTGCGCACCGGTCAGGAAATTCAGGGCTTGGCGCAGCACAGTGCGGCGGCCGAGTCGGCGGCAGGTCGCCAGCGCGATGAGGTCGCGGGCAGTCTGGCGGCCTTGCAACAGATGGCGGTGGAAGCGCAGCATGAAAGCCATTCCATGCAGGAAGCGCAGCAGCGTGTCACCTCTATTCGTCAGGCGACCGAGGATAACGCCGCATTGGCGCGTGACGTGGGTAACTCTATTGCCGAGCTGGTCGAGAGCGTCGGCACGGGTTCGGCGGTTATCGAGAAGCTGGCAAAACAGAGCGAGCAAATCGAAGAGGTGCTGACCGTTATTCACGGCATCGCCGAACAAACCAATCTACTGGCTCTGAATGCTGCAATTGAGGCAGCGCGTGCGGGCGAGACGGGGCGCGGTTTTGCCGTGGTTGCCGATGAAGTCCGGGCGCTGGCCAGCAAGACCCAGCAATCCACCGGCAGTATTCAGGCGCACATCACGGCGTTGCAGCAAGGTGCGCGGGAGGCCGTCAGTGCGATTGGTCAGGCTGGCCGGCATGCCGAGCAAGGGCTTTCAGCCTTGCGCGAAAGCGATCGCTTGCAGCAGGCGGTTCGTGATGCAGTCGAGCAGGTGCATGAGGTAATCAACGCTGCTGCCGTGGCTGCTGAACAACAAGCGCAAGGTGCAAATGCTGTGCGGGGGCGGGTAGAGGTGATTCACACCGAAGCGCGTCGCGCCGAAGAAGTTGTGGCGGCGACAGCCACCAGTGGCCGTGTGCTTGATGGGCTGGCGGCGCAACTGCGTGCAAGCCTGGGGCAGTTCCGGGTCTGAAAAGAATCGGCAACAGGCGTTAGGTTATAGTTGCCGCAGGTGTTCTCAAGGCTGGAAATTTCCTTTCCGGCTTTGAGCGCCTAGACTTAAGAGCGTGAGTGAGCGGATCGGTGCAGGGAATGCCAAATTGCAGGCAATAAAAAACCGAGCGTTTGGCTCGGTTTTTTTGAATTGGTGCCCAGGAGAAGACTCGAACTTCCACGACCGTAAGGTCACCAGCACCTGAAGCTGGCGTGTCTACCAATTTCACCACCTGGGCATTGATTGCAATGATCGCTCATTTACTATCAACTACAACTACGTTTGCCGTCGTTGTGGCGCGCATAATACGGATCAGGTTTTTACTTGTAAAGCCCTAGAGTAAATTTTTTTTATTGAGCACATCGCGGCTGACCTAGACCCCGTTTTCGCGCTTCAATAGGCACATGGCAAACCGAATTTATATAGAAAAGGTGAAACCCCTCTAATGGCCGATTGGCAATCCCTCGATCCCGAGGCCGCTCGTGAAGCGGAAAAATATGAAAACCCTATCCCAAGTCGGGAGTTGATTCTTTCGCATCTCGCCGAACGTGGCTCGCCTGCGAACCGTGAACAACTGCTCGAAGAGTTCGGGCTGACAACAGATGAGCAGGTAGAAGCCCTGCGTCGCCGGCTGCGCGCTATGGAGCGTGACGGTCAGCTTATTTACACCCGCCGTGGTACGTACGCGCCGGTCGACAAGCTGGATCTGGTATTGGGCCGGATCAGTGGCCACCGTGATGGCTTTGGTTTTCTGGTGCCGGATGACGGCAGCGACGACCTGTTCCTGAGCCCGGCGCAAATGCGCCTAGTGTTTGATGGTGACCGTGCGCTGGCTCGCGTTGCGGGCCTCGACCGTCGTGGTCGTCGTGAAGGCGCCGTGGTCGAAGTGATCTCGCGTGGCCATGAAACCATCGTCGGTCGCTACTACGAAGAGAGCGGCATTGGCTTCGTTATTCCGGATAACCCGAAAATCCAGCAGGAAGTGCTGGTCACTCAGGGCCGCAATGGCGGTGCCAAGCAAGGGCAGTTCGTGCAGGTAACGATCACCCATTGGCCGACTCAGCGCTTCCAGCCGCAGGGTGATGTCACCGAAGTGGTGGGCAATTACATGGCGCCGGGCATGGAAATCGATGTGGCCTTGCGCACCTACGACATTCCGCACGTGTGGCCGGATGCCGTGATCAAGGAAGCCCACAAGCTCAAGCCGGAAGTCGAAGAGAAAGACAAAGAGAAGCGTGTTGATCTGCGCCATCTGCCATTCGTCACGATTGACGGTGAAGATGCCCGTGACTTCGACGACGCTGTGTATTGCGAGAAGAGTGGCGGCAGCTGGCGCTTGTTCTCCGGTGGCTGGAAGCTTTATGTGGCCATCGCCGACGTTTCACATTACGTAAAAGTCGGTTCGGCGTTGGACGCTGAAGCGCAGGTGCGTGGCAACTCGGTGTATTTCCCGGAGCGGGTTATCCCGATGCTGCCGGAAGAGTTGTCCAATGGCCTGTGCTCGCTGAATCCGCATGTCGACCGTTTGGCGATGGTTTGCGAGATGACTATCTCGAAAACCGGCCAGATGACCGATTATCAGTTCTATGAGGCCGTGATTCACTCGCATGCCCGCCTGACCTACAACAAGGTCAGCGCCATGCTTGAACAGCCGAAGAGTACTGAAGGCAAACAGCTGCGCAGCGAGTACAAAGAAGTGCTGCCGGATCTCAAGCAGCTCTATTCGCTGTATCAGGTGCTGTTGTCGGCGCGTCACGAGCGTGGTGCGATTGATTTTGAAACTCAGGAAACCCGGATCATCTTCGGTTCCGGGCGTAAAATTGCCGAAATCCTGCCGACCCAGCGCAACGATGCTCACAAGCTGATTGAGGAGTGCATGCTGGCGGCCAACGTGGCGACGGCTGCGTTCATGCAGAAGCATGAAATTCCTGCGCTGTATCGGGTGCACGATGGCCCGCCGCCAGAGCGGCTGGAAAAGCTCAAGGCATTTCTGGGTGAGCTTGGCTTGTCATTGCAGCGCGGCAAATCCAAGGATGGCCCGTCGCCGAAGGACTATCAGGCGTTGCTTGAAACCATCAAAGACCGTCCGGATTACCACCTGATCCAGACCGTGATGCTGCGTTCGTTGAGCCAGGCGGTGTACAGCGCCGATAATCAGGGTCACTTCGGTCTCAATTACGATGCTTACGCGCACTTTACCTCGCCGATTCGTCGCTACCCGGATCCGTTGATTCACCGCGCGATTCGCAGCGTTATCCGTTCGCGTATCGACACGCCGCACGTCAAGCGTGCCGGTGCGACGAGCATGCCTAAAGCGCGGATTTATCCGTACGACGAGGCCATGCTTGAAGAGTTGGGCGAGCAGTGCTCGATGTCCGAGCGCCGCGCCGATGAAGCGACGCGTGATGTGGTCAACTGGCTCAAGTGCGAGTTCATGAAAGACCGCGTCGGCGAGGTTTTCCCGGGCGTGATTACGGCGGTCACAGGCTTTGGTCTGTTCGTCGAGCTGACCGATATTTATGTCGAAGGTCTGGTGCACGTTACGGCTTTGCCGGGCGATTACTATCACTTCGATCCGGTTCATCACCGTTTGGCCGGCGAGCGCAGCGGACGTAACTTCCGTCTGGGCGATACGGTTGAAGTGCGCGTCATGCGCGTTGATCTCGATGAGCGCAAAATCGACTTCGAAATGTCCGAAGGCGCTGCCAATGCGGCAGTCGGTCGTAAGCGTGGCGATGACGGCCGTGCGCCGCGCAGTTCACGCGGTGATCGCGCCAAGCCGGGTAACACCGATGTGCAAAAAAGCCGCGATGTGAAGAAGGCATTGCTGGCCGAGTCGAAATCTAAGTCGGGCAAGAGCCGTAGCGGCAGCAAAGCCACGCCGGCCAAGTCCGACAGCAAGGCGGCGAAGCCAAGCAAGCACCGCAAGGGGCCGCCAAAGGCCGGTGCGGAAGGCAAGTCTGGCGCGCCGCGTAAACGTAAGGCGAAGTCATGAGTCAACTGGAAAAAATCTACGGCGTGCATGCCGTGGAAGCGTTGTTGCGTCACCATCCCAAGCGCGTCAAGCACGTGTGGCTGGCGGATGGGCGCAGTGATCCGCGCGTGCAAACATTGGTCGAACTGGCCACGCAATCGCGCGTGACCATCGGCCAGTGCGAGCGCCGCGAGATGGACTCCTGGGTCGAGGGCGTGCATCAGGGCGTCGTTGCGGAAGTCAGCCCGAGTCAGGTCTGGGGCGAGGCGATGCTTGAGGAGCTGCTCGATCGTTGCGAAGGCCCACCGCTGTTGCTGGTGCTTGATGGCGTAACCGACCCGCACAACCTTGGCGCTTGCTTGCGCACCGCCGATGCGGCCGGCGCGCTGGCTGTAATCGTCACCAAAGACAAATCGGCAACGCTGACGCCGGTGGTGCGTAAAGTGGCTTGCGGCGCCGCTGAAGTCGTGCCGCTGGTGGCTGTTACCAATTTGGCGCGCAGTCTGGAGAAGCTCCAGCAGCGTGGTCTGTGGGTGGTCGGTACGGCGGGTGAAGCCGAGGTCGAGGTTTATGATCAGGATATGACCGGCCCAACCGTGCTGATCATGGGCGCAGAAGGCAAAGGCATGCGCCGCCTGACGCGTGAGCACTGCGATTATCTGGTCAAGCTGCCGATGGCAGGCAGCGTCAGCAGCCTGAACGTTTCGGTCGCCACCGGCGTGTGTCTCTTCGAGGCATTGCGTCAGCGCCGCAAGCCCAAGTAAGCCTCTCGTCTGCAACTGTGCCAGAGATGGCGCAGTTGCAGCGTTGCTTTCAGGGTTCATTTACAGCCTGTGGGCTGCTCTGAGCTTTACGCATCCGGCGCCTGCAGTGGCCTGCAAGGGTTGGGCGTTATCTTTGGCTGCACTGGCAGTCTGTTGCCTGATTGTTCAAATATTCACCAATTAATCTTGCGTGGAGCAGGGGGCTTCTCTAGAATGTCGGCCCTTGCTGTTGTGGCAGGCGCTTGCGCGCGCCGTTAACTGGCAAGACAAACAAGTGATATTCACTCCTTGCCTGACCGCGTTTGGCGGCAGGCTACAACCCGTAAGGAGCATTTATGCGTCATTACGAAATCATCTTTCTGGTTCACCCGGACCAGAGCGAGCAAGTCGGCGGCATGGTTGAGCGTTACACCAAGCTGATCGAAGAAGACGGCGGCAAAATCCACCGTCTGGAAGATTGGGGCCGTCGTCAGCTGGCTTACGCCATCAACAACGTCCACAAAGCACACTACGTGATGCTGAACGTTGAGTGCACTGGCAAAGCTTTGGCTGAGCTGGAAGACAACTTCCGCTACAACGATGCTGTGATCCGTAACCTTGTCATCCGTCGCGACGAAGCTGTTGTTGAGCAGTCCGAGATGCTGAAGGCCGAAGAAAACCGCAGTGAGCGCCGTGAGCGTCGTGACCGTCCTGAGCATTCTGACAGCAATGACAGCAATGACAGCGACAACAACGACAGCGACAACGCTGACGAGTAATCCACGGATCTATTGAGGAGCCTATCAAATGGCACGTTTCTTCCGTCGTCGTAAATTCTGCCGTTTCACCGCTGAAGACGTGAAAGAGATCGATTTCAAAGATCTCAACACGCTGAAAGCTTACATCTCGGAAACCGGCAAAATCGTTCCTAGCCGTATCACCGGTACTAAGGCTCGTTATCAGCGTCAGCTGGCTACCGCTATCAAGCGCGCCCGCTTCCTGGCCCTGCTGCCCTACACCGACAGCCACGGCCGCTAAGACCGGATGTTCGACAAGTAGTAAGGGATATACGCATGCGTGCCATCGCTGAATTCATTATGCGCGGCCGTGTGCAGGCCACTCTGGTAGTGGTCATTTCGGCGGCATTGCCGCTGTTGTTCTGGTTAAGTGCTGCTGCAGGTTGCCTGGTGCTCCTGCGGCGCGGTTTGAGGGATGCGTTAAGCATTCTGATCTGGGCTTTATTACCGGCCATTGGCTGGTGGTATTTTGGTGAGCCGCGCACCCTTTTGGTGTTGTTCGGTGCATTAGGGCTGGCGTTGTTGTTGCGCGCCAGCGAGTCCTGGAACCGTGTGCTGCTTTGCAGCGTGGCATTGGGCCTGGTGTATGGGTTGGTTCTGGGTGCGCAGTTTCGCGAACCCATCGATGCAATGGCGGGTGAGATCCAAAAGCTCATGCCGCAAATGCTAGATGGGGTCTACCAGCAGATGTCGGTAGACGAGCAAGCTCGCCTGGGTAGCCTGATTGCACCGGTCCTGACCGGATTGATAGCAGCCTTGTTGCAGATAGTCAGCCTGTTAAGCCTGGTTCTTGGGCGTTATTGGCAGGCGTTGCTGTACAACCCGGGTGGTTTTGGGCGCGAGTTTCGCGCACTGAGATTGCCGCCGCCGTTGGCGATGTTGCTACTGGTAGGCATGCTGGTCGGTCCTAATCTGGGCCTGCAACTGGCAATGCTGACACCGTTGTGTAGCGTACCGTTGGCGTTTGCGGGCATCGCCCTGATTCATGGGCTGGTGGCGCAAGGGCGGCTGGCGAAGTTCTGGCTGGTTGGGCTGTACATCACGCTGTTGCTGTTTATGCAGCTGACTTATCCGTTACTCGTGGTCTTGGCCATAGTCGATAGTCTGTTTGATTTTCGTGGTCGTTACGTGCGCAAAAACGGCACTGGCCCCACGAACGGTGAAGGTTAAAAGTTAAGAGGTAAGACCCAAATGGAAGTCATCCTTCTGGAAAAAATCGCCAACCTGGGCAACCTGGGCGACAAAGTGAATGTTAAGGCTGGTTACGGCCGTAACTTCCTGCTGCCGAAAGGCAAAGCAACTGCTGCTACCGCTGCTAACGTTGCTGCTTTTGAAGCACGCCGCGCCGAGCTGGAAAAGCTGGCTGCTGAGAAGAAAGCTTCGGCTGAAGCTCGCGCTGCTCAACTGGGCGAACTGGAAGTCACCATCACCGCTACTGCGGGTGACGAAGGCAAGCTGTTCGGTTCGATCGGTACTCACGACATCGCTGACGCACTGACCGCCTCTGGCGTTGAAGTAGCTAAAGCTGAAGTTCGTCTGCCGAACGGCACTATTCGTCAAGTTGGCGAATACGACGTTGCTGTGCACCTGCACACTGACGTTGAAGCGACTGTTAAGCTGATTGTTGTTGCTGCGTAAGCAGTATGCGACATAGCGGTCTTGCACTTCGGTGCAGGTCTGCTGACAATTAGGCACGTCATTGCGCAAGCGATGTCGTGCCTTTTGTTTTTTATTGCCACTCATTTTTCTCAGAGCTTATGAACGAGATCAGCATTCCCGAGCAATACGACCTGCAAACCTCTGCCCTCAAGGTGCCGCCGCACTCAATCGAGGCTGAGCAGGCTGTGCTTGGCGGCCTGATGCTCGACAACAACGCTTGGGAGCGGGTGCTTGATCAGGTGTCTGATGGCGACTTTTATCGCCACGATCACCGGTTGATCTTCCGTGCAATCTACAAGCTGGCCGAGCGCAATCAGCCGTTTGACGTGGTCACCTTGTCCGAGCAGCTGGATAAAGAAGGCCAGCTCTCGCAAACCGGCGGTTTGGCGTATCTGGGCGAGCTGGCGAAAAACACCCCGTCGGTTGCCAACATCAAGGCTTACGCGCAGATCATCCGTGAGCGCGCCACCTTGCGTCAGCTAATCGGCATTAGCGGCGAGATCGCCGACAGCGCCTACTCACCGGAAGGCCGCACTGGCGAGGAAATCCTCGATGAAGCCGAGCGACTGATTTTCCAGATTGCCGAGGCCCGGCCGAAGACCGGCGGGCCGATGGCGATCAACGATATTCTGGTCAAGGCCATCGACCGCATCGACACCCTGTTCAACAGCGGTGACGACATTACCGGCCTGTCCACAGGCTTTACTGATCTGGATGCACAGACCAGCGGCTTGCAGCCAGCGGATCTGGTGATCGTTGCCGGTCGTCCGTCGATGGGTAAGACCACCTTCGCCATGAACCTCGTCGAGAACGCCGTGTTGCGCAGTGACAAGGCGATCATCGTCTACTCGCTGGAGATGCCATCCGACTCGATCGTTATGCGTATGCTCGCATCGCTGGGGCGCATCGATCAGACCAAGGTGCGTGCCGGGCGTCTCGATGATGACGATTGGCCGCGCCTGACCTCGGCGGTCAACCTGCTCAACGACCGCAAGCTGTTCATCGACGATACCGCCGGTATTTCACCGTCTGAAATGCGCGCGCGCACGCGGCGTCTGGCGCGTGAGCATGGAGAGATCGGCATGATCATGGTCGACTACTTGCAGCTCATGCAGATCCCCGGCTCCAGCAGCGAAAGCCGGGTGAACGAGATTTCTGAAATCTCCCGCTCGCTAAAAGCCTTGGCCAAAGAATTCAACTGCCCGGTGATTGCGCTCTCGCAGCTGAACCGTGGCCTTGAGCAGCGCCCCAACAAACGCCCGATCAACTCCGACTTGCGTGAATCGGGTGCGATCGAGCAGGACGCCGACATCATCATGTTCGTCTACCGCGATGAGGTTTATCACCCCGAAACCGAGTACAAGGGCGTGGCGGAAATCATCATCGGTAAGCAGCGTAACGGTCCAATCGGCACCACGCGCCTGGCTTTCCTCGGCAAATACTCGCGCTTCGAGAACCTTGCGCCGGGCAGCTACCAGTTCGATGACGACTAAGGCGTAGCGGCTCTCAGCGGTTTAAATGCCGCAGCATGATTAAAACAGGCGTTCAGTGGTTAAACTGAGCGCCTGTTTTGTTTGAGGATGCCGTATTCATGCGCCCGCTCGTCGCCACCATCAATCTGTCTGCCATCCGCCACAACTATGCCGTTGCCAAGCGCTGTGCGCCGGGCCGCGAAGCATTTGCCGTGGTCAAAGCCAATGCTTACGGGCATGGCGTGCGCGAAGTGGTGACTGCGCTGCATGACGAGGCCGATGGATTCGCCGTGGCCTGTCTTGAGGAGGCCTGTGAGGTTCGGGCGCTGCATGCAAACGCCCGGGTGTTGCTGCTTGAGGGCTGTTTTGAGGCTGTCGAGTTGCAGTTGGCGGCGCAGCTGCGCCTTGATGTCGTGGTGCAAAGCCAGCGTCAGGTTGATCAACTATTGGCGTTGGACATCGAGCAGCCGCTGAATGTGTGGATGAAGCTCGACAGCGGCATGCATCGGCTGGGCTTTGATGATCATCTGCTGCGAGAAAACCATGCCCGGCTGCAAGGCGCGAAGCAGGTTGGCGAACTGAACCTGATGAGCCATTTTGCCTGTGCAGATGAGCGCGGGCATACACTGACTGAAGATCAGCTCGAACGTTTTCTTGAGGTGCTGGATCTGGATTTTGATCAGCGCTCACTGGCTAACTCGGCGGCGATTCTGACCATCCCCGCGGCGCATATGGATTGGTTGCGGCCGGGGATCATGTTGTATGGCGCCACACCGTTTGCTGATCTCGGCGCGGCTGAGCTTGGCCTTAAACCGGCGATGCAACTGGATGCCGAGCTGATTGCGATTCGTACCGTCGAGGTGGGTGAGACCGTGGGGTACGGCGCTGGCTGGGAGGCGCTGCGGGTGAGCCGGATTGGTACGGTGAGTTGCGGTTATGCGGATGGTTATCCGCGTCATGCACCGGCGGGTACGCCGTTGGTTGTTCGCGGGCAGCGTGTGCCGTTGGTGGGGCGTGTGTCGATGGACATGCTTACGGTTGATCTGACTGATTTGCCGCAAGCCGAGGTCGGCGATGCGGTGCAGCTTTGGGGCGAGCAGTTGCCCGTTGATGAGGTCGCCAGTGCGGCGGGGACGATTGGTTATGAGTTGTTGACCAAGGTGACCGCGCGGGTGCCGCGGCGGTATGTGCAGGAGGATTGAGGTTGGGGTAAGGCACGGAGTCTAATCTCCGTGATTTGCTGTGTATCGGGTTATGCATTCCACCGACGTAATGCCATGACGGATTACGCCGCATTGCGGCTAATCCATCCTCCGTGAACCGCGCGACCTGGAGGTCGGATTCCGCATCGCGGCTTCCGACATGGCGGATGGCCTGCTGTGCGCGGTCTGCTCTTGATTGGATTTTGGATTTTGGTTTTTTGAACGCTGGCGCTAAGCCTGAATTTGTAGAGTATCCGGAACTGAGTGTGTAAATCCCTTTTCAGTCTAGCGTAACATAAAGCCTGTAAAGCGGAATTGCATGTGTAATTATAGCATCTTACAATTCTTCTCATAAACCGGAACTGAGTGTGGAGCCTCCTCATGTGCTAGCTCACCCGGCACCCATAAGTACTGGATTTCAGGACGGATCTGGAGCGTAGCGTCAGGCTCTGTGATTGCCTAGAAGCACGATAAATAAGGAACGTACGATGCCATCAGTTTTATCCCAGATCCTTGCCAGCTTCCGCGAGAAAGCACTGTCCGAACGTGACAAGGGCACTGACTTCGAGCACCTGTCATTGGTGTATCTGC
>NZ_FPBC01000008.1 GCF_900116605.1 Pseudomonas marincola
AAGCTGTTTTTCGAAGAATTTCTTCAATCTACTCAACCACTTGCGCTTCCGATCAAACCAGCTTCTCGTCAGCGGGAGGCGCATTCTACAGCGTTCAAAGCCGCTGTCAACACCTCGTTTTCTACCGCTTCCGATCACCGTGGCGATCACTCTAAAAGGCTTTAAAACCACCCTTCAGAGCCCGACGCATTCTACACAGCTTTCGCTGTTTTGCAACCCCTCTTTTTAAGCTAACTTCTTGTTTTCTAAGAAGTTTTCCGAGAGGTCGACGCCGGAAGAGGTGCGCATTATAGGCACCTCAGTTTTGCCGTCAAGGGTTTATTGCGGATTTGTTTCAATCAGCACTAAAAGGCCATCATCCAGGACAGAGTCCAGCAGAACCTTATGGCTTCAATTCATCAATGATCTGCAGCGCCGCCTTTACTCTCAGTGCATTCGGGTAGTTCTTGTTAGCCAAGAGCACTACCCCCACTCGCTTGGACGGGATGAACACGGCGTATGCACCGAACCCATTGGTTGAACCGGTTTTGTTAACCAGCCATTCGGAGCCAGCCTGCTCGCGCGCTGCTACCGGCTTAAGCGGATGTGGCTCCAGCGCCATGCTTGATGAGTTGCCTTGCAGCAACGTCTCCTGCGTTGTCGGGTAGCGGTACAGCTCCCAGCCCAATCCCTGGTACATGCCTTTAACCTTGTAATAAGGCCGTTGCGTCGTCGCTATCGCCCGTTGATACGGTTGCTTCAGTGCTTCACCTGACATATTCAGCTGAATAAAGTGCAGCACATCGCCTGCCGTGGTTTTAACCCCGTACGCTTGTGCGTCGAGCATTCCTTTACTCACGCGTACCGGCTGACCATTGGCCATGTAGCCTTGCGCATAATCAGGCATTCGGGCGGCAGGCACTTGCAGATAACTATGGGCAAGACCCAGCGCCGGAAATAGCTGTTTCTGCATTAACGTATCGAACGGTTTGCCCATGCTTCGCGCAGCGATATAGCCGAGCAGCCCGATACTCGGGTTTGAGTATTGCCGATGACTGCCCGCTGCATAGCTCGGCTGCCACTGACGGTAGAAGCGGTACATCTCAGGCTCATTATTAACGCCATCAGGAAACTGCAACGGCAAGCCGCCCGCACTGTAGGTGCCGAGCTGCAGCAAACTGATGTTATCGAACGCGCTACCACGCAAATCCGGCAAATGCTGCGTCACACGGTCAGTCAACGCCAAGTGGCCGCTCTCTTGCGCATACGCCGCCAGCGTTGCGGTGAAGGTTTTGCTTAGTGAGCCGATCTCGAAAAGGGTTTCTTCGGTTACCGGAACAGCCCCCTCGGCCGCGGCCAAGCCATAACTATATAGATAGCGCTCGCCATCTACGGTCACCCCGACCGCCATACCTTTGATGCCCTGCTCCTGCATCAGCGGCAATACGCTCTGATCCACTGCTGACTTAACTGACGTCTCGCTAAGCTTGGCTGCCTGCAGCGGATTAGCCGCCAACAGCGCCAGCAGTGACAACCCGGTTACCGCCGTGCGTCTTCCGTACATAGAAAACCCTTCTCCTGAATAGCCATTAGCAACAGATCTTTTATGACCGCAGCCTTACAGCACCTGCGCAGAATTGACCACGACACTGATCACCTAAACCCATCGCAGGCTGATACGTCTGACTAATCGCACCTTATAAGCGTTCCAAACCATGGCTTTGTTTGATTGACGCTCAGGCCAAAGCAACGTTTGATCGGCACATGCGTTATCTAAACCGAGCCGCCATGTGTCTCGATATTTAACCTGGCAATACCTCACCAATAACAACAATGAGGTCAGCTACATGCACGAGTCCCAGCAAGCCAAGAACGCCTGGCGCGTATTATTTCTGCTTTTCCTGGCCAACCTGTTCAACTTTTTTGACCGCACCATCCCCGCCATCATCATAGAACCGATGCGCATGGAGTGGAGCCTCAGCGATTTACAGGTGGGCCTGGCCGGCACCGTATTCACAATCGTCTATGCGATTGCCGGAATCCCGTTGGGCCGCATGGCCGACACGGGCTCAAGGCGCAAGATCATGGGCTGGGGCCTGCTCGTCTGGAGCGGTCTTACCGGCGCGACTGGCATGGCCGGTAATTTCATAACCTTCCTGTTTGTGCGCATGGGCGTAGGCCTTGGCGAGGCCAGTTACGCGCCTGCAGCCAACTCGTTGATCGGTGACTTGTTCCCCACCCAACGCCGTGCTCGCGCAATGGGCATTTTCATGCTCGGCTTACCGCTCGGCTTGGTCCTGGCGTTCTTCACTGTAGGTGCAATGGTCGAAGCATTCGGCAACTGGCGCGCGCCCTTCTTCATCGCCGCAGTGCCGGGCATGTTGTTGGCTGTGTTTATCTTCCTGATCAAAGAACCTTCACGCGGGGCGGCTGAGGTGGTCAAGTCTGCCACCACGCCAGTCGAAAAACCGCTGCGCAAAGTCCTGGCCATTCGCACCTTCTGGTGGTTGCTGCTGGCGGGGCTGGCATTCAATTTCGCAAGCTATGCGTGCAACACCTTTATGGTGCCTATGCTGCAACGCTACTTTCACCTGCCGTTGCAGCAGGCGGCGGTGGCCACGGGCGTGATTGTCGGGATTACCGGCCTGTTCGGCCTGACACTTGGCGGCTGGGCTGCCGATAAAGTTCATCAGCGCTGGGCCACCGGCCGCCTGATGTTTGCCGCCATCAGCATGTTCATCTCGGCACTGGCAACCGGTTACGCATTGCTCGCCGGACAAATAGAAGTGGGCGTATTCATCGCGGTGTTCAGCGTGGGCTGGCTGTTTTCGTACAACTACTTCACCTGCGTGTACACCGCCATTCAGGACGTGGTCGAGCCACGCCTACGCGGCACGGCGGTCGCGCTGTTTTTTGCAGGCTTGTACTTGCTCGGCGGCGGGATGGGCCCAGTGGTTGTCGGAATGTTGTCGGACCATTACGCTCACGCCGCCATGCTGGCAGCTGGCGCCAGCGAGATGAACGAAACCTTCAAGGCCATCGGCCTGCACGACGCAATGCTGCTGATTCCCGTTGCATTTGTGCTGACCACATTGGCCTTACTGCAAGCCTCTCGCTGCTTTGTAAAAGATGCAGAAACCATGCGCACCGGCATGGAGCAAGCGGCGCTGGCGTGAACAATCAGCTGCGCAAGATGAAGCCCATCTTGCGCAGCGTCCACTCAAGCGACGCACTGATCGAAGGCGGCTTGCAGATTGGCCGGATCAATTGCGCCGTGCGTCCCGATTACAATGAACTCACTGTAAGGGCTGGTTCCACGCCACGTGTCTTGCGGCTTGATTTCACTACGGCTGCCAACCAAATGCAGCACACAGCGCTTGTCTGCCACCTCAACCAGATTACAAACACCTTTGGCCCGGTAGATGTCAGCAGGCAACGATGCCAGAGTTTGGCGCAAGGCTTTGAGCGACAATGGCTTGTCGCTGCGCCAACTCCAGCTCGCAAATAGCGCCGAGTGATCCGTCACACTCGGCGTTTTAACTGAGGGTGCAGCGGCGTTAACCGGCCTGAAGGTTTGCGCCGATTTGAAACGTTCAACGCCAAGCACTAACTCCAGCGGCACATCACACTCAACGGCTTGCAACAGCCTGACATTGGGATACAACCAGCGCGAACGCAGAGCGTCCACCTGCTGCGGACTGACCTGATCGATCTTGTTCAACACAATAATGTCTGCCGCATCCAACTGCTCCATGGCCAATTGCGCCATGTCACCCTCAAGTGATTCGAACTGCGCGGCATCGACCACCGTCAGAATGCTGTCGATATGCAAAGCGTTACGAAACTGTGGATAACGCAAGGTGCTGGCAATCTTCACCGGATTGGACACACCACTCGCCTCGATCACAATGTACTCGGGCCGGTTCTCGCGGTTGTCCAGCAGCCGCCCCATCTGCTCGATCAGGTCGCTTTCGACCGTACAACAGATACAGCCGTTGGCCAGACTGACAGTCGTCTGGGTCTGGCTGACGATCAGTTGGCTGTCGATATTGATGGCACCAAAGTCATTAACCATGACGGCCATACGCAACCCGTGATCGCTGTTAAGAATGCGATTCAACAGGGTGGTCTTGCCTGCCCCCAGAAATCCGGAAACGATGGTGACCGGAATACTTTCTCGCCTGTGCATAAATTTCCGCCTCTTGGCTTGCAGTCAGGGCCAGGCCCTGACCCGATCAATCAGAAGTTTGGCAACTCGCCCTGCCAGACTGCGGCATGGTCGGTGTTGTTGAACTCGCCCTGTCGATCCCACATCACCTCGCCCTCAAGCAAGGTCAGTTGAACTTGAGTGTCATGAATATTGCCCTTGGCCGAGCGTGCGAACAGATCGCGGTCGAGCACAATCAAGTCCGCCGACTTGCCGACTTCAATGGAGCCGGCCTTATCTTCCATGCCCATGCACCAGGCGCCATTGATGGTCATTACACGGATGGCCTGCTCTAACGTAATCGGGTTGCCGTAAAAGCTGCCCTCTTCGCTGCCAAAAGGATTCTCGCGGGTGATCATCGCCTCGAAGCCGATCCATGGATTGATGCTGGATACCGGCCAGTCGGTGCCCATCACGGCTACGCCGCCAGCATCGAGCACGCCTTTGAAGTTATAGGCGCGTTGCATGCGTTCCTCACCGAACACCGTACGGGCGTTGGCAAAGGAGGACGGAAACCAGCCCACCGGGGAAAATTCAGCGGTTACCTGCAACTGGGCGAAGCGTTCCAGGTTGGCATCGAGCAGAGTCGTGCTGTGCGCACATTGGTGACGAACACCGCTGTCGCCATTACGCCGACGCGCTTCAGCCACTGCATCGAGAAACAAATCAGACGCGCCATCGCCGGTGCAATGCGCGATAACCCGCACGCCTTTTCGGTCCATGTCCACGACCATGTCGCTGATATGCTCAGGCGTCAGATTCAGATGCCCACGCCAGCTGGTTTCACCCGGCCATACGCTCGACAGGTAAGAGGAACGCGACTCATGAGTGCCGTCGAAATGGAACTTCACCGCGTTGGCATTGAGCCGGGCGCTGCGATAGAAATGCCGTTCACCCGCGAGCAACTCCCAACGCCGCTTGACCGGGAAAATATCATCCTGCCAACTGATTGCGGCTTCGACCCGCACCGTCAACTCGCCGGCCTGATCAATAGCTTTCAGTGCATTCAGGCGATGCTCGCAAACATGCACATACTTGGTTCCCACCACGCCATGACCACTCTGAAACTGCACACCCTCGCGGTACGCACGCTGCAAAGCATGCTGCGGGGTTGGCGGCATGGCGGCGTGGATCAACGCGTATGCACCGTCCACCAAAATCCCGTTAGGCACGCCGGTCACACTGTCGCGCTCGATATAACCGTGGCGCGGGTCCATGGTGTCGGCATCAATGCCTGCCAGCTCCAATGCCTTGGAGTTGACCATCATGCAGCCCCATGAACGGTCGAGAATTGCTACCGGACGATCCGGCATAAAGCTGTCCAGCCATTCGCGATCCGCTCCCAGGCCTGCTTGCTTGAAGGTGTACCGGACAAAATACTGCCCGTAGATCCAGCCCTCACCGGGGTTGGCCGCCGCGTAATCCAGCACAGCCTGCTTGACCTGCTCAGGCGTCGGGTCATCCAGCCCGATGTTCAAATCTCCGGAATAGCCGGGCGCCAGCGCAAGGTCGGGATGGGTGTGCATGTCGTACAGACCCGGCATGGCAAAGCGGCCATTCAGGTCCAACACTCGCGTTCGCTCGCCAATCAATGGCTGAACATCGGCGTAGCTGCCCACCGCGACAAACCGGCCATGTTTAATAGCGACGGCCTCAACCCAAGGCTGCTGCTCATTGACCGTGTAAATACGGCCATTGAAAAGCACCAACTCGGCAGCGCCGATGGCGCCCGCAATATTGGAGGAGAGATATTGATCAGACTTGGCCATTGGATAGTTCTCACATGTTCAAAGCGCGCGGGTGCTACGAAAAACCCTCTGCGCAGTAAATAGCGAATAAAAAAACCTTCACTTAGACGCCACTCGGGTGTCTGGGTGAAGGTGGGAAAATTGCCGGACTACAGGACCAGGTGCGCCATCAGCGACAGCACGGGCAAGGAGATCAGCACGCGCAGCAGATAGATCGCCAACAGGTCACGCAAGTGCAGGCCGAAGTTGGCACGGACCAGAATGATGGCCGCCTCGGTGAAGAAGATGATCTGGGTAACCGCAACGCCTACCAGCACAAAGCGGGTGATTTCGCTCTCAATCCCAGACGCCAGAATCGACGGCATGATGCTGTCGACAACACCCGCCAGCAGCGCCGGGGCTGCCTCAGCGGCCTGCGGAATCTGCAGCAGTTCCAGATAAGGCACCAGCGGCATGGACAACACATGAAACACCGTGGTGTATTTGATCAGTGACAGGCCGACGCAGCCGATCAACATCATTGCCGGATACACCGAAATCGCGATGTCGGCACTGATGTGCACGCCTTGCTTGATCAACTCCAGCGGACTGCTGGCTTTTTCAGCGCGCTGGATTGCGCGGCTAAGACCCAGGGCAAACAAACCCTGCCCATGGTCGTCATCGGTCACCAGTTGCTTGCCAACGCCTGGGGCGTAGGTGTCGAGCTTACCACGCAGTGGCGGCAGTTTTGGCACGATCAGGGCGCAGATAATTCCGGTAACCGCTACCGAGAGATACCACTGAATAAACACATGCTCCATGCCAATCAGCTTGAGTAGCAGGTAGGAATAGGCAATGGATACGATCGAGAAATTGGTCGAGATCACGCAGGCTTCACGACTGGAGTAGAAGCCGTTTCGGTATTGCTGGGTGGTGAGCATGATGCCCACGCTGGACGCCGACAGCCACGACGCCGCGCAGTCAACCGCCGCGCGACCCGGCAGGCCGAACAGCTTCTCGAACACACGACTGACCAAGGTACCGATGAACTCCATCAAGCCAAAGTCGGTCAGCAGCGGCAACAAAATGGCGGACAGCAAGTAGATCGCCAACACCACCGGGCCAACGTCGTACAACATCACCCCGCCAGTGTCGCGGCTCCAGATCCACTCAGGGCCGACCTCGAAAAACACCATCAACATCAGCACCGCACCGATCACCCTGACGGCGGTCCAAGCCAGGCTTGGATTGAACAGTTGAATAAAACGATTGGGGTTGTTTTTCAGCGGACTGAATCGCACCAACAAGGTAATCAGGCTGGGAATCGTCGCCACAGCAACGGTGGCCGGTACCATCATCGGTTTGAGCACATCGTTCACGTAGTCGATGATGAACGCAATCATCACCGTAATGCGCCCATCCACGCTCAATGGCGTCAGAAACAACAAAACACCAAACAAAGTTGGAATGATGAAACGCAGTAATTGCTTGGTGGTGTAGGGTCCCAATGGCGCTCCATGTTGACTTGACGTGGTTTGTGTCTCGCTTGATTCCAGCATGTTTTCACCTTTTTATAGTTGTGGTGCTGCCTGGTTTGCACGCAGTTCTAGTCATTCAAAGTCACGCGGTTGCGTGTATTCAGTCGCGAAACGTCGGGTCCAAACGGTCCAGTTTGCGTAATTCGGCCTGCCACACCAGCTCAACACTCTCCTGGTGATAAGCCGGGTGTTCGAACTGCTGAGCTGTCATTTCACAATCTTCACTGGACGGCATAATCAAAGGACGCCCGGTTTTCAGGGCCTCCAGTTGAATCTCACACGCCTTGTTGAGATAGAACATGAAGAAGTAGGCCTCAGCCACGCTGCGCCCAACGGTCAACAAACCGTGATTGCGCAAGATCGCGCAGTTGCGGTTACCCAGCGCCGCAACAATCCGCTCGCGTACTTCGAGGTCTAGCGGAATGCCTTCGTAGTCGTAGTAAGCCACGCGGTTGTAGAAGGCCATATTGGTCTGATTCAGCGGCAACAGCCCCTCCTCCATTGCCGCCACAGCCATACCCGCCAACGTGTGCGTGTGCATGACACACACCGCATCGTGGCGGTTCATATGAATGGCGCTGTGAATGGTGAAACCGGCGGGATTGACATCACTCAGGCTCGGATCAAGCTTTTTGCCGTTAACGTCGATGGCGAGCAGATTCGATGCGCAGACTTCGTCAGGTGCAAGACCGTACTGATTGATCAGAAATGACGGCTCGGCGCTCGGCAGGCGAGCTGAAATATGGGTAAACACCTGATCGCTCCAGCCATTAAGGTCGAGCAGGCGATATGCTGCTGCCAGATCGGTGCGTAACGATTGCTCGTGTACTGAATCACTCATCGAGTATTTGCGCCTTTTGTTATGTCACTCTGAAAACTGACTGATGCAATGCCGCACGCAGGCTCAGTCAGTGCAGCGGCATAGCTGCCATCCCTAGGCGTCAGGTTAAGGCGCTTGTTGTGTCAGAAATATCGATTTATCCTTGATACACTCATTCCAAAACGTCATGAACTATTGTGCGCCGACAACTTCCCAGCATGATCTCGCTCAGTTGTTTCACCGCTTTCGCGCGCCACATGAGCGTGACCAAGGCGGCGGCGGAACTGAACCTGACGCAAAGTGCCGTGAGCCGGCAAATCAAGAACCTTGAAGACATGCTCGGCTGCTCGCTGGTCGAACGCGTCAAGCAACGCCTGTTGCTGACTGATACGGGTCGCCAGTACGCGCAAGAGATCAGCCTGCTGCTGGACCAGATCGAAGCGGCTACGCATCAGGTTCGCAGCAGCCATACCGGGCACTTGCGCGTGGGCGCCGAGCCTTCTTTCACCACGCGCTGGCTATTGCCCAAGCTGCGTGATTACGCTCGCCAGCACCCCGAAATAGATCTGGAAATCATGAATGACCTGCGCCGTTTGTATGACGGCCACGAGGGATACGACGTCGGAATTCTCTACGGCGACGGCAACTGGCCCGGTTTCGATGCGTATCATTTGATGAATGGCGACATGCTCGCGGTGTGCACGCCGGAGCTGCTTGAGCGCTATGGAGAAATCCACCAACGCCGGGACATCTTGCGCTACCCGCTCTTGCACCATGCTGCGCATTCGGCGCAATTTCGCTCCTCGACCCAGCTATGGCTGGATGCAGCAGGGCTTTCGCAAAAGGAAATTGAAATGCTCCCGGGCCAACGCCTGGAACACTTCCAGTTTGTCCGCGATGCCGCGCTGCATGGTTTGGGCGCCACAGTGCTGCCGCGCTTTTTTATCACCGAAGAGGTAGACGCTGGCCGGCTGGTTATCGCCTGCGAGCAGCCTTTGAACTGCGGTCAGTACTACGTCGTAGTCCCCAAACACAACCGCGAACCCAAGGTCGATCACTTCGCCCAATGGCTGTTGCAATGGCGTGAAGCGTAACCAACACGGCAGCTAAACAGGCTGCGTCAATGCAACCTGAGCCTACTATCGCTGCATTAATACACCTGCGGACAAAAACTAGCTGCTGCGCCGTGCGGTGGATTCGCGGGCAATCAACTCAGAGCCGACATCATTGAGCATCGCGCCAACGCCTTCACCCTTGATTTGCTGGGTGAGTAATTCCACGGTGGTGTTGGCAACCAATTCTGCGGGCACCCGCACGCTGGTCAAGGCCGGTGAAGCCACGCGGGCGATTGGCAAGTCCCCGAAGCCACAGATGCCCAGCTCGCCTGGCACATCAATGCCATTACGCTGACAGGTAAACAACGCGCCGATGGCCGGCATATCGTTGGTGAAGAAGGCGCCGTCGAACTCAAGTTCACCGCGCACATAGCGTTCAATCACCGCAACTCCGTCATCAATATGCGGAATCGCCGAGGTGTTGTAGCGCAGCGGCTCGATGCCAAGCCCTTCGACTACAGCTTGGCGAAACCCCTGCCAGCGAAGATTTTCACGCGCATCTTCGTAGCCGAAGAATGCCGGCCGTTGATAGCCACAGTCGACCAGATGCTGACCCGCTGCTGCGCCTGCCGCCCAGTTCGAAAAGCCGACCACCTGCCCCACCGGCGTACGCGGCTCATCGCCCTCTGGTAAGTCCCATAACTCGACCACCGGAATGCGCGCCGCCTGCAATAACGTGAGGGTTTCGGGGGTGTGATAGCCGTATGCGAGGATCAGCCCGTCGAGTTGGCGACCGAGAAACGCACGGAGCATCTTGGTTTCTTCTTCGGGCGAGAAACGCGTCTCGCCGATCAACATGTGCAAACCCGCCTTGCTCAGGCCTTGTTGAAGAATTTCGATGGTGGTCGCCAGAATCGGGTTGGTGATTGTGGTGATCAATGCGCCCACGACTCCGCTGCGCCTAGTAACCAAGGCACTGGCAGCCAGATTGGGCACGTACCCCAACTCACGCACGGCCTGTTCAATCCGGTTGCGGGTCTCTTCCGAAACCAGCTCAGGCTTGCTCAGCGCGCGCGACACGGTCATGCCGGACACGCCCGCCAAGCGCGCCACATCCTGCACGGTGGGTTTATTTTTGATCACGCAAACAGTCCCCTATTGGTCACTCAACAATTATCCCTATCAACAGAGCGCAGGCCAATAAGGGCTGTGAAATGCATGTAACTGAAGGCGCAAGGCCGCGCCAACTGGTGGCTGCGGCGCAACTGCTTACACGGCGGACAGGAACTCGGCATGTTCCTGTATTTCAATAATCGTTGGCCGGTCAGCCTTGGCCGCGCTCAACAACAACTCACGCAACTGCTCGAAACTTTCAGCGCGCTCGGCATTGCAGCCGAAACCCTTGGCCAGCGTGAGGAAGTCCGGGGTGTAGATATCGACACCAATGGTCGGGATGTCACGATTTTGCATGTAGCGTTTGATTTCGCCGTAACCGCTGTTGTTCCACAGCAAGACGATCACCGGTGCATTGGCTTCCACCGCCGAAGCCAGTTCCGACAACGTGAACTGAATACCGCCGTCGCCGATCAACGCCACCACCGGACGCTCGGGAGCGGCCAGTTTGGCGCCAATGGCTGCTGGCAAACCGTAACCCAAGGTGCCGTAACCGGTGGATGAATTGAACCAGGTGCGCGGCTGATTGGCTTCAAACAAGTGATTACCGGAGTAGACAATCTGCGTTGAGTCGCCCGCAAAAATCATCTCAGGCAAGGTTTCCTGCAACACATCCAGCACGCGCTTTTGCGCACGCCAAGCTTCAGGAACTTGCGTATCCAATTGCTCACGCACCTGCGCCGCAAGTTTGCTGCCGGGACCTTGTGGATTGAATGCCGGCACTTCACCCAAGCCTGCCAACAGCGCCTTAATTGCCAGGCGCGAGTCACTGAGAATGGCGATGTCGGCCGGGTAATTGCGATTGAGCTGTTCAGCGTCGATATCAACCCGGATCAACTGGCTTTCAATCTGGAAGTTGCCGTCGAACACGGCGTCGTAGTCAGTCTCGCCCAGCTCAGTACCAATCGCCAACACCACATCGGCTTGCAGCACCAGCTCGCGCACCGGCACCAGCGACTGATTGGAGCCCAGCGCCAGCGGGTGGCCCTTGGGCAAAACGCCCTTGGCATTAATCGTATACGCGGTGGGCGCATCCAGCGCCTCGACCAGACGCTCAGCCTCGGCGCAGGCATGGGTTGTGCCGCCGCCGAGCAGCACCAGCGGGCGCTTGGCCGACTTGAGCATGTCTACCGCGCGCAGAATTGCATCCGGGCATGGCGCCGGACGGCTCGGCACAGCGCCTAGCTTGCGCTTGACGTGATCGGCAGAGGCGGTGATCACATTGATCGGAATCTCGATATGCACCGGTCGCGGACGGGCGCTGTTGAACACCGCAAAGGCGCGTGACAGCACCGCAGGTAATTCATCTGCGCGCATCAGCGTATGGCTGAACGCTGCAACTCCCGCCACCAGATTACTCTGCGAAGGCAGCTCATGCAGACGCCCGCCGCCCATGGCCAATTGCTCGGTGTTGTTGACACTGGAGATCACCAGCATCGGGATCGAGTCAGCATACGCCTGGCCCATTGCGGTGGTGATGTTGGTCATGCCCGGCCCGGTAATAATGAAGCACACACCCGGTTTGCCGCTGACGCGCGCATAACCATCGGCCATAAAGCCTGCGCCCTGCTCGTGACGTGGTGTGATGTGCGTGATTTGGGTGGCCGGCAAGCCGCGATAAAGCTCCACGGTATGTACCCCGGGAATCCCGAACACGGTGTCCACACCGAAACCTTCCAACATCTCGACCAACAACTCTCCACACGTCAGCATGACAGCACTCCAAGCACATAATTAAGCGATGGCAGTACTCTAACATCGAAATGTTATCGCTAACATAGCTCGTATCAGATTTGTCCAAATCACCGACAAAACGCCTCTGCCAGCTCAGGCTCAAGCCTGATAACCTCGCACTCTGGCATTAATGGAGAGACGCCATGGGCACCGCGTTACTGATCATCGATGTGCAACAGGCACTGTGCACGGGTGAATATTCAGCCTTTGAGGCTGACCGTGTGATCGCGGCAATCAACCAGCTCAGCGCACAGATGCACGCCGCCAACCTGCCAGTTGTTTTCATCCAACATGAGGAGCCCAGAGGCTTGCTGCAATTTGGAAGTGCTGGCTGGCAACTGGCAGCGACACTTGCAACCGGCCCGAATGATTTTCGCGTGCGCAAAACCACACCGGACTCGTTTCTCAACACCGAGCTGAGCGCACTGCTCGACGCACATGGCATCGATCGCCTGGTGATCTGCGGATTACAAAGCGACTTTTGTGTCGACACCACAACCCGCCGCGCTCTGGCCCTCGGCTACGAAGTGGTGCTCATCACCGATGCCCACTCGACGGTCGATAACGGTGTATTAAGCGCCGCGCAGATAATCGCTCACCACAACGCCACGCTGACCAATATTTCAAGTTTCGGTAAGCGCGCGATTGGCATCACCGCAGCCCAATTGCAACTTGATCCCGCTACTTGCCCGGCTAACTGAGAGGACGCCCCGCGCATGAGCCCATCTACACCCGAGCCTCAACTGCCGCAAAAACGCCTGTTCTTCGCCCTGCCCTGCGCCCAACCGCAACGCAAGGCCATCGCCCAATGGCGACGCGAGCTGGGGCTGCGCAATGGCAGCCCGGTGCCCAGTGAAAACTTCCACCTGACCTTATTGTTTCTGGGCGCGGTCGAACTCGACCAGATTGAACAGGTTTGTCAGGCGGCAGCAACCGTGCGTCGCCCGCAAGCGCCGCTGCGCATCACACTCGACCGCTTTGAGGTCTGGCAGCGCAACGCCCTCTTAATGCTTACGCCAAGCCAGCCGCCGAAAGCCCTCGGCCAATTAGCCTACGCCTTGCAACAAGCACTGCTGCCGCTCGGGCTCGGTGCCGAAGCCAAGGAGTTTCGCCCGCATGTCACCCTGTCGCGGCGTTTTAACTCAACGCTTCCCGAATCTCCAAGCGAACCTGAATTTTGGTTAAAATGTGATTACTTTGCGTTGTTTGAATCCCATCAAGGCCGCTACCGTGAAATCGCCCGCTGGCCACTCGACGGGGTTTAGCACGGCAGTCGATGAACAAGCCTGTTAGGGTGTTGCTCAACCGGTGAAGGTCGCCGGTTTGCAGTGCTGTCTTAACTCGATAATCCTGCCTGATTGCCCACGCGCAAGCTCTCTTGGCCACCCACGTGGCCGAATCACCCGAACAAGCATTCAGGGAAACTCCCCATGCGCAGTTGTAAATCACTTATCAGTCTGGCGCTGCTGGCCGCCAGCTATGTTGTTAGCGCCACGAGCGCAGTGGCTGCCAGTGCAGTGGCTGCCAGCCAAACGGTCAAACACGGCGAGGCCACCATCGAGTACAAGGTCGATGGTGCGGGCCCGCCGGTGTTGATGATTGCATCGCTAGGCCGCCCGGCCAGTGATTATGATCACCTGGCCCAGGTGCTGGTTGATGCCGGCTACAGCACAATTCGCCCGGAACCACGCGGTATTGGTGGAAGTTCCGGCCCGATGCAAGCGTTGACGCTGGATGATCTGGCGGGTGATGCACTGGCCACCGTGCCTGCCGATGCCAAGGAGCTGATCGTGATTGGCCACGCGTTCGGCCAGCGTGTCAGCAGTTTGCTGGCAACCCGCCATCCAGAGAAGATCAAACGAGTGGTCATGCTCGCAGCCGGCGGCAAAGCGCCAATGCAGCCAGGTGCTGAAGCCGCGCTGATGGCGTCTTTCAACCTCAAGCTGTCACCCGAGCAACACATGGACGCAGTTAATTACGCCTTCTTTGCACCCGGCAATGACCCCGAGGTCTGGCGCGATGGCTGGCACGCCAAAGTCGCCAAAATGCAAATCACTGCCGCCAAGGCGCAGCCTACAGAAGACTGGTGGGGCGCAGGCAAAGCCAAGGTTCTGGTGATTCAGGGCGAGCAGGACAAGATCGCCACGCCGGAAAACGGTGAACTGCTCAAGCAAGAGTTCGGCGACCGGATAACCCTGCAGCGGGTCAATAACGCCGGGCATGCGCTGATAGCGGAGCAACCGCAAATCATTGCGGACTCGGTGCTGGAGTTTCTCAAAGCCAAATAACCCGCCCGCTCTGGCAACTGGCGGCGCGGGCGCTGCGTAGATCCCGCGCAGCTCTCGAACTCAGTTGGCGTTTTCGATATTGGCCCGCACCCGCGCCAGCAATTCATTAAGTTGCTGGCACTCGGCGTCGGTCAAACCTTTGACCGCGCTGTTCGACACGTGGCGACCTTGCTCCTCGACGGTGTTGAACACCTCATGGCCGGTCGCGGTCAACTCCATGCGAATACTGCGTCGGTCGGTCTGATCAGCGCAGCCCTGCACAAAGCCCTTGCTCTTCAAGCCCTGCATCAGCCGCGCCAGCTGGGCTTTATCGCGCCCGCTGTGGGCCACCAGATCACTCTGGGTTGAGCCCGGATGACGGGCAAAGAAAGCCAACACCTTGAACTCCATGTGCGTCAGCTCGAAGGGCCCGTCGCGCAGGGAGCGGTATTGCTGCGCCCGATACAAATGCATCAGCGAGTGGATGGACTCAAAAACCTGATTGGCAATATCGCTGCTCATACTGTTGACTTTATCAACCATGTGAAATTATGATTGTTGATATTATCAACTTAACCCACCGAGGTACAACCATGGCAACTACCCAAGAGCGCCGCGTGCAACGCGTACGCCACGAATTACGCCGTCGCGATGTCCAGGTTACGCGTATCAATGCGATTGGTTCAGGCTTTGTCAGCCTGACATTTGCCGGCGAGGCTCTGCAGGATTTCACCTCGCTGGGCTTTGATGATCACATCAAATTCATGTTCGCCGACGCCGATGGCGAAACCGTGCGCCGCGACTACACACCGCGTCACTTCGACTCCGTGTCCAATGAACTCACCGTCGAATTTGCCCTGCATGGCGACGGCCAGGTGTCGGAATGGGCGCGCAATGCCAAGGTCGGCGACAACGCCATTATCGGTGGCCCGCGCGGCTCGATGATTGTGCCGATGGATTACGCCTGGCATTTGTTCATCAGCGATGAAACCGGCCTGCCAGCCGTCAGCCGTCGCCTCGAAGAGCTGCCGGTAAACAGCCACGCCATCGTTATCGCCCAGGTTGCTGATGCAGCGGACCAACGCAAATTTGCCGCACAGGCCAATGTGCAGGTGCAGTGGGTACAGAACGCCGATGAGCTGATCGATGCGGTAGTCGCTTTGCAATTACCCGAAGGCGACGGTTTCGCCTGGGGCGCGGGTGAAGCCTCGAGCATGGCCAAGGTGCGCAAGATTCTGGCCGACGACAAAGGTCACTCCAAGCAAGCCATGCGCGTGGCCGCTTACTGGCGTCACGGGGCGAGCGACTTCCATGAAGAGCTCAGCCAGCCCGAGTAAATCCTGAACGTGGCTGATTACCTGTCAGCCACGCAACCCGCAACACTCGGCAAGCACCTGTAGCTTGATGGCTTCTAAAACGGCCTGACAAACCGCTATGATCAAGCCATGAACTCGTCCATCGCCACCCGCCAACCCTGCCCGCCCGGCGCTTGCAATTGCGAGCGCGAGCAGCTTGTGGAAATCCCGGGCGGCGATACACGGATATTGCTGCTCACCCGCAGCGAAGAGAAACGCCTGCTCGAACGGCTCGAGTCAGTCAGTAGCCTGGAAGACCTGGAACACATGCAACGACGCATGTACCAGCAACTTGGCATCCGGGTGTCCATCGCGCCGGGTTTTAACGAGGTGCGCAGCATGCGCGGTATCGTCATCGACATCGCCGAGCAAATCGGCCTGTGCCGTAAAACCCGTCAGGCCATCCCCGCCGCCATTCGCCGCGCACTGGAACAGCGCCCGGAAATTGCCTACCGCTTGCTGGATTCCCACGACTTGCTGCGCGACGCGTAGCGCAGTGCGCGCCCACCTGAAACTGCATCCTCGATAACCACCAGCGCCGGTCATGTGCCGCTTGATTGCGCGCCAAACACAGCCGGGGTGCGACAACGCGTCAGGCTGATATGCTTTTTTTACAAAAAACTGAGCCTGTTCTAAAACACCTCGCAACCTGATCATGCGCTCGCCTGATAAAACCAGACGAGGCTCATGACGTGAGCGAGCGCATCCCCGCAACACTTATCGAACCCGCAACTTCCTCCAGCCCAGTGCGCCAGACGCCGGCGATGGCGGGAGGCGCAATTCACACCCGCAGTTTCACCGGGCTCTATCGCTCGCTGCGTCTTTACGGAGCCGGGGCCTTGTTCGTGCTGTACTTCGGCACGGCCTGGCTCAACTGGAACGGTCGCCAAGCCGTGCTTTGGGATCTGGGCAAAAGCCAATTCCATATTTTCGGTGCCACCTTCTGGCCGCAAGACTTCGTGCTGCTCTCGGCCATCCTGATCATCGCGGCGTTCGGCCTGTTCTTCATCACCGTATTCGCCGGGCGCGTGTGGTGCGGCTACACCTGCCCGCAAAGCGTCTGGACCTGGGTGTTCATGCGCATCGAGCACTTCACCGAAGGCGAGCGCCATCAGCGGATCAAGCTCGATAACGCGCCCTGGTCAATTAATAAACTGCTGCGCCGCACCAGCAAACATGGCTTATGGCTTGGCGTCAGCCTGCTGACCGCGCTGGCATTCGTCGGCTATTTCACGCCGATACGCGCGCTCAGTCACGACCTCATCAGCTTCAACCTGGGCACCAGCGAAAGTGTCTGGCTGTTTCTGTTCACCGCCGCCACCTACTTGAATGCCGGTTGGCTGCGGGAAAAGGTCTGCCGCGACATGTGCCCCTATTCGCGGTTTCAGAGCGTGATGTTCGACAGCGACACCTTGCTCGTGACCTACGATGCCAGGCGCGGCGAAAACCGTGGCGCGCGTAAAAAAGAAATCAATGCAAAAGCCGCAGGGCTCGGCGACTGCATTGATTGCACCGTGTGCGTACAGGTGTGCCCGACCGGCATCGACATCCGCGATGGCCTGCAACTCGACTGCATCAGTTGCGGCGCGTGCATTGATGCCTGCGACAGCGTGATGGATAAAATGGGCTATGCCCGCGGCCTGATCCGCTACACCTCCGAACGCGCATTGGCCGGTGGCCAGACTCGCTTCTTGCGCCCTCGCCTCGTGGCCTATGCCGCCACCTTGCTGGTCATGTTCGGCGCATTTGCCTGGGGCCTTGAGCAGCGTGATCTGATTGCGCTGGACGTGCACAAGGATCGCGGCTTGTTCCGCGAGAACAGTCAGGGCCAGATCGAGAACATTTATGTACTCAAGGTCATCAACAAAACCCAGCAAGCCCGCGACTATGCAATTGCCTTGGTCGACTCGCCGGACTTCGCGCTCAACGGCCAACAACAAGTAAGCCTTGAGCCGGGTGAAATTCTTGATGTGCCCGTTAGCGTGGTCATGCTGGCCGATAAGCCTGAACGCAGCTCAGTGCCGATCTACTTTGCGGTCAGCGACAGCGACGATACTGCCAGCCACGTGCGTGCCAAGAGCGCATTTGTTGCGCCTCTGAACCGGTAAGTGTTCGCATGTTCAGGCGCGGTCAGTAAAGTGTCGTTACCGACTGCGCTGAACTTACAGGACCGCATGAAACGCTACGAGAAATTTGCCGACGAAATTGCCGAGCTGATCAGAACCGGCGTACTCGCCGCAGGTGAAAAAGTGCCCTCGGTGCGTCACGCCAGTCGCACTTACGGCATCAGCGCCTCCACGGTTTTTCAAGCGTATTACTTGCTGGAAAGCCGGGGCCTGATTATCGCCCGTGCCCGCTCCGGCTATTTCGTTCGCGAACTCGCCCAGCACCCCCTCGCAGAACCAGACATCAGCGCGACCGCTGCCACCAGCACCGAGGTCGATGTCAGCGAGTTGGTTTTCTCGGTGCTGGGTTCTCTGAAAAATCCTGACACCGTACCTTTTGGTTCGGCGTTTCCCTGCCCGAGCCTATTCCCGCTGCCGCGACTCGCCCGCTCAATGGCGCACACCTTGCGCGACATGGCGCCAAATGAAGTCATCGCCGACATGACCGAAGGCAACCCCAACCTGCTCCGGCAGATCGCCCTGCGATACGGCGGCAGCGGCGTCGCACTGCAACGCGAACAGTTGGTGATTACCACCGGCGCACTCGAAGCGCTGAACCTGTGCCTGCAATGCGTCACCCAGCCAGGCGATCTGGTGGCCATCGAAAGCCCGGCGTTTTACGCCACCCTGCAAGTGCTCGAACGGCTCAAACTCAAGGCAGTTGAAATTCCCGTGCACCCGCGTGAGGGCATCGACATCGACATCCTCAGCCAGCGCCTGGATGAATTGCCGATCAAAGCCTGCTGGTTCATGAGCAGCCTGCAAAACCCGCTGGGCGCGAGCATGAACGAGGCCAAAAAGGCCGCCGTCTACACATTGATTCAGCGCCATCAGGTGCCGCTGATTGAAGACGATGTTTACGCCGAACTGTACTTTGGCGCCAATCCGCCCAAGCCCCTCAAAAGCTATGACCGCGACGGGCTGGTCATGCATTGCGGCTCGTACTCCAAATGCCTGGCTCCCGGTTATCGGGTCGGCTGGGTAGCGGGTGGGCGCTTTGCTGAGCAGATTCGCCGGCTCAAGCTGATGACCACCATCTCTCCTTCGGTGCCTGCACAGGCTGCAATTGCCGACTACCTGCAACATGGCGGTTTTGATCGTCACCTGCGCAAATTGCGCCACGCTTTGGAAACCCAGCAAGCCTCGATGCTCGCCTCAGCTGCGCGGCACTTTCCACCGGGCTGCCGGGTAACCCGACCTACCGGCGGTTACTTTTTATGGTTCGAACTGCCCAAGCAAGTCGACTCCCTGCAACTGTTCCAGCAAGCGCTGAACGAAGGCATTAGCCTCGCACCGGGGCCGATATTTTCCGCCAGCCGCGGCTTTGGCAACTTCATCCGCCTCAACTACGGCCACCCGTGGAGCCCGCAATGTGAGGCGGCCATGGCTACGCTCGGCGGGCTGATTCGCAGGTTTTGAATAGCCACGGCGCATGACCGCAGGAACGTGTTGAGCAGATTGGAGCTAGACGACTGGTCTAATCGGGTTTAGCATGCACCACATGAAGACAGCCACAGACGACACTCGCCAGCACATTCTCGACACCGGTCACCGGGTCATGGCGGCTAAAGGTTTTTCCGGCGTGGGGCTCAATGAGCTGCTGCAGGAAGCGGGTGTACCGAAAGGTTCGTTCTATCACTATTTCAAATCCAAAGAGCAATTCGGTCAGGCGCTGCTGGAGGACTACTTCAAGCGCTACCTTGAGGAATTGAGCGGCCGCTTTGCTCTTACCGAACAGCCTGTGCCTGAACGCCTGATGGGCTACTGGCAGAGGTGGTTCGACAGTTACAGCGCTGGCACCGGCGAGCAGCGTTGCCTGGTGGTCAAGCTAAGCGCCGAGGTGGCTGATTTGTCCGAGCCGATGCGCCTGGCATTACGCGATGGCACCGCCCGCGTGGTGGCTTGCATCACCGAATGCATCGAGACGGGCAACGCGGATGGTTCGATGAATCAGGCCGATCCGCAGCAAACGGCGGCTGCTTTGTATTCGCTCTGGCTGGGCGCAAGCTTGCTGACCAAGATTCAGCGCACACCGGTATATCTTGAGCATGCCATGCTCACCACACGCCAAATGTTAATGACCTGATCGTAGCCTTCGCTGCGCGTGTTTTGCTACACCCATGAACTAGACGACCAGTCTATTTCATACAGTTATATCGCTGCATAACCGGCTGGCCCGGTTTAATTGTCACACTGAACATCGAGGCTTTATTGGGTTCAATACACCTTGAATGTCAGTTTTTATCACTCATTAGAGGACTGCCCGCATGAACCAGAACCAGACCGTTAACCGTCAAATCGTTCTCGCTTCACGTCCACACGGCGCACCGAAACCCAGCGACTTCCGCCTTGAGCAGAACCCAATCCCTGAGCCGAAAGACGGTGAAGTTTTATTGCGCACGGTGTACATGTCGCTCGACCCGTACATGCGCGGTCGCATGAGTGATGCGCCCTCTTACGCCGCGCCGGTTGAAGTCGACGCGACGATGTGCGGCGGCACCGTTTCCCGCGTTGCAACCTCGCGCCATCCAGATTTCAAGGAAGGCGACTGGGTGCTTTCGGCCAACGGCTGGCAGGATTACGCAATCTCCGACGGCACCGGCCTGAACAAGCTGGGCAGCAATCCAAGCAATCCTTCCTACGCCTTGGGTGTACTCGGCATGCCCGGCTTTACTGCCTACATGGGCCTGCTCGATATCGGCCAGCCAAAAGCTGGCGAGACTTTGGTAGTCGCCGCAGCCACTGGCCCGGTGGGCGCAACAGTCGGCCAGATCGGCAAGATCAAAGGTTGCCACGTGGTGGGTGTTGCCGGTGGCGCCAAGAAGTGTCGGCATGCCGTTGAAGTGCTCGGTTTCGATGCCTGTATCGACCATTACAGCGATGACTTCGCCGAACAGCTGAAAGCAGCCTGCCCGAAAGGCATCGACGTCTACTTTGAAAACGTTGGCGGCAAGGTGTTTGAAGCGGTGTTGCCGTTGCTCAATACCAGCGCGCGGATGCCGGTGTGCGGCCTGATTTCCCATTACAACCTGACCGCCCAGGCCAATGGCCCGGACCGTCTGCCCCAGCTGACCCGGGCTATTCTGACCAAGCGCCTGAAGGTTCAGGGCTTCATCATTTTTGATGACTACGCTCACCGCTACGACGAGTTCGCCAAAGACATGAGCACCTGGCTCAGCGAAGGCAAGGTCAAGTTCCTGGAAGACCGTGTCAGCGAACTGGAAAACGCCCCGCAAGCCTTTATCGGTCTGCTCGAAGGCAAGAACTTCGGCAAATTGGTGGTACAGGTCGGCGAGGAATAAAGCCCGCATTGGCACGCGACACACCCACTCACGGCTGGACTGCCCTGCGCAGCCAGCCCTGCCTGATCAAGGATTATCATGAGCAATAAAACCATTTACGTCGAAGCCGGTGGCGGCTACGACAAAGTTGTTGAGCGCGACAGTGAAGTACACGCCCCGCAAGCCGGTGAAATCAGCGTGCGTCTGCACGCCAACTCGCTCAATTACCACGACTTCGCCGTTGTCAGCGGCGTTTGGGGCCCGACCGAAGATCGCATTCCCATGGCCGATGGCGCGGGGGTTGTCACTGCGGTTGGCGCGGGCGTCGATGAGTTTAAAGTGGGCGACAACGTGGTCAGCACCTTCTTCCCCCAGTGGGTTGACGGCAGGCCGCACGTGCTTGGATTCACAACGGTGCCGGGCGATGGCATCGACGGCTATGCCCGCGAGCAGGTAACTGCCAGCGTCAATTCGTTCACCCTTGCGCCAAACGGCTGGAGCCACGCAGAAGCGGCCACGCTCACCACTGCCGGCCTCACCGCCTGGCGCTCACTTATGGACGACGGCGCTTTGCAGCCGGGCGATACTGTGCTGATTCAGGGCACTGGTGGCGTTTCGATTTTCGCCCTGCAGTTCGCCAAGATGGCCGGCGCAACGGTTATCGCCACCTCCAGCAGCGATGAAAAGCTCAAGCGCCTCAGCGACCTTGGCGCCGACCATGTCATCAACTACCGCAAAGACCCGAAGTGGGGCGAAACCGCGCTGAAGCTAACAGGCGGCTATGGAGTTAACCACGTCATTGATGTCGGCGGCCCGGCAACTTTGGAGCAATCCATGGCGGCTGCCCGCGTTGGCGGGCAAATCTCGGTCATCGGCATTCTCGGCGGAGTCACCGGGAATCTGGCATTCGTCCCTGCGCTGATCAAGCAACTGCGCCTGCAAGGTGTGCTGGTCGGCAGCCGCGCCCAGCAGCAAGCCATGGTGCGGGCGATCAATGCCAACGGCATGCACCCGATTATCGACCGTCACTTTCCACTGAGTGAAATTGTCGAGGCGTTCCGCTATCAGGAATCCAATCAGCACTTCGGCAAGATCTGTCTGGATATCTAAACGCGGCACACGCTTTACCCAAAGCCCGCGACTGCTGCAACAGTCGCGGGCTTTGCACATCTGCCCATCGCTGGCAGCGTTTCTCCAGTTTACCCACGCACTTTGATGGCGCACGTCAGCGCGCAGCAATGTGTTTGACTGCGTGTAAACACGCGGCTGCGGGGCCTGAAGGAATGCACCATTTTGGACGTTCAAAGCCTTCTAACGGAGCGAAATATTCAATAAAATTATTATTTGAATTATTTAATTCATTGCCCTAGTCTCAGTTCCCAAGTCGCCCGCAAACGTTGCGGTGACCACCTAAAAAAAACAGTGAACGGGGAGCAAACATGAAAGCAAAAGTAATGTTGGGAATGTTCATGACAGCCGCAATTGCGCTGCCTACCTGGGCTGCAGACTGGACTGTAGGTGCAAACGTCGGCAACGTACCGTGGGAATTTCAGGACAAGAAAGGCGACATCGTCGGCTTTGAAGTCGATGTGGTCAAAGAGGTTGCCAAGCGCGCGGGCAAGACTGTCGAGTTCATCAATATCCCATTCAACGGCCTGTTCAGCGCCGTGCAATCCAACCGCGTAGATATCGCCATCTCGTCGATCACCATCACGCCCAAGCGTCTTGAGTCCGTCGCCTTCGCACAGCCGTACTACGACAGCGACCAGTCGCTGACCGCCCTTTCTACCTCCAAGGTGAAAAGCCTGGATGACATGAACGGCAAGGTAGTCGGCGTCGACACCGGCTCAACCGGCGACATGTGGGTAGGCACGCACAAAGGCGAATACAAGTTTGCCGACGTCTCGCGCTATGAAGGATTGTCGCCGGCCATGCTCGACCTGGCATCGGGTCGCATCGACGGTTACATCAGCGACATTCCGGCGCTGCAGTACTACATCAAAGACAAGCCGCAATACAGCGTCGTCGCGCGCATCCCTACCGGCGAGCGTTACTCGCTGATGCACGCCAAGGGCTGGGCAATGGCGGATGAGGTCAACGACATCATCTCCAAGATGAAAGAAGACGGCACCATGGGCAAATTCCACCAGCAGTGGTTTGGCGCCGAAGCGGACAAAGACTCAAGCACTGTGAAGGTTACTGCGGTGCTCAAGTAAGCCACGCACGTACCGGTTTGAAAGCGGCGGACGCAAGTTCGCCGCTCGCCTTGATCGAGGTTGCTAATGGATCTGTTACAAACATTTTTTAACTGGAACGTGCTCGTC
Organism: Pseudomonas marincola; assembly: GCF_900116605.1. Taxonomy (GTDB): domain Bacteria; phylum Pseudomonadota; class Gammaproteobacteria; order Pseudomonadales; family Pseudomonadaceae; genus Aquipseudomonas; species Aquipseudomonas marincola. The sequence continues at coordinate 23,626 of NZ_FPBC01000008.1, forward strand.
GAGTCGCTTCCACTGATGATGCGCGGCTTGGGTGTGACCATTCTGCTCGGCGTGACCAGCATCATCCTCGGCCTTGCCGGCGGCTTGGTGCTGGCCCTGCTGCGGCTGTATTCGTATGCCCCGATTCGGGCGCTGGCACGGATTTACATCGACATCATGCGTTCGATTCCGCTGCTGGTGTTGCTGGTTCTGATTTACTACGCGCTGCCCTTCGTCGGCATTCGGTTGTCTTCATTCGCCGCTGCCACCGCTGCGCTGTCACTGGTTTCCTGCGCCTACAGCGCCGAAATTTTCCGCTCCGGCATTGAAGCCATTCCGCGTGGTCAGTTTGAAGCCTCGGCCTCACAAGGCATGAGCTTTTTCAACACCATGCGCGATGTAATCCTGCCGCAGGCTATCCGCATCGTCATGCCGCCGATGACCAGCAACTGCATCAACGTGATGAAAGACACCGCACTGGCCTCGGTTGTGGCCATGCCTGATCTGCTCAAGCAAGCCACGCAAGCCCAGGCGCTTGCCGCCAACCCGACGCCGCTGGTAGGCGCGGCCATTTTGTACCTGCTGTTGCTGTTACCACTGGTGCAGTTGGTCAGCTGGGTTGAACGACGCAATGCAGCCGGAGGCAAGACCGCATGAGCACGCTGATCGAAATTAAAAAACTCGACAAGTTCTACGGCAACTTCCAGGCCTTGAGCGATATCAACCTGCAAGTCGAGCAAGGCGAAGTGGTGGTGATTCTTGGGCCTTCCGGCTCAGGTAAATCGACTCTGATCCGTTGCATCAATCTGCTTGAAGACTATCAAGGCGGCGACATTCTGGTCGCGGGCGAACGCGTCGAACACGGCCCGAACCTGGCTGATATTCGTAGCGAAGTCGGCATGGTATTTCAGGGTTTCAACCTGTACCCGCACTTGAGCGTACTCGACAACGTCGCCCTCGCCCCGATTCGGGTGCGCAAGCTCAGCAAGCGCGACGCACAGGCCCGCGCCAAAGAACTGCTGATTAAAGTCGGCATGGGTGATCACGCACATAAATACCCCAGCCAGCTCTCTGGCGGCCAACAACAACGCGTAGCTATCGCCCGCACCATGGCGATGGAACCCCGCGCCATTCTGTTCGACGAGCCAACCTCGGCGCTCGACCCGGAAATGGTCGGCGAGGTGTTGGATGTCATGCAGAACCTTGCCCGCTCCGGCGTAACCATGGTCGTGGTTACCCACGAAATGGGCTTTGCCCGCCGCGTTGCGGACCGGGTGATATTTATGGAAAGCGGGAAAATCGTCGAACAAAACACCCCGGAACCTTTCTTTACTGCGCCACAGGAACCTCGCACCCAAGCGTTCCTGCAAGCCATTTTGCATCATTGATTTCTGCCAGGAGAACACCTTGAAAGCTCTTGATATTGACTACGTTCGCGCACAATTTCCGGGCCTTGCCAGCGGTTACGCCTACATGGATAACGCCGGCGGCTCGATGGTGCTCAAGCAAGTTGCCGAGCGTATAAGCGACTATCTGCTCAACAGCAGCGTGCAATTGGGTGCCTCGTATCAGCCTTCGGTGGATGCCGGCGCGCGCGTTATGCAGGCGCGGCATTCGGTGATGCAGCTGATCAACGCCGCTCACCCCGAAGAAGTCATCATGGGCGGCTCAACCACCCACCTGCTGCAGATTCTCTGCCGCGCACTGGCGCCGTCTTTGGGCGCAGGCGATGAAATTGTCGTCACCAACTGCGACCACGAAGCCAACATCGGCCCGTGGATCAAACTGTGTGAAGCGACCGGCGCGACCTTGCGCGTGTGGGAAGTCAGCCTCGACACCTGCGAGCTGGAACTGACCGACCTGAAAGCACTGCTCAACAGCAACACCCGTTATGTGGCCATGACCCACACCTCGAATATTCTCGGCTCGGTCAACCCAGTGGCCGAAGTTGCCAAGCTGGTTCACGCCGCCGGCGCCAAACTTTGCGTCGATGCGGTTGCCTACGCGCCGCACCGCCTGGTTGATGTGCAAGCCAGCGGCGCTGATTACTACGTTTACAGCTTCTACAAAACCTTCGGCCCGCACTTCGCCGTGCTCTGGGGCCGTCGTGAATTGCTGCTGGAACTTCCGAGCCTGAACCACTTCTTCATTGGTCAGGATGTTGTGCCGTACAAACTGCAACCTGGCAACGTCAACTATGAGCTGTCGTTCGGCTGCATCGGTATTACCGACTATCTGCTCGATGTCGCCGACAAGATCGGCGCAACCGGCAGCGAGCGCGAGCGTATGCAAGCCGCCTTTGATGCCTTTGAAGTGCAGGAAGATTTGCTCGCCAAACGTCTGCTGGGCTTTCTGCGCGAATGCCCGGGCGTGCGCATCATCGGCAAGCCCGACACGCAAGACCGCGTGCCCACCATCAGTTTCGTGGTTGAGGGCATGCAGTCCGAAGCCATCGTGCGTCAGGTCGATGCGCACAACATCGGCATCCGTTTTGGTGACTTTTATGCCCGCCGCCTGATCGAAGCGCTGGGCTTGAGCCAATACGGCGCTGTGGTGCGCGTATCGCTGGCACATTACAACACCCTCGACGAGGTTGACCGACTCATAATGGCGCTGGATCAAGCCATTGATTCACTGCGCTAAGCGCACCTCTCAACCTGAACGAGCCTGACTTATGGCCTTACCGGAAAACCTGGCGCAGTTGCGTGACGCCATCACGGCTCAACAAGAGCAACTGACAGAACGCTTGCGCGATGCCGCGCGCTACCTGATCGACAACCCGCATGAGGTTGCATTGACCACAGTGGCCGAGCTGGGCAAGCGATCGAATATTGCGCCATCGGCTTACATTCGCCTGGCTCAGGCGCTGGGTTTTGCCGGCTACAAGGATTTGCAGAGGCTGTTTCGTGCGCCGCTGCAACAGGCCGCAGACACCCATTACAGTGAGCGGATTCGTCACTACGGCGGCGAAAAACTGCTCGAAGACCCCAGCGATGTCGGCGGGATTCTGCGTGAATTCAGCCAGGCCAATATCGTCTCCCTCGAACACCTGGCCGAGGGTGGCGAACAGGCCAATATCGAAGCGGCGATTGCTCACTTGCAAGCGGCCCGCACCACATTTGTGATCGGCCTGCGCCGGGCGTTTCCGGTGGCGGCCTATCTCAGCTACGCGCTCAGCCGTGTCGGCCGGCGCGCCGTGCACATCAGTGGCGCTGGCGGCACATTGCCCGAACAAATCAGTGCGATTGCCACCGATGACCTGCTGATTGCAGTGAGCTTTCCGCCCTACGCGCAGGACACCATTGAGGCGTGCCGACAGGCCACCGAGCGCGGGGTCAAGCTGGTGGTCATCAGTGACTCGGTGCTGAGCCCCATTGGCCAGATGGCCGATACCGTGATTGTCGTAAGTGACGCTGAACTGCTCGGCTTCCGCTCGCTGACAGCCTCGTTCTGCGTGGCGCAAACATTAGCCATGGGCCTGGCATTTCGTGAATGGCAAATCAACGGCTCGCTCAGCCATGAACGCCTCGAAGACATCGACTGCTAACAACTTAACCCTATTGATTGAGCCACTGGCTCCGGAGACTGCCCCGATGGTTTCACCTGCACGCGATTTGATTGGTTACGGCAGACAACGCCCAAAAGGCACCTGGCCCAATGGCGCCCGACTGGCCATCAGCCTGGTCATTAATTACGAAGAAGGCTCCGAGCGCTCGCTTGCGATGGGCGATCCGGATCAGGAATCGATGACCGAATGGGGCAGCTATTCGATCCCCGATGGCACGCGCAATCTGGCCATGGAGTCGATGTACGAATACGGCTCGCGGGTGGGCATCTGGCGGATTCTCGACATTCTCGATGAGCAGTCAGTGCGCGCCACCTTCCACGCCTGCGCTGTAGCGTTCGAGCAAAACCCAGACGTCGCCCGCGCCGCAGTAGACGGCGACCACGAGATTTGCAGCCACGGTTATCGCTGGGAAGAAGTGTTCCGCTTAACCGAAGAACAAGAGCGCGAGCACATGCGTCTGGCGATTGAATCGTTCGAGCGCACATGCGGCAAGCGTCCGGTGGGCTGGTATTGCCGCTACGGCGCCAGCGTTCACACGCGCAAACTGGTCGCCGAGGAAGGCGGTTTCCTCTACGACTCAGACGCCTACAACGATGACGTGCCGTACTTTGTCGACGTCGAAGGCAAGCAACATCTGGTGGTGCCCTACACCGCCGACGTTAACGACTTCCGCTACTGGAACTCACCGGGTTTGTCGCAAGCCTCGGACTTTCTGGAGTACATGAAGGAAAGCTTCGACGTGCTCTATGAAGAGTCCGCCGATGGCCCGCGCATGATGTCGATCGGCTTGCACCCGCGCATGGTCGGCCGCCCTGGTCGGGTACGCGCGATCAAGCAATTCATCGAATACGCCCAGCAGAACAGCGGCGTCTGGTTTGCCACGCGTGAGGAAATTGCCCGCGCCTGGCTTGAGCGCAGCGAACCCCGCTAAACGCGCTCGGATGCCCGCCCCAGCAGGAGATCCTGCTGGGAGTCGGCCATCTCGCGCAGATAGGTCCAGGTGGCTTTCATCCGCGCAATATCCTTCAGCTCAATCGGCATGAGCATCCAGAAGGTCCGCGTGAATTCGATGCTATCGCTGAGAATCGGCTGCAGTCGCGGATCGGCCTCGGCTGCAAACGCCGGCAAAATCGCAATCCCCGCCCCCGCCGCAGCCGCTTGTTGCTGCGCCAGAATACTGGTGCTGCGCAGCGACACCTGCAACGGCTTGCCGATTTCATCCAGGTAGAACAATTCTTTGCTGTAGAGCAGGTCGTCGATATAGCTGACAAACCGATGACTGCGCAGGGTTTCGCGGCTGGTAATCGGCGCATGCGCCTGCAAATAAGTCGGCGAGGCGTACAGGCGCAGCACGTAATCGGTCAGCCGGGTGATGATGAATGGCCCGCGCTCAGGGCGATCCAGAGTAATCACGATATCGGCTTCGCGCCGCGACAAGTGCATGGTTCTCGGCACCGCAAGCAGATCAATCCCCAAGTGTGGATAACGCTGGGTAAATTCGGCGAGCTGCGGCGCCAGCATGACCGAGCCATAACCCTCGGTGACGCCAATGCGCACATGGCCGGAGAGCATTTCGGTTTGCTCTTCGCGCTCGCGTTCAATCGCCGAACACGCGCTTTCCATCGCCTCCGCTTGTGGCAACAGGCTGCGCCCTGCTTCTGTGAGGCTGTAACCACTGGTTTCGCGGATAAAAAGCTGGGCACCGAGGCTTTTCTCCAGCGCCTGGATACGCCGCGAAACGGTGGTGTGATCAACCTCCAAACGCCGCGCTGCCGCCGTTAACTTGCGCGTTCTGGAGAGCTCAAGGAAGTAACGCAGGTTGTCCCAATCCATGCTGACTACGCCTAACTGTGCAAAAACGCAGAATAGCAGTGCAGATATGCCAATTGATACGGGTAAAAACGCGCTGCTAGGATCAACTCAAGACCTCTCACTGCACAGCTGGCTGTTGAGGTAGCACCTGCTTTGAGAACAATTACCTCTGCGCTGTTTTCTACAGGAGTCATAACAACAATGAATACGACTACTCAAGTGCCTACCGTCAAGCTGCTTATCGGCGGCAAACTGGTCGAGTCCAAGACCAGCCAGTGGCGCGACATCGTCAACCCTGCCACTCAGGAAGTCCTGGCTCGCGTACCGTTTGCCACACCAGACGAGATGAATGCGGCAGTTGCCAGCGCCAAGGAAGCCTTCAAGACCTGGCGCAAGACCCCGATTGGCGCGCGGGCGCGAATCTTCCTCAAGTACCAGCAACTGATCCGCGAAAACATGCAGGAACTGGCGGCCATTCTTACCGCCGAACAGGGCAAGACCCTGCCGGATGCCGAGGGCGATGTCTTCCGTGGCCTCGAAGTGGTCGAGCACGCCTCGGCCATCGGTAACCTGCAACTCGGCGAATTGGCGAATAACGTCGCCAACGGCGTCGACACCTACACCCTGAACCAGCCGCTTGGCGTGTGCGCCGGCATCACGCCGTTCAACTTCCCGGCCATGATTCCGCTGTGGATGTTCCCGATGGCCATCGCCACCGGAAATACCTTCGTGCTCAAGCCTTCCGAGCAAGACCCGATGGTGACCATGCGCCTGGCCGAACTGGCTATGGAAGCGGGCGTGCCGGCCGGTGTGCTCAATGTGGTGCACGGCGGCGCGGACGTGGTGAACATGATTTGCGATCACCCCGATATCAAAGCGGTGTCGTTCGTCGGCTCAACCAAAGTCGGCACCCATGTGTACAACCGCGCCACGCAAAACGGCAAGCGCGCGCAGTGCATGATGGGCGCGAAGAACCACGCGATCATCATGCCGGACGCGAATAAAGAACAAACCCTGAATAACCTGCTCGGTGCAGCATTCGGCGCCGCAGGCCAGCGTTGCATGGCCTTGAGCGTGGTGATTCTGGTCGGTGAGGCGCAAAAATGGGTGCCGGAACTGATCGAAAAAACCAAGACGCTGAAGGTCAATGCGGGCGCCGAAGCCGGCACAGATGTTGGCCCTGTGGTGTCGTGCGCGGCGCTGGACCGTATCAGCAGCTTGATCGCCACCGGCGAGCAAGAAGGCGCAACGCTGGCGCTTGACGGTCGCAATCCGCAGGTCGCCGGTTATGCCAACGGCAACTTTGTCGGCCCGACCATCTTCACCAATGTCAGCCCCGAGATGAGCATTTACCGCGAAGAAATTTTCGGCCCGGTGCTGTGCATCATCAACGCGGCAACCATGGATGAAGCCATCGACATCATTAACGCCAACCCGAATGGCAACGGCACCGCCATCTTCACTCGTTCGGGCGCATCTGCACGACGCTTTCAGGAAGACATTGATGTCGGTCAGGTCGGCATCAACGTACCAATTCCGGTGCCTGTACCGCTGTTCTCGTTCTCCGGTTCACGCGCCTCCAAACTCGGCGATCTGGGGCCTTACGGCAAACAAGTGGTGCAGTTCTACACACAAACCAAAACCGTTACTCAGCGCTGGTTTGAGGAGGATGAAACAGGCTCGACGGTGAACACCACCATCACCCTCAAGTAATCTGCTGGGCGGCTGTGTAAATACAGCCGCCCTTTTGCCATCTGCTGAACAGGAGTAATCGCGTGCAATTCGAAACCATCCTGCTGGACATCCAAGGCCGAGTTGGCCTGATCACTCTTAACCGGCCACAAGCGCTCAACGCCTTGAACAGTGAGCTGGTACGCGAAGTCAATCTGGCACTCGATCAGCTTGAGCAAGACCCGAATATTGGCTGCATGGTCATTACTGGTTCGGCCAAAGCCTTCGCTGCTGGCGCCGACATCAAGGAAATGGCTGAACTCAGCTACCCGCAGACCTATCTGGACGATCTGTTTGGCCCGGCCGACCGCATCGCGGCGCGGCGTAAACCGCTGATCGCGGCAGTTGGCGGTTACGCTTTGGGCGGTGGCTGTGAGCTGGCGCTGATGTGCGACCTGATTTACGCCGCCGACAACGCCCGTTTCGGTCAGCCGGAAATCAATCTCGGCGTGCTGCCGGGCATTGGTGGCAGCCAGCGCTTAACCCGCGCCGTGGGCAAAGCCAAAGCCATGGACATGTGCCTGACCGGGCGCATGATGAACGCCGAAGAAGCCGAGCGTGCCGGTCTGGTCGCGCGGATTTTCCCAGCCGATACGCTGCTCGAAGAAACCTTGAAGCTGGCGCAGGGCATTGCCGAAAAATCGCTGCCAAGCGTGCTGCTGACCAAGGAATGCATCAACCGCGTTTTCGAGACCAGCCTCAGTGAAGGCGTGCGTTTTGAGCGCCGGGTGTTTCAGGGCATCTTCGCCAGCGCCGATCAGAAAGAAGGCATGAACGCCTTTGTCGCCAAGCGAGCGCCCGAATTCAAACACCGCTAAACAGCTAAAACGCTAAAACGCTAAAACGCTGCTGGCAGCGTTCCGATAACAACAATATCAAGAGGTAACGATCATGAAAATCGGCTTTCTGGGTCTGGGAAACATGGGCGGGCCAATGGCCCTCAACCTGCTGAAAGCGGGCCACCAACTGAGTGTATTCGACCTCGTTGCAGCCTCGGTCGAGCACCTTGTCGAAGCAGGCGCGAGCGCTGTCGGCTCGCCTGCCGAGATGGCCAAGGGCGACTGCGAAGTGATCATCACCATGCTCCCGGCCTCGCAACACGTTAAGGCTGTATACCTTGGCGAAGACGGCCTGCTGGCCAATGTCAAAGCCGGCGTGTTGCTGATCGACTCCTCAACCATCGATCCGATCAGCGCCCGTGAAGTGGCGGGCGCTGCGGTAAAGCACGGCAATCCAATGCTCGATGCGCCGGTATCCGGCGGCACAGGCGGCGCAGCAGCGGGCACCCTGACCTTTATGGTCGGCGGCGAGCAGGCCGACTTTGACCGTGCGCAACCGATTCTCGCGGCCATGGGCAAGAACATCGTTTATTGCGGCGGCGCCGGTAACGGCCAAGTGGCCAAGGTCGCCAACAACATGCTGCTAGGGATTTCGATGATCGGCGCCGCCGAAGCGATGAATCTGGGCGTGTCACTGGGCATGGACGCGAAAGTCCTCGCCGGGATTATCAACACCTCCAGTGGCCGTTGCTGGAGCACCGACACTTACAACCCATTCCCCGGCGTCATCGAAACGGCGCCGGCTTCACGCGGTTATACCGGCGGTTTCGGCACAGACTTGATGCTCAAGGATCTGGGCCTTGCCACCGAGGCGGCGAAGCAAGCCCGCCAACCGGTGATGCTTGGCGCAGCAGCCCAGCAGATTTATCAAACCTTCAGCCAGCAAGGTAATGGCGGCCTGGACTTCTCCGCCATCATCAAGCTGTACAGCAAGCAAGAGGGTTGAATATGAGTGATGCTCAAGCGCCGGTTCTGGCTGAGGTGCGCAACCGCATCGGCCATCTGACGCTCAATCGTCCGGACGGCCTGAACGTACTGACGCTGCCGATGGTGCGCCTGTTGGCCGAACGCTTCGAGGCCTGGAAAAACGATCCAAATGTGCTCGCCGTAGTGATCCGCGCAAACGGTGAAAAAGCCTTCTGCGCCGGGGGCGATGTTCGGGCCATCTACAACAGCGTCAAGGCCGGTGAAACCGAGCACGAAGTATTCTTCGCAGAAGAGTATGTGCTCGATCAGGAGATTCACGCGTATCCAAAACCCGTTGTCGCCCTGATGGACGGATTGGTACTCGGTGGCGGCATGGGCCTGGTTCAGGGCGCCACGTTGCGGGTGATCACCGAGCGCACAAAAATGGGCATGCCGGAAACCGCAATCGGCTATTTCCCGGATGTCGGCGGCAGCTATTTCCTGTCGCGTCTGCCGGGTGAGCTGGGCACTTATCTGGGCGTTACCGGCCTGCAAGTCCGCGCTCAGGATGCGCTATATGCCCGGCTCGCCGACTATTGCCTGCCCGCCAGCATGCTGGAGGAGTTCGATCGCTGCCTCGACAACATGCAGTGGACCAATCATCCCCGCGAAGCCCTGCGCAGCCTGATCGCCACACTCGCGGTAAATAAGTTGCCAGCGCCGGAGTTGCAGGGTCTGCAGGCGGTTATTGATCAGGTCTTTGCCTTGCCCGATCTGCCGTCTATGCGCACTGCACTGCGCAATGAATCACGCGAATCCTACAAGGCCTGGGCTCAGGCCACGCTTGAGATTTTCGAACAGCGCTCGCCAATGGCCATGAGCGTGACCCTGGAAATGCTGCGTCGTGGTCGTCAGCTGAAAATTGCCGAGTGCTTTGCCATGGAACTGCATTTGGGTGATCAATGGTTCGACAAGGGCGACATCATGGAAGGCGTTCGCGCGTTGATTATCGACAAGGACAGACAGCCTCGCTGGAACCCCGCCACACTCGATGAAATTGATCCGAACTGGGTCGATGGCTTTTTCAGCCCCCAGGCAACCCACAAGAACGCCGCACGCACTGCCAAGGCATAGCCCGCGCAGCGCTTCAGGTTTATTCGCAGCACAGTAGAACAAGAGAGAAATGTGATGCACGACCTCGAACTCACAGAAGATCAGCGGATGATCCGCGACATGGCCCGTGACTTTGCCCGCCGCGAAATCGCGCCCCATGCGCAAGCCTGGGAAAAAGCCGGCTGGATCGACGACGCACTGGTCACGCAAATGGGCGAGCTTGGCTTGCTCGGCATGGTGGTGCCCGAAGAATGGGGCGGCAGTTACATCGACTTCGTTGCCTACGCGCTGGCGGTTGAAGAAATCTCAGCGGGCGATGGCGCTGTGGGCGCGCTGATGAGCATCCACAACTCGGTGGGCTGCGGGCCGCTGCTTAAATACGGCAGCACCGAGCAGCAACAAACCTGGCTGCCTGATCTGGCCAGCGGTAAAGCCATAGGCTGCTTCTGCCTGACCGAACCCCAGGCCGGTTCCGAGGCGCACAACCTGCGCACCCGCGCCGAACTGCAAGGCGAAGAATGGGTTCTTAACGGCGCCAAGCAATTCGTCAGCAACGGCAAGCGGGCGCAACTGGCAATCGTGTTTGCGGTAACGGATGCAGAGCTGGGCAAGAAAGGCTTGTCGGCATTTCTGGTGCCGACGGACACGCCCGGATTCTGCGTTGAGCGTACAGAACACAAAATGGGCATCAAGGCCTCAGACACCTGCGCGGTGACGCTGACTGATTGCCGTATACCGGCCGCCAACATGCTCGGCGAACGCGGCAAAGGCCTGGCCATTGCCTTGTCGAATCTGGAAGGTGGACGCATCGGTATCGCGGCCCAGGCACTGGGTATTGCCCGCGCCGCATTCGAAGCCGCCCTGCTCTATGCGCGTGAACGCACCCAATTCGGCAAACCGATTAGCGAGCATCAAAGCATCAGCAACATGCTCGCCGACATGCACCTGCAGCTCAACGCCGCACGGCTTCTTATCCTGCATGCAGCGCGTCTCAAGACCGCAGGCTTGCCGTGTTTGTCCGAAGCATCGCAAGCCAAGTTGTTTGCCTCGGAGATGGCCGAAAAGGTTTGCTCCAGCGCCGTGCAGATACATGGTGGCTACGGTTATCTGGAAGATTATCCGGTAGAGAAATATTACCGCGACGCCCGCATCACCCAGATATACGAAGGCACCAGCGAAGTGCAGCGCCTGTTGATCGCAAGAGAATTGGCGAATTACGGCATTTAAAACCGCAGAGTTGAAGAAAGGATTGCGGCCCAATCGCCGCGATCCACACAACCCACAAAACCCACATATATCCGGAGGATGGATGGCGAAGCAAAGCGCCGCGATCCGTCAGGCCATTTACGCCACCCCACCAATCACGGATCAAACCGTCAGACCATCATGTCGGAAGCCGCTTTGCGGATTCCAACCTCCGCAGCCAAACCGAAACGCCGCAAGACCACCCAATCCACAAACCCCACATATATCCGGAGGATGGATGGCGAAGCACAGCGCCGCGATCCGTCAGGCCATTTACGCCACCCCACCAATCACGGATCAAACCGTCAGACCGCCATGTCGGAAGCCGCGTTGCGGATTCCAACCTCCACAAACACAAAGCCAAAACCCACCCACAAAACCCACGTGTATTCGGAGGATGGATGGCGAAGCAAAGCGCCGCGATCCGTCAGGCCATTCACGCCACCTCCAACAATCACGGATCAAACCGTCAGACCGCCATGTCGGAAGCCGCGTTGCGGATTCCAACCACCGGTTAAAACGTCACCGCTGAGGCATCAAACCCACTGATCATTACGCTTGCGGCGTACGCGCAACATGGTCGGCAAGATCAAACCGGCCAACAATCCACCGCCGGCGATGCTGCCGCCGTAGATCATGTACTGCATGAGCACTTGTTTGTTTTCGCCGCCGAGTTGCGCCTGCAACTCACGCACTTGCGACTGTGCCTGGGTCAATTCGCTGTCCAGCGATGATCGCGCGGCTTGCAGCTCATCAATCAGCTTTTTGCGCGCATCCATCGTCTCTTGCATGCCTTTGACGCGGGTTTTCCAGGTCTCGTTAATCCCGTCCAGCTCTGTGCTCAACTCGGTGACCTTCTGCTCCAACATCGGCAGGCGCTCGGCCTGGCCCGGTACGTCTTGCAGGTCGCGGCTCGGAATCCACACGGTGCTGCCACTCTGGCCGCGGACCTGGCTGTAATCACCTTTGGTGTTGAGCAGTTCGACGCGCTCACCCGAGGTGAGTGTTCCGACAATCCTGTAGCCATCCGTGGGGCCACTGCGAACGTAGGTACTGAGGCTGTCACTGACCCAGCGCGCATTGTCATTGCTCTCCTCGGCTTGTGCCTGGGTACCGCCCATCAGCAAGCCGCCTAGCAAGCAGGCGCCGAGTACAGGTTTCTGGAAGGAGGAGACGCAAGCGGAGAAATGACGAGATAGGGACATGGGTAAATATCTTCACGTAGCTTAAAAATGAAGCCCGAAAAACGAGCGTGATAACAATCGGCCCGGCCATTTGTTTTAGGCATTGAGCGTTGTGAAGAACGGCGATCGCGCAGCCACCCAATGGCGACTGGCCATCCCCCTTCCGCGAGGCCGACTACAGACTGACAACCGTAAATTGGATTGAGTTCACTGCGGATTCAGTGCATGTGATGGGTGGCGCAAAACAGCGAATTTGCAGGGTTGCGCTGAACGTACTTCAAAGCGCTCGACTCAGGGCGCCGCGATGCGCGCCAACACCTTGGGTGGCTGGGTGAGTGGCAAAGCCAGAATCAGCCCCTCGCCAGACGCCGGATAGATGCCGCTAAGGGCTGTGATGTTGACCTGATGGGAAATCAGCACCAGCCGCTGACTGCGCTCAAGAGCGTTGATCTGGGCAATAAGCGCCTGGGTTTGGCGGTTTGCGTTGTCTCGCTCGGTAAAAAACGAATCGAGCGCTTGCAGCGTCTCGACCTTGCCCGCCTGCATGCCTTTACCGGTATCAACCGCGCGGCACCAACTGCTGGAAAGAATGCGCAGCGGCGTGATGCCCTGCTGCTGCAACAACCTGCCCCAGCGCGCGGCTTGCTCACGGCCGAGAGGGCTCAGATTACGCTGAGTGGAGCAATCGCCAGGGGTGAAGTTGGCCGGATCGCCAAGCCCCGGCGCATCTGTGTGGCGCAGCAACAGCAGCGCAGACCCGCTGCGCAGTTGTTGCCAAGCCGCTTCTACAGTGGTTTGAGCAGAACTTGCGGGAGCGCACACGCAGCACAAAACAAGCGCCGCGAATCGCCCCCAGACGCTAGACCTTAACACTCCCCCGAGGCCCCATCAGCGCCCAGATAATCAAACCGACTACCGGAAGGAACAGAACGAGTAACGCCCACAAGATTTTCTTGCCAGTGTCCGTGTTGCTTTTAACGATGTTGATAATCGCCCAGATATCCAGCGCGAGGATTATCAGCCCGATGATTTCCGATCCCATTTGAATACTCCTGGCTCTTGGTTTGAATTTAGAGAATAGACGGCTACGACCAAACACACGTCGCAGTTGACTGACAACTCTTCAAAAGCGGCCTGTTCGCACCTTCCGGGCAACTTTGGTGGCGGATGTGGCATCAATCTGGAGCGCTGCAAAAAATATTTTCTTTTGCCTGCATCCAATTGCCGCTCTGGCGGGTAGTACCAGTAGCAGCCACTAATTTGCTGCTCCTTTTGCCACTCTGGAGTGACTCGCATGAACGTTAAAAAGAATCTCGGCCTTGCCAGTATCACCCTCATCGCCAGCAGCCTGTTGGTTGGTACTTCGACCGCCTATGCACAAATGGACCTGCCAGACACCATTAAGGTCCCAGCCGGCAATAAAATTGCGCTGGAAACAGTAGGCGTCGGCGAAATCACCTATGAGTGCCGCGACAAGGCCAGTGCCGCAGGCGAAACCGAATGGGTGTTTGTCGGGCCAAAAGCGGCGTTGAATGATCGCAGCGGCAAACAGGTTGGCGACTATTTCGGCCCACCAGCCACATGGCAAGCCAAAGACGGCTCGAAAATCACCGGCACACAAATGGCTGTCGCGCCTGCGGGCGATGGCAATATTCCCTACCAGCTGGTCAAAGCCAACCCTGCCGAGGGCAAGGGCGCAATGAGTGGCGTCAGCTATATCCAGCGCGTTGCTATCAAGGGCGGCGTAGCGCCGAGCAAGCCGTGCACCACCGCCAACAAGGGCAGCCAGGAAATCGTCAAGTATCAGGCCGACTACATTTTCTGGACCGCCAGCTAAGCTGGTAGACATGAGCAGGTTACGCACGGTGCAAACTCGACTAATCTGCTCAGACACCTCCCCGGCCGAACAGGCTGGGGTATCCAAAGACTGCCGGCGCCCGAAACTATTGTCCGTACCTGAGCCTTCCTTCGACTACGAAGCGTGTTTAGCTGATTGCGCCCGAGGCGAGCAGCAAGCGCTGCACAACCTATACGATCAGGAAAGTGCCCGCCTACTCGGCGTGGCTCTGCGCATCGTGCGCGACACTGCTCTGGCTGAAGACATCGTGCATGATGCGTTCATCAAAATCTGGGCGCGTGCGGCCAGCTATGACGCATCGAGAGGCTCCGCCCGTGGCTGGATATTCAGCGTGACCCGCCATCTGGCGCTTAATTTTATGCGCGATAACGCCCGCAATGCTTCAGCCAGCGAGTTTGACGAAAACGCCCTGCCCGACGACTCGGCAACCGTTATCGCCGACTCCTTTGAATACCGTGAACACAGCGGACGAATCTACAACTGCCTCGAGTTGCTCGAACCGGCGCGCCGCAACTGCATTCTGCATGCCTACGTTGACGGCTATTCGCATGCGCAAATCGCCGCGAAACTGGGCGCCCCGTTAGGCACCGTCAAAGCCTGGATCAAGCGCAGCCTGTCGGCCCTGCGGGAGTGCATGGGATGAGCCCGCAAGCAATCGACGAACTGGCCAGTGAATACGTGCTCGGCACGCTCAGCGCCGAACAACGCGACGAGGTACGCCAGCGCCTGGCCAGCGAGCCTGAGTTGCGCGCGGCCGTGGATGCGTGGGAGCAGCGTTTGCTCGACCTCACAGCGCAAGCTGAAAGCCAACAACCTTCGCCGCTGTTGTGGCGGCGGATCGAACGCAGCGTTAACAGTGCCCGCAGGCAAACCCCTGCCCAGCCAACTACTCAGTCGTGGTGGAACATGCTGCCACTCTGGCGTGGCCTTGCCGGTGCTGGTATCGCTGCCAGCGTGGTTCTGGCCAGCGTGCTGATGCTGCGCGGCGCGGCGGTGAGTGAACCGAGTTATCTGGTGGTACTGGTTGCCCCGCAGGACAAAGCGCCGGGCTGGGTGGTTCAAGCCAGTAACCGCGAGGAAATCCAGCTGATTCCGTTAGGGGTGGCAGAAATCCCGCAAGACAAAGCCCTGCAGTTCTGGACCAAAGGGGATGACTGGCAAGCGCCGGTTTCGCTGGGTCTGGTTAAGCCGGGACAAAGCTTGTCGATCTCGCTGGACAAACTACCGCCCTTGGCGCCCAACCAATTGTTCGAGCTAACGCTGGAGAGCCCGACCGGTTCACCAACGGGCAAACCGACTGGCCCTATTCAGTTTATTGGCCGTGCCGTTAAGGTGATTTAGCTCTCTCTGGAGTCCACCATTTAACATCAATAAAAATGCACTTATAAGCCAATATCATTCATTGGATGATTCTATCCGTAACCCGCACACTATCCGTCTAGCCCTTGTGCATGGCCTGAAACGACCGTATCAGGCCTTCGGCAATACCAACTACCTCACCAAAAGCCGAAGGCAAGGCCCTTAGAACCTCTGCGTGCGACGGATTAAAATGCCTATTCAAAGCAGTACCCAAATTGACCAATCCTATAACTACGAGGTTGTCAGACGTTTTACTCTGGCCACCTTGTTCTGGGGGATTATCGGCATGTTCATGGGCGTGTTTATCGCCGCCCAGTTGGTCTGGCCGGAGCTGAGCTTCGGCCTTGAGTGGACGACTTTCGGACGCCTGCGGCCGATTCACACCAACGTGGTGATTTTTGCCTTTGGCGGCAGCGCGCTGTTTGCCACCTCGCTGTATGTGGTGCAGCGCACCAGCAGGATCAGGCTTATTTCCGATGGCCTGGCCCGCTTTGTATTCTGGGGCTGGCAGGCCTGCATTCTGGCAATGGTCATCAGCTATCCGCTGGGCATTACCACGTCCAAGGAATACGCCGAGATGGAATGGCCGATTGCGATTTTAGTTGCAGTGGTCTGGGTGGCTTATGGCTACTTATTCTTTGGCACGATTGCGCGCAGAAAGGTTAAGCACATATACGTCGGCAACTGGTTCTTTGGCGCCTTCATCATCGTCACGGGCATGGTGCATGTGGTCAATCACTTGTCTGTTCCGGTAAGCCTGTTCAAGTCCTACTCGGTTTACTCCGGCGCCACCGATGCCATGATTCAGTGGTGGTATGGCCACAGCGTGGTCGGCTTTATTCTGACCGTGGGCTTTCTCGGCATCATGTATTACTTCGTGCCCAAGCAAGCCGAGCGCCCCATTTATTCTTATCGCCTGTCGATTGTGCATTTTTGGGCGATTATCACCCTGTACATTTGGGCTGGTCCGCACCACCTGCATTACACCGCACTGCCTGACTGGGCGCAGTCTATCGGCATGGCCATGTCGCTGGTGTTGTTGGCGCCCAGCTGGGGCGGCATGATCAACGGCATGATGACGCTCTCAGGAGCGTGGCATAAATTGCGCGAAGACCCGATTTTGCGCTTTTTGGTGGTGGCCTTGGCGTTCTACGGCATGTCGACGTTTGAAGGGCCGATGATGGCGATCAAAACCGTCAACTCACTCTCGCATTACACAGACTGGACCATTGGCCACGTGCATGCAGGGGCGCTGGGTTGGGTCGCGATGATCTCCATTGGCGCGCTGTATCACATGCTGCCCAAGCTGTATGGGCGCAGCCAGATGTACAGCATCCGGCTGATCAACGTGCACTTTTGGATGGGAACCATTGGCACCGTGCTGTACTTGGCGGCCATGTGGGTCAATGGCATCACTCAAGGTTTGATGTGGCGTGCAGTAAACGCCGATGGCACGCTGACTTATTCATTCGTTGAAGGCTTGCAAGCCAGTCACCCCGGATACCTGGTGCGCCTGATTGGCGGCGGAATTTTCGCCAGCGGCATGCTGCTGATGGCTTTTAACGCCTGGATGACCATCCGTGCAGGGCACGCCGTGGAAAACCTGCGCATCGACGCCGCTCACGAACCGGCAGTGGCCTGAGGAGACAACCATGCACCTGTTGATTATCTGTATCGCCAGCATAATTTCAGTCTGGGGCTTGTATCGCAGTCTTTACCTGAACAATGACGAGGAGTTGATACAAGCGGGCTTGCTACCGTTTGCTGACGATCCCGATGCTGCCGAACGCGTAGAAGCGAAAACCGGCTTGCATTGTGATCATGTGTTCAACCCCGTCGCTGAAGCAGAGTTCGAACACGGCGATGTCTTTGACGCTTAACACGCAACAGTTCCATAACCAGGGATGGTACCTGCGGTGTCTTTAGGCACGGCTTAGGCTCTCCAGTATGATGGTGAGCCTTTTTTATATTTACTCTATTGTCGAAAGCACCTTGGTTTATGACTCGTTCACAACATTTTACGGCCTGGCTGCGTGCCTTCAAACCGGCCCCGATACATACCCGTCCCAGCGAATGGATCCGTGCCGCTCTCGGCGCCGGAGCCGCACTGCTGTTGAGCAGTTGGTTATGCAGTGTTCTCTTTGGCCTTGAAACAGCCCAGCATCTGGTCGGCCCTCTGGGGGCCTCAGCCGTGCTGTTGTTTGCCGTTTCATCCGGCGCACTGGCGCAGCCCTGGTCAATTATTGGCAGCTATCTGGTCGCCACTCTGGTCGCGCTCGGCATTACCCATTTTTTTGGCTACAGCCTGTTCAGCGCCAGCGCCGCATTGACCCTCACACTGATACTCATGTGCACCGTCCGCTGCTTACATCCACCCGGCGGCGCACTGACACTCTGCGTGGTATTCGCCAACCCCAAACTCAGTGAAATGGGCTTGCAGGCATTTTTGCCGGTGATTGTCAGCGGTGCGTGCTTGCTTTGTTGCGCCTTGATTTACAACAACCTCACGCGTGTGCGCTATCCGCGCCAGCCAGCCGCAGCGCCAGCATCCGGGGATCACCACACGCGTGACCCTGCGCCGCAGTCGCGCGTGGGTATTACCAGCAAAGATTTGGATCAGGCGCTGGATGAACTCGGCGAGTTTGTTGACGTGACCCGCGAGGACCTCGAAACGATTATCCGCAGCACCGAGAAACACGCGCTGCGCCGCAGCATGGGGGATATTCGCGCGTCACAGGTCATGTCGCGCGATGTGATTTGGGCCAATCCGCAGACGAGTGCGCAAGAAGGCCTGCGGATGCTGCTGTTGCACCATTTGAAAGCCCTGCCGATTCTCGATGAGAAGTACCACTTGGTCGGCATCGTCAGCTTGGTCGACTTGGTCACGCCCAGCCTGAGAATGGCGAAAAAGCGCCGCTGGATCGGTTTGCGCAAACGTGATGAGGTCGTTCTCAGCGACATCATGAGCAGCCCGGTGAGTTGCGTAAACAGTGATGCCCACGCCGTTGAGCTGATTCCGCTGCTCTCGGACCGTGGCTTACACTGCCTGCCGGTAATTGAGCATGGCAAGATGGTCGGCGTCATTACTCAGTCCGACTTGATCGCTGCCCTGCACCGCGATTTGCTCAGCCATCTGGGCTGAGCAAATACGCTTGAGTCGCTGCCTTGTTAAATCAGCGGCTCCCAACGCTGCGACCAGTCGGTATCACTCGCGACCACTTCGCGCAGCGCGCTGAACGCGTGCTGCAGCGTCTGGGAGTCACGCTCCCGTGAATAGACCAAATACGCCGGAAAACTAAACTCCGGCGCCTTGGGTACACGTTGCAGATAACCTTTCTCGATGTAGCTTTCGACCACGCGGGAGCGGAAATAGCCCGAGCCACCATTTTCAAGAATGTGCTGTAGCGCTAAGGGGCCGAGGTTGATACTCACCGAAGCCTTGGCCTTATCAGGCAAGGCGCTGTCGTGCTGACGGCGAAAGCCTTCGCCCCAGTCCACATAAACATAAGGGTCTGGGTTGGCCGCACGCACCATGACCAGCTTTTCTTCGAATAACTGCTCAACCTGCAGGCCAGGCCAGTATTCGGGTTTGAACACCACGGCGGCATCGAGCACACCGCGCTCCAGTAGGCGCAACAGCGTCATGCCTTCCGCCATTTCCGTGCGGATTGCATAGCTGGGAATTTGCTCGCGCAACGCACCGATCCACTTAAGCATCAGCGGATTACACAAGCTGACCTCCGCCCCAAGATGCAACACATGGTGGAAACCGTCAGGTAGCGGCAGCTCACGCTGCGCCGCGTCCCACGTCTCAAGCATCTGGGTGGCAAACACGACAAATGCTTCGCCATCGGCGGTAAGTTTCGCCCCGGCCCGATTACGGATGAACAGTGTGCAATTGAGGTGGCTTTCCAGTTTTTGAACCCGCGCACTGACGGCCGTCTGGGTCAGGTGCAGACGCTCGGCCGCCGCAATGAAACTGCCGTGACGGGCAATTTCCAGAAAAGTACGGGTCAGGTCGATATCCATGGGCTGCACTGCGCAAGAAGTGAGTCGCTATTGTAGCCAAACCATCCCAGCCGCATGCCCATTAAAAAGGGTGCGCTTGTGGCGCACCCTTGGGGATGTTGCAGATTGAACTGCTGGTAAGAACACCGCAAAGGCTTGTGGCCAGTGAAGTGTATTTGCCGGACGGCGTGCGTCTCGACGAATCAGGTATAACCCAGGACCGTTACAGCGGGGTGACCAATCGCCCGTGACGGGCATATTCCAGCATATTGGCCAGCACCAACTCTTCCATGCGCAAGCGCGTTTCAGCGGTGCCACTGCCAACGTGCGGCAGAAGCACCACGTTATCCAGCGCCAGCAACTCGCTTGGCACCAACGGCTCTTCGGCAAATACATCGAGCCCGGCGCCGCCCAGCGTGCCGTTGCTCAGAGCGCTGACCAAGGCCTGCTGATCGACCACCGACCCGCGCGCCACATTGATCAGAATGCCGTTGCGGCCGAGCGCGGCAAGCTCGGCTGCCGAAATAAGATGATGCGTGGCAGCGCCGCCGGGACAGGTCAGGACCAGAAAGTCCGCCCACTCGGCAAGCGCCAGCAAATCCGCTTCGTAGGCCAACGGTGAGCCTGCAACCTGACGACGGTTGTGATAACGCACCTGCATATCGAAACCGCTCGCACGCTTGACCACGGCCTGACCAATGCGGCCCAGGCCGACAATGCCCAAACGCTTGCCGGTCACGCTACGCGCCAATGGGAAGTTGCCCATCAGCCAGCCGCCGTCACGCACGAATCGATCCGCCGCACTCATGCCGCGTGCGGTGTCGATAATCAGGCCCATGGCCAGATCGGCCACGCAGTCATTGAGCACATCAGGGGTATTGCTCACGGCAATGCCGCGATCACGGGCAACGTCGACCGCCAACGCATCGGTGCCCACACCAAAGCTGCAAATGGCCTTCACATTGGGCAGTTGCGCCAATAATTCAGCGCTGCAGCCGAAGCGCGCCGAAGTGGCAACCACTTCGAACTCACCGCCGTGCTGGGCCAGAAACGCCTGCGGATCAGTCTGCTGCCAAAGGGCAGTCACGTTGTACTCGTCAGCAAGACGCTGATTGAAACGCTCGGTAAGCGCGCCCACTTGCAGCACATTGAGACGTTGCATACACACTCCTTTTAGCAGGCTCGATCAGGTGATTGGCGCCGGGTTGAACAGGGTAATGTCGTTGTGCAGTTTGTAGTGTTCAGCCCAGGTTTTCTTCTTGCCGCTGGCCACATCCAGGTAATAGTGGAACAACTCCCAACCCAGCTCTTCAATGCTCGCGCGGCCAGTCGCAATGCGACCTGCATCGACGTCAATCAGGTCTGGCCAGCGCTGCGCCAGCTCGGTGCGGGTGGATACTTTAACCACCGGCGCCATGGCCAAACCATACGGTGTACCGCGCCCGGTGGTAAATACGTGCAGGTTCATGCCGGCAGCCAGCTGCAAAGTGCCGCAAACAAAATCACTGGCCGGTGTGGCGCAGAAGATCAGGCCTTTGCGGGTCACGCGTTCACCTGGGCCAAGTACGCCATTGATCGCGCTGTTGCCGGATTTGACGATTGAACCCAGCGATTTTTCCACAATGTTCGACAAGCCGCCCTTCTTGTTGCCCGGCGTGGTGTTAGCGCTGCGATCCGCCTCGCCCTTGGCCAGATAACGGTCGTACCAGTCCATTTCCCGCACCAGTTCGCTGGCAATTTCCTTGTTCTCGGCACGCGAGGTCAGCAGGTAAATGGCGTCGCGTACTTCGGTGACTTCCGAGAACATGACCGTGGCACCGGCGCGCAGCAGCAAGTCCGAGGCATAGCCCAGTGCCGGGTTGGCGGTGATCCCCGAGAAGGCATCGCTGCCGCCACACTGCATGCCCAGAATCAGCTCACTGGCCGGCACGGTTTCGCGGCGGCGCTGATCCAGTTTGCGCAGGCGGACTTCAGCCAACTCCATGATCTGCTCAATCATTTCAGCGAAGCCGTGCGACGAGTCTTGCAAGCGATACAACCACGGGTCGGTGAGATCAACCGAGCTGTCGCCCTGATGCATAACCTGCTCGGCCTGAAGCTTTTCACAGCCCAGGCTGATCACCAGCGCCTCGCCACCCAAGTTAGGGTTGCGCGCCAGGTTGCGCACGGTACGAATCGGGATGTAAGCGTCAGTCGCGGTGATCGCCACGCCGCAGCCATAGCTGTGGGTCAGCGCGACCACATCATCCACATTCGGATACTTGGGCAAAAGCTCTTCACGGATGCGCTTGACCGCATGATCGAGCACACCGGTCACGCATTGCACGGTGGTGGTAATACCGAGAATGTTGCGCGTACCAACAGTGCCATCGGCATTGCGATAGCCTTCGAAGGTATAGCCTTCGAGTGGCTCCTGCGCTTCGGGCACGTCGGTTGAAAGCGGCAGATTGGCCAGTTCCGGTGCGGTCGGCATGCTCAACTGATCTTCACGCACCCAACTGCCGCACGGGATCAGTTGCTTGGCGTAACCGATGGTCTGACCGTAACGGATAATGCGCCCGCCTTCGGGGACATCTTCCAGGCACACTTTATGGCTCTGCGGAATGTGATCAACGGTGACCAGGCCTTCGGCAAACGCGGTGCCGGCCGGCACGCCCTGATCGTTAACCACCACCATCACGTTGTCCTGTGGATGCAGGCGAATAAAACGCGGCGAGTCAGAATGTTCAATCAACTGCGACATAACGCAGACTCCTACAAATCAGGCGTGAGAAAGGATGGCGGTATCGGAATCGGGTTTTGCTGAATCAACAGGTGGCTCCTGCAGATCAACCCGTTTGATATCACCCACAATCACCAGATAACTGATAACTGCAATCAAGGCATTGGCACCGACATACACCAGCGCCCATTTGAACGAACCGGTGGCGCTGATGATGTAACCGATGACGATGGGCGTGGTAATCGAAGCCAGATTGCCAAAGGTATTGAACAAGCCACCACTGAGCCCGGCGATTTGCTTGGGCGATGTGTCTGAAACCACGGCCCAACCCAGCGCACCGACCCCCTTGCCGAAAAACGCCAGCGCCATGAAGCCGACTACCATCCACTCGGCCTCGACATAATTGCACAGCACCATGCTGGTCGAGAGCAGCAAGCCGCAGACGATGGGCGCCTTGCGCGCGAATGTCAGGGAATGGCCCTTACGCAGCAGGTAATCGGAAATCACCCCGCCGAGTACACCGCCGATAAAACCGCACACCGCAGGCAGCGAGGCAATGAAACCGGCTTTGAGAATGGTCATGCCGCGTTCCTGCACCAGATACACCGGGAACCAGGTCAGGAAAAAATAGGTGATGCCGTTGATGCAGTACTGGCCGAGATAGACGCCGAGCATCATCCGGTTGGTCAGCAACTGACGAATGTAATCCCACTTTGGCCCGGCATCGGCGCCCGCCTTTTTCGGCTGGTCCATATCCACCAGACCGCCATTACTGGCGATGTAATCCAACTCAGCCGCGTTGATTCGCGGGTGCTCGCGCGGGCCGTAGATAACTTTGAGCCAGATACCCGAGAAGATAATCCCGGCAGCGCCCATGACGATAAACACGTGCTGCCAGCCGAAGGTATAAACAATCCAGCCCATCAGCGGGGCGAACAAAACAGTGGCGAAGTACTGCGCCGAGTTGAAGATCGCCGATGCAGTACCGCGCTCGGCGGTAGGGAACCACGCGGCCACGATGCGCGCATTACCCGGAAAAGATGGCGCCTCGGCCAGGCCAACCAGAAAGCGCAACATGAACAGGCCAACTACTGCGGTAGAGGCGTTCAGTTCGCCGATATAACCTTGCAACAGGGTAAAAAACGACCAGGTAAAAATGCCCAGCGCATAGACCTTCTTCGAGCCGAAGCGATCCAGCAACCAGCCGCCCGGAATTTGCCCCAACACGTATGCCCAGCCAAAAGCCGAGAACACATAACCCAGAGTGACAGCATCAATACCGAGGTCTTTCTGCAGGCTGGAACCGGCAATGGCGATGGTCGCACGGTCGGCATAATTGATGGTTGTTACCAGAAACAGCATCAGCAAAATCAGGTAACGCACGCGCGTTTGTTTCAGGTCTTGCACGGAACGAACACTCCTACAGCTTATTTTTATAACGGAGTACAGCGACCGCCACCCCACACCCAGAGGGTTTGCTTACAGGGCCAGAGAGCCCTGTAAACGTGTACCGGAAAAGTGTGCGGGTGATGGCCTAACGGCAGGGTTCAGCGCACCAGGCAGGGGCGCTTGTTATCAAACTTCCAGTTCGGGATCAGGTACTGCATGGCAATCGCATCATCGCGAGAACCCAGCCCTTTTTGCTGATAAAGCTCATGAGCTCTGGCCAGCGCATCCCAATCCAGTTGCACACCGAGACCGGCGGTTTTAGGCACAGCCACCTTGCCCTGCACAATCTGCAAAGGATTGTGAGTCAGGTGCTGGCCGTCCTGCCAAATCCAGTGGGTGTCGATGGCCGTGACTTTACCCGGCGCAGCGGCAGCGACGTGGGTGAACATGGCCAGCGAGATATCGAAGTGATTGTTCGAATGCGAGCCCCAGGTCAGCCCCCACTCGTTGCACATTTGCGCAACGCGCACAGAACCTTGCATGGTCCAGAAGTGCGGGTCGGCCAACGGGATGTCGACTGACTGCAACTGAATGCAATGGCCCATCTGACGCCAGTCGGTGGCGATCATGTTGGTGGCGGTTGGCAGGCCGGTTTCACGGCGGAACTCAGCCATGACTTCGCGCCCGGAGTAACCGTTTTCAGCGCCGCATGGGTCTTCGGCATAGGCCAGAATTCCGTGCAGATCACGGCACAGGCGAATCGCATCTTTAAGCAACCAGCCGCCGTTCGGGTCCAGAGTGATACGCGCTTCGGGGAAACGCGCAGCCAGCGCGCGAATCGCCTCGACTTCCTGCTCGCCGCTGAGCACGCCACCTTTGAGTTTGAAATCGTTGAAGCCGTAACGCGCATGCGCCGCTTCGGCCTGACGCACAATGGTTTCCGGGCACAGCGCCTGCATATTGCGCACACGTTCCCAGGCGTCGTCGGCGTTGTCTGCCTGACGATAATCGAGGTCGGTCTGGTTGCGATCACCGACATAAAACAGATAGCCGAGCATCTCGACTTCATCGCGCTGCTGGCCTTCACCGAGCAAGGCTGCAACCGGCACACCGAGGTATTGGCCGAGCAGGTCGAGCAACGCCGACTCCAGTGCAGTCACCGCATGAATGGTGATGCGCAGGTCGAATGTTTGCAGGCCGCGACCGCCCGAATCACGGTCGGCAAAGGTGCGGCGAACTCGGTTGAGAATTTCGTTGTAGTTGCCGATGGATTGGCCAACCAGTAAAGCGCGTGCATCTTCGAGGGTCTGGCGGATGGATTCGCCGCCCGGTACTTCGCCAACACCGACATTACCGGCGCTGTCTTTGAGAATGAGGATATTGCGGGTGAAATACGGGCCATGAGCCCCGGACAGGTTCATCAACATGCTGTCCTGGCCGGCAACCGGCACGACAGTCAGTTCGGTAATTTTGGGGGCAGTTGCGCGGGTTTGTGCAGTTGCGGAAGCGTTCATAAGCGGGTCCCAAATTATTTTTATAAAGGGTCTGCGTATTCCATGAAACCGTGCAGCAGCGCCTCCCCGCCTATTGTGACGGCGGGGAGGCGTTTACAGTCAGCCGATATAGGTCGTCTTGACAGTGGTGTAGAACTCTTGCGCGTAACGGCCTTGCTCGCGGGAGCCGTAGGACGAACCTTTACGGCCACCAAACGGCACGTGGTAATCAACCCCGGCAGTCGGCAGGTTGACCATCACCATCCCCGCCTGAGCGTGACGTTTGAAGTGGTTGGCGTACTTCAGCGAAGTGGTTGCGATACCGGCAGACAAACCGAACTCGGTGTCATTGGCCATCGCCAGTGCCGCCTCGTAGTCGGCAACGCGAACCACGTTGGCCACCGGGCCAAAGATCTCTTCACGGCTGATGCGCATGTCGGCAGAACTGTCGGCAAACAGTGTCGGCGCCAGGAAGTAACCTTCGGTGTCGCACGTTACCAGACCGCCACCGCTGACCAGACGCGCACCTTCATCGCGGCCGATGTCGATGTAACGCAGGTCTTGATCCAACTGCGACTGCGAAACAACCGGGCCAATATCTGTGTCTTTATGCAGGGCATGGCCCACCTTGATCGAACGCATGCGCTCGGCCATCGCCTCAACGAACTTGTCGTGAATACCCGCCGTCACGATCAAACGGCTGGACGCCGTGCAACGCTGACCAGTCGAGTAAAACGCGCTCTGCACAGCCAGCTCGACCGCCGTTTTCAGGTCGGCATCATCGAGGATGATTTGCGGGTTCTTGCCGCCCATTTCCAGCTGAACCTTGGCCTGACGCCCAACGCAGGTTGCAGCGATGCTACGGCCAACGCCAACCGAACCGGTGAAGCTGACACCGTCGACCTTCGGGCTGTTGACGATAACGTCGCCCACCACCCGGCCGCTGCCCATAACCAGGTTAAATACGCCAGCTGGGATGCCCGAACGCGAAATGATTTCGGCAATAGCCCAAGCGCAGCCCGGCACCAGATCAGCCGGTTTGATCACCACGCAGTTACCGTAAGCCAGCGCCGGGGCGATTTTCCAGGCCGGGATTGCAATCGGGAAGTTCCAGGGCGTGATCAGGCCAACAACACCCAATGCCTCGCGGGTAACTTCAACCGATACGCCAGGGCGAACCGACGCCAGCACTTCACCGGCTTGGCGCAGGCATTCGCCGGCAAAATACTTGAAGATGTTACCGGCACGGCTGACTTCGCCAATGGCTTCAGGCAGGGTTTTGCCTTCTTCGCGAGCGAGCAAGGTGCCCAACTCTTCGCGACGCGCGAGAATTTCGCTGCCGATTTTATCCAGTGAGTCGCTGCGCGCCTGAATACCAGACGTCGACCAGGCCGGGAATGCTGCACGAGCAGCAGCGATAGCCTGTTCAACTTGCGCCGCGTCAGCTTGAGCGAATTCGCCGATTACATCAGCCAGATCGGATGGGTTGCGATTTACCGAATAAGTAGCGCCAGCCACCCACTCGCCACCGATGAAGTTTTCAAAGCGTTTTGTCTCAGCCACAAGTGACCTCCTGATAACAGGCCGCTGCTATGCAACGGCACGTCGAATGTAAGTGAACCCCGAACAACACAGGGGTTCCGGGGTTTATTACTGCGCGCCTTGTGCCTTGATCAGAGCAGCCAGTTGCTCGTATTCCTCAGGCAGCAGATCTGTCAGCGGGGCGCGAACCGGACCAGCATCGAAGCCTGAGATTTTGGCGCCGGCTTTAACGATGCTCACCGCGTAGCCTGCACGGCGGTTGCGGATATCCAGGTACGGCAGGAAGAAGTCATCAATGATCTTGCCAACAGTGGCGTGATCGTCACGGGCGATCGCCTGATAGAAATCCATCGCGGTTTTCGGGATGAAGTTGAACACCGCCGACGAATAAACCGGCACGCCCAGTGCCTTATAAGCAGCGGCATAGACTTCGGCAGTCGGCAGACCGCCCAGGTAGCTGAAGCGATCACCGAGGCGGCGACGGATAGACACCATCAACTCGATATCACCCAGGCCATCTTTGTAGCCGATCAGGTTCGGGCAACGCTCAGCCAACTGCTCCAGCAGCGGCGCCGTCAGGCGGCAAACGTTGCGGTTGTAGACCACCACGCCGATTTTCACTGACTTACACACCGCTTCAACGTGAGCGGCAACGCCTTCCTGACTGGCTTCGGTCAGGTAGTGCGGCAACAACAGCAAACCTTTGGCACCCAGACGCTCGGCTTCTTGAGCGTACTGAATCGCCAGACGGGTCGGGCCGCCAACACCGGCCAGAATCGGCACACCGCCGTCGCAGGTATCAACAGCTGTCTTGATAACAGCGGAATATTCATCGGGGGCCAACGAGAAAAACTCGCCGGTGCCGCCTGCAGCAAACAATGCAGACGCGCCGTAAGGCGACAGCCACTCAAGACGACGCGCATAAGTGTCAGCACGGAAATTACCGGCAGCGTCAAAGTCGGTCACCGGGAAAGACAGCAGACCGGAAGAGAGGATGGACTTCAGTTCTTGTGGATTCATTATTCGAACACCCTGGGGGAAAACGGTTATGTGAGTCAGTACAGGTACTAAACTGAAGAAATACGTTATCGTACAACTACACATATTGCCAACTGGATTTTCACTCCCAGCCGACAGAATACCGTTCGCTGCTGCAAATAATTACGCTGGTATTTCGGCCATATAACATGGATATAACCGCCATTCGCAGGCCACAAATCACCGCACAAGCCCAGCAATTCACTGCATCTCGCTAAATTTCACCCTTTAACGTAACGCGCATGTGCAAGCCTTTTCGACTTTAGTCACGTTGACATCCCAAACAAGTCCTGTTGAAATCAGCCAGCTCCAAGTCATACGACAACGTATGACCATACAAACAATAACAATCTTTGATTCAGGGCCGCCTAATGACTCCTACCTCATCAGCCCAACCACGTGTTAACCGCCTCCTGCTGACCGGCGCTGCCGGCGGCCTCGGCAAGGTACTGCGGCAGCGCCTTGGCCAGTATGCCGACATCCTGCGCCTCTCCGACATTGCTCAGCTGGAACCTGCCAGCGGCTCACACGAAGAAGTTGTGCCGTGCGATTTGTCTGACAAAGCCGCCGTGCACGCACTGGTAGAAGGCGTTGATGCGATTCTGCATTTCGGTGGAGTTTCAGTAGAGCGCCCGTTCGAAGAGATTCTTGGCGCCAACATCAGCGGCACCTTCCACATTTATGAAGCAGCGCGGCGCCACGGCGTTAAACGTGTAGTGTTTGCCAGCTCCAACCATGTGATCGGCTTTTATAAGCAGGATCAGCAACTCGATGCGCTCTCCCCTCGCCGCCCGGATGGCTATTACGGCCTGTCGAAATCCTACGGCGAAGACATGGCCAGTTTTTACTTTGATCGCTACGGCATCGAAACAGTCAGCATCCGTATCGGCTCATCGTTCCCGGAACCGCAAAACCGCCGGATGATGTCCACCTGGCTGAGCTTTGACGACCTCACCCAACTGCTCGAAAAATCCCTGTTCACGGCCA
Organism: Pseudomonas marincola; assembly: GCF_900116605.1. Classification (GTDB taxonomy): domain Bacteria; phylum Pseudomonadota; class Gammaproteobacteria; order Pseudomonadales; family Pseudomonadaceae; genus Aquipseudomonas; species Aquipseudomonas marincola. The sequence continues at coordinate 52,399 of NZ_FPBC01000008.1, forward strand.
ATGTCGGCCACACCATTGTTTATGGCATGTCCGATAACGCCAAAGTCTGGTGGGACAACCGCTACGCAGCACACCTCGGCTTCCACGCCAAGGACAGCTCCGAAGTGTTCCGCGACAAGGTCGAGGCGCAGCCGCCAGTTGCCGCCGATGATCCGGCGGCGGTGTATCAGGGTGGCGCTTTTGTTGCCGCTGGCCCGTTCGAATAAGTCGACGCGACTTAACCCGGCCCGCGAACAATAATAAGAGACGCCTCCATGCAAGCCGAATTGATACTCGACGCCCGAAATGCCGTCGGCGAAAGCCCGGTCTGGAACATTCAGCAGCAAGCACTTTACTGGGCCGATATTCCGGCGCGTCGCCTGCATTGCTGGCACGCCGCAAGCGGTCAGAGCCAAAGCTGGCAGGCCGATGAAATGCTCGCCTGTATCGCTCATCGCGCAGACAACAAAGGCTGGATCGGCGCGATGCAGAGCGGCATTTTCGACCTGCAGCCGCAAGCCGACGGCACCGTGCAAAGCCGCTTGCTGGCGAACGTCAATCACAGCCACGCTGATATGCGCTTCAATGACGGCCGCTGTGACCGGCAAGGCCGCTTCTGGGTCGGCAGCATGCTGCTCGACATGGCAGCGGGCATTCCAGCCGGCGCGCTTTATCGGTTTGCCGATGGCCAACTGAGCCAGCAACTCGACGGCTTCATCGTGCCCAACGGCCTCGGTTTCAGCCCGGATGGCCGCACGCTGTATTTGTCTGACTCTCACCCGAGCGTGCAACTCATCTGGGCATTCGATTACGACACCGACACCGCCACGGCGCATAACCGTCGCGTGTTCGTCGACATGAATCATTTCCCTGGCCGCCCGGATGGCGCGGCGGTCGATGCCGACGGTTGCTACTGGATCTGCGGTAACGATGAGGGCCTGATTCATCGCTTCACCCCGCAAGGCAAGCTGGATCGCTCACTCGCCGTACCGGTGAAAAAACCAGCCATGTGCGCGTTTGGCGGCGCGGATCTGAGCACCCTGTTCGTCACCTCAATCCGTCCCGGCGGCGACCTCTCCGATCAGCCATTGGCTGGCGGCGTGTTTGCTCTGCAACCGGGGGTGAAAGGCTTGCCCGAACCTGAGTTCCGGGGCTGACGCCCCAGGGTTTTCTGCTGTAACCAACGCTGTTCGCAACACTGCATACCAACAAAAACAAAACTGGAGATTCCAATGAACTTCAAACGCAAGTTGCTCGTCGCTGCCCTTCCTCTGATGTTCTGCATGTCGGGTGCCGCTCACGCACTGGAAATCAAATTCGCAGAGATTCATCCGGCAGGTTATCCAACCGTTGTTGCCGAAGAGGCGATGGGCAAGAAGATTGAAGCGGCCACCAACGGCGACATCAGCTTCAAGATGTTCCCAGGCGGTGTACTCGGCTCGGAAAAAGAAGTTGTCGAGCAGACTCAGATCGGCGCGATTCAGATGACCCGCGTCAGCCTCGGCATTGTCGGCCCGGTTGTACCGGACGTGAACGTCTTCAACATGCCATTCGTGTTCCGCGATCAGGCGCACATGCGCAAGATCATTGACGGTGAAATCGGTCAGGAAATTCTCGACAAGATCACCAATTCCGAATTCAACCTGGTCGCGTTGGCCTGGATGGATGGCGGCACCCGCAACCTCTACACCAAGAAGCCGGTGCGCAACATCGAAGACCTCAAAGGCATGAAAATCCGCGTTCAAGGCAACCCGCTGTTCATCGACATGATGACGGCCATGGGCGCCAACGGCATTGCCATGGACACCGGCGAGATCTTCAGCGCCCTGCAGACCGGGGTAATCGACGGTGCGGAGAACAACCCGCCAACCATGCTTGAGCACAACCACTACCAGAACGCCAAGTACTACACCCTGACCGGCCACCTGATTCTGCCGGAGCCGGTGGTGATGTCGAAGGACACCTGGAACTCGTTGAGCGAAGAGCAGCAGGCGCTGGTCAAGAAAGTGGCCAAGGAAGCCCAACTCGAAGAGCGCAAACTCTGGGATGCCAAGTCCGCAGCCAGTGAAGAGAAGCTCAAAGCCGCCGGTGTCGAGTTCATCACGGTCGACAAAAAACCTTTCTTTGATGCCACCGCTCCAGTACGCGAGAAGTACGGCGCGCCTTACGCCGATCTGATGAAGCGCATTGCAGCTGTCGAGTAATACCCTACTCCCTGAAAGCGCCTTGGCGGCGGCTTGCAATGCGTCGCCAAGGCAGTGGTGAAGCCTGATGAAAGATACCTTCTTACGCGTCAACGACGTGATCTACACCAGTTGCATCTGGGTTGCAGGTCTGTCGGTTGCGACCATGGCCCTGATTATTCCCTGGGGCATTTTTACCCGTTACGCACTCGGCAGCGGCTCCAGCTGGCCCGAGCCCGTGGCAATTTTGCTGATGGTGCTGTTCACCTTTATCGGTGCTGCCGCCAGCTACCGCGCAGGCGCGCACATGGCCGTGTCGATGGCCACCGATCGCATGCCGCAACATGTTCAGCGCTATTTAGAAGTGCTGGTGCAACTGCTTATGGCGACCATCTGCCTGTTCATGCTCATTTGGGGCATCAAACTGTGCGCTGCCACCTGGAATCAGTTCAACCCGTCTCTGCCAAGTTTGCGCGTCGGCCTGTGCTATTCGCCGATCCCGCTGGGCGGTGCGCTGACTCTGATTTTCATTGTCGAGCGCATGGTGTTTGGCGACCAGAGCCACCGCAAAGCGGTCAATTACGAACAACACGAAGAAAGCAGTGAGGCCCTGTCGTAATGGACGCTTTTATACTTCTTGGCACCTTTATTCTGCTCATCGTGCTGCGCATGCCCGTGGCGTACGCCCTCGGTTTGTCGGCATTGGCAGGCGCTTTCTGGATCAATATCCCGTTTCACGCGGTGATGATTCAGGTCGCGGGCGGGGTTAATAAATTCTCCCTGCTGGCCATTCCATTTTTCGTTCTCGCCGGCGCGATCATGGCCGAGGGCGGCATGTCCCGGCGTTTGGTCGCATTTGCCAGCGTGCTGGTCGGATTCGTCCGTGGCGGCCTGTCTCTCGTGAATATCATGGCTTCGGCGTTCTTCGGCGCGATCTCCGGCTCGTCGGTTGCCGACACCGCCTCGGTGGGCTCGGTGCTGATTCCGGAAATGGCCCGCAAGGGTTATCCGCGTGAATTCTCGACAGCCGTAACCGTAAGCGGTTCGGTGCAGGCACTGCTGACGCCGCCCAGCCACAACTCGGTGCTGTACTCGCTGGCAGCAGGCGGCACGGTGTCGATCTCAGCCTTGTTCATTGCCGGTATCGGGCCGGGGATTTTGCTCACCTGCGTGATGATGGGCATGTGCCTGGTCTTCGCCAAACGCCGCAGCTACCCGAAAGGCGAAGTGATCCCGCTCAAGCAGGCGCTGAAGATTTGCGTCGATGCGCTCTGGGGTTTGATGACCATGTTCATCATTCTCGGCGGCATTCTCAGCGGCGTGTTCACCGCGACAGAATCTGCAGCCATTGCCGTGGTCTGGGCGTTCTTCGTCACCATGTTCATTTATCGCGACTATAAATGGCGTGACCTGCCCAAGCTGATGCACCGCACCGTGCGCACGCTGTCGATCGTGATGGTATTGATCGCCTTCGCCGCCAGCTTCGGCTACATCATGACCCTGATGCAGATACCCGCGAAAATCACCACCGCGTTCCTGACCTTGTCAGATAACCGCTATGTGATCCTGATGTGCATCAACGCCATGCTGCTGGTACTTGGCACCTTGATGGACATGGCGCCGCTGATCCTCATTCTCACGCCGATTCTGATGCCAGTGATTACCGGTCTGGGCATCGACCCGGTGCACTTCGGCATGATCATGCTGGTGAACCTGGGCATTGGCCTGATTACCCCGCCCGTTGGCGCCGTGCTATTCGTCGGCGCAGCCGTGGGCAAAGTGACCATCGAAAACACCGTCAAAGCACTGCTGCCGTTCTACGCCGCGCTGCTGATGGTGCTGATGGCCGTGACCTACATTCCGGCTATTTCGTTGTGGTTACCGCACGCGCTGTTGTAAGCGCTGCATGACTCAGGGAGCGCCGCCTACGGGCGGCGCATGCTTGAATTGGCCAAGGATGCAAACCCCGCAATGTCTATTTCAACCCCGCTGCCACGGCACATTGCCGTGCTGCTACTGGCCTCACTAGCCTGCTCGTTCGCGGGCAATCACATTGCTGCGCGCATCGCCTTCGATCACGACACCGGCCTGTTACTGGCCATGCTCTGCCGCGCCGGCGTGACAATGCTGGCGCTCGCGGCACTGATTGCCTATCGCCGCGAGTGGGTTTCCCTGAGCCGCACGACATGGGGTTGGCAACTGCTACTCGGCTTACTCATTGCTATCCAGAGTTTCTGTATTTATTCCGCCGTGATGCGTATTCCGGTGGCGCTCGCCTTGTTGCTGGTCAACATGGCGCCGATTTTTCTCGCCCTGCTCAACTGGGCATTGGGCGGGCCCAGACCCACCCGCCGCGCGGCCATATTAATGGGCCTGATTTTATTCGGCCTGGTCCTGGCACTGAATGTTGCGGAGCAGCTTTCGAGCCAAACCGAAATCGATGCACGCTGGATCGAAGGCGTGATGTTCAGCGTCACAGGCGCTGTGGTGTTTGCTTTTGCCCTGTGGATTACCGAACACAAATTACACGCTGTGCCCGGCATGGTGCGCAGCGTGCTGACGCTGCTTGTGGTGTTTGTCGCTGCAGCTCTGGTCGGCAGCAGTGGCGTGGTCGCAAACGGCATGCACTTGCCAAGCGCTGCCACCGGATGGATCGCCCTCGCCTGCCTGGTTCTACTTTACGGGGCAGCCTTCTCCACCCTGTTTATATTCGTCTCGCGCCTCGACATCACCCGCAATGCCCCGGTGATGAACATGGAGCCGGTGGCGGGCCTGGTGTTTGGCTGGCTGATTCTCGATCAGCACCTTAACGGCATACAGATTATCGGCGGCCTTATCGTGGTCTGCGCTGTAGTGCTGCTGGCCTACAGCAAACAAAAGTAATCAGCCGCGCTGAATAGCGCGCCGCCGAAACAGGCAGCGTTCAACTGGGGATCAAGCATGCAACCCGCATTACTGTATCTCGAAGATTCGCTGACCCGCCTGAGCCTGCTCCCGGAGCGAGGCGCCAGCCTGGTCAACTGGACAATCAAGGCCACAGGCCAGCCGCTGCTGCGCCCCAGCGATGACGCCGCGCTTGCAGCCGGCACACCGAGACGACTGGCCTGCTACCCACTGGCGCCGTGGTCGAACCGGATTGCCAACGGCGGATTCGACTGCCCCGACGGCTGGCTGGCACTTTCGGCCAATACTGATCACGATCCTTACCCGATTCATGGCAGTGCCTGGCAACAGGCGTGGCACGTTGAACAACACAGCGCCGGTCATGCACGCCTGAGCCTCGATAGCCGCGAACCCTTTGCGTACCGCGCCGAGCTGGATATTTCGCTGAATGAAGGCTGTTTGCATCTGCGCTTACAGGTCACTCATCTGGCCGATGAACCCGCGTGGCATGGTCTGGGCTTGCACCCTTATTTACCCCGCACCGCCGCCACCCGCTTACAGGCAGCGGCCAGCGAGGTGTGGCTTGGCGCACCCGGCGAGCTGCCCAGTCAGCCGGGCGCGATACCCGCGCAATGGGACTTCGGGCAACGCAACTGCCTGCCAGACACGCTGATTGATCATGCCTTCAGCGGCTGGGATGGCCGCTGCGTGATAAGCCAGGAAGACGCCGGCTACCAACTGAACTGTAGGGCCAGCGGCGCGGATTACTTTTTGCTGTTCTGCCCTCCAGGCGGCGAGTTCTTCTGCTTTGAACCTGTGAGCCACCCGATCAACGCGCATCACTTGCCAGGCCGACCCGGCTTGCGCTTGCTGCGCAAGAACGAGGCAGCCGAAGTGGATTTCAGCCTGCACTACCAGCCGTTCAACGCGCCGCGCGAAACAGGCTGACCGGGTGAGATTCAGGGCCAACGCTGGCGCGTTAGCACAATGCTTACCGATGCTTCACGCGAGGGAAGAAAACACGATGTCATCCTACAACTAAAGTTTTTTAGCATTACCAACCCCTAACCCAGTGGCTGATCTTAAAAATCAGGCATCAGGCTAAGTTCGGCCTAAATAAAGCCGAAAATCAGCAAAAACAGGGTTAAAAGACAAAAAAATATCTCGAGTTAGCCAAAAGTAGACATTGACAATAACAAACCCAGCTATGAATAATCAGGCAAGTTGTATGACGACGTATAACACCAATAATAATCACAAAAACAGGTCCAGCATGAAGCTATCAATCCGCACTCCCCATCTGTCGCTTGTTCGCATCACGCAATTGCACCGCCCGATATTGGCGAATTTCAGCCTGGCGAATTGCGCCCAGTAGCTGTCGCTCAACCCAAAAGAATCTATCCGCACCCCGAACCGGCTCGCACTTCTTGCCTGTAGAACAGACCTGCGCGCGGTTTCGATGACGGATGCAACTCGGTCACACACTGGAGCAAAATAATAATGACTGCACGCAACGCCCTCTCTCTTGCTGTACTCAGCGCCATCGGCGCAGCTGCCCTGCCACTGAGCAGCCAGGCTGCTGGTTTTGCAGATGATGCCAAGGTCAACTTTGGCCTGCGCAACTTCTATATCAACCGTAATTTCACCAACCCGGCTTACCCGCAGGGCAAGGCTGAAGAATGGACCCAGAGTTTCATTCTGGATGCGCGCTCGGGCTTCACCGAGGGCACGGTCGGTTTCGGCGTCGACGTACTTGGCCTGACCGCGATCAAGCTCGATGGCGGCCGCGGCACAACCAGAACCGGCCTGCTGCCGGTGCATGATGACGGTCGCCCGGCGGATGATTACGGCCGCCTTGGCATTGCCGGCAAGGCGCGTATCTCGAAGACCGAATTGAAGATTGGTGAGTGGATGCCGGTGCTGCCGATTCTGCGATCCGACGATGGTCGTTCGTTGCCACAAACCTTTCAGGGCGGTCAACTGACCTCCAGCGAAATTGCTGGCCTGACCCTTTACGGCGGCCAGTTCCGTGGCAACAGCCCACGCGATGACGCCAGCATGGACGACATGACCTTTGGCAAAGGCGTTTCGGACCGCTTCAATTTCGGCGGTGGTGAATTCCGCTTCAACGAAGACCGCACAATGATTGGCGTCTGGGGCGCGGAACTGAAAGATGTGTACAACCAGCAGTTCTTCAATCTGGTGCACACCCAACCGGTGGGCGACTGGACGCTGGGCGCCAACCTCGGCTACTTCATCGGCGGCGAAGACGGCAGCGAACTGGCCGGCAAGATGGACAACAAAACCAGCTCCGGCCTGTTCTCGGCCAAGAGCGGTTCGCACACCTTCTACCTCGGCCTGCAGCGAGTCAGCGGTGACAAGTGGATGCGCGTGAACGGCACCAGCGGCGGCACCCTGGCGAACGATAGCTACAACTCAAGCTACGACAACGCCGAGGAACGCTCCTGGCAGGTTCGTTATGACTTCAACTTCGCAGGCCTCGGCATTCCCGGCATGACCTTGATGAACCGCTACATCAGCGGCGACAACATCAAAAGCGGCGCAGTTGATGACGGCAAAGAGTGGGGCCGCGAAACCGAGCTGGCCTACGTCGTCCAAAGCGGCGCATTCAAGAACCTGTCGATGAAATGGCGCAACAGCACGATTCGTCGTGACTTCAGCACCAGCGAGTTCGATGAAAACCGCCTGATCTTCAACTACCCGCTACCGATTCTGTAACACCTCACGCGACCTCCTCCACGTAGCACTTTACCCGCCCTTGAGGCGGTTTTTTTTTTGCCCGCTATTCACTAAGCGATACCCAAGCGAATCGCTCAGGTATTCGCCGCAAATACACGCGTAGTAGTGCAAACCATCCGCAACCAACAGCGGATAGCTCTAACCCGTCAAAACCCTGGATGAGATAAACAGCGCGTCGCACCAGCAAGACAGACCTAGGCGGCCTTGAAGACGCTGGGCCAGAACAGCCCAGCGGTATTACAAGCAACTCAACGGGTGTTACTGAGCGCCTTGGGCATCGATCAGAGCAGCCAGCTGCTCGTATTCCTCAGGCAGCAGATCCGTCAGCGGGGCGCGAACCGGACCAGCATCAAAGCCTGCGATTTTGGCGCCGGCCTTAACGATGCTCACGGCATAGCCTGCACGGCGGTTACGGATATCCAGATACGGCAGGAAGAAGTCATCAATGATCTTGCCAACGGTGGCGTGATCTTCACGGGCGATTGCGTGATAGAAATCCATCGCGGTTTTCGGGATGAAGTTGAACACCGCAGACGAATATACCGGTACGCCCAGTGCCTTGTAGGCAGCGGCATAGACTTCGGCAGTCGGCAGACCGCCCAGATAGCTGAAACGATCACCGAGGCGGCGACGGATCGACACCATCAACTCGATATCACCCAGGCCATCCTTGTAGCCGATCAGGTTCGGGCAACGCTCAGCCAACTGCTCCAGCAGCGGCGCAGTCAGGCGGCAAACGTTGCGGTTGTAAACCACCACGCCGATTTTCACTGACTTACACACCGCTTCAACGTGAGCGGCAACGCCTTCCTGACTGGCTTCGGTCAGGTAATGCGGCAGCAGCAGCAAACCTTTGGCACCCAGACGCTCGGCTTCCTGGGCGTACTGAATCGCCAGACGAGTCGGGCCGCCGACACCGGCCAGGATCGGCACACCGCCGTCGCAGGTATCAACAGCTGTTTTGATAACAGCGGAATATTCATCGGGGGCCAACGAGAAAAACTCGCCGGTGCCGCCTGCAGCAAACAATGCAGACGCGCCGTATGGCGACAGCCACTCAAGACGACGCGCATAAGTGTCAGCACGGAAATTGCCGGCAGCGTCAAAGTCGGTCACAGGGAAAGACAGCAGACCGGAAGAGAGGATGGACTTCAGTTCTTGTGGATTCATTATTCGAACACCCTGAAAAGCGAGTTGTGATGGGAGTAGTTCAGCTCATGCTGTAGTCATACGTTATCGTACAACTATAAATAAAACCATACCTGTCGTCTTGTAAATTGATAGGTAGCCGGCAACGTGCATAGCTACAGCACACGAACGTCTGCGAAATATTGCTTAAAAAGCATGAAATAGACGGCCTTAAGCCACTTAACCTCAGCCAAACACACAACCACAGCAATCCTCTCTTTACGCTGCAGGCGATGAAATACCTGTTTGCGATGACATCGTATCGTTGACAAGCGGGTTTCGAGATGTTGATAATCGAGCCAAGTCATACGACAACGTATAACACTAAAAACAACAATCGAATTACAGGCCCTGCTATGCCATTTTCATCACAGGCCCATCCGCACCTCTGCATCCGGTGCGGCGTAAAGTTGACCCGCACCAGCCTCTCAGCTGATGCCACTGCCCCATTTGCTACAGCCAATCAACTGCCACAGATTGGCAACCGCGCTCTCCCTTTCCATGCGGGGAGTGGCAGCCATGCGTGATTGCAAAAGCCCTATCGTCAGAACCATGCAAGTGATCCCCGTAGCGGGACACGACAGCATGCTGCTCAATCTCTGCGGCGCCCATGCCCCTTATTTCACCCGTAATCTGGTACTGCTGACCGACAACGACGGGCGTACCGGCATCGGTGAAGTGCCTGGCGGTGAGGGCATTCGTCAGGCACTGGAGCGCTGCCGCTCGCTGGTTATTGGCCAGCCGGTGGCACGCTACAACTTCATTCTCAACAGCCTGCGCCGCAGTATTGCCGGACGCGACGGCAGCGGCCCGCAGACCACTCAGCATCAGGTAACGTCTGAGTCCGAAGCCGCTGTGCTCAAGCAGCCGCACGAAATCAATCTGCGCCTCGACAACGTCATCACAGCAGTAGAAGCCGCCCTGCTCGACCTGCTCGGTCAGCACCTTGGTGTGCCGGTAGCCGAATTGCTCGGCAGCGGTCAGCAGCGTGATTCGGTGCCGATGCTGGCCTATCTGTTTTACATCGGTGATCGCAACCGCACCGACTTGCCTTATCTGAGCGGCGATGACAGCCAGCACAGCTGGTATCACCTGCGTCATCAGGAAGCTCTGACACCGCAGGCAATTGCCGATCTGGCCAGCGCCGCACACGCACGCTATGGCTTTAAAGACTTCAAGCTCAAAGGCGGCGTGATGCGCGGCGCGCAAGAGATGCAAGCTGTAGCGGCAATCAAGGCGCGCTTCCCTGACTCACGCGTAACACTCGACCCGAACGGCGCCTGGTCATTGGCTGAGGCGATAGAGGTTTGTCAGGGCCAGAACCATATTCTGGCGTATGCCGAAGACCCATGCGGGCCTGAAAATGGCTTTTCCGGCCGCGAGATCATGGCCGAGTTCAAGCGTGCCACCGGCATCCCGACGGCAACCAACATGGTCGCCACAGACTGGCGCCAGATGGGCCACTCGCTGCGCCTCGAGGCGGTCGACATTCCACTGGCAGATCCGCACTTCTGGACCCTGCAAGGCTCGGTTCGTCTCGCGCAGATGTGCGAAGAATTCGGCCTGACCTGGGGCTCGCATTCGAACAATCACTTCGATGTATCACTGGCCATGTTCACCCACGCCGCTGCCGCAGCACCTGGCCGTATCAGCGCAATCGACACCCACTGGATATGGCAGGAAGGCCAGGAACGCCTGACGCGTGAGCCGCTGCAGATTGTCGACGGCGAAGTGCGTGTTCCGCAGAAACCCGGTCTCGGTATCGAGCCCGACATCGACCGGATCATGCAGGCGCACGAGCTGTATCAGCAAGTCGCCAGCGGCGCCCGCGATGACGCCATGGCCATGCGCTATCTGGTGCCTGGCTGGCAGTACGACCCGAAAAAACCGAGCCTGGGCCGCGAGCCAGCCCTGTGAATCAGGCTCACGCAACACTGCTCCACGGTGACATTTAGCACGAGCAAGAAAACACCTAATAAACACAAAAAACCAAGCTGTAGTTCTGGAGAATGACAATGAAAAAAACACTGTGCGCCTCCCTTATCGCCTCCTTTCTTTCGCTCACTGCTGGCGCAGCTGTTGCGGCTGATGCAGCAAACTGGCCGACTCGCCCAGTGCAGGTTGTGGTAATCGCCAATGCTGGCGGTGACACCGATTTCAACGCCCGGATGATGGCCAAGTACTTCACCAAGGTCACCGGAAAGTCGATGGTCGTGACCAACGTCGCCGGCGGTGGCGGCACGCTGGCAGCCGAACAGGTTAAAGGTGCAGCCGCAGACGGCAACACCATCCTGTTCACCCACACCGGCCAGCTGATTGTTAACGAAGTGGCAGGTTTGAGCGAAGACAGCTACGACGCATTCGATATTTCCTGCATCGCCGGCGTCGATAAAGGCGCGGTGTTTGTATCGGGCAAAAGCTCGGGTATCGACACCCTCGATCAGTTGATCACGAAAGCCAAAGCTGAGCCCAACACCATCACCTACGGCACTGAAATGGGCAGCTTTTCCCACCTGCAAGGTCTGATGTTCGAGAAGCTTTCGGGCACCGATCTGAAGCTGGTCGACAGCGGCACCGTATCGGAAAAGATCGTTGCCCTGCTCGGCAAGCGCATCGATCTGGGCGCCATCAGCTACGGCTCGGTTCAAGACTACGTGACCAGCGGCAAGATGAGCGCACTGGGCCAGCCTAACGAAGAGCGTAACGCCCTGCTCGGCGACATCAAGACCTTCAAGGAACAGGGTGTTGATCTGGTGATCGACAAGCCTTACGTGGTGGCCTTCCCGAAAGGCACAGACCCGGCGATCGTCGCCAAAATGGCGGACGTGATGAAGCAGATCACCGAGCAACCGGAATACGCCGAAGAACTGAAAAAATCCTTCAAGCAACCGGTTAGCTACTACGGCACCGAAGAAGCCAAGGCAATCCTGAGCAAGAGCCGCGACACGTACATGCAATTCAAGGATGAGCTGCGTCAAACCAAGTAATCCCGCAACAAGCCGGGTGCGCCCGAATGGTGAGCGCCCGGCTGCTCTGTCCTGACGATTAAAGAGGATCCACCATGGATACCTGCAAAAGAAACGAGTTGCTGATCGGTCTGACGATGCTCGGCGCCGGCCTGGGCTACTTGTTCATGACCCTGCAATTGCCGAGAAGAGGCTTCGTCGATTCAGCCTTCGTGCCTTACATCCTGTCAGCCGTTTTGTGTCTGCTGGGCGTTCTGCAACTGCTGGCCTGGAAAAAACTGCCTAAGCCAACCGCAGGTGCAGCGGTTGAAAAAGAGTCGATTGATTACCTCACCGTTATTAAAAGCTTCGCCTTGGTCATCATCTACGTGGCCCTGCTGGAAACCGTCGGTTTCCCGATCATGACCGCCCTGTACCTGTATGTGCAGTTCCTCGTATTGACCCCTCTCGATCAGAAAGCCAATCACCTGCTGTATGCCGGGATCGCGCTGGTGTCGAGTGCGTCGATCTACTTCCTGTTCCGCGAGAGCTTCGATCTGTTGCTGCCCGCAGGCTTACTGAATTTCTAGGAGACGGCGATGATTGAACTCCTGCAACAAGGCTTCGGCGCCGTATTCTCGCCCTATATATTCGTGCTGATCACCCTGGGCGTCGCCGTCGGCATCGTCTTCGGTGCAGTGCCCGGCCTTTCGGCCACCATGGCCATCGCCTTGTGCTTGCCGCTGACCTATACCATGGGCCCGGCTGCTGGCTTGTCGCTGTTGGTTGCACTGTTTATCGGGGCAACGTCTGGCGGACTCATATCGGCGATATTGCTCAATATTCCGGGAACGCCCTCATCGATTGCGACCACCTTCGACGGCGCGCCAATGATGCGCCAGGGCCTGGGCGTTAAAGCCCTGGGACTTGGCGTGGTGTTCTCGTTTCTGGGGACTATTTTCAGTATTGGTGCACTGATGTTCATTGCCCCAATGCTGGCCGATATTGCCCTGAGTTTTGGCCCGCACGAATACTTCGCGATTGCCGTTTTCTCGCTCACGCTGATCGCCACGCTGTCCACCGGCTCCCTGGTAAAAGGCTTGTTTGCAGGCGCGCTGGGCTTTGCTTTCTCAACCGTCGGCATCGCCCCGGTTGAGGCCGTACGACGCTTTACCTTTGATCACCCGAGCCTGAACGGCGGCTTTGCCATGCTCACGGTGATGATCGGCATGTTCGCCGTGGCCGAGGTGCTCAAGTTTGCTGAAAAAGGCCGCTCGGCTGATCGCGCCAAGCCGCAGAACATCAGCATGAAAGGCATCAAGGGTTTCGGTTTCTCGATCAAGGAATTCATCTTCCAGATCCCTAACGCCACGCGTTCAGCCCTGATCGGTGTTGGCATCGGCATTTTGCCGGGCATTGGCGCCGGCACCTCGAACATCGTCTCGTACATCGCCGCCAAGAAACGTTCAAAAACCCCGGAGATGTTCGGTAAAGGCGCACCAGAAGGTGTGGTTGCCAGTGAAACGGCGAACAATGCCGGTATCGGCGGCGCGATGATTCCGCTACTGACCCTGGGCATTCCGGGTGATACCACCACGGCGATCCTGCTGGGCGGTTTCATGATCCATGGTATTCAGCCAGGTCCGTTGCTGTTCCTTACCCAGGGCGATTTGGTCTACACCATTTTCGCCGCGCTGCTTCTGGCCTCGGTGTTGATGCTGTTTCTCGAATTCTTCGGTTTGCGCATCTTTATCAAGCTGTTGTCGATACCCAAGCACATCTTGCTGCCGATTATTCTGGTGCTCTGCGTGGTCGGTGCGTTCGGCCTTAACAGCCGGGTCTTCGATGTCTGGGCGATGATGCTATTTGGCTTGCTTGGCTACGGATTCGTCAAAGGCGGCCTGCCAATTGCTCCGTTCATTATTGGTTTCATCCTCGGACCGATGGCCGAAACCAACTTGCGCCGTGGCCTGATGTTGTCTGACGGCAACTTCATGGGCTTCCTCAGCAACCCGATTTCCGCAGCCTTCCTGGCACTCGCGGCGCTGTCAGTGTCCTGGCATTTGGTTACTGCACTGCGCGGCAAAAAAGACGGCGTTGCTCAGCTTATGAGCAGCTAAGCGCTCAACCTCTCCGCAGTTCATCAATTTGCACCCCAACCCTGCTGTGACAACGCCCCAACGTTGTTACAGCACGGGCAACGCTGCCCTTCAAAACGCTACATCCACGGGAGAATCAGCATGCAAGACCTGAAAAACAACACGTCTGGTGATGATGATCAAATTGACTGGGTTCGCGTCGCTTCGGTATTTGTGCCGCTCGCCAATCCCATCAGTGACGCCAAAGTTCTCACGGGCCGGCAGAAGCCGATGACCGAGATCGCCATTCTGGTGGTCGAAATCGAAACCAAAGACGGTCATCGTGGCCTTGGCTTCAGCTATTCAAAACGCGCAGGCGGCCCCGGCCAGTTTGCCCATGCCAAGGAACTCGCTCCGGTACTGATCGGAGAAAACCCCAGCGACATCGCCAAGTTGTGGGACAAGCTGTGCTGGGCCGGCGCCTCGGTCGGTCGCAGCGGCCTGGCAACTCAAGCCATCGGCGCTTTCGACGTGGCCCTCTGGGATCTCAAAGCCAAGCGCGCCAACCTGTCACTGGCTCGCCTGCTCGGAGCTCATCGCGATTCTGTGCAGTGCTACAACACCTCGGGCGGCTTCCTGCACACCCCGCTCGAGCAGTTGATGATCAACACCGATATCTCGCGCGAAAAAGGCATTGGCGGCATCAAGCTTAAAGTCGGCCAGCCCGATCAGGCGCTGGATCTGCACCGCGTCAGCAGCATCCGCAAACATCTCGGCGACGCCTTCCCGTTAATGGTCGACGCCAACCAGCAATGGGACCGGCCAACCGCCCAGCGCATGTGCCGCCAGCTGGAACAGTACAACCTGATCTGGATTGAAGAGCCGCTCGACTGCTACGACGCCCAAGGCCATGCCATGCTCGCGCAGCAGTTCGACACACCAATCGCCACTGGCGAAATGCTCACCAGCGTTGCCGAACACTGGGAGTTCATCAAACAGGGTGGCGCTGACTATCTGATGCCGGATGCGCCGCGCATTGGCGGCATCACGCCTTATCTGAAAGTCCAGGCTCTGGCCGAACACAACGGCATGATGATTGCGCCGCACTTCGCCATGGAACTGCATATCCATCTGGCGGCCACCTACAGTCGCGAGCCCTGGGTCGAGCATTTCGAATGGCTTGAGCCGCTGTTTAACGAACGCATGGAAACCCGCGATGGCCGCATGCTGGTGCCAACCCGGCCAGGCCTTGGCTTGTCGCTGAGTGAACAGAGCGCACGCTGGACCGCACAGGAATTCACTGCGGGCAATCGCCCGTAGCACCCCACACCTGCTGGTTGCAGGCGGCCAACACCAAGCGCAACCGGCAGCACAGGAGACCGCGATGAGCCTCGCCACAAGCCCCGAATTTATTCGCCGTATCCAAAGCATCGTCGGCAGCGCCGGACTGGTGCAAGACCCCGAGCGCATGCACAGTTATCTGGTCGACTGGCGCAACGCCTACACAGGCAATGCAGCATTGATCGTCCGCCCGGCCAATACCGAAGAGGTCGCGGCGGTGGTGCGCCTGTGCCATGAGGCAAACGTCGCACTCGTACCGCAGGGTGGGAACACCGGTTTATGCGGCGGCTCGATCCCCGATGCAACCGGCCAGCAAGTGGTGCTGTCGCTCACCCGTATGACGCGCATCCGCGAGATCGACCCGGCCAACGCGACCATCACGGTCGAGGCCGGAGTCATTCTGCAGCAGTTGCAACAAGCCGCCAGCGAAGCTGGGCGTCTGTTCCCGTTGTCGCTGGGTGCCGAGGGCAGTTGCACAGTGGGCGGCAACCTCGCGACCAATGCGGGCGGAACCGCTGTTCTGCGTTATGGCAACATGCGCGAACTGACTCTGGGCATAGAGGTTGTGCTGCCTGACGGGCGTATCTGGAATGGCCTGCGCGGCCTTCGCAAAGACAACACCGGCTACGACCTCAAGCACCTGTTTATCGGCTCGGAGGGCACGCTCGGCATCATCACCGCTGCTGTACTCAAGCTGTTCCCCGCCACCCACAGCATGGCCACTGCCTGGGTTGCTCTGCCCTCACCAGAAGCGGCGATCGAGCTAATCAGCCATATTCGCGGAGTCTGCGCCGATCGCCTGACCGGCTTCGAGATGATGTCGCGGCAAAGCCTAGAGTTTGTCTTGAGCCATGTCGCCGGCTGTCGTGACCCGCTGACCAGCGAGCAACCGTGGTATGCGCTGATCGAGTTACGCGACACGATCAGCGATGCGCCACTCACCGAGCTGCTTGAAACCTGCCTCGGTCATGCATTTGAGCAGGGCTTGGTGGTCGATGCCGTGATCGCCAGCAATGACAGCCAAGCCGCCGCATTATGGGGCCTGCGCGAGGGCATTTCAGAGGCGCAGAACCATGAAGGGCCGAGCCTCAAACATGACATCAGCGTCCCGGTAAGCCAGATACCCGCGTTTATCGAACGCACGGATAAAGCCCTGCAAGCCACATTCCCGGGCGTGCGAATCGTCTCGTACGGGCACATTGGCGACGGCAATTTGCACTACAACATCAGCAAACCGGTGGGCGCCGACGATGTTGCATTCAAGGCCAACGAGCTGGCGATCATGGATATCATTTATCAGAGGACCGGCGAGTTTAACGGCAGCATCAGCGCCGAGCATGGCCTGGGGCAGTCGAAGCCAGCTGCGGCGGTGCGTTTCAAGGACCCGCTGGAGATCGAACTGATGCGCGCGATCAAACGCACGCTGGACCCAACCGGGCTAATGAACCCGGGCAAAGTATTTGCCGCCGAACAGTAACCGCACAGGCGCGTGAGCACCTGCGACGGCACATGCTCACGCGCTGTCTGCTGGCTTTGCGTATGGAGAAATCAGGCGTTCAGGGCTTCGGCTTCGGCCGCTTCGTGGGCCTGACGCAGACGTTCGCGGCTGTTGGTCAGGTGCAAACGCATGGCGGCGCGTGCTGCTTCCGGGTCCTGACGGGCAATCGACTCATAAATCTGCTCATGCTCACGGCCCAGACGCGCCATGTAATGCGCCTGATCATCATGGGCAATGCTCGCCGAATTGACGCGGGTACGCGGGATAATACTGGTGCCCAAGTGCATCATGATATCGGTGAAGTAGCGATTACCGGTGGCCTCAGATATCAGTAAATGAAACTTGAAGTCCGAAGCGACAGCGTCACCGGTCTGCGAGGTGGCATCTTCCAGCGCATCGAGCGCTTCGCGCATTCCCTTGAGCTGCTCGTCACTGCGGCGCTGCGCAGCAAGACCGGCTGACTCGACCTCAAGGCTGATACGAAACTCAAGCACCGCCAACACTTCACGCAAGGTGACGATAGTCGCCGGATCAATGCGGAAACCGCTGGGGCTGGGCGTGTCGAGCACGAAAGTGCCGATACCGTGGCGGGTTTCAACCAGACCGGCCGCCTGCAGGCGTGACAAGGCTTCGCGCACAACTGTGCGACTCACGCCCTGAGCCTCCATGATCGCCGACTCGGTAGGCAACTTGTCGCCACGCTTGATCAGACCCTCACGAATCTGCTCGGAGAGTTCGGCAACCAGCTCTTGCGCAAGACTGCGATGCTTGCGACGAGTACGCGGCGGCGGAGTCTGAGTATCCATAACGGCTTATATTCTCAACATTAATTGTGGGGTTAAGCATATCGCAGCAGTCGTACGATGACATCATTAAAAAGGCATCATTTATTATAAATAAAGGACATTCTGCGTAATACGAATCAGCTACAGGGCAATAAAGACGGGCAATACCGCAAAGATGCCATATTCACAGGTGATTACGATATCAGACGATAGAAGTGGTTTCTGCGCAGGTCGATCATCTGCCAGAGGCCAGACCGAGGAATAACCCAACCTGTGTCCCCGGCCCTGCGGCAACAACTTGAAGCAGCTAATTAAAACCCCGGTTTGCGCAGATATCCGCTGCGCACTCTCGGGGCTGGATTCATCGCATAAACCTGCGAATGAGGCCTGTTAACTTATGTGCGGGCAATTAGCGATTACCTCCGCGATCATCGCCTGGCTCACCGGCCGCATGTAATCCACGGTCATCGCCGACTTCTCCTGCGGCGTGCATACCACGGTCATCACCTACATGCATGCCACGGTCGTCACCAACGTGCATGCCGCGATCGTCGCCTAAATGCATGCCGTGATCGTCACCGGCCTCGCTGTGGTTGCCGTGGTCATCTCCGGCTTCAGAGTGATTTCCATGGTCATCACCGGCTTCATGCCCGGAATGATGACCACCACCATCATGGCCACTGTCGTTTCCTCCATGACCTCCGCCACCACTGCCGCTTCCACCGTGACCTCCGCCACCGCTTCCGCCTCCACTGCCGCTTCCACCGTGGCCTCCGCCACCGCTTCCGCCGCCTCCACTGCCACTTCCTCCGTGGCCTCCGCCACCGCTTCCGCCGCCTCCACTGCCACTTCCTCCGTGACCTCCGCCACCGCTTCCGCCTCCACTGCCTCCACCGCCGCTACCGCCCTCCTTTGCATAGGCAGTTGAGTAACCAGTCATGCTTAACGGGGCAATGGCTGCCGCGCCCACCAGCAATGCGCAGGCTGATAGAGCCAATACTTTCTTGTTCAGGTTCATGAATACGCACCTCATTATTGAAGTAACGAGCGCAAGCCAAGCCGAGGGAGCCTTGAGGCCCCCGGGCTGGTTACTTAAATATTGCAACATTTGCCGCAAACGCACCGGATTTCGACCAGTGGTGGTGAATGCATACCTGACTAACGAAGTTTCTGCAGGCCGCGTCAATAATGACCTCAGCGCATACAGCGGGGGATTCGCATTTCGTGAAATATCAAGTTTTAGGCGCAGTTTGCAAAGCCCGCATCAATACGGCGGATCTAACCTATGAGCGGCATTGTGCCGCAGGCAAAAATGCACTGCTTTGCACTCGGCAAACACGCATAAAGCGTTTAAACCAGAGGCTGCCAAGCGTTATTCGCCCATAACAAGAAAGGAAAACATATGCGTAACTGGACGTTCGGAACCCCCAAGGTTGCCTATATATCGGGCGGTGGAAGCGGCATTGGTTTGAACATCGCCAACGTGCTGCTTGAGGAAGGTTGCAGCGTGGCGCTATTCGATCTCAAGTTCGACGACGAAGTGTTACGACAACTGCGTAAACAATGCAGGGCCAGCCAAAAAGTCGAAGTGTACGTGGTGGATATTACCGATCCCCAAGCGGTTGATGCGGCTATGGATGAAGCCGCCCAGACGTTGGGCGCCGCCGATCTCGCCCTCAATTCGGCCGGTATTCTGCGCACTGGCGTGTTCACTGAAATGCCTTACGAGACGTTCGAACAGGTGGTGCGGATCAACCTGCTGGGCAGTCGCAACTTTGCCGCCAGCGCACTGCGTCATATGCACAGCGGCAGCCATCTGGTGCTGGTCGCCTCATTAGCCGGGATTGTTGGCACTTACACGCAAGCGGCTTATGTAGCCTCGAAACACGGCGTAGTTGGTTTGGCTGAAGTGTTGCGCCTTGAGCAGAAACTCAAAGGAATTGATGTCTCGGTTATCTGCCCAGGCGAAATCTCCACGCCGCTGCTGACCTATGAGCGTGAACACGGCAGCAATGTCACCAAACGGCTCAATGAAATCGCCGGCGTTCTTACGGTTGATGAAGCCGTGAGCGGCATCATGAAAGGCCTCCGCTCGCGTGAATTCATGATCACCCCGGGGTTTCGGGCAAAAATTCTGCGCGCTGTCGCACGCAAGGCTTCTGGACTGTTTCGCCGAACAATCGATATAAATCTGGCTAAAGCGATTGCCGAAGATCAGGCCTTAAGCCTTAAATAGGGCTTTCGCCGGCGCTGCTACGCAGTGCCGGAATTCACCAGAAGGCCGGAATCTCGGCTGCGCTTGCCAAGGATTGTGTACATGGGTGTTTTTCCTCTCCCCGACCTGCATATCTCAACCATCGCGGACATTCACGCACTGGAACAGACTGCCGTAACCGACTTGGCGCTGCCCAACAGCACCTACGAACTACTGCAAAATGCGGCCGCCACTTACGGCGACAAGGTCGCATTGCGCTTTCTGCCGAAAGCGACGCTTGATGAACAATCGATCAATCTGAGCTTCCGCCAACTCTTCGCTGGCGTCACCCAGACTGCCAACGCCTTGCATCAGCTGGGCGTAGACAAACACAGCGTGGTTTCGATGCTGCTGCCGAACCTGCCGCAAACTCATCTGGCCATCTGGGGCGCGGAAGCGGCCGGGATTTTCAACCCGATCAACCCGCTGCTTGAAGTCGAGCATATTGCCGCCATCATTAATGAAGCGCAGTCAAAAGTGCTGATCACGCTGGCGCCAATGCAAGGCAGCGATTTGTGGCAAAAAGCTCAGGCCATCAAGCAACTGGCGCCCTGCCTCAGCCATATTCTCACCGTCAACCTCACCCCCAGCGCAGACGGCTCGCAACACCTAAGCGACTCGGTGCTCGACTTCGACGCAACGATCAAGGCGCAACCCGCAGACCGGCTTATCAGTGGCCGCCAATTCGCTCCGGACGACATCGCCTCGTACTTTCATACCGGCGGCACCACTGGCACGCCCAAACTGGCGCCACACACCCACCGCAACGAGCTGGTGTGCTGCTATCAGATGGCCAGCGTGGTTAATCTGGACGCGCAAAGTAAGTGCCTCTGCGGCCTTCCGCTGTTTCACGTCAACGGTGTGTTCGTCACCGGCCTGGCACCGTGGCTGGTCGGCGCCGAGGTGATTCTGGCAACGCCTGCGGGCTACCGCACACCGGCATTGATGGAAAATTTCTGGGCATTGGTCGAGCGCTATCGCGTCTCGTTTTTCAGTTGTGTGCCGACCATTCTCAGTGGCCTGCTCGACAAGCCAAGCGAGGGCCATGATTTGTCATCGCTCGATGTCGCCCTCTGCGGCGCAGCGCCGCTGGCAACCGAATTGATGCGTAAGTTCGAGCGTAAAACCGGTATTGTTCTGCTCGAAGCCTACGGCCAAACCGAAGGCACCTGCGGCAGCACGGTCAACCCTAAACACGGCGAACGCCGGGTAGGCTCAGTCGGTTTACCCCTGCCCTATCTGAAAATTCGCATTGTAGAAGTCGATGCACAGGGCAAGTGGCTGCGTGATTGCGCGGTCAATGAGCCGGGCTGCGTAGCCATCTCCGGACCCAATGTTTTCAGTGGCTACAAGCAGGCGCAGCAGAACGAGGGCCAGTGGATTGCCGAAGGCTGGTTCAACACCGGCGATCTCGGACGTCTCGACGAAGACGGTTATCTGTGGCTGACCGGCCGCAGCAAAGACTTGATTATTCGCGGCGGCCACAACATTGACCCGCAAATGATCGAGGAAGCGTTCTACCAGCATCCAGAAGTTGCCGAAGCCGTGGCGATCGGCAAGCCGGACAAGCGGGTTGGCGAGGTGCCGGTTATTTTCCTGCAATTGCAAAAAGGAGCTGGCGTCAGCCATGACGAGCTGATGCGCCACGCTCAGGCAAGCATTCACGAGAAAGCGGCCGTGCCCAAAGAAATCCATCTAGTTGAGGCCATGCCGTTGACCGCCGTCGGCAAAATCTTCAAGCCGCAACTGCGCAATCAACTGATTGAACAGATGGTCACTGATGAGTTGAATGCCCTGCTGCAAACACCGTTTAAAGTGGCCGCACGGGTCGACAAAAAGTTGGGCCAATGCGTGATTGTTTCGACCACTGCCGAATCTGCTGCCACGGTTAAACAGGCACTGGCCGACTACACATTCTGTCTTGAGGTGAATCAGGGCTGAGTTGAAACTCACCGCGCAGGTATTCGCCTGAATACCTGCAAGCGTTGTACGAAAAGGGAGATTTATGAGCATTCGCAACGAATTTCTGGACTTGCAACGCCGTATTGGCGAGTCGGTACTCGGTCAGGATGATGTAGTGCGTCAAGTATTGCTGGGGCTGTTGGCCAACGGCCATGTACTGCTCGAAAGCCTGCCGGGTCTGGCCAAGACGCGCACGGTGAAAGCGCTGGCCGAACACCTCGACACGCGCATGAGCCGCATCCAGTTCACCCCCGACCTGCTGCCATCGGACATTACCGGCGGCGAAGTCCTGCACAGCAAAGACGGGCAAAACCAGATCCGTTTCGAGCCGGGCCCGCTGTTCGGCAATATCATCCTCGCCGACGAGATCAACCGTGCACCCGCCAAGGTCCAGGCAGCGTTACTGGAAGCCATGGAAGAACGCCAGATCACCGTGGCGGGTGAAAGTCACGCCATGCCGGAGTTGTTCATGGTGCTGGCGACGCAGAACCCGATCGAACAGGAAGGCACCTATGCGCTGCCTGAAGCGCAAATGGACCGCTTCCTGATGAAGGTGCAACTGGATTATCCCTCGGCAGAAAATGAAAGTGAGGTGTTGCGCCTGCTTCGCGCCGAAGAAAAACAGGGCCTCAAGGGCGATCGCCCGGCGGTGCAGCGGCTGGATCCGGCGCTGGTGTTTAAAGCCCGTCTTGAAATCAGCGAGATCCATGTCGCCGAGAGCATTGACCGCTATCTGATTGACCTGGTGAACGCCAGCCGCTCTGCCGCCGATTACGACGCCGACCTGGCCCGCTGGATTTCCATTGGCGCCAGCCCCCGTGGCGCGATCAGTCTGGACCGGGTAGCACGGGCGCATGCCTGGCTCGAAGGCCAGGACTTCGTTTCCCCGGATGATGTGCGCGCAATCATGCTGCCGGTTCTGCGTCATCGCCTGCAACTGAGCTACGACGCAGTGGCTGACGGGGTCAGCGCCGATCAGGTGGTGCAACGTATGCTCGATGTCGTCGCCGTTCCGGCATGAGCACCGCCGCCGATAATCAGGATTGCCCATGACTGCGCCCGCCGATAAAACCGATGGCTTCGTCTACGTGTCGCTCAGCCAATTAATGGCGCTGCAAACGCCTGCACGCGGCCTGAGTTTTGCCGCCCGGCAACCACGCGCAAGCATCCTCGCAGGCAACCACGCATCGCGCATGCGCGGTCGCGGGCTGAATTTTGATGAACTGCGTCGTTATCAGCCAGGCGACGACCTGCGCCACCTCGATTGGCGCGCCTCGCTGCGCACCGGCAAACCCTTTGTGCGTTCATTCAGCGAAGAACGCGACCGGCCGATGCTGGTGGTGGTCGACCAGCGCATCAACATGTTCTTTGGCTCAAGCCGAAGTTTTAAATCGGCAACAGCGGCGGAACTGGCCGCCCTCGCCGCCTGGATCGCATTTCACAGTGGCGACCGGGTCGGCGGTCTGGTATTTGACGACCAGCAGATTGAAAGCTTCGCGCCCCTGCGCAGCCGCGCCCGCGTGCAGGCACTCTGCGCGAGTATCTGCCAGCATAATCAGGCGCTGAATGCGGGCATTGCCGAGGTCGAGCACGACACACAACTCGACACGGTGTTGCAGCGCTGCCTGAATCTGGCCAGTCACGACCATACCTTGTGCATCGTCAGCGACTTCGCCGGCGCCACCCCGCGCACATTGCAACTGCTGCGCCAGCTCTCCAGTCACAACGATGTTATTGCCATGCAGGTATATGACCCAACGGCGCTGGCCTTGCCCGAGAGCGGACGCATACGGGTCACTCAGGGTGAGCTGCAGGTCGAGTTGGCGATTGATAAAAAGCACATTCGCCAGCCACTCGGCGAGTTTCTCACCGGCCGCCTGCGCGATGTCGCCAAGCTGTTAAGGCGCAGCCAGGTGCCACTGCTGATGATCAGCACCGCTGAAGATGCCTTAAGCCAATTACGCCGCGAACTCGGGCGCCTGCATGAGGTGCACCGATGAGCAGTGACTCACCCTTGATCAGCCAGCTTATCGAGTTGCCGCTGCCGGAACCGATCAGCTACATGCCGCAAACCTGGGGTTGGCTGGCACTGCTTGCGCTGATCGGGGCAGTGGCGCTGATTTACGCCTGGAGACGCGTGCAACGCTGGCGGCGTAATCGCTATCGCCGTGAGGCGCTGCAACAGTGGCAGCAACTCAATCAGCAGGCGCAAAGCAGCGATCCGACTCAGGCCGTTGCGGCCCTGCGTGAGCTCCCCGAATTGCTCAAACGCACGGCCCTGTCGATGCCCACAAACCCTCCGGTGGCAGAGTTAAGTGGGGCGCGCTGGCAGGCATTTCTGGCCAAGACTAGCGCCCAACCGCTGCCCGAGAACTTTGCCACGCAACTGGCATTACTGAGCTACGCCCCAGCGGCGAGGCTTGAGCAACTGGACGCGCAGCAACTGCTCGCGACCAGTCGCCACTGGCTGGAGACGCACAATGTGGCAGTTTGAATACCTCTGGCTGCTGGTGTTGCTGCCATTACCCTGGCTGGTTTATCGCCTGTTGCCCGCCTATCGCGAAGCCCGCAGTGCCGTGCGCGTGCCTTTTTTCAAGGCCATGCTGCAAGCCATTGGCGCCACGCCAGACGCCCAGAACAATCGACATGACCGCTGGCAATTGCTGCTTAATCTGTTGATCTGGGCGCTGCTTTTACTGGCCGCAGCACGGCCTGTTGAAGTCGAGAAACCCATCGTGCGTCAGCAACCGGTGCGCGACATGATGCTCGCCATCGATATTTCGCAGTCCATGGAGACGCGCGACTACCGCGATGAAAACGGCCAGTTGATCGACCGACTGAGTGCGGTTAAAGCAGTGGTCAAAGGCTTTATCGACAAACGCCAGAATGACCGGATCGGCTTGATCGTGTTCGGCAGCGGTGCCTTTGCTCAGGCGCCAATGACCCTCGATCACTCAAGCCTGGATATTCTGCTCGACGAAACCGCCATTGGCATGGCCGGGCCCAACACCGCGATTGGCGATGCCATCGGCCTGAGTATCAAGTTGCTTGACGCCGCCAAAGAGCGCGAAAAAGTGTTGATCCTGCTCACTGATGGCAATGACACCAGCAGCGCTATCGAACCGCAGCATGCCGCCATCATGGCCAAGAACCATGACATCGTCATCCACACCATCGCCATTGGCGACCCCAAAGCCAGCGGCGAAGACAAGGTGGATCTCACTGCGTTGAAACGCATTGCCCGCACCAGCAACGGTCGCTTCTTTCGCGCCGATGACAGCTCGGCGCTGGAACAGGTGTACGCCACACTCGATGCCATGACGCCGCACGATGTTAAAACCCTCAGCCATCAACCCAAACGTGACTGGTTCTGGCTGCCACTCGGCGCGGCGTTATTGCTGCTGTGCCTTTACCATCTACTGGCAATTGCCGCTGCACGTTTGCCACGCATGCATCCGCACAGCAAGGAAAGCTGATGGACATTGACTTGTCTGCCCTGCACTTCATCCGCCCACTCTGGCTTTTGCTGTTGGTGCCCGGGTTGTTGTTGCCGATTATCTGGCGCAACGGCCAGAGTATGCAGCGCCGGTTGAACGGCAAGATCGCGCCGCACCTGCTCGACTATCTGCTGCTGACACCGCAGGACAATCACCGCCTGCGCCCCGTGCATCTGTGCGCCGCGATCTTGATTATCGGCGCCATTGCCGCTGCGGGGCCGACCTGGCAGGAAGACCGCCCAGATTTTGTCGATAACCACGCGCCGCTGATTCTGGCGCTTGATCTGTCTCCCTCGATGGACAGCCGCGACGTGCCGCCGAGTCGCCTGGAAGCGGCCAAGAACAAACTGCATGATCTGGTCGAACGCCGTGGCAACGCGCACACCGCGCTGATCGCCTATGCCGGCAGTGCACACATTGTGTTGCCGGCCACCGATGATCCGGCGCTGTTGAACAGCTTCATTGAGCCCCTGAGCAGTTCGCTGCTGGAGATGCCCGGCAAGAACCTGCTGCAAGTGGTCGAGCAGGCCAAGCGGATTCTTGCCGCCGAAAAGGCCCCCGGCAGCCTGGTGATTATCAGCGACGGCGCCGACACCTCGCAGCTTGATGCGCTGCAACAGCAACTCAAGGGCAGCCTGTTGCAAGTGTTGATACTGGCGGTGGGATCTGAGGCGTCCAATTTTGATCGCCCGGGCCTGGAGCAACTGGCGCAGGCGCTGGATGCACCGCTCGGCAGCCTGACCCTGAATGATGACGACCTCGACTGGATTGAGCTGCATGCGCAGAAGCACTTCAAGGCTGCCAGCGGCGATGCCAACGAAACACGCTGGAAAGACGCCGGATACTGGTTGGTGTGGCCACTGTTGCTGATCGCACTGCTGTGCATTCGGCGGGGCTGGAGTATCAGTTGGAGCGCGGCAATCGTACTCGGCATTGGCTTGGCGCAACCTGCACCGGCGCAAGCGGGTGGCTTCGCGGACGCCTTTTTAACGCCCGACCAGCAAGGCCGCTGGGCCTTTGAGCATGGCCATCTGCCGGCCGCTGCCGCGCACTTCAAAGATCCTTACTGGAAAGGCATCGCCGCCTATCAGGCGTCTGATTACAAACTGGCCGTGAGCACGTTCAGTACCCTGGATACCGCTCGGGGCCAGTTCTATCTGGGCAATAGCCAAGTGCGCCTGTTTCAGTTTGCCCCGGCAATTGAGGCCTACAAACGCGCCTTGGCATTGCAGCCGGACTTTGCCGAAGCCAAGGCCAACCTGAAACTGACCCTGGCCCTGCAGGAAAAGAGCTTTGAAGACGCCGAGAACCTGCCGGGCGATAAAGCTGACGAGTTGAAGTTCGACAATACGAGCGATCGCGGCAAGGAAACCGAATTGAAAGCCGGCAAGGCGATCAGCGATGAGTTGTGGCTGCAGAACCTCAGCACCTCACCGGCGAAATTCCTCAAGCAAAAATTCTCCATGCAAAATGCAGCCAGAACTGCCGGAGGTACCGCACAATGAAATCCTGGCTGCTACTGCTCAGCTTGCTCGCGCTGTCATTTTCCGCCCACGCCAGCGAACCCGAATTACAGGTAACCGCACGGCTGGTTCCGGACAAAAACATTGTGGTTGGCAGCACCGTGAGACTGCAAATTGATGTGCTGGTCGAAACCTGGCTGACTGCCGCGCCGGATTTGCCAGAGCTGAAACTGTCGGGCGCAAGCGTAATCCCGAGCAACGGCCGGGCCCAGAACATCAGCCGCAAACAGGCCGGCAAGACCCTGTTTGGCGCAAGTTACAGCTACCTGATTACCCCGCACCAAGCCGGCAATTTTTCCATACCGGCGTTAACCATCGAGGCCAGCGTCGGCCAGGCTAGCGCCCCACTCAGCGCCAGCACTCAGCCCATAACCTTCAGCGCCGCGCAGCCTCCGGGCTTCGCCGCAGATGAAGTGCCATTGGTGGCCAGCGCGCTCGACTGGCAGCAATCAATCCATTATTCCGCGCAACCGCTGAAAGTAGGCGACAGCATTACCCGCGAACTGCACCTCAAGGCCCAAGACTCTCTGGCGCTTAATTTGCCAATGGTTGAAGCGCCAGCAGTCGATGGCCTGCGCCTGTATAAACGTGAGCCTGAAGTGTCCGACCTTGAAGATGGCCGCGGCCATAAAACCGGCGGCCAGCGTATTGATAGGCAAGTCTATGTGGTCGAACGTGAAGGCGATTTCAGTCTGCCGCCACTGAAGCTCAAATGGTGGGACAGCAGCGCCAACACCCTGCGCGAAACCAGCATTGACGCTGTCGAGTTCAAGGCTGCCGCCAGAGCGCCGCTAAATACTCCGTTCTCGGTTGAGCAGGACCTTGAGCAACTGGGCCAAAGCACCCGCATACATCTCTCGCAATATTGGTTGAGCTTGCTATTGGGCGCGGTATTGCTGACTGTAGTGGCGTACTACGCGCGTCCGTTAATCTGGCGCGGCCGCCGTATTTATCAGGCTCAGCGCGCGCGAATCAAGCAACAATGGCGAGCCTCTGCGCTATTTGCCTGGCGTCAGGTGGGCCCGCAGCTGAAACAGCCGCAACCGCAACTGGGGGCTTTTTACCTGTGGCTGCAGCGCCGCACCCAACGTCGTAGCCTGCGCCAATTCATGCAGTTGTTGCCGCCATCATTGGCCAAGCGGCTGAGCCGGTTTATCGAGCAACGCTATGCTCAGCAAACTGCCAACCCGCAGGCGGTGGAGGATTTGCTGGACGCCCTGCCGAACCTGCGCCGGGCGGCCAACAAGCGCACTGAACGTGCGCACAAGCCAGCGTTAAGGCCACTCAACCCGCATTAACCGCGCGGCGCTTCTGCAGGATTAAAGTTGCTGCGGTGCGCGGGCACACAATGCACCCAGCGCTTTAACCCACTCGGGATGATCATTCAGGCACGGCACCAGTTGCAGCGATTCGCCGCCTGCTTCGATGAACACCTCATTGGCGCGATCACCAATCTCTTCCAGGGTTTCGATGCAGTCGGCGACAAACGCCGGACACATGACTAGCACCTTTTTTACCCCTTGCGCGGCAAGCGCCTGCAAGTGTGGCTCAGTGTAAGGTTCGATCCATTTTGCACGCCCCAGTCGTGACTGGAACGAGACCGACCATGTGCCATCGGCCAACCCCATTTTCCGGGCAAACGCCTCGGCGCTGCGAATGCACTGCGCGCGGTAGCAACGGGCAACCACTTCATCCGACGCGGTCTGGCAGCAGTCCGCCCCTTTAAGGCAATGGCCAGTGGGGTCGAGCTTGCGCAAGTGACGCTCGGGCAAGCCATGAAAGCTCAGCAGCAAGTGGTCATATTCCTGCTGCAAATGCGGCGCGGCACTGGCAACCAATGCATCGATGTACTCGGGCTGATCGTAAAACGGCGCGACAATCGACAAGCGCATGTTCATGGCGTTGTCACGCATCACCCGCTTCACTTCCTCGATCACCGTGGTGGTGGTGCTGTCCGCAAACTGCGGATACAACGGCGCCAATGTCACTTGGGTGACGCCCTTTGCAGCAAGACGCTTGAGGCTGGACTCGATCGAGGGCTGACCGTAACGCATGGCCAGCTCCACCGGCCCGTGCTGCCATTCACTGCGCATGGCTTCGGTCAGGCGTTGGCTGAGCACCACCAGCGGCGAGCCCTGCTCCCACCAGATCGAGGCGTACGCGTGGGCGGATTGCTCCGGGCGTTTGATCAATATCAGCGACACCAGCAGCCGGCGCACCGGCCACGGCAAATCGATTACATACGGGTCCATGAGAAATTGATTGAGGTAGCTGCGCACGTCAGCAACATCAGTCGAGGCAGGAGAGCCCAGGTTAACCAGCAGCAGAGCGTGATCGGTCATGCAAAATCCTAATTCAGTGGGAACTCAACAGATCCGCGAGCGCCACATCCAATCGAGTGAAACGAAACTTGTAACCGGCGTCGAGCAAACGCTGCGGAACACAGCGCTGGCCGGCGAGCAGTAAACCGGACATCTCGCCGAGCGCCATGCGCAAAACGATGCTGGGTACAGGTAACACAGCAAAGCGACTCAGAGCGTGCGCCAGCTCATAAGTAAACTCACGGTTACGAACAGGATGCGGCGAGCAGACATTATAAGGGCCGCTGGCGCTTTGGTGACGCATAAGAAAATCTATGGCGCCGATTTCATCCACCAGATGCACCCAAGGCATCCATTGCCGACCGCTGCCGACATTGCCGCCCATACACATCTTGTAGAGCGGGATCAGGCGCTTGAGAAAGCCCTGCTTATTTGCCAAAACCAGACCGGTTCGCACCAGCACAACACGAATCCCCTGCGCTTCGGCACGCATGGCTGCCTCTTCCCAGGCGTTGCACAATTGCGCGGCGAAATCATTGGTTACCTGCGGCACATCCTCAGCCAATTCGCGCTCACCGCCATCACCATACCAACCCACGGCCGAGCCCGAGACCAACACCGCAGGTTTCTGTGCGCGCTGGCCCAGCCATGCCACCAACTCTTCGGTTAAACCAATCCGGCTCGACCAGAGCAGCGTCTTGCGCTCACTACTCCAGGGCTTATCGGCAATCGGCTCGCCAGCCAGATTAATCACCGCATCGAGTGGCTCGTCTGTCACCTCAGCCAACGCCGCAATGCCACGCACCTTGGCCCCGCAAAGCTCGGCCACGCGTTCGGGCGTGCGGCTCAGCACAGTCAGTTGGTGTCCTTGTCCAGCCCATAAATGACACAAGCCCCGACCTATCAGGCCAGTACCGCCGGTGAGCAAAATATGCATGACATCACCCTCTTTACACATCAGGATTTGGTGAACCACGGGATGCTTGAGCTAGTCTATTGGTACACACAAATCAGCATCCGTTACTATCAAGATAGCTAATCCTAAGCACAGGCATGCAAGTAACCACGGCCTATACTCTTATACATTAAGCATATTTTGTACAGCTCTAGTATAATTTGCACACTACGCCAGACTTACGAGGCTAACCATGACCGCTTCAGCTCCCATCGCCATTATCGGTACCGGTATCGCCGGGCTCTCCGCAGCGCAAAGCTTGCAGAGTGCCGGCTACGCGGTACAACTATTCGACAAGAGCCGTGGCAGTGGCGGGCGCATGTCCAGCAAGCGCAGCGATGCAGGCTCACTGGATTTGGGCGCGCAGTATTTCACCGCACGTGACCGCCGCTTTGTTGAGGCCGTGCAGCAATGGCAGGCGCGTGGCTGGGTCAGTGAATGGACGCCCAGCCTTTACAACTACAAACATGGCGAGTTGAGCCCGTCTCCAGACGAGCAAATACGCTGGGTCGGCAGCCCGCGCATGAGTTCAATTACGCGCGGCATGCTGGGTGATCTGCCGGTGCATTTCTCCTGCCGGATTACCGAGGTCATTCGCGGCGAGGAACACTGGAGCCTGCAAGACAGCGAAGGCTCAAACTACGGGCCATTTTGCCAGGTGATTATCGCCACTCCCGCCCCTCAGGCATCGACCCTGCTCGCGGCCGCACCGAAACTGGCCAGCGCTGCTGCAAGTGTTGCAATGGAGCCAACGTGGGCTGTTGCTCTGGCCTTTGAAAACGCCCTTGATAGCAATGTGCAGGGCTGCTTTGTACAAGACGATGCACTCGACTGGGTTGCCCGCAACCGCAGCAAACCGGGGCGTGAGGATGTGATGGACACCTGGGTGCTGCATGCCAGCAGCGCCTGGAGCAAACAACATTTGGACATGCCCAAAGAGCAGGTCATCGAACAACTGCATGGTGCGTTCGCCGAGATGATTGGCTGCTCAGTACCGCCGCCTTCATTCAGCTTGGCTCATCGCTGGCTCTATGCGCGCCCAGCCGGTGCGCACTCGATTGGCGTGCTGGTGGATTCCGATCTGGGCATTTATGCCTGCGGCGACTGGTGTTTGTCTGGCCGGGTGGAAGGTGCCTGGCTCAGCGGCCAGGAAGCGGCACGGCGTCTGTTGGAAAACCTGCAGCAGTGACCGCGCCTCTGCACCGACTCAACCCGCGCAAGTTGCTGCTGTCGAAATGGACGGCAGCACAACCGCGCAATCGCGAAAAACACTTTCTGGTGACCCAATTACACCTCGACGAAAACGACGAGGTGATTGCTGTAGAACTTGAAGCGGTTTACAGCAAACGCTCGCAACGCCTCGACTGGCAAGCCCTGCGCAACGCAGACCAATGGCTTACCGGCTGGCGCTAACTTCCCGCCGCAGATCCCTCTGTACAACTCTGCAGAGCACTGCCTCTGCCCGCCTTGCGACACATCCTGCAAAATATCGATGCAATATCTATACAAATAATTTGACTTGTACAATTCTGATCCTATGATAGAAAAAGTTGTACGGAGAATAGTTTTCGTACAAGTATTTATCACAGGGCCTGCCATGAACAGCCAAAACACTTCAGTCCGTAAACCCAAAATAGGCATCAGCGCCTGCCTGCTCGGCTCCGAAGTCCGCTACAACGGCGGGCACAAGGAATCGCGGCTGTGCAGCCGCACCCTGACTGAGTATTTCGACTTCATCGGCATCTGCCCGGAAGTGGCCATCGGCCTGGGCATCCCTCGCGAGCCCATCCGTCTGGTCGGTGATCCCGATGCGCCACGTGCCGTCGGCACGGTTGATCGCGAGTTCGACGTGACCGCGAAGCTGGCCGATTACGGCTCGCGCATGGCAGGCGAACTCACCGACATCAGCGGCTATATCTTCATGCAGCAGTCGCCTTCATGCGGGGTAAACCGGGTCAAGGTGTATCAGGACAACGGCCGCCCGAGCGAACCCAAAGGCCAGGGCATATTTGCCCGCGAGTTCTGCAAGCGCCACCCCAACCTGCCGGTTGAAGAAGATGGCCGCCTTAACGATCCGGTCTTGCGTGAAAACTTCCTGACCCGCGTTTTTGCTTATGCGCAGTGGCAACAACTGTGCAAAGACGGCCTCAGCCGTCATCGCCTCATTGAGTTTCACTCGCGCTACAAGTACCTGCTGATGGCGACCAACCCTCTGCAATACAAAGCACTTGGGCGTTTGCTCGGCAACATGGCCAAGCAGGAACTCAAGCCGTTGGCCGAACATTATTTCAGCGAGCTGATGCGCGCCTTGAAAACCTGTGCAACTCGTCGCACCCACAGCAACGTGTTGCAGCATCTCAGCGGCTACCTGAAACAGTCGCTGAGCAGTGAGGAAAAGCAGGAAATGCAGCAACTGATTGGCCAATACCGTCAGGGCATCGTGCCGCTGGTGGTGCCGCTGACACTGCTCAAGCATCACCTGCGCCAACACCCGGATCGTTATATTGCGCAGCAGGTTTATCTGCAGCCGCATCCCGAAAACCTCAGCCTGCGGAACGCCATATGAGCGAGCAACATACGTTGCCGCCGGATCAGGCGGAGCCTGGGCAAAATGCTGGCGATGACTACCAGAGCGCCATCGCCGAAGGCTATTTGCCGATTCGCGAAGTCGCGCGTATCACCGGCGTCAACGCGGTGACGCTGCGCGCGTGGGAGCGCCGTTATGGCCTGATCGTGCCGCACCGCACGCCCAAGGGTCATCGTCTGTATCACCAGAATCATGTCGAGCGCATTCAGGCCATCCTGACGTGGCTCAACCGCGGCGTTGCGGTCAGCCAGGTCAAGGGACTGCTGCGCGGCAACAACGCTCAGGTGCAGGAAGCTGATTCGCAGTGGCAGCAAAAATGCCTGCACATGCAGAGCGCAATCTACAGCCTCAACGAGCGCAGCCTCGATGAATGTTTGAATCGTGAGCTGGCTGTCTATCCGCCGCACACGCTGTACACCCAACTGCTCAAACCATTACTCGATGCCCTGCAATTACGCTGGCAGGGTCAGTTCGGCAGCCAGGTCGAGCAAGTGTTTTTCTACTCGTGGCTGCGCAGCAAACTGGGCGCGCGGGTGTATCACAACAACCGCCAGCACAACTCGGCACCGGTGTTGATGATCAACTTGTCCGACCTGCCGATGGCGCCGGAGCTGTGGCTCAGCGCCTGGCTGGTGAGCAGCGCTGAATGCCCGGTCGAAGTGTACGACTGGCCAATTCCGGCGGCCGAACTGGCACTGATTGCTGAACACGTCCAGCCGCGCGCCCTGCTCCTGCATTCCAGCCAGAGCCTGAACAGCCAGCAATTGCCGAAGCTGATTGGCAACTGTGATTGCCCCTGCCTGATCACCGGCGCGACCGTAGAAATTCATCATCAATTGCTGGAGCAACTGGCGGCAGATAACAGCCAGTTGCTGATCGCCCGCGACCCGCTAGCGAGCGTACACGCCTTATCCGATCTCGATTTGCTGAATAGCTGACAGGACGCTCAATGAATCAATTAATGTGGTTTCGCACAGACCTGCGAGTCAGCGACAACAGCGCACTTGCCGCCGCCATGAACGCAGGCCCAACCGTGGCGGTGTTTCTACTGAGCCCTGCACAATGGGCGCGCCACGATGACGCGCCGTGCAAGGTCGACTTCTGGCTGCGCAACCTTGCCGAGCTGAGCGCTGCGCTGGCAGAACTCAATGTGCCCCTGCTGGTGCGTAACGCCGACCTCTGGGAGCAGGCGCCGCAGGTCATTGCCCAATTGTGCGAGCAGCTGTCTGCGGAGGCCGTGCACGTCAATGAGGAATACGGCATCAACGAGACGCGGCGAGATAACGCCGTCGCCGCTGAGCTGGACAATCACGGCGTGCACTGGAGCAGCCACTTCGACCAACTGCTGTTTCAGCCCGGCAGCATCCTGACCCAGGCTGGCCAGTACTTTCAGGTATTCAGCCAATTTCGCAAGGTCTGCTATCAGCACTTGCAGCGCGCCGTTCCAGCCATTGTCGACACCCCAAAGGCGCAGGCCGAATTGTCGATCAAGGCCGATGAAGTCCCGCAATCGGTCGACGGATTTGCATCGCCGAGTGCGACGTTACAAGCGCTCTGGCCCGCCGGAGAAGCGGTTGCGCAACAGCGTATGCAGCACTTTGCTGATGAGCACATTCGCGACTACCAAACTGCCCGCGACCTGCCCGCAGTGCCCGGCACCAGCCAGTTGAGCAGCTATCTGGCAGCGGGCGTGATCTCGGTGCGCCAGTGTTTGCACCAGGCCTTGCGGCACAACCACGGTGAGTTTTCCGATGGCAACAACGGCGTCGTGACTTGGATTAACGAGCTGCTATGGCGCGAGTTCTACAAACATATTCTGGTGGGTTATCCGCGCGTGTGCCGTCACCGCGCATTCCGCCTGCAAACCGAATACCTGCCTTGGCGTAAAGCACCGCAGGACCTTGCAGCCTGGCAAGAGGGCCGCACCGGTATACCGATTATTGATGCGGCGATTCGCCAACTGCTGGAAACCGGCTGGATGCACAACCGGTTGCGCATGATCGTGGCGATGTTCCTGACCAAGAACCTGTTGATCGACTGGCGCGAAGGTGAGCGCTTCTTCATGCGCCATCTGATTGATGGTGATCTGGCGGCCAACAATGGCGGCTGGCAATGGAGCGCCTCGACCGGCACGGATGCAGTGCCCTACTTCCGTATCTTCAACCCGGTCAGCCAGTCGCAACGCTTTGATCCAGAGGGACGTTTTCTGCGCCGTTGGCTGCCGGAACTGATTGGCCTTAACAACAAGGACATTCACCACCCCGATGCCATGGGCGGGCTGTTCCGTCTCAGCGATTACCCGCGACCAATCGTCGACCTGAGCAAGAGCCGCGAGCGCGCCCTCAGTGCGTTCAAGAATTTGCCAACGCGCAGCGAACTCAATCTGGAGGCGGCCTACTGATGAGCGATTTCCTCGAACAATTCGCCCGCGATTTCAACGCACTGAATGCAGGCAACCTCGACCGTTTGGGCGAGATGTACAGCGATGACCTGGCGTTTACCGACCCCATGCACAGCATCAACGGGCTCAGCGATTTCAAGGCCTACATGAGAGAGATGTACGCCAACGTCGAGCAGATCGAATTCATCTTCGAGGGCTGCGACTACGTCGCTGAGGATCAGGGTTACCTGCGCTGGACGATGCGCTTTCGCCACCCACGGCTGGCCGCAGGCAAACAGATTGAAGTGCCCGGCTGCTCGCACCTGCGCTGGCGGGAAAAAGTCTATTACCACCGCGACTATTTCGATGCCGGCGCCATGCTCTACGAGCATTTGCCGGTGATGGGCGCAGTAATCAACTGGCTCAAAAGGAGACTGGCATGAACGCACGACGTATCTGGCTGACCGGAGCCAGCAGTGGTATCGGCGCAGCGTTGGCCGAAGAGTTGCTCAAGCAGGGCCATAAACTGGCACTCAGTGCACGTCGCGTGGAGCCACTGGTGGCAATGGCGCGTCGTTATCCGGAGCAGGTTCTGCTGGTGCCCGGCGACCTGAGCAACGTTGAAGAGGTGCGCGCAATCGGCCGCCGCATCGAGCAGAGTTGGGGCGTACTCGATACGGCAATCCTCAATGCCGGGACCTGCGAATACCTCGACAGCCAGCACTTTGAAGCCGCGATGGTCGAGCGCGTGGTCACTTCCAATCTGTTCACCACCAGCTATTGCATCGAGGCCGCCCTGCCGCTGCTGCGTCTTGGCCAATACCCGCATTTGCTCGCGGTCGGCAGCTCAGTGACCTATCTGCCCCTGCCACGCGCCGGGGCCTATGGTGCTTCAAAAGCCGCGATTCGCTACCTGATTGATTCCCTGCGCATTGACCTGGCCCATGAACACATCGATGTCACGCTGGTCAGCCCAGGCTTTGTCGATACACCTCTGACCCAGGAAAACGATTTTCCCATGCCGATGCGCTGGCCAGCCGAAAAAGCCGCGCGCCACATCGCCAAACGCATGGAGCGGCGGCCGCAGGAAATCGCCTTCCCCGGACTGTTTATCGCCGGCCTTACCACTCTGGCCCATCTGCCGGCTCGCCTGCGTCTGGCGATTGGCAAGAGCT
Organism: Pseudomonas marincola; assembly: GCF_900116605.1. Lineage (GTDB taxonomy): Bacteria > Pseudomonadota > Gammaproteobacteria > Pseudomonadales > Pseudomonadaceae > Aquipseudomonas > Aquipseudomonas marincola. The sequence goes on from NZ_FPBC01000008.1 coordinate 88,693, forward strand.
TGTCGCGCAACCAACCTGCAGCGAAGGATCCGGCATGAAGATCGCCATCATCGGCAGCGGTATTTCCGGCCTGACCAGCGCTTACCTGCTAAGCCGCAAGCATGAAGTAACGGTATTTGAGGCCAGCGACTGGATTGGCGGGCATACCCATACCGTGGAGGTGAGTGCGGGCGGCGAGCAGCATGCCATTGATACCGGTTTTATCGTATTCAATGACTGGACCTACCCCAACTTCATTCGCCTGCTCGATACCCTTGGCGTGCGCTACAAGCCAACCGAGATGAGCTTTTCGGTCAACGATCCGGACACGGGTCTGGAGTACAACGGCAACAACCTCAACACCCTGTTTGCCCAACGCAGCAATCTGTTCTCGCCGACATTCCTCGGCATGGTCCGCGATATTCTGCGTTTCAATCGTCAGGCAACAGACGACCAACACAATCAGCGCATCAGCGAAACCACAACGCTGGGTGAATACCTGCGCAGTAATAATTACGGCCAGGCATTTATCAATCAGTACATCGTGCCGATGGGCTCGGCTATCTGGTCGATGTCACTGGCGGACATGCTCAACTTTCCGCTGCAATTCTTCATCCGGTTCTTCAACAATCATGGCCTGTTGTCGGTGAGCAATAGACCGCAGTGGCATGTGATTGAAGGCGGTTCAAGCCGCTACGTCGAACCGCTCTGCGCCTCATTCAAAGAACACATCCGCATCAACTGCCCGGTGCATAACGTTGAGCGCGATGAACAGGGCGTAACCGTGCACAGCGCGGCGGGTAGCGAGCGCTTCGACAAGGTGGTTTTTGCCTGCCACAGCGACCAGGCCTTGAAACTTCTGGCCGAACCGCTGGCGCTGGAACGCGAGATACTCGGCGCCCTGCACTACGCCGACAACGATGTAGTGCTGCACACCGACACGCGCTTGCTGCCCACCCGCAAACTAGCCTGGGCCAGCTGGAACTACCGTTTGGGCGGGCCGAGCGAGCAATCGGCAGCCGTAACTTACAACATGAACATTTTGCAGGGCATCGAGAGCCAGACCACCTTCTGTGTGAGCCTGAACCAGACCGCACTGATCGACCCGACGCAAATTCTCGCCCGCTATACCTATGCGCATCCGCAATACAGCCTCGCGGGCATCGCCGCACAAGCGCGCTGGCAAGCGCTGCAAGGCCAGGCCCATAGCTACTTCTGCGGCGCTTACTGGGCCAATGGTTTCCATGAAGACGGTGTGGTCAGCGGTTTGCGCGTGGCCCGCGAATTCGGTGAGGCGCTGTAATGAACAGTGCCCTTTACAGTGGTTGGGTCAACCACCGGCGCTTCACCCCGAAAAGCCACAGCTTTAAATATCGTATGGGCTTTATTTACCTGGACCTTGATGAGCAAGCGCAGGTGCTCAAGCTTTCGCGGCTGGCGGGCAGCAGTCGCTGGGCACCGCTGTGTATCCGTGAAGAGGATTTTTTACCGGCTTTCACCCGCAGCGGCATGCGCCTGATCGATGCCGTTCGCCAGCGCGTTGGCGAGGCCATCGGGCAAGTCCCACAAGGGCCGATTTGCCTGCTCACGCAACCGCGCAGTTGGGGCCTGGCGTTTAACCCGGTGAGTTTCTTCTACTGCCATGCAGCAGACGGCACGCTGGCCGCGATTCTCTGCGAAGTGAGCAATACACCCTGGCGTGAGCGCTATCACTACGTACTCCCTGCCACAGGTAGCGGCCAACAACACTTTGCTGTGGCCAAGGCCTTTCATGTATCACCGTTCTTGCCGCGCGATCTTGAGTACCGCATGTCGTTCAGCGCGCCGGCCAACCGCCTTGGCGTGTTCATGGCCGACTGGCAGGGCGAGACCAAGGTCTTCGATGCCAGCCTTAGCCTTGAACGCACCGAACTCAGCCGCAAGAGCCTGCACGGCTATCTGTGGCAATTCCCCTGGATGACCGGCAAAACCGTTGCCGCCATTTACTGGCAGGCCCTGCGCCTGCTGTTCAAACGCCTGCCCATTTTCAGCCATCAAGGCGCCAGCACTGATTTCAGTGTCGCCCTTCAGGACTCCAAGGAAGTACGCCATGAAAAGCTCTAGCCTGACTCCGACCAAAGACTCCGTGCGCACTGGCAATGGCATCGGTGCAAGCTTTCTGCGCATGGCAGTCATGCGTCAACTGGCGCAATTGCGCAATGGCGCCCTCGAAGTGGTGGATGGTAATGAACGCCAGTTGTTCGGCGATGCCATGGCGAGCCTGCGCGCCGAGCTTCACATCCACAATGACGCCATCTGGGGCATGGTCGCCAGCAATGGCTCGATCGGCGCCGGTGAGGCGTACATTCACGGTTACTGGACCTCGCCTGACTTAACGGCGGTGGTGCGCGTGTTTGTCAGCAACCTGGAAGTGCTGGACGCGATGGAAGGCGGCCTGGCGACCTTGAGCCGTCCGTTTATCAAGGCGCTGCATTGGGTCAATCGCAACACACGCAGCGGCTCGCGGAAAAACATCGCCGCGCATTACGACCTCGGCAACGACATGTTCGAGCAATTTCTTGACCCGACCATGATGTACTCAGCCGCCCAGTTCCAGACCCCTCAAGACACCCTGGAACAGGCGCAGTTGAACAAGCTTGAACGGATCTGCCAGAAGCTCGAGCTGAAACCCGACGATCACCTGCTGGAGATCGGCACGGGCTGGGGCAGCATGGCGATTTATGCGGCCATTCACTATGGCTGCAAAGTCACCACCACGACCCTTTCGCAGGAACAATACGACTATGCCGCCGAGCGGATTAACCGCCATCGGCTGCAAAGCAAGATCACCTTGCTGCTGGAAGACTACCGCGACCTGAAGGGCCGCTATGACAAGCTGGTGTCGATCGAAATGATCGAAGCTGTCGGCCATAAGTTCCTGCCGGAATACTTCGCCCAATGCGCGCGCCTGCTCAAAGATGACGGGTTGATGCTGCTGCAAGCCATCACCATTCGCGACCAGCGTTACGAGCAAGCCAAGAACAACGTCGACTTCATCCAGCGCTACATATTTCCAGGCGGCGCCCTGCCCTCGGTGAGCAAGATGCTCGATGTGATCTGTAAACACACCGACATGAACCTGCACCACATGGAAGACTTTGGCCTGCATTACGCGAAAACCCTGCGGATGTGGCACGATAACCTGCATCAGGCGCGACATAACCTTGAGCAGCTCGGCTACGACGAGTACTTCTACCGCATGTGGGAGTTTTATCTGTGCTATTGCGAGGGTGGCTTCATCGAGCGCACCATCGGCACCGCACAACTGCTCATGGCCAAACCGGCCGCCCAACCAAAGCCCTTACTCGGACGTTTTGATGTCTAAATTGCTGGTCAACGCCCTGCTGTTTCAACTCGGCTGGTTCACCTGCATTCTTGCGGGGAACAGCCTGTGGTTATTGATTGTCGGGGCGGTGCTGGCAATACATCTGCTCTGGACCAGCAGTTGGCACGCGGAAGGCAAACTGCTGATCAGCGTTTTTCTGGCCGGCAGCGCATTGGACACATTCCTGCTTAACCTCGGGCTGTTCCAATTGCCGGTCGAGAGCAAGGTTATCCCGCTGTGGTGGGCATTGTTATGGCCGCTGTTTGCCAGCACGCTTAATCATTGCCTGGCGTGGACCGCCAAACCGTGGTGGCGCGCCAGTTTGCTCGGCGCCTTCGGCGGGCCGCTTTCGTACTACGCCGGAGTCGAGTTGGCGGGTATCCAGATGCCCCACGGCGAATGGCCAACGCTGTTGTTGCTGGCTGTGATATGGGCTGGCGTCATGCCCATACTGCACGGTTTCAGTTCGCTGTACCGCAGCCAGTACGAGCAACGCTTGCGCACTCAGCGCTGAGCTTTCTGCGTTTTCGATCACGGCGCTCGCAGGCTTGGAGTAGACTGCGGGCATGACCGATGCCAAGCCCGACGCGAATATTCTCATTGCGCATGCCCAGCAGCCCGAAATTGCCTGCTCGAACTGCGCGGCCTGCTGCTGCCAGCTCGAAGTCATGTTGCTCACAGAAACCGGCGTGCCAGAGCGTTATATCGCTACCGATGAGTGGGGCGGTGAGGTCATGCTCAGACTCGACGACGGCTGGTGCGCAGCCCTTGATCGCGACAGCATGCGCTGCAGCATCTATGAGCGGCGCCCGCTTATCTGCCGCGAATTCGAGATGGGCTCACCCGAGTGCCAGGATGAACGACGCGGCATGAGCAGCATCTACCGCTAAGCGTGCGCTTGTCGCCCGCTTGCAGCAAAGCTGCATAGCAGGCTTACCAGGTTGATCCGGTCTGGATGTACAGCGCGGTATCTTCCGGGCCCCGCGCCACATCCACGCCCATGACCAGGCCGTAGCGTCGGGCAATCATGTAGCGGAATCCGCCGCCGACTGTATTCACTTCCTCTGCATCAGAAAAATCGCTGAAATCATCGGCTGCACGTCCGGTTCCGGTGAAGAACCCCAGCTTCCAGCGCTGATTGATTTTGTAGTCCAACTGGATTTCCGCGACCCCAACGCGGTTGCCTTGGTAGCGTGATTTCGGCACACCGCGCAGGTCGATGAAGGGCGGCACGTAAGGCGGCAGGTCGTCGCTTCCACGCGCGTTGACCCCGTCTACCTGCACACGCAGCCCAAGGTTCCACTGATCGTTCAGCTCCCAATAGTTGAGGCCCGAAAGCTGGTAGCTGGAATAGTCGTAATCACTGCCAATGGCATCGTCGAAGACGGTGTAGTTACTGGAGTAGTAATAACCGTGCTGGGGATTGAACGGGTTGTCACGGCTGTCGTATTCAAGCACCAGGCCCAGGCCAGAGGTGGTGGCCGAGCGCACGCTGTTGCTTTCGATGTAATCTTGCACCGCCAGTGGCAGGCGCGACAGATCGGGAGAGTTGGCCAGCTCGCCTTCCACTTTACGGTAAAGCTGGCGACCGCCGACAAACACATGCGTGTCTGGAAGCCGGTATTTGAGATCCTGAAACACCACCGGGCCGCGCAGGTTCAGCTCAATCGGCTGACTCAAGTCGCCCGTTCGCGGCAGTGAGTAAAACTCTAGATTGGGCGATGCGTAGGCCAGCACGCCGCGATAGCGCAGCGTGTCATCCAACCAGAAACCGAGATGCCCAATGGCGCCGGCCCACGTGCCATTCTCGGTGCCCATGCCGGCGACAATGCTGATGTTTTCAGGCAGCAAGGCTTTGTTTTGAGTGCGTTGTTTACGCTGCTCTTCAGACTCATGAAAGAACAGCGCCCCCAAGGCCAGCCCAGCGCCCACTGCGGGCTCGGTAATTATCCCCGGCACCGGCAGAAAACCGTGCGGTACTTCAGCCAGAAAGTTACTGGCATCGACTTGACCATCTTCAGGGTCAATAAACTTATCGCTTAAATCCGCGTTAGCGAATGTCGGCAGTGTCACAGTCAGAGTGACAAGCAAGGACTGCCACGTTTTCAACATAATCCAAAGGCTCTCGAACAGGGTCTGGCATTTAATGTAGCCCAACTGGCAGCCAGCGGTGATGCAATGAAGCCCCAACCCCAACTACCGCACGGAGCTGTTCGATGCTTGGTTAATAACTCATGGCAGAACAATGAGCAGAGGCCAATTGATCAGGCAAAACCGCTTAACCCAACGGCGACGATCCCACTCTCTTTAAAAACAGGCGCCCATAAAAAATGCCAGACAAAACCGCTGCCTGGCATTCTCAAGTGTACTGCGCTCATCGAGCGCAATCACGGGGCATTACTGGTTGAGCAACTGCCCAATCGCCGGGTCCTTGAACGCGCGCGTCATGGCGTCGCTCAATACATCGCTGACCAACTGTGTGTTGGTATCTTGGTTGGGCGACATGCCAAATCGTTGATTCAGCGATGCGCCGTAACGACCGCTGAAGCGGCGGTTGCTGTTCTGCACATCGGCGCGAATGGTTGCGCTGATATTGGCTTCGGTCACATACAGCTCATCTTTTGGCGACTGATATTTAAGGTCGGTCAGGGTCAGCGTCAGCTGCGGGGCATTAACCGCATTGCTGGTAGGGGTAAAGCCCAACAGGCGCACAGCGGCTTCTGCTTCGGCCTGCATGCGCGGCACCAGCGCTTCGCGGTTCACGCTGATGGCGCTGGTTTCCGGGTACAGCCCGCCGCGCGTACCGAGCACTGGCGATGAACGACCATCGGCAATTTTCACCACGACAGGCTGGCCATGGCCAACGGCGGTCAGTGATGAAGTCAGTTTAGGTTGAGGGGTGATTTGTTGAGGGCTGTGGGCACAACCAACCAGCGTAAGGCTGGCAACCGTAATCAGGCCAAACAGCAAGCGAGGCAACATGCTCATCTCTCCAATGACGTAGAACGCAAAAAGTGCGGCAAGTATACCCAGCGCGCAGACGCGCTAACAGCACTGCTAGTGAGACATATGTGCAGCAGCGCTGGTTCAATCAGGCTATTGGCAGCATGCGCCGTTGCTACTTTAGTCGCGGGACTATTTTCCCGAATGGCCCGATGAATTGCCCTGCCAATAGCCACAATCGCGGAAAAAACCTGCGTGCAAATATCGCCTGTGACACTAAAGCGCCACAACAGCTCGCTAAAAGCACCACGCTAGAGCCTTTTCCGCGCGGGCGCTTACAAACCGAACTATCTGGCTTACAGGCTCTCAAAATAGCTAAGAGTGACCAGTCGTCGCTCATGCGCGCGCAGACTAAGTGTTGGTTGACTGACCATTGGCCGAATAAAAGTCACGTCGGGCGATCAATTTTGCTGCATTCGTCTTATAATCGCGCCCCGATTATAAGGACGCCTCCTGATCGGGCCTTGCTTTTCAGCCTTGCCCCAGAGAGTCGCCCACTTCGTAAAGCCTTTTGCACGAAGACCACCCTGCCCGTGTGCCACAACCCAGCAATGGCGGCATCTGCAGTGTAGGTCGAGGCCGGCTTACGAACTTTTGAGGTTCATGTCTCCAAAAGAGCATGAAAAAAAACGGTTTTAACAACTTCACAAGAGTGTGGCGAAAAAATGAACAACTTTGCGGCGGGTTTGCGCACGGTTATCACTTCACCGGTGTCGTCAGGAGAGTTCAGCGACCGCTGATGAACGCTTTGCAGCGTTGATTCACGCATGGCCACTGGCTGTCAATTGGGTGCTGATTTTGGAGAAGCGATAATGGCGCAGAATAATTACGATTCAGTAGACGTGTTGCTGGTTGGGGCCGGCATCATGAGCGCGACGTTAGCCGTGCTGCTGAAAGAACTCGATCCAGCAATCAAACTGGAAATCGTCGAGTTGATGACATCCGGAGCGATCGAAAGCTCCTTCCCGTGGAATAACGCAGGTACCGGCCACGCAGGCCTGTGCGAGCTGAACTACACCCCTGAAGGCGCGGACGGCTCTATCGACATCAAGAAGTCGGTAAGCATCAACACGCAGTTCGAAGAATCGAAGCAGTTCTGGGCCTATCTGGTCGAGAAAGGCGCATTCGGCTCACCCAAGGACTTCATCAATGCCGTTCCGCACCTGAGCTTTGTGCGCGGTGAAGATGGTGTTGCGTTCCTCAAGAACCGCTTCAATGCACTGACTGCGCACCACGCATTCAGCGAAATGGAGTACACCGAAGACCGCGCCACCATGGCTGAGTGGATGCCGCTGATGATGCCGGGACGTGATCCCAACGAGCGCATTGCAGCCACCCGCGTCATGGCCGGTACCGACGTAAACTTTGGCGCCCTGACTCAGAAGCTGCTCCAGCACCTGAACAATCAGCCGGACGCCAGCGTCAAGTGCAACCAGAAAGTGGTCGGTCTGGAGCGTAACGCTCAGGGCTGGCGCGTGACGGTGAAGAACCCAACCAACGGCAACAGCCGCCAGATTCAGGCCAAGTTTGTATTCCTCGGCGCGGGCGGTGGTGCCCTGCCGTTGCTGCAAATGTCCGGCATTGAGGAAGGCAAAGGCTTCGGCGGCTTCCCGGTGAGCGGCCAGTGGCTGCGTTGCGACAACCCGGAAATCGTTAAGCAGCACCAGGCCAAGGTCTACAGCCAGGCCGAAGTGGGCTCGCCGCCGATGTCGGTTCCGCACCTGGACACACGCGTCGTCGATGGCAAGAAATCCCTGCTGTTCGGACCGTACGCCGGTTTCTCCACCAAGTTCCTGCGTCACGGCTCCTTGATGGACCTGCCGTTGTCGGTTCGTCCGAACAACATCGGCCCGATGCTGGCCGTCGCGCGCGACAACTTCGACCTGACCCGCTACCTGATCAAGGAAGTGATGCAGTCCGAAGAGAAGCGCCTGCAAACCCTGCGTGGCTTCTACCCGGAACTGGACCCGAAAGACTGGCGCCTGGAAATGGCCGGCCAGCGTGTGCAGATCATCAAGAAAGATCCGAAACGTGGCGGCATTCTGCAGTTCGGTACTGAACTGGTTGCAGCGCACGACGGCTCTATTGCTGCACTGCTGGGCGCATCGCCTGGTGCTTCGGTGACTGTTTCGATCATGCTCGACCTGATCCGTCGCTGCTTCCCTGAGCGCGCTCAGTCTGCCGAGTGGACGAGCAAGCTGGCCGAGATCTTCCCGGCTATGGGCGACGTGCTGGCCAAGGACGCTGAAGTCTATCGTCAGGTACAGGAGCGCTCCGACGCGCTGCTGCAACTCAGCGAGCCCGCAATGGCCTGAGGCTGTTGTGATTAGAAAAACCGCCTACGGGCGGTTTTTTTATGCCCGCGCTACGGCCTCAGACCGAGGTGGCGGTGTGCCGGAAACTGAAGTAGCGGCGCAATGCGCAGATCATCTCGACGTATTCGGCGGGTGGCGCCACCAGAGCGAAGCCCGAGTCGAAGCTGCCGGGCGTGACATCTTCACGGCACCATTGGCAGGTGGCGGTGATGTCGATGAAGCGCTGCGCAGGCTGGCCGGGAATTTTCAAACGCATCTCGAAACGCGCCCCCACCAGCAGCGGCAGCTCGCTGATCAGCATCATGCCATCGAGCGACACATTGCCAATGAAGCCCATCGGCTTATCGGTATTGCGGTTGTAGACCTTGAGATAGGAAGGTAGCTGCAGCCGACTGATATGACGTTGATTAGGCATAGTGGCACATCGCTATATTGAAATCTGAGTATAACTGCCTGCGCCGGCATTTGCAGACCTAGCTGCAATTTTTGCCGATTTCACTGCGCAATTGCTGCCGCGCCGCATCCATTTCCTGATCCGAATAATAACTGCGCTCGCCATCAGCGTCTGGCCGATAGTAACGATAACCTTCGGGCATCTGCTCCAACTGCTTGCGGAGTTTTGTGCAGGTCTGCTCGGTCTTGGCCCGGCGCTCTGCTGTAGCAGCAGCGGCTTGGGCCTGCTCATCGCGGCGGGCATCGTAAAATCGCTCGGTGCGGGCCTGACGCTCACGTGTGGCTTGATCACGCTCGACCACTTGCGGCTTGACCTCGACTCGCTGCGCGCCAGCACCATTTGGCCGCTGCTCGAAATGCACCTGCCCGGACGCATCAGTCCAGCGGTAGATCTCGGCGCTGGCCAGTCCTGGCAACAGCAGTACACACAGCAATAGCCGCATCAAACTTCTCCATGGATAAGCACACAAGCATACCCCTGAATGGCCAACACGCCAGTTGCTCAGCAGTTAAGCAACAAGCCCGGGCTGGGGCCTAGCGCGAGCCCAGAAGTGGCTTCTCGGTGGGCACATGGCCAAGCTGGCGCAAAGTTACCAGACGCGCACGTGCACGAAAAGCGTATTCGCTGGTTGGATAAGTGCTGATGATGAAATGATAGGTTTGCGCCGCATCCACAAATAGCCGCTGGCGCTCAAGGCACTGGCCGCGCAACAGCGATATTTCCGGCTGCAGATAGCGCCGCGATCGGCTGGTGCGCTCGGCCTTGGACAACTCCAGCAAGGCAGTCTCGCAATTGCCGCGATCATAGGCGCGGTAAGCGCTGTCTATATGATGGTCCAATGACCAGCGGGTGCAGCCGGATACGCCCGCCAGCACCAGCATGATGATCAATGCACGCATTACAACTCTCCTCGATAATTCCGCCTCAATACTCAGGCAAGCCTGAACCGTTGAGTGCACATGCTGATGCTATCGGCCGCCGGTTAAAATTCTTCACCGCCAATACGCGCATCACGCATTGCTTTAACGCTAGAGCAAATGCGTCATTCATGCTTTGGCACCCGCCGCACGGCGGCCACTTGCACAAATACAAGCCGACAGCGCTAAGGTAGTGCAGATGAACAATGACTACAGCGTTTTGCCGTAGTAGCCTCGCCACCAGTTGTATATCAGGAGCCTGAGCATGACCGTACGTCGCACCAAAATCGTCGCCACCCTTGGCCCAGCGAGTAACTCACCGGAGATGCTCGAACAACTGATCATGGCCGGCCTCGATGTTGCCCGCTTGAACTTCTCCCACGGCACCCCGGACGAGCACAAGGCTCGCGCCAAGCTGGTACGTGAAATTGCCGCCAAACACGGCCGTCACGTTGCGCTGCTGGGTGACTTGCAGGGCCCGAAAATTCGTATCGCCAAGTTCAGCAACAAGCGCATCGAACTGGCAATCGGTGATCACTTCACCTTCTCAACCAGCCATCCGCTGACTGATGGCAACCAGCAAATCGTGGGCATCGATTACCCGGATCTGGTCAAGGATTGCGGCGTCGGCGACGAATTGCTGCTCGATGACGGCCGCGTCGTCATGCGCGTGATCAGCGCCACAGCCGATGCGCTCAACTGCGAAGTGACTGTCGGCGGCCCGCTCTCCGACCACAAAGGCATCAACCGCCGTGGCGGTGGCCTGACAGCGCCAGCACTGACCGACAAAGACAAGGCCGATATCAAGCTGGCGGCCGAGATGGAACTGGACTATCTCGCGGTGTCGTTCCCGCGTGATGCAGCAGACATGGAATACGCCCGCCAACTGCGTGACGAGTCCGGCGGTACTGCCTGGCTGGTGGCGAAAATCGAACGCGCCGAAGCGGTCGCCGACGACGCCACACTGGACGGCCTGATTCGCGCCAGTGACGCGGTGATGGTTGCCCGTGGCGACCTCGGTGTTGAAATCGGCGACGCTGAACTGGTGGGCATTCAGAAGAAGATCATCCAGCACGCCCGCACGCACAACAAAGCGGTCATCACTGCAACGCAGATGATGGAGTCGATGATTCAAAACCCGATGCCAACCCGCGCCGAAGTGTCGGACGTTGCCAACGCGGTACTCGACTACACCGACGCCGTGATGCTTTCGGCCGAAAGTGCGGCCGGCGCCTACCCGCTCGAAGCGGTTCAGGCCATGGCGCGGATTTGCATCGGTGCCGAGAAGCACCCGACCAGCAAGAAGTCGAGCCACCGCATGGGCGAGACGTTCACTCGCTGTGACGAGAGCATTGCGCTGGCGGCCATGTACACCGCGAATCATTTCCCGGGCGTCAAAGCGATTATTGCCCTGACTGAAAGTGGCTACACGCCGCTGATCATGTCGCGCATTCGCTCATCGGTGCCGATTTTCGCATTCTCGCCGCATCGCGAAACGCAGGCCCGTGCGGCCTTGTTCCGTGGTGTCTATACCGTACCGTTTGACGCAGCAGCATTGTCGCCGGAACTGGTTAGCCAGGCGGCGGTGGACGAGTTGCTGCAACGTGGTGTGGTGCAGGCTGGCGACTGGGTCATCCTGACCAAGGGCGACAGTTACCACACGATTGGCGGCACCAACGGCATGAAAATTCTGCATGTCGGTGATCCACTGGTGTAAGCCAGACCGTGTTCACTTGCAGGCGCCCCCGGCCCTGCAAGTGAACAGGCTTTACCGGAAAAGCGCCTGATTAGCTGAACTGTGAGAAATCAGGCTGTCTGCGCTGCATGAACGCAGTCATTGCCTCACGCGCTTCCGGCGAGTGCAGGCGCTTGCAGAACAACGCCCCTTCTTCTTCGATCACCTCACGCAATTTCTGCCGATCCGGTGAACGCATCAATCGCTTGCTGTCCGCCAGTGCCGACGGCGGTAGCTGAACAAAACGCATGGCCATTTCCAACGCCTTGGCATGAGTCGCCTGACTGTCTTCCAACGCCTGATTGGCAATACCCCACTGCGCGGCCTGCTCGCCACTGAAGCTTTCACCCAGCAACAGCAACTCTGCAGCTTTTGCATGGCCCAACATCTGCGGCAGGATCAGGCTCGAGCCGAACTCGGGGCACAGGCCGAGATTTACGAAAGGCATGCGCAGCAGCGCGTCGCGCTGGGTATACACCAGATCGCAATGCAGCAGCAGGGTTGTGCCAATGCCCACGGCAGGCCCGCATACAGCGGCGACAACCGGTTTGCTGAACTCAAAGAGCCCAAGCATGAAATGGAACACGTTACTGCTCATGTCCCGCGGCGGGTTTTGCAGGAAGTCGGCAACGTCATTGCCGCTGGTAAAACAGTCATCGCCGCCAGTAATCAATACCGCACGCACTGAACTGTCGGCATCGGCGCTGCGCAAGGCTTCGGCGAGCTGGCCATACATGGCGTTGGTCAGGGAGTTTTTCTTTTCGGGGCGGTTGAGGCGCAAGGTAACCAACCCGGCGTTACGCTCCACCTGCACATGATCATTCATCACTCACATCTCGCTGTTATTGTTCAAGGGCGATGCATGCCTCGCCCCGAAAGTGGCTTTCAGCGCGCGTGAGGCACAAATAAATCGGTGAACACCTGGTTGCGGGGTACGCCGGCCAGATACAAGCGCCGGGCGAAGCTCTCAACCTGTTCAGGATGACCGCAGAGTAAAGCCTGAGTTTGCCGGGAAACAAGCCGTAGACCGGCCAAAGCCGCTGGCAACTCGGCCGCCGTCACGCAGCTCACGTGCAGCTGCGGATGGGCGTTGGCCAATATTTTTAACGACTCGGTCAAGTAGTGCTGCCCGGCTGAGGCGAGATGCAACACGCGTATTTCAGCCTGATGGTTTTGCCGCAAGGCTTCGCGCAACACGCCAAAAAGCGGCGCCAAGCCGGTGCCGGATGCCAACAACCACAGCGGCTTGGCTTGCCAGTCCGGGTCGTAATGCAAGGCTCCACCGCGCAGCTCTCCCAAAGCTACACTGTCGCCCGGCTGTAATTGACGGGCAAGCGAGGTGAAAGCGCCCTGCTCCGGACAATCGATGTGAAACTCCAGCCACGGATCTTCATCCGGCAAACTGGCCAGCGAATACGGCCGGGCAATTTGCTGATTTATCCACAGCAGCAGATGCTGGCCGGGCTCATAACTGAAAGGTCGCGCAGGTGTTAAGCGCAAGCGCAAGACGCGACTGCTCAACCAGTCGCAGCTGTGCACCGTCGCCGGGCGCGCATCGTTAAGCGGGTTGAACAGTTCGATCTGCACATCGCCCTGCACCTGACATTGGCAAGCCAGACGCCAGCCTTGCTGTCGGCGCTGGGCATCCAGTGCATCAGGCTTGGCATCGGCCAATTCGCCACTCACGCAGTGCACCATACAGGTATGACAACTGCCGGCCCGGCAACTGTAAGGCACGCGAATATCGGCACTGAGCAAGGCATCAAGCAGATTGGTTGCGGGCGCCACAGTCAGCAGTTGGTCGCCCACCCGAAGGTCAGGCATCTGCATCTTCCCAAGCCGCCGAGCAGCGATTGCGGCCATCGCGCTTGGCTTGGTACAGCGCCTGATCGGCGCGGTGCAGGGCGTCATCCAGATCGTCGTGTGCGGTTAGCAACGTCATGCCAACCGAAAGGCTCAGATTATTGATTTTTACACCCACGGGTTCGGCGTTACTGAAGGCTTCACGCAGGCGCTCACAACACGCGGTGAACTGATCTGCGTCGGTATTGGGCAACAGTAAAACAAATTCCTCGCCGCCGTAACGGGCAATGATGTCGCCTTCACGCAAACACGACTGCGCGACGCCGGCAAATGTTTGCAGAACCCGGTCGCCAGCGGCGTGCCCATAGGCGTCGTTGATGCGTTTGAAGTAATCGAGGTCAATCAGCGCCAGGCCATGCTGGCGGCCGTGACGCAGGAACTTCAATTCACGCGTCGCCAACCGGATAAAGTTACGTCGGTTACACAGCCCGGTGAGTTCATCGGTTGCAACCAGATCTTCAAGCTGGCGCATCATGCCGCGCAATGTGTCCTGATGCGCCTGCAACGCAACCCGGCGCTGGCGCATACGCTGACGCATGGACTGCAGATAGCTGGCAAACAAACCCAGCCAGAGCAAGACCACAGCGAGTGTGGCAACTTGCAGGATGGCCTGACTGACACTGCCAAGGGTGAAGTTGTAGGCCTGATACAGATTCAGGGCAATAAAACCGAACAGCGCATAGAGCGTGCAACGCCAGAACACCGCTGAGCGCAACTGGAACACACCGAAGAGTAAAATCAGTGCGTAGAACACCAAGAAAGTGCCACGCTCTTCAGCAGAAATTGCCAGCAGTGCATGCTGGCAGGTGATCCCGAAGAGAACCTGCGCTTCGGTCAGGCTGGGGTCATCAAAATGCTGATTGCGCTCGCTGATAAACAGCCAGAAAAACACAAGCTGCCCAGCCAGCACGCAACCTAATAGAATCAATAAGGCCGGAAGAGAGGCGGTCACCAGGTCGGAGAGGTGCGCCACAGTGCACAAGAAAGCTAACAGACAATAGGTTGCAGCCGCCATGCTGAATCGCCGCAGCAACAGCCTCTGCAATGACTTTGACGGTGCTTCCAAGTCACTCATTATTAGAATTCCATGCACTAGTGGCAAATCGCCGCTACTGTAGCCTGATCTTGACTATGTTGTCAGCCAAGCGTAGCCAAATAATTAGTTAGCTGTTAGCCATCAATCGCACGCGCTATAATGCCTCCCCTTTTTTTACGCCTAATGCGTCGATTTCTTCCGGCGCGTCCATAAGTTCCTGCCCAATCAAAGGAGCGCCAAGCATGACCGTGATCAAGCAAGACGACCTGATTCAGAGCGTTGCCGACGCACTGCAGTTCATCTCCTATTACCATCCGACAGACTTCATTCAGGCTATGCATGAAGCATACCTGCGCGAAGAATCCCCGGCGGCCCGTGATTCGATGGCGCAGATTCTGATCAACTCGCGCATGTGTGCCACAGGGCACCGCCCGATCTGTCAGGACACCGGGATCGTCACCGTTTTTGTCCGCGTGGGCATGAATGTTCGTTGGGACGACGCCACCATGGGCGTTGAAGACATGATCAACGAAGGTGTTCGCCGCGCCTACAACCTGCCAGAGAACGTGCTGCGTGCATCGATCCTCGCCGACCCGGCGGGCGCACGTAAAAACACCCGCGACAACACCCCGGCAGTGATCCACTTCTCGATCGTCCCTGGCGACAAAGTTGAAGTTGATGTCGCAGCCAAAGGCGGCGGCTCTGAGAACAAGTCGAAGATGGCCATGCTCAACCCGTCCGACTCGATCGTCGACTGGGTGCTGAAAACAGTTCCGACCATGGGCGCAGGCTGGTGTCCGCCGGGCATGCTCGGCATTGGTATAGGCGGTACGGCCGAGAAAGCCGCCGTCATGGCCAAGGAAGTGTTGATGGAGTCCATCGACATCCACGAACTCAAGGCTCGCGGCCCGCAGAACCGCATCGAAGAGCTGCGTCTCGAGCTGTTCGAGAAGGTCAACCAACTGGGCATCGGCGCTCAAGGTCTGGGCGGTCTCACCACCGTTCTCGACGTCAAAATCATGGATTACCCGACGCACGCAGCGTCCTTGCCGGTGTGCATGATCCCGAACTGCGCAGCCACCCGTCACGCCCAGTTCGTGCTCGACGGCAGCGGCCCGGCCGAACTGGAAGCGCCGTCGCTGGACGCCTACCCGGAAATCGTCTGGGAAGCGGGCCCAAGCGCACGCCGTGTTGACCTCGACACCCTGACCCCGGAAGACGTACAGAGCTGGAAGCCGGGCGAGACCATTCTGCTCAACGGCAAGATGCTCACCGGTCGCGATGCGGCGCACAAGCGCATGGTCGAAATGCTCAACAAAGGCGAGCAACTGCCGGTCGACCTTAAAGGTCGCTTCATCTACTACGTCGGCCCGGTTGATCCGGTAGGCGACGAAGTGGTTGGCCCGGCTGGCCCGACTACCGCAACGCGGATGGACAAGTTCACCCGTCAGATCCTTGAGCAAACCGGCCTGCTGGGCATGATTGGTAAATCCGAGCGCGGCCCGATTGCGATCGAAGCGATCAAGGACCACAAAGCGGTTTACCTCATGGCAGTTGGCGGCGCAGCCTATCTGGTGGCTCAGGCCATCAAGAAGTCGAAAGTCCTGGCATTTGAAGAAATGGGTATGGAAGCCATCTATGAATTCGAAGTCAAAGACATGCCGGTTACGGTGGCGGTCGACACTTCGGGTGAGTCGGTGCACATCACCGGCCCGGCCATCTGGAACAAGAAAATCGCCGACAGCCTGGCGATAGAAGTTCAGTAAGCCTGAGTCACTGCTTTGTATTCGGCGCAGCTCATCCCTGCGCCGTCAGCGACACCGCGAAAGCCCGGCCCCGTGCCGGGCTTTCGCGTTTCTATGCATAGCCTTTGATTGGTCATTAAATCATCCGGCGTCGCTTAATTCTCCGTTAAGAATCCTCACGCACACTTGCCTCGAAGATCATCACCGAGGCTATCAAAAATGGATCTACCCTGGACTGATCAAGATAAAGCGCTGGCGCTAATAGGTCGCGACACGCCTTTCAATCTCTATTGGGTACAAGCCAACAGCACGCGACGGGCGATTACCGAACACTTTATCGAAAAGCGGTTTGCCGAGCAGTACGCGGCAAAAATCCATCATTTCATGCCATCGCTGTTCAGCCTCGAAAACCAGCACGGTGAACTGGCCGGGGCCGTTGGTTTGCGCAGTGCGGGTCGCGGCCCACTGTTTCTTGAGCGTTACCTGGAGCATCCGACCGAACAGATTATCGGCGCCCTGCAAGGCATGCAGTTACCGGAGCGTGAGCATATTGTTGAAGTCGGCAATCTTGCGGCTGTGAGCGCGGGAGCCGGTCGCCTGCTGATTGTCGCGCTAACCGATCTGCTGGTGAGCTGCGGGTTCCGCTGGGTGACGTTCACTGGCACACCGGCATTACTCAACAGTTTTCAGCGTCTGGGCCTCGCACCGCTGTCGCTGGGTCGCGCAGACCCAGCCTGCATGGGTGATGAGTTGGCCGACTGGGGCTGCTATTACGACAGCGAGCCCCACGTAATGGTTGGCGATATTGCCAAGGGCCATCAACGCCTGCTGCAACTGGGCGCTTACCCGCGCATGGCCTATCAGCCTTACTACGCATTAGAGGACATACCCGATGTGGCCTGCAGCTAAGAGCTTCATCGAACACATAAACGCGCATGGTTCGCGTATTGCGTTGAGCAGCGGTGAACAGACTGTCACCTACTTAAAATTGCTTGAGCTTGTCAGCGAGCGAAGCGAACGCTTGCGGACATTAGGGGCAAAACGCGTTGCACTGGCACTTGATAACGGCTTAGACTGGGTCTTGTGGGACTTGGCTGTGCTCAATGCAGGCTTGGTTTGCATCCCACTCCCCAGTTTCTTCTCGACGGCGCAGCAAGAGCACGTACTCACAAGCGCCTCCGTAGACTGCTACATCGGCAAGGACGCTGACCCTATTCAAGCACTCGGTTTTAAGCCCTGTGCGCCTGACATTGCCCTTCGCCAAATTGGCGAATCGTGCGCCCTGCATCCAGGCACCTGCAAAATCACCTACACCTCTGGCACTACCGGCAACCCGAAAGGCGTTTGCCTGGATATTGCCGCGCAGTTGGCGGTCGCCAACAGCCTCTATCAGGCAAGTCTGCCTTGCAATATAGAAATCCACCTGTGCGTTTTACCACTGGCCACGCTGCTCGAAAACCTCGCAGGGGTTTATGCACCGCTGCTGGCCGGTGCTCGCATCGAGCTGTTGCCAATGGCGCAAATTGGCTTGCTCGGTGCAAGCCAGTTCGAACTGCCGCGCTTCCTTAACGCCATCAATACGATTAAGCCGAATAGCCTGATTCTGCTCCCGCAATTACTCCTAGCGCTGGTTACCGCCGCAGAGCGCGGCATGCCTGTGCCCGATTCGCTGCGTTTCATCGCAGTCGGTGGCGGGCGCGTCTCGCCGCAACTGCTGCAGCGAGCAGAGCAACTTGGGCTTGCCGTTTTCGAGGGTTACGGCCTTTCCGAATGCGCATCGGTGGTTTGCCTTAATACGCCTCTGGCGCATAAAAGTGGCACGACCGGCATCCCACTCGGACACGCAGAGGTACGCATTGGTGCGGATCACGAAGTGCAGGTCAAAGGCCCGCACATGCTCGGTTATCTGGGCGAGCCCGCGCTTGCGGATGAATGGATGGGCACGGGCGATCTGGGCCATTTTGACGGCGACTTTCTGGTGTTGCACGGACGCAAGAAGAATCAGTTCATCACCGCCTTCGGCCGCAACGTCAACCCGGAATGGGTGGAGTCCGAACTGGTCCAGCAGTTGCCAATCGCTCAGGCCTGGCTTTATGGAGAGGCGCTGCCGGCGAATATCGCGGTGATTGTGCCGCGCAGCCCGAGCATCCCGGATGCAGAACTGGCCGAGGCGATAAACGCTGTCAATCTGCAATTGCCCGACTACGCACAAGTTCATCACTGGATCCGCAGCGCGGAGCCATTCAGCGCCAGTAATCAACTGGCAACCGCAAACGGGCGCCTCAGGCGCAGCGCACTGCTCAGCCGCTACCAGAGCACCATCAATGAATTAATCACCAGTGAACATAGGGTTGGAGCGTCATATGAGTTTCTATGAATCACTTAATCAACAGACCGAAGCCGAACGCACTTACCTGCTGAGCGCGCCAATTATTCAGCAAGCCATGCAGGGGAAGGTGAGCGTAGTCAGCTACATCGCGTTTCTCACCGAAGCCTATCACCATGTGAAACATACCATCCCGTTGCTGATGGCCTGTGGCGCCCGCCTGCCCGAGCGCCTTGAATGGTTGCGTGAAGCAACGGCCGAGTACATCGAAGAAGAGTATGGCCATCAGGAATGGGTGCTTAACGACATTTCCGCCTGTGGTGGCGATAAAGAAGCGGTGCGCCACGGCAGCCCCAAGCTGCCGACAGAACTCATGGTCAGCTATGTCTATGACCGCATCGCCCGCGGCAATCCGGTGAGCTTCTTTGGCATGGTCAACGTACTCGAAGGCACCAGCATTGCGCTGGCCACGCAGGCTGCCGGGATCATTCAGGACAAATTGCAACTACCACCTCAGGCGTTCAGCTACCTGAGTTCGCATGGTGACCTGGATGTCGGTCACATCGAGTTTTACAAGGGCCTGATGGACCGTCTTGAAAATGAACAAGATCAGGCCGCCGTGGTGCATACCGCCAAAGTCGTTTACCGGCTTTATGGCGATATGTTCCGCAGCTTGCCGTTGTCTGCCTAGGGGAAATTAATGAATTTATTCGATTGTCGGGTACTGCTCACTGGAGCCAGCGGCGGCATTGGCCAGGCGCTGGCAACGCAACTGGTTGCCGAGGGCGCGCGCCTGCTAATAATTGGCCGCCAACTGACACCGCTTAAAGAGCTGGCCGACAAATACCCAGGCAAGGTTGATCTGGTGCAGGCTGATCTTACCCTGCGTGAAGGGCGCGATGCCGTGAGCGCCGCCGCGCAGCGTTTTGGTGGTTTGAACACGCTGATCAATGCAGCCGGGATCAACAGTTTCAATCTGCTCGATCATCAGGATGAAGCGGAAATCGCCGCGATGATCAACCTCAATGTAACCTCGACCCTGCAACTGACCCATCGCTTGCTGCCGCTGCTGCGCCAGCAAGGCCGTGCACTGATCGTCAATCTGGGCTCGACGTTCGGCTCCATCGGCTACCCCGGTTTCACCACCTACTGCGCGAGCAAGTTTGCCCTGCGCGGCTTCACCGAGGCGCTGCGTCGTGAACTGGCAGACACGCCGATCCGCGTGCTCTATTTCGCCCCGCGAGCCACCCGTACGGCAATGAATGCCAGCCACGTGGTCGCCATGAACGATGAACTGAATGTCAGCATGGACGATCCGCAACGTGTCGCCAGGCAATTGATCGACGCGATCGTACGCGAGCGCGAAGAGTCGTACCTCGGCTGGCCAGAAAAACTCTTTGTACGCCTCAACAGTCTGCTGCCGAAGATGGTTGATTCAGCGCTGCGCAAACAGCTGCCGACCATCCAGCGTTTCGCCCGTTCAAAGCATCAGGAGAACAAGCCATGATGACCCTGCACAACGTAATGCGTAACAGCCTGATCACACTGATGTGCTGCGCGAGCTTGCCCGCGTTCGCACTGAGCCCGCAGAGCCAGAAAAACCTTGAGCAACTGCAAGCACGCTGGGCCGAAGTAAACTATCAGCTCCCCAAAGAGCAGAAAGAAGCCGCATTCGCCAGCCTCAGCGAACAAGCCGGTAAAGCCCTTGGCGCCGAACCCAAGGCACCAGAGTTACTCATCTGGCATGCAATTATTCTGAGCACCTACGCAGGAGCCAAAGGAGGGCTCGGCGCCTTGAGTCTGGTCAAGGATGCCAAGGCCGATCTCGAACAGGCCATCGCCATAGAACCCAAAGCGCTGGCCGGTTCCGCTTATACCAGCCTCGGCAGCCTTTATTATCAGGTTCCCGGTTGGCCGGTAGCCTTTGGCGATGATGACAAGGCAGAGCAAATGCTCAAGCAAGCACTGAGCATCAACCCGAGCGGCATCGATCCTAACTACTTTTATGGCGACTTCCTGTTCCGCGACAAGCGCTACGCTGAAGCTAAAACGGCTCTGGAGACCGCCCTTGCCGCCACGCCGCGTCCCGGTCGTGAGTTGGCAGATAAAGGTCGCCGCGACGAAATCAACAAACTGCTCGCAGATGTAAACGCAGTCATGAAGTAAGCATTCGGCTAATCTCATGATAAAAAATCAATCAGGGAATTGAGTGATGCGCATACTGCTGGTTGAGGACGATGTGGCGCTGGCCGATGGTATCCAGATGGCGCTCAAGCCCGAAGGCTACACCGTCGACTGGGTGCAGGACGGCCGCAGCGCGTTGCATGCCTTGACGGGTGAAAGCTTCGACCTGGCCATCCTTGATCTCGGCCTGCCGCGTATGGATGGTCTGGAAGTACTGCGCAACTTGCGCGCCGCCGCCAATCCAGTACCGGTACTGGTGCTAACTGCACGCGACTCGACCAACGACCGGATTACCGGGCTGGATGCCGGCGCCGATGACTATCTGGTCAAACCCTTTGATGTCGCCGAACTCAAGGCACGTTTGCGTGCCCTGCTGCGCCGCAGTTTCAACCGCCCACAGCCGGCGCTCGAATATCGCGGAATCCGCCTCGACCCTGCCAGCCACGAGATCACCTTTGCAGGCAATCCAGTCAATCTGCCGCGTAAGGAATTTCTCCTACTGCATGAGTTGATCGCCCAGCCCGGCCGGGTAATGACCCGAGACAAATTGCAGCAGGCACTGTATGGCTGGAATGAGGACGTCGACAGCAATGCGCTTGAGGTGCACATCCACCATTTGCGCAAAAAGTTCTTCCCCGAGTTGATCCGCACCGTACGTGGCGTCGGCTATCTGGTGGATAAAGCCTGATGATCTCCATTCGCGCACGCACCCTGCTGTTACTGCTAAGCCTGTTATGCGTGGCGCTCAGCATGATTTCCCTGGTCAGCTACCACGACGCTAAACATGAAGTAGAAGAGCTGTTCGATGCGCAAATGGCGCAGACCGGCCGCCTGCTCGAAGGCATAGTCGGCGCCGACATGCCCCAGCAAGCGCGTACAGCACTGCAAAGTGCTTTAGATCAGGCGCTTAAATCGCACAACAGCGAGCAGGCCGATCCGCTCGCCACCGGCCACCCTTACGAAGGCAAACTGGCTTTTCAGCTATTTGATGATCATGGTCGAACGCTGCTGCAGTCAGCCAGTGCACCAACAGATGCTCTGGCGCAACTGCTCATCATCCTGCACCGCGACAAAGCTCTAAAACATGAGCATGTCGACGGCGAGCCGCTTTCAAGTTTCGGCCGCGCGCTCGTGGGTTATCACAATGTCTCGCTGGCGCAGCACAACTGGCGGTTATTCGTTCTGCACGACAACAAGGATAATCACTGGATCATGATTGCCGAGCGTGAGGATGTGCGCGGTGAGCTGGTAGGCAAGATCGCTCTGAAAGCCCTGTTTGCTGACATCATCGGCCTGCCTTTGCTTGCCCTGCTGGTGTGGCTGGCCATTGGCTGGGGGCTGGCGCCCTTGAAAGCAATGGCCGAGCGTATTCGTGCGCGCGCGCCAGATGACCTGGACCCGCTGTTGTTCAGGCCCTTGCCAACAGAACTGGAGCCTATGGCAGCGGCATTGAACCGACTGTTGCTGCAAGTGAAACAGCTGATCAGCCAGGAAAAACGCTTCATTGCCGATGCGGCGCATGAGCTGCGCACGCCGCTGGCAGTACTGCGTATCCATGCCCAGAACGCGCAAACGGCTGAAGACCCTCTAGACCGCAACAAAGCACTCAAACAGCTCAATAGCGGCGTCGAACGGGCGACGCGGGTCGTCGCGCAATTGCTCACGCTGGCCCGGCTAGACCCGCACAGCGTGCAGCTGAAAATGGTCGAGATCGACTTGCTCGGCTACGTCCGCAATGAGTTAGCTGAGCTGATCCCGCTGGCCTTGGACAAACAGCAGGAGCTGCTGCTGGAAGCGAACCCAGCCGATGACTTCCGCATCACGGCCGACAGCCCGAGCTTGGGAACATTGTTGCAAAATCTGGTCAGCAATGCAGTGCAGTACACCCCGCTAGGCGGAAGCATTGAGGTGCATATTGATGCACAATCCGACGCACTGCTGCTGAGGGTTCTCGACAGCGGTGAAGGCGTCGACCCGCAGCTGCGCGAAAAGCTATTTGAGCGGTTCTATCGCGGCTCAACTGGCGAGGGTGCAGGCCTGGGTTTATCAATTGTGCAGCGGGTGGTGGAATTACATAGAGGCTCCATCCGCCTCGACACATCGCCAATGGGCGGCCTTGAAGTGATTGTGCGACTGCCGCGCAACACCCGCACCAGAGCCCAAAATTCGGCGCCCAGCGTGTCATAATAACGGCATACGCCAACTCGATATCGCACAACACAAGAGCAAGCCGCCTGCGCAGACCGGTCTTGGGCTAGAGTTGAATCTTTAAACCTGCACAGAATTCTGATGATGCTCAGCACTGCCCTTTCGAAATTCACGCGCCTGCCATTGGTTAACACCCCAACACCACTGGAGAAACTCGAACGCCTTTCCAGCCAGCTGGGCACCGGTGTCTGGGTTAAACGTGACGACATCACCCCGTTCGCCCTGGGTGGCAACAAGGTTCGCAAACTCGAGTTTTTGGCAGCCGATGCCTTGGCACAAAACGCTGATACGCTGGTGACGGCGGGTGCGATCCAGTCCAATCACGTGCGCCAAACCGCTGCCATCGCAGCACGCCTCGGCCTCAAATGCCTGGCGTTGCTGGAGAACCCGATTGCCAGCAGCGACCGCAACTATCAGAGCAACGGCAACCGTCTGTTGCTCGACCTGTTTACCTGTGAAGTTGAACACGTCGCTAACCTCGACAACGCCGATGAGCAACTGCAAGAGGCCGCCGATCGTTTGCGCGCAAACGGACGCAAACCCTACATCGTGCCGATTGGCGGCTCCAACGCACTGGGTGCACTGGGCTACGTCCGCGCCGGGCTTGAGCTTGCCGAGCAAATCAAACTCACCGGCGAGCAGTTCTCGGCAGTGGTGTTGGCCTCGGGTTCGGCCGGCACGCACAGCGGCCTGGCGCTCGCACTCGAATACGCTTTGCCCGGTACTCGCGTGGTTGGAGTCACCGTTTCACGCACCGACGCTGCGCAGCGCCCCAAGGTTGAAGGTTTGCTGCAACGCACGGCAGAACTGCTGAATATCGCCGTGCCGGATGCCCTGCAAATTGAACTTTGGGATGGCTATTTCGCTCCACGTTATGGCGAGCCCAATGCAGCTACACTGCAAGCAATCAGTTTGCTGGCTGCCACCGAAGGACTGCTACTGGACCCGGTTTACACCGGCAAAGCCTTCGCCGGTTTGCTTGACGGCATTGCCAACCAACAGTTTGCAACAGGGCCAGTGCTGTTTCTTCACACCGGAGGCTCGCCGGCCTTGTTCGCGTATCACCCTGCCGCAGGTTGATAACGGCTATTAATCCCGTTCATTGGTCGCATCGGCGACTTCTGATTATTTTGTACCACCCCTCGCAGCCAAGCTGCGGGCACACCAGCCTAAGCGAGTGACACTATGAAGCTAGCTACTTTGCGTCGCCATTTCCTGATCACCAGCCTGGGCCTGATTCTCGGCTCCAGCATGATCAGCAGCACTTATGCCGCCGAGCTGCTTGAGCACATCAAGAGCACCGGGAAAATCCAGATCGGCCTTGAGGGCACTTACCCGCCGTTCAACTTTCAGGATGCGGATGGCAAACTGACCGGCTTCGAAGTGGACTTCGCCAAAGCGCTGGCGGCCAAGCTTGGCGTTGAAGCAGCGTTTCAACCGACCAAGTGGGATGGGATTCTCGCGGCCCTCGAATCCAAACGTCTGGATGTGGTGATCAATCAGGTGACCATCACCGACGAGCGCAAAAAGAAATATGATTTCTCGACTCCCTACACCGTATCCGGCATTCAGGCACTGACCCGTAAAGGTGAAGCCGACAGTATCAAGCAACCCGCTGATCTGGCCGGTAAGCGCGTCGGTGTGGGTCTGGGCACCGCATACGAGACCTGGCTGAAAGAGAATGTGCCGCAAGCCGACATCAAAACCTACGACGATGACCCGACCAAATTCCAGGACCTGATGGTTGGCCGTCTGGATGTGATTCTGGTGGATCGTCTGGCAGCCTTTGAAATGGTTGAAAAAACTTCGGGCAAGATGGCCGTGGCCGGAGAGCCGTTCTCACGTCAGGAGTCTGCAGTTGCCATGCGCAAAGGCGACCCGGAACTGCTCGCCGCGATCGACAAGGCCATGGCCGAGATGCGCGCAGACGGCAGCCTCAAGGCTATTTCCGAAAAATGGTTCAAGTCTGACGTCACCCAATGATCGAAGAAAGCCTACAGCTTGCGATGGACTCGGCGCCCTACCTGCTCAAGGGCGCCATGTACACGGTTGTCCTGAGTATTGGCGGGATGTTCTTTGGATTGCTGCTGGGCTTCATGTTCGCCTTGATGCGCCTCTCGCGCTTCAAGGTGCTGAACTGGCTCTCGCGCATCTACGTCTCGTTCTTTCGCGGCACGCCTTTGCTGGTGCAACTGTTCATCATCTACTACGGGTTGCCGCAGGTCGGTATCCAGCTGAGCCCGCTGCTTTCGGCACTGGTCGGCTTCTCGCTGAACATGGCCGCCTACACTTCGGAAATTCTCCGCGCCGCGATCTCCTCGATCGACCGTGGCCAATGGGAAGCAGCAGCCAGTATCGGCATGAACCGGATGCAGACACTGCGCCGCTCAATTCTGCCGCAGGCAATGCGCACCGCCTTGCCGCCGCTGGGCAACAGCTTTATCTCGCTGGTTAAAGACACGGCGCTGGCCGCAACTATTCAGGTGCCGGAGTTGTTTCGTCAGGCGCAGCTGATTACGGCGCGCACCTACGAGATCTTCACCATGTATCTGGCAGCGGCATTTATTTACTGGATTCTGGCGACTTTACTGTCGCACTTTCAGAGCCGCCTTGAGGCGCGCGTCAACCGACACGAGCAGGACTCCTGATGATTTCCGTGCGTAACCTGACCAAACAATTCAATGGCCAAACCGTGCTCAAGGGCATCGATCTTGAGGTGAAGGCCGGTGAAATTGTCGCCATCATCGGCCCCAGCGGTTCGGGCAAAACCACCCTGCTGCGTTGCCTCAATCTGCTTGAAACTCCGGACGGTGGCACCATCAAGGTCGGCGACATAGAAATCGACAGCAGCAAGCCGCTGGGCAAACAGCAAAGCAAGATTCGTAAACTGCGCCAGCACGTCGGTTTTGTGTTCCAGAACTTCAATCTGTTCCCCCACCGCACTGCGCTGGAAAACGTGATTGAAGGGCCGCTGATCGTCAAGAAGGAACCGCTGGCAACCGTGACCGAGCGCGCCATAGCCCTGCTTGCCAAAGTCGGTCTGGCGGGTAAGGAAAACGCCTACCCGAAGCGTTTGTCCGGCGGCCAGCAACAGCGCGTCGCCATTGCCCGGGCGTTGGCCATGCAGCCAGATGTGATCCTGTTTGACGAACCGACCTCGGCGCTCGACCCGGAACTCGTCGGCGAAGTGCTCTCAACGATTCGGGCATTGGCGCAGGAACAGCGGACCATGGTGATTGTCACCCACGAGATGAGCTTTGCCCGCGACGTGGCCAATCGGGCAATCTTTATCGACAAGGGTGTCATCGTCGAACAGGGCGATGCCAAGAGCCTGTTTGGCGCGCCCAAGGAAGAGCGCACGCGCCAGTTCCTCAGCAAGTTCATCAGCGATGGCGCACCACAAAACTCAGCGCACAGCTGATGCCTGCCTGAACGACGCGGAGAAAAAGACCGGCCTCAGCCGGTCTTTTTATAATGCTGCAAACCTCTGGGCCGCTCAACGCTTATGCATTGGCCCGCGCCTGCACCACGCTCAGGCCAGTGGCGGGCGCACGCCGCTGCGCCAGATAACGGCTGCAACTGACGCGCAGGAACGAGGCAAAATTAACCACTTCGCCACGGTAATCCATAACCTCCTCATACAGCTTGGTGATCAGCTGATTGGTGGTCATGCCGTCAATTTCAGCGATTTCGCGCAGAATGTCCCAGAACTGATTCTCCAGGCGCAAAGTGGTGACCACGCCGCAAATACGCAACGAGCGCGAGCGCGACTCGTACAGAATCGGGTCGGCCTTAACGTACAGCTCACACATAAATCACCTCAGCGTCTGCGGTTTCTGGCTACAGCTTGATTTCGGTGCCGAGCAATTGCAAGAAGCCAGCAAGCCATTTCGGATGCGCAGGCCAAGCTGGCGCCGACGCCAGATTACCTTCGACATGCGCCTCATCGGCAGCAATGTCGATGAACTCGCCACCGGCCAGACGCACTTCTGGCGCACAGGCTGGATACGCACTGCACGCACGCCCTTCAAGCACACCGGCAGCCGCCAGCAATTGCGCGCCGTGGCACACAGCCGCAATCGGCTTGCCCGCAGCAGCCAAAGCCTTGACCAGCGCCAGCACATCCGCATTCAACCGCAGGTACTCGGGCGAGCGGCCACCGGGAACCACCAGCGCGTCGTAGTCTTCGGCCTTGACCTTGGCAAAGTCGAAGTTGAGCACGAAGTTGTGGCCAGGCTTTTCGCTGTAGGTCTGGTCACCTTCAAAGTCGTGGATGGCGGTGCGCACGAACTGGCCACTGGTTTTATCCGGGCAAACAGCGTGTACGGTGTGGCCGACCATCTGCAGCGCCTGAAAAGGCACCATCACTTCGTAGTCTTCCACGTAGTCACCGACCAGCATCAGAATCTTTTTCGCAGCCATGGTTTTCTCCTCACAGGGGTTGGGTTTAGAGAAGTATTGCCCCGCTAAAGCGTAGCCGGGTAATAGCCCGCGACTACGTTAAACGGCGCAATTGAACATGCCGTTTAGCGGCGCCTGTCGAGCAGATTGACCACAACCCGGTCGAGCCAGCCCCACAACCGCTGCTGCAGGCGGCTCCACCATGGGCGTTGTTGCCAGAGTTCGTGGGTCACTTGCAGGCTCTGGCTGAAATCGTCGATGAAACATTGTTCGACCTGCTGAGTAAGCCGCGAATCGAGGGCCTCCAGATTGGCATCCAGATTGAAGCGCATATTCCAGTGGTCGAAGTTGCATGAACCGAGGCTGACCCATTGATCGACCAGCACCATTTTCAGGTGCAAAAAACGCGGCTGGTACTCGAATATCTTGATCCCGGAGCGCAGCAGACGCGGGTAATAACGCTGGCCGGCGTAGCGTACCGAGGGATGATCGGTGTTGCGCCCGCTCAACAGCAAGCGCACGTCTATGCCCCGCGAGGCAGCTTTACGCAGCGCCCGGCGCACCTTCCAGGTTGGCAGAAAATACGGCGTGGCCAGCCACACCCGCTGCTCGGCATTGCTCACCGCGCGGACCAGTGCCTGCAGAATATCGCGATGCTGGCGTGCATCGGCGTAAGCCACACGGCCATGGCCATCACCCGAGTCGGGCGGTATTGGCGGTTGTTTGATGCGTTTGCTGGGCCGCAGCATCCAGCTCAGTTTGGCCACGCTGGCTCGCCACTGATGCTCAAACAGTGATTGCCAGTCCGCCACCAATGGGCCGCTGATTTCGACCATGACTTCATGCCACGGGCTTTGCGCGTCATCCGGCACCCAGAACTCATCGGTAGCGCCCGTACCGCCGGTGAAGGCAACGTTGGCGTCGACCAGCAACAGCTTGCGGTGGTCACGATAAAAGTTGCGGATACCGTGACGCCAGCGCAGCGGGTTGTAGCAGCGTATCTGCACGCCACAATCGCTCAAGCGCTTTCGTTCATTGGCATGCAATGCCTGCGCGCCGTAATCGTCGAACAGACAGCGCACCTGCACCCCGCGTTGAGCGGCCGCACACAGGCTGGCAACCAGCAACTCGACGCAGCGCCCGCTCTCGATCAGGTACAACTCAAGTTCCACTTGCTGCTGCGCGGCATCGATTGCCGCGATCATGCGCGGAAAAAATTGCGGGCCATCGTTGAGCAGGTTGAACCGGTTAGCGCTGCGCCAGCCAAATACTGTACCGGGCATCAGCGTTGACTGAAGATCAAGACAACACTGACCGGCACCGCCGGGCTTATCGACTTCAATCCGGCCGCGTTGCGCAAGGCCTCAAGCCCCGGCGACAAAGCAAAGTCATCAATATTGAGAATCAGCGGGCTCAGCGTCACGGCCTGGAAACGGTGGTAGTCCAGCCGGGTAATCAACAACTCGGCGCTGTACTGCTGCTGTTTGTCGTGCAGGTTGAGCTGCATGGGCTGCTGGATTTCCAGCTGCGCACCAGGCGCCAGCGTGGCCAGTTGGTCTAGGTCGATTTGCGCCTCGATGGTCGCTTCGGGATATTTTTCTATCTCGAACAGCATTGAGCGCATGCGCTCATCGCGCAAAGGAATGCCGCTGGCAATCGACTCCAGCTCAACACGCATCCGCACCTTGCCTTGCTTGTCGACGTTACCGTGCAGTTTGAGAAAGCGCTGAGGCTCGGCAACGCTTTGGTTCTTGGTCGAGACGAACGCGATGCGCGAAGACTCGTTATCCAGATACCAGTTGGCGTGAGCGGGTAAGGCAACACTGCAGGCAAGCAGCAGTATAACGCGTAGCAGTTGCATAAATATCCCTTGGGCATGGCACTCCAAGCCTCAAGATAGCCGCCTGCGTGCCCGTTGCAAAGTCACTTGAGCTTAGCCCTGCAATGTTACCGCCGTGAAATATTAACTGTCGGGTGTAGCAGCGGGTTGCGCGAGCAATTGGCAACCTTGGCGCTGGCCCTGCCATTGCGCTGTTTGAGTGCTGCCCAGCCCGCGTGCAGTCACGCGCTTGCTGGCCTGATCATCAAGCAGTTCGCTCAATGGGATGTACTGATTGATGTAGCCTTCGCAGTAGTTCGGCGGATTATTCATCACATAGCGGCACGAGCAATATTCCTTGGCCGAGTAGGCCCCGATAATGCTCGGAAACGCTTGCAGATCAGCGCGATTAGTCCAGCCCCAGCCAAGCGCGATAAGCACCAGCACAGCCAAAATCGACAACCATGGATGACGACGGATCATGGTTTGACTCCTGGCCCGAAGGCGGCGGTGACACGTTTGAGCAATTCGTTGTGTTTGTAACTGCCGTCGCGGTCATCGCCATAGCGCACCACGACCAACTTTTCTTCTGGCATCACGTACATCCCTTGCCCCCAATGGCCGAGCGCGGCAAAGGTATCGTCTGGTGCGTCCGGCCACGGCTTGCTGCCGGTTGGCGCGGCGCTGTTGAGCCACCACTGGGCGCCAGGCACGGCGCCATCGGGCTTTTCAGCGTCGGCTTGATAACCGGCAAACGGCGTCAGGTTGAAAGTTACCCAGGCATCGGGCAGCAATTGCTGATCATGCCAACGCCCGCGGCGCTCCATCAGCAAGCCGATACGGGCCAGATCGCGGGCCGTCATGTAGGCATTGGAAGACCCCACGAAGGTGCCCGATGTATCTGTTTCCCAAACGGCCGAGGTGATTCCCAGTGGCTCGAACAGCGCCGTCCACGGGTAATCGGCATAAGCTTTGACGCCGACGATATTTTTCAGCGCCGCCGCGAGAATATTGCTGTCGCCACTGGAATAACGAAACCGCTGGCCCGGCTCGGCATCCGCCGGGGTTTGCGCGGCGAACGCGGCCATGTCGGTTCGCCCACGGGTGTACAACATGGCGACCACCGAGGACTTCAGCGGCGCGTATTCATAACCTTCCTGCCAGGCAAGGCCGGAGGCCCAGTTGAACAGATGGCCCATCTTGATACCCGGGTGCTCAGCCATTGGCGCGTAATAAGCGGCAACGGGCGCATCTAACTTGAAACGCCCTTCGCCATAGGCAACCCCGAGCACGCTGGCCATCAGACTTTTGCTCATCGACCAGGTCAGGTGCGGCGTGGTGGCGGTAGTTGGCCCGGCGTAACGCTCGTAAATAATCTGGCCATCGCGGATCACCAGCAACGCATCGGTGCGCACACCTTTGCGGGCCTCATCATCGCGCACCGGAAAGGCGTAGTCTTCCAGCGCGGTAATGGCCGCGCTGGTGCTGGCGGGCGCTGCGCTCCAATGCGGATCAGGCCAGCGCTCAGCGGCCAACACAGCACTGCAGGGCAATGCCAAGGCCAGGGCAAGAGTCAGTCGCGGGAAAAGCGGGATACGCATGGCAGCAGCTCGGCAACAAGGGAAGCTGCACCCTAGCACGGGAAATATGACCCTCAATAGCGCGATATATGCCGTTAATGCGGCTTATTTGGCGCGATAGGTCAAGGTTGATACTGGGTTAACGCGGCAAGCGAAAATCGTCAGGCCCCATCAGGTCCAATCCACACTCCAGCGTCTCGACCCAATCGAGGAACGCAGTGATCATTTCTGGCCCAACGAACGGGCGGCCATGTTGCGGCACGATCATCGCCACATCCATCTCGCGCACCATCGCCGCCCACAGCCGGCACACCTTGTTGCTGGCCATATAGCGCTGATGGAAGCCGCGCATGTGTGAGATGTGGCTGGCGAAGTCGCTCACCGGCGTTGCGTCATCCACCAGCGATGCGCCCATGTCGCCGGAAAACAGGATTTTGCTGACCGGGTCGTACAACTGAAAGTTGCCCACAGAATGCAGAAAGTGCGCGGGCACAGCTTTGAGCTGGCATTTGCCGAGGTTGAAACTCAGGCCGCGGTCCGGCAGCGCGAGAATCCGATCGTAGGTCGAGATACCGTGGTTGATGGCCAGATAATTGGCCGTCAGGTGCGGCAGAAAGCGCGCCCACAATTTGGAGCAGATGACCTTGGCCCGCGTGTGCAACAGCCATTTGTCCAGCGACGAGATGATGTCCGGGTCCTGATGCGAGGCAAAAATGTAGGTCAGGTCCTGCACCGGAATGAACCGCGACAACCCCAGCGACAGCGGGGTGTAAGTCAGATCGCCGCCGGGGTCGAGCAGCAGGTATTGGTCCTTGTCGATAATCAGGAACTGATTGGACTGCACGCCCTCGCCGCTCACCAAATCGTCGAACATCAGGCAGCTATGCCCGTCTTTCTCGAACAGCACTATCGGCTCACGGCGCATGATTTTTATTCCTGCAAAATCGCGCGACTCTAACGAGTCCGACCCATGCGGCTACTGATCTGGATCAACCCCGCGAGCTAGAGCGAGGCGAGCGCCTTGTGCAAACGCTGAGCGCGCGCCGAATTTGCGACATTCATCACAGTTTTGTCGCGACTCCATAGCGTCGCCCACTCAGCCGGTCCCGCTGCCAGTGCAGCGTCGATCTCGACCTGCAATGCATCGAACTGTGCGAACAGGCCCGCCAGCAGCACGTGCGTAGCGGCACTCGAAGCGCACAACCGCGATACCTCGCTGCAACCCGCCAGCAATGCCAGCAAACGCAACTGCAAGGGCTGCGGCCAGTCGCAAGTCTGGCCCACGCCATACAGCCAGGCACTCATGGCGCTGAGCACATGCAGGTCTTCGATGGTGCGAAACGGCTTGGCGTAATCGCTCCAGCCATCACCGGCCAGGCGCTCGCAAGGGGCGCTTTCCAGCTGCACCCGGGCATGGCTGACATCCGGCATGAACGGTAGCGCCGGCAGTTGTTCCAGACGCACGCCGGGCCCGCTGGTTTGCACCACGACCAGCGCCACGCGGGGCGCGTCTTCATCCGGTCCTTCCTCACGCGCCACCACCAACAGCCAGTCGGCAGCATCGCCAGCGGTGACAAAGTCTTTGCGACCATTGGCGTGCAACCACGACAAACGCGATCGCATGTCGGCCGGGCGCAGACTTTTGTTTTCAGTCACGCACAAGGCGCCAAGTGTCCACGGTGCAGATGGCCAGAGTGCGCGCAACGCCGCCTGATAACCGGCCAGAAAAGCCAAGCCCGGAGTGGCTGCCGCTCGCCCGCCAAGAATCGCCAGAGCCAGCGGTGACGGCTGCTGCAGCCGTTCAAGCAAGGCGCCATACCACTGATCGAGCGACGGATAAGCAGGGAGCCGTGGCTGATGACTCAACAATTCTTGCCAGCACATAAACAACCTCCGAAAACCATTTGGGCCGATGTCACACAAGCATCATGAATTGTTCATGGTGGTGACACTCGCAGTTTCTAGCCTGAGCTTGCCCAACAAGAATGATCGAATGCAAGACGTAGTCAGCACTTGCCCGAATCGGCTAACGGAGAAAGACCATGATCCAACAAGCAGCCAACACCAGTGCACGTCGTTTGCAGGCCGAACGTCTGAGCGGCCCTGCGGCTTTGCAAGAGGCTCAAGCCCTGCGCTATCGGGTTTTCAGTGCTGAATTTGACGCCAAGCTCAAAGGTGCCGAGTTAGGCCTGGACATGGACGACTACGACATTCACTGCAAGCACATTGGTGTGCGCGACCTCAATACTGGTGAATTGGTCGCCACCACTCGCCTGCTCGACCATCAGGCCGCCGCCGGTTTGGGCCGTTTCTACAGCGAAGAAGAATTCAGCCTGCACGGTCTGGTTCACCTGCAAGGGCCGGTACTGGAAATTGGCCGCACCTGCGTCGCATTGGGTTATCGCAACGGCGGCACGATTGCGGTGCTCTGGAGCGAGTTGGCAGAAATCCTCAATGAGGGCGCTTACAGCTACCTGATGGGCTGCGCCAGCATTCCCATGCAGGACGGCGGCGTGCAGGCCCACGCAATCATGCAGCGCCTGCGCGAACGGTATCTGTGCAACGAACACCTGCGCGCCGAGCCCAAGCAGCCGCTGCCGGCGCTGAGCGTGCCCGCCAACGTGATTGCTGAAATGCCGCCACTGCTCAAGGCGTATATGCGTCTGGGCGCAAAAATCTGCGGCGAGCCGTGCTGGGACAAGGAGTTTCAGGTGGCCGATGTGTTCATCCTGCTCAAGCGTGATGACCTCTGCCCACGCTACGCCCGCCACTTCAAGGCCGCGGTGTAATCGCGCAAGGCAAGCCTCTGAAACAGGCCGCGCGTGCAGTGCTTTTCAGGGGTTTGCTTGTGCGTCGACGCGCCACTGTGTAAAAAGTGCCGCCAGACTAGAGCCAACCCAACGGATACCTGATGATCAAACTGCGCCTGTATTTACGCTTGCTGCACCTGCTCGCCGTGATCGGTCTGGGCACGTTGATGGCCGCCATTGTCAGCCTGATGGAGCGCTGCAGCCGTCGCGACTTGCTGAGCATGCGTCAACGCCTGACCCGCTGGTTCCTCAGTCGTCTCAGCGCCGCCTTGCCGTTTCGCGTCAGCGTACGCGGCGAATTGCCGAAAAAGCCCATGCTCTGGCTGAGCAACCATGTGTCATGGACCGATATTCCGCTGATCGGCATGATCGCCCCGCTGTCGTTTCTGTCCAAGGCAGAAGTACGCACCTGGCCGGTTGCCGGTTGGCTCGCACGCAAAGCCGGAACCTTGTTCATCCGCCGGGGTTCAGGTGACAGCGCCCTGCTCAACCAGCAGCTCGGCCGGCACTTGGGCAGCGGTCATGATTTGCTGATTTTTCCGGAAGGCACCACCACCGACGGCAGCGCCGTGCGCACCTTTCATGGCCGCCTGTTGAGCAGCGCGATTGAAAGCGCCGTGGATATCCAACCGGTGGCCATCCGTTACACGCGCCAGGGCAAGCTCGACTCGATTGCGCCGTTTATTGGTGATGACGACATGCTCTCGCATCTGTTGCGCCTGTTCAGCAGCGATATCAGCGAAGTCGAAATCCAGTTGCTGACGCCCATTGCCAGCGCCAGCGGCAACCGCAATGAACTGGCGCGCAGAACCCAGACGGCGGTCAGTGACGCACTGTTTGGTCAGGCGCAACCTTGCGAGCCACGCGCCGCCGCTTAATCCTCACAGCGCCGCTGCTCGGCGACAAACGCCTGCAGCTGTGGATAAAACGCCTGAAAATCCTCCTGCAGCGGTTGATACAACCGCTGCAGTTCCAGCATCGCGTCAGCTAATTCCTCTGGGCGCGACAAACGC
The DNA here is from genome assembly GCF_900116605.1 of Pseudomonas marincola. Classification (GTDB taxonomy): domain Bacteria; phylum Pseudomonadota; class Gammaproteobacteria; order Pseudomonadales; family Pseudomonadaceae; genus Aquipseudomonas; species Aquipseudomonas marincola. The sequence goes on from NZ_FPBC01000008.1 coordinate 123,445, forward strand.
CGTTGCAGCCCGTAGATCACCTGCTCCAACACCGCAAAGTCGGCATAGCTGCCCAGCCAATCCTGCGCCGACATACGCGGTGCTATTCGCGCCAGATTGAGCGGCAACTCCGGTTCATTGGCCAGCACCGAGTAAACCCGGCTCGTGAACTGATCGAGTGGCTCACTGGCGTAATCAGCCCAACGATGCGCCAGGCAATGATCGAAGAACACATCCAGCACGATCCCGGCATAGCGCCTGCGGGTCAGTGAAAAACGCGCGCAGGCCTGAAGTTGCAGCGGGTGGCTGTCGGTGAACACATCAATGCGCCGATGCAAACGAATAGCGGCTTCTATATCTGGCGCGAACTTGCCGGTGAGCGGGCCTTTGACGAAGTCGCCATACAGGCTGCCCAACAACTGCGCGGGCGCGGTGCCACCTAGATGCAAATGGGCGAGGTAATTCATGGGCCAATTCATACCGTGTAGCGGGCAACTGTGCCCGACAGAAGTTGAGTGCAGCAGGGCTGCGATGTTCCATCAGCGCAATCAATGATCACTATCGCCGGAATCGAAGGGTATATCGGGCCGACCCGATATAAAGTTCGTCCCATAGCGATACGCAACCGGCGGAACCTGACATGCAAACAGCACATATCGACCACCAAGAGATTATCAAAGCCCTCGCGCATCCGGTACGTCGAGACATTCTCAACTGGCTGAAAAACCCGGAAGCGTATTTTGCAGACCAGGACCACCCGCTCGAAATTGGCGTTTGTGCCGGCAAGATTGACCGGCTCACGGGTCTGTCGCAATCCAGTGTCTCGGCACATTTGCGCACCCTGCAAAACGCCGGACTGATTACCAGCAAGAAGATTGGCCAATGGCACTTCTTCAAGCGTGACGAGGCGGCCATTCAGGCATTTCTCGAAGAATTGAACAACACCCTTTAACTCGCTGTAACTGCCTTAAGCGTTGTTGGCGTAGCCGCCAGCTTAATAGAACCAACGCGCGTCGCTCTGACGCACCGCGCAAGACTGAACCCGCAAGCATTTTTTGCACTCAACGAATAACCCTGATGGAGCGCTACCCAATGCCTACTCTGTTCGATCCAATCAAAATCGGCGACCTTGAACTCAACAACCGCATCATCATGGCGCCGCTGACCCGTGCCCGTGCTGATGAAGGCCGCGTGCCCAATGCGCTGATGGCTGAATACTATGTGCAACGTGCGTCCGCCGGCCTGATCATCACCGAAGCGACAGCCGTCACCCCGATGGGCGTCGGCTATGCCAACACTCCCGGCATCTGGTCCGCGGATCAGGTACGTGGCTGGAGCAATATCACCAAGGCCGTGCACGCCAATGGCGGCAAGATTGTCTTGCAACTGTGGCACGTTGGGCGCATCTCCGATCCGAGCTTCCTCGACGGTCAGGCGCCAGTCGCACCGAGCGCACTCGCGGCCAAGGGCCACGTAAGCCTGCTACGTCCAATGCGTGACTACCCGACTCCGCGCGCACTGGAAACCGAAGAAATCGAAGACGTTATCGAGGCTTATCGTCAGGGCGCAGAAAACGCCAAAGCGGCCGGTTTTGATGGCGTCGAAATCCACGCCGCCAACGGCTACCTGATCGACCAGTTCCTGCAGGACAGCACCAACAAGCGCACCGATCGCTACGGTGGCTCGATTGAGAACCGCGCACGCCTGTTGCTGGAAGTCACCGATGCCGCCATTGGCGTCTGGGGTGCTGGCCGTGTAGGTGTGCATCTGGCGCCACGTGGCGACTCGCATGACATGGGTGACTCGCAGGCCAGTGAAACCTTTGGCTATGTTGCCGCCGAGCTGGGCAAACGCAACATCGCGTTCATCTTCACCCGTGAAAAGGCCGGTGAAGACAGCCTGACCCCGGCACTGAAAAAGCAATTTGGTGGCATGTTCATCGCCAATGAGCGCTTCAGCAAAGAGCAAGCCAACGAGTGGCTGGCTGCCGGCAACGCCGATGCAATCGGCTTCGGTATACCGTTCATTGCCAACCCGGATCTGCCCGCTCGCTTGCAGGCTGATGCGCCGCTCAACGAGCCGCACCCGGAAACCTTCTACGGTTCTGGCCCGGTCGGCTACATCGACTACCCACGGATGTAACCAGCAGCCCGTTACTCAGGTAACTGGCAGCAATAAAAAACCGGGCCTGGCCCGGTTTTTTATTGCCGATGATAAATTTAACGCTTGGCGTCGATTTGATCCTGCAGGTTGCGAATCTGCGCCTGCAAGGTCGTAATGCTGCGGGTCATCTGGGCGCGGAAGGCATCAAATTCAGCCGTGTTGTTTTTCGGCGCCGGTGCGGCCTTTGGTGCAGGCTGATTGTCGAACTCGCTGCGCAGCACCAGCAGATCCTGGCTCAACCGCTCAATGTCAGCGCCCGGATTGCCGATTTTCTTCAACTCAGTCACATCGCCATTCAAACTCTTGAGCTGGCTCTGCAATTTGCTCACGTCACCTTGAGCAGCAACCAGATCCGCTTGTTGTTTCTTCAGGTCTGCCTGCTCGCTGGTCAATGCCTGCAATGCATCGGCAAGTTTAGTGCTGCCGCCCTGCTGCGATTTCACATCGGCCTGAACTGCCTCGAACACTTTGTTCTGTTCAGCTAGCTGAGCAACAGCCTTCTGCTGCTGGCCTTCCAGTTCGCCAAGCTTGCGTTGCAGTTGTTTGACCTCAAGTTTCAGCGCTTCGCTGCCGGAGGTCACGCTGGACTCGGCCGCGACAACCTTGCCGGAAATATCCTGAATACGCCCTGCAGCCTCTTCGCTGATTCGCGCAAAGCTTTCCTGCGTGGCGACCAGTTGCTGTTCCATCAGGTTGATCTGCTGAAAACTCCACCAGCCAAGCCCGGCGAAGGCAATGGTCAGCGCACCGACCAACGCCCAGAGCGGGCCGGTAGAGGCCGGTTTCTGCTCGCTGCCCACAGGGCCGCGCACATGCACCGGGCGTTGTGCGGCAGGTGCTGCTACAGGCTCGGAAAAATCATCCTCCTCGCGCGCTCTGGCAGAGAGGCTGGGAACATGATCAATTTCGTCGTGTGCATCGTTACGCATGTTTAAACCTTTGGAAGGACACAGATAAGCTTGGAGCCACTGAAACAGCAGCGAACGCAGGACGCTCAGCGATTGCGCAATCGGCGCACAGTATAACGCCTCAGCGGCGCTGCATCAGTGTTGCGCAAAGTCTTTGCGCCATGCACTGAACAAGCGCACAGACCCGCCCAATCGACAGGTACAAAGCCCCACAGTTCCGCGGTTAGTGAAGTGGTACACGCTTTGCAGTCCCCTTTGGCGGGGCACAAGACCCGGTAATTGTTCGACATGCTAAACCTTCGACCTGTAAGACTCATGCAGGCCTGTAAGGTCGCGAACGCCCGAGATGGGCAGGCGCGACTCATAATCAATAACAGGAAGGCCAATGGAACTGAACAAAGCGGTAATCGATTGTATGCAAAGCCTGCGCCGCCGGTTGCGCGCAGAACTCGCGGTTGATATTCGCCTTAGCCAACCGGATGCCGGCAGTGCAGGCTCATACAAGGTGTATCGCGGCCAGCGCGTTTACAGCTAACTCAATTGGGCTGTACGGCTTTCCACCACTGGCAGAACTCGTCGAGTGCGGTCCATACGCTGACTTGCGGATCGTAGTCGAGGTATTGCTGTGCGCGGCCGATATCCAGCGAGAAGTCTTTGGCCATCACCGCCATGCCCAGGCGAAAGATGGTCGGTTCCGGACGCCCCGGCAGCAACTTGCAAACGCCCTCGTTCAGCGCCGCCGCACTATAAGCCAGACCAAATGGCAGATGTTTGGTGACCGGGGGCATGTCGAGTTTGCGCATCACGTAATTGACCACATCCCAGAGCGGCACCGGCTGGCCGTTGCTGATGTTGTAGACCTTGCCCAGCGCCGGACCTGTCGCCATCAGGCAACTGAACAAGGCGTCGTTGAGGTTCTGCATGCTGGTGAAATCTACCTTGTTCAGGCCATTGCCGATGATCGACAACCGGCCTTTGCGGTGCATATTGATCAAGCGCGGAAAAATACTGGTATCGCCGGCACCGGTGACAAAACGCGGGCGCAGCGCCAGCACTTCAAGGCCAAATTCCTGAGCACCGAAAACCTGTTGCTCGGCTAAATACTTGGTCTTGCCGTAATGGTCGCTGAAACGCTTGGGGATCTGTTCTTCCTGGATGCCGACATGCGCCTGACCGTCGAAGTAGACCGAAGGCGACGACAAATGCACCAGGCGCCGTACGTGGCGTTTCAGGCACGCCTCGATAATGTTTTCGGTCACGACCACGTTGGCCTGATGGAAATGCTCGTACTTGCCCCAAACACCAACAGCGCCCGCGCAATGCACCACCGTATCGATGTCTTCACAGAGGCGTAAGGCCAGCTCGGGATCGGACAAATCACCCTGAATAAATTCGGCGCCCCGTTTGACCAAATGCTCAACGCCCTCGGGACGACGGCCATTGACCCGCACTTCAAGCCCTTGCTCGAGGGCAAATCGCGCAAAGCGCCCACCAATAAAGCCGCTCGAACCGGTGACCAGAATTTTCATGGGTGATGTCCTGTTGTTTTGTTTGCCGCACTCTAGCAGTGCCGCCTGCCGGGTTACGTGGCCTATCACGCCAGAATTACGACCTGACAAGCGCCCGCCGGCCACTCTGCACGCTCTGCATGCCGTTTGGCAACGCTGCATTTTCATGTGTAACCAGCACAAAGTCTTACTACCGTCAGTCTCAGTCCGATAGCCGCGCCGCAAGGCCGACGCTTATAATTTCCGGGCATTTTTTAAGGTTATTACGATAACCACCCGCAACACGCATTCAATCGGATAGGGATATGACGATGAAATTTGACGCCATCATTATTGGCGGAGGCAATGCTGGATTCGGTGCCTCTTCAATTCTTGCCGCCGCCGGCCAGAAACTGGCCTTTATCGAGCAGGCCGAATTCGGTGGGACCTGCCCGAATCGTGGCTGCACACCTAAAAAGGTGCTGGTGGCTGCGGCCAAATCACTCGACGAGATCAACAAGGCCAGCGGCCACGGTATCAGCGTTTCAGCGCCAACCATCGACTGGACCCAGCTGATTGGCCGCAAAGACCAGATGATCGACTTCATCCCCGGTGCCATGCTCGGCGTGGCCGAGAAGCGCGGCACGGTTTTCACCGGCAGCGCCAAATTTGTCGGGCCCAACGAAGTTGAAGTCAACGGTCAGGTCTTGCAGGCCCGCAACATCATCATCGCCACCGGCTCGAAAACCCGCCCGCTGCCGATCTCCGGCGCGGAACTGATGATGACCTCCGACGATGTACTGGCCAATACCGAGTTGCCCAAAGAAGTGATCTTTGTCGGAGGCGGCGTCATCGCCCTGGAATTCAGCCACGTCTATGCGCGGGCCGGGGTCAAAGTAACGATTCTCGAGGCGATGCCGCAATTACTGCCGCGCCACGATACTGATGCCGTCGCCGCCTTGCAGAAGGCCACCGAAGCGCTGGGCGTGAGCATCATGACCGACGTCAAAGTGATGAAAATTACCCCCGACGGTGAGCTGCTGAGCGTGCATATCGAGCATCAGGGCAAGTCGCTGATCCTCACGGCCGATGCGGTGGTCAATGGCGCCGGGCGCGTGGCCAACATTGACGATCTGGACCTGAACGCCGGCAATGTCGAGCACAAGGGTTATTCGATTCAGGTCGACGAATTCTTCCGCTCAACCAGCAACCCAGCCGTTTGGGTCGCCGGTGACGCCGTCGCCAGCACCGCTCAGCTGTCGCCAATCGCCACCATCGAAGGCCAGGTGGTCGCGCGCAACATTCTTGAAACCCCGCAACACCAGACCGACTATCGCGTGTTGCCCACAGCGGTTTACACCATTCCGGCGCTGAGCAGTGTCGGCCTGACCGAGCAGCAGGCCATCGATGCCAAGCTGAATGTAGAGGTTATCAACAGCGACATGAGCGGCTGGTTCTCCAGCAAGAACGTGCTCGCCGAACATGCGTGGGCGAAGATGATTGTCGATAAAGACACAGACATGATTGTAGGGGCGCACATGCTCGGGCATCAGGGCGAGGAATTAATCAACCTGATTGCCATGGCCATGCGTTTCAACATCACCCGCAGCGAGTTGAAGGGCCAGTTGTTCGCGTATCCTACGTTCAGCTCCGACCTGAAAAATCTGATGTAAACCCTGGGTTGCAGGCCAAAGGCTCCTGATGTTCAGGGGCCTTTTTTGTGCGAGGAATGTGCGTGTGCGCACCGTGGTCTCAAGCACTCACCAGCATAATCCCAGCCACTTGCTGCAGGCGCCAGGTGAGTCGATCAAGCAACTCACCACCATTGCGCCAGTGATGCCAGTAGATCGGCACATCAATCGGCTGATCGGCCACCAACTCAATCAATTCGCCACGCGCCAACTCGGCCTGCACCTGCAGTTCTGGCATCAGGCCCCAGCCCAGCCCTGCGCAGGTCATGCGCACAAAACCCTCGGAGGATGGACACAGGTGATAAACAAAGCCGCCGTTCACGCCCAACGCGGCCATGTAACGATGCTGTAGAAAGTCATCCGGGCCGAAAACAATGGCCGGCACCTGCGCCAGTTTTTCAGCCGTCACCCCTGATCTGAAGTGACGCGCGATAAACTCAGGGCTGGCGAATGCGCGATAACGCATGGCCCCAAGCAGCACGCTTCTGGCACCCGCAACCGGCCGCTCGCTGGCGCAAATGCACGCCGCCACATCGCCGCCGCGCATGCGCTTGAGCCCGACGTCCTGATCCTCGACGACCAGATCGAACACCACGCGGTTATCCGCGCAGAACTGCGCCACAGCTTGCGCCCACCACGTGGCGAGACTGTCGGCGTTGAGCGCCACGCGCAAACGCTCCGGCAAACCTTCCTCGTTGAGTGCCGGCACCTGTGCCTGCAAATCGCGCTCAAGCAATCGCACCTGCTGCACATGGTTGAGCAGACGCCGGCCGACTTCGGTGGCTTGCGGAGGCGTTTCGCGCAACAACACCGGCTGGCCCACACGCGCCTCGAGCAACTTGATGCGCTGGGATACAGCCGGCTGCGACAACCCGAGCATTTGCGCGGCGCGCTCGAAACCGCCCTGCTCGACTACAGCGGCCAGCGCCGCGAGTAACTTGTAATCAAACACATCATTTTTCCTTATATAGGATCATCATAATTAATTTCTCTTATACATCGAGACACGCCACATTAGCCAGCAAACCAAGCCCCTGAAACTGACTGATGGAGTTAGCGCAATGCCCGCAATCACCGACTTGAGCGAACTGTTAAAGCACATGAAGCCACTGCTCAATACCGGTGAATATGTGTTTTGCAGCATTGCCAGCCGCGCGCAACTGGGTGCTGTCGAGCCGCTGGGCAGCTTTCGTGAAAGCGAAGGCCTCACCGTGATTGTTGAACGTGAACAGGCGCAAGCGCTGGGCTTGAACTTCGACTACGTGGCTGCCTGGCTGACCCTTGAAGTGCATTCGGCGTTGGCCGCTGTTGGGCTCACCGCCGCCGTGGCCAAAGCGCTGGCGGATGCCGGAATCAGCTGCAACGTGATTGCCGGTTTTTATCATGACCATCTGTTTGTCGATCACGCGCAGGGTGCGCGGGCACAGCAGGTGTTGCAGCAACTCAGCGAGGGCCAGTAATCATGTGGCAGAGCTATAGCAACGGCATATTGGTTGCCATCGGCCTGATCATGGCGATCGGGGCGCAAAACGCATTTGTCCTAGCCCAGAGCCTGCGCCGCGAGCATCACTTGCCCGTGGCGATGCTGTGCATTGCCTGTGACGCCATTCTGGTGACTGCCGGCGTATTCGGGCTCGCCACGTTACTCAGCCAAAGCCCGACGTTAATGGCCATCGCGCGCTGGGGCGGCGCGGCATTTTTAATCTGGTACGCAAGCCAGGCACTGCTGCGCGCATGGCGTCCGCAAGCGCTGGATGAAAATGGCCAGGGCACTCCGCGGCCATTGAAGGCGGTCCTTCTGGCGGCGCTGGCAGTGACCTTGCTCAACCCGCATGTGTACATAGACACGGTATTGCTGATCGGCTCGCTGGGTGCCCAGCAACCAATGCCGGGGGCCTATGCGCTGGGCGCCGCTAGCGCCTCGATGATGTGGTTCATGAGCCTGGCGTTTGGCGCGGCCTGGCTTGCACCGTGGCTTGCGCGCCCGACTACATGGCGCCTGATCGATCTGGCTGTGGCCGCCATGATGCTGACCGTCGCACTGCAACTGCTGCTCAATCCGGTATAAGGCGAAAACGCACGCTGTTGGTGGGCGTGCAACTGTTATCCCACACAGTTGTCGCGTGGTTATGCGCCCTTTCCGATGCTATGATCGAAGATTCGCGGCACAGGGACGCCAAAACGCCCGCCGCTTTGTTTGGCCGCCCGTGATCGGCCTTGCGAACATCGCCCCAGACCTGACTAGGAGATAATCATGGCTTTCGAATTACCGGCGCTGCCGTACGAAAAAAACGCTCTTGAGCCGCACATTTCTGCGGAAACTCTGGATTTTCACCACGGTAAGCACCACAACACTTATGTGGTCAACCTGAACAACATGGTTCCAGGTACCGAGTTTGAAGGTAAGTCGCTCGAAGAAATCATCAAGACTTCTTCTGGTGGTGTTTTCAACAACGCCGCACAAATCTGGAACCACACCTTCTACTGGAACTGCCTGAGCCCTAACGGCGGCGGCGCTCCAACTGGCGCACTGGCTGACGCGATCAACGCGGCTTTCGGCTCGTTCGACAAGTTCAAGGAAGAGTTCAGCAAGACTTCCATCGGCACCTTCGGCTCTGGCTGGGGTTGGTTGGTGAAGAAGGCTGACGGCTCCCTCGCACTGGCCAGCACCATCGGCGCAGGCTGCCCGCTGACCAGCGGCGACACCCCGCTGCTGACTTGCGACGTGTGGGAACACGCCTACTACATCGACTACCGCAATGCGCGTCCTAAGTATGTTGAAGCGTTCTGGAACCTAGTTAACTGGGACTTCGTAGCGAAAAACTTCGCCGCTTAAGTTTCAGCCCAGAGAAGCCCGGCTCAGGCCGGGCTTTTTTATGCCCGGAGAAAATTGCCGACGTCATGGCTGCCCTACAGTTGTTTGAAATTTATATTCAAGTCTCAGGCACTATGAACCGATACGCAGACGGGGATTATTCAATTTTTGCACCCTGCTCAATCGGGTAAACGTCTGGCGTTTCAGGCCGAACATTTATAGCCACGACCTTTGACGACACCGGGCAGTTTGCCAATACTGCAAAGAGCCGAATCGCAACGCTCTGAAACAAGGATTGCTATTTGAAGCAGGATCGCAAAAACAGCTTGTCACTCAAACTGCTCAGAATGGTTTTGTTCTCTGCGCTTATCGTGGGTGTCGTTCTGAGTTGTGCGCAAATTGTCTTTGACGCCTATAAAACGCGTCAGATGGTGACCAATGACGCCAATCGAATTCTCGACATGTTTCGCGACCCTTCCACGCAAGCGGTGTATAGCCTCGACCGCGAAATGGGCATGCAGGTAGTCGAGGGTCTGTTCAAACATGAATCCGTGCATTACGCGGCGATCGGCCACCCGAATGAGCCGATGCTGGCCGAAAAAACCAGGCCATTGCTCGACCTGCCAACGCGCTGGTTAACCGACCCGATTCTCGGCAAAGAGCAAACCTACAACACTCAGTTGGTGGGTCGCAGCCCGTATAACGAATACTACGGCGACCTGCGCATCACGCTGGACACGGCGGTGTATGGCGCCAACTTCATCACCAACTCGGGCGTGATCTTTATTTCCGGGGTGCTGCGCGCGCTGGCGATGGCGTTGGTGCTGTATCTGGTTTACCACTGGCTGCTCACCAAGCCGCTGGCAAAAATCATCGAGAACCTGAGCAATATCAATCCGGACCGTCCGAGCGAGCACAAGCTGCCGATGCTCAAAGGCCACGAGCGCAACGAACTCGGCCTGTGGATTAATACCGCCAACCAACTGCTCGCCTCGATTGAGCGCAACAGTCAGCTACGCGACGAAGCCGAGAGCAGCCTGCAACGCATGGCGCAGTTCGACTTTCTCACCGGCTTGGCCAACCGCCAGCAGCTGCAAAGCCAGCTTGATCAGATTCTTCAATCCGCAGGACCGGCGCAGCGTCGGGTGGCTGTGCTGTGCGTGGGTTTGGATGACTTCAAGGGCATTAACGAGCAGTTCAGTTATCAGGCCGGCGACGCTCTGCTGATGGCTCTGGCTGATCGCTTGCGCACCCACAGCAGCCGCCTTGGCACGCTGGCACGCTTGGGCGGCGATCAGTTTGCATTGGTACAGGCCGGCATCGAGCAGCCTTATGAGGCGGCCGATCTGGCTCAAAGTATTCTCGACAGCCTGGAGTCGCCGTTCCAGGTCGACGGCCAGGACGTGCTGCTGCGCGCCACCATCGGCATCACCCTGTTCCCGGAAGATGGCGATAACACCGAGCAGTTGCTGCAAAAAGCCGAGCAGACCATGACGCTGGCCAAGTCGCGTTCGCGTAACCGTTACCAGTTCTACATTGCCAGCGTCGACAGCGAAATTCGGCGCCGGCGCGGGCTCGAAAAGGATTTGCGCGAAGCCCTCTCGCTCAATCAGTTCTATCTGGTGTTCCAACCGCAGATTGAATACAAGCACAACCAGATCGTCGGGGTTGAGGCGCTGCTGCGCTGGTCTCACCCGGAGCACGGGCTGATTCCACCGGATCAATTCATTCCGTTGGCCGAGAGTAACGGCCAGATCACCGCTATTGGTGAGTGGGTGCTCGACCAGAGTTGCCGCCAACTGCGTGCGTGGCACGACATGGGTTTCAACAACCTGCGCATGGCCGTCAATCTTTCAACCGTGCAGCTGCACCATGCCGAACTGCCTCGCGTCATCAGCAACCTGATGCAGGTTTACCGCCTGCCGCCACGCAGCCTTGAACTGGAAGTCACCGAGACCGGCCTGATGGAAGACATCAGCACGGCAGCCATGCACTTGCACAGCCTGCGCCGCTCCGGCGCGCTGATTGCGATTGATGACTTTGGCACCGGCTATTCCTCGCTCAGTTACCTGAAGAGCTTGCCGCTCGACAAGATCAAGATCGACAAGAGCTTTGTTCAGGATCTGCTGGATGACGAGGACGATGCGACCATTGTGCGTGCCATTATTCAGCTCGGTAAGAGCCTTGGCATGCAGGTGATTGCCGAAGGGGTCGAGACGGTTGAGCAGGAACGCTACATCATTGCCGAAGGTTGCAATGAGGGTCAGGGTTACTTCTACAGTCGCCCATTGCCGGCGCGTGAGCTAACCCCGCTACTGCGTCAGGCGCAGCGCAACAGCCCTGGCGCCAAACGAGTCAGCCAAGCTGATGCGCTAGTTGCCCAGGATCCAGGCAAAGCCTAACGCACCGGCAATACACACCGCCGCGCCCGCCGCTGCCTGCCAGTACAACTGGCGGGCCAGCTCATCTTCACCGGCACACGACAATATGAAGGGCTGCGACTCAAGTGGCTTGGCCATGTGATGCTGGTCAGGCTTGAGGCTGTCGACACGGTGCAAGTCTTCGGCTTCGAGTTGCGCGGCAAGGCGCACCCGATTCCATTCCTGCTCGTCCAGTTGGCCATTCCCGTCGGAGTCAAAACGCTGGAGCAAGCCGCTGAAGTCACTCTTCCAGTGACGAATCACCTCGGCCTGACGGCGCTGCAAATCCAGCCCCTGACGCCCACCGCCACTGCTGCGAAAATCACCAATGGCGTATAACGGCTGGCCAACGTGCAGGCGCTCTTCAATGTAGCGATAGCGCTTGCCCATGCTCAGGAACGCTGTGAGTCCGGACTTTTGCGGCCCACGCGGATGACGCAAACTGCCCTTCCAGATTTCCCGGGTAACAGGCCTCACTTCAGCGCCCTGCGGATTGATCAGGCACTCGCCAGTGCCATCACTGAGCTGCAGCCAACTGTCGCTGACGCCACTTTCAACCGGCCGCCAACTCTTTTTGTTGTCATCGCCAACATACTCTTCGATCCTGAAGCGCCACCACTGGCAAGGCTTGCCGGTTAATGGCGCGATAACTTCAGCGCCTGCACAGGCCTGTAAAACACCGTAGAACTCGACATAGCCTTGTGCGGCCGAGCGAATTTTCGAGGTGGGCGTGTCGAGCAAATGCCGCGCCTGCGCGTAACGCCGCATAAACCACCAGCCGCCCGCCACTGCCGCCCCGACACTCAGGCCCATGCCGATCCAGGCACCTTCAATTGCCATGGACTAACTGAACAGTGATTTGAGGTTGACGTCGGCCTTCTCGGCCTCAGTGAATTGCAGCAACTCTGCCGGTTTGAACGCCATCGCCCGGGCGATAAGAACATCCGGAAACTGCTCGATGCGCACATTGTTGAGGTTGACGGACTCGTTATACAGCTCGCGGCGATCCGCAATACCGTTTTCCAATCCGCTGATGCGCTGCTGCAAATGCTTGAAGCTTTCGTTGGCCTTCAGCTCGGGATAGTTCTCGGCCAGCGCAAACAATTGCCCGAGACCGGCGCGCAAACCACTCTCGGCTTTGCCCAACGCCCCGACATCGCCTTGCTGCCGCGCAGTGGAAACCGCCTGACGCGCATTGATCACCTGCTCAAGCGTGGTGCGCTCGTGCGCCATGTACTGTTTGCAGGTTTCTACCAGCTTCGGCAGCTCTTCGTGACGCTGCTTGAGCAACACATCAATATTCGCCCACGCTTTGCTGACGCCATGCTTGAGCCGAACTAAAGCGTTGTAGAGGGAAATGGCATAAGCCACGAGCAAGACCAATACAACAATCACGGCGACGCTAAACAAACTCATGCGGGTTTCTCCTTAACCTCTGCAATTAGGCAGTAGTGGCATTCTAGCGGCATCGAGACGCTTGCATAGCGTGATACTTCACGAGTTTTATGCGAATTAATCGCAACAAGGCTTTACAGATAATGCAAATCTTTCGCATTATGTTAGCAATTCGCAAGCAGTTGCTGCTTGTTCATCACTTTCAACCAACAAAGGATGTCGTCATGATTCGTCTGCCCCTGGCTTCTGCCAGCCTGCTAGCTATCGCCATTTCCCTCGCCGGTTGTGGCGAAGACAAGGCACCGGCGACCCAGGCCGCTGCCCCGGCTCCAGCCCCAAGCGCCGCCCCGGCAACTCCGGCAGCCACCAGCAAGGTTGATGAGGCTGCTGCCAAGGCAGTGGTCAACCATTACGCCGACATCGCACTCGCTGTTTTCAGTGACGCCGCCAGCACCGGTAAAGAACTGCACGCGGCAATCGACGCATTCCTCGCCGAGCCGACCGATGCCACCCTTAAAGCTGCACGCGAGGCATGGGTTACTGCACGCGCACCGTACATGCAGAGCGAAGTATTCCGTTTCGGCAACCCGGTGGTTGACGACTGGGAAGGCCAGCTGAATGCCTGGCCGCTCGACGAAGGCCTGATCGACTACGTAGCCAAAGACTACCAGCACGCGCTGGGTAACCCGGGCGCAACCGCCAACATCATCGCCAACACTGAAATTCAGGTCGGTGAAGATAAAGTCGACGTGGCTCAGATCACGCCTGAAACATTGGCCAGCCTGAATGAGCTGGGCGGTTCGGAAGCCAACGTTGCGACCGGCTACCACGCCATCGAATTCCTGCTCTGGGGCCAGGACCTGAACGGCACCAATCCAGGTGCTGGCGAGCGTCCTGCTTCCGACTTCATCGTCGGTGAAGGCGCCACTGGTGAGCACAACGAACGCCGCCGCGAATACCTCAAAGCCGCTGCCGATCTGCTGGTCAGCGACCTCGACGAAATGGTTGCCCAGTGGCAGCCAGGCAAGCCGGACAACTATCGCGCCAGCCTTGAGAAAGACAGCGCTGAGAACGGCATGCGTAAAATGTTCTTCGGCATGGGCAGCCTGTCTCTGGGCGAACTGGCCGGTGAGCGCATGAAAGTTTCGCTGGAAGCCAACTCGACTGAAGATGAGCAGGATTGCTTCAGCGACAACACCCACAACGCGCATTTCTATGACGCCAAAGGTATCCGCAACATCTACCTCGGCGAATACAAGAAAGTCGACGGCAGCACACTGACCGGCCCAAGCCTGTCGTCGCTGGTGGAGAAAGTTGATCCGGCAACCGACAAGACCCTGAAAGATGACCTGGCCAACACTGAAGCCAAGTTGCAGGTTATGGTCGACACCGCCGAGAAGGGCGAGAAGTACGACCAAATGATCGCAGCCGAGAATGCTGAAGGTAACCAGATCGTACGCGACGCAATCGCTGCACTGGTCAAGCAGACTGGCGCCATCGAGCAAGCCGCTGGCAAGCTCGGCATCAGCGACCTGAACCCGGATACTGCTGACCACGAGTTCTGATCGGTCCGTATTATCCACAGCCGGCGCGCGTAAAGCCCGCCGGCTTTTTTATGCCTGAAATTGGTTTGGCCGGCGCGACAAATCGCCCCTAATCGTCTTGGTAACGCAAATCGCTCTTATTTAAATTCAGCCAAACTGCTAAGATTGCACGCCCTGTTCAACACGGTTCAGCTGAATGTTGGTCACCCTGCGTCAATCGTTTGCACTGCTAGCCATCGGCCTTTCTCTGGGACTGAGCGGCTGTGACCAAGCACCACAATTCACCCAGGCTGAACCCGGCGAAGCCCTTTCTGGCGGCAGCGCCACCGTGTTCAAAACCGACCACAATGCGTTCTCGCTGCCCTCGGCCAATCTCTCGCCGCTGCGCCGTCTCGACTTCAGCGTGGGCAACAGTTTCTTCCGCAATCCCTGGGTCATCGCCCCGGCCACGACCATTGCCCGTGACGGCCTTGGCCCGCTGTTCAACACCAATGCCTGCCAGAACTGCCACATCAAGGACGGTCGCGGCCATCCGCCTGCCCCGGGAGCAGTCACCGCCACCTCGATGCTGGTACGCCTGTCGATCAGCCCCACGGCGGACCAGGCGGCAATCATCGAACGCATGGGCGTGGTGCCCGAACCAACTTACGGCGGCCAGTTGCAAGACATGGCCAATCCCGGAGTCGCACCTGAAGGCAAGGTTCGAATGAGCTACAGCCATGAACAGGTCAGCTTCGAAGACGGTTTCACGGTCGAGTTACGCAAGCCCTCGTTGCAGATTACCCAGCTCGGCTATGGGCCGATGCATCCCGACACCATGATGTCGGCACGTATTGCCCCGCCGATGATCGGCCTCGGCCTGCTGGAGGCGATTGCCGATAACGACATTCTTGCCAATGCCGACCCGGACGACGCCAACGGTGATGGCATTTCCGGGCGCGCCAATCTGGTGTGGGATGATGTGCAGGGCAAAACCGTGCTGGGCCGTTTCGGCTGGAAAGCCGGTCAACCCTCACTCAATCAGCAAAATGCCCACGCCTTTGCCGGTGACATGGGCCTGACCACCAGCCTGCTTCCCCGCGATGACTGCACCGTGGCGCAGCAGGACTGCCTCGACGCGGTTAACGGTGGCGAGCCTGAGGTCACTGACAAGCTGCTCGGCAGTATTCTGTTCTACAGCCGCAACCTCGCCGTACCGGCGCGTCGCGATGTCGACTCAGCTGAAGTACTGGCCGGCAAGAACCTGTTTTTCCAAGCCGGTTGCCAGGCTTGCCATACACCCGCATTCACCACCCGCAGCGACGCGGCAGAGGCGGAGTTGGCAAATCAGTCTATTCGCCCATACAGTGATCTTTTGCTGCACGACATGGGCCCGGGCCTGGCGGATAACCGCCCGGAATTTCTCGCCTCTGGAAGTGAATGGCGCACGCCACCACTCTGGGGAATCGGTCTGACCGAAGCCGTTAACGGCCACACCCAGTTTTTACACGATGGCCGCGCGCGCAACCTGCTCGAAGCCATACTCTGGCATGACGGCGAAGCGGCCGATGCCAGGCAACACGTACTGACCTTTTCTGCCGGTGAGCGCGATGCGCTGCTGGCCTTCCTGAACTCGCTGTGAGGAGCTGCGCATGATGCGTTCACCATTCACCATTGCCCTTGCGGGGTTGGCGCTCAGTGCCTGCTCGCAAACCGACCCGCAACAGACCACCAGTGCAGCGTTGACGGAAGGCGTGTTGGTCCCTGGCTACAGCAGCTGGGTTGAAACCAATCGCCAACTGGCCAGCAGCGGCGCGGCGTTCTGCGCCGACCAACAGGATTTGGCCACAGCACGTCAGGCCTTCCTCGGCGCACAAAGCGCTTGGGCGGGTTTGCAGCCGATGTTGGTAGGGCCGATGGGCGAAGGCAATTTGTCGTGGCAGGTGCAGTTCTGGCCCGACAAAAAGAATCTGGTCGCGCGCCAGGTCACGGCACTGCTCAACAAGACGCCGCAAGTCACCCCGGCCATCCTCGACAAATCCAGCGTCGTGGTGCAAGGCCTGACAGCGTATGAATACGTTCTGTATGACACCTCGATTGACCTTAACGACCCGGCGCAGAAGGCACGTTACTGCCCGCTGCTCACCGCCATTGGCGATCATCAGCAGGCCTTATCGACTCACGTGCTGGAGCAATGGCAAGCCGAGGACGGTATTTCGGCGCAACTCAAGACCTTCCCGAATGAGCGTTACGCCGAGCCGACCGAAGCCATCGCCGAACTGTTACGCACCCAGGTCACGGCCATCGACGGCCTGAAGAAAAAGCTCGGCACGCCAATGGGCCGTCAGTCCAAGGGCACCCCGCAGCCGTATCAAGCCGAAGCCTGGCGCAGTAATGCCAGCATGAGCAATGTCTCGGCTACGCTGGCCGGTGCCGAGAAAATCTGGCACGGCGCCAACAACGATGGCATCCAGGCCTTGCTTGGCGATGACAATAAGGCGCTGAAAGACAAGATCGACGCTGCCTATGCCGAGACCCGCGCGCAACTGGCAACGCTGCAACGACCGCTGAGCGAAATGCTCAAGGACGAACAGGGCCGCAAGTCGCTGAACGACTTCTACGAAACCCTGAACATTTTGCACCGCCTGCACGAAGGCGAGCTGGCGCGAACCCTTGGCATCCAACTTGGCTTCAACGCAAACGACGGAGACTGAATGAAACGCAGAGCTTTCCTCGGCCTGGGCGGTTTGGCCCTCGCTGCGACCGCAATGGGTGGCTGGACCCTGATTCACAACGGCCCGCAACCGCTGCTGGTTTCAGCGCGCAATAACGCCGACGGCAAACATTACGCTGTCGGCTATACACTCGACGGCAACGAGGTATTCGCCACGCAGGTGAATGAGCGCTGCCACGATGTCGTGCCGCACCCGCAGTTGCCAATGGCCTTGTTTGTCGGGCGTCGCCCCAGCACCGAGAGCTATCTGATCGACACCCGAACCGGTGAATTGCTGCAGACCCTGACCTCCCCCGCCCAGCGTCACTTCTACGGCCACGGCGCTTTCCATGCCGATGGCCAGTGGCTGTACGCCACCGAAAATGACACCTCAGAGCCGGGCCGCGGGGTGATCAGTGCTTACCGGTTGCAAGGCAAGCAGTTGATCCGCGACCACGAATTGTCCACCCACGGCGTTGGCCCGCATCAATTGCTCTGGCTGCCAGACAACGAAACGCTGGTGGTTGCCAACGGCGGCATCCGCACCGAGGCCGAAAGCCGCGTCGAGATGAACCTCGACTCGATGGAACCCAGCCTGGTGTTGCTCAAGCGCGACGGCACGCTGATCAGCAAAGAGCAGCTGCCAGAGCGCATGAACAGCATCCGCCACCTGGCTATTGCTGCCGACGGCACCATTGTCAGCGGCCAGCAGTACATGGGCGAGGTTACTGATAAGGCGCCACTGGTGGCGATCAAGCGCCCGGGCGAAGCCTTCCAGCCCTTCCCGCTCGGCGAGGAGCAGCGTCTGGTCATGCACCAATACACCGCCAGCGTGGCGATCAACAGTGAGCTGCGCTTGCTGGCCATGACCGCGCCGCGCGGCAATCGGGTGTTTATCTGGGACCTCGACACGGGCGCTGTGCGCCTTGATGCAGCGCTACCGGATTGCGCCGGCGTCGGCGCAGTCGAACAGGGTTTTGTGGTCAGCTCCGGTCAGGGCCGTTGCCGTCTGTACGACTGCCGTCAGCCAAAAATCGCCGTACAACCTCTGCAACTTCCCGCCGGGCTTTGGGACAACCACCTGCGTCTGGCCTGACGCTCGCCTCTCAACATGACCGTCAGTCGGCGCTCGCTGACTGACGGGTCATGCGCATTAAAGAGTCTGGCCTGCCGGCCGACAACTGGGCTCGACCTCTTCGCTACACTTGCAGCGCAACACGGAAGTTAGACCCGCGCCGAAGACTTTGCCTAATTTCCTACCCGAGGCGCATACCATGCCCCTGATGCATTCTTTGCGAGCACAAATCCTGTCGTTGCTTGGCGCCAGCCTGATCCTGATTCTGCTGATCGCGCTGTTCTGCTTCTCGTTCATGTCCAACAGCATGCAAGCCTACCGCGACCTGATTGACGGCCCGCTCCTCTCATCGCGACTGGTGAACGAGGCCAATGTTGAGTTCAAGATTCAAGTGCAGGAATGGAAGAACGTATTGCTACGCGGCAAGAACCCAACGGATCGCGACAAGTACTGGCAGCAGTTTCAGGCTCAGGAAAGCAAGGTTCAGCAAACCCTAAAGCAGCTGGCTCAAGGGGCTAGTGAGCAAGGTGATCCGTCATTGCGCGCGCAAACCGACAAACTCATCAGCGAACACCTGAACATGGGCCAAGCCTATCGTCAGGGTTTTAAGGCGTTCAGTGAGGCCGGCGCCGACCCGGCAGCGGGTGATGCAGCCGTAAAAGGCATCGACCGCGCCGCCAGCGAGCAGATGGATCAACTGGTTGCACAGCTCAGCACAGCCAGCCAGAAACGCTCGCAGTTGATCAGCGATGAAGCCCATCAGACCCTGACGCTGGGCGTCGCCTTCATGCTGATTGCCAGCGTTGTTATCGGCATGGCCTGCCTGTGGTTACTCAACCGCAGCCTGATCAACCCGATCGGCCAACTGGTCGAGTACATCGCCCAGCTCAGCCGGGGCAATTTCGCCAAGCGCGTCGACGCCAGTCGCAAAGACGAACTGGGCAAGCTCGCGGTGGCCGCCAATACCCTGCGTGACTTCCTCGCCGAGACGTTCAGCCAACTGAAATCCAGCACCGGCAATCTCGACAGCGCCAGCAGTGAACTCGGTTCTATCGCCGCGCAGATGTCGCAAGGCACGCGTGACCAGTTCTCGCGCACTGATCAAGTCGCCACCGCCATGCACGAAATGTCGGCAACTTCGCAGGAAGTCGCCCGCCATGCAGGCGAGGCTGCAAATGCCGCCGACGATGCAGATCGCTCAGCGCAGCAAGGCGGTGAAGTGATGCAGGCAACCATTGAAACCATCACCTTGATGAGCCGCGAAATCTCCACCACGGCCGAGGTGACCCGTCAGCTCGAAGACGACTGTGGACGCATCAGCAAGGTGCTTGAAGTCATCCGTGGAATTGCCGAACAAACCAATCTGCTGGCCCTGAACGCAGCAATTGAAGCCGCGCGCGCAGGCGAAGCCGGACGCGGCTTTGCTGTGGTCGCCGATGAAGTGCGCACGCTGGCGCAACGCACGGCCGAGTCTACTGCCGAGATCAATCAGATTATTGATACCGTACAAACCGGCGCAAGCAATGCCGTGCGCGCCATTGAAAATGGCCGTAGCCGCAGCGACCGTGGTCTGGAGCAAGTGATCGAGGCCGGCAGCGCGCTGCAGAACATCACCGCCGCGATTGAAGCCATCCGCGATATGAACCGCCAGATTGCCACGGCGGCAGAAGAGCAAACGGCCGTCGCGGAAGACATATCGCGCAACCTGACCGAAATCACCACCATCGCCAGCGCCAATGAGAAAACCGTGCAGCGCACTGAAAGTGCCAGCCACAACCTGCACCAGTTGTCTGCCGGATTGGGCGAAGTCACCCAACGCCTCAGCGCCTGACCGATAAGCAAGGGGCGCCTGCAACTGCGCGCCCTTTGTGCACAACTGCGCCGAAAACGCTACAACAGCGGTTTAGAAATGCGTAAAGAGTCAGCCTCTTACACATTAACTGGGCGTGTGACGCAACACGAAACCAATTCCTTCAGCCAGGCTTTGACTTGCCTGACGACCGGCACTACTGTTCGTCTTTGGTAATTTTTTCAGGCTGTGCCTGACCTGCCAGGGACGAGAAACATGCTGCTTCGCCGTATGCTCATGATGTTGGGCGCCGTTTTAATCGTTGTACTTGCATTGGGTGGTTACAAGGGCTACTCGATTTATCAGCAGGTTCAGCAATTCTCCAAACCCAAACCTGCCATCAGCATCACGGCTGCCACAGCCGAAAAGCGCCCTTGGCAGCAGCGCTTGGCCGCCATTGGTACGCTCAAGGCGTTTCAAGGCGTCGACCTCACGGTTGAAGTGAGCGGGATCGTGCGCGATGTTCTGTTCACCTCGGGCCAGCACGTCAACAAGGACCAGCCATTGGTGCAACTCAACAACGAAGTTGAGCAGGCCAATCTGGCCACCGCCCAGGCCAACCTCAATCTGGCCCGTGTCGAGTACAACCGCGGCAAGACCCTGGTCGGCCGGCAGAACATCTCGAAAAGCGAATTTGATCGCCTCGCGGCTCAACTGCAAACCTCGCAGGCCAGCGTTGATCAGATCAAAGCCCTGCTCGACAAAAAACGTATTCTGGCGCCATTCAACGGCACCATTGGCGTCCGCCAGATTGATGTGGGTAACTTCCTCGCATCCGGCACCCTGATTGCCACGCTGCAAGACACCTCTCAGCTGTACCTGGACTTCTATTTGCCTGAGCAATCGGTGCCCAAGCTGCATCTCGGTGAAACCGTACAGTTCAAGGTGGCCGCTTACCCGGATGAGCACTTCACCGGTGAGATTGCCGCGATCAACCCCAAAGTCGAAGACACAACCCGCAACGTACTGGTGCGCGCGCAGTTGAAAAACCCCGGCAATAAACTCTTCCCCGGCATGTTTGCCAGCCTCGATGTATTGCTGCCCGAGTCACCGGATCAGGTTCTGCTGCCCGAGACAGCGGTGGTTTATACGTTGTACGGCAACTCGGTCTACGTGATCAGCGAGCAGAAAGATGACGATGGCCAAGTTGTTAACGATGACAACGGCCAGGCCAAACTCGTGGTCGAACGCCGCATCGTCGAGACGGGCGAGCGCCGCGACGGCCAAGTGGTTGTCCTAGACGGGCTTGAACCGGGCGAGCGCGTTGCCGCCACCGGCCAGCTCAAGCTGGATAACGGCGCCCATGTGAGCATTGTCACCGAGCCTGCCAGCAAAGCCACCAAACAATAAAAGCAGCCAAGCACCCAGGGATTTCCGGGTGCTTTACGCATTACGTTTCAGCACGCCGATGCTGATCGAAGGGAAATAGCCATGGCTTTTACCGACCCATTCATACGCCGCCCGGTGCTGGCGACTGTTGTCAGCCTGCTGATCATTCTGCTGGGTTTTCAGGCGTTCAGTAAGCTCACTATCCGTGAATATCCACAACTCGAAAACGCCCTGATTACCGTGACTACGGCTTATCCCGGGGCCAACGCCGAAACGATTCAGGGCTATATCACTCAGCCGCTCCAGCAAAGTCTGGCCAGCGCTGAGGGCATCGATTACATGACGTCGGTGAGCCGGCAGAACTTCTCGATCATCTCAATTTATGCCCGCATCGGCGAAGACAGCGACCGCCTGTTTACCGAGCTGTTGGCCAAGGCCAACGAGGTCAAGAACCAACTGCCACCGGCTGCCGAAGATCCGGTGCTGTCGAAAGAAGCCGCCGACTCTTCGGCGCTGATGTACGTGAGCTTTTACAGTGACGAGCTGAGCAACCCGCAGATTACCGATTACCTGTCGCGGGTGATCCAACCCAAACTCGCCACCCTGCCCGGCATGGCCGAAGCCGAGATTCTTGGAAATCAGGTTTTTGCCATGCGTTTGTGGCTGGACCCGCGCAAAATGGCGGCATTCGGCGTTAGCGCCAAAGACATCAACGATGCCGTGCGCAAGTACAACTATTTGTCTGCGGCGGGCGAGGTCAAGGGCGAGCTGGTGGTCACCAGTATCAATGCCGAAACCGACCTGAAATCGGAAGCTGCGTTTGGAGCGATTCCAGTCAAGACCGAGGGCGACTCGCGGGTGTTGCTGCGTGATGTCGCGCGGGTTGAGATGGGCGCAGAGAACTATGACTCGATCAGCTCGTTTGACGGTATTCCATCGGTTTATATCGGCATCAAAGGCACGCCCAGCGCCAACCCGCTGGATGTGATCAAGGAAGTTCGCAAGGTCATGCCGGAGCTTGCCAAAGAGCTGCCGTCGAACCTCAAAGTGTCGATTGCCTACGACGCCACGCAGTTCATTCAGGCCTCGATTGATGAGGTGGTGAAAACCCTCGGCGAAGCCGTGATCATTGTGGTGATCGTGGTCTTCCTGTTCCTGGGCGCGCTGCGCTCGGTATTGATTCCCGTAGTGACCATTCCCCTGTCGATGATCGGCGTGTTGTTCTTCATGCAACTGATGGGCTACTCGATCAACCTGCTGACATTGCTGGCCATGGTGCTGGCGATTGGCTTGGTGGTGGACGATGCGATTGTGGTGGTGGAAAACATTCACCGCCATCTCGAAGAGGGCAAAAGCCCGCACGATGCGGCGATAGAAGGCGCCAGAGAAATTGCCGTGCCGGTCATTTCAATGACCATCACGCTGGCGGCGGTGTACGCGCCAATCGGTTTTCTTGAGGGCCTTACCGGGGCACTGTTCAAGGAGTTCGCCCTGACGCTGGCGGGCGCAGTGGTGATCTCGGGTATCGTCGCGCTCACCTTGTCGCCGATGATGTGCTCCAAGCTGCTGCGCCATGAAGAGAACCCGTCCGGCCTTGCCAACAAACTCGACAGTATTTTTGGCGCACTGAAAAGCCGCTATCAACGTGCGCTGCACAGCACACTTGAAACCCGTGCAGTGGTTTTGGTCTTCGCTATTTTGGTGCTCTGCCTGATTCCGGTGCTGCTCAAGTTCACTAAATCAGAACTGGCGCCCGAGGAAGATCAAAGCATCATCTTCATGTTTTCCAACGCCCCGCAGCCGACCAACCTCAATTATCTGAACCAGTACACCGATCAGTTCCTGCCGATTTTCAAGGACATCCCGGAGTACAACTCATGGTTCCAGATTAACGGTTTCAATGGCGTGCAATCCGGTATCGGCGGCTTTCAGCTCAAGCCCTGGGATCAGCGCTCGCGCAGCCAGATGGAGCTTCTACCGGAGCTGCAAGCCAAGCTTGATCAAGTGCCTGGCCTGCAAGTATTCGGCTTCAACCTGCCCTCCTTGCCCGGCACGGGGTCTGGCTTGCCGTTCCAGTTCGTGATCAATACGCCGAACGACTATGAGTCGCTCCTCGCGCTGACCAACACCATCAAGGATCGCGCAGAAAAGTCAGGCAAGTTTGCCTTCCTCGATGTGGATCTGGCGTTCGACAAGCCGGAAGTGGTGGTCGAGATTGACCGCGAAAAAGCCGCGCAAATGGGCGTCTCCATGGAGGACATCGGCGTTACTCTGTCCAGCCTGTTGGGTGAAGGTGAAATCAACCGTTTCACCATCGAAGGCCGCAGCTACAAGGTGATCGCGCAGGTGGAGCGCGAATTCCGTGACAGTGAAGTGTGGCTGAACAATTACTACGTGAAGAACGCCAAAGGCCAGATGCTGCCCTTGTCGACACTAGTGACCGTGAGTGATCGGGCGCGGCCGACCCAGCTTAACCAGTTCCAGCAGCTCAACTCGGCGATTATTCAGGGCTTCCCGATGGTGAGCATGGGCGAGGCCATCGACACGGTACGCCAGATCGCCGAGGAAGAAGCTCCGCCCGGCTATACATTCGACTACGCCGGCTCTTCGCGCCAGTTCATACAGGAAGGCAACGCGCTATACGCAACATTCGCCTTGGCACTGGCGCTGATCTTTCTGGTATTGGCCGCGCAGTTTGAGAGCTTCCGCGATCCGCTGGTGATCATGGTGACCGTACCGCTGTCGATCTGCGGCGCGCTGATTCCGCTGTTCCTGGGCTTTTCAAGTATGAATATTTATACCCAGGTCGGCCTCGTGACCCTGATTGGTCTGATTACCAAGCACGGTATTCTGATTGTCGAGTTCGCCAACCAACTGCGCCGCGAGCAAGGCTTGAATCGTCGTCAGGCTATCGAGGAAGCCGCAGCGATACGCTTACGACCCGTATTGATGACCACTGCCGCGATGGTATTCGGCATGGTGCCGCTGCTTTTAGCCACCGGCGCTGGTGCGGTTAGTCGTTTTGATATCGGCTTGGTCATCGCCACCGGCATGTCGGTGGGCACCCTGTTCACGCTGTTCGTGCTGCCGTGTGTGTACAGCTATCTGGCAACGCCAGATGCACACAGCAATGAAGTGAGCGCCTGAGCTGACTGGGCTGCGGGGTAATTCACTCTTACCCCGCAGCGCAGCGTTTGGCGCGGATCAGCTTACTTCTTGCGCAACACATAAACCCGCCACATGGCGTACCCGGGCAAGAAGTCCAACTTATCCTGAACGGTAAAACCTGCTGCCCTGAACTCAGCCTCGGCAGTGATTGCCGGCAACACAAAACGGTTTTGCTGAGCCTTCCAACTCGGGTCCTGGTCACGTTTGCGTCCCAGGCGCTTACGCCGCCATGACTTAAAGTTGCCATCGACCCAAAGTGACACGATCACACTGTCACGCGACACCCGGTGCAGTTCGTGAAGCATGGCCATGCGGTGCTCGGCGCTGCCGATGTGATGCAGCAGGCGCATGCAAAACACACTGTCTACCGCCTTGTCAGCCAGGTCGATCGCGAACACTGACGTCTGCATTGTTGTAACACGTGCAACAACATCGGCAGGTTGCGCCTTGCGCGCCGTTGCAAGCATGTCTGACGAGTTGTCGGCGGCGATTATCCTGCGCCCCGGTTGCTCCGCCAGCATGGGCCAGAAGCGCCCGGCACCACAGGGCAAGTCCAGCACCGACTGTGGGTTGCCGGCACGCTCCAGCGCCTTGCGGCCGATGGCAATGTCGCGCTGGTGCGACAAGCGCCGCCACAGGCCCTGCTTGTGTTTGGTTAAATATTGCTGACTGTGCTGCTCATCGTACTTGTCGGAAAACGGCAGCTTGATAGAACGACTCATTGAGGCACTCCCAGAAAATAATCACCTGATTATTCCGGTGCCGCTGTGAAAATCTCATCAAATGGAAATCAACTGAGTGTCAGAACCAGGACCACTGGTCGGCTCAGACTCTTGAGGCGCAGACAGGACGTTTGCGCCTAAACCGTCAGGAGAAAGCAGCGCTGAACTGAATCGTCAGCTCCAGGCAATCAGAGCATGGCGCGCATGGGGCAAACCAAGATGCGCGCCACACCCAACGTATTTAACAGTGGCGCTGCGGGGCTGCTTAGCTGTCGCCGCGCATGGCCTGAGACATGCCAAACATGAACAACAACAGGTCTTTGTCCGGCACCGCAGAGGCGGCTTGACGCACGTGCGGAGGCGCAGGGCAATAGCCCAGGGTGTTTTGGGTCAGGACTTCTGCTTGCGGCTCTTGCCAGGCCGCAAAGGCGGCGGAGGCGACAGCTAGCGCGCCAACCAAAAACACACCTCTAGCAATTTCTAACTTCATATCCGTAACCTCTTGATAGCGCTGCCAAACGCTGTGAATTCACCGT
Source organism: Pseudomonas marincola (assembly GCF_900116605.1). Lineage (GTDB taxonomy): Bacteria > Pseudomonadota > Gammaproteobacteria > Pseudomonadales > Pseudomonadaceae > Aquipseudomonas > Aquipseudomonas marincola. The sequence goes on from NZ_FPBC01000008.1 coordinate 149,218, forward strand.
AGATCAAAACTTTGCCACTCATCCAACTAAGCGACGAGTGGTATGACAGTCAACGGCGAGAGCAGCACCTCGTACGAGGCTGGCCTAGCAAATGGATAGCTGTGAACCCATTTCAGCCAGCTAAGTTCAAACTATTTCAGGAATACTCCTACAGACAAAGTAAAAATTGCGTTAAATGGTTCTACCTTCTGACCAACGCGCTGGTGTGCCCGCCGCTTTTTCGCAGGCAATAAAAAACCCCGCGACCAGCGCGGGGTTTTTGTGACGCTAGGTGAGGCTGGCTGTCGGGTAAGAGGCGGCCATTACTGGCTGCCCCTCCCCTAAGAACTGTACGTGCGAGTTTCCCCGCATACAGCTCAAGCCTTTGTAAACCCTCCCACATGGGAGAGCCAGCAGTGAGCTCGCTACTAACCCTCGGGTGGATATGGATCGTTGCCGTAGGAGTCCCGGGCGCGGATCTTACCATCCTGACCATGGATCAGAACTTCACTCTTTTGGTTCTGAGCAATGCTGCGTGCTGCCTCAGAAGCTTCCTGCTGGGTTCTGTGATGCGAGGTATCTTTCGAATTCCCCTCACCACGTACTGCCCAACCATCATCCCTCTTTACAACGTGCTGGTTCTTGCCTGACATGGGACACCACAACATGTTGAGAATGTCCTTGGACCCTAGCAAGCAAAAGACCGAAACACAACATGCACCAAAACAAACTCACCGAAGCACATCATATAGTGGTATCGATGTATGATCACCTTATGGACTGTGCGTGTAGCTGCCGATGACAATTAGGGTGCAGCAACTCCAGATTTTCCAACTCATCCCCGCCTCCCTTGTGCCGTTCAACAATGTGGTGAATGTTCCACCCTGTGTCGAACGTGATTAGCTGCTTGCACCTAGGACAGCGTTTTTTCTGGATGATCCAAAGCTTCAGCGTCTTCCGTTTTCCTTCGTCCGAGTTCCTCCAGGTGTATTCCAATCTTTCCTCGAAGTACATCTCGTCTGCCGGATCGAACGGGTTAGCTTCCGCCCTGATCTTGGTGTGCCGCTTGATCGGGACATCGCTGGCATACAGCAAAGTTTTCAGTTTGCCGCTGGGGTGAAGCCCGGAAAATACCCAGCTGCGTGTTCCCACACGCTTGAAGTACTTTTCCTTGATCCAGCGTTTACAGCGATTCAAATGTCGCCGCCTGCACCATTGCCATAGCAATTTCCAGATCCTGTAATCCACGTAATTGAAGGTCTGCTTAGCGACCACCGGCCGGTGATAGTTGGCCCACCCCCGAATCACAGGGTTGAGCTTATCTATCAATAAACTAGCCGGCAGCGTCTTGTTTCCCTCAATCATTGCCTTAACCTTAACCAGAAATGCCTTCAAGTTCTTGTGGGCTGGCTTTATCAGCAGCTTATCACCGTACTTGCGAACATTCTGACCGAGGAAATCGAACCCATCGGATACGTGCGTGAACAGCGTTTTCTCCACCGCAAGGCTTAACCCCCGCTCGGCCATAAAGGCCTCGACGAGCGGTTTCACCTCGTTTTCCAGCAGCTCTTTCGAGATACCGGTGATGACGAAATCATCTGCATACCGCACATAGTTGACCTTGGTCTTGTAGCTGGCTTTGGTGTTGCGTTGCCCGAATTGGGATTCAAGCACCTTTTCCAAACCATCAAGCGCCATGTTGGCCAACACCGGGGAGATGATGCCTCCTTGCGGAGTCCCCGCCTCGGTTGGGTTCAATAGGCCGGATTCCATATACCCTGCCTTCAACCACCTCCGTAAGACCACCTTGTCCAATGGGATATTGGTGATCAGCCAGTCATGGTTGATATTGTCGAAGCACCCTTTGATATCACCCTCCATGACCCACTGCGCAGAGTGTTTGCGCCCGAGATTGACGAACAATTGCTCGATTGCGTCTGCTGTGGATCGGTAAGGACGAAAACCATAGGAATTTCTGTCGGCTGTGGTTTCAGATACCGGTTCGAGTGCCAGCAGGTATAACGCCTGCATGGCCCTATCCAGCATCGTTGGTATTCCCAGCGGTCGGCGCTGACCATTCGCTTTGGGTATGTAGACCCGTCGCAGTGGCCGGGGCTGGTAACCCGTTCGCTTCAGCCGGAATATGGCTCCCCACTTACCCTCAGGTGTGCTCCAGGTTTCCCCATCGACACCCGGAGTCCTACGACCCCGGTTTTCAGTGACTCGCTTCACTGCCAATGCCTTGGCGGCGAATGAGCGAACCAACATGCGCTGCAGGGCTTTCACCCGACGCCATTGTTGACTCTTAGCTGCCTTCGCGATTCGTACCTGTAGCCCTCTCACCTGTCGATGACTGGTTTCCCAGTCAATCGAATGCCAACTGGCTGTCAGATGGGAGGATGCAGGTACTGCTGTTTCTGCCGTACTCATCTTGCGTTCCTCCAGAAAGATTTCCCGGAAGGCAGCAGACGCACGAGCCCCTTTCGGGGAGTGAGTTCACTGCCCCGTAAGGGATTTCTAGTTGATAGATGCCGCCGGTTAGACCAGCAAACATCACTTCTTGATGGCTTTACACGCCGTTTCGCGATCAAAGACCAGTCGGAAGTCAGCACCGTTTCCAGTCAGGGCATAACCCCTATCCAGTCCATTACAGCCTGGCATTCGCTTTTTCCGACATCCTTTGCCCGCACTTCCATGGGCCTCCCTTGCGGTTAGCTTGCCTCTGCCATAACGGCCAGTGGCGAAAATACGGGTTTACCGAGTTCCATACCTGTCACATGGATGGGTTAGGTCCTGCCTATTCACCGATGACTCAATGTCAGCGTGTCTCCAGATGTAAAAGAGACAACCAGTCATGCACCATTTTGGTCAAAGCCTATCAGCAACTTTGGCTCCATGCGGTTGACGGTGTTTATCAGCAGTTCACTTACGTTGACCATACCAACCAGCCTAGCGTCGCACCCGCGTGTTGCTCGCAGGATTTGCATGGCACCTCACGGCGACCACGCACCACAGACATAGTGGGACTACATTGTCAGGAAGCTTCGCACCCCACCGTTACCAGTGACGCACTATCCCTAGGCTACTTTTGGCTGAACAAAAGGTCTCATGCCCAGACACCTTGCGGTATTCGAGTGAGACAATGACAGATACAGCTTGCGCCCTATAGAGAGCAGCCAAGCACATATCAAACAAGATCCCATGCAGGTGCAGATCCCTTCGGGGATATGCCTCTTGCAGGTAATTTGGGAGTGGGTAACGCTCCAAATTTAAGGCGCACTTACCCTGTATTCGACACCTTGTGGGTGACCGAAACCGGGCTTTAGTGGCCCGGGATCGGGTTTTAATAGTGCTATTTTCTGCGGGGAAGTGGTCACCAAACCATGTTGGTGACCACCAGATGTAGCCCGCTAGGCTAGCTACCTATAGCGACTCTCGTCGCACTACATCATGCCGCCCATGCCACCCATACCGCCCATGCCGCCCATATCAGGCATTGCCGGGGCTTTCTCGTCAGCCACTTCGGCGATCATCGCTTCAGTGGTGATCATCAGGCTGGCGATCGAAGTCGCGGCCTGCAGAGCCGAACGAGTTACTTTGGCCGGATCCAGAATACCCATCTCGATCATGTCGCCGTACTCGCCAGAAGCGGCGTTGTAACCGAAGTTACCGCTGCCCTGCTTAACCTTGTCGACAACAACGCTTGGCTCGTCGCCAGCGTTGGCTACGATCTGACGCAGCGGCGCTTCAACAGCGCGACGCAGCAGAGCGATACCGACGTTCTGGTCGTCGTTGTCGCCTTTCAGTTCGCTGATCGCTTGCAGCGAGCGAACCAGAGCAACACCACCGCCAGGTACCACGCCTTCTTCTACCGCAGCACGGGTTGCGTGCAGGGCGTCTTCAACGCGGGCTTTCTTCTCTTTCATTTCAACTTCGGTACCAGCACCGACTTTGATTACAGCAACACCGCCAGCCAGTTTGGCCAGACGCTCTTGCAGCTTCTCTTTGTCGTAGTCAGAAGTTGTGTCTTCAACTTGCTTGCGGATCTGAGCAACGCGGGCTTCGATATCAACCTGCTGGCCAGCACCGTCGATAACGGTGGTGTTTTCTTTGCTCAGGATTACGCGCTTGGCGTTACCCAGGTGCTCAAGAGTGGCGCTTTCGAGGCTCAGGCCAACTTCTTCAGAGATCACAGTACCGCCAGTCAGGATCGCGATGTCCTGCAGCATGGCCTTACGACGATCGCCAAAACCTGGTGCCTTAACAGCAGCCACTTTAACGATGCCACGCATGTTGTTCACAACCAGAGTCGCCAGGGCTTCGCCTTCAACGTCTTCAGCAACGATCAGCAGCGGACGGCCTGCTTTGGCAACAGCTTCCAGCACCGGCAGCATTTCGCGGATGTTGGAGATTTTCTTGTCGACCAGCAGGATCAGCGGGGTTTCAAGCTCGGCAACCATGGTGTCCGGCTTGTTGATGAAGTAAGGCGACAGGTAGCCACGGTCAAACTGCATGCCTTCTACGACAGACAGTTCGTTTTCCAGGCCCGAACCTTCTTCAACGGTGATCACGCCTTCTTTGCCGACTTTCGCCATGGCTTCAGCAATGATGTCGCCGATGGAGTTGTCGGAGTTAGCCGAGATAGTACCGACCTGAGCGATTGCCTTGGTGTCAGCGCATGGCTTGGACAGGTTCTGCAGCTCTTTAACAATAGCGATGGTCGCTTTGTCGATGCCGCGCTTCAGGTCCATTGGGTTCATGCCAGCAGCGACGGCTTTCAGGCCTTCGTTGACGATAGCCTGAGCCAGAACGGTTGCAGTGGTAGTACCGTCACCGGCTGCGTCGTTTGCCTTGGAAGCAACGTCTTTAACCAGCTGAGCGCCCATGTTTTCGAAGCGATCTTTCAGCTCGATTTCTTTAGCAACAGAAACGCCGTCTTTGGTGATGGTCGGCGCGCCGAAGCTCTTTTCCAGAACAACGTTACGGCCTTTCGGGCCCAGAGTTGCTTTAACAGCGTCAGCCAGGACGTTTACACCGGCGAGCATTTTTTTGCGAGCAGAGTCGCCGAACTTAACTTCTTTAGCAGCCATGGAAATTGATCCTCAATTCTTGACAGTTAAACGGAATTTCGCGGGAATCAGGCTTCGACAACAGCGAGGATTTCGCTTTCGCCCATAACCAGCAGGTCTTCGCCGTCAACTTTGACGGTGTTGCTGCCTGAGTAAGGGCCGAACACAACCTTGTCACCTACTTTAACGGCCAGCGCGCGAACTTCACCGCTGTCCAGTACGCGACCGGTGCCAACAGCAACAATTACGCCCTGGTTTGGCTTCTCAGCGGCAGAACCCGGCAACACGATGCCGCCAGCAGTTTTAGTTTCTTCTTCGCTGCGACGAATCACTACGCGGTCATGCAGAGGACGAAGCTTCATTGTCGATCTCTCCCAATATGGTGTTTTTACTACCGGTGTCTTCACCGGTGGGTTAGCAAAGTCCGGCGGTGCCGGTTGCGTCATGCCTTGCATGACGCGGAAGTCTGTTCTGTCAGGTGACAGAAAACCTTGCGGTATCAGCAACATGTGGGCACGCAAGGCGAATTCAAGGGCAAGCGATAATTTTTTTTGCAGAAATGGGCGAAATCCGCCGAGAGGTACGACAAACGCTCTACACCGCGTATCACGCAGGCTTAGCGCATAAAAAAAGCCCACGCAGAACGTGGGCTAGGTACTTGAGTCAGAGTGATCAATCCTTCACTCGCGGCGTTCGTATTCGCCTTCAAGTACATGGGGATGAGTTTGCCCGCTGCGCGCCGCCATATCGTCGGCAAATGCACGCTGGCGTTCGGCCTGCTCCTGAGCGCGGGCCCGCAGACGACCGACCAGCATTTTGCGGGTGAAAGGAATAAGGCAGAACAGCGCAATCACGTCACTGATAAAGCCGGGCAACAGGAACAGTCCACCGGCGACGGCAATCAGCACGCCTTCCAGCACTTCCTGATCAGGCATCTCGCCACGGGCCATTTTCTCGCGGGCACGCCACGCGGTGGTCACACCAGCAATGCGCATCAGGAAGATGCCGAGTATCCCGGATGCAACGAGCAGCAAGATGGTCGAGAGCGCTCCAAGGGCGCCACCGACTTTGATCAAGATCGCTAACTCGATCAACGGGAAGAGCAAAAACAAAAACATAAACGCTCGCATCAAAGATTCCTTTACGGAAGATCAGCTTCCAATACAGATGAAGTATGGGCCGATGCGCTTAATTCAAGCTTAAGCATGACTTTAGGCTGGCCATTGGTCAGCGTGTGCCAGCGCCACCAAGGCCTGGCGTACTGCTCCAGGACTGTTACAGGATGTTTGGAAGCCCAGCCAATGGATGCTTTGACCGATGCGCAAATGAAAACCTTCGGGGTCTATGCCGACCATTTGAGCAGGTTGGCCAGCCGGTAAACCTGCCAGTTGCACGTAGTGAGCAATCGCCTTGGCGTGGTCACTGTTCATATGTTCGATCATGCCGGCTTCAATGTCGCCACAAAATGGATTGGCTTCAGCCACTTCGTCGAGCCAGTGGATCGCGCCAAAGCCACCGATGAAACGCCAGCGCACAGGTTGCAAGCGCCAAAAATCAAAATCATGCGCCTGATGATAACCCTGCGACTCAGGAAAATAGCGGTAGTAGCGTGCAGCCGCCGCGGCTATTGCGGTTTCATCTTCGATGCGCACCGCTTCGCTCAACAGCGTGAGACGCCCCACGGCCTGCACATCTTCAGCGCCCCGCTCACCCACCAGCAGCGAGCATTTAGGGTCCATCTGCAGATTATGCGTGTGCTGCGCAATGCGGCTGATGAGGATCAACGGCTCGCCCTGAGCATTCAGGCAATATGGCACCACTGAGCCGAAAGGGAAGCCTGGCATGGCTTTAGAATGGGTAGAAAGCACCCCACGGTATTCCTTGAGAAGCAATTCTCGGGCATGCTTACGGGCTTTCACGCTCACTAAATGACTCCTCGCGTAGAATTCGTCACAAACGGACAGGTGCATAGAATAACGGTTCGACAGCATCCGCGGGACAAACCATCCACCTTGAGGGTAAATACGCTATGCAGCTGCAAGATAAAGTCATCATCATCACTGGCGGTTGCCAGGGCCTGGGCCGTTCCATGGGTGAGTACTTTGCCGCACGCGGTGCCAAGCTGGCACTGGTCGATCTCAACCAGGAAAAACTCGGCGATGCAGTAGCGGCGTGCAAGGCACTCGGCGGCGACGCGCGTTCCTACCTGTGCAACGTAGCCAACGAAGAACAGGTTACGCACATGGTCGCCCAAGTGGCCGAAGATTTCGGCGCCATCAATGGCCTGGTCAACAATGCGGGTATTTTGCGTGACGGCCTGACCATCAAAGTTAAAGATGGCGAAATGACCAAGATGAGCTTAGCCCAATGGCAAGCCGTGATCGACGTCAACCTGACTGGCGTGTTCCTTTGCACCCGTGAAGTGGCTGCGAAGATGATCGAGCTGAAAAATCAGGGCGCTATCGTCAACATCTCGTCGATTTCCCGCGCCGGTAACATGGGCCAGGCCAACTACTCGGCGGCTAAAGCCGGTGTCGCGGCGGACACCGTAGTTTGGGCCAAAGAACTTGCCCGTTACGGCATCCGCGTGGGCGGCGTAGCGCCAGGTTTCATCGAAACCGAAATGGTTGCCAGCATGAAGCCGGAAGCCCTTGAGAAAATGACGTCGGGTATTCCGCTGCGCCGTCTGGGCAAGCCTGACGAGATCGCCCACTCGGTGGCTTACATTTTCGAGAACGACTACTACACCGGTCGTATTCTTGAACTTGATGGCGGCCTGCGTTTGTAATCGCCAGCCACAAAAAAAGAAGCCCTGCACATGCAGGGCTTCTTTTTTTCAGGCGTTAAGGACCATCACCAGCCTACGCCGAAGCCCAGGGTATAGCGCGAGTCATCGATCTCGCCTTCGTTGCCGTTTACCAGCTCACGCTCGGCTTTGAGGTTGAGCGACGCCCAGTCGGTCACTTTGTAGCGCAAGCCTATTTCGGCATCCAGCGAGAAGTCGCCGACATTGCCCAGCGGCTTACCGATTTCGCCATTGGTGAAGAACTCGACGGCCTTGCCCAGCAGATAGCGGTTGTAATCCCACTTGGCGCTCAGCGCATAGAAATTATCGTGCTCGCCATTGGTGTAATCGTAAGCCGTGCGGCTGAGCAGCCCCGCCACCGAGAACGCGCCCAACTCGTCATCCCAGAACTGGTAACCGGGACCGGTACCGTAGTTGCGCTGGCGCTCCAACTCTTCGACTTTATCGCGCTTGTATTCGAGACGCCCTTGCCAGAACCAGTGCTCATCAATGAAGCGGTCGAGTGCATATTCACCGTCCCAGTTGTCAGTCGTCACCAGATCATTGGTCAACTCACGGTGATAACCCGCCGTTGCGTTGTGCCGCCAGTTGCCATGGCGCGCCTTGGTTTTCAGGTCGATGTCGTAATCATCGGTGTCGCTTTCCGAACGTTCATAATCCAGGCCCGCATCGATGTTGCCGCGCCAGGTAAAATCCTCGATAACCGGCTTGGGTTTCATGATTTGCTGGATGCTCGCCAGCTCAATCGCCCGGGGCGCTTCACCGTTGACCAGAATCACTTTGCCGGACGGGCCTCTGCGCAGTGACTTGGCGCGCTCACCCACCACCGCGTCTTCCTTGATGAGCAACTCCTGGTCGCTCTCAAGCGTGGCAACTTTGTTCCATGCAATGGGAATTGAACCGCCGAATTCAGTTTGAATCAGCAGTTTTGCGCCATCGAAAAATCTGATTTGGCCACTGACCCGATCACCGTTGGTTAGCCAGACGGTATCGGCGAAGGCTGGAATTGCAGCAAAAGAGGCACTGAGCAGGAGCAGGGTTCTAGAAAGCATGGGAAAGTTACTACGTATTTTTCAGGCGAAGCCGACCATTATGAAGCAAGTCAGCTACTGGAAGCATAAAGACCGACACCAATCGCCCAAGTTCAGATAAAACGCTTACCTGAATCGCTTTTTAGCGAGCAAAACCGCCCACAACGCCCCTGCCAGAGCGCCTGCCAGTAAAATCCCCAGAAATGCCAAACACGCGGATTAGAAATGCAACCAGACTAGCGCTGCAGTGCGCCAGATTATCCGCCGTTCACGGCAAAAAAATTCACCACGCCACCCCAAGACCGATCAGGAAATGCTCATCTGAATTACGCTGACCTTCGGCCTCAATCTGATCCAACTCGTACAACAGTGATACCCGCGCCCAATCATTCACCCGATAGCGCAGGCCAAACTCGCTCTCCAGCACATAGTCAATGTCACTGATCTGCGGCACCTGCAGTTCAGCCGTGCTGTAAAACTCAAAGCGGGTTCCCCAGAGCAGGCGCTTGAAGTCCCAGGCCAGCGAGAGCGTGCGAAAGCTCAGATCGCCCCCTTCGTATTCAAACTCGACATCGTTGACCTGGCCAATCAGATCGAAGCGCCCTAACGTGTCATCCCAGAACCGATAACCCGGCCCGGTACCAATAATCCGCGCCCTGTCGATGAACTCCAGATGATCGACTTGCCACTCGCCGCCCGTTCGCCAAAACCAGTGCTGGGTGAAGAAGCGGTCAATGTCGTATTCGGCAGTCCAGTTATCGTCAGTGACCGTGCCATTCTCGGTTTCACGTTCGTACTCGCCGTTCGCCACATGCCGCCAGCGGCCATGCTCAAGACGCGTATCGCCTTTGAGGCGAAACTCGTCGGAGTCGTCGTCTTTGCGCTCCATGTCGAGTTTGGCGTCGAGATTGCCTTCCCAGACCACATCGCGCAGCAACTCACGCGCAGGCACGATGCGGGTAACGCTGGCAAGCGGCACGGTTTTAGTCGTGCCATTGACGATCCGCACCATGCCTTTACCGGCCGCCGACAACCGCTGCGTGTGCTGACTGTCCAAACCCTCCTGACGCAGCAGTAACGGCTTCTCGGCGCTTAAGGTATCGATATCTTTCCAGTCGATAAGCACTTGGCCGGCATATTTGGTTTTCAATGCCAGTTTGCCGCCATCAAGCAGAACAATGTTGCCGGTGATCCGATCACCGTTATTCAGCCACACCGTATCGGCCCAGAGCGGCCCAGCAAGCCCTAGCAGGATCGCAAGCAAAACGCTGCGCAGCCCCATGATTGATCACCGTACATTGAGTTGCCTTTTTATAGCCGCCAGCATGCCGTCGTACGATGAGTACGGCAAGCTACAGGAAAGTGATGATCAGCAGAGGTAACACAACGGACTACGACTGAGCTTGCGCAACCCGAACACTCGCTGCCTTGCAAACGCGCAGCGCAGCCGCTACCACGCCACGCCAACGCCGATCAGGTAGCGCCGGTCCGAGTCCAGCACACCCTGGCCACGTGTCTGATCCAGCTCATACAGCAGCGACAAGCGCGCCCAGCTATTAAGGCTGTAGCGCAAACCCACTTCGCCATCTATTACGTAGTCGACTTCATCAATCATCGGCAGGTGAGTTTCTGCACTGGTGTAGAACTCCAGCCGCGTGCCCCAGATCAGGCGCTTATAGTCCCAGGCGATGGAAAGGCTGTTGAATTCGAGGTCATCAACCTCAGAGCGATACTTGATCCGGTTGATCTGGGTAATCAGATCGAAGCGACCCAATTCGTTGTCCCAAAAGCGGTAGCCGGGACCGGTGCCGAGAATGGTCTGGCGCCGCACAAAATCAAAGGCATCCTGCTCATGTTCGACACCTGTGCGCAAAAACCAGTGGTTGGTGAAAAACCGGTCAATGTCATATTCGAGCTGCCAGTTATCATCAACCACTATGTCATTCTTGGTTTCGTGTTCGAACTCGCCATTAAAAACATGCCGCCAGCGGCCATATTCGATGCGCGAGTCGGCCCTGAAGTTGAACTCGTCGGAGCGATCCTCGTTGCGTTCAAGGTCGAGTTTGGCATCGAGATTACCCTCCCAAACCGCATCCCGCACGATCTTGCGTGGATGCACCATGCGGGTAATGCTGGCTAACGGCACGGTGGTTGTCTTGCCGCCCGGCTCATCGTGCACAACACGCACCATGCCTTTGCCGGCAGCCAGCAACTGATTGCTGCGATTGCTGTCCAAACCATCACGGCGCAGCATTAAGGGTTTATCGGCGCGAAGGGTGTCGATATTTTTCCAATCAATGAGCACCTGGCCGGCGTATTTGGTTTTTAATGCCAGTTTGCCGCCATCCAGCAGGACAATATCGCCGGTAATACGGTCACCATTGTTCAACCAGACCGTGTCCGCCAACGCCGGCACCATCCATGCGAGGACTGAACTCATTAACAAGATGCGCGACCACATGATCCTTCACTCACTCACGCCACAAACAGACGCCGACAAGCATGAAGCCTTAGCACAGGCTGGGGCAAGTCAGCGTGAGCGACTGGATGCCCTGTATCTGGTGTTGGCGCAGGTCCCTTGCGGCAAAGTCGTCAGTTACGGCCAGCTTGCCGAGCTTGCCGGATTGGGCCGGGCTGCGCGTTGGGTAGGCACCACCTTGAGCCGTTTGCCAGAGGGCAGCACCCTGCCCTGGCACCGGGTAGTAGCCGCTGGCGGTCGTCTCAGCCTGCCGGCGGGAAGTGCCTCGGGCGCCGAGCAACGGGCCAGATTACGCACAGAAGGCGTATTGGTGATCAATGATCGAGTGGATATCCGACGGCATGGCTGGCATTCCATGCAGGACAGCGGTTAGAGTGCGCCCTTTGTTAGATAATCCCCAGGCTGAAAACCGCCCAATGCAACGAAAAAGCTGGCGCGACGCGCTCGCCGCCTACTCCAGCCCGTCAACGCTCGTGCTCCTGTTACTGGGATTCGCCGCCGGCTTGCCGTATATGCTGGTGTTCTCGACACTTTCGGTCTGGCTCCGTGAAGCGGGTGTAGCCCGCGAAACCATCGGTTTCGCCAGCCTTATCGGTTTGGCCTACGCCTTTAAATGGGTCTGGTCGCCGCTGCTAGATCAGTGGCGCCTGCCGATTCTCGGCCGCCTCGGCAGACGCCGCTCGTGGCTGGTGCTCTCACAAATACTGATCGCCATCGGCCTGGCCGGCATGGCCTTCTGCGACCCGCAAACGCACCTCACCTGGCTGATTGCCTTGGCGGTGTTGGTCGCGTTCGCCTCGGCGACTCAGGATATTGCCGTGGATGCATACCGTCTGGAGATCGTCGACGACAGCCGTCAGGCGGCGCTGGCAGCCAGTTACATGTCCGGTTATCGGGTCGCCGCGCTGCTGGCAACCGCGGGCGCGCTGTACTTTGCTGAAGGCTTCGGCTCGACCGTACAGCTTTATCACCACAGCGCCTGGGCGGCGACCTATCTGGTATTCGCCCTGCTGATGCTGCCGGGTCTGATTACCAGCATCTGGATGAAAGAGCCCGATGTGGCGCTGCGCACCCAGCTCTCAGCGGCTCGATATGGTTTCAGCCACCAGATTGCCTCGGTGGTGGTGTTGATCATTCTGCTGGTTTCTGTGCCGGCGATGTTCACCCAGTATTACTACACCGACTTCGCCAGTGTGCTGCGCGGCGACACCAGCGTACTCGGGCTGGTCATGCAGGATCGCGCCCTGCTGCGCGCAATGATGTACACCATTTTCACCTTCCTCTGCCTGTCGGCCTTTGGCCGTCGCGGGCTGGCGCCGGTGCTGACACCGATCAACGACTTTGTCGGCCGCTATCGCTGGCAAGCGCTGGTGTTGCTTGGTCTGATTGCAACTTACCGCATGTCCGACACGGTCATGGGCGTAATGGCCAACGTGTTCTACATCGACCAGGGCTTTACCAAAGACCAGATTGCCAGCGTGAGTAAGCTGTTTGGCCTGATCATGACGCTGGTAGGCGCTGGCGCTGGCGGCTTGCTGATCGTTCGTTTTGGTATTCTGCCGATTCTGTTCATCGGCGGCTTGGCGTCTGCGGCAACCAACCTGCTGTTCCTCATGCTCTCCAGCATGGGCGCTAACCTCGAGATGCTGATTGTGACCATCTCGGCAGACAACTTCAGTGCAGGGCTTGCGACGGCGGCTTTCGTGGCTTATCTGTCGAGCCTGACCAACCTCAAGTTCTCCGCCACCCAATACGCCCTGCTCAGTTCGATCATGCTCCTGCTGCCGCGCCTGATTGGCGGTTACTCCGGAGTGATGGTCGAGCGACTTGGCTATGCGCACTTCTTTTTGGTCACGGCATTGCTCGGCGTACCGACCCTGATTCTGATCGCCATGCAATGGCGTCGCGAGGGGCCGCAGGCCAACGGCAGCAAGTCCGACAGCGCCGAAAACCCGAACGGCTCGACCGAGCACGCTTAAAGTCCTGGATAACGGTCACAGCGCAACGCTGTGACCGCCGCCTTACACGCCATACTTAGCGCCGGCATAATCCCTAAAACTGCGCTCTCCAAGCCGCTCTTGGCGTGACTGAGTAGTCCGTTGTCACAATATGGCAACGTGCGGTCGCATCTGAATTCGTCAGCCATTATTATTGGTCACCGAAAGCCATTAATCTGGAGCGAACATGCCCGATAGCGCATCTGAGGTGCCCCTTTCAACTGCCGATCAGTTCGAGAACTGGTGGAGCACCCAAGGTGAGTGGGTCGAGGAACCCAACCAGCGGCGTGGCGGAGAAAGTGGAGTCCAACGGGTTCGCGGTCGTAACGGTGAGCTGCTCTATGTCAAACGCCAGGTTGGCCATGCGCATCGCAGCTTGCGCCATCCGTTTGGCCGCCCCACCGTTCTGCGTGAGCGCGAAGCATTGCTCGGCGCACGCCAGGCCGGCGTTAATGTTCCCGATATCGTTTACTGCTCGACCTCAGGAAAACGCGGACTGTTAGTCACGGCGGCGCTTGATGGGTACCTGAATGTGGATGACTGGTACGCCAGCGGCGGCCGCGAACGCTATGGCGAGGCGATGCATGAGCGCCTGCTCAAAGCAATCGGCACCAACATCGCCCTGTTCAATCGGGCTCGCTGGCAACACAGCAGCACCTACTCCAAGCATATTTTCGTCTGCATTGACGGTCAGGGTGAGAATGCCAAACCCCTGACAGCGCTCATTGATCTGGAAAAAAGCCGCCAGCGTCTGACGGCCAAGCAAGCAGCATTGCATGACATGAAGCAGCTGCGCCGGCGCTCCAACTGGAGCCGCGAAGACTGGAAAGTGATCATCGACGCCTATCAGCAAACGTTCGGCTGCACCCTCAGCGAATTGCCCGACTAAACGCAAATAGGCCCTCAAATGAGGGCCTTTTTGCGAGCGGCTGCCTTGCAGCCTGAGCGTTGTGCGGTTGCGCCAGACGCTTACTCTGACTTGGCCATGTGCATAACACGCTGCGGGAACGGAATGCCTACGCCCGCTTCGGTGAGCTTGATTTTGGTCTGCTCAGTGAACTCGAAAGTCACTGGCCAGAAATCACCGGTCGCCACCCAGATACGCAGCGACATATTCACAGCGCTGTCGCCCAGGCCGGTCACGTAGACCACTGGCGCAGGGTTGGTCAGCACGCGCGGGTCCTTGGCGATCTGCATCAGCACATCACGAGCAACCTTGATATCGCTGGAATAGTCGATCCCCACATTGATATCGACACGGCGAGTGGCCTCACGCGAGTAGTTGGTAATGTGGCCGTTCGAGAGAATCCCATTAGGCACGATAACCACCTTGTTATCGGCGGTTTTCAGGGTCGTGTGGAAGATCTGAATCGTGTCCACCGAGCCCGACACGCCCTGCCCTTCAATCCAGTCCCCCGCGCGAAACGGGCGGAACAACATGATCAGCACGCCGCCCGCGAAATTGGCGAGGCTGCCTTGCAGGGCCAGGCCGATGGCCAGACCGGCGGCACCGATCACCGCGATAAAGGACGTTGTTTCGACCCCGACCATCGAAGCCACGCTGACCAGCAGCAAGGTTTTAAGGATGATATTGGCCAGACTGCCAATAAAACCATTCAGTGCGCGGTCAAATTTACGGGCTTCCAGAACCTTGGTTACTTTGCGCAGCAAGACACCAATTAACCACCAACCGATAACCAGGGTGATCAATGCCAGAAGCAGCTTGCTGCCGTAACTCAAAATGATCGGCATCCAGCTTTCTGACATCTTGATGATCTGATCGACACTCATATCCATTCGTCTCTCCTTCTACACAAAGCAAACAACACCGCCTGCCGGCAGGGTTGGTTTTAAAGCGTGCTTGTAAAATGCAATCGCCATGGCATGCCATGGCGATAAAGTATGACTCTGATGTACGACGTCATTATGCCATCAGGGTTCAATTGGATCGGACTAATCGCGGAAGTTGTTGAATTGCAGCGGCATTTCAAACTCTTTGGCGCGCAGATTGGCAATTGCCTCCTGCAAGTCGTCGCGCTTCTTGCCGGTGACCCGAACTTGCTCACCCTGAATTGCCGCCTGAACTTTCAGCTTGGCTTCTTTTAGGTGCGCGACGATCTTCTTCGCCAGTTCCTTGTCGATGCCTTCGCGCAGAATGACCTCCTGCTTGACCTGTTTACCAGACGCATAGGCATCCTTGATCTCAAGGCACTGCACGTCGATCTTGCGCTTGACCAGGGCCATTTTGAGAATTTCGAGCATGGCCTCAAGCTGGAAATCCGCCTCAGCTGTCAAATTGACAGTCAGCTCTTTCAGCTCAAAACTGCCTTTGCCACGGAGGTCATAACGACGATCGAGATCTTTGATCGCATTGTCGACGGCGTTGGTGACTTCGTGTTTGTCCAGTTCGGACACCACGTCGAACGATGGCATATTCATTCTCCTGATAAATGCCGCGACTCACTTCACGGAAGCAAGCCACTCAGCTTGACGGTGTTAAAACCATGCCATTATATAGTGCCTGCGAGCAAATCTGCCCGTCGTTGACCAACGCCTGAGTCCAATTATGTGAGTTTGACCCAATGCCAACGCCACATCTAAGCATTATGGTGGTGGATGACGCCAAATTCTCCAGCGCACTCATCGGCAAAACGTTAAGCCAAGCCGGCTATAAAGATATTCGTTTTGCCGCAAGCGCAGCCCAAGCACTGGCTCAACTTGAAGAACGCCCTGCCAGCGTTATCCTCGCCGATTGGCTGATGCCAAAAATGGACGGCCTTGAGTTGACTGGCAAGATCCGCCAACTGGATGAAGCCACCGACCATTACACCTACGTGATTCTGCTCACCGGCAAGGAAGGCGACAATATTCTGGCCGAAGCCTTTGATCGTGGCGTGGACGACTACATCAGCAAAACCCAGATGGCCGAGCAACTGATACCGCGCATCTATGCGGCGGATCGCCTGTGCAACACCTTGCAGCGTTTGCTCCGGCAGAATCAGATGCTCACCAGCAATGTCCATACGCTGGAACACCTCAACGTGATTGATCCACTCACGGGGTTGGGCAATAACCGCTACCTGAACCAGAAATTGAACGACAGCCTGCGTCAGGTCGAATCACGCGGCGGCGCACTGTGCTACCTGCTGATCGGCCTGGAGGATGCCGGGCAATTAAGACAGCAGCATGGCGATGCCCTGTTCAACGAATTGATGCATGCGGTTGCCCGCAGGCTCCAGCAATTGGTACGCCCGCTCGACACACTGGGTCGTCTCGACGACAACCACTTTGTGCTGATCACCGTGCTCAGCAACTTGCAGGAGTGCTCGCCAAGCAGCTTCAAGCGCCTGCATGAAGGCATCAACCTCAAAGCGTTCAAAACCAGCGCAGGTTATGTATCGCTCAAATCAGGGATTTCTCTGGTCGGCATGGACAACAAGAGCTTGCCGGTCGCGCCCGAAGATATTCGCCAGCGCGCCAGCCAGTTACTGCCCGAGGCCTACGCATCGGGGCGGGTAACCGCTACGCGCATGTCTGAGAAAGGCTAAGCCGGCACTGAAGCTGTATTGCAAGGCGCCAAGGCCATAAACTGGGCGCTTTGCACTTCATCAAGGAGCCGGCCATGACCTGGCATGTACTTGGCGCAGGCAGCCTGGGCTGTTTGTGGGCTGCGCGACTGGCGCGGGCGGGCCTGCCTGTCACGCTGCTGATGCGTAATCAGCAGCGCCTCGACGCCTATCTGCAAGCGGGCGGGCTTAGCCTGATTGAAAATGGCCAGCGCTCGCACTACCCCGTCGCCGCACAAACCTGCGATCACAGCCAACCGATCAGTCGCCTGCTGGTCGCCTGCAAGGCTTACGACGCTGAAGCGGCAGTCGCCCAGATTGAGTCGCGGTTAACCGCCGACGCCGAGCTTATCCTTTTGCAGAATGGCCTTGGCAGCCAGAGCGCCGTGTCCGCCAGAGTGGCGCCCGCACGCTGCATTCTGGCGTCCAGCACCGAGGGCGCATTTCGCCAGAATGACTTTGAAGTGGTCTTCGCCGGGCAGGGCCAGAACTGGCTGGGTGATCCGCTGGAGCAGACGCCGCCCGGCTGGCTATCGGAACTCGCGGCCAGCGGCATCGCCCATAGCTGGAGCACAGACATCAACACCAGGCTCTGGCGCAAACTGGCCCTAAACTGCGCGATCAATCCGCTGACGGTGCTGCATGACTGTCGCAATGGCGGCCTTAAGCAATACCCGCAGCAGGTCATGGCGCTGTGCAACGAACTGAGCACATTGTTGATTGCCTGCGGTCAGGCAGATGCGGCGCAAGATCTGCACCAGCAAGTGCTGCAGGTGATCCGCGCCACGGCGCAGAATTACTCCTCAATGCATCAGGACGTCAGCCACGGCCGCCGCACCGAAATCAGCTACATAAGCGGTTATGCCTGCACCGCCGCGCAGCGCCTGAACCTTGCGCTGCCGCAACTCGAAGCAGTCCATGCACAATTGGTGCAGGCGCTTGAGGCCCGAGGATTGCCCAGCCGATGACCGGCACGTTACCCTGCATTCATCTTGATTTGGCGACGGTTAACCCATGACATTGCGTCAACGCCTCGAAAACCTGCCGGTTGGGCGCAAACTGCTCGCCGCCCTGCTAATCCTGCTGGCCACTGTATTGATTACCGCCAATCTGGCGTTTATCAGTGCCGCCTACTGGATTTCACAACAGAGCATGGCGCCGCAGGCCCTGCATACACTCGGCAAACTGATCGCCAGCCCCGCCCTCAGTCATCAGGCGCTGACCACAGCGGCAGCCGCCGAGTCACTGCTTAAAAGGCTGGATGGTTATGAGCCGCTGCGCGCGGCGGTGATTTATGACAGCAATGGCGTAAGCCTGGCGCAACTGCAGCGCGGCGATAAATTAGAGCTGCCATTGCACGTCAATCAGCTTGAGTCGTGGCGCCTGACCGAGTTTCGTACCAACCTGCTCACCGAACTGCCGCAGCCCGGCGGACGCCCAGGCTACTTGCTGCTGGTCGCCTCCAGCGAACTGCCGGGCGAGTTCTACACCGGCACCCTGACGGCCAGCGTGGCCATTTTAATGGTCAGCGTGATCCTCTGGCTGTTGATTGCCCGGCAAATCCGCCGACTGGTGACCAAGCCGATCCGCCGCCTCGAAGAACTGTCGCGGCAGGTAACCCGCGAGGAGAACTATGCGTTGCGCGCCCGCCCTGGCAATCAGGATGAGATCGGCAGCCTGGCCAATGCATTCAACACCATGCTTTCGCGCATCGAGGCCCGCGAAGATCAGCTCAAGCGAGCGCGCGACGATGCCCAGTCGGCCTTCGATCAGGCGCACAATCTGGCGGAAGAGACGCGCCATTCGAACCGCAAACTGGAACTCGAAGTGCAGGTGCGCAGCAAGATCGAGAAAAAACTCACCGGCTTTCAGAACTACCTGAACAACATTATCGACTCCATGCCTTCAGCGCTGATCGCGCTCGACGAGCAGTTCTATGTCACTCAGTGGAATCAGGAAGCCAGTGCGCTCTCCGGCACCTCGATTAATGAAGCACTGAACCAGCCGATATTTCTGGCCTTCCCGCCGCTAAAACCCTTCATGGCGCAACTGACCCAAACCGTCGAGAAACAGCAGGTCGAAAAAGTCGACAGGGTGACCTGGAACCGGAATCAGGAACCGCACCATTACGCCCTGACCTTTTATCCGCTGGTGGGCGGAGGTGGCCGTGGCGTGGTGATCCGCATAGACGACATTACCCAACGCCTGAGCCTCGAAGAAATGATGGTTCAGTCAGAGAAAATGCTCTCGGTGGGCGGCCTCGCGGCGGGAATGGCGCACGAGATTAACAACCCGCTGGGAGCCATTTTGCACAACGTGCAGAACATCCGCAGACGCCTGTCTCCGGAGCTGGAAAAGAACAACCAACAAGCCGAGCTGATCGGCATCCGCCTGGAAGTGATCGACCAATACCTGCAAGCCCGCGAAGTGCCGCAGTTGCTCGACGGTATTCAACAGGCAGGCAGCCGCGCCGCACGGATTGTCAGCCATATGCTGAGTTTCAGCCGCCTGAGCAATCGCCTGCTGGCGCCATGCTTGCTGCCCGGGTTGATTGATCAGGCGCTGGAAATTGCCGGCAACGACTTCGACCTGACCGACAGTTTCGACTTCAAGAGCCTGATTATCGAGCGCGACTTCGACCCGCATTTAGGCCCGGTGCCAGCCACCGCCAACGAGCTTGAACAGGTGCTCCTGAACCTGTTGAAGAACGCCGCACAGGCCATCCATCAGCGTGAAGATGACAGCGCACCGGGCAAGATTTGCCTGCGCACGCGACTCAGCCCACCGTGGGCTGAAATCATTGTTGAAGACAACGGCGTCGGTATGCCTGAGGCTGTGCGCAAGCGCATTTTCGATCCGTTCTTCACCACCAAGGAAGTGGGCGAAGGCACTGGCCTTGGCCTGTCGGTTTCATACTTCATCATCACCAACAATCACAAAGGCCAGATGGAAGTTCAGTCCGCCGAAGACCAAGGCACCTGCTTCACTCTGCGCCTGCCACTGACCGCCGCCATGCCGCACAAGGATCAATAACCATGGGCTTCCGACTTTCGAAGATTTATACCCGCACCGGCGACAAAGGTGAAACCGGGCTGGCCGGTGGGCGCCGGGTTTCCAAAGCGCATCCGCGTGTTGAGGCCATGGGCGAGATCGACACATTCAACAGCCATCTGGGCCTGCTGCTGGCAGAACTCGCCGAGGCGCAGGCCCAGCACGCCGGTTTGAGCGAGGTTATCGAGGTGCTGAGCCCGTGTCAGCATCGCCTGTTCGATCTTGGCGGCGAATTGGCCATGCCTGAATATCAGGCGCTGCACAGCAGTGAAATCGCACGCCTTGAGCAGGCGATCGATGTGTGGAATGAAGAGCTGGGACCACTGCAGAATTTCATCCTGCCGGGCGGCTCAAAGCTGGTCGCTCAGGCGCATATTTGCCGCAGCCTGGCGCGCGCAGCAGAGCGCCGCTGCCAGCATTTGAACAGCGAGGAGCCGCTGCGCGAAGAAGGCCTGGCGTATATCAATCGGTTGTCTGACCTGCTGTTCGTCGCAGCGCGGATTATCGCCAAGCGCCAGAACGTCGCCGAAGTTCTGTGGCAGGAAGCCCGCAAACAGGACGCGTAACGCTAAAGGCTTAGCCGCCCTAATCGAGCGTCAGGCGGCTTTCGAACTGGCGTTGCTCGCCGGTCACCGGATCGCTGAAACCAAGCCCTTTGGCCAGCAGCTTCAAGGGGATTGAGTAATCATCCGGATCATCGGGGGCGCCAGTCACAACCGGATAGAACGGGTCGTTGCAGATCGGCGCGCCCAAACTGGCAAGATGCACGCGCAACTGGTGCTTTTTGCCGGTCACCGGGTACAACGCATAGCGCCAGATTTCGCCCATTTTCTCGGCGACCTCGATCCGCGTCTCGGTGTTCGCCTCGCCCGCCACTTCGCGCATTCGAAAAAACGGCTCACCCGGCCCGAAACGGGTTTTGCGCACCAGCGGAAAGTCCAGTTCAGGCAGCGCCGGCGCCAGCGCTTCATAGCGTTTGAACATCTGCCGCTCGCGGAATAACGCCTGATACTGGCCACGGGTTTGCGGGTTAGTCGAGAACAGCACCAGCCCGGCAGTGTGCCGGTCGATGCGGTGCAGCGGTACCAGATCAGCACTGCCAACACGCTTGCACAGGCGCGCTTGCAAGGTTTGCTCGACATAACCGCCGGATGGCATCACCGGCAGAAAATGCGGTTTGTCGGCGACCAGTAAATGCTCATCCTGAAACAGGATCGACTCCTCGAAAGGAATCACAATCTCGCTCGGCACCTCACGAAAGTAATGCACGCGCAACGCAGGCTGATAAGGCTGAGTCTCTGTAACAAACGAACCATCGGCATTCAGCACCCGCCCGCGGGCCATGCGGTCGAGCCAGGCATCACGGCTGATGGCCGGAAAATGCGCGCACAAGCAATCGAGCACGGTGAGCCAGTTGCCTTGCGGCAGGTGAACCGTGCTGGGACGCATATTGGAGGCAGAGCGGGCATTTACAGACATAAGTAACAATCAGCGAGTCGGACAGACACGCATTAGGCCGCAGCGCGCGGCCTACGTCAAAGCGCAGCTGCGCTGCAATCAGAGCAAGATCAACGCCCAGGTCACGGCAATAATGCTCATGGCGACAAACTGGGCGGCGCTGCCCAGGTCTTTGGCCTGTTTGGACAGCGGGTGCAGCTCGAGCGAGATGCGATCTACCGTGGCCTCGATTGCCGAATTGATCAACTCGACGATCAATGACAACAGGCACACCAGAATCAGCATTGCGCGCTCAACCCGGCTTACATCCAGGCACAACGCAACGGGGATCAACACCACGCTGAGCAGCAGCAACTGACGAAATGCCGCCTCCCCAAAAAATGCAGCTTTCAAGCCGGCCCATGAATAACCAGCGGCCTGGAAAATGCGCCGGATACCGGTGCGGCCTTTCAGTTCGCTCGCATTGCCAGCCAGAGATTGCGTATTCATCCGTGCCTTCCTAACTATCAAATTGCTCGCGCTCAGTGGCTTTTGCGCAAGATATAAACGCGCCACATGGCGTAGCCGGGGAGAAAATCGAAGCTGCCGAGAATATTGAAACCGACAGTTTTGAACTCGCTTTCAATCACACCGCGCGCAACCACACTACGCCCTGATCGCACGCGGGACTGGCCTAACGCCGCCCGCCTGGCTTCGAGACGCTTACGTTTCCAGGACTTGTAGTTGCCATCGACCCACAGCGAGATGATCAGCGTGTCTCTCGTGACCCGGTGAAACTCGTTAAGAATCTGCGTGCGCTGGGCGGGATCGATCAGTTGCTGCTGCATAAAGCGCATGCAGAAAATGCTGTCGACCGCATTGGCATCCAGCGGGATGCTGGTCATGGTGGCGGCAAGCGGTTGGATCCGCTCGGTAATCGAGCGCGGGTAACGCGCAATAAGCTGACTTATGTCCGGCTCGCCGCTATCTGCAGCAAGCACGACGCGGGTCGGCAAATGCGCCAACAAAGGCCAATAGCGGCCTTTCAGCGTTGGAAAATCAAGCACCAGATTCGGCTCACCTGCCAGTTGCAGTGCTTTGCGCGCCAGCTTCTGCCCACGCCACAACGACAATCGCCGAACGAGGCCAGCCTGTTCCTGTACTGGAAGTCCGCGATCCTGATCCGCGTCATAGCTGGGCGACAAATCAAGTTCGACGTTCTTCGATGCCACAGCAGCCTGCCCTGTTAATGATTTTGGTAACAGGCAGACTATGGGCAAGCGCATCAAACGGCTGTTAAGACAATGAGAAAATTCCGTGAAACAGCCTTAAGTTAAGGTTTTATGACCCCTGAAACCTTAGGCCAGTTTAACTTCAAACACGGTACCGCCCGCCTCGCCGCCATGCACCGAAACCTGCCAGCCCTGATGCGCGCACACCCTTTTAACCAGTGACAGACCCAAGCCCAGGCCTTCGCCACGCTGCTGGTTAACCCGCACAAATGGCTGGAATACGGATTCATGCAGCTCCTCAGGGATGCCGATGCCGGAGTCCTCGACACGAAAACCACACTTACCGGTAATCAGGCGAATCTCGCCCTGATCGGTATAGTGCATGGCGTTGCGTAACAGGTTGGAGATAACCGTACGCAAAAATGACGAGTTGTAGTGACCGTCATCAGATGCCTCCTCGATCAGGCTGAGTTTCAGCCCCTTCTCCTCAATCGCAGGCGCCCATTGCTGGATCTGTTCCTGCGCAACACTGGCCAGCGTTGCTTCACCGCCAGGCACCTGCTTATCGGTTTTACGTCGCGCCAGAATCAGGAAGGTTTCCACTAAGTCACGCATATCTTCACTGGCCCGACGAATACGCTGGACCTGTTCATGCTGGCGGGCATTGAGATTGTTGCTCACGGTGAGCAGCTCGCACGAGGTCGAGATAATCATCAGCGGCGTGCGCAATTCATGGCTGACATCGCTGGTGAACAACTGCTCGCGCTCCAGCGTGCCGCGTAATTGGCCCAACGTGCTGTCGAATGAGGCGGCCAAACGTCCGACTTCATCATCCGGATAATCCGGTGCCAACGCCGGTGCCAGCGGATGCAGTTGATCGCGGTGACGCACTTGGTTGGCCAGGCGAATTACCGGCGCCATCACCCGACGGGCCAGCATTAAACCAAGCCCCCACGCCGCCAGGACACTCAACACAAAGCCACTCAGAACGATCTTGTAGAGCAGCACTTCGCGCTCTTCAAATTCGTGCTGCTCCTGCACCAGAATGTAGTCTTGCCCGTCAACGGTGCGGCGCATCACATAGTAAGCATGATCACCATCAGTGACTTCGGAGTAGCCGGTTTCGACGTTGGCAAACAATGGCGGAATTGCAAATGCGGCGCCGTGCCCGGTTGCATAAAGCTGGGTGCGTCCATCCAGACGCGGGCGCAACACGCCCTGATTCTCGGGCGCCAATACGTTATCCAGTTCGCCATCGAGCTCCAGCGGCACCAGATGCCCTTCAACAAAGTGCACGGTGGCGACAATACTCACCGAGAAGATTCCGCTGACCACAACTGTCATCAGCACAAAGGCGATGACAATGCGCCGGATCAGGGGTTGTTTAGACACCATTGGGCGACTCCGCCAAGCGATAACCCACGCCGTGAATGGTATGCAGCAATGGCACATCGAACGGTTTGTCGAGCACCTGACGCAATTGATGAATGTGGCTTCTCAGGCTGTCGCTGTCTGGGCAATCATCGCCCCAAAGTGCCTCTTCAAGGGTTTCACGACGGACCACGGCCGGGCTTTTCTGCATCAACACGGCGAGCAGTTTAAGCCCCAGCGGGTTGAGCTTAATCGGCTGGCCAGCGCGGGTGATATACAGCGTGTCGAGATCGTAGACCAGATCGGCTACCTGCATCTTGCGCTTGCGGCTGCCCTGCGTGCGCCGCAATACGGCTTCGATACGAGCAACCAATTCGGACAATGCAAACGGCTTAACCAGATAATCGTCGGCACCAACACCTAGGCCCTGCAGGCGATCGTCCAGCGTATCGCGGGCGGAGAGCATGATGATCGGAGTCTCCAGCCGGGCATCTTCACGCAGCCGTTGGCAAATCTGGAAACCATCCATTCCGGGCAGCATCACATCCAGCACGATCAGATCATATTGCTCGGTAACGGCCAGATGCATGCCGCCCAAACCATCCTGTGCACAGTCGACGGTGTAACCCTTGAGTGCAAGAAAATCGAGGACATTAGCCAGAATATCCTTGTTATCTTCGACTACCAGAATACGCATACACCTGCCCTCGGCTTGCAAAATTAGCGATCAATATACTGGCATCTGATGGCTGGCGAATAGTCGTCATGTCAAAACCCCAACAGCGCATCCACAGCCAAGTAATGACGTTGACGATTTCTTCACAACCGCATAACAGTGCACTCACAGCCCATGATTAAAACTTCGCATCAGACTGAGACCGTTCAAGAAGGTTCGAGCTGATGCTCAAAACGCTGCCGCCAATTCCACGCCCATTCAACTTTCGTTTGGCCTATGCCATCCCGCTCGGGTTGATGGCGCTGATGCTGTGCGTTGATCCCAGCCCGCTGGATCTGGCGATTGCGCACATGATGTACAGCCCGCAAACAGGCTTTATCGGTGGCCACAGTTTTTTCCTTGAGGATGTCCTGCACGACTACGCCAAGCAGCTGATTATCGCCTGCGGCCTGCTCACCATTGCCGCGCTGATCACCTGCCAGTTCAGGCCAAAGCTGAAACACTGGCGGCGTCCTTTGAGTTACGTGGTGCTTGCGGTTGCGCTTTCGACCAGCGTCATCACACCTCTCAAGGCGCTGACCAATGTGCCTTGCCCGTGGAGCATTACCGAGTTCGGCGGCAGCCAAACCCATACGCCACTGCTCAGCAGCCGGGCGGATAACAACAAGCCGGGGCGCTGCTGGCCGGGCGGTCATGCAAGCACCGGGTTTTCCTGGCTGGCATTGTTTTTTGTCTGGCGCGACCGTCGGCCACGCGTCGCCAAGGCCGCGTTGATTGGCGTGCTCGCGGTGGGCACGATTTTTTCGGTGGGGCGCATGCTGCAAGGGGCGCACTTCCTCTCGCACAACGTCTGGACGTTATTGATCTGCTGGCTGATCAGCTTGAGTACTTACTACCTGATCCTTTACCGACCGGCGCTGGCGAAAGCGCCACTCAAGGATGCAACTGGATTACGAACAGACACAGCGACAGAGTGACCAGCGAGCCCAGCGTGGAGAACAAAATGCTGCGCGACACCACCGCCGCGTCGCGCTGGTAATACTCGGCCAACATGAAGGGCCCGGTGCCGGTTGGCAGCGCGCTCAGCAGTAACGCCGAATGCGCCCAGAGTGGCGGCAGATCCAGTATCTGATAGGCCAGCAGCCACACCAGAAACGGATGTACGACCAGCTTCAGCGCAACCAGCGGCAAGCTGCCATCGCTGCGACCAACCTGTTTGTGGGCGAGAAACAATCCCAGCGAAATCAGTGCACACGGCGCTGTTGCCGCGGCCAGTAAGTCCAGCACCCGCTGCGCCGGCAGCGCAACGCTCAAGCCGCTGGCGGCCCACACGCCACCGAGCAAGGGCGAGACCACCAGTGGATTCTTCAACAAGGCCAACGCCACTTTGCGCACCGCATTAAACAGGCTGGGCTCGCTTTGCAGTGCCACTTCGATGCACACAACGGCCAGCGCAAACAGCACGCAGATTACGATCAGGCTGGAAATCAGTGCCGGCTGCAAACCCGCATCGCCAAACACCAGTATGCACAGGGGAATCCCCATGTATCCGGTATTCGCATAAGAGGCGCTGAGGCCTTGAATGCTGGCATCGGCCAGACTCTTGTGTACGCGCCAGCGCCAGATCAGCGTAATCAAGAAGACAGCGATGGTGCCCGCGGTGTAGGCCGCAATAAAGCCCGGCTCCCAGAAGTGCGCCCAACTGACTGACGCCGTGGCATTGAAGAGCATGGCTGGCAGGCACAGCCAGACCACCATGCGGTTGATTTCGGAGGCTGCCGTCGGCCCAAGCAACTCCAGCCGCCGACAAATAAAACCGAGCAAGATGAGCGCAAAAACCGGCAGGATTACGCTAAGCACTGATGCCATAAAATCGCCATTGCCAACATCCATTCAGCACTGCGCAACATCACAGCACCCAAGTCAATCGCCTGCTTATAACGCCACAGGCCAGAATGCGCGAATCCCCGCAACGCCCTGCGCCCCCATATTTCGGGCTTGTGCGGTGTCATCCGGGCCGACGCCACCCAACAGAAATACCGGCAGATTTGTTTGTTTGATCCATTGCTCACACAGCGTCCAGCCCAGTGGCTGGGCCTCGGGATGAGTCTGCGTCGCCGCCAGTGGAGACAAGGTCACGAAATCGACGCCTAGTTGCGCAGCCATCTCAAGCTCAGCCAACGAATGGCAAGAGGCTGCAAGCCAGCGCGAGGCCGGAATCGGGCGCTCGCCACCTGCCAGCTCAGTCAGTTGCTTGCTGGTCAGATGCCAGCCCGCCGCCGGGAAATCGCTGAGCCATTCGAGTGGGCCTTTAAGCATGACCTGTGCGCGCCCGGCGCAGAGGCCAATCGCGTCCAGTGCGAGCGTGCGATATTCGGGATCAAACATCTCCGGCGCGCGCAGCTGCAACAAACCTGCGCCCTGACTGACCGCCCGGTGAATACCATTAAGCAGCTCACTGGCCGACAAGTCCTGCGGTGTAATCAGGTATTGCTCCGGCAAACGCGCGGCCGCAACGATCGGCTGGTTGGCCTGCGGAAACTCATACTCGAGCAGTTGCCTGGCACTGACCCACACCAGCGGCTGCCCTTCGGCGCCATGCGGCTCGCCGCTAAACTCACTGACTTCCCAGACATCCAGTAGCACGTGCTTATCGGGATAATCGTGCTGCACCTGAATCAGCGGCTGAGCCTTGATTACGCTGATCGCCAGCTCTTCCTGCAGCTCGCGCACCAGTGCTTCACGCACGGTTTCGGAGGCTTCGACCTTGCCGCCCGGGAACTCCCACAAACCGCCCTGATGCTGGGTATCGGCGCGTTTGGCAATCAGAATCCGGCCGTCTGCGCCGCGTATCACCGCAGCCGCCACGTGTATGCGTTTCAAGCGTTACTCCTCTAGCGCGGCCTGATACCACTTCTGAAATGCCGGCCATTGATAGATGGTGTTCACATAATCCTCCGCCACCGCTGGCAGCTCGACTTTATAGCTGCGCAACCGGCAAGCCACTGGCGCAAAGAAGGCATCGACCAGGCTCACGCTGCCGAACAGATAAGGCCCCTCCGCCCCGAACAGCTCGCGGCACTCCAGCCAGAGGTTACACACCCGCTGAATGTCGGCGCGTACCGCTTCCGGCACCTCGGCCAAGGCTTCATTGCGCTGCAGGTCCATCGGCATGTGCGTACGCAGTGCAACGAAGGCGCTGTGCATCTCGGCGCAAGCACTGCGGGCACGCGCCCGGGCATAACGCTCACGCGGCCACAAGTGCGCCTGTGGATAAGACTCAGCCAGATACTCGGCAATCGCCAGTGAATCCCACACCGGGCCATCTGCGGTTTTCAGCAGCGGCACTTTGGCAGTGGGTGAGTGCTTGAGGATCAGCGCCTGGGTGTCGGGGCGATTGAGCAGAATCAGTTGCTCTGTGTAAGGCGCGCCTGTGAGTTCCAGGGCCAGCGCCGCACGCAGCGACCACGACGAATAGCGCTTGTCACCAATCACCAATTGCAGAGACATGAGGTGTTCCTTGGTCAGGTTGCAAAAGACAGGGACGCCGAAGCGTCCCTGAATTTGTCATTTGAAAACAACAATATCAACCGTGGCAGTAAAGCACCGACTCAGGTGCGATATTCCGCGTTGATCTTAACGTACTCATGCGACAAGTCAGTGGTCCAGATAGTTTCGCTGCAGGTGCCACGACCCAACTCGATGCGGATGGTGATCTCTTCCTGCGCCATCACGGCGCTGCCCTGCTCTTCGGTGTAACTCGCCGCACGGCAACCACGGCTGGCGATGCACACATCACCGAGGAACACATCAATCTTGCTGACATCCAGTTGCGCCACGCCAGCACGGCCGACAGCGGCCAGAATCCGGCCCCAGTTCGGGTCAGAGGCAAACAGTGCGGTCTTGATCAGCGGCGAATGCGCCACCGCGTAACCCACGTCCAGGCACTCCTGATGAGTCGCGCCGCCATTAACGGCCACGGTCACAAACTTGGTCGCACCTTCACCGTCACGCACGATAGCCTGCGCCACTTCCATGCACACTTCGAACACAGCTTTTTTCAAGGCAGTGAACAGCGTGCCGCTGGCCTGAGTCACTTCCGGCAGCGCAGCTTTGCCGGTGGCAATCAGCATGCAGCAATCATTGGTCGAGGTGTCGCCATCAATGGTGATGCGATTGAACGACTTGTTCGCAGCATCGCGCAGCAGATCTTGCAACACGCCCTGGCTGACTTTGGCATCGGTTGCAATGTAACCGAGCATGGTCGCCATGTTCGGCTTGATCATGCCCGCGCCCTTGCTGATCCCCGTTACCGTAATGGTCACGCCATCATGCTCGAACTGACGGCTCGCGCCCTTGGGCAGCGTGTCGGTGGTCATGATGCCTTCGGCAGCCTGCGCCCAGTTGTGCTCGCTGAGGTTGTCGATAGCGGCCTGCAACGCGCCTTCGATTTTCTCGACTGGCAATGGCTCGCCAATAACCCCAGTCGAAAATGGCAGCACCGCGCTTTCCTCAACACCGCTCAATTCGGCCAGCTTGGCGCAAGTACGCTCGGCGTTGGCGAGGCCCGGCTCACCCGTGCCAGCGTTGGCATTGCCGGTATTGGTCAGCAGATAGCGCACGTTACCCAACACCCGCTTCTTGGCCAGAATCACCGGTGCGGCGCAGAACGCATTCAAGGTAAAGACCCCGGCAACGCTGGAGCCTTCAGCGCAGCGCATGACCACTACATCTTTGCGCCCGACGCGCTTGATGCCCGCACTGGCAATACCAAGTTCGAATCCTGCAACCGGGTGCAGAGTAGACAACGGGCCAAGACCTACAGCCATGAAAGCGCTCCTTATCGAGACACGCGCCAGCCGCAGGCTAGCGCACAGAGGATGGTAAAACGCCGCGAGCGGTAAACCGTTCGCGGCGTATATAGCCGGGCTAGCAATGATAAACGCTGTAGCGTGCTTATCGCCTGCTTAGTTCACCTGGCCATGGCAATGCTTGTACTTTTTACCGGAACCGCACGGGCACGCCTCGTTACGACCGATTTTCTGCTCGGTACGCGCCGGGGCAACTGCCACCGCTACTTCAGCTTCTTCGGCTTCAGCTTGCGGCTGATTCAGGGCAGAAGCTTCAGCGTGCTGGAACTGCATGCGCTCAGCCATGGCTTCGGCTTCGGCGCGCAGACGCGCTTCCTCTTCGGCCGGATCTTCGCGGCGGACCTGAACGTGTGACAGCACACGAATGGTATCGCGCTTGATCGAATCGAGCAGTTCCTGGAACAGGGCGAAAGACTCGCGCTTGTATTCCTGCTTCGGGTTTTTCTGCGCATAGCCGCGCAGGTGAATACCGTGACGCAGGTGATCCATGGTCGACAGGTGATCTTTCCACAGGTCGTCCAGAACGCGCAGCAGAATCTGCTTCTCGAAGGTACGCAGTGCTTCGGCACTGGCCATATCTTCTTTCTCGTTATAGGCATTAACGATTTCAGTCAGGATGCGCTCGCGCAGGGTCTCTTCGTACAGCTGATGGTCATCATCGAGCCACTGCTGAATCGGCAACTGAATGCTGAAAGCAGTCGACAACGCATCTTCCAGACCACTGATGTTCCACTGCTCTGGCAATGACTGCGGCGGGATATGCTCGTTGATGGTGCTGTCGAGGACTTCCTTGCGGAACTCGGCAATGGTCTCGCCAATGTCGTCGGACGCCAGCAACGTGTTACGCATGTGATAAATCACTTTACGCTGTTCGTTGGAAACGTCGTCGAACTCGAGCAATTGCTTACGCATGTCGAAGTTGCGGCCTTCAACTTTACGCTGAGCCTTCTCGATGGCGTTGGTCACCATGCGGTGCTCGATGGCCTCGCCTGACTGCATGCCGAGGGCCTTCATGAAGTTCTTCACGCGGTCGGAGGCAAAGATGCGCATCAGGCTGTCTTCCAGCGACAGGTAGAAGCGGCTCGAACCCGGGTCACCCTGACGGCCAGAACGACCGCGCAACTGGTTGTCGATACGACGCGACTCGTGACGCTCGGAAGCGATCACATGCAAGCCGCCCGACTCGATCACCTGCTGGTGACGCTTCTGCCAGTCACTCTTGACCTGAGCAATCTGTTCAGGCGTCGGGTTCTCAAGTGCAGCCACTTCAACTTCCCAGTTACCGCCCAACAGGATGTCGGTACCACGACCGGCCATGTTGGTGGCAATAGTCAGTGCGCCAGGGCGACCGGCCTGAGCAATAATTTCAGCTTCCTTCTCGTGGAATTTGGCGTTGAGCACCTTGTGCTCCATGCCTTCCTTGTCGAGCAGGCGGGAAACGTGTTCGGAGGTTTCGATGGTGGCAGTACCGACCAGAATCGGACGACCCTGCGCCTGACACTCTTTGATGTCGGCAATGATGGCGGCGTATTTCTCGTCCTGAGTCAGATAGACCAGATCGTTGAAATCCTTACGCGCCAACGCACGGTTGGTCGGAATAACCATCACTTCCAGACCGTAGATCTGGTGGAATTCGAACGCTTCGGTGTCAGCAGTACCGGTCATGCCGGACAATTTGTTGTACAGACGGAAGTAGTTCTGGAAGGTGGTCGAGGCCAGTGTCTGGCTCTCTGCCTGAATGTTCAGGCCTTCCTTCGCTTCGATCGCCTGATGCAAGCCTTCGGACAAACGACGGCCCGGCATGGTCCGGCCGGTGTGTTCGTCGATCAGCAGAACCTGACCATCCTGCACAATGTATTCAACGTTGCGCTGGAACAGCGTGTGAGCACGCAGGCCCGCATAAACGTGGGTCAGCAAGCCAAGATTGTGCGCCGAATAGAGGCTTTCACCCTCAGCCAGCAAGCCGGCCTGAGTGAGCATGTCTTCGATGAACTGGTGGCCCTGCTCGTTGAGTTCGACCTGACGGGTTTTCTCGTCGACCTTGTAGTGACCTTCCTGAGTCACCACGCCCTCTTCTTCCTCGATGTGCTGCTTGAGGGTCGGAATAAGACGGTTGATTTCGCTGTAGAGTTTGGAGCTGTCTTCGGCCTGACCCGAGATGATCAGCGGCGTACGCGCCTCATCGATCAGAATCGAGTCGACTTCGTCGATTACCGCGAAATTGAGTTCGCGCTGGAATTTCTCATCCAGGCTGAACGCCATATTGTCGCGCAGGTAATCGAAACCGAATTCGTTGTTGGTGCCGTAGGTGATGTCGGCAGCATAGGCGCTGCGCTTCTCTTCCGGCGGCATGAAAGGCGTGACGATGCCAACGCTCATGCCGAGGAATTCATACAACGGGCGCATCCAGTTGGCGTCACGACGGGCCAGATAGTCGTTCACCGTAACAACATGCACGCCTTTACCAGACAGAGCATTGAGGTATACCGCCAGGGTTGCCACCAGGGTTTTACCCTCACCGGTGCGCATTTCAGCGATTTTGCCTTCGTGCAGGGCCATACCGCCCACTAACTGCACGTCAAAGTGGCGCATACCCATTACACGCTTACCAGCCTCACGGGCTACGGCAAACGCTTCAGGCAACAGCTGATCAAGCGTCTCGCCTTTGGCTAAACGGGATTTGAACTCATCTGTTTTGGCACGTAGTTGCTCATCCGAGAGTGCAAGGATTTGCTCCTCGAAGGCATTGACGGTCTGCACCGTCTTGAGCATGCGCTTAACTTCACGCTCGTTCTTGCTTCCAAAGAGTTTCTTTAACAAAGGCGCAAACATATCGACAGGTTCTTCCCACACGTATGGATGGAGGGCGGCCCTACAGTCGCCCATGCAGCCCTGAAGGCTGCTTGCGAAGGAGGCATTCTACTCGGAAAAGGCAATCAGGAAAGTAGCGTTATTGTTCTTCGCTCACTCGCGCGATGTAAGTGGTGGGGTTGACCACTCGACCTTTACTGGTTACTTCGAAGTGCACATGATACCCAGTGGAGCGTCCTGTGCTGCCTACCTGAGCGATAGTTTGGCCACGTTTGACCAGATCCCCGACCTGCACCATATTACGACGATTGTGCCCGTACAAGGTTGTGTAACCATCGGCATGGCTGATTTCGACCACATTGCCGTAGCCCCTTTTGACCCCGGAAAAGGTCACAACCCCTGCGGCCACGGCCACCACCGGACTGCCGGCCTTGGCGGCGAAATCGACACCTTTATGCACGCTGGAGCGCCCGGTCAACGGGTCTGTACGGCGGCCATAATGGGATGAAATATAGCCTTGCAAAACCGGCTGACCGGCGAGGTATTCAGACTCGCTGAGACGACGCTCAGCCAGCAACTGCTCAAGCACCTGCAACTGGCTTTCGCGGCTGTCGAGTTGCAACGCCAGATCGTCCAGTGTGCTCATGAATGATGGCGGTGCGTAGGCCGATTCCTGCAAAGCATCATCCGGCCCGCCCTGCCCCACATTCAGCGAAAAATCGAACTCGCTCGAGTCCAGATCAGCCAGCTCGGTCAAGCGCTCACCCAGCGCATCCAGGCGCGTCAGGCGTGCCTGCAATTCGGCAACGTGGCCGGCGAAAGCATCCAGTTGGCGCTGCGCATCGACGCGCACTTCACCGACCTCGGCACGTTGTTCATCAAGCGCCTGCGTGACTTCGGCAGTTTGTAGAATTGCGGTGTCTATCGGCGCATGGATCCAGGTCGCAAATGCGGCCCCCATGCTCAACGATACAGCCAGAAACATCGCCAGGCCCAAGGCCATCCAGCGCATGTCCAGACTCACCGTACGAGCGGCGCCGTGGCGCCGACTTAATAAGATTATTTGCACAACTTCCCCTCTGGTGAAGCCAAAGCTGGCAGCAGGTATTCTGCTACCATGACGGCTTCACAATTCAAGGCGTTCAGCCATGACGTTTCGCCCTTTACCGGCCAAGGCCACCTCCGCGCTACTGCGTGAAGTGAAGCCACTCAAAGCGCTGTTCCATCAAGCTCAGAAGCTTGATCAGCTGCAGCAACTTGTTGAGAGCCAGTTACAGCCAGCTGCCCGTGAACACTGCCATATAGCATCGTGGCGTGACGGCTGCCTGTTGCTAATTGTCACCGATGGCCATTGGGCCACCCGCCTGCGTTACCAGCAACGACGCCTGCTTAAACAGTTGCAGGCGCTCGAAGCGTTCGCGACCTTAACCAAGATACACTTCAAGGTGCAACCACCGACTGCCGAAAGGCGTGTACCCGGTCGCACTTTTTGTTTATCGGCCAGCGCCGCAGAAAACATCCAGGAAACCGCCGATAGCATCAGCGATCCAAAACTGCGAGCCGCATTAGAGCGCCTGGCCAAACATGTAACCCCGTCCGAGTAAATCCTTCGGGGAAACTTGCCGGCGTTGGCTGGCGACGAATAAAAAGAGGCCACCCGAAGGTGGCCCCGAAAACAAAAAGAAGAGAGTTTATTACTTACACCGCCGCAACCGGGCGCATGTAGGAGATCGGTGCGCTGCTGGCATCATCGAATGTCACAGTTTCCCAGGCATCCGTCTGTTCGATCAAAGCACGAAGCAGGCGATTGTTCAGGGCGTGACCCGATTTGAAACCACGGAACTCACCAATCAAGCTGTTACCGAGCAGGTAAAGATCACCGATTGCATCGAGAATCTTATGCTTAACGAATTCGTCCTCATAACGCAGGCCGTCTTCGTTTAGTACGCGAAACTCATCCACCACAATTGCGTTATCGACGCTGCCACCGAGCGCAAGGTTCTGCGAACGGAGGAACTCGATGTCACGCATGAAACCGAATGTGCGAGCCCGGCTCACTTCCTTGACGAAAGATGTGCTGGAAAAATCGACACTGGCCGACTGCGTACGATTGCGGAAAACCGGATGATCGAAATCGATCTCGAAGCTCACTTTGAAACCATCAAACGGGACGAACGTGGCGCGCTTGTCGCCTTCGACCACAGTCACTTCGCGCTTGATGCGGATGAACTTCTTAGCCGCTTCCTGCTCTTGCAAACCCGCCGATTGAATCAGGAATACAAATGGACCCGCGCTGCCGTCCATGATTGGCACTTCGGATGCGGAGAGCTCGACGTAGGCGTTATCGATGCCCAGGCCAGCCATGGCCGAAAGCAAATGCTCAACCGTATCCACCTTGACATCACCGTTGACCAGCGTGGTCGACATGGTGGTTTCACCAACGTTGTCCGCGTTCGCGGCAATTTCCACGACGGGATCAAGGTCGGTACGACGGAACACGATACCCGTGTCCACAGGTGCCGGCTTCAGGGTCAGGTATACCTTCTCCCCGGAATGCAGGCCAACGCCAGTGGCGCGGATGATGTTCTTCAGGGTGCGTTGTTTAATCATGGGCTTGGCCGCTATAGCGCTAGTTGCGAATTGTTTTCAACAATGGCCGGCGATAATAGCAGAACCGGCCTTTGCTGAACACCAATCGTCCCAATGCTCCTGATACATTTCATTAATCGGCCTGACGACGCAGGAATGCCGGGATGTCCAGATAGTCCAGATCGTCCTGAGGATTGAGCTTAGCGGCTGTGGCCGCACCGCTGTGGCTCTGACGCTGAACGGTCGGACGCTCGTAGTCCTTGTAGTTGACGGTGTGCTCATTACGCACCGGCGCAGGCGCTGGAGTTTGAGCGTTGTTCGACACTGGAGCGGTCGAGACCTGAACGGTGTTGTCGATAACCTTGACCGGCTTCTCGAGCTTGGCACCCAGACCAGTAGCCACTACGGTGACGTGCAGCTCATCACGCATGTCCGGATCGATCACGGTACCGACCTTGACGGTCGCGTGCTCGGATGCGAACTGCTCGATGATGTTACCCACGTCGGAGTACTCACCCAGCGACAGGTCAGGACCGGCGGTAATGTTAACCAGGATGCCACGGGCGCCCTGCAGGTTTACATCTTCCAGCAGCGGGTTGCGGATAGCCGCTTCAGTGGCTTCGCGAGCGCGGTTCGGGCCGCTTGCGCAACCTGTACCCATCATCGCCATGCCCATTTCGCTCATGACGGTTTTAACGTCGGCGAAGTCGACGTTGATCATGCCCGGGCGCTTGATGATGTCGGAGATACCGCGCACGGCACCGGCGAGAACATCGTCAGCCTTGGCGAATGCCGACAGCAGGCTGGCGTCTTTGCCGAGGATGGTCAGCAGTTTTTCGTTAGGAATAGTGATCAGCGAGTCGACGCTTTCAGACAGGGCACGAATACCCTCGTCAGCGATCTGCATACGCTTGCGGCCTTCGAACGGGAACGGACGCGTTACCACGGCAACGGTCAGAATCCCCATTTCCTTGGCAACCTGAGCAATTACAGGCGCTGCACCGGTACCGGTACCGCCACCCATGCCCGTGGTGATGAACACCATGTCGGAGCCTTGCAGGACTTCAGCTACACGCTCGCGGTCTTCCATTGCAGCCTGACGGCCGACTTCAGGATTGGCGCCAGCGCCCAGACCTTTGGTCACAGCGGTACCCAGTTGCAGAACAGTGCGCGCACCAATGTTCTTCAGGGCTTGTGCGTCAGTGTTGGCGCAGATGAACTCGACGCCTTCAATGTTGCAAGTCGTCATGTGGTTGACTGCGTTACCGCCGCCACCGCCGACACCGATTACTTTAATGACCGCTGTTTGCGGGATGTTGTCTACGAGTTCGAACATTTTCCCTCTCCTTTTTACTTTCTAGTTGTAACGCCTACTGCAGATGCGGTTTTACTTTAGAAATTTCCCTGGACCCAACGCTTGAAGCGCTCAAGTACAGGAGCCTTGGCCTCGTCGCTGTAACTGCCGATCGATGACATCGAGATGCCGTCGTGCTGCTTCTGCAGCCCGTACATCAACAACCCCACACCGGTCGAATAAATCGGGTTGCGTACAACATCAGCAAGCCCTTTGACACTCAACGGCAAACCCAAACGAACCGGCATGTGGAAGATCTCTTCCGCCAACTCGACTGCGCCTTCCATCTTCGCGGTGCCACCGGTGAGAACGATCCCGGCTGGGATCAGATCCTCGTACCCGCTGCGCCGCAGCTCCGCCTGAATGAGGGTGAACAGTTCGTCATAACGCGGCTCGACCACTTCAGCCAAAGACTGACGTGAAAGGTCGCGCGGCGGACGATCACCTACGCTCGGGACTTTGATTGTTTCGCCCGCGCCGGCCAGCTTGGCCAATGCGCAGGCGTAACGAATTTTGATTTCTTCGGCGTACTGCGTAGGGGTACGCAGCGCCATGGCGATGTCGTTGGTGACTTGATCGCCGGCAATCGGAATCACCGCTGTGTGGCGAATTGCGCCTTCGGTGAAGATGCAGATATCGGTGGTGCCGCCGCCAATATCGACCAGGCAAACGCCCAGCTCTTTCTCGTCATCGGTCAGTACCGCGTAAGCCGAAGCCAGTTGCTCAAGGATGATGTCGTCAACCTCAAGGCCACAGCGGCGCACGCACTTCTCGATGTTCTGCGCTGCATTCACTGCACAGGTAACAACGTGCACTTTGGCTTCGAGACGAACGCCACTCATGCCCAGCGGCTCGCGAACGCCTTCCTGGTTATCGATCACGTAATCCTGCGGCAACGTGTGCAGAACCCGCTGATCAGCAGGAATTGCAACGGCCTGAGCAGCGTCGAGTACGCGTTCGAGGTCGGCCTGGCTGACCTCACGATCACGGATGGCGACAATCCCGTGGGAGTTCAGGCTGCGGATATGGTTGCCGGCAACGCCGACAAACGCCGAGTGAATCCGGCAGCCTGCCATCAACTGGGCCTCCTCGATCGCACGCTGGATCGACTGCACGGTGGACTCAATGTTGACCACGACGCCCTTCTTCAGGCCGCGCGAGGGATGAGTACCGATACCGACGATTTCCAGCTGGCCATCAGCCGCGACCTCACCCACCAGCGCCACTACTTTCGAAGTGCCGATGTCGAGAGCAACGATCATCTTTCCGCTCTGCACGTTTGCCATTTGTCTTGCCTTCTCCTGATTCACTGCACGACAGCAGTGTTAGCTGCCGTGATCACGGCCGGTTCACGCCACGCAACGGCCAGGCCGTTGGAGTAACGCAGATCGATCCGCGCAATATTCTCTATTTGGTCACTCAGCTTCTTGTCATAAATGGTCATGAAGCGGCGAATCTTGTCGATCAGATGATCGCGGCCCAGCAGCATCTCGATGCCCTGACCCGTGGTTAAAAACCAGCTGCCACGATCACGCAGTTCAAGGCGCGCGACGGTAAAGCCAATGGGGCGCAACATCTGGCTGAGCACTTGATACTGCTGCATCACTTTTTGCTGCGCCCGCTGCGGACCGTAAAGCTGCGGCAGGTGCTGATAATTCGCCAGCTCCTGCGGGGCAAACGACTGGCCCTGATTGTTCAACAGCGCGGCATCGCCCCAGCGAGCGATTGGCAGTTGTTCTTCGAGCTTGATCTGTACCTGGTCTGGCCATACGCGACGCACTTGTGCGCTGGCGATCCACGGCATGCTTTCAAGTTCGTGACGCATACCGACCAGATCCACGCTGAAGAAGCTCGCCGAAACAAACGGGGCGATGCGCTCCTGCACCGACTGCTGGCTGATGTAGCTCAAGTCGCCATCAACACTGATTTTCAAAATCGGCTGATCGGCATACGGCAGCAAACGCAGCGAGGCTTCATACGCGCCAATCCCCAGCGCCAACAGCAGCAACGGCCAGGTCACGCTCTTGAGAAACTTGAAGCTCGGTTTCGGCAAGCGCTTGCTCAACGGCTCCTTGGCCACCAAACGGCTGGCGCCGCGCTGCGCAGGCTTGGCACGCAAAGGTGCGCCATTGGTGCCTGGCTGATGACGAAGGATGGCGTTCATGACTTAACCCCGAGCCTCAATACTGTCGGCGAGAATCGCCAACACCAGTTGTTGAAAATCCAGACCGGCCGCTTTGGCCGCCATTGGCACCAGGCTGTGATCGGTCATGCCTGGCACGGTATTTACTTCGAGCAACCAGAATGCGCCCTGCGCATCCTGCATCACGTCAACCCGCGCCCAGCCCTGAATGCCTACCGCTTCGCAAGCGCGCTCGGTGAGCTGCTGCAGTTCGGCTTCCTTGTCAGCGTCGAGGCCGCACGGAATCCGGTACTGGGTATCATTGGCCAGGTACTTGGCGTCGTAGTCGTAAAAGCTGTGCGGAGTGCCCAGACCAATCACTGGCAAGACCTGACCACGCAGCGTTGCGATGGTGTATTCCGGCCCCTGAATCCACTGTTCAACCAACACCTGGCTGTCGAACTGGCTGGCGGTTTGCCACGCACCGATCAGCTCCTCAACGTTGGCCACCTTGGCCATGCCGATGCTCGAGCCTTCATGAGCCGGTTTGACGATCAGCGGGAAGCCCAGCTCCGCGCCAGCCTGCTGGCAATCTTCAATGCTCGACAGTGCAGCGTGGCGCGGCGTCGGCAAGCCCAGGCTCTGCCAAACCTGCTTGGTGCGCAGTTTGTCCATCGCCAGTGCCGAGGCCAGAATGCCGCTGCCGGTGAAAGGAATGCCTGCGCATTCGAGCAAGCCCTGCATGCTGCCGTCTTCGCCGCCACGACCGTGCAGCACGATGAACGCGCGGTCGATTTTCTCGCTAAGCAAGCGCTGCAACAGGTCGTCGCCAACATCGATGCCAAACGCATCAACACCAGCAGCCTGCAACGCACTCAGTACCGCAGCGCCCGACTTCAGGGACACCTCACGCTCGGCGCTTTTGCCGCCGAACAGAACGGCGACGCGACCAAAAGCGCTGACCGGCAGCTGAGATTTCAATTTTTCAGTACTCATTTAGCTTTACCTGAAGCCACTGCAAACTGCGGGCTCTGCAACAGTTGTGGAGCCAAACCGCCGATGTCGCCCGCGCCCTGACACAGCAGGATGTCGCCGGCACGCAGTAGCGGCTTGATCAGTGGCGCCAGATCGACGCCACGCTCGATATAAATAGGGTCCAACTGACCGCGCTGACGGATGCTGTGGCACAGCTGACGGCTGTCGGCGCCCGGGATCGGCTCCTCGCCTGCCGGATAAACTTCCATCAACAGCAATACGTTGGTCTCGCCGAGAACCTGAACGAAATCGTCATACAGATCGCGGGTACGGCTGAAACGGTGCGGCTGGTAAACCATGACCAGACGACGATCCGGCCAGCCACCGCGAACAGCCTTGATTACCGCAGCCACTTCGCGCGGGTGATGGCCGTAGTCATCAACCAGCATCACTTCGCCGCCTTCAACCGGCAGCTCGCCATACACCTGGAAACGACGACCCACGCCCTGGAAGCCGGAAAGGCCCTGAACGATGGCTTCATCAGAAATGCCTTCATCGGTAGCGATGGCGATTGTGGCCAGCGAGTTGAGCACGTTGTGGTTGCCCGGCATATTCACCGACACATCCAGCGGCTCGCGATCCGGGCGCAATACGGTGAAGAAGGTGCGCATGCCTTCCTGACGAACATTGATCGCACGCACGTCGGCACCTTCGGCAAAACCGTAGGTCACGGTCGGGCGCGCCACGTGCGGCAGAATTTCGCAGACCACCGGATCATCCACACACATCACGGCCAGCCCGTAGAACGGCAGGTTGTGCAGGAATTCGATGAAGGTTTTCTTCAACTTGTTGAAGTCACCTTCATAGGTGCTCATGTGGTCCATGTCGATGTTGGTGACCACGGCAACCATTGGCTGCAGGTGCAGGAAGCTGGCATCACTTTCGTCAGCTTCGGCAATCAGGTAACGGCTGGTGCCAAGCTGGGCATTGGTGCCCGCGGCATTCAGGCGGCCACCGATGACAAATGTCGGATCAAGGCCGCCGGCAGCAAATACCGATGCCAGCAGACTGGTGGTCGTGGTTTTGCCGTGCGTACCGGCAACGGCGACACCGTGGCGGTAGCGCATCAGCTCGGCGAGCATCTCGGCACGCGGCACTACCGGGACGCGACGCTCCAGTGCACTGGCGACTTCCGGGTTGGCAGTATTGACTGCGCTCGAAACCACCAGCACATCGGCATGGGCCGAGTTATCAGCCTGGTGACCGATAAAGATTTTCGCGCCGAACTTTTCCAGACGATCAGTCACGGCCGATGCCTTGAGGTCGGAGCCAGAGACCTGATAGCCAAGGTTCAGTAGGACTTCAGCGATGCCGCACATGCCCGCGCCGCCGATACCGACGAAGTGGATATTACGGATACGGCGCATTTCGGGTTGCGGTGCGGCTTTCTGCGACTCAACCACGGGCCACCTCCAGGCAAATCTCAACGACGCTGCGTGTGGCGTCAGGTTTGGCCAGGCTACGGGCAGTAGTGGCCATGGTTGTTAGTTTTTGTGGCTGCATCAAAACCTCGTTCAGCTGCGCGGCCAGCATTGCCGCGTCAGTGGAGCGTTGCGGGAGGAGCACGGCGGCACCCTCGTTCGCGAGAAATTCGGCGTTGCGTGTCTGGTGGTCGTCAATCGCATGGGGCAATGGCAGCAAGAATGCTGGCAAACCCGCTGCCGCCAATTCACTGACCGTTAGCGCACCTGCACGACAAATAACCATGTCTGCCCAACCATAGGCCTGCGCCATGTCCTTGATAAATGGGGCGACTTGCGCTTCGACGCCTACATTGCGATATCGTTCGCCAGTAATTTCACTGTGTTGCTTGCCCGCCTGATGAAACACCTCGGGGCGCACTTCAGGGTCAATCAACGACAGCGCTTCTGGCAGCAATTTATTCAGTGGTTCAGCGCCCAGACTGCCGCCCAAGACCAGCAAACGCGGCTTGCGATTGGCAAGCGGTTGACGCGGGGTTTCCAGGAACAGTTCTTCACGCACCGGGTTGCCGGTGGTACGGCGCTTGTCGGATGCGCTGAAGGTGTTCGGGAAGGCTTCACACACGCGAGCGGCGAATGGCGCCAGGCTGCGGTTAGCCGTACCGGCCACTG
This sequence comes from Pseudomonas marincola, assembly GCF_900116605.1. Taxonomy (GTDB): domain Bacteria; phylum Pseudomonadota; class Gammaproteobacteria; order Pseudomonadales; family Pseudomonadaceae; genus Aquipseudomonas; species Aquipseudomonas marincola. The sequence continues at coordinate 190,787 of NZ_FPBC01000008.1, forward strand.
CGTTTTGCTCATGAATGATCAAAGGTGCGCCGCACAGGCGTGCCGCCAAGCCGCCTGGACCGGTCACATAACCGCCCATGCCGAGCACGCAGACTGGCTGCAACTGGCGCATGACTTTGCGCGCTTGATACAGCGCCTTGAGCAGTTGGAACGGGGCCTTGAGCAGCGACAGCTTGCCCTTGCCACGCAAACCACTGACATCGATCAGGTGCAGCGGCAAACCGGCAGCCGGCACCAGTTCGTTTTCGATGCCACGCGGAGTGCCCAGCCAATGCACGCTGTATCCGCGCGCCTTGAATTCGCTTGCACAGGCCAGCGCCGGGAACACGTGCCCGCCAGTACCGCCTGCCATTATCAGAACATTACCGGCCACGAGCGACCTCCTTTACAGGTGCAGTCGCCAGATCGGCAAAATCCGACTCGGTGAAATCGACATCTTCACTGCCGAGCGAGGTCCGACGCTCCCACTCGATGCGCAGCAGCAGCGCCAGACTGACGCAGCAAATAACCAGCGAGCTGCCGCCGTAACTGAGGAACGGCAGGGTAAGACCTTTGGTTGGCAGCAGGCCGACGTTTACGCCGATGTTGATCAGGATCTGGCCGATCCACAGAAATGCCAGACCGTAGGCCACGTAGGCGGCGAAGAACTGCTTGGCCTTCTCGGCCCACAAACCGATATACAAGGCGCGGACGCTGACGAACACAAACAGCGCCACGGTGGTCAGTGCGCCAACCATGCCGAGCTCTTCAGCGAGTACCGAGAACACGAAGTCGGTGTGCGCTTCTGGCAGGTAGAACTGCTTCTGAATACTGTTGCCGAGGCCAACGCCAATCCACTCGCCACGACCAAATGCGATCAGGGCCTGACTCAACTGGTAGCCAGCACCGAACTGATCCGCCCACGGGTCGGCGAAGTTGGTCATACGCGCCCAGCGATACGGGTCTTGTACCAGCCAGACCACAGCGCCCACAGCGAGCAACACCATGACCCCGAAGCGGAACAGGCCAACACCACCAAGGAACAACATGGCAGCCGCGGCACCGAACATCACCACCGTTGCACCGAAGTCAGGTTCAAGCAGCAACAACAGCGCCATCGGCATCAGCACGGCGAAAGGTTTGATGAAACCGGCCCAGCTTTCGCGGACCTGCTCCTGGCGACGAACCAGATAACCGGCCAGGAACAACACCACAAAGACTTTGGCGATTTCTGAAGGCTGCACGTTGAATGCCCCGAAGCCGATCCAGCGCATAGAGCCGTTTACCTCACGGCCAACCCCCGGAATCAGCACCATCAGCAACAGGGCAAATGCCACGAGCAGCAGCATCCAGCCGTAACGCTGCCATGTCGCAATCGGAATCATCAACACAATGCCGGCCGCACCCAGACCAATCAGCAGATAGATCAGGTGGCGGATCATGTAATACAGCGGGCTGCCGGTATTCACCGCAGCCACTTCGGTAGACGCCGAGGCGATCATCACCAGACCAATCCCCAGCAGTGCCAGGCAACCTGCCAGCAGCGGGAAGTCCATGCTCATGCCGCGTGGGCCGAACAGCGGTGACGGATAAGGGCGCAGGAATTCGAACATCAGTTCAACGCCTCCGCCGCTTGTGCAAAGAGGCGACCGCGCTCTTCGAAGTTCTTGAACATGTCCAAGCTCGCGCATGCCGGCGACAGCAACACGGCATCACCCGCCTCGGCCAACTCGGCGCAACGGGCAACCGCTTCTTGCAGCGTGCTCACATGCACCAGCGGTGCGCTGTCAGCCAGCGTTGCGGCCAGCAACGGCGCATCGCGACCCAGCAAAACAACCGCGCGGCAGAAACGTGCCACTGGCTTGGCCAACGCCGAGAAGTCTGCGCCCTTGCCATCGCCACCGGCGATCAACACCAGCTTGCCGCTGATATCCGCACCCAAGCCTTCGATAGCAGCCAGTGCAGCGCCAACATTAGTGGCTTTGGAGTCATCGTAATAATTCACACCGCGCAGCTCGCGAACCCACTGACAACGATGGGCAAGGCCGGTGAACTGCTTGAGCGTTTCCAGCATGGCCGCCATCGGCAGGCCGACTGCATGGCCCAGCGCTAAAGCGGCCAAGGCATTCGACTGGTTATGCGCGCCGCGAATTTTCAGCTCGCTAACCGGCATCAAGGCATCGAATTTGAAGCCGAGGCATTTCTCGCCGTTTTCGTCGATCAGACCGAAACGCTGGAAGTCCGGCTTACCCAAGCCGTAGCTCCAGCAAGGCACCTGATCGGCAATCAGCGGCCGCGACAACGGATCGTCGCGATTCACCACAACCTGACGTGCGCCACGGAAAATGCGGTGCTTGGCCAGATGATAAGCCGGCAGATCAGCATAGCGATCCATGTGGTCTTCGCTGATGTTCAGGCACGTCGCCACTTCGGCGTTCAGCTGCTCGGTGGTTTCCAGCTGGAAGCTCGACAGCTCAAGCACATAAAGCTCAACATCATCGGACAACAGATCCAGCGCTGGTGTGCCCAGGTTACCGCCTGCGGCGACCTTCTTGCCCGCTGCTGCGGCCATTTCGGCAACCAGCGTAGTCACGGTGCTTTTTGCGTTGGAACCGGTGATCGCCACAATCGGTGCTTTGGCGTGACGGGCAAACAAGTCGATATCGCCCGACATCTTGACCCCGCGCCTGGCCGCCTCCTGCAACTGCGGCGTGGCAATAGCCAGGCCCGGGCTCACCAGCAACTCGCTGGCGCGGCAGAGGAACTCGACATCCAGCTCGCCACAGCGCACTTCGACCTCTGGGAACTGTTCACGCAAGGTGGCCAGCTCCGGAGGATTCGCACGTGTGTCTGCCACGGCAAAGCGGGCACCCTGACGCGCGAGGAAGCGCACCAGCGACATGCCACTTTTGCCGAGGCCGACAATAATGCGGAAGTTGTCTGTAGCGATCAGGCTCATCGTGTCCTCAACGCAATTTCAAAGTGGAAAGACCGATCAACACCAAAATCACGGTGATGATCCAGAAACGTACAATTACCCGCGGCTCCGGCCAGCCCTTCAATTCGAAGTGGTGATGGATCGGCGCCATGCGGAACACGCGCTTGCCGGTCAGCTTGAATGAAGCGACCTGAATGATGACCGACAGGGTTTCCATCACGAACACGCCGCCCATGATGAACAGCACCACTTCCTGGCGCACGATGACGGCGATGGTGCCCAGTGCAGCGCCCAGCGCCAGCGCGCCAACGTCACCCATGAAGACCTGAGCCGGATAGGTGTTGAACCAGAGGAAACCGAGACCGGCACCCACCAGCGCCGAGCAAAACACGATCAGCTCGCCCGCGCCTGGCACGTAAGGAATCAGCAGGTAATCAGCGAATTTCACGTTGCCCGACAGGTAGCAGAAGATTCCCAGCGCACCGCCAACCATCACGGTTGGGAGAATGGCCAGACCATCAAGGCCGTCAGTCAGGTTGACCGCGTTGCTTGAGCCCACGATTACCAGATAGGTCAGTACGACGAAGCCTGCGCCCAGCGGAATGCTGACATCTTTCAGCAGCGGCAGGATCAGCGTGGTTTCAACCGGTGTTTGCGCTGTCATATAAAGGAACACGGCAGCGCTTAAGCCAAATACCGACTGCCAGAAATACTTCCAGCGGCTCGGCAGGCCGCGCGAGTTCTTCTCGATCACCTTGCGGTAGTCATCCACCCAGCCCACAGCGCCGAACAGCAGGGTTACAGCCAGAACCACCCAGACATAACGGTTGCTCAGATCTGCCCACAGCAGCGTGCTGACGGTAATGGCAGAGAGGATCAGCGCGCCACCCATGGTCGGCGTGCCTTTCTTCGACAGGTGCGACTGCGGACCGTCATTACGGACCGATTGGCCGATCTGACGGGTTTGCAAGGTACGGATCATCCACGGGCCGAGGCACAGCGCGATAACCAGTGCAGTGAGCACACCGAGAATTCCGCGCAGTGTCAGGTACTGGAATACAGCGAAACCAGTGTGGAACTGTTGCAGGTACTCGGCCAGCAGCAGCAGCATTTAGTGAATCTCCCCAGACGTGCCACAAAGAGCCGCGACGATTTTCTCCATCGCGGCGCTGCGTGAACCTTTAATAAGTAAAGTGGTGTCACCCGATTCGAGGCGAAGCGCTTCGATCAGGCTGGCTTGATCGGCGAAATGCCGGCCATTTGTTGCGAATTCTTCTACAGCAAAACTCATGAGCGGTCCGACGGCATACAGCGCATCAACTTTGCCCTTGGCATACTCGCCAACAGCACGGTGACTTTGCTCAGCCCATTCCCCCAATTCGCCCATATCTCCGAGCACCAGAACAGTGCGGCCGGAAAAGCCGGCGAGTATATCAATCGCCGCGCAAATCGACGCGGGATTTGCGTTGTAGGTGTCATCGATTACGCGCATGCCATTGGGCGCCAACTGCGCTACTGCACGGCCTTTCACCGGTTGCAGCGCTTCGAGCCCGGCCTTGATATCGATGAGCGGTACGCTCAGCGCATGTGCCGCGGCCGCAGCAGCCAGCGCATTGCTGATGTTGTGTTCGCCCAGCAAGTTGAGCTGAATGCGCGCCATGCCTTCACTGCAATTGAGGGTGAAGTTGGCGCAACCACGCGGGTCACGACCGCAATCGCTGGCGTGAAAATCGGCGCTGCTGTCGACCTTGGCGAAACTCAGAACAGACGCGGGCTTGGCGCGCTCGCTCCAGATGGCAAACGCCGCGTCGTCCTTGTTCAGCACCGCAATGTGGTGCTCGCTCAGGCTGGCGATGATTTCGCCCTTGGCTTCTACGATTTTTTCCGGGCCGCCAAACTCGCCAACATGTGCAGTACCGGCGTTGGTGATCATCGCCACCTGCGGCTTGGCCAGGCTAACGGTGTAGGCAATTTCGCCAACGCGCGATGCGCCCAGCTCGATTACCGCTGCTTTATGCTCGGGGCTCAACTCGAGCAAGGTCAGCGGTGCGCCCAAATCATTGTTCAGGTTGCCGCGCGTCGCCAGAACGGCCGAGGCCTCCCCTGCATTGGCTTCACGCATGATGCTAGCCAGCATCTCTTTAACTGTGGTTTTGCCGCTTGAGCCGGTAACCGCAGCCAGTGGGCCACGGTAGGCTTTGCGGTTCATCGCGGCCAGCTGACCTAGTGCCATGCGGCAATCTTTGACGATGAGCTGCGGCAAGGTTGAATCGGCAATGTGGCGTTCGACCAGAGCAGCGACAGCGCCCTTGCCAGCGACTTCATTCAAATAATCATGACCATCGAAGCGCGGACCGGTCAGGGCAATAAACAACTGACCCGGCTTGATGCTGCGGCTATCGGTATTGACTGCATCGAACTCGCCGTCTGCACCGATAAGCTGCGCATCAAGTGCGCTCAACAACTCAGAAAAACGCAGTGCCTTAAGCATGAGCATTCTCCCAAGCTGTGAGTGCATTAGCCGCTTCGACCAGATCGGAGAACGGCTGACGCACGCCGTTGATTTCCTGATAATCCTCGTGCCCCTTGCCGGCCAGTACGACGATATCGCTGGCCTGCGCCGCCGCAACGACCTTGGCGATGGCCAGACTGCGTCCGGCGACGAACTCGACAGCGTCGGGCGCAACAAAGCCCTGACGGATATCAGCAAAGATCTGCTCGGGCGCTTCGCTGCGCGGGTTGTCATCGGTAACTATCACAGCATCGGCCAGACGCTCGACCACTTCGGCCATCAGCGGACGCTTACCGCGGTCGCGGTCACCACCGCAGCCAAACACGCAGGTCAGACGCCCCTGAACATGTGGGCGCAGTGCTTCAAGGACTTTTTCCAGCGCGTCCGGAGTGTGGGCGTAATCGACCACAACCAATGGCTTCTCGCCGCCGCCCAAACGCTGCATGCGGCCAACCGGGCCTTGCAGATTTGGCAGCACCTTGAGAATTTCATCCAGCGCGTAATCCAGCGCCAGCAGAGCGCCAACCACGGCCAGCAGGTTGCTCAGGTTGAAGCGGCCCAGCAAGGTGCTGCGCAGAATGCCTTCACCACGCGGGGTTACCAGCTTGGCGCGAACGCCGTGATCATCAAACTGCAGCGCGTTGCAGAACAGGTAAGCACTGCTGTCGATCAGGCTGTAAGTGATCAGACGCGAGTCGTGCTGCTCTTGCGCCAGTTGCTGACCGAAGCTGTCATCCAGATTAAGTACGCGGCAACGCAGGCCCGGCCACGCGAACAGCTTGGCTTTGGCGGCCGCGTAGGCCTCCATCGAACCGTGATAATCGAGGTGATCGCGGGAAAGATTGGTCAGCACGGCAACATCAAATGCCAGCGCCGCCACCCGGCCCTGATCCAGACCATGGGACGAGACTTCCATCGCCACAGCGCGAGCATGGGATTTTTTCAGATCGGCCAGCACGGCCTGCACCCCAATCGGGTCCGGCGTGGTGTGCTTGCCCTGAGTCAGCGCGTTGTAGAAACCATTGCCCAGCGTGCCAACGATGCCGCACGGCTCGCCGAGCATGTCCAATGCCTGCGCCAGCAACTGGCTGACGCTGGTTTTGCCATTGGTGCCAGTGATGCCAACCATATGCAGGGCGCGGCTCGGCTCACCGTAGAAACGACCGGCGATAGCCGACAGTTGGCCAGCCAGGCCTTTGATCGCAACCAGTTCGGCATTATCGACGCTCATGTCGAATGCGCCTTCGGCTTCATAAGCAACAGCAGCAGCGCCGCGCTCCAATGCGTCGGCAATGTGCTCGCGCCCATCCTGAGCCAGCCCCGGCACTGCCAGAAACAAGTCGCCCGGACGCACTTTGCGGCTGTCCAGAGTCAATTCGCGAATCAAGGTGCTCGACTGCGCTTTAGGAATGAGTTGGCTAAGTGGCATTGGCATTAGCCGCGCCCTCCTTTAGTCGACGCAGCATCTACGGTCTGCACAGCTTCGTCCTTTGGCAAGTTATCCGGAGTCACGTTCATCAGGCGCAAACCGCCTGCCATGACGCGACTGAACACCGGAGCAGAAACCAAACCACCGTAGTAACCGCCCTGACTTGGCTCATCGATAACGACGGCAAGCGCAATGCGCGGGTTGTTGACCGGTGCGAAACCTGCAAACAGCGAGCGATAGGCATTCTCGCGATAACCTTTAGTCCCGACACTGACCTTACGTGCCGTGCCGCTCTTGCCCGCTACGTGATAGCCAGGCACCTGTGCGCGGTAAACGCCGCCTGGCGCTTCAATCACTTGCTGCAACATGCCGTGCACAGTCTGCGCAACATCTTCGGGAATCACTTGTACGCTGTCTGGCGTCTTATCAACGCGAATCATCGACAACGGCACGGTGCGGCCGTCATTCGCCAGCGCAGCGTAGGCATGAGCCAACTGCACGGCGGTTACCGAAAGGCCGTAGCCGTAGGCCAATGTGGCCGTTTCCGCCTGGCCCCACTTGCGATGGTTGGGCAGATTGCCGACGCGCTCGCCCGGGAAGCTGAGGCCGGTATCCTGACCAAAGCCGACTTGCTGCATCACGCTGTAAATCGACTCGGCGCCGATATCAAAGGCCACCTTGCTCACGCCGACGTTACTCGACTTGATCAAAATGCCGGTGAGATCAAGCACACCGCTGTTACGCGACACGTCGCGGATGGTGTAACGGCCAATACGCAGCCAGCCCGGCGCGACATTAACGGTGTCGGTCGGCTTCCAGCGGCCAGTTTCCAGCGCGGCGCTGATCGAGAACGGCTTTACTGTCGAACCCGGTTCGAACAGGTCAGTCATGGCGCGGTTACGCATGGCGGCCGGCTGCAGGGTGCGGCGATTGTTTGGGTTGTAGGTCGGCTGGTTAACCATCGCCAACACTTCACCTGTCTTGACGTCGACCATCACCAGGCTGCCGGCTTTGGCGCCGAACTCGACCAGCGCATTGCGCAGTTCGCGGTGAGCCAGATATTGCAGGCGCAGGTCGATCGACAAGGCCAGGGTTTTACCCGGCTTGGCGTTCTGCGTGACCTGCACATCTTTAATCAGACGGCCGCGACGATCTTTCAACACCTGACGCTTGCCCGGCACACCAGCCAGCCAATCATCAAACGCCAATTCCATGCCTTCACGGCCACGATCATCAATGTCGGTGAAGCCGACCACGTGCGCGGTCACTTCGCCCGCCGGATAGAAACGGCGGAATTCCTCGCTGGAATAAACCCCGGGGATTTTCAGGTCAAGAATGCGCTGGCCCTGCTCAGGCGTCAGCCCGCGCACCAGATAAAGGAATTCACGCTCGGCGTTGGCCTGCAGGCGCTTGGCAAAATCTTCCTGATTCTGGCCCAACGCTTTAGCCAGTACCGGCCACTGCGCCTTGGCTTGCTGCAGTTCTTTGCCATTGCCCCACAAAGTGGTGACCGGCGTACTGACCGCCAGCGGCTCGCCATTACGGTCTGTTACCAGACCGCGGTGTGCGGGGATCGGAATGTGGCGCACGCTGCGCGCATCGCCGTGAGCCTGCAGGAAGTCGTGATCGAAAATCTGCAGATCAATGATGCGCCAGACAATAGCAGCCACCATCAGCGCCAACAGGAACAGCACAACCCTGAAACGCCACGGATAAAGTGCGCCTTCGAGTCTGATCATGGCGCCACCATCCGTACTTCGCCGGCATCGGGAATACGCATGCCAAGCTGATCGTGGGCCAGTGTTTCGATACGGTTATGCGCCGTCCAGGTGCTCTGCTCAAGGATCAGGCGGCCCCACTCAGCCTGGGCTTTGTCGCGCACGCTGAGTTCGGAGTACAGGTTGTTGAGCAACTGGCGATTCCAGTGCGCGCAGTAAGACACAGCCAACGCCGACATAATGACGGCGATGAACAGCAGCATCAGCAGCGTGCCGCGCGGCAGTGTCTTCAGCGACTGCATGCTCATCTGACTTTCTCGGCGATGCGCATTACGGCGCTACGCGAACGGGGGTTGGCTTTGAGTTCGGCTTCCGAGGCGAATACTGGTTTGCCAATCAGTTTCAGGCGTGGCTCGAATGCCTTGGGGATAATTGGCAGGTCACGCGGCAACTTGTCGGCCTCGCCCTTGGCGTGCTTGCGCATGAACTGTTTGACGATGCGGTCTTCCAGCGAATGGAAGCTGATCACCACCAGACGACCGCCCACTTCGAGGGATTCCAGCGCTGCATCCAGGCCACGCTCAAGGTCGCCCAACTCGTTATTGATGTAGATACGCAGCCCCTGGAAGGCACGGGTTGCCGGATTCTTGCCTTTTTCCCAGGCGGGATTGGCCACGGTCAGCACTTGCGCCAAATCTGCGGTGCGCTCAAATGCCTGCTCGCTACGACGCTGCACAACGGCGCGCGCCATGCGCTTGGCAAAACGCTCTTCGCCGTATTCCTTGAATACGCGGGCGATTTCTTCTTCGCTGGCGGTGGCAATGAACTGGGCTGCGCTCACGCCACGATCCGGGTCCATGCGCATGTCCAGCGGGCCGTCATTAAGGAAGCTGAAACCGCGCTCGGCATCGTCCAGTTGAGGAGAAGAGACACCGAGGTCGAGCAGAATGCCGCTGATTTTGCCGTCGATCCCGCGGACAGCAGCTTCTTCGGCAAGTTCCGCAAAACTGCGTTGTACAACGACAAAGCGGCCGTCATCGGCCGCTAGTGCATTTCCCGTGGCGATTGCCAGTGGGTCTTTGTCGAACCCTAGCAACCGCCCCTCTGCACCGAGCGTTTGGAGTATCAGGCGGCTATGCCCGCCGCGCCCGAATGTGCCATCGATATAGCAGCCGTCAGCGCGTACGGCGAGGCCTTCGACGGCTTCGTCCAATAACACGGTAATATGGCTGAAGTTGCTATTCATAGTCACAGGATCAAGTCACGTAGATCGTCGGTTAAAGCACCCGGTAGTTTGATAGCGGCCAAATCAGCCTCTGCCACGCCATTCCAGGTTTCTTCATCCCACAATTGAAATTTATCGAGTTGGCCAACCAGCATCGCGCGCTTGTCCAGCTTTGCGTATTCGCGCAAGCGCGGCGGAACCAGGAAACGACCACTGGCATCCAGTTCAAGGTCAACGGCATTACCAATCAACAGACGCTGCAAGCGACGGTTCTCTTCACGGAAGGAAGCCAACGCGCGCAATTTCTGTTCAATGATTTCCCACTCGGCGAGCGGATAGATGCACAAACAAGGGTCAATGGCGTCGATTGTTACGATGAGCTGGCCAGAACAACGCGAGACGAGCTCATCCCGATACCGACTTGGCATCGCGAGCCGCCCTTTGGCGTCGAGATTAATGGCGTTAGCTCCGCGAAACACGGTTGCACATCCCCTTTTATTAGCTTTCCATGCCCAAAAAAACCCACTTCGTGCCACTTCTTACCACTTGCGCACACTATAGGAACGCCACCCCCCCACCGTCAAGGCACTCCACGAGGGAAAAAGCCTTATAGAACGGTGATTTACGGAAATAAGGAGGGATATGGAGTGAGCTGCGCAACATTCGAAAAGTTAAAAACGAACAGGCACAGCGAAATGAACTTCAAAGTTAAAGTGATTTATTAAGAGTAAGATTTTTTAGGTATTAGAAAGGCGGGAAATGTAGTTTTGCGATACAGCGGGAATAAAGGTGGAGAGTCGATCTGTAAGCCGGGTTCTGTCGAGGACAGTCATTCCTCTACGACGTACATCACTGCACGCCTTTAGCAACCTACCCGGTTCCAGCGCGGGCCACGCCAATGGAACCCTATTTGGTCTTGCTCCGAGTGGGGTTTACCTAGCCACGGACTGTTGCCAGCCGCGCGGTGCGCTCTTACCGCACCTTTTCACCCTTACCGGCGCCGAAGCGCTTAGGCGGTTGTTTTCTGTGGCACTTTCCGTAGGCTCACGCCTCCCAGGCATTACCTGGCACTCCGCCCTATGGAGCCCGGACTTTCCTCCCCCACATTACGCAATGCGCAATGCGGCAGCGACTGTCCGATCGACTCTCCGGCGCCAAGGTTAGCGACAGATGCCTTTGAGGACAAGGATAATCCGCGCTAACTGACTGAATTCTAACCTGCAAAGCCGCCAAGCCCACACACATCACGCCTGCCCCTGACGCTCCAGCGCGACCTGATACAACAGGTTCTTACGCACGCCGGTAATCTCCGCAGCCAGCGCGGCTGCTCGCTTGAGCGGCATATCCTTGAGTAGCAAATCGAGCACGCGCAGCGCTTCACTACTCACCGCAGCATCACTTTCTGGCGCCTGCCAGCCGGCCACTACCACAACACACTCGCCGCGCTGCTGATTGCTGTCACTGGCGACCCAATTATGCAAGTCGACCAGCGGCATGCCCTGCAACGTTTCAAACGTCTTGGTGATTTCACGCGCCAACAAAGCCGGGCGCTCATCGCCAAACACCGAACGCATGTCTTCGAGGCATTCGAGAATGCGGTGCGGCGCTTCATAGAAAATCAGGGTGCGCGGCTCTTCCTTTACCTGTTCAAGCCGCGCGCGACGCCCCACCGCCTTGGCCGGCAAAAAGCCTTCGAAGATGAATCGGTCGGACGGCAAGCCGGCCGCCGACAACGCCGCAATCAGCGCACAGGCGCCCGGCACGGGCACCACCGCAAAGCCCGCCGCACGCGCCTGACGGACCAGGTGATAACCGGGATCAGATATCAGCGGCGTGCCGGCATCGGAAATCAGCGCGACATCCTCACCCGCCTGCAAACGCGAAATGAAACGACCGCCCTGATCACGCTCATTGTGCTCGTGACAAGCCGCCAGAGGCGTCGCGATACCAAAGTGCTGCATCAGGCGCGCCGAGTGGCGGGTGTCTTCTGCCGCGATCAAACTGACTTCATTAAGCACACGAATGGCCCGCGCACTGATGTCTTCCAGGTTGCCTATGGGCGTGGCGACCACAAACAGCGTGCCCTTCTGTGAGTTAGCAATAACCGGTTCTGTCACAGCAACGCCCCAAGAATCGTATAAAAGAGGCTATTGTAACCCGTTTAGCACCTCCAACATCGCACCTGAGCCAGTGGTTCGGTACAATCGCCCTTCAATTTGATCAAGTATCAGGAACGCTTACATGATCGCCTGCCTGCGCCCCTTTATCGTGCTCTGCCTCGTTGGCCTGATTGCCGCTTGCGCCAGCTCCCCTTCATCCACGCTCGGCGAACTGCCTCGCACCCCTCAAGCCAGCATTGAACAGCTGCTCCAGGAGGCCGGCGACAGCCAGTCGGAGGAAGCTAATCTGTTGCGTTTATCCGCCGCCGACCTGGCTTACCAACAGAAGGACATCGGGCGCGCCAGCAGCATTCTCGAGCAAGTGCAGATGGAAGGCTTGAAGCCTGCCCAGCAAATCTACGCCAGCACCTTAACTGCGGAACTGGCACTGGCGCGCAAGAGCCCGAAAGCGGCACTTAAAGCCTTGCAGAACCCAAGCTTTGCCCGTCTCGGCGAGTTACCGGTCGAGCAGCAGGCGCGCAGCCAGCTGGTTCGTGCCACGGCACTGGAGCAGGACGGCCAGACCCTTGCCGCCGCTCGCGAGCGCGTCTTTATCGCACCACTGCTGACCGGCGCCACCGCAGCCGCCAACCATGAAGCCATCTGGTCACTGGTCTCGCGCCTGCCCAAAGAGCAGCTGCAACCTACAGGTGATGCCGACCTCTCTGGCTGGCTGGAACTGGCTAGCGCCACCAAAGGTGCTGGCACGCTGGAAACTCAGCAGCAGGCCATCAGCAACTGGCAAGCCACTCACCCGAATCACCCGGCAGCGCTAAACCTGCCAAAATCCCTGCAGGATCTGCAGCAACTGGCCAGCCAACCGCTGTCCGAGATCGCCTTGCTGCTGCCTATGGAAGGTCGCTTGGCCAGCGTATCGCGCGCACTGCGCGATGGCTTCATGGCTGCCAACTTCGAAGCCCAGCAAAGCGGCCAAGCCGCGCCGAACATCCAGTTTTTCGACAGCTCTCGTCTGACCTCGATTGATGACTTCTACCGCCAGGCGCAGGCCAGTGGCGTGCAACTGGTAGTCGGGCCGTTGGAAAAGGAACTGGTCACCCAGCTCAACAACCGCGAGCAACTGCCCATCACCACACTGGCCCTCAACTACAGCGAAAACGACAAGGAAGGCCCGCCACAACTGTTCCAATACGGTTTGTCTGCTGAGGATGAAGCACGCGAAGCCTCACGCCGCGCTTGGGCTGATGGCCGCCGCAGCGCCTTTGCACTGGTACCGAGCGGCACATGGGGCGACCGCGTTCTTGAGGCTTTCAGCAGCGACTGGCGCGCCCGCGGCGGCAACATGATTGCAGCCGAACACGTGTCCAAGCCGGTAGAACTGGCGCAACAAATTGCCCGCCTGCTGAAACTGCGTGAAAGCGAAACCCGCGCGCAAAATGTAGAAAGCACCATCGGCACCTCGGTTGATGCACAGCCCACGCCTCGTCAGGACGTAGACTTCATCTTCCTCGCCGCCACTCCGCAGCAGGCGCAGCAGATTAAGCCGACTCTGGCCTTCCAATACGCAGGCGACATGGCGGTGTATGCGACCTCGCACCTGTACACTGGCGTCTACAACCAGGCCCAGTATCAGGATCTGTCCGGTATTCAGTTCTGCGAAACGCCGTGGCTGCTCGACTCAAGCGATCCGACCCGCCAGCGCATCAGCAATCAATGGCCACAAGCCAACAGCGGCCTGGGCCGGATTTACGCAATGGGCATTGATGCCTATTCGCTGGCACCACGCCTCGGCCAGTTGAAAGCACTGCCATCGACCCGCATCGATGGCTTTACCGGCAGCCTGTCGCTGGATGCTCAGCAGCGTATTCAACGCCAGCTGCCGTGGGCTGAGTTCCGCGACGGACAGGTTCAGCGCCTGCCTGACACGCCTCTTTGATTGATCGAAGTAGCAAGCAAAGCACCGGCAAGGACGCCGAAGCGCTGGCTTGCGACTTCCTCAAACTGCAAGGTTTGCGCCTCATCACCCAGAACTGGAGCTGCCGTCGCGGCGAGCTCGATCTGGTCATGCTAGACGCAGATACAGTAGTATTCGTAGAAGTTCGCTATCGGCGCCACTCAGGATGGGGAGGCGCCGCCGAGAGTGTGGACAGGCGCAAACAGCAGAAACTGTGCATTGCCGCCAACCACTTTCTCCAACAAGAATCACGCTGGGGCAAACATCCGTGCCGTTTTGATGTCATAGCCATTAGCCATAAACCTGATTCGCCGCCACAACTCAACTGGATCAAGAACGCCTTTGATGCGTAAGCCATTCGCTACAAACACCCGCGCAAGCCAATCTATTATGCTGATGGCGGCCGCCCACACAGTGCGCAGCCCCTTCACCGCTCCTGCGCAATCGCACACCACAAGGTATTTTCTCTGATGGATATGCAAGACCGTATTCGCCAGCTGTTTCAAGCCAGCATCGACACCAAGCAGCAATCCATGAGCGCTGTAGCGCCGTATATCGAGCATGCCAGCATGGTCATGGTTCAGGCGCTGCTTAATGAAGGCAAGATTCTCACCTGCGGTAACGGCGGCTCAGCCGGCGATGCCCAGCATTTCTCTTCCGAATTGCTCAACCGCTTCGAGCGTGAGCGTCCGAGTCTGCCGGCCATTGCACTGACCACCGACACCTCGACCATTACCTCAATCGCCAACGATTACAGCTACAACGAGATTTTCTCCAAGCAGATTCGCGCACTCGGCCAACCCGGTGACGTGCTGCTCGCCATCTCGACCAGCGGCAACTCAGCCAATATCATCCAGGCCATTCAAGCGGCGCACGACCGCGAGATGACTGTAGTCGCCCTGACCGGGCGCGATGGCGGCGGCATGGCCTCACTGCTACTGCCGGAAGACGTCGAAATCCGTGTGCCGGCAAAATCTACTGCGCGCATTCAGGAAGTTCATCTGTTGAGCATTCACTGCCTGTGCGACCTTATCGACAGCCAACTATTCGGGAGCGAAGAATGAAGCGTTCACCCCTAGTCATCGCCGGCCTGCTACTGGCCATCGCCGTATCCGGCTGCACCAACCGCAGCATCGGCAACTCGCTGGACGACAAGCTGCTCGACCCGGAACTGCGCTCAAGCGTACAGAAAGCCAGCGCCGACCTGAGTAGTCCGACCTCACACATCGTGCTGAGCAGCTACAACGGTGTGGTCCTGCTGACCGGGCAAACCCCTCGCGCCGACCTCAAAGCGCTGGCTGAACGCGCCGTAAACAGCGTGCAAGGCGTTAAAAAGGTCTACAACGAGCTGCAGGTTCTGCCGCCAACCACACTGCTCGCACGTAGCAACGACTCCTTGCTGACCGCACAAATCAAAACCGCGATGCTGGCTGACACCAGCGTGCCGAGCACCAACATCAAGGTGATCACCGAAAACGGTATCGTCTACATGTTGGGCCTTGTGACACACGCCGAAGCCAACCAAGCCACCAACGTGGTTCAGGGTGTAGGCGGCGTGCAGAAAATCATCAAACTGTTCCAGTACACCGACTGATTGCACAGTTGCTTGATAAAGAATGGCGATCGAATGATCGCCATTCTTTATGGGCGAAAGAAAAGCCCTGGAGGATGGATAAACCGAAGGTTAATCCGTCATGGCGTACCTGCGGGTACACACCGCCGTTGGTTGTTTAGCGCTTTCGGATTCCTGATGCAATCCATAAATGGCTGCACATCGACGCTCTAATTCCTCGCAGCGGATTAACTGCCATTATCCGAAATGGTCATGACGGATTGCCCCGGCGCGGGGCTATCCATCCTCCGGCGAGCGATAATCACGCCTCGGAGGATGGATAAACCGCAGGTTAATCCGTCATGGCTCAATTGCGGGTGTACGCGGTTCGGTTGTTTGGCGGCTTTGGATGATTCAGGCAATCCATAAGCGAACTGTGCAGCGACGCCCGAATCCGTCGCGGCGGATTATCTGCCGTCAGCCGAAATAGTCATGACGGATTGCCCCGGTTCGGGGCTATCCATCCTCCGGCGGTTGAGCGTGATGAATCAACGTCATTTTGCGGGCATTAAAAAGGCGATCGTCTGATCGCCTTTTTAAATTACTTCACAACCTTGAGGCTTGGGCGCCCGGTTGGTCGTGGTGGATCGCTATCCGGTGGACCCTGATCATCCGGCCCCTCGCCTTCAACGTCCTCGCCTACAGGCGGCTCCAAATCGAAGACCATGCCCTGACCGTTCTCACGCGCGTAAATGGCCAATACGGCCGCACCTGGAACGTAGAGGCTATGCGGCGTGCCACCAAAGCGACCTTCGAAGCTGATGGCCTCGTTATCCATCTGCAAATGACGCACGGCAGAGGGAGATACATTGAGAACGATCTGACCGTCGTTGGCAAAACCTGCCGGCACGCTCACGTTCGGGTATTCAGCATTCACCAGCAAATGCGGGGTACAGCCGTTATCGACAATCCATTCGTAAAGAGCACGAACCAGATAAGGGCGACTTGAATTCATCGAGACCTCCTGCATTAGCGCATATCGCGCTCAACACCAGACAAGCTGGCCTGAAACGCTTCGCGAGCAAACTGACGCTCCATGTAGTCGAGCAATGGCTTGGCCGGCTTTGGCAACTCAATGCCGAGCACCGGTAAACGCCACAGAATCGGCAACAGGCAGCAATCGACCAGGCTCATTTCTTCACTGAGGAAGTATGGCTTGTCGACAAAAAGTGGGGATACCCCGGTCAGGCTCTCACGCAATTCCTTGCGCGCCTGAACACGTGCGGGTTCTTTGCTGCGCGGATCGAGAATCAGATCGACCAACGCACACCAATCGCGTTGTATACGGTGAACCAGCAAACGGCTATTTGCCCGTGCAACCGGATAAACCGGCAACAGTGGCGGATGCGGGTAACGCTCATCCAGATACTCCATCACTACGGTTGACTCGTACAGAGCCAGATCGCGGTCGACCAGAGTAGGCAGGCTTGCGTATGGATTGACCTCAAGCAGTTTCGGCGGGTAACGACCCGGCTCAACTGTGATGATCTCGGCGCTGACACCCTTCTCGGCGAGCACAATGCGTACGCGGTGGGAGTAGTGGTCGGCGGGGTCGGAATAACAGGCCAACCGGTTGGTCACGCCCATGGCGATCCTCCTCGCTTATATGGTTATTTGAAGCAGAAAAACCTGCGCGCCCAGGTGGGCGCGCAGGTCAACAACAGAGCGACGGCAGATTAATGCACGTCCTTCCAGTATTCACGCTTGAGCAGATAGGCGAATACGAAGAAGAAAGCCAGGAACAGCAGAACGTAAGTACCGATACGCTGGCTTTCCAGTTTTACCGGGTTAGCTGAGTAAGCCAGGAAGGTCACCAGATTCTTGATCTTCTCGTCAAACTCGGCCTCGCTCAGTTCGCCAGTTTTCGGCTCGACGACCAACTCATCACAACCTTCGTGAGTAATTGGCGTACCGGTCAGCGGGTCATACTGCTTCTTGCCGTCTTCTACGACCTGAACCTGCTTGCAACCGATGTACTGACGACCTTGCAGGCCGACCAGAACGTTAGGCATACCGACGTTGTGGAAAACCTTGTTGTTCACACCCATTGGGCGTGCCGGGTCTTCGTAGAAGCTACGCAGGTAGGTGTACAACCAATCGTTACCACGAACACGAGCAACCAGAGTCAGATCAGGTGGCGCTGCACCGAACCAGGCCTTGGCGTCTTCAGAGCGCATGCTGTTCTGCATGTGATCACCGATTTTGGCACCGGTGAATACGATGTTCTCGAGCATTACGTCGTGCGGCACACCAATGTCATCAGCTACACGCTCATAACGTTGGAATTTGGCACCGTGGCAACCCATGCAGTAGTTGGCGAACGTACGCGCGCCGTCCTGCATGGCTGCTTTATCAGTCAGGTCGATATCAACCTTGTCGAGATGCACACCTTCAGCGCTAGCGAAGGCGAGAGCTGGCAGACACGCCACAATCATTGCTGCAAATAGCTTTTTCATCAGCCAGTCACCCTTTCCGGAACCGGTTTGGTTTTTTCCATCCTGGTGTAGAAAGGCATCAGGATGAAGTACGCGAAATACAGGAACGTGCACACTTGCGAGAGCAAGGTACGGCCTGGAGTTGGCGCCAATACACCCAGCACACCAAGGATCACGAAGGATACGCAGAAGACCAGCAACCAGATCTTGCTCATCCAACCCTTGTAGCGCATGGATTTAACCGGGCTACGGTCAAGCCAAGGCAACACGAACAGCACGGCAATCGCAGCACCCATGGCGATTACACCCAGAAGCTTGTCTGGAATCGCACGCAGGATTGCGTAGAACGGTGTGAAGTACCAAACCGGCGCAATGTGCTCAGGCGTCTTGAATGCGTTGGCCACTTCGAAGTTCGGCTTCTCGAGGAAGTATCCGCCCATTTCCGGGAAGAAGAACACGATCGAGCAGAAGATGAACAGGAAGACCACAACGCCAACGATGTCTTTAACGGTGTAGTAAGGGTGGAACGCGATGCCGTCGAGCGGAATGCCGTTCTCGTCCTTTTTCTTCTTGATGTCGACGCCGTCCGGGTTGTTCGAACCCACTTCGTGCAGTGCCAGAATGTGCAGCACAACCAGACCGAGAATTACGATTGGCAGCGCCACAACGTGCAGAGCAAAGAAGCGGTTCAGCGTGATCCCCGAAATCAGGTAGTCACCACGAATCCACTGAGTCAGGTCATCGCCGATAACCGGAATGGCACCGAACAGCGAAATAATTACCTGTGCACCCCAGTAAGACATCTGGCCCCAAGGCAGCAGGTAGCCCATGAAGGCCTCAGCCATCAGCGCCAGGTAGATCAGCATGCCGAACACCCAGACCAGCTCACGCGGCTTCTGATACGAGCCGTAGAGCAAGCCACGGAACATATGCATGTAAACCACGATGAAGAATGCCGAAGCACCCGTCGAGTGCAGCAGACGCAGAATCCAGCCGTATTCCACATCACGCATGATGTATTCGACCGAAGCAAATGCTTCTTCAGCCGACGGCGTGTAGCTCATGGTCAGCCAGATGCCGGTGAGGATCTGGTTAACCAGAACCAGCAGCGCCAGCGAGCCAAAGAAGTAGAAGAAGTTGAAGTTCTTCGGTGCGTAATACTTGCTTAGATGGTCTTCCCACATTTTTGTGGCGGGAAAGCGGGCGTCAACCCATTCCATGAACTTGCTCATCAGGCTTTCTCCTGGTCCACGCCGACGACGATAATCTCATCCGTCTCATACGAGTGCGGCGGCACTGGCAGATTCAGCGGCGCTGGCTGCGATTTGTATACGCGCCCTGCCATGTCATAACGCGAGCCGTGGCATGGGCAGAAGTAGCCCCCCACCCACTCAGGACCCAAATCTGCCGGAGCGACTTCTGGACGGAACGTAGGTGAGCAACCCAGGTGAGTACAGATGCCGATAAGCAGCAGCACTTCTGGTTTGATCGAACGAGTAACCGGATCTACGTAGGTCGGCTGGACCGAAGCTTTTGACTCCGGATCGGCCATACGGTCGTGGATCTTGCCGAGGTTACCGAGAATTTCCTCGGTACGGCGCACGATAAATACCGGCTGCCCCCGCCATTCGGCAATCATCTGCTGGCCTGGCTCGACCTTGCTCACGTTCACCTTCACAGGCGCACCGGCTGCTTTAGCCTTGGCACTCGGGAACCATGACCCCACGAACGGGACCGCGGCACCCACCGCTCCTGCAGCGCCCACCACAGAGGTGGCTGCTACCAAGAAGCGACGCCGGCCTGCATTCACGCCGTCATTGCTCATTCAGTCGTCTCCCATCAGCTTTGTGGCCTGTGGTTCAGGCCTATACTTAAATAAAATTTTGTAGCGCAAAAAATTCGCCAAATGGTAAAGAAAAGCCCCTTTACTGACAAGGCAATTACCTAACCAAGTGCAGCGCACTCCCTCGCAGCGCGCTGCTGGTAAGGATGCGGCACGTTGTCGCACAGTAGTCTAGCACCCATAAAAAACGCCCAGCTCCGAAATGGAAACTGGGCGTTTTCTTGAACGCAGGAAGCGAATTAACGCTTCGAGTACTGCGGACGCTTACGCGCTTTACGCAGACCAACTTTCTTACGTTCAACTTCACGAGCATCGCGAGTCACGTAGCCTGCTTTACGCAGAGCCGGACGCAGAGTCTCGTCATAATCCATCAACGCACGAGTGATACCGTGGCGGATTGCGCCAGCTTGACCGCTCACACCACCGCCAACAACGGTAACGAAAACGTCAAACTTTTCGGTCAGCTCGGTCAGTTCCAGCGGCTGACGAACTACCATGCGGGCAGTTTCGCGACCGAAGAAAGTATCCAGCGTACGATTGTTGATAGAGATGCTGCCGTTACCCGGACGCAGGAAAACGCGTGCGGTTGCAGTCTTGCGACGGCCAGTGCCGTAATTTTGAGTCGCCGACATAATGAACTATTCCGTTAAATCTTCAGTTCTTGGGGCTGCTGAGCAGTATGAGGGTGAGCAGCGCCCGCATAGACTTTCAGCTTACGGTACATGTCGCGACCCAGCGGGTTCTTAGGCAGCATGCCTTTAACCGCGGTCTCGATCACGCGCTCTGGCGCCTTGGCGATCAGCTTTTCGAAGTTGATCGACTTGATGCCGCCCGGAAAACCGGAGTGAGAGTAATACATCTTATCGGTAGTCTTGGCACCGGTAACACGTACCTGCTCAGCATTGATAACAACGATATAATCGCCAGTATCTACGTGCGGAGTGTACTCAGGCTTGTGCTTGCCACGCAGACGAGTAGCGATTTCGGTAGCCAGACGACCCAGGGTCTGACCAGCAGCGTCGACGACGAACCAGTCGCGCTTAACTGTTTCTGGTTTAGCAGTAAAAGTCTTCATTCTTTATAGCCTCAGGGGCCGCCCTGATAAATAAGACGGCGGATCTTACTGAATAGTGCGTACTTTGACAAGGTCAAAGGCAGCCGGATACAGACGCTATCGGGGGCTCGGGTCAGCACGTCTGATAAACGGCAAGATGTTTTCGGCAGGCGGCGCATCACTTCCACTGCAGAAAGAGCTGCGCAATTATGCAGATTGCGAAAATTTTATCAACCTGATTCTATAGTTGTTTCTCAAATAAGGGCCAATCATGCAATTTCGTCAGCTAGGTAAAACCGACATCACAGTTAGCGCCCTCTGCCTCGGCACCATGACCTGGGGCGAACAAAACAGCCAAAGCGAAGGCATTGCCCAGATTGACCGGGCCAAGGAATACGGCGTTAATTTCATCGACACCGCCGAAATGTATCCGGTCCCGCCTCGCGTCGAGACTTACACCAAGACCGAACAAATCATTGGCGAGTATTTTAAGCAACGCGGCGACCGCACCGACTGGGTACTGGCCAGCAAGATCGCCGGCCCCGGCAATGGCATCGATTATATTCGCGACGGCCAGCTCAAACACAACCGTCAACACATTCGCGAAGCCGTAGACGCCAGCCTCAAGCGCCTGCAAACCGACTGGATTGACCTGTACCAGCTGCACTGGCCAGAGCGCCCGACCAATTTCTTCGGCCAGCTCGACTACAAGCATCAGGAAAGCCAGTTCACCGCCTTCGAAGAAACCCTGGATGCGCTCGCCGAACAGGTCAGGGCCGGCAAGATTCGTCATGTTGGCCTGTCCAACGAAACCCCGTGGGGCACCATGGAGTTTCTCAAGCTAGCAGAAAGCCGCAACCTGCCGCGCTGCGTGTCCATCCAGAACCCGTACAGCCTGCTTAACCGCACCTTCGAAATTGGCCTGGCGGAGGTGGCCATTCGCGAACAATGCGGCCTGCTGGCTTACTCGCCTCTGGCTTTTGGCATGCTCAGCGGCAAATACGAAAACAGCGCACGTCCGGCCGATGCCCGCCTGACACTATTCAGTCGCTTCGCGCGCTACAGCAACCCGCAAGCCGTTGCAGCCTGCTCACGCTACGTAGCACTGGCCAAAGAGCATGGGCTCGATCCGGCTCAAATGGCCCTGGCTTTTGTGACCGCACGACCATTCGTCACCAGCAACATCATTGGCGCGACCACGATGGAGCAGCTTGAGAGCAACCTGGCCAGCAGCGAGCTGACATTGAGCAGCGAAGTCATGGAAGGCATTCAGGCGATTCACACCGCCCAACCCAACCCCGCCCCGTAAGCCGGCACAAAAAAAGCCGATCAGGATTAGCTGATCGGCTTTTCATCACTACGCTGCAATGCAGCGCGGTATCAACTCTTCTTGCGCACGTACAACACGAGGTTGTGATCCACCAACTCGAAGCCGTGCTCGGCAACGATTTCCTTTTGGCGCTTTTCGATCTGTGCATCCATGAATTCGATAACCTCACCGGTTTCGACGCAGACCATATGATCGTGATGACCACCATCAGCCAGTTCGAATACAGCGTGGCCGCCATCAAAATTATGCCGCACGACCAAGCCGGCAGCCTCAAATTGAGTCAGTACACGGTATACGGTGGCCAGGCCAACATCTTCTCCTGCCTCCATCAGAGACTTGTAAACATCCTCTGCGCTCATGTGCCGTTGACCCGCAGAATCCAGCATCTGCAAGATCTTGACCCGTGGCAGGGTCACTTTCAGGCCTACCTTTCTTAACTCGTTATTTTCAACCATGGTCTGCTTTCTCGTGGAAGCGGTTTCGCAGCTTCCCTTATTACGGGTATGATCTGGGTTTATATTGCCCAGCCAAGATAGTGGAAGTCACCCACCGATGCAAAAAACCAAGCTCCTGATGACAAGCCTCACCCTGACGGGGCTCTTCGCGATCGCCGGTTGTTCATACCCCGGGGTTTATAAAATCGACATTCAACAGGGCAATGTCGTCACACAAGACATGATAGACCAGTTACGCCCTGGAATGACCCGCAAACAAGTGCGGTTTATCATGGGTAACCCCCTGATTACCGACACGTTCCATGCTAATCGCTGGGACTACCTGTACAGCATGCAGCCAGGCGGCCGCCAGCGTACGCAGGAGCGCGTGAGCATTACCTTCAATGAAAGCGACCAACTGGTAGGTCTTTCTGGCGACTTCATGCCGGGTATGAGCCGCGAGCAAGAGATCATGGGCAATACGCCTGCGACCACCACGACCGAGGTGGCACCGACCACTGAACCCGTGGAGAATACTCCGGTCGCACCGGCACCTGTTGAACCTGTTGAAGAAGAGCCTGCAGAGCCCGGCTCGCTGCTCGACACTATTCAGCAAGAAATCGACGACGCTGAAACAGCACCGGTGCCGACACCAGCCCCGCTGGAGACTGCACCCTAACCTGCACAGGTTAGCGCTCAGCAACAAAAAGCCCGGCATGCCGGGCTTTTTGATATCTACAGGGCGCGAAACAAAACAGTTCACGCCATCGCAGCAGCAACAGTCGACCTACGAATCGCCCTCAGCACTTCTAGCCTTAGCCGCCTCTGCTGCCTTGGCCGCACGCTGCTTGCGCACTTCCTTGGGATCGGCAATCAGCGGCCGGTAAATTTCGATCCGCTCACCCTCTTGCATAATCCGCTCATCGGGCTTGGGCACGGCCTTGCCGAATATACCCAGCGGGCTCTCCGCCAAATCCAATCCGGGGAAATGCTCCTGCATACCGGACTTCAGCACCGCCTCACGCATGGTTGTGCCTTGCGGCACATTGATCCGCAAAAGCTTTTGCTTGTGCGCCAGTGCATAGACAACCTCAACCACGATGGTTTGCTTATCCATAGAGATCCTTGGCGCGCTGACAGAAGGCATCGACCAGGGTATTTGCCGCCTGATTGAACAAAGGCCCAAGGGTTGCCCGAACCAGCGAGCCGGCATAATCAAACTGCATGTCGAGGCTGATTTTACAGGCCTTGTCCCCGAGCGCCTTGAACTCCCAGCGCCCGTGCAACTTGGTGAACGGGCCTTCATCCAGGTTCAGTTCAATCGACTTGCCCGGCACCAGCGTATTGCGCGTAACGAAGCGTGAACTCAGGCCACCCTTGGCGATATCCAGGCTCGCACGCATGTGTTCGTCACTGACCTCAAGCACCTGACTTGAGGCGCACCAGGGCAGGAATTCCGGATACTGAGCCACATCATTGACCAGATCGTATAGCGCCTGAGCGGTATAGGGCAGCAGCGCCGAACGCTGAATATGAGTAGTCATAAGCCGGGGTATTCACTCCACAGGTTCATCGGTTTCACTTCGTCAGCTCGGCAACGAAGACAATCAAAACGCCAATCGGTGCAACGACACGAATCAGCCACAACGCAACATTGAACAGCACAGGGCTGCTGATCGACAACTCGTCACGCACCGCCTCACGGGTCATGACCCAGCCGGCAAACAGCGCAAAGGATAACCCGCCGAGCGGCAACAGCAGGCGGCTGGTCAAATAATCAATGCCTTCAAAGAAGTTCTTGCCGCCCTCAGCGCCCCACTGAAACAGATGGAAGCCATCGTTGGCAAACACGAAGAACTTGGCATCGGCACCAACATTGAACGACAGCACAGTGCCCATGCCGACCAACCAGCAAAAGAATGCCAGCGTCGAGGTGACAACTGCGCGGCTGCGACCTGATCGCTCAACAAAGTAGGCAACCGCAGGTTCCAGCATGGAGATCGACGAACTCCAGGCGGCCAGCGCCACGAGCACAAAGAACACCAGACCGGCGATCTGGCCAAAGGCAATGTTGCCGAAGGCAATCGGCAAGGTCACGAACATCAGACCCGGTCCACCGCTGGGCTCCAGCCCGGCCGCGAACACAATCGGGAACAACGCGAGCCCGGCCGTCAGCGCCACAACCGTATCCAACAAGCCGACGGTAAGCACGGTGGCGCCGATTGATGACTTCTTCGGCATGTAAGAGCCGTAAACCATGATCGAGCCCACACCCACACTCAGCGTGAAGAATGCATGGCCCATCGCTGCCAAAATGCCTTCCTGCACCTTGCTCGAATCGAAGTGGAACAAGAAGCGCACGCCATCCATGAAGTGACCGGTGGTCAGGCTGTAGCCCAGCAGCATCAGCAACAACACAAACAACATTGGCATCATGATCCGCAGGCTGCGCTCAAGCCCCGCAACCACGCCCTTGGCGATCACAAAACCGGTGAAGACCATAAACAGGGTGTGCCAAAGCGTCAGGCGCCAGGGGTCCGAGGTCAGCCCACCAAAGGCCTCGCCCGCCCCTTGCGGGCTGATACCACTGAAATCACCACGGCCCATGCCGATGATGTAATCGAGCGACCAGCCCGCCACAACACTGTAAAACGACAGGATCAACAACGCCGCCACCATGCCGATGACGGCGGCAAGTGGCCACAGCCTGGAGCCGCCCGACTCTGCCGCCAGCGCCTTCATCGAGTTCACCGGACTCTGCCGTCCGCGACGCCCGATCAGGGTTTCAGCAAGCATGATCGGCACTCCAATCAGGGCGATGCACACCAGATACATCGCCACGAAAGCGCCGCCGCCATACATGCCGGTCATGTACGGGAACTTCCAGATATTGCCCAAGCCCACAGCGGAGCCCGTTGCGGCAAGGATAAACACCCAGCGGCTGACCCATGCGCCATGTATCGAAACTTTGTCTGTTGCCATGTACCGCCAGCCTGATTGGGTGAGAAAAAGTGCGCGCATTGTCGGGGATTCGCCCACGCGGCTCAAGCTTGGACGAATCCCGAAAAGTCCGACGCCAGCCATTGTAGGTTGGCCGGCCCGTACAAAGCCCACACATGCACGCTGCAAACTGCATCAACTCTTATAGTAGTTAATTGACGACCCTCACTGCCCGGCCACTTGCAGCGCGTAGCAACCGCTATTCTGCCCGTGCCCAACCACGATTGCGGGTGGTCGAGAGCGATTGCAATCATCAATCACACACTTTGCCTGCTTGAGTCCGTAGCGCAGATGCTGGCGACTCCTTATAATGCGCCGCCTATGGCTAAACAAAAGAAACATCAAGAAGGCACCATCGCGCTGAATAAAAAGGCGCTGCATGACTATTTCATCGAAACCAAGTTCGAGGCCGGTCTGGTTCTGGCTGGCTGGGAAGTGAAAAGCATGCGCGCCGGCAAGGCTCAGTTGGTTGACAGCTACGTGCTGCTCAAGAACGACGAAGCCTGGCTGATGGGCTGCCACATTACCCCCCTGAAAACGGCGAGCACCCACGTGATCGCTGACCCGATCCGTACCCGCAAGCTGCTTTTGAACAAGCGCGAGCTGGAGAAATTGTTCGGCGCGGTCAATCAGAAGGGCTACACCTGCGTGGCATTGTCGATCCAGTGGAAAGCCCACTTGGTCAAATGCACCATCGCCTTGGTGAAGGGTAAGAAAGACTTCGACAAGCGCCACACCGAGAAAGAACGTGACGCCGACCGCGAAGTCCAGCGCGCCATGCGCACCAAGGGCAAAGGCGATTAATCACCCGCCTGCCCAGACGGCGTAGCCTGCGCCCGCCCCTCCTGCGGAATCGCCACCTCGCCAAGGGTGCGCGTTGGATCATTATGATCAATTCCGATTGAATCATGATGACCAACCACCGGAGGATGGATAGCCCCGAACGGGGCAATCCGTCATGACCATTTCGGATGGCGGCACATAATCGGTCATGACCATTTCAGACCTCGACAAATAATCCGCCACGACAATTTCGCGCATCGACGCGCAATCCGTTTATGGGTCGTTTCAAGAATCCGCAACCGCCAAACAACCGCAACCGCGTACACCCGCAATTGCGCCATGACGGATTAACCTGCGGTTTATCCATCCTCCGCGGGGTGTTAAGTCATAACGATCATTCACCGGAGGATGGATAGCCCCGCACCGGGGCAATCCGTCATGACGATTTCGGGTGACGGCAAATAATCCGTCGTGACAATTTCAGACCTCGATAAATAATCCGCCACACCGAATTCGCGCATCTATGCGCAATCCGTTTATGGGTCGTTTCAAGAATCCGCAACCGCCAAACAACCGCAACCGCGTACATCCGTAATTACGCCATGACGGATTAACCTGCGGTTGATCCATCCTCCGTGGGGTTTCGAGTCATAACGATCATTCACCGGAGGATGGATAGCCCCGAACGGGGCAATCCGTCATGACGATTTCGGATGACGGCAAATAATCCGCCACGCCGAATTCGCGCATCGACGCGCAATCCGTTTATGGGTCGTGTCAATAATCCGCAACCGCCAAACAACCGCAACCGCGTACACCCGCAATTACGCCATGACGGATTAACCTGCGGTTGATCCATCCTCCGTGGGGTGTTGAGTCATAACGATCAATCACCGGAGGATGGATAGCCCCGAACGGGGCAATCCGTCATGACGATTTCGGACGGCGGCAAA
The DNA here is from genome assembly GCF_900116605.1 of Pseudomonas marincola. Taxonomy (GTDB): domain Bacteria; phylum Pseudomonadota; class Gammaproteobacteria; order Pseudomonadales; family Pseudomonadaceae; genus Aquipseudomonas; species Aquipseudomonas marincola. The sequence continues at coordinate 218,103 of NZ_FPBC01000008.1, forward strand.
TAATCGGCCATACCCAATTCGGATCACGCCAACGTCAATAATTAACCGCCATGCGTTGAGCGGCGCTGGGCGCGGGCGACTCGTTGGGCCTGCTGCTGCACGTCGGACAAGACTTCTTGCACGTAATCAATATGCTGATTGGACAACGTGCGCGCCTGCTCGGCATGGCCTTGCATGATGGCCTCGTATAACGCGCGGTGCTGGGCAATCAGCATGTCACGGGTCTCGTCACGCTGCGCATACATGCCGCCAATGTTGGTCACCACATTGCGCCGGAGCAGATCAAACAAGCCGCGAATGGTATGCAGCAACACGGCATTGTGGCTGGCCTCGGCAATTGCCAGATGGAAGTTGGCATCGGCGGCGCCCTCTTCTGCGCGAGTCGCCTTACCCGCACGGCTGTAGCACTCCTGCAACGCGTCGAAAGCTGCTGTCAGCCGCACGCGATCAATACTGGTGGCGCGCTGAGCCGCATAAAACGCACAAGAGCCCTCCAGCGTATGACGAAATTCAAGCAAGTCGCGCTGGGCGCTTGGGTTGTTTTCCAGCAGGTGCAGCAGCGGATCACTGAAAGTCGAGCCCAAGGTTTGCGACACATAATTGCCACCGCCCTGGCGGCTCACCAACAATCCCCGGGCGACCAATTTCTGAATCGCTTCACGCAACGAAGGGCGCGACACACCAAAACGCTCAGCAAGCACACGCTCAGCCGGCAAGCGCTCGCCCGCCTTCAACGTACCTTCAAGCACCATGGTTTCGATCTGCTCGACAATGCCATCCGACAAACGTCGCTGCTGTACCTGCCCTACGTCCATTTCCATCACCTTATTGGTTTTACCACCCCGAGGCGCCGCACTGCGCGGCCTCGGGATGTCCTGCACGAAGCCTATAGAGCCTGCAGACACTGCACAAGATAGCGCTCTGAGACCAAAGTTGTAGAGACATAAATTGACTTTGACCGCACCGGCCTTTTACTCTGAGCCCATCAATTTGTAAATTGGTCTGACCAATTCAAGCACTAACTAATAATAATTTCAAAATACGCCACGAGGTTATCGATGTCGCCAATGCCAACCTTCCCTGCCAACACTCGGAATATATCCAGTCAGTTCGCCTGCGCAGGGAGCCAGACCAATGAATAACGGCTTACTCGCACTTCTCGCCTTCTCGCCGATTCTGCTGGCCGCGATTCTGCTGATCGGCCTGCGCTGGCCGGCAAAACGCGCCATGCCGCTGGTTTACCTGCTGACTGCCGCCGTTGGCTTGTTTGCATGGGACATGACGTTCAATCGCGTATTGGCCTCAACCATTCAGGGCCTGCTGATTACCCTCGGTTTGCTGTGGATCATCTTCGGCGCAATCCTGCTACTCAACACCCTCAAACACTCCGGCGGCATCACTGCTATTCGCGCAGGCTTCGCCACCATCAGCCCGGACCGCCGCATTCAGGCGATCATCATTGCCTGGCTGTTTGGTTGCTTCATTGAGGGCGCCTCTGGCTTCGGCACACCGGCTGCAATTGCTGCGCCGCTGCTCGTCGCTATCGGCTTCCCTGCCATGGCCGCCGTCCTCATGGGCATGCTGGTCCAGAGCACACCGGTGTCGTTCGGCGCGGTTGGCACGCCAATCATCGTCGGCGTCAGCACCGGCCTCGACAGCAACGCCATTGGCGCACAGTTGGCTGAACACGGCTCATCATGGGCTCAGTTCCTGCAACTGATTACCAGTGAAGTTGCCATCATCCACGCCATTGTCGGCACTGTTATGCCGCTGTTCATGGCCATGATGCTGACGCGCTTCTTCGGTCAGGAGAAAAGCTGGAAGGCAGGCCTCGCAGTCATGCCGTTCGCCATTTTCGCCGGCCTGGCATTTACCATTCCTTACGCCCTCACCGGCGTGTTCCTCGGCCCTGAGTTCCCGTCACTGATTGGCGGCCTTACAGGCCTGGCGATTGTCACCACCGCTGCCCGTTTCGGCTTCCTGGTACCGAAAACCTCGTGGGATTTTGCACCGGCTAAAGACTGGCCAGCAGAGTGGATCGGCACCGTTGAAATGAAGCTCGAAGAACTCACGCAAAAGCCTATGAGTTCGCTGCGCGCTTGGCTGCCTTACGTACTGGTGGGCGCCCTGTTGGTCATCAGCCGCGTATTCCCGGAAGTCTCCGCCGCACTCAAAGCTGTGGTCATCAACTTCCCGGACTTGATGGGCGAAGCAGGCGTCAGCGCCAACTTCCAGCCGTTGTATCTGCCAGGCGGTATTCTGGTTGCAGTGGTTATCGCCACCTTCTTCCTGCACGGCATGCGTGTTCGTGAACTGACTGCAGCCGTTAAAGAGTCGAGCAGTGTTCTGCTCAGCGCGGGTTTCGTTCTGCTGTTCACCGTGCCGATGGTGCGTATTCTGATCAACTCGGGCGTTAACAGCGCCGACATCGCCAGCATGCCAATTGTCATGGCTCGCTGGGTCGCGGACAGCGTTGGCGGCATCTATCCGCTGCTGGCGCCAAGCATCGGTGCACTCGGCGCATTCATCGCCGGCTCCAACACTGTCAGCAACATGATGTTCAGTCAGTTCCAGTTTGGCGTGGCGCATACGCTCGGCATGTCCGGCGCACTGATTGTCGCGGTACAAGCCATCGGCGCAGCGGCTGGCAACATGGTCGCGATTCACAACGTGGTCGCCGCCTCTGCCACAGTCGGCCTGCTCGGTCGCGAAGGCACTACATTGCGCAAGACAATCTGGCCTACGCTGTACTACGTTCTGTTTACCGGCCTGATTGCCCTGTTTGCCGTCTATGGCCTGGGCATTACCGACCCGTTAATGCTCGCCCAGTAAACTGATAAACCAGCCCCGCCTTTCGAGGCGGGGCTTAGTCAATTACGGCGCACAATAATGCGCCCGGCCTTGGCAACCGGCACATCCAATTGCCCCCTTGCCCGGCCATTCGTTGATTAAATTACAGGTTGTTCATCTATGATCATTTCTGCCTCGACCGATTACCGCGCCGCCGCAAAAAGCAAGCTGCCACCGTTCCTGTTTCACTACGCCGATGGCGGCGCTTACGCCGAACACACCCTGCGCCATAACGTCTCCGACCTCTCGGAAATTGCTCTGCGCCAGCGCGTGTTGCGCAACATGAGCGAGCTGAACCTCGAAACCCAACTGTTCAACGAAACCTTGTCGATGCCGGTAGCGTTGGCACCGGTTGGCCTCACGGGCATGTTCGCCCGTCGCGGTGAAGTACAGGCCGCGCGCGCAGCTGCCGCCAAAGGTATCCCGTTCACCCTGTCGACCGTTTCGGTGTGCCCGATTGAAGAAGTTGCCCCGGCAATCAATCGCCCGATGTGGTTCCAGTTGTACGTTCTCAAAGATCGCGGCTTCATGAAGAACGCACTTGAGCGCGCCAAGACCGCTGGCGTGACCACACTGGTTTTCACCGTGGACATGCCAACGCCAGGCGCTCGCTACCGTGACGCCCACTCCGGCATGAGCGGCCCGAATGCTGCCATGCGCCGTATGCTGCAAGCCATGACGCATCCGCAGTGGGCCTTCGATGTTGGTTTGATGGGCCGCCCGCACGACCTGGGCAACATCTCGACCTATCGCGGCAACCCGACCGGTCTGGCGGATTACATTGGCTGGCTGGCCAATAACTTCGACCCGTCGATCTCCTGGAAAGACCTGGAGTGGATCCGTGATTTCTGGGACGGCCCGATGATCATCAAAGGCATTCTCGACCCCGAAGATGCCAAAGACGCAGTCAAGTTCGGCGCCGACGGCATTGTCGTCTCCAACCACGGCGGGCGTCAGCTCGACGGCGTTCTGTCCAGCGCCCGCGCCATGCCGGCCATTGCCGACGCAGTAAAGGGCGACCTGAAGATTCTCGCCGACTCGGGTATCCGCAGCGGCCTCGATGTGGTCCGCATGATCGCGCTGGGCGCCGACACCGTGATGCTCGGCCGCGCCTTCCTTTACGCACTCGCCGCTGCCGGTGAAGCAGGCGTGAGCAATCTGCTCGACTTGTTCGAGAAAGAAATGCGCGTGGCCATGGTGCTCACCGGCGCCAAGTCGATCAGCGAAATCAGCGCGGAATCGCTGGTTCGCGAACTGGGCCGCTAAACACACGCTGCATTGAGCCACTGGATACGGCCGCTGTTGCGGCCGGCAATAATTGCAACACTGGAGCACACATGGGTCTGCCTGCCGTATTTCTCAGCGAAGTTGAACGCCTGATTCCCCGTGAACGACGTTTTGACGACCCATTGTCGACACTGGCATTCGGCACCGATGCAAGCTTCTACCGGCTGATTCCCAAGCTGGTGATTCGCGTCGAATCCGAAGCGGAAGTTGTCGCGGTATTGAAGTTGGCAGCAGCGCAGAGTGTTTCGGTGACGTTCCGTGCTGCCGGCACCAGTTTGTCCGGTCAGGCACTCAGCGATTCAGTGCTGATCGTGCTGGGCGACAATTGGAATGGCCGCGAGATCCTCCAGCAAGGCGCGCAGATCCGTCTGCAACCGGGCGTAATCGGCGCCAATGCCAACGCCGTGCTGCTGCCGTTCCAGCGCAAGATTGGCCCAGACCCTGCTTCGATCAACGCCTGCAAAATTGGCGGTATCGTCGCCAACAATGCCAGCGGCATGTGCTGCGGCACCGCGCAAAACAGCTACAACACGTTGGCGGGCATCCGTATCGTGCTCGCCGATGGCAGCGTCCTCGACACCGAAGACAGCGCCAGTGTTGCCGCCTTTGAACAGAGCCACGCCGCGCTGCTTGAGCAACTTGCGGAACTTGCCCGCGCCACTCGTAACAACAGTGAATTAGCGAGCAAGATTCGCCACAAATACCGCCTGAAGAACACCACGGGTTTATCGCTTAACGCGCTGGTCGATTTCGACCAGCCGCTGGAAATTCTCAGCCACTTGATGGTCGGCTCCGAAGGCACCCTGGGCTTCATCAGCTCGGTGACCTACAACACCGTGCCCGATCACCCACACAAGGCCAGCGCCTTGGTGGTATTCCCCGATGTTGAGAACTGCTGCCGCGCCGTTACCGTACTCAAAGCCCAGCCGGTTTCAGCGGTGGAACTGCTGGACCGCCGCAGCCTGCGCTCAGTCGAAAACAAAGCCGGCATGCCGGACTGGGTCAAAAACCTGTCCGATAACGCCTGCGCCTTGCTGATTGAATCGCGCGCCGCCAGCCAGAGTTTGCTGCATGAGCAACTGACTCAGGTAATGGCCTCGCTCAGCAGTTTCCCGGTTGAGAAACAGGTCGATTTCAGCGAAGACCCGGTGGTGTACAACCAGCTGTGGCGTATTCGCAAAGACACCTTCCCGGCCGTTGGCGCCGTGCGCGAAACCGGCACCACGGTCATTATTGAAGATGTCACCTTCCCCGTTGAACAACTGGCTGAAGGGGTTAACCGCCTGCTGCAACTGTTCGACAAGCATCAATACGACGAAGCCATCATTTTCGGCCACGCCTTGGAAGGCAACCTGCACTTTGTGTTCACTCAGGGCTTCGACTCGCCCGAGCAAGTCGCCCGCTACGAAGCCTTCATGCAGGATGTCGCGCAACTGGTCGCAGTCGAATTTGGCGGCTCACTCAAGGCTGAGCACGGCACCGGCCGCAACATGGCGCCGTTCGTTGAGCTTGAGTGGGGCAAAGATGCCCATCAGCTTATGTGGCAGATCAAGCGCCTGCTCGACCCGCAAGGCATTCTGAATCCGGATGTGGTGTTGTCCAACGATCCGCACATTCACCTAAAAAACCTCAAGCCGCTGCCCGCCGCCGATGAGATCGTCGACAAATGCATCGAGTGCGGCTTTTGCGAACCGGTATGCCCGTCGCGCGAACTGACATTAAGCCCGCGCCAGCGCATCGTTATCTGGCGCGACATTCAGGCCAAAAAGCGCGCCGGCATCGACACCACAACGCTCGAGCGTGACTATCAGTACCAAGGCGTCGACACCTGCGCGGCGACTGGCCTTTGCGCCCAGCGTTGCCCGGTAGGCATCAACACTGGCGACTTGGTGCGTAAATTACGCGCTCGCGATGCCAACAACACTGGCACTGCCAACTGGCTGGCCAAGCATTTCGACGGCGCGATCAAAGGCACACGTTTCACCCTGATGGCCGCCAACATGGCGCGCCAGCTACTCGGCCCGAAGAACCTTGCAAGCCTGAGCCACAACCTCACAAAAATCAGCGCCAACCGACTGCCGCAATGGACACCGGCCATGCCACAAGCGGCTCGTCCAATTCGCCTGAACACCCAGCAAGTGACTGATTCGCGACCTCGCGTGGTCTACCTCACTGCCTGTGTTTCACGCGCGATGGGCCCGGCATTCAGCGACCGCGAACAAGTCCCGCTGATTGATAAAACCCGCGCTTTGCTCGAGAAATCAGGTTTTCAGGTGGTATTCCCGGCGGAACAAGGCAGCCTCTGCTGCGGCCAGCCATTCGCCTCGAAAGGCTATGCAGAGCAAGCCGATCGCAAGCGCAGCGAACTGATAGATGCCTTGCTCGAAGCCAGCCGCGGTGGGCTTGATCCGATTTATTGCGACACCAGCCCCTGCACCCTGCGTTTGCTGCAAGATGGCCTTGATGAACGCCTTAAACTGCACGACCCGGTGAAGTTCATTCGTGAGCACATGCTCGACCGCCTGGAGTTCACCCCGCAAGCAGAGCCGGTGGCGATTCACGTAACGTGCAGCACCCAACACCTGGGCGAAGCTCAAGGCCTGATTGACATTGCCAAGCGCTGCAGCGAGCAGGTGGTCATCCCGGAAGGCATTCATTGCTGCGGCTTTGCCGGTGACAAAGGCTTCACCACACCGGAACTGAATGCTCACGCACTGCGCAGCCTGAAAAGTGCAGTGCAGATTTGCGATGAAGGCATCTCCACCAGCCGCACCTGTGAAATCGGCCTGAGCCACCACGCCGGTATCGATTACCACAGCCTGGTGTATCTGGTAGACCGCGTAACCCGCGCAAGAGCCTGAGCGAATGGCGGTGGGCTAATACCACTCACCGCCATCCCAATCTGTGCTGACCAACGGACATGAGCGTTTTTAACAGCGCTCTATACTCAGCGATGTCCGTCCACAGGAGAGCTATCATGCGTAGATTTGCACTATTGCTTACTGCCGCCCTGCTAAGCACTTCAGCCTGGGCCAACCACTGCCCTGCTGATATGGCTAAGATCGATGCCGAGCTTGCCAGCAACCCACCGAGCGACCCAACTGTTTTAGCCGAAGTGAAAAAACTGCGTGCCGAAGGTGAGGAGCTACACAAGGCGGGGGATCATGCCAAGTCGATGGAAACGCTCGCTAAAGCCCAAGCGCTGCTTGACGCCAACGAGTAAAAGGACACGTCGGGCGCAGGTCAATAGTGCGCCCGACGCCTTCACCGCCTCACTCAGGCAAAGCGCTCTGCAGGTCCACCCAGAAACAACTACCCTGCCCCTCTTCACTGCGAAAGCCAATCTCGCCGCCCATCAACTGCGCCAACTCTCTGCTCAAGACCAGGCCAATACCGGTGCCGGGAATCGTTGAGCTTTCGCGTCCCAAACGCTGAAACGGCTGAAACAACTGCTGTTGTTGCTCCTCGCTCAGCCCCACTCCGTCGTCCTCGACCCAGAGCCGGACGCAGTCTGAACGCATCTCATAACCCAGCGTGATCAAACCGCTTTCACGGCTGTACTTCATTGCGTTGGATAGCAAGTTCAGCAGTACCTGACGCAAACGCCGGGCATCCGCTTGCACACACAACGCTGAGTCTGCAGGCACTTGCACATCAATGCGCAGACCACGCTGTTGCAGCTCTGGCAAAATCAGTTCGGCGCAACCGTGCAGCACTCCGGCAATTTTTACCGGCTGCATCTGCAATTGCTGAGGGCGATTTTCAATGCTCGATAGATCCAGTACGTCATCCACCAAAGCGGCAAGATGACGGCTCGCATTGATGATTTCCCGCGCATAATCAGCTTCTTGCTGCGCGTTTTCACGTTCTTGTGCATCGACCTCGATCAGTTGCGCAAAACCTTGAATCGCATTCAACGGCGTGCGCAGTTCGTGGCTCATGCTCGACAAAAAACGGCTCTTCGACTGGCTGGCATCCTGCGCCTGCAAACTGGAGAGGCGCAGCGCTTCCTGGGTTTCCTTGAGCCCGCTGATATCAACGTGCGTGCCCGCCACACGCAATGGTTTGCCTGCCTCATCACGCTCAAGTACGCGGCCTCGGCTGAGCAACCAGACGTAATGCATATTGGCATCGGCAAAGCGATACTCAGCCTCGTAGTGATCCTCGCCGCTGGCGGCAAACTGCTCGCGTAAATGGCGCACCCGCTCCAAATCATTCGGGTGAACGCGCTCATTGAATTCAGCCATCGTCATGCGCTTATCTGCCAGACTGAAGCGCTTGCAGAAACGCTCACTCACCGAAATCATCAGCAAGTCGGCCTCAATCAGCCACATACTTTCAGTGGTACTTTCAACCACCACCCGCAGCAGCTTTTCCGCATCGAGGCGCTGTATCTCACTCGCCTGTAATTGTTCACCCGCTTGAGTGACTGCAGCCTCGATTGCAGCCAATTCTTCAATTCTGCTGCTGTCACCCACGGTCTGATACTGGCCCTGACCCAGCTGGCGCATGCGCACCACAATCCCGCCAACACCTTGAATCAACTCCCGCCCCAAATGCCTGGAGCGCAGCCACATCCACAGAATAAACAGCAGATAAAACAGCACCAGCCCACCGATTAACCAGTAGCCAATCTTGTCGTACTTCGCCGCCAGCATATTGGTTTCGTTGAGTATTTTTTCTTCATCAACCACCAATAACAGCCGCCAGCCGGTCTGCTCAATCTCACTCCAGACCACTAACTGCTTGCGACCGCCCAACTCCAACTCCATGACTTTGGGCCGATCTGCAGCTATGGCGGCAATCAACGGCTGCATATCCGCACGCGATGCCAGATTAAAATCTTCGGGCTTAAGCACTTCACGACGAATCGCTTCGGCATAGGAATAGTCGGTAAGTTCGCGCAGACCAAAGTCACGCTCACCCGGCGGCGGCAGCGCCATGATGTTGTTATCTTTATTAAGCAACACCGCGTACCCCTGCCAAGGCACCTGCAAATTATTGATCTGGTCGAGCACCATGTTGATGGTCACATCAAGGCCAACAACGCCCTCAAGAAAATCCCCCTGATAAACCGGAGCAACCGCCGACATAATCCAGCCTAACCCGGCAGGGTCAACATACACATCGGTCCACACCACGCGGCGTGAAGGGTTGTGCGTGGCATCGGCACGGTAATAGAAGTTGTACCTGGGGATGAACATGTCTGCCGGGTAGCGCTGCAATACATCGAAGTAAGGATAGATGCGGTTGTAGCTGTCCCAAGTATTGAAATACAACGCAGCGACACTCGAGTCGTTCTCATGCATGGAGCGCATCAACGGGTCCAGTTGAGACAGGCGCAGCGCCTTGGCATGGTCTTGTTTGGCAACTGGCGTTGCACTGGAATAGAAGGACGCCGCACGGCCATCGTCACTGCGGCTGTAGAACACGCCGTCGTCTGACAACGCATGACGACCCTGCTCAACGGCATCCGGCGTGTACGCCTTGTTGGCAAGCGCTCGCGCCGTTGCATCAGCGAATATCTTGGCCTGCTGACTAACAGCTTGCAGGTGAATATCAATCACATCACTTTCACGCGTGGCCGCTGCCGAAAGCGTGGCCAATGCGTTTTCTTGCAGGTGACCAACCTGCGCCTCACGGATCGCCTCGTTACCGACCAGAAAAACCGTAACAAGTACGAACTCGACCAGAATCAGCGGAATCAAAGCGCTCTGAACAAACGCCCGCCAAATCCATCGACGCAAGGGGTAGCGCTGTGCGCGCAACATACATACCTCGTCCTGAAGTCGAAGCTTCCTGCCTGAAGGGCCCTAATCATAACTGGTGTTTCAGCCCCGTGCAGGCTTGATCATCAGCACGGTCGACGTTAGCCATGGTTTGGCTGTACAATTGCCCTGCAACGACAGTTTTGGGGCCGATTAGGATTCGACGCCGGTAGCGAAACTCGAGGGGCATGCCGAGTGGGTAACAGAACTCGTAAATCCACTGTTGCAAACTTTATAATTGCCAATGATGACAATTACGGTGCCCAACTAGCTGCGTAAGCAGCCTAGTCGCACTTCTGGTAGCTTCGGCTCCAGCAATCATTAGGGGATGTCTGTAAACCCGAAATGATTGTCATATAGAACAGAATCGCCGCGTAGTACGTTGTGGACGAAGTGGCTAAAACTTACACAACTCGCCCAAAGCACCCTGCCCGTCGGGCGGCCAAGGGTTAACTTAATAGACACGGCTAAGCATGTAGAACCGACAGCGGAGAACTGGCGGACGGGGGTTCAAATCCCCCCGGCTCCACCAAATAAGCGTTAAGAATCAGGCACTTAGCGAATAGCTACAGTGCCTTTTTTGTGCCTTTTAGGGCTGTTTTGGCTGGGTTATGCCAGCTTTATGACAGCCCCCTGCCCGCGAAGCCTATCCGCGGCTGCCGCCTTTACCTCAACAACCAAGAAAACGTTTTCCGTCGCTTTTTTGGTTTGAAATCGCGCCCCAAAGCGCTGTCGGGGGTATTAAATCTGTGTCGGCTTACACACAGAGACCCACACATGCCGACACATGCCCCCAAGAAATACCTGATTAGTCACACCTCTCTGCAGCACTGCTTTGACAAGAGCCGCTCCGGCCTCGAAAAGCTGCGCGAAACCGACCCCAGCTTCCCTCGCCCCATCAAATTTGGCCCGAGCAAACAGGCTGGCGTTTACTTCGTCGTCGCGGAGGTGGAGGCCTGGCTGGAGAGCAAGATCAGCGAGCGTGATGGCGTCACTCAGGATCTCTCCGAGAGAGATGAGCAATGACCACACACGAGCAGATGCCGCCGTTCTTGGCAGAGATGCCCGAACCGGCACTTACCTCATATCTGAGTCTGGAAATTGCGCCAAAGCCGCTCCCGAGCGGGCTGTCTCGGGTCATGCCCTGGCGTGACGAGCTATTGCCAGCCGATCTGCGGGAATATGTACGCGATGTCGCTGAACGCACCCAGTGCCCACCAGACTTTATTGGGGTCGCACTCGTGGTTGCTGCCAGCGCTGTGGTGGGTCGCAAATTTACCATCCACCCGAAACAGCACGACGACTGGATGGTCGTCCCCAATCAATGGGGCGTCATCATCGGTCGACCATCAGCGATGAAATCGCCAGCACTCAAACAGGCACTGCGCCCACTGCATGCCCTGGAGTCCAGGGAGCGAAAACAGTACGGCCTGGCTGAGGCCGAGCACAAGGCCAGCAGCGAGCTGCTTGAAATGGAGCGCAACGCCGCCAAGGTCAAGGCAAAAAAACTTCTCGGTAGCGGCGACAAGAACGCAGCTTTGGCGGAACTGAACAGACTTTCCAGCGACATGCAGGCTCCAGTCCTGCGCCGGTACATCGTCAACGACTCAACTGTCGAGAAACTCGGCGAACTGCTCAACGAAAACCCCAACGGCCTACTGCTTGTGCGTGACGAGCTGGGAGGCTGGCTGGCGACGATACAGAGCGAGGACGGTTCTGTTGCGCGAGCGTTCTACCTGGAATGTTTCGATGGCAACGGCTCATTCACCTACGACCGCATTGGGCGCGGCACCATTTTCATCGAGTCATGCTGTTTATCCTTGATCGGCGGCATTCAACCGTCACGAATCGCATCGCTGGTGCGCGCCGCGATCAGCGGCGAATTGGATGACGGCCTGATTCAGCGCCTGCAACTCGCCGTTTATCCCGACGATGTCCGCGAATGGCGTCTGGTGGACCGCTGGCCGAACAAAGCCGCCACTGAGCGCGTGGATTGGGTTATCGAGCAGCTCGACCAAATACCCGATGAGCCTCGTTCTGCACTCAGGTTCAGCCCGGAGGCACAGGAGATATTTAACGCTTGGTATACCCGTCACATGCAGGAAAGCCGGAGGGAAGAATTACATCCAGCATTGCAATCCCACTTCCTAAAAATGCCGCAGACCATTGCCGGATTAGCACTTCTATTCGAGCTTATCGGCGGAGGACTGCAAGTGGTCAGTGCAGAGGCTGCTACCCGAGCAATTGGCTGGGCGGCCTACCTGATGAGCCATGCACAGCGGTTGTACGGTGCAGCAATTAACGCCCCACTACTGGGGGCCCGGTTGCTCCTGGAACGTCAGCAGAAATTACCCGAGCCGTTTACCGCACGAGAGGTGCGCCAGAAGGACTGGACGGGATTGGGCTCGCAGGACGCCGTGAATAATGCGCTCGCAATTCTGGTTGAACACGACTTCATCGTTGGCTACGAGGTTGCCGGTGAGAAAGGTGGCCGCCCATCGACACGCTATGTCTGGCGAAAAACGTAGCCTCGACCCAGCCTGTTTACTCAAAAGGCCGGCAGGGCTACCTACAAAACCTACGAAACCTAGTTCTGTAGGTTTTGTAGGTAGCCCTACCCCCTGGTTGGGATACTAACTGCCAGCCCAACAGTGATATCCGGCCTCATACCTGCTGGGCTGAACCGCCACCAGGGTTGTGAGTCACTCTTCAGCAAAGTAATCGCTGTCGAGCTGCTTCACCTCGTACACCTGCTTAACGCTCACGCCCAGGTTGTTCTCGACCATCAGCCGCGCGAGCTCGACGCCATCGATCAGTACCACTTTGATATCCAGGCCAAGTGCCGCCTCGCGTGCGCCTACGGAAAACTCCGACGTAGTGATGAATACGCCCTTGCGTGCCCGCTGCCGGGTCAGCGCGCCGATGAACTTGTCGATCTCGGGACGATGCACCGTATTGGTCCAGCGCTTGGCTTGCAGGTAGATCACATCCAGGCCGAGCTTGTCCTCCTTGATGATGCCGTCGATTCCGTCATCGTTGGTGGCCTGGGTTGCCTTGCCGGCCTCCTTGCGCGAGCCGCCATAGCCCATGGCCAACATCAGATCGACCACCAGTTGCTCGAAAAACCCTGGCGTGGCCGCCCTGACCTGCGCCAACAGCTCATCGGCCAGTGACTGCACCAGTGCCTGATGAGCCTCGGCCAATTGCTCGTCCGGTGTGATCTCGGCAGCCTCGACTTCAAGCACTCCAAGCACATCAACGGTCTGCGGTTTAGCGGTATGGAAGTCGGCAAACTCCGGAAACTGCTTCAGCCAGGCCACGGTAATGCGCTCCGGGCCGTTGGCCAGTGCTTCCCGACCACGGGCAGTGATCTGCACCATGCCCTTGCTCGGAATAGTCAGCAGACCGGCCTTGTTCAGGTAGGTCCTGGCCCAGCCCACCCGGTTGTTGATCACCGTTTGATGCCCCGACGGCAGCCGCTCTTTGCGCTCTTCCTCGGTTAACTGGAATACATCAGCGATGCTTTCGCGCAACACGCTGAGCGGAATCGCTACACCGTCTCGAACCGCCTCCAGCACCGGGCGCATGACGCTTTGAAAATCCGGAATCGACATCCTGGTTCCTTCTCCATAATCGCAACTCAGCCCGCTGAAAAACCATCAGAGCCCGCGCATTGCCTGCTCATCAACGCCGCTCATCGCCTTCAGCATTTTGTAGATCACTAGCGCAAACGCCCGGCTCTTGGCCACGTTATCCAGCACTTCCAGCGACAGCTTTTCGTGGTCGGTCATGGCGTCCAGCACGATGTCTTCCACCCGTTTGGGGAACAGACCGTGCATCACCTGGTCGGCCGGCTGGCTGTTGACCTGGGCCATCACGTCGTCCTGGCGGCTGATGCGCTGGGCGATGCCGGTGAGGAAATGCAGCTGGTCGTCGTCGCTGACTTCGGCACCGAAGATGTCGTTGAGCGCCTCAATGATTTCCGACAGGTGTTTTTTCTCGGGATCGTGGGCCTTGCCGCTGCCGATGTCGGTGGCGGGCTCCAGACCGTATTCGCCCTGCTCCTCGCTCAGGCGCAACTGGTGTTCGGCACGCTTGGTCAGCCGGTAGTGGGTCAGTTGCAGCTCGCCCACATCCACATCGTCTTCGTCGAGGCGGTCGATGCGTAGCAGCGGGTACAGGTGCTTGGCGAACACACAGAGCTGCTCCAGCTCGCGATCCTCATAGGGCACGATCTGCGAGAGGAATTCGTACAGACGCACGAAGCTCTGCAGGTTCTTGCGGAACAGGTCCAGCTGATCGACCTGCTCGCCGGCCTCCTTGACCGCGTGCTCGGCCTTTTTCAGGCCGGCGCTGTCGCCATTGGCTGCGGCGGTACGCTTGAAGTCCAGCGCCTGGGCGCGCGCCTCGGCGGCGAGCTTGTAGCGCTTGGCGAAACGCTCCTTGGCCGGCTGGCAGTAGTAACTGAGCTTGCTGGCGGCGGCCTTGGGGTCGAAGAAGGCGCTGGCGAACGCCTCCACTTCCTGCCAGTGGTAGATGCCCTCGGCATCCAGCTTCTTCTGCAGGTCGTAGATGAGCTGGGGATCGGTCACGTCGGTCAGTTCGGCCTTGGTGTAGTAAGGCAGGAACGACTCCAGGATGTCCTTGGGGTCATTGAAGAAATCAAGGATGAAGGTGCGCTTGTCCGGGAAGGTGCGGTTCAGGCGCGACAGGGTCTGCACGCAGTCCACGCCTTGCAATTTCTTGTCCACGTACATGGCGCACAGCTTGGGCTGATCGAAGCCGGTTTGGTACTTGTTGGCGGCGATCATCACATTGAAGTCCTGGGTGTCGAACGCCTTGGCCAGGTCGCGGCCATTCAGGCCGAGATTGAGCACGCTACTGTTCTCGCTGACTTCCTCGGGGATAACCCCATCGGGCAACACGCTGCCGGAAAAGGCCACCAGTGGATGCACATCGCTGTAGCCCTGCTGCTTGATGTACTCGTGCATGGCCAGTTGGTAACGCACCGCCTCCTGGCGACTGCTGGTCACCACCATGGCCTTGGCCTGGCCACCCAGCAGGTAGCGAATGTTCTGCCGGAAGTGCTCGACGATCACCTCGACCTTCTGGCCAATGTTGTACGGGTGCAGGCGCACCCAGCGCGCCAGTTTGCTGCGGGCCTTCTTCGAGTCGACTTCCTCGTCCTCGGCATCCGGGTGGGCGATCTTCCAGGCGGTGCTGTAGGTGGTGTAGTTCTGCAACACGTCGAGGATGAATCCCTCCTCGATGGCCTGGCGCATCGAATACAGGTGAAACGCCTCGGGCTTGTTGCCTGCACTCGGCGGCAGCTCAGAATTGGCCGGGCGGCCAAACAGCTCCAGGGTCTTGGCCTTGGGCGTGGCGGTGAAGGCGTAGTAGCTGATGCGCTCGTTGGGGCTACGCGCGGCCACGGCTGCGTCCAGCAGCTCTTCGGCGCTGACCGATTCTTCCTCGTCTCCTTTATCCGGCGCATCGCTGCCTAGAATCTGTTTCAGCTTGCTGGCCGATGATCCGGTCTGCGAAGAATGGGCCTCGTCGGCGATCACCGCATAGCGCCCGGACGCCAGCTTGGGATACTTGTCCAGGGCATCGAACAGCGCCGGGAAGGTCTGGATGGTGACGATAATGATCCGCGTCTGCTCGGCCAATGCCTCGGCAAGTTGCTCGGACTTGCTCGTGGTGCCGACGTCGCGGGTGATCGGCTTGACCACACCCTGGGCATGCTCGAACTGGTAGATGGTGTTCTGCAGTTGGCTATCGAGTACGGTGCGGTCGGTGACCACGATCACCGAGTTGAACAGCCGTTGCCCGGCCTCGTCGTACAGCGAGGCGAGCTGGTGGGCGGTCCAGGCAATCGAGTTGGACTTGCCTGAGCCGGCGCTGTGCTGGATCAGGTAGCGTCGTCCCGGCCCCTCGGCACGGGTGGTGTCGATCAGCGTGTTGACCACTTCCCACTGGTGATAACGCGGGAAGATCATGGTCTCCCTAGTGATCGGCCTGCCCTCGAAGTCTTCCGAGGTTTTCTTGTCCAGGTGCAGAAAGCGCCCCAGCACCTTGAGCCAGGCATCCGGCTGGAACAAGCGCTGCCACAGGTAGCCGGTGGCGTACTGGCTGTCGTCTTGCGGCATCGGGTTGCCGGCACCGCCATCTTCGCTGCCCAGGTTGAACGGCAGGAAGAAGGTGTCCTTGCCGGCCAGTTTTGTGGTCATCGCCACCTCGTTCTGGCCGACGGCGAAATGCACCAGGGCACCGCGTTTGAAGGTCAGCAGCGGCTCGGGCTTGCGCGTCAGCGGGTCTTTGACCGGGCGATCCTTGCAGTACTGGCGCTTGGCGTTTTCCACCGATTGCTTGAACTCACTTTTCAGCTCCAGGGTAGCGGTGGGGATACCGTTGACGAACAGCACCAGATCCAGACGCGGGTTGTAGCTCTGCCCGTCGCTCGCGGCTTCACGCGCATGGGGCGAGTAAGACACTT
Organism: Pseudomonas marincola; assembly: GCF_900116605.1. Lineage (GTDB taxonomy): Bacteria > Pseudomonadota > Gammaproteobacteria > Pseudomonadales > Pseudomonadaceae > Aquipseudomonas > Aquipseudomonas marincola. The sequence continues at coordinate 234,504 of NZ_FPBC01000008.1, forward strand.
CTGGCACCACACGCAGGCGGTTGCACTGGTAGCGCTTGAGGGTATCCGGGTTCATCCCGTGGTCGGGACGGAAGCTGCACAGGTCGACTTTCACCCCCGGCAGCTTGAAGCCATGGCGTAACACGTCCAGGGTGCCGCTCTGCTCCAGTTCGCGCACCACCTTCTGAATCAGCACACCTTCCGGGTCATTGGGGTTGGCCTTGCTGAACTTGTCCCAGCGCTCCGGCCAGGCGTCCTTGAAGTACGCCAGCAGGTCTTCCGTATACAACGCCGTGCACCGGTCATAGCCGCTGGCCGGGCCGGTGAGCCAGCCCTGGGCGGTCATGGCATTGATGATGTCCTGCTGGAACTGGGCTTCCTTGCTGTCAGCCATTACACGGCCTCTTCTTCTATTACGGGGGCTTGCGCGCGGGACGGCGGCTGCCAGCCGCGCACGTCGATTTTGCCGGTGACGGCGGCAGAAATCAGGGCGGAGCGGCGTTCTTGCAGGAGGGTAATCCCACATTTAGCCTCGGATATAAGCTTGTCTAGCTCACCTGTTTTCTGATCTATGAAGTTTGATATTTGAGCTTGCTCACCACCGCGCGGGAGCGCGACAAAAACCTCTCTAATTTTCTCTAAATGCAAGTTAGTAACAGATGTTTTCTGACCAGAATCATTGAACTGCTCCAAAGCAGAATTACCTGAAAGCATGTTCAGCAAGTACTTGGACGAGACACTCTGGGCCGGCTTAATGAGGCACAGAGAAACGAATATACTGAAATCAAAATCCCAGTCCACAACCTTGGTTATGCCAATTGTTCCGTTCTTTGAAAGCAAGACGTCGCCCTTCGCAGGATTACATCTTTTAATGAGTGCCCGGTGCTCATCTTCTGGAATTCGCTTAAGGCTATCCATATCCAAGTCTTGAGTCTGTATATCGGTAACCCGAAGAAATGGAATACCTTCATCAACGTAAGTCGGCGTAAAGTGTGCGCCATCTATTATTTTCAAAGTTATGTTCTTGAGCTTTTTAACATCCCAGTGCGCCGGCACCTCGCCCAGCCACTTCACCCCGGAGTCCTTCATCGGCACCGACGGGTCGAGGCCTTTGGTGACGGAGTTAGAAATAACGGCCTGGCGCTTTTCCTTGAGCAGTTCGATCAAGCGTTGCTGCTCTTCGATCAGGGTGTCGATGCGGTCGGTTTCGTGATCGAGGAAGCGGGCGATTTGGGTTTGTTCTGGCGGCGGAGGGAGAGGCAAAGGTACGTTATCTGTTGCGTATTGGCTTAATCCGACGCGCGTCAGCCCATTTGCAGAAATAGCAAAATACGCCTTGGCTGAATGGCTATCAAAAAAGCACTTTACAAATCTCCCATCTGCATCTGCACTCGGTCGTGCCATTGACAAGTGATAGCCACAAATCACTCCTGGAAGGTCGAAGGGGACATAAGCGGCAATAGCAATATCATCGGCAGTTTCTGAATCCTTAGTAAATATTACATCTCCGGCGCGCAGACTAAATTTTGAGATTTGTTCCTGCGTAGCAGTTGCAGACATAAACTCTATACCGGCATCTATTTTTTCGTTGTAATACACGTCAGTGTAGTTACAAAGACGAACTGGTATTTGTCCTTCATAGGACTTTTTATCCACGTTACTTGGGAACACATTACAGCAGCGCTTCAGGCTTTCTACCCGCCAGTGACTTGGCACCTCCCCCAACCACTCCACCCCGGAATGCTTGTACGCCGGGTACGCCTTGAACTGGCTCATTGCGCCTCTCCTTGTGCGGTATTCAGGGCGTAGAACTCGTGCAGTTTGGCCTGCAGCAACTGCTTGTCCGGCAGACGGGTCTGGTATTCGGCGATCAGCGCCGGCGATAGGCTGCGGTTGAGGGCGTACTCGACCACTTCGTCGTCCTTGCTGGCACACAGCAGCACGCCGATGGCGGGGTTTTCGTGAGGTTTGCGTTCGTCACGATCCAGCGCTTCCAGGTAGAAGCCGAGCTTGCCCAGGTACTCCGGCTCGAAGCGGCCGACCTTGAGCTCGATGGCCACCAGGCAGTTGAGGCCACGGTGGAAGAACAGCAGGTCTAGGGCGAAATCACGCCCGCCGACCTGCAGCGGGTATTCGGAGCCGACAAAACAGAAGTCGCGGCCCAACTCGATCAGAAAATCCTTGAGCCGTGTCAACAAGCCCCGATGCAGATCGGCCTCGGCGTGGCCGCCGGGCAGGTCGAGAAACTCGACCATGTAGGCATCGCGGAACACCTCCAGCGCGGCGGGGTGAGTGTGTCTCAGCACTGCCGATACTTTTGCCGGCTGGGTGACGCTGCGCTCGAACAGCGCCGCCTTGAACTGGCGCTCCAGCTCGCGCTTCGACCATTTCTCCTGAACCGCCATGCGCAGATAGAACTCCCGCTCTTCCGGGCGCTTGCTCTGGCTGAAGATGATCAGGTTGTGCGACCAGGACAATTGTCGCGCCAGTGGTGCGACTCTTTCCTCGGTGCGGTAGGTCTCGTAGAACTGCCGCATGCGGAACAAATTCGACCGGGTAAAACCGCGCAACCCTGGTTGGGTCCGGGCCAGATGTTCGGCCAGCTGACTGACCACGGCATCGCCCCACTCGGCCTGTTCCAGCTTGCCGCTGATATAAGCGCCGACCTGCCAGTACAGCTCGATCAGCCGGGTATTCACCGCCTGCATGGCCTGCTGCCTGGCACTATGGATCAGCGCGAGCACTTCGTCGAAGCGGTCGTCCGTTGCACTGCGGGGTGTGTTTGGCTCGCTCATGCCGACAGCGCCTCGATCATCTGCTTGATGCGGTCGGTGCAGGCCTTGAGGTCGCGGTCGATGGCTTCCAGCGGACGCGGCGGCTGGAACACGTAGAAGTGCCGGTTGAACGGAATCTCGAAGCCGACGATACCGACCTCGCCATCCTGGGCATCACGCTTGCTCTCGTCGATCCAGGCGTCCGGCACATGGGGCTTCACTTCGCGCTCGAAGTAAGCGTAGATCGACTCGCCCAACGGTACGTTCTCGTTGTCGCGCAGGCCGCTATCTGCCTCGGGCTGACCCTTGCTCATGCAGATATCGGCCTCGGGGTCGCGTTCGCCGAGCGCGTTCATCACCGCCTTCTGCTCGGCGGTACTGAGGCTGATGCCATGTCCGGTCAGGGCCTTTTTCAGCAGTTTGCCGAACTGCTCGCGGTTGCGATGGACGATGCCGGCATCCATTGACTGCAACGCGGCCAGCAGACGCAGGCGAGCGTCGTCGTCCAGCTTCTGCATGGCTTTTTCTTCGAGGACGCGCTCGATGCGATCCGGGGTGGCCTGGAAGTTCAGGCGCAACGGGCGCTCGACGGTAATGCGCCGGTAGCCGAAGGCGTCGATGGGGAAGATCTTGCTCTGAGCAGTCTGCTCAAAGCGGCCGTAGAGGCGTACCAAGGCCTCGATCTGCTCGTCGGTGATGAACTGGCGCTTGCTGCCCAGGGATTTGCGCATCTTGCTGAAGTGCTGGGTACCATCGACCAACTGCACCTTGCCCTTGCGCGCGGCGGCCTTGTGGTTGCACAGCACCCACACATAGGTGGCGATGCCTGTGTTGTAGAACATGTCGGTGGGCAGGGCGATGATCGCCTCGACCAGGTCGTTCTGCAGCAGGTAGCGGCGGATCTCCGACTCGCCACTGCCGGCACCGCCAGTGAACAGCGGCGAGCCGTTGAGGATGATGCCGATGCGAGAACCGCCTTCACGCGGGTCACGCATCTTGCTGGTCAGGTGCAGCAGGAACAACAGCGAGCCATCGGACACCCGCGGCAGGCCGGGGCCAAAGCGGCCAGCGAAGCCTTTTTCGCTGTGCTCGTCGGTGATCCGCTTCTGCACCTTCTTCCATTCCACGCCGAATGGCGGGTTGCTGAGCATGAAGTCGAATTTGCCGCCGGCCAGTTGGTCATCCGACAGCGTGTTGCCCAGCTTGATGTTCTCGACCTTCTGGCCCTTGATCAGCATGTCCGCCTTGCAGATGGCGTAGGACTCGGGGTTGAGCTCCTGACCATGCAGGGACACGGTAACCTGCTCGCTGATCGACTGGATGTACTCGTCGCCCTCGGACAGGAAGCCGCCGGTGCCCGCAGTCGGGTCGTAAATGGTGACGATGCTGTTGGGCTTGAGCTTGTCGTCCTGACCGGTGATCACCAGCGAGGTGGTCAGGTGCACGATGTCGCGCGGAGTGAAGTGCTCCCCGGCGGTTTCGTTGGAGCTTTCCGCAAATTTGCGGATCAGTTCCTCGAAGATGATGCCCATGCCGAAGTTGCTGATGCGCTTGGGGCTCAGGTCGACCGCCGCGAAGCGCTGCACCACCTGGTACAGCAAGTCGGCTGACGCCAACTGCTGGACGAAATCCTCGAAGTGGAAATGCTCGAAGATCTCGCGGCCGTCCGTGCTGAAGGCCTGCACATAGCTCATCAAGTCTTCGCTGGTCTGGGTATCGGACAGCGTGCCCAGCGACAGCGGCGATGCGTTGAAGAACTGCTGACCGGCAGCGCGCAGCAGAAGCTTCTCACGCACCAGGTCAGGCCGCCCTTCCTGGGCGCAGGATTGGCTGATCACGGCGTCCTTGGTCGGCTCCAGCACGCACTCCATGCGCCGCAGCAGGGTGAACGGCAGAATGATGCGGCCGTACTGGGATTGCTTGAAGTCACCGCGCAGCAGATCGGCAATCGACCAGAGGAAGGCGGCGGTTTGGGAATGATTCTCCGTGTTCACGCAATAATTCCTTAGAGTACGGGCAAAAACGCAAGTTTAACCCGTCGAGCTGGCTGCATGTCACAGGCCCGACGGCTCATTGCGCTCCGTTCTCAATACTCGAAGATGATGAGGCCGCACCCAAGCGTGTCGCCAGCAACGACACGTCTGCTGCAACATGTTCTTGAAATCGGGTTTTAGCAACCTATGCAGTGATTATCCGGCAGGTGATGGATCAGCCGGCTTTATCATTTGAGTAGCGAACTTCTTCATGCAGCTCAACGTCGTCATCTGTTGCGCATTTATTGCACGCGCTCTTTCGCTCGGCCCGTAGCGTCGTCATTTGCCGACCATCTGTTGTCACAGTGTGTACCTGACGAATGCCCCCTGATGCTCAGTCGTCATCCGTCGTGATCTGCCGATGTTTCCATGGTGCATGGCGAATAGCGGAAACCCATGCAGCCATGCGGCTGCAGCGACGACACCTCTTCACGACACCCCTTACCCGAACAACACCCCTTTACAACACCCCTTAACCTGTACAAGACGCACTGAAAAACCTGAACCCCAGCAACCATGCGGGTTGCAGTAGCAACACCTCTTCACGACACCCCTTGCCCGGACAGCAACACCCCTTTACGACACCACTTAACCTGTACAAAACACCCTGAAGAACCTGAAACCGAGCAACCATGCGGGTTGCAGCGGCAACACCTCTTCACGACACCCCTTCGGCCAAAATCGACAGATTCTCTCTATGTGAGGTGAACCGTCAGACTCCCATAGGCAAGAGAGGTAGTGTGAGCATGCTTTTTTGAGACACGTGTCGCGAAGCGGATATGAGCGGTGCGCCGGTCGCCCTCGAGTTCAATCAGCCATACCGGCGAAAAGGGATTTCAGGAGGATGAAATCCTTGGGATTGGCACAGCAGATGAGAAGCTGGATTCAATGCAAGTTCTCAGCCCAGAAGGAGCAAGACATGGACTCGATTGAGCTACTGGTTTATGCGTTCATTGGCGTGGTCGGCACGTTGGGAGTGGTGGCGGTGATTGGCTACAAGGTCGCGGATCATCTCGACAAGAAACATCACACCGACTGATTTGCAGCACATCGGCAGGCCCGCAAGGCGCTGACTTGGGATTCACCAGTGCTCGGGTAACGTTCAGGCATGCGCCAAGTCCAGCAGGTTCACGTCATGAGCAAAGTTGAGTGCCAGTGCTGCAAGAAGATGATGGTTCCGAAAGTGATCACCAGCGCGCCGTTCTACATCAGCGGAGTACCAGTGGGCGGCCGTGACCCGGAGTCGTCCGTATGCCCCTTCTGCCTGTCGCCGAAGTGGATGCTCACCGAACATCAGGCTCTAGCTGCCGGCAAGGCCAATGCCGAGTTCTACGGCCTTATGGTTCTCGCCCTGGGAAACATCGTTGCGTTCGTCCGTTTCGGCGAACTGGCGGGCGGTATAGCGCTAGCGGTGTCAGTCGCAAGCTTCCTCTTGCGCGCCAGAATTATCAGAGCACTGCGGCGTCGCTTGGGCCGTTAAACGAGCCAGTTCATTCCAGGGGATCGGGATTCTACTCAGGCGGCGAATAAGGCCTGCTATCTGAGTAGAATTCGTACCGATGACACTGCTGCTCGACAGCACGTAAAGCTAAGCTGCGCTATTACTCGATCATTTCATCGCGGATTTTAAGCACTGTGGTGGTGCTGCACCCTGCGTGACGAGCGGTCGCCCGAATGCCCAGGCCAGCGCCCAGCAGCTCAGCAACGCGCTGATGCAGCCCCTTGTCAGTTGGCCGACCTTTGTAAGCGCCGGAAGCCTTTGCCCTCTGAATACCCTGCGCTTGGCGCTCCCGACGCTGCTCATAGTCCTTGCGCGCAATAGCCGCCATCATCTCGATCATCATGCCGTTGATAGCTGCCAGCATTCGGTCAGTGAACTCGTCACCTGCCGTTTCTCTCATACCTTGGTGACTGGTCGGCAGATCCAAGGCGACGATGCGCAGTCCCTTGGAGTCAATCGCGGTCTTGAGCGCCTGCCAATCAGCCGCCGGCAACCGTGAAAGCCGATCAATGCTCTCAAGCAGTAACACGTCACCGCTATGGGCATCAGCTAGCAGCCTCAGCAGCTCCGGCCGGTCGGCCCTGGCCCCGCTGGCGTTCTCGATATACTGCGCGGCAATGGCCTTGCCATGGTTAGCAGCGAATTGCTGCAGAGCGTCACGGGCACGGCTGGCGTCCTGCTCCGCAGTGGAAGCGCGAAGGTAAGCGCGGACGAACATGGGATTTCCTTTCATGTATCAGTTTGGGTGGTGATTTTTAGCCGTATCACTTAGACCGTTACTTATAAAATTGAACTCCAGGAAAAACGTTACCCCTGAACGTATCAGCTAAGGCATACCCAAAAATATCGCCGAGAGCTTTGAGAAACCCGCGGCGATAAAGCCCAGCAGAATTACTTACCGACGAAATAGAGAGCGCGGCCCTGATTGAAGATTGCCGCAGGGATCGAATTCTTTCTCAACCGTTGGCCTGGATGGTAAATGTAGATCCAGTCGGGTAAGCGCTTCGATGCGAGCAGCATGGCTTCCGAGGTCGTCATGTCATTCTTGTAGGCATCAAGCGTGAACTGGTTGTGCCGGATAAAGATTGGCCCGTAGCTGCGAGGCGACGCCAAGAAGCTTGGTGAGGCTGCGGGTGTATCCGCGAATGGGATAGGACGCTCCGCAAAAATATCTGCTGGCGTTGCGTACGAGCGCGAATGACCATCAGGGTATCGGCCGGTCTGCATACCCAGCTTTGACATACCACCTGAAAAACTCTTTCTGCGGGCCTCCTCCACCTTCTGCAGGGCCAGAGCCGATGCCTCCTGTGGTGAGCCGGCCTGATCGGAAGGCACCCAGGCAACAACCTGAGTTGCACGAGCCGGATCACTTGATCCACCCAGTAGCATCAAACCCAAGCCAACACCTGCGGCTGCGCCACCGCTCATGCCTGAAGGCGGTGACACATATCCAATCGCACTTAATCCAGCGTCCCCTAGCCCTGCCCCTGAGCTGTTGGCGGGGCTCACTCTATCAACTCCCCCTACCATCTCGATTGGAACGTCACGCTGCCCGGAAATCCCCATGGCAGTCAGAACGTGCATTGCATCCGACCATTTTTCCTTCGGGACATCCTTTGGCTCAGGAAGCTGAACTGTCTTCGGCGATTGAGTGGCAGAACACCCAACCAGAAAAGCTACTGCCGCAGCCAGCAAGCTAGCTCGAATCGCTGTTGATGTACTACCCATGGCGCTAATCCCTGTTGTGATCAACACAGCTTACGGCGGCTTGCAGAAAACCCAACGGCATAACCCTGCGACAGGGCCGGTTTGGGATTTCCAAGACCTGGCATAGCGTGTCATGCAACGTCATGCACACGGAGCACTACCATGGAATTTCGTGACCTTGGGAACGGGCGAACTTTCCCACCAGTAGCACCGAATGGCCGGATTTACGCCGTACCAGTCACCCAGGAAAACCAGGTAGAAATTTTCTGCCTGACACCTGAAGGAGTCATTGGAAGCGGAGTCAAGGCCAACTGGGCTGACATCACAGGTTTCTACTACGACGATGAGTCCTGGGAAATCATCCTGCGCAACTACATCGGCAGGGGAATGCGTTTCCGCCGGGGTGTGCCCTGTGGAATCGTCGAAGACGGTTGCGAAACCTTCAAAACAAATATTCAAGGGTTCGCAATTCCAATCTGCGTAATGAACCGCATCGCCTACGAGCAGAAAAGGCTACATCAAACCTGAGGTTGTCCTTGGGTTTCAGAGAGCAAGCAGCAATCTGACTGCGTCAGCCCACGTGGCCTCGTCCATCCACCTGGCAGGGAATTACCAGACTTTTAATTTCCGTCGCTTTTGTTGCTTGAAAGCGAAACACACGCGGGGCAGCCACCCGTAGGCTAGCCGTGTAGTTAAAGGGGACTCGGAAATGACCAAAACCAAAGTTAACCGCTGCCTGCACAAGCAGGAACTCGCGAAAAATCCGGAAGCCAACACTTTTCCAGCAAGCCGGAGTCAACGGGCAGATACGCCACCTTGCGCGCAATCACAAATCCTGATCAGTCAGGAATAACGACGTATGCGCTACGTAACCATCAGAAAGTTTGCCAGCGCGTCTGGCTACTCCGAAGACGCTATCCGCTCGAAGCTTCGCGACGGAATTTGGCGGCTCGGAGAAATATGGATCAAGGCCCCAGATGGCCGGGTTTTAATCGATGTAGAGGGATATGAATCATGGGTAGAGATGGGCGGGGAGTTCGGGCGGTCTCGGACTCGAGTATCGAAATCACGTTCATGTACCGCGGGGTTCGGTGCCGTGAGCGCCTCTCACTCAAGCCCACCGCCACTAACCTAAAGCTTGCCGAGCGGCACAAAGCAGCTATTGAGCACGCCATTGCTGCAGGCACCTTCGATTACGCCATCACCTTCCCCCGCTCGCCTAGGGCGGTGCAGTTCGCGCCCGAGTCTAGTAGGGAGACGGTTGCCGGTTTTCTGACCCGCTGGCTGGCTGGAAAACAGAAGCATGTCTCCAACAGCACTTATGAGGGTTACCGAAAGATCGTAGAGCTTCGTCTGGTACCAGCCCTCGGCCATGCCATGGTGGTCGACCTGAAGCGCAAGGCAGTGCGTGACTGGCTTGCAACCTTACAGGTCAGTAACAAAACCTTGAGAAACATCCAGAGCTGCCTGCGCTCAGCCCTGAACGATGCTGTCGATGAAGAGCTGGTGGAGGTGAACCCTCTGGCCGGCTGGACGTATACCCGGAAGGATCAGGTAAAGGAGGATGACGTGGATCCGTTCTCACCAGAGGAGCAGCGAGCAATCCTGGCTTCTATTGATGGGCAGGCTCGCAACCTAGTGCAGTTCGCACTCTGGACCGGAATGCGCACAAGCGAACTCGTGGCGCTGGACTGGGGGGATATCGACTGGCTGAAGGGAGAGGCTTATGTGTCCCGGGCAATGACCCAAGCGGCAGGAGGAAAGGCTGAAGTGACCAAGACCGTGGCGGGGAAACGCAGCATCAAACTGTTGATGCCCGCCCTTGCCGCGCTGACCGCGCAAAAGGCTCACACTTTCCACGCAGGTAATGAGGTGTTCCAGAACCCTCGGACTGGCGAGCGATGGGCCGGTGATCAGCCGATTCGAAAAACCATGTGGGTGCATGCGATGAAGAAGGCCAGGGTTCGGTACAGACGCCCCTACCAAACGCGCCACACCTACGCCTCGATGATGCTGTCTTCTGGGGAGCATCCAATGTGGGTGGCCAAGCAGATGGGGCATAGCGACTGGACGATGATTGCCAGAGTGTACGGCCGTTGGATGCCGACGGCCGATCTAGACGCTGGGAACAGGGCAGAAGCAATGTGGGAACCACCCGAAGTGTAAACCCATAAAATCTTGCAAAAGCATATATTGCAAGATTTCCTTGCATGGACCAATACTGATGACTATGCTCCGCAACCGAATGGAGGAGCCATGACCACCCCAAATATTACCTTCCGCCTACAGCATCTGCGTCGCAAGCACGGCCTGACGCAAGAGGCTCTCGCCGAAGCACTTGGCTTCAAGGATCGCCAGACTCTGTCTCAGATCGAGACCGGAGAGCGCAAACTCAGCTCCGAGGAAATGGTTCGAGCAGCGGAAGTGTTTGGCGTTTCCCTAGACTACTTTACCGATCCTTTTGAACTAGCAGGGGAAGGCCATTTCTCTTGGCGGCAAAACGGCACTAAGCCCGAACTGCTGGATGATTTCGAGCTGCGAGCAGGCCGGTGGATAGCGGCCTATCGCCACCTATCGAAGCTGAAAGGAGAGGTGATTAACTCGTCAACTCGGCGAGTGGCGCTGAATCACCAATCTACCTTCGAAGAGGCTGTCGCCGAAGGCGAGGCTATGGGAAAGGCTCTTGAGCTTGGTAATATTCCATCTCAGAGGCTAGCTGATGCGCTCGAGGAAAAGCTTGACACTCTTGTACTTGAAGTTGACACCGAGCAAGGCATCTCCGGGGCAGCATGCCGGCTGAACCAGCTGAACGCAATTGTGATCAACCGGAATGAAACTCTGGCTCGGCGCAATTACGATATGGCCCACGAGCTTTTTCACCTAATAACTTGGGACACAATGCCGCCTCCTAGGCTGGATATTGAAACTCCAACTGATAAGAAATCGAAACGAGTAGAGCAGCTCGCTGACAATTTTGCGGCAGGCTTGCTCATGCCGGGCAGTCTAATTGAGAGGCTAATTGAGAAGTCTGAGCTAAAAAAAGGTTCAGAACTCGCAACCTGGCTTACCTCAAATGCGCAGATTCTTGGAGTTAGTGCGGTTGCTCTTCAATGGCGGTTGGTTAACATGGGCAAGCTCAATAAGAGTGCCATTGTTAGCGAAGAATTTATTCGAAACCTTGGTGAGGCTCAGCGCACCAAGCCACCAGCCAAGTACGGTAAGCGATTTATGGCGGCCCTGGGCTGGGGCATTGACGAGGGTTATGTCTCGGTGCGCAGAGGAGCCTCGCTTCTGGGCGTGACCGTAGATGAGCTTGCGAAGCTCTTCGAGAATCATAATCTCCCGACTCCGTACGACCTTTGAGGATAACGATGTTCGAGAAGGATCAAATCGTACTTGTCGATACCAATGTGATCCTAGAGGCTCACAGGGTCACTTGCTGGAACACGTTAGCGAGCTATTTCAGGCTTGCGACGGTTGAGACTGTCGTGGAAGAAACTCAAACGGGCTTTCAGAACAGAAGCCCAGCTCAGACGATTCAATTGGCACCTCTTCGTGGCTCATTCCATCACATCGAAAATATCACGAATGAGGCAAGGGCTCAGTTCGCACTGGACAACCCTAACGTGTTGCTCGATCCAGGTGAGCGCGACTTGATAATTTACGCCCGGTCGCTTGATCCTAAGACGACGTGGTTCCTGAATAGCCCGGATATGGCCGCAGTCCGCTACTGCCATCACAGCAAATGGCTGGATCGACTAGTGTCTCTGGAGGCCATGAACAAGCACATTAGCGCCCATACAACCAGTAACCTTCGAGATAACTTCTCGGAAAATTGGCTGAGCGTACGCAAGACCAAACTGCTGCTCGGGATGTAATGACAGCCTTATGCCAGCCTCTTCGCTGGAGGGCACGTAATTGCTTGCTTGGCTGCGGGTTCAAATCCCCCCGGCCCACCATTTGAAACACATTAAGCCCTTGAATTTCCAAGTGATCTTCAGGGGCTTTTTGCTTTCTGCGTTCCCAGTTAGCTCAGACCATTGCATTCACCGCAAGGAACGGGCTTTAGTCTTTCTGGGCCGAGAATGTCTCCCTCGGCCCAGAGCAGCCGATTAATCAATCAACTCCCGCCGTCTGAGCCAGACTCCAGCTCTCGTAAAAGCTTCTGCAATGCTTTATGCCTTTGCAGATAGCTATCAATCAGAGGATTGAGCAAGCCTCGCAGCAGTGCAATTGGTGTCCATCTTCCAGGCACAACAATATGCGGCCGGCGAGAACGCATACCTTGCGTAATCGCTTTGGCCACCTGCTGGGGCTGGATGGGTTGGCGCAGATAGTTCGGCAGCACGGTTTCGTTCATTCGTGTGGCCAGGTCATTACCGCCGAAGGCAATCTTGGCTATAGCCGTTTCGGTCCAGCCCGGATAGACCACACTGACCGTGGCACCGGTGCCGCCCAGCTCGACGAGCAAGGCACGCGCCAAGGCCTCTACGCCAGCCTTGGAAGCGGCATAAGGTGCGTTAACCAGACCGTTTATGAAGGCATAGATGGATGAGGTCACCAGTATCTGTCCCTGATTGCGAATGACTTCCGGCAAGGCCGCCTGCATCGTATTCCACACACCGAACAGATCCACTTCGACGATGCGCCGAAACTCATCCGTGGGGCATATACGCAAAGTCTTGGGATCGCTGCGCCAGGCAATGCCTGCATTGGCGAATGCCACATCGAGGCGGCCAAAGCGCTCAACCGCGCTCTGCACCACTCTTTTTGAAGCCTCGGCATCGGTCACATCCAGCGCCAGCGGAAGGACTCGTTCGGCGTCGAACTCCTGAGCGAGCTGGTCAACCGCCTCTTGCTGCATGTCCGTAAGCACCAACAAAGCCCCCAAGCTATACAGCTCACGCGCGGTGGCGGCGCCTATTCCCCCGGCGGCGCCGGTAATCAGTATTACTTTGCCTATGAAGTCGTAAGCCATGTTGCGATCCCCAAACAATCAGTCCGTGTTTTAGAGGCGCTCAATACCGGGCATTTGCCACTGGCCATCGAGCATGCGCTGGGTCGGCAGATAAATACGGCCGGTTATGCTGAACGGACCACTGTTGGGAGTGGGGAGCCAGTTACTCAGTTGCTCCTCTCCCGGTGCTTCGCTCTGCATCAGCAGATCCAGCGAACCATCGGGGTTGTAGACCAACTTATCGCGGTCACCCAGCGCAAAGCGGTGCAGAGGGTTGGGGATTAGATAGCCGTCATCATCGTAAGCGGTCAGCGACCAGAAGGCCTTGGCAGGTGGAAGCTGGTCCGCAGCGAAGTGCAGGCGATAGCGCTGATCACCTTGTAGCACCTCACCGTGGGCATCGGTTATGGCGTTGAGGTAGGTGGCTTCGGCAGCGAGGTTGGCACCAAAACCAACCATGGCCACTACCGCGCGAACGCCGTAGTCCTGGCCAAAGGCGGCGATATGCTTGGGCGCTTGTCGCCAACCGTTGACGAGTAGATCGCGACGTTCCAGAGCCTCGTGCATCTCCCGCTCCGCCAGCCACATGCCCACTGCCACGGTTTTCTCCTGCAGCCAGTTCCAACGCGGCTCGCCCTCGCCAACCCGCACGCCAAGCTGCTCCAATTCGGCCACGGCGGCAGCGTCTGTCGCGGCGGCCGGATTGTCCTCCATCAATCTCGACAACTGTCCGAAGAAGGCCCGAGGGGCCAGCTTACGCATCTCGAACAGTGGTGACGGTGGCAATTGCTCAGGCAATTTGAACGGCAGCGCCTCGACCACTTTGTCCTGCTTCCAGTCGTCGAGGCTGCGCAGACTGAGCCCAGCCTGTATGGCATGCACAGCGCTATAGTCAGCTTTTCCATTGGTTTGAATCCGGCCGAGCAGCCAGTTCATGCGTGTGGATGAACGCAGCAAGGTCATGCCTTCCGGAACTTGGCCATCCCAGTCAGGCCCCGCGAGCAAGAAGCGCCCGCCTTCGTCACCTGTTGTACGCGTGCCAACACTGGCAAACACGTTGCTCCAGGCATCGAGAAACTGCATCACCAGATAACGCGAGCAGGCTGGAACCTCAAACACCCAGGGCCCTGCCTCCATATCAAGCCAAGCCTGGGTATAGAGCGTGTCTATATTCGGCCTGACGAAAACCCGAAAGTCAGCCTCGGGAAATTCGGCCATGTTCACCAGGCGATTGGCCGGAGCGATCGAGTGAGTGAAGCTGTTGCGCGTAAGCTCGGTAAGCACCAACGGATAGCCAAACACGTAACTCTTGGCAGCCAGGCGGACGGTGCCCATCTGGCTCCACAGAGTGCTGCCGACAATCAATAATACAACCAGCCCAACCCATAGCCAGTTGCGAACACTGGGCCGCTTCTGGAGTTTTTCTGAAGTGTTCATAGTGACTCTCCGTCAGCGTATGGTCAGGCCAAAAGGTTCTTCACTGAAGTCGAAGCAACCGAGAAAGGTTTTGATGTCGAGCAGACTGCCGTCGATCTTCACATCACCCATCAAGGCACCTTTCACCAGACCACCCTCGCCGGTCAGCAGGGTCTCCATAAAACGTTTGTCCATCGTCAGCTTGAGCGTGGTTCCCTCCGGAATCCCCTGGTGCAACTGCGCCACCCCGCGACGCACTTCCAGGGCCAGTTGCTCACCCGTGTCGGGAAACTCGAACCCGAGGGTCAGTTGCACATCGTTAGCCTTTTCAGGGTCGACGCGCGTCACCCAATTCTGCAAAAAGATTTGCGGGGTGAAGCTGCGCACCATATCGGGCGACAACATGACTTTGCGTATTTCAGCCGTGCGCTGACGAATTTGCTCGCCATCGAATTTGCCTTCCAGCTCCATGGCGCTCATCAGGTACCAGTTGCGCCAGTTGAAATTCATGCTGGCGTAACCCATTTTGCGGAAACTGCGCGCCTTAATATCGCGAGCCAGTTTGTCATCGTGATCCATGCGAATAACGTAGCTGGACAGCTCTGCAGCCCACTGATAATCACCTTTGAGATAAGCATCGCCTGCAGCCAGAAGCACCTTTTCGCGCCCACCCATCAAAGCGATCAGACGCTCTGCCTTCACTTTGGGCGGGGTCGGGTCGAGATCCACCGGGTCACCTTGGAACCAGCCAAGATAGCCGTTGTAAATCTGCCGAACGCTGTGCTTCACCGTGCCGTACATCTCTCGCAGATACGGCGAATAACCAGCCAGATGAGCAGGCAGCTTGACCTTCTCGACCAGCTCATCTGGCGTCAGGCCCTTGTTCATCCAGCGCACGGTCTGGTCGTGAACATAAGCCATGCCGTCGCGTGTCATGCGCAGCACTTCTTCGACCTTATCCGCACCCTCGACAGGACGTCCGTGGAGCGGTACCAGATGCTCGGCGTGAAGTTCACGCAGCATGTCGATGCTGGCAATCCACTCGACCGGATCGCGGAACTTGGTGCCGCGCAGGGTGTGGATATTGGGAAATGCCGGGCCCTGTTGCACGTCAGAGCTAATCAGCACTCGATTGTCTGGCAGGTAGACCACGATCTCATCTGGCGCTTCACCTGGCGCGTGCAGCAATTGAACGGGCAACCCGGCAATGGTCGTATCGAGTCGCTTACCGATGGTGTCGGTCGGGGCAATAAAGGTCGAGGGTTCAGCGCGTACGAGCGGACCTATCCCCGAATTCATGTCTTTCTGGTCGGGCTGTTCAAGCAGAGCGCCGAAGCTGTAGGCGGAGCGAGCCCCAAGGATGGGGCCGACCAGTGAACCCTGACTGACCACATTGGCCAACAGCGTTTCATGGGCAAAGATTTTCACCTCACCGCTTTCAACCTGCTCACGACTGACAAAGGCTTGCACACCGTTGATATGGTCCGGGTGGAAATGCGTGTAGATCACCGCCTTGACCGGCTTGTCGGTCAGCTTGCGAAACTGCGCCATGATCTTGCGCGAATCACTCAACGACTCCCCGGTGTCGACAATAATCAAACCCTCCGGGGCCTCAATCATGACCACGTTACCCAACTGCCAACCGACAGCCGAATAGGTGTTGTCGGCCACCTTGTAGACATGCATATCGAAGAGCGAATTCTGCGCGGCCAGTTCAGGATTAATCTGCGGTTCAATTCGCTCGGAGGGGAGCTCGGCAAGTGCGCTAACAGGGAGTACGGCGGCCAAAAGCAGGCAACCCAGTCGACGTGGAATAGGCATGAACATTCCTTATTTTTATTGTGTAGCCAATCTTGCAACGCCCAATTGGCTTTGGCGAGCCCAATCAATTGCACGACTGTAGTGTCATCAACGTCATTGCACTCGAAGAGTCAGCGTAGCAATTCGGGAGCATGTGCAAGGAAGCTGTTTCTTGTCGCGATAAGAACTCTGCCTGCGAGCGGGTGGCCACAACATCCTTGCCATCAAAATAAAAACCCACAGCAGTGATGGCCGCCTAGACGCAAACCAGCACGAAAATTTCTCGAACTTTCAGGGGCTTTTTACTTTCTGGATGCAGGTGTCGAGCGTTTAAGCGCGCTGAGGGGCATTTCTGCCGACGTCGTAAATAGAGATATTTATGGCGTAAAAAGTACCATCTACCCCATGCGGCAAGGGTACTTTGTGAATGACCTAAACTGACAACAAACAACAAGAAAGCAGTCTCATGACAAGCCAAGAGAAGATGACAGACACGCAATTTGTAAACATAGCCACCCTGCAAAAGGCTATGCGTACCGTCTGACTAACTTCGGCAAAATTCTGGATCCGCCAGACATCCGCCCCCACTGATTTCCCACCCCTAACTTCCACCATGCCCAAGCACGGATTGCCCGAGCGCGGGGGGTGTTAAGTGATGGGCGGGTATTGGCCGAACCCCTGAACGAATATGCCAGCCCGCCGCGATTACAACATTACACAGCGCTGGAGCGTATCTGATTCGCCAGCCCGATAACGCGATCACCGCCCTGCTTTTGGAGTTTTAACATGCCCAAACACGCACCCGAGATGCCGATTCAGGTGGACGACGAAACCGGAGTTTGGACTACCGACTCTGTACCGATGCTATATGTGCCGCGGCATTTTTTCGTCAACAACCACATGGCTATCGAAGCAGTGTTGGGCGCCGAAGCCTATGCCGAAATACTCTACCACGCCGGGAAAAAGTCCGCTTGGCAGTGGTGTGAGACACAAGCCGAACGGCATGCTTTGAAGGGCGTCGCCGTGTTTGAGCATTACATGAAGTACTTGTCTCAGCTTGGCTTGGGGCTATTCAAAACTGAGCATATCGACCTTGCCAGAGGCACTGCCGAGGTACGCCTGGAACACTCGGCATTCGTGTCCGAATATGGCAAGTGCGAGCGCAAGGTCGACTATATGTTTACCGGATGGTTTGCAGGTGCCATGGACCAGATTCTTGCCGCCTCCGGCAGCTCGCTTCGCACCGTTGCCGAGCAAGAGTTCAGCGCCTCTGAAGCAGACCACAAACACGGTCTGTTCATCGTTTACCCTATTTGATTAACGTATTTAAAGCTCTGACCGCGAAGGCCTATTCCGCCGAGGAAGCCATGCCTTACCAATCCAAGCGTTCAGTATCGCTGGCAACTGACTCAAGATCGCTGGCAATAGGACTGACAAGCATGACCAAGCGAACCAGCGCCAGACATAAGCGAGGTATCCAGTCTCCGCGAACTCAATATGGGAGGCTAGTGAACATGTCACGATTCGACCTGCACCCCGAGCAAGATTGCACTGGAAAATTGAGCTTGAGAGCGAATAGGAGCGGCCTGATAAATGTATAAAAATGCTGAGCGATTACCAGCGCATTCATTATTGCTGCCTCACGTTATTGATGTGACTATCTGTAGATGAATATCGCACCAACCAAGCCGTATGGAACTTATTGAGCCAACATAATGAGAGCGTCCTTCGAAAGTGTCCTAAAGGATAAGAACTGCCTGCACATTAATCGCTTGCTTTATGATGTGCAGCCGAAAAAAGTGCACCGCGTTGCATTTTTGCTCCTCGATAACTTCTCCATGATGGCATTTACTGGCGCAGTGGATGCATTGGTCACAGCCAATCTAATGAGCACTTCGCCGCTCTATGAAATAGTGGTTGTGGGCAAAACAGACTTGGTAACCAGCGATCTTGGTATTTCGATCTCTGTAGACTGTAATTTAAACGATCTGAAAGAAACCCAACAAAACTTAATCCTGGTTTGTGGCGGATTCCGGGTTGATTTACAAGCCAATCAAAATATCAGAACCAAACTACGCTCAGCAGCCTCCGCAGGCGTAACATTGGGCGGGCTTTGGAATGGCTCATACTTTATTGCCGAAGCGGGCCTTTTGGATGGATATGACTGTGCGTTCCATCCCGACGGCAGGGCCATGATGGCAGAGCTATTTCCTAAAGTTAAACTCTCGAAAGACTCATTTACGGTAGACCGTAATAGAATTGGTTGCGCCGGTGCTAACAGCTCATTAGGCATGATGCTTGAAATCGTCAGGCTTGAACACGGTGATAGCTTGGTGCGCGCGGTTGAAGAGGTACTAAACTGCGATAAAACAAAAGATGCAGTGGATATTTCCGCACTGATTCTGGATAAGAATCTAACCTTGCCACAGCCTCTTAAAGTTGCACTGGAGTTGATGCATAGCAATATCGAAGAACCACTGACTATCGATGAGATTGTCAGCCATTCATCACTGTCCAGACGCCAACTTGAACGTCTGTTCTGTCGTTATGTAAACGTTACGCCCCCACGTTATTATCTTGAGTTACGTTTAACCTATGCACGACAACTACTACAAACCACTAACAAATCACTGGTTGATATTGCAGTGGCAAGTGGTTTCGTAAGCATTTCACATTTCCGCCGGTGCTTTCGCGAGTTTTTTGATATTCCACCAGGGCGCTTCCGTACGGGGCAGCATAAAGTGCGGTGAGCATGGCGAAAAACCAAGCTCGCTATATCCTGGCAGTAGTTTGTACCTCCAGCCTCCCCGCTTCGCTCTTCTAAGCACAAGCATGCTCGCCAAGATCAGGCTTCGTTGCTCTTGGGCTTCAGAGTAATGCTGAGGGTTGTTATGAGTTAAATTCTCTTTCAGCGACTTTTCAGCAACTTCGTTTTCCATCCTTAGCCGTCTGGCACGCACTTACTCTTAAGAAAATCAGCACGCCGGCTTTGCTTCAGCCCCAGCCGAGGCGCGCGGCGCTCCGTAGCAAGAGCCGAATATCGCCGTGCCGCTCGTAGAGGAGCGGCTCATCAACGGTGCCGGAACCTAACGTAACCAACCATGCGCTGCAAAGACCGCAAAGCCGCCCGAGCGAATATCCGCAAACCACGAGCAACGATGATGGTCATCGCAGGCTCGGATCGCACTGTCCCCTATCTAGCGGATGGCTTGCCGCCATCTTTACGAACGCCCCAGCCACATGATTTGCAACAACTTTTTGGCACTGCTAGTTTCGCGCGATTCCCCTACACAACGTAGGGAGTCTGGACTGGATGGACTGATCGACTTATTGGATCTATGTCCACTCAAAGCGCCGTTCACAGTTGCCGGTTACGCGACTGGCTTCTATTGTTCTAGCAAACCTTTATTCGCAAACTCCGGCGGAGCGACCATGGGCCCGAGAGAACAGATTCAATCACTACAAGCTCGCATGAGTGCTTCGATTATTGGCCAGGAACGTGTTGTAGAGCGCCTAGTTATCGCACTGCTGTGTAATGGCAACGTACTGGTCGAAGGCCTCCCTGGCCTTGCCAAGACCCGTGCTATTAAGAGCATGGCGACGAATATGGATGCCGACTTCAAGCGCATCCAGTTCACACCCGATCTACTGCCATCGGATGTAACGGGCACCGAGGTTTATCATCAAACAGATGGCCACGGCGAATTCCGCTTTGAGCCGGGCCCTATTTTTGCCAATCTGGTGCTGGCCGACGAAATCAACCGGGCGCCCGCAAAAGTACAGGCAGCCCTGCTTGAAGCGATGGAAGAACGTCAGGTAACCGTTGCCGGCACGTCACATAAGTTGCCCCCACTGTTCATGGTGATGGCAACCCAAAACCCGGTGGAGCAAGAAGGCACCTACCCGCTGCCAGAGGCTCAGATGGACCGCTTCATCATCCATGTGAACATCGAGTACCCAACCGTGGAAGACGAGGTTGGCGTAATCAAACTGGTGCGTGAAGAAGAAGCCGCCGCGCTCGAAGAGAGTGATGACACCGGGGCGCAACACGCGAAACCGTCAGCCGACTTGATCCCGCAGCAGGCTGTTTTTGATGCGCGCCGGGAGATTGCCAAGGTTACGGTTTCTGACGCTATCGAGCGCTATATCGCCGACCTTATTTACGCCACACGCACCCCGGAAGTTTACAGCGATGAGTTGCGCCGCTGGATCGATGTAGGCGCAAGCCCGCGTGCCTCGCTTGCACTCGACCGCGCCAGCCGTGCGCATGCCTGGCTGCATGGACGCGATTATGTCGACCCGCAAGATGTTCAGGCCATGGTTCACGACGTACTCCGACATCGTTTGTCTCTGAGTTATGCCGCCGTGGGCAAAGGCGTCAGTCCGGACCAAGTCACTGACGAGATCGTCGCCCACGTGGCCCTGACTTAAGGTTTACCCGGAACTGAGGGTTCTATGAGTAACGATGCAGCTCGCAATCGTCTGGGCATCAGGGCCAATCAACCCGAGAATGAGACCGAAGACCCACGCGTAAAAGTCAACCTGGCGCATCTGATGGAGATGGAAGCCGAGGCACGGCACCTGACGTTGCTGCCGCGACAACCTGCGCGCAGTATTCTCAATGGTCGCCACGCCTCTCGGCTGCGCGGTCGCGGGCTGAACTTCGAAGAGTTACGCGGCTATCTGCCAGGCGATGACTCGCGCACAATCGATTGGAAAGTCACTGCCAGAACCGGCAAACCCCACGTCCGCGTTTACACAGAGGAGCGCGACAGGCCTGCATTGGTCGTGGTGGATCAACGCATGTCGATGTTCTTCGGCTCGGCTATGAACATGAAATCCGTAACAGCAGCTGAAGCCGCCGCCATTTCAACTTTCATGATTCTCAACCAGGGCGATCGCGTTGGCGGCATTGTCTTTGATGACGAGAATTTATGGGAGATCCGCCCGCGCCAAAGCCGCGCGAATGCCCTACGTTTTCTGGAAACGCTGGTCTCCGCCAACCGCTCGTTAACCGCCGACGCGGAACCCCGCGCACCGATGTCATTGAATCGCCCGCTTGAGGCCGCAGCCAGAATTGCCGGCAGTAACCACCTGGTCGTGGTGATAAGTGACTTTAATAATATCGACGAACACACAGATGAACTGCTGGGTGGCATAGCCCGCAAGAACGATCTTCTGCTGTGCCTGGTCAGTGACCCGATGGCCGACACGGTTGCGACCAACTGGAAATTGATTATTTCGGACGGTCGCCTCAAAGCGCTGATGGACACCAGTGAGGACAAAGCCAGAGCCTCTGTTCAGCAGGTGCTGGATGAGCGTTTCAGCACAATCAAGGGCTGGGAAGAACGCGTTGGCGTGCCCGTGCTGCCGCTGTCTACCGAACACGACACCCACATGCAAATTCGTGCATTGCTCGGAGGCGCTGATGGCGAAGACTGACGTTGCAGCTCAGGCCCCAACACCTTCGGTGCCTGCTGATCTGGCAAACCTAAACCTTATCGAATTGCTCGAAAAGCTCGAGCCTGTGCCTGCGCCAGAACCAATCTCATTGTTTCCGCAGACACCCTTCTGGGGATGGCTCGCGCTGCTGTTGCTTATAGGCGTGGCTTATCTCTCATACCGCGGCTGGCGTAAATGGCGAGCCCGAGCTTACAGACGCGCTGCATTGGCTGAAATTGCCCAAGCGGGTGACGACCCGATAAAACTGGCAAGAATTCTTCGCCGTACCGCTCTGTGCGCATTCCCCCGCCGTGAAGTCGCCAGCCTGCATGGCGAACAATGGCTCGCTTTTCTGAACGAGCATTACCCCGGTAACAAGTTCGCGGGTGAAATAGGCCAAACACTGGACAACGCGCCCTATCAGCCCAACACCAACAGCGGATCTGCACCCGGCCTGGCCAAACTGGTGGCCGAATGGGTTCGCACTCATAAAGTTCCGACAACAGGGGAAAACTCGTGATTGAGTGGGCGGCGCCTTGGGCCTTTATCTTGCTGCCTCTGCCATGGCTGGTGTGGCGCTTCATGCCGCCGTTCCGTGAGCGTACAAAAGCAATTCGCGTTCCGTTCTTTGACACCTTTGTAGCGGCAATGGGGGCTACACCCCGCGAAGGCGTAGTGGTTCCGCAGCGCAGCAAGGTCGATACAGCTATCGCCATCCTATTGTGGCTATTACTGGTAATTGCCTTGGCGCAGCCACAGCGGTTGGGTGATCGCGTTGAAATCAAGCAAGCCGCTCGCGACGTGATCCTGGCTATCGACATTTCAGGTTCTATGGATGTGAAAGACTTCAAAGCCTCTGATGGCACTGAGGTGCAGCGGCTGTTGGCCGTCAAACGCGTGGTACAGGACTTCGTAAAAAAACGTGAAGGCGACAGGGTCGCTCTGATCGTGTTCGGTTCGCGTGCTTATGTGCAGTCACCATTCACCGAAGACTTGAAAACCTTGGGCCAGCTGCTCGACGAAACCAGCGTCGGCATGGCAGGACCGAACACGGTTATCGGCGACTCCATTGGGTTGGCAATACGCACTTTTGAGTCCAGCAAAGTCGATCAGAGGCTGCTGATATTGCTGAGCGATGGTAGCGATACGGGCAGCCGCATGACGCCGCTGAATGCCGCCACCATTGCCGCTCAACGCGGGGTCTCGATATTCACCATTGCGGTGGGTGATCCGAACGCCAGCCCGGACTCTAAATACATTGTCGACGTCGACACCTTGCAGGAAATCGCATCACGCTCCGGCGGCGAATACTTTTTTGCCGGCGATGAAAAAACCCTCGAAACGGTCTACAGCCGAATCGATGAATTGACCCCGCGTAAAACCCAAACATTGTCTTACCAACCGCGCGAAGCCCTGGCTTATCTGCCAATCGCTGTAGCCGCTGTATTGCTGTGCTTGTACGCACTGATCAGGCAGTTTCCTGTCAGGAGGAAAAGTCAGGCATGACTTACTTTCTTGAGTCGCTGTCCTATTTTCATTTCCTGCGGCCATGGTGGCTGTTGTTACTCGTGCCGCTGCTGTGGATCTGGTGGCGGATGCGCCCGACCCGCAAGGACACAGATGATGTTACTGCAGTCATCGCGCCGCATTTGGCCGAAGCAATTACGGTAGGGGGCAATCGCCGCCAACGCTGGACCGCCGCTGACAGCTTGGGTCTTGCCGGCGTGTTGCTGGCACTCGCTGTTGCGGGGCCAGCATGGAACAAAATCCCTAACCCGCTGCTGGCTCAAACCGCGCCGCTGGCCATGGTGCTCGCGGTTACGCCGTCGATGGACAACTCAGACATCGCACCGAGCCGACTGGAACGGGCGCGCCAGAAGCTGCTTGAGCTAAGCGCTTTGCGCTCCGGAGCCCGTACCTCGTTGATCGCGTATGCCGGCACGGCGCACCGTGTGGTGCCTCTAACGGAAGATCCGCATGTACTGAAACCCTTTATCGAAGGGCTCAATACCGACGTAATGCCCAAACCCGGCAACAATGCATCTGCCGCACTGGCACTGGCAGAGAAGAGCCTTGAGAGTGAAACCGTTCCCGGTGCTATCGTTTTTCTGCTGGATGACCTGAACAACGCCGACGTGCCTGCTTTTGAGAAACATGCGCAGGCAAAAGGCGCACGTCTGATCTTCCTCACGGTCGGCAGCAATCAGGCCAGCGTCGACAGAATGAGCGGCATAACCGATGCCGAGGTGGTCGAGTTATCGGTCGATGATAAGGATGTCAAAACAATAGAGCGCTACACCGCGCAAGCCTACCGCGAAGCCCTGTCGGGTGATGACCGATTGCAATGGCGAGACCAAGGGGTGCTGTTCGCATGGCCCGCAGCCCTGTTGATCCTGCTTTCGTTTCGTCGCGGACGAGTCGTTCAATGGCCAGGTGCTGCCGCCTTAGTGTTGCTGATGAGTTTTCATCCGGGCGACGCCCAAGCGGCTAACTTGGTGGACTTCGTACTGACCCCAGACCAGCAAGGTCGCCTGCAATTTGATCAACTGCATTACGCCGAAGCTGGCGAGAAATTCCAGGACCCACTCTGGAAGGGCTATGCCCTGTATATGGCGGGCAGTTACGCGGAATCTGCAGAGGTACTCAATCGCCTCGAAACCTCGCAAGCTGCTTTCATCCAAGGCATGGCTCAGACCAAAGCGCTGAACTACCGGGCCGGTATCGAGGCGTTCAAACTCGCCCTGGAACGTGATCCGAAAAACCAGGCCGCTGCGCGCAATCTGGACATCGCCCGCGCGCTGCTGGCCTACGCCGAAGATGCCAGAGATGCCTCGGATACAGGCATCGGCTCAGAGGGCGCCGATGAGGTGGTGTACGACAAAGAGTCTGCCGAGGGCGCGGATATGCTCGCCTCAGACATACCGACTGATGAAATTAAAATGCAATCGACCGAGCAATGGATGCGCAGTGTCGACACCCGAACATCTGAGTACCTCAAGCAACGTTTCTTGCTGGAATCGATCGAGGATCAGCCGTGATTTACCGTCTGTGCCTGTGCCTGCTATTGTCCCTGCCCTCTTTGGCCCTGGCTGCGCCGGGAACGCCTAGTGAGCCAATCATCGAGATGGAGCTGACTGAAGACACCGTCATCCCGGGCTCTCCTACGCAGCTCACGATTTCGGTGCTAGTGCCAACATGGATGCTCAAGCCTCCGGCCTTCCCCGATCTGGAGGTTTCACATTTGATGGTGCGGCGTCCACCCGACTCATCATCACCTGCACGCAAACGCATCGATGGAAAAATGTGGGCTGGGGTCAAACGCACTTATCAGTTGTACCCGATGATTCAGGGCCAGTTCGACATTCCTGCCCGCCCGTTGCGGGTGACCTACGCAGACCCGGAAACCAATGCGCCGGTCGAAGTAAACATGATGACCGATCCGATCCGCTTATTCGGCTCAGTCCCCAAAGAAGCGCAAGGGCTCGATCCATTTGTGGCGGCCACGGGCCTTAAGCTCGACCAGACAATAGAGGGTGCCGCCGATGTAATGAAGGTCGGTGACGCCTTCAAGCGCCAGGTCGTTGCCACGATTGAAGGCACCTCTTCGCTGTTCATTCCACCGCTGCTGCCCGACTCGGAGATCGCCGGTATCTCTGCATACCCCAAAGAGCCACAGACCCAGGAAACGCCCGACGGAGGCACACGAACCGAGGAAGTAAGCTTTGTGGTTGAGCAAGGCGGAGACTACGAACTGCCTGGCGTGGAGATACGCTGGTTCAACCTCACCACCAAGAAAATAGAAACGACCAGCCTCAAGCCTTTACTGTTCTCGGGGAAAGTAACACTGGCCCAGCGGCTGGAGCGAAACTGGCGAACCATCGCCATCACGCTGGTTATCCTTGCGTTTGTGATAGGGCTGGCACTGCGTTTTATCCCATCACTGCGCACCGTGATTCAACGTAACTATGCGGCCGCCAAAACCCGCTACCTATTGTCCGCCAGGCATTCATATAACCAGGCCATGCAGGCAATCAAACAACAGGATTTGGACGCAACGCTGAAGCACGTACAGAGTTGGGTAAACCGACTACCGCCGCAGGCTTGCCCTGACTTAACGGCTTTGAAGGCAGCCCTGTCGGGCATTGGCGAGAAGCTGTATGGACCCACTCCGACTAATCAGGCTGACTGGTCCGCAGTTAAAACAGCATTGCAGCAAGCCGCGCATAAGAGTCGGCAGCTCAAGCGACAAACTGGCAGTGCCAACTCGTTACCGCCGTTAAATCCAACCCACTAAACGGGAAAACTGGAGTGAGCACTCCAGTTTTCCCGTTTGCTTATGAGGCAGGCGGCAGGAACCAGTCGTAGTAGGCGTTGGGGTTGTCACCGCGCACAAAGCGCCGGACACTTTCTTTCCAGCTTCTGGTATCGCCCATCGTCGCGTACAGGTAGATTTGATAGAACTTCACCAGTCGCAGATACGATGCTTCAACCTCACTCATCTGCACGTCATTGCCTTGAAACTGAGGTTTCTCACGCAACTCCAGAAGAGACGGCAAGGTGTAGGTAATCTGCTCGGCATGCGTCCAGCGACCGTACTCGATAAGAGGACGATTATCCGTCACCGGCTGGGCATTTTTTACGTAGCTCTCAAGCCCTTTGCGATCGGTGATGTAGGTCGCGAGCAAATCAGTTACTGAGCCAATGCCCACTTCCTGCAGCGTGCTGGCAACATCGCCGCGCTGCATGCGCTGCTCGATTTGCCCGATATCCAACGCCAAGGGCTTTTCAGAACCCAGCAGCATCATTTCGTTGGCTTCGGTCGTCCAGAGCGATACGTGCGGGAACACGTCCAGCATGGAGCGAATCAACGAGCGAGTGTCGGCCTCGGTCTGAGTCGCAATAGGCAGCCATTGTGCGAGTATGCCGCCCTCGCTAAGACGGGCTTTAGCCAGCTCATAAAAATCCGAGGAGTAGAGATTCACTACACCGGCAGCCGCAGGTGGAGGCGGCTCAAGCGTGATCAGATCGAACAGCTCTTTGCTGCGCATCAGCTCGTGACGACCGTCACCCACCTGAATATCAAGGCGCGGGTCTTTGCCTGCTCCCAAATTACCCTTGAACAGGGTGACCGCATCAGCAACCGGCTTCATGAGCTCAATGCATAACCGCCGATCCAACTCGGGATACACCAGAGTGGCGCCAGCTGTAATCCCGGTGCCAAGGCCAATAACCAAGGCTGATTTGGGTTCACCCGGATGCACCAACAGTGGCAGCAGCGCTTGCAGGCGCATGTAGCGTAGAGATGGCATGGCGTCCCCTGTGTTGGAAACGCCTTGAATGTAAAGTCGGCGGAAGCTGCCCTGCTTGCTGTCCTGCTCTAACACCGCAACAGTGCCGCCCGGCGCTTCTTCATAGAACACCACCTCACCGCCACGCGAGTCAGTCAGCAGACGCGTCAGCAAGTCTCGCGGCAGCCAAACCGCCAGAGCGACCACCACTGCTAGCAGGCCGAAAGCCGGCGCAGGGGTGAAACGTTGACGATCCTGATACAGCGCAACGGCCCCTACCAGACCAGCAAGTACCGCAAGCACTGCAAGGCTGCCCGACAGCCCCAGCCAAGGCACAAGGATGAAGCCGGTGCCAAGGGTGCCGACAATGCCGCATGCCGTATTCAGGGCCAACATTAAGCCAATGTCCTGGCCTGGTTTCGCCTCATCGACCACCAAGCGTGCAGCGGCTGGGAAAGCAGCGCCCAGGAGCAGAGTCGAAGGGAAAATAATCACGCCAGCCGCGACGATGAATCGAGACAGCATCTGCGCCATGCGGTTGCCCGTGACATCGAACACCCACAGCCCGGTGACCTCTTGAGCGTGAAGCAACCACGGCCCGAGCAGCGAAAATGTGGCCATTGCAACAAAGCCTGCACCCAGCACCAGCAGCCCAAAGGTGGTCCAGCGGGCACGAACGCGATCAGCAAAACGCGAATACAGGAAGCTACCGATAACCAGCCCCGAGAGATAAACCGCCAGCACGACACTGAAAGCAACGGCGCGGGTACTCAGGAACTGAACAATGATTTGTGTCCACAGGACTTCATAGCCCAGCGCAACACCGCCCGCCAAGGCATATAACACCAACGCGAGGCGTGCCTTGGATGAAAGCGCGAAGAACTTGAGGCGCTCGCGTGGGGCCTCGGAAGTACGGACCTGAGGCTTTGCTCTGGATAAAACCAAAGCCCAAATCCCCAGCAAGACATTAAGCGCGCCCGCGAAAAAAGCTGCGCCCTTAACGCCAAAGAGCGGCACCAGCGCCAGTGCCGTCAGTAGCACACCGATGATAGCCCCGGCCGTATTGGCCGTGTAGAGCTGGCCAGCAGTGCGGCCGATCTGGCTGTTGCCCGGCCGAACAGACGATATCAGGGGCGGTAATGTCCCTCCCATGAGGATTGCGGGAAACATCACCAACAAGAACGGCAGGAGCCAGGCAAGGACCCCGAATTGCGATTGCAGTGCGACGAATATGGCGGGCGCCTTGGCTAATGCCAGCGTCGCACCAATCCCAATCAAAGCAATCAAAAATTCCAGTACGGCGTACAACCGCAATGGATTTCGAAGACTATCGGCAAGGCGTCCAAAAATTGCGCCCCCCAATGCAAGACCCGCGAAGAAAGCACTGACTCCAGTAGAAATCGCGTAAACATCAACGCCGACCACCAGAGATAACTGCTTAACCCAAATGGCCTGATAAACCAGAGCTGAAAAACCAGATCCAAACAGCAAGCACTGAAACAACAAAATTCGCGGACGCGCCGGAACTGAATTCATAGATTGTGATTTCTTACGGTTCTGAGTGTCGTAACCACGCGTTAGCGTGATGCCGAAACCACTATATTACGGATGAACGTACACCGGCACCCATTTGGGTGCCGGTGTAGTTGGTTTGCGCGAGGAACTTACTCTGTCTTACCCGCTTTTCCGTGAATGTGCTGCTTCATGAGATCGCTAACGTTCCAGGAAGCCGGAGTTTGACGCTGCGGGAACTCGTCAAAGGTTTGAGCAAAGTCGGCAACGATAGAGGTTGCCCATTGGAACATATAGCCGCGATGCGCCCAGAAATCCCAGTAGGTGTTTGAGCTACCGTAGGCTTTCTCGTACGGGTCCATACGCAGGTCGAACAGAAGCGGAGCTTTAAGCTCATCGAGCTGACGTGCCCAAACTTCCATGCCGTCGTAGTCCTGAACCAGGTACATGGCTTTCCAGCGATCCGCGAAGCGAACTGCTGAAACCTGACCATCGTCAGTCGCGTAGATGAAGTTGTGACGCGGACCCTTCTCTTCTTCGCCGGTCAACATTGGCAGGAAGTTGTAGCCGTCCATGTGAACCTTGAAGGTCTTGTCACCGGACTTACAGCCCTTCTTGCACTCTTCAACGATGTTCTTATCACCGGCAGCTGCGAGGAATGTCGGCAGCCAGTCCATGTGAGACATCATGTCATTGGAGATAACGCCCGGTTTGATTTTGCCAGGCCAGCGAACCATGGCTGGTACGCGGAAAGCACCTTCCCAGCTGGTGGTTTTCTCGTTACGGAACGGAGTAACGCCCGCATCTGGCCAGGTGGACTCGTGAACGCCGTTGTCTGTTGTGAACAGAACAATGGTGTTGTCTTCAATGCCCAGTTTCTCGAGCTTGTCGAGGAACAGACCTACCTGAGCATCCAGTTCCAACATGCCGTCGGCATATTCGTTAAGACCGGACTTGCCACGGTTAGCTTCACGTACGTGTGTGAAGAAGTGCATGCGTGTCGAGTTCATCCACACGAACCAAGGCTTGTTCTGCTTGGTGTTACGATCGATGAAGTCAAGTGCAGCGGCGGCAAACTCGTCGTCCACTGTTTCCATGCGCTTCTTGGTGAGTGCGCCGGTGTCTTCAACAGAACCGTCGGCAGCAGCCTTGATAACGCCACGCGGGCCTTTCATCGGCGGATCTTTTGGATAGTCTTCGTTCTCTGGCTCTTCCTCAGCATTGAGGTGATACAGGTTGCCGAAGAACTCATCGAAGCCGTGATTGGTCGGCAGGTACTCGTCGAGGTCACCCAAGTGGTTCTTACCGAACTGCCCGGTTGCATAGCCTTGAGCGCGCAGAAGCTCACCCATCGTCGGATCTTCAGGCTGGATACCTACCGACGCACCTGGCATACCTACTTTGGTCAGACCTGTACGGATTACACTCTGGCCGGTAATGAACGCAGCGCGCCCTGCCGTACAGCTCTGCTCACCGTAGTAATCGGTGAACATCACCCCTTCCTTGGCAATACGGTCGATGTTGGGTGTCTGGTAGCCCATCATCCCATGGCCATAAACGCTGATGTTAGGAATGCCCACATCGTCGCCCATGAATACCAGAATGTTTGGCTTACCAGATGAATTATCTGCAGAGCCGTTAGCCGGTTTGTCAGCTGCAGTGGCCATTCCAGTGGCAATTGCTAGGGAAACTCTGAAGAAGACTTCCTTATTTTGGCAAAATGCCCGGACTCCACCCGCCGAGTTTTCCGATGAAGCAGATGACCTTCGCCGACGCCGAGTACGCCGGCAAGCGCAAACAGACCCGCAAAGAGCTGTTCCTGATCGAGATGGATCGGGTGGTGCCGTGGAAGGGTTTGGTTGCCTTGATCGCCCCGCATTATCCCAAGGGCGAAGGCGGTCGTCCGGCGTATCCGCTGATGGCGATGCTGCGGGTTCATCTGATGCAGAACTGGTTTGGCTACAGCGACCCGGCGATGGAGGAAGCGCTGTACGAGACCACCATCCTGCGCCAGTTTGCG
>NZ_FPBC01000002.1 GCF_900116605.1 Pseudomonas marincola
CCAACGCCTATACCGAATCTACCAACCGGCTAGCGAAGGACATGAATAGGATGGGACGAGGATACAGCTTTGAAGTAATGCGGGCCCGACTTATCTATGAGAAGCAAGCCCGTAAGCCGACAACGAAAGTGCGCGGCAGAAAGCCAAAGTCCTTCCTGCCAGAAAAAGTCATGTATCGCTTCAGCATGGCAGACGAGAACGTCAAGGCCATCGAGTACGGCCCACATATTCCAACCCTGTGCGACCTACTGGAAAAGGGCTGCTTTTCCTAACCGCTCAACAAAATCCTAGAGTCAGGCGGTGGGGGCTAAAACAAGGTTTCCACACCTGGTTCCGGATACCCAATTTGTATTGTTCTTGCGCCACCTTTTCGCCCTTACGGCGAGTCACTTTTGTCAGTCGACACAAAAGTAACCCAAAGGTCTATGCCCCTCCATTGGGCCTCGCTTTGCTCGGCTTCCCGCATTCCATCGTTGTTCCGTGGGCACGCCGCGATGGGCCGTCCTTGGCCCAACGCAACTCTCGCCGCATCCATGCGGCTCAACCCACTACGCAACGATTGCATTTGGCCGGCTGGAAAGGGGCGTTTGCGGTGTCTGGGCTTGATGTGAACGGTTGAGGATTTTTTGCGGGAATTCGGGTGTTGGTTTATGCATTCCATCGACGCAATGTCATGACGGATTACGCCGCATTGCGGCTAATCCATCCTCCGCGAACCGTGCGGCCTGGAGGTTGGAATCCGCATCGCGGCTTCCGACATGGCGGGTGGCCTGCTATGCGCGGTCTGCTGGTGATCGTTGCCGGGTTTTTGGGGTATCCGGTTATGCATTCCACCGATGCAATGCCGTGACGGATTACGCCGCGTGGCGGCTAATCCATCCTCCGTGATCTGTGCAGCTTTATGGAGGTTGGAATCCGCATCGCGGATTCCAACATGGCGGATGGCCTGCTGTGCGCGGTCTGCTTTGATCGTTGCCGGGTTTTTGGGTATCCGGTTATGCGTTCCACCCGACGTAATGCTGTGACGGATTACGCCGCGTTGCAGCTAATCCGTCCTCCGTGATCTGTGTGGCTTTGTGGAGGTTGGAATCCGCATCGCGGCTTCCGACATGGCGGGTGGCTTGCTGTGCGCGGTTTGCTTTTGATCGTTGGTGGGTTTTGGGGTGCTGGTTTATGCATTCCACCGATGCAATGTCATGACGGATTACGCCGCGTTGCGGCTAATCCATCCTCCGTGATCTGTGTGGCTTTATGGAGGTTGGAATCCGCAACGCGGCTTCCGACATGGCGGATGGCCTGCTGTGCGCGGTCTGCTTTTGATCGTGGGCGGGTTTTTTGGGGTATCCGGTTATGCATTCCATCGACGCAATGCCATGACGGATTACGCCGCATTGCGGCTAATCCATCCTCCGTGATCTGTGCAGCTTTATGGAGGTTGGAATCCGCATCGCGGCTTCCAACATGGCGGATGGCCTGCTGTGCGCGGTCTGCTTTGATCGTTGGCGGGTTTTTGGGGTATCCGGTTATGTGTTCCACCCGACGTAATGCTATGACGGATTACGCCGCGTGGCGGCTAATCCATCCTCCGCGATCGGTGTGGCTTTATGGAGGTTGGAATCCGCATTGCGGCTTCCGACATGGCGATAATGGGGTAAGGCCGGCGTTTGTTGTTGGGGCGACTACTCTGAACTGAGGGCGGTGCTAGCGTTGGTTGAATGAACGCGAGGCCGATAGCCGTAAAAAATTTAACCAAGACCCGGCAACCTGCCCATGCGGCAGATAAACCCAGCGGGGAGGTCGGAATTGGTTAAAATTTGTGCTATTCTCCGCGCCCGTTAAAATCCTTCACCCGGTCATTGTCATGCACGCAGCCAAGCCGTTATTCGATTATCCAAAATACTGGGCCGAGTGCTTCGGTCCAGCGCCTTTCTTGCCGATGAGCCGGGAAGAGATGGATCAGCTTGGCTGGGATTCGTGTGACATCATCATCGTGACCGGTGATGCGTATGTTGACCATCCGTCGTTCGGCATGGCCATTATCGGCCGTCTGCTGGAAGCGCAGGGTTTTCGTGTCGGCATCATTGCGCAGCCTGACTGGAAATCGAAAGACGACTTCATGAAGCTCGGCGAGCCCAACCTGTTCTTCGGGGTGGCTGCTGGCAACATGGACTCGATGATCAACCGCTACACCGCCGACAAGAAAATCCGCTCGGATGACGCCTATACGCCAGGCGGTTTGGCCGGGAAGCGTCCGGATCGGGCCAGCCTGGTGTATAGCCAGCGCTGTAAAGAAGCCTACAAGCATGTGCCGATCGTGCTGGGCGGTATCGAAGCCTCGCTGCGCCGTATTGCGCATTACGATTACTGGCAGGACAAGGTGCGTCATTCGATTCTGATCGATGCCTGTGCCGACATCCTGTTGTACGGCAACGCCGAGCGCGCCATCGTTGAAGTGGCCCAGCGTTTGGCCTTCGGTCATAAAATCGAAGACATCACCGATATTCGCGGCACCGCGTTCATTCGTCGTGACACGCCGAAAGAGTGGATGGAGATCGACTCCACACGTATTGATCGTCCCGGTAAGGTCGACAAGATCATCAACCCGTACGTGAACACTCAAGACACTCAGGCCTGCGCGATCGAGCAAGAAAAAGGCCCGGTTGAAGACCCGAACGAAGCCAAGGTCGTGCAACTGCTGCCGCACCCGCGTCTGGAGCGTGACAAGACGGTTATCCGCCTGCCATCGTTCGAGAAAGTCCGTTCCGATGCCGTGCTCTATGCGCACGCCAACCGCGTATTGCACCTTGAGACCAACCCAGGCAACGCCCGTGCGCTCGTGCAAAAGCACGGCGAGGTCGATGTGTGGTTCAACCCGCCACCAATCCCGATGACCACCGAAGAGATGGACTACGTGTTCGGCATGCCTTATGCGCGCATCCCGCACCCGGCGTATGGCAAGGAGAAAATCCCGGCCTACGACATGATCCGTTTCTCGGTGAATATCATGCGCGGCTGCTTCGGTGGCTGTACGTTCTGCTCGATTACCGAGCACGAAGGGCGGATTATCCAGAACCGTTCGCATGAGTCGATTCTCAACGAGATCGAAGAAATTCGCGACAAGGTTCCCGGCTTTACCGGCGTTATTTCCGACTTGGGTGGCCCGACCGCGAACATGTATCGCATCGCCTGCAAGAGCCCGGAAATTGAAGCCGCGTGCCGCAAGCCGTCCTGTGTATTCCCGGGGATTTGCGAGAACCTGAATACCGACCACTCGTCCTTGATTCAGCTTTATCGCTCGGCGCGTGATTTGCCGGGCGTGAAGAAGATTCTGATCGCCTCGGGCTTGCGCTACGACCTCGCGGTCGAGTCGCCGGAGTACGTTAAAGAGTTGGTGACCCATCATGTTGGCGGCTACCTGAAGATTGCCCCGGAACATACCGAGGAGGGCCCGCTCAACAAGATGATGAAGCCGGGCATTGGCAGCTATGACAAGTTCAAGCGCATGTTCGAGAAGTACTCGAAAGAGGCCGGTAAAGAGCAGTACCTGATTCCTTACTTCATCGCCGCTCACCCGGGCACCACCGATGAAGACATGATGAATCTGGCGCTGTGGCTGAAGAGTAACGACTTCCGTGCGGATCAGGTGCAGGCGTTCTATCCGTCGCCAATGGCCACCGCCACCGCGATGTACTACTCAGGCAAGAACCCGCTGCGCAAGGTGACGTACAAGAGTGACGGGGTGAACATCGTCAAGAGCGAAACCCAGCGCCGTCTGCACAAGGCATTCCTGCGTTATCACGACCCGCGTGGCTGGCCGATGTTGCGTGAAGCACTTGAGCGCATGGGCCGCAGCGACCTGATTGGTAACGGTAAGCACCAGCTGATTCCGGCGCACCAGCCTGCCACCGACAGCTACCAGAGCGCACGTCGCAAGAACTCGACGCCAGCCGGTAGCAAGAAGGTCGGCAAGGCCATGCTCACCCAGCACACCGGCTTGCCGCCGCGCGCCAGTGATGGCGGTAATCCGTGGGACAAGCGTGAGCAGGCCAAAGCAGCCGCATTCGCCAAGAATCAGGAAGCGGCGCGTGAGCGTGCCAATGCCAAGAAGGGCAAAGGCAAGAAGCCTTCCAAACCGGCCGCCGTGCCGCGCTAAATGATGCAGCGGGTGACGGCGCTGCCTGTGCAGCCCGCGCCCAGAGCTCCTGCCTTGGGCGCGGATGAGATGCCGCGCCAAGCCTGCATCTCATCCAGCCTGTTTACTCAGCCGTAGCGCTTTTGCGCCTCAATCGCCAGACCATTGCCAATACTGCCGAAGTTGTTGCCTTCGACATGACGGGCATTCGGCAGCATGGCGGCAACGCTTTGGCGCAGCGCCGGGATGCTGCTTGAACCGCCGGTGAAGAACACCGTATTGACCTGATCGACGCTGACATTGGCGCGGGTCATCAATTCGGTAACGCTGGCGCGAATCTTCTCCAGCAGCGAATCAATCGAGCTGTCGAACAACTCGCGAGTCAGTTCAGCGACCAGGCCCGGCTCGATGCGCTTGAGGTCGATTTCGCGCTTATCAGTTTCAGTCAGCTCGATTTTGCTGTCTTCCACCTGCATTGCCAGCCAGTGGCCAGCGCGCTGGTCAATCAGCTTGAACAGGCGGTCGATGCCAGTCGGGTCGACGATGTCGTAGCGCATGTTCTGCAACGCCAGCTGCGATTTCTGCGCGTACACCGCGTTAATGGTGTGCCAAGTTGCGAGATTGAGGTGCGAGCTGGTGGGCATCAGCGCCGAGCTTTTCATCCGGCTGCCATATCCGAACAGTGGCATCACCCCTTGCAGGCTGAGTTGCTTGTCGAAGTCAGTACCGCCGATGTGCACGCCGCCAGTGGCCAGAATATCGTCCTGGCGCTCTGCAACTGCGCGTCGCTCGGGTGATAGACGCACCAGTGAGAAGTCCGAAGTACCGCCGCCAATATCGACGATCAGTACCAGCTCTTCGCCGGTGATGGTGCTTTCGTAGTCGAAGGCCGCGGCAATCGGCTCGAACTGGAACGACACATCCTTGAAGCCGAGCTTGTGGGCAACGCTGACCAGAGTGTTTTGTGCTTCCATATCGGCGACCGGATCGTCATCGACAAAAAACACCGGGCGGCCCAGTACAACCTCTTCAAAGCTGCGCTCTGCCACGGCTTCGGCGCGGCTTTTCAGCTCGCCGATAAAGAAGCCCAGCAAGTCCTTGAAGGGCAGCGCACTGCCGAGAACGGTGGTTTCGCTTTTCAGTAGTTTCGAGCCCAGCAGGCTTTTCAGGGAGCGCATCAGGCGTCCCTCGTAACCTTCGAGGTATTCGTGCAAGGCCAGACGGCCGTATACCGGGCGGCGTTCTTCGAAGTTGAAGAAAATTACCGAGGGCAGGGTGATCTTGCCGTCTTCGAGCTCGATCAAGGCCTGCGTGTCGGGGCGTTGCCAGCCGACGGTGGAGTTTGAGGTACCAAAATCTATGCCGACGGCGCGGGCGGGAGTAGTAAATGACATGCGGCGCGCTGTTCCAAAAAAACGGCCGCGCATTCTAAGCGAGCTGGCCGCGCATTGCTGCCCCCACTGGTAAGTTTGTCGGGGATTTTATTCAGGGCTGGGTCACGCCAAGGGTTATGGCGGCGAGAATCGCATAACGGGACGTTTTGGCCAGCGTGACGATAAGTATGAAGCGCCACAACGGCTCGCGCATAACGCCGGCGATAAGGGTCAGCGGGTCACCGATTACCGGCATCCAACTGAGCAGCAGGCTCCAGTGGCCGTAGCGCTGATATTGCGTTTGCGCGCGCTGTAATTGCTGTGCGGAGACCGGAAACCAGCGGCGATCACTGAAACGCTCGACGGCGCGTCCCAGCAGCCAGTTCACCAGCGAGCCCAACACATTGCCGCAACTGGCGATGAAAACCAGCCACCAAGGGCTGTACTCGCCACTGAGCAGCAGCGCGACCAGCACTGCCTCTGATTGCAGAGGCAGTAGCGTGGCGGCGCCGAAGGCCGAGAGGAACAGGCCGAGGTAGACCGAGATTGTCAGCAAGGCGATAACGTCTGCTGACGCCCAGGCATAAGGGCGTCAGCCAGCCGGCAGGTCAGTCGTCTTGACCGGTGTTGTGCATGATCTCTTCGAGCTTGAGCCCGGTGAGGCCATGAATGGTTTTCCACAGGTAGTAGAAAATGGCCATCATCATGATCATCGACGGGATGGCGATCATCGGGTAGCTGAGCAAGGTCAGGCGGCCCAGCTCTTCGTTAAAGGCCTCGGAGCCACCAGGACTGGTAACAATCCACTTGGCCAACACGTAGTTCATTACCGAGGAGAAAAAGAACGTGCCGCTCAGCCAGTAAGTGGCTTTAAGCAGGCGTTGCTCGAATTGCTCGGTGTTGCCGCCTTGTTCGAGCCGTTCCTGGATCTTGTCGACATTGAGCACCGCCTTGTTGAACAGCATGGTGCGGATCAATGGGTAGCGGGTGCGGGTCGAGATAATCACGGCGATGCCGATAAGCCCCGGAACGGCAGCTTCCTTGATGGCCAGCCACTGGTTGTCGAGTTTCAGCAGGCCGATGCCGCCGGTAAGCAATACGCTTACCAGACCCAGCAGCGCGATAAAGTTGAACTTGCGGTATTTGATCAGCTCGAAAGCGCCCCAGCCCAGCGGGAATGCCAGTGCGAGGATCAGTGCGCCATCAGCGCCAAGACGCGTTTCGCCGCTGAGTTTCATCAGAATGAGCGAGGGAATAACAATGCTCACCAGCATATCGATCAGCGGGCGAGGCTTGTGCGTTTCTGTCGGCGTATGCGTTATGTCAGTCATGTCTATCAAATAGCAGAGTTGAGGTGCGATCATCGCCTGCTTGAGGCTTGACGGCTAGTCCGATTGTCGGTTGTAGCTTGAAGATTTTGTCAAAAATTACTGCCAGCTTAATTATCGGTAACCAAAAGGCGTAGATGGCGGGTGCGTTTCAGTGAGTTATGATCGTATATCCGCGCATCATGGTGGCACATTGTTAGTACCAAGAATTGGCGACAGGGGTAAGGCTGAGTGGGGCGTTTTGCAAAGAAACTGAGTTGTGCCGTGTTGTTGAGTTTGCTCGGGGTTCAAGCCTCGGCGGCTATGCGTTTCTACACTGAAGAGGCCGCGCCGTTGGCTTTTATGCAAGGCGGCGAAATGCGCGGCATGTCGGCGGAGCTGGTCAACGCGCTTATCGCCCGTACCGGCGAACCTTCAACTGTCGAAATAGTGCCCTGGACACGTGGCTATTATCTGGCTCAGCGTGAGCCGGACACGGCGCTGTTTTCCACCGTGCGCACACCCGAGCGCGAAGCCAGCTTCCAGTGGGTTGGGCCGATTCTGGTGGGCAGCAGCCGTTTCTACTCGCTTAAAAGTAACCCCATTGAGGTCAACAGCCTGCAAGATGCAGCGGCCAGCGGCCCCTTGGCTCTACCGAAAAAATGGTACAGCTACGAAAGTTTGCAACATATGGGGTTATCCAACCTCTATGGTGTCGACAGCGCGAAGATCATGGTCAGAATGCTCAAGCGCGGAAGGGTCAACCTGATTGCCACTCAGGACCTGACGCTGGAGCAGGAGCTTGCCACTGGCGGGCTGGTACCGGCTGACGTTCGTGCTCATATGAGCTTCATGAAGTCGGCTTACTATATCGCCTTTTCACCGGCGACCAGCCCGGCCAAGGTTGCCCTTTGGCAAAGCGCGCTTGACGACATGCGCGCAGATGGCAGCTACGAAAAGATTGTTCACAAGTGGCTGCCCCACGTAGACGTTAACACCAGCGCCGAGTGACAGACGGCCCCCGGCGGGCTGTCACCCGATCTTTGCAGCGTGCGTCTTACACCCAATATTCGCTTGGCCAGCCCGACTTTTGCGGCTGGCCTGATTAACTTTTTGGAGCCGTCATATGCCCATCATTCAACGCGCCTCGCATCACCAGTTGCG
The DNA here is from genome assembly GCF_900116605.1 of Pseudomonas marincola. Taxonomy (GTDB): domain Bacteria; phylum Pseudomonadota; class Gammaproteobacteria; order Pseudomonadales; family Pseudomonadaceae; genus Aquipseudomonas; species Aquipseudomonas marincola. Next base: position 7,977 of record NZ_FPBC01000002.1, read on the forward strand.
CAGTGCTTTCCAGCAGCTGCTTGCGTCCAGCGAGTGTTACCACACGGCGTCGGTGTTTGATCCGATGTCGGCGCGCATTGCTGCCGATCTGGGTTTTGAGGTGGGTATTCTGGGTGGCTCGGTCGCCTCGTTGCAGGTTTTGGCCGCTCCGGATTTTGCCCTGATTACCCTCAGCGAGTTTGTCGAGCAAGCCACACGCATTGGCCGGGTCAGCCGCCTGCCGGTGATTGCTGACGCCGACCACGGCTACGGCAACGCCCTGAACGTAATGCGCACAGTGGTTGAGCTTGAGCGCGCAGGCGTCGCGGCGCTGACCATTGAAGACACCCTGCTGCCAGCTCAGTTCGGGCGCAAATCAACCGACCTGATCAGCGTCGAAGAAGGCGTCGGCAAGATCCGCGCTGCGCTTGAAGCGCGGGTTGATCCGGACCTCGCCATCATCGCCCGAACGCATGCAGGCGTACTGGATATAGATGAAGTCATCCGCCGTACTCAGGCTTATCAGGCCGCTGGCGCCGACGGCATTTGCATCGTCGGCATTGAAGACTTCGAGCATCTGGAGCAGGTCTCGGCGGCGCTTTCCGTGCCGCTGATGCTGGTCACTTACGGCAACCCCAAGCTGCGCGATAACGCGCGTCTGGCCAGCCTGGGTGTGCGTATTGTGGTTAACGGCCACGCAGCCTACTTTGCGGCGATCAAGGCGACTTACGATTGCCTGCGTGAGCAGCGTGAAGCGCTGGGCAGTGACCTCAGTGCCTCGCAACTGGCGCACAAGTACACCATGCCCGAAGAGTATGTGGCATGGGCCGAAGAGTTCATGGACGTTAAAGAGTAGAGCGCCCCACGCCCGGCAGATCTTGAATTTTTTGCGCTGAGCGCGCATATCTATCCTGTGTTGGTAAACAACTCAGGAGTCGATCATGGCCGGTGGTTGGGCAAGTGATGGTGCGGTACAAGAGCAAATCGACAGCAGCATCGACGATGCGATTCAGCGTGCCCGCAGCCAGTTGCATACAGGGCAGAGCCTGACGCATTGCGAGCAGTGTGATGCGCCCATCCCGCAAGCGCGGCGCGAAGCTGTTCGCGGGGTGCGCTTGTGCATAACCTGTCAGGCCGAAGACGATAAAGCCAATGCCGCAGGTGCCGGTTATAACCGGCGCGCGAGTAAGGACAGCCAGTTACGCTGACGCATGACTGGCGCCGATTCGCTGCATGGATGAATCCAAACGCAGAATATCAGCCGGCTGACCAGCCTGCTCAACGCAAACAGGGCCCATGTCGGGCCCTGTTTGCGTTTACAACTGATACCGAGCTGAGCGGTCAGAACAGGAAGTAGCGCTGCGCCATTGGCAGCACTTCTGCCGGTTCACACCAGAGCAGTTGACCGTCCGCCTTGACCTGATAATTCTGCGCATCGACTTCGATGTTGGGCAGGTAATCGTTGTGGATAAGGTCGGTCTTCTTCACATCGCGGCAACCTTTGACCACGCCAATCTGCTTCTTCAAACCCAATTGCTCGGGCACACCGGCATCCTTGGCCGCCTGACTGATAAAGGTCAGGCTGGTGGCGTGGCGCGAGCCGCCGTAGCTGGCGAACATCGGACGATAGTGCACCGGCTGCGGTGTCGGGATCGACGCGTTGGCATCTCCCATCAGGCTGGCCGCAATGGCTCCGCCCTTGAGAATCAGGGTCGGTTTGACGCCGAAGAACGCCGGACGCCAGAGCACCAGATCGGCCCACTTACCGACTTCGATTGAGCCCACTTCATGGCTGATGCCATGGGTAATCGCCGGGTTGATGGTGTACTTGGCGATATAGCGTTTGATGCGAAAGTTATCGTTGCCTTCACCATCGCCCGGCAATGCACCGCGCTGTTGCTTCATCTTGTCGGCGGTTTGCCATGTACGGGTAATCACCTCGCCGACCCGGCCCATGGCCTGACTGTCGGAACTGATCATCGAGAAGGCGCCGAGGTCATGCAAAATGTCCTCGGCGGCGATGGTCTCGCGGCGAATACGGCTCTCGGCGAAAGCCACGTCTTCGGCAATGCTCGGATCGAGGTGGTGACAAACCATGAGCATGTCGAGGTGCTCATCAATGGTGTTCTTGGTGAACGGCCGGGTCGGGTTGGTCGAGCTTGGCAGCACGTTCGTAAAGCCGCATGCCTTGATGATGTCCGGCGCATGGCCGCCACCGGCACCTTCGGTGTGATAGGTGTGAATGGTGCGGCCCTTGAATGCGCCCAGCGTGGTTTCAACAAAACCCGACTCGTTGAGTGTGTCGGTGTGAATCGCCACCTGTACGTCGTACTCGTCGGCCACGCTCAGGCAGTTGTCGATGGCGGCTGGTGTCGTGCCCCAGTCTTCGTGCAACTTGAGGCCGATAGCGCCGGCTTTGACCTGTTCTATCAGCGGCTCCGGCAAACTGGCGTTGCCCTTGCCGGTAAAGCCAATATTCATCGCGAAAGAGTCGGCCGCTTGCAGCATGCGCGCCATGTGCCACGGGCCGGAAGTGCAAGTCGTGGCGTTGGTGCCGGTTGCAGGGCCAGTACCGCCACCGATCATGGTGGTCACGCCGCTCATCAGCGCTTCTTCGATCTGCTGCGGGCAAATGAAGTGGATATGCGAGTCGATCCCGCCAGCTGTGAGGATCATGCCTTCACCGGCGATAACTTCGGTGCCTGCGCCAACTGCGATGGTGACATCGGGCTGGATGTCGGCGTTGCCGCCTTTACCGATTGCCGCAATGCGCCCGTCCTTGAGGCCCACGTCGGCTTTGACGATGCCCCAGTGATCGATGATCAGCGCGTTGGTGATCAGCGTATCGACCACATCTTTGGCGCACAACTGGCCCTGGCCCATGCCGTCACGGATGACTTTGCCGCCGCCGAACTTGACCTCTTCGCCGTAGGTGGTGAAGTCCTTCTCGACCTCGACCCAAAGCTCGGTATCGGCCAGGCGAACCTTGTCGCCAACGGTTGGGCCGAACATGTCAGCGTAGGCTTGTCTGCTGATTTTCATGGTGTGCTAATCCTGTTTCAGGCTGCCTCGGCGTTACGTGCCCGAGGTCGAAATATCGATTTCACAAAGCGTTTGCAGCCACCCGTTACAGGTCGCCCATGATCCGTCCGGCAAAGCCGAACACGCGGCGATGGCCGGCCAGATCAACCAGCTCGACTTCACGCGACTGGCCCGGCTCGAAACGCACGGCGGTGCCGGCCGGAATATTCAGGCGCATGCCACGGCTTGCCGGGCGGTCGAAGGTCAGCGCATCGTTGGTTTCGAAAAAGTGAAAATGGGAGCCGACTTGAATCGGCCGGTCACCACTGTTTGCAACCGTCATGCTGAGGGTGCGGCGGCCGGCGTTGAGTTCGATCTCGCCGTCCTTGATTTGGTATTCACCGGGGATCATTGCGCTCACTCCAGAATCAATTGCAAAAAGGTCAGGTCCAGCCAGCGGTCGAACTTGCGCCCGACTTGCGGCATGACCCCGGTCACTTCAAAGCCGAGGCGCTTGTGCAGGCGGATCGAGGCGCGGTTTTCACTCTCGACCGCCGCCACCATCACATGCAGTTTGTCTGCGCGCGCGCGCTCAATAAGCGCTTCCATCAACTGGGCGCCGATACCAAGACCGCGCTGGTCGCCACAGACATACACCGAGTGCTCGACGGTATGGCGGAAGCCTTCAATGCTGCGCCATGTTCCGTAGGTGGCATAGCCGACCAGACGGCCATTGGCGTCATGGGCAACCAGAACCGGAAAACCTGCGCGCTGGCGATCATTGAGCCAGGCCAGACGATTGTCGAGGTCGACTTCTGTCTCGTTCCAGATCGCCGTGGTGTTGCGCACTGCATCGTTGTAAATCGCCAGAATATGCGGGGCGTCTGCCTCGCTGGCATCGTTGATCAATATCATCAAGGCACCTTTCAAACGATGGGTTGATGCACGGTGACAAGCTTAGTGCCATCCGGGAACGTGGCTTCGACCTGAATTTCCGGGATCATTTCGGGGATGCCTGGCATCACTTGATCACGGCTCAGCAGAGTGGTGCCGTAATGCATCAGATCAGCCACGGTCTGACCGTCGCGGGCACCTTCCAGCAGCGCGGCAGAAATATACGCCATCGCTTCCGGGTAATTGAGCTTCACCCCGCGAGCCAAACGGCGTTCGGCTACCAGCCCGGCAGTGAATATCAGTAATTTGTCTTTTTCGCGTGGACTTAAATCCATCTCGGCTTCTCCAGCTCGGATACTTCAAAATGCTGTGGGATAAACAATTCAGGTGTTCCAGATACGCGGCGGCACGGCTTCGCGGCCCAGCGCGGCAGGGCGCAGCAAGCGCCACAATTCAATCAGCCAGGCGCGTGCGTGCAAGGCTTCACTCGCCAGACAACGGGCCACCAGCAGGCCCGGCAACTGGCTGAGATCGCCACGCACCTGCCCGCTGGTAACGCCCAACTGCTCGCGGCACTGTTCGAGTAATTGCGGGTCAATATCGGCGCTGACTAGCAGCGTCGCAAACACCGGCTTACCGTCTAAACCAATAGGTGAGTCGAGCAGGCCATCATTACCGCAAATGCGTTGGCGCTCGTGCCAGATTAGTTCGCCATCACGGCGAATATCCAGCGCCGACTGGAAATGGCCCTGATCAAAACGCTCGCCACTGGCAGGGCGGCCGAGGGCGATGATGTCCCAGTAAAACAGCCGCGCATCACCTTCAAGCTCAATCGAGGTGCTCAGTTCGGCCTGCGCTGCCGAGTAGACGATGGTTTCCTGCGGCAGCCATTCCAGCGTCGCGCCCGCTTCAACGTGTAAATTCAGCTGCTGAAAGGCCGGGCCGGCAGCGCGATACCACTTGGCCGCACCGGGGCTGGTCAGTTGCGCCCAGGCGCCGGTGGCAACATTGGCGCTGATGTCCAGCCGGTCGCCACCGGCAATACCGCCTGGCGGGTGGACAATGATGTGCTGACACACCTCGGGGCCTTCCGCGTACAGATGCTTTTGCACGCGCAGCGGTCCTTTATGACGGCGCATGACCGGGCGTGTGGTGTCGCCATTTCGGGCGTAACCCAACTCCAGCTCGGCGTGCCAGCTGGGTGTGAACAGGGCAGGGGTAATCGGTGCGTTCATGCGTTGGTTCGTTTTGTCTGTGGCAGAGCGTAGGTGGCAAGTTGCGGCATTAACGCCGCGCTACACAGGTAACGCGGCGCAGCGCCGAATGCGGTTGTGCAACGCTTGATGGCATTGTGCACATTACCGGCTGGATCAGATTGCAACCAGCCCCCTGACGCCATCGGCTTCCATTTGCTCACCGCGGCCTTGCTGGATGATCTCGCCACGCGACATCACCAGATACTGATCGGCGAGTTCGGCGGCGAAGTCATAGAACTGCTCGACCAACAAGATCGCCATGTCGCCTCGTGCCGCGAGTTTCTTGATCACCACGCCGATTTCCTTGATCACCGAGGGCTGAATGCCTTCGGTAGGCTCATCCAGAATCAACAGCCGTGGTTGGCTGGCCAGTGCACGACCAATCGCCAACTGTTGCTGCTGGCCGCCGGACAAATCACCGCCACGGCGGTGTTTCATCTCTTGCAGCACCGGGAATAACTCGTAGATAAACGCGGGCACTTCTTTGGCCTGGCTGGCCGGAAAGCGCGACAGCCCCATCAACAGGTTTTCTTCAACCGTGAGCCTGCCAAATATTTCCCGCCCCTGCGGTACGTAGGCGATGCCGGCGTGCACGCGCTGGTGCGGCTTGAAGCCGGTAATGGTCTGGTCTTCCCATTTCACTGCGCCTTCTTTGGCGGGGATCAGGCCCATCAGGCACTTCAATAGCGTGGTTTTCCCCACGCCATTGCGCCCCAGCAGGCAGGTGACTTCGCCGACCCTGGCCTCGAAAGACAGGCCGCGCAGGATATGGCTTCCGCCGTAATATTGATGCAGTTGTTCAACGTGCAGCATATTGGTATTCCTTGTTGGTGCGCTGAGAGCGGGGCTGTCAGCGACCGAGATAAACTTCGATCACGCGTTCGTCGGCCTGCACTTCATTGAGTGAGCCTTCGGCCAGTACGCTGCCCTGATGGAGCACGGTAACGTGGTCGGCAATCGAGCCGACAAAGCCCATGTCGTGCTCGACCACCATCAGCGAATGCTTGCGTGCGAGAGACTTGAACAACTGCGCGGTGAACTCGGTTTCGGCGTCGGTCATGCCCGCTACCGGCTCGTCGAGCAGCAACAGTTGCGGGTCTTGCATGAGCAACATGCCGATCTCGAGAAACTGCTTCTGGCCGTGCGAGAGCAAACCGGCGGGGCGTTGCCGTGCGGTTTCCAGGCGAATGGTGGTCAGTACTTCGTCGATGCGATCGCGCTGCTCGCCGGTCATCTTGGCGCGCAAGCTGGCCCACACCGACTTGTTGGTCTTTTGCGCCAGCTCGAGGTTCTCGAACACGCTCAGGGCCTCGAATACGGTGGGCTTCTGAAACTTGCGGCCGATGCCTGACTGGGCGATTTGCACTTCGCTCATGTGCGTCAGGTCGAGGGTTTCACCGAAGTAGGCCATGCCGCTGTCGGGTCGGGTCTTGCCGGTAATCACGTCCATCATGGTGGTTTTGCCGGCACCGTTGGGGCCGATGATGCAACGCAATTCGCCGACACCGATGTACAGGTTGAGATCGGTCAGGGCTTTGAAACCATCGAAGCTGACGTTGATGCCTTCGAGCGTGAGAATGGTGCCGTGGCGAACATTCAGGCCTTTTTCGGCACGCAGGCCAGCACCGATTGCATCGCGAGCAGCGCCTGCCGGGTCAAAGGCCGGTTCCAGCATGGCTTCCGGGATTGGAACGGCTCTCATGATTTTTCACCTCGCTTGAGCAGGCCCACCACGCCTTTGGGCAGATACAGGGTGACCAGAATAAACAGTGCGCCCAGCGCAAACAGCCAGTACTCGGGGAACGCGACGGTGAACCAGCTCTTCATGCCGTTGACCATTCCAGCGCCGAGAATCGGCCCGATAAGCGTGCCGCGACCGCCGAGTGCGACCCAAACAGCAGCCTCGATCGAGTTGGTGGGCGACATTTCGCTGGGGTTGATGATGCCGACCTGCGGCACATACAGCGCACCGGCCAAACCGCAGAGCACAGCGGACAAGACCCAGATGAACAGCTTGTAGCCGCGCGGATCGTAGCCGCAGAACATCAGGCGGTTTTCCGCGTCACGCAGCGCTGTGAGTACCCGGCCGAACTTGCTGCGCGCCAGTTTCCAGCCCAGCAGCAAGCTGCCGACCAGTAGCGCTACAGTCGCCAGAAACAGTGCCGCACGCGTGGCGGGAGCGGTGATATCGAAACCGAGAATGCGCTTGAAATCGGTGAAGCCATTGTTGCCGCCAAAGCCGGTTTCGTTGCGAAAGAACAGCAACATGCCGGCAAACGTCAGCGCCTGAGTCATGATCGAGAAATACACGCCCTTGATCCGCGAGCGGAAGGCAAAGAAGCCAAACACCAGCGCGAGCAAACCGGGCGCCAATACCACCAGGCACATGGCCCAAAGGAAGTTGCTGGTGCCGTACCAATACCAGGGCAGCTCATTCCAGGCCAGAAAGCTCATGAACGCGGGCAGGCCATCGCCAGCTGTTTCGCGCATCAGGTACATGCCCATGGCATAGCCGCCGAGTGCAAAGAACAGGCCATGGCCGAGCGATAGCAGGCCGGCGTAACCCCAGACCAGATCCAGCGCCAACGCGACCACGGCGTAGCAGAGAATCTTGCCGACCAGCGTCAGGGTGTAAGCGCTCAGGTGCAGGCTGTTGTCTGCCGGCAGCATGTGCAGCAATGGCATGGCGATCAGTATCAGCAGAATCAGGCCGCCAAGCGCTATTGAAACGCGCGGGCCGAGTCTGGCGCTGGTGCGCGCCAGCACGGTTTGATTGAGAGGCATAGTCATTAGTCGATCACCCGTCCTTTGAGTGCAAACAAGCCTTGCGGGCGTTTCTGAATGAACAGAATGATCAGCGCCAGAATCAGGATCTTGCCGAGCACCGCTCCAATCTGCGGTTCGAGAATTTTGTTGGCGATGCCCAGCCCGAAGGCCGCCATTACGCTACCGGCCAACTGGCCGACGCCACCGAGTACGACCACCAGGAACGAGTCGATGATGTAGCTCTGGCCAAGGTCCGGGCCGACGTTGCCGATCTGGCTCAGGGCCACGCCGCCCAAGCCTGCGATGCCTGAACCGAGGCCAAAGGCGAGCATGTCGATACGCCCGGTCGGGACGCCGCAGCAGGCAGCCATGTTGCGGTTCTGGGTGACGGCGCGAACGTTGAGGCCCAGACGCGTTTTGTTCAGCAGCAGCCAGGTCAGCACGACCACGAACAGGGCGAAGGCGATGATGACGATGCGGTTGTATGGCAGCACCAGATTAGGCAGCAACTGGATGCCGCCGGAGAGCCAGTACGGGTTGGCGACTTCGACGTTTTGCGCGCCGAAGATCACCCGCACCAGTTGAATCAGCATCAGGCTGATGCCCCAGGTGGCCAGCAGTGTTTCCAGCGGGCGGCCATAGAGGTGGCGAATCACTGTGCGTTCCAGCGCCATGCCAATAGCGGCAGTTACGCAGAACGCGACGGGCAGGGCGATCAGTGGATACAGGGCTATCGCCTCGGGCGCATAGCGCTGGAACATGACCTGAACCATGTACGTCGAATAGGCGCCGAGCATCAGCATTTCGCCGTGCGCCATGTTGATCACGCCAAGCAGGCCAAAGGTAATTGCCAGGCCCAGCGCAGCAAGCAGCAGAATCGAGCCGAGGCTCATGCCGCTGAATGCCTGGCCGAGTAACTCGCCTATCAGCAGCCGGCGCTTAACCTGCGCCAGGCTGGTTTCAGCAGCGGTGCGCACGGCAGCGTCAGTTTCTACGCCTTCTTCGAGCAGTCGTTCGAGACGCACACGGGCCAGCGGCTGGCCGGTTTCACCGAGCAGGCGCACTGCGGCCAGCCGCACCGCCGGATCAGTGTCGACCAGTTGCAGGCTGGCCAGCGCGAGGGCCAGCGCTTCGTGAACATCATCGTCGCTTTCATTGCTCAGGCGTTCATTGAGCAGCGGTAACTGCGCAGGCTTGGCGCTTTTCTGCAGCAGCGTGGCACCTTGCAGACGCACCGCCGGATCGCTCGAAAGCAACTGGTGGCTGGCAACGGTGGTGGCAATCAGGCCGCGCAGGCGATTGTTCAGGCGCAACTTGCGCAGTTTGCCTACGGGAAGCGTTTCACCTTCAGCGCTCTGGTAACCGCTGTCGGTCTTGTAAAACGGGGTTTTGTTGCTGTCGGCTGCGACGCGACCTTCTTGCAGGGCATCGAGCAATGGCAAGCGAGCTGGATCGGGCTCGGCAGCCCAAGCCTGGAGCAATTTCGCTTGCTTTGAAGAATTGGCGGCGCTGAAATCTGCCGCGTCACCTGCATGGCTGGTGCTCCAGACGAGACACAGCAGCAGGGCGAATGAAAGCCGGTAGAGGGCAGTGATCATGATGGTGAGATTCCCTTTGAAAACTCCGGCAACTCTCTTGTCGGAGCTTTCCGGTGAGCTTGCAGCCGGATGTGGTCCGACGCTCAGCAACCAATAGCGATGCCAGCGAGACAGCCGTGTGGCTGCCCGGCTGGCAGTCCATGCGTTTAGTTGGACTTCACTGCGTAATCCGGCTTCTTGTCGTTACCCTCGATGTAAGGGCTCCAAGGCTGGGCGCGGATCGGGCTGTCGGTTTCCCAGACCACATCAAACTGACCGTCTTCCTGAATTTCACCGATCATGACCGGCTTGTGCAGGTGATGGTTGGTCTTGTCCATGGTCAGGGTGAAACCGGACGGCGCGCTGAAGGTCTGGCCGGCCATGGCTTCACGTACTTTGTCGACATCGGTGGTGCCGGCTTTGGTCACAGCTTGCGCCCACATGTTGATACCGACGTAGGTGGCTTCCATCGGGTCGTTGGTCACTGCTTTGTCAGCGCCAGGCAGATTCTTGGCCTTGGCGTAGGCTTTCCACTTGTTGACGAACTCGGTGTTGACCGGGTTTTCAACCGACTCGAAGTAGTTCCAGGCGGCCAACTGGCCAACCAGTGGCTTGGTATCGATGCCGCGCAATTCCTCTTCGCCCACCGAGAAGGCTACAACCGGAACGTCGGTGGCTTCGATGCCCTGATTCGCCAGCTCTTTGTAAAACGGTACGTTGGAATCGCCGTTCACGGTCGAGATCACTGCGGTTTTGCCGCCTGCCGAGAACTTCTTGATGTTGGCTACGATGGTTTGGTAATCGCTGTGACCAAACGGGGTGTAAACCTCTTCGATGTCTTTGTCGGCGACGCCTTTGCTGTGCAGGAATGCCCGCAGAATCTTGTTGGTGGTGCGCGGATAGACGTAGTCGGTGCCGAGCAGGAAGAAGCGCTTGGCTGCGCCGCCGTCTTCGCTCATCAGGTATTCAACCGCCGGGATGGCTTGCTGGTTAGGCGCCGCGCCGGTGTAGAACACGTTGGGCGACAGCTCTTCGCCTTCATACTGAACCGGGTAGAACAACAGGCCATTGAGTTCTTCGTAAACCGGCAGTACCGATTTACGCGATACCGACGTCCAGCAGCCGAAGGTTACGGCCACTTTGTCCTGGCTGAGCAACTGACGGCCTTTTTCGGCGAACAGTGGCCAGTTCGAAGCCGGGTCAACTACAACCGGTTCCAATTGCTTGCCGAGAACACCGCCTTTGGCGTTGATCTCGTCGATGGTCATCAGCGCCATGTCTTTCAATGAGGTTTCAGAGATAGCCATGGTGCCGGACAGCGAGTGGAGAATACCGACCTTGATGGTGTCGGCGGCATGCGCGCTGAATGGGAACAAACCGGTCAGCAGCAGGGCGCTGGCGGCTAGGGTCGATTTCAGGAGAGGACGGCGTTTCATTATTATGGCTCCATGCGCAACGGTTGGATTAGACCGGGTTGAAATACCGGGGCTTTAAAAGCCGGGGTCCAATAACCATTGGCAGCATCCGTGCCAATTAGCGCAAGTGCCTGTTTTTCTTGAGAATGTGGTCAGATTTTGGGCGTTAGCAAAACGCCCTGTGCGCTGTGCTGGTGCAGTGAGTTTGCTCTATCTGCACTTTGCGGGTGCGATGCCCTGTATCAGGGCACCAGGTAGTTTTTGATGCCCGTAAAGATGATTTGCGCTGCCAGAGCGCAGACGAACAGGCCCATCAGACGGCTGACAATTTGCAGCCCTTGCTCACCCAGCAAACGCTCGAACTGATTGGATAAATACAGCACCAAGCCAACGGTGAGGCAGGCGAGGGCGATGGCAAATACGGTGACCAGTTTGTCACTCCACAGCGGCTGGCCTGCACCCATCAGCAGCATTGCACCAATGGTGCCCGGGCCGACGGTGAGCGGAATCGTCAGTGGCACAATGGCCACATCCTGCTGCACGTTGTCTGGCTGCATGGCTGTTTTGCCCTGAGCCATGCCCAGCGCAGAGATGAACAAGACGCTGCCGGCACCGATGCGGAAGGCGTCGATGGTGATGCCGAACACGCTGAAAATGTATTTGCCGAACAGGTACAGCAATACGCTGGCGATGAATGCGCCGGTGGCAACTTTCCAGGCCAGCCGCTTGCGCTCTTTAAGCGTGTACCCCCGGCTCATGCCGATAAAACAGGACAGCACAAAGAATGGGCCGTAGAGCACCAACAGTTTCAAATACACACTGAACAACTCAGATGCCATGTCGCGACTCGTTTACGTCAATAGGTTTGATAGCAAGGCTAGCATCGCCAGCGCCAATGCTCACTGGCAGTCACAGATGATTGCGGGTTGAGCGTTAGCCGGCTTGCGGGTTAGTGATTCTCAGTGGGCTGGCGATGGTTGACCCAGTAGCCGACCAGCTCGCGCAGCTGCGATAACTCGACCGGTTTGGCCATGTGACCATCCATACCCGAGTGAAGTGCCCGCTCTTTGTGCTCGGTGAGAATATGTGCGGTCAGGGCCACCACCGGTGTGTGTGGATGATTACCGGCACGCTCCCATTCGCGCAGTTGTCGGGTTGCACTGAAACCGTCGAGCACCGGCATTTCGCAATCCATCAGCACCAGATCGTAGTGCTGTGCTTGCATGGCCTCAAGTGCTTCCAAACCATTGCTGGCGGTGTCGGGCTGGACGTTGAGCTTGCCCAACATGCCGCGGATGACTTTGGTGGAGATGCTGTTGTCTTCGGCGACCAGCACGCGAAAATCACTTGGCACCTCTTGCGGGCCCGGCGCTGTCGCTGCCGGTACCGCGCGGGCGACACCGCTCTGGCGTTGGGCGAGTTCATCCGCCAGCGTGGCTTTGAGGGTGTAACCGGCAACCGGCTTGGCGAGAATTCGCTTGATACCGGCATTGCGCGCAATCACCTTGCTCGGCGCGTTGCTGATACCCGTGAGCATGATCAACAGAATATCGTTGCTCAGGCTCGGGTCTTCCTTGATCCGCGTGGCCAGTTGCAGGCCGGTCATGCCTGGCATTTCCTGATCGAGCAGGACCACGTCGAAATATTCGCGCAGGTGCGATTTGGTGCGCAACAGCGCCAGCGCTTCTTTGGCCGACGGCACCGCACTGACATACATGCCCCAGGCACTGCATTGCTGCAGGAGCACTTTGCGGCAGGTGTTATTGTCATCCACCACCAGCAGGCGCACGCCCTGCAGCGTGTTGTCGAGGTCCGTGGCGGGCTGCTCGATGCGGTCCGGGTCGAGGGGCAGGGTCAGCCACAGGGTCGAGCCTTGCCCGCTGCTGCTCTGAATACCAAATTCGCCGTCCATCAGGCGTACCAACTGGCGCGCAATAATCAGCCCGAGGCGACCGCCGAGGCGGCTGGCTGTGAGGAAGTCGCGGCTGTGCAATTCGGCGTGCAGCAGTGCTTCACGCTCTTCTTCCTCAAGCGGGCGGCCACTGTCCTGTACAGCAATGCGCAAGCGCGGTTTGAGCAAGTTGTTATCCAGCGCTACCACGAGCAGGATTTCACCTTCCTCGGTCTGCTTGAAAGCGTTGTCGAGCAGGCTCGATACGGTCTGGCGTAAACGTGTCGGGTCACCGCTGACAATGCGTGGCACTTGCGGCTGGATGAAGCTGATCAGCTCAATCTGCTGCTGCTCGGCGCGTGCGCGGAAAATCGTCAGGCAGTCTTCGACCAGTGCGTTGATATCGAACTGCACGTCATCAAGTTCAATCTGGCCGGATTCGAGCTTGGAGATGTCGAGAATTTCGTTAATCAGGGTCAGCAGCTCGTTGCCTGAGCTGTGAATGGTCTGCACGTAATCGCGTTGTTTGGTCGAAAGTGGTGTGCCCAGCAGCAGCTCGGTCATGCCCAATACGCCGTTCATGGGCGTGCGGATTTCGTGGCTGATCTTGGCTAAAAAGTCGCCTTTGGCCTTGAGTTCGGCGGAGCTTGCTGCCAGTGCCCGGCTGATGCTGAATTGTTCCTGGGTTATCCGTCGCTCACGGGCGCTCAGGGCAATGCTGAGAATGAACGCGCAGATCACGCAGGCAATCAGCAAGATGTACGCCATCCAGTCCGGGCGAACCGCCCACACGCCATACAGCACCGGCAGGGCGAAAATCAGGCATAGGCAAAACAGCATCAACGCGATGCTGAACGGACGCGCCGGGGTATAGCCCTGATGCCAGAAGAACAGGCCAACTGCCAGAATGCTCAGCGAAGCGGCGCCGGTGAGCAGGTAGGTCAGTTGGTTGTAAGGCATTTGGGCGACAAAAAACAGCGCGCCGCAGAGCAGCAGCAAAACCAGCATCTCCCAGCGCAACAGTTTGCTTACCTTGGTCGCGGAGTGGGCAGGGCGAAAGAAGCTGATGGTGAAGCCGAGCATGCAGGCAATCGCCGCAATGATCGCGGCACTGGCGATATCCGCTTGCATCCCCTGAAACGGTCCGAGAATGGGCGTGGTAATCCCCAGCAAGCTGGTGCTCATGATGATCAGACAGAGCTGACAACCGGCCAGCCAGAGGCAACTGACGCTGCGCGAATAGGCATAGCGGATGATGTTGTATAGCCCCAGCATCAGCATGCAGCCTATTAGCAGGCCTATCAGCAATGGTTGCGAGAACTCGGTGGCGGCTTGCTCCGAACTCTTGAGACGGATGACCGGGCGCAGGGCATCTTCGGACTCGAGGCGCAGGTAGATATCCACTGCACTGTCCGAATGCGGTACGGGCAGCAGAAAGTCGATGCTCTGCAGCGGTCGTGTAGACAACGGCAGTTTGTTGCCCGTGCGCACATGCGACAGTAGCTCAGGGCCACTGAAGACATAAAAGTCGAGGTACGATAAGTAAGGCGAGAAAATCTTCAGCAGGCGCGTGTCGGACTTGGCCGGCAGTTGGTAATGCAGCCAGGAAACGTCAGCACCGCCCTTGATATAGAGCTTGTTGAGGTCGACCGGGTGAAACTGCGCGCTATATTGCGGGGTGCGGATTTCGTCGAGTGTCAGTGCTGCGCTGGGATCTTCGAGCATCGACCAGCCCACCGCCGAGGCAGCCTGCGGCAAAGCCGACAGAAAAAGGCTGATGAGTAGTCCGATGGCAATCCAGGGCCGACACACTATGGAATCCCTTCATACGGTCAATTGTACAATTATAGCTAAGCAAATTCGGCTCGGGACTGACTAAAACGGACAATGTCTATTCAGCTCAGCCCCGGCGCAAATCCAGCTTAGTTGTCGCCTTGCTCGCGGGCAATTGCACGGTAACCGATATCGTTGCGGTAGAAGCAGCCGTTCCAGTCAACCTTGCGGGCCAGCGCATAAGCGTTTTGCTGAGCATCCAGAACGGTGTCGCCCATCGCGGTTGCGCACAGTACGCGACCACCGGATGTCACAACCTTGCCGTCTTTGAGCGTGGTGCCGGCGTGAAAAACCTTGCCTGGCGCCTGGCTCGCGGCATCAAGGCCGTTGATTTCATCACCCTTGGCGTAATCCGCCGGATAACCGCCGGCTGCCATGACAACGCCCAGGCTCGGGCGCGGGTCCCATTGTGCTTCGACAATGTTCAGCGCTTGCGCTTGAGCCGCTTCGAGCAGCAACAGCAGGCTTGATTGCAGGCGGACCATGATCGGTTGAGTTTCCGGGTCACCGAAGCGGCAGTTGAACTCAATCACCTTGGGCTTGCCGGACTTGTCGATCATCAGGCCGGCATACAGGAAGCCGGTGTAGACATTGCCTTCTTCAGCCATACCGTTAACGGTCGGCCAGATCACCTCGTCCATCACGCGCTGGTGCACGGCGTCGGTCACAACCGGAGCCGGCGAGTAAGCGCCCATGCCGCCGGTATTCGGGCCAGTGTCCTTGTCGCCAACACGCTTGTGGTCCTGGCTGGTGGCCATCGGCAATACGTTCTTGCCGTCGACCATGACGATGAAGCTGGCTTCTTCGCCATCGAGAAATTCCTCGATAACCACGCGTGAACCGGCGTCACCGAAAGCGTTGCCCGCGAGCATGTCGCGCACGGCATCTTCAGCTTCAGTCAGAGTCATGGCGACGATAACGCCTTTGCCTGCCGCCAGGCCGTCGGCCTTGATGACGATAGGCGCGCCTTTTTCGCGCAGGTAGGCCAGTGCCGGCTCAACCTCGGTGAAGTTCTGGTAGTCCGCCGTCGGGATCTTGTGACGGGCCAGGAAATCCTTGGTGAAGGCTTTCGAACCTTCAAGCTGAGCAGCGCCCGCGGTCGGACCGAAGCAGTGCAGGCCGCGCTTGTTGAACAGGTCAACCACGCCCGCCACCAGCGGCGCTTCCGGGCCAACGATGGTCATCTGCACGTTCTTCTCGGCGAAGTCGGCCAGTTGCTCCAGCGCCAATACATCAATCGCCACGTTCTCGCACTTGGCTTCGGTCGCGGTACCGGCGTTGCCCGGCGCGACGAAAACTTTTTCTACGCGCGCGTCTTGCGCCACTTTCCAGGCCAGCGCGTGTTCACGACCGCCGCTGCCGATAATCAATACGTTCATGTCAGTCTCCTCAAGGAGGCGGGCCTTTGGCCCGAATGGCGGATAAACAAAGCGTTATCCACACTAAGAAACTTCAAGTTGGCTGCAGCTTTCGGTGGATGACAGAAGCGTCACCCACCCTGCGGAGCTTCAACCCTCACATTCAACATCATCAAGGTTGCGATCAAGCGAGTGGCTGCAAGGCGCGGGCTGTTTCGAGAAGCGCAGTTGCCGAGTGGCAATGAGCATTATCGAAACTGTCCGCAACGCCGCAGACGCTCACTTCAGCGCGACCGGCCTCAGTGACGGAAATGGCGCATGCCGGTAAAGACCATGGCAATGCCGGCTTCGTCAGCTGCAGCAATCACTTCGTTGTCGCGCATCGAGCCGCCTGGCTGGATGACCGCAGTAATCCCGGCCTTGGCTGCGTTGTCGATACCATCGCGGAACGGGAAGAACGCGTCGCTGGCCATCACGGCGCCCGGTACTGGCAAGCCAGCGTGCTCGGCTTTGATACCGGCAATGCGGGCGGAGTTGACGCGGCTCATCTGGCCGGCGCCAACACCTACGGTCTGACGGTTCTTGGCGTAGACAATGGCGTTGGACTTAACGAACTTGGCGACTTTCCAGGCGAAGATCAGGTCGTGAATTTCTTGCTCGCTCGGCGCACGCTGGGTGACGATTTTCAGGTCGTCGGCGGTGATCATGCCGATGTCGCGGCTCTGTACCAGCAAGCCGCCGTTAACGCGCTTGAAGTCCCAACCGGCAGCACGCTCGGCTGGCCATTCGCCGCACTCGAGCAGACGCACGTTGGCTTTGGCAGCCACTACTTCACGGGCTGCAGCGCTGATGCGCGGGGCGATGATGACTTCCACAAACTGGCGATCAACTATGGCTTGGGCTGTTTCGCCGTCCAGCTCACGGTTGAAGGCGATGATGCCGCCAAAGGCCGATTCGGTGTCGGTGGCGTAGGCCAGATCGTAGGCTTTGCGGATGCCGCCTTCGTCTTCCGGTACCACGGCAACGCCGCATGGGTTGGCGTGCTTGACGATAACGCAGGCCGGCTTGACGAAGCTTTTCACGCACTCAAGTGCCGCGTCGGTGTCGGCCACGTTGTTGTAAGACAGTTCTTTGCCCTGCAACTGCACGGCGCTGGCGATGCTGGCTTCGCCCTTCTTGGCTTCAACGTAGAACGCCGCTTTCTGGTGCGGGTTCTCGCCGTAACGCATTTCCTGGGTCTTGATGAACTGGCTGTTGAAGGTGCGCGGGAAGTCGCCGCGGGCTTCGGTGCTGAGGGTTTCAGCGGCCTGATCAATGGTGCCCAGGTAGTTGGCGATCATGCCGTCGTAGGCAGCGGTGTGCTCGAATGCCTTAAGGGCCAGGTCGAAGCGCTGGGCGTAGCTCAGGCCGCCGGCTTTGAGGTTTTCGACGACGCTGGCGTAGTCGCTGGTGTTGACCACAATCGCCACGTCTTTGTGGTTCTTGGCGGCGCTGCGAACCATGGTCGGGCCGCCGATATCGATGTTCTCGATGGCGTCTGCAAGGTCGCAGTTCGGCTTGGCGACGGTGGCTTCAAACGGATACAGGTTGACCGCAACCAGATCGATCGGCTTGATGCCGTGCTCGTCCATGACCGCGCCGTCGATTGCGCGACGGCCCAGAATGCCACCGTGAATCTTCGGATGCAGGGTCTTGACGCGGCCGTCCATCATTTCCGGGAAGCCGGTGTAATCAGCAACTTCAACTGCTGCGATGCCGTTGTCCTTGAGCAGCTTGTAGGTGCCGCCCGTGGAGAGGATTTCCACGTTGAGGGCAACAAGCTCGCGGGCAAATTCAAGAATGCCGGTCTTGTCGGAAACGCTGATCAAGGCGCGGCGTACTGGAAGGCGGGTGGTCTGGTCGGTCATTTCAGAGTCCATCAGAGCAGGGAAAAAACAAAAAGGCGACTGTTTAGGTCGCCCTTTTTGAGAAGAGGGGGTTACAACAAATCGTACTGCTTGAGCTTCTTGCGCAGCGTGCCACGGTTCAGGCCAAGCAGCTCGGAGGCTTTGGTCTGGTTACCTTTGACGTAGTTCATCACGGTCTCCAGCAACGGGGCTTCCACCTCGGTGAGTACCAGGTTGTAAACATCGGTGACATCGGCGCCCTCAAGGTGGGCGAAATAATTGTGCAGGGCTTTTTCGACACTGCCGCGCAGGGTTTGCCCTTCTTCGCTCGGCGTGTTGAGGTGCTGCTTCAAACTGGTGCTGTCACTCACGGGTGTAATTCCACTTCCTAAAGTCTCGGTCAACATCGTCATGCAGCCACCCCATCTCCATCGTTATAACGTTCGCGGAAAAATTCGCGAATGCTGGCGCACTGTGCGTCCGTACAATCCAGACGATTAAACTGGGCACGAAACTCCTTGGCCCGTGGCAAGGTTGCCATGTACCACCCGACATGCTTACGGGCAATACGCGCACCCATCACTTCACCGTAAAAGGCATGAAGTGCTGCCAGGTGCTCCAGCAAAATACTTTCAACTTCCATCAAGCTTGGCGCGGCGAGCTTTTCACCGGTGCGCAAGTAGTGCTCGATTTCACGGAAGATCCAAGGGCGACCTTGTGCCGCCCGGCCTATCAGTAATCCATCAACGCCTGTGGCTGCGAATACCTCGGCGGCCTTCTCTGGCGAAGTAATATCGCCATTGGCCAGCACCGGAATCGACACTGCTTGTTTGATCGCAGCGATCGTTTCGTATTCGGCATCGCCGGTGTACAAGTCCGCACGTGTGCGGCCATGTACGGCGAGTGCAACAATTCCGGATTGCTCCGCAATCTTTGCCACTGTTACGCCATTCTTGTTCTGTCTGTCCCAGCCAGTGCGAATCTTCAGGGTGACCGGTACATCGACCGCGTCCACTACCGCCTGCAATATCTCACTGACCAGTGCTTCATCTTTCAGTAACGCCGAGCCTGCGGCCTTGTTACAGACCTTCTTGGCCGGGCAGCCCATATTAATATCGATGATCTGGGCGCCCAATTCGACGTTGCGCTTAGCCGCTTCAGCCATCATCTGCGCATCGCCTCCGGCTATCTGCACGGAGCGCGGTTCGGGATCACCTTGGTGAATCAAGCGTAGGCTTGATTTGCGGGTATTCCACAACCGCACATCGCTCGTGACCATTTCGGATACCACCATACCGGCACCCATGCGCTGGCAGAGTTGGCGAAATGGCCTGTCGGTGACTCCGGCCATAGGCGCGAGGATCAGCCGGTTAGGCAATGTGTATGGGCCGATGCGTAGCGTCGACATAGGGCTTCCCTGCTCAAGAGACAAGCTGTTGAGACCAATAGGAGACTGCGAAAAAGGGTGGGAATCATACCCGCTCTGGATGACCGGATAAAGGCTGTTTTGAACAAAATCTGAACAGTGGTGTTCTTATTCCCGTGGGTTTGGTTGTGCCCGACGATTCTCTGTCGGGCACCAGGCAACTACTCCGGCGAGTGAAAACTCAGGCTGTAGTTGACGGCCTTGGTCCCCGGATCAAGGATGTCCAGAGCAATATGGATGGGGATTTGCGAAGGCATTTCAGTTTGCCCGGCAAGCTCTCCGGCCAGGTATTCACTGGGCTTGAAACGACGGCTGGCGAGTAATTTGCCGTTGATGTCGGCAAAGCGCATCTCCAGCAGGGGGAAGGGCTGGCTGAACGGCGCACGGTTGTAAATGATCGCATCGACCACCAACGCGCCGCTGAAATCCGGGTGGCTGCGCACCACCAGATTGCTGCTTTTGATCTGACTGATATCAACCTTGCTCGGCAGAGTGCAGCCGACGATCGGGCATGCCTGTTCAAACCAGGGACGATAACGGTCCTGTCTGGCCAGCTCCTCAAAGTGATAAGCCACATACTGGCCCGCCAGCGCGAGTGCGGCTATCAGTGCCAGCAACGTCCAGAGCACGCGCATGCCGCCGCCCTTTTTAACGGGCTCATAGTCGAGGCTGAGTGGCTCGTCATCCAACTCGACCAGGCGCTTGTCATCCAGTTGCGGGTTTAGCTTGCCGCCTTTATGGGTGGCGCTGAAACCTTGCAGCAGCTGGCCGTCATCGTTGTCGTCGTGGCGGCTGGCATTGATCCCGAAGTCTTCTTCTGGCTCCTCTTCGGGTTCCGCCTTGGTGTCGTATAACGCCTCGTCGGCGGTGAGTCTGGGCTCTTTACGCTCGATCAGGGTCAGTGGCTGAATCGGGCCTTGTGGGCGGCGCAGCTCTTTGTCGTCATCGCTCGCACGCGCCTGTTGCGCGGCACGCTCGCTTGCAGCCTGTTCGGCCTTGAGTAATTCCTCTGCCCAGCTTTCATCGGCTTTTTCGTATTCGCTGGGTTCTATCTCGGGGAGTAGCACCTGTGCGGCCGGTTGCTTGCTGGCGGCACTTTCCTCGCTTTGTTGTTGCTCCAGACGCGCCAGTTCCTGGTCCAGGTCCAGGTGATCGAGATCCAGGTCGAGGTCGTCATGAATCCACAGGGTGTCATCGCTTGGCCGCGTTACTGGCGCGCTCGGCTCAGCCGCAGGTTTGGGTTCAGGCTTCAGTGCAGGCGTCGGTTGCACCGGCTCGGGAGTGTAGAGGCCTTGTTCCTGAAGCTGCTGGGCGGCATTGAATACCTGCAGGCAAGAGCCGCAACGCACGGCGCCGCGCGCAGCACGAAGCTGAGGCGCGGTAACCTTGAAGCGGGTACTGCAGTGCGGGCACTGGGTGACGAAACTTTCGGTCATGCGACTGTCCGGTGAATCGAAGCAATTAGTCTAACGCAAGAAACCTGCGTCCTGCAGGTCTCCATAATTAGCGGTGAACGCCGCTGATGCGCACCCAGCCGTCGAGCGTCGCGGTTGGGTCCAGGTCAAAATTATCAGCGTATGCGGCGCGTACATCTTCAGCCTGTTCGGCAAGAATACCGGACAGCGCCAGACGGCCGCCGGGCTTGACCAGGCTGGTGATTTGCGGCGCCAGTGCAACCAGCGGACCGGCCAGAATGTTGGCGACTACAACGTCTGCCTGTACTTGTGGCAGATCTGCCGGCAAGTAAACCGGGAAGCGTTGCGGGTCGATGCCGTTGCGACCGGCGTTGTCGCGTGACGCTTCAAGCGCTTGCGGGTCGATGTCGGTGCCCACGGCGTTAGGGGCGCCAAGCAAGAGGGCGGCAATCGCCAGAATGCCCGAGCCGCAACCGAAGTCGAGTACCGAGCAGTTTTCCAGTGGCTGGCCGTCGAGCCATTGCAGGCACAGATCGGTCGTCGGGTGGGTGCCGGTGCCAAATGCCAGGCCCGGATCGAGTAACAGGTTGACGGCGTCCGGCTCGGGAGCGGCGTGCCAGCTCGGCACAATCCACAGGCGCTTGCCGAAGCGCATCGGCTGGAAGTTCTCCATCCAGCTACGTTCCCAGTCCTGATCTTCAATGCGCTCGATATGGTGCTCGGGTAATTCGGCGCCGGTGAGCAATTGCAGGTGAGGCATCAGCGCAGTTGCGTCGGTATCGGCTTCGAACAAGGCGAGCAGATGAGTGTGCGACCACAGCGGCGTGGTGTTCAGCTCCGGCTCGAAGATCGGCTGGTCTTCGGCGTCCATGAACGTCACCGAAACCGCGCCGATCTCAAGCAAGGCATCCTCATAGGTCTCGGCCTGTTCCGGAGTAATGGCGAGACGGACTTGTAACCAGGGCATGGGATACCTCGAAAGCGAAGGGCGGTTAGGCGTGAATAGCCGGCAAGCTTACTTGAGCGGCGTTGCGGCTGCCAGCGTTGGCCAGTTTGGCTGATGCCAGAAACAACAAGGGCCACCAAAATGGTAGCCCTTGTTGACGTGCAGGCACTGTATTAGTGCTTATCCATACCCAGTTTCTTTTCCAGATAATGGATATTGATACCACCTTTGCAGAAGCCCTTGTCACGGACCAGCATGCGGTGCAGCGGAACGTTGGTCTTGATGCCGTCAACCACGATCTCGTCCAGCGCGTTGCGCATGCGCGCCAGTGCTTCGTCGCGGGTTTCGCCGTAGGTGATCAGCTTGCCGATCAACGAATCGTAGTGCGGTGGCACGGTGTAGCCGCTGTACAGGTGCGAGTCGACGCGAACGCCGAAACCGCCTGGCGCGTGGAAAGTTTTCACTTTGCCCGGGCATGGCATGAAGTTGTCTGGATCTTCAGCGTTGATCCGGCATTCGAGGGCGTGCCCGCGGATAACCACATCTTCCTGTTTGATCGACAGCTTGTTGCCAGCGGCGATGCTGAGCATTTCCTTGACGATATCGACGCCGGTCACCATTTCAGTTACCGGGTGCTCTACCTGTACGCGGGTGTTCATCTCGATGAAATAGAAGCTGTCATTTTCATAGAGGAACTCGAACGTACCGGCACCGCGGTAGCCGATCTCGATGCAGGCATCGACGCAGCGCTTGAGAACTTCAGCGCGGGCCTTTTCGTTGAGGTACGGCGCTGGCGCTTCTTCCAGAACTTTCTGGTGGCGGCGTTGCAGCGAGCAGTCACGGTCACCGAGGTGAATCGCGTTGCCCTGGCCGTCCGACAGCACCTGAACTTCAACGTGGCGCGGGTTGCCGAGGAATTTTTCGAGGTAAACCATCGGGTTGCCGAACACTGAACCCGCTTCGCTGCGAGTCAGGCGGGCCGACTTGATCAGGTCTTCTTCGTCATAAACCACGCGCATGCCGCGACCACCGCCGCCGCCAGCGGCTTTGATGATCACCGGATAACCCACTTCGCGGGCAATCGCCAATGCGGTTTCTTCGTCTTCCGGCAATGGGCCGTCGGAGCCTGGCACCACTGGCACGCCAGCTTTGATCATGGCTTCCTTGGCAGAAACCTTGTCGCCCATCAGGCGGATGGTTTCGGCGCGCGGGCCGATGAAGGCGAAGCCTGAGTTTTCCACTTGTTCAGCAAAGTCGGCGTTTTCCGCAAGGAAACCGTAACCCGGGTGAATGGCGGTGGCGCCGGTTACTTCAGCTGCGCTGATGATCGCCGGAATGTTCAGGTAAGACTGGGTACCGGCGGCAGGGCCGATACATACGGATTCGTCCGCCAGGCCCAGGTGCATCAATTCGCGGTCTGCCGTGGAGTGCACGGCGACGGTCTTGATGCCCAGTTCCTTGCAGGCACGCAACACGCGAAGAGCGATTTCGCCGCGGTTGGCGATCAGAACTTTTTCCAACATCGCTGGCTCCCCGTTGATCAAACGATGGTGAACAGGGGCTGGTCGTATTCAACCGGCTGGCCGTTCTCTCCAAGAATGGATTCAATCACACCGCTGGTTTCAGCTTCGATGTGGTTCATCATTTTCATCGCTTCAACGATGCACAGAATGTCGCCTTTCTTCACGGTCTGGCCAACTTCAACGAAGTTGCCGGAAGTCGGCGAAGAGGCGCGGTAGAAGGTACCGACCATCGGCGAGCGAACAACGGTGCCGTTCAGCTTCGGTGCAGCGGGTGCTGCGTCGGCTGCAGGTGCGGCAGCAGCAGGAGCAGCAGCGGCAGGTGCTGGAGCCGGTGCAGGCGCTTGAGCGTACATCGGCTGAGCGTAAGCAGGTTGTTTGCTGCTGCGGCTGATGCGAACCGATTCTTCGCCTTCACGAATTTCCAGCTCGTCGATGCCAGACTCTTCCAGCAGCTCGATCAGTTTTTTGACTTTACGGATATCCATAGCTTTCAACTCCCAGTTGGGTCAGGGTCGTTCAAGTTCAAGTTGTTCAAGTGCCGCCTCCAGGGCCAGTCGGTAACCACTGGCGCCAAGGCCGCAGATCACACCTACCGCAACATCGGAAAAGTAGGAGTGATGGCGAAAAGGTTCACGTTTGTGCACGTTAGATAAATGCACTTCGATGAATGGGATGCTCACCGCCAGCAATGCGTCACGTATAGCGACGCTTGTATGTGTAAAAGCGGCGGGATTTATCAGGATAAAGTCGACACCTTCGCCCTTTGCGGCGTGAATACGCTCGATCAACTCGTATTCTGCATTGCTTTGCAGATACATCAGATGATGGCCGGCATCACGCGCGCGGCGCTCCAGATCGAGGTTGATCTGCTCAAGCGTGGTAGCGCCATAGACGCCAGGCTCGCGTGTGCCCAGCAAATTCAGGTTAGGTCCGTTGAGGACCAGAAGGGTGGCCATGAAAAATGTGGTCCTTGTTTTTATTGCGACGGTGCGACTATGCCGGAGTCAACGCGTGACTGTCCAGTTCTCTGCAATAGCCGACACGATGACGGCTATTTGCGGCAATTATATGACTATAAGCACTAAAATCGTTCCCGCGCCTGAGTCAGACGGGCGGCAAAGGTTTCAGCATCGATCTCGCCCACTACGCGCAAATCTCTGATTTCAGCGCCCTGTTTGTCGAAGAGCAGGATGGCCGGAGGGCCGAACAGTTTGTAGCTGTCGAGCAGTGCGCGCTGCGCCGGATTGCTGTCGGTCATATCGAAGCGCACCAGTTGGTAATCTTTCAGCTGAGCACCCACCGTTGGATCGGTCAGCACTTCGCGCTCGATTACTTTGCAACTGATGCACCAGTCGGCATACCAGTCGAGCATCAACGGCTGGCCGCTCTGCTTGGCGTTGGCCAGCGCGGCGGTCAATTCGGCGCCAGTGGTAATGGTCTGCCAGCCGCTGTGTTGGCTCGCTCCTGTTGCCGCGACGCCTTGTGCCTGCATTCTGCCTAATGGACGCATGGGGTCGGTCTGGCCTTGCAGGGCGCCGGTCCAGGCAGTGAATGCGTAAACCAGTAATGCCAAGCCGAGCAGTTGGGCAAACTTCTGGCGGCTGCTCTTGGGACCAAACTCAAGCGCGCCGAGAAACAGGGCGCAACCAGCGGCGAGTAAGCCCCACAGCGCCAGGGTCAGTGATTCCGGAAGAATCCGGTCAAGCAGCCACAGCGAAACGGCCAGCAGCATGACGCCGAACAGATTGCGCACAGCATTCATCCAGGCGCCGGTCTTGGGCAGCAAAGCGCCGCCACCTGCACCGATAAGCACCAGTGGTGCGCCCATGCCCAAACCGAGGGCGAACAACTGCAGGCCGCCGCCCAGCGCATCGCCGGTGCTGCTTATATACAGCAGCAGGCCGGTAAGCGGGGCGGTGACGCAGGGTGAGACGATCAGGCTGGAAAGCACGCCCAGCGTCGCCGCGCCGGCAATCGAGCCGCCCTGGGTCTGTGCTGCTTTGCGGTCGAGTCGCTCACTGATAAAACGCGGCAGGCGCAGTTCAAACAAGCCGAACATGGCCAGCGCAAACAGGCTGAAGAACAGTGCGAACGGGATCAATACCCAGGGCGATTGCAGCATGGCTTGCAGGTTGAGGCTGGCGCCGAACAGGCCCATCAGCGCGCCGAGTGCGGCGTAGCAAGCAGCCATCGGTAATACGTAGGCGAGCGACAAAACCAAACCGCGACGATTGCTCGGGCGACCGCGAAGCACTACGCCGGACAAAATCGGCAGCATTGGCAGCACGCACGGGGTAAAGGTCAGCCCCAGGCCTGCGAGGAAGAACAGCGCCAGATCGCTCCAGCTCCAGTTGGCTTCGCTGCTGCCGTTGCTTGCAGAAGCTGCACCGGCTGGCTTGCCCTGGCCGATATTCAGTTGCTCGGTTTCCGGCGGGTAGCAAAGGCCTTTGTCAGCGCAGCCTTGGTAGGTGACGTTGAGCGTAAATGGGCGGTTTTGCGGGTTATTTACCGGGATTTCGACATCGAGAGTGCCGTGGTAAACCTCGACCTCGCCAAAATACTCATCGGTTTTCTGCTCGCCTGCCGGCAGTTTGGCCTCGCCCAGGCCGATATCCGCGGGTTCACTGCTGAACTTGAAGCGGTGTTTGTAGAGGTAGTAGCCATCGGTGGCGACGAATTGCAGCTTGATCGAGTCGGCGCTGCTGCTGATCAGATTGAGCTGAAAGGCTTGGTGAACCGGCAGAAATTCGGCACTGTTATTCAGCGCGCCGCCAAGAAGGTTACCGCTGGGGCGATTATCCAGCAGGCCGGCATTGACCGGCAGAATGACGAGTAGCAAAAGCAAGCTGAGTATACGGCGCATTGGGGTCTCGAGATGCAGGAGTCCCCGCATGATAGCGGAGCATCTATGGCTGGAGCACAGTTAAGGCTGTAAGCGGTTTTTTCACAGCGATGAATGGACCGCCAGCAAACGCCAAAATACAGCCTTGGACGCGCTTGGCAAAGTGTCCACGCCCGCCCTGTATAAGCCCGGTCGAGCGCTTATGACCGCACGGCCTGGCCTTAGTTGCATCGCAAGGCCCGTGCTAGAGCCGGAACGCCTTCACTGCGGTGCTCAATTCGCCGCCGAGTTGCAGCAATTGCTCGCCTTGTTGGCGACCTTCGCCAATGCGTGACAGATTGTTGCCGCCCAGCTGATGGATGCGCTCGCTGTGGTCGCGAATCTCGCTAACCGCGTCACTCTGATGCGCGGTTGCCTCGGCAATGCGTCCGGCAATCGCGGCAATGGTGCTGATCGCGCTGACCATCTGCTGCAACGCGCCATCGGCGGCGGCCGCCTGATCAGCCGTGGTTTGCGCGTGCTCGACCTGCCGGCGCATGGCTGTTACCGAATCCTGCGCGGCTTGCTGCAAACGGCTGATCAGCGCCTGAATTTCTGTCGTGGCGCCACTGGTGCGCTGCGACAATGAGCGCACTTCTTCGGCGACAACCGCAAAACCGCGCCCGGACTCGCCGGCGCGTGCAGCTTCGATCGCGGCGTTCAAGGCCAGCAGGTTGGTTTGTTCGGCGATGCTGTGGATAACCGTCAGCACGTTGCCGATGGCTGCGGTTTCCGTTCCCAGTTGTTCAATTGCCTGAGCGTTCTCTTGTACTTCACTGACCAACGCATGCAGACCGTTCAGGCTCTGGCCGATAACCTGTTGCCCCTGTTCCAGTGCCTGATCGGCGCCACGGCTGGCGTCTGCCGCCTGGCTGGCCTCGCTGGCCACCTGCTGGATGCTCGACTCAAGTTCGCCCAGCGAGTCGCGGATCTGCGCAGTGTCGCCGGCCTGGCGCTCCACCCCTGAATGCAGGTTGCCGCTGAGATTGGCCAGCGTCTGGCTGGCGCCCGACACTTGGTCCGCGTGCTGGCGGATGGTGTCGACCAGATTTACTAAGTAACTGCGCAAATGATTGAGCGAGCTTTCGATGTCTTTGAGTTCGCGGGTGCGGGTCGCCAGCTTCATCGGTTCGGCAAAGTTGCCGCTGGCCCAGACTGAAAGGGCTGGCACCAACTGATTGAGTACGCGGGTCAGGCGGCGCTGCAAGGTGTCGCTAATCAGGGCGATCAACACGATCAGGGCGATTACCGCGCCCTGAACCAAGCGGATTTCGGCCTGCAGCTTGCCGTGCTCGGCGCGCACGATCGGCTCCATCTCGGCCAGTGCCTGCTGCACGCTGGCAATCTGTTCAGCTGTGGCCTGGCTTAGCTGATTGCGCTGCTCGATCAAGCCCAGTGTGCGCTGTAACTCAGCGGGGTAGCGGCCAATCAAGCTGGCCAGCGTGCGCTTGAGGGCGACTCCCTGATCTTCTGCGGTTGTGCTGCTTTGCTCGGTATCCAGACCCAGCAACGCCGAAAAGTCATCTTCGGCGCTTTGGGCTGATGATTCGACACCGAGCAGTTGCAGGCTTTGGAGTTGTTCGACCTGCTGATTGATTGCACTTACTTCGCGGCTGACATCCTCGGCCAGCGCCGCTTTGCCGCTGCTCACCAACTTGTTACGGGCGTGGGTCAGGCGCGCCAGATGTTCGGCAATTGCAAACAGGGGCGGGCGATAGGCATTGGCCTGGCTGCTCTGCGATTGATCGGCGTACTGCCAGAGTTGCTGCACCGTACTGTTCAACTCGCGCTCAGATTGCGCCAACAACCCTTGCGGATCGCCGGCCAGTTTGCCAGCTGCGAGCAATTTGCCAGCGGTAAAGCCGCGCAGTTGCTCAAGCCTTGGGCGCAAGTCTGCGGTGAGGCCAGCAGGCAGTTCCGCGAGCTCTGCATCAAGCTGATCAATTGCCTGCAATGCGCTGTTGTTGCGCAAGGCGTCGCCGCTGTCGAGGTAGGTGTTGATGTTGCGTACCACGTCTTGTTGCAGTTGCTGCGACAAGCTCATGTAGCTTTCTATCAATTGGTAGGGGCGTTCGAGCGCCCGCTGTGACCACCATAGCGTGGCGACCAGGATCAGGCAGGCACTGATTAACAGCAGGGTGTTGAGATTGGTAAGCGATTTCTGGCGCATGAGATTCAACCGACTGCAGAACGGTTATGGCAGTTTGATACTGCCGCTAAGCACCTGAAGTTATTACTTTTTTATGACAATAGAGTGACTGCGGGCGCGCTCTGCAAGGTCGGGGCTACGCTGGGTAATCTGGCTGCCTGGCTTCGCTGTCCTGCGCAATCCAGGTTGCGTCGCTAGAATGAAAGCGACGCCGGCCTATTCACGCGGCATAAGGGCTAATTGCGCCGCAGTTTTTTGCCTGCACGCCCGTTCTTAAGGGCTTTAGTTTGCCCCGCAGGCTGCGCTTTGCTGCGCCTATCCCTTATAGTGGATAAATATTACGCAACCCTTGCACGGGGTTGTGGTCGAACAACCCAGATGCTGTGGAAGAAGGACATTGCCATGCTTGATTGGAAAAATCGCGCTTCTGGCGTGCGTGACAACGCCGACGAGTCCGTCGGCAGTACACGTAATCGTAAAATCGCCGGAGGCTGGTTCACCCGTGTTATCGGTGGGCTGCTCGCACTCTATTTATTGGTAACCGTTATTGTCGGTTGGTACTGGAGCCAAGAGCCGGAAACGTTCCCGGTGCAACAACGCGCCCAGGCCGCTGCTGAAAGCGCCCAGCGTAAAGTCGTCAACGGTTACACCACGGTGGAAACCCTTAAACAGGTTGCGGGCACGCTGCTCAGCAAACCGGGCGGCTACCTTTCCAACGACTTGGCACCGCCGGGCCTGTGGCTCGATAACATGCCGAGCTGGGAATACGGTGTATTGATTCAGGTGCGCGATCTGTCGCGTGCGCTGCGCAAGGATTTCGCCCGTTCCCAGTCGCAGTCGACCGAAGATGTCGACTTGACCAAGGCCGAACCGCGTTTCAACTTCGACAACAAGAGCTGGGCTTTACCCGCTTCCGAGTCGGAGTATCAGGAAGGCATCAAGGCGCTGGATCGCTACCTTGCTCGTCTGTCCGGTCAGAAGCAGCCTGCTGCGCAGTTCTATGCGCGCGCCGACAACCTGAACAACTGGCTGGGTGATGCGGCAACGCGTCTGGGTTCGTTGTCACAGCGTTTGTCTGCAAGCATCGGGCGGGTTCAGATCAATACCAATATGGTCAAGGATCCGGCGCTGGTTGCATCCGGCATCAAGCCGACTGTTGAGGGCACTTACGAGACGCCGTGGATGCAGATCGACAACGTGTTCTATGAAGCACGCGGTCAGGCGTGGGCGCTTTCGCACATTCTGCGGGCGATTGAAGTCGACTTCGCCGATGTGCTGGAGAAGAAGAACGCCACGGTTAGCGTGCGCCAGATCATTCGTGAGCTGGAAGCGGCGCAAGAGCCAATGTGGAGCCCGATGATTCTCAACGGCAGCGGTTATGGTCTGCTGGCTAACCACTCGCTGGTCATGGCCAACTACATTTCGCGCGCCAGTGCCGGGATCATCGATCTGCGCCAACTGCTGTCGTCGGGCTGATAGATGCCAGTATCGAACCTTGAGGCTGCGCACCGTGCAGCCTCTGATGCCGAGCTGATTGCATGGGTGGATGAGCAGGATCAGCTACTCGGCAGTTTGCCCCGCGCGCAATTGCGTGAGCGTCAGCTGATCGGTCGTGGCACCTTTATTCTGCTGTTCAACTCGGCCGGCCAGCTTTGCGTGCACCGGCGCACCTTGAGCAAGGCGCTGTATCCCGGCTTCTGGGATGTGGCG
The DNA here is from genome assembly GCF_900116605.1 of Pseudomonas marincola. GTDB lineage: Bacteria > Pseudomonadota > Gammaproteobacteria > Pseudomonadales > Pseudomonadaceae > Aquipseudomonas > Aquipseudomonas marincola. Next base: position 37,903 of record NZ_FPBC01000002.1, read on the forward strand.
GCTGGCGGAATGGTGCAGGCGCACGAAAGCTACGCCGAGTCGGCTGCGCGTGAGCTTGAAGAAGAGCTGGGTATTTCAGGTGTCGAGTTGCGCGAACATCAGCGCTTCTACTTTGATCAACGCGACAACCGTCTGTGGTGTGCAGTGTTCTCCGCTGTGTCCGATGCGCCGTTGGTTCTGCAGCCGGAAGAGGTTCTGGAAGCCTGTTTCATGAGCCCCGAACAGGCTCTGCGGGAAGCGACCGTGCGCGACTATTGCCCGGACTCATTGCAAGCGCTGCGCAATTATCTGGCATCCCAATCACTGTGACCTTTGCTCTGCTGCGCGCGACTCATAAGCGCAGCACCTGTGCAAATTACGCTTTTGTGCAGGATCTGCGCACACGCTGTCCATGATGTTGCACGATGGGCGCAAACAGTCGCGAATTTGCTGATTAATGGCGCATATTTGTGCTTAGCAGTCGGTTTATTTGTCGTTACACTGCGCGCCCTTGTACAGATCGTCGAAAAGCTTCTGGCTTTTCAACGGCCTGTCAGCCCAGATCATTTGGTTTGGGTGCGCTGCCCCTGCCTGAGTGGGGCTTCGCGGCTGATACTTATCAGCCAGTCGCTTTCAAACGTGGCGTTGCGTTCAGTTGATCGAACCAGCAATACGTTTCTGACCTGCCCCAAGAGGAAAACCGGTGGTCAAGAAAGCTTCGTCATTCGCCGCCCTGAGCGGCCTGGTGTATTCCACCGATACAGGCCGGCATTGCCCGGACTGTAGCCAGCCGGTGGACGCCTGCATCTGCAAGAAAACGCAAATTCCAGAAGGCGACGGCATTGCCCGTGTGCGCCGTGAAACCAAGGGTCGTGGCGGTAAAACCGTTACCACGATCAGCGGTGTGCCTTTGGCTGAAGATCCATTGAAAGACCTCGCCAGCGCGTTGAAGAAACGCTGTGGCTGCGGTGGCTCGTTAAAGGATGGCGTGATCGAGATTCAGGGCGACCACGTCCAGTTGCTGCTTGATGAATTGCTCAAGCGCGGCTTCAAAGCCAAGAAATCCGGCGGCTGAGTCCGGTACTCGCCGTTAATGCCTCTAAACTTTCCCGGTAGTTCGGGTATCAACTACCGGGTAATCGTCATTTCCTGACTTTAATCTGTATCGGCGCTGGCACAGCCAACGCTATTTATCGCAAGCAAGGGAGACATCAATGTCTGCACGACGCACACGTAAAGATGACGGCAGCCAATGGACAGTTGCGGACAGCCGCAGCGTTTACGGTATTCGCCATTGGGGCGCGGGTTATTTCGCGATCAATGACAGCGGCCGCGTTGAAGTGCGTCCGAATGGCCCGGATAGCACGCCGATTGATCTGTTCGAGGAGGTCGAGGAGCTGCGCAAGACCGGCCTGAGCCTGCCGTTGCTGGTGCGTTTCCCGGATATTCTGCAAGACCGCGTGCGCCAACTGACCGGCGCATTCGATGCGAACATTGAGCGCCTCGAATATCAGAGCAAGTACATGGCGTTGTACCCGATCAAGGTCAACCAGCAGGAGGCGGTCGTCGAGAACATTATCGCCACCAAGGATGTGTCGATTGGTCTGGAAGCCGGTTCCAAGCCTGAGCTGATGGCGGTGTTGGCGCTGGCGCCGAAAGGCGGCACGATTGTTTGCAACGGCTACAAAGACCGCGAATTCATCAAGCTGGCCCTGATGGGGCAAAAGCTTGGGCATAACGTATTCATCGTTATCGAGAAGGAATCCGAAGTACAGCTAGTGATTGATGAGGCGGCCGAACTCAAGGTGGCGCCACAGATCGGCCTGCGTGTGCGTTTGTCGTCTTTGGCGTCGTCGAAGTGGGCAGATACGGGTGGCGAGAAATCCAAGTTTGGTTTGTCGGCAGCGCAACTGCTTTCGGTGGTTGAGCGTTTCCGCGAAGCCAAGCTGGATCAGGGCATCCGCTTGCTGCACTTTCACATGGGTTCGCAGATCGCCAACCTGGCGGACTATCAGCATGGCTTCAAGGAAGCGATTCGCTACTACGGCGAGCTGCGCGGCCTTGGCCTGCCGGTCGACCACATCGACGTTGGCGGTGGTCTGGGCGTCGATTACGACGGTACACACTCGCGTAACGCCAGCTCGATCAACTACGACATGGACGACTACGCCGGTGTTGTCGTCGGCATGCTCAAAGAGTTCTGCGATGCGCAGGAACTGCCGCACCCGAACATTTTCTCGGAAAGTGGCCGCTCGCTGACTGCACACCACGCCATGCTGGTGGTTCAGGTGACCGACGTTGAGAAGCACAACGACGAAATCCCGGAAATCGAAGACCGCGAGAGCCTGCCGGAAACTGTCGGTTATCTCGCCGACCTGTTGGCGCCTACCGATTACGAGATGGCCACCGAAACCTACTGGCGCGCGACGCACTACATGAGTGATGTGGCCAGCCAATATGCCGAAGGCAAGATCGGTCTGGTTGAAAAAGCCCTGGCTGAGCAGTGCTACTTTGCTGTGTGCCGTCGCCTGTACAACTCGATGAAGGCGCGCCAGCGTTCGCATCGTCAGGTGCTCGACGAGCTCAACGACAAGCTGGCCGACAAGTACATCTGCAACTTCTCGGTTTTCCAGAGCCTGCCGGACACCTGGGCAATTGGCCAGGTTTTGCCGATTCTGCCGCTCAATCGTCTTGATGAAGAGCCGCTGCGCCGCGCCGTGCTGCAAGACCTGACCTGCGATTCCGATGGCAAGATTCGCCAGTACGTTGATGAGCAGAGCATTGAAAGCAGCTTGCCGGTTCACGAAGTGCGCGATGGCGAGGATTACCTGCTGGGGATATTCCTGGTTGGCGCGTATCAGGAGATTCTCGGCGACATGCACAACCTGTTCGGTGATACCGATTCGGTGAATATCTACCAGAATCAGGACGGCAGCGTGTATCACGCCGGTATCGAGACCCATGACACCATCGAAGACATGCTGCGTTACGTGCACTTGTCGCCGGAGGAGTTGATGACTCACTACCGCGATAAAGTCGCCAGCGCCAAGATCAGCGCACGTGAGCGCACCCAGTTCCTCGACGCGCTGCGTCTGGGCCTGACACGCTCATCCTACCTCTCGTCTTGAGTCGCCGGTGCCGTCTGTTTCGGGCAATCCGGCAGGCGGCGCACCGGCCCTGAAATATTGGGTAAAACTCCCCCTCGAAAGCCCTGCCCCTCAGCGGCGGGGCCTGGTTCATAATTGAGCGTATTACCCCAAGGGATACGCTCAAGATGTCTGGACTTTCGCGCACCCTCTGGTCGTTCGTGATAGCGGTGGTGCTGGTCGCGTTGATCGGCGCTGTGCTGCAAACTCAATACAACCTGGCCATGCTCGAGGCGCTTGGCGCGCCCGTACCGCTGGATATTCGCCTGCAAACCACCGGGCTTGACCTGCTTGGTTTTGCGCCGGTCTTTGCCATTCTGGTGACCTTTGGATTTGCTCTGGCATTGCCGTTGGCCACGCTAGTGAGTAAGTTTCTGCCAGCCTTGCACTGGCTTGTTTTTGCCCTGGCAGGCGCTTTGGCAATCTTCACGGCCCTTTGTGCCGTCAATGCGGCGTTGCCCATGCCTACGTTTATTGGTGCCAATCGCAGCCTGGATGGCACCTTGGGTTTAATGTTGTGCGGTGCGCTCGGAGGTTTGTTGTATGACAAACTTCGCTGTGCCCCAGTCCATGCGAGCCAAGGAATTACTCATGAAAAATCTGCGTAGCGGCCTTTTGCTGGCGACGGTTTTGCTCAGCAGCTCGCTGCAGGCAATGGACTACAAAGTCAGTACCTACACCGAAGGGCTGGATCATCCGTGGTCGATGGCGTTCTTGCCTGATGGCAGGATGCTGGTTACCGAGCGCGTTGGCCGGTTGCGCATCATTGAGGCCGACGGCACGTTGCGCGAGGCGCCGGTAAGCGGGGTGCCCGAGGCATTCGTCAGCTCCCAGGCCGGTTTGATGGAAGTCGCGCTGGACCCGGACTTTGCCAGTAATCAGCAGATTTACCTGAGTTACGCCTATGGCGATCGAGGTGCCAATAACACCCGCCTGGCACGTGCGCGTCTGGTTGATGGCGCGCTGCAAGATCTGACAGTGATTTTCTCGGCGCTGCCAGCCAAGGCCGGGACTTCGCATTACGGCGGGCGTATCGCGTTTCTGCCGGACAAGACCCTGTTGCTGACGCTGGGCGATGGTTTTGACTACCGTGAAGAGGCGCAAAACGCCGCCAATCACCTCGGCAAAATTGTGCGGATCAATCGCGACGGCAGTGTTCCGGTGAATAACCCGGTGATCAATCAGCCAGATGCCGCGCCCGAGATCTACAGCCTTGGCCACCGCAACGTGCAGGGCATCGTTTATGACTCGCAGTTGAACCGGCTGTACAGCACCGAGCATGGCCCCAAGGGTGGCGATGAGCTGAACATGCTCGAGCCGGGCAAGAATTACGGTTGGCCATTGGCCACGTTTGGCGTCGATTACAACGGCGCGCAAATCTCGCCCTACACCGAGCTGCCTGGCTATGAACCTCCTTTGTTGCACTGGACGCCATCAGTCGCCCCCTCAAGCCTGACGGTTTACAACGGTTCGAAGTTTGAGCAATGGCGTGGTGATCTGTTTGTCTCGACGCTGGCCGAGCGCAGTGTGCGACGAATCCGCATGAAGGGTTCGATGCTGGCGGGTGAAGAGGTGCTGTTCGAGGAGTTGGACGAGCGTATTCGCGACGTGCGCGGCGGGCCGGATGGTGCCCTGTATTTGCTGACGGACAGCAGTGACGGGCGCGTGCTCAAAGTCCTGCCGGCCGAATAAGCGCCTGCGCGTGGCATAATGGCCGCTTCACGTTCTGGCCAATTGCATGAAACCGCTCAAGTATCTTCAAGGTTATCCCGCACACTTGCACGATCAGGTTAACCGCCTGATCGCCGAAGACCGTCTGGGCGCGTATCTGAGCCAGCGCTATCCGGGCAAGCACGGGATTCAGAGCGACAAGGCGCTTTACGCCTTTACCGTGGATCTCAAGCAGGCGCATCTGCGCAATGCCCCGGCAATCGACAAAGTCCTCTACGACAATCGTCTCGATCTCACTCATCGGGCGCTGGGTTTGCACACCACTGTTTCAAGGGTGCAGGGCGGCAAGCTCAAGGCGAAAAAAGAGATTCGTGTGGCCTCTTTGTTCAAGGATGCTGCGCCGGAGTTTTTGCAGATGATCGTGGTGCACGAGCTGGCCCACTTCAAGGAAGCCGACCACAACAAGGCGTTCTACAAACTCTGCGAGCACATGCTGCCAGGCTATCAGCAGGTCGAGTTTGATCTGCGCCTGTACCTCACTTGGCAGGAGCTTGAGCGCCAGTCACAAGGCTGAGCCTGCTCTGAAATACAGCCTGCGGCCAAACCTCAGAGACAGGCAGCGCTTGCACGCTAGGGGTTATTCACCACCACATAGACCACGTTGTCGCCTTGCCATTACGGCTGGTAGTACTGGTTGTTGCAGTAGTAATACTCGGTGCCGTTGCGATAAACCTGCGAGCAGTCCGGTGGAATGCTGTTCACGATCGAGCCGATGGCCAGCACCGTGCCGGTGACAATCGCCGCCGTTGCGATCGGGTGATAGTCGATATCCCAGTCATTATGATGATGGTGGTGATCATCATGGTGATCGTAATGGTCGTCGTGGTGGTCGTTATTCCAGTTGTTGTGGCCACCGTTGATATTGACGTTGTTATTGCTGATGTTGATGTTCTTGTCCGGCTTGCTGTTGATCAAGGGGCTTGAGTGTTTGGGGTTGCTTGGGCGTTGAACATTCGGCCGCTGCCTTTGCACATTTGGCCGGCTCGCAGAACGTGCCTGATGCACCGAGCTATGCGCTCGCGCTCCACCTCCGCCGCCACCACCATGCCCGGCCAGTCGACCGGCATCGGCAACAATCGGCGCTGCCGCGACAGCCACTGCCAGCGCCAAACTGGCGCAGTAGGCGTTAAACGGGATTTTCGCAATCATGGCTGTTCCTCCTGGCTGGCAGGCAGGTTGTTTGCGGTGAACGGAATCCGCGTGGCGTCTTTGCCGGGAACAAACGTGAAGTGATCGGCTTTAAAGCCCGGGCTGGTGTTCCACTTCAGGACGGCTTGATATTGCGGGTCGCCAAGGGTGTAGCGCGTGGTGATGACTATCTTGCAGGGCAATGCTTCCTTGCCCTGACTGACCCAGAGTTGCCAGTCGACATCGGGTTCGCGAAATGCCAGGTGATCACAGGTTTTGCCGTCGAGCTGCGAGGTGCCTATCAGGCGGCCACGCTTGACGCCATCGAGCAGGCTGTCTTGCAAGCTCTGGCTGAGAAAGTCCATGAGCGGCACTTCGACATCATGGTTGATCAACGCATCGACCAGACCGCCGAGTGAGTCTGGCGCTTGGGTTTGCGCATAGTAATCTTGCGCAACGTTCATCAGGGTCAGGGTCTTGCCGTCGTACACATAGCGCTTGGGCACGCTGCCGCCGACCTCTGCGAACAGATGGTTGGGTGGCTCGACATCCAGTCGTGAATTGGCGTTGTGCTGCAACTTGTAGCCATAGTTGAGCACTTCATCCTGACTCGACTGCACGGTGACCGAGTACTGCTTGAGCCCTTTCAGCGTTGCGCTCATGCGATCGTATACAGCTTTGGCCTCCGGGGTTACCGCAGGCCCTTCAGTGTCGGCGTCTTCGGCTGCATGAACCAGCGAGACAAAGGCAGGTAGCGCCAGAAACAGGCAGATGCCTGTCCGTAGAGGGTGTTTCATAGCAGCTCCAACTGTGGCGATGGGTAATCGCTAACAGCTTAGACCAGGAGTGCAGGCAGCGTGATGGCACTGTGTTGCAACCAGCAGAAACACCGACTGGCGCGTATTCAGCCGCGCAGCATCAAGTTCAGTTGGTCAACCACTTCGGCCCAGTCGGCGTCTTCGCGGATTTCCTCGCGTAAAAAAGCAGCTTGGGCGGCGCTCCAGAAACTGGCGTCGGCCAGTTCGGTGTCGTCTGCCAGCGGGGCGTGCGCCTTAACAAACGCATCAATGCTGGCGGGGTCATCATCGAGGCCCAGTTGTTTGAACAGGGAGGAGAGATCGTGGGTGGGCGCGTCCATGAGAGATTCCTTTGCGGTGTGGGTAATACCTATATTGGTGTTATCACCCTAGCGCAAGTTCCCTGATACAGTGGCAAGCCCCCGATTTATTGCACCCACAGCAGCTCGAACTGCTGCAGCTTGCCGCCAAGATTGATGGTGATCTCAGTGCCCGGCACTTTGCCCAGCGTGGCCTTGGCCAGCGGCGCATTGGCGCTGATGACCTGCACGCTGTGGCCTTCATGGTGCAACTTCATGCTGGCGCCATCGGGGCCGATGAACAGCAGCGTCTGCACGTCATCCATATTGGCCAGACACACTATTGAGCCAAGCTCGACGCCGCGTGCATCGCTGAAATCGCGGGGTTTCAGTTGGCGCCAGGTGAGAATGTTCTGACGTATTTCGGCCACCCGTCGTGCTTGCCCGCTCGCCAGATACGCCGCCTCCAGGCCGAGGGTGTCGTACTTGTTTTCGGCTTTGTTTTCTTCGTGCGTGGCGGTTTCGTGCGCAGTCACGGCGGCCTGTTCGGCGCGTTGCAGTTCAGCGCCAAGGTGGCTGATTACCAGGTCTTGCAGAGTGTTCTTGTTGAAGGTCATGATTTCGTATCGACTGGGCAGGCGCGCAGGTTAACTGAAAGTGTGGCGACTCGCTGCGCTGTGGGTCTGCGCTTTGTACCAAGGTCTAGTTTGCCTGATAGGCCAGGCATCGCATGCTGGCAGAAAACAACAATGAGGGTTCCCATGTCATTTCTTCGCGCCATTGGATTCATGTTTCTGTGTGTGGTGGTGCCGGTCGGTGCTTTGCTGGCAAGCAATCCGGATGCGTTTGCGCAGTGGATCGGCAGCACATTGGGTATCGAATTTACACGCGGCAACCTGGCTGTGGCTTTTTTGCTGCTCACCGGCATCTGCCTGAAAATCGACCTGACCATTCGCCGCCGGCACCAACTGCCTGCTGCAGAAAAGGCCTGAGCCCAGCGGCTCAGGTTTCGGCAGTTTGATTTTTGGGGGGCTTGAGCAAATGCGCGGCCAGGGTGCGCAGCGGCCCGAGCTGACGGCAGATCAAGGCCAGCTGGGTTTGCACCAGACGCTGTTGGTCATCGAGGTCTTCGCTGACTTGCTCAAGGCTCTGCGCCAATTGCTCCTCGCTATCGCTGTGGATCGGCACGCGGGTCTTGGCGCGCAAGTGACCGGCAATCTCCTCAAGCGAATCGGCAATGCTCGAGGCGTCATCAAGCAAATGAGTTTGTTCGGGTGCCAGTAACGATTCACCACGATGCGCGCCGAGCCCGGAGAGATAGCTGAGCAGGGTGTGCGACAGCACCAGAAAGCGGAAGCCGATGTCGGCATCCTTACGAAAATGCCCCGGCTCCATCAGCATATTGGCCAGCGTTGTGGACAGCGCCGCATCCGCGTTGTGTGCATTGCGCCGGGCCAGCCGGTAATTCAGGTCGTCGCGTTTGCCCTGTGCGTACTGGGTAATAATCTGGCGCAAGTACACACTGTTGCAGGTCAGCGTGTTGGCCACCACGCTGCTCAAACGTCTGCCTTGCCAGTCGGGCAGAATCAGCATCACCGCCAGGCCAGCGATCAAACCGCCGATCAGTGTATCCACCAACCGTGGAACGAACAGCCCATAGCTGTCGCCGGTCTGGTTGAAGCAGAACAGCACCAGCAATGTAATCGCCGCTGTGGCCATCGTGTAGCGCGTGCTTCGTGTGGCGAAGAAGGCCACGCCGGCGACTACTGCAAACAGGGCCTGTACTTCCTGCGAAGGGAACAGGTCGAACAGCGCCCAGCCAATTACCAGGCCCAACACGGTGCCCCACACACGCTGCACCAGTTTGCGTCGGGTTGCTCCGTAGTTGGGTTGGCAGACGAACAGCGTGGTCAGAAGAATCCAGTAGCCCTTGGTCGGGTGAATCCATTGCAGAATGCCGTAACCCACCGCCAGCGCGATGGACAAGCGCAGCGCATGGCGAAACAGCAGGGCGGTCGGGGTGAGTTGCTGGCGCAGTCGCTCCCAGACATCCTTGAACGATTGCGGCTCGCGGTCGAACAGGCTGCTGTCCTGCTCCTCGGCCAGTGCATCGGGATTGCTGGCATTGCTCAGCAGTTGGTCCAGCGTGCCGAGGTTGCCGGTGAGCGCCTTCAGCGAGCGCAGCAGGTGCCGCCACTGCGGGTTGTTTTGCTGGCGCAGGTAGTCGAGCGACTGGTGCAGGTCTTCCAGCGCCTCGGAACACAGCGCGCGAAACTCGTAAGGCTGGCGCAGTTCAATGGCCTGAGCCAAGCGCTGGCAGGCTTCGCCATGCAAACGCAGCAGGCGCTGACAGCGGAACAGTACGTCGCTGTGAAAAAACGCCTCGGCCAGTTGGGTGTACGGGTAGTGCGATGAGCTGGCGCGCTCGTGAATATCCTGCGCCAGGAAATACAGCTTCAGGTAGCGGCTGACTTTAACGCCGGGCCGACCGCTGCCAACGCGGTGCAGGATTATTTCCTTGGTCGCATTCAGTGCGGCGACAACCTTGCCGTTCTGCTTGGCCAGTGCCAGCCTGCGTTCTTCGACATCGAGCTGGCGTAATGGCTCGAACAGCGCGGCCTTGAGCTTGAGGTACTGGCCCAGCTCGCGGAACAACCGGGCAAGGCTCTGCTGCACGGGCTGATTGGCAAACAGGGCATGCCAGAGAACCGAGAGCAAGCCGTACCACGCGGCGGCGGCCACCAGAATCAGTGGCTGCAAGCTGAAGTGATCAGACACGCCGCGCTGCTCGACGCTGATCATGCTGTAGACCGAGAGAATTAACGTGGCCTGGCCCAGCGTTGCATAGCGCTCGCCCAGAGCGCCGAGCATGGTCAGGCAGAAGGCGGAAACCGCCAGCGCGCTGACAAATAACCAGGGGTAGGGAAATAGCAGTTCTATCGCGTAGGCAGCGGCCGTGAAGCAGGCGAGGGTGACCAGTAATGCCCGCAGGCGGCCACTCCAGCTGTCATCGGTTTCTGCCAGCGCACTGGCGATCACCCCGAGAAAAACCGGGATCAGCGCCTCCATCCAGCCCTGACTCCAGCAAAGGATCAAGCCGCCGGCGAGGGCAATGAACACCCGCAAGCTGTAGCCAAATTTTTCCAGTGCCCAGAGGCGGCGAAGCGAATGACGAAGTGAGGTGCTGGGCATCGACTGGCCTTGCAGACATGAGTCGCTAAAGATTAGCGGATCAGCTAGGCGCGGTGCTACGACCTGTTGCCGGTGATTGAAAACAATTGTTTGAGGGCGCGCTGTTTGTTCGGGGGTTGCAATTTGGAACCGCTCGGTTCATAAATGGATCCATGAACCGTGGACGCCCCAAATCATTTTGCCCCGAGCAAGCCCTTGAGAGTGCCATGCAGGTCTTTTGGCAGCGTGGCTATGAAGCCACTTCCCTGCAAGACCTGCTTAGCGCGACCGGCTTGTCGAAAAGCAGTCTCTATCAAACCTACCCCAGCAAACTGGCCTGGTTTGAGGCTGCGTTCAGCCATTACTGCGGCCAACGCCAGCAAATGTTGCTGACGTTGCTGGAGGAGGCGGATTCGCCACTTGAGTACATCCGTAATCGTCTGCTCGGTGTGCTTGATGACGAAGGCCTTGATGGCGTCCCGCGTGGCTGCATGCTGGTTAATGTGGCCAATGAATTCTCGCTCAGCGAGCCACAGGTCTTGAGCCAGGTGCAAGCGGCCACCGAAGGCTTTTGTCAGGTATTCAGTGCTGCACTGGAGCGCGCTCAAGCCGCTGGCGAGTTGGCTCCGGGCGCCGACACCCGCGCCCTTGGGCGCTATTTGCAATGCGTGATGAGCGGTTTACGTACCCAAGTCAAGTCAGGGTTACCGGCCGCGAGCATCGAGTCCACCGTCGCAACGGTCATGAGCACCTTGCGCTAACACCACCTTGAACCATTACAGGGAACGATGATGATTGAGTTATTTGAACTACGCGGTGCCAACCCCGAGCATTTGTTTTCACCGTACTGCTGGCGAGTGAGATTGGCGCTGGCGCACAAGGACCTGCCTTTCACCAGCCAGCCGCTGCGCTTTACCGATAAACAGCCGATTGAGTTTTCCGGTCAGAAAGCGGTGCCGGTTATCCGTGACGGCGAAACCGCTGTGAACGACAGCATGGCAATTTTCAGCTACCTCGATGCGCAGTATCCGCAAAAGCCGCTGCTCGGTGATGCTGTTTCAGCCAACCGCGCACGTCTTCTGGAACGCCTGATTTTCGGTGCACTGCGCATGCCGTTGCTGAAGATTCTGGTGCCGCGCGTGTTCGCCTGCATCGACGAAGCCGACAAAGAATATTTCCGCACCAGCCGTGAAAAGGCCCTGGGTACAACACTCGAAGATTTTGCCGACCGCGAAGCTGGAATTGACGCATTCGGCAAAGCCGCTGCACCGCTTGAAGGGTGGCTTAAAGACCAGCCGTATCTGGATGGGGAAGCGCCTGCGGGCACTGATTACCTGATTGCCGGCCTGTTCCTCTGGGCCTGGTGTTTGGGCGAGCAGCCGTGGGAGTCGGGCTCGGCTGTGGATGCCTGGTTCCAGCGCATCCTCAAGGATTACGAAGCTCAACATGGCCCGGTTGTCCGCGCCGCCTGATACAACGGAGCCCTGCGATGATCGACCTTTATTACTGGACGACGCCAAACGGCCACAAGGTGAGTATTTTCCTTGAGGAGGCAGGGCTCGACTATCGGGTATGCCCGATTCATATCGGTAAGGGCGAGCAGTTTGCGCCAGAGTTCTTGAAGATTGCCCCGAACAACCGCATCCCGGCGATTGTCGACCACCAGCCCGCTGATGGCGGCGAGCCGCTTGCGCTGTTCGAGTCGGGCGCGATCCTTGAGTACCTTGCCGATAAGTCGGGGCAGTTTCTGCCAACGGCTGTTCGTGCGCGGATGCAGGTGTTGCAATGGCTGCATTGGCAGATGGGCGGTTTAGGCCCCATGGCCGGGCAGAATCACCATTTCAATCGCTATGCGCCCGAGCCTGTGCCGTATGCCATTGAGCGCTACGTGAAGGAAACGGCGCGTTTATACGGCGTGCTGGATCGCCAGTTGGATGGCCGCGAGTATGTTGCCGGTGATTATTCAATCGCCGACATGGCTATCTACCCGTGGGCGCGAGTCTGGGAAGGGCAGAAGCAGCGCATTGAAGACTTTCCGAACATGGCGCTTTGGCTTGAGCGCATGGCCGCACGCCCTGCGGTTCAACGCGCTTACGCGATGGCGCTGGAAGTTAATCCGGATGCGCAGGCGCTGCTCACTCCCGAGGCGCGCAAGTTACTGTTCGGGCAAGGCAGCTAAGCCCTACGCGATACGATCAAGGCGTCGAGACACAGTGCTCGGCGCCTTTTTAGTTTCTGGATTGGCGAAAATTCTTTCGATTCAGGTGATATCCCTGAAAAAGTCCGACTATTCAGGTTGGTACAGGCAGCGGGTTTTCTAGACTGAATGGATGGCAACCCGTTCTCCCTGACTGCCTGGAGGTGGCTATGCGCATCGGCGTACCCAAAGAAATAAAAAACCATGAATACCGTGTCGGCCTCACGCCGCATTCGGTAGCCGAACTCAGTGCATTGGGCCATGAGGTTTTTATCGAAACCCGTGCCGGTGCCGAAATAGGTTTCAGCGACGAGGATTACATTGCGGCAGGCGCGCAAATATCCAGCAGCGCTCAGGTTGTGTTCGAGTCGGCCTCTTTGGTGGTTAAGGTCAAGGAACCGTTGGCCGCTGAGCGCGCCATGCTCCGGCCCGATCACACCCTGTTTACCTATCTGCATCTGGCACCGGACCGGGCGCAAACCGATGACCTGATCGCCAGCGGCGCCACCTGCATTGCCTACGAAACGGTCACCGACAATCACGGACGGTTGCCCTTGCTGGCGCCGATGTCTGAGGTTGCCGGGCGCATGTCGATTCAGGCCGGTGCCAGTTGTCTGGAGAAAGCCAAAGGCGGGCGCGGCGTGTTGCTCGGTGGCGTGCCAGGCGTCGCGCCGGGCAAGGTGGTGATATTGGGCGGTGGAGTGGTTGGCAGTCATGCACTGGCTATGGCTGTCGGCCTCGGCGCTGATGTCACGGTGCTGGATAAGAGCGTCGATGCACTGCGCCGGCTGGATTCACTGTATGGCAATCGCATCACCACGCTCTACTCAACGCGCAGCGTGGTGCGCCAGCAAGTATTGGCAGCCGATCTGGTAATTGGCGGTGTGCTGATTCCTGGCGCCGCGGCGCCAAAACTGGTGACGGCGGAGATGGTCAGCAGCATGTTGCCAGGTTCGGTGTTGGTGGATGTGGCGATTGATCAGGGCGGCTGTGCCGAAACCTCCAAGGCCACCACCCACGACAAACCGACTTACGTGGTCGACGAGGTGGTGCACTATTGCGTCGCCAACATGCCAGGCGCTGTGGCGCGGACTTCAACGCTGGCGTTGAATAATGCAACGCTGCCATTTGTCATTGCCCTGGCCGAGAAGGGCACCCGCTCAGCGCTGGAGAGCGACGCCCATCTGTGCAACGGCCTGAACGTGGCCCGGGGCGTCATCACTTGCGACAGCGTTGCGCAGGCGCATGGCCTTGCCTATAAGTCGGCAACCAGTGTGCTGGAGCATCTTTGATCTGTGGCTAAACTGAAGGTACGTCTTGCTCAGGGAGCTTTGTATGCCGTGCCTCGGTCGCCAGCGCTTATGGGTTACTGCCATCGCCAGCAGCTGCTTGCTGCTGGCGCCTGCCGCTTGGGCGGTCAGCGCGCCAACGCCCGCGCAGGCAGCCGTGGCGTTCTATCCGGTGCAGTTACCCGAAGACCGCGACAATGATCTCACCCAGGTGCGCATGCACACCCAAGCGGCCAGCGGTGTTGTGGTCGAGCTATTCGGGCAGATTGTCGATGCGCAAGGCGAGCCAGTTGCGGGCGCTCAGGTCGAAATCTGGCAGGCCGATGCCGGCGGCCATTACTTCAATGAGCATCATGGCCGTGATGAAAATTTTCAGGGCTACGGGCAGGCCACTACCGACAGCAACGGCCAATACAGTTTTGTCACCGTGCGCCCCGGTGCTGTCGGCACGCGTGCGCCGCACATTAATATCGCCGTGAGTGTGGCCGGCAAGCCACGTTTCGTGACGCAATGCTATATCCGCGGTGAACGGCACAATGCCCGCGACCCGCAACTCAATGCACTGAGCAATCCTGCCCGGCGTGAACAATTGATCGTGCCTTTCGTGCCGGTCGCGGGCGCCAAAGTTGAGAAACAAGTCGCCAGGTTCGATATCGTGCTTGGCCTCAATGCGCCGCCAACCGCGCTGGCTGCGCATCGATCCTAGCTCAAGCGGTGCTTTGAGCTATAGCGGCCAAACCCACAGCAGCATGGGTATGCTGATCAGCCCCACGAGTATTTCCATTGGCAAACCCAGCCGCCAGTAGTCGCCAAAGCGAAAGCCGCCGGGGCTGAGAATCAGCGTGTTGTTCTGGTGGCCAATCGGCGTCAGGAATGAGCATGAAGCACCAATCGCTACCGCCATCAGCATCGAGTCCGGATTTACCCCCAACTGATTGGCCGCACTCAGGGCAATCTGGCACATCACCGCCGCAGTAGCCGCGTTGTTCATGAAGTCCGAGAGCGTCATGCTGATCACCAGAATCAGTGCCAGCACTGCAATCGGTTGGCCCCGGGCGACCGTTTCCATCAACTCTCTGGCGATCAGGTCGGCCGCACCCGTTTCGGACATGGCGCCTGCGACCGGAATCATCGCGCCCAGCAACACAATCACTGGCCAGTCGATCGCGGTATACAGCGAGCGCAGCGGAATGACCCGCATCACCATGTAAACCAGCACGCCAAGCGCGAATGCCACGGCTGCAGAAAGCAGGCCGAATGCCGCCGCAATAATCGACAACAGCATGACGCAAAGCGCCAGTGTGGCCTTGCCGGGGTCGGGAATGCTGATCGCGCGATCGGCCAGCGGTACGCAGGAGTATTCACTGGCGAACTCGGCGGCGTCCTCTGCCAGGCCTTGAATCAACAGCACGTCACCACTTTGAATCAGGGTTGAACGCAACCGTTTGACCGAACGATGGCTCTCTCTGGAGATCGCCAGCAGGTTAAGTGAGTGACGGCTGCGCAGGTGAATGCTTTGTGCCGAGCGGCCGATCAGGGTTGAGTCGGGGCGAACCAGCATTTCGAGCATGCTGCTCTCATCTCCGTTGCTGTCTTTCTTCTCGCTTTCGTCTTTCTCGGTTTTTTTCGGCTCGGTCTTATTGGCTTTCTCGTCTTCTTCAGCCTTGGCCTTTGCCTCGGCTTCGATCTTGGCTTCCAGCCCCAAGCCGAGATTGTTCAGCACCGAGCCAAGGGCCTCGGGATCTGCCTCGATTACCAGAACGTCATCGGCTTGCAGGATGCGCCGGGGGTTGGGCGCGGACAGGCGCAAGGCGTTGCGCACCATGGCGACCACCTGTGCATCGGCTTCCTCAAGCAACTGTTCTATTTCGCGCAGGGTTTTGCCATCGGCTTTGCCGCCTTCCTTGACCCGCGCTTCAGTGAGGTAGGTGCCGGTGTCGAAACTGGCGGCGTTGCCGACCTGACGTTTCGGCACCAGTCGCCAGCCGATCAGGGCGATGAACAGCACGCCGCTGAGCGCCACGGTGACCCCAACCGGGCTGAAGTCGAACATGGCAAAGTGGCCGGCATCGGTCTTGGCGCGGAAGCTTGAAACAATCAGGTTGGGCGGCGTACCGATCAACGTGGTCATGCCGCCGAGAATGGTGCCGAAGGCCAGCGGCATGAGGATGCGTCCGGGCGGCAGGTCTTGCTTCTTGGCGATTTGCAGCGCAATGGGCATGAGTAACGCCAGCGCACCGACGTTGTTCATGAACGCCGAGAGCAGCGCACCAAGCGCCGTGAGTGAGGCGATGGCCATCACCGGGCCGAGATTTTTCGGCAGCACGCGCTGCGCCAGAGCATCAATGGCGCCGGTTGTTTGCAGGCCGTAGCTGAGCACCAACACGCAGGCTACGGTAATCACGGCCGGATGGCCAAAGCCTGCGAACGCATCCTGTTCAGGGACCAGGCCGGTGATTACGCAGGCGAGCAAGGAGGCGAGTGCGACAATGTCATGTCGCCAGCGGCCCCATATAAACAATCCGATTGTGGCCGCCAATATGGCGAAAATCAGGCCTTGGTCTTGGGTCATTCAGGTTGCTTTCCTTGTCTGAGGAAACATCATTGATGCAAACACAGTAGTCCTACTGCTTAAGTAACCTAAATGTGTGAGTTGGTTCCGAGACGCCTCACGCGTATTGCGCAGCGGCGTATCCGGAAGCCCAGGCCCATTGGAAATTGAAACCGCCAAGATGGCCGGTAACATCCAGCACTTCACCGATGAAATACAACCCCGGAGACTTCAGTGACTCCATGGTTTTTGACGAGACTTCGTGGCTATCAACCCCGCCCAGCGTCACTTCGGCGGTGCGATAGCCTTCCGTGCCTGCAGGCACCAGTTGCCAGTCCGAGAACTTGTTGGCGATCTGTTTCAGCTCGGCAGGCGTGTACTGCTTCATGGGTTTGTTGCTGAACCAGTTGTCTGCCAGCAGGGTGACCATTTTCTTGGTCAGCAATTCGCTGAGCAGGGTTTTCAATTCGCTGTTGGGGCGTTCCTGCTGCTGGGTGGCCAGCCATTCGGGCAGGTCAATGTGCGGCAGCAGGTCGATGTGTACGGTATCGCCCGGCTGCCAGAACGATGAAATCTGCAAAATCGCCGGGCCACTCAGGCCGCGGTGAGTAAACAGGATGTTCTCGCGGAACGTGGTGCCGTTGCAGCTCACCAGACAATCTTCAACCGAGGTGCCGGATAACTCCGTGCACAGGGTTTTCAGCTGCGGGTCGGTAATCGTGAACGGCACCAGACCGGCGCGGGTCGGCAGTATGCTGTGGCCGAACTGGCGGGCCACCTGATAACCGAAGCCGGTGGCGCCCAGTGTTGGAATCGACAGGCCGCCCGTGGCAATCACCAGTGACTCGCAACTGACCTTGCCAGCGCTGGTTTGCAATGTGTAGCCCGCGTCGGTTTTGTCGATTTGTTCGACCGAGGTTTCCAGACGCAGGTCCACGCCAGCTTCATCGCACTCGGCGAGGAGCATGGCGAGAATGTCACTCGACTTGTTGTCGCAAAACAGCTGGCCGAGTTTTTTCTCGTGATACGGCACGCCGTGCTTGCCGACCAAACCGATGAAATCCCACTGGGTATAACGCGCCAGAGCAGATTTGCAGAAGTGCGGGTTAGTGGAGAGAAAGTTTTCCGGCTCGCAATACATGTTGGTGAAGTTGCAGCGCCCGCCGCCGGACATGAGGATCTTCTTGCCGGCCTTGTTGGCGTGATCCAGCAGCAGCACGCTGCGGCCACGGCCAGCGGCTGTCAGGGCGCACATTAAACCGGCAGCACCGGCACCGATGATCACGACATTTGCAGCGAGCACAGCATTTCCCTCAACACGACGCAGCGCCGAATCGCCGGCGCACAAGCGCGCAGTTTACCCGAAGGTTAGGTAATCCTCTGCAAAACTGCTGCGCGCTGTGTGTGCGCAGTCGCGATTGCGATTATCAGGATGCAGTGGCTTCAGCGGCGATGCCCTGCAGGGCTTTCTCCAGTTTGGGAATCACGGCGCAATCGCCCGCATCATGGCGCTTGCCGATATAGGCCGGGTCGTTGTAACCCACCCAAACCTGGTTTGCCTCATCCTCCCAGACCAGCATTTTCAGCGGCAGATCGATCCCGCTGGTTTGCGCGCACTGCATCAGCGGCGTACCGCCCTTGGGGTTGCCGAATATCAACAGGCGGGTTGGCCGCAAGGTTTGCCCGATGCTTTTTGCGCCGGCGCTGTGGTCGATATTGGCGAACACTTTCAGCTCGCGCTTGGCGAGTGATTGCTCGATGCGTTGCAGGGTCTCGTCGACACTGTGCGGGCTTTTCAGGGCCGTCAGGCCGTCTGCGGCGTAGCTCACGGAAGCGAGCGCCAACAGTGCAACAGTTGAGAGGTTTTTAATCAGATTCACGTTTGGCTCCTAAGGTTGATATGGCAAGGCCATTAGCTTAGTAGAGCCGTAAAGCGGCCGATTGTTTCAGCGCATAGGCTGGATGAAACAATCGGCCGGCGCGGTCAGCACTTACAGGGCGCGAACGCGCAACGTGCGGCCTTTGATCTTGCCGCTGTTGAGGCGGCTGAGCGCTTGCTTGGCAGCGCTGCGCTCGACCGCGACATAGGCCTGGAAGTCGAAGATCGCAATCTTGCCGACGGCCGAGCCGGGAATTCCGGCATCGCCAGTCAGGGCGCCGAGAATGTCACCGGGGCGCAGTTTGTCTTTGCGCCCGGCGCCAATGCACAGGGTGATCATCGGCGGCTGCAGCGGTTCGCCTGCCATCGGCTTGAGGCTGCTCAGCGGATGCCAGGTCAACGCACCTTGCTGGAGTTTTTCCACTGCCTGAGCGCGATGCGCTTCTGGCGGCGCTACCAGGCTGACGGCAACCCCTTTGGCGCCCGCACGACCGGTACGGCCCACGCGGTGAATGTGGGTTTCCGAGTCACGCGCCAGCTCGACGTTGATCACCATGTCGAGTGCGTCGATATCCAGACCTCGCGCCGCCACATCGGTGGCCACCAGAACCGACAGGCTGCGGTTGGCAAACATCGCCAGAATCTGGTCGCGGTCTTTCTGCTCAAGGTCGCCGTTCAACGCACCGGCAGAAATGCCGTTGGCGGTCAGGTGCTCGACCACTTCCTGACACTGCTGCTTGGTGAAACAGAACGCCACCGCAGACTCCGGGCGAGCGCTGGCAAGCACTTTGACCACGGCGTCCATGCGCTCTTCCGGGGAGATCTCGTAGAAACGCTGCTCGATTTGCGTGTCGTCGTGCATGGCCTCGGCTTTAACCCGCTGCGGGTCGCGCATGAACGATGCCGAGAGCTGCTTGATACTGCTCGGGTAGGTGGCTGAGAACAGCAACGTCTGACGGCGGTCCGGGGTGTGGCTGATGATTTCGGCGATGCTGTCGTAAAAGCCCATGTCGAGCATGCGGTCGGCTTCGTCGAGAACCAGAGTATTCAGACCGTCGAGTTTCAGCGTGCCTTTGGCCAAGTGCTGCTGGATGCGCCCCGGCGTGCCGACGATAATCTGCGCGCCGTGCTCCAGCGAGCCGATCTGCGGGCCAAAGGGCACGCCGCCGCAAAGGGTCAGCACCTTGATGTTGTCGGCACTGCGCGCCAGCCGGCGGATTTCCTTGGCAACCTGATCGGCCAATTCGCGGGTCGGGCACATGACCAGTGCCTGACAGCCGAAAAAGCGCGGGTTGAGCGGGTTGAGCAGGCCAATACCAAAGGCGGCCGTTTTACCACTGCCGGTCTTGGCCTGAGCGATCAGGTCCATACCCTTGAGGATCACCGGCAGGCTTTGCGCCTGAATCGGGGTCATTTCGGCGTAGCCGAGGGATTCAAGGTTGGCCAGCATGGCATCAGACAGCGGCAGTGAAGAAAAAGCGGTGTTAGTCACGGTAAAGACCTGCAGAACGGAATGGCGCGCAGTGTAGCAGGTGGCGCGGCGTAACTTGCGCCAACCTGTGGGGTAATGGGCGCCTTTGATCGCTAAAAGTGGCCGCAATCCGACAGCGCCTCGCCGTCGCTCAGTCGCCTACGTCCGGTATGTCCTTCTTGCGGTGACGGCTGCCGCGCCGTGGCAGTTGCAGAAACAGCGCCGCGGCGAGCATCGACAAACCGCCGATACACAGATAGGTGGCGTGGAAAGCTCTGAGTACGCCGTCTGCGCTGTCCTCATTGTCCAGCGTGAAACCGCCCAGCAATGCGGCCGCCGCCGCCACCCCGAAACTCATCGACAACTGCGCCACCACCGAGAGCAGGCCATTGCCGCTGCTGGCGTCTGCGTCGGGCAGATCAATCAGGGTCACGGCATTCATCGCGGTGAATTGCAGCGAGTTCACCGCGCCAATCAGAAACAGTTGCACCAGTAGCTGAATCCGCGAGCTGTCGTTATCAATCAACGCCATGCTGGCGATCAGCAAACCCAACAGCAAGGTGTTGGTGGTGAGTACGCGGCGATAACCGAGGCGGTTGATCAGTGGATTGGCCAGCGGTTTGACCAGCATCGCCGCCAATGCCAGCGGGATCATGCTCATGCCGGCCTGCGCCGGTGAGTAACCCATCGCCACCTGCAGCAGCAAAGGCGTGAGGAACGGCAACGCGCCACTGCCCAAGCGAGCAAACAGATTGCCGAGAATGCCCACGGCAAACGAGCGGGTGTTGAACAGGCGCGGGTGGAACAAGGCGTTCTCGGTATGCCCGGCGCGTAACCAATACACGGCCAGGCACGCGATGCCGCCGAGCAGCAACATCAACACGCGAACGTGTGGCAGGTGCATCTCGCCGAGGCCTTCGAGGGCAATGCTGATCAGTAGCATGGCCGCGCCAAACAGGCAAAAGCCCGGCAGGTCGAAGCGGGTGCGCTCGGCGCCACGCAGATCCGGCATGACCTTCCACGCCGCCCAGCAACCCAATATTCCGACCGGAATGTTGATGAGAAATATCCAGTGCCAGCTGGTGTATTCAACCAGCCAGCCGCCCAGTGTCGGGCCAATCAGTGGGCCGAGCAGCGCCGGCACGGTGATAAAACTCATGATCCGCACCAGCTCTGTGCGCGGGTAGGCACGCAACACCACCAAGCGTCCGACGGGCATCATCAAGGCGCCGCCAAGGCCCTGAATCACCCGCGCGCCGACCAGCATATTCAGCGATGGCGAGAGCGCGCAGAGCAGGGAGCCGAGGGTGAATAGCAGGATTGCGCCGAAGAAGATGCGCCGTGTGCCGAAGCGGTCGGCGATCCAGCCCGAGGCCGGAATCAGTACCGCCACGGTGAGCATGTAGGCAATCACCACCGATTGCATGCGCAGCGGATTCTCTTGCAGATCCGCCGCCATGCTTGGCAGTGCAGTATTGAGAATCGTGCCGTCGAGGGTTTGCATGAAGAATGCAATCGCGACGATCCAGGGCAGCATCTTGGCGGTGCGGGCATCAAGCATGATGGGGTCGATTACTGGCGAGGGCGTGCCAGCAACTTTAATCCATCATGGTGTTTTTTGCCTGCGGCTGGCCCTATAAAACTGCGTGCCAGAGCCCGTTACGCGCCGTGACTGGCAACCGGGTATGGCATTCAAGGCGCCTTGGTTTGACCGGTTTCATGGGCAGGCTGCGCTGCGGATTCCACCTGTTAATGGGCGTGGAATCCGCAGCTTTGGCGGGCGAACAATGCGTTTGGCCAGGCCGACTAGCGCATTGACGGGCCGCGTACGGCGGCGCCGTTGGCCACGTAATACGGCGCGGTGCTGCGCGGCAGGGGCGCACGACCACGGATCTTGTCGGCGATTTTCTCGGCGATCATGATCGTTGGGGCGTTGAGGTTGCCGGTGGTGATCAGCGGCATGATCGAGGCATCGACCACGCGCAAACCGTCCAGACCATGCACGCGGCCTTCGCCGTCGACCACGGCCATATCGTCTGTGCCCATCTTGCAGGTGCACGAAGGGTGGAATGCGGTTTCGGCATGCTGACGGACAAACTCGTCCAGTTCAGCATCGCTGTTCACGTTCACGCCAGGGCTCAGCTCGCGGCCGCGATACGGGTCGAGCGCCACTTGCGACATGATCTCGCGGGTGATGCGGATACCGTCGCGAAACTCCTGCCAATCCTGCTCGTGCGACATGTAATTGAAGAGGATGCTCGGGTGCTGGCGCGGGTCTTTCGACTTGGCCCGCACGCGACCCCGGCTCGGCGAACGCATGGAACCGACGTGCGCCTGAAAACCGTGCTCCTTGACCGCATTGCTGCCGTTGTAATTAATCGCCACCGGCAAGAAGTGGTACTGAATATTCGGCCACTCAAACTCGGGACGCGAGCGGATGAAACCGCCGGCCTCGAACTGATTGCTGGCGCCGACGCCTTTGCCGAGGAACATCCACTCAGCGCCGATCTTCGGCTGGTTCCACCATTGCAGCGCCGGATACAGCGACACCGGCTGCTTGCAGGCGTATTGCAGGTACATCTCAAGGTGGTCCTGCAGGTTTTCACCCACACCCGGCAGCTCGTGCACCAACTCGACATCAAGCTCGCGAATCAACTCGGCCGCGCCCACACCGGAACGCTGAAGAATCTGCGGTGAAGCGATCGCGCCACTGCACAACAGCACTTCGCGCCGCGCATGCACGATGGTGGGCTCATTGCTGTCGCCTTGCAGATACGCCACACCGACCGCGCGTTTAGCGTTGAATAAAATCCGGTCGGTAAGGGCATGGGTGACGATGGTCAGATTGCTGCGCCCCCGTGCCTGATCGAGATAACCGCGTGCGGTGCTGGCGCGCCGGCCTTTCGGCGTTACGGTGCGGTCCATCGGGCCAAAGCCTTCCTGCTGATAACCGTTGAGGTCATCGGTGCGCGGATACCCGGCTTGCATGCCGGCCTCGATCATGGCGTGAAACAGCGGATTGTTGCCGGCCTTGGGCGTGGTTACGCTGACCGGGCCATCGCCGCCGTGGTAGTTGTTGGCGCCGATGTCGCGGGTTTCAGCCTTGCGGAAATACGGCAGGCAGTCCAGATAACTCCAGTCCTCAAGGCCCGGCGCTTTGGCCCAGCCGTCGTAGTCCATGGCGTTGCCACGGATGTAGCACATGCCATTGATCAGCGACGAGCCGCCGAGGCCTTTGCCGCGCCCGCATTCCATGCGGCGGTTATTCATGTACGGTTCCGGGTCGGTCTCGTAAGCCCAGTTGTAGCGACGGCCTTGCAATGGATACGCCAGCGCGGCGGGCATTTGGGTGCGGAAATCGAAGCGATAATCCGGGCCACCAGCTTCGAGCAGCAGCACGTTAACGTCGCTGTCTTCGGTCAGGCGGGTGGCGAGCACGTTACCGGCAGAGCCGGCACCGATGATGATGTAGTCGTATTTCTCAATCATGTTTTGACCTGCTTTGGCCCAACTCACGGCCGGGCTCTGGCGATATCAATTCGGCTGCGTCTTGCGTCGCACACAGCTACTGGCGATAAATCCAAAGGCTGCCTGCGCGGCCATCAGCGTCAGTGCGCGAGTGGCCCGGCAGGTTCGGATGCAGCCCTTGGCGCAGCGTTCTAGAACACCGAGGCGTAGTCGCCCAACTCGACCTGTACCGATTTGATTCGAGTGTAATGAGCCAGCGTGCTCAAGCCGTTCTCACGGCCGACGCCGGACTGCTTGTAGCCGCCAACCGGCATCTCGGCGGCGGACTCGCCCCAGGTATTGATCCAGCAGATACCGGCTTCGAGTTGATGAATAACCCGGTGCGCGCGGTTCAGATCGCTCGTTACCACGCCTGCTGCCAAACCGTAATGGGTGGCATTGGCGCGGCGGATTACTTCCTCTTCCGTGTCATAAACCAGAATGCTCATGACCGGGCCGAAAATCTCATCCTGAGTGATGGTCATTTCGTCGCTGCAATCGGTGAACACGGTCGGCGCGACGTAGGCACCGTTGGCAAATTCAGCTTCGGTTATACGCCCACCGCCGCATAGCAAGCGCGCGCCTTGCTCGCGGCCCAACTCGATGTAGCCGAGTACGCGTTGCATGTGGGCGAAGCTGACCAGCGGGCCGAAGTTGGTGTTCTCATCTTCCGGGCTGCCGATGCGAATGCGCTGCACGCGCTCGCTGATCAGCGCCTCGAAACGGCTCTGCAGTTCACGCGGGATGAACACGCGGGTACCGTTGGTGCAGACCTGACCGGAGCTGTAAAAGTTGGCCATCATGGCGATGTCGGCCGCGCGTTCGAGGTCGGCGTCGGCAAAGATAATCAGCGGCGACTTGCCGCCTAATTCCATGGTCACCTCTTTCATGGAGGAGCTGGACGCGCTGGCCATCACTTTCTTGCCGGTGGCGGTGCCGCCGGTGAAGGAAACCTTTTCAATGCCCGGATGCTCGGTGAGCAACTGGCCAACCTCGGCGCCAGTGCCGGTCACCACGTTGAACACGCCAGCGGGTACACCGGCTTCAGTGTAGATTTCAGCCAGTTTCAGCGCGGTTAGCGAGGTTACTTCGCTGGGCTTGAAAATCATCGCGTTACCGGCAGCCAGCGCCGGTGCGGATTTCCACAGGGCAATCTGGATCGGGTAGTTCCACGCGCCAATACCGGCAACAACCCCGAGCGGCTCGCGGCGGGTGTAAACGAATGAAGTGTCGCGCAGCGGAATCTGCTCGCCTTCAATCGCCGGGATCAGGCCGGCGTAGTATTCGAGTACATCGGCACCGGTGACGATATCGACGTAAAGGGTTTCTGAAAGCGGCTTGCCGGTGTCGAGGGTCTCCAGCGCTGCCAGCTCATCGTTGCGTTCACGCAGAATATCCACAGCGCGGCGCAAAATGCGCGAACGCTGCATGGCGGTCATCGCCGCCCAGACTTTTTGCCCGGCCTTGGCCGACTCAACGGCGCGTTCGACATCGGCGCTGTTGGCGCATTGCACGTTCGCCAGAACTTCTCCGTTTGCCGGGTTGATGCTCTCGAAAGTAGCGCCGCTGCTGGCTGCGACATATTCGCCGCCTATGTAGAGTTGCTGTTCTTCGAATCGGGCCATGGAGTTGTCCTCTTGTCGCGGTGGCGGGGGCTTAATGGAGGTTTAGCTAAGCCGCTGGTGCCGGAAAGGTCCACCCAGACTACGGGATTTATATTGAACGATCAATCAATAAAAAGACCCGGACATGCCTAATCCCGCCACGAAGCCAGTGGGAATGGGGGCTGGAGGAATTTGCTTACGTTGGTCAGAAAAGCCGTTTGCGGCGGGTTAAACCTTGGCCGGCTCGATAAAACCGATTTGTGTGTCGAGGTAGTCGTAGGCGATTTTCAGGGCTAATTTGATGTCGAATCGGGCACCAGACAATGCACCGCGCAGCCACAGGCCATCAATCAAAGCAGCCATGCCACGCGCCGCAACGCGGGCACGGTCTTGCGGCAGCACGCGACGGAACTGGCCGCAGAGATTGGAGTAGAGGCGCCGGTCATTGACCCGCTGCAAGCGCTGCAATGAGGGTTGGTGCATGCTGAATGCCCAGAACGCCAGCCAGGTTTTCATTGCCGGGCCGTTCACCTGCGTCTCATCAAAGTTACCGTCGATGATGGCGCGCAAATGAGCGCGCGGGCTGCTGTCCTTGAGCGCAGCGCGGCGCTCGCGAACGCCATCGCTCAGGGCCAGCATCAGGTGACGCATGGTGGCTTCGAGCAGGCCATTCTTGTCCTGAAAGTAGTGGCTGATAATGCCGTTGGAAACACCGGCTAACCTGGCGATATAGGCAATACTGGCATCGCTCATGCCAACTTGATCAACCGCCTTGAGCGTGGCGTTGATCAATTGTGAGCGGCGTATTGGCTGCATTCCAACCTTGGGCATTATCACTCCGGATGTATTGAGCAGGGCGGCGGGTAAGGCTCAAAGTCTAGGCCGATTATTGTTGAACGTTCAATCAATATTATCCGCCGGGTGAGCAAAATACCCGACTCCCTGCGCTACGCAAGCGCCCTGAACATCAACTGTGCGGGCTTTTGACGACCGCATCGAACTGGCGGATCTCAAAGTCGCGCAGCAGGTATTCCATGCGTTTTTCATGAAACGCCTGCATGTGCGCCAACGCCTTGTGCACCTCAAGATCAGCCTCCGATCGCCAGATTTCGAAGAAGGTGAAAATGCTCGGGTCGGCTTGATCGCGGAGCATGTGATATTCGATGCAGCCAGGCTCTTCGCGGCTGGGTTGAACGAAGGCGCCAAACAGTTCGGCGAAGTCGTCGGCGCGTTCAGGGCGGGTATAGGCAGTGGCGGTAAAGATCATGTCGAGCCTCGGGTTGGTTAGCGGGGAGGCAACAATAAGGCAATAGTTTGGTGTGTATTCGTGATTTTTAAGCAAATATCATTTGCCGGTCATGGGCTGTTTCGAGCCTGTTGCGGGCGATAGGCTGCGCACCATTGAAAATTCAAGGATGCACAGTCATGAAAAAAATACTCCTGCTCGACGGCGGCAAGCAGTTCGCCCACTCCGATGGTCGTTTTAACGCCACGCTGCATGAGACCGCCTTGCAAGTGCTCGACCATGCCGGTTTCGACGTGAAAACCACGCGTATAGACGATGGCTACGATGTTCAGGCGGAAGTTGAGAAATTTCTCTGGGCCGACGTCATCGTCTACCAAATGCCGGGCTGGTGGATGGGCGCACCCTGGACCGTGAAAAAGTACGTCGATGAAGTGTTCACCGCAGGCCACGGCAGCCTCTACGCCAATGACGGCCGCACGCGTTCCGACAGCTCGCAGAAGTACGGCAGCGGTGGTCTGTTGCAAGGCAAGCAATACATGTTGTCGCTGACCTGGAATGCCCCGACGCAGGCATTCGATGACCCGTCGGACTTCTTTGCCGGTGCCGGGGTGGACGCGGTGTACTTGCCGTTTCACAAGGCCAACGAGTTTCTCGGCATGAGCGCACTGCCGACATTCATCTGCAACGATGTGATGAAAGTGCCCGCCATCGAAGCCGATTGCGCGCGCTACACCCAGCACCTGCTGGACGTTTTTGCGCTAAACGCATAAACAGTGGTTAAACCAAAAAACGCAGCCGAGGCTGCGTTTTTTGGTTGCGCGGGAATCAGTCGCCCGGCCTTGAACCGTCCGCCTGTTCGCTGCCCGGCTGCCAGCCACCGCCGAGCGCCTTGTAAAGATTGACCTCGCTCGAAAGCTGCGCGAGCCGGTCGTTGATCAGGTCTTGTCGCACCTGAAACAACTGTCGCTGAGCGTCGAGCAGGACCAGATAGCTGTCTACGCCGCCGCGATAACGCCGCTCGGCCAGGGTGTAATACTGCTCGGTGGTGCTCAGCAATTGCTGCTGGGCATCAAGTTGTTCGCGGTAGGTCTGGCGCGCGGTGAGGCCATCCGAGACTTCCTGAAAGGCCTGCTGAATGGCCTTTTCGTACTGCGCAATTTGGCTGTTCTTCTCTATCTCCGCGACATCCAGCGACGCTTGCAAGCGCCCGGCGGTGAAGATCGGCAGGTTGATTTCAGGTTGGAACAACCAGGTGCCAGTGCCGCTCTGGAGCAAATCGGACAGCGACGAACTCATGCTGCCGGCATTGGCAGTCAGGCTGATGCTCGGGAAGAATGCGGCCCGCGCCGCGCCGATATTGGCATTGGCGGCCTTTAGCTGGTGCTCGGTCTGGAGAATATCCGGACGTCGTTGCAGCAATTGCGAGGGCAGCCCGGCAGGTACTTCGGTGAGCAGGGTGTCGGTGAGCGGCAAGCTGGTTGGCAAGTCTTGCGGGATCGGGCCGCCGAGTAACACTGCGAGGGCGTTTTGATCCTGCGCCACTAAACGCCGATATTGCGCGCGCGCAACCTTGGCGCCGTCCAGCGCGGTCTTCGCCTGGCTCAAGTCGATTGCCGAGGCCGCACCGGCATCAACACTGCGTTTGGTCAGGTCATAGCTGCGCTGATACGCAGTCAGCGTCTGCTCGGTCAGATCAAGCTGGAGGCGGTCAGCCTCAAGCGTGAACCAGGCGTTGGCGACACTGGCGATCAGGCTGATACGTACGCCTTGTTGCGCCTCGATAGTCGCAAAGTACTGCTCCAGCGCGGCCTGATTGAGGCTGCGCAGGCGCCCGAAGAAGTCCAGTTCCCATGCACTCACTCCCAGCGTGGCGCTGTACTGGCTGCTGATCGAACTCTCACCCGACTGGTTGATTCCGTCCGGCAAACGCTGGCGCGTACCGGAGCCGTTGGCGTCGAGCTGCGGATACAGCTGCGAGCGCTGAATCCGGTACTGCGCCTGATAAGACTCGACATTAAGCGCTGCCACGCGCAGGTCGCGGTTATTGTTCAGCGCGTTATCAATCAGTTTGACCAGCGCCGGGTCTTTGAAAAATCCGCGCCAGTCGCCCAATTCCGCCGCCTGAGTCGATGTGCCCGACGGATAGCTGTCTGCCGCAGGCCAGGCGTTATCTACCGGCGCAGCTGGCTGGCTGTATTCAGGGTTCATCGAGCAACCGCTGATCAAAGTCAGTGTCAGCACGCTCAAGGCAAACTTGTTCATGGCTGCACCTCGGTTTGCACAGGCGCGGGTTTTTCTTTCGGTTTGAACCACGAGCTGATCAACACAAAGAATAACGGCACCCAGAAAATCGCCAGCACGGTTGCGCTGAGCATCCCGCCAATAACCCCGGTACCGATAGCATGCTGACTGCCAGCGCCCGCGCCGGAAGAGATGGCCAAAGGCACCACGCCGAGAATGAAGGCCAGCGAGGTCATGATGATCGGGCGTAAACGCATCCGGCAGGCTTCAAGTGCAGAGTCGACCAGGCTTTTGCCGCTGTCGTGCAGTTCCTTGGCGAACTCGATAATCAGAATCGCGTTCTTGGCTGCCAGACCAATCGTGGTGAGTAGGCCCACTTGGAAGAACACATCGTTGGACAGCCCGCGCATGCTGGTGGCCAGCAGTGCGCCGACAATCCCCAGTGGCACCACCAGCAACACCGCCAGCGGAATCGTCCAGCTCTCGTAGAGCGCCGCGAGGCAGAGGAACACGAAGATCATCGACAAGGCGTACAGCGCGGGCGCTTGCGAGCCCGACAAGCGTTCTTCGAAGGAGATGCCGGTCCATGAGTAGCCGACGCCTTTGGGCAGTTCAGCGGCCATTTCTTCCATTGCCTGCATTGCATCGCCGGTGCTGTAGCCCTCGGCGGGTGAGCCGAGAATTTCCATCGCCGAAACCCCGTTGTAGCGTTGCAGCTTCGGTGAGCCGGAAATCCATGTGCCGCCGGCGAATGCGCTGAACGGCACCATCTTGCCCTCGCTGTTGCGCACGTACCATTTGTTCAGGTCTTCGGGGGCCATCCGCGCAGCGGCTTCGCCTTGCAGGTAGACCTTTTTCACCCGGCCTTTGTCGATAAAGTCGTTCACGTAGCTGGAGCCCCAGGCAATCGACAACGTGTCGTTGATGTCACTCAGGCTCAGGCCCAATGCACGGGCGCGCTCGTCGTCGATGAGCAATTGATATTGCGGCTCATCGCGCAGGCCGTTGGCCCGCACACCGCTCAGCTTGGGGTTTTCCCGGGCCATTTTGAGTAATTGGTCGCGGGCCTCGTTCATCACTTCATGGCCGACACCTGCGCGGTCTTGCAGGTACATATCAAAACCACTGGCGTTGCCCAGCTCGCGGATCGCGGGCGGTGCAAAGGCGAAAACCATCGCATCGGTGATCGTGTGGAAGCGCTGTTGCGCACGGTCAACCAGGCTGAATACGCTGTTCACCTCGCCCGGTCTTTCATCCCAAGGCTTCAAGGTGACAAACGCCATGCCCGAGCTTTGCCCGCGACCGGCGAAGTTGAAGCCGGTAACGCTGAACACGGACTCGACAATATCGCCTTCCTCATCAAGCAGGTAATCACGCACCTGATCGACAATTTCCTTGGTGCGCGCGGTACTTGAACCGGACGGTGTTTGCACTTGCGCGTAGAACGAACCCTGATCTTCTTCTGGCAGGAACGCGGTCGGGATGCGGCTGAACATCCAGGCCATGATGCACAGGATCAGGCCGTACAGAATCAGGTACGGCAGCTTGTGCTTGAGGATTCCGCCCACGCTGCGCTCATAGCCGCTTACGCCGCGCTCGAAGGTGCGGTTGAACCAGCCAAAGAAACCGCGCTTGGTATGAACCTCGCCGTTTATCGGCTTGAGCATTGTGGCGCACAGCGCTGGCGTGAAGATCAGCGCCACCAGCACCGAAAGGGTCATGGCGGCGACAATGGTGATCGAGAACTGGCGGTAAATAACCCCGGTGGAGCCGCCGAAGAATGCCATTGGCAAGAACACCGCCGACAACACCAGCGCAATGCCGACCAGAGCGCCCTGAATCTGACCCATCGATTTGCGCGTGGCTTCGAGTGGCGAGAGCTTGTCTTCGGCCATTACCCGCTCGACGTTTTCCACCACCACGATGGCATCGTCCACCAGCAAGCCAATCGCCAACACCATGCCGAACATGGTCAGGGTATTGATGCTGAAACCGAATGCATCAAGCACCGCAAACGTGCCCAGCAGCACCACCGGCACCGCCAGTGTCGGGATTAATGTGGCGCGGAAGTTCTGCAGGAACAGGTACATCACGCAGAACACCAGCACGATGGCTTCCATGAGGGTGTAAATCACTTCCTCGATGGAGCCGGCAATCACCGGTGTGGTGTCGTTGGGGTAAACGATTTCCAGGCCTTCGGGGAAGAACGGTTCAAGGTCTTTGAGGGTGCTGCGAATGGCGGCCGAGGTTTCCAGCGCGTTGGCACCCGTCGCCAGTTTGATCGCCATACCGGCGGCCTGCTTACCGTTGTATTCGGCCGAGGTGCTGTAGTTTTCGCCGCCAAGCTCAACCTTGGCGACATCGCCAAGGCGAACCTGCGAGCCGTCCGTGTTGACCTTGATCAGAATGTTTTCGAATTGCTCAGGCGTTTGCAGGCGCGTCTTGCCGATGATGGTGGCGTTCAGTTGCTGGCCGGCCTGCGCCGGTAACTGGCCCAGCTGGCCCGATGAAACCTGAACGTTCTGCGCCTGAATCGCGGTTTTGACGTCGACTGGCGTCAGTTGGTAGTTGTTCAGGCTTTCCGGGTTGAGCCAGATCCGCATGGCGTACTGCGCACCGAAGATCTGGAAGTCGCCCACGCCCTTGGCGCGCAGCAGCGGGTCTTGAATATTGGTGACGATATAGTCGGCCAGATCGTTGCGATCCATGCTGCCGTCTTTCGAGACCACACCCACAATCATCAGGAAGTTACGCACCGCCTTGGTCACCCGAATGCCTTGCTGCTGCACTTCTTGCGGCAGCAGCGGGGTGGCCAGTTGCAGCTTGTTTTGCACTTGCACCTGCGCGGTGTCGGCATCGGTGCCCTGATCGAATGTCGCGGTAATGCTCATGCTGCCATCGGAGTTACTCTCCGATGAGATATAGCGCAGATTGTCGAGCCCGTTGAGTTGCTGCTCGATCACCTGCACCACCGTGTCCTGCACGGTTTGCGCAGATGCGCCGGGGTAGTTGACGCTGATGCCAATGGCGGGCGCGGCAATGTTCGGGTACTGGTTGATCGGCAGATTGAGGATGGCCAGGCTGCCGACCAGCATGATCATCAGCGCGATTACCCAGGCAAAGATCGGCCTGTCGATGAAAAAACGAGACATACGTGCCGCTCCTTATTGAGGGTCAGCGGCAGCTGCCGGCAGGGATGCAGGTGCGGCTTCAGATTCAGCCTCGGGAGTCGTTTCCTGATTTTCTTTGACGTTCTGCGCAGGAACCGGATTGACCGTGTCGCCAGGGCGGATGTACTGCAAACCCTCGGTGATTAGGCGGTCGCCATCCTTGAGGCCGGCACTTACCAGCCACTTGTTGCCGGAGGTGCTGTGCGTGGTGATGGAACGGCGAACGACCTTGTTGTCGGCATCGACCAGCATTGCCACCGGCTCGCCCTTGTTGTCCCGTGTGATGCCCTGTTGCGGCGCCAGAATGGCTTGCTTGCGCACACCACTGATCAGGCGCGTGTGCACGAACATACCGGGCAAAAGCAGGCGGTCCGGGTTGGGGAAGATGGCCCGCAAGGTCACGGAGCCGGTGGTTTCATCCACCGAGACCTCGGCGAATTGCAACGTGCCCGGATGCTCGTAAACACTGCCGTCTGGCAGCAGCAGCTCAGCTTGCGCCTGATTCTTGCCAGCTTTTTCCAGCTCGCCGTTGGCCAGCGCCGTGCGCAGCGCCAGTTGGTCTTTAATCGACTGAGTGACGTCGACGTAGATCGGGTCGAGTTGCTGAATAGTCGCCAGGCTGTTGCTCTGGCCGTTGGTGACCAGTGCGCCTTCGGTGATTGCCGAGCGCCCGATGCGCCCGCTGATAGGCGCCGATATTTTGCTGTAACGCAGGTTGATCCGGGCCTGTTCGGCTGCCGCTTCTGCCTCAAGGCTGGCGGCGCGGGCCTCTTCGTAATCCTGACGGCTCACCGCCTGGCTTTCGACCAGCAACTGGTAGCGCTTGGCCTTGGCCTGGCTCGACACCAGCGTGGCTTGTGCGCTTTTCAGGGCGGCCTGATAAGTGGCCGGGTCGATCTGGTACAGCACCTGGCCGGCCTTTACGTCACGGCCTTCTTCAAACAGGCGCTTTTGGATAATGCCATCGACTTGCGGACGAACTTCAGCGCTGCGCATGGCGGCGGTACGCCCCGGCAGTTCTACCTTTTGTTCGAAAGGTTGCGCCTTGAGGGTGACGATGCCGACTTGCTGGGCGCCTTTTTGCGCCGGTTCGCTGGCATCTTCGCAGCCGCCAAGCGTCACGCCGAGCGCAATCAGAGTGAACAGGAAAAGGGGTCTGAAGGTGCGCTGCATGAACTGCTCTCCGTTGCATGGGTTCGGCAAGCCCGGTGCAAGGTCTGACGCAGTCACGAACTCCAACGTAGCGAAAGGCAAGTGTTAACGGCTCTCAACGGGCGAGGGGGCGCGTCATGATCTCGCGATCAATGCTTTCGTGGTTGGCGCAATGGGTTCAGATGCTCCGGGGCGGCAAATTCGCCAGCCAAAATAGTGTCTTCAACTAGTGATCGGCGATTATTCTGGCCATATTGTTGACTACGTCAACCATGTTTACAGAATCCTGACTTTTTCGGGGCTTGCTCATGCCGAGCCAAGGGCCCTGCATGCCTTATGTGTGTTGTGTTCAGGCATAAAAAATGCCGCCCAATCGGCGGCATTTTTATTGTTTCAAAGGTGTATCAGTTGCTGCTACCACGAATGTTTTGCATTTTTTGCATGGCACCATCAATGGCTTTCTTCATGCTGAGCGTGTCAGCACCCTGGCTCGGCGGGTAGTCCGAAAGGCTCTTCAGGTGCGCCGCCATGAACGGCACCGCAGCTGTAGGCGCCCAGAGTTTCTGGGCAACGAATTTACGCCCGGCGTAGCCAAACTCCTCGGAATCCGGCGTGACCTTTTCCATCGGGTCCATCAGCAGGTTCACAATATACGGCACGCTCGGGTATGACTTCTCGTCGAACCAGTTGCCGTTATGCTTGACCCCGATGTGCATCTTCCAGGCATCTACGCGAACGGCCATCAAATCGGTCTCGTCGTAGTAGAAGATCTCACGGCGTGCCGACTTGTCAGATTTACCTGTCCAGTAGTCGAGGTTGTTGTAGCCATCGAGATGCACCTTGTAGTTGGTGCCGTTCATTTTGTAGCCGCTGAGCAGGTCATCTTTCAGCTTCGGCAAGCCTGCTGCTGCAGCCAGTGAAACGAACAGGTCTTCATGGCTCTGGATACCGTTGCCTTCACGCCCTGCTGGGATATGCCCGGGCCATTTGATCAGCGCTGGAACCCGTACACCGCCTTCCCATGTTGTGCCTTTCTCGCCACGGAACGGGGCGTAGCCACCATCTGGGTAATACATGAACTCATTACCGTTATCGGTGCTGTAGACCACGATGGTGTTGTCTTCAATGCCCAGGTCTTTGATCTTTTGCAGGATCATGCCGACCTGATCGTCGTGTTCAAGCATTCTGGCGCGAACCAGATCTTCTTCGGCGCGGCCTTCATCCACCGCTCTCTGGATAAATTCCTTTCGCGGGTGCGACCAGATGTGGATTGCAGTGGAGTTGAACCAGAGGAAGAACGGCTTATCGCCTTTGCCAACCTTGTCCATGTACTTGAGCGTTGCGTCGGTCACTTCCTGGTCGATGGTCTCCATCCGCTTGCGAGTCAGAGGACCGGTGTCTTCGATTTTCTGTTTGCCGACGCGGCCGAATTTAGGGTCTTCGGTTGGGTCATCGGTGTCAGTTGCCCAAGTGTGTAGAACACCGCGAGGGCCGTATTTTTTCAGGTAGTCAGGGTTTTTCTGGCCCGGGTAATCGAGCTGCTCCGGTTCTTCCTCAGCATTGAGGTGATAAAGGTTGCCAAACCACTCATCGAAGCCGTGCACCGTCGGCAGGAACTCGTTGCGGTCGCCCAAATGGTTCTTGCCGAACTGAGCGGTGGCATAACCCTGGGATTTCATGACCTCGGCCAGGGTCGGGTCGCTGGCCTGAATGCCGCGCTTGGAGCCCGGAATGCCAATGGTTGTCATACCAGTGCGCACGGGCATTTGCCCGGTGATAAACGCGGCGCGGCCAGCGGTGCAACTCGGTTGCCCGTAATGGTCGGTGAAAATCATGCCGTTCTTGGCAATCGAGTCGATGTTCGGGGTGTGGCCCATCATACCGTGGGTGTAGGCACCCACGTTCCACATGCCAATGTCGTCACCCCAGATGACCACAATGTTGGGCTTTTTCTGGGAACTGTCGGAAGCGGGTTGATCGGCCGCCATCGAAGGCGCAACCATGCCCAGCCATGCCGAACCCAGCAACATCAGCGACAAGGCGAACTTGCCGAGTTGCGGTTTTTGAATACTCATTACCCAAACTCCCTCATGACATCAGTCGAATATTTGATGCAATTTCAGCAGGTTGAATCTAGTAAACATTGGAGCCATTGCAAGGCGGTGCCAGAGATTTACACGGGCTCTGGCACCGAGGCTGCGGATTACTTGTCGAACGGGTAAATTCGCTTCCATTCGGTGGCCATGTCGACCACTGTCCAGTCGTGCGCCTTGGCTTCATCCAGCGCCTTGTTCAGCTTGCCAATCTTGCTGTCGCGGTCGTAAGCCCACTCGCGCTCAGCGTCGGTGTGGTGCACCAAACCTGCAAAGCGCTTGCCGGTGCCAGCGGCTGTCCACTGCAGCATTTGCAGGTCGCCATCGGAGTTGCCGAACGCCATAATCGGACGGCGACCAATAATCGACTGGATGCTCACCGGCTTGCCCGGGCCATCGTCATTGTGTAGCAGCTTGGGCTGACGCAGGATCGACAGTTGGCCATCCTGGTCCTGAAACTCGGTGGCGAATGTGGTGCCGATAATCTGCTCTGGCGGAATGCCATAAACCTCTTCGGCGAAGGCGCGCATGAACTCCACCTCGCCACCGGAAACGATGTAGGTTTTGAAGCCGTTGTCACGCAGGTACGCAAGCAGCTCCAGCATTGGTTGGTAGACCATCTCGCTGTAGGGTTTGCCGGACTTTGGATGCTTGGCGCTTGCCAGCCAGCGTTTTGCATTCTTATCAAAGTCCTCTGTGCTGATGCCGGTGTGGGTCGTTACCAGAATTTCCTTGAGGCTGTCCATGCCGCCAGCGGCCAGCGTTTTCTGGTCATCCTCCAGCACTGCCTTAAACGGCTGTTGTTGCTTCCACTCAGGGTGCTCTGGCGCCATGCGTTTCACTTCGGCAAGCGCAAACAGCAGTTGGAAGTACATCGGCTGTTCGCTCCACAGCGTGCCGTCGTTATCGAACACGGCAATGCGTTCGGCTGGCGGTACAAAGTCCTTGCTGCCATCTTCCGTCACCGCCTGAACAAAGGTTTCTATAGCTTTGCGTGAGGGGCCCTCATTCCAGGAAGGCAGCGGCTCGGCCGCCTGAGCCAGTAACGGCAGTACCAACAACAAAGACACGACAAAGCGAAGCTGAAACACAGAGGCGAAACGATTCATATAGGCGATCCTGATGTAACCGATTTTGGGGATTGTTTACGTGTAAACCGCAGCCTCAGCCGAGATTCGATCAGTAGTTTTCAAGCGCGAAAGAGCAATCGATAGATGCCTGTTTTTACAGGTCATTTTGCTACAACATTAGTAGCTGCCCCGCGAATAGCAAGCCGATTTGCTGGGTTATCAGCCTCAATTAGCTATCCCGTGAAGGGCTGATGCGGCAGAGAAATGTTGTCGCCAACCGAACTCATGGCGTTAGGTGCCTGCCTGTATCGAAACACGCAGTGAGGCAGGCCTTGCGCGGGGCACTATACGTCAGCAGGGTTGTGCGTAATTTCCGAACAGGTGCGCCACTTAACTTTCTCCAGACAGCACAACGCCCCTCATCAAGGGGCGTTGTGCAAGGCATTGCCTGAGTTGCTGGCGGCAAAGTTTTCTGGCGGATTACAACTGCAAATCAGCCATTGAGTAGCGCCGCACGCGCACTCACTTCAACCATTCGGCAACACGCTCCGGATTGGCTTCAACCCAGGCTTTAGCCGCCTCGGCAGGCTTGGCGCCGTCACGGATGGCGAGCATCACGCTGCCAACTTCTTCGCCGCTCCAGGAGATGTTCTTGAGGAACGCAGCGGCGTCAGGTGCTTTGCTGGCCAGCTTGGGGTTGGCAACAGTGTCGACATGCTCGGCATCGCCGAAGACGTTCTTCGGGTCTTCGAGGAAGCGCAGTTTCCACTTGGCGAACATCCAGTGCGGAATCCAGCCGGTGACCACGATAGGCTTCTGCGCCTTTTCAGCGCGGGCCAGGGCGATTGCCATGCCTGGGCCTGAGCTTGGCAGCAGGTTGAGGTCGAGGTTGTACTCCTTGATTGCATCTTCGGTGCGACGCATTACGCCAGCGCCTGCGTCGATGCCGGTGATGTTGCCGTTGATTTCATCGCTGTGAGCGTTGAGGTCTTCAATGCTTTTGGCCGCGAAGTATTCCGGCACGATCAGGCCAATCTTGGCGCCTTCGTAGTTGGTGCCGAGCACTTCAACCTTGTCCTTGAAGCGCTTGTAGTACTCGCCGTGAGTGACTGGCAGCCAGGCTGACAGGGTCACGTCGAGGTCGCCACGGGCCACGCCCTGCCACATGATCGCAGGCTCAACCGCCTTGAGTGTAACGTCGTAGCCGAGCTTGCTGCGCAGTACCTCTGCGGCCACGTTGCTCACGGCGATGCTGTCATCCCAGCCGTTTACGTAGCCGATGTTCAGCTCCGGCTTTTCGTCTGCGGCGAAGGCTGTTGCACTGAGGCCGATGGCCAGTGCTGCTACGCCCAGACCCTGCATGCAAAGTTGTTTAAGTTTACCCATGGAATATGCTCCGTCAGTGTGAGTGGCAGTGTGTTGTGGGTGTTCGATGTGAATTGTTTGCAGGCCGGTTGAAAGCTCAACGGCGGCAAAAAGAATGGCCATACAGGCAGGCAAACCCGGCGGGTTTGCGAACACGTCGGGCGCTGACGATGGTTACATCGAAAGCGCCCGGGTGATGAAGCAGGCTTACAGGCCTACGTATTTCTTCACGGCAGCAGCGCCGTCTTTGCCGTCAAATGTGGTGACGCCCGCCAGCCACTTGTCGAGGGCTTCCGGGTTGGCCTTGATCCACTCTTTGGCGACTTTCTTAGGGTCCTGCTTGTCGAGCACTTTTTCCATCAGCTGGCTTTCGATCTCGACCGAGAACTGCAGATTGTTGAGCAGCTTGCCAACGTTCGGGCAGCGGGCTTCATAGTCAGGCGCTACCACGGTGTAGACCTTGGCTGCGCCGAAGTCCGGACCGAATACGTCATCACCGCCTTCCAGATAGGTGAGGTCATATTGGGTGTTCATCGGGTGCGGTGCCCAGCCCAGGAAAACCACTGGCTGCTTTTTCTTCACGGCGCGTTGCACCTGAACCAGCATACCCGCTTCGCTGGACTCGACCATGCGGAAGTCGCCCAGACCGTATTGGTCGTTCTTGATCATTTTCTCGATCAGCAGGTTGCCGTCGTTGCCCGGCTCAATGCCGTAGATCTTGCCGTTGAGCTGATCTTTGAACTTGGCGATGTCCTGAAAGCTTTTCAGGCCCGCTTCGGCTGCATAAGTCGGCACGGCGAGGGTGTACTTGGCGCCTTCAAGGTTGGCCTTGGGCAGTACTTTAACGCCGTCATCCTTGAGGAACGGTTCGATTACCGCGTCCATCGAGGGCGCCCAGTAGCCAAGGAACACATCAATCTGTCCCTTCTTCACGCCGGTGAACGCGATTGGCACCGAAGCCATTACTTTACGGGTCTTGTAGCCAAGGCCTTCGCTCAGGGTCATGGCGACGCCGGTGGTGGCCGAGATGTCAGCCCAGCCGATTTCCGCGAAGCTGACTTTCTCGCAGCTCTGCGGCTCGGCGGCCATTGCATTCTGGGCGAGGGCGCCGCTCATAAGAGCGACGGCAGCGAGTGTTTTAAATTTCTTCATGGGGTGCTCCATCGTATTGGTCGGGCAATTTATTGGCGTTGTAGTTTTGCGCTTACCCAATTGAACAGGCGGCCGCGATTGGCGGTTTGTGGCGTACCAAAGCTTTCGGTGATGCGGTCGAGAATGATCGCCAGCAGCACAACGGCCATGCCGCTTTCAAAGCCAAGGCCGATATCCAGACGCTGAATACTGGCGAGAACGTCGTTACCCAAGCCACCGGCGCCGACCATCGAGGCGATAATCACCATCGACAGAGCCATCATGATAGTTTGGTTTACACCGGCCATGATCGACGGCATGGCATTCGGCAACTGCACCTTGAACAGTAACTGGCGGCCGTTACAGCCGAACGACTGCCCGGCTTCGACGATTTCTTTATTGACCTGACGAATACCCAGGCTGGTGAGACGCACGGCAGGCGGCATGGCGAAGATCACCGTGGCAATAATGCCCGGTACACGGCCAAGGCCGAACAGCATGGCAGCAGGGATCAGATAGACGAACGCCGGCATGGTCTGCATGAAGTCGAGGATCGGTCGGATAACCATCGCCACGCGCTCGCTACGCGCCGCCCAGATACCCAGTGGAATACCCAGAATCAGGCTGATCAGCGTGGCTGAGAAGGTCAGCCCGAGGGTGACCACGGTCTGCTCCCAGAAGCCGGTCAGCACGATAAGTACAAACGCCACCGCGGTGAAAATTGCGAAACGCAGACCAATGCGCCACAGGCCCAACGCGACAAAAATGCTGATCAGCAGCCACGCAGGCGGGAACATCAGAATGGCTTCAATGCCTTCGGAAAAGCTGCTCACTACATGGCCGATGCTGTCGAACGCACCGCTGTAGTTGTCCAGCAAATGCTGAACCGAATCGTTTACCCAGCTACCCAGGTCGAGTTTTTTATCGCTCATGTCATTCTCCTTGCAGGCGGCTCAGCAGGCTGCCCTTGCTGATTGCACCGGAGTAATGGCCGTCTTCATCGACAACCGGCACGGGTCCGTCGCTATCGACCAGACGCTCGATAACCTGCTCCAGTGGCAAGTCGGCCTGCAGCGGCTCGATTTGCATGAGCAGATCGTTTTCGAGGCGTT
This sequence comes from Pseudomonas marincola, assembly GCF_900116605.1. Lineage (GTDB taxonomy): Bacteria > Pseudomonadota > Gammaproteobacteria > Pseudomonadales > Pseudomonadaceae > Aquipseudomonas > Aquipseudomonas marincola. The sequence goes on from NZ_FPBC01000002.1 coordinate 77,232, forward strand.
GTTGCTGGTTTTGGTCATCCAGCAAAGCGATGGTTTCCAGGCTGATCGAACCTTGGAAGTTGTTCTCTTGGTCAACGATAAACGCGTAATGCTGGTCTTGCGCTTGCAGCTCCTCGCTGACCATCTGTGCGTTCGGCGCTTCGCCGTTATGCACGAACAGTGGCACGTTATCAGCCATCAGTTGACCGGCAGTGAGATAGCGGCTTGTGTCGACCGTATCGAAGAAGTTACGCACATATTCGTTGGCCGGGTTGTCGACCAACTCTTGTGGCGTACCGACCTGAACCAGCTTGCCGCCTTCCATGATGCCGATGCGGTTACCGATACGCATGGCCTCTTCGATGTCGTGCGAAACGAAGATGATGGTGCGGCGGTGAGTCTTTTGCAGCTCAAGCAGTACGTCTTGCATCTCGCGGCGCTTGAGCGGGTCGAGAGCCGAGAATGCTTCGTCCATGATGATCATCGACGGGTTGACTGTTAATGCACGCGCCAGACCGACACGTTGTTGCATACCACCGGAAAGCTCGTGCGGATGCTTGTTGGCAAAGGTTGCCAGACCCACTTGCTCAAGCACTTCCATGGCGCGCTCTTCGCGCTCCTTGCGGCTCACTCCGGCGACTTCGAGGCCAAAGGCGGCGTTGTCGAGGACGGTGCGCGAAGGCATCAGGGCAAAGGACTGAAAGACCATGCTCATGTCGCGACGGCGAAGCTCGATAAGATCGGCCTTGGGCAGTTTTGCGACGTTCTGACCGTCGATGAAAACATCGCCGGCAGAGGGTTCAACAAGGCGGTTGATCAGGCGGATCAAGGTTGATTTGCCCGACCCTGACAGGCCCATGAGGACAAATATCTCGCCTTCCTCAACGCTGAACGACACATCGCTCACACCAATGACTGATTCTTTTTCTGCAAGAATCTTGTCTTTGCTCCAGCCTTGCTTGAGCAGTTCGATTGCTTCTTGTTCATTCTGGCCAAAAACCTTGTAGAGATTTTTGACTACGATTTTTCCAGACTGCATGGGAGGTTCCCCTTCAGTAGACATCCAAATCAGTTATCGCTGCCCGCACTACGCCGAGGCGTCTGCGAGCGATGCCGACTGTTAGTGTCTGTTGGGTTAACTGTATTCATGGGATTGCGACGCGTTATGCAGTGCCGGGATACCAGTCGCTGCAGCCACGCCATCAGAACTGCGCCATGCTCCCAGCCGGGGTATGGGCGTTGTGAAAACATGTAGTTGCAGCATTCGTATCTCGTGTCTTTGCAAACCGCTATGCAAACCCTATGGCAGTATTATCAAGCTCAATCCATCGGTGAATGTGCACCCCATCCTGGGGTTCATACCTTCAAAATTTCGTCCCATTTACATTCCGAACGGGAGTTCGGTGGGACGGTCAGCGCTCGCTGATTTTCGATTTGGGCGTTTTTACACCCAATGTCTGGCTGTATAAAAAATGACCAGATCGAAAACGGCTGACTCGACTAAATTGTCTGCAAATTGCTGCGTTTTCCCGCATGCAAATCCGACGTGTTGGGCCCTGACAAAATGTCTGCCGGGTAGAACCTTAACAGACTTTTTGCGCTCGGGTCTAAGGCTGTAAGCCGCGCCGGCTGTGGATTTCAGCCTTTGCGAACGGCTAAGGCTAGGTCTCACGGGGGCTGCGGCGGAATCGAAAAAAACTGAATTTTTTTCGATTCGAAGGGTATTCGACAGCACTTTTCAGGGTTTTTTATTGAATGACCGAACAAAAAACATAGCTGCTGCTTAGGCCAACTGAAGGTAAAAAATCCGATGACTTTTTCGGATAGATCGCTGTAGCCATTTCTATCTGTTTGGTTGTTTTTTGAACAGCAAAAAGGCGTCGCTTGAGCTCGATTTCAGCATGCATGGTTTACTCAATGCTCAAGTTCGTTGCGAATCATCGCCTACAGTGAGTAAGTGCTAGTTTATTCATGCGCGCTGTTACTGCACCTCAGAAGATCAACCCGTACAAGGCCAGTTACTCATGCTCTGTGATTTTTTCCGTAGTCGCGCAATCCCAGCGGCCGCTCTTTTGCTGAGTAGCTCTGTGTGCTGGGCTAACTCGCAAAACAGCAAGGAGGTGCAGAGCCAGAAGCTGGCGGAAGACCCGACCAAGGTTGTCACTCAAATAGGCTTTGGTTACACCGACGAGCTGAAAATTTCCGGTTCGCTGAGTCTCGATCCGGTGAAGAAGATCAATGCCAGCGTCAATCACGATGCCAGTGAGTGGCGTTTGGGTGGCTCATGGTTATTCGATCTCGGCATCCTCAATTTCAGCTTCAGCAAAAAAGAGTTCGACACCGGCAACGATCAGACCAGTTACAGCGTAGGCACCTTTATCCCGTTGAGCGCGTTCGGCATTGAACCGTATGGCTGGCAGATTTTCCCGATGGCCGGCGTCTCCTACAACGAAGGCAATACGGTTTGCGAAGTGAGCAGCGGCCAGTGCGGCACTGTCGATCCGTTTGGTCAGGATTTCGTGACGCTGGCGACCACCAGTACCGGCGCTTATCTTGGGGCGTTTTCGATCAAGCCGCTTAGCGATAAATGGACCCTGCTGGCGTTTGCCGTTGGCTCGGTTGGTACCGACAGCTACTCGGGTCACTTCCTGGGTGCTGGTGTGGGTTACCGTTTCACTCAACAACAGTCGGTGAGTACCTACGCTTACACGCAGGACAACACCTACGGCACGGATTCACAGCTTGGCCTCGCTTATCGCTATCAATTCGAATAGCGCCGCGCCAACTGCGAGCGAAACCTGAAAACAACAACGCCCCTCGATGCAGGGGCGTTGTTGTTTAAACGGCATAACCAGCGCTGAGTCGCGTTACAGCCGGAGGCTCGAATCGTCTGCTAAAGCGCTGGCTCCAGTCGTGCTTACTTGAGCCACTCGGCCACGCGCTCCGGGTTGGCCTTGATCCAGTCTTTGGCAGCTTCGGCAGGCTCAGCGCCTTCGCGAATTGCCAGCATCACCGAGCCGACTTCTTCACCGCTCCAGGAAATCTTCTTGAGGAAGGCGGCCGCATCCGGGGCTTTGGTTGCCAGCGCCGGGTTGGCGACGGTGTCTACGTGCTCGTCATCACCAAAGACCTTTTTCGGGTCTTCGAGAAAGCGCAGTTTCCACTTGGCAAACATCCAGTGTGGAATCCAGCCGGTGACCACAATCGCGCTCTGGTCTTTCTCTGCCCGCGCCAGTGCGGTTGCCATGCCCGGCCCTGAACTTGGCATCAGTTTTACGTCGAGGTTGTACTGCTTGATGGCATCTTCAGTGCGGCGCATCACCCCGGCTCCGGCATCAATACCGGTAATTTTGCCGTCGATGTCCTTGCTGTACTTGTTCAGGTCTTCAATGCTTTTCGCCGCAAAGTAGTCCGGCACGATCAGGCCGATCTTGGCGCCTGCGTAGTTGGTGCCGAGCACCTCAACTTTGTTTTCAAACTTCTTGAAGTACTCGCCGTGAGTGGTCGGAAGCCAGGCGGAGAGGGTTACGTCGAGGTCGCCACGGGCAACGCCCTGCCACATGATCGCGGGCTCTACCGCTTGCAGTTTGACGCTGTAACCGAGCTTGCTCTCCAGCACCTGAGCCGCCACGTTACTGACCGCGACGCTGTCATCCCAGCCGTTAACGAAGCCGATTTTAAGCTCGGGCTTGTCTGCCGCCATTGCCGTGGTCATGCCAAGGGCCAGTACCGCAGCGCTCAGGCCTTGAAGATAAAACGATTTGAGTTTACCCATAGGATCTTGCTCCATCTGTGAGAGTGGCAGTTGTTATAGGTGGTTCGGCTCGTTCTGATTGCGTGCCCCGTTGGTGCTAAATGGGCTGCTTAGTGCAATTAGCACCGACGATGCCCGGGTTGTGGGTGATGCGCAGGCGTCACCCACGGTAGTCATTGATCGCGCGTGCTTACATGCCGATGAATTTCTTCACCGCTGCAGCGCCATCCTGACCGTCGAATGTGCTGACCCCGGCCAGCCACTTGTCGAGGGCTTCCGGATTGGTCTTGATCCACTCCTTGGCCACTTCGGTCGGGTTCTGTTTATCGAGAACTTTCTCCATCAGCTGGCTTTCGATCTCGACTGAGAACTGCAGGTTGTTGAGTAGCTTGCCCACGTTGGGGCAGCGCGCTTCGTAGTCGGGTGAGACCACGGTGTAGACCTTGGCCGCGCCGTAATCCGGGCCAAACACATCGTCACCGCCGGCCAGGTAAGTCAGGTCAAACTGGGTGTTCATCGGGTGCGGAGCCCAGCCCAGAAAAACCACCGGCTTGTTCTGCTTAACTGCGCGTTGTACCTGAACCAGCATGCCCGCTTCGCTGGACTCGACCATGCGGAAATCACCCAGGCCGAACTGGTCGCCCTTGATCATCTTCTCGATCAGCAGGTTGCCGTCATTGCCCGGTTCGATGCCATAGATCTTGCCGTCGAGTTGATCCTTGAACTTGGCGATGTCCTGAAAGCTTTTCAGGCCAGCATCGGCGGCATAGGTCGGCACGGCGAGGGTGTACTTGGCGCCCTCAAGATTGGCCTTGGGCAGTACTTTCACCCCGTCGTCCTTGAGGAACGGTTCGATCACCGCGTCCATCGACGGCGCCCAGTAGCCAAGGAATACGTCGATCTGCTTTTTCTTCACGCCGGTGAAGGCGATAGGCACCGAGGCGAGGATCTTGCGCGGCTGATAGCCAAGGCCTTCGGTGAGGGCCATGGCGACGCCGGTTGTGGCTGAAATATCTGCCCAGCCGATTTCGGCGAATTTGACCTGTTTGCAACTGGCCGGCTCGGCCGCCCAGACACTTGGCGTCAGCGCGCATGCAAGCAGGCTGATAGCTGCGAGTTTGTTGATTGTATTCATCTGCAGTTCCCTGGTCTCAGTTCAAAATAGGCTTATTGGCTTTGTAGTTTTGCGCTCAGCCAACTGACCAGACTGCTGCGATTGGTCGCTTGGCGCGGGGTGCCGAAACTCTCGGTAATGCGGTCGAGAATGATCGCCAGCAACACCACCGCCATGCCGCTCTCGAAACCAAGGCCGATGTCGAGGCGCTGAATACTGGCGAGAACGTCATTACCCAGACCGCCGGCGCCGACCATCGAGGCAATAATCACCATCGACAGGGCCATCATGATGGTCTGGTTAACCCCGGCCATGATCGACGGCATGGCATTCGGCAACTGCACTTTGAACAACAGTTGGCGGTTGTTGCAGCCGAACGATTGCCCGGCTTCGACAATTTCTTTATTAACCTGACGAATGCCCAGACTGGTGAGGCGCACGGCTGGCGGCATGGCAAAAATTACCGTGGCGATGATGCCGGGCACGCGGCCAAGGCCGAACAGCATGGCGGCGGGGATCAGGTAGACGAACGCCGGCATGGTTTGCATGAAGTCGAGAATGGGTCGGATGATCATCGCCACACGCTCGCTTTTAGCCGCCCAGATGCCCAGCGGCACGCCAAGGATCAAACTGATTAAAGTGGCCGAGAAGGTCAGCCCGAGGGTGACCACGGTTTGTTCCCAGAAGCCGGTCATCACGATCAGGGCAAATGAGATGGCGGTGAACACGGCAAAGCGCACGCCGATACGCCAGATGCCCAGCGCCACGAAAATCGCAATCAAGAGCCATGCGGGCGGGAACATCAGCACCGCCTCAATGCCTTCCGAGAAGCCGCTGACCACCTGGCCGATGCTGTCGAAGGCGCCGCTGTAGTTGTCGAGCAGGTGCTGAACTACGTCATTTACCCAACTGCCGAGATCAAGTTTTTTATCGCTCATGTCAGTCTCCCTGCATGCGGGTCAGAAGGCGGCCTTTGCTGATTGCTCCGCAATAGAAGCCCCCTTCGTCCATAACCGGAATCGGCCCTTCGTTATCCACCAGGCGCTCGATTACCTCGCTGAGCGGCAGGTCTTCGGGGATGCAGTCGATGTGTTTGAGCACCTTGGCATCCAGGCTGTGGGGTTGGCCGTCTTCGACCAGCAGGGCGATTTTTTCCAGGCTGATCGAGCCTTTGAACTTGTTGAACTCGTCAACGACGAAGGCGTAATGCTTGTCCATGTCCTGCAACTGCTGGCAGACCATGAGCGCATCCGGTGCCTGACCGTTGTGCACGAACAGCGGCACGCTGTCGGCCTTGAGCTGGCCGGCGGTGAGGTAGCGATTGGTGTCTACGGTGTCGAAGAAGTTACGCACGTAATCGTTGGCGGGGTTGTCGACCAGTTCTTGCGGCGTACCGACCTGAATCAGTTTGCCGCCTTCCATGATGCCGATGCGATTACCGATGCGCATGGCCTCTTCAATATCGTGGGAAACAAAGATGATGGTGCGCCGGTGGGTCTTTTGCAGCTCGATCAGAACGTCCTGCATTTCCCGGCGCTTGAGAGGGTCGAGGGCCGAAAACGCCTCGTCCATGATGATCATTGACGGGTTGACCGCCAGAGCACGGGCCAGGCCAACGCGTTGTTGCATACCGCCAGAAAGCTCATGAGGGTGTTTCTGCGCGAAGGTGTCGAGGCCAACTTGTTTGAGCACGGTCATCGCGCGCTCTTCGCGCTCTTTGCGGCCAACCCCGGCGACCTCCAGGCCGAAGGCGGCGTTGTCGAGAACGGTGCGTGAAGGCATTAACGCGAAAGATTGGAAGACCATGCTCATGTCGCGGCGGCGTAACTCGATCAACTGCGCCTTGGGTAGTTTTGCGACGTTCTGACCATCAATGAATACATCGCCGCTGCTGGGCTCGACCAGACGATTAATCAGGCGGATGAGCGTTGACTTCCCCGAGCCGGAAAGCCCCATCAAAACAAAAATCTCGCCCTCTTCAACACTGAATGAAACATCGCTTACACCAATTACAGAGCCCTTTTCAGCCAGTATCTTGTCTTTACTCCAGCCTTCTTTTAGCAGGTCGATCGCTTCTTGTTCGTTTTGGCCAAAAACCTTGTAGAGGTTCTTGACCACAATTTTTCCAGACTGCATGGGAGTGTTCCCCTTCATAAGACAATCAGATCAGTTACGCGGAACACTGCTTCAGCCCGGAAGGGTTACAGAGTGATGCCGACTGTTCGTGCCTGTTTGGGTTTACGTGGTTGCGGAATCTGGTCTGCATGGGGCCGCTTGGCGCTGGATGCCTCGAATCCCACCCACGCATCGCCCGTGCTGCAACAGCGCTGGCGAGTACGAGGTCGTGAGCGAATCAACCGTTTATGCCGTGCAGCAATATGCGTGGCAAATCCTCTGGCAGTGTTGTGAAACCCAGTCCCTTGGGCGAACACATCTCAAACCGAGATGCGCGTACATCCGAATTTTCTTGTTGGGCAGGCTCATTCAAGTGACACCTGCGCGTATTTTTTTCGGTCCGGGATTGATGAGTCCCAGTCTGTTGCTTAACCGCTGGCAACAGCGACGAAATCGGCTGACTCAACGATATAGCCTTCCGGTTGGCGCAATTGTCGGTTTACGACTCTGACGTGTTATGGGGCGACATGCTGCCGCGCATTTTTTGCGCAATAACCGCACTGATTGGCCTCGGCAAATGCTGCAGGCCCCTGAAATCGGGCCTTGAGCAATGCCAGTGGAAATTGCAGGCGAGAGAAGGGTGCTTGTCGAGTGCTTCGGCCGCGCTGTAGCTCGCTGTTTTTGAGTGGGTTTTTAGTGATTTCTGGCGATTCTGGACTGTGTTTGTGCAAAGCCTTGCGCCTCGAAAATTCGCTTAACCGCGCGGTTTGTTCGGTGTTGCACCGTGCAACACAGGGCGTTTTCGCTGGGTTTATCGCCCCTTGGGGCAGGGCTGCGTGCTGCAAGTTTTATCGGCGTGACGGCTTTAAGCACGAGCAAGTCGGTGTCAGACGTCAGGCCCTGAATGAAATATTGATGATGGCCAGCACACACGCGCCCATTGAGGAATCCGTCATGGCTATCAGCGTATTTGACCTGTTTAAGATCGGCATCGGCCCCTCCAGCTCCCACACCGTCGGCCCCATGCGTGCTGCCGCGCTGTTTGTGGGGGCTCTTCGCGAGCGCCGCATGCTTGAGCGAGTGGTGCGGGTGGAAGTGCGTTTGTACGGTTCCTTGTCGGCAACCGGCATTGGTCATGGCAGCGATAATGCAGTGGTCATGGGCTTGATGGGCGAGTGGCCCGATACGATTGATCCTTTGCAGGTGTTGCCGCGCATCGAGACGCTCAAGCAAAGCCGGAAGTTGGCCTTGGGCGCGGGGCCGGAGATTGCTTTTGACTGGCAGCGCGACTTGCTGCTGCTCGATGAAAATCTGCCTTATCACCCCAACGCGCTTACGCTCACAGCTTTTGCCAGCGATGAATATGAACTCCTGAGCAACACCTATTACTCGGTCGGCGGCGGCTTTGTGGTCGATGCCGAGCAAGCGGCCAGCGGCGTGCTGGATCAGGATGTAACTGAGCTTCCCTATGATTTTTCCAGCGCGGCGGAGTTACTCGATCTTTGCCAGCGCCACAACCTGCGGGTGAGTGAGCTGATGCTGGCCAATGAAAAGGCCTGGCGCAGTGAAGCTGAAATCCGCAGTTCGCTGCTGACGTTGTGGCAGGCCATGCGCGATTGCGTCGAACAAGGCCTGCGCCATGAAGGGATTTTGCCTGGCGGCCTGAATGTTCAGCGCCGCGCCGCCAAGCTTCACCGTAGCCTGCTTGAGTTGGGCAAACCCAACGTAATCGGCTCGACGCTCTCGGCCATGGAGTGGGTCAACTTGTTCGCCCTGGCCGTTAATGAGGAAAACGCCGCGGGCGGTCGCATGGTGACGGCGCCCACCAACGGCGCCGCCGGGATTATCCCGGCGGTGCTGCATTACTACATGCGCTTCAATCCGGATGCCTGCGAAGACGATGTGATCAATTACCTGCTCAGCGCCGCGGCGATTGGCATCCTCTGCAAAAAGAACGCGTCGATTTCAGGGGCAGAGGTTGGTTGTCAGGGCGAGGTGGGTTCGGCCTGCGCAATGGCGGCGGCCGGGCTTGCGGAAATCCTCGGGGCAACTCCCGAGCAGTTGGAGAACGCAGCTGAAATTGGCCTGGAACATAATCTCGGGCTTACCTGTGATCCTGTCGGCGGGCTGGTGCAGGTGCCGTGCATTGAGCGCAACGCGATTGCTGCGGTTAAGGCGATCAATGCCGCGCAAATGGCCTTGCGCGGCGATGGCAAACACTTCATTTCCCTCGACCGGGTGATTCGCACCATGCGCGACACCGGCGCCGATATGCATGACAAATACAAGGAAACCTCACGCGGCGGGCTGGCGGTCAGCGCAATCGAATGCTGAGTCAGCGTGCTTGTGCCTGATTTGGGTGCAGCGCTTTGCAGTTGCCACCTGCTGGCGCGCGATCGCTTTAATAAACGGCTGTTTGTTACTGGGGCGGAACGGATTTGAGAACCGGTGACAAACAGCTGTTTTAATCCTGCTACCAATCATCACAAACCCCGTGGCTCAAGGGTTTTCCGGTCGTTTTCCGATCGGTCATGTCGTGAACAGAATCGCCGCTTGTCGGGCCTTGCGGGGCGGACTATTTTTTTTTGAACGGCCAATCAATTTAGGCATGACCTTTGCTCTTTTGATCGGTGTTCGGTCCGGTCATTCAAATGCCCGACCATCACAATAAAACGGGTCACGATGTGCTGCATGCGGTGCAACTGTCAGGCTGAGAATAGAGACTGAAACTATTTCCGCCGACCTTTGATCTTCGCACCCAGTTGCGTCGGACGAATCCAAGAAAAGCCGCTGAACGGCTTAATGACGTGCTTGCGTGAGGGTTCCATCAAATGTCGCAGTCTACTCAAGAGGCTCAGCCTCTAAATCGCGTACCTCAGACTATCGGCTTTCTGCTGCTCGACAACTTCACCCTGATTTCCCTCGCGTCAGCGATTGAGCCATTGCGCATGGCCAATCAGCTTTCCGGTAAAGAGTTGTATCGCTGGTTCACACTGACCCAGGCCGGCGGCGCGGTATCGGCCAGTGACGGGCTGACGATCACCCCCGATGCTTCCCTTGCCAACGCGCCCAAGCTGGACGCGGTGATTGTGTGTGGCGGCGTGGATATTCAGCACAGCGTGACTCGCGAGCACTTGCAATGGCTGCAAATGATGGCGCGTCAGGGGCGTCGCATGGGCGCCGTGTGCACCGGCAGTTGGGCGTTGGCCAAAGCGGGTTTGCTCGATGGTTTCGATTGCAGCGTGCACTGGGAATGCCTGGCCTCGATGCAGGAAGCCTTCCCGCGTGTGGCGATGAGCACGCGGCTGTTTTCCATCGACCGCAATCGCAACACTTCATCGGGTGGCACCGCGCCGATGGATATGATGCTGCACCAGATTGGTCGCGAGCATGGCCGTGAACTGCCCGCGGCAATCAGCGAGATGTTTATTTACGAGCGCATCCGCAACGAGCAGGATCACCAGCGCGTGCCGCTCAAGCACATGCTTGGCACCAATCAGCCGAAGCTGCAGGAAATTGTGGCGCTGATGGAAGCCAACCTTGAAGAGCCTATCGATCTCGATCAAATGGCCTGCTACGTCGATGTGTCACGCCGGCAGCTTGAGCGCTTGTTCCAGAAATACCTGAACTGCTCGCCTTCACGTTATTACCTGAAGCTGCGGCTGATTCGCGCGCGGCAATTGCTCAAGCAAACGTCGATGTCGGTGATCGAAGTCGCTTCGGTTTGCGGCTTTGTGTCTACACCGCATTTCTCCAAGTGCTACCGCGAGTATTTCGGCATTCCGCCGCGTGATGAGCGCGCCACAAACAGCCTGACGAACATCGTTTCGCTGGTGCCGGTCACCGAAGAGTTGCAGCACGAATCTGTTTCAACCGCGTTGGCCGCGCTAAACCGCGCTCAGAGCGAGTCCACCTTCGCCAGTGTGCGGCTGTAACCGGCTGGACGTAGTTAATCGCGCCAGCGCTGGGACGATTCGGCTGGCGCGTTAACCTGCGAGGGTTGCGGATTACTTCGGCGCGGGAACCAGCGCCGGTAACAATGTGCGCGAAATCGCTTCACGAACCGCCGGCAGCAAAGTGGCATTGCCGCCCAGCATCTCTTCCACCATGCGCCGTAGCGCCAGCGCGCGATCAGCACTCAAGCCCCGCACTGCCTGTTCGCACGCCTGCTCGGCGCTCGCCCCAACCGGGATGGACAGGCCAATGGCGACCAGGCGTTCGCGCAGGTCTTCCTGATCGATCAAATCGGCGTGCATCATGGTAAATCTCCTTATTTTTGGTGCTTAGCGCAGCACACCTTCATCGACTAACAATTTGAAGATAGCCTCGGCTCCCGCCTCTGGCGAGTCGCCTTTAATAATTTGGCCACCACCGCCCGAGGCTTTTGCGGTCGCCGCTTTCATGCGTTCAGCGCCCGTCTTGGCGGTGATTATTTTCAGGCGTTTAGGCCGGGGTCTGGCGGGTTGCAGTGGCGACTCGCTGAGCAACGCGTCAGGATTTGCCTCTGCCGCATGGCTGAGCAATTCGCCGCGCCGCGCCGGACCAAAGGCACTTTGCCGGGCGGCGGGTGCGGCGTTGTCGAGGCTGGCGATAAACGGCAGGCGCACCTTTAAACGTCGGCGTTGGCCGCGCGGCAAAGCTTGAAGCACTTGGGCGATACCATTTCCTATGTGTTCGACCTCAGTCAGCCCGACCACCATTGGCCAGCCCAACTGCTCAGCCAGCAGGAACGGCAGCATGCCCGAACCTTCGCCAGTTTCAGCCTGGCTGCCGGTTAAAATGAGTTGCGCGTCGCTGTCTTGCAAATAGTCATGCAGGGCGCTGATGACATCGGCCTGCGCCGGTTGCTCGATCACGTGCAACTGCTGCAAACCCATGCCCAGATAACTGCGTAAGGCAGGCTGTTGCGGGTCGCCTGCGTGCAGCACTTCAAGCTGCTCACCGGCCAACCGCAAGCCCAGCTCGACAGCGCGTGCGTCTTGTTCGGCGCGGCGTGCGCGGCCCGAACTTGGGTGCGCGCCCACGGATACCAGCGCCACAACATTCAGCGCTGGTGAGGCTTGAGCGGTGTTATGCAGCATCACGAATACCTCCGTGGCGGTGCGCGTTGATGCGCGCAATCAGGGCGCCGAGTATGGCCGCCGAGTCGCCGATCACGCTCAGATCGGCGCGCTTGACCATGTCGCAATTGGCGTCCTTATTCACAGCCACCACTTTGTCGCAGGCACCGATGCCCTGTAGGTGTTGCACCGCGCCCGAGATACCCACCGCCAGATAAACCCGTGCGGTGACCCACGTGCCGGTGGCGCCAACCTGACGATTGCGCGGCATGAAACCATCGTCCACCGCCACGCGTGATGCGCCCTCGGTTGCGCCCAAAATTTCGGCGGCCTGATGGAATTGCGTCCAGTCGCTGACGCCGTTACCACCGGACAAAATGAACTCGGCCTCGGCCATCGGAATCAACGCCGGGTCTACGGCTACCGCGCCGCAATCCTCGATTCGCGGCAAGCCGTGGGCAAGGTTTTCCGGCGTTGCCATTGCCAGGCACTCATGGCGTGTTTCACTGACCGGGCTGGCGCATTCGGCAGCGGCCAGAATCAGCCGTGGCAACGCCCGCTGCGAGTCTTCCCGACCAGCGCCCGCGCGGCCAATGCACTGGCCATCGGCAACTTGCCAGACGCGGGTAGCCGGGCGCTCGGATAGTTTTGCGGCCAGCCGGCGGCCCAGTTCACCGCCGCCGTTGCGGCTGTCCGGCAGTAACCAGTGGCGTGGCTTGAGTTGTGCCTCGACGGCGCTCAGGGCCAGCACGCGCAGTTCGGGCGAATAGCCGGCCAGCGAGTCATCGGTGAAGTGCATCAGGCGATCAACACCGGCTGTGTCGAAGGCCTGCTCTTTATGTTCGGCAAAAATAATCGCCAGCACAGCGCCGTTGTTGCCTGCCAGTGAACGGGCGAGCCCGAGCAAGTCTTTATCGTGGCTACTCAAGCGCCCGCCGACCATGTCCGGCACCACGCAGATATGAAATGCCGGTTGCTCGACCCGATGCAGCGGCAGTTGCACGGCGGCTGGTGCTGCGCTGCGTTTGCCTGCGCTGGCACTCTGTGCGCCCGAACGGTCGATCCGCTTGATGCCTTCAGGGCCGATAAAACCCACGGCGTGCGGATTCTTGCGAACAACCCCAGCGGCGCTCATCCAGCGTTCCGGGCTTTTTTGCAAGGTGGCGTGCAATGGGTGCAGGCGGTTACGCGCGATCCATTCTGCGTGTGGGTCGCGGCGAATAATCTCACTCATGCCGAAGTCTCCGCAGGCTGGCGTTTCACGGACGGTTTGGGCGCTGCCTCGATCAGCACTTCAGCGACCAGTTCAGCAATGTCTTTAACCTGAGGGCGCGGCTCGACCACGCCTTCGAGCATCAGCGTGCACTGCGGGCAACCCACGGCAACAATCTCGGCAGAGGTCTCCTTGATGTCGACCATGCGCATGTCCGGAATCCGCTGCTTGCCCGGAATATCAGTGATCGGCGCACCACCGCCCCCTCCGCAGCAACGTGAACGAAACCCCGAGCGCTGCATTTCCCTGACCTCGATACCGATGGCATTGAGAACATTGCGCGGCGCTTCGTACTCGCCGTTGTAGCGGCCCAGATAACAAGGGTCGTGATAGGTCACGGCGGCGTTCTGATGCTGGCCAAGGTTGAGATCGCCGGCATTGATCAGCTGCTCGATATAGGTGCTGTGATGCAAAACCCGGTAGTGGCCGCCCAGCGCGCCGTACTCGTTTTTAAGCACGTGGAAGCTGTGCGGGTCCGCCGTGACAATGGTCTTGAAGGTGTATTGAGCGAGGGTGGCGATATTGCGTTTGGCCAGTTGCTGGAAGGTTGCTTCATCCCCCAGTCGCCGCGCCACATCACCGCTGTCACGCTCCTCCAGACCAAGTACGGCGAAGTCGACCGCAGCGGCTTTGAGCACTTTGACCAGTGCACGCAAGGTGCGTTGGTTGCGCATGTCGAACGCGCCGTCACCGACCCAGAACAACACATCGCACTGACGTTTATCGGCAAGCACGGGCAAGTCGAGATCGGCTGCCCAGTTGAGTCGGCCACCCGGTGCAAAACCGCCGGGATTGTCGGTGGCGATCAGATTGTCCAGAACCTCGGCGCCCTTGTTCGGTGTTGCACCTTTTTCCAGCGTCAGGTGGCGGCGCATATCGACGATGGCATCAACGTGCTCGATCATCATCGGGCACTCTTCAACGCAAGCGCGGCAAGTGGTGCAAGACCAGAGTGTTTCGGCATCGACCAGGGCTTTGCCGTCCAGTGCCACAATGGGCAGGTGCGGGCCGCCGCTGTGCTCGCCGATGTTCTTGCCGGGGTAGGGTGAGCCGGCAAACTTGGCATCGCTGCCACCCACCAGGCCCACGACCATGTCCTGAATCAGCTTCTTCGGATTCAGTGGCTGACCCGCCGCAAAGGCCGGACATGCTGCTTCGCACTTGCCGCATTGCACACAGGCGTCGAAGCCGAGTAATTGGTTCCAGGTAAAATCAGTCGGTTTTTCCACCCCGAGTGGCGCCTGTGGGTCGTCCAGATTCAGCGCTTTCAAACCTGTCGACCGGCCCCCGCCAAAACGCTCGGCGCGGCGGTGCCAGGCCAGATGCAGGGCACCCGCAAAAGCGTGCTTCATCGGCCCGCCCCAGGTCATGCCGAAGAACAACTCACTCACGCCCCAGGTAATGGCGACCAGCAGAATTGCCGCCAAAAGCCAGCCGCCAAAACCCGCTGGCAGAATACCGGCGACCGGCAACGTGGCAATAAACAGACTGGCCGAGAACATCAGCAGGCTTTTCGGCAGGCGCATCCACGGCCCTTTCGACAAGCGAGCAGGCGGATCAAACCGCCGTTTGGCCACGAACAACGCACCGACAAACATCAGTGCAGTTGCCGCTAGCAACACATAACCAAGAACCGCGCTGTGCAGCCCAAAGCCATGCACCAGAATCGCCAGCACCGCAGCCAGCACGAAACCACCGGCAGTTGCGACGTGGGTGTTGGCGATGTATTTGTCGCGCGCGACCACATGGTGAAGATCAACCATGTAACGACGCGGAATAGCCAACAAACCACCAAACCAGTCCACCTCAGCAGGCTTGCCGCGCCGCCACATGGCGAACCGCTTGAACGCACCAACCACCGCCAGCGCCAGTGCGGCAAATAGCAGAATTGGCAGAAGAGTATTCAACATCATCGGGTCTCCCTAGCGGGACCGCATCACCGAAAGACGAGCCACACAGTGACTAGCCAGCTTATAAAAATATCGCGCAGCTTCTTGCCCACACTCTCACCACACCCGCCCTTGATTCCCCCAAAGCTCCCCGCTCTCGCCCTTGATCTCGCCCTCGCTCTCAAAAATCCAAGGCCCACCCGATCGAGTCACTGAGTGCGCTGAGCAAGGCACTTACCGCAGCCAATAGTCGACTATGGGCAAGGGAAGTAACGCCGCACAGCACACTCAGGGGCCGATCAGAAGTCCTTACACAATCTTAGGGCGTCGTAGATGGCGGCATGGGTATTGCGCTGGGCTACGCAGTCGCCGATGCGAAACAGCAAATAGCCCTCGCCCGCCTCGCTCAAACAAGGCTGTGGCTGAATCGCGAACAGCGCCTCGACATCGATCTGGCCCTTGTTGCGCGAAGCTTCCTTTAGCGCGTAATACAGGCTCTCGTCCGGGCGCACGCCGTTCTCGACTACAACCTGATCGACCACGCGCTCTTCCTTGGCACCGGTGTATTCGTTCTCCAGCAGGGCGATGAGTTTGTCGCCTTCGCGGTAGACCTTTTCCAGCATCAGGTCGCCGGTCATGACCACTTCCTTGGGGTACATGCTGCGGTAGTAAGTCGGGAACGAGGTGCCGCCGATGGCCACACCGGGCTTGATGTCGTCGGTGACGATTTCGACCTGCGAACCTTTGTCTGCGAGAAAATCGGCAACCGACATGCCGGTGAATTCGCAAATGGTGTCGTACACCAGCACGTTTTTACCGGGCGCGACCTTGCCATCGAGCACATCCCAGCTGCTCACCACCAAGCCTTCTTCAGCGCCCCAATGCGGGTTCTGCTCAAGGTTCGGGTGGCCGCCGTTGGCCAGCACGATGATGTCGGGGCGCAGGTCGAGCAGGGTCGCCGAATCGGCGCCAGTGCCCAGACGCACATCGACGTTCAGGCGCGCGAGTTCCAGTTGATACCAGCGGGTAATGCCGGCGATCTGGTCGCGTTGCGGGGCTTTCGAGGCCGTGGTGATCTGCCCGCCAAGCTGGTCTTTCTTCTCGAACAGCGTTACCTCGTGGCCGCGTTCTGCTGCCACGCGGGCCGCTTCCATACCGGCTGGGCCGCCGCCGACGATGACTACTTTGCGCTTAACGCCGGTGGTTTTCTCGATGATGTGCGGCACGCCCATGTATTCACGCGAAGTGGCGGCGTTCTGAATGCACAGCACGTCGAGGCCCTGATATTGGCGGTCGATGCAGTAGTTGGCGCCCACGCACTGTTTAATCTGGTCGACCTGACCCATTTTGATCTTGGCAATCAGGTGCGGGTCGGCGATGTGCGCGCGGGTCATACCGACCATGTCGACATAACCGCCTTCAAGAATTCGCGTCGCCTGATTCGGGTCCTTGATGTTCTGTGCATGCAGAACCGGAACCTTGACGACTTCCTTGATGCCCGCCGCCAGATGCAGAAACGGCTCGGGCGGATAGCTCATGTTCGGGATGACGTTAGCCAGGGTGTTGTGCGTGTCGCAACCCGAGCCCACCACGCCGATAAAATCGAGCATGTCGGTGTCGTCGTAGTATTTGGCGATCTGCTTCATGTCTTCATGGCTGAGGCCATCGGGGTGGAACTCATCGCCGCAGATACGCATGCCCACACAGAAGTCCGGGCCTACCTCGGCGCGCACCGCCTTGAGTACTTCGAGGCCAAAGCGCATACGCTTTTCAAAGCTGCCGCCCCATTCGTCTTCACGCTTGTTGACGCGTGGCGACCAGAACTGGTCGATCATGTGCTGGTGCACGGCCGACAGTTCGATGCCGTCCAGCCCGCCTGCCTTGGCACGCCGTGCTGCCTGCGCGTAGTTGTCGATGACCCGCCAGATTTCTTCCGGCTCGATGGTTTTGCAGGTGGCGCGGTGCACCGGTTCGCGAATGCCGGACGGCGACATCAGTGTCGGCCAGTGATAGCCATCCCAGCGTGAGCGGCGGCCCATGTGGGTTATCTGGATCATGATCTTGGCGCCGTGCTTGTGCATCGCGTCGGCGAGATTCTGAAAGTGCGGAATAATCCGGTCAGTGGCCAGATTGACTGAACTCCACCACTGCTGGGGGCTGTCGATGGCAACCACCGACGAGCCGCCGCAAATCGCCAGACCAATGCCGCCCTTGGCTTTCTCTTCGTAGTATTTGACGTAGCGCTCGGTGGTCATGCCGCCGTCGGTGGCATAAACCTCAGCGTGTGCAGTGCTGAGCACGCGGTTGCGTATGGTCAGCTTGCCAATCTGAATGGGCTGAAACATTGCTTCGAACGCCATCTGGTACTCCTTAATACGCAAACAAAGCAGCTGCACTCGATCAGGCGCGGGCTCAAGAGCTTGAGAATGCCGGGCCGGGTCTTCGCTTACGGCGCTGTAAACGCTTCAATCAAATAGGGTTAACAATGAACAGGCCATGCTGATGGCCTTCTTCGGAGGCGCTGAATTCCTGCTCGGCCACGGTGCGAATCGAGCTGCCGGAGGCTTCCAGAATCTGGTCCATGGCGCCGGCAAACCAGCCGGTAAACATGTAATCGACCTTGCGCCCGCACTTGCCATACACGTAGACGAATGCCGAGTGCTCAAGGCGTACCTCGGCGGTGCCTTTGGCCAGGTCGATATGTTCAATCTTGAACAGTCCCCAGCCGCGCTGAGATAAACGCTTCATGTAGTGCTCGAAAACCGCCACGCCTTGCAAACCATGCAGCGCTGCTTCTTTTTCACACCAGTGCCAGGCGGATTTGTAGCCGGCTTTGTAGAGGATTTCGGCATAGGCTTCGGCGCCCAAAACCTCTTCGATACCCATGTGGTTGTTGACGAAAAAGTGCCGTGGCACATACAGCATCGGCAGAGCGTCGGTGGTCCAGACGCCGGTTTCGTCGTCGACCTGAATGGGCATTTCGGGTGCGTGTGTGGCCATGTTCAAACTCCAGAAAAAGGTGACTCAAGCGTGTAGTCGGTGCTGGCGCAGCGGGTTCGCTCCGACGCGCCGTAAAGCTGTTTCCAGATTGGGCTGGCTATTTCTCGTTCCAGACATCGGCCAGTACCCGCACCCAGTTCTCGCCCATGACTTTGCGCACCACACGCTCGGGCATGCCGCGCTTGAGCAGGGTTTCAGTCAGGTTGGGGAATTCACCGACGGTGCGGATGCCCAGCGGGTTAACGATCTTGCCGAAGCTGGTCAGGCGGCGGGCGTAACCTTTGTCGTGGGTCAGCCATTCAAAGAAGTCCTGACCGTGGCCCTGAGTGAAGTCGGTGCCGATGCCGATGGCGTCTTCGCCCACCAGATTCATCACGTATTCGATGGCTTCGGCGTAATCGTCGATGGTCGAGTCGATGCCTTTGGCGAGGAAGGGCGCAAACATGGTGACGCCGACAAAGCCGCCCTTATCGGCAATGAACTTGAGTTCTTCGTCAGACTTGTTGCGCGGGTGTTCTTTAAGGCCAGACGGCAGGCAGTGTGAGTAGCAGACCGGCTTTTTCGATTCGAGGATGACTTCTTCGCTGGTCTTCGAGCCCACGTGTGAAAGGTCACACATGATCCCGACGCGGTTCATCTCGGCAACAATTTCGCGACCAAATCCGGAGAGCCCGCCGTCACGCTCGTAGCAGCCGGTGCCGACCAGATTCTGGGTGTTGTAGCACATCTGCACGATGCCGACGCCGAGCTGCTTGAACACATCGACATAGCCAATCTGGTCTTCAAAGGCGTGGGCATTCTGAAAACCAAACAGGATGCCGGTTTTGCCCTGAGCCTTGGCTGCATGGATGTCGGCCGTGCTGCGAACCTGAATAACAAGGTCGCTGTTGTCGCGAATCAGTTGCTGGCTGGAAACAATATTGTTCACCGTGGCCTGAAACCCTTCCCACACCGACACAGTGCAGTTGGCAGCGGTGAGGCCGCCTTTGCGCATGTCTGCAAACAGTTCACGGTTCCATTTACCGATGATAAGCCCGTCAATAACGATGCTGTCGGCGTGTAGTTCGGCTGGGCTCATCAGGCTGTCCCCTCAGGTTCTTGCGCCAGGTCTGGTGACGACGCTTTGAGGTGAGCATATCCCCGAGGGGTAAAGTGACCCGATGCAAAAACGACTGAGGGATTGCCGAAAGCGTCAATCGGCGGATGCAATTCGCTTGTCCGGCGCGATTAACGCTCTGGCGCGGGTGAGCGTTCAGCTTTGTGAGAAGGCAAAAGGCGCGGCGAGTGTTGTGGCTTAAACGGCAGAGCTGCGGCCATTCTCGTGACGGTCATGGCTGGGGCTTCTGCCGAAGCGCTTGCGATAACGCCGTGAGAAGTAGCTGGACGACTCAAAGCCGCAGGCCAGCGATATTTCCAGCACATTCATGTCGCTCTGGCGCAACAATTGGCGGGCTTTGTCCAGACGCAGGTTAAGGTAGAAATTTGCCGGTGTGTCATTCAGGTGCTGGCGAAACAAACGCTCCAGTTGGCGCGGGGTGACATCAACAGCTTCGGCCAGTTGGGTCGGCGTCAGCAGGTTTTCGCAGCGACGCTCCATCTCGGCAATCACATGGCTGAGCTTCTTATTGTGCACGCCATAGCGATTGGTGATCTGCATTCTCTGGTGGTCCTGGCGCGAGCGAATCCGCCCCAGCACAAATTGCTCGGACACCTGCACGGCCATGGCTTCGCCCTGATCACGGGCGATCAGCGTGAGCATCATGTCGATGGTCGAGGTGCCGCCCGCTGTGGTGATGCGCTGCCCGTCGATCTCGAACAATTCCTGGGTGACCTGCAAAGCAGGAAAACGCTCCTGAAATGCATTGATCGCTTCCCAGTGCAGGGTGATGCGCTGCTTGTCGATGAGCCTGGCCTCGGCCAGCACAAAACTGCCGGTGTCGATGCCGCCGATAATCGCGCCCTGTTGCGCAAACCGTTGCAGCCAGTTGGCCAGCCGCGAACTGAATGCCGCCAGCGGTTCAAAGCCGCTGACCACAAAGATTGTGTGTGGCTGGTCCTGATCTTCAAGGCCGCCTTCGACGTTAAGCGACATGCCGTTGCTGGCTTCTACCGGCCCGCCATCAACGCTGAGCAGACGCCAGCGATAAAGATCGGCGTGAAAACGGTTGGCAACGCGCAGCGGCTCGGTGGCGGACATCAGCCCCATCATCGAGAAACCGGGCAGCAGGAGGAACCAGAAGGTTGTCGGCATGCAGTTGAGAGACCTTGGCCGGTGAGTGTGAAGCGATTATTGCGCTGATTATGGCGAGTTTATGCAGGCGAGTCGCTATCGTTCGATAAGTAGTCGGTAAAAGCCGCTTTATCAACGGATGCTCTCGGTATTGTGGCTGCATCGGGCGATATCAAGCCCGGACACGGAAGAGCCGTCTGGCTTTTACAAAACAAAATCGTGGCTAACATCAACCCTGTCTGAGGGGCTGATGCCGCGATATAAACCGTACCGCGAGGGAGCAAAACAATGAATCGTCTCAAACTAATCGCCGCAGGCTGTGTGCTCGCCCTGAGTAGTTCGTCGTTGTTGGCCGCAGAGCAGGCAAGCTGCAAGAACGTTCGGGTTGGCCTGGTCGGCTGGACGGATGTTGTTGCCAGCACCGCAGTCGCGTCCACCCTGCTTGAGGGCCTTGGCTATGAAACCAAGCAGACTCAAGCCTCGCAGCAAATCATTTTCGCCGGTATCCAGAAGGACCAGATTGATGTGTTCCTCGGTTACTGGAAGCCGATCATGGATGACAACATCAAGCCGTTCCTCGACAAGAAGGCGGTCAAGGTCATGCCTGAGCCTTCGCTCAACGATGCCGTTGCAGTGCTGGCCGTGCCAACGTACACCGCCGACAAAGGCCTGAAAACACTGGCCGATATTGCCAAGTTCAAAGATCAGCTGGACGGCAAGATCTATGGCATCGACGCCGGTTCGGGCGCCAATATCGCGATCAAGAAAATGATCGACAGCAATCAGTTCGGTCTGGGTGACTTCAAACTGGTCGAGTCCAGTGAAGCCGGCATGCTCGCCGCCGTTAACCGGGCGACGCGCAGCGACAAGCCCGTGGTGTTCTTTGGCTGGAAACCGCACCCGATGAACCTGCAGTTTCCGATCACCTACCTGACCGGCACCGAGGATGTATTCGGCCCGAATGACGGTGCAGCCACTGTCAGCACCGTAACCGCACCGGACTACGCCGAGCGCTGCCCGAATGCCAACTTGCTGCTGAGCAACCTGCGCTTCACCAGTGAGCAGGAAAGCCAGTTGATGCAGCCGATCATGGATCGCAAAAAGCCGGAAGACGTTGCCCGCGAGTGGATCAAGGCCAACCCGGAAATTGTCTCTGGCTGGCTGCAAGGCGTGACCACCTTCGACGGCAAACCTGCCGACAGCGCGCTCGCCGCGCTCAAGTAACCCCCGCATAAATACCCATGCGCAGCCATTGCTGCGCACGGGTTTCTGTTGCCTTGAACAAAGGAGAAGACCAATGAATTATGAAGTTGTCGTGACCTGCGCTGTTACCGGTGCTGGCGATACAGTGGGCAAGCATCCGGCAATTCCGGTGACCCCGAAGCAAATTGCCGATGCCGCCATCGAAGCCGCAAAGGCTGGCGCCACCGTTGCTCACTGCCACGTGCGCGACCCGCAAACCGGCAAGCCGAGCCGTGATGTGGCGCTGTATCGCGAAGTGGTCGAGCGTATTCGTGAAAGCGACACCGACGTGATCATCAACCTCACCGCTGGCATGGGCGGCGATCTCGAAATCGGCCCCGGCGAAACGCCGCTGGAATTCGGTGCCGGTACTGATCTGGTCGGGCCGATGGAGCGTCTCAAGCACATTGAAGAGCTGCGTCCGGAAATCTGCACCCTCGATTGCGGCACCCTGAATTTTGGTGATGGCGACTACATCTATGTCTCCACCCCGGCGCAACTGCGCGCTGGCGCCAAGCGCATCACCGAGTTGGGCGTTAAAGCCGAGCTGGAAATCTTCGACACCGGCCACCTGTGGTTTGCCAAGCAAATGCTCAAGGAAGGCCTGCTGGAAGATCCGCTGTTCCAACTTTGCCTGGGTATTCCGTGGGGCGCTCCGGCAGACACCGTGAGCATGAAAGCCATGGTCGATAACCTGCCAGCCGGTGCCACATGGGCAGGCTTTGGTATCGGGCGCACGCAAATGCCAATGGCGGCTCAGGCCATGCTGTTGGGCGGCCACGTGCGCGTGGGGCTGGAAGACAATATCTGGCTGGATCGCGGCGTACATGCCACTAACGGGCAACTTGTCGAGCGCGTTATCGAGATCATCCAGCGTCTGGGTGGCCGTGCGCTGACACCGGCTGAAGGCCGCGAAAAAATGAAGCTCAAGCGTCTGGGCTAAGCACCGCTTGATTGAGCGAACCCACTATCGAGCAGGAGTCAGCATGAGCAATCAAACTACCTTTGTGACAGAGATTAAAACCTTCGGCGCTATCTGTACCGGCGTAATCGGCAGTGGCTGGGTCGCCCGCGCCCTGGCCCATGGCCTGGATGTTGTCGCCTGGGACCCGGCGCCGAACGCCGAACAGCAACTGCGCGAGCGTATCGCCAATGCCTGGCCGGCACTGCAAGCGCAGGGTTTGGCGGAAGGTGCCAGCCAGGATCGCCTGCGCTTCGCCGACAGCGTTGAAGCGTGCGCGCGTGAAGCAGACTTCATTCAGGAAAGTGCGCCGGAAGTATTGGCCCTGAAGCTGGATCTGCATGCACGTATCAGCGCCGCAGCCCGCGCCGATGTGCTGATTGGTTCGAGCACATCCGGCTTGCTGCCCAGCGAGTTTTACGCAAGCTCAAGCAACCCGCAACGCTGCGTGGTGGGGCATCCGTTCAATCCGGTTTACTTGTTGCCGCTGGTTGAGGTTGTGGGCGGTAAAGACACTGCGCCAGAAGCCATTGAAGCAGCGATGAGCGTTTACACCGCGCTGGGCATGCGGCCCTTGCATGTGCGCAAGGAAGTGCCGGGGTTTGTTGCCGACCGTCTGCTTGAGGCGCTGTGGCGTGAAGCTCTGCATCTGGTTAATGACGGCGTGGCGACTACCGGCGAGATTGATGATGCAATCCGTTTCGGCGCGGGCCTGCGCTGGTCGTTCATGGGCACCTTCCTGACCTACACACTGGCGGGCGGCAATGCCGGTATGCGTCACTTCATGCAGCAGTTTGGCCCGGCACTGCAATTGCCGTGGACCTACCTGAAAGCGCCTGAGTTGACCGAAAGCCTGATCGACAGCGTGGTCGAAGGCACCGCAGAACAGCAGGGCCAGCGCAGCATTGCCGAGCTGGAACGCTACCGCGATGATTGCCTGATTGCCGTGCAGGAAGCGATTAAACAGACCAAGGCCAAACACGGTTTCGACGCTGCCGAGTGATCGACGCTTACCCAGCCCGCCGGCTTTATGCCGGTCGGGTTGTGCTTGATTCAGGAGAATTGCATGACGCGACTCACCACCTACCAGACGGCCGTGCTGCCCGAATGGGTTGATTACAATCAGCATCTGCGCGATGCGTTTTATCTGCTGATTTTCAGCTATGCCACCGATTCGCTGATGGATCATCTGGGGCTGGATGAGGCAGGGCGCGCGCGCACCGGGCATACCTTGTATACCCTCGAATGCCACCTCAACTACCTCAACGAGGTGCGTTTGGGTGCGGAAGTCGAGGTGCACACGCAACTGCTTGCGTACGACCAGAAGCGTCTGCACGTGCATCACTCTTTGCACTTGGTTGGCGTGGAAGCCGCCTTGGCTGAGAGCGAGCAGATGCTGATGAATATCGACGTCGAAAGCGGGCGTTCGGCAATTCTCGATGAGCAAGTTAACGCACGGGTAGAGGCGTTGTCTGCCGCTCACGCTGGCTTGTCGATGCCGGTTTATGTCGGGCGGGTAATCGGTTTGCCGAAGCGTTAGGTAACCGCGAGCGGTTCGAGCCGCACAAATGGCAAAAGGGCGAGCAATCTGTCGATTGTTCGCCCTTTTGCGTTATGCAGTTGAGTCCGGTCAGTTTGGGTTTCGCTGCTGTTCTGGCGGCGCCGGTTTTATCGCCAACAGGCTGTATCCCAGCAGCGCCAACAGCAAAACAAAACCCAGACTCACGACGCGCTTACTCCGACACGACTTGGCGCAACTGGGGCAGCGGCTGCGCATTCAGGTTGTTGAGCATGCGTTCGCTGTACCAGTCGACAAAGTTGACCACGCCGAACTCGTAAGTCTGCGAGTAAGGGCCTGGCTGGTAGGCGGTGGAGTTGATGCCGCGCTGATTTTCCTCGGCCAGACGACGATCCTGATCGTTGGTTGCATCCCACACCTGACGCAGGCGGGCGACGTCGTAATCAACCCCTTCAACGGCGTCCTTGTGCACCAGCCATTTGGTGGTGACCATGGTTTCTTGCGCGCTGATCGGCCACACGGTGAACACAATAAGGTGGTCGCCCATGCAGTGGTTCCACGAGTGCGGCAGGTGCAGAATGCGCATCGAGCCCAGCTCCGGATTCTTGATGCGGCCCATCAGCTTTTGGCAGCCGCGCTTGCCGTCCATGGTCATCGACTCGGTGCCCTTGAGCAGCGGCATACGCACGATGCGATTGCGCAGACCAAAGCTGGCGTGGGCATAAGGAATGTTCTCGGCTTGCCATTTGGCAGCGGAGTCGGCGACATGATCCTTGAAGTTCTGGTCGGCGCGCGGGTCGGTTACGTCGTCCCACTCAAGCAGTGACTTCAACAACTCCGGGTGCGAGCCGCTGCAGTGGTAGCACTCGCGATTGTTCTCGAGTACCAGCTTCCAGTTGGCCTTTTCCATCAAGGTGGTTTGCACCGCCACCTTGGTGTTTTCCATGTCGTAAGGCTCCATGTAGTGCGCCAGCGTGCTGAGGAAGTCATCCACCGCAGGCGGGTTTTCTGCCAGCGAAATGAAGATATAGCCGCCAGCTGTTTTGCAGTGCACCGGTTTCAGGCCGTACTGGTTGAGGTCAAAATCTGCACCCATTTCCGTGCCGGCAAACAGCAGGCGACCGTCGAGTTCATATGTCCACTGGTGATAATGGCAAACCAGTTTGGCGACCTTGCCTTTTTCGCTGGTGCACAGCCGCGAGCCACGGTGGCGGCAGACGTTGTGAAAGGCATGCACCACGCCTTCGGCGCCGCGAATCACGATGATCGGGTTATTGCCGATTTGCAGCGTCAGGTAATTACCCTTGGCCGGTATTTCGCAAGTCATTCCGGCGATCAGCCACTCCTTGTGGAAGATCTCCTGCATGTCGATCTGGAACAGGCGCTCGTCGTTATAAAACGGCTGCGGCAATGAAAAGGTCCGCTCACGGCTGTGAAGCATATCTACCGTTGCCTTGCGCGCTGGCTCGAGTGGATCGCCGAGGCTCAGAGTCGAAGTGACGTCCATCAGTAACTCCTCAATGGCGATAGTGGGTTTATCGCCGTAAAAGTGGCATTTAGGTGCAGCTGCAAGGTGATTGCGCCGTGCTTTTTCACCGACCGACTGGCGCTGGTTCCATTCATGCGGGCGTGTTCGAGTCTCGACTCAGGGCACACCAATTGATGATTCGGCTAGGGTCGAGTTTGGCTGCGCGCGCGGCTTGATCCTTATCCATGGGCGACACGCCTGAATCAGTTTCCGACCAGCAATGGCCCGTGTTAGCGGGCGGGTCGCGATAAGCATGTAAATGTCGCTAACAGATATATGAGTCGTGCTGGCGTTAAGCACAATCGCAGCATATTCAGGCCGATGTCCGGCCGCGCGCGGAGGCACGTGCATGACCACTAACGACTTTCTAAACCCGGTAACCACCCAGACCTGGAGCAATGGCCGCCATCTGGTGCGTTGCGTCAAGGTCATCCAGGAAACCTGGGATGTCCGCACCTTCTGTTTCATGGCCGACCAGCCCGTGCTGTTCTTCTTCAAACCGGGGCAGTTCGTCACGCTGGAGCTTGAAATCGAGGGCGTGCCGATCATGCGCTCTTACACCATCTCCAGCGCGCCCTCGGTGCCGTACAGCTTTTCGATCACCATTAAACGGGTGCCTGGCGGTAAGGTTTCAAACTGGCTGCACGATAATCTGCATGAAGGCCAGGATCTGGCCGTGCACGGCCCTGTGGGTAACTTCAATGCGATTGATTTCCCCGCAGAAAAAGTGCTGTTTCTCAGCGGCGGTGTGGGGATTACTCCGGTCATGTCGATGGCGCGCTGGTATTACGACACCAACGCTAATGTGGACATGGTGTTTGTGCACAGCGCGCGCTCGCCGAAAGACATCATCTTTCATCGCGAACTTGAGCACATGGCGGCGCGCATCAACAACTTCAGCCTGCACGTCATCTGCGAAAAGCATGGCTTGGGCGAGGCGTGGGCGGGGTATCGGGGCTATCTCAATCAGCCGATGCTGGAGTTGATCGCCCCGGATTATCTCGACCGTGAAATCTTCTGCTGCGGGCCAACGCCCTACATGGCGGCGGTCAAACGCCTGCTGCAAGCCAACAATTACGACATGCAGCGCTATCACGAAGAAGCATTCGGGCCGACTCCGCCCGAGGTTCGCGCTGAAGTTAAGGAGCTGGCAGCAGAAGCGGCCGAGGCGGCGGAAGTACCGGCGACCGATCTGCGTCAGGTCGAATTCGTGCTCACTGGCAAAAGCATCCGGGTTGGCCCGAGCGAAACCGTGCACTCGGCCGCCGCGCAATTGGGCCTGCACATTCCCAAGGCCTGCGGCATGGGCATTTGCGGAACCTGCAAGGTGCTGAAAACTTCGGGCGAGGTCAGCATGGAGCACAACGGCGGCATCACCGATGAAGACGTAGCTGAGGGCTACATCCTGTCATGCTGCAGCGTGCCGCAAGGCGATGTGGCGATAGAGTTTTAAGCAATAGAAAAGGGCGCATGGAGATGCGCCCTTTTTAGTTGCTGCTGCGTAAAACAATCAGAAATAGATCTTTGCAATAGCGACTCAAACGGTCGCTGAGGTAGTAGATAACTTTGATTCCCGATTTAACATAGCTGCCGCGAGCAATACTTGATCTCTGAGCCAGCAGTTACCTGCGTCACGGCTCGCTGACTCAGTCCAGACCATGTCTAGGGTGAACCTTGGAAATCCAATTGGAGGTGCTGACGCTACATGGGAGCTAGTTGCCAGCGTATCAAATACTCGGCGTGGGAGAGTTAGGACGTAGTTGGTGTTTTTGATCAATCCAATCGCGGAGTAGTAGGTGTTAGCTTTAGCAATTATGTCACGGCTCTGTCCATTTCTCAAAAGCCAGCCGTCAACCATATTGGTATTGGTTGTCCAAGGCGTGGGATATATGTGTTTACGATTAACAAATTCTTCAAGTGTAAATGATCCATTTTCAGCTGGATGATCTTTATCAGTTACACAAACAAGTTCGTCTTGAGCTAGTGTTTGACAGCGATGGCTAAGAGTCTTTCGGTGGAATTTAGGTCCGAAACATATCGCCAAGTCGACTTCTCCGCTTTCCAGTTCCCTCGTAAGAATTTCATTTTCAAATTTTATGATATTCACTGATGCGGGCGAATTGTTATTAACTATTTTTAGTAGTCGCGGCAGAATCACTATCTCGAAATACTCTGGGGCTTGTATGTGGAATAGTCGAAACTCAGTGATCTCGCGATGAGACGGGTCACCCGAGTAGCACAGATTAATCTTTTCAATTATTTGAATTATGCTGGGGTAGATTGCGTCTGCTTTGGCTGTAGGCGCCATTGTCCCTCTTTCCGGCACAAATAGGTCGTCATTCATAGCTATCCTGAGCTTCTTGAGACAGTAGCTTACCGTAGACTGGCTTACGCATAGGGCTTCCGATACTACAGTCACGCTACCCCGCTCATAAACGTGAATAAAAACCATCAGATCCTGAATATCTAGTTTGCGTAGCAAGTTGCTTTCAAGCATGGAAATTCCCCTTGTCAGCTATCTGCTTATATTTCATTGGTATAACTTTTAGTCTACGGCTATCTAGAAAATAGCAAAATCTTTTTATTTATTAAATTATCCTAGCGATCAATTTGTCTGTCGCTACATGTGGCTGGTGCGCTAGACAGGCACAGAATGGAGACCCAGGATATGATGATTCGAGTGACCGATATAAACTCTGATCTTTGGAATAAAGCATCATAAGTTAGCAAAAGTAAGCACGATAAGACCTACAACGCCAGTATCGAACAAGCCCCTCAGTATTACGTGGTTGCCCAGTTTGCAGAGAATAATATTCTTACTTGCGCAGGAATCACGTTCGGAGATGAAAGAGATCTACTTCCTGACCAATATATTGATAGTCCGATCGAGGCCGTTTTACTTATGAGGTTCGGGAGGGAAGTTGAACGATCCAAAATTGCCGAAATAAGTAGCTACCTCCGCCACCGGCAGACCTCGTTCGGTCACTTGCTTGACTGCTTCGATTTTGAATTCTTCGGGGTAACGCGGGTTGCTCATGGCACCTCCTAGTGACCGTATTATGGTGTTTGGAGGTGTATACGAATCTAGGGGCGATTTAGAGCGGCGTTTGTGGGGATGGCAGAGAGCTAAGCTGAAATAGCTGTTATCTAACGATAGCCGGGGCAGCGCGCTGGCTCATTGATATCAAGACCGCCATGGCTGCAATAACCATAGCCATACCGAATAGATCAGCAATGCTCGGGTACTGGCGCATCCAGTACCAGTGAGCAGCTGTCGACATTACGGTACTAAGGTAAATGTATGACGTAACCATAGTTGGAGTCAGGATTCCAATTGAGCGATGAAGCAGATAGAAGGTTCCAAGCGTTGCGAAGACTGCAAGATAGGCAATCCAGCCGATGTCACTCCACTGCAAGCTAGCCGCTGATCTCCACCCTCCCGTGAAAAAAGAGTAGCAACCCAGAAATCCAGCTCCAAACGCCATGTTCCAAAAGGTCATTGCCGAGGGGCTGCAACCCTTCAAGCTGAAACCTTTGAAACGTTGGCTCAAAGGAGAATAGGCAGCCATTGCAATACATCCGATACCAAAGACAATGAGAGGGTATACAGGCGACTTTGTATCGGTACCGTTATCTATGATTATGATCGCGCCTAGAGCCGCGATGACCATGGGAGCCGCTTGGAAAATTGATGACCGACGAACGAAGATCAACTCGAAACAGAGTGTTCCCAACGGTACTAACGCATACATAAGTGCCGTGGTTACCGCTGATGTATATCTCAACGCTTCGAAAAGCGAAGCGAAGTAGATTGCCAGTAACATACCCAGGAGTGCATGCCTGGATAGGCCCGCAAGACCGTTTGGTAACTCACGCCGAGCCAGCACTATTGGAAGGAATAGAGAAGCGGAGAGGGCAAGCCTAAGTATCGTCAAAAAGACAGGATCGACGGCGGGACTCACTTCAGCCGCTGCGAAAAATGAAGTTGCTATAAGAACAGCCCACACGATCATGCAGCAATGGGCTCTTAGAAACTTTGTGCCGTTCATTGCCCAGTTTTTCCTAGTCAATATACTAAGCAATGATGTGTTACTAGCGGCTAGTAAGTGGGTGAATATTTAAATAAGTGATGTTAGAAACTAGGGGCGTCTCAGTTGCTGAGCAGCCTCCGTACGGCAAATCCGCATAGTGTTTCTACCGTTGAAAGGTGAATCAAAACCGGTTCTTTAGACAAGAGCTGAGTTCGATACTGTCTCGGATTTGTTCAGATTTCCCAGTAGCTTCCTTGTGATACCTAGTGTTGATAAGTACCCTTCGGCCACCACGTTGCAGGCGTTGTCGCCAGAGCGTTCAGACTCACACTCCAGCGACTCGCAAGGCTGACTTCACATTGGCGCCAGTCCCTTAAACCTCAGGCTGCGCGACCTTGACACTTCTGACGCCAACCTCTGCCTGATCGCGCAATTGTTGCAGTGATGTCACCGCGTAATCCTGAGCCACCCAGTCGGCACGCTCAGCGTCGCTGGCTGGCACAATGAAGCGCCCAAGCAAGGTGTACAGCAGTCCCAGTAACGGCGACAACCAGCAAGCAAAGGCCAGTGGAATGTACAGCAGGCTTTCCCAACTGCCATCGCCAACTACCAAGCCAAGCGAGCTGATGACCACAGCGCCACCCGCATTCCAGGGAATCAGTGGCGAAATCAATGTGCCGCCTTCCTCAAGAGAACGCGACAGGTTAAGCGTGGAATAGCCTTCGCCCCGAAAGATTGGCGCATACATACGCCCCGGCAGCGCGATGGAAAGATACGGGTCGCCCGCAATCACATTGGTCATCGCCGCCGTAGAACTGGCCGCCAGTTGCAAGCCAAAAATCCCGCGCACTTTGAGCAGCACCGCCGCGCACAGCGACTCAAGACAACCGATCACTTCAAGCAGGCCGCCAAACGCCAGCGCGATCATGACCAGCAGAATTACCCACGACATCGACATGATGCCACCACGGTTGAGCAGCGTGTCTATTTCGCTCACGCCCGTGCTCAGCGAATAGCCGCTTTGCATGTAGCCGAACAGCGCCTTCAAGGCTTCGCCCTGCACCCCAAACGCCACCACCGCACCGGCGACCACGCCAACAAACAACGCTGGCAATGCCGGCATGCGGGCCATTGCCAAACCCATCACCAACAGCGGCGGCAACAGCACCCAAATACTGAACTCAAAATTGCTCGCCAGCCCTTCGGTGATGGTTTGGATGCGCTCAAGATCGAGTGCCTGACCTGCCGCCAGCGAGTTGCCAGCCACCAGATAAATCACCAGCGCAATCAGCATCGCCGGAATCGTGGTCGGCATCATGTTGCGGATATGCGCAAACAGATTCACCCCAGTCACTGCGGGCGCCAGATTGGTGGTGTCTGAGAGTGGCGAGACTTTGTCGCCGAAGAAAGCACCGGAAACCACCGCGCCGGCTGTCCACCAGGGCGGGATGCCGAAGCCTGCACCGATCCCCATCAGAGCGAGACCGACAGTGCCGACGGTGCCCCAGCTGGTGCCGAGGGTTACAGAAACCACCGCACACATCAGCATGGCTGCGGCGAGAAAGTATTCCGGCGAGATCAGCTTGAGCCCGTAGTAAATGATCATCGGCACACTGCCGGAGGCGATCCACGTGCCCACCGTCATGCCGACAAGAATAAGGATGGCAATCGACGGTAGCCCAACGCGCACGATGCGCATCATGCCATCTTCCATCGCAGCCCAGCGGTAGCCCAACTTCCAGCCGATAACAGCCGTGATCGCAACACCACAAACCAGCGGTACATGCGGGGTGAACTCACCGAATATAAACAACTGCAACGCCAAAACCGCCAGCGTAGCCACAATCGGTATGAGCGCCATTAACAGTGACGGTCGCTGAGGGGGGATCGATGCCCTTGTCATTATATTTCTCCACCGGTTACTAGTACTTGTTATGCCCTCACGCTATGTCGATATCCGGATTGGGGAATGGTTGTCCACGCCATTTCACCGCCTAAACACGACGCCAATGTGTTGTTTTTCAATGAATTGCGGTTTGGGTATGTCGGTGTTTGGGGCGTTGGCTTGGTGAGGGCGTGTCGATGGAGTTGGTGTGTTTGGGTGTGGCGAATAAGGAAGGAATAGCAGTGACTGGGTGGATCGCCAAAATCACAATCAGTATTTAAATGCTGATAGATTGGTCAGGCGGTCACGTAAGTGGATTTATATTGCCGATTAGAACCGATTCATCCATAGTAATCAGATATAAAATGCTGAAATTAGGTTTTAGCCATGTTCGAGCAACTCACGATTCAAACCTTCGTTGACGGCGAATGGTTCGATGCCGCTGACCTTTCCTTCGCAGACACTGCGCAAGTGGAGGGGAAGAGGTGTGCGCTCACCTACAAGGCTGCCTATTTAGCTCATTTCCTTGATGACTTTGACTCGCTATTCGAGCCTGTGTTGAGTGTTAACGCACCTATGAACTGGTCGCCTGAAGATTATGTAGGGTTCCCCGCCTTCATTCTCGACATAATCCCAGCTGGCGCAGCTAAACGCTCACTACTTCGGCGGTTCAATGATTCCAGACCAGCAGAAATGGATACCGACCTTTTTCTGCTGGGCCAATGTACTCCGGCACCAATCGGAAACCTTCGTATAAAAGAGTCTGTTGAGCGCCTTGAAACATCGCATAACGAAGGCTTCGAGCGGGACGAAATTATCAACAGAGACACAGACTTTCTGGAGTACGCCTACGAGTCAGGTGCTGCGCTTGGCGGGGCGACAGGTGCACAGGGTGAAGCCCCAAAGCTTGTGCTTACAGAGGCGCATGACGGTTTGTTTTACGCCGATGCGATGTTGGCTGATGAAGGCGCCAAAGCCCACTGGCTGGTCAAGTTCCCGCGAAACACAGGGACTTTGACTGACAAGAATATCCTTCGGGCGGAATACCTCTATTACAAAGCTGTCGCGAGGCTTGGCCTTAACACGGTTCCAGTCGATGGCCTGGCGCTTGAGGAGGCTAATAAACCCAGCTTGTGGATGCCACGGTTTGATCGGCGTGTTTCGCCGGAGGGCGTTGAGCGTATCCCCGTAGAGTCGATTTATTCCATACGGCAAATCACCATGGGAGGTGCAAACCAGAACCATGAAGATGTTATGAGATGCCTGATCGAGCTTTGGGTAATGAACGGGCAAGGGGCTGAGGTTGAAGATTTAATCTTCGAATATATCCGTCGCGATCTACTCAACCGGATTCTCGGCAATTCCGACAACCATGGCCGCAACATGGCCATTCACCGCTACAAGGGCTCCTTCTCGCTGGCCCCAATTTATGATTTGGCGCCGATGGTGCTTGATTCGGAAGTGGTGGTTCGTGTGACGAAATGGCTGACAGAAGTCCGGGGGTATCCAGATTGGCGTCAGGCCTGCAATAGCTTTACTGAATTTGCGCCTGCAGACGTGATCTTTGATCGGCTACGCGCAGCAGCTCAGGAGTTCAGGGCGCTACCGGACTTGCTCACCGAGCTGCCAGATGAAGTCAGGCGTTCGAACGCAATACCGTTGAATAACCTGGATATGAATTTGCAAAGATGGGGGCTCCTATGAATGAAATGACAGGAGCAGAGCGTAAGGCTCTCATTGACGACATCATGGCCAAGCATGGGGCGGGTGTTGAGACCCTTGGCACTTGTGTTCGACGCTTACGCCTTGAGGTGACTGGCTTCGATCAAGAGACTTTTGCCGCCATGTGCGGTCTGTCTACACGTGCTCTGTATCAATTGGAGTCTGACAAAGGCAACCCAACCCTCAAGACTATCGATGGAGTCCTGCGCAAGTTTGGACTGCAGATGGGAATTGTTGCTGCGCAACCAAAGCGAAAAAGTACTGCCCGTTTTGTTTATGCGAAAGAGCAGGCTTCGGCGCATGCCCATCAAGTCATGGATAGCGTTGTAACTAAAGCCGCAACTGACCTCGCGCCAAAACGGGGTAGCAAACCACTATCTGCCAGACTGAGCGATAGAAAAAAATGAGCTTTACATCGCTCAGTGCATGAGCGAAACCCTCAAGTAAATAGGGCCGCACTGCGGCTCTTTTCTTTGCATCCGGGGGGGGGTAAATCTGCAGATAGCGCATGTGGGTCATCTGCGCGGGGTGACCTGCTGGGTCCGCCAGCGATCTCTATTGGCCGATAACAGCCAACTCCCCCTTACTCCATCCCCCAACCATGACTCACCATCAATGATTGCCCGGTGAGCGCATTGCTCGGGAAGGCAGCGAACATTAGTGCGACGCGGGCTACGTCTTCGGTGCTGGTGAATTCGCCGTCTACGGTGTCTTTGAGCATGACCTTCTGGATGACGTCTTCTTCGCTGATGCCCAGCTCTTTGGCTTGCTCGGGAATCTGTTTGTCGACCAGTGGCGTGCGGACGAAGCCGGGGCAGATTACGTTGGCGTGAATGCCAGCTGAGCCGCCTTCTTTGGCGACTGTTTTGGCAAGGCCCAGTAAGCCATGTTTGGCGGTGACGTAAGGCGCTTTGAGCTTCGAGGCTTCTTTGGAGTGCACCGAGCCCATGTAGATAATGCTGCCGCCACGGCCCTGTGCGTACATGTGTTTGAGGCACGCTTTGGTGGTTAAGAAGGCACCGTCCAGGTGGATGGCGAGCATCTTTTTCCAGTCGGCGTAACTCAGGTCTTGTACCGGCTGAATGATCTGTATCCCCGCATTGCTAACCAGAATATCAATGCCGCCGAAGGCTTTAACCGCCGCCTCAACGCCAGCGTTCACCTGATCTTCGTCGGTCACGTCGACTTCAATCGCCAACGCCTGCGCGCCGCTGGCTGTGATTTGCGCGGCGGCTTGTTGGGCGGCTTGCAGATTAAGGTCGGCGATGACCACGCTGGCGCCTTCGACGGCAAACAGTTCAGCGATTTGTTTGCCGATGCCGCTGGCGGCGCCGGTGATAAAAGCAACTTTGCCGGATAATTGCACGGTGTGCCTCCTGCTTTCTTGGCGCGAGAGGCCGCTAGCGTGGGCAGCAGCGGCCGGAGTGGGGTGGCAAACAGACGAGGGTTTAAGCGCTCGCAACGACCGCGCGAATATCGCTGGCCAGCTCGCGTACGCGCTCCTCTTCAATGTCCCATGAGCACATGAAGCGTGCGCCGCCCGCACCAATAAAGGTGTAGAAGCGCCAGCCTTTGTCGCGCAAGGTTTGCAGTGCCGGCTCGGGCATCTGCAAGAACACGCCGTTGGCTTGCACGGGAAACATCAGGCTGACGCCCGGCACATCGCTGACCAGTTCGGCCAGCAGGCGTGCGCAACGGTTGGCGTGTTGTGCGTAGTGCAGCCACGCGCCGTCTTGCAGGATGCCGACCCAGGGCGCCGATAAGTAGCGCATCTTCGACGCCAATTGGCCGGCTTGCTTGCAGCGGTAGTCGAAATCTTCGGCCAGGTCTTTGTTGAAGAACAGGATGGCTTCACCCACGGCCATGCCGTTTTTGGTGCCGCCAAAGCACAGCACATCGACGCCGGCTTTCCACGTCAGCTCAGCCGGTGTGCAGCCAAGAAACGCGCAGGCATTGGAGAAACGCGCGCCGTCCATGTGCAAGTTCAGCCCCAGATCGCGGCAGGTTTCGCTGATGGCGCGCACTTCATCCGGGGTGTACACGGTGCCGACTTCGGTGGCTTGAGTCAGCGTAACAACGCGCGGCTTGGGGTAGTGAATATCCTGACGCTTGAGCGCCACTTCGCGGATCGACTCGGGCGTCATCTTGCCGTTTTCACTGCTGGCCACCAGCAGTTTCGAGCCGTTGGAGAAGAACTCCGGCGCGCCACACTCGTCGGTCTCAACGTGGGCCGTCTCCGAGCAGATCACGCTGTGGTAACTCTGGCAAAGCGCGGCCAGTGCTAATGAGTTGGCGGCGGTGCCGTTAAAGGCAAAAAACACTTCGCAGTCGGTTTCGAACAATTTGCGGAAGTGGTCGGAGGCGAGTGCCGTCCAGTGGTCGTCGCCGTAAGCGCGCTCGTGGCCGTGGTTGGCCTCGGCCATTGCTGCCCATGCTTCAGGGCAGATGCCGGAATAGTTGTCGCTGGCGAACTGTTGCGTTTTATCGGTCATGCGGGGGTCCTTCAAGCCGTTGCCTATGCGCCCCTCGTGAGGGCCGGCGGGTGCGCTGATTTTACGCGAGGTTGGCGCCTGCAGAACATGTTTGATTGCCCTGTTGGCGATGAATGACTGTTAAGTCAGATTTTAACGGATTCCCTGAGTACCTGCGTTACCGCCAGATATCGCAATGGTTGATGGCTTTTGCAGTGCTGACAGCCGAGCAGGATTTTGCTGAGTGGCTTTGCAAAACAACGCCGTCTGTACAGCGCGTTGGTGTTTTCAGACATGCGGCGCAGCCGCCACCTCAGCAGACGCGCCACTTAGGCTGATTTACGACATGAGCATGTCGTAAACGAAGTTACCCATGACGTACATAGGCATCTAGCGGGCAGAGCCGAGTCATACCATCGCTGCAAACGGCAACTCGCCGCATCTAACAATAGGCTGCACCGCAGGAGATCAGTGATGTTCAGCAAAAATGACCAGATACAGGGTTACGACGACGAGTTGCTCAGTGCAATGAATCAAGAAGAGCAGCGTCAGGAGCATCATATCGAGCTGATCGCCTCGGAGAACTACACCAGCAAGCGGGTGATGGAAGCTCAAGGCAGCGGGCTTACTAACAAGTACGCGGAAGGCTATCCGGGCAAGCGCTATTACGGCGGTTGTGAGTATGTCGACAAGGTTGAGCAATTGGCGATTGATCGCGCCAAGCAGTTGTTCGGCGCCGACTACGCCAACGTGCAGCCGCACTCGGGCTCGTCTGCCAACTCGGCGGTGTATCTGGCGCTGCTGCAAGCGGGCGACACCATTTTGGGCATGAGCTTGGCACACGGTGGCCACCTGACTCACGGCGCTAAAGTCAGCTCGTCTGGCAAGCTGTACAACGCGGTGCAATACGGCATTGATACCAGCACCGGCCTGATTGATTACGACGAAGTCGAACGGTTGGCGCTGGAGCACAAGCCAAAGATGATTGTGGCGGGCTTCTCGGCTTACTCGAAAACCCTCGATTTCCCGCGTTTCCGTGCAATTGCCGACAAGGTTGGCGCTTACCTGTTTGTCGACATGGCGCACGTTGCGGGTCTGGTGGCGGCGGGGCTGTACCCGAATCCGTTGCCATACGCCGATGTGGTCACCACCACGACGCATAAAACCCTGCGCGGTCCTCGCGGCGGTTTGATTCTGGCCAAGGCCAACGAAGAGATTGAAAAAAAACTCAACTCGGCAGTCTTCCCCGGCGCTCAGGGCGGGCCGTTGATGCACGTGATTGCCGGTAAGGCGGTGTGCTTCAAAGAGGCGCTGGAACCGGGCTTTGTTGAGTATCAGCGGCAGGTGATCAAAAACGCTCAGGCGATGGCCAAGGTGTTTATTGATAACGGTTTTGATGTGGTGTCCGGCGGCACCGACAACCACCTGTTTTTGCTCAGCCTGATCAAGCAAGGCATTACCGGCAAAGATGCTGATGCGGCGCTGGGCCGTGCGGGTATCACGGTTAACAAGAATGCGGTGCCGAACGATCCGCAATCACCGTTTGTGACCTCTGGCCTGCGCATTGGTACGCCAGCGGTGACCACGCGCGGTTTCAAAGAACCTCAGTGCATTGAGTTGGCTGGCTGGATTTGTGAGCTGTTACAGAACCTCGGCGATGCCGATGTTGAAGCGCAAATCGCGGGACTGGCTGCTGGGCTGTGCGCGGATTACCCCGTTTACCGCTGATGGTTGGAGGCGGCCGCTGAGTCGGCCGCCGGAATCGTCTCGGCTGCAAATTTAGGAGCATCACATGCAACGATATTCTGGCTTTGGCCTGTTCAAACATGCCTTCAGTCATCATGAGAACTGGCAGCGCATGTGGCGCAACCCGACCCCTAAGCCGGTCTACGACGTGATCATCGTCGGCGGCGGTGGTCATGGTTTGGCAACCGCTTACTACCTCGCCAAAGTGTTTGGCGTGAAGAACGTCGCAGTGGTTGAGAAGGGCTGGTTAGGCGGCGGTAATACGGCGCGTAACACCACGATTGTGCGTTCCAACTACCTGTGGGATGAGTCAGCGCAACTCTATGAGCATGCGATGAAACTGTGGGAAGGTCTCTCGCAAGACCTCAACTACAACGTGATGTTTTCGCAGCGCGGCGTTTATAACCTGTGCCATACGCTGCAAGACATGCGTGACTCTGAGCGTCGCGTCAGTGCCAACCGCCTCAATGGCGTGGATGGCGAGTTGCTCGATGCGCGTCAGGTCGCTGAAGAGATTCCGTATCTGGATTGCAGCAAAAACACCCGCTATCCGATTATGGGCTCGACTGTGCAGCGCCGTGGCGGTGTGGCGCGTCACGACGCCGTGGCCTGGGGCTATGCGCGCGCGGCGGATGCCTTGGGCGTGGACTTGTTGCAGCAGACCGAAGTGACTGGTTTCCGTAAGGAAAACGGCGTGGTGATTGGCGTTGAAACCAATCGCGGCTTTATCGGTGGCAAGCGTGTCGGCGTGGTTACTGCGGGTAACTCCGGGCACATGGCCAAGCTGGCGGGCTTCCGTTTGCCGCTGGAATCACACCCTCTGCAAGCATTGGTGTCTGAGCCGATTAAACCGGTGATCGACAGCGTAATCATGTCCAACGCCGTGCACGGTTACATCAGCCAGTCGGACAAAGGAGATTTGGTAATTGGCGCCGGTATCGACGGCTGGAACGGCTACGGTCAACGTGGCTCGTATCCGACGATCGAGCACACGCTGCAAGCCATCGTCGAGATGTTCCCGGTGCTGTCACGCGTGCGCATGAACCGTCAGTGGGGCGGCATTGTGGATACCAGCCCGGACGCCTGCCCGATTATCTCGAAAACCCCAGTCCCTAATCTGTTCTTCAACTGTGGTTGGGGCACGGGTGGTTTCAAGGCCACGCCGGGCTCGGGCCACGTGTTTGCCGCCAGTTTGGCCAAAGGTGAAATGCACCCGCTGGCAAAACCGTTTGCGATGGATCGTTTCCATACCGGCGCACTGATCGACGAGCACGGCGCTGCTGCCGTGGCTCACTAAGAGGGCTCAGACCATGCTTAATATTTTTTGCCCTCACTGCGGTGAAACGCGCTCTGAAGAAGAGTTTCACGCACACGGCCAGGCGCACATTGTGCGGCCGGAAAATCCAGCCGAGTGCAGCGATGAAGAGTGGGGCGACTACATCTTCTTCCGCGATAACCCACGCGGCATTCACCACGAATTGTGGGTGCACTCAGGCGGTTGTCGTAAGTTTTTCAACGCCACGCGACACACCGTGACGTACGAGATTTATGAAACTTACAAGATCGGTGAGAAGCCCAGCGTTACCGAGGCCAGCGTTGCTGCCGCTAAAGCGAGCGCTCAAGGAGTCACGGCATGAGCCAAGTTAATCGTCTAACCAATGGCGGCCGGATTGACCGCAGCCAGCCCTTGAATTTCAGCTTCAATGGCCAGTCGTATCAAGGCTTCGCCGGTGACTCACTGGCCGCTGCGTTACTGGCCAATGGCGTGGATATTGTCGGGCGTAGTTTCAAGTACTCCCGTCCGCGCGGGATTGTCGCGGCGGGGAGCGAAGAGCCAAACGCCATCCTGCAAATCGGTTCGACCGAAGAAGCGCAAATCCCTAACGTGCGGGCGACTCAGCAAGCGCTTTACTCCGGTTTGGTGGCGACCAGCACCAACGGCTGGCCGAGTGTTAATACCGACATGATGGGGATTCTCGGTAAGGTCGGCGGCAAGATGATGCCCCCCGGTTTTTACTACAAAACCTTCATGTATCCGCAGAACCTGTGGCTGACGTACGAAAAGTACATCCGTAAAGCCGCAGGGCTGGGCCGTGCGCCGACAGAAGTTGACCCCGACAGTTACGACTACCTCAATCAGCATTGTGATGTGTTGGTGGTAGGCGCGGGGCCTGCGGGTTTGGCCGCTGCACTGGCGGCAGGTCGCAGTGGCGCGCGGGTGATTCTGGCGGACGAGCAGGAAGAGTTTGGCGGCAGCTTGCTCGACACGCGTGAACTGCTGGACGGCAAGCCTGCAGCCGAGTGGGCAGCCGAGGCGCTGGCTGAGCTGCAAGGCATGCCAGAAGTCACCTTGTTGCTGCGCGCGACAGTGAATGGCTATCACGACCATAACTTCTTGACGATTCATCAGCGCATGACCGATCACATCGGTGAAGTCGCGCCGATGGGCATGGTGCGTCAGCGCATGCACCGGGTACGTGCCAAGCGTGTGGTGCTGGCGACCGGTGCGCATGAGCGCCCGCTGGTTTACGCCAACAACGATGTGCCTGGCAATATGCTCGCGGGCGCTGTGTCGACCTATGTGCGCCGTTACGCGGTGCTGCCCGGTCGCAAGCTGGTGCTTTCAACCAACAACGATTACGCCTACCGCGTGGTGCTGGACTGGCTCGACGCTGGCCAGCAAGTGGTTGCCGTGGCAGATGCGCGGACTAACCCGCGTGGCACCTGGGTTGAGCAGGCGCGCGCACGCGGTGTGCGGATTTTAACTGGCAGCGCCGTGGTTGAAGCGCGCGGCAGCAAGCGTGTTGATGCGGCGCGGATCTGTGCGATCGATGTGGCCAAGCATAAAGTCACCAGCTCGGGTGAAGTTCTTGATTGCGATTTGATCGTTAGCTCCGGGGGCTACAGCCCAGTGGTTCATCTGGCATCGCATCTGGGTGGGCGACCAACATGGCAGGCCGACTTGCTGGCATTTGTGCCGGGCGAAGGCTTGCAAAAGCGTGTGTGCGCCGGGGCGGTGAAAGGCGTTTTTGCATTGGGCGACACGCTGGCAGATGGTTTTGAAGCGGGTGTGATGGCCGCTGCCGAAGTCGGCTTTGACGCCGCTGTTGGCACGCTGCCAAGCGTTGAGCAACTCAACGAGGAAGCGACGGTTGCGCTGTTCCAAGTACCGCACGATAAATCGACCGCGCGCGCCCCTAAGCAGTTTGTCGACTTCCAGAATGACGTCACTGCAGCCGGTAT
Source organism: Pseudomonas marincola (assembly GCF_900116605.1). Classification (GTDB taxonomy): domain Bacteria; phylum Pseudomonadota; class Gammaproteobacteria; order Pseudomonadales; family Pseudomonadaceae; genus Aquipseudomonas; species Aquipseudomonas marincola. The sequence continues at coordinate 117,994 of NZ_FPBC01000002.1, forward strand.
CGAGCTGGCAACCCGTGAAGGCTTTGAGTCGGTTGAGCACGTTAAGCGCTACACCGCGCTCGGCTTTGGAACCGATCAGGGCAAGCTCGGCAATATCAATGGCCTGGCGATTGCTGCACGCTCACTGGGCATCAGCATCGAGCAAATGGGCACCACCATGTTCCGGCCTAACTACACGCCGGTGACATTCGGCGCGGTTGCTGGCCGCCATTGCGGTGCGTTGTTTGAGCCAAAGCGTTACACCGCGATGCATGCGTGGCACGTTGCCAACGGCGCTGAGTTTGAAGATGTCGGCCAGTGGAAGCGGCCGTGGTACTTCCCGAAAAATGGTGAAGACCTGCACGCGGCTGTCGCACGTGAGTGCCTGGCTGTGCGCAATGCTGTGGGCATTCTTGACGCCTCGACGCTGGGCAAGATTGATATTCAGGGCCCTGATGCCCGTGAGTTTCTCAATCGTGTGTACACCAACGCGTGGACCAAACTGGATGTCGGCAAAGCCCGTTACGGTTTGATGTGCAAAGAAGACGGCATGGTCTTCGACGACGGTGTAACGGCGTGTCTGGCGGACAACCACTTTCTGATGACCACCACCACCGGTGGCGCGGCGCGGGTTCTCGACTGGCTGGAGCTTTATCACCAGACCGAATGGCCGGATCTGAAAGTGTATTTCACCTCGGTGACCGATCACTGGGCGACGATGACGCTGTCCGGCCCGAACAGCCGCAAGCTGCTGGCGGAAGTCACGGATATCGACCTCGATAAAGACGCGTTCCCGTTTATGGCGTGGAAAGAAGGCGAAGTCGGCGGTGTACCGGCGCGGGTCTTCCGGATCTCCTTCACTGGTGAGTTGAGCTACGAGGTCAACGTGCAGGCGGATTACGCCATGGGCGTTTGGCAGAAGATTATCGAAGCAGGCAAAAAGCACGGTCTTACGCCTTATGGCACTGAAACCATGCACGTTTTGCGGGCCGAGAAAGGCTTCATCATTGTCGGCCAGGATACCGATGGTTCGGTCACGCCGGACGACCTCAACATGAGCTGGTGTGTGGGCCGCAACAAGCCGTTTTCATGGATCGGTTTGCGCGGTATGAATCGTCAGGATTGCGTGCGCGAGCAGCGTAAACAACTGGTGGGGCTAAAACCGGTTAATCCTCAGCAGATATTGCCTGAAGGTGCGCAGCTGGTCTTTGACCCGAAGCAGGCGATACCGATGACCATGGTCGGCCACGTCACCTCCAGCTACATGAGTGCTGCGTTGGGCTACTCGTTTGCAATGGCGATGGTTAAAGGCGGTTTGCAACGCATTGGCGAGCGGGTGTTTGCGCCCCTGGTCGATGGCAGCGTGATTGAAGCCGAAATTGTCAGCTCCGTATTTTATGACCCGAAAGGGGAACGCCAGAATGTCTAACGTCAATGTCTACCAACAGCGCCCGGCAGATGCCAAGGCCGAGTCGCCGCTGTTTCACGCCAGCCTGCATGAGTTGGTCGGCAAAGGGCCGACCGATGCCGGTGTAACGCTGACTGAGAAAAAACTGCTGGGCCACCTCACCTTGCGTGGCGATGGCAAAGATCCGGCTTTTGCCGAGGCCGTGCACAGTGCTCTGGGTATGGAGTTGCCGGGTGCGCTGAGCGTGGTCAGCCACGGCGGGGCGTCCTTGCAATGGCTGTCTCCGGATGAGTGGCTGCTGATTGTGCCGAGCGGTGAAGAACTCGCCGCCGAGCAGAAATTGCGTGAGGCGCTGGCGGGGCAACACATCTCGATCATCAATGTCAGCGGAGGCCAAACCTTGCTGGAGCTTCGCGGCAAGAACGTGCGCGAGGTGTTGATGAAGTCGACTTCGTACGACGTCCATCCGGGCAACTTCCCCGTGGGTAAAGCCGTGGCTACACACTTCGCCAAAGCGCAGTTGGTGATTCGTCACAGCGCTGAAGATACCTGGGAGTTGGTCATTCGCCGCAGCTTCTCTGACTACTTCTGGCTTTGGCTGCAAGATGCCAGCGCTGAGTACGGCCTGAGTATCGTCGAATAATCAGTTGTATTGATGCTGTGATTAATACGCCTTGCAGGGCCGCCCGAATCGGGTGTGTGCCTTGCAGGGAGTGCTGTTGAGCGCAGGGAGAGTGTAATGAGCCGAACCCCGGATACATGGATTTTGACAGCGCAATGCCCAAGCGTGCTCGGCACGGTGGACGCGCTGACACGGTTCTTGTTTGAGCAAGGTTGTTATGTCACCGAACACCATTCGTTCGATGACCGGTTGTCGTCGCGGTTTTTTATTCGCATTGAGTTTCGCCAGCCCGATGGTTTTGACGAGCAGGCGTTTCGTGCTGATTTGGCGCAACGCAGTGCCGCCTTCGAGATGCAAACCGAGCTGACTCCGCCCGCGTATCGGGCCAAGGTTGTGCTGATGGTGTCCAAATCGGATCACTGCCTGAATGACTTGCTCTATCGTCAGCGCATTGGCCATTTGTCGATGGAGGTGGTGGCGGTGATTTCCAATCACCCTGATTTGGAACCGCTGGCACGCTGGCATGAGATTCCGTATTACCACTTCCCGCTGGACCCCAACGATAAACCTGCGCAAGAGCGCAAAGTGCTGGAGGTTATCGAGCAAACCGGTGCTGAGTTGGTGGTGCTTGCGCGCTATATGCAGGTGCTGTCGCCGGAGTTATGCCGCAAGCTCGATGGCTGGGCGATCAATATTCATCACTCGCTGCTGCCCGGCTTCAAGGGCGCCAAGCCTTATCATCAGGCGTATCAGAAGGGGGTGAAGTTGGTCGGTGCGACCGCGCATTACATCAACAACGACCTCGACGAAGGCCCGATCATTGCGCAAGGCGTTGAGACCGTTGATCACGCGCATTATCCCGAAGACCTGGTTGCCAAAGGCCGTGATATTGAATGCCTGACGTTGGCCAAGGCGATTGGTTATCACCTTGAGCGGCGCGTCTTTCTTAATCAAAACCGCACAGTCGTGCTTTAACGCGGCTGGCACTGTATGGCCCTGCATAAGCAGGTTTCACACTGCCCAGAGGTTCATGTGATGGCACGCTGCGTCGTTACCTGACCTCTTTGTGAATGCTTCATCACCTTAAAGGAGCCTCTGAAAAGCCAGCGACAGGCGCCAAGCCCTTAGATGCGCAATCTCTGGCTCAGTAGTTTTTGGACGTTCCGTAAATGCTCCAGTGCAAGGCTGCGTGGCCGCCGGCTGCGCCTTTGTTCCGACAACAACAAGGAGAGCAAGCGATGTCTGATAATCGTGGTGTGGTGTATCTCGGTGCTGGCAAGGTCGAGGTGCAGAATATCGATTACCCGAAAATGCAGGACCCGCGCGGCAAGAAGATCGAGCACGGGGTCATCCTCAAAGTGGTATCCACCAACATTTGCGGCTCCGACCAGCACATGGTGCGCGGCCGTACCACGGCGCAGGTCGGCCTGGTGTTGGGCCACGAGATTACCGGTGAGGTGATCGAGAAAGGGCGCGATGTTGAGCATCTGAATATTGGCGATCTGGTGTCTGTGCCGTTCAACGTCGCGTGTGGCCGTTGCCGCAGCTGTAAAGAGCAGCACACCGGTGTTTGCTTAACCGTGAATCCGGCGCGTGCGGGTGGCGCATACGGCTATGTCGACATGGGCGACTGGACCGGTGGTCAGGCGAATTACGTGTTGGTGCCTTACGCCGACTTCAACCTGCTGAAACTTCCGGATCGCGACAAGGCGATGGAGAAAATCCGCGATCTGACCTGTCTTTCAGACATTCTGCCGACGGGCTATCACGGTGCTGTTACCGCAGGCGTTGGCCCCGGCAGTACGGTCTATGTTGCCGGTGCGGGGCCTGTGGGCCTGGCGGCTGCGGCGTCTGCGCGCTTGCTGGGTGCGGCGGTGGTGATTGTCGGTGATGTGAATCCGGTGCGGTTGGCCCACGCCAAGGCGCAGGGTTTCGAGATTGCCGACTTGTCCAAAGACACCCCGTTGCACGAGCAAATTGCCGACCTGCTCGGTGAGCCGGAAGTAGATTGCGCCGTCGATGCGGTTGGCTTCGAGGCGCGTGGTCACGGCCATGCCGGCGCGCAGCAGGAGGCACCGGCAACGGTACTCAACTCGCTGATGGGCGTTGTTCGGGTTGCCGGTAAAATTGGTATTCCCGGCCTGTATGTCACCGAAGATCCGGGCGCGGTGGACGCAGCGGCCAAAATTGGCAGCCTGAGCATTCGTTTCGGTCTGGGCTGGGCCAAGTCGCACAGCTTCCACACCGGGCAAACGCCGGTGATGAAGTACAACCGCCAACTGATGCAGGCGATTATGTGGGACCGCATCAACATCGCCGAAGTGGTGGGCGTGCAAGTAATCAGCCTCGATCAGGCGCCACAGGGTTATGGCGAATTCGATGCCGGTGTGCCGAAGAAATTCGTTATTGATCCGCATCGCATGTTCAGCGCTGGCTGATTCAACCCGTAAGCGAACGTAGCTTTTGCAAAGCTCACCCGTGCACACTGCGTGTGAGCTTTGCTTTTTTAGCGCGGTTGCAGCTCCTCTCGAATCGCGTGAATGCGCGCATCCTTATCGCGCCACAGCTGTGACACCCACTCCTGCATCCATTGGCGAAATTGCTCGTCGTTCTGGTAGTCGCCCTGCCACAGGGCCGGATCCAGTGGATAAGTCTGAATATCGACAATCACCCGTGGCACCTGGCCGCTGATCAACGCCCAGAAGCCCGGCACTTTATCGCCCGGATAAACCACGGTCACATCCAGCACCGCATCCAGTTGCTCACCCAATGCGGCGAGCACAAAGGCCATGCCTCCGGCTTTGGGCTTGAGCAGGTATTTGTAGGGCGATTGCTGCTGAATCTGTTTGGCGCGGGTGCAGCGCGTGCCTTCCAGATAATTGACGATGGTCACCGGCAGGTCTTTGAACTTCTCGCAGGCACGGCGGGTAATCGCCAGGTCTTCGCCTTTGCGCTCCGGGTGTTTCTCCAGATAGGCCTTGGAGTAACGCCGCATGAACGGATAGTCGAGCGCCCAGAAGGCCAGCCCGAGAAAGGGGATCCAGATGAGTTGCTGCTTGAGAAAGAACTTGAAGTAGGGCGTCTTGCGGTTGAATGCCTGAATCAACGCCGGAATATCAACCCACGACTGATGGTTGCTGATGACCAGATACGAGGTGGTTTTGCGCAGCTCAACCGGGCAACGGATATCCCATTGGGTCGGCAGAATGCAGGCGAATATGATTTTGTTGATCTCCGCCCATGTTTCTGCAACCCACATCACACCGCGCGAGCATGCAGCTTTCAGCGCTATGCCGGGCAGGAGAAACTTGCCCATGGCGATCAACAGCAACGGGCCAATCAGAATCAAGGTGTTCAGCAGTAACAGCAGGGTGACGGTCAGGCCGGTCAGTAGTCGGCGCATGATGGCTCCTCAAGTGCGGGACCTGTGCATATTAAGCAGACGATTGGCTTCGTCCAAGTTATGCTGAACTATCGGTTAATTGTCGGACGAGCCGTTGGGCATTGCTCCGCTTCAGTCTGTATAAAGTGGTCTACAAAAAACGCTGTTTCGAGAACAGGCAATTATGTTGAAGCGCATATCGGTAGCGGACGTGCGTGTCGGTATGTACATCCAGGCCTTCTGTGGCAGTTGGGTTGACCATCCGTTCTGGAAGAAAAGTTTCTTACTGGAATCCGACAAGGATCTGCAACGTATCTACGCCAGTAAAGTTGAGGAATTGCTGATTGATATCAGCAAGGGGCTCGACTGTGCCGCTGCACCTGTCGAAACGCCGCAGCTGGAACCTGAACCAGTTACGCCGGCACCTGTAGCCAAGGCCGAGGAAGAAGCAGCACCGGCTACGCAAGACAACGAAGACTACAGCCCGGCGCCGTTCTCCGACGAGATCAGGCGTGCCGCCCTGATCTGTGAGCGTTCCAAGCAGGCGGTTATCGACATGTTCGCCGATGTGCGGATGGGCCGCGCACTGCAAGCGGAGCAGGCCGATAACCTGGTCAAGGAAATTACCGCCTCGGTTATTCGCCACCCCGGCGCCATTATCAGTTTGGCGCGGCTGAAAAATGCTGACGAATACACCTACATGCACTCCGTTGCCGTGTGTGCGCTGATGGTCGCGTTGGCGCGTCAGCTGAATTTTGAGCTGGATCAGATTCGCGAAGCCGGGCTTGCCGGATTGCTTCACGACATCGGCAAAATGGCGGTCGCGCAAAACGTCCTCAACAAACCGGGGAAACTCTCCGAAGAAGAGTTTGAGGCCGTTAAAGCGCACCCGATTCTGGGCGGCCAGATATTGCTGGAAAACAAGCAGATCAGTGCGCTGGCGCTGGATGTTTGCATGCATCACCACGAGAAATACGACGGCACGGGTTATCCACACGGCCTGCAAGGTGAGCAGATCAGCGTCATGGCGCGAATGGGCGCCATCTGCGATGTGTATGACGCCGTCACCTCTAATCGTGCCTACAAAAAGGCATGGGACCCGGCCACCTCAATCAGCCGCATGGCCAGCTGGAAAGGCCACTTCGACGAGATGATGTTCCACGCCTTCGTCAAGGCGGTGGGGATTTATCCGATTGGCTCGCTGGTGCGCTTGCAGAGTGGTCGTCTTGGCGTGGTGCTGGAGCAGGGCGAGGGTTCGCTGCTGGCGCCCAAGGTCAAGGTTTTCTACTCAGCGGAAACCCGGATGCCGATTATCCAGCAAACCATTGATCTGGCTGAGACCCCGGCGCGCGATAAAATTATTAGCCGTGAAGCCCCCGAAAAATGGGGCTTTCGCAACCTTGAAGCACTCTGGTTGGATCTTCCCGCCACTCCTGTCTGAGGCAAAAAAGCTGAACCAATCGAATCGAGACGAGTCCGAAACCGTGAATTTAAGGAGGAGTACTTGGTTTGAGAAGTTTAATTGCATTGATCGCGTTAGTTGCACTGCCAGTGATGGCGAACGAACCAGCCAGTGACCCAACTTTGTACGGCCGTTACGAGTATGTTGCTGTGCCTCAGGTTGGCCAGACCTTTAAAGCCAAAATGGATACCGGCGCGATGACCTCATCGCTCTCGGCCAAGGACATCGAGCGCTTCAAGCGCGATGGCGATGACTGGGTGCGTTTTCGTCTGGCAACAAAAGATGCTGATCCAACCCTTTTCGAGCAACCGCTGACGCGCGTCGCGCTGATCAAGAACCGTGCAGAAGAGGGTGATGAACCCAACAGCAGCCCGACTATGGCTGAGCGGCCGGTGATTGATATGGAAATTTGCGTGGGCAACGAGTCACGCACCATTGAGGTCAATCTGGCGGATCGCAGTCACTTCGATTATCCGCTGCTGATTGGTGCGGCCGCCATGCGCAAGCTCGGTGCCGCGGTGAATCCTGCGCAGCGCTATACCGCCGAGCGTCCAGAGTGCTGAGTTGAGCGGAGCATTCGATTGGCTTGATCTATTCGGGGCGCTGTCTGATGACCGCGCCCCGATTGTATCCACGGTATTTATGCACGCCGTGATTGAACGGCTCGCCTGCACGGGTGCCGGATTATTGCTAGGCTCAGATTGATGTTTTGGCATACAAGGATGCTGTGCATGCAATTGGGGTGGCTTATTCACGGCTGGACTAATGGGGGTTGAGTCCGGGCAGGCAGATCGCCTGCGAATCATCTGCTGGCTCCGACTGGCCATTTTGAGTGCTGTGGCAGGTGGCTTGCTCGCATGCACCAATCAGGAAGTTTCACTGCATAAAGTCGCCAAGACCGACATCGACATGGTGCACGATCTGCACTGGAAGACTGTCGACCAGCGGCTCACGGTATTAATGGGTAAGCTCTATGAGCGTAATCCGGATGAGCTGCATAAAACCCCGAACGCGACGATTCTTTCACGGCAAAAACTGCTCTGGAGCACGCCGCTAAATCGTCAGACCTCCTACCTCGGTGTCGATGAACTCAGGGCGATGGATCTGGCGCTTGATCCCAATTTCCCGGGCGACCGCGTGTATGCAGTGATGGCCGGGCTGCGCGGCATGCTCAGCCGTTCCTACGACTATAAAGACGACTTCTACCTGTTCGACACGCTCGACCAGCAGGCGCTGTACAACAGCGCGCGTAATGTCGAAATTCTGGTGTGGCGGCTCAAGCACCGGCTGGATGCCAAGGGCGCTCGCCTTCTGTTCACTAACGGTTTTGACAAACCGCCTTATAACCTCAGTTATGAGCGTCTTTTCGGCAAGATCATCGCTTATCAGGACATGATGGCAATCATCACCTCCGAGCGTACCCAGCGCGGAATAAATTATGCGACGCACAGCATATTGCGCATGGCTTTCCTGCCGATATAAATCCTAGCGGGCTTTATCCGCGCTGATCAGTGCGGGTCAGCAGGTGGCCGCGTAGCTTTTGTTAGAACCTAACCTATGCCGCGCATGCGTTAAAACATGCATTAAAGTGTTTTGAGGTATCCCCATGACCGCAGTACTCAAGCCGGGTGTGAACCTGCTCGAACGATTTAGCTTTGCCCGCAAGTTTCAATTATTAGCCGTGCTGTTCATTCTGCCGCTGGCCTACGCCTCATGGACGCTCTGGGACGAGTACCGGGCAGGGCAGCAGTTGATGGACCGGCAGATCAATGGCCTGCATGACATCAATGCGCTGGCCAAGGTGCAGCGTGAAGTGTTGGCTCAGCGTACGCTTTTAGCACGCTGGAAAGGCACAGACACGCCGGCGCAGGCCTTGTTGAGCAGCCGCGAGGCTCAGCTCGATGAAAGCCTCAAAAATGCCAGTGAGCAACTGAACAGTGCTGCGCTGTCGAAGCAGGCGCGCGAGTTGCTGAGCAGTTTGCAGGCGGACCGAAAGGGGATTTCTGTGGCTGCGTTGTCAGGCATTTCGTTGCCCGATGCGTTGGTGCAATATCAGAAAACCTTGCAGCAATTAACCGCTTTGCGTGAGCAGATTGCCACCGACAGCGGGCTGATTCTCGACCCGCATCTGGACACCTATCTGATGATGGAACAGCTGACGTTTACCCTGCCGCGGCTGTTGGAAAATCTCTCCAGTTTTGCCAGCCGTGGTTATGGCGCCGTGGTGTCCGAGCACTTCACGTTGCAAAGTCGGGTGGGCATTCGCGATTTGCGCAGCAGCCTCGATGAGTCGAATGCGCAACTGCTCAAGGCGCGAAATTCGCTCGCGCAAATTGCCCCGGAGTCGATGAATACATTGCAAGCGCCGTTCAATAATGTCGAGCAGGGTTTGCAGGTGTTCCTCAAGGAAATTGACCGCGACATGTTCGATGCCAATCCGATGACATTGACGCCTGCGCAATTCATTCAGCGTATCGACGTGCTGGAGCAACTTCTGCAAGGCCTGCAGCAGGCGCAGTTTGAGCAGTCCGAACAGAGTCAGGGAGCCTATCGCAGCGCCGCGCAAATCAGGATGCTCAACGTGGCGCTGATTTTTGCCCTGCTCACACTGGCCGCGCTTTATGTGCTGGCGTGCCTGAATTGGTCGATCCGTCGTGGTGCGCGCGAGATTATTGAGGCGGCGCAAGGCCTGCGTGACGGCGATATGCGCGTGCACATGCAAACTTATGGTGAGGACGAGCTGGCGCAAATTTCATCTGCGCTGAACACCGCAATCGTGCAACTGCGCGGCTCGCTGCAAGGGGTTAATGATGAAACCCAGGGCATTGGCGGCACCGTAAAACTGCTTAATCAGGAGTCTCAAACGGCCTTGCAGGCGGTTGAGCAACAGCAAGGTCAAATGAGCCAGATTGCTGCTGCGGCAACCCAGATGGCGGCTACCGCGCAGAGTGTTGCGCAAAGCTGTGAGGAGGCCGCAGTCGAAGCAGAGCAAACGCGCGAAGTGGCCAACCAGAGTAATCAGCGCAGCGAGCGAACCAGTGCCAGCATGCGCCAACTCAGCTCGCGCCTGGGTGAAAGCTCGGCGACCCTGAAGCAATTGCAGCAGCAGACCGAGCAGATCACCCGCGTGGTGGATGTGATTCGCGGCATTGCCGAGCAAACCAATCTGCTCGCCCTCAACGCTGCAATTGAAGCGGCGCGGGCTGGCGATCAGGGCCGCGGCTTTGCGGTGGTCGCTGATGAGGTGCGCAACCTGTCGCAGCGTACTCAGAACTCCACGCAAGAGATCGCTCAGACGGTTGCGGATTTACACAAAGTGGTTGGCGAGTCGGTGGATATGATGGATCAGGCCGTGGCTCAGGCTGAGGGCGATGTCAGCAGCGTTCTGGCCATGAGTGATGACCTCAATGGGATCGTCGAGTCGGTCCAGCGGGTCAGCGATCGGCTGGCGCAAATTGCCACGGCAGCTGAGGAGCAGGCCGCAACCGCCGATGAAGTCAGCGGCAACATCCAGCAGGTCGATCAGGCGGCCAGTGCCTTGCTCGACGGCGCGCAGGCGGTCAATCAGGCCTCGGAGCAATTGCGCTTGGGCAGTCAGGGCTTGTCGCAAAATACCGGCCGCTTCCGCCTCGGCTAACCCGCCAGCGAACTTGCCAACCTTGGTTTGAGCAGATTGTTTGAGCAAGCTTTAAGCCGGCACGGCGTTGGTTACCGTGCCGGCTCATTTGCTGACTACTGGCCGGCGCCTCCAATCCGCGCGAGGCGCTCCGTATTCGATAGCCTGGCCTCTACTTATGCCGGCGGCTGGGACTTGCTTAGGGAGTCACGCTGGCTGACTTCGCTGTACCAGCTTGCGAGGTTGGGGAAACGCTCACGCCATGCCAGTTGCGGTTGGCGGAAATCCAAATAGCCGAGCGCGCAGGCAAGGCTGATCGTGGCGATATCAAATGTGTTCAGTACGCCCGTATCGGCTTGTGCTTCGAACTCGCCCAGCGCGCGTTCAATTTTGGCTTGCTGGCCTTCGAGCCACTGCGGCCAGTGCAGTTCTTCCGGGCGCAGGGCCGTCTCGTAACGGATCAAAACCGCCGCATCAAGTATGGCGTCTGCCAGCGATGCCAGCGTCAGTCGTTGCCAGCGCTGCGGGCCGCTGCGTGGAATAACCGGCTCGCCGCTGTGCTGGTGATCGAGGTAGTCGAGAATCACCCGGCTGTCATGCAGGGTGTCGCCGCTAGTGAGTTGCAGCGCCGGAATTTTGCCTGAGGGATTGCGCGCGACAACGTCGCTGTTCGGAGCAACCGGGCTCAGTTGCACGTTGTGTAAATCAACTTTCTGCAGCTGCCCTGTTTCGTGCAACAGCACCATGATCTTGCGCACGAAGGGCGATGCGGGCGAGTAAAACAGAGTCATGTTGTTGCTGGGCATTTGTTCAACTCCATATTTTTTGAGCGTTGCATCACGTTTCGTGAAGATAAATCGAGCGGCGCCGTATACGACCTTGGTCGAGAGTCTACGCCTACCTTGGCTGCTTGTGCCTCTGCATGCCCCATAAACCGTGAGGCCTGCGCTGCGCCGGGGCGGCACTCGACCAAAGTCTCACTAGCGCTCGCTGTGGGTACTGCTAAGTTTTGACTGTCAAAACAACAAAAACAATTGAGGAGAACCTCACATGTCTGGGTCTAAGGAAGAGGCTGCCAAAGCCTATTGGAAAGATAACCTGCGGCTGATGTTGTGGCTGCTGGTGGTCTGGTTCGTGGTGTCATTCGGCTGTGGTGTTCTGTTCGTGCATGAACTCAACGCCATCCAGTTCTTCGGCTTCCCTCTGGGATTCTGGTTTGCCCAGCAAGGGTCTATCTACGTATTTGTGGCGATGATTTTCTTCTATGTCTGGAAGATGAATCAGTACGACCGCAAGCACGACGTCCACGAAGAATAAGGCGCCGAGAATGGATACCCAAACTCTGATCTACCTGTTTGTCGGCGCAACCTTTGCGCTGTACATCGGTATCGCGATCTGGACCCGTGCCGGGTCTACCAGCGAATACTACGTTGCCAGCAAAGGCGTTCACCCAGTCCTCAATGGTATGGCCACCGGTGCAGACTGGATGTCGGCTGCCTCGTTCATCTCGATGGCGGGGATTATCTCGTTCACCGGTTTCGACGGTAGCGTGTACCTGATGGGCTGGACCGGCGGCTATGTGCTGTTGGCCATGTGCCTGGCCCCGTACCTGCGCAAGTTCGGCAAATTCACCGTACCGGAGTTCATCGGCGAGCGTTACTACTCGCAGACAGCTCGCGTGGTGGCGGTAATCTGCGTGATCTTTATCTCGTTCACCTACGTTGCTGGCCAGATGCGCGGCGTTGGCATCGTCTTCTCGCGTTACCTTGAAGTCGACATCAACACCGGTGTAATCATCGGCATGTGCATCGTGTTCTTCTACTCCGTACTCGGCGGTATGAAGGGCATTACCTACACTCAGGTTGCGCAGTATTGCGTGATGATCTTCGCCTACATGGTGCCTGCGATCTACATCTCGATGCTGATCACCGGTAACCCGATCCCGCAGCTGGGCTTTGGTAGCGAAGTTATCGGCACTGGCCAATCGGTGCTTGAGCGCCTGAATGGTCTGGGCACTGAGCTGGGCTTTGGCGTTTACACCGATGGCAGCAAGTCGACTATCGACGTGTTCTTCATCACCATGGCGCTGATGGTTGGTACTGCCGGTCTGCCACACGTAATTGTGCGCTTCTTCACCACCCCAACCGTGCGTGCAGCGCGTCTGTCTGCCGGTTATGCACTGCTGTTCATCGCGATTCTGTACACCACCGCTCCGGCTGTTGCTGCGTTTGCGCGCACCAACCTGCTGACCAGCATTCCAGGTGTTGAATATGTTAATGCACCGCAGTGGGTGAAAAACTGGGAGAAATCCGGTCTGATCGCCTGGCTCGACAAGAACGGCGACGGCAAGATCCAGTACGGCCCAGGCGCTCCATTCGCAGGTGCTCCAACCTTCTCGGCTGAAGCCGGTGCTCACGGTGAGCGTCAAGTCACCAACGCGCCGACCGATGCTGCAACCGAGCTCTACGTAGACCGCGACATCATGGTATTGGCCAACCCGGAAATTGCTGATCTGCCGGGCTGGGTAATTGCACTGATTGCGGCGGGTGGTCTGGCGGCTGCGCTGTCTACCGCTGCAGGTTTGCTGCTGGTTATCTCGACCTCTATCTCGCACGACTTGCTGAAGAGCAACATGATGCCAAACATCAGCGAGAAGCAAGAGCTGCTGGCCGCGCGTGTCGCTGCAGGTGTGGCGGTTGTGGTTGCTGGTCTGTTCGGGATTTATCCGCCAGCGTTCGTGGCGCAAGTGGTGGCATTCGCCTTCGGCCTTGCCGCGGCATCGTTCTTCCCGGCCATCGTCATGGGGATTTTCTCCAAGAAGATGAACAAGGAAGGCGCTATCGCCGGTATGGTTGTCGGCCTCACGTTCACCTTCAGCTACATCGTTTACTACAAGTTCATCAACCCAACTGCCGGTGCTGCTGACTGGTGGTTCGGTATCTCGCCAGAAGGCATTGGTACCCTGGGCATGATCTTCAACTTCGTTGTAGCGGTTGCGGTGGCCTCCGTCACCAGCGCTCCACCAGAGCGTATCCAGCACCTGATCGAAGACATCCGTGTTCCTCGTGGTGCCGGTGCTGCAATCGATCACTAAGTTGTAATGCACTAAGCACAACGCCCCGATTATCGGGGCGTTGTCGTTTCTGGCGGTTAGTAGTGGGCGCTGTGCTTCAACGTTTCAACAGTGGCCAGCAGCCCAGTAACGCCGGGATTCCCAGACCGACCCAGGCGACGGTATCCCACAGGCCGTCACCCAGTAATGCGCTGATCAAACCTACCGCACTGAGCAGGCCGATAATAAGTGGCAAGGCAAATGTAGATTGACGCCAGTTCATGCGCGCACCTCGACGGCGTTGGCTCGCGCTGCTGAGCCATAGCGTTTTACCCACCACAGATACAGCCCGCTGAGCAGGACAATAATGGTCAGCACGTCGAGCACAGCCCAGAGGATTTGCATGGGGCGGCCGCCGTAGTCGCCGAAATGCAACGGTGACGACAAGGACAGCGCATCCATGTACCAGGGACGCTGGGCGACAGCCGTAACTTCGAGCGTGCGGGCGTCGATCAGAATCGTGGTCAACAGGTGCGACGTGAGGTGCGTGGAGCCTTTCATAAACACGCCGTAATGGTGCTCGCTGGAAAAGCGCGTGCCGGGAAATGCAATGAAGTCGGGCTGCATGCCAGGCGTGGCTTGTTTGGCGATGGCCAGCAAGTTATTGGCGGAGGCGCGTTCGGTCAGCGGCGGCGCATTGCGATAGGGTTCTACCAGCGCGCTCAGGGCATCATTGCGCCATGCGCTGATCAGAATATCGGCGCAGGCACTGATGACCCCCGTGGTTCCGACCACAATTGCCCAGGTTAGCGTGACGATGCCGATCAGGTTGTGCAGGTCGAGCCAGCGCGTGCGCGAGGATTTATCGCGGCGTACGGTGGCAAAATCGAGCCGGCGCATAAAGGGTGAGTAGAGCACCGCACCGGATACGCAGGCGATCACAAACAGCAGGCCCATAAAGGCCAGCAGCAATTTACCCGGCAAGCCGGCAAACATATCCACATGCAAACGCAGAATAAACATCAGCACACCACCGTTGGCGGCCGGCATGTCTATGGCTTCGCCTGTGCGTGCGTCGAGCATGAAGGTGTGTGAAGAGTTGGGTTCGGTGCCCGCCGTGGCGGCCATGATGAACACCACGCCATTGCTGTCTTCGTCGTCGTAACCGATGTATTGCACGACTTCGTGAGGGCGTTCGCGTTCGGATGCTTCCACCAGCTGTTGCAGGCTCAGATGCGGCGTATCCGCCGGCATTTCGCGCAACTCGGGCGCTTCGCCGAGCACGTGTTCAAGTTCGTGATGGAAGATCAGCGGCAAGCCGGTCAGGGCCAGCAGCAGTAAAAATACGGTGCAGATCAGGCTGGTCCAGGTGTGAACCTGTGACCAGCGTTTAATAGTGCGACTGCGCATAACAGGGAGTCCATTGGAGGAGGCGACCCGCTGGCAGCAGGTCGCCACTCAACTCAGAATTCGAGTTGAGCCGAGAAGGTCACGGTGCGAGGGGCGCCCAGGTACGAGCTGTTGAGCCAGTATTCCTTGTTGGCCAGGTTGCTGACATTGGCGCGCAGGGTCAGGTCGTTGTCGCTTGAGAAGGCAGTGCGGTAGCGCATGCCGGCATCAAATGTAGTGACCGATGGCAGGCTGTGGTTGTTGGCCTCGTCGGTGTACATTTTGCCGGTGTAGTAAATCCCACCAGTGAGTGCGACGCCTGGCAATGCACTCAACTCATATTCGTTGTACATCTTGGCGAATTGGCTGGCGACGTTGACCGGAGTCTGGCCTTCGTTGACGGCATTGTTCGACTCTTTAACTTCGGCATCGAGCACGGTAAGACCACCGACAACTGTCCACTGCGGCAGTGGTTTGCCGGTAACGCTCAGCTCCAGACCGGTGTTCTCCTGACGGCCGTCCTGGCTGAAGATGCGCGCCGAGTTGGTGTAGCTGTTGGGCTTCTCGATATTGAACAGCGCAGCGGTGAGCAAGACTTCACCAACGGTTGCTTTAACCCCCAGCTCATACTGCTCGCTGACTTCAGGGCCGAGTGCCTGGCCGGCATTGAGCGCAGTGCTTGGGGCAATGCCGCCTTCCTGAAGGCCTTCGATGTAGCTGGCGTAGGTGGTCAGCCAAGGGAGCGGCTTGTAGACCAGCGAGAAGTTCGGCGAGGTTTCGCTTTCTTTATAAGTGGTCGCGGTTTCGCCGTAACCAAATGCGTTGGCCCAGACGAAGTCGTTGCTGTAAGTCTCGATGGTGGTGCGGGTCAGGCCGACAATGGTCGACCACTGATCGTTGAAGGTGATGATGTCGCCGATCAGGAAGTTATCGCTTTTGCTACGGCTGGCGAGGCGCTGATCGCCGTTGCCAATGTTGTAGTTGGGCTTGTCTACCTGCGGGTGTTCAGTCAACGGCAGCTCAGGCGTGACTGAATTGTATTGCGGGCCAGGGTACGGAATGTGATCTTCGTAGTTGCGCACGCGCGCAACGTTGCCCTGATAACCGACGGTCAGCTTGTGGCCGGTAGTGGCGGTGTTGAACACCGAGTCGAGGAACAGGAAGCCCGAGGTTTCCTCGGTTTCGACCGGGGCGAATGCATACAGCGGCTGCGTGTACACACCGGCACTGTTAATTTCCGGTCCGGTGTAGGTGTATTCGTTTTCGTACTGGCTGTAACCCAATGCACCGCGCAGGGTGAAGGTGTCATCCAGACGCCAGTTGAAACGGCTGCCTACGCGGTCGTGCTCGCTGTCGGAGAACGCCCAGCGCTGGCTGTACAACTCGTCGTTATCCAGTTTGTCGGCATCCGGACGCAGGCCCTGATCGGCAAAATACCAGTAGCTGGTCAGGCCGCGCGTTTCACTTTTCTTGTGCGACGCATCGAACTGGACTAGCAGGTCGTCACTGACATTCCAGTCCAGCGCGAGGGAAATCATCTCGCGACGGTCTTTCTGCATCTCGATGGCGGTTTCACCGTCCTGTCCAAGCACGTTCAGGCGGTAGGCGAACACACCGGCTTCATCGATCGTGCCGCCGAAGTCGCCGTGCACGTAGTAGTTTTCGCCGCCAGCGTTGCCCAGCGTCACGCTGTTGTAGCGCTGATATGTCGGGCGCTTCAGCACATAGTTGACCAGGCCGCCGGGGTTGGCAGGGCCATAAAGAAAGCCGCTGAGACCGCTGAGAATCTCTACCTGCTGCATTTCTTCGATGTAGTTGCCGCCGTCGTAGCCAGTGCTGAAACGCAGGCCGTCGTTAGCGATGCTCAGGTTACCGGCGTCGCTGAAGCCGCGCATGCTCACCGAGCTGGCATAGCCTGCCGTGGTTGGCGAGCGCAACTGGGTTGATGGGTTGATCTTGAACACATCATCAATCGAGGTGGCCTGGATATTTTCCAGCAGATCATTGCTGATCACATTGACCGAGTATGGCGTGTCTTTGAGTGGCAGGCCGCCCAGCGCGCCGACGTTCTGCACGGCGTCATTGCGATAACCATCGGCTTCGCTGCCGGCGGTGAGTTGGCTGCCAGTCACGGTGACATCAGGCAGTGCAGCGGCATCGGTTGCTGCCGGGATTACGCTGTAGCTGCCCGCACTGCTGCGCTGCAATTGCAGGCCGCTGCCTTGCAGAGCGGCGTCCAACGCGCCGGTAGCGCTGAACTCGCCCTGTACAGGGCGCGACATCTTGTTGGCGGTGAGCGCCGGATCAACACTCAAGGCAATGCCCGCTTGTGCAGCAATGCTGTTCAGCGTGCTGCTCAGAGGCGCGGCAGGCAATTGATAGTTTTCGGCCATGGCCAGAGAACTGAAACCATTGAGGGCGAAAGCAGCCGCCAACAGGTGACGCTTTTGCAAAGGAGGGCGCAGCATTGTCAATTACTCCCAAAGGATAATCATAATCATTACCCTTGTTACCGAAGCAAAATTAAAAAGTGACAGGGCTGCTGCGCATTTTTTTCAAATTTTTTTTAGGGGCGGGTTTGCGTGGCCGGCAACGGGGCTGCAGGAACAACTTTTACCCACCATTTGCTGTGCTGTTCAATCTGCACCGGCAGGCTTGGCGGCAAGGCGGCCAGTGCCAGATCGGTATTGAACAGCGGAAAACTGCCGCTAATACGCAAGTTGGCAATGCTCGGGTCGACGCTGAGAAAGCCCGAACGGTATTCGCCAAGCGTGTCGAGCAAATCGCTCAGACGCAGGTTGTCTGCCAGCAGCATGCCGTGACTCCAGGCGTCCGCAGCCAAGGGGGCTGTTGTAGGCGAACTGATGCCCTTGGCGTTAATGACGACTTGTTGGCCTTCTTCAATGATGGTGTTGTCGGGCACTGCGGTCGGCGTAACTTCGACGGCGGACTTGAGTACCGTCAGGCGGGTGGTATTGGCGTGCTCGCTGACCAAAAACCGGGTGCCCAGCGCATGCAGGCGACCTTGCGCTGTTTCGACAATGAACGGTCGCTGATCGCCGTGAGCCGTTTCGATCAGAATTTCACCGTTCAGTAACACCAGGCGGCGTTCCTTTGCCGTGAACTTGATGTCGACTGCGGTGCGGCTGTTGAGAGTCAGGGTCGACTGATCAGCCAATTGCAGCTGGCGATGCTCACCGCTTTGGGTGATTTCGTCTGCCATATAGTCGGTTAGCGGGCGCTGCTGGTTGAGCACGCTCAGGCCTAGCGTCACGGCAAGGGTTAAACCAAGCGCTGAAACGGTGATCGTTTTGGACTTTTTCTGGGCCTTCACATGCCCTTCAATCAGGGTTGCGCGTACCAGTGGCGTGCTGTCGCGGTTGATGTCTTGCTCGATCTGATGCAAGCGCACCCATGCTTCTTCGTGCTCGGGATCGGCCTGGCGCCAGACTTCGAAGGCGCTGCGCTGGGCAATATCCAGCTCGCCAGAAGAGAACTCAAGATGCCAGTCAATGGCCTGCTCAAGTGCAGTGCGGCTAACCCTCGTCATTCAGGCATTCCATAGCGGGCGACATAACATTGGCGTAATCCCTGCGCCAGGTATTGGCGAACACGTGATACCGACACGCCGAGCAGATCGGCAATTTGCTGATGCTTGAGGCCGTCTACCTGGCTGTAGAGGAAGGCGGCACGCGCTTTGGCGGAGAGTTTGCCGAGTAGCTGGTCGATTCGCAAGAGCGCTTCCAGCGCCATTTGCTGCTCTTCCGGGCTGGGTTGCAGCGGCAATGGCAGCTGCGCCAGCTCACAAAGATAGGCTTGCTCAAGGCGCTTGCGCCGATGCTGATCGATCACCAGGCCTTTGGCGATGGTGGTGAGCAGGGCGCGGGGCTCCTTGGGCAGCTCAAGGTCGGGCTTGGCCAAGAGTCGGACGAAGGTGTCCTGACTGATGTCTTCGGCAAACTGCGGGCATTTCAGGCTCTTGCGCAGCCAGCCGAACAACCAATCTCGGTGGTCAAGGTAGAGCGTGCCTACCAAATGATGATGGGGTGGTCGGGGTGTTGTCACGCAAGAGGCTCTGGTGGGTGTATCGAGAATTATTCGCATATGATCGCAGAGCGGTGCTCGTCTGTGCAATCGCTGGCACGCTGCGCTGTGATGAGCGGTAACTTTCGCGTGTGTTGCCGACATATTGGCGTCATTTGTGCCCGGTTATGCGCCGCAGACAGTGCTTCAGGCTTATTTCGCGCATGCATTCATAGATGCAGATCAATACGCCTGAGTTGTTTAGTATCTAAGCTTTGCGGCTGATTTTTTTATGTGTGCCTTGCCATGACTGTTGCTCAAATCACCGAATTGCTGGCGCCCGCCGGCAGCCTGAAAAACATGCGCTACGCCTTTGCCTATGGCGCCGATGCTGTGTATGCAGGGCAGCCGCGCTATAGCTTGCGGGTGCGTAATAACGAGTTTGATCACGCCAATCTGGCCCTTGGCATCAATGAGGCACACGCCCAAGGCAAGCAGTTCTATGTAGTGGTCAATATCGCCCCGCATAACGCCAAGCTGAAAACCTTTCTCAAGGATCTGCAGCCGGTGATCGAAATGGGGCCGGATGCACTGATCATGTCTGATCCGGGTTTGATCATGCTGGTGCGTGAGCATTTTCCTCAAATGCCGATTCATTTGTCGGTGCAGGCCAATGCCGTGAACTGGGCGAGTGTGAAGTTTTGGCAGCAGATGGGCTTGGCGCGGGTGATTCTTTCGCGAGAACTGTCGCTGGAAGAAATCCGAGAAATTCGCCAGCAAGTACCCGACATGGAGCTTGAGGTGTTTGTCCACGGGGCCTTGTGCATGGCCTACTCCGGACGCTGCCTGCTCTCTGGTTACATGAACAAGCGCGACCCCAATCAGGGCGCCTGCACCAATGCCTGCCGCTGGAAGTATCAGGCTGAGCCGGGCAAGGAAGATGAGCTGGGCAATATAGTCAAAGTGGTTGAGCCAACGCTTGGTGACGGCGCGCCTACTGATCAGGTATTTGTGCTTAACGAGAGCAGCCGACCGCAAGAGCAAATGACCGCGTTCGAGGATGAGCACGGCACTTACATCATGAACTCGCGTGATTTGCGCGCCGTGCAGCATGTCGAGCAACTGGTGCAGATGGGCGTGCATTCGCTGAAAATCGAGGGTCGCACCAAGTCGCATTACTATTGCGCCCGTACCGCGCAGGTTTACCGCAAGGCGATAGACGATGCTCAAGCGGGCCGGCCATTCGACAAGTCGTTGATGGACACCCTGGAATCACTCGCGCACCGCGGCTATACCGAGGGCTTCCTGCGCCGCCATGTGCATGACGAATACCAGAACTATGAACGCGGCTCCTCGGTGTCTGAGCGCCAGCAGTTTGTCGGTGAGCTCACCGGCAAGCGGGTTAACGGTTTGGCTGAGGTGTTGGTCAAGAACCGTTTTGCCGTGGGCGACTCGCTGGAGCTGATGACGCCTAGGGGCAACATGCATTTTATTCTGGAGTTGCTGCACAACAAGCGCGGCGAACCCGTTGAGGTTGCGCCGGGTGATGGCCACGTCATGTATCTGCCGGTACCCGAAGCAATTGAGCTGGAATACGCGCTGCTGATGCGCGATCTCTGATCAACGCTATACGCGTTATCGCAGCCGCCCAATGAGTCGCTCGCGCTTGTGGCTATAAAGCCTGGCGCGATACCGACGCATGCTCTGCTGCTCTGCTATTTCCCTTCTGCTGCAAACCCACACCCATCGATCAATCATCGCCCGCCCGCTCAAGCGCGGCGGTATCCGCTTGTCAGTGTCTCAGGGCTTTGCAGGCAGGCGTGTGAGGAGCTTGTGCGATGCTGGGTTTATGCTATCAGTTGAAACCATATTTTTTAAATGCTGCTTGCTAAATTGCAGATTTATGCTTATTTCAATGTGAAAGATTGATTTACTGATTTTTGATTAGTTTGAGCTGAAAGTATATTTGCGTTAGGATGCGCTGATGCTTTTCAATGGATTTACGCTTTTTCCTTCCTTTTTGGGTGTCCACCTCTTGGTCACCTGCTTTTGCGTTGTGGCCTACGCCGCAACCTTCGTTCCGCCTCGGCGGCTCTCTTGCTTAGTTTTTAGCAAGCAAAAAATGACTGGAGATAACAATGAAACTGTCAACTAAGTTGGCCGGCTGTCTGGCCCTGGGCGTATCTGCTGCTTCGATGCAAAGCTTTGCTGCCCCACAATGTGAAATCGACCGTCCTGTTAATTTTGGTGGCATGGCCTGGGAATCCAACATGCTCATGGTCGAGGTAGAACGCTTCATCCTCAAGCACGGCTATGGCTGCAAAAGCCAAGTCCAACCGGGTGGTACATTGTCGATCCTTGCAGGTCTTCAACGCGGTGACGTAGACGTGATCGCCGAGACTTGGAAAAACAGCGTTGCTGATGCTTGGGCCAAGGCCGAGAAGAGCGGCAAGGTTTCCTCGATTGGTACGGCATTTGTCGGTCAGGAGTCCTGGTATATCCCGGCCTACACCGCCGCCAAATATCCGGAGCTGAAGTCGGTAACCGACCTGCCGAAGTACAGCGACAAGTTTGCTGATCCGGAAGAGCCGGGCAAAGGCCGCTTCTATGGTTGCCCAGCAGGCTGGGGCTGTGATGTCAGCTCGCACAACATTTTCAAAGCATTGAACATGGGTGAAACCTACAGCTACTACTCGCCAGGCACCGCGGCTGCACAGCGCGCTGCAATTACTTCGGCAGTAAAGCGTAAGCGTGACATCGTGTTCTATTACTGGGTGCCAACGCCAATGGTCGGCGAGATGGATCTGGTGCGTCTGGAAATGCCTGAGTTCAACGAAGCCAACTACCTGTGCATCACCGATCCTGACTGCGTGAAGCCTGTCGCCAGCGACTACCCGCAGACCGAAGTGCTGACCGCCGTGAACAACGAGTTCAAGGCCAAGGCGCCGAAGCTGGTCGAGTTTCTGTCCAAGGTTTCGGTCAAGCCGGATGACCTCAACGCCGTTATGGCCTGGGCGAATGAGAACGGCGCCGAAAGCGATGAAGCCGCACTGCATTACATGAAACAGCACCCGGATGCCTGGAGCAAGTGGCTGCCGGAAGACGTAGCTGCCAGTGTCAAAGCAGCGCTCTGAGCGCTGGTGCAAGTAGGTTGAGCACTGCTGCGGCTTAGGCCGCAGCAGTTGGATTGAACTAGAGAACGTGCTTATGTCTGATAATTTTCCTCAAGTATTTGATGCTCGCGGCATGCGTCACTCCATCGACCAGTTTGTCGAAGGTCTGGTGACTAACTATGCCGATGTGCTGGAAACCATCTCGGCGCCGTTCCTGCACATGCTGGTATGGATTGAACAACTGCTGCGTACCGCTCCCTGGTGGAGTGTGGTTATCGCAGTTGGAGTGATTGCCTGGCTCGCAAGCCGGCGGATTTTGATGGCGCTGGGTATGGCGCTGATGTTGTGTGTGGTGGGCCTGCTCGGTCTGTGGGATCAGGGCATGCAAACCCTGGCGTTGATGATCATGTCGACGGCCATTTCTGTAATTATTGGTATTCCTGTGGGCATCATGATGTCGCGCTTCAGCTGGTTACGGCGGATTATGCTGCCGGTACTGGATGTGATGCAGACCATGCCCGGCTTTGTTTATTTGATTCCAGTGGTCATGCTCTTTGGTCTGGGCAAGATCCCGGCGATTATCGCCACGGTTATTTATGCCGTACCGCCACTGATCCGCCTCACGGATCTGGGCATTCGACTGGTTGATCAGGACGTACTTGAGGCATCGCGTGCCTTTGGTGCCAATCCTCGCCAGCAACTATTTGGTGTGCAGCTGCCGCTGGCGCTGCCCAACATCATGGCTGGCATCAACCAGACAACCATGATGGCGCTGTCGATGGTGGTGATTGCCTCGATGATTGGTGCGCGTGGTCTGGGTCAGGAAGTACTGCTCGGGATTAACCGGCTTGAAGTCGGACGCGGCCTGCTGGCGGGTACTGCGATTGTGGTGTTGGCAATTATTTTTGACCGCATCACCCAGGCCTATGGCAAGCGCCAGACGGCGGGGGGCAACTCATGAGCAAAATTGAAATTCGTGGCATCTACAAATTGTTTGGTGATGACCCCGAGAAGCACCTTGAACAAGCCAAGGCTGGCATGAGCAAAGAGCAGATGCTCGCCGATAACGGCCATACCATTGGCTTGCGCGACATCAGCCTGAGCATTGAAGCGGGCAGTATCTTCGTGATCATGGGCTTGTCCGGCTCGGGCAAGTCAACGCTGATTCGCCACTTCAATCGGCTGATCGAACCGACTGCCGGCGAGATTCTGGTCGATGGCCAGAATGTCATGGAGCTGGGTACGCGTGACCTGGAGACGTTCCGCCAGCAAACCATGAGCATGGTGTTCCAGCGCTTCGGATTGTTGCCGCACCACAGCGTGCTCGACAACGCCGCTTATGGCCTGAAGATTCAGGGCAAGGGCCGCAAAGAACGCGAAGAGAAAGCCACGCACTGGCTTGAACAAGTCGGCCTCGCAGGTTTTGAACAGCAGTTCCCGCATCAGTTGTCGGGCGGCATGCAGCAGCGTGTCGGCTTGGCGCGTGCGTTGGCTACAGATGCTGAAATTCTGCTGATGGACGAGGCCTTCTCGGCGCTTGATCCGCTGATCCGCCGCGAAATGCAGGATCAGTTGCTGGCGCTGCAAGCCAAGCTCAACAAGACCATCGTGTTTATTACCCACGATCTGGATGAGGCGTTGCGTCTGGGCAACCGGATCGCGATTCTCAAGGATGGCGAACTGGTTCAGGAAGGCACGCCGGAAGACATTCTGCTGCACCCGGCCAACGATTACGTGCAGTCATTCCTGCAGGACGTTAATCGCGGCAAGGTACTGACAGCATCGCACGCGCTCAGCCGGGGTTCACTGACTCTGACCACGCGCACTCAGCCGGCCAAGGCGCTGCAACTGCTCCAAGACAAGGCGCGTGATTATGCGCCGGTGCTGGATGGCAAGGCGCTGCGCGGAGTGATCACTGTCGCCTCGGTGCAGAAGGCTCAGGCGGATGGCGCGCGAGACATTGCCAACTACCTTGATGACGTTACCTCAGTTCCCGCCGATACCGGGCTGGATGAGGTGCTTGGGCATATGCTCCGCGAACAGCAGCCGTTAGCCGTAACCGGTGAAAACGGTGAGTTTGTTGGCTGGCTGTCGCGCAGCAAAGTCAGCGAACTGGTCAGCCCGACGCCAGAAGAGTCGCAATGACCCGCTGACCTGCAATGAATAAAAAACGCCTGATGCTTAACCGCTCAGGCGTTTTTTTGTGGGCGAAGGCCGTGAATAAATCGTCCGTCACCTTCACTCATTCACCCCATTTAACCCGGAGGATGGATAGCCCCTGCGGGGCAATCCATCAAAGCGATCTACACCTCACCCCTGTAACTAAGCCTGTGCCTCCACCTTACGCCGAATTGTGTGACGGCTTCACGGATGAAACTGCTTACGTCGACGATAACCCTCAAGCGCCTCAGCAAGCTGTTGCAGGCTGTCCAGCCCGTTCTGGCGCGCCTTGCTGAACATGATCAGCGCCAGCTCGGCCGTCACCATTGCGTCGGCGCTGGCGTGATGACGTTGATGCACCTGCAAACCGAATTGCTCGGCCCACGCCTCAAGGCTGCCACGGCGGGGCGCATTGTCTGGACACAGCAGCGGGGCCATTTCGGCGACATCGAGAAATGGGTGGCGTAATTTGAGCCCCAGCGTTTGCTTGAGCGCACGGCCGAGCATGCGTTTATCGAAGTTTGCATGAAAGGCCAGCAGCGGGCTGTCACCAAGGAACTCCATAAAACTCAACAGCGCTTCACTCGGATCAATTCCGGCGGCGATATCGAATGGTCGCAGGCCGTGGATGAGAATGCTTGCGTTGATCTTCAGGTCATGGCGCTGGACCACGCATTCGAATTGCTCGCCGAGCACAATTGCGCCCTGATTGATTACTACCGCTCCGATCGACAAGACCTGATCGCGGCGGGTATCAAGCCCCGAGGTTTCCAGATCGAGTACCACAATGCGTTGCTCGGCCAGTGGTGTTTTATCGAGCGCGGCGGGTTTGCCAAGCGCGTCCACGCGCGCCTGCTGCTCAGCGTCGAGTGAAGGTTTTGCGCCAGTAAGCCAGGTTAAAGCATTCATAGTTGGTAGCGTTGTGCGAGGCTGCTTTGCAGGCGCTGAGCCTGGCGGAATGATTCACGCAGGATGCGCCGATCCAGATGGTTGAGGGTGTCTGGGTCGAGGCGGTTGGAGTAGGGCAGGTTTTGTTTGGCTTGCAGCTGGTGTTGCTGCATGCGGGTTTGCTGAATGAAGTGGTAGGCCTCTTCATACGCCGCGCCGTCTAGCTCATCGATCACGCCTTTGCGAATCAGCGCGCGCAGACGCTCAAGGGTGTTGCAGGCACCAACACCATTGGCCAGCGCCAGTAGCCGGGCGCCATCGACAAACGGCGTCAGGCCTTGGATCTTGAGGTCTAGGGTGTCTTTTTCGACGCCCTTGCGCGCCACGACAAAATCACGGATCAGTCCCAGCGGCGGTCGGTGACGCAAAGCGTTTTCGGCCATCATGCGTTGAAACAGCGTGTTCTGGGCAATTTTGGCGAGTAACGCTTCGCGCAGTTGCTTGACGCCTTTTGCAGGGCCCCAGACCGCGCGCAAATCAAAATAGATGCTTGAGCGCAGCAAGTGCTCGGGCGTGGTGGTGGCGATGAAACTATCAAAGCGCTGACTCCACTGCTGTTGCGACAGGCACAGCTCAGGGTTGCCGGCCATGATGTTGCCGGTACACAGGGTGAAGCCACAGCGGGCCAGGCGTTGATTGATTTCCTGTGCCAGCGGCAGGAGCTTCTGGCGGATGCTTTCGGCGGCGGCATCAGAGTCGGCGGTGAATACGATGCCGTTGTCCTGATCGGTGAGCAGGGTTTGTTCGCGGCGGCCCTCACTGCCAAAGCACAGCCATGTGAATTGCACGCCCGGATCGCCGAGATCTGCAATGGTCAGTTCAATCACCCGGCATACGGTCTGGTCGTTGAGCAGGGTGATGATGTGGGTAATCTGCGTCGAACTGGCGCCATGCGCCAACATGCGGTCGACCAGCAGATTGATGTCGCTGCGCAGGGCAATCAGGGTTTCAAGCTTGCTGGCCGTGCGCAGTGTGCGCGCCAGATGCACCAGATCGACGCGCTGCAATGAAAACAGATCGCGCTCCGAAACCACGCCACAGAGCTGCTGGTCCGTGATCAGGCAAATGTGGGCGATATGCCGTTCGGCCATGGCGATGGCGGCGTCAAACGCGCTGGCTGAGGGCGGCAGTGCAAAGGGATTGGGCGTCATCAGCAGTTCGATCGACTGATCGAGGGATTCGTTGTCGGCGATTACCCGGCGCAGATCGCGCAGGGTAAAAATCCCCAGTGGATGTTGCGCGCTGTCGACTACCACAATGCTGCCGACGTGCTGCTCATGCATCTGCCGAACCGCATCGCGCAGGCTGCACTCCGCTGTGCAGGTCACGGCTGTGCGCATGGCCAGTTCGCTGAGCGGAGTGTTCAGCGAGTACTGCTCGCCAAGGCTTTCTGCCGCGCGTAACTGCACCTGTTGATTAACCTGATCGAGCAGGCTGCTGACCCCGCGCAGGGCAAAATTGCGCAACTGCTCAGAAACGCTGAACAACTTGCGGAATGCCGGTTTATCCAACAACAGGCAGAAGCTGTCTTCGCCCGCCAAGTGCCGCGTGCGCGTGGCGCGTTCACCGATCAATGCGGCCAGCGGGAAGCATTCGCCTGTGGATATCTCGAAGGTACTTTGTTCAGGTTGCTTGCCTGCGTGCGGGCGTTCGCCCACTACACGACCCTGTTTGACGATATAGAAGAACTCGACCGGGCCATCTTCCGGGTTGAGGATGGTTTCGCCCTGTGCATAAAAGCGCAGCTGACAGTGCTCAACCAGATAGGCCAGATGCGCCATGTCCATCTGAGTGAATGGCGGGAACTGTTGCAGGAAGGCCATAGTGCCTTGAATGTTTTGCAGCACCGCGCTCTTGCCGGTTTCAGCGAAGGTGTTGTCAGCCATAGCCGGGCCCTGGTTATTAACCTGTATTTTTTTAGCCAGTGTGCGTTGGCAGGCGACTAGCGCCCATTGGACGTAAGTCTAGGCGGCCGGGCTGAATCGCAGGCAAAAAAAGACCGCCCGGAGGGCGGCCGTTTTCTTCAGCGGTTCACGTCAAAGGTGAGTTACAGGCCGTTGGCAGCCTTGAACTCACGACGACGACGGTGCAGAACCGGCTCGGTGTAGCCGTTTGGTTGCTTGGCACCTTCGACGACCAATTCCAGCGCAGCCTGGAAGGCGATGTTGCTGTCGAAGTCCGGTGCCAGTGGGCGGTAGGTCGGATCGTTAGCGTTCTGACGGTCAACCACCGGCGCCATGCGCTTGAGGCTGGCGACAATCTGCTCTTCGGTGGCAATGCCGTGGCGCAGCCAGTTAGCCAGCAACTGGCTGGAAATACGCAGTGTGGCGCGGTCTTCCATCAGGCCGACATCGCTGATGTCCGGCACTTTCGAGCAACCGACGCCCGCGTCGATCCAGCGCACTACATAACCCAGAATGCCCTGCGAGTTGTTGTCCAGTTCGTTCTGGATTTCCTCGGCAGACCAGTTGGTATCAGCGGCCAGTGGGATGGTCAGAATGTCATCAACCGAAGCCGGTGTGCGGCTCTTGAGCTCTTCCTGACGGGCGAATACGTCAACCTTGTGGTAGTGCAGCGCGTGCAAGGTGGCAGCAGTCGGCGATGGAACCCAGGCGGTGTTGGCGCCGGACATCGGGTGGCCGATTTTCTGCTCAAGCATCGCGGCCATCAGGTCAGGCATGGCCCACATGCCTTTACCGATTTGCGCACGGCCTTGCAGGCCCGTTGCCAAACCAGCGTCGACGTTGTTGTTTTCGTAAGCGCCAATCCACTTCTCGGCTTTCATGGCTGCTTTACGCACAACGGCGCCAGCTTCCATCGAAGTGTGGATTTCATCACCGGTACGGTCGAGGAAGCCGGTGTTGATGAACACCACGCGCTCGCTGGCCGCTTTGATGCACGCCTTGAGGTTGACGGTGGTGCGACGCTCTTCGTCCATGATGCCGACTTTCAACGTGTTAACCGGCAGGCTCAGCACCTGCTCTACACGGCCGAACAGTTCGGTGGTGAAGGCGACTTCTTCCGGGCCGTGCATTTTCGGCTTAACGATGTAGATCGAACCGGTGCGGGTGTTACGGCGGCTGGTGTTGCCGTTGAGGTTGTGGATGGCGATCAGGCTGGTCAGCAGACCGTCCATGATGCCTTCCGGCACTTCAAAGCCGTCTTTGTCGATGATCGCGTCGATGGTCATCAAGTGGCCAACGTTACGCACGAACAGCAGTGAGCGGCCGTGCAGGCTCAGTTCGCCGCCATCAACCTGGGTGTAAACGCGATCCGGGTTCATGGTGCGGGTGAAGGTGGTGCCACCTTTGGAGACTTCTTCAGCCAGGTCGCCCTTCATCAGGCCGAGCCAGTTGCGATAGATCACGACTTTGTCGTCGGCATCTACGGCGGCTACCGAATCTTCGCAGTCCATGATGGTGGTCAACGCCGATTCCATCAGCACGTCTTTAACGCCAGCGGCGTCAGTGCTGCCAACCGGAGTGTTGGCGTCGATCTGAATTTCGAAGTGCAGGCCGTTGTGCTTGAGCAGCACGGCTACCGGAGCGTTTGCTTCGCCCTGGAAACCAATCAGCTGTGCGTCGTCTTGCAGGCCGGTGTTGCTGCCGCCTTTGAGGCTGACAATCAACTTGCCGCCTTCAATGCGGTAGCCGGTTGAGTCAACGTGCGAGCCTGCAGCCAAAGGCGCTGCCTGATCAAGAAACGCGCGAGCGAAAGCAATAACCTTGTCGCCACGAACCTTGTTGTAGCCCTTGCCCTTTTCGGCGCCATTCTCTTCGCTGATCGCGTCGGTGCCGTACAGCGCATCGTAAAGCGAACCCCAGCGCGCGTTCGAGGCGTTCAGGGCGAAGCGTGCGTTCATGACCGGCACTACAAGTTGCGGACCCGCCAGACGCGCGACTTCTTCGTCGACGTTCTGGGTGGTCGCGGCGAACTCAGCCGGTTCAGGCAGCAAGTAACCGATTTCCTGCAGGAAAGCCTTGTAGGCCACTGCATCGTGAGCCTGGCCGGCGCGAGCCTGATGCCAGCCGTCGATTTGCGCTTGAATAGCGTCGCGCTTGGCGAGCAGAGCGCGGTTTTTTGGGGCCAGATCGTTGATCACAGCCTCAGCGCCTGCCCAGAACTTGTCGGCAGCAATGCCGGTACCGGGGATGGCTTCGTTGTTTACGAAGTCGAACAGCACTTTGGCAACCTTCAGGCCACCTACTTGAACGTGTTCAGTCATCACTTGCCTCACTCTGTTCAGCTTTACTCAATAGCCACGACGGACTGCCGGAAACAGTCTTGTAGTCCACGGCGCGGCATACTACATCAAGATCTTGGGAAAATCAGTCGCAAGCGCGTCGTACTCCGACCGAAAGTCGATTTCTAGTCACGCAAGGAATGTTGTGTGTGCAAAGAAGGTCAATATTGTTTCATAAAAGTGCGGAAACGGTACACGATTAATTGCTTCTAGATTCTATACGTTCGTCGATCTTGCTTTGCCCACCTATACTGATGTGGAACTGAACAGGAGCTCCTCGATGCATATAGAGCAGGCGACGCTTAGCGATCTGGATGATTTAAGCCCACTTTTTTCAGCCTATCTGCACTTCTATGGGGTCGAGAAAAGCACGCAGCAGGTCAGCGATTTTTTGCATGACAGATTGCTACAAGGTCAGTCGATCATCTTTATCGCCCGCGACGTAAGCACTAAAGCCCTCGGTTTCGTCCAGCTCTATAAGTTCTTCGCATCCCTGCATCTGGCGCCTGCGTTGTTGCTCAGCGACTTATATGTCGCGCCTCATGCGCGCCGTCAGGGAGTTGGGGAGGGGTTGATGAATGCTGCCCGCAACTACGGCGAAAGCACGGGTGTCTGCGGTTTGCAGCTTGAAACCGCCAAGGACAACACGGCGGGCCAAGCACTTTATGAGCGCCTGGGTTATTGCCGCGACAATGCGTTCTACACCTATTGGCTAGGCTTGCCTGCGCGAGCAAACAGTTAGTTTGAATGGGCGCAGACACTTGCGGTCCCATGTCTATCTCCACAAACGCGAGGCTCACAATGGAACATTTAGTCGTCACGGTAATTGCTCAGGATCAGCCCGGGTTGGTCGAGCGTGTTGCGCAGTGCATCGCTGATCACGGCGGTAACTGGCTTGAGAGCCGGATGTCACGCATGGCCGGCCAGTTTGCCGGGATTCTGCGCGTGGCTGTGCCTGCCGAGTCGCATGCCGAGTTGGTCGAGGCGCTGCAGGGGCTGAGCATTCACGGCATTCGTATTCTGCTGGCGCCGAGCGGTGATGAGCCTTCGTGTGTGGCCAAGCCGGTGCTGCTGGATCTGGTCGGCAATGACCGGCCAGGCATTGTGCGCGACATCACCCGCCTGTTGACCGAGCTTGGGGTCAACGTCGAAAGCCTGATCACCGATGTTATGCCGGCGCCGATGAGCAGTGAGCCGCTGTTCCACGCCGAAGCCATGTTGGCAGTGCCTGTGTCGCTGACCCTAGATGCGCTGAAACTCCAGCTGGAGACCCTGGCGGATGATCTGATGGTGGAGCTGAATATCCGCGCCGAAAGCTAGTGCTTGGGGTTTTGTAGCGGCGTATTCGGCGCTACACACAACTATCCAAGTTCTGCGTGCGTAGGCCTGTGGATAAACTGGGGAGACCCGCTTGCGCTCTTAGTGCTGCAAGGTTTTGTCAGGATTGATCAAAAAACACTCAGGCCTTTTCAGCTTGTGCACAACGGCTGGGGATGCCTCTGTGGATAAGTTTGGGATGAGTCGATGCAGCCCATAAGCGCTATGGGTTGCATCGAATTGAGTGTTTTTTGATCAGAATTTAGGCCGTCGCCACAGCATTGCGGCGACGGTCTTGATCAGGCTTGCGGTTCGATGGGCGGCTGGCGACGCAGTGTGAGCCACGCATCGACGCTGTAAATCACCAACCCGGCCCAGATACAAATGAAGGCCAGCAGTTTGCTCGAATCGAATGTCTCGCCGAACAGGAATACGGCCTGCAGCAATACCAGCGTCGGTGCCAGATACTGCAGGAAACCCAGTGTGGTGTAAGGCAGATGCCGCGCCGCTGCGTTGAAGCACACCAGCGGCACCAAGGTAATTGGCCCGGCGGCGATCAGCCAGAACGCCTCGGATGTTGTCCAGAATTCAGGGTTGCTGCTCATCGCGCTGGGGTTGAGTACGATCCAGCCAATCGCCAGCGGCAACAGCATCCAGGTTTCAACAACCAGACCAGGCAGCGCTTTAACCGGCGCCTGCTTGCGGATGAGGCCGTAGAAACCGAATGTCAGGGCCAGTACCAGCGATACCCACGGAATACTGCCGACCTGCCACAACTGCTGCAGTACCCCGAGCGCGGCAAGGCCAACTGCAATCCACTGCAAGCGACGCAGGCGCTCACCGAGAATCAGCATGCCCAGCAGAACGTTGATCAATGGGTTGATGTAGTAGCCAAGGCTGGCCTCAAGCATGCGCCCATGATTGACCGCCCACACGTACACCAGCCAGTTACTGGCAATGAGTACGCCGCTCAGCGCTAAAACCGCAAACTGCTTGGGATTGGCGCGCAGCTCGCGCAGCCAGCCTGGGTGTTTCCACACCAGCAAGAGCAGGGCACCGAAAATTGCCGACCACACAGCGCGGTGGACAATGATTTCGAGTGCAGGCACTTCGGCGATGGCCTTGAAGTACAGCGGGAATAAACCCCAGATCGTGTATGCCGTGAGGCCGAGAATATATCCGCGCTGCGGATTGGCGGTGGCCATGAGAGTCCTTGCTTAGGGTGCTAACGAAAGTGCCAATTCTAGTCTGCGCTGCACTTTTTGTCTGGTTGTTCAGCTTTATTGTCGGCCCGTGGCCACACAAAAACGTAAGCCTTTTTTTACATCGGGGAACGCCTATTCGCATTGTTGTCATATGTGTGCATGCAAAATGCACCGGCACTCGCGATTCCTATCTTTTTTGCGGGTGACATTCAGATTTTTAACCGAGTGCTTCGGTGCTTTAGATGAGTTGGGACGGGTCTTTTGAAAAGCAGTACTTCTATTTTTAGTCAGCTCAAATCCTGGTGCGTACTGCACCCACGTAAAGCCGCTCTGGCTGGTGTATGCGCAGCGGCGCTGGTGCTCACGGCTGCTTCAGTATTACGGGTGAAGGAGCGTATCTACTTCAACTGGGTCGACATGGCGCAAGCCAGCACACGCATAGATAACGCAATCTGGCTGCCGGATTACCGCGTTGATCTGCAGGCGTTGCCGGTGGCGGGCGTTCCGGATGACTTGTCGGGCATTACCTATGACTACGATCAGAACCGTTTGCTGGCCATTACCAACTCCGGGCCGA
Organism: Pseudomonas marincola; assembly: GCF_900116605.1. Taxonomy (GTDB): domain Bacteria; phylum Pseudomonadota; class Gammaproteobacteria; order Pseudomonadales; family Pseudomonadaceae; genus Aquipseudomonas; species Aquipseudomonas marincola. The sequence goes on from NZ_FPBC01000002.1 coordinate 150,490, forward strand.
TGCAGATCGTCGCGATGGATAAGTCCTCCAACGTGCTGGCGAGTTATCCACTGATTGGTTTCAAAGACACCGAAGACATTACCTATATGGGCGATGGCTTGGTGGCCGTTGTCGAGGAGCGCAGCCACAGCATCAGCTTTTTGACGATGCCCGCGACGCCTGGACCGATTAACCGCAACAATGCGCGCAACGTGACCTTGGGCCTTAATCAGTCCGACACCGAAAACAAAGGCCTGGAAGGCATTGCCTACGACGCGGTTGAGGATCGCTTGTATGCGGTTAAGGAGCGTGATCCGCGCCAGCTGTTTGCAATCACCGGCGTGCGTGAGTCCCTTGCTGGCAACTTGCAACTGGAGGTTCGCGATTTGAGCGAGTGGCTCGACCGCAGCGTTTATTCGACCGACCTGTCGGCGGTGCATGTTGATCCCGTGACCGGGCATTTGCTGCTACTCAGCGATGAGAGCAAGGCGCTGTTCGAATTGAATAGCGACGGGGACCTGGTCAGCAGCCGCACATTCTTGAGCGGCCTCAGCGATGTCAAAGAAAGCGTGCCGCAGGCCGAAGGTGTGACGATGGACACCTTGGGCAATCTTTACGTGATCAGCGAACCGAACCTGTTCTATTCGTTCAGCAAAAAGCCCGTCACAGTCGCTCAGCATTAATGGCTGGGGCTGTGTACGGGCTTGCAAGCGCGGCCTGTACTCAGAATAGTTTCAGCGGTTCTTCATCGAGTGCGGCCATCTGCTCACGCAGCATCAGGATTTGTTCGCCCCAATAGCGCTCGCTGCCAAACCAGGGAAAGCTGTGCGGGAACGCTGGATCATCCCAACGCCGCGCCAGCCAAGCGCTGTAATGCATCAGGCGGAGTGCGCGCAGGCCTTCAATCAGCGGTAATTCGCGCGGATTGAAATCGTGGAATTCCTGATAGCCGTCCATGAGTTCCGAGAGTTGCCCGAGGCGTTCATGGCGCTCACCGGCCAGCATCATCCACAGGTCTTGCACGGCGGGTGCGGTGCGGCAGTCGTCGAGGTCGACCATATGGAAGGTGTCGTCACGGCACAGCAGGTTACCCGGGTGACAGTCGCCGTGTACCCGAATGGCGTTTACTGGATTGTTGGCGAACAGTTCATCCAGACGTTTGAGCAAATCGCGCGCGACCGATTCATAGGCCGGCAGCAGGCTTTTGGGTATGAAGTTGCCTTCCAGCAAGGTGGCCAGTGAGGCGTGACCGTAGTTGCTGACCGTTAAGGTGTCGCGGTGCTCAAACGGCTTGGTCGAACCCACGGCGTGCATGCGCCCAAGCAATTGCCCTAGCCGGTAAAGCTGATCGAGGTTGCCCGGCTCTGGCGCGCGGCCACCCCGACGCGGGAACAGGGTGAAGCGATAACCGGCATGCTCGAACAGGGTTTCACCGTTTATCGCCTGCGGCGCAACCACCGGCACATCGCATTCCGCCAACTCAAACGTGAAGCTGTGCTCTTCGCGAATGGCGGCGTCGGTCCAGCGATCTGGCCGGTAGAACTTGGCGATCAGCGGCGTCTCATCCTCAATGCCCACCTGATAAACCCGGTTCTCATAACTATTGAGCGCAAGGATGCGCGCATCGCTCAGAAAGCCGATGCTTTCAACTGCATCCAGTACCAGATCGGGTGTAAGTGCAGCAAATGGGTGAGACATGACCGCTCCTTCGCGCAGCTGGCTGCTGCGATTAGGCGGCCATGGTAACGCAGGCGCGGGTGACGCGTATTACGCAAGCGCTGAAGAAGTATTGCGGCACATATTAGCGCTCTGCAAACGGGCTCTGGACGCTCGTTTGCAGAGACTGGTCCTAGCCTTCTCCGTCGGTCGCGCGCGACCGTTTCAGTGGTGCGGGATGCTGTTTTTTCAGCTGCCGATGATCCCGCCATCTTCGCGGCGTATGGCGATCACCGAGGAGCGCGGTGTGCCATTGGGTTGGTAGTCGGGAAAGGTCGAGGTGCCTTTTTCGCCTGGATGCTGGATACCGACAAACAGCGTGCGTTGGTCTGGGGTGAAGCTGATACCGGTGACCTCGCAGCCGACCGGACCGACCAAAAACCGGCGGATTTCACCGCTGGCCGGATCGGCGCAGAGCATCTGGTTATTGCCCATGCCGGCAAAGTCGCCGCTGTTGCTGCTGTCGCCATCGGTGAGAATCCACAAACGTCCCGCCGCATCGAAACTCATGCCGTCCGGGCTGTTGAACATGTTCTGCGCCGTGATATTGCCGGAGCCCGCCTGCGGCGAACCTGCATGCTGTTGCGGGTTGCCGGCAATCAGGAACAAATCCCAGACCAGTGCGGTGGATGCGTGGTCGTCGTTGGCTTCGCGCCAGCGCAGGATTTGGCCGTAGATATTATTGGCCCGCGGATTCGGGCCGCCCACTGGCTGGCCTTCATTGCCGCGCTTGGCGTTGTTGGTCAGCGTGCAGTAAACCTTGCCATCAATCGGGCTGACCACGATCCACTCCGGGCGATCCATGCGTGTAGCGTTGACGATGCTGGCAGCGAGGCGGGCATTGATCAGCACCTCGGCCTGGCTGTTAAAACCGTTGGCGGCGGTGAGGCCGTTCTTGCCGTGGCGCAGCTCGACCCAGCTACCATGACCTTTCGGGTGATTCCTGTCGTTGTCACCGGCATCAAATTGCGCGACATAAAGGCTGCCGTTATCGAGCAGATCTTTGTTGGCTTTGGGGTTCTTGCGGTTGATCTTGTCCCGGCTGATGAACTTGTAAATAAACTCGCCACGTTCATCGTCGCCCATGTAAATCACAGCACGCCCGTCCTTGGTTTCGGCAAAGGCTGCGTTCTCGTGTTTGAAGCGTCCGAGTGCTGTGCGCTTGACCGGAACAGACTGCGGGTCGAATGGATCGATCTCGACAATCCAGCCGTGACGATTCAGCTCATTGGGATTCTTCGCCAGATCGAAGCGCTCATTGTGCTGATGCCAGTTGATGTCTTCGCTCTCAACACTTACGCCATAGCGCTGCTGGGCCGGGGTGAACGCCTGCCGGGCATCGCTGCTGCCAAAACTATCGGTGAAGTTCTCTTCGCACGTCAGGTAGGTGCCCCACGGCGTTTGACCGTTGGCGCAGTTCTGGAATGTGCCGAGCACCTCGATACCGCTGCTGTCGGCTGCGGTTTTCAACCAGTCGTGACCCGCCGCCGGGCCGCTTACGCGGATCGGGGTATTACCGTGGATGCGACGATTAAAAGGCGAGCCCTGCACGAACTGCCAGGATTGGCCGCGGCGCTCGACCTCAATGATCGAAACACCTTCACTGGCCAGCGCCTTGCGCACATCTTCCGCAGACTGCGGCGCTTTGCCATGGGCGAACAGGAAGCGGTAGTCCGTGGCCTCGTTATTGATCGCCAGCAGTGCCCGATTCTCGTCGTCGGGCATGGCAAACAGGCTCATGCCATCGTTGCTGTCACCGAACTGTACTTCCTGATCGCTCGCCGTGTTTTTGCCGTGCGGGTCAAAGGCCGGGCCACCCGTGTGCAGCGGCTGGCCCCAACTGATCAATACCGACGAGGTATAGCCAGCGGGCAGGCTGATGGTGTCGGCGGTGCTCGCGGCAATATTGGCAAAACCGAGCAAGGCACTGGAGCCGGCATTTGCGGTTGCTGCCATCACGCTGCGGCTGAGCAGATTGCCACTGAGGAACAGCGCGGCGCCGCAGGCTGCACCGGCCCCGATAAAGCGGCGGCGGCTGAGTTGGGTCAGGTTTTCAAAGTCGCTGGATTGCAGGTCGTCTAACAGCTTCATGGCAGGCTCCTTGCCGGTGGTGCAGCCACCATAGAGACCCTGTGTGAAGTTATTGTTGCAGCTGTGTTACGCAATTGCCGCTTAAATCGGGGTGCCCAACAAAACGTTGCTCGGCGCGCACTGCACCTGCACAGCGCTTCCTGTTTTGAGTGCCAGCGCGTGCAAGTGTTCGGGCTGGGCCAGCGCGCAGAGGGTCTGCTGATTACTCAGGCGGATGCGTACTTCGGTGGGGCCATCTTCGGCATCAAGGATCTCGCTGATCTCCCCGGTCAGGCTGTTGTTGCCCGGAATTGCCGGTGCATCGACGGGGTGCAGCTCAAGCCAGCCAGCCTTGATCAGCGCCAATACCGGCGCGCCCAGTTGCAGTTCAAGGGTGTGCGTGCTGTCGCGGGTTATTTGCGCGGTTAATGTCAGCCCGCCCGCGAGTTCCAGAGTAATCAGGTCATTGTGGCCAAGGCTGTCGATTTGCCGGATTCGCCCATGCAACTGGTTGCGAGCGCTGGTGCGCAGCATCAGGCGACTGAGCAGATCGAGGTCGTCTGCATCTTCTGCCGCTTCGAGTATCTGGCTTTGCAGCAATTGCAGGCGCTGATACAAACGCAGCACGCGTTCGCCTTCGGCAGACAATCTGGCGCCGCCGCCACCTTTGCCACCCACGCTGCGCACGACCAGCGGTTGGTTGGCCAGGTTGTTCAACTCGTCAATCGCATCCCACGCGGCCTTGTAACTCAGGCCGGCGCTTTTTGCTGCCCGCGTAATCGAGCCTTGCTCGGCAATGTGCTGGAGCAGGGCGATGCGCTGTGGGCGGCGCACGATGTACTGGGCGAGCAGGCTGGGTAAAGACATGGGCATTCTGTTGAGTGAGGCGGTTGTCGGGCAAAGTGGCGTTTAGGCTGGCGTAAGTCAAGCCGCGCTTAGCGGGGCACGCTCAAGTGCTATCACCCGGCTTCGGCGTGCGTGCCAAACAGTAAACATCGACCCGCGTAGCGCCTGCACGCAACAGCAGGCGAGCAAGGGTGTCGGCTGTGGCGCCGGTGGTGAGCACATCATCAACCAGGGCCAGATGCAAACCGTTGACCGAGGCATCTGGGTGCAGGTTAAAGGCGTGGCGCAGGTTGCGTTTACGCGCCTTGGCATCAAGTTGCTGCTGCGCGGGGGCGTCGGCGGTGCGGATCAGTACGTCTTTTAATGTGTCGATATGCAGCTGTCGGCTCAACCACTGGCTAAGCATCTGCGCCTGATTGAAGCCGCGCTGGCGTTGCCTTGTCCGCGATAAAGGTACCGCAATCAGGCCATCCGGCCTCGGCAGGCCCTGATCCAGTGCGTGCTGCACATGCTGGGTGAGCAAATCCGCCAACAGTCGCCCAAACGGCATATCGCCCCGGTGCTTGAAGCGATTTATCAGGCTCGCCACCGGAAATTCATAGCGCCAGGGCGCTTCTACCCGTGCAAAAGACGGCCGGCGTTTCAGGCATTCACCGCATGTCAGGCCGTGATGGGTGAGCGGCAACGCGCATACCAAGCAATGTGCGCCGAGCCACGGCAGATCAGCTTCGCAACCGCTGCAAATAGCCAGCGGCGGATTGTCTGCGTTGGCATCGCAAAGCAGGCACCTGCCTGACGCCCGCCAGTTCAAGGCGCGCAATATCCGCTCGGATAGCGTTTTCAGCGGGCTCACGGCGACTCCTTGTTGGGTGTATGTGCTGTGGCGGGGTTAGGGTGATGGTTGCTTGCTATAGATCAATAATTGAGCAGATGTAAACCTGTGTCTTGTTCTGGGTTGACAGCGTCAATACACAACTTATGATGCCTTAAGCCTGAATTGCGGCGCTTTGGCCGTTATCCCTGACAACAGACGCCGCCAAGCGTCGAAGGAACTCTTTCATGAATGCAACCGCATCTATCGCAACGCGTCACGACTGGTCGCTAGCTGAAGTCAAAGCACTGTTCGAGCAGCCTTTCAACGACCTGTTGTTTCAGGCGCAGACCGTGCACCGCGAGCATTTCGATGCCAACCGCGTGCAGGTCTCAACCTTGCTTTCGATTAAAACCGGCGCCTGCCCGGAAGACTGCAAGTACTGCCCGCAGTCTGGCCACTACAACACCGGTCTGGAAAAACAAAAACTGCTGGAAGTACAGAAAGTCCTGCAAGCTGCAGCCGACGCCAAAGCCATTGGCTCGACTCGTTTCTGCATGGGCGCGGCCTGGAAGCATCCTTCGGCTAAAGACATGCCCTACGTGCTGGAGATGGTCAAAGGCGTCAAGGCGCTGGGTCTGGAAACCTGCATGACACTGGGCAAGCTGGACAAAGAACAAACCGCTGCGCTGGCTGATGCCGGGTTGGATTATTACAACCACAACCTCGATACCTCGCCAGAGTTCTACGGCAACATCATCACCACGCGTACCTACGCGGATCGCCTGGAAACACTGGCCTATGTGCGTGATTCCGGCATGAAAATCTGCTCCGGCGGGATTCTCGGCCTGGGCGAGTCGCTGGATGACCGGGCGAACCTGCTCATCCAACTGGCCAACTTGCCTGAGCATCCGGAGTCGGTGCCGATCAACATGTTGGTCAAGGTCAAAGGCACGCCGTTGGCTGAAGAGAAGGACGTTGATCCATTCGACTTCATCCGCACGCTGGCGGTTGCGCGGATCATGATGCCGAAATCGCATGTGCGCCTTTCTGCCGGCCGTGAGGCGATGAATGACCAGATGCAGGCATTGGCGTTCTTCGCCGGTGCCAACTCGATTTTCTATGGGGAGAAGCTGCTGACCACGGTCAACCCGCAAGCCAACAAGGACATGGAGCTGTTCGCGCGTTTGGGCATCAAGCCGGAAGAGCGCGAGGAACACGCCGATGAAGTGCATCAGGCCGCTATCGAGCAAGCCCTGATTGAGCAAAAAAGCAGCGAGCAGTTCTACAACGCCGCGGTTTGAGCCGTTGCTGTGAACGGTGCCAGCAGGCTCATGTTCTTGAGTCTGCTGGCGTCCGTAATCGTTTGCCTGCCTTGTTACTGCAATCACTTTAGCCGTTACAGGTTTCAGTGATTGCGCACCTTCGGGACTGCCATGCCATTTGATCTCGCCACACGCCTAACCGAGCGCCGCGCCGCGCATCTGTACCGTCAGCGTCCCTTGCTGGAGTCGCCGCAAGGTCCTGTGGTGCAGGTTGATGGCCGCGAGTTGCTGGCGTTTTGTTCCAACGACTATCTGGGCCTTGCCAATCATCCTCAGGTGATCGAAGCCTGGCGCGCGGGTGCTGCGCGCTGGGGAGTTGGCGGCGGCGCCTCGCACTTGGTAATTGGCCACAGCACGCCGCATCACGAGTTGGAGGAAGCACTTGCCGACTTTACCGGGCGTCCGCGCGCGCTGCTGTTCTCCACGGGCTACATGGCCAATCTGGGCGCGGTTACCGCGTTGATTGGTCAGGGCGACACAGTTCTGGAAGACCGCCTCAATCATGCCTCCCTGCTTGATGCCGGCTTGCTCAGCAATGCCCGTTTTTCGCGCTATTTGCACAACGATGCGGCCAGCCTTGCCAGTCGCCTGGAGAAGGCCACGGGCAACACGCTGGTCGTCACCGACGGTGTGTTCAGTATGGACGGCGATACGGCTGACCTGCCAGCGCTGTGCGCCGAGGCCAAAAAACGTGATGCCTGGGTGATGGTTGATGATGCCCACGGGTTTGGGCCTGTGGGCGCAACCGGCGGCGGCATTGCCGAGCACTTCGGGTTAGGCGTGGACGCTGTGCAGGTTTTGGTCGGTACGCTGGGCAAGGCTTTCGGCACTGCTGGTGCATTTGTTGCCGGCAGCGAGGAATTGATCGAAACCCTGGTGCAATTTGCCCGACCCTACATATATACAACCAGTCAGCCTCCCGCGCTGGCCTGCGCCACGCTGAAAAGCCTTGAGTTGCTGCGCAGCGAACATTGGCGACGCGAGCATCTGGATGCGCTGATTCAGCGTTTTCGTGCAGGGGTCGGCAATATCGGCCTAGAGTTAATGGAGAGCACCACGCCGATTCAGCCAATTGTGATCGGTGATAGTGACCGCGCCATGCGCTTTTCGCAGCTACTGCGCGATCGCGGCATTCTGGTCACGGCCATTCGCCCGCCCACGGTGCCGGCTGGCAGTGCGCGGCTGCGGGTAACCTTGTCGGCGGCGCACAGTGTCGAGCAGCTCGATGTGTTGCTTGAGGCGTTGGCGGACTGCAACGCAATAATGGAGGCCGAGCATGCGTAATCGCCTGGTTCTATTGGCCGGTTGGGGCTTGGGCACGGCGCCATTGCAGCCGTTGGCAGATGCTTTGCGCGGACTCGATGAGCGCTTGCACGTCGAGATTGAACCGTTGCCAGAATTGCCAGGCAGCGACCCGCAAGCCTGGCTCGAAGAACTGGATGACCGACTGGCCGACAATGCCTGGTTGGGTGGCTGGTCGCTTGGCGGCATGCTTGCGGCCGAGCTGGCGGCCTATCGCGGTGAACGTTGTCCTGGCTTGGTGACATTGGCCAGTAACAGCAGCTTCATTGCGCTGGACGACTGGCCGTGTGCGATGGCGGGTGAAACCTTCGATGCCTTCCGTCAGGCCTGCGCGACCGAGCCTGCAACTATTCTCAAGCGTTTTGCGCTGCTCTGTAGTCAGGGCGCGGCAGATGCTCGCGGGCTTTCGCGGTTGCTGGTCGGCGGCGCGCCACATTGTCCGCCAGCGGCCTTGTTAGCCAGTCTGGATTTACTCGCTTCATTGGATACACGTGAGGCACTGCAGGGTTATGCCGGCCCGCAACTGCATCTGTTCGCAGGCAGCGATGCGTTGGTGCCTGCGACGGCTGCCGGGCAATTGCTCGAGCTGTTGGCGGATGTCGAAATCGGACTGATAGACAACGCCAGTCACGCCTTTGTGCTGGAGCGCCCGCACGAAGTGGCGGCAGCGATTGATGCATTTTTGACCGAGGTGAGCGATGTCTGAATATATCCAGGCGTCGTTGCCCGACAAACGCCAGGTTGCTGCCTCGTTTTCGCGTGCTGCACGCAGTTACGACAGCGTCGCTGAATTGCAGCGCACCGTGGGGCATCAGTTGTTGCAGCAAGTGCCTGATGACTTGCAACCACAGCACTGGCTCGATCTGGGTTGCGGCACCGGTTATTTCAGTCGCGTGCTGGCGCCACAATTTGCCGGGGCGAGCGGCCTGGCGTTGGATATTGCCGAGGGCATGTTGGCACACGCTCAACCTCAGGGCGGAGCAGAGCATTTCATCGCCGGTGACGCCGAAAAGCTGCCGTTGCGCAGTGGCTCGGTCGATCTGATTTTTTCCAGCCTGGCGTTGCAATGGTGCGCGGATTTCTCCAGCGTGCTCAGTGAGGCCGCTCGCGTGTTGCGGCCCAACGGTGTGCTGGCATTCAGCAGCTTGTGCGTGGGCACGCTGTGTGAGCTGCGGGACAGCTGGCAAGCGGTAGACGGTTTTGTGCATGTCAATCGCTTCCGTCAGTTCGACGATTATCAACGGTATGCGGCAAGCAGCGGCTTGCAGCTTTTGAGCCTGCAAACCCGCCCTGAAACCTTGTATTTCCCGGATGTGCGCAGCCTTACCCATGAGCTCAAAGCGCTCGGGGCGCATAACCTCAATCCGGGGCGTCCCGGTGGCCTGACTGGCCGCGCGCGCGTGCAGGCCTTGCTCAAGGCTTATGAGCAGTTCCGCCAGCCGCAAGGTTTGCCAGCGACCTATCAAGTTGTTTACGGCGTTTTGCGCAAAGCAAGCGCCAGCGAGGTACCTGTATGAGCGCAGTATTTTTTGTCACCGGCACCGATACCGAAATCGGTAAAACCACCATTGCCGCCGGCTTGCTGCATGCCGCACGCCTGGCCGGTTACTCAACCGCCGCGGCCAAACCGGTTGCATCCGGCTGCCATAAAACCCGTGAAGGCCTGCGCAATGAAGATGCGCTGGCGCTGCTGGGCGAATGCACCTTGGCCCTGACATACGATGAAGTTAATCCACTGGCTTTCGAGCCGGCGATTGCCCCGCATCTGGCAGCCCGTGAAGCTGGAGTCGAATTGAGTGTTGCCAGCCTGCGCGGGCCGGTGCAGGCGGTGATAGATAAAGGGGCTGACTTCACGCTGGTCGAAGGCGCGGGCGGTTGGCGCGTGCCCCTGGCGGGACAGGCTTCGATTTCCGATTTGGTGATCAGCCTCAAGTTGCCGGTGGTTTTAGTGGTCGGCGTGCGCCTGGGCTGCATCAATCACGCGGTGCTGACCGCCGAAGCCATCGCCCGTGACGGTCTGGAGCTGGCAGGCTGGGTCGCCAATATCGTCGATCCAGACACTTCGCGCCTTGAAGAAAATCTCGCCACGCTGGCCGAGCGCTTGCCTGCGCCTTGTTTGGGTCGTGTGCCGCGTCTGGCACAGCCGACTCCAGCGGCCGTTGCCCAGCATCTCGAGTTCAGCCTGATCGAAGAGACGCTCTAGGCGCTGGTCTTTCACGGGTGAGTTTATGGGCGTTTCAGCGTGTTGAACCGTGCTGGGCGTCTGATCCTGCGACTGCGCACCTCGCAATCACCAGGCGTATACCATTGGCGTATGTGATTTCAGCTTTAGCCCCAAAGCTGAAACCACTGGGTTCACTCATCTGAATCCGATAGACGGCTGCGCCACTCATCCAGCCCATCGCGCCATTTCTGATAAGCCCGTAAACCTTCAAAGCGCAATTCCTGCTTTATGCCGCGCAGCGTCTGCCCTGGTTTATGGGCCACACATACGTTAACCACCGCTGTTGCAGTACTGCATCCCGCGAACCCGCGTGCGCCATTTTTGAGCATCGCGCTGCCGATAATGCGCGGGTGAGGGATATTTGCATCTGGCTGATTGAGGTGCTTGACAAGGCGGGGGCGTAAACGTATGTTTCAAACACCTGTTTGATTGTGGCGTTTCGTCGCGGTCAGACATGCGGGATTCACCCGTAATCGAACCCTTTTATTCGGTCATCCATACCGACCACCGCAGAGGTTATTCGCTATGCCTGATTACAAGGCCCCCTTGCGTGATATTCGCTTCGTACGTGACGAGCTGCTCGGCTATGAAGCGCATTACCAGAGCCTCCCCGGCTGCCAGGACGCCACGCCAGATATGGTTAGCGCCATTCTTGAAGAAGGCGCCAAGTTCTGTGAGCAGGTGCTGTCTCCGCTGAACCGTGTGGGTGACATCGAAGGCTGTACCTGGAGCGAAGAGGGCGTTAAAACCCCGACTGGCTTCAAAGAAGCTTACAAGCAGTATGTTGAAGGCGGCTGGCCGAGCCTGGCCCATGACGTCGATCACGGCGGCCAGGGCCTGCCTGAGTCGCTCGGTCTGGTTATCAGCGAAATGGTCGGCACTTCCAACTGGTCGTGGGGCATGTACCCGGGCCTGTCGCACGGTGCAATGAACACCATCGCTGCTCACGGTACCGACGAGCAGAAGCACGCCTACCTGGACAAGCTGGTAAGCGGCGAGTGGACCGGCACCATGTGCCTGACCGAGCCTCATTGCGGTACTGACCTGGGCATGCTGCGCACTAAAGCAGAGCCACAGGCTGACGGTTCCTACAAAGTTTCCGGCACCAAGATCTTCATCTCGGCCGGTGAACACGACATGGCCGACAACATCGTCCACATCGTGCTCGCACGTCTGCCAGATGCACCAGCGGGTACCAAAGGTATCTCGCTGTTCATCGTGCCTAAGTTCCTGCCGAACGCTGAAGGCGGCGCGGGTGAGCGCAACGCGGTTACCTGTGGCTCGCTTGAGCACAAGATGGGTATCCACGGTAACGCGACCTGCGTGATGAACTTCGACGGCGCTACTGGCTTCCTGATTGGCCCGGCCAACAAAGGCCTGAACTGCATGTTCACCTTCATGAACACTGCGCGTCTGGGTACTGCTCTGCAGGGCCTGGCCCACGCCGAAGCCGGTTTCCAAGGTGGCTTGAAGTATGCGCGTGAACGTTTGCAGATGCGCGCTCTGACTGGCCCGAAAGCGCCGGAAAAAGCCGCTGACCCGATCATCGTTCACCCAGACGTGCGCCGCATGTTGCTGACCATGAAAGCGTTCGCCGAAGGCAATCGCGCAATGGTTTACTTCACTGCCAAGCAGGTCGACATCGTCAAGTACAGCCAGAACGAAGAAGAGAAGAAGCAGGCAGACGCACTGCTGGCTTTCCTGACTCCAATCGCGAAAGCATTCATGACCGAAGTTGGTTTTGAAGCGGCGAACCACGGCGTGCAGATTTATGGCGGCCACGGTTTCATCGCCGAGTGGGGCATGGAGCAGAACGTTCGCGACAGCCGTATCTCGATGCTGTACGAAGGCACTACCGGTATTCAGGCACTCGACCTGCTGGGTCGTAAAGTTCTGATGACTCAGGGCGAAGCACTCAAAGGCTTCACCAAGATCGTGCACAAGTTCTGCCAGGCTAACGAAGGCAACGAAGCGATCAGCGAGTTCGTTGCGCCGCTGGCCAAACTGAACAAAGAGTGGGCTGATGTGACCATGAAGGTCGGCATGGCTGCGATGAAAGATCGTGAAGAAGTGGGCGCTGCATCGGTTGATTACCTGATGTACAGCGGTTACGCCTGCCTCGCTTACTTCTGGGCTGACATCGCGCGTCTGGCTGCTGAGAAATTGGCTGCCGGTACCAGCGAAGAAGCGTTCTACAAGGCCAAGCTGCAGACTGCGCGCTTCTACTTCGCCCGCATCCTGCCGCGTACCCGCACTCATGTTGAAACCATGCTGTCGGGCGCCAACAACCTGATGGACATGAGCGAAGAGAACTTCGATCTGGGCTATTAATCAGCCCACCGGAAACTGCGCCGTGATGCGTTAGTTTCCGGGTTCATCGCAGGTACAAAAACCGCTGCCGTTAAACGCAGCGGTTTTTTTTCGCCTGCCGTTTGTCGCGCTCATTTATGCAGGTGCATTCAGCAAGGCGAGTTCTGTTGTTCCCGTCGCTCACACGCAGTAGCGTAGGGACATTATTGCGCGCCCCCTAAATTAGGTGCCATACGCGCCTGCTAACGGAGAATGAATATGCCTGACTACAAAGCACCGATGCGCGACATGCGCTTTCTGGTCGATGAAGTTTTTGATTTTCACTCAAGCTATGCCGCGCAGGGCGCAACCGATGCCACGCCAGACATGGTCAGCGCCATCCTTGAAGAAGGCGCCAAGTTTTGCGAACAAGTGCTGGCCCCGATCAACCGCACCGGTGACGAGCAGGAGTGCCAGTTCAATAGTGGCGTCGTCACCACGCCAGAAGGGTTCAAGGAAGCCTTCGCGCTGTATGTCGAAGGTGGCTGGAACGGCTTGGCGGCGGACCCAGCCTATGGCGGCCAGGGCCTGCCAAGTTCGCTGGGTTTGATGGTCAGCGAAATGGTCGGCGCCAGTAACACCTCATGGGGCATGTATCCAGGCCTTACGCATGGCGCCATGTCGGCGATTCATGCACACGGCAGCGAGGAGCAGAAGCAGACCTACCTGACCAAGCTCACCGAGGGTACGTGGACCGGCACCATGTGCCTGACCGAAGCGCATTGCGGTACCGACCTGGGCATCATCAAGACCAAGGCCGTGCCGCAGGCTGACGGCAGCTACGCGGTGACGGGCAGCAAGATTTTCATCTCGGCTGGCGAACATGACATGAGCGAGAACATCGTTCATCTGGTCCTCGCCAAACTGCCGGATGCACCCGCTGGCACCAAAGGTATTTCGCTGTTTATCGTGCCCAAGTTCCTGCCGGATTCGGCGGGTAATGCCGGAGAGCGCAACGGCGTGTCGTGCGGCTCGATCGAGCACAAGATGGGCATCAAGGCGTCGGCTACCTGTGTGATCAACTTCGACAGTGCCCGCGGCTATCTGATTGGCGAACTCAACAAGGGCCTCAACTGCATGTTCACCATGATGAACCATGCGCGTTTGGGCACCGGCATGCAGGGCTTGTGTCTGGGCGAAGCCAGCTTTCAGGGCGCCATCAAATACGCCAACGACCGTCTGCAAATGCGTTCGCTGACCGGGCCAAAAGCGCCGGATAAAGCGGCTGATCCGATCATTGTGCACCCTGATGTGCGCCGGATGTTGCTGACCATGAAGGCCTTCAACCAGGGCAATCGTGCGCTGGCCTACTTCACGGCGCAGTTGCTTGACCAGGCTCACCACGGTGTCAGTGATGAGGCGCGTGAGGAGGCTGAAAACCTGCTGGCTCTGCTGACGCCAATCTGCAAAGCCTTCATGACCGAGACCGGCCTTGAAGTGACCAACACTGGCATGCAGGTTTTCGGCGGGCACGGCTACATTCGCGAGTGGGGCATGGAGCAGCTGGTGCGCGATTGCCGGATCTCGCTGATCTATGAAGGCACCAACGGCATTCAGGCACTCGACCTGCTGGGCCGTAAGGTGTTGGGCAGCCAGGGCAAATTGCTCCGTGGCTTCACCAAGATCGTGCACAAGTTCTGTGAGGCGCAGGCTGATAACGCCGAGTTCAAACCTTACGTTGCGCAGCTCGCCGGCTTGAACAAGCAGTGGGGCGAACTGACTCAGCAGATTGGTATGGCCGCCATGAAAAATCCGGACGAGGTCGGCGCGGCATCGGTCGATTATCTGATGTTCTCTGGCTACGTGATTCAGGCGTACCTGTGGCTGCGTATGGCACTGGTGGCGTCGGAAAAACTGGCTGCCGGCACCGATGACGCCGAGTTCTACAAAGCCAAGTTGGCGACCTGCGAGTTCTTCTTCAAGCGCCTGTTGCCACGTACCACTGCGCACCTGGCCGCCGCTCAGGCGGGCAGTGATTGCATGATGGCCATGAGCGCCGAAAGTCTCGCTCTCTGACGAACGGCTTAACGTTTACAGACCCGCCATTCGGCGGGTCTTTTTATTTCAATAATCTGCGAACATTTCGTGGATGTACAGTCACAACTCGACCCTATGTGTCGGTAATGTTGTTCGGGTACACTCGAAAGTCTGTTGCAAATCTGTTTTTCATGTTTGAGGAATGACCCATGGCGGATTACAAAGCTCCCCTGCGCGATATGCGCTTTGTGCTTAACGAAGTATTCGAAGTATCTAAGCTGTGGGCCGAATTACCGGCTCTGGCCGAAGTGGTGGATGAAGACACCGCCAATGCAATTCTTGAAGAAGCGGGCAAAGTTACTGCCGGCATCATCGCGCCACTTAATCGCAGCGGCGACGAAGAAGGCTGCACCTGGACCAACGGCGCGGTGAAAACCCCGGATGGTTTCCCAGCGGCTTACAAGACCTACGCTGAAGGCGGCTGGGTTGGTGTGGGTGGCGACCCTGTGTTCGGCGGCATGGGCATGCCGAAAGTAATCTCGGCGCAGGTCGAAGAAATGGTCAACTCGGCCAACCTGTCGTTCGGCCTGTACCCGATGCTGACTGCCGGTGCGTGCTTGTCGATCAACGCTCACGCCAGCGAAGAACTCAAAGAAAAGTACCTGCCTAACATGTACGCCGGTACGTGGGCGGGTTCCATGTGCCTGACCGAACCGCACGCAGGTACCGACCTTGGCATCATCCGCACCAAGGCCGAGCCACAGGCTGACGGCAGCTACAAGGTCAGCGGCACCAAGATCTTCATCACCGGCGGTGAGCACGATCTGACCGAGAACATCATTCATCTGGTTCTGGCCAAGCTGCCAGACGCGCCAGCAGGCCCTAAAGGTATCTCGCTGTTCCTGGTACCGAAGTTCATGGTCAACGCTGATGGCTCGCTGGGCGAGGCCAACAGCCTGTCGTGCGGCTCCATCGAACACAAAATGGGCATCAAGGGTTCTGCGACCTGCGTAATGAACTTCGACGGTGCTACCGGCTACATCATCGACGCGCCTAATCGCGGCCTTGCAGCCATGTTCACCATGATGAACTACGAGCGTCTGGGCGTAGGCATCCAAGGCCTGTCGACTGGCGAGCGTTCTTACCAGAGCGCGATTGAATACGCCCGTGAGCGTATTCAGAGCCGTGCGCCGACCGGCCCTGTGGCAACTGATAAAGCGGCCGACCCGATCATCGTGCATCCTGACGTACGTCGTATGCTGTTGACCATGAAGTCGCTGAACGAAGGCGGTCGCGCTTTCTCCAGCTACGTTGCCATGCAGCTCGACACCGCCAAGTTCAGCGAAGACCCAACGACCCGCAAGCGTGCTGAAGAGCTGGTTGCATTGCTCACGCCAGTAGCCAAGGCCTTCCTGACCGACGCAGGGCTGGAAACCACTATTCACGGCCAGCAGATCTTTGGCGGTCACGGTTTCATCCGTGAGTGGGGCCAGGAGCAGTTGGTTCGCGACTGCCGTATTACCCAGATCTACGAAGGCACCAACGGCATTCAGGCGCTCGATCTGGTTGGCCGTAAGGTCATCGGTAGCGGCGGCGCGTTCTACAAGCACTTCGCTGACGAGATCAAGGCATTCACTGATTCTGCCGACGCATCGCTGGCCGAATTCGTTGAGCCGCTGAAGGGCGCAATCAGCATCCTTGAGCAGATGACCGCAGACCTGCTGGAACGCGCCAAGAGCAACCCGAATGAAATCGGTGCGGCTTCTGTTGAATACCTGCATGCCTTCGGCTACACCGCTTACGCTTACATGTGGGCACTGATGGCGCGCACTGCGCTGAGCAAGCAAGGCGAAGATGATTTCTACGTCAGCAAGCTTGGCACTGCACGCTTCTACTTCGCCCGCGTGCTGCCGCGTATTCACTCGCTGAGCGCCTCGGTCAAAGCCGGTAGCGAAAGCTTGTACCTGCTCGATGCAGAGCAGTTCTGATAGCTGGGACGCGCGGCTGTTTAGCGCGGCTTAAGCTGTATCAAGGAAACGCCCCGACTGATTCAGTTCAGCTCGGGGCGTTTTCGTTATGGGCTTGAGTGGCTTATTCCATCCGCTTATTGTTCTGCTCAATTCGCTGTTTCTGAGCGAAACGATGATGCGCAGTTTGTTGCATCGTGTTGTCGCTCAAGCTGATCAATTGCCCACCAATCTCCAGCGGGGCCGAGGCGAATGCGTTATGGCAACTTCACGTAAGTGATCGAGCAAGTTTTTGCTCACTTTTGAGTGATTTCAACTGGAGCGCGTGGCCGCAAAAGCTCATGAAAAAGCTAAGCAGTTGATTGCTTGTGGTTTTTTAGTGCGTGGCATATTTCTTGTGTAGGTAAGGGGTGACGCTGGCCATTTAAATAGCCCGCGCACTCCCTTCAATTAGTTCAAGGAATGTACTAATGCCTACTCCCGCCTATCTCTCTATCGAAGGCACCAAACAAGGCCTGATCACCGCTGGCACCTTCACTCAGGACTCAGTCGGCAACATCTATCAGGAAGGTCATGAAGATCAGGTTCTGGTCGAAGCGTTCGAGCATCAGGTGATCATCCCGCGTGACCCGCAATCCGGTCAGCCGACTGGCCAGCGGGTGCACAAGCCGCTGATGATTACCAAGGTGTTTGATAAGTCTTCACCGTTGCTGTTCAGCGCCCTTACCTCTGGCGAGAAACTCAGCAAGTGCCGCCTTGAGTGGTTCCGTACCTCGGCAGCCGGAACTCAAGAGCATTACTTCACCATTGAGCTGGAAGACGCGATCTTGGTGGATATCCAGTCGCGTATGCCGAACTGCCAAGACCCGGGCCTTTCGCACTTCACCCACCTTGAAGACGTCTACTTCACCTACCGCAAAATTGTCTGGACTCACGAAGTGTCAGGCACCTCCGGCTCAGACGACTGGCGCACGCCGGTTGCCGGTTAAGTCCGGTTGGGCGCTGTGCTCTAAAACGATTTGAGAAAGCGCCTACACCTCATGCAGCCAATGCCTGGCGTTATTGGTATTAGGCTGCGTGAGGTTTTCAGCTGAGAGTTGCAGCTCATCACGTAAGGAACATGGAATGTTCGCGCCAGCCAACCAAGCCTCGTTCACCTTGGCGATCGAAGGGCTTGATCACGACTTTAAAGTGTTGGGATTTACCGGCCGAGAAGCATTGAATCAGCCGTATGCTTTCGATGTCGAGCTGGTCAGTGAACAGCCTGATCTTGCGCTTGAAAGCCTGATGCACAAACCGGTGTTTTTGCAGTTGTCGGCAACCGGTAGCGGTGTTCACGGCCTGATCTATCGAGCCGGGCAAGGTGATGCAGGTAAGCGTTTAAGCCGCTATGAAATCACCATTCGCCCGCAACTGGCGTACCTCGAACACAGTATCAATCAGCGCATTTTCCAGAACCAGACCGTCGAGCAAATCATCGAGCAAGTGCTTGAAGCCCACGGCATTCTCGGCACGGCTTATCAGTTTCACCTTGGCGCGGTTTATCCGGCCCGCAACTACTGCGTGCAGTACGATGAATCAGACCTGCATTTTATTCAGCGCCTGTGTGAAGAGGAGGGGATTCACTACCACTTTCAGCACAGTCGCGACGGCCATATTCTGGCCTTTGGAGATGACCAGACCGGTTTCCCAAAACTTGCTCCCACCGCCTATCAGCAAGACTCCGGCATGGTCGCCGATGAGCCGGTGATCAAACGCTTTAACCTGCGTACGCAAACCCGCACCACACGCGTAACCCGCCGTGACTATGACTTTGAAAAGCCCAGCACAAAGCTCGAAAGCGCTGCAGAAACCACCTTCTTGCCCGACCTTGAGGATTACGATTATCCGGGGCGCTTTACTCAGCAAGAGCACGGCAAACAACTCACCAACCGGGCTCTTGAACGTCAGCGCAGTGACTATGAATTGGTTGAGGGGCGCAGTGATCAGCCGAGTCTGGTAAGTGGCCATTTTCTTGCTCTGAGCAATCATCCAAAGTCTGAGTGGAACGACTTGTGGCTGATCAATGAAGTGCGTCATGAAGGCAAACAGCCGCAAGTTCTCGAAGAGTCAGTGAGCAGCGATACGACCCAGCTCAAGGATGACTTCGACCACGGCTATCGCAATGTCTTTATTGCTACGCCCTGGGCGGTGATTCATAGGCCCCCTTTACGCCACCCCCGACCGCGCATTCTCGGCAGCCAAAGCGCAGTGGTTACCGGCCCTCAAGGGCAAGAAATTCACTGCGATGAATATGGTCGGGTCAAGGTTGTGTTCCATTGGGACCGCGCCGGCATCGTTGATGATAAAAGCAGCTGTTGGTTGCGCGTAGCCTCAAGTTGGGCAGGCGCCAAATATGGCAGCGGCGTCACGCCGCGCGTCGGCATGGAAGTGCTGGTGAGTTTTTTGGAGGGCGATCCGGACCAGCCCTTGATCAGTGGCTGCCTGTATCACAAAGAAAACAGCGTGCCTTATCCGCTGCCCGCCAACAAAACCATCAGCACCTTCAAGTCCCTCAGTTCACCCGGCGGCGCGGGCTTCAACGAACTGCGAGTCGAAGACAAAAAAGCCCAGGAGCAGATTTTTATCCACGCTGAGCGCGATTGGGATCAAGAGATCGAGCACGACCAGAAAATCAGCGTGCTCAACGAGCGTCACGACACGGTTACCGCCAACAGCTACAGCGAGTTCAAAGCCGAAGAACATCGCACCACCCATGCGGATCGCAAGGTGGAGATAAAAACCGATGATCATTTAAGCGTTGGCCAGGATCAGCACATCAAACTCGGCGTCGCCCAACTGAGCCACGCAGGCAGTGAAATACACATACAAGCGGGACAAAAAATAGTCATCGAAGCCGGCGCTGAAATCACCCTCAAAGCCGGCCCCAGTTTTATCACTATCAGTGCGTCGAGCATCAACGCGGTGGGGCCAACCATCCGGCTCAATGCCGGTGGCAGCTCAGGCAGTGGGCGAGGGGCCGCACCGGTACTGCCGGGGCAGGTGGAGGCTGCGGATAGTGCTGAGGCGGGCAGCTTATTAACTATCGCACAAGGAAACGCGTTGTTGAGGGAGAAGCCGGTATGCCTCGTATGTGCAGCGGCAGAGCAGGAGGCTCGTAAAGATGCAGTTTGAATTACTTGAAATGCCAGCTGATCTGTCATGGCAATTACTGGCCTACCTGTGTACGCAACAGGAATTCCTTTCCTCAGGACAACTTGCACAAGGAGTTGGCCTGTGAGCAATCCTAATCTGCTCGACAAAAGCACGACTGATGTCCGAAGCCCAATCGGCGTATGCCCCGCCTGGCAAAATGAGGTGTTTATCGTTCCAGTGCGTTACGCCCTGTCTGAGCATCCAGCACAGCACAGCTGCTTCAGCTCGCCTGGCACAACCGAAAGTCACCCGATGGCACTGCGCCGACTGCGCGCGGGTTACTTATATCTTTGGCATGCACAAGGGCCGCTCAAGCGCTATGCGATTGCCGCCGATGGTTGCTTACAGCTACAGGGGCTTGATGATCCACACAGCGAACTAGCGAGCGCCAGTGATGCTGGGATTGCCCTGAAAAAGACTCATGACGCCTGGCTTCTCTACACCGAAAGACCCATTGGTTCTGAGCACTACAAACAGTTAGAGAATGCGCAGCAGCGCTCTGCACGGATGCGCAAAATAGCCTTGCCTCAGGTTGCAAGTGATCTGCACAGCACGCACTCTCCAAGGCTGGAAGATTCGTCGACATTGTTGGCAGAACTGATGCCTGAAGTGCGCGAGCAAGCACTGGCAGAAGGCCAACAAAAAAATGGGAAAGCGTACGCCGAAGGCATTGAGCAACTTAACAAGCACATGCTGGAAAATCCCTCATTCGACAACATCAAATCCTATACCGACGCCATGCTCTGGCAAGACCAGCGTGATAAAGCTGCCGCTAAATACCCCGACGCCAGCGAGCAGCCTATTGGACAGTGGAGTGCAGTGCCTTGGGATGTCAGCGGAACAGAGGTGTGGCTTCAGCTAGCCCAGAGCCAGGCGGCAGGTCTGTGGTCAGTATTCGCTGCAGTTGATGATGATCTGGGCGTACTTCGGGATATAAATCACGAGCAAGAGCAACTTGAAGCGGATCACAGCCAATGGGTTGCGGATAACAATATTCGCCTGACCGTTGGCGGGTTCGTTCGCAGCCTGATCCAAGAAGACGGTGGCGAAGTTGCCAGCATGCTCAATTACCGTTTTCAAGGCCACGACATTCGCATGACGTCGGAGCAAGGCGAGCTGATGCTCGAAAGCCAGCACCAGCTTGATCAACTGCTTGCAGAGGAAACGCGGATCAATCAGGGCCGTGGGCAGATCTATTCGCATGGGTCGGCTGACGCCTTGCTCGGAAAGATTCATCGCGATATCGAAGCAACTCTAGCGCCAGTAAAACAATTCTTACCTGCAGAGCTGAAAAGCCAGGCGCAAATAGCAATTAGTGAATATCGCAAGAGCAAAGTCAGCAACCTGGAAGGGGGGCAGGGCAGCGCCAAAGTAGCTGAGTACATCGACCTTGAGCGGATGAACACATGGTTGGAGGACACCGCTCCGGCGCATTTTCAGTACGTTGAAAAACGGCACGAAGCGCTCTATGCCGATCGCGGCCAGTATTTACGTCGCCACAGTAGCGGTACATGGTTTGTCGATTATGAAGCTTCAGAGCAGCTCGACTGGCTCGACCAGCTTGCTGTCGCCTGTCTCAGCGCTCAGTGAATTCGACAGCTGGGGGCTGAGCAGTTCAACACGTATATCCGCTCCCCCGATGAGGGCGCATTACATTTAGTTTTCATGGCGTGGAGTCCTTCATTAGAAGGTGTGATCAACAGCCAGACACGCATCAGCGAAATAGTCGAGGCACTGAGCAGCGATAACCTCGCCAACACTCGGGCACTGCTGGCGCAGACTCTCGATGAATCTGCCTTGCGTGCACTGGACCGCGTTGCTAACGACGTCGAAGGCGTATGGGCCGCAATAGTCAGCCGCTTAGGCGCATCGCTACTGGCCCTTAAAAGTCAGGGAAGTGTTTCTAAGCAGTGGCTGGCAACGCTAATCAGTGTGCGGCTGGGCAATGACGCGTGGCTGACATCGCGTGCAGTGAACGGTACCACGGTATGGCAACTACTGGGCAGCAAGGCCAAGGCGCTAAACGACTGGAGCAAACGCACAGCCGAGGCGATTGGCCTGGGTAGCGCAAAAGACATCCTTGATTCTCCCGCGATTAAGAACAGCGGTGGATTGTTGCCTTTGGCGGCTTTGTTGCTCAACGGACTCAATGCAGAGAATTACCTTAGCCAGGCCGCAAATCTTGATGTGATGGATCAACAGCGCATGGCAGAGACAGTCTCTGCGAGTCTTTATGCGGCTGCTGCATTGACGGCAGTGGTTGATAGTTGGATACGAG
This sequence comes from Pseudomonas marincola, assembly GCF_900116605.1. Classification (GTDB taxonomy): domain Bacteria; phylum Pseudomonadota; class Gammaproteobacteria; order Pseudomonadales; family Pseudomonadaceae; genus Aquipseudomonas; species Aquipseudomonas marincola. The sequence goes on from NZ_FPBC01000002.1 coordinate 172,529, forward strand.
TTGGGAAGGGGGTTGAGGAGTTAAAGATGCGGACATTAATTGCACCTACTCTGACCCTGTTTGGCGGGGTGATAGGTGCTATTTCATTTGAAGCCGCAAGAGGGGAGTTAGTCTCATTACAAACCAAGTTAGACAGTGCACAAACTAAAATTGACCCTTGGCTAAATATCCGTGCGACGATAGTAACGGGACAGTTAGCAACATTTGGAGCACAGGCTTTACTAGGCTTGGGTTTAACAGGTATGCGCTTAGCGGGAATAATTGATACGGCGACTGCTCTCTCTCGTTATCGTTTAGGCATGAGTCCAATTAATTGGATGTTGTTAGGTCTTGGCGTCGCATATTTTTATGCTTGGTTGAAGCAAGCGACTCCATTGCAAAGTTTTTTAGCTGGCTGCTGTTGGTCGCATACGCGTGCTGTCAAATGTGGAAAAATTCTTCCAGATGAGCAAGTTAGTGAGCTTGAGCAGCTATTAAAGTTGCTTTATACCCCGCATGTCAGTGTTGAGACCAGCGGTAGCCTGCTGGCTTCATCCAGTTATATTAGCCAGTTGAGTATAGATCTACCCGGCGCGGTACCCACAACCGCACGTTTGGCTTTCGTTTTAGCGGGTAACCCAGTGTATATGCCCGCATCTCCTGGGCAATCATTGTTTGGCGGTGGCCGGATGATTGACATTGGTGCGCAGTGGCTAGGTACCAGTGAATGCACGTGGATCCCCGCAGATGAGGGTCAGGGGTTACGCTTAACTGGACCATTCCTGATTAATGATATGTTCGGTTCCCAGCCAAGCAAAGTCTCAATGCGTTTGGGTTTTCACAGCCCCATCGCCACCTTGTCAGGTGTTGAACCTATTGTTGGAGGGGTTAATGGCTTGGTGTTCACTGTAGATAGTCATGGTGAAATAATCGAATTGCGCTCAACGGAAATGCCAAGCGAATTAATCCAGGCAACCATTCACCCCCTTGGTAACGCTGAGTGCTCAATATACCTGCAACCTAAAGGTCATCCATGAGTACCCCTCAAGCGGGAACAAGTAAAAAGGGCTTCATGTCACGAGATGACTATCTAGCTCCACTGGCCATACCAACAGGACAGTCACCAAAGGATGTTTTGAATACGATTTGGCGCAAGAATGATGTTTTTATTGATATCGGTGATTACAGTGTTGGTTCGTTTGTAATGATGGCTTGGCCGCTTATGCTTTTGTTCGGTGTGTCAACAGTTTATGAAGACCTGGCGACGCTTGATGTTATGTACTGGTTTGGTTTTTTCTGTTTTATTGCTTTTCCTTTTATCATTTTAGTTATTTCTTTAATACGCCCCGTCCCTTTACCTGTCCGTTTCAATCGTCAGCGCCGCGAAGTATGCGTGCCACAAAAAGACGGTAGTTACTGGATCGTACCTTGGGAAACTGTCACCGCTGCCGCGACTCAAACCTCATCTGTAAGTCAGGCGGGAAAAACCACGCAAGGTTTGTTAGTCGTTGGCTTTAGAAACCCCGACCCTAATGCCAAGAAGGGCAAAACTGACTGGAGCATGGGCTTTAACTGTGGTGGTGGTAAAACGGCCATGTGCCTATGGGAGTGCATGCGCAGCTATATGGAAATTGGCCCTGAAGTTGTGTCCGATAACACTTATAGGTTTTCTCGGGAGAAAGGTATTTGGGCTTCATATGTCGATGATGTATTCGAAGCAGCAGAGCGGAAAGGCTGGTTTTTGGCGCTGTTATGGGAAGGCTTTTGCGGTCTGATAGTTTTCAATACTCTGCTTATTGACTTGATTGAGCGTAGAAAGTTAACGCCCCCTCCTGATTTAACCGATCCCACCATCATTGAATGGTCAAAACCATTGCCCCCAGAACAATGGGCCAAGCGTTCTCCAGAACTGGACTTGGCGATAAAACAGCGTGAAGCCGAGCTTGAAATTATTCACGCCGAAGAAGCTGCAAAAGAAGCGGCCTATCGTGACTCGTTGCCTAAAAGCACACGCCCTGAAAAGTCTAACTGGCCAACTGAATAGCTATGAGTACTCCTACTGCAGCATTGATTGAGCTGACTATGGAAGTATTTGTGTGATGAGCTACATGCGCTTCTATGCTGCCACAGCCTATAACCCAGCTAATATTCCTGGCTAACCCAGTCAGTAGAGCGCTGTGACACTGATTTAGAAACTGTTGTGTAGCCACTAACTAAGCCCGGCTATCGCAGCGGACGATGGCGCTGTTTCAGCGCAGTCAAATCTTAACCATGCGCACAACCGCCATGTCTCCCCCGCCAGAACATCCATCTCTATTGATGCAAGACACATCAGCCTCCGGCAACAACCAAGACAATAGCGCGCCGTGGCTGGCTCTGCGCCGCAATTTGCGGGCCGCCAGCTATAGTGAATCAGCAGCATTGGTGAATTAATTTTTCTGCGCTGGAGCAAGGAGCGCCGCATGTCCTACGCAAAGCCGATCCCCTCAATGGTCGCATTGGCTCTTGGGTTAATTATTTGGTTTGTGATTCCAGTGCCAGAAGGGGTGACCCCGCAGGCGTGGCATCTGTTGGCGATCTTCATCGGTACGATTGCGGGGATTATCGGCAAGGCCATGCCGATCGGTGCGCTGGCAATTATCGGCATCATGTTGGTTGCTATTACCGGGGTGACGAGTGACAAGCCGAGCCAGGCGATAGCCGATGCACTGAGTGGTTTTTCCAATTCGCTGATTTGGTTGATTGGTATCGCCATCATGATTTCGCGGGGCCTGATCAAAACCGGGTTGGGCAATCGGATCGCGTATTACTTCATCTCCATTTTTGGTAAGCGCACGCTCGGGATTGGTTACGCGTTGGCCATTTCCGAGTTGACGCTGGCGCCGATTACGCCGAGTAACACGGCGCGTGGCGGGGCGATCATGCATCCGATCATGCGCTCGATTGCAGATAGTTTTGGCTCAACAGCGGAGAAGGGCACTGAGCGCAAAGTGGGTGAATACCTGGCGTTGGTGAACTACAACGCCAACCCAATTACTTCGGCAATGTTTATTACCGCCACAGCGCCCAACCCACTGATTGTGAGTTTGATTGCCAAGGGCACCGAGGCGAATATCACGATCAGTTGGGGCATGTGGGCGCTGGCCGCTTTGGTGCCGGGCATCGTCTCGTTGCTGGTGATGCCGCTGGTTTTGTATTTCTGCTTCCCGCCTGAATTGAAGCAAACCCCGAATGCGACGGCATTTGCCAAGGAAAAACTCAGTGAGTTGGGCGCGTTCAAACTCAATGAGAAAATTCTGCTTGGGGTGTTCGCCCTCCTGCTCTTGTTGTGGGCGGGCGTACCGGCAGCGATTTTTGGGCCGGAGTTCAAATTCAATGCGACTACTGTGGCCTTTCTCGGGCTCTCAATTTTGCTGGTGACCGGCGTGCTGACCTGGGATGACATCCTCAAGGAAAAGACGGCCTGGGATACCATTACCTGGTTCGCGGCGCTGGTAATGATGGCCGGCTACTTGGGCAAGCTTGGCTTGATTGGCTGGTTCTCAGGCGTCATTCAACAAAACGTCGGTGCGCTGGGCTTCGGTTGGGCTGGGGTGATCGCGATGCTGGTGCTGGTGTATTTCTACGCCCACTACTTTTTCGCCAGCACCACCGCACACATCACCGCGATGTACGCTGCATTCCTCGCCGCCGGTATTGCGCTGGGCGCTCCGCCGTTGCTGCTGGCGCTGATTCTGGCGTTCTCTTCTTCACTGATGATGTCGCTCACTCACTACGCCACCGGCACCGCGCCAATCGTCTTTGGTTCCGGCTTTGTGTCGCTGGGTCGTTGGTGGATAGCGGGCTTCATCATGAGTGTTGTCAACTTGCTGATCTGGGCGGTCGTCGGCGGCGCGTGGTGGAAAGTGTTGGGTTACTGGTGAAACGACTCCAGTTCGGGCTTCCTTCGCTGGGGTCGTGCGCAGCGCGATGAGTCAGGATTTTGCTAGCTCAGCTTGAATGGCCCGCGTTCCCTTCAGGCTGAGCCGCGGGCCAAAGCGAGACTGCGCACGCAGCAGTTTTCAGCGGCTATTGTTCACTTTCAATAGTCGTACCACCTGAGTTCGAGCTTCAAGGTGTTTTCCGGTGTACTCAAGTGGCTGAACTCGCGTTCTGCCGCCAGGCGCAGGCCAAGGTTGGGTGAGATTTCCCACTGTTGGCTCAGCGCCATGCTGCGGCGAACTTCGCCGTTGATGAAGTAATCGTTGTTGACCTCGGCGAGCATGTTGCCCAGCGGGTTGCGCCACAGCAGACCTGTGTTGAAACCGGCGGCAGGTACCAGATAGGCGGCGAAGTCACTGTGGTGCTCGATACGCATGGTGGCGAGGGCAAAGGCTTGTACGTTGTCTGTCAGGTTCCAACTGCCACCCGCACCGCCGTTGATATGTGCGGCTAATACTTCATCGTCGTCTTTGCCGGGCACGCGTTCGAAGCCAGCGGCAACTTGCCATGACAAAGGTTTGAGCAGTTCGCTGCGCGGCGTCAGCGAGCGGATACTGACCAGATCGAGGTTCTGTAGCTGCCAGTGGTTGCCTTCGTACTGACGCAACTTCATCTGCATGATTTCAATCTGCGCGCCTGCCGGGAATCCATATTGGTTGTCGTTGAGGTCGTGATACGCCATGCGCAGGCCGTACTCGGCAAACGCTTTGTCGCCGCGGCTGCCTGCGCCCAGTTGCCAGGTGCGGGATTCATGGCCTTCTTCCGGTAACCCTGGTCGTTCTACTGCAAGCTCGGGCGGTGGATTGCTGTTGATTTCACGCAGCAGGTTGAAGCTGCGCTTCACCGTTTGCGGTTCACGACCTTCACCGCTGGCGCGATAACGCAGCAGGCGGAATGCGGCATCGGTAATCAGCGCGCGGCGTGCTTGTCCCAGCTTTTTGAAGTTTTCGTCTTCAAGGGCAATGTCTTCATCGGCCAGGCGTTCAACCCAGACAAGCTCGCTGGCATTAAGTGGTTCGGTGCGGGTGACCAGTTCACGCTCCCGTGAGGGGCGATAATCCGTGCGCTCGATCAGGCCTGCTTGTTTGATCGCCCGAACGGTGTCAGTCGGAATCGCGGTGATCGGGAACTGGTCTGTCAGCTCCAGGCCGGGACGCGCGATTTCAAGCAGTTCGAGCAGGCGGAATGAGCAGTTCTCATCGAAGAAGAAGTAATCAAAGCGGATGTCTTTGAGTTCCCACACATGCTGGATCATGCGACGGGTTTCAACCGGCGTCAGGTTCAGCCGGTATTCCCACAGGTCGCGGTTTTCCAGGCTGCGGTACTCGGCCAGTTTCTCGCGATAGGGCACCAGTGAGAACAGCCCCGGATAGCCTCCCATCAGGCCTTTCCACGCATACAGAATGCTGTTGTCCATGCCCTCGATGTACGCGCCAAAATTCAGTGCGTAGCTGAGCAGGGCGGTGTTGTTGCTGTCGATGTCGGCCTGATCAATGCGCAGCAAGGTGTGGCCAAACATGGACGACGGGCTGTTCAGGTAGGCGGCGGGAAACACCAGCACGGTGCTGTCAGGGGCGACATCGGTCATCCACTTGTCGTATTCGGCGCACGTTGGCTGTGGCAAGTCGCTGAGCTTGAGTTGCTCGCTCAGCCAGCGAGTACGGGCCGGATACCGACACTGTACATGTTCGTCGTTCAGCGGCGCAGGTTGGTATATCGCTTCAAGAGTGGCGCGCAGCTCTGCTTGCGGGTTGCTGGCGCCATCTTCGGCAAGGAAGAATTTCTGCTCATCGACGTAACTGCGCCAACCGCCGAGCTTGCCGGTTTCGTAATGGCCGAGCGCAATCCAGTACGGGTCGCTGGCCAGTTCGTTCAGGCGGGCTTCGCTCGGCATTGGGTTTGCCTGCGTCGCGCCGGCGATGCAGAGCAGCGCAAGGGGTAAAGTCCGTTTCAAGTAACACTCGTGGTTGTCCGCCGATGATGCCTGAGCTTTGGCGATGGAGCCGCAAAGTGTCAAGCGCAACGCACGCATACCGGCCCTTTCAAAGCCGGTTACGGTGTTCCGGATCATTGTCTGTGTGCGTGTTAGTCCTGTGCTGGCAGAGCATCAATGTGCGGCGGCGCGGCTGGCTTGGATACCGGCATGCACTCATCAAGCAGGCGGCGGGCAGCGCTTTCGGCGGCGTCTGCATAAGGGATAAGGACACTGCCAGCGCCCGCATGACGGAACGCCTCGGCGTCGCCCTCATGGAAAGCGCTCAAAGTGATTTGCCCCTTGAAACCGTTGCTGCGCAGGGCGCGAAACAGAATCGCGTTGACCTCGCGCTGGGGAATGGTGCTGACCATGAGCTTCGCGTCATGCAGCGGCAGATGAGCCAGAAAGTCAGCGTCTTCTGCATCACCGTAACAAACACTCAGGCCACGGGCTTTCGCCAGCTTCAACTCGTCTGGCGCAAAGTCCACGCCGAGCACGCGTTTGCCGGCTTGTTGAAACTGTTCGGCCAATAGCCGCCCGTAGCGGCCCATGCCATAGATAATAATCTCCGGATGCCGCACCCGATTCGGTGTGTCGGAGGCTGTCTCGCGGTAGGCAACTTTGCGTTCAAACAAACTCAGCATTGGCGCCAGGCGCGCAAACAGTGGCTGGGTATACATCGCCATGTAAGTCGACAGGGTAATTGTGATCAGCGCCACCAGAGTGATCAGGCCCAGCGCGGAAGGATCAATCACCCCGAGGCCGACACCGACGCCGACAAAAATAATCGAGAACTCACTGATCTGCGCCAGCGTCAGCCCCGCCACAAATCCGGTGCGCTTGCGATAACCCAGTGCGCCGACAATCGGCATGATGATCAGCGGTTTAGCGATCAGGACAAATGCCGAAAGTACCAGCGCTGGAAATATCTGACCGTTGATATGACTGAAGTCGAGCTGCATGCCCAGGTAGAGGAAGAAGAACAGCAGGAGAAAGTCGCGCAAGCTGGTCAGGCGGCTTGAGATGGCTTCGCGCAGCGGTGTCGAGGCCAGAGACACGCCCGCGACAAATGCCCCAAGCTCTTTGGACAAACCAAACGATTCGGCAATGCCAGCCAGCGCGGTGCCCCACGCCACTGCAAACAGCATCAACAGTTCGGGGGAGCGTGACATGGCCTTTAGAAGCCACGGCATGGCCTTGCGCGAGATGAGGTAAATCCCGGCCACGGTAATCAACGCCAGCACACCCAGCCAGAAAAGGCTCATGGGTTGTTCAGCCGTGGCTTGTTTGGGGCTGAGCAGGTTGAGAACCAACATCGACGCGACTACAGCAATGTCCTGAATAATCAGGATGCCCATGGCGATTCGACCATGCAGCGAGTCGATCTCTTTCTTATCCGAGAGCAGTTTGACCACGATAATAGTGCTGGAGAAGGCCAGCGCCATTGCCATGTACAGCGCCATGCTGCTGCTCATGCCAAGCAAGATACACAGCCCATAACCGAGCCCGAGGGTCAGCGCTATCTGGCAGGTGCCGGCGACCAGTGCAACGCGGCCCAGAGAGCTGATCAGTTGCGTGTCGAGTTTGAGTCCGACAACGAACAACAGCACGGTAATGCCTATCTCGGCGAGCAGCGCCAGTGGCTCCATTTCACTGCTCAAGCCGATGAAACTTGGGCCTGCAAGAATGCCGACAACGATGTAGGCGATGATCAAGGGCTGTCGCAACTTCAAGGCAATCGCGCCAAACAAGGCCGATAACACCAGTAATGCTGCGACTTCCTGAAATAAGCTCATGCGTCTGAATCCCTGATAGATGTATTGAGCATAACGCTTGGGCATCGGGCGAAAGCTGCGTTGTATCAGTATGGTGGCAGTTAGCCGTTGTGAAAGCCGAACATGACGCGGCGAATCAGCGTCGTATAACTGCGTGGTGTGTTGCCATGTCCCATGAGTTTTGCCAGTGCGCTACACAACCTTGCACAGATATGCGGTTATCGCTTGTCGAGGCGGCTCGATACAGCCATGATTTCTCATGCGTGTGCCCCTCGTACAAGGATTTCCAATGCCAGACTCTGTTGCTACCCATCTGCGGTTAGCGCCTGAAGCTCTAACCCGCCCGTTTTCTCCTGAGCAATTCAACTTTAGCAACACAGATGATCTTGAACCTTTTCGTGGTGTTCTCGGCCAGGAGCGTGCCGTTGAAGCGTTGCAATTTGGCGTGGCGATGCCGCGTCCCGGCTATAACGTATTTGTGATGGGCGAGCCCGGCACCGGGCGTTTTTCATTTGTTAATCGCTATCTCAAAGCTGAAGGCAAGCGCATGGCGACACCGGCTGACCGGGTGTACGTCAATAATTTTGATGAGCCGCGCGAGCCGCGTGCGTTAGAGCTTGAAGCTGGGACTGCCGGTGAGTTCATTACCGATATCGGGCTGCTGATCGACAACCTGCTGGCGACATTCCCGGCGGTGTTCGAGCATCCGTCGTACCAGCAGAAGAAGAACGCGGTCGACCGGGCGTTCAATAAACGCTACGACCAAGCGTTGGATATTATCGAGCGCATGTCGCTTGAAAAGAGCATTGCCCTGTACCGCGACAGCAGCAACATCGCGTTTACCCCGATGCTCGAAGGCAAGGCGCTGGATGAAGCCGAGTTTGCGCAACTGCCCGAGGCTGATCGGGAGCGTTTTCACGCCGACATCGCCGCGCTTGAAGAATGCCTCAATGAAGAGCTGGCGAGCTTGCCGCAGTGGAAGCGAGAAACCAGTAATCAACTGCGTCAGCTCAACGAGGAAACCATCACCGTTGCATTGCAGCCGCTGCTGGCGCCGCTTTCGGAGAAGTATGCCGAGAACGCCGGCGTGTGTGCCTACCTGCAGGCGGTGCAGGTCAATTTGCTGAAAACCGTGGTTGAGCAACTGGTTGATATCGAAAAGACCGATATCCCGCAGCGCAAGTTACTCGAGGAGCAATACTGCCCGAGCCTGGTGGTTGGTCATCATGCGCACGGCGGCGCGCCCGTGGTGTTCGAGTCGCATCCAACCTACGACAATCTGTTTGGCCGCATCGAGTACAGCACCGATTCCGGGGCGATCTACACCAGCTTCCGGCAATTGCGCCCTGGCGCATTGCATCGTGCCAATGGCGGGTTCCTGATTCTCGAAGCCGAGAAAATGCTCAGCGAGCCGTTTGTCTGGGATGCGCTTAAACGCGCCCTGCATTCCCGTCAGCTGAAAATGGAATCGCCGCTGGGCGAGTTGGGGCGGATTGCTACGATCACGCTGAGCCCGCAGGTGATTCCTTTGCAGGTCAAGGTGATCATCATTGGCGCGCGCCAACTGTATTACGCGCTGCAGGACCATGATCCGGACTTCCAGGAAATGTTCCGCGTTCTTGTCGACTTCGACGAGGACATTCCGCTGGGCGACGAAAGCCTTGAGCAATTTGCCCAGCTGATGAAAACCCGCACCACCGAGGAGGGCATGGCGCCGCTCACGGCGGCTGCGGTAGCGCGTCTGGCGACATACAGTGCCCGGCTGGCTGAGCATCAGGGGCGGCTGTCGGCACGCATCGGTGATTTGTTCCAACTGGTCAGCGAGGCTGACTTTATTCGCCAGTTGGCCAATGAGACCGTGACTGATGTCGGCCATATCGAGCGGGCGCTCAAAGCCAAAGCCACGCGCACCGGGCGTGTTTCGGCGCGGATTATCGACGACATGCTGGCCGGGATCATTCTGATCGACACGGCCGGTGCGGCGGTCGGCAAGTGCAACGGGCTGACGGTGCTGGAAGTCGGTGATTCCGCGTTCGGCGTTCCTGCGCGAATTTCGGCCACGGTGTATCCGGGCGGCTCGGGGATTGTCGATATCGAGCGTGAGGTTAATCTCGGCCAGCCGATTCACTCCAAGGGCGTGATGATCCTGACCGGGTTCCTTGGCAGCCGTTACGCGCAGGAATTCCCGCTGGAGATTTCCGCCAGCATTGCGCTTGAGCAGTCGTACGGATATGTGGATGGCGACAGTGCCTCGCTGGGTGAGGTGTGCACTCTGATCTCGGCGCTGTCGCGCACGCCGCTCAAGCAGTGCTTTGCGATCACCGGCTCGATCAACCAGTTCGGTGAAGTTCAGGCTGTGGGTGGCGTCAACGAGAAGATCGAAGGTTTCTTCCGCCTTTGTGAGGCGCGTGGGCTGACGGGCGAGCAGGGCGCAATCATCCCGAGTTCCAATGTCTCGACGCTGATGCTCGACGAGAAAGTGCTGAACGCGGTGCGCGCTGGCCAGTTCCATATCTACGCGGTGCGTCAGGTGGACGAGGCGCTGAGCCTGCTGGCCGGTGAGCCTGTGGGAGAAGCGGATGAGCGCGGTCAATTCCCGGCGGGCAGCGTCAATGCGCGGGTTGTTGAGCGTTTGCGCGCGATTGCCGAAATGGGCATGGGCGAGGAGGAAAAAGACGAAAAACAGGACAAGGACGAAAAAGTGGTCAAAGCTGTAGAGGAGAAACCTCAAAAGCCTGTACCCGCCAAGGAGAAAAAGCCCCGGGCGCCAAAGTCCGAAGGTTGATTGAACAGGGGCGTCGGAGCCGCATCACATGCGGCGCAGTCGATGCTGGGGAAGCCCGCTGATTTGGACGTTTTGCGCGGCTTTCCCACGGTTCATCCACACAGTTATCCACAGGTTGAGTGAATAACTGTGTGACCCTCCTGCAAGTCTTGGCGGTGACTGGCAAGTGACCAATCTTGCGAGGGTTGCCGTCATGTCACGAAGCCTATGTCTCACCCGTCAATGCCTGGGCATGGTCACACGCATCGAGTGCGTGGTGCTGCCATTGGCTGGCGGTAATGGGCTCTGGACCCTGATTTGCGCGGCGGGTCTGTCCGGTGAGCAACCGACGGCCATAAAGGCGCAAGGCCCATTCTGCGGGCCTTTGGTGGCCGAAGGGGTCTTGGCTGGGATTGCCGATAACCTGATTGTGCAGGGCTATTGTGAATGTTGTGACCTGCCTATCTGGCGTCTGCACATTCAAGCGCAGTTACGGCAATTGAACGGAGAGCGTAGACGTAATTTCGGCGATTACCAGTTTCATCCAGAAACTTAATTCGCCGTTGTACAGGGATGGCGCTACCCTTCGCAGGGCTTTAAATCAAGGCTTTTTACCGATAAAAGCGCTGCACTTGAAAAATGTTATCCACATTTGCCCAAGATAATTTTTTAAAGGTGTTTCAGCGCCTTTTTTGGCGGGACATGGCTGGGTATACTCCGCTCCGGTTCAACCTTTGTGAGACACCATGGAACGCTTTATTGAAAACGCGATGTACGCATCGCGCTGGTTGTTGGCGCCGATCTATTTTGGCCTGTCGTTAGGGTTATTTGCCCTGGCGCTCAAGTTCTTCCAAGAAATTTTCCACATTCTGCCCAGCATCTTTTCGATGGCTGAGGCGGATTTGGTGCTGGTTATTCTGTCGCTGATCGACATGGCGCTGGTCGGCGGGCTCATCGTGATGGTGATGCTGTCGGGCTACGAGAACTTTGTCTCGCAACTCGACATCGAAGAGGGCCGCGAAAAGCTCAGTTGGTTGGGCAAGATGGACTCCGGTTCATTGAAGATGAAAGTGGCCGCGTCGATCGTGGCGATTTCATCGATCCATCTGCTCAAGGTGTTCATGGATGCCAAGAACATCCCGGACAACAAGTTGATGTGGTACGTGATCATCCACATGACCTTTGTACTGTCGGCCTTCGCCATGGGTTATCTGGATAAGCTGACCAAGCACGACCACTGATCCGGCAGCAGTAAAACGCCCATCAAACCGCCCGGCCGTTGCAAAACGGACGGGCGGTTTGCATTTAGCCTTGAGCTTTTGTTTGTTTATACAAGAATTAATTTTGTATAAGTTATGTATAGTTATGGAGGCGGCGATCATGAATCTTCAAGAGTTGCGTGGGCATGCGCTGGCGGGTGAGGTTGATGAGCTCAACCTGATCTCCATCGAAGGTGGTATCTATGTGCTGGAGGTGCAGATGGATGGCATCGCCTATGGCTTTACCGATGCGTCCCGGAAATCGCAGCATATGCGCTCCATCGAGCATGCCCGTGATGTGCTCCACGAATTGCCCAGGCTGCCGTTCAATCTGGTCCACGCGGTGGTGCATGATGAGATGTGCGGCATGCCGGACGGCCCTCAGGACACCTTGCGCGTGCCCATCTCGATGAACTCGCAGTGGTAGCCTTGCCAAAACGCGTTGCTGTGTTCCTGTGAACATTTGAACGGCGAGTGATCAGCGCCGTTCCGCAGATGGCTTTTGGCCCTCGGTAGCGCCCTTGGTTGTGATTCGGCCTGATCGCCAACTCATTGATCTGGCTCAAATAGATTTACCTTCGCGGTGTCGGGTGTTCGGCTGGGGCGGCCTTTGCTTCTGTGCTAGGCTGGCCGACCTTTTCAACCCCCCTGCGGAGCGTTACATGTCCGAACTTAATCTTGCTACTGATGAAACCCGCGTCAGCTACGGCATTGGCCGTCAGTTGGGTGGCCAACTGCGTGACAATCCGCCACCGGGTGTTAGCCTCGACGCTATTCTGGCGGGCCTGACCGACGCTTTCGCTGGTAAAGAAAGCCGCGTCAGCGAAGCTGAGCTGAATGCCAGCTTCAAGGTTATCCGTGAAGTTATGCAAGCTGAAGCTCAAGCCAAGGCTGAAGCAGCTGCTGGTGCAGGCAGAGAGTTCCTGGCCACAAACGCTGGCCGTGATGGCATCACCGTTCTGGCTTCGGGCCTGCAGTACGAAGTACTGACCACCGGCGAAGGCGCTACGCCGACCCGCGAAGACACTATCCGTGCGCATTACCACGGCACCCTGATCGACGGCACTGTGTTCGACAGCTCCTACGATCGCGGTCAGCCAGCAGAGTTTCCGGTTGGCGGCGTGATCGCCGGCTGGACCGAAGCCCTGCAATTGATGAAGGCTGGTAGCAAGTGGCGCCTGTACGTGCCGAGCGAGTTGGCTTACGGCGCGCAAGGCGTTGGCAGCATCCCGCCGCACAGCGTGCTGGTATTCGACGTAGAGCTGCTCGAAGTTCTGTAAGTCGAAGCGGCAGACGCTGTACAGGTCTGCCCGGAGATTCCCTGTCGACAGCGTTGCTGGCGGCAGGGCTCTCGTCTGTCAGCTCAAGGGTGCAATGCCTGCGAGTAGCAAAACAGAAACAGATTGCGCACCAATTCCTTGATCACCACTGGCTCGTTTGAACTGAGTTCATGCAGGTCCAGGCCGCCTTGTTCGCGGAAGGCTTCAAGTGCTTCATCTTCCAGACTCGCACATACTTTGCCGGTGTCGCGTTCGAGAATACGCACATAAGGTTGTGGCCGGTCGAGCCATGCATCAATCAAATAGGTCATGAGTGTTCTCCTTGGGTACGCCAATGAGAATAATTCTTATTCAATAAATAGCAAGGGTCAATTGGACATCTATTGATTTGCGTCAGGCGCAGGCCGACGACTGGCAGTTCAGTTTAAGTTGGAGGCAGAGAGCGGCGCCTCGGTTAAGAGGTCGAGCGTGTGTGCAGGGAGAGAAGAGGGCGCCTGACGAGGCCGCAGATGCGACCTCGTCAGTCTATGTGCTTAGTGGGTGCGGGCTACAGCGAAATGGCTCAGCTCAATCAGCGCCTGGCGGTATTCGTTGTCTGGCAGTGCATCGAGGCAAGCGATGGCGCGTTCGGCGAAATCACGAGCTTTCTGGGCGGTGTAATCCAGTGCGCCAGCGGCTTCGACAGCATTGCGAATGCTTTCGAGGTCTTCGATGCCGCCTTTTTGAATCGCCTGGCGAACCAGGGTGGCTTGCTCGGCGGTGCCTTCGCGCATGGTGTAGATCAGCGGCAGGGTTGGCTTGCCTTCTGCAAGGTCATCACCGACATTTTTACCCAGTGCTGCCGCATCGCCACGGTAGTCGAGCAGGTCGTCAACCAGTTGGAAGGCTACGCCAAGGTGGTCACCAAAGGTGCGCAACGCTTCAGTTTGCTCTGGAGTTGCCTGGGCAAATGCCGCTGCGCTGTGGGTCGAGGCCTCGAACAGCATGGCAGTTTTGCCGCGGATGACTTCCATGTAAATCGCTTCGGTGGTGCTGGCGTCGCGAACTTTCGACAGTTGTAGCACTTCACCTTCGGCAATCACGCGAGTGGCCTTGGAGAGAATCTTCATGACCGGCATCGAGCCCAGTTCGACCATCATCTCGAACGAGCGCGAATAGAGGAAGTCGCCTACCAGAACGCTGGGCGCATTGCCCCATTGTGCGTTGGCGGTTGAGCGGCCACGGCGCATGTCGGACATATCGACGACGTCGTCATGCAGCAGGGTCGCGGTGTGCAGGAACTCGATAGTGGCGGCCAGCAGGCGCAGGTTTTCATCCTGTACGCCAAGGGCTTTGCCGCTGAGGAGTACCAGCAGTGGGCGCAAGCGCTTACCGCCGGCCGAAATAATGTAATCGCCGATTTTCTCTACCAGCGGTACACGCGATACTAGTTGTTGGCGAATGATGCCATCAACAGCGGTAAAATCGTCCGCCACCACGCGGTAGAAAGCTTGGGGTTGCATTAGTTGCGCAGGCTCCTCGTATGTAGCGCGGCATGCTATGGGGCAGGCTAAGGCCTGTCAAGGCAAGAGCTTGGGGGACTTGCGCTGGTTAAGAAGCTTGCGTACAATCGCGCACCCTGAACTTCCCCCTGGGCATTTCCCTGCCTTACGCAATTGCAAGGGCGTCCTTCCGGCCCCAAGCAGCCATGCCAGTCAATAGCTATTCCTATAAAGCACTGGGTGAGCAGGATTAACGGAGATATACCATGTACGCTGTAATTGTTACTGGTGGCAAGCAATACAAAGTCACCGAAGGCGAATTCCTGAAGATCGAGAAACTCGAAATCGGCACTGGCGAATCCGTCACTTTCGATCGCGTTTTGTTGATCGGCAACGGTGACGACGTTCAAATCGGCGCACCAGTTGTAGATGGCGCTAAAGTTGTTGCAGAAGTTGTGTCGCAAGGTCGTCACGATAAAGTCCGCATCATCAAGTTCCGTCGTCGTAAGCACCACATGAAGCGTCAGGGCCACCGTCAGTGGTTCACTGAGATCAAAATCACCGGTATTTCGGCCTGATATTAATCAAGCCAAGACGCCGCTGAAAATGCAGTGCTTTTAGTACGGTTTTCAGGGGTTTCTGACCCTTTATAGGAGTATTGACTCATGGCACACAAAAAAGCTGGCGGTTCCACCCGCAACGGTCGCGACTCAGAAGCCAAACGCTTAGGCGTTAAGATGTATGGCGGCCAGGCTATCAAAGCAGGCAACATCATCGTGCGTCAGCGCGGCACCCAATTCCACGCTGGTTACGGCGTTGGCATGGGTAAAGATCACACTCTCTTCGCTAAAGTCGAAGGCGTGATCAAGTTTGAAGTAAAAGGCGCCTTCGGTCGTCGTTACGTGAGCGTTGTCGCGGCCTAATCGCGAGAATGTGAAAAGCCCCGTCCATGCGACGGGGCTTTTTTGTTTCTGTATTCTAGGGGTTCTTGCCAAACTGTCCTGGCAGTGCGCTTATTATTAAGTGCTGAGCTTAATTGAGCTTTTGGTGCAGGCGACGTGCTGATTTCGGCGCGCGATGCTTTCATTAGGGTTTAAGGGCAATTTTGCAAGCACCCAGTGTTCCTTGTTTGTTAACCCGCTTTTTTTGCGGGAGGCGTACCCATGAAATTCGTCGATGAAGTATCGATATTTGTAAAGGCTGGCGATGGCGGCAATGGCTGCATGAGCTTTCGCCGTGAAAAATTCATTGAGAACGGTGGCCCTAACGGTGGCGACGGCGGTGATGGTGGTTCGGTGTATATGGTTGCCGACGAAAACCTCAACACCCTGATCGACTATCGTTACACCCGTCGTTTTGATGCCCAGCGTGGCGCTAACGGCGGCAGTACCGATTGCACCGGGCGCAAGGGTGAAGACCTGTTCCTGCGCGTGCCGGTTGGCACCACCGTGATTGACTCCGGCACTCAGGAAGTCATTGGCGACCTGACCAAAGCCGGGCAAAAGCTGCTGGTGGCTCAGGGTGGCTGGCACGGTCTGGGTAATACCCGATTCAAGTCCAGTACCAACCGTGCCCCGCGCCAGACTACGCCGGGCAAGCCGGGTGACTCGCGTGACCTGAAGATGGAGCTCAAAGTATTGGCCGATGTGGGGCTGCTCGGGCTGCCAAACGCAGGTAAGAGCACGCTGATTCGCGCTATCTCTGCGGCCAAGCCGAAAGTGGCAGATTATCCGTTCACCACCTTGATCCCGAACTTGGGCGTGGTCAGCGTCGATCGCTACAAGAGCTTTGTGGTGGCTGATATTCCGGGGCTGATCGAAGGCGCTTCCGAAGGGGCGGGTCTGGGTATTCGCTTCCTCAAGCACTTGTCGCGTACGCGCTTGCTGCTGCACCTCGTTGATATGGAGCCGCTGGATCTGACTGATCCGGTGGAGGCCGCGCAGGTTATTGTCGACGAGCTGACCAAGTTCAGCCCGGCATTGGCCGAGCGTGATCGTTGGCTGGTGCTGAACAAAGCCGACCAGATGCTCGAAGAAGAGCGCGCCGAACGCGTGGCTGACATCGTTGCGCAGTTGGACTGGAAAGGCCCTGTGTACGTGATCTCGGCTATTTCCGGCGACGGTACTCAGCGGTTGTGTCAGGACATCATGACTTACCTTGAGGCGCGTGCCGAGAAGATTGCCGAGAATCCGCAGTTCGCGTCCGAGCTGGCTCAGCTCGATCAGCGCATCGAAGATGAGGCGCGTGCCCGCTTGCAGGAGCTGGATGATCAGCGTGCCCTGCGTCGTGCTGGCGTCAAGAGTGTCGATGATGTCGACGAAGACGACTTCGATGATGAAGATGACGACGACGGCCCGGAAATCATATACGTCCGGGATTAAGCAATTATTCAACGCCGCTTAACAGCGGCGTTTTTGTGTAGAGTTGATCCGTTGCAGGGCATGGGCTCTGCAAATCTGTAGTGCGCTTTTTGGTTGGGGTTGGAGCAAATGCGTGACAAGGTGACGAGTGCGCGGCGCTGGGTCGTCAAGATCGGCAGTGCGCTGCTGACGGCGGATGGCAAGGGCCTGGATCGCGACGCGATGAGGGTCTGGGTGCGGCAGATGGATGCACTGCGTGCGTCTGGTGTTGAATTGGTGTTGGTCTCATCGGGTGCGGTGGCTGCGGGCATGAGCCGCCTTGGCTGGAAAACCCGACCGAGCGCCATGCATGAGCTGCAGGCTGCCGCAGCCATTGGCCAGATGGGTCTGGTGCAGGCGTGGGAGTCGAGCTTTGCCGAGTTTGATCGTCGCACTGCGCAGGTTCTGCTGACTCACGATGACTTGTCTGATCGCAAGCGTTACCTCAATGCCCGCAGCACGTTGCGTACGCTGGTCGAGCTCGATGTGATTCCGGTCATCAACGAGAACGACACGGTGGTGACCGACGAAATCCGTTTTGGCGATAACGACACTCTGGCGGCGCTGGTGGCCAATCTGGTCGAGGCCGACTTGCTGGTGATCCTGACTGACCGCGACGGTATGTTCGATGCCGATCCGCGGCACAATCCTGATGCCAAGCTGATTTATGAGGCGCGTGCCGATGATCCGGCGCTTGATGCAGTTGCCGGCGGCGTTGGCGGTGCGTTGGGGCGTGGCGGGATGCAGACCAAGTTGCGTGCGGCGCGACTGGCAGCGCGTTCCGGTGCACATACGGTCATTGTGGGTGGTGCGATTGATCAGGTGCTGGCGCGCTTGGGTGCGGGTGAACGTCTTGGGACCTTGCTTGAGCCGGAGCGCGGCATGTTGGCAGCGCGTAAGCAGTGGCTTGCCGGGCACTTGCAGACCCGTGGAACTCTGGTGCTCGATGAAGGCGCAGTGAAGGCCGTGGCCAAAAATCGCAAAAGCTTGCTGCCAATCGGCGTGAAGGCTGTCAAAGGCAGTTTCCGGCGCGGCGAGATGGTGGTGTGCGTGGCAGCGGATGGTCGGGAGATTGCGCGCGGCCTGGCGAACTACAGCGCCTTGGAGGCGCAAAAAATTATCGGTCAGCCGTCGGATGCCATTGAGCGGTTACTGGGCTATGTTGATGAGTCCGAGTTGGTTCATCGCGATAATCTGATTCTGGTTTAAAGGGAGTGCGTGCGGATGCTGGGATTTAGCAAGAAACTGGGCATGTTCAGCGTTTTGCTGGCAGCGCCGCTGCTGGCATCCGCCGAGGAAATCGGTGAGGTCTCGACGGTTTTCAAATGGATGGGGCCGAACGACAAGATCGTCCTCGAGGCATTTGATGATCCCAAGGTTGAAGGCATTACCTGCTACCTGTCGCGCGCCAAGACTGGCGGCATAAAGGGTGGTCTGGGTTTGGCTGAGGATCGCTCCGAGGCCTCCCTTGCGTGCCGTCAGGTTGGACCGATCAGTTTCAAGGGTGAGTTCAAGGATGGCGAAGAGGTGTTCAAAGAGCGCACTTCGCTGGTGTTCAAGAGCATGCAGGTGGTGCGTTTCTTTGATCGCAATCGCAATGTGCTGATTTATCTGGTGTACAGCGACCGGGTCATTGAAGGCAGCCCGCACAACGGCATCACGGCTATTCCGATCATGCCCTGGCCAACTAAATAGCGGCAGGCTGTTGTGCGCGCAGGCTGAGGTTTGCGCGCTAATAGTGGATTTGACTTTATTGCAGGCAACAAAAAACCGGCCGAAGCCGGTTTTTGCAAGAACTTACAGCTTATTAAGCTGCAGCTTGGCTGAGTGCCTTGATGTGGGCATTCAGACGGCTCTTATGACGAGCAGCTTTGTTCTTGGCAATGATGCCTTTGTCAGCCATGCGGTCGATGACCGGTACAGCTGCGGTGTAGCTAGTTTTAGCCAGCTCGAGATCTTTGGCGTCGATAGCCTTGACCACGTTCTTGATGTAGGTACGTACCATGGAGCGCAGGCTGGCGTTATGGCTACGACGCTTCTCAGCCTGTTTTGCGCGTTTTTTGGCAGAAGGTGTATTGGCCACCGTCAAGCTCCTCGAAAATGGGGGGGTTACAAACAAATAAGGCCGCGAATCATGCCGAGATGAATCGCTGCTGTCAAGTCCAAAGACATTTCCTGGCGCTAGCCTGACAAGTGGCAGGCCGCTACACTCGATGCCTTCGTGAGCTTATGGATCGTCCACAGGCTCACTTGCTCTAGCGGAAAAATCATTATCTCATGAATTTGCTTAAGTCGCTGGCCGCTGTCAGCTCATTGACCATGCTTTCGCGTGTTCTAGGTTTCGTGCGCGACACCATCATCGCCCGTACATTCGGCGCGGGCGTGGCTTCTGACGCATTTGTGGTGGCTTTTAAGCTGCCAAATTTATTGCGAAGAATTTTTGCGGAAGGCGCCTTTTCGCAGGCATTTGTGCCTATTTTGGCTGAATACAAGACCCAGCAAGGCGAGGAGGCGACCCGAACCTTCATCGCGTATGTCTCCGGTTTGCTGACATTAGTGCTGGCGCTGGTCACGCTAATCGGAATATTGGCCGCGCCCTGGATCGTGTGGATTTCGGCGCCGGGTTTTGCCGATGAGCCGGATCGGTTCAATCTGACCACCGATCTGTTGCGGGTTACCTTCCCTTATATATTGCTTATATCGCTGTCGTCGCTGGCCGGTGCGGTGCTCAATACCTGGAACCGCTTCTCGGTGCCTGCGTTTGTGCCGACGCTGCTGAATGTCAGCATGATCGTGTTTGCGCTGTTTCTGACGCCGTACTTCGATCCGCCGATCATGGCGCTCGGCTGGGCGGTGCTGGTCGGCGGCCTGTTGCAGTTGTGCTACCAGTTGCCGCACCTGAAACGCATTGGCATGTTGGTATTGCCGCGCCTCAATCTTAAAGACATGGGCGTGTGGCGGGTGCTCAAGCAAATGGGGCCGGCAATCTTCGGGGTGTCTGTCAGCCAGATATCCCTGATCATCAACACCATCTTTGCCTCGTTTCTGGTCGCCGGTTCTGTTTCCTGGATGTACTACGCCGACCGTTTAATGGAGCTGCCTTCCGGTGTGCTAGGCGTGGCGCTGGGGACGATCTTGCTGCCGGCGCTGTCGAAAACTTACGCCAGTGCCGATCACGGCGAGTATTCACGGCTGCTCGACTGGGGGCTGCGTCTGTGTTTTGTGCTGGTGTTGCCGAGTGCGGTGGCGTTGGCGCTGCTTGCCGAGCCGCTGACGGTTTCGCTGTTTCAGTACGGTAAGTTCAGCGCGACGGATGCGCTGATGACTCAGCAAGCGCTGATCGCCTATTCGGTCGGTTTGCTCGGGATTATTCTGGTGAAGATTCTGGCGCCCGGCTTTTATGCACAGCAGAACATCAAGACGCCGGTGAAAATTGCGCTGGTAACATTGGTGTTCACGCAACTGATGAACCTGCTGTTGATCGGCCCGTTGGCGCACGCCGGCTTGGCGCTGTCGATTGGGCTGGCCGCTTGCCTGAACGCGGGGCTGCTGTTCTGGCAGTTGCGCAAACGCAATATTTTTCAGCCGCAGGCGGGCTGGCTGGTGTTTTTGCTCAAACTGGTGGTCGCTGTGCTGGTAATGGCGGCGGCGTTACTGGGCGTAATGCATTACATGCCGGTCTGGTCGGAGGGTACGATGCTCTGGCGGCTGCTGCGTTTGGGCGTGTTGGTGGCGGCTGGTTTAGCCAGTTATTTCGCGACCTTGCTGCTCTTGGGCTTCCGTCTGCGCGACTTCTCCCGCCGAGCGGTCAGTTGAATGGCAACAGGGTTTATTTGGTGCCTGTTGTCTGCGGGCGCGTGAAGGTATAATCGACCACTTTATGAGCAAGAAGCGCGTTATGCAGCTGGTTCGAGGCCTCCACAATTTACGGCCCCAGCATCGGGACTGTGTCGCCACTATCGGCAACTTCGACGGCGTCCATCGTGGCCATCAGGCTATCTTGGCGCGCCTTCGCGAGCGTGCGTCCGAATTGGGCGTGCCCAGCTGCGTGGTGATTTTCGAGCCGCAGCCGCGTGAATTCTTCGCCCCAGACACAGCGCCAGCCCGCCTCACGCGGCTGCGCGACAAGCTTGCCTTGTTGGCGGCTGAAGGCGTCGACCGCGTGCTGTGTTTGGCTTTCAACCCGCGCTTGCGTGAGTTGAGTGCCGCTGAGTTCGTGCAAAAAGTGCTGATCGACGGTTTGGGCGTGCGTCATCTCGAAGTGGGTGACGACTTCCGGTTTGGCTGTGATCGTGCCGGCGACTTCGCATTTCTTGCCGATGCGGCCGCGCGTGAAGGTTTTACCGTCGAGGCGGCAACTACCGTCGAGCTTGACGGTATTCGCGTGAGTAGCACCCGCGTGCGCGAAGCGCTGAGCGTGGGTGATTTTGAGTTGGCTGAACACCTGCTCGGGCGTCCGTTTCAAATTGCCGGGCGCGTGCTGCATGGGCAAAAGCTGGGGCGCCAACTGAACGCGCCTACAGCCAATATTCAGCTCAAGCGCCGTCGTGTGCCGCTGACCGGTGTGTATATGGTCAGCATCGACATTGACGGCCAGACGGTTGCTGGCGTCGCCAATATCGGCGTACGCCCAAGCGTCAAAAGTGACGGCTGTGCCCACTTAGAGGTGCACCTTCTGGATTTTGCCGGCGATTTGTATGGCCGGCGTTTAACGGTGGCGTTCCACCGCAAGCTGCGTGATGAGCAGCGTTTTGCCTCGCTCGAGGCGCTGAAGACGGCAATTGCTGCCGATATTGCCGCCGCCCGTGCCTATTGGCAGGGCTAACCGCTAAAGTGAAGAGCCTCTGATGACCGACTATAAAGCCACGCTAAACCTGCCTGATACCCAGTTTCCGATGAAGGCTGGCCTGCCGACGCGCGAGCCGCAAACCCTGCAGCGCTGGAACGATATTGGTCTGTATCAGAAGCTGCGTGAAATGGGCGAAGGCCGTCCAAAATTCCTCCTGCACGATGGCCCTCCCTACGCCAACGGCAGCATTCACATCGGTCACGCGGTTAACAAGATTCTCAAAGACATTATCACCCGCTCGAAAACGCTGGCCGGCTATGACGCGCCTTACGTTCCGGGCTGGGATTGCCACGGCCTGCCGATTGAGCACAAGGTCGAAACCACCTTCGGCAAAAACCAGCCTGCGGACCTGACCCGCGAGCGCTGCCGTACGTATGCCGGCGAGCAGATCGAAGGTCAGAAGGCCGACTTCATTCGTCTTGGCGTTCTTGGCGACTGGGAAAAGCCCTACCGCACCATGGACTTCGCCAACGAGGCGGGCGAAATTCGTGCGCTGGCAGAAATGGTCAAGCAAGGCTTTGTATTCAAGGGCCTGAAGCCGGTTAACTGGTGTTTCGATTGCGGTTCGGCGCTGGCTGAGGCCGAAGTTGAATATCAGGACAAAAAATCCGACGCCATCGACGTTGCATTCGTCTGCGAAGACGCCGACAAGCTAGCCGCCGCCTTCGGTCTGGCCAGCTTGCCGAAGGCTGCAAGCATCGTTATCTGGACCACCACGCCGTGGACCATTCCCGCCAACCAGGCACTCAATGTGCACCCCGAGTTCAACTACGCGCTGGTTGATGTCGGCGACAAGTTGCTGCTGCTCGGCGAAGAACTGGTTGAAAGCAGCCTTGAGCGTTACGGCCTGCAAGGCAGCGTTATCGCCACGACCACCGGTGAAAAACTCGAACTGATCCGTTTCCGTCACCCGTTCTATGAGCGTCTGTCGCCGGTGTATCTGGCTGACTACGTCGAAATGGGCTCCGGTACTGGCATCGTCCACTCGGCTCCGGCTTACGGTGAAGACGACTTCCGTTCGTGCAAAGGCTACGGCATGAGCAACGACGACATTCTCAGCCCGGTGCAGAGCAATGGCGTTTACGTTGAGTCGCTGCCGTTCTTCGGCGGCCAGTTCATCTGGAAGGCCAACCCGAACATCGTCGCCAAGCTTGATGAAGTCGGCGCGCTGCTCAAGCATCAGCCGATCCAGCACAGCTACATGCACTGCTGGCGTCACAAAACTCCGCTGATCTATCGCGCGACGGCGCAGTGGTTCGTCGGCATGGACAAGCAGCCCAACGAAGGCGGCACATTGCGTGAACGCGCACTGGGCGCCATCGAGAAGACCGAATTCGTTCCGGCCTGGGGTCAGGCGCGTCTGCACAGCATGATCGCTGGCCGTCCGGACTGGTGCATCTCGCGTCAGCGCAACTGGGGCGTGCCGATCCCGTTCTTCCTGCACAAGGAAAGCGGTGAGCTGCACCCGCGCACCACCGAGCTGATGGAAGAAGTTGCCAAGCGTGTTGAAGGCGAGGGCATCGAGGCCTGGTTCAAACTGGACGCCACCGAACTGCTCGGTGACGAGGCCAACCAGTACGACAAGATCAGTGACACGCTGGACGTCTGGTTCGACTCGGGCACCACTCACTGGCACGTGCTGCGCGGCTCGCACAACATGGGTCACGAAACAGGCCCACGCGCTGATCTGTATCTTGAAGGCTCGGACCAACACCGTGGCTGGTTCCACTCATCCTTGCTCACCGGTTGCGCGATTGACGGCAATGCGCCGTACAAAGAACTGCTGACCCACGGCTTTGTGGTGGACGAGAACGGCCGCAAAATGTCCAAGTCGCTGGGCAACGTGGTCGCGCCGCAGCAAGTCAACGACAGCCTGGGCGCGGACATCATGCGCCTTTGGGTATCGTCGACCGACTACTCCGGCGAGATGGCTGTGTCTAACGTCATCCTCCAGCGCAGCGCCGATTCGTATCGCCGTATCCGTAACACCGCGCGCTTCCTGCTCTCGAACCTGAGCGGCTTCGACCCCGTGCAACACGCGCTGCCGGTAGACGAAATGCTCGCGCTGGATCGCTGGGCGCTGGATCGTGCATTGCTGCTGCAGCGCGAAATCGAAGAAGCCTACGAAAACTATCGTTTCTGGAACGTGTACCAGAAAGTTCACAACTTCTGCGTGCAGGAACTGGGCGGCTTCTACCTCGATATCATCAAGGACCGTCAGTACACCACTGCGGCAGACAGCGTGGCGCGTCGCTCGTGCCAGACTGCACTGTTCCATATCGCTGAAGCGCTGGTACGCTGGATCGCGCCGATCCTGGCCTTCACTGCCGACGAAATCTGGCAGTACCTGCCGGGCGAGCGCAATGAGTCGGTCATGCTCAATGGCTGGTATCAGGGCCTGACCGAGCAATCGCAGGACGTCGAGTTGAATCGCGAGTTCTGGGAGCGGGTCATGGCGGTCAAGGTCGCGGTGAATAAAGAGCTGGAAAATCAGCGCAAGGAAAAAGCCATCGGCGGCAACCTGCAGGCTGAAGTGACCGTTTACGGTGAAGACAGCCTGATCGAAGCACTGGGCAAGCTGGGTAATGAGCTGCGCTTCGTACTCATCACCTCCACCGCAAGCCTTGCGCCGCTGAGCGCAGCTCCGGCAGATGCGGTTGAAACTGAAGTGGCTGGCCTCAAGCTTAAAGTGGTGAAGTCGGCTCACGCCAAGTGCGCCCGTTGCTGGCACCACCGTGAAGATGTCGGCGTGAACCCGGCGCATCCGGAAATCTGTGAGCGCTGTGTCGATAACATCGAAGGCGCTGGCGAGGTTCGTCACTATGCCTGATGCCAGCCGTTTCGGCAGATTGGCTTGGTTGTGGTTGAGCTTGCTGGTGTTCGTTATCGATCAGGCCAGCAAGTTCTACTTCGATGGCACGCTCGAGATGTACGAGCAGATTGTGGTGATCCCGCAATATTTCAGCTGGACGCTGGCCTACAACACCGGCGCTGCTTTTAGCTTTCTGGCCGGTGAATCCGGCTGGCAGCGCTGGCTGTTCGCCTTGATCGCGTTAAGCGTCAGCGCTGTGTTGGTGGTCTGGATGAAGCGCCTGAAAAGCGATGAGACCTGGCTGGCAATCGCTCTGGCACTGGTGCTGGGCGGGGCTATCGGTAATCTGTTCGACCGCATCGTGCTTGGCCACGTTGTCGATTTCATTCTGGTGCATTGGCAAAACCGCTGGTATTTCCCCGCGTTCAATATTGCCGATAGTGCCATTAGCGTAGGCGCAGTCATGCTTGCGCTGGATATGTTTAAAAGTAAAAAGTCCGGAGAAGTAGCCCATGACTGATGTACGTATTGGCCCGGACAAGGAAGTTACCCTGCACTTCGCCATCAAGCTGGAAAATGGCGATGTGGTGGACAGCACGTTCGACAAAAAGCCTGCGACCTTCCGCGTTGGCGATGGCAACCTGCTGCCCGGTTTTGAAACCTCGCTGTACGGTTTCAAGGCGGGTGACAAGCGCGTGGTCGAGATCCTGCCGGAGCAGGGCTTTGGTCAGCCTAATCCGCAGAACCTGCAAGTGATGCCACTGAGCAATTTTGCCGATATGGAGCTTTCGCCCGGTTTGCTGGTGATCTTCAACGACGCCGCCAATGCCGAATTGCCTGGCGTGGTCAAAAGCGTTGAAGGCGAGCAGGTGACCATTGATTTCAACCACCCGCTGGCCGGCAAGACGCTGAGCTTTGAAGTCGAAATCATCGACGTCAAAGCGGTTTAATTAGCCTGCCTGCAACCGCAGGTGCGCTCCCGTTTGCAAGGCTGCCGATAACAGCGCAGCCCTTGCAAAGGGCCAACTGATGCACCGCGTGCCGAGAATTATTATGCATATCAAACTCGCTAATCCTCGTGGCTTCTGTGCTGGCGTAGACCGCGCCATCGAGATTGTTAATCGCGCGCTCGAAGTGTTCGGGCCGCCGATTTATGTGCGCCACGAAGTCGTCCACAACAAGTTTGTGGTCGAGGATTTGCGCGCACGCGGCGCGGTGTTTGTCGAAGAGCTGGATCAGGTGCCAGACGATGTTATCGTCATCTTCAGCGCCCACGGCGTCTCTCAGGCGGTGCGCAACGAAGCCGAGCGCCGCGGTCTGAAAGTGTTCGATGCAACCTGCCCGCTGGTCACCAAGGTTCACATGGAAGTCGTGCGCTACAGCCGCGAAGGCCATGAATGCATCCTCATCGGCCATGCCGGCCACCCGGAAGTCGAAGGCACGATGGGCCAGTACGACGCCAGTAACGGCGGCGCTATTTATCTGGTTGAAGACGAAGACGACGTAGCCAGGCTTGAGGTGCGCAATCCCGAGTCCTTGGCGTTCGTCACCCAGACGACGCTGTCGATGGATGACACCAGCAAAGTGATCGACGCGCTGCGCCGCAAGTTCCCGAGCATCGGCGGCCCGCGTAAAGACGACATCTGCTACGCCACCCAGAACCGTCAGGACGCCGTTAAGCAACTGGCTGATGAGTCGGACGTTCTGTTGGTGGTCGGCAGCCCCAACAGCTCCAACTCCAATCGCCTGCGCGAGTTGGCCGAACGCATGGGCACGCCAGCCTACCTGATTGACGGCGCCGAAGACCTCAAGCAGGAGTGGTTTGCGGGTGCAGGGAACGTGGGCATAACCGCAGGTGCCTCGGCCCCGGAAGTACTGGTGCGCGGCGTGGTTGATCAGATGAAGGCCTGGGGCGCCAGCGCTGAAAGCGAGCTGGACGGGCGGCCGGAGAACGTGACGTTCTCGATGCCTAAAGAGTTGCGGGTCAAACAGCTTTAAACAATCAAGCGTTGACTCGGGATTAACCCGAAAAGCAAAAGGCCAAGCGAAAGCTTGGCCTTTTTGTTTGCGTGCGAAGTGCTTATTTCCAGCAGTCGTTAATCGAACTGGCGCTGCCGGTTTTACTTCTTTCAGCCTTCTGGTTCAAACCCAGCGTGCCGCATTTGGTGTCTTTGGTTTGCTGGTTCTGTGGCACCACAGTCAGCGTGTAGGTATTGCTGGTCACATCAGCAATGTTCAGCTGATAAAGATTATTGGTCGAGTTCACCGGCACGTTGAGCTTTGCAGCGGTATCGGCATAGGTGTTGTTCTGCGCAAAGTAACGCTCTTGGCGTGCAGCCGCCTCGCTCAGAAGCGCTAAGCCTTCTGAGCGATTACCGCGCAACACATACTCGGTGTAGCTGGGGTAGGCAATCGCGGCAAGGATGCCAAT
Source organism: Pseudomonas marincola (assembly GCF_900116605.1). Classification (GTDB taxonomy): domain Bacteria; phylum Pseudomonadota; class Gammaproteobacteria; order Pseudomonadales; family Pseudomonadaceae; genus Aquipseudomonas; species Aquipseudomonas marincola. Next base: position 199,514 of record NZ_FPBC01000002.1, read on the forward strand.
GATTGCCACCGTTATCATCACTTCAATCAGCGTAAAGCCAGACTGCTTTGCTTGTTTCATTTCTTGGCCTCAGGGCTGGTTTTCAGGTTGTACACGCCACAGTTGGCGGCCGCTCGAGTTGCTGCCCGCAGCGATTGCGGTAGAGCTGCCGTCGGTGTGGTACTGCAAGCCATCGTTGATGCTGGTGCCGCCTGCTGGTGTTTCGTGGCCAGAGACAACGTCACCGTTCAAGCTGTCGTTGGCGTTCACCTTGCCATCGCCGTTCATGTCGAACACGTTATACAGCGTGCGTTGGCCGGTGGTTGGGTTAATACCATACGTGAAGCCGTCAAGGCCCGCTGCACAGGTATCCGGGTTCGGCGTGATGGTCGAGAAGATCAGGCCGTCGCCGTAAATCGTCATGTTGGCAACCACACGCTCACCTTTGGCTACGCCGGAGGCTTTAAGGTCGAGGTACCAGCCCCAGGTTTTAACGTCTGAGTCCGATGTACCCGTGGCGCCATCGTTGTACCAGGAGATGCTGTTATCGCTGAGCACGCGCACAGCTGTCGGTGTGCCATCCACCGACATGCTTTTCTCGGTCATTGTCTGTTGCTGCAGGTTCGAACGGTCGAGCGATGGCATGCTGCTGACGTTTTGACCCACAGTGTTGCGATCCCAGATGCCATACACCGTTTGGGTGTCATCGGAGATCTTGTCGTTACTGTTGAGGTAGCTACCGGTGCCGAACGTCACCAGGTAACCGACAGACGTCGGATGCCTGGCCAGTGTCGGGGCACTGGTGATCGGCTGGCGCTTAGCCGAGCTTGTGGAACCGTCTTTGGCAACGTAAAGCGGCGCACCGCCAAATGAGACACGGAAGCGATTGCTGATGCCGCTACAGCTGCTGGTGCACTTGTCGAACGGCGCACTGGCGCTGGTGTCATACAGGTCGAAGCGCCACATGTTGCCTTGCAAGTCACCGGCGTAAACGTAGTCGGTGATTCCGTCAGCGTTGAAGTCCGCCGTGCGCACACTTGAAAGCCCGTTGGTGTACGCCTCGCCTTGAGCTGTGAGGTTCTTGATCACAGCGCCGGTTTCAATGTCCTTGAGGAACAGCACAGCGCGGCCATCGTTGTTGTTGGCGCTGTTGTAACCGTTGGCAAACACAGCTGCCCACTGGCCGCTGTTGAGGCGGGTGATGATCGGTTTAGGAATGCTGTAGCCCATGTTGTTATGGCCATCACTGGTGAACTCCCAAAGCAATTTAGGCGCGCTTGGGTCAGTGATATCCAGAGCGAACACCTCACGGCCACCCGCGCCCAGGCTGCCGACAAGCACCGTGTGCCAGGCATTGCCGTAATACACATCGGCAATCGTCGGCGTGCCGTCAACGAAGTACTGGTGCACGCCATCCGTGCCGCCGTACTCAGGCGAGGTCAGCTTGTTGAGGTTATTGATAACGGCCGTTGGAATGAAGGCGAAAACCTCTGCGCCGGTGTCTGCATTGAAAGCATGCAGCATGCCATCGTTGGCGCCGACATAGATCATCGGCGTGCGGTTTTTAACCGAGGCCTGGAAGGCAGCATAGGTAGATGCGTCACCGTCCAGTGCGCCGGCGCGGTAGGCCAGATATTGAGCGCCTTTCACCAGTACAGGGGATGAGTTGACGATGTCGCCCAGTTTTGTGCTGCGCACCCGGAAGGTGCTGCAACCCGTTTCTGTCGCGCAGCTTTCGCCTTTGATGTACTTCACCCGCGCCCGGCCGTAGTTATCGACTGTGCCGGTGATGCCGTCTTTGTTGAGTGCGGTCTGGAAGTCGATGGTTTCAAACGACTTGTTCGCCAGACGATCCCAAGTGAAGTCACCCAGTTTTGTGGTTTGGCTGCTGTCAGCCATGTAGATCTTGCGCGTGGACGGTATTTTGCTGGCCGCATTCCACACGGTTTCCTTGACCAGTTGGCCACTGACCTCGGTTTGCTTTTCCTTGATCAGATCGCCGGTCCAGCCGTCGATGTTGAAGTCCGTGCGATAAACAAATGCATCATCTGTTGTTGTGCTGTCACGCGGCACTTCTACTGTCGGGCTGCTCACCGAGCTGTTCTTTTGCGTGATGTCGTTGAATGCCTTGTCCAGCTGCGCTTTCAGAGTCAACGCGTTGGTTACCAGGAAATAGTTGTCCGGCACGCCGTCGTTGTCCACATCCGGGCTGCCATCGGTGCCGTATTTGGCGGCGTACCACAGCGGGCCTTCGAGGAAGTTCGCCGAAGCACCGGTTGGGGTGAATGTACGGCTGGAAGTCAGGTTGCTCAACGTTGGGCAGTTGGCTCCGGACTTGGCGCACACGCCAGCATCGTAGCCGGGCGGAGTGTCGAGCTTGTAAGCGACGTTTGCACCGCCCTGGTCTTTAACATCCAGGTAAATGCCGTCTTTGGTGGTGCCCGAGATTACATAACCCATGTGTTGGTCGATGCTGCCCGCAGCGTATTCAGACGTCAGGTTGATGACCAACTTGCCATTGGCGTCCAGCAGCAGTTCATAGAGCACGATGGCGTCCATGTCATGGTCTGCGCCTTGCTCGACGTCTTCATAGTTGATGCGGAACTTGGCGTAAGGGCGCCCGTTGTTAACCGAAGCATCGCAGTCTTTGCCAGCAGCAGGGCAGTTGGCGTCGGTGTTGACGATGGTTTCAACGTAGTAGTCGACGATCTGGTCAGTCGGCTGGAAGTTGCTGGTGGCGCTAATGCCATAAGCGCCGCCAACAGACTTGGCAAACGGCACGACTGTGACCGACTGTGTTGTGCCGTCGGCTGACTTGCCCACCGGGAATTTGATCGTCGGCAGAGGCGATGCCAGCGCCACGGCGTAGGTTTGCAGGTTCTTGTCGCCGCCGATTGGGTTGTTGGCACCGAAGTTAGCCAGTGCTGCCGAGTAATAAGTACCTTGTTTACTTGGCTCCTCAGGAGCAAGACCGCGCACCGTGGACAGATTAGTCACGGTCTTTTCAGTAGGCGCGCCATCTTCGTTGCTGACTGTTGAAGCGCCGATGAAGACTTTTCGGCTACCGCCGCCTTCTTTGGCCCAGACTTTGTCAGCCTCAGTCGAAACATTCAAACCGCTGAGTGATGCAGGATCGCCAGCGCCTGTCACCGCATTACTCCATGCACTGCCAGGCACATCGCCATCGTAAGACGGGTTGATGTCACTGATCACCGTCATTACAGGTACCGCACATTTTTCATAACCACCGTTAGTTGCTGTGGTGGTCTTGTAAGGTGGCAGCCAAGTGTCGACAACCGGCAGGTTGAGCGGAGATTTGGCATCCACTGCGCTCGAGCTGTACTTGTAAGAGCTGGTAGGTGCAGTGGCCCCGGAGAAATAACGCATGGTTTCATACATCATTTCGGCTACTGGGTTGCCCCACATGTAGCAGTTGTCACTTTGTTGCATGGCGCGACCGGCAATCCAGCCGCAACCATAACTCTGGTTGCTGTATTTGAAGTCGATGATGCGGAATTTGTTGATGGTATCGACAATGCCGTTGGCAATGCTGTCGCTCGCGCAGTTGCTGTTGCTGCTGGAGCAGAATTGGCCGGTAGAGGCGTTGAATTCTTTGGTAAAGCTGCCGAGTTGACGACGCAGCACGCCACCACTCATGTTGTTCTGGAACGAGCCTGATGTGAGGCCGAAGAACATTTTATCGGCACTGCCGTAGTCATGCAGAATACCGGTTGGCTTGGCGCCATTGGCGTAGGCAACGCAGTTATCTTCACGCAGCGTTGCATCGGTTGGGCACACCTCAACCTTGATGTTGGCGTTAGTCAGCGTGCTCACGCCGGTGTCCGGGGTTTTCCAGTAGAGGAAAAAGCTGGAGCCGCCGGAGACTTCTTTATGGCGGAACTCAATGTCGTAGGTGACGCCTGCAGTCAAAGCCCGGTCGTTGCTTGGGGAGCCAGCGCCGCCTGAGCCTTGCTTGGCATGGGCGCCGTAGTAAGACGCGATCACGGTGCCGTTGAGCTTGACGTCAACTGCGTCGTCGCCGTCCACCGAAAACTGGTACATGCCCGTTTCGGTTGGCGTCAGCTTGCCGGTGATCTGGGTGATGTAGTTGTCTTGGTTTTGGTTCGATTTACATTTGTTGGAGGAGTACGGGTTAACAAAGTCGGTAACTGTGTTGATGTTGGTGAAGCCCGGGGTACCGTTGCCACACTCGTTTTTCGGATTGTTGAAACGGCTGTTCATTTCCGATTCGTTATTTGGTGCACTGTCGGTGTCGCGCCACGTGGTCAGGTAAAGGTTGGACAGTACAGTAGCTGGCACAATCGACCAGCCGCCGCTCGGGCCACGCGAGGTACAGGCGCCGCCGTCACACGCATCGCCAGCCACAGGACGTTCTTTCGAGACCCAGTTCCAAATACGGAAGGTGGTGTTAGTGAGTGTGCGCAACTGCGGTACGCCACCGTCGGTGAGAGAGACCACGGCAAACAAGTGGCGATAGCCATTGGTAGGCTGGTTCAGCGGGGTGTAGTCGGTAATGCGATAACCGTCTTTGCTCAGGCTCTGGTATTCCTTACCCCAGGTGTGTGCATCCTGAGGTACAAATGCCGCTTCCAAAACTGTTTTCGCCGGCGTGTTGGTGCTGCCTGCAGTGTCTTCTACGCGGTAGCCGCCGTAGAGAACTTTTCGCAGTGCGTCCATCCGTGACGTGGCCAGGTAGTTGAGAAAGTCACCGCTCCATTTACCCGAGCACATTTTATTGTTGGCTACGCTGGACGGTACGAATATGCCACCTGTGTAGGTGTAGCAGACGTTGGAATTGAAGTAGCCGTAGTAATCGATACCGCCGTTGTCGGCGCTCAAATACCCCTTGTAACCCACATCAAGAACACCGTCGCCGTTGAGGTCAGAGGCATCGTTGTAGGCTTCGTAAAAAAGTTTGTGGTCGCGGCCCATTACCAGCATGTTCAGTGGCGGTACAGACTCACTGACGAACAATGGAACCTGATCAATATTGGTGTCGGCCTGTACGGCTTGGCTGGCAGCAAGCAGCCCGAAAATCAGAGCGGTGGTGTGTTTCATGTGAATCTCCAATTCGGGCTTCAGTTGAAAATGGCGGCAATAACGGAGCGGATACACAAGGCATCCGGGCCGCAACCTTTACCGGCGGTGTTGTTGTCGTTAAACGCCTGGCCATTCACTTCGTAATAGTTGGTGCAATTCTTACCGCTGAGAATGTCTTCAGTCTGGGTGCAGTTAGCCTGCACGCTGCCAACGTTGGTGGCATCACGTACATACCAGCGCGCGCTGCGTTCAAGTGTGGTGGCGCCATCGGCACCTTTATATGCAGTGGAAACAGAGAAGTCGGTGTCGTAGGTGTTGGCAATTTCAGTGATGCACAGCGTTGTTGGGTTGCTGCCTGTGCAAACATCCGGTGGCACGCCATTGTTTTCGAGCCGCCACTCCGCTTCACGCAGGGCCGACTCGGCGGTGCTGCTCAGGCGCTTTTGCTCCATGAGATTGCCGGTAATCTGCGACTCGAGCGCCACTTCGCGCATGCTGCTGACGGCCAGCAAGGTGATAACCAGCAGCATAATCAGGGCGACGAAAAGCACCGCGCCGTTCTGTTTCTTGGGTAGGTCGTATGTGCGATGACTTCTCACGGCATTAGATTCCTGAGCATGATGCCGCTACTGGCAATCTGGTAAAGGTTGTTGTCCGGCGGTGTGCAAGGGTCGGTGTTGCCCATCAGGGTTTGCCAGTCGCAATACGCTTTACTGGTCATGCCTTGCGACAGGTTGTTTTGATCGGTAGTCAGCAACAGTGAATAGCGCACGCTGCGAATTGTGCTGGTGCCAGGGGTCTTGGTGTACGACGAGACCTCACGTTCGCTGGCCGGGCCAATGCCAAAGGTGAACAGCACCTGGCTGACACCGTCTGCCAGGACCGCGTCATTGCAGACCAACTCGGCGTTGTTGTTTACGCTGAATTTTTCGACGAATTCCTGGCTTGATGTTGTGTAAGGCGTGGCGAAGTCGGCAGGCGTGGTAACCCCGGTGCCAGCGCAATCTACTTCGGTCGCATCGCGCGGCTCGAAGCGCAGGCAAATGGTCGAGTCATCCACTTTCGTGACCGCTTGCCCGGCTCTGAAGGTGCACGTGCCAGCGCCGGTAGTGGTATTGAAAGTGCCGGCAGCAAAGGCTTGCTCCAGTGAGTCGTCCGGGCGTCTGCGAAAGCCTGCTTTGGCCAGATGCTGTTCAAGCACCATCAGGGAGAAGCGACCGTTCTCCTGGTTTTGTGCTTGTCCTTGCTGGAACAGGTAGCTGGTTTTGTTATCAATGTAAATTTGGGTCACGCCCAGAATCAGGAAGCTGCTGATCGCCAGTGCGATGAGCAGTTCCACCATCGACAGACCTGCCTGCTTATTAACGGTGTTCATACAGGCTCCTAAAGCTCGGCGCGCAGGTGATAGTGGCAAATAGTCAGGTCGTCGCCCGCTTTAGCGTTGGCGTCCATGCATTCGTTTTCCTTGACTCGCCAGGCGAGCTGAATCTCGATGGCGGCGCCTTTATCAGGGCAAACTGCCGAACCATCGGTGCGGCAAACATAGAAGTCACTGGTGAGCAGGGCGCTGGCGTCCGGCAGGGTCTGCGCTGCTTTTGCTGCCCAGCAGCCGAGGCGATCTTCAGCCGACGCTGGCAGCGGGTTGCAGCTTGCCGGTGCATCCGGGAACGCCGTACCTTTTTTCTTGTAATAGTCTGAAGTGCTGGTGGGAACACCCTTTACATCGAGGATGGTCTGCCGGTCGCTGCGCAGGATTTCCATCAACTCATCGGCGAGCAGCGCCGCCTGATTACGGACTACGGAGTCCTGCGTGTAGGTGATCCCCTTGGCCTGCATGGCGACCATGCCAAGCACACCAATGCTGATAAGCACCAGGGTGACTAATACCTCGATCATGCTGAAACCGCGATTGCGCACGCGTGAAATCATCTCAGTTGCTTCCTGTAGTCGCCGCAGAGTGGGAGATACGCAGGCTGCCGGCATTCTTCACGGCAATCGAGTAGGTGTTGCTGGCATCCGCACCGCTGATGCTGATGTCGGAATTTGCGGCCGTTCCATCAGGCTTGAAGCTGATGGTGTCGAGGCTTGAGGTCACGGTGATATTGCTCGAAAAGGTCACGGTGCGGACAGTTTCGTTACCGTGTTTGGCGCTCCAGTTACTGGCGTCGACCTTGCTCACCGACACGGTCATGCGCTTATTAACGGCATCGCTGCGAGCGCTTTGCAGCAAGCTGAATAATTCTTCAGCCGAGCTCTTTACGCGGTTCGATTGCATCAGGTTGTTGAAGCCGGGTAGGGCCACTGTGGCGAATATCCCCAATATCACCACCACAATCATCAGCTCGATGAGGGTGAAACCTGAGGCGTGTCGTCTTGCGTGCATAAAAACCTGCTCCTTTGCCGAGCTTTAAGGTTTGCATAGCACACAGACAACTGTCCTATATAACGGGATGAAAGGAGGTGGAACGCCGATGATCGGTTTCGGGCTGTTTTATGGGGGGACTTTACGCGGACGCCGCAGGGATTTTTGGCAGCGATTCAGGCCCGGATTGCAGGCGTTGAGTCATCATTGAGGGGGCGTTTCACAGGGTGACTATTAGCGTTTCGACTGATAAGGCTGAGCACAGCTGCGCCCCCATTTAGGCTTAAATTCCGTTGCAGCTACTCCACGCGTCAATTTCCTCAAAGCGGCCCGTAGCGCTGCGCTCACCGGTCGACTCCAGCTTCAAGAGGCCTTTGCCGTTGAGCATTGCTGTGGGGATGGCGATTATTCTGTAGCGGGTAGGCGATGAAGTGGTCAGCGCAAGGGTGAATTGCTTGCTGCCATCGGTCGGGCTTTGGGCGTAGCGGCCGAGGCTGGCATTTATATACGTGTTGTTTTGTGCCCGGTAGCGTTCCATCAGATTGGCGGCGCCGAGCATGGTTGCCTTGGCATTTTCGCAATGGCTGCGGCGGATGTAGCTGTTGTAACTGGGCAGGGCGATGGCTGCCAGAATGCCGATCACCACGACGGTGATCATCAACTCAATCAGGGTAAAGCCGGCTTGCTTGCGCATGAGATCCTTCTCTTGGCAGTTGCGCTTTCTGGCGACGCGCTGCGCGTCGCCAGAAAGCGTCATTACAGTTGGGTGTTGTCCATCCAGTAGGTTTTGCCCAGCGGGATCATGTTGGCCTCAGTGGGCTCGACTGATGGATCGGGCAGCACCCAGCAGTTATCGCCGCTGCAAAACAGTTGCGGGTCGCCAGCAATGCCACTGCTGTTACTTTCGGTTGAGCGGTCAGCATGGCTGCCGGTTTCGCCTACACCGACCAGTGTCGGTGTGGCGTCGCGTAACCGCACCGAGTAAGCGCGATTCCTGCCGCTCGAAGGGCGGCAGCCATTCGGTGGCGTGGGCTCGTAGGTGTTGAAATTGACCGTACCACCCGCCGTCAGCGCTCTGGAAAGGATCTTTTCGCCGGTGTTGCCCATGGCGATGAACCAGCCTCGATCCGGATCGCTAAATGCATCCAGCGCCGTGGCCTGCTCCTGAGCGCTGCCCTGCTGCACCAGGTTTTGAGTCGCGTTATACAGTTTGCTTTCAGTCAGCACGCTTTGCGAGTCATCTGCAAAGACTGCGGAGGTTCGCAGTGAATAGAAACGGTCGCGAATGGTTTTGTTCAACGGATGGCTGCGATAGCCGCTGCCAATGTTGATGCTGAGTGAACGCTGACCGTCCACATCCAGCACCGCAACATCTGGCGCGCTGAAGAACTTGCGTGCATGTTCGGCGGTGCTGGCATTGCCCAAGCTGGCGAGTACACCGCCATTGCTGCCAGCGGTCACAAGGTTGGCGGCGCTGTTGCCATTATTGATGAAGAAACGCCAGACCTGGCCACCCGTATCGCCGACAAAGAACTGGTCGGCGAGTTTCTCGTCGTCACTGACCAATTCGCCGTTGGCCTCCTGAATATCGATGACGCGGATGTTTGAAGGGATGCTGTACTGCATTTTGTCGAGTTTCAGGGTATGCCCTGAGCGGTTGCTGGCGGACCAAATCAGGCTGCCCGTTTTAGCATCGACGATGTAAATCGAGTTGCCCACGGTATCGGCGGTATAAACGCTGGTTGTGTAGTTGAGTTCATCCTGATTCTGGTCATAGCCCCCCGCAAAAATCAGCACATCACGAATCTCATCACCGACTTTGATCTTGGTTTTCTGGGGCACCGACCAGGTTTGTCCAAGTTGGCTGAAGCCGGGATACGAGTCGTTGATTTGCCAGAGAAGTTTAGGGCTGTTACGCCGGGTGATATCCAGTGCGTAGAGGTTGTTGCCGCCACGACGCTGGCTGGCGTAAGCGTATACAAACTCGCCTTTATTGAGCCCAGCGGAGCTGCCTGATGCAGGGTCGCCAAAAATCACCCCGTTATTGTTGAGGTCGTTGAACCAGATGGTTGCTGTGTTATCCATTCCATAGAGGTGGGGCGTGTCATTGGTGGATTGCTGGTCGGCGCGCAGAAAGCGGATATTGGGCAGCAACTCTTTAGGCATAAAGCCAAATTGCTCGATGCCGGTGGCCGTATCAAAACCATGGATGAACCCTTCATTGGTGCCCAATATCGCAGTGATGTCAGGATCGCTGCAGCGGCCGTTGCTGTAGTTGCCTTTACAGCCATAAGTGACCTGGCGAGGTGATGAGTGCAGGGAGTCACCGAGTGCAAAACGGATCGTGCGGTTGTCACGCTCATACCCGTTGATATATTTCACCAGGTTGTCACGTGCGCCCGCTTGAGTGGATTGAAGCCCGAACAGGGTAGGCGATATGTTGCCTGCATGTGCCGTTCGTAATGAGTGCAGTGTGTTGGCCTGGCCGTTAACCGGAGTGTTTTTGAAGGTGAAAATATTGCGATCGCCGGGTCTGGGCAGTTTGGCCGCCGCGCCGCCGAGTGTGACGTCTGAGCCATCCTGAATGCTATTCCAGAAGCTACGTGCGCTGTCATAGAAAAAACCGGTGTTCAAGTCGACTGCCGGTGCATCATCCGCATCGACGATAATCGCTTCAGTGCCCTCGGTCTTGAGGCGATAGCGCTTGAGATTGCCGGCCCATCGATTGGTGTTGCCGGGGCGGAACATCGAGAAGTACAGCTGATCGAGATTATCTGAGCGGTTAAGGCTATTGATCGGCGCACTGGCATTTACAAAAGTGGTATCAGCCGACATTGCGGTGCTCAAAATGTTATTGAATACATCCGACAAACTGCTCGCGTTATTCGCGCTATAAGCGGTGCCGCCGCCCAAGCTCGCCAGCTGGCTGAGAAACCGGGTGGGGCCGGTATTGACCCCAGTGGAAAAGCCGATGGTGTGAGTGATTATGTTGTTAAGACCTTCGAGCGGTGATTGGTCCTGCTCATGCATCCAGCGGGCGAGGGTACGTCCGCACTTTTCAGATATTTTATTGCTGTCGCCCCGACACGCTCCCGCAAGCCTTTGGATGCTGGCGCGTGCAGCTTCACCAATGGTGTTCTCGGCAGGGCCGTTGAAGGCCGCACCGTCAGTGAGCAGGACCACATAATTGGGCTGACACGAGCTTTCAATCGGGCTTGGATTCTTGCCAAGGTGCTTACCCGGTATCTGTGTGTAATACCGCGCGGCTTCGTTAAGCGCGGGCACAATTTGAGTGCCCAGGTGCAAAGTCAGGGCATTCACATGACCACGCATGAAGTCACGCGAGGTGTATTTGTTTTCCCCCAGCCCGCCGTGACGCAACTTGATGCGTAATTGCACGGCAGACTCGGCGCCATGTTCGCGGCTCTTCAGTTGCGCTGAGCCGCTCACCGGTCTGAGCAGAAGAGCAAGGGCGTTATCGTCGCTCCACCTCGAATGATTGAAAACTGCCTGTAGCCGGTCTTTAAGCTCTGTAGTCGTGCAACGCTGTTGCACGCCGCTCGTGCCCACACCGCCAAACTCACAAGCGCCTGCTAGCTGGCCATACGTGCGTCTGCTTAAATTATTGGTGTTCAGAGCAAGGGCCGCAGAGTTGCCAGTGTTCTCGAAGAAGACTTGAGTCCTGCCCGGAGCGTCAGTATTGGGCGTCGCCAGAATTTCGGCACTCATCACCTGGGCGTTTTTCTTCACCGGGACATGTTGAAAGCGGCTGAGGAGAAACCTATGCGCAAACGGCAAGTGATTGCTGGTGATGCTGACCTGCCCACCGCTGCAGTTATTTGCATTGACGCAGGAACGCGGTCTGTTCTGCGAGCCGTCGTCTTTCTTGTTGAGCACCGAGATATTGATGATCGGGTTCAAACAACCCTCATCGCCGTCGGAGAACGCCAGTCTCAGCACGGGCTTGAGGTCTTCACCGTGATCAAAACTGTAAGCCGTGCGGCTGCCTTCCCCGGCAGTTGGAGACAGGAAGAATGCCAGTGAGTTGTTGCCACACCAACCAGGCCTGTCGACGATGCCTTGAACCAGTTCGGTGACATCGGGGCCTTCAATGTAATTGTTTTCTGCGCTTGTTCGCCACGCATCGGGCGTCCAGTTGATCGACTTGGTTTTACTCCTGTTCATGAAGTTCTCCGTGCTGCCAAACACCTCAGTATCAGTGCCGTTCTGCGCAGCGATGGCGAAGGTAACCGGACGATCATCTGAGCTTGCGGGCACAAAGTCGATTCGTGCCGAGGTGAGGCGGGCGCCTTGTGGGATCGCCACATCCTCGAACCGCAGCCCTGTCGCTCGGTTGCTGTCTTCATTGCCTGACCAGCTGATTTCCAGGCGAGGGGAGTCGGCTGCACCGTCACCAATGTGCCAGGGATAACTTGCAGGCGTAGCCCCCCGCACACGCAAAGCGACATCGCCAATAGGATTGAGTGCAGGCGCTAGTTGCTGAAGCTTTTGTAATTGGCGGGTGAGGTCGAATGTAATCGTGTCGTGGTTGCGAGACGGGATTTGGCTGAGATGCAGATCGGTGTTGCTAAAGTTGCGGCGACTTAGAGGGTTGCCCGCATTAATGGCGCTGGCCGTCTTGCTGTTTTCAAGCTTGATATTGAACCGGCTGGGGGATTGGGTTGAGGTGCCTTTGAGGATCAACTTGGCTGACTTGATCGTCACACCTTGTGGAATGTTGAGGTTGCGAAACAATAGCAAGCCATCGTTGCCGGACGCACCGTTGCTACTTTCAAGCTGGGTTTTAACGCCGCCCGGACACTCAGTGCTGGTGGCGTCCAGTTTGGCTGAGCAAGCAACTGAGTCGCCATTCTGATTGAGCACAAAGTACGACGAGAAATCGCTGTTGTAACCTGCGGATGCACCCAATGAGCGGCTGATACTGGATGGATTCAACTGTTGGCCAGTGGGCGCTTTAATGAAGCCCATAACCAATGTTTTATCACTGGCGCGGGTGGTTCCGTTGCTCAAGTAGCTTGAGTCGTCTCCACTTTGGCGCAAAGCCGGCGTGGCCAGTTTGTTGTTCATGGGTTGGTCGATATGCTGGACTTTCATCAGCATGCGCGACTTGGTTTTCGGGTTCGGCTGAATGGTCATCAGACCGATATTGATGTCTTCAGCCGTATTGAGAAGGCCGCGGAACGCTTGCTTCATCTGCACCAGTCGCGAGCTGTTTTGGCCTCTGTCAACTGCGCTCATAGAGTCTGAGTTATCCAGAATAAACATCACGTTTGGGCGCGCTGTTGATTCAGGTGGCGGCTCGCCAAAGAAAATTTCAGTATCGTCGCCAGCGCTCAGTGGAATTTGCAGCGCCAATAAAAATGCAGCGGTGGTAGTGAGTGCGCGCGGGCGATTATTCGAGCAATTCATGCTGCTCTCCTTGATTAGTAGCGGACCAGATGACCTTGACGGTGCTCGGCTCGTGCGGGGTGCTCAGCGGGTGAGCAGCTGATATCCGTATCAACGCAGGTATTGCTGCGACTGACGATGTTGAAACAGGCGAATTGAAAGGTGCTCGAATCTTCGGCTGCGTCCAGCGAATAGGCGGGCACTACTTTTTCGCAGGTTCCGGGGCTGGCGGCCTTGGCAATGAATTGCGCCACCTGGGTTTCATTGCTGCCATCGCTGCTGCGTATAAAGCTGACGGTGCCCAGAACATCGGGCGAGGCGGCTATCGTCAGGGATTTCTTGAAGTTTTCGATCCACGCCTGAATGCCATTTTCTGCAGCTTGAAAGGCAGTGTTTTGTTCCTGGCTGTTGGTGGCCATGCGTACCTGTAGCGACGACTGGTACGCGGCTGCAATGGCGATAATGGTGAGCAGCAGCAACAGCGACAGGCTGATCAGCAAGGCCGCTCCGGTTTGTTCATGGCGAGCATTCATCAGAGTCGATTCCTCAACTGATAGGTGTTGCTGTAGGTGCGGACGACCTCGTCACGTGCATCGTTAATTTCCAGGCTCACGCGTATGGCGCGAGTGTCGGCAAGCTGTTCGGGCGTCACTTCGCTGCTTTCAACCCACAAGGTTTGGCTGTCTGCCACAACTGCGAACTCAATGGCGTTGATGTGTGCGTGATCGAGCACGGGTTCGTCGTCCATGCACAGGCGGTTGGTTTCGCATTGGCTGTAGGTCACGCGCTTGAGAAACAGCGCTTCGCCTTGGCAGGTTTTGTAGTACGAGAACGGCACACCGGTGTCTTGCGTGGTGGCGTAGTTGAACGTAATGCTGCGTTCGCCCGCTTCAATGGCATCGTTGGGCAGGGTCAGGCCCTTGATTTTCAGTGTGCTTCTAGCCGAGCGGCACCCTTGATACCCGGCTCTGCGGGCATCGCTGCCGATAATCTCCAACGCGATCCGACCGCTTTCCTGTACGCGTGCCACCGCAACATTTGTGCGGTTGGAGGCCGATGTGCTGGCGAATAATTCGATTGCCCCGAGAATCAGCAATGAGCTGATCAAAATGGACACCATCAGCTCTATCAGGGACATGCCCGTTTGCTTGCTCATAAGTCAAAACTCACGGCAAAGCTGGAGTCACCTGTTACGCCCTCAAGCGCGGAGGATTCCACCCAGATAATTTCGATGCTGTACTGGTTGTCGGTGCGGGTAATGTTGGCCCGAGCCCCGGGAATACTTGAGGCCAGCATGGTTTGCCATTGGTGCAGATCAAGCTGCGCCTGCTCAGTGTCCGTACAACCGTCGTCGCCACACTCGGGGCGCTCGCCCAGGCTGTAGTCGACCTCGAGTTGAGCGTCAGCGTCGAGCAGGTAGTCATCGGCGCTGCTGGCTAACGCATGATTGAGGCGGGTGCGTTCCGAGAAGTCATACGCCAGCAAGCTGGCCTGGCCGCGTAAGTAAGCGCCTTGGCTGGCCTGAACGCTAGTCATCATCAGCGTTGCCATGCCCAGTAAACCGATGGATAAAATCACCACGGCGATCAGCACTTCAAGCAGGGTGAAACCGCGTTGCCCAGTGAGTGTTTTCATGAGCAAGACGCACCGCTGCAGGCCTGGCCGATGGCATTAACCTGGATCTTTCGCGCGAAGGCATCGCCGCGTGAGTCGTTGAGCGTGAAAGAGGCCGCAGTGGTTTTACCGTCACCGCGATAGTCGATGCGCGGCCGTGTACTGGTGATGGTTACACCGGCGCTGCTCAACGGCACCACGCGCAGAATGTCGTTGCCCTGCGTGATTAGAATACCGGCGCTCCAGTTCGCATCATCTACGCAGGCGCTTTGATCACGGCTGGCAGCGCATACCGTAATGGTGCTGCGCAGCATGGCCGCTTCACTGCGGGCCATTTGCATCACACCGAGCAGGCTATTGGCGGTGCTGCTCAGGCGGTTATCGAGTATCAGCGAGCGAAAGCTGGGAACGCCGATAGTAGCCAGAATCCCTATGATGGCTACCACCATCAGTAACTCGGCCAGGGTGAAGCCTTTTTGAGTGCGCATTGGGTCTCCTCGGTTCCATCCGATAGCGCTAACCATGTCCATTAATTGCGCCACCCAATTCAACAGGTACGAGCGCAACGGTTAGCCAACGACGCCATTCAGCCGGATTTGGCCTGCGTGAGTGCGGTGAGGGTTCTCAATCCGGGGCGGCGAAAGGTCGGGAATTACTACAGGAAATTGCGTCAGGAGGATT
Source organism: Pseudomonas marincola (assembly GCF_900116605.1). GTDB lineage: Bacteria > Pseudomonadota > Gammaproteobacteria > Pseudomonadales > Pseudomonadaceae > Aquipseudomonas > Aquipseudomonas marincola. The sequence goes on from NZ_FPBC01000002.1 coordinate 214,620, forward strand.
TGCGCGACGCAGGTCGCAAATCTGCTTTGCGGCACCACCGTGATGATTGCGGTTTTGTTGCTGCCCCTCGCGGCGCTGACGGGCATAATTGGCCAATGTCGCAGCACATTTGTTCATACACAGCAACAAGAGAGGGTGCATGTCAGGGGTTGATGCAGTCGTAATTGGTGGTGGTGTAATCGGTTTGCTGACCACCCTCGGGTTGGCGCAGGCTGGCCAGAAGGTGTTGTTGCTGGAGCGCCAGCAACAGGTGGGAAGTGAGGCGTCGTGGGCCGGTGGCGGTATTGTCTCGCCGTTGTATCCGTGGCGTTATGCACCGGCTGTGTCGGCATTGGCGCACTGGTCACAAGATTTCTATCCCAAGCTTGCCGAGCAATTACTGGCGGCTACCGGAATCGACCCTGAAGTTCATGTGACCGGGCTGCACTGGCTGGATCTCGACGACGAGGCAGACGCGCTGAGTTGGGCGCAGCGCAATCAGCGGCCCTTGTCTGCAGAAGATATCGACTCGGTGTATCGCGCTGTCCCGCCGCTTGGGCCTGGCTATCAACGCTCTCTGCACATGCCCGGAGTGGCCAATGTGCGTAACCCACGGCTGATTAAATCGTTGCGCGCCGCCTTGCAGGGATTGGGCAATGTACAGCTGCGCGAAGCCGCTGAAGTGACCGGCTTTGTCCGTGATGGCGAGCGGGTGGTTGGCGTTAAAACCGCCGCAGGCGAGTGGCTGGCAGAGCGGGTGATTGTGGCGGCAGGTGCCTGGAGCGGCGATTTATTACGCAGCCTGAACATCGAGTTGCCGGTAGTGCCGGTCAAAGGCCAGATGATTTTGTTCAAGTGCGCCGATGACTTTCTGCCGAGCATGATATTGGCCAAAGGCCGTTATGCCATTCCGCGCCGCGACGGGCACATTCTGGTCGGCAGCACCCTTGAGCACGAAGGTTATGACAAGACGCCAACCGAGACTGCGCTCGCGAGCCTGCATGCCTCGGCGATAGAGTTGCTGCCCGCATTGGCGGATGCCGAAGTGGTCGGGCATTGGGCCGGTTTACGTCCAGGCTCGCCGGACGGTGTGCCGTTTATCGGGCCTGTTTCCGCGCATCCGGGCTTGTGGCTGAACTGCGGCCATTACCGCAACGGGCTGGTGCTGGCGCCAGCGTCATGCCAGTTGCTGGCCGATTTGCTGCTGGGACGCGCGCCGATCATCGCCCCCGATCCTTACGCCCCGGACAACCGTCTGTAAACGTGGCGAGGCGACAGTCAACCTATGCAGTTGCTGTCGCCGTGATTATCGCTTTCGGGCTTTGGCGTTTGGGTTTAATCGATGCCCAGTTTCTTCAGGCGGTAGCGCATGGACCTAAATGTCAGGCCGAGGCGTTGGGCCGCGGCGGTGCGATTCCAGCGGGTCTCTTCCAGCGCCTGCATGATCAATTTGCGCTCGATTTCTTCGAGGTGATCTTCAAGGTTGTCGATCTCGGCCAGGCTCGCCTCGCTGGCATCGCCGCCCGGTGAGGCGTCGGCAAGGCGCAAATCGCCGGCGCTGATCTCGTCGCCTTCGCACAGGGTGTAGGCGCGCTCAAGCATGTTCTCCAGTTCGCGCACGTTGCCGGGAAAACGGTAGCACTTGAGCTTGTCCAGTGCCTCGCTGGTAAGCGTCGCGGGGCTTGCGCCGGAGCCTGTGGCAAGTCTTGCAAGCATGGCATTTGCCAATTGGCTGATGTCTTCGCGGCGTTCACGCAAGGCCGGTACGCGCAGTTCGATCACGTTGAGGCGATAGAACAAATCCTGACGGAAACGCTCGGCAGCTACTTCGGCGCCGAGGTCTTTATGGGTGGCAGAGAGGATGCGCACATCGACCACCACTTCCTGCTGACCGCCCACCGGGCGCACGGCTTTTTCCTGAATCGCGCGCAGCAGTTTCACCTGCATCGCCAGCGGCAGATCGGCGACTTCATCAAGAAACAGGGTGCCGCCGTTGGCCGCTTGAAACAGCCCTTGCTTGTCTTCTATGGCGCCGGTGAAGCTGCCTTTCTTGTGGCCGAAGAACTCGCTTTCCATCAGCTCGGAAGGGATGGCGCCACAGTTGACCGGCACGAACGGCTGTTCGGTGCGTGGGCCGGATTCGTGAATCAACCGCGCCACCAACTCCTTGCCGCTGCCTGACTCGCCACTGATGTAAACCGGCGCCTGACTGCGGGCCAGTTTGTGGATTTGCTTGCGCAGGCTGTTCATCGGCGGTGAGTCGCCGAGCAGGCGGCTATCAACCGGCAACTTCTGATTATCGACTGAACCCAGACGTAATGCGCTGTTCACCAACTCGCGCAGGCGGTTGAGATCCACCGGCTTGGTCAGGAAGTCAAACGCCCCGGCCTTTAGCGCGTTTACCGCTGTGTCGAGGCTGCCGTAAGCGGTAATCATCGCGACGGGCATCTGCGGGTGGCGCTGGCTGATGTATTGCACTAACTCAATGCCGGTGCCGTCGGGCATGCGCATGTCGGTCAGGCACAGGTCAAATGGCTCTTTGCTCAGCCATTCACGCGCCTCCTTAACATTGCGCGCGCAACGGGTGTCGAGCTTCATGCGGCCAAGGGTTATCTCAAGTAGCTCGCGGATATCGGGCTCGTCGTCAACGATCAATGCTCTTTGGCGGGTCATGTTCAGCTCAATTTACGCGGGTGGGCAAAGGTGATGCGAAAACAGCTACCACCTTCATCACGAGGTTTGTAATCCAGCCTGGCCTGATTGCTCTCGCACAGTTCGCGCGAAATATACAGGCCAAGGCCGGTGCCTTTATTTTCGGTAGTAAAGAAGGGTTCGAAGATGTGCGAGACCTGATCGCTTGGAACGCCACGCCCATCATCGAGAACCTCAAGTACCGGCAATTCGGTTTCATCGGCGCAGAACAAACGTAACCAGACCTGCGCCTGACTGTTGTTCTGAGCACTATAGCGCAAGCCGTTTTGCACCAGATTGGTGACCACTTGGGTCAGCTGGTTGGGGTCCATGCGGGTTTTGGTGTTGCCCTTGAGCGTTTCTACGTGCAGCGTCTGCGAGCTTTTCAGGGTGCCGCGAAACTCGCTGGCGAAACGGTGAACCCAGTATTTAAGGTCGAGCAGTTGCGGCTCCGGCTGGCGACGGCGGGATAGCTGCAGCACGTTCTCGATAATCAGGTTCATCCGCCGAGACTGATCCTGAATAATCTGGATCAGGCGTTTATCGGGGGCCTGCAAATCTTCCGACTCATTGAGCAATTGCGAGGCGTGACTGATGGCGCCCAACGGGTTGCGTATCTCGTGGGCGATGCCAGCGGTCAGGCGGCCAAGGGCAACCAGCTTGAGTTGCTGCGCTTGCTGGGCAAGCTCGGTGGTGTCATCCAGAAACACCAGCACGTTCTGCTGCGCACCGTGTTGCACCTTAACAAAGCTTGGTTGCAGCATCGGGCCATCCGGCTGAGCCCTGAACTCGGCCGAGCGCAGGGTCGGGTTGTAATGCCATTGATGCAGGCAGTTGATTAACTCCGGGCAGTGCGGATCAACAATCAGCCCGGTAATGTCCGTGTGTCCCAGCAGGCGTTTGGCGCCATCGTTGGCCAACAGCACGCGGTTATGCGTATCCAGCACCAGAATGCCGGTGCGCATGCGCTGCAAAATCAGCGAGTTGAGGGCTTCCAGATTGGCAACTTCTTCAGCACGTTGCTCCGCCAGGGTCTCGCTCAAATACAGACGTTTGCTGATGCCCTGAACGAATAGCGCAGCGGCGAAACACAGGGTCCCGAGTGCCCCGGCCTGCACATATTGGCTCGACGCCGATGGGTGAATGATGCTCAGGTAGAACGTCAGGTAAATCATGCCGATAGTGGCAATGGCCGCGATCAGCAGGCCGATTCTGCCGCGCAGCAGAATATTGGATATGGCCACCGCCACAATCAGCAGGTTGCCGATACCGCTCGGCGTGCCGCCTGCGGCAAAGAACAGCGCGCAGAGCAGAATGACATCGACCAATGCCAGGCTGAATATCTGCACCGTGCTGCGCGGACGTTGCACGCTGACCGCAATGGTGATGTTGAGAATCAGGTAGAACCAACTGCCGGCACGAAATAGCGCCGGATGCACCATGTCGAGTAACTGGCTGTCGAGGTCGCTGGAAATAAGGAAGGCCAGCGCCAGGCCGATGATTACGCGGTAAAGGTTGTAGAGCTTGAGTATCCGTCGGCCTTGAGCGCCGCGCAGGGTGAACTTATCAGTGATCACCGGATTTCGGGCCTTGCTCTAAGTGCTTCTTGCTGCAGTACCAACGGCTGTTTTGCTCAAGCGCCTGCTCTTGCGGCAAGTACAGATTGCAATGCGCGCAACGCACCATGGGCTTGGCCGTGTTGGCTTTGGTCTTGGGCCGGGCAGGGCGGGTGATTCGGCGGAACAGCCAGTAGCCGGCAGCTGCAATTGCAATAATCAGTATCAGGCGAAAAAGGCCCATAAAATGCTCTTCCAAAAGGGGTGCAGGCAGTTTAGCGAAGCTTGTCCGGTGCGCACAGCCGCTAATTTCGACTTAATTCGGCGGGCGAATCAGCGAATGCCTATGATCGGCGATTTTTAATCGTCTTACTGTCTATTGCTCGGCAGTGTTGCGCCTAAGATTACCCGCAATAGGTGACATTGCTCGCGCTAAATAGTGGGCTTGACGTTGTTCTCGGACGCGCCGATGCGGGACAATGCGCGCCATACGGCGATGAGCATCAGAATGCCATTGCACATGCTTTTTATTTGGTGGAGGCGGCCATGAGCCAAACCCTGCGGGTCGTGATGGCCCAATTGAATATGCGAGTCGGCGACGTTCACGGCAACGCCGAGCAAGTGATCGAGGCTGCGTGCAGCGCCCGCGACCAGTGGAATGCTGACGTAATTGTGTTCCCCGAGCTGGCGCTGAGCGGCTATCCGCCAGAAGACTTGCTGCTGCGTTCGAGCATGCAGCTGCGTATCGAGCAGGCACTCAAGCGTGTGCAGGACGAAGTACGCGGCATATATGTGGTGGTTGGCTTCCCGTGGCTGGAAGACGAGGTGCGTTACAACGCCTGCGCAGTCATCGCCGATGGCCAGTTGCTGGCCCGCTATTACAAGCAGAAGCTGCCCAACTATCAGGTTTTCGACGAAAAACGCTACTTCATTCCGGGCGATCAGCCGTGCGTTGTCGATATAAAGGGTATTGCTGTAAGCCTGACCATTTGTGAAGACATCTGGTTCGCCGAGCCCATGCAGCAGGCGCGTGACGCCGGTGCGCAGTTGATGCTCAGCCTCAACGCCTCACCGTTCCATCTGGATAAACAGCGTGAGCGCGAAGAAGTGCTGAGTGAGCGCGCGCGTGCCGGGCAGATGCCGATCGTCTACGTCAATCAGGTGGGCGGTCAGGATGAGCTGGTGTTCGATGGCGGAAGCTGTGTGGTTGCAGCCGATGGTACGGTGCATTCGCGAATTGCCGCGTTCCGCGAGGGGCTGTATCCGGTCGATTTGCAGATTCTCGACGATCAACAAATTGTCCCGCGTGAAGCGGCCAGTGCAGCGCTGCCAGAGCTGGAAGCCAGCGTATACGATGCGTTGGTTGTGGGCGTGCGCGACTATGTGCGCAAAAATGGCTTCAAGGGCGTGCTGCTCGGGTTGTCGGGCGGTATCGACTCGGCACTGACGTTGGCGGTGGCGGTTGATGCGCTGGGCGCTGAGCATGTCGAAGCGATCATGATGCCTTATCACTACACCGCGCAAATCAGCCTGGAAGATGCCGAGGCCGAAGCGCGTGCGCTGGGCGTCACCTATCGGGTGTTACCGATTGCGCCGATGGTCGAGTCGTTCATGACGACCCTGGCACCGGTATTCGAGGGCATGGGCCGCGATACCACCGAAGAGAACCTGCAAGCGCGCTGCCGTGGCACGCTGTTGATGGCCATTTCGAACAAGAAGGGCTATCTGGTGCTGACCACCGGCAACAAGAGTGAAATGGCAGTGGGTTATGCCACGCTTTACGGCGACATGGCCGGTGGCTTTGATGTGCTCAAAGACGTGCCCAAAACCCTGGTATTCCGTCTTTGCGAGTACCGCAACACGCTGAGCCCGGTGATTCCGCAGCGGGTTATTGACCGTCCGCCATCAGCCGAGCTGGCGCCGGATCAAAAAGACGAAGACTCGCTGCCGCCGTATCCGGTGCTCGATGAAATCCTCAAGCTTTACATCGAATACGACCTGTCGGCCAATGCCATCATCGCCGAAGGGTTTGATGCCGACACAGTAAACCGCGTGCTGCGCCTGGTTGATCTGAACGAGTACAAGCGCCGTCAAGCCGCCGTTGGCGTGCGCGTAACCCAGCGCGGCTTCGGCCGTGACCGCCGTTACCCAATCACCTCAGGCTGGCGTCGCGGGGATTAAGATCGACCGCTTTGCGTGAAGCGTAAGCAGGGCGGGCCAATTCCTGCGGAGGATGGATAAACCGCAGGTTAATCCGTCATGGCGATTTCGCGGTGGTACGCGGTTTGGCTTTTGATTTGCGGGCGAATTGGCGAATTTTGGCGACGGTGTCGCGTGATGGATTGCCCCGGGGCGGGGCTATCCATCCTCCGGTCGCCGTGTGGCGTGGTTTGGTGTGATGTGTAATGACGTGACGTGGCGCAATGCTGCGTGCCGTCACCCATGGAGGATGGAAAAACCGCAGGTTAATCCGTCATGGCGATTTTGCGGTCGTACGCGGTTTGGCTTTTGATTTGTGGGTGGATTGGCGAATTTCGGCGACGTTGTCGCGTGACGGATTGCCTCGGTGCGGGGCTATCCATCCTCCGGTCGCCGTGTGGCGTGGTTTGGTGTGATGTGTAATGGCGTGACGTGGCGCAATGCTGCGTGTCGCCACCTGCGGAGGATGGATAAACCGCAGGTTAATCCGTCATGGCGGTTTCGCGGTCGTGCGCGGTTCGGCTTTTGATTTGTGCGCGAACTGGCGAATTTTGGCGACGTTGTCGCGCGACGGATTGCCCCGGTGCGGGGCTATCCATCCTCCGATGGTGTTGATTGAACAAATCGCAGGTACAAAAAAGGAGGCCTGAGCCTCCTTTTTTGTGTGACGCGTTGGCGCTTAGTCAAACACGCCAAAGGTCATGTAGCTGAACCATGAGCGATCATCGCTCTCGACTTCAGGCTCTTCGACCGCGCCTTCACGGATCTCTTTCGGGATCTGGTCCTGGGCGTCTTGGTACTGGCGCTCAACATCCTGGCTGGCGCGGGTTTCACCTGGCGGCAGCGGAGCGTCGGTTTCAATCAGGCCCAGAGTCATCTTGGCCAGCCAGGAACGGTTGTCTTCCTCTTCTTCGAGAGGCACGAACTGGCCGTCTTCAAGGCTTGGGTGATCCGGGTAGTTGAGCTTCAGCGTTTCCAGGCTGGTGTTGGCCAGCTCGGTCAGGGTCAGGTGCTGATACGCCTCGGTCATTACCGCCAGGCCGTCACCCACTGCCGGGGTCTCCTGGAAGTTCTCAACCACGTAGCGGCCACGGTTGGCAGCCGCAACATAGGCGTGGCGAGTCATGTAGTAGTGCGCCACGTGAATTTCGTAGGCGGCCAGCAGGTTGCGCAGGTAAATCATCCGCTGCTTGGCGTCCGGCGCGTAACGGCTGGTCGGGTAGCGGCTGGTGAGCTGGGCGAACTCGTTATACGAGTCACGGGCAGCGCCTGGGTCACGCTTGGTCATGTCCAGCGGCAGAAAGCGCGAGAGCAGGCCGACATCCTGGTCGAACGACGCCAGACCCTTGAGGTAATAGGCGTAATCGACGTTGGCGTGCTGCGGGTGCAGACGAATAAAGCGCTCGGCCGCCGCGCGTGCAGCTTCCGGCTCCGAATTCTTGTAGTGCGCGTAGATCAGCTCCAACTGAGCCTGCTCAGCGTAACGGCCGAACGGGTAACGCGACTCCAGCGCTTTCAGCTTGGTAACGGCGCTGGAGTAGCTATTATTGTCCAGGTCAAGCTGGGCCTGCTGGTACAGCTCGGTTTCACTGAGGTTCTCGTCCAGCGGTTCTTTAGACGAACAGGCGGCTGTTAGAGCGAGGATGGCGATCAGCAGCAGGTGTTTCACTTGCATGGCGGCTTGCGTCCCTGTGACGGCGGCTGTCTTGAGCTCAGCCGTCCTGTTATGATGAACGCCCCCGGTAGCCCTGGGGCAAAGTCGCCGTATTTAACCACAAGCGCGTAGCTGAAACCAAAGGCTATGCCCCCCGCTGTTGCAGAGTATGTCATCAATAATTAAGCAGGCCATTCATTTAAGCGCCGAGGTTCCATCCGAAATGGGTGGTCAACGCCTCGATCAAGTCGCCGCCCAACTCTTCGCGGAGCACTCCCGTTCGCGCCTTTCCGCCTGGATAAAAGAAGGCCTGCTGACCGTTGATGATCAGGTGGTGCGCCCGCGTGACATCGTTCACGGCGGCTCAGTGCTGGTTCTCAATGCCGAGCAAGAAGCGCAGGGTGAGTGGGTTGCGGAAGATATCCCGCTGGATATCGTCTACGAAGACGAACATATCCTGGTGATCAACAAACCGGCCGGATTGGTTGTGCATCCGGCTGCCGGGCATGCCAGCGGCACATTGCTGAATGCGTTGTTGCACCATGTTCCGGATATCGTCAACGTGCCACGCGCCGGCATTGTCCATCGTCTGGATAAAGACACCACGGGCCTCATGGTCGTGGCAAAAAACATTCAGGCGCAGACGCAACTGGTGGATCAGTTACAAAAACGTACCGTTAGTCGTATTTATGAGTGCATCGTTATTGGCGTAATTACCGCCGGCGGCACCATCAATGCACCTATCGGGCGTAGCTCGGCGCAACGCCAGCGCATGGCAGTGACGGATGGCGGCAAGCCGGCCACCAGTCATTACCGCGTACTGGAACGTTTCCGCTCGCACACGCACACCCGGGTCAAGCTCGAAACCGGGCGCACCCACCAGATTCGTGTGCACATGAGCCACGTTGGTTATCCGTTGGTTGGCGATCCGGTTTATGCCGGGCGTTTCCGGATTCCGCCGGCTGCCAGCCCGACGCTGGTGCAAAGCCTTAAAGAGTTTCCACGTCAGGCCCTGCACGCGCGCTTTCTGGAGCTGGATCACCCAGAGACCGGCAAGCGCATGAAGTGGGAGTCGCCATTACCGGATGATCTGGTATGGCTGCTGACATTGTTGCGCCAAGACCGCGAGGCATTTATCGGGTGAGCAGTTTTGCGCACGACTGGCTAACCCCGGATTGGCCCGCGCCAGCCTGGGTTCGAGCTTGCATTACCACACGCTCGGGCGGTGTCAGCTTGGCGCCGTTCGATACGCTGAATCTGGGCGAGCACGTTGATGATGATCCGGTTGCGGTGGCCAAAAACCGCCAGCGTCTGATCAGTCTGATTGGTTGCAAGCCTGCCTGGCTGAGCCAGGTTCATGGCGTTGCCGTGGTCGAGGCAGACCCGACGCAAGTGCTCAGCGCCGACGGCAGCTGGACTGCAACACCGGGCGTCGCCTGCACGGTAATGACTGCGGACTGTTTACCTGTGTTGTTCTGTGATCGCGCCGGCAAGCGCGTCGCCGCTGCGCATGCAGGGTGGCGTGGGCTGGCGGCTGGCGTGCTTGAAGCGACGCTGGATGAAATGGCCGTCGAGCCTGAAGAAACCTTGGTCTGGCTGGGGCCTGCGATTGGCCCGCAAGCATTTGAAGTGGGGGCAGAGGTGCGCGAAGCCTTCGTCGCTCAGCACGCCAATGCCGTGGAGGCATTCAAACCCAGCGAGAATAGTGGCCGTTTCATGGCGGACATCTATCAGCTCGCGCGCATTCGCCTGGCTGCTCGCGGAATTACCGCTGTTTACGGCGGCGATTTTTGTACCGTGACAGATCCACGGTTCTATTCCTATCGTCTGGCCAATCGCACCGGACGCTTTGCATCACTGATCTGGCTGGCAAATTAACCGGCTGGATTGTCATGATCGTGCGCGGTCTGGCTTTGATTTGCGTGTGATTCGCGGATTTGGGCGATGGGGTCGCCATGACGGATTGCCTCCTTGCGGGGCATCCATCCTCCGTCTTATGGTTTGGTGTGGGGCGCGCGGCGTGGCTTGAATATCAAATCCTTCCTTCGTTGCTTGAATTTTGCGCAATCGCCCCGATCTATTGTTCATCTCGGCAGGTTTTGTTTTTAGGTGCGGTTGTGTGCGCCGGCCTGCTTTTAAAGGAAGGGTGACGTTATGCGAATAGACCGTTTAACCAGTAAATTGCAGCTTGCCTTGTCCGACGCCCAATCGATGGCTGTCGGCCTCGACCACGCTGCTATCGAACCGTTGCACCTGATGCAGGCTTTGCTGGATCAGCAAGGCGGTAGCATCAAACCGCTGCTGATGCAGGTCGGTTTTGATGTGAACAGCCTGCGCAACGCATTGACCAAAGAACTTGATCAGCTCGGCAAGATTCAGAGCCCGACGGGCGATGTGAACTTGTCGCAGGATCTCGCGCGCCTGCTTAATCAGGCTGATCGCCTGTCGCAGCAGAAAGGTGATCAGTTCATCTCCAGCGAGCTGGTGCTGCTGGCCGCGCTGGATGATAAAACTCGACTCGGCAAATTGTTGCTCGGTCAGGGCGTTAGTAAGAAAGCCCTGGAAAACGCCGTGAACAACTTGCGTGGCGGCGATGCGGTGAATGATCCCAACGTCGAAGAGTCGCGTCAGGCGTTGGACAAATACACCATCGACATGACCAAGCTCGCCGAAGAGGGCAAGCTTGATCCGGTGATTGGTCGCGACGATGAAATTCGTCGCACCATTCAGGTGTTGCAGCGCCGCACCAAGAACAACCCCGTGCTTATTGGTGAGCCCGGTGTCGGTAAAACCGCCATCGTTGAAGGCCTCGCCCAGCGCATTATCAATGGCGAAGTGCCGGATGGCCTTAAAGGCAAGCGTCTGCTCTCGCTGGATATGGGGGCGCTGATTGCGGGTGCCAAGTTCCGCGGTGAGTTCGAGGAGCGCCTCAAGGCGGTACTCAACGAACTGTCGAAGCAGGAAGGCCAGATCATCCTGTTTATCGACGAGTTGCACACCATGGTCGGCGCCGGTAAAGGCGAGGGCGCGATGGACGCGGGCAACATGCTCAAGCCTTCATTGGCGCGGGGTGAGTTGCATTGCGTAGGCGCGACCACGCTTGACGAATATCGCCAATACATCGAGAAGGACGCCGCACTGGAGCGGCGTTTCCAAAAGGTGTTGGTCGATGAGCCAAGCGAGGAAGACACCATCGCGATTCTGCGTGGCCTTAAAGAGCGCTATGAAGTGCACCACCGGGTTGCGATCAGCGACAGCGCGATTATTGCGGCGGCCAAACTCAGCCATCGCTACATCACCGATCGGCAACTGCCGGACAAGGCAATCGACCTGATCGACGAGGCTGCGAGCCGTATCCGCATGGAAATCGACTCCAAGCCTGAAGTGCTTGATCGCATGGAGCGCCGCTTGATTCAACTCAAGGTTGAGCGTGAGGCGCTCAAGCGCGAGGAAGATGATGCAGCCGTGAAGCGTCTGGAAAAGCTCAAGGATGAAATCGGTCGTCTGGAGCGCGAATACGCCGATCTGGAAGATATCTGGAAGTCGGAGAAGGCCGAGGTCCATGGCTCCGCGCAGATTCAGCAGAAGATCGAGCAAGCCCGTCAGGAGCTTGAAGTTGCCCGCCGCAAGGGCGAGCTTGAGCAGATGGCGCGCCTGCAGTACAGCATTATCCCGGATCTTGAGCGCAGCCTTGAGATGGTCGATCAGCACGGCAAGACCGAGAATCAACTGCTGCGCAGCAAGGTGACCGAGGAAGAAATCGCCGAAGTGGTTTCCAAGTGGACCGGCATTCCCGTGTCGAAAATGCTCGAAGGCGAGCGCGACAAGCTGCTGAAAATGGAGACACTGCTGCACGAGCGGGTAATTGGTCAGGATGAGGCTGTGGTGGCCGTATCCAATGCCGTGCGTCGCTCGCGTGCGGGTCTGTCAGATCCGGATCGGCCAAGCGGCTCGTTCCTGTTCCTCGGGCCTACCGGTGTGGGTAAAACCGAGCTGTGCAAGGCGCTGGCGGAGTTCCTCTTTGATACCGAAGAGGCTTTGGTGCGTATCGACATGTCCGAGTTCATGGAGAAACACTCCGTGGCCCGTTTGATTGGTGCTCCACCTGGCTATGTGGGCTACGAGGAAGGCGGTTATCTGACCGAAGCAGTGCGGCGTAAGCCTTACTCGGTGGTGCTGCTGGATGAGGTTGAAAAAGCCCATCCGGACGTCTTCAACATCTTGCTGCAAGTGCTGGAAGATGGCCGGCTAACCGACAGCCACGGGCGCACAGTGGATTTCCGCAATGTGGTGGTGGTGATGACCTCCAACCTGGGCTCGGCGCAGATTCAGGAGTTGGTGGGTGATCGCGAAGCGCAGCGTGCGGCCGTGATGGACGCCGTGAGCACACACTTCCGGCCGGAGTTCATTAACCGGATCGACGAGGTTGTGATATTCGAGCCGCTGGCCCATGAGCAGATCGCTGGTATTGCGCAGATTCAGTTGGAGCGCCTGCGCGGTCGTCTGGCGGAGCGTGAGCTGACGCTTGAGCTGAGTGATGAGGCACTGGAGAAGTTGATCGCCATCGGTTACGACCCGGTATACGGGGCGCGGCCACTAAAACGTGCGATTCAACGCTGGATCGAGAACCCGCTGGCGCAGTTGATTCTGGCCGGCAAGTACCAGCCCGGCAGCCCGTTGATAGGCCGTGTCGAAGACGATGAAATCGTTTTTGCGCAGTAACAGGCTAACGTGACATGAGCCCCGCCCAGTGCGGGGCTTTTTTTGCCTGCTTTTCGGCTTGCGCCTGGCGTCAAAGGTGCAAGCCAAGCGCCTGGTCAAGCATGCTCGGGCGTTTCAATGCAGCTTGAGCAGGGCTTGTAGGGTGGCCTCGTGCTCCTCGGCCAGGTCGATGATGTGAAATCCAGCCCAGCCATGCTGGCCATCCGCACCAGGGCGGCTCCAGAGGCATTCTGCACCAAAGGTGATATCACTCAGGCCTTCGATGGTTTGCGCGCATTTAAGGCGCCCTGCGATGATGCTGTCCACGGCTATTTCAGTGTTGCAGAACAGCATGAAACCCTCGTTTGAAAGGTCGACAACCCGGCCGAGGTATTCCTCGGTGTGCAGGTCGTAAACTTCCAGTTGCAGCTCGGTGTTGTAGCGGTTCTGCTGGCGACGCTCGTCCATGAAAACTCCTCAGGATGTCTCGGTGGTGCGGCCGCTAAAGCGCTGCATAATGCGGTAAATCGCGTTCAGGGCGCGATCCATGATCGGGTTGGCAGAGTCTGCCGGGATTATCCGCATCACGCCTTTTTCGACCTCTTCGGCCAGTTCGCGCAGGGTTTTGATACTCACGCGCTGCCCGCTGTTATCCACAAACATGTAATTGCGCGTGGTGGGGCTGAACCATGAAAGTTTGAGACGGCGCGACGGGGTATTGGTCGTGCACTCGAACCATGTGCCGAACTCGATCAGTTCAAGTTCTTTGATCAGCGCCTTGATGCGTGGAGGGATTTCGCTGTCCTCCGGTTTGGCGACGGGTTGATCCTCGATCATTTTGCCCAGTTGGCTTTCGAGTAAGCTCGGGTTGAGCTTCTCGGCCAGCTCCGGCTGGCGTGCCTGAACGGCATGCTGGCAGGTGACGATGTCCTGCAGCAGCCGGCGAATACCTTCTTCGTTGTATCCGCCCAGCAGGTTAAGGCCGTCGTGCAGTGATTCGAGTAAATGCACGCGCACTTCATGCAAGCGCTTGAGGCCCTGTGCGTCGAGTACGGTGCCGCTCCATGCCAGTTGCTCGGCGGCATTGCAGGCGCTTTGCCAGTCTTCGCTGTCCCGGCCGTGACGCAGGTAGATAAACACCAGAACATCGGTCCAGGTCAGCTTCAGGAAGTTACGGATAATCGTTGGAGGTTCCCGGTCCGCAAGGCTGGCCGCTATCACCTCATTGGCAAACTCGCGGGCTTCGAGCAGCTTGTCGCGCCCCTTGATTGTCTCTACCGCGCGGCGCTCGCGCAGTTCAACCTTGCGCTTGAGCGTGTCGACGTAGGCGCTGAACTCTTCGGTCAATTCCCCAAATAGCGCCAGATCGCCGGTAAAGCCGTTGATTACCTGTTCGACAACCTGCTGCATTTTACCCAGCAAATCAGAGTCTTCGCCTTCACAGCCATAAATAACCCCAGCCTGGGCCATGGTGTTGAGCAATTGGCGGGCCGGGTGGCTGTGCTGGCTGAACAGCGCGCTGTCGAGCAGGGCGACCTTAAGGTACGGCGTATGCAAGTGCGAGAGCACGGTTTTGCAGGCGTTTGGCAGGTTTTCGTCATCAAGGATGAAATCGAACAGCATACCGACCAGGTCAATGACGTTGGCTTGTTGCTCTGTCAGCTTGTGCTGCTCGGGCTCATCGCTATAGGAAGAGAGCTGCTGGTGCAGGTCTGCCTTCAGCGCCTCTACAGGTTGCGGCGCCATCAGCCGCTTGGCAATGTCCTGTGCGGTGAGTTGCTGCATGCGGTTGAGGGCATCCAGTAACTCGCCTGCACTGTAACTGCGTGTGGCGCCAGTCGGGGCAAAGTGGGCAATGCTGTGCGTGCCGCCGAGCAATGGATCATCGCGGTGTGAGCGGCGGTGCTCGGTCATCAAGCCGGCCAGACTGCTCAGCAGCACGTTGGGATCTGTCGGCGGAGTTGCGCTGAATGTGCCCGGAGTTTCAGGTACAGAGAAGCTTGATGCGGTGCCGGGGTGCCCTGAACTGGGCGCGCCTTGCATGCCAGCAGGTGCGCCGGGCTGTGTTCCTTCGCCCGTATGCGCGGCTGGCGCGTGGCTGCCGCCAGTGGGCCCGGTTGTGCCGGAACTTTTCGGTTTGCGGATGCTGTATTTAAGGTTCGGCAGAATCCCTCCGTCTATAAGGAGCTGATTGACTGCCTGATAAGTGAGGTCGAGGCCGCTCATGACATGGCGATCGAACTGCTTATAAAGCACCACCTTTATCTGGATTTGCAGATCGTGGGGTTTCAGGGCCAGTTGAAAAGCCTCCGCGATCAAGCGCGGGCCGAGCGGATTGAGTTCTGTATCCGGCCTGACGCCACGGTTAAGCAACGCCAGGCGCTGCTCGAGTGCATATAGATGAGGGGCGCTTGCTGTGCTGACCCGGTTGACCATGTTGGTGATGTGCATGTTCTCTTCATACACATCCGGTTCAATCAGTGTAAGCGGTTGCTCTTCACTCGGGGCTTGCGCGCCGGGTGCTTTGATCCTTGCTTTGGCTTCAAAGAATTCGGTGAAGTTGTGTGAGATTTTTTGGTGGTAGTCATGCTCGATCTTTTTGCGCAGATCACGGATTCGCGATCTGGCGTCATAAAACAGGGCTTGAGCATTGGGGGTGTGCTGAGCAGATGAAGCTTCGAGCAATGCGCTATCGGCCCAGTTGAATACCTCGGTAAGGTTTTCAGCCAGGTTGTTCATTAATAGCTTGCGGCAGCTGAGGGCCAATTCGCCTAGGCGTGGCTGTATTCCCCGGCGAGCAAGCGTCGGCTCATTTGCTTTTGGGCCCTTGGGGATTTCCTTGTCTGTCATTGTTGTCCTGGCCTGCAGCGATGAGTTCCTGCGGTGTCCGCGGGTGTTGTTTTCAGTGAAGATATAGCAGTGAAGCACTTATCTGCAAAGTATTGTCATAAAAGCAAAATAGGGTGTTGACAGGTAGTAAATAATCCGTAAAATGGCGCGCCTCAGATGAGGGAAAGCGCGAAAGCAAAAGCCCAAAACTGAGAACTTTGAAGGTGATAGTTCCGCGATAGCTCAGTTGGTAGAGCAAGTGACTGTTAATCACTGGGTCCCTGGTTCGAGTCCAGGTCGTGGAGCCAAATCTTCAATATCGGGGTATAGCGCAGTCCGGTAGCGCGCCTGCTTTGGGAGCAGGATGTCGGGAGTTCGAATCCCCCTACCCCGACCAATTTGGGTCGTTAGCTCAGTTGGTAGAGCAGTTGGCTTTTAACCAATTGGTCGTAGGTTCGAATCCTACACGACCCACCATTTTCGCTCTTGCTGTTCAAGAGTCGAATCTTAGGGAGCGATAACACGATTATCGCAACCGGTTAAAGAAAGCGCCTCAGGGCGCTTTTTTTATGCCTGCGATTTGTGTTGCAGGCCGCCATCCGCGTGCAAAAAGCTGTGATGCTGGCAGGCCATACGCCGTTAAGCGCACGGCCCACCGTATTTCTCTGTCAGTGTAGCTTGAGTCGCGGCTCTGTGCTGCGGCCGATCAGGTCGCTGAGCATCAGCAGGGCGGTGCGCGTTACGCCGTACAGCGCCATCTGGTGCATCCGATACAGCGAGATGTAGAACATGCGCGCCAGCCAGCCTTCCAGCATGACGCTGCCGGTCAAATTGCCCATCAGATTGCCGACAGCCGAAAAACTCGCCAGCGAAATCAGCGAGCCGTAATCGCGATAGCGATATTCCGGCAATGCCTGGCCTGCATCCTCGATGCGCAGCTTTAAACTCTTGGCTAATAATGAAGCCTGTTGGTGTGCAGCCTGGGCGCGGGGCGGCACATTAGCGCCGACAGTGCCAGGCTCGGTGCCGGGTTGCGGGCACGCGGCGCAGTCGCCAAAGGCAAAAATATTTTCATCGCGCGTGGTTTGCAGGGTAGGGCGCACAACCAGCTGATTGATCCGGTTGGTTTCCAGGCCGGCAATGTCTTTGAGAAAGTCAGGAGCACGAATACCGGCCGCCCAGACTTTAAGCGAGGCGATAATGGTGTTGCCGTCCTTGGTTTTCAGCGCATCGCCGGTGACTTCGCTGACAGCGGAATTGGTCAGTACGGTCACGCCGAGCTTTTCCAGCGTTTCATGCACCGGCTGGCCAATGCGTTCGGGCAGTGCCGGTAATACGCGCGGGCCTGCTTCAATCAAGGTAATGCGCATGTTTTCCGGGCGAATCCGGTCAAGGCCGTAGGCCGATAGCTCATGCGCCGCGTGGTGCAGCTCGGCAGCCAGCTCAACGCCGGTTGCGCCTGCGCCAACAATCGCCACGCAAATCTGTTCAGTGGTTACGTCCTGATTGGCGTGCGCGCGCAGGTAATGGCTGAGCAACTGGCGGTGAAAGCGTTCGGCTTGCTCACGGGTATCCAGAAACAGGCAGTTTTCAGCCGCGCCGGGGGTGCCAAAATCGTTGGTGGTGCTGCCGACGGAAATTACCAGGCTGTCGTAACTGAGTTCGCGCTGCGGCACCAGAACCGCACCGTTTTCATCCAGCGTGGCCGTCAGCGTGATGGTCTTGCTTTCGCGGTCCAGCGCGCTCATCCGGCCGAGCTGGAACTGGAAGTGGTTCCATTTGGCTTGCGCGACATAATTCAGTTCATCTTCCGATGAGTTGAGTGAGCCTGCTGCCACTTCATGCAGAAGCGGTTTCCAGATATGCGTGAGGTTGCTGTCGACGAGGGTGATCTGCGCCTTGCCGCGTTTGCCCAGTTTTCTACCCAGGCGGGTAGCAAGCTCCAGGCCGCCGGCGCCGCCGCCAACGATCACTATTCGATGGGTCATTTAGAGTTCTCATAATGTTTTGAATAAAACAGGCAGAGATCGCGTGGGCGAGCGCAAGGCAGCTCATAGCACCAGTTGACCTAAAAGACGGCTGAGAATGCCGAGGGCGATGGTGATCGAGACAAGAATCAGTACCAGCCGCCAGCCGCGAAACGGCTTGCGTTCAACTTGGTGCTGCGGCGCGCTGAGGTATTGATCAACACGCTTTTGGTCTTCGGGGCTCAATCTACTCGACATGTGCACCTCTTGGCAGTGGGCGAATGAGCACGGAGTGCATCTACGCCCTTCTCTTATAGGGGTATTCTAGCTGTGTGCTTCATAGCGGCTCAACGACCAGTTTGGCATCCAGGCGAATAACCCCGCCTTGCAGCACGCGAGCGGTAATGCCGCCATGCCCGCGCATGGCTTGAAAAGTCCCGAGCCCGAGGTTCTGCTCAAGGCGTGCGCAGGGCTGGCACCAACCGGTGGTTTCGAAAATGGCCGAGCCAATACGAAAGCGCCGGCCTTTGAGGCTGAACAGATTGATACCGCTAATGGCTATGTTGCGGCGCAAATCGTGCGGGCGAATCGGGTTGTCTGGCGCGCGATCAAGCAGGGCGCTCACCACAGGCAGATGTTCCCACTGAATAAAAGTCACCTGGCGTGCGTTGCGGGCGCTGGCCCGGCTGTGGTCGCCGGTAAGGCCGGCATCAAGCCTGGCTTCTACTGCGTCCAGCTCAATCATCGGTGCGCGCGAGGCCGGGCGCACGCCAATCCAGCGCACACGGCCTTGTTGCGGCACTGCCGCGAGTAATTCTTGTAAAGGGCTCATTGCACTCCAGCGTAGCGCAGAACAAAGGGGTCTAGTGTTTTAGAAGGCGGCATTCTCAGCATGTGCTCACAGGCCGACGCCTGCATCAAACAATACTGTGCGACCACAGTTGCTGCGCAGAAAGTCTGGGGCATCGGAGTGGGCAAATAACACCCGGGCAAACGTTGGGCCTACCAAAGACAGCGAACGCCAGCCTTGGCGCAGGTATTCGGTGGGCGGTGGGAAATGACTGTTGAAATCCGGCACTGCGCGTTTAAGGCTGACGAATGCCAGCAAGTCCAGCTCGCCCGGGTCCAGCCCGCGCTCTTTGTAGTTGTGCGATTTCTTGCGCAGCGTGGGCGCAAGCCTGGCAACAAGCTCGGCGGCCGGTATGCGCCGGGGTTTGGCCTCACGCCGGACCAGTTGGCTCAGCGAGAATGCCGTGCGTCGACGCTCCAGCTCCGCGCGCCATTCGTCATTCAGGCGGCGGCCTTCATCCAGAACAAAAAACACCTCGAAATTGGCATCGCGAAATAAGGCGTCGGGCGGTTCGTGATCGGGCGGGCTGAATTCATCTTGCCGGTAGCGAATGTTCAAGGCCTGTAATAACCGCTGGCACACCCAGACTTCACGTTCCCATTTGCGTGAGTTGGATAAAAAGTCGCTGGCTTGCTCGGCTTGTTGCGTGAGCAGGCGTAAGTACTCTGCATCGTCCATGACAGCAGCTTAAGTTCTTGCACAGGGCTCGTCGAGTGGCTGTATCGGCAAACAGTAGCAACTGTCGGGATTTTACCGCCGGGAGTAGACTGCCAATAGAGTTGGGTTGGGTGGAGTGGGTAATGATTGCTGCAGAGCTGCTTTCAACGACGAGCCAGGTAGCCGGCTGGGTGATTTATGCGCCCGCGTTGCTGTGGGCAATCTGGCGAGCGCCCTGGTTGCAGCTGATCAGTGACACGCGCCGTCAGCACTTATTGTTCGGTACCGCGTTTGCGGTTTTTTTACTGTGGCTGGTGCGCAGAGATTTCGAGTCAGGCCTGTCGTATCACTTTTTAGGCATGACGGTTGTGACCTTGCTGCTGGATTGGCCGCTGGCAATGCTGGTTGGCTTTGCGGCGCAATTGGGCATGCTGGCATTGGGGCGGCAGGACTTAACGGCGCTGGGCATGAATGGCCTGTTGTTGGTGCTGGTGCCCGTGCTCGTTACCGAACTCTGCGCGTTGCGTGTAGAACGGGCACAGCCAAAAAATTTGTTCGTTTATATCTTCTTCTGCGGTTTCTTTCCCGCGGCATTGGGTACGCTGCTGAGCATTCTGCTCGGGCTTGGCGTGCTGTGGGTGGATGGTCTGTTTCCGATGCCGCCTTGGCTTGAAGACTTTATCGGCTACCTGTGGCTGGTGATATTCCCCGAGGCCTTTATTAACGGCATGTTGGTGACGGGGCTGGTGGTGTTCTACCCCGATTGGCTCGAAACCTTCAACCGAAGCCGGTATCTCTCGGCCCCCTGGAACGAACCTTGATTTGGGAGCGCTGAAAGCTACTGCGCTCCCGTCGCCCAAATACGCCGATCCACACGCAAACAAAAAGCCAAAGCGCGCACGACCAAGACACCGAAATAACGGATCAGCCTACGGTTGATCCATCCTCCACGGAGGATTTCGATAAAACCAGAAGACGGAGGATGGATAGCCCCGCAAGGAGGCAATCCGTCATGGCGACCGCGTCGCCCAAATACCTCGATCCACACGCAAACCAAAATCCAAACCGCGCACGACCAAGATATCGCAATGACGGATCAGCCTGCGGTTGATCCATCCCCCACGGAAGATTTCGACAAAACCGAAAGATGGAGGATGGATAGCCCCGCAAGGAGGCAATCCGTCAAGGCGACACCGTCGCCCAAAGTCGCCGATCCACACGCAAACCAAAAGCCAAACCGCGCACGACCAAGACACCGCAATGACGGATCAGCCTACGGTTGATCCATCCTCCACGGGAGATTTCGACAACACCGAAAGATGGAGGATGGATAGCCCCGCAAGAAGGCAATCCGTCATGGCGACCCCCTCGCCCAAATACCTCGATCCACACGCAAACCAAAAGCCAAGCCGCGCACGACCAAGACACCGCAATGACGGATTAACCTGCGGTTGATCCATCCTCCACGGGGGATTTCGACAAAACCAGAAGACGGAGGATGGATAGCCCGCAAGGAGGCAATCCGTCATGGCGACCGCGTCGCCCAAATACGCCAATCCACACGCAAACCAAAAGCCAAACCGCGCACGACCAAGACATCGCAATGACGGATCAGCCTACGGTTGATCCATCCTCCACGGAGGATTACGACAAAACCGAAAGATGGAGGATGGATAGCCCCGCAAGGAGGCAATCCGTCATGGCGACCGCGTCGCCCAATGTCGCCTACCTACACGCGAATCAAACGCCAAACCGCGCACGAACAAGACATCGCAATGACGGATTAACCTTCGGTTGATCCATCCTCCACGGGAGATTTCTACAAAAGAGCTTGGGGTGCTTTTTGGGGGCTTGGCTTAGTGCTGGCGGGATGTTGGGGTCAGGTTTTCGGAGAACAGGTCGTCTTCCAGCTCGTTGCCGGGGATGGCGTGTTGCTCAGAAGCCCAG
This sequence comes from Pseudomonas marincola, assembly GCF_900116605.1. GTDB lineage: Bacteria > Pseudomonadota > Gammaproteobacteria > Pseudomonadales > Pseudomonadaceae > Aquipseudomonas > Aquipseudomonas marincola. The sequence continues at coordinate 235,650 of NZ_FPBC01000002.1, forward strand.
GCGCCGAGGTCGATCAGCTTGCAGCGCTCTGAACAGAACGGCCGGCTTGGGCTTTGTGGGCCCCATTCAACGGGGGCTTCGCAGGTTGGGCATGCGACGAGAGTTGGGCTGCTCATGGCTGGCCTCCTTTAAGGGTCAAATAAAAATTATGCAGGCGCGCGACTTCATCACGCAGCCACACCAAATCGCTGTCATTCACCAGTACGTCATCGGCGTATTTGAGACGTGCTTCGCGGCTGGCCTGCGCATCGAGAATGGCCTGCACTTGTGCGGCCGAGCTTTGATCGCGCTGCATGGTGCGCTCAATCTGCAGGGTCTCGCTGGCATCAACAACCAGAATGCGCTGGGTTAGTTTGCTTTGGCCGGACTCAACCAAAAGCGGCGAGACGAGAATCGCGTAGGGCGACTCGGCTTTGGCCAAATACTCGACAATCTCCTGGCCGATCAGCGGGTGCAGCAAGGCTTCGAGCCAGCGCCGTTGCTGAGCGTCCTTGAAGATCAGTTCGCGCAATGCGGCGCGGTTGAGTTGGCCATCTGCCTGTAAAACGCCAGCGCCAAAATGCTCGACAATCTTTGCCAGCGCCGGACGTCCCGGCTCAACCACCCAGCGCGCCGCGTGGTCGGCATCAATCAAATGCACGCCGTGCTCAATGAAGCACTGCGCCACTGCGCTCTTGCCGCTACCAATGCCGCCCGTAAGGCCAAGTATCCAGGGTTTCATGCGCTCGCAGCTCAAACAGATAACCAGCCCCGATTGTAAAGCAGCCCTCGGTTATTGGCGAACCCACAGGTCAGTGGCAGGCCAGGCCAAAATGGCGAAGCGTAACGTTGCTTGCGGGTTACTGAGTCGATAGATAGGGAAATTGAGAGGTGCTGAAATTGCCAGAGGGGCTTCGCCTGCTCGCCATGCATTGGGTGTTAGCGAGCGGTGAAGCAGGGTGGATGACGCTTGGTTCATCCACCCTCAGGTCATGCGCGAGCCTTGATGTATTGCCCTGCTTTATGCGCCGAAGCCGGCGAAGTGCAGGTAAGTCGAGGTGATTTGATCGCCCCAGATCAGCGCGATCCAGCCGGCGATTGCCAAGTAGGGCCCGAACGGAATCGGTGTGCTGGTTTCGCTATTTTGCAGGCGCAGCATGATCAAGCCCAGCACCGCGCCTACCAATGACGAGAGCAATATTGTCAGCGGCAATATCTGCCAACCGCCCCACGCGCCCAGCATGGCCAGTAACTTGAAGTCGCCGTAACCCATGCCTTCCTTTCCCGTGATCAGCTTGAACAGCCAATACACCGACCATAGGCTCAAATACCCCGCGACCGCGCCCCAAAGTGCAGAGTCCAGGCTGGTGAACAGGCCGAAGCTATTCACAATCAAACCGAGCCACAGCAGCGGTAAAACCAGTGCATCCGGTAGAAGCTGATGGTCTGCATCAATCAGGCTCATTGCCAGCAAGCCCCAGCTCAACACGAGCATGGCGGCTGCTTGCCAGCCAAAACCAAAATGCCAGGCAATGAATGCTGAAATCAGCCCACAAGCCAGCTCCACCAGCGGGTAGCGCTTGCTGATGGGGGCTTTGCAGCTTGAGCATTTGCCGCGCAGAAACAGATAACTCACGATGGGAATATTTTCCCAAGGACGAATTTCATGCGCGCAAGAGGTGCAGGTCGAGTTCGGCAGAATTAGGTTGAAGGTTTTGCCTTTCGGCTGTTCGGGTAGCTCCAGTGCCTCACGCGCCTGCATCTGCCAGTCGCGCTGCATCATGATCGGCAGGCGGTAAACCACCACATTGATGAAGCTGCCCACCAACAAGCCAAGCAGCAAAATACACAAAGAAAAGGCCAGCAAGTTGCTGGCCATAAAATCGATTATTGGCATGAGTTAGACGACTTGACCCAGTTGGAAGATCGGCAGGTACATGGCGATAACCAAGCCGCCAATCAGAACACCCAGAACCGACATAATCAGCGGCTCCATCAGTGAGGTAAGGCCATCTACGGCGTTATCTACTTCTTCTTCGTAGTAGCCTGCTACCTTGTCCAACATATCGTCTAGTGCACCAGACTCCTCGCCGATAGCCGTCATTTGCACTGCCATGGTCGGGAAAACCCCTGTGGAGCGCATGGAGAAGTTGAGTTGCATGCCTGATGACACATCAGCTTTTACTTTCTGAGTGGCTGTTTTGAAAACAATGTTGCCTGTCGCGCCGGCTACAGAATCCAACGCATCAACCAATGGCACGCCCGCAGCGAATGTAGTAGCAAGTGTACGAGCAAAACGTGCAACAGCGGACTTATAAATAATATCGCCGACGATGGGCGTCTTTAGGGCAGTTCTATCAACCCAGTCCCGGAATTTTTCCGAGCGTTTGTGCGCGTTTTGAATTATGAATATAACTACAAATAAGACTGCCAGAAATGCAAGCCACCATTTTCGCATCACCTCTGAAAGCGTCACTACCATAACGGTGAACGCGGGCAGCTCAGCGCCAAAGCTCGAGAATACCGATTCAAACTGAGGTACCACTTTAATCAGCAAAATGGCTGACACAATCAAAGCAACCACGATCACCGCAATTGGATAATTCATGGCTTTTTTGATTTTGGCTTTCAGGGCTTCGGTTTTCTCTTTGTAGGTGGCAACTCGGTCAAGCAGTGTTTCCAATGAGCCAGATTGTTCACCTGAGTCAACCAGGTTGCAGTACAGCTCGTCAAAGTGCTCGGGCCTTTTGCGCAACGATGCCGCAAAACTGTTGCCTGCCGCGACGTCCTGTTTTACCTCGTCGACCAGCTTGCGCATATTGGGGTTGTCTAACCCTTCGGCAATGATGTCGAAAGATTGCAGCAGCGGCACGCCGGCTTTCATCATGGTCGCCATTTGCCGGGTGAACAGGGCAATGTCCATCGGTTTGATTTTTTTGCCTGCGCTAAAAATCGAAACCGATTTTTTGCGCACCTTGGTCGGGTTGATGCCTTGCTTGCGCAGTTGCGCCTTGACCAGTGCCGGGTTGGTGCCCTTGAGCTCGCCCTTGATCGTGCTGCCTTTTTTATCTTTACCTTCCCAGGTGAATACACTGGTTTTAAGCGCTTTTTCCGCCATGGTTAATCCTTGGTCACCCGGTTGACTTCCTCGAGGCTGGTGACGCCTTGCATGGCTTTCACCAATGCCGAGGTGCGTAGGTCATTGAAACCGTCTTTGCGCATCTGCGCTGAAATCTCGATGGAGTTGCCTTCCTCCATGATAATCCGCTGCAGGGCCGGCGTGTTTTTAACCACTTCATATATTCCGACACGGCCTTTGTAACCGCCGTTGCAATTCTCGCAGCCTACCGGGCTGTAAATCTTGAAGCTGCCAATCTTGTCGGCCGGGAAGCCCTCTTCCAGCAAAGCCTCGCGCGGAACGTCTACCGTCTTCTTGCAGGTTGTGCAGAGCTTACGGGCCAGACGCTGGGCAATAATCAGGTTCACCGAGGTGGCAATGTTGAATGAGGCCACGCCCATATTGCGCATGCGGGTCAGGGTTTCAGCAGCGCTGTTGGTGTGCAGGGTCGACATCACCATGTGGCCGGTTTGTGCAGCCTTGATCGCAATGGATGCTGTGTCCAGGTCGCGAATCTCACCGACCATGATGATGTCAGGGTCTTGGCGCAAGAAGGCGCGCAGCGCCTGGGTAAAGTCCATGCCCTGTTTCGGGTTGACGTTGACCTGATTGATGCCTTCGAGGTTGATCTCGACCGGATCTTCTGCCGTGGAGATATTCACATCCGGGGTATTGAGGATATTCAGGCCGGTATACAGCGAAACCGTTTTGCCAGAACCGGTAGGGCCGGTGACCAGAATCATCCCTTGCGGCTGTTTAAGGGCTTCGAGGTACAGCGCTTTCTGATCTTCTTCGTACCCCAGTGCATCAATGCCCATCTGCGCGCTCGTTGGGTCGAGAATACGCATCACGATCTTTTCACCCCACAGCGTCGGCAGGGTGTTCACCCGGAAGTCGATGGATTTGCTTTTCGATATGCGCATTTTAATGCGCCCGTCTTGCGGCTTACGCCGCTCGGAAATATCCAAAGCGGCCATTACCTTGAGGCGTGCAGAAATGCGTGGGGCGAGCTGAATCGGTGGGCGGGCGACTTCATGCAAAATACCGTCGGTACGCAGGCGCACGCGGTAAATTTTCTCGTAGGGTTCAAAGTGCAAGTCGGATGAGCCGCCGCGAATCGCGTCGAGCAGCATCTTATTCACAAAGCGCACGACGGGGGCGTCATCATCCTGCGCGGAACCGTCAACAACCTGATTTTCATCATCTACAGCTGTGGTATCGACATCATCAAAGTCAATATCAGCCATGTCATCGAGGCCGCCGGTGGCGGACTCGAAGAATTTGTCTAGGGCGTGGCCGAGCTTGTCATCCTCAACCAGAATCGCTTCGGTATTGAGTCCAGTGCTGAATTGTACGTCGGTCACCGCTTGGTGGTTGGAAGGGTCAGATACGGCGATGAACAGCTTGTTACCGCGTCGCCATAAAGGCAGCGCGCGGTGCTGGCGCGCGAGCTTTTCGCTGATCAAATCTTTGGGTAGCGCTTCTTTGTCGATGCTGTTGAGGTCGACAAAGGCAACGCCGAACTGCTCCATAGCCAGTTCGGCCATGTCCTTGCTTTTTACCAGTTTGCTTTGAACGACATAGGTGACCAGAGAAAGCTTGTTGCGCTGGGCCTGTTGCTGAGCATTGAGGGCGGCTTTTTCATCAAGCAACTCGGCAATGACCATTTGCTTGGCCAGTCCGGTAAGGGATACGCGATCGTTCATTACAGGCTCCATAACTATGCCTGCGTTATAGCGCAGTTCGCTGTGTGTGCCAAACAGTCAAGGCGTAAGTGACGAATTACGTCACTAAGTGCCCAGCAAAATTGTGAAGTTTACATTTCAAATGTCCACTTGGCCGTAATCAGTGCTTTCAACAGTTGGCACGCAAAGTGCTAAGTATCAATTAGGTCGTTGGGCCTATCCATTATCAGGAGATAATTAATGAAAGCTCAAAAAGGTTTTACTCTGATTGAACTGATGATCGTTGTTGCGATCATCGGTATCCTGGCTGCAGTTGCTCTGCCTGCATATCAAGACTACACCGTGCGCGCCCGCGTTACAGAGGGTTTAAGCCTGGCTTCGTCTGCTAAGACTACGGTCTCTGAGAACGCTGCAAACGGCAACGCTTTTGCTCTTGGCTATACCGCTCCAGCCGCAACTGATAACGTCGCGTCTGTTACGATCGCTGCTGCTACTGGTGAGATTACAATTTCATATACTGCAAAGGCAGGCAACGGTACATTGGTGTTGTCGCCTCGTGACGGTGGTCCAGCGGGTGCCGCACTGGCTGCTGGCACTGTTCCGGCTAACGGTAGCATCACTTGGAACTGCGTTGCTGCAGGTTCTGGTAAAGCTGCCACCGTCGCAGGTACACTTGCTGCGAAGTATGCACCGTCAGAATGCCGCTAATTTTCTGGGCTAAACGATAAGGCTTCATGGTTATCTGAAGGCAGTATCATTAGTTTAGTGCGTAGTAACTTGTTTCATCGTTCTATTTAAACATCCCCACGTTAGAAGGTGGGGATGTTTAATAATGGTTAATTAAGTTCTTAACTTATAAAGCAATTTCAGAGGAGTGAGCCCCCTCATAAACTCAACCGCATCGACAAATCCACCGCCTTAACATCCTTAGTCAGCGTACCAATCGAAACATAATCAACCCCTGTCTCGGCGATAGCACGCAATGTGCTTTCATTTACTCCGCCAGACGCTTCCAGTTTTGCCTTGCCCTGATTGATCTTCACCGCTTCGCGCATATCGATGAGTGACAATTCGTCGAGCATTACGATGTCGGCGCCGGCGGCGAGGGCTTCGCGCAGTTCGTTCAGGCTTTCTACTTCCACCTCGACCGGTTTGCCCGGGGCGATCTGGTGCGCGGCTTTTACGGCGGCGTCGATGCTGCCGCAGGCGGCAATGTGGTTCTCTTTGATCAAGAAAGCGTCGAACAGGCCGATACGGTGGTTATGGCAGCCGCCACAGGTGACGGCGTACTTCTGCGCCAGGCGCAGGCCGGGCAGGGTTTTTCGGGTGTCGAGAATCTTGATCCCAGTGCCTTGCACAATGTCGGCGAAGTGTTGGCAGTGGGTCGCGACTGCTGACAGGGTTTGCAGGAAGTTCAACGCGCTGCGCTCGCCGGTGAGCAATGCGCGCGCAGGGCCTTCCAGGTGGAACAAGGCTTGATTGGGGCTGACGCGATCACCGTCTGCGACTTGCCAGTGCACGGCCACGCGGTCGTCGAGTTGACGAAAAACCGCATCGACCCAGGCAGTGCCGCAGATGATGGCGGCGTCACGGCTGATAACGGTGGCGTGGGCCAAGCGTTCTGCCGGGATAAGTTGGGCGGTGATATCGCCGCTGCCGACGTCCTCAGACAGTGCGCGACGTACGTTGGCCTCGATTTCGGAGGTGAGGTCAGCAAGTTTGAGGTTGGGCATGGTCGGCTCCTGAGTCTGAGTGCGGCGATTATAGGGGTTGGTGCTTTGCCATGCAGCAGTTGTGCGCTTGCAAGTGTGTTTGTGTGGCAAAAGGCCACCTTATGAGCAGCTTTTCCCATGTGTGATCTGAGTCATATCTGTGATCAAGTGGCATATGGCTAATCGGTAAATGATCGTTATAGTGTATAAATACTGATCGAAAATTGACGTCACGCTTTTGGCTTTTCGCCGGATCAGCGTGTAGATGAGGTTGCAAGGACAGCAGCTTTTAGGACTGTTGGGCTTGCAGGAGACCCGCAATGACGAGCGATGCCAACGTGGTTACGCTGAAAAAACAGCAACCCGAGCCATCCAAAGATGCACAACAAACACGCCTTCCTAACGCCCTTATTGAGGTGCGGGAGCAAGCTGTGCTGCATGTGCGTCAGGCATTGCAGGAACTGTTCGACAATGCCGACGACTCGCTGTTCGCCATTGCCGACCGCGCCTCAAGCGACACCGAGCAGCAAGCTTTTTTCGAGGCCATGCGCGACTTACGCTTAAAGCGCAAAAACATTGAGCGCGCGCTGCTGCAATCCATGCACGACTCCTTTGCTGGCCTCAATCAGCTCTCGCCAGCAAAGATGCCCGAGATTGATTCGGTCAACTACGACAGCCTTTCGCTGGTTCAAAACGACGAGCTTGAGCAGTCGGTTGCGATAGATGTGATGGTCGCCAAAGTGACCAATCGCGGCGGCCCTGCTCTGAGTCATCTGACCACGCGCATTAATGCGATGGTCAGTAAAAAAATTGATAACCGCACCAACCCGATGGGCCCTTACGCGCTGTGTGAAGGCTTTGTTGCGGCTAGCGCGATCCTTGGTGTCGAGATTCGCGTCAAACTGATTATCCTCAAGTTGTTCGAGCGCTATGTACTGGCGGATATCGACCAGCTCTATGCCGAGGCCAATCGCCAATTGATCGCCGCTGGCGTGCTGCCCGAACTCAAATCTGTGCAGCCGCAACGCAAGCCGGTGCGCGCCTCATCTGCATCAAGTACTTCTGCCTTGTCCGGTGACGGTGAACAAGCCGAGGGGGCAAGCTCCGGTTTTGCTGGCGAAAATGTGCAGGAAGTGTTCAGCGTATTGCAGGGGCTTCTGTCGCAGGTTCGGGCTGTGCAGCCGGTCGCCCGAGCGGCCCAAACAGATGCGCAGCCGATCAGCTCCAATGATTTATTGCGCCTGCTCTCTTATATGCAGCAGCGTCAGCCCGACTCGGCTGAGCAGAGTGTCGACCTTCGCGGGCAACTCGATACCTTGCTCAGCCGCGCCAGCCAGAAGAGCGGCAAGAACCGCGTGGTGGGTGAGGTTGATGAGGATGTAATCAACCTGGTGTCGATGCTCTTCGAATTTATTCTCGATGACCGTACCTTGCCGGGCTCGCTTAAGGCGTTGATCGCGCGTCTACAAATTCCGATGCTCAAGGTCGCGGTGCTGGACAAGACGTTCTTCAGCCGTGGGAGTCATCCGGCGCGGCGCTTGCTCAATGAAATTGCATCGGCGGCGCTGGGTTGGGTGGAGCATGACAACGCCCGCCGCGACAGCCTGTACAAGAAAATCGAACAGGTTGTGCAGCGACTGCTGAACGAATTTGTCGATGATCCGCAGATTTTTGCCGAGTTGCTCGAAGATTTCATCGCCTTCAGTGACCATGAGCGCCGCCGCAGCGAGCGGCTTGAACAGCGCATGCGTGACGCCGAAGAGGGCGCTGCGCGCGTTGAGGTTGCCCGCGGTCAGGTTGAAGAAGTGCTGAACCAGCGGCTGCTGGGCAAAACGCTGCCACAGGTTGTCGTGCGTTTGTTGCAGGAAGCCTGGAGCAAGCAATTGCAACTGATTTGCCTGCGCAGTGGCACCGAGTCTGCTGAATGGCAAGGCGCGCTGACGCTGATGGATGATTTGATCTGGAGCGTGCAACCGCACACCGAACCGGGCACGCAAGCGCGGTTGATTAAAATGATTCCGACGCTGGTGAAAGCCATTCGTGAAGGTTTGGCCGACTCGGGGGTCGATCCGTTCTCCAGTGGCGAGTTACTGATTCAGCTTGAAGCCCTGCATATCCAAAGCATTCGCCGGGCAGAGAAAGCCGTAGAGCGGGCCGCGCCAGCACAGGTGATTGCGTTTGAGCGGGCCACCACCGATACCGGTATTGCGTTGCTCGAAGTGCCGCCACCTGATGAGCCCGAGCCGGTTCAAACTGAGGCTGAGCAAGCTCAAGCCGAACCAGCGCCAGTGCTTGAAGCCGCGCCGCAAGTGGAGCCAGAGCCTGCGCCGATTCTTGAAGCGGTCGAGATGGTTGAGGTCGTCGAAGAAATCGTTTTGTCGGCGCCCGATGAGCCGATCAGCGAAGTGCCACCGCCCAGCTTGCCGGACGACGATGAAAGCCTTCAGTGGGTGGATTCCTTGCGTGTCGGCAGTTGGTTCGAGCTGGTTGAAGACGACGAGCACAAGGTTCGCTGCAAACTGGCCGCGATGATCAAACCGACCGGCAAGTACATCTTCGTCAACCGCACCGGCATGAAAGTGCTGGAAAAGACCCGTATGGGGCTGGCGGTAGAATATCGCCGTCAGTCGATTCGCATGCTCGATGACGCCCTGTTATTCGACCGCGCGCTGGAATCGGTAATCGGCAACCTGCGCCGCCTGAAAGACGTCTCCTAAAGCAATCAAACGCAGCCATATGCAGCTACACGCGAAAAATGCGGAGGATGGATAGCGGCGCTCCCGCCGCAATCCGTCATTGCGATCTCCGCGAGGTTATTTATCCGTCGTGACGATTTCCACGAAGACTATTTATCCGTCATTGCGATCACGCATACGATTACTCATCCATCATCACGATTCCCGCCAATAATCTACGATCGATCATCTCAATCCCCGACATCCACCACACACTAACGTCAACCCATACTGATCACTTACAGTCGCCTGTTTGGCTTTTGCTTTGCGCTGCGCTGCTCTAGAGTAGGCCCATCACGCAGATTGCCCAATGTCAGTAAAACTGGCGCGGGTGCCATGGTCTGCTCAGGAGCCCACTATGCAGCTTGACCCCAGCAGTGGCTGGTGCGCCGGCATTGCGCATTGCCCTTCGGACAACTTCAACGAGCGCCCGCTTGGTGAAGTCTCTTTATTGATTATCCATAACATCAGCCTGCCGCCGGGCCAGTTTGGTACGGGCAAAGTGCAGGAGTTTTTTCAGAATCGACTGCAGGCGGACGAGCATCCGTACTTCGCGGACATCGCCAGCATGACGGTATCTGCGCACTTTTTGATCGAGCGCGATGGCGCCGTCACCCAATTTGTCTCCTGCAACTCACGCGCCTGGCATGCCGGCGTTTCGTGTTTTATCGATCGCGAAAATTGTAATGATTTCTCGCTGGGCATCGAGCTCGAAGGCACCGATGATCTGCCCTTCACAGATGCGCAGTACCACAGCCTGATCGCGCTGACGCGCCAGTTGCAGCGTGAGTATCCGGCGATTACCCCAGAGCGTATTTGCGGCCACAGTGACATTGCGCCGGGCCGCAAGACTGATCCGGGGCCGGCGTTTGACTGGTCGCGCTTGCGTGCAGCACTGGCGATGAGTGAGGAGGATTCATGAGTTTTTTGGTGTTGTTGTTGGCTGTCTGGGTCGAGAAGTTTTCGGCGTGGCGCAGTGCCGTGCAACAGGACGGTTTGTGGCTGGGCTGGCTGCGCAAGGTGCAACAAAAGCCTGACTCTGCGACTAACGCATGGCTGGCGATTGCTCTGCTGGTGGTGCTGCCGGTGGCCGTGCTTGGCGTTGCAATGAGCTATTTGCAGGCCGTGTTTTACGGCTGGTTATTGCTGCCGCTGCACCTGTTGGTGCTCATTTACAGCCTGGGGCGTGGGGATTTGCAGGCGGCGCTCGGGCCGTTCCGGGATAACTGGCGGCGTGGGGACAGCGAGGCGGCTTATCTGGTTGCGCAGCGTGATCTGGGGATTGATGCCAGTGCGCAAGACAGCTTGCTTAACAGCGTGCAGAACTATCTGATCTGGCAGGGTTTTCAGAGTTTCTTTGCGGTGATCTTCTGGTATGCGCTGCTCGGGCCGATGGCCGCATTGGCGTATCGTCTGATTGCGCTGTTGGCTGAACATGCCGAGCAGCCGCTTTTGCAGGCGCGCGCCGAACAGTTGCGCCATGCTGTGGACTGGTTGCCAGCGCGGGCCTTGGCCCTGAGTTTAGGGCTGGTTGGCAATTTTGTAGGCGTGAGCCGGGCGCTGCTGCATGAGCTGTTGAGCTGGGATATTCATGCCTCAATATTGCTCGGCCATGTAGCCCGTTCTGCCTGTGCCACGCCTGCGCCAGTGCTGGGCGAAGAGGGCGTTGAAACGCTCTACGAGCTTTGGCAATTACTGGTTCGCGCTGCCGTACTCTGGTACGCGGTGTTTGCGATTTTCACGCTATTTTTCTGATGTGTTCAGCGGCGGCCAGCACTGAAGCCGGTCGCCGCGCTCTACCGCGCTACTTTCAGCACCTGCATGCTGCCCGCCCAAGTACGCGTTGCCTGCCTTAAGTTACCAGCCCTCCTGCCGATAAACGTTATACCGAACCCTGCTTCGCCGTCTGTTGGGCAGGCCTGTTCAGGCTAAACACAATAATTAGAAAGTGGAGAGCGCTTGTGAAGACCGTGTTGTATCCGGCCATCGCCCTGATGAACCGCCTGAGCTTCGGTATGAAGTTTGGTTTAATCAGCATTCTGTTTTTTCTGCCCATGCTGGTGACCAATTACTACCTGATGCGGGATGTGTATAACCAGTATCAGGCGACCCGCATTGCCCGTAGCAGCATCGAGGTGCTCAACACTGCGTTGCAGTTGCGACAAAATCTCGAAAGTTACAGCGATCTGTTGCGGGTTGATGCCGAGCTGCGTTCCCGTGCTACCAACAATGAACTGGCGCAGCGCATCAGCAGCACACGCCAGACGATTGATGAGCAGCTTGTCAGCCTGCAACCTTTCGTCACTGAGCCCGAGCAACAGCAAGAGTTTGTTGCCCAGCGCGATGCTCTGCAGGCCAGCCTGCAAGCGGTGGACGCCGAGCCGTCGCTGCGCAGCAAAGTCGATCTGAGCCAGGCTGTGTTGGCCAAGACCGGCGTTCTCATCAAACTGATGACCAGTCAGGCGGGCTTGAGTCAGGATCGTGAACGCGCCGTGCTTCAACTTACCGAACTGCTGACCACCAGTATGCCGGCTGTTACGGCCGAGCTGGCGCAGGGCCGTTCATTGGGTTCTTCTGCGTTGATTCTCGGCTTGCTTAACTCGGTCGACACCACTTCGTTCTCGAATTTGCTCGAGTCGATGGAGACGCTGGAAGGCGCTTATTCTGTCGATATCCAGCAAGCGCTGAGTATCAATCCGCAAGTGCGCAGCGCACTTGAGGCGCAAGCCGAATTAAGCCAAAAGTCGATCAGCGAAGGTGTCGCCCTGTTTGAAGACAGCGTGATTATTGCCGAATCGCTGGATACACCGTGGATGAGCTTTTATGACCAGACCAGCGAGCTGATCCAGCGCACTTACGCACTCAATGATGAGGTGCTGAAGTTCCTCGACCAGCGCCTGCAAGAGCGCCTGCAAGCCAGCCTTAACCGCATGCTGTTGATGGCCGTTGCTCTTGGTGTGGTGCTGGTGCTGATTGTTTACCTCTACAGCGCGTTTTATGTCTCGATTCGCGGCAGCCTGAAAGCGCTGGGGCGGACGATGGATCAGGTCGCAGCCGGCGACATGACAGTCAGTTTTAAATCCTGGAGCAACGATGAAATTGCCGAGTTGGGCCAGGTATTCAATGGCGCAGTGGCGAAGATTCGCGAGCTGATCAAGCGCGTCGGTGAAACCGTGGTTGAGGTCGAGCGTCAGGCTGATCGGGTCGAAAGCGTGTCGGCGCAGAGCAATCAGGCCGTTGCCGGGCAGCGTAGCCAGATTGAACAGGTCGCCACCGCCATGAACCAGATGTCTGCGACCGCGCAAGAAGTGGCGCGCAGCGCAGCGGCCGCAGTGGGCAGCGCTCAGGGTGTGAATATGGAGACCGAGAGCGGCCGTGAACTGGTCGGCTCGCAGGTCAGCAGTATCCAGCGATTGGCAGCAGAAATTGACCAGTCGGTAAGCGTGATTAATCAGTTGGCCAGCGACAGCGCTTCGATCAGCCAGGTGCTGGATGTGATCAAGGGCATTGCCGAGCAGACCAACTTGCTGGCGCTTAACGCTGCGATTGAAGCGGCGCGGGCGGGCGAGCAGGGTCGTGGCTTTGCTGTGGTTGCCGATGAGGTGCGCAGCCTGGCCAAGCGTACGCAGCAGTCCACGGCTGAAATCGAAAACATGATCGACCGACTGCAAAGCGGTGTTGCCGCAGCGGTCAAGACCATGGGCGTGAGTCACCAGATGGCTGACGGCACTGTCGGTGAGTCCGGTCAGGTGCAGCAGGCGCTGGAAAATATTCTGGCGGCGGTTGGCATGATCGTCGATCAGAACCAGCAAATTGCCGCCGCCGCCGAGCAGCAAACAGCGGTGGCGCATGATATCGACCAGAACATTGTCGAGATCAACAGCGCCGGGGAAACCACCGCGCAAGGGGCCGCGCACACCGAGCAGGCCAGCCGCGAACTCAGCAGTCAGGTCTCGCAACTCAAGCAGCTGATCGGTGCCTTCCGGGTTTAAAGCGCACTGCAGATGAGGCTATTGGCGAATCTTGAGGGTTCGCGCAATGGCCTCAATGCCAGGCGAATAGTGATTATGCTCTATCGCCTGCAGCGCCCAATACAGCACTTTTTCGGCAATCTGCTGGTGCTGCTGAGCAATGGTGTTCACCCGCCACGGCAAGAAGTCGAGCAATTGGGTATCCCCAAACGTCGCCAGTTGCAGGTCTTGGCTCTGGCTAGGCGCCACGCTTTGCAGCGCATCCAGCACGCCTTCGAGCAGAACATAGGCGGTGGTGACGATAGCATCTGGCAGCCCTTGCTCGCTGTTTATCAGTCTGAGCATTTGCGCCTCGCCGCATGGGCGGCTGAATTGCTCGCCGTTGACCACGCTGACTAACGCATCTGAGCCGGCCACCGCTTGGCGGAAACCCAGCTCCCGCGCCTGACTGATGGCCAGCTCTGCGCGCCCCCCAATCAGGGCGATATGCCGTGGCTTGCGTGCCAGCAAGGTGTGCGTGAGTTGCGCGCCGGCGTGCTGATCATCACTGACCACCGAGCGAATTGTTGCGGCATCCAGTGCGCGGTCTACCGCGATCACTGGCATGCCGGATTCAATCAGCTGCGCGAAAATCGGCTCATCCTGCGCCAGGCAACTGGCAACAATCAGTGCGTCGCAGCGCCGTGAGCGGAACAGTTCGATCAATTGGCGTTCGCTTTGCGCGTTGTCGTCGGAGCTGGCAATCAGTAACTGGTAGCCCGCGGCTCTGGCGCCTTGTTCGAGCAGCTTGGCGATGCGCGCGTAACTGGGGTTTTCCAAATCGGGGAGGATAAAACCGAGGCACTTGCTTTGGCCGCTGCGCAGCCCGGCGGCTTGCGGGTCGGGGCGGTAGTCGTATTGGGCAACGACCGCGAGAACCCGCTCAACGGTCGCCGCGGCAATCCGCCGTTTAGCGGCCTGACCGTTGATGACGTAGCTTGCAGTGGTGACGGAAACCTCGGCCAGGCGAGCGATATCGGCAAGTTTCAAGGGGCTGTTCCTGAACGTTGATGACAGGATTATGACTCAGGTGCTTTCAAGAATTGAGCATTTTCGGGTAATGTTCCACAATTAGCTGAAACGATTCAGCAAAATTTCAGGCTGACTATCCTTGCTACATGCATCGAGCGACGCAGCCTACACGCTGGTAGCGCTCGCGTGCCCGTTCCCCGAGGAGCCCTGTAATGCTTGAATTGAATACCGCACAGATCCAGATGGGCCGCAGCGCCGCGAATAAACGGGAAGCGCTGGCCCTGTTGGCGCAGACGTTGAGCGATGACGGGCTGGTTCGTCCCGGCTATTTGAACGGCATGCAGGCGCGCGAAGCGCAGGGCTCGACTTATCTTGGTCAGGGCATCGCCATTCCACACGGCACACCCGATACCCGTGATCAGGTGCTTGAGACCGGCGTGCGCCTTATGCACTTTCCGCAGGGCGTGGATTGGGGTGATGGTCAGCAGGTGTACTTGGCAATTGCTATCGCGGCGCGCTCCGATGAGCATTTACGGTTGCTGCAATTACTCACACGGGCGCTGGGTGATGGCGATCTGAGCCAGGCCCTGCATCAAGCCACCGAAGCTGAAACCATCGTCGCCTTGTTGCAAGGTGCGCCGCAGGAGTTGGCGCTGGACAGCCAGTTGATCCGGCTCAATGTACCCGCCGAAGACTTCGACGAACTGGTTTGGCAGGGCGCCCGGCTGCTGAAAAAGTCCGGCTGCGTCGATTCTGCATTTATCCCGCGCTTGATGGAAACCGAGCCGTTGCCGCTGGGCGATGGCTTGTGGTGGCTGAACAATGAACAGGCTGTGCAATTGCCGGGTTTGTCGTTTGTCACGCCGGATCAACGCCTTGAGCGCGACGGCAAACCGGTTAAGGGGTTGTTTTGTCTGGCCAGTTTGGGCGAGGCGCATCGCCAGCTGCTGGAGCGTTTGTGTGATCTGCTGATTGAGGGGCGCGGAGATACCCTGAGTGGGGCTGAGTCGAGGCGCACAGTGCTGGAGGCGCTGGGCGGCGAAGTGCCGCCGGACTGGCAGCGTTTGTCCATCACCCTGGCCAACTCGCACGGCTTACATGCGCGGCCGGCCAAGGTGCTGAGCGAGATTGCCCAGCAGTTCGACGGTGACATTCGCGTGCGTCTGGCTGAAGAGCCGGGTCTGGGTGTTTCCGCCAAAAGTTTGAGCAAGTTGCTGGCATTGGGCGCGCGCCGTGGGCAGGTGTTGGAGTTCAGCGCCGAGCCGGGCATCGCCGCCGATGCGCTGGCAGCGCTGCAAACTGCTGTCGAGCAAGGGCTGGGCGAGACAGTGGAGCCGCTGCCGGTATTCACCGAGCCGGCGGTGCAGGCAACCGTTGAGCAGGCGCTGGCATCCGAGCGTGCTTATGTGGTTGAAGCGCCCGCTGCCGGTTCGCGTTTGCGCGCCGTGGCCGCATCGCCGGGTATTGCGATTGGGCCCGCGCTGGTGCGTGTGCCGCAGACTCTGGATTATCCGGCGCAAGGGCAGGGCGAGGCGCATGAGCGTGAGCGCCTGCAGGCGGCGCTAAAGGCGGTGAGCGCCGACATTCAAACGGTGGTGGATTCCTGTGAGGAAGCCAGCGTGCGCGACATCCTCAGCATGCATCAGGCCATGCTGAGTGACCCGGCGCTGCATGATGATATTCAAGCGCGCCTCGCCGACGGCGCCAGTGCCGAAGCCGCTTGGAGTGCCGAAATCGACGCGGCGGCCAAGCAGCAGGAGGCGCTGCATGACATGCTGCTCGCCGAGCGCGCGGCCGATTTGCGCGATATTGGCCGGCGCGTGTTGGCCAGCTTGTGCGGGGTCAAACCGCTGGCCGAGCCGGACGAGCCTTATGTGTTGGTGATGGAAGAAGTGGCGCCCTCGGATGTCGCCAATCTCAATCGCCAGCGCGTCGCCGGCATTCTCACCGCGCGTGGCGGCGCTACCGCGCACAGTGCAATTATCGCCCGCGCTCTGGGCATTCCCGCCGTGGTGGGCGCCGGTGAGCAGGTGCTGGCATTGGCGCAGCGCACTCCGTTACTGCTCGACGGCGACCACGGTTCAGTGCGCGTCTCGCCAGACGAGCAGACTTTGCAGCAGGCGCTGCGCGAGCGCGAAATCAGCCAGCAACGCCAGCAGCAGGCGCACGCCGAACGCTACAAACCCGCCGTCACCCGTGACGGCCATGCGCTGGAAGTGGCTGCGAATATTGGCGCCAGCAGCGAAACCGATATGGCCGTTGAGTTGGGCGCAGAAGGCATCGGCTTGCTGCGCACCGAACTGGTGTTCATGGATCACGCCAAGGCGCCAGACCAAGCCACGCAAGAGCGTGAGTACCGGCGGGTTCTGGACACGCTGAATGGTTTGCCGCTGGTGGTGCGTACGCTGGATGTGGGCGGGGACAAACCGCTGGCTTATTGGCCGATGCCGGCTGAAACCAATCCGTTCCTGGGTGTGCGCGGAATTCGTCTGAGTCTGCAGCGCCCGGACATTCTCGAAACTCAGCTGCGGGCGCTATTTGCCTCCGCAGACGACCGCCCGCTGCGGGTCATGTTTCCGATGGTGGGCAGCGTCGAAGAGTGGCGCGCCGCACGCGATATCGCCTTGCGGGTGCGTGCAGAAATTCCGGTCACGAACTTGCAGCTGGGCATCATGATCGAGGTGCCAAGTGCTGCCTTGCTCGCGCCGATTCTGGCCCGCGAGGTGGACTTTTTCAGCGTCGGCACCAATGACCTGACCCAATACACACTGGCCATCGACCGTGATCACCCGACATTGTCGGCGCAGGCGGATGGCTTGCATCCGGCGGTGCTGAGCCTGATCAGCCAGACGGTGGTTGCAGCGCACGCGCACGGCAAGTGGGTAGGCGTATGCGGCGAGCTGGCCAGTGACATGCTGGCGGTGCCGCTGCTGGTCGGCCTCGGCGTGGATGAATTGAGTGTTTCTGCGCGTTCGGTGGCGATGGTCAAGGCGCGGGTGCGTGAACTCGACTGGCGGCACAGCCAGCAATTGGCGCAACAGGCGCTGGTTCAGGACAGCGCCGCAAGCGTGCGCGCACTGGTCGAGGAGTCGAACTGATGGCGCGGATACTCACCATCACCCTCAATCCTGCGCTCGACGTGACTGTAAGCCTCGAAACTCTGGTGCCGGGCAGCGTTAATCGCAGCAAGGGATTGAACACCCACGCCGCCGGTAAAGGCCTGAATGTGGCTCAGGTGCTGGCCGATCTCGGTCACAGCGTTACGGTGAGTGGCTTTCTCGGTGAGGCCAATGCCCAGCCGTTCGAGGCATTGTTTGCTGCACGCGGTTTCACCGACGCCTTTATCCGCGTGCCCGGCGAGACGCGCAGCAACATCAAGCTGGCCGAGCAAAGTGGACGCGTCACCGATCTCAATGGCCCCGGCATTACCGTCGGGCCAGCGCAACAGCAGCAGTTACTGGCGTCGCTTGAGCAAATCGCTCGTGAGTATGACGCGGTAATCGTGGCAGGAAGCCTCGCCCCCGGCATCAGTGTCGAGTGGTTCGCTCAGTTGCTGCAAAGCCTTATCAATCAGGGACTGCGGGTAGCGCTCGATACCAGTGGCGCAGCCCTGCGTGAAGGCTTGAAGCAGCCGCTGTGGTTGGTAAAGCCTAACGAACACGAGCTGGCTGAGGCGTGCGCGGTTGACTCGCAGGCGCTGGCCGATTTGCAAGCGGCGGCCAGGGCTGTGCATGCACGTGGCGTCGAGAATGTGTTGCTGTCGCTTGGCGCGGATGGCGTGTGCTGGTTCGCCGACAACATTGCGTTGCATGCGCAGCCGCCAGCGGTTGCGGTATTGAGTACCGTGGGCGCGGGTGACTCGCTGCTCGGCGCAACGGTTCACGGGTTGTTGAGCGGTTGGCCGCCAGAGCGTTGCCTGGGCCTGGCCACTGCGGTGGCTGCGCAAGCCGTCACCCAGTTGGGCTTTGGTATTCAGGACCGCGAGCAACTGGCCCGAATCGAGGCGGGTGTGCGTGTCACGCCGCTGCCTAACGAATAACAAGAGGCTCTACCTTTTATGAATTTGCTGATTGTTACAGCCTGCCCGAATGGCATGGTCACCAGCGTTTTATGCTCGCGCCTGCTTGAAGCCGCTGCGCAGAAAATCGGCTGGACCACTCAGGTTGAAGTACACGACCCCAAAGCCATTGGTTCACCGCTGACCGAGCAGGCAATTGCCGAGGCGGATCTGGTGGTTGTGGTTAAAACCGGTGAGTTGCCGCTGCAGCGCTTTGTCGGTAAGCGGGTAGTGCAGTCGACGCCGTCTCACGCCCTTGAAGACCCGCAAAAATTCTTGCGTGACGCCGAAGCCAATGCCCAAATCCTTGAGGTCGTTGCAGAACCTCAGGCGGTCGTGAAGGTGGCTGACGGTGTGCGGATGGTGGCGGTCACAGCATGCCCGACCGGTGTTGCGCACACATTTATGGCCGCCGAGGCGCTGCAACAAGCGGCTGAGCAACTGGGCTACCAGCTCAAGGTGGAAACACGGGGCTCGGTCGGGGCGAAGAATCTGCTCAGCGAAGACGACATCGCTCAAGCTGATGCGGTGTTGCTGGCAACTGATATCGAGGTCGATACCGAGCGCTTTGCCGGTAAGAAAATCTTCCGTTGCGGCACCGGCGTTGCACTTAAACAACCGCGGCAGACCCTTGAGCGCGCGCTGGCCGAGGCGCTGCCGATGGCGGCAGCAGTCAGTTCTGAACAAGCTGGCGGCAATCACGCATCAGGCGCTGCCAGCAAAGCCGGGCCGTACAAACACTTGCTCACAGGCGTGTCGTACATGCTGCCGATGGTCGTGGCGGGTGGCCTGCTGATCGCGTTGTCATTCGTGTTCGGCATCGAGGCGTTCAAGGAAGAGGGCTCATTTGCCGCTGCACTCATGCAGATTGGCGGCGAGAGCGCCTTCAAACTGATGGTGCCGATGCTTGCCGGTTACATCGCCTATTCGATTGCCGACCGGCCGGGCCTTGCGCCGGGCATGATTGGCGGCATGCTGGCCAGCTCATTGGGCGCGGGTTTTCTGGGCGGTATCGCCGCAGGCTTCATTGCCGGTTATGCGGCGCGCGGCTTGAACCGTTGGCTGAAATTGCCGTCGAGCATCGAGTCGCTGAAACCGATTCTGCTGATCCCGCTGCTGGCGAGTTTATTCACCGGGCTGGTGATGATCTATGTCGTCGGCAAGCCGGTGGCAGGCATGCTCGCCGGCTTGACCACCTTTCTCGACAGCATGGGCAGCACCAACGCGATTCTGCTCGGGGTGTTGCTCGGCGGGATGATGTGTGTGGATCTCGGTGGGCCGATCAACAAAGCCGCTTACGCATTCTCGGTCGGGCTGCTGGCCTCGCAGAGTTATGCGCCAATGGCCGCAACCATGGCCGCCGGCATGGTGCCGCCAATAGGCATGGCTATCGCCAGCATGCTGGCGCGTAAACGCTTTGCTCAAACCGAGCGCGAGGCCGGAAAGGCGGCGGGCGTGTTGGGGCTGTGCTTTATCTCCGAAGGCGCGATTCCCTTCGCTGCGAAAGACCCGTTCCGGGTGATTCCCGCCAGTATCGCGGGCGGTGCATTAACCGGCGCACTGTCGATGTATTTC
Organism: Pseudomonas marincola; assembly: GCF_900116605.1. Taxonomy (GTDB): domain Bacteria; phylum Pseudomonadota; class Gammaproteobacteria; order Pseudomonadales; family Pseudomonadaceae; genus Aquipseudomonas; species Aquipseudomonas marincola. Next base: position 255,493 of record NZ_FPBC01000002.1, read on the forward strand.
GGTTGCAAGCTGATGGCGCCACATGGCGGCTTGTTCGTGCTGCTGATCCCTAACGCGATCAATCATGCGGGGCTGTATCTGTTCGCCATCGCCGCAGGCAGCGTACTTACCGGTATCGTCTATGCGCTGCTTAAACGCCCGGAAACTCAGGAGCTGGCGGTCGCGCCTACGTCGTAGAACGCTCGTGGGACCAGCCGAATAACTGCTCGGCATTGGCGCTGCTGGCAGCTGCCAGTTGTTCGGCTGAAATACCCAGATGGCTGGCCAGTGCCTGGCAGATATCGGCTAAGTGCTCCGGGCTGTTGCGCTGATTGGGGTACATCGCGGGCGGCATATCAGGCGAGTCGGTTTCGAGCACGATCGACTCCAGCGGAAGTTTCGGCAATACCCGGTGCATGCGCAATGCCTGCGGCCAGGTTGGGGCGCCACCGAGGCCGAGCTTGAAGCCCAGCTTGATGTACTCACGGGCCTCTTCATAGCTGCCGGCAAACGCATGAATGATCCCGCCACGCTTCGGGGTGATGCGTTTGAGCGTGGCGATAGTCGCCGCGTGTGAGCGGCGCACGTGAATCAATGCGGGCAGATTAAACTCTACGGCAAGTTTCAGTTGCGCCTCGAACCAGTGTTGCTGTGCCTGCCGATCCAGATCCTCGACGAAGTAGTCGAGGCCAATTTCACCCACCGCGCACAAATGCGGATGCCCTTGCAGGCGTTGCAGCCAGGTGCGTAACTCGGTCAAGTGCTGCTCTTGATGCTCAGCCAGATAAATCGGGTGCAGACCGAAGGCGGCGAATAGCGAGCTGTCACTCTCGACCAACTGCCACACACGTTGCCAGTTGGCCTGATGCACACCCAGCACGACGATACGCTCGACGCCCAGTTCACGGCTGCGCGCCAATACATCGGCGCGATCAGCGTCGAAGTCGGGGAAGTCGATGTGCGTGTGGGTATCGATCAAGCGCATGCGCCGCTCACAATTGGCCAGAGTCGTTTTAGCCTAACAGGCGCGGCGCATGAGTGCTCAAGGTGCAGGTGTTTGCGGCGCAGATTGTTGTTCGGCTTCCTGGGCTTTTTTCAGGCGCTCGCTTTCGCGTTTCTGACGTTTGCGCGTAGTGGCTTCGCGGTCGACACTGAGCACTTGTTCGGCCAGAGCGCGGTACAGCGGTACCGGCGAAATACGTCCCGATATTGCACTGGCCAGCAGGCTCGCGGCCAGAATTGGCAAAGCCATGTCCTGGCTGTGCGACAGCTCGATGGTAATGACCGTGGCGGTCAGCGGTGTGCGCGTAACCCCGGCGAGGTAAGCGGCCATGCCTAGCAAACCCGCCGCTTGCAGGCTGATGCCCGGCAACAGATCGGTCAGCCACGGTGCGAAGCTGGCGCCTACGGCCAAAGATGGCGAGAACAAACCGCCGGGAATCCCGGCCAGATAAGACACCACGTTGGCGATGAATTTCCACAGCATGAAGCTTGGGTCGGTGACCGGCTGGCCTTCGAGGATGGCCTTGGTTTCGGCATAGCCGGTGCCGAAAATATGCTGCCCTGAAATCAGCCCCAGCAAGGCCATGATCAAGCCGCAAATACCGGCAAAAATAACCGGATGCTTGCTGCGCCAATCGGCCATCAATGCCAGCGGCCCGCGTTTAGCAGGCAACACCAGACGGCAGTAAGCGCCGCCAACCAAACCACCCAGCACGCCGCAGGCCAGCACGGCCAGCCAGTCGCGATTTAACGGCAGCTCGGCGCTGAGTTCACCGAAGTAGCTGTAATGGCCCATGAGCCCCAGCGTGACCATGCCGCCGATGAGTACGGCAGTCAGCACCAAACCGTTGAGACTTTGCTCGAAGCGGTGGCTGAGTTCTTCGATGGCAAACACGACACCCGCCAATGGCGTGTTGAATGCGGCGGCGATCCCCGCTGCGCCCCCGGCGATAATCAAGCCCGAACCGGCGCTGCGCGCATGCAAGCCCAGGCGTCTGCCGAAGGTGTACATCAAGGCTGCACCGACGTGCACAGTTGGCCCTTCACGGCCAATCGAGGCGCCAACCAGTAGGCCGAGCACTGATAGCACCATTTTTACCGCAGCAATTGGCAGCGACAGAACCTGATTGCGAAAGCGACTGGACGGACGCTCCAGCGTCGCGATGACCTGCGGAATACCACTGCCCTTGGCGTTGCTGAACCAGCCCTGTGTTGCCCACGCCAGCGCGGCAAAGCCCAGCGGCGTCACCAGCCAAGGCCAGTAACTACTGTTTTCGAGCATCAGCTCAAAGTATTTATGCGCCTCATCGGCGAGCCATGCGAACGCCAGCGCGACCAAGCCGACCAGCAATGCACCGACCCAAAAGGCTGCACGTTGGCGGAATACCCGCAGGAATCGACGGCGTGCGCGAAAGCGCTGTGAAGCGGTGGGTTTTGCTGCGAGTGTCTCTTTACTGCTGGGCATTAGCTGTCCGAACCACTTTTTGCGAAGGGCTGACGGGAGGGCAATATTGATTGGAATATGCTGTAACATCTTGCCATAAATTTCACCAAATTACTTTAAAGCAAATGCCGCAAGCCCGCGCCAGAGCTTGCCAACAGTCATAAGCAGGCGTGCGACCATCAATCCATGTCATCGCCGAGGGCGTATGCAAACAACCAGTGTTGTTTTGATCGTAGCTACATTATTGCTCGGCGTAGTTCTGTTTAACCCAAAGCTGACCCGATTGCCGATGTGGCGGGCGACGGTCACGCCACTGGCGTCGATCATTGGTTCGGGCTTTCTGGTGGCCGGGCCGATACTCGCGCATGCAGTCGGTATCTGGGCCTGGTTGGCGATGCTTGCGCTCTGCGGGATGGCCTACTGGTTCGGCGCAGCGATTCGCTACAACATCGTCTACCTTGAGCCGCGCCTTGCCGATCAGCCAGGCAACTTCCAGCTTGGCCTCGAGCGCTTGTCTGATTTGGCGCTGGCGTTGGCCTATTTCGTTTCGGTCGCCTATTACCTCAATTTGTTTGCCGCCTTCGGCCTGCGTTTGGGCGAGATATTGGATCCGTTCTGGATTCGCACCGTCAGCACCGTGGTAATTGCCCTGATCGGTGTGCTGGGCGCGTTTGGCGGGCTTAGTGGTTTGGAGCGCCTTGAGGTGTGGGTGGTGTCGCTGAAACTCACTCTGATCGGTGGTTTGCTGGTGCTGCTGGCGTACGTCAACTTTGAGGCGTGGCAGTCATCAGAGTTGGTCTGGGCGGTGAAGCGTCACGATCAGGGGTGGGAATCTTTCAGTGTGCTGCTGGGGCTGGTGATTCTGGTGCAGGGCTTCGAGACCTCGCGCTATCTGGGCTCCAAATACAGCGCCAAGGTTCGCGTGCGCAGCATGCATTGGGCGCAGTGGATTGCGACGGCGATCTACCTGTTATTCCTGCTGCTGATCACCAGCCAGTTCAGCGATGGCTTGCCTAAGCAGGGCAGTGAAACAGCGATTATCGACACCCTCAAACCGATTGGCGTTTTGGTTGCGCCGTTGTTGATATTGACGGCCTTGTCGTCGCAGTTGTCTGCCGCGGTCGCGGACATGAATGGTGCCGGCGGGTTGCTCAGCGAAGCCTCGAAAAAGCACGTGTCGGTGCGCGTCGGTAATGTGGTGACGGCCTTGGTAGCCATTGCCATTACCTGGTTTGCCAATATCTTCGAGATCATCACCTACGCCTCGAAAGTGTTCGTCGCCTTTTACGCCCTGCAATCTTTGCAGGCCGCATACACCGCCTGGCAAAACGGCCACAAAGGCCGTGCCGCGTTATTTGCCGTCGCCGTGTTGATCGGCGTGATCGTGATCATCTTCGCCAAGCCGGTCGAGGCGTAACGCACATTTTTATACCTACCGACGGCGGTTGGAATCCGCGTCGCGGCTTCCAACATGACGGTCGTGCGGGTTCACGCAGGGTTGGTGGTGTTTCCGGAATTGTCATGACGGATTGCGGTGCTGCGCACGCTATCCATCCTCCGATTTTTTTGGATTTGGTTTTTGTGGAGGTTGGAATCCGCGTCGCGGCTTCCGACATGACGGTCGTGCGGGTTTACGCGGGTTTGGTGGTGTTGCGGGAATTGTCATGACGGATTGCGATGCTTCGCACGCTATCCATCCTCCGATTTTTTGGATTTGGTTGTCGTGGAGGTTGGAATCCGCATCGCGGCTTCCGACATGGCGGTCGTGCGGGTTCACGCAGGTTTGGTGGCGTTTCGGGAATTGTTATGACGGATTGCGATGCTTCGCACGCTATCCATCCTCCGATTTTTGGGATTTGGTTTTTATGGAGGTTGGAATCCGCGTCGCGGCTTCCGACATGACGGTGGTGCGGGTTCACGCGGGGTTGGTGGCGTTTCGGGGATTGTCATGACGGATTGCGGTGCTTCGCACGCTATCCATCCAACGAGTGTTCGGTGTTGGTTTTTTGTGGAGGTTGGAATCCGCGTCGCGGCTTCCGACATGACGGTGGTGCGGGTTCACGCGGGTTTTGTGGTGTTGCGGGAATTGTTATGACGGATTGCGGTGCTGCGCACGCTATCCATCCTCCGCATGTCCGGGTGTTCGGGTGTGCCGTGGGCGGGTGGGTGTTCGGTGTTTGGCTGGGAATGCGGTGGTGCGGCGGGGTGGGGTGGCGGCTGGTGCCGCCACCCGGGGTGCATCGGGGATTAATGGTGTTCGCGGGTGGCGCGGAATTTGATGTCTGGCCAGCGTTCTTCCATGAGCGACAAGTTGACCCGTGTCGGCGCCAGGTAGGTCAGGTGGCCGCCGCCGTCGATGGCGAGGTTTTCCATGGCCTTGTTCTTGAAGTCTTCGAGCTTCTTCTTGTCGTCGCATTCGATCCAACGCGCCGACCAGACGGTGATTGGCTCGTAAGCGCATTCAACCTTGTATTCGCCCTTAAGGCGGCTGGCAACCACGTCGAACTGCAGCACACCTACGGCGCCGAGAATGATGTCGTTGCTGCGCTCCGGGAAGAACACCTGAGTTGCACCTTCTTCGGCCAACTCCTGCAATCCTTGGCGCAACTGCTTGGATTTGAGCGGATCTTTGAGGCGCACACGACGGAACATTTCCGGCGCGAAGTGCGGGATACCGGTAAAGCCGATGCTCTCGCCTTCGGTGAAGGTATCGCCGATCTGAATCGTGCCGTGGTTGTGCAAACCAATAATGTCGCCAGCGTAGGCTTCTTCAAGCTGCTCACGTTCGGAGGAGAAGAACGTCAACGCATCAGGCACGCGCACATCTTTACCAAGGCGCGCATGGCGCATCTTCATGCCTTTCTCATACTTGCCCGAGCAGATACGCATGAAGGCGATTCGGTCGCGGTGCTTGGGGTCCATGTTCGCCTGAATCTTGAACACGAAGCCGCTGAATTTCTCTTCGGTCGGCTCAATTACCCGCTCATGTGCAGCGCGTGGCAGCGGCCTTGGCGCCCAGTCCACAACTGCGTCGAGCACATGGTCGACACCAAAGTTACCCAGCGCGGTACCGAAGAACACGGGTGTTAACTGGCCAGACAAAAACTCTTGTTGGTCGAACTCGTGACAGGCGCCTTGCACCAACTCGAGTTGCTCGACAAAACGCTCGTACTCATCGCCGAGGTGGGCACGCGCTTCATCAGAATCCAGGTTCTTGATGATCTTGGTTTCGGTGCGCTCGTGGCCGTGACCGGCGGTGTAAACGATGATGTAGTCTTCGCTGAGGTGGTAAACACCTTTGAAGTCGCGGTAGCAACCAATCGGCCAGGTAATCGGCGCCGCCTTGATCTTCAGAACCGCTTCAATCTCGTCGAGCAATTCGATCGGGTCACGAATGTCGCGGTCGAGTTTGTTGACGAAGCTGACAATCGGCGTGTCGCGCAAACGGCACACATCCATCAGGGCAATCGTGCGCGGCTCAACCCCTTTACCGCCGTCGAGCACCATCAGCGCACTGTCCACCGCAGTAAGTGTGCGGTAGGTGTCTTCCGAGAAGTCTTCGTGGCCCGGGGTGTCGAGCAGGTTGATCATGTGTTCGCGATACGGGAACTGCATGACCGACGTGGTAATCGAGATACCACGCTGCTTTTCCATTTCCATCCAGTCGGATGTCGCATGGCGGTCGGATTTACGCGATTTAACGGTCCCCGCAACGGAGATGGCTTTACCCATCAACAGCAGTTTTTCGGTAATCGTGGTTTTACCGGCGTCGGGGTGAGAAATAATGGCGAACGTGCGACGTTTCGCGACTTCGGCGGCCTGAGTGGTCATGGGTACTTGCCTGACTGAATGCGGTTGCGGGCGGGCGGACTACGGCCGGCCCGTAAAACCGCCAATTATAACGTGAAAAGCAGCAGCTTTTGGGGAATCGCCGATCAGTAGCCTGACGGGGCAGAGAGCGGAGGTTTCGAGTAACGCGCAAACCGATGAAAACACCGTCATCCAGTTGTCATGGTGCAAAGCGATATTTCGTCGAAAAGCCTGATTCGTGCAGCATAAAACACGTTTTGTTTTGAATCTAAAACGTTCAACCAGCAATGCGTCAAATAGGGTCAAAAAAGGCCTTATTTATGATTGATCTGCGTGACGCATAGCCCTAAAGTTCCGCCCCGAACGTCCATGCTGGCAACGATCCATCCGGCTCAAGTACAGACGACGAGAGGTCATAGATTTTGCTCTAACCTAAAAAGAGGGCGAGCGGTGATTCTCGGCGAAATGCCTTGGGAAGTAGGCGACCAAAGTGGGGAGACTGATCAGACGTTCAAAATTGGTCCATAGGCTGCTGCGCTTGGCCATACTGCGTTGGAATCGACTTCGAAGTGCTCATTTACTTATGTAAATTCCGCGCTCTCAGCCGATTCCGCCTTGTCTGGCCCACGCTCGCTACGCCCATGAACCAATTTTTTGGTTTGTAGGCTGCTGCGCTTGGCCATACTGCGTTGGAATCGACTTCGAAGTGCTCATTTACTTATGTAAATTCCGCGCTCAAAGCCGATTCCGCCTTGTCTGGCCTACGCTCGCTACGCCCATGAACCAATTTGGGTTTGTGTGGGGCAGTGGCCATGAACCAATTTTTGGTTTGTAGGCTAGTGCGCTTGACCATACTGCGTTGGAATCGACTTCGAAGTGCTCATTTACTGTGTGTAAATTCCGCGCTCAAAGCCGATTCCGTCTTGTCTGGCCTGCGCTCGCTACGCCCATGAACCAATTTCTGGTTCTTGGGGTACTGCGTTTGACTTGTTGGGTTGGAATCGGTTTCGAGGTGCATATTTGCTGTGTGTAAATTCTGCTCTCTCAGTCGACTTCATCTTGTCTGGTCTGCGCTTGCTGCACCTATGAACCGATTTGGTTGTTTGGATACACAGAAGCACGTTGCGCATTTGACGTGCTGAATGTTTGTTCTGAACGACCGGCCCCGCCGATTTATTGAACCCTCAAAGGTTCGGTCAATCGAATTTAATGAGTCCCGGTTTAGCCAAGATGGAGTCCACGCATGTCGATCAACGTTGAAGATTACTACCCACGTGCCACCTTTCAGAAGATGAAAGAGTTTGCTGACCAGCACGAAACTCCGTTTGTGGTGATTGATACTCAAATCATCAGCAAGGCTTACGATGATCTGAAAGCGGGATTTGACTTCGCCAAGATTTACTACGCGGTCAAGGCGAACCCGGCGGTGGAAATTATCGAGCTGCTGAAAGACAAAGGCTCGAGCTTCGACATCGCCTCGATCTATGAGCTGGACAAGGTCATGGGCTGCGGCGTTAGCCCGGACCGTATCAGTTACGGCAACACCATCAAGAAAGCCAAGGACATCCGCTACTTCTACGAGAAGGGCGTGCGCATGTTCTCCACCGACTCCGAGGCGGATCTGCGCAACATCGCCAAGGCAGCGCCAGGTTCGAAAATTTATGTGCGCATTCTGACTGAAGGCTCGACCTCGGCAGACTGGCCGTTGTCGCGCAAATTCGGCTGCCAGACGGACATGGCGCTCGACCTGCTGATTCTGGCCAAGCAGCTCGGCCTTGATCCTTACGGCGTGTCGTTCCACGTGGGTTCGCAGCAGCGCGACATTGACGTCTGGGATGCGGCAATTGCCAAGGTCAAGGTGATCTTCGAGCGTCTCAAGGAAGAAGACGGCATCGTGCTGCGCATGATCAACATGGGCGGTGGCTTCCCGGCCAACTACATCCAGCGCACCAACAGCCTGGAAACCTACGCCGAAGAAATCATCCGCTTCCTCAAGGATGACTTCGGTGATGACCTGCCGGAAATCATTCTTGAACCGGGCCGTTCGTTGATCTCCAACGCCGGTATTCTGGTCAGCGAAGTGGTATTGGTTTCGCGTAAGTCGCGCACCGCCGTTGAGCGTTGGGTATTCACCGACGTCGGCAAGTTCTCGGGCCTGATTGAAACCATGGATGAGGCGATCAAATTCCCGATCTGGACCGAGAAAAAGGGCGAGATGGAAGAAGTGGTGATCGCCGGTCCAACCTGCGACAGCGCCGACATCATGTACGAGAACTACAAGTACGGCCTGCCGCTCAATTTGGCCAGCGGCGACCGCTTGTACTGGCTCTCGACCGGTGCCTACACCACCAGCTACAGCGCAGTTGAATTCAACGGCTTCCCGCCGCTGAAATCGTTCTACCTGTAAGCGTTCGCTGAACTGAGAAACCCGCCTGCTGGCGGGTTTTTCGTTTAAGCCGTGCGCAACTCAGCGGTGTCACTGTCTGGCAAAGCGCATTACTCAGATGATGCCGACGAAGGCTCAGTAACCGGCGCGCGTATTGACCTGATTATGCAGCGCCAGGTTGTTGTTCAGGCGGCTGACATTGGCGATCACCTGCTCGGCGATGCACTCATGGGTGGCTGACGATGCAATGTGCGGGGTGATGGTGAGGCCAGGTGTTTGCCATAACGGATCATCGGCGGCTAACGGTTCATGCTCGAATACATCGAGCAGGGCAGCGCTGAGTGTGTCGCTGGCTAATGCTTGCAGCAAATCATCCATCACCACATGACCGCCACGCCCGCAGTTGATCACCACCGCGCCGGGGTTGAGTTGGGCGAAGGTGCTGGCGTTGAGGATTCCCTGGGTTTCCTGAGTCAATGGCATCAGGCAGATGAGGCAATCCACGCCATTCAAAAAATCGCCGAACTGTTCAGGGCCAGCCCAAGTGCTGACGTTGGCGATGGTTTTTGGCGAGCGGGCCCAGCCGCGCACATTGAAGCTCAGGCTGGCGAGAAGTTCCGCTACATGAGCGCCCAGATCGCCCAGTCCCATGACGCCGATTGTCCATGAGGAGGCTGGGCGCTGCACCGGCTCGCGCCAGAGGCTCTGCGCTTGATTCGCGAGCATCTGATCGAAATGCCGATGATGATGGAGCACGCCCCACAGCACGTATTCCGCCATGCCGCGTCGAAGGTCGGGATCAACTACCCGGCACACTGGAACATCGGGGCAACTGCTGTCGGTACGCAAATGATCGACGCCCGCCGCAAGCGAGTGCACCAGACGCAGATTTTTCAGTGCGCCGAGGCTGCCCTGCGGCGGATTCCAGCACACGGCTACGTCGGCCAGATGGGCATCGGCTTCGCCCGGCAGATGGACGCTGATGTCTGGCGCTTTAAGCTGCATCACCTTGCGCAACTCGCTCAGGTCACTGTCCTGACTGAGTAAGACAATGCGCGTCATGAACAGTAATCCTCGCGTTGATCTTCGATCAAACGCAGTGCTGCCTCCCATGCCATTTGGATCATGCGCATGCCTTCATCGTCATCGGTGAACTGGCTGGCGGTGAGCTTGCACACCTGCTCTGACGGATAGCGCAACTTGCTGCCGCCGGCCAGTGCCTGAATCTGCGCTTGGCATGCGCGCTCCAGAAAGTGAATTTCATAAAATGCCTGCGCCACATTCTGGCCACCGGCGAGCAGGCCGTGGTTGCGCAGAATCATCGCGCGGTGCGTGCCGAGGTCATTAACCAGCCGCTCACGTTCGTCCAGACACAAGGCGACGCCTTCGTAATCGTGGTACGCCAACTTGCCGTAAAACTTCAACGCATGCTGCGAGATCGGCAGTAAACCGTGATCCTGCGCAGACACTGCAATACCCGCTGCCGTGTGCGTGTGAATCACGCAGTTCATGTCTTCACGGGCCATGTGAATGGCTGAGTGAATGACAAAACCCGCTTCGTTGACTTCGTGATCTTTATACACAGGATCGACGACTTTACCTGCATGATCGATCTTTACCAGATCGCTGGCGCGCATGTGCTGGAACATTACGCCGTAGCGGTTGATCAGAAAATGATGCTCAGGGCCGGGCACGCGCAAGCTGATGTGCGTGTCGATCAGATCGGTCATGCGAAAGTGCGCAACCATCCGGTACAGCGCTGCCAGCTCACAGCGTACTTGCCACTCTTGAGGGGAAATGTTGTCAGGGATATTCATTAGGACCTCCCGAAATTGAGGTGTGTGTTATGCCTGATCTGAAGACTTGAGCACCAGAGAGGTGGTCGCGAAAAGACGTGTAGATGTCGCTCTGAGCGAGAGCTTATTGGCTCGACAGAAGAGGACGTTGAGCCGCTGATTTCGCGCAAGACCTTGCCGGTTGCAACCGGCGATGTCAATTTTGCCGGGAAGTGCCGGTCATTACTGTGCGGTCTTGGCGTGGGGTGCGATTGAAGCGTTGGCGGTAGCAGCGGCCAAAGTAGGACGGTGAATCGAAGCCGCAGGCAATGCTGATTTGCAGGATGCTCAAATCGCTTTGCTGCAACAGATGGCGGGCCTTGTCGAGGCGCAAGCGTTGGCGAAAAGCCGCTGGCGATTCATGCAGGTAAGTGCGAAACAGGCGCTCGAGTTGGCGGCGAGTTATGGCCACCCCTTTGGCCAATTCATCCACATCGATATTTTTTTCAATGTTCAGTTCGATGCGTTCAATCACCGCTTGCAGCTTTGGGTTGTCCAGGGTGTAACGCTGCACAACATCTTCACGCTGGGTGTCACTGCGCGGGCGAATTCGGGCGTGAATGAATTGCTCGGACACCCGCTCTGCCAGCTCGCGCCCGTGGCCCTGAGCGATCAGCTCGAGTATCAAGTCCATGGAGGCGGTGCCGCCTGCGGAGGTGATCCGGCGCCGGTCTATTTCGAATAGCGCATGGCGCACGTCGAGATCAGGGTAACTCTCGACCAGTGAATCGATTGCTTCCCAATGTACCGTCATGCGATAGCCGCGCATCAGCCCGGCTTTTGCCAGCACAAAAGCGCCGGTGTCGATTCCACCCAAGGTTACGCCTGCGCGGTCCTGACGTTTCAACCATTGCATCAGTGCGGGTTGGATGTGGGCGAGGGGTTCGTAGGTGGCAACCACGAACAGGACTTCGTCTTCATGCAGGTCCAGCAGTGGCGCATCCACGGCAATCGACATGCCGTTGCTGGCAACGACGGGAAGGCCGTCTTGGCTGAGCGTGCGCCAACGGTATAAATCTCCGCCCATTCTGTTGGCCGAGCGCAGCGGTTCTGCGGCCGCCGAAAAATCCATCATGGAAAAGCCGGGCAATAGCAGAAAGTTGAAAAGTTGGCTCATCCGCATACTCCGTTGGTGGTGGCTGACAGCCTGCAAAAGGGTTGCCATGTTGGTGTGGCGATGTCGCATTAGTCAGATTCGATGTCGCGAAGCTGCGGTTTTCGTTTCGTGTACGCCCCTAGTCTTGCCTCTGCCACCGACAGAGTGGACTGGCTTGCGCACCTTTTGAGCGCGCCAGATACAACGTGCAGACAGATATACCTCCCTAATGCAGCACCTTTTGCGTTTTGACTGTCTCCGATCAGCCTTGCCGGAGTATTAACTTGATAACTACAAAACCTTTCAAATCCCTGATGGGGTGCGCTGCTTTGATTTTGGCAGCTGGTAACGTTCAAGCGGCTGAGCCCGCGCAGTGCAAAAACATCAGCATCGGGCTGATGAGCTGGACCGACGTCATCGCCACCACGGCCGTAACCCGAACCGTACTTGAGCGTTTAGGTTACACGAGCAAAGAGACCATCGCCGCTCAGCAGATGATTTATTCGGGCATGCGTAACAAGCAAGTCGATGCGTTTATGGGCCATTGGAGCCCGTCTTCGAATGCAATCGTCGGCCCGTTCGTGGACAAAGGCGATGTGCAGATCATGCCCACGCCGAACATGGACGACGGCCAGATGACCCTCGCGGTGCCAACCTGGCTGGCTGACAAAGGTTTGAAGACCTTTGCCGACATCGCCCGCTTCGAGGATGAGCTTGATGGTCGCATTTACGGCATTGATCCGGGAACCAATATCAATAAGCGCCTGCAGCAAGCCATTAGCGACAATCGTTTCGGCCTGAAAAATTTCAAGCTGATCGAATCCGGTGAAGCCGGCATGCTGGCCGCGGTCAAACGCGCCAATCAGCGTAAAGACGCCATCGTGTTCATTGGCTGGAAACCGCATCCGATGAACATCGACATGGACCTCACCTACCTCACTGGCAGTGATGGCCTTATGGGCCCGGAAGAGGGCAAGGCCACCGTTTGGACGGTGACTCGCTCCGGCTATGCCGACGAGTGCCCGAATGCCTACAAACTGCTGAGCAACATTCATTTCACCGCTGAGCAGGAAGCCGAAATGATGGTGAAGCTGCTCAAGCGCGGCCAGCCAATGGATGTCGCAAAGACGTTCATCGATGAACACCCGGAACTGGTTAAAAGCTGGCTCGCCGGTGTGACCTCGTTTGCTGGCGATGAAAGCCTTTCGTTGGTGATGAACGAAGCTCCCTGAGCCGTTTATCACCCGTTTTCAGACAATTTTCGGAGACCCCAAATGAATCGTGATGTGATCGTAACCTGTGCAATTACCGGTGCCGGCGACACTGTTGGCAAGCACCCCGCTATTCCGGTGACGCCCAAGCAGATCGCGGACTCGGCAATTGAGGCAGCCAACGCTGGCGCGACCATCGTCCATTGCCATGTGCGCGACCCTGAAACCGGCAATCCGAGCCGTGATCCGGCGTTGTACCGCGAGCTGATGGAGCACATCCGCAGCAGCAATGTCGATGTCATCGTCAACCTGACCGCCGGCATGGGCGGTGATCTGGAAATCGGGCCGGGTGAAGAGCCTTTCAAGTTCGGTTCAAGTACTGATCTGGTCGGTCCGCTAGAGCGCCTGGTGCATGTTGAAGAATTACGCCCGGACATCTGCACGCTGGACTGCGGCACACTCAACTTTGGCGACGGCGACACTATTTATGTGGCCACGCCGGCTCAGCTGCGCGCGGGTGCCAAGCGCATTACCGAGCTTGGCGTTAAGGTCGAGCTGGAGATTTTCGACACCGGCAACCTGCAGTTTGCCAACCAGATGCTCAAAGAAGGCTTGATCAAAGATCCGATGTACCAGCTTTGCCTGGGCATTCCGTGGGGCGCGCCAGCGGACACCTCGACCATGAAAGCCATGGTCGACAACCTGCCGGGCGGCCATCAATGGTCGGCATTCGGCATTGGTCGCATGCAGATGCCAATGGCGGCGCAGGCGATGTTGCTGGGCGGCCACGTACGTGTGGGTCTGGAAGACAATATCTGGCTCGACAAAGGCGTTTACGCCAGCAATGGCAAGCTGGTTGAGCGCGTTATTGAACTCATGCAGCGCATGGGCGCGAGCCCGCAGACTCCAGCCCAGGCTCGTAAAACCCTGAACCTGGTCTGATCTGACCGACTGATACAGAACGTAATGACCTCAGGACTTCCCGGTTTGCCGGGAAGTGCCTGCGCGCACCCGGAGAATGAGATGCTAAGTGAAATCAAGACCATTGCCCTGGTCGGCGGTGGCGTTATCGGCAGTGGTTGGGCAGCCCGTGCACTGGCTTACGGCCTGGATGTAGTGGCGTGGGACCCGGGCCCTGGCGCTGAGCAGAATATGCGCGAGCGGATTGCCAGTGCATGGCCCGCGCTTGAACGTGCCGGGCTCGCCGAAGGTGCATCCCTTGAGCGTTTTCGCATGGTGGACACGGTGGAAGAGTGCGTTGCCAACGCTGATCTGATCCAAGAAAGTGCGCCGGAAAACCTACAGTTGAAAATCGATCTGCATGCGCGCATCAGTGCAGCGGCGCGGCCGGATGTAATCATCGGTTCTTCGACCTCGGGCCTGCTGCCAACCGACTTCTACCGTGACGCCGTGAACCCGGAACGTTGCCTGGTCGTGCATCCATTCAACCCGGTTTACCTGTTGCCACTCGTTGAGTTGGTCGGCGGTGAAAAAACCTCCGCGGCGGTATTGGAAAAAGCCCGCTGCATCTTCAGCGAACTGGGCATGCGGGCGTTGCATGTGCGCCATGAAGTGCCCGGATTCATCGCCGACCGCTTGCAGGAATCGATGTGGCGCGAAGCGTTGCACATGATCAATGACGGCGTGGCCACGCCCGCCGAAATCGATGACGCCGTGCGTTATGGCTGCGGGTTGCGCTGGGCATTCATGGGCTCATTCATGACCTTCTCGCTGGCAGGCGGCAAGTCCGGCATGCGGCACTTCATGCAGCAGTTCGGCCCCGCCCTCAAGCTGCCGTGGACCTATCTTGAGGCGCCAGAGTTGAGCGAGACCCTGCTTGATCGTGTGGTTTCAGGTGCCGAAGAGCAGCTGGCAGGGCGTGATATCGCGGCGCTGGAGCGCTATCGCGATGACTGCCTGCAATCCATTCAAGACACCATTGCCGCTGTTAAAGCGCGCCATGGCATCGAAGACTGAGGAGCCAATATGAGCAATCTACCCACGGTGTTCTGGTCGGGCCCGGTGCAAAGCGAATGGACCGATTACAACGGCCACCTGCGTGATGCGTTCTACCTGCTGATCATCAGCTTTGCCGGTGATGAGCTGATGGCGCAGATCGGCCTCGGGCCAGAAGGGCGCGAACAGCTCGGCCATTCGATGTTCACCCTTGAAAGCCATGTGCAGTACCTGCGTGAGGTCAAGGTTGATCAGGTTGTTGAGGTGCGCGGGCAAATCATCGCGCATGACGCCAAGCGCCTGCACCTGAGTTTTTCGCTGCATTTGCAGGGCGAACAGCCGCCGTTGGCGACTGCAGAACAGCTTTGGCTAAACGTCGACATGAGTGGGCCAAAAGCCACGCCACTGGCACCGACGGTAGCGTCTGCCGTGGCTCTTATGGCCAAGGCTGATCAAGCCTTGGAAACGCAAGGAAGCATAGGCCGACGCATCGGCCTGCCGGCACCGAAGCCATCCGCCTAACGCCATACGCCGCCGGTTTGGTAATCGGCATCGATACTAGGGAGTGTCATCATGAGCGCAATCGAACAAGCCGAACTTGAAAATTTCTCCGCCGACTGGCGCGACTTTCCCGTGCTTAACCGGGCACTGACATCACGCTTGCAGAGCGATGGCATTGCGGTTGAGTGGGATGATAAGCGCGTCAGCCATTACCACTTTTTGTGGTTGCGCGATAACTGCCCGTGCCCGCAGTGCATTCATCCGGGCACGCGTGAACAGATATTTGAAATCATTGATGTGCCGGAAGACTTGCGCGCCGAGACGGCCGAGTTGAACGGCGACGAGCTGCTGGTGCGCTGGCAGGATGGCCACGAAAGTGCCTATGGCACAGGTTGGCTGCGTGCCCACAGTTATGACTCGGACAGCCGCCAGGAGCGCCAGCAAACGCTGCGCACTGCAAACGTGTGGAAGACGGATCTGGCGATTCCGACCTTTGATTACAAAGCGGTGATGAGCGAAGACAAGGCACTGTTGCAATGGCTGTTGGCCGTACGCGACACGGGCTTGACGCTGATGACGGGCATGCCCACCACCGAAGACATCATGGAGCAGGTCGCGCACCGCATTTCGTTCATCCGCGAAAGTAACTTCGGCACCTTGTTCGAAGTGCGCACCAAGGTTGAGGCAGTCAACAGCAATGCCTACACCTCGCTGCAACTGCCGGCGCATACCGATCTGCCGACCCGTGAGTTGCAGCCGGGTTTGCAGTTTTTGCATTGTCTGGTCAACGATGCAACCGGTGGCGAAAGCACCTTTGTCGATGGTTTTGCGATTGCCAAAGCTGTTCGCGAACAGTCCCCGGAAGACTTCAAACTGCTCACAGAAGTGCCGGTGTCGTTCCGCAACAAGGCGCCGCAAAGTGACTACCGCAGCTATGCGCCGATTATTGGCCTGGATGCGCGTGGTGAGATCAGCGAGATTCGTCTGGCCAACTGGCTGCGGGCTCCGTTCGATGTGGCCGGTGCAGACATGCCAGCCTTTTACCGTGCTTACCGGCGCTTCTTCGCGCTGACCCGCGACCCTGCATTTATTGTCAGCCATCGTCTGGCTGCCGGTGAAATGTGGTGCTTCGATAACCGCCGCACCATGCACGCACGCAATGCGTTTGACCAGACCAGCGGCATGCGTCACTTGCGTGGCTGCTACATGGATCGTGATGAGTTGTTGTCACGCATTCTGGTCCTGCAGCGCACTTGCTGAACCTGAACCTGAACCATGCCATTCGCCACTATCGGCAGGAGCTCACCATGAGCAATGTTTCGTTTTCCCACGATGAAGCAGCTGCAACCGTTACGTTCAGTTCGCAAGTCGGTGTATTTGATATTCCGGTTCTGTGGTTGCGTGAGCGCAGCCGCGAGCCGCAGCAACTCGATGAGATGACTCAGCAGCGGCTGTTTAATTCTCATGGCATTGATCCGCTGATCAATCTTACTCATCTCGAACCTGTCGCCGAAGAGCAGGCGTGGCTCGCGTTCACCGACGGACACCGCGCGCTGTATGATTTTCGTGGTTTGGTCGATGAAATTGTCGGTCACTCGATTTTCCCGCAGGCGCAGGCTTGGGGCAGCGATCTGGATCGCAGCGCGGTGCGCGCCAATTGGCAGACGCTGGACCAGCCGCAAGCTTTCCTTGATGCCCTGACGGTCTACCTGAAATACGGGTTCGTGATTGTTCACGATGTGCCCACCGAGCCTGAAAGCATTCTTGATGTGGCGCGCAAGTTTGGTTACGTCAAAGAAACCAACTTTGGCCGCTATTTCGAGGTGTACTCGCGACCAGACGGCAATGATCTGGCGTATCGCTCGGTGCATTTAGGCCCTCATACCGACAACCCATACCGTAATCCGGTGCCTGGCATTCAGCTTTTACATTGCCTGGTCAACCAGACATCCGGCGGCTTGTCGACGCTGGTCGACAGCGTCAATGTGGTCAGCCAACTCGCTGCAGAGGACCCCCAAGGCTATGCGTTGTTGTGCAATACAGCGGTGAATTTCCGCTTTGTCGACAAAGGCACGGAGCTTTGCAGCAAGCGCCCGATTATCAGTACCGATGAACGCGGTAATACCTTAGGCGTGCATTACAGCCCACGTCTGGATGGTTTGCCGTTGTTACCTGTGGCTGAGTTGCGCGCCTATCACCGGGCACGCCAGCGCCTTGGCGAACTGTTTGTCGACAGCCGTAACGAAATCCAGTTTCGCCTCGAGCCCGGCGAGTTGATGCTGTTTGATAACAGCCGCGTGCTGCACGGCCGGACCAGCTACGACTCGAGCGAGGGGCATCGCCACTTGCAGGGCTGTTACATCGATTTGGATGGCCCCAAGGAACGCTTCGCCAGCACCTACAAGCTACTCTCCAGCACAGCAGGACAAGAATAATGGAACGCGTTAATTTCATTGAAATGAAGGCGGGTACTGCCGAGGAGTATCACCTCCTTGAGCGGCTCGAAACTGACTACAACAAAGGCCTAGTAGACCGGATTCTGCTGGCGTTGGAGCAAACGGCTGAGACGCTCAGCGGTTATCAGGTCAACCGCCTTGAGCACTCGTTGCAAAGCGCCGCCCGAGCTGAAGCTGATGGCGCGGACGAAGACATGATTGTCGGCGCGCTGCTTCACGACCTTGGCGACAGCCTCGCGCCCTACAATCACTCGCAGTATGCCGCGTCGATTATTCGCCCATACGTGCGCAGTGAGGTCACGTGGATTGTTCACCATCACGGCCTGTTTCAAAACTACTACTACGCGCACCACTACGGCGGTGACCGTTATGAGCGGGATCGCTACAAGGATCATCCGTTCTATCAGAGCTGCGTGGACTTTTGCGAAAAGTGGGATCAGAAGTCGTTTGATCCAAACTATCCAACACCACCTCTGAGCCACTTCGAGCCGATGTTACGGCGGGTGTTTGCCAGAACCCCGTTTGACCCGGCGGTAATCGGTGACGAGGTCGAGGTCAGCTACGCCGTTCGGTAACGGTTAATCCGTCACGCCGGCCTTCACCGCACCACTGATTGGCGACGCGCTATTGGCTGCAACGGCCTGGGCTAATAGCGCGTCAGCCAGTCAATAAACAGCGCGAACAACTCCGCCTGCGAGTTGACGGCAAGCTTGGTGTAGAGATTTTTGCGGTGCATGCGCACGGTTTGCGGTGAAATTTCCAGCACCTTGGCGCTGGATTTTACCGAGTGCCCCCGCAGCAACAGGTGGGCGATTTCGCGCTCACGATCGGTCAGGCCATCGCCTCCGAAACTCATGAATGCGGCGCGAATATGCCGGCTCAAATTACTTGGTGCATGCTCGTCAGGCAGGCATTGGGCAAGGCCTCCTGAGCGGTCAAACTGCAAACACAATTCGCGCACAAGCGGTTCTGCAGACCTGAGTAAATTGAGTTGCGACTTACTGAAGCGCGACCCGCTGCAGCCCTGATAAACACATAACGACAGTTTGCGCTGATCATCCAGGTCGATGATGTAGTGGCTGTCTTCTACTGCCCCGCATTTGAGGTAGTAGTTCTTGTAATACTCACTGCTGAAGAAGTTATCCGGCGCAATCTCGGCAAGCGGATAAAAGCCCTGGGCTAAGCCGTTTTCAATCGCCAGACAAAAAGGGTCGAGCAAGTAGCCGCGTGCGTAGTAACGGCTGGTGAGGTCTTCAAGGTAAATCTCTGGAATGCCGCGTTGATAGATTGGTTGCGGCGGCTGGCCTTTGCATTCAAGGCCCAAAAGTACGCATTCGACGGGCAATAAACTGCTGAGTGCAGCGTCCAGGTAGGCGGGGAAATTGGCCTGCGCAACGTTGGCCACGGCTTGGGCCACGCTGACGTTCCAGGCCTGAAAACCAAGGCTGGGTGTGAGGGAAGGGTGACGCGAGGCTTTAGTGTTCATGCGGGCAGTCTACTGACTGCCCTGATAACCTGCAAAATACTGCAACAAAACAACCTGCCGTATCGCGGCAACAGGCCTGGCAGTGGTTGCTGGCAGGCCTTTGCGTGTGACGGTTTAGTTGCCAGCGTAACTGCCGTCTTTGAGCAGCTCTTCGGCCGTTTGCTCAATGGCTTCGCGCAGGGTTTCGACAATCTCGTCAACCTGAGCGTGGGTAATGGTCAGCGGCGGCGACATCACGTTGAGGTGCACGATCGGGCGCACTAACAAGCCGCGAGCCTGGCACTTCAAATGGATTTTTTCGCCAATGTTGAGCGCTTCAGGGAACAGTTCCTTGGTGCGCTTATCCGCCACGAATTCGACGCAGGCCATGAGTTTTTTGCAGCGAACGTCACCCACCAGCGGCAGGCTTGCCAGAGTCTGCAGGCGCTCTTCCAGGTAACTGCCCACGTCCTGTACGTGATCCAGCAGTTTTTCGCGCTGGATAATCTCAATGTTCTTCAACGCGCTGATGCAACTGACCGGGTGTCCGCTGTAAGTAAAGCCGTGGGCGAAGCAGCGCTCCTGACCCGCTTGGGCGATTTCGTTCCAGATTTTATCTGAGAAGATCAGCGCGCCCAGCGGCAGGTAGCCACTGGTCAGGCCTTTGGCGGTGGTGATGATATCTGGCTGCATGCCAAACACTTCATCCGAGGCGAAAAATGCGCCCAGACGGCCGAAGGAGGTGACTACTTCATCGGCTACATAGAGCACGTCGTAGCGCTTGCACACTTCCCACATCCGCTGGTGATAGCCGGTAGGCGGGATGATTACACCGCCAGAACCCATAATTGGCTCGGCGAAGAAGGCCGCGACGTTATCAGCGCCAATGCTGAGAATTTTCTCTTCGAATTCATTAACCAGAAACTCGAGGAAGTCGGCCTCGGTCATGCCTTCGGGGGCGCGGTAAGGATTCGGGCAAGAGATGTGGTGAATCTTGTCCTGTAAAAAGTCGAACTCGGCTGGGTGATCCGCCGCTTTGCCGCCCAGCGACATGGTCAGAAAGGTTGAACCATGGTACGCATTAACGCGGCTGATGATGTGCTTCTTGTCATGCTTGCCGCGGCAGTTCTGGTAGAACTGAATTAACCGGTAAGCCGTGTCGACCGCGGTTGAGCCGCCGGTGGTCAGAAACACATGGTTGAGATCGCCGGGCGCCAGCTCTGCAAGTTTTTCGCTCAGCTCAATCGCGGTGACATTGGCCATGTCGCAGAACGGGTTGGAGTACGCCAGCTTGCGCACCTGATCGGCAATGGCATCGGCCATTTCTTCGCGGCCCAAACCAATGTTGGTGCACCACATTCCGCCCACTGCGTCGAGGTAGCGATTACCTTTGGTGTCGTAAATGTAGGCGCCATCACCGGCGGCGATGTTCAGCGCGCCATTTTCGCGATGGTCGTCAAACACATGGTAGCCGTGCATGTAGTGCGCTTTGTCGGCAGCAACCAGCGCTTCGTCGTCAAATTGCTCAAAGAAGGCAGGTGTTGGAGTTGTCATGTCTTTACCTCAGCTCAGCGTGCGGTTAGCTGGAGCTTCTTGCGCAGAAGCTCCGTGGCGATTAGTAACCGGTTTTGATGGTGTTCCACGTACGGGAAATTCGACGTATTTCTGCGGGCGATTTAGGTCGCTGAGTGAATAGTCTGGCTCGCGTTTCGTCGTCTGGATAAATGGCCGGATTATCCCGGACTTCGGCTTTAAGCATCGGCGTTGCGGCCTTGTTGCTATTGGCGTAATGGATGTAATTGCTGACTTGTGCAATGACTTCTGGCTGCAACAAGAACTCGAGGAATTTATGCGCGTTGCCGGGATTAGGCGCGTCGACCGGGATGTAGAAATCATCAAACCAGATCAGTGAACCTTCTTTGGGAATGAAGTAATCCAACTTCACATCGGAGCCGGCTTCGTCTGCGCGGGCTTGGGCTGTGGCGTAATCGCCGGACCATGTCATTGCCATGCACTGGTTGCCATTGGCTAAACCTGTGAGGTAGCTGACTGAGTCAAATTTACGGATATAAGGGCGTACTGCTGAGATTACTTCTTCGGCGGCTTTGAGGTCTTCTTTGCTGGCACTGTTGGGGTCGCGGTTGAGGTACTTCAACGCCAGCGGTAATACATCGGTCGGGGAGTCGGTGATGGTCACGCCGCAGTCTGCAAATTTCGACACCACTTTGGGGTCGAAGATCATGGCCAGTGAGCCAATGGGGGCGTCCGGCATGCGTTCTTTGATTTCTTTGACGTTGTAGGTAACGCCATTGCTGCCCCAGGTATAAGGCGCTGAGTAGGCGACGCCCGGATCGTAGCTTTGCAGATTTTTGAGGACTAGCGGGTCAAGGTTATCCCAGCTTTTGAGCTGGTTTTTGTCGAGCTTCTGGAAGGCTCCAGCCTCAATCAGCGGCGGGGTTAAAGCGGCGTTTAGCAGTACCAGGTCGTAGCCGGAGCGTCCGGTTAACAGCTTGCCTTGTACCGACTCGTAGGAGTCGAACGTGTCATAAACGACCTTGATTCCCGTTTGTTTCTCGAAGTCGCTGATGGTGTTTTCGCCAATATAAT
Source organism: Pseudomonas marincola (assembly GCF_900116605.1). GTDB lineage: Bacteria > Pseudomonadota > Gammaproteobacteria > Pseudomonadales > Pseudomonadaceae > Aquipseudomonas > Aquipseudomonas marincola. Next base: position 277,241 of record NZ_FPBC01000002.1, read on the forward strand.
CTGACCAGTTATACAGGTGCAGGGTGTTTGGCTTGGTCTCACTTGCAGCGTTGGTTAGTGGGCTGAAAGCCAGGCCCATACTGAAAATTGCAACGAAGGTTTTATTCAAACTAAATCCCACCTTTTTCTTTTTTCGAATTGGTTGGTGGGGTCATATTGACCATGACCCGGCCGCTTGCCCATTCCCCTTAAGGGTAGGTCTGCTGTGGCGGGCTGCTGAGCGGGCCTGAAAAGCGCTGCCAGTGCCGTCTGCGTCAGCACGTTGTGGCCTGACGAGGCTATGCCCCGGGCTAAATCATTTAAGTAGGCTTGGCTGTTGCTGTAGAGTTACTGCCCCACAAAGCTGCAGTGGCAACAAACTGGCTTCACGCTGGCGCGCAGCAATTTCAATATTTGCCCGCCGCTGGCGCACGCCCAGCTTTGCCGCTGCAATTCGCAGCCGTGGCGCATTTCAGACAGGACGGTCGCTTTGCGCGCCACTCGGCAAGCTGATGGAACAGCGATACCTTTTATAATCATCGCACCATGAGGCGACGAGGGCGAGATGATGATGGCGACACCCCGTGTCCTGATTGTTGATGACGATCCGGTCATCCGCGAGATGTTAAAGGCTTATCTGGAGCGTGATGGCTATGAGGTGCTTTGCGCCGAAACAGCGGAAGAAGCAGAGACAATCCTTGAGCAGCAGATGATTGATTTACTGATGCTGGATATCCGCCTGCCGGGCAAAGATGGCCTTACCCTGACTCGCGAACTGCGCGCACGCAGTGAAGTCGGCATCATTCTGATCACCGGCAGCGATGATGCGGTGGACCGTATTGTCGGCCTTGAAATGGGCGCCGATGATTACGTGGTCAAGCCCTTTAACCCCCGTGAACTGGTCCCGCGGGCAAAGAATCTGGTGCGTCGCGTTCGCCATGCACAATCGCTCGAGTCAGGGGCGGCTGGCAGCGAAGAGGGCCGGCAAATCAAATACTTCGGTGACTGGGCGCTGGACATCGACCGCCGCCGCCTGATCGACGCCGAAGGCCATGAAAACCTGCTCACGCACGGCGAGTTTCAATTGCTCAGTGCGTTGCTGCGCAATGCCGGGCAGACCTTGAGTCGCGATCAGTTGATGGATCAGGTGCGCAATCGCGAATGGGTGCCCAATGACCGCTCCATCGACGTGCTGGTGGGTCGGCTGCGGCGCAAGTTGCGTGACGATCCGGCGGACCCTCAGTTAATTATCACCATTCACGGCGCGGGCTATCTGTTTAGCTCAGACGTTAGCAGCCGCCAATGAGCCGGCTTTTTATCAGCCTCTTCATGCTCATCGCATTGACGCCTGCGCTGGCGGCAAACGCGGCTGACCCGGCCCCGGCCGCCGACTCGCCAATGGCGACCATTCGTTACTGTGATTACCCGGTTTATCCACCCATTTCCTGGCGCGATAACTCAGGTGAAGTCCGTGGCCTGGCCCCGCATGCTGTGCATGAAGTCTTCGCCCGCCTGGATATGCCGGTTGAAGTAGTTGTATTGGGCAGCTGGAAGCGCTGCTTGACTGACGTCGCTCAAGGGCGAGTCGATATGGTCATCGCTTATCGCACCGAGGGGCGATCAAAAGACCTGTTATTCAGTCAGGTCGCATTACTGCGCGAAGAGGTGGCGCTGTTCTACAACAGTGATAAACCCCTGACAGTGAACAAACTTGAAGATCTCAAGGGTTATCGCGGCGGATTGCTGTTCGGTGAAAGCTATGGGCAGGCCTTCGACAAGTTTGTGGCCGAGAACGGCAACATCGAGTGGGTCACCAGCAACCGGCAGAACTTCGGCAAACTCGTGCGCGGCCGAATCGACTTCATTGCCCAGGAACGCAGAACGGGGCAATTGTTCGTCGAGCACCTGGCTGGCGCCGAAAACATTCAGGTGTTGCCGGTGCCAGTTGCTGTGGATCACTTGTACTTTGCCGTCTCCAAACGTTCGCCGTTAGCGGCGCACATGGCCGAGATTGACCAAGAATTGCAGCGGATTGTGGATGCCGGAGAGGTCGAGCAATGGCTGCAAGACAGTGAAAAGGATTACCGGGCTATGCAGGCAGCACCATGATTGCGCTTGAAGTTACCCCGTCTGGTGGCGTGTCGCAGCGATTGCTGCGGTTCATCTTGCTGTTCAGCCTGTGCTTCACCTTGTTGGCCAGTGCCGTACAGATGTACTTCGAATACCAGCGTGAAATGAGCAATATCGACTCACGTCTGGAATTGATCCGCAATGGTTATCAAGCCAGCATCGAGCGCAGCGTGTGGGACCTCAATCGTAACCAGCTTGAGGTGCAGTTGCAGGGTTTGGTTGATTTTCCGGATATCACCTGGGTACGTCTTTCCAGCAACGACTTCAACATAACGCACGGCAGCAAGCTGGAGCTGGAGTCGGTTCAGGTCGAGCAGTTTCCTCTTAGCTTTCAGGTCGAGAACCAGGCGCCGCGCGCACTCGGAACACTTGAAGTCGGCATTGATATCGCAGCGGTACACCGGCGACTGGTCGCCAGCGGGCTGACCAACCTGCTGTGGATGGGACTGTTCATTTGTGGGCTGGCAATCACCTTGTCGTGGTTGTTCTACCGATTGGTGACCCGGCACTTGCTGGCGATGGCCGAGTTCTCGCGCAAACTCGCCAAGGGCCAATGGCAGCAGCCGCTGCAACTCGATAAGACGCTGAATTCAGTTGAGGACGAAATTGATGCGGTCGCCCGCGCCCTCGATGAAATGCGTCAGGCGATTGTTGAGGATCGCCGCCGTAGCGAGGCAGACCGAATTACCTTGCAAGGCAAGAAGGATGAACTGCTGCGCATGGTCGAGCGGCGTACTGCCAGTTTGCACCGGGCCAAGGAAGAGGCTGAGGCTGCCAACTTGGCCAAGTCACGGTTTCTCGCGACCATGAGCCATGAGTTACGCACGCCGTTAAATGGCATTCTGGGTATGGCCGAGTTGCTACACGAGGCCACTGTTGGCGAGTTGCCGCAGCGCAGGCTGGGCGCCTTGCAGAAAGCGGGTGAAGGATTGCTGGCGTTGCTCAACGACTTGCTCGACTTTGCCACGCTCGACAGTGGCGAGGCTCGGGCTTCGTCGGTTGAATTTGGTCTGCGCGAATTGTGCGAGCAAGTCTTCACCTTGCTTGAGCCCAACGCACACGCCAATCACAACCGTCTGGAGCTAACCATCGACCCGCGCCTGCATAGCAATTGCGTGGGCCCTGAGCAGTTTATTCGCCAGGTGCTGACGAACTTACTGGCCAATGCGATCAAGTACACCGAGCACGGACGTGTGCATTTGCACGTTGAGTTGCTGGGCTGGGAAGATGGCAATCAGCGGCTGGGCTTTGCTGTGGAAGATAATGGGATCGGCATTCCCGAAGCGATTCAAACCCACATCTTCGAGCGTTTTGTTCAGGCTGATGAGCGCGTCGGTGGCGCTGGTCTGGGGTTGGCGATCTGCAAACATCTGGTCGAGTTGATGGGCGGTGAAATCACCTTGCAGAGTCGTGAAGGCGAGGGCAGTCGTTTTTACTTTGAGCTGTGCCTGCCGATTACCCGCCAGACCTTGAGTGAACCGGCCAATTCGCAGCCTGTACAGTCACTGGCGTCGCTGCATGTGCTGGTGGTCGAAGATGTCGAAATCAACCGTGAGGTGGCGCAAGGGCTGCTGGAGCGCGAGGGGCATCGGGTGACGATGGTGGATGATGTTGTTCCGGCGCTTGAAGCATGCCAGCGCCATCTCTTCGATTTGATTCTGCTCGACGAACATCTTCCCGGCGGCAGTGGCATTGGTGTTTGTCAGCAGGTGCGCCAAGACCCGCAAGGGCTCAATCAGAACACGCATATCTATGCATTTACCGCGAGCCTGCAACCGGCCATGGTCCAGCGTTATCTGGATGCAGGCATGCGCGGTGTTATCGCCAAGCCGGTACAGCTGCCAGGTTTACGCCAGGCGCTGGCCGACGTCGCGCAATGCAAGCCTGCCGGGCCCGATCAGGCCGCGCTGGATTCCCATGTGCTGGAAACCCATCAGCAGTTGCTCGGCAATAAAAAACTGGAGCACTTGTTGGCACTCCTGCAAACCAGCTTGCAGCAGGCCGATGGCCTTCTGGATGCACTGGCAGTGCTCGATTATCCCGAGATTGTTGCGCATTCACACCGTCTGGCCAGCTCCAGCCAGTCGCTGGGTGCACGGCATTTGGCTGATACGCTGCACACGATTGAGTCGGCCGCAGAGCGCGAGGATGGGCCAGCATGCACAGCAGCGCGCGAGCCATTGAAGCGCTTGCTGCAAAATACGGCGGCGGCGGTTATCGCTGCACGCAACAAGCTGCTGGACTTGTAACAAAGCTGTTACGACTTCTTACATGTCCTTTCATTGCGGTCAATCAGCGCTTACATCTCCCGTGAATACTTGAAGTGGAGGTCAGGCAACAGACCTGACGAGTATTAGGGATAAAAAAATGAAGCTGCGTAACTTTTCTGCGATCGACGCTGTGTTGGTCGCTGGCGTCTTACTGGCGCTGATCGCGGGCTCTCTTAGCCTTTTCGATGATCCCATGTCGGGTCCATTGCAACTCGCGCTGATTATGGTGGGCTGCTTTGCGGCGCTCATCGGCATGAAAAACGGCATCAGCTGGGAGCAGTTGGAACGCGAGGTGATCGCCACCAACTCGAAAACCATTGCACCCATTTTCATCTTTCTTTCTATCGGTGTCCTGATCGGCTCGTTCATCATTGCCGGTACAGTTCCAACACTGCTCTATGCGGGAGTGAGTCTGCTATCTCCCGGCTTTTTTTATCCATTGGCCTGCATTATCAGCGCGATCGTATCGATCTGCATCGGCTCATCCTGGACCACTGCTGCGACTATCGGTGTCGGCCTCATGGGTACCGCGCACGGCTTTGGTCTGTCGCCTGAAATTACCGCAGGTGCTGTGGTTGCCGGGGCCTACTTTGGTGACAAGATGTCGCCGCTTTCGGAAACCACCAATCTGGCGCCGGCAGTGGCCGGAGCGGATCTGTTCGACCATATCCGCCACATGGCCTGGGTGTCGGTGCCGAGCTTGATCATCGCCTTGGTGTTGTTCTCTATTCTGGCGTTGAAGGCCGATGTACACGGTGATTCGGTTGCCAATGTCGAGGCGCTCAAGGCGCAGCTGGCCAGTTCGTTCAATATCGCCTGGTACAACCTGATTCCGCTGGTGGCATTGCTGACTTTGTCGGTGCGTAAAGTTGCGGCATTCCCGGCGATCATGCTGTGCAGTGTGCTGGCTTGCGTATTCGCTGTGTTGTTTCAGATGCCGGTCATTGAACGCTTTATGGGTGAAACTGAGCTGGCGCATCCGCTCATGGTGGTTAAAGCGTTGTGGACCGTAATGGCCACCGGGTTTGTCTCACAAACCGGTAACGAGGTCGTTGACAGCCTGCTCAGCCGTGGTGGCATGGCCGGCATGGTGTTTATGGCGTTTCTGGTGTTTTGCTCGATGATGATGACTGCGGTGCTTGAGCGCATCGGCTTCATCCGCTTCCTGTTGAGCCTGATCGTGCGCAGCGTGCATTCGGTCGGTGCGCTGATCGGTGCCACGCTGGCAACCAGCCTTGGGGTCAATGTGCTGACCGGCGATCAGTACCTGTCGCTGGTGCTGCCGGGTCAAATGTGGAAAGAAGAGTACAAGCGCCGTGGGCTGGCAGCCGTGAACCTGTCGCGCACCATCGAAGATGCCGGCACGGTAACGTCTTCGCTGATTCCGTGGAATGCTTGCGCGGTATACATGGCCGCCACCTTGGGCGTCGCCACACTGTCTTACGCGCCGTTTGCGTTCTTCAACTGGATCAACCCGATCATTGCGCTGATCTACGGCATCTTCTGCATCAAGATCATGCCGTTGCATGCGCCGGAAAATGATCGCTCGGATGCGCAGGCGTTGAACAACCCCGCGCTCAGCCCAGGCTAACCACGCGCACATTGCAATGGCCCGGTCATGTTGAGTGTCGGGCCATTGTTGGTTGTGCAGCTTAAACGTCGGGTGCGCTTTTCGGTTTAACAGCGGCGCTCGTTTGGCTACGGCTATGCGTAGCAAAGAGGATTTTTTGATGCAAACTCAAGACACATTAACCGGGGGGCAGGCGCTGGTGCGCCTGCTGGCCAACTATCAGGTCGATACCGTATTTGGTATCCCTGGCGTGCATACACTCGAGCTATACCGAGGCTTGCCCGGCAGCGGCATACGTCACGTACTCACTCGCCACGAGCAGGGTGCGGGATTCATGGCCGATGGTTACGCCCGTGTAACCGGCAAGCCAGGGGTCTGCTTTGTGATTACCGGCCCCGGCGTTACCAACGCCTCGACGCCAATCGGTCAGGCCTATGCGGACTCGATTCCAATGCTGGTGATTTCCAGCGTCAACCATACGGCCAGCTTGGGCAAAGGTTGGGGTTGCCTGCACGAGACTCAGGATCAACGTGCGCTGACGGCCCCTATCACGGCGTTTTCGGCCGTGGCGCTAACGCCGGAAGACCTCCCCGAACTGATCGCCCGTGCTTACGCGGTATTCGACAGCGAGCGGCCCCGGCCTGTGCATATTTCGGTGCCGCTGGATGTGCTGGCAGCGCCGATTGCCCGTGACTGGACCGCTGAGGTGGTGCGGCGTCCGACGCGCGGCGTGCCGGCGACTGAGGTGCTGGCAGCCGCAGCGGCCAAATTATCGGCTGCTAAACGGCCGATGATTATTGCCGGTGGCGGCGCCTTGAATGCGGGGGCCGAGGTACAGCAACTGAGCCAGCGTTTAGCCGCGCCAGTGTTTACCAGCGTTGCCGGCAAGGGACTGTTGGCCGTGGATGAGCCGCTTAATGCCGGTTCGACCTTGTGCACTGAAGCAGGCTGGCAGCTGATTGAGCAAGCAGATGTGGTGCTAGCTGTCGGCACTGAAATGGCCGATACCGATTTCTGGCGCGAACGTTTACCGCTGACTGGCGAGATCATTCGCGTGGACATCGACCCGCGCAAGTTCAACGATTTCTATCCCTGTGCGCTGGCATTGCAAGGGGATTCGCAGCACACATTGCGCGCACTGGTTGAGCAACTGCCTGCCGCAAACGCTGCCTCTGGCGAGGCGCAGGATGCCGTGGCCACAGTACAGGCGGCGGTCAAAGCCTCGCATGGCCCCTTGCAGAAAATTCATCAGGCTATTCTCGATCGGGTGCAGGCCGCTTTGCCTGCTAATGCGTTTATCAGCACCGACATGACTCAATTGGCCTACACCGGTAACTATGCGTTTGCCAGCTCGCAGCCACGCAGCTGGTTGCATCCAACCGGTTACGGCACGCTTGGTTATGGCTTGCCTGCCGGAATCGGTGCCAAGTTTGGCGCCCCGCAGCGGCCCGGGTTGGTCTTGGTCGGCGATGGCGGATTTCTCTACACCGCACAAGAGTTGGCCACGGCGGTTGAGGAACTCGACAGCCCGCTAGTGGTGCTGCTGTGGAACAACGATGCGCTGGGGCAGATTCGTGACGATATGCTCGGGCTGGATATCGAGCCGATAGGCGTGTTGCCGCGTAATCCGGATTTCGCAGCGCTGGCGCGTGCCTTCGGTTGTGAAGTGCGCGAGCCACAAAGCCTGGCGCAGTTGGAAGCTGATTTACACAGTGGTTTTGCCCATGCTGGCGTGACCCTGATTGAACTCAAACACACGTGCGCGCAGTAAGCGCAGGCGGGAGAGCATGATGCGATTTTCTGATGTGACTCGACGTATTGCCGGTGAAGGCGCTGCAGCATGGGACATTCACTACCGCGCGCTGGCGCGCCAGGAACAGGGTGAGGATGTATTGCTGTTGTCTGTGGGTGACCCGGACTTCGACACCCCGCAACCGATTGTTCAGGCAGCCATCGACAGCCTCAACAATGGCCACACGCACTACACCGAAGTGCGCGGCAACCAGTTGCTGCGTGAGCGCATTGCCGCGCGGCATAACCAGCGCAGCGGAGCGGATGTCGAGGCTGAGCAAGTGGTGGTGTTGGCGGGCGGCCAGTGCGCACTTTTCAGTGTGGCGCAGTGTGTGCTCAATCCCGGTGATGAGGTGATTGTCGCCGAGCCGATGTACGTCACCTACGAGGCCGTATTCGGTGCTTGTGGTGCCAAGGTTGTTCCGGTGCCGGTGCGTGCCGAAAATGGCTTTCGCCTGCAGGCCGAAGATGTTGCGGCGCTGATCACGCCACGCACCCGCGCGATTGCTGTCAACAGCCCGCATAACCCGTCCGGCGCCAGCTTGCCCAAGGCCACGTGGGAAGCACTGGCGCAACTGTGTATTGGCAATGACTTGTGGCTGATCTCTGATGAGGTCTACAGCGAATTACTCTACGAAGGCGAGCACATCAGCCCGGCCAGTTTGCCGGGCATGGCTGAACGCACGGCTACGATCAACAGCCTGTCCAAGTCTCACGCCATGACTGGCTGGCGAGTCGGTTGGGTCGTCGCGCCGCGAGAGTTGGCCGATCATCTGACCAATCTGGCCTTGTGCATGCTTTACGGTTTGCCGGATTTCGTCCAGCACGCTGCGTGCGTTGCCCTTGACGCGCAACTGCCGGAGCTGGTCGCCATGCGCGAGGCTTATCGTCAGCGCCGCGATCTGGTGTGTGAGTGTTTGGCCGATTGCCCGGGCATTCGCGCATTGAAGCCCGATGGCGGAATGTTTGTGATGGTTGATATTCGTGAGACGGGTCTGTCCGCTCAACAATTTTCCAATCAACTGCTGGATGAATGCGGCGTGTCGGTGCTGGCGGGCGAGGCATTCGGGCCTAGCGCCGCCGGCCATATCCGCCTCGGTCTGGTGCTGGGCGAAGCGCCTCTGCGTGATGCATGCCAGCGCATCGCCCGCTTTGCCGCTTCACTGTGTGAGAAAAACCTTGAGGCGCAGGTGTAAGGCACGGGCATAAGTTGATGGGCAGGCGGCGTGCGGCCTGCCCATTACGCTAGACGTGAGCAGAGACAGTCGGCAGATCGAGCGACGTCCGCGCACAGTATGTTGTCGCAGTTGAAATGCTTGATTGCGCTGCATGCTGCCTGATCAGGCTTGGATCTTCGGGCTCTGCACAGGTGTCAGACGCTGGACTCTAATTCCGCTGTCCGCTGTGCATAACGCTGGCTGATGTCGTATAACTCGGGGTGGTTGAGCCCCTGCAGCGTGCGGCTGGCACTGCGTAAAAAATTCAAGTTTCCCGTCGCCAGTGCAGTGTTGAACCAGCTGATTGCGCCCGTCAGGTCGCCTTGTTCCAGCAGCCTTCCGGCGTAGCTGAATTGTCCTCGGAAATCGCCACCTTCTGCCGAGCGGCGGAACCATTCAAGGGCTGTTTGCGGGTCGGCGAGAACAACCGTGCCTTCCTCATAAAAGCGACCGAGCAGGTTCATTGATTTGGCATGGCCTAGCTCTGCGGCTTGCTGATAGAGGCAGAATGCTTGTGCTAAATCGATCACGCCGGCGCGACCTGTAGCAAGCAAATTAGCCTGGTTGTACATGGCCCAATCCAGCCCCTTGGTCGCCGCTGTCTGGTAGCAGCTCAGCGCAGCAGTCAAGTCCGTCGCGCCGCCCCAGCCATGTTCATGGCAACGGCCGAGCATGTTGATGGCCATAGAGTGACCGCGCGCAGCGGCAATCGAAAACCAGCGCCGGGCCAATGCCGGATCGCGTTGAATCCCATGCCCATCGAGCAATATCTGGCCGAGTAGCGCTTGTGCTTCCAGCTCGCCTTGAGCGGCGCAGGCGAGCAGCCACTGCGCAGTTTGCCGTGGGTTGTCGGCTACTGCTGCGTCAGAGGTGTTGGATGCTTCTGGCTCGCGGCGGCGCAGCACATAGTCCACAGCGTTTAAACCTCGACCCAGCGGCGCAACAGGTTGTGATAACTGCCGGTGAGTTGGGTCAGTGCCGGGTGATCGGGCACATCCTGGGTGAGCTGCTGAATAGCGTTATCCATCTCGAACAGCAAGGCGCGCTGGCTGTCTTCGCGGACCAGACTCTGGGTCCAGAAGAACGAAGCAAATCGAGCGCCACGGGTGACCGGCGCCACCTTGTGCAGGCTGCTTGCCGGGTAGAGCACCAGATCACCAGCTGGCAATTTCACTTGCTGCACGCCGTAGGTGTCTTGAATGGTCAGTTCGCCGCCGTCGTATTCATCCGGGTCGCTGAAGAAAAGCGTTGATGACAGATCCGTACGCACGCGTTCAGCAGAGCCCTTGACCTGCCGCACGGCGTTGTCGATGTGGTAGCCGAAATCGTCCCCGGAGCGGTAACAGTTGAACAAGGGCGGGAAGACCTTGTTGGGCAAGGCGGCAGACATGAACAGCGGGTTTTGCCATAACCGCTCAAGCATGGCCTGGCTGATTTCCTTGGCCAGCGGGCTGCCTTCGGGCAACTGGATGTTGTTCTTGGCTTGCGCCGACTGGTAACCCGCCGTGACTTTGCCATCCACCCACTGCGCCGCCTCAAGTGCCTCGCGAATACGCAGGACTTCGTCGCGGGTGAAGACTGCAGGTATATGGACAAGCATGGAAAGCTCCAGATGGCTGAATGACAGCGCGTGCCAAGAGGGGATACGGGTATTTGATAGGACGTGATACTAATTCAAATTCTTATCAAATGCGAATCATTAGTAATTGTAATTCGTTGTGATTGCGATTTAAGATTGGCGCTGAAATTCACAGGGGAGGTTGGTTCATGCGTGGTGGAGTTGAAGGTAATCTGTTCAAAACGCGGCTTTTAGTCTCGGCGGTAGGCGCCGCCACCGCGATGTCTGCCGGTTGGGCACAGGCAGAAGAGCAGAAAACATCCGATGAGGTGTTATCGCTGGGGTCAGACACTGTTACTGGCCAACAACAAGGCGAATACAAAGCTGAGTCGGCTTCGTCTAAATACACCGCGCCACTGCGCGAAACCCCAAAAAGCGTTACGGTCATTTCTGATCAGGTGATTAAGGATACCGGCTCGCTGAGCCTTGCTGATGCATTGCGCACCACGTCCGGCATCACCTTCGGTGCGGGCGAGGGTGGCAACCCTGCCGGTGACCGCCCGATCATTCGTGGCTTCAACGCCGAGAGCGATACCTTTATCGATGGCCTGCGTGATGTTGGATCGCAGACCCGCGAGATCTTCAACGTCGAACAGATCGAAGTCAGCAAAGGCCCGGGCTCTGCCTACACGGGTGCAGGTTCTACCGGTGGTAGCCTCAACCTGATCAGCAAGTCGGCGAAAATGGATGACTTCGGTGATGCCAGCTTCACCTACGGCTCCGACCAGACTCACCGCTATACGCTGGATGTGAACCGCAAGCTGGCGGACAACATCGCCGGGCGTTTGAACCTGCTCAAGCATGAAGCCAACGTCGCCGGTCGCGATGGTGTCGATGTAAGCCGCTGGGGTGTTGCGCCGACTATCACATTTGGTTTTGATACGCCGACGCGCCTCACGCTGTCTTACTATCACCTCGAAACAGACGATATGCCTGACTACGGCATTCCGCTGACTGAGGCGAGCGCGAGCAACCCGATCCGTACACCGGTGAACACCGATGAAGATAACTTCTACGGTATCGACTCGCGTGATTACCGCGAAAGCACCAGTGATGCCGGCACCATCAAGCTTGAGCATGACCTGAACGACAACCTGACACTGAGCAACAACTTCCGCGCGGCGCGCACCACCCTCGACTACGTGGTGAGTAACCCGGATGACAGCCGTGGCAACGTCGATGATGGTTTCGTTTATCGTTCGGCCAAGAGCCGTAACTCAACCAACGAAAGCTGGATCAACCAGACCGACCTCAAGGCCTTGTTCAACACCGGCAGCATCGAGCACACGCTGGTAACTGGTATCGAAATCAGCCGTCAGGGCGTGCATAACCGCCCTTATGTTGTGACTTCTGCGGTGAGTGGTTCTACCTGTAATGCGGCGTTGATTGCCAATGGCGACTGCACCTCGTTGAGCAACCCGAATCCGGATTCGGGCTGGACTGGCACCATCACCGACAGCCAGGCCTACACCGACACTGATACCGACACGTTGGCGGGTTATGTGTTTGATACGCTGAAATTCAACGAGCAGTGGTCGTTGAACCTCGGCTTGCGCTACGACGACTACGAGACCACCTCTAGCGGTTACAGCACTGGCGGTCGTACCACGCCAGCAGGTGATTTCAAGTACGAGAACAAAAGCCATTTCTGGAGCTACCAGACTGGTCTGGTGTTCAACCCGACTGAAAACGGCAGCATCTATGTGGCGTGGTCGACTTCCAGCAACCCGGCCGGTGAAACCGCGGGTGAAGGTGCGGACAGCCTGAGCGCCGCTGTTGAATCGCTTGAACCAGAGCGTAACCGTAACTACGAAATCGGCACCAAGTGGGACCTTTTCGACAACCGTCTGGGCTTGAATGCGGCTATCTTCCGCACCGAGAAAACCAACGCCCGTGTCGCCGATGTTGATGGCACCACACGCAATATCGGTGAAACCAAGGTTGATGGTTTCGAGTTGGGTGCAACTGGCCAGATCACCCGTGACTGGCAGGTATTCGCCAGCTACACCTACCTCGATGGCGAGTTGGTGGACGGCGGCGCGGTCAGCGGCGTTGAAGGTGTATACGACGGCAACGATATCCCGAGCACTCCAGAAAACAGCTTCAGCTTCTGGACCACCTACAACATCACTCAAGACCTGAGTGTGGGGGCGGGCGCCAACTACGTCGATTCGCGTTTCGGCAACACCGCCAACACCATCGAAGTGCCTGACTACTGGCGCTACGATGCAATGGCCAAGTACCGTGTCAGCGAGTCGCTGGACCTGCAACTCAACGTGCAGAACCTGACCGACGAGCGTTATTACGATCAGGTTTACGCCAGCCACTACGCCCACGTTGCTGCTGGCCGTACGGCGCTGCTGAGCACCAACTTCCACTTCTGAGTGTCAGCGGTGTAACACAAACGGCCCCAGCAAAAACTGCTGGGGCCGTTTGCGTTTAGAGGGTTGATAGACCCTGGCGATTAACCCGCCGCCACTGGCGTCTGATCAATAATTTTGTCGAGATCGACAATTATTTGTTCGAGTAATTTACCGCCCTGCGTGGTTTGTGCGAGTACAACGGCGATGTACTGGCGACCATCCTTGCGCTCGATAATGGCGCTGTCTGCGTGGTAATCACGCCATGTCCCAGACTTTCTGAACACTTGTGCATCGGGGTGAATGGTGTTCATGCCTTTAACGAATTTATGGTTGATTGCTGAGTCAGCCAGTATGTCTTTCATCACCGGGCAGTTTTCTGGCGAGGCCAACTCACTGCGTTCCAGCATGTAGTAAAAGCGTGCGACTTGCAGGCCACTCGCACCGTGGCTGACATGCTCCAGCGGATCACGTTTCCACGCACCCTCTTTGCCATATTCTTTGCCGACCCAAAGTCCGCCACCGGCGTCCTGGTCGTAGAGCTGATAGCGCTCAGACTGCAAAATCTCGGCAATGCGGGCAGGCCCCACAAGGTGGTAAAGCCTTGAGGCTTCAACATTGGATGAGTGCTTAATCATTGCATCCAACGAGGTGCGCAGTGATGGCGTCATCTCAAGGTTGCCCTGTGAGATTTCTTCGAACACCGCCAGCATGATCGCCAGCTTAGGCAAGCTCGCCGCGTACAGCGTAGTGTCGCCGTTGATGTTGGCCATCTTCGGTTGTTTCAGCTGGCTGATATCAACCAGTGTGATGGAGATTTTCTTTTGCTTCATCAATTGAGAAATCCCGCGTTTGTCGACCACTGAATCAAGCAGTGTTTGCAAGTGTGGGTCGGCTTGCTTGGGGAAATCCTGATCCGCTACAGCCGATGGTGCGGCGTGTGCGGCGCTAATGCCCAAAGTGAACAGCATGCAGGTGGCGAAAAATAGTTTTTTAAACTGCATTTTCAAGCCCTTTAGTAATGAGTAGTCGGGTCGATGGGTTGCAGTACGAAATGGTTATGAGCGCAGAGCCCCGCGTCGTCACTAGCCGTCAGTTTCAGGCTCAGTGGGCTCAAGGCATGCGGTGCCACGCCCCTGAACAGCGCCTCTTTCGCGTGTAAGTTAAGCCAGCTTGGCAGGGCTGAACCGTCTGCCTGTTTGGCGCTCAGGTGTAAGCAGTCACTCGGGTCTGCTGCGGTGAATGTATTGCTGGGGATGCGAAATAACAGCTCTCTGCCCGGCATGACCGGGATTTCATCAAACGGCGCATTCAACTTCGGTGCTTCACCCGGATGTTCAACAATGCGGCGTTGATACTCAGTGCTGATCAGGCGGCTAAATACAATCCAGATAACGCCTAACACGGCGCAAAACATCATCAGTTGAGCGATCCCCCAGCCCAGCCAGTGGATCGATGCGTATATCAAACCCGCCTGAAATAAATCACCCAAGCGCCAAAACAAGGTGTCAATTGCGGTTTTGCCTTCAAACTTTTCCGCATGGGTAACAGGCAAAAACAAGGTTTGACGCACGGTGTTAGTTATAGAGTAATCAAGGCTGTTATCCGTTACTTTGAGCAGGTAAATAAAACTGAAAACGGGTAAAAAACCGCCGAGGAGGTAGCCAATAGTCATCAGCACAGGCATGACTAAAATGGCCACCGGCATGCCGAAGTGAATGAATATCCGGCTGACCACAAATAGCTGTAATGCAAGTGCAATTGCTGTCACCCAAAAGCTGAATTGGGCATACACCTGACCGATGTAATTTTGTCGCTGATACAAATCTACAATGCTCAGACTGTCGACATGGTCGAGCAACGCCTGGGCAAAAATATATTCGCCGCTGCTGTTGATAATGTTCAGTATCAACGCGTAGCCGGCAATCAGTAGCAGCAGTTTGGAGTTAAACACCACGCTGATTCCGCCTAGCAGCCCGCTGGCTTTGGGTTGATATAAATGGCAGTCGATACAGCGCGATTCTTTCGGCACGCTGTTACGGGCAAAGTAGGGCAGTGCAGCGGTTGATGCGATCACCAGCGATGCCACCAGCAAGCCGCTGAACACCCCCGAATAGCTCAGCACCCAACTGGCGATTTGCGCACCCATCAAGCCGCCCACGGATGCGCCCATTAAAATGATCGGAAACAAACGCTTGCCGCTTTTGACATTGAACGAGCCGTTGGCGAACACCCAAAACTGCGCCACCATCACCACGCCATATATCGATACCCAGACGTAATAGACGTAGCCGATATTCATGCCCGCTTGGTAACACGCGGCAAAAGCCAGTCCCATCGCGGCAAAGGCTAACGCCAGAATCATCACCAGCTTTTCACGCGAGACCGCACGAAACAGCGAGCTGTAAACCGGCATAAACAGCAACAACACCAAAGCCGCCAGTGCAGTTGAATAGGCTTTGGCATCTGCAGATGCGGACGCAATAACCAGGGGTTCGCGCAGCGTTTTAAAGATGTAATACGAGATGGTAATCAGGCCCGCATACAGCGCGAAAACGGCGACAGTGCGGCCCTCGCCAGCCCGTACCCGAGTGAAGAGGTTGAGCGTGCGCTCAAATAAGCTGAGTGTTTGGGTCATGGTTTATAGCCGAACTGCCAAATGAAAACCGCCAGTGACACGCAGTCAATCGCGGTTAGGGAGATTTGCCTTGTGGTCAACTACGGGGTTTTATCGGGATGCTGTGCTGCCACCAGCTTGGCCACACGGGCTGCCAGCGTTTGGTGTGCAACTGCCGAATTCACGCGCAGTACGTTCGATTGCACAACTACCAGATAGTGATACTTACGCTGCTTGGCGGGTGACTCGACAATCGCCAGTGAGGCGAGCAAGTTGCGTTTATTGCCTTTGTATTTGCCGCAGCTAAAGCCGGCTTCTTTTACGCAGCTGTAGAGCGAGCCAGATTTGAAGTAAATCGCATCGCCATACATATTGGGGTGCGAGGCATAACGAATCCGCCGTTCTGTGAGATACATCAAACGCTTGATTTCGATACTGGAAAACTGATCAACCAGTTGCCCGGCTTCCATCAGGTAGAGCAGTTTCATCAACTCGCGACTGGTGCCGTAACTGCTGGTGCCGGGAATACGTTGCTTACCGGTTCGGGTAAAAAAGCTGCCTTGGCGCAGTTTGCTGGTATCAATGCCCAACTCAATCAGCGGCGCATTCATGGCGTTTAGAAACACCTCGCCCAATTGTTTCTTGGGGGTGTTCTTCAGGTATGCCGCGCTTTCGTTACTCGGGGCGGGATAGCGCTTACCGAAGTGGCTCATCAATACCAGTTCTCGTTGCACCATAGCCGCGGCTGAGTTGGAACTGGGTGACAGCATCCAGTCGAGGTATTCGTAAAGATTACCGCTGTCACCGGGGCGCAGTGGTGCGCGGCGCAAGGTGCGTTTTTCGACATTCCAGAATCGCACGGTGTGACTGTCGCGCAGGCTGAACGAGTCGGCTACCACGCGGGTGTCTTTCAGAATCGCCTGGCGCTTGGCCGTGTCGTCGGGGTAGATGTCGCGCAGTTTGGCGAACAGGGCAACTGCGACCAGCATTTTCCCTACGCTGCCGACGTTATCGCGAAAGCCTGGATTATGTTCTGCATACAGCGGTTTATCGGGGTCGGATAAATCCAGCAGGCTGATGCTGTAACGGCTGGGTTGAGACGGTATTAATTTGCCAAGCTTTGCACTCAACTGGCGGTCTACGTTGGGCAATTTAACGGCGTTCTGTTGAGTGTCGAGCAAGCGCGGCATCACCGCTGGAGTGAGGAGTCTGGCGCCTTCATAGAGTTTTTTGCCTTTGATTAACCCTGCATCACCCAGGCGGTAATATTCCAAACGGCGGATGCCGGTTTCGGGGTAGCCATCGACGGGATAGGCGTAACTGAGGTCGGCGCTCAGCGTCAGTAAGCAGGCGCTAATACCACGCAAAAAATACTTCATGTTGGGCCTCATTCCTTGAGCGAATTATTCAGTGGGGCGTTTCAGGTCGACGGTTTTATGGGCGCTTTTGTTTAGCGCTTGATCCAGTCGCGTCAGACGGGTATCGAGGCTCGAAACCTTTGATTCCACCAGCGGGCGAATCTGAAACAGCACGAATTGCTCATTGAGAAAGCCGAACTCGACATCGGCAATGGCGTGCGGATCATCGCTGAACCATTGGCCGACGTTATTGCTGAAGGTGATCAAATCCTTAACATTGCCTGCGCTCAACTGCCGGGCTTTACCGCTCGCAGGCACTTGTGTGGCCCCACCGGTTTTCAGCAGTACGGTTTTGTAAGGGGCGGTGGCACTGGTATGCAGGTCGACATGGGCGCTGGCTTTATCAATCAGCACGCTTTGTGCGGACAATCCATCGACTCCGCCGGATACGCCCTCATTGAGAACCACCGTGAGCTTGTCGGGCTGCTGATTGAACACATCTGTTGTGACCAGTACGCCGGATTTATCCGACGCCACACTCTTGTGCAGCAGGATCGCAGTGTAGACGTGCTCCGGCTGGTTCATGCGGGCTTGCCGCCAGCCGAATGCGCGCTCACTGAAAGGCGATGCCCAAACTTCGCGGATCGCGTGCAAGATCACGTCGAAGCCAACCGCATTGGTCACGGTTAAATTTAAACCCGCGCCAGTGAAGCCGGGTAAGTCTTCAACATTGGTGTCGCTGCGCACGAATACGCCGTAGCTGCCATCGGGGCCGAACTCTCGGCGCATTTTGCGTTTCAAGTCGGCGACAAATACAGGGTCAAGTTTGACCGTCATAAACCAACTGCGCAGCTCGCTGAGCATCTTTCGCCGTGCTTGCGTTTTGGCGGTGCCGTGCAAGGTTTTAAGCGTTTTATATTGACTGCGAATCCACTCAAACATGCTCACGCCACTGGCATGTTGATTGTCGTCGAGCAGTTTTCTGAAGGTGCCAAATGGAATGGCCAAGCCAGGTGATACCTGGCCTGGGAACTGCTGACTCAACTGCGCCACCTTCGCCGCTTTAGGGCCAACGCTGACGCCTGAGTCGCTACTGTCTAAGTCTTTAGTTGAGCGCGCCAGGGTTTGTGTTAAATCGAGTTTGTCGGCATCGACAGTGATGGTCACGACACTTTTCTGTTGGCCTGCGCTGGTCTGGTTGATGGCTTCATTGGCTGCCAGTTGACGAACCTCAACCACGCCGCCCGCACTGGCGAGTAACTCAATACGTTGACCGTAATGCGGTTTCAATTTGGCTAATAATTGCGGGCCGACGACCACATTGGGCACGCCCAGATTCCGCGCGAGCAATTGCACATGTGACAGTTGGTTGCCCTCAAAAGCGGTGAGCAAGCCGGTGACAGCGGGTAAATCCGCCAACGTTTCGGGCACAACCAGAATCAGCCCTTCAGGTGGCGTGCGTTTAGCCGCGAGCATTTGCGGTGTCAGTAGCAGGCCGCGGGCAACGCCGGGATTGAGTACGCGAAACCCGCGACTAACTGGCGCTTTAAAGAGGCGATGGCTGATACCACTGAGACGTGATGAGTCTTTATTCAGTTGGTTGAGGACCGCGGTGTATATCAGCAGCGGCGAGCCGCGTAATCGATCCGGAATATAGTCATGCGCTTTGGGTTCGATCTGGCTGAAGCGTTGCACTTGGCCTTGGAAAAAGAACTGCAAGCGCCGCTCAGCCCAGACGGGGACGCGATCAAGGTCTTTTAACAAGCGTTGATAGGCGGCCAGGGTTAATTCTTTATCCGCTGATTTCTGTGCTTGTTGGATACTGCTGTCGGCCTGTTGCAGCTCAGCCTCCGTGAGCAAACCGACGCCGTAAAGCATGTCGTGGCTGGCCGCTAGCAGGTTGAGCAAGTCAGCGCGACTCATGCGGGATAATGTGTCGGGTGAGGCCAGTAATTGGCGACCTTTGGCAAAGACGATTTGCTCAAGTTGGGCGACTTGGTTGAACCTCTCAATACGGTTTTTGGGCGATTGCTCAATTTGCTCGCGTAGTTTCTTGCTGGCGCTTGCCAGCACTTGATACTGCTGACTTGGTGTTTTGGCTGCAGACCACTGCTGCGCAAGCGAGGCAAAGATCGCCGGTTGGCTCTGGGCTAAATCAGCCACCACTTGGCTGATGCGCTCAAAGGCAAATATTGAGTCGATATTGGCCGCGAGGGTGAGCATCTGCTTGTGCACGCTGCGCCCTTGGTAATCGCGGGCAAACTCGCGCACGCGCTGTGCATCTTTAGCATCGAGTTTGCCGTGGATCTTATTGCGCAGCGTGCCAAAGCGTGGCACTTGGTTTTGTATCGCCACCGCACTGCTGCGCACGGTGCTTAACAGTTGTTGGTCGCCACGGGTTGAGGGCAGGTTTTTGACTGCTTCTAATATCAGGGCGTAGCGCTCGGCTATCGGTTGGTTCGCAGCCGTGAGGCGGGTCAGAATCTGGTTGCCGACACGCTCCTCGCTTTCTATCTGAAATGCGCCACGATAGAAGCGTGCTTTGCGCAGAATCCATCCGTCATCGACGTTAAGTAAGAATTGCTCGATCAGAATGGCTTGTAATTCACCGTCTGGCGAATAGTGCTCAGCGATGGATTTGGCGTCAGCATCGGCGAGTACATTGGCGATCAGGAATCCAGACTGGCGCATCTTTTTAGTTTTAGCGCTCCACTCACCATGCTGTTCACCGCCGCGCTTGCCGCAAGCGTATGGTTTGGGCGGTAGCACACGGCCGTCGGCGCAAAACCAGCGCAGCCGCGCAAATGGGCCGCGTGGCAAGGTTTTCATCTGGGTAATCCACGTGCGGTATTGGCTGGCCTGCAGCGCACTAACCTTGGTTTCAGTGCTGACAGGTGCAGCATTGAGACCGCTACTGACCGCTAGAACCAGCGAAATCAGTGCACTCCGAGTGGCGTGGGCGAGCAAACCTGGGGCGTTTTTCTGCGGACGAGCAGATACGTTCATGAACAATCCCTGTTCTGTGCAGCCTGACGGCCTGCGTGCGGTATTGCAGGGCCGGGCACGCACATGAGAGCCCGGCCATACAGTTGAATCCGGCGTGGCCTTCCTGGCCGCGCAAGCATCTTGGGGTTGCAGCAATGGGCGAACGGTTCGCGGCAGGATTTATCCTAATACCCTGCGCGCACTGCGTTGCGCCATGGTCGCACAGCGATTGGTTACTGCCTATGCAATGGGTGGAGACCTCGTCGAATGGTCTGTAGTGGGCGTTAGCAAGCCAAACGCCCACCGTCTCTCAGCTGTTTATGACCTCGACGTGATGGCAGGCCACTTGCCGCGAGTCAATCAGGCGCAGCTCGGGCAGCGATTGTTCGCACAACTCGGTCGCATGCGGGCAACGCTTGTGAAATGCACAGCCCGATGGCGGATTGAGCGGGTTGGGCAGTTCGCCGACGATCTTGATTTTCGGTTTGTTCGGGTCAGCGTGAATGGCCGGCGTCGCCGAGAGCAGGGCTTTGGTGTAAGGGTGCAACGGCCGTTGGTAAATCAGCTCGCTGGGGCCCATTTCCGCCGGACGCCCCAAGTACATGACCAGCACATCATCGGCCACATGGCGCACCACGGAAAGGTTGTGCGAGATAAACACATAGCCGGTGTTGAACTCCTCTTGCAGGTCCATGAACAGGTTGAGCACCTGCGCCTGAATCGACACGTCCAGCGCCGAGGTGGGTTCATCGGCAACCAGTACCTTGGGCTGCAAAATCATGGCCCGGGCCAGGGCAATACGTTGGCGCTGACCGCCGGAGAACATGTGCGGGTAACGTTGGTAATGCTCGGGACGCAGGCCAACTTGTTGCATCATTGCCTGTACTTTTTCGCGGCGCTCGCTGCGTGACAATTGGGTGTTGATCAGCAGCGGCTCGGCCAGCTGATCACCAATCTTCTGTCGTGGATTAAGCGAGGCATAAGGGTTCTGGAAAATCATCTGCACATCGCGGCGCAAGCTCTTGCGTTGTGCCTTGCTCGCACCGGCGACTTCTTGCCCGGCGATTTTCAGGGAGCCTGAACTGGGTTCTTCAATCAGCGTGAGTGCGCGGGCCAAAGTGGATTTTCCGCAGCCGGACTCGCCGACCACCGCCAGGGTTTTGCCCGCTTCAAGTTCAAACGATACGCCATTGAGTGCGCGCACTTCGGCGCTCGGCTGGAACAAGCCACGGGACACCGAATAGTGGCGCGTGAGGTCACGGGCGGTGAGTACAGTCTGGGTTGGCGTGGTGCTCATTACGCCACCTCCGAATTCAGATTAAGCGGATAAAAGCAGCGCACGGCGCCGTGGGCATGAGGAACCAGATCGGGTCGTTGGGCTTTACAGTCGGCTTGTGCATATGGGCAGCGCGGCGATAACAGGCAGCCGTGCGGTCGATCGAAGCGCCCGGGCACAATGCCTGGCAATGTGGCCAGCCGCTTGGCGCCCAGCGAGTGCTCCGGGATCGCCTTGAGCAGTGCTTCGGTATACGGATGCTTGGGGCTGTCGAACAGCATCGGCACATGGCCCAGTTCTACCGCTTGCCCGGCGTACATCACGCATACGCGCTGAGCGGTTTCGGCGACTACGGCGAGGTCGTGAGTAATCAGCACCAACGCCATGTTTTGTTCGCGCTGCAAATCGAGCAGCAGCTCCATGATCTGCGCCTGAATCGTCACATCGAGTGCGGTGGTTGGCTCGTCGGCGATCAGCAGTTTCGGCTCGGCGGCAATCGCCATGGCAATGGCCACACGTTGGCTCATGCCGCCAGAAAGTTGGTGCGGATAGGCATCGAGGCGGCTGGCGGCAGCGGGTATTTCTACCCGTTCGAGGAGTTGCAGGGCGCGTGCGCGAGCAGCTTTGCCCTTGAGGCCCAGATGCTGCTGCAGCACTTCTTCAATCTGATAACCCACGGTGAAGCTGGGGTTGAGCGCGGTCATGGGGTCCTGAAACACCATCGACAAATCCTTGCCGACAATCTTGCGCCGTTGCTTGCCTTTGAGGCTGAGCATGTCGTGACCGTCGAACTGCAGCTGATCCGCCTTGACGATGCCGGGGGCTTCGATCAAGCCCATTAGCGCCATCATGGTGACCGACTTGCCCGAACCGGACTCGCCGACAATCGCCAGCACTTCGCCTTCGTTGACCTCGATATCGAGGCCGTCGACTACCGGCACTGCGTTAGCGTCACCGAAGCGCACGCTGAGATTCTTGATGTTAAGCAAACTCATGTCGGGCTCCTCAGACTGCGTTCTTGAGTTTCGGGTCGAGTGCATCGCGCAGCCCGTCGCCCATCAGGTTGATCGCCAGCACACTAAGCAGAATCGCCAGCCCCGGCAGCGTTACCACCCACCAGGCCCGCTCGATATAGTCGCGTGCCGAGGCCAGCATGGTGCCCCACTCAGGTGTTGGCGGTTGTACGCCAAGACCGAGGAAACCCAGCGCCGCGGCGTCGAGAATTGCCGAGGAAAAGCTCAGGGTTGCCTGCACGATAAGCGGCGCCATGCAATTGGGCAGCACGGTGACGAACATCAAGCGCAGCAGACCTGATCCGGCCAGGCGCGAGGCGGTGACATAGTCGCGATTCAATTCGCTCATCACCGCCGCGCGAGTCAGGCGTACGTAAGAGGGCAGCGACACAATCGCGATCGCCACCACAGTGTTGATCAGGCCAGGGCCAAGAATGGCGACGATTGCCACGGCCAGCAGCAAGGATGGCAACGCCAGCATGACGTCCATCAAGCGCATGATTGAGGGGCCAAGCAGGCGCGGGAAGAACCCGGCGACAAGCCCGAGCAATATGCCCGGCAGCATCGACAACAGTACCGAAGCCAGGCCGATCATCAAGGACAGGCGAGCACCGTGAATCAGCCTTGAGAGCATGTCGCGGCCGAGTTCGTCGGTGCCGAGCAGAAACTGCATCTGGCCGCCTTCAAGCCAGGACGGTGGCGTGAGCAGAAAATCACGGAATTGCTCGCTGGGGTTGTAAGGCGCAAGCCATGGTGCGAACAGCGCGCAGATAATCATGCCAATCATGAACAGCAGGCCGGCAACAGCGCCCTTGTTGTGGGCAAATGCCTGCCAGAATTCTTTTAACGGTGAAGGGTAAAGCAGGCTCTGATCGACTGCTTCCGGTGTCGTTGAGTGAGTCATGTTCAGGCCTCCTTAGCGCTGATGGCGAATGCGTGGGTTGGCCAGACCGTAGAGAATATCCACGATAAAGTTGACCAGAATGACCAGGCAGGCGATGAGCAAAATGCCGTTCTGGACCACTGGGTAATCACGCGCGCCAATCGACTCGATCAGCCACTTGCCGATGCCCGGCCAGGAGAAAATGGTTTCGGTGAGCACCGCGCCCGCGAGCAGGGCGCCAATTTGCAGGCCGAACACGGTCAGCACCGGAATCAGTGCGTTGCGCAGGCCGTGAATAAATACCACGCGCGCCGGCGATAAACCTTTGGCGCGGGCGGTGCGCACGTAGTCTTCACGCAGCACTTCGAGCATGGCCGAGCGGGTCATGCGGGCGATTACTGCTAGTGGGATTGTGCCAAGCACCACCGCCGGCAGGATCAGGTGGCGCAGGGCGCTGACAAACGCGCCTTCTTCATCGGACAGCAAGGTGTCGATAAGCATGAAACCGGTGCGCGGTTCGATGTCGTAGAGCAGGTCGATACGCCCCGAAACCGGCGTCCAGCCGAGCCACACCGAGAAGAACATGATCAGCAGCAGGCCCCACCAGAAAATCGGCATGGAGTAGCCCGCCAGCGATATGCCCATCACCCCGTGATCGAATAATGAGCCGCGCTTGAGCGCCGCAATAACCCCGGCAATCAGCCCCAGCGTACCGGCGAACAATAATGCTGCCAGCGACAGTTCGAGGGTGGCCGGAAACAGCGTGGTGAACTCGTGCCAGACGCTTTCGCGGGTACGCAGAGACTCGCCCAGATCGCCTTGGGCGAGGTTGCCGATATAGTCGAAATACTGCGTGTAAAGCGGTTTGTCCAAGCCCAGACGGTGCAGGGCTTCGGCGTGCATGGCGGGGTCTACGCGACGCTCGCCCATCATCACTTCCACCGGGTCTCCGGGGATCATTCTGATGAGGGCAAAGGTGAGTAGAGTCACGCCGAAAAAGGTGGGGATCAGCAGTCCCAGACGTCTGGCTATGAAGGACAACATGGTTAGAGGAAACTCCAGCGGTTTATTCGGGCAGCACTGCGTGGTGCAGCATTGTTGTTGTGCGTGTGTGGTGACAGTCGTGGTTTATCAGGTCGTTGCTTTCACGGTGTGCGGCTGACGCGGGCAAAGTTGTTGGAACCCATGGGGCTCTGCACGAAACCCTGAACATCGTTGCGCAGGGCGGTGAATTGCTTGGGGAAGGCCAGCGGAATCCACGGCGCCTCGTCGTGAAACACAGACAGCGCTTCGCGGTACAGGGCAATCCGTTGCGGGCGCGAACTGACGCGGCGGGCTTCGGTGATCAGCGCATCGAAGTGTTCATCACACCAACCCGACATGTTTTCGCCGGACTTGGCCGCGGCGCAGGACAGATTGGGCGTGAGGAAGTTATCGGGGTCGCCGTTGTCGCCAGCCCAGCCCATGAAAATCAAGTCGTGCTCGCCGCGCTTGGCGCGCTTGATCAGCTCGCCCCACTCGAATACCCGAATATCGCTGTCGATGCCGATAGCCGCGAGGTCGGCCTGGAGCATTTGTGCGCCGATTCCGGGATTGGGGTTGGTCGGGCCGCCGCCTGGCCGGGTCCAGATCGACAGCTTGAGGTCGTCGCCATGACCAGACTCGATCAGCAATTGCCGCGCGCGTTTGGGGTCATGTGGCCAGCCCAGCATTTGCGAGTCATGGCCCCAGAGCGTTGGCGGATAAGGCGCGACTGCCGGGCTGGCGCCGCCTTCACCGTATTGCGCACGCAGGTAGGCGCTCTTGTCGAATGCCATGTTCAGTGCCTGACGCACGCGTACATTATCCAGCGGTGCATGGCCGGTATTGATGGCGATATAGGCGGTGAGCAATGAATCCAGCGATTGGATTTTGATGTTGCTGTCGGCTTTCAGCGCAGCAATATCGGTTGGGCGCGGATAGAGCGCAATCTGGCAGGCGCCGGCTTTGAGTTGCTGAATGCGCACGTTCGGGTCTGGCGTAATCGCGAACAGCAGCTTTTGGATTGCAGGCGCGCCATCCCAGTAACCGGCGTTGGCGTGGAAGCGCACCTGAGCATCCTTGGCGTAGCGGTCAAACACGAACGGGCCTGTGCCAATCGGCAGTTTGTTGAGCTGGCCGGGCTTACCGGCCGCCAGCAACTGGTCGGCGTATTCGGCGGAATAGATAGAACTGAATCCCATGGCCAGATTGGCCAGAAACGGCGCTTCGGCATGCTTCAGCGTGAACCGCACTGTGTAGGCGTCTAGCGCCTCGATGCGCTCGATCAACTCGGCCATGCCCATCGACTGGGCATACGGGAAGCCTCGCACGGCCTTGTCATGCCAGGGATGTTGCGGATCAAGCTGGCGTTGAAAACTCCAGAGCACATCGTCGGCATTCAACTCGCGGCTCGGGGTAAACCATTCGGTGTGATGAAACTTGACCCCGTGGCGCAAGTGAAAGGTGTAGGTCAGGCCATCTGCGCCAACCTCCCAGCTTTCGGCCAACGCGGGCGCAAGCTCGGTGGTGCCCGGAATGAAACGCACCAGGCGCTCGAACAGTGTTTCGGCAGTCGCGTCTGCGGTTGTCGCGGCGGTGTACTGCACCAGATCGAAGCCTTCGGGGCTGGCTTCGGTACAGACCACCAGTGAATTCTTGTCATCAGCCATTGCCGGCGCTGCCAATGGCAGGGCGGCGAGCAACAGGCTGGTAAGTAGCAACAGTGACGGCTTGGGCATTGAGTGATACCTGTGGCGATTCGGTCTGCGCAGCGTCACCACGTCGGTAACGAGCGCCCGATTGGCGGACCGGAGGATAACCGGCCCGCCAACTACTTCGCGGGTTACTTCTCGACGCTTACGCCGTAAAACGAGTTGAGACCGAACGGACTGATTTTGAAGTCCTTGACGGTTTTGCTCATCGGTTGGAACACGGTTGAGTGAGCGACCGGTGTGATCGGTACGTTCTTCTTGAGGATCTGCTGGGCTTCCATGTAGAGGGCGCTGCGCTGATCCTTGTCATTGAGGGTCTTGGCTATTTTGACCTTGGCGTCGAAGTCCTTGTCGCACCAGCGGCTGTAGTTGTTGCCGCCAATGGCATCGCAACCGTATAGCACGCCCAGCCAATTGTCCGGGTCACCATTGTCGCCAGTCCAACCGATCAGCAGGGCGTCATGCTCGCCGGCCTTGGCGCGCTTGTTGTACTCGCCCCATTCGTAGCTGACGATCTTGGCCTTGATGCCAATTTTCGCCCAGTCGGATTGCAGCATTTCCGCCATCAGCTTGGCGTTGGGGTTGTACGGACGCTGAACCGGCATGGCCCAGAGCGTGATCTCGGTGCCTTCCTTAACGCCGGCTGCCTTGAGCATGGCCTTGGCTTTTTCCGGATCGTAGGCGGCGTCCTTGATGCTGGTGTCGTAGGACCATTGCGTCGGCGGCATGCTGCCAACTGCCAGCTGACCGGCACCCTGATACACCGCGTTGATGATCGCCTGCTTGTTCACCGACATATCAAGCGCCTGACGCACTTCGAGTTTGTCGAACGGCGCATGCTCCATGTTGTAGGCGATGTAGCCGAGGTTGAAACCGGCCTGCTCAGGCATTTGCAGCTTGGGCTCTTTTTGCAGCGATTCGATGTCTGCTGGGCGGGGGAATACCGAGACCTGACATTCGCCGGCTTTAAGCTTTTGCATACGCACCGAGGCGTCGGTGTTGATGGCGAAGATCAGGTTGTCGATCTTCACATCCGCAGGGTTCCAGTACTCTTTGTTACCGGTGAAGCGGATTTGCGAGTCTTTCTGATAACGCTTGAATACGAACGGACCGGTGCCGATTGGCTTCTGGTTGATGTCGCTGGCTTTGCCCTCTTTGAGCAACTGCGCGGCGTACTCTGCAGACTGGATAGAGGCGAAGCTCATGGCCAGGTTCTGGATGAATGCAGCATCAACCGAGTTGAGCGTGAAGCGCACCGTCATGTCGTCGAGCTTGTCGATCTTGGCGATGTTCTGGTCCATGCCCATGTCGGTGAAGTAGGGGAATTCAGTTGGGTAAGCTTTGCGGAACGGATCGTCTTTGTTGAGCATGCGCTTGAATGTAAACAGCACGTCGTCAGCATTGAACTCGCGGCTTGGCTTGAAATAGTCGGTGGTATGAAATTTCACGCCGGGGCGCAGGTGGAAGGTGTAGTTGAGACCGTCATCGGTCACTTCCCACTTTTCTGCAAGCCCGGGGATGACTGCAGTGCCGCCGCGCTCAAACTGGGTAAGACGGTTGAAAACAGTCTCTGCTGCAGCGTCGAAGTCAGTGCCGGTGGTGTATAGCGCGGGGTCGAAACCTGCCGGGCTACCTTCTGAGCAAAACACCAGATTGCTGGCTGCCTGAGCGAGTGGCGCAGTGGCGATCAGCCCGGCTACCAGCATCGCTTGTATGACGGCGTTCTTACGCATAAAAACCTCATAGTTGTTGTGGTTATGTATTGAGGGGTCTCTTGTGAAGACCTTGCAAGAAACTATGCAGGGCACGTGCCTGAGGCAAGCCCCCTGATGAAAATAGCTTAGCAACTGTGAGCGGGGTGTAAGGCGTTGTCGCATATTCGACATTTCGCGTCTAACAGCTGGCAAAACGCCGCTATCTTGCGAGAGCGGCGTTGTTTGCAAACGGTGCGTGTTGCGCACGGATGTTCAAGGCATCTGCACTTCAATGGCGCCATCGGCGTTTACCGTTACCTGGCTGCTGCCGCCCTCTATCTCGGGCGTTGGCGCTGAGTCCATCATCATCGCGCCCTTTGCGCGCATCATCATCGGTGGCTGAAAACCTGAAGTATTGAGGTTCAGGCTGACCAGTTTGTAGCCGCTGCCACCGAGTGCTTCGGTGGCCAACTGTGCGCGTGCCTTGAAGGCGTCAACCGCCTCTTTGATCAGCTTGTCTTCTTCGGCTTTGCGGGTCTTGTCGGCGATGCTGAAACTCATGTTGCCCATGCTCATATTTTGCAACATTTCGCCCGAGAGCTTCGACAGGGCAGCGAAGTCGGCACTTTCCAGGCGCACTTCACCGCGCTCACGCCAGCCAGTGATTTTCTGGCGTTTTTCGTCGTAAAGCGGATAACTGTTGCGACTGCCCAGCGCAACCTTCACGCCTTCTGCCTTGCGCGCCTGCTCCAGCGCCTTGTTCAGGTTACGGGTGATTTGCGCCCCGAGTGCGGCGGGGTCGGCGTCTTGCGCTTCGCTGTAGAGCGTTACCTGCATGAGATCGTGGGCAATTTCGTGGCTGACCTCGGCACGCAATGAAACCTGGTTGTAACGCGCCTCATCAGCTTGAGCCGCCGTCGCCAGCGTCAGAACGGCGCTGCTCAGCACCAAGCTTTGGGTCAGGCGGGCAAGACGAGAAGATGTTCGCATGGGTATTCCTTGAACAATGGTAATGAGTTGGCTTGCGACGGATCGCAAGGTTCTGCTCAGAGTAGACGGGCCAGGTTTTCAAAACGGGTTAAGCGCCGTTAAAAATATTTTCTGCTCTGCCAGCGTTGCCGGTCAGAGGCTCCGGTAGTCTGGCTGTGAGTACTTGCATGCGGCGTGTTGCCGCATCAAGCAGTGGCGAGCGTTGGTTATACTCGCATTGCTCGGTTGCCGAGTTTTTTGGAGTGCATATGCTCGCCCCGGTTCCACTACTTTCCGCAAGCCGACAGAATCTCTGGCGGCTGATCCTGATCCGCTTTCTGGTCCTCGCCGCACAAGCCGGTTCGGTAGGTCTCGCCTATAAATCCGAGTTATTGCCGCTGCCCTGGTTTGAACTCAGCGTGACGCTGTGCATCTCGTTGCTGCTCTGCGTATTCACCATGATCCGCCTGCGCGGCCCCTGGCCGGTTACCGAGCTTGAGTACGCCGTGCAGTTGGGCCTGGACTTGGTGATTCATAGCGTCCTGTTGTTTTACTCGGGCGGTTCGACCAATCCGTTCGTGTCCTATTATCTGGTACCGCTGACCATTGCTGCTGCCATCTTGCCCTGGCTGTATACCCTGACACTGTCTGGGCTGGCGCTCGGCGGCTACACGCTGTTGCTGGTCTGGACGCACCCGCTCGAGGTACCGTCTGAACCGCGTCAGAGTTTGCTGATTTATGGCATGTGGCTGAGCTTTGCCCTGGCGGCGGCGTTGATCACCTTCTTTGTGTCACGCATGGCCGGTGAGCTGCGTCGTCAGGAAGAACAGCGCGCGGAACGTCGGGAGGAGGGCCTGCGCGATCAGCAATTACTCGCCGTGGCCACGCAGGCAGCGGGCGCGGCGCACGAACTGGGTACGCCTCTGGCGACCATGAGCGTGCTGATCAAGGAACTGCGTCGTGAGCATCCCGAACCCATGCTGCAAGAAGATCTGGCGGTGCTGCAGGAACAGGTCAAGCTGTGTAAGGACACGCTGCAGCAACTGGTTAGAGCCGCAGAGGCTGACCGACGTCAGGCGATTGTCGAGCAGTCCAGTGTAGACTGGCTCGAAACCACGCTTAACCGCTGGCACCTGATGCGTCCCGAAGCGAGCTACCGTTATCAATGTCTGGGCCGCGGAACACCGCCTCGGCTGATGCCTCCGGCAGACCTCACGCAAGCATTGCTCAATTTGCTCAACAACGCCGCCGATGCTTGTCCCGAGAAGCTGGATATACGCCTCGACTGGGATCACCAGTGGCTGCAACTGAGCATCCGCGACTTTGGTGCGGGCGTGCCGTTGGCCATTGCCGAGCAACTTGGGCGGCCGTTCTTTACCACCAAGGGTAAAGGTTTCGGTCTGGGCCTGTTTCTTAGTCAGGCCAGCGTGACCCGCGCCGGTGGCACAGTTAAGCTTTATAATCATGAAGAGGGCGGCACCCTCACCGAGTTGAAGTTGCCGCGCTCCTACGGCTCAGCCTGAGGCCGACCAGCAAGGAGTATCAAATGTCTGATGAGGCGCTGTTTGAAGGCGACGAGCAACCGCACCTGTTGCTGGTTGACGATGATCCGACCTTTACCCGCGTCATGGCCCGCGCCATGAGCCGCCGTGGTTTGCGTGTGTCGATTGCCGGGTCTGCCGAAGAAGGCCTGACCCTGGCCAGCCATGACTTGCCCGACTATGCCGTGGTCGACCTGAAGATGGACGGCGACTCCGGTCTGGTGTTGCTGCCAAAATTGCTCGAGCTGGACGCAGAGATGCGAGTGGTGATCCTGACCGGCTACTCCAGCATTGCCACTGCTGTTGAGGCGATCAAGCGCGGGGCGTGCAATTACCTGTGCAAACCTGCCGATGCCGATGACGTGTTGGCCGCGTTGTTGACCCAGCATGCCGATCTCGATTCGCTGGTGCCGGAAAATCCGATGTCGGTGGACCGTCTGCAGTGGGAGCACATTCAGCGGGTTCTCGCCGAACACGAAGGCAATATCTCAGCCACTGCGCGGGCGCTGGGTATGCACCGGCGAACCTTGCAGCGTAAATTGCAGAAGCGTCCGGTTCGTCGTTAAGCGATTAAATATTTCACCCGCAGCCAGCTATCCAGATAGTTGGCTTGCTATCATTAGCCTCATTCAGTTCGGCGCCTTCGCGTCTGTTTTTTGAGGCTTTCATGTTCGCAGTCTTTCAGCAAACCATCAGCATCACGGCGCCGGTGTTCGTCATGCTGTTCCTCGGCCTGGGTCTGCGTCGGCTGGGTTGGATTGACGCTGCGTTCATCAATACGGCCTCGGCACTGGTCTTTCGCGCGACCATGCCGGTGCTGCTGTTTCTCGGTATTGTCCAGGCCGATCTTAAAACCGCATTGCAGCCGGCTCTCATTGCCTACTTCATCGGCGCGACCATTGTAAGTTTTCTGCTTGCCTGGGCCTGGGCACACTGGCGTTGCCCGCAAGAAGACCGCGGAGTCTTTGTTCAGGGCGCGTTCCGCGGCAACAACGGTATTGTCGGCCTGGCGCTGGCCACTAGCATGTACGGCGACTACGGCCTGGCGGTGGGCAGTGTGTTGGCCGGTGTAGTGATCTTTTGCTACAACGTGCTGTCGATAATCGTGCTGGCCATCTATGCGCCAGGGGTGAAATCGGACTTCGCAGCAATCGTGCGCAGCATTGTCACCAACCCGCTGATTATCGGTGTCGCCCTGGCGATTCCGGTGGCTTACTGGCAACTGCAATTGCCGGAATGGCTGCTAACGTCGGCGGGCTATTTTGCGCACATGACCCTGCCGCTCGCCCTCATCTGCATCGGTGGCACGCTGAGCCTGGCCGCGCTGCGCAAGAGCAGCTCGATAGCGCTGAGTTCGAGTTTGATGAAGCTGGTCTGGTTGCCTTTGGTGACAACGCTGGGGGCCTGGCTGTTTGGCTTTCGCGATGCTGATCTGGCTATCCTGTTTCTCTACTTCGCAAGCCCGACCGCTGCGGCCAGTTATGTAATGGCGCGCGAAGTCGGTGCCAATCACGAGCTGGCCGCGGCGATTATAGTGATCAGCACGCTGCTGGCGGTGATCACCGTTAATCTCGGGTTATTGCTGATGCAGGCGATTGGCTGGGTTTAAACCTTGTAGTTGCTCAGGATTGCTTGCGTTCACTGACGTAGCGACTGAACGCATCGAAGTCGGTTGTGCAAAGTAGGTGGGCGATGGAGTGGATCTCTTCAGCAGGCCAATCCCACCAAGCCGACGCTTGCAGCATCTGCCGAACAGGTTCTTCAAAGCGCCAGCGGATCAGGCGAGCCGGGTTGCCGCCAACCACGGCATAGGCCGGAACGTCCTTGGTGACAACTGCGCCCGCCGCAACTACTGCACCGTCGCCGATAGTGACGCCGGATAGAATCATCACGTTTGAGCAAATCCAGCAGTCATTGCCAATGACTACATCGCCATTGCTGATGATTGAGTCCTGGATGCCTGCCAGCTCTTTTATCTGCAACGGGAACGGGTAATTACTGATCCAGTCGGCGCGGTGATGGCCACCCAGATAGATATTCACACCGCCAGCAATAGATGTGTAAGCGCCAATGCGCAAGGTTGTGCCGTTATCCCAGTCATGCACTTCAGGATTGCCATAAGTGCCATCGCCAAAGGTATATTGCGGGTAGCGCTCTTTAAGGCGTTGAGTGCCTCTGTAGAGTTTTGGCGTGTTGCGGATTCGCTTTCTGGCGCTGCGATTTAATAGTTTTTTTATGAACCTCATCTTGACCAGTCCTTGAGGTGGAATGCTAGCCCGCGGTGTAACAGAAGTATCACAAAAGGCAGAGCAGGCTATCTTAAGTCCTTCTGTTAAGGCTTGTGTTCAAAAAAATTAAATTTCAGCGAAGTGCACGGCACAAACGCGATTTCATCAGCGCCGGCAAATAAAAAAGCCGGGCATCGCCCGGCTCCTTCAATCACGGTTCAGCATTTACTGTTTCGAGTACTCGTCAATCACTTCCTGGGCTGCGCGAAACGCGTCGACTGCGGCCGGAACCCCGGCGTAGACGGCGCAATGCAGCAGCGCTTCGCGAATTTCTTCGACCGTGCAGCCATTGTTCAAGGCGCCGCGCACGTGGCCTTTCAGTTCTTGCGGGCACTTCAATGCAGTCAGTGCCGCCAGCGTGATCAGGCTACGGGTTTTGCGCGGCAAGCCTTCGCGGTTCCAAACGCCGCCCCAAGCGTGGTCGTTGACGAAGTTCTGCAGCGGCTGGCTGAACTCGGTTGCGTTGTTCAGCGCGCGGTCAACGAAGCTGTCGCCCATGACTTCGCGGCGCACTTGCTGGCCATCCAGAGGTTTATCGGTCATTTAAAGCTGCCTCTTTATTAGTTTGCCGTACGTTGTTTGTGCCAGCTGCGAGCCGCCACTACCAGCAGTGTCAGTGCCGTTAGCGGGATTACATAGCCGATCATGGCGTGGCCGAATGTTTCCACGGCAGGGCGCCCTGTGGCGAACAGCACCAGATACAGGGTGTAGGCGCCGTAGTACGCGAGGAACAGCAGGCCTTCCCAGCGGTTGATGCGGTAACCGGTGAAGAAGATCGGCAAGCAGGCAACTGCTACGGCGATCATTACCGGGAAATCGAACGCCAGTGCATTGGGGGATACCGAAATCGGGCTCGGCGAAACCAGAGCCGCCAGACCCAGCACGCTGAGCAGGTTGAACAAGTTGCTGCCGACTATGTTGCCCACGGCAATATCGCGCTCACCTTTGAAGGCCGCCAGTATTGAGGTGGCCAGCTCAGGCAGGGAGGTGCCGATAGCGATAACGGTCAGGCCGATTACCAGCTCCGACAGGCCCAGTGCACGGGCCAGCGTCACGGCGCCTTCAACGAGGAAGTGTGATCCACCCACCAGCAGGACCAGGCCCACTACAATCAGGACCAGATTGATCAGCCAGGCATAAGGCTTGGCTGGCTCGTTAAGGCCAAACTCGGCCGCGAATTCATCGTCCGGCTCGTCGAGACTGTTGCGATTGCTGCGGATCAGGAAGAAGGTATAAGCCACAATGCCGGTGAACAAGATTGCCCCGTCGATCTTGCTCAGTTCGCCATCCCATGCCAGACCAAACGTGAGCAAGCTCGCGCCGATCATCAGTGGCACGTCCATACGGATTAACTGACGCGAGACGATCAACGGTGCGATCAGTGCGGTTGCGCCGAGTACCAGCAACACGTTGGCGATGTTGCTGCCGACCACGTTACCAATCGCCAGATCGCCGCTGCCATTCATTGCCGCTTGAACGCTCACGGCTGTCTCGGGTGCGCTGGTGCCGAACGCGACAACGGTCAGACCGATAACCAGAGGCGGAATACCGAATTGCGCGGCCAGCTTGGCAGCGCCGCGAACCAAAACTTCTGCACCACCGACCAGTAAAACCAAGCCGGCAATCAGGTACACAAAGGTCATTAACGTCATATCAGCGAGCTCCGAAAAGTGCCGCTAGTGTAGTGATCCGTTTAGCCTGCGCCAGTGGGCGCAAATGCTGTTTGGTTACCAGATGTAAAGCTTGCAAGTCATTACTCCAATTGTTCAATACGCACCGTT
Source organism: Pseudomonas marincola (assembly GCF_900116605.1). Classification (GTDB taxonomy): domain Bacteria; phylum Pseudomonadota; class Gammaproteobacteria; order Pseudomonadales; family Pseudomonadaceae; genus Aquipseudomonas; species Aquipseudomonas marincola. The sequence goes on from NZ_FPBC01000002.1 coordinate 311,313, forward strand.
GCAACCCCTTCGCGAAGCATATCCAACTGCTCGGCGGCGTGCTTTGAAAGGTCGATTATCCGACCTCGCGCATACGGCCCGCGATCATTGATCCGCACCACTACGCTCTTGTCATTGCGCAGATTAGTCACCCGCACGCGGCTGCCAAAGGGCAGGGTGCGATGTGCGGCCGTCAGGGCGTTTTGGTTGAACGCTTCGCCACTGGCGGTTTTCTTGCCGTGATGCCGCGCGCCGTAATAAGACGCCTTACCCTCTGCGCTGTAGCCACCGGTCAATGTATGGCTGGCGCACCCGCTGAACAGGGCGACTAGTGTCAGCAGCAATGCAAAACGCAACATGGGTTGGACTCCTGAGAACTCAATAAAACGCCGGGCATGCCCGGCGTTTTAACTGCAACGATGGCTTTATCAGCCTTCGAGCTTCTTCTTCAGCAGTTCGTTCACTTGTTGCGGGTTAGCTTTGCCTTTGGAGGCTTTCATGGCCTGGCCCACAAAGAAGCCGAACATCTTGCCGCGCTTGGCTTCTTCGGCCGCACGGTATTGCTCAACCTGCTCAGCGTTAGCGGCGAGCATCTCGTCCAGCATCGACTCGATGGCGCCACTGTCGGTGACTTGTTTGAGGCCTTTGGCTTCGATGATCTGGTCGGCCGAGCCTTCGCCGGCGGCCATGGCTTCAAAGACCATCTTGGCAATCTTGCCGGAGATGGTGTTGTCTTTGATGCGCAGAATCATCCCGCCCAGTTGCTCGGCGCTAACCGGCGACTGCTCGATCTCCAGGTTGTCTTTGTTGAGCAGGCTCGAAAGCTCGCCCATTACCCAGTTGGCTGCCAGTTTCGGGTCGGCGCAAATCTGTTGCACCGCTTGGAAGTAGTCGGCCATCTCGCGGCTGGCGGCCAGCACGCTGGCGTCATACGCCGACAAGCCGAACTGCGCCTCGAAACGCTCGCGCTTCTGCACCGGCAATTCCGGCAGGGTGGCGCGCAAAGCTTCCAGGTAGCTTGGCTCGATGACGACCGGTAACAGGTCCGGGCAAGGGAAGTAACGGTAATCGTTGGCTTCTTCCTTGCTGCGCATCGAGCGCGTCTGATCCTTGTTCGGATCATACAGGCGGGTTTCCTGAACCACTTTGCCGCCGTCTTCGATCAGCTCGATCTGGCGCTGAACTTCGTGGTTGATTGCCTTCTCGATAAAACGGAACGAGTTGACGTTCTTGATCTCGGCGCGGGTGCCAAATTCAGTCTGGCCTTTGGGGCGAACCGACACGTTGCAGTCGCAACGCAGCGAGCCTTCGGCCATGTTGCCATCGCAAATACCCAGATAACGCACCAGCGCATGGATGGCTTTGACGTAGGCAACCGCTTCCTTGGCGCTGCGAATGTCCGGCTCCGAGACGATTTCCAGCAACGGTGTGCCTGCGCGATTGAGATCGATACCGCTCATGCCCTGGAAGTCTTCGTGCAGGCTTTTGCCGGCATCTTCTTCAAGGTGCGCGCGGGTAATGCCGATGCGCTTGACGGTGCCGTCTTCAAGGGTGATATCCAGATGACCGATGCCGACGATTGGGTCGTCCATCTGGCTGGTCTGATAACCCTTTGGCAGATCCGGGTAGAAATAGTTTTTACGGGCGAAAATATTGCGCTCGGCAATGTGCGCATCAATCGCCAGGCCAAACATGCAGGCCATGCGCACGGCTTCGGCGTTGAGCACCGGCAAGGTGCCTGGCATGCCCAGATCAACCAGGCTGGCCTGGGTGTTCGGTTCGGCACCAAAGGTGGTGGCGCTGGCCGAGAATATCTTCGAGTTAGTCGCGAGCTGTGCGTGGATTTCCAGCCCGATCACGGTTTCCCATTGCATCTGAGTGATCCTTAAAATCCAGCTGGCACGCGAGTGTGCCAATCAGTGACTTGTTGATATTGATGCGCAACGTTGAGCAGGCGGCCTTCCTGGAAGTACGGTGCGAGCAGTTGCACGCCCACCGGCAGACCGTCGACAAAGCCTGCTGGCATCGACAAGCCGGGGATACCGGCAAGGTTAGCGGTGATGGTGTAGATGTCTTCGAGGTAAGCAGCAACCGGGTCGTTGTTCTTCTCGCCGAGCTTCCACGCCGGGTTTGGCGTGGTTGGGCCGAGAATTACATCAACGTCATTGAAGGCAGCGACGAAGTCGTTCTTGATCAGGCGGCGGATCTGCTGAGCCTTGATGTAGTACGCATCGTAATAACCAGCCGACAGGGCGTAGGCACCGACCATGATCCGGCGCTTAACTTCAGCACCAAAACCTTCGCCGCGTGAACGCTTGTAGAGGTCTTCAAGGTTCTGCGGATTTTCACAGCGATAGCCGAAGCGAACGCCATCAAAACGCGACAGGTTGGAAGACGCTTCAGCCGGGGCGATCACGTAATACGCAGCAATTGCGTTCTGGGTGTTTGGCAGGCTGATGTCTTTAACTGTGGCGCCAAGTGTTTTCAGTTGCTCGACGACGGCCATCACGGCATCGGCGATGCGGCTGTCGAGGCCAGCGCTGAAATACTCTTTCGGCAAGCCGACGCGCAGGCCTTTCAGCGGCTGCGTCAGGGCTGCCAGATAATCATCAAGCGGCTGGTCGACGCTGGTGGAATCTTTCGGATCGAAGCCGGCCATGGCTTGCAGCATCAATGCGCAGTCTTCGGCGGTGCGGGCCAATGGACCGCCCTGATCGAGGCTGGAGGCATACGCGATCATGCCCCAGCGCGACACGCGACCATAGGTTGGCTTGAGGCCGGTAAGGTTGGTCAGTGCCGCAGGCTGGCGGATCGAACCGCCGGTGTCTGTGCCGGTGGCTGCTGGCAGCAGGCGTGCGGCCACAGCAGCGGCAGAGCCGCCCGATGAGCCGCCGGGAACACGTTCAAGGTTCCACGGGTTCTTCACCGCGCCGAAGTGGCTCGACTCGTTGGCCGAGCCCATGGCGAATTCGTCCATGTTCAACTTGCCAAGCGTGACGGTGCCAGCCTCGGCGAGCTTTTCGACTACGGTGGCGTTATAAGGCGCCTTGAAGTTGCCGAGAATCTTCGAGCCGCAACTGGTGAGGATGTCCTGCGTGCAGAACAGGTCCTTGTGTGCAATCGGCGCGCCCAGCAACGGACTGGTGTCACCGTCGGCGCGACGCTGGTCAGCGGCCTTGGCCTGGGTCAGTGCCAGGTCTTCGGTGACTGTAATAAAGCTGTTGAGCTGCGGGTCGAGTTGCTGAATACGCGCCAGCAGGCTGCGCGTCAGTTCTTCGGCGGAAAATTGTTTAGCGGCGAGTCCGCGGGCGATCTCGGCCAGATTCATTTGATGCATGCTGGGCGTTTTCCCTTACTCGATGACTTTCGGAACGAGGTACAAGCCGTTTTCTACGGCTGGCGCAATCTTCTGATACGCTTCGCGATGATTTTCTTCGGTTACTTCGTCGGCTCGCAGGCGCTGAGTCGTTTCGAGCGGGTGAGCCAGCGGCTCAATGCCCGTGGTATCGACTGCCTGCATCTGGTCGACGAGTCCGAGGATGCTGTTGAGTGTCTCTGTAGTTTGCGGAATTTCGCTGTCATTCAAGCTTAATCGTGCAAGATGAGCGATTTTTTCCACTTCGGAGCGATCAAGCGCCATCGGGTTCTCCATGGAAAGGCGGTCGTTAAGACGGCCAGTTGAAGTGTGAACGGGTTGCCATGCATCGGAAAATGCAGGGAACGGATGCAGTGAACTGGCGGTCAAACGCCGCGATGTTGGGCTCTAGTGCCCAGAAAACAGGCAATCTAACACATTGGTGCCTTGCTCAAAATCCCTACCGTTGTTAGAGTTTGCCGCACTTTTTTACCCACGCGTTTCCTAGGGTCCCATATCCCATGTTCAAAAAACTGCGTGGCATGTTTTCCAGTGATCTTTCGATTGACCTGGGCACTGCCAATACCCTTATTTATGTGCGCGAGCGCGGTATCGTCCTGAATGAACCGTCTGTCGTCGCAATTCGTACCCACGGCAACCAGAAAAGCGTTGTCGCGGTCGGTACTGAAGCCAAACGTATGCTGGGTCGTACTCCAGGCAATATTGCGGCTATTCGCCCGATGAAAGATGGCGTTATTGCCGACTTCAGCGTTTGCGAAAAAATGCTTCAGTACTTCATCAACAAGGTTCACGAGAACAGCTTCCTGCAGCCCAGCCCGCGTGTGCTGATCTGCGTGCCGTGCAAATCCACCCAGGTGGAGCGCCGTGCCATCCGTGAGTCGGCCCTTGGTGCTGGCGCCCGCGAAGTGTTCCTGATTGAAGAGCCAATGGCGGCTGCCATCGGTGCCGGCTTGCCGGTTGAAGAAGCACGCGGTTCGATGGTTGTAGATATCGGAGGTGGTACCACTGAAATCGCTCTGATCTCGCTTAACGGCGTGGTTTACGCAGAGTCGGTTCGTGTCGGTGGTGACCGTTTCGATGAAGCCATTATCACCTATGTTCGCCGTAACTACGGCAGCCTGATTGGTGAGTCGACTGCTGAGCGTATCAAGCAGGAAATCGGCACGGCTTACGCCGGTGGCGAAGTTCGCGAAGTTGATGTGCGTGGTCGCAACCTGGCTGAAGGTGTTCCGCGTAGTTTCACACTGAACTCCAATGAAGTGCTCGAAGCGCTGCAAGAGTCGCTGGCGACTATCGTTCAGGCGGTTAAGAGCGCGCTTGAGCAGTCTCCGCCAGAGTTGGCTTCGGACATCGCCGAGCGCGGCCTGGTGCTGACCGGTGGTGGCGCGTTGCTGCGTGACCTCGACAAACTGCTGGCACAGGAAACTGGCCTGCCTGTTATCGTTGCCGAAGACCCGCTGACTTGTGTGGCCCGTGGCGGTGGTAAGGCACTGGAAATGATGGATCGTCACACCATGGACCTGCTGTCCACGGAATAAGCCATCAGTTGTCAGTCTCAAGCTGCAAGTCGGGCCCGCCCACTTGCAGCTTTTTGTTACTGGCGGATGTGTAGAGGAATTTGTTATCAAACCGCTCTTCACCAAAGGTCCTTCGCTTGGTGTGCGCCTGTTGGTGCTGGCCGTGCTTTCGGTCGCCTTGATGGTGGTCGATGCCCGCTTTGCCTTTCTGAAGCCTTTTCGCAGCCAGCTTGGGGTTATCGTCGAGCCGATCTACTGGCTGGGCAATCTGCCCGTCACGCTTTGGGAAAATACCACCCAGGAACTGAGCTCGCGCACTGAGCTTGCCGCTGAAAACGAGAAGCTCAAGACCGAGCAGTTGCTGTTGCAGCGTCGCCTGCAAAAGCTCGCTGCCCTTACCGAACAGAACGTGCGCTTGCGTGAACTGCTGAACTCGGCTGCGCTGGTGGATGACGACGTGCTGGCGACCGAGCTGATCGGTATTGACCCGAACCCGTTCACCCACCGCATTCTTATCGACAAGGGCGAGAAAGACGGCGTAGTGATTGGTCAGCCGGTTCTTGATGCGCGCGGGTTGATGGGCCAGGTGGTTGAGGTGATGCCTTATTCCGCTCGCGTGCTGTTGCTGACCGACACCAATCACAGTATTCCGGTGCAGGTGAACCGCAACGGCTTGCGCGCCATTGCCAGTGGCACCGGTAACCCGGAGCGTCTGGAACTGCGTCATGTTGCCGACACGGCCGACATCAAGGTGGGCGACTTGTTGGTAAGTTCGGGGTTGGGGCAGCGCTTTCCGTCGGGCTATCCGGTGGCGACCGTAAGTGAAGTGATTCATGACTCTGGCCAGCCGTTTGCGATTGTCCGCGCGATTCCGACTGCCAGCCTCAATCGCAGCCGATACATGCTGTTGGTGTTTACCGACACACGCACGCCTGAGCAGCGGGCAACTGAATCGGCCGAGGCCGAGGTTGCCGCCGATCAGAAGGCGCTCGAAGAAAAGGCTGAAACGGCAGCAGGCTCGAATACGCCAGCGCCGAGTCAGTCCACCGCACCTGCGCCTGCGCAAGCCCCGTCAACCACTGCCCCCGCTCCGGTGAGACCCGCTCAATGAGTGCAACCAGCCCGCGCAATGTTTGGGTTATTTGGGTATCCATGCTGTTTGCTTTGCTGCTCAGCGTCTCGCCGCTGCCAGACTTCATGGAGATGGGCCGCCCGCTGTGGCTGGCGCTGTTCATGACTTATTGGTTGCTGGCTTTGCCGCAACGGGTCGGCATGCTCACAGCCTGGTGTTTTGGCCTGCTGGCCGATGTGCTCAACGGCGCGCTGCTGGGTCAGAATGCGCTGATTCTGACGTTGGTGACTTTCCTGGTGCTGAGCCTGCATCAGCGCCTGCGCATGTTTCCGCTGTCGCAGCAGTGCATCGTTCTGCTGATGGTCTTCGGCCTCGCGCAGCTGGTTCAGTTGTGGCTCAACGCACTCACCGGCAACCGCCCGCCGACTCTGGTTTTTATCCTGCCAGCGGTGGTCAGCGCCTTGCTGTGGCCTTGGGTCTCGATGATCCTGCGCTGGTTGCAGCAGCGTTTCGGCGTTAACTAACCCTTCCATCAAGCTCGGGATATCCAAATGGCATCGTTGTATCTGGCTTCAAGTTCACCGCGCCGCAGTGAGCTTCTGCAACAGATAGGCGTGCCGTTCACGCTGTGCATCGCGCCTGTCGACGAGACGCCTTTTGCTGGCGAATTGCCCTGCGACTACGTGCAGCGTCTTGCACTCGCCAAGGCGCAAGCGGCGCTTGCCAGCTTGCCTGAGGGCGACGCGGTCGTGCTTGGCGCCGATACGGCTGTAGTCCTTGGTCAGCAAATTCTCGGCAAGCCTTTGGATCGGGATGATGCATTGGCGACGTTGCGTAGCCTGTCTGGTCGTGAGCATCAGGTATTAAGTGCTGTGGCTGTGGTCAGTGCGCAACGATCGGACGTTCGTGTTGTCAGTACTGCCGTGACATTCCGCGCGCTCAGTGACGCCGAGATCGAAGCCTACTGGGCCACGGGCGAACCCTGCGATAAAGCTGGAAGCTACGGCATTCAGGGGCTTGCAGGGGTGTTTGTAACGCAGTTGCAAGGCAGCTATTCGGCCGTTGTGGGTTTGCCGTTGTGCGAAACAGCAGAGCTACTGGCCAGTTTCGACGTAGCCTGCTGGCAGGACAGCAACCCTACACTTTGATCGCAGACTCTTCAGTGCATGGCGATGATTGAGGCTGTGTATCGCCGACAGTCGCTTTTCTGATTTGTCGCCTGCGCAGCAGATCGCTTACTCTCGTGACATTACGCTGTAAGCTCTCGTCGCCTGCCTCGCGGCATACGTTGCAAGATGCAGCTAGCACCCTCCCGGATGAGACGGACACATGAGTGAAGAAATTCTGATCAATATCACGCCAATGGAATCGCGCGTGGCGGTGGTTGAAAATGGTGTCCTGCAAGAGGTTCATGTCGAGCGTACGCAGCGCCGCGGGATCGTGGGCAATATCTACAAGGGTAAAGTCGTGCGGGTTCTGCCTGGTATGCAGGCCGCTTTTGTCGATATCGGCTTGGAGCGTGCGGCATTTATCCATGCCTCGGAAATCTCCACGCGCGAAGGCGCGGCCGTTGAGAGCATCAGTGCGCTGGTGCACGATGGGCAAAGCCTGGTGGTGCAGGTTACTAAAGACCCAATCGGCAGCAAGGGCGCACGCCTGACCACGCAGCTGTCGATTCCTTCACGTTATCTGGTGTACATGCCGCGCACTGCGCATGTCGGCATTTCGCTGAAGATCGAAGATGAAGTGGAGCGTGAGCGCCTCAAGCAAGTGGTCACCGACTGCATCGCGGCGGAAGGTATCGAAGAAGTCGGCGGATTCATTCTGCGCACGGCGGCCGAAGGTGCCGGCGCCGATGAGATTCTGATAGATATCCGTTACCTGCGCCGCCAATGGCAGCAGATTCATCAGCAGATGCAAAGCTGCCCAGCGCCCACGCTGATTTATGAAGACCTCAATCTGGCCATGCGCACGTTGCGTGATCTGGTCAGCTTGCGCACAGAAAAGCTGCGGGTCGACTCGCGCGAAACCTTCCAGAAAATCACCCAGTTCGTCGATGAACTGATGCCCGAAATTGCCGATCGCCTGGAGCATTATCCGGGTGAACGGCCGATTTTTGATCTGTACGGCGTTGAGGATGAAATCCAGCGCGCACTGGAGCGCAAAGTGCCGTTGAAGTCCGGCGGCTATCTGGTGATTGATCCAACCGAAGCGATGAGCACCATCGACGTCAACACCGGCGCGTTCGTGGGACATCGCACGCTTGAAGAAACCATTTTCAAAACTAATCTTGAAGCGGCGACAGCGATCGCGCGGCAACTGCGCCTGCGCAATCTGGGTGGCATCATCATTATCGATTTTATCGACATGGAAGACCTGGAACATCAACGTCAGGTTTTGCGCACGCTGGAGAAACAGCTGGAGCGCGACCATGCCAAAACCAACATCATCGGTATAACCGAGCTGGGTTTAGTGCAGATGACCCGCAAACGCACGCGTGAAAGCCTTGAGCAGGTGCTGTGTGAGCCATGCGAGGGTTGTCAGGGCCGCGGCAAACTCAAAACCCCGGAAACCATCTGCTACGAAATTTTCCGTGAGATTCTGCGCGAGGCGCGGGCCTACCAGGCTGAAGGTTATCGGGTGCTGGCGAATCAGCGGGTCGTCGATCGCCTGCTCGATGAAGAGTCAGGCAATGTTGCCGATCTTGAAGCATTCATCGGCCGCACCATCAAGTTTCAGGTCGAGACCATGTACTCACAGGAGCAATACGATGTGGTCTTGCTCTAGCGTGTCGCGCACGCCAAACGAGCGCCGCTAAGTGCTGGCGCTAAGTCGGGGTATCTCGGCGCTGTTGCGTTGGGGGTTGGCGCTGCTTGCCTTGCTGTTGGTGCTGGCAGCGATTTACGTGAGCGTTGGTCGCGTGCTGTCGCCGATGGTGGCCGACTACCGTGATGAAGTGGCGACCAAAGCCACTGAGCTGCTGCAAATGCCGGTGTCGATTGGCCGACTGGAAGGCGGCTGGCACGGTTTCGCCCCGGAGCTTATCGCCCATGATCTGGTGCTGGGCGAGGCGGACGATGCGCTCAAGCTGAGCCGGGTCAGCCTCATTCCTGATTTACTGCAAAGCCTGCTCAGGCGTCAGCCACGCATTGCCCATTTGGTTGTCGAGGGCTTGCGCCTGAGCGCGCAGCAAGACGCCGAAGGCAAATGGAGTGTTGCAGGCTTGCCGCAGCCCAAAGCCAGTGCGCCAGTGGACATGCAGCAGGTGCTGCAACAGCTGAAGTCGCTGGAGCAGGTCTCGTTGCTCGACAGCCAGGTGACTGTCGAGGCGAATGCGCAGTCGCCAGTCACCCTCAAAGCTATCAATCTGACCTTGCGTCGAACGCTTCAGGGCCAGCGCCTGGATATGCGCCTGCACCTGCCCAACGGCAAGCCGCTGGAGTTGCAAGTCAACGCGGATCTCAACGCGCAGGAGTGGCAAGCCTCGAGCCTCGACGCTTACTTGAAGGTGGCGCCTGGCGATTGGGCAGACTGGATTCCGCCGTCCTACATTGGCGCCTGGCATTTGCAGCAGGCGCAACTGGGCGGTGAGGCCTGGCTGAGCTGGCGCGATGGCGTCGTACAGCGGGCAGTGACGCGCATGGTCGTGGCGAATCTGCAGGTGGCCCTGGGAGAGCAGGAACCCGTCGCGCTGCAAGACATCAAGCTCAACAGTTATTTCGCTGCTAACGAGCAAGGTTTTACCCTGCGCATGGCTGACCTTGGCCTGCGCATAGGCGAGGAGCGTTGGGGCAAGGTTCAGCTCGGCATTACCCGCAAGGTTGCTGATGACACTTGGCAGCTAAGCGCCGATCAGTTCGATGTCACGCCGTTGGTGCCACTGGTGACTGCGCTAGCGCCGTTGTCCGAGAATGGACGCAAGATCATCGAGACCCTGCAACCGCATGGCAAGTTGAACAACCTGCAACTGGCTTTTAAACCGCAGGCCGAGTTGGCCCGGCGTTTGAGCTTTTCCGCCAATCTCGACAAGGTTGGGTTCTCGGCGTTTGAAGCATCGCCTTCGGTGCAGAACATCAGCGGCAGCGTCGAGGGCGATATCGGCCACGGCGTGGTGCATGTCGATGCCGAGGAGTTCTCCCTGCATCTGGCAACCCTGTTCCCCAAACCCTGGGTTTATACCAAGGTCAACGGGCAGTTTGACTGGACCTGGGACGATGCCGGCGTAACGCTGCGCAGCCCTTATCTGCAAGCGATCGGCCCGGAAGGTAAAGCCGGTGCTGATTTCATTATCCGTTTGCTGGCTGATCCAGAAGCGGAAGATTACATGGACCTGCGTGTGGGGATTCGCGAAGGCGATGCGAGCTACACCAGCAAGTACCTGCCAACCCGCGTGCCGAGTTTCAGCCCGCAACTGGGCAAATGGCTGGCTGACTCGATCAAGGGCGGCGCGGTAAGTCAGGGTTTCTTCCAGTATCAGGGTTCGATCAATCACGGCTCGCCGCCAACCGCGCACAACATCAGCCTGTTCTTCGATGTCGACGATGCCGAACTGGATTACCAAGCCGGTTGGCCGGCTCTGAGCAAGGCCAAGGCGCAGGTTCGGGTTGAAGACACTGGCGTGCGCATCGACGTTGCCAAGGGCCAGATACTCAACAGCACGGTAACCGATGCGACAGCCAATATCGCGCTGGGCGTACCCGGCGGCGATACGCATCTGTTGATCGACGGCAAGCTGGCCAGCAACGTTGGCGATGCCATGCAGATTCTTCAGGATTCGCCGTTGCCCACAGCTGAAACCTTTGCCGGCTGGAAAGGCCAAGGGACGCTCGAAGGGGCGCTGAAACTCGATTTGCCGCTGCAGGACATGAGCAAGGTTGTGGTGCAGGTGGATTTCAGCAGCAAGGATTCATCGCTGACCATCGCCTCACCAAAACTTGAGCTGAGCAAGATCAAGGGTGACTTCAATTTTGATTCCCGCAAGGGCCTCAGCGCCGAAGGTTTGAGTGCGCGGGCGCTCGGCCACACGGTGACCGGCAAGGCCATTGCCGGCACGCCAGACGGCGCTAGCAATACCCTGTTCGACCTGAAAGGCAAGGTTGCGCTGGAGACTTTAACCCAATGGCTGGCGTTCAACCAACCGATACCAGCCAACGGTGTTATTCCGTATCGGCTGAGGATCAATCTGGGCGCGCAAGACAGCTATCTGCAGGTTAATTCCGATTTGCAGGGCTTGGCCATCGACCTGCCTGAGCCGCTGGGCAAGCCTGCGGCAAGCAGCAGCGATGCCGAGTTCAAGATGAGCCTTGGTTCAGTGCCTGCGACCTACACGGTGCAATATGCCGACCGCGCCAGCCTCGCTTATACCGCAGGGGCTGAGAACTTCCTGGATGGCGGTGGCCGCCTGGTGCTTGGGGCCGGGCGGGCGCAGCCCGGTCGTAACAAGGGCCTTAATATCAGTGGGCGCATTGCCGAGTTGGATGTCGATGCGTGGCAGGCCGCGATCAAGCCGTATCAGAATGCCCCGGTGGGGGATGCCAAGCAGTTGCTCAATGAGGCGCGCCTGCGCATTGATCATTTCAAGGGCATGGGCGTCGAGGCGGATAATCTCAACCTCGATTTGAAGCGCACAGGCGCGGCCTGGTCGGTGGGGCTCGACAGCTCATTGGCCAAGGGCCAGGTTAAATTGCCCGATTCTTCCAGCACGCCAATCGTGGTCAATCTGGATTACCTCAAGCTGCCCGCACCCAAGCCTACAGCCGACGGCGCGCCTTCTCCGGATGTTCTGGGCTCGATTAACCCGGCCGATGTTCCGCCCATAGACCTCAATATCAAGCTTGTCTCGCTGGGCGAGCGTCAGCTCGGCAGTTGGTCATTCAATGCCCGGCCGCTGGCCAACGGTGTGCAATTCAGCAATCTGGCCTTGCAACTCAGCGGCGCCACCATGAGCGGCACTGTCGGCTGGCAGGGCGCGGCGGGTAGCGCCAGCAGTTGGTACAAGGGCCGTCTGGAAGGTGAGAATCTGGTTGATACGCTGGTGGCGTGGGGATTTGCACCATCGGCTACCAGCGAAAGTTATCACCTTGATGTAGACGGTCACTGGCCCGGTTCGCCGGCCGGTTTTGCGCTGGCGCGTTTCAGCGGTTCGATGGACGCCTCGCTGAAGAAAGGCCAGTTTGTCGAGGTCAAGGGCTCGGCTAATGCCTTGCGAATTTTTGGCTTGCTCAACTTCAACTCGATCGGCCGACGCCTGCGTCTGGACTTCTCTGACCTGTTTGGCAAAGGCCTCAGCTACGACCGGGTGAAGGGCTTGCTGGTCGCCACCGATGGGGTTTACGTCACCAAAGAGCCATTGGCGCTCAAGGGGCCATCGAGCAACGTCGAAGTTAACGGCACCCTCGATCTGGCGCGCGAGGTCATCGACGCGAAGTTGCTGGTGACGCTGCCGGTCAGTAACAACCTGCCGTTAGCGGTGATCATTGCCGGCTTCAACCCGGCCATCGGCGGTGCGCTGTTCGTTGCCGATAAACTGCTCGGTGACAATATCGCCCGCTTGGCGAGTGTGCAGTACGACATCAAGGGGCCGCTCAGTGACCCCGAATTCACCTTTGACAAACCGTTTGAAAAACAGAAGTAGCGGCGCAAACGGGCAACTGCCCAGCGCCTGTGCTTGTTGTTCTCAACGCTTGCAGGAGCCGGTATGACACTCGCGGTTATCCAGATGGTCAGTCTGCCTGATGTCATGGCCAACCTGCAGGCCGCGCGCCAATTGCTCGAACGCGCGGCAGAAGGCGGAGCCAGGCTTGCGGTTTTGCCTGAAAACTTTGCCGCCATGGGAAGTCGTGACCTTCCCACGCTGAGCCGTGAAGAGGCGCTGGGGACCGGGCCAATTCTGCCTTGGTTGAAAAAAGCCGCCAGTGACCTCAACCTATGGATAGTGGCTGGTACGTTGCCGTTGCCGCCAGATGGTCAGCCGGATGCCAGGCCTAATGCCTGTTCCCTGCTGATTGATGATCGCGGCGAACGTGTGGCCCGTTACGACAAACTGCATCTGTTTGATGTGGATGTTGCCGACAGCCGCGGGCGATACCGAGAGTCCGATGACTACGCCTACGGTGGCCAGGTTGTGGTGGCTGACACGCCCGTGGGTCGCCTCGGTTTGACCGTTTGCTATGACCTGCGGTTTCCTGAGTTTTATGGCGCTCTGCGTGATGCTGGCGCCGAATTGATCAGCGCGCCGTCGGCGTTTACCGCCGTGACGGGCGCTGCCCATTGGCACGTATTGATCCGCGCCCGGGCGATTGAGACCCAGTGCTACATGCTGGCCGCCGCGCAGGGTGGAACCCACGCAGGTGGCCGCGAGACGTTTGGCCATGCGGCGATTGTCAATCCCTGGGGGCGGGTTTTGGTGGAACAGGCCTCTGGCGAGGCGATGCTGCTGGCCCCGCGTGATGCGGTCGAGCAGGCCGGCATTCGCCAGCAAATGCCGGTTATCCGGCATAAACGATTTTTTGCAGCGGCCGAACCGCGGCTGCCAGGTTTGGAGTAGTTATGAGCGATATGTTGTTATCCGTGTCCGAGCATATGTTGAGTCCTGGCGGCATGAGCCTCGACCTGTTGCCGGGTGTGCTGGGCGAATTGGCCGGCCCCGGTATCGATGCGGCGGACCTGTATTTCCAGAGTCAGGTTTCTGAAACCTGGGTGCTGGAAGACGGCATCGTCAAAGAGGGCAGTTTCAATCTTGATCAGGGCGTGGGCGTGCGTGCGCAGTCCGGTGAAAAAACCGGTTTCGCCTACAGCAACGCGATTACCCCGGATGCGCTGAGCCAGGCTGCTCAGGCTGCCCGTTCGATTGCACGCGCCGGTCAGAATGGCACGGTTCAGGCTTTCAAAACCGCGCAGATTGCGCCCCTGTACGCGCCACAGAATCCGCTGGACGTGTTGGACCGTGCGCAAAAGGTCGAGCTGCTGAAAGAGATCGATCAAGCCACGCGCGCGCTGGACTCGCGTATCAAGCAAGTCACCGTCAGCCTGGCTGGCGTCTGGGACCGCATTCTGGTGGCCGCGACTGACGGCAGCCTGGCGGCGGATATTCGTCCGCTGGTGCGTTTCAACGTCAGCGTTATCGTCGAGCACAACGGCCGTCGCGAGCGCGGCGGGCATGGCGGCGGCGGGCGCACTGACTATCGCTATTTCCTTGAACGCGAAGCCAATAATGAAACCCGGGCAATGGGTTACGCCCGCGAGGCGTTGCGTCAGGCCTTGGTCAATCTTGAAGCCATTGCCGCGCCGGCTGGCAGTATGCCGGTGGTAATGGGCGCCGGTTGGTCTGGTGTGCTGCTGCACGAAGCGGTGGGTCATGGTCTGGAAGGTGACTTCAATCGTAAGGGCAGTTCGGCCTACAGCGGGCGGATTGGTGAGAAAGTGGCGTCGAGCCTGTGCACTATCGTCGACGACGGAACGCTGGCTGAGCGCCGCGGCTCGTTGAGTGTCGACGACGAAGGCACGCCGACCCAGTGCACCACATTGATCGAGAATGGCATTCTCAAGGGCTACATGCAGGACAAGCTCAATGCGCGGCTGATGGGCGTTGGCGCAACCGGTAACGGCCGCCGTGAATCCTATGCGCACCTGCCAATGCCGCGTATGACCAATACCTACATGTTGGCGGGCGAGAGCGATCCTGAGGAGATCATCCGTTCGGTGAAGAAAGGCATCTACTGCGCCAACCTCGGCGGCGGTCAGGTGGACATCACCAGCGGCAAGTTCGTGTTCTCGACCAGCGAAGCCTATTTGATCGAAGACGGCAAGATTACTGCGCCGGTCAAAGGCGCAACTCTGATTGGCAACGGCCCAGAGGCGATGAGCCGGGTGTCGATGGTGGGTAACGATTTGGCGCTGGACAGTGGCGTCGGCACTTGCGGTAAAGACGGCCAGTCGGTGCCGGTTGGCGTGGGTCAGCCGACCTTGAAGATTGATGCGATTACCGTCGGCGGAACCGGTGCGTAACAGGAATAAGGGCTTGGGTGGAGTCTGACTCCACCCTGACGATGGCTTAACGCAAACCGCGTTGAGTTTCGTCCAGCTCGCGGATGTATTTAAAGATTTTGCGTGAAGCGGCTGGTGCTTTGTTCTGCGCCAGTTCGTGCTGGGCCTGACGGATCAGGTTGCGCAGGTGTTGGCGGTCGGTCTCGGGGTATTCGATTACGAATTTCTCGAGAATGGCGTCATCGCCGGCAATTAACCGGTCGCGCCAGCGTTCAAGGCCGTGAAAACGCTCGTTGTATTGGCGGGTAGAGGCGTCCAGTTGGTCGAGGAGGGTAAGAATCGCCTCAATGTCCTGGTCACGCATTAACCGGCCAATGAATTGGACGTGGCGTTTTTTGGCCGAGTTGGCCGTGTGCTTGGGTGCCTCTTCGAGGGCTTTGCGCAGGGCATCGGTCAGCGGTAGCTTGTTCAGCAGGTCCGGCTTTAGGGTGGTCAGGCGTTGTCCAAGATCTTGCAGAGCATGCAGCTCGCGTTTGACTTGGGTTTTGCTCTTCTCATCGGAGAAGTCATCAAGGTATTCAGACATGGGGACAATCCAGTGGATAACGTCGTCATGATAGCAGCAAGTTTCTGACTGCAAACGTCCGGCCATAGGCTGATGACGTATGAAGTTGATAAATCAGGAGTGGTTATGAGTGCAGTAGAAGTGGTCGGCCCACAAGGTTTGCCCGCATTGCAGGCGCAAGTGGAGCAAATTCTCGCCGAAGCCAAGAAGCAGGGCGCCAGTGCCTGCGAGGTTGCCGTGTCGGTCGAACAGGGCCTCTCGACCAGTGTGCGTCAGCGTGAAGTAGAAACGGTTGAATTCAACCGTGACCAGGGATTTGGGATCACCCTGTACGTGGGTCAGCGTAAAGGTTCTGCGAGCACTTCGGCGAGTGGCGACGCGGCCATTCGCGAAACTGTGGCGGCGGCGTTGGCGATTGCCAAGCATGCCTCCGAAGACGAGTGTTCCGGTTTGGCAGATGCCGGCCTGATGGCGCGTGAGCTGCCGGATCTGGATCTTTATCACGCCTGGTCAATTAGCCCGGAGCAGGCCATTGAGCAAGCACTGCAGTGCGAGGCCGCGGCCTTTGATACCGATGCGCGGATCAAGAATGCCGACGGCACCTCGCTGAGTACGCACCAAGGCTGCCGGATTTATGGCAACAGCCATGGCTTTATCGGTGGTTACGCCAGTACGCGTCATAGCCTCAGTTGCGTGATGATTGCCGAGCAGGACGGCCAGATGCAGCGCGACTATTGGTACGACGTTAATCGTCAGGGCGAGATGTTGGCGAGTGCTGAAAGCATTGGCCGTCGCGCCGCTTTGCGTGCCGTCAGCCGCTTGGGCGCGCGTCCGGTGCCTACTTGCGAAGTGCCGGTGCTGTTTTCGGCTGAGCTGGCGACTGGCTTGTTCGGTAGTTTCCTCGGCGCCATTTCGGGCGGCAGCATCTACCGCAAGTCTTCGTTCCTTGAGGGCACTATCGGCGAGCAGTTGTTTCCGCAATGGCTGAATATTGATGAGCGCCCGCATATTCCGCGTGCAATGGGCAGCGCAGCCTTTGATGGTGACGGCCTTGCAACTTACGCCAAGTCATTCGTCGAGAGCGGTGAGCTGTTGAGCTATGTGCTGGGCACCTACTCAGGCCGTAAGCTGGGAATGCCAAGTACTGCCAACGCCGGCGGCGTGCATAATCTGTTCGTCAGCCATGGCGATGAAGACCAGCAGGCGCTGATCAAGCGCATGGGGCGCGGGCTGTTGGTAACTGAACTGATGGGCCACGGCCTGAACATGGTAACCGGCGATTACTCGCGCGGCGCTGGCGGTTACTGGGTCGAAAACGGCGAGATCCAGTTCCCGGTGCAGGAAGTGACCATTGCCGGCAACATGCGTGACATGTTCAAGCAAATCGTCGCGGTGGGTAATGATCTGGAACTGCGCAGCAATATTCGCACGGGTTCAGTGCTGATTGAGCGCATGACCGTCGCCGGCTCTTAAGTCGCCGTAGCGTCATTTGCCAAAACCAGCACCCAATAAAAAAGCAGACGTTTAGAGCGTCTGCTTTTTTTGTGCGCGAAAGGGGGCTATTCGCCTTCGTCGAAGAAGTTATTGATCAACTCGATCAGCGCTTCTAGCGCCTCTTGCTCCTGTTCGCCTTCGGTGTGCAGGTGTACGGGCGTGCCTTTACCGGCGGCCAGCATCATTACCGCCATGATGCTTTTACCATCGACCAGGCTTTCTGGGCTGCGGCCAACACGAACTGTGCACGGGAAACGGCCGGCCACGCCGACAAACTTGGCGGCGGCGCGGGCATGCAGGCCCAGCTTGTTGATAATGATGATTTCGCAAGCAGGCATCGCGCCTTATCCTTAGCTGAGGTCGCGGTGGCGAACCTGAACATTCTTCAGTTGAGTTTTAAGCGCTTCACTCAGGCGCTGGGCCAGGTACACGGAGCGATGTCGCCCGCCAGTGCAGCCAATGGCGACGGTCACGTAGGCGCGGTTGCTGGCAGCGATACGCGGCAGCCATTTCTGCAGATAACCGGCGATGTCCTGATACATCTCTTCCACTTCGGGTTCTGCGCTCAGGTAATCATTGATTGGCTGATCCAGGCCGCTGTAATCACGCAGCTCGGGTTTCCAGTACGGGTTCGGCAGGCAACGCACGTCGAACACCAGATCGGCATCAACCGGCAGGCCACGTTTGAATCCGAAAGACTCAACCAGATAAGCAGTGCCCGGCGCCGGTTGCTTGAGCAGGCGCAGGGTTAGCGTGTCACGCAGTTGGTAGAGATTGAGATGAGTGGTGTCGATGCGCAGGTCAGCAAGGTCGATAATCGGTTCGAGCAACTTGCTTTCATCGCCGATAGCCTCCGACAGCGAGCGATGCTCGGAGGTCAGCGGGTGACGTCTGCGTGTTTCCGAGAAGCGCTTGAGCAGGGTGTCTTGCGCGGCATCAAGGTAGACGATATCGCAGCGGATGTTGCGGTCACGAACCTGACGCAGCAGCTCGGGGAAGCGCTTGAGCTGGCTGGGCATGTTGCGCGCATCAATCGACACCGCCACAAAAGGTTGCAGCTGCTCGGGATGCAACAGGGCCCGTTCCGCCAACTCGGGTAACAAGTCGGCAGGCAGGTTGTCGATGCAGTAGTAACCGTTGTCTTCGAGGACATCAAGGGCCGTACTTTTGCCCGAGCCCGAACGACCGCTGACGATGATTAAGCGCATAGGGCGTTTTCCTACTGGCCGCTTTGTACGTCCACTACAACGTCATAGAGGGCCTGATTGCTGTCAGCATGGCGCAGGCGTTCACGGACTTCGTTGCGGTCTAGCATGCTGGCAATCTGGCGCAGCAACTCAAGATGCTCGTCAGTTGCCGCTTCCGGAACCAGCAATACAAACAGCAGGTCGACGGGAGCGCCGTCAATAGCGTCGAAGTCGACTGCTGAGTCAAGTCTGAGTACCGCACTCACCGGCGCACTACAGCCAGGCAGACGACAATGCGGGATCGCAATGCCATTACCAAAACCGGTGGAGCCGAGTTTTTCGCGGGCAATCAGGCTTTCAAAAATGTCTTGGCCGTCAAGGTCGCTCAAGTCACGAGCGACCAGATTGGCGATTTGTTCAAGAACACGTTTTTTACTGCCGCCCGGCACGTTCACAAGGGAACGGCCGGGGGTCAGGATGTCTTCAAGTCGGATCATAGGAGGTGAGCGATGTCAGCGGGCCATAGCGCCTTGCTGACGGTCGAGCTGCTTTTCCTTGTGCTTGATAAGTTGTCGGTCAAGTTTGTCTGTTAGTAAATCGATTGCTGCGTACATGTCATCGTGTTCAGCGTTGGCAACGACTTCGCCGCCCGCTATGTGCAAGGTCGCTTCAATTTTCTGCTTGAGCTTCTCGACCTCCATGATGACTTGTACATTGGTGATCTTATCGAAGTGGCGTTCTAATCGACTGAGTTTCTCCTCGATATAGTCACGCAGGGCGTCGGTCACATCCAGCTGGTGTCCACTGATGTTGACTTGCATACCGCTTTCTCCTTGTTGCCGTGTAGTAGTGACAGGCAATTTGCCTGCCGCCGGAACACTGAAGCTTGCTCACTTACCCTGTAGCGGTTCTGCGGTGCTGTGTAACGCTGTTTGACGCGGGTTGTGTTGCCTCAAACATGTCGGACCTGCATATCACCCAGAGTAAGCAGATTGTCTGCCGGGTCGCTTCGGCTTCTGCCGTGCGCTTTGCTCAGCCCTGATATCAGTATGGCTGTTTTGCAGGAAAGCACAGGGTTTGCTTTGGCGACTCCCTCACATTAATCGTTTGCGCTCGCTGGACGGTGCTATGCCGAGTGACTCACGGTATTTGGCAACGGTGCGGCGAGCGACTTGAATACCTTGTGCCTCCAGTAAACCAGCGATCTTGCTGTCGCTCAATGGCTTTTTTGCATTTTCCGCAGCAACCAGTTTTTTAATGATTGCGCGAATCGCTGTCGACGAGCATTCACCGCCTTCAGAGGTGCTTACGTGGCTTGAGAAGAAATATTTCAACTCGTAAATGCCGCGTGGTGTGTGCATGAATTTTTGCGTGGTGACGCGTGAAATCGTCGACTCGTGCATACCGACAGCCTCGGCAATATCGTGCAGAACCAGCGGTTTCATGGCCTCGTCACCATAGTCGAGGAAGCCGCGCTGGTGCTCGACAATCTGCGTGGCAACCTTCATCAGGGTTTCGTTGCGGCTCTGCAAGCTCTTGATGAACCAGCGCGCTTCCTGCAACTGATTACGCATGAAGGTGTTATCGGCGCTTGAGTCTGCGCGGCGCACGAAACCTGCGTACTGCGGGTTGACCCGCAAGCGCGGCATGGCTTCCTGATTGAGTTCTACCAGCCAGCGGTCATTGTGTTTGCGCACAATGACGTCGGGCACCACATACTCCGGCTCGCCAGACTCGATCTGCGAGCCGGGGCGCGGGTTGAGGCTCTGGATCAGCTCAATGACCTGACGCAGTTCGTCTTCCTTGAGCTTCATGCGGCGCATCAGTTGGCTGTAGTCGCGGCTGCCCAGCAGGTCGAGGTAATCATTTGCCAGACGCTGGGCTTCAGCCAGCCAAGGTGTTTTCGCGGGCAATTGGCGCAGCTGCAGCAACAGGCACTCGCTGAGGGTGCGTGCGGCAATGCCAGCGGGCTCGAACTGCTGGATGCGGTGCAGAACTGCTTCGACTTCATCAAGCTCGATGTCGAGTTCCGGGTCGAATGCGCTGACCACTTCATCGAGGGTTTCTTCGAGATAACCCTGCTGATTGATGCAGTCGATCAGGGTCGCCGCGATAAGCCGGTCTTTGTCCGACATTGGCGACAGGTTGAGTTGCCACAACAAATGGCTTTGCAGGCTTTCGCCTGTCGAGGTGCGCGTGGTGAAGTCCCACTCGTCATCGTCGTTGCTGGGCAGGCTGCTGGCGCTTGTCTGATAAACGTCTTCCCAGGCGGTATCTACCGGCAGCTCATTGGGAATGCGCTCATTCCACTCGCCATCTTCCAGGTTGTCTACGGTTTGCGACGGTTCCTGATAGGTCGGTTCCTGGAAATTGGCCTCTTCCTGATTCGGTGAGGCAGCCGTTTCCGCTCCGTCAGCCATAGGGTCGGAATTATCGAAGTCGTCGCCATCTTCTTGGCGCTCGAGCATCGGATTGGACTCCAACGCCTCCTGAATCTCTTGTTGCAGATCCAGGGTTGAGAGTTGAAGTAGGCGGATGGCTTGTTGCAGCTGAGGCGTCATCGTCAGCTGCTGGCCCATCTTCAGGACTAGCGATGGTTTCATTGCAGACCTTATTAACCGGCGTCTATGCGCAATCCACTACAGGGCATTTGAGCCACAAGGAGGCAGAGTATATGCCTTTCCCCGTGGCCTTTGCCTAGCACTGCTTTTGAGTTTGGGCATGATTCGGCTAGAGCCTGAACTCATGTCCCAAATAGACTTCTTTTACAATCTCGTTGGCCAGAATGGCTTCGGAGTCACCTTCGGCAATCAGTTGGCCGTCACTGACAATGTACGCAGTTTCGCAAATATCCAGCGTTTCGCGAACGTTGTGGTCGGTGATCAGAACGCCAATACCTTTGGCTTTCAGGTGGTGAATAATCTGTTTGATGTCCCCGACCGAAATCGGGTCCACCCCGGCAAATGGTTCGTCGAGCAGTATGAATTTAGGCGCCGTGGCCAGTGCGCGGGCAATTTCAACCCGACGACGTTCACCGCCCGACAAGCTCATGCCGAGATTATCGCGGATGTGGTGAATATGAAATTCTTCAAGCAGGCTTTCCATCTCCGCGTGACGCGCAGCACGGTCGAGCTCCTTACGGGTCTCGAGAATCGCCATGATGTTGTCCGAGACGCTGAGCTTGCGAAAGATCGACGCTTCCTGCGGCAGATAACCAATGCCGGCGCGCGCGCGGCCATGCATCGGCAGGTGGCTGACATCCAGGTCGTCGATCAAGACGCGACCCTGATCAGCCTGCACCAAGCCTACAATCATGTAGAAACAGGTGGTTTTACCGGCGCCGTTAGGCCCGAGCAGGCCAACAATCTGGCCGCTTTCGATGTTCAGGCTGACGTCACGCACGACCTGGCGGCTTTTATAGCTTTTGGCCAAATGCTGGGCTTTCAGAATCGCCATCGTTATTCGGCCGCCTGTGGTTCAGCTGGTTTGCTTTTCGGCTGGATAACCATGTCGATGCGCGGACGCGGTGTGGTGATCTGGTTGCCCGTGGCGCGACCGGCATTAACGATCTGACGCTGCGTGTCGTAGACGATTTTCTCGCCTTCGAAGGTATTACCTTCTTGAATGACCTTGGCCTGATCGATCAGGACAATGCGATTCTTGCTGGCGAAATACTGGATGGTAAGGCCATAGGCTTTAACCAGTTCTTTGTCTTCTGCGGGCTTCTGCTCGTAATAAGCCGGTGTGCCGACAGAGGTGAACACGTCGATATCACCTTGAGCGGTTTGCGTGATCGTCACGGTATTGCCGGTGATCTTCATGGTGCCCTGAGTGATGATCACATCGCCGCGGTACACGGCTACGCCCTGTTTATCATCCAGTTCGGCGCTGTCTGCTTGCACGCGAATGGGCTGATCTTTGTCAGAAGGCAGCGCCCAGGCATTGAAGCTGCCGAATGTGGCGCCCAAGCTGAGCAGAAGGGGAAGGGTTTTAACGAACCTCATGCTGGCCTCTTACTTTGGACAGAAGGAGCATCCTGCTGTCATCCAAATATGCTTTCATTCCGACCGCGGTCGTTACGCCGTTGGCAGCGTCGATTCTAACGGCTTGCTCAGTCTGCGCATATTGTTTATCGGGGAATACTGTCAGTCTGCTGGTATTGAGTATGGTCGGACGACCTTTTGCATCGGTGCGCTCGACCTTCACCTTGTCGATCAGCTCGACTTCCTGGCCGCCAGGGCCAATCTCGCCTTTTTCGCTGCGAACGTGCCACGGGTATTCCGTGCCACGGTAAAGCATCAGGTTAGGCAGCGTCACGTTGGTGATGTCGGTTGCCTTGAAGTGTTCCAGTTTGTCGGCCTTCAAGGTGTAGTGGCGGCTACCGTCCGGCATGTATTGCACGGTAGAGGTATTAACCACATAAAAATCGATTGGGCTGTCGTTAGTTGCCGCTGGCTGGCGATCCGAGAAGGTTTCCTGGTTGATGTTCCAGTAACCGACGGCCACGAGCAATGCAGCCCCAATGGCGTACAGCAGCAGTGACAGCAATTTACGTGGGTTAGGCATAATCAATTCTATAAGTAAGCGGCTTGAGCAGCTTCGAGGCTGCCTTGGGCTTGCATGATCAGCTCGCAAAACTCGCGCGCTGCACCTTCTCCGCCTTTGGCCTGAGTCACTGCGAAGGCGTGTTCGCGGACAAACGGGTCGGCGCTGGCAACTGCCATACCCAAGCCAACGCGGCGAATAACCGGCAAGTCGGGCAAGTCATCGCCGAGGTAGGCCACTTCAGCATAGTCGAGACCGAGTTCGCCAAGCAGTTCGTCCAGTACCACCAGTTTATCTTCTCGCCCTTGGTACAGGTGCTGAATGCCGAGGTTTTGCGCGCGACGTTCAACCACCGGTGTTTTACGGCCGGTGATAATAGCGGTGCGCACGCCGGATTGGATCAGCAATTTAATGCCGTGGCCGTCGAGGGTGTTGAAGGTTTTGAATTCGCTGCCATCAACCAGAAAGTACAGTTTGCCGTCGGTCAGTACGCCGTCGACGTCGAAAATCGCCAGCTTGATCTTGGCGGCGCGCGCTTGCAGTTCGGTGCTTAGTGCTTGTTTAGTCATTACAGAACACCGGCGCGCAACAGATCGTGCATGTTGAGGGCGCCTGTTGGCCGGTCGTTGTCATCGACAACCACCAGCGAGTTGATTTTGTGGTCTTCCATTATTTTCAGGGCTTCCGCTGCGAGCATTTCGGCGCGTGCGGTCTTGCCATGAGAGGTCATGACCTGATCAATAGTTGCAGTGCGTACATCGATATTGCGATCGAGCGTGCGGCGCAAGTCACCGTCGGTGAAGATCCCAGCCAGTTTGCCGTCCGCCTCAAGTATTACCGCCATGCCCAGGCCTTTCTGGGTCATTACCAGCAACGCATCGCGCAGGCTGGTGCCGCGGTTGACCACCGGCAGGCTCTCGCCGCTGTGCATCACATTCTCAACTTTGAGCAGCAAACGCCGGCCAAGTGCGCCGCCCGGGTGCGAGAACGCAAAGTCTTCGGCGGTGAATCCGCGGGCTTCAAGCAGCGCGATGGCTAGTGCGTCACCGAGTACCAACGCAGCAGTGGTCGAAGAGGTGGGCGCCAGATTGAGCGGGCAGGCTTCCTCGGCAACGCGTGCGTCCAGATTGACGTCCGCTGCGCGTGACAGTTCTGAGTCCGGGTTGCCGGTCATGCTGATAAGAGTGATGCCGAGGCGTTTGATCAACGGCAGCAGGGTGATGATTTCAGCGGTCGAGCCGGAATTGGACAGGGCCAGAACCGTATCGTCGCGGGTGATCATGCCCATGTCGCCATGGCTGGCTTCAGCCGGGTGCACAAAGAAAGCCGTGGTGCCGGTGCTGGCCAGTGTGGCCGCAATCTTGTTGCCGATGTGCCCGGATTTGCCCATGCCGACCACCACCACGCGGCCCTTGCTGGCGAGGATTAGTTCGCAGGCACGAACAAAATTGTCATCAATTCGCGGCAACAGTGCTTCCACCGCCTGCAGTTCAAGGCGGATAGTGCGTTCCGCGGATTTGATCAGTTCGCTGGGCTGGCTCATGGTATTCAATCATCACGGTTGAACAAAAAGGGGGCGATTATATCGCGAAAGGGCGAGGGACTCACCGTGCAATTCCTCGGGCTGGACTAAACGCCAGTAAATACAAGCAAACCACCCGTGGTGTTGGGTAGGGCCGCGCAGCAGTGATATAGTTCGCGGCTAATTTTGGGTGTCCGCCTGACGTGGTGCCTTCTTGGTGAAGTGGCGCGTCTACGAGGAAGCTTGTAGGTAATGGAGTCCAGATGAACGCCGATGAAAAGTATGCGGTCGAGCTGAAAGGTCTGAGCTTTAAGCGCGGCACGCGCGATATCTTCAAAGATATCGATATTCGCATACCGTGCGGCAAGGTTACCGGGATCATGGGGCCGTCCGGCAGTGGTAAAACCACGCTGTTGCGGCTTATTGGGGCTGAACTACGCCCCGATGCAGGTGAGGTTTGGGTTAACGGGGTCAATCTGCCCACGCTTTCGCGTACCGAACTGTTCGATATGCGCAAGAAAATGGGCGTACTGTTCCAGAGCGGCGCACTGTTTACCGATCTTGATGTGTTCGAAAACGTAGCCTTCCCGTTGCGGGTTCACACCAAGCTGCCCGAAGCCATGATCCGTGACATCGTCCTGATGAAACTTCAGGCGGTAGGTCTGCGTGGCGCCGTGCAGCTGATGCCCGATGAACTCTCAGGCGGTATGAAGCGCCGCGTCGCCCTGGCGCGAGCGATCGCGCTGGACCCGCGCATCCTCATTTATGACGAGCCATTTGTAGGGCAGGACCCGATCGCAATGGGGGTTTTGGTGCGCCTGATCCGCCTGCTCACTGATGCTTTGGGTATCACCAGCATTGTTGTCTCGCATGATTTGGCCGAAACCGCGAGCATCGCCGACTATCTCTATGTGGTGGGCGACACCCAGGTTTTGGGGCAGGGGACTCCGGAGGAGTTGATGAATTCGGATAATCCGCGGGTTCGCCAGTTCATGCAGGGCACGCCTGATGGTCCCGTGCCGTTCCATTTTCCGGCGGACGATTACCGCTCAGAATTGCTAGGGGGGCGCTGATGCGCAGAAAATCACCGCTCGAACGCGTGCAGTTGCTAGGCCGTGCCGGCATTGATGTCGTCACCAGCCTTGGCCGTTCGACCATTTTTCTGCTGGCGGCGCTGTTCGGGCGTGGCACCTCAGGGAAGTTCACTCAGCTTCTGATCAAGCAGCTGTATTCGGTTGGTGTGATGTCGCTGGCGATTATCGTCGTGTCCGGTGTGTTCATCGGCATGGTGTTGTCGCTGCAGGGCTTCAGCATTCTGGCCGCTTACGGCTCCGAACAAGCGGTTGGGCAGATGATTGCGCTGACCCTGTTGCGTGAACTCGGCCCGGTGGTGACTGCACTGTTGTTCGCCGGCCGCGCCGGTTCGGCACTGACCGCAGAGATCGGCAACATGAAATCGACCGAGCAGCTTTCGAGCCTGGCGATGATCGGTGTCGATCCGCTGAAATATATTGTGGCACCAAGATTGTGGGCCGGGTTTATCTCCATGCCTTTGTTGGCGATGATATTCAGCGTCGTCGGGATCTGGGGCGGTTCGATGGTTGCTATCGACTGGCTGGGTGTCTACGAGGGCTCGTTCTGGTCCAATATGCAGAACAGCGTGTCGTTCACCGATGATGTGGTTAACGGCATTATCAAGAGCATTGTGTTCGCCTTCGTGGTGACATGGATCGCGGTCTTTCAAGGCTATGACTGTGAGCCGACCTCGGAAGGCATCAGCCGCGCAACCACCCGAACAGTTGTTTATGCCTCGCTTGCAGTGCTGGGGCTGGACTTTATTCTGACTGCATTGATGTTTGGAGATTTCTGATGCAAAACCGCACACTGGAAGTAGGTGTCGGCCTGTTCTTGCTGGCTGGTATGTTGGCTCTTATGTTGCTGGCATTGCGCGTAAGCGGTCTGGCTGTTGGCGCGGGCGAGGATACCTACAAGGTCTATGCGCATTTCGACAACATCGCTGGTCTGACCGTTCGCTCAAAGGTCACCATGGCTGGCGTGAGCATCGGTAAAGTCACCGCAATCGACCTGGATCGCGACAGCTACACCGGTCGCGTTACCATGGAGTTGAACAAGGACGTGGATAACCTCCCGATCGACTCAACCGCGTCGATCCTCACGGCAGGCTTGCTGGGAGAAAAATACGTCGGTATCAGTGTAGGTGGTGAGGAAGAGCTACTGGCCGACGGCGGCACCATCCACGACACCCAGTCCTCACTGGTGCTGGAAGAATTGATTGGTAAGTTTCTGCTGAATTCGGTCAACAAAGATTCGGCCAACTAACGAGGCTCAAAATGATTAAGTTGTTGCGTAATAGCGTATTGGTATTGCTGGCAGCGTTGCCTCTGTTTGCCTCTGCAGCGCAGACGGCCACTGAGGTGGTTGAGACGGCGACCAACACATTGTTGGCTGATCTGAAGGCCAACAAAGAACAGTATCGCGCTAATCCGGACGAGTTCTACGCCGCCCTCAACCGTATTCTGCTGCCGGTTGTAGACGTTGAAGGTATCTCGCGTGGCGTGATGACCGTGCGTTTTTCGCGCAAGGCTACGCCTGAGCAAATGACTCGCTTTGAAGAGAACTTCAAGCGCAGCCTGATGCAGTTTTATGGCAATGCACTGCTTGAGTACAACAACGAAGACGTCCGCGTGCTGCCAGAATCCGGCAAGCCGGGCGCTGACCGTGCCTCGGTGAATATGGAAATCACCGGTTCCGGTGGCGCGGTTTACCCGCTGACTTACACCATGGTGCGCAAAAACAACACCTGGGTCATGCGTAACCTGATCATTAACGGGATCAACGTTGGCAAGCTGTTCCGCGACCAGTTCGCCGAGCAGATGCAGGTCAAGAACAACGATCTCGATAAAGTGATCGATTCCTGGGCTGACGTCGTCGCCAAGGCGCGCAATGCAAAGGGTGATGCGTGAGTCAGGCCAGTATTGAGTCGTTATCGCCCGGCGTTTTGTGCCTGTGCGGAGACATCGACTTTACCAGCGGGCCGTCACTGCGCGAGCAGGGCGGCAAGTTGATTGCCGCCAGCCAAAGCACACAGGTTGTCGTCAACTGCGCCAAAATTGAACGCTCAAGCAGCGTCGGTTTGTCTCTCTTGCTGGCCTTTATGCGCGATGCACAGGCCGCCGGGAAAAGCATTTTGGTGCGCGACATGCCGAAGGAATTGCATGAGTTGGCCCGGGTTTCGGGCCTGTTGGACATTTTACCTATCGAAGCCTGAGTGGGTGTGGCCGGCTCACCGGCTATCACGTGGGGTTCGCAGGGTATGGGCTTTTTTGTATGATGCACGACCCCGCGGGCCCGGAAGCCGTAAATCGGCCCCAAAACTCTGGCGCGCACATGAATTCGTTGATTGAGGTTGAGCATGCAGGCCTTAGAAGTAAAAACTTTCCTAGAGGCGCAGTTGTCAGACACCCAGGTTGAGGTTGAAGGCGAAGGCTGCAACTTCCAGCTGAATGTTATTAGTGACGAGTTGGCCGGTTTGAGTCCGGTTAAGCGTCAGCAGCAAGTCTATGCTCATTTAAATCCGTGGATTGCTGATGGCAGCATTCACGCCGTGAGCATGAAATTCTTCAGCCGTGCCGATTGGGCAGCGCGTTCATAAGCCTGCGGGCGACGAGATAACTATGGATAAACTGATTATTACCGGCGGCGTTCGCCTTGATGGCGAAATTCGCATTTCCGGTGCCAAGAACTCGGCTTTGCCGATTTTGGCTGCAACGTTGCTGGGCGACTCGCCGATTACCATCTGCAACCTCCCGCACCTGCACGACATCACCACGATGATCGAGCTGTTCGGGCGCATGGGTATCGAGCCGATTATTGATGAAAAGCTCAGCGTTGAAGTCGACGCGCGCGCCATCAAGACGCTGGTAGCGCCTTATGAGCTGGTGAAAACCATGCGCGCCTCGATCTTGGTTCTGGGACCAATGGTTGCGCGCTTTGGCGAGGCAGAAGTTGCCCTGCCGGGTGGTTGCGCGATTGGTTCGCGTCCGGTGGATCTGCACATTCGCGGCCTCGAAGCCATGGGTGCGAAGATCGACGTTGAAGCCGGTTACATCAAGGCCAAGGCACCTGAAGGTGGCCTGGTCGGCGCCAACTTCCACTTTGACATGGTCAGTGTTACGGGCACCGAAAACATCATGATGGCTGCTGCATTGGCCAATGGCCGCAGTGTCCTGACGAACGCCGCACGCGAGCCGGAAGTCGTGGATCTGGCTAACTGCCTGATCGCCATGGGCGCAAAAATTGAAGGTGCCGGTACTGACACCATCACCATCGACGGCGTTAAGCGCCTCGGCGGCGCGACGTTCAGCGTGATGCCAGACCGTATCGAAACCGGTACTTACCTGGTGGCCGCCGCTGCTACGGGTGGTCGCGTCAAGGTCAAGGACACCGATCCGAGCACGCTCGGCGCGGTTCTCGAAAAGCTTGAAGAAGCCGGCGCTGTAGTTACTTGTGGTCCGGACTGGATCGAACTCGACATGCAGGGCAAGCGTCCCAAGGCGGTAAGCCTGGTAACTGCTCCGTATCCTGAGTTCCCGACCGACATGCAGGCTCAGTTCATCGCGCTCAATGCGATTGCTGACGGCGTGGGCACCATTGTTGAAACGGTGTTCGAAAACCGCTTCATGCATGTACATGAAATGCTGCGCATGGGTGCGCAAATCCAGGTTGAAGGCAACACGGCCACTGTTACCGGTGCCGAGCGACTGGTGGGTGCGCCGGTTATGGCCACCGACTTGCGTGCATCGGCCAGTCTGGTAATTGCCGCGCTGGTTGCTGAAGGCGACACCCTGATCGACCGCATCTACCACATTGACCGTGGTTACGAGTGCATCGAAGAGAAGCTGCAATTACTCGGCGCGAAAATCCGCCGCGTTCCGGGCTGATCAAACGCAATAGACGTCTGCGAGCAGGGTTTTAGAACTGCTCGCAGGGTTGTCCTGCGTTTGCGGTTGCGCTGATTGCAATCGTGCCTGTGACGATACAACCGCTTTTAAAGGTTTGAATAAAAATGCTCACCATTGCGTTGTCCAAAGGCCGCATTCTCGATGACACCCTGCCATTGTTGGCAGAGGCCGGCATTGTGCCGACAGAGAATCCGGATAAAAGCCGCAAGCTGATTATCCCGACGACACAGGAAGATGTTCGCCTGCTGATCGTGCGTGCGACCGATGTACCGACCTATGTTGAGCATGGCGCGGCTGATCTGGGGATTGCAGGTAAAGACGTGCTGATGGAGTACGGCGGTCAGGGCTTGTATGAGCCGCTCGACCTGCGTATCGCCCGTTGCAAGCTGATGACCGCTGGAGCTGTAGGTGCGCCGGAGCCGAAAGGCCGCCTGCGTATCGCCACCAAGTTCGTCAACGTTGCCAAGCGTTATTATGCCGAGCAGGGCCGTCAGGTCGATGTCATCAAGCTGTATGGCTCGATGGAATTGGCGCCGCTGGTGGGCCTTGCCGACAAGATTATCGACGTGGTCGATACCGGTAACACGCTGCGTGCCAATGGCCTTGAGGCGCAAGACCTGATCGCCACGATCAGCTCGCGTCTGGTGGTCAACAAAGCGTCGATGAAAATGCAGCACGCGCGCATCCAGGCGCTGATCGATGCCTTGCGCATTGCGGTCGAGTCGCGTCACCCAAGCTGATTCCCTTCGGCATTACGCCGCACTTTGCGCCACGGACGGCGCAAATGCCGAATTCGCAGGAGCGACTCGGTTCCCCTATCCGTGTAATAGCCAGAATTGTCAGGTGCCCGCACGGTGCGGCTGGTATTGTATGGGCGCCTGAAAATCTTCGTTCTCAGGATTACGTACCCGTTTTGTGACCTTGCCAAACAATGAGGCCCGCTATGACCGCTCCCATCGCTATCCGCCGACTCAATGCTGCTGAGCAGGGTTTTGCCCATCATCTTGATCAGCTGCTGAGCTGGGAAAGCGTGTCTGATGACGGCGTCAATCAGCGGGTGCTGGAAATCATTGCCGCCGTGCGCAGCCGCGGTGACGCCGCTCTGGTCGAGTACACCCAGCGTTTCGACGGACTGGAAGTGGCCAGCATGGCCGACCTGATTCTGCCGCGTGCCCGTTTGGAGCAGGCTCTGCAACGGATTACCGCCGAGCAGCGCACAGCACTCGAAACCGCCGCTGAACGTGTGCGCAGCTACCACGAGAAGCAGAAGCAGGATTCCTGGCGTTACACCGAAGCAGACGGCACCGTGTTGGGCCAGCAAGTAACGCCGCTCGACCGCGCCGGTCTTTACGTGCCGGGTGGTAAGGCGACTTATCCGTCGTCGGTGTTGATGAACGCGATCCCTGCCAAGGTCGCGGGCGTGGCCGAAGTGGTCATGGTTGTGCCGACGCCGCGTGGCGAAATCAACGAGATGGTGCTGGCCGCTGCCGCGATTGCCGGCGTAGACCGGGTCTTCACTATCGGTGGTGCGCAAGCCGTTGCAGCGCTCGCGTACGGCACCGAAAGCGTGCCGCCGGTCGACAAGATTGTTGGCCCGGGCAATATCTATGTGGCCACCGCCAAGCGCCACGTATTCGGTAAAGTCGGTATCGACATGATCGCCGGTCCTTCGGAGATTCTGGTGGTGTGTGACGGCCAGACCGATCCGGACTGGATCGCCATGGACCTGTTCTCGCAGGCCGAACACGATCAGGATGCGCAGTCGATTCTGCTCAGCACCGACGCGGCGTTCCTCGACAAAGTCGCAGAAAGCATCAACCGTTTGCTGCCGACCATGGAGCGTGCAGACATTATCCGCACCTCGCTGGAAGAGCGTGGCGCCTTGATTCATGTTGCCGACAAGGCACAGGCCGTCGAAGTGGCCAACCGGATTGCACCAGAGCACCTGGAATTGTCGGTTGAATCGCCAGAAGAGTGGCTGCCGCTGATCCGTCACGCTGGCGCGATTTTCATGGGCCGTTACACCGCCGAGGCTCTGGGCGATTACTGCGCTGGCCCGAACCACGTATTGCCAACGTCCGGCACGGCGCGGTTCTCATCGCCGCTGGGGGTTTATGACTTCCAGAAGCGTTCGTCGATCATTTATTGCTCGGCAGATGGCGCCTCGGTGTTGGGTAAAACCGCCTCGGTGCTGGCGCGCGGTGAATCGCTGACAGCCCACGCGCGCAGTGCTGAATACCGGATCAAGTCGTAATCGGCTTCATGCCCGATTGAATTGCCATATTTTCGAGGAGACAAGGGTGATGAGTAAGTTCTGGAGCCCTTTCGTCAAAGACTTGGTGCCTTATGTGCCGGGTGAACAGCCCAAGTTAACCAAGCTGGTTAAACTCAATACCAACGAAAACCCTTACGGCCCTTCGCCCAAAGCCATCGCGGCGATGCAGGCCGAAGTCACTGATGACTTGCGCCTTTATCCAGACCCTAACGGTGATCGGCTGAAGCAGGCGGTAGCCGATTATTACGGCGTGCAGACCAATCAGGTGTTCGTCGGTAACGGTTCGGATGAAGTGTTGGCACATGCCTTCCACGGCCTGTTCCAGCACGGCAAACCGCTGCTGTTTCCGGACATCAGCTACAGCTTCTATCCGGTTTATTGCGGCCTGTATGGCATTGAAGCCAAGCAGATTGCGCTGGATGAGCAGTTCCAGATTCGCATCGAAGATTACGTGCAGGCCAATGCCGGCATCATCTTCCCGAACCCGAACGCCCCAACCGGTTGCCTGCTGGCGCTGGAGGCCATTGAGCGCTTGCTGCAACTCAACACCGAAACAGTGGTGCTGGTGGATGAAGCCTACGTTGATTTCGGCGGTGAGACGGCGATTTCGCTGGTCGATAAATACCCGAACCTGCTGGTCACCCAGACGTTGTCTAAATCACGTTCGCTGGCCGGTTTGCGCGTGGGGCTGGCCGTTGGTCATCCTGATCTGATCGAGGCGCTGGAGCGTATCAAGAACAGTTTCAACTCCTACCCGCTGGACCGCATGGCCATTGCGGGTGCCGCGGCGGCGTTCACAGACCGTGAGTATTTCGCGCAAACCTGCAAAGCGGTTATCGACAGCCGTGAAACAGTAGTGGCTGGTTTGCAGGCGCTGGGCTTTGAAGTGCTGCCGTCCAAGGCCAACTTCGTTTTCGCCCGTCACCCGCAGCATGACGCGGCCAAGTTGGCGGCCAAGTTGCGAGAGCAAGGGGTTATCGTGCGCCACTTCACGCAGGCGCGCATCGCTCAGTTTCTGCGCATTACCATCGGTACCCCTGAGCAGAATCAGGCCTTGCTGGATGGGCTTGAAGGCGTTTAATACAGCTTAACTGTTCGGCATAAAAAAGCCGGATCATCCTGGGGTGATCCGGCTTTTTGCCGTCAGCACCTTGTGCTTAGTTGGTTGACGCTGGCGGGCGAATACCGACTTCTGCAGTGAGTTGCATGGCCTCGCCGTTGCGCATGATATCAATGCGAATCTTGTCGCCGGGTTTGGCCCGGGCCACCTGATTCATTGAGCGGCGGCCGTCGCTGGCAGACTCGCCATCAATCGTCAGAATCAAATCGCCGGGTTGCAGGCCGGCCTTTTGCGCCGGGCCGTCGCGGTAGATGCCGGCAACAATAATGCCTGGGCGACCTTCCATGCCGAACGATTCAGCCAGTTCAGGGGTCAGAGGTTGTACTTCAATTCCCAGCCAGCCACGGATGACTTGGCCATGTTCGATGATTGCCTGCATAACATCCAATGCCAGCTTGACCGGAATCGCGAAGCCGATCCCTTGCGAGCCGCCAGACTTGGAGAAAATCGCAGTGTTAATGCCGACCAGATTGCCGTAGGCATCAACCAGCGCGCCGCCGGAGTTGCCGGGGTTGATCGCGGCGTCGGTCTGGATAAAGTCTTCGTAGGTATTGAGGCCCAACTGGTTGCGACCGGTTGCGCTGATAATGCCCATGGTCACGGTCTGGCCAACACCGAACGGGTTACCGATGGCCAGCGTGACATCGCCAATCTTGATGTTGTCGGAGCGTCCGAGGGTGATCGAGGGCAAGTCATCAAGGTCGATCTTGAGCACTGCCAGGTCGGTTTCCGGGTCACTGCCAATCACGCGAGCCAGCGTTTCGCGACCATTTGAGGGCCACGACAATTTGGTCGGCGTCTGCGGTCACGTGATTGTTGGTCAGCAGATAGCCTTCTGGGCTCATGATTACCGCCGAGCCCAGGCTCGACTCCATGCGCCGCTGCTTGGGCAGGTTGTCGCCGAAGAACTTGCGGAACTGCGGGTCCTCAAACAGCGGGTGAGCCGGTTTGTTGACGTACTTGGTGGTGTACAGGTTGGCCACAGCCGGAGACGCCAGCGTCACCGCATCCGCATAAGAGGCCGGGCCCTGCTTGCTGAGACTGTATTTGGGGGATTGCGTGAGTTGCACATCCTGGCTTGGAAGGCCAACCCACTGGGGATAGCGCTGAATAATCAGCAGCGCCAACAACACACCAGCAAGCAGAGGCCAACCGAGAAAACGCAGAGCCTTGGGCATCAATCAAATCCTGAGGGTTGCTAGGGCAAAAAAGGCCCCTTAATGTGGGCATTATAAAGGGCGGGTCGCTAATAAAGCAGCGTTCTGCCGCGTTTGATAGGGAATCTTAATGGCAATTGCACTGTCCACTCTCGTTGATGAAGCTGAACGCTACCTGAATTCCGCCTCTATAAACGATTACTGTCCAAATGGCCTGCAAATCGAAGGTCGTCCGCAGGTGCGTAAAATCGTCTCAGGTGTCACCGCCAGTCAGGCGTTGATCGACGCCGCAATCGAAGCCGAAGCCGATGTTCTGTTGGTTCATCACGGCTACTTCTGGAAGGGTGAAAATCCGTGTGTCACCGGCATGAAGCAGCGCCGCCTGAAAGCCCTGCTGGCCAATGACATCAGCTTGCTCGCGTTCCACTTGCCGCTCGACGTTCACCCCGAGGTCGGCAACAACGTTCAGCTTGCCGCGCAATTGGGTATCACCGTTGAAGGTCCGCTCGAGCCGGGCAATCCGCGCACTGTTGGGCTGGTCGGCTCACTGCCGGAAGCGCAAACCGCTGAAGAGTTTGCCCAGCGGGTAAAACAGGTATTGGGACGCGAGCCTTTACTGGTTGCCGGGCCGCAGATGATTCGGCGAGTCGGCTGGTGCACCGGCGGTGGGCAGGGCTATATCGATCAGGCGGTTGCTGCCGGCGTTGACCTGTATTTGACCGGCGAAGCCTCCGAGCAAACCTTCCATAGCGCCCAGGAAAATGCCATCAGCTTTATCGCGGCAGGCCACCACGCGACAGAGCGCTACGGCGTGCAAGCGCTGGGTGATTATCTGGCGCGACGCTTCGCCCTTGAGCACCAGTTCATCGACTGCCCGAACCCTATTTGATCCGCCCTCCAACCAGCAGTACTCGCCTCTGAGTGCTGCTTTCGCCGGCATAATGTTAGACCGTTTTGTTCTAGATAGCGCCCTGAATAGACCGTTGTGCTGTGCTAGAGTGCGGCTCTAATCCACGGCCCGCCGGCCCAATGATATAGCCAATCGTGAGTAGCCATGCTCGATAAACTGACGCACCTGAAACAGCTGGAGGCGGAGAGTATCCACATCATTCGTGAAGTGGCCGCCGAATTCGATAACCCGGTGATGCTCTATTCCATCGGTAAAGATTCCGCCGTGATGCTCCATCTGGCGCGCAAGGCATTCTTCCCGGGCAAATTGCCTTTCCCGGTATTGCACGTCGATACGCGCTGGAAATTCCAGGAGATGTACCGCTTCCGCGAGCAGATGGTCACGGAAATGGGCCTGGATCTGATCACCCACATCAACCCTGATGGCGTGGCGCAGAATATCAACCCGTTCACCCACGGCAGCGCCAAGCATACCGACATCATGAAAACCGAAGGCCTCAAGCAGGCACTCGACAAGCATGGTTTCGATGCCGCTTTCGGTGGTGCCCGCCGTGACGAAGAGAAGTCGCGTGCCAAAGAACGCGTGTATTCCTTCCGTGACAGCAAGCATCGTTGGGACCCGAAGAACCAGCGTCCTGAGCTGTGGAATGTTTACAACAGCAAGGTCAAGAAGGGTGAGTCGATTCGGGTGTTCCCGCTCTCCAACTGGACCGAGCTGGATATCTGGCAGTACATCTACCTTGAGCAGATCCCGATCGTGCCGCTTTACTTCGCTGCCGAGCGTGATGTGATCGAGAAGAATGGCACGCTGATCATGATTGATGACGAGCGCATTCTTGAGCACCTCACCGATGAAGAGAAGTCGCGGATCGAGAAGCGCAAAGTGCGTTTCCGTACCCTTGGCTGCTATCCGTTGACGGGTGCTGTCGAGTCCGAGGCCGAAACCCTCACCGATATCATTCAGGAAATGCTCCTGACCCGTACGTCCGAACGCCAGGGGCGCGTCATCGATCACGATGGAGCGGGCTCTATGGAAGAGAAAAAACGTCAGGGCTACTTCTAAGGATCGCGCACGATGAGTCATCAATCCGATTTGATCAGCGAGGACATCCTCGCCTATCTGGCCCAGCACGAACGCAAGGAACTGCTGCGCTTTCTTACTTGCGGTAACGTCGACGACGGCAAGAGCACGCTAATCGGCCGCCTGCTGCACGACTCCAAGATGATCTACGAAGATCACCTTGAAGCGATTACCCGCGACTCGAAAAAGAGCGGCACCACTGGCGAAGAAGTGGATCTGGCGCTGCTGGTTGATGGTCTGCAAGCCGAGCGCGAGCAGGGCATCACCATTGACGTGGCCTACCGTTATTTCTCGACCGCCAAGCGCAAGTTCATCATTGCCGATACGCCAGGCCATGAGCAGTACACGCGCAACATGGCCACGGGCGCCTCGACCTGTGACCTGGCGATTATTCTGATTGATGCGCGTTACGGCGTGCAGACTCAGACCAAGCGACATAGCTTTATTGCCTCGTTGCTGGGCATCAAGCACATCGTAGTGGCCGTCAACAAGATGGACCTCAAGGGCTTCGATGAAGGCGTCTTCGAGCAGATCAAGGCCGATTACCTGAAGTTCGCCGAAGGTATCCAGCTCAAGCCAACATCGCTGCACTTTGTGCCGATGTCTGCGCTCAAAGGCGACAACGTGGTCAACCACAGCGAGCAGTCGCCTTGGTACACCGGCCAGACGCTGATGGAAATTCTTGAGACCGTTGAAGTCGCGGGTGATCGCAACTTCACCGACCTGCGTTTCCCGGTGCAGTACGTTAACCGTCCGAACCTGAACTTCCGTGGCTTTGCCGGCACGCTCGCCAGTGGCATCGTGCACAAGGGCGACGAAGTGATGGTGTTGCCTTCGGGCAAGAGCAGCAAGGTCAAGTCCATCGTCACCTACGAAGGTGAGCTTGAGCAGGCCGGTCCTGGCCAGGCGATTACCCTGACTCTGGAAGACGAGATCGACGTGTCGCGTGGCGACATGCTGGTGCATGCCGACAACCGTCCGCAGGTCACTGACAGCTTCGATGCCATGCTGGTGTGGATGGCCGAAGAGCCTATGCTGCCGGGCAAGAAATACGACATCAAACGCGCCACCAGCTACGTGCCGGGCACTATCGCCAGCATTACTCACCGCGTGGATGTAAATACCCTGGAGCAAGGCGCTGCGAGCAGCCTCAACCTGAACGAAATCGGTCAGGTCAAAGTGGCTCTGGATGCATCGATTGCGTTGGATGGCTACGCGCATAACCGCACCACGGGCGCGTTTATCGTGGTCGACCGGCTGACCAATGGCACCGTGGGCGCCGGCATGATCATCGCCGATGCTGTCGGCTCGCAAGGCGGTTCGCATCACGGCAAACAAGCTCACGTTTCGACTGAGGAGCGTTCTGCGCGTCTCGGTCAGCAGCCCGCTACTGTGTTGTTCAGCGGCCTGTCGGGCGCTGGCAAGAGCACCTTGGCTTACGCGGTTGAGCGCAAGCTGTTTGATATGGGCCGTGCGGTTTACGTGCTTGATGGTCAGAACCTGCGTCACGACCTCAACAAAGGTCTGCCGCAAGACCGTGTTGGCCGTACCGAGAACTGGCGTCGTGCCGCACACGTGGCGCGCCAGTTCAACGAAGCGGGCCTGCTGACACTGGCCGCGTTCGTCGCGCCGTCGGCTGAAGGCCGTGAGCAAGCACGCACATTGATCGGCGCCGAGCGCATGATTACTGTTTACGTGCAGGCTTCACCGCAGGCGTGCCGCGAGCGTGACCCGCAGGGCTTGTATGCCGCCAATGGCGACAACATCCCGGGCGAGTCCTTCCCGTATGACGTGCCGCTGGATGCGGATCTGGTTATCGACACGCAAAGCGTCTCGGTCGAGGAAGGCGTCAAGCAGGTACTCGCGGTACTGCGCGAACGCGGCGCGATTTAACGCCACTGGTCCACTGCGGCGGATTCGTTGCAGTGGGCTTCGGTTGTTAACGCACTAATCGCCAGACAATAAAAAACCCGCATTCAAATGAGTGCGGGTTTTTTATTGTCTGGTATTTATTGACCAGTGTGCGCTTAACGTTTGCTTTTAAGGCCGTAATTCTCGTCGAGCATGCCCGGTACGTCTGCGCCTTTTGGGGCGTAGTCTTTTGGCATCTCATTGTCGCGTGGCGGCGTCAGGCGTTCACGACGCTCGCTGCCTTCACCTGAGTGCAGTGCCGCCAGCAAACTCTGCCGGGTCACGTCATCCAGTGCCAGGCGGTGTGCGCCTTCGGCCAGGTGCTGTTCAACATCTTCATAGCTCTGGGTCAGTTTCTTGACCAGGCTGCTGGTGGTTCTGAAGTGGCTGACGACCTCACTCTGGTAAGCGTCAAATTTGTCCTGCATGTCGTCCAGCTGACGCTGTGTGCGGCTTGGGGCTGCATTCGGTGCCAGGCGGGCAATCAGAAAACCGATAGCAATACCTGCTACCAGTGCGAGGGCTGGTAACAGCCAGTCGGTTAGCGTCTGTTCCACGAGTCCTTCCTCTCTATACGGCTTTGCATTACGTTAACGGCTCGAACCTGCGCTGTATACTGCTTTGCATTGCCGATGAGTGCAGTGCAGGTTGTCTTTCTAGACGAGTCTATCGAGTTATTGGTCACGGAGCGTAGCGTTGCTTAGTCGAGAAACCCCTTTGTTTATAAACGGCCCGTGCGGTCAATTGGAAGCTTTATCGCTCACAGTAGCTGATGCGCGAGGCGTTGCGTTGATCTGCCATCCGAATCCGGTGCAGGGCGGTACAATGCTCAACAAGGTTGTTTCGACCTTGCAGCGCACGGCGCGTGATCAGGGCTTGCATACCTTGCGCTTCAATTATCGCGGAACCGGCGCAAGTGCCGGCAGCCACGACATGGCGTTCGGTGAGGTTGATGATGCCGAAGCAGCCCTCAACTGGCTGCGCGAACAGCATCCGCAATTACCCATCACGCTTATGGGATTCTCTTTTGGCGG
Organism: Pseudomonas marincola; assembly: GCF_900116605.1. Taxonomy (GTDB): domain Bacteria; phylum Pseudomonadota; class Gammaproteobacteria; order Pseudomonadales; family Pseudomonadaceae; genus Aquipseudomonas; species Aquipseudomonas marincola. The sequence continues at coordinate 350,024 of NZ_FPBC01000002.1, forward strand.
TTTTGTTGCAGCCGCACTGGCAGGTCGACTGGAAGAGCAGGGCGTGGAGCTGGCGAACTTGTTCATGGTCGCGCCTGCCGTCAATCGCCTGAGCGCCGATACGCCGCTGTCCACGCGCTGCCCGATGACCATCATTCAGCCAGAAACCGATGAAGTGATCCCGCCAGAAGTGGTTTATCAGTGGTCGGCTGCGCTTGAACGTCCCCATGAGTTGCTGAAAGTGGCAGAATGCGGTCACTTTTTCCATGGCAAGCTGACCGATCTCAAGGATCTGTTGCTGCCACGTCTTTGAATCCGTATGCAGTCTGACAAGCGATAAGCCATGACCACACGTATCCTTACTGGCATCACCACCACCGGCACTCCGCACCTGGGCAACTATGCGGGCGCGATTCGTCCGGCCATTGTTGCCAGCCGCAGTGACAACTTTGACTCGTTCTATTTTCTGGCGGACTACCACGCGCTGATCAAATGTGATGATCCGGCGCGTATTCAGCGTTCGCGTCTGGAAATCGCCGCCACCTGGCTGGCCTGTGGTCTGGACGTTAACCGGGCGACTTTTTATCGCCAGTCCGACATCCCGGAAATCCCTGAGCTGTGCTGGTTGCTGACGTGCGTGGCGGGCAAGGGCTTGCTCAATCGCGCTCACGCCTACAAGGCCTCGGTCGACAAGAATGTGGAGAACGGTGAAGACCCGGATGCCGGTATCACCATGGGCCTGTTCAGCTATCCGGTGCTGATGGCCGCCGATATTCTGATGTTCAACGCGCAGAAGGTTCCGGTCGGTCGCGACCAGATCCAGCACGTTGAAATGGCCCGCGACATTGCTCAGCGCTTTAATCATCTGTTTGGTCAGGGCAAGGAACTGTTCGCCCTGCCAGAAGCGGTGATTGAAGAGGATGTCGCCACATTGCCAGGCCTCGATGGCCGCAAGATGTCGAAGAGCTACGACAACACCATTCCGTTGTTCGGCACCGCCAAGCAACTGAAAGACGCCGTGGCGCGGATCGTTACCGACTCCAGGCTGCCGGGCGAAGCCAAAGACCCTGACAACTCGCATCTGTTTACCTTGTATCAGGCGTTCTCGACGGCTGAACAACAGGCTGCTCTGCGCGCCGAGTTGCTCGACGGTCTGGCGTGGGGCGAAGCCAAGCAGCGTCTGTTCGAATTGCTCGACAATGAGCTGGGCGAAGCTCGTGAGCGCTACAACGCGCTGATCAGCAAGCCTGCCGATCTGGAAGACATTCTGCTCGACGGCGCGGCAAAAGCGCGTAAAACCGCAACGCCGTTCCTGGGTGAGCTGCGTGAAGCGGTCGGCCTGCGCTCGTTCCGCAGCGCTGCAGTCGATACTCAGGCCGGTAAAAAGAAAGCGGCGAAAAGCGCGCGCTTTGTCAGCTTCCGTGATGAAGACGGCAGCTTCCGTTTCCGTTTGCTGGATGCGGCAGGCGAGCAGCTGTTGTTGTCAGTCGCTTTTGCCGACGGCAAGTCTGCCGGCATGGTCAACAAGCGTTTGCAGTCGGGTGATGAGTTGGATGTTCGCCAGCACAACAGTGGTTTTGCCGTGTGGCTGGATGATGCCGCTGTTGCGCACAGCCCTGACTTTGCCGATAGCGCCAGCTGCGAGTCGGCTATTGCGCGCCTGCGCGAAGCGCTGCAAGGCGAGTAAAGGCAACCTTTACTGCACCGCACGCTGGCTGACGCACCAGCGTGCGGGCTGCCCCCGGCGATGTGCCGTAGCGCCTGATTTTGCGCGGCTTAACGGCCCATACGGGATGATTTCAGCGTTCACACCACCGCTAGACAGATAGCCGATTGCCATTCCAAGCGTTCGTCGCTAAAGTTACGCCCCTATTTTTGTTACCCAGCTAACGAATATGACTCCGCTAGAACGCTATCAAGCCGATCTTAAACGCCCCGACTTCTTCCATGACGCCGCGCAAGAAACAGCTGTGCGTCATTTGCAGCGCCTGTATGACGATCTGGTCGCTGACTCGAAGAGCAAGCCGGGCATGTTCGGCAAGCTGTTTGGCAAGAAGCAGGCCGCGCCGGTTAAAGGTCTGTACTTCTGGGGTGGCGTTGGCCGGGGTAAGACTTATCTGGTCGATACTTTCTTCGATTCGTTGCCGTTCGAGCGCAAGGTGCGCACCCACTTCCACCGTTTCATGAAGCGCGTGCACGAAGAGATGCGTACCCTCAAAGGCGAGAAGAACCCGCTGACCATCATTGGCAAGCGTTTCGCCGATGAAGCGCAAGTCATCTGCTTTGACGAGTTCTTTGTTTCCGACATTACCGACGCAATGATTCTGGCGACCTTGCTCGAAGAGTTGTTCAAGAACGGTGTGTGTCTGGTGGCAACGTCGAACATCGTGCCTGACGGCTTGTATAAAGATGGTTTACAGCGCGCGCGTTTCCTGCCTGCGATTGCGTTGCTCAAGCAGCACACTGATATCGTCAACGTCGACAGTGGCGTCGATTATCGCCTGCGTGCGTTGGAGCAGGCCGAGTTGTTCCATTGGCCGCTGGACGCCGAAGCAGAGGCCAGCTTGCACCGTAGCTTCAGCAGCTTGCTGCCGGATTGCACGCATGCAGTCGAAGGCGAAGCGATCATGATCGAGAATCGCGAAATCAAGGCGGTTCGGGTCTGTGAAGACGTTGCCTGGTTCGAGTTCCGCGAATTGTGCGACGGCCCGCGCAGCCAGAATGACTACATTGAACTGGGCAAGATCTTCCACGCGGTGTTGTTGGCTAACGTCGAGCAGATGGGCGTGGCCAAAGACGACATGGCGCGGCGTTTTATCAACCTGGTTGATGAATTTTACGACCGCAACGTCAAGCTGATCATCTCGGCCGAAGTTGAACTGAAAGACTTGTACACTGGCGGTCGTTTGACCTTTGAGTTCCAGCGCACCCTGAGTCGTTTGCTGGAGATGCAGTCGCACGAGTTCCTGGCGCGGGCGCACAAGCCCTAAGCTGTTCGCGATTGCTGAAAAGGCTGCCAGTGGCAGCCTTTTTTTTGTTCAGCGGATGGTCTTTGCAGTGGCTGCAATTATGCCGGGCCGTCCTTGTGCTGAAACTGGCGACGGTACTGGTTAGGCGACAACTCGGTGTGCTGGCGGAACAAGCGCGCAAAAAAGCTCGCATCGTCATAGCCGACTTCGTAGCTGATGGTCTTGATGCTCTTGCGCGTGGCGCTGAGCAGGCCCTTGGCCGTTTCAATACGCAGGCGCTGTAGATAGTGCAGTGGCTTGTCGCCAGTGGCGCCCTGAAACCGGCGCATGAAATTACGAATGCTCATGCCATGCTCGCGGGCAACATCCTCGAAGCGAAACTTCTCGGCAAAGTGCTCCTCAAGCCACTGCTGAATTTGCAGGATGATGACATCGTGATGCTGTTTCTGGCCGCCAAAGCCGATACGGCCAGGGCTGTAACTGCGCTGCAGTTCGAACAGAATATCGCGGGCAACGCCTTGGGCGACGCTGGGGCCGCAGAAGCGCTCAATCAGGTAGATGTAAAGGTCGCTCGCTGAGGTGACGCCGCCTGCGCAAAACAGGTTATCGGCATCGGACAGGTGCTTGTCCTGATTGAGCAGCACTTTCGGGAAGCGCTGCTTGAATTCGCTGAAAAAACGCCAGTAAGTGGTCGCTTCCTTACCGTCCAGCAAACCGGCTTCCGCCATCCAGAATACGCCGGTAGCTTCACCGCAGATCAGGCTGCCTTTGGCATGTTGCTGGCGCAGCCAGTCGAGAATCTGCGGGTAGCGCTTTTTCAGCGCATCAAAATCATCCCAAAAGGCCGGCAGAATGATGAGTTCGGCATCACCTAAACCTGCCTCACTGGTGATCATCACATTGCTGAAACTTTTCACCGGTTGAGCGTCCGGTGAGACCAGCGAAATCTCGAACGCGGCGGTGAAACCCAGGCCGAGTTGCTTGCCGTAGCGCAAGCTGGCCATGTGGAAAAAATCCTTGGCTTGCATCAGGGTCGAGGCAAAAACGCCTTCGGTTGCCAGAATGCAGACTCGTTTTAGCGGTGTAGTCTGGATCAAACTCATGGTTTTTATTCTTGGTGTTTGGCGCGGGGCGCGTGAAGCACTTCTCTGGGGTAAAGTGGTCAGAGTGCGGCTGGATCGTCCTATTTTTTGGCGCATGTGTCCAGTGCGTTAGCCTCAGCTCTAGCCTACAGTCGCTGCCTGTTTTGTTTTTTCTTCCATTCAACGGTCAAGGTGATAGCGATGATTCCAAGAACAATTTTTAGCTCAGACCACGAATTATTCCGCGATAGCGTTCGCAAATTCCTTGAGCAGGACGCCGTGCCTTTCCATGCTCAGTGGGAGAAAGACGGCTTCATTGACCGCGCTTTGTGGAACAAGGCGGGCGAGGCGGGCATGCTTTGCTCGCATATTCCGGAAGAATACGGCGGCATCGGCGCCGATTTTCTCTACAGCACGGTGGTGATCGAGGAAATCGGTAAGCTGGGACTGACCGGCATCGGCTTTTCCCTGCACTCGGATATCGTTGCGCCGTACATCCTGCATTACGGCTCCGAGGCGCTTAAGCAGAAGTACCTGCCAAAAATGGTAACGGGTGAAATGGTCACGGCAATTGCCATGACCGAGCCAGGCGCGGGTTCGGATTTGCAGGGCGTGAAGACCACCGCGGTGCTGGATGGCGATGACTACATCATCAACGGCTCGAAGACCTTCATCACCAACGGCTACCTGGCGGATCTGGTGATTGTGGTCGCCAAGACCGACCCGAAAGCAGGCGCTAAAGGCACCAGTCTGTTTTTGGTCGAGGCCAGCACGCCCGGGTTCACCAAGGGGCAGCGTCTGGAAAAGGTCGGCATGAAGGCGCAAGACACCTCTGAGCTGTTTTTCCAGGATGTGCGTGTACCGAAAGAGAATTTGCTGGGGCAGGCCGGTATGGGCTTCGCCTACCTGATGCAGGAGTTGCCGCAAGAGCGCCTGACCGTTGGTATTGGTGCAATCGCCTCGGCGCAGGCTGCACTCGGGTGGACGCTTGAATACACGCGTGATCGCAAAGCATTCGGCAAGGCCATCTCTGACTTCCAGAACACCCGTTTCAAGTTGGCAGAAATGGCAACCGAGATTCAGGTCGGGCAGGTGTTTGTCGATCGCTGTCTGGAGTTGCACCTCAACGGCAAGCTCGATGTGCCAACCGCCGCGATGCTCAAATACTGGGGCACCGATTTGCAGTGCAAGGTACTTGATGAGTGTGTGCAGCTGCACGGCGGCTACGGCTTCATGTGGGAATACCCGGTCGCCCGCGCCTGGGCGGATGCACGCGTGCAGCGCATTTATGCCGGCACCAACGAAATCATGAAAGAGATCATCGCCCGCTCGTTGTAACCCGTCCGCGGCCCGGCTCGAAATCGCCATGACGGAAACCCCGTTGGGGGTTCCATCCTCCGGTTGGCGCAGCAGGCATAAATCGGAGGTTGGAATCCGCGCAGCGGCTTCCGACATGGCGGCGTAATGATCGTGCGCGGTTTGGTTGTGCACCTCCAAACCGCGCAATCGCAAGCGCCAATGCTGGCGGAACTGCCGGTTCGTGGTCCGGCTTGAAATCGCTATGACGGAAACCCCTTCGGGGGTTCCATCCTCCGGTTGGCGCAGCAGGCATAAATGGAGGTTGGAATCCGCGCAGCGGCTTCCGACATTACGGCGTAATGATCGTGCGCGGTTTGGTTGTTCAGCCTCAGGCCGCGCAATCGACGGCGCCAATGCTGGCGGAACAGCCGATTCGCGGCCCGGCTTGAAATTGTTATGACGGAAACCCCGTTGGGGGTTCCATCCTCCGGTTGGCGCAGCAGGCATAAGTCGGAGGTTGGAATCCGCCGGTTGGTGCGACAGGCATAAGCTGGAGGTTGGAATCCGCGCAGCGGCTTCCGACATGACGGCCTATCGGTCGTGCGCGGTTTACGCTTGCGCGCTGCTGACCATCTGCCTTGCATGCGCCAGCGACTCTTCGGTGAGGTCGACGCCGCCGAGCATGCGGGCGATTTCTTCTACGCGCTGGGCTTCACTCAGGTTACTTACGGCGGTGCGTGTGGCGTCACTGCCGCGTGCCTTGTGTACGAATAAATGGTGATGGCCCTGCGCCGCAACCTGGGGCAGGTGGGTAACTGTTAACACTTGGCCGCGTTCACCCAGGCGGCGCAGCAGTTGCCCGACCACTTCGGCCGTCGGGCCGCCAATGCCCACGTCTACTTCGTCAAATACCAGCGTTGGCACGCGCGATGTTTGCGCGGTAATCACCTGAATCGCCAGGCTGATCCGCGACAGTTCACCGCCAGAGGCTACTTTGGCTAATGCCTTCATCGGCTGGCCGGGGTTGGCGCTGACCAGAAACTCGACGTGCTCCATGCCGTTTGGATGGGGTTCATCCAGCTGGTTGGCTTGCAGGGTGATGCTGAATCGCCCGCCTGGCATACCCAGCGTTTGCATCTCCGCTTCGGCTGCGACTGCCAGCTTATTGGCCGACTCCGCCCGGCGATTGCTCAGCTCCAGCGCCTTTTCCTGATAGTGACGTTCATACGAGGCCAGCTCTTCGGTCAGGCGCTCAACAGCCTGATCATCGGCATTCAGGCTTTCGAGCTCTTCAAACAGTTGCTGTTGCAGGGCTTCAAGTTCCTGCGGCTGGGTGCGGTGCTTACGTGCCAGTGTGTAGATGGCATCGAGGCGTTCTTCGAGTATTTGCAGGCGCTCGGGGTCTGCGTCGAAGTGGTCAAGGAAGCGATTAAGCTCGCCGACGGCTTCTTCTACCTGAATCTGCGCGCTGCCAAGCATGTTGGCGGCTTCAGTCAGTGCGCCGGGTTGGCCTTTGAAGCTGCCCAGGCGATTGAGACTGGCGGTGAGTGCAGACAACACGTTGCCAGAGTCGCTCTCGCTGCAAAAGTCGATCACCTGACGGCAGGCGCTGAGCAGGCTCTCGGCATTGGTCAGGTTCTTGTGTTCCTGCTCGAGCTGCTCCAGTTCGTTCTGGCCAAGCCCCAGGTTATCGAGCTCTTCGAGCTGATAGCTGAGCAGTTGGTGACGCGCGCGCTGTTCGTCGCCGATGTTGGCGATGCGGGTCAGTTCACTGCGGGTTTGCTTCCAGCGTTGCGCGGCCAGTTGCACCTGACGCGCCAGATCCTGGCAGCCGGCGAACTCGTCGAGCAGGCGGCGATGGGTTTCGGCCTTGAGCAGGGATTGGTGTTCATGCTGGCTGTGGATATCAATCAGCAATTCGCCAAGGGCTTTTAAATCCCCGAGAGGGCAGGGCGTGCCGTTGATGTAGCCGCGCGAGCGCCCTTCGGCGGTTATCACACGGCGCAAAATGCACGGGCCGTCCTGTTGCAGGTCACGCTCCGCCAGCCAGGCCTTGGCCTCGCTGATGTCGCTGATGTCGAAGCTGGCGAGAATGTCCGCTTTGTCTGCGCCGGGGCGCACCACACCGCTGTCTGCACGATCGCCCAGCGTCAGGCCCAGCGCGTCGAGCATGATCGACTTGCCCGCGCCGGTTTCGCCGCTGATGACGCTCATGCCGCCGTCCAGCTCAAGATCAAGATGCTCAACGATTGCGTAGTTATGTACGGACAGGTGCACCAGCATGGCGTGGCCTCCCAGAAATTAGGTCTGGTTATTTATACAGTAGTTTATTTGTGCCTTGCAATTACCTTGGGATGAGATTGTGTGCAGTTGGTCGTTTGCGCGTATTAAGGCCTTGAAGCCACACAAATAGCCCCCATATAGACGGCAGACGCGTGAGTTATCGACACCACGCCAGTTATTGACAGGAGGAACGCATGGCTGACGAACAGACCCTGAATACGCAAGATCTCGAGGAACAAGTAGCGCCGGACGCTGCCTCGGGTGATGACCTGGCTGCTCGCGTAGAAGCGCTGGAAGAGCAGTTGGCCGCTGCGCAGGATCAATCGCTGCGCGTAGCTGCTGATTTACAAAACGTGCGTCGCCGCGCCGATCAGGATGTCGAGAAGGCGCACAAGTTTGCCCTGGAAAAATTCGCCAACGACCTGCTGCCCGTTGTGGACAGTCTGGAGCGTGGCCTTGAGATGACCAGCGCCGAAGATGAATCGATCAAAGCGGTTCGTGAAGGCATGCAGCTGACCCTCAAACTGTTCCAGGACACGTTGGCGCGTTACCAGTTGGTTGCTGTCGACCCGCAAGGTGAGCCATTCAACCCTGAGCATCATCAGGCAATGGCCATGCAGGAAAGCAGCCTGGTCGAGCCGAATAGCGTGTTGCAAGTATTCCAGAAGGGTTACCTGTTGCACGGTCGTCTGCTGCGCCCGGCCATGGTCGTGGTCAGCAAGGCGCCGGCACCGGCTTCACCTTCTATTGATGAGCAGGCTTGAAATATTTCCTCAAGCCCCCATTTAACAGTCAAGCGTATTAGAGCTACCGCTGCTGAGCTAGAACCAGCGGCGGAATAATCAAAGTTTCGGGAGAGCAAACATGGGTAAAATTATCGGTATTGACCTGGGGACTACCAACTCCTGCGTCTCCGTTCTTGAAAACGGTAAAGCCAAAGTTATCGAAAACGCCGAAGGCGCGCGTACCACCCCGTCGATCATTGCTTATGCAAATGACGGTGAGATCCTGGTAGGTCAGTCGGCCAAGCGACAAGCAGTGACCAATCCGCACAACACCCTGTACGCGGTTAAGCGTCTGATCGGTCGTCGCTTCGAAGAAGAAGTGGTTCAGAAAGACATCCAGATGGTGCCGTACAAAATTGTCAAAGCTGACAATGCGGACGCCTGGGTTGAAGTAAACGGCCAGAAAATGGCTCCGCCACAGATCTCGGCTGAAATCTTGAAAAAGATGAAGAAAACGGCCGAAGACTATCTGGGCGAAGCGGTCACTGAAGCGGTGATCACTGTTCCTGCGTACTTCAACGACAGCCAGCGTCAGGCGACTAAAGACGCCGGCCGTATTGCGGGCCTGGACGTTAAGCGCATCATCAACGAGCCAACCGCAGCTGCTCTGGCTTACGGTATGGACAAGGCCAAGGGCGACCACACTGTCATCGTTTATGACCTGGGTGGCGGTACGTTCGACGTTTCGGTTATCGAAATTGCTGAAGTTGATGGCGAGCACCAGTTTGAAGTGTTGGCAACCAACGGTGACACCTTCCTCGGCGGTGAAGACTTTGATATTCGTCTGATCGACTACCTCGTCGACGAATTCAAGAAAGAAACCGGCATGAACCTTAAGGGTGACCCGCTGGCAATGCAGCGTCTGAAAGAAGCTGCTGAGAAAGCCAAGATCGAGCTGTCTTCGAGCCAGCAGACTGACGTGAACCTGCCGTACATCACTGCAGATGCGTCCGGTCCTAAGCACTTGAACGTGAAAATTTCGCGCTCGAAGCTCGAAGCACTGGTTGAAGACCTGGTTCAGCGCACCATCGAACCTTGCCGCATCGCGTTGAAAGACGCCGGTGTTGATGTGAGCTCGATCAACGACGTGATTCTGGTCGGTGGTCAGACTCGTATGCCGTTGGTACAGAAGCTGGTAACCGATTTCTTCGGCAAAGAAGCCCGTAAAGACGTTAACCCGGACGAAGCTGTTGCCATGGGCGCGGCCATTCAGGGTGCGGTGTTGGCTGGCGACGTTAAAGACGTACTGCTGCTCGACGTATCGCCTCTGACCCTGGGTATCGAAACCATGGGTGGCGTGATGACTGCGCTGATCGAGAAGAACACCACTATTCCGACCAAGAAGTCGCAAGTGTTCTCGACCGCTGATGACAACCAGAATGCCGTGACTATTCACGTGCTGCAGGGCGAGCGTAAGCAAGCTTCGCAGAACAAGTCGCTGGGCAAGTTCGATCTGGCTGAGATTCCGCCAGCTCCGCGTGGTGTTCCGCAGATCGAAGTGACCTTCGACATCGATGCTAACGGCATCCTGCACGTAGGCGCTAAAGACAAGGCCACTGGCAAGACTCAGTCCATCGTGATCAAGGCCAACTCGGGTCTGTCCGATGAAGAGATCGAGCAAATGGTTCGTGATGCCGAGGCTAACGCTGAGGAAGATCGCAAGTTCGAAGAGCTGGCAACTGCTCGCAACCAAGGTGATCAGCTGGTTCACGCCAGCCGCAAAATGGTCACCGAGGCTGGCGATAAGGTGACTGAAGAAGAGAAAACTGCAATCGAAGCCGCGGTCTCTGCCCTTGAAGTTGCCGTTAAGGGCGACAGCAAGGAAGAAATCGAAGCGAAGATGGCTGCACTCTCCGAAGTGACTGCTCCGCTGGCGCAGAAAATGTACGCCGAGCAGCCGCAGCCGGGTGCTGAGGCTCAGCCAGAAAACAACGACAAAGGCGCTGCCGATGATGTTGTTGATGCTGAGTTCGAAGAGGTTAAAGACAACAAGTAAGCGCACGCTTGCTAAGCACGCCCAGCGAAAACTCGCCGGGCGTGCAAGGCTCCAGCCGGTTGTGGTGCTAGCTAGAATCGGTATGATCCGTCGCGCGGGGGCTTGCTCCCGCGTTGGCGTGTCTGGAGAGGATGATTTGCAAGGCGTTAATCAGTGACGCGGGTGCGATGACTTTTTAACGAATTGTTCGAGGTCTTGAGGATTTATGTCTAAACGTGACTATTACGAGGTGCTGGGTGTCGAGCGCGGCGCTAGCGATGCGGAGCTGAAAAAGGCTTACCGGCGCCTGGCGATGAAGCATCACCCGGACCGTAATCCTGACGATAAAGTTTCGGAAGAGAAGTTCAAAGAGGCCAACGAGGCCTATGAAGTTCTGTCCGATGCCAGCAAGCGCAGCGCCTATGATCAATACGGCCATGCCGGTGTAGATCCAAGCATGGGCGGCGCCGGCGCGGGTGGCGCAGGTTTCGGTGGCGCTAACTTCTCCGATATTTTCGGTGATGTGTTCAGCGACTTCTTCGGCGGTGCTGCCGGTGGCGGCGGTCGCGGTCGTGGCGGTGCGCAGCGCGGCAGTGACCTGCGCTACACGCTTGAACTGGATCTGGAAGAGGCCGTTCGCGGCACAACCGTGACCATTCGTGTGCCGACACTGGTCAACTGTAAGCCGTGCGACGGTACGGGCGCCAAGAAAGGCTCCGCGCCGGTTACTTGTACCACTTGTGGCGGTATCGGCCAGGTGCGTATGCAGCAGGGCTTCTTCTCGGTGCAGCAAACCTGCCCGCGTTGCCACGGCAACGGCAAGATGATTACTGATCCGTGCACCAGCTGCCACGGTCAGGGTCGTGTTGAAGAGCACAAAACCTTGTCGGTCAAAGTGCCGGCGGGTGTTGATACCGGTGACCGCATTCGTCTTAGCGGCGAAGGTGAAGCCGGCGCAATGGGCGGCCCGGCAGGTGATCTGTACGTGGTAGTGAATGTGCGTGAGCACGCGATCTTCCAGCGTGACGGCAAGCATCTGTACTGCGAAGTGCCAATCAGCTTTGCTGATGCCGCGTTGGGTGGCGAGCTTGAAGTGCCGACCCTCGATGGTCGTGTCAAGTTGAAGATCCCGGAAGGCACGCAAACCGGTAAGTTGTTCCGTTTGCGTGGCAAAGGTGTTGCGCCGGTGCGTGGTGGTGGTGCGGGTGACTTGATGTGCCGTGTGGCTGTCGAGACGCCGGTTAAGCTGGATCGTCGTCAGCGTGAGCTGCTTGAAGAGTTCCGTCAGTCGTTGGCCGGTGACAGTTCTCACTCGCCCAAGGCCAATGGCTGGTTCGAAGGCGTGAAGCGCTTCTTCGGCGACCTGTGAGGAATACGCTGACAAGTTGCGATTGAGCGCTTGCAGTGTTGAATGAGCTGCTTGATGTGCAGGCCCGCTGAGGCGGGTTGCACGTTAAGCGGCTTGTTTTATTTTAGCCCCGGCCATCACGCTGTTTATGGGTTATAAAGTGCGCAGGTTGGGTGGGTTATGCGCGCCGCCTGGGCATAGGTTTTCAGTTTGGAGTTGTTTGATATGCAACGTATTGCTGTGATGGGCGCCGCTGGGCGCATGGGTAAAACCCTGATCGAGGCTGTTCAGCAGGCTCAAGGCGTAACGCTGAGCGCTGCGGTGGATCGTCCGGACAGCAGTCTGGTAGGTGCTGATGTTGGTGAGTTGGCGGCGCTGGGCAAGATTGGCGTGCAGCTGTCGGGTGATTTGAGCAGTGTGCTCAATGACTTCGATGTGCTGATTGATTTCACTCACCCGACCGTGACCCTGAAAAACCTCGAAATCTGCCGTCAGGCAGGCAAGGCGATGGTAATTGGCACCACCGGTTTCAGCGTTGAAGAGAAACAGTTGCTCAGCGATGCGGGCAAGCAAATCCCGATCGTGTTCGCGGCCAATTTCAGTGTCGGCGTCAATCTGTGCCTGAAATTGCTCGATACCGCGGCGCGCGTGCTGGGTGATGATGTGGACATTGAAATCATCGAAGCTCACCACCGTCACAAGGTCGATGCGCCGTCCGGCACCGCCGTGCGTATGGGTGAGGTTGTTGCCAATGCCCTGGGTCGTGATCTGCAAAAGGTCGCGGTTTATGGTCGTGAAGGGCAGACCGGAGCGCGTGAGCGCGAAACCATCGGTTTTGCCACTGTGCGCGCCGGTGATGTGGTCGGTGATCACACTGTGCTGTTTGCTGCCGACGGCGAGCGCGTGGAAATTACTCACAAAGCATCGAGCCGCATGACCTTTGCCAAAGGTGCCGTTCGTGCAGCTTCCTGGCTGCAGGGTCAGCCGGCAAAACTGTATGACATGCAGGACGTGCTTGAGTTGAATTGAGTCACTCGATCAGTGGTGTGCAATCGATGAATTTTTAGCTTAAGTTGGGTGGACCAAAAAGCGCTTTTCCTGTAAGCTTTTCGCTTTAGTGTGTCCACTAAAAGTTACGCAGAATGAATTCATATAAAAAGCGGGATGACGGTTCACACGTCATCCCGCTTTTTTACAATCTGCGTTTGCTTCAAGCTTAGATCTTCGGAGGTTTTCTTGAGTAAGCCAGCCTATAAACCTGCCATTTTGGCGTTAGCTGATGGCAGTATTTTTCGCGGCGAGGCAATCGGTGCCGACGGCCATACCATTGGTGAGGTAGTTTTCAACACTGCCATGACCGGCTATCAGGAAATCCTTACCGATCCTTCCTATGCCCAGCAAATCGTAACCCTGACCTATCCGCACATCGGCAATACCGGCACCACGCCGGAAGATGCCGAGTCTGATCGTGTTTGGGCGGCTGGTTTGATCATTCGTGACCTGCCGCTGATCGCCAGTAACTGGCGCAGCAAGCAATCACTGCCAGAGTATCTGGCCGAGAATGGCACTGTTGCCATCGCGGGTATCGATACCCGTCGCCTGACCCGCATTCTGCGTGAGAAAGGCTCGCAAAATAGCTGCATCCTCGCCGGTGAAGATGCCACCGAAGAAAAAGCCCTTGAGCTTGCGCGCAGCTTCCCTGGCCTGAAAGGCATGGATCTGGCCAAAGTCGTCAGCTGCACCGAGCAGTACGAATGGCGCTCGACGGTCTGGGACCTGAAAACCGACAGCCACGCTGAAGTGCCAGCCAGTGAGTTGCCGTACCACGTAGTCGCTTATGATTACGGCGTTAAGTGGAACATCCTGCGCATGCTGGTTGCCCGCGGCTGCCGCCTGACTGTCGTGCCAGCGCAAACGCCTGCGAGCGACGTGCTGGCGCTGAATCCGGATGGCGTGTTCCTGTCCAACGGTCCAGGCGATCCTGAGCCATGCGACTACGCAATCACTGCAATCAAAGACGTGCTGGAAACCGACGTACCGGTGTTCGGTATCTGTCTGGGTCACCAGCTGCTGGCGCTGGCCTCTGGTGCCAAAACCCTGAAAATGGGTCACGGCCACCACGGCGCCAACCACCCGGTTCAAGACCTCGATTCGGGCGTGGTGATGATCACCAGCCAGAACCACGGTTTCGCGGTGGAAGAGAGCAGCCTGCCGGACAATGTCCGCGCCATTCACAAGTCACTGTTTGATGGCACTCTGCAAGGCATCGAGCGTACCGATAAAGTCGCGTTCAGCTTCCAGGGTCACCCTGAAGCGAGCCCGGGCCCGCACGACGTCGCGCCGCTGTTTGACCGCTTCATCGAAGCCATGGCCAAACGCCGCTAAGCCTGCTGACTGTGACCAACGGATTCGAGTGAGTAAAAATGCCAAAACGTACAGATATTAAAAGCATCCTGATCCTCGGCGCCGGCCCGATCGTTATCGGCCAGGCGTGCGAGTTCGATTACTCCGGTGCTCAGGCGTGTAAAGCGCTTAAAGAAGAAGGTTTCCGGGTCATCCTGGTTAACTCCAACCCCGCTACCATCATGACCGACCCGAGCATGGCTGACGCCACGTACATTGAGCCGATCAAGTGGGCGACCGTTGCCAAGATCATCGAGAAAGAGCGTCCAGACGCGCTGCTGCCAACCATGGGCGGCCAGACTGCACTGAACTGCGCACTCGATCTTGAGAAGCACGGTGTGCTTGAGAAGTTCGGCGTTGAGATGATCGGTGCCAACGCCGATACCATCGACAAGGCTGAAGACCGCTCCCGCTTCGACAAGGCGATGAAAGACATCGGCTTGGCGTGCCCGGTTTCCGGCATCGCGCACAGCATGGAAGAGTCTTACGCGGTTCTCGAAAAAGTCGGTTTCCCGTGCATCATTCGTCCGTCCTTCACCATGGGCGGCACCGGTGGCGGTATCGCCTACAACCGTGAAGAGTTCGAAGAGATCTGCTCGCGCGGCCTCGACCTGTCGCCAACTCGCGAACTGCTGATCGATGAATCGCTGATCGGCTGGAAAGAATACGAGATGGAGGTTGTCCGCGATAAGAAGGACAACTGCATCATCGTCTGCACCATCGAAAACTTCGACCCGATGGGCGTGCACACCGGTGACTCGATCACCGTTGCGCCGGCACAGACCCTGACCGACAAAGAGTTCCAGATTCTGCGTAACGCATCGCTGGCTGTTCTGCGCGAAATCGGCGTGGAAACCGGCGGCTCCAACGTGCAGTTCGGTATTTGCCCGAACACCGGCCGTATGGTCGTGATCGAGATGAACCCGCGCGTATCGCGCTCCTCGGCACTGGCCTCGAAAGCCACCGGCTTCCCGATTGCCAAGATCGCGGCCAAGCTGGCTGTGGGTTACACCCTGGATGAGCTGTCCAACGACATCACCGGCGGCCGTACGCCAGCGTCGTTTGAGCCGGCCATCGACTACGTTGTGACCAAGATCCCGCGTTTTGCTTTCGAGAAATTCCCGAAAGCCGACGCCCGCCTGACCACCCAGATGAAGTCTGTTGGTGAAGTCATGGCCATCGGTCGCACCTTCCAGGAATCCCTGCAGAAAGCCCTGCGCGGTCTGGAAGTGGGCGTTTCGGGCTTCGATCCGAAACTCGACCTGAAAGATCCGGAGCTTGAAGGCACCCTCAAGCGCGAGCTGACAGTTCCAGGCGCAGACCGCATTTGGTACATCGCCGATGCATTCCGCGCGGGCAAGACTGTTGAAGAAGTATTCGCACTGACCAACGTTGATGAGTGGTTCCTGGTGCAGATCGAAGATCTGATCAAGGACGAAGAGCTGATCAAGACTCAGGGCCTGACCAACATCGATCGCGATGTAATGTTCAAGCTCAAGCGCAAAGGTTTCTCAGATTCGCGTCTGGCCAAGCTTTTGGGTGTGACCGAGAAGAACCTGCGCAGCCACCGTCACAAGTTGAAGGTGTTGCCGGTCTACAAGCGTGTTGATACTTGCGCGGCCGAGTTCGCCACCGACACCGCTTACATGTACTCGACCTACGAGGAAGAGTGCGAAGCGAATCCGTCGACTCGCGACAAGATCATGATTCTCGGCGGTGGCCCGAACCGTATTGGTCAGGGCATCGAGTTCGACTACTGCTGCGTACACGCGGCCCTGGCGATGCGTGAAGACGGTTACGAGACCATCATGGTCAACTGCAACCCGGAAACCGTATCGACCGACTACGACACCTCTGACCGCCTGTACTTCGAGCCGGTAACACTGGAAGACGTGCTGGAAATCGTCCGCGTCGAGCAGCCGAAAGGCGTCATCGTCCAGTACGGCGGTCAGACGCCGTTGAAGCTGTGCCGTGCGCTGGAAGAAGCTGGCGTGCCGATTATCGGTACTAGCCCGGATGCAATCGACCGCGCTGAAGACCGTGAGCGTTTCCAGCAGATGGTTGAGCGCCTGAACCTGCGTCAGCCGCCTAACGCCACTGCGCGCAGCGAAGACGAAGCGTTTGCAGCGTCCAAGGCCATCGGTTATCCGCTGGTGGTGCGCCCGTCCTACGTACTGGGCGGCCGTGCGATGGAAATCGTTTACCAGGAAGACGAACTGCGCCGCTACATGCGCGAAGCGGTTCAGGTCTCGAACGACAGCCCTGTGTTGCTCGATCACTTCCTTAACTGTGCAATCGAAGTCGATATCGACGCGGTCTGCGACGGTGAGCAAGTGGTGATCGGCGCAATCATGCAGCACATCGAACAAGCCGGTGTTCACTCCGGTGACTCGGCGTGCTCGCTGCCGCCGTATTCGCTGCCTGCGCACATCCAGGACGAAATCCGTGATCAGGTCAAGAAAATGGCCCTTGAACTCGGCGTTATCGGCTTGATGAACGTGCAGATGGCTGTGCAGGGTGAGGACATCTTCGTCATCGAAGTGAACCCGCGTGCATCGCGTACCGTGCCGTTCGTGTCCAAGTGCATCGGCGAGTCGCTGGCCAAAGTGGCGGCCCGGGTAATGGCCGGCAAGACCCTGGCAGAGATTGGTTTCACTACAGAAATCATCCCGCCGTTCTACAGCGTCAAGGAAGCGGTGTTCCCGTTCGCCAAATTCCCGGGCGTTGACCCGATTCTCGGTCCAGAGATGAAGTCCACCGGTGAAGTGATGGGCGTGGGCGACAGCTTCGGCGAAGCCTTCGGCAAAGCTCAGCTGGGCGCCAGCGAAATCCTGCCGAACTCCGGTTGCGCTTTCATCAGCGTGCGTGATGACGACAAGCCGCAAGCGGCTGACGTGGCGCGTGACCTGATCGAGCTGGGCTTCGAAGTTGTGGCAACGGCTGGCACGGCTAAAGTGATCGAGGCGGCTGGCCTGAAAGTTCGTCGCGTCAACAAGGTGACCGAGGGTCGTCCGCACGTTGTCGATATGATCAAGAATGACGAAGTCACGCTGATCATCAATACCACCGAAGGGCGTCAGTCGATTGCTGACTCCTATTCGATCCGTCGTAACGCTCTGCAACACCGGATCTGCTGCACAACCACCCTCGCGGCGGGTGCAGCTATCTGTGAGGCGCTGAAGTTTGGTCCAGAGAAGACCGTGCGCCGCTTGCAAGATCTCCATGCAGGAATCAAGGCATGACCAAATACCCAATGACCGTCCAGGGCGCTCGCGCCCTGGAAGAAGAACATCTACACCTGACCAAGGTGGTGCGTCCGAAGCTGAGCCAGGACATCGGCACCGCCCGCGAGCTGGGTGACCTCAAGGAAAACGCTGAATACCATGCAGCGCGTGAGCAGCAGGGTATGGTCGAGGCGCGCATCCGTGACATCGAAGGGCGTTTGCAGAACGCTCAGATCATCGATGTTACGGCGATCCCGCACACCGGCAAGGTTATCTTTGGCACTACGGTGGAAATCGCCAACTGCGAAACGGATGAGTCAGTGACTTACCAGATCGTGGGTGATGACGAAGCCGATATCAAACAGCGAAAAATCTCGGTCAATTCGCCTATCGCCCGCGCCCTAATCGGCAAGGAAGAAGGTGATGTGGTCGCCGTTAAAACGCCAAGCGGCCTGGTTGAGTACGAGATTGTCGAAGTTCGTCACATCTAAGCCCAAGTCGCTGACGGCGGGCTCAATCAGCTGGCTGCTGGCCCAGACGTTCTGGGTTGGCGGCCTCTGGTTGCTGCAGTTTGTGTTGCTGCCGGCCATGAGTCATTCCGGCCTGGCATCCATGCTGGTCAGCGATATGTCGGCTGTGCTGGCGCCATTGCTGGTCGGCCTGGCTGCTTGCTGTGTCTTCTTGCAGCTGCTGGTGCTGGTAAGCGCAGAAGGGTTGCGGAGTATGTGGCAGGACATGCGCGGGCAGTTGCTGCTCGCGGTGTTGGGCTTAGCAGCGAGTTATTTGCTGGCTGATCAATTATGGTCAGATCCGCGTCGCTGGCAGTTATTCAGCTATCTGGTGATGGCGCTGTGCGGTTTGCTGCTGGTTTTGCAGCCCGTGCCGGTGTCGGCCAAACGTAAGCCGATTTGAGATTATTTGTGGGCGGCAATGCGCGCCCACAAATATCAACACTCAACCGTTATGACGGCTGATGTTGGAAAGGTTTTTATTAGCTTTAGGGTTTTTGCGGTAGATCAGCGCCATTTTGCCGATGATTTGTACTAGTTCGGCGTTGCCGGCTTTGCACAATTCTTCGATCGCGGCGATGCGGTCTTCGCGTTCGGTGATGCGCAGCTGAACTTTGATAAGCTCGTGATCGCTCAAAGCGCGTTCAAGTTCGGCCAGAACGCCCTCGGTCAATCCATTGTCTGCCACAATCAATACCGGTTTCAGGTGGTGGCCAATAGATTTGTATTGTTTCTTCTGCTCTTGAGTGAGCGGCATAATCTGACCCCTACGTCTGATCTGGTAAAAAATATGGCGCCCAGTTTACCCGAGCGCTCCGTAACTCGCCCAGATATTCACTGTTCACATTTTTTAATATTGATAGAGGTGCCACGTGGCCCGTTCCAAAACAAGCCTGCGTTGGCTTAAAGAACACTTCGACGATCCATACGTAAAGATGGCGCAGAAGGACGGTTACCGTTCACGTGCCAGCTACAAGCTGCTCGAAGTGCAGGAAAAAGACCGGATTTTACGTCCCGGCATGACCGTGGTTGACCTCGGCGCTGCGCCGGGCGGGTGGTCGCAGGTGACCAGCCGGGTGATTGGCGATAAAGGTACGCTGATCGCTTCGGACATTCTGGAGATGGACAGCATCCCGGATGTGACCTTCATTCAGGGCGACTTCACTGAAGATGAAGTGTTCGCGCAGATCCTCGAGGCCATCGGTAATAATCCGGTAGACCTTGTGATTTCCGATATGGCCCCCAATATGAGTGGTGTAAGGACAGCGGATCAGGCGCGCGCGATGTATCTGTGCGAGCTGGCGCTGGATCTGGCCAGTCGGGTGCTTAAGCCTGGCGGTGATTTCCTGATCAAGATTTTCCAGGGCGAAGGCTTCGATGTTTATCACAAGCAAGCCCGGGAAATGTTCGAGAAGGTGCAGATGCGCAAGCCATTGTCGTCTCGTGATCGTTCGCGAGAGCAGTATTTGCTGGCGCGGGGCTTCCGTGGAAGCCGCGAGCAGTAGTGCAACCTTGGTCTAAATTGCGGGTCAATATTCATTGTGTGCTTGAATAAAGTTTGCTGATAGTAAATAAAGGGTTACAGACCGCGTCTGCCAGTATTGGGCGTTGTGTAGTAAGTTAGATCGGTTAGAAAACTGGTCGTCATGCGAAGCATGCGTCGACAGGGGCTGCTTCAGAGGGTAGGTAATTGAACGACATGGCAAAGAATCTGATCCTGTGGCTGATCATCGCTGCTGTTCTTGTGACAGTGATGAACAATTTCTCCAGTCCGAGCGAGTCAAACAAGCTCAACTACTCGGAGTTCATTCAGCAGGTTCAAGAGGGTGAAGTTAAGCGGGTCACGGTTGATGGCTACATCATCAGCGGTGTGCGTACTGACGGCTCGTCTTTTGAGACTGTGCGTCCTGCGATTGCTGACAACGGTCTGATCAAAGACCTGATCGACAACAAGGTCGATATTGTTGGTAAGCAGCCGGAGCAACAAAGCATCTGGACCCAACTGTTGGTCGCCAGCTTCCCGATCCTGGTGATTATTGCCGTGTTCATGTTCTTCATGCGGCAGATGCAGGGCGGTGCCGGCGGTAAGGGCGGGCCGATGAGCTTTGGTAAAAGCAAGGCTCGGCTGTTGTCCGAAGACCAGGTTAAAACCACTTTTGCTGACGTCGCCGGTTGTGACGAGGCTAAAGAGGAAGTGAGCGAGCTGGTGGAGTTCCTGCGTGATCCGGGCAAGTTCCAGCGCCTGGGTGGCCGTATTCCTCGCGGTGTGCTGATGGTCGGCTCGCCGGGTACCGGTAAAACCTTGCTGGCCAAGGCGGTAGCGGGCGAAGCCAAAGTACCTTTCTTCACTATTTCCGGTTCGGACTTCGTCGAAATGTTCGTCGGTGTCGGTGCTTCGCGTGTTCGTGACATGTTCGAGCAGGCCAAAAAGCATGCGCCTTGCATCATCTTCATCGACGAGATCGACGCAGTCGGTCGTCATCGTGGTGCGGGCATGGGCGGTGGTCACGATGAGCGTGAACAGACCCTGAACCAGTTGCTGGTAGAGATGGATGGTTTTGAAGCGAATGACGGCATCATCGTTATTGCGGCGACTAACCGTCCAGACGTGCTCGACCCTGCATTGCTGCGTCCGGGTCGCTTCGACCGTCAGGTAGTGGTTGGCTTGCCGGATATTCGCGGTCGTGAGCAGATTCTGAAAGTGCACATGCGCAAAGTGCCAATGGGCGACAACGTTGATGCAGCGGTTATTGCTCGCGGTACGCCTGGCTTCTCCGGTGCTGATTTGGCCAACCTGGTCAACGAAGCGTCGCTGTTTGCCGCACGTTCGGGCAAGCGCACAGTTGAAATGAAAGAGTTTGAGCTGGCCAAAGACAAGATCATGATGGGCGCTGAGCGCAAAACCATGGTTATGTCCGAGAAAGAGAAGCTCAACACGGCTTATCACGAAGCGGGCCATGCGATTGTCGGTAATCTGGTTCCTGAACATGACCCGGTTTACAAAGTGTCGATCATCCCGCGTGGTCGTGCGCTGGGTGTGACCATGTTCCTGCCGGAAGAAGATCGCTACTCGCTGAGCAAGCGTGCGCTGATCAGCCAGATTTGCTCATTGTTCGGTGGCCGTATTGCCGAAGAGATGACGCTCGGCTTCGATGGTGTAACCACTGGCGCTTCTAACGACATCATGCGTGCGACTCAATTGGCGCGAAACATGGTGACCAAGTGGGGCTTGTCTGAAAAGCTTGGCCCGCTGATGTATGCGGAAGAAGACGGCGAAGTGTTCCTCGGTCGCAGCATGGGCAGCCAGAGCAGCAACGTCTCGGGCGATACCGCCAAGATGATCGACCTGGAAATCCGTAGCATCATTGATGAATGTTACGACACCGCCAAGCGTCTGTTGGTCGAGAATCGTGACAAGCTCGAAGCAATGGCTGAAGCGTTGATGAAGTACGAAACAATCGACGCTGATCAGATCAAGGACATCATGAGCGGTAATGCCGTGCGCGAACCTCGCGATTGGACAGGTGGCGGTGGCGGCAATGCTGCGCCGATAACCCCTGAAGACAAACCGGATGCGCCTGAAAAGCCTATTGGTGGCCCGGCTGCTGAAGTTTAAGGTCTGAAATGATCGAGCAACATCCCTTCAACCGGCTGCCCTGTGGCAGCCGGTTTCTTGATTTAAGCCGTCCGCAAGTGATGGGCATTCTCAACGTAACCCCGGACTCCTTCTCTGATGGCGGTCGTTTCACGGCGCGCGATGCAGCGTTGCGTCATGCCGGGCAAATGGTCGCGGCAGGTGCAGGTCTGATCGACATTGGCGGCGAATCAACGCGGCCGGGTGCGCTTGTCGTACCTGTGCAGGAAGAACTTGATCGGGTTATCCCGGTGGTCGAGGCTATCGCTGCCGAGCTCGATGTGATCATTTCGCTGGACACCTCAACCCCTGAAGTCATGCTGGAAGGCGCTGCCAAGGGGGCAGGATTGATCAATGATGTGCGTTCGCTAACCCGTGAAGGCGCACTGCAGGCGGCGGCAAAGTCGGGGTTAGCGGTTTGCCTTATGCACATGCGTGGCGAGCCCACGACCATGCAGCAAAATCCGCAGTACCCGGACATTCTGGCTGAGGTGCATGACTTTTTGCTTGAGCGCATGGCGCGCTGTGAAGAAGCCGGGATCGGTGCTGACAAGTTGATTCTTGATCCGGGCTTTGGTTTCGCCAAAACCCTTGAACACAATTTGAGTTTGTTCAAGCGCATGCCTGCGCTGCTCGAGTTGGGCAGGCCTCTGCTGGTAGGTGTTTCGCGTAAAAGTATGATTGGTAAGGTGCTTGGCCACGAAGTGGATGAGCGGCTTTACGGCAGTTTGGGTCTGGCTGCGTTAGCGCTGACCAAGGGTGCGCACATCCTGCGGGTGCATGATGTGGCTGAAACAGTTGATGTGGTTCGAATGATTACTGCGGTAGAAGCCGCTGATCAGGCATAAGGATACGATGCGATGAGCAGAAAATATTTTGGTACTGATGGTATTCGTGGTCATGTTGGCCAGTTTCCGATTACCCCTGATTTTATGCTCAAGCTCGGCTGGGCAGCGGGCATGGCGTTCCGCAAACAAGGCAAATGCCAGGTTCTGATTGGTAAGGACACGCGCATCTCGGGCTATATGTTCGAGTCTGCGCTGGAGGCTGGCTTGTCGGCTGCGGGGGCAGATGTGCTTTTGTTGGGGCCGATGCCGACCCCGGCCATTGCTTATCTGACGCGTACCTTTCATGCCGAGGCAGGCATTGTTATCAGCGCCTCGCATAACCCGCATGGCGATAACGGCATCAAGTTTTTCTCGGGGCAGGGCAGCAAACTGCCGGATGAAATTGAGCAATTGATTGAAGAATTGCTGGACGCACCGATGACGGTTGTCGATTCGGCTGAGCTGGGCAAGGTTTCGCGCATCAATGATGCGGCGGGTCGCTATATCGAGTTCTGCAAAAGCAGTGTGCCATCGAGCACCGACTTTGATGGCCTGAAAATTGTGCTCGATTGCGCGCATGGTGCGGCCTACAAGGTCGCGCCGAGTGTGTTCCGCGAGCTCGGTGCTGAAGTTTCGGTGTTGGCGGCTGAGCCTAACGGTCTGAACATCAACGACGGTTGTGGCTCGACGCACATGGAATCGCTGCAGGCCGCTGTAGTTGAACGCAAAGCCGATTTGGGTATTGCCTTTGATGGTGACGCCGATCGGGTGCTGATGGTCGATCATACGGGCGCTGTGGTTGATGGTGATGAGTTGCTGTACATCATTGCGCGTGATTTGCAGGCGCGCGGCAAGCTTGAAGGTGGCGTTGTCGGTACGTTGATGAGCAATCTCGGTTTGGAATTGGCGTTGGCCGAATTGAATATTCCATTCAAGCGGGCCAAGGTCGGTGACCGTTATGTACTGGCTGATCTGGCCAGTAACCAATGGCAGCTCGGCGGTGAGAACTCGGGTCACCTAGTGTGTTTGCAGCATACGACTACCGGCGATGCAATTATTGCGGCGCTGCAAGTGTTGATGGCCTTGAGCCGTCGCGGTGAGACGCTGGCGCAGGCGCGCAGCACCATGCGCAAGTGTCCTCAGGTGCTGGTCAATGTGCGATTTGCCGGCGGCAGCGATCCGCTGGAGCACGCAGATGTCATCGCCGCGAGTGAGCGTGTGACCAAGCTGATGGCGGGCCGTGGCCGGGTTTTGTTGCGCAAATCAGGCACTGAACCACTGGTTCGGGTAATGGTTGAAGGTGAGGAAGAATCTGCTGTTCGCGCCTATGCCAATGAATTAGCTAAAATTGTTACGCAAGTATGTGCGTAATTCGGCTTGCCAGCGGTCCTGCTCTTGGGTAATATCTGCGCCCACTCTGACCGACGAGGTAAAGCATGCGTCGCCCAATGGTAGCTGGTAACTGGAAAATGCACGGTACCCGCGCCAGTGTCGCAGAGCTGATCAAGGGTCTTCGCCAGCTAGCGCTGGCGCCTGGAGTGGATGTAGCAGTATTTCCACCTTGCTTGTATATCAGCCAAGTCATTGAAGGACTTGCTGGCAAGTCGATGGCGGTCGGTGCGCAGAATTGCGCAATCGAGCCATTCCAAGGTGCGCTGACTGGCGAGATTGCTGCCAGTCAGTTGCAGGATGCAGGTTGCTCGCTGGTTCTGGTTGGGCACTCCGAGCGTCGTATGCTGTTAGGTGAGAATGATGGAGCGGTTGCGCGTAAGTTTGCGGCGGCTCAGTCATGTGGCTTGACTCCCGTGTTGTGTGTGGGGGAAACCCAGGCGCAGCGTGAGGCAGGTAAAACCCTCGAGGTGGTTGGTCGTCAGTTGGACGGCGTGATCGAGTCTCTGGGTGTAGGAGTTTTTGCGCGGGCAATTATCGCCTATGAACCTGTTTGGGCAATTGGGACTGGATTGACCGCCTCGCCGGCAGAAGCACAAACGGTGCATGCGGCAATACGTGCGCAGCTGGTGGCTGAAAATGCCGATGTAGCGCGCGGTGTAAGAATTTTGTACGGCGGCAGTGTCAAGGCCGCCAGTGCTGCTGAGTTGTTCAGCATGCAGGATATCGATGGGGGGCTTGTTGGTGGAGCCTCTCTGAATGCAGATGAGTTCGGTGCGATCTGTCGCGCCGCAGGAAACTGAATAATGCTGGAAACAGTCGTAGTAGTTCTTCATCTGCTGGGTGCAATCGGTGTTGTAGTGCTGGTTCTATTGCAGCAGGGTAAGGGTGCCGATGCTGGCGCGTCTTTTGGTTCGGGTGCATCTGCTACCGTATTCGGTAGTCAAGGTTCCTCTACCTTTTTGAGTCGCGTTACTGCTATACTCGCCACCGCTTTTTTCGTCACTAGCTTGGGCTTAGGCTACTTTGCTAATGAGAAAGCTCAGGTTATCAGCCAGGCTGGCTTGCCAGACCCAGCGGTACTTGAGCAGCAACAAAAACCGGTTGTCGAAGACGTACCGGTGCTCGAAGAGCAAAAGCCAGCAGTTGATGCTGCAGGCGATGTACCTCAAGCTCCAGAGCAGCAGTAAAGCGTAAAAAATGCCGAGGTGGTGGAATTGGTAGACACGCTACCTTGAGGTGGTAGTGGCCATAGGCTGTAGGGGTTCGAGTCCCCTCCTCGGTACCAATTTTCAGGAAAGCCCGCTACATGCGGGCTTTCTTGTTGCTGGAGTGTAGATTGACCTGCAAGGTGGTTCGGTCGTATACTTCGGCCCCAGCTTTGACGCGGGATGGAGCAGTCTGGTAGCTCGTCGGGCTCATAACCCGAAGGTCGTTGGTTCAAATCCAGCTCCCGCAACCAGTAGTAGCTGAGCCCCTTTTCAAGGGGCTTTTTGCTAGCTGAGAGACAGATTTATCCAGCAGCTGAAGCTGGTTCATGGAGTGGGCGTTTCGCCCATTTTTTATTTGCAAAGCATGCGCGAGGGGTTCAGGTGTCGAGCAAGCTAGAACAGTTGCAGGACTTGTTGGCCCCGGTAGTCGAGGCCCTTGGTTATCAATGCTGGGGTATCGAGTTCCTGTCACAAGGGCGTCATTCGCTGCTTCGAGTCTATATTGATCAAGAAAATGGCGTGCTCGTAGAAGATTGCGAGAAAGTCAGCAGACAGATCAGTGGCGTACTTGATGTAGAGGATCCAATTTCGGCGGAATACACCCTCGAGGTGTCATCACCCGGCATGGATCGTCCACTTTTTACCTTGGAGCAGTTCGCAGCGTTTGCTGGCGAACAGGTAAAAATCAAGCTGCGCATTCCCTTCGAAGGGCGTCGTAACTTTCAAGGTCTCCTCCGCGGTATTGAGGAGCAGGACGTGGTAGTACAGGTGGATGACCACGAATTCCTGTTGCCGATCGATTCGATCGACAAGGCCAATATTATCCCCCGGTTTGATTGAGACGCGGATCCCGCGGATCCAATGGATTGCGAAAGGCGAGGCGTACGATGAGCAAAGAAGTACTGATGGTTGTCGAGTCGGTATCCAACGAAAAAGGCGTACCGGCTGGTGTTATTTTCGAGGCGCTGGAACTGGCATTAGCCACAGCGACCAAAAAGCGTTTTGAGGACGAGGTTGATTTGCGCGTGGCGATTGATCGCCATACCGGAAATTATGAAACCTTCCGTCGCTGGACGATTGTTGAAGATGCTGAGCTGGACGATCCTGCTCATCAGCTAACGCCTGACATGGAGCAAGCGCTCAAGGCCAATGCACAGGTCGGCGAAGTTCTCGAAGAGAAAATCGAGTCGATCGAGTTTGGTCGCATTGCAGCTCAGACTGCGAAGCAAGTTATTGTCCAAAAAGTTCGCGAAGCCGAGCGCGCACAGGTAGTTGAAGCCTACCGTGAGCGTCTGGGTGAAATCATTGCCGGTACTGTTAAGAAAGTCACCCGTGACAGCGTAATCGTTGATCTGGGTAACAATGCTGAAGCAGTGCTGGCACGTGAAGATATTATTTCTCGTGAGACTTTCCGGGTTGGCGCACGTGTACGTGCATTGCTCAAGGAAATTCGCACCGAGAATCGTGGTCCGCAGCTGGTGTTGTCGCGTACAGCGCCAGAGATGCTGATTGAACTGTTCCGCATCGAAGTGCCGGAGATCGCTGAAGAGCTGATCGAAGTCATGGGCGCCTCCCGGGATCCGGGTTCGCGTGCCAAGATCGCGGTACGTTCAAAGGATAAGCGTATTGATCCGCAGGGTGCCTGTATCGGCATGCGCGGTTCGCGCGTGCAGGCAGTATCCGGTGAGTTGGTTGGCGAGCGTGTTGATATCGTGCTGTGGGATGACAATCCTGCCCAGTTCGTAATCAATGCCATGTCACCCGCTGAAGTCGCTGCGATTATCGTTGACGAAGATGCCCATGCCATGGACATCGCCGTTGGCGAAGACAACCTCGCTCAAGCAATTGGGCGTGGCGGTCAAAACGTCCGTCTGGCAAGTCAGCTGACTGGCTGGACGTTGAACGTAATGACCGAGGCAGATATCCAGGCCAAGCAGCAAGCCGAAACCGGCGACATTCTGCAGAACTTCATCGACGAGTTGGAAGTTGACGAAGAACTGGCGCAGGTGTTGGTCGAAGAAGGCTTCACTACCCTGGAAGAAATTGCCTATGTACCGATGGAAGAGATGCTCAGCATTGATGGATTCGATGAAGACATCGTCAATGAGCTGCGTTCGCGGGCAAAAGATCGCCTGCTGACTCGCGCCATCGCTACAGAAGAAAAGCTGGCAGACGCCCATCCGGCCGAAGACCTGCTCTCTCTTGAGGGTATGGAAAAAGGTCTGGCACAGGAACTGGCAGTGCGCGGTGTGATTACCCGCGAAGACCTGGCCGAGCAGTCGATTGACGACCTGCTCGACATCGACGGCATCGACGAAGAGCGTGCCGGCAAGCTGATCATGGCCGCCCGAGCCCACTGGTTCGAGTAAGTTTTACGGCCTGAGGAGAGAAGTGCATGACGCAAGTCACGGTGAAAGAACTGGCCCAAGTGGTCGACACACCGGTAGAGCGCCTGCTGCAGCAGATGCGTGAGGCGGGTTTGCCGCACAGCAGTGCCGAGCAAGTTGTCACCGATAATGAGAAGCAAGCTTTGCTTGCTCATCTCAAGAGCAGCCACGGCGACAAAAAGGTTGAAGAACCGCGCAAGATTACCTTGCAGCGCAAAACCACCAGCACCCTGCGAGTTGCTGGCAGCAAAACTATCAGCGTTGAAGTACGCAAGAAGAAAACCTTCGTTAAGCGTAGCGCTGAAGAGATCGAAGCAGAGAAGCAGCGCGAGCTTGCAGAGCAGCGCGCTGTGGCTGAAGCGGCGCGGGTGAAGGCTGAAGAAGAAGCCAAGCGCAAGGCTGAAGAAGAAGCCAAGCGTCAGCCGCAAGAAACGCCAGCGCCTGCGACTACCGCTGCAGACGTAATTGGTGATGTGCCTGCTGCTGAACCGGTTGTAGAAACGCGTAAAGATGATCGCAAGAAGGACGAGCCACGCCGCCCTGATAAAACTCGCAATGACGATTCCGATCGTCGTGGCGAGCGCAAGGTAGCGCATCGTCCGACCGTCAAGGAAAAGGCTCCGGCACCACGTGTTGCGCCTCGTACTGTGGACGAAGAGAGCGACGGTTTCCGTCGCGGTCGCGGCAAGTCGAAAATGAAGAAGCGCAATGCGCACGGCTTCCAAAGCCCGCAAGGGCCGGTTGTTCGTGATGTTGCCATCGGCGAAACCATCACTGTTGGCGAACTCGCTCAGCAGATGTCGGTTAAAGCGGCTGAAGTTATCAAGTTCATGTTCAAGATGGGCACTCCGGTGACCATCAATCAGGTGCTGGATCAGGAAACTGCCCAGTTGATCGCCGAAGAGCTGGGCCACAAGGTCACGCTGGTAAGCGATAACGCACTTGAAGAGCAGTTGGCTGCATCGTTGAAGTACGACGGTGAGTCGATTTCCCGTGCGCCAGTTGTGACCGTAATGGGCCACGTTGACCACGGTAAGACTTCATTGCTCGACTACATTCGTCGTGCAAAAGTTGCTTCCGGCGAAGCGGGCGGCATTACGCAGCATATCGGTGCCTACCACGTAGAAACCGAGCGCGGCATGGTCACCTTCCTCGATACTCCGGGTCACGCTGCGTTTACCCAAATGCGTGCTCGTGGTGCCAAGGCGACTGACATCGTGATTCTGGTTGTTGCTGCAGACGACGGCGTAATGCCGCAGACCGAGGAAGCTGTTCAGCACGCGAAAGCGGCTGGCGTTCCACTGGTTGTCGCAGTCAACAAGATCGACAAGCAGGGCGCGGATCTTGATCGTATCAAGAACGACCTGGCTGGCCGCGAAGTTGTCCCGGAAGAGTGGGGTGGCAACACTCAATTCGTACCGGTTTCGGCCAAAGTTGGTACCGGTGTAGACGAGTTGCTTGAAGCCGTATTGCTGCAAGCTGAACTGCTCGAACTGAAAGCGACTCCTTCGGCTCCAGGCCGCGGTGTTGTGGTTGAATCGCGTCTTGATAAAGGTCGCGGTCCGGTTGCAACCGTGCTGGTTCAAGACGGTACGCTGCGTCAGGGCGACATGGTTCTGGTCGGCTCGAACTACGGCCGCATCCGCGCCATGATCGACGAGAACGGCAAGTCCATCAAAGAAGCTGGTCCTTCGATTCCGGTCGAAATCCTCGGCCTCGATGGCACGCCGGAAGCGGGCGATGACATGACCGTGGTTGCTGACGAGAAGAAAGCCCGTGAAGTGGCTCTGTTCCGTCAAGGCAAGTTCCGTGAAGTCAAGCTGGCACGTGCTCACGCAGGCAAGCTGGAAAACATCTTCGAGAACATGGGCCAGGAAGAGAAGAAGACGCTTAACATCGTCCTCAAATCTGACGTTCGTGGCTCGTTGGAAGCGTTGCAGGGCTCGCTCAGCGGCCTCGGTAATGACGAAGTTCAAGTGCGCGTAGTGGGCGGCGGCGTTGGTGGTATCACCGAAAGCGACGCTAACCTGGCACTGGCTTCCAACGCTGTATTGTTCGGCTTCAACGTTCGTGCCGACGCTGGCGCGCGTAAGATCGTCGAGCAAGAGTCGCTGGATATGCGTTATTACAACGTCATCTACGACATCATCGAAGACGTTAAGAAGGCCCTGACCGGCATGCTCGGCAGCGATGTTCGCGAGAACATTCTGGGTACTGCCGAAGTACGTGACGTGTTCCGTTCGCCTAAGTTCGGCGCCATTGCCGGTTGCATGGTTATTGAAGGTGTTGTGCACCGTAACCGTCCAATCCGTGTACTGCGCGACGACGTGGTTATCTACGAAGGCGAACTCGAGTCGCTGCGTCGCTTCAAAGACGACATGGCTGAAGTGCGTAATGGCATGGAATGCGGTATTGGCGTTAAGAGCTACAACGACGTCAAGGTCGGCGACAAGATCGAAGTGTACGAGAAAGTCCAGGTGGCTCGTAGCCTGTAAGGCACCTGCCGCAACATGCAACGCCCGGCCCTGCTTAAGCACGGCCGGGCGTTTGCCGCTTCTGAGTCCGATGCTTTTTCAGGCATTGAGACCGTAAAAGGTAGTAAAAATGGCAAAAGAATATAGCCGTGCCCAGCGTATCGGCGACCAGATGCAGCGCGAGCTGGCGCAGTTGATTCTCCGCGAAGTCAAAGATCCTCGCGTCAGTGGTCTGGTCACAGTTACCGCTGTTGAAGTCAGCCGTGACGCCAGCCACGCCAAAGTGTTTATCACGATCATGGGTTCAGAGATTGACGATGAAAGCATCCGTCAGAGCGTTAAAGTGCTCAACGATGCCAGCGGCTTTCTGCGCATGCAGCTGGGCAAGGCAATGAAGCTTCGCAGCGTGCCGAACCTGCGCTTCCATTATGACGAGAGCGTTATTCGTGGTGCGCAATTGTCTGCATTGATCGAGCGCGCCGTAACTGAAGATCGTCAGCATGACGACGAAGCAACCGACGCCAAGGAGTAAGCACGTGGCCCAGGTTAAGCGTATTCGTCGCAAAGTAGACGGCATCATTCTGCTGGATAAGCCGAAGGGCTTCAGCTCCAATGCCGCCTTGCAGAAAGTCCGCTGGTTGCTGAATGCTGAAAAAGCCGGGCACACCGGCAGTCTCGACCCTTTGGCGACTGGCGTGTTGCCGCTGTGTTTTGGCGAAGCCACCAAGTTTTCGCAATACCTGCTCGATGCCGATAAAGGCTACGAGACGCTGATGCAGTTGGGTGTTACGACAACCACAGCTGACGCTGAAGGTGAAGTGATCGAGCGTAAGCCAGTCACCGCTAGTGGCAGCGATATTGAGGCTGTATTGCCGCAGTTTCGTGGCGACATCAGCCAGATCCCGCCGATGTATTCGGCGCTCAAGCGTGACGGCCAGCCGCTTTACAAGCTGGCGCGTGCGGGTGAAGTAGTCGAGCGCGAGCCGCGTGCAGTGAATATTGCGCGTTTGGAGTTGCTTGGCTGCGAAGGCGAAGTGGCACGTTTGGCTGTCGAGTGCAGCAAAGGTACTTACATCCGCACACTGGTCGAAGATATCGGTCACTTGCTCGGTTGCGGCGCACACGTTGCAGAACTGCGCAGAACCCAGGCCGGTCCTTTCGACTTGAGCCAGACCGTCAGCCTTGAAGAGCTTGAAGCTGTTCACGCTGAAGGTGGCAACGAGGCGGTCGATCGTTTCCTGCACCCGGTTGATAGCGGTCTGGAACATTGGCCTTTGCTGCAGTTCTCCGAGCACAGTTCCTTCTACTGGTTGCAAGGCCAGCCGGTACGCGCACCGGAAGCGCCGAAGTTCGGCATGGTGCGGGTGCAGGATCATAACGGTCGTTTCATCGGTATCGGTGAAGTCGGCGAAGACGGTCGCATTGCGCCCCGTCGCTTGATTCGCTCAGAGTGAATAATTCGTAGTAGAATATCTGGCTGAATGAGTGCTTCGGTGCTCAGGTAGCTTCAAAGTAAGATTTAAGTGCCGCTTAGAGCGTCGCGAGCGAAGGCAGAGCAAGGCGAAAAGCCACGAGGGAGCGGAGTTCACTCATGTGAATGAGCATCTTGAGAGACTTTTCAACGCAGCTATGTCGAGTGCAGCAGCTATAAGGGGTACTTAACAAGAGGGTGGCTGTTAGTAGGCACGGTCATACCTCATTTTAAAACATGGGAAGCAGTTCCCAGCCTATTGCGACCGTTTACGGTTGCTTAATTGAGAGGAAGCCACCATGGCACTCAGCGCAGTAGAAAAAGCCCAAATCGTAACTGACTACCAACAAGCTGCTGGCGATACTGGTAGCCCAGAAGTGCAAGTTGCACTGCTGTCCGCCAACATCAACAAGCTGCAAGGCCACTTCAAGGCCAACGGTAAAGATCACCACTCGCGTCGTGGTCTGATCCGTATGGTTAACCAGCGTCGTAAGCTGCTGGACTACCTGAAGGGTAAAGATGTTAGCCGTTACAGCGCCCTGATCGGTCGCCTGGGTCTGCGTCGCTAAGCAATGCTTGCACGTAGCTGAAGCTGAAGCTGGAAGTGGGTTTATCCCACTTCCAGCTTTTTGCGTTTAAGCTACCCGTGTTTTGGACAGTGCCGGGCCGAATCCCGCAGCTGCCCACGAAAAGTTTGACGCTGTTGCTGCAGTCGAATCTGCATTCAACAGTCGCTACATGGAACCGCCTCATCACGCCGAAATGCCAAGCGCAGGCGTTTTGCAGAGCGTTCCAAAAGGTTTCCCCAAGGGCAATATAGAAAAGGAAAACACCGTGAACCCGGTAATTAAGAAGTTTCAATTCGGTCAGTCGACCGTAACTCTCGAGACGGGCCGTATCGCTCGTCAAGCGTCTGGCTCTGTGCTGGTTACCGTCGATGACGACGTTGCCGTTCTGGTTGCTGTAACTGGCGCCAAAACTGCTGACCCAAGCAAAGGCTTTTTCCCGCTGTCTGTTCACTATCAGGAAAAAACCTACGCAGCCGGTAAAATCCCAGGCGGTTTCTTCAAGCGTGAAGCTCGTCCTTCCGAGAAAGAAACCCTGACTTCGCGTCTGATCGACCGTCCGATCCGTCCGCTGTTCCCAGAAGGCTTCCAGAACGAAGTGCAGGTTATCTGCACCGTGATCTCTACCAGCAAGAAGACAGATCCGGACATCGCTGCGATGATCGGTACTTCGGCTGCTCTGGCTATTTCGGGTATTCCGTTCAATGGCCCAATCGGCGCCGCTCGCGTAGCGTTCCACCCAGAAACAGGCTACCTGCTGAACCCTACCTACGAGCAGCTTCAGGCTTCGAGCCTGGACATGGTTGTAGCCGGTACCAAAGACGCCGTGCTGATGGTTGAATCGGAAGCTAAAGAGCTGACCGAAGACCAGATGCTGGGCGCAGTACTGTTCGCCCACGACGAATTCCAGGCTGTGATCGACGCTGTTGCCGAACTGGCTGCAGAAGCCGCCAAGCCGACTTGGGACTGGCAGCCAAAGGCTGAGAACGTTGAGCTGCTGAACGCTATCCGTAGCGAGTTTGGCGCGGCAATCTCACAGGCTTACACCATCACCGTTAAGCACGAGCGTTATGCGCGCCTGGGCGAGCTGCGCAACGAAGTCGTTGCCAAGTTCTCGGGTGAAGAAGGCCAGCCGACTGCCGGCGAAGTTAAAGAAGTCTTCGGCGAAATCGAATACCGCACCGTGCGCGAGAACATCGTTAACGGCCAGCCGCGTATCGACGGCCGTGACACCCGCACTGTCCGTGGCCTGAACATCGAAGTGGGTGTTCTCGACAAGACTCACGGTTCTGCGCTGTTCACCCGTGGTGAAACTCAGGCGTTGGTTGTTGCCACGCTGGGTACTGCCCGTGACGCACAGCTGCTCGACACCCTTGAAGGCGAGCGTAAAGACCCGTTCATGCTGCACTACAACTTCCCTCCTTACTCGGTAGGTGAGTGTGGTCGTATGGGCGCTACTGGCCGTCGTGAAATCGGTCACGGCCGTTTGGCGCGTCGTTCTATCGCGGCCATGCTGCCAGCGGCTGATGAGTTCCCGTACACCATTCGTGTGGTATCGGAAATCACTGAATCCAACGGCTCGAGCTCGATGGCTTCGGTTTGTGGTGCATCGCTGGCTCTGATGGACGCTGGTGTGCCGATGAAGGCGCCGGTTGCCGGTATCGCCATGGGTCTGGTTAAGGAAGGCGAGAAGTTCGCAGTTCTGACCGACATCCTGGGTGATGAAGATCACCTCGGCGACATGGACTTCAAAGTAGCGGGTACAGCTAAAGGTGTTACCGCGCTGCAGATGGACATCAAGATCCAGGGCATCACCGAAGAAATCATGGAAATCGCGCTGGGCCAGGCCCTTGAAGCGCGCCTGAACATTCTCGGCCAGATGAACCAGGTTATCGCCGAGTCGCGTACAGAGTTGTCGGCTAACGCCCCAACCATGATCGCGATGAAGATCGATCAGGACAAGATCCGTGACGTGATCGGTAAAGGCGGCGCGACAATCCGTGCAATCTGTGAAGAAACCAAAGCTTCGATCGACATCGAAGACGACGGTAGCATCAAGATCTTCGGCGAAACCAAAGATGCTGCAGAAGCCGCTAAGCAGCGCGTTCTGGGCATCACTGCAGAAGCTGAAATCGGCAAGATCTACGTCGGTAAAGTTGAGCGTATCGTTGACTTCGGTGCCTTCGTAAACATCCTGCCGGGCAAAGACGGTCTGGTGCACATCTCTATGCTGAGCGATGCTCGCGTTGAGAAAGTGACCGACATTCTCAAAGAAGGTCAGGAAGTTGAAGTACTGGTACTGGACGTGGACAACCGCGGTCGTATCAAGCTGTCGATCAAAGACGTTGCCGCTGCTAAAGCGTCAGGCGTTTAATCGCAGACTGCTGTATGAGTGCTTGATTGAAAACAGCCTTTACTGAGGCATTTGCACACCTCAGGTAAATAGCTGTAGTCACCAGCACTGGAAATCCGATGCCCTAACAGGCATCGGGTTTTTCTTGGCTTTCGAAAAGTGAGCCTGGCGTTTTAGCTGGTAGATCAGATCGCCAAGGCTTGTGTGTTGTGAGGGTGAATTAGTGTGCGCCCGGCGCACGCAGATGCCGACTTTGCCCTGCCTGGTACAGCTCAATGACTGCGGCGAAGGCGATAGGGAATAACCCTGATCTAGGCAATAACGCTTGCGCCGCAGGTCGGGCTCGGCCGGGTTCTGTTTTCAAATATCACCTGCGCCTGATCTTTCGGTCTGTGCGGTAGGCAGCTCTCAGTGTTATCAAATAGTTAGCTTTGAATAAATAGCAATAGATGTGCGCTGCACTGCAGTTTCGCACTCTATATAGCCAGGTTTGAGTCGCATGCGTAAGGAATTACTGCAACCCGAAAATAAAAGGTAGACACGTGAAGATCCAACTGCAGGCAGCATTCAGTTTGATCGAGTTGCTGACAACTATTTCAGTGCTTGCGATTTTGGTAAGTATAGCGGCGCCCAGTATGAGTGAGTGGGTACAGCGCGAACGTAATAACAGCCATATGAACGAATTATTAAGCGGGATTCGATTTGCTCGCGCCAGTGCAATTACCCGTAATGGCACAGTAAGTGTTTGTGCTGGTGTGGTGGTGTGCGCAGATAAGTCAGATTGGAAGTCCAACGTTATGGTATTTGCTGATGGCAATAATAACGGTGAGATGGATGAAGGGGATGAATTGTTGCGCATGTTCAGCATTTCAGATCTTTATCACTGGGATTGGAGCAACTTCAGAGGAAAAGCCTATTTGAGTTTCAAGCCTAACGGTATGACGCACAGCATGAATGGAACCTTCACTTTGTGTGATGGAAGTAAAGAGGTTAGCCGAGCTGTGATTAATACCGCGGGTAGGCTCAGGGTCGAAAGCACCGCTGCAGCCAACCCGTGTTGATAACGACAAAGGAAAAGTCGTTATGAATTGATTGCCGACTTTCAATATAAGAATGTGAATGAGTCATGGACGATAAATTGTTAATAATAGGGCTGCGCAACTTTGCACTTGGGCATGTGCATACAGCGTCTTATGGCGCTTTGCTCTCTGCGCTGTCGAGCATAATTTCATACCTGCTTGGTAGTTTTGGCCTGATTTTCAAACTGCTCTTCGATTGCTCAACAACCGCCGAATGCGGCCCACCTCAGCGCGCAAAGATGGGCCGCGATGATCGGGTTGCGCTTGCTGATGAGCTTGGTGGGATGAGCGGCCTAAACAGCTGCGCAGTGACGACAGCAGGCGCAATACCGCCGAACAACCCCAGCTTCGCTGTAACGTGCGAAAGTCAGCAGCCGTCCGGAAGCCTCGACAGTGATGGGCTCAGATTCGGTAAAAGGCCCCATCTGGCGATAAGCAACATGCAGCGGGGTGTGAGTTTGATCGAGGTACTGATCACGCTGCTGGTGTTGTCGGTTGGGCTAATCGGCTTGGCCGGGCTGCAGATGGTCAGCATTCAAGCCAATAAGAGCGCGTATTACCGCTCTCAAGCCACCTTGCTTGCCTACGACATGGCCGACCGCATGCGCGCAAATCAGGTGCAAGCGAACACCGATGTTTACTTCCTCAATTATCCGGCTTCATCAACAGCGCATGAGGTCTCAGGCAACCAGGCGAATAAAGACCTCAGTGAATGGCTTAATGCCTTGGCGCAGACCTTGCCTGATGGAACTGCAGCGATAAGTCGCGATGAGCGACTACTCAGCATATCAATTCGTTGGAACGACAACCGTGGGCGGGTTAAGGCCAGATCTGACGCCCAGCCATACACCGAAACATTCGTTTATCGAACTGAAATATGAGCCATTCTGTGATCTCCCGGCAGTATGGGCTTTCGCTCGTCGAGCTGATGGTAAGCATGGTCATCGCCCTGATTCTTATGCTGGGTGTGATGCAAGTATTTCTAAGCACCAAGCAGACGTATTCGACTAACAGCGCATTGTCTCGGATTCAGGAGAGCGGTCGATTTTCAATCGGTTTTCTTACTCAAGCGATCAGGGGGCTGGGTTTCACCGACTTGTGTTTTAAGCCTGATTCTAACCACCTAACCGCGAGTCAAACCACCAGCCTGGAATTGAATCAGCCACTTCAGGGCTGGGATGATGTTGAGCGTAAACCTGCCCATCTCAATGGCACGCCTATCAAGGGAACTGACGTTCTTCTGGTCAAGTATGCTGCGGGCTCAAGCAGTGTTGAGGCGACCTTAAGCAACGCAGCGGCGAGTGATTCTGTGCGCTTGCTTGAACCTTCTGCAATCGATTATGGCGCCGTTGCACTGATTACAGATGGCCTGGGTTGTGATCTGTTCTTGAATGCAGCAACAGCAAGCGACAAGACTGTCTCAAAGCATGATGCCTCGAAACCTTGGAGTCGCGCCTACTCCGAGGAGGTAGACGTTCTCGGCGTGCACCATGCCACGTATTACATACGTAAGAATATGAGTGGTAATTCTTCACTTTTCAGGCAGCGATTGAACCCTCAAAAATCGCTGGGTGAATTGAAGTGGACAACTGAAGAATTGATCGAAAATATTCAGGATATGCAAATTAGTTACGGCTTATCGGGAGACGATAAGCAAGTGACTCGCTATGTCACTGCTGATCAAGTACCTGATTGGCAGAGTGTAGTTTCTGTGCATGTCGAAATTCTAGTTGTCAGCCCGCAGTTAAATGCTGTCACTGAAAATCAAACAATAAAATTTAACGGTGTGGTGTTGGAAATCCCCAGCCGAAAATTAGCTGAGGTTTTTTCTAATACTATAAGCATCAGGAATCGCCTGCCATGAAAAAGCTGCAACAGGTTGAGTTTAATTTCCGCCAGCGTGGAACGGTCCTTATTGTTGCGCTCATTATGCTATTGATATTGACCGTAATTGCAGTATCAAGCATGCAGGGCACATCGCTGCAAGAAACCATGGCCGGCAGTGCGCGTGATAAAAACCTGGCTTTTCAAGCATCTGAAGCTGCGTTGCGTGAGGGCGAGCGTGCAGCGATTGGTCAGTTTCTAACTGCTGATATAAACGATCTCAGGGATGAGCCGATTACGGGATTTTATGAGGACTTTCCAGGTGTTGCTCAGCCTCCGGAGTATAAGGTCATTTTAGTTGATGTTATCGACCATACCACTAAAGCCGGCGAGCCGAAGGTTGCGGACGGCGCCCTAACGCGGATTGAGTCAACCGGTTTTGGAAAAAGTATAGCGGCTGATAACACGCCTGTATCTCAGGCTAAATTAGTATCTACTTTTATAGTTGAGTTTAAAGATGGATAGTGAAGTCGAACGGATACGACGCTGGGGTAAAGGTGGCGGGCTTATCGTTGCTGCTATATCGTGTGGTCGCCGTTCGGTTTGGAGGCTATGCTGTTGTTCTTTATTTATAAGTCCGGCTTTTGCTCAGGTCGCTCAGACGCCCCTTATTCTTGGCAGCAATACAGTGTCTGGGAATCTTGCCTTAGTCCCTTCGGTTGAGTTTCCAACAGTTATCAGTGTTGCCAATATAGCCAATAAATTCGCCGAAGGGAGTGATTATGTAGGTTATTTTGATAGCGATAAGTGTTATGAATATATCCGGAAAAGCTTTAGGCATGTTTATTTTGGGTTAATAACAGGGGCGGATGGCGGGGGATACTTTACGCCAGTGAGTCATGGACGCTCATGTGCAGGGAAATGGAGTGGTAATTACCTCAACTGGGCGACCACACAGACCATAGACCCCTTTAGAAAGGCTCTGACGGGCGGCTATCGCTCTGTGGATACAGCAACACAAACTATACTGGAGAAAGCTACACGAGATAGTCGCGGTGGGGAAAAGTCCCGATTTAAAGATCGAGTCTTGTCGGGGAAGCAAGTTATTGGCCGAATATCTCCGTATGGGTCTAGTTCGATCAAGAGTTCCGTCATTTCCGCAAATCCTGAAGCGACCGAGCATGTTCAAAACTATCAGCGCAATAAAACGCTGGCGATCAAAAACGGGAGCAATAAGCAGTATTATTCTGTGCGAGTAGAGGTGTGTAAGAGTGCCGCGCTTTTGGAAGATAACTGTGTGCGCTACGGTAATCATTGGAAACCAGAAGGATTGATACAACGTTACGCCGCTGATATTCGATTCAGCGCCTTTAGCTATCTCAATATTGATGGGGATAATAGAAACGGTGGCGTCCTTCGCTCCAAGCAAGGGTATGTAGGTCCACTTAAGCGCGAACCCGGCACCGCCGGAACCTTCACAAACCCCAGCGTCGAATGGGATTCGGATAGCGGCGTGCTTTATTTGAATCCGCATCATGCAAAGGTCGGTAATAGTGGTGTGATTAACTATATTAATAAGTTTGGTGAACTGACCAATCAACACAAGTCCAGTGACCCTGTTAGTGAGCTTTATTACGCCGCGTTACGCTATTTTAAAAAGCAAGGAAATATTCCTGCTTACTCAAATACTTCTACGGTTAAGCAAACAGATAAATTTCCAGTGGTCACCGATTGGAATGATCCGATCCAATATGCATGCCAGAATAATTTCATTCTAGGAATTGGAGATGTGTACACGCACGAGGATCAAGATCTACCTCATAGTGATGATCGCTTGAATGTTCGTACGTATACGCAAAAAGTGTTTGATTTGGAGGGTATTGGTAAGTCGGCTGGTGCTGAATTCACTGAATATAATAACTCAGCTTTCATTGCCGGAATGGCCTATTACGCAAACACGTCTGATATTCGATCGGATTTACCGGGTAAGCAGACTATTTCAACCTATTGGGTTGATGTGCGTGAGAACAGAAAATTACAGCCTAGAGAGAATAACCAGTACTGGTTAGCTGCAAAATACGGAGGCTTCGATGTACCTGACGACTTTGGTAACCCGCTCCAGCGTAGCCGTCCACTGGTCAGGGCTTGGTGGCATACTAACAATCAGCGTCTAAGCACTAATGATTTGAGGCCCGATAATTTTTATGTGGCCAGTGATGCTGCCAATATGGTCGCAGGATTAACCCGTGCTTTTGCGAAAATAGCCAACGAGGTCACGAGTACCACGACTTCACTCGCCACCAACTCGACGCGGATTTCCACCGACAACGCTATTTTTCAGTCGCGCTTTAACAGCAAAGCATGGAGCGGTGACTTACTTGCCAAGCGCATCGACGCGGATGGCCCCGCTTCTGA
Organism: Pseudomonas marincola; assembly: GCF_900116605.1. GTDB lineage: Bacteria > Pseudomonadota > Gammaproteobacteria > Pseudomonadales > Pseudomonadaceae > Aquipseudomonas > Aquipseudomonas marincola. Next base: position 389,510 of record NZ_FPBC01000002.1, read on the forward strand.
AGAGCCGCTGTGGAGCGCTGCGCAAAAGTTGGATGCGATCAAGGATATTACTCAGCGCAATATCCTGACTGTCGTCCCGCCTTCGGGGGCGGCTAATGTGGGTGGACGTATTGCCTCTCAGGGGATCGAGTTTACCTGGGGCGCTTTGAGCCATGAGCAGCAACAACTACTAACGTTGGATGATGAGAGCAGCGCTACTGCCAAGTTGCGGCTTGAGTACCTTCGGGGCGATCGCTCACAAGAGATCACCGATAAGATTCGCAGCCGTCCTTTCCGTCAGCGTGGCAGTCGCTTAGGTGACATCGTCAACTCCGATCCCCAATACCTGCATCATCAAAACTTTGGCTACGCCAACCTTAAATGGTCGAGCGGAACGGTCGGCCAAGCTTATAAAACATTCCGGTCCAGCAATAAGTACCTGAAACGCTCCCCGCTTGTCGTCGTAGGTGCCAACGACGGAATGCTCCACGGCTTTGATGCAACGAGCGATGATAAAGGCGGTACAACACTCGGTGGCCGTGAGCTTTTCGCCTATGTACCTGCCAGTCTGTTTGGCAAGCTGCCAGCGTTAAGTGATCCAAATTATACGCACCGCTATTTTGTCGATGGCACGCCAAGATTCGGTGATGTGTGGCTAGGCTCCCGTTGGGCTAGCGTTGTAGTTGGTAGTGGTGGCGCCGGCGGCAACAGTATTTTCGCCCTCGATGTTACCGACCCGGAAAATGTGGGCCCCAGCAGCGTTCTGTGGGAATTCAGCCATCCGCGCATGGGTTATAACCTAGGGCAGCCCACGCTGGTTGCCTTACCCAATGAACGATTTGCCGTGCTGGTCACCAGTGGTTACCACGATACCGAGCCCGATACTGACGGCAAACTGTGGGTATTGGATGCTAAGGATGGGCACGTAATCCGCGAGATAAACCTGCCTACCAGCGCCAACCTGGGCACCCCTTTAGCCTCTGACACCAACCGTGACCTTGTTGCCGATCGTGCTTATGTGGCGGATACGGCTGGCAATCTCTGGCGCATCGACCTTGCGGATAAAGATCCTGCGAAATGGGGCATTGCGTCCAGTCTTGCTGATGGGCCGCTATTTGTCGCCAAAGATAAAAATGGCCAACGCCAAGCCATTACGGCGCCTTTAACGTCTGCCTTCAACCAGAAAAATCAGCACATGGTTTTCTTTGGAACCGGCAGTTTCTACCGCACAACCGACAACGAAATTCCCAGCGAGCCTGCGGTAGAGACGTTTTATGGGCTGATTGATGACGGTGAAGCCATTGAGGGTCGAAGTCGTCTTTTGCAGCAAACAATCTTTGAGGAGCAAACACTAGCGGGTGGATTGAATGTTCGGGCAATCACCGACCATGAGCTAACCACTGAGCCCGGTTGGTATATGGATCTGGTTCTGGAGGGTGGCAGTGGCAAGGGTGAACGCGTACTCGCCGAGGCGACTGTGCGCAGTCAGCAGATCATCATCACCACGATGACTCCTTCGGCAGACCCCTGTGCGTTCGGCGGCAATAGTTGGGTCATGGCTGTAGATCGTGACACTGGCTCACGATTGGACTCGGTCTATTTTGATACCAACCATGATGCGCTCTTTGATCGTAAGCGCTCCATAAACCCCACCTGCCTATAGCCCGCAGATCAGCGGATGCTGAACTCCTGTTTTCTCTGGAGTTCATCCCATGATGCGTCCCGACGCCAAGGTCCAAAAGGTTTATCTGTATCCCAAGCCTGTCGACTTCCGCAAATCCATCAATGGCCTGGCGGCGCTGGTCGAGCTGGACATCAAGGTGGAGGTGTTCAACCCGGTGCTGTTCGTGTTCCTCAATCGCACCCGCAGCCAGGTCAAGATTCTCTACTGGGAGCGCAATGGCTTCTGCCTGTGGCTCAAGCGTCTGGAAGCCGAGCG
>NZ_FPBC01000009.1 GCF_900116605.1 Pseudomonas marincola
CCGCAAACTGGCGCAGGATGGTGGTCTCGTACAGCGCTTCCTCCATCGCCGGGTCGCTGTAGCCAAACCAGTTCTGCATCAGATGAACCCGCAGCATCGCCATCAGCGGATACGCCGGACGACCGCCTTCGCCCTTGGGATAATGCGGGGCGATCAAGGCAACCAAACCCTTCCACGGCACCACCCGATCCATCTCGATCAGGAACAGCTCTTTGCGGGTCTGTTTGCGCTTGCCGGCGTACTCGGCGTCGGCGAAGGTCATCTGCTTCATCGGAAAACTCGGCGGGTGGAGTCCGGGCATTTTGCCAAAATAAGGAAGTCTTCTTCAGAGTTTCCCTAAACCAAAGGAGCAGTCACGATGCAAGTGATGAAGTGGAGCACAATCGCCCTGGCAGTAGCCGCGGGCTCGACGCAGATGGCTTTCGCCTCTAGCCAATCCGAATCGAACGGTTTTATCGAAGACAGCAGCTTCGACATCTTCAACCGCGTTCTGTACATGAACCGTGACCTCCGCAACGGCGCTAGCAACACTGCTGGCTCTGGTAATGGCTACCGCGAAGAAACTGGCTGGGGTCTGCGCACCCTGTTCGAATCTGGCTTCACTCAAGGCACCATCGGTGTAGGCTTTGACGCTCACACTCTGAGCAGCCTGGCACTGGACAGCGGCCGTGGCCGTTTCGGTACTGGCCAGTTCGATCAGTCGAGCGACGGCAGCGCTGAAAAAACCCAGACCGAAGTTGGTGGCGCGATCAAGTTCCGCGTTTCCAACACCGGCCTGAAATACGGTAGCCAGTTTGTTGGCAGCCCAGTGTTCAGCACTGACGACAGCCGCATCCTGCCAGAAGTTGCAACCGGTACTTACCTGGTCAGCAACGAAATCGAAGGTCTTGAGCTGTCTGGCGGTCGTTTCACTGCAATGAGCAGCCAAACTTCGACTGACCGTGACACATTCGAACTGAAAGCAGCCAACATCTACGGTGCAAACTACGCCTTCACTGATAACCTCAGCGCTGGCCTGCACTACTCTGACGTTGAAGACTACTGGAAAAAGACTTACCTGAACGTCAACTGGAACCTGCCGATCGCAGAAGGCCAGAACCTCAACTTCGACGTTAACGGTTACCACACCAAGGGTGACGGCCAGGAACTGGGCGCTACTGACGACGGTAAAGGCGGCCTGTCTACCGATAACGACCTGTGGAGTATCGCAGCAGCTTACGGTATCGGCGCTCACACCTTCACCGTTGCTTACCAGCGCTCTACTGGTGATGCATCCCTCTACAACTACGGTGTAGACGGCGGCGGCACCATCTGGGTTGCCAACTCGGTTCAGTACTCTGACTTCGTAAGCCGTGACGAGCAGTCGTACCAGGCTCGCTACGACCTGAACATGGCTGAATACGGCGTTCCAGGCCTGAGCTTCATGGCTCGTTACATCTACGGTGACAACATCGACACTGGTGTTGCTGGCGAAGAAGGTAAAGAGCACGAGTTCGACTTCGAAACCAAATACGTGATCCAGAGCGGCGCAGCTAAAGACCTGTCGTTCCGTATCCGTAGCGCGATCTACCGTGCCAACGATGCACAGAATGACTTCTACTCTGCTGACGTGAACGATTTCCGTTTCATCATGGACTACCCGCTGGACGTGATGTAATTCAGTCTTGACTGAATAGCAGCACACAAAAAACCCGGCTTCGGCCGGGTTTTTTATTGCTCAAAATTTAAACAAACAGCAATTAAACAGGATTAAAGCGGCAGTGCATAAGTCCCTGTTACATGCGCCACTAATTCGCCTTCATTGCCTGCGCTGTAAAGCAGAACTTCACAAACTGCCTGACGCTTACTTAAGCGCAAGATGCGTGCATCGGCCAATAAGTCTACCGGCTGAGGCTTGACCAGAAAGTTGATATTCAAATTAGAAGTGACTGCCATTTCGACTCGCCCCAGTCGTCCCATCACCACGGCATACATGGCCGCATCGGCCAGCGCCATCATGGTTGGCCCTGAAACAGTGCCACCGGGGCGCACCAATCGGGTGCTGAATGGCACACGCGCCAACACCCCTTCCGAATCCAGCCGCTCAATGCGTAAATCCAGATCCTGCGCCATCGGCAAACCGGCATGAATTACGTCTTGTACTTCTTGTGCTGTTAACACACGCCCCTCCCTATGCCCATCTATAAGCTGCATCCTATACGCAACCGAATCATCACCGTACAATGCCGACCTAATAAAGTCTTTGCAATCGGTAGACCCGCCAATCATGCGTACCAGTCAATTCCTGCTCTCGACCCTGAAAGAAACCCCTAGCGATGCCGTAGTTATCAGCCACCAGTTGATGCTCCGCGCCGGGATGATCCGCAAACTTGCCTCCGGCCTCTACACATGGCTGCCGATGGGCCTGCGCACCCTGCGCAAGGTCGAGAAAATTGTGCGCGAAGAAATGGACGCAGCAGGCGCCCTGGAAGTATTGATGCCCGGCATTCAGCCTGCCGAACTGTGGCAGGAGTCTGGCCGCTGGGAACAGTACGGCCCAGAATTGCTGCGCATGAAAGACCGTCACGGCCGTGATTTTTGTGCAGGCCCGACTCACGAAGAGGTGATTACCGACCTCGCGCGTAACGAGCTGAACAGCTACAAGCAGCTGCCGCTGAACATGTACCAGATTCAGACCAAATTCCGCGACGAAATCCGTCCGCGTTTTGGCCTGATGCGTGGCCGTGAGTTCATCATGAAAGATGCCTACTCTTTCCACGCCGACCAAGCTTCGCTGCAAGTCACTTACGACCGCATGCATCAGGCTTACTGCAACATCTTCAGCCGCCTGGGCCTTGATTTCCGTCCAGTACAGGCTGACACCGGCTCGATCGGCGGCACCGGCTCGCACGAATTCCATGTACTCGCAGACTCCGGCGAAGACGACATCGCGTTCAGCGACAGCTCGGATTACGCCGCCAACATCGAGAAAGCCGAGGCCATTCCACGCGAAACCAGCCGCGGCGCTGCAACCGAAGCCATGCGCCTGATTGATACGCCGAACACCAAGACCATCAGCGCTCTGGTTGAAGGTTTTGATCTGGCCATCGAAAAAACCATCAAGACACTGGTCGTGCATGGCGCCGAAGAAGGCAAGCTGGTTGCGCTCATTGTGCGTGGCGATCATGAGCTTAACGAAATCAAGGCTGCCAACCTAGAGCAGGTCGCCAGCCCGCTGGTTATGGCCAACGAAGATGAAATTCGTGCAGCGATTGGTGCCGGTCCTGGCTCCCTTGGCCCGGTCAATCTGCCAATTACCTGCATCATTGATCGCTCGGTCGCGATGATGAGCGATTTCGCGGCCGGTGCGAACATCGAAGACAAGCACTATTTCGGCGTTAACTGGGAGCGCGATCTGCCGCTGCCGGAAGTTGCCGACCTGCGCAACGTACTGGCCGGTGATCCGAGCCCGGATGGCCAGGGCACACTGGTTATCAAGCGCGGCATCGAAGTCGGCCACATCTTCCAGTTGGGTACCAAGTACAGCCAGGCCCTCAACTGCCAGGTGCTGGGCGAGAACGGCAAGCCCGTTACCCTGACCATGGGTTGCTACGGCATCGGTGTTTCCCGCGTGGTAGCAGCAGCTATCGAGCAGAACTTCGACGAGCGCGGCATTCTCTGGAATGACACACTGGCGCCGTTCCAGATCGCGCTTGTGCCACTGCGTTACGAAACCGAAGTGGTACGCGAAGCAACCGATAAGCTGTATGCAGACCTCACCGCAGCCGGCTTTGAAGTTTTGCTCGATGACCGTGACAAAAAGACCAGTCCGGGCATCAAATTCGCAGACATGGAACTGATCGGCATTCCGCATCGCATCGTGGTCAGTGACCGCAGCCTTGCCGAAGGTAACGTGGAGTACAAGAGCCGTACGGAAACCGAGGCTCAGGTGATCCCCGCCGCAGACATCATGGCGTTTATTCAGGCCCGTATCAGCCGCTGATTTCAGCACCATTACCAAGAGTCATCATGCTCAAGCGAAACACCTTGCACCTGGGCGGCGCAGCACTCTGCTGCGCCCTCTTCCTCAGCGGCTGTGCCAACCAGCTCCCGCAACGCAGCGAACACGAGGAACGCATCGAGCGTAAGTTGCTCGATCACAGCCTGCTAATCGATGCCGGCGAACCCAAGACACTGGGTTTGCCGCAACGGCGCGTGCGTGTGCACGAACAAAAAACCTTTGAGGTAACCGCCTTCGAGGTCACCCGCCGTTATGATCGCTACACGCCTTATCAACCGTGGCGCGAACTGTACGAGATCCCTCTCGGTGCGGTAGCAGTCGTGGCCGGCGTGGGCGCCAACGTATTGAATGTGGTGCTGCTCGGCAGCCTGCCGGATACGGTCACCAAGGACTGGATCAGCTACGGCTTTGCCGGGCTCAACCCGTTCATCAATGCCGAATCCAATGGCCGCTCACAGCAGAATCTGGCGAGTATCGACGAGCAACGCCTGGATACGCGCATGGAGTACACCAGCATGCCGTGGGCTGAGCGCCCGGTCACAGTCACCGCTGCCGGCAAGGATCACGAACTGCTCACCGACCGCAACGGTATCTTGCGCATCAACTTGCTCGACAATCCCTTTGCCGATCAGGACAGCGCTCGCCTTGGCACACTGCTGCTCACCGTCACCGACGAGCAGAGTGATACCAGTGCGCACGCCAGCCTGATTGTCAGCCATACCTTGCGCGGCAAATTGGATGAGGCGCACCGCCTGATCTACGACGACCTCGAAGGCGATGACACCGCTGAATGGGTGCATCGGGTGAAGCGGCTATCCGAACTGGGATTGGAAGAAGAAGCCAGCGAGCTTGAACAAAGCCTGATCGAGCTGACACGCAACGACCCTGAACTTCAGGAAGGCTTTCTGAGAGCCCTGACCCAGGATGCCGGCCGCCTGGTTGCGGACCCTGCATCGCTGTAAACAAGCCAACGGCCCGCGTATCCAGCGGGCCGGTCTCGGTATTATCGACGCACAATGAAGCCGGCAATGCCTTGCAGCGGTTGCTCTGTAAGGCTGACCTCGCTGACGTCAGCTGCTTGCGGCCCTTGCTTAAGCCACTCGACAAACGCCTCGACAGCGTCCTGCTCGCCCTCACATAAAACCTCAACGCGTGAATCTGCAAGGTTACGCGTCCAGCCGTTAAGCTCAAGTTCTTCCGCCTTTTCAGCGGTTGCCTGGCGATAGCCAACGCCCTGCACAAGACCGCTGACAAATCCATGCATACAGATTTGCGTCATACCTTATCCCTCGTCACGCAGTGCTTGCAGGCGCTTGGTAATGCCCGCAGCTGTTTGTTCACCCAGCAGCCGTTCGCGCATCTGGCCCTTATCGTCGACTATATAAGTGACAGGTAATGCCTCGGCGCGCGGCAATTTGAAGCGTGGCGCCGGGTCTTCTTCAAGAACCGTGAACTTGATACCCATTGCATCACTCGCCGTGCCTAGCTCTTTACCGCGCAAGGCATCAAAATTAACCCCCACGACCTGCACGGATTCCTTTGCCAGCTGACTGCTCAAGGCATTAAGCTCGGGGATCTCGGTGCGGCAAGGTGCACACCACTCGGCCCAATAATTAATAACCAGCCACTGCCCTTGCAAACGTTCAGCCGCGACCTTCTGACCGTGTTGATCAAGCCCGACATCGTCGCTGCAGGCGATAAGAATAAGACAAGCAAATACCGTTATGGATGAACGTAGAAACGTCTGGAAAGCATTACCCATGCATTCGATCCTCGTGCGCTCGGGGGTGGCATGACACTCGATGCCTTGCGTCTGGAAGTGGCGGAGATAAGTGAGCAAAACGCCGACTCATTGACTGATCTTAGCCTGCAACTGGCGCAAGCTCGGGAGATGCCGATTGAATCTGCCCTCAGCAGCATCACGCGCTTACTGCACCGCCATAATCGCAGCCCGATGACCTTACTAGAAAGGCAAAGGGCACTGCAAAGTTTCAGTGACGCGTTCCGTCACTACTCCAGCCAGAACTCAAGCCAAATCCGGCTTGGCCAAGCCTTCATCCAACTCTGCGAAGAACTGGCTACGGGCTTTAAAAGACTGCTGTTGCAGATACTTCAGAGCAAGCACCCTTCACGCCCGCATCTGGCGTGGTGCCTGTACATGACGCTGCAATTTCTTGCTCAGAAGATGCTGCGTAACCACCAGCTGTATCAGGAACCGCATCCCAACTTGTGGCGTGACAGTCACATAATCTACTGGCTTGGCGAGCATCAGCAGTGCCTCGACGATCCCATTGCGGCGGCATTCGTACCAACTCCGGCCGACACCTTGCGCGGCCTCTACCAGCAAATGCTGCTTGCCGCGCTGAGCAACCCTTTCCATCTGGCCGAAAACCAGTGCCTGGAACTGTTCAGTGCACTCGCACCGTTAGCTCAACATGCTGTGCTATTGCCTTGGGAGCGTGAAGACGAACCCAGTGGCCCGACAATTGATCTGACTGAATCACAGCCTTATCTGACGCTCACACAAACGCCAGAAGGCAGCGTCGAATATTTGCGTCGCTTTGAATTGGGCGCGCTGTTAATCGCCTTGCAGGAGCCTTCCCCCCTGCAAAGCAGCAAAGAGCACGCATTACTTCAGGAGGTTCAGCAGCACTGGCTGGGCCGCCAGCAACGTCGCCACCAACGCCTTGAGCACGAGCAGACCTGCCATTTGGTCGCCGGTTTGCAGGCTATTCATGCGCAGTTGTTAGAACAACGACCTTTGAAAATTCCGGGACTGATTCAGGATGCCAGCCCAGGCGGCGCCCGACTGCTGTGCAGCGCCGAGCAAAAGACCAAGATCAGCGTCGGCCAATTGGTCATTTTACTGACTGACAGCGTGATCCCGACGCTGGCACTGGTGCGCTGGCGTCACATCAACGCCGAGGGCATGCACTTCGGGCTGCGCTACCTAAAAGGGCTGCCCAAGCCCATCTGGCTGCGGCGCACGCCCAGCGCGCAAACCCATCCGGGCATTTTGCAAAGCACACCGGCGCAAGACAGCGCTTGGCATCATGGTTTATGGCTGCCGACCGGGCAATTTGTCGAGGGCGAAAACGTCTGGCTGCAAATGAACAACATGCATCACCAGAAAATACTGCCGCTGCCAACGGCGAACCTCGAAACTGTTTGCGTCACGCGCTACCCAGTAGTGCTCTGAGGCTCACCTTGTAACCAACTGCTCAGGCTGTCATCAAACAGACGGCCCTGCTCCTCATCAAGCTTGAGCAATGCCTGACGAAATGCCGGATACCAAGGCTCGTCGAGGTTTTCCGGCAGCTGCTCCGGGCGCGGCAACGGCCACGGGCTGTGGTTAATCAGGCGCTGCATGCTGTAGGTATTGATATCGCGGCTCAACAACCAGCGCCCGGCCCCGATTGGTGCAACCAGATGCTGGCGTTCCAGATACTCCAACGCCTCCTCCCATTCATGCTCAGGCAAATTCCAGCCTTGGCGCTGAACATCCCGCAGACGCACCTTCAGGCCGGACTGCTGACGATCATGAAAAACCCGCAGGATACCCAGCACAACCAACAGCTTGGGCATGGCCAACTTGCGCCACTGATACGAGGATGACAGGTTGCAGACCAACTCTGCACCGATCAGCACAATCAGCCAGGACAAGTAGATCCACAACAAAAACAACGGCACGGTGGCGAACGCCCCGTAGATAAGCTGATAACTCGGAAAGATCCGCACATACAAACCAAACAGCGATTTGGCCACTTCGAACAATACTGCCGTGAACAGCCCGCCAATCAGAGCGTGCTTCAACGGCACGCGCGCATTCGGCACTGTGGCGTAAAGCAAGGTGAATGCCGCCGTACTAAACAATAACGGCATAAAGCGCCAGAGCAACTCGGCGTTAATCAACGCATCAGGTCCGGAGAGAAGCGCCAACGAACCCACATAGGTACTGATCGCGAACCCGGCACCGAGCAGGATCGGCCCCAGACTCAAGATCGCCCAATACAGCAAAAAACTCGAAACCCCGCGCCGTGGCTGACGCACGCGCCAAATGGTGTTGAAGGTTTTCTCGATGGTGACCAGCATCAAGAACGCCGTGACCGCCAGAAAAATCACCCCGACCCAGGTCAGCTGCCTGGCCTGTGTAGTGAAGTCGCGCAGATAGTCCTGCACCATCTCGCCGGCGGAGGGTACGAAGTTATGGAAGATGAAAGTTTGTATTTGCTCACTCATGCCCTGAAACGCTGGCACGGTTGAAAGCATCGAGAAGGTCACGGTCATCATCGGCACCACCGCAAACAGCGTGGTGTAGGTCAGCGCGGCGGCATTGTTGGCGCCCCGATCCGCCAGAAATCGCTGAATCAGAAACCGCCAGAATTCGATCCAGTTTTTAAAACGCTGAAGCATGCCCTCTCCTTAGCCAACAGCCATAGCGTTTAAGACACGCAATGCGCCGAGGTGTTCAGACTTACACCCCTCATGAGGTTAGAATAGCCGCCACCTGATGCAACATGCGAGCCCTCTCATGACCGATCTGACGCTATATCACAACCCGCGCTGCTCCAAATCCCGCAGCGCCTTGCAGATACTTGAAGAGCGCGGCCTGACTCCGGCCATCGTGCGCTATCTCGAAACGCCGCCCAGCGCAGATGAACTGACAGCGCTGCTGCGCAAGCTCGACATGCCGGCCCGCAGCCTATTGCGCACCGGTGAAGAAGAATACAAAGCCCTTAATTTGGCTGATGCCACGCTCACCGAACAGCAGTTGATTGACGCTATGGTGGCCAATCCCAAGCTGATCGAGCGACCGATTCTTATCGCCGGTGATCGCGCCATCGTCGGCCGACCGCCAGAGCGGGTTCTGGAGATTCTAGCGTGAGCACACCTTACGTACTGGTGCTGTATTACAGCCGCCACGGCGCAACCAGCGAGATGGCCAAGCTAATCGCCCGCGGCATCGAAAAAGCCGGCATGGAAGCCCGCTTGCGCACCGTGCCCGCAATCTCGACCGAATGCGAAGCGGTTGCCCCGGCAATTCCTGAAGAAGGCGCGTTGTATGCAAGCCTCGACGACCTGAAAAAATGCTCAGCACTGGTGCTCGGCAGCCCTACGCGCTTTGGCAACATGGCCGCGCCACTCAAGTACTTCCTTGATGGCACCAGCAGCCTTTGGCTAACCGGTGAATTGGTCGGCAAACCTGCTGGGGTTTTCACCTCAACCGCCAGTCTGCACGGCGGTCAGGAAACAACTCTGCTGTCGATGATGCTGCCGCTGCTGCACCACGGCATGCTGATAACCGGCCTGCCTTACAGTGAGTCTGCCCTGCTCAACACCCAAGGCGGCGGCACACCTTACGGCCCAAGCCACTATGCCGGCGCAGATGGCAAGCGCGCGCTGGATGAGCACGAGAAAACCCTGTGCCGCGCACTGGGTGAGCGTATAGCCCGTACCGCAATGAAACTGGAGGCCGGTCGTGGCTAAAGCGAAAAAACCACTGCCGAGCCTTGAGTGGCTACAGCCACGTGTGCAAGCCAGCCGCATCATCAGCCTTGTGCTGTTCGTCGCATTGGCGCTGCTCATCGCAGTGTGGAACCTGGGTTTCGCCGATCTGCACGGCGCCCGCACCTGGGTGGTCATGTGCATCCAGTTACTGCCATTGTTGCTGCTTGCACCCGGTATGTTTCTGGGCCATGCACGCGGTCATGCGTGGACCTGCTTTGTGATCAACCTGTACTTCATTCAGGGCATCCTCGCGGCAATCGACCCAAGCAGGGCCGTGTTTGGTGTGCTGGAAACCATCATCAGCTTCAGCCTCTTTTGCAGCGCCCTTCTATACACCCGCTGGAAGTTTCAACAAGATCGCAAGCTTTCTGGTGAGTGATGTAGGAGCCACGGTGAAGGGCTGCGCGGCGCGATTGCGGCGTTAAAAAGCTGCTCAAAATGCTCATTTACTTTACGTAAACTCCGCGTTTGAACAGCTTTTTGCCTTGCACTCCCACCGCTCGCACCTACACAGAGGCTCACCCGAAGACCGCGTGAAGCTGGAAGCTTAATTAAGGGCAGAGGCTTTGGTTAAAAGCAGAGCTTTGGGGTTTAGAAGCTTTCGCATTCTTTTCTTACTGCGAGAACTCGCTGCCGTTTACCGTTATCTCATCCCCAAGCCATTTCCCCCAAAGCCCGCCCTGCTCTGCTTCATAGCTCTCAACCAAAAGCCCTCCCGCTCTCCAGCCCTACGGGGTTTTGTGACGGGGAAAATCTGGTTTTCTGGCGAGGCGAGCGTAGGCTAGGCAAGGCCGATTCGTGGGCGGGGCGCGAAGCTTACTCATGTAAGTGAGCGTTCCGAGCGCTAATCCAACGCAGCATGGCGCAAAGATGGCGCGAGTGCTGCGCCCCCACCAAAAAATCGCGCTTTTGCCTTGAAAGCTCTTAACCAAAAGCCCTCCCGCTCCCCAGCCCTACGGGGTTTTGTGACGGGGAAAATCTGGTTTTCTGGCGAGGCGAGCGTAGGTCAGGCAAGGCGGATTCGTGGGAAGGGCGCGAAGCTTACTCATGTAAGTGAGCGTTGCGAGCGCTAATCCAACGCAGCATGGCGCAAAGATGGCGCGAGTGCTGCGCCCCCACCAAAAAATCGCGCTTTTGCCTTGAAAGCTCTTAACCAAAAGCCCTCCCGCTCCCCAGCCCTACGGGGTTTTGTGACGGGGAAAATCTGGTTTTCTGGCGAGGCGAGCGTAGGTCAGGCAAGGCGGATTCGTGGGCAGGGCGCGAAGCTTACTCATGTAAGTGAGCGTTTCGAGCGCTAATCCAACGCAGCATGGCCAAGCGCAGCCGCCAGAAAACAGATTTTTACCAGCCGAGGGTTTCTTTTAGGAAGGGAATGGTCAATTTGCGCTGGGCTTGAAGGGAAGCATGGTCCAGGCGCTCGAGCAAATCGAACAGCGAGTTCATGCTGCGCTCGCCGCGCGTGAGAATGAAGCGCCCTACTTCATCACTCAGGTGCAGCCCTCGGCGCGATGCACGCAACTGCAGGGCGCGTAATTTGTCTTCATCCGAGAGCCCTTGCAGCTGGAATACCAGCGCCAGGGTCAGGCGAGATTTCAGATCGGGTAGTTTGACAGCCAGTTCACGCGGCGAACTGTTCGCGGCCAGCAGCAACTTGCGGCCACTGTCGCGCAGGCGATTGAACAGATGGAACAGCGCCTCTTCCCAATCCTTGCGCCCAACCACACACTCCAGATCATCAAGGCAAACCAGCTCGCAACGCTCGAGGTTGTCGAGGAGCGACGGGTTGAAGTCATCGACCTGACTGAACGGCAGATATACCGCCAACTCACCACGCTGCTCGAAACGCAGGCATGCAGCCTGGAGCAAGTGACTACGGCCAACACCGTTATGCCCCCAGAGATAGATAAGACTTTCCGCCCAGCCGGCTTCAGCCTCACAAAGACGTTCGACATAGCCTAGCGCCGCAGCGTTAGCTCCGGGATAGTAGTTGGCAAAGGTGGCGTCATCACGTAGACGCACACCGAGTGGCAGCTGAATTGGGTTCATGCGGATTTTGGCGGTTCCTCAGAATCGCCAGCAGGCTCTCCATAAAGTAGTCAAAGTTTATAGGCTTCGGAGGGCTGTGTCATTGCTGAATTTTTCTGCTCGATTCAAAGGCTTAGGCTCTCTAGCTAGCTCAAACTTGGACTATAGCCCCACCGGTTTTAGACGGCCGCCCTCTCAAGAAGGCGACCAGTCAAGCTGCCTGTCGATACAGCAATTAACCCGCCTAAACTCATCCCAATCAGTCGATTGACTCTTCGACTCCATAGGCGCGTGAGTGCTTATAAAAGACATGGGCATGACGTAGCAAAACCATGATAACGGCTGCTGCAGGCAGGGCTAAAAGTACGCCGGTGAAACCAAACAGCTGACCTCCGGCCATAATTGCGAAGATGACCGCCACCGGATGCAGGCCGATACGGTCACCCACCAGCCAAGGTGTGAGCAGCATGCCCTCCAGCATTTGCCCGACAATAAACACGCCCGCGATTGCCAGCAGCGGATAGAGATCAACGCCAAACTGGAATAACCCGGCGGCCATTGCCGCGCTCACACCGACTGCAACGCCCAGATAAGGCACGATACTTGCCAGACCGGCGAGCAGGCCGATCAGTAAGCCAAGCTCCAGGCCGATGCTCATCAGGCCGATCGCATAGATAGTGCCCAGCGCCAGCATGACCATTAACTGGCCGCGCAAGAAAGCACCGAGTACTTCGTGACACTCGCCCATCAAGCCAACTACGCGCTTCTCGCTGGAGCGTGGCAGCATGCCGCGAAGTTTTGCCATCATCACGTCCCAATCGCGCAGTAGATAAAACCCCACCACCGGAATCAGGAACAGATTTGCCAGCCAGGCGACTACTGCCACGCTTGAGGCAGTAACTTTCGACACGATCAGCCCAACGAAATCGGTGGTCTTGCCAAGATTGCCCGACAGCGCCTGCTTGAGTTTGTCGAACTGCCAGAAATCATCGGATAGCCCCAGTTTAAGCTGCAACCACGGCAGTGCGCTGTGCTGAACCCAGTCGATAATCTGGGGAAGTAGTTCGTAAAGGCGCATCAGCTGCTTGCCCAGAAGCGGAATCAGCACTAAAAGCGCGACCATCGTGACCAGCGTGATCAACGCAAACACCACAACTACGCCCCATGTACGGGACATTCCCCAGCGTTCGAACCGGTCGACCAGCGGATCGCCGAGGTAGGCGATAAACATGCCGACGACAAACGGCGACAGGATCGGCAGCAGCAAGTACACCAGCCAAGCCGTCAGTAGCAGCCCAGCCAACCATAGCCAACGTGTTGATTCCTTCATGCAAGCGCCTCAACCGAGTATTAAGAGAAAAGATCATACGACTATAAAAGAAACAAACCGCCAGAGGCTTTCTGGCGGTTTGGGAGAGTCATCACTGAAAACAGTGAATAAGCTGGAAACGACTTACCAACTAAAGCGCAGCACATCGGAGCGCGGCACAATTTGCGGAGCCGGCGCTTCAGGTTGGCCCTGTTTAGCGGAATCTTGCGACGGCTCTTGCACCTCGGGAGCCACTTCATCCGCAGATACTTCGCGCAAATCGAGCAGGCCCAGTTGAGCGCGGAGTTGATCGGCATTGGCCTTGACCCGGTAGATCAGACGATCGCCTTCAACCTTGCTCAACGTGGCGTCGAAAGGCTCAAGTGCCTGTTGCAGTTCGGCATAACGTGAAAGATTGGCGCCTGATATCTCAACTGTCAGCGAGCTTGAAGCACTGGCAGCCACCGCATAGCGTTTGGCCAGACGCTGACTGACTTCAAGCAGCACAGCATCACTCAGTGACGCGAGATCTTGCCCACTGGCATTGCCCTGCTCACGCTCAGTACCGACCCAAAGACTCCATTCGGCGCTCCACTTGTCGGCACTTTGCGTCGCGGTCACCGCCAGTAGAGAATCGGCACCGTAGCGCTCGGAGATCGGCTCTAAGGCATCGGGCTGACTGGCCGCGAGGTTTTCAGGGGTTGCCACCAGTTGCTCGCTCAAATCAGCCAGCGGCATGCGTACCGGCAAACCGCGATGCTGGGCGGACTGGCGAATCGTTTCAGCGCTCTCTATGCCGTCGCCGACCAGCGTATTGCCGTATTCGTCCTGATTGAGCCACCAGATCAGAATCAGCGGACGGTTACTGCCCCACAGCGAGAGGCCGGCCTGACGCAATTCGCGATCGGTGCTGACCGGGTCGAAATCGACCTGCAGACTGCTGCCCTCATAACCGTAACGGCTGATAATTTGCTGCGGGTCTTTCTTCAGCTCCGCCAGAGCCGGTTTCTGCGCAGCATCGGCCTGGCCGGTCAAGCGCAGAACCAGCGTATCGAATGCACGGCCGATGGCTTCATCGCGCTCGGCAGGCTGCTGACTTCTAACCGGCTCAAGGACCTGATAAAGGTCGGTCACCGTTGCAGCAACACCTGTGAGGCTGAACAGCGAACAACTCAGAAGGAGCAAGCGGGCAGTCAGTCGCATGAATAAGGCTCTCAATTGGCGGGTCACGGGTATCACACCGGAATAGAGGATAGTTGGGAACCCGTGAAAAAGTACTGCGCGGGATGCTGGCCTGCGCCGCAACAAGAGCGGCTCAATCTGCACATTGGCATGGGCATGAATCGCAACCGCCTGCTTTACAATCCGTCGCTCGTGACCTTTTCAAGGACTCCATGATTTTTGGCACTTGGCGCGCCGATATAACTTAAAACAGTATCTGGGCTGCTGATTGACCCTCACAACGGCTTTTTGTTCGAGTCTGCAGAAGTAACGTTAGCGACTAAAATTAACATTTTGCCCGACGATATGCAGGCTAAAGCTAAAACAACCACTCGCCCGCTGGCAACCATAGCTGCGCGTGGGTGGCCGCTAGGGGGCAAGCCTGATAAAATCGCGCGCCTCGAAGAGCGGTAGCATCTGCTGCCTGAGCTTATCCGTATTTTCCTTTAAAGGCCTGGATCTATGAGCAAGCAACCCTCCATCAGCTACAAGGACGCAGGTGTAGACATCGACGCGGGCGAAGCCCTGGTTGAACGCATCAAAAGTGTCGCCAAGCGCACTGCTCGTCCGGAAGTCATGGGTGGCTTGGGCGGCTTTGGCGCCCTTTGCGAGATCCCGGCTGGCTACAAGCAACCGGTGCTGGTTTCGGGCACTGACGGCGTGGGCACCAAGCTGCGCCTGGCACTGAACCTCAACAAGCACGACAGCATCGGCCAGGACTTGGTCGCAATGTGCGTCAACGACCTAGTGGTATGTGGCGCCGAACCGCTGTTTTTCCTCGACTACTACGCCACCGGCAAGCTCAATGTTGACGTTGCCGCGCAAGTGGTTACCGGCATTGGCGCAGGCTGTGAACTGGCGGGTTGCTCGCTGGTGGGCGGCGAAACGGCCGAAATGCCTGGCATGTACGAAGGCGAAGACTACGATCTGGCCGGTTTCTGCGTCGGTGTTGTCGAAAAAGCTGAAATTATCGACGGTTCGAAAGTCGCGACTGGCGATGCGCTGATTGCCCTGCCGTCTTCCGGCCCGCACTCGAACGGCTACTCGCTGATCCGCAAGATTATCGAAGTGGCTGGTGCCGACATCGAAAACATCCAACTCGATGGCAAACCGCTGACTGAACTGCTGATGGCGCCGACGCGCATCTACGTCAAGCAACTGCTCAAGCTGATCAAGGACACTGGCGCGGTCAAAGCCATGGCCCACATCACCGGTGGCGGCCTGCTCGACAACATTCCGCGCGTTCTGCCGGAAGGTGCTCAGGCCATCATCGATATCGCCAGCTGGAATCGTCCAGCGGTATTCGACTGGCTGCAAGAGCAAGGCAACGTTGACGAGCACGAGATGCACCGCGTACTCAACTGCGGCGTTGGCATGGTCATCTGCGTAGCGCAGGATCAGGTTGAAACCGCACTCAACACCCTGCGCGCTGAAGGCGAGCAACCTTGGGTGATCGGCCAGATCAGCACCGCAGCTGAAGGCGCTGAGCGCGTTGTACTGAACAACCTGAAAAGTCATTGATGCCAAGTACCTGTAATGTAGTCGTACTGATATCGGGGTCTGGCAGCAACTTGCAGGCCCTGATTGATGACACCCAAACAGGTGACAACCCAGCCCGAATCAGCGCGGTCATCTCCAACCGCGCTGACGCATACGGCCTGGAGCGAGCCAAGGCGGCGGGAATCCCCGCTTTCTCGCTGGATCACCGCCAGTTTGCCGACCGCGAAGCCTTTGACGCCGCCCTGATCGAGCTGATCGATCAAAACAGCCCGGATCTACTGGTTCTGGCCGGTTTCATGCGGATACTTACCAGCGGTTTCGTGCGTCACTATCAAGGCCGACTGCTCAACATCCACCCTTCTCTGTTGCCCAAATACAAGGGTTTGCACACGCATCAGCGCGCGCTTGAAGCCGGTGACGGCGAGCACGGCTGCAGCGTTCACTTTGTGACCGAGGAACTCGATGGCGGCCCATTGGTCTTACAATCAGTACTGCTGGTTAATGCCGATGACACTCCGGCCAGCCTTGCAGAGCGTGTACACGTACAAGAGCATGTAATTTATCCGCTTGCAGTTCGTTGGTTTGCACAAGGCCGCTTGCACCTTGGCACGCAAGGGGTAATGCTTGATGATCAGCCACTGCCTGCCAGCGGCCACCAGATTCGAACCTAGGAGACAACATGCGTCGAGCCTTACTGTTCGCCCTCGCACTTTTCAGCACCTCGGTGTTTGCTGGTGAGCTGAAACCTTTCTCTGCCAGCTACACCGCTGACTGGAAGCAGCTGCCTATCAGCGGCTCTGCTGAGCGCAGCCTCAAAACCCGCGATGACGGCACCTGGCAACTCAGCTTCAATGCATCCATGCTGGTGGCCAGCCTGAATGAGGAAAGCACTTTCCGCATGGATGAGGCCGCAATCAAACCGCTGAGCTACACCTTCGAGCGCAGCGGCTTGGGCAAAGGCAAGAAAATCGAACAGACCTTCAATTGGGAAGCCAAGCAAATCACCGGCTCAGATCGTGGCGACCCGATCAAACTGCCGCTCAATGCTGGCCTGCTTGATAAGTCGACCTATCAGATCGCTCTGCAAAATGACGTGGCTGAAGGCAAAAAGACCATGAGTTACCAGGTGATCGACGGCGACGAAGTTGAAACCTATGACTTCCGCGTTCTGGGTCAGGAGGCCGTGAATACCAAGGCTGGCATGATCGACGCGATCAAGGTTGAACGCGTGCGTGACCCGACTCAAAGCAAGCGCAAAACCACCCTGTGGTTTGCCAAAGACTGGGGTTATCTGCTGGTCGCACTCAACCAGGTTGAGAAAGACGGCAAGGAATACCAGATCATGCTGCAAGAAGGCACAGTTGAAGGCAAAACGGTCAAAGGCAAATAATCTTTGGCACATTAAAAAACCGGGCATCGCCCGGTTTTTTAATGCCTGAAACTTGAATCTGAAATGGTGTGATACCCGCAAAAAGCACTATCTGGGTGTTCGGCTTGCGGCTGTGTTTGCCATCATCACCCTTATCAGCGCAATGAAACCACCCAAAAACGCCCCTAACACTAACCCCAATGTGACGATCAACAGCTTCTTGGGCTTGATCGGTGCAAGCGGCTCGATGGCTGGCTGGTCAACAATGACCAAGTCTTGCAACAGCAATTCCGGTTTCAGTTCGGTTAAGAATGAGATTTCCTCGTTCCACTTGGCCAGCTTCTCCAGGAACAGATCATCATTATCACGCTTGAGCAGCGCCTCAACCTGACGGTTTTCCTTGAGCATCCGCAACTTCATTTCAATCTCACCAATACGCTCCCCGGTAAAATCATCGGATTCACGCAGGCTCAATGCTTCACGCTCAGCGCTAAGGGCTTCTGTACCCATGAAATACAACGGAATCCGTTGATTATTGACTTCGGTGCGGATCGTATTGCCCTGCGACTGATGACTTTCATCGCCCATGGATGAGGGCGTGGCGGGTTTATGTATGCCCAGCTTCTCAGCGATCATGATGGCTTCGCTGAGCTGCTTGATACGATTCTCACGCTTGAGATTTAACTCCTGACGCACGCTTGCCAATTCATCATTCAAATTGGCGCGCATGATGCTGTCAGCCTCCAATAACTCGGCAACCTTCGACTGTTTGGTTGTTTCATAGCCTTTTCGCGCAGAAACGATTTTACTTTGCAGCTTATTCAGGCGGTTTGCGATCAGCGTATTAATCTCCGACGCAATGCGCTTACGCACATCGGCGGTTGCAAAGCTGATCATGCCATTGACCACAGCCGGCCCATCCACGCCTTGTGGGTAGACGAAACTCAAGCCGACATAGTTGAACAACGAATCAGGCTTTTTTAAATCCGGCTTGAGTATCTTAAATGCAGTTTTATTCAACTGTTGAAAAGCCTGCTCCAGCGACTCACCTGGCCGCTCAACCGCTTTGAAAAGCCCAGGGTTTTCCTGGAAAAACGCATAGCGAGTGGAATATGACTCTAGCGCTCCACCTATACGCTTGAGCACTTGATCGCGATCAATTTCATGTACACCGGTGAGATTGAGTTGATCGAAGCTTTTGAGGGACGCAGCTTTAAGCACACTCTGCGTCTGATAATAAGGCGTGGCTATCTGTACATAAGCAACCGCAGCCAACCCAACCAACCCCATAACGCCGAGAATGATCAGGCGTTGTTTCCATAGATCCTGGACCAGGGTGACTAAATCAATTTCATCGTTTTTATATTCAACATCCTGGCCTGCATTAGCACTCATAAAGCTTCCATACTGTAAGTGACGTAGACATCCTGATCTACAAAGCCTGAGGCAGGATCAGCAATCGCTGATACAAGACACCGAGCCGTCAGGAGACGCCACAAAACATATAGCTAATACTGTTATTCAGCCCGCATAAAAGCTGCTTTTCCGTATGGAAAAATAACTACTAGCAGCTTTCAATACTAAGGGCTGGCAGGGCCACGCTGCGCATAAAATCACTGCCGCAAGCGGTGTCACCCCCAAAAAAACACCCCGCACGAAATTGAAATTCGTGCGGGGTGTTTTAACCTCAAGCGCTGATTTAGCGCAGGGTCACCACATCAGGTCATCCGGGACTTGATAGGCCGCGTAAGGATCATCGGCGTCTGGTGCTTCGGTTGGGGTGTTGAGCAGGATAATTCGATGCGGGTCGCGCTCCTGAATTTTCAGGGCGGCTTCGCGCGGGATCACTTCATAGCCGCCACCATGGGTGACGATAGCCAGCGAGCCGCTGCTGAGTTTGTTGCGCATCAGTTCATTTACCGAAATACGTTTTACCTTTTTGTTATCAACAAAATTGTAATAGTCCTCGGTTGTCAGCTTCGGCAGGCGCGACACTTCGATCAATTGCTTGACCTGCGCGGCCTTGGCCTTTTGCTCGGCCTTTTCTTTCTGCTGGCGATTCAGCTCCTGATCGCGAGCCAGCTTTTCCGCTGCAGCCTGCTGGGCGGCAAGCTGCTGAGTCTGGTCTTTTTCTACCTGACCTTTATGCTCCATGCGCTTTTGCTTTTGCTGCTGTTTGCTGACCTGCTTGGCCTGCTTCTCATTGACCAGACCGGCTTTGAGCAACTGGTCGCGTAGTGATAGAGCCATAACCTTCCCATACTCACAATCATTTGATGCGCAGTGACTCGCCACGCGCACCTGCAAAATTCAACTTAACAAGCGGAGGCAGAACCCAGCTTTTCGAGTTTCTTGGCCTCGCCCCAAAGTGCATCCAACTCTTCCAGATCGCAATTTTCAATGGCGCGGCCGGTTTCGCGCAATGCCTGTTCGATGAAACGAAAGCGTCTCTCGAACTTGTTGTTGGCCGCACGCAAAGCCGACTCAGGCTCAACTTTAAGGTGTCGGGCCAGGTTGGTCACGACAAAAAGCAAATCGCCTATTTCTTCGGCAATCGCATCCGGATCATTTTCGCTCATTGCCTCCAGTACTTCATCCAGCTCCTCGCGCACTTTATCCACCACAGGCAATGCCTCGGGCCAGTCGAAACCCACCTGCGCCGCGCGCTTTTGCAGTTTGGCTGCGCGGGTTAGCGCAGGCATTGCCGCTGGCACGTCATCGAGCAATGAGAGCTGTTGCGGCTCACTGGCACGCTCGGCGCGCTCCTCGGCCTTGATCTGCTCCCAGCGCTGTTTCACCTCAACGTCGCTTAACGTCACCGAGCCGGGTGTTGCATACAGATCGCCATCGGGGAACACATGCGGATGACGGCGCACCAGCTTGCGGGTAATCGAGTCGACGACATCGGCAAAGCCAAAGCGCCCTTCTTCGCCTGCCAACTGGCAGTAATAAACCACCTGAAACAGCAGATCACCCAATTCGCCGGGCAAGTGCTCGAAGTCAGCGGACTCAATCGCATCGGCGACTTCATAAGCTTCTTCAAGGGTGTGCGGCACAATGCTTGTGTACGACTGCTGCAAATCCCACGGGCAACCATGCTGCGGGTCGCGCAGACGGGCCATGAGGTGAAGCAAGTCAGTTAGTTGATACATCGGTAACTCCGTCATACGGCAAAGGGCTTTCAGCGCGGAAGGTGCGTACTCAGCGGTTGCAATCCGTAGCGCGACAACAAACGAGTCATACGACCGTCGCGCTGGAAACGCTGTAAACCGGCTTCAAAAATATCACGGTAGCGCTTGCTCGACTCCAGGGCTGGCGAAAATGCCAGATAAATGGGCAGCGAATTTGTCCGACAACCGACCTCTTGCAGTTGCTCATCTGCAGCTCTGTGACTGAGGTAATACGCCATGACCCAACTGTTCTCAATCGTGGCATCGATGCGGCCCATGCGCACTTTATCGACATTGATGGCCAAGGCGTTGTCACCCGAGGCGAGCTGGACTTTGCGCGAGTCTTGCTGATGGCTATGGATATAGCTGTCCAGCTCAGCGCCGTAGCTGTAGCTGTTAATGGCGCCGAACGAAATCGACGCCAATGACTCGACGCCGCCATAACGCCAGGCATTGTCGGAGCGGGAGAAAAAGCACATTTGAGAAATGCCGGGGGCGGTTGCGGTGAACACAAAGCCGGGGGCATCTTCAACGCCCGCACCAATCAGCGCGTTGAGCTTACCGCGACGCGTGTCGTGCACGGCACGGGCCCAGTTGATCACCCGGTATTCGACTTGAATTCCGGATTCGGCAAAAATCTGCTGCGCCAACTCGACAAACAGTCCGGGCTGTTCGGCATTTTTAGGGCAGTTGATCGGACACCAAACATCACCCGCGATAACCAGCTTCTCCGGGGCCTCGTCAGCATACGCAGCGCTGCTTAGCAGCAAACCCAACGCCCAGCCGAGGCGAACGGCAGAACGTGTCATCAGCGGTGTTTGTCCATGCTTGGCTAATCCACTCAGTCAAAGGGGCTCGCTGCGCACACGGCCTACCGCGTCCAGCCAACCTTTATACAAGCGTTCACGGTGTTCGAGGCTGATTGTGGAGGCGAAACGTTGCTGACAATTCCAGTGTTCAGCAATTTCTTCCAGGCTGCTGTGGACGCCCGCCTGCAAACCTGCCAGATATGCCACGCCCAACGCCGTGGTTTCGGTAACCTGCGGGCGCTCGACAGTCACACCAAGGATATTGGCGAGGAACTGCATCAGCCAATTATTTTCGACCATGCCGCCATCAACACGCAACGCACTTGGCGCAGCGGCGCCGTCCTGACGCATGGCCACAAGCAGATCCAGGGTTTGATAGCACACCGATTGCAAACCGGCGGTGACAATCTCTTTGATCCCGGTATCACGCGTCAGGCCGAAAATTGCCCCCCGCGCTTTCGGGTCCCAGTACGGCGCGCCCAAACCGGTGAAGGCTGGCACCAGATACACGCCGCACGCATCGCCAGTCTGCTCGGCCAGCGCTTCACTCTCGCGGGCATGACTGATCAGCTTGATTCCGTCGCGCAACCACTGCACGGCTGCGCCCGCGACAAAAATACTGCCCTCGACCGCATAAGTGACCTTGCCATCGAGGCGGTAGCCAACCGTGGTCAGCAATCGATGCTGTGATGACACGGCCGTGTCGCCGGTGTTCTGAATCATGAAACAGCCGGTACCGTAAGTGCTCTTGATCATGCCCGGTTTGAAGCACGCCTGACCGAACAACGCTGCCTGTTGATCACCGGCAACCCCGTAAACCGGAATGGCGGCGCCGAATAACCCGGCCTCGGTATTGCCAAAATCAGCGGCGCAATCCAGCACTTCCGGGAGCATATTGCGCGGGATGTCGAACAGCGCCAGCAGGTCTTCGTCCCACTGCTGGGTGTGAATATTGAACAACATGGTGCGCGACGCATTGGTCGCGTCGGTCTTGTGCGACTTGCCGCCTGTGAGATGCCACAGCAGGAAACTGTCCACCGTGCCGAAACGCAACTCGCCGCGTTCTGCCCGCTCACGCGCACCGGGGACGTGCTGCAAAATCCAGCGCAACTTGGTCGCGGAAAAATACGGATCGATCAGCAAACCGGAAGCTGCCGCCACCATGGGTTCATGCCCGGCCTCTTTCAGTTCGGCGCAATAATCCGCCGTGCGCCGGTCTTGCCAGACAATCGCCGGATAGATCGCCTGACCATTTTCAGCGTCCCAGACCAGTGTGGTTTCACGCTGGTTGGTAATGCCGATGGCAACGATATCCGCCGCTTCAACGCCGCCTTGCGAGAGTGCCTTGCGACAAACATCCAGCGTGGTTTGCCAGAGCGCCTGCGGGTCATGTTCGACCCAGCCATCCTCAGGGAAGTATTGTTTGAACTCCTCCTGTGCACTGGCAACGGCCTTGCCCTGCTTGCTGAAAACAATGGCGCGACTGCTGGTCGTGCCCTGATCGATGGCTAGCAGGTACTCAGGCATGTTCATCCCTTATTGTGATTGTTGCAGCGCCAAACGCGCGTCTTACTCGCGGCCAATACTGGCGAATGCGGCCTGCGTGTGTAGCGCGAGAACGGCAGCGGCCAACTCAACCTCAAGTCCACGCCGCCCAGCACTGACATAGATGCTCGGATAATCCTGCGCGGTCTGATCGATAAATGTGCGCAGGCGTTTCTTTTGCCCCAGCGGGCTAATGCCGCCCAGTAAATAACCGGTTGCCCGTTGCGCCGCTTGCGGGTCCGCCATGTCGGCCTTTTTAACGCCAGCGGCATGCGCCAAGGCTTTCAAATCGAGGCTACCCGCCACCGGCACGACAGCAACCAGCAACTCGCCCTTTTCACTGGCGGCCAGTAGCGTCTTGAATACCCGTTCCGGCTGCAGGCCAAGCTTTTCAGCTGCCTCAAGCCCATAAGAGGCCGCTTTGGGGTCGTGCTGATAGCTGTGAACCGTGTGCGCGGCCTTGGCCTTTTTCAGGAGATCTATAGCTGGAGTCATGTTCGATTGTGAAAAAGTAAGCTGAAGTATGCTTACATTAGGGTCTGATACGGTTTTAGTGCAAGCCGATATGCAAGCTTCGTGAGGCTGAAATCAGTTTGCAGCCGCCCACAGTGATGCGATCCGAGGGATCATGCGAATGAGTCTGACGCCCCGTCAAAGCGAGATACTCAGGATTACTCAGGCGCAAGGCTACGCCAGCATTGATGAGCTGAGCCAAGCGGTTAGCGTGACCCCGCAAACCATCCGCCGCGACATCAATCACCTGGCAACGCTGGGCCTTTTGCGGCGCACCCACGGCGGCGCAGCCAGTGAAGCCTCAAGTACCGAGAACACGGCGTACACCATGCGCGCCCAGCAGATGCGCGACGAGAAACGTCAGATCGGCGAAGCCCTCGCCGCGCATATTCCCGACCACTGCTCGCTGTTCATCAATATTGGCACCACCACCGAAGCAGTTGCGCGGGCGTTACTCAAACACAAGGGTTTGAAAGTTATTACCAACAACCTGCACGTCGCGGCCCTGATGAGCTGCAAGCCGGATTTCGAAGTGTTGCTGGCCGGAGGAACAGTGCGCGCGGACGGCGGGGTTGTCGGGCAAGCCACCGTGGATTTCATCCGCCAGTTCAAGGTCGATTACGCCCTGGTTGGAATCAGCGGGATTGATCATGACGGCAGTCTGTTGGACTTCGATTACGAGGAAGTGCGCGCCTCGCAAGCCATTATCAACAATGCAAGACAGGTGTATCTGGCTGCCGACTCCAGCAAGTTCGGACGCAATGCGCTGGTGCGCCTCGGCGGAATAGAACTGCTGGACCGGATATTCACCGACGCCAAGCCCAATACCGAACTAATGAAACGCCTCAAAGCGCAGAACGTACAGGTTGATTGGTAACCATCTTCTGGTATGTATGGGGTTCTGACGGCTGGCCTGGTTAATCACAGAGGGTTCAACTAGGCTAAGTTCGAAAGTGAACATTTAAAGTTCGATTTCGACCACAGGTGTTGCCATGCTCCCGCATTCTCAGCCTCATCCTCCTTTTGCCGAGGTCTACGATCTGGCGGTAATCGGCGGCGGTATCAATGGCGCCGGCATTGCTGCTGATGCAGCGGGCCGCGGGCTGAGCGTTTTTCTGTGCGAGAAAGACGACCTTGGCGAGCACACCTCCTCGGCCAGCAGCAAACTGATCCACGGCGGCCTGCGCTACCTTGAGCACTACGAATTCCGACTGGTGCGTGAAGCGCTGGCGGAGCGTGAGGTGTTATTGGCCAAGGCGCCACATATCATAAAACCCATGCGCTTCATCTTGCCGCACCGGCCTCACCTGCGGCCCGCATGGATGATTCGCGCCGGTTTGTTTCTGTACGACCATCTGGGCAAGCGAGAGAAACTGGCAGGCTCGAAAGGCCTGCGCTTCGGTAGCCAAAGCCCGCTTAAAAA
Source organism: Pseudomonas marincola (assembly GCF_900116605.1). Classification (GTDB taxonomy): domain Bacteria; phylum Pseudomonadota; class Gammaproteobacteria; order Pseudomonadales; family Pseudomonadaceae; genus Aquipseudomonas; species Aquipseudomonas marincola. Next base: position 24,393 of record NZ_FPBC01000009.1, read on the forward strand.
CACCATCAAACGCGGCTTTGAATACTCCGATTGTTGGGTCGATGACGCCCGCCTGGTCGTTCTCAACGCACTGGACGCCCACGAGCATGGCGCGCATGTGCACACTCAAACCCGTTGCATCAGCGCCCGGCGCACCCGCGGTGTATGGCACATTCACCTGGAACGCAAAGACGGCACGCTGTTTGCGATTCGTGCGCGCGCGCTGGTCAATGCCGCCGGCCCCTGGGTTGCGAAAGTGTTGAGTGAAGAACTGAAACAGCAATCGCCTTACGGTATTCGCCTGATCAAGGGCAGCCACATAATTGTCGAGCGCCAGTTCGAGGGTGATCAGGCCTACATCCTGCAAAATGAAGACCGTCGTATCGTCTTCGCCATTCCGTATCTGGGTGCATTCACGATGATCGGCACCACCGATGAGGAATATCACGGTGACGCCAACCATGTGAGCATCAGCCCCAGCGAGACTCAGTATTTACTGGACGTGGTGAATGATCACTTCAAGCGCCAACTAAGCCCGGAGGACATTCTGCACAGCTTCTCCGGCGTGCGGCCGCTGTGCGATGACGAGTCGGATGACCCTTCCGCTGTCACCCGTGACTACACGCTGTCGATATCGGGCAATCCCGGTGAGGCGCCGTTGCTGTCGGTGTTTGGCGGTAAGCTCACGACCTACCGGCGACTCGCCGAATCGGCGCTGGAGTTACTCGCGCCGTTCTTCCCCAAGGCTGGCCCCGAATGGACCGCCAAGCACCCGCTGCCGGGCGCTGAAAACATCACAGACGCCAACGAACTGGGTGAACAATTGCACCGTGAGCACGAATGGCTGCCCATCGCAGTGGCCCAGCGCTGGGCGCACAGTTACGGCAGCCGGAGTTACTCACTGTTGAGTAATACCCAAAACATTCGCGATCTCGGCCAGCATTTTGGAGCCGGGTTGTATCAACGCGAAGTGGACTATTTGTGCGAGCACGAATGGGCTATCACCGCGCCAGACATTCTCTGGCGCCGCAGCAAACTGCAACTGTTCATGAGCCCGCAAGAGCAAGCGCAACTGAGCGCCTACCTTGAGGCCAAGCTGGCAGTCGCCGCCGAAAGCGCGCTGATCAGCTAAGGCGTCGCGAACGATGTTTAGAGATTGGCCAGGTGATCGTCTTCCATGCGTTGCTCTTGCAGATACGGGAGCACCGCCGACAACAGCGGCGCCTTGAAAGCCTCCTGAAAGCGGTGCGCAAGCCCTGGAATCAGACGCAACTGACTGCCCTTGATATGCGCAGCAACATGCACACCATGCATCACCGGCAGCAGCGGATCGGCAGTGCCATGCACCACCAGCGTTGGCACCTGAAGTTTGTTGAGCATGTCCACGCGGCTCGGCTCGGCCAGAATCGCCAGTATTTGCCGCTCGACACCTTGCGGATTGAACGCACGGTCGTAAGAAACCTGCGCTTCGTGCAATAACGCCTGACGATCATCAGTCACCGACGGGCTGCCCAAGGCTGCGAGTAAATCCGCCTGCTGCTCCAGCGCGGCCTCGCGATTGGGCGCTTCACGGCGCGCCAGTAATTCGAGTAACTTCGCGCTGGGTGCCGGTAATCCCGCCGCGCCAGTGCTGGTCATAATCAGGGTCAGGCTCTCGACCCGTTGCGGCGCTATATCAGCCAGATGTTGAGCGATCATGCCGCCCATGCTCGCACCCAGCACATGGAAGCGCTTAACCCCGATGGCATCCATCAGGCCCAGTGCATCGCCGGCCATGTCACGCAGACTGTAAGGTGACGCCACTGTCAGACCCAACCGATAGCGCAATGCCTCGTAGGCCAGATTAATGTCCGGCGCTGGCTGACCAATCCAGGCACTCAAACCGACATCGCGATTGTCAAAACGGATCACCCGAAAGCCTTGTTCACAAAGCGGTTTTACCACTTCATCGGGCCAGTGGATCAACTGCCCACCCAGGCCCATTACCAACAGCAAAACCGGATCACGCTCGCGACCAATGCTCTGATAGGCAAGGCGCACATCACCGACATCGACCATCTCGGTCGGCACGCTGGTATTGCAACGGTCTGCTGCCTGAACTGAAAAGCCGCAAAAGAGTGCGACCAGAAAAAATACAACACGCATAAAACACCCGAAACGCAGAACCCCATTAGGACGCGAGTTTGATGTTATTCAGGCGAGCGCGCTGCCACACTTCGATGACACTTTAATGAACCCTGCCCAGCGGTCATCGCTTAAACCGAAAAAACCCGCCCAACCGTTAAACGGCGGGCGGGTTTGGGCTTAAGCGCTCAGCGCCGCCCGCAGTTGCCGGGCAGCGGAGACCATGTTGATCAGCGCGGCTTCGGTTTCGGGCCAGGCGCGGGTTTTAAGGCCGCAGTCCGGGTTTACCCACAGGCGCTCGGCGGGAATGCGTTTCACCGCCTTGCTCATGAGTTTGATCATCTCGCGGCTGTCGGGCACGCGCGGCGAGTGAATGTCATACACGCCGGGGCCAATGTCATTGGGATAGGCGAACGCCTCGAACGCATCCAGCAACTCCATGTCGGAACGCGAGGTTTCGATGGTGATGACATCCGCGTCCATGGCCGCAATCGACTCGATTACGTCATTGAACTCGCTGTAGCACATGTGGGTGTGAATCTGCGTTTCGTCACGCACACCCGAAGCGCACAGGCGAAATGCCTCGGTGGCCCAATCGAGGTAGCCTTGCCACGCAGCCTTGCGCAGCGGCAAGCCTTCACGGAAGGCCGCCTCATCGATCTGCACGATGCGAATGCCTGCCGCTTCCAGATCTACAACCTCATCGCGAATGGCCAGTGCCAACTGCCTGGCCTGCACTTCACGGCTGACATCCTCGCGCGGGAACGACCACATCAGCATGGTGACCGGGCCGGTGAGCATGCCTTTCATCACCTTGTTGGTAAGCCCTTGGGCGTAGCGAATCCAGTCCACGGTCATCGGCTGCGGACGGCTCAGATCTGCGACAATGATTGCAGGCTTCACGCAGCGCGAGCCGTAGCTTTGCACCCAACCGAAGCGGGTAAATGCGTAGCCATCGATTTGCTCGGCAAAGTACTCGACCATGTCGTTGCGCTCGGCTTCACCGTGCACCAGCACATCCAGCCCGAGGTTTTCCTGAATCGTCACGGCGTGGCGGATTTCGCTGTACATGGCCTCGGTATAGTCACTGCGCGAAAGCTTGCCCTGCTTGAATGCCTGACGCGCCAGGCGAATCGCCGGGGTCTGCGGGAACGAGCCAATGGTTGTGGTCGGGAACGCAGGCAATTGCAAGCGGCTGCGCTGCAGCTCGATACGCTCGGAAAACGCCGAAGTACGCTGGCTGTCGGCGGCGGTGATGGCAGCGAGACGCTGATGCACAGCCTCTTTATGGATACGTGTCGAACTGGCGCGACTGCGCTGAATCTCGGCGCTGTGCTCAAGCACACGGATAACTTCAGGCGATTGCGGGTTGTTCAGGGCCTTGGTCAGAACCGCAATCTCTGCACATTTTTGCACGGCAAACGCCAGCCAGCCTTTCAGCTCATCATCGAGTTGGTCTTCACGACGCAGATCGACCGGGCTGTGCAGCAACGAGCAAGAGCCAGCCACCCAAAGATTGCCTGCGAAGCGCTGTTCAGCCTGCTGCAATTGCGACAAGGCAGCCTCAAGGTCACAGCCCCAGACGTTGCGACCGTTAACCACGCCCAGCGACAGCACTTTATAGGCTGGCAGACGATCGAGCAGCATCGGCAATTGCTCTGGCGCGCGCACCAGATCGACGTGCAAGCCATCAACCGGCAAGTTGACTGCCAGGCCGAGGTTGTCTTCAAGGCCGCTGAAGTAGCAGGCCACCAGCTTTTTAAGCGGCGCGTGCTGGATCAGGTTGTAGGCGCGTTCGAAGGCGTTCTTCCAGTCCTGCGGCAAATCGAGGCCCAGAATCGGCTCGTCGATCTGCACCCACTCCACGCCCTGAGCGGCCAGACGCGTGAGAATTTCACCGTACAGCGGCAGCAATCTGTCGAGCAGCTCAAGCTTGTCGAATGCCTCGCCCTTGGCCTTGCCCAGCCACAGATACGTTAACGGACCAATGACCACCGGCTTGACCTTGTGGCCCAGCGCATGGGCTTCGTCCACTTCCTCAAACAGCTGCTCCCAACTCAGTTGGAATTGCTGATCGGCAGTGAATTCCGGCACCAGATAGTGATAGTTGGTGTCGAACCATTTGGTCATTTCAAGCGCATGTCCGGCGCTGTCATGCTGGCCGCAGCAGCGCTGGCTCACACCACGCGCCATGGCGAACAAGGTGTCGAGACCCGGCGCGCCCGATTGCGGCTTGAAGCGCTGAGGAATAACCCCGAAGCTCAGCGAATGAGTCAGTACCTGGTCGTACCAGGCGAAGTCGCCGACGGGCAGCAGGTCTAACCCGGCGTCTTGTTGCAGCTGCCAATGCGCGGCGCGCAATTGTTTGCCGGCCAGGCGCAGGCCAGCTTCGTCCAGTTCACCCTTCCAATGGGCCTCCAGGGCTTTTTTTAACTCTCGGTCAGCACCGATGCGCGGAAATCCGAGGGAATGTGACACGGCCATGTTTAAACGCTCCTGTGTAAGTGATGGCGCTATTGTCGACAAGGCTCCCTCATGAAACAAACTCAAGATATTCGTTTTCATCTGTAATATTATTCATGATTGTATCAATCGCTATTGCGCCACCCGTTCGCTCACCCGCTTTACTGCCGAGGCCACCATGCTTGAATTACGCCACTTGAAAACCCTGCACGCGCTGCGCGAATGCGACAGCCTGGTGGAGGCTGCCGAGCGCTTGCACCTCACTCAGTCGGCGCTTTCGCATCAGTTCAAGGAGCTGGAAGAACGCCTCGGTATGCAACTGTTCGTGCGCAAGACCAAGCCGGTGCGCTTTACCAGCGCCGGTCTGCGTTTACTGCAATTGTCCGACGCGGTGTTGCCCATGCTGCGCAGCGCCGAGCGCGACTTGTCGCGACTGGCCGGCGGCACGGCAGGCCGCCTGCACATGGCGATTGAATGCCACAGTTGCTTTCAGTGGCTGATGCCAACCATCGACCAGTTCCGCGATGCCTGGCCGGAAGTTGAACTGGACCTGGCCTCCGGCTTCTCGTTCGCCCCTTTACCGGCGCTGGCCCGTGGCGATCTCGATCTGGTTGTAACGTCCGACCCGCTGGAGTTGGCTGGGATTACCTACGTGCCGTTATTCACTTACGAGGCCATGCTCGCAGTCGCCAACCAGCATGCACTGGCGGGCAAGCCGTGCATCAACCCGCAAGACCTTGAGAACGAAACCCTGATCACCTACCCCGTCGAACGCGACCGGCTGGATATTTTCACCCGCTTTCTGGAGCCAGCAGACGTCGAGCCGGCGCAAGTGCGCACCTCGGAACTAACGGTGATGATGATGCAACTGGTCGCCAGCGGCCGGGGCGTTTGCGGCCTGCCCAATTGGGCCCTGCATGAATACAGCTCACGTGGCTACGTGACTGCCAAACGTCTGGGCGAAAAAGGCCTGTTTGCCACCCTGTACGCAGGGATCCGGACCGACATGCTCGATGCGCCCTTTATGCGCGACTTCCTGCTGACCGCCAAAGACACCTCGTTCTCCAACCTCGAAGGCGTCAGCGTCGCACGTTGATAGGTGGCGTCTGGTTCGAGGCTGTGTCGAAATCTGGGTGGTACGGCCAATGCGCGTGCGCACTGATGGATAAAGCGAGCGGGCAGCTTGTCCGGGCAGTGAATGCCCGTGCCGAGAATTGAAAAGCGGGTCTGAATCTGTGGATTTGGCTGCGGGCCGCTACTCACCTTGCCCACGGGTCATAAGTGCCAAAGCTCCAGACATGCCCTTCCGGATCGCGGCAAGTGAAACCCCTGCCGCCATAACCTTCATCCTTGATGTCGATAACGATTTCAGCACCCGCGGCCACCGCGCGGCGGTACAGCACATCCGCATCATCCACCAGCAGATACAGGCTTTGCGTGCAACCGCCTGCATGCTCGGGCGAGCGCATCAGCCGACCGTATTCCGAGTCCACCGTTGAGCCGAGCATCAGCATGCTGTTGCCCAGCGTGAGTTGTGCATGAGCAATGCCGCCGTGGCGATCGCTGACGACCAGATGCCGGGTAAAACCGAAGTTCTCACACAGCCAGTCGAGCGCAGCGGGGGCATCCCGATAACGTATGCAGGGAATCAAACAGCTCTGTTGCACCATCATTGCCTCCTCGTCCGCCGCAGTAGCTAAACACAAAACCGCTAATACTCTGCGCTCACTTGCCGTCGGCAGACTCAAGCAGGAGCAGCAGCGACGCCGGATGTTCACTGTCTGCAACCTGAGGTTGTCTTAACCAGTGTAGTTGCCAGCCGCTGCCGGCCAATAATTGCAGCCACGATTCGGTTGTTCGGTAGTACCACGGCATGGGCTGCACAAAACCACCGGCCAGGCTTGCGAATGTCTCAATCTGCCAACCGTCGCTATAGCCCCAGGCTGGCATTGCCGCTTTTGGATGCAAGGTCTGAATCAGCAACTTGCCCTGCTTCGCCGTCAGCCCGTGCAAGGCCTGTAACAAGGGGCCCAATTGTTCTTCGAGCAATGCAAAATTAGCCACCAGCAAATCAAAGCGGCCTAACTCGGGCATGCCCGCTGCAAGCTCGGCATAACTGCACAGCTGATAACGGCCAGTATTGGGATCTGCACGGCGCGCCGCCTCGATCAGGGCGGGCGAACCATCGATGCCGACCGCCTCAATGCCTTGCTGGCTCATCGCGCGGCACAGCCAACCTTCGCCGCACCCGATGTCGAGTGCGCGCTGCGGCTGCACTTCGCCAATAGCCAGAACAATTGCTGCATCGGTGGCCAAACGCCGGCTGGCAATGCGGTGCCCGCGCACCGCATCAGTCCACGCCTGCGCGTTGGCTTGCCAGCTCGTCTGCAACTGCAAGGGATAGTGTTCGCAAGGTTGTTTGGGCATTTATCCACCACCCAGCGCCAGGTTATTTTGCAGCTATTATTGGCTCATGGGTTGGCGGCTGCCACTGCTTAATGTGCTGGCTGAGCTGGCTGAGCTGGACCAATTAGCGCCTGGCGGATGAAGCACAAGGGGCAGTCATGTTATCGTTCGCTATTGGCTGAAGCAGCCCTGTGGAGCGGTCCATGAAATTTATACACCAGCGCGAGCATTTGAATGAAGATGACATCGTCGTCATTGAATGCTCGCAAACCTGCAACATCCGCCTGATGAGCGATGCCAACTTCCGCAGCTTCAAAAATGGCGGTCGCCACAGCTATCACGGCGGTGCGTTCGACAAGTTTCCGGTGAAGATCAATGTGCCCAGCACTGGTTTCTGGAACATCACGATCGATACGGTCACGCGCAAAGCCATTAGCGTAACGCGCAAACCGACACTCACGCACTCGATCAAGTTTGTGCGTCGCTCACCCTCGAAAATGAGCTAAAGCCGAACCCAGCTCGCGGATCTTCGTGATCCGCAGCCAGTTCAAGCTTGCAGTTCTACACGCAAATTCATCACTGCTTGCCGCGCCCTGGCGGCGAGCCCATCACCCTTCGCCAGCACCGAATCGCCCCTGTGCGAGGTTTTCGGTTGTTGGCTGCAATTCAGGTATGCAATCGACCCAATGAACAGCGACGCCATCAGCACTTTGCAGCAGCAACTCAGCAGCGCCTTGAGCAACCCGCCCAGCGAAACCCGCCGGATATTCCATGGCCGCGGTTTATGTTGGCCAGGCCTTGAACATGTCACCGCAGACTGGCTGCAAGGTATCGTAATGGTCGCGTTGTTTCGCGAGCCTGCTCCCAGTGAAATGGCGGCGCTCAAGCGCATGCTCAGTGCGTTGATCGAAGCGCCCGAATGGCAGCACAGTGGCGCTCATACGCTGTTATTGCAGCATCGTTACCTGCCCGACAGCGCCACCGAGTGGATCTGTGGTGAGCTGACAGACACCTGGCAGATCACTGAAAACGGCTTGCGCTACCAGCTCGACATCGGCAAGAAGCAAAACAGCGGGCTGTTTCTCGACATGCGCTATGGCCGTCAGTGGGTTCAGCAGCAGGCCAGCGGCAAGCGCATTCTTAACTTGTTTGCCTACACCTGCGGTTTCTCGGTCGCCGCCATCGAAGGCGGTGCAGAGCATGTGGTGAATCTGGACATGGCGCGCTCAGCCCTGAGCCGTGGGCGTGACAATCACCGGCTTAACGGCCACGATCTGAGCAAGGTCAGCTTTCTTGGCCATGAGCTGTTCAAGTCGTGGGGCAAGGTTAAAAAGTACGGCCCGTATGATTTGATCATCATCGACCCGCCCTCTTTCCAGAAAGGCAGCTTCGCACTGACCCGTGACTATCAGAAGATCCTGCGCAAGTTGCCAGAACTGCTCACCGCAAACGGCACTGTGCTGGCCTGTGTCAACGATCCGGGTATCGGCCCCGACTTCCTGATTGAGGGCATGGCGAATGATGCGCCAGCGCTGCAATATGTCGAGCGTCTGGAAAACCAGCCTGAATTCAATGAGAGCGACCCGCAAGGTGGCCTCAAGGCGCTGGTATTCAAACTCGGGGCTTAAACAACAACGGCGCTGTTTGCAATCTGCAAGCAGCGCCGCTGAGCAACCGGGTATCTGCACGCGAAGTCAGAAGCTCACCGCCAGCCCCAGCGAGTAACCGGACACGTTGTCACCCAGAACGTGACGCAAAACCAGGCGGGTGCGGGTGATGAACAGGTCGTAGGCGCTTGAGTCGAACTCAATACCAAGGCCCACTGTTGAAAGCCGGTCGAAGCCCAATGCGCCGCGCTGATCGCCCAGATACTCGGAGTGCGAAAACTCCAACACATAGCGCAATGGCCGTTGCATCACCACAAAGCCGGTCGGGGCGCGATAGCGTGACCACAGGTTAGCGGTCTCAGCGTTGGCCTCGCCGTCAACCACGTCATCGCCAGACAGCGTTTTCAGGTGCACGTAGCTGTAGCGCAGTTCGACATCAGCCTCGTAATCCGTTCGCACCCGCTCCCAGTCCAGCATCAGCGAGCCGCCCAAACCACCGGCCGCCAAATGACCGCCGTCGAGAAAATCAATCTGCCGATCGAGTTTGCGCTCAATCAGCAACCTCCCGGCGTTGATATCGCTGGTCATGTAGCCTAATGCAAAGTTGGCAATGGGGCGGATCACCACCTCTTCGCTCAAAGGAAAATCCCAGCCGATGCCACCTGTGGCTGAGATCGTATTCCATTTCACCGGCAACACCCGTGACTCGTTACCGCCACTGGCAACGAATTTCGGGTCATAACGGCTGTAGCCCAACGCACCTTCGAGATACAGCGGTATCTCTTTGCTCAGGGTGGCGCCGCCGCCTAACTGAGTCATGCTCAGATCAGGATTACCGCCCTGCTTGTCGTTAATCTGCAACGAGCTGGAGGCCAGATCCGGAGTGATCGAGTACGCCATCAGGGCCAGTACGCCGTTGGTTCGCTCTTCAAGATCAATATCCTGAAGTACCAGCGGCAAGGCGTAAGCCGAATTAACGCCACACAAAGACAGCAGCAAAAACGAGGATGTTTTGAGCATTTTGCGTCGTTCAGTAGTTGGACGAGAGCAGTCTAGCGTGCCGCAAACATTTGCGGCAGTGGCTTTTTCAGCGCCAAGCGCGCACCCCGAAAGCGGACTAGCGGCGCTGTTGCTGCACATACAACGCCTCGACTTTTTCCCTAGCCCAAGGCGTGCGGCGCAAGAAGGTCAGACTGGACTTGATACTCGGGTCGCTCTTGAAGCAGCGAATATCAATGCGCTGGGCGAGGCCGTCCCAGCCAAGTTGCTCGACCAGCTGATTCAAGATGGCTTCAAGTGTTACGCCATGCAGTGGGTTTTTCGGTGTTTGCGTCATGGCGAACCTGATAATCAAAGAAATAAACAGCGCCACATTAGCCAAGTGCGCCAATAAGCGGAAGACCACGAATTACCCGGTCACGAAAAAAAAACCGGCCCACATCAGCGACATGGACCGGCTAAAAAATCGTGCTTAAGCTGTTTCGGTGTGAGTGCAAGCGTGTTCAGCACCCGCACCGAATGGCGTTGATGAGTTGATCAGGCGTCCTGATACTCTTTCTCAGCTTGGGCGAAACGCGCCTGCATGGTCTGCGACGGGCCTTTGCCCATCAGGCTGAAGACCACGATTGCCAGTGTTGCGAGAATGAAGCCAGGAATGATCTCGTAGATACCCAGACCAACGTAGTTCTTCCACAGAATCACGGTCAGAGCACCGACCAGCATACCGGCCAGCGCGCCGTTGCGAGTCATGCGGCTCCAGGTAACCGAGAGCAGAACAACCGGGCCGAATGCAGCGCCAAAACCAGCCCAGGCGTAAGAAACCAGACCCAGTACGCGATTTTCCGGGTTGGCCGCCAGTGCGATTGCAATCAATGCCACCAGCAGAACCATGCCACGACCTACCCAGACCAGCTCGGTCTGCGAGGCGTCTTTACGCAGGAAGGCTTTGTAGAAGTCTTCGGTCAGTGCGCTCGAGCAGACCAACAGCTGGCAGCTCAAGGTACTCATTACAGCAGCCAGAATGGCCGACAGCAGAACACCGGCAACCCACGGGTTGAACAGCAGCTTGGCCAGTTCAATGAACACGCGCTCCGGGTTTTCAGTCACAGGACCGGCAACTTCCGGGTGAGCGGCGAAGTAAGCAATACCGAAGAAACCAACAGAAACGGTACCGATCAGGCAAAGGATCATCCAGGCCATCGAAATGCGACGGGCTGCAGGAATAGTCTTCACCGAATCAGCGGCCATGAAGCGCGCCAGGATGTGCGGCTGGCCGAAGTAGCCCAGGCCCCAGGCCATCAGCGAGATGACGCTGATGAAGGTCATGCCCTTGAGCATGTCGAAGTTGGTCGGGTCTTGCAGCTCGATGGCCGCAAAGGTCGCATCTGCGCCGCCAGTCGCGATCATCACCATGACTGGGGTGAGGATCAGGGCGAAGATCATCAGAGTGGCCTGTACGGTGTCAGTCCAGCTGACCGCCAGGAAGCCACCGATAAAGGTGTAGGCGATGGTTGCCGCAGCGCCAGCCCAGAGTGCGGTGCTGTAATCCATGCCAAAGGTGCTTTCGAACAGGCGTGCACCGGCTACCACACCAGAGGCGCAATAGATGGTGAAGAACACCAGAATGACCAGTGCCGAGAAGATACGCAGCACGCGGCTGTTGTCTTCAAAACGGTTGGTGAAATAGTCCGGCAGGGTCAGTGCATTGCCGTTGTACTCAGTTTGCACACGCAGGCGACCGGCAACAAACAGCCAGTTGAGGTACGCACCGATAACCAGACCAATTGCGATCCAGCTTTCGGAAAGACCTGACATATAAACAGCGCCAGGCAAACCCATGAGCAGCCAGCCGCTCATATCGGAAGCACCAGCCGACAACGCGGTTACGTAACTGCCGAGGCTACGGCCACCGAGGATGTAGTCAGAAAGGTTCTTGGTTCGCAGGTAGGCGAATAGGCCGATGCCTATCATGAGCGCGATGTACACCACGAAGGTGACAAGCATTGGAGTGTTAGCGGTCATTGGGGTGTTCCCCTTCGGTTGTTGTTTTTTCGGCAACGGGTTGTGCCCGTGCCCTGCGTGGCAGTTGGCAACTCAGGTGTCAGTCGCCAGATAATCCATGGTACCAAACAACCTGCGCGCACTCGTTTAGAGAGCTGGCGCGAGGTTGAAGTGCAGTGTACGGCTCACACATTGATGGAGCGCAAAGCCCTGCACAGTCAAATGGATGGCGGAATTTAGTGGCAGAGCCCCCCACACTTCTTATCTGAACCTCTGGAGTTTTTACAAAATACTACGATCAATGGAACTACCTGCTGGGTAAAAAGTCGCTGAAATCTTCTGAATATCAGTTAGAGGCCCGAACTAGAAGGCTTGCTGAAACACGCGCAAGCGTAAACCTGACTGAACCGACAATTGCTGATATTCAGCAAATCCCATGCTTTAACCCTAGACGACCACCCACTGATCGCCCAATTGAATCAACGGGCCAGCACATGGGCAGTCGCAAAACCCTAATATTGATGGGGGTTTCAAGCTAATTAGTGGCGTGATGATGGTGCGCAGGGTCATGCTCCATGGCCGACATTTCGGCCGCTTTAGTTGGCAGAGGCTGCACCCGTTGTGTCTCGTCCTCCAGGTATCCCAGCAACGCTGCAATCGCCTCGTCGCCAAGGCGCAGGTTGGGCATCGCGACTTGGTTGTACTGCTGATAAAGCTCAGTGGCGATTGGATCTGACTCGGCAAGCATTTTGTCCGGTTCTCTCAACCAGCGCTGCAACCACTGCGGGTCACGTTTGCGGGTTACGCCGATAAGATCCGGGCCAATTTCACGCAAACCTGCTGCCACGCTATCGGCACCGCCAAGCGTGTGGCATGCGGCGCAGCGGGTACGGAAAATTTCCTCGCCGGTTGATGGCGGGCGCACCTGCGGCGCATCTGCATAGTCGGTGGTTTTGGTGCTGTGCTTCCAGTTGTGCAGGGTATTACCCAGTTGATAGGCCAGAATGTAGGGATTTTCGAAGGGCGATGTTTTCATCCAGCGTCCAGTCTGTTGATTGCCCACAATCAAGCTGAGGTTATGATCGTTATTGCCCTGATCATCGACCCCTTTGAGAAACAGCCCGAGCTTTTCGCGCAACGCATCAATCTCATCCTTGTTGCCCGTGAGAAACAGCCAGCCGGGCGCTACGTGGAATTTCTCCGCGTAGTGTTTGAGTACCTCTGGAGTGTCGGTTTGGGGGTCAATACTGATCGAGTAGAAGAACACATCTTTGCCGACCCGGTCGCCCAGCAACTGCTGCACCCGGCGCAACCGCGCAGTCTCCAGCGGGCAGGAGTCGGTGCAGGAGGTGAAAATAAAGTTGATCGCGACGACCTTGTCCTTTATCAGGTCATCATAGAAATGCACGGTCTTGCCGTCCTGGGTAATCAACTCAGTATTGGGGAAGTAATCCTGTGCCCAGGGCGAACCACTGTCGTCTGCGCTTGCAGCGTGAAACCAGCACGCCATGCTCAGCGCACCCGTGCAGCGCAGTAGATGATTGGCAAATCTATTAAAGGTGATCATGGTCGGGACTCCTGATCATATCTTTCGGGCTATGAGAGTGAGGGAGCCGTACAGCGGCAGGCTCCCTGCATTGGGTTCAACGGTTTTTACCGCTGCCCTTTCCTCCTCCACTGCTGCCTCCACCACTGCTGCCTCCACTGGCGCCGCTGCCTCCACCGCCACCCGAGGTACCGCTGCCGCCAGTGTTGGTGACCACAACGCTGAGCGGGCCTGTGCCATCTCCGTCGCGGAAAGTAGGCAGCGCCGCAGACGCCACATACTCGACACCGTCCCAGGTCGGTAGCGGGGTTGGCATGAGTTGGAACTGCCCCGGATGCTCGATATCCCAGCGCAGCAGCATGGCGTTGTCCTCATGCTGAGTGTTGTGGCAGTGCTCCATATAGGTGCCGGCAAACTCGCGGAAGCGCACGGCCACCTCAACGTTATCGAGGCTCTCGTCATCTGAGCCGATGCGATAAACATCCTTGCGCGCCCACTTTTCCCACTCGGGCGGCGCCTTGCCGCCACGACTCAGAATCACCCCTTCCTCGAAATGCACATGCACCGGGTGGCTCCAGCCATTGCCGCCGTTCTGAATTTTCCAGACTTCCAGCGTACCCAGGCCCTGCCATCCGGCATCGGTCGGGCCATTAGCCAGTTGGATCGAGCTGGATATCCTGCGCGGATCCATGTTGTAGCCAAACCCGCCATCCGTCTTCACCGTCCATGGGGCTGAGTCTGTGCCATCCGAACGCCCGAAGATGAACGAGCGGTGACGGGCCTGGCTGAGCGCCAGTTTGTCGGTCGCGTTGTCCAGGTGAATAGTCAGCGGGATCATGGTTTTTCCCGCAGCTTTGCCCGGCTTTGCAGGTTCATAGGCCACCGGGTCCATGCTCAGATCCTGACCAGTGTATGGCTGCACGTTAAGCTGCATGAACGCCCCGACAACAGGATCGCCCTTGTCCCATGCCGGGCCTTTGCTGGTTTGCTTGATTACCGGCTTGTAGGTTTCGCTGAGCACATCGGCCAGGGCTATGTCGCCTTTTGGGCCTTTACCAGTGTCGTGCGCCATGACGTTGACGAAGTAAATCTTGTCGCCCGGTTTGATGCCGTTCTTGGCAAAGTTGATGATGATGTCGTAGCGCTCGGCAATCCCCTGCATCGGCAGAATCGCGAAGTTGTCCTTGGTGTCACCATCGGCATCAAGATCCAGGGTGCCATCGAACGGAACGGCGTGCTCCATGATGTTGCCGTCGTTGGCGATCATGTGAAACGGAACACGTGCGTAGGAAATATTGGAGTTTTTCGGCCCCTGAAACTCCCCGCCCTTACCCTTGATCTCACGCACCACGGCAAACTTGAAGTAGCGAGAAACCGAGCCGTTGAGGATGCGAAAACGATAACTGCGTGCCCGCACATTCATCGTGGGTTTGTATTGCCAGTTGACGAGTATCTGATCTCCCAGGAAACCATCGGTATTGAACGGGTTGAACCACAACTGGCCGTTCTGATCCCAGGCCTTATCGGCGATAAGCAGGTTGACGTCATAGTCACGATTGCCCCAGGACATGTCTGCACCACTGGGGAAACGCAAGTTGACGCCATCATCGATGGCCTCATTACCCCGATCAATCGCGCTGTAGTAGTTCATCATCGCGGCGTTGCCCTTGTAGACATTCTGCGCGGTGAAATCGAGCATATGATCGTGGAACCAGTGGGTGCTCATGGTTTCGTGCCAGTCGCCACGAATCTTGATCGTGCCGTTGTCACAGGTTTTCAAACCGGGATTGCGGTCATTCACCCACAGGGTTTCACCTGGCGAACAGGGGAATGCCGCGCGCGGGTCTTCAGCCGCCGTATTAATGGTGTCGTAGCCGGCCAACTGCATCGGCCAGCGGTAGTCGTAATACTGGCCCGGGAAGAAATACGCATTGGCGTAGCCGTCACTTTCAGCTGGTGTGTGGCCGTTGTGCTCATGCGTACTGATGGTGTGCAAACCGAAACCTTGGTTGGCCGCCGGATCAATCGGCAACGCATTGTAATGACGCATAAGTACCGGTTGACCATAACGCACCATGAGCAGCTTTGGCGGCATGGTGCCGTCGAAGGTCCAGACTGAATTGTGGTCCTGTATGGGCATGCTCGGGTGGAAGCGCACATCGATGCCTTTAGTGCTGGCTGTCGACGCGTCATGGCCATCGGGATGGTAGTAAAGGCCGCCTGGCCCATACTCGCCATGGCCGTACTCATGGTGTTGCCAACTGTCACGCAAACCAGAGTTGGTTCTTGCCCCGGCCTGCACGGTTTTGTAGGCCACTTGCGGGTAGAACTCATTCCAGCGCTGATGCGACCAGCCTTTGCCGCCAGGCCGTCCCTCAGCAGGTGAATCGACCCGGCGATTGAGAAATGCCTCGATCAAGCTCTGCCACGGATTATGGTCCAGCACATTGGCATACTGGCTGGGGAATGGCGTCAGCCCCGGCTGCTTGAGGAAGGCATCCAGCTCGGCCCCGTCCGGGCCACTGCGTGCCACATTATCAGGGTCCTGCGCAGGCGCTGGCCCGACTTTGGCAAGCGGGAACATCATCGGCGCGGGTGGAGTCGCAGGGTCCAGCTTGACTGGGCCAAATTCCTCGAACATCAACAGTTGCTGGGTGTAGGGCTGCGCGCCGAATAAAGGGCTCGGCAAGCCGTTGGTGGGGTAGTTGAACGAGGTTTGCTGCGCGGGTTGCAGAATATTCTCAACCAACGGCGTCGACTTATCGCCCTTCACCTCGTCAGGCAAGTCAAATGAGCCCTCGTTGGCGTCCGGCATTGTCAGCAGGTCGCTCAGGGCCTGGACCGGATCATCAGCTGGATCGGTATACGCGGATGGATCAGTTACCGGCGGTTGGTCCACATCATCGATGGGGCTTGCGTGCGCACCGGTGATGCCCAATATCAGGCACAGGGCCGAGGCAATTCTGGTCAGTTTGAAGGGCTGCCCGCAGATGGCTTTGTACGGTGTTAGCGTGTTCATTTTGATCACCGTAAACACAATTAATGAAGGGTCTTATCGTGTTATCGGAGTCACCCAGCGGACCGTATAACCTTGATTGCGAGACAGCAAAAACCCTTCGAACCCTGGCTACGGTCGAATACATGCGCAAGAACAGCGCTGGACTGAATCCGTGATTAAGCCGGATCGCTTGAAGTGGGTGGCCCGCAGCAATGCCAGCCGGCGTGAATCGGCTGAAAGAGATGCAGCGTTTGAATATGGGCCAGAACAACTGACTTCTGAGGCACGCTGCAAAGGCGGAACGAGTTGCCGTTTGGGCTCGATGTTGATCGACTCATTCGGTTAGCCCTCAGCTGGTGCTGAATTGAACCCGCAAGCGGGGTTAATCAGTAATCAGCAAGGGCCATGCCAAAATGTTTCAATACATTTCAAGAACAAAGATACTGGCCTCTAGCCATATTTAATGGCACTTCAACGTGTCATTTGCCCTGCCACCGGCTTGCTATTAAGCCTTGCGGGGATACGTCCCCACTATCGGGTGGGGCCATCACCCCGGGACTGGGCGCGTCTATTGACGACCCTGGATGGTCTGAACAGGAAGCCGGGCGTTACTGGTCGATAACTTCGCCGCGCATCGGCGCCAATTGCGCGAGTAAACGGTTCTGGGCTCGCACCGGAACGTCCAGCGTATCCATTGCGTCTTGCAGGTCTTCGACCAGCGCGTTGAAATCACTCGGCGTCAGATTCTGGCCTTTGTGGCTCTCGGCCATGCTGTCCCCGGTGTACTCGCATGGCCCGCCGGCCTCAACACAGAATTGCTCAATGAGCTTTTCGCGCAGGCGTTCGATATCGACGTTTTCAAAGTGCTCAACAATGCGTGAGTCGCGGGCAATATTGAGCAGCATGCCCTCAACGATCCGGGTAATGCCTGGCAATTTACCCAAGTCTCGGTAGAGGCTGTCATCCTTAACCGGTGACTGCACGCAACCAGCCAGCAACAACACGGCGACCCAACCGCTTAGATGTCTCATCAAAAACTCCCCTGAACCGACAGGTACACGGCGTCCTGATTATCCAGCGTGGCAATCTCGCCCAGTCGCGCATAAGCCAGCACAACGGCCGCATGCTTGTTGGGGAAATAGCCGACGAAGACATCGGCCCAGTCGCTCTCACCGGCAAAACTCAGGTTGTCCGGTTTCTCCCGGTACTCCACGCCTACCGCCCAATGGCGATCCGGCAGCACGGCAACCGAGCCCTCTTTGAGCACCGAGCGACGGTCACGGCGATCACCGCCAAAGCCGAGAATCCCCAATTCATTGGCCCGGCTGTAGCGCAGGCCACCATTCAACAGCAGGTTGTAGCCAAATGCGCCACCGAGAATCAGCCGGCTGGCAGTGAGATAGCCTTCTACATCTTCATCGCGCTGCGCGCCGATCAGTTGCGGAATCAGAAAATCGCGGTTCTTTTTGTACTGCACACCCAGCGCTACTTGTGGAAGCTGGTCGTAGATCAGGTCCCCGAAGAGACGCACTTTTAGGCCGAAAATATCCTGGCTCAGGCTGTTTTCCGGCAAATTCAGGTCGCGCGCCAAAGTGCCAAGATCAAAGCGCTGGCGGGCGTACGACAACTCCACACGGTTATCAAACGAGGCCGCCACGCCGACAGCGTCGAGCCGGTAGTCGGCCGTTTCAACCCGGCTGGCAAATACATCCGCGCCCCACTCGCCGCGCTCACCGTAGCCAGCCAACACTGCCCAAGGCGTAATCCCGCCGCCTGCTGCGCCTTCCAGACTGGTTGCGCCACCCGTTGCGAGTAAACGCCCGCCATCTGCCGTGGCCAATGCCGGCGCCAACGCAATGCAGGCTGCGCCAAGAAACTGCTTAACACCCATGACTCAGAGAACCGTTTCAGCGGATTGAACAGGCGCCTGCTCAAGCCACGCCACGAAGGCCTGCGCGGTCAGGGGCTTGCTGATCAGATACCCCTGAATCACATCGCATCCCCAGCGCTTGAGCAGATTGAAACTACGTTGATGCTCCACCCCTTCGGCCACAACCTTGAGGCCGAGACTGTGACTCATCTCGATGGTTGAACGGACGATTACAGCATCCTCGCTCATGTCGTTGAGTTCGCGGATGAACGACTGATCGATTTTCAGCTCTTGCACCGGCATACGCTTAAGCTGCGCCAAAGAGGAATAGCCGGTGCCGAAGTCATCCACCGACAGCGATACACCGCAATCGCGCAACCCGTAAAGGACTTGCAGCGCTACCTGCGGATTGAGCATCACCCCGCTTTCGGTTATTTCAAAGGTCAGCTGCGCCGGGTCGAGCGCATGCTGCACCAGCAGGGATTTAATCCGTGACGGCAGTTGCGGATCGAGCAAATCTTCGGTCGAAATGTTCAAGGACAAATCAACTTTCAGCCCTTCCTGCTGCCATTCGGCCAATTGACGCATCGCCTCGCCGATAACCCAATTGGTGAGCAATTGAATGCTGCCGCTGCGCTCAGCCAGTGGAATAAATTCTCCGGGAGAAACCATGCCGAACTGCGGGTGCTGCCAACGCAACAGCGCCTCAGCCTGGATGATCGAGCGATTGGCAATGTGGATCTTGGGCTGAAAGTGCAGGCACAACTCGCCCTGTTCGGCGGCGTGGCGCAGGTCGCGAATCAATTGCATCTGGCGCTGATGCGCAGTGTCGCGACCGCGCTCATAGACCTGAACCCAGCCGGGCGACTGCCCTGCATCGGTACAGGCAAGACGCGCCCGGCGAATCAGCTCATCGGGCGTGTTGCCATCGCCCGGATAGCTTGCGATGCCGATGCGCAGCGCCAGCGAGACTTCATTACCGCCCAGCACCAGCAGGTTTTTCAGCTGTGGCTGAATACGGTCTGCAAACGCCACCGCACTCTCACTGTTGGCGTTTTCCAGCAACAGCAGAAACTCATCAGCAACAATTCTCGCCAGGCTGTCGCCCGGGCGTAACACCGCGCTCAATCGCTGCCCCAATTGCTGCAAGACTTTATCGGCATTCGCCGGGCCCAGCGTTTCATTGAGGGTGCGAAACTCGACGATGCTCAGGTACAACAATGACACCGGACGCTCGGCAGTTAGGGCGCTGCCAAGGCGCTCTGCGGCCAGAGTCCGGTTGGGTAAGCCGGTTAATCCATCGTGCAGAGCATTGTGCGCAAGCTGGCGTTCTCGCTCAGCGATGCCGGACTGCATCTGCTGGAACGACTTTGCCAATCGGCCCAGCTCATCGCTGCGCTGCACCTGCAGCGGCACCTGATAATCGCCACGCCCAATGCGCTCGGACACCTCGACCAACTCACGGACCGGCCGCGAGATATTGCGCGCCAACAACAGCGCTCCCACCAGCGAGGCCAGCAAGGCGGCCGAGGCAATCAGCAATATGTGATTATCCAGCGGGGCAAACGCCTGCTGAGCATGGCTCAGGGATTTATACAGCAGGGCTTGCACCGCATAGCCGTCACCGCGGGCCAAGACCAACTGCTGGCGGAGAAAATGCTGGCCATCGAGCATGACCCGGTCTTCGCGGCTGGCCGCGCTTGCCAGTGAATCCGCCGGGGAAAAGTCATGCATCGCATCTGGCAAGGTACTCACCCAAATATCCGGCAAGCCGTCCTGGCTGCCTATAAGCGACAGATCAAGGTGGGTGAGCGCTTGCAAATCGCGGGTAAAGTTTTCATCGACCCGAAAACCCATCAGCACATTGGCAATCGGCACGGGCGCTTTGACCACTGTCTCGACCAGCAGGTAGATCTGCCCCGCAAGCGGCATCAGATAAGTGCGCAAGGCTTCATGCATCTGCACCGCGCTGTTGGTGCTTAAACGCCGACTCATCGCCTCGTTGAGCTCAGGCTGGGTACTGACCTGAATCGCGCCGTCGAGGTCGAGCAACATCACCACTTCTGCGTGAATGCGTGCACCGTGATTGGCCAAAGCCGAGCGAATGGTGGCCGCGTCTTCACTGGCCACCGCCTGCTTGAAGCCGAAGTCGGCAGTGAGCACGTTGACCGCATCACTGAGCTGTTGCTCACGCACCTCAAGTAACTGCTGGAAAACCCGCGAGCCAATTTCCAATTGCTCACTTGCCTGAGCGCGCACGGCCACACCTGTGGCTTTTTGCACGGCCAGATACAACGAGCCAATGACCACCAGCAACAGCAGGACCAATACGCTGGCGATACGCGCCTGAAAACTACTGCGCAGCATTGCGTTTGGCTTTATTGAATGCATCGCCGAAGCTGCTGACAGGCGCTTCAGGAGCAACTGCGGCCGAAGCGGCAACATCAAAGTTAAAGGTTTGGCTAAGCCCCTTCGCCCCCAGCTCTAGCTCGCCTCCCGCCACCGGCAGCATCTTGGCGTTCTGCGGATGCCACAGCGTGGCCTCGTAACGCCCCTCGGGCAGGTTCTCAAGGCTGAGCTTGCCCTGTGCATCACTGACCGCGAACCACGGATCATCAGTGATGTAGACATAGCCCACCATCCAGTCATGAATGTTGCAGCCCAGCACCACAACGCCTGGCGTATCAAACACCACCGGCTCGCTTGGCGTGCCCTGATAGAGGCGCAACTCAAAACGCTTGGCCGGCGAGAAACTGTAAACGTGATGGCGGATGTTATCGCTGTTGGGGAACTTGACCGCCTCGCCCGTGCGCACCACCAGCACGTTGGGCACAAACTGCCGGTCGACCTGATCCATGACATCGGTTGAGACCGAGTGCGCAGCGCCAGCAGCTCCGCGCAGCGTCAGCACCGCATTGGCCAACGGCTTGCCCGCTGCGTCCAGCATTTGCGCCTGCAGGGTTGCGGCCGCCGCTGGGGTAACACTCAGGCACGCGCAAGCCGCCAGCAATACCGGCAATTTAAAGGCAAAAACAACGCAGTGATTAAAAACTCTGAGCAGGTGCAAACCTGTCTTCCCCCAAACAATCCCGGTACTCACCGAAGTTAGTCCCCCGATGAGGGCTGATCTCGTCACCCAAGCAACTGCGTCTGAACAGTGGATATCGACTGGCGGAGGGAAAACTTGAGGGGCGTCAGGCTTCGTCTGTGCGCAGGCGTTTTGGGGTCAGGCCCATGTACCGGCGCATGGCGGTGGTCAGGGCGCTTTGTGATGAGAAGCCGCATTCTTCGGCGATTCGGATCAGCGGTAAGTTGGAGCTGCGCAGCAATCGCGCCGCACGATCGAGGCGGTTCTTCAACAGGTACTGATGCGGGCTCATGCCCACAGCGTCCTTGAACTGCACATGGAAGTGGCTCGGGCTCAGACAGGCGACCTGCGCCAGTTCGGCAACGCTGATACGTCGGGCCAGATGGGTGCTGATGTAGGCATCGATTTTCTGCATATCCAGCGCCGCATGCACCCGCGTGCGCTGCTCGCCAAACACGCGCAAATGCAGGGCGCGCAGCAACACACCGCCCAATGAACGCGTGAGCATTGGATCACTGCCGTAGCGCTCAAGCTCGGCGCCGGCGTAACTCAACAGATTTTGGAAATCGGGATCAAGCTGCGGATAACGCGGCGCATCGAACAGATGAGTGAGCAGTTGCAGGTCGTTGGCGCTGATTTCCGACTCATGCAGGTCGACGATCAGCATGCGGTTGTCACCTACCCCGGCAAACTGATGGTCCGCATCACCCGGCACCAGACAGGCGCGCATGCGGCACACCTCACCGCCACAACCATTAACCTCGAATTCAGCACGCCCAGAGAGCGACAACACCAGTTGGTGGTGGTCGTGGGTGTGTTCATGCGCTTGGTTATCGAGGCAGGTAAGACGGGCGTTAAACATGGGCACAAAAAGGTAATAATCTGCAAAAGCGGAGTTTAACTGTTTGCAGGCGCAAACAGCAGTACCTGCGATCAGCAGAGTTGGGTTTGCAGGTGTTATGCCGTGCCCCCGATTGAAAACGGCAAAGTCGTCCCCCATGTTGTTTCTATACAGAAATCACAGGTGCCGCATGAACGATCAACCCGATATCGAAATCGTTGAAGAGCAAGACGCCCAGTCAAGCAACAGCCTGGCCCTGCCGCAGCACCGCTTGCCCGACAAGCTTTATGTCATCCCGATTCATAATCGCCCGCTGTTTCCGGCGCAGGCGCTGCCGATTATCGTCAACAAAGAGCCCTGGGCCGAAACACTGCAGCGTGTGGGCAATACCGAGCATAAAAGTCTGGCATTGTTCTTTATCGACAATCCGCCCACCGACGGCAGCCTGCTCGACCCCGACGCTCTGCCCGAGCACGGCACGCTGGTGCGCATTCATCATGTCGCCGAAGAGGCAGACAAACTGCAATTTGTTGCCCAAGGCGTCACCCGTGTTCGCGTGCGCGGCTGGTTAAGCCGCAAACCGCCGTATCTGGCCGAGGTCGAGTACCCCAAGATCAACCTCGACTCGCGTGACGAGATCAAGGCCTACGGCATGGCGCTGATCAACGCGATCAAGGAGCTGCTGCCGCTTAACCCGCTGTACAACGAAGAGTTGAAGAACTACCTCAATCGTTTCAGCCCGAATGATCCGTCGCCGCTGACCGACTTTGCCGCCGCGCTGACCACAGCGCCAGGTGTGGAGTTACAAGGCGTGCTGGATACCGTGCCAATGCTCAAGCGCATGGAAAAGGTGCTGCCGTTGCTGCGCAAAGAGGTTGAAGTAGCGCGGCTGCAGAAAGAAATCTCCGCCGAGGTCAATCGCAAGATCGCCGACCATCAACGCGAGTTCTTCCTCAAGGAGCAGTTGAAGATCATTCAACAGGAACTGGGCCTGAGCAAAGATGACCGCAGCGCCGACATTGAGCAGTTCAATCAGCGCCTCGAAGGCAAGACCGTGCCGGAATCGGCGCGCAAACGCATTGATGAAGAACTTGGCAAACTGGCCATTCTGGAAACGGGCTCACCCGAGTACGCCGTGACCCGCAACTATCTGGACTGGGCAACCGCGCTGCCCTGGGGGATTTACAGCGAAGACCAGCTGGACCTCAATCATGCCCGCCAAGTGCTGGATAACCACCACGCGGGCATGGATGACATTAAATCGCGGATCACCGAGTTCCTCGCTGTTGGCGCGTTCAAAGGCCAGATTGCTGGCTCAATCGTGTTGCTGGTCGGCCCGCCCGGCGTGGGTAAAACCAGCATCGGTAAATCGATTGCCGAGTCGCTTGGCCGGCGGTTCTACCGTTTCAGTGTCGGCGGTATGCGCGATGAAGCCGAGATCAAGGGCCATCGCCGCACCTATATCGGCGCCATGCCGGGTAAGTTGGTGCAGGCGCTGAAAGATGTAGAGGTGATGAACCCGGTCATCATGCTCGATGAAATCGACAAGATCGGCGCCAGCCATCAGGGCGATCCGGCCTCGGCGCTGCTCGAAACCCTGGACCCTGAACAGAACGTCGAATTTCTCGACCACTACCTCGACCTGCGCCTCGATTTATCCAAGGTGCTGTTCGTATGCACGGCCAACACCCTCGACTCGATCCCCGGCCCACTGCTGGACCGCATGGAAGTGATTCGCCTGTCCGGCTATATCGCCGAAGAAAAACTGGCGATTGCCAAGCGTCACCTGTGGCCCAAGCAGCTTGAAAAAGCCGGCGTGCCGAAAAATCGCCTGAGCATCACCGACTCGGCCTTGCGCGGCGTCATCGAAGGTTATGCCCGCGAAGCCGGTGTGCGTCAGCTGGAAAAACAGCTGGGTAAACTGGTGCGCAAGGCGGTGGTGAAACTGCTGGAGTCGCCAGACAGTAAAGTGAAAATCGGCAGCAAGGAACTTGAAGAGGCGCTGGGCAAACCGATGTTCCGTAAGGAGCGGGTGCTTGCCGGCGAAGGCGTCGTGACCGGTCTGGCCTGGACCAGCATGGGCGGCGCGACGTTACCGATTGAAGCCACGCGGATTCACACGCTCAATCGCGGCCTGAAATTGACCGGGCAATTGGGCGAAGTGATGAAGGAGTCGGCCGAGATTGCCTACAGCTACATCAACTCGCACCTCAAGCAATTTGGCGGCAAATCCGGCTATTTCGATGATGCCTTTGTCCACCTGCATGTGCCTGAAGGTGCGACCCCGAAAGATGGCCCAAGCGCAGGCGTAACCATGGCCACTGCCCTGCTCTCTCTGGCTCGTCAGCAGGCACCGAAAAAAGGCGTGGCCATGACCGGCGAATTAACGCTTACCGGGCAAGTGCTGCCGATTGGTGGTGTGCGCGAAAAAGTCATTGCGGCGCGCCGCCAGAAAATCAGCGAGCTGATCCTTCCGCAAGCCAATCAGGGCGACTATGAAGAGCTGCCCGAATACCTGCGTGAAGGCCTGACCGTGCACTTCGCCACACGTTTCAGTGATGTCGCTAAAGTCATGTTCAAGTAACCACCCGCCTGTTGCTGCAGCCGCGACACCGCATGTGCGCGGCTTGCAGCAATCACCGAGATAAATCCACTGAGGGCTTACTTAAAGCCCCAATCACCCGCTATGCTGCTGGCCATTGCCAATTGTCGGAGTTGCCAATGTCCGCGCCAAATCGCCTGTTAATGCCCGTAGTCCTTGCGATGCTTGCAGGGTGTGCAAGCCAGCCGAGCAGTATCAATCTGCAAAAAAGCAGCCAGTGCCCAATCGAGTTGAGCAGCAATCAGCAACTCATCCTGACGCTGCCCAGCAACCCAACCACCGGTTTCCGCTGGGTCGTCCAAGACGCTGCGCCAAGCGTACTCAAAAGCCTCGGCCCTGAGGTTTACAGCAACCCGGAAGAAGCCGGCCTGGTCGGCAGCGCCGGTCAATCGACCTGGCGTTTTAGCGTTCTGCAGCCAGGCACAGGTCGCCTGCTGCTGACTTATCAACGTCCGTGGGAAGCCGACGTAGCCCCGGAAAAAACCTTCGACTGCGAAATACAGACTCGCTGATACTGGCCGCGCGCCGCTAATGCGCGCAGTAACGTCTATCGCTCTGCAAGGTGGCTGCTATGCGTTGGTTAATACTCGGTCTGATTGCCAGTGTTGTGTTCATTGTCGCCCGGGCAACCGGTTCGGCCGAGCTTGCGTTGTTCAGCAAAGGCGTCCCGGTCATTGCCATGTTTTTCTGGCTGGCGAACGCACCGGCGGGCCGTTACCGGCGCTGGATTCGTATTGGTCTGCTGTGTTCGCTCGCAGGCGACGTGCTGCTCGAATGGCCGCACGATCTTTTTGTGTTTGGCCTGGGCGCCTTTCTGCTAGCTCATCTGGCCTATTTGCGCGCCTACCTGACTGACTGCAAACAGCCTGCGTGGCTGGCACTAGTGCTCGCGTTAGCAGTTGGCGGCTCGATGTTCAGCGTACTGGCAAGTGCGGGGCTGGGGCCGATGCTGATTCCGGTTGCCTGCTACGCAACGGCGATTGGCGCAATGCTCTGGCGCGCACTGGCACGCCTGACAATGCAGCCCAAAAACCGCAACAACGCCCTGCTCGCTGCGGTCGGCGCCTTGTTGTTTGTGTTCTCCGACAGTCTTATCGGCATCAACCGTTTCGTCGCCCCATTCGACTCCGCCGGTTACTGGATCATCGTCAGCTATTGGCTGGGGCAATGGGCAATAAGTGCGTCTGCACTTCACATCTATGCGCAGAATCCGCAGCAAACCTGCGCAACTTCGACTATAGAAACTAGGCAGGCCTGAGTCTTTAAACGCCGGCCTGTAGAACCTCTGGAAAAATGCCAACTAAAACAACAAAAGGGCAATAGCGCCTGCGCTTGAATTGCCTGCAACCTCATCGACGTCGTGTGGTTGATTATGAAAAAACTGCAATTGTTGGTAGCGCTGGTCCTGCTCGGTTTATTCAGTGGCTGCGGCAGCATGCTTCCCAGTGAGCGTTCCGAGGCGCGTTCACCGTTCACCGACTATCTCGACGCGGAAGCGAGATACAACCAGGCCGTTACCGGCAAGACAACCCGCAGCGAGCTGTTCGCCCTGGGCTTCGATCCGCTGGCGCAAGGTAACGGCAAAATGCTCTCGTTCATCGACATCCGCCAACTCTTTGTGCAGGCCAACATCCCGATTGAGTACCTGCCCGAAGGCCTGGTCGAATGTCTGGAGGCCAAAGACCGCTGCATTGGCTACTCATTCGATTTCACCAAAACTGACTCGGCGCGCGTTGGCAGCTTCTGGGCAGACGTTTTGAACTTCAAGAAAGAACGGGAAATTCAGGGCTGGTCGTTTCGCGCAATCTTTGTGTTGATCGACGACACGCTGGTGCACAAGGTCAGCAATGGCGAGCCGAACATTCGCCGCCTGGAGGTCAAACGCAATCCTCTGGGGCCGCTGCAGGGTGCAGGCGAGTACTTTTCCGACCAGTTGAAGTAGCCATGCGTCGCCTGTACAGACGCGCAAGCGCTGCAAACAGCGGCTTTACGACGCAGTAACACGCGGTGCAGTACTTTTTCACAGCCTGCTTCGCTAAAATGTCCGGCTTTGCAGACCTTTATCGGTATCGCCGTGAACAAACAGCCAGATCGCATCTTTGCCCAGCCCTTGGAACAGGTGCCCGATTTCACCTTCAATGAAGACGTGGTTCGGGTTTTTCCTGACATGATCAAGCGCTCGGTGCCCGGCTACCCGACGATTGTCGAAAACCTCGGTGTAATGGCCAGCCAGTTCGCCCAACCGCACAGTGTGCTTTACGACCTGGGCTGCTCACTGGGCGCGGTCACTCAGGCGCTGCGCCGGCATGTGCAGATTGAAGATTGCCGGGTGATTGCGGTCGATAACTCCAGCGCGATGGTCGAGCGTTGTGGCGAGTACCTGCATGCACAGGACTCGATGTTTCAGGAGTTGCTGCCAGTCGATGTGATCGAGGCGGATATTCTCAATCTCGATTTTCAGCCGACGTCACTGGTGGCGCTGAACTTCACCTTGCAGTTCATCAAGCCGGAACAGCGCCTGGAGCTGCTCACCCGGATTCGCCAGGCGCTGATGCCCGGCGGCGCCCTGCTGCTGTCAGAGAAGCTGTGCTTTGCCGATAGCGAACAACAGCAACTGCTGACCGATCTGCATATCGCCTTTAAACGTGCCAATGGCTACAGCGAACTGGAAATTGCGCAGAAACGCAGCGCAATTGAAAACGTGATGATTCCCGACAGCCTTGAACAGCACCGCGAACGCTTGCTGGCGGCCGGTTTCAGTAAAGTCATTCCCTG
This sequence comes from Pseudomonas marincola, assembly GCF_900116605.1. GTDB lineage: Bacteria > Pseudomonadota > Gammaproteobacteria > Pseudomonadales > Pseudomonadaceae > Aquipseudomonas > Aquipseudomonas marincola. Next base: position 51,692 of record NZ_FPBC01000009.1, read on the forward strand.
GTTTCAATGCCTTAATTTCGCCTCGATGATTGCCCTGCCATGATCCGCAAACTTGACCTAGACGCGCTGCAACAACACCTTGCCGGCACCCCGTTACAAGAGTGGAGCGCTGATCTGCCGGGGCAAATAGACGCCAAGCTGGCCATTGGTCACGGCGACTTGCAGCGCTGGCATAACGCCGTGGAGGCCTTGCCTGCACTCAGCGTTGAGCAGCTTGAACTGGTGAAAAATTTCAGCTTCAACGGCCCCTGTGACGAGCCAACCCGCGCACAGCTGAAAAGCGCCTTGCAGGGTTTGATTCCCTGGCGCAAAGGCCCCTTCCACCTGTTCGATGTGCATGTCGATACCGAATGGCGTTCAGACTGGAAGTGGCAGCGTGTGGCGCCGTATCTCGACCTCACCGGCAAACGCGTGCTGGATGTCGGGTGCGGCAATGGCTACTACATGTGGCGCATGCTTGGCGCGGGTGCGGCCAGCGTGGTCGGGATCGATCCGAACTGGCTGTTTCTGTGCCAGTTTCTGGCGATGAAAAACTATTTGCCAGACCAACCGGTGTGGCATCTGCCGCTGGGTTTCGAGGAGCTTCCGGCCAAGCTGCAAGGCTTTGATACGGTGTTCTCGATGGGCATTCTGTATCACCGTCGCTCGCCGATTGATCACCTGTTCGACCTCAAGGATTGCCTGGTCAAAGGTGGCGAGTTGGTGCTGGAAACGCTGGTGGTCGAAGGCGATGCGCAGCAAGTGTTGCTGCCCGAAGACCGTTACCAGCAAATGCGCAACGTGTGGTTCCTGCCCTCGGTACCGGCACTCGAATTGTGGCTGCGCCGCGCCGGCTTTACCGACGTGCAGTGCGTGGATGTCAGCACCACCTCGGTTGCCGAACAACGCTCGACCGAATGGATGCGTTATCAGTCGCTGCCCGAGTTTCTCGACCCGGCCGACCACAGCCGAACCATCGAAGGCCTGCCTGCGCCCATGCGCGCCGTTTTCACCGCGCGCAAGCCGTAACTGCAAGAGGTGCGTGGCAATCGCGCGCACCTGCACACGCCACGAGTCGATAAAAACCGACAATCTGTAGCTGTCCGCCGTCTGCCAGCATTTGCTTGGCCGGACGATTGCGGTAGGCTCTACGCTTCATTGAAAGGAGGTATTTCCCCATGGCTAAAGCCACTGCCCGCCACATCCTGGTTGCAAGCGAAGACAAGTGCAACGAACTGAAAGCAGCCATCGAAGGCGGCGCTGATTTCGCTCAGATCGCCAAAGAAAACTCCACCTGCCCATCCAGCCGTGATGGCGGCAACCTGGGCTCCTTCGGCCCTGGCCAGATGGTTAAAGAATTCGACACCGTGGTCTTCAGCGCTCCGGTAAATGTCGTTCAGGGTCCGGTGAAGACTCAGTTCGGTTATCACCTGCTGGAAGTTACCAGCCGTCAGGACTAAGCCTGTCGCGTGGCGCATAGCCATGCACGGACTCGCTCCAGACTAAAAAACCCCGGTTTGCTCACCTTGCGGCGTTGCCAAGACGCCAGGTGAACAACCGGGGTTTTCTTTTGACTGTGTTACGCACTAATGCTGGCGGCCGGGTCGGGTCAGCCCCAGACGCTCGATGCGATAGCGCAACATGTCGCGGCTCAAACCGAGAATCCTCGCCGACTTGGTGACATTCCAGTCGGTTTTGTTGAGGGTTTTAATCACCATGTCGCGCTCGACTTCAGGCAGATTGAAGCCATCCATTTCCTCCTCACCCGCCTCATTGTGCGTGGCCTGAACGACAGACTCGCGGCACTCCGGCTCCATCAGGCTCGAACAAATAACCAACTGGCTGGGGCCGATAATCGTGCTCTGCGCCAACAGCACACTTTGCTCAAGCATATTGCGTAGCTCGCGCACGTTGCCCGGCCAGCTGTATCGCTTGAGCAGGCTCTCGGCCTCGGCGCTGAATTGCAGCCCCGGCTTGCCGTAACGCTTGCAATGCATGGCCAGGAAGTGGCGTGCCAACAACAGCACATCATCCCCACGCGCATACAGACGCGGCACCTTGATGGAAATGATGCGCAGCCGGAAGAACAGATCACGGCGGAACTTGCCCTGCTGAACCATCTGTTCAAGGTTGCAGTTAGTCGCACTGATGATGCGCAGATTGACTTTGCGCTCCTTGACCGAGCCCACGCGGCGAATGGTCCGGTCCTCAAGCAGCTTGAGCAATTTGGCTTGCAGGCTCAGGTCCATCTCACCAATTTCATCAAGAAACAGCGTGCCGCCGTCTGCCGCTTCGACCAAACCCAGCCGACGCTCCTTGGCGTCGGTAAATGCGCCTTTCTCGTGACCAAACAATTCGGCCTCGATCAGATGGGCCGGAATCGAGGCGCAGTTGAATTCGATAAATGGTCCGCTGCTGCGGCCGCCGCCAAAATGCAGTGCCCTGGCGATCAACTCTTTGCCCGTACCGGTTTCACCTTCCACCAGAACCGCAGGCAGCTCGGCATCGGTCATGCGGCTTTCAGCGTCGAGCAATTGCTGGATAATCGACTTCAAGGCCTTCATCGGCTCTGAATTACCGATAAGCGCCTGCTTGCTCGACTCCTGAGAATCACGCAGCTGATAAAAAGACAGCTTGTGTTCGAGCCGCTGCGCATCGAGGGCCTTCTCGATTAGCAGTTTCAGCTCGACCAGCGCAACAGGCTTGGTCAGGTAATGAAATGCACCGGCCTTCATCGCCTCAACCGCGTCATCAATATTGCCGTAGCCGGTCATCATGATCAGTTTGATCTGCGGCGCACTCGCGTGCACCTTGGCCAGCAACTCGATGCCGCTGATGCCGGGCAATGAATGATCGGTGAGCATGACATCGGGTTGCAGCGTGGGCAGAAGCTCAAGCGCCTCTTCGGCAGAATGGCAGACATGCGCCTCGAAATTCTTGCGCTGCAAAAATGTCTGAATATTTTCGGCCAACATCTCATCGTCTTCGACGATCAAAATGCAATGTTCCATATCGCCTCCCCAGGCTCAAATTGATTCATCTAAAAGGGCGACCTGCGACTACCCGCGGCGTCACGCGTTCAAGCCCGCCTGCCTGAATAACGCCCGCATCCAAACTGCAAATCCGCGCTTGTGCGTACTCTGTTTACTGGTTAAGTATCTCTCACGCCGCCTCAGCAGCCCGATGCTGCTGACCCTGCGAGGCAACCTTGAAGTCGAGCACCACGGTCGTGCCGTGCTGCTCTTTGCTCGACAACGAAATCTTGCCGCCAAAGCGTTCCATTATTCGTTTAGCCATCACCAGCCCCACTCCCAGGCCGCCTTGTTTGGTGGTGTAGAACGGTTTAAAGGCCATTAACTCCTGCTGGCGCGACATGCCTTTGCCGGAGTCACTCACGGTCAGAGTCAGCCGACGACCCAACTCAACCACCTCAACCTTGGCGCGGAGCACCCCGCCCTTGAGCATGGCCTCGATCGCATTGGAGATAAGACTATTAAGCACTTGCCGCAGCATCATCCGATGACTGACCACAAAAGCGGATGAGTCGATCGTGATCTCTGCCTGAATATTGGCCTGACGTAATTGCAGCTCAAAGCTGCTCAGGCAATCCTTGAGCACCGCTGCAGGATCAACCACCTCGATTTCACCGCTCAGCGGGCGTGAAGAAATCAGCAAATCGCGCACCCAGTTCGACATCCGGTCGACCTGGCCAATAATGTCGGCGAGATTTTTCGGTGGTTTACCGTCATACATTTCCTGCGCCAATTCCGCACTCGAACGAATGGTCGCCAGCGGGTTGCGCAGGCTGTGAGCCAGTGCCGAAGACATTTCACCCAGTGCCACAAATGACTCATTGGAAACCAGTTGTTGGCGCTGCGAGTCGAGCAAGATCGCGGCGCGGCGCACAATCCAGAACAAACCAAAGTAAATCAGCGCGCCGCCAATCGCTGTTGATATCCAGATGACCCGGTAGCCGCGCTGCAAACGGGCGATCAGGTCTTGCGGCTCCTTGTAGACCTCGACCATCGTAACAACGGAGCCATTGTGATCCAGCATCGGCACGTAGTTCTCGATAAATAACTCTTGCGGGGCGTGAGGAAACTGTTGCTCGGCATGCGATTCGTCCGCGTGGTTGTAGCTGGAAACGACTGACTCACGCGTTGCAAAGGCCTTGTCTAAATCTTGGTTAATAATGGTCTGGCCAATTAGTGAGGGATTGCTCGACCAGATGACCACATGGTCAGCAGCATAAATATTGGCTAAGAGGGCGTCGGGGAGATTGGCGATATGGTCGAAGAACTCGGATCGAGCCCGCTGTCGCTTTTCGGCCACAGCTTGCGAGTAGTTTTTGTCGTTGCGTGGATCAATCACCTCGGACATCACCATGTTACCCAGCCCATGATGGCGGATTTCGGTGGCCCCGATTGCGCGGATGAATTGGGCGGTGAGCATGGCGTCACGCTCAATGCTCTCTTTAACCACGAACTGAGTGGAGATAATCCCTAATCCAACCGCCACTGTGCCGACGATGACCAAACTGATCAGGGAAAACCAGCGCAGCAAATTGAATGAGCGACTGCTCAGTTTCTCATCCCTCCAGGGCGTTAATTTGCTCAGATCGAAGGCAACGCACATGGGGAATTCCGGCTGTTTTTTATTGTCCTGAGTTGTTTATAGCTCATGTTTTGAGAAATATTTAAATCATTATTTGGTATTAGGCTTTAAGTAGATATAACCGGCTCTGGCACAGTTGATCGCCGGTTTTTTAACGCCAAATAACCTTCCAGTTTTCCCAGCTCTCAGCCCCCCCCCGCCAAAACCCAACTTTGGGGAAAGCCCCCCTATTCCCCAGCCCGGCAAAACTCGCCGCCTGCAAACACCAAGGCCTTGCAACCACCGTTTTAGAGCGGTCAGTCGTTGGTTTTTGATACATGGTATGGATGTTGCGGTACGGCTTGCAGCGTGTCGGTGGCCCCATCAAGCCGCATGAGACACGACACACTGCAAGAGGACGCACTCATGCACACCAAACTGAAGGTACCTGTGTCTGCTCTATGCCTTGCCTTAGCTGCAAGTCAGGCAGCGCAAGCTGATTTGTTTGCGGTAGATCCTGGTACTCCTGCTGGGGAGTACTTGGCGGAAAATGGCTTTTTCGCTGCTTGGTATCAAGACACTCACGGTCGGACCCTTGACCTGTGTTTATCCAAAAATCTCAGTTCACGCGTACCGTCAACGCCGGACGCGCCCTCTTACATGTGCTCGCTATTGCCCAACCCGGGCATTTTCGATGACACCCAACCGATGGTGTTTCCGAATAATTTCCCGGATGAAGCATTCTGGTTCACCGGCGATGCCGCAATCGTCGACGCCGCATCCGGCATAGACCTGGCGTACATATCGGCGGTCGAGGCGGCATTTGGTGGCGGCGATCCCGCGCCTGGCGACCAGATCAGCTTTGCCCGCATCCGGATTCGGGTCGATGTGCCCACCCCCGGTACTTACACCATTACCCACCCCTACGGCGTCGACATTTTCGATGTAACCGCTGACGACTTCGGCACCGACGGTAATCGCGCCATCAACATGACCCGCGATGTCGGTATTGGCGCACCCCAAACCTACACCGGTGCGCTGGGCGGTGATATCGGCCCGTTCCTGCGCAGCGTCAACGGGCCTTACACCGAGGTCAACCCGGACACCGGCGCAATGGAAACCTTCATTGGTGATCCCAACTTGCTTGAAGCGGTAACCGGCAGCCCGTTCAACACCAACTTCGTGCGCATTGAAGGCCCGGGCGGGATTGACCTGAGCACCACCGACTTTGCCATTTCCGGCAAATTATCCAGCGTGGTTCGCCCAACTCCGGCCCTCGTAGACCGGGCAACCTACTCGCGCAGCAACAGCCAGCAAGGACCGCTGAACGCCCAACAGGATGTCTTCCTCAAAGCGCCACCGCCTCCCGCCAAAGCCAGCTATGTGGATACCGGCGGTGCAACCGTGACCATGACCGAGGCGGACTCGACCGGCAACTGGTACGGCCAATCCAGCGTCAACCCGAGCTTGCCGGCAAACGTTGAGCTGACCGTCGACAACTCCTTGGCGATCGCTAGCAGCACGCCCGCAACGCTGGTCCAGCCATTGGTCGATCACGTGACGATCAGCACGGCGACCTATGGGTTGAGCTCCGGCCAGTTGATTGTTCAGGCCAGTAGCAGCGACCAGGTCAGCCCGCCAACGCTGTCGGTGTTTAACAGCAGTGGCGACTTCATTGCCACGTTAAGCAACGGTTCGACCCAGACCGGTATCAGCCCAATTCCACCGGCGAGCATCACCGTTCGCTCATCGAATGGCGGCTCGGATACCGAAGAAGTGGTCATCCTTCCATGACGGTTGCGCATCAGAATTTGCGCCAGGAGGCATCATGAACAAGTTGCCCTGCATGTTTATCTCATCCCTGAGCCTGATCGCTCTTGCCATCAGCAATGCTCAGGCTGAGTTGGGTGCGGTCGCCCCGCCACCCTACACCCCGGCAACCGGCGGCTACCCCGCCTGGTATGAAGATACCAGTGAGCCGGCCGCCGAGCGTCTCGATCTCTGCCTGTCCAAGGCCGAGCTCACACCGGGAGCAGGTTACCTCTGCATCCTGCTGCCCAACCCGGGTATCTTCGATGACACCAAACCCATAGTCTTCCCCGACAACTGGCCAGACGAGTCATTCTGGTTCCTGGCCGAAACCACCATCCCGGAAGGTGCGGTGGCAGGCTATGAAATGGACGCCTATGTGGCCGGTATTGAAGCCGCGTTTGGTGGTGGTGATCCATTACCTGGCGATCAGGTGAGCTTTGCGCGGATTCGTATACGCATCAGCGTGCCAGTCGCCGGAACTTACACCGTGACTCACCCGTATGGCGTCGACACCTTCAATGTGACCACGCCGGGACGTCGCGCCATCAACATGACCCGCGACATCGGCATCGGAGCGCCCGGCGATTTCAGCGGCGCACTGGGCGGTGACATTGGCCCGTTCCTGCATGGAGTGGGTGGGCCATATCTGGCGCAGAACCCGGAAACGGGGCAGACCGAGACATTTATCGGTAACCCCAACATTACCGAAGCCGTCACCGGCAGCCCGTTCGACACCAACTTCGTCAGAATTGAAGGCCCGGCCGGGGTGATCGAAACCAACCTGTTCAGCGTGTCGGGCAAACTGTCTGATCCGCGTGATCCGCTGCCGCTGGAAATCGAACGTGCAACCTACCGGCGGACTGCGAGTGGCACCCAGATAAGTGTGTTCGCAGACTCGGCGTCCAACAGCGACGTTTGCTTCCGCGAAACCCTCGATCTGGTGGATGGCGTGCCGCCTTCTCCTTGCCTGACCGACATGACGGCCAATAACAGCGGCAAGTACTTTGGCCATAATCCGGCGGCAACAACCCTGCCACCCTTTATTGTGGCGACGAGCGTAGACCCGAGCGGCGTCAAGCAGCAGACATCGCTCTCAAGCAAACTGGCTGACGTCGTTAAAATCAGCACTGCAACCTACTCGTGGGATGACCAGACCCTGCGCGTCACGGCCACGTCCAGTGACGAGGTACAGGTGCCAGATCTGGCAGCGCCCGGTTTCGGCAGGCTGTCGAAATCGGGGACTCAGCAAACCCTCGAAGTCAGCGACCTCAGCCAGCCGCCTGCCACCGTCACGGTCAAATCGGCAGCTGGCGGCAGCGATACCGAGATGGTCAGGGTCGTGGGTACGGCGCCAGCACCAACCGACAACGAGTTGCCGGTTGCAGTGGATGATGCGGCGGCGACCTCATCAGGCGCGCCAATTTCAATCAACCTGCTGGCCAATGACAGTGACCCGGACGACAACACGCCGCTGACCATTGTCGACCTGAGTCAGCCCGCCACCGGTTTGGGCAGTGTTGCGCTGAATGGCACAACCTCGGTGTTGTATACCCCGCCGTTAAACGTCACCACACCACTCACCGTGACGTTCAGCTACTCCGTGCAGGATGCACTCGGCGACAAGTCGGCAACACCGGCGACCGTTACCGTTACCGTTAACCCGAACCTGCCGCCAACTGTGGTCAACGACGCTGTAACCACACTCAATGCGCCGATCACCATTGATGTGCTGGCCAACGACACCGACCCGGAAGGCAACGTGCCGTTGAGCATTAACGGCTTCGGCCAACCCGCCGCCGGCCAGGGCAGCGTGACCAGCAATGGCACAACGCTGACCTACACCCCGCCGGCCACGGTGACGACGGCGTTCACCACGACCTTCAGCTACACCGCCCGCGATTCACTGGGCGCGGTATCAGTGCCGGCGTCGGTCAGCGTCACGGTCAATCCGCCACTGCCACCGGCCGTTGTGGAAAACCTGACGGTCACCACTGCACAGGTCACCCCGCGCTCGAACAATCGCTTCACGTGGGACATCCGCGGCCAGACGTCGATCACCAATGGCAACGTGATGACTATCAGCGTGACCACCGCCAATGGCCTGCAGGAACTGGGCACGACGGCTGTCCCGGGCACCGGCCGCTGGCGGCTATCGCTGACCTCGACAGAAGTTGTGCCAAGCGCCAATCCGGTGATCTCGGTCAGGTCTTCAGTCGGCACGGTGGTTCAGCAAGCATTGGATGTGCGTTAAGCAGTCGCTCAGTGGTTGAGGTGCGTGTTACTGCGCACTGCTACCACCGGGCAAAACAGCAGGAGGGTTGAGCATGCAAAGGCCAAGGTTAGCAAGCCAACTCTCCGCCATTCTACTGGGGTTTTGCGGGCTGCTTAACGCGGTACAGGCCGCCGACCTCGCCGACAACTTTGACCTGGCTGAGAGCTCGAGCGATATCGCCACGCCCAGCCAGTTAACTGCCAACCAGCTCGCGTTGATCAGCCAGGACGGCCAAAACAATGTGGCGCTGATTGCACAGCATGGCCAGTCGATACTGGGCGAGATCGTGCAGTCGGGCAGTAATCAGGAAGCCTACATCCTGCAGGAAGGCATTGGGCAAATGGCTTCAATCACACAGCAGGGTTATGCCAACGAGGCTTACATCAGCCAAAGCGGTGCCTATAACCAGGCGCAGATCAGCCAAAACGGTGCCTACAACAGCGCACTGATCGAACAAACAGGCACTGGGCAAGCCAGCAGTATCGCCCAGTATGGAAACAACCAGAGCGTGAGGCTCTACCAGTACCGTTGAAAGTGCTTAATCGATCCTATTGCTCGAAGAGCACGCTAAAACCAGGAGGCAATGCCATGTTCCAGTTCAAACCACTTGCTGTCGCAGTTCTGGCCATCGTGAGCCTGCCTGCACTCGCAAACAACAGCACTTCAACCCAGACTCAAGAGGGCGAAGATCATATCGCCGATGTGTTCCAGACTCAGGCCGGTCGCAGCCAGGCTACTCAGACCCAGGACGGCAGCGGGCAGATCGGCTGGATCGAGCAAGAGTTTGGCCGCAACCGCGCTGAGCAAACCCAGTCGGGTGATACCAACGACAGCTTTGTACTGCAAAGTGGCGAAAGCCGCAGCCGCTCGGTGCAGGTCCAGAATGGCTCCCTTCAGGGATCAGCGAATTTCCAGGAGGGCGGTAGTGACAACTTGATCCGCTCCAATCAGGGCGGCTCGTCGCACTTTGGCAGTGGCACGCAGTTATTCGAAACCAACAGTGAGATGCACCTAAGGCAGCGCGGCAATGCCAACGAGGCCGATCAGTATCAAGCCGACGGTGAGCGCAACAACGCCACTATCGACCAGCGCGGCAGCGGCAACATGGCCTCCACGGACAGCTTTCTTCAGCGTGACAGCCAGATGACCATCAATCAAAACGGCGATGCAAACGAGGCGTTCATTTATCAGGACGAAGGCGACTTCACCACGGCCACAGTGGATCAAGTTGGCGCGCAGAACGTGGTCGATGCCTTTCAAAGTGCTCAAATGAATAGTCATTACACGTTGACTCAGACCGGCAACTTGAACGGTGCTCAAATCGATCAGACTGCGGGCACCGACAACCTACTGACCATCACCCAGATTGGTAATGGCAACGAACTGGCGGCCGAGCAATACAATGCAAGCATGATGACGGCGTCACTGACGCAAAACGGCAGCGTCAACTACGCCGAAGCCTATCAGGAAGGCACTGGACACGTGCTGACCGTCAACTCGACTGGTACTGGTAACGAGGTCTACGCCGGCATCGTCTCAGGCTCAAATGGCCAATATGGTAATGGACAAACTGCAACCCTGACCCAAAACGGCGAATTCAACGCCATCACCCTGACTCAAGACGGCCTCCAGCAACTCGCAGTGCTGAATCAGACAGGCAGTGAAAACTCGATGGAAACCAGCCAGGGCGGCACATCGAATGAGCTGTATTTCTCCCAGGACGGTGAAGGCAACCAACTGCTGGTTGACCAGACTGGCACCGACAACTTGGTAGACGGCACCTCGACGGCTGATTTCAGCAGCGTCGAAATTACCCAGTCGGGGGCCAATAACCAGTCGCTCACCGAGCAATCGATTGGCAGTGATAACAGCATCGTGGTCAGCCAGACTGACAACGCCAACCTCTCGTCAGTCTTCCAGGCAGGCTCATTCAACAGCGCCACGGTGACTCAGTCGGGCAATAACATGATCTCCACCATTACCCAGAACGGTAACGGCAACACCGCTAACGCGGTTCAGCAATAACCATCCACCTCGCGTGTTGAGGTGTTAAAGACTGCCGCCACTTTGGCGGCAGTCTTGTGTTCAGCCCATGAATTTAACGCCTTCCCTGCCCCGCCCTTTAATAACGCTTAACTTCTGTGGCTGTGGCCCAACCCGGCAGATTGCGCCGTGGGAATTTCACGTTGTGTACGGCGCAGCACAAGCGAGGCAACGGCCAAGATACTGCCGGTAACTAAGAAGTCAGTAGTTGGGCGAGCGCAGATATATTCACTGCATCGGATCGCGTTTGCGCCGGGCGAAGATCGCCAGACGCAAACGCTATGCGTGCTATTGCACTTGGGTGAGGTACTTGTCCAGCGAGGTTTGATCGAGCTTTTGACCGTCTGCCATCTGCCACAGGTTACTGTTAACGCCTTGCACGACGATATGCGCAACCGCCGCTTCAATGGCCGACAGCACGCACAGCTGCGCGGGCTCGTTGGTGGTGTAACCGGCTTCGGCTTCGAGTAGTTTCTTGAACTCGACAAACTTGAAGACCCCGGCATTGCGCGCCACTGAGTAGATGGTTTTCGAGGTCATCACATTGGCCAAAACCATGCCGGTGCGTACATCGACTGCGCGCAGGTTCACCGACACCTGATCGACCCGGTATTCGCGGCCCAGACTGATGCCCAGATACGCCGCGCCCTCGCCCCCCGACCGCACGTTGGTGTCGTAGGCAATAATGCCGCCCTCCAGCAAAATGTTGGCCGCTTGCAGCGGCGGCAACTCGTTCTGGATATTCACCGGGGTATTGGGTTTGTTCTGCGAGGCGCGGATGATCTTGCGTTCAGTCAGCACGTTTTGCAGTCCTTCGCGTTCCAGCACACGGAACCAGCCGCTGGCTTGCAAGGCATCCACCAGCATGCTGCCCGCACCTTGGGTGACACTGGTTGAAAATGAGCTGGCCGGGGTCGGCTTGTACTGCCCGGTCTGATCACGAAAACCATAAACCGCTGCGACCAAACGACCTCTTGGCCGGGGCAGCGCCAGCAGATCGTAATAAGTCGAGGCGCGTGGGGTCAGGGTCGGCGTGTCTTCCTCCACCTCGGCGGGCATTGGCTCGCGAACGGCACAGCCGTGTAATGCAGCTACCATCATGACCAACAGCATTGTTTTTTTCATGGTCCGGGCATCCTTGGGCACGCTGAACTTAGTTGGCGTTGAGGCCGTTGACTTCGATGACTGAAATTTCACCGGTCAACTTGTCGGTGATCTGCACGCTCAAAGCGCCATCAACATCCACAAAGTCGATAAGGAATGAGTCAGTCGAAAGGCTGCCGGTATTGCCAGCTTCAATGTTGGTGAGCAGTTGCGAAAGCAGGCGCGACTCCAACTGACTGCTGAACCGTTCAAGCGCCGTGGTGCCGGTGAACGATGAGCGATCTATCGCGTCGGGGTCGTCGTAATCGTTCTGCGCCTGTGCCCGGTTCAGCAGCCAGGTGCCGTTTAACGGGTTTCCACCAAAGGTCGGGTTCACCGGCGTATAAACCAACTCGGTGGCCAGCGCCGCAGCACTCGATACTAGGATGCTAAAGCTGGCACTCAAGGCTATATGCTTACTGTTCATAGCTCGTCCTTATCCATGTCGATGGTGTCTTGCAGCAGGTATTCGATTTTCTGCCGGGTAATTTCTTCCTGAATAAAATCGGCCGCTTCATAAGCTGTGGGCTGCAACTCGGCGGTATTCGGCGCAAGGAAACGCCGGTAAAGAATGCGCCCTTCATATTCGATCCAGATCAGGCTGCCCCAGCGTGCGGAAGGCCGCTCGCGCACCACCAGATTGAAATCCATGCGGCTGGTATCGCGCAGGCGTTCGGTGAAGAAGCGGTAAAACTCATGGCCAATGTTGGAAATACTGTTATCGACAATGAAGCCTTTTAGCTCGTCTTCACTGCTGGCTTGCGCAGGCGCCAACAGGCCCAGGCTCAAGCAGACAATAAAGCCGCTATTCAACAGACACTGATGCGCCAATGGCGAACGGAACATCGTCAGCCCCTCAAGGCAGTTGCGCCTTATTCGGGTTTGCCGGGGTGTTCTGGCTAAGCCCCTGCATGAATGACTTATCGGCGACAAACTGCCAGTCCGAATAGTGTTTCATCCCTTCAAAATCGACCCACTGCGCGGGGAATTGCGCCTGTTTCATCGGCGCCTGTTCCGAGCGGCTGTACACGCCGGCAATCCGCCCATCAAACGACTGGATCAAGCCCCAGTCGTTGCTGCCGGTTATCGGGTCGGCATAGAGCTTGCGCAAATGCCGCTGGAGAGACGGAAAACGCGGGTCTTCAATCAGCTCGTCAAGGGTTTGCGGGTACTGGGCAACGCCTGGCGATACTTGATAATAGTGGCGCAGCGCCTGGGCATATTGGCTGCCCACCCAGAGCAAATCCTGTTCCCGCAGGCGCTGGCTGGTGGTTGACCAGAGTTGCCCGGCACCAGCCAGCGCAGTGCCCATGAGCACGATCAGAAACAGCACGGCAAAGTAGCTGAAGCCCTGTTGCCGGCGGCCAAAATCACCACTGCGCATACAAGCTCCCATCCCGCGCCTTGCCACTCGCGCCGCTTTTAATATCGCCAACTGAGCCGCTCACGCCTTCGGGAGGCGGCACAATCACCCACAAATCGCTGCGTTCGGTGATCGGATCGAGCGGCATGTTGCGCAAGTAACGCTGCTCGACCAACTCCTCAATCGACTCAGGGTAATGACCCTTGTCGCCGTAATATTGATCCAGCGAGTCACGCATCACCGCCAGGCTTTGGCGCAGCGTGGTTTCCTTGGAGTTATCGAGACTGGAAAAGTAACGTGGCACCGCAATCGTCATCAGCATCGCGATGATCGACATCACCACCAGCAGTTCTATAAGGGTGAAACCTGCATGCCTGCGCATCGCATTACCACTCCGAATAGGGAATCGAATTGAGCCCGACCAGCCGGGACTGCGAATAAACATCGAACACATCCTCGCCGGAGCGCGGATCATCCGCCGGACTGTCGTAGGACCGCAGCCCCCAGACCTCGGCGATGTCCTGTTGTGGCGGGGCGAATGGATCACGCGGAATGCGCCGCAAAAAATAGATCTTGCCGCCCTTCACATCGCGCAGATCACGCACCCCGTCGACCAGAACGCTGAGGTTTTCGGGGTAGCCCGAACTGGACAGCGACTTCTCGATATGACCGGCATCGGCGGCCATCTTGTAGGCGTCCAGTGCATCGCGTAGCTGGTGCAGCGCGGTTTTCAGCTCCTGCTCCTTGCCCCGGCGCACCACTGTCTCGGTGAGGGGAGCGGCAATACTGGCGAGCAACGCGATGAGGGCCATGGTGATGACCACTTCGATCAGGGTGAACCCGCGAGTTGCTCGTTTCATGGCAGCCGCCTCAAGGCTTCACAGTGACAAACTGCTGCGTTGGCAGCGTGGCGGCAATCAAGCGTTTGTCCTGACCGATGCCGGAAAATTTGATCACTTGCATCGAGGCCTGCTGATCCTGCGCATCCGCGCTTTGCAGGGCCCGCACCCGCACTTGCAACAGGCCGCCGGAACCGGTCGCACCTGCCGCGCCGCTGCGAATTTGCGAGACAGAAACCACACCGGCCTGCTCATCAAGCCGTGGCGTGAATGATGTTTGTGCGCTGTCGTGCTGGAGCAAGCCGCCTTCGAGCACCTCAAGCACCTTCAACCGGGCGGGGTCGTAAGACAACTGCAAGGAAGAACTGTGCAGCGGTTGCCCGGCTTGCGCCTGGAGCACGAAAACCGCTTCCTCGCCGGCGTGCATCTCGCTCGGCATGACCCAGCTCAAACGCAGATCTTCGCTGGCAGCCTTGACCGGCACGACTACCGGTTGCGCCTTGGCAGGCACTGCCGGTGTGCTAACTGGAGCCGGTGTTACGTAAGCAGGTGCACTCGGCGGTGCGCTGTAATCGGCTATCTGTCCGAACCGCGAAGCCGACTGCACACGCATGCTGCTCTCGGTACCGGTGGCAAACTCCATATCGCTGGGGCTCTGATACGGCAGATTACGCACGATGCGCGGGCGGATCGACAGCACCAGCTCCGACTTGTTGTTGGTGTCTTTATTGCTGCCAAACAAGCGGCCAACTCCCGGCACATCACCCAGCCCCGGAATCTTGTTGCCGGTGGAGAACTGGTCATTGCGCATCAACCCGGCGAGTACCTGGGTTTCACCGTCACGCAGGCGCAAGGTGGTGGTCGCGTTGCGGGTATCGACCTGAACCGGAATGGTGCCCTGGCGCGTGGCTTCAAGCGGTGTGGCGTTACTCACTTCAAGGGCAATCTTGATCGCCACTTCATCGTTGAGGTACACCGTTGGCTGCACTTCCAGCTTAAGGCCGACGTCCAGATAAGTGATGCTCTCGGTAATCACCGGCCCTTGTGTGGACGGCACCGACGTGGCGCTGATAATCGGCACCCGCTGACCAATGTGGATGCGCGCCTGCTCATTGTTGCTGACGCGAATAACCGGACTGGCCAGGGTGTTGATGTCGTTATCCTGTGCATTAATGCGCAACTGCGGCGACGGCGAAATGCTGATCCGCCCCGAATCAATGCCGCGCAGTTGATCAAGAATGCTCACCGCTGAGCCGTCATCGTTGATCACGCCGAAGGTGTTCGGCCATTGCAAACCGAGATCGAGAATACGCTGGGTGGCGACTTCCATGACCTCGACTTCCAGCACCACTTCCGGGTTGGACTGGTCCTGCGCCTGGAACAGCTTCTCGGCCATGCGTACGGCATCAATGGTGTCACGCATGGTTAACGTATTGAGGCGCTCATCAATAAACACATCGCGGGTTTTGAGCATGGTCTTGACCATATTCAACGCACTGTTGGCGTCGATATTGGTCAGGTAGAACGTGCGCATCACCAGATCCTGATAATCCTTGAGCTTTTGCGGAGAATCCGGATAGATCAAAATGGTGGTGTCGTTAACCACTTTCTGGTGCAACTGGCTCTGCTGCAGGAGCAAGTCGATTGCCGACTCTATCGGCACCTGCCGCACGAATATGGTGGCTTTGGCATCGGGCCGCACATCCTTGTCGAAGATGAAATTCAGCCCCGAGGTTTTCGCCAGCACCTCGAAGATGACCTTGAGATTGGCGTCGCGAAACTCAAGATTGATCGGCCGGCTCAACTGCGAACGCAGTTGCGGATAAGGCGCCTCTGAGCGGCGCTGGAGCAGTTCGATGTCACGCTGCAATTGCTGAGCGCCCTGGTGCTGCGGGTCGAGCGCGTAAATGTTACGGACCTGATGCTGCGCACCGGTAATATCGCCCCGGCGCAGCGAGGTCTGGCCCTGCACCAGCATCGCGTCAATCGACTTCAACGCTGCAATCTGACGCAGCCCCTCAGCCGCTCTGGAGTTCTGCGGATCGATGCCCATCACGCGCTGATAACCCTGAAACGCCATGGTGTAATTGCGCTGGGTGTAGTCCTGATCGGCCTGAGTCAGCAGCGTTTCGATTATTCGCGCGCGCTGGGTGGTCAGCGTCATCTGGATGCGGGTATCTCGCGGCGCTTCGCGGGCGGCCTCCTCCAGCCGGGCGAGGCCTGCCTCGTACTGGCCAGCCTCGATCATCTGCATGCCATCATCATGGGCCTTGTTAGTCGCGCAACCGACCAGAATCAGCGCCAGACACAAGCTTTTGCAAGCCAGACGTGTTGCCTTCATAAGGTGCTCCCAACAGCCAGAGACTGGGAAATTTTCAAGGGCAGATACAGCAGGGTCATTTGCTCCTGCGTAATCCTTTGCACTTTGTAGGTACCGCCAATCACATCGCCAACCCGCACCACATGCACTTGCTCGCCCTCCTGCAAAAACACCTGCAGACGGGAGTGGTCTTCAAGTTTGCCGATGAAGTGAAAAGGCAGAGGTGGCGCACTGGGGCGGTAGACCACAGGCGCGACTGGCGCGACAGCCACCGGTTTGAACTGGGGAACTACTCGCCAGCTGCGCACGGCAAATAAATCCGCTTGCGGAACACTCGCAGACGCACTTTTTGCCCCGGAACCTGCGCCGCTTTGCTCGCTCTGCTGAGCCGCAACGGACGGTTTCTGCAGGCGCGAGGCCGGGTCTGTTGGTTGAACGGCCAACTCGTCATCACCGGCAAAAAAATACTCGGGGATCAGCGCAACCAATCCGGCCGCGCCGAGAAAGGTCGCCCAGTAAAGCCCGCGCCGACTGTTCATATGCGCCTCGACAAATAAAGCGTCATGCGCACCCGCCCATCGAGTTGAACGTCGGCAATCTGCTTGCGTTTGATGTCTACGTTCTCCAGCACCAGCGCCGGCACCTGGCTCAGTACGGCGTGTAAAAAGCGCCTTAGCTGCGGATAACTGCCACTGACCGGAAGCAGGATCTGGTAGCGCGCCATGCGTGTTTTCGGGTCGATGCCGAGTGAGTATTCGCCGCGAGCCAGAGCAATGTTCTGCAATTGCGCCTGGGTGTAGATCTGGTCAATCGCCCGTGTTGCTTCGGCCTGCTGCGGAAGCATGCCGAGAAAGGTTTCAAGCTCACTGCCTTCAGCGGTGGGCGGAGGCAAAATGCCGTCTTTGATCTGGTTCAGGTACTGCTGGGTTTGCACCACTTGCAGGCTGATGTGCTGGAGGTTTTCGCGGGCTGGTAACAGCGCCAACAACGCATACAGCAGCGCCACCAGCATCAGGGCGATACCCGTCAGGCCCGGCCAACCCAGACGCTGGATGTATTCGTAGGCGATGAGCTTATTGATAGCCATGACTACTCCACCAGCCAGGTTGCGGACAGGCTGAAACGCACCGGGCGCTCAGGCATCTGGGTCAGCGTTTCGTGGCTTAACAGCGAGACATCACGAAGTTGTTGGGTGTTCTCCAGGCTGCGGTGAAAGGCCAGCATGGCCTCCAGATTGCGCGCCTCGGCGGTTAAGCGCAGTTGCTGCTTGCGCGCATCCGGCGCTATCGAGAGCAGCGCGATGTCGTCACGCGGCATGCTTTCGAGGCTGTTGAACAAGGCATTCCAGGGCAGGTTCATTTCGGCTGAGATTCGCCGCATCTCAGCGACACTGACATCGCTTCCCTGCCTGCCCTTGCTGGCGACGGAGGCTTTCGCCGGCTTGCCGCCGTTCAACTGTTGCTGCAGATAACTCAACTTGGCCGACTCCACGTCGCCAGCCTTGCTCACCAGCAGATGCGTGACCAACATCGCTGCCGCCAGCGCGCCACCCAATGCCAGCAAAGACCAGCCCAGCCTGGATGCAATCGCCTGCGGTTGAAAATCGAGCTGAAGTTCGCGCATTTCAGTCCACCGCCCGGGCCATGTTGAACAACGCATCTTCACGCTCGCCCGTTGGCAGCGGCAGCGGCAGCGTCAGCGCATGCGTACTCACGCCGCATACCGGGTGTGGCGGCTTGCTGTTGCGCGCCGGGGCATGCAGATAAACCGAGTCGAAATCGAGGTTTTCCAGCATCTTCAGTTCATGCTCACGGGCGATCAGCGCACTCAGGCTGGCGTCAGAGTCATCACTGCTTATCGAGCGAACGCTTACCCAGTGGCCACCGTGGGCCTGGATCAAATTGCTGCGATGGGGCTCGGCCAGGAGAAACACGAAATCATCTTTACGCAGCGAATGACGGAAATGATTGAACGCGGCCATCAGATAAGGCTGCAAGCTGATCAGTCGCATGCCTTCATGGCTGACGATCGTGCGCAATTGCTCGACCATGGTGTCGGCCATCACAGCGGCCAGACGCGATTGGCCCGCAGGCTCCGGCGAAAGAGTCAGGCTCCAGCCCTCGCCCAGTTGGCCGTAGATTTCTTCAAAGCAAATCCGCGCATAACCCTGCAGCTCCTGCGGGGTGCTGATGTGCTCGCTCCACGGCACCAGACAAAAACGGATGAACTGGTTGGACAACAACACGGTAATTTCAGCGCGCTTGCGGCTGTGCACATGGAGTATCAGTTGCAGCGCATTGAGCGCATCGGGCCATTCAGTCGCCCGCCCCTCGGCAGGCTGCACATCCTTGCGTTCGAGCATGCGCAGCTCACGGCCGTGGCGGCGAAAAAGGGCAACCTGCTCCAGGGTTACCACCGCAACAAAGGAATCACGCGCTAAAAGTGACACGATTGATCTCCTCCAAGGTGGTTTTGCCCTCACGCACCAACTCCAGTGCAGTTGTACGCAGTAGCCGCAGCCCGCGCTTGCACGCCTGCTCCTTGAGCTTGGCGATGGGCTCACGGTCAATAATCAGCTGGCGGATTTCATCGTCGAGTTGCAGCAGTTCGGCAATCGCTGTGCGCCCGCGATAGCCCGTGCCACGGCAGCGCCCGCAACCGGTGCCGTGGACAAAGTGGTAGTGCGGAGCATCTTCAGGATTGATCCCGGAAGCTTGCAGCTCCTCAATTGAAGGCGTTACTGCTTGCGCGCAGGTCGGGCACACCAGACGGATCAGCCGCTGCGCCAGCACCGCGTTGAGTGCGGCGACAAAACTGTAGGGGTCGACTTCCATCTGAGTGAAGCGGCCAATCACATCGAACACGTTGTTAGCGTGGATGGTGGTAAATACCAGGTGGCCGGTGAGCGCGGATTGCACGGCGATTTGCGCGGTGTCGGGGTCACGGATTTCACCGACCATGATCTTGTCCGGGTCGTGGCGCAGTATCGAGCGCAGGCCACGGGCAAACGTCAGGCCCTTTTTCTCGTTCACCGGAATCTGCAACACCCCTGGCAGTACATATTCAACCGGGTCTTCGATGGTGATGATTTTATCCACGCCGTGATTGATCTCGGTGATCATCGCGTACAAGGTGGTGGTCTTGCCGCTGCCGGTGGGCCCGGTCACCAGCACCATGCCGTAAGGCTCAGCCGCCAGACGCCGGAGTTTCTTCATGATGCCGGCTTCAAAGCCCAGCGCCTCCAGGCTTACACCGTGCACCTGATCGGCCAGATCCTGTTTGTCGAGCACCCGCAAAACGGCATCTTCACCAAAGATGCTGGGCATGATCGACACCCGAAAATCGATTTGACGGCCATTGATCGACACCTTGAAGCGACCATCCTGCGGCACGCGCTTTTCACCGATATCCAGCTCGGCCATCACCTTGACCCGGGAAATAACCTGCTCGGCAGTTTCGATACCCTGCACCCGGCTGATGCTGTTGAGTACGCCGTCAATCCGGTATTTGATCACCAGACCGCTGCCGGTCATGCCCAGATGAATATCGCTGGCGTGGATTTTCAGCGCATCGTAGAGCGTGGAGTTCACCAGTTTGACCACCACGCTTGAATCTTCGCTGATGCGCGCCAGCGACAGCGTTTCAACATCTTCAAGCTCGCTTACGTCGCTGTCTTGCGCGTCGAGCGAATCGACCGCGTGGTAGCTCTCTTCCTGACGCGCCAGATACCCGCTCAAATCCGCGGGGTGCACCAGATACAGCGGCGCGCCATTGAGGCACTCGTCAATCCAGGCCAGGCGGGCATTATCGAAGGGGTCGGCAAATACGCCCACCAGCGTGTTGCCCAGATGCACCATGACAAAATCACGTTTGAGCGCCTGCGCCAGCGGCACCCGGTCGAAGGCAGGAATGCAGGCGAACAAGGCGTCGCAGGTCAAAACCGGATAGTGCAGCGTGGCGCCAAGGCGCCGGACAAACTGCGCCGACTCAAGCCCGGCCAATGCTTCAAGCGTATCGACAGTGCGTTGCTGCCCAGCCGATTCCTCGCGCGCCCGAGCCAGTAACGCCGCCTCGAAACGCGTTTCAATTGGCAGCGGGTCAGCAACCGGTGATGCCTCTACAGCGAGGGAAAGCCTTTCCATACCGCACCCTCCAAGATCCACAGCGCAAACCACAAACCCTGTTGCATTGCCAGGCACTTAACCTCGCGGGCTTGAACCTGTTACGGCCACATTTGCGTCCTTGCAGCGGAGGGTGTTCGTCTGCCAGCAACGATTCAGCGGTGAGTGCTGTCACCTCTATCGATCAAGTTTTTCACTGCCCGACCGAGGTCTTTCAGTGGAAACGGCTTGAACAATATCTGCTCGATACCATGTTGCAGGGCCTTGGCACTGACTTCCCCGAGCGGCTGCGCTGTCACCAGCACACATTTACGCCCCCAGCCATTGCCAATCGCATCGAGCACCTGAAACCCCTCCATATCCGGCAGGCGAAAATCCAGGACGATTGCCGCAGGCTCATAGATTCGGGCGAAGCTGATGGCTGTCAGGCCGTCATCCGAAACCAATACTTCAAGGCCCATCAACTCCAGATAATCCTTGAAGTTCTGCGCGAGTACATGCTCGTCCTCAACCACCAGAATCCTGTTGTTCAACGGTGTTGCTCCTAGCACTGAATTCTCGGGAAGTGCCTGATGCGGAATAAAGTGCTCACCTGAAATCAGGGATTGCACGCTTCATGCCAGCCACTGTTCTTTTGAGTATTGCTGTAGTTAGCTGATTTCACTGAATTTTTTTAGAAAGCGCGCGCCCACCCAGCACCCCCAATAATGGGGCAAATGGTTTTTGGGTGAAGCTGCGCCCCCAGAAACGGGGATTGGTTGGAGCATTACAAACCGCTGACGACCTCAATCTTGCCGGTGGCGGTCAGTTGCTTAAGTGCGGCCTCGCGCGCCTCTTTGCGCCGCTGATCATGGAGAAAATCACGCACCAGTTGCATGCCCTGCTCTTTGGGCAGCGGGCTGGGAGGCAGGTAACTCTCCAGCTTTATCAGGTGCCAGCCGAACACGGTTCTCACCGGCTGGCTGACCTCGCCGGGCTTGAGCGCAAAGGCGGCGTTCTCAAAGGCGGGCACCATCGTGCCCCGCGAGAAGTAACCGAGGTCGCCACCCGCCGCTGCTGTGGAGTCCTGCGAGTGTTGCTCGGCCACTTCGGAAAAGTCCGCCCCGGCCTCTATCTGCTCGCGCAAAGCCAGCAACTCCTGACGCGACGCTTCATCTGCTTCGGGGTCTACCGGGTCACTGGCTTTTAACAACAGATGCCGGGCCCAGACCTGCTCGGGTTTTTGCAGGTGCTGGCGATTGGCGTCATACACCGTTTGCACCTCGGATTCGGCGGCCGGCTCTACCTCGCTGAGGGCTTCAAGCATCCGGCTGGCGACTAATTCATGGCGCAAGTAGTCGGTGAAGCTCTGGGTATCAAATCCGGCATTGTTCAGCTCGCGCGCGAACGCCTCATCACCGCCGAGGCCCTGTTTGAGCATGGCCAGCTGCTTGTCGATTTCCGCATCGCTGACACTGATGCCGCGGCGCTGCGCCTCCTGCCAGAGCAGCTCCTTGGCAATCATCTGGTCGAGGGCTTCACGTTTCAGCCGCTTGTAGGTGTCGGGATTGCGGATCCCGCCCACGCTGCGACCCTGCGCTTGCAAGTATTCGCTGAAATATCGCTCCAGCCGGAAGTTACTGATCTCAGTCCCGTTCACCCGCGCCGCAATGCCGGTTTCCCCGCCCTGAACAGTGCCCGCCAGCAACAGCATCAACACCCCAACACGGCCCAATATGCGCATGACGGCGCCCTCTAAAAATCCGAATCAACCGAGATGTACTGCCCTAACGCCTGAAACCGTTGCGCCAGGCTGTCGACCATGACGATATGAGCGCCCGAGGCACCCACTCGCTGGCCAGGCCCGAAGCTCAACTGGGGCGTGAGGCCGGTGCGAAAGTTGTGCAGGTTTTCCAGCGCGCTCACCAGCTTTTCCCGGCTGGCATCGCGCCCAGCGCGCTTGAGCCCCTCGCTGAGCAGCAACGCGGCACAGTAGGCACTGACTTGCAGCGCGCCATGCTGATTGCCCAGACCGCTTTGCTCGCGAATCGCTTCAAGCGCCTTTAGCCCTTCTGGCGTCCAGTCCGATGGCACAAAGGGATACGCCAGAAACACCCGCTGATTAAAGCCTTCGGCGACCCCCAAAGCCCCGCCCGCCACCTGCGCGGAAACTGCCAACAGATAAGGGTGGCGCTCGGCCTGATTAAGCCGCGCTGATAGCTCGCTGAAGGTGTTCGATAACCCTAGGAAGAACACCGTGCTGGCATCCGCCAACTGCGCTGCCGTGTCACTGAGTCGCTCGGTTTGGTAGGCCTGTAACTGCACGTTGGGCCAGCCATCATGCTGCAAGCGCTGCTGTAACCGTTGCGCCAGCTGTTGCTGGGACGGTTGTTGCTCATAAACAATCAATACAGTGCCAGGCGCGGGGGTGAGCGACTGGCTGGCAAACTTGCCCAGCGCCTGCAACTGCTCGACCACGCCGGGCAGGGGCGCAAAGATCAAACGGCTTTTCGGCCCTTCGGTTTTCAACTCCAGCGGCCCAATCAGCGGCACCCCCGTGGGTTCCAGCAACTCGGCATAATGCCCATCCAGTGCGGGAGCCAAGGGCGATAACAAGGCAAACACCTGATCATCCTCAAGCAATGAGCGCAGGCCACGCTCTGCGCTCTGCCGGTCGCTGCCCGCGTCGGCCACCAGCAGTTGCAACTGGCGGCCGTGGATACCGCCGGCCTGATTAACCTGATTCACAGCACCTTCAAGCACCTCGCCGACAACCTTGCCCAGTTCGGCTAACGGGCCTTGCTGCGGCAGCAGCGTGCCGATGCGCAGCACATCACTCTGCACGCCGGGATCGCGTTGCTCTTCGAGACGTTTGAGGTAGGCGGTGAGATTACTCATGTCGCGCATCGACATGATGAACCGTGGCATCGCCGGGTCGAGCTTATTGCCCCCCGGATCAATCCCCTCGCTGACGGCCCGCGCCAACGATGCATCTGTATAGGCCGGGTGAGTGCGGCCATTACTGGCTAACGTGGAAAAGCCCATGGTCAGTCGACGCCAGGTAATATCTGGCGGCCGCACGCCGCCTTCCGGCCGCCCGCGTCCATCTGCACCGTGACAATTGGCGCAAGGCACAACCGCTGCCGGAACCTGCGCACCGGAGGCGCCAACCCTCGCGATGACCTCACCGCCCCCCGCGCTTATGCCCTGGGTAAAGAGTTGTTGACCGGCAGCCTCGCGCTCAGTCAGCTCCAGTGCCACGGCCAGAGAACTGGTGAGCCAAAGGCTGCAAAGCAGCCCGATAAATTTGCCCACGGCAGGCTCCTTGTCTAACGCCCGGCAATCGGCATCGAGAGCAACTGCAAGCGCTGGGCGATTGCATCAACTGGTGCGTCCGGGCGGATCTTGCTCCATTGCTTGTGCGCCACATCGCCCACAATCAGTTGTGTCGAATGCTGCTCTGGGCTCTCGATGAAATGACCGAGGCGCTTGAGCACCAAGTCCATATTGGCCTGCGTGCCGGTAAGGAAAACCCAGTTCAGTGAATCAGCCCCTTGCTTGCGGGCGTACTCGGCGAGCACTTCGGGGGTGTCACGCTGCGGGTCACTGGTGAGCGAGATGAAGGTGATTTTGCTGGCCTTCTCTTCGCCCATGGCCTCGCGCACTTCCCTGAGCTTGCGGGTAATCAGCGGGCAGGCGTCTTCGCAGTGGGTGAAGATCACGTTGAGCATGACAATACGGTCTTTCATCACATCGCTGTAAAACCGTACTTCCTCGCCATGCTGATTAAGCAGGACGGTATCGGTGAAGTAGGTTTGCGCATCATGCGTGCCGCTGACTTTCACCCCCTGCACGGCTGGAGTCTTGTTCTCGGCCGCGCCCTGGGCGTGGTTTTCATGGTCTTCGTGAGCCAGCGCCAGACCACTGGCCAAGGCCAGCCCTAGTGCCAGCAGCAATGCGTTTCTCATGGTTGCACTCCACTGTTGCCCGCGATGTGCTGGGCTTCGTACTCGACGCGACTGAGCTGGATTTCCTGAATTTTTGCGGCCAGCGTATTAGGGTCGGCAAAGCCGTAGAAACGCGTCCATTTACCGGTGCGGCCATCGCCCACCATGATCAGCGCCGGATGCTCCTTCAGATCAGGCGACCAGGCGCCTAATTGCTTGAGCGTGTCGGTGATCGACTGAGGCTTGCCGGTTAGCCAGCTCCAGTTATCCCCGGCACTGTAATTTTGCGCATAACGGCGCAGTTGCTCCGGCGTATCGCGCAACGGATCAACGCTGATCGAGACCAGCTGCACCTCGGGACCACCGTTGGCTTGCAGCTGCTTTTCGGTTTTTTTCATGATCGCTGAAACGACCGGGCACACTGTTGTGCAACTGGTGTAGATAAAGCCCATGAGCACGATCTTGTCCGCCACCAGATCCTGTTCGAGGTGCACGGTCTCGCCGTTCTGGTTAAGCAGCGGCACGTCAGCGAAAGTCACGCTGGCACTCTCTTGTTTAACGGCTGCCTTTTGCGCCGCCATGTGCTCAGCATGACCGTCCATATCATGCCCGGCGTGCTCATCCATGCTGTGCGCAAACGCCGGTGCAGCGTGCAGCGCCAGCGCCAACAGACTTGCAGTAAAACCTGTGAGAAACCCTTGCATGGTTCTATCCTCATCCAGCTCTGATCAATTACTTGCAGTGGACTGCGGTTTAACGGCTTGCACGCGCAGGCTGCTGTAAGCCTGTGCGCCGAAAGGCAGGTGCAAAGAGTCGGAGCCGACATGCACGAAGTAGACGCCGGCCTTACTGATTGCCAACGGCGCTTCATAAACGCCATCACCCAACTCGGTTGCGACAACCTCATGCGACTGCGACGAAGGCGCCATGAAGTAACGCACGCGCAGGTCGGTGACGCCGGTGCGCGGGCTGTTGTCCCGGCCCTGAGTGACCCTGAAACGCGCAACCGCCGGGTCGCCAAGCGTAATGACCGGGCTCTGTTTCAGGTACTCGATGCGCGCCTTGGCGTAGGCTTGCTGAAGCTGCGGATTGGGTTGCACGTCGGTGGTGAAACAGTGAGTCAGTTCGGGCTGATTGATCATCAAAGCAATATCCAGTGGCCCGGATGCCGGCAGCTTGATGCGTGTGCTGTAGAGGCCCGGCTCAACCTCACGCAGGCTGCGGTCAACCACTGTCACCGCGCGCGCACTGTGGCCGCGATTGAGGTAGCCAAACATGGGCGCATTCATGCCTTCCATGTAGAAATAGGTGGTGTTGTCGATGGGGTTCACCACAAACACGGCATTGTCGTCCTGGCCCTGCCCCATGCTTTCAGCCAAGGGCAAATCACCGGCCAGCTTGGGCGCTGAAGGACCTGCCTCGAAGCTTTGCAGAATCGGTTTCTGGCCCTCACCCAAGCTCGACAGATTGACCATGCTCACCCGTGAAGTTGCCAGCCCGCGGATATAGGCGTAAGCCTTGGTGAACACCAGTTGATAAGGCTCGGCGACAACCTCAAGCGAGTGCATGACCTTATCGCTTGCGGCATCAATCACCACGGCGCGGTCCTGCATGGTGTTGAGGACAAAACCGTAGCGCCCCTCCTGACTGAATTGCAGAGGCCCGATGCCCTGACCAACCTCGATGACTGTGCGCACTTTCAGGCTCTTGGCATCAATCACGGTGATTTCACCTTGCTTGCCGTCGGTCACATACACCGCTTGTGACAGCGGCGAATAGCTCAGCGCCAGCGGTGCAGGGCCCGTTTCGAGCGTGGCGAGCAGTTTCAGGCTGGCGATGTCGATCACACTGACGGTGCCCGATTGGCGGTTGCTGACAAAGGCGTGGCGCGAATCTTCACTGAAAGCGATCTCGTGATGGCCTTTACCGGTGGCCAGACTCAGGGCGATTTTGCGGGTCTGCATATCAATCACCGTGACCCCGCTGCTGGCCTCATCGGCACTGTTATTGCCGACCCAGAGATAGCGCTCGTCAGGTTGCAGCGCCACCCGAAACGGCTCCACGCCCGCCGGTACGCTGGCCTCCACCTGAAACTTTTCGGTGTCGACGATTGCCACTTCACCGGCACTCGGCATGCTCACGAACAAGCGCTTGTCGTCACTGCTTACGGCCCAGTCCATGGCCGGCTTTTTCAGCATGATCACCGCCATGGTGCTGGTTATTCCGCCCAGCGAGGTATTCGGGTCGATCACCGTGATGCTGGCATCCTTGTTCAGCACCATCAGGTAATAGCTATTCAGGTCCATCAGCGGCTTGGCATTGAGCACGCCTTTCAAATACAGGCCAATGCGCGACTTGCACTGCATCTTCTGGCCTTCGGCTGAAATGCCGGCCTGACCCTGATCCAACCACGCGCCTGGCGCTATGGCGGATAACGGTTGTCCGGAGGCGACATCGCTGATGCGAAATTGCACATCTGCCAACGCGCCCTCGATCAGACCCATGCCGGGGCTGACCGGTTGCAGATTGAAGGTGACGACGACGCCATCCCGTTCAATCCGATTGGCCTCGGCAGCTGGCGCCTTAAGGTCATCTTTCGGCGCCGCGTCCGCTTGTGAGGCGGCGCGCGCTTCGCTGATGTAAGCCGCGCCGCCAGCGATGGCAAACACGACCAGCAGCATGCATGAGGCTTTTCTTATATTGTCCACGGCTACTGCACTCCTTGGTCCTGCCAATCCCCAGCTGGAGCCTCCGCAAGAAGGCTCCAGCGCTGCATGCCTTGCTCAGGGAGCCGGGGTTTGATCGGGTTCATCGCTGACCCGCAAAATGCCCCACAACCCATTGGCATTGCCCTGCCCTGCATAGTCGCGATACAGGTAGTCACCCGGGATCGCGTTACCGCCGCCGGCACTCGGGAACAGCATGCTGAAATGCGCGGCCGGCAATACGCTTTCCTGGGCGCCGATAAAGGTGCTTTCCGGGTTCCAGCCAAAGCGCACGGAACCCACGCCCGGGTATTTGGTGGGGTAGCCGTACTCATCGCGGTATTCCGACTGGAACGGCGAACGTGCCCAGTCATGCCCGGTGAGCTGGAAAATACTGCCGCGGCTGCCACCGGTTGGCAGCACCACGTGGGTGCGGAATGGCTGGCCCGGTTTTACCCGCAGAATCGGAGTGACCGGATCGCTGCCCACCAGCGCATTGCTGTAAGCCATGTGCGCATTCAGCGTGTCGCCCCAGCCACCGCCATTGGCGCGGCCAAACGGTGCGTTGGGCGGCAATTGCAGCCGATACCACAGCGGCTCGGTCTGGTAGTTGATGGCCATGCCCGAGTTATCCTGCGGGTCGCCGCCGACACCAAAGCCTTCCGACGCGATATTTTCCAGCGGCCGGCCGCTGGCCCAGCGCGGATTCAGCGATTTCTGCCAGACCAGCGCAAAGTCGCGGTAAGACGAGCCCTCCAGTGGTTTCACCGTTGCAGCAGCGCGCATGCCCGGGTCTTCTGTCCAGGTGGCGCCCTGCGGCACGATGCTCATGGCGCCGCCGAGGCCTTTCTGGCCCTGTTTGATCGGGTCTGCCGGAGTGATGGCCAGCCCGCCAAACTCGATTGGCGTGGCGTTGATGTTATCGACCGCACGGCCGAGGCGAACCAGTGGCCGCCCTTCCCGCTCAAGGTGCCCGGCGTAAAACTGATAGGTTTTAGTCGGGTACTCTGCCGCGTTCGAGGTTCTCGGCGCCACGGTCTGCACCGGGTTGATCCCGACATTGGCGCCGTCGGAACGGGTGATGTCGTAGCTCAGCAGTTGTGCGTGGATGCCAACGTGGCTCGAAGGCTTGATCAGGTTATTGCTGAACGTGGTCGCGCCGTTCGAGCTGTTGCGGTCACGCTTGACCACGCCCGCCATGATTGCGGTTTGCGGCAAGTCTGGCATGTCCACCGGCAAGCGGTTTTCAAGGATCACGCTGATGCACTCGCCCGCCGCGGCGCGCAATACGATCGGCTCGATTGGCACGTTGTTTTTCAGCTTGCCGTTTTTGTTCAGGTCATCCTTGCGCACATACATGATCGCGGTCGGGTCATGCAGCGGCCCGCTCTGGCCGCCAATGGTCGAGATTGTGCCATCTTCCTCGCTGATCACCGTGACTTGCGCAATGCTCACCTCACGGGGGTTGTACACCAGCGTGCCGCCGTTGGGTTTGAGTGCGCCACCGACATGCATGCCAGCGCCTTGCGGATCATCGATGCTCAGGTTCAGCGGATTCTTGAGGATGTCGTTGGCCAGCGCCGCGACAATCTCATACTCGCGCTTGACGGTAGGCCGCTGCCCCACTCCATTCGGATTCGGGGTGTAGCGCGGGCAAATGCCGTCAAATGAAGAGGTGTTGCGCGCCGACACCGGATGCGGATTGTTCGGCAGGGCAAACAGATCCGTACGCGGCTCACTGTAGTTGCGCATCACGCCCCACATGCCGTTCCAGTAACCTTCAATCGAGGCGTCCATCGAGTACAGGTAATCACCTGTCGCACTGGCCGATCCCGAGCTAAGTGAAACCGGCGCAGCAAAGCCCATCTGCTCGGAGATACCGACCATTTGCGAGGCGCGCCATCCCGAGTTGGAACTGCTGCCATAACCGGTCCCGGTGTGCAGCCACTTGACGCCATGCAGGGTCACGTTGTGCTCCTCTTCGTGGCCACCGGCGTGCACCCGCAGCCGCACGTTGTCGCCCGAATAGGTGCGCAGCAGCGGTGTAAACGGATCACCCGGCAGGTCGCCCGCCTTGTTGATATGCGGCGGGAACAGTGTGGTTCCGCCAGTCGGGCCCACTGCGCTGGTGATGGCGCTCGGCGCCATGTTCATGGCGGCAATGGCGCGGTCGGTACGGGTTTGCAAGGCGTACGCAAGGTCGCCTCCCAGCCCGGCAGCCTGCATGCCAGGTTTGCCATCCGGCGCCATCCGGTTCGGGTCGTAAACCCGCAGAGCCACCGGCTCGTTGCGGTAATTGACCACGAAGATTCCCGGATCATCCACCGAAATGGCTTGCGGGCAAGGCCGGCTTGGGCAACCCGGACTCACACCGCCAGGCAACTCGACAGTCTGCTCCAACTCCGTGCTGGCAACTCCCCGTGCAGGCGGGTTGATGGCGTAGCGGAAGGTATCTGCGGTGGCCGGATAACTGCCCGGATTGGGCACGCCATCAGGCCCGGCGCCCACATAAACCCCGGCTTCATAGGCATGCTGGAAGTCGCTGTATTCCAGGAAGAACTCACGGAAGGAGTCGTTCGAACCGTCGCCATTGACATCGTTGGTGGCGATCACCGCTTGCCATGAAGTCGGCCCGCCATCCTGACGACCAGCGGCATACAACGGCTGGCCAGTTTCAGCGTGATACCAGTTCGAACCTGCGGGTTCAGTGAGCACGGTGGCGTAAAGGCCGACCTGCTGGTGAGTCGATGGGCCAAGGTGGTCGTGGGTAAAGATATTGCCCAGACCGCGATCGACGTTATGCACGTTGACCACCGGATCGGCGAACCAGCGCTGCATGGCCGTGCGCGCACCGATCCAGTCGGGCCGGTTGTACTGGCCGAAGAACGGGTGCGCCTTGGCAATCGGGCAATCCGCGCTGCCGTCGCGCGGATCACCGGCGTGGCAGGCATTGAACTCACGGATGGCTTCAATACGCTCAACCACACTGGACGGGGCCAGCAAGCCGTCTTCATAGTTCCAGCCATTGGCTGAACCATCGGCAGCGGTAAGGTCCCACTTTGGCAGGTGGATATGTTGGCCGATCACATCAGTCGGGGTGCGCACCTGATAATCATCAAGCTCATAGGTGCCGGGAATCAGGTTGGTCTGCTGATACATGGTGCAGTCAAAGGTGTTCATGCGCATCACGAACGGCTCAGGCGGACGCTGCTTGTTGATCACGCCCCAGGCATCTTCCCAGAGCGCCAGCATGCGAGTTTGCGGGAAGTGATAGCCGACCTTGTTGAACACCGCATCGAACTGGATATTGGCTGCTTTGTAGAGCCGCGGCTTGTCGGCAGTAAAGGTCGAGCCGCCGGTAAAGCTCATGCCATCGAGCCGCTCACCACTGTTGAACTGGCCAATGCCGTTAGCGGCAGTCAGCCGTTTCTGATTATCGTCAATGCACGGCTCGTAGTAAGGCGCGCCGGCCACAGGCAGCGAGCCATTGGTTTTAAACACCTTGGGCACGACTTGCATATCGGCCATTACGGCAAAGCTCGGGTGGCTGGGCTTGGCGTGATAAGCCATCGCAGCCTGCTCGACATCAGTGCCCTGCTCCGGATAGAAAACCGGCTTGGCGCGGGTGATGGTTTTCGAGAAATCCAGCGCATTGGTGACCACTGTGGCCTCCCCGCCAGCGGCTTCACCTTCCAGCGAATGGCGCGGCAAGCCACCATCCCAACCGCCGGATTGAGCCGGGTCGAGATTGCTCCACAGGGCGTTACCGGTGTCGCGCAGCTGTTGCGCCAGCGTCGCGTCGAGCATGTCCAGTGGCGGGGTTGGCGGCCGCTGGCCTACGGTGCTTTCCATACCGGCAATCCAGAATGGGAAGCCCGGGTTTTTCAGATTGCCATCGGCGTTGTAGTTAGCCGGGCTGCGATCAACCAGCGCCACTGAGCCGATAATCTGGCTGTGCGCGACGTTGTCGTCATCGCCTTCATGCTCCTCGTCATCATCCGTTTCGGCCAGCAAACGCTCGCTGACTTTCGGCACCACAGCCACTTTGCCCGGCATGGGCGGCATGGCTTTACCGGGCAGCGGTACAACGGCCGGAATCGGTGTACCGGCGATTATCTCTCCGTCTGGCAGCGCCCGTGATCCTGCGGCTGGCAAGCCACTGCGCAAGGCGAAAGGTTCACTGTGGTAGCCATTCTCGCCCTGGGCCGAAACGTCGAGCACGGTGCCTTCTTCAAGCACGTCGTGAATGCGCCACATCGCCCACATGCCTTGAGCAAAGTGCGGGTAGAAGTGGCAATGATAGATGGCATCACCTGCCACCCGATTACGGTTGCCAGAGCCGCCGTTGGCGATTTCGTAGGTATAACCGGAACCAGAGCCAAGGCCCTGAGCGTCGATGTAATCGGAGTCATCATCATTCGGGTTGAACAGCCACTGATGCCCGTGCAGGTGGAAAATATGCTGCTCGGAGCCAACATGGGTGTTGCGGAATTTAACGAAATCGCCGGTGTAGCTGTGGCTTACATTTGAAGGTTCGGCCGGATACAGCGCCATGTTTGCCTTGATGCCAGTGGCTTCTGGCGGAGGGATTTCACCGGGACGAATATTTTCCAGACCGACGTTGGCCGGCACATCCACCAGCATGGCGACATCGCCCACGGTATGCGCGCTGAGGAAGAACTCCTCATAGGCGCAGGACAAGCAGTCATGCATCGGCCCGACACCCAGGCGGTTAGCCACAACCTCCGCGCCCATGCCGCCCGAACCGTAGTTGATCATGAAACTGTCGCGGGTCGGCTCCAGCACGTGCTGGAACACCGGATCGGCCCAGTAACCGGGAAACGCCTGCGCGGCGGCGGCTTCATCGTGGAAAGCGCTGGCAAAGTCGCGGAACGGTTCCAGCCGGTTAGGCAGGGCCGGATTGCGCTTGCCGATGCTTTCCAGCGGATAGGTCGCAGCCGGGAAGCTGCCGTCTGCATTTGGCCCCAGCACAATCGCATCGGCGTCGGATGAAATGATCTCGTTGTTATCAATCATCGCCAACACCGGACGCCCGGCCTTGCCCTCACTGGCCCAGGGCTCGCCCATTGGAAAGCGTGCCTGATAATCGACGATTGGCTGGCCGGCTGGAGTACGTCCGGTAGTGGCCAGACGCAGCTCTTCTTCGGTCACCACGTTGCGGTAAGTGCGACCGCCTTTAGGTACGACCACGACCTGGGCAAACAAACCATTGGCATTGTTACCGGACGAGGCTTCACCGCCGAAAGTTGCCCCTTGGCTGGTGGCCACAAACGCACCTTCATGTTGTGCGTAAAGGGTGTAGGAGCGGCTGCCTCCTGGCGCAATCAGCGAGCTCTGGTTGCGCCCCACGTTGGTTGAGGTGTCGTCGATTGAATTGACCGGCTGCAGGCCGTTAACCTGAAAACCAACGTGACGATCCGCTACCTGATCGTCAATTTTCATTGGATTGAGCGGGTCGAACTCCGCCTCGTTGGCTTCGTTTTCTTCCTCTTCTGGCCCGTCAAATTCGCCGTCGCTGCGCGGATTGGAATGAGCCGTCAGCAGATTCTGCAGATTGATCGTGATGCAATCACCGGCCGCCACCCGCAATACCAGAGGCCGTGGGCGTTTATCCGGACGCAGGGTCACCTCGCCCGGTACGACCATGCCGCCCTGTGTGAGCGGCACCTGATTGGCATCGACGACATCGCTGCGCAACGCGAACATCATGCCGTTGATATTTTGTGCACCGAGACGGTTGAACATTAACGGCTGGTCGATGGCGACGATGTTGGCGACCAGATTGCGCTCACAGCTGATTGCAGCCTGAGCCGCCTGTTCGAGCCCGCCAACACCCACTGCCAGCGCGATAGCCAGCAGCGGATGGCTGAACGTAAAGGATGAGCGGCTACGACCCAGACTGCTGCCATTGTGTTGGGACTTACTCGAAAATATCCGTTTCATCTTGGCTGACCTCAAGATCGGTTCATCGTCGCCAATTGGCCTACAACCGTTCAGCAATCCCTGTGCCAATAAAAAAACCTTTATTTTTCATATACTTGGAAACAAACATCAGGTGTCTTGGGGGATTTGCCCCAGCACTCACCCCCAAAACCCCAGTTGTGCTGGCTGAAAAGCAGGAACAATCCATGGCGTGGTGATTAATTAAAAAGTATTAATGAGCAGAAATGGCGCCTCCCCGGATCTGGGGAAAATCGCCCACATGCGGGCAGAGCAAGGCTTACATCGGCGCGGCTGTGACCGCCGCCTGCAATCGCTGAAAACGTTCGAGAACGGTGGGCACGTACCGCTGGGTTTCCGGGTACGGCGGGATCACGCCGCCGCGTTTGAGCACAGCGCCGGGGCCGGCATTGTAAGCAGCCAGCGCCAGCGACATATCGTCATTGAACAGGCTCATCAGGCTCTTCAGATAGCGTGCGCCACCGCGAATATTGGCGGCCGGATCCCATACATCGGCGACGCCCATGTCACGTGCAGTCCCCGGCATTAGCTGCATCAAGCCCGCAGCGCCCTGGCGTGAAAGTGCGTTGGGATCGTAGTTCGACTCGGCGCTGATAACCGCATGAATCAAGGCCTCAGGCAGCTGATTCTCACTGGCTGCAGCGCTCACTAAGGCGTTGTATTGCTCAC
The DNA here is from genome assembly GCF_900116605.1 of Pseudomonas marincola. Taxonomy (GTDB): domain Bacteria; phylum Pseudomonadota; class Gammaproteobacteria; order Pseudomonadales; family Pseudomonadaceae; genus Aquipseudomonas; species Aquipseudomonas marincola. The sequence goes on from NZ_FPBC01000009.1 coordinate 85,459, forward strand.
CGCTGGCGCGCATGGCGGTGGCGGCTGGGGCCGCCGGTTTAGCCAACTCGATCTTGGGTTCGCGGGCCACCCGCTGGTAGTTCGAATTGGCTTTATAGATGTTGGTCAGGGTAATGCTGCCGTCCTTGTCGGTGACCATGTAGACGTCTGCCTGCGCCCCTTGAATGCTGATACCAACCCACAGCACGAACCCTGCAAACCAGCCGGCAATGCTCATATTTCACCCTCCGTTGCGAGCCATAAGCAGCGCGCCCCACAGGCCGCGATTGCTCACTTGCAGCGACGCTACACGCAAAGCACGTGCCGAAATGGTTGCACACGACCGCAAACCAATACGCTTGCACGCCTCTTGCATAGCTGCACAAAAGCGTTTGCACATGCACCCAACTTCAATGGGTAAAGGGAGATCGCAATGATGAAACGGGATACTAATTTCCGGCCTGCTCGCACCCAGGGTTTCACGCTGCTGGAACTGCTGGTGGTGTTGGTGGTTCTCGGGCTGCTTGCCGGCATTGTGGCGCCTAAATACTTCAGCCAGCTGGGGCGTTCCGAGGTCAAGGTAGCCAAGACGCAAATCGAAGGGCTGGGCAAGGCGCTGGATATTTACCGGCTTGAAACCGGCCACTACCCCACGACTGAACAAGGCCTGGCAGCGCTCAATGTTGCCCCCAGCGACGAGCCGAAATGGGCCGGACCTTACTTGCACAAAGGCATCCCGCAAGATCCCTGGGGCCGGGATTACGTATACCGCTCGCCCGGCGAAAATGGTGAGTTCGACCTGCTCTCAATGGGCAAGGATGGCCAGCCCGGCGGCGATGGTGATAACGCTGAAATAACCAGCTGGCAATAGCAGGCGACGACCATGCGCATTCTGGTTAAAGGTGTCGGCAAGCAAGCGACCATCATCTCGCAAGTCTTCGAGGCGCCCAGCCTGCTGGATGCACGCAGGCTGGCGGAGGAGCAAGGCATCAAGGTTCTCGCCGTGCGCGGCGAACAACGCCTGCGCCTGCCCGGCCTTAAACCGCGAGAGAGTTTTTCCTTGCTGTTGTTCAGTCAGGAGCTGACGACGCTGCTCAATGCGGGACTGGCCTTGATCGATGCGCTGGAAAGCCTGGCCGAGAAGGAATCGGCGCCACAGGCACGGCGCATTCTGAATGATCTGGTGCGCCTGCTTTATGAGGGCAAGTCACTGTCGCAGGCACTCGCCCAGTTTCCCGAGGTTTTCCCATCCTTGTACGTCGCGCTGGTTCAGTCCAGCGAGAAAACCGGCGCGGTGGGTGAAGCATTAGGCCGCTATGTGTCTTATCGCAGCCGCATGGATGAGGTTCGGCAGAAGGTGATCAGCGCATCGATTTATCCGGCCCTGCTGTTCATTGTCGGCTGCGGGGTTTTACTGTTTTTGATCGGCTATGTGGTGCCGCGCTTCAGCCTGGTGTTCGAAAGTGTCGGCAGCAACATGCCCTGGCTTTCGCAAGTGCTGCTCAGGTCCGGGCAGTTTTTGCACGAGCATCAAAGCGCGTTGATCAGTGCTTCATTGGCGCTTTTGCTACTGAGCGTTTTCTTACTGCGTCAGGACCGTGTACGACTAGCGCTCAGTCGCCTGATTGAGCGAGTACCGACAATCCGCAATCGCATCTTCATTTATGAGCTGGCGCGCTTTTACCGCTCGCTGGGAATACTGCTGCAAGGCGGGATTCCGATCCTCACGGCAATGGCCATGGTGCGCGGTTTGCTCGGCGTCAGTTCAAAGGTCAGGCTCGACCACGCCAGCGAACAAATCCGTGAGGGGCATTCGTTGTCGAGTGCTTTCGAGAGCAATCAGTTGTCTACACCGGTTTCCATTCGCATGCTTCGCGCGGGCGAGCAGTCGGGCAATCTCGGGGAAATGATGGAGCGAACCGCGAACTTTTATGACGAGGAAACGGGCCGCTGGATCGAGTGGTTCGTGCGCTTGTTCGAGCCGATTCTGATGACATTTATCGGCCTGATCATCGGCGTGATCGTGATTCTCATGTACATCCCGATTTTCGAGCTGGCCTCCAGCATCCAGTGAAATCAGCCACCGAGACCAGACTCTGATTGACCCCACCAGCAGAAAACCGGCAGCCTTGCAGGCAAATGACGGGCAACAGGCTGCCAATGAACAAGTCCACAGTAAGCGAAGACATCTACTCCAAGCTGGTCAACGAAGAAGACGCGCGCGTTTGCAGCGAGATCAGCGAGAGCCAATGCAGCAACCTTCCGGCAAATTTTTTGCTGATGGTGATCAGCCACTTTTTCTCCAAACTCGGTGACGCGCTTGCCAGCCCCAAGGTGGTTTTGCCCTGGGTGATGCAAAGCATCAATGCACCGCTGTACCTGATCGGTTTTCTGGTACCGATTCGCGAATCCGGCTCACTGATCCCGCAACTGTTGATTGCCAGCTACATTCGCCGGGTGCAAGTGCGCAAGTGGATCTGGGTCGCGGGGAGCTTGATTCAGGCGGCCGCGATAAGCAGCATTGGTCTGGTGGCATGGCAGCTCGAAGGCAGTGCCGCTGGGTGGTCGATTATTGCCCTGATCACTCTGTTCAGCCTGGCGCGCGGCCTGTGCTCGGTCGCCTCAAAAGATGTGATTGGCAAGACCATCCCGAAAACCCGCCGTGGCCAGGTCAATGGCTGGTCGGCCAGTGCCGCAGGTTTGGTCACGGTTGGCGTGGCTGGCGTATTGCTGCTCAGCGGCGAAAGCCAGCCGACCACGCTGATGTACGCCCTGTTCATCGGTGGTGCAGGCTTGCTTTGGATTATTGCTGCGCTGTTTTATGCACAGATAAAGGAGCAGCCAGGGGCAACGGAAGGCGGTGGTAATGCCTTGCGCGAAGCCATCCAGCGCTTGTCGATTATGCGCGACGACAAACCCTTCCGGCGTTTTGTAATCACCCGTTCACTGTTGCTCTGTTCGGCACTGAGCGCGCCCTACTACGTGGTTCTGGGGCAAAAAAATATCGGCACCGCCGCCTCGCTGTTGGGACTGTTCATGCTCGCCAGCGGCGCTGCGAGCTTGTTTTCGGCGCCGATTTGGGGGCGTTTTGCCGATGTCTCGAGCCGGCAAGTAATGATCATCGCGGCGCTGATGACCTCAGCACTGGGCCTGGCTGTTTATCTGTTGCAAACCCTGCACAGCGACTGGCTGGCTGTAAGCTGGGTACTGCCAGCGCTGTACTTCATGCTCAGCATCGCCCATCAGGGTGTGCGCATTGGCCGCAAGACCTACGTTGTGGACTTGGCCGAAGGCAACAAACGCACCGATTACGTCGCCGTCAGCAACACCCTGATAGGCCTGATTCTGCTGCTGATGGGCTTTCTGGGCGCACTCGGCGCAGTGCTCGATGTGAGTGAAATCATCTTGCTGCTTTCAGTGCTCGGCGCCATTGGCGCGGCTATGGCCATGACCCTGCCACAAGCCGAATGAGCCAGCGCGCTGGCCGGCGCAAACCCGCGGAATAGCGGGCTTTCGCGCCGTTTGTGCGGACAAAATCAACCGGTCCGCCGCGTTGACAAAGACTAGTAATCCATAATTTGCCGCGCTTTTAGAGTGCCATCGGCGGCCGAAGGGATTAAAATACGCGTTTTCGTCGCGCGCGCGTATTACAGCCTCCGCCCTGAGCCTTGAGGTTACCGGCCGCGCCTAATCTTCATTCATTTAGAGCAAGAGAATCAGCCATGGGTGCACAGTGGAAAGCCAAGCCTAAAGAAGCCGCGGCGAATGCCAGGGGAAAAATTTTCGGGCGTCTGGTCAAAGAGATCATGATTGCTGCGCGTAACGGCGCTGACCCGGACACCAACCCCAAGCTGCGTCTGGCGATCCATCAGGCCAAGAAAGCCTCGATGCCCAAGGAAACGCTCGAACGTGCGATCAAGAAAGGCGCGGGTCTGCTGGGTGACACCATCAGCTACGAAAAAACCACCTACGAAGGTTTTGCACCGCATCGCGTGCCGGTCATCGTCGAATGCCTGACCGACAACGTAAACCGCACCGTTGCCGAAATCCGCGTACTGTTCCGTAAAGGCCAGCTTGGCGCATCCGGCTCCGTGGCCTGGGATTTTGACTATCTGGGCCTGGTCGAAGCCTCGCCAGCATCCGACGACGCTGATGCCGAATTGGCAGCCATCGAAGCCGGTGCTCAGGACTTCGAAGATGCCGAAGAAGGCGCCACTCTGTTCATGACAGACCCAACCGACATGGACACTGTGTGCAAAGCCCTGCCTGAATTTGGCTTCACCGTGAACTCGGCGGTGCTCGGCTACCGCGCCAAGAATCCGGTCACGGTCAGCGGCACGGAGCTGGAAGAAGTTGAAGCGTTTCTTGAAGCCCTCGACGGCCACGACGACGTACAGAACGTTTACGTCGGTTTAGCGGTCTGATCACTGCAAACACCCCTAATACGGCGCAGTAACCCGTACTTCCCGATCATCCTGTCGGCGCATACCCAACAGGATGGGGACTAGGTTGTAATCATCAGTGCGTGTTCCTGCGCTAAGCGCTGCTGGCCTGCACGGTAATTTCACCGTGCAGCAAGGCTGGCATGCATACATGGACGTATGCTCAAAAGGAGTTCTACCTTGCGTAACGTCATCCTCATTGCCGCGTGCCTGCTGGTCGGCGCCTGCAGCAGCCCTGCCCATAACGACCATCCGCAACGGCTTGTCGACGGCAGCAACCCGATTGCCAAAAGCAATATCGAAGCCATCCACAACGCCGATGTGATCCCGCTGCCGCTGCATACCGATGCAACCGACTCCATCTGGAAAATTGGCGAAGAGCAACCGCGCATGGACTTCGGCAGCTCAATCTCGAATTACCGGGTTTTCTCGATCAAGCTCAAACAGGGCGAACACTACAACCTCAACGTCAGATCAAGCTGCCTTGATGACTGCCTTGGCGTGAGCAAGTATGCGCTCAAACCAAGAGCCATGCTGATGGATGCTTACGGCATTGTGATTGCGGGCAAGCCCTCGCGCGCCGCCAGCGAAGTCGGTTCAGTGTCTTTGGGCTGGGAAGGCGAAGCCCCTGAAGACGGCACCTACTACCTGTTGGTTGCCGCCGACAACGAAGACACCGGCAAAGCCATTGTCATCGACAACATTTGGCTGAACAACTCACCGCTGATGTCCGTTCAGGTGGGCATGAACAGCCCATCATTCAGTGAAATGAACGCCTACGCGACTGAAAGCAACTAAGACGCGTCGCCGCACTTCAACGTGGCCCCAAACCTTGGGGCCACGCGACATTCCCCCCTGAATCTGCAGCATCGGCCTGACGATAATCACTATCATGGCTAATGATTTCTGCCGCCCACGGTTTCTCAATACGCTAAGCGCACTAAAAGAAGCTATTGACGCCTGGGTGCCCAATGAAACGTATCGTGACTATCGCCTTGCTGGCATTAACCGTGTTGCTTGCTGGTTGTTCGTCTCAGCCACAAAAGGTCGAGCGCGCCTATACCGATGCCGAAATCAAAGAGTTTGCGCTGGAAATGCTCAGCCGCAGCGGCCTGCCTTATGAAGAGTATGAAAAGCTGCGCCGGGCCATCGAGAACCCGCAGCACCGCATGAGCAGAACCAGCCGCGAACTCGATGCACTGCGTGATAGCGCCACACGCGGCGAATCACGCAGCTAGCCGCGCAACCTTGCCAATGCCTCTGTGCATCGGGGCGATGGATAAAGCCAATTAACCACCGGCCGCATTGCGCGTTATCCTCAACGCATCAACTTGAGGGAACGCACATGAACAACGACGCCGCCAACACCGATAACGCAGCCGAACTGGATGACCAGACCCTGGCATTCGCCGAGCGGGTATTCGATCTCGCCCGCCACGGTGAAACGCAAACGCTGGCCGAGATGCTGGCTCAGGGCCTACCCGTCAACTTGCGCAACCACAAAGGTGACAGCCTGCTGATGCTGGCCTGTTATCACGGCCACTTGGAAACTGCGCAGCTGTTGCTCAATCATCAGGCAGATCCGGAGCAGCGCAACCTCAATGGTCAGTCGCCACTTGCCGGGGTGATTTTCAAAGCCGACATGGCGATGATGACGCTGCTGCTCGACCACGGCGCCGATGTTGAGAGCCCGACCAGCGACGGCAAAACGGCCTTGATGATGGCCGCCATGTTCAACAACATCCCGGCCATTGAACTGCTGATTAGCCGCGGCGCCAATCCGCTGAGAGCCGACGACAGCGGGACAACCGCCCTGCAAGTCGCTCAACGCATGGGTGCAACCCAAGCCGCAGAGGCTCTGGCTGGCAAAGCCTGAAACGCACTAATGAACCTCGCCGGCGCAGCCTATTGATCCGGAGCAATATCACTGGCGCGCCGACGCCTTAGCCTTGTGCGCTTGCTGCTGCGCGGCAGCAGACACCCTTTCGGCTAATGGCGAGGCATGACAATGAGCATCACATCGAGCAGCATTTGCGCGGCAGCGGATCAACTGCAGGGTTTTGTCGGTTTCAACCGCAAAACCTCAGCCTATATCGTACGGTTCAGCGAAGATGCCTTCGGCATGGACATCCCGGACGACAGCATCACCCCAACCCATGAGTTTGTCTGGCAAGCGCTTACCGGTGGGGTTATGCAGCTCAAGCGCGAGCGCCTGCAAATGCTCCTCGACTTGCACCTCGACGACCGGATCAACATCACTGAACCCTTACGGGTGTATCTCAGTCGCGAAGACCTGCCCGAAATCAGCGCAGAGCGGCATATCTGCAAGAGCAATGGCTGAAATCTGCTGAAAGCCCCCAACACTCAAGCCGGCAGTGGCCTAGACTGAACAGTGATCCTCATGCAAATCAGGAGGTGCAGATGCCGCACGACTGCATGGCAACACCGAGCCACTATTCAACCATTTGAATTGCCGAGGTGAGTATCATGAGTAAAAGTCTCGATGCGAAAAAGCAGGCGAAGAAAAAGCCGCTGAAAACCGCACACGAAAAACGCCTGGCCAAAAAGCAGCGCCATTCCGGCACCACACTGCTGGGTAATCACTCCCCGAATCAATAAGCCTGTTTACCTGTGCGGGCAAAGGCTCGCACAGGTAATATCCGCGCATGAACCCGCCGCGCATTCGTTGCCTACCCGCCGCATTAACGCCTCTGGCCGACAAATTCTATCGCGCCCAGCGCTCGCCCATGCGCACCAAACAAGCTAATCAGGTCTGGGTCGCCGAGAGCGACGAGATTGTTGGCGCGCTGTGTTTACGCGCGGTCGCCGACGGCTTCTGGCTGACCAGCCTGCTGGTCGCAGCAACCCGGCGCAATCAGGGAATCGCCAGCCACTTGCTGGATCGCGCTTTGGCCGAGGTTGATGCACCCGTCTGGTTATTCTGCGCCCCGGCGCTGGCCGATTTTTATGCCCGTTTACACTTCACCCCAGCAGCCGATCTCCCTGTGGAACTGGCCGAGCGGTTAAGTCGCTACCAGCGCACCAAGTCACTCATCGCCCTGCGCTACCGCTAACCACAACGCCCTGCTTTCCACCTGAGGCGAGATGCAGCGCAGCTCATCTCTTGCGGCGGTTAGATTGAGCCTATGCCCGCGCCGTCGAACGCTAAAATCACGGCTAGTTGTGCATTTACGCCTTGATAATCATAAATTCTCGGCATCAACGGCCTGTAACATTTACCCAAAAGTATCGTCTATTAACCAAGCCCTCAATGAGACTGCAGTCATGAAGCGACGTGCACTGATCCAATCCATTGCGCTACTGCCCGCTGTGTCCCTGCTCGGCAATTTCGCGCAGGCGGCTGAGGCCGATCCGGCCAGAACGCCTACCGTGAAAATGCTCGATAAAGACCATGAACAATGGCGCGAGCAGGTTTCTGCCGAAGCCTACGATGTGCTGTTTGAGGAAAACACCGAACGCCCCGGCAGCAGCCCGCTGAACCATGAAGAGCGTGAGGGCACATATATCTGCGCTGCCTGCTATTTGCCGCTGTTTGAGAGCAGCAACAAATTCGACAGCGGCACCGGCTGGCCGAGCTTTACCCAGCCGATAGCAGGCCACATGGCCACCAAACGCGACTTCAAATTGATACTCCCGCGCACCGAATATCACTGCGCGCGCTGCGAAGGTCATCAAGGTCACGTATTCGATGACGGACCGCCGCCGCGTGGCGAGCGCTGGTGCAATAACGGCCTGGCACTGAAATTCATCGTCGCGGGCGAAACCTTACCGCCACTCAGGAGCTGAACATGACTCTGTCGCTAACGCATTGCTGCAAACCCATCGCAGGCACCCTGCTGTGGGCTGCATTAAGCACTGTATTGATGGCTTGCGGCGCGGGCTCTTCACAAGCCGAGCAAGCGGCTGAACCCGTGACCAATGCCGCGCCTGCCGAGTTTCAGGGCAAAGCCGTGTTTGCTGGCGGCTGCTTCTGGTGCACCGAGTCCGACTTCGACAAGATGCCTGGCGTTATCTCGACCACATCTGGCTACACCGGCGGTGAGGTGAAGAACCCAACCTACGAGCAAGTTTCAGCCGGCGGCACCGGGCACATTGAATCGGTGCAAGTGGTCTACGACACCCGCAAAACCAGCTACGCCAAGTTGCTCGAAGCATTCTGGCCAACCATTGACCCGATCACTGCCAACGCTCAGTTCTGTGACCATGGCACCCAGTACCGCAGTGCGATCTTCTACGCCAACGAGAAGGAGAAGGAACTAGCAGTTGCCTCCAAGGAAGCGCTGGACGCATCGGGGCGATTCAAGCAACCCGTAGTTACCGAAATTCTTCCCGCCACCACCTTCTATCCGGCCGAGGAATACCATCAGAACTACCACAGCAAAAATCCCCTGCGCTACAACTACTACCGCAGCGGCTGCGGCCGTGATGACCGCCTGGAACAACTGTGGGGGAAGAAAGGCTGAGGGTTGAATCGCCCAAAGCCGTGTAGGCATCTATGCTATCTACCTTGAGCGCCCCAACCTTGCAACCAATGCAGTTGCAAGGTTGAGGCCTGAACTCAAGCAACTGAACCGATAGTTAAAGCGTCAGGCTGAATAGGACGTACGGCCTGCATCACCGCGAGTAGATGCATCATGTCCAAGTATCTGATTTCGTTTCCGAGCGCCGCAATGGTTGTCCCGGAAGGTGAGTGGGAAGCCGTGACCCGGGATTCGCACGCGGTGATTCAAGAGGCGAAAGCCGCCGGTGTTTACGTATTCGCTGGCGGTATCAACGATGCTGAACCCACCCTGCTCGTCTCAGCCGACGGCTCGACCACAATCGGCGGCTATCCAGAAGCACCAGCACTAAACGGCGGCTTCGCCGTGCTCGAATTGCCCTCCCGCGACGCTGCCATCAAATGGGCCGCACGTCTCGCCCAAGCTTGTCGATGCGACCAGGAACTGCGCGTGTTTGGGTTTGATCCAGAATCTTGATATTTGATCGTAGAACCGTGCCATGCCACGGTTTGAAGCTGTAGATTTCTAGCCAGCTGCTGGATGCGACTGGCAGGAACCGGCCAATAGCGGACGCTCCTGCTAGTAATGACCGATACGACAAAACTTAGCTCTTCAAACACAAAACTTGCCGGCGCACATCAAACGGTTTCCACCCACCGTCGATATTGACGAGTGCGAAGTGCCATACCGAGCTGTTGCAGGATAAGCGCACGCAGCGGTGAAACGTTCGGATCGGGCTTTTTCGCGCGACTCAGCTTGCGCAACTGAAACTTCACTACCGCCATGTTTGCCAAGGATGCGATGGCTTTATTTTTCCAGGTAATCGGCGGCAATTGCGGAGCATTGTCTTTGCCCAGCAGCCAGTCCCGAGGCAAGTTGGGATCGATGGCTAACGCTGTTCCGATCCCAACCATATTAACGCCGCTCTGCACGACGTTTTCCGCCACCGCGCGGCGACGTATACCACCGGTCACCATTACCGGCATTCTGGCAACTGTTTGGATATCACGGGCGAACTCGACGAAGTAGGCTTCGCGAGCCAGCGTGCGACCATCGCGCGCCTCCCCCTGCATAGCGGGCGCTTCATAACTGCCTCCGGATAATTCCACCAAATCCACACCAAGGCCATTGAGCAGCTCAACGACCTTCTTCGCATCATCGGCGGTAAACCCTCCCCGCTGGAAATCGGCGGAGTTGAGCTTGACCGCCACTGCGAAATCCGCAGAAACCACAGCCCTGACCGCCTTGACGATTTCGAGTAACAGGCGCGCCCGATTTTCTAGGGAACCGCCCCATTCGTCCGTCCTTTGGTTGGTCAACGGCGAAAGGAACTGGCTCAACAAATAGCCATGGGCAGCGTGGATTTCCACGCCGGTGAATCCGGCTTGTTCGCCGAGGCGCGCGGTGTTCGCAAAGCGTTGGATAACTTCCTTAATCACGCCGGAGGTCATCGCGTGAGGCATGGCGAAACGCTTGGACAGTTTGCCCAAATCCAGCGGCACGGCCGACGGTGCCCATGTTTTTTGCCCAAGATTGGACTGCATCTGCCGCCCTGGGTGGTTGATCTGCAACCAGAACTGCGCACCGCCGGATCGACCAATACGTGCCCAACGCTTGAACTTGGCCAGTTGCTGATCGTCCTGCAAAACTACGCCACCCGGTCCGGTCATGGCGCGGCCGTCGACCATCACGTTGCCGGTGATGATCAGGCCTGCACCACCATCGGCCCACGCTTGGTAGAGACGCATCAGTTCTTCGGAGGGTGCCTGATCGGCGTCCGCCATGTTCTCTTCCATGGCGGCTTTGGCGATTCGGTTCTTGATAGACGAACCGTTTGGAAGCATCAGGGTGTCGAACACATTCATGGGGCAGTCCTCAACTGGATATGAGGCTACCTTAAGATTGAAGTCAACTTTAAGGTCAACATCTTTTTTCCGAATCATTCGATGTTCATCGCGCCAGATCCTGGCAATTGCGTCACCAGCTCAGCACCTAACAACAGTGCGGGTGTGTAAGCCCCGCCAGTCGGACGCATTTGCAACAGGTAATCAACCACCGCCAATGCAGCGTCGATGGTCAGGCTGTAGACGTTCGCGGTATGCAGGCGCGCGGTTCTGCACTCACCGCGGGCGTTGCGAGCCTCGCCCCAAACATAGGTGCCTTGATCTGCGCGTTTTTCCTGATCTGGGCCGACCACGGTTTTTCCAATTCGTGCTTTGAGCAACCGCTGCACGAACGACAAACCCAGCAACGGACGAATCCAATTAGCAAACCGGGCGCAGCGGATCATGCCTGCGGAACCAGGGATGAAAACTTCGATGTTGGCAATACCGGTGGTGTGCCAAGCAGTGGAAACGTCGCCCCATGGAATAGTCATTGCCAGCTTTTCTCCGGCACCAAAGTCGATGCGACGCACCCGGTAGGCCAGCGGCACCGAGGTGATTTTGCCGTCACGGCGAACCTTGCCACCCTGCGCCATACCCTCAATTGAAGTCTTAGCAGTACCGGGCGAAAAACTTGAGCGCGAATCAAAACCCAATGCCAGATGCGTAGCATCCGGCATCGCATTTTTCAATGCAGCGGCTACACAGTCCGTAGGGACCACATCGAAACCGACGCCTGGGCAAATGACCACGCCCGCCGCCCGCGCACGTTCATTCAGGGATTGAGCGTGCTCGAATACGGCAATCTCGCCGGTGATATCCAAATAATGTGCATTGGCACGCAAGCATGCTTCCATCATCGGAACGGCGGTCGCTGAGAACGGCCCTGCACAATGCAGAACCAAGCCATGGCCTTTGATCTGAGCAAGTAAACGTACTTCGTCTTCGAGTCCAAACACCCGAGCCTCAAGACCCAACTCCCGAGCCAGGGCTTCAACTTTGTCTCGGCTACGTCCCGCCAGTACAGGTTTAAGCCCACGTTTTACAGCATCACGAGCGATCAACTCGCCGGTGTAGCCGTTGGCTCCATAAATCATCCATTTCATCTGCGTATCAAAGTTGTCTAGCTGACTCATGCATGGCTCCCGAGTGGATTAGTGACGAGCGTTATTGCCTTGCTCATTGAGCATCAGACGCTAGCGTTAAAGTCAGGTTGAGGGTCAAGTTGAAGCGAGCAGCTACCAGTGGAAATTATTTGCAGAGGCGGGGGTTGACCTTAAAGCGAGGTTTAAGGTGAGCATGCGCCGACCTGCTTGATTGATGGAACCCGGATGATGCTCAAGACCTTTGTTTCTTATGCGTTGGTACTGATAGGTAGCGCTTTCATGACATTTGCAAATGCTGACACCGCCCCTTCCACAATGACTGCCAAAAATCGCCAAATTCTGGTGATTCTGACCAACCACTCCAGCTATCCCTCACGAACCGATACGACGGGGTTGTGGCTGACTGAGCTGACGCATTTCACCGACGTAGTGGAGGCAGCTGGCTACAGCACAGTTTTTGCCAGTCCCAAAGGCGGTGCGGTGCCTCTAGATGAGCGCAGCCTCGGTTGGTTGTACATGGACAAGGCCGCCCGAGAGCATTTGCAGTCCCCTGCCTTTCGCGCTCGCCTGCAAAACACACTGCCGATCGCCGATGTCGATCCGTCCCAGTTCAGCGTCATCTACTTCACCGGGGGCCATGGGGTGATGTGGGACTTCCCCAATAATCCTGACCTGCGGCGTGTCGCCGAAACCATCTACAACCAAGGTGGCATCGTCTCCGCAGTCTGCCATGGCGTAGCGGGTCTGTTGGATCTGAAGGATGAACAAGGCCAATTGATCATCAAGGGTAAGAACATCACCGGTTTCTCTGATCGCGAAGAACTGCTCTCTGGCATGAAAAGCCAGGTGCCCTTCTTCCTTGAGGACAAGTTGGTGAGCCAAGGGGCGCGGTACCGCAAAGGCTGGCTGCCATTCACGTCATTCGCCATCACTGATGGAAGGCTTGTCACCGGCCAAAACCCTCAATCGCCCAAAGCCGTAGCTGAAGCCGTGATGGCGGTGCTCTCAGGCGACAACGTAGCTCGCTGAACCCTCAAGTAGTTCCCACCACCCGGAGAAAGACCGATTGAAACTCGCAAGCGCCGTATTAACAGGATTGCTGTTCAGCTCAATTGCCAACCATGCGTTGGCGGGGACGCCTGAAATGCTCAGCCCGACTGAAACCAACACAATCGATATCGCAGGCCACACAGTGCCGGTCGTCAAGGGCGGCTTGTACGACCGTTATCGCTCGAATCCTCCCTTGTCGGTGATTGCAGCAGAACTGCCGGGTGTTGATTTGAGCTGGTTCAAAGGACTGGAAAAGCACAAGGTAGACATTGGCTTCGAGTCATACTCTCCGAACTTTTATTACCAGAACAGTCGGGTAACGGCTGTTTACACGGCCGACCTGGACGCACTTCGGGCATTGATGCCGCCGGAAGTATTGGCAACCGTACACCCCCTGCAAATCTGGCCGGGTCGCGGCTTGATTGCGTTTACCGCGTACACCTATGAGCATTGTGATAACGACGCCTATAACGAAGTGGCCGTGTCGATCATTACCAACAAGCCAGGCAAAGCAAATCTGGGCCCGTTCACACTGATTGGCCAGTCGATGTCTGGCGACTTCTGGGGCTATGTGCTCAAGCTGCCGGTCAATACCGAGCTTGCACGGGTGCGCGGTGTCGTCGGTTACAACCTGCCTAAATGGCTGACCGGTATTGACCGCAAAGAAGATGCCCAATCTGTGGTCTATGACATCACCGACAGCCAGACCGGAAAAGTCGACGTGTCCTTCAAAGCGAAGAAACTCGACAACCTCTCTCGCGATGTCGACATCGTCACCAGCAGCTTCACCAATCTCGATCATCAGGGCCAACTGGCATACGGGTATGCGGTTTCCCGCCAGCTCAGTCACGGCTCCAGCCGCGACGCTGATTCGGTCACCCTCACGCTGGGCGACGGCAGTCTGTCGAATTACCTCCGTGCCATGAAGCTGGGGAAAATGATGAAGTACGAATACGTGCCAGAGTTCCAGAGTGCGCTTTATGCGCCCAAGCCACTCGCCAGCCTGATTGGCGAGCGCTGAGACCTTTTGCGCCTGTCAGGCTCCGGAAGCCTGACGGGTGTGTTTTTTTGTAGAAGACGTTACCGCGGGCCTATCTGAAGCTTTGCCAACCCCCTCTTCACGCAGACGATTTATCAGCATTTGAGCATTATCCCCACACGCCATGCCGTCGGGTTTATCTTCGATGCCCTTGATGACGACCAGAAGTTGAGCTTTGTTTTGCGCTAGCCGCTCCTGCAGAACGCTGATTTCTTCCACCTTTTGCTTAAGTCCAGTGAGCAACTCGTCGTGCCGCCAGCCACTGGCATTCATCGGCATCAGTTGCCGAATCTCCTCCAATGAGAAACCTGCCGCTTGTGCGCCGGTGATGAGTTCCAGTACCCATTCGGTATCGGGCGCGTAGTCCCGGTAGCCATTAGCCTTGCGCTCAACGGAGCTGATCAAGCCACTGGCCTCATAGAAACGGATGCGTGACGGTGCCAGTCCGCTAATTTTCGCCAGTTCGCCTATTCTCATACATCACCCTGAAAAATCTATTGACCTTAAAGTTGACTTTAAACCTAAAGTCATCGAGCGGCCAAGCGCAACGTGTGACTTGGTCGTCATGGCGTTCGTGAGTAAGCGCAGGCTAATCCAGCAACGCACTCTGAACTGCCACCGGAAGGGCTGCATGCTATTAACTCAAGGCCATGATCGGAACGCGATTCGATGAAGGCCTCCACTTCATTCAGGAGATACGAACATGGGGTATGTCACTACAAGAGATGGTGTTGAAATCTTCTACAAAGACTGGGGGCCACGCGATGCCCAGGTCATCTTCTTTCACCACGGATGGCCACTGAGCGCGGATGATTGGGACGCGCAAATGCTCTTTTTCCTGGGTGCCGGTTACCGGGTTGTAGCACACGATCGGCGCGGTCACGGGCGATCCAGCCAGGTCTGGGATGGACACGACATGGACCACTACGCCGACGACGTCGCGGCCGTAGTTGATCACCTGGGTGTACAAGGAGCAGTTCACGTCGGGCACTCCACCGGCGGCGGTGAAGTCGTTCACTATATCGCTCGCCATGGCGAAGACCGCGTCTCGAAAGCGGCCATCATCAGTGCCGTGCCACCGCTGATGGTCCAGACACCGACCAATCCTGGCGGCCTGCCGAAGTCAGTGTTCGACGACTTGCAGGCACAACTGAAAGCCAACCGGGCACAGTTTTACCACGACGTTCCTGCAGGGCCTTTCTATGGCTATAACCGCCCGGGTGCAAAGACCTCCGAGGGCATTGTCTTGAACTGGTGGCGACAAGGCATGATGGGATGTGCACAAGCACACTATGACGGGATAGTGGCGTTTTCTCAGACCGACTTCACCGAAGATTTGAAGAGCATCAAGATCCCCGTCCTGGTAATGCATGGTGATGATGACCAGATCGTGCCTTATGAAAATGCAGGGGTTTTGTCGGCCAAACTTCTGCAAAACAGTACGTTGAAAATCTACCCGGGCTTCCCTCATGGAATGCCGACAACCAACGCCGAGACGATTAACGCAGATCTGCTGGCATTCGTGCGGAGCTAAAAAATGGGGCGGGTTAATCCCGCCCTTTTTCCCCTTGCGACTCCAAGATCAGATTTTGAATTTCGCAAAGTGCATAAGAAATGCGTTAACTGATTGTCCGCTATTGGCCGATTTCGGACCACCGCGGCCAACTGCTCCCGAAACAGACAAACGACCCTGTTAATACAAAGAATTATCATTTATATTCGCACTTAAATCGCATTGCCTCAGGCCCCGCATGTCGCTGGAGTCCGCTAAATCCTCTCTTATCAGCACTCTGGTGCGTCATTACGACGAGCTGGTCGAGCGCGTTCGCCGGCGTTTTGGTGACGGTGGTTTTGCCCATGAGGTGATCCACGATGTTTGTGTTCAACTCCTCGAAAAGCAGCAAAAAGAGCAACCCCGAACGCCGTTGGCTCTGCTGCACAAGATTTCTCACGATCAGGCTATCAGCCGTTACCGCAGTGAACGCCGGCGCCAGGCGTGGATTGTCACCCTGCCCGATCTGCCTGAGCGCGAATCTGAGGCACCCTGCGCTGTTCGGCAATACGCCGCGTGCGAAGAGCTGGAGTTGCTGACCCAGGCCATTGAAGCACTGCCGCCGCGCTGCCAAATGGTTTTTGTTATGCATAAAATCCATGAACTGCCGCAGGCGGAAGTCGCCAGACAAATGGGAATTTCCTTGAAGACGGTGGAGAAGCACCTGCGGCTGGGGCTGGCGGCTTGCCGCGCGCACCTTGCTCGCACGACGTTAGAACCATGAACAACACCAAGACAGCCATGCCCAAACAATCGCCGGACGATGAGCTGCTGGCCCGTCATCGTGACGCGCTGCGCAATCGTTTTCCGCTGCCTACGCCCAAGCCCCGTAAAAAGGCCAAATCAGCAAGCGCTGCGGCCTGTGTTCTGTTGCTGGCGGCGGGCTTTGTGTGGCTGGACCCGGCTTATCACCGCGAGCAGTTCCGCGCGCCCCAGGGCGAGCACCTGCAGGTGCAGTTATCCGATGGCAGCCAGATAATGCTGGAGCGCAATAGCCGCATCACGGTTGAGTGGCACTTACGTTCCCGGCGCGTGCAACTTGAGCAGGGACAGGCGATGTTCGATGTTGCTAAAACGATTGTCCGGCCGTTCCAGGTGACTGCTGGTGAGGCCCGTGTTCAGGTGCTGGGCACGCTTTTCAGCGTTGCTGACTTCAACCAAAACGTGCGTGTCACGCTGGTGCGCGGGCGTGTTTCAGTAAGCACTCGCGACGATCCAGAGCACAGTGTGACGCTGCTGCCTGATCAACAGATAGACGTGTCGAAAAACCAATTACAGCAAGCAGTGTCTGTCGATGTGAACGCTGCGAACGCCTGGCAAAACGACCAACTGGTGTTTGATCACACGCCACTGGCGGAGGTGCTGATGCTAATTCAGCGCTACTCCCCTCGCCCGGTCATTCTTGATGAACCAAGCCTGGCCAACCTGACACTGAGCGGTGTATTCGATACGCGTAACGTTGACGCGCTGCTCAGCGCCCTGCCCGAAGTTTTGCCAATCGCCCTCAACAGCACAGCCGATGGCGAGATTCACGTCGTGGGCAAGGCTAAATAAAAATATTTTCGGTTGGAGGTAGGGTTTTGGTCTGCCCATGACGGCTTATAGGTCAGACCCTACATTCCAAGGAAAATAATTAATGAAGCACCGTCTGCCCTTGCAGTTGTCAGCCCTCACCTTCAGCTTACTGCTCGCCGTCTCGGCGCAGGCTCAGGAGGCTGTCGAGCTGGACTTGCCCAGCGCCTCTCTGGACCAAGCCCTGAATACTCTGGCCCGCCAAACATCGGTACAGATCCTGTTCGCCAGTGACATTACCGCAGGTAAAACCGCACCCGCCATCAAGGGCCGCTACACACCTGAGCAAGCACTGGCGCAGCTGCTGAATAACAGTGGCCTGCAATCAAATGCGCGCGGCGAGCAGACATTCATCATCGCCCCGGCAGAATCGGCGACTGCGCATAACCCCACTGAAACTACGCAACTTGGCAGCATGGTAATCAAGGGCGATGTTCTCGGCGGCGCGACCGACTCTGAAATTTTAAGCTACTCAGGCAGCCGCTCCAGCGTCAAATCTGCTGATCTGACAAAGGCCAGTGTGCGCGGCGTCGATGACGCATTGCAGCGTGTACCCGGAGTCAAGATATTCGATGAAACCGGGACCGGCGCACTGCCACAAATAGCGGTACGCGGGCTGTATGAAAGTCGCAGTGGGCGGGTGCAAGCGTTGTCCGACGGCGTACCACTCGCTCTCGCACCTTACGGCCAAACAGGGCTTTCGCTGTTCCCGGTCACCTTGGCGACCGTCGACAGGATAGATGTTGTGCGCGGCGGTGCAGCCGTCCAGTACGGCCCAAACAACGTGGGCGGGGTGATTAATTTCATCAGCAAACCCATTCCACGCCAAACAGAAACGACCCTGCAGGAGAGAATCACCTTTAACGCGGGGGGCCGTCAGCTTTGGGATTCCTACCTGGGCACCGGCGGTTACCTCACCGACAACTTCGGTTTACAGCTCGACCTGAACACCATCAACGGAGAAACAGGCCGCGAGCATTCGGATACCGATATCCAGAACTACCGTCTGCGCGGCCAGTGGGATATCAATGACAACAGCGATTTGAGCTTCGGCTTACAGCACTACAAAGCCGACATGGATCTGGCCGGTGCTCTGAGTGTTGAGGACTATAAAGACGACCCACGGCAGTCAACGCGGCCACTGGATCGCTTTGAAGGTGATACCGACCGGGTATGGGGAACCTACACCCAACAATTTGGCGCAGCGGGCCCTTTCGATTCGATTGAGTTCAGCTGGACCAACTTCGCGCACAACAGCTATCGCAACTTCATCATTGGCCTGCCCTTCACCCCGGACGGTACAGCCGCAACCAAGCAGGACGCTCCGCGCGACTTCAAAGTATGGGGCAGTGAGCCGCGCCTGAGCATGACCATGGACGGTGAAAGCGTCAGCCAAACCTGGCTATTGGGCGCGCGCTACGTCAAGGAAGACATCGACTATGAAGTCAACCGACAGAACCTCGCGACCGGCCAAACTCAGGCCTTCCGCGACTGGACGTTCAATGATGACGCCAAAGCCTTTTACCTGAGTAACGCCATCAGCCTGTTCGACAACCAGCTCACCATCACACCCGGCGTTCGGTACGAGCACGCCACCATGAATTACGACGATGGCATCACCGGCTTCAAAAACGAAAACGTCGCCAAGGAGTGGCTACCCGGCTTGACCCTTGGCTGGCAGGCCAGTGAGGACTGGTTCATCTACGCCAATGCGCAAAAATCCCTGCGCCCGCCGCAGGTTACCCAGATCGTCAAGGAAGGCGACGTTGGCGCTGAACTGGCGTGGAATTATGAAACGGGTGTGCGCTACACGCCATGGCAAGGCTTGCGCGTTGACATGGGCCTCTACCGCATCGACTTCGATGACCAGATCTCCTACAACGCCACCACAGACCGCTTCGAAAACCTTGGCAGCACCCGTCATCAAGGTCTCGAAACAGAAGTGTTCTGGCCCCCCAGCGCCCTGCCGCAACTGGATCTGCATGCCAGCTATGCCTATCTGGACGCCGAGCAGCGCAACGGCAGTTTCAAGGGCAACGACGTGCCCTTCGCCTCCAAAAATCAATTCTCCATCGACGGCCGCTACCGCTTCGCCGAATACTGGACCTACAGCCTCGACGGACTTTACGTCAGCAGCGCCTACACCGATGCAGCGAACACCACCGATGAAAACAGCATCGCCTCGGTAGGGGAACTGCCCGCCTATTGGCTGTGGAACACGGCTATTGAGCGTGAGTTCAAGCTTCAGGACCAGAGTGTTCTAACGGCGTCTGCGGGCGTGAGCAACTTGTTCAACCGCGAGTATTACTTCCGCGGCATCGACACCAGCCCTTGGGGCCGCCAACCGGCGCCCGAGCGTTCGTTGACGCTCGGCGTTAATTATCGTTTCTGAGGGGGGAAAAGTTTGCAGGAGACAGGGAGTAATTGGGGCAAGCCTCAATTGCTCCCTGTCTAATCAGTGGCGCAACCTATACAGCCTCCCGGATGCATTGGGAAGCTCTGCTGCAGGCGTAGATTCAAATCACACAGTCATTCAATCAGCTATATGGGTCGGGATTATTCATCCCGGTCATTTTACGATGCCAATGGTGTCGCCCAGAAAACTGCCTTTCACCTCACGGTCAACGAACTCGCGCATATGCGAGACGAAACTCTGCTGGATGTTTGAGAGCCGGCCCTGAGAAGGCATTAGCATATTGAAATCAACCTCAATGGACGGCGCAAAAGGACGAAACACAACCCCCTGCCCCTTGTACTCCAGCGCACTGATCGCATCGACCAACGCCAAGCCAGCGCCCAGTTCAACAAATGCGCACATGGGCGCAGACAATTGCGTTTCCAACTGAAGCCTGCGCGACACGCCATGCGCTGAAAATATGGCATCGATGTGGTGTCTGGAGCCGACCGCGCTCGGATAGGAGATAAAGGCCTCGCCTTCAAGGTCTTCCGGAACCACAACAGATTTCTCTTGCAGTCGATGCCCGGCAGGCATTGCACAGAGCAAATTCGATCGCAGCAGTTGTTCGCCGCGCGGGCACAGATAAGTACTGGGCTCCGCAATAAAACCCAGATCACAACGTTGCCCGATCACCTGATCCACAACTTCTTCAGACGACTGCACGACCAGACACACCTGCGCATGGGGATGTTGCTCGACAAACGCGCAAATGGCCCGCGGTAAAAATGAAAGACCCAGTGCCGGCGCGCAGACGATGCGCAGCGACCCGCGGGTGAGGCTGCAGATTTCTCTCGCCGCGCGGGCGATACGCTCAACACCGACCAGAGAGCGCTGAACCTCTTCATACAACACCAGTGCTTCCGGAGTCGGTCGCAGTCGGCCCTTGATGCGGTCGAAGAGCGGGAAGCCAATATCTTCCTCAAGCGCTGAAATCAACCGAGTCGCGGCCGGTTGAGAAATGTGCAGCGCTTCTGCCGCACGCGTCACCGTCTCTCCCACGATGACTGCCCGGAACGCTTCAAGCTGACGAAGGTTCATTCAGCAACCCATAACAAATAAACATAGGCTTCATAAAATAAAGCATTTTTCAGTCACCGATAAGCCCCATAGGATTGATATCAACCAATAGAGGCTCCGGAATCAGTGGCCTATATGAATCTTAGCGCCATAGAACAATGAGCAATCAACCTATGCATAAATCGAAAACAGTTGTCGTAGGTGGTGGCCTTTTGGGCATGACCATCGCTTACGGGCTTGCGCTCAAAGGGCAACAGGTTTGCGTTTTGGACGAGGGCGACAGCGCCTTTCGCGCGTCCAGAGGCAACTTCGGCTTGATCTGGGTGCAAAGCAAAGGTTACGGCATGACCCCTTATGCCCACTGGACCCGACAAGCAGCTGCATTATGGCCTGAACTGGCTGGCAAGCTCTTGGCCGATACCGGCATTAATGTGCACCTGCGCCAGAATGGCGGGTATCAGTTGTGTTTGTCGCAAGCCGAGCTCACTGAAGAAGTTCACCGCTTGCAGTGGCTGGAATCTGCTTTGGGTGACTACCCCTTTGAGGTGCTCGAACCGAATGAGTTGCAGAAACGCCTCCCGCGGATCGGCCCGGACGTTGTCGGCGCCTGTTTCTCCCCCATGGACGGCCACGTTAATCCCCTCAAGCTGTTCAGTGCCTTGCACCACGCCTGCCAAGCGCGCGGCGTGCACGTTCTCCACAACTATGCCGTCGATGGAATTGAAGCTTTCGGCAACGATTTTCTGATCACATCGAACGCTCGCGAGCTGCGTTGCGAGCAACTGATACTGGCTGCAGGACTGGGAAACAAAACGCTCGGAGCCCACCTTGGGCATGACGTACCAGTAGCCCCCAGCCGTGGACAAATTCTGATTACCGAACGAATTGAGCCATTTCTTGATATTCCCACGTCAACCGTCCGGCAAACCGATGAAGGCACCGTCCAGCTCGGCGACTCGGCCGAGTCCGTCGGTTTCGATGACCGCACCAGCACAGCGGTGATCGCTGACATTGCAGATCGTGCAGTGCGCAGCTTTCCGTGTCTGGCCAACGTCAATCTGGTGCGGGCGTGGGGGGCTTTGCGCGTGATGACCCCGGATGGCGGGCCGATCTATCAAGAGCTGTCACATGCGCCCGGCGCGCACTTGGTGTCCTGCCACAGCGGTGTAACGCTTGCTGCCATGCATGCCCTGCGACTCGCACCGTCAATAGCCACAGGCACTGCGCTGCCGGAACTTGCGTCTTTCGGACTCGGACGATTTAGCGCCAACGCAGAGGTTCATCATGCCCACTGAAAGCTTGTTTACCCCATTAGCCAAAGCTCAGTCTTGGGTAACCATCGACTACGAAGGGCATCAGCTCAAGGTTCCGCAAGGTGTTTCCATCGCCGCCGCCTTGCTCGCCAGTGGCGTACGCCATTCGCGTACCACGCCTGTTCAGGGCGCTAACCGCGCACCATTTTGCATGATGGGTGTGTGTTTCGAGTGCCTGGTCGAGGTCGATGGTGTGCCCAACCGCCAAGGCTGTATGACGCTGGTAAGCGACGGCCTCAGGGTTCGACGTCAGCTCGGGGCGCGCAAGCTGGCGCCACTTTGTGCCGAAGGTGACTGCGATGAAAACTAAAGCCGTGGATCTGTTGATTATCGGTGCGGGGCCAGCCGGTATGAGTGCCGCTGTCGAGGCGCGCAACAACGGCTTATCGGTACTGGTGCTGGATGAGCAGCCAGGTCCTGGCGGGCAAATCTACCGCAACATTAGCAACACCGACGCCCAACGCTCACAGATACTCGGCGCTGACTACAGCCATGGGCGTCATTTGGCACAGGCGTTTTTGGCCAGTGATATCGAGTATGTCGCCCAAGCCTCGGCGTGGCAGGTCACTGATCAGAAGCAAGTGCACTATTTGCATCAGGGGCAATCGCGAGTAGCGCAGGGCCAAAGATTACTCATCGCAACGGGCGCATACGAGCGTCCAATGCCGATTCCAGGCTGGACCCTGCCTGGCGTCATGACTGCTGGCGCGGGCCAGATATTGCTCAAGAGTGCGGCTGTGGTACCTGCCGGTCCTGTCGTTCTTGCAGGGTGTGGGCCTCTACTCTACCTGCTGGCCGTTCAGTATTTGCAGGCTGGTATTTCCCTTGCAGCACTGGTCGATACCAGTCGACACAGCGACGTGCTCAGTGGTTTGCGCCATATACCCAAAGCCTTGAAGGGCTGGCCGGACCTGCAAAAAGGCCTGTCACTACTCGCAACATTACGTAAAGCCAAAGTTAAGCATTACAGGGGCGCAACAGCGCTGCGTATTGAAGGCAGCGCACACGCCGAAGCCCTGAGTTTCAGCAGCCGTGGTGATGAATATCGCATTGCCTGCAACCTCGTCATGTTGCATCAGGGCGTAGTGCCTAATACCCAAATCAGCTGGTCTCTGCGTCTGCAGCACCATTGGCAGAACGACCAACTGTGCTGGCAAGCTGAGCGCAATGCATGGGGCGAAACCAGCACGTCCGGGATATTTATAGCCGGCGATGGCGGCTCCATTGGCGGTGCAATGGCGGCTCAGGCACAAGGACGAATCGCAGCACTGGCTATCGCCTGTCAGCTCGGCCGACTAGACAGCTCCAGCCGGGACAAGCTTGTAAAACCCTACCGGAAGGCGTTGCACCGCTGCATGGCGGCGCGCCCTCTCATCGATTCGCTATATCGCCCGCGCAACGAGAACCGCATTCCCGAAGACAACGTAATTGTTTGTCGTTGCGAAGAGGTCACCGCCGGCACCGTACGCAGCCATGTGCGTCTCGGTTGCCTGGGCCCAAATCAGATTAAAGCCTTCAGCCGCTGCGGCATGGGCCCCTGCCAAGGGCGCCAGTGCGGCTTGACCGTAACCGAGATTATTGCCGCCTCCGGCAACGTTAGCGCAAGTGAAGTGGGTTATTACCGCATACGCGCGCCTTTGAAGCCCATCACCCTGAAACAGCTTGCACAACAGCCCAACAAAAACCTCAACCAGGAGTTGTCATGAGCAATATTGAGCATTTCGACAGTAACCCGAAACTAAGCCGGGTTGTTGTTCACCAGGGCGTCGCATGGCTCAGCGGCATCGTCGCCGACGACTGCAGCCAGGACATCAGCGGCCAGACTCGACAGGTACTTGCACGACTTGAAGCCCTGCTGGCTTCAGTCGGTAGCGACAAGTCACGCGTGCTCAGTGCCCAGATCTGGATGAAGGACATGAAGGCCGATGTTGATGCAATGAATGCCGAATGGATCGAATGGTGCGAGACGCCTCCTCCGGCACGCGCTACATGCCAGGTCAGCTTCGACGATCCCGATATTCGCATCGAGCTCATCGCCACCGCCGCCGTCTGAACAATCCAGCAATCCCTAAGCAATAACAACAACACTCTGGAGTTTTCATGAACACGAAAAATATAGTCCGCACGCTGGGCCTGATGACACTGATCGCGATGGGAAGCAATGCTTACGCTGAGAACGGCACCATGCGCGTCGGCATTGAAGCGGCTTACCCGCCCTTCGCGTACAAAACCCCGGACAATAAAATCCAAGGGTTTGATTACGACATTGGCGAAGCCATTTGCGCTGAAATGAAGGTCAAATGCGAATGGGTAGAGGTTGAGTTCGACGGGCTGATTCCTTCACTCAAAGTCCGCAAGATTGATGCAGCCATCTCATCGGTTTCAATCACACCGGACCGCCTTAAATCAGTCGATTTCACCAACAGCTACTACCGCCTTCCCGCGAAGATTGCGGTTCGCAAAGACAGCGCCATCAAAGCAATTCCAGAAGACCTGGCGGGTAAACGCATTGGTGTTCAGCGCTCAACCAACTTCGACCGTTACGCCACAGAACACTTCCAAACAGCAGGTGCCGAAATCATTCGCTACGGCAATCAGGCCGAGATCTTCCTCGACATGCTGGCTGGGCGCCTAGACGCCACCATGGCAGGCTCGATTGCCATTGAAGAAGGCTTGCTGAACAAGCCTGACGGCGAGACGTTCGGGTTCGTAGGCCCCGACTACACCGACACCAAATACTTCGGAATGGGCGCGGGGATTGCCGTGCGCAAAAACAATCCACTGACACAAGAAATCAACCAGGCGCTGACAACCATACGTGCCAATGGGACATACGACTCCATTCGCAAAAAATACTTCTCTTACGATATCTACTGAGAACGGCCGTGCTGCTTTCGCCCCTGGAAATGTTTGCGTTAGAAAAGCTTCTTGAGCAGACAGGCACAAGCGGCCTGGAATTATCGCCCAGTCATTTCAGCGCGCTTGGCCGGGAGTTCACTGCAGCCGGCTTTTACACCCTCATCAAATGCCATGAGCAGCATGAACTCATGCTGCTCGGCAAAGAACTGAGTGTGGCGTTTACCCATCACGCCTTGAAGCGTGGTGGGTACTTTATCTGCTGGCTTGAGGACAACTTCACACTTTGCCTAGAAGGTGTGGCGAACCACCAGGATTGGTCTTCCGAGGTATCACCAGAAAGCCTCGCCATTCTCTGGCGCCAGCCCTAGCCGACCTGTTGCTGCCACTGCCCTGTCGGGCCCTATACGCGCAGCGTCTACGGCCAATTCTTTCCCCTGAATATCGCGCGCTACTCTTTCGGCACCACTGCATTTACTTCTGGCAATTGCCCACTCATGCGGTGCAGGAAGTCGATGAGTACCTCGACCTCGGATTCACTGAAGTTTGCCAGCAGTAACCGCTCCCTTTCGAGCGCTGTTTCCAGCACCCGGTCGTGTAATTCGCGCCCTGAAGGGGTGAGCGTTACGGTGTGCCGCCGGGCATCTTTGCTATCGACTTCGGTAGACACAAAGCCTTCGCGCTCGAGCATCTGCAGCGAGCGACTCACAGCACCTTTGTCGAGCCCAATCACCTGAACAATCCGGTTGGCGCTGATGTGATCCTCCACAGCAAGCATTGCCAGCACCCGCCACTCAACGATGCCAATGCCAAAGTGCTTGCGATAGCAGGCGGATGCCCCGCTGGACATGTTGTTGGTAAGGAATGTGAGCAGAGCGGGAACGTAACGCTCGAGATTAAGTGGGGGTTGCGCCATGACAAACGGGTCCGCTGATTTATTTTAATTGGTTGACATCGCAACTAAAATTACTAAGATTAGAGTCACTCAAAGATATCGCGTCGGCATCATAGTCCAGGCGCCAGAACAATAAAATTATGAGGCTCATCGCCATGAACAGCCTGCACTGGCTCCCTCCTCCCTGAGCTGAATCGCGCTTATCACGCGGTTGCTGAAACCGCCTAAATCCATTTTATTTTTCAAACACTGCATTACTGCGGTGGCGGGTACGCTCATGCTCGACGTTTATGTGTCACGCAAAACCACTGAAGCTGAAGATGTTTGCAGCTTCGAATTGACGGCTGCCAATGGCGCGCAATTACCGGCCTTCACTGCGGGCTCGCACATCGATGTGCAGGTTGCGCCAGGGCTGACCCGACAGTATTCATTGTGCAACCCGCCACATGAGCGCGAGCGGTATCTGATCGCGGTGCTCAACGAGCCGGCATCTCGCGGTGGCTCAAGGGGCATGCATGCCGACATACCTCAGGGCGCACAGCTGAAGATCGGCGAGCCACGCAACCTTTTCGAGCTCGACCTGACAGCGGAGCATTACCTGCTGTTCGCCGGCGGGATCGGTATTACCCCCATTCTTGCCATGGCGCACGATTTATTGGCAGCCGGAAAGTGTTTCGACCTGCATTACTGCGGCAGATCTAAAGAGCGCCTGGCGTTCCTTGATTTGTTAAGCACGACGCCTTTCGCCAAGCACGTGCATGTTCATGTAGACAACGGCCCAGCCGAACAGCGTCTGGATGCAGCGCAGATACTGCAATCGCCCACAGCAGGCGAGCAACTTTATGTCTGCGGCCCATCCGGGTTTATGGCCCACATTGAGTCAACTGCCAAAGCCTGTGGCTGGCGCGATCAGCAGATTCATCGCGAAGATTTTGCGGCCCCTGTGCAGGTGCTTGAGAGGGATCAGCCGTTCGAAGTTGAGTTGACGCGTTCCGGGCAGATCTTGGTGATACCGGCAGAAAAGACCGTACTCGACGTGCTGTTAGAGAACGATATCGAGATCGAAAGCTCCTGCGAGCAAGGCATCTGCGGATCATGCATTACACGGGTTTTAGCCGGTGAGCCGGATCATCGCGATCAATACATGAATGCCAAGGAGCATGCCCTCAACGATTGCTTTACCCCGTGCTGCTCGCGCTCGCTCAGCCCCCGGCTGGTGCTCGATCTGTAACCCCTGACAACAATAAGCCTGATAGTTGGAGAGCCTGATGAATACCTCACACACCCAGTCGCAAGCCATCGAAATCGGTGCGCCCGCTGAAACGCTGCCAAAATTTCCATTGAACCAATGGTACGTAGCAGGCTTTGCCTGGGAGCTGAAAGACAAGCCACTGGGCAGAACCCTGCTTTGCAAACCGATTGTTTTGTTTCGGACTGCCGATGGCCGTGCTGCAGCGCTGGAGGATCGTTGCTGTCACCGCGCTTTACCTCTGTCGCACGGCACGCTTGAAGAACAGGGCCTGCGTTGCGGTTATCACGGCTTGCTGTTCAACGGCTCAGGCCAGTGCCTGGAAGTGCCGGGGCAAGCCAAAATACCTTCAAAAGCCAAGGTGCCGGCCTACCACGTAAGAGAACGTGACCAGATTATCTGGATCTGGTTTGGCAGCCCAAATCAGCCGGAGCCGACAAGCGAGCCGCCAGCGTATGACATTCATAGCAGTGGTGAGTATCTCTTTGACGGCGACGTCTATCACTACGATGCGCCTTACCAGCTCATCCACGACAACCTGCTGGACTTGAGCCATCTGGGTTACGTGCACCTGCGCACTATTGGGGGTAATGCAAGTGTGCACATGAATGCGCAAATGAACGTTGAAAGCACCGACACCAGCGTGACGGTAACCCGCCATATGCCGGGCTCGGTTCCGCCGCCAACCTATTCGGCGGCCTACCCCTTCAAAGATAAAATTGATCGCTGGCAGGAGATCGAGTTTCACGTATCGCACCTGCGTATCTGGACCGGCGCCATCGATGCGGGCACAGACTCGCTGGACAATCCTCAGCGCGAAGGCTTTCACATGCGCGGCTTCCATGGCGTAACGCCCGAAACGGAAACGACCAGCCACTACTTCTGGACGATGGCGACCAACCCCAAGAGCAATGAGCAGGAAATCAAGGAGAAGGTCGTCGAGCAGACTGCCATGACCTTCGATGAAGACAAGGTTGTGATCGAAGCCCAGTACCGCAACATGCTTGAGTTTGGCCCAAAGCCGATGGTCGACATTCACGTTGATGTCGGTGCAAACCGCGCACGCAAGATTATTGAGCAGCTGCGCCAGGCATCTTGCTGATCGGCAGTCGAGGCGGCTCAAACCGCCTCGACTCCGAGCTGGGTTCCAGGGTTGACTCAATTGGTGCCGTTGAGAGGAATTGAACCTCCGACCTACTGATTACGAATCAGTTGCTCTACCAACTGAGCTACAACGGCGCAGAGTGCGGCGCTGGGGTTTGGCGGAGCTGTTTCGCGGCGCTCCCCTGCCTTTGCCAATGCAAGGGAAATTCTAGCAGCGCCCGGGCCAACGGCCAGAGGGATTACTTGCGCAGCAATTCCAGATAGTCGGCATGGATGGCGATATGGCCGTCTTTATACAGACCCCCAATGGCCTTCTTGAAGTTGCCCTTGCTCACGCGGAACATGGCGCTGATGGCCTCGGGGGAGCTTTTGTCGCTGAGGTCCAGACGGCCATCGTTTTCGCGCAATTTGCTAAGAATCTGCTGGGCCAGGCTGCCGGCGGCTTCTTCACCGATGGGCTGCAGGCTCAGGCTGATCTTGCCGTCGCCGCGCATCTCCTTGATGAAGCCCTTTTCCTGCATGCCACTGCGCACAAACTTGAACAGTTCGTTCTTGTGGATCAGGCCCCAGTGCTTGCCGTTGATAATGGCCTTGAAGCCCATGTCGGTCTGGTCGGCCACCAGCAAATCGACTTCCTGGCCCGGCTTGTAATTGGCCGGTTCTTTATCCAGATAGCGATCAAGACGCGCAGTCGCGGTGATGCGTTTGCTGCGTTTATCGAGAAATACATGCACAACGCAGTAATCGCCCACTTGCAGCGGGCGCTTTTCTTCGGAATGCGGTAGTAGGAGATCTTTCGGCAAACCCCAGTCAAGAAAAAGCCCGACGCGGTTGATATCGACAACCTTGAGGCTGGCAAAACCGCCCACCTGCACTTTCGGCTTCTCGGTGGTGGCGATGTATTTATCTTCACTGTCGAGGTAGACGAATACATTCAGCCAGTCTTCCACCTCGCTCGGTGTGTCGCTGGGGATGTAGCGTTTCGGCAGAAGGATTTCACCTTCCGCGCCACCATCCAGATACAAGCCAAAGTCAGTGTGTTTTACCACCTGCAAGCTATTCATTCGTCCAATCAGGGCCATGCTCATCTACCTCGTTGCAAGGGCGTCATTCTAGCTGATATGGCGTTTATTTTGTTATTTCAAATCAGCGCAAGCCACCAGCCAGCCCAGGTTTAAACGCGACCAGACCGGCGGTTTAAAATAAACCCAGGGTCAAACCGCAGCTCATCTACAATAACAAATAACCATAAATAACAATGACTTATATAAATAAAATGATTTTATAAATGCAATATAAACTGAATTTAAAAAAGCCTGTATTTAATTTCGGAGTGTATTTATAAAGATATTGTCAAGTATTTAGTGTACAATCTTCGGCCAAATTAATTTTTAAACAGGTTAATGGCCGTCATGCGCGTAAAAGCATCCAACAGCAAGCCCAAGCCCGCCCCAGCAGTAGAAACCAGCGCTTCGATCGACGCGCAGATTGCTAACTTCCTCAAGGCCGGCGGTGAAATCCAGCAGATCGCCAAAGGCGTCAGCGGCCAGGTCTACGGCGCTAGCAAGCAAATCACCATCGGCAAGAAATAAGCCCGCTCACGCCGACTTATTTACAGCTGATTATTAGGGAGCCTCTGAAAAAGCTAGCGAGCGACGGGAACGCACCGCATGAAAGCTGCACATAGCTGCACTTTCAATCGCCAACCCGAGCGCAGTACTTTTCCAGAGGTTCCTTAGCGTTTTGCTCGCAACGACAAAGCGCTGACTACCGCTCCAGCCCACGACCCCACCGCCCCACATATATTTGCAACGGCTACTGGCAGTTGGCTCGCGCATGTTTCAAAATTATGGCAACCCACCTTCGTGGTAAATCTGGCATTGCCGACAATCTGCAGGCCATGTCATTGGAGTTTCCGTGCGTTTTCTCAGCCGCTGGCTGCAACAGCCTATCAGTGCATCGCTGGCCTTAGCCTCCCTGCTCCTGCTAATCCCTATGCTCAGCCGTTATTTCTTCGGCTGGACGCAACCCTTCGGCTATCTGTCGGACCTTACAATCGGCAGCGCACTGCTGATTCTGCTGGCGCGGCGCAGCCTTTGGCTGAGTGTGCCGATAGCGCTGTTCTGGAGTGTGCTGACCTTAAGCAGTGCTGAGCTGATCAGCGCCGTTGGCCGCATGCCCGAAGTCGGTGATCTGCATTATTTAACAGATGCCCAGTTTGTCAGCCGCTCGACTGAAGGCAACGGGCTCAATCACCCTGTGCTGGCGGGCGTCTTGCTGCTCAATCTACTGGTTTTTGCGCTGCTGCAATTTCGCCAACGCGAAGCAGGCGCTCAACCGGTGCGCCTGCGCTGGTTACTGCTGCCGCTAACGCTGTTTGTCAGCCATAACCTGTTGCAGGCGCGAATCCCCAGCGACGCTGCGCAGTGGGCTCAATTCAACTTGCCGCACAAGCTGCTGGTCGCCGGTATCAACAGCACGAGCGCGCAGCTCGACTCGCTGGTGAATGGCGATCAACCACCCGTTGCGGTGGATATCAGCGCCCTGTCGCGCCTTGACCTCAATGGCACGCCGTTGCTCAGCGGGCCGGGCAAAGCGCGCAATGTATTGATTGTCACGCTGGAGGGCATACCCGGCGCGTATATCGAACCGAGCCGCCATGCATTGCGCAGCCGTTATCACGAAGACCTGATGCCGCGCCTCAGCGCTTGGGCGCATCGCGGCATGCTCACCAGCGATTATGTACTGCACAGTCATCAGACCATTCGCGGTCTCTACGCGATGCTCTGCGGTGATTACGCCAAGCTCGACTCGGGCACCCCCAAAGGCGTCGAGTTACTGGGCCAGGCCCAACGCAGTGAACACTGCCTGCCCGCCCAGTTGCGCGCGAACGGTTTCAGCACGCACTACTTGCAGGGCGCAGGTCTGCGCTTCATGGCCAAAGATCAGATCATGCCGCGCATGGGCTTTGAGAAGACGCTGGGCCGCGACTGGTTCAAGAATGATGCGTACCTGGAATTTCCCTGGGGCATGGATGATAAGGCCTACTTCGAAGGCGCCCTGAGCTACATCGAGCAACTGCGCCAAGCGCCGGATAAACCCTGGATGCTGACACTGCTGACGGTGGGCACGCATCAGCCCTACTCGGCGCCAGCAGACTACCTGCAACGCTACAGCACGCCCAAACAAGCGGCGGTGGCCTACCTCGATGACGCCATTAGCGACTTCCTCGACGGTCTCAAAGCCCGTGGCGTACTCAAGGACACGCTGGTTATCGTCACCTCGGATGAATCGCACGGCATCGAAAATGTCCGTCTCGCCTCAGCCTGGGGTTTCAACCTGATTCTGGCGCCCGAGCAAGAACAATTACCCGCGCTTAAAACCGGAACCTATGGCCACGTCGACCTGACTGTCTCGGTACTCGATTATCTGGGCCTGACGCCGCCTCAAGACTTGATCGGTCGCTCCATGTTGCGCGACTACAACACGGGCCGCTCGATCATTTCCTACACCAATGGACTGCTGCGCGAACATGACGGCACCGTCTTGACCGAATGCGACTTTCAGAATGTCTGCCGGCGCTACGCCAGCACGCGGTTCATCAGCGACCGCGCCGAGTATCTGGGCCGCTTTACCGGTGTACAAGCGCAGGCATTGAGCCAACGGGCAGCCTTGCTGGATCAATCGCTGCAGCACAATCAAAGCAGCCTGAGCTACCAGTTCGCCAACAACCGGCCAATCAAACTAAGCGTTGAGCCCGGCAATGACTGGGCCGACAATCTGGTTGGCGCACAATATCTGCTACTCCCCAAAGGCAGCCACACTCAGGTTACCTTGCGCATTCGTGCGGTGGGGCTCGACGCCGCAGGCGCTCACCTGCAACTCAAGGCCAAGGAATAC
Source organism: Pseudomonas marincola (assembly GCF_900116605.1). Classification (GTDB taxonomy): domain Bacteria; phylum Pseudomonadota; class Gammaproteobacteria; order Pseudomonadales; family Pseudomonadaceae; genus Aquipseudomonas; species Aquipseudomonas marincola. The sequence continues at coordinate 117,394 of NZ_FPBC01000009.1, forward strand.
GAACGCGATGTAAGCCTGCCGATTCCCGAATTGCCAATTCTCACCGCCGACCAGCCACTGGAAGTCGAGTTTGCGTTCGACAATCTGGATGCTCGCAAGGCATTCTCGTTTCACCTGCTCGGCCAGGGCAACGGCGCCATCGAGATCACAGATTTCAGCGTCGATACGGTGCCGCTCAACGCCAAGCTGCTGGCGGCGCAGCAAGAAGATGGCGCACCCGAAATCGAACCCGAAGCATTGCTCGACGATCCAAAGCCGGGCAACCCCTAAGCCGCTAGCGGTTTGTGCAGGCAATAAAAAACCCGCTGCGATGCGGGTTTCCTATTGCCTGTGCGGGTGATTACTCGGCGCCAGGCTCGGCCGGCTTGCGGCGCTTGAGCGGGGCCAAACCGTCTTTACTCACCAATACTGGCGCGTCGGTTTTTGGCTTGTTGATCGTGTTGCGCTTGCTTGGCGACTTGGCTGCCGGTTTTTTCGCAGCGGCCTTCTTGCCGGTTTTAGCGTCGGTCTTTTTCTTCTTGGTGCCGGCCGCTTTGCCAGACGCCTTAAGGTTCTTCGGCCCTTGATACAGGCCTTTGTGCTCCTTGATGTTACGACGCTCGAAACGCTGCTTGAGGTAGCGCTCGATGCTCGACATCAGGTTCCAGTCGTTGTGGCAGATCAACGAGATCGCCAGACCTTCGCCACCGGCACGGCCGGTACGACCGATTCGATGCACGTATTCATCGCCCGAGCGCGGCATATCAAAGTTGATCACCAGATCGAGGCCGTCAACGTCCAGACCACGGGCGGCGACGTCGGTTGCAACCAGAATCTTCACCGCGCCCTGACGCAAGCGATCAATCGCCAGCTTGCGGTCTTTCTGATCCTTTTCACCATGCAAGACGAACGCTTTGTAATCACGCGCAACCAGTTTGCCGTACAGACGATCAGCCTGAACGCGGGTATTGGTGAAGATAATCGCCTTGTCGTAAGTCTCGTTGGCCAGCAACCAGTCGACCAGCAATTCCTTGTGGTAGTTATGGTCGGCGGTGATGATTTGCTGGCGCGTGCCTTCATTGAGCTGGCTGACGCTGTTGAGCTGCAAATGGGTTGGATCTTTCAGCACCTTGCTGACCATCTCACGCAGCCCTGCACCGCCACTGGTGGCAGAGAACAACAGCGTCTGGTGCTCACCGTTGCACAGACCGGCCAGACGTTCGACATCTTCGGCAAAACCCATGTCGAGCATGCGGTCGGCTTCGTCCAGCACCAGCACTTCAACTTCATCGAGCAACAGGTTGCCGGCGTTGGCATGTTCGATCAGGCGACCAGGGGTGCCGATCAGAATATCCACACGGCGCAACATCGCAGCCTGCTGTTTGAAGTCTTCACCGCCGGTGATCAGGCCCGCCTTGAGGAAGGTAAACTGAGCAAAACGCTCAACTTCCTTGAGGGTTTGTTGTGCCAGCTCGCGGGTTGGCAGCAGGATCATCGCGCGCAGGCACACACGCGGCTGCGAGCCACCGTCGCCGAGCAGGCGGCTGAGCATCGGCAATACAAAGGCGGCGGTCTTACCGCTGCCAGTCTGTGCAATTACCCGCAGGTCATTGCCTTGCAGGGCAGCCGGAATAGCCGCCACCTGCACCGGAGTAGGCTCGACAAATTTAAGCTCGGCCACGGCTTTAAGCAGGCGTTCATGCAGGGCGAATTGGGAAAACACGGGGTAACCTCGACAAAAAACTGGACTCAGCCGTATAGCGTAACGCTTTCCGGAGCGTTGGCCGAGTTTCTTTACAGATTTGCTGTAATTATTCATGGATATACACTGATATTTGCTTGTCGAAGATCGTACAAGACAATTTCCGGAGATATTTATGCTCAGGTCATCAAGCCTGTTCGTTACTGTCAGCCTCGCAATCGCACTGGGCGCTCAGCCAGTATTGGCCGCCCCCAAGCACGACAAGCATGGCGGCAACCATAACAGCGACATCAGCATCAACCTTAATGGGCCGTCCGTCGATATTGGCCGAGTGCGCGTCATTCTGGGTGATAACCGCGACTTGATCGGCCCGGCCAGTTCGCTGCCGCCCGGCATTGCCAAGAACCTTGCGCGTGGTAAACCGCTGCCGCCGGGCATCGCCAAGAAGTTTGATAATCGCCTGATCGGCAAGCTGCCGCGCTATGACGGCTACGAATGGCGCCAGGCCGGCACCGATGTGGTGCTGGTCACGCTGGCGACCGGGGTGATTTACGAAGTACTGAGAAACGTACTCGACTGATCCGCAGCGGGCGTCTCAATGAGATGCCCGACCTTCACGTAAATCAGGCAGCCTTCAGTTGAATACGGCGTGTGCACAGAACCATGCGGATTACGCAGCCAGGTGCCCGCCGGATAATCACCGAACTCGTCCTGAAATACCCCTTCGAGCACCAGAATTTCCTCGCCGCCCATGTGCCGGTGCGCCTTGAATTGAGTGCCTGGCGCCCAGCGCACCAAGGCCGTGTGCACGGTGGCGAAGCTGTCGAGCGGCAACACGCTCAAACCCGGCACCAGCCCCGGTTGAAACTCGGCGCTGCGGGTATCAATGCGCTTTACCGTTTGATCATCGGGTTGCTGGTAGCAGAGTTTGACCAACAGCAAACAGCCGTCTGGGCTCGCCGGTGCATGCTGGCTGCCCGGTGGATTCTTGATCCAGTAACCGCGCGGATACTCGCCAAACTCATCGGTAAACGTGCCGTCGAGCACCAGAATCTCCTCGCCCGCAGGATGACTGTGGCTGCGAAAGCTTGAGCCGGGCGCGTACCGCACAATTGAGGTGGCCTTACCGCTCTCGGCAGCAAAGCGCTCCAGCGGGCGCCGCTCCACACCGGCAAGGGGTGAAGGCAGCCACTCCAGCGTGTTGCTGTCGACGACCACACGCTGATTGATATCGGCATTTACCTGCACCGTATTGCTCCTTGAGAATCAGTCTTCAGATCAGTTTCTTGCGCTGCTGTTTAATCAGCAGCCGCGTACTATCAAGTGCAACCAGAATCACCGCAATCCAGATCGGCACATAGGTGATGAGTTGCTGGCTATCAATACTTTCGCCCAGAAACAACAACGACACAGCGAATAACAGCACCGGCTCGACGTAACCGAGAATCCCGAACAGCCCCATCGGCAGCAGTCGGCTGGCAACCAACATGGCCGCGAAGGCCAACGTCCCGAGTAACCCCAGCCCCGGCAGTAACAGCCACAATTGCGGCGCTTCGGTGAAAGCCGCCTCAGGCCCAAAAGCGACAATGATCCAGATGGCCAACGGCGCCAGCACCAGCATTTCAAGGATAAAGCCGGACAAAGAATCCAGCGCCATCCAGCGACGCAGCATGAAGTAAGGCGGATAACCCAAAGCAGTCACCAGCGTGACCCAAGAAAACGCCTGCGTTCGCCACAGCTCATGCGCCACGCCGCAGGCGGCAAAGAACACGGCAATCTTGATCAGCGGCCGCAAGCGCTCACCGTAGAAAACCCGCCCGGACAACACCATGGCCAGTGGCAGAAGAAAATAGCCCATCGACACATCGAGCATTTTGCCGGACAGCGGCGCCCAGACAAACAAGCCCCACTGAATACCAATAAGAATGGCGGCAACCGGCAACGCCAGCATCAGCTTGGGCTCACGCCGCAGTCGCGTGAAAGCGCCGCGCAACAGCGGCCACTGGCGGGTCAACAGCACCAGCAACAGAATCGCCGGTATTGACCACAACACCCGCTGCGCAAAAACCTGCACACCGTCCAGCGGTGCCAGCCATTGCACATAGCCAGGAATAAGCGCAAATAAAATGGAGGCGCCGACCGAAAACGTCACCCCACGACCCGAAAGATTCATCCGCTAACCTTGGCGCCAGGCATCATGCCTTGGCGGGTTATGAACAGGGAAAGTGCAATCACCGCGCCGCCGATGCTCAACCGCAGTAAATCGGCATCGCGGTTCCACAGCAACAGGTTGACCAGCAATCCAGCCGGCACCAGCGCATTATTCATCACAGCCAACGTGCCACCGTCGACCAGACTCGCACCTTTATTCCACCAGTAAAGACCAAGACCCGACGCCACGAGGCCAAGCCACGACAAAACCGTCCATTGCGTGAACGTGTGCGGCAGCTTTTCGCTGTTGCCGAACAGCAGGAATGCCGGCAACGCGACGGCCAGCGCACCGAGGTAGAAATAACCGAAACGCCGATGCTGAGGAATCGGCGACGGGAAGCGCTGCAGCAGGTGCTTGTAGAAAACCTGCCCGGCAGCAAAGGTGGCATTGGCGATTTGCAGCAAGAAGAAGCCGTAATAGAAATCCGCACTGATGTGGTCGAAGCGAATAATCGCCGCCCCGAACACTGCAACCACAGCAGCCAGCAGCGCCCACGGATTGAAACGCCGATTAATCGCATCCTCAATCAGGGTCACATGCAGTGGCGTAAGAATGGTGAACAGCAAGACTTCGGGCACGCTGAGCACACTGAAACTCAGGTACAGGCACACGTAGGTGATACCGAACTGCAGGGCGCCAATCACCAGCATGCCCTGAATAAAACGCGGCTCGACGCCACGCCAGCACGTCATCGGCAGAAAAACCAACCCGGCAATGACGATGCGGGTCAGCACGGCAAAATAACTGTCGACCTGACCGGCCAGGTATTCGCCGATCAGACTGAATGAAAACGCCCACAGCACGGTTACAAAAACTAGATATCGCATGGCCACCCCTTTTGCAGGCGGCGACCTTAGCGTGTCCGTGGCAATTGAACAATCGTGAGGCGCTGCGAACAAAAAATAGCCGATAAAAAACCGGGCAAGCCGACTCAATCTCCCTGCAGGAGTTGAAGCGCCTTGCCCGGTTTGCCCATCAGCTTGCGACGAAAGCTAGCTGATGTGTGCAGCTGTCAGCGTGAAGGCTTGGCTCAAGCCACTTCAGCCATTTTCGCCTTGGCCGCAGCGATACCTTTTTGCTGATGCTCTTCACCCAGATTCAAGCCTTCGGCGTGAATGAAGCTGACATCGTGGATGCCGATAAAGCCCAGCGCCTGACGCAGATAGGGTTCCTGATGATCCAGCGCGCTACCAGCGTAAACGCCACCGCGTGCGGTCAGCACAAAGGCGCGCTTGCCAGTCAACAGACCTTGCGGGCCGGTCTCGGTGTACTTGAAGGTCACACCGGCGCGCAACACGTGGTCGAGCCAGGACTTGAGGGTGCTCGGAATGGCGAAGTTGTACATCGGCGCAGCCAGCACCAGCACATCGGCGGCCAATACTTCATCAGTCAGGGTATTGGAAAGCTCCAGCGCGGCCTGTTCGGCAGCGCTTTGCTGATCCGCCGGAGTCATCCAGCCGCCCAGCAGGTTGCTGTCCAGATGCGGAACCTGATCAACCGCCAGATCACGAACGGTGATCTGATCCGCCGGATTAGCGGCTTGCCACTGCGCAACGAAGTCTGCTGTCAGTTGACGAGAGATAGAACCTTGCTTGCGCGCACTGCTTTCGATTACCAGAACATTAGCCATACTGTTTGACTCCATCGAGGGATGTTTGTTGTCGATGGAGCCAAGACTAATCAGGTTAAAATCGATTAAAAAGCGCAATATATTGCTTTAACCAATCGACAATATTGATTTATAAGCGAGCGAGCTCTAGTCTGGCTTGAGCCAGTTCACTGGCACATTTCAGCCGTTTCTCTCAACTTCACAGACGACGCTTACGCGCAGCTTGATAATTTTACGAGAGAATTTGATCGATAAATTGGTGTCTTCGCCAGCAGACAGCGCAGCGCTGCGAGTACGCGGGGCTTCTGGTCCGTTGCGGAAGGTGGCTTTGCACTTGGCGTCGGCCTGGCCGTAGTTGTAAAGAACAACTGCGCCCATGCTGTCGTCGATTTCAAGGCCGGTCACTGAAACCTCGGCACCGTTGAGTTTTTTGTCAATTTCGATCGGGTAGGCGAAGGCCGTTAGCGGTAAAAGTGCAATCAGTGCGCAACAAATTTTTTTCATGTTTTGGCTCCTGTAATTAACCGCCAGTGTAGAGCGAGATGCTCCCGGTGTGCACCCGAGCTGATCTATTAACCCGAATTAGCCTGCTGAATAAGGACCACACGACCCATGAAAGCGCCGCGCGTAACCCTCGATCAATGGCGAACATTACAAGCGGTAGTCGATCAGGGTGGATTTGCCCAGGCGGCGGAAATCCTCCATCGTTCGCAATCATCTGTCAGCTACACCGTCGCGCGAATGCAGGACCAGCTCGGCGTACCGTTGCTGCGTATCGATGGCCGTAAAGCGGTGCTGACCGAGGCCGGCGATGTCTTGCTGCGCCGCTCGCGGCAACTGGTCAAACAAGCCAGCCAGTTGGAAGACCTGGCCCATCATATGGAGCAAGGCTGGGAAGCCGAAGTCCGCCTGGTTGTGGATGCGGCCTACCCTAACGCCAAACTGGTTCGCGCCCTCACCGCCTTCATGCCGCAAAGCCGTGGCTGCCGGGTTCGTCTGCGCGAGGAAGTGCTCTCGGGAGTCGAGGAAATTCTCAAGGAAGGCACTGCCGATCTGGCCATTTGCGGCTTTAACATTCAAGGTTATCTGGGTGCTGAACTGGGCTCAGTCGAATTCATCGCCGTCGCTCACCCGGATCACTCACTGCACCGCCTCGGCCGGCAACTGACCTTTCAGGACCTCGAATCGCAAATGCAGGTGGTCATTCGTGACTCGGGCCGCTTGCAGCCACGCGACGTTGGCTGGCTGGGCGCCGAACAACGCTGGACGGTCGGCAGCCTGGCCACCGCCGCCGCCTTCGTTAGCAGCGGGCTGGGGTTTGCCTGGCTGCCGCGCCACGTCATTGCACGTGAACTCAACGACGGTCAGCTGAAACCGTTACCGCTGGATCAGGGCGGCAACCGCAACCCGACATTCTTTCTCTATTCGGACAAGGAGAAGCCGCTGGGTCCGGCAACGCAGATTCTTGTCGAGCTGATTCAAAAATTCGACGCGGCCCCGCTCAACGCAGAATTTGCATCCCCACCCTCCCCAGTCTGAAGGAACAGACCCCATGTCCTATTTCGATAATGATGGTTGCCAGCTGCACTACGAAGAATACGGTGAAGGCAAACCCCTGCTGCTGGTGCACGGGCTGGGCTCTAGCACACTGGACTGGGAATACCAGATAGGCGAGTTGGCCCGTCACTATCATGTTTTCGCTATCGATCTGCGCGGCCATGGCCGCTCAGACAAACCCCGCGAAGCCTATAGCATGGAAATTTTCGCGGCTGATGTGGTGGCGTTGATCGAACACCTGAACTTGCCGCCCGTGCATCTGGTTGGGATTTCCATGGGCGGCATGATCGGCTTTCAAATCGCCAGCCAGAACGTCGACCTGCTCAGCAGCCTGACCATTATCAACAGCAGCCCCGAGGTCAAAGCCAAGAAGCCGGCGGATTACATTCAGATCGCCAAGCGCTGGACGCTGGCTCGGGTCATGAGCCTGGAAACCCTGGGCAAGGCACTGGGCAAGCTGCTGTTTCCCAAGGCGGAACAAGCCGACCTGCGCAGAAAGGTCGAGGAACGCTGGCCGCGCAACGACAAGCGCGCTTATCTGGCCAGTCTCAACGCCATTATTGGCTGGGGCGTCAGGGAACACCTTGCACGAATCACCTGTCCTACGCTGGTGATCAGCGCTGACAAAGACTACACGCCAGTCGCACTGAAACAGGCCTACGTCAGCGAGATGCCTAATGCACGCCTCGAAGTCATCAGCGACTCGCGCCACGCAACGCCGATGGATCAGCCACTGGAATTCAATAAACGCTTGCTTGCCTTTCTTTCGGAAGTCGACACAATCAACAAAAACCCCGCATAAGGATCTACCCGAATGTTGAAAAGACTCGTCCTTGCTGCCTGCTCCATGCTCCTGGCGACTAGCCTGCTGGCCGCTGAAAATCCCAAGGTGCTGATGACCACCAGCCTGGGTGAAATCGAGATTGAACTGAATCAGGAAAAAGCGCCGTTGAGCGTGAAGAACTTCCTCAACTACGTGGATACCGGGTACTACCGTAACACCCAATTTCACCGGGTCATCCCCGGTTTCATGATTCAGGGCGGCGGTTTCGATGCCAACATGAAGCAAAAGCAAACCCAGCCATCGATCAAGAACGAGGCCAATAACGGTCTGCACAACGTGCGCGGCACCATCTCCATGGCCCGCACTCAGGTTGTCGACTCGGCCACCAGCCAGTTCTTCATCAACCACAAGGACAACGCCTTCCTCGACAACGGCTCGCGTGACTTTGGCTACGCTGTTTTCGGCAAGGTGACCAAAGGCATGGAAGTGGTCGACAAGATCGCCCAAGTCCCGACTGGCACCCGTGCCGGCATGCCCAACGTGCCGCAAACGCCAGTGATGATCGTCGACATCAAGCGCCTGTAAATCTTCGTTGCACCCTTCTGGCCGGGCACATTCAATTGCCCGGCCAGATTCCCGCCACAACCGACTACTCCCTGATAGGCTAAAGCCCATTCCCTTCGGCCAGGACGGCGCTGATGCTATTTCGTTTTTTCGAGTCGCGGGTCGATGTCTTCAAGAACACGGCAGATGAAGCGCCGCCGCGCAGCATTGCGGGTTTCTACTGGCACTATCTGAAGCAGGTCTGGCCACTCTTCCTCGCCTTGCTCATCGTCGGTATCTTCGGTGCGCTTATCGAAGTTTCGCTGCTTAACTTTGTAGCGCAACTGATCGACATGGCCCAGGCCACGCCAAGCAGCGAATTTTTCAGCCGCTATCGCAACGAATTGCTGTGGATGCTCTGCGTGGTGATGATCATCCGCCCCGTGGTATTTGGCCTGCACGATCTTCTCGGCAATCAGGCGATTACGCCCAACCTGACCAACCTGGTTCGCTGGCAAAGCCATCGCTACGTACTCAAGCAAAGCCTGCGTTTCTTTCAGAACGACTTTGCCGGGCGTATCGCTCAACGCATCATGCAGACAGGGCCGTCGTTGCGCGACTCGGCAATGCAGGTGATCGAGGCGCTGTGGCATGTGGTGATCTATGCCGCCGGCGCGCTTTATCTGTTTGCCGAAGCGGACTGGCGGCTGATGGTGCCGTTGCTTGTGTGGATTTTGGCCTACTGCTTATTGCTGACCTATTTCGTCCCGCGTATCAAGCAGCGCTCAGCCACCGCCTCGGCCGCGCGCTCCAAACTGATGGGCCGTGTGGTCGACGGCTACAGCAATATCAGCACCCTCAAGCTGTTTGCCCACACCCGTGAAGAGCAAAACTATGCGCGCTCAGCGATGCAAGAGTTGCTCGACAAGGTGCGCATTCAAACCCGCACGGTGACCGCCTTGGATGTCAGCGTCACGGCCATCAATGGGCTGCTGATCGGTGCGACCGGCGCCCTCGCCTTGTGGCTGTGGAGCAATCAGTTAATCAGCACAGGCGCAATCGCCCTGGCGCTGGGACTGGTGATCCGCATCAACAGCATGGCGGAGTGGATCATGTGGGTGGTCAATGGCATTTTCGAGAACGTCGGCACCGTGCAAGACGGCATGAAAGCGATTGTGCAGCCCCGCGAGGTACAGGATCGCGAAGACGCTCAACCACTCAACGTGCGCCACGGCAGTGTGCAGTTCGACAGCATCGGCTTTCACTACGGCAAAACCGCAGGGGTCATCAGCGACCTGAGTTTGCACATTGAGGCCGGTGAAAAGATCGGCCTTATCGGCCCCTCTGGGGCAGGCAAGTCAACCTTGGTCAGCTTGCTGTTGCGCCTCTACGACCTGCAAACCGGACGCATTCTGATCGACGGCCAGGACATCGCCAATGTGACCCAGGAAAGTCTGCGCGCACAGATTGGCGTAGTCACCCAGGACACCGCCCTGCTGCATCGTTCTATTCGCGACAACCTGAGCTACGGCCGTCCTGCGGCCAGCGACAGCGAGCTGGACGCAGCAATGCGACAGGCCCACGCCGAAGACTTCATCAAGGCACTTGATGACAATCAGGGCGGCAAAGGCCTCGATGCTCAGGTTGGCGAGCGTGGAGTAAAGCTTTCAGGCGGCCAGCGTCAGCGCATTGCGATCGCCCGGGTGCTGCTCAAGGACGCGCCGATTCTGGTGCTGGATGAAGCCACTTCGGCGCTGGACTCAGAAATTGAAGTGGCCATTCAGGAAAGCCTCGACACGTTAATGCAGGGAAAAACGGTAATCGCCATTGCCCACAGGCTGTCGACTATCGCCCGCATGGATCGCCTTGTGGTGATTGATCAGGGCAGCATTGTCGAAACCGGCACTCATGCCGAGTTGATCGCCAAAGGTGGGCTGTATGCCCGACTCTGGCAGCATCAAACCGGCGGATTTGTCGGCGTTGAATAAGCCGCTGGGCATGCCAGTCGACGATTAGACAAATAGCTAGCTTGCTTTGTAACCAAACATTGCATAATCTCGGCCTCAGGGTGTGACAAATGGTCGCGACCAACTCAACCCCTCTTGCTTGAGCCTCCGGGCTTTGCTCGTGCTTTTGAATCTGAGGCTTCTGAATCAACCCTTCAGACCCACTCGATGACAATTGCGAGTTTCAGTTGATGTGTTACTTCCAGAATTAAGGAAAGGCCATTATGAAAATTGCGTCAGTCGTAACAGCGTTCATCACCAGCCTTGCACCTGCTGCATTTGCGGCAGAAGTAGACCGCGAGCCCGGCTCAGGGATTCCGGCAGTTAAGTATCAATACGGCATGGATGTAGACATCAGCAAAGTCCTCTACCGCACGGACAACTCCAAGAAAGTAGGCGTTGTACCGGTCAATGTTGTGTATGAGGACAGCAAAGGCGAAATCCACAAAATTCAATTCCTGGAGTGGGGCAACGGCCCGCACAACGTATAACGCCTTGCCCTGACCTGCCGCCGGTACAGGTCAGGGCTAACGCGACCTCAGTCGCTGGTTTGCTGGCGATAAGGCAGCAGGCTACACGCCTCCTTCGCATACTGGCTCACTCCCTCCCGCTCTTCCTGCAAGAAATCCGCAACCGCATTGCGCAGTCCCGGATGGCACAGGTAATGCCAGGAACGGGTGATCACCGGTTCAAACCCGCGAATCAATTTATGCTCACCTTGCGCACCGGCATCGAAGCGCTTGATACCGTGGGCGATGGCGTAATCCATGCCCTGGTAGAAGCACGTCTCGAAGTGCAGCCGGTCAAACTCGCCAAGGCATCCCCAGTAACGGCCATACAGGCTATCGCCATCGATCAGGCTGAATGCCATCGCAATCGGCTGGCTGTTCTGAACAGCCATGACCACGCGAATACTCTCTGGCATGTTTTGCGCCAGCAGGCTGAAAAATGACCGCGTCAGATACGGCAACTGGCCGCGCACCCGATAGGTGTTGGCGTAGCAGGTATAAACGAAATCCCATTCCAACTCAGACAACTGACTGCCGATACGCCAGTCAAACTCGACGTTCTGTGCGGCCACCTGCTCACGCTCCTTACGCATTTGTTTGCGCTTGCGTGAACTGAGGGTGTCGAGGAAATCCTGAAAGTCGCGATAACCGCGATTGTGCCAATGGAACTGACAACCGTGGCGCTCCAGCCAACCTTCGCGCCCTTGCAGCAGCGCATCAGCCTTGGGATCGGTGAAGTTGATATGCGCGCTGGATAAACCACGCTCAGCCAAGGTTTCTGGCAGCGCATCAAGCATGTTGCTCAATGCTTCGGGCGTGCCGAGCAAACGTGCCCCGGAGACGGGCGAAAACGGAATCGCGCAGAGCAGTTTGGGGTAGTACTGAATACCGGCCCGGGCGCAGGCATCGGCCCAGCCGTGATCAAACACATACTCGCCATAGGAATGGCTTTTCAGGTAGCCGGGAATGGCCGCGCAGAGCGTGTCCTGAGCATCAAACCACGGCTGATGCGCGGGGCTCCAGCCCGAGCGCCCTCCCACACTGCCGCTGAGTTCCAGCGCCTGCAAAAAGGCATGGCGCAGAAATGGCTGACCGGCTGGCACCAGTGCGTCCCACTGGCCCGGATCTAGATCGTCGATGGAACAAGGCTGTGATGTTTTCATGGCCGCAGTCTGGCCTTTTGCGCAGATGAAAAAAAGCCCCGCTTGAGAGCGAGGCTTAAAAAGAGCACCAATTGTTGCTCTGCGTCGAGACCTGCGCAGGCAGTCGTTACGCAGGTCAACATGAGCCGCAGGGGCTCATGCGTCGATCACTCGTACTAACGTGTCTTAGAACACGTATTGCATGCGCATTACGAACGCATCGCCATCATCGTCGCCAGCGGCGTTTTCGATGTTGTCGGTGTTGAGCATTACGTAGTTAGCAGCAACTTTGACCGCTTCAGTGGCGTACCAGTTAAGGCCCACAGTGTGGATGCTGGCTTCGGTATCGCCGACCTGGCGGGTAGCAGTCGAGGTTACTACGTTGCCATCATCGACATTGATGTGGTCATAGCGGTAGAACACTTCCCAGGCGCCGAGTTGCTTGTCTTCAGGCTTGACGATGTCGAACTTGGCGCCATCAAGCTTGTAGCCGCGAGACTCGCCTGTAAGGGTGTATGCCACCTGACCATAGTAGCCGTCGGTGTCGATGTCTTTGATCGCCGCGCTATCGGCTTTCAGAGTGCGGGTCAGGTATTCACCCTGAGCCGAGAAAGGACCCATTGCCCAGGCCAGTTCAGCGCCCCAGACCGAATCACTTTCAAAGTCACCGGCAACGCCCTGGAAGCCGCCGAATACAGCGCGGTTGCCATTGGTACCGGCATCGTTACCGCCGTTGGTGGAAACACCGCGCACGGTCAGACGTGGACGAATACGGCCATCGACAGCTGTGTCTTCGAGGTCACGGCTGGCGTAGTTGACACCCACATGCAGGACATTACCTGCCTCTGCCATCGGCGCGAATACACCGCGCAAGTTAAACTGCTTGACGCTGTCGCCATCGGTATCGTTTGCGTCTTTGGCGCTGATACCGCCCGACAACCAGAACATGTCACCGGCAACGCCACTGGCTTGAGCGCCAAGGCCGTTTTCGTGGCCGTTTACCCAGTCAGCCACTTCATAGGCTGCGTTACGCTCGATGGCGGTGATCGACTTGGAGCTGGTGGCTTTTTCCAGACCAAAGTCCGGATCGAAACGGCCAAACTTCAAGTTAAATGGTTTGAAACCGGTGTAGGCAATCGACGCCTCGTCGAAGTAACCGTCATCCGAGTTGCCGGCGTTGTGCGCGAAGTCGTAGCTGATTGCGTACTTCCAGTCGGTGTAAGCAACACCGCTGATTTCCAGGAATGCGCGACGGAAGTAGGCTGCGTCTGCGGTTTCACCATTTTTGGTGTAGAAACCATCGAAGCGGCTGTAGTCGGCTTGCAAACGGCCGCCCAGCTTGAAGCTGAATTCTTTGTCGGTAGTGGCTACTTCAAGACCGCCTTAGGTTTTGACAACAATGTCAGCCCCATCAGAAGTCACAGTGCCGGCGAATACTTGCGTGGAAACAGCCATTGCCAGAGCGGTGGCAGCGACACCGGCGAAGTGCTTACAGATCATCGAAAAATTCCCCTATGGACTTTTAGTCGTAAAACACACGAGTGTTTGAGCTCGTTTGTGTGGGGGAATCTTGGCGGTGGGATATGTCAGCTCGGTTGCTGATATATAAAGATTTTGTGACAACGGAACTTTTTTACTTCGAATACTTATAAGCAGCTATAAGCACCCGCGACTGCAACCCGCGAGCAGTCGGGACTATCGAGGAGTGGCACAGATTAACTCTGATGATTACCGCGCTGCTTTCCTTGTCGGATTTCAGACAAGCGAGCAGCCAGCGAATCAAGTGCGGCAGACTCCTCAACAGGGAGCCTGCGCACAACAGCCTGAGAAAGGCGCATGTGTTTGATGAAGCGGCGACAGTTGATGCACATGAGCAAATGCGTGCGCATGGAAATCCGCGTTCGCAGACTCATTCTGTTGTCGAGCAAGTCGCCCGAACGCTCAACCAGTTGCTTGCAAGTCAGCATTTACCTGTTTCCTCAAAATGCTCCAGGGTCGCGAACACTTTAAGGCGCGCCCGGTGTAGTAGTACCCGAACATTTGAGAGCGATATATCAAGAAGATTACAAATTTCTTCCAACTCCAAGCCCTGCCGTTCACGCAGCAACAACACACTGCCCTGAGAGGCCGACAGACTTACCAATGTTTTTTCCAGGCACTCGCGGAGTTCGACCTCCATGAGCAGCTTCTCGGGAGTATCCTGATGCCACGCATGCGGGGCCAGTAACCAGTGGCCATCATCCGCGAAATGTTCATCGCCGATGGTGCCATGCGGGCCGGGCAGGTCGTCAATCAGAACCTCCCGGCGATTATGCTTCAACCGAGTTTTAGCTGTATTGGCGGTGATGGTCAGCAACCAGGTTTTGAGGCTCGAACGCCCCTGAAAACCCTCGAGATTATTGACCACAGCCAGCCATGCATCCTGGACGACTTCATCCGCATTACGGCTGCCCACAATAGCAAACGCAACCGCACGCATTGCCCCCTGATAGGTGGCAACCAACTCCCTGTATGCTTTTTGCTCGCCCGACAGCAGCCGTGCGAGTAAAGCGCTATCGTCCGGATAATTCATCAAATTTTGCGCAAAATCACACTGCCAATCGAGTAGCCTGCGCCAAACGAGCTCAGCACACCCAGCGACCCGACCGGCAGATCATCCTGATATTTATGCAGAGCAATCACTGAGCCTGCAGAGCTGGTGTTGGCATAGGTGTCGAGAATAACCGGCGCCTCACCTGGCTCGGCGTCACGGCCCAGCAACTTGCGCGCAATCAGCAGGTTCATGTTGAGGTTGGCCTGGTGCAGCCAGAAGCGCTTAACGTCATTGACGCTCAACTCGTTCTCTTCAAGGTGGGCAGCAATCAATTCAGCCACCATCGGGCAGACATCTTTGAATACCTTGCGGCCTTCCTGCACGAACAGTTTGTCGCGGGCGCCCTGGCCCTCTTCTGCTGCGCGGTTGAGGAAGCCAAAGTTGTTGCGGATGTTGTTGGAGAACTGAGTCAGCAATTTGGTGCCGACAATATCGAACTGGTAGGCGGAGGTCGCCTGATCCTTGCGCTCGATAATCACGGCAGTCGCCGCGTCACCAAAAATGAAGTGGCTGTCGCGGTCGCGGAAGTTCAGGTGTCCGGTGCAGATCTCCGGGTTAACCATCAGGATCGCGCGAGCCTGCCCCAACTGAACACTGTTGGTCGCAGCCTGAATGCCGAACGTTGCCGACGAGCAGGCCACGTTCATGTCATAACCGAAGCCCTGAATGCCCAGCGCCGCCTGAACTTCGATGGCAACAGCCGGATAAGCACGCTGCAGGTTCGAGCAGGCGACAATCACGCCGTCGATGTCGGCAGCGGTTTTACCCGCACGCGCCATAGCTTCCTGAGCGGCGCCAATGGCCATCTCGCAAAGAACGCCCCACTCATCATTTGTGCGCTCGGCAATCCGCGGCACCATGCGCTGCGGATCAAGGATGCCGTCTTTGTCCATGACGAAGCGGCTCTTGATGCCCGATGCTTTCTCGATGAATGCACTGCTGGATTCAGTGAGTGGCTGCAATTCACCGCGGGCAATGGCATCGCTATTGTCCGCGTTGTATTGGCTTACATACGTATTGAATGATTCAACCAGCTCGTCGTTGGAGATGCTATTAGCCGGGGTGTAAAGGCCGGTACCGCTAATGACGACGTTATGCACGGTCATTCCTCTAGTTCACTGCCGCTCAGGCGGCCAATTATGCATACACCCGCAGTTGGCAGACTGCAGGTACTGTATTTTTCATGCTGGCCAAATTGTTGGTTCCAGCGCTATACAACAGAGTGTGCCACAGCCAGAGCCTTGAAGCCTCGTAGCCTGTAAAGCAAATATGACAATTACGCGCATTTCAGGCCCCGTCCCCGCTCAACCTGAGCAGGACCAAGCCGTGTCAACTTCTCAGCAACTCGGCGGCAAAGAGCTAAAACGGTGTGTTCAGGGCACGCTTACGCCTGAAGCAAGGTACTTATATGATCACTTTAGCCAACAACTATCAGCGCCGAGCCCTGAGATTTATCAGGCCCATAAATTGCGGGCATAACGCCAGCACTTAAAAGCTGTCTAGTTTTATCCATACAGGGTGCAAGGTCAAATTAACCCGACGGGCCATCGAACAGGCCAATGCGGACTTATACCGAACTATCAGTTGGTCATCTGCTGCAACAAGCCCTGAATGCTGGCACTCCAAAAGGCCTGATTTTGCCCACGGGATAACCTGAGCGCTTATTTCGGGTTACATTCAGGGCCATGAGCCGCTATCAGGAAACCAGCATGAATTTTTCACTACTCAGCCGTTACTCATTCTTTGCATCCTGCGTTTTATTCACCCTTATCAGCCTGGCATTTTTGGATCACCATTGGATGTGGCCACTGACGCTGATAGGCGCTGCATTGAGTGCGGTGGGCATCGTAGATTTGCTGCAAACGCGTCAGGCGGTTCGCCGCAACTATCCCATTCTGGGCAATATTCGTTATCTGGTCGAAACCATTCGCCCCGAGATTCGCCAATACCTGCTGGAAGCGGACAACGACCAATTACCCTTCTCGCGCTCGCAGCGCTCGCTGGTCTATGCACGCGCCAAGAATCAGGGGGCCGATAAGCCTTTTGGTACGCTGTTGGATGTATATGAGCCCGGCTTTGAATTTATCAGCCACTCGATGCGCCCTGCTCCGCTCGTGGACCCGAACAATTTTCGCATCGACATTGGCGGCCCGCAGTGCACTCAGCCCTACTCGGCCTCGCTGCTGAATATCTCTGCCATGAGTTTCGGCTCGCTCAGCGCCAACGCCATTCGCGCACTGAACAAGGGTGCAAAGCTCGGTAATTTCGCCCACGACACCGGTGAAGGCAGTATCAGTGCCTATCACCGTGCCCACGACGGCGACCTGATCTGGGAGCTCGGCAGTGGCTACTTCGGTTGCCGCAGCAGCGATGGTCAATTCGACCCGGAGCGGTTTGCCGCTCAAGCCACCTCGCCACAGGTTCGGATGATCGAGATCAAGCTCAGCCAAGGTGCTAAACCGGGCCATGGCGGTATTCTGCCGAAGCACAAGATCACTGTTGAGATATCCGAAACCAGGGGTATTCCAATGGATGAGGACTGCATTTCCCCTTCTCGTCACAGCGCGTTTTCGACGCCTATCGAGTTGCTGGAGTTCATCGCCAAACTGCGCGATCTTTCAGGTGGCAAACCGGTCGGCTTCAAGCTTTGTCTGGGGCATGCATGGGAATTCATGGGCATCGCCAAAGCCATGCTCGAAACCGGAATCCTGCCTGACTTCATTGTGGTCGATGGCAAGGAAGGCGGCACCGGCGCGGCGCCTGTGGAGTTCACTAACCATATTGGCTTGCCGCTGCGTGAAGGCCTGCTGTTCGTGCACAACACACTGGTCGGCATCGGCCTGCGCGACAAGATCAAGATAGGCGCCAGCGGTAAAATCATCAGCGCCTTCGACATCGCCCGCGTACTGGCGTACGGCGCCGACTGGGCCAACTCGGCGCGCGGTTTCATGTTCGCCATCGGCTGTATCCAGAGCCAGTCGTGCCACACCAACAAATGCCCGACAGGTGTCGCTACGCAGGATCCACTGCGCCAGCGCGCTCTGGTTGTCGAAGACAAAGCCGAACGCGTGCACAGTTTCCATCGCAATACCCTGCACGCCTTTGCCGAGATGCTGGCGGCGGCAGGCCTTGATCATCCGGCGCAACTCGAAGCACGCCACTTGGTGCAACGTATGTCGGCGAACGAAATCAAGCTACTATCGCAACAGCACCTGTTCCTCAAGCCAAACGAACTGCTCGGCGAGCAAAATTGCGGCGAGTTCTACCAGCGCATGTGGCAACTGGCCCGCGCCGACAGCTTTGAGGCAGCAAACGTTTAAGACGGAGTCACGACGATGGCATTGCATGTTTGGCTGATTTATCTGGCGGCCGTTACCGGATTATCACTCACTCCCGGCCCGAACGGCCTGTTGGCGCTGACTCATGGCGCACTCTATGGCCATCGTCGAACCCTGTGGACCATCAGCGGCGGCGTGATCGGTTTTGTCGCGCTGATGGCCCTCTCGATGTTTGGCATCGGCGCCCTGCTGAACGCGTCGGCCAATGCGCTGATCATTCTTAAATGGATTGGCGGCGCTTACCTGATCTGGCTCGGTATCGGACTGTGGCGGGCGCCGGCAATCAATCTGCAGGCTCCTCAGGGCCAGGCGTTGAAAAGCTCGAATGCGCTTTTTCGTCAGGGTCTGTTCTCGGCGGTATCCAACCCGAAAGTGATTCTGTTTTTCGGCGCGTTCCTGCCGCAATTCATTCAACCCAACGAAGACCTGCTGCTGCAATTCGCCGTTATGGCGCTGACGTTCGCAGTGGTAGAAGGCTGCATCGAGTATGTGCTGGCACATGCCGCTCACCGCATCCGCCCCTGGTTGCAGCGCCGTGGCAAAGCCTTCAATCGTTGCTGTGGCGGCCTGTTTGCGGCAATGGGTGCGGCACTGCCGCTAACTCGTTAATGGCAAAGAGCGGCCACTTCGGTTGCTCCAACCGTTAGTCAAGTCAAGATCACTAATAACGCATAACAACGTAAAGCATGGTCGTAGAGCGGTTCTGCACTTACTTTCAGGGATAAAGCGGCCGATAATGCCGCGCCCGAAAAAGCCGTCTGCGGAAACCTGTTTATGTCCCAAGTCCCACCCGAATCCCCGTCGCGCCTCAGCACACGCGCCATCATATTAATTGAGTTAGCGCTCGCGCTCGGTGGCTTCGCGATCGGCACCGGTGAGTTTTCGATCATGGGCTTAATGCCCAATGTCGCGCAGGACTTATCGATCACCGAACCGCAGGTCGGTAACGTCATCAGCGCCTATGCGCTGGGTGTTGTGGTTGGCGCGCCGATTCTGGCAATTGTCGGCTCGCGCTTGTTGCGCAAACATCTGTTACTGCTGTTGATGGGCATCTTTGCGGTTGGCAACTTTGCCAGCGCCTTCGCGCCCGACTATCACTCGCTGATGATTGTGCGCTTCTTTGCCGGCCTGCCGCACGGCGCCTACTTTGGCGTTGCCATGCTGGTCGCGGCCTCAATGGCGCCACCGCATAAGCGCGCCAAGGCCGTCAGCCGCGTTCTCATGGGTTTGACCATTGCCATATTGGTTGGCAACCCCATCGCGACCTGGTTGGGCCAAGTGCTCAGCTGGCGGTATGCGTTTGCGCTGGTCGGCTTGATCGCCCTTATGACCGTCATCATGGTCGCGATCTTCATGCCGCTGGACAAACAACAAGCGCGCAGCAATCCGCTGTCGGAAATGCGCGCGTTTAACCGCCCGCAAGTCTGGCTCGCGTTGGCCATCGGCTCTGTCGGATTTGCCGGCATGTTCTGCGTGTTCAGCTACATGGCGCCAACGCTGCTCGAAGTGACCCATCTCAGCGCCAACTGGATTCCCTTCGCGCTAGCCGCGTTTGGCTTGGGCGGGATTGTGGGCAACATTGCCGGCGGCTGGCTGTTCGATAAGCTGCAATTCAAAGCCGTGGCCTGGCTGTTGCTGTGGAGTGCATTGGTGCTGATGCTGTTCCCGTTTGCCGCGCACTCGGTGTGGACTGTATTCCCGGCTGTGTTTGCTGTCGGCACCATGGTGTCGCTGTCTCCAGCGCTGCAAACTCACCTGATGGACGTCGCGCATGGCGCACAAACGCTGGCAGCCGCCTCCAACCATGCGGCATTCAATATCGCCAATGCCCTTGGCCCATGGCTCGGCGGCCTGGCGATCAGCGCCGGTTACGGTTGGACCTCAACCGGTTACATAGGCGCCGCCACGGCACTGGCCGGTTTGCTGATATTTTTCTGGGCATGGAAAGTTGAAAAGGATGTCGCTCAGGCCAAGGCCTGAGCGCTCCAGACCGCGACTTAGCCGCTGGTGTAAGCAGTGGCTAAGCAGCGCGGTTTTACCATTTGAGTCACAACCGTTGCGGTTCGCTCTGGCTGGCAGGCCAATAATCATCGGCAATTAACCGCTATTGGCAAACTGCTAACGCGGCAAATAGATCAGGCTTCGCGAATCAGGCTGTTCAGCCCGGCCACGCGCTCGTTGATCTGCGCTTCCAACGCCTCGATCTGCGCCTGATGTTGCACTTGCAGTTCGATTTGCTGGGCACACAGTTTCAGCGCGGCGAGCACCAACAGTTTCTCGCCCACCAGAGTGGGTGACGCCTGCTTGGTTTCGGCCAATAGCTTTTTCAGCATCAGTGCCGATTCGCTAAGCGCCTCAGCTTTACCTTCTGCTGTTTTGATGCTGTATTCACGCCCCAGAATATTGATTACCGAGACGTTCTCTTCGCGCATGCGATTCATTGATTAGGCGCAGCCTCTGCTGATTGACCGGCGCGGGCCAACTCGACCAGCGCCTGAATCCGCGCGGCTGTGGCTCCGTGTAATTCTTCTTGCTCAAGGGCGGCTAGCTGCAACGTCTCGTTTTCTTCCTTGAGGGTCTGCAACTCTTTGGTCAGCGTCGCATTGCTGCCCTGAAGCGTTTTATTCTCTTGCAAAAGAGCACCGACAAGCTGTTCCAACTGACTTAAATTGTTTTCTAACATAATGATTACTCAGGTCTTTTGCACGGGCCGCGACAATAAAGAAAACTCGCCGAAGAAGCCATACACCTGCGGCCCTTTGACCCTATAAAAACAGATGAATGCCCTCGTGTTGCTCAGCGCTTGCTGAAATCATCGCCGGTGAGTCAGTTAACGAGTCTGCTCCGACCCGCCGCCTGCCCCCGAGTTCAATTGCAACAAACGCCAGTTGCTGCTCAGGCTTGATCGGTGCGGTTATCAGGTAAAAAGGCCATCAAGTCGCGGCAATCGATTTGTTCCGGGGCCAGGAACCGGTCCGCATAGCGCAAACACGCGCCAGAGCGAATGAATATACTCAGCAAATTGGCGTCCAGATGCCCATCCGCGCACATCCCCGACATGATACGCAGCGCTTGCGACAGGGTTTTGCTCGGTTTGTAAGGCCGGTCACGCGCGGTCAACGCTTCGAAGACATCGGCAATCGCCATCATCTTGGCTTGCGGGCTGAGTTGCTCGCCGGTTAAACCGCAGGGATAGCCCTTGCCATCGATGCGTTCGTGATGGCCGCCCGCAATCTCCGGAACCTGCTCAAGCCCATGCGGAAACGGCAAGGCATTGAGCATCTTGATGGTTTGGATGATGTGCTCGTTAATCTTGTAGCGCTCTTCCTCGGTCAACGTGCCTCGGCGTATCGACAGGTTTTTCAGCTCGCCCCGGTCATACAAATACTCGGGCACCTGCATGTTGAAACCGAAGCGGTTGTCGGGGTCGAGACAATCAGCCGCCGGCCGGGCAATTTTGTGTTCCGGACGGTCCGCCAGCAAATCCTCCCACACCGGCAGTTCGACCACGGGTTGCGCCTCTTTACGGACGCGCTCCTCGCCGGAAATACCCAGACGATCATCCAGCGTACGCAGCCAGCGGCGCTTGGCGATGGCCTGCAACCGCTGCAATTGTTCCTCACCCAAAAACTCGCTACCGGTGTTGCAGCGAGCTATAAACGCAAACTCTTCATCCAGTTGCTGCCACTGCGCATCCCGCGCGGCGATGGCCTCGGCACGGTCAGCGCCAGCGTTCAACGCCTCCAGATAATCGATCTGCGCATCACGCTTGAGCACCTCGAAACGCAGGCGTATTTCATGAATCCGGTCGTAGATTGTCTCAAGCTTGGTGGCCTTATCGACCACATATTCGGGCGTCGTCACCTTGCCGCAATCGTGCAGCCACGCGCCGATGTGCAGCGCATGCCAGTCATCATCGCTCATATCAAATTGCGCATACGGCCCTTGCGACTCGGCACAGGCCGCCTCGGCCAACAACTTGGCGGCCTCCGGCACACGCTCGCAATGGCCGCCGGTATAAGGGCTCTTGGCATCGATTGCGCTGGCGACCAACTGAATCAATGACTCGAACAACGCCTTCTGCTGCCCGATCAAACCCCGCGTTTCAAGGGCCACGGCAGCAAACCCGGCTAACGCCTCGATGAAGCTGATGTGCGCATTATCCAAAGCCTGCTCAAGGAACAGCACCAGCGCTCCAACGGCCTGCCCCTTGCGGTTGAACAGCGGCACCGTCAGTGAGGCGCTGGCCGGCAAGCCAAGTTGGCGGCAGTGCTCGGCATTTGCCTGGGAGTGGATCGATTGCTTGCGAGCAATGGCATCCGTCACCGAAAACATCAGCACAGCGCTGTCCAGTTTATAGAACTTCAGCGGGCAGGTTTCCCAAAGGCCATCGGCCAGGCGCAAGGATTCAACGCCATCAACCGCCGTGCGCACATAGAGCAACCCACCGCGTGCATGCGAGGCCTCGGTCGTTGCGCGCAACAGCGTTGCCATTAAATGCTCGAAATCGGCATCGCCGTTCAGGCGGGTAATGATGTCAATGAGCCCGGCCAATGTATCGCGACTGGCGGAGAGCGCAGTATTGAGCTGCTGCATCTCGTAGATTTCGCTTTTAACGTCATCCGCACGGGCAAAATCAAAGAAACGCAGGCGTTCAGCCCTGCGGGTCAACCTGATAATCGGCTCGGTAACGGCACGTGACAGCCAAATGGCCAACGGAATGCTCAGCAGTAAGATCGCCAGGGTTTCAAGAAACATCCGATCACGAACCGAGCGCACCTCAGAGAGCAGATCATCCTTGGGCACTGCAGCGCCAAGGTAAATGTTTGAAGTGCCGGTATTAGGCAACCGAACCAACTCAACCCGCCATTCCCTATCGTTTTGCACAAGCTCTTCGAGGGCGACTTCTTGCTCCTGCTTCGCTTCCAACTGGTCGAGCAAACGCGAAAAGGTATGCATTACAGGTTTTTTCAGGGTACTCAAACGCGGCGCGTGAGCGGGCCTGCGGTCATACAAATCGGGGTCGTTACTGGCCAGAATCTGGCCCTGACGGTTGACCAGCACCATCCTTGCATTAGGCGTTAGCTGGCTGCGGATCAGGCTTTCATCCAGCAGCCTGTAGTTCAGGTCGGCGCCCACCACCAACTGGTCATCATCGGACGCCTTGGCGATCGTGATACCCGCTGTATCCTTCAGATAAAACCGGTAAGGCCGCGTGCGAATCATCGTGTCGACGCTTATCGCCTGTTTAAACCAAGGACGCTCACGCGGGTCATAATTCTCGACGTCGCGCGCGGGTACACGCATTATTTCGCTGAGGTCGGCACGTAAATAGACGGTTTGCAGATTCGGCACGTCGGCCCTGTGCACAAAGTTCTGCGAAACATACACAGTCCCGGGCGGGGCCGTTTCTCGCGCCGGCGGATCGGCATGGGCCAATTCAGCCAGCGACAAGTAATTTCCCTGGTTGTCTGCGTAGTAGAAAGAAATCGCCGCGGGAGCTGCCCGCAACGCAGCCTGCAGCATGGGCAGCGCGCGCATACGAGCGGTCTCGTCGGGGGTCCGCAAAAAATCGGTGAGTACCAACAGGCTCAAGCCTTCGCGCACCGTCGACAGCAGGTAATGGAACTCGACAGCGGTGTCTTCCGCGGCGTTATAGGTTTGTTCGAGGGATTTATCGTAGACAGTCTGAACCGTGCGCTCATACGAACGCACGGCAATGGTCGCACCCACTGCGCTAACCAGCACGACCATTGCGCACACAGCATAAGTGCGCAGCGACCATCCTCTGAACTTGAGCATACATATCCCTTGTTAGCCTTGCGGCTGAGCGTGTGCGACGGAGTAAAAGTATCCGAAGCGGCTGGATTGATCGCGCCCTGTTACAGCCCCGGCAACAACCAGCGTGTTGCTGCTAGAACAATAGACAAACTTCAGGCAACTGTTCAGACGAGGTGACGATACAAGCAGCAATGTTGCTGCCTGCATCGAAGGATAGCCTCAGAGGGCGGCGATACGCTGCTGCAATCGCGCCTGCAGCGCTTCCAGCTCAGCGTTGTCGGCCATATTGCTGGCATGAATAGCCAGGTCTTCGCCGGCAAATCTTGGAATCACGTGAAAGTGCAGATGGAAAACCGTTTGTCCGGCTGGCGCCCCGTTGAACTGGGCAATCTGAACCCCTGCGGGCTCAAGTTCGTCGGTGAGTACCTGCGCGAGACGCTGAACCACGGTAATCAACTGGCTGAGTTTTTCCGGCTCGATATCCAGCAGATTACGCGCTTCGACGTGCTTCGGAATCACCAGGGTATGGCCGTATGACTGCGGGAACAGATCCAGGAACGCCAACACATCATCATCTTCGTAAATCTTGTAGCACGGTGCATCGCCACGAATGATTTTGGCAAAAATGTTTTCTGAATCGTAACTGCCATGCAAGCTCATTTAGGCGCTCCTTAATCGATGGATGGAGATTCAAACATACCGGTTTGGACACAACGGCCCAAGCCTATTAATGGGTCAGACATGTCTGCCTGATTGCTCAGGCCTCGACATTGTTCCATTGCTTGCTCAGACGCTTATCAGACACCGGAATCTTGGTTCCCAGTTGTTGGGCAAACAGCGAGACACGGTATTCCTCCAGCATCCAGCGATAGAGCAGCAATTGCTCGTCGCGCTTGCCCTCCTGCAGATGCTTGGCCAGCCGGGCACTGTATTGCTGCCAACATTGCGCCAGCTCGCCACTCCAGACCCGGTCGCGCTGCACTTGCGAGCCGAGTTTATCCAGACGCTGCTCTATCGCCCGCAAGTAGCGCGGCAGTTCTTTAAGCCACACCGCCGGGGTTTCGCGAACAAAACCTGGATACACCAGATTGGCCAGCTGCTGCTTGATATCGTTCAGGGCAATGGCCTGGGCCAGATCAATCTTGCCCTTAAAGCGCTTTTGCAGGCTGTGGTAAAGCTTGAGAATTTCCAGCACCAGCCTGGCCAAACGCTCGGCATGCTCGACCCAGTCGCCGCGTTTGCTGGCCAACGCAGCCAGCGCTGCACCGTCACGCGGTAACGGCTGCTGCCCTTCAAGCATGCAGCTGTCGAGACTGGCTAAGAGGATATCTTCAACCAACGCATCAACCCGACCCAGCTCGCGGTACAACAGCCCCAGCTCGGTCAGGCCGGGCAATTTGCCGCGCAGGAACTTGGCCGGTTCTGCCAGTTGCTGCAGGAGCAAGCGTTGCAGTGCTCGCCGGTGCTGAAACTCAGCTTCGGCGGCTGTCGAGAAACGCCCTTCCTTGACGCTGCCGGCCTCTTCCACCAAGGCTGGATAAACCGTCATGGTCAACCCGGCCACTTGATGCTGAGTCTTTTCGGCGACCTCGGCAAAGCCCTTGGCCTCGATAGGCTTGTCGGCTGTTTTGCTTTGCGGAATCGCCAATGCAGCCTGGCTGGCTTCACTGAAGCGCGCTGTCAGCTCAGCCAGATCACGGCCTTCACCGAGTAACTTGCCACGGGTGTCTACCACCTCGATATTCATTCGCAGGTGGCTTTCAACAGCGCCGGCAGACTCGGCCCACGCCTCATCCGGCACGCGCGCGCCGGTCATGCGTTGCAACTCGCGGCCCAACGATTGCGGCAGGCTGCCCTCGCCAAAGGTGATCTTGCTGAGAGCGGCCGCCACGAAGTCCGGTACCGGCACAAAATTCTTGCGCAACGCCTTTGGCAATCCCCGCACCAGCGCCATGCATTTGGCTTCGAGCAGACCCGGCACCAGCCATTCGAGACGCTCGGGCTGCAACTGCGGCAGCAACGGCGCAGGCACCCGTACCGTGACACCGTCACGCGGGTGGTTAGGCTCGAAGTGGTAACTCATGGGTAACTGCAAATCGCCCAATTGCAGGGTATCCGGATACAGGCTGGCCGTGACTTCCTTGGCATCACGCGCGAGCACATCTTCCTCACGCATGATCAACAGCTGCGGGTTCTTCGCGCTTTCGCGCTTGTACCAGGACTCAAAGCTGGCGGTTTGATAGATATCCGCCGGAATGCGCGCATCGTAGAACGCGAACATTGCCTCTTCGTCCGCCAGAATATCCCGGCGCCGCGCCTTGGCTTCCAGCTCATCGAGCTTTTCCAGCAGTTGGCGGTTGGCGGACAAACAACGCGCCCGCGAATTGATTTCGCCACCGACCAGGCCTTCGCGGATAAATAGCTCACGCGATACCACCGGCTCAATCGGACCAAAGTGCACAGGCCTGCGCCCGACCACGATCATGCCGTACAGGGTGATTTGCTCGTAAGCCACCACCTGCCCGCGCTTCTTTTCCCAGTGCGGTTCAAAGTGATTTTTCTTGATCAGATGACCTGCCAGCGGCTCGATCCAGTCCGGTTCGATCTTGGCGACCATGCGCGCAAACAGCTTGGTGGTTTCGACCAATTCTGAGGCCATCAACCACTGCGGACGCTTGCGGCCAATGCCAGACGAGGGATGAATCCAGAAGCGCCGTTGCCGCGCGCCCAGGTAATCGCCATCTTCGGTCTTCTGCCCGATCTGGCTGAGCAAGCCTGCCAGAATCGCCTTGTGCAGCGTTTGATAGCCCACCGATTTCTCAGCTGCCGAAAGCTCCTCGCCCTCAGCAGCCTTGGCCTTGGCGGCAGCGGGTTTGTTCGCCGCCGGCTTGGCATTCAATTGCAGGTCGCGGCTGATCAACACCAACTGGCGATGAGCATCGCGCCATTCACGCAAGCGCAAATAGTTGAGGAAGTTCTTCCGGCACCAACTGCGCAGCGCACTCGAGCCCAACGCCTGACGCTGCTCCTCAAAGCCACGCCACAGGTTGACCAGCGCGGCGAAGTCCGAGTCCACGTCCTTCCATTGCGCATGGGCCTGATCCGCTGCTTGCTGGCGGTCCGATGGGCGTTCGCGAGGGTCTTGCACCGATAGATTACTGGCAATAATCAGCACTTCATCGAGGCTACCCAACCGCGCGCCCTCAAGCACCATCCGGCCCAGACGCGGGTCAATCGGCAGGCGCGCCAACTGGCGACCGAGCGCTGTCAGCTGGCCTTCACGGCTAACCGCCGAGAGTTCCTGAAGCAGGTTGAAACCGTCACTGATGGCCTTGCCATCTGGCGGCTCAATAAACGGGAACTGGTTAATCTCACCCAGTCGCAGATGCAGCATCTGCAGGATTACCGCCGCCAGATTGGTCCGCAGAATCTCGGGATCAGTAAACTCAGGACGCGAGTTGAAATCTTCTTCGCTGTAGAGGCGAATACAAATCCCCGGCTCTACCCGCCCGCAGCGGCCTTTACGCTGATTGGCGCTGGCTTGCGAGATTGCCTCAACCGGCAACCGCTGGACCTTGGCGCGATAGCTGTAGCGGCTGATCCGCGCCGTGCCGCTGTCGATCACATAGCGAATACCTGGCACCGTAAGCGAGGTTTCGGCGACGTTGGTGGCCAGAACGATTTTGCGCGCAGGCATCGGCTGGAAAATTTTCTGCTGCTCGGCCGGCGTCAGGCGCGCATAGAGCGGCAACACTTCGGTGTGTTTCAGATTGGCCTTGCGCAGCCAGTCGGCCGCTTCGCGGATCTCGCGTTCACCGGGCAGAAACACCAGCACATCTCCGGGCAATTTGCCTTCACTGCGCTCGAACGCAGCAATCTCATCAATGCTGGCGAGCAGCGCCTGATCGACAGACAAGTCTTCCTCGACCTGATTGCCCTCTTCGTCCTGCTCGGCGGCCAGAGGGCGGTACCAGGTTTCAACCGGATAAGTACGCCCAGACACTTCAACAATCGGCGCGTCGTTGAAGTGCTTGGAGAATCGCTGTAGGTCGATGGTCGCCGAGGTGATGATCAGCTTCAGATCGGGCCGACGCGACAACAGGGTTTTCAGGTAACCGAGCAGGAAGTCGATGTTCAGGCTGCGCTCGTGCGCCTCGTCGACAATGATCGTGTCGTACTTTTCGAGGTAGCGGTCATGCTGGGTTTCGGCCAGCAAGATACCGTCGGTCATCAGCTTGATCAGGCTGCGCTCGTTACTCTGGTCTTCAAAGCGCACCTGATAACCGACCAGCTCGCCCAGCGGTGTACCGATCTCTTCTGCCACTCGGGTTGCCACACTTCTGGCGGCCAATCGGCGTGGCTGAGTGTGGCCAATCAAACCATGCGTGCCGCGCCCCAGTTCCAGGCAAATCTTCGGCAGCTGAGTGGTCTTGCCCGAGCCGGTTTCGCCGGCAATCACCACCACTTGGTGTTTACTGATTGCCTGCTTGATCTCGTCGCGCTTGGCTGCAATCGGCAGCGCGTCGTCGTAACGCATCGGCGGCACGCTGAGCTTGCGTGCCTCAACCTTGGCACACGACTTCTGAAAACGCTCAAGCCACTGGGCCTGCTTCTGCTCATCGGGCTGCTTGCGCAACTCGTGCAATTGCCGGCGCAAACGATGCCTGTCGGCAATCATCGCCTGATCAAGGTTTTTCAGTAATGAGTCATAAGTCGGTGTGACGTCGGTCATCGGGCTATCGCGGCTGTCGTGTCTAGCCGTCAATTGTCGCAGATTTCCAGAGTGGGGTCAGGCCGCGATGGCACACAGGTTTTGGCTGCCCGATGTTGCGCAAACCAGCGCACGCGTGATTGCGTACAGCACAAGCCCGCGTATCGATTTGGCGTCAGATCAGTGGGCTGGCCCGATTGCCGGGTGTGAATGGGCCGACAACAGCTCGTCGAGCACGCCTAGGTTGAAATGCCGCTGCAGGGTCACAGCGAAGAACTGCTCAGCGATCTGCGGAATTTCAGCGTAAAGCTCAAGCGCACCTGCGCGTAACTCGTCCTGCACCACAACTGCCGGCAACAACGCCACGTCACCGGAGTCCCGCGCCAGAAGGCGGAGCATGGCCATGTCGTCTACCTCGGCGCAGATCTGCGGACGCAAACCACGGCTGTCGCAAAACAACTCGAACTGGCTGCGAATATCACTGCTGCGCCCCGGCACGATGAGCCGCACTTGCTGCAAATCGCGTTTCAGATCGAAAGGCTGCGCGCCGCTGCGGGGTGGGCCGACCAGGCAAACCGTTTGCCGGTCCAGCACCTGACAACGCCAGGAACGCTGAGCATCCGAACTGACCGCGGTGTTGCTTAATACAATGTCCAGCTTATGCAGCGCCAGACGCTCCAACAACTCGCCAAGGCTGCCCGACTCCAGCGTTATCAGCACATCGCTGCGGCCCAAAAACGGCCGTAGCAAGTTCTCCTGAAAGTTACGCGAAAGGGTCGCAACCGCACCGATGCGTAGCTTCTGGTTGGCCTGCTGAGCGCCCTGCAAGGTCATCTGCAATTCGTTGCCAAGGGCGAAAATGCTTTCTGCGTAATCCAGCGCCAACTGACCAGCCTCGGTAAGCAACAGGTTTCGGCCCGAGCGAATGAACAAGGCGTAACCAAGTTGCTCCTCAAGGGCACGAATTTGCGTCGACAATGCCGACTGCGCGACATGCAGTGACTGCGCGGCGCGGGTCAGGTTGCCTTCCTTGGCGACGGCCCAGAAGTAATGCAGATGATGGAAATTCAGGCGGCGCATGATTCGTTCTTTATTAAAGATGAATATGTTCTATTCAATCTATTTTAATTAAAAATGCAACTACTGGAAACTGAACCTGCCGATCACCCGCGGAGGTTTCCCGATGCAACACTTGCTCCCCCAATTGAGCGCCCTGCTCCCCTGGATTTACCTGCTGGCCATGTTGCCCGTGGCATTGAGCCCGGCGCGCCTGGCGATTAACCACCTCTGGTGGCCCGCACGGCTGGCCGGTTACGCGGGATTTCTCGTGGTGCTCGCAGCTCTTTTTCAGGCGCTATTGAACGAGCGAGAAAGCGACCGTCTGGGCCTGGCCATGGCCACGCTGATCAGCCTTTTGGCATTGGTCATCGTTGAATATTCGCGGCGCTATCTGGACGGCGAGCAAGGACAGAAACGCTATATTCTGGCGCTGCTCGGCACATTGACGGCGGTGGCCGTGGTCGTCACCAGTCACGATGTGTACGTGCTAGTAGCGGCCTGGATCATTTCCAGCCTGTGCCTGCATCAACTCCTGACCTTCTACCGCGACCGTCCCATGGCTCAGGTTGTGGCCCACAAAAAGTTTCTCGCCAGCCGCCTGGCTGATCTCTGCCTGATCGCGGCAACCGTGCTGCTGGTGAGCGCCAGCGGCGACAGTGCAATTGCAGTGATCCTCGATGAAGTCGCCACACGCCTGCAATCAAGCGGCGCGCTGGGCTGGGATTTGCAGCTGGCGAGCGTGTTACTGGTGCTGGCGGTAATACTCAAGTCCGCACAACTGCCGGTTCATGGCTGGTTGATTCAGGTAATGGAAGCGCCAACGCCGGTGTCGGCCCTGCTCCATGCCGGAGTGGTCAATTTGGGCGGTTTTGTCCTGCTGCGTTTCGCACCGTTGTTGTCCGCCGCGCCCGTCGCACACACTTTGCTCGTGGTTATCGGCGGTCTGACCGCGGTGCTCGCTGGCCTGGTGATGATGACCCGCATCAGCATCAAAGTACGTCTGGCTTGGTCAACCTGCGCGCAGATGGGCTTGATGCTCTTGGAGTGCGGTCTGGGGCTGTACGAACTGGCGCTGGTACACCTGCTGGCACACTCGCTGTACAAGGCTTATGCGTTCCTCGAAGCGGGAGACACTGTTAGCCGTGCGCGGCAGCAGTCGCTGCAGCCGCGCAGCTCACCCGCAAAACCAAAGATCGCGCTTGTGGCGCTGATTGTAGCTGGGGTTTGGTTGGCGCTGCTGCACGGCCTTTGGAGCACGCTGCTCCCTGCGCATCAGTTGCCGCTGATCGCGCTGGGCATTCTCACCATTGGCCTTGCTCCTTGGTGCATGCGCCTCAGCGGTGCGCTTTACAGTCTGACGACGCTGACGCTCTTGCTCGGCTGCTACCTGCTGTGGCACTCGGCGGCTGCGCACATTTTGGGCGCGAGCCCGGCGACGAGCGCGCTGCAACAGTCCCTCGGCGTGTTTGCACTGCTGCTGTTTCTGGGCCTTTACGTGCTGCAAACCTTGATTATGAGCCAACCCGACAGCGCGCTGGCACGGCGACTCTATCCCTGGGCGTTTGCCGGCTTTTATCTGGATGAGCACTTTACCCGCCTGACCTTCCGCCTGTGGCCGATTGCAAGTCCACAGCCTGCTAAACCTGCAACTGGAGAAAGCCAATGACCGCGTTCGAACCGACTCCCTGCTCTAACAAGGCGGCGCTGCATGAAATTGCCCGGCAGGCCTGCGAACGCATAGCGCCGACCTGGCCGCTGGACCAGATGATTGCCGTCAACCCACTGTGGGAGCGGCGCGACCAGCCTTGGGCGCAAGTCGCCGAGCAGCTTTGGCGCCGCGCAGGTTCACGCCTGACCCTGAGTGCGGCCGACTACCGCGCTGCCTGGCAAAATGGCCAGATCAATCAACAGCACCTGACGCGGGCGCTGGCTGAAACGGCGCATACCTGGACGCCTGAGCAGCTGTTGCAGTTTCTCGATCAGCCGGCTGAGCCAGCCCAAACCTTGCCACTGCTGGAAGACATGGCCAAAGCCGAGATCGCAGTGCCTGGCTGGCCCGCCCTGATCACCCAGCAAATCGGTCAAAGTTGCGCCGCCTGGTTCGACGAGAATCAGGCCGACTGGCATCCGCCGAAGAAGGCCAGCCTGTACCACGCCTGGCGTGAATCGATGCTGCAAGACCGTGGCTTGAGCGTGCTCAGCGCTTGCCGCTCGCTGGGCGCGCAAATTGCCGAGTTGCCAGAGGAGCCACAAGCTGCCCTTGAATCGGCGGTAGAGCATTTGGGCATTGCTGAGCATGAGCTGAGCGAGTGGTTTGACTGCCTGTTGCTGCGCAACCTCGGCTGGGCATCGTGGTGCGCGTATAAGCGCTGGCAAGCCCGCCTCGGAGGGGGTGACGATCCTGTTTTGCTTGACCTGCTGGCTATTCGCGCCGCTTGGGAATGGCTGGTTGACGACCGCCAGCGCGACGCTGACAGCGGCTGGAGCCAATGGCGTGCAGCATGGCAAGCCGCACGCAAGCAGCCCCTCACAGCACAGTGGCAAGCGCTGCAAGTGTGGCAGCGGGCAGAAGAACTGGCCTGGCAAGAGCAGCTCCACGGCATGTTGCAGAACCCCGTCAAACCTTCGAAAGTGGCTGCGCCAATCGCCAAGGTGTATTTCTGCATAGATGTGCGCTCAGAGGTATTTCGCCGGGCCCTTGAACAAGCTTGCCCGCAAGTACAGACCGGTGGTTTCGCCGGCTTCTTTGGCCTGCCTGTCGCCTATACCCCGCTGGGCACGCAAGCGACACGTCCACAACTGCCAGGATTACTGGCGGCGCAATTCAGCGTGACAGACAGCAGCGGCGACAGCGAGCGTGACGCGGGTCTGGCCCGTCAGCGCAATTCGCGCCTGCAACGTGGCGGACGCTGGCAACTGTTTGAGCGCCTGCCCGCCTCGACATTCTCCCTGGTAGAAACATTGGGCCTGGGTTACGCCGGCGCTCTGCTGGGGCGTGTGGGTGGTTTTCTGTCACGCTCAGCCGCACCGGACAGCCACGCATTGCGGCCACGCGAGTGGCAACAGTTAAAGCCGTCTCTGCCGGTCATTCCACTGGAGCAGCGCACGAACGTGGCGGCGCGTATTTTACGCGCGATGAGCCTTACGCAAAACTTTGCGCCACTGATCGTGCTGCTGGGGCACGCCAGCCAAAGCACCAACAACCCACAGGCCGCTGGCTTGGATTGCGGTGCCTGCTGCGGCCAGAGCGGCGAGGTTAACGCCCGATTGCTCGCGGACTTGTTGAATAACCCGCAGGTGCGCAAGGGTTTGCTCGACGAAGGCATTGAACTGCCAGACGATTGCCGCTTTCTGGCAGGGGTGCACAACACCACCACCGATGAGATTCGGGTGTTTGACAGCGAAACGCTGGCCCAGCGTTTACAGCCAAACTGGCAGACACTGCGCCGGGCTTTGGATGATGCGGGCGCACGTGCGCGGCGCGAACGGGCTGGCCTGTTAGGGCTTGAGGGCCTCAGCGAAAAACCGGTAAAGCTGCTCAGCAGCGTGCGCCGGCGTGGCACGGATTGGGCGCAGACCCGCCCAGAGTGGGGCTTGGCCGGTAATGCCGCGTTCATCGCTGCGCCGCGCTCTCGAACCCTTGGGCAGAACTTGCAGGGACGCGCCTTCCTGCACGATTACGACTGGCAGCAGGACCCCAGCGGCAAGGTACTGGAGTTGATCATGACCGCGCCGATGGTGGTCGCTAACTGGATCAACCTGCAGTACTTCACCTCCACCACCGACAACCTGCGCTTTGGCTGCGGCAACAAGGTACTGCACAACGTAGTCGGCGGGCGAATCGGGGTGTTCGAAGGCAATGGCGGCGACTTGCGCACCGGCCTGTCACTCCAGTCATTGCATGACGGCAAGCACTGGGTCCATCGCCCATTGCGCTTGACGGTGGTGATCGACGCGCCGCAGCGCATGATCGACAAGGTCATCGCCGAGCATGCCGTCGTCCGCGATCTGGTGATCAATGGCTGGCTGCATCTGCAGCGAATAGACAGCTATCGCAGCGACATCTGGGAACGTCGCACGGCTGAAGGCTGGCAGCCGCTGCCTCGTTGAAAAAACAGGACCGCGCCGCCGTGCGCGGTCCTTCGCAGACGTGAACCGATACTGCCTCGATTTCCCTTTCGCCGTTTTACTCAAAGCCCATGAGCCGGCCGCAGGCTCATGAAGTTTGGCTGCTTCTTTGCGATTGAGAGAGAGCGTGCTGTGCCCGAATCGTGCAACAGATCAATCAGGCAAGCGAATGGCAGGCCCGCGACAAGCGATCATGAACAGCGGCCCAACTGTCCAGCTGCGGTGGCGTCTGGATATAGATGTGCTCAAGGCCCAAAGCATCCAGCTGATAAAGCGCCGCGTAAAAGCCGGCGGCGTAGTGCTCGGGATCAGAGCCGAGACTGATGGCCGGGCCAGTGCTGGCGTGTACCTGATCGCACCAGATCCAGCCATTTGCCTGATTGCTCAGCGCATCAAAAGGAAGCTGGGTAAAACGCTGCGCCGGGGTTGTTGGCGCATAGTGACGCAGGTGCTGGCCCGGAGCCCGGATACCGCCAGCGGCCTCTTCAAGCGGCTCGCCCAGTATTTGCTGCAATTGCATACGGCTGAGCATGCCGCTGCGCAACAAGCGTGGGCTGTCATCCGCTAGCAGGCTGACAATGCTCGACTCCAGACCAACCTGGCAGGGGCCTCCGTCGAGAATAGTCAGCTGGCTGTGATGAAACTGCTTAGCCACATGCTCGGCACAGGTCGGACTGATTGACATGTAGCGGTTGGCCGATGGCGCCACCAGACCACTGCCAAAGCTACGCAATAACGCTTGGGCCATTGGGTGCGCCGGCACACGAAGCGCCACGCTGTTCTGCCCGGCGGTCACGCAGCGCAATACATCGTCGCGCGCCGGCAGTACCAGCGTTAACGGGCCAGGCCAAAAAGCCTCCATCAGGCGCTGGGCTTGCGGGGTAACCTCTGCGGCCCATCGACTCGCTTGCCCGGCATTCTCAATATGCACGATCAAGGGGTTGCTGCTGGGGCGTCCTTTCAAGGCAAAGACTTGGTTGACTGCGCGCTCTTGCAGTGCGTCAGCCGCCAGACCGTATACCGTTTCAGTAGGCATGGCGACCAAATGGCCGTCCCGCAGTTGCTCTGCGCACAGTTCGATGTCTTGAGTGATGGTTGGCATGGCTGAAAGGGTTCTGCGTATGAGTATGGCCTGCTCAGCAGGAGGCTGTGCGTGGCGCAAATAAGGGGTTGAGATCGTATTTTATTGGCGGTCTTGGGTTTACCGCGAGTATTAATGCTGCAAAAACGAAAAAACCCGCCGAAGCGGGTTTTTCCAACAATCAGAATCAGGCCTTGGCCATCTTCTTCATTTCTTCGTCACGCAGTTCGCGGCGCAGAATCTTGCCGACGTTGGTCATTGGCAAGGCATCACGGAACTCGACAGCGCGCGGAACCTTGTAGCCGGTGACGTTGGCACGCATGTGCTCCATCACGGTTTCCTTGGTCAGCGTTACGCCTGGCTTGACCACGACAAATACCTTGATCGCCTCACCCGACTTCTCGTCCGGTACGCCAATGGCAGCGCATTGCAGTACGCCCGGGATCATCGCCAGCACGTCTTCCAGCTCGTTCGGGTAAACGTTGAAGCCCGAAACCAGAATCATGTCTTTCTTGCGATCGACAATTTTCAGGTAGCCGTCTTCCTGAATCAGACCAATATCACCAGTCTTCAGCCAGCCTTCAGCATCAAGAATCTCAGCAGTGGCTTCCTGGCGCTGCCAGTAGCCTTTCATGACTTGCGGACCCTTGACGCAGATCTCGCCGATCTCGCCAACGTCCAGGTCTTTGCCATCGTCATTGATGACTTTGCACAGCGTTGAAGGCAGCGGGATACCGATGGTGCCCAACTGGATCGCGCTGAACGGGTTAACCGTCGCAACCGGGCTGGTTTCGGTCATACCGAAGCCTTCACAGATTGGGCAGTTGGTCACTTCTTGCCAACGCTCAGCAGTCGCCAGTTGCAACGCCATGCCGCCAGAAACGGTGAGTTTCAACGAGGAGAAATCCAGCGCGCGGAAACCTTCGTTGTTGCTCAGCGCGACGAACAAGGTATTCAGGCCTACAAATACGCTGAACTTGTAGGGTTTGATTTCCTTGATCATCGCCGGCAGGTCACGCGGGTTGGTGACCAACAGGTTATGCGCGCCGATGAGCATCATCGCCATGCAGTTAAAGGTGAACGCGTAAATGTGATACAGCGGCAGCGGGCTCACCGCGACCTCACAACCTTCGTTGAGGTTTGCACCCATCAGGGCACGCACCTGCAGCATGTTGGCGACCAGATTGCGGTGCGTCAGCATTGCGCCCTTGGCAACGCCAGTGGTGCCGCCGGTGTATTGCAGCACGGCAATGTCTTCACCTTTCGGTGCGGACTCACGCAGGATCTTGCCGCGACCTTTGTCCAGTGCATCGAGGAAGCTGATGGCCTGAGGCAGGTGATACGGTGGCACCATCTTCTTCACGCGCTTGACGACGGTGTTAACCAGAATGCGCTTGAATGTTGGCAGCATGTCGCCAACTTCGGTGATGATGACCGTTTTTACCCCAGTTTTCGGCACAACTTGCTCAGCAAGGTGGGCCATGTTCGCGAGGCAAACCAGTGCCTTGGCACCGGAGTCGTTGAACTGATGCTCCATTTCGCGCGCGGTGTACAGCGGGTTGGTGTTGACCACCACCAGACCTGCACGAATGGCGCCGAAAATAGCGACTGGGTATTGCAAGATGTTCGGCATTTGCAGGGCGATACGGTCGCCGGGCTGCAAATCCGTGTGATTCTGCAAGTAAGCTGCGAAGGTACCGGAGAGCTCGTACAGCTCGCCGTACGTGAGCGTTTTACCCAGATTGGTGAAAGCCGGCTTGTCAGCAAAACGTTGGCAGGATTGCTTCAGTACCGTTTGAACATTCGGGTACTGATCAGGGTCGATTTCGGCAGAAACCCCAACTGGATACTTATCCTTCCAGAAGTTTTCGATCATGGAAGCCCACTCCTCAGCAACAGCTTTAATCAAGACCGCGCATAACATGACGGTTGTTTGTTGTTAATATTTCGGCTCGTTGAGCCTAAAAGCGCGCCGAGATTATCAGCTTTACCAGAAAGCGACTAGCACCAAAAGCAGGCTAAAGAGTCATAAAAATGACCAGCATGCCACTGCTGGTCATTTTTTGAGGTTCTTCACAAACCCAGCCACACGAGACCCAGCAGGGCCGCGCCTTAGCTGATGTCGCGAAGCTCACGACGTAGGATTTTTCCTACCGGGGACATGGGCAAAGCATCTTTGAAGACGATGTGTTTAGGCACTTTGTAGCCGGTGAAGTTCTCCCGGCAGAACGCCTTGACCTCAGCTTCGGTGAGGCTCGAATCACGTGCAACGATGAACAATTTCACCGCCTCGCCGGATTTTTCATCGGGCACGCCCACCGCGGCACAACTAGCCACCTTGCTGTTGGTCAGCATCACGTCTTCAATTTCGTTCGGGTAAACGTTGAAGCCTGAGACGATGATCATGTCTTTCTTACGATCGACAATACGCGTGAAGCCGTCCTCGTCGATTATCGCAATGTCACCGGTTTTGAACCAGCCATCGGCATCGAGCACTTCGGCGGTGGCCTCTTCACGCTGCCAGTAGCCTTTCATGACTTGCGGCCCTTTAACGCACAATTCGCCGCGCTCACCCAGACCCAGGTCTTGGCCTTCGTCATCGATCACCTTGAACGCGGTGCCCGGCACGGGAATTCCCACGGTGCCCAGACGCGCCCGCTCACCATAGGCGTTGGTGCTGGCGACCGGCGACGTTTCAGTCAGGCCGTAGCCTTCAACCACGGTGCAACCGGTGATTTCTTTCCAGCGCTCCGCGGTCGCTTTGACCAGCGCGGTGCCGCCCGAGTTGGTCAGCTTGAGGCCAGAGAAATCCAGTGACTTGAAGTCCGGATGGTCCATCAGCGCGACAAACAGGGTGTTGAGCCCCAGCAATGCAGTGAAGCGCCACTTGGACAGCTCTTTGATGAAGCCCGGAATATCGCGTGGATTGGTGATCAGTACGTTGTGGTTGCCATTAACCATCATGCACATGCAATTCGCGGTGAAGGCATAGATATGATAGAGCGGCAGCGGCGCGATCATCACCTCTTGCCCCTGCTTCATCAGTGGCTGGCCGGCATCGTCCAGTTGGGACATGCAGGCATCAACCTGCAGCATGTTTGCCACCAGATTGCCGTGGGTCAGCATGGCCCCTTTGGCAACGCCAGTCGTGCCGCCGGTGTATTGCAGCACGGCAATATCATCCAGCCCGGCTTCGACCGCCTTGACGCCCTGACCCATGCCCGTACTCAAGGCGCTTTTAAAGGAAATAGCCTGCGGCAGATGGTAGTCCGGCACCATCTTCTTGACCTTCTTGACCACGGTGTTAACCAGCCAGCCTTTCATCGCCGGCAGCATGTCACCCATGCGCGCTTCAATCAGGTATTCAATTTGGGTATCGGGCAGGACTTCCTGCACCAGCTTGCCGAACATGTTCAGGTACACCAGTGCGCGCACGCCAGCATCCTTGAACTGGTGGCGCATTTCGCGGGCGGTGTACAGCGGATTGGTGTTCACCACGATCAGCCCGGCGCGCATCGCCCCGAATACCGCGACCGGGTACTGCAGGACGTTGGGCATTTGCACAGCGATGCGATCGCCCGGTTTCAAATCCGTGTGTTTCTGCAGGTAGGCGGCGAAGGCTGCCGACTGGCGCTCCAGATCAGCGTAGGTCAGGGTAACGCCCATATTGCTGAACGCGGGGCGGTCAGCGAAGCGCTTGCAAGAACGCTCGAACACCTCGACGACCGACTTGTAACTGTCGAGGTCAATTGTGTTGGGCACTCCCGGTGCGCGTTTATCATTCCAGAAATCGGGCTGCATTATTTTTATCCTCTCCCCTGAATTTCGCCCTGCCTGAGGGCACTCATCCGAACTTAACAGCAATGCAGATTAGCGCCTATATATATGAGCCTTAAATCATTACTGTGAATCTTTGTAACTGGCCCAACGTATTGCTACATCACGATGCTCTATTTCGGCCCATCCGGCCGATCAGGTGCAAAGTCGGGAACTCGGCGGGAATAACCTTGAACATTCCCAGATGCGTATTTCTAGTCCTACAATGGCGATTCCATGCAGGCTAAGGAATCGCCATGCAGCACCAATCCTTCTGGCTCAACAGCAGTGACTCTCAGCCGATTTACGTGAACCACTGGTTCAGCCAGCAGCCGCCCAAGGCGGTGGTGATGGTCGCTCACGGCATGGCCGAGCACAGCGGCCGCTATGCAAGGCTGGGCGAGGCATTGGTAAATGCGGGCTATGAACTCTACGCCCACGACCAACGCGGCCACGGCCAAACGGCAAGCAAAGGCACGCAAGGCCATTACGCCGATGCCAACGGCTGGGATCTGGTCATTGACGATATCGCCCGCCTCAACCACACCATTCGCCAGACTCACCCCACCGCGCCGATTTTTCTGCTCGGGCATAGCATGGGCAGCTACATTGCCCAGGCCTACCTGATGAGCCACAGCGCCAGCTTGCAGGGTGCCGTGTTGAGCGGTTCAAACTACCAGCCGGCAATGCTCTATAAAGCAGCGCAGACCATCGCCCGAATCGAGCGCAAACGCCAAGGCCCCAAAGGCCTTAGTGCCTTGATCGATAAGCTGTCATTCGGCTCGTTCAACAAAGCCTTCAAGCCTAATCGCACCGAGTTCGACTGGCTAAGCCGCGATCCCGATGAGGTCGACCGTTACGTGAGCGATCCGCTTTGTGGTTTTCGCTGCACCAACCAGCTGTGGATAGACCTGCTCGGCGGTTTGCAGCACATCAGCTCGGTCAAAAATCTGGCAAAAATAGACAGCAGCCTGCCGCTTTTGGTGATCGGCGGCAGTGACGATCCGGTCAGCCAGGGCAAACGTCTCGATGATTTGGCGGTCGCATTGCGCATGGCCGGCAACCGTTATGTGCAACTGCAGGTCTACCCGCAAGCGCGCCATGAATTATTCAATGAAACCAACCGTGACGAGGTCAGTGCATTTCTGATCCAGTGGCTTGATCAGGCGCTTAGCTTGCCCCGCCACTCACACCCTTCACTTCAGGAGATTCTGTCATGAGTCAACTCAGCAACACCCCTTACGAAGAACTCACCGTAGGCCAGACCGCCAGCTACAGCAAAACTGTCGAAGAGCGTGATGTGCAATTGTTCGCCGCCGTTTCGGGCGATAACAACCCCGTGCACCTGGACCCGGAATTTGCCGCCGAGAGCATGTTCAAGGAACGCATTGCCCACGGTATGTTCAGTGGCGCCCTGATCAGCGCCGCCGTCGCCTGTGAGTTGCCAGGCCCGGGCACTATCTATCTTGGCCAGACCATGCGTTTCACCTTGCCGGTGAAGCTTGGCGACACCCTCACTGTGCGTCTGGAAATTCTCGAAAAGCTGCCAAAATTCCGCGTTCGCATCGCCACTCAGGTGTTCAATCAGCGCGACGAGATGGTTGTCGACGGCGAAGCTGAAATCCTTGCGCCGCGTAAAGCACAGACCGTGACCATGCCGGCAATGCCGCAAGTCACTGTCAACTAAGCATTCCTGCCAGCGTACGTGATACACCGCTGGCTGCGTTCAAGCTGGTGCATAACTAAAAAGCTACGCACCAGACTTGACCACGCCTGTTTATCATTCACAATAAACCCCGTTAAAACTGTCCACTTTGCAACTTCTGTTGTGCAAGCAGCACAAACCGCTTTGTAACTATCACCCAGCGTGAAGTGCATTTTCGCGAATACGCAGTCTGGCACGCCGCCTGCTATGAAGAATACTTCACTGACCCTGTGGAGTTCCGCGCATGACCCCTTCCAAGATCGACAGCGACTACCCGCTCAGCGAGGTTCCGCAAGGTGCTCGCAAAGGCCTGTTTTCGACCTCAATTCTGCTCTTCGGCTTCACCTTCTTCACCGCCACCATGTTTGCTGGCGGCAAGATCGGCATGGCCTTCGATTTCACCTCGCTGATCTGGGCCGCCGTTATCGGCAACCTGCTGCTCGGGCTGTACGCCGCCGTGCTCGGTTACATCGCCTGCCGCAGCGGCTTGAATTCGGTACTGATGGGCCGCTTCTGCTTCGGCGAAGTCGGCAGCAAGTTGTCTGATGTGCTGCTCGGCTTCACTCAGATCGGCTGGTATGCGTGGGGCACAGCCACCATCGCCATCGTGCTGGTAAAAATCCTCGGCTTGCCAGAGGAATTGACCATACCGCTGATGGTGCTGTTCGGTTTCGGCTTCTGCATCACCGCGTTCATCGGCTACAAAGGCCTGGACATGCTCTCTCGCGTGGCCGTTCCGGCAATGATGATTCTGCTCGGCTGTTCACTCTGGATTGCCACGCGCGATGCCGGCGGCATGACCGCGCTGATGGCCATTGAGCCGAAAGAAAGCATGACCCTGAGCGTGGCCATCACTATGGTTTTCGGTACTTTCGTTAGCGGCGCAACGCAGGCCACCAACTGGACGCGCTTTGCCAAGAGCGGCCGCGTGGCCATGCTTTCGAGCCTGCTCGGCTTCTTTATCGGCAACGGCCTGATGATTATTGCCGGTGCCTACGGCGCAATCGTTTATCAGCAGCCCGACGTGGTCGAGGTGCTGGTATTGCAGGGTTTGTCGATGGCCGCTGTGGTCATGCTGTTCCTCAACCTCTGGACCACTCAGGACAACACCATCTACAACTTCGCCGCTGCGGGCTGCAATTTGCTGCGCACCAATCGCCGCAAGTTGGTGACCCTGGTGGGCGCTGGGATTGGCACCTTGCTGGCGATTGCCGGCATGTATGAAATGCTGATTCCGTTCCTGATTCTGCTCGGCTCGATCATTCCCCCGATTGGCGGCGTGATCATGGCGGACTTCTTCTATGGCCACAAAGGCCATTACCCGAAACTGCAGGAAACCCAACTGCCGGCATTCAACTGGATCGGCCTCAGCGCCTACACCATTGGCGCCGTGTGCGCCTACCTGTCGCCATGGATCGCACCGATTGTCGGGATTGCAGTGGCTGCGGTGGCCTATATTGTTCTGAGCAAACTGCTGAGCGGTGCCACCAACGGCGCAACCAGCGCATCAGGCCCGGCCAACTAATGAGCCTTACGGTCGCGGATGTTCTGGCCCTGCCCGGCCTGGAAAGCATGCGCCTGCGCGCTGGCCAAATCGCACAAAGCAATCCGGTGCGCTGGCCATATGTTGCCGAGAACACCGATATCGCCGAATGGATCATGGGCGGCGAATTGGTGTTTGTCACCGGCATCAACCATCCGCGCACCGAACAAAACCTGTTGTCACTGGTGCAGCAGGCGCATGAGCGGGCGGCCGCCGGGCTGGTGATATTGACGGGCCCGGAATACATCCGCCAAATCCCGCCAAGCGTGATCGATGCCGCGCAGCAACTCGACGTGCCGCTGATTGAGCAGCCCTACGCGCTGAAAATGGTCATCGTCACGCAGGCGATTGGTACTGCGCTGGTGCAAGCGCAAATGCTCGGCCGCTCGCGCCAGCATTTGCTCGAACAACTGCTCGAAGGTGACGTGCAATCGCTCGAGGCGCTGCGCCAGCGCGCGCAAAGTCTTGGTTTGCCATTGGCAACCCCGAGGCAGGTGGCGTTGTTCAAGCTTGAGGGCAGTGATCGCCTGCTTGAGCAACTCTCTGCCGAAGACGCCGAATTGCGCTTACAAGACTGTCGTGAGCGTTTGCAACAGAGCCTGCTGCAACAGTTGCAGGCTCTGGGCGATACGCTCTCGCCAGTCTGTCAGGGCGAGCATTGGATTGCCCTGCTCCCGGCCACCAACAGCCTCGATCAGCAACACAACCGCGAGGCAATGCTGGCCTCGCTCAATCAACTTAATCCGAGCCTGGCTCCGCTGCGCCTGTATCTGGGCCTAAGCACAGGCGGTCACGGCCCTGAACGCTTTGCGCACGCATTGAACGAGGCCCGTCAGGCTCTCGTTGCCGCGCAGTCTTTTCCAGAGCGTCTGGGTGTTTGCAGCTTTAATGAACTGGGCGCACTTGAATTACTCGGGGCGATTCGTGACCGCAGTTTGCTCGACCAGTTCGTCGACAAGGTGCTCGGCCCGATCATCAGTGATGACGCACGCCATGAGCCGGTGCTGATGCCAACGCTTGAGGCCTGGTTTCAGGAAAACGGCAATCTGGCGCTGGCCGCACAACGCCTTGGCGTCCACCGTAATACCTTGAGTTACCGCACCCAGCGCATCGAGTCGCTGAGCGGCAACTCGTTCAGCAATCCTCACGACCGCCTGAATATCAGCCTCGCTTTGCTGATCTGGCGCTTGTCCTCTTCCCGCCCTGCCAGGAGTACCGCATGAATATCATTAACGCCCGCCTTCGGGGCCGCGACGGCCTGTTTCGGATTACCCTTGAGCAGGATCGAATCAAAGAGATCAGCGCGCAAACCCCAACCATCAGCAGCAACCCCGGCGACTTGGATGCGACGGGCAATCTGGTTATCGCGCCGTTCATCGAGCCGCATATTCACCTCGACGCCACGCTGACTGCCGGTGATCCATCGTGGAACATGAGCGGCACGCTGTTCGA
The DNA here is from genome assembly GCF_900116605.1 of Pseudomonas marincola. Classification (GTDB taxonomy): domain Bacteria; phylum Pseudomonadota; class Gammaproteobacteria; order Pseudomonadales; family Pseudomonadaceae; genus Aquipseudomonas; species Aquipseudomonas marincola. The sequence goes on from NZ_FPBC01000009.1 coordinate 160,644, forward strand.
GGGCATTGAGCTGTGGGGCAAGCGCAAAGCCACGGTCACCCACGAAGACACCAAACAGCGTGCGAAGAAGACTATTGGCATGCTGGTCGAGCACGGCATCCAGCATGTGCGCACCCATGTTGACGTTACAGACCCAAGCTTGAGCGCACTCAAATCGATGCTTGAGGTGCGCGAAGAAACCCGCCATCTGGTCGACATGCAAATCGTCGCATTCCCGCAGGAAGGCATCGAGTCGTTCAAAAATGGCCGGGCGCTGATGGAGCAGGCTGTCGAGTTGGGCGCAGATGTGGTCGGCGGCATTCCGCACTTCGAGAACACCCGCGATCAGGGCGTTAGCTCGATCAAGTTTCTGATGGATCTGGCCGAACGCACCGGCTGTCTGGTGGATGTGCACTGCGACGAAACCGACGACCCGCACTCGCGCTTCCTTGAAGTGCTGGCCGAAGAGGCCCGCGTGCGGGGCATGGGCAGCCGGGTAACCGCGAGCCACACCACAGCGATGGGCTCTTACGACAACGCTTACTGCTCGAAGCTGTTTCGCCTTTTGAAGATGTCTGGCATCAACTTTGTGTCCTGCCCGACCGAAAGCATTCACTTGCAAGGGCGCTTCGACACCTACCCGAAACGCCGCGGTCTGACCCGTGTCGCCGAAATCGACCGCGCCGGCATGAACATCTGCTTCGCTCAGGACTCAATCGTCGACCCGTGGTATCCGCTGGGTAACGGCAACATCATGCGTATTCTTGAAGCTGGCCTGCATATCTGCCACATGCTCGGCTACGCCGACCTGCAACGCGCGCTGGATCTGATCACCGACAACAGCGCCCGTACCCTGAACCTTGGCGAGCGTTACGGCATTGAAGTGGGCCGCCCTGCCAACCTGTTGATTCTCTCGGCGCCTAACGACTACGAGATGATCCGCAGCCAGGGCCACGCGCTGACGTCGATCCGTGCAGGCAAGGTACTGATGCAACGCACCCCGGCACGCATCGAGCGCTTTTAAGGCACGGGTTTATCCGGTGCTGGCTTGGCCAGCACCTTAACACTGGCGGTCATGCCAGCGCTGAGTTCGAAGTCTTCGGGCATTTCCAGCAACTTGATGCGCACGGGAATCCGCTGCGCCAACCGCACCCAGTTGAATGTCGGCTCGACATTAGCCAGCAACTGCCCATCCGGGTTGGAGTTACGGTCGGTAATCCCGCGACTGATGCTCTGGACCTCGCCTTTAAGCGGCTTGCCCGAGCCCATCAACCAGATTTCAACCGGCGCGCCAACGCTGATTTTCGACAGCTTGGTCTCCTCGAAATAGGCCTGCACGTAGAACGATGAGTCAGCGATCAGCGCCATGATCGACTGCCCGGCGGTGACGTAATTACCCTGCGCCAGCTGCAAATTGGTGACATGCCCACTGCGCGGCGCGAGCAGCTTGCTGCGGGTCAGATTGAGCTGGGCTTGTTTCACCGCCGCTTGCGCTTCGTGGTACTCGCCACGGGCAATCTGCGCAGTGATCTGAGCGTTCTCGCGCACCTCGGCGCTGATCGCCTGCGGGCCGAGGCGCATCCGCCGTGAGGCCTCATGCTCGCGCAAATTAAGCTGCTGCTTGCGCGTCTCCTGCACAGCCTTGGCTTGTTCCAGCGCCACGGCATAACGCTCGGGATCAATGCTCACCAGCAGGTCGCCGGCCTTGACCGTCTGGTTGTCACTCACCGGCATCGACACCACAGCGCCGGAAACATCGGGGGCAATGGTCACAACGTCGGCACGCACGCGGGCATCACGGGTCCATGGCGAGTACATGTAGTACTGCCATACCCAATTGCCGGCGAATAACGCGGCCACCACCAACGCCAACGTTATGCCAACTCGAATCGTTGAACCCATGAACTTCTCCCCTGCTTCGGCAACGCCGCAGCGTTGCTTCCTGGTTGACCAATACTAGTGCCCGAGCACCGCTACAACCGCGGCCAGCACGCAAATAAATAATGCGAAATCAAACAGTGCTTCGTGCCAGATCCAGCGGGTAAACCCCACACGCTGCAACAGCCACCGCAGCAAGCCGGTCAATAGCAGCGCCAGCACCGCGTAAATCAAAAAGGGGCTGAGCAGCACGCCACCCACCGACCATTCATGCAACCCCATAAGCCTCCCCTTGTATGGCGCGCCAGTGCCGCCAGCCACCGCGCAATTGCAAAAGTGCAGCTTGCGCCAGACGCAATTCAATCCGCGATGGCTGACTGCGAATAGCGGCCAGCAGTCGTTCGCCAGCCTGCTCCAGTGCGCCTTCACGGCCATTGTTCGGGCCATCGAGCAAGAACTCTTCGAGACACGCCATGAAATCGCTCTCGACCGCTTCCAGCCCGGAACCCGCAGCCGCGAGGCAGCCGCGCAGGTGGATTAACTCATCCCCCAGATCAAGACTGGCGACGCCATCATCCCAGCGGCTGCGTGTTGCATCAGGCAGCGCGGGGTAATGCCGCGCCAACTGCAGCAAGCGGTCAGCCATGCGCCCACCGAACCAGTTCTCGGCATCGACCAGGCGGCGATTGGTCAGCCGCGCCAGATCCGCGCGAATGGCCTTGAGCAAGCGCTGCCCGTGCCATACCGGATTACGCAGCGTCACCAGATTGAACGCCAATACCGCAAAACCAACCCCGATCAGCATGGCCAATGCGCTGTTGAGGAAGTAGTCGACATCGTAGGTCATGCTGTTTTGCGGCGAGATCAGCACAATGAAATGCAGGCAGAACGAGGTCGCCGTGGCGCCAATTTTCGGATTGGCCATGCCCAGTGCGCCGAAGAACAAAGGCGCGCCCATGACGATACACAGCATGGGGAATCCGGTGACCTGCGGCAACAACAACTCACCGGCCACAAATGCCACGGGGATCGCCAGGAGAATACCGCGCAGAAACATCATGCCGATTTGCGCCGCGTTATCACGGCTGGCAAACAGGCTGCAAACCACCGCACATAACAACAGTGCGCCGGATGCCGCTGTCCAGGCTGTTGCGATCCAGAATGCCGACAGCGACAGGAAAGCCAGCGCACTGCGCGCCCCGTAAACCGCCGAAGTCTGCCAGTCGCGGTGCCATGACAAAGGCTCCGGCGCATCATCGGGGGCGACGCCCACCTCAACGGCGTGCAACGACTCGCTCGCGGTTTGCACCCGATGCATCAACAGCGCCAAGCGCTCCAGACAAAATTGCTGCTCGGCGCTCCAGTGCGGCTCCAGCGCCTCTTTCGAGAGCTTTTCGGCCAGCACCTGAAATTGCTCAACCTGCGTTTGCTGGAGCACCTCACTCACTTGCGAACGCCAGGTTTGCAAGGCATCCGCCTGCTCAGCCGACAATTGCCGCCATTGCCGCGCCACACCCCGGGCCAGGCGCAAGACCCCGAGCAGGTCGCGACTCAACACCCGCAGTGCCGCCGCCCGCTGGCGGCCGCGATTGCCTTCGAACCAGGCGTGTTCTCGCTGCGAGTCCACGGCCACCAACCGGCCCAGGACCTCGAGCAAGCCCCTGCGGGCGTGCGCTTCGCCGTTAAGCGCAAGACGCGCCGCATTGATCCCCGACTGCCAGGCAACCTGGGCTTGCTGGGCGAGTTGGTGCTCAACCCTTTGCGGCCAGAGAATGGCGCTGACCAGCGTAGCGCAGATAATGCCCAGACAAATTTCGGTGCTGCGCGCCACGGCCTGATCAAACACAGTCAAAGGCACCGAGATCGCAGGCAAGGCAATAATTGCCACCGTGTAGCCCGAGAGCAAAAATGAATACGACCAGGCACTGCGCAGCATGGTGGCGGCAGCGGTACACAGCGCCAACCACAAGCCCAACGCCCCCAGAAACAGCCATGGGGTTTGCGCAAACAGCGCGATGAACACCACTGAAACCGATGTACCGATCAGCGTGCCAACCAAACGCGCCAAGCCCTTCTGCACCACCATGCCGGATAACGGTTGGGCCACGATGAAAGCAGTCATCAGCGACCATGAGGGTTCTTCGAGCCCAAGGCGCATGGCCAGCCAAAGCGCCAGTAAACCGCCAAGCACAGTCTTGATCGCGAATTGCACCGCTTGAGTTCTTGGCGCGAAAAGCGCCAACAAGGTATCGCGCATGGTGGGAACCAATAGGATTACACAATAAGAAGGTAGCGGATCACGGCCAGAACGACAGTGATAGCAAGCAAACCATTAGCCTGCTAACTATATACAATGAAGTATATGAAGGGAAAGATGCCGCCGCAGGCTTTTTGTTCTGCCACGGCGAAATGCCACTACTTCATGGCGAAGAGTGCTGAAAAAAGCCAAAAAAATAGGCGACTTAATGAAGTCGCCCAAACTGCCTTGCGTGCTCTTGATCGGAAGAACCAGACCCTATTTGTGGTCGTGAGCGTCCTTCCAGATGAAATATCCGACACCGCCAAAGAAGACGAACATGAGCGCTACCACGGCAACACCAGCGAAAACGACATGATCAAAAAACATAAAAGCCTCCTAAGGACTAACCTTGTCTCGATGGCTTAAAGTTAATGGATCAGCGCGATGCAAAACTTGACCTGGATCAACAGGCCGCAGGCATTGGCGAGAGCAAGCTATAGACACTGATCTGGATCAAGAAAATCAGCGGTAGATGAGGGAGTTAGCGCTTCTTGGGTTTCTTGCCCGGCTTCTTTTTAGCCTTGCTAAGAGGCAGCACCTGCTCGAAGACCTTGCGCATGTCATCGAGTTTTTTGTCGTGCAGGTCATGGATGCGCTTGCTGCGCTCGGTCGAAAAGTCGATCAGATTATCGTCGCCACTCATGCTGGTAACCGTAGTAAACGAAAGGTCAAATTCAGGCGAGGCTCGCACGCACTGCGGGTTTTCGCCACCTGATGCTGCCAATGATGCTGTGTTGGGCCGCGCATGACCAGTAGCGAGCCGTGTTCAAGTGCAAGCGAATGTTCAATTCGGCTCTGGCCTTTGCGGCGCAGATCGAAGCGCCGCGTGCCGCCGAGGCTCAACGAGGCGATCACCGGATTGCGCCCAAGCACGGCCTCATCATCGCTGTGCCAGCCCATTGAGTCCTGACCATCACGGTAATAGTTGAGCAGCAGCCCATTGAATGACTGGCCTGCGGCGGTCTCCACTTGCTGGCGAATCTCACTGAGCAGCGGCGTCCACGGCAACGGCACATGGGTGTAACCGCTGTAGCGGTAACTGGCCTCGGCATCGCCATACCAAGCCTCCAGCCGGGGCACGAGGTGGCGCTTGCCGTACAGCTGCAGTTCGGGTTGCTGCCAGGGCGTCTGTTCGACCAGTTGCTGCAATAGCTGACTCGCACGCTCCGCGTCCAGCCAGCGCGCGTGCCATTCAAGCTCGCCATCGGCTAACGGCAGAGTGCTCTGGTCAAACAAGCTCATGGGGGTTCCCGGCAATTGCAGGTGATTTGAGATAATTGCAGGCCTCAAACTTCAATATCAACCCACACGCCCTGACGCGGCAAGTCGTCCTCGATTAGTGGATGTTCAGCTACAGGTTCAGCCGGCTCGGCCTCTTCCTCGCCATCCGGCGCAGCGTCCATAACCTGACGCTGGCGGCGACGCTGTTCTTCGCGCAACAAGTCCTGAACATCCTGAGGATGGCGCTTATCGAGATTCAACGCGCTCTCGCTCGATGTCTCGGCAGCCGGCGTCACCGCGGCAACCACCGGTTTGGGTTTATTGACATCTTGCTGCGCCGTTACGGGCGGCAGGCTCTGCGGTATCGGCGGCAACATGCATTGACTCTCCTTTTGTCAGACTGTCGGCCCCGGTGATCACTACTTGAGTCGAGCCTCGCTACACTTTTGCCATTAATCATAAGCGGAATCTGATAATGCGCCTTGGGTCTTGGGTCTCGGTTCCGTTACCATAGTCGGCTTTTTCACGCACAGGAGACAGGCATGGCGCAGTTTGAACCGGGGCAACGCTGGATTAGTGACAGCGAAGCGGAGCTGGGCTTGGGAACCATCCTCATGCAGGAAGGCCGCATGCTCACTGTGCTCTTCCCGGCGACGGGCGAAACACGCCAATACGCGGCGCGCAATGCACCGCTGACCCGCGTGCGCTTTTCTCCTGGTGACGAGATCACTCATTTCGAAGGCTGGAAACTGACCGTACAGGAAGTCGACGATATCGACGGCCTGCTGGTTTATCACGGCCTCAATGAGCAGCATCAGAGCATTACGCTGCCGGAGACTCAGCTCTCCAACTTCATCCAGTTCCGTCTTGCCAGCGACCGCCTGTTTGCCGGGCAGATTGATCCACTGGCCTGGTTCGGCCTGCGTTATCGCACGCTCGAATTTACCAGCAAACAACTGCAGTCGAAACTGTGGGGCTTAGGCGGCGTGCGTGCCCAACCGATCGCGCACCAGTTGCACATCGCCCGCGAAGTGGCCGACCGGGTTGCGCCGCGCGTACTGCTGGCGGACGAAGTGGGTCTGGGTAAAACCATCGAAGCCGGTCTGGTTATTCACCGCCAACTGCTTTCGGGCCGTGCCAGCCGCATCCTGATTCTGGTGCCGGAAAACCTCCAGCACCAGTGGCTGGTCGAAATGCGCCGCCGCTTCAACCTCGACGTCGCCCTGTTTGACGCCGAACGCTTCATCGAAAGCGATGCCAGCAACCCGTTTGAAGATTGCCAACTGGCGCTGGTCGCGCTTGAGTGGCTGCGTGAAGACGAGAAAGCTCAAGACGCATTGTTTGCTGCCGGCTGGGATTTGATGGTCGTCGACGAGGCCCATCACCTGGTTTGGCATCCGGAAAAAAGCAGCCCGGAATATGCGCTGGTCGAACAGCTTGCCGAGGTTATCCCGGGCGTCCTGCTGCTCACCGCAACGCCAGAGCAATTGGGACAAGACAGCCACTTTGCGCGCTTGCGCCTGCTCGACCCGCACCGTTTCCATGACCTTGAAGCGTTCCGCGCCGAAAGCGCCAACTACCGTCCGGTGGCCGAAGCCGTTCAAGAGCTGCTCGACCACGGCCAGCTCTCTGCCGGTGCACATAAAACTGTGCATGACTTCCTCGGCGCCGAAGGCGAAGAGCTGCTGGATGCCGTGAACAAGGGTGACGCCGAAGCATCAGCGCGACTGGTTCGCGAGCTGCTAGACCGCCACGGCACCGGCCGCCTGCTTTTCCGTAACACCCGCGCGGCGGTACAAGGCTTCCCCGAGCGCGAACTGCACCCCTACCCGCTGCCGAGCCCGGACGAATACCTGGAGCTGCCAATTGGCGAGCACCCGGATCTTTATCCCGAGGTCAGCTATCAGGCCCAGCCTGAGGTTGAGGACGAGCAGCGCTGGTGGCGCATCGACCCACGCGTAGAGTGGTTGATCGACACCCTGAAGATGCTCAAGAAGTTCAAGGTGCTGGTGATTTGTGCGCACGCCGAAACGGCCATGGATCTTGAAGATGCCCTGCGCGTTCGCTCCGGCATCCCGGCGACTGTGTTCCATGAAGGCATGAGCATTCTTGAGCGCGACCGGGCAGCGGCATACTTTGCAGACGAAGAGTTTGGCGCCCAAGTACTGATCTGCTCGGAAATCGGCAGCGAAGGTCGCAACTTCCAGTTTGCCCACCATCTGGTGCTGTTCGACCTGCCAGCTCACCCGGATCTGCTTGAGCAGCGCATTGGCCGTCTCGACCGTATTGGCCAGAAGCACCGCATTCAACTGCACGTGCCGTATCTGGAAAACAGCCCGCAAGAGCGCTTGTTCCAGTGGTATCACGAAGCGCTGAACGCGTTCCTCGCAACTTGCCCGACCGGCAACGCGCTGCAGCATAAGTTCGGCAGCCGCATGCTGCCACTGCTTGAAGGCGGTGATGACGGCCAATGGCAAGAACTGGCTGACGAATGCAAGGCCGAGCGTCTGCGCCTTGAAGATGAACTGCACGCTGGCCGCGACCGCCTGCTGGAACTCAACTCGGGCGGTGCTGGCGAAGGCGAGCAGCTGGTCGAGGAAATTCTCGAACAGGACGACCAATTCGCCCTGCCGATCTACATGGAACAGTTGTTCAACGCTTTCGGCATCGACAGCGAAGACCATTCCGACAACGCCCTGATCCTGCGCCCGAGCGAGAAAATGCTCGATGCCAGCTTCCCGCTGGGCAGCGACGAAGGCGTGACCATCACCTATGACCGCGACCTGGCACTGGCCCGCGAAGACATGCAGTTCCTCACGTGGGAGCACCCAATGGTTCAAGGCGGCATGGATCTGGTGCGTTCAGGCTCAATGGGCAACACCGGCGTCGCGCTGATCAAAAACAAGGCCCTCAAGCCAGGTACCGTTCTGCTTGAGCTGCTTTACGTCAGTGAAGTAGTAGCGCCACGCGCACTGCAATTGGGTCGCTACTTGCCACCCGCTGCATTGCGTTGCCTGCTCGACGCCAATGGCAATGATCTGGCCAGCAAGGTGGCGTTCGAAACCCTCAACGACCAGCTCGAAAGCGTGCCACGCGCCAGCGCCAACAAGTTTGTGCAGGCGCAACGTGATGCGCTCAACCCGCAGATCAGTGTCGGCGAAGACAAGGTTTCACCGCGCCATCTGGAGCGTGTTGCCGACGCTAAACATCGTCTGGCGGCTGATCTCGATGAAGAGCTTGCCCGCTTGACCGCCCTGCAGGCAGTCAACCCGAGTGTGCGCGACAGCGAACTGGAAACCTTGCGCCAAATCCGCAGCAAAGGCCTGGCAGCACTGGACAAGGCAGCGCTGCGCCTCGAAGCCATTCGGGTGTTGGTCGCGGGATAAAGAACAGTCCAGGGTGCCCGAGTAACCTTGTTTTTTTCAGGGTTTTAGGGCACTAATGGAGAGTGTCTCTTTACAAGGTTCAAGCAAACGGACTCGAGTACAGGCGCGGGTGTTCTACACTTGGCTTTCAGATGATGCCCATTTGATGGCACACTTCACACCAGTACTCGACACTCGCCGATTGCGAAAGGAATCCATGAGCGCGATACGCCGCTTCTGCCGAGCGACCAAGCTCGGGAATCTGCTGATTATCACAACAGTCCTGCTCTGTTGTCTGACATCGCCTCTCGCCGCTGCAGAACCTATTCGCCTGCAACTCCGCTGGCTGCACCAATTTCAGTTTGCCGGCTATTACATGGCCAAGGAAAAAGGCTTCTATCGCGAGGCCGGCATGGATGTGGATATCGTTGAGGGTGGGCCGAATGCGCCCAAGGCGATCGACAGCATGCTCTCCGGTGAAAGCGACTTTGCCATCGCCAACAGTGGGCTGGTAATCGCACATATGCAAGGCAAGCCGGTGGTTGCACTGGCGGCGATCATGCAAAGCTCACCCAGCGCCTGGATTGTGCTGGCGGACTCAAATATTTTCACGCCGCTGGACCTTGCCGATAAGCGCCTGATGCTGCTGCCCTTGCCGGAAAGTGCCGAGCTACGCCTGACCCTGTTGCGCGAAGGAATAAGCCTCAACAACCTGAACATCACCAACGCCAGTTTCAATCCACAGGACCTTATCGATCACAAGATTGATGCCTACGACGGCTACAGCACCAACGAGCCCTTCTGGCTCGAGCAACAAGGTGTGCCGTACCGGCTGATCCGGCCACGCGAATACGGGGTGAACTTCTACAACGACATCCTTACCACGCGCACAACCCTGATCGAGCAACGCCCGGAGATGGTCGACGCCTTTGTTCGTGCGAGCTTGCAGGGCTGGCAATACGCGCTGGATCATATCGAAGAAACCATTGCAGTTATCCACGCGCAATACGCGCCAAACAAGAGCCTTGAGCACCTGCGCTTTGAAGCCGAGGCAATCCGCGAGCTGGTGATGCCGGAACTGGTGCAAATCGGCCATATGAATCCGGGTCGCTGGAAAACCATCGCCGCCAGCTATAAAGAGCTGGGCATGGCCGATGGTCCGCTCGACCTTGAGCAATTCATTTATCACCACAAAGAACCCGCAGATTACAGCCGCTTGTATGCCTTGCTCGCTGCCAGCCTGCTGGTGTTATTGTTGGTGGGCGCATTTGCCTTGCGTCTGACGCGACTCACCGGCCGCCTGCGCCGCGAGGTGTCCGCGCGAATAGAGGTTGAGCACGAACTGCTGAAAACCAACCAGCAATTGGAGAAACTGGCCAATACCGATCGCCTTACAGGCTTGTGGAATCGCCTTAAGCTGGAGGAAGTTGCCAACATCGAAATCCGCCGTGCCGAGCGCTACGACTTTGCTCTGAGCCTACTGTTTTTTGATATCGATCACTTCAAAGCCATTAACGACCAATACGGTCACGAGGTTGGCGATCAAACCCTGGCCTGCCTCAGCGAGCTGCTCCAGCAGCACCTGCGCGAAGCGGACAGCCTCTGCCGTTGGGGCGGTGAGGAGTTCCTGTTATTGATGCCGCACACCGATCTTTCGCAAGCCAGCAGCATGGCTGAAAAACTGCGCAGCCTGATCGCCAATACGCCGATAACGCCTGAGGTGTCGTTCACCGCAAGCTTCGGGGTGGCCCAATGGCAAAAGGGGCAAAACCTTGACGAACTGATCCAGCAAGCCGACCAGCGCCTGTATCGCGCCAAGGCGCTGGGACGTAATCGGGTCGAGGCCGGCAATGTGACCGTGGTCGCCTCAACCCAATAACCGCAGCGGGCTTAGCTGCCGAGGGTTTTGCGCCACTCAGCCAACCAGTCCAGACTCGCCGTCGTGCCCACATCGCCGGGACGATATTCCGCCGCGATCCAACCCTGATAACCACTGGCTTTGAGCGCCGCCATTGCCGGTGCAAAGTCGACCTCACCGGTCCCAGGCGCACCGCGTCCCGGACAATCGGCAAATTGCACGTGGCCAATTCGCCCGGCCAACAAGGCAATCCCGGCGACCAGCGCAATACCCTGCCGCGCCATGTGATACAGGTCGTACTGGGCCATGAAATTAGGATGATCAACCAGGCGAATCAACTCATCCAGATGCTCCGGGGTATTGATCAGAAAGCCTGGCATATCCAGCGGATTGATCGCCTCCGCGACCAGTTTAATGCCCAGCTGTGCAAAGGCCTCGGCACTCTTGCGCAGGTTTGCGCCCAGAGTGGCCAGTGCCTGCTCACGACTGACGCCCTGAGCAAGGCGTCCCGGCAAGATATTCACCGAGGCCGGACGCACCATCGCGGCGTAGCTGAGCGTCTGCTCCAGCGCCGCATCGAACTCGGCCTGGCGTGCCGGCACGGCGGCAAGACCAGCGCCGCCATCCATGAAATCACCGGCTGGCAGGTTGATCAGCACCAGCGGCATGTCTGCACGCTCCAGCGCCTCCTTGAAGCGAATTGCCGGGACTTCATATGGGAACTGCACTTCGACACCGTCAAAGCCAGCCACGCGAGCGGCCAGAATGCGCTCGATCAAGGGGACTTCGGTAAACATCATCGACAGGTTTGCAGCGATTTTCATGCCTTCGGCTCCCGGTACATTTCAATCAGGGTGGAGGGGTCTCGCGCCGCGTTGCCCTGACTGGCATGCAGGCGCATCAGTTGCGCAGCCAAGCCAGTCGCGGGCGTAGACGACGCGGTTTCGCGGGATAGTTTGACCGCTGTATCGAGGTCTTTGAGGAGTGTACGCACATGCCACTTGATCGGCTCAAACTCGCTGCTGGCCATCTGCGGTGCGAGAATCTGCAGTGGCTTGGAGTCGGCGAAACCACCGGCCAACGCCGAGGCAATCAGCGTGGCATCGACACCCGACTTTTCCGCCAAGGCCACAACCTCGGCGATCACCAGCGCGTTGCAGGCGACGATCATCTGGTTGCAGACCTTGGTCACCTGCCCAGCGCCCACATCGCCCATGCGCGTGAGGCGCTGGCCTAAATTATCGAGCAGCGGCCGCACCCGCTCGATGTCTTCCACGCGCCCGCCGGCCATGATCGCCAGCGTACCGTTTTCAGCGCCCGGCGTACCGCCGGACACTGGTGCATCAACCCAGCGCATGCCGGTTCGCTGCTCAAGCTCAGCGGCCATCTGCCGGGTTGCGCTGGGCTCAAGGCTGGAAAAGTCCAGCAGCAACTGGCCGGGCTTGGCATTCTCGACAATGCCGCCCGGGCCAAATACCACCTCGCGCACCACGCTTGTATCGGCCAGACACAGCATGATGATCTCGGCATCGGCACACAACTGGGCCGGGCTGCTGACAGCGCGGGCACCGGCTTCAAGCAGCGGCTGGCATTTGTCCGGCGAGCGATTCCACACCGTCAACGGATAGCCCGCCGCTAGCAAGCGGCGGGTCATAGGCAGGCCCATCAGGCCTATTCCGGCAAAAGCTACAGCAGGCAGCGACCCAGACATAAATGACTCCATGGTTGGCAAGGGCTTATCTTAAACCCAAAGCCGGTTCGTCATTCACCCTGTTTGCCGATTAGACTAGGGGCTCGCAGGCCTGCAGAATACTGGTGTAAAACGCCATCTGTGGCCTTGATTGTCCCTGCTTAAAAATAAGGAATCCCATGAACATCAGCCGTCACGAAACCTCTGCCCGCATGAGCCGCGTAGTCGTCCACAACAACACTGCCTACCTCTGCGGCCAGGTTGCAGAAGACCGCACGGCGGGCATTGAGGAACAAACCCGGACCATGCTGGCCAAGGTCGATGCGCTGCTGGAATCGGTTGGCAGCAGCCGCAAGCACATCCTTTCCGCCACGCTGTACATCAAGGACATGAGCTTGTTCGCCGGTATGAACAGCGTGTGGGACAGCTGGGTTCCAGAAGGCTTCGCGCCAGCCCGCGCCTGTGTCGAGGCGAGCATGGCCAGCCCGGAACTGCTGGTTGAAGTGTCGGTTATTGCCGCGATTGCCGAGTAAGCTCCATGAGCCTGACCGTGCCGACATTCTGGCGAGCCGCAGCGCTGCCCTTTATCGAGGCGCGGTCAATTCTCGATGGCCGCAAGGTCTGTTATGCGCGCCACGCGCATGCGCACTTTTCAATCGGCGCCATCACCTCGGGCCAGTGCACCTACATTAGCGGTGACCAGCAGCAAGTGATCGGCGAAGGCTGCGTGGTGTTGATGAATCCGCAGGTGGTGCATGCCTGCAATCCGATTGATGGCGAACCTTGGTCGTACCGGATGTTCTACGTCGACTGCCAATGGCTGGCCGCCATACAGGCGCAGCTCGACTCATCGGCCGCGCACTGTTTTCAACCTTACAAGCCGATTCTCACGCACTCACAACAGCTCTTTAGCGCGCTGAACCAGCTGTACATGCAGTTAACTGATGCGGCGCTGAGCACAGCGCAAAAACACACCGCCGCCGAGCAGTTCTTTGTGCAAATGCACGCCGAACTGACGGCAAATGAGCCTGACGCTGAACTCACATCTGCAGTGCATGCAAAGCTGCAATGCGCCGCCGACTATATCCAGGCCCATTGCGCCGAGCCGCTGAGCCTTGAGAAAATCTGTACGGTCGCGGGGCTTTCACGCTCGTATCTGATCCGCGCCTTTGCCCAGCATTTCGGGATGACTCCGCACGCGTATCTGACCAATCAACGCGTGCAACTGGCGCAGCGTTTACTGCAGCGCGGTGAGGTGATTGCCGAAGCGGCGCTGGCCGCCGGGTTTGCCGATCAGGCGCACCTGCAACGCACCTTCAAGCAGCACCTTGCGGCGACGCCCGGGCAATATCGCGGCTGAATCAACTGAGCAGCAAATACACGCAGCAAGCCACCAACAGCGCTGCCATCAGCCGGTTGAACAGGCGCATTGCCGCCGGTGTTTCAAGTACGCCGCGCAAGTAACTGCCCGCCACTGCCCAACTGGCAATTGAGACGTAACAAACCGCGAAGTAAATCAGGCTGAACTCGGCAACCTGACGCAAATTGCCCTCTTCAACAAACAAGCCCATGCCGGCAACACAGGCCATCCATGCTTTTGGATTGAGCCACTGCAACGTTGCGCCATAGAGCATTGAGGGCGCACTCGCCTTCTCGTCACGCCTGATCTGTCCATCATCGACCGCAAGTTTGTAGGCCATGAACAACAAGAAAGCCACGCCGCCCAATTGAATGAACCGGGTCAGCGGCGGCCAGGCGCGCAATACCTCGTGCAGCCCCAAACCGATCAGCACCAGCAACAGGCAGAAGCCAACCGTGGCGCCGGTTACATGGCGCAAGCTGGCCCGCAGTCCAAACTGCACGCCCGCACTCAGCGCGACGATATTCACCGGCCCCGGCGTGATTGATGAGGCCAGCGCAAATGCGGCCATCGACACCCAGATACTCATACACAGCCCTCACTCGTGGTTATCAGGTGCTCACGGTAACGGCCTTGCGCGCGTGCGGATTGAAGGAAAATACCCTTTACTGACAAGACCTTCATACGCTCAGCCAAAGGAGCTGAAATGCCCAGCCACGAGACAATCAATTACGTCGAGTTTGCCGCGCGCGACATTGAAGCAACCAAAGCCTTCTTCAATCGCGCATTCGGCTGGACCTTCGACGATTACGGCCCGGACTATTGCGCGTTCTCAGGACGCGGCCTGGACGGTGGCTTTTATCGCGCCGATATGGCCGCCACCACCGCCAACGGCAGCGCGCTGGTAGTGCTGTACAGCGATGACCTGGAAGCGACACTGAACAAGGTCAGCACTGCTGGCGGGCAGATCAACAAAGCCATTTACAGCTTCCCCGGTGGCCGCCGTTTTCACTTCATCGAACCCAGCGGTAATGAATTTGCGGTGTGGGGGCAGGCGCTGGAGCAGTAACCCGCAGCAATGCACGTCAACTAAGCAGCTGGTATCCAACAAGGCACATTCTCCGCGCATTAACTGCGGCCTCAGCCGCGCATGCGCGGTTTTGCTAAACATTTATCACCGATAAACCTGCAACACGGTATGCTGCGCGCGCCCATTGCATGGCAATTACCTCTATAATTCGCCCGCTTTCCCCGCTATTGAACCGGAGAACCCGTCATGATCAAGCGTACTTTTGTACTCGCTGCAGGCATCGCCCTGTCGCTCTCTGCTGTTTTCGCCAACGCTGCTGATGTTTTGCGCGTCTCGGCCATCCCCGATGAAGCCCCGACCGAACTGCTGCGCAAGTTCAAACCACTGGGCGCCTACCTTGAGCAACAACTTGGCATGAAGGTCGAGTTTGTGCCGGTAGCCGATTACGCCGCAGTGGTTGAGTCGCTGGCATCTGATCGCCTCGACATGGCCTGGCTGGGTGGCTTCACCTTCGTGCAGACCCGCCTGAAAACCGGCAACGCTGTGCCACTGGTGCAGCGCGAGCAGGACGCCGAGTTCACCAGCAAATTCATCAGCGCCGACCCTGCAGTGAAATCGGTTAAAGACCTCAAAGGCAAAACCTTCGCCTTCGGTTCGGTTTCCTCGACTTCCGGCAGCCTGATGCCGCGCTACTTCATGCTTAAAGACGGGATCAAACCGGAAGAATTCTTCAGCCGCGTGGCCTACTCGGGCGCGCACGATGCCACCGCCGCCTGGGTCCAGGCTGGCAAGGCCGATGGCGGCGTGCTCAACGCCTCGGTGTGGGACAAACTGGTTGCGACTGGCAAGGTCGACACCACTAGAGTCAAAGTGATCGCCACGACCCCGACTTACTACGACTACAACTGGACCGTTCGCGGCACTCTCGATCCGGCCCTGCAAGCCAAAATCAAGGCCGCGTTCCTTGCACTGGATCCGGCTAACCCCGAGCAGAAAGCCATTCTGGATCTGCAGGCCGCCAGCCGCTTTATCGAAACCAAGCCTGAGAACTATGCAGGCATTGAGGAAGCAGCGCGCGCAGCTGGCCTGTTGAAGTGAATTTAACGCTTGAAGGCGTGGGTGTTACCCACGCCAATGGTCACGTTGCGCTCAGTGATATTGATTTACGGGTAAAACCGGCTGAGCGCGTCGCGATTATCGGCCCCTCCGGTGCGGGTAAAACCACTCTGCTGCGTTTGCTTGCCACCAGCTTGCAGCCCACCAGCGGCGCAATCAGCCTGCTCGAACAACAGCCCTGGCAAATCGGCACTCGCCAACGCCAGCGCCTGCGTGCGCGTATCGGCCTGATCCATCAGGCGCCACCTTTGCCGCCGCGCCAACGCGTGGTAACGGCGATTCTTGCCGGCAAACTCGGTGAGTGGTCGGCCTTCAAAAGCTTGCTCAACCTGCTCTATCCAGTCGACATCAGCGGCGCCAAAGCGGCGCTGGCACGGCTGGATCTGGCAGACAAACTGTTTGAGCGTTGCGACCAGCTTTCCGGTGGGCAATTACAACGTGTCGGCATCGCCCGCGTGCTTTACCAAAGCCCGCAAATCATCCTTGCCGATGAGCCCGTGTCGGCAATGGACCCGGTTCTGGCCGGCCATACACTCAGCGTGCTCAGCAGTGAAGCGGCCGCCCGCGGCGTCACCCTGCTCGCCAGCCTGCATGCGGTGGACCTGGCCATGGCGCATTTCCCACGGGTAATCGGCGTGCGCGCCGGACGCATTGTTTTTGACCTGCCAAGCGAGCAAGTCAGCCAGGCGCAACTCGACGCACTCTACGCCAATGAACAGCTGCAGCCCGAGCCGAGCATTACTGTGCAGACACCCACCGTGATTCAGATTCCACGATGCTGAAAGCCCACGATCGCGATCCGGCTGCACTGCCCCGGTTAGGCCTGACGCTGCTGGCAATTGTGCTGCTGTGGCCGGGTATCAGGCTCAGTGAAGTTGATCTGGGGGTGTTGTTCGATCCTGAAAACAGCAAAACCATGGGCCAGTTCCTCAGCGGTTTCTGGCCGCCGGCGCATGATCCCGAGTTCCTGCAGATTCTGCTCAAGGCCACACTCGAAACCCTGGCTATCGCCACTGCCGGCATGGCGCTGGCTTTGCTGCTCGCCATTCCATGCTCACTGCTTGCCAGCCGCGCGCTGTCGTTGTCTGCTGCGCACCGTAACGGGCGTCCGGCGTGGTGGTCGCAGGCGTTGCGCTGGCCAGTACGTGGCGTACTTATCTTGCTGCGCAGCGTGCCAGAGGTGGTGTGGGCATTGCTTTTCGTGCGCGCCGTTGGCCTGGGTCCGACTGCTGGGGTGCTGGCGATTGCGATTACCTACAGCGGCATGCTTGGCAAGGTTTACGCGGAAATTTTCGAGTCGGTCGACCCGCGCCCAAGCCGGGCCTTGCTGGTCGCCGGCAGCCCGCGTCTGCTGGCGTTCACCTACGGCGTGCTGCCCAATGCCTCTGCCGAAATGCTTTCGTACACCGTGTATCGCTGGGAATGCGCGGTGCGCGCCTCGGTCGTCATGGGTTTTGTCGGAGCCGGCGGGCTGGGCCAGCAAATTGATTTGTCGTTGCGCATGTTTGCCGGCGGTGAAGTTGCCAGTATGTTGCTGACCTTCCTGCTGCTGGTGTTACTCGCCGATCAACTGAGCCGTGTGCTGCGGGCGAGGCTGCAATGAAGTACGCAGTCAATTATGGCCTGATCGCCGTGCTGTTGATTGCAGTGGTGGCGTCGTTCCAATACCTCAACATTGATCTGCGCCTGCTGTTCGCTGCTGATGGTCTGAGCCAGATGGCCAGTTACGCCAACGGCTTTTTCAGCCCTGATTTTTCAGCCGAACACTGGCGCGCCATCGGCAAAGGCGCGCTGGAAACTCTGGCCATGTCATCCATCGGCACCTTGCTTGCGGCAGTTCTGGGGCTGTTGTTGGCACTGCCTGCGGCGGGACGCTTCGGCTGGCTGGCGCTCAATGGCAGCCGACTGCTGCTTAACGCTCTTCGGGCGATTCCGGAATTGGTCTGGGCCGCGCTGGTCGTGCTCGCGGCCGGCCTTGGCCCCAATGCCGGCACCCTGGCATTGGCCCTGCACACGGCGGGCGTACTAGGCCGGCTGTTTGCCGAAGCACTGGAGAACACACCGGATGAACCGGCACAGGCAATCCGCCTGGCGGGTGGTTCAAAGCTGGTCGCGTTCTGGTATGGGACGTTGCCGGAGGTGTGGCCACAACTCATCGCCTACACCCTGTACCGCTGGGAAAATAATATCCGCATGGCCAGCGTGCTCGGCTTTGTCGGCGCAGGTGGGCTGGGCCAGATGCTCTACTTCCACCTCAGCCTGTTTCAGGAAGCACAGGCTTCAAGCGTAATCATCGCCATGCTGATTCTGGTGCTTGGCGTCGATGCGTTCAGTGGCTGGATACGCCAACGCTGGGTCAGCAACTAAGGCCAACCCAGCATCCGGCGATCAGAGTCCGTCGCTGTCCAGATGATCGAGATTGATCGGATCGCCTGCGTGCAAATCCAGGCGCTTGCGAATATCGGCAAACATCAGGTCGTATTCCTTGTGATTGCGCATGATCAGGCTCTGGTTCACCGGAATCCCGTGCTTGTGCGCGGCGCGGGTAATCACGCTGGCAAAGTTGTATGCCGTATCGCTATGCAGTTTGAACGACTCTTCAAATGAGGTGCCCGACACCTGACCGATCAATTCGATATGCAGCATCTTGCCTTCCGCCGGGTCTTGCACCACATCGTAGTAAATATCGACGTTGAATGCCGGCCGGTCTTTGGTCGCCACCAGATTCACCCGATGCAAGTGGCCAGGGATGTAACGATCCACGGTCATGGCGGGTGCAGCGCTGACCGGTAAAGGCTCCGGCGCTTCTAGTTTTGAGCGAATGTCGGCGAACATCTGATCGTATTCATCATGGTTCTTGGCGATCAGACCTGTCTGGGTCGGCAAGCCGTACTTTTGCGCGATCCGGCTGGCGACACTGCCAAAATTGGGGGCTTCTTCCTTGCTCAGCTCGAACTCTTCCTGAAAGGCCTCGCCAGCAACATTGCCCAACATGGTCATGACCAACTTACGATTGCCATCCGGCAAAAACTTGATGTGGTAGTACAAGTCGACGCTGTAAACAGGCTGGCCGTCGGCCTCGTCGCGGTTGACGCGATGCAAATGTCCCGGCTTGAACATGTTCGAACTCCCTAACTAAGTTTTTGACGCGGCCACAAAAGAGACCGTCAACGCACCGCTTTAGTGCGCAGTAGACGCTTGCGCGCGCTCTTGCACCAACACCCATGGGACTATGACCACCGCCCAAAGTTGCGGGTCGCGCGTGGCCAGACCTTCTGCACAACTGTCTTCCATCTTGCTCAGAACACCACTTTCAAGCCATTGGCGAACCTTGCCATGCTCGTTCTCGGCCACCGCCTCTGCGACGGCCACCAAGTCCGCTGAGCCATCCACCCAGAGTAGAACACCCTTGGCAAAATAGGGCTGTAATTCTTGCCAACTGATAGATGCAGTTTCAGTGAGCAGTTTGGCATAGAGGGTGCTAGGTTGTTCAGTCATGGTGGGCCTTGAATTGTTTGCCGAAATTGATCGGCATCATGATAACGTCGACCAAGTCGCCTGACGTCCAATCTGCGCATCAGGACACGCCGTTTTTCTATACATTTATTGCATTAAAGCGACATCTTCTCGTTTTGCCCCCAAAACCTAGCTTTTCAAGGCGCGAACTCGCGCTCTACACTGTACCGGTACAGTTGCCGGGGGTATGGCCGGGGAGTTCAACCCGGTTCTGCAGCTTTGGCCGCAAGAACTACAACAACGACAAACATAAGAGTGGAGCATTATGAACAAGGCAACTAAGCAAATTACCAAGCTGTTCGCAGCAATGGCGCTGGCTGGCGCAGCTAGCTACTCCATGGCTGCCGACACCATTAAAATCGGTCTGGCGGGTCCGGTTACTGGTGCCGTTGCTCAATACGGGGAAATGCAGTTCATTGGCGCTAAAATGGCCATCGAACAAATCAACAAGGCTGGCGGCGTTAACGGCGCTCAACTCGAAGGCGTGGTTTATGACGACGCTTGCGACCCAAAACAAGCCGTTGCTGTTGCTAACAAAATCGTCAACGACGAAGTCAAGTTCGTGGTTGGCCACCTGTGCTCCAGCTCCACTCAGCCAGCGTCTGACATCTACGAAGACGAAGGCATCCTGATGATCACCGCGGCTTCGACCAGCCCGGACATCACCTCGCGTGGCTATCAGCTGATCTTCCGCACCATCGGTCTCGACAGCCTGCAAGGCCCGACTGCTGGTAACTTCATTGCTGATCACATCAAGCCGAAGAACGTTGCAGTAATCCACGACAAGCAGCAGTACGGTGAAGGCATCGCCACTGCCGTTAAGCAGACGCTTGAAAGCAAAGGCGTGAAGGTTTCTGTGTTCGAAGGCATCAACGCCGGCGACAAAGACTTCTCTTCGATGATCTCCAAGCTCAAGCAAGCGGGCGTGGACTTCGTTTACTACGGTGGCTACCACCCAGAACTGGGCCTGCTGCTGCGTCAGTCGGCTGAGAAAGGCCTTAAGGTCAAGTTCATGGGTCCGGAAGGCGTGGGCAACAAGGAAATCTCGGCCATCGCTGGCCCGGCTTCCGAAGGCCTGCTGGTTACCCTGCCGAAGTCTTTCGACCAGGACCCAGCCAACAAGGCATTGGTTGATGCTTTCAAAGCCAAGAACGAAGACCCAACCGGCCCATTCGTATTCCCAGCTTACGCTGCGGTACAAGTGATCGCTGGCGGTATCGAGAAAGCCGGTAGCACTGACACCGACAAGGTTGCAGCTGCACTGCGCGCCAACAGCTTCAAGACCCCAACCGGTGAACTTTCCTTCGACGAGAAGGGCGATCTGAAGGACTTCAGCTTCGTGGTTTACGAATGGCACCAGGACGGTACAAAAACCGAAGCTAAATAAGCCTCACCTGTCCGAACCCAAAGCCCACTGCATCCGCAGTGGGCTTTGTTTATTAGAAGAATCCCGGTCTTGCGCGGCGCCACAAGCGATGCTTTACGCAACGACCCAGGAGTTAGGCAATGCCTGATCTGTATCACTACCTGCAACAGCTGGTTAATGGCCTGACCATTGGCAGCACCTATGCTCTGATCGCCATCGGCTACACCATGGTCTACGGCATCATCGGCATGATCAACTTCGCCCACGGCGAGGTTTACATGATTGGCTCTTACGTGGTGTTCATCGTAGTTGCCGGTCTTGCCATGTTTGGCATCCATAGTCTGCCCGTTGTGCTGATCGCAGGATTTGCTGCCAGCATTATTGTGGCCAGTGCCTATGGCTACAGTATTGAACGAGTCGCCTACCGGCCTTTGCGCGGCGGCAACCGTTTGATTCCCCTGATTTCCGCAATTGGTATGTCGATATTCCTGCAAAACGAAGTACTTCTGGCGCAGGACTCCAAAGACAAAGCCATCCCCAACCTGCTGCCCGGTAACTTCGTGTTCGGTGAAAACAGCATGAACGGCGTGGTTATCTCCTACATGCAGGTGCTGATCTTCATCGTCACGTTCCTGGTGATGGTTGGCCTGACCTGGTTCATCTCCCGCTCCCGCCTGGGCCGTGCGTGCCGAGCCTGTGCTGAAGATTTGAAGATGGCCAACCTGTTAGGCATCAACACCAATAACATCATCGCCCTGACCTTCGTGATTGGTGCGGCGCTGGCTGCTGTGGCCGCCATGCTGCTGGGCTTGCAATACGGTGTGATCAACCCGCACCTGGGCTTCCTGGCCGGCATCAAAGCCTTCACCGCAGCGGTATTGGGCGGTATCGGCAGTATTCCTGGCGCAGTGCTCGGCGGTTTGGTACTCGGTGTTGCTGAGGCCTTTGGCGCCGATATTTTCGGTGACCAGTACAAAGACGTTGTGGCATTCAGCCTGTTAGTGCTGGTGTTGCTGTTCCGCCCGACTGGCATTTTGGGTCGTCCGGAGGTTGAAAAGGTATGAGTTCGGCAATCACAAAAAACCTCAAGACGGCATTCTTCAGTGCCCTGCTGGTGGTGGCCGTGGCCTATCCGGTGCTGGGACTGAAACTGACTACCGTCGGCATCAAGCTTGAAGTGCACAATGCCAGCCCTGCGGTTCTCTGGACCATCGCCGGGTGCGCCATTGCCATGTTCTTCTGGCAGTTGTTCCGCGATCAGATCAGCTCCGCCTGGTCACATGCACCGAAGTTGCCGGCTGTTCCAAGCAAGGCGACCAACTTCCTGACCCTGCCCTCGACCCAACGCTGGATCATTCTGGGCTTGGTGGTAGTGGCGCTGGCGTGGCCGTTCTTCGGTTCGCGTGGCGCGGTGGACATCGCTACCCTGATCCTGATCTACGTCATGCTCGGCCTCGGCCTGAACATCGTGGTGGGTCTGGCGGGTCTGCTCGACCTCGGTTACGTTGGTTTCTACGCCGTGGGCGCCTACAGCTACGCGCTGCTGTCGCACTATTACGGCCTGGGCTTCTGGGTATGTTTGCCAATCGCCGGCCTGATGGCAGCGTTCTTCGGCTTCATTCTCGGTTTCCCGGTACTGCGTTTACGCGGCGACTATCTGGCGATTGTGACGCTGGGCTTCGGTGAAATTATCCGTATCCTGCTGCGCAACATGACCGAGCTTACCGGCGGCCCGAACGGCATCAGCAACATCGACAAACCAACACTGTTTGGCCTGTCGTTCGAGCGTAAAGCCGCTGAGGGCATGCAAACCTTTCACGAATTCTTCGGCACCGCGTACCAGTCGATCAACAAGGTTATCTTCCTGTACTTGATCGCCCTGCTGCTGGTGTTGGTAACCCTGTTCGTGATCAACCGTTTGCTGCGCATGCCAATCGGCCGCGCGTGGGAAGCTCTGCGTGAAGATGAAATCGCTTGCCGCGCATTGGGCATGAACCCGACCGTGATCAAGCTTTCAGCCTTCACCCTCGGCGCCAGCTTCGCAGGTTTTGCCGGCAGCTTCTTCGCCGCCCGCCAAGGCCTGGTGACACCGGAATCGTTCACCTTCATTGAATCGGCAATCATCCTCGCCATCGTGGTTCTTGGCGGCATGGGCTCACAACTCGGGGTCATTCTGGCCGCGATCGTGATGATCCTCCTGCCGGAACTGATGCGTGAGTTCAGCGAGTACCGCATGTTGTTCTTCGGTGCCCTGATGGTAATGATGATGATTTGGCGTCCGCAGGGCCTGTTGCCCATGCAGCGCCCGCACCTGGAGCTGAAACAATGAGCCGCCCGATTCTAGAAGTAAGCGGCTTATCCATGCGTTTTGGCGGCCTGCTGGCCGTCAACGGCGTGAATCTGTCCGTGCAAGAAAAACAAGTGGTGTCGATGATCGGCCCTAACGGCGCTGGCAAAACCACGGTATTCAACTGCCTCACCGGTTTTTATCAGCCCACCAGCGGCAGCATCCGCCTTAATGGCGAGCAAATCGAAGGCCTGCCGGGCCACAAGATTGCGCGCAAGGGCGTGGTGCGTACATTCCAGAACGTGCGTCTGTTCAAGGACATGACCGCCGTTGAAAACTTGCTGGTGGCGCAACACCGCCACCTCAACACCAACTTTCTGGCTGGCCTGTTCAAGACCCCGGCGTTTCGCAAGAGCGAACGTGAGGCGATGGACTATGCCGCGCATTGGCTGGAGCAGGTCAACCTGACCGAGTTTGCCAACCGCCCTGCCGGCACCCTCGCCTACGGCCAACAGCGTCGCCTGGAAATCGCCCGCTGCATGATGACGCGCCCCAGCATCCTCATGCTCGACGAACCGGCGGCAGGCCTCAACCCACGCGAAACCGACGACCTCAAAGCCCTGATCGGCGTGCTGCGTGATCAGCACAACGTGACGGTGCTATTGATCGAACACGACATGAAGTTGGTGATGAGCATCTCCGACCACATTTTCGTGATCAATCAGGGCACGCCTTTGGCAGACGGAACCCCGGAGCAGATCCGCGATAACCCGGACGTAATCAAAGCCTATCTGGGGGAAGCGTAATGCTCTATTTCGAAAACGTCTCGACCTTTTACGGCAAGATCCAGGCACTGCACGACGTCAATGTTGAAGTGCGTCAGGGTGAAATCGTCACCCTGATCGGCGCCAACGGCGCAGGCAAGTCGACACTGTTGATGACCCTTTGTGGTAATCCGCAGGCCACCAGCGGCAGCATCCGTTATCAGGGTGAAGAACTGGTTGGCATGGACACCCCGAACATCATGCGCAAGAGTATTGCCGTGGTGCCTGAGGGTCGCCGTGTGTTTGCCCGTCTGACCGTTGAAGAAAACCTCGCCATGGGCGGTTTCTTCACTGAAAAAGAAGACTTCCAAATGCAAATGGACAAGGTCCTGCACCTGTTCCCGCGCCTTAAGGAACGCTTCGAGCAACGCGCTGGCACCATGTCCGGTGGTGAGCAGCAGATGCTGGCGATTGGCCGCGCGCTGATGAGCAAACCCAAGCTGTTGCTGCTTGACGAGCCATCACTGGGCCTGGCACCGATCATCATTCAGCAGATCTTCGACATCATCGAACAACTGCGCAAGGACGGTGTAACGGTGTTTCTGGTCGAGCAAAATGCTAACCAGGCATTGAAACTCGCCGATCGTGGCTACGTTCTGGAGAACGGCCGTATTGTCATGGAAGGCAGTGGCCAGGAGCTGCTGACCAACCCGAAAGTACGGGACGCGTACCTGGGCGGTTAACCTCAGTGCTGCATCCAAAAGCCGCTGTGATCAGCGGCTTTTTTTGTTAGGGTGGCAAAGCCCCAGCTTACAAGGATGAAAGACTGATGCGCATCGAGGACCTGAAACTGTTCATGCTCGTCGCCAAATTAGGCAGCTTCACCGCTGCGGCCGACGCCCTGAACTTGCCTCGCTCGAATATCAGCAGGCGCATCAACGACCTCGAATCCGCACTGCAGGGCAAACTCTTCACCCGCACGACCCGCCGTCTGACCCTCACCCCGATTGGCCAGGGCTACCTGACCAGCCTGCAGGAAATCATCCCGGGGCTTGAACACGCCAACGACTCGATCCGCACTCAAAATCAAAATCCGACCGGCAAGATCAAGATCGGCCTGCTCACCGAATCAGACATTCTGATTCACTGGGTGCTACAAGACTTTCTCACGCGCTACCCGAACATCAGCATCGAAACCCACCTGAGCAATCTGGGTTACTACGACATCATGAATTACGGCCTCGACATGGCGATTCATGTCGGCCCGATCAGCGACACAAGCTTCATAGCCCGCCCTATCGCCTCGTTCATCCGCAAGCTTTACGCAAGCCCCGACTACATTGCACGTTACGGAGCGCCGCGGTCACTCGAGGACCTGCACCAGCACAACCTGATCATGCTGCGCTGGCCAAGTGGTCAGCTGGAAAACCTCTGGCGGTTCAAACAGGCAGAAATCAGTATCGAAAGCCGACTGATCTCGAACAACTCCAACTACATCCGCCACGCGGTTTTCCAGGGTGCGGGTATCGCGCTGCTGCCGGAAATAATCGCGCACAAGCACGTGGCTGAAGGAGAGTTAGTCGAAGTGCTGCCCGCCTACGAAATGCAGCTGGAAAATATCTGGCTGGTGTATCCAAGCCGGACCGGCCAATCCTTTGCCTCCCGCCTGCTGATTGAATACCTGCTCG
Source organism: Pseudomonas marincola (assembly GCF_900116605.1). Lineage (GTDB taxonomy): Bacteria > Pseudomonadota > Gammaproteobacteria > Pseudomonadales > Pseudomonadaceae > Aquipseudomonas > Aquipseudomonas marincola. The sequence goes on from NZ_FPBC01000009.1 coordinate 186,061, forward strand.
AACAAATTCCGATGATCAAGTGATTGTCCTGTTTGTCAGGACACTGTTCGGAATCCTAGCCGGATTATCCAACGATTAATCTCCATTAGGCTGTTGTTCCATAAACATACAGACTCAGGGAGATGTAGCTATGTGCAGTTCGCACTCGAAAATATCCTTATTAGTGCTCCTAACGTGCGGACTGTCTCTCACCGGTTGCGGCGCTGGCGACGAAGTCGCAGACACCTCCCCCGGCCGCCCGGTCAATGTGGTCAAGCTTTCCGATCAGAACTCCAACCAATCGCTGCAATTCAATGGCGTAATCGAAGCCCAGCAAATGGCCAATCTGGCCTTCCGGGTGCCCGGCACAGTCGACAAAATTCTGTTCAAGGAAGGCGATGCCGTTAAACAGGGCCAGGTTATTGCGCAGCTCGACCCACACGATTTTAAAGTCAGTGTTGACGAGCTGAAGGCCCGTCTCAGCGAAGCCAAAGCCAGTGCCCGGCTTGCCAATGTAGAGCTGCGCAGAACCCGTTCAGCGGTCAAGGACCATTCGATTGCGGCGATCAACCTGGACCGCGCCATCAGTGCGCAAGCGCGAGCTGCCGCGGGCGTTAATGTCACGGCGCAAGCACTGAAGAAGGCCGAAGACGCACTGCGTTACTCACAGCTCAAGGCACCGTTCGATGGCGTCGTGGGTCAGCGCCTGATTGATGAGCACGAACAAACCCGCCCTGGTATTACGGTAATGACCGTGCACCAGCCGAAACGGCTGAAGGCAATTGTCGACGTGCCCGAGAGCAAGATCGGCCTCATCAGCAAGGGCATGGCCGGGTTGGTGAGCTGGTACGGCAACCCCGCCGGAATCAAGGCGCAAAGCACCGAGATCGCCAGCCTGCCCGATGCGCTCAAACGCACCTACTCGGTAACCTTCAAGCTGGACCCGACGCAACTCACCACCGTGTTTCCGGGCAAGGCTGTGAATGTGCAGGTAGACCTGAGTACCCAGCTGGAAAAAGCCTTCTGCCTGCAACCCAGCGCCATCAAGAGCACCGAAGGCCAGACCCAAGTCGTCAAACTGGTGAGTGCCCATGCCAGGCATGTTGCGGTGAAGGTCGTTAGCCAACGGCATAATCAGGTTTGCGTCACTGGCGAGCTCGACACGGGCGATACCATCGTCACGGCGGGAAGCGCCTTTCTCAAGGAAGGAGACGCCGTGGGCAATCTGCTGGAGGCTCAGCAGTGATGAATTTATCGACCTTTGCCCTGCGCCAGAAAACCTTCGTCATCTTTTTCAGTTCCTTGTGCCTGCTTGCCGGAATCTTTTCGTACTTCCAACTGGGCAAGCTCGAAGACCCGTCCTTTACCGTCAAAAGCGCCGTTGTGGTCACGCTATATCCGGGCGCGACCGCAAAGGAAGTTGAAGAGCTGGTGACCGACAAAATCGAAACCCGCTTGCAGGAAATGAGCAGCCAGTGGAAGTTGCGCTCGCTGTCGCGCCCCGGCAGCTCGATGATTTTTATCGACCTCAAGGAAAGCATTTCCTCCGAAGAACTGCCCCAGCAGTGGGACTTGCTGCGGCGCAAGGTCGAGGACGTCAAGCTGGAGCTGCCGGCCGAAGCGCAGATCAGCATCGTTCAGGATGAGTTCTCGGAAGTGTACGGCATGGTCTTCGCGGTGTACGGCGACGACATTCCGATGCACGACATGAAGAACTATGCGCGGGAACTGCAACGTCGGATCAAGGCCGTCAACGGCATCAAGAAAGTCCAGCTGCATGGTGTTCACGAGCAAGTGGTCAACATCAGCGTGTCTGACGAACGCACAGCCGACACCAATATTTCGGTCGCCGAGCTTTCCAACCAGCTCAACAGTCAGAACCTGCCCGTGCGCTCTGGTGACTTCGATCTCGGCAACAGCAATTTGCGGGTCGAACAGACCGGTAATTTCAGCTCGCTGGAAGACATCAAGAATCTGCTGATTCACACCGGCGTCAACGGCAGTGAATCGGGGATCATCCGCCTTGGCGATGTCGCCGAAGTGACTATGGATTATCAGGACCCGGCATTCACCCTGAGCCGGTATAACGGCCAGAAAGCGGTAACGCTGGCAGTCAGCCCCGAGTCCGGGATCAACGTGGTGGACATTGGCGATGACTTGAAAGCCGTGCTTGCCGAGTTTCAGGCAGAGCTGCCGCTCGGCGCCAATGTCGGCGTCATTGCCTACCAGCCCGACGAAGTCGACAAGTCGATCAATAACTTCGGCCTCAACCTGATCGAAAGTATCGTCATCGTCTTCGCTGTTCTGCTGATATTTATGGGCTGGCGCAGCGCCATGATTGTCGGCATCAGCTTACTGTTAAACATCGTATTCACCCTGATCTACATGAATATCAACGATGTCGACTTGCAGCGCGTGTCGCTCGGCTCGTTCATTCTGGCACTGGGCATGCTGGTGGATAACGCCATCGTCATCACCGATCTGTTTCAGGCCAAGGTTCGCGCGGGCATTGAACGCAGCGAGGCGGTGAGCCAAAGCATCAAGGAAATGGCGACGCCACTGCTCGCCGCCACACTCATCGCCATGCTCGGCACCACACCCGTGCTGTTCTCCAAGACCGACTCGGCAGAGTTCTCATTGTCGATCGTGCAGGTACTGTGCAGTTCACTGCTGCTGTCGTGGGTGATTGCCATGATCATCACCCCATTGATGTGTTGGATGTTTATCAAACCGGATGCGGATACGACGCCTAAACCACCTGGAAAAGCAGCGCTGGCCTATGAGAAAGCGGTGGGCTGGACGGTTGATAACCCTAAACGAGCCATCCTTTATGTGATGCCCTTTCTGCTGGTAACCGCGCTGGCGTACCCGCTGATGAGTGTCAATTTCATGCCCTCCTCGGATCGCTCGATCGTATTTCTCGACTATTGGCTGCCCAATGGGGGACGGATCGGAAAAACCTCGGAAGACATGCTGAAAATCGAGCAGTGGCTGCTCAAGCAACCCCAAGTCAGCAGCATCTCCAGCTATGTTGGCGAAAGTGCCCCGCGCTTTTCGGTGACTGTCGAGCCGGAGCCGCTCGATCCGAGTTACGGCCAGATACTCATCAACACCAAAACCTTTGAAGACATCGCGCCCCTGATCGTCGCCGGCGATAAATGGCTGGCCAAGGAGTTCCCGTATGCAGAGCCACGCTTTCGTGATTTGAAGCTGGCGACCAAAGACAAATACAGCATCGAGGCCCGTTTCAGCGGCCCCGATCCAAAGGTTCTGCATACCCTTTCGGAGCAGGCACAAAACATCTTTCGCGCGCATGAACACACCAAATATGTGCGCGACAACTGGCGCCAGGAAAGTAAATTGATGCGCCCTGTAATCAACCAGGAAGAAGCCCGCCTCGCAGGCGTGACCCGCACAGACATAGCCCTAGCCATTTCACGGGTAACCGAAGGCGTCGATATCGGCATCTTGCGCCATGAAGATGATCTGGTGCCGATTAAATTGCGCAGCACCAATGCATCGCTCGAACACTTCAAGAACATTCCAGTACGTTCTTTGATCGCCACGCACAGCGTGCCATTGGGGCAAGTGGTGGATGACATCGAAATAGTCGGTGAGCAATCGCTGATTTGGCGCTATAACCGGCTCCCGGCCATCACCGCGCAAGCCGGCGTGAGTGGCGACACGGCCTCGAATGTGCGCAATACGCTCAAGGATGAAATCGAGGCAATCGAGTTACCGGATGGCTACACAATGGAATGGGGCGGCGAGTATTACGACGAGAATCGCTCGATCAACGACCTGATGACGCAGACACCGAAAGCCTCGATGCTGATGCTGATTATTCTGGTCGCCATGTTTGGCGCATACCGCCAGCCCATCATCATTCTGATCACCCTGCCGCTGGCCCTCATCGGCATCATCTGGAGCTTGCTGCTACTCGACAAACCCTTCGGCTTCATGGCGATTGTCGGCATGATTTGCCTCTCGGGCATGATCATCAAAAACGGCATCGTGCTGATGGATCAGATCGAGCTTGAGCGAAGCATTGGCACGCCCTTGAGCGAGGCCATCAAGAGCGCCACGCTGAACCGCACCATGGCGATCTCGATGGCGGCACTGACCACGGCACTGGGCATGATTCCACTGCTCACAGACCGGCTGTTTGACCAGATGGCCGCCACCATCATTGGCGGACTCTCGGCGGCATCGGTGCTCTCGCTGTTCATCATGCCTGCTCTCTACAAACTGTTTTTCGGTCGCGACCCTGATGCCGAGAAAGACACGCGCCAGGTGATTACCCATGACTAAATTAGCGCTGACCACACTGACCACCGCCCTGCTGCTGAGTGGCTGTTCGATGACTCCAACTTACGAGAAGCCGAGCGTGCCGGTGAGCGAGTTGTACCTCAATCAGAACACCGCCGGGGTGACATCTGCGCCCGCCAACAGCAATAGCTGGTGGACCCAGTTCAATGACCCGCAACTCAATCAACTTGTGATTCGCGCGCAAAACCAGAACGTCAGCTTGCAGATTGTCAGCCAGCGAATTCAAGCGGCGCAGGCCTATCACAAAGTCATTTCCTCGATGAAAGTGCCGACCATTGCGTTAACAGCTGGCTACTACGATCTACGCATCAGTGAGAATGATCCGTTACTGGGTGACGCGGTGAGTGGCGTGCAATTGCCCGCGCAGTTTGGTGGCGGTGAAATCAAAGTTGCTGATCGCGACCCGGACGCTTTTACCGTCGGCCTCAGTGCCAGTTGGGAGATGGATCTGTTCGGCCGCGTAGACAGCCTGAGCAAGGCCAGCAGTATCCGGCTCGAACAGGCGCGGATTATGAAAACCGCAATGAACACGCTGATCACCGCCGACGTGGTGAACAACTACCTGCAATACCGCGGGGCGGTTGAGCGCATCAATATCGCCAAGCGCAATATCAGCGAGCAACAGGAAACCCTTAAACTGGTGCAGTCGCTTGAGCGCAACGGCTACGGCTCATCCATGGATGTGGCCAACGCCAAGTCGGCGCTGGCTGCAACCCAGGCCACGCTGCCGATGCTGGACACGGCCAAGAGTGTGCATATGGGCAGGCTGGCGATTCTGCTGGGTGAGAACATCGGCGAGACTGAAAAACACTTCAGCCCTGAGCGCTTGCCGCAAATGAACGCCCTGATTCCAACCGGACTGCCATCTGATCTGCTAAAAAGACGCCCGGACATCGCCATGGCCGAACGTGAAATGGCGGCCAAGAATGAAGAGCTTGGCGCCGCCATCGCCGCCAAATACCCGAAGATTTTCCTCACCGGCTCCCCCGCCCTGCTCTCCAGCGACTTTAATGATCTGTTCAAGTCCAGCTCAAAAGCCTGGATGCTCGGCGCAGGCATCAGTTGGAACCTGTATGACGGTGGGCGCAGCCAGGCGCTGGTGGAAATGCAGGAAGCCGGCTTCAAGCAATCGGCGCTGAGCTATCAGCAAACAGTCAACTCGGCCTTCAACGAGGTCGAAACCACCCTGACGGCGTACGGCAACAGCCAGAAGTATCACGCGTTGATACAGCAGGCCAGCGAGCAAGCACAGATCGCCTCGAACAAGGCGGACTCGTTGTATCGCTCGGGCATGATCAATCACCTTAACGTGCTCGACACCCAGCGCCAGAAGAACTCGATAGAAGACGCCGAAGTTGTCGCCCGCCTGAATACCGCCACTCAGGTTGTGCTGCTGCACAAGGCTCTGGGTGGCGATTGGTCGGTCGCGGCATCCGGGCAAACCGATGAATCCTCCAAGCCAATGTAAGGCGCTTTACTCGCTGGTAAACGGATTAACTGCCGGGGTATTTGCTGCCACCCGCCAGCTGATCCGTACACAACCGTCGCGGGCAGTTACAATAGGTGGATTAATTTGCCGATGACTGCCTGATGACCGACCCAATACGCCTTTCCAAACGCCTGATCGAACTGGTCGGCTGCTCCCGCCGCGAAGCCGAGTTGTACATTGAAGGAGGCTGGGTGACGGTTAATGGCGAGGTGGTCGATGTACCGCACGTCAAAGTTACCGACGAGTTGGTGGAGCTACTGCCTGATGCCGTAGCCGCGCCGGTAGATCCGGTCACGCTGCTGGTTCACATCCCGGCCGGGCACAACAGTGCAGAGCGTTTTGTTGAAGAACTCAGCCAGGCCAGTCACTGGGCCGATGACGCCTCGAAAATCCGCCCTCTGAAAGCCCACCTGATCAACTTAACGCCCTGCATACCCTTGCAAGCCGGTGCAGAAGGCCTGCACGTGATGACTCAGGACTGGCGTATCGAACGCAAACTGCGCGACGACATCGTCAAGATGGAGCAGGAATACGTGGTTGAAGTGAGCGGCCAGCTCAGCGAGCGCGACCTTAAGCGTCTCAATCATGGCCTGGTCTTCAATAACTACGCGTTGCCGCCGTGCAAGGTCAGCTGGCAGAACGAGACTCGCTTGCGCTTTGCCCTGAAAAATCCGATTCCGGGACAAATCGTGTTCATGTGCAATGAAGTCGGGCTGAAAGTCCTGAGCTTCAAGCGCATCCGTGTGGGCGGTGTACCCATGTCCAAAGTCCCGCCGGGCCAATGGCGCTATCTGGCAGCAAAAGAGCGCTTCTAAACGCAGTCATGTCAATTTACTGCTCTCCCATTATCAGGAACCCTAATGCTCAATAACGACGTACTGCGTAGCCTGCGCTACACGCTTAACATCAATGATGAAGAGCTGGCCGAAATCTTTCAGCTGAGCAACAAGACCATCACCGCCGATGAGGTCAGCCTGCTGCTGAAGAAAGAAGACGAGGAAGGTTTCGTTCTGTGTGATGACGAGCTGATGGCGCACTTTCTCGATGGTTTGGTGTACTTCAAGCGTGGCAAGGATGACAGTCGCCCGGCGCAACCTTTCGAGCTGCCAATCACCAACAACATCATCCTGAAGAAACTGCGCGTTGCCTTCGAGCTCAAGGAAGATGACATGCACCAGATCATGCAGAGTGTCGACTTCCCGGTTTCGAAGCCGGAAATGAGCGCGCTGTTTCGCAAGTTCGGCCACAGCAACTACCGCACCTGCGGCGACCAGTTCCTGCGCAATTTCCTCAAGGGCCTGGCACTGCGCGAGCAGAACTAGGTTCTGTATAACCCTGCATTTACGTGCGCAATAGTGCCTCCCTTGGTGGCCGCGCACGTTTAGGGTAATGGCTCTCTCCTCCTTCAAGGATTCGCCATGCACCCGTACTTCTCGCTGCAAGGCCGCACCGCGCTGGTTACTGGCGGTACTCGCGGCATCGGTAAAATGATCGCCAAGGCCTACCTCGAAGCAGGTGCCAAGGTGATCATTTGTGCCCGCGACGCACAAGCCTGCACAGATACAGCGGCAGAGCTGAGCGTTCTCGGCGAATGCCACGCTATCGCGGCCAATCTTGCAACCGAGGAAGGCATTCAGGCTTTTGCCGCTGCCATTGGCGAAATAACCCCACAACTGGACATTCTGGTGAATAACGCCGGAACCACATGGGGTGCGCCACTGGAAAGTTATCCGGCCAAAGGCTGGGATAAGGTCATGCAACTCAACGTGACCTCGGTGTTCGGCTGCATCCAGCAGTTGTTGCCGCTGCTGCGCAAAGCCGGCTGCAGTGATAACCCGGCCCGCATCATCAATATCGGCTCGGTGGCCGGCATCAGCTCGTTTGGCGAAGATGCCTGGGCGTATGGGCCGAGCAAGGCGGCGCTGCATCAGATGTCACGCATGCTGGCGCGCGAACTGGTCAGCGAACACATCAACGTCAACGTGATTGCACCCGGACGCTTCCCGAGCAAGATGACCAAACACATCGCACAGGACAGCGCCGCCATGGCCGCCGATGTTGACGTCATCCCGATGAAACGCTGGGGCCGCGAAGAGGAAATGGCAGCGTTGGCGATTAGTCTGGCGAGTGCCGCCGGTGCCTATATGACCGGCAACGTCATCCCACTGGACGGCGGTTTCAGCCTCTGAGGCGCCACCCCCGCCAGCACCGATGCGCAACGCAGCGGCACGCCGGATTTAACCTGCCGCTGCGTTGCGGTTACCATAGCCGACCTATCTGCCGCGACTCGCCTCCATGACTTACTCAGTATCGCCCATCGGCTTTGTGCGCTCCTGCTTCAAAGAGAAGTTCGCCATTCCGCGCCAGCCGCAACTGGCGCCTGCCGCGCGCGGGGTGCTGGAACTGGTAGCGCCGTTTGATCAGCCCGAAGCGATTCAGGGGCTTGAGCAGGTCAGTCATGTCTGGCTGCTGTTTGTTTTCCATCAGGCCCTTGAAGACAAGCCGCGCCTCAAAGTCCGGCCACCGCGTTTGGGCGGTAATCAAAGCATGGGCGTTTTTGCGACGCGGGCCACGCACCGCCCGAACGGCATCGGCCAATCGGTGGTGGCGCTGGAGAAAGTCGAGCCGGGCAAATTGTGGCTATCGGGCATCGACTTGCTGGATGGCACGCCGGTGCTCGACATCAAGCCGTATGTACCCTACGCAGACCAAGTGCCTGGCGCATTCAATCACATGGCTGCGGCGGCCCCCAGTCTCCTGCCCGTCAGCTGGAATCAGCCCGCGCTTGAGCAAGCACAGCTGCATGCACAGCGCCTGAGTGAACCGCTGGTGGCGCTGATCGAACAATGCCTGGCCCAGGACCCGCGCCCCGCTTATCAGACGCCGGTACCCGAACGCCGCTACGGAGCGAAGTTCTGGGATCTCGATGTGCACTGGCATTACCCGACACCTGCAGAGATTCGCGTGCTCGACGTGGTGCTGGCAAACGGCTGAGAACCAGGCGAATAGTCAGGATCGGCTCAGGGCTAGCGAAAGAATAACTTACAGTTCACCACGTTACAGTCCATTCGATCTATTTAGGACTGAAGAGTCCTATATTAGACTCCAGCAGTATTCTCATTGGAGCGCTGATCGCCATGAAACACTGGACGTTATTACTGTTACGCATCTCACTCGGCTGGCTGTTGGTTATCTGGGGAGCCGATAAGCTATTCAATGTTGCGCACAGCGTTGCCGTCGCCAATAAGTTCTATTTCGGTCTGCTCACGGCTGAAAGTGCGATGCAGGTGTTGGGGGTGATTCAGATCGCCATAGGCGTGCTGATCGTCATTGGGCTGCTACGCCGCTGGACCTACCCGCTACAAGCGCTGCTCAATGGCCTCACGCTGCTGGCTGTTCTGGGCTCGGTAATAGACCCATGGGGCTGGTTTTTGCAGGGTTCCAACGCGCTGTTCTACCCATCGCTGATTATCTTCGCGGCCAGCTTGCTGCTAATTGCCTTCCGCGATGACGAGCGCTGGGCACTCGACATCAAGCGTACTGCAACGCGCTGAGCCAAACGGCGGACACAAAAAAACCACCTGAATCGGTAGTTTTTTTGTGTGTTGCTTTAACTTGCCAGCTAAAACTTACTTCTCTACGAATGCGCGCTCAATCAGGTAATCACCTGGGTCGCCCATACGCGGGGAAACCTTGAGGCCGAAGCTTTCCAGCACTTCGCTGGTCTCGTCGAGCATGCTTGGGCTGCCACAGATCATGGCGCGGTCATCTTGAGGATTGATCGGCGGCAGACCGATATCCGCAAACAACTTGCCGCTGCGCATCAGGTCCGTCAGGCGGCCCTGATTCTCGAACTCTTCACGGGTTACGGTCGGGTAGTAAATCAGCTTTTCCTTGAGCGAGTCACCAAAGTATTCATTCTGCGGCAGGTGCTCGGTAATGAACTCGCGATAAGCAACTTCGTTCACGTAGCGCACACCGTGAACCAGAATGACTTTCTCGTAACGCTCGTAGGTTTCAGGGTCTTGGATTACGCTCATAAACGGCGCCAGGCCGGTGCCCGTGCTCAGCAGATACAAGTGCTTGCCCGGCAGCAAGTCGTCCAGCACCAGAGTACCGGTAGGCTTGCGGCTGACCATCAACTCATCACCCGGCTTGAGGTGCTGCAGACGCGAGGTCAGCGGACCGTCCTGCACCTTGATGCTGAAGAACTCAAGGTGCTCTTCGTAGTTTGGGCTGGCGATTGAATAGGCACGCATCAGCGGCCGACCGTTTTCCTGCTGCAAGCCGATCATCACGAACTGGCCGTTCTCGAAACGCAAACCCTGGCTGCGGGTCGTGCGGAAACTGAACAGGGTATCGTTCCAGTGATGGACGCTAAGCACGCGCTCGACGTTCAGGTTGCTCATGCAGGTTACCTCAAAGGTCAAAATTGGTGATTGCGCGGCATTCTAGTGGGGCGCAGAATATCTGTTAAGCGAATAATTAAGATATAGGTTATCGGTTATATAGATATGCGATTTACTCTCAGACAACTGCAAGTGTTTGTCGCCGTGGCGCAGCAGGAAAGCGTTTCACGCGCAGCCGAGTCGCTGGCCCTCTCGCAATCGGCTACCAGCACCTCCCTTACCGAGCTGGAACGCCAGACCGACAGCCAATTATTCGACCGTGCGGGCAAGCGGCTTAACCTCAATGCGCTGGGCCGCGAATTACTGCCCCAGGCTATCGCCCTGCTCGATCAGGTTAAAACCATTGAGCGGCTGCTGAAGAGTGAGAGCGGCTTGGGGTCCCTTAGCGTCGGCGCCACGCTGACGGTCGGTAACTATCTGGCGACATTGCTGATCGGCAACTTCATGCAGCTGCATCCTGAGTGCAAGGTGAAACTGCAAGTGCACAACACCGCACATGTGGTTCAGCAAATCGCTCACTATGAACTGGATCTGGGCATGATCGAAGGCGACTGCCAGGACCCGAATATCGAGGTATTGCCTTGGATCGAGGATGAACTGGTGGTGTTCTGCGCCCCGCAACATCCGCTGGCAAAACGCGGTGAGGCAAACCTTGATGACCTCACGCGGGAGGCGTGGATCTTACGGGAAAAGGGCTCCGGCACCCGCCTCACCTTCGACCGGGCGATGCGTCATCACCCCACATCGCTGAACATCCGCCTGGAACTTGAACATACCGAAGCGATCAAGCGTGCGGTCGAGTCGGGGCTGGGCATTGGTTGTATTTCGCGTCTGGCGCTGCGCGATGCATTCCGCCGCGGCAGCTTGGTCGCCGTCGAAACACCGACGCTGGACCTGCGCCGGCAGTTCTATTTCATCTGGCACAAGCAGAAATACCGTACGGCGGCCATGCGTGAGTTTGTCGAGCTGTGCCAGACACTGACGCACGGGATCAAGCGCAGCGACCAGATTGTGCTGCCAAATATTGCCTGATCTCAGCCCAGCAAGATGATCAGCCAGACACAGCCAATCAGCGACAGTGAGACGAACTGGGCTGCACTGCCCATGTCTTTGGCATTTTTCGACAACGGATGCAGGTCCAGCGAGATGCGGTCGATCGCCGCCTCGACGGCTGAATTGAGCAGTTCGACGATCAGCGCGAGCAGGCACACGCCGACCATCAGCGCGCGCTCACCCTTGCTGACATCGAAACAAAAGGCCAGCGGGATCAATACAATGTTGAGCAAAACCAGTTGGCGAAAAGCCGCCTCACCGAGAAATGCGGCGCGCAAGCCATCGAACGAATAGCCGGTCGCATTGAGGACGCGCCTAAAACCGGTTTTACCTTTGAATGGGGACATCTGGAACGACTCAAAAAATAAACGACGACAAGGCAACAGCGTGCCTTGTTATTGAGAGAGCTACGCAGGTATTTGATTTCTACGCTGAAGGAATGCTTTCCAAGTGCTGTAACAACAGTGCTGCCTGAGTTCGGGTACGCACTCCCAGCTTACGGAAGATAGCCGTCACGTGAGCCTTCACAGTGGCCTCGGACACACTCAGCTCATAGGCAATTTGCTTGTTGAGCAAACCATCACAGACCATGGTCAGAACGCGGAACTGCTGAGGCGTCAAACTCGCAAGACCGGCACTCGCAGCTTTAGCTTCGCTGGAAACAGCAAACTCTTCCTCATTAGTCTGCGGCCACCACACATCACCATCGAGTACTTGTCGCGTCGCCTGCTGAATAACTTCAAGTGAGCTCGACTTGGGAATGAAACCACTGGCGCCAAATTCACGGCTACGTGTGACCACGGCCGCCTCTTCCTGTGCAGACACCATGACGACGGGGATCTGCGGGTACTGACCGCGCAGCAGGATCAACCCTGAAAAGCCATAAGCGCCGGGCATATTAAGATCGAGCAAGACCAGATCCCAGTCAGACTTTTCAGCCAGATGGGCTTCCAGCTCGGCAATGCTTGCCGCTTCTACCAACCGAACACCACTGCCCAACCCGAGTGTCAGCGCTTGTTGTAATGCACTGCGAAACAGCGGGTGGTCATCTGCAATCAGGATTTCATAAGCAGCCATTGCGGATCCTGTTCTTCTTATAGGGGCTTCGTTTGCAAGCATCGCTCACAACGCATAGTTAGTTACCGGGTAACGCACAGGTTTATGCGCACTGCAATGCGCTGGCGCTGATTATAAATCAGCTCCAAGTTAACACTTTGAGCTATTGGCGAGTACGCAAAAAACGCTCGGTAGTCTATCAATCCGATGTTTAAACGCGGCTGGCGGTGCCCAGCATGCCGAGCGAACTCGGGGTGGTCAAGTTGATTACTTTACGGCAAAGTCTGCGCCCTTAATCCTGCCGAGAATTTTCTATGCAACGCAACGCCTTACGGGCCGATTTGATGATGCTGCTCACGGCCATGATCTGGGGCTCGGCTTTTGTCGCCCAGCGTCTGGGTATGGACTCCATCGGCCCGTTTTATTACAGCGGTCTGCGCTTCGCCCTCGCGACCGTCATTTTGCTGCCAGTGCTTTCCCTGCTTGAACGGCGTACCCCTGCGAGCAAGCCAGAGCCTGTTAATCGCGGCCTGTTAATTGGCGGCGGCCTGATGGGCTTGGCGCTGGCAATCGGCATCAACTTGCAGCAGGTTGGCTTGCTGTTCACCACCGTGACCAACTCGGGCTTCATTACCGGGCTGTACGTGATCATTGTGCCGATTCTGGGTTTGTTTATCGGCCAGAAAAGCGGCCTGGGCATTTGGCTCGGCGCCGTACTCGCGGTAGTCGGCATGTTCCTGCTCAGCGTTGGCGAGGGTTTCCATGTCGCTTCGGGCGACTGGCTGCAACTGGCAGGCGCATTCGTTTGGGGTATTCATGTATTACTGGTGGGTCACTTTGCCAGCCGTCACGATCCACTGCGCCTGGCGGTCATCCAGTTTGCGACCTGCGCGATCATCAGCCTGGTTTGCGGCGCACTGTTTGAAACCATCTCCCTGGAAGCGGTTATCGCAGCTGGCCCGGCGGTGCTTTACGGCGGCATCTTCGGTGTTGCGGTCGGCTTCACCCTGCAAGTCGTTGCACAGAAAAGTGCAATCGCCTCGCATGCGGCCATTATCCTGTCGCTTGAGGCGGTATTTGCCGCCATTGCCGGCGCGCTGTTGCTCGGTGAATCGCTGCACGCGCGGGGTTATCTGGGTTGCGCGCTGATGCTGGGCGGGATGTTGATTGCGCAACTATGGCCGCAAAAGCCGCAGGCCAAGGTCGAAGCGCTGGCTCAACACTAAGCATGCCGTGCGTTGCGCAGTACCGAGTGCTGCGCAACGGTTTTCTGGCTCAGAGAAAGGTGCGCAGCTGGTTGTGCAGCTCATCGTTGAGGTCCACTGCACGCGGACCTTTGGCGGCGATGTAGTGCTCGCTGAACACATCGAAATAGGTGTTCAGCGCATCTGCCGCACGCTGATCACCGGCCAGCTCCAGGCACAGCGCAGCCACTTCGGCGGTACACAAGTGATCATCACGCTTGGAACGGCGCAACCGATAACGTGAAACCTGCTCCGGCTGCAAACCCAACACCGGCAGATTTGCCAGATAAGGGCTCTTGCGGAACATCTTGCGCGCCTCGGTCCAGGTTGCATCCAGCAGGATAAACAGCGGCCTCTTGCCAGCCACAGGCTGCACTTCACTGACGACGCGTTCTGGCTCGGCGTACTCACCCGGGAACACCAGAAAGGGCTGCCAGGCTGGATCAGCCAGCAAGGCCAACAGCGCCTCGTCGACGACTGTTCGCTGCCATCCAAAAGCACAGGTGTCTGCCACCACATCGGCAATCAACCAACCGGTATTGCTCGGTTTGAGGGCCTCGATATCATGCATCAGCAGACACATCCCCGAATGCGCCTGAACATTTGGCCGCAATGCGCAAATGCAGTGAGACAGCGCGATGCGACAGGACTCACATCGAATCGAACGCGAGCCACGGGCAATAAATGGTTTCTCACTGCGGGCAAGCCGCGCAGTGCGCAGACGCGCTACGGCATGGCTCATCAGTGAATAACTCGTACAGTTAAGCGGCGCATGACATCACTCAAATTCAGGGTGCGGCATTCTAGCAAACCTGGGTGCCAACAGCGGAGCTAACGACTGAAGGTACAAAGCGCCCGCTTATAGGTATTATGATTGCACGCTGAACCTATGCAGACCCAAGCCTGTCGAAGGTTCCAAATGATTGCGGAGACCCTGATGTTTCGATTAATTGCCCTTTCCATCGCACTCACCTTGCCAGTGGTTGCTCATGCATCGTCACTGAAAGACTTTGAACTGACCAAGCTCCTGCAGCAGGTTGCCAAGCAAAGCAGTGTTGGCACTCCACGCGCCATCAATGGCGACATCTTGGATCAGGGCTACACCGTTGATGGCCACGTGCTAATCAATCACTTGAGTGTCCGCGAGGCCCATGCCACACAAATGCGCGCCAACCCGGATGCAATGCGTGCGCAACTTGCTGCCAGCGTGTGCAACAACAATGGTTTCCGCCAACTGCTTTCACGCGGCGCAGTGTTGCGCTACGAGTTCACCGAATACAAAAGCAACCGCCCGGTTGCCAATGAGAACTACGACAAAACCGACTGCAACATCCAGTAAGTCGCACGTCCCTCCCGGTTTGCCTGTCCAGCGCCTCAGCGCACTGCACAGGCGACTGCGCAGCCAGACTGCCCTCGCATTACGCTGCATCACTCTAGCTGCGTGCAAATTAGCACTGCGTAACGCCGCAAAACGTCATCCTGCAGCCATACTCTCTCTGTAGAACCGTAGCAGCACGGATGCTTGGCGATACGGTTACGCTCAACAGGAGACTCTTTATGCCTTATGAAGCTGACGACTACCTGTCACGCCATGTGCAAACCACCAGCATTGATGTGGCGTCATATCTGGATCAACTGACCGCACTGATCACCCCGCCCGACAGCCCTAATCAGTCTCTCTATCGTGAAATGCTCACCACCGTTGTGCGCATGGCGCAGGCCGATCGCAATCGCTGGGATGCCAAGATCATGCTGCAGACACTGCGTGAGATGGAGCATGCATTCTGCGCACTGGAGCGCTTCAAACGTCGGCGCAAAGTCACTGTGTTTGGCTCTGCGCGCACCCCAGCCGACCATCCAGTGTATGGCCTGGCACGTGATCTTGGACAAACGCTGGCGCGTTATGACCTCATGGTAATCACCGGTGCCGGTGGCGGCATCATGGCTGCTGCGCATGAGGGCGCAGGGCGTGAAAACAGCTTGGGGTTCAACATCACCCTGCCGTTCGAACAAACCGCCAACCCGACCATGAAAGGCTCGGACAACCTGTTGTCGTTCCATTTCTTTTTCCTGCGCAAACTGTTCTTCGTCAAGGAAGCAGACGCGCTGGTCTTATGTCCCGGCGGCTTTGGCACACTGGATGAAGCGCTGGAAGTATTGACCCTGATTCAAACCGGCAAAAGCCCGTTAGTGCCGATCGTCCTGCTTGATCAGCCAGGCGGTACTTACTGGCAACGTGCGCTGGAATTTATCGAGGCTGAATTGCGCGACAACGCCTACATCCTGCCGAGCGACATGCACCTGATGCGTCTGGTTTATAGCGTCGAGGATGCGGCCACCGAGATCGCCCGCTTCTACGCCAACTTCCACTCAAGCCGCTGGCTTAAAGGGCGGTTTGTTATCCGCATCAATCATCTACTCAACTCAACGGCCATGCAGTTGCTGCATGAGCAATTCAGCGATTTATGCATCAGCGGTGGTTTCGAGCAGTTGGCTAGCGGGGTGGCAGAAATGGATGAGCCCGAACTTGCTCACCTCGCCCGCCTGGCTTTTGCTTTCACCGGTCGCCACTTGGGGCGTTTGCGCGAGCTACTGAATTTCATCAATCAACCGCAACACTGGCAAGCCTGACTGCGCCACATGCACCGCTACGTACTGCTGCGCCCAGTTGGTATAAATAGCGGCGCAGTATATTGCAGGCATAACGCATTGCAGGCCGTACGCAAAACTTGCGGCCTGTGAGCGGGTTTAACGGATGAGTATTGGGGCCGGTAAAGACGCGTCGCGAACTAATCGTCCAGCGCGCCGCGCAACAGCTTGCTGATCAAATCCTGGGGATAGCCACGATAGCTGAGAAAGCGCTGCTGCTTGGCACGCTCGCGCATGTCTGCGGGCAATTCACCGGCAAACTTGCGTTGCCAGGTATCAAGCAGTAATTCGGCCCAGTTGATGCCTGAGTCGCGCAAGGCCTGTTCGATGTCGCTGCGTGCCAGTCCGCGCTGGTTTAGCTCTTCACGAATCCGCAATGGGCCGTAACCTGCGCGTGCACGGTAGCTGACAAAACTTTCGAGGTAGCGCGCCTCAGACAACAAACCCTCTTCCGCCAGGCGGTCGAGGGTTGGTTCGATCAATTCTGGGGTAGCGCCGCGCAAACGTAATTTGCGCGTCAACTCGACTCGACCATGTTCACGCCGCGCCAACAAATCCATTGCCGTGCGGCGTACAGCGGTCAAATTGTCGAGTATGACGGCCATCCTCACTAACCTATCGGTTTAAGCGTCTACTTCGGCGCTATCAACCGACTCTGCTGCAGCCTTGGCGGGAGTTGCCGGCGTCAGCAGTTTTTCACGGATCAGGTTTTGCAGAGTGGCGGCGACTTCCGGGTTATCTTCCAGATACTTAGCCGAGTTGGCCTTGCCCTGACCGATCTTGCTGCCCTGGTAGCTGTACCAAGCGCCAGACTTCTCCAGGAAACCGTGCAGTACGCCCAGATCAATGATTTCACCGTTACGGTAGATACCCTTACCGTAAAGGATCTGGAACTCGGCCTGACGGAACGGCGGAGCAACCTTGTTCTTGACGACTTTAACCCGGGTTTCACTGCCCACAACCTCGTCACCCTCTTTAACCGCACCTGTACGGCGGATATCGAGGCGAACCGATGCGTAGAACTTCAGCGCGTTACCACCGGTAGTGGTTTCAGGGCTGCCGAACATTACGCCGATCTTCATGCGGATCTGGTTGATGAAGATAACCAGGCAGTTGGCGTTCTTGATGTTACCGGTGATTTTACGCAGCGCCTGCGACATCAAACGGGCTTGCAGGCCGACGTGCATGTCGCCCATCTCACCTTCGATTTCCGCTTTCGGCACCAGTGCAGCCACGGAGTCGACAACGATTACGTCAATGGCATTGGAGCGCACCAACATGTCGGTGATTTCCAGCGCCTGCTCTCCGGTATCCGGTTGCGATACCAGCAGATCATCAACATTAACGCCCAGCTTGCCGGCATACTCAGGGTCGAGTGCGTGCTCGGCATCGACGAATGCACAGGTCGCACCGGCTTTCTGAGCTTCAGCAATAACAGAGAGCGTCAGGGTAGTTTTACCTGACGACTCAGGGCCGTAGATTTCGACGATACGGCCTTTCGGCAAACCACCAATGCCCAAGGCAATGTCCAGCCCGAGCGAGCCGGTAGAGATCGCTGGGATAGCCTGGCGATCATGGTCGCCCATGCGCATGACTGCGCCTTTACCGAATTGCTTTTCGATCTGGCCCAAGGCAGCAGCCAAAGCGCGCTTCTTATTCTCGTCCATTGAAATCCCCACGTGATTAAGAGGGCCTGACGGCCGCCAACAACTGTATAAGTAGACAGTATTATTCCATAGGCTAGGCCGCACGCCTACCCCACAATTGGATTTTCTTTTGCGAGCAGACGAAGCAACCCCTCTAGCGCGGTAAAAACCGTTTGTCGGCGGACCTGTTCACGGTCTCCAGCAAACAAACAGCGGTGGGTGAACACCTTCGAACCCTCAGCCCAGGCCACCCAGACAGTCCCCACGGGCTTATCCGTCGAACCGCCATCCGGACCTGCAACACCGCTAACCGCAACCGCATAGCGAGCGCCGCTATTAGCATGTGCACCACGGACCATCTCGACAACGACCTCTTCACTGACAGCTCCGACGCTGCCAAACAACTCTGGGCTAACCCCCAACTGCTGAGTCTTCTGTGCATTGGAGTAGGTCACATAGCCGGCTTCAAACCAGGCAGAGCTGCCGGGAATTCGGGTTATCGCCTCAGCAATACCGCCACCCGTACAGGACTCTGCGGTTGTAACCTGTGCCTGCACACTGACTAGCTGCTTGCCCAACTCGGCAGCCAGACGAGTCAAATCCTGATCATTAACGCTCATCTCAACTCCGCGACTGATGTAACACCGAAGCTACCGTACACCAGACGCGAACACGATTCAGCCTGATCGTTATCAGTCGCTGCAAGACAGCCGTCTTACTGGCGATTTAACCGTACGCATAGTTTTCTACAGCCAAAAAGAAACCCCAGATCATCTGCATGATCTGGGGTTTCGGTATAGATGCTTGACGATGACCTACTCTCACATGGGGAAACCCCACACTACCATCGGCGATGAA
>NZ_FPBC01000019.1 GCF_900116605.1 Pseudomonas marincola
CTCATTTACTGTCAAGCTGTTTTTCGAAGAATTTCTTCAATCTACTCAACCACTTGCGCTTCCGATCAAACCAGCTTCTCGTCAGCGGGAGGCGCATTCTACAGCGTTCAAAGCCGCTGTCAACACCTCGTTTTCTACCGCTTCCGATCACCGTGGCGATCACTCTAAAAGGCTTTAAAACCACCCTTCAGAGCCCGACGCATTCTACACAGCTTTCGCTGTTTTGCAACCCCTCTTTTTAAGCTAACTTCTTGTTTTCTAAGAAGTTTTCCGAGAGGTCGACGCCGGAAGAGGTGCGCATTATAGGCACCTCAGTTTTGCCGTCAAGGGTTTATTGCGGATTTATTGCAGTACCGGCTGATTTAGAGCGAATGAGCGGTAAACGCCTGGCTACCGCCGGAATACGCAGAACCATCAGGAACACACCGATCAAGGCATACAGGCTCCACTCTTTGAGATCTGCGCGCACAACCCACAGCATGTGCAGCAAGCCCAGCGCGAGGATGCCATATACCACGCGATGCAACTTCTTCCAACGCTTGCCTAAACGGCGCTGGCTGAAACGGTTAGAGGTAATCGCCAACACCAGCAAGCCGAGAAAGCCCAGCGCCCCCACTATTATGTATGGACGCTTGCTTAACTCTACCCCGAACTGCGCCCAGTCCAGCCCCAGAATGAACACGCTATACGCAGTGAGATGCAGCACCCCATAAGCAAAGCACCACAGCCCTAGTTGTCGGCGCACTGCAATCCAACCCGGCCAGCCTGTCAGCTTCTGCAGCGGCGTCATCGCCAGGGTGATAAACAACAGAATCAAAACGCCCAAGCCCAGACGATCAACCAAGGTCTTGCCCGGATCCGGGCCGAGCGCAAACAACCAGGCCTGATAGAACCAATACAGCGGCACAGCTGCAATGACGACAAACACCAGAAAACGCCAAAGCGGATAACGCATCAGTAATTAACTCGCAGGTCCATGCCTCTGTAGAGAGAGGCAACTTCATCGCCATAACCATTGAACATCAGGGTATCGCGAACATTCGGGCTAAACAGACCACTTGGCAAACGCCGTTCACGCGCTTGCGTCCAACGCGGATGGTCGACGCTCGGATTAACGTTGGCGTAAAAACCATATTCATCGGCGGCCAGCGATTGCCAGGTGGTTTTCGGCTGCTCTTCAACCAGGCTGATGCGCACAATCGACTTGATGCTTTTAAAGCCATACTTCCAGGGCACGACCAACCGTAATGGTGCGCCATTCTGATTGGGCAGCGTGCGCCCATACATACCGACCGCCAGAATCGCTAACGGACTCATCGCCTCATCAATACGCAGCCCTTCCACATAAGGCCAGTCGATAAGCCCGAAGCTGGATTTTTGCCCCGGCAGATTCTCGCGGTCGACCAGCGTCTCGAACCGGACGAACTTGCCTTTGCTGGTTGGCGCGACTTGTTTGAGCAACGCTGACAGCGGAATCCCCAGCCACGGCACCACCATCGACCACGCCTCTACGCAGCGCAACCGGTAAATGCGCTCTTCAAGTTGATGAGGTTGTATGAAGTCTTCGAGGGTATAACGACCGGGATTAGCCACTTCGCCATCGACCACAACGGTCCAGGGCTCGGTCTTTAGTGCAGCCGCATTGGCCTTTGGGTCGCCTTTATTGGCGCCAAGCTCATAGAAGTTGTTGTACTGGGTCGCGTCGACATAAGGCGTGATGGTTTCGCCCTTGGCTACAACATCCTGCCATTGCGTGCTTGAAAGCTTGTTCTGAAACCAGGCCGGCGCCTTTGCAGGCTCGACCCCAGCGTAACGGACTGCATCTTCGGCACGCGCCAACACAGGCATAGCTGTAGCCGCCAGCCCGAGCATTGAGCTGCCAACAAACTTGCGCCGCGATAAGTAAATTGACTCGGGGGTGACGTCTGACTCTTTGCAAGCAGACGCAGGGGGAAGCTTGATCAGCATGATGACTCCGCAGCTACCAGTAGTAAGACGAGTAGACCGCGGAGCCTGACAGAAATTACATCACTTGGCTGTTTTGCGGCGACGCAATTGCAACAAATATTGCACCGGACCAGAGAACGCATAGGCCAGGAAGATAATCAGCAAGATCCGCGGTGGGTCGCTGAAAACTACCGCGAACACCAGCACCACAGCAAGGATCGCCACAAACGGCACACGCCCCTTGAGGTCGAGATCTTTGAAGCTGTGATATTTGATGTTACTGACCATCAACATGCCAGCGGCCGCTACCAGTACAGCCAGCACAAAGGCCATGTTCGAGCCTTCAATACCGAAGTCACTGAATGCCCACACCGTTCCCGCCACCACACCGGCTGCTGCCGGGCTGGCCAGACCGATGAAGTAGCGCTTATCGACGCTGCCGATTTGAGTGTTGAAGCGTGCCAGGCGCAATGCAGCACCGGCGACATAGATGAATGCAACCATCCAGCCGACCTTACCCAAGCTGCCCAACGCCCACTCGAACGCGATGATTGCCGGTGCCACGCCGAACGCGACCATGTCGGACAGCGAATCGTATTCAGCACCAAAGGCGCTTTGCGTATTGGTCAGACGCGCGACACGCCCATCCAGACTGTCGAGCACCATGGCGACGAAAATAGTCGCCGCTGCCACATAGAAGTTGCCGTTGATTGCATTGATGATGGCGTAGAAACCGGCAAACAGGTTGGCGGTGGTGAAGAGGTTCGGCAAAAGATAGATGCCGCGGTGACGGACCTTGCGGCCCTCAGCATCGTGCCCTTCTTCAATGTGCTCATCGATTGGCAGCAGACTTTCCTCTTCAGGAGTAGGGCCTTGCTCTTCGGGACGCTCGTTCATGAACTGCACCTTGCAACGGATTAAGATATTCATTTGGCCTTATCTGAAACAGCCAGACAACGCTTAAAGATCAGGCTTTATACCAGAAGTAGGCTACAGAACGAAAAAACGCGGCCATTGGCCGCGTTTTTCGCTGTCGCAAAAAGCCTTAGTTCTTGGCTTTGTCGACGATCTTGTTCGCTGCAATCCAAGGCATCATCGAACGCAGCTTCTCGCCAACAACTTCGATGCCGTGAGCAGCGTTGTTGCGACGGTAAGCAGTCATCGAAGGATAGTTGGCAGCGCCTTCCTGGATAAACATTTTGGCGTATTCGCCGTCCTGAATGCGCTTCAGAGCGTTACGCATAGCCTGACGCGATTCGGCGTTGATAACTTCCGGACCGGTAACGTATTCGCCGTACTCAGCGTTGTTAGAGATCGAGTAGTTCATGTTGGCGATACCGCCTTCGAACATCAGGTCAACGATCAACTTCAGTTCGTGCAAGCACTCAAAATAGGCCATTTCTGGCGCGTAACCAGCTTCAACCAGAGTTTCGAAGCCCGCTTTAACCAGCTCAACGCAACCGCCACACAGAACAGCCTGCTCGCCGAACAGGTCGGTTTCAGTTTCGTCTTTGAAGGTGGTTTCGATGATACCGGTACGGCCGCCGCCCACGCCCGAAGCGTAAGACAGTGCAACGTTCTTGGCGTTGCCCGAAGCATCCTGATAGATAGCGATCAGGTCAGGGATACCGCCGCCTTTGACGAACTCGGAACGCACGGTGTGGCCCGGCGCTTTCGGCGCGATCATGATCACGTCGAGGTCGCTGCGCGGAACAACTTGGTTGTAGTGAATCGCGAAGCCGTGGGAGAAAGCCAGGGTAGCGCCCTGCTTGATGTTCGGCTCAACTTCTTGCTTGTACAGCTGCGACTGGAACTCGTCCGGAGTCAGGATCATTACCAGATCAGCGCCGGCAACAGCAGTGGCAACGTCAGCAACTTTGAGGCCGTGGGCTTCAGCCTTGGCAACGGTAGCAGAGCCTTTACGCAGACCAACGGTCACGTCCGCACCCGAGTCTTTCAGGTTGCACGCTTGAGCGTGGCCCTGAGAACCGTAACCGATGATGGCTACTTTCATGCCCTGGATGATGGAGAGGTCGCAGTCTTTGTCGTAATAAACTTTCATGTTCTTGGCTCTTCTAATCGAAAAAGGGGTGGGTGCAAGCACCGCTACGTGGCCAGTCTATGCGACCTCCCCCCATTGCGTAAAATGATATATTTGCAACACAACATGCCGATATATGAAATACACATGAACAGCCATTCGCTTATTCTTTTCCTCTCCCTTGCGGACAACCTGCACTTCGGCAAAACCAGCCGCGAGCATCATGTCAGCCCGTCTGCTCTCAGCCGCAGTATCAAGCAGCTTGAGGACGAACTCGGCACTCAGTTGTTTCTCCGGGATAACCGCTCCGTCCGACTCACCCGCGAGGGCCAGCAGTTTCGCGAATACGCCACAGAGGTGATAAGCGGCTGGCAGACCATGCGCCAGTCGTTCAAGCAGGATCAATTGATTCTGCAAGGTGAGCTTTCACTGTATTGCTCGGTCACGGCCAGCTACAGCTTTCTCTACGATATTTTGAGCAGCTTTCGCCAGGAATACCCGCGCATCGAAATGAAGCTGCACACCGGGGACGCGGCGAAAGCGGTTGAGCGTATCCAGGAAGGGCTTGAGGACATTGCCATCGGAGCGCGCCCAGACAGCCTGCCAACCGGCGTGGCCTTTCAGCCAATTGCCCGCTCGGCGCTGCGCTTCATTGGCCCGCAATCGCCGCAGCTTTTAACTGAGGAGCAAGTTAAGCACCCGAGCGCAGCCAGTTGGCGTGATGTGCCGATGATTCTCTCGGAAGAAGGGCTGGCGCGAACACGAACCGATCGCTGGCTCAAAAATCACAGCATCAAGCCCCGGATATACGCTCAGGTCAGCGGTAACGAGGCCATCGTCAGCATGGTCAGCCTGGGCTTTGGCATTGGTGTGGTCCCGCAAATTGTGCTCGACAACAGTCCGCTTAGCGCACGCATCCGCACCTACGATATTCAGCCGCCCCTCACCGCTTACGACATCGGCCTGTTTGCCCTTGAAAAACATCTGAAAGAACCGCTGATCAACGCGTTCTGGAATCGCCAGCATTAAATGACAGGCAAAAAAAACCCCGCAAAATTTGCGGGGCTTCTTTAGTGCAGAACAATCAGATGCTCAGAACCTTGTCGCCACGGGCGATACCGGTAACACCGCTGCGCACGGTTTCCAGAATCGAGGCGGTGCCTACGGCCTGAATGAAGCTGTCCAGCTTATCGCTCGTGCCGGCCAACTGAATGGTGTAGACACTGCTGGTTACGTCGACGATCTGCCCACGGAAGATATCCGTGGTGCGTTTGACTTCGGCGCGCTGAGCACCGGTAGCCTTGACCTTGACCAGCATCAGTTCACGCTCGATGTGAGCGCTCTCTGAAAGATTAACCAGCTTGACCACCTCAACCAGCTTGTTGAGGTTTTTGGTGATCTGCTCGATCACCTCATCATGACCAACCGTGGTCAACGTCAGACGCGACAGAGTCGGGTCTTCAGTCGGCGCCACAGTCAGGCTTTCGATGTTGTAGTTACGCTGCGAGAACAGGCCAACCACACGGGACAAAGCGCCCGGTTCGTTTTCCAGTAACAGGGAAATAATGTGTCGCATGATTAGGTCCGCTCCGTCTTGCTCAGCCACATGTCGCGCATTGCACCGTCTTTGATTTGCATCGGATAGACGTGCTCACTGGTGTCGACCTGAATGTCGAGGAATACCAGGCGATCTTTCATGGCGAACGCCTTTTCCATCATCGGCTTCAGATCTTTCAGATCAGTGATGCGCATGCCGACATGGCCATAAGCCTCTGCCAGCTTGACGAAGTCAGGCAACGACTCCATGTAGGAGTGCGAGTGACGGCTGTTGTAATTCATGTCCTGCCACTGACGCACCATGCCCAGCGCGCCGTTGTTCAGGTTGACGATTTTCACCGGCAAACCGTACTGCAAGCAGGTCGACAGCTCCTGTATGTTCATCTGGATGCTGCCCTCACCCGTTACACAGGCGACGTCATCATCCGGGAAGCTCAGCTTAACGCCCATGGCCGCGGGGAAACCGAAGCCCATGGTGCCCAGACCGCCAGAGTTGATCCAGCGATTAGGCTTGTTGAAGCGATAGTACTGAGCCGCGAACATCTGATGCTGACCTACGTCGGAGGTCACAAATGCATCGCCGTGCGTTACTTCGCTGAGCGTCTCGATAACGGTTTGAGGCTTGATGATGCTGCCATCGCCCTTTTCGTAAGGGAACATGCCACGGCTGCCGCGCCACTCTTCGATCTGCTTCCACCAGCTGGCCAGCGCCTCTTTGCTCGGGGTTTCACCGATTTCCTTGAGGATCGCGACCATTTCGGTCAGCACGCTTTCAACCGGACCAACAATTGGCACGTCGGCCTTGATGGTCTTGGAGATAGACGCCGGATCGATGTCGACGTGGATGATTTTTGCGTTCGGGCAGAACTTGGCCGCGCCGTTGATAACACGGTCATCAAAGCGTGCGCCAACCGCGAAGATCACGTCCGCGTGATGCATTGCCAGGTTAGCGGTGTAGCTGCCGTGCATACCGAGCATGCCAAGGAACTGGCGATCGGTACCTGGGTAGCCGCCCAAACCCATCAGGGTATTGGTGACCGGCGTGTTGAGCATTTGCGCCAGCTCGGTGAGCGGAGCGGATGCGCCGCCCATGATCACGCCGCCGCCGCTGTAGATGACCGGGCGTTTTGCCGCGATGAGCATCTCAGCCGCTTTGCGAATCTGCCCGGAGTGACCGCGCAGTGCCGGGCTGTACGAACGCAGCTTGGCTTTCTTCGGATAAACGTACTCGAACTTCTCAGCCGGGTTGGTCATATCTTTCGGGATATCGACAACCACTGGGCCAGGACGACCGGACTCAGCTAAGTAGAAGGCTTTTTTCATCACTTCCGGAATTTCCGAGGCGTGCTTGATCATGAAGCTGTGCTTCACGATTGGCCGCGAAATACCGATCATGTCGGTTTCCTGGAACGCGTCGGTGCCGACCATGTTGCTAGGAACCTGACCCGACAGAACCACCATCGGAATGGAGTCCATGTAGGCCGTAGCAATACCGGTAATGGCGTTGGTTGCACCCGGGCCGGAAGTCACCAGCACTACGCCGGCTTTACCGGTCGCACGTGCATAGCCATCAGCCATGTGGGTAGCCGCCTGCTCATGGCGAACCAGAATATGGTTCACTTCAGGTTCTTTGAACAGGGCATCATAAATGTGCAGTAAGGCACCGCCTGGGTACCCATAGATGTTCTTAACGCCTTCGTCACGCAAAAAGCGGACGACCATTTCAGCGCCGGATAAAAGCTCCACGTTGTTCACCTCTAAAACGCCAGAAACCGCCAAGGAAGAAGGCGGTTTGAAATAGGTTTACTGCCAAGCAGAGCATGAGCGACGGTGGTCGCCGACTACGTCAGCTACTACTGAGCAAGTATTGGGAACGCCCCAAAGTGTTGCGGGGTTTTCCCACCCAGCGCGAGGTAACGCGTTGCGGGTGTAACAAGTCGGCGCGGGTGTGCACCTCATCTCTACTGAGCTAAAGCCTGCTTGCGGCGGACTCCACTACAGCGAGCGTGGGATTGTTCGGGATTAGAGCGCTGCAAGTCAAGTAATCCGTGACAGAATATACAAACTTCTGTTGTGACATAGCGCAGCATGGGCAACTACAGATTACGGTTATAGTTATTCCAAGCTCTGACAGTTCGAATTAAGGATTCAACATGCGCCACGTATTTTTAACCAGCACCCTGCTGCTCATCATGAGCACTTCGGCGATGGCCAGCCAAGTTTACAAGTGGGTCGATGCGCAGGGTATGACGCATTTCGGGGCGCAACCGCCAGCCGGGCAGCAGGCGACGACAATCGACACCAACACCCCGACCAGCGCGCCGGTGCAAGCACTAGAAAAGCCAGAGGTGCCGACGTTCGACAGCATCGCCAACCCGGAACAGGCCGAGATCGACAAGAAGGTCAAAGCTGAAGTGGCCGCCAAGGCCGCCGAGCGCAAGCAGTACTGCACCGAAGTGCGTACCAGCCTGGCTCAACTCGAGAACAACCCACGCCTGCGGGCTGAGATCGACGGGGAAGTACGCCGTTTGGGCGAAGATGAGCGCCAGCAGCGTATCGCCGAGGCCAAGAAGGCCATCAGCGAAAACTGCAATTAAGCGGACTCAGGGTTAGTTGGCGTCGCTGATCAGTTGATCAAACTCGCCGAGCAACTTGAGAAGACCACGGGTTTGCGGATTGCTTTCTCCGTAAACCTGTTCAGCCATCGGCTGAATTCCTGACGCGCCGGGCAAAGCGGCGCCTGCCTCGATAATCATCTTCATGCGCGGCACGAATATCCACTGCAGCCATTGCTCGAATGGCATGCTGTCGACGCAAAACGGCGTAACACTGGCCATGGCCTCAGCGCTGGGCGGCTCGACCGACCAGAGCTGCTGGACCCGCATTTCGCGCTCAATGAGCAACAAGCACTCGGCAACCTCGGCTATTTGCACGGCCATCAGAGATTAACCTTGGCCCGCTCACGTGCCTGCGCTGCACCTGCCGCATCGCCCTGCATCTGCCGGGACTGCGCGATCAAATCCCACAAACTGGCCTGCAACGCCGGACGCCCACTGGCGTAGCTGAGGCCTCGACGGGCAAATTGCTCAGCCTGCGCAGCGTCACCCTGAGCCAGACGCACCTGAGCCAGGTTGTATAGAACCTGCGGCTCACGCGGAGCAATGCGCTGGGCACGCTCAAGGCTCGAAGCCGCGCCGTTCAAGTCACCGCCTGCCTGCTGCTGTTGAGCAGTGGTCAGCAGCGCCAGAACCGGGCCATCAAGCTGTTCGTCTGCAGCCAGGCCACCTGCGCTCTGCGTCGAGCTGCTGATGCTTGGCGCACTGCTGGTCGACGGCGTGTTATCGCCCTGAGTCGAGTTCATCTGAATCGGCTCGGATTGTATTGGCTGGCTGCTGATCGGCGCGGATGAGGTATCCAGCGGCATTGAGCCGCCCACGCCGCCCGGCACCATGACCACCACGCCAGAATCTTCAGGGATCGCCTGAGCCTGAGCTTGCGCCTGAGAACCTTGCTGGCCATTGGAGGAGCCATAGACCTTGACGTTGTCCATCCGGTTAGCTGACGCCGAAGTACCGGAATCAACCACCGGGATCGACCCGCGCGGTACGCTGGAGCAACCCGCCAAAACCAGGGACGCTGTAAAAGCCGGTATCAACCACTTAGTCACATCAAACCCTCTTTAATTATTCTATCCAGCCACGAACCCAATCCATAACAGAGTCCACCGGCGCTTGAATTCCGCACGCAGAACCGGCTACTGGCTCACTGCCACGAATATACGGCATCTGCACCGCACCCGGGCAACTCGAATCGGAACCCTGTCCCGTCTTCGGATCAACCCATGCCTGCACCACGTTATCCGGTTGCGGCATATCCAGCGGCAGCGGGTCGGCCTTAGCCATAAAGCTGGTCCACACCTGCAATGCACCCGTTGCGCCGGTCAGCGGCGTTGGGCCGTTATCGTCACGTCCCAACCAGACGACCGCGAGCAGATCCTGCCCAAAACCTGCAAACCAACTATCTCGCGAGTCGTTACTGGTACCGGTCTTGCCAGCCAGATTCAACGAGCGCGGCAACTGGTTGTAAACCGAACGCCCGGTGCCTTCGCGCATCACTCTCTGCATGGCGTTTTGCAGCAGGTAGATTGCACCCGGATCGAAGCGCTGCTG
The DNA here is from genome assembly GCF_900116605.1 of Pseudomonas marincola. Lineage (GTDB taxonomy): Bacteria > Pseudomonadota > Gammaproteobacteria > Pseudomonadales > Pseudomonadaceae > Aquipseudomonas > Aquipseudomonas marincola. Next base: position 9,715 of record NZ_FPBC01000019.1, read on the forward strand.
AATCTTGTAGGGATAGCGCTTCAACGGCTCGCCTTCGGCGGTCAACACGCTGCGAATCCCGCGCAACGGCGTATTGAAACCACCGTTGGCCAAGGTTGAATACATATCCGCCACTTCCATCGGGCTCAGGCTACCGGCACCCAACAACATCGACGGATACGCCGGCCATTCGCGCTGCATACCCAGCCGCTGCAAGGTTTTCAGTACATTCGGCACGCCAACCTGCAAGCCCAGCTTGGCAGTCGACAGGTTGTAAGAGTTGACCAGCCCCTGGTACAGATAGATCCGTCCATGCGACTTACGGTCGTAGTTTTGCGGGCTCCATACCTGGCCGTCCTGCCCTTTAACCGAGAAGGCTTTATCTTCCATCATGGTCGTCAGGGTGTATTCGCTCGGACGCTCCAACGCCGTGAGGTAAACCGCAGGTTTAACCAGCGAGCCGATTGGACGCACCGCATCCAGCGCGCGGTTGAAGCCTGCATAACCCCGCTGACGGCTGCCAATGAGCGCCTGCACTTCACCGGTTTCCGGATTGGTGACGACCATACCGGCCTCAACCTGATCCACACCTTTGCGCCCTGACAGACGCTTGAGCGTGCCGGTGAGCGACTCTTCGGCCTTGATCTGCATGATCGGGTCGAAGCTGGTGAAGATGCGCAGCCCTTCCTCGGTCAAGTCAGCCTCTTTGTAGTCTTCGCGCAATTGGCGTTTGACCAGATCGAGGAATGCCGGGAATGAACTGTTGGCCATGCTGCCTTTGCTGGTCACGCCCAATGGACGCGCCTTGGCCGCCGTTGCTTCCTCGACAGAAACCACGCCCTGCTCGGCCAGCATGTCGAGAATCAGGTTACGCCGAACCGTTGCACGCTCAGGATGGCGGCGTGGGTTGTAATACGTCGGACCCTTGACCATGCCCACCAACAGCGCCATTTGATCAAGCTTAAGCTCGGCAATTGGCTGGCTGAAAAAGTACTGGCTGGCCAGACCGAAACCGTGGATCGCACGGTTGCCGTCCTGCCCGAGGAACACTTCGTTGAAGTACGCCTCAAGAATTTCGTTCTTGTCGTAATGCAGCTCCAGCAGCAACGCCATCATCGCTTCGGTGGCTTTACGCGTCAGGCTGCGCTCGTTGGTCAGGTAGAAGTTTTTCACCAACTGCTGAGTCAGCGTACTGCCGCCCTGGCGCAATGCACCTGACGAGGCGTTCACCCAAACGGCGCGGGCGATCGACTTGGGCGACACACCGTGATGCTCAAAGAAGTCGCGGTCTTCAACTGCGACCAGTGTCTGGATCAGCGTAGGCGGCACCTGGTCGAGCTTGACCAGCACCCGGTCTTCCTGATGCGCCGGATACAGGCCGCCAATCAGCAAGGGTTCCAAGCGAGCAACCGAGAGTTTGCCACCGCCGACCTGGCTCAGACCGGCAACATAATCACCCGAGAAACGCACATTGACCTTCTGCGAAGGCTCGGCGCTTTCGTAAAACTGGAAACCACGGGAATACAGATTGATGCTGTTGCCGTTAACCGACACAGCGCCGGGGCCGGATACGCTGTTCTCGCGCCGGTAGCCCAAGGCATCCAGCTCTTTGAGGAAGTCGCTTTTCGACAGTTTTTCACCGACGAACAACTCCAGCGGCCGGGCATAAACCTTGGCCGGCACAGTCCAGCGCTTGCCGGAGAATTTCTCCTGAACAACCGCATCGAGATAAACCGCAAAACCGGCAAAGACTACCAGCCCAACCAGACCAAGCTTTACAGCCCAGCCAAGCCAGGGGCGCGAACCACGGGTTTTACGGCGTTTAGAACGGGAACGGGGGGATTTAGGTCGAGTCATGGCGCAGCATTATACGCACTTTGTCGCACACAAGCAGGCACCGCTGAGTAGTTTGCAGCGCCGTCCGTAGCGGCCATAATGAGCCACTACTTTATGAATTCACGCCAAGGATCAACCGTGAGCCAAGCCCTGATTGCAGCCCTGCAGAACCCTGCTATTTTTCCCCATCCGGTGGAGGCCTTCGAGGTCGTCGAGACTCATATTTCCTGGGTAATTCTGACGGGCGAATACGCCTACAAGATCAAGAAAGCGGTCAACTTCGGTTTCCTCGACTTCACCGAACTCAGCGCCCGCGAACACTTCTGCAACGAAGAGCTGCGCCTTAATCAGCGTCTGGCCAAAGACCTTTACCTGCAAGTGCTGCCGATTACCGGTAGCGTCGAGGCCCCGCAGTTGAATGGCGAAGGCGAGCCCATCGAATACGTGCTGCAAATGCGCCAATTCCCGCAAAGCCAACTGCTCGGCGAGTTACAGGCACGCGGCGAGCTGGGCACAGAGCACATCGACGCCTTGGCGAAAATCATCGCAGACTTCCATCTCAGCGCCCCGCGCGTGCCGCAAGAGCATGAACTGGGCACAGCAGAAGCGGCGATGGCGCCGGTGATGCAGAACTTCGAGCAAGCCCGCGCGATGCTCACCGACAAAGCTGATCTTGAGCAGCTTGATGCATTGCAGGCCTGGGCCGAAAGCAGCTATGAGCGCCTCAAGCCTCTGCTCGCCTCACGCAAGGCTGACGGCTTTATCCGTGAATGCCACGGGGATGTGCATCTTGGCAATGCCACCGTATTCAATGGTCAGGTCACGTTGTTCGACTGCATTGAGTTCAACGAGCCGTTCCGCCTGACCGACATCACAGCTGATGCCGCCTTTTTGGCCATGGACCTTGAAGACCGTGGTCTCAAGTGCCTGGCGCGACGTTTCGTCAACGGCTGGCTTGAGCACACGGGCGATTACGCCGCGCTGGAACTGATGAACTTCTACAAGGCTTATCGCGCGATGGTGCGTGGCAAGGTCAGTTTGTTCCGTCTGGGGCAGGAGCAAAGCGCAGTCGAGCGCGCCGTAATCCTGCGCCAGTACCGCCGTTATGCCGCCTTAGCCGAGAGCTACAGCGCTATTCCGTCGCGTTTCATGGCTATCACCCATGGCGTGTCTGCGGTCGGCAAAAGTCAGGTCGCCATGCGTTTGGTTGAAGCAATGGGCGCCATTCGCCTACGCTCGGATGTCGAACGCAAGCGCCTGTTCGGTGAGCAGCAGGCTGACGGCAACGCCTTGGACAGCGGCATTTACACCGCCGACGCCTCTGCAGCTACTTATGCACATCTGCACAAACTGGCCAGCGCCGCGCTGCATGCCGGCTACCCGGTTGTGGTCGATGCCACTTATCTCAAGCAAGTGCAGCGCCAAGCGGCGTGCAGTGTTGCCGAGGAAACCGGCGTTCCATTCCTGATTCTCGACTGCCAGGCTCCGGAGCAAGTAATTGCCGGCTGGCTCGCACAGCGCCAAGCTGAAGGACAGGACCCATCCGACGCCACACTGGAAGTCGTGCAGGCGCAGCAAGCCAACCGAGAAGCCTTGACCGAAGAAGAGCGCGTTCACAGCAAGCTGGTTGAAACCAACAGCAGCGCTAGCCTCGATGGGCTGGTGGCCCGCATCCGCCAACGCCTGCCAGGCCTCTGATTTAGTCGCCCTTTAGCGCCGGGGCAGAATCTGCCCCGGCGCTCCCCTCCTCAGATCAAGCCCCTCCAAGCCAACTTTGGCAACGTCTCGACCGCCTCTAAAAATCCTGCCTCAAGCAGCTCTTTGTCAGTTTCACGCTGCCCCCAGCCTTTCGGTGAGAGCCGGCAATAGCAAAAAGCCACACCTGCGCGATTGGCCGCTACACTTAATGGGTAAGCACCGTTCCTCTTCCCCAACACGTACGCTTGGCGACGCACGGAGGCGCAATGAACGATGAATTGCAGCAGATGAAAAATCTCGGCAAGACCTCAGCGCAATGGCTGCATGCCTCGGGAATTCACAGTGCCAACGATTTACGCCGGCTTGGCGCCGTCAGCGCTTACCGGGCGGTGCGTGCACGCGGTTTTCGCGCCTCGAAAGTGTTGCTCTATGCAATTGAAGGCGCACTCCTTGATGTGCACTGGAGTCAACTACCTCCGACGCTAAAAGCCGAGCTGAGCGGACAGTTGGACGACCCTGTGACCCGCAATAAGAGCTAGCTCACAACCTCCAACGTGAGAGATTTACCTGCTGACTGTGGACGCCTATCGTTTTCCTCAAGTCAGGGCATTCGTCCGCCAGCCAGCCAAGGAATTGCACTCATGTACCTACTCGGTGAACAACCGATCTACGCCGAACAACTCATCAGGAAGTTGCAGCAGATTCCCACCCAGCTACTTGCCGGTCTCGATCCAAGTGGCCCGGTCATCAAGCTTGAGCGCAGTGATGACCTCACACTGGAGTTACCGAGAACGGAGTTGTTTCTGATCGAGCACGGTCTGTTGCACGCCGCCGTCGATCAACACCCGCTGTTCTACCTGCAGCAAGGTGACCTGCTCGGCTTGCGCCAGAATATCGAATTCCCGCCAACGCATTACAGCAGCGAAGATCCGGTGGCTCTGCTCCCGTATTCGCGCAGTGAGGTGCTCAAGCACATTCACGCCGATGAGCAGCGTCAGGAGTTATTCCTGCAATACCTGATCGGCCACACCGTTTTACTCTGCGAGGCGCTGGCGTGCCTCAAGCAACCAGAAATTCGCACCGCGACAGGGTTTCAGCACTTTGCTGCCGGCGAAGAACTGCTGCACCAGGGCGATGATGCCGACGACGTGTTCATCATTATCGAGGGCCAGGCCGACGCCTATGTCGACGGGCACAAGGTTGGCGACGTCAAGAAAGATGAAATCTTTGGCGCTATGGCGGTGTTCACCCAAGAAAAACGCAGCGCGACAATTATCGCCGTCGAGCCGTGCACGGTAATGGTCATTCCCAAGGATCAGTTCATCACCCTGATGCATAACAACCCGCGCATCGCCCACAGTCTGGTCGAGAGCATGGCCCGGCGCATCGACCTGCTGAACAAGGAAATCACCCAGTTGCGCGCCGCGGCGCTCAAGTGAGAAACCTGCCGAAATACAGCCAAAAAACTTAATTGAGAATAAATCGCATTAGACTGTTGACACGCAAATGATAATTGTTATTATTAACTCAACTGGTCGCGAGATCAGCTGATAAGCTCAAGAGACCTTCAGTCGGACTCTTCAGATTATCTCCTCATCAGGCTAATCACGGTTTTTGACCCGGCACTTTGCCGGGTCTTTTTTTGCCTGCGATTTATCCGCGCCGTAATCACTTAGGTATCTGAGTTGTCGAAGATGTGGCGCAACCCGCGAGCGCGCAAGTCACGTTAGGGCGGCAAGACGCTTCTGCGTGCAAGCTGCACTAATGAGATCGGAATGGGTAGCGGACTGCGCAGAGTTGCGCTGAAGGGCTGCGACCCCACGACGAATTGCTCGCCGCGGGGGACTAGGTTATGGCTTACGCAGTTTGGCGCAATGGTCCTGCTCTGGCGTGGCGGCGGTGTACCAGACAAAGTCGGACTGCTGAGCGGTCACCGTGCGCCCTACTTCTGCCAGCGTCAGCACACGAGTCTGCGCGCTGTCGCCAAGGTCTTGCAGATGCAGCGGCACGCCCAGATCACGGCGCACGTGAAAGGCCCCGGCAAACAGGATGCTGGGCTGTGGTGCGGCTTTAATCTGCTCGGCCATGCGTCGGTCACGCTGCTGCTGAATGGCTAACATCGGCGGCATTTGCGATTCTGGCAGCAGCCCGCAATGCGACTCACGAATGTCATCCTGCAGCGCTGTGCGCACGCTGGCAGCGGTAGAAGCTGAGCCAACCAACGGCGGAGGCTGACGATACACCGCCATGATTTCTTCACGGTCGAGGTTAGCTGCCAATAACGGATAAGGCTGTACCAAGGCGTAGCGCACGATAGGCCCGTAGTAGTTCCAGTCCCAGCCCTCCTTCCAGCTCAACGCCTTGGCTAAATCTGCCGGTGGCTGATTGGCTTGAGTCGCAGCGCGGCTGCTGTCCACAGCCCCCTGCTGGCTTGGGGTAAGCATTTCCAGCAACAGGCTGCCTGTTGGCCGGTACTGGGCCAGGGCTTTGAGCAACCATAGCTGCAAGGCGTGATGATCAGGGTTATCGTGCTGCTCGCCAACCAGTACATGCCCGGCCGTTGCCAACTCATCAACCAGCTGTTGAGGGCTGATCTGCTGGCCACTGCGCAGATCAATAATTACCCCGAGTTGAGCATGCTCGCGCCCTTGCGGGCTCTGCCAGTCAGGAACCGCAGGGACTGTTGGGCGCACGGACTGACAACCCGCCAAAAACAGCAAAAGCAACGTGATAGCTATACGCACGCGAACTCCTTAGCGAGCAATAATCAGCGGATGGCCGCGCTCTGGGTGCTTATGCACCAGCACTTCGAGCCCGAATACAGATTGCAGCAATTCGGCCTGCAACACCTCTTCAGGTTTCCCCATTGCACGCGGCACGCCGCGTTCAAGCAACAGTAAGCGATCGCAATAGCGCGCAGCCAGATTCAAGTCATGCAGAATCACCATCACGGCTGCACCTTGCTCAGCAAACCTGCGGGTGGCTTGCAAGGTAACGTGTTGGTGCAAGGGATCTAGCATCGAGGTCGGCTCGTCCAGTAATAACGTCTGGCCTATTCCACCAGGCCAAAGTTGCGCCAACACCCGCGCCAGATGGACCCGCTGACGCTCGCCTCCCGACAGCGCCAGATAACTGCGCGCGAGTAAATGTTGCGCATCTGCCGCAGCCAGTGCCTGGCCGATGATTTGCTGATCGCGCTCACGCCCGGTGGCATGCGGCAAACGCCCCATGCCGACAACTTCTTCGACCTTGAACGCAAAATTGAGCGTGGACGATTGCGGCAATACGGCCAAACGCTGCGCTCGCTCTACACCTTGCCAGTCGCTTAACTCGCGCTGGTCGAGTTTCACCGAACCGGCTGAAACCGCCAGCTCACCGCAAAGCGCTGCGAGCAATGTACTCTTGCCCGCGCCGTTTGGCCCAAGCACGCCCAACACTTGGCCCGGCACCAGCTCAAGGCTGACCTGCTCAAGCACACGGCTATCACCGCGCTGCACATTTATTGAGTCTGCGCGTAGCATCAGGCACGCCCCCGCAACAACAGGTAAATAAAGAACGGAGCACCAATAAGCGCGGTGACAATCCCAATCGGCAATTCAGCCGGAGCTAACAGCAGGCGTGCGATCAGGTCGGCAAACAGCAGCAAACTGGCGCCCGCCAACGCCGAGGCTGGCAGCAACACGCGATGATCCGGCCCGACCAGCAAGCGCACCAAATGCGGAACCACCAAGCCGATAAAACCGATCATCCCCGCTGCAGCTACCGCCGCGCCCACGCCGAGAGCAGTACAGAACACCAGCTCACGCTTGACCCGCTCAACCGGAAACCCCAGATGCCGCGCTTCCGACTCACCCAGCAACAGCGCATTCAATGCTTTAGCCCGGCGTGGCAACCATAAGGCCACCGCGAAAGTGACCAATAGCAGCGGCCAGAGTCGTGCATAACTGGCGCCATTGAGGCTGCCCAGATTCCAGAAGGTCAGCGTACGCAGGGTCGCATCATCAGCCAGGTAGGTGAACAAACCGATCACCGCGCCTGCCAATGCCGTGAGCGCGATGCCCGCCAAGAGCATGGTCGCCACACTGGTTTGGCCGTCACGTCTGCCGAGCCGGTAAACCAGCGCAGTGACGCCCAGCCCGCCGGCGAAGGCAAACACTGAAAGCAAATACGGCGCGAACGCCTCGGGTATCCCGCCGAACAAACTGCCGCCGACTATCGCTATGGCCGCACCGAGTGCCGCGCCGCTGGAAACACCGATCAAACCGGGGTCGGCAAGCGGATTACGAAACAGCCCTTGCATGGCCACGCCGCATAACGCCAATACCGCGCCCACCGATAATCCGAGCAGCGTCCGCGGCATGCGAATCTGGCCAATAATCAATTGCGCCTGCTCTAACGTGTCGTCGCCTACCGGCACGCCAACCAGCCGTAACAGCGCTTGCAAGCTGTCCAGCAGGTGCAAGCTGACTGGCCCCAGTGCGAGGGACAAGAAGAATGCGAGTGCAAGCAATACGCCCAGTGCGATGAACAGTGAGCGCGGTCGGAGGACTGGATTCATAAGTTGGCGTGGGCTTCAACAAGCAAAGGTTGGCTGGCAGGATAAAAGGCTGCAGACAAGGCCGCCAGCCCTTCCGGCAAACGCGGCCCCAGCCCACCGACTAACAGCGTCGGGTCCAGCACCACAATCCGCCCGGCCTTTGCCGCGCGGGTGGCCGCTAGCGCCGGGTTACTTTTCAACAAGGCTTGCTTGGCCTCATCACCGCGCAAGCGCCGATCCGCCACAATCAATACTTCAGGGTCGAGCGCCAGCAAGGCCTCATTAGATATACCTTTATAACTGGCGTGGGTCGCCACGTTGTGACCTCCGGCCTGCTCGATCAGCCAATTCGCACCGGTATCAACACCAGCTGCCATTGGATTACCGCCGGCATTACCCAGCAGCAACAATACCCGTGGCGCCGCCTGCTTACTTTGCGCGGCGCTCACCCATTGTGCCTGACGATTTAACTGTTGCTGGTAGTGCGCAAACACTTCCTGCGCCTTGGCTTCATCGCCCAGCAAACTGCCAAGGCGCTGCAAATTATGCTCAAGTACGGTTACATCCGACTTGGCGGACAAGGTTTCGATGCGCACCCCTGCCGCACTCAGTTGCTCAAGCACCGGCGGCGGGCCCATCTCTTCCGTGCCGACCAGCACGTCGGCATTGAGCGACAAGATACCTTCAGCAGACAGCTGACGCTGATAACCCACGCTCGGTAATTTGGTCACTGTTGCAGGGTGCTGACTGGTGGTGTCGACGCCAACCAGCTTGCTCTCACCGCCCAATACCACAACCCACTCGGTTAACGAGCCGCCGGCGCTGAGCCAGCGTTGCGGCAAGGTTTCAGCGCCGAACGCAGCGGCCGGCATGATCAGGCTCAACAATATAGAAAGACTAAGGCGCATCTTTGACAGGCTCCAATAGAATTCGACTGTCCTCAATGCCGTGCTGCTGGAGCATGGCCATCAGGTCGAGAAATGTAGTCAGTGGCGCTCGGCGATCGAGGGCGATATCCAACCCTGCTGCTTTGACTTCGCCGAGATTGCTCAACAGCTGGCTGCGTAGCGCCGCAAAACTGTCGTAGTCGGTCGTGTTAAACCGCCAATTGCCCTGTTCATCGAGCTGGATGCGCATCCGCTCACCGCCCGCAACAGCCGGCTCAAGCGTCTCCTGGCTTTGCGCCATTTGCATGGGCAACTCAAGCAGCGGCGTTTGCGCGGTGAGCAGGAAAAACACCAAGACAATAAAGATGACATCAAGCAGCGGCGTCAGATCAGGCAGCAAGCTGATGCCGCTGGGTGATGACTGCGCCAGGCGAATCATGGCAACGCCCACTGCACACGGGATGCACTTGGCGTGAGGTCCAGATTCAGGCCATCAATTGCCAGATGACAACGATTGAGCAGGTTTTGCACAGCCTCCAGATATCGCTCCGCCCATAGCGCGAAGCCTTGGCCAGCAGCCATTGACGGGATCGCAATCAACAGGCCCCACACCGTGGTGTACAAGGCTTGCCATAAACCATCGGCGAGTAAAGCGGGGGTCACGGGACGATCTTGTCCGGCAATATTGGCGAACATTTCGAGCATGCCCAGCACGGTCCCCAACAGCCCGAGCATCGGCGCGAGCACTGCAATCAGTTGCAGCAGGCGTAACTGGCGATTAAGCCTGCGACGCTCCTCCAGCAGCCAGCAACCAAGCACCTCTTCACGCTGCTGGCTGGGTGCAGCGCTGTGTTCCAGCAGCAAGGCCAGGCCATATCGCCAGCCGCGCACGGCGCCGTGGCACGCCTGTTTATCGCAGTCGCGGCACGCACTTACGGCGGCCTTGCCGGCAGAGACACTCAAGGGCGGCAAGCGCAGGAACACGCTCAACCGCTCAAGGATCAACATCAAGGCGATGACGGAGCACAGCGCCAAAGGCCACGCCAGCGGCCCCATGTTCTGCAGCAGGGCAAGCATGTCAGGCCTCCAGGCGCGGGCAGCGCTCGGCGATATCACGCCAGGCAGTTAACTCAGGGACGCCGGGCTTACGCGCACCAAACAACTGCACGATGATCTCGCCGTTTTCGTCGTACGCTTCCCAGCTGGTGATCACACCATCGCTGCTCGGCTTACGCACACGCCATAGTTCATGCACCGACAGAGTTTTCAGGTGCAGGTTGAAATCGGCATCAAGCACGTTGAACCACGTGTCCATCCAGCGCAGGTTGTTCACCGGCCCGCTATGAATTTGAATGCAGTGCCGGTTGCCGACAAACACCATGATCGGCACCGCCTCGCTTGCCGCCTGCTCAAACAATTCCGGCAGTGCGCTGGTCGCCAACGGCTCTGCCCATTGGTGTCCGGCCAGGCGCAGGGCTTGGGTACGTGCAACGCCGTAGTTTTTCAGCAGCGCGAAGAAATGGTGAGTGTCTTGCAGGCTGGCCCAGCCATCGCGCAGTGCAGCGACATCAATCTGCTCATCTGCAACTGGCTCTGGAGCGGCCGGTAACGCCTGCAATTGCAGATCGGCAGACTGCTCTTCACAGCGGAACTGCGCCACCAGCGGTGCCCACGCGTCAACGTTGCTGGTGGGCGTCAGGAACACTTTATGCACCGCCATGCCCTGGCGATCAAACACCTGAATGCTGCGCTGCACGCCCTTATCGGTTTGCTCTTCGATGGCAAAAACGCTGCCCCAGCCGCCGAGGAACAAACGCAGGTCGATATCGGCAGACACCACCAAGCCCATCTGCCCACTGGCCATCACCGTTACATCACGATAAAAGCCCTTACGTTCATGTACGCAATGCTCGTTGCGAGCCAGGGCCATGATAAAGCCCAGCCCACCCAATGCCGGGAGCAAGGTTTTCCACTCGGGGCGCAGGCGGATGGCGTCGACGCCCAGACGACTGGCGACCAACTCACCCTCACTCACCTGCAAATGAGCCGCTGCATCGCGGGCGCGCAGACGCGGTTGCGCTTGGCGCAAGGCCTGCCAGGCCTGATACAAATTCGCTGTAGTCACGTCGGTGTTGGTTAACGTTTGCATAAGCACTCCTGTCTTGTTGTTCAACGTCGCGCCGCAAGTGCAAACGCGATGGGAATTTGCACCCGGCTGGGCACGGGCTGACCTGCAACTGTCTCGGGTTTGAAGCGCCAGCCAGAAACCGCCTTCACTGCCGCTTGATCAAGGCTGCTGACCCCCGATGAGCGCAGCACCTGCACATCGCGCTGTGCACCATTGCGATCAAGGCGCACCTCAACCAATACAGTGCCCTCCTGATTCCTGCGCCGCGCTGTGGCGGGATAGCTCGGCGGTTTCGGCGGCTGCAGAAAGCTCGGCTGATGGCTCACCACCTCTACCGGCTCGGGGCTTTGGGTCACGGGCGCCGCAACGGGTTTGGCTGTTGCCGGTGCTTTTGCTTTACCGGCGGCTTGTTCCGGCGCAGAGGGCTGGGCCGAACTGGCGGACGCAACTTGCGGCGCAGGTTCAGGCGCTACAACTGGCTTGGGTTTGGGTTCGGCGACAGCAGGCTTGGGGGCGGCGACTACTGGCTTGGCCACGGGCACCGGCGCAACCGGGGTTTTGACTGCTGGCGTGCTAACAGGCTCGCCAACAGGCTTGGCGGTGGCAACTGCCGGTGGCGGCTCTGGCGCGGGAGCGGACGGCGGCGCAACGGGTTCCTGTTTGGCGGCGGCCTGCAACTGAATCGCGGCGATCCGCAGCACTTGCGGCGCATCCCCCTGCTGGCCGGCGAGCGGTTGCACCGGCTCACGCAAAAGCCAACTGGCAGCCACATGGGCTGCCAGTGAAAGCAGGAGAAACAACGGCCAACGCAGCATGACAACGCCATAATTATTAAATTCAAATCCATTTGATAATCATTTGCATATGCATGTCAATCCCATTAGCATTTTGCGCCTGCCATCCAAGGTGAATACAAAATCACCCGTGCTAATCAGGAGCTACCTATGCAACGTCCACCCTTTGCCCTGCGTCCCTGGCTGCCACTTTTGCTGCTCGGCGCCTCAGCGACTCACGCTGCGGAACCTGCAGTGACTCAGTTCGACACGGTGTCGGTCACGGCCACCCGCAGCGAGCGCACACTGGATAAGGTCCCGAGTACCGTTTCGGTGCAGGACGAACGCCAGATCGACCAGCAAAACATCAACAACATCAGTGACCTGGTGCGTTATGAGCCGGGTGTTACGGTGAGCGGAACAGGCAGCCGGTTTGGTCTTAGCGGTTTCAATATCCGCGGCATCGGCGACAACCGCATCCTCACCCAGGTAGACGGCGTGCCCACTGCGGACGCATTCACCTTTGGCCCGTTCCTCAATGCGCGCCGTGATTACGTCGACCTCGACACGGTCAAGCAGGTTGAGATCATTCGCGGCCCGGCATCCTCGCTGTATGGCAGCGATGCAATCGGCGGCGCAGTGAGCTTCCTGACCAAAGATGCGGGGGATTATCTGGAAGACGGCGACGACACGTATCTGCGCTTCAAGACCGGTTACGACGGCAGCGATGACAGCTGGCAGCGCAGCGCCACATTTGCCGGGCGCCAGGGCCAGTTCGACGGCTTGCTGCATCTGGGTCGCCGCGATGGCCAGGCAACCGATACTTACGGCGGCGCCAGCGGCATCGGCAGTGGCCGGGGTGAAGCCAACCCGCAGGATTTCAACAACGAAAACTTCCTCGGCAAACTCGGCTGGAGTTACAACGAGACCGACCGTCTGCAGTTCACCTATGAGCGTTTCAACGCCGAGGCCGACACCAAAATCCTCAGCGACTACGCCACCACCGGCACAACCCGGACCTCGGACGCGGTGGACAGCACCGACCGCGAACGCTTCAGCTTGCAGCACCAGTTCGATTTATCGAGCGCGATCACCGATGGCGTTGAATGGCAGTTGAGTTATCAGGACAGCCTGATTCGTCAGCAAACATTCCAGGACCGCTTCAGTGCCGGAACCTTCCGTGAGCGCACCCGCGACTCCAAGTACCGCGAAGAACTGTGGACACTCAACAACAAATTCGACAAGGCCTTCGCCACCGGTGATGCACAGCATCAGGTGATCTACGGCTTCGACATCAAGCACCTTGAAAGCAGCGACCTGCGCCGTGGCTCAGAGGTGTACACAGCCACGGGCCTGCCAACCCCGCCGTCGTTTGGCGGTGAAAACTTCCCGCTGAGCGACTTCCCGGACCCAACCGCCAACGAGTACGCACTGTTTGCTCAAGACAGCATAGAAATTGGCCGCTGGACCCTGTTGCCGGGCTTGCGCTACGACTACTACGAAATGAAACCGGACGTGACCCAGGAATACCTCAACAGTGTTCCGGTGAACACCAACCCAGACAATTACGATGACCACGCGCTGTCACCCAAGCTTGCCGTCAGTTATCAGATCGACGACGCCTACAGCGTTTACGGCCAGTATGCGGCAGGCTTCCGCGCGCCGAATCCGGTCGATGTATTCGGCGAGTTTGTAAACTCAGCCTTTGGCTATCAAACCATTGCCAACCCGGACCTCGAAGCCGAAACCAGCAACAGCTACGAGCTGGGCTTGCGCGGCAAGTTTGACCAAGGCAGCTTCGGCCTCGCCCTGTTCTACAACGAGTACGATGACTTCATCGAGCAGGTCTCTCTGAGCAGCGACCCGACCGGCAACGGCATTCCGCTGACATTCCAGTACCAGAACCTCAACAAAGTGACGATCCGTGGCGCAGAGGCCAAGGGGGACTTGTTCCTGGGCAGCTATGGCATGCCTGAAGGCACCCGCCTGCGCGGCGCTATCGCCTATGCGCGCGGTCGTGATGAAGACACCGGCCAGCCGATCAACAGCGTCGATCCACTTAAAAGCGTTATCGGCCTGGGTTACGACGCGCCGAACGGCGAATTCGGTGGCGAGCTGGCGTGGACGCTGGTGGCCGCCAAAGAGCGCGTCGACAAATCGGCAATCCCTAACCAGTTCGAGCCCGCCGGTTACGGCACACTCGACCTCAACGGTTACTGGCAGGTCAGCGAGCAGTTCTCGGTTAACGCCGGCCTCTACAACCTCACCGACAAGCAGTATTGGCAGTGGGGCGATGTGCGCAGCCTGACCGCCGACAGCCCGTCACTGGACCGTTATTCACAGCCTGGCCGTTATGCAGCTGTGAACATGATCTGGGAGATGTAAGCCTTTGCAGCGGCTGAGCAACTTTCTGCGCAGCCGCTGCGCAACAGATTCAATTCGCACACGGATGTGCCCCTTTCGCATCTGTCCGCTGTTGGCGATAATCGCCGCCTTAAGCGGAGAGTGACTCATGCAGTTTTTATGCGCCCCGACCTACTTGCCTGAAGGCCAGAGTCGGGGCTTTACGTTGGACGATGAACGGGTTTTTGCCGTGCGCAAAGACGGCCAGGTGTTCGTCTACCGCAACTATTGTCCGCATCGCAGCGTGCCGTTGGACTGGCAACCTGACCAGTTTCTCGATTCCAGCGCCAGCCTGATCCAGTGTGCCACCCACGGCGCACTGTTCCTGATTGATAGCGGTGAATGCGTCGCGGGCCCCTGCGCGGGACAATCCTTGTACAAGCTCGAATCCCGCGAAGACGCGGATGGCATCTGGGTCAATCTATAAACCGAACGCCACCCAGCGTTGATCCCGATCAGTGCTAGAGCTGCACATCCAGCCGATGAGTGACGCGAACCCCCTGCGGGCTGATTTCCACACCATACGCCAGCACTTCCACGCCAGCCGCCATTGCCTCTTTGAGGGCACTGGCGTAGCCCGGATCAATCTCCTCGGCGGGGCGCACAGCAGTTATCCCCGAGAGATTCACACAGTACAACTGAACCGCCCGCACGCCCTGACGAGCCAGAGTGGCGAGTTCACGCAGGTGCTTGGCGCCGCGCTCGGTGCGCGCATCCGGAAACGCCGCCACATCGGTGTCGGCAAAGCCCAGCGTCACGCTTTTAACTTCGACATACGCCGCCCCGCCCGGATACTCCAGACGAAAGTCGATCCGGCTGCGCTCCTCACCGTAAGGCACTTCACGCTTGAGCGCAGTGAACCCGGCCAGTTCGCCGATAACGCCGGCATTCAGCGCTTCTTCGACCAACGCATTGGCCCGCGCCGTATTAATGCAGGCCAGTCGCCCGTGCGGGGTTTCGCCGATCTCCCAACTGCCAGGCAATTTGCGCTTGGGGTCGTTGGAGCGACTGAACCACACGCGCCCACCCTCGCTCATGCAGTTGAGCATCGAGCCGGTGTTGGCGCAGTGAATGGTCATCAGCTCGCCGCTATCCGTCTCAATATCAGCGAGAAACCGCTTGTAGCGCTTGATCAGGCGCGCTGATTCCAGTGGTGGCTCAAAGTGCATGCGGGTTCCAGGTCTTAAGGCCGCGTGCGATACGCTCGACGGCTTGTTGCAGGCGTTCAAGGCTCTGTGTGTAGGCGAAGCGCACGTGTTGATGCGCTTGAAAACGGCCGAAGTCATTACCTGGCGTGAAGGCCACGTACTCGGTTTCAATGAAGTGTTTGCAGAATGCAAATGCGTCCCCGCCGAAAGCCGAGATGTCTGCATATAAATAGAATGCGCCTTCGGGCTCAACGGCGATCTTGAAGCCCAGCTCACGCAAGGCCGGCAGCAAGAAGTCGCGGCGACGGGCAAATTCTTCGCGGCGTTGCTCAAGGATTTCAAGGGTTTGCGGCTCAAAGCAGGCCAGCGCCGCTTGCTGGGCCATGCTCGGCGCACTGATATAAAGATTCTGCGCCAGCTTCTCCAACTCTGGTACAGCCGCCGGCGGCGCCACCAGCCAACCCAAGCGCCAGCCGGTCATGCCGAAGTATTTAGAAAAACTGTTCAGCACAAAGGCTTCATCGTCGACTTCAAGCACGCTGTGCGCATCTACGCCGTAGGTCAGCCCGTGATAAATCTCATCAACCACCAGGTGGCCGCCACGGCGCTTGAGCGCCTGAGACAAGCCCGCCAATTCATCGGCGCTGAGCAAGGTGCCTGTCGGGTTGGCCGGAGACGCCACCAATGCACCGACACTGTCTTTGTCCCAATAACGCTCAACCAGCTCGGGCGTGAGCTGATAGCGCACATCCGGGCCAACTGGCACCAATTGCGCAGCACCCTCGATCAGCCGTAAGAAATGCCGGTTACACGGGTAGCCCGGATCTGCCAGCAACCAGTGCTTGCCCGGGTCCACCAGCAAACTGGTGGCCAGGAGCAACGCGCCTGAGCCGCCCGGGGTAATGAGGATTCGCTCAGGATCGATATTCAGCTGGTAACGCTGGGCATAGAACCGCGAAATAGCTTCGCGCAGCGCCGGAATCCCGCGCGCGGAGGTGTAGCGGGTATGGCCCTCTGCCAGCGCCGCCTGCCCAGCCGCTATAATAGGAGATGCGGTTGTGAAGTCCGGTTCGCCGATTTCAAGATGAATTACATCATGGCCATCAATTTGCAGTTGATTGGCACGCGCCAGCAACGCCATAACATGAAAAGGTTCTATTGCGCGGCTGCGGGCACTGTAGGGCTGGGCCATGGAACTCGCCTTGATCTGAATTTAGGGGCGAATTCTACCCAACTGTTCGAAGAAACGGCACAACCTCGACAACTGGGAGTAGCGCACCACGGGTTGTTCTGGTAAGTTCGCCCGCTTGCAGCCGCAGGGCCGACCTCAAAATCGGCAATGGAAATCACCTGCGCAGTGGATTAGTAAGAGTGAGAGGCGGACATCGATGCCCACCAAAGCAAAAGAAAAGAGCGGTCAACTGATTCGTGGCTTTGAACCCTACAAAGAAAGTAAGGGCGAGGAGTACATGGGTGAGCCGATGCGTGCGCATTTCACCAGCATCCTTAACAAATGGAAGCTGGAGTTGATGCAGGAAGTTGACCGGACTGTGCATCACATGCAGGACGAAGCAGCCAATTTCCCTGATCCGGCCGACCGCGCAAGCCAGGAAGAAGAATTCAGCCTGGAACTGCGTGCCCGCGACCGCGAGCGCAAGCTGATCAAGAAGATTGACGAAACCCTGCAGTTGATCGAAGACGAAGACTACGGCTGGTGCGACTCGTGCGGCGTAGAAATCGGCATTCGTCGACTGGAAGCGCGTCCTACTGCCACGCTTTGCATTGACTGCAAGACTCTGGCAGAAATCAAAGAAAAACAGATCGGTTCCTGATCTGCCGAAACGGGGTGCCAAGGCACCCCGTTTTATTTCTGCCTGAGCGGTATTGCACGTGAATACTGGCGCTTACGTGGGCCGCTTCGCCCCGACCCCAAGTGGCAACTTGCACTTTGGCTCGCTGGTCGCAGCGCTGGCCTCGTATCTCGACGCCCGCTCGGTAGGCGGCCGCTGGCTGCTGCGCATGGAAGACATAGACCCTCCGCGTGAAGTGCCTGGCGCCCAGGATGCAATCCTGCACACCCTCGAAAGCTACGGTTTTGAATGGGACGGCCAACTGGTTCGCCAGAGTGACCGGCACGCGTATTACGCCGCCTGCGTAGAGCAACTGTTCAGCCAGGGCCTGGCCTACGCCTGCACGTGCTCACGCAAGCAGCTTGAAGGCTATAACGGCATCTATCCCGGCTTTTGCCGCAATGCCGGCCACACGCGCATTGATGCGGCCATTCGTTTGCGTGTACCGCAACTGACATACGCATTTACCGACCGGGTCCAAGGCGCGTTCAGCCAGCATCTGGGCAATGAGGTTGGCGATTTCGTCATTCAGCGCCGCGACGCGCTATACGCCTATCAATTGGCCGTGGTGCTGGATGATGCCTGGCAAGGCATAACAGACATCGTACGCGGCGCCGACCTGCTCGACTCGACCCCTCGCCAATTGTATTTGCAGGAGCTGCTCGGTTTCAGCCAGCCGCGCTACCTGCATGTGCCGCTTATCGTCCAACCCGACGGCAACAAACTCGGCAAGTCCTATCGCTCACCTCCCTTGCAGACTGACCAAGCCAGCGCGTTTTTGGCCAAAGCCTTGCGCACGCTTGGCCAGGAGATGCCGCCCGAGTTGAATAATGCACCGCCCAAAGAATTGCTGAGCTGGGCGACGGCGCACTGGGATGCAGACAAAATCCCGCGCACCGCCACGCTGGACGAGGCATCACTGGTTTAATCAGTGCAGTGCGCCCCGCAAAATAACGGCGGCTGGCGCCATACCGCAGTCTGAAAGCACACCATGAAATGACTGACCGGCCCGTTTTTTCAGGCGCAGGTTGTCTTGTGAATTAGGGTGCGCGCAGATTTGCCTATATCCTTGGCGTTTAGACTCAACACTTACAGGATCAGATGCGATGAAAGCCCAGCTTGAAGAGTTAATCAGCAAAATCAGTTCGGGCTGCATGCTTGCTGAAGATGTTCAGCGCATCGCCGATGAAGCGGTGCAGGCGTATGCCGATCCCGAGAAGTTTCTGGCCGCCAATCCTGATATCAACTTTGATGACGAATTCCCCATTCCGCTGGGCGAATGGGTCGTGGCCGGCAGCCTGCCAGAGACGGTACTGTTCATGGCCGACAGCTACGACGCCCTGTTCGAGCAAGTTGTCGAATCCTTTGGCGCCGAGGTCAGCTTCGTCCTCAAACCCAAGCAACTGGTTAAAGTTGAACCGCTGAAAGCGCTGAACCGCATACAAGTGCAACTGAGCAGCCTCAGCCCTGAAACCAAGGGTTATGTGTTGGTGAGTTTCAGCGAGCCGCTGGACTACGCATTGCAAGCAGTGCTGGTTTACACCACCGACCTGCCCCGCGTGCTGGAATTGGCAGTAGAGATCGGCATATACGCAGCCCCCGCGTATGAGTCGCTCAAAGCAGAGCTGGAAGCCGAATAAGGCAGACTTGGTAGTGCGGCGGTTACGGACCACACCATACCGATGACCGCGCCGCGGCGAATCCCCCCAACCAAACACCCCACCGACGGAGGATGGAATCCGCGCAGCGGCTTCCGTCATGGCGGCCTGGCGGTATAACGCGGTTGGGCTGTTGTTTTGCGGGTTGCGCGAAATCCAAAGCCTGACCGCACCAGTCGCAACATCGCAATGACGGAAACCCCGTTGGGGGCTCCATCCTCCGGCATGCCCCAACAGAAATCGTATTAATACGAGGCGCAACGCATCGAATACCGCGCCGGTGCGAATACGCCAAACCAAACACCTCACCGGCGGAGGATGGAATCCGCGTAGCGGCTTCCGTCATGGCGGCCTGGCGGTATAACGCGGTTAGGTTGTTGTTTTGCGGGTTGCGCGAAATCCAAAGCCACACCGCGCCAGTCGCGATATTGCAATGACGGAAACCCCGTTGGGGGTTCCATCCTCCGGCACCCAATACGTAACGCATCGTTACGAGGCGCGCCGCAACCGATTACCGCGCCGGTGCGAGCACACTCAACTAAACACCCCACCGTGTGTTTGGCCCTGTGTTTACATCTTTCCGGTCAGGGCATTTTCGAATATTTGCCGGTACTGCTCGCTGTTGAAGGTGATCGGGTTGGTGCCGGCGGAGGGATCGACCTCGGCCATTTTTCCGACCTGCTCCATTCGCACATCATCAATACCAATCTCGGCCAATGTATGGGCGATGCCCAATTGCTCGCGCATTTGCAGCACCCAATCCAACACGCCAGTGTAGGTCGGGCTCGGCAGGCTCAGGTAGCGGCCCATTTTGGCCATCTGGCTTTCGATGCGGCTGCGATTGGCATGCAACACATACGGCATCAACACCGCATTCAACAGGCCATGATGGGCGTCGTACAGGGCTCCCAACGGGTGCGCCAGTGCATGCATTGCGCCGAGGCCGCGTTGGAATGCGGTGGCGCCCATGCTCGAGGCCACCAGCATCTGCAAACGCGCCTCGACATCATTGCCTTGCGCCACCGCGCGCGGCAGGTATTCCTGCACCAGCCGCATCCCTTCGAGGGCAATGCCCTCAGCCATCGGGTGAAACAGTGGAGAGCAGAACGCCTCCAGGCTGTGCGACAACGCATCCATGCCGGTTGCAGCGGTAATTTTGGGCGGCAGGCCAACGGTCAGTTCCGGGTCGAGTATGACCAACGCCGGCAACATGCGCGCATGGAAAATAATGCGTTTAATGTGCGCACTGTCGTCGGTGATCACCGAGGCGCGGCCGACTTCCGAGCCTGTACCGGCAGTGGTCGGCACGGCAACCACTGGCGCCATACCCGCCACATTGACCCGGTTGCAGTTATCACCGATGTCCTCAAAGTCCCACAGCGGGCGGTTTTGCCCGACCATCAGTGCAATCGCCTTGCCGGCATCCAGCGCCGAGCCGCCACCGAAGGCAATCACGCCATCGTGCCCGCCGGCCTTGAACGCGCGAACGCCTGCCTCCACGTTTTCGCCTGTGGGGTTGCCTTTGATCGCAGAGAACACATCTGCCTTGAGCCCTGCATCGCGGCATTGGGCCAGCGCCTGATCGATCATGGGCAGCGCCGCCAGGCCGGGATCGGTGACCAGCAGCGGCGCGCTCATGCCAAGCCCTTTGCAGGCATCGGCCAGCTCGGCGATACGTCCGACTCCCACGCGGATCGACGTCGGGTAATTCCAATTCATACGGTATTGGTCAGTATTCATGGCGCCCTCACAACCGGGTCTTGAAGTGAAATGATTTAGGTCGGGTCAGGTACTCGAAACCGACACTCGACAACGTGCAGCCATGCCCTGAGTTTTTCACGCCCGTCCAGGCCAATGCCGGATCGAGATAATCACAGCGATTGAGAAATACGGTGCCCGCCTCGATTTGATCAGCCAGCGCCAATGCAGCATCTTCATCCTGACTGAAAATTGCGGCAGTAAGGCCGAACTCGCTGTCGTTCATCAACCGCAGCGCTTCGGCATCGTCCGCCACCTTCTGGATACCCACCACCGGCCCAAATGACTCCTCGCTCATCACGCGCATGCTGTGATCGACCCCGGTTAAAACCTGCGGCGCCAAATACGCGGTGCCCGGCTTGTCGAGCGCAAAGTCAGCCGGATCAATATGCGCCGTGGCACCCGCCGCTACCGCCTCATTGATTTGCCCACGCACAAACTCAGCCGCCTCAGCACGCACCAAGGGACCGAGTGTCGTCTCCGGGTCATCCGAGCGCCCCAAACGGTATTGCTTAACCAATGCCACCGCCTGCTCGACAAAGGCGTCATACAGCGAGGCGTGCACATAAATCCGTTCGATGCCGCAGCACGACTGCCCCGAGTTGAAGAACGCGCCGTCGATAGTCGTTTCAACGGCATGCGCAAGGTCTGCATCGGCGCGCACATAGGCGGGGTCTTTACCGCCCAACTCAAGCCCCGTGCTGATAAACCGGCCCGCAGCGGCCTGCTCGACCATCGCCCCGCCCGGCACCGATCCGGTGAAGGCCACATGCTGCACCGCCGGCGCCTTGATCAACTGTTCGGTATCGGCATGGCTCAAATGCAGGTACTGAAACACCCCGCCCGGCAAGCCCGCCGCATCGAATGCGGCCACCATGCGCTCGGCACATAATGGCGTTTGCGCCGAATGTTTAAGCAGCACACTGTTACCCGCAAGCAACGCTGGCAGCACGGCATTCACCGCCGTCAGATACGGGTAATTCCAGGGCGCGATTACCAGCGCGACACCGAGCGGCTCGCGGCGGATAAACCGGGTGAAGCCGGGCTTTTCCGGCAGTTGAATATCCGCCAGCGCGCTTTCGGCAATGTCGGCCATATAGCTTGCACGCTCGACAAACCCGCGCACCTCACCGGCGCCATAGCGGATCGGCCGCCCCATCATCCAACACAACTCATTGGCCAGCTCGGCTTCTTGCGCACTGAAAAACTCAACGGCCTTGCGGGCAATGGCAATGCGCTTTGCCAGTGGCGTTTGCTTCCATTGGCGCTGCGCCTGTTCGGCGCGCTCCAACGCGGCGCTGATCTGCTCTGCGCTGGCAAGTTCGCGTTCAACGTACACCGAGCCATCAATCGGGGAAATACACTGCAACTTCGCCATACATCACTCCTGATAAATACCGCATACGGCGCCACAACCTTGCTCGGCGCCACGGGTTAAGGGCCGCAACAGCGGTCAGCGGCTTCGCTAGATAATCTCGAAGTAGCGATCCAGCTCCCAGTCGCTGACATGGCGGCGATACTCGCGTTCCTCCCATTCGCGGCTGGCGGCAAAGTGCTCAACGAAAGCATCGCCAAACAACTCACGCGCCGCCGTCGAGGCCTTCAGTCGCTGAGCCGCATCCCACAAGGTTCTGGGCAGAGCCAATTCGGCAGGATGCTGCTGATCGTAGGCATTACCGACTACCGGGTCGGTGGGTTGCCACTTGTGCATGATCCCGTAGAGCCCGGAAGCGAGCGCCACCGACAACGCCAGATACGGATTACCGTCCGCCGCGCCAAGGCGGTATTCCTGACGTTGGGATTTGTCACTGCCGGGAATCACGCGCAATGCAGCTGTGCGATTTTCCACGCCCCAGGTCGCATCAGTTGGCGCCCAGAAGCCGGGAATCATCCGCCGATAGCTGTTCAGCGTGGGCGCAACCATGCACAGGAACTCCGGCATCAGCCGTTGCTGACCGGCCAGAAAATGCCGCTGAATCTCGCTCATGCCGTGTTCTTGGTTGGCGTCGTAAAAAGCTGATTTGTCGCTGCTGCTATCGCGCAGCGACACATGGATATGCCCGCTCTGGCCCGGATATTTTCCCGACCATTTGGCCATGAACGTCGCCATCAGCCCGTTGCGCTGGGCCAGTACTTTCATGAAGGTTTTAAACAGCGCGGCTTTGTCTGCCGCCGCTTCGGCGCGATCCACTGCGATTGCCGCCTCAAGCACACCGGGGCCGGTTTCGGTGTGCAGGCCTTCGATTGGAAAATCCATCAGCTCGGCCATTTCGAGAATCTGGTGATACAACTCGGCATGTACCGAGTTGCGGATCATCGAATAACCGAACCAGTCCGGGGTGAACGGTTTGAGATTACGAAAGCCTTTCTCGCGCGCCGACTCCGGCGTTTCATCGAACATGAAGAACTCGTACTCAAGCGCAGCAAAGGGCTCAAAACCCATGGCCTGACAGCGCTCGATAACCCGGCGCAAAGTGCCGCGCGGGCAAACCGCCTCCGCTTGCTGGTCGAACTCGGCGAGAAACAGCAGCATGCCGTTTTCGAACGGCAGCTCACGGCAACTGGACGGAATAATGCGCACCGGCGCATCGGGATAGCCGGTGTGCCAGCCGGTGTATTGGGCGTTGTCGTAGAGCTGGTCTTTAACATCCCAGCCCAGCACCACATCGCAGAAAGCGAAACCGCTGTGCAATGAGGAGAAGAATTTGGAGCGGCTCATGTACTTGCCGCGCATGACCCCATCGTTATCGAACAACCCAACTTTCACATGACTCAAACCCCGTTCTTCGATGATCCGTTTGGCATCTTCAAGGGTCTTTACATCCCGCGGATTAAGCATGGCGACCTCTGTTATTGTTGTTGAGGCTTTCCTTAAAAACACCCGCGCTGTTTCTTCCTGAAAGCAGCGCAGGAAATCGGCCGTCGTGGCAAGACGGATTAACGGTAAGGCGAGCCAGCCTTGGCCATCAAAGCGTTGTACTTCTTGAAGATATCCACAACCTTGGCGCAGCGTGGGCTGGTCTTGGCGATTTCATCCCAGAACACTTGCGCCTCATCCTCTACGGTTTTCCACTCGGCAGCCGGAATGGATGTCAGCTGCAATTTGCTGCCCTCAACCCGCAGTGCCGCCTCTCCCCCCCAATACCAGTGCTGGCGGTAGTAGTTGGAGCTGTCCATGCACAGTTTGAACAGGGTTTTCAGGTGCTCGGGCACCTCGTCCCATTTGTCCGAGTTGGCAAAGTAGGAGCCGCACCACGCGCCGGAGATGTTGTTGGTCAGGAAATACTTGGTGACGTTGGCCCAGCCGACCGTGTAATCCTCGGTAATACCGGACCAGGCAATGCCGTCCAATTCGCCGGTCTGGATCGCCACTTCAACGTCTTCCCAAGGCAGCGTCACCGGTACCACGCCGAAACGCGAGAGGAACTTGCCGGCGGTTGGAAAGGTGAAAATGCGCTTGCCCTTGAGGTCAGCAAGGCTGTTCACCGGCTCGACCGTGGCAAAGTTGCACGGGTCCCAGGCGCCTGCCCCGAGCCAGGTAACACCTTCGACTTCGCCGTAGGCTTCGGCCCAGATTTCATTGAGCCCGTACTTTTCAAACAGTACTGGCACATCGAGGCTGTAACGCGTTGCAAAGGGGAAGTAGCCGCCAAACACGGCGATATCCACAGGCGCGGCAATCGAGTCGTCATCACTCTGCACCGCGTCGATGGTGCCGCGCTGCATCGCGCGAAACAGCTCGCCGGTTGGCACCAACTGGTCGGCGAAGTACAACTGGATTTCCATCTGGCCATCGGCGGCTTTGTTGAAGGCGTCAATCGAAGGTTTAATCACATGCTCGGCCAATGCCGGGCCGGCATAGGTTTGCAGCCGCCAGGTGATTTTTTTCGCCTCGGCGGCATAGATGTGTGCAGAACCCAAAGCGGTCGCGCCCACCGCGCCAGTGGTGACGGCGGCATTTTTAAGAAAACTGCGTCTAGTAGTCATGCGGTGCTCTCCGTAGTGTCAAGGCACATCAGGCCGCTTCAGCTCATGGCTGGCGGCACTTATCCGGGCCTGAATACTGCACAGCCCCGGTTCGATGGCACACCACTACTTAAGGCGCGCCGGATTCATTGATCCGTCTATCTGGCGTAATGCCACTGCGGCAACCAAAGCGCCAGTTGCGGAAAGACCATCACCAACACCAAGGCCAGCACCATGATCAAAACAAAGGGTGTGACCGAGACGTAGATGTCGCGCAGGGTGATTTCGGGCGGGGCCATCGCCCGCATCAGGAACAGGTTGTAGCCAAACGGCGGCGTCATGTAGGCGATTTGACAGGTGATGGTGTACAGCACGCCGTACCACACCAGATCAAAACCCAGCGCGCCCACCAACGGCACGTAAAGCGGTGCGACGATCACCAGCATGGCGGTGTCATCAAGGAACATGCCCATGATGATGAACGACACTTGCATCAGGATAAGCACCTGCCACGGGCTCATTTCCAGACGATCGACGAAGAACGCTTCAATCGCCTTCACCGCGCCCAGGCCATCGAATACCGCGCCGAAGCACAGCGCCGCCAGAATGATCCACATGAACATGCAACTGATGCCCAGCGTTTTGCGCAGGGTCTCTTCCATGACATGCCGATTTATCCGCCCCTTAAACAACGCCGCCAGGGTCGCAGCCGTGGCACCGACCGCCGAGCTTTCGACCAGGCTGGTGATACCCATCAGAAACAGGCCGGTCATGCTGAAGAAGATAAACAGCGGCACAACCCCGGCCTTGAGCAGACTGAAGCGCTCCGCCCAGGTGATTTGTGCGCGTTCCTCACGGCTCAGCGCCGGCCCCAGCTCCGGCTGCAAACGACAACGAATGGCGATATAGAGGATAAACAACCCGGCCATAAGCAGGCCGGGAAACACCCCGGCAAGCCATAACTGGCCGACCGGTTGGCGCGCGATCATGCCGTACAGCACCAGCACCACACTGGGCGGAATAAGAATACCCAAGGAACTGCCGGCCTGAATAACCCCGGTGACCATGATCTTGTCGTAGCCGCGTCGCAGCAGTTCGGGCAAGGCGATACTGGCGCCAATCGCCATGCCGGCCACACTCAGGCCGTTCATTGCCGAGATCGCCACCATCAGGCCAATCGTGCCGACCGCCAGCCCGCCGGGCAGCGGCCCCATCCACACGTGAAACATGCGGTAGAGGTCTTCGGCAAGGCCCGACTCCGACAGCATGTAGCCCATGTACACAAAGAGCGGCAGGGTCAGCAGCGGATACCACTTCATCAATTTCATGGCGGCGCTGAACGCCACCTCGGAGCCGCCATCCCCCCACAACGCCAGCGCGGCCACCACCGCGACGAAGCCAATGGCGCCAAAAACGCGCTTGCCTGTCAGCAGCAGCACCATCATCGAGGAGAACATCAACAGGGCGATAAATTCGTAGCCCATTACAACGTCTCCCCGCGTGCAGCAGCGACGTCCTTGAAGAACGTGGCGATGGCTTGCAGCAACATCAGTGCAACGCCGATGGTCATGACTATTTTGATTGGTGCCATCGGCGGCGACCACGCGGAGTAACTGGTCTCGCTGTATTGCAGCGCGTAATGAGTCGAGGAGATCGCGCCGTAGAGCAGCATCGCCAGGTAGAAAATCAGCATCAGAATGGTGACGGCATCCACGGTAGCCCGCGTTTTCGGGCTCCAGCGGCTGTAGAGCAGGTCCATGCGTACATGGTCGCCGAGCTGCATCGAATAGGGCCCGCCCAGCAGGAAGTAGGCGACCATCAAAAATTGCGCAGTTTCCAGCGTCCAGGCAGCCGGATCAAAAAAGGTCTTACTGATGGAGGAGTACAGCAAAACCCCGAGCATGACGAAAATCAGGTACATGGCAAATCGTCCGATCAGACGATTAACCCGGTCTACCGTCCTGACAAAACCGCGAATGGCCTTGTTCATGCGATTCCCTGCAATGTGTTTTTTTACTTATCCGCTGAGCCTAGCTCAAGATCAGGCAAAGCCAACCCAAGCCAAAGACGCGCCCACAGTCCACACGCATGCACCTGCGCCAGGCGAGTGTCACTTGAGGGATTTCAGGCGCCAGCAACCGCCGGCATCAGCGCCCGCATCGCTGCATGGCGCTTGCTCCCTGCTCGAAAACGCGGGGCTTGGCTTCTGCCGCGACGCTTAAGACTTTGGTCTAAGCCTCTGCCGCTGCCAGTCGCTCAACATGTTCAGCAAACAGACGCAGCGGATCAGCGCCTTTGCCAACCAAGCCGAAACTCTGGTTAACGATGTCAAAATGATCCAGCGGGTAGTTGTCGCCAATCACCTTGCCCAGATGCGAACTGTAACGCCCGACCATGCCATCGCACTGGCCAACTTCGCGGGTGAAGGTTCGGGCAAACAACCGACACGCCACATTCGGGCCATCGAACAAATTGCCGCCACGGTTGGTAATACCGGGCTGCAATGTGCCGGACCATGAGTAGTAATAAACCCCGTTAACCACCTCATCGCCTTCACCGCCCCAAGTATGCGGCAAGCCCTGTGGATAACGCTGATTGAACAGCGCCACCCCTTCTGTGGTTAGCGAATGCTGCGCGGCTGCGGTGTCAAAGGGCAACCTGGGCCCACGGTAGCCGACCTCAAGTACCGTAGTAAGCCAGACAAATGCTTGCAGCAGAGCACTCACGACTCGTTCACGCCATGAGCCTGGCCGGGCATTACGCTGCAGGAAATCACCCAGTTCAGAGCCATGATTAGGCCCGGCCACTGAGGTTACTGACGCCACCAGATCCGGACGTTTGGCTGCGGCATAGCGGGCAGTGAGCGCACCTTGGCTATGCCCGAGCAAATGCACCTTGGCAGCTCCGGTACTGGCCAACACCGCGTCGATTCGCGCCAGCAGTTGCTCGCCGCGTTCCTCGGTCGAATGCACCGGCGACACCAACACCGGTATAGCCTTGGCACCGTGGCGAGCGAGCAAACGCACAATGCCGTACCAGTAGTGATAGCCCAGCAGGCTTATGAAACCGAGCAAGCCCGGCACCAAAATCAGCGGATATCGCAGTGATTGCTTCTCGGGCATTTAGGTTCATCCGTGTGTCAGGCCTGCTGATCCTTATCAGCAGTATTTGATGACCTTAGCGCATCCGCCAGAAGTCGTGCGCCAGAGCGCTCGAGAAGGTGTATCAGAGCGACCAATGATGACTATCAAAGCAGACAAATTCCTATTTTTCAGCCGCGCTATATCCTGCATCAACATTGTGACGAATTGATCGTAAGGAGACCTGAAATGAAAGCCACTCTGTTCTTCAGCTTGCTGTTTTTACTGTTCGCAGCCGACGTTTATGCGCGCCCGGTTCTCAAGCCACAACCGCTACTGGGCGAACTCAAAGACAGCCAGCCGGTTGTGCTGCAACAAAACAGCCCGCAAGCCTGAGGCGACACTGAGCAGAAACGGCTTGCGGATAATCCGCCGCTGTTATTTGCAACCGAACAGCCAGGCATTGCGCCGGGCTCAGTGCGCCACCAGCAACACCCAAAGCGGCAGCGTGAGTGCCGCCAGCACAGTTGACAGCGAGATGGTCGAACTGACATTGCGGGTATCCAACTGGGTTTTCGCAAAGGCCAGAATATTCACCCCGCTCGGACACGCAGCCATCAATACCAGCACGCTGCGCGCATCATGGCTGAGCCCCGGAACCAGAGCCGTCGAGGTGTAGACAAGGAGCGGAAACACCAGCAACTTGACGCCGCTCAGCATCACCACAGCGGTGGTCGGACGCAATCTGTATCCGGACAAACTCACGCCCAAGACGATCAACGCGCACGGCAATGCCGCTTGCGCCAGCCACTCGACCATCTGCCACAGAGGTGCGGGCACCGTGAGCCCGGACAGGTTAAGCATCGCCCCCAGCAGCAGGCCGATAATCATTGGATTCGCCAGGTTCTTCAGCAGTGCCTTGAAGTTCACCTGCTCGACGCTGCCAAACGCTGAGTAAATGCTTTGCAGGGTAAACAGCGTAAGGCTGTGGAAAACCAGAATCGCAAACACATAAACCAGCCCGTCATGGCCCAGCAATGTGGTTACCAACGGGATACCCACCAGCACATTGTTGGAAAAAGTAGCCGCCAATCCGGAGGCTGTGGCATGGCCGGTAATGCGCTGAGCAATCAGATTGACGCTGCAGAATACGATTAAGGCCGGCACGTAATAGGCCAGCAATAACAGTGGCGACAGACCTTGTGCCAGCGGCGCTTTGGCGATCCCGATAAACAGCAGGGTCGGCATGAACAGCTTGAAGGTAATGCTCGCCAGTCCCGCCGATGATTCCTGACTCAGCCACTGCCGGCGACCCAGCACGTACCCCAGAACTATCAGGCCGAATATCGGCAAAATCGCAAGCACCGCTAGCATTTTCAGAACCGCTCCGCGAACCCTGCCTACACTGCATGAAGCTGCAAAGCGGCTGAAGGTGAGAATAGAGCGCGACACGATACCTGCAGTTTCAACTTCTGCCCACTTTGGCGGTCACATGCATATCAACGATACGCGTTCATTGCACGGAGCCCTCATGAACATAAAAGTCCTCGTCGCCGTAGTTTCTCTCAGCACGCTAGTCGGTTGCGCCGGAAGCAAGGTCGAAAACCCGATCGACTATGTCACTTACAGCGCGCAGCCGCTGGTGGATAAGGTTGATCACGACATGACCAGCAAAGAGGTGATGCAAATTGCAGGGCCACCTTCCAGCACAATTTATCGCAGCGTCGAGCCGGGTACTTGCAACAACTATGTGCTCAGTGAAGACAACCACAAGCAGCCCTACTACGTCAGCTTCAACTCCTCCGACAGGGTTGATGGCAAGGGTTTCATGACCTGCGAGCAGATGGAAAAGAACGCCCGCGCCACACTGTTTGGTGATTAGCCGATGAATCTGGCGGGAGCTGATCAAAAAACAACCAGCACCCGCCAGGCCATATGCGCTATGGCTTGTGGACAAGCATCCTGAGGTTATACACAGCTACGTCCACAGTAAAAATGGATAAGTCGTTCGTCAGCCACGCGCAAGCCACTGAAATAGCGGGCTTTTCGCTTGACTTGTGAGTGTTGGCAAAAGTTTGCGCTCGCAGCAAAAGAGCTGATCGTTTTTTAATCAGATCTTTGAAAAGCCCACCGCACTAAGGCTGTATCAATACATACCAGAGTTACCCACAACTCACTCCACAGATAAGCGGGATAACTACTTGCCGGCAATTTCTCCGATTGCGTTCAAGTGCTTGATAAACCTTGACTTATGACACCCGCCCAGAACTTTTTATCCCTGAAAAACAACTGATCAAAAAACAACCATATCGCGCAAAGCCACGTGGTTATTGGGCTTCAGCAATGCATACCGATGTTACCCACAGCTCGCTCCACAGATAAACGGGATAACTGACAGCGCGACTGTAAGTGTTTGATTGGTTGTAAAAAGCTCGCGCTCCACAGTAAAGAACCCGCTTGTGGATGCAGCGTGATTATTTGATCAAATTTCAATCAATCCCGCTCAGACCCTGTGGTTAAAGGCTTTCAGCGATACATACCGATGTTACCCACAACTCCCTCCACAGATAGTCGGGATAACTGCACAAGTCTGAACCTCCGCCTGCCCGTAACCTCTTGAATAAGCGGCAAAACTTCTTGACTTGCTGATCCTTGCGCAATCTTTTTACGGACCGATTGCAACTGATCATATTTTGAACAGAACTCTGTAAGCCGCTTGGTTATTGGCTTACAGCAATGCATACCGAAGTTACCCACAGTTAAATCCCCAGATAGCAGGGATAACTATTCTGCAGTGCCTCGTAAGCCACTGAATTAAGGCAGTTTAATTTCGGGCAAGGCCGAGCGATGCGGGTTGATCCTGTGGCTCACTACCATGCACACGAGCTGTTCGTTTTTTGATCAAATCTCTGTAAGCCTTATGTTTAAAGGCCTACAGCAATACATACCGATGTTACCCACAGCTAAATCCCCAGATAGTCGGGATAGTTTCTCTCGATAACGATTTTGCACGTCAGTAACGCGCTGATTTAGCGGGGAAATTCTTAAAAACAGGATGTCGTAACGTATTACCACTGCCGCAGAACAGCCACTTGTATTGAACTCAGCTGCCTGTAAGCCAGGCAGCACAGTGCCTGCAGCTGTGGAAGGAAAAGTTATACACAGCTCACCCACAGACTTTCTGGATAAGTAGTTTGATCCTGTCAACAGGGGCGTCGTGGCGCCACGAGTAAGCGCGAAAAATCAACCAGCCGCACTCAATACTATACTGATCAAAAAACAACCACATCAATGTAAGCCGCGGCTGCTGTGGCCTGCAGCAATGCATACCGATGTTATCCACAGCACACTCCACAGATAACTGGGATAAGTGAATCTACTGCGTTTTGGCTGAGTGCAATAACTGCCTGAATTAACTGAAAAAAGTCTTTACTTCAGAGCGAACCCGGCAATCTGTGCAGGCCTTGCGACAGCTGGTCAAAATTTAAACAACCCTCTGTAAGCCACTCATATCAACGCTTACAGCAATGCATACCGAACTTGTCCACAGCGCTACTCACAATATCCGTGGACAAGTTACTCAACCCGCCAGACGCTTGTGAATATGTGCTTGGAGCAGCTCCGCCGAGAACTGATCAAATAATCACCAACTGCGCCAGAACCACGCAGATACGGGGCCTGCGGGTTCTACCACCACGTTATGCACAGGCCACTCCACAGCAATTGTGGGCAACGCGCTATCACGCCCATGCAAACAATCTAAGGGCGGCCGCTCTGTGCATGCCTTAAGGTTATTGCAACTGAACAGGAGAACGATCATGCAACCGACCCACTGGCTACACCAACTTCTCGCAGCCTACGCTTGCGGCGCCTGCGGAAGCGACTGAGCCGCGAACAACAGCACAATATTCGCATCCAAACATTCGTCTCGGCGTGCCAAAACGACTAACCTGAAGCCAGTAAACTTCAGGAGTAGCCCATGGCTTTGCAGTCTGTATGTGTGTTTTGCGGCGCCAGCACTGGCACTAACCCGCTCTATCGGGAAGCGGCGGAAAATCTCGGGCGCACCCTTGCTGAACGCGGTATCCGTCTTATCTACGGTGGCGGCGCAGTTGGCTTAATGGGCGTTGTGGCAGACGCCGCAATGGTGGCGGGCGGTGAAGTGATCGGTATTATTCCGCAGAGCCTGAAACGCGCCGAGGTTGGCCACAACGGTCTGACCCGCCTTGAAGTAGTCGACGGCATGCACGCGCGCAAGGCGCGGATGGCAGAGCTCAGCGACGGCTTTATTGCACTGCCGGGCGGTCTGGGAACTCTGGAAGAACTGTTTGAAGTCTGGACCTGGGGCCAGCTGGGCTATCACGCCAAGCCACTGGGCTTGCTCGATGTGAATAACTTTTACTCCAAGCTGGGTAACTTCCTTGATCATCTGGTGGATGAAGGATTTGTCCGGGCCAAGCATCGCGCCATGCTTCAGCTCTGCGATTCTCCCGATGCCTTACTCGATGCATTTAGCCAATGGCAACCAATCGAACAGGCCCGCTGGCACGACCGCGAGCCCGATTAACTGTCTTGGCAGGCTCAAAGGTATAAACTGCGCATCTCACCCGCTTGTGGATAAGGAACCCCGCACATGGCCAGCAGCCTACTTGCTCTGATTGATGACATCGCCACACTGCTCGATGACGTGTCGTTGATGACCAAGGTTGCCGCAAAGAAAACCGCCGGTGTTCTGGGCGATGATCTGGCACTCAACGCCCAACAGGTGACCGGCGTACGCGCCGACCGTGAGCTGCCGGTGGTCTGGGCCGTGGCCAAGGGCTCATTGAAGAACAAGATGATTCTGGTGCCTGGGGCAATGCTGATAAGCGCATTTATCCCCTGGGCCATTACTCCGTTGTTGATGGTCGGCGGGGCCTTTTTGTGTTTCGAAGGCTTCGAGAAGTTGGTGCACACCTTTGGCCACAAGAAAGATGCGGATCAGGCCAAACGCCAGGCCCGCCTTGAGGCGTTGGCCAATCCTGCACAAGACATGAAGACCTTCGAGAAGGACAAGGTAAAGGGCGCTGTGCGTACCGACTTTATTCTCTCGGCTGAAATTATCGCCATCACCTTAGGCACTGTTGCAGAAGCCACTCTGATTGAGCAGTTCGCCGTACTTTGCGGCATTGCGGTGGTGATTACTGCCGGGGTTTACGGGCTGGTAGCAGCCATCGTCAAGCTTGATGACGCGGGCCTGTATTTGTCTCAGCGCGAAGGTGAAGGCGCGGGGACGGGCCTTGTGCGCAGCTTCGGTAACGGCATTCTGAAAACAGCTCCGTACCTGATGAAGGGCTTATCGATTGTCGGCACCATCGCCATGTTTCTGGTGGGTGGCGGCATTCTTACCCACGGCGTACCGGTTGCCCATCACTTTGTTGAACATGCTGGCGAGGTTATTTCAGCCTCTAGCGGCGTGGCATTTCTCGGCTCGATAGCGCCGAGCCTCATGCACGGAGTTATCGGTGTGATTGCCGGCGCCATTGTGCTTGCGGCGGTGAAACTGTTCGGCCGGATCAAGCACGCCGTCAGCGCCTGAGCGGATTAGCGGGGCTATATCGCTGCCTCAGACACAAAAACGCCGGAGCATACTCCGGCGTTTTTGTGTCCCACCGCTTTAACTGGCGGGCTGCTGCATGATGATGGTTTGCGCCGGCATCGGTGCGGGGAAACCGCCCTCGCCCAACGCGTCCTTGATCACCGCATTGGTGTCGAAATACACCTGCCAGTAATGGTCGGTATGGCAATAAGGACGCACAGCCAGCACAGGGCCAACCAGATTGAACTCGAGAATCTCGACATCCACCGCCGGGTTCGCCATCACATTGTCGATGGCGCTGATGCGCTCTTTGAGCAGCGCCACTGCCGCTTTGTAGTCCGCGGCGCCAGACAGCTGCGCTTTCAACTCGACGCGGCGATAAGCGTTATGTGAGTAGTTTTGGATATTGTCGGAGAAAATCTTGTTGTTGCCGATCAGGGTCAACACGTTATCCGGGGTATTGATCCCGGTAACGAACAGGCCGATCTCGGTCACAGTGCCGGTTACGCCGCCTGCCGAGATGAAGTCACCCACTTTGAATGGCCGCAGCACGATGATGAAACCACCCGCCGCCAGGTTGGCCAGCAAACCCGACCAGGCCATGCCAATTGCCAAGCCTACTGCCGCGATCAATGCAGCAAGGCTGGTGGTCTGCACACCGAAGTAGCCAAGAATACCGATGACCAGAATGATGTTGAGGGTGACCGAAATGAAGTTACCCACATAGCGCAGAACGGTTGGATCAACCTTCTGCTGGCCAAGGGCCTTTTGCACCATGCTGATCGCCACGCCGATGAGCCAGCGACCGACGACCCAGAACGCAATTGCCGAAAGGATCTTGATCGCAAACGCAGCGCCGTATTGGGTGACCAGGTTGTAGAGCGCGTTGAGTTTTTCCGTACCGATATTGACTATCGTTGTGTCATCCATAGCCTGCTCCGAAATGCGAGGAATAATGCTGGAATAGCATTGCCGTCCTGTTCTCGCTGTCTACCGCAAGCCCGCGCTCTGCGCAGCCTAAAACAAACGATAACTAACCTTTAGGTCTGGACTTAAAAGTCCCATCAAAAAGTTAGCACGCAGATTGAATACCGTCGAAATTGCGCCTGAAATAAGTCTCAGCCGCAGCTAAACGCCAGCGTTTGCAGACGAGTTGTCGCTACAGACCGTTAGAGCGCGGCGAGGGATTCGCTGGCGGCGGAAATGGGCATCACTGTCACCTGAACCTCAGGGTCGTGATTACCACCGCCCAATATCACGCCGTGTAGCGGTGACACATCGGCAAAATCACGCCCCCACGCCAGAGTGATGTGTTCAAGCCCCGGGCAGACATTATTGGTCGGATCGAAATCGACCCAGCCATGCTTCGGGCAGAAAACTGAAACCCATGCATGCGACGCATCGGCGCCAATCAAACGGGCCTGGCCGGGCGGTGGCTGAGTCAACAGATAACCGCTGACATAACGTGCCGCCAAGCCGATGGAGCGTAAGCAGGCAAGCATCAGGTGAGCAAAGTCCTGACAAACACCGCGCCGCGCCTCGAGCACTTCGATCAAGGGAGTCGCCACTTGAGTAGCCACGGCGTCGAAGGTGAACTCGCTGAAAATCTTCTCCATCAACGCCTGGACACCTATCAGCAGCGGCCTGTCTGGCGGGAAACAATCTGCGGCGTAATCTGCAAACCGCTGTTTGAGATGCACATAGGGTGACTCGAAGCGATAGCGCAGCGCATTCAGCGCCTCACCGGCAAACGGTTGCCCCGAGTACCCCAGCACAGCGCGTGCCTGCTCCCAAGGTGGCGAGGCCTGTTGATGGACAACCGGACGCGGCAGAACCTCGATGTGCAAGCGCGCCAGAACACTCAGGCTGTCGTGCGGACGCTCGAACACCATGCGGGTTAACGGATTACCAAACACATCTTGCCGCTCGATGCGCTGACACGGCGGCGGACTGACCTGCAACGCCTGACCATGACAAATTTGCCAGGCACATTCACGCGGCCACAAGTGGGCCAACTGCTGGGCCAGCGAAACGGGTGCCGAATAGCGGTAATGAGTATCGTGGAGGATTTCGTACTGGGCTGAGCGCGTCATGTTGACAGGGTCCGCTTGCTGGCATCGACATGCACAAAGAAACGTAACCCCAGATTATCAGATGCCTGCCCGGCCGCCAGCGCGATGTCATCAAGCAACCCGGCGAGCCCATCCAGCACGGCCTCAATGCTGCTGGCACCGAACAATACGTTTTCCAGCGAGCTCAGCTTGAAGCTGCTCAATTGCCGCTCAAGCGTAACCAGAGCGCCGTCGTCGCTGTAATCAAAACGCTCGCCCAGATAGTCGAGCGAACGCAACAGATTGCGCAGCTGGAAGATCACGGCATGCGGGTTTTGCTCATCAAGCAACAGCAGATCCAGCACCGGGATCAGTTGGGCGAATGCCAGATAACGGGTGCGATAAGTAATGCTGCTGTTGCCCAATTCCAACAGCCACTCCAGCGCCGACTGATCCTGCGCGGCAGCATGACGTAAAAAGCCGCTGATGCTCTCCGCCATGAACTGCAGCCGCTCAATAGCACGACCAATTATCAAGAATCGCCAGCCGTCATCGCGGGTCATGTCGTCCAGGGCGAAACCAGACAAGGCCGCGAGTGACATCAGCAGACCTTCAAGGAAATCCAGTGATTCACCGACATCACCGTTGGGTTTTTGCAGCTCCTGCGCTTCACGTTGCAGCTCAAGCAGCGCCTGCCAGTTGGCTTGCGATAACTTGCCGCGCACGCTGCCTGCGGTCCAGATCAGGCGTTGCAGATTGGCCTGCAGGCTCGCCGGCCAATCCGCGCCCAGCAACGCCTCAAACAAGCGCTGCTCAAGGCTTACGAGGTCATCATCTTCTGCCGGCAGCAGCCCCAGCCGCTCACCCAAACACAGCGCCGCGTCCAGCGCCTGCGGAGCGTCATCATCAACGTAACGCCCAAGCATGATGCGCAGCAGCCGCGCGGAGTCCTCACAGCGCGCGCTGTATCGGCCAAACCAGTACAAATTCTCGACCACACGCGATGGCAGGAACGGGTCACTGCGCACCAGATCAGCCGTGCCGACCGGGCGCACGCCCTGCCAGGGTTCGTTACCGGCGACGCGGGCACCCAGCACCCAAGTATCTTTACTGGTGCCGCCACGTTGCATCGACACCACTTCGGCATCGGCATCGGCCGCCACCCGCGTCAAACCACCGGGCATTATGCGATAGCCATCGGCGCTGGCGACCGCAAATACGCGCATGCCGATCGGGCGTGCCTGCAAGTTGGCCGTTTCCTCTTCCCACACCGGAGCCTGCGAGAGCTGCGCCAGTTCGTGCGCGACATACACGTAAGGTCGGGCTTTGAGGCGCGCCATCAGTTCAGCGCGCTTGGTTGCGTCCAGTTCGCCGGGCAATACCGGGGTAAATTTTTGCGAGGGGAAACACGAGCGCAGCACCAGCGATGGCATCTTCTCCAGTGCTTCTTCGAGAACCGGCGGCTCACCGCACCACCAGCTGGCAATGGACGGTAACAGCAGCGGCTCACCTAGCAATTTCTCGCTGATGGCTGGCAAGAATCCGGGCAGCCCCGGCGACTCCAGCACGCCACTGCCCAGCGCATTAGCCACCAACACCCGGCCCTGACGCACCGCTTCAAGCAAACCGGGCACACCCAGCTCGGAATCTGTACGCAGCTCCAGCGGGTCGCAAAAATCATCATCAAGTCGCCGCAACACAGCGTGTACCCGACGCAGGCCGGCTAGGGTTTTCAGATAAACCGTCGCCTCGCGCACCGTGAGGTCACTGCCCTCAACCAGTGGATAACCCAGTTGGCGGGCCAGATACACATGCTCGAAGTAGCTTTCGTTAAACCGCCCAGGCGTCAGTAACACCACCAGCGGCGTCTCGTCCTGCGCAGGCGCCTCGCGAGCCAGCGTGTCTTGCAGGTTACGAAAGAAGCTGGCGAGATACTGCACATGCAAATCGCGATAGAGATCAGGCCACGCCTTGGAGATGATTTGCCGGTTCTCCAGCGCATAACCCGCGCCAGATGGGGCCTGTGTACGGTCTGCGGTAACCCACCAACGACCGTCAGGAGCGCGCGCTAAATCGACCGCGTAGAAGTGCAGAAAGGTGCCGCCCGGTGGTTTGATGCCCTGACAGGCCCACAAGTAATTGTTGTGACCGAAGATCAATTCGGCCGGCAACAAGCCTTCGGCTATCAGCTCTTGCGGGCCATAGATATCGGCCAATACCTGATTCAGCAAGGTGGCGCGCTGGGCGACACCGGCGGCGATCTGTTGCCACTCATTAGCCGGGATCAGATTGGGCAGCAGGTCCAA
The DNA here is from genome assembly GCF_900116605.1 of Pseudomonas marincola. Taxonomy (GTDB): domain Bacteria; phylum Pseudomonadota; class Gammaproteobacteria; order Pseudomonadales; family Pseudomonadaceae; genus Aquipseudomonas; species Aquipseudomonas marincola. Next base: position 47,351 of record NZ_FPBC01000019.1, read on the forward strand.
CTCCCAAGGGCGATCAGCGCCTTCGGGGTCGGCGTAAACGTTGTAAGTAACGCCGTTTTCCTGAATCTGCCGGCTGACCAACGCCTGGCGCTGCTGAATCTGCGCGGGCGTGCTGCGCTGCAACTGCTGATACAGCCGCTGCCAATGCTCGCGCACCCGCCCTTTGCTATCCAGCAGTTCGTGGTATGTGCCCGCACTTCGCGGGTAATCAGCTAGCAGGTCAGCCATCAAGGTCTCGGCAGCAAGTCAATCAGCGCTCACCAACACTAAGTTAAATGTTCAACTTCGGCGCAGGTCGAGGGTCATTGGCAATTCATTATTAGGGACTTCAGGTTGTACAAAACGCTTGCCGGGACTATGGCCGATGCGGAAGAAACGCGCCAGCCTGCGGCTCTCGGCCTCATAAGCGTTGATTGGCAAGGTCTCATAATTGCGCCCTCCGGGATGCGCCACATGGTATTGGCAACCGCCCAGCGAGCGATTCATCCACGTATCGATCAAGTCAAACACCAACGGCGCGTGAACGCCAATGGTCGGTTGCAAGCAGTTCGACGGCTGCCATGCGCGGTAACGCACACCGCCGACAAACTCACCAACTTTGCCAGTAGGCCGCATCGGCACTGCGCGGCCGTTGCAGGTCAGCACAAAGCGATCCGGCAGCATGCCCGAGACCTTGACCTGCATGCGCTCCAGCGATGAGTCGACATAGCGCACCGCACCACCGGCTGCGCCCTCCTCACCCAACACATGCCACGGTTCAAGCGCCTGCCGCAGTTCCAGTTCGATGCCCTTGACGTTGAAGTCGCCCGCGCGCGGGAACCGAAACTCCAGATGCGCCGCGAACCATTCCGGGCGCATGCGATAGCCAAAGCAGCTCAGCTCCTGCAGGACATCGGCAAAGTCCTGCTCGACATAATGCGCCAGCAGGAATCGGTCATGCAGCTCGGTGCCCCAGCGCACCAGCTTGGCCGGGGTGTAGGGTTCTTTCCAGAAGCGCGCCAGCAATGCGCGAATCAACAGCTGTTGGGCCAGGCTCATTTGTGCATGCGGCGGCATCTCGAATCCGCGCAGCTCAACCAGCCCCAAGCGCCCAGTCGCCGAGTCCGGCGAGTACAGTTTGTCGATGCAAAACTCGGCGCGATGGGTATTACCGGCCACATCCACCAGCAAGTTGCGCAGCAAACGATCAACCAGCCACGGCGGGCAATCGCGACCTGGCTCGGGCATTTGCGCGAAGGCTATTTCCAACTCGTACAAGGCATCGTTTCGCGCCTCGTCTACCCGCGGCGCCTGCGACGTCGGGCCAATAAACAAGCCCGAAAACAGGTACGACAGCGACGGATGATTGTGCCAGTAACTGATCAGGCTGCGCAGCACATCCGGACGCCGCAGGAAGGGCGAGTCGGCCGGTGTCGCACCGCCCAGAACAATATGGTTACCGCCACCCGTGCCGGTGTGACGGCCGTCGATCATGAATTTCTCGCTGCTCAGCCGGCACTGACGCGCCGCCTCATAAAGAAACTCGGTGCGTTCGACCAATTCATCCCAGCTCGACGCCGGATGAATATTGACTTCAATAACGCCCGGATCAGGCGTTATGCGGAAAAACTGCAAACGCGGATCGTGTGGCGGCTCGTAGCCTTCCAGCAATACCGGGCAATCCAGCGCTTCGGCCGTCGCTTCAATGGCGCTGACCAGTTGCAGGTAATCTTCCAGCTTGCTCAGCGGCGGCATGAACACATACAAGCGGCCATCACGCGGCTCAACGCACAGCGCGGTGCGCACGATGTTACTCGCCGATTTGCCGCGCACCGGGCGCTCGCTGGTAGAGTTCTGATTGCCCTGCCAGACGCCACGCAACTGCGCGCGCAAGGTGGCGGCGTTTGGTAAAGGCGCAAATTTTTGCGACGGGTCTTCAGGGTTTATGTACGGATAATCCTGTTTACGCACCCAGGGCTGCGACTCAAGCGGCAGGCGATAGCCCAAAGGCGAATCCCCAGGCACCAGCCGGCAATGCTCGCCGCGCAGGAACCAACTGCCGGTCTGCCAACCCACGCCACTGTCCAGTCGCGCCAACGGCAATACATAGCCGACAACCTTATCGAGGCCCTGCTCGAATACTTTGCGCAGCCGCTCGCGCGCCAGCGGGTCTGACAGCTTCGGGTCCTGCGGGGTGACGTTGTCGGGCAACGAGCCTTCTTTCCACAGGTAATACAGCCAGTCTTCATAAGCTGCAAAAGCGTGCTCGCCGGTAATGCCCAAACGCTCGGCCAGTGACGCAACGAACGCGGCAGCTTGCGCCGCGTCTGCGCCGTAGTCGGTTTGTTCATCGGCATAAAGCGCCGGGTTGTGCCAGATCGGCTGATGGTCGCGACGCCAGTAACAGTTGAGTGACCAGCGCGGCAATTGCTCACCGGGATACCATTTGCCCTGACCAAAATGCACCAAAGACTGCGGCGCGTAATGCTCACGTAGCAGCGTGAACAGATCACTGGCCAGGCGGCGTTTATTCGGCCCCAATGCGGCGACGTTCCACTCATCGTCATCCGGATAATCCAGCGCCACAAAGGTCGGCTCGCCGCCCATGGTCAGGCGTACATCCGCACTTAACAGGTCTGCATCCACCTGTTTGCCCACTGCATTGATCGCGTTCCATTGTTGCTCGGAATAAGGCTTGGTAACGCGTGGCGCCTCCCAGATACGCTCGACATGCATTTCATGCACAAGCTCACTGTCGCATTCATCCACGCCGCCGGTAATCGGCGCAGCGGAGGATGGTTCCGGGCTGCAGGCCAATGGGATATGCCCCTCACCGGCAAACAAACCGCTGGTTGCATCCAGCCCAACCCAACCGGCGCCTGGCAGATAAACCTCGCACCAGGCGTGCAAATCGGTGAAATCAACTTCGGTGCCGGAAGGCCCATCAAGCGCTTTGACGTCTGCGCTGAGCTGGATCAGATACCCCGAAACAAACCGTGCAGCTAACCCGAGGTGGCGCAGCAGCTGCACCAGCAGCCAAGCGGAGTCGCGACACGAGCCCGAGCCGTTGCTCAGCGTCTCATCCGGGCTCTGCACGCCCGGCTCCATGCGGATCAGGTAGGCAATATCCGCCGCCACCCGCTGATTGATCGCCACCAGAAAATCGATGCTGGGGGTGGGCGTCAGCTCTATCGCTTGCAAGTACTTGGCAAAGCGCTCGGTGGCCGGCAGTTTGACCCGATACGGTGCAAGCTCGCGCTGCTCGCTGTCAGTGTAATCGAACGGGATTTTCTCGGCGTAAGGCTCAAGGAAAAAGTCGAATGGGTTGAACACCGCCATCTCGGCGACCAGATCAACCTCCACCTTCAACTCGGTGGTCTTCTCGGGAAACACCACACGGGCGAGATAATTGCCCTGTGGATCTTGCTGCCAGTTGATGAAATGCTCACCCGGCTCTACGTTCAAAGAATATGACAGCACACGGGTACGGCTGTGAGCCGCCGGGCGCAGGCGAATAATCTGCGGCCCAAGATTCACCGCACGGTCGTAGCGGTAATGAGTAACGTGGTGCAGCGCAATATGAATCGACACAGCATGCCTCCCGCGAGCCTTGACGATAACCGGACAGCGCAAGAGTTATGCCAGCCGCGTCGCAGCGCGAGATGGCATGCGGGCAGCAACGCGAAAGGCACCAAAACAGCGCACAAACCGGAAGGAACTTCGGGGCACGCACAAAAGCGGCCCCTGGATAGCAATCAGCGCAGGCCAAACTCCCTGGCCCTGCGTTCGCATGTTGTAACCGGCCTCAACTGCTTTACGCCAGCAACTTACCTACTGTGGCGTGCATCCGGTAACATCAGCAGACCGAAATAAGAGACGCCGCATGTATATTTATCGCTTGGTTCTGATTCTGGTGGTGGGAATCTACCTGTTTTCCCCTGCCATCATGGACTGGTGGATCGACCCCAATGGCGCCTGGTATCGGCCTTACTTGCTGTGGCTGATCCTGATTGTTGTGACCTTTATTCTGCAGAGTCAGCGTGATGCCGATGAGCTTTAGCATTAGCCAGCTGGTTCTGATCAGCGCCGCCTATCTCCTGACCCTGTTCGGTGTCGCGTGGGTCAGCGAACGCGGCGTAATCCCGCGCTGGATCATTCGCCACCCGATGACCTACATCCTCTCGCTCGGCGTGTATGCCAGCGCGTGGGCGTTTTACGGCACCGTCGGCTTGGCCTATCAATACGGCTACGGCTTTCTGGCCAGCTACCTCGGCGTCTCCGGCGCATTCTTGCTGGCGCCCGTGCTGCTCTACCCGATATTGAAGATAACCCGCACCTATCAGTTGTCGTCACTGGCTGACCTGTTTGCCTTCCGTTTTCGCAGCACCTGGGCCGGCGCGCTCACAACCCTGTTCATGCTGATCGGGGTACTGCCGCTGCTGGCGTTACAGATTCAGGCAGTGGCCGACTCGATCGGCATTCTCACCCGTGAGGCCATGCAAGCCAGGGTAGCGGTGGGATATTGCGCCTTGATGATACTGTTCAGCATTCTGTTTGGCGCCCGCCACATTGCCACTCGCGAGAAACACGAAGGCCTGGTTTTCGCCATTGCCTTCGAGTCGGTGGTGAAGCTGGTTGCCTTGGGCGCAATCGGTCTCTACGCGCTGTACAGCGTATTCAATGGCCCGGGCGATCTTGAACACTGGCTGGTGCAGAATCAGGTCGCGCTGAACAGCCTGCACACACCGCTGCAGGAAGGCCCATGGCGAACCCTGCTGTTGGTGTTCTTTGCCTCGGCGATTGTCATGCCGCACATGTACCACATGACCTTCACCGAAAACCTCAACCCACGCGCAATGATCAGCGCAAGTTGGGGCGTACCGCTGTTTCTGCTGCTGATGAGCCTGCCGATACCGCTGATTCTCTGGGCGGGCCTGAAAACGGGGGTAAACATCAGCCCGGAATACTTCACCCTCGGTTTGGGCCTGGCGGTAAACAGCGAAGCACTGGCGATGATCGCCTTCGTTGGCGGCCTGTCCGCATCAAGCGGCCTGATTATTGTGACCACACTGGCGCTCTCGGGCATGGTGCTCAATCACGTGGTCCTGCCGATGTATCAGCCGCCGGCTGAGGGCAATATCTACCGTTGGTTGAAGTGGACACGCCGCGCCCTGATCTGCGCCATCATTCTCGCGGCTTATGGCTTCTATGCCTTGCTCAAGTCTGAGCAGGATCTGGCAAGCCTGGGCATTGTTGCCTTTGTTGCCACTTTGCAATTTCTGCCGGGCGTGCTCTCTGTGCTGTATTGGCCAACAGCCAACCGACGCGGCTTCATTGCCGGTTTACTCGCCGGCATCGTGGTCTGGTCGCTGGGCATGCTGCTGCCGTTGCTGGGCAACTACGACGGCGTATTCGTCCCGGTTCTGAACATCATCTACATTCTCGATGACGACAGCTGGCACCTTGCAGCCATTGCGTCGCTGGCTGCAAACGTTCTGGTATTCACTCTGGTGTCGGTGTTCACCGATGCCAGTGAAGAGGAAAAAAGCGCCGCAGAAGCCTGTGCCGTCGATAACGTCCGGCGCCCGCAACGTCGCGAGCTGGTCGCCCTGTCGCCACAAGAATTCGCCGCACAACTGGCCAAGCCATTGGGCGCAAAAACCGCACAGCGCGAGGTTGAACAAGCGCTGCGCGACTTGCATCTGCCGTTTGACGAAGGTCGCCCTTATGCCCTGCGTCGCCTGCGCGACCGCATTGAAGCCAACCTTTCCGGCCTGATGGGCCCAAGCGTGGCGCAGGATATTGTCGAGACGTTTCTGGCGTACAAGTCTGAGAGCGAAGGCTATGTCACCGAAGACATTCACTTCATTGAAAGCCGTCTTGAGGATTATCACTCGCGCCTGACCGGGCTTGCGGCCGAGCTTGACGCCCTGCGCCGTTATCACCGGCAAACCTTGCAGGAGCTGCCAATGGGCGTTTGCTCACTGGCCAAGGATCAGGAAATCCTCATGTGGAACAAAGCCATGGAGGAACTCACCGAGATCCCAGCTCAACGTGTAGTTGGCTCACGCCTGACCACGCTGGGCGAGCCGTGGCGCAGCCTGCTCGACAGCTTTATCGAGATGCCGGATCAGCACTTACACAAACAACGCCTGACCACCGACGGCCAGAGTCGCTGGCTGAACCTGCACAAAGCGGCGATTGACGAGCCTCTGGCGCCGGGTAACAGCGGCCTGGTGTTACTGGTTGAAGACCTCACCGAAACCCAGCACCTCGAAGACAAGCTGATTCACTCCGAGCGCCTTGCCAGCATTGGCCGGCTGGCGGCCGGCGTGGCCCATGAGATTGGCAACCCGATCACCGGTATAGCCTGCCTGGCGCAAAATCTACGTGAAGAACGCGAAGACGACGGCGAGCTGACCGAGATCAGTCAGCAGATTCTCGAACAGACCAAGCGGGTAACGCGCATCGTTCACTCGCTGATGAGTTTCGCCCACTCCGGCAGCCATCAGCAGGCCGACGAGCCGGTGTGCCTTGCGCAGGTGGCGCAGGATGCAATCGGCCTGTTGTCACTCAACCGCGAAAGCATCGAGGTCCGCTTCTTCAATCTCTGCGACCCGGACCATTGGGCAGATGGCGACCCGCAACGTCTGGCTCAGGTGCTGATCAATCTGTTGTCTAACGCACGCGATGCATCGCCCGGCGGATCATCAATCCGGGTCAAGACCGAAGCGGGCGAGCACACCGTTGATCTGATTGTCGAAGATGAAGGCAGTGGCATTCCCAAGGCTATAATCGACCGACTTTTCGAGCCTTTTTTCACCACAAAGGATCCAGGAAAAGGCACCGGACTCGGCCTTGCTCTGGTCTATTCCATCGTGGAAGAGCATTATGGACAAATAACAATCGACAGCCCGGTGGACACCGCCACTCAGCGAGGCACCCGAATCAGGGTGACACTGCCACGGCATGTCGAAGCGACGTCAATAGCGACTTGAACCAGCGACACGAGCCTCGAAGCAAAATGCCTCATGCCAGCGTCAAGCCTGCTGAACTTAAACACACCAACAGCCATTGCCTGGCCATTCGGGCAATCGCGGTGCGTCTTCAGCAGCACAAGACCCGACCATGCGGTAATTGCATAAGCTCTAGAACGTCGAGAGACTGAATTGATGCCACATATTTTGATCGTCGAAGACGAAACTATTATCCGCTCTGCCCTGCGACGCCTGCTTGAACGTAACCAGTATGAAGTCAGCGAAGCCGGATCGGTGCAAGAAGCGCAGGAACGCTTCAGCATTCCAGGCTTTGACCTCATCGTCAGCGACTTGCGTCTGCCCGGCGCGCCCGGCACCGAACTGATCAAGCTCAGTGAAGGCAAGCCTGTCCTGATCATGACCAGCTACGCCAGCCTGCGCTCAGCCGTCGACTCAATGAAAATGGGCGCGGTCGACTACATCGCCAAACCCTTTGATCACGATGAAATGCTCCAGGCAGTTGCGCGTATTCTGCGCGACCATCGGGCAACCAGCGCAGCACAACCCGAACGCAGTACAGCGGAAGGCGCACGCGCCGATGACAAAGCCGCCGACAACCTCAATGGTGACATCGGCATTATTGGCTCCTGTTCGTCGATGCTTGAGATGTACAGCAAAATCCGCAAAGTAGCGCCGACCGATTCCAACGTGCTGATTCAGGGCGAATCCGGTACTGGTAAAGAACTGGTCGCCCGCGCCCTGCACAATCTGTCGCGCCGAGCCAAGGCGCCGCTGATATCAGTCAACTGCGCAGCCATTCCGGAATCTCTCATCGAGTCGGAACTGTTCGGCCACGAGAAAGGCGCCTTCACCGGAGCCAGCGCCGGTCGTGCTGGCTTGGTTGAGGCCGCCGATGGCGGCACCCTGTTCCTCGACGAGATCGGCGAACTCCCGCTTGAAGCGCAAGCCCGCTTGCTGCGGGTGTTGCAGGAAGGTGAAATTCGCCGCGTTGGCTCGGTGCAATCGCAGAAGGTTGATGTACGCCTGATTGCAGCCACCCACCGCGACCTGAAAACGCTGGCGAAAACCGGCCAGTTCCGCGAAGACCTGTTCTACCGCCTGCACGTCATCGCCCTGAAACTGCCACCGTTGCGCGAGCGTGGCAGTGACGTAATGGAAATCGCCCTGGCGTTCTTAAGCCGCCAGTCGAAGCGCATCAACCGCGACGACCTGCACTTTGCCCACGACGCTGAACAAGCCATTCGCCAGTACCCGTGGCCCGGTAACGTGCGGGAGTTGGAGAACGCGATTGAGCGGGCAGTGATCCTGTGCGAAAGCGCCGCCATTTCAGCCGAACTGCTGGGCATCGATGTCGAACTCGACGACCTTGATGACGACGACCCTTACAGCGAAGCGCATAACCCGACAAGCAGCACCAGCATGGAACCGACCGAGGACCTGTCACTGGAAGACTACTTCCAGCACTTCGTTCTCGAGCACCAGGAACACATGACTGAGACCGAGCTTGCACGCAAATTGGGCATCAGCCGTAAGTGCCTGTGGGAACGCCGCCAGCGCCTGGGTATTCCACGCCGCAAATCGGGCACAACCGCGGAGTAGCGCGTGTGCGCCCAGCGGCGTGAGGTTGTTACCCCACGCCAGAGCAGGTAACAGAAGCCGGGACTTACGGTAACGTAACCCCGGCTTTTTCATGCCCGAAGAAAACACCAAAATCACTAAGCGATTGATTTTAAAGCACTTTTAAAAGTTGGCACGGCATCTGCTTTCTTTAGGGCACAACAACAATAACAAGCAGCAAAAAAAATAATAAAAATAAGACGTATCGACTCCATAACAACAAAAACAACAAGCCGGAGGCGCAGCTAACTGATTCTTTTGGAGAGGACATGTTTTTGGGATTGACCCCACAACCGGACTGAGAACAATAAAACTGCTTATAAGCAGCGCCCGAACTGGTTGGATCACTGGATGATCATTGCAATGTCAGCGTCCAAACAAATCCGTTTGCTATTAATCCTCTCATTGAGAGGTTTTCCACAGGTCGCAGACCTGATGGAACGGGTAAATTTACAAAAACAACAAGCCCGCAATAATAACAATAAAGAATGTAACTACTTGAAGGGGAGCTTAGGCTCCCCTTGTAGTTTGTGCTCGGTAATTCCCCGCCTGATTTCTTTCCGTCCTACACGATTGCCCCACTCAATGCTAGAATCCGCGCCATCCTTGCGGTCATCATTGAAACTGGCCGGCCATTTCGTCAAACAGTGCACCCCATGCTGAAAAAGCTGTTCAAGTCATTTCGCACACCGTTGCGTCGCAATAAGCACTCGCACAGTACCCCCGAGGTGCTGACGAGCCACCAGCACCCGATCAAGCGCGGGCAGATCAGTCGCTATGCCGTGAGCATTGTCGAGCGCCTGCAAAATGCCGGTTATCAGGCTTATCTGGTGGGTGGCTGCGTACGCGACCTGTTGCTCGATATCGACCCGAAAGACTTCGATGTCGCCACCAGTGCAACCCCCGAACAAGTCAAAGCCGAGTTCCGCAATGCGCGAATCATTGGCCGACGCTTTCGTCTGGTGCATGTGCACTTTGGCCGCGAAATCATTGAGGTTGCGACGTTCCGCGCCAATCACCCGCAGGGCGATGAGCCGCAAAACAGCAACCAGTCTTCGCGCAACGAGAGCGGCCGAATTCTGCGGGACAATGTCTACGGTAATCTGGAAGACGATGCCCAGCGTCGAGACTTCACGATTAACGCGCTGTATTACGACCCGGTCAGCGAACGCATTCTCGACTACGCCAATGGCGCGCACGATATTCGCAACAACCTGATCCGCCTGATTGGCGACCCGACTCAGCGTTACCAGGAAGACCCGGTGCGGATGCTGCGGGCGGTGCGTTTTGCTGCCAAGCTGGATTTCGACATCGAGAAGCACACCGCGGCGCCGATCTACACGTTGGCGCCGATGCTGGGTGAGATTCCTTCTGCGCGCTTGTTTGAAGAAGTTCTCAAGTTGTTCCTCGCCGGTTACGCGGTGTTCACCTACGACCTGCTGGTTGATTACGGCCTGCTTGAGCAGCTGTTCCCGGCCACCGCCAAGGCGCTGCGTGACAACCCGGACTACACCGACGACTTGATTCACAATGCGCTGAGCAACACCGACCTGCGCATCCAGCAGAACAAACCGGTCACGCCGGCGTTCCTGTTTGCCGCACTGCTCTGGCCTGCGCTACCGGCCCGCGTGCTGAAACTTCAGGAACGCGGCATGCCGGCGATTCCGGCCATGCAGGAAGCAGCGCATGACCTGATCAACGAGCAATGCCAGCGCATCGCCATTCCCAAGCGTTTCACCATGCCGATTCGCGAGATCTGGGATATGCAGGAACGCCTGCCCCGGCGCAGCGGCAAGCGTGCCGATCAGCTCCTTGAGAACCCGCGTTTCCGCGCTGGCTATGACTTCCTGCTGCTGCGCGAGAGCGCCGGTGAGGAAACCAACGGCCTTGGCGACTGGTGGACGCTTTATCAGGAAGCCAGTGACAGCGAGCGGCGCAATATGATTCGCGACCTGAGCTCGTCTAAAGATGACTCGGCGCCGCGCAAACGCCGGCGTGGCGGCAACAAGCGCAAGCGCAGCCCGTCTGGCGAAGGCGCTGGCAACGAATAATGGCCCGGGTATTTATCGGCCTCGGCAGTAATCTGGCCGAGCCCCTTGTGCAATTACGCGGCGCGCTGAATGCCATCGCCGCGCTGCCCGGGACACGCCTGCAAAACACCTCGTCGTTTTACTCAAGCGACCCACTCGGCCCGCAAGACCAGCCGCGTTATGTCAACGCCGTCGCCGAGATCGAAACCAGCCTGCAACCTTTGCAAGTGCTTGATGCCCTGCAAGCCATCGAGCTTGACCAGGGCCGCGTTCGCAAAGCTGAACGCTGGGGCCCGCGCACCCTCGATCTGGATATTCTGCTGTTCGATAACCAGCGCATTGATCTGCCGCGCCTGACGGTGCCGCATTACCACATGCATGCCCGCGCATTCGTGCTCTATCCGCTGGCCGAAATAGCCCCCGATCTGGTGTTACCTGACGGGCGCAGCCTCAATGATTTATTGGCGGCCTGCCCCTTCACAGGTCTTGAGCGGCTGGCGCCAGCTGCGCACTGAACCCGTTGCCTTGCAGCCCCGATGGGCGTGGGCTCTGAGCCGATACACCGGACACAATTAAACCTATAATTCGCCAACCAGATGCGCCTGGGTGCACCCGCTAGTAACAAGACGGTAACACCTGCAATTGACTTCATGCCCGCCCATCTGGACTATAGGCGTCCCGTTGCCAAGCACCGGTGAGAACCGAGGCCAATGCAGGCCAATATGGAGCTGTTTAACAGCCTACTGAATGCCTGAGTGAGGACCATTTTCATGCCTGATATAACCCTGACAACTCTGCAAAATCTCAAGCAGAGTGGCGAGAAGATCGCCATGCTGACCGCCTATGACGCCACCTTTGCGCACGTCGCATGCCAGGCAGGCGTTGAAATTCTGCTGGTGGGTGACTCACTGGGCATGGTCCTGCAGGGACATGACAGCACCCTGCCTGTCAGCGTCAGCGATATGGCTTATCACGTCGCCTGCGTCAAACGCGGAAATCAGGGCGCGCTGATCCTGGCCGACCTGCCTTTCATGGCGTATGCCACCACCGAGCAGGCGCTGGTTAACAGCGCGGCGGTAATGCAGGCTGGCGCGCACATGGTCAAACTTGAAGGTTCGGCATGGCTTGCAGAGTCCATTGCCCGTTTGGCCGAGCGCGGCGTGCCGGTTTGCGCGCACCTGGGCCTTACACCGCAGGCGGTGAATGTGCTCGGCGGCTACAAGGTTCAAGGCCGCCATGAAGCACAGGCGCGCCAGATGCGCGCGGATGCCATCGCCCTTGAGCAGGCCGGTGCGGCCATGTTGCTGCTTGAGTGCGTGCCAAGCGAGCTGGCTGAAGAAATTACCCAGGCAGTGAAAATTCCGGTTATCGGCATTGGCGCAGGCGCCGCAACAGACGGTCAGGTACTGGTCATGCACGACATGCTCGGCATGTCACTCAGTGGCCGCTCACCGAAGTTTGTGAAGAACTTCATGGAAGGTCAGAGCAGCATTCAGGCTGCCATGAGCGCCTATGTGGCCGCCGTCAAAGATCAAAGCTTCCCAGCAGCCGAACACGGATTCTCTGCATGAACACGGTTAAAACCGTCAACGAACTACGCGCGGCCATCGCCCAGGCGCGCGCGCAAGGTAAAACAATTGGCTTTGTGCCAACCATGGGCAATCTGCATGCAGGGCACATCGCACTGGTCGAGCGTGCCGCGCAGAATGCAGACTTTGTAGTGGCGAGCATTTTCGTCAACCCGCTGCAATTTGGCCCATCAGAAGATCTCGATAAATACCCTCGCACGCTTCGTGACGACCAGCAAAAGCTGGTAGATGCGGGTTGTCATCTGCTGTTTCATCCCGGCGTCGAAGACATGTACCCGCATGGCATGGACAGCCAGACTCGCGTCAGCGTGTCGGGCGTTACTGAAGGCCTGTGTGGCGCCAGCCGTCCCGGCCACTTCGAAGGCGTAGCAACCGTTGTCAGCAAGTTGCTGAACATGGTGCAACCGGATATCGCCGTATTCGGCCAGAAGGATTACCAGCAACTCGCTGTCATCCGCATGCTGGTTCGCGATCTCAACATGCCGGTTGAAATCATCGGTGCACCCACTGTCCGCGCCGCCGACGGCCTGGCACTGTCATCGCGCAATGGTTTTCTCAGCGACCAGCAACGCGCCGCAGCCCCGGCGCTTTATCGCTCGCTGCAGCAAATTGCCGAAGCGCTGAAGGCTGGCGAGAACAACTTTGCCGCGTTGATCCAAACAGCCCAGCAGGCGCATCTGCAAGCGGGCTTTCGCCCAGACTATCTGGAAATCCGCGAAGCCTACAGCCTGCGACCAGCAACCGCTGAAGACCGCCATCTGGTCATTTTGCTGGCCGCTTTTGCCGGCACAACTCGTTTGATCGATAACCTCGTCGTTGAACGTTAGACCGCCAAACAGCCTCTTATAACTGACGCTATCGCCATGCAGCACGTGCAGGCCCGGTTTCACTGGCCTGCACAAATGCACTAAGGTAGCGGTGATAACAATGTTGGCAGCGCGACTGCCTTTAGCCCCATTAGCAAGAGGAAGCCTTACGTCATGGCGTATTACGAGCATCCGCAGGATGTCACCACCCTTCCCGCCTGGCAGGCTTTAACCCGGCACCGAGAAGCCATGCAGTCGTTCAGCATGCGCGATGCTTTCAGCTCGGACAGCCAACGTTTCGACACATTCTCGCTGAGCAGTTGCGGCCTGTTTCTCGACTACTCGAAAAACCTGATGACCGCCGAAACCCGCGACCTGCTGATGCAGCTGGCGCGCGAGTGCGGCCTGCAGGACGCCATCGAGGCGATGTACGCCGGCGAGCACCTCAACGCCTCAGAGAACCGCCCCGCGTTGCACACAGCCCTGCGCCGCCCGATTGGCGACAAGGTGCTGGTTGATGGCGAAGATGTCATGCCAGAGGTGCAGCAGGTTCTCAACAAAATGACCGCACTGGTCGGCAGCGTGCATGACGGCCTGTGGCGCGGCTACACCGAAAAGCCGATCACCGACGTAGTCAACATTGGTATCGGCGGCTCATTCCTCGGCCCGCAACTGGTCTCCGAAGCGCTGTTGCCGTTCGCCCAGCGCGGCGTGCGTTGTCATTACCTGGCCAACATTGACGGCAGCTCCTTCCATGAACTCTCGGCCAAACTGCGCGCTGAAACCACGCTGTTTATCGTCTCGTCGAAATCCTTCAGCACCCTGGAAACCCTGAAAAACGCACAGGCGGCCCGCCGCTGGTATCTCGCTCAGGGCGGCACTGAAGCAGAGCTTTATCGCCACTTTATTGCGGTTTCCAGCAACAAGCCGGCGGCCATGGCCTTCGGGATTCGTGAAGAGAACATCTTCCCGATGTGGGACTGGGTTGGCGGCCGTTACTCGCTGTGGTCGGCGATCGGTCTGCCGATTGCCATGACCATTGGCATGTCCAACTTCAAAGAGCTGTTGTCCGGCGCCTACAGTATGGACAAGCACTTCCAGACCGCTCTTTTTGAAGAAAACATGCCGGTGCTGATGGCGATGCTGGGCATCTGGTATGGCAATTTCTGGGACGCACAAAGCCAGGCGATCCTGCCGTACGACCATTACCTGCGCAATATCACCAAGCACCTGCAGCAGCTAGATATGGAGTCCAACGGCAAGCGCGTGATGCAGAACGGCCAACCGGTCAACTGCGACACCGGACCGGTGATCTGGGGCGGCGTGGGTTGTAACGGCCAGCATGCTTATCACCAGTTATTGCATCAGGGCACGCAAATGATTCCGGCTGACTTCATTGTGCCGGTGGTCAGTTATAACCCGGTGGAAGACCATCACCAGTGGCTGTACGCCAACTGCCTGTCGCAGAGCCAGGCGTTGATGCTTGGCAAATGCCGCAACGAAGCCGAAGCTGAACTGCGCAAGCAAGGGCTCAGCGAAGACCAAGTGCAGTACCTCGCGCCGCACAAGGTGATTCCGGGTAACCGCCCGAGTAACACACTGGTACTTGAACGCATCAGCCCGCGCCGTCTGGGTGCGCTGGTGGCGCTGTATGAGCACAAGGTTTTTACCCAGAGCGTGATCTGGGGCATCAACGCATTCGACCAGTGGGGCGTCGAGCTCGGCAAGGAACTGGGCAAAGGCGTTTACTCGCGTCTTACCGGCGCTGAAGCAAGCACCGCGGAAGATCAGTCTACCCAAGGCTTGATCGAATTCTTCCGCGCCCGTCACCGCGGCTAATCGCCTGCCCAAGTGGCACCTGCCCGGCAATCGGGCAGGTTGCCAGCACCAGTTTCCCCCTCCTCTTCCCCCGACAGCCGGGCGGCCAATACTTGAACCTGAGCCGCCTCGGGTCCACCCTGTAAACATCGCGGACAAACAACTACAAAGGACCCGCCATGTTTGAGATTACTCGTCACCCGGTTGCCGAAGCCGTCCGGCAACGTGCGCACCTGAACGACGGTGACTATCAGCGCTTGTATCGTCAGTCTGTCGAGCAGCCCGAAGCCTTCTGGGCCGAACAAGCGAAGCAGCTCCTCGACTGGTTTACGCCGTGGCAGAGCGTGCACCACGTGGACATGCGCAAAGGTCACGCGACCTGGTTCAAGGGCGGCAAGCTCAATGTCAGTTACAACTGCATAGACCGCCATCTGCAACAGCGCGGCGAGCAGATTGCCTTTATCTGGGAAGGCGACGATCCCAGCGAATCCGCGCACATCACCTACAACAAGCTGCATCACCATGTGTGCCGACTGGCTAACGTGCTGAAAGAACGCGGCGTCGAGAAAGGTGATCGCGTGTGTATTTACATGCCCATGATTCCCGAGGCCGCCTACGCCATGCTGGCATGTACCCGCATCGGCGCCGTGCACTCCGTAGTCTTTGGCGGTTTCTCGCCAGACGCCCTGCGCGACCGGATACTCGATTGTGACTGCAAAATGGTGATCACCGCAGACGAAGGCGTGCGCGGCGGCAAATACATTCCGCTCAAGGCCAACGTCGACAAGGCGCTGCAGAGCTGCCCGAAGGTCGACACCGTGGTGGTGGTTCAACGCACCGAGGGCAAGATCGACTGGCAAAGCGGCCGTGACATCTGGTACCACGAAGCCGTACACGCAGTTGAGGCTGATTGCGCGCCAGAGCCGATGGACGCCGAAGATCCGTTGTTCATCCTGTACACCTCGGGCAGCACCGGCAAACCCAAGGGCGTTCTGCACACCACCGGTGGCTACCTGCTGCAAGCAGCGATGACGCACAAATACGTGTTCGACTATCACGACGACGATGTCTACTGGTGCAGCGCAGACGTTGGCTGGGTCACGGGCCACAGTTACATCGTCTACGGCCCGCTGGCCAATGGCGCTACCAGCCTGATTTTTGAAGGGGTGCCGAATTATCCGGACGCCTCGCGCTTCTGGCAGGTGGTCGACAAGCATCAGGTGAATATTTTCTATACCGCGCCGACTGCCTTGCGCGCCCTCATGCGCGAAGGCGATGGCCCCGTAAAAAGTACCTCGCGCAGCAGCTTGCGCCTGCTTGGCAGCGTTGGCGAGCCGATCAACCCGGAAGCCTGGGAATGGTATTTCAATGTGGTCGGCGATAAACGCTGCCCGATTGTCGACACCTGGTGGCAGACCGAAACCGGCGCCATCATGATCACCCCGCTGCCCGGTGCAACCGAACTCAAGCCCGGCTCGGCAACCCGCCCATTCTTCGGCGTACAGCCGGTTTTGCTGGACGAGCAAGGCAAGGAAATCGACGGCGTCGGCAGCGGCGTACTGGCGATGAAAGCCAGCTGGCCAAGCCAGATTCGCAGCGTTTACGGTGATCATCAACGCATGATCGACACTTATTTCAGCGCCTATCCCGGCTATTACTTCAGCGGCGACGGCGCGCGACGCGACGAAGACGGTTATTACTGGATTACTGGCCGCGTCGATGATGTGCTCAACGTCTCCGGCCACCGCATCGGCACGGCAGAAGTCGAAAGCGCTCTGGTGCTGCATGACGCCGTTGCCGAGGCTGCCGTCGTGGGTTATCCACATGACCTCAAAGGCCAGGGCGTGTATGCCTTCGTCACCCCCATGCGCGGCGTCGAGCCCACGGAAGCACTGCAGCAGGAATTGCTGGCGCTGGTCAGCAAGGAGATCGGCAGCTTCGCCAAACCGGATCTGGTGCAGTGGGCTCAGGCGCTGCCGAAAACCCGCTCAGGCAAGATCATGCGGCGAATTCTGCGCAAGATTGCCTGCAACGAACTCGACACGCTGGGGGACACCTCAACGCTGGCAGATCCAAGCGTAGTCGACGGGCTGATCGACTCACGCCTGAATCAATAACAGCCGTTACAGCCAATGCTGCGGGACGCCCTCCCACAGCATTGGCTGGCGCTTGAAGGGCCTGAGCTTGTCGCGCTAGGTGCAAAGCAGCACACTATCGCCATGGAATACATTCGCAAAAAAATCGAAAGCCAAGTACTGGGCCTCAGCGGGATTGCGCTCGGCCAGATCGACTTTGAAAACCCCAAAGGTGATCCCGGCCTGTTTGGACCCGATTCGATTAGTTGGCAAGTACATGGCGACTTCACCAGCATGCTGGTGGGCGGTATCAGTGCCCTGCTGATGCAGGCCCTGCACCCGCTGGCGCTGGCGGGCGTGTGGGATCACTCGAATTTTCGTCAGGACCTGCTCGGGCGCCTGCGACGCACCGGCCAGTTCATATCCGGCACCACCTTTGGCGCCAAAGCCGATGCCGACTGGCTTATTGAAAAGGTCAAAACCATTCATTTACACGTCACCGGCACCGCGCAGGACGGGCGCAGCTATGCAGCCAGTGATCCCGCGCTGCTGACCTGGGTGCATGTTGCCGAGGTTCATAGTTTCCTGCAGTCGCACCTGCGCTACCGTAACCCGAATTTATCCGGCGCAGATCAGGATCGTTACTACGCTGAAATAGCAGTTATTGCCGAACGCTTGGGCGCAACGAATGTGCCGCGCTCGCGGGCGCAAGTTGCAGAGTATTTACAGGACATGCGCCCGCAACTGCTGTGCGATGAGCGCTCGCTGGAGATATTGCAGATTCTGCTCAACGCCCCCGCGCCAAGCCTTTTAGCTGGAGTGGCCGGAAAACTGTTCATGCAAGGCGGCATCGACCTTCTGCCTGAATGGGCGCAGCGTATGCTTGGCCAGCCTGTCAGCCCGCGGCGCAGCCGGCTGATCCGCACCAGCATCAATCAGCTTGCCCCGCTGCTGCGATGGGCCGTGCGCAGCGGGGCTATTCACCGGGCGCGCAAGCGTTTGAGTATAGAGCAATAGCCCAGAAGTTCAGCCCTACCGGTTGCCAGCCAAACCTCTGCGCAACCAACGATCTATTCGCGGCCTGACACGCTGCTTTCAATCAGGAGCCAACCATGCAAGAAGTCGTAATTGTTGCCGCTACGCGCACCGCCATTGGGATATTCCAGGGTTCTCTGGCAAACATTCCGGCGCCAGAACTCGGCGCCGCCGTTATTCGCCGCCTGCTTGAGCAAACAAGCCTTGCACCGACCGACGTCGACGAAGTCATACTCGGCCAGGTGCTTACCGCAGGCTCAGGCCAGAACCCGGCGCGTCAGGCATCCATCCTGGCTGGGCTGCCAAATGCAGTGCCCGCCATGACCCTGAACAAAGTCTGCGGTTCCGGCCTTAAAGCGCTGCATCTGGGCGCTCAGGCCATTCGCTGCGGCGATGCCGAAGTAATCATTGCTGGCGGCATGGAGAACATGAGCCTGGCCCCGTATGTGATGCCGGGCGCTCGCACCGGTTTGCGCATGGGTCACGCCAAGGTTATCGACAGCATGATCACCGACGGCCTGTGGGATGCATTCAATGACTACCACATGGGCATCACCGCAGAGAATCTGGTCGACAAGTACTCGATCAGCCGCGAACAGCAGGACGCCTTTGCGGCAGCCTCACAGCAAAAAGCCGTTGCCGCGATTGAGGCAGGCCGTTTCGATGCCGAGATCACTCCGGTCATGATCCCTCAGCGCAAGGGCGACCCGGTTGCATTCAGTAAGGATGAAGGACCGCGCGCGGGTGTAACAGCTGAGTCGTTGAGTAAACTCAAACCGGCATTCAAAAAAGACGGCAGCGTAACCGCCGGCAATGCTTCAAGCCTGAATGACGGCGCCGCTGCCGTATTACTGATGAGCGCCGACAAAGCCAAGGCGCTCGGTTTGCCAGTACTGGCGCGCATCGCCAGCTACGCCAACGCAGGTGTAGACCCGGCAATCATGGGCATCGGCCCGGTGTCTGCGACCCGCCGCTGCCTGGAGAAAGCCAACTGGAAAATCGAAGACCTCGACCTGGTCGAAGCCAACGAGGCATTTGCCGCCCAAGCGCTTTCGGTTAATCAGGAACTGGGCTGGGACACGGCTAAAATCAACGTTAACGGCGGCGCAATCGCCCTCGGCCACCCAATTGGCGCATCAGGCTGCCGCGTGTTGGTGACACTGCTGCACGAGATGATCAAACGCGATGCCAAGAGAGGGCTGGCCACCCTGTGCATCGGCGGGGGCCAGGGTGTGGCATTAGCGCTGCAGCGCGACTAATACACCAGCGCCAACTCGCAACGCCAGCACCGCCCGCAATTAGTGGGCTCAGTGCTGGCGTTTTTGTTGATAAACTAGCGCTACCTTCCCTTCTGAGTCGTCGCGCATGTCCGCTCTCACACTGGCGCTGCGCGCCGCTCTGGCTAATCGCCAACCATTAATCGAACAACTGCACCAGCAGCAGACCGACTGCTATCGCCTCTTTCATGGCAGCCAGGAAGGCGCTGGCGGCCTGACTGTCGACCGCTACGGCGACCAGCTACTGGTGCAGAGCTTCCACCAAACCCTCAGCCGCGACGAACTCCTGCAACTGGCTGAGCAGTGCTGTGAGCAGCTCGATAAACAGTTTCTACTGGTCTACAACGACCGCTCGCAGGGTAACTCGCGGATTGATCGCAGCGATCCGATTTACGCAGCCGAACCTGCTGCACTGGAAGATCTGGTCGGTCGCGAATGGGGCCTGAACTACCGGGTTCGTGGCCGTCACGCCGGACAAGATCCTCTACTGTTCCTCGATCTGCGCAATGCACGCGGCTGGATCAAACAGCACAGCGCTGGCAAGTCGGTGCTTAACCTGTTCGCCTAC
The DNA here is from genome assembly GCF_900116605.1 of Pseudomonas marincola. GTDB lineage: Bacteria > Pseudomonadota > Gammaproteobacteria > Pseudomonadales > Pseudomonadaceae > Aquipseudomonas > Aquipseudomonas marincola. Next base: position 67,143 of record NZ_FPBC01000019.1, read on the forward strand.
ACCTGCGGCGTCGGTCTTGCTGCTGCGGCCGGTGGCGCCCGCGAAGTGGTCAACCTGGATTTCGCCGAGGGAAATCTGGCGGTGGGCAAAGAGAACGGTTTGCTTAATCCGGCCCTGACGCCCATGCAGTTTGTGCAGTCCGATTACTTTCCAGCCATCCGCCAGCTTGCCGGTTTGCCGATTGCCCAGCGCCGTGGTCAAAAGCTGCCAAGCTACATTCGCATGGCCCAGCGCCAATTTGATCTGGTGTTTCTCGACCCTCCCGCCTGGGCCAAGAGCGCGTTCGGCACGGTAGACCTGCTGCGTGATTACCAGAGCCTGCTCAAGCCCGCCATTCTGGCGACTGCCGAAGATGGCGTGCTGGTGTGCTGCAACAACTTGGCCAAGGTGTCGCTCGCGGACTGGCGCGAACAGGTGCTGCGCTGCGCGACCAAACTGGGCCGCCCCGTGCGCGAATGGCAGCAGATTGAGCCGGCCGCCGACTTCCCCTCAAGTGACGGCCAGCCGCCTTTAAAAACCCTGGTGCTGCGCTTCTAGCGAGGCATCAGGGTCAGTCAGTGCGCTAGAAATCCTGCAGAGAATGCGTCGCCTGCAAGTAGCCGTGCCATACTAGAAAGCACTTTTTGGCGGGATAGATGACGCATCGCTATGTACAAAGGACTGAAATACGTCGCGCTAACATTATTCGTGCTGGTTGGCCTCTACACACTGCTGGGCTTTTTGATACTTCCCGGTGTCGGTTTGCGGGTGATCAACCAGCAACTGGCCAACTACGCGCAAGTGCCTGCAAGGCTGGAGCGCCTGCAACTCAACCCCTATTCGTTACAGCTCACACTCTGGGGCCTGCATGTGGGCGAGGCGGAAAAAGAGCAAGTTGCGTTTGAGCGCTTGTACGTAGACCTTGAGCTCGACAGCCTGTGGACGGGTGCCGCGCACCTGGCCGGTATCGAGCTGGACAAATCGCATACCGAAGTCACTTTCGACAAACAAGGCACGCTCAACCTGACGCAGTTGTTCAAGCTGCCAGAAAGCCCGCCTCCCGCAGAAGAACCTGCCGCTACAGATCCTTTTCCGGTGCGCATCGACAGCATCAAACTGGCAGCTGGCTCGCTGCACTTTCAGGATCTTCGCCCCAGCGAGCCGATCAACTTTGTCTACGACAAGCTCGATTTCGAACTGAACAATCTCAGCACCCTGCCTGAAGACAACGCCGAGATGACCCTCACGGCGACTGGCCCGCATGGCGGCAGGATCGACTGGAAAGGCCAAGCCAGTCTGGTGCCGATCAGCTCCAGTGGTTCACTGAAAGTCACCGACGCGCAAATGCAAGGTTTCTGGCCCTATGTTCGTGATGCCGTGCCCTTGGATTTAGCCCAGGGCGTTCTCAACCTCAACACCGACTACAAGCTTGATCTGCAGGACACCACCGAATTGGTCCTGAGCAATATCAACGTTAAGGTTTCACCCTTCGCGATTCAGGCGCCTGATGGCCGGCCGCTGGTCAATCTGGCCAACCTTGAGATCAGTGAAACCACGGTAGATCTGGCCAAGCAAACCGTTGTGGTTGGCAAGATTCGCAGCCAAAAGCTCGAAACATGGGCGACGCGAGAAGCCGATGGCGAACTCGACTGGCAGAAGCTGTTTGCCAGCAATCCACCGCCAGCCAAAGCGCCTGCAAGCAAGGCCCCGAGTAAAGCTGCAGAGACGCCGCCAGCAGATGCCGCCAAGTCACCTCAGCCTGATGTGGCCAAAGCCGATGCAGAGCCGGCTGCCGAGCAGTCACCTGCAGTGGCTACGAACGAACCCAAGCCTGCTGCGAAGGCTGAGGCCACGGTTGAAAAAACCGCCACGCTTGAGACCGACAACAAGGCGCCAGCTTCGACTCCAGCACCAGCCAAACCAGCGCAGCCAGCAGAGCCCGGCAAGCCTTGGCAGGTCACGCTCAAGGATGTGCAGCTGCGCGAATATCAAGTTCATCTGGCGGATCGCGTGCCTGAAAAGGACGTCGCGATTGAGCTGGGCCCGCTGAATGTCGACATCCAAAACTTCAACAGCCTGGGCACCACGCCATTCGATCTCAGGCTCGACACCGGACTGGGCAAAGAAGGCAAACTTCAAGCTCAGGGCCAGGTGCAGATCAGCCCGACCACCGCCAAGCTCAAGGTGGCGACGCAGAATATCGACATGCGCGTGGCGCAGGCTTACCTCAGCCCGTTTGTGCGCTTAGAGCTGCGTAGCGGCATGCTGGGCAGCGATCTCGACGTTGCGCTGCCAAGTGTCGACCCGCTGAAATTGAGCATCACCGGCAACGCCAAAATCACCCAACTGCACACGCTGGACACGATCAAGGAGCGTGACTTTGTCCGGTGGGAGCAGGTTGACCTCAGCGGATTGAACTACCAGCACGGCGACAGCCTGAGCATAGACAAAGTCACTCTGAGCAAGCCTTACGCCCGCTTTGTGATAAATGAAGACCTGACCACCAATGTCAGCGACCTGGTGATAGAGCAACCTGCCGATCCCAAAGCCAAGGCTGAACCTGCCGGTAAGCCGCTGGGGATTCGCATTGGCCAAATCGATATCAAGGATGGCTCGGCCAACTTTGCCGACTTCAGCCTGCGGCCCAACTTCGCCACCGCGATTCAGCAACTCAACGGCAAGATCGGCACCATCAACAGCCGTGCGCCAAAACCGGCCTCAATCAACATTGCCGGTAAAGTCGACCGCTACGCGCCGGTTAGCATCAAGGGCAGCCTGAACCCATTTGATCCCCTTGAAAGCCTGGACATTGCGACCTCGTTCAAGCGTGTCGAGCTGACCACACTTACGCCCTACTCCGGCAAGTTTGCCGGCTACCGGATCCGCAAAGGCCGGCTCAATCTCGACCTGCATTACAAAATCAATCGCGGCAAATTGAATGCTGAAAACAGCGTCGTGGTCGAGCAATTGCAACTCGGTGAATCGGTCGACAGCCCAAGCGCTGTCGACTTGCCAATTCGCCTGGCCGTTGCATTGCTTAAAGATGCCGATGGCAAGATTGCCCTGAGCTTGCCGGTTCAGGGAGACCTGAATAATCCGCAGTTCAGCGTGATGCCAATCGTCTGGCAAACCCTGCGTAATCTGGTGGTTCGCGCCGTGCAGGCACCGTTCAAGTTCATCAGCGGCCTGGTCAGCGGCGGCAGTGACCTCGACCTCAGCAACGTGCCCTTTAGTGCCGGCAGCGCTGAGCTTGAAGGTGACGGTCAGGAAATTCTCGACACCCTGGCGAGCGCCCTTGGCGAACGTCCGAATCTGCGCCTGGAAGTCGAAGGCACCAGCGCGAAGAGCATTGACGGCCCAATCCTCGCCCAACAGCGGCTTGAACGTGAGTATCAGGATACCTACTACCGCATACTGCAACGCCGGGGCGACAAAGTGCCGGCCGAAGCCAGCCAGCTGGAAGTCCCGGATGACGACAAGGCGCCGCTGCTCGAAGGTATTTATCGGGCACGCCTGAAAAAGCAGCCGCCGAAGGAATGGGCTGAACTCGACTCGGATGTACGCGCTGAGAAGCTTCGTGATGGCGTGCTGCAAGCCTGGACCGAAAGCAACCTGTTGCAGCGCAAGCTTGCACAGGAGCGTGCCGCCAGCGTCAAAGCCTACCTTGTGGATAAAGGTAAGCTAAGTGATGAACGCGTTTACCTGATTGATGTGAGCCTGGCCGAGGCTGAAGGCGATCAAGTCGCAACCCTGCTGCACCTGGATAGCGACTAATGGTGAAAATCTTATCTGTCGTGCCCCTCGGGCTGTTGCTGCTGTGCACTGCTGCCCGGGCGGACACCATGCGCTGCGGCAGCCAGCTGGTTTCGGAAGGTGACCGCGCATTTGAAGTTGAAGAGAAATGCGGCCGGCCGATATACCGCGATCAGATCGGTTATACCCTTGGCCCTTCCGAGCGCCGCGAAATGCTCATTGAGGAATGGGTGTACGGCCCCACTAACGGCGTTCACAGCATCCTGACCTTTGAAGGCAATCGGCTGACGCGCATCGAACGGCGTCGAACTCGCTAATCGCCATACGAGCGGCCTATGTGCAAACCAATTAAGTGCTCAAGCCTGCTTATCTCGCTGATATTACTCAGCGGATATGCGCACGCCGCCAGCATGCGCTGCTCAAGTGCCTTGGTCACCAGCGGTGACCCTACCAGCGAGGTGCTACAGAAGTGCGGTGAACCGATCAGCCGGGATTTTCTCGGCTACATCGAAGTCCGGGACGCCTGGGGCTATAGCCAGGAACTGGAGGTTGAAGAATGGAGCTATGGCCCAACCAACGGCATGTACCATTATTTGCGCTTTGAAGGCGGACGCCTGAAGCGGGTCAAAAGCGCCCGCAGGCGTTGACGCTTACACCCCAATTGCGCGCATAAAAAAGCCCGGCATAAATGCCGGGCTTTCTCTACCAAGTGTCTACAGCTTACCGCTGAAGTCACGCAGCTCTTCCTGAGCCTTCTCCTTGCTCCAGCCATAACGCTCTTGGAGCTTACCTACGAGGTACTCACTGTGACCCTCAGCAACATCTACGTCGTCATCTGTCAGGTTGCCCCAACGTTCCTTGATGCGACCATTCAACTGTTTCCACTTGCCTTTAATAACATCGCTGTTCATCTTAAGTCCCTCTAGGTAAGTAATGGCTGAAGCTCGAATAAACGAATTCGTTTAGTCAGCTGTTTTCAGGCCATCAGCAGATACGTCTGTGACACCTTTAATCTCTTTGGTCTTGGCAACGGCCAGATCACGCTCGGAATCGTTGGCAACAACACCTGTCAAAGACACTACGCCTTTGTTGGTTTCGACTTTGATGTCCAAACCACTCAGGGTGTCATCAGCCAGCAGAGTCGACTTGACCTTGCTAGTGATCCAGGTATCGGTAACCACTTCTTCAGCCTGATCCATGCTGGTATTAGCTGCCAGCATGGTTGGCTGTACAGCGCTCTCGCTAGCGGCGAAAGCTGAACCCGCCAGCGACAAGCTCAGGGTGGTTGCAGCAGCGGCGGCAATGACGAACTTATTGATTGGCTGTTTCATAATTCACAACTCCATTTATTTAAGAAGACCTGCAAGCGATACCGCGTTGCAGACACACCATTACTATCGCAATCGCTGTGCCAGCTTTTTAAAAATAAAAAATGCTTATAAAACAATGGCTTACAAAAAACACCAATACGAGCACATCTTGCGATTCGCAAGGTTGATCATTTTTTATCGGGCAACTTGCACGAAAGCGCAGTCACTGAGAGCCAGCCGCTACAAAACAGGCCGTTGATTCAAGCTAATCGATAAACTCGACTGATCAGCGCTTTCTCTGGCGCTGTGGTGTGTACCTTCAACGCCGCCAACAGGTTGCCAGATTAGCCCCTTCATCATGGCCTTTGACGCCTGTGTGGCTAAGGGTGAGCACACCGCAAATGTCATCGCGCATCATCCCTTGTGGGCGCGCTTGCAACACATACCCGTTAGCTGTGGGGCTGCCCTTTTCGAAACCGAGCGCATAAATTTTGCTGCCTGCCTTGGGCGCAAAACTGAACGGCAGCGTTGGTGGTTGGCTGTTGCTGTCCAGATAACCGCCGTTGGCGGTGTAAAAACGCTCCATGTGCTGGGCTAATTCCATCAAGGCAGTGTGCGCTTCGGATCGCTTGGCACGCCGAACATGATCGACATAAGAGGGATAGGCGATAGCGCTGATGATTCCAATAATGGCAACAACGATCATCAGCTCGATCAAGGTAAAGCCACTGCTCGCAAGACGCTTCGGTGGGCCGGCAGCTAATCGAGACTGCATCATAATGGCCTCACTTCGCGCCAAGACTGGCGGGCAGTATCCAGTACAGTGGCAACAAGGATTTTGCTCAGGTTTCCATCTGAGTCCACGTAATACAAAACTGGCTGATCATCCTCGTAAGTGATCGTGACCCCTTTGATTACACCCTCGACTTCATAGGAAATACCGGACCACGGGATGAGCTCACCATTTACATCGAACATGTCTTGGTGATCAAAGGTAAGCGCTCCATAAACCCCGTCCTGGCGGACGGGTTTGTTTTCAGGAAGCAGAGGCAGAAGCTGGCGAGCAGTTCCACGGCAGCAGCGCTTCGTAGTCTTCGACGCTCTGTGCCGCAGGCAGGCGTTCAAGGATGTGGCGCAGCCAGGCGTAGGGCTCCTGCCCGTTGGCTTTCGCGGTTTCGATCAGGCTGTAGATCTGCGCGCTGGCCGTGGCACCCTTGGGCGTGTCGCTGAACAGCCAATTCTTGCGGCCGATGACGAACGGTCGGATGGCGTTCTCGGCGCGGTTGTTGTCGATCGGTAGATGCCCACCTTCGATGTAGC
>NZ_FPBC01000006.1 GCF_900116605.1 Pseudomonas marincola
GGTGATCTGATCGTTTTTGATCGATTTGCCGCTTTTAAAATCAGCAGAGGGTGAAGTCAGCCAGAAATGCATGGCTACTTCAGACCATCCTTAGCATTTCCAGGTGAGCAAGATTTCGAAACCAATTTGCCTACCCGCCAGAACGTGGAACTCGTAAGGGTTCGGCACACCCTGTGTCATGGCAACATTCTTGAGTATGTTAGTGCCCAAGAGGATTTGCCGGCACTCTTCACACCAGAGTGCTGCCGCGACCTTGCCAATAAGCTTCACGTTATCTCTCGTAATTGGGTAGCGAACCTTGGCGCGTTCAGAAAGCAGGCTATGGGACTGCAATAATCGATCGTCTAGTCGAGTCTCACCCTTCTTACCATTTTTTGCGCCTGTATCTCGCCAGGGCGCGAACGCTATTAAGGACGATAGAATGACCGTTATCTCTGGAGATCCGACGACTCAGCTGGCCTTCTCGATGTTCGAGAACAAAGGGGTATATGCCGTCCTGGTCGGCTCCGGCATTTCCCGGGCTGCGGGTATTCCTACGGGATGGGAGATCACGAAAGAGCTGGTGGAGCGCGCAGGTGTTGCAGCGGGCGCGCGCCCTCAAGATGACTGGGTTCAATGGTATGTCAATACGACTGGCCAACAGCCCAACTACTCAGTCCTGCTGGAAGAGCTCGCCAGCACGCAGACGGAACGTCGAGCCATCATTCAGGGTTTTCTTGAGCCCAGTGCTCAGGAGCTTGAGGACGGACTCAAGACCCCCACGCCGGCTCACCGCGCGATCGCCTCAATGGTCAAGTCGGGCCACATTCGCGTTATCGTCACCACGAACTTCGATCGGCTCATGGAGAACGCACTACGCGAATTGGGCATCGAACCCACTGTCGTAAGCTCCGAGGACACCCTTTCTGGCGCAGAGCCTCTGACTCATTCTCAGTGCTACGTCTTCAAGATCCATGGTGATTACAAAGACGCCAGGATTCTGAACACTGACGCAGAACTGGGTGTGTACCCAACACCCTTTAACGCGTTGCTTGACCGAATCATCGATGAGTTCGGTCTGATCGTCGCGGGGTGGTCGGGTGAGTGGGATCATGCATTGCGGGCAGCATTTCTGCGCGCGCCTAGTCGACGGTACCCCACGTTCTGGCTCTCTCGCGGCCGGTTGTCCGACCGTGGCCAGGAATTGATTGATCAGCGTAAAGCCGTGGTCATCACCTCAGGGGATGCCAATACCTTTTTTACCGGGCTGAACGTCAAGCTGGAGACCATCCAGCAGTCCAGGCAGCTGAATCCGGTGGGAGCGGATATGAGCGTGGCAATGGCCAAACGATTCCTCGCGCGGCCGGAACAACGTATCCAGATGGACGATCTGTTCTGTAATGAGACGCGCAAGGTGATCGGACACTTCGCGTCTGTGTTTGCAGGCGGTCAAACGCGGCACCAGCATCAGCCCATTGATTGGGTTCTTGACTATGAATCGATAACAGAACCCTTGGTAAGGCTAGCTGCCGTCATCGGACGTTGGGGATCTGACAACGAACACAAGCTGGTATTAGACGCGATCGGTGCCCTGTACGCTGAGGCTCAGAAAGCCCAGGAAGGTTTCAAGAGCTGGCTGGATCAAAAGCACTACCCCGCTGCCATGGTGTTTTATGGGTATGGGTTGGGTTTGACGAAAGCCGGTCGGCTGGGCGAGTTGTTTAAATTGTTCGATGCTCCGCTGCAGAACCAGCGACGTGGCCGGATCCTATCGATGAATGCGGAGCTTTCACCTTTCCTTATCGAGAGCAACAGCCGCCAGATTTGGAACACCTTTGAAGGCCAGGAGCGCGCTAAGGCCCCCTTCAGTAACAGGCTTGCCGGTGTGCTCGTCCCACGATGGGCGCCTGACTTTGCGGGAATTGAATCAGCAGAGCTGCTTTATGAGCGTTTCGAGTTCCTTTGCTTGCTTCATTTCTTGAAATTGCGAGACGTGAACCAAGAGTCGCTGAGCAGCATGATTGAGCGAAACCAAACTAGCCAGATCAGCCTAGGCCGGATCTCTCTAGTTGAGGACAGGATCATACGATTGGCGCAGGAATATTCAACGGATGAACATCGAGTGCCACTACTCGAAGCAGGGTTTGCTTTTGGCAGTGAAAAGTATCTGCAGGACGTGCTGGACGCCCTGCAATCAGCTGCGGGCTGGTAGCCGCCGAACTCCTACCAAGTCCTTGCCTGCCGGCTTATCGGACCCCTTTAGTGTTGTCTCATCGACGGCTTCTTCATCATGAACCGTATCAACCTCTGATGGAGCCCAACAATGAACACCAACACTTCTGGCCTACCTCGCATGCTGAACCTTGAGGAGTTCGCCGCTCTCATCCGCAAAATGCGTGAGGTCGTCCAGTGGTCACAAGAAACCTTGGCCGAGCTCGCAGGCTTGAACGTGCGGTCTGTGCAATGCGTTGAAAATGCCAAGCCTGCTACCAGTTTCGGCTTGGCACCCGGAGCACGGCGACCAGCTTGCGGATTGAGCAGGTTGATCACGCCTATCAAGCTTTAGCTGCAGCCATCCATGCAGTTTCCCCTTCAGCATGCCAGCCTCGCTCGGCTAGCTGCTGAGTAGCATCCAAGATCCCGACGTCACCAAAAAAACGATGTGGTTCCCGGAAAATGGATGCCAGCAAGGGACACCTTGCACAACCCCGAATCACGATTCCAGTACGACAAAAAATGCCAACACGTCCGGATACGGGAAATTGATCGCGGCGTTACCGATGATGTAGTGCTCACGCGTAACCCGAGGCAGGGCGAGGTCGACCAATGGTTGAGTCATCCCGGGGACGAGGCTAACGCGGGTCTCGGAAAACTCGGTCTATGAACATCAATCGATGAACAGTTGCGTTCATGTCAGGGGCACTGAGCCAGTATTCTTGGGCTGTTGACCTGCTTATGAACATCTGACATCGCCCACTTGTTCAATAGTATATGGGCATACGGCTAGCCGCTCAGTAACCATTAAGCACTCTCCACTCAGGCCACAGCTACATCGCGATTAGGTTGCGATTCGGACTAAACCGCATCGAACCTTTACGCCTGTCACTGATCGAACCTGCCCTGCATGTCAAATCCCCTTTGCAGCTGCGCTATCTGCACAGCCGCAACCGGAGATAGACTGCCAACTCACCCGACCAACCAGGAAGGCTCCCATGAGGCGTCAGGATGTAAAAGCAAGGCTGGCTGAAGGCGTTTCTCTCGAAACCCACATCAGTGCGAACCCAAGCAATACCAAGGAATGGATTGTTTTCTTCAAGAAAAATGCCGGGCGAAGTTTTTTCCTGGTTGACGACCAAGAGCAAGTCGAGTCATTTGCAGACCTCAATCTGCTTATCGCCGAGCTGTCCGCGATGGGCCTCAATATTGCTGAGGTGCACTTTTAGTTGATCAGTTGCTGTAGGTTCAAGCCCGCCTGCAGATGAAGTACTGCTAAACCTCCCCCATACCAGTCATCCCCAAAAAGCCGTGCTAGACCCATCTTTTCGACAGGCGAGCCTGTGCAGCAGTTGAAAAGTGAGTCTATTCTTCAGTGAATTGGCCTTGATAAAAAGCCACACAATACTGGACTGGTTGAGTGTCGCGAACACTTGGGGATATGGATATGCAGAGCAAGCCGAGCTCTTCTGCTCTAAACGTTTTTCGCCCGCGGAGTCAGGCGTTAGCCCTAGAACAGCGTATTTTGTTCGACGGTGCGGCGGTAGCAGCTGTAGACCAGCAGCACAACAACACGGCCGACGCCCATGAATCAAACGACACAGCGCCTAATTATGCGGCCCCGACCGAGGTGGCCACGGCCAAGCCTACTGACTATTCAGCAGCCAAAGAATTACTGGTGGTCGACAGCCGGGTCGAGAATGCTAATCAGCTAACGGCGCAGTTGCCGGCCAATGTGAGGGTGTTGGTGGTTAACACCTCGGAAGATGGCCTCGCCGCGATTTCGTCAGCCCTTACCGAAATGGGCAAAGTCGATTCAATCCAGATCCTTTCCCACGGTTCCAGCGGACAATTCACGCTGGGCAATCGCACGCTTTCCAGTGACAACGTCGGTCAGCTGTCCGGTCTCTTGAGCAGTTGGAGTGCATTCCTCAACCAAGGCGCAGATATCCAGTTGTACGGCTGTAACGTGGGTTCAGGTGAAGCCGGTCGGGTATTGGTTAGCGAGCTTGCACGCATTACTGGCGCGGATGTTGGCGCCTCAAGTGATGACACTGGCAGTGCTGCGCTGGGCGGTGACTGGGACCTAGAAGTACGCAGTGGCAATATCGACAAGGCTTTAGTGCTCGGCGCCGATGTGATTGACGGCTACGCAAACCTCCTGGCGGATGCAAGTCCAACAGTTACCCTTAGCTCTGCTGGACAGGATGTACTGCTCGGCGATCAATTTACCTTCACGGTCAATTTTTCAAACAACGCAACAGACGCCACAGCCTTGGGTTACGCCCCATTTTTGAACGTAATCATGCCGGCGACCGGCGTTGATGGCGACGATGGCGCTACTTTCATTTCGGCTACCTACCTCGGCCAGTCACTTTCAGCAACCGTCATCACCTTCGATGCATCCGGCAACGCAACGCACCCACTGGCTAAAGATGCCAGTGGCAACCCATTGATCATCACCGGCAATCCTGGGGATCAACTGGTAGTCATCGCCCTGCCCTTTGCCAGTATTTCGAAGGACCAGCCAGCGCTACCGATTGTGATTACGGGCAGTCTGAGCAATCTGGCAGACACCGATTTCTCAGACGGCTCCCCCGACCTGACCATCAAGGTCAGTAGCGGCTTTGAGTTAGGTAATGATTCACTCGACAACCCGACTGATGACCCCAGCATCGTCATGCCCGGCTTCGTCGATTTTGTCATTCACCCAACGGTTATCACGTTCGATCAAACCCTGAGCACGCCCGAAGGCGAAACAGTTACTGGCCCCAATCACAATCAAAGCTACACCGTGACGGTGAATCCTGCGCCTGGGCAGACATTAACCAATGTGGTCATCACTCAACCCTTACCCGACAACATACAGGTCACCGCTATTACGCCGGGCGCTGGCGGTGTGATTACCTCGCTAACACTGTATGACGGCACCACTGTTACTGATCCTGCGGAAATCCAGGCTGCTATCGCGGCGGATGACGTTTATATTTCTTCATTCAGTGTCGAATATGCCAACCTGACCGGGTCAACAGATACGGTGGTTTCGTTCTATGTACCGGAAGTCGACAGCAGTGGGCTTTCTGTACTTGACCCCGTTACGGGCGCTCCACGCACTATCACCATCGGCCCACCAACTGCGGAGGGAAGCTGGGTGCCGATTGACCCCCGTGATGTAACTGCGCCCGCAACAACGATCGAATTCAGCGGCACCGGTAATACTTCAACCTTCATTGCCAAGTCGTTAACTCTGGAAAAACAAGTCGATATTCAGATCGACGAAGGTACATCTGGCGTAAGCCCTGGCGATACCTTGCAATACACGCTGGACATTGAAATATCCGACTACTTTGCCTACGGCCGAGATTTTTTCAACGAAGGCAGTCTGCTCGTCACTGACACACTCGGTGACGGCCAATCTCTGGTGCCGGGCAGCGCCACCATGAGTGTAACTATTGCTGGCGTTACTCAGTCGATAGCGTTGGTCAGCACAGTCACTACAGACTCCACTACAGGCATCAGCACTATTGTTTTCGACATCGCCCAGTCGTTGAGAGACGCTTTTGGCGGTGTCAGCGGCTGGCTCAACGGCGATCTCTCGTTTGATGATGTACAGGAAGGCGCAACCCGCGCTGTTATCACTTACAGCAGCTTGATCAGCCAGGCCTATTCCAGCCCAGCAGACCAGCAAGAGATAAACGAAGGCGACAGCCTCAGTAACAGTGCGATTCTTTCCGGCACAGTGCTGACAGACCGTTTCAACGTCGGCAGCGATGTCGCACAAACCGATACATCCAGCGCCAGTGTGACCGTGCCGACCAACCGCGTCGATATATCCATTGCCTCGGTTAATAACGGCACACCACCGGCAAATGGTGAAATACGCCCTGGCGATGTCGTTACGTTTGAGCTCAGTTACGACCTTGTTACCGGCGACTATGAAAACTTCATCCTCACTGCCTACCTGCCTGAACCACTGCTTGATGTGAGCGGCGTTTCCTGGACACAAGGTACAGGCGTTGGTACCTGGACCTTGGGCGCTGATAACACTAATAACGGTGCGGTTCTGAGTGTAACCACCGGTCCCGGCAACTCCGTTGTGTTCGATTTCGGCGACTATGCAACCAGTGATGTTGGCGGCACGCGCATTGTTGTTCAGTTCACCGTTTTGGTCGGTAATCAGCCGTTTGCCGACCAGCGTTCGTTGGATGTTCTGGCGCAGTCCAGCCAGCAAACCACGCTGGCGACTCAGCAAACACTGGTCTCCTCGGATGTTGTGGCGATTGTTTCCGTCGCCGAGCCGGAGTTGAGCATCACCCACGGTGTGGTTTCGAGTTCGAACGGCACCATCAGCGGGACAACAGGAACATGGCAAGCGCCTGGCACGACCGGAGCCCCGTTTACCGGTAGCGTGACTGATCCGCTAGCAGTCAATGGCGATGTAACCGGTATCGACGCCGGCGACACGCTGCGCCTTGCCACCGCGATTGAGAACACCGGCGGTGGCGGTGCATTTGATGTCACCACCAGCATCACCCTGCCCTCTGGCTTGAGCTTTGTCGGCGGCAGTTTGGCGGCGGCCAATCTGCAAATTTATCGCGGCGATGGCACCTTGTTGGTGCTGGGCACCGATTACAGTGTCAGTGGCAATGCCATTACTTTCCTTGATGCCGGGAGCACAGCCAGCTTGCTCGCCGGGCGCGCAGGAACAGCTGCCGATGCCAGCGGCGCCAACGTGGTGATCATCACTTACGACGCGACGGTCGACACGGCGATTACCGCTAGCAGCACGCTGCAAAGCACAGCAACACTCAGCAATTACGCCAGTGTTGATGGCGGCACCGACTTTACTCCGAATGACCTGACAGAAGTAGCTGGCCAGCAGATTGCTGCGCCAGAAATACGCAAGGTATTTGCCGATGGCAGCCTTGATGATTCCGACTCAAGTGCTACTCACACCAGCGGTAACGACCTGGTGATTGGCGAAAGCATGCTCTACGACATCGTTGTGACGCTGCCAGAGGGCGGCACACAAAACCTGCGAATTGAAGACCTTATTCCGCAGGGGATGCGACTGGACACCAGCTTTGGCATGGGCGGCTATGAGCTGATTTTACTGGCGGCCGACAGTGGCGCACTCAGCGCTGACTTTGCCGGCAATGTTGTCGTCGGCACATTTACCGCCGTAACCGGGGCGCTGGGAGACGATGGCGGCGATGTGCGTTTCACTTTCACGGCTTCGACTACGTCGGCGGATAACAACACCGGCAATAACAGTTTCGTTTTGCGTGTTCGGCTCGTGGCCAGCAATATCAGCGACAACCAAGCCAATAAGACCCTGCAAAATAATGCTCAACTGATTTACAGCGATGTAGATGGTGATACCCCGAATGGCACAACGCCTGTCGACCGCACTGTCGCATTAACCGGTGGGCAGCCCTCGGTGGTTATCCGCGAACCGACCCTTACCATTGATCAAACCACGGTAGTGCGTGGCGATGGCCAAGTGGATGAAGGCGACCTTGTCGAGTACATCATCTCCATCAGCAACGGCTCGTCTTCAAACGACTTTGACGCGTTCGATATCAGCTTTCTCGACAACCTTCCCAGCCAGCTCGGCAATGTCACGTTAATCAGCGTCGTTTATAACGACGGCACCACAACCACCAACATAACCAGCCAGTTCACGCTTACAGGCAACGTCCTGCAAACGGTAGACGGCGCCAATATCGATATCGTCAAAGGCGGGGTTATTAACATCCGTGTTGGCGGTATTGTTAATGCAACGGCTGCAAGTGTGCCCAGCTTTGATAACGTTGCAACTGTGCAATGGACGAGCCTGGACGGCACCACCAATACCACTGCAGATCCTGCCGGAGAACGAACAGGCGCTGATGGCCTCCTGAATTCAGGGGCGCTCAATGACTATCGCAGCAGTTCAACAATCAACATCCCGGTATCCCAAAAAATTGGCATTGCACGTGTCGGTGGATTACCCGACACCGCGGCGCCAGACCCTACATTCAGCGAGAACGAAAATGTCGCGGTTGGCGAAATCATCCGCTATCGGGTCAGCGCGGTTTTGGCTGAAGGAACAACCGATGACTACAGCATTCGCGTAAGCCTCGGCGATGGGCTCGAGTTTCTTAACGACGGTACGGTGAGGATTTCTTTCACATCAAACGATGGCATCACCAGTTCGGTGACGGGCGTCGTAACGCCTGACGGCATTGTGATTGGCAATCAGACTCAAGGTGAGGTCGGTCCTATTGATCCCAACCTTTCCGGTCCGGCACCGCAAGGCTTGCTCAACGCTGCGCAGATTGAAGTCATCAAAGACCCGACCACTGGCGAGACTCTGGTCATATTCCACCTTGGGGACATAACCGTTAATGATCGCGATGTCGACTTTGAGCTGATCACCATCGAGTTCAATGCCAAGGTGCAAAACATCGGCACAAACGTGGCAGGCGCATCGATTTCTGCAAGAGCCGCAGATTTTTCAGGCGACGGCCCTACCCCACTTTCAGAAAGCCCAACGCTCACTGAAACGATTGTTGAGTCTTCCTTCACCGGGATGGTTAAGGAAGTTGTCAGCTTCAATCCAGACACCGCCAGTGCGACCAATACCGGCACAGCAACCGTTGCCGTGAGTTTCACTCAAAACGGTCAAATACCAGCGTTTGATGCGCAACTGACGGACAGTTTTGCCAATGCAAACGCCAGTAATTACACCTTAATCAGTATCCAGATCGGCGGCACAACCTATTTGCCAGGCGCTTTACCCGCTGGTGTGAGCTTCACCGATGGCGGCTCGATTAGCGTCGACTTCACCCAGATCGACCCGAATGTCAGCATCAAAGTGCTGTACTCGGTGACTCTGCCAAACGATGTGGTGATTGCAACGTCTGATGCGACGCTGACCTGGACCAGTTTGCCAGAAGACTTCACCAGCTGGGGCGGTTCGAGTGTCGGGGCCGACGGCACAGAACAAGGCGAGCGTACCGGCGAGCAGACCGGTGCCAACAACTACATTCTCACCAGTGGTGCCGGCATCGGCGTTATCAGCGGCACACTGTGGAACGACACAGGCTCAGCTGACGATAGTGTAGCGGTGGACGGCGCAGGTTTGGCCGGTCAAACCGTCACGTTGACGTGGGCAGGTACCGACGATGATCTGACCACAACGGCCGATAACCTCACGTTCCAGGCCACAACGGATGCCAACGGTTTCTATCAGTTTGGCGTGTTGCCGGCGGGTATTTTCCAGATTGATACCCCAAAAGGCACGATCAGCTATGCACAACCCATTGGTGATTTGCGCGTACGTATTGATAGCGATGGAACCGGGGGTACGCTGGGCCAGGTTGTTGTGACGCTCGGTGAAGGCGGAACCGGCGAGGCTGATGCTGGTTACGTTGAACTCAACGATGCCCCCGTCATCACCCTGCCCGGCACGCAAAATGGCCAGGAGGATGTATTGCTGGCCATCGACCCGATCAGTATTGCCGACGTAGATGCCGACAGGTATCAGGGTGTAGGCAGTCATGATCTGCAAGTGACGCTGAGTGTGGTCAGCGGCACCTTGTCGTTAAGCAATCCAACCCCAACCGGTGTAACCGTCTCGGGGTCTGGCAAAACGTTGATTCTCACGGGTACTCAGGCTGATCTCAATGAGGCCTTGAAAACCCTGCAGTATCTGGGTGACCAAGACTTCAACGGCACGGACACCCTGACGGTAGTCACCAGTGACCTCGGCAGTTTCGGTGAAGCAGACGGTAACTGTATTCCCAATGATTTGACTGATGCATTGACCGACACAGAGACGCTGAGCATTGTGCTGGAGGCAGTCAATGACGCTCCGCAAGCCAATGACAACAGCGCAACGGCGGTAGAGGCTGGCGGCACTGACAACAGCGTGACTGGGGTTAATCCGCGCGGCAATCTGATTACTGACGCGCCTGCTGATACCGATGTCGACATCGCCACCAATGCCGATGAACTGCGCGTTACCAATATTGGATTTGGTGGCAACCCACCTATCAGCCTGCCAAGCACTGGAGCCGGTGGGATTCAAGGCAATTACGGCACTCTGTTCGTCAATGCGGCCGGTGGTTATATATACGTGGTAGACAATGACAATCCGGCTGTAGAAGCGCTGCGTATATCCGGCCAAACATTGGCTGAAACGTTCACCTATACCATCAAAGATATCGCCGGCGCCTCTTCCACAGCGAATCTATTTATAACCATACAGGGTGCCAACGACACGCCGGTTGGCGTCGATGATGTTGTCACTGTCGCAGAAGCTGGGGGCGTTAATAATGGCCAGGATTCCGGGCCTGCAAGCGGCAACGTAATACTTGGCGTGATCGACGGCCCTGGTGCCAACACCGACGTTTCTGGTCCCGACACCGACGTCGACTCCGCCGCCAATGGTGAGGTATTGAATGTCTCGGGTATCCGTGTAGGTGCCAAGGATATACCGGGCGACTTCGATGCGGTCACTGCCGGTTCAACCGGCGCAAGTAATGGCACGGTTATCACTGGTTTGTATGGCACGCTGACAATCGGTGCGGACGGTTCATACACCTATGTCGTCGATAACGATAATGCGGACGTCCAGCAAATGATCCCTGGCGATACCCTGCAGGAGATTTTCAGCTACCGGTTGGTTGACGCGGGTGCGCTGGATACCGTCGCGCAACTGACCGTCATCATCACCGGCGCATATGATAACCCCGTGGCCAGTGATGATGCGGCTGAAGCACAAGCCGCATCAACCAATAACAATGCTCAGGAAAGTAACCCAACCGGAAACGTCATTACCTTTCCAAGCCGTCCCGGAAACTCAGATCAACCGGGGGGCAACGGTATAGACCTGGATGTTGATCGCACCGATCAACCTAGCGATCAGTTGATCGTAACCGGGATAAGAGTAGGCGTCGAAACGGCTTCCGGTAACCTTTCTGACGTTTCCAGCGGCTCCACCTCAACCGCTAATGGCACCGTAATTGTCGGCACCTACGGTACATTGACAATCGGTGCTGATGGCTCGTTCATCTACGACGTGGACAGCACCAATACCACCGTGCAGGGCTTGGCGGCAGGTGAAACCCTGACTGAGACGTTCACTTACCAGATTACCGACACGGGCGGCTTAACCGACCTTGGCCAACTGGTTATCACCGTGAAAGGCGTTAATGATCCACCCGTTGCGCAAAATGTTGTTGCACTGGCCGTTGAGAATGGTGGCCTCAATAACACCGATCTTGGTCGTGTGCCGTCTGGCGATGCAACCACCAATGCCTTCGATCCGGATGGCGATCCCATCACCGTGACTTCTGTGCGCACCGGCCCCGAAACTGGCGGCGTTGCAGGCACTGAGAACCCAGTAGTTGACGGCACCCCCACGTCTGTTTTGGGTACTTACGGCACCCTGACCATCAATGCGGACGGCAGTTATACCTATGCGCTGGATAACAGCCTCGATGCAGTGAAATCGCTGCGCCTTGCGAGCCAAACGCTCACCGAACGCTTCACCTACACCATCAGTGATGGTCAAGGCGAAGTCGACGTCGCCGAGATAATTGTGGTTATCAGTGGCAAAAACGATAACCCGGTGGGTGCGCCAGATATTGCAACCGCCAAAGAGTCGGGAGGCGTCAATAACAATCAGGCAGGGATCGATCCAACCGGCAATGTGCTCACCAATGACACCGACGAAGACGGCGTTAACTACGGAGAAACCGCAGCAGTCTCCCGATTCAGTAACTCCAGTGGCACTGCCGGCACGTTGGGCTCCGAGCTCAAAGGGCTATACGGGTGGTTGCGACTCAATGCCGATGGCAGCTACACCTACCGGGTCGATAACAATCTGCCTGCCGTGCAAGCGCTGCGCAGTACAACTGATGAATTGACTGATGTGTTCAACTACTCAGTGATCGACAGAGCGCTCGCCGAAGGTGCATCAACCCTGACCATAACTATCCAAGGGGCTAACGACACGCCGGTTGCGGTCAACGACGCAAATACCGCGCTTGAGGCAGGCGGCACGGGCAACGCCACACCGGGCATCAACCCGACAGGCAATGTGCTGACTAATGACCGCGATGTCGACGCGGGCGATGTGCTGAGCGTAACTCAGGTCAGCCAGGGGGCTAATACAGGGGCTGCTGGCACTGATTTCATCGGTACTTTCGGCACGCTCCGGCTCAATGCTGACGGCAGTTATGAGTATGTCGTTAATAACGACAACGCTCAGGTGCAAGCGCTGCGCACCACCAGCAATACACTGACCGATGTGTTCACCTATCGCGTACGCGACCTGGCTGGTGCAACTACCACTGCACTGTTGACGATTACCATTCAGGGCGCTAACGATACGCCCGTCGCTATCAATGATACCGCGACCGCCAGAGAACAAGGCGGCACGCTCAACGCTGTCCCTGGGATAAACCCTAGCGGCAATGTGTTGAACAACGACACCGATGTCGATGCCAGCGACGCCAAGATCGTGACTGGTATTCGCACGGGCACCGAAGCAGCAGGCGGTGCACTCAATACTGTGATCGCCAGTAATACCCTGACAGGGATTTACGGCACCCTGACCATTGCATCCAACGGAAGCTACACCTACACCGTCGACAATAACCTGGCCAGCGTGCAGGCGCTTAAGGCCGGTGAACAAGTTGTAGAAGTGTTCACCTACCGCATGCGCGACACCGCTGGCGCCACTGACCTTGCCCAGTTGACTATCACTGTTCAGGGCGCATGGGATGCACCGGTTGCGGTCGATGATATCGCTCGTGGCGTGGCCGATAACGGCCTCGGTAACAGCATCAATCCGACAGGTAATGCGCTGACCAACGACACTGATGTCGATAATAACGACAGCAAAACGGTCACCGGCATCCGCCTCGGCGCAGAAACCTCTGCAGGCACGCTGGCTGGCGTCACTGCGGGAACCGATTCCAGCAACGGCACCCTGGTTGATGGGCTTTACGGGCAACTGATCATTGGCGCGGACGGCAGCTTTACCTACGTGATAGACACGGCCAATCCCGCTGTATTGGCCCTTCCGTTAGGCCAGACACTCAGGGAAACCTTCACCTATGAAGTCACCGACGGCGGCAGCCTGACCGATCTGGCGCAGATCCAGATCGTCATCTTCGGGCGCAATGATGCGCCAGTGGCCAACACCGATACCGCCGAGGCTTTAGAGGCTGGTGGCTTGAACAACGCCAGCCCCGGCGTTAACCCGAGTGGCAACGTGTTGAGCAACGACACCGACCTTGAAGACAACGTACTGACAGTCACCGACATTCGCACCGGTACAGAATCGGGCACTGGCACAGCAGGCACCGTGGGTACGGTGTTGCGCGGCCAATACGGTGATCTGCAACTGAACAGTGACGGCACCTGGACTTATACCGTCGACAACAGCCTGGCGGCCGTGCAGGCGTTACGCACTAACGGCCAGACCCTGACCGATGTCTTCACCTACAGAGTCCAGGACTTTTTCCGTGCAGGTGACAGCGCCGAGTTGCAAATCACAGTGCGTGGCAATAACGACACCCCGATCGCCAGCGATGATGCGGCCGTGGCAATCGAGGCCGGTGGCGTCGCCAATAGCACGCCAGGTTTGAACCCGAGCGGTAACGTGCTCGACAACGACAACGATGTAGACAGCGTTGCCAATGGTGAAACCAAACAGGTGTTGCTCTTCACCAGCAGCAACGGCAACAGCGCTGCGGCCGGGCAAGTCGTCAAGGGACTGTATGGCAGCCTGACAATCAATGCCAATGGTAGCTACACCTACGTTCTCGATAACAATAACCCCGTGGTTCAGGCCTTACGCACGGCAGGCAACACGCTTAATGAGGTGTTTACCTATCGCATGAGTGATACCGCAGGCGCTACCTCTGATGCGCGCCTGAGCATCACCATCCAAGGCGCGGATGACAACCCGGTAGCGGTCAACGACAGTGTGACTGCAACCGACCAGACCCCTGCCCCGCAAGCCACTGGTAATGTGCTGCCCAATGACAGCGATGTCGACAGCGGCGATCAAATCGTCGTGAGTGGCGTGCGCACGGGCGCTGAAAGTGGCAGCGGTACAGCCGGTGTAATCGGCCAGCCTATTCAGGGTTTGTACGGCACGCTGATTCTCAACGCAGACGGCAGCTACACCTACACCATCGACCTGACCAATCCGACCGTGCTGGCGGCTGCCGGGCTGGGCCAAGTCCTTGATGATGTATTTACCTACACCATCACCGACCTGAGCGGTGCGACGGATCAGGCCGAGCTGGTGATTAACCTGAATATCTCAGCGCCATACATTCCAGCAGGCAATGGCCCGCACTTTGATTACGGCTATTCGAACTCAAATGTTTATGAAGGGATTCCGGACCGTGAGCCGATTGTCTTCGTCAGCCCGGTTGTTGAGCGTTCGAGCACGGCTAACCGGCTGAGCAACTTGCTCAATCAAGGCACCAATGTACGCCTGGCAACACCGATGCGTTTCGACAGCCCATCTATTGGCGCGGGCCTGGGCCTGGTTGATGGCCAATTCGTTGGCGAAGAAGTCCAGCGTAATCAGGAGATCAATCAGGTCGAGACGGACGCAATGTTTGCGCGACACGGGCGCATCAGTCTTTCGGCAAATGGTTTGCTCAGCAGCCCTTCGCTGTTTGCCGAAAGTGCTGATCAGATGCTCAAAGGTCCGTATCAGAGTGATGCAAACCCGCGCAGCGCTCAGACAGACCAGCCCACTGAGCAGCCTCGTATTGCTGATGCACCAGCGCAGCCAACTGAGATGGACCAGAGTGATGATTACGGCGTTGCGCCTAAGGTCGCCAGTGGGTTCCGCGAGCAACTACGAGCGGCGGCGCAATCGCGCTATCCATTCGCTCGCAGAGACGCCTAGGCCATTCCCATGCGGGTGCTGCCCGCATGGGTTTTTACGCTTGGAAGCTGAGAGGGAAAGCGCGAGCCGAAATCAGCTGTAATGGCTGATTTCGATCAGATTATTATCCGGGTCGCGGATATACACCGACTCAATAGGCCCAATCGCACCTGTTCGTGCAATAGGCCCCTGTTCGATTTCCACGCCCTGCTCTGCCAGATGTTTAACCACCTCGGCGCTACTCCAGCGGGTAATCAGGCACAGGTCAATGGAGCCTGGCGTGGGTACTTGCGCCTTGGGTTCGAACTCGCGACCTGCTTGGTGCAAGTTGAATTTCTGCTGGCCAAACACCAAAGCATGGCGTCCTTCACCAAAAACCTCATGCTGCATATTCAGCACGCGGCAGTAGAAGGCCACCGTTGCCTCGACATCCTTTACGGTTAATACCAGATGATCCAGTCGCTCGATCATGCTTATTCCCACCCTCTAGTTATCAGTCGCGGTCGAGCAAATGAAATTGCGGCAACGACAAGTGCCAGCGAATAGCCGCAAGGCGAATACCCAGCACCGTCAACATCGCCACGCTGGTATCAAGCCAAGGCGGCGTCGCCAGCAAACGCATGACGATAAACACCGTGGCACCGGCCATACACGCTGTCGCGTAGATTTCCTTTTTGAAAATCAGCGGGATTTCATTACAGATCACATCGCGCATCACGCCACCGGCCACGCCGGTCATTACGCCCATAATCACTGCTGTGCTCATCGGCACGTTGTGCTGCAACGCCACTTCCGTGCCATACACAGTAAAGACCGCCAAGCCAAAGGCGTCGGCGATCAACAGGCCTTTTTCGTGGATCGGCTGCGTCATGCGCACCCAGGCCACGGTGCCTAATGCGGCAAAACTGGCGATCAGAATATAGGTGTCATCGCGAATCCAGCTGACCGGATGGTTGCCGAGAATCACATCACGCAGCGTACCGCCACCCAATGCTGTAATGATCGCAATCACCAGCACACCAAACAGATCCATGGACTTGCGACCTGCCATCAGTGCGCCAGTGATAGCGAATACCGCTACGCCGAACAGGTCGGCGAAGTAGAACAGTTGCGCCATACGCCCCTCAGCGATCGACAGGGGTACGCATGGTGACGAACTCTTCAGCGGCAGTCGGATGCACGCCAATGGTGTCATCGAAAATCGCTTTGGTCGCGCCGGCTTTAATCGCAACCGCCAGGCCCTGAATGATCTCACCCGCATCGGGCCCGACCATGTGGCAACCCAGTACACGATCAGTTTCTGCGTCGACCACCAGTTTCATCAGGGTGCGTTCTTGCGATTCACCAAGGGTCAGTTTCATTGGCCGGAAACGGCTCTCGAAAACCTTGAGTGTGTGCCCTGCTTCGCGCGCTTGTTCTTCGCTCATGCCCACGGTGCCAATGTTGGGCAAGCTGAACACCGCAGTCGGGATCATCTGGTAATCGACTTCGCGATACTCGTCCGCCTTGAACAACTGACGCGCAACCGCCATGCCTTCAGCCAGCGCTACCGGCGTGAGCTGGACACGACCAATCACATCGCCAATCGCGAAAACCGACTCCGCGTCGGTACGGTAGTGTTCATCGACCTTGATGTGACCCCGTGAATCGAGTGTCACCGAGGTGTTTTCCAAGCCCAGGTTATCCAGCATCGGACGTCGCCCTGTGGCGTAAAACACGCAATCAGCTACAAGCGTGCTGCCGTCTTTCAAGGTGGCCAATAAACTGCCATCAGACTGTTTGTCGATGCGGCTGATGTCGCTGTTGAAGCGCAGGTCGATACCGCTCTTGAGCAACTCATCTTTGAGGTGTTCACGCACTGCCCCGTCAAAGCCACGCAGGAACAGTTCACTGCGATACAACTGGGTCGTCTGGGCGCCGAGGCCATTGAAAATGGAGGCGAACTCGACCGCAATGTAACCGCCGCCCACGACAATAACCCGCTTGGGCAGTTGCTCGAGGAAGAACACCTCGTTGGAGCCGATCGCGTGCTCGCGCCCCGGAATATCCGGAATAACCGGCCAGCCGCCGGTAGCAATAAGAATATTGGCCGCAGTAATACGCGTACCATCGATCTCGACGGTATGGTCATCGAGCATCTTTGCATGGCCTTCGAGCAGTGTTACGCCGCTGTTGATCAGCAAGTTGCGATAAATACCATTGAGCCGCGTTATCTCACGATTTTTGTTGTGAATGAGCGTCGGCCAGTCGAATTTGGCCGGTTCAAGCGTCCAGCCAAAGTTACCGGCCTGCTCGAATTCTTCGGAAAAATGCGCGCCGTACACGAACAGCTTTTTCGGCACACAGCCCACATTCACGCAAGTACCGCCCAGATAACGGCTTTCAGCTACCGCTACGCGCGCACCATAACCTGCAGCAAAACGGGCAGCACGGACGCCACCGGAACCTGCACCGATCACAAATAGGTCAAAATCGTAAGACATGATTATCTCCCTGATAAAGGCGTTAGCATAACCCAGATCACCCTGCTAACACGCGCTAACCTATGCTGGGTATTGAGCAACATATTGAGTGATCGAATCATTTACAGGCCGCGTTAAACGGCGTGCAGCGGTCTAGACACGTTACTGGCTGTTCAGCAATTGAACTAACAGAAAGATGAGCGGTTCTACCTGTAAACAAGCGCAATGGCTTTGAACTTATAATGACTGGCAGTCAAATCGTAGCCTGCGCGAGCTAAACGTTTATTGCTCTAAGTAGGTAAACCTAATATGCGTGCATTGCTTTTCCTATCCCTCTCAGCAGTTCTTACGGGCTGCACCTCAGCACCGCAAACCCCGCGTGAACCCTTGGTGTTCGCCAATCAGCCGCAAACGGTTGAGAGCCAGCTTGCCGTGGTCCGCGCGGCTGCAGACAAGTACCGGGACTTCTCTGTCGCCGAGCGCGAAGGCTGGAAGGTCTTTGGTGATGATGCCCCACTTATGGGTTACCACTACTCAGGCCCCGCCCCTGATTACGTGTCGGGCGATCAACTCGATTTCAGCCAGCCCAATAACCTCATGTACACAGACATCAACGGCAAGAAGGTACTGACAGGTGTCGCATTTGTTGTGCGAATCGGAGACGGTGAGCCCCTGCCAGAAGGGTTTGCCGGAAACCAGGACCACTGGCACGTGCACGACTTTATTCGTGCAATCGATGCCGCTACCGAGGAGCGCCCTTTTATTGGCTGGCTGGCCGATCGCTGGATCGACATGAATTATCGATCCAAAGGCGATAATCGCGGCCGCCTGGCAATGGTCCACGCCTGGGTAACTCTGCCTAATCCGGATGGTGTATTTGCCAGCGTCAACCGCAGCCTTGCCTACATTAAGCTGGGCTTACCCGAATCATACTGGCAAGGCGCATCTGTAGAAGCTGCGCGTGGCTTGAACCTGGCAACGGAAGGTGGCTGCGAGGCAGTGAACGGTACGCTCTGGATTGCAGACGTTGAAAGCGAGCAAGAAGATGCAATCAAGCAGGCCTGCGCCCGCTCTGCTGAAGAAGTACGGACAGCCCTGCGCAGTCAGGATAAAGCGCAAGTGAATAGCGCGGGAGAGTCCGCCTGGCAGCAATTTGATGAAACGTGGCAACGCGTTTTGAGCCCTGTACAGAAAGAACGAGTCAAAGCGATGAGTGAGCACGGCATGGATAGCCACGACGAAAAAGGTCACATGCAACACGCTCATTAAGACGGGACAATCCATACAAAAAAGGCCATTTCGTTTATGAAATGGCCTTCTGAATTAACGCTATTTTGCTGTCTTCAAACGCTCTTGCCAGCTTTGTACAGATTCTCGAAACAGAAGTTGGTTGCTTCGATGTAGCCTTCGGCGCCGCCGCAGTCAAAGCGCTTACCTTTGAACTTGTACGCCAGTACACAACCTTCCTGCGCCTGCTTCATCAAGGCGTCAGTAATCTGGATTTCGCCGCCCTTGCCCGGCTCGGTGTCTTCGATCAACTTGAAGATGTCCGGAGTAAGGATGTAGCGGCCGATGATCGCCAGATTAGACGGTGCATCTTCCTTCTTGGGTTTCTCGACCATCGAGTTAACCCGGAAAATATCATCGCGAATCATCTCGCCAGAGATTACGCCGTACTTGTGTACTTCATCTTCCGGCACTTCCTGAATCGCTACGATGGAGCAGCGGAATTGGTTGTACAGTTTGACCATCTGGGTCAATACGCCGTCGCCTTCGGTGTTGATGCACAAGTCATCGGCCAGCACCACGGCAAATGGCTCATCACCAATCAACGGGCGGCCAGACAAAATGGCGTGGCCGAGGCCTTTCATTTCAACCTGACGGGTGTACGAGAACGTGCACTCATCGATCAGGCGACGAATGCCTACCAGGTATTTTTCTTTATCTGTGTCACGAATTTGCTGTTCCAACTCGTAACTGATGTCGAAGTGATCTTCCAGTGCGCGCTTGCCGCGACCCGTCACCATCGAAATTTGCGAGAGACCTGCATCCAGCGCTTCTTCGACGCCGTACTGGATGAGAGGCTTGTTCACTATCGGCAACATCTCTTTAGGCATAGCCTTGGTTGCAGGTAGAAAGCGAGTGCCGTAACCGGCTGCTGGGAACAAGCATTTTTTAATCATGAGGGTCCTCGAAAGATTACAAATACCGGGCCAGTCTAGCAGGCTGATGATTGCTTACAACGCCTTAAGGCCCTGAAACAGCGGATATATTTCTGCGCAGGCTACTTGCCAAAGCCTCCTGCTTTCTGCATTTAACGCCTCTAGGATGGGCGCTGTAGCGAAGCCGATGGGCGCACACTGGTTACATCAAACAACTTATAACTATGTCGCCGGAAAACCCTCGCAAGCGTCTTACCCAATCGTATTCACTCCATCGAGGGGCAACTCTGCGCTCATCAGGCCAACAGAGCGAAGTACTTTCGTGCAATGCAGTGCAGTTGCGTCTGCTGTGCTGGCAACAGAAATAACCGGCTTGGCTCGCAGTTCTTTGCAAACCTCTTGTTGCACAATCGGCCTGCTAGGCTTGTCGATACAACGCCCTGCGCATTAGCCTGCAGTTATAATAATTGGCATGCAGCCCTGACCAATGGATTTTGGATGAATCGCAACGACTTACGCCGTGTCGACCTCAACCTGCTAATTGTTTTCGAAACGCTGATGCATGAACGCAGCGTAACCCGAGCCGCTGAAAAACTCTTTCTTGGCCAGCCTGCAATCAGTGCGGCACTTGGGCGGTTGCGTGGGCTGTTCGATGACCCGTTATTTGTGCGCACAGGCCGCAGCATGGAGCCCACAGCGCGTGCTCAGGAAATCTTTGCGCTGCTCTCGCCGGCCCTCGATTCAATCTCGACGGCGGTAAGCCGCGCCGCCGACTTCGACCCCGCCACCAGTAATGCAGTGTTTCGCATTGGCCTGTCCGATGATGTCGAATTCGCGCTGATGCCGCCGCTGATCAAACGCTTGCGCGCCGAAGCGCCGGGCGTGGTGCTGGTGATTCGCAGAACCAATCACTTGTTGATGCCGGGCCTGCTCAGTTCAGGCGAAATCTCGGTTGGCGTGAGTTACACCGATGAATTACCGGCCAATGCCAAACGTAAAGTGCTGCGGGTTACCAAGGCCAAATTGCTGCGCGCCGATTCAGCGCCTGGCCGTTTGAGCCTAGATGAGTTTTGCGCCCGCCCACAGGCGATGGTGTCGTATGCAGGTGACACCATCGGTTTTATCGATCCGGATCTCGAAGCGCTCGATCGCAAACGTAGCGTGGTGTTGGCCGTGCCGCAGTTCAACGCACTGGGCGCGTTACTCAGCGGTACAGACATCGTCGCCACCGTGCCCGACTACACCGCAGATGTCTTGACGGCCCAAGGTGGTTTGCGCACTGAAGACCTGCCGTTCAAAACGCGCACAATAGAATTGCACATGGCTTGGCGGGGCGCGCAGGACAACGATCCGGCTGAGCGCTGGTTACGTTCGCGTATACAAATGTTCTGTGGCGACGCGGACCTGCAGGACGCTTCCTGATTACCGCCTAAAGCTTCGCAAGCGCACTGTTTGGCGTAATCGCCGGTTGAAACTGGCGTTTTGCGCGAAAAATTACCACCTTTAGTTGGGTTTTACCTCGGCAGTTATCGATTGAAACTGCACATGCTTGGCCGGTTTTGTAACGGCCGAGCCGCGGCCTAGTCCAATGAGTCACCTAAATCAGATAGCCGCCAGAACGCCGAGGTTAATTGTGCTTATCCCCCTGACCCTGGCCTTCCTTATCGGCTGGATCTCACAACGCATGGGTTTATGCCTGGTCGCAGCAATCACCATGCTGCTGTATCGCCGGCCCACGCTGTTCGTCGCATTGATCACCTGTGGTTTGTTCGGTTTGCTGCTGACCCCGTTGTTCCATCTGCTCAATGTGTCGCAGCCTTACTACCAGCCGGTCACGCCGCTGTATCTGCTGATTATCGGCGGACTGCTGTTTGGTATCAGCTCTGTGCTCAACGACGGTTGCAGCGTCGGCACATTGACCAAGTTGGCGCGTGGCGATATCAGCAAGATCATGACCATTATCGGCTGGGTGATTGGTATTGTTCTTTGGCGTACGCTGAGCCAGTTCCCCGCAGAGAAGATGGCGCAGATGCCTTCGCCGACCGCGACTAATTACCTTTTGGCGTTCGCGTTAGTCGTGGCCAGTTTGAGCATTTTGATTCGCTATCAGCGCGAAAAACACTTTGTCGGCCTGAGCATCCTGCTTGGCTTACTCACCAGCAGCCTGTTTACCTTCGAGCCTCAATGGGCGCCTAGTCTATTGTTCTACGACATTGCCCATGGCATCTGGAGCCAGGGCACATGGCCGATCAGCATGCTGCGAATCGGCGTTTTCGGCGTCATGCTGCTGGGCATGTTCAGCTTCACCCTTTACCGTAAAACCTTCGATTATCAGGCCCTGAATCCGGGGCGTGGCGGCCAGTACCTGCTCGCGGGAATCATCATGGGCGCGAGTGCCTCGATGATGATCGGCGGCAATGATTCGCAGATACTGTTGGTATTCCCAACCCTGACACTGACAACCACCCTGCCCCTCGCCTCCGTGTGTATCGGTATCGTGCTGGCGCTACAGGTGAAAAAGGGCTTCATTCGACGCCGCAATCTGCGTGACAAAGCCGCAGTTTGAGCCGCTTATACAATCCCGCCATTTACCCGCACAGTTTGGCCGTTGATCCAGCGCCCTTCATCGCTCACCAGAAATGCCACCGCATTGGCGATGTCATCAGGACTGCCCAGCCGCTCAAGCGGGGATTGCGCCGTTAGTGCGGCAATCTGCTCATCGCTCTTGCCGTTAAAGAACAACTCGGTGGCGGTCGGCCCGGGGGCGATTGCATTGACGCAAATGTTGCGCCCGCGCAGCTCCTTGGCAAATATCTGCGTGAAGGCCTCAACTGCCGCCTTTGAAGCGGCATAGACCGAGTAGCCAGGCAGCGCCAAGCCGACCACGCTGGTCGAGAAATTAACGATACGGCCACCATCGCGCATACGCTTGGCTGCCAGACGCAGGGTGTTGAATGTGCCTTTGGTATTGATCGCGAAAATCCGCTGATACAAGGCGTCGTCGGTTTCGCCGAGCGCTACATTGCCGGGCTGAATGATCCCGGCATTATTGACCAGCACATCCACCGCCCCGTAAACCTCTTGCGCCTGATCGAATAGCGCCTCCACCGCGGCGCTATCACTGACATCGGCCAGCACCGGATAAGCATGGCCACCCGCGCTGCGAATTTCACCGACAACAGATTCTGCTGCCTCAGGGTTCGAGGCGTAATTGACGATTACGCTCAGGCCATCGGCGGCAAGACGTTTGGCGATAGCCGCACCGATGCCGCGCGATGCACCGGTGACAATAGCGACTCTGCTCATGACAACTCCAACGCAGCAGCCTGGCGTGAGCACGGCCGCTGCACACTCAGAATATGTAAGTGCTCACTGTGATCGGTATAGCCCGAAACCACAGAGCGCTTACGACCGACTATCCAGAAATCGTCGAAATGGGCCGTCATTAAGTCGGGCGGCCATTAACCAGTCGCTACAGACACTGTCCCAATGGCTAATCAGACGCGGGCATGAGCTGAGGGTTACTCCTCCGCCTTCTGTTCTGCTTGCAATTGCTCAACCTGCCAGCCACCGCCTAGGGCTGCGATCAACTGTACGCTGGCAGTCAGGCGGCTGCCCAGCAAGGTCAGGTTGTTACGCTCGTTGTTCAGCGCCGTGGCCTGAACAGTAACCACGCTGTTGTAGTCAACGGTACCGGCCTTGTACTGGTTTTCCAGCGAACGCAGTGCATGGCGCGCCGCATCGAGCGCTTGCTGCTGCACCACCGACTCTTGTTCCATCACCCGCAGTTGCACCAGATAGTCTTCAACTTCGCGGAAACTATCGAGTACGGTTTGCCGGTATTGCGCCACCGTCTGGTCATACACTGCTTCACTGCGATCGACCTCGGCGCTGCGTGCGCCGGCATCAAACAAGGTCACCGCCAGTTGCGGCCCAATCGACCAGAAGCGGTTGGGCATGGTGAACCAGTCGGCATAACTGCTGCTGCGATAACCGCCAGATCCCGAGATCGTCAGATCAGGAAACCACGCCGCTTCGGCTACGCCAATGTCGGCATTGGCCGACATGACCCGGCGTTCAGAAGCGGCTACATCCGGGCGCCGTTCAAGCAACTGTGACGGCATCACTGTTGGCACCATCGGCAATTGCGGCACCGCATTCTCACGGCTGGCGATGCTCAACTCGCTCGGGGTAACGCCGACCAACACCGCAATGGCATGCTCAAGCTGAGCACGTTGCCATTTCAGATCGATGGCTTGCGCCTCGGTACTTTTCAACTGGGTCAGTGCCTGGCTGACATCCGATTTCGGCACAATCCCGGCGTTGTACTGGTTTTGCGTGAGCTTGAGCGCGCGGGCATAAGCGCTCACGGTCTGATCAAGCAAACGCTGCTGCTCATCCAGCACCCGCATTTGCAGGTAGGTTTGCACCAACTCGGCTTGCAGGCTGAGTTTCAGGGCAGCCAAATCGGCGGCGCTGGCTTCAAAACCAGCCTTGCTCGACTCCAGTTGGCGGCGCAGCTTGCCCCAGATATCTAACTCCCAGGCAGCATTCAAGGTGGCGCTATGGGTTTTCGAAATGGTGGCGGCATTGCCGCCGCTGACGCTGATGCCGTCGGATGTGCTCAACGCGCTGTCGCCGCCGCCCTGCCCCGCACGCGTAAGCCCAACGCCGGCACCAATCGTTGGGTAGAACGAGGCACGCGCGCCGCGCACCAAAGCCTGGGCCTGACGATACTGCGCCTCTGAGGCCGCCAGATTCTGGTTCGACACGTTCAGCCGACCCACCAACTCATTCAGTTCTGCATCAGCATAGATCTGCCACCACTCACCACGACTGTAGGCATCGCTCGGCGTTGCGGCTTTCCAGCCAACGGCTTGCTTGAACTGAGCAGGCGTGTTGATTTCCGGGCGCTCATAATCCGGGCCAATGGCGCACGCACTCAATGCAAGGCTCAGTGCGAGTAAGCTCAGGGCGCGCGGCAATGCGGGGCAAGTGTTCAGCAACAGGCTCATAGTGGTGTTTCCAAGGCAGCATCTGTCTTCACGCCCCGCCAGCGGTTAACCCGGTGACGCAGACGATCAAAATAAAGGTATACGACCGGCGTGGTGTACAGCGTCAGCAGTTGGCTGAGAATCAGGCCACCGACGATGGTAATTCCGAGCGGCTTGCGCAATTCGGAACCTTCGGCGCTGCTCATTACCAGCGGTAAAGCGCCGAGAATCGCCGCGAGCGTGGTCATCATGATTGGCCGAAAGCGCAGCAAACAGGCGCGGCGGATCGACTCGTAAGGGCTCAGGTTATTCTGGCGTTCCAGTTGCAGCGCCATGTCGATCATTAGAATCGCGTTCTTCTTGACCACACCAATCAGCAGGAACAGGCCTAACAGCGAGATCAGGCTGAATTCAGTATTCAGCAACTCCAG
Organism: Pseudomonas marincola; assembly: GCF_900116605.1. GTDB lineage: Bacteria > Pseudomonadota > Gammaproteobacteria > Pseudomonadales > Pseudomonadaceae > Aquipseudomonas > Aquipseudomonas marincola. Next base: position 25,150 of record NZ_FPBC01000006.1, read on the forward strand.
CGCCAACAGCGCGCCGACTCCCGCCGACGGCAACGTCGAAAGGATGGTCAATGGGTGCACATAGCTCTCGTAGAGCACGCCGAGAATGATATAGACCACGCCCAGCGCCAACAGGATCATCAGCGGCTGATTCTTCTGCGTCTCCTGAAACGCTGCGCCCGTCCCGCTAAGCATGCCCTGTACTTCTGTCGGCAAGTTCAGCCGCGAGACGGCTCTGTCTATCGCAACTGTTGCCTGCTCAAGCGTCACGCCTTCCGCGAGCGAGAAACCGATGTTCTCCGAGGCGAACTGACCTTGATGGTTTACCCGATCTTCCTCCAGGCTGCGTTCCCAACGGGCTACCGCCGAAAGCGGAACCCGCTGGCCGTCACTGGTTATCAACTTGACCTGATCCAGCGCTTCGGGGTGCTGGGCATATTGCGGTTTGACTTCCATCACCACGCTGTACTGGTTGAGGCTGTCGTAGATGGTCGAAACCTGGCGTTGGCTGAACGAGTTGTTCAGAACGCTGGTAATCAGGCTCATGTCGATGCCAAGGCGTTTGGCCATGTCGCGATCCACCACCAGACGAATCTGCTGCGCACCCTCATTCTCTTTGGCGTCGATGTCAGTCAGTTCTGGCAAAGCGCGCAAGGAATCGCGCACTTTTGGCATCCAGGTACGCAGTTGCTCCAGATCACCCGAGAGCAGCATGTACTCGTTATCCGAGCTACGGCCCTGACGTCCGCCAATCTGCAAATCCTGATCCGGCATCAGGAACAGGCGGCCACCGGCAATTTTCGGCACATCCTTGCGCAGCCGGTTAATTACCGCTTGCGAGGAGATCTTGCGCTCTTTTACCGGCTTCAGCCGCACGATAATAAAGGCGTTGTTGATGCCACCCGAACCACCGATAAAGCCCGCGACGCTGTCGACTGCCGGGTCTTTGAGAATTGCCCGGCGATAAACCTCCATCTTCGGCTGCATGACCTGAAACGACAGGCCGTCATCACCTCGGATAAAGCCGATCAACTGGCCGGTATCCTGCTGAGGCAGGAATGTTTTCGGCACGCTGACAAACAGGAAAATATTCAGGGCGATGGTGGCAAATAAACTGAACAACATCAGCAGCGAATGGCGCAGCGCCCAGTCGAGACTGCGCTGATAGATGGCCAATATCCACGCGCCGAAGCGTTCGAACATACGCTGTAACGGGCCGTTGTTCGGCTCGGTGTCTTCGGCGCGCAGCCAACGGGCACAGAGCATTGGCGTCAGTGTCAGCGATACAATCAGGGAGATGACAATCGCCACCGCCAGCGTGATCGAGAACTCGCGGAACAGGCTCTCGACCAGACCGCCCATGAACAAAATCGAAATAAACACCGCCACCAGCGACAGGTTCATCGACAGCAAGGTGAAGCCGACTTCACGCGCGCCCTTGAACGCTGCGGCCATTGGCTTTTCGCCCGCTTCGATATGCCGGGAAATATTCTCCAGCACCACGATGGCGTCATCTACCACCAGCCCCGTGGCCAGAATCAGCGCCATCAACGACAGGTTGTTCAACGAAAAGCCAAGCAGGTACATCGCGGCAAATGTGCCGACCAGTGAAACCGGTACTGCCAGCGCCGGAATCAGCGACGCGCGCCAACGCCCGAGGAAGCAGTAAACCACCATGATCACCAGCGCCACGGCGATCAGCAGCGTGCGTTCAGCCTCATGCAAGGTGGCGCGAATTACTGGCGAGCGGTCCATCGCGACCTGCAGATCAACGCTGGCCGGTATGATCGCGCGCAAGCCGGGTAATTCACTGCGAATGCCTTCGATGGTTTCGATGATGTTGGCGCCCGTCTGGCGATTGACCACCAGCAACACCGCGCTTTGATCATTGTAAAAGCCGCTGTTGTAGCGGTCTTCGACGTCATCCTTGATGGTCGCAACGTCACCCAAACGCACTGCCGCACCGTCTTGATAACGGATAATGGTTGGCACGTAATCAGCGGCCTTTTCGAGCTGATCGCTGGCCTTGATCTGCCAGTGCTTGTCTGCATCTTCGACCGAGCCTTTGGGCCGTTTGGCGTTGGCGCTGGTGATTGCAGTGCGCACATCATCCAGTGCCAGGCCGTACTGATCGAGCAGGCGTGGCTCCAGTGATACCCGCACTGCCGGCAGAGAGCTGCCGCCAATCTGCACTTCACCGACGCCGATAACTTGCGCGAGTTTTTGCGCGATCACGGTGGACGCTACGTCATACAACTGGCCTTTGCTGAGCACATCCGACGATAACGCCAAAACCATGATCGGCGCTTGCGACGGATTGATCTTGCGGTAGGTCGGCATGCTGCGCATCCCGCTTGGCAAGAGGTCACGCGCAGCATTGATTGCCGCCTGCACTTCACGCGCCGCGGCGTTGATGTCGCGGCCCAGATCGAACTGAATCATGATCCGCGTGCTGCCCTGGCTGCTGCGGCTGTTCATCTGGCTGATGCCGGCAATCGTGCCCAGCGAACGCTCAAGCGGTGTGGCCACGGTTGATGCCATGATTTGCGGGCTGGCGCCTGGCAAGGTGGCATCGACGGTAATCACCGGAAAATCCATGTCCGGCAGTGGCGCTACAGCCAACAGGCCATAGCAGACGCCGCCGAGCAGGATGATTGCCAGGCTGAGCAACATGGTCGCCACGGGGCGGCGAATGAACGGGGCCGATAGATTCATAGTGCCGCCGGCGCTCCGGCAGCGCTACGACCGGTAAAACGTCGGGCCATTCGGTCGAAATACAGGTAAATAACCGGCGTGGTGAACAGCGTCAGTATCTGGCTCAGCAGCAAACCACCGACCATCACCAGTCCGAGTGGCTGACGCAGTTCTGCACCGGAACCTGTGGCCAACATCAGCGGAACAGCACCGAACAACGCCGCCAAGGTTGTCATCAGAATCGGCCGGAAACGCAACAAGGCGGCTTGATAAATCGCCTCCTCCGGTCCCATGCCCTGATTGCGTTCAGCATCGAGGGCGAAGTCGATCATCATGATCGCGTTCTTCTTGACGATACCGATCAGCAAAATGATGCCGATAATCGCAATAAGGCCCAGGTCATTGCCGGTTAACAGCAGCGCCAACAACGCGCCCACGCCGGCTGATGGCAATGTCGAGAGAATCGTGATCGGGTGGATGTAACTCTCGTAGAGCACGCCTAGCACGATGTACATGGTTACCACGGCCGCCAGAATAAGCAGCAAGGTGCTCGAAAGCGACGCCTGGAATGCCTGCGCAGCGCCCTGGAACTCGATCTGCACGCCAGCCGGGACACCAATATCGGCTTTGACCTGCTCGATCACTTTCACCGCATCGCCAAGGGCAACGCCTTCAGCCAGGTTGAACGACAGAGTGGCCGCCGGGAATTGGCCGATGTGGTTGATCAGCAAGCTGGTGGCGCGCTGCTCGATGTGTGCCAGCGATGACAGCGGAATCTGCTGGCCATCGCTCGTCGCCACATGAATCTCGCGTAACGCGGCTGGGCCGATACTGCCTGCGTTGGCACTTTCGAGCACCACGCGGTATTGGCTGGCCTGGGTATAGATGGTCGAGATCTGGCGCTGGCCGAAGGCGTCGTAGAGAGCATCGTCAATGTCGGCCACGCTGACGCCGAGGCGTCCGGCTATATCGCGGTCGATATCGACGTAGACTTGCAGACCACGGTTTTGCAGGTCACTGGCAACGTCTACCAACTCAGGCTGCTCGCGCAGCGCGCTCACCAGTTTCGGCACCCACTCTTCAAGCAGGGCCAGATCCGGAGACTCCATGCTGAACTGATACTGCGTACGGCTGATGCGATCTTCGATGGTCAGATCCTGCACCGGCTGCAGATACAACTCAATGCCCGGCACTTTCGCAAGCTCGGGACGCAGGCGGTTGATGACCTGGCTGGCCGTGAGATCGCGCTCGCCGTGCGGTTTCAGGTTGATCAACATGCGACCGCTGTTCAGCGTCGGGTTGTCACCGTCCACACCAATGTAAGAAGACAAGCTGCTGACCGCCGGATCTTCCAGAATCACTGCAGCCAAACGCTGTTGACGTTCACTCATGGCGCTGAATGAAACCGCTTGTGGCGCCTCTGAAATTCCCTGGATAACGCCCGTGTCCTGCACCGGGAAGAAACCTTTAGGCACTGCCAGATACAACAGCACGGTCAACACCAGCGTACCAATCGCCACCAGCAACGTCAGCGCCTGATGCTTGAGCACCCATTGCAGGCCACGCCCGTAATGCGCAATCAGCGTGTCGATGAACTGGCCGCTGGCCTTGTAGAAACGCCCCTGCTTCTCCTCTGGCTCATGTTTGAGCAAGCGCGCGCACATCATCGGCGTCAGCGTCAGCGAGATCACCAGCGAGATCAGAATGGCCACAGCCAGGGTAATGGCAAATTCCCGGAACAAACGCCCGACCACATCGGCCATGAACAGCAGCGGGATCAGCACTGCAATCAGCGAGATGGTTAGCGATATCAGGGTAAAACCAATTTGCTTGGCCCCTTTCAGCGCGGCATTCAGCGGCGTCTCACCCGCCTCCAGGTGACGGGCAATGTTCTCGAGCATGACGATGGCGTCATCGACCACGAAACCCGTGGCAATGGTCAGCGCCATCAGCGTCAGGTTGTTGATGGTGAAACCGGCCAGGTACATCACGCCAAAGCTGCCGATCAACGACAGCGGCACCACTATCGACGGAATAATAGTGGCCGACAATTTGCGCAGGAACAGGAATGTAACCAGCACCACCAACATGATGGCCAGGAACATCTCGTGCTGAACGTCGGTAACAGCTGCGCGGATGGTTTGCGTACGGTCAGTCAGCACCTGCACATCGACACTGGCCGGCAACCCTTCTGTGAGGTTGGGCAGCAGCTTCTGAATGCGGTCGACCACATCAATCACGTTAGCGCCGGGCTGGCGTTGCACGTTGAGCAGAATGGTCTTGTTCAGGTTGGCCCACGCCGCCAAACGCTGGTTCTCGGCACCGTCGACAATCGTGGCGACATCTTTGAGGCGCAGCGTTGCACCGTCGGCGTAGGTCAGAATCAGGTTACGGTACTGGTCTACCGAGATCAGCTGATCGTTGGCATCAAGCTGGGAAACGCGGGTAGGACCGTCGAAGTTGCCCTTGGGCTGATTGACGTTACTGGCAGTAATCAGCAAACGGATATCCGATAAGTTCAGACCGTAAGACGCAAGCGCTTCGGGGTTAACCCGAATCCGTACCGCCGGGCGCTGGCCGCCCGCCATCGAGACCAGGCCAACACCTGTGGTTTGTGCGAGCTTTTGCGCGAGGCGCGTATCAACCAGGTCGTTGACCTCGGTCAGCGGCATGGTTTTAGAGCTGATCGCCAGCGTCATCACCGGCGTATCGGCCGGGTTCACCTTGTTGTACACCGGCGGTGCCGGCAGATCATTCGGCAGCAAGTTGGTGGCCGCATTGATCGCGGCCTGCACTTCTTGCTCGGCCACATCGAGCTTGATCTCAAGATTAAAGCGCAAGGCAATAACCGAGGCGCCGCCCGAACTGGTCGAAGACATCTGCTTGAGCCCGGCCATTTGCCCGAACTGGCGCTCAAGCGGCGCGGTCACAGCGCTGGTCATCACATCGGGGCTGGCGCCCGGATACAGAGTGATCACCCGAATAGTCGGGTAATCCACTTCCGGCAGTGCGGACACCGGCAGCAAGCGATAGGCGATCAGGCCGCTGAGGAAAATCGCCAGCATGATCAGCGTGGTGGCGACCGGCCTGAGGATAAACAGGCGCGAGGTATTCATGCGTCTTTCTTCTGCCGATTGCCACGTTCTTCGCCGTCACGCCGCGCTTTATTGCGTGGCACATCGGCCTTGGGTTGGGCTGCAGCGGCTTGAGGATCATCGCTGATCACCTCAACCACATTGCCTTCGCGCAAGCGATCGGTGCCTTCTACCACCAAACGCTCACCGGCTTTGACACCGCTCTCGATCAGGGTGATTTCGCCATTGCTCGGGCCTTCCTGAACCGGACGAATCTGAATCTTGTCATCGCCATCGACCACGTAAACAAACGGGCCTTTTGAGCCAAACTGCAATGCGGCTGCTGGAATCAGCGTGGCCTGCTTGCGGGTATCAACGCGCAAACGCACGTTGACGAACTGATTGGGGAACAGCATCTCGTCAGCATTGGTAAAGCGCGCCTTGAGTTTCACTGTGCCCGTGGTGGTATCAATCAGGTTATCCAGGCTTTCGAGCTTGCCTTCGGCCAGCAAGGTCTTCTCGCTTCTGTCCCAGGCCTCGACCATCAGCTGCTGACCGGCACGATAAGGTTTGAGCACAGCTGGCAGATCGCCTTCGGGCAAGGTGAATACCACCGCTATCGGCGTGGTTTCGGTAATCACCACAATCGGCGTGGTGTCGCCCGAGGTAATCAAATTCCCGACGTCGACCTGACGCAAGCCCAAACGACCGGAAATCGGCGCACGTACCTGAGTGAAACTGAGATCCAGCTTGGCCTGAGCGACAGCGGCCTGATTGGTTTTCAGCGTGCCACGATACTGATTGACCAGCGCTTGCTGGGTGTCGAGGGTTTGCTTGGCAATCGAGTCTTCTGCATAAAGGCCGGTGTAGCGGGACAGATCGATCTGCGCATTCTTCAGTAACGCCTGATTCTCTTGCTGGGCGCCCTGAGCTTGTTGCAGCGCCACTTCGTAGCTGCGCGGATCGATCACCGCGAGCACATCGCCCTGCTTGACCTTTTGCCCATCGCTGAACAGCAGCTTGACCAGTTGCCCGTCAACCTGGCTTTTGACGTTGACCGTGTTGTAAGCCGTCACCGTGCCCAGCGCTTTGAGTTCTACCGGGTAGTCGCCCTGCTCGACTGTCGCCACGCGAACCGGCACCGGGCCCATATCGCCAAAGCGACCGCCGCCGCCTTTGGCAGCCGGTTTAGCCGGCCAGAACCACCAGATAAGGGCAATGATTGCCACCAGTAAAACAACACCAATCAGCCATTGCCTGCGTTGATTAGAAGAACGGGTGGTCAAATTTGTATCGGACATAAGTCAGGTCGCTTCCATGAAGATGCTGAACGATAAGCACTATCACTAATATTGGAAAGTCTCTTTACCGGAGATTTACCTTTGCCATCATTCGCTAAGCCTATGAGACAGCGCGAAAAAAAGCCCGCAGGCCGTTTCTGACAAGGTTACAGATCATGTCGCAGAACGGGGTAAACAGGTTTCTAGATTTTCGGTTGATACAGCTCGGCATCGGTAAAGACTTCAACCAGCCAGTCTACCCAGACCCGAACCCGTCGCGATAGCTGGCGTTGCGCAGGGTAAAGCGCGGTCAGTGGCATAGCTGGCGGCCGGTATTCGGGCAGAATTTCACGCAGCTTGCCGGCTTGCACATGTTGGTGCAGGTGATAGTAAGGCGCCTGAATAATCCCCAGCCCTGCAACACAGGCGGCCACATAAGCTTCAGCGTTGTTCACACTCACTGCACCCGGCAGATACCGCTCGTTGATTTCCCCTGCTTCAGTGAATTCGAAAGCAAAGGTCTTGCCGTTTAATGCCGAGTAGAAGTTTACAGCCTGATGACCGGCCAGTTGTGCGGGGTCCCGCGGTTCTCCATAGCGCTCAATATACTCGGCACTGGCGCAGGTGATTTGCGGTAACTGCGCCAAGGGGCGCGAGACCAGATTGATGTCGTGCACGTTACCGGCGCGCACCACGCAATCGATGCCCTCGCGGACCAGATCGACCGGGCGGTCACCAGTGCCGATTTCCAGCTCGATCTGCGGATAGCGCTGACAAAAATCACTCAACCGTGGAATCACAATCCGGTGGCCAATCGACGCGGGAAGATCCACCCGCAACTTGCCCTGCGGATGACTGCGGGCGTGGGCGAAACAGTTTTCGGTGTCTTCCAGATCGGCCAGCAGGCGGATGCAGTGTTCGTAATACGCCTGCCCATCGGCCGTGGTACTGACCTGGCGAGTGGTGCGTTGCAGCAACTGGACGCCCAGATGTCGCTCCAGTTGTTTGATCAACTGAGTGACTGTGGCGCGAGGCAACCCAAGGCTGTCAGCCGCTTTGCCGAATCCGCCAACCTGAACGATGCGGGTAAACACTTGCATGGCTTGAAAGCGGTCCACAGCAGCCTACCTATTATTCAATAATGGCAAACAGTGTATGTAATTTTTGCGGGTTTATCCTGCTAATGAAAACACTGAAACTGACTCCATCGCATCCAACCACTGGAGTCTCTGATGAAACAACGACAACTGGGTAGCAACGGCCCGCTGGTCTCGGCGATGGGTTTGGGTTGCATGGGCATGAGCGATTTCTATGTCACAGGCCTGGATGAACAGGAGTCGATCGCCACGTTGCATTTGGCGCTTGAAATGGGCATCAACCTGCTCGACACCGCCGATGCGTATGGCCCACATACTAATGAGCTGCTGCTGGGCAAAGCCCTCAAAGGCAAGCGTGAGCAAGCCTTTATCGCCACCAAGTTCGGCTTGCTGCGCGATACTGAAAATCCGCATAAGCGCGGCGTCAGTGGTCGTCCCGAATATATTCGCCAAGCGATTGAAGGCAGCCTGCAGCGCCTCGGCACTGACTATATAGATCTGTATTACCAGCACCGGATTGATCCCGAGGTGCCGATTGAAGAATCCGTCGGCGCAATGGCGCAGCTCGTCAGTGAAGGCAAGGTGCGCTACATCGGCCTGAGTGAGGTTGCCTCTGCAACGCTTGCGCGGGCGCACAAGGTACACCCGATTACCGCCGTGCAGAGTGAATATTCACTGTGGACGCGCGATCCCGAGAGTAATGGGGTTTTGGCAAAATGCCGGGAATTGGGCGTTGGCTTTGTTCCTTACAGCCCGCTGGGGCGTGGCTTTTTAACCGGCGCACTTAAATCACCGGAGGACTTTGCTGAAGACGATTACCGGCGTTTTACGCCGCGGTTTCAAGGCGAGAACTTCCAGCGAAATCTGCAATTAGTGGCGCAAATCGAGAAAATGGCGGCGGATAAAGGCGTGCAACCTTCCCAGCTGGCATTGGCCTGGGTGCTCGCTCAAGGCGATGACATCGTGCCGATCCCCGGAACCAAGCGCCGGCGTTATTTGCAAGCCAATTGTGCGGCGCTGGATATTTCCCTGAGCGCAGATGAGCTCTCGGCGATAAACGCCATCTTCCCCGCCGACGCCGTGGCCGGAGATCGATACAGCGCCGAGTCGATGGCGATGGTGAGTTTGTGATCTGGCGGTGATTATTTCGGCGTGATTACGTCATGACGGATTGCCCCGTCGGGGCTATCCATCCTCCAGTCGGGTTTGGCGTGCACCGGATAAACAAAACCCACACGCAGGATGGATAAACCGTAGGTTAATCCGTCATTGCGATTTTCGGGATAACGTGCGGGTCGATGGCGATGGTGAGTTTGTGATACGGGGGTGATTCGTTCGGCGTGATTACGTCATGACGGATTGCCCCGTCGGGGCTATCCATCCTCCAGTCGGGTTTGGCGTGCACCCGATAAACAAAACCCACACGGAGGATGGATAAACCGCAGGTTAATCCGTCATCGCGATTTCCGGGGTAACGTGCGGGTCCAGGGCGGTTTTGAATTTGTGATCTGGCGGTGATTCGTTCGGCGTGATTGCCTTATGACGGATTGCCCCGTTGGGGCTATCCATCCTCCGGTTGGGTTCGGCGGACACCGGATATACAAAACCCACACGGAGGATGGATAAACCGCAGGTTAATCCGTCATTGCGATTTCCGGGATAACGTACGGCTCGATGGTGATGTTGAGTTTGTGCTCCGGCGGTGATTCGTTCGGCGTGATTGCGTCATGACGGATAGCCCCGCCGGGGCTATCCATCCTCCAGTTGGGATTTGCGGACACCGGATATACAAAACCCACACGGAGGATGGATAAACCGCAGGTTAATCCGTCATCGCGATTTCCGGGATAACGTTCGGGTCGATTGTGGTGTTGAGTTCGTGATCCGGCGGTGATTCGTTCGGCGTGATTACGTCATGACGGATTGCCCCGTTGGGGCTATCCATCCTCCGGTTGGGTTCGGCGGACACCGGATATACAAAACCCACACGGAGGATGGATAAACCGCAGGTTAATCCGTCATTGCGATTTCCGGGATAACGTACGGCTCGATGCGGCTGCCTACAATCTGGCGGCGTAACGCATAACGGCCTCATTAAGAGGCCGTTATGCGTTGAGCAAGAAGCGCTATTACAGGGCTGCGAGGGCGGCGCTGTAGTCCGGCTCGGTGCCGATTTCAGCTACCAGTTCGCTGTGCAGGACTTTGTCGTTTTCATCGAGCACGACAACTGCGCGAGCTGCAACGCCCGCCAATGGGCCGTCTACCAGAGCAACGCCGTAGTTCTTGAGGAACTCGGTGCCGCGCATGGTCGACAGGCTCACCACGTTTTCCAGACCTTCAGCGCCGCAGAAGCGGGCTTGGGCGAATGGCAGGTCAGCCGAGATGCACAGCACCACAGTGTTATCCAGACCGCTGGCTTCGGTGTTGAATTTACGTACAGAAGTCGCGCAGGTCGGGGTATCAACACTTGGGAAAATGTTCAGTACTTTACGCTTGCCAGCCATGCTGCTCAGGCTGATGTCAGACAAGTCAGTGCCGACCAGCTGGAACGCAGGCGCTTGCTGACCGACTTGTGGCAGCTGGCCATCAACTGTTACCGGGTTGCCACGCAGAGTTACTTGAGCCATGGAAATAACCTCTTTACTGAGTGAGTGTGTACATCTTCAAGCGTTGCCTGATTTAAACAGGCTACGCAAAAAAAAGCTCCCTAAACGGGAGCTTTTTTAACCATCGACTCTTTGCCGGTTACTTGGCGAAATGGTCTTTAGTCAGCTTGATCACCACCGGGCTAAGCAGCAGCAGCGACAGCAGGTTTGGAATCGCCATCAGGCCGTTAAGCGTATCAGCGACCAGCCATGCGAAGTCCAGGTGGGCCATTGCACCAAACGGTACAGCCAATACCCAGACGATCCGGAACGGCATGTTCGACTTGGTGCCAACCATGTATTCCCAGCACTTCTCGCCGTAGTAGCTCCAACCCAGAATGGTGGTGAAGGCGAATACCACCAGCGCGATAGTCAGGATCGGGCCACCAATGCCAGGCATCGCCGAGTCGAACGCAGCAGCAGACAACGCCGCGCCACTGGTGCCACTGGTCCAAACACCGGAGCAGATGATTACCAGACCCGTCATGGTGCAGATAACCAGCGTGTCGATGAACGTCCCAAGCATACCGATCATGCCGGAGCGAATTGGGCTATCAGTGGTGCCAGCCGCCTGTGCGATACCCGCAGTACCCAGACCTGCTTCGTTGGAGAAAATACCGCGCGCAACACCGAAGCGAATCGCAGCAATCACTGCCGCGCCGGCGAAACCGCCAGTGGCTGCAATCGGGCTGAACGCGTGGGTGAAGATCAGGCTGAATGCCGCTGGAATCTGCGCAGCATTGACCACCAGAACCACGATGGCAGCGATGATGTAGGCCACACACATGAAAGGAACCAGCGAGGCGGCAACCTTACCAATGCGGCGGATACCACCGAGAATTACCATGCCCACCAGCACCATGCTGACGACACCGGTGATCAACGGGGTCACGCCGAAGGTTTCTTCCAGAGCGCCAGCCATGCTGTTGACCTGGACCATGTTGCCGATACCGAAACCAGCCAAGCCGCCGAAGATGGCGAATGCTGTGCCCAGCCAAGCCCACTTCTTGCCCAGACCATTTTTGATCGCGTACATCGGGCCGCCAACGTGCTCGCCATTGGCGTCTTTTTCACGGTAGTGAACAGCCAGAACCACTTCGCAGTATTTGGTGGCCATGCCGACGAGTGCCGTGCACCACATCCAGAACAACGCGCCCGGGCCGCCGAGGAAGATGGCGGTGGCAACACCGGCAATGTTACCGGTACCGACGGTGGCCGCCAGTGTGGTCATCAGTGCCTGGAACGGTGTGATCTCGCCGCTTTCGTTGTCGCCCTTGACGCGGCCTTGCCACATCAAACGGAAACCTGCAGCAATATGGGTCAGCGGCATGAACTTCAGCCGCAGCATCAGGAACAGGCCCGTACCCAGAATCAGCACCAACATGGGCGGTCCCCAGACGAGCCCGTTTATCTGGTTAACCAGCGTGTTGATGAATTCCATCTGTAGCTCCTTATTATTTTTACAGCCGGATCGTGACCGGGCCGTTGATTAGGGTCGAACTGCGATAACAGTTCTGTATTGCGGACTTTTGATCTGTGTGTCGGGTAGCGCCATACAGATTTTCAGAAGCATCTGGCAACAAAGTCGCCAGCGGCGGTGGATGCTACCACGGTCTTTTTTCAACTGGCAGCGTCATTTACAGCCATAACGATGGGTATTTGCGCGACTAGAACTCACGGGTATAAAAAATATCCAGGGAACTGGCCAGTCCGCTAGCCGCCTCAAGGTAGATGCGTTTGGTCAAAATATAGCGCAAGGCAACAGTATTGACCGGCTCGAACACCCCCACGCCGTAGCGCAGGCTCAGGCGATCGGTGAGTTTGCCACTCGCCACCAGGCTGGTGTTACTGCCGCTGCCCTCGCTGTCGAGTTGGAAATCACTGATGCCGAGTTTGCTGGCAACGTTGCTCGCCATCGGAGAGCCACCGGCCAGACCAAGGGCCAGAACCGCCTGACCGACCAGATTGCTGTCGCCCTCCTCACCCAATGGCCGGCCTAACAGCAAATAGGACAGCGCCTGGCTCTGACTCATGGCCGGTTCAGAGAAAACCTCAGTCGTCGGCTGCTCGGCATGCCCGGACAAGCGGATACCGGCGGTAACGTCGTCCACTTCGCGTATGGCCTCGACATCGATGTACGGCTGGTAGATCGGCCCGGCAAACAGCACACGCGCGCGGCGGATGGTCAGCTTCTGACCGAACTTGCTGAATTTCCCGTCCTTGAGATCAAGCACGCCGCGCGTATCGAGGTCGTTGCCGATATGTACCTTGCCGGCAATGTTGGCCCGCAGCCCGAAACCTTTGAAGGTGAGTTTGTCTTCGCCAACAACCACATCAATATCCATGGCGATGGCCACAGGCTGCTTGGCCTCTTCCTTGGCACCGACAATGCGCGCATCTTCGGATACCCGCACGGTTGACGGCGGAATTTCGCGAATCTCGATCTTGCCGCGCGGCACGGCCACGCGGCCTTTGATCGACATAGCTTCGTTGCCGACTACCAACGTCAGGTCCGGCTCAACTTCGATCTCGGCAAAGGGTTCTACTGCAATGGGCAGGCGCGTACCTTGCAATTTGACTTGCCCGGCCAGCGGGCCGCCCCAGGCCAGATTGCCATTAATCTTACCGCTGCCGGTTTCGCCGCTGCGCCAGTCACCGCTGAGTGTCATGCTTTCGCCGTTGATCAGGGCCTGTAGCTGCAGCGCTTCAATATTGGTCGGCAATTGCCCGCCGGCGATGTGGCCATCCTTAAGCTGTACCTGGCCGTTAACCAGTGGTTTGAGCAAGGTGCCGCTGATGCTGCCGCTGCCATTGAGCTGGCCCTGCAACTGGTCGACCATTGGCACAAAAGGCCGTGCGGCCGAGAGGTCGACGCCCGCCAGCCTGAACGTGCCGGACAAAGGCCGACTGCCAGGCCTTGGATCAAATGCCGCCTGCACGTTGAGCTGGCCAATTTTCGGTCCTTGCAGGTCCAGTCTCGTACCGATTTGTTTGGCACCAATATCAGTATCTAGTCGCAGGCGCTGATAGTTGAAATCTACCCACTGCTGATTATCCCTGACCTTCCAGACGCCCTGCCCCGCATCAATGCTGATTTTGCCTTTCGGGCCGCTGGCAGGCAGATCAAGGTTTATGTCCGCGCTGAGTTCGCCTTGCCATTCAAAGTCGTCAGGCAGCCAGGGTTTGAGGCTGTCCATCGGGAAGTTGCGCAGCTTGTAGCGCAACTGCGTATCGGGGATCAGCCGTTGCTTGTCGCCGCACAGGCTGGCTCCCTGCGATACCAGGCAATGCTCGCCCAGGGTGATCTTGCGATCGGCAAGGCGCTCTACGCTCGCAGGTGCGCGTAACTGCCAATCCTGCCCGCCCGCTTGAATACCCAGCTTGGCCAAGCGTCCGCGCCATGCACCTTGGTTGAGCGTGCCATCCGCGGCAATCTGGGTATTGAGTTGCGGACCTTTGAGATCGATGGTCGCTTGCTGACGCTTGATATCGCCGCTGCCCGCGACCGCCAGATCACCGATGACGTTGCCACCGCTCATGATCTTGTTCAGCAAGAGATCAATTTTGGCCTGCTGATTAGCATCCAGTCGGGCATTTGCCTGCAAGCTTTGTACGCGATTGTCCTGAAAAGCCAGTGCCTTGCCGTCGAGCTTGAGCGTGCCTTGCGGCGCTTGGAGGGTGCCGGAAACAGCAACGTTGCCCTGAACCTGGCCCTGCAGGCCCGGCCACAGTTGGCCAAGTTTGGGCAGATTCAAATTGAGCTGCCCGGCCAGCGTTTTGTTCAGGCTGCCGTTGCCCTTGATGCGGTTATCGCCCAGCCCCAACTCGATATCATTGACGTGCCACTGCTCGCCCTCGCCTTGGGCCTTGGCGCTGATGAGCGCAGGTTGCCCGCGTAATCGACCGGTTATCTTGATATCACTGTCCAGCTTGAGCTTGTCATTGATAAAGCTGCCGGTGGTACGCACGGGCCCGCCAAGTGAACCCGGCAGCTCGGCGACCCAAAACGCCGGATCAAACTGCTTCAGCTCAAGCTGGGCATCCCACGTCACACCGTTGGCAAAGCCGACTTTGACTCCGCCAGAGACACTGCCCTGACCGGCATCGACCTGCAACTGCGGCAGAAACACTTGCTGCAAGTCGCCACTGAATGGCGTGACCACCGTGAAAGCGCCTGCCGGACCATCGAGCGCCGCGTCGAGCGAGCCCAGATAATGCTCCTTGCTGTAGCTGACCTCAGCGGAGAGTTTGTTGAGCTTGACCGGTGGCTCATCGACCGCCGGATACAGCGAGTGCCACGGGAAGTTGTCCCACTCGATCTTGCTGTCGGCGCTGAACTCATCGCTCCAGTCCAGATCCGCACTCAGTTGCAGATGCTGCTTTTTTTCATCTTCAAGGCGCAAGGTGCTGATCTGCGCACCACTGGCGTCTACCAACGCATTGAGCAACAGTGCCACTGGGCCCTCTTCACCCGGCAGCTGAGCATTACCGGTAATGGTGTAGCCCGACTTGAGGTCGCCTTTGGCGTCGAGCACTAACTGGTTAAGCGTCAGCGTGTTTGGCAGATCCGCAATGGCTTTAAAGCCATCGGCCTTGATTTGTGCCTGCAGCGGCAAGTCTTCGGCCAATGCCTGTACCGCGCCGGTCAGTTGCGCATTGAGGTAACCGCTGCTGGCGATGTCCAGGTTGAGGCTGTTAAGCAGTTCACCGCCAACCTTTATCTGCACAGCCCAAGGCTGTTTATCTGGCGCAGGCAAGGTTGCATCACCGCTGAGCGTTAACGGCCAATTGCCACTGGGTTGCAAATGGCCGGTGAGATTGAGGCCTAAATCTTCGCGCAGCACATCCAGGCTATCAATCTGCAGCCCCTGATTGGCCCAGTGAGCATTGAGATTGAGGCTTTTCAGTTGCTGCGCGCCATTGAGTTCGAGCGCGCCGATGCGCACGTCTTCAACTTGCAGGTCTATCGGCAGTTGCACATCGGGCAAGCTGAACGGCTCGCTGCTGTTTTCGGTAGATGGCGGCAAATCCAGAACAATGCTGTCGACATGCAGTTGTTTGATGCACAGCGTCATCTTTAGCAAACAGCCGGGCGACCAGTTGAAGGCCGGGCGCATTACCACCGCCTTGGTGGCATCCTGCTGCCAGACAATTTCATCTGCCTGCCACTGACCGCCCAGCCGACCGCTGTAGTTGCTGACAATTAGGCCGGGCACTTGCTGCAATATCCAACGGCTGCCCCCTTGAGTCCCCAACAGTCCAAGAACGGCCAGCGCAATGAGCAGGAGCAACACAACAATCACGCCCAGCGCCCAGCGTAATACCCGTTTCATAGTTCTGGCCCCATCGAGAAATGGAAGTGCACGCCAGAATCGTCATCGTTCAACGGGAAGGCCAAATCAAAGCGCAACGGCCCGACGGGTGATACCCAGCGCAGGCCAAAACCGACAGAGCTTTTCAGGCTCGGCAGGTCGAGATTGTTAAACGCATTACCGGCGTCATAGAAGCCGGCAACGCGCCATTTATCGGCGACGCTGTATTGGTATTCAGCGGTGCCGCTGACCATGTACTTGCCGCCGATCTTGTCGCCATCGGAGTTCTCCGGTGACAACGTCTGATAGTCGTAGCCCCTGACACTCTGGTCACCACCGGCAAAGAAACGCAGCGATGGCGGCACATTGCCGAAACCGTTCGACTCAGTAGCGCCAAGCTGTATGCGGCCCAGAAAACGGTGACGTTGAGCCAGTGTGTACAAGCCCTTGGCCAGGGCATTTACGTGCACAACATCCGAGTCGGAGAGCAGTCCTTCCTTGGCCCCGGACAAATCCAACTGCAGACGATAACCCTGATTGGGATCGATCTTGCTGTCGCTTTTCAGGTAAGCAAAGCTGATGCCGGGCATGAGCAGCGTGCTCAGGCCTTCATCATCACCCAGGCGATATTCTTCGTGCTGGTACTTGAGGGAAATCACCCGCTGCCAGCCACTGTCGAGTTGGCGGTGCCATTCCGGGCCCACCGTGAGCAGCTTACTGAGGGTGTCGGTATCGGCCAGCTCTTCGTACTGGTAACCCCCGGCAAAGCGGAATTTGTCCGTCAGTGGCGGATCAAGCGGCACGTCATAGAACAGGCCGATGTTCTGACGCGGAGCAGACAATTCCATCTCGGTGCCATAGCTGTGACCTTTGGAGTTGGCCCAATGCCGTGTCCAGTTGGCCTTGCCGCGTGGCCCGACGTCTGTTGAGAAGCCAAGACCAAACCCCACGCTGCGCGGTTTACGCATATCCAGCCCGACATTGACCGGAATGGTCAGATCATTGGCTTGCGCGGGATTGGCATCAACCTGCACGTTTTCGAAGTAACCGCTGGAACGCAATGCCTGATACAACTGGGCGATCTTGTCTGAATCGTACTCAGAATCTGCCTCGAACGGGATCATCCGGCGCAGCAGTTCTTCATCGAGAATGGTTTCACCGCTGAAGGTCACTGCGCCCAACTGATAGCGCTCGCCACTGCTGTAAATAAGCCTGATATCAGCCGTGCCGGTTTCGGGGTTTATCTCAAGGGTTTGTTCGGTGAACTTGCCGGAAAAGAAACCGTAACGCGATGCCTGGTTCTCGATGTGTCGTTTAGCCGCCTCGTAGGTGCCGTGATTGAGCACGTCGCCGGTTTGCAGGCGCGCACTCTTTGGAGGGCGAAACGCAGTCATCGCGGCGGCCGGGCCTTCAACCCGTACCAGCACATTGCGCAAGTGCACCGGTTCACCGGGCTCAATATTGATGATCAGCTTGGCCGGCGTGTCGTCAGTGACCTCGGTGTTGATCGTGCTTTGGTAGTAGCCGAAGGCCTGCAGCGCTTTCTCGGCCTGACCGGAAGCAATGTGACTAAAGCGCAACAGGGCTTTTTCATCGCGCTCGCCAAGATCGCCGACGTAGCCTTCCACGTTGGCTTTGAGCGCTTTGTTGGCCGGTTCTATCTTTACCACCAAGCGCTCTTCCGCCAGCAGAACCGAGCTGAAGAGCGCGAGCAAAAAGGAGGTTAAATACTTAAAAACCACTGTCATAGAGCGGATGCTAGCACGAGCCGATAGACGTTCAGCATTGACAGTGGGTACAGCCGATGCATTTGGGTGAATGCAAATCCGTGCGTCAGGCAATAAACCTCAACTCCTTTGCAGACTCAGCGGGGTTTTCGCAGCGCGATTCAAGCGCTGGCTTTGACACTGACCTGAGGATTGGGGTGAAAAAACACATGCTCGATAATCGGGCCTACCGCCACTTCACCGATTTCCTCGTAGCCTTTGCGCTTATAAAAACTCAGGTAATGCGGGTTGCCGGTATCGAGCACAATGCCTTTCGAGTGCGGATCTTCGGCGCACCAGTCATGCAACGCTTCGAGTAGTTGCTCACCCAGATGCTGGCCTTGAAACTCGGGGTGTATGCCGATTAAAGGCAGCACGTGGTAGTTGTCTGAGGGCAGGCAAGCCATGACGGCGTCGTGGTATTCAAGGTAACGCCGGGTGCAGCGAAAACCGGTGGTAAGCAGCATGCGCATGCGCCAGGCCCAACTTTCTGTCAGGTCAAACCGACGTTGCGGCGGCGCGATCAGCACCATGCCAATGAGCCGATCCTCAATCAACAAGCCGAGCGCTGGCAGCTCTTCATTAAAGTGCTGATGAATCAGCTCGCGAATGGTGGCGCGAACCCGCTGATCGAATCCGGGACGATCCGCCTCGAATATATGGGCGAATGTTGGATCATGCCGATAGGCTTGATACAACAATGAGCGCGCTTCGCGCGAATAGCCGTGGTCGAGTAAACGAATTTCAGCAGGACTGTTCGGCATAATCGATGACCTTTAGTTATCTCATGGGTCGAAATTGCATGCGGGTCAATAAGGCGTCGGGCAGGCTTGCAGCTAATCGGTAACACCTGTCCTCACACTAGCACCGCTGCAGAGCAATCGCTAGATTGCTGGCCGTGCGCCCACCAGATCAGCTAGCATCTGCGCTTCATCTAGCCAAAAATCCAGGACAGCCTGTCATGAAGATTGTCTCCTTCAATATCAATGGCCTGCGTGCACGCCCTCATCAGCTGGCCGCATTGATCGAGAAACATCAGCCGGATGTTATCGGCCTGCAGGAAACCAAAGTAGCCGACGAACAATTTCCCGAAGCCGATATTCGCGCACTGGGTTATCACGTGCATTACCACGGCCAGAAAGGCCACTATGGCGTTGCCATGCTGTCGCGTCAGGAACCATTAGAAGTGCATAAAGGTTTCCCGGGCGATAGCGAAGAGTCGCAACGGCGCTTCATCTACGCCACCTTCGCCGATGCAAATGGCCAGCCAGTGACCGTCATGAACGGCTACTTTCCGCAAGGTGAAAGCCGCGACCATCCCACCAAGTTCCCGGCCAAGCAGCGCTTCTATGCGGACCTGCAACAGCTGTTGCTCGAGCGTTTTACCCCTGAGCAAGCGGTTGTCGTGATGGGTGATATCAATATCTCGCCAGAAGATCAGGATATCGGCATCGGCGAAGTCAATCGCAAGCGCTGGCTGAAAACCGGCAAGTGCAGCTTCCTGCCGGAAGAGCGCGAGTGGCTCGCGACCCTGAAAGGCTGGGGCCTTGTCGACAGCTTCCGTCATTTGCACCCCGAAATTGATGATCGTTTCAGCTGGTTCGACTACCGCAGCCGCGGCTTTGAGGACGAACCCAAGCGCGGCCTGCGCATTGACGTAATCCTGGCCTCGCAAGCCCTGCAGTCACGCATCGCTGATGCGGGTATCGACTATGAACTGCGCGCACTGGAAAAGCCCTCCGACCACGCGCCTATCTGGCTGAAACTGGACTAGGCCCACCGAACGGCCACAAGTCTTGCTACTCCGGGCTTAGATGCTATATGCGCACAGTGCTGAGCCCGGCGTGCGCTGCGCACGCTCGCGTGAACTGACGCACACGTTTTGCGTACACCCTAACCTTCCTACTGCTTGTCATATTGCAGTCATCTGATTGTCTTATCGTCGCGGCACCCAAACTGGTCTATTCAAGGTGTCTGCTGAATGTCTCGCTCCCTGTTCGATAGTGAACGCGAAGTCTGGAGTCGTACTACATCCCTGCTGGTATTGGGATTCATCTGTTATGCCCTGCCCTGGTCGGTCTTCGCCGCCGATGCAAATAACCCGCAGCTGCGTATTCAGGGCTCCAATACCATCGGTGCTGCGCTCGGTCCTGCATTGGTCAAGGGCCTGCTTGCACAACAAGGCCTGAGCAATATCCGCAGCACACCGGGTGCTATCGAAAACGAGCAACAAATCAGCGCTACCACGGCCAACGGCAAAACCGTGCACTTCGACCTGGCCGCGCATGGTTCCAGCACCGGCTTTGCAGCATTACTCGACGGCACGGCTGATCTTGCGGCGGCGTCACGTCCGATCAAGTCCAGTGAGGTCAGCGCGCTGGCCAGTCGCGGCGACATGAAAAGCCCGACTGCCGAACAGATCATCGCTATCGACGGACTCGCGATTATCATCAATCCGCAAAACCCGATTTCCGCGCTGCGCACCGATCAGCTGGCGGCGATATACGCCGGGGAAATCCGCAACTGGGCCGATGTCGGCGGCAAGCCTGGCCCGATCAATCTGTATGCACGTGATGACAATTCGGGCACCTACGACACCTTCAAGGAATTGGTATTAGCCGCCAACGGTAAAAGCCTGAGTGGCAATGCGAAGCGTTATGAAGACAGCAACAAGCTCTCGCAACTTGTCAGTGACGATCCGCAAGGCATCGGTTTCATCGGTTTGCCCTACATCCTCAAAGCCAAGGCATTAGCCATCGCCGCCGGTGATTCGCAACCGATGCTGCCAAGCCGCACGCTGATTGCTACCGAAGACTATCCGTTGTCGCGCCGGCTGTTCATCTATGCGCCGCCCAACCTTGAAAACAGCTGGGCCAAACAACTGCTGGCGTTTGCGCACAGCGAAGAAGGCCAGCAGGTTGTGGCGCAAAACGGTTTCATCGCGCAGACCGTGCAAGCGGTCAAGGTGACGCCTAACCCGAATATGCCCGAGTCGTATCAACAACTGGCCAAACAGGCGCAACGCTTATCGGTGAATTTTCGTTTCGAGCAAGGCAGCGCCACCCTCGACAACAAGGCTCAGCGCGATCTGCAACGGGTACTCGACTACCTGCAAACGCAGGACAAAATGAATCGCAAGGCGGTATTGGTAGGCTTTGGCGATCCCAAAGCGGACCCGGCACGCGCCGAGTTACTCTCCAAGCTGCGGGCAATGGCCGTGCGCAGGGAGTTGGCCAGAGGCAAGGTTTCGTTCGCCGATATCCTTGGCATGGGTGAACAACTGCCCATCGCGGCCAATGATATGGATGAGGGTCGAATCAAGAATCGGCGGGTTGAGGTCTGGGTTTATAACTGAGTGAAATGCACGGTGATGCGCTCGCGGATATTCACGACTGAGGATGAATAGCGTAACCTTAGCGATAGTGGCACATTGCCAATATGTAGCAAGGAACTCCGTTTTGAAACCTGCTGTCATCCAGATCGAAACCATCGAGCGTAATCGTCAAACGCTCTGGCGCGTGCGTCTGGGCCGTCGCGCCCTGACCTTTCATGAAGAACTGGCGGCGCGCACCTTTGCCAATCAATTGCAAATGCGCCGTGTCTGGCTGCAACAACAAGCCGCGCTGAACCCTGAATCAGAATAGTCACTTGATAACGCACAAGGCCCGCATTTAGCGGGCCTTGTGCGTTCTACAGGCTGATTAGCGTGAAGCCTTCATCTGCTCGCGCGAGATGTACTTGCCAATCTCGAACTTGCCGATTGCCGCGCGGTGCACTTCATCCGGGCCATCGGCCAGGCGCAATGTGCGCTGCATGGCGTACCAGTAAGCCAGCGGGAAGTCGTTGGAAACACCGCCGCCACCGTGCATCTGGATTGCACGATCGATAACCTTCAAGGCCACATTCGGCGCCACAACCTTGATCTGGGCGATTTCGCTGCGGGCTACCTTGTTGCCAACGGTGTCCATCATGTAGGCCGCGTTGAGCGTCAGCAATCGCGCCATATTGATTTCCATGCGCGAGTCGGCGATCAGGTCGACGTTGCCGCCCAGGCGTGCCAGAGGTTTGCCGAATGCAGTGCGCTCAATGGAGCGTTCGCACATCAACTTAAGCGCGCGTTCTGCCATGCCGATAGAGCGCATGCAGTGGTGGATACGGCCTGGCCCCAATCGGCCCTGTGCGATCTCGAAACCGCGACCCTCACCCAGCAATACGTTCTCGTAAGGCACGCGAACATTTTCAAATACCATCTCGGCGTGGCCGTGCGGCGCATCGTCGTAACCGAATACCGGCAGCGGACGAATTACCTTGACCCCAGGCGTGTCCATCGGCACCAGAATCATCGAGTGCTGCTGGTGGCGCGGACCGTCAGGATTGGTCAGGCCCATGAACACGAGGATTTTGCAGCGCGGATCACAAGCGCCCGATGTCCACCATTTGCGGCCATTGATCACCCACTCATCACCCTCGCGTACCGCCGTTGCCTGCATATTGGTGGCATCGGAAGACGCGACTTGCGGCTCGGTCATGGCAAAGGCCGAACGGATTTCGCCGCTCAGCAACGGCATCAGCCACTGCTGCTTTTGCTCTTCGTTGGCATAACGCACCAGCACTTCCATGTTACCGGTATCCGGCGCGGCGCAGTTGAATGGCTCCGGGCCAATTAGCGAGCTGCCCATGATTTCAGCCAGCGGCGCGTACTCGGTATTGGTCAGGCCAGCACCCAGCTCAGACTCCGGCAGGAACAGGTTCCACAAACCCTCGGCTTTGGCCTTTTGCTTCAGCTCTTCCATGATGGCGGTTGGCTGCCAACGATCGCCCTCATTCACTTGCTGCTCGAACACGGCTTCAGCGGGATAAACGTGTGCTTCCATGAACGCCGTTACACGTTCACGTAATTCCTGAACCTTTGGGGAGTAGGCGAAATCCATAGAGACTACCTTCTGACGAGTGTGTGCGGTGTGCCGGAAACCACTGTGCTTCCGAGATTTGAAAATAATGCTAGATCAGCGAGCTAAATTTACCTAACCTATTTTCAACGTCTATGAACATTCATCACTGATATATGATTCACTGATTAAGGCACATCTCGGAGCTAGCGCTGAATGAACCTCAACAAGGTCGATCTAAATCTGTTTATCGTGTTTGATGCCATCTATACCGAGGCGAATCTGACCCGCGCCGGGCAGATCATCGGCATCACCCAGCCGGCTGTATCCAACGCCCTCGCCCGCTTGCGTGAAACCTTCAACGATCCGTTATTTGTCCGCACCGCGCAGGGCATGGTGCCTACGCCAATGGCCCAGAACATCATCGGCCCGGTGCGCAATGCCTTGCAGCAACTGCGGATCTCGGTGCAGGAAAGTCGCATTTTCAACCCGCTGCAAGCCAGCAAGACTTATCGCATCAGCATGACCGACCTCAGCGAGGCGGTGATTCTGCCGCCGCTGTTCCAGCGCCTGCGCCGCCTTGCGCCCAAGGTGAGTATCGAAAGCATGCTCTCGCGCCGCCGTGATACCACCAAGGAGTTGGCCGCCGGCCGCCTCGACTTTGCCGTGGATGCGCCGCTAAACACCGATGCGCAAGTGCGTCACGTTAAGTTGATGGAAGACCGCTACGTGTGTGCCGTACGCCGTGGCCACCCAATGGCCAAGGACAAAATCAGCCTCGACGAATACCTGGCGCTGAGCCATATCCACATTTCCAGTCGCCGCAGCGGGCTCGGTTATATCGACCTGGCGTTGGGTAAGATGGGCATTCAACGGACGATTTCACTGCGTTCGCAGCACTACCTGATGGCCAGCACCGTGTTGCAGAACACCGACATGGCGATGACTGTGCCGGAGCGGTTTGCGCGCAATAACGACCTGCATTACATCGAGTTGCCGGTCAAGGATGTTCCCAGCCTGGAAACGCATCTTTACTGGCACGAGAGCACTGATCAGGACCCCGCTAACCGCTGGATGCGCGAGCAATTGATCGAGATTTGCCAGAAGATCGACAAGCAAGAAAGAGTCGTCAAAGCCGAACTTCAAGCGCAGTAAGGCAGCTACTCAGATGCCTATCGGCAAGGCCGTAAAACCTTGCCGATAGCTGTGTGAAGTGTTCAGAGATTGAGTTCTTCGACCATCACTTCGCGCATGCGAAACTTCTGGATCTTACCGGTGACGGTCATTGGGAATTCGTCGACGAACCTGATATAGCGCGGCACTTTGTAGTGGGCGATATGGGCCTTGCAGAAAGCCCTGAGGGTTTCTTCGCAGCAGTCGCTGTCGACATGCAACTTGACCCACGCCGCCACTTCCTCGCCATAGTTTGAATCCGGCACGCCAACAATCTGCACGTCCGCCACGGCCGCATGGGTGAACAGAAACTCTTCGATTTCACGCGGATAGATGTTCTCGCCGCCGCGAATAATCATGTCCTTGCTGCGCCCGACTATCTGCACATAGCCACGCTCATCCATGCTGGCCAAGTCACCTGTGTGCATCCAGCGGCCGGCATCAATCGCCTCACTGGTTGCCTGCGGATTATTCCAGTAACCGAGCATCACGCTGTAGCCACGCGTGCATAATTCGCCGGTTACGCCGCGCGGCACAATGCGCCCATGTTCATCGATTATCTTGCTTTCGAGGTGAGGATGGGTGCGGCCGACGCGGGTCACGCGCATCTCAAGTTCATCATCCGCTGCCGTTTGCATAGACACCGGGCTGGTTTCGGTCATGCCGTAGGCAATCTGCACTTCGCTCATGTGCAATTGCTTGATCACCCGGCGCATAACCTCAATCGGGCATGTCGCCCCACCCATGATGCCCGTGCGTAAACTGCTCAGGTCGTATTCGCCAAGACGCGGATGATCGAGTTCGGCGATGAACATGGTCGGCACGCCGTAGAGCGCCGTCGCACGTTCCTGCGCAACTGCTTTCAAACACGCTTCCGGATCAAAACCGGCAGCGGGATAAATCATCGTTGCGCCGTGGGTGATACAGCCCAGATTACCCATCACCATGCCGAAGCAGTGATACAGCGGCACCGGGATCACCACCCGATCATGCTCGGTGAGGCCCAGACTGCACGCAGCCAGATAACCGTTATTGAGAATATTGTAATGGCTCAGCGTCGCGCCTTTGGGCGCGCCAGTGGTACCGGAGGTGTACTGGATATTGATCGGCTCATCGAACTGCAACAACGCCTGGCATTCTCGCAGTTGCGCTGGCGTCACCGGCTCGCTGAATTCAGCTAATTGGTGCCACGGCAAAAAACCTGCTGGCGGGTTCTGCGCCAGGCTGATTACACCACGCAGCGCCGGGAGTTGTTCACTCTGCAACTCGCCAAATTTGGCACTGCTCAGTTCGGGCAGCAGTTGCTGCAGGATCGCGTGATAGTCACTGGTTTTGAACTGCTCAGCTGTTACCAACCAGCTGCAGCCGGATTGGCGCAGCGCAAATTCGAGTTCGCTGCCGCGATACGCCGGGTTGATATTGACCAGAATCGCGCCGATCTTCGCGGTGGCAAACTGGCAAATGGTCCACTGCGCACAGTTCGGCGCCCACACGCCAACCCGATCCCCGGTTTTAATACCAAGGCCCATCAGTGCCCGGGCGCAGTCTTCGACTTGCTGGTGCAACTGGGTCCAACTCAATCGCACATTCTGATGCAATACCACCAACGCATCGCGCTCAGTGAAGCGCGCAACCGTCTGATCGAACGCATCGCCAATGGTCATCGCCAGTAGGGGTTTGTCTTGCGGGCCGCGAGTATAGCTCATGCCTTGCATACTTCACCTCTTGCTCAACCGACGTCCTGTCGGCTCAGCGCTGTTGTTGTTTTTGTCGTGGTGTTCATGCTGCTGGCCCGCTATAAACCGCGGGCAATTACCAGTCGCTGGACATCGCTGGTGCCTTCATAAATCTGGCAGACGCGTACATCGCGATAAATCCGTTCCAGCGGGAAGTCCTTGAGATAACCGTAACCACCCAGCGTTTGCAGGGCTGCCGAACAGACCTTCTCGGCCATCTCGGAGGCAAACAGCTTGGCCATTGACGCCTCGGCAAGGCAGGGCAAACCCGCCTCACGCAGGGTTGCTGCGTGCATAACCATTTGCCGGGCCACAGCAATCTGCGTGGCCATATCAGCCAGGCGAAACGCCACGGCCTGATGCTCGATAATCGGTTTGCCGAAGGTCTCGCGCTCGTGGCTGTATTGGCGGGCTGCGTCGAAAGCGGCCCGCGCCATGCCAACAGCTTGCGAGGCGATGCCGATGCGTCCACCTTCAAGGTTACTCAACGCAATCTTGTAACCTTCGCCCTCCTCGCCCAGCCGCAAGCTGGCAGGAATACGCATATCATCGAACTGCAACTGGCAGGTGTCCGAGGCATGCTGGCCCGAGGTAATGAACTGCTTGCTGCCATTGAGCACGTAATCATCGCCGTCGCGTCTGGCTTTGGTGCGCAAGTCACTGGCATCAGAGCCCGCGTGCGGTTCGGTCAGGGCAAATGCGCCAATCATTTTGCCCTCGGCCAGGGGCCGCAAGAACTGCTGCTTCTGCGCCTCGCTGCCGTATTTGAGAATCGGCATGCAGCCGACCGAGTTGTGCACGCTCATGATGGTCGAGCAAGCGCCGTCGCCTGCGGCAATCTCTTCCAGCGCCATGGCGTAGGCAACATGGCCGGTCTCGGCGCCTCCCCATTGTTCTGTCACCAACATGCCGAGAAAGCCCAGTTCGGCCATCTCGCGTAATGCTTCCTTGGGAAAACGATGCTCGCGGTCCCATTCAGCAGCGAACGGCTTCAGGCGTTCTTCAGCGAATTGACGGGCAACGTCGCGGATTTGCAGTTCTTCTTCGGATGGAATCATCAGTATTCCCCTTAACGCAGGCGTTCGATGGCGACCGCAGTGGCTTCACCGCCACCGATGCACAACGAAGCGACGCCGCGTTGCAGATCATACTGCTGCAGCGCATTGAGCAGCGTCACCAGCACCCGCGCGCCCGATGCCCCGATCGGATGGCCCAGCGCACAGGCGCCGCCGTGAACATTGACCACATCATGGCTAATGCCGAGGTCGCGCATGGCCGCCATCGGAACCACGGCAAAGGCTTCGTTGATTTCAAACAGGTCAACCTGCGCCAAAGACCAGCCAGTACGGGCCATCAGGTTATTGATCGCGCCAACGGGCGCGGTGGCGAACAGGCTGGGCGCGTGAGCAAACGATGCGTGGCCGACAATTTGCGCCAGCGGCGTGAGTCCGCGTTCTTCGGCCGTGGAGCGGCGCATCAGCATCAACGCCGCGGCGCCATCGGAGATCGAACTGGCATTGGCAGCTGTCACGGTGCCGCCGCTGCGAAATGCCGGTTTCAGGGTCGGGATCTTGTCGATACGCGCCTTGGGCGGTTGTTCATCTTTGCCGATGGTTACGGTTTCGCGGCCTTGCGGCGCATCGAGTGCAACAATCTCGGCGTCGAACCGGCCTTCGCTCATGGCCTTTTGCGCGCGGGTCAGCGATGTAATGGCGAAGTTGTCCTGCTCTTCGCGGCTAAAGCCATAAGCCTCGGCGCAGTCTTCGGCGAAGGTGCCCATCAGCCGGCCCTTGTCATAAGCATCTTCAAGGCCATCGAGGAACATGTGATCAAGCACCTGACCGTGACCCATGCGATAACCGCCACGTGCCTTGTCGAGCAGATATGGTGCATTCGACATGCTCTCCATACCGCCAGCAATCACTACATTGGCGCTGCCGGCAAGGAGGCCATCGTGGCCGAGCATGACCGCTTTCATGCCTGAGCCGCACATTTTATTGATGGTCGAACATACGGTGCTTTGCGCTAACCCCGCACCGAGCGCCGCTTGCCGTGCTGGCGCCTGGCCTTGCCCGGCTTGCAGGACGCAGCCCATCAGCACCTCATCAATCGCATCGGCGCCGACGCCTGTACGCGCCAGGGTTGCCTTGATTGCAGCGGCGCCCAACTGGGCAGCAGACAACGACTTGAAGTCGCCCATAAAGCCGCCCATTGCGGTACGGGCAGCGCTGACAATCACAATTGGGTCGTTCATCATCAGTCTCCTTATTTTGCGGCCATGCGCAGCGCGCCATCGAGGCGAATCACTTCACCATTGAGCATGCTGTTTTCAATAATGTGCAGGGCCAGCGCGGCGTATTCATCTGGTTTGCCCAAGCGCGGCGGGAACGGCACATTGGCCGCCAGAGAATCGCGCACCTCTTGCGGCATGCCGGCCATCATCGGCGTCTCGAAAATGCCGGGAGCAATGCACATAACGCGGATGCCCGAACGTGCCAGTTCGCGGGCCAAGGGCAAGGTCAGCCCAACCACTGCGCTCTTCGAAGCAGCATACGCAGCTTGGCCAATTTGCCCGTCGAAGGCCGCGACCGAGGCAGTATTGATAATCACGCCACGCTCACCGCCAGCGTCGGGCTGGCCAGTGGCGATGGCTTCGGCAGCGAGTCGCAACATGTTGAACGTACCATTGACGTTGATATCCATCACCCGCTTGAAGCTCTCAAGCGCATGCACGCCTTTGCGCCCCAGCAGTTTTTCGGCAGGGGCAACGCCGGCGCAGTTAATCAGCCCGTTCACCTTACCGAAGGCCTGCAGCGCTGCACTGATGGCATCCGCCGCTTGCGCCTCATCGGTAATATCCACCGCCACGAAACGCACCGCGTCGCCCAACTCCTGGGCCAGCGCAGCACCGGCGTCGGCATTGATGTCGGCCATTAATACCTTGGCGCCACGCGCAACCAGGGCGCGACTGGTGGCCAGACCCAACCCGGAACATGCGCCGGTAACAACAAAAACCTGCTGGCTAATCTGCATAACCTATTTCCTGCTTTAACTGGGAAACGAGCGGCCATTGCCGCCCGTAATCGATGCCTTATGCCGACAGCGCCGTCTGCGCTTTGGCGATTTCCTGATTGCGCAGCAAGAACCGTTGAATCTTGCCGCTGGGGGTTTTTGGCAATTCACTGACAAATTCAATTTCACGCGGGTAAGCATGGGCAGACAGGCGTTTACGCACGTACTGCTGCAACTCTTCACCCAACGCGACATCCGCCCGGTATTGCGCATGCAGCACGACAAAGGCCTTAACCACTTCGGTACGCTCAGGATCGGGCTTGCCGATTACCGCCGCTTCGATAACGGCCGGGTGCTCGATCAGCGCGCTCTCGACATCAAACGGCCCCACGCGATAACCCGACGTGGTGATCACATCATCGGCGCGCCCCACAAAACTGATGCTGCCATCGTCATTAAGCTCGACGGTGTCGCCACTTAAGTAGTATTTGCCGGCAAATGCCTTGGTGTTCATGCCTTGATAGCCGGGGAACCAGAACAGCGGCGACTGACTCATGTCCACCGCCAGATTGCCGGGCTGACCAACCGGTAACTCGTTGCATGCCTCATCCACGACGACCACGCGATGGCCCGGCACTGCGTAACCGGCGGCGCCAATGCGTACCGGATGCTCATAACCGTGGTGATTGCACAGCACCATGCCCAGCTCGGTCTGCCCGTAGTGATCATGGATTGTGGTTTGCAAACCCTCGGCAAACCAGCGGATCACTTCCGGCGTCAGCGGTTCGCCCGCGCTGCTCACCGCACGCAAACGGCCTTTGAGCAGCGGTTCGACCTCGGCCTTGGCAGCCAGCAACAAGCGGTAGGCAGTTGGCGAGCCGGCCAGATTGGTAATGCGGTATTTGCGGATGACCCGACACGTGCTCTCGACGGTGAATGCGCCTTCGTAGAACAAGGTCGGATGGCCCATCGCCAACGGCCCGGTAACGGCATAGTAAAGGCCATAAGCCCAACCCGGATCGGCAACGTTCCAGAATGCGTCTTCGGCGCGCAAACCCACGGCGTCGCGCATGTAATGTGTAAACGCGAGTATCGCTTTGAGCGGCACCGGCACGGGCTTGGCAAGGCCGGTGGTGCCCGAGGTAAACATCATCAGGAACGGGTCTTCAGCGGTGCGCATAACGGGCGCGAATGTATCGGGCTGGCGCTCAAGCTCAGCCCAGAAACTGAAGTCGCCCCGTGCAATGCCCACACCTTTGGGGCCGGATACTGTGATGCACTGTGCAGCCGACTCGACCTCATCGAGTTTGCTGCGATTGGCGGCATCGGTAACGATAAATTTGGAGCCGGCGGTATTAACCCGATGCTCGATAGCCTTGGGCCCGAATGCAGTGAACAGGGGCTGATAAACCGCTCCCAAGCGCCAGGTGCCAAGAATGGTGATAAGCAACTCGACATTGCGCGGCAACATACCCGAGACGCAATCTCCGGCCTTCACACCCTGGTTGTGCAGGAAATTGGCAAACCGGGCAGCCTGCTCCTGCAGGTAATCGAAGGTGTAGCTGGCACTGCTGCCATCGCGGCCTTCCCAGAACAGCGCAATCCGACCCGGCAATGCGTGGCGATCGCAGCATTCAATGCAGGCATTTAGGCTGTCTGGCGTACCGGCCAGCGACTGTTCGGCGGCGCGGCGAAAATCAAAACTTTTAGCAGCAGCAAAGTAATCGACCATCGGGCAACTCCTGAATGATTGTTGTTGGAGTGACTCGATAGTCGCGCTCGCCGTGGCTTTGGGCAATGTCCTGCGGGATCAATCTCGCTGAGCAGATTGGACAATCAGCTCAGCGGTCTTAGCCGTGTTCACCGCTGCCAAAAACCATCGCGCAATACTGGCCGGGCGTGGTGCCGGTCCATTTCTTGAAGGCCTTGTAGAATGCGCTGCTGTCGGCATAACCCAGCGCGTAAGCCAACTCGGCGTAATTCTGTTCACCCTTATTCAGGCGGCTTATGGCCAGATCGCGGCGCACATGATCTTTAAGGCTCTGGAACGATTGCCCTTCGTGCGCGAGCTTGCGCCGCAAAGTGGCTGGCGAGATGAAGAAATGCGCAGCCACCGCTTCAATATCGGGCCAGCGATCGGGCTTCTGCCCGCGCAAGTATGCTTTGATCCGTGCGGCGTAGCTCTGGGAATCGCGGTA
This sequence comes from Pseudomonas marincola, assembly GCF_900116605.1. Taxonomy (GTDB): domain Bacteria; phylum Pseudomonadota; class Gammaproteobacteria; order Pseudomonadales; family Pseudomonadaceae; genus Aquipseudomonas; species Aquipseudomonas marincola. Next base: position 56,005 of record NZ_FPBC01000006.1, read on the forward strand.
GCGCACCAGAATCCCCTGCGGCGATGTGTGCAAAAACTCGCTCAATTCCTCGGGCGTACGGCGGATGGCAAAATCAAGGCAATCGGTGTTCAGCAGCAAGCGCGAACGAGGCTGGTTGAAACGCAGGTTGTCGCTGAACATCACCCGATAATCTTCGATGTAATCGGGTTTGGCACACTGCAGGTCAATCGCAATAATTGCGATGCGCCGGCCCACCAGCCAACACATCAAACCGTGCACGATCATCCATAGCGTGAAGTAGGTAAACGCCCGGCGCGGGGGGTCACCTGCCGTGGCAACACTCAACTCAAGCATGCCGCCGCTGATTTGGGTCTCAACCTTGAAGTCATCCATCACCAGACGCAAGAACCGCACAATTTCCCTGAGCGCACCTTCAAGGGTGGGTTCTTTAACTGCTGTGCGCGCCAGAAAAGCAAAGCTGCCAACCTTCATGCGCCGCGGGTTCATGCCAAAGAATTCGTCATCCATCTCCTGCGCCAGCGCCAGCCACAATTGCGCGTATTGCTTCGCCGTGACCCTGCTAAAAGGTTTATCCAGCAATTCACTGGCAATCCCCGCCCGCTCGAGCAGCGCCGGGACCGGATGGCCTGCGGTTTGCCATTCGTACAGCGCCTCATTTACCAGGCGAATGGAGATAGTGCCTTTGCTGATACTCATGGCGTGGAGCCGGTCCCTGGGCGGTTGGTCATATGCCTATTATTAGCACGAACACAGGCGTTGATTGCCCCTGCCATGGTCGTAATCAATTCACTGAATAATTCGCCTGCTTGCGCTTGACAGGATTCAGACGCACCTTTACGTTAACGTAAAGGTAAACACGAGGGCTGCATCAATGCCGACTTACTCTATTTCCGAGCTGGCCCGCGAACTGGACATCACCACCCGCGCCATTCGTTTCTACGAAGAGCAGTCGATGCTCAGCCCGGAGCGTCGGGGCCAGGAGCGTATTTACAGCAGCAAGGACAAGGTCACGCTCAAGCTGATTTTGCGCGGCAAGCGCATTGGTTTTTCACTGGCCGAGTGCAAAGAGCTGATCGAGCTTTACGATCCCGGTCAGGGCAATCGCAAACAACTGCAAACATTCATGAGCAAGATTGCCGAACGCCGTGCACAGCTCGAGCAACAGTTGCTGGATATCCAGCAGATGCAGCTAGAACTCGACATGGCCGAAGAGCGCTGCCAGCTCGCGATGGCAGAACTTGATAAGAAACAGACTGTTAATCCTTAAACTTAAACAAGATTGTTAATAGAGGCTGCCCTCGCGTTGCCTCCACAACAGACAAAAACAAGGTGATCCCATGAGCTATCCGTCCCTGAACTTTGCCCTCGGCGAAACCCTCGACATGTTACGTGATCAGACCCGCGCATTTGTCGCCGCTGAGTTGGCACCACGCGCCGCCGCCATCGACAGCGAAAACCTGTTCCCTGCCGACATGTGGAAAAAATTCGGAGACATGGGCCTGCTGGGCATCACCGTCAGCGAAGAATACGGCGGCGCTGGGCTGGGTTATCTGGCCCACGTAATCGCCATCGAAGAGATCAGCCGGGGCTCGGCATCGGTCGGTTTGTCTTATGGCGCCCACTCCAACCTGTGCGTTAACCAGATCAACCGCAACGGCACCGCCGAGCAGAAAGCCAAGTACCTGCCGAAGTTGATCTCGGGCGAGCACATCGGCGCACTGGCCATGAGTGAGCCGAATGCCGGTTCCGACGTGGTCTCGATGAAGCTGCGCGCCGATCGTCGCGGCGATCACTTCGTGTTGAACGGCAGCAAGACCTGGATCACCAATGGGCCGGATGCCAACACCTACGTGATCTACGCCAAGACCGATCTGGAAAAAGGCCCGCACGGCATTACCGCGTTTATTGTTGAGCGTGACTGGAAAGGCTTTAGCCGCGGCAACAAGTTCGACAAGCTTGGCATGCGCGGCTCCAACACTTGCGAGCTGTTCTTTGATGACGTCGAAGTTCCGGCCGAGAACGTGCTGGGTGCGGTAAACGGCGGCGTAAAAGTGCTCATGAGCGGGCTCGATTATGAGCGCGTGGTGCTAGCGGGCGGCCCGGTCGGCATCATGCAAGCGTGCATGGATGTGATTGTTCCCTACATCCATGACCGCAAGCAGTTTGGCCAGAGCATCGGCGAGTTCCAGCTGATCCAGGGCAAAGTGGCAGACATGTACACCCAACTCAATGCCAGCCGCGCCTATCTTTACGCGGTTGCACAGGCTTGCGACCGTGGCGAGACCACCCGTAAAGACGCAGCCGGGGTAATTCTCTACAGCGCCGAGCGTGCCACCCAAATGGCCCTGGATACTATTCAGATCCTCGGCGGCAACGGTTACATCAACGAGTTCCCGGCAGGCCGCCTGCTGCGTGACGCCAAGCTTTACGAGATCGGCGCGGGCACCAGTGAAATCCGCCGCATGCTGATCGGTCGCGAGTTGTTCAACGAGACCAAGTAAGCGCACGTACTTGCGCCCTGTGTTTTCTGGGCGCTTTACCTGCGACATGTTCACGCCAGACTTCACGGAGTGCGCCAGATGGCCATCCTGCACACCCAGATCAATACCCGCTCACCGGAATTTGCCAGCAATAGCGCGGCAATGACCGAGCAAGTCGAGAACCTCAAACGCCTGCTCGCCAGCATTCATCAGGGCGGCGGCGCCAAAGCGCAAGAGCGCCACACCTCACGCGGCAAATTGCTGCCTCGCGAGCGGATCAACCGCCTGCTCGATCTCGGCTCGCCGTTTCTCGAAATCAGCCAGCTGGCGGCGTATCAGGTTTACGCCGAAGACGTTCCCGCTGCTGGCGTGATCGCCGGCATCGGCCGCGTTGAAGGTGTCGAGTGCATGATTGTGGCCAACGATGCCACGGTAAAAGGTGGCAGCTATTACCCGCTCACCGTGAAGAAGCACTTACGCGCCCAGGCCATCGCTCGCGAGAACCGCCTGCCGTGTATTTATCTGGTCGACTCCGGCGGCGCCAACCTACCCCGTCAGGATGAAGTATTCCCGGACCGCGAACATTTCGGTCGGATCTTTTTCAATCAAGCCAACATGAGCGCCGTGGGCATTCCGCAGATCGCCGTGGTGATGGGCTCGTGTACAGCAGGCGGCGCTTATGTGCCGGCGATGAGCGACGAAACCATCATGGTGCGCAATCAGGCGACTATCTTCCTCGCAGGCCCGCCACTGGTTAAAGCGGCTACCGGTGAAGTGGTCAGCGCTGAAGACCTTGGCGGCGCCGATGTGCATTGCAAGACATCTGGTGTGGCCGACCACTATGCCGAAGACGATGCCCACGCCCTCGCCCTCGCTCGTCGTACCATCGCCAACCTCAACTGGCGCAAGCAAGGCGTTATCAATACGCGTCAGCCAATCAAGCCGCTGTACGCCGCTGATGAGCTGTATGGCGTGATTCCAGCCGATGCCAAGCAACCGTTTGATGTGCGCGAAGTGATTGCGCGCATCAGCGACGGTTCAGAGTTTGATGAATACAAGGCGCTGTTCGGCAGTACGCTGGTGTGCGGCTTCGCGCATATCCACGGCTATCCAGTGGCGATCCTCGCCAATAACGGGATTCTCTTTGCTGAATCGGCGCAAAAAGGCGCCAACTTCATCGAGCTGGCGTGCCAGCGCGGCATTCCTTTGTTATTCCTGCAAAACATCACCGGTTTCATGGTCGGCCAGAAGTACGAGGCTGGCGGTATCGCCAAGCACGGCGCCAAACTGGTGAATGCCGTGGCGTGCGCCAAGGTGCCGAAATTTACTGTGATCATTGGCGGCAGCTTCGGCGCTGGCAACTATGGCATGTGCGGTCGCGCCTATGATCCGCGCTTCCTGTGGATGTGGCCGAATGCGCGGATTGGCGTGATGGGCGCCGAACAGGCCGCCGGTGTACTCGCTCAGGTTAAACGCGAGCAGGCTCAACGTGCCGGTGAAACCTTCACCGACGAGCAGGAGCGCGCACTCAAACAGCCGATTCTCGACCAGTACGAGGAGCAAGGTCATCCGTATTATTCCAGCGCACGGCTCTGGGATGACGGCGTGATTGATCCTGCGCAAACCCGTGAAGTGCTGGGCCTGGCGTTGTCTGCATCGCTCAACGCTGCCATTGAACCGACCACGTTCGGCGTATTCCGCATGTAATTGCTGGTCCGCCAGCCGTTACGTTTGCAACCCTATTCAAGAGTCTGATCCGATGAGCCAATTCACCACCCTTGAACTTGCGATTGACCCTCGTGGCGTAGCCACTTTGTGGCTTAACCGCGCGGACAAGAACAACGCGTTCAACGCCGAAATGATCCGCGAGCTGATCCTGGCGCTGGACGCAGTACAAGCCGACAAGAGCATCCGTTTTTTGCTGGTACGCGGGCGCGGCAAGCACTTCTCGGCAGGCGCGGACCTCAGCTGGATGCAGGCTTCGGCGGCGCTCGATTACAACGCCAACCTCAATGATGCCCGCGAACTGGCCGAGCTGATGCACAACCTGTATCAGCTGAAGATTCCAACGCTCGCGGTGGTTCAAGGCGCCGCCTTTGGTGGCGCACTGGGTCTGATCAGCTGCTGCGACATGGCCATCGGCAGTGAAACAGCGCAGTTCTGTTTGTCGGAAGTGCGCATTGGCTTGGCTCCCGCCGTAATCAGCCCGTTCGTGGTGCAGGCGATTGGCGAGCGAGCAGCCCGGCGTTTTGCCCTCACGGCCGAGCGTTTCAGTGGAGTAAAAGCCCAACAGATTGGCCTGCTGGCCGAGTGTTATCCCGCCGAAGAGCTCGATCAACAAGTTGAAGGCTGGATCAACAACCTGCTGCTCAACAGCCCGCAAGCCATGCGCGCCAGCAAAGATTTGCTGCGGGAAGTCGGCAGCGGCGTGCTGACCCCGGCGCTGCGCCGTTATACCGAGAATGCGATTGCGCGTATTCGCGTCAGCCCAGAAGGTCAGGAAGGCCTTAATGCCTTCCTCGAGAAACGCACGCCCGCCTGGCAGGAGCAGTAATCATGAGCATTCAACACATCGACACCCTGTTGGTGGCCAACCGCGGCGAGATCGCTTGCCGGGTTATGCGTACCGCCAAAGCCATGGGTCTGCGCACGGTGGCGGTTCACAGCGCAATCGACCACAACGCCCTGCATGTACGCGAAGCCGATTGCAGTGTGGACCTGGGCGGCGCCAAACCCGCAGAGAGTTATTTGCGCATCGATGCGCTTATCGCAGCCGCCAAAGCAAGCGGTGCGCAGGCCATTCATCCGGGTTACGGTTTCTTGTCAGAAAACGCGGGGTTTGCCCGCGCCATCGAAGCGGCCGGTTTAATTTTCCTCGGACCACCCGCCTCGGCCATTGATGCGATGGGCAGTAAGTCGGCGGCCAAAGCGCTCATGGAAGCCGCTGGCGTGCCGTTGGTGCCTGGCTTTCATGGCGAAGAGCAAGATGCAGCGACCTTCCTTGAGGCCGCCGAACGTATTGGTTATCCGGTACTGCTAAAGGCCACTGCTGGCGGCGGCGGCAAAGGCATGAAGGTGGTCGAACAGGCCAGTGAGCTGGCTGAGGCGTTAGCTTCGGCGCAGCGCGAGGCGCAATCCTCGTTCGGCGATTCGCGCATGCTGATTGAAAAGTATGTGTTGAAACCGCGGCATGTCGAGATTCAGGTGTTTGCCGACCAGCACGGCAATTGCCTTTACCTCAATGAACGCGACTGCTCGATCCAACGTCGTCACCAAAAAGTCGTCGAAGAAGCCCCTGCGCCGGGCTTGAGCCCTGAGTTGCGTCGCGCCATGGGCGAAGCCGCAGTGAAAGCGGCGCAGGCCATCGGTTATGTCGGCGCGGGCACGGTCGAGTTTCTGCTGGACGAACGCGGTGAGTTCTTCTTCATGGAGATGAACACCCGCTTGCAGGTCGAGCATCCGGTTACCGAGGCGATTACCGGCCTTGATCTGGTCGCATGGCAAATCCGTGTGGCGCGTGGTGAAGCGTTACCCATCACGCAAGAACAAGTACCGCTGATTGGCCACGCGATTGAAGTGCGCCTCTACGCCGAAGACCCCGATAACGACTTCTTGCCGTCTACCGGTACGTTGGCGCTTTATCGCGAACCGGCTGCCGGCGAAGGCCGCCGCGTCGACAGCGGCGTGCAACAAGGTGATGAGGTTTCCCCCTTCTACGACCCAATGCTCGGCAAGCTGATTGCCTGGGGCGCGGATCGTGAAGAAGCGCGCCTGCGCCTGTTGGCGATGCTGGCACAAACGCATGTTGCGGGTGTGCGCACTAACTTGAGTTTTCTTACCCGCGTGCTGGCACATCCGGCATTCGCCAGTTGCGAACTCGACACCGGTTTCATTCCCCGGCATCAGGCGCAACTGCTGCCGCCAGTTGCCGAGCTGGACGCCAACTTCTGGGAATTGGCCAGCCTGGCCTTCGCCCTGAGTGAGCCAGCCACACAGCGCAGTGACGACGCGTACTCGCCCTGGGCCAGCAACAATGGCTGGCGCGCCGGTTTCCCCAGCGAAATAGACATGCATCTGGCCTGTGGTGACGCGCAGCAAGTGCTGCGCTTGCGCAACAGCAGCGCACCGGATGCCGTGCTGCAAGGCGATAGCCTCACGGTTGTGCGCGACGGCGTGCGCCAAAGTCATCTGGCAATACGCAGCGGTGATGCGCTTTATTTGCAGTGGCAGGGTGAAATCCACCGGGTCACCAAGATTGATCCGATTGCCGCTGTCGAGGCCAGCCACAATCAACATGGCGGCTTCACTGCGCCCATGAACGGCAGCATTATCCGCGTGCTGGTCGAGCCTGGACAAAGTGTCGAGGCTGGCACCACGCTGGTAGTGCTTGAAGCCATGAAGATGGAACACAGCATTCGCGCCGCCGAAGCCGGTGTGGTGAAAGCTCTGTTTTGCGCGGAAGGTGAAATGGTCAAGGAAGGCACTGTTCTGGTCGAACTGGAATAAGCCTGCAGCGGCAATTGATGGATGCATCACTCAAGGGTGATGCACCCTGCCCTGAGATAATAGAATCGGCGGCACATCGCCCAGATCTGGAGAAATTGCATGACCCTGCCCGCCCATGTTCGTTTGGTTGAGGTTGGCCCTCGCGACGGTTTGCAGAACGAGAAGCAGGCGATCGACGTCGACGATAAAGTCCGTCTGGTCGATGATCTCAGCGCCGCTGGCCTGAGCTATATCGAAGTGGGCAGTTTCGTCTCGCCCAAATGGGTGCCGCAAATGGCGGGCAGCGAGACCGTATTTGCGCGCATCAAGCAGCAGGAAAACACCGTTTATGCTGCACTTGCGCCCAATCTGCGAGGCTTTGAATCCGCCGTCGCCGCTGGGGTCAGGGAAGTTGCCGTATTCGCCGCCGCGTCCGAGGCGTTCTCCCAGAAGAACATTAACTGTTCAATTCGCGAAAGCCTCGAGCGCTTTGTACCGGTAATGGACGCGGCTAAAGCTCAGGGTGTGCGCGTTCGCGGTTATGTCTCATGCGTGTTGGGCTGCCCTTATGAAGGCGAGGTTGCCGCAGAACAAGTGGCCTGGGTGAGCAAGGAATTGTTCGACATGGGCTGCTATGAAATCTCGCTGGGCGACACCATTGGCACCGGCACCGCAGGCGCCAGTCGACGGCTGTTCGAGGTGGTTGCGGCGGCGGGCATAGAGCGCAGCAAACTGGCCGGGCACTTCCACGACACTTACGGTCAGGCACTTAGCAATATCTACGCAAGCCTGCTCGAAGGCATCAGTGTTTTCGACAGCTCGGTCGCCGGCCTTGGCGGTTGCCCTTACGCCAAAGGCGCTACCGGTAATGTGGCGACTGAAGATGTGCTGTATATGCTCAACGGCCTGGGCATTGATACCGGCATTGATCTCGACTTGCTGATCAAGGCCGGACAGCGCATTTGCGACGTATTGGGTAAAACCAATGGTTCACGAGTCGCCAAGGCGCGACTCGGCGCCAGCCACTAACGCTTCGAATAGCCCATTCGCCAGCTGATCAGTTGCGCGGTACTCAGCAACTTCTGCGCCGCCGCACTGTTTTCGTCGGCGTGGAACACGCTGGCCGAGCCGACCATGGTCAAAACCGCAGCGATACGCCCGCTAGCGTCAAATATCGGGGCCGCCAAGGCATCGATGCCGGGCATCAACAAGCCATGCACCGAGTACAAGCCAGTGGCGCGGATACGCGCCATTTGTTGCTGATAGTCATGGTTGTCCGCGAGCGGATGCTTGGCTGTAGAACGCAACTCATGCGCCGCCAACTCGCGTGTCTCTGCCGCTGGCAAGTGCGCAGCAAATACCAGCCCGGTGCCGGACGACAACAGCGGCAATACCGAGCCCAGCTTGGTCACCAACGTTACCGAGCGATGCGCTTGCTCAAGCAGCACGACGGTGGCGCCGCGATTACCCCAAACCGCCAGAAAACAGGTCTCATTGAACTCATCACGGAGTTCGCTGGCGGGCGCTGCAGCAAGCTTGACCACATCCATGCTGCCCAATGCAGCCAGACCGACATACAACGCCTCACGCCCGAGCGAGTAATGGTTGGTGGCGGCATCTTGCATGGCAAAACCGCTGGCAATCAATGCCTGCAGATAGCGATGAACCTTGCTGGCTGGCATCTGCACATGCTCGGCAAGTGCCGATAACGACGTGCTCGGGCTCAGATCTGCCAGTGCCTTGAGGATGTCGGTACCGACTTCGGCAGACTGCACTTTTTGTTTCGGCTTTGGGGTTGCAAGCGGCTTATCCATTTAGAACTCAATCAGCAATCAGGGCATCGCGCCCAGTTTACGATCAAACCGCAGCTGATTGAGCAACGAACAGCAAATTCTCTGCGTGATGCCGTTACTGGCGAGCGATACAAACCGCAGCGTCAACGCTATAACGCAGACGCAATAGACGCCTATTATACTTTTTGCTCAAACACGCGTGTCGCACAGGGGGTTAACATCGTCTGCTGAAGGGTTTTGCTCCCTAATGAACAAATAATAATTAAGGAACATGCATGCTTTCTTCCATAACGTCTTTGAGTGTCAAACTGGTACAGCGTTACCTGCCCTCACCTTTTGTATTCGCCATGCTGCTCACGCTTTTTGTGCTCATCGCCAGCATGATCAGTACTGGCCAGAGCCTGCCAGCGATGGCTAATCACTGGGGCGCAGGCTTCTGGAATCTGCTCACGTTTGCCATGCAAATGGCGTTGATTCTGGTTACCGGTCATGCCCTCGCCAGTGCTCCGCTAATCAACCGCACGCTTGCAGGCCTGGCCCGCGTTGCCAAATCGCCAGGTCAGGCGATTGTATTGGTGACGCTGGTGGCATTGGCCGGCTCATGGATCAACTGGGGTTTTGGCCTGGTGATCGGCGCGGTCTTTGCCCGCGCTCTGGCACGTGAAGTCAAAGGCGTCGACTACCCGCTGCTGGTTGCCTCGGCTTACTCAGGCTTCTTGATCTGGCACGGCGGCCTGTCCGGTTCGATTCCGCTGTCACTCGCCTCGGGCGGTGCGGATCTGTCCCGTATGACCGGCGGCGTGGTGACCGAAGCGATCGGCGTCAATGACACGCTGTTCACCGTCATGAACCTGTCGATCATCGCGCTGCTGGTAATCGGCCTGCCGTTGCTGAACCGTGCCATGCACCCTGCTCAACCCAAAGTCGCCGACCCGAGCTTGCTGCAAGAGCCAGCCAGCGATGCTCTGCCGCGTGAAACACTGGCCCAGCGTATGGATGACAGCCGCATTCTCAACCTGATCATCATCGCGCTGGCTGCAGTGTTCTTCGGTTACTACTTCTTCAACAATGGTTTTGCCCTGAGCCTGAATATCGTCATCGGCCTGTTCCTGTTTATCGGCTTGTGCCTGCACGGCTCACCTGAGCGTTACATGCGCGCGGTACAGGATGGCATTGGCGGTATCAGTGGCATCGTTATCCAGTTCCCGTTCTATGCCGGCATCATGGGCATGATGGTCGGTGCCAACGCCGATGGATTCTCGTTGGGCAAACAAATCACCGATACATTCGTGGCCTGGTCGTCTGCTGACTCGTTCCCGGTTCTGGCCTTTCTCAGTGCCGGTCTGGTGAACGTATTCGTGCCGTCCGGTGGCGGCCAGTGGGCGGTTCAAGGTCCGATCATGCTGCCTGCCGGTCAGGCATTGGGCGTAGCGCCGGCAGTAACGGCCATGGCAATTGCCTGGGGTGATGCATGGACCAACATGATCCAGCCGTTCTGGGCTTTGCCGCTGCTGGGGATTGCCGGCCTCGGTGCGCGTGACATCATGGGTTATTGCTTGCTGATGCTGGTGTACTCGGGCGTGGTCATTTCGGCCTGCCTGTACATTTTCGGCTAATTCTGGCGTTTCCAACACCCGCTGGCGGGCGACTTGATTACAGTCGCCCGCCACGTTCAAGGAGTGAGATGCGATGAATAAAATCTACCCAAGTGCCAAAGCGGCCCTCGACGGGCTGGTTGAAAATGGCATGACCCTGGCGGTCGGCGGTTTTGGCTTATGCGGCATACCGGAAGCACTGATTGGCGCACTGCGTGACACCGGCAAGAACGGCCTCACCGTGATCAGCAACAACGCCGGGGTTGATGGTTTTGGTCTGGGTCAACTGCTGGAGACACGACAGATCAGCAAAATGATTTCGTCTTACGTGGGCGAGAACAAAGAGTTCGAACGCCAGTTTCTGGCCGGCGAGCTTGAGCTTGAGTTCACTCCGCAAGGCACACTCGCCGAGAAACTACGCGCAGGCGGTGCCGGAATCCCGGCTTTTTACACCAAGACCGGTTACGGCACTCTCGTCGCCGAAGGCAAGGAAACCCGCGAATTCGACGGTGAGTGGTTTGTCATGGAACGCGCACTGCGCGCAGACGTCAGCTTGGTCAAAGCGTGGAAAGCCGACAAATCTGGCAACCTGATCTTCAACAAGACGGCACGCAACTTCAATCCGCTGGCGGCTGCGGCTGGCAAAGTCTGCATCGTAGAAGTTGAGGAAATTGTCGAAACCGGCGAGTTGGATGCTGACCAGATTCATTTACCGGGCATTTATGTCCAGCGTCTGGTGCTCAATGCCAGCCCGGAGAAACGCATCGAACAACGCACAGTACGGAGTGCCTGATCATGGCTTGGACACGTGAACAGATGGCGCAACGCGCCGCGCAGGAACTCAGCGATGGCTTCTACGTCAACCTCGGCATCGGTCTGCCTACACTTGTGGCCAACTACATTCCGGACGGAATGGATGTGTGGCTGCAGAGCGAAAACGGCCTGATGGGTATTGGCCCATTCCCAACCGATGAAACGGTTGATCCGGACTTGATCAATGCGGGCAAGCAAACCATTACCACCCTGCCCGGCAGCGCATTTTTTGACAGCGCGGCGAGCTTTGCGATGATTCGCGGTGGCCACATCAACCTGTCTATTCTGGGCGCCATGCAGGTGTCCGAAAAAGGCGATCTGGCCAACTGGATGATCCCAGGCAAAATGGTCAAAGGCATGGGCGGTGCAATGGATCTGGTGGCCGGCGTTAAACGCGTGGTGGTGCTCATGGAGCATACGGCCAAGGGCGGTGCACACAAGATTTTGCCTGCCTGCGATCTACCTTTAACCGGCGTTGGCGTGGTTGACCGGATCATCACCGATCTTGCGGTTCTCGACATCACCGAGCAAGGTTTGCTGTTGGTAGAACTGGCCGAAGGCGTCAGCCTTGAGGAACTTAAAGCGGCGACGGGGTGTGCAATCATCGCCGCTTAATCACCGATCTTAAGCTGCTGAAGAATTTTTTCTAAGGCAGCTTAGGCCGTTGTTTTTAAATGTTTATTAATATTTTACTGGGGGCTACTCGGTTGTAATCAAGTACTCAATAGGTTACTTCTACGAGGTATGCCTAACGAAAAGAGTCTAAAAAGCCCCATGTACGAGATCACACGTATCTTTCGCTACTTAGCCCCGCAGCCTGTGCAATGCAGTGCTGCAAACGGGGCGAAAATGATCAATCTATTGGCCTGCCTGCTGCCATTCAGCGCCCGCCCACTGACGTTGCAAGCCAACCTCTCTGCGAGTAAAACAGCCGTAACCAACGGCAAGCGCTCGGTCCCTCCACCTACCTTTTGAATGCTGATGTTCTCGCACTGCCCACAGCGCAAGCTGTTGAGGATTGCGGGCTTAGAACTTTTTTCAGTTTTCAACCTGTAGAGTGAATCTAATGACAATGCGTATCGCAATTATCGGTGCTGGCCCTTCTGGTCTGGCGCAGCTTCGTGCCTTCCAATCCGCCCACACCCAAGGTGCGGCAATGCCTGAAGTAGTCTGCTTCGAGAAGCAGGAAGACTGGGGTGGCATGTGGAATTACACCTGGCGAACCGGTCTCGACCAGCACGGCGAACCCGTGCACGGCAGCATGTATCGCTATCTGTGGTCGAACGGCCCGAAAGAATGCCTGGAGTTCGCCGACTACAGTTTCGATGAACATTTCGACCAGCCAATCTCATCCTATCCGCCGCGCGAAGTTCTGTGGGACTACATTCAGGGCCGCGTCAAGAAAGCCGGTGTGCGCGACTATATTCGCTTCAATACCGCTGTCAAAAATGTCAGCTTCGACGAAACCAGCAAACAATTTACCGTCACCGCACATGACTATGCGCTCGACGAAAACATCTGCCAGCAGTTTGATTATGTAGTGGTTGCCAGCGGGCACTTCTCAACGCCGAATGTGCCGGACTTTGCAGGTTTCGAGCGTTTTGAAGGGCGTATTCTGCATGCTCACGATTTTCGTGAAGCCACTGAGTTCAAGGATAAAGACCTGCTGATTATCGGCAGCAGCTATTCGGCTGAAGACATCGGCTCGCAGTGTTACAAGTACGGTGCCCGCTCAATCACCAGCTCTTACCGCACTCAGCCAATGGGCTACAAGTGGCCCAAAGGTTGGGAGGAGCGTCCGCAACTGAGCAAGGTGGAAGGCGATATGGCCTATTTCATCGACGGCTCAAGCAAGCGCGTCGATGCAATTATTCTCTGCACCGGATACCAGCACCACTTCCCTTTCCTGGAAGAGCCTCTGCGCCTCAAAACGGATAATCGCCTGTGGCCTATGAGTCTTTATCAGGGCGTGGTGTGGACAGACAATCCGCAACTGATTTACCTGGGCATGCAGGATCAGTGGTACAGCTTCAATATGTTCGATGCACAAGCGTGGTTTGCTCGCGACTACATGCTTGGGCGCATTGCGCTGCCGAGCAAAGCAGCGATGGAAGCGGACAACGCCAGCTGGCGCGCTCGCGAGGAAAGTCTTGAAACTGCCGAGCAGATGTACCAATTCCAGGGCAGTTACATCAAACACCTGATCGATCAGACGGACTATCCAAGCTTTGACATCGACGCGGTGAACACCATCTTCCTGCAGTGGAAGACCGATAAGAAGCAGGACATCATGGGCTATCGCGATAAGTCTTATCGCTCGGTGATGACCGGAACGCATGCAGTGCCGCACCACACCCGTTGGCTTAAAGCGATGGATGACTCAATGCAAGAGTACCTGCGCGAGACCAACAGCAAGGCCAAGGTCGCCACGCTCTAACGCTGCGTTCCATAACGATGGCTATCATTACCGGCGCCAATTGGCGCCGGTAGACCAAGCGGGCAGTTAAATGCCGTTGCGGCCCGGTGTTTCTGGCGGCGGCGCCTCAGCCTCAATCTCCTCCAAAGTCAGATCCATGCTCCAGTTTGATACGGACTGGCTGGCCTTCTCGGGCTCCGGTGCTGCGGGTTTGTCGGCCTGATTCTCGGGATTATCCCGATACAGCTTGAGACGCAAGCGCACGTTGTTCGCTGAGTCTGCGTTCTTCACTGCTTCTTCTTCGTCGATCACCCCTTCGTGCACCAAATCGATCAGCGCCTGATCGAAAGTCTGCATGCCCAGATTGCGCGACTTCTCCATGATTTCTTTAAGTTCGGAGAATTCATTGCGCTTGATCAGGTCGCGAATAGTCGGCGTGCCCAACATCACCTCAACCGCCGCACGCCGTTTGCCATCGGCTGTCTTAACCAATCGCTGCGAAACAAACGCCTTGAGGTTATTGCCCAGATCGTTAAGCAATTGCGGGCGTCGCTCTTCGGGGAAGAAGTTGATGATGCGATCCAGTGCCTGGTTGGCGTTATTGGCGTGCAGTGTCGAGATTGCCAAGTGGCCGGTATCGGCAAAGGCCAGCGCGTGCTCCATGGTTTCGCGGTCACGGATTTCACCAATCAGGATCACATCCGGAGCCTGGCGCAGGGTGTTTTTCAGCGCGGCATGGAAGCTCCGCGTATCCACACCCACTTCACGCTGATTGATAATCGACTTCTTGTGCCGGTGAACATATTCGACCGGGTCTTCAATGGTGATGATATGCCCGCTGCTGTTGCGGTTGCGGTAGTCGATCAACGCTGCCAGCGAGGTTGATTTACCCGAGCCGGTGCCACCAACAAACAGCACCAGACCGCGTTTCTCCATGATGGTGTTCAGCAGCACTTCTGGCAGCTTGAGGTCTTCGAACTTGGGAATGTCGAGCTTGATGTTACGCGCGACAATCGACACTTCGTTGCGCTGCTTGAATATGTTGATACGAAACCGACCGACTCCGGTCACCGACATCGCCAGATTCATCTCAAGCTCGCGTTCGAACTCTTCCTTCTGGGTGTCATCCATCACCGCATTGGCAATCTCAGCCACTTCACCGCCCTTCAGCGGTTCACTGCTGAGCGCCTTGAGCACGCCGTTAAACTTGGCACAAGGCGGCGCGCCGGTCGAAAGATACAAATCTGACCCATCCTGACTGGACAGGATTTTCAGCATTGCTTGCAGGTCCATGAGCACATCCACACAACAAAGTAGGTAATTTAATGCCGGGCACTCTGCCGCCCGGGCGGACATTCGCCAGGCGGGCAAAATGCGCCGCTAAATATCAGTAAATCTGCAACTGGCGCTCGAGGAAGTGTAGTCATCCGACGAGCAGTTCATTGGCACTGCGAATACTGGCACAATGCGCGCCAATAACTTGTGAGGAACCGCGCATGGCGAAAGCAATGGCACGGCATATTTTGGTAAAAACCGAGGCTGAAGCGGCGCAGCTAAAGAAACGCATCGCATCGGGCGAGGCATTCGATGTGTTAGCGCGCAAATACTCGACCTGCCCATCGGGCAAACGCGGCGGCGATCTGGGCGAAGTCCGCCCTGGCCAGATGGTCCGCGCGATTGATCAAGTCATCTTCAAAAAGCCAGTTCGCGAAGTGCACGGGCCGATAAAAAGTCAGTTTGGCTATCACTTGGTGCAAGTGTTTTACCGCGAGTAAGCGCGGGAAACGAGCCAGGCCCACTGCAAGAGCACAGGGGCGGCCGGTTGGTTTTGTAGGCTTGGGGGAGCGGAGTTACATATCAGCCCAGTCGTTGGGGCACTTGCTAATTAGCTCGCCGTCGGTGCCTTTGCTGTAGTCAATGTCGGCGTTTTCGTCGAGGTAAATCACCGTGCGCGGCCAGTTCGGGGTAATGCTTACGCAATGGTAGCGACCACCTTTGGGCTTCCAATAAAACTCAACCCGATAGCCTGCTTCCCTAACGAGGTCCACAGCCTCAATGGCGTAGCTGCCCGGGGGGAGAATGCCGTCGTATGTACTTTGGTTATCTGCCCAGTGGTAGTCGATCTTCACAGTCGCTTCATCCGAGTAGAAGACGCTCACCCTCGGCATCACCAGGATGCCGTAGCGCGCACAGATGAATACCGCGATAAGCCACATCCACCAGCGCACGCGCCACCTACTTTTACTTACACTCATGCACCTGTATCCCCGCCCCCCAATCCGCGATAGGTACTGCAAGCACTTCGGCCATAATCATTTCGCCTGTCACGCCGCTTTTCGGGTATTGCTTGGCCAACTTTACGCCGATACCGACTGTGATTCTGTCAGGTGCATCGTCAAAAGCGCGTAAACCTTCGCTTAGATCACCAGACAGTTGAGGGCCGTGACTTTCGCCGGTGCCAGCGCGCGCCCATCTAACTGTGTCCGAGCCAATCTGTTCTACCCCTGCTGCATCCAGCAGTAACGCTTCCGGCACTCCAGCAATTACGCCGACGTAGCCGTAATGTACGTTGGACCATATGTCGTAGTAATAATCGTATTCGCCCTGTTTTTGCCAAGCCCCGCGAAAATTCGCGAACAAATATTTCTTGTGATCCCACACCTGATCCTGTCCGACTTTCCCCATCCAGATCGCCGCCGCTCGGGTCTTTTTACCCAGTGCGATGCCGAAGAAGTTCGGCGTTGGGCCGAGCTGTAGATACAACGGCAGTTCTCTGTACTCACGCTGCTTGGCCAACGGGTCGTAGCTGTTCAACTCCTGCATTTCGAGCACTGCCGGGTCGTGGATATTCTTGTTCATTTCACCGGCAATATAGGTCGCCAGCTCGATCATCTGGTCAGGGTCGGTACAGGTTTTGGGTGTCGGTGCGTTCGGGTCGATCAGCGCTCCGGCAGCGACTGCCTTGGCGAGCAGGTTCGGGTCGCTGATCAGGTCGGCCATTATCGACTCAGACACGCTGCCGTCCGGGCCGATAGCCCCCATTTTCTGGAAGTCGACGATTGGCCCCATGATCACACCGCCGCCGACATTTTCCGAACCGCTGATGATCATGCCGCCGTGGCTGGTCGGGCTGCCCAAATAGGCCATTGGCCGACCGTTGACCATGATCGTCGGGAAGCCCGCGATGATCACGGCTCCGCACCCACAGACGTCGCCGACTCGCGCCGACCCCATGCCGTTGATTACCACGTTGCTGCTGGCTGAATTTATGGCCGTGGTGCCATGCCCGGGAAGCGGACAAACATGGCTGTCGCCCTTACGCGCCGAAGGGATCATCTGTGCACCTCATTCTTCCGTGAAAAGGGTGTGACTTAGCTGGCTACGAAGACTATTAACGAGTGGATGTCCACACAGAAACTTGCATTGCGTAGGCTTGGGGTAAAGGTGAGATGCCTGTAGGAAAACGCTTAGAGCCCGGCTTTGGGAGTTCTGCGTGAAAAACACGCCTCGTCACTGCATCAGTCCCCGGTCGGAAAACTGCATTGTGATAACTGCGCCGTGAACACGACTTGCCGTCATGCATCCGCCTACCAGCAGTTTTAGTGTCCGGTCGTCTCTGACGCTGCCTTTGTCATGATGAAACCTGTACAATCCCCGCCTTTTTGCGCATTCGCGCCTCAGCTCCCCAGGATTATCGCTTTGATCTCCACAGCTAACATCACCATGCAGTTCGGCGCAAAGCCACTGTTCGAGAACGTTTCAGTCAAGTTCGGTAACGGCAATCGTTACGGTCTGATCGGCGCTAACGGCTGCGGCAAGTCGACGTTCATGAAAATCCTCGGGGGTGATCTGGAGCCATCCGCGGGGCAGGTCATGCTGGAGCCGAATGTGCGCATGGGTAAATTGCGTCAGGACCAGTTCGCCTACGAAGACTTCAACGTGATCGACACGGTCATCATGGGCCACGAAGAGCTCTGGCAGGTCAAAGCAGAGCGTGACCGCATCTACTCTTTGCCGGAAATGACCGAAGAAGACGGCATGGCGGTGGCTGAGCTGGAAACCGAATTTGCCGAGATGGACGGCTACACCGCCGAATCCCGTGCCGGTGAATTACTGCTTGGTTTGGGCATTCCGCTGGCACAGCACTTCGGCCCGATGAGCGAAGTCGCGCCGGGCTGGAAATTGCGCGTATTGCTGGCGCAGGCGCTGTTCTCTGATCCGGATCTGTTGTTGCTCGACGAGCCAACCAACCACCTGGACATCAATACCATTCGCTGGCTGGAAAACATTCTCACGGCGCGTAACAGCACCATGATTATCATCTCCCACGACCGTCACTTCCTCAACAGCGTCTGCACGCACATGGCTGACTTGGATTACGGCGAATTGCGCCTGTTCCCAGGCAACTATGACGAATACATGACCGCCGCGACCCAGTCGCGCGAGCAGTTACTGTCGGATAACGCTAAAAAGAAGGCACAGATTTCCGAGCTGCAGAGCTTCGTCAGCCGCTTCTCGGCTAACGCCTCGAAAGCCAAGCAGGCCACGTCGCGCGCCAAGCAGATCGACAAGATTCAGCTGGCCGAAGTTAAGCCTTCCAGCCGTATCAGCCCGTTCATCCGCTTCGAGCAGACTAAAAAGCTGCACCGTCAGGCGGTGACTGTTGAGCACATGGCCAAGGGTTTCGACGGCAAGACGCTGTTCAAGAATTTCAGTTTCACTGTTGAAGCAGGCGAGCGCGTTGCGATCATCGGCCCCAACGGTATCGGTAAAACCACCCTGCTGCGTACCCTGGTCGGTGAGCTGACTCCGGATGCAGGCAGTGTGAAGTGGACCGAGAGCGCAGAGCTTGGCTATTACGCCCAGGATCACGCGCATGACTTCGAAGACGACATGACCCTGTTCGACTGGATGGGCCAGTGGACCCAAGGTGGCGAGCAACTGGTTCGCGGTACATTGGGCCGCATGCTGTTCTCCAACGACGAGATTCTCAAGTCGGTGAAGGTCATCTCCGGTGGCGAGCAAGGCCGTATGTTGTTCGGCAAGCTGATCCTCAACAAGCCTAACGTGCTGGTAATGGATGAGCCGACCAATCACCTCGACATGGAATCCATCGAGGCGCTCAACCTGGCACTGGAAAACTACCCAGGCACACTGATTTTCGTCAGCCATGACCGTGAGTTCGTAGGCTCTTTGGCCACACGCATCATCGAGCTGTCCGACAGCGGCGTAGTCGACTTCAGCGGCACCTACGATGATTACCTGCGCAGCCAGGGCGTTATCGTTTAAGCAGCGCTTCACCGCAGCCTTACAGTAAAACGCCCGGTGCAATGCATCGGGCGTTTTTTATTGCGCTGCGAAAAGTCGCCTGTCAAAACACCGAAGTGAAGATTTACTTGCGTTGCCCTTTCCGGCTCTGCCGCCAGCTCACACTGAACCCAAAAAATCCATCTTACCCAGCGGCACGCCATTGTGACGGAGAATGTCGTAAGCAGTGGTCACGTGGAAATAGAAGTTGGGCATGGCAAAGAACAGCAGAAATGCCTGGCCGGGGAACTGCAGTTCCCGATCAGGCACCTTGACCGTGATGGTGCGGGCTTCGCTGCCTCGCATTTGCTCAGGCGTCGCCTGCTGAACGAACGCGATGGTTTTATCGATGCGCGCCTTGAGTTCAGCAAAATTGCTTTCGGTGTCGGCATAACTTGGTACTTCGATTTGCGCCAGGCGCGCCACACAGCCCTTGGCTGCATCGGTCGCAATCTGGATCTGGCGCGCGAGCGGGAACATATCCGGCGCCAGACGCGCATTCACCAATACCTCGGGCGCGATACCCTTGGCTTCTGCATGTGCCAGAGATTTGTCGAGCAATGCATTGAGGTTGTTCAGCAAACGCACAAACACCGGCACGCTGGCGTCATACATGGATAAAGACATGATAAAAACTCCCAGGCAGTCGAAATGACGGATTCAGATTAGACGACATTTGCCCAGCCATTACAGCCAGCAAGGCAACAGACGCACGCTCGGATTTGAGCAAAGCGCGCCGCTCTAGACAAAAGGCGTAGTCCGCCAATATTTAGCAGCCAAAGACTCGATAGCTTGCGTATTATTAGCCGAGGATCAATCTGCATCGAGCGCCCCATGAGCCAAGCTGCGCAGCCGACACCTGCGGTCAATCTGCAAATCATCTCTATCGTCACAGTCACGTTTGTCAGCTTCTTGTGCATCGGCTTGCCGCTGGCCGTGCTGCCGCGTTACGTGCTCAACGACCTGGGCTATAGCGCGGTTATAACCGGTATTGTCATCGGTACGCAGTACTTCTCTACCCTGCTTTCGCGGCCAATGTCCGGCAGCCTGGCAGACCGTGCAGGGCCGAAACAGGCGGTTCTTTATGGGCTGATGGGCTGCATTGTCAGCGGCTTGCTGACGCTGCTATCCACCTCCTTGCAATCAATGCCAACGCTTAGCCTCGGCCTGTTGCTCGGGGGGCGTGTCGTTTTGGGTGTCGCCCAAGGCCTGGTCGGTACTGGCTCGATAAGCTGGGCCATCGGCCGCTTTGGCAGCGACTACACCGCCAAGGTGATTTCCTTTAACGGCATCGCCTCTTACGGCGGCATCGCCATCGGTGCACCGTTGGGCGTGGCGATGGTTAGCGCGGTGGGCTTGTGGAGTATTGGCGCGTTGACCATGCTGCTTTCAGCTGTGGCCTTGGCGTTTGCCTGGCCCAAACAACCTGCACCAATCCTCTCCGGAAGCCGCATGCCATTTGCGCGGGTGTTCTTATCCATTGCGCCACACGGCACGGTCTTGGCGCTGGGCTCGATTGGCTTCGGTACGCTGGCGACGTTTATTACCCTGTATTACGACAGCCTCGGCTGGGTTAACGCGGAATATTGCCTGACTGCATTCGGCATCGCGTTCATCGTCTCTCGGCTGTTGTTTGCCGGGGTCATCAAACGCTTCGGTGGTTATCCGGTTGCCGTTGTCTGTTTGGCAATCGAATTTTTCGGGCTCATGCTGTTGGCGTTCGGCAACGCACCGAGCGTAATGTTAGCCGGTGCTGCGCTGACCGGTTTGGGCTTGTCCCTGGTGTATCCGGCGCTGGGTGTGGAAGCCATTGCCCTGATACCGGCTGCGAGCCGCAGTTCAGCGCTGGGCGCCTACGCGTTATTCTTCGACTTGTCGCTGGGGCTCGCGGGTCCGCTGATGGGTTATGTGGCCGCGCATGCGAATTATTCGACCACCTTTTTGGTCGCGGCGCTGCTGGCTGCAACGGGCACACTGGCCTGCATCTACCGCGTTTACCGGGCGCGCTATTAACGAATTAATACGGGGCGCCATGATGCCAACCGCCAAAACATCTTCCGCGTTAACGCCAACCGAGATTGCCGAGTTCTGCAAGCAATTACCGGGCGTCCGCGAGGACTTCAAATGGGGCAGCAATCAGGTGTTCTCGGTGGCCGGCAACAAGATGTTTGCGATCATTCACTTTCTTGGTGACGGCCTCGCGTTCAAGGTTGATAGCGACCTGTTCCTCGGTTATGTCGACCGCCCCGGCATCCGCCCGGCACCTTATCTGGCGCGTGCGCACTGGATCAGCATGCAATGCTCGGCACCGGCCATGCAGCGCGATGAGCTATTCGCGGCGGTTACCCGTTCGCATCAACTGGTGGTGCGTAAATTACCCAAGCGTTTGCAACCCGGCCTGTTGCTAGATGAATGATATGCCCACAAGCGACCTCAGATAGACGCCGTCAAACAGCAGATAATCCAGCCAGAAAGCTTGATGAATGGCGATGATGATCCAGAACACCAATTGAAATGACAGCTTGCGGGTTTTGTGGCGGAACACTTGCTGCGCCACTAAAGCGCCAGGCCAGCCGCCGCACAGTTCAACAGCGTGCAGGGCATTTTCAGGGGTGCGCCAGCGACCCTTTTGTGCACTGTTCTTATCACTCCAGTATTGATAAAAACTGACCAGGCTCAGCATGGCATAGGCGCTGATCAGCCAGATATTGCCGGCCTTCAGCGCCTGTAACGCGCCATAAATCGGCAGGCAGCACAGCGCGACAAATATCAGCAGTTTTAACCCGAGGTGTTGAATCGCTGAATGTGAATGCTGGCGCTTTACGGGTTTTGCCCGTCGCACCGGCTTGCTCGCAGGCCCGTTCACGTCACGCGGCTTTGATTGTCCCTGTGCGCGTGGCTTGCGCCGAATTGCTGGCTGATCAATCGCCAGACCGCCCGCGTGGCGCATGTGCTCGGCACGCATACGCCCCTGCGGGTCCAGGCTGGCGACATACATCACCGGATCGCCGGCAACCGGGCGACGATCGCCGCGCACAGCCGAGATGTGCACAAAAATGGGCTCTTTGCCCTGCTCCGGCTGGATAAAGCCGAATCCCTTGTCATCGTTCCAGCTCTTGATCGACCCGCGTACTTCCATGTTTGATCCTTCGGTTATTGGCTGCGTGCCGCTTTTTGCTGCTCATGCGTGAGCTTCAAGTAGGCCTTGGGCGTCGTTGCGAGGTGCGCCGAGAAGCTTTTATAAAACGCCGACAGCGAATTGAAGCCAGCTGCAAACGCCAGCTGATCCATACGAATCGATGCTGGATTATTCTGCGCCTGCAGGGTTTCGAGTTGGTCGAGCAAATGATTGAGACGGGCGTGGTTAACGTAGCGGTAAAAGGTTTGCCCGAGTACTTGATTAAGCAAGTAGGAAATCTGGTTGCGGCTGTATCCGCTGCTTTCAGCAACCTGTTGCAGGCTTAGTTCAGGATCGAGATAGGCCTGACGACTCTGAAAATAGCTCTGCAGATCCTGCGCCATTACGCTCAATTGCCGCGCCGACAACCCCAAACGGCTAGTGGCAGGACGCGAACCGGCAATTTCCGCCGTGGTGGTGCGGGCGTTGATCAACGATGAGTATTCGTTAACCCGCCAGATCAGCCCGTCGCGCACAGTGATCGCTTCACTGGAGCGAAACGACGCCAGCCCGGCACTGCCGCGTAATGTCAGCTGATACTGAATGAAGGCGGTGTCGCCATCGCAGCGAATCCGGTCACTGTGTTCAAGCGCTTCATTCGGCGCATGCGGCATGCTGGCACGCACGTACTCGCGCAACTCGGCGAGCCGCAGCTGGCGATTCTGGAAGAAGTCGTTGTATTCGATTTCCGGGTGGTACAGCGCCATGATCGCGTCGAGATCGCGGCGCTTCCAGCTGAGGTGATACTGGTGCACCACCTCAAGCGTGGCTTCACGTGCCTGCGGGCCATCGTTACTGCGCAGATTCTCCACAGTCGCTCTCCACCCGCCCGGCATTTAGCCTTGCGCCGTGCTCCAGTCGATCCAGCTCAACTGCCAGGTCAGCAGAATCAGCAGGCCAAAACCAATCCGATACCAGGCAAATACGGCATAGCTGTGGTTGGCGATGAACTTCAGCAGGCCGCGCACAGCGATCATGGCGAAGATGAACGACACCACAAAGCCGAGGGCAAAAACCGGCAAATCTTCAGGCTTGAACAGGTCGCGATATTTGTAGCCGGAGTAAACCGCCGCACCCACCATGGTCGGCATCGCCAGGAAGAACGAGAACTCAGTAGCAGCCTTGCGTGACAGGCCGAACAGCAAGCCACCGATAATCGTCGAGGCCGAACGCGAGGTACCCGGAATCATTGCCAGACACTGCGCACAGCCGATTTTAAGTGCGTCTTGCCAGGTCATCTGTTCAACCGTTTCGGCGTGAACGCTGTGCTGACGCTTCTCGGCCCAGAGCATGATCACCCCGCCCACAACCAGCGCGGCAGCGACGGTGATCGGGTTGAACAGGTATTCGTGAATCAGGTCGGCAAAGGCCACACCGAGAATCACCGCCGGGAAGAACGCCACCAGCAGGTTTACAGTGAAACGCTGGGCTTCACGCTCTTTGGGCAAGCCGACGACAACGTCGATGATCTTGCTACGAAATTGCCAGACCACCGCCAAAATCGCGCCCAGCTGGATAATGATGTTGAACGCCATCGCCCGCTCGCCACCGAAATTGATCAGGTCGGCAACGATAATCTGGTGTCCGGTACTCGAAATTGGCAGGAACTCGGTCAGTCCCTCTACTACGCCCAACAGTATTGCCTGAAAGGCAGTCCACAAATCCATCATCACTCCAAATAGTGCGCAGTGGGCGCACGCAAAAGGTTTCGGGCCCGTTTAGTCCTGCCATCGGTCGGTTTGAGCCATTTAAAAGCTGCCGGCGCCTAAGGTTTCGCGCCAGCGGGCCGAGATGCTAACAACAAATAGATATTTTTACTCAGTCAAATTCAGACAACGCGACTGCAGCCAGCTACATACTCCTTTGGTTGTAGGCATCTCGTGAAGAGGCGCGGATTGAGTGAACATAGCCGAACAATAAAAATGCACTGCCACCGGAGTATCCCCTGAATGACTCGCCTACGTAGCATTCCGATCAACCGCCGTTTATGGCTGATTCTGCTCCTCGCCATTCTGATGTTGGCCGGCCTCGGCAGCGCCATGCTTGAGCAGATCCACACGCAGCTTTACGCGGCAAAAAGCGAGAAGACGCGTCATGTGGTCGAGAGCGCCAGCGGCATTTTACGCCATTACCAGGCACTTGAAGCCGATGGCAAGCTGACCCTTGAACAAGCGCAGCAAGCGGCCAAAGACATGATCCGCGAGCTGCGCTACGACAATCGCGAGTACTTCTGGATCAATGATCAGACGCCGACCATGATCATGCACCCGACCAACAGCAAACTTGAAGGCCAGAACCTCTCGGCCATCAAAGACCCCGACGGGGTCGAGTTGTTCAATGAAATGGTGCGTATCTCGCGCGAAAAAGGCGCCGGACAGGTCGAATACCGCTGGCCAAAGCCTGGCTCTGAGGCGCCTGTCAGCAAGATTTCCTACGTCGAGTTGTTCAAGCCCTGGGGGTGGATTATCGGCTCGGGTGTGTACGTTGATGATGTACAGGCCGAGTTCCGCGAGCAGGCAATGCGCCTAGTCGGCATTGGCTTCGGCCTCATGGTGGTTATGGCGTTACTGGTGAGCATGATCGTGCGCAGCATTTCCGTGCCGCTGGGGCATACCGTTAATGCGATGGCCAATATTGCCAGTGGCGAAGGCGATCTCACCCGCGCACTCGACACCAACGGCAACGATGAACTCACCGCGCTGGCGAAAAATTTCAATGCGTTCACCAGCAAGCTACGCGAAGTCATCAGCCAGTCGCTGGCCTCCGCCAGCCAACTCAACAGCGCGGCCCATTCGCTCGGCGGTGTGGCCGGTGAAGCGCAGCAGCACAGCGAGCAACAATCGCTGCAGATGGATCAAGTCGCTACCGCGATCAATCAAGTCACCTATGGCGTGCAGGATGTCGCGAAAAATGCCGAGCACGCCTCCAATGAGGTGCAGGCTGCCGAAGAGCAGGCAATTCAAGGCCAGCGCAATATCGATGCAAGCCTGCAACAGATTGCTGAACTGTCGGGCACCATTGACCAGTCCGTTGAGGTGATTCAGGCGCTGTCCACTGAAAGTGTGCAAATTGGCAGCGTGCTTGAGGTGATCCGCTCGATTGCCGAGCAAACCAACTTGCTCGCGCTCAACGCGGCCATCGAGGCGGCTCGCGCGGGTGAACAAGGCCGTGGCTTTGCGGTGGTCGCAGATGAAGTCCGCCTGCTCGCACAGCGCACGCAAAAGTCCACCGCCGAGATTCAGGTGATGATCGAACGGCTGCAAAGCAATTCGGAAGCGGCGGTCAAGGTTATTCATGAGAGCAGCCAGTCGTCCCAGCGAACCGTGGTGCAGGCCAGTCAGGCCGGCGAGAGTCTGACCCTGATCGCGCAATCGCTGCGCAACCTGACCGGGCTCAATACCTCGATCGCCAGCGCTACGCTGCAACAGTCGCACGTCGTCGAAGACATCAACATGAATGTCACCCAGGCTGTAGGGTTGGCGCAGAGCAATGCCAACGCCGCCCAGCAGTCGAGCGCTGCCAGCCAACAACTGGGCGCGCTGGCCGCCGACCTCAACCGCCTGCTCGGCCAATTCCGCGTTTAAGCCCCGCATTCCGGCCTTGGCCTGGGCCGGATGCAAGACGCCAGCGCGTCGAGTCGTTACAATCGCGCGCTGTCGTCTCTTCCCTTTCCGGCTGATTGCTTAATGTCCACTCTAGAAATGTTTGCCGCTGCACTGGGCGCCTGCGCTGTTTGGCTCACGGTTAAACAGAACCGCTGGTGCTGGCCAATCGGGCTGATCATGGTGCTGCTCTATACGTGGATCTTTTACGATGCGGCGCTGTATTCGAACATGCTCCTGCAAGGGGTTTATGCCCTGCTGCAAGGTTACGGCTGGTGGCAGTGGAATCATGGCGGCGACAAGCATCAGGGCGTGAGTGTTTCAGCGTTAACCTGGCGCGGCCTGACTGCGAGCCTTGCTTGCGGGGTGGTTGGCGCGACGGTGCTGGGCTATATGATGGCAAACTTCACTGACGCGGCAGCGCCTTGGCAAGACGCCACGCTGAGCGCCTTCAGTTTGGTTGCACAGGTCCGGATGGCGCAGAAACGTGTCGAGTGCTGGCCGCTGTGGGTATTGCTCGATGTGTTGTTCGTGCTGCTGTTCCTGCAGCAGGAGTTGTACCTCACAGCGGGCTTGTACGCCGTATTCACCGGTTTGGCCCTGAGTGGCTGGCTGACGTGGCGACGCGATCAACGCGCGGCAACCGCATGAAAGTCGTCGTGCTTACCGGCCCCGAGTCCGCCGGCAAAAGCTGGCTAGCCGAGCATCTGCAAACCCAGTTTGGCGGGATCATCGTCGGCGAGTACGTGCGTTATTTCATTGACACAGAGTTGCGCGATACCTGCTATGCCGATATTGCCACCATCGCCCGCGGCCAGTTGCAATGGGAAGATGCGGCGCGCGCGCAACAACCTGAACTGCTGATACTCGATACCCACCTGCTCAGCAATATTCTCTGGAGCCAAGCGCTATTTGCCGATGTTCCGGCTTGGCTTGAGGAAGAACTGCTCAGTCGCACCTACGACATGCACCTGCTGCTCGATCCCAACGGGGTGCCGTGGACGGACGACGGCCAGCGTTGTCAGCCGCATATTGCCCAGCGTCAGGCGTTCTATGACCAGTGCCATCGATGGCTAGAGCAACATCAGCAGCCTTTCAAATGCATCGGGGGCGACTGGCTGAACAGACGCGAGCAGGCCAGCGCGGCCGTTGCCGCGTTACTCGGTGATTAGTCAATCACTTCGCCGATCCACGCCAGTGTCAGGCACAGGCTGACGACGCCGGTCAGTGGCGTGCGCAGTGTGGTGTACCAGCGCGGCGCCAAACCCAAATTCACGGCGCGCACATCGGCCACATACAAGCCGGCGAATGCCAGCAGTAACACCGGCAAGGCCACTATCAGCGGCATCCCATCGGCAATCGCCAGCCAGCCAAGTAACGGCGGAATGACCGATAGCCCCATCTGGGTTCGCGCATTTTCCTCCGATTCTTCGGCGCGCATGGCCAGCCCCCAGTGAATCGCGCCCATGAAAGCCAGAATGATCGCCGCGTAATCAAGCAAGGCATTGAGCACCAAGGGTCGCCAGCCAACCGGTACAATCAGAAAGCCCAATGCGCCGCTAATAAACGGAATAAGCCCTGCGTAACCAAGCACAATCGCCAACATGGGCGGTTTGGTGCTGTCGTATGGATGCATCGGTCCCTCCTTCGGTGCACAACTGCTCTGTTTGCAAGGTGCCTGACGTCTGTCTGGCCCAGCCTGCTGGCCTGCGGCGCTGTACAGGCCTGATTCCTATAGATAAGCATTGCAAAGATTGGTTCGCACAGGTCTTGAGCTGGTAAAATCTGAACGCAACCCTATTTAATGAGTGAAGTATTGTGGAATTGTTCAAAGAGTTCATTTTCGAAGCAGCGCACCGCTTGCCGCATGTACCCGAAGGCCATAAATGCGGGCGTCTGCACGGCCATTCGTTTCGCGTTGCCGTGTACATCGAAGGTGAAGTGAATCCGCATACCGGCTGGATTCGCGACTTCTCGGAAATCAAAGCGATCTTCAAACCGCTTTACGAGCAACTGGACCACAACTACCTGAACGACATTCCCGGCCTGGAAAACCCCACCAGCGAAGTGCTTTGCCAGTGGATCTGGAAGCAATTGAAACCGCTGCTGCCGGAGCTTTCGCGTATCCGTATCCATGAAACCTGCACCAGTGGCTGCGAATACCGCGGCGACTAAGCTCACTCCCCCCTGCAAAACATACCCGCGTCTGAGCGTAGCGAATGCTGCGCTCGACTGGCCAGCGATTGATCAACGGCTATATTTAATTAACTGCTCAATTAATTAGTTGGCGGTTAATTTTTATGGTCTCTCCAACCTCGAATGCAGGTCGGCGCCCTGCCGACACTCAGCTTCAGCGCGAAGATTTACTCATCATCGCCGCCGAAGTCTTTGGCCGTTGCGGCATCAAGGCCAGCAGCCTGCGCTCAATCGCTGTTGAGGCCGGCGTAACACCTGCCCTGTTCAACTACTACTTCGGTAAAAAATCTGCCTTGGTTAGCGCCGTCGCAGAAGAACTGTTGCTGCCAAAATTGATCGAAATAGCCAAGCGCATCGAGCAAGCCGATCAACAGCCTGGCGAATTGGCCAGCGTTTTTGTGCGTGAGGTCAGTGCGATGGTTATCAGCAATCCGTGGGTTCCACCGCTGTGGGTACGCGAAATACTCTGCGAGGGCGGCCTGTTGCGCGAATACATCAGTGGGCGCATGGCCCCAATCCTGCCGCGATTATTGGCTGAACGTTTTGCCCACGCGCAACAACGCGGAACGCTTAATCCCTCATTAGATCCAAGGTTGTTGGTGGTCTCGCTGATTGGCCTGACACTGCTGCCGTTCGCTGCCGGGCCGATTTGGCGCAACGTATTCGATAACCCGCCGATCAGCCATGAGCAACTCGTTAACCATACCCTCAGTCTGTTGCAACACGGGATGGAGGCCTGACATGCGTCATCGTTCAATTGTTCTGCTCTTTTCGCTAATGCTTCTGGGCTGCGAGCCAGCGCCTCCAGAATTACTCGGCACGCTGGAATGGGATCGCATCACCCTCCCCGCCGAGTTATCAGAACGGATTACCGCCGAGCATGTAAAAGAAGGTGCGCAGGTTGCGGCTGGTGATTTATTGCTAGAGCTTGACCCACGCCGCCAGGATGCACGCATTGCGCAGGCCCAGGGCGAATTAAGCCAAAACCGCGCCAAACTGGCAGAGCTAGTCAAAGGCGCAAGGGTTGAGAATATTCAAGCTGCAGAAGCCACGCTAGAGCAGACCCAGGCCAGCAAACTAGAAGCCGAACGCAACTACGCGCGTCTCGCCACCCTCTACTCACGCAAACAAATTGCCCTCGCCGAACTGGATAAAGCACGCGCTGCACGAGATGAGGCGCAGGCAGCAACACGTAACGCACGGGCCAATCTTGAAGAACTGACTAACGGCACCCGCATCGAACAAATCCAGCAAGCGCAAGCTGCACAAGCCACATCTGAAGGCAAGCTACGCGAACTGCAACTGGCGCGTGAACACCTGAGTATGCAGGCGCCGCGCGCAGGAAGAATAGACGCCTTACCCTACAAAACCGGCGATCAACCGCCCGCTGGTGCGCAGTTGGTGGTGATGCTAGTCGGCGATGCGCCCTATGCACGGCTGTTCATACCGGCAAGCCTGCGCACCCAACTAGCAATTGGTGATGAGTTGCAGGTCACAGTGCAAGGCAGCACAAGCTACACCGGTCATGTGCGCAGCATTAGCAGCGACCCGAGTTTCACCCCGTATTACGCACTCACCGGTGAAGACGCCAGTCGCCTGATGTATCGCGCGGAAGTCGTACTACAAGGCGTTGAAGCCGCGAAGCTGCCAGCGGGTCTGCCCGTCACAGCCAGGTTGCCTGAACATGAGTGACGACGAACTGGTTATCAAGGCACGCAGTCTGACTAAACGTTTCGGCGATTTCACTGCCGTCGACAGCCTCGACCTGAGCGTTCAACGTTCTGAGGTATTCGGTTTTCTCGGCCCGAATGGCTGCGGCAAATCAACCACCATCCGCATGCTCTGCGGCCTGCTTCTGCCCAGCGCCGGAGAGATCGAGGTGCTCGGCTACAAGATTCCGCAGGACGCTGAGGCGCTAAAGCGACGTATTGGCTACATGA
Source organism: Pseudomonas marincola (assembly GCF_900116605.1). Classification (GTDB taxonomy): domain Bacteria; phylum Pseudomonadota; class Gammaproteobacteria; order Pseudomonadales; family Pseudomonadaceae; genus Aquipseudomonas; species Aquipseudomonas marincola. The sequence continues at coordinate 85,792 of NZ_FPBC01000006.1, forward strand.
CTCAGAAGTTCTCGCTATACGAAGACCTCAGCGTGATCGAGAACCTGCAATTTCTGGCCGCGGTTCAGGGCCTTGGCAAGGCGGCTGCACGGGCGCGAATAGACGAATTGCTGCAGCGTTACTGGCTGACAGATATTCACCAGCAATTGGCTGGAACCCTCAGCGGCGGCCAACGCCAGCGGCTGGCGTTAGCGGGCGCGGTGCTGCACAAACCCGATCTGTTGCTACTGGACGAGCCTACCAGCGCGGTCGATCCGCAGTCGCGCCGAGAATTCTGGGACTCGTTGTTCGAGTTAGCCGATGCGGGCACCACGCTGCTGGTCTCCACCCATTACATGGATGAGGCCGAGCGCTGCATGCGTCTCGGTTTTCTTGATGCAGGCAAATTGGTCGCGACAGGCAGCCCGACTGAGCTGATGGATAATCTGCCAGGGCAGGCGCTGATTCTAGACTGCCAACAGCCGCGACAAGTACAAGCGAGCCTGCGCGACTGCCCTGGCGTGTTGGCCACGGCGCAGATCGGCAAGGCGCTGCGCATCCTGATAGACAGCACTGACGCGCAAGAGACGGTGCAGCAGCACCTCAAACAAGCCAACATCAGCGTGCAGATCCAGCCAACAGAAGCCAATCTCGAAGACGTGTTTGTTTACGTAACCCACAAGCCTGCCGGGGCGGCATCATGAATTTGCGACGTCTGGGCGCCATCATCCTCAAGGAGCTCCGCCAGCTGCGCCGCGACCGGTTAACCTTCGTCATGATCGCGGGTGTGCCGTTGCTGCAATTGGTGTTGTTCGGCTACGCGATAAACATGGATGTTCGCGGCATCAATGCAGCCGTGCTCGATCAGGCCAATACGGTCAACTCGCGCGAAATCATTGCCGAGCTGGGCTCAAGCCAGGTGCTCGACTTGCAGTATCACCTGAGCGCCCCGCAAGAGATCGACGCCCTGCTGCGTCAAGGAAAAATCAGCGCCGCGCTGGTGATTCCGAGCGATTTTGAGCAGCGCCGGCAAAGCACAGATCGCCCAGCCTTGCAGTTAGTCGTCGATGGCTCCGATCAATCCATTCAGGCCTCAACCCGCCAGCTCGCCGAGTTCCCATTACCCGGTACAACGCTGCGCACAAGTATCGAGGTGGTTAACTTCTACAATCCCGAGCGCGAGGCTGCCATCAACACAGTGCCGGGATTACTCGGGGTGATTCTGACCATGACCATGGTGATATTTACCGCTGTGGCGCTGGTGCGGGAGCGCGAACATGGCAATCTCGAATTGCTCATTGCCACGCCCGTATCGTCATGGGAATTAACCATCGGCAAGGTAATGCCCTTTATCGGCATTGGCCTGATTCAGGTCAGCGTGATCCTGATCGTCGGCAAGTGGTTGTTTGCTGTGCCGATACGTGGCTCTGTCACTGAACTGTATGTGGCATCACTGCTGTTCATTATCGCCAGCCTCGGCGTCGGCATCTTCATTTCAACGATCACCAGCACCCAGTTTCAGGCCATGCAAATGGCCTTCTTCTCCTTCTTGCCGCAAATACTGCTGTCCGGTTTCATGTTCCCGTTTGCAGGCATGCCCAAGGCGGCGCAATGGATTGCCGAGCTGATGCCCCTCACGCACTATTTGCGCCTAACCCGCGGCATCATGCTAAGAGCGGCCAGCTTCTCTGATCTGTGGAGTGAGCTGCTGATCCTGATGGTATTTTGCGTTGTCCTTTTAGGCTCCGCCACAGCAAGAATAAATAAGCGACTCGACTGACAGGCCAACAGCAGCATGCAGGTTGAGCCTGCACGAGAACTAACGTGCGCCCATTTCTGCACTGATTACTGTAGTCATGCAGCTTTAGAGCAATGCCACGCCCCAATTTGATCTACAGATGCATAAATGCTATTTTTAGCTCTACAGAATCAAACGAGGTGCTAACCATGACTGTAGCCATGCAAGCTCAGGCGCTTTCTAAAAGCCAGTGCACTGCCGGCCTCAGAGCGGCGCTGCGCATTCTCGACAAGTGGAATGCAACCGGCGAGCAGGTCTGCAAAATCCTGCGGATATCGCGCAGCACCTACACCCGCGCCGGCCAGCAAGACGCAGACTGGGCAGTCAGCCTTGATGCTGATCAGATGCATCGCATCAGTTTTGTGCTGAATATCCACTCGGCGCTGCGCCTGATATTCGACAACCCCGAGAATCTCTACGGTTTCGCCTCAATGGAGAACCACAACCCGTTCTTCAACGGCCGTTCACCGTTAGCCGTCATGGCCCAAGGTGACATGATTTCGCTGTACGAGACCTTTCGCCGCATCGATGCATTGCGCGGTGCACAGTGGTAACGCTGACCTCGCTGCCACTGACTAAAGGCGAGAGTCTGCAGGCATACCGCCTGGTCAATTCCAAGTTTCCGCCCATTGGCTTGTTTGACGATGTAGCCGATGCAGAAGACTTCGAGGCGCTCTATCAGATCCAGACGCTCAGCAATCCGCGCCTGCTCAACGAGATAGGCCAGCTTGAGCTGATAGCCCGCGACCAGATACCGTTTGGCATTCCCGGCTGCTCCTACGCAACAGCGCCCTTCACCCACTTGAATCCGACCGGTTCGCGCTTCAGCAATGGCAGCTTCGGCGTGCTCTACCTTGCCGATAACATGGACACCGCAATCGCCGAAGTCCGCTACCACCAAGAGCGTTATTGGTCGAACGTGCACAACCTGAATTACGAGCGCTTCGTGTTCAGAGGGCTGACCTGTAATTTCAGCGATGCTGGCATGCGGGACGCCTCAACAGTGCCACTCACAGACCCTATCTACGCCCCCGACGACTATACCCACGCCAACCAACTGGGCAACGAAGCAAAACGTGCCGCCTGCCCGGGCCTGCGCTACAACTCGGTGCGTGCCCCGGGGCAAATCTGCTGGGCACTGACTACCCCACGCCCCGTCACCTCAATCATTCAGGCCGCTCATTACGAAATGATCTGGAGCGACAGAATCATCAGCGTTAATCAGGTGACATCGCTGGTTGTGGGTTAGTGCGTGCGCTTTGATAACATGGAGAATAACTGCTAGCTGTTTTACGAGCCATCAAAGCGCGTGGTTTTAACAGAGGGATAGCAAAACTGCTGGAGCTAACGCTCAGACTGCGCATCTCGCAGTTGCAGCGCATCAACCAAACCCGCTGAGATGGCCATACCCACCAAATCAGAAAGCGTTTGCGCCTGCATGCGCTTCATCACCCGCGAGCGATAGAGATCGATGGTTTTGACACTGATATCCAGCTGCTCGGCCATCTCGCGATTTGTGTAGCCACGCACTAACGGCAGCAATACATCACGCTCACGCGGGGTCAGGCTGGCGATGCGCGCCTCCACCGCCTGCAAGCGTGGATCAACCTGTGCCCTCGCGGGGGCACGGCTCAAGGCCTGCTGCACGCTATCGAGCAGCAACTGTTCGTTGTATGGCTTTTCGATGAAGTCCACGGCACCGGCACGGAAGGCGCGCACCACGATGGGCACATCGGCATGCCCACTGACGAAGATCACTGGCATCTCAATGCCGCGCGCGAGCATGCTGTCCTGCACATTGAGCCCGCCCATGCCCGGCATCCGCACATCCAACAGCACACAGCCTCGGCTCTGTTCATCACAGGCATCGAGAAACGCCTGCCCACTGGTAAACGGCAATGCCTTGAGTCCCACCGACTCCAGCAGCCAAACGGTTGAGTCGAGCATGCCCTGGTCATCGTCGACCACATAAACCTGGTGTTGCATTTGCAGGCTCATGCCCCGCTCCTTTTATTGTTATGCATCCACTGTGTTGCAATTAATATCCAGCAAGACGTTCAGCGTCCTCACCACGCAGTAGCGGCAGGCGACACTCCAGGCACAAGCCGCCGGCCATTGCCGGATGCGCCTCCAGCGCCCCGCCGATCCCCTCGATGATACTGCGACTCATCGACAAGCCCAGCCCCAGCCCTTCGGCCTTGCTAGTGTAAAATGGGGTGAATATATGCTCCAGTTCGGCCTGCGCCACACCCGGCCCCTGATCCGTCACACGTACACAGAGCTGCCCATTTTGCTCGGCTGCGCAGAGTTCGATACGCGAAGGTTGGCCGGGGTGGGCCTCACGGTTGGCGTCAATCGCATTGCGCAGCAAGTTGAGCAGCACCTGCTCCAGCAGAATCCGGTCGGCATACACCGGCGGCAGATTGTCCGCCAATTGCTCATCAATGGTCACCTGCCAATTACTCGCCTCCCATTGGCACAAACGCACCGCCTCGCGCGCCACGCTAGCGACATCCAGCGCTTGGGTACGCCGCTGCCCCTTGCGCAGGAAGGCTCGCAAGCGCTTGATTACTTCCGAGGCGTGGTTTGCGTGCTCATTGATCCGCTCCAAGCCTTGAGCGACCTTACCTGCCGCCTCGGGGTTATCGCCCAGCGCCTTGAGATAGCGCTGGCTGGCGCTGGCATAATTGACCACTGCCGCCAGCGGTTGATTGATTTCATGGGCAATTCCGGATGCCAGCTCGCCGAGGGTGACCAACCGCGCCGTGTGCGCCAGCTCATCCTGATGCCGGCGCTCCTCGGCTTCGCGCAGTTCGCGTTCAGTCATGTCGCGCGCCACCAGCGAGTAATAATGCTCGCCATCACGGCCGCGATGCGCCAACAGCACCAACGACACCAGCAACGGTGCAGGCTCACCCAGCGGCAGCAGCCGTACCTCTGCGCTCCACACCCCGGCGGCATCGGCCGCCGCCCAACCTTCGCTTTGCAACTGCTGATAATCGCCGGGTGCCAACAGCCGCTCGAGCGGCGGTAACGGCTGCTGATCCTCGATATTCAATGCATGTCGAGCAGACGGATTAAGGTGCGCCAGGTGCCCACCCGGGTCGATAAACAGTACAAGGTCAGTATTAGCTTCGACCACTTCAGCCAGGCGCCGCTTGTTTTCTTCAGCCAGCACCCGCGCAGTAATATCCCGCGACACGCTGACCACCTCAACTACCGCGCCGGTGTAGGTTTCGCGGATCGCGCGGCTGGCAGTTTCAAACCACAGGTAGTCGCCGTCACGATGGCGAATGCGATAAGTCATGGTGTGATAGCCGTCTTGCTCCAGGGCTTCACGAGTGCTGCCAAACAGATTCTGCTGGTCTTGCTCATGGAACAGCGCCTGCACCAAGGTCCCGCGCAGCTCTTCCGGCCAGTAACCGAGCAGGGTCCAACTGGCCGGCGAGGCATCGAGAAAACAGCCATCCGGGGTGTGCCGGGAAATCAGGTCGGTGGTGTTTTCGGTGATCAGCCGGTACAGGCGGCTGGCCTTGGCCGCTTCACGTTCGGCCTGCGCTTGGGCAGTAGCCGGTCGGCAACGCGCCAGTACTTGCTGCTCAGCAGCATCGGGCATAAAGGTCCACATCAGCACCTGGCCATTATATTGTGCTTCAACCGCCTCAATCGCGCGGTCCTGCTGCAGGCATGCGCGCACTAAATGCGCAGCGTTGACCGGTAACAAATCTGCCAGCGCTGCCAGCGGGAGTTCGCCCATCAGCGCCTGCATAGCCGCATTCAGCTGCAGCGGCAGCGCCTCGATATCCAGCAGCAAACTGGGCTGCGGGTCACTGCCCAGCAGCAGGCTGCCACGCGCTTGCTGCGGCAGCGTGGCGAGCAGCGCCAAGAGTAATTGATGCACCAGACCAAGCCAGTCGCTCCCGGCGTGCTCATGCAATTCAATCAGCAGCAAACCAGGCTGCCCTTCATCCAGCTCCAGAGCGAGCGCCTGCCCATGATTGAGCCCAGCACGGCGCACCCGGCCTGAGAGCCAACACGACAATTGACGCAATGCGGCCAAGTCCAGCCGAGGCTCTTGTTGCAAGCGCTCAAACAACAGCTGATCACTGGCCTGCAGCGGGTCACCAATGCCGGGTGGCAGATGCGGTGCATTGCCTTCATGGCTGTAGATTGCCGTGCTGGCCTGCCACCGCAAAAAAAACGCCTGGCGTACTTCCGGGCAGGCATGCAGGGCACGCAGCAACGCGTCGGCGCGCACCGCCAGCGGCAGGCACTCACGTTGCATGCGCAACCAACTGTTCAGCTGCACGGAAATTTCATTCATTTTGTTTCATTCCTTATTAATCGCACACGCCGCGAGCCGGCGCAGTATCATGCGGGCGGCCTGAAAGCGCAAAGCGACCAAGGGTGAATCGCCTCAAATATCATATAGTAGTAATACTATATGACTATGGTTTAACTTCCATATAAATACAAATAGATATATAAATAGACCCAGAACAATACCGGGCCTATGCGTAGACTACCCGCACAATGGCCCGAGCATCCAATCTGCTATGGGTACTTGCATGTCGATCTATGAACAGGGCCTTGAGCCTGCCGCTGTCAACCATATCGCCCTCTCGCCTCTGAGCTTTATCGAGCGTACCGCCAGTGTTTACCCGCACTACCCGGCCGTTGTGCATGGTTCAATTCGTCGTGACTGGGCCGAGACATACGCGCGCTGCCGGCGTCTGGCTTCGGCACTGGCCGGCCGCGGCATCGGTAAAGGCGACACGGTGGCGGTAATGCTGCCGAACATTCCACAGATGCTCGAGGCGCATTTCGGCGTGCCGATGATCGGCGCAGTGCTTAATACTCTCAACGTGCGCCTGGATGCCGAAGCCATCGCCTTTATGTTGCAGCACGGCGAAGCCAAGGTACTGATCACCGACCGCGAGTTTCATGATGTAGTCCACGCCGCCATCGGCATGCTCGATCATCCGCCACTGGTGATCGACGTGGATGATCCCGAATACGGCGAAGGCCAAGCAGTTAGCGAGCTCGACTACGAGGCATTTCTGGCCGAAGGCGATCCACAATTTGCCTGGCAGTGGCCGGCAGACGAATGGCAGGCGATTAGCCTCAACTACACATCCGGCACCACTGGCAACCCCAAGGGCGTGGTTTACCACCACCGTGGCGCCTACCTGAACTCGCTGGGCAACCAGATGACATGGGCCATGGGCAACCATCCGGTGTACCTCTGGACCCTGCCGATGTTCCACTGCAATGGTTGGTGCTACCCGTGGACTATTACCGCATTGGCGGGTGTGCATGTATTCCTGCGCCGTGTTGACCCGGCGAAGATTCTCACCCTGATTCGCAGCGAGCAGGTCACCCACATGTGTGGTGCGCCGATTGTGCTCAATGCATTGGTCAACATGCCCGCCGAAGCTAAAGCGGCCATCGACCATCCGGTCAAGGCCATGGTGGCCGGGGCAGCGCCACCCGCCAAGGTGATTGGCGCGGTTGAGGAAATGGGCATCCACGTCACCCACGTCTACGGCCTCACCGAGGTATACGGCCCAGTAACCCTGTGCGCCTGGCATGCCGAATGGGACGCCTTGCCGCTGGACGAGCGCGCAGTGCTCAAATCTCGTCAGGGCGTGCGCTATCCCACCTTGGAAGGGGTGATGGTGGCCGACCCTAAAACCCTGGAGTCGACCCCGCGCGATGGCGAAACCATTGGCGAAATCTTCATGCGCGGCAATACCGTAATGAAGGGCTATCTGAAAAACCCGAGCGCCACTGCCGAAGCTTTTGCCGGCGACTGGTTTCATACCGGCGATCTGGCCGTGTGTCACCCGGACGGCTATGTAGAGATCAAGGATCGCCTGAAAGACATCATCATTTCCGGCGGCGAGAACATCTCCACCATCGAGGTGGAAGGCGTGCTCTACCGTCATCCCGGCGTGCTCGAAGCCGCCGTGGTCGCGCGCCCGGATGAGAAATGGGGCGAGACGCCCTGCGCTTTTATCACCCTCAAGGCCGAACAACAGCAGGTCAGTGAGGCGGACATCGTCAGCTTCTGCCGCGAACACTTGGCCGGCTTCAAAGTGCCAAAAACCGTGGTCTTCACCCAACTGCCGAAGACCAGCACCGGCAAGATCCAGAAATTCGTCCTGCGCGATATGGCCAAGGCCCTCTAACGACGCCACGCCGTTAAACCGTTCACTGCGCTACCCATTGGGTGGCGTAGGAATGCGCTCGCAACAACCGTTTTCACAACAACAAAAATCCGGCCACCGGCCGACGGAGAGCTTCAATGCAAGTATTTAAACGCCGCGACGGGGATGAGCAGCCACATTGGCCGATCGGCCCGTTCAAAGTACGCCTGCCTTTTGTCCACTACCGCTGGGAAACCGCGGAGATGCTCCAGGCGCTGATCATGTTCGTGGTCAGCCTGGCGATGATCCCGCTGCTGGAAAAGTACCTCGGTCTGCCCTACGACGTGGCGCTGGCTTATGTTGTGGTGTGTGGTGTTGGTTTTATGCTGCCGGCGCTGCTCGGTGTGCCCTTTGTGCCCGGCTGGATCACACCCGGCATACCGGTTGTATTACTGTTTCTCGGCAATTTCAAACCCGGCCCTGAGGCGATTCAGGCATTGTTTGCCCTGCAATTTCTAGTCTTCGTGATTTTCCTGTTCCTCGGCGTCACAGGCCTGGGCAGCACCTTGGTCCGGCTGATTCCCAACTCGATGAAAGGCGGCATCATCATCGGGGCCGGTATCGCTGCGCTGATGGGTGAAATTTCCGCTGGCGGGCGTCTGGCCAATACACCTATTTCTCTGGTGCTGGGCAGCCTGATCTGCCTGTACCTGATGTTCTCGGTATCCTTTAAAGGCCTCACTGAACGTGTGCCGCTGGCGCGTAAAATCGTCAACTACGGCATGGTACCGGGGATGCTGATCGCAATTATCATCGGCATTGCCGTGGGTGAATATGAGATGCCTGACGTGAAGTTCGGCATCACCGCGCCGGCCTTCGGCGAGATGTGGAGTTACCTGCCGTTTAGCGTCGGCTTCCCAGGCCTGGATGTGTTCCTGTTGGCCGTGCCTACGGCCGTTATCGCCTACGTAATCGCCTTTGGCGACATCATCGTCGGCCAGTCACTGATGCAGCGCGCCGATGAACTACGCCCCGACGAAGTGATCGAGAACAACATCGATCGCGTGCATCTGGTCACCGCGCTGCGCAACGCGCTGCATGCCTTCTTCGCGCCGTATCCCGGCCTGGCCGGGCCAATTTGGACGGCCGTCGCCGCGACCATGGCCGAGCGCTACAAGTACGGCCGCAAAGCCATGGACTCAATCTACAGCGGCGGTGGCACCTTTTGGATCACTGGTTTTATCGCCCTGTTTGCCCTGCCGTTGGTGAGCTTTTTCCAGCCGGTACTGCCGGTTGCCCTGTCGCTGACGCTGATCCTTACTGGCTATATCTGCCTGATGGTGGGGTTCGAGCAACTGAGTAACAACACCGAGCGTGGTGTGGCCGGCACCATGGGTGTGGTACTGGCCGTCTACGGCGCAGGCTGGGGCCTGGCTGCAGGTGCCGCCCTGTACATTCTGATCGAGCGCACTCACCTGCTCAAATTCACCACTAAAAACACCGTCAAAGGCCCAGCCGAGGCCGAGTGAACGTACATGGCCCGCTGTGCTGCGGGCCGTGTTGTCTATCCCTGCAACGCTCCGGATGCAATGACGTCCGGACGTTTTAATCGCCGCGCGCTGTGCGGCACCTGTGCGAGAAACTGTCGATGCCTGAGTACAACGCCCCGCTGCGCGACCTGCGCTTTGTCCTCCATGAAGTATTCGATGCCCCAAGCTTGTGGGCACGTCTACCGGCCCTGGCCGAAACGGTCGATTCTGATACCGCCGATGCCATTCTTGAAGAAGCCGCCAAGGTCACCGGTGGCCTGATCGCCCCGCTCAACCGCAGTGGAGATGAAGAAGGCGCACAGTGGAGCGCTGGCGATGTACGCACCCCCACAGGCTTCAAGCAAGCCTACAGCACCTATATCGAAGGCGGCTGGGTGGGGCTTTCCGGCAACCCAGCTTACGGTGGCATGGGCATGCCCAAGATGCTCGCCGTCGCATTTGAAGAGATGCTCTATGCCGCCGGCTCCAGCTTCGCCCTGTATTCGGCACTGAGTTCCGGAGCCTGTCTGGCCATCGACGCGCATGCCAGCGAAGAGCTGAAAAACACTTTCCTGCCGCCAATGTATGAAGGCCGCTGGGCCGGCTCCATGTGTCTGACTGAAGCCCACGCCGGCACCGACCTGGGCATCATCCGCACCAAGGCCGAACCGCAAGCCGATGGCAGCTGCCAGATCAGCGGCAGCAAGATCTTCATCACCGGCGGCGAGCAGGACCTGACCGAAAACATCATTCACCTGGTGCTGGCCAAGTTGCCTGACGCCCCCGCTGGTGCGCGCGGTATCTCGCTGTTTCTGGTGCCCAAAGTGCTGGTCAATGCCGATGGCAGTCTGGCGGAACGCAACGCGGTGAGCTGTGGCTCGATCGAGCACAAGATGGGCATCAAGGCCTCGGCCACTTGTGTGATGAACTTCGATGGAGCTACCGGCTACCTGATCGGCGAGCCGAATAAAGGCCTAGCGGCGATGTTCACCATGATGAACTATGAGCGCCTGTCCATTGGCATCCAAGGCATTGGCTGCGCCGAGGCCTCTTATCAGGCGGCTCGCGATTACGCCCGCGAGCGCCTGCAAAGCCGTTCCGCCAGCGGCCCGCAAGCCCAAGACAAAGCGGCTGATCCGATCATCGTGCACGCCGATGTGCGGCGCATGCTGCTGACCATGAAGGCCCTCACCGAAGGCGGCCGGGCGTTTGCCTGTTATGTCGGACAGCAGCTCGACCTCAGCAAATTCAGCGACGACAACGACGAGCGCCAGACAGCCGATAGTCTGGTTGCCTTGCTCACTCCGGTCGCCAAGGCGTTTTTTACCGACACCGGGTTGGACAGCTGCATCCATGGCCAACAGGTGTTCGGCGGCCACGGTTACATCCGCGAATGGGGGCAGGAGCAATTGGTGCGTGACGTGCGCATCGCGCAGATCTACGAAGGCACCAACGGCATTCAGGCCCTCGACTTGCTCGGGCGTAAGGTCATCGCCAACGGCGGCGTAGCGCTGCGACACTTCACCCAGGAGATTCGCCGTTTCGCCGAGCAGCCTAATACGCCATATGCCGCTGCTCTGCTCGATGCTGTTGAGCGCCTGGAACGGACCAGCAGTTGGCTGCAGGAGCGTGCCGCGGGCAACCCGCACGAAACCGGTGCGGCTTCGGTTGAGTACCTGCACCTGTTCGGCTACACCGCCTACGCATGGATGTGGTCGCGCATGGCCGCCGTAGCTCAAGCCAAGTGCAGCGAAGATGAAGTGTTTTACAGCGCCAAGTTGGCCACAGCAGAGTTCTTCTTCGCCCGCCTGCTACCGCGCAGCCTGAGCCTTGAAGCCAGCATTCGCGCAGGCAGCGACGCGCTATACGGCCTGCGTGCCGAGCAATTCTGACGCCAACCCGCCCCAACCGGGCGGGAACCGCGACTACCAGTTGAGCGTTTGCGCGGCTCCCTCATTGAGCGCCGCGTTTTTTCTATTCCAGCCGCCGCTTTAGCGGCCTAAGACCCTTTGAGGCGGGAATGCTCGCCATAGAGAAGTGTTAGCTGCCCAGCATCACCGTGCCTTTCCCCGGAACTCAAACGCGAAACTACCGTCCTCGTCCTCGAAAGCTACAGCTTCATCGCGACCAGTCGCTCACTAAACTATTGATCGATCAGAGCCGCATAAAGATTTGTCATGTGGCATCGATGATGATTTGAAAGTTTACATCTCACCTACAGCTTGAGCCTTAGTTTCATCACCTTGAATATGTCGCACATTTTGTGCTCCATCTTCTTTGGGTGGAATAAAACTCATTGCCCTTTCTGCAAGCGCGGTAATGGTTAAGCTTGGATTTACGCCTAAATTGGATGAAATCGTCGAACCATCGATCACAAATAAATTCTTATAGTTGTGAACACGATGCTGATTATCAATCACACCCGTTTTCGCCGTGTCTCCCATGCAGCAGCCACCCATACAGTGCGCAGTGGTTGGCACATTAAATAAGATTTCACTTATTGAGCTTAAGCCGATCCCATCAGTGGCTTTCGCTACTTTCTCGGTGAAGTTATTTGCTTCAGGAATAAAGGTTGGGATTCGTTTGCTCGAAGATGTCATTTGCTTGCTAAACGGCCAAAACCAAGGTCGCTTCAAACTAAAGTCAATATGTGCATCGACGGTTTGCATCACCAAAAAGATCATCGTCTCATTGGCAAATCGATACGGCATGAGTGCACGCAAGCCTTTAACAGGATTGGTAACGAGTAACTTAGCCACAGCCCCCAGCCAGCTCAATGGACGAGTTATACCGGGTTTCCCGCCAGTCAAAGGCGTAAACAAAAACGAGATAATATTTGAGCCTGATGGATAGCGTGTTGCCTCAACATGCGTAAATTGATCAATCTGGATCCCAGAGCCAATGGCGATACCAGTTGATAGATCGAGATCGCTCCCCGGATAACGCACCCCTAATAAAGACTCTGAATTGGTTCGTACTTGCTTACCAAGCTGCTCAGAAAGATTCGGCAATGCGCCGCTATCTTTCATCCGGAGTAATAAATCTTGGGTACCAAGCGAAGCAGCAGAAAAAATGACTGACCGCGCCGTGATTTGAGTTTTCTCTCCGAATCGTTTGAATGTTGGACGCAAAGTGAGTCGATAACCTTCTGAACCATCGATAGCACCGGCTATTGGTGAGACATCCAGCACCTTTGTTTCAGCTTTAACTTCCACGCCGAGTTGCTCAGCGAGATAAAGATAGTTTTTATCAAGTGTATTTTTTGAGTCATATTTACAACCCACCATGCAACCGCCACAAGCATTGCATGATTTACGTTTCGGACCAGCGCCACCAAAATATGGATCGTTATATTCAGCGCCTTGAGGTTTGTCGTCATCCCCAAAAAATACACCAACATTTTCTAATTTAAACGTATCTTCACAACCCCAGACTTTTGCCATTTCATAAAGCTTGTCATCGGCGGGCGCGCGGCGGCGATTTTCTGTCACCCCGAGCATGCGTTTTGCCAGATCATAATAAGCTGGCATTGTTTTTTGCCAGTCTTCAAGGCCCTTCCATGTGCCCTGTTGCCAAATTTCTTCAGGTGCAACCAATAATGTCTGAGCATAGGTAATCGAACCACCACCGACACCACAACCACTAAGGACCATGACTCTCTTAAAAAGGTTTATTTTAAAGAAACCGCGCAAGCCAACTTGTGGACTCCAAATAAAATCCCAAAACTGCCAACTCGTTTTTGGCAAGTTCTGAGGCGTCCAGCGTCGGCCTTGTTCGATCACTGCAACGCTGTATCCTTTTTCAGCCAGGCGTAATGCAGAAACACTGCCACCAAAGCCGGAGCCAACAATTACGTAATCGAAATCAAACTCACTGCTTTCATTCGCCATAAAAAATCCTTTTATAAATGGTGCCATTACGCGGCCATGATCAAATGCACATCCAGCATTCCATGTATTGATCATACTGCAGTTCACACGATAACCCCCCATTTCAGTATTCGCCAGAAATAGAGATCAGGCCGTTAGGGCTATTTTCTGTTTTGCGGTGATGCCCCTAAGGCGAGCTTTGGCGTTGGTGATGGGACTGCTATCTCTGTGTTGTCCAGAAAAAAACATCCAAGGCCAGCGACGCCGCATGGATTCGTTTTCTAATCACGGATGAGCTGCAAGAAGTTATTAGCCGCTGTCGTGACAATACGGCATCCCCTTACCTGGTCCACCGTCAGCCCGACCGACTGAAACAAAAGCAGGCACAGCATAAAGACCACTGGACCAAGATCGAAGAGCGCTACTTAACCAAGGCATTCAAAGAGGTCAGGGACAAAGTGAAATGTTATGCAGACTGGAAGGATGAAGAAATGCCGGGCTTCCACGAAGTGCGAGCGCTGTCGCTGCATCTTTACAAAAAAGCCGGAAAGGATGGGCAGAAGATTGCAGGCCACGCAACCGAAGGCATGACCAAAAACTACCAGAAAGACCATGCTGAAATCGTGTGGTCAGACGCAATCCCCGACCTGAACATCAGCGAAATAACCGGATAGTTTTGCGCGCATTTTGCGCCAGTTTTGCGCGAGCCTAAAACTAAAAAAGGAACCAAGCCGCTAAGTGCTTGATTCCTCTATGAAATATGGTCGGGACGGAGTGATTCGAACACTCGACCCCTAGCACCCCATGCTAGTGCGCTACCGGACTGCGCTACGCCCCGACTAGTTGAGAATCCGTTTCCGCATCCTCGAAACTGTCGCGAACTATACTATAAGCTTATGAAATTTGTAAACTTTTTAGTTTAGCCCGCTACTTTCGCAAGACCACCAATACGTCTTCCAGCTCGCTGATCATTTGTTTGATCATCTGCTTGTATTGGGTTGTATCGTCCTTGGCTTCATCACCGGACAGGCGCTGGCGCGCACCGCCGATGGTGAAGCCCTGGTCGTACAAAAGCGCACGGATCTGGCGAATCATCAGCACGTCTTGGCGCTGATAATATCGCCTGTTTCCGCGGCGCTTGACGGGGTTGAGGTGAGGAAACTCTTGTTCCCAATAACGCAGAACGTGCGGTTTGACCGCACAGAGTTCGCTGACTTCGCCGATTGTGAAATAACGTTTGCCGGGAATAACCGGCAGTTCGTCGTTATGACTTGGCTCCAGCATACGCTTCAACCCTGGCTTTAAGTTTTTGGCCTGGGCGGAAAGTCACTACACGGCGAGCCGTGATAGGAATTTCCTCCCCTGTTTTTGGATTACGACCGGGGCGCTGACGCTTATCGCGCAGATCGAAGTTGCCGAACCCCGATAGCTTGACTTGTTCGTTGAGCTCCAGCGCTTGCCGGATCTCTTCGAAAAACAGCTCGACCAATTCTTTGGCCTCGCGTTTATTCAAGCCTAGCTCTTCATACAGACGTTCCGCCATTTCAGCTTTCGTCAGAGCCCCCATACGCTAGTTCCTTAACGTGGCGTTGAACCTTTGTTCCAGCGAGGTGAGAATCGTTTGCGTTGTGGTACTCACCTCATCGTCATTAAGAGTGCGCGAAGGATGCTGCCAGGTCAAGCCAACTGCGATGCTTTTTCTATGCGGATCAATGCCTTTACCGTGATACACGTCAAATAGCCTGAGGTCTGTGAGCCATTCCCCTGCTGTTTCACGGATTAAGCCCAGCAATGACGCGGCTGGAACCTCACGATCGACGACCAATGCAAAGTCGCGACGCACTTCCGGGAAGCGCGATAACTCAGCAAAAGCCGGCATTCGACCCTGAGCCACTTCGCTCAGAACCAGTTCAAACATGAACACAGGCTGGTCGAGACCCAGCTTCTTGGCAAGTTCCGGGTGAATGGCACCCATGAAACCAACCAAGCGCCCTTCTCGCTCAATGCGTGCAGTTTGGCCCGGATGCAGCGCTGGGTGTTCACCCGGCACAAAGCTGAATGCATCGCCCGCGCCGGCACTGGCCAGCAACGCTTCCACATCGGCTTTGAGGTCGAAGAAATCGACCGCTTCACGGCCGTGCGCCCAGCCTTCCGGTAAGCGGCTGCCGCAGACAACACCGGCCAGCATGGCTTCTTGCTTGAGGTCTTCGAGCTGACCAACAAAACGTAGGCCGCTTTCGAACAGGCGGACACGCGACTGCTGACGATTGAGGTTGTGCTCGAGCGCCTTGATCAGGCCCGGCCACAGCGACGAACGCATGGCGGCCATGTCAGCAGAGATCGGATTGGCCAGCAACAGCGGCTCAACGCCCGGATTGAACAGAGCGAACTGTTTCGGGTCGATGAAGCTGTAGGTGATTGCTTCCTGATAACCGCGCGCAACCAACAGGCGGCGCAACGCTGGTAGCTCAACCTGCGCTTCGGATTTAGCTTGCGGCGCCAGGCGCGCCTGCGGATAACGAACCGGCAGATGGTTGTAGCCATACAGGCGTGCCAGCTCTTCGATCAGGTCAACTTCAAGGCTGATATCGAAGCGATGGCTTGGTACTGTTACCTGCCAACGGCTTTCGCCATCCGCAGTTACGCCAAGACCCAACGCCGACAGCAGGCGCGTGATTTCCTGATCTTCGATTTTCAGGCCAAGCATTTGTTCGACGCGATCGGCGCGCAGAGTAATCGGCGCGATATTCGGCAGACTGTCCTGGCTGGTGACGTCGATGATCGGGCCTGCTTCGCCGCCGACGATATCCAGCAGCAATTGTGTCGCACGCTCCATCGCCTGATGCGCCAACTGCGAGTCAACACCACGCTCGTAGCGGTGCGATGCATCGGTGTGCAGGCCGTATGAACGCGCCTTACCCGCCACAGAGATGGTGTCGAAGAATGCGCTCTCAAGGAACAGGTCACGGGTCTTGTCGCTTACACCGCTGTGCTCGCCACCCATTACGCCGGCAATTGCCAGGGCGCGTTGGTGGTCAGCGATAACCAGCGTGTCGGCGCGCAGGCTGACTTCCTGACCGTCGAGCAACACCAGTTTTTCGCCCTCTTCTGCCATGCGCACACGAATGCCGCCATTCAGCTCGTTGAGGTCAAAGGCGTGCATTGGCTGGCCAAGTTCGAGCATCACGTAGTTGGTGACGTCGACTGCCGCGTCAATGCTACGAACGCCGGAGCGACGCAGACGCTCAACCATCCACAACGGCGATGGCTTGCTCAGATCGACATTGCGCAATACACGGCCCAGATAACGCGGGCACGCTTTGCTGGCCACTACTTCAACCGGCAAGACTTGCTCGTGAGACGCGGTCACTGCTGCAATTTCCGGACGGGTTACCGGCGTGTTGTACAACGCACCGACTTCACGCGCCAAACCGGCGAGCGACAGGCAGTCACCGCGGTTCGGCGTCAGGTCGACTTCGATGCTGGCGTCGTCCAGGTTCAGGTAAGCACGAATGTCGTCCCCAACCGGCGCATCGCCCGGCAATTCCATCAGACCGTCGTGATCTTCGCTGATCTGCAACTCGGCAGCAGAACACAGCATGCCGTTGGACTCGACGCCGCGCAGCTTGGCCTTCTTGATTTTGAAGTCGCCCGGTAACTCGGCGCCAATCATCGCAAACGGGATCTTCAGGCCGGGGCGCACATTCGGCGCGCCGCACACCACCTGAAAGCTCTCGCTGCCATTCGACACCTGACAGACACGCAGTTTGTCTGCATCTGGGTGCTGCTCGGTGCTCAGCACCTCACCCACAACGATACCGCTGAACTGGCCTGCTGCCCCTTCAACGCTATCAACTTCAAGGCCGGCCATCGATAAACGCGCCACCAACTCGTCACGAGTGGCCTGCGGGTTTACCCAGCTACGCAGCCATTGTTCACTGAATTTCATCCTGCTCTCCTAAAACTGTTCGATGACGGGAATGGGCACTAGCGAAATTGCGCCAGGAACCGCAGGTCGTTATCGAAGAACAGGCGTAAGTCATTCACGCCGTAACGCAGCATGGCCAGACGCTCAACGCCCATGCCGAAAGCAAAGCCCGAGTACTTCTCAGGGTCGATGCCACTCATGCGCAGTACGTTTGGATGAACCATGCCGCAACCCATGACTTCCAGCCAACCCGTTTGCTTGCACACGCGGCAACCTTTACCGCTGCACATCACGCACTGCATGTCGACTTCAGCCGAAGGCTCGGTAAACGGGAAGAACGAAGGACGGAAACGCACGCCCAGCGGCTTCTCGAAGAACACCCGCAGGAACTCTTCAATCGTACCCTTGAGATCAGCAAAGCTGACGCCCTCATCTACCAACAGGCCTTCTACCTGATGGAACATCGGCGAGTGGGTGATATCGGAGTCGCAGCGGTACACGCGGCCCGGACAAACGATCCGGATCGGTGGTTGTTGCGATTCCATGGTGCGCACTTGCACAGGCGATGTGTGCGTGCGCAGCAGCATGTTCGCATTGAAATAGAAGGTGTCATGCATTGCCCGCGCCGGGTGATGGCCGGGAATGTTGAGCGCCTCGAAGTTGTGGTAGTCGTTCTCGACCTCGGGGCCTTCGGCAATGCCGTAGCCAATCCGAGTAAAGAACTCCTCTACGCGCTCCAATGTGCGCGTTACCGGATGCAAACCGCCAGTGGTCTGACCACGACCGGGCAAGGTCACATCAATGCGCTCAGCCGCCAATTTGGCGCTCAGTGCAGCGTGTTCCAGCGTTTCCTTGCGTGCATTGAGCGCGGTTTGCACCTGCTCTTTTGCCGCGTTAATCAGCGCGCCAACTTTCGGCCGCTCTTCAGCCGAGAGGTTGCCCAGGGTCTTCATCACCTGAGTCAGCTCGCCCTTTTTACCCAAATAGTGAACCCGCAGTTGCTCCAGGGCATTCACATCTTCGGTGTTGCGCACGGCCTCAAGCGCTTGCGAGACCAGCACATCCAGATTTTCCATTTACAGACTCCAGATACGAAATAGGGGAAGAGCCGTGAAGCTCTCCCCCTATTTTGGTGACGTTCAACACTGAGCGAACCCAGTGATTGTCGGGGACTTAAGCCAGTTCGGCTTTCGCTTTCTCGACAATTGCAGCAAACGCCGCTTTTTCGTTCACTGCCAGATCAGCCAATACCTTACGGTCGATCTCGATGGAAGCTTTTTTCAGGCCAGCAATGAAACGGCTGTAAGACAGACCGTTTACACGTGCGCCAGCGTTGATACGAGCGATCCAAAGGGCACGGAACTGACGCTTCCGCTGACGGCGGTCACGGTAGGCGTATTGGCCTGCCTTGATCACAGCCTGCTTGGCAACACGGAATACGCGTGAGCGTGCGCCGTAGTAGCCTTTAGCCAGTTTCAGAATTTTTTTGTGACGCTTACGAGCAATTACGCCGCGCTTTACACGAGCCATGAGTTATTTCCTCTACCTAACCTAAATTATCGAACGCGCAGCATGCGCGCCACTTTTGCCACGTCAGACGGATGCACCAAGGTGCTACCGCGCAGATGACGCTTACGCTTAGTGGACATTTTGGTCAGGATGTGGCTCTTAAAAGCGTGCTTGTGCTTGAAGCCTGAAGCAGTCTTCAGGAAGCGCTTCGCTGCACCGCTCTTGGTTTTCATTTTTGGCATGTTCGGATACTCCGCATTCAGTTAATAAATATAATCTCAAGGCCTGCCGTGCCCAGTAGATTACTTCTTCTTTTTGGGGGCGATGACCATTATAAGTTGGCGTCCTTCCATCTTCGGGTGCTGTTCAACGGTGCCGTATTCAAGCAAGTCACCTTCAACTCGCTTCAACAACTCCATGCCCAGCTCCTGGTGCGCCATCTCACGACCGCGGAATCGCAATGAAACCTTGGCCCTGTCCCCCTCACTAAGGAAACGTACCAGGTTGCGTAGTTTTACCTGGTAATCCCCTTCTTCCGTCCCTGGACGAAACTTGATTTCTTTGATCTGTACTTGCTTCTGATTCTTCTTCGCCGCTGCTACCTGCTTCTTCTTTTCGAACAGGTGCTTGCCGTAGTCCATGATGCGACATACGGGGGGCAAAGCGTCAGCAGAAATTTCTACCAGATCCAGCTTGGCCTCTTCAGCCACGCGTAGCGCTTCTTCAATAGAGACGATGCCAATCTGCTCGCCTTCAGCGCCAATTAAACGAACCTCGCGTGCCGAGATATTCTCATTGATCGGCGCTTTTGGTGCAGCTCGTTTATCTTGTCTCATTTCACGCTTAATAGTGATTACTCCAAATCTTGGCGACCACGCCGGGAAACCGCTTGCGTAACGAATTCAGCGAATTGGGATACAGACATTGAACCCAGATCGGACCCTTCGCGGGTACGCACAGCGACAGTTTGCGTTTCAACTTCCCTATCTCCAATAACCAAGAGATACGGAACCTTGAGCAAAGTATGCTCGCGGATTTTAAAGCCTATCTTTTCATTTCTCAAGTCAGACTTGGCACGAAAACCGCTTTCATTGAGAGTTTTTTCAACTTCAGCGGCAAAATCAGCCTGTTTATCGGTGATATTCATCACCACAGCCTGAGTAGGTGCAAGCCACGCCGGGAACGCACCTTCATAGTGCTCGATCAGAATGCCAATGAAGCGTTCGAAAGAACCCAGAATCGCGCGGTGCAACATCACCGGATGCTTGCGGCTGTTGTCTTCACTGACGAATTCAGCGCCCAAACGCACAGGCAGGTTAAAATCGAGCTGCAGGGTACCACACTGCCAAACCCGACCGAGGCAATCCTTCAGCGAGAATTCAATTTTCGGGCCGTAGAACGCCCCTTCCCCCGGCTGCAAATCATAAGCCAGGCCAGCGCTGTCGAGCGCAGAAGCCAGTGCAGCCTCGGCGCGGTCCCACAACTCATCTGAACCCACACGCTTTTCAGGGCGAGTCGACAGCTTGAGCTGGATATCGGTAAAGCCGAAGTCTTTGTATACATCCAGCGTCAGCTTGATGAAGTCAGCCGACTCAGCCTGCATCTGCTCTTCCGTACAGAAGATGTGTGCGTCGTCCTGAGTAAAGCCGCGCACGCGCATAATGCCGTGCAGTGCGCCAGACGGCTCGTTACGGTGGCAAGCACCAAACTCAGCCAGGCGCATTGGCAGCTCACGGTAGCTCTTCAGGCCCTGATTGAACACCTGCACGTGGCATGGGCAGTTCATTGGCTTGATCGCGTAATCGCGGCTTTCCGACTCAGTGGTGAACATGTTGTCGGCATAGTTAGCCCAGTGGCCCGACTTCTCCCACAGAGAACGATCAACCACTTGCGGGGTCTTGATCTCCAGGTAGCCGCTCTCACGCTGCACTTTGCGCATGTACTGCTCAAGCACCTGGTACAGAGTCCAGCCATTCGGATGCCAGAACACCATGCCCGGCGCTTCTTCCTGAGTGTGGAAGAGGTTCAGGCGCTTGCCGATTTTACGGTGATCGCGCTTTTCAGCTTCTTCGATGCGCTGCACATAAGCCGCCAACTGCTTCTTATCAGCCCAAGCGGTGCCGTAGATACGCTGCAACTGTTCATTCTTGGCATCGCCGCGCCAGTAGGCCCCGGACAGCTTGGTCAGCTTGAACGCCTTGAGGAAACGGGTGTTCGGCACGTGCGGGCCGCGGCACATATCAACATATTCTTCGTGATAGTACAGACCCATGGTCTGCTGGTCCGGCATGTCATCAACCAGACGCAGCTTGTACTCTTCGCCGCGCGCCGCAAACACATCAATCACTTCAGCGCGCGGAGTGACCTTCTTGATCACGTCGTAATCTTTCTCGATCAGTTGCTGCATGCGCTGCTCGATTGCCGCTACGTCTTCCAGAGTGAAAGGACGCGGCGAGGCGATATCGTAGTAAAAACCTTCTTCAATGACCGGGCCGATCACCATCTTGGCGTCCGGGAACAGCTGCTTCACAGCGTGTCCAACCAGATGCGCGCAGGAGTGACGAATAATCTCGACGCCTTCCTGATCTTTCGGGGTGATGATCTGCAGCGTTGAGTCCTGCTCGATCATGTCACAGGCATCTACCAGCACGCCGTTGACCTTGCCGGCCACGGTGGCCTTGGCCAGACCTGCACCAATAGACTGCGCCACCTCGAGTACGGATACCGGGTGATCGAATGGACGTTGACTGCCGTCGGGAAGAGTAATGATGGGCATGGCGCCTCCTCTCCTAGTGGTGACCTCTACCAAAGGCCACATGGGTTGGGATGAGCCAGTAAGCGCTGCGGCGATATTCCTGCCGTACCGTGGCAAGGGCAATTAGCCAACCGAACCGTAGCGCAGTCACTGGAAGTTTTAAGTGAACATTCGTGAAACGTGACGCGGGCGCAACCAAAAAATGCGGCTACTGCAAACAGTCTCTTGATAAATCACCTTATATAAGGTGCCTATCTTATTGATTAAAAACAACAAACAAGACTATTTGATGACAAATCGAGCGTTACTATAACACATCCACAGCAAGCCCTTGGCACATATCCACTCACTATCCGGCGCGCGCAAAAACGTGCCATTCATACAAGGCCAAAACCACCGGCCAGCCCAGTGCCAGGCCTTAGCGCCTTCATCAGCCTTCTGCTGGGATTAATTGTGAGATGTCATGCAGGCCTACTTGGCGTAGACCGTCCACAACTGATCAAGGCGAGTCGTGTAACTCAAGCTCATCAACTCGCGACGCATCGCCCATGCCGGTGTTGCCGGCACACCGGCTGGCCGCATAGTGCCCTTCCCCCACTTGCCGTTGATAGCGTCAAGCACATGCATCACCTTCTCCGATGCAGCAGGCTGGGTGATGCTAAACATGTCATCAGTGAATTCACCACGCTGGCGTAAATCCAGCAACAGCACCTCTGCCTTGCTAAACGCATAGCCTTCCCTAAAAACCCGCTCAAGCCCAGCGACGGCAGCTTTGGTGATTTGCCGGGTATCGTCAGTCGGGTAAGGCAGCTCACATATCACGCCGCGTGCAAACTTCGGCTCATCCGGATTGAACATGCCCGTGCGGATACTCACCCTCACTTTTTTACACAGCGAACCCTGAGCCCTCAACTTTTCACACGCCCGCGCCGCGTAAGTCGCTACAGCCTCTCGAATAGGTTCGATGTGGTGCAGCCGATTACCAAACATCCGAGAACAGCAAATTTCCTGTTTAGGTGGCGCTACATGTTCAAGCTCAAGGCAAGGCACCCCTCGCAGCTCCCGGGCTGTTTTTTCGATGACCACGCTAAATTGTTTGCGCAGAGTCCAGGCATCAGCCTGCGCCAAGTCCCAGGCAGTACGGATATTCATACTATTGAGGTGCGCTGTCATTCGACGCCCCACTCCCCAGACTTCACTCACGTCGATGGCCTTGAGCAATTTGTCACGCCTGTCTGGGTCGCGAATATCAACCACCCCGCCCGATTGCCGTATCCACCGTTTGGCGGCGTGATTGGCCAGCTTTGATAGCGTCTTTGTTCCTGCGATGCCCACGCCGACGGGAATACCTGTTGAGCGCAACACCCGAGTGCGTATCTCACGACCGAGCATTTCGACGCTAGCACCTGCTATGCCGCTAAGGTCGGCAAACGCCTCATCAATTGAATATACCTCAAGCGCCGGTACCAGCGACTCAATCACGGTCATGACCCGCTGGCTCATGTCGCCGTACAACGCGTAATTGCTGCTGAACGCGACGATGCCGTGCTCCTGCAGCTTGTCCTTAATTTGGAAGTAAGGTTCACCCATCTTGATAAAAGGCTTGGCATCGGCCGAGCGCGCAATCACGCACCCATCGTTATTCGATAAGACAACGATGGGCGTACGCGCCAGATCAGGCCTGAATACCCGCTCACAGCTTGCGTAAAAACTATTGCAGTCGATCAACGCAAAAATCTGCTCAGGAGATGTCATGGCAACGCACACTGAAACGCACCACACCCCACACGCTCAGCTCGTCGTTCTCCATGATGTAGCGCGGCGCGAACTTAGCATTTTCCGAGCGCAGCACCACTGACGCACCCTCACGGCAAAAGCGTTTAATCAATGGCTCGTTGTTCAAAGCGGCAACAACGATTGCGCCATGCTTAGCTTCTCGAGAGCGATCAACGATCAACAGATCTCCGTCATCAATACCGGCCTGAACCATGCTGTCGCCCGCCACCTTCACTAAATAGGTATGCGGTGCTCGCAGGTTAAACAGCTCATCTAATGAGATTTCCTGCTCCAAGTGGTCCTGTGCAGGGCTTGGAAAGCCCGCAGGCACCCGAAAGGCGAAGTACGGATAAAGCACACCCTCAAAAGCGAGGTGCCCTAAAAATTCGATGGTCATACTGCAAACCCATTTACTGTATATGCATACAGTAAAGCACATCTGAGCCAATCATAAAAAGCCGGCCACCGACCAGCGGAAATGAAAAGCCGCCCAAGGGCAGCTCATTCAGCTAATTTGCTTTGCTCTGCGACTCCTCGGCCACCGCCACGAAATAACGCATATGTCGTAAGTCCATAGCGCCTCGCCATTTTCAGTTTTTAGGATTAATCGTTCATATCAATCTATTTGATTTTTTACCCGCGCGAGAAGATGCTCGAAGGTCCAGACAATTTAAGGAGCGCGCTGTGCAAACTTATATTGAAGACCGGCTGCAAATCACTGACCTCATGAATGGCTGGATTCACCGCGATCTTGAGCAATGGCAGCAACTGGCTGACACGTTTCATCCCGATGGAATTATCGAAATCACGTGGTTTGAAGGCCCGTTCACCGAATTCATCGCCGGGTCTAAACGGATGGGTAGCTCCGACCTGCGCACAAAGCACCTGATCGGCGCTCCAGTCGTCACGCTCAATGGTGCCAAAGCAATTGTCGAAACCAATGCGGTGATCATTGCAGAGAATGCTCAGCTTAACCTGGGCTGCGCCGTGCATAACCGTTTCTATGATCGCGTTGAAAAGCGCGAGGGCCTTTGGAAAATAGTCAAACGCCAGAGCATTTACGACATGGGGGCCTTCACATTCCCCTCAGGACCGGTAGAAGTTGATCGCGCGGTAGTAGAGAAATACCCGCGTGAATATGCCGCCCTTGCCTATCTGCTGGAAAAAAGTGGCTTCCCACTCAGTCGCGTATTCGCCACCCGCGGCAGCGAACTGGAAAGCAAGATAAAAGAAGAAGGTAACGCCTGGCTGAACACCGACTAAGGCACGTTAAGCGCCGATGCAGATAACCCAAGCGCCCCAGATAGCTTGGATTAAAATTCTGCAGACAGAAAAAAGCCCCGTAGACGATTGATCTACAGGGCTTTTTATTGGAGGCTGAGGTCGGAATCGAACCGGCGTTCACGGATTTGCAATCCGGTGCATAACCACTCTGCTACTCAGCCTTGAAACTAAACAGGCCGTCATTAACGGCCCGTTGAAACTGGAGCGGGAAACGAGACTCGAACTCGCGACCCCGACCTTGGCAAGGTCGTGCTCTACCAACTGAGCTATTCCCGCTTGTCTTGGTGACGGGCGCCATTCTATATGACCAGCGCCCGGCGTCAACCCCTTGATTCAAAAAAGTTTTATTTCTTTTCAGCGGTCGGGCTCAGATGCGGCCAGGCAGCCATCAAATAATGCACCATCGACCACAATGTCAGCACTGCAGCCACGATCAACAGCAGATACCCGCCCAGCACCCAAAGCGTGAAATGTGGCGGATTGCCGAGCAGAATAACCAGTGCAGCCATTTGCGCCGCGGTTTTCCACTTGCCGAGATTGGAGACTGCTACGTGCGCCCTTGCGCCGATTTCAGCCATCCACTCACGTAAAGCAGACACCACGATTTCGCGGCCGATGATAATCGTCGCCGGCAGCGTCAGCCAGAGGTTGCCGTGCTCCGCGGCAAGCAGCACCAACGCCACCGCAACCAGGAGCTTATCCGCTACCGGATCGAGGAATGCGCCAAAGGGTGTGCTCTGCTCCCAGCGCCGCGCCAGATAACCATCCAGCCAATCGGTTACTGCAGCCACACTAAATACCGCACTGGCAGCCCAATAGCTCCAGGAAAACGGCAGATAAAACATCAGCACGAAAATCGGTATGAGGATGACGCGCAGCACAGTTAACAGATTAGGTATGTTCATCGGGACATCGGGGCCTTGATGTGAGCCGGCATTCTACTCGCTGTGCAATGAGGCATAAATCAACTCTGCAAGCTTTTTACTGATGCCGGGTGCTTTGGCGATTTCTTCGCTGCTGGCTCGGGTGAGTTCTTGCAGGCCGCCGAAATGATTGAGTAGCTCGCGGCGACGCTTCGGGCCAACACCCGCTACACCTTCGAGGGTCGAGGTGCGACGAGTTTTACCACGCCGCGCGCGGTGACCAGTAATGGCGAAACGGTGCGACTCATCACGAATCTGTTGAATCAAATGCAGTGCAGGGGAATGGCCAGGCAAGGTAAATTCGTGCGCAGCATCATTCAAATAAAGCGTTTCCAGCCCCGGCTTACGCGTGGTGCCTTTAGCCACACCGAGCAGGATCAGATCTGGCACGGCCAGCTCTTCAAGCACTTCGCGGGCCATGGCCAACTGACCTTTGCCGCCGTCCACCAGCAAAATATCCGGCAGCTTGCCCTCGCCGTCCTTGATCTTGCTAAAGCGCCGCGTAAGCGCCTGATGCATGGCCGCGTAGTCATCGCCAGCAGTAACGCCTTCGATGTTGTAGCGCCGGTAATCCGACTTGAGCGGACCTTCCGGGCCAAATACCACGCAAGAGGCAACAGTCGCCTCGCCGCTGGAATGGCTGATATCGAAGCACTCAAGGCGTTGCGGCAGCTCGTCCATCTCCAGCGCCTGAGCCAACGCTTCAAAACGTGCTGCCACATGCTGACGATCAGCAAGCCTTGCACTCAGTGCCTGCTCAGCATTGGTCACCGCCAATTGCTGCCAACGCGCTCGGGTGCCACGCACCCGGTAACTGATGCTGAGCTGCCGGTCACGCGACTCGCTGACGGCATCAATCAGGGTGGCGAAGTCTTCATGTTGCGCGTTGACGATCAACTCATCCGGCAAGTCGCGCTCGACACTGCCTAGATAATATTGAGCGAGAAACGCCAGCAGCACATCGGCACCCTCTTCCTCGATGGCTACTTGCGGAAAGAAGTTTTTGCTGCCCAGTACCCGCCCGCCACGCACAGAGATCAAGTGAACGCACGCGCCGCCCGGGTTAACCATGGCGGCAACCACATCGACGTCGCCGTTGCCGCCCTCCATGCTTTGCTGATCCTGCACACGACGCAGCAGTGCGATCTGATCGCGCAACTCGGCCGCACGCTCAAACTCAAGCTTCATCGAGGCAGCCTGCATGGCACTGCCGAGTTCATCCGTCAGGGCATTGCTTCTACCCTCCAGAAACATGGTCGAGTGACGCACATCGGTGGCGTACTCTTCCGGCTCGACCAGCCCTACGCACGGGCCTTTACAGCGCTTGATCTGATATTGCAGGCACGGGCGCGTGCGGTTCTTGTAAAAGCTGTCTTCGCACTGGCGCACCAGAAAGGTCTTTTGTAACAGACTCAGGCTTTCACGAATGGCGCCGGCACTGGGATAAGGCCCGAAATAGCGACCCTTGAGCTTTTTCGCGCCGCGATGAATGCTCAGACGCGGAAACTGGCCATCCGAAAGGAATACATACGGATAGGACTTATCATCGCGCAGCAGAATGTTGTACGGCGGTCGCCATTGCTTGATCAGCGTCTGCTCTAGCAGCAGCGCTTCGGTCTCGTTGGCGGTGATGGTGGTTTCGACCTGTGCAATCTTCGCCACCAGCGCTGCGGTTTTTGGCGCAAGCCCGGTGGGGCGAAAATAGCTCGCCAGACGCTTCTTGAGGTTTTTCGCTTTACCGACATACAGCAGCTTGGCGTCGACGTCGAACATCCGGTAAACACCGGGCCGACCGCTGCAAGTTGCTAGAAACGCGCTGGCATCGAACACGTTAGTCATCAGTTGGAGGCGTCGACCATGCCGTGACGAACGGCGAGCAAGGCCAGTTCGACATCACTGTTGATGGCCAGCTTTTCGAAGATCCGATAGCGGTAGGTGTTGATTGTTTTGGGTGACAAACACAGCTTGTCAGAAATGCTCTGAACCTTCTGACAGCCGGCAATCATCATCGCGATTTGAATTTCGCGATCAGACAATAGGTCGAACGGCGATGCATTTTCAGTGGGCTGGAATGACTTGAGCGCCAACTGCTGGGCAATTTGCGGGCTGATGAAGCGCTGGCCCATAAAGACTTGGCGAATGGCCTGAACCATCTCCTCAAGTGCTGCGCCCTTGGTCATGTATCCCGCCGCACCCGCTTGCAGCAAGCGCGTTGGAAACCACAGGCCGTCACTGCCACGACCTTGAGGTCTGGGTAACTGCGAATCAGTTTGCGCGTGGCTTCCAGGCCGCCGATGCCAGGCATCTTGACGTCCATAAGCACCACATCGGGCCTCAACTCGCGCACAAGGCGCAAAGCTTCTTCGCCTGAGTCAGCCTGACCGATCACTTCAAGGCCATCGATATCGGCCAGCATGCGCGTAATGCCCATGCGAACCAGATCGTGATCATCGACCACTAGCACCTTAATCAATCGACACCTCTCTGTACGTGAGCCGCATCTGTAAAACGGATAGCTTGTGCAAGGGTAGATAAGCACACACCAGGCAGATTGCCGTATCCACGAAAAATCACAAGCCCACTGCGTTAAACCACCGCAGCAAACTGCACGACGAATGCGCAGTTGCGTATAAAAAAAGTCGCACAAGACGCCATAGACGCGAATCATTCCGAGCGCTTTTGCCTTGCCTCGGCCGCCGTCTGGCTCATGCATTGACGCCAAGAAAAAAGCAGCCTGGCCCAGCAAATTGGGCGATTCATTCTACACCAATTGCCCAAGAAACAAGCGCTTATCGCCAAGTGACGACCGAGTCATAATCTGCAGGCATAAAAAAACCTCCCCGAAGGGAGGTTTTTTTGAGTTGTGAATCGCACAAACAATCCACAACTGAAATATGGCGGAAGCGTAGAGATTCGAACTCTAGGACCTGTTACAGTCGACGGTTTTCAAGACCGTTGCCTTAAACCACTCGGCCACGCTTCCAAATGCATCACAGTGACAACCCAAAGGCGCTTCAGCACCTGTTGTAACTGCCTGCGGGGCGGCATATTACCCGAATGAAATACGCTGTCAAATACTCTGCACTCATTTTTTTACATCCGGTGTTATGCTCAAGGTCGAATAGCTTATTGAGCGCCATGCAAACAGGAGTCTGCTATGCACCCACAAGATTACGCCCAGAACCACACGCAGGTAGAACAGCTAGAAGTTAGCCGTGTCCTGCGCAACACATACGGCTTGCTGGCTATTACGCTGGCCTTCAGCGGTTTGGTTGCGTTTCTTGCACAACGCGCCAACGTTGCCTATCCGAACATCCTTGTTGTGCTGGTCGGTTTCTACGGCTTGTTCTTCCTCACCGCCAAGCTACGCAACTCGCCTTGGGGCATCGTTTCGACCCTCGCCCTCACAGGTTTCATGGGTTACACGCTTGGGCCAATCCTTAACCGCTACCTGGGCATGAGCAACGGCGCAGAAGTTGTCAGCTCAGCATTCGCCATGACCGCTCTGGTGTTTTTCGGCCTGTCGGCTTACGTGCTGACCACGCGCAAGGATATGAGCTTCCTCAGCGGCTTCATCACCGCCGGTTTCTTCGTGCTGCTGGGTGCAATGGTTGCGGGCTTCTTCTTCCAGATCAGCGGCCTGCAACTGGCGATCAGCGCCGGCTTCGTGCTGTTCTCCTCGGCCTGCATTCTGTTCCAGACCAGTGCGATCATTCATGGTGGTGAGCGCAACTACATCATGGCGACCATCAGCCTGTATGTTTCGATCTACAACCTGTTCATCAGCTTGCTGCAGATCTTCGGCATCATGGGCCGCGATTAATCGCCCAGCTCAACAAAAGCCCGCTTCGGCGGGCTTTTTCGTTTCTGTTGCGAGCATCTTGCGGCGTCAGGCTTTATCATTCGCATGGATTGTTTGACTGGCCAGACCATGAAATTTGCCATTGCCCTGTTCTCCCCGCCCCACTCACCGTCCTCCCGGCGCGCGTTACGCTTTGCCCAAGCGGCGCTGAGTAGCGGCCATGAAATTGTCCGACTGTTCTTCTATCAGGATGGCGTGCACAGCGCCTCAAGTAGCGTTGTCAGCAACCAGGATGAACTGGATGTCGCCGCGCAATGGCGCGAGCTGCTAACAACGCATCAGCTTGATGGCGTTGTTTGTATCGCCGCAGCCCTGCGCCGCGGCGTGCTCAATGCGGAAGAAGCCGAGCGTTATGCCCGCAACGCCGCCAGCCTTGAAGCTCCGTGGGAGCTTTCTGGCTTAGGGCAATTGCACGAAGCCAGCCAAATGGCTGACCGACTCGTCTGCTTCGGGGGCAACTGATATGGCCAAGTCTCTACTTATTATCAGCCGCCAGGCCCCTTGGGCTGGACCAGGCGCGCGCGAAGCGCTGGATATCGCACTGGCTGGCGGCGCGTTTGATTTGCCCATCGGTATGCTGTTTCTTGATGACGGCGTGTTTCAACTTGCGCCCGGCCAGCAACCGCAGAGCCTTGAGCAAAAGGACCTGAGTGCAAACCTGCAAGCCTTGCCGATGTTTGGTGTAGAGGAGCTGTTTGCCTCGCAGCATTGCCTTGATCAGCGCGGCATCCGCCAGCTCACGCTGCCAGCTGTGTGTGTTGGCGACGCCGAGATCAGCGCATTGATAGACCGCTATGAACAGGTGATTACCCTCTAATGGCCACCTTACATGTGTTATCCCACTCGCCTTTTACCGACAGCCGCCTGAGCAGCTGTCTGCGTATTATTGGTCCTGATGATGGCGTATTGCTTTGCGGTGACGCCGTCTATGCCTTGCAACAAGACAGCGCCCTACAGCAGACGCTGGAGCGGATGCCCGACTCAATCGGTATGTATGCCCTGCAGGAAGACTTGCAGGCCCGCAACATCGATGCAGGCAAGCGAGCCAACGCCATCGATTATCCAGAGTTTGTCGAACTCAGCTGCCGCTTTGCCAAGGTTAATAGTTGGCTATGAGTGAACTGCAGATCGACCAGCAGCGTATCGCACTGGACAAAGACGGCTACCTGATCAACCTGGCAGACTGGTCGCAGGCCGTGGCCGAGGCGCTGGCTGAACGCGAGCAGTTGACTCTAAGCCCTGAACACTGGGAAATCCTGCATTTGCTGCGCGATTTCTATGCCGAGTTCCAGCTGTCGCCAGCTAATCGCCCGCTTATCAAGTACACAGCACTGAAACTCGGCCCGGAAAAAGGCAACAGCCTGCACCTCAATCGACTGTTCAATGGCACACCTGCCAAACTCGCTGCCAAGTTGGCGGGCCTACCCAAACCGACGAATTGCCTATGATCCTGCAAACTCCAGCTGAACACCCCTTCGCTCAATTCGTGCGGATTCTTGGCAAGGGCAAGCGCGGCGCACGCAACCTGACGCGCAGCGAAGCGCGTGAAGCGATGGGCATGCTGCTCGACGGCAAAGTCGAAGACACCCAACTGGGTGCGTTCCTGATGCTGCTGCGGCACAAGGAAGAAAGCAGCGAGGAGATGGCAGGCTTCGCCGAAGCCGTGCGCGAGCGACTGCAAACACCTGCGATCGCGGTCGACATTGACTGGCCGACCTACGCCGGTAAAAAGCGCCACATGCCGTGGTATTTACTGGCCGCTAAAGCCTTGGCCAACAGTGGCGTGCGCATTTTGCTGCACGGCGGCGGCGCGCACACCGCCGGGCGCATGTATGCAGAGCAATTGCTTGGCAATCTGGAAATCCCCCTGTGCCGCGACTGGGTTCACGTCGAGGCCGCGCTGGATGAACAGCACCTGGCGTTTATTCCGCTTGGCGACTGGATGCCGGCATTGCAGAAGATGATCGACCTGCGCAATACGTTGGGCTTGCGCTCGCCGATCCACTCATTAACCCGCACTCTCAATCCGCTGTCGGCGCGCTGCGGCCTGCAAAGCATTTTTCACCCTGGCTATCAGGCCGTGCATCGCGAAGCCAGCCAATTGCTGGGTGATCATGCCATCGTGATCAAGGGCGAAGGCGGTGAAATCGAGATCAATCCAGACGCCAGCAGCCATTTGTATGGCACCACCAATGGCGAGAACTGGGACGAAGAATGGCCGGCATTATCTGCGCAGCGCCATGTAAAGCCCGAGTCCTTGCAGGTTGAACACATGCTCAGCGTCTGGTCTGGCAAGGTCACAGACAGCTACGCGAATCTGGCCATTGTCAGCACCATGGCGCTAGCATTGCGTGGCCTCGGCATGAGCCGCAGCGATGCCTTTAGCGAGGCGCAGAAACGCTGGGATGCGCGCGTCATATCTAAGTAGGCGATATTTAAAGGCAGATATTTGCAACCATCCATCGATGAACTTTGGTTAAGCTGACTGTAAATCAAGTCACAACGCAGAGGCTCGCTGATGGGATTGCTGATTGAAGGCCAATGGCACGATAAATGGTACGACACTAAAGGTGACGGCCGCTTCCAGCGTGAAAGTGCCAAACGTCGCAACTGGATTACCGCCAACGGTGAAGCCGGCCCGAGCGGCGAAAGTGGTTTCGCCGCTGAAGCCGGTCGCTACCATTTGTACGTTTGTCTCGCCTGCCCCTGGGCGCATCGCACCCTGATCATGCGCCAACTCAAAGGCCTTGAATCACTGATCGACGTTTCGACCGTGAGCTGGCTGATGCGTGAGAATGGCTGGACCTTTGACCGCGAAACCGGCTCAAGCGGTGACGCACTGGACGACCTGAGTTTTCTGCATCAGCGTTACACCGCAGACGACCCCAACTACAGCGGTCGCGTGACCGTGCCGTTGCTGTGGGACAAGCAGCAACAGCGCATCGTCAGCAATGAGTCTGCTGAAATCATCCGCATGTTCAACAGCGCCTTCAATGGACTTACGGGTAACACGCTGGACTTCTACCCATCGGCCTTGCAGGACGAGATCGACGCACTTAACGAGCGTATCTATCCGGCAATCAACAATGGTGTTTACCGCGCAGGCTTTGCAACAACGCAAGACGCTTACGAAGAAGCCTTTGATGAGCTGTTTGCCGAACTTGATGCGGTAGAAGCGCTGCTCGAAACGCGGCGCTATCTGACTGGCGAATACCTGACCGAAGCGGATATCCGCCTGTTCACGACTATTGTGCGCTTTGATGCGGTCTATTACGGCCACTTCAAATGCAACCTGCGCCGGATTGAGGATTATCCGAATCTGTCGAACTGGCTGCGGGAATTGTATCAATGGCCCGGTATTGCCCAGACCGTGAACCTTGAGCACATCAAGAATCACTACTATGCCAGCCACGCCACTATCAACCCGACAGGGATTGTCCCCAAAGGGCCCGCGCTGAATTTACAGCGCGAGCACAATCGCGATCGGCTTAATGGCAAAGGCATTGTCGACGCAGGCTAAAGTTCGCAACTGAAGGTGCTCAGACCTCGGCTTGCGCGCCTTCAAACCATGCCAATTTTTCGCGCAACTGCACCACTTCACCGATGATCACCAGGGTTGGCGCATGCACTTCATGCTCAGCCACCAATGCCGGCAAATCGGCGAGCGTGCCGGTGAAAACGCGCTGGGTCTGGGTTGTGCCTTGTTGGATCAACGCCGCCGGCGTCGTAGCCGCACGACCATGCGCGATCAGTTCCTGACAAATAACCGGCAAGCCCACCAGCCCCATGTAGAACACCAGCGTCTGGCTGGGTGCACTGAGTTCGCGCCACGGCAAATCACAACTGCCATTTTTCAGGTGCCCGGTCACGAACCGCACGGACTGCGCGTAATCGCGATGAGTCAGTGGAATGCCCGCATAAGCGGCGCAACCGCTGGCCGCGGTAATGCCCGGGACGACCTGAAAAGGAATACCGTGCGCGGCCAGCTCTTCAATTTCTTCGCCGCCACGGCCGAAAATAAACGGATCGCCGCCCTTGAGGCGCAGCACCCTTTTACCTTCCTTGGCCAACGCGACCAGACGCTGATTGATTTGATCCTGCGGCACGGCATGGTCTGCGCGCTGCTTGCCGACATAAATGCGCTCGGCGTCGCGGCGGCACAACTCGATAATGGCCGGTGCGACCAAACGGTCGTACAGTACCACATCAGCCTGCTGCATCAGGCGCAAGGCACGGAATGTCAGTAAGTCCGGATCACCCGGCCCTGCCCCAACCAGATACACCTCACCGAGCATAAGCGGCGCAGCGCCGGAGATTTTCTCAGTTAGCAGGCGCTTGCCCTCGTCTAGCTTGCCAGCGAAAACACTCTCGGCAACCTGACCCTGAAAAACATCTTCCCAAAACACCCGGCGCTGCTGAACGTTAGGGAAAAGGCTTTTGACTTGCGCACGAAACTGCTTGGCCAGCCCGGCCAGATGGCCGTAGGTAGCAGGAATCCAGGTCTCGATCTTGGCACGCATCAGTCGCGCCAGAACCGGCGCGTCGCCGCCGCTGGACACCGCCACAATCAACGGTGAGCGATCGACAATCGCGGGAAAGATAACGCTGCAAAGCTTGGGCGCGTCGACCACATTAACCGGGACGCCGCGTGCCTGAGCTTGCTCTGAGATTTGCTGATTCAGCGGCTCGTCATCCGTTGCCGCGATTACCAGCACCACGCCTTCAAGATCGTCTGCCTGATAGCCGCGCAAACGCAGCTCACCGTGTACAGACTCAAGCATCTGGCGCATGTCGTCACGAATGGCCAGGGTGACCACGCGCAGCGTTGCACCGGCATCCGCCAGCAGGCGCGCCTTGCGCAGGGCAACTTCACCCCCGCCAACCACCAGAACCGTGCGGCCCTGTAACTTGTGAAACAGCGGGAGATATTCCATTACAGCCTCGGCGCAATACAGATAAACAGCGGCAAAACTGAAACGCTTCGCCGCTGCAAACGATCAGGTGGGCAATTAACCGATTACTTCGATACCGCCCATGTAAGGCTTGAGCACTTCCGGTACGCGGATCGAACCATCGGCCTGCTGATAGTTTTCCAGTACCGCCACCAGCGTACGGCCTACTGCCAGACCGGAACCGTTGAGGGTATGCACCAGTTCCGGCTTGCCGGTTTCCGGGTTACGGAAGCGCGCTTGCATACGGCGCGCCTGGAAGTCGCCACAGTTGGAGCACGAAGAGATTTCGCGGTATTTGTCCTGGCTGGGCACCCAAACTTCGATGTCGAAGGTCTTAGTGGCGCTAAAGCCCATGTCCCCTGTGCACAGCGACAGCAGGCGATACGGTAGCTCGAGCAATTGCAGAACTTTCTCGGCATGGCCGGTCAGCTCTTCAAGCGCCTGATACGAGGTGGCCGGATCGACGATTTGAACCATTTCGACTTTGTCGAACTGATGCTGGCGAATCATGCCGCGAGTGTCGCGACCCGATGCACCGGCTTCACTGCGAAAACAGGGCGTGTGCGCCACGAACTTGATTGGCAGTTGCTTGGCATCGAGAATTTCGCCGGCGACGATGTTGGTCAGCGACACTTCAGCCGTCGGAATCAGGTAGAAGTCAGCTTCGCCTTCGCGGCTGATCTTGAACAGGTCTTCTTCAAACTTTGGCAACTGGCCGGTGCCTTGCAGAGCAGGCGCTTGCACCAGATAAGGCGTGTAGGCTTCTTCATAGCCGTGCTCGCCAGTGTGCAGGTTGACCATGAACTGTGCGAGCGCGCGATGCAGGCGCGCAATCGGGCCGCGCAACAGGGCAAAACGTGCGCCAGAAAGCTTGGCGGCGGTTTCAAAGTCGAGCCAGCCGTGCTGTTCGCCCAGCGCTACGTGATCCTGAATCGGGAAATCGAAAGTCTTGGGCGTGCCCCAGCGACGCACTTCAACGTTGTCGTCTTCATCGGCACCTACCGGCACGGATTCGTGCGGCACGTTTGGCAGGTTGAGCATCAGCGCATCGAGCTCGGCCTGAATCGCGTCAAGCTCACGCTTGCCCGCTTCAAGTTCGCTGCCCATGCGATCCACGTCTGCCAACAAGGGTGCGATGTCTTCGCCGCGCTGCTTGGCCTGACCAATCGACTTGGAGCGGCTGTTGCGCTCGGCCTGCAGTTGTTCAGTGCGGGTTTGCACATCTTTACGCTGTGATTCAAGGGCTTCGAAACGCGCTACATCGAGGGTGAAGCCACGTGTGGCGAGGCGTTGAGCGATTTCTTGAATTTCGGTGCGCACCAGTTTGGCGTCGAGCATGGTGATTTCTCAATACAAAGGTGTGAATTGCATGGCAGAGCCATGGTACAGAATGCGGACAAGTTTAAGGGTTCGCGGCGCTCAGCGCTAAGCATGTGCCGAAAAAAATGCCTGAATGAGCAAATATACCCAGCAAATTGCAGCTAATCCGCGTTACAGCGCGCTTTTGCAGCGTTACGCCAGCGCCTGAGCGGAAAACACAGCAAGCCGCGGATCCGTGATTACATTCGCGCCAGGCCAAGGCCGGCCCATGCCGCGAACAATCCACCTGCCAGGCTGGCGATGAAATAGCCCATTGCCATGGCGGTTTGGCCGCCCTCGATCAAGCGCAGGGTTTCCAGGCTGAACGACGAGAATGTAGTCAGGCCGCCGAGCAAGCCAACGGTAATACCCGTGCGCAGCTCAAGCGGAATATCGGTTCGCGTAAGAAACAAGCCGCTGAACAGTCCGATCAGAAAACAACCGATCAGATTGACGCTCAAGGTGGCCATGAAGAAGTGCCGAGGCCAATTTGCCGCGACGAAGTAACTGGCGAGAAAGCGCAAGACACTGCCCACTGCTCCGCCAAAAGCGACCGCCGCCATGATCTTGATCATTAGCCTCTCCGTTTGCGTGGGCTGGCCGCATCCTGCGCCGCCAAGTGCGCGAGCTTGTCGCGTATTTTAAGCTCCAGGCCGCGTGGTACTGGCTGGTAATACTGACGGGGTTCGAGGGCCTCGGGGAAATAGTCCTCACCCGCCGCATAGGCGTCTGGCTCATCATGGGCATAGCGGTATTCATCGCCATAACCCAGCTGCTTCATCAGTTTGGTTGGCGCGTTGCGCAAGTGCAGCGGGACTTCCAGCGAGCCGCTTTCGGCCACATCACGCATGGCACTCTTGAAGCCCATATACACCGCATTGCTCTTGGGCGCGCACGCAAGGTAGGTGATGGCTTGCGCCACTGCCAGCTCACCTTCCGGGCTGCCGAGACGCTCCTGAACATCCCAAGCCGCTAAGCACAGACTCAACGCGCGGGGATCGGCATTACCGATGTCTTCACTGGCCATGCGCACCACGCGGCGGGCGATGTACAGCGGATCACAACCGCCGTCGAGCATACGTGCAAACCAATACAACGCACCGTCGGGATTAGAGCCGCGTACGGACTTATGCAGCGCAGATATCTGGTCATAAAAGGCTTCGCCGCCTTTGTCGAACCGTCGCTGCGTGTCACCGAGCAAATTTTGCAGCAGTTCGACTGAAATGGCCGAGTCGTCTTCTGCCAGATCGGCGGCGTTTTCCAGAAAATTAAGCATGCGCCGGCCATCGCCATCGGCGGCAGCCATCAGCACTTTGAAGCTGTCATCCGGCACCGACAGCTTTCGCTCGGCAAGACCACGCGGATCATTCAGGGCGCGGTCAACCAGCTTGCGCAAGGCGGTTTCATCGAGGCTTTTGAGCACGTAAACCCGCGCCCGCGAAAGCAGTGCGTTGTTCAATTCGAACGAGGGGTTTTCGGTTGTGGCGCCAATGAATATAAGCGTGCCGTCTTCAACATAGGGCAAGAAAGCATCTTGCTGGGACTTGTTGAAGCGATGCACTTCATCGACAAAGAGGATGGTCTGGCGGCCATATTGCGCGGCGTGCTGCTGCGCCAC
The DNA here is from genome assembly GCF_900116605.1 of Pseudomonas marincola. GTDB lineage: Bacteria > Pseudomonadota > Gammaproteobacteria > Pseudomonadales > Pseudomonadaceae > Aquipseudomonas > Aquipseudomonas marincola. Next base: position 123,082 of record NZ_FPBC01000006.1, read on the forward strand.
CTCAACCGCCTGACGGATTTCCTTAACCCCGGAGAGTACCGCCGAGATGGTTTCGAAGTGCGCGTCGGAGACTTTCGCCAGCAGCCGCGCCAGTGTGGTTTTACCCACGCCAGGCGGCCCCCAGAATATCATCGAGTGCAGAGCGCCCTGCTCCAGCGCTTCACGCAGCGGTTTGCCGCGTGCCAGCAAATGTTCCTGACCGACATACTCATCCAGGCTTGCTGCCCGCAAACGAGCGGCAAGCGGTTGAGCGACTGTGGTCTTGCGAAACAAATCCATGGATCTGGGCTACAACCTCTTACTCTTGGATGACATCCGCGCCAGGCGGAATCTCGAAGTTGAACTCACTGTCATTGATCGGCGGATTCATCTTCACGCCCAGAAACAGAATATTGGTGCGCTGACCAATGCTGTCGACCAGTTGCATGTCGTTAAGCACTTTGTCGCGGAACGACAGGCGCAGGTTATCGAACAGGCTGTCCTTGGCTTTTGGCTTCAGGGTGAAATCGACAACGTTACCCGCCTCTTTCGAGGTGATATCGAAGTTCTCGCTGATCTTCGACACATCACCCGATAACAGCAATGCAGGCGTGTGCGTCAAACGCTGGTCGAGCGTCTGGATAGTCACTTGTTCAAGATCCGGGTCGTATAGCCAGACCTTGGTGCCGTTAGACACCAGCAACTGCTCTTGCGGTGCATCAGTGTGCCAGCGGAACAGCCCCGGGCGTTTAAGTGACAATTCGCCTGCGGTTTCCTGCAGCTGGGTGCCGCCACCATCGAGGGTCAGCTGGGAAAAACGCGCGGAAATGGTTTGAGCCTGATTGAGCAACTGGGTCAGGCGCTGCACCGAGGCGTCGTCAGCCGTGGCCGACAAACTGCAAAGGCTTACTGCAGAAAGCAACAGCGTGCGAATCAAGCGCATGGAACTCCTCATTATTGAGTCCGGTAAAGGGTTAGTCACGGACCGGCGACGGTGCGATAACTTCACGTGAGCCATTGGTGCTCATGGAGGTTACGACACCGGCCATCTCCATTGATTCGATCATCCGCGCAGCGCGGTTGTAACCAATCTTGAGCTTGCGTTGCACGGCCGAGATTGAGGCGCGACGGCTTTCGGTGACAAAACGCACAGCTTCGTCATAAAGCGGGTCATCTTCACTGTTGTCGCCGTCTTCACCGCTGCCGCCTTCGCCGCTCGGGCCACCTTCTTCAACACCGGCGAGAATCTCTTCGATATAATCCGGCGCACCGCGCAATTTCCACGCCTCCACCACACGGTGAACCTCGTCGTCGGAGACGAAAGCGCCGTGTACGCGAATCGGTAAACCCGTGCCGGGCGGCAGATACAGCATGTCACCGTGGCCAAGCAATTGTTCGGCGCCGCCCTGGTCGAGAATGGTCCGCGAGTCGATCTTGCTCGACACCTGGAACGCCATACGCGTCGGGATGTTGGCCTTGATCAGACCGGTAATAACGTCAACCGAAGGACGCTGGGTTGCCAGAATCAGGTGAATACCGGCGGCACGCGCCTTCTGGGCGATACGTGCGATCAGCTCTTCAACCTTCTTGCCGACGATCATCATCATGTCGGCAAATTCATCGACCACCACCACGATGGTAGGCAGGGTTTTCAGCAGCGGCGCTTCGTCATCCATGCTCTGGCGACGATACAGCGGGTCTGTCAGCGGCGTACCGGCTTCGATGCCGTCCTTGACCTTGCGGTTGAAGCCGGCAAGGTTACGCACGCCCATCGCCGCCATCAGTTTGTAGCGACGCTCCATCTCGGCAACGCTCCAACGCAGGGCGTTGGCCGCTTCCTTCATGTCGGTTACAACCGGGCACAGCAGGTGCGGAATGCCTTCGTAGATCGACAATTCAAGCATTTTCGGGTCGATCATGATCAGTCGCGCATCTTCAGGCTGCGACTTGAACAGGATCGACAGGATCATGGCGTTAACGCCCACCGACTTACCGGAACCGGTTGTACCGGCCACCAGCAAGTGCGGCATTTTCGCCAGATCGGTAATAACCGGACGACCGCCAATGTCGTGGCCCAACGCCAGGGTTACGGGCGATTTGAAATCGTCGTACTCAGGTGACGACAGCACTTCCGAGAACCGCACAATCTGCCGGTCTTCGTTAGGAATCTCGATGCCGACTGTGGTTTTGCCCGGAATGACTTCAACCACCCGCACGCTGATCACGGCGATGGAGCGCGCAAGGTCTTTGGCCAGATTGGAAATACGGCTGACCTTAACCCCGGCAGCAGGCTGGATCTCGAAACGGGTAATAACCGGGCCCGGGTGCACCGACTCAACGATGACCTCGACGCCGAACTCCTTGAGCTTGACCTCAAGCAGGCGCGACATTGCCTCCAGCGACTCCGGCGAGAATTGCTTCTGCTTCTTCTCGGCGACATCAAGAATAGAGATGGGCGGCAGCGTCCCTTCAATCGCCGAATCAACGAACAGCGGCGCTTGCTTCTCTTTCTGTACGCGCTGGCTCGGCTCGGTTGGTTTGGGCATGGTGTCCAGCGGCGTGATAATCGGCGCTTTACGCGCATCGCCACTGGCAGCCGGTTTACTCACTGGCTGAGCAGTCGATTCCGGCAGGCGGATCTCAGGGCTGCGAGCCGCAGGCGCCGGCTCTTTGGCCATGGTTGGCTCGCGACGTTCCTGCGCGATAGCCGCTTTGGGTTTGGCGGGTGCAACAGGCTCGTCTACCTCACGCAGCTGGGCGATCATCTGCTTGCGCTCGCTGCGCGCATCCCACCAGCGGGTCACGGCGTTCTGCAGTAATTCGAACAAATCGAGGGTGATCTTGCCGGTAATGTCCATGACCTTAAACCAGGACAAATCGGTAAACACCGTCAAACCAAACAGAAACAGCGAAATCAGCAAGAGCGTGCTGCCCTGCACGTTCAGGCCATCGACGGCCATCACACCGAGTGTTTCACCCAGCGCGCCGCCAGCTGAAGCAGGCATGCTTTGCGACGCAGGAAAATGAATGTAAGCCAGTGCAGAGCCGGCGAACACCAGGAAGATCAGGCCAATCAAACGCCACGAAAACAACCAGCCGCTCCACTGCCAGGGCTGGTGGCGGGCACGGAAAACCTGCCACGCTTTGACGCCGAGCAATAACGGGAACAGATACGCGAAGTAACCTATTGCCATAAACAGAATATCGGCAAACCAGGCCCCCGCACGGCCGGCAGCGTTGTGCACCTGCTGCACGTTGCTGGTATGCGTCCAGCCCGGATCGGCCGAATCATAGGTGAGCAGCGCCATCCACATGTAGAGGCAGAGTGCACCGAGCGCAATCAATGCCCCTTCCTTGAGTCGGGAAGGCAGCTGTTGACGCCAGAGAGGGGCTTGGACTGTAGGGCTAGATTTCTTCAAAACGCATTTGTTCCTGCACCAGAGGCGCCGATTGATCAATTAACGACAAATGTAATGCCGAGGACTATTGTACGGGTTTGCGAGCGTGATGCCATGAACAAAGGGTACATGGAGATTACGCGCAACGTGCCATAGCAAAGGCCTTCGGTGTAGCATAACTACCAACATCTTCTGTGCTGCTTAATTTGAGCATGCATTTTCTTTTGTGACAAAGGCTTATGAGGTCTTTTATGAGTGAAGTCAAACATTCGCGCCTGATCATCCTCGGTTCGGGCCCTGCTGGTTACAGCGCCGCTGTTTACGCTGCCCGTGCCAACCTCAAACCCACCATCATCACCGGCATTCAACCCGGCGGCCAATTGACCACCACCACCGAAGTCGACAACTGGCCGGGCGATGTTGAAGGCCTGACCGGGCCGGCTTTGATGGAGCGCATGCAAAAGCACGCCGAGCGCTTTGAAACCGAGATCATCTACGACCACATCAACACCGCAGAGTTGCAGCAGCGCCCATTCGTCCTCAAGGGCGACAGCGGCACCTACACCTGCGACGCACTGATCATCGCCACAGGCGCCAGCGCGCAGTACTTGGGCCTGCCGTCTGAAGAAGCGTTCTCGGGCAAAGGCGTCTCGGCTTGCGCGACCTGCGATGGTTTCTTCTACCGCAATCAGGTTGTAGCGGTAATCGGCGGCGGCAACACGGCCGTTGAAGAAGCCCTTTACCTGTCCAATATCGCCAAGGAAGTGCATCTCGTCCACCGCCGCGACAAACTGCGTTCCGAGAAGATCCTTCAGGACAAGCTGTTCGACAAGGCCGCTAACGGCAACATGCGCATTCACTGGAACACCACACTTGAAGAAGTGCTGGGCGATGCCACTGGTGTAACCGGCGCACGCCTGAAGAGCACCGAAACCGGTGAAACCCAGGATCTGCCGCTGGCCGGCGTGTTCATTGCCATCGGCCACAAGCCGAACACCGACCTGTTCCAGGGCCAACTGGAAATGCGTGACGGCTACCTGCTGATCCAGGGCGGCAACGAAGGCAACGCCACCGCCACCAGCATCGAAGGCGTATTTGCCGCTGGCGACGTGGCTGACCACGTATACCGCCAGGCCATTACCTCGGCTGGCGCTGGCTGCATGGCCGCACTTGATGTCGAAAAGTTCCTCGACGACAACTGATCGAGCAACCCCGCAGGCGCACGGCAAACGTGCGCCCTGCCCTCTTCTGGAAAACTAGATGCTGACCTGGCTACAACGTGACTCATTAAGTTTTCCACCGCTTAACAAAGCCCTGCGTGAACCCGACGGCCTGCTGGCCGCCGGCGGCGACCTGAGCCCCGAACGCCTGATTGCTGCGTATCGACACGGCTGCTTTCCCTGGTATCAGGATGGCCAGCCTCTGTTGTGGTGGTCACCTGATCCGCGCATGGTACTAATCCCCGAAGAACTGCATGTTTCGCGCAGCCTGGCCAAGGTTATTCGCCAGGGCGTGTATCGCGTTACTTTTGATCAGGACTTCGCCAGCGTCATCCACGCTTGCTCGCAACCGCGCGCCTATGCCGATGGCACGTGGATCACCGACGCCATGCAACAGGCTTATATCGAACTGCATCGGCGCGGCTACGCCCACAGCGTTGAGGTTTGGCGTGACGATGAACTGGTTGGCGGTTTATATGGTCTGGCAATGGGCCAGCTGTTTTTTGGCGAGTCGATGTTCAGCCGCGCCGACAACGCCTCCAAAGTAGGTTTCGTGACGCTGGTGCAACACCTTCAGCGCTGGGGTTTCGTCATGATTGACTGTCAGATGCACACGCAACATTTGCAGAGCCTTGGCGCCCGCCCGATCAGCCGTGAACAATTTTCGCGTACGCTGCATACTCATCTTGAGCAGGCTGCAAACGCTCACTGGTCCGCCTAGTCGACTCGTTCAGCCTGACATACACTTGTTACCAAGGCTTAACCCGAGACACCGCCATGACCGAGCTGGCCAGATTGAAGTTTTACGCCACTCAGCCTCACGCCTGCAGTTACCTGCCAGATGAGCAGGCGACCACATTGTTCCTCGACCCGAGCCAGCCAATGGACGTCGAGGTGTACGCAGAGCTTTCTGAGTTGGGCTTTCGCCGCAGCGGCGATCACCTGTATCGCCCGCACTGCCAAAATTGTGTGGCGTGCGTTCCGGCGCGTATTCCTGCTGAAACCTTTACGCCCAATCGCCAGCAACGCAAGATCCTCAAGCGCAACGAAGACATCGTGGTCACACCCGCGCGGCCGGTTTTCAACGAGGAGTACTACGCGCTGTACAGCCGCTATATCGAACAGCGTCACGCCGATGGCGATATGTACCCGCCGAGTCACGACCAATTTTCGACTTTTCTGGTGCGCTCACTTTCCTTCTCGCGCTTTTACGAATTCCGGAAAGACGGCCGTCTGGTGGCGATTGCCGTGACCGATGTGCTGCCAAACGGGCTCTCAGCGGTTTACACGTTTTACGACCCAAGCGAGGAACGCCGCAGCCTTGGGCGCTTTGCGATCCTGTGGCAGATCAATCAGACTCAGCAGTTAGGGCTGCATGCGCTGTACCTGGGTTATTGGATCAAGAACTGCAAAAAAATGAATTACAAGACTCAATACCGGCCCATTGAGCTGTTTATTAATCAACGCTGGATCACTCTTAACTGAGGAGACTGGCGAATCTGCCTATTTTCGGGCACAATGCACGCCGCTTTTGCCTGGAGCCAGTCGCACCGGGCCATTCATTGGATACCGAGGGCTTTACTGCATGTCGAAAGAAGACAGCTTCGAAATGGAAGGCACTGTCGTCGACACCCTGCCCAACACCATGTTTCGTGTGGAGTTGGAAAATGGGCACGTCGTAACCGCGCACATCTCCGGAAAGATGCGCAAGAACTACATCCGCATTCTTACTGGCGATAAAGTACGCGTTGAACTAACGCCTTATGACTTGAGCAAAGGCCGCATTACATACCGCGCGCGCTAAGCCAGTCACCAGTAAAAACGCCCGGCTTGCCGGGCGTTTTTGTGTGCGTGAGGAAAAATAAACGGGCAGCCAATGGCCGCCATGACGGTTTACCCTTTGGGTTAACCATCCTCCGTTTCGTATAACCGCCGCTCACATGCCGATTGCATACCGATTACATGCCGATTGCTTGCCGATTGCATTCGGAGGATGGATAGCCGAGCCTCCCTCGGCAATCCGTCATGGACGCGCCAGCGTCCGCACTTGATCCCCGCCCGCGCCTCGACACACAATTTCGATCAAAGCCGGGCAGCCAATGGCTACCATGACGGTTTACCCTTCGGGTTAACCATCCTCCGTTTTCGTATAACCGCCGATCGCATGCGATTGCATGCCGATTACATTCGGAGGATGGATAGCCGAGCCTCTCTCGGCAATCCGTCATGGACGTGCCAACGTCCACATTTGATCCCGACCCACGCCCCGACACACAATTTCGATCAAATCAGGCAGCCGGCGGCCGCCATGACGGTTTACCCTGCGGGTTAACCATCCTCCGTTTTCGTATGACGTCCGATCGCATTGGGCGCCTGCAAATCGTACTCACGATTTTCTTGGCGCAATAAAAAACGCCCACTGCATGCAACGGGCGTTAGATTCAAACCAACGGCAAGCCTGTAACCGGCGCCCAACATCGGGCGCCGGTTGCACAACCTGATTATCAGGCCATTTCGGCTGCGGTTTCGAACTCGAAGGTCAGTTCGCCATCGACCAGATCGACATGCACCACGCCGCCATGCTCGGACAGCTCGCCAAACAGAATTTCTTCTGCCAGCGGACGCTTGATCTTGTCCTGGATCAAGCGTGCCATCGGCCGGGCGCCCATCGTCACGTCATAGCCCTTCTCCGCCAGCCAGCCACGCGCCGCATCCGAAACATCGAGCTGTACGCGCTTGTCCTCAAGTTGAGCCTGCAGCTCGGTAAGGAACTTGTCGATGATGCTCTTGATGACTTCAGTGCTGAGGCGGCCAAACTGGATTATGGTATCCAGACGGTTACGGAACTCCGGCGTGAAGCTCTTCTTGATGACTTCCATGGCATCGGTCGAGTGATCCTGATGGGTAAAACCAATCGATGCCCGCGCTGCTGTTTCCGCGCCGGCATTGGTGGTCATGATCAGGATGACATTGCGGAAATCCGCCTTGCGACCGTTGTTGTCGGTGAGCGTGCCGTGGTCCATCACCTGCAACAGCAGGTTGAAGACTTCCGGGTGGGCCTTTTCGATCTCATCAAGCAGCAACACGCAGTGCGGCGTCTTGGTGATGGCTTCGGTGAGCAGTCCGCCCTGATCGAAACCCACATAGCCAGGCGGCGCACCAATCAGCCGTGAAACCGTATGGCGCTCCATGTATTCCGACATATCGAAGCGAATCAGCTCGACACCCAGCGACTTCGACAACTGCCGCGCCGCCTCGGTCTTGCCGACACCTGTTGGCCCGGCAAACAGGAACGAGCCCACTGGTTTGTCCGGCGCCTTGAGGCCTGCACGTGACAGCTTGATCGCGGTAGACAGCGATTCAATGGCTGCATCCTGACCAAATACGGTCAGCTTGAGGTCGCGCTCAAGGTTGCGCAGAAGCTCTTTGTCGGAGCTGCTGACATGCTTAGGCGGAATACGCGCAATTTTCGCAACGATATCTTCAACCTGCGCCACGTCGATGCGCTTGACGCGTTTGTCGACGGGTTGCAGACGCTGGAAGGCGCCCGCCTCGTCAATCACGTCGATGGCTTTGTCAGGCATGTGACGGTCGTTGATATAACGCGCTGCAAGCTCAGCCGCTGCGCGCAACGCCTCATCGCTGTACTCGATACTGTGATGCTGCTCAAAACGCCCCTTGAGGCCTCTGAGAATGCTGATGGTGTCTTCAACCGAGGGCTCGACAACATCGACCTTCTGGAAGCGACGGGCAAGCGCCCTGTCCTTCTCGAAGATGCCGCGAAACTCCTGGAAGGTGGTTGAGCCAATGCAGCGTATCTCGCCAGACGAAAGCATCGGCTTGAGCAGGTTGGACGCATCCATCACCCCGCCCGACGCGGCTCCGGCACCAATGATGGTGTGGATTTCGTCGATAAACAGGATCGCATGCGGGCGCTTGCGCAACTCGTTGAGCAAGGCCTTCAGACGCTTCTCGAAGTCGCCACGGTATTTGGTGCCCGCCAGTAACGCGCCCAGATCCAGCGAGTAGACCACGCTGTCTGCGAGCAAGTCCGGCACCATGCCGTCGACAATACGCTTAGCCAGGCCTTCCGCGATTGCTGTCTTACCCACTCCAGCTTCACCAACCAGCAGCGGATTGTTTTTGCGCCGGCGCGCCAGAATCTGCGCGACACGCTCGACTTCGGACTCGCGACCGACCAGCGGATCAATCCGACCCTGACGCGCCGCCTCGTTGAGGTTGCTGGCGTAGGAGTCGAGCGGATTACCCGACATAGGCGAATCGCCTGCGTCTTCGTCCTGCATCTCCTGTTCGCTTTCGCTGTGCTCGCCATGGCCCGGCACCTTGGAGATGCCATGGGCGATGAAGTTGACCACATCGATGCGGGCAACGCTCTGCTGCTTGAGCAGGAACACAGCCTGGCTCTCCTGCTCGCTGAAAATGGCGACCAGCACATTGGCGCCCGTGACTTCGCGCTTGCCAGAGCTTTGTACGTGGAATACCGCGCGCTGCAAGACTCGCTGAAACCCGAGTGTAGGCTGGGTTTCGCGTTCTTCATCATGGGCCGGAATAAGCGGAGTCGTGGAGTCGATAAACTCCAGCAGATCGTGACGCAGCTTGTCCAGGCTGGCACCACAGGCGCGCAGCACGCTGGCCGCCGCCTCGTTATCTAACAGGGCTAATAATAGATGCTCAACCGTCATGAATTCATGACGCTTGTTGCGGGCCTCTTTAAAGGCCAGGTTGAGGGTTACTTCGAGCTCTCGATTTAACATAGCTGCACCTCGTGCCCAAGTGGTCGGCTTTAGCCGTCCTTCTCGATCTCACAGAGTAGTGGGTGTTGGCTTTCGCGCGCATATTGGTTGACCTGCATCGCCTTGGTTTCAGCGATGTCGCGGGTATAAACCCCGCAAACTGCTCGTCCCTCTGTATGGACGGTCAGCATTATCTTGGTCGCCACCTCCCGATTCAGATTGAAGAAAACCTCGAGTATCTCAACCACAAAGTCCATCGGTGTGTAATCGTCATTAAACAAAATCACCTTATACATTGGGGGCGCCTGCAACGCGGGCTTGGCTTCCTGCAATGCCACACCAGAGGAGTCGTCCTCATGCGTTGCGGGTCGATCCTGATTGAATGTTAGTCGAATCTGGCTACTTGCATGCATGTTGAAAATTGAACTCATGGCTATTTGTATCTGGATGCGGGTTTCATCTTGATCGAAGTCACAGCCAATAACGCTGGCGCCTTGACTATCGGCAAAACGGTGTTACAAACAATGAATACCCGGTTTGGGTAATAAGAGGTTCCGTGTTCTCGCCTTCCAGCTTGATGAATTCGCGGAGTCAAAGTGGATGATACTCCAGAGGTGGAGTCCTTTGCAGAGGGATATCAGCATGCTAAGCGGTAAGGTCAAGTGGTTCAACAACGCTAAAGGTTACGGCTTTATTGTGGCTGATGGTGGCGATGAGGACCTGTTCGCCCACTTCTCGGCGATCCAGATGGAAGGCTACAAAACCCTGAAGGCTGGTCAGCCGGTAAGCTTCGATATTATTCAAGGTCCCAAAGGCCTCCACGCCGTTAACATCAACTCAATCACGGCCAGCGTCGATACCGCCGCTGCCACTGTGCAAACCCCGAGTGTTACGGTCGAAGCCTGACTCACGCGTGAACCCATAAAAAAGCCGGTCGCGAGACCGGCTTTGTTTTGCACGGAATTCTCGCCTATCCAGAAGACAGGCGAGAGGCCCGAAAGTTACATATGCGCGATCATTTGATCGCCAAACTCAGAGCACGACATCAATTTTGCACCGTCCATCAGGCGCTCGAAGTCGTACGTTACGGTCTTCGCATCAATGGCGCCTTCCGTGCCCTTGATCAGCAAGTCCGCCGCTTCCAGCCAGCCCATGTGGCGCAGCATCATCTCGGCCGAGAGAATCAGCGAGCCCGGGTTGACCTTGTCCTGCCCTGCGTACTTCGGCGCAGTGCCGTGGGTCGCTTCGAACATGGCAATGGTGTCGGACAGGTTGGCGCCTGGCGCGATACCAATACCGCCGACTTCCGCCGCCAGTGCGTCAGACAGGTAGTCACCATTGAGATTGAGGGTGGCAATCACGTCATATTCAGCCGGGCGCAGCAGAATCTGCTGGAGCATGGCATCGGCGATTGCATCCTTGACCACAATATTCTTGCCGGATTTCGGGTTCTTGAACTGCATCCACGGGCCGCCATCGAGCAGTTCGGCGCCGAACTCGTCACGCGCCACCTCGTAGCCCCACTCTTTGAAGGCACCTTCGGTGAACTTCATGATGTTGCCCTTGTGCACGATAGTCACCGAGCTGCGGTCGTTGTCGACTGCGTACTGCAATGCCTTGCGTACCAGGCGCTTGGTGCCTTCTTGTGAAACCGGCTTGACGCCAATGCCGCAGTTTTCGGTGAAGCGGATCTTCTTCACGCCCATTTCTTCGGTCAAGAACTTGATGACCTTGATGGCTTCTGGCGAGCCGGCCTTCCACTCGACGCCGGCATAAATGTCTTCAGAGTTCTCGCGGAAGATCACCATGTCGACATCACCCGGTTTCTTCACCGGGCTTGGCACACCAGTGAACCAGCGTACCGGGCGCTGGCACACGTAAAGGTCCAGCTCTTGGCGCAGGGCCACGTTGAGCGAGCGGATGCCGCCGCCAACCGGCGTGGTCAGCGGGCCTTTGATCGATACAACGTAGTCGCGAACGGCTTCGAGGGTTTCTTTTGGCAGCCAGGTGTCCTGATCGTAAACCTGAGTGGCTTTTTCACCCGCATACACTTCCATCCAGGAAATCTTGCGCTTGCCGCCATAGGCTTTCTCTACAGCTGCATCGACAACCTTGATCATCACCGGGCTGATATCGACGCCGATACCATCCCCTTCGATGTAAGGAATGATCGGGTTATCCGGAACATTGAGCGACATGTCGGCATTCACGGTGATTTTGTCACCGGTTGCTGGCACCTGGATCTTTTGGTATCCCATGCTGAACTCCTGTTTTTGAATGAACCGTGTTATTGCATTCAGCGTAGCGCAATCAATCGGGCAGGCACTACGCTGCAAATGATTACGAGGCCAACCATACAGGTTTTAAACCCTCGTTATGAACGGTAATACATGCAGAGCAAAATAATGGCTGGTCGCCTATCGCCCACCTTCTAGACATTGGTCTACAGCTTGAAGTTCTTAGTTTGCTATCGACAGTGTTATAATCGTGCGCCGTGACCTTGCAGTCATAGAGAGAGCCCCTGTCCGTTACAGGACGTCCGCCTCTCGGATGCGCCGGTGTTAGCACCCTAACCCGGCGAATAACACTCTACTGGTACAACCAACCTTGCGTGGTAAACGCTCGAATTCCGACTCAAGCCCAAGCATTGAGTGGACGCATCTACACGGTGCACCTCGAGACCCTGTCCGCGCCTAGAAAAGAAGAGAGTTTCCTTGATGTCTAACCGCTCGAAGATCATCTACACCTTCACTGACGAAGCGCCCGCCCTAGCGACCTACTCGCTTCTCCCCATCGTAAAAGCCTTCGCTGCATCAGCAGACATTGACGTCGAAACCCGAGACATCTCTCTTGCCGGCCGTATCCTTGCAGGCTTCGCTGACCAACTCGGCGCAGACCAGCAGATCGAAGACGACCTTGCCAAGCTCGCCGTACTGGCGACTTCCCCTGAAGCCAACATCATCAAGCTGCCGAACATCAGTGCTTCGGTTCCTCAGCTGCGCGGCGCAATCGCCGAGCTGCAGGCTCAGGGCTTCAACATCCCAGATTTCCCGGAAGACCCACAGACCGAACAGGAAAAAGAAGCTCGCGCCCGTTACAACAAGGTACTGGGCAGCGCGGTAAACCCTGTTCTGCGTGAGGGTAACTCCGACCGCCGCGCCCCGGCTGCTGTTAAAGCCTACGCGCGCAAGCACCCGCACTCGATGGGCAAGTGGAGCATGGCTTCGCAGTCGCACGCCGACTACATGCGTGACGGCGACTTCTTCTCCAGCGAGCAGTCCTTCACCATGGACCAGGCTGGCGACGTGCGCATCGAGTTCGTCGGTCAAGACGGCAAGGTCGAGCTGAAGAAAGTGGTTTCGCTGCAAGCAGGCGAAGTGTTCGACGGCATGCGCATGAGCTGCCAGAAGCTGCGCGATTTCTTCGAGCAGACCCTGCAAGACTGTAAAGAAACCGGCGTTATGTGGTCCCTGCACGTCAAGGCGACCATGATGAAGATCTCGCACCCGATCGTTTTCGGTCACGCGGTTAGCGTGTACTACAAGAAAGCCTTCGAGAAGCACGCAAAATTGTTCGACGAGCTGGGCGTTAACCCGAACAACGGCCTGAACAGCGTTTACGAGAAAATCAAGGTTCTGCCAGCTTCGCTGCAGGAAGAAATTCTCCACGACCTGCACGAGTGCTACAGCGATCGCCCGGAAATGGCGATGGTTGACTCGGTTAAAGGCATTACCAACCTGCACATCCCGAGCGACGTTATCGTTGACGCCTCGATGCCTGCAATGATCCGCAGCTCCGGTCAGATGTGGGGCAAGGACGGCAAGCTCAAAGACACCAAGGCGGTCATGCCTGAAAGCACCTATGCGCGCATTTATCAGGAAATGATCAACTTCTGCAAAACCAACGGCGCATTCGACCCGACCACCATGGGCTCGGTACCGAACGTAGGCCTGATGGCGCAGAAAGCTGAAGAATACGGCTCGCACGACAAGACTTTCGAACTCGAAACAGACGGCACCATGCGTGTGGTTCTGGCCGACGGCACCGTCAAGATCGAGCACGCTGTTGAAGCGGGCGACATCTGGCGCGCCTGCCAGACCAAAGATGCGCCGATCCGCGACTGGGTCAAGCTGGCCGTTACCCGCGCTCGCGCATCCAACACCCCGGCTGTGTTCTGGCTCGACCCAGAGCGCGCTCACGACCGGCAGTTGATGCTGAAAGTCGAAACCTACCTGAAAGACCACGATACCGACGGCCTTGAGCTGCACATCATGGACTACAACCAGGCCATCCGTTTCAGCATGGAGCGCATGATCCGCGGTCTGGATACCATCTCGGTAACCGGTAACGTACTGCGCGACTACCTGACTGACCTGTTCCCGATCATGGAGCTCGGCACGTCGGCGAAAATGCTTTCCATCGTTCCGCTGATGGCGGGCGGCGGCATGTACGAAACTGGCGCGGGCGGCTCGGCTCCGAAGCACGTACAGCAGCTGGTTGAAGAGAACCACCTGCGCTGGGATTCGCTGGGCGAATTCCTGGCTCTGGCCGTGTCGCTGGAAGAAACTGGCATTAAAACCCAGAACGACAAAGCCAAGATTCTTGGCACCACGCTGGATATCGCCACCGGCAAACTGCTGGATAACGGCAAGTCGCCTTCGCGCCGCACTGGCGAGCTGGACAACCGTGGCAGCCACTTCTATCTCGCCATGTACTGGGCACAAGCTCTGGCAGCGCAGACTGAAAACGCTGAACTGGCCGCGCATTTCGCACCACTGGCCAAGGCCCTCACCGAGCAGGAAGCAACCATCGTTGCCGAACTCAACGAGGTTCAGGGCAAGCCGGTCGACATCGCCGGTTACTACCGCTCCAACAAGGAGCTGACCAGCCAGGTCATGCGCCCGAGCGCCACACTGAACGCGGCGATCGATCCTCTGATCGGCTAATCACCGCTGTAACGTGTACCCGCAATATCACAACCCCCGGCCCCGCGCCGGGGGTTGTGTTTCAGGGCCAGCAACCTCTTCCAATCATTCGCAATCTGGGAATTAATCATGTCCTGGCAACCTCATATCACTGTCGCCACCGTTGTCGAAAACCAAGGCCGCTTTCTGCTGGTCGAGGAACACGCCGAAGGCCGGCAGGTATTCAATCAGCCGGCCGGCCATCTTGAAGCCAATGAAACACTGGCTCAGGCGGCCTTGCGTGAAACCCTCGAAGAAACCGGCTGGGATGTCGAGCTGACTGCGGTCATCGGCATTTACCTGTACACCGCGCCGAGCAACGGCGTGACCTATCAGCGCATCTGCTTTGCCGCCAAACCGTTGGCCCAGCGCCCGAACCATCCGCTGGATGACGGCATCATCGGCCCGCAGTGGCTGACCCGCGACGAGCTGGCCGCCCAGCCTGAGCGCTGGCGCAGCGAGTTGGTACTGCGTTGTATCGACGATTACATCAGCGGTGAACGTTTTGCCCTGAGCCTGTTGCGCGACTGATACTGCCCGTCGCCGACAACTCGTCATCCTGCTAGAATCGACTCCTTTTAGCGTCAGTGCTCCGCTCCCATGTCAGATACTTCCATGCAAACGACTCATCAGTACGACCCAGCCTCCACGCGCGTTATTGTCGGCATGTCCGGCGGCGTAGACTCGTCGGTCTCGGCCCTGCTCCTGCTCGAACAGGGCTATCAGGTCGAAGGTCTGTTCATGAAGAACTGGGACGAAGACGACGGCACCGAATACTGCACCGCCATGGATGATCTGGCGGATGCGCAAGCCGTTTGCGACAAGATTGGCATCAAGCTGAACACCGCCAACTTTGCTGCCGAGTATTGGGACAATGTGTTCGAGCACTTCCTTGCCGAGTACAAGGCTGGCCGCACGCCGAACCCCGACATCCTCTGCAACCGGGAAATCAAGTTCAAGGCGTTCCTCGATTACGCTCTGATGCTGGGCGCAGACCTGATTGCGACCGGCCATTACGTGCGCCGTCGCGACATTGATGGCCGCACCGAGCTGCTCAAGGGACTGGACCCGAACAAGGACCAAAGCTACTTCCTGCATGCCGTTGGCGGCGAACAGATTGCCAAAACCCTGTTCCCGGTTGGCGAGCTAGAGAAGCCACAGGTGCGCGAGATCGCCGAGAAGTACCAGCTGGCGACAGCCAAGAAGAAAGACTCGACCGGAATTTGCTTCATTGGCGAGCGCCGTTTCAGTGACTTCCTCAAGCAATACCTGCCGGCTCAGCCGGGCGATATTGAAACCACCGAGGGTGAGGTCATTGGCCGTCACCACGGCCTGATGTATCACACCATGGGTCAGCGCCAGGGCTTGGGCATTGGCGGCCTGAAAGACGCCAGTGATGAGCCGTGGTACGTGCTGCAGAAAGACCTCGAGCGCAACGTGCTGGTTGTCGGACAGGGCAATGATCATCCATGGCTGTTCTCCAGCGCATTGCTGGCCTCGGACATCTACTGGGTTAATCCAATCGACTTGTCCTCCCCGCGTCAGCTCAGCGCCAAAGTGCGTTACCGCCAGGGCGATCAGCAGTGCACGCTGGAAAAAACCGCAGACGGTTATCGGGCGTCGTTCGCCATGCCGCAACGCGCAGTCACGCCGGGCCAGTCCGTGGTGTTTTACGACGGCGAAATCTGCCTGGGCGGCGGCGTAATTGAGCACGCTAAACCGTGGAGCAGCAAGGATAAGCGCCCATGAATCAGACTCAGGAGCAACTGGTCGCACTCGGTGCGGTTTTCGAAGCCACGACTCAGGTCGACCGAATTGCCCGCACTGGCCAGTCCAGCGAACCGGTGCTGGAATGCCTGCTCGGCAGCCTCTTGGTGCGCGATCCGGAAAACACCCTCGCCGTTTATGGTGGCGACGATCTCAACCTGCGCGACGGCTACAAGGCCTTGATCAGCTCGCTTGAACGCGACCCGACCAGCTTGCAGCGTGAACCGCTGCGCTATGCGTTGGCCCTGCTCAACCTTGAGCGCCAATTCGCCAAGCGTGACGACCTGATGCAGATCATGGGCAGCCGGCTGGATCAGATCCAGGCACAGGTCGAGCACTTCGGACCGACTCACGAGAACGTGGTTTCCAGCTGCGGCAGCCTCTATCAAGACACCATCAGCACCTTCCGCCAGCGTATTCAGGTGCAGGGCGACATGCGCCACCTGCAGCAGCCGAGCAACGCCTCGAAGATTCGTGCATTGCTGCTCACCGGCATTCGCTCGGCGCGGCTCTGGCGTCAGCTTGGCGGTCACCGCTGGCAGCTGGTTATCAGCCGCAAGAAGCTGCTCAATGAGCTGTACCCCATGCTTCGCGGCTAACAACTGCGGCGCGCAACAAACCACTCAACAGATCCGAAAAGCGCTTTTACGTCAGGTGAATTGCGCTTTTCGTGTTGTTTTGCCTTGTGTTCGCGCAACGCGCTGAGTTTTCAATAACACCCAAATGCGCATTCTGAAGGCCGTCCCGAGCCGTTACCGCTGAACGGCGGTGACTTAAGCAAGGCTTAGCCGCGAATTTCATGTATGATATGCGCCCTTTTCAATGCCCGACTGTCCGAGAACGCCTCCTATGCAGCTTTCTTCGCTCACCGCGGTTTCACCCGTTGATGGCCGTTACGCCGGCAAAACTAGCGCTTTGCGCCCAATTTTCAGCGAATACGGTCTTATCCGTTTTCGCGTCATGGTCGAGGTTCGCTGGCTCCAGCGCCTGGCCGCTCATGCAGGCGTGCCTGAAGTGCCGCCGTTTTCCGATGATGCGCAAGCCATTCTGAACGAACTGGCGAATAACTTCGATGTGGCTCATGCCGAGCGCGTCAAGGAAATCGAGCGCACCACCAATCACGACGTGAAAGCCGTCGAGTACCTGCTCAAGGAACAGGCTGCGAAGCTGCCTGAACTTGAAAAAGTGAATGAATTCATCCACTTCGCTTGTACTTCTGAAGACATCAATAACCTTTCGCATGCGCTGATGCTGCGTGAAGGTCGCGACACCGTGCTGCTGCCACTGATGCGCCAGATCGCCGGTTCTATTCGCGAACTGGCGGTGCGTTTCGCCGATGTGCCAATGCTCTCGCGAACTCACGGCCAACCTGCTTCACCGACCACGCTGGGTAAAGAACTGGCGAACGTGGTTTATCGCCTTGAGCGCCAAATCACCCAGATCGCCGCCGTGCCGCTGCTGGGCAAGATCAATGGCGCCGTGGGCAACTACAACGCCCACCTGTCGGCCTATGCCGACATCGACTGGGAAGCGAACGCCCGCGAATTCATCGAAGGCGACCTCGGCCTGCAATGGAACCCTTACACCACACAGATCGAGCCGCACGATTACATCGCAGAGCTGTTCGACGCCGTGGCCCGCTTCAACACCATCCTGATCGACTTCGATCGCGATATCTGGGGCTACATCTCGCTGGGTTACTTCAAGCAGAAGACCATTGCCGGCGAAATCGGCTCTTCGACCATGCCGCACAAGGTCAACCCGATCGACTTCGAAAACTCCGAAGGCAACCTCGGTATCGCCAACGCCCTGCTGCAGCACCTGGCCAGCAAGTTGCCAGTTTCGCGCTGGCAGCGTGACCTGACCGACTCCACCGTACTGCGTAACCTCGGTGTTGGTTTTGCTCACAGCGTTATCGCATACGAAGCAAGCCTAAAGGGAATCAGTAAGTTGGAGCTGAATGCTCAACGTATTGCTGAAGATTTGGACGCTTGCTGGGAAGTCCTCGCTGAGCCGATCCAAACCGTTATGCGCCGTTATGCCATTGAAAACCCGTACGAGAAGCTCAAGGAGCTGACGCGCGGCAAGGGCATCACCCCGCAAGCCTTGCTCGACTTTATCGACGGCCTGGACATGCCAGCCGAAGCCAAAGCCGAACTGAAACTGCTGACCCCTGCCTCGTACATCGGCAACGCGGTCGCACAGGCCAAGCGTATCTAAGCACCAACGGCCCGCCCGACGCCCGGCTGAGCCGGGCGTTTTTATTTTAGGGCGTCATTAAATTTCAAGGGCTTACAGATGAATCCTGATACTCCTCTGCAACTGCTGGGCGGCCTGACTGCGCGCGAATTCATGCGCGATTACTGGCAAAAGAAACCGCTGCTGATCCGTCAGGCGCTGCCCGGTTTTGAAACGCCAATTTCACCTGACGAGCTCGCAGGCCTGGCACTTGAGGAAGAAGTTGAATCTCGCCTGGTCATTGAACATGGCGTAACGCCATGGGAGCTGCGCCGCGGGCCATTTGAAGAAGACGCCTTCAGCACGTTGCCTGAACGCGACTGGACCCTGCTGGTTCAGGCGGTCGACCAGTTCGTGCCGGAAGTCGCCGAGCTGATGGAGAACTTCAAGTTCCTGCCCAAGTGGCGCATTGACGATGTCATGGTCAGCTTTGCAACCGCTGGCGGCGGGGTTGGCCCGCACTTCGACAACTACGACGTATTTTTACTGCAGGGTTACGGCAAGCGCCGCTGGCAAGTCGGCCAGATGTGCAACTCCGAAAGCGCCCTGCTGGACCACGCGGATCTGAAGATCCTTGCTGAATTTGCACCAACTGAAGAATGGGTTCTGGAGCCAGGCGACATGCTGTATCTGCCGCCACTCCTGGCCCACTGTGGCACCGCTGAGGATGATTGTATGACGTATTCCGTAGGCTTCCGCGCGCCGAGCGCCGCCGAAGTTCTCACCCATTTCACTGACTTCCTGAGCCAGTTCCTGCCTGATGAAGAGCGTTACAGTGATGCCGGCGCTCAGCCGAGCAGCGACCCGACACAGATCCAGCGCGACTCACTGGACCGTCTCAAAGCGCTGCTTAACGAGCACATGAGTGATGAGCGCCTGCTGATGACTTGGTTCGGCCAGTTCATGACCGAGCCGCGTTACCCAGAGCGCATCGGCAGCCTCGAGATCAGTGAAGAAGAATTCCTCGACACCATCGAGCAAGGCGCCGTACTGGTACGCAACCCGAGTGCCCGCATGGCCTGGTCCGAAGTAGGCGAAGACCTGGTGCTGTTTGCCAGCGGCCAGAGCCGCCTGCTGCCTGCCAATCTGCGTGAACTGCTGAAGCTGGTTTGCTCGGCTGATGCCCTGCACATCGACAATCTTGGCGCCTGGCTGGCCGATGATGACGGTCGCTGCCTGGTCTTGGAATTGCTCAAACAAGGCAGCCTGGAGTTTGCAGATGAATGAGATAACCATTCGCCCTGCAGACTGGAGCAAGGACAACAGTGAAATTCGCCGCATCCGCGAGAGCGTATTCATCGCCGAGCAGTCCGTGCCGCCCGAGCTGGAATGGGACGCGGAAGATGCAGTAGCCGATCACTTTCTGGCTTATGAAGGCGACTACCCGATTGGCACCGCCCGCCTGCTGCCAGACGGCCACATTGGCCGCGTATCGGTGCTCAAGGACTGGCGCGGCCTGAAGGTCGGCGACCAGCTGATTCGCACTGTTATCGAAACAGCGGAAAAACGCGGGCTGCGTCAGCAAATGCTCAGCGCCCAGGTGCACGCGACTTCGTTCTATGAAAAGCTAGGCTTTACTGTAGTTAGCGGCGAGTTTCTCGACGCCGGCATCCCCCACGTGGACATGGTGCGCGTCAGCGAGTAACACCTGTCCAGCCACTGTCCAGCCCCTTGGCAGCGACAGTGGCACAGGTTATTCGAGGCCCGCATGAACGATAAAGACGCCCCACAAGACGACACTCAGCAATCGCCCCCGGCCCTTGCGGATATCGAGTTCGAGTCTTTGGGGCGTTTTCCCGTGCTCAACCCGCAAAATGCGGAACCCACCTTGCAGCAGCCCGAACCTGCGCCCTTCAAGCTGGGTGAAGATGCCCCGCTGCAGCGCTTTAACCATCCGGACCAAGCGCGCGCCCACACCCTGGCAATGCTTCAGCAAGCCCGCCACAGCGTCAACCTGTACAGCCCTGATTTTGAGCCGTGGCTTTACAACCACAGCGCCATCGAACAAGCCCTGCGGGCATTTTTGCTGGGCAATCCGCGCAACCGCCTGCGCATCCTGCTCAGGGACTCAAGCCGCGCCATCAAGGAAGGTCATCGCCTGATCGCGCTGGCCCGTCGCCTGCCGAGCAATTGCCAGATTCGCAAGCTTAATCCGCATTACCCAATCGATGACCACTGCGCATTGCTTATCGACGAATGCGGCGTGTTGTTGCGCACCGGCGCTGACCCATACAACGGCTACGCCCTGTATAACGAACCAGCCAGGCTGCGACAGCGCCTGGAACTGTTCACTCAATCCTGGGAAAGCAGTATCAGCGACCCTGATTTACGGAGTTTTTTGCTGTGAAAGTACCTGCCATGTTGTTTGCCGCATTGCTGACTACAAGCGCTGTATGCAATGCCGATACTGAAGTACTGACACTCAACTACCGCACCGCTGACGATGTGATCCAAGTGGTGCAGTCGGTGCTTGGCAATCAGGGTAAAGTCAGCCCTTACGGCAATCAGCTGATCATCAACGCCTCGCCGGACAAGATTGATGAAGTGCGCAACATGCTCGCGCAAATCGACACCCAGCCACGGCGCCTGCTCATAAGCGTAGCCAGCAGCGATTCGAGCTATCAGAGCCAAAACGGTTATCAGGCCAATGGCACCATCAGCGGCAATGGCGTTGAGGCGCAGATCGGCCGCGGCGAGGTCAATGGCCGCGATCAGGTGCGCATTATCAATCGCAGCACCCAGAGTCGCGGCGGCGGCACCCAGCAGGTGCAAGCCACCGAAGGCTACCCGGCGCTGATTCAGGTCGGCCAGAGCGTACCGCTCACCACCTACGGACGCGACCAATACGGCAATCCCTACAACAATACCCAGTACCGTGATGTCACTCAGGGCTTCTATGTCACCGCGACGCTGGTGGGCGATCGGGTCAATCTCGCCATCAGCAGTAATCAGGACCGCGTAAACAGTAATGACCGTCGCGTTATCGACGTGCAATCCACCAGCACGCGGCTCAGTGGCCGGGTTGGCGAATGGATTCAGCTGGGCGGGACTAATCAGCAGAACATGGCCAACCAGCAGGGCTACGCCCAGCGTTACAGCACGCAAGGGCGGGATGACGCGAGCCTGCAGGTTAAAGTCGATGTGCTCGATTAAGGCGTGAGCAAAGATGACTTATCAGTCGCCTAAAAAATTATGTAGTAGTTTAAAAAAAGCACTACAAAACGTTTGACGAAGCATTTTAGTAGAGGCATTATGGCCTCGCTCCCGCTAATTAGGGGCTCTGGAAAGAGCCTCCGGGTCGCTTAGCGCCTACCGCGTTAACGGCCTGTGTTGTAAAAGCCCACAAGGCAGATCAACGAGATTGCGACTGGAACGAAGTTGTCCTGAGGGACGGGGAAGCGTTTTACGCACTAACCAGCAAGCTGCACCTAGAAACTGCATTGCCCAAGACATCCACGAGTCAGACGGCAACCAAAGAACAGGCTTACCGGCCAGCTCGAAGCAGCGACTTGAAGTAGCAACACTGGCAGCCTCTCCCCCCTCCTGCGCGCCTTCGTAGCAAGTCTCTTTCTCTTTATCTGTTGTGAGCCCCCGCAACCAACGCCTGAATTGTTTCAGCTGTTGAGTGGGAAAGCCGGTGCTCAACCAAACACATACTTTGAAGGATTGACCATGTCAGCTTATCAAAACGACATCAAAGCCGTCGCGGCACTTAAAGAAGCCGCCGGTAGCAGCTGGAGCGCAATTGACCCGGAGTCCGTGGCCCGTATGCGCGCCCAGAACCGTTTCAAGACCGGTCTGGAAATCGCTCAGTACACCGCTGACATCATGCGCAAAGACATGGCTGAGTATGATGCTGATAGCTCTGTCTACACCCAGTCGCTGGGCTGCTGGCATGGTTTCATCGGTCAGCAGAAGCTGATTTCGATCAAGAAGCACCTGAAAACCACTAACAAGCGCTACCTCTACCTGTCGGGTTGGATGGTTGCTGCTCTGCGTTCCGACTTCGGCCCACTGCCTGACCAGTCGATGCACGAGAAAACTTCGGTCTCCGGCCTGATCGAAGAGCTGTACACCTTCCTGCGCCAGGCTGATGCCCGCGAACTGGACCTGCTGTTCACCGCGCTGGACACCGCCCGCAATGCTGGCGACAAGGCCAAGGCTGCTGAAATCCAGAACCAGATCGACAACTACGAAACTCACGTAGTGCCAATCATCGCCGACATCGACGCTGGTTTCGGTAACCCGGAAGCCACTTACCTGCTGGCCAAGCGCATGATCGAAGCAGGCGCTTGCTGCATCCAGATCGAAAACCAGGTATCTGACGAGAAGCAGTGCGGTCACCAGGACGGTAAAGTAACCGTTCCTCACGCCGACTTTATCGCCAAGATCAACGCTGTTCGTTACGCGTTCCTCGAGCTGGGCATCGACAACGGTGTGATCGTTGCACGTACCGACTCGCTGGGTGCTGGCCTGACCAAGCAAATCGCAGTTACCAAAGAGCCGGGCGACCTGGGCGACCAGTACAACTCGTTCCTGGATTGCGAAGAAGTTGCAGCCTCAGACTTGGGCAACGGCGACGTAGTGATCAACCGTGGCGGCAAGCTGTTGCGTCCTAAGCGTCTCGCCAGCAACCTGTTCCAGTTCCGCTCTGGCACCGGTGAAGCGCGTTGCGTACTGGACAGCATCACGTCCCTGCAGAACGGCGCTGACATGCTCTGGATCGAAACCGAGAAGCCACACGTTGGCCAGATCGCAGGCATGGTTAACGAAATCCGTAAAACCATCCCGAACGCCAAGCTGGTTTATAACAACAGCCCGTCGTTCAACTGGACCCTGAACTTCCGTCAGCAAGTGTTCGATGCATTCGCTGCTGAGGGCAAGGACGTTTCTGCCTACGACCGCACCAAGCTGATGAGTGTCGACTACGACAACACCGAGCTGGCTCAGGTTGCAGACGAGAAGATCCGTACCTTCCAGCGCGACGCTTCGGCTCAGGCTGGTATCTTCCACCACCTGATCACCCTGCCGACTTACCACACTGCTGCGCTGTCGACCGACAACCTGGCAAAAGGTTACTTCGCAGAGCAAGGCATGCTGGCTTACGTCAAAGGCGTTCAGCGTGAAGAGATCCGTCAGGGCATCGCTTGTGTTAAGCACCAGAACATGTCGGGTTCCGACATCGGTGACGCACACAAAGAGTACTTCGCTGGCGAAGCAGCTCTGAAAGCAGGCGGTAAAGACAACACCATGAACCAGTTCAGCTAAGAACTGACTCTGGTCGCCCTCACCGGCGACCAGCGTGGTGAGCACAAAGCCCAGCATCGCTGGGCTTTGTCATATTCAGGTTTTCAATACCAAAGTCTTGGCACTCATTGCCTACCACCAATGGCCAATCAAATCAGTACGTTCTACCCTGATCTGATGAACAGAATTGCGCCATTTTTGAATACAATTCTGCGATTTGCGCTAACCTGCCTAGTATTGAACCGGCCGATGTGACAACATTCGCAACCAATAATTATGTAACCAAAAAAATCCAAACGAGGTTCGAGCGGCATGTCCGATCCAGTACTCAGCGTCTCCCACAACTGGGCTTTCGCAGTATTCATCCTCGGTGTTTTTGGCCTTATTGCATTTATGTTGGGCCTTTCCAGCCTGCTCGGCAGCCGAGCCTGGGGGCGCAGCAAAAACGAACCCTTCGAATCCGGCATGCTCCCCACGGGCAGCGCCCGCCTGCGCCTCTCGGCAAAATTCTATCTGGTCGCGATGCTCTTCGTGATCTTCGACGTTGAAGCCCTCTTTCTCTTTGCTTGGTCAGTCTCGGTGCGCGAAAGCGGCTGGGCCGGGCTAATCGAAGCTACAGTCTTTATAGCAATTCTGTTGGCAGGTCTTGTCTACCTATGGCGTATCGGTGCGCTGGATTGGGCACCGGAAGGTCGTCGTACTCGGCAAGCGAAGCTAAAACAATGAGGCTTTGGCGATGCAATATAAACTTACGCGGATCGATCCGGATGCTCCGAATGAGCAGTACCCGATCGGTGAACGGGAGACCGTAACCGATCCACTGCTAGAAGATCAGGTCCACAAGAACGTCTACATGGGCAAGCTCGAAGACGTGCTCAGTGGCGCAGTCAACTGGGGGCGCAAGAACTCCCTCTGGCCATATAACTTTGGCCTGTCCTGCTGCTATGTAGAAATGACCACCGCGTTCACTGCTCCGCACGACGTAGCCCGCTTTGGTGCGGAAGTTATTCGTGCGTCTCCTCGCCAGGCCGACTTCATGGTCGTTGCCGGCACCTGCTTTATCAAGATGGCACCCGTCATCCAGCGTCTCTATGAGCAGATGCTCGAACCCAAGTGGGTTATTTCCATGGGTTCATGCGCCAACTCCGGCGGCATGTACGACATTTATTCAGTGGTCCAGGGGGTCGACAAGTTCCTCCCTGTGGACGTTTACATCCCGGGATGCCCACCTCGCCCCGAAGCATTTCTGCAAGGCTTGATGCTACTGCAGGAATCCATCGGCAAAGAGCGCAGGCCATTGTCCTGGGTCGTGGGTGAGCAAGGTGTTTACCGCGCAGAAATGCCGGTACAGAAGGAACAGCGTCGCGCCGAGCGCATCGCGGTTACCAACCTGCGCAGCCCAGACGAAGTGTAAGCACGGCTAGTTTCTAGCCTGCCAACTGATGCCGTACACCCATAGCGACCGAGATCATGACTGCAGACAGCATTCTGTCCATTGCGCCTTACCAGCCAGATGTACAACCGGTAATAGGCGAGCTTAACCAGCGCTTCGGCGCTGACGTATTTACCGTACAAACAACGCGTACCGGCATGCCCGTTTTGTGGGTGGCCCGCGAGCAATTGGTTAATGTTCTGACCTTCCTGCGCAATCTGCCGCGCCCTTACGTCATGCTGTATGACTTGCACGGCGTCGATGAGCGCCTGCGCACCCAGCGACGCGGCTTGCCGGATGCTGACTTCACCGTGTTCTACCACCTGATGTCGATTGAGCGTAACAGCGACATCATGATCAAGGTGGCGCTGCGTGAAGGCGACCTTAACGTGCCGAGCATTATCAGTATCTGGCCCAACGCCAACTGGTATGAGCGCGAAGTCTGGGACCTTTACGGCATCACCTTCACCGGCCACCCGCACCTCACACGCATCATGATGCCGCCCACCTGGGAAGGCCATCCGCTGCGCAAGGACTATCCGGCGCGCGCGACTGAGTTCGATCCGTTCAGCCTCAATCGTGCCAAGCAGGAACTCGAAGAAGAAGCCGCGCGCTTCCGTCCCGAGGACTGGGGCATGAAACGTGGCGGCGAACACGAGGACTACATGTTCCTCAACCTCGGCCCCAACCACCCGTCTGCGCACGGTGCGTTCCGCATTATTCTGCAACTCGATGGTGAAGAGATCGTCGACTGCGTACCGGATATCGGTTATCACCACCGTGGCGCCGAGAAGATGGCCGAGCGCCAGAGCTGGCACAGCTTCATTCCGTACACCGACCGTATCGACTACCTCGGCGGCGTGATGAACAATCTGCCGTACGTGCTCTCGGTCGAGAAACTGGCCGGGATCAAAGTACCGGATCGCGTCGACTTCATTCGCGTGATGATGGCCGAGTTTTTCCGGATAAACAGCCACCTGCTGTTCCTCGGTACTTATATTCAAGACGTTGGCGCCATGACGCCGGTGTTCTTCACCTTTACCGACCGCCAGCGCGCCTACAAGGTGATCGAAGCCATCACCGGATTCCGCATGCATCCGGCGTGGTATCGCATCGGCGGCGTCGCGCACGACCTGCCGCGTGGGTGGGACAAGCTGGTCAAGGAGTTCGTCGAATGGCTGCCCAAGCGCCTCGATGAATACGAGAAAGCCGCCCTGCAAAACAGCATCCTGCGTGGCCGCACCATTGGCGTCGCCCAGTACAACACCAAAGAGGCGCTGGAATGGGGCGTTACCGGTTCCGGCCTGCGCTCAACCGGCCTCGACTTCGACCTGCGCAAGGCGCGCCCATACTCGGGCTACGAGAATTTCGAGTTTGAAGTCCCGCTGGCGCATAACGGCGACGCCTATGACCGCTGCATGGTGCGTGTAGAAGAGATGCGCCAGAGCGTGCGCATTATTGAGCAGTGCCTGCGCAACATGCCGGAAGGCCCGTATAAAGCGGACCACCCGCTGACCACGCCGCCACCGAAAGAACGCACCCTGCGCGACATCGAAACCCTGATCACCCACTTCCTGCAGGTTTCATGGGGCCCGGTAATGCCGGCCAATGAAGCCTTCCAGATGATCGAGGCGACCAAGGGCATCAATAGTTATTACCTGACCAGCGACGGTAGCACCATGAGCTACCGCACGCGGATTCGCACGCCGAGCTTCGCGCATCTGCAGCAAATCCCGTCGGTGATCAACGGCAGCATGGTGGCTGACCTGATCGCCTATCTGGGCAGTATTGACTTCGTTATGGCCGATGTGGACCGCTGATCATGAGTACATTAATTCAGACAGACCGTTTCACCCTGAGTGAAACCGAGCGCTCGGCCATTGAGCACGAGATGCATCACTATGAAGATCCGCGCGCCGCGTCGATCGAAGCCCTGAAGATCGTCCAGCAGCAACGTGGTTGGGTGCCGGACGGCGCCAGCGAAGCGATTGGCGAGGTGCTGGGCATTTCGGCTGCCGATGTTGAAGGCGTTGCAACCTTCTATAGTCAGATTTTCCGCCAACCCGTTGGCCGTCACATTATTCGCGTATGCGACAGCATGACCTGCTTTATCGGCGGCCATGAGAACGTGCTGGAGCGGATCAAGGATCAGCTCGGCATTGTGCCGGGGCAAACCACCGCCGATGGCCGCTTTACCCTGTTGCCTGTGTGCTGCCTGGGCAATTGCGACAAGGCGCCGGCGATGATGGTTGATGATGACACCTTCGGTAATGTCGATCCCACCACTGTCGAGCAACTGTTGGAGGCCTACTCATGAGCAAATTACTCGCCTCATTCGGCCCCGCCAACAGCATCGCCCGCAGCGAAGAAACCCATCCGCTGACGTGGCGCCTGCGTGACGACGGCCAACCGGTCTGGCTTGAGGAATATCAAGCCAAGAACGGTTACAGCGCTGCACGCAAAGCACTTAACGACATGGCCCAGGCCGACATTGTCCAGACCGTCAAAAACGCCGGCCTCAAGGGCCGTGGCGGTGCGGGCTTCCCGACCGGGGTTAAGTGGGGCCTGATGCCAGCGGACGAATCGCTGAACATCCGCTACCTGCTGTGCAACGCCGACGAGATGGAGCCCAACACCTGGAAAGACCGGATGTTGATGGAGCAACTGCCGCACTTGCTGGTTGAAGGCATGCTCATCAGCGCCCGTGCGCTGAAGGCGTATCGCGGCTATATATTTCTGCGCGGCGAATACGTGGATGCGGCCATCAACTTGCGCCGCGCCATCGAAGAAGCCAAGGCAGCCGGCCTGCTCGGCAAGAATATTTTCGGCAGCGGCTTTGATTTCGAACTTATCGTGCACACCGGCGCCGGCCGTTATATCTGCGGCGAAGAAACCGCATTGATCAACTCGCTCGAAGGCCGTCGCGCCAATCCCCGTGCCAAGCCGCCCTTCCCGGCTGCAGTCGGCGTGTGGGGCAAGCCGACGTGCGTCAACAACGTCGAAACCCTGTGCAACGTGCCGTCGATCATCGGCCAGGGTGTTGACTGGTACAAATCACTGGCCCGCCCCGGCTCGGAAGACATGGGCACCAAGCTCATGGGTTTCTCGGGCAAGGTGAAAAACCCGGGTATCTGGGAACTGCCATTCGGCGTGCCGGCGCGTGAGCTGTTTGAAGATTACGCCGGCGGTATGCGCGACGGTTACACCCTCAAAGCCTGGCAGCCAGGTGGCGCAGGCACTGGCTTCTTGTTGCCAGAACACCTCGACGCACCGATGTTCGCCGCCGGCATTGCCAAGGTCGGTACGCGCATGGGCACCGGCCTGGCGCTGGCCATTGATGAGTCGGTGAACATGGTTTCGCTGCTGCGCAACATGGAAGAGTTTTTTGCCCGCGAGTCTTGCGGCTGGTGTACGCCGTGCCGCGATGGTCTGCCCTGGAGCGTAAAAATTCTTCGCGCCCTCGAGCGCGGTCAAGGCAGCGCACAAGACATCGAAACCCTGCTCGGGCTGGTCAATCATCTGGGGCCAGGCAAAACCTTCTGTGCACACGCGCCAGGTGCGGTTGAGCCGCTGGGTAGCGCGATCAAGTATTTCCGCCCTGAATTCGAAGCCGGTGTAGACACGCGGCAGTTAGGTGCAATGACGGGGCAATTCGCTCCCGCATAAAAATTAAATCTGGCGGCCACTTATCTGGCCCCGGAAAACCGTTTTCCCATTAGCCAAACCCGCTTCGGCGGGGAAGAAGAAACCTTAACCATGGCCACTATCCACGTAGACGGCAAAGATTTCGAAGTCGATGGTGCGGACAACCTGCTACAGGCGTGTCTGTCTCTCGGGCTCGATATCCCCTACTTCTGCTGGCACCCGGCGCTCGGCAGCGTCGGCGCCTGCCGCCAATGCGCGGTCAAGCAGTACAGCGATGAAAACGACAAACGCGGCCGGCTCGTCATGTCCTGCATGACACCGGCCACCGACAACAGCTGGATCTCCATCGACGATGAAGAAGCCAAGCAGTTCCGCGCCAGTGTTGTTGAATGGCTGATGACCAACCACCCGCACGACTGCCCGGTGTGCGAGGAAGGCGGTCATTGCCACCTGCAAGACATGACCGTGATGACCGGCCACAACGAGCGGCGCTATCGCTTCACCAAGCGTACGCACCAGAATCAGGAACTCGGCCCGTTCATTGCGCATGAAATGAACCGTTGCATCGCCTGCTACCGCTGCGTGCGTTATTACAACGACTACGCGGGCGGCACCGACCTCGGCGTCTACGGCGCACACGACAACGTCTACTTCGGCCGCGTTGAAGACGGCACCCTCGAAAGCGAGTTTTCAGGCAACCTCACCGAAGTCTGCCCGACTGGCGTGTTCACCGACAAAACCCACTCCGAACGCTACAACCGCAAGTGGGACATGCAGTTTGCACCGAGCATCTGCCACGGCTGCGCAAGCGGCTGCAACATCAGCCCCGGCGAGCGCTACGGTGAAATCCGGCGCATCGAAAACCGCTTCAACGGCTCGGTAAACCAGTACTTTCTGTGCGACCGTGGTCGCTTCGGTTATGGCTACGTCAACCGTGAAGACCGCCCGCGCCAGCCTCAATTCGGCAAGCTGAAACTCGGCATTGATGCGGCGCTGGATAAAGCCGCTGAGTTGTTGCGTGGCAAGAACATCATCGGCATCGGCTCGCCACGAGCCAGTCTGGAAAGCAACTTTGCCCTCAGCGAGCTGGTCGGTGAAGCGCATTTCTACAGCGGTATTGCTGCCGATGAGCTGGCCAATATTCAGCTGATTCGCGACATCCTGCAAAACGGCCCGCTGCCGGTAGCGTCGATGCGTGATGTTGAAAGCCATGACGCCGTGTTCGTGCTCGGTGAAGACCTGACCCAGACAGCAGCGCGTCTGGCATTGGCCCTGCGCCAAACCGTGAAAGGCAAAGCCACTGAAATTGCCGCTTCGATGAAAATCCAGGACTGGCACATGGCGGCCGTGCAGAACGTCGCTCAGGACGCACGCCACCCGCTGTTTATCGCCAGCGTAACCGCTACCCGCCTGGATGACGTTGCCGAGAAATGCGTGCATGCCGCACCCGACGATCTGGCGCGCCTAGGCTTCGCCGTCGCGCACGCCATTGATCCGAGCGCCCCCGCAGTTAATGCCCTGGAGCCGGAAGCACTGGCGCTGGTCAAGCAGATTGCCGATGCCCTGCTCGCTGCCAAACGCCCGCTGATTGTCTCCGGTGCATCGCTGGGCAACCGGGCGATTATCGAGGCCGCTGCCAACATCGCCAGCGCCCTGAAAAATCGCGAGAAAAATGGCTCGATCAATCTGGTGGTTGCCGAAGCCAACAGCATGGGCCTAGCTCTGTTTGGCGGCAAATCGCTGGACGACGCCTTGCAGGCGCTGACATCCGGCGCAGCCGATGCCGTGGTGGTACTGGAAAACGATCTTTACCGCCGCGCTGATGCTGCCAAGGTCGATGCTGCACTGGCAGCGGCGAAGAGCGTGATTGTTGCCGATCACCAGCGCACCGCCACCAGCGACAAGGCGCACATGTTGCTCTCGGTCGCCAGCTTCGCCGAAGCCGATGGCACGCTGGTGAGCAGTGAAGGCCGCGCTCAGCGTTTCTTTC
The DNA here is from genome assembly GCF_900116605.1 of Pseudomonas marincola. Classification (GTDB taxonomy): domain Bacteria; phylum Pseudomonadota; class Gammaproteobacteria; order Pseudomonadales; family Pseudomonadaceae; genus Aquipseudomonas; species Aquipseudomonas marincola. The sequence goes on from NZ_FPBC01000006.1 coordinate 153,716, forward strand.
AGGTATTTGAGCCAAGCTACTACGACGATAAGATTCTGGTTCGTGAAGGCTGGCGCTGGCTGCATGCCCTGCACAGCACTTTGCTGGAAAAGCCGGTCGACTGGACTCAGCTTGATGAAGTGACGGATGCCTGCGCCGCGAAAAATCCGCAACTGGCCGCTATTCGTGAAGCAGCGCCTGCTGCCACGTTCCGCATCAAGGGCCAGAAACTGGCGCGCGAGCCGCATCGTTACAGTGGCCGTACCGCCATGCGCGCCAACATCAGCGTGCACGAACCGCGTCAGCCGCAAGACAAAGACACGGCCTTTGCGTTCTCGATGGAAGGTTACTCGGGCAGCAAGGAAGACCGTCAGCAGATTCCATTTGCCTGGTCGCCGGGCTGGAACTCGCCGCAAGCCTGGAACAAGTTCCAGGACGAGGTAGGCGGTCATTTGCGCGCTGGTGATCCGGGTGTTCGTTTGCTCGAGACTGCCGGCAACGCAATCGCTTGGTTCACTGTTAACGCGCCGTTCAATCCTCCCGCGGGCACCTTGCAAGGTGTGCCGCTGTATCACCTGTTTGGCAGCGATGAAACTTCGGCGCTGGCTAAACCGATCCAGCAGCGCATTCCAGAGGCCTATATCGCCTTGGCTAAAGCCGAAGCTGATCGTCTGGGCGTTAACGATGGTGCGCTGATCAGCCTGAACATCAACGGCCAGCCGGTGCGCCTGCCTGTGCAGATCAATGATGATCTGGCCATTGGTTTGGCGGGCTTGCCAGTCGGGCTTGCCGGTATTCCGGCGTCCATCGCTGGTAGCGTGCTCACCGATCTGAAGGAGGCTGCGCAATGAGCTGGCTTACTCCCGAGGTGATCGACGTGATCATCGCCGTGGCTAAAGCGGTGGTGATTCTGCTTGCGGTGGTTATCTGCGGCGCGCTGCTGAGCTTTTTCGAGCGGCGTTTGCTCGGCTGGTGGCAGGATCGTTACGGCCCGAACCGGGTTGGCCCGTTCGGCAGCCTGCAAATTGTCGCGGACATGCTGAAAATGTTCTTCAAAGAGGACTGGACGCCACCATTCGCTGACAAGGCGGTGTTCATCATCGCCCCGATGATTGCATTCGCCGCGATGTTGCTGGCCTTTGCGATTATTCCGGTTACACCGAACTGGGGCGTTGCCGATCTCAACATCGGCATCCTGTTCTTCTTCGCCATGGCCGGTTTGTCGGTCTACGCCGTGCTGTTTGCCGGCTGGTCAAGTAACAACAAGTTCGCCCTGCTCGGCAGCTTGCGCGCCTCGGCCCAGACCATTTCATATGAAGTGTTCCTGGCCCTGTCGCTGATGGGCATCGTCGCGCAGGTTGGCTCGTTCAACATGCGCGACATCGTCGATTATCAAGCGCAGCACCTGTGGTTCATCATTCCGCAGTTCTTCGGTTTCTGCACCTTCTTCGTCGCAGGTGTTGCGGTAACGCACCGTCATCCATTCGACCAGCCGGAAGCCGAGCAAGAACTGGCAGATGGTTACCACATCGAATACGCCGGGATGAAATGGGGCATGTTTTTCGTCGGTGAATACATCGGCATCGTCACCATCTCGGCCTTGCTGGTAACCCTGTTCTTCGGCGGCTGGCACGGACCTTTCGGCATTCTGCCGCAGATTCCGTTCATCTGGTTCGCGCTTAAAACCTGCTTCTTCATCATGCTGTTCATTCTGCTGCGCGCCTCTATTCCGCGCCCACGCTATGACCAGGTGATGGCATTCAGCTGGAAGTTCTGCTTGCCGCTGACCTTGATCAACCTGCTGGTGACCGGCGCACTCGTGCTGGCCGCGGCCCAGTAAGGAGCTTTATATGTTTACTTACATCAAGGATGTCGTGCACGGCACCTACACCCAGCTTCGCAGCCTGGTGATGGTGTTCAGCCACGGTTTCCGCAAACGCGACACGCTGCAATACCCTGAAGAAGCAGTTTATTTGCCGCCGCGCTACCGTGGTCGAATCGTCCTGACCCGCGATCCCGACGGTGAAGAACGCTGCGTAGCCTGCAACCTGTGCGCTGTCGCCTGCCCGGTCGGTTGTATCTCGCTGCAGAAAGCCGAAACCGAAGACGGCCGCTGGTATCCGGACTTCTTCCGCATCAACTTCTCGCGCTGCATTTTCTGCGGCCTGTGCGAAGAAGCGTGCCCGACCACCGCGATCCAGCTGACCCCGGATTTCGAGATGGGCGAGTACAAGCGCCAGGACCTGGTGTATGAAAAAGAAGACCTGCTGATCTCGGGCCCGGGCAAATACCCGGACTACAACTTCTACCGCGTCGCCGGCATGGCCATTGCCGGCAAGCCGAAAGGCGCTGCGCAGAACGAAGCCGAGCCGATCAACGTGAAAGGCTTGCTGCCCTAAGGACGAACAATGGAATTCGCTTTCTACTTCGCCGCGGGTGTTGCCGTGGCTGCCACGTTCAGGGTTATCACCAATACCAATCCGGTGCATGCCCTGCTCTATCTGATCGTCTCGTTACTCGCCGTGTCGATGACCTTCTTTGCCCTTGGTGCGCCGTTTGCCGGTGCGCTCGAAGTAATCGTCTACGCCGGCGCCATCATGGTGTTGTTCGTCTTCGTGGTGATGATGCTCAACCTCGGGCCAGATGCGGTCGAGCAAGAGAAAAAATGGCTATCGCCCGGTATTTGGGTGGGGCCTGCAATTCTCTCGACCCTGTTGCTGGCGCAATTGCTCTACGCACTGTTCGTCGAGCCTTCCGGCACGACTATCGGCGGCTCTACCGTCAGTGCCAAAACCGTGGGTATCAGTCTGTTTGGCCCGTATTTGCTGGTGGTCGAACTGGCTTCAATGCTGTTGCTTGCCGCACTGGTCGCCGCCTACCACTTGGGCCGCCACGACGCTAAGGATGTGACGCCATGAATGGAATTCCAATGGAGCATGGCCTCGCGCTCGCGGGCCTGTTGTTCAGCTTGGGCCTGATCGGCCTGATGGTACGGCGCAACATCCTGTTCGTGCTGATGAGTCTTGAAGTCATGATGAACGCCACCGCACTGGCCTTTATTGTCGCGGGGAGCCGCTGGGCACAGCCCGACGGCCAGGTAATGTTCATTCTGGTGATCACCCTTGCAGCCGCCGAAGCCAGCATTGGCCTGGCCATTCTGCTGCAACTGTACCGCCGCTTTAATACCCTCGATATCGACGCTGCAAGCGAGATGCGCGGATGAACCTACTATTTCTGACCTTCGTATTTCCCCTGCTCGGCTGGTTGCTGCTGTCGTTCTCACGTGGGCGCATTTCGGAAAATCTGGCCGCGCTGATTGGCGTGGGCTCCGTCGGCCTTTCGGCGCTGACGGCTGCCTGGGTGATCCTGCAGTTCAACATCAACCCGCCGGCTGATGGCGTATTCACCCAGGTGCTTTGGCAGTGGATGGACGTCGACGGCTTCGCCCCGAGCTTCACCCTGTATCTGGACGGTTTGTCGGTGACCATGCTCGGTGTCGTGACCGGCGTCGGTTTTCTGATTCACCTGTTCGCCAGCTGGTACATGCGCGGCGAAGAAGGCTATTCGCGCTTCTTCTCGTACACCAACCTGTTCATCGCCAGCATGCTGTTTCTGGTGCTTGGCGATAACCTGCTGTTCCTCTACTTCGGCTGGGAAGGCGTGGGGCTCTGCTCGTATCTGCTGATCGGCTTCTACTACAAGCACACCGCCAACGGCAATGCGGCCCTGAAAGCCTTTATCGTTACGCGCATTGGTGATGTGTTCATGGCCATCGGCCTGTTCATTCTGTTCCAGCATCTGGGCACCTTGAACATTCAGGAACTGATGGTGCTGGCGCCACAGAAGTATGTTGCCGGAGACACCTGGCTCTGGCTGGCCACCCTGATGTTGCTCGGCGGTGCAGTCGGCAAGTCCGCACAGCTACCGCTACAGACCTGGCTGGCTGATGCGATGGCCGGCCCGACGCCGGTCTCGGCGCTGATTCACGCGGCCACCATGGTTACGGCAGGTGTTTACCTGATTGCCCGCACCCACGGCTTGTTCCTGCTGACACCGGATATTCTCGAACTGGTGGGCATTGTCGGTGGCGTGACCCTGGTCATGGCCGGTTTCGCGGCGTTGGTGCAAACCGACATCAAGCGCATTCTGGCCTATTCGACCATGAGCCAGATCGGCTACATGTTCCTCGCACTGGGCGTAGGCGCATGGGACGCGGCGATCTTCCACCTGATGACCCACGCCTTCTTTAAGGCCCTGTTGTTCCTCGCCTCGGGCGCGGTGATCAACGCCTGTCACCACGAACAGAACATCTTCAAGATGGGCGGTTTGTGGAAGAAGCTGCCATTGGCCTACGCCAGCTTTATCGTCGGTGGTTCTGCGCTTGCCGCCCTGCCGCTGATTACCGCCGGCTTCTATTCCAAGGATGAGATCCTCTGGGAAGCCCTCGCCAGCGGCCACAGTTATCTACTGTATGCCGGTTTGGTTGGTGCGTTCCTGACCTCGATCTACACCTTCCGCCTGATCTTCATCGCGTTCCACGGTGAGGCCAAGACCGAAGCGCACGCTGGCCACGGTATTGCCCATTCGCTGCCGCTGATGGTGCTGATTGTACTGTCGACCTTCATCGGCGCACTCATCACCCCACCGCTGGCGGGTGTGTTGCCTGAGAGCGTCGGGCATGCGGGCGGTGAGGCGCAACACGGCCTCGAAATCACCTCCGGAGTGATCGCCATCGCCGGCATCCTGCTCGCGGCCATGCTGTTTCTTGGCAAGCGCAAAGTCGTCAGCAGCATCGCCCACAGTCCGGTTGGTCGCTTCCTTTCGGCCTGGTGGTTTGCCGCATGGGGCTTCGATTGGCTGTACGACAAACTCTTTGTGCAGCCGTATCTGCTGATCACTCACTTGCTCCGGCGCGATCCGTTCGATCGCATTATCGGGCTGGTACCGCGTTTTGTCCGGGTGTGCAACGTGCTGCTGGCCAGCACCGTCACCGGCAAATTGCGCTGGTACGCCATGTCTATCGCTGGGGGCGCTGTGCTGGTTCTCGCCCTGTTGTTACTGAATTAAGGAAAACCGACAGTCATGATTCTGCCCTGGCTAATCCTTATCCCCTTTATTGGCGGCCTGTTGTGCTGGCAAACCGAGCGGTTCAGCAACACGCTGCCGCGCTGGATCGCCCTCGTCACCATGCTTCTGCTGTTCGGCTTTGGTCTGTTGCTGTGGATCACCGGCGATTTCACCCAGGCCCCAGCGCCAGGCGGTGATCCGGTGTGGGCTCACGAGTTTCAGGTGCAATGGATCCCGCGTCTGGGCATCACCCTGCACTTGGCTATGGACGGTTTGTCTGTGCTCATGGTCGCCCTCACCGGCCTGCTCGGCGTGCTTTCGGTGCTGTGTTCATGGAACGAGATTCAAAACCGTGTGGGCTTCTTCCACCTCAACCTGATGTGGATTCTCGGCGGCGTAGTCGGCGTATTCCTCGCCGTCGACCTGTTCCTGTTCTTCTTTTTCTGGGAAATGATGCTGGTGCCGATGTACTTCCTTATCGCGCTCTGGGGTCATAGCGGCAGCGAAGGCAAGACCCGCATCAACGCGGCGACCAAGTTCTTCATCTACACCCAAGCCAGCGGCCTGATCATGCTGATTGCAATTGTCAGTCTGGTATTTGTGCACTTCGACCAGACCGGCGTATTGACCTTCAACTACGCCGACCTGCTTAAAACGCAAATGTCACGTTCGACCGAATACCTGCTGATGCTTGGCTTCTTCATCGCCTTCGCGGTCAAGTTTCCGGTGGTGCCGTTTCACTCCTGGCTGCCAGATGCACATGCTCAGGCACCTACGGCAGGTTCGGTTGACCTGGCCGGTATTCTGCTGAAAACCGCAGCCTACGGCTTAATCCGCTTTGCCTTGCCGCTGTTCCCGCATGCCTCTGCCGAGTTCGCGCCGATTGCCATGTGGCTCGGTGCATTTGCGATTATTTACGGCGCCTTGCTGTCGTTCGCGCAGACCGACATTAAACGCCTGATCGCCTACTCCAGCGTCTCGCACATGGGTTTTGTACTCATCGCCATCTACTCCGGCAGCGAAATCGCCATGCAGGGCGCGGTTGTGCAGATGATGGCCCACGGTTTGTCAGCGGCCGCCCTGTTCATTCTCTGCGGCCAGCTCTATGAGCGTCTCGGGACGCGGGATATGCGCGAGATGGGCGGTATCTGGGGGCGCATGCCCTGGCTTCCGGCAATCAGCCTGTTCTTCGCCGCTGCCGCGCTGGGTATGCCCGGCACCGGCAACTTTGTTGGCGAGTTCCTGATCCTGATCGGCAGCTTCCCAGTTGCCCCCTGGCTCACCGCGATTGCGGCCACCGGCCTGGTATTTGGTTCGGTCTACTCGCTGATCATGATTCACCGCGCCTACTTCGGCCCGGCCAAATCCGACGCACCGCTGGCGGGCCTGAAAGCTCGTGAATTGAGTATGGTGCTGGGTCTGGCTGCGCTGCTGGTGTTGCTTGGCGTGTATCCGCAGCCGGTGCTCGACACCTCCGCAGCCAGTACGCATGGCGTACAGATGTGGATGAGCAACGCCCTTAATCAACTCGAACTGGCTCGGTAAGTAGTTTTATGGATCTCACAATTCAACACTTCCACGCGCTGCTACCACTGCTGATTACCAGCATCACCCTGATTGCGGTGATGCTCGGTATTGCCTGGAAGCGCGACCATGCGCTGGCGTTCGGTATTTCGGTGATTGGCCTCAATCTAGCGCTGTTTTCGGTGTTCATTGCTGCCAGCGCTACCCCCATCGAAGTCACGCCGCTGCTCAAGATCGACAAGTTCGCCTGCTTCTACATGGCGCTGGTACTCGCCTCGACGCTCGCCTGCGTCACCCTGATCCACGCCTACCTTGGCAACGAGCCGGGCAAAGGTTATCCGGGCAATCGCGAAGAGCTTTATCTGTTGATGCTGCTCTCGGCGGCGGGCGGTCTGGTGCTGGTCAGTGCCCAGCATCTTGCGGGGCTGTTCATTGGCCTGGAACTGCTGTCGGTGCCCAGCTACGGGATGATCGCGTACGCGTTCTTCAACAAGCGCTCGCTGGAAGCCGGTATCAAGTACATGGTGCTGTCGGCGGCGGGCTCGGCCTTTTTGCTGTTCGGCATGGCGTTGCTCTATGCCGAAGCTGGCAGCCTCAGCTTCAACGGCATCGCCGCGCTGCTGACCAACAGCACCGCACCTGCGCTGATTGTTGAAGTGGGCTTCGGCATGATGTTGGTTGGCCTCGCCTTCAAACTCTCGCTCGTACCGTTCCACCTGTGGACGCCGGATGTCTACGAAGGTGCGCCCGCCCCGGTCGCCGCCTTCCTGGCAACGGCCAGCAAAGTGGCGGTGTTTGCAGTGCTGCTGCGTCTGTATCAGATGTCGCCGGCCGCCAGCGGTGGCTGGATGAGCGACCTGCTGAGCCTGATTGCCATCGCCTCGATTCTGGTCGGTAACCTGCTCGCCTTGTTGCAGAACAACATCAAGCGACTTCTGGGTTATTCATCCATCGCCCACTTCGGCTATTTGCTGATCGCCCTGATCGCCAGCAAGGGCTTGGCCACCGAGGCCATTTCGGTGTACCTGATGACCTACGTGCTGACCACCTTGGGCGCGTTCGGCGTGATAACCCTGATGTCGACGCCCTTCACCGGCCGCGATGCCGATGCGCTGTACGAATACCGCGGGCTGTTCTGGCGCCGTCCGTACCTCACAGCGGTACTGACGGTGATGATGCTCTCGCTGGCCGGTATCCCGCTCACGGCAGGTTTTATCGGAAAGTTCTACATCATCGGTGTGGGTGTGCAATCGCAGCAATGGTGGCTGCTGGCTGCATTGGTGGTGGGCAGCGCGATTGGCGTTTTCTACTACCTGCGCGTCATGGTTACCCTGTTTCTGGTTGAGCCGAACCTGCGTCGTCACGATGCACCGTTTGACTGGGGCCAGCGCGCTGGCGGGATGATGCTGATGATTGTCGCCTTGCTGGCGTTCATTCTCGGCGTTTACCCGCAACCGTTGCTGTCGCTGGTAGCCAACATGGGCCTCGGCTAAGAGGCTTGTTGCGAGGCGTGCGGCCATCCTGGCTCACGCCTCAACCCCAACCCCAACCCCAACCCCGTTACATCCCCTCGCGCGCTATTCAGCGCCGCATGCGCCGCTCGGCCAACGTACAAAAGAACTCGACATACTGCTGATAACCCCCGGCGAAGATGACATCGAGGCGCAGCGGATCGTCCGCGTCGGTGATGTTGACAAGCCCGGGCCACGGTTGCAGATCGGCCTGCTGCGCGTAGCGCTGTAAATACGCGGCATCCACCCCGGGTCTCTTCACCTCGCCAGCGCTGCTGTCGATATACACCACCTGATTATCACGCTCGAACGACTCGCCCATCGCCTGCACCACGCTCAGGAATCCGCGATCACTGCCACCACGCTGCTGTTCAACTCCATTCTCAGCGGTGCTGGAACTGAGCGTATCGCCGACCCCGACAATGCGCGGCATCAGCGCTCGGTCGAAGTGCTTACCGGCCAGTGCCAGCAAGCCATCGAGATCACGCGGGGCCTGTCGCGCATTGAAGTCTTCACCTAGCGGGTATTCGCCGGTTTTGCTGAAGTAGTAATGGTTAAGGATCACCAGCACCCCGACTTCCTTGATCGCGCCGGTGAGCATGAATTGAAAATCAGTGGTCCCGGCATTGTCTTCACTGGCGGGTTTCAGACGCTCAAGCCCTTGGTTGTCGCGGCCTGAGTTGGGCGCATAGTGTGTGAAAAAACAGCCTTCGAGGCCCTGTTCGTACGCCTCGCGGTGCAGCGCGCCGAGGAAGCTGGCGAGGTCATTTTGCAACTGGCGGTAAAGCCCGTTTGATGCTGCAAAATGGCGGTAGAACGCATTGATGTTAACCGTGGGCGACGCCAGATTATCCAGCACGGTCGAGGCAATCAGCCGCTCGGCTGTGGCGCTGTCCAGGCTATATGGCGCACTGCTGAGTCGCGCTCGCAAGAACGCTGCGGCCTTGTGCGGAACCTGCTGCAAAAACGCTAATTCGGCGTCCGATACACCCGGATGCGTCACAACGCCAAAACGGTCTTGCAGTTGCACGCCGCCGGCGGCCAAACCCGGCAGATAAAGACCCTCCTGCGCCGCTAAAGACGGCGTGGCACAGGCCCTTTCAACAATCGGGTTCACGCCTCGACTGCCGATATGCTCGCCGTTGGTGAGGACATAGAATTGGCCGGCAAGGCGCGCTGCGGCAGCGATATAACGCGGTTCGATCTGGCGGGTCAGCGGATCGCCAACCAGCTGCATGCAGACGCCGTCGAGGTCTTGAATAATCAGCAGTTGCTCGGTCGCCAGCAGCGATTCGAGCAGTTCGGTGGAATCGAGGGAATACCCTTTTTGATAATCAGCCATGCACCCATGTTAACCGCGCAGAGCGGTTGCGCCCAAGTTTTGAGCGGCAGGCTGGTCTTGGCGTGTGCTGATCGTTGAGCGGTATAGAAGCAGGATTAACGGGAAAAGATGTGCAGCGAAAGGCGGATGAACAGAGTGTTCATCCGCCCTGCGGAGGCGTTTACAGAACCATCGCGGCGACCCAGCCGAAGATGATCAGCGGGATGTTGTAGTGCAGGAAGGTCGGCACCACGCTGTCCCAGATATGGTTGTGCTGGCCGTCGATGTTCAGACCCGAGGTTGGCCCCAGTGTCGAATCAGACGCGGGCGAGCCGGCATCACCCAGCGCACCAGCGGTGCCGACGATGCAGACAATGGCGATCGGACTGAAACCCAACTGCACGCCCAGCGGCACGAAAATCGCGGCAATGATTGGCACCGTCGAAAACGATGAGCCAATGCCCATGGTCACCAGCAAACCCACCAGCAGCATCAGCAACGCGCCAATCGCTTTGTTGTTGCCGATCAGCGTGGCGGCGCTGTCTACCAGACTCTTCACATCGCCGGTGGCACGCATCACTTCGGCGAAACCTGCGGCGGCGATCATGATGAAGCCGATCATGGCCATCATCTTCATGCCTTCGGTGAACAGGTCATCGGCCTCTTTCCAGCGCACCACGCCGGAAACAGAGAAAATCACGAAACCGGCCAACGCCCCGATAATCATCGAGTCGAGCCATAGTTGCACCACGAACGCCACGGCTACAGCAACGCCAGCAACCAGTAAGCTTTTGGGGTTGTAGCTGACGTCTGCGCGCTCGACCTGCTCGATTTTCTCAAGGTCATAAACGCGCTTCTTGCGGTAGCTGAACAACACGGCCACCAGCAGGCCGCAGAGCATGCCCAGTGCAGGCAAGGCCATGGCGTGCGTCACGCTGATACCGGTGATATCGACACCGGCCTTGGCGACGTTACCGAGCAGAATCTCTTTCAGGAAGATCCCGCCAAACCCTACCGGCAGGAACATATAAGGCGTTACCAGACCGAACGTGAGCACGCAGGCGATCAGGCGACGGTCGAGCTGCATTTTGCTCATTACATACAACAGCGGCGGAACCAGCAGCGGAATGAAGGCAATGTGAATCGGCAGAATGTTCTGCGAAGAGATCGCCACGCAGAGCAGCAGCGCCAGCAAAATCCACTTCAACGGCCCGGCGCCCTGCTGCTCTTGATTGCCGACCATGGTCAGGGCTTTATCTGCCAGCGCATGCGCCATGCCAGACTTGGCGATGGCAACTGCGAATGCACCCAGCAGCGCATAGGACAGTGCAACCGTAGCACCGCCGCCCAGGCCATCGTTGAAGGCCTTCAGCGACCCTTCGATACCCAGCCCGCCGATCATGCCACCGGCCAATGCGCCGACAATAAGTGCGACAACCACGTGCACCCGGCACAAGCTCAGGATCAGCATGATGCCGACCGCTGCAATTACTGCGTTCATTACTCGCTCCCCAATAGCCGCCAGCCCAGCATTCACGCGCGGGCGACGCTGAAAAAGGCGCGTACTCTGCCGCAAGCAACCGGTGCTGTCAAAACACCATCGCTAATCCCATGACCTGCAGCAAGCCATTGCCCGCCCGCGCATTGCTGGTTAGCCTGCAGAATTACCTCTCAAAGGACCTGTCATGCTCAACATCGTTCTGGTTGCCGGTTCCAGCCGTGCCAACAGCCAATCAGCAAAAGTCGCCCGCCATCTGCAACAACGACTGATCGAACTCGGCCACACAGCCGAACCCATCTGCAGCGTGCTCGACCTTGGAGAAACGCCTCTGCCGCTCTGGCCAAGTGAAAATCCGGGGCCTTGGCCGCAATACAGCCAACGCCTGCAATCCTGTGATGCGTTGGTGGTGGTTGCGCCGGAGTGGAACGGCATGGCCTGCCCGGCGATCAAGAACTTCTTCATCTTTGCCAGCAAAACCGAATTGGCGCATAAGCCGGGCCTGCTGGTTGGCGTTTCGTCCGGCATCGGCGGCGCCTATCCCATTGCTGAACTGCGCGCCTCAAGCTACAAGAATTGCCGGCTGTGCTACCTGCCCGAACACCTGATCGTGCGTAACGTCGAGGCGCTGATGAATGAGGGCCACGCGGCCAGCGACGCGGACGAACGCATCCGCCAACGCGCCGACTATGCACTGGATATTCTGTGCAAGTACGCCGAAGCACTTAAGCCTGTGCGCGAGAGCATCAGCTTTGCCAACCCGGCGTTCACCAACGGCATGTGAACGGGCCAACGGTTTAACTACGGAAAAGTGAGGTAAATCGCTGTAGCGCTTCACTTTTCTGTAAAGAATAGACATACCTAGCCGATAGATGGGGTTACCAGAGATAAACCCAAAGGTGCCTCCATGCTGTTCCGTCGGCTCTCCATCCAATTGAAAATCACCTTGCTGGCAGGTCTTTGCCTGTTTGCCGTGGTGGTCCTGCTGGTCAGCGCGTCCATGCTGCAAAGCAATCGCACTGCCGAATTTGTCCGCACCTCAAGCAGCGAAATGCTCAGGGAAAGCGCCGAGAAGCGTCTGGAATCCCGCGCCGAACTGCAGGCAATCCGCATTCAGCGTTACTTCATGGATGCCTATCAGTACGGCCACGGTTTTTCCCGCCAGGTACTGTTTCTGCGTGATCAAGCCAACAAGCGCTTTCTCGACGCCTTTGACCTGCGCGAAGACATGACGCGCCAAGTGCGCAACAGCCTTGAAGCCAACCCGTCGATTCTGGGGTTGTATCTGGTATTCGAACCAAATGCATTGGATGGCAAGGATGAGCTGTTTGCCGAGCAGACTGAGCTTGGCAGCAACGACAAGGGCCGCTTCTCGCTGTACTGGTCGCAACCAACGCCTGGCGAGCTTGAGTCCAGCACAATGACTGAAACCGAGCTCAACAACACCGAAATCGGGGCCAGTGGCGCACCTTACAACACCTGGTACACCTGCCCGCGCGACACCGCCAAGGCCTGCGTACTTGAGCCCTACTTTGATGATGTGGCGGGCAAGCAGGTGCTGATGACCAGCATCGCTTTCCCGCTGTTTCTCGACGGCAAAGTCATTGGTGTGATGGGTCTGGACATCAGCCTCGACAGCCTGCAAAAACTCAGCACCGATGCCAGCTCAAGCCTGTATGACGGCACCGCCAATATCAGTATTTTCAGCCCGTCAGCATTCCTCGCCGGGCACAGTAAAGATGCCGGCATGCTCAGCAAGAAAGTTGCCGAGGCTTATCCGCAGCAAGCCGCCGAGCTGCTGCCGCTGATCAATAACGGTCAGGCCGCGACGCTCAACCACGGTGATTCCTTGCGCGTGGTTGCGCCGTTCAAGCCCATCCCGGAGGCCGGCAACTGGAGCGTGCTGATTGAAGTGCCGCAAAAGGTGCTGCAAGCGCCAGCACTCGAACTGGAACAACAGCTCGACTCGCGTAGCACCACAGACAGCAGCGTTTCGCTGTTGATTGGTCTGGTCGCGATACTGGTTGGTCTGGGGCTGGTCTGGCTGACCGCGCTGGGTGTGACTAAACCGATCCGCGGCGTTTCCAACATGCTCAAGGATATTGCCTCGGGCGAAGGCGATCTGACGCGCCGCCTGACTTATAACAAGGCCGATGAGCTGGGTGAATTGGCGGGTTGGTTCAACCGTTTCCTCGACAAGTTGCAGCCGATCATCGCCGAGGTGAAACACAGCGTGGTGGATGCACGCGGCACAGCCGACCAGTCTGCGGCGATTGCCAGCCAGACCAGCGCGGGCATGCAGCAACAGTTCCGTGAAGTCGATCAGGTGGCCACAGCCTTCCAGGAAATGAGTGCGACTGCGCATGACGTCGCGCAAAGCGCAGCACAGGCAGCTGATGCGGCCCGTAGTGCTGATCAGGCGACACACGAGGGCCTGGGCGTGATCAACCAGACCACCTCCTCCATCGAGTTGCTGGCCAATGAGATGAGCGTGGCCATGGAAGAAGTCGAGGGGCTGGCCACCAGCAGCGAACAAATCGGTTCGGTGCTGGAAGTGATCCGCTCGATTGCCGAGCAAACCAATCTGCTCGCGCTCAACGCAGCTATCGAGGCGGCGCGCGCCGGTGAAGCCGGTCGTGGTTTTGCGGTCGTCGCCGATGAGGTGCGCAATCTGGCGCGCCGCACGCAGGACTCAGTCGAAGAAATTCGTCAGGTAATTGAGAACCTGCAAGGCGGCACCCGTGAAGTGGTCAACACCATGCAGAGCAGCCATCGCCAGGCTCAGGGCAGCGTGCTGCAGGTCGAGCAAGCGGTAGCCGCGCTGCAACGCATCAGTCAGGCGGTGAGTGTGATTACCGACATGAACCTGCAAATCGCCAGCGCCGCCGAAGAGCAAAGCTCGGTGGCCGAAGAGATCAACCGCAACGTGGCCTCGATTCGCGATGTCACCGAGTCGATCACCCTGCAAGCGGACGAAAGTGCGCAGGTCAGCCAGAATCTCAACCGGCTGGCCAATCAGCAACAGGGCCTGATGGACCAGTTCCGCGTCTGAACCTGATCCGCCACAAACAACAACGCCCGGTGCAGTGCATCGGGCGTTGTTGTTTGGGCGGTATTAAATATGCGGACGAATTGGCAGCGTGATCTGCACGCGCAAACCGCCGAGATCACTTTGCTCAAGCTCAATGCTCCCGCCCCAGGCCTCGACAATATCGCGCACAATGCCCAGCCCAAGGCCGTGGCCGCTGACTTGTTCATCCAGCCGAATGCCGCGGCTAAGCACCTCACTGCGTTTCTCTTCAGCAATTCCGGGGCCGTCATCATCGACCCAAATGCAATAGCCCTGCGCCGTAGTCTCAATGCGCAGTTCAACCTGACTGTTGGCCCACTTGCAGGCGTTGTCGAGCAAGTTACCCAGCAGCTCCAGCACGTCTTCGCGATCACGCGCCAGCCGCAAACCCGGTTTGGCGTGCCACTGCAGATTGATATCGCGCCGGTGAATCATCGCCAGTGTCGAAACCAGGCTTGGCAATTCGCGATCACAGTCGAAATAAGCACCCGGCAATACATCACCAGCTAACCGCGCACGACCCAACTCCCGGCCCATGCGCTGCTCTATCTGCTCGAGCTGATCTTCAAGGTTCTTGCGAATCTCGGGTAACTGCACCAGCTCCTCACGCGAAGCCAGACTGAACAGCACCGCCAGCGGGGTTTTCATGGCGTGGCCGAGATTGCCCAGCGCGTTGCGCGAACGTTTGAGGGTTTCTTCGGTATGGGCTAACAGGTGATTGATCTGGCCTACCAGCGGCAGCAGTTCTTCCGGCACCTCGTTATCCAACTCGGCGCGTTGCCCTTGCTGCAATTGGGCGATCTGCTTGCGGGTCTGTTCAAGTGGCCGCAACGCGCGGTGCACCAGCCAGCGCTGCAGCAACAACAGCACGAACAGCGCGGCAATGCCCATCGCCAAACCGATCTGCTGAACACGCCTGACGCTTTTCAGAACCGGCGTGTAGTCCTCGGCCACGTAAATAGAAAGGGGCTTGCCGAAGCGCTGATAATCGCCGCGATAGGTCAACAGTTTTTGCGCTTGCGGGCCGTCGCCCAATGCCTGCTGTAAACCGGGGGTACTGGAGGGCTTCAGTTCGCTGTCCCACAGTGAGCGAGAACGCCAAGTTTGCCCTGGCGCATCAATGCGAAAGTAATGGCCAGAGTATGGCCGCTGGTAGGAAGCGCTGAGTCGGGTTGAGTCGAGCAGTATTCCTTCCGGGCCGCGCACCAGCGCCAGCAAGAGGGTTTGCGCCTCATCTTCGAGGCCGGATTGCAGGTAGCTGCGCAGGCTTTTATCAAACAGCCACACACTGGTCTGGGCCAGCAGCAGGCCGACGACCAGCAACATGGCGATCAGGCCGATACTTAACTGGCGTTGGATCGACTTCAAGCCATATCACCTGTGAACCGATAGCCTTGGCCACGTCGCGTCTCGATGGCATCGCGGCCCAACTTACGGCGCAGGTGATTGACGTGAACCTCGATCACGTTGGAGTCCCGCTCACTCTCGCCGTCGTAGAGATGATCGGCAAGGTGGCTCTTCGACAGAATTCGCCCCGGATGCAGCATGAAATAGCGCAACAGGCGGAACTCGGCAGCGGTCAGATCGACTTCATCGTCGCCCCGGTGCACGCATTGGCGGCTCTCATCAAGGCGCAGGCCGGCGGCTTCGATGTGCGATTGATTGGCCAGCCCATGTGCACGGCGCAGCAATGACTGAATGCGTAATTGCAGCTCTTCCGGGTGGAAAGGTTTACTCATGTAGTCGTCGGCGCCAGCCTTGAGGCCTTCGATGCGCTCTGACCATGAGCCGCGCGCAGTCAGCACCAGCACCGGCATGCTCAAACCTGCGGCACGCCACTCCTGCAATACCTCAAGCCCCGGTTTGCCGGGTAGGCCGAGGTCGAGAATAACCAGATCATAGGGTTCAACCGCGCCCTGGCTCGCGGCATCACGGCCATCCGCCAGCCAATCAACTGCATAGCCTTGCCGGCTCAGGCTGGCGACCAACTCGTCGGCCAACGGCACATGATCTTCAACCAATAGCAAACGCATTCAGTCGTCTTCCTCATCCTTCAGGATTTGCCCGTTATGGGCATCCAGATCCAGTTCGCGCACTACACCTTCCTGCGTCAACAACTCGACTTCGTAGACCAGTACACCATGCTCGTCCTCAAGCTCTGCACCCAATAGCGTCGCCATCGGATAACGCTGCAATGCGGGTTGCATCAACTGTTCAAGCGGCATTATGACACCTTCACGGCGCAGCCTGAGGGCTTCGTCCTGATCCAGGTCTTTGGCGTGTGCGCTCATGGCCAACGTCAACACGACTAATGCACTGCACAAGACAACGGACTTCATGAGGCGTCCGGCACTTGGTCAATCAATTGTGCATCCGTGGCGTCCAGCGTCAGAGCCCAGCCAACACCCTTTTCATCCTTAACTTCAACCTTGTAGCGATATTTGCCATAGGCTTCCTCGACGCTGCCCCGGCCAATTCGCGCACCCGGCAACTGGTCTTGCACCGCCTGATGCAATTGCTCCAGCGGGCGAATGGTGCCGGTCTCGAGTAAATGCTGGGTCTCACCGGCACTCAGTACGCGTGCCTGAGCCATGCCGGCGACGGCCAGAACCAGCGCGACCACCATGACTGCAATAAGACTTTTCATATTGATACCCATATATTCGTTTAGCTTCGAAACAACACTATGGGCATTGACTTAATTGAAGCTGAAAATAGCCGGATCATCAGTAAGCTGGCTTGTAAGCGGCCATTCACCGGCTGAAGTCACTTGGCCTGCTCGCTCTGCGCTCTATAATCGCCCATCGGCTGGAGGACACGCATGAGCGCCATTCATATCAAATCCCGGGCATTGACCCTCAAGGCAGGTCATCGCGCCTTGCACAAAATTCGCCAGCAAGGGCTGCAACCTGCCGATGTCGGCATTATTCCGGGTGCGGCGGGCGGCCCCAAAGCACTAGGCATTCAAGGGCTGGATCTGGCCCTGTTCGGCGACTGGCTGCAACGTGCGCCCCGCCAACGCTCGCTGATCGGCGCCTCGATCGGTTCCTGGCGATTTGCCAGCGCCTGCCTGCCGGATTCCGCACAAGGCATTCGCAGGCTTGGCGAGCTATACACCTCGCAGCGTTTCGCCAAAGGCGTGACCATGGCGCAAGTGTCCGCCAGTTGCCGGCAGATGCTCGATGAGTTGTTCGACGGTCAGGATCAAGCGGTACTCGACAACCCCAATTACCGACTGAATATCCTCGTAGTCAAAAGCCATGGCCTGCTCGCGCTGGATCAGCCGCGCTCACTCGGGTTGGGGCTGGGCGCGGTGATCGGCAACAACATGCTCGGCCGTGCACGACTGTCGCGCCATTTCGAGCGACTGATCATGCACGACGCCCGCTTGCCGCCGCCGCTGCTGCCACTGACCGATTTCCCGTCGCGCTACCTGCCACTGGATATCGACAACCTGCGCCATGCCTTGCTGGCCTCCGGCTCGATTCCTCTGGTGATGGAAGGCGTGCGCGACATTCCGGGCGCTGGCGCCGGGACCTATCGTGATGGCGGCTTGCTCGACTATCACCTTGACCTGCCTTTTCAGGGCGAAGACATCGTGTTGTATCCGCACTTCACTGACCGGGTGATTCCCGGCTGGTTCGACAAGACCATGCCGTGGCGGCGTGCCGATGCGTCGCGCATGCAGGATGTATTGCTCCTTGCGCCGTCGCAGACGTATCTGGCCAGCCTGCCGTTTACCAAGTTGCCGGACCGCAAAGACTTCAAACGGTTCTTGGGCGACGACATGGGACGTGAACGCTACTGGCGCAAAGCCATGAGCGAGAGCCAGCGGCTGGGCGATGAGTTCCTCGAATTGGTGGAAACAGGCAAGCTCGCGGAGCAGATAACACCCCTGAATTGAACGGTCCAGCCAGTGAAACCCATGGTGTGATTAGCTAGAAACTCCCTTAAAACACCTGTTTTATTGCGCTGGATCAATTCATTTCACTTTTTTATTGAATTCTCAGGATTTTTCCGAACCCGTATGTGACTTCTTGGTCAACTCAAGTCATCAACACCTATAACTGGTCAATGTGGCGCGCTGCACCGCTTGACCGTTAGGAATACTGGGATTTACTCGGAGAACCGACCCATGAATGCTCCACTGCGTTTCAACGAAGCTCTGCTGATTGCCGACCGCGCTTTTCAACCTTTTCAATGCGTGGCCTGGTCACCACAAAATGGCACTGACGCGATCTCGCTCACTGTTATCGACCGCACCAGCACCCGTGCACTCAACCGCACCCAGCTGTCGAGCCTGACTTACAGTGACCCGGCCCAATTGGCTCAGGCACTGATCGCCTCACGCGAAGAACTCAGCCGTCAGGGTTATACGCTAGCCCCGTGGAGTATGCCGGAGTAATACCGCGCTGTAAGTGGCTATAAGCCAACAAGGGCGCGTGCCTGAACGCACACGCGCCCTGCTCCACCTTCCCTCGTTCATTCGCTGTACTTGGCAATATCTGTGGGTTTATTGACCTTGTTGCCAGCCTCTCTCTGAGCGCAAACTGTTGCCAACACTCATTCGGGGTTGCCAATGAACTCGCTCAAAACAATCGCCTGCCTGATCTATCCGGACGTCATGAGCCTCGACGTTACCGGGCCGCTGCAAGTCTTTGCCTCCGCCAACGTAGAGCGCCAGCGTCAGGGTTTGCCGGCGTATTACCGCATCACCGTATTGGCGCAAACCCCTGGCCCGGTAGCCACCTCGGCCGGCTTTGCTATCGTCGCCGATCAAGCGTTGGCAGACACACCGCCAAATTCAGTGGACACACTGCTGATACCAGGTGGAATTGGCGAGACAGCGCAATGTGCCAACCTGCAGTTGCTCAATTGGCTTGCGGACGGCGAGCCGCACATCCGCAGGCTTGGCTCTGTCTGCTCGGGCGCATTGATCCTGGCCGCAGCCGGATTACTCGATGGCTGCAAAGCAACCACGCACTGGGCCGATATCGACACCTTGCGCAGCCGCTATCCGCAAGTCGAAGTTAGCGCGGACCAACTGCATACCTACGACCCGCAAGACCTCAACGGCTCAGCGCACCTGTTTACATCGGCGGGCGTTACCGCCGGGATTGATCTTGCACTGGCTTTGATCGAAGCCGATCTGGGCCGGCAAATGGCATTGGCTGTGGCAAGACGGCTGGTGATGTTCTTGCGCAGGCCCGGTGGCCAGAGCCAGTTCAGCGCCCTGTTAACGCCCGAGCCCAGCCGGGTGCCACGCCTTGCTGCCTTGCTTGAATGGATACCGCACAACCTCAACGCCGACCTTTCACTCGAGACACTTGCCGAGCAGGCGCACATGAGCCCGCGCACGCTGTCGCGCCTGTTTGTCCAGGAGTTTGGCGTCGGCCCTGGTCGTTATGTTGAGCAAGTGCGGGTCGAGTCTGCGCGCAATCTGCTTGGCGCCGGCCATGTATCAATCAGCACCGTCGCGCGGCTCGCAGGATTCGGCCACCCGGAAAACCTGCGCCGCAGCTTTCACAAGCACCTGGCAGTGAGCCCGCAAGAGTACGCCGAGCGCTTTGGTGCGCGCCAACTGGCCAGCCATTAATCAGCAACTTAACCGACCGTACCCGGAGCCAATATGCTCGAACTGCGCCCTAACTGTGAATGCTGCGATTGCGACCTGCCATTCGATGCCGACAACGCGCTGATCTGCTCGTTTGAGTGCACGTTCTGCGCGCATTGTGCGCAGACCACGCTCAACGGCAAATGCCCAAACTGCGCCGGTGAACTGGTGCGTCGCCCGCGCCGCCCAAGCGAGAAAACCCAGCGCTTTCCGGCCTCGACCACACGCGTCCACGCTACCAAATGACGTGCCGATTACCGGTGCAAAACAGCCCGCATCAATACGATTAAATCTAAGGTTGAGACCCATGTTACTCCTTGAAAACCGCACTGTGCTGCGCCTGTTTATTTGCCAGGCCCTGTATTGGAGTTGCGCGATGGTCGGGATTACCCTGACTGCGCTGATCGGCCTGCAGCTGGCACCGCTGAATATCCTCGCGACCCTGCCGCTGGCGTTATTGGTGCTCGGAAACTTACTGGCTGTACAGCCGTTATCGGTGTTCATGCAACGCAGGGGCCGGCGCGCAGGCTTCATGCTGGGCGCCGCCTGCGGTGTAGTTGGCGGCTTGATCAGCGCACTGGGTGTATGGCTGGGGGATTTCAGCTTGCTGTGCTTAGGCGCATTGCCAACTGGTGCGTATCAGGCGTCTTCAATGTTTTATCGGTTTGCCGCGCTGGAAGCTGTGAGTGAGTCAGAAAAAGGCCGTGCCACAGCTTACGTCATTGCCGGTGGCGTGGTCGCCGCCCTGATTGCACCGAGCCTGATGCAGTTGTCTAAAACCCTCATCAGCGCACCCTTTGTCGGCGCCTACCTGCTGGTTGCAGTGCTGGCGGCAGGCGCAGGGCTGATTCTCTCGCAGCTGGCGGGCGGTGGCCTCATTGCCCCCGCGCCAGGCGGCTTTGGCGCCATGCGCGAGCTGCTCACGCGGCCCATAGTTCGGGCGGCGATAACCACGACCGCAGTCGCCCACGGCTTAATGATTTTGGTCATGAACGCAACGCCACTGGCCATGCAGATGTGTGGATTTGCAATCGAGCAAAGCACACAGGTAATTCAGTGGCATTTGCTTGGCATGTTCCTGCCCGCTTTTTTTGCCGGCCCTTTGGTCGACAAACTTGGCAGCCTGACGGTGGCGGTGCTCGGCGCGCTGATTCTGTTAGCCAGTGCCGGCATCGGTTTCAGCGGGATTGGCCAAGCGTACTTTATGATCAGCTCAGTACTGCTGGGCGTCGGCTGGAACCTGATGCTGGTCGCGGGCACTACATTGCTCGCACAAGGCTACGCAGCCCATGAACGTGGCCATGCCCAAGGCTTGATGGAGCTGAGCAATGGCAGTGTCGCCGCCCTCGCCTCATTCGCCTCGGGCGCACTGATAAACAGCCTTGGCTGGGGGGCGGTGAATATCGGGATGCTGCCGCTGATTATCCTTGCACTGATGATGCTCTGGCCGGTTCGCGGCGGCAAAGCGCAGCTGTCGGGCTCATAAACCCAACCATCACCTGAGGTCACGGGCCATCAAGCAATGGCTCGAACCCCAGGCCTGAAAACTTTCCAGCGCCGTCCATCCGCGCGCAGCGTAGTAGTCTCGGCGGTCGTGGGTGTGCAGATACAAGCGCTCAACGCCTTGCGCTTGCGCTGTTGCACAAATCCTTGCCACCAACTCTGCCGCCAGGCCACGCCCGCGCGCATGGGGCGCCACATAAACACACGCCAACCACGGCCCGAGATCTGCACGCTGCTGCAAATCATTCGTCGCCAATGCAGCGCTGCCCAGCAACTGCCCGTGCTCATGGGCAATCAGGGTCAGCCAGTCGCCATTGATCTGGCCATCGGCAAACTCGGCCTGCCACTCGTTCAGGCTCTGCCCGGCATATTCATAGCTGAATTGCTCATACAACCACTGCGCCAGTCGATCGCTGTGCTGCATATGACTGACAAGCCAGTCCATCTCAATCATCGGTACGCCTTACACATGTCGGTTCCTGCTTTAAAAGCCCTGCCTGAGTGATCGTTGTATAGGCCGTGCAGGAACTTGATATTATTGATTGCGGGCTATGACAGCACAGGGCCACTATAGTTAGACTATAGGCTTACCACCCCGCGTAAAGTCCGCCGGCTAATTCTGTTCGGTGAAGTAGAGTGTAAATGCAGTCACTGAGTGATTTTGCGGTGCTCGATAGCGCCAACGATGACCCGCTAAGCAGTATGGTCCGTCTTCTTCGCCAACAGCTCGGGCTTAAGTCCGCACTGATATCGGTGGGCAAAGGCGCCCAACTGATATCCCGCGCGCTCGACGGAGCCCCTGTCAGCACTGCTTTGCTGCTCAATAGCCTGACCTCCTCCCTGAACACCACCGACAGCATTTTAACCGTTACAGATGCGCAGTCTGATGCCCGTATAAACCGTGCAGCGCTCGCCGAGTCACCTTCGCTGAGATTCATTGCGGCCTGCCCGCTGCGTGCGGTTGAAGGTGAGTTACTCGGGGTCCTGTGTTTGCTGCACGACGAGCCTTGTGTTCTGGATGCGGCGCAACATGCCAGCCTGCTGGTCGTCGCCCGCTTTGCGGCGCAGTTTCTTGAGCAAGAAGCGCAAACCGCCCGCCAAGCGCAGGAACTTGAGGCGCTGCGCGACAGTGAGCGGCGCATGGCGCTGGCCATTTCCGGCAGCGGAACCGGTGTTTGGGACCGCAATGTGCTCAGCGGCGAGATTTACTATTCGAGCGGCTGGAAAGCATTGCTCGGCTATGCCGACCATGAAATCGGCAACCGCATCGAAGAAAGCTACACCCGCGTGCACCCGGATGACCTGGCCTATGTTAAAGCGACCATAGCCGATCACCTGCAACATCGCACCGGTGAGTACGAAGTTGAGCACCGGATACGCTGCAAAGATGGCAGCTACAAGTGGGTATGCAGCCGTGGCAAGGTGGTCGAACGTAATGCGGCAGGTGAATCACTGCGCATGGTCGGCACAACGACCGACATCACTTCGAAACGAGAGCTGAGTGACCAGTCGCGTAAAACTGCCAATCTGCTCACGGATCTCACCGATGAAATTCCGGGAATGGCATTCCAGTTTCAACGCAGCGCCGACGGCGACCTGCGGTTTACCTACGTCAGCGCGGGTAGCTACGAGCTGTTCGGTATAACCCCTGAACAACTGCTGAGCGATCCGCACGCCTTGCGCAGCACGATTCACCCACAGGATCTGGCGGGATACCTGCACTCCTTCGACAGCACCACGCGAGATCTCACGCCTTGGCACTATGAATACCGCGTGCTGATTCCCGGCCGCGGGGTGGGCTGGCGCCAAGGCGATGCACGGCCCAAGCAAATGCCGGACGGCAGCGTGCTGTGGCACGGGTTCATTGCCGATATCAGCCCTCACAAGAGCATCGAGGCTGAACTGCAGGTCTTTGCCACCACCGACTCACTCACCCAGCTTTCAAACCGGCGTTGGTTTCTGGTGCAGCTGGAAGCCGAGCTCAACAACGTGCAACGCAAAGCCGAGCACGGCGCCGCCCTGCTGATGCTGGACCTGGATCACTTCAAAAAGATCAACGATCAGTGGGGCCATACCGTGGGCGATCAGGTGTTGCGCCATTTCGCCAAACTGCTGCGCGCCCAACTGCGTATCTCGGACACAGCTGGCAGGCTTGGCGGGGAAGAGTTTGCTGTGGTGCTCAGCAATGCCGATACCCCAAAAGCCGCCAAGTTCGCCGAGCGCCTGCAAGAGGAGCTGAAAAGCGCACCTCTGATCCACGACGGGCAAGCGATTCACATAACCGTAAGTGTCGGTATCGCAGCGATCACACCGTCAGACGATAAAGTCGAAGTTTCGCTGTCGCGCAGCGATATCGCGCTGTATCGCGCCAAGCGCAATGGCCGTGACCGTATTGAGTGCTACGACTAACCCATAGCTGTTTGCGCAGCAGACCGCAGCTGCCCGCTTCAACAAAAAAGGCGCCTCAAGGGGCGCCTTTTGCACATCAACGAAGCCTGCTTACTGTTAGTAGTAAGCATTTTCCTTGTTGCTGTGGTCGGTCACGTCACGCACACCTTTAAGCTCGGGGATACGCTCCAGCAGGGTTTTCTCGATGCCTTCTTTGAGCGTCAGGTCAGCTTGACCACAGCCCTGGCAGCCGCCACCGAACTGCAGAACCGCGATGCCTTCGTCAACGACGTCAATCAGGCTGACCTGACCGCCGTGGCTGGCAAGCCCCGGGTTGATCTCGGTTTGCAGGTAATAGTTGATGCGCTCGTTGAGCGGGCTGTCTTCGTTAACCATCGGCACCTTGGCATTTGGTGCCTTGATGGTTAGCTGGCCGCCCATACGATCCGTGGCGTAATCAACCACGGCATCTTCCAGAAATGGCTCGCTGACAGCGTCGATCCACGCAGTGAACGAGGCCAGGCCAATTGCAGTGTCTTCAGGCTTTTGCTCGCCCGGCTTGCAATAGGCAATGCAGGTTTCGGCGTATTGCGTACCCGGTTGGGTAATAAACACCCGAATACCTATGCCGTCAGTGCTCTGCTTGCTCAGCAGGTCAGCCAGATAATCGTGTGCCGCATCAGTAATAGTAATAGTGCTCATGGCAACTCCTCACAAACATGCATCCAGTGTACGCCAACCTGCCTTGCGGGATAAAGCCCGAGTAAAAAAGTCAGGTTAATTTCAGTGTAACAATCGCGGGGGCACGCTCTCTATCAACCGGATATCCAATTCGAGAAAACGTGTATGAAAAAGGCCCTTTCGTCGCTGCTAGCAGTGCTGGCCATGGGTTCAGCCGCCTATTCTGCTGCCGCGGTGCATTACAGCAGCGGCGAAACCAGCACTGCGCTGCTTGAAGTCTACACCTCTGAAGGCTGTAGCTCATGCCCGCCAGCAGAGGCGTGGCTGAGTCAGCTGGTTGATGAGCCGGGACTGTGGCGCGATTTTATACCGCTGGCGTTCCATGTCGATTACTGGGATCAGCTCGGCTGGGCAGACCGCTTCGCCAATCCAGCGTACAGCGCGCGCCAGCGCGGTTATGCGCAAATCGGCAGTGCCCGTGCGGTTTACACGCCAGGCTTCATGCTCGCCGGACAGGAGTGGCGTGGCTGGTTCGAGAACAAGTCCCTGCCTGCCACAAAAGGCCAGGCTGTTGGGGTGCTGGATCTGAAGCTGGATAAAGATAACGTCGAGTTGTCGTTTAAACCGCAAGCCGCCGCACCAAAAGACATGATCGCGTATGTCGCGCGCCTGGGCTTTGATCTCGACAGCAAAGTGGTTCGCGGCGAGAACGCCGGCAAACTACTGCACCATGATTTTGTTGTGTTGTCGCTGCAGCAGGTGGCGGCCAAACAGCCGCTGAACTGGTCGACACGCTTGTACCCCAATGAGCAAGGTAAGCGTCAGGCGATTGTTGCGTGGATCAATCAGCCAGGGCAGTTGCAGCCTTATCAGGCAGTGGCCGGCTGGATTAAAAGGTAAATATGCTTGGTTGCAATTGAGCCGGAGGATGGAATCCGCAACGCGGCTTCCGTCATAGCGCACTAACCATTGCGCGCGATCTGCTCTAGATTGATCTGACGCTCAAATAAGCGCCCTTCACCATCACGCCGTTGCCAATGAATCGTACAGAGCTGGTTGAATTCTCCCACTGAATTCAACCAGCCCCGCGCCCTGCTCCTACAAGTTCTTGTACCTGTTCATATCAAGCACCCCGGCCTCTTTCGGCTGGGTCTCTCTGATGTAGGCCGTGAGGTCGTGGAAGTAATCCCAGAAGTGCGGATTGGTGCGGCGTATTCCCCACTGTTTAACCACGTTTTTCTCGAACTCTTGCTGGGTTTTCACATGTTCCAGAGCGCTGACAAACACCGGTACATCGCTCGCCTTGACGTTGAAAATGAAGTTCGGATAACTGCTCAAGACACCCGGATAAACGGTCAGCGTGTCCAAGCCTTCCTGATAGCGCAGCTCTTCGCCCAGCATGAAGGCGACGTTGCTGTGCCTACGGTTGCGCAGCAGGCTGTAAACCACGCGCTGGCCGTCGGCTTGTTCGACACGGATCATGCTCGCCTCGGGCAACTGATCAATGACCTTCAGTGCCGCCGCAGGCTTGTTGGTCAGCCGTGACAAGGCCTGTTCTGCCCACTGGAATTCAGCAGAAACATCCGGCCGCGAGCAATGCGCACCGTCGCACCGGTTAATCGGGTCGGGGCTAGCGTTGAGGCTGTCATAACGCGTCAGCAACTGGCTCACAAAGTCGGCTTTAGGCTTGGCAGGATCCAGATTGAGTGCGGTCAGGGTATCGGTATCGATGCCTTCATAATCAAGCCACAACTTGATCTTGCCGCTGTTCTGGTACCAGTCGTGAAGGATGGCTTCACGGTTGTCCGCCGGCATCAAACGCAGAAAGTTCTGTTCAGCGCCGTTGCGGATCAGGTCGAAGTACAGGCGGGTCTGTGCTTGATGCGAGACGTTGCCATACACGTCAAAATTGACCACCAGTTGGTAATAGGTCCGCTCAAGCAGCGGATAGTCCATCCACCACAGCGTTTGCGGCACCTCGCCTATCAGGCCTTTGCGCACCGATGCGCTGTTGTGCTGGCGGAATACGCTGAGCAAGGCATTCTCGTTGCCGGCCCAGATATGCGCCCAACTAGGATTCGGTGCATCGGCGTAGCTGTCCAGTCGCAGTTCTTCATATTCATTGCGCTTGGCCAGGTAATTGCGCCACAGACCTGCCATGTCGCCGATGTTATCGAACTGCCCCGGCAATGCCAGCAATGGCGTAGCCTGCTCGCGATACTCCTGGTCGGTGATGTACAAGTCGTGTTGCGGGTCCTGGAACACCACCCAGAAATTATCGCGAATCACATCAGTGGCAATCTGCCCGCGACAAACCGGGCCACGGATGAATGTGCGCACGAAATATTCAGCGTTGTCGAGCATGAACTGGTAACGCGCATCGGCCGGAAGATCAGCAAAGGTGTCAAATGGGTTGGAGCGGTGCAGCCCACCATAGCCTGGCATGTTAGTGACCTTCCAGTCACCGCCGAGAAACTGCTCTTTAACCCGCGCCAGCTTCTGCGGATTCAGGCTCAGGGTTATGTGTGTCTTGTGCACGATAACGTCCTGCACCACCGCCAAGCGGTAATACACCTTGGTGCCAGGGTCGTCATTGGGTCGGCGGGTCGCGATAATGTCGATCGGCTGACCGCTCGGCGTGCGTGAACGCACCAACTGGAAGAAATGACCGCCCTCAGCACCGTTGAAATACAGGTGCGCCAGATAGGTGTGTTCATACAGCCAGCGCGAGACCAGTTGCTCGCGGTCTCCCTCGGCATTCAAGAACGCTTCCCACTGCTCGGCCTGCTGCTGCTCGGCTGCGCTGGCCTTTAGGGGTTGTTGATCTACTGGCGCCCCTGCCTCCAACCACGCCTGCAGGGTTTTGTAGTCGGCATCGCTCAAGCCGGTAACGGCGAACGGCATGCCAACGCCGGGAAACTTGGTGGCAAAATCAGCGAAATCGCCCGGAGCCGGACACTGATTCTTGCGTTCGATACTGATATCGAGGTCGTCCGGCAGCTTACTGTTGGCCTGCAGAGGCTTGGCATGCCCGAGTTCGAGCATGCGCGACATGAGCGCGGCTTGACTGCCGTTCTTGTCCAGCACTGAAAAGAAATCGCGATCACGCCATTCGGCAACGCTATGAGCGTCATAAAACAGACGACTGGTCGGCTCGGCCTTCTTTCGCCCGCCATCATAAACCGGCACCTTGTTGGCGCCGCGTTCGGCCCCTTCGCCGCTGCCCAAGTTGAGCTGGCAGGGTGAGTCGTAACAGGCGTGGCAGGCCACACAGCTGTGGGTGAAAATCGGTTGGATGTCTTCGGTGTAGGAGATCGTCTGCGCCGCCAGTAACGGGCTGATGAACGATAAACAAGCACTAAGCAGTGTGCGAGCCTGCATATTTCTTTTCCTTGAATAGCGGACGCACCGATTCTAGCGCCTTATAAGGCGCGAGGGCCAATTCGCCAACATGAGCAGAATTCATGCAAAAGTCATTGCGCTGTAAATCGGCGCAACTTTGCTATCATGGCGCCTCTTTTGTTTTGGCTTTTCTCAGGTAGCTCTCGATGTCCTTGTCTGATTCCAACGCCCGCATTAACGCTCTCAAGCTTGCGCTGCAAGAACGCATTCTGGTTCTTGATGGTGGCATGGGCACCATGATCCAGAGCTACAAGCTCGAGGAAGAGGATTATCGCGGTGAGCGTTTTGCCGATTGGGGGCAGGATGTTAAGGGCAACAATGACCTGTTGATCCTCAGCCGCCCGGATGTGATCGGTGCTATCGAGAAAGCGTATCTGGATGCCGGCGCCGACATTCTGGAAACCAACACCTTTAACGCCACCCGCGTCTCCCAGGCCGATTACGGCATGGAAGAGCTGGTGTATGAACTGAATTTTGAAGGGGCGCGTCTGGCCAGGCAGGTAGCTGATGCCAAGACCCTTGAGACGCCGGATCGTCCGCGTTTCGTTGCCGGCGTACTCGGCCCAACCAGCCGCACCTGCTCGATTTCACCGGACGTCAACAATCCCGGTTACCGTAACGTCACCTTCGACGAGTTGGTCGAAAACTACGTGGAAGCCACCCGCGCGCTGATTGAAGGCGGCGCGGACATGATCCTGATCGAAACTATCTTCGACACACTCAACGCCAAGGCGGCCATTTTTGCCGTGCAGGAAGTGTTCGAGCAGATGAGCATTGAGCTGCCGATCATGATCTCAGGCACCATCACCGACGCCTCTGGCCGCACACTTTCGGGCCAGACCACGGAAGCGTTCTGGAACTCGGTGCGCCACGCCAAACCCATTTCTGTCGGCCTTAACTGCGCACTCGGTGCAAAAGACCTGCGCCCCTACCTCGAAGAGCTATCCAATAAGGCTGAAACCCACGTTTCGGCGCACCCCAACGCGGGCCTGCCGAACGCCTTCGGTGAGTACGATGAGACCCCGGCTGAAATGGCGGCAGTGGTTGAAGAATTCGCTGCGGCGGGTTTCCTGAATATTGTTGGTGGCTGCTGCGGTACCACGCCAGGCCACATTCAGGCCATTGCTGAGGCGGTGAGCAAGTACCCGCCGCGCCCGCTGCCGGACATCCCTAAGGCCTGTCGCCTGTCGGGCCTTGAGCCGTTCACCATCGACCGTAACTCGCTGTTCGTTAACGTCGGTGAGCGCACCAACATCACCGGTTCGGCCAAGTTTGCCCGCCTGATCCGTGAAGATAACTACACCGAAGCCCTCGAAGTTGCCCTGCAACAGGTTGAAGCCGGGGCTCAGGTGATTGATATCAACATGGACGAAGGCATGCTCGATTCGAAGAAGGCGATGGTCACCTTCCTCAATCTGATTGCCGGCGAGCCGGATATCTCGCGCGTGCCGATCATGATCGACTCGTCGAAATGGGACGTTATCGAAGCTGGCCTCAAGTGTATTCAGGGCAAGGGCATCGTTAACTCGATCTCGATGAAAGAAGGCGTTGAGCAGTTCAAGCAGCACGCCAAGCTGTGCAAACGCTATGGCGCCGCAGTTGTGGTAATGGCCTTCGACGAAGACGGCCAGGCTGATACGCAGGCGCGCAAGGAAGAAATCTGCAAACGCTCCTACGATATTCTGGTTGATGAAGTCGGCTTCCCGCCGGAAGACATCATCTTCGACCCGAACATCTTCGCCATTGCCACCGGCATCGAAGAGCACAACAACTACGCGGTCGACTTCATCAACGCCTGCGCTTATATCCGCGACAACCTGCCCTACGCGCTGACGTCGGGCGGCGTGTCCAACGTGTCGTTCTCCTTCCGTGGCAACAACCCGGTGCGTGAAGCCATTCACTCGGTGTTCCTGTTCTACGCGATCCAGAATGGCCTGACCATGGGTATCGTCAACGCTGGCCAGTTGGAGATCTACGATCAGATCCCGAAAGAGCTGCGCGACGCTGTTGAAGACGTTGTGCTCAACCGCACCGCCAACGGCACCGACGCTCTGCTGGCGCTGGCCGACCAATATAAAGGTGATGGCAGCGTAAAAGAGGCCGAGACCGAAGAGTGGCGTAGCTTTGCTGTGCAACAGCGCCTTGAGCACGCACTGGTAAAAGGCATCACCGCGTTCATCGTCGAAGACACCGAAGAATTCCGCCAGCAGTGTGCGCGCCCGATCGAAGTCATCGAAGGCCCGCTGATGAGCGGCATGAACATCGTCGGCGATCTGTTCGGCTCGGGCAAAATGTTCCTGCCACAGGTGGTTAAGTCGGCCCGTGTAATGAAGCAGGCCGTTGCGCACCTGATCCCGTTCATCGAAGCGGAAAAAGGCGACAAGCCAGAAGCCAAGGGCAAGATTCTGATGGCCACGGTTAAAGGCGACGTGCACGACATCGGCAAGAACATTGTCGGCGTGGTCCTCGGCTGTAACGGCTACGACATTGTCGATTTGGGCGTGATGGTGCCGGCCGAGAAAATCCTGCAAACCGCGATTGCCGAGAAGTGCGACATTATCGGTTTGTCCGGCTTGATCACGCCGTCGCTCGACGAAATGGTCCACGTTGCCCGTGAAATGCAGCGCCAGGGCTTTACCCTGCCGTTGATGATCGGCGGCGCAACCACCTCCAAAGCGCACACCGCGGTGAAGATCGAGCCGAAGTATCAGAACGACGCCGTGGTTTACGTCACCGACGCCTCGCGCGCAGTGGGTGTGGCCACTCAGTTGTTGTCCAAGGAGTTAAAAGCCGCGTTCGTCCAGAACACCCGCGACGACTACGCCATTGTGCGTGAGCGCACCGCCAATCGCAGTGCGCGCACCGAGCGTTTGAGCTACAGCGAGGCCGTGGCCAAGAAACCGCAGTTCGACTGGGCCAGCTACCAGCCAACCGTGCCGACCTTCACCGGGGTCAAGGTACTTGAAGACATCGACCTGTCGGTATTGGCTGAATTCATCGACTGGACGCCGTTCTTCATCTCGTGGGATCTGGCCGGTAAATACCCGCGCATCCTCACCGATGAAGTGGTGGGCGAAGCCGCGACCACGCTGTTTGCCGATGCCCAGGAAATGCTCAAGAAACTGATCGACGAGAAACTCATCAGCGCTCGCGCCGTGCTTGGCTTCTGGCCAGCCAATCAGGTGGCCGATGACGACCTTGAACTGTATGGCGATGACGGCCAGCCATTAGCCAAACTGCATCACCTGCGCCAGCAGACCATCAAGCCCGACGGCAAGCCAAACATGTCACTGGCAGACTTTGTCGCGCCAAAAGAATCTGGCGTTACCGACTACATTGGCGGGTTCATTACCACCGCCGGTATCGGCGCCGAAGAAGTGGCCAAGGCTTATCAGGACGCGGGCGACGACTACAACTCGATCATGGTCAAGGCACTCGCAGACCGCCTCGCCGAGGCTTGCGCCGAGTGGCTGCACCAGCAAGTGCGCACGAACTACTGGGGCTATGACCCGGAAGAGCAGTTGAGCAACGAAGACCTGATCAAAGAAGCCTATAAAGGCATCCGCCCTGCTCCTGGCTATCCGGCGTGCCCGGATCACACCGAGAAAGGCACCCTGTTCGACCTGCTCAACGATAACCAGCAAAGCGGCGTGTTCCTCACCGAACATTATGCGATGTTCCCGGCCGCTTCGGTCAGTGGCTGGTACTTCGCCCACCCACAGGCGCAGTACTTTGCTGTCGGCAAAATCGACAAAGACCAAGTCGACAGCTACACCGCACGCAAGCAGCAGGATCTGGCCGTAACCGAGCGCTGGTTAGCGCCGAACCTTGGTTATGACAACTAAGACCCGCTGAGAAGTGATGCGCTGTCAGCCCGCAATATGGCCGACAGCGCAGGCCACGGCCGCTGTTCTGCAGCGGCCGTTTATCAACTTCAGATTGCAGTGATGCGCCGGGCCTGATATCTGTATATGCAAACAGTACCTGGCAATCTCATGCGCCCCACGCTCGACCCCGAATTCTATTACCTGTCGAACTTCCACCAAGCCCTGAACTGGCTGCAGACGCGCTACGCTGATCTGCTGCTCACGGCTGAAAGCGAGTTCATAGACGACTTCTTTGATCAGCCACTGGCCGCACAAGCGCTGCTGGTGCGGATGATCATGCGCAAGGGCGAGCACTTTCGCGCCAGTAAACTTAACTACAACGAAATCGGCGACACGCTCGCAGCCGCCCGTCCATTGCTGGCCAAAGGCTGGATCACTGATGCTGCAGAGATGGACATCGACACGCTGAGCAATCTGCTGCGCAAAGATGAAATCTTCCAACACCTCGATACCGGCCCCTGCCGCAAAACAGCCGCAAAAACCGAACTGCTCGAATATCTGCAGGCCAATTACCCGCATTCCAGCCCGTTCAAAAACTGGTGCCCGACACTTGCCGATGCCGTTTTCAGCCTGACCATCAGTGAGATGTGCGACCGCTTCCGCCTGATGTTCTTCGGCAATCTGCATCAGGACTGGACCGAGTTCGTGCTCGCCGATCTGGGTATATTCCGCTACGAGCCCGTTGAGCTGACGCCAGACTCACGGGCGTTCCGCCAGCGCAGCGATGTCGATGCGTATCTGCACCTGAGCCATTGCCGCGAGCAGTTCGATGCCGGCCTGCCTGTGGCTGAAGTACTGGCATTGATTCACCAGCAGCCGTACGACAATGCCTTTTTGCTGGCCCGCCGCGACAAGCTCAGTTACCGGCTGGCGCAGCAACTGGAACGCGAAAGCGACTGGGCTGGCGCGCTGGCTGTGTATCGCCAGTGCCACTATCCAGGCGCACGGTTGCGCCATATCCGCGTACTTGAGCGCCTGGAGCAAAGAGCGGCGGCACATGAGCTTGCCTTGCTCGCCAGCGCCGCGCCGGAGTCCGCCGCCGAGGCGCAGAACGTCGAACGCATTCTCACCCGCCTCAACCGCCAACTCGGCCTGCCCAAAGCCTGCAAGCCCACGACTGCGCCGGTCAACCGGATCGACCTGACTCTGCCCAAGCCTGACTCAGGCAGTGTCGAAACCGCTGTACTTGAGCACTTCAGCAGCGCGGATGCGCCAGTTTTCTATGTGGAGAACGGGCTCATCAGCAGCCTGTTCGGGCTGCTCTGCTGGGAAGCGGTGTTTGCGCCAGTCAGTGGCGCATTCTTTCATCCATTCCACAGTGCGCCGGTTGATCTGCACAGCCCGGACTTCTATACACGGCGCCAGGCGCTGTTCGATGAGTCCATTGGCCTGCTGGACTCCGATGCTTACATCGAGAAAATTCAGCGCACCTTCGCCGATAAGCTCAACACCCAGTCGCCTTTCGTGTTCTGGGGGCTTCTCGATCAAGCACTGCTCACAAACGCTCTGCTGTGCCTGCCGACCGAACACCTTCGCGCGTGGTTCAGGCGCATGCTGCAAGACATTAAAGCCAATCGCGCGGGCATGCCTGATCTCATTCAGTTCTGGCCCAAGGAGCGGCGTTACCGGATGATCGAAGTCAAAGGGCCGGGTGATCGCTTGCAGGACAACCAAATCCGCTGGCTGAGCTTTTGCAGTGAGCATGGCATGCCGGTGGATGTCTGTTATGTGCAATGGGCCGCTGCGTGACATATCAGGTCGCCGTGCGCGCGCTGTGCGAGTTCACCGCCAAGGAAGGTGATCTCGACCTGCGTTTCACGCCCTCGCCCACCGCGCAGGAAGGCATGACCGGCCACGCCGTCGTCGTTGCCCGTCGTGGGGCTTATTATCAGGCGGAATTGCCGCTGAGCGGCGAGTATCCCGGCCTGCGCGTGCGCGGCCGCGCTGATGGCTATGACCCGGAAGAACATCGCCTCGAAGAGATCAAGACGCACCGCGGCGATATCAGCCGTATACCGGAAAACCATCGCCTGCTGCACTGGGCGCAAGCCAAGGTTTATGCCTGGCTGTTGTGTCAGGAGCGCGGCTTCGAGTCGATCAATATCGCGGTGGTGTATTACAACGTGCTCACCCAGCACGAAACCGCGTTTCACCTGCATTGCAGCCGTGAGGAACTGCGCGACTTCTTTGAGTTGCAGTGCCGGCGCTTTATTGTCTGGGCCGAATACGAGGCGGCGCACCGCATTGAACGCGACAAGGCCTTGCAGGAGCTGAAATTCCCGCATGCGCAATTTCGCGCAGGCCAGCGCCAGCTTGCCGAGTCCGTGTATCGCGCCGCACGTGACGGCCACGCGCTCATGGCGCAAGCCACCACCGGCATCGGTAAAACCCTGGGCACGCTGTTCCCGCAGCTCAAGGCATTCGCCGAGAAAAATATCGACCGGCTGTTCTTTCTCACTGCGAAAACTCCGGGCCGCCGCCTGGCCCTGGATGCGCTGGAAACATTGCGCAGCCAACAGACCGACATGCCCTTGCGTGTGCTTGAGCATGTCGCCCGCGACAAAGCCTGCGAGCATCCGGATAAATCCTGCCATGGTGAATCCTGCCCGCTGGCTAAAGGCTTTTATGATCGCCTGCCTGCGGCGCGCAAGGCCGCTCTGGATGGCCAATGGCTCAATCAGCAGCGCGTGTGGGAAGTGGCGCGAGCGCACCAGATATGCCCCTATTACCTGAGTCAGGAATTATGCCGCTGGGCGGACGTGGTGGTCGGCGATTACAACTATTACTTCGACATGGGCGGCCTGCTGCATCACCTGACACTGCTCAATGAATGGCGGGTAACGCTGCTGATTGACGAGGCGCACAACCTGATTGAACGCGCGCGCGGCATGTACACCGCCGAGCTGGATCAGGGCCACTTCAACCTGCTGCGCCGTACAGCGCCGCCGTCATTGAAAGGCCCGTTGGCGCGGGTAGCGCGGCACTGGCAGCAACTGCATGATGATCAGGAGCAGGCCTATCAGGTGTATCCGCTGGCACCTGAGTTATTCCTGATGGCCCTGCAAAAAGCCGTCAGTTCACTCACCGATCACCTCACCGCCAACCCCACCGGCAACGACGGCCAACTGCTCGAGTTCTACCTTGACGCCATGCTGTTCTGCCGCTTGGCCGAAGCATTCGGCCCGCACTCGTTGTTCGACATCAGCCGCGACGAAAGCAAGGGCGTATCGACCCTGTGCATTCGCAACATCGTCCCGGCGCCTTTCCTGGCGCCACGTTTTTCAGCCGCACACAGCAGCACCCTGTTCTCGGCCACACTCAGCCCGGCCAATTACTATGCAGACCTGCTCGGTTTGCCCGCTGAAACACCCTGGATAGACGTTGAGTCGCCGTTTCTTGCCGAGCAATTGCAGGTTCAGGCCATCAGTAACCTCAGCACCCGCTACGCGCACCGGCCCAGTTCATTGGCACCAATTGCCCAGCTGATCGCGACCCAGTTCAATCAGCGCCCCGGCAATTACATGGCGTTTTTCAGCAGCTACGACTACCTGCAACATGCCGTGCGCGCACTCAAGTCGGCGCACCCGGACATTCCCGTGTGGCAACAGTCGCGCAAGATGGACGAATTCGAACGACAGGGATTTCTCGACCGCTTCACCCACAGCAGCCAGGGCATTGGCTTTGCCGTACTGGGCGGCGCATTTGGTGAAGGGATTGATTTGCCAGGCGACCGGCTGATCGGGGCATTCATTGCCACACTTGGCCAACCGCAGATCAACCCGATCAATGAGCAGATTCGTGACCGCATGGAATCCATGTTCGGCCGGGGGTTTGACTACACCTACCTGTACCCCGGCATGCAAAAGGTCGTGCAGGCCGCTGGCCGGGTGATCCGGACCCAACAAGACACCGGCGTGGTCTATTTGATTGATGACCGTTTCAATCAACCGGCCATTCGCAAACTGTTACCGACCTGGTGGCAGGTGCAACGTCATCGTCTGCCACCCAAGCCTGCCCCGCTAATGCTGTTGCCTGTTACACCGCTATCTGCGGATGACTAGCACGGGCACTTAGCCTGCAACAGGCTGAACGTCAGCCAGATACGGTTTGGCCAGCTCCAGGCCGCCAGCACCGTTGTGACGTAAACACGCCAAGACCTTGATCCACGGTACATCGGTAATACGCAATTCAGACGTCGGCATAACCCGCACCGCACCAGCCGAACAACCCGCCGGCCCGCCGTCCGGAATGAACACCGAAGACCAATATTCGTCAGACTCCAGCACCAGACAAAACTGCCAGCCGTCCCCCTCAACCAGCAGTGCAACCTGTGCAGCGCCCGCATCTTCAATGCCGGCGAAACGCACCAACGTGTCCTGGATCAGCCGGTAGCCAGGGATTTTTTCCAGCAAGTGATCTTCAATCGATTGCAGCCAGTTTTTGGCCATATCGGTTGTGGCCAGCAACCCTGCCAGAAAACAGATCAATACCAGCACCAAACACGCTGCAAGGGTGAACAGGGTGATACCGGCAACCGCGTGCTGCTCGAATACCGGCAGTAGCTTGTGAATCGGCCCCTGTAATAAATGAATGGCTTTCTCGATCAATAAGCCGATTAACAGCAGCGGCAGAATAAACAACAAACCACCCAATGCTGTGGTCTTGATGAACTTCAGCATGACTTCCCCTTAGTCGCGTAAACGCTTCATTTGCGGGAAGATTAGACCAATCGCAGACTGCATGTAGGTTGGATTTTCGTAGAAATTGCCCGGGCAAAGGCGA
This sequence comes from Pseudomonas marincola, assembly GCF_900116605.1. GTDB lineage: Bacteria > Pseudomonadota > Gammaproteobacteria > Pseudomonadales > Pseudomonadaceae > Aquipseudomonas > Aquipseudomonas marincola. Next base: position 189,943 of record NZ_FPBC01000006.1, read on the forward strand.
GACTACTTGGGCGCGGCGGCGGACGTATGCAATCACCGGATAAAATTGTTCAGCCCACCCGACTCAGGCGCTAATCGTGCTTTGTATAAGTTTAAAACGTACCCTGATTAGCTAGACTACGACGCTATAACCTTGGCTCAGGATATTCAAATGGCAGCTTTTCGCGGTTTACTCGTGCTGATTTTCGTGTCCATTTTCGGCTACGCCGCAGTAGTCACGCAGAAACACGGTTCAGACTTTATGCCGATATTTTTCGGCGACATGGCAGCGCTGACCTGGCCCGGCCAGTTCAACTTCGATTTCATGTGCCTGCTGTTCCTTTCCGCCCTTTGGGTGGCCTGGCGCAATAAGTTCTCGCCTGTAGGCCTGATGCTGGGGCTTTGCGCATTTTTTGGCGGCGGATTGTTCTTATCCGCTTACCTGCTGACTATCAGCCTGCGCTGTAAAGGCGACATGCGCGCCATGCTGCTGGGTAAACATCTGCACGCCAGTTGAACCCGTTACGGATTCAACTCAACCGCGCTTCGCATCGATCCAGCGTATAACTTGCTCGTTGAATTGCGCGGGCAACTTGCGCGATACCCGCCGCGACAGATCAAGCAGGGTTTGCTGGGCCAATGCATCTTCCATGCGCTTCTGCGCAGTGAGCATCACTGCATGAATCGAGCACGTCCCTTCTAACGCCCAGTCTGGCGTGTTGCCATCGAACACGGCGCAACGGCCTCTGACTTCGCGGCATTCAAAGATCGACTTAGCGCCGTCCACCGCCCTCACCACATCCAGCACGGTTATTTCATCTGCCGGTCGAGCCAGGCTGAATCCACCGCGCACCCCTTCTGTCGCCACGACCAGATTGGCTTTGGCGAGCTTGGTGAACACTTTGGCTAATAACTCCTGCGGCACGCCTTGCAGCTCGGCAAGCGTGCGCACGCTGGAGTCACGCGTATCGCCTTTGTCATCCACCAGAAATAACAGGCAATGCAACCCGTACTCAACACCTGCGCTGTATAAAGCCACGTTAATCTCCGACTATTTCAATCGTACTATTATCAATCCACAACCTTATATCTGCAAGAAAATCGCATAAGAACTGACAAAATAGCCAGAAAAATCCTCATACCGCTCATCAGAGAAATATTTACATGAAATAACTACGACCGATATAGTCGTAGTTATTGGCGACGCAGCACACGTTGGCCTATCAGCATTACCACCCATATGCATTGGGCTTATTACTTGGCGACAGCCCAATTTTTTCTGCAAAAGGAACATGACATGCAACAGACAATTCTCGTGGTCGGCACTGGTTTTTCCGGAATGTGGAGCGCGCTCAGCGCCGCTCGACTGCTGGATATTCACGGCAAGACAAACATTGATGTCGTGGTGCTTTCGCCCCAGCCAGAATTGCGAATCCGCCCGCGCTTCTATGAGCCGCAGGTGCACACGATGATGGCGCCGCTGGATGAATTGTTTTCTGCAGTCGGGGTCAAGTTCATCAAAGGCGTGGCGCAACAGATAGACCGCGACGCCAGACAAGTGAACTATGTCGATGAAGCCGGCGAGGTTAAGTCACAAGCTTATGACCGGCTGATTCTGGCGACCGGCAGCAAGGTCGCGCGCCCCAACTTGCCCGGTATCGAACACGCCTTTGATGTCGACGAAATCGAGCATGCCAGCGCCCTGCAAGCGCACATCAAATCACTGGCCGAGCGCCCCGCTACACCGGCGCGCAATACTGTGGTAATCGCAGGCGGCGGATTCACCGGCATCGAAACGGCGGCCGAATTGCCGGCCATGCTGCGTGAGGCGCTCGGCAACGACACACCGGTGAATGTGGTGGTGGTTGATCGTGGCAACGAGATTGGCGGCGCAATGGGCGATGGTCCACGTCATCTGATCGCCGAAGCTTCTGCCGAGCTTGGTGTTGAGTGGCGCTTGAACAACAGTGTCGCAGCGATTGATGCAAACGGTGTCACCCTCACGGATGGCCAGCGCATAGAAGCCAATACGGTGGTTTGGACTGCCGGTGTTAAAGCCAGCTCGCTCACCGCGCAAATTCCGGCTGAGCAAGACCGCAATGGCCGCCTGCATGTTGAGCGAGACTTGCAAGTGATTGGCCACAACGAAATCTTTGCGACGGGCGACGTGGCGTACGCGCCGGTCGATGAGGCGGGTAATTACGCACTGATGACCTGCCAACATGCTATTTCGCTGGGTCGTCATGCTGGCAACAATGCTGCAGCAAGCCTGCTCGGCATCGCCCCGGTAACGTATAGCCAGCCCAAGTATGTAACCTGCCTCGACCTCGGCACGTGGGGCGCGGTTTACACCGAAGGCTGGGAGCGTGAAGTGAAGCTGGTAAAGGATGAGGCAAAAAGCCTGAAGAAAACCATCAACAGCGAGTGGATCTATCCGCCTGTTGCCAACCGTGCTGAAGCGCTGGCTGCTGCCGACCCGCTTATCCCGGTTGTGGCTTAAGCCGCCACCAGGCTAATCAGGGTGATTTCCGCCGGAGCGCCCAAGCGTTTCGGCGGCCCCCAATAACCTGTGCCGCGACTGGTATACACCCATAAATTGCCGAGCTTGTTCAGGCCGGCGGTAAAGGGTTGTTGCAGCGGCACAAACCAGTTCCAAGGTAAGAACTGGCCGCCATGAGTATGACCGGAGAGCTGCAAGTCGAAGCCAGCCTTCTGTGCGGCAACGGCCGAGCGCGGTTGATGGGCCAGCAAGACTTTCGGCAAATGCACAGGCGCACCAATCAGTGCAGCGTGCGGGTCACTGCGATGATGCTCGCCGAAGTGATGCCCTGAATAGTCGCTGACACCCGCCAACAACAGCCGCGAATTGTCGTGCTGGATGACACAGTGCTGATTGTGCAAAACGTTCACACCCAAACGGCGCAGCTCAGCAATCCAGGCATCCGCACCGGAATAATATTCGTGGTTGCCGGTCACAAAGTAACTGCCATACACCGAGCGCAAATCCCTGAGCCCTTCGGTATGTTCGGCCAACTCGGTTACAGAGCCATCGACCAGATCGCCGGTTATCGCAACGACATGCGCATCGAGGGTGTTGACGCGCTCGATGATGCGCTGCAAAAACTCGCGTTTGATGGTCGGGCCAACGTGAATATCACTGATCTGCGCGATGCGAAAACCGACCAAAGCGGGCGGCAGATTGCTGATTGGCACCTGCACATGAACCGTGCCCGGAGTGCGCCGCGCATTGTAATAACCCACCAGCGTGAGCAGCAGGCTTACCCCAACCACCAACACGGCGGTGGTGTGAAATAGCCATAGGTAAGTATCAACACCCACAAACCACCACAGACTCAGCAACAGCGCATCGCGCAGCAGCGTCAGAATCAGCATGGACGAGAAGCACCCCATCGCCAGCAGCCCGGCCCAGGCCAGAACCGAAGCGCTGCGCTTGGAGAGTTTTCCGGCCAGAAATGGCACCAGCAAAGACAGGGGAATCAGCAAGGTGGAGAGCGCAAGCAGCACAATCAGCGCTGCATTGCAGGCAAGGCTCAATTGCAAACCCGGAATCAATCGCCAGCCCATATACGCATGTAGCAGGCCGACAATGCTGAAGACCACAACAACGGTGATAACTGGAGGACGTTTACGCGAAACCGGCGCAGCCTTGGCTGCTCGTGCCTCTTCGCCGGGTGACTCTGTTGCTGTGGTCATTGATTTATCCTGAAACGACGCAACTCAACATTGGGCCCTGGACTGCGCGATAGCCAAGCACTGCTTACTGGGCCGGAATGATTAGCTCGCGCAGGCCACTGGCATGTTCAACGATTTCACCGGGCAGCTGCAGCCGCCGCGCGTCGAGATAGCGATAGTCGCGCAGCGCCTCCAGCCGCTGACTCATATCAACATCCACCGTCAGCCGACACTCATCACGCCCCGCTTCGCAGAGCATAGTGGCGAACGGGCTGACGCAGGAACTGCCCCCGGCAAATACCAGCCCGCCAGCGCCCGAGCCAACTCGATTGACCATCACCGCGAATGCCTGGTTCTCCTGCGCGCGGGCCATGATTGCAGTGCGGTGCACCGGCCCATAAGGGTCCATATTACCGTCGCAGACAATCAACAACTCTGCGCCAAGCTGACCGAGCGCGCGGGCGGACTCGGGAAATTCAATGTCGTAGCAGATCAACAGGCCAATCCTAACGCCCTGCCATTCGCAGGTTGCGAAGCGATCACCCGGACTGAAAACACCCACGTCCGTCGCCCACATATGGGTTTTGCGATAACGCAACGCCACGCCTTCAGGTGTCATCAGCACGACGGTGTTGTAGAAACGCCCGGCGTCGGCCTCAGCCAGGCCAATCACCACGGCGACCCCGCGTTCGCGAACGGCCTGTTGCACGGCGCTCATTGCCGGGCCGTCGAGCGGCTCAGAAACGGTCCCGACACTGCTAACAGAAGGAAAACCCATCAGATAGGTTTCCGGGAAGACGATGAGTTGGGTACCGGCGCTGCATGTGGCGATCACCTCAAGAGCACGCTGCAGATTGACTGCGGTGTCACCGTCTCGGCCAGCGAGTTGCGCAAGTTCGACCTTCATTCCATTACCTTCAAAGCCTGTTGATGTGAGTCGTTTCTTGCAGCATGGCGCATCTGCAGGGCAAATCACCAGCCAGCTGTGCAACGAATCGCGCGCAAAATTTCAGGCCTGTGCTGTTGCCCTAGCGTCGACCCTGCTCCCAAGCCGCTGCCAGACCACTCAGACAAATCACCACAATCCCGATCAAGGTGCTGAGGTCTGGCGTGTGTGCAAATACCACGAAACCGAGCAAACCGGCGAAGACGATCTGACAGTAGCCGAATGGCGCCAGCAAAGCCGGTGGCGCGCTGCGAAACGCCTGTGTCAGGAACAGATGCGCCGTCATCCCGCAGGTGCCCAAGGCCAGCATCAACAAGCCGTGGGTCAGGCTGGGAACCTGCCAGAAGAACGGCACGATCGAGCTCACCAGCAAAGTATTGAACAGACCAGCAAAGAAATTGCTGGTGGTCGGGGAATCGTATTTGCTGAGGATGCGCGTGAGGATCTGGTAGCAACTGAAACACATCGCCGAACAGAACGGCAGCAGGATGGCTGGCTTAAACAACTCGCCGCCCGGGTGCACGATGATCAGCACCCCGACAAAACCGACCAATACCGCAATCCACTGCCGCCGGCTGACTGACTCACCCAGCAGCGGCACCGACAGTGCAGTCACCAGCAGCGGTGCCAGAAAGTTAACGGCGGTGGCTTCAGCCAGGGGAATAAACAGCAGGCTGCTGGTAAAGAAAAAGCTGGTGCCCAACAAGCAACCCGCACGCAACGCCTGCAAGCCGGGGCGATTACTGCGTAATACACGCAAACCAGACTGGGGCAGGAAGATTCCGGCCATCAACAGGGTGTGCACCACATAGCGCGCCCAAACCACCATCACCACCGGATAAAAGCCGGAAAGATATTTCGATAACGCGTCGTGGCTGGCGAACAAAAATGTGGCCAGCAGGATCAGTAAGATCCCTTTAAACGGTTGGCTTGGATTAGAAAGCGCGGCCCTGCTGGCAGTCATTAACATCTCGATAAAAGTCGCAGAAGTTAATCTGCTAGGGAAGCAATAAATAGTCTGCTAACTATAGGATAGCCGCCATGCCCGACCAATACCCTCTGGCGAATTTATTGCGCAAAAATGATTAGCCGTGCCTCAGTCCCGATCAGGCGCGCCCAGTGGGAACAGCTGCCTGAACGGTCGCGCCTCATCAACCGCGCGGGCAAATGATGGCCGAGCCAGCAGCCGCGAACGATAGGCGCGCAAAACGGGGTACTTCGCGGCGATCGGATAGGTCCAGTCGGCATAAAACAGCGACGGGGCAGCGGCGCAATCGGCCAGGGTAAAGTCATCACCCGCCGCCCACTGCCTGCCTTGCAGCGCACCTTCCAGCCACGCGTAAGCAAGCTCCAGTTTGTCTGCCGCAGCCGCCATGCCCTCCTTGCGCTTTTGCGCATCGCCGCTCAGCGCCCCGTCGACCGCCAGTTGCATCTGGCTCATGACGTGCAAGTCGAAGAACCGGTCGAGAAAGCGTACATCCAGTGCCGCCAGAGGCTCTTGCGGAATCAACTGCACCGGTCCCGGGTGGGCAATTTGCAGGTATTCGATGATGATGCTGGTCTCGCTGACGCTGCGCTGGCCATCCAGTAGCACCGGGAACTTGCGCAGCGTCCACAGCCGCAACCACTCGGCAGTGAACTCCGGTTTATCGGGGCCTACACAGCGGAACTCGAACGCGATGTTGTTCTCATACAGCGCGATCAACGCTTTTTGCGTGTAGGACGAAAAGGGATGACCAAACAGAACCAGCGCCATACACCACCGCCCATTATTGAGAAGACTAAATCCAGTAATTAAGGCGGTCACTCGCGTCACAGCCCCAGCGCCGTGATCGCCTTTTCCATGAAGCTAATTGAGTCTAGCCTGCGCCGTTTAGCCGACAAGCCCGCCTGATTAACCTCAAGGTTTAACTGCAGGTCGCATTGGCCGATTACTCTGACGCCCGCATGGTGTTTAATAGCGTTACAGGCGCGCAGGCCAATTCAGATCAGCCTGGGCCTCGCCATACAAAGCAATAAAACGAGAACACAAATGAGTATTGAAGTTACCGAAGTGTCCATTGCCGAACTTCGTGCAGCCCTCGAATCCGGTAAAACCACCGCTGTCGAACTGGTACAGGCCTACCTTGATCGCATCGATGCCTACGACACGCCAGACACCGCCACCGCGCTGAATGCCGTCGTGGTGCGTAACCCGGATGCGCTGAGCGAGGCGCAAGCCTCCGATGCCCGTCGCGCCCGAGGCGAGACCCTCGGCCCGCTTGACGGAATCCCCTACACCGCCAAAGACAGCTATCTGGTCAAAGGCCTCACTGCTGCTTCAGGCAGCCCGGCGTTTGCTGATCTGGTGGCTCACCGCGATGCATTCACCGTTGAACGCCTGCGCAGCGCAGGTGCGATTTGCCTGGGCAAAACCAACATGCCGCCGATGGCTAATGGCGGTATGCAGCGCGGCGTGTATGGCCGTGCCGAAAGCCCGTACAACGCCGACTACCTGACTGCGCCCTTCGCGTCCGGCTCATCCAACGGCGCCGGCACCGCCACGGCGGCAAGCTTTGCCGCGTTTGGCCTGGCAGAAGAGACCTGGTCGAGTGGACGCGGCCCTGCCTCTAACAACGGCTTGTGCGCTTACACCCCGTCACGCGGGGTTATTTCGGTGCGTGGCAACTGGCCGCTAACACCGACCATGGACGTCGTCGTGCCTTACGCACGGACCATGGCCGATCTGCTCGAAGTGCTCGACATCGTCGTAGCCGATGATCCGGATACCCGCGGCGACCTGTGGCGCATGCAGCCGTGGGTGCCGATTCCTAAAGCCAGTGAAGTTCGCCCCGAGTCCTATCTTAAACTTGCAGCGGGCAGCGAAGTCCTTGCCGGTAAGCGCTTTGGCGTGCCGCGCATGTTCATCAACGCCGACCCCGAAGCCGGCACCAGCGAAGCGCCGGGCATTGGCGGCCCTACCGGCCAGCGCATCAACACCCGCGACACGGTTATCGAGCTTTGGCAGCAAGCGCGTAAAGCCCTCGAGGCCGCGGGCGCCGAAGTGGTTGAGGTGGACTTTCCGCTGGTATCCAACTGCGAAGGAGATCGACCCGGCGCACCTACCGTGTTCACGCGCGGGCTGGTCTCGAAGGAATTTTTGCACCACGAATTATGGGACTTGTCGGGCTGGGCGTTTGATGACTTCCTGCAAGCCAACGGCGACCCAAAACTCAATCGCCTGGCTGACGTCGACGGGCCAAAAATTTTCCCGCACGATCCCGGCACCCTGCCCAACCGTGAAGGCGATTTGGCCGCGGGCATGGATGAATACGTCAACATGGCCAAGCGCGGCCTGACGCCATGGGATCAGATACCGACCCTGCCCGACGGCTTGCGCGGGCTGGAAGAAATTCGCCGCGTCGATCTCGAACAGTGGATGGACACCCAAAAGCTCGACGCTGTGTTGTTCCCGACCGTAGCCGACGTTGGCCCGGCCGATGCCGATGTTAATCCGCAGTCTGCTGATATTGCCTGGAGCAATGGTGTCTGGGTCGCCAATGGCAACCTCGCCATTCGCCATCAAGGCGTGCCAACGGTCACCGTGCCGATGGGCATCATGCAGGACATCGGCATGCCCGTCGGCCTCACATTCGCCGGCCGCGCCTACGACGACTCAGCACTGCTGCGCTTTGCTGCGGCGTTCGAGTCCACCGGCAACAAACGCAAAATCCCGCCCCGCACGCCGCCACTGAAACAGGCATAAGCGTACGCAAAAGGCCTGGCACCGCATCGGTGTCAGGCCTTTTTTATTAGCTGCTCAGTTACGATAGTGGCGTCAATCCGCGTTGTGTAAACGTCCCGATCAGCGCTGCCTATGGCGCGTCATATCAACTGTACACAATCCTTTTGGCTGTCAGATACGCTGACTACAGTGGCATTGCACACTGCTAACTTAACCGTAGGAACAGCGCATGCCATTCGCCTCGATAAATCAGCAGGACATCCACTTCACTGATCATGGTGGCGACGGCCTGCCGATCATTCTCAGTCACGGTTTTTTGATGGACGAGCAGATGTTTGCTCATCAGGTTGCCGCCTTGAGCCCCGAGTTTCGTGTGATCACCTGGGATGAGCGCGGCTTCGGCCAGACCCGCTACGATGGAGAACCTTTCACCTATTGGGACTCTGCCCGCGATTGCCTCGCCCTGCTCGACCATCTTGATATTCAACACGCCGTATTCGGTGGCATGTCGCAAGGTGGCTTCTTATCCCTGCGTGCTGCGCTGCTGGCACCGGAACGGGTGCTGGGTTTGGTACTGATTGACACTCAGGCAGGGCCGGAGCCGGCCGAGCTGGTTGAAGGCCACAAACAATTGATGCAGGCATGGATCGAGAATGGCCTGAGTGATGAAGTCGCCGACTATATTGCCAATCTGATCATTGCTGACCCTAGTGAAAACGCCAAGTGGATTGCCAAATGGCAGGCGATGGACTCGCAGCAACTTGTCGGCCCCAGCACTTGCTTGCTGCAACGTGAAGACATCAGCGACCGACTCGCTGAAATCAGCGCGCCCGCATTGGTCATACACGGCAGCGAAGACAGTGCTATTGCGCCGGAACTGGCCCATGCACTGTGCAGTGGGCTAAAGAACAGCGAGCCGTTGGTGCTGGTCGACGGCGCCGCCCATGCCGCCAACCTGAGCCATCCGGAGGCAGTCAATCCGGCAATGCGGGACTTTTTGCGCAGGTTAGTGGCACGTCGCGGTTAACCCTGGCTGCTGACTGTTGCGGCGCGAAACGGAAAGTGGCGCCTCGCCCGTGAAACCGTGAGGCAAATACCGGCCCGAATTGCAGAGGAATCTGCTCTAATAATCGGGTCGCTTCCTTTCAGCCACCACACGCACAGCAGACACCATGAATCGCCGTAAAAAAATTAAGCAATTACTCGAAGCACACGCCAAAAAGGCCAATGCCAAGAAGGCGCCACGTAAAAAGTCTACCTACATCTGTAAGGCTGACCGGCTAAAAATGGCTGCCGAAGCTGCCCAGACGTTGGACACTGCGACTCCCGCGACAGCTACCCCCGAGAGCTGAGTTTCCGGCCGATCTACAGACGGTTGTCGACTTCCACCAAGGCATCGACCATCGCCTGCGCCGCTGGTGTTAACGGATAACCCGCCCGGCTGACCACGCCATAATGCACATGCAGCCCGGAATCGTTGGCGTCTATGTCAGCGAAATCCAGCAGGCTGATCACGCCCTGCGCCTCAAGCTCGCCCAAGGCTTCCATGGTCGCGATACCGATAGCGTTTGAACGTGTAACCACACGGCAAACGGTATCGAACTGAGCGCACTCCACGCTAACGGAAAACTCCTCAACCCCCTGCAGGCCGGCAAGCAGTTTGCCGATGCGTGCGGGCATGGGCGTAGCGGCCAGCGGGAAGTCGAGTAAGTCGCTGGGTTTGAGCTTCTTGCGCGAAGCCAGTGGATGCTCCCGACGGCAAAAGAACCAGCCTCTGCGGGGCCTCAACAGTTGCACCTGTAACGTTGCATCACTCATGAAATCGCGCGAATCAGCCACCAGAAACTCGATTTGTTGCTCCTTGAGCAAAGTCCCCAATTGCTGCCAGTCTGCCTGCTGCAAGCGCAGGCGAATCGCCGGATAGGCATTAATGAACTGCGCCACTGCTTCGGGCACGAGCAACTGCGCCGGATACGGGCCGCTACCGAAGTGCAGCTCGCCATGCTTGAGCCCGTTGAACTGCTGCAGCTCGTTATGCAGCGCCTGACTCCCCGCCAGCAGACGCCGCGCGTGCGTCAGCACTAACTGGCCTTGCACAGTCAGGCGAAATTCACGGCTGCTGCGTTCAATCAGCGTGCAGCCGAGGTCGCGTTCCAGCGTCTGGATACTGCGACTCAGTGCCGGCTGGCTGAGATTGACAGCCGCCGCTGCCCGGACAAAGTTGCGGTGATCGCTCAGTGCAATCAAATGGCCCAACTGACGTAAATCCAATATGCGCTCCTCGCATTGCAACCATACATTTAATGCATTTGATTGATATTACAAGGATTGGCATAACTGCAGGCGTATTCATGACAACTATTCTGGCCAGCACTGAAACGGCGAAGCCTAAACGCCATGATTACTCACGCAGGCGCCTACACGCGGGCAGCCATGTGCAAAAAAACCGGTGTGACCGGATAAAAAACAATAAGAGTAGGTTCAGGAAATCATCATGCGAGTGCCGTTTGTTTTGCCGCTGTTGTGTGTTTCATTGCTGGCTGCCTGTGATCAGCAAGCCCCACGCACTGCCGATTCCGATGCGGCAGGTTTCAGTGCCCCCACTAGCGCAACGCTGGCCGTACAGGCCGAGACTGCCAAGAGCTTGCCTGCGGATGACGGGCTCGACTTTGAGGAATCCGCGCGTGGCCTGATCGCCAGAGAAGACTCACTCAGCATTACCGGAGCCGACGGCCATGTCGTGTTCGATCAGGATGGCTATGGTTTTATTCAGGGCGCCGCGCCCGGCAGCGTCAACCCCAGTCTCTGGCGTCAGGCTCAGCTGAATAACCATCACGGTTTATACAAGGTCACCGGCGGCGTGTATCAATTGCGCGGCTACGACCTCGCCGTGATGAGCCTGATCGAGAGCAAGAACGGCTGGATCGTGGTCGACCCGCTCACCACCGTCGAAACGGCCAACCGTGCGATGGCTTTTGCCCGCAAGAACCTGGGCGACAAACCCGTGGTAGCGGTGATTTTCACTCACAGCCATGTTGATCACTTCGGCGGCGCACTCGCCGTCGCTGATCCGGCTGACGTCGCCAGCGGCAAGGTTCGGGTGTATGCGCCCAAAGGATTCATGGACGAAGCCACCAGCGAGAACGTGTTGGCAGGCCCGGCGATGGGCCGGCGCGCCATTTACATGTATGGCCGTGATTTGCCGCGCAGTGAGCGTGGCAAGATCGACAACGGACTGGGCAAGGAACCGGCCATGGGCACGGTGGGCATTCTCCAGCCAACCGACCTGATCGACAGCGAGACTCAGGACGTGGCAATCGACGGGGTCGACTTCGTTTTTCACTACACGCCAGGCGCTGAAGCACCCGCAGAGATGACATTCTATCTGCCGGCGCAAAAAGCCTTTTGCGGGGCGGAAATTCTCAGTCGCACCCAGCACAATCTGTACACCTTGCGCGGCGCCAAAGTGCGTGATGCCAGACGTTGGGCCGACTATATCGACGCCAGCCTCAGCGACAATCAGCAAGCCGAAGTGATGTTTTTCAGTCACCATTGGCCGGTCTGGGGCAAGGCACGCATTGAGGCGTTAATGCGCGAACAGCGCGACACCTACAGCTATATCCACGACCAAACCCTGCGCTTGGCCAATCAGGGTTATGGCCCGCGTGAAATTGCCGAACAACTGACGCTGCCCAAGTCGTTGCAGAGCCATTTCTGGAACCGTGGCTACTACGGCACGCTCAAGCACAACGTCAAAGCGGTGTACCAAATGTATTTTGGCTGGTACGACGCCAACCCGGCTAACCTCGATCCACTGCCTCGTATTGAAGGCGCTAAACACTATGTCGAGTACATGGGCGGTAGCGCCGCGATTATGGCCAAGGCGCAGGCTTCATTCGACAACGGCGAATACCGCTGGTTAGCCGAAGTGCTCAACCAGTTGGTGTCTGCCGAGCCCGACAACACCGAAGCTAAAGCCCTGTTGGCGCGCAGCTATGACCAACTGGGCTATCGAGCCGAATCAACCGCCTGGCGCAATGCCTATCTCTCGGCCGCATACGAATTGCGCCACGGCGCACCGGAACACGGAATTGACGTCGCAGCGGCCAGTGACTTGCTTGAGCAAACCAGCGGCGCGCAATTTATGCAGATGTTCCAGGTTGCCCTGAACGGCCCCAAAGCCGACGGCGTCGATCTGCGCGTAAACATTACCTTCAGCGACCTGCAGGAAAACTATGTGCTTAACATTGAAAACGCTGTGCTCCAGGCCCGCAAAGCCCCGGCCGATCCTGACGCCAGCGTGACGCTGACCCTGACCCGTCCGCTGCTGGTGAAAATCATCACCAAACAAGCCGGTATCAAGGAACTGCTGACCTCTGATGACATGCAAGTGGATGGCAGCGTTCTCGACCTTGCGCGCTTCTTTTCACTGATGGACAAACCGGCGCCGGCCTTCCCTATCGTCACCGCCAATCAGTAGCTGGCTGGTGGCTGAATCTCAGCGTGCATGCTGCTGTACCTGCATGCACGCCGAGATACGTTTAGCGCAAAGACCCATCGCAATAAGACATACCGGTCCATAACGCCTGGCCATATGAAGACAATCACTTAACTGACATTGCTAGCATGCACATGCTCAGCCTGAAAAACTGAAATCGCCGGAAACGTGAACGATTGGATGATGTTGAGTTTCTCCAGACCACAATAAGACTGTTCAAACAGGCGCTGAAACAAAGTGCTCGCAGTGGGACGCGAAGTTGCGTACATCACATCTGAGCTACCAGGTGAATCAGGGGCTTAACTCGCCCGCAGCGATCGCTAGAGCGCCGAATTAAAACTGCCAAAGGGAAGCCTGTATGAGTTTTAAACGCAATACGTTGCTGTTGGCGTTAATGGGGGGATTACTGGTGAATCAAAGTGTAACTGCCGCTCCCGCAGCGGTCCCGCTGGATGCAAAAGCCAGTGACCCACACGTGCTGGGCTTGATGCAGGGGATTCCGCCTGCAGCAGATAAAGTCGTGAATTTCTCCAATTTTCTGCGCTTCCCGTTCACGCGCTGGTCGTTCTCGCATATCCGTGAAGTGGTGCCCACCGTGCAGGTATCGCGCGGCGATGGCCCGGTAAGCGCACTCCCCCGGGCTGAGCGAGACGATATCGACAGCCTCAGTTTCAAACCTTTAGGCAGCGACAGCACCATGACCTGGGCACAGTCGCTGGCCGCTAATTACACTGATGGCATCGTCGTGTTGCATCTCGGAAAGCTAGTGTACGAACGCTACTTTGGCGCTCTTAAACCTGAAGGGCAGCACATAGCTTTCTCCGTGACCAAGTCCTTTATCGGCACGCTGGCAGCAATGCTGGTAGCAGACGGCACGCTCGACGAGAACGCGCTGGTGACACGCTACGTACCGGAACTCAAAGACAGCGCCTACGGCAATGCCACCGTGCGCCAAGTTATGGACATGACCACCAGCATTGAGTACTCCGAAGACTATGCTGACCCCACAGCAGGCGTTTGGGAATATGGCCGCGCCGGTCATCTGATTCCGCGCCCGGCGGGCTACAGCGGTGCTACGTCGCTCTATGCGTACCTGCAGAAACTCAAAGCAGAAGGCGAGCACGGCCAGACCTTTGCCTACAAAACCGTCAATTCCGATGCGCTGGCCTGGGTCGTACAACGGGCGACGGGCAAGACGTTCCCCGAGCTGGTTCAAGAGCGCATCTGGAGCAAGCTCGGTGCCGAGCAGGACGCTTACGTCATGATTGATGAGGTCGGCACTGGCTTTGCCGGTGGCGGTTTCAATGCAGGCTTGCGCGATATGGCCCGGTTCGGCGAGGCCATGCGCCTCAATGGCCGCTTCAATGGCCAGCAGATAATCCCTGAAACGGTGGTGGCCGATATTCGCAAAGGAGGCGATCAGAGCAAGTTTGCCAAAGCCGGCTACAACACCCTGCCGGGCTGGAGTTACCGCAACATGTGGTGGGTGGCCAACAATGATCACCAAGTGTTCACGGCACGCGGCATTCATGGCCAAACCATCTATGTCGACCCAAAAGCCGAGATGGTCATTGCCCGCTTTGCATCCTATCCAGTGGCGTCGAACGCCCAGATCGACCCGACTTCACTGCCCGCCTACACCGCGCTGGCCAACTTGCTGATGACCAAGGAGCAATAAATCCTTCACCGATAATTGATCAGCGGGCTCAACGCCGCTGATCAATTATCTCGCGTAACAGGGCCGTGATAGTCAGCGCCCCATCGCAGCATTCTCTCGGCGCACACAAGACAATTGCTGTGACTCATCCGCTGCATGCGCTGCAACAGTGCTTAGCGAACTCAGCGTTCAGTAGCCAATGCGTCAGTCTCTATCCCCATGATCTTTTCGTATTCGTCATGGAACCAGATCAGCGCTGATTCAAACCGGCCGAAATGCACTTCGTCGACCACACCACTGGCCATATTAGCTTGGATGGTTTCCCCCAAAGCCCAGTCCTCGTTGAGCACTTTGTTAACCAGATTGAAATTGGTCTCATGCGTTCGCAGCTCTTCCTGCGACCATTGTGCAACGCCCTTTACAGGCGGCTCGACCAGCAGAACCTCGTCGATTCGGGTCTCACCAACGGACAACGGAACCATGCGAATCAAGGACAGATTGTCAGGCTGAGCCAGCAACGTGATTGTTGGGCTCAGCGAATAGATCAGATTGGCCATCGCCCTTATGTCCCAAGCCGACTCTGGCAGTGTGGCAGCCTCGAGCATCGGCTTCTTTGGCAAAACCATACGTAAATTCATGTCTCCCCAGCTTTGCCACGTCGACAGGTTGCCAAGGAAAAATGGTGCCAGCGTGTTCTTGTGCGCAACATTGAAGTGGTAGGCCTCAATGCCACCCTCAAGCAGAACTTTCCAGTTCGCCTTGATTACATAACTGCGACGCTTGTAGACCTTCTGCTGCTGCAGATTCAAGTAGGCAAAGCCAGAAACCATTTCGTCCGCCAGCAGGTTTTCCGGCACGTCCTTGTCGCGATCCGGATGAAAGTAGACCATGCCGCCTATTTCCCGGCTGCTGAACTCTACAAGGCCTAATTGGCGCTTATCGAGCCCTTCAAACCCTCGCTCGAAATCCGGTGCGCCTAGCAAGCTGCCCTCGGTCGAATAGCTCCAGGCGTGATAAGGACATACCAGGCGCTTGCGGCAGCCGGTGTCTCCAGTCGGTAACAGCCGCGCATTGCGATGACGGCATGCATTGGCAAAAACCCGAATGCGATTGTCATCGCCACGGATCAGCAATAAAGGCACGCCATTGACCCAGTCGAGCGTCAGGTAGTCACCGGGCAAAGGCAGTTCGCAGGCCGCCGCGATTGCTATTGGCCGGCTTTGGAAGATCGCCTGATTTTCCCGCTCGAACCAGTCAGCAGAAATGTACCGCTGCGTTGAATGAGAGTGAGTTGACTCATGGTACTGAGTCTCGCCGCAAGCCTTCAGCGCTAGCGCTTGCTTGATCAATTCGATTTCCGTCTGCCGATCCATCGTCAACTCCTCACTGATTTATCTGCGTTCTGCGCTACTGATCATTGCGTTCGTGCCTGCTACTCTAGCAACAGAAAATCGCCGCAAAACAACTCATAGAGACTAATAATCAACGATTAACGACAAAATAAGCGGCAGAGCCCTGTCGTCTCCACGACCAATCTTCAATATTTGCCGCGTAAACGGGAAACCCATGCTGAGCACTACAAGCACACCCCATCAGCGAGCCGTCAAGGTGGCCTGCCTGATTCCGGATCAGTTCTGGAGTAGCACCATCAGCAGCATGACGGAGGTCTTTCACGGTATGGAGTTGAATTCAAAGCTGTTTCAAAACAGCGTCTTCAAGGGATTCAGCATTAGCTACCTGCGCTGCACCAAGCAGCCCGTGACTGGCTTTTCGGGCCTGCGCTTTGACACCCACTACTTTGCTGAGAACGACGAGCGCTTTGATGTAGTCGTGCTGCCATCGGTCTGGGGGCTGTCGATGGACAACCTGGAACGCGCGCGCCCTGCTCTTCAATGGCTCAGCGAGCAACATGCTCAAGGCAGTATCGTAGTAGGTCTGGTGACTGGGGTGTTTTACCTGGCCGAAGCGGGCCTGTTGAATGGCCGGGAAACCACGATTCACTGGGCATCGGAAAACATCTTTCGCCAGCGCTACCCTGGCATCAGGGTAAATCCGAAAATGCAGATGATCGAAGCAGACAGAATCATCACCACTTCAACCACTCCAGCGACCTTCGACGTTACGCTGCTTTTGATTCAACGATTTTTAGGCGACCGTTCAGCAGAGCTTGCCTCGCATTACTTCACGATCAGAGATAAAGACGCCCCGCTCCCTGTGTTTCTTGAACCCAGTTGCAATGACACGCTGGTCGATGCGGCCAGGGACAGAATACGCCTTGGCTTCACTGAAGAAATCTCACTGGAAAAACTGGCCAAGCAGTTCAATGTCACCCCACGTACATTGTCCCGGCGATTCCTCAGCGCCACCGGCATGACGCCCATGCGCTACCTGACACGCTACCGCTTACTGGTCGCACGCCGCCTTTTGCAATCAACTGACCTGCAGATACAGCGAATCGCCGAACAGGCAGGCTTCGCCTCCTCGACGGTGTTCTGCAGAAACTTCAGTCATGTTTACGCGCAAACGCCAAGGGAATACCGCAAGTCTTTGCCGAGCACAAAGTGAGGGCAGAGTCGTCAAAAAGAGATGTTGTTGAGTGAAGCGGCGAAGTGCAGGGTCAACAGTCACTTATGCCAAGTCTTGATTGGATAGGCAGTAGTACGGGCTAAACCGTCAATATCGCGGGGAGGCTATATCGAGGCAAATATCGTGTTCGCAGCCTTGCTTTAAGGGAGTGGGCCCCAGTTGTGCTGAGGCCCACCAGCGCATGAACGAACCTATGTTCTACTTCTCTCAGGTGTCGACGTTGCAGCCTATTGTTTAGGGGTAAATGAACCCGACTCTTGGCGAGGCGGATAGTCTTTGAATGTATCCATGAAGTCTTGGACGACCTTCACCGTAGGCGCGATTGCAAACATGCGGCGAACAACCCAATCGTCGTAGTAGGACGACTCGACAGGTGCCATTTCAAATGGATCGGCTCGCAGATCAATAAACAAAGGCGCTTTGCGAGGGGTTTGGCCTGCCATCCACGCCTGCATTCCTTCGTGATCCTGTGTGCTGAAGTGCGCCTTGTAATCGCCAAAACGTACTGCACCGAGGGTTCCATCATCAACCCAGGCGAAATACTCGTTACGTGGCCATTTTTCAGCCGTGTCTGAACCAGTCATGTTGTTGAGTAGATTGTAACCATCAAGGTGGACATTAAATTTCTTGTCGCCAGCGGTGTAGCCATCAAGCAACTTCTGTTTAATGTTGGGCTCTCCAGCTGCTGCAACGAGGGTTGGGAACATATCTTCGAGCGACAGAATTTCATTCGAAACCTGACCGGGGTCTATATGTCCAGGCCACTTGATCATGAACGGAACCCGAATCCCGCCTTCCCATGTTGTGGCTTTCTCGCCCCGAAATGGTGACGTACCCCCGTCAGGCCAGCTGAATTTTTCTGCACCATTGTCGGTTGTGTAGATAACGATGGTATTTTCTTCGGCCCCCGTTTCCTTAAGTTTGGCGAGTAAACGGCCGATCATCTTGTCATGCTCAACCATACCGTCGGCGTATACACCGCGACCTGTCACCCCCTCACTTTCAGCTTTGAGGTGGGTGAAGATATGCATGCGCGTGGTGTTGAACCAGACAAACCAAGGCTTTTTGGCTTTCTGCTGACGCTCAATAAAATTCTCAGTGGCGGCAAGAAACTCCTCATCGATGGTTTCCATACGTTTTTTGGTTAAAGCGCCGGTATCCTCTATCTTGCCATCTGCGCTCGCCTTCATAACGCCACGTGGGCCGAATTTCTTACGGAACTCCGGATCTTTTGGATACGCCGGATTCTCGGGCTCTTCTTCAGCGTTCAGATGATAGAGATTGCCAAAAAACTCATCGAAACCATGATTAGTGGGCAGAAACTCATCAAGATCACCCAGGTGATTCTTGCCGAACTGTCCCGTCGCATAACCCATTGGCTTTAGAATCTCAGCGATAGTTGGGTCTTTACTGCTTAATCCATTTGGATCTCCAGGCATTCCGATCTTGAGTAGCCCGGTACGTTTGGGCGACTGCCCGGTGATAAACGCCGCACGGCCTGCGGTGCAACTCTGTTGGCCATACGCATCAGTGAAGCGCATGCCGTCTTTGGCAATGCTGTCGATATTTGGTGTCTGATATCCCATGAGCCCACTGTTGTATGCGCTCGTGTTAAACCAACCGATATCATCTCCCATGATAACGAGGATATTTGGCTTACCCTTGGCTCCTCCTTCCTCCGCTCCGTAAGCCTGCGATGTAACGCCAGTGATGATCACAGCGAGCGCGAGTGCAGCTGCTCGCAAAGGTTTGTTTGCTAAATAAGAACTACGGTCGCGCATAGTGTTTACCTCTATCCTTGGGTCAACATTCAGGCCAACAGTGCCCTTGCAGAACTCCGGTGCCGACATTGCCTGGAGCCATAAGCTTGCGGCCAGGCGCACATACACGTTGCTGCTAGCCCATAGGCTACTGCGCCGATTAAAACGGTTGCCTGACAACCTCGCCAATAGCTTCACTGCACACAACATCTTCAGGGAGGCCTGTGAAACAAGCTGCACAGTCTTACGACCCAAATATCTGTCATTTCTCACTTTCAGAGCATTAGCTAAACCATTTCACTTCAAGGTTGCATTGCATCAATAAAGTGCCGCAGTTGAGCAATTGAACTCTAGACCATTCCAACTGGAAGGCCAGATTGTCGTAGTCAACTAATATGGAGTTGATAAGGTCGAACGCTATGCGCGAGTGGATAGCTTTAATGGCACCGACAACGGTTTCATCGGTGAACGCCCAACCGCCAAGCAGCAGCACCGAGCGATGTGTCGCTCACAGGCAGACTGAGACGAGAATCCAAGAAGGCATTCAATCAGGCGTTCAAGGGGCACGCTGACGTGAAGATGACCGAGCACTATCAGGCTGGCCACGATCAGAAGGGAGTGGAATATTTAAGGGTTGGTGCCGACCTGAAATTTTAGGACGCCACATTCGTTTTGCAAAAATATTGAAAATCTATTGAAAACGAAAAAGGGCGACCCTTGCGGATCGCCCTTCTATGCCCCGTACTAGACGGGTTCGAATTGGTAGGCACAATTGGATTCGAACCAACGACCCCCACCATGTCAAGGTGGTGCTCTAACCAACTGAGCTATGTGCCTTCGATGGGTGCGCATTCTACTGGCGCGAGAAAATGTGTCAACTGTTTTTTCGCTAACTGTCTGAATAAATGCAATTTTTCCACTTATAGCGGCGTTTAATATTTTGCACAGCCACTAGCCGCCATATTCCAACTCGGGTAGCATTTGCATATTCGTAAAAAATAAAGAACAGAGGTTCCAAAATGGCGCACACGTCATATCCACAATCCTACTACGCCGCATCAGCGAATCCGGTTCCCGATCGCCCAGAGCTTAATGGTGAAGTCGAAACCGATGTGTGCATCGTAGGTGCCGGTTACACCGGTCTCTCTACTGCCCTGTTTCTGCTGGAGAGCGGCTTCAAGGTAAGCATCGTTGAAGCTGCCAAGGTTGGCTTTGGCGCATCGGGCCGTAACGGCGGCCAGATCGTTAACAGCTACAGCCGCGACATCGATGTTATCGAGCGCACTGTTGGCCCCAAGCAGGCTCAATTGCTCGGCCAGATGGCGTTTGAAGGTGGCCGCATTATTCGTGAGCGCGTAGCCAAGTACAACATTCAGTGCGACCTTAAAGACGGTGGCGTGTTTGCGGCTAACACCGACAAGCACATGAAGCACCTTGAGTCGCAGAAGAAACTGTGGGAGCGCTTCGGCCACACCCAACTCGAATTGATGGACGCCAAGCGCATCCGCGAAGTTGTTGGCACTGACAACTATGTGGGCGGCATGCTCGACATGAGCGGCGGCCACATCCACCCGCTGAACCTGGCGCTGGGCGAAGCAGCGGCCGTTGAGTCGCTGGGCGGCATCATTTATGAGCAGTCCCCGGCCATCCGTATTGACCGCGGCGCCAACCCGGTTGTGCACACGCCAAAAGGTCGGGTCAAGGCCAAGTTTGTGGTGGTTGCCGGTAATGCGTATCTGGGCGACCTGATTCCTGAGCTGTCTGCCAAGTCGATGCCGTGCGGCACGCAGGTTATTACCACCGAGCCGCTGTCTGCCGAACTGGCGAAAAGCCTGCTGCCGACCGACTACTGCGTTGAAGACTGTAACTACCTGCTCGACTACTACCGCTTGAGCGGCGACAACCGTCTGATCTTCGGTGGTGGTGTGGTGTACGGCGCACGTGATCCGGCTGACATCGAGTCGATCATTCGCCCGAACATGCTCAAAACCTTCCCGCAGCTCAAAGACGTCAAGATCGATTACGCCTGGACCGGTAACTTCTTGCTGACCCTGTCGCGCCTGCCGCAAGTTGGCCGTCTGGGTGACAACATTTACTACTCGCAGGGTTGCAGTGGCCACGGCGTCACCTACACCCACCTTGCCGGTAAAGTGCTTGCCGAAGCACTGCGCGGTCAGGCCGAGCGCTTTGACGCATTCGCTGAGCTGCCGCACTACCCGTTCCCGGGTGGCCGCCTGTTCCGCGTACCGTTCACCGCAATGGGCGCCTGGTACTACAGCATGCGTGACAAGCTGGGCTTCTGATTCGCCCCGGCTGAATAAAAAACGGCGCTCGATAGCGCCGTTTTTTATTGCCTCTTTACCAGCAGATCAATGCGCTGGGCATGCAGGTAACGCCGCACATTGCGCAGGTTTAGCCGACACCGAAGTCGCTGGTTTGGCCATGAAGCGTTTGTCTGCCGGCGCTAACCGGCGTGCGCACGCCGCCGCTTGCTCAGCGGCTGGCGCACAGTTTTGCTCGGCCAGCACTTGCGAGAGGTTAAACCAACCTTCAGCAAAAGCCGGATCATGCTTGATACTGGTGCGCAGCGCTGTTTCAGCGCCGTTTTTATCGCCGGCCGCGTAACGGCTGTTGGCCAGAGCAAACCAGGCCAATGGTTCATCGGGCCACTGCTGGGTTGCAGTGCGATACGCGGTTGCAGCGCTTTGCGCACGGTCGGTCTGCTCAAGCTCGTTGGCGGCCTTGATCCACGCATGCGCCTCGGCAGTTGCAGGTACTTTATTGACCGGCATGGTCACAACGGCCCAGCGCTCGGCCTTCGCCCAACTTTGATCAAAACCTGCAAAGTCGGTGATCAGGCGTCGAGTGGTGCCGGAACGCAGAATGATATGTTTCTCACGCAAATCGAAGCCAACCACCACCGCGAAGTGCCACTGCGGATACCAGTCAAAACCCAGATTTTGCAACACCAGCACCGGATTGCCCGCCGCGACCTCAGTCAGCAGCGTATCCAGTTGCGGCTTGAGCGGGTACACCAGCAAATCATGCGAGCGCGCAGCCGCTACCATCTCGACCTGCAAGCTGCCTTCCCTGCCCGGGATATAGACTTTGTCTTTGAGCAGCCCCGGACTGGTTATCTGACCGCGCTGGTTGAGCATGGTGGCCAACGCAGCTGGACCGCATTGATACGCACTCTGCGCAAAGAATGGCACCGCGGTGAGCTCTACCCGCTCAGGCAATTTTTGAGTGGCTGGCGATAATGTCGGCGAGCTCGCGCAACCGGCGAGCACGACGACAGAGAGCACGGCTAGCGCGCGCAGCAACATTAGCGATTGATACATTTTACGAAGCTGAAGATGTCCGTTGCACAAAGCATGTCCGTGACAATGAAGATCACGAAGAACAGCACAATAATGCCAACCACTCCGGAGCCCGCCGGCGCTTCCTGCAATCGCTGGTTGAACTGCGCCAGCTCAGCATTGCTCAGGCTGTTGATGCGCGTCGCGACCTGATCTTGCGGGACGCCCAGTGACTGTAATTTTTCCTGCACGCCCTGATCGCTGAGCATGTTCAGCAACTGTTGGCGATCAACCTGTTGCTGCTGGCCGGCAAGCACTTCAGCGGTTCCAATCATGGAGGCATTTGCCATTGGCACCTGCGCGGCAAACAGCACCTGAGATACCGCTAAACAGGCCGCCAGACGACGGAAGGATGTGTACTTAGACATTGCAGCAATCTCCACTTTTATAATTCGAGTTATAGACCGAATTGTAATATATGGGTTCAACCATGGCCGACAAATTTTGCTATGTATTACAGTCCCTTGAGAAAGCATCTCATTAATTGAACAGCGAAGCAGCGGCGCTTCCCGGGCACAAAAAAACCCGCCGAAGCGGGTCTTTTCGATGGCGCGACTGATCAGGCAGAAAGCTCGACCAGCAGCTTGTTCAAGCGCTGCACATACGCCGCAGGATCTTTCAGGCTGTCGCCCGCTGCCAACGCAGCTTGATCGAACAGGATGTGCGTGAGATCGCCGAAACGGTCTTCATCTGCTTCAGCATCCAGACGCTCAATCAGCGGATGGCTCGGGTTGAACTCGAAGATCGGCTTCGACTCAGGCACTTTCTGACCGCTGGCTTCGAGAATCTGGCGCATCTGCAAGCCAAGATCCTGCTCACCAATTGCCAGAATCGCCGGTGAGTCGGTCAGACGGTGAGAAACACGCACTTCTGCTACGTGCTCGCCCAGTGCCGCCTTCAAGCGCTCGGTCAGGCCTTCTTTGGCTTTGGCGACTTCTTCCTGAGCTTTCTTGTCTTCTTCCGAATCAAGCTTGCCCAGGTCGAGATCACCACGGGCGACGTCGATGAACGACTTGCCGTCGAACTCGGTCAGGTAGCTCATCAGCCACTCGTCAATGCGGTCGGTGAGCAACAGCACTTCGATGCCTTTCTTGCGGAAGACTTCAAGGTGCGGGCTGTTCTTGACCTGCGCGTACGACTCACCCGTGAGGTAGTAGATTTTGTCCTGACCGTCTTTCATGCGGCCAATGTAGTCTGCCAACGAGACCACCTGCTCGCCCTCGCCTTCTGCCGTTGAGGCAAAGCGCAGCAAACCGGCGATTTTCTCTTTATTGGCGAAATCCTCTGCCGGGCCTTCCTTGAGTACCTGACCGAAGTTTTTCCAGAACGCCTTGTATTGCTCAGGCTCGTTCTTCGCCAGTTTCTCGATCATGTCGAGCGAACGCTTGGTCAGCGCCGACTTCATGGAGTCGATCACCGGATCCTTCTGCAGGATTTCGCGCGAGACGTTCAGTGACAGATCATTGGAGTCGACCACGCCTTTGATGAAGCGCAGGTACAGCGGCAGGAACTCGTCTGCCTGATCCATGATGAACACGCGCTGAACATACAACTTGAGACCACGCGGCGCTTCACGCTGATACAGATCGAACGGCGCGCGACCTGGCACGTAAAGCAGTGAGGTGTACTCAAGCTTGCCTTCAACCTTGTTGTGGCTCCAGCTCAGCGGGTTCTCGAAGTCATGGCCTACATGCTTGTAGAACTCCTGGTATTCCTCGTCCTTGATCTCGGTGCGTGGACGGGTCCACAGTGCGCTGGCACGGTTAACGGTTTCCCACTCAAGCTCTGCCGGCGCCTCTTCCTCACCAGTAGCCTCTTTCGGCAACTCGATTGGCAGGGCGATGTGATCGGAATACTTTTTGATGACGTTGCGCAGGCGCCAGCCATCCGCGAACTCTGCTTCACCTTCCTTGAGGTGCAGCACGATGCGTGAACCACGCTCGGCCTTGTCGATGGTGGCAACTTCAAATTCGCCCTCACCACGTGAAGACCAATGCACGCCTTCTGCCGCTGGCAGACCGGCGCGACGGCTGAACACTTCAACCTTGTCGGCTACGATGAAGGCTGAGTAGAAGCCGACACCGAACTGGCCGATCAGGTGAGAATCTTTTTTCTGGTCGCCCGTGAGGTTCTTCATGAACTCGGACGTGCCCGACTTGGCAATTGTGCCCAAGTGGGTAATAGCATCTTCGCGGCTCATGCCGATGCCGTTGTCTTCGATGGTCACGGTCTTGGCTTCTTTGTCGAAGCTCACGCGGATCTTCAGGTCCGCACCGCCTTCAAGCAGCTCTGGCTTGGCAAGCGCCTCAAAACGCAGCTTGTCTGTGGCGTCGGACGCGTTGGAAATCAACTCACGAAGGAAGATTTCCTTGTTCGAGTAAAGCGAATGGATCATGAGGTGCAGCAGCTGCTTTACCTCTGTCTGGAAGCCCAGGGTTTCTTTTTGAGTTTCCACACTCATGGTCATTTAACTCCACATTGATGACTAGGCCGCAACGTTGGCGGATGTCATTGAAATGGGGCCATTCGCAAGCATTTCAAGTGTTTAGCATCAACAGCGGGCAAACTTTTACGCAAAAGCGTTAAGCCTGCCCCAATTGCGCCCTCAAGGCTCGAGAAGCACGATCTCGGCGATGTCTGTCGGGCTAAAGGTGAAGGTTGCCTCGCCAGCGCCATTCAGACGACGCTTGAGCTGCAAATTACCTTCGCCATCAATACCGATAAACCTGCCCTTCGCCGTGTTGCCCTGCAAGTTAGTCACTCGCAGATTGAGGTTGCGGTAGCGGTCAGGACTGCGCAAAAGCCCTTTGAGAGAGAAATTCTCGCGACGATCGATACGCGGCGCATCCGCACTGCTTTGCAGCGCAGCGGGTAGCGGCTGAGTACTGGCTGGCTCAGGCGCTGTGGCCTCAGGTTGTGCAAGCGCCGGGTAACGGTCATCACTCACAGCCCAGCCGCGCATAGGGAATTTACGCAGGGTAACCGGCAACTGCCGCGCTACACCGTTGATAGTCGCCGAAGCGTTGAGCGCCAGAGTGTTTTGGCTAAAGCTCACAACCGGCAAGGGATCAAGCTGAACGTCGGCTGTGGCGAAGCGGCGTTGCAGGTAATCATTGAGCACATAAGCCACGGTGTCGTTCGAGTCGAACTGGCGGTCGACTCGGCCGTCCACATAACGCAAGCCATTGCGATAAAGCTCTACATGACCATCGAGCGAGGTCTTGTAACCCGGCGGCAACACCAGATGCAGTTCGCCCTCAAACTTGTTCGGCGCCAAGGGCTTTAAATCGGCGTGCAATGTGTAGCCGTTACGTAGCAGCCTCGCCTCGGGCAAGTCCTGCTCAGGCAGCAGCCAGTTAAGCTCGATTTCAGGCAATGGGCCTGTATCGGTGGGCAGCACATCTATCCGTGTGGCGTTGCGCATCGATTCCGGCAAGCGAATGATTAATTCGCGGCGCGCATAAAAATCATGGCCTTCACGCAAAGTCAGCACGCCACCGATCAATTCGCCTTGTTGCGGGCTGAATGGCTGGCCGTTGAGCGTGCCGTGCAATTTGATCGACAGCTCGGACGGCCCTTGCTGTTCGGATTGCAGCCACTTGAGACTGAGGATTTCATTGATACGTTGCGGGTCCTGATGCCCGAGCATCGCCAATCCCACGATAAGGGGGATGAACCCCAGCGCGCCCAGGCCGATCGGCTGACGAGCAGCGCGCCATTTAAGGAGTACAAAGAGCAGTGTCAGCGGCGGCAACAGGCTCGCCCAGCCCCACAACAAACTCGTACTGAACGCTCTGATAACCAGCCAGGCCAAGCCTGCCAGAATCAGCAGCAAGCCTGCGAGTATTAGCAAAGCATCCATTCATACATCCTTAACTATTGTCTGCATGCACTGCGGAAAAATATCAGGCTTCATCCACTTTGAAATGCGCCCGCGCCGTTGCAATCGGCTCTGCCCGATTGGTCTGCCAGGCGGTGATCGCCACGTTGGCTACACGCTTACCCTGACGCCATACTTGGCACTGCGCGTAGGTGTCACGGTAATGCCCGGCACGCAGATAATCTATCGAGAAGTCGATGATTTTGGGAAAGTGTGTGGTGCCCATTATCATCAGCAAATGCAGCATTGCAGAGTGTTCCATAAATCCCGCAATGACCCCGCCGTGCAGCGCCGGGAGTACCGGATTGCCGATGTTATCTTTGTTCGCAGGCAGGCGGAACACCACCTCATCGCCGAGTGGCAGCCCTTCGATACCGAGCAATTTGGCGTAGGGAAAAAGACTGATCAACGCGCCATAGTCGTTCGACTCATGCGCGTGGGTAACATTGGCAGCCAAGTCGAAATCACTCATTGCCCTGCCCCTTTTGCCAGCGCGCCAGGACCGCTCTTGACGGCGCCGCTGCCGAGGCGCATGAACGTACCGACGACATGCGCAATGGGGTGCGCAGGATCATCCTGATAGGCGTAGCCGCGGGTGAAAATAATGGTCGGTGTAACGCGGTAGCACTCGGCAAAACCGAATACATCTTTGTGCGGTTCCGCCGGGTGCATGTAGTCCACGCGCAGATCCAGCGTTGGGCAGATCTCGAAGTCCGGCAATACGCAAACAGTCGCGATACCACAGGTAGTGTCCATCAGAGTGGTAATCGCGCCGCCGTGAATCACACCGGTTTGCGGATTGCCGACGATATCCGAGCTGTAAGGCAGGCGCATGGTGAGCCCCTGCGGATCGGCGCTGCACACTTGCAAGCCGAGTACCTGACAATGGCGCAACGCACTCAGGAAGCGCTGCGCGCGCTCAAATATAAGCGTATCGCTCATCTGGAAAGCCTTGTGGGTGCAAAAAACAGGGCGCCGATAATAACGCCATGACAGGCGCTTGTGCGACATGAGCGCTGATCTCTAGCCATCTTTTGCTCGGCAGCGCACGGAACTTCGACAGGCAGATTGCGTTCAAACGGCTAAGCTGAAGCTGTAACCGGCTAATTTGATACTTATAAGGAGTACTAACCGTGCAAAAACCTTTTAGCTATGCCCTGCTGCTCGCCGCAACTTTAGCGATGGCTGCTTGCGAAAAAACTCCGGAAGACAAGATGGAAGATGCCAAGGAGTCTGCCGCTGCAGCTGCCGAGAAAATGTCTGACGCTGCTAAAGAAAGTGGCGAAGCTATTAGCGATGCAGCCAAAGAAACTGGCGACGCGATGAAAGACAAAGCAAATGCCGCCATGGACAGCGCCGATGAAGCCGGTGAAAAAATGGGTGACGCAATGGATGATGCCGCCGACTCAATGAACGAAGCGAGCGAAGAAGCCAAGGACGCGGTTAAGGAATAACGTCCTTAAGTACTAAAAGGCCCGCATTATGCGGGCCTTTTAGTTTGCGCCGGTTAAAGCGCTGGCGTGAGCATCAACAGCAGGCTGCTGATTAAGCCGACGGCCCAAACCACACTGCGCTGCCAGTGCCAGTCACACCAGTAACAAATCAGATACAAAACTCGGCTGACGACGAAAACAATCGCCAGGGTGTCTACCAGATAACCCTGAGTTTGCGTCACGTGCGCCATGAGTACAGCCGCAGCGAAAATCGGGAATGCCTCAAAACTGTTCATGTGCGCTGCCAGCGCCCGTGCACCAAAGCCTGTAAGGCGTGCCTGCTGCGCCCGCGGATGATGATTGTCGTAAGTCCCACTCTCGGCTTGCATGGCCTTGGCTACAGGCGCCTTGGCGATATAAATCAACAACGCACTGATAAACACGCACCAAAATGGCAGGCTCATTCGGTTTTTTCCTTGTTGGCAGGTTCGAAAGAAGGGGTTTGGGTGTAAACCATGACCTCTAATACATCAGAGTGGAACTCACGGCGATACAAGATCATGACCACACCTGTAGTCACGATCATGAAAAACCAGGGGTTAATAAACCAGGACAAGGTTGCCATGCCGAAGTAATAGGCGCGCAAGCCATAGTTGAACTGGTTGGCGGCCATTGAAATCACCCGGGCAGCACGATCAGCGAAAGCTTTGCGCTCTTGCTCGGTTACATGGCGCTCTCCCAGCATTGGCGCCGAACCGACCAATACCGCCGCAAAGTTGTACTGACGCATGCACCAACTGAAGGTAAAAAAGGCGTAGACAAAGACCACGCCAAGGCAGAGCAACTTGATCTCGGACATCTCACGACTCGCCGCCTCAACAAATGGCAGGTCAGCCAACAGCGACAATGCCCGGTCTGATGAACCGAGCACAGTGAGGATACCGGCGAGAATAATCAGGGTGCTGGAGGCAAAGAACGAGGCGTTGCGCTCAAGGTTGCCAATTACGCTGGCATCGGCAATTCGGTTATCGCGCAGCAACATGCGGCGCATCCAGTCTTCCCGATAGAGATGCAACACGCTGGCAAGACAAGGTGTGGTAGCGGCCTTTGCGTGTGAATAACGGGTGTAGCCCACCCAGCAGAACACAAACCAGACAACGGCGAGCAAATGAACCCATTCAGTACTGCTAATCGGCATGGAAACTCCTTCTAAACCTGCGCCGATTATAGCCAGCCCTGAAAAAACTGTGTCCAACAAAAAGGCCGCTACTAAGAGCGGCCTTGATGCTTGCGACGTTTACTTGGCTAATGCGCCAGCGGGTTGCCCGGCAAAGCGGTCATAAGCAACCGCAGCCAGCAGGGTTACCAATACCGGAATCAGCCAACCCAGGCTTTGCTCGGCCAACGGTAAGCGAGTGAACAGCTCTGGCACCAACTGGGTGAAGCCTGCGGCCGCGAAGCCATCAACCAGACCAAACACCAGGGTAACCAACATCACCGGCACGAACACCCGGCGCGAGCTGAGCCAGAGTTTGTCGAGCAGACTCAGGGCAATCAACACGATAGCAAGTGGATACAGGCCTACCAGCACCGGCACCGAAACGCTGATCAGTTGCGTGAGGCCCTGATTGGCAACCAGCAAGCTGAACACGCCGAGCAACAGCACTACGTTGCGGTAAGAAACCGGCAGCAACTCACTGAAGAACTCGCCACAGGCTGTGATCAGGCCTACCGCGGTGGTGAGACACGCCAGCGTGATAACCACAGCCAGCAACAGGCTGCCATAAAGACCGAAGGTGTGCTGCACATACGCGGTGAGGATCTGCCCACCATTTTGAGCGTCGGCAGCAATACCCTGGCTGGTAGCGCCGAGATAAAAGAACGCCAGATAAACCAGCGACAAGCCTACAGCGGCAATCAAACCGGCGATGATCGAGTAGCGGGTGATCAACTTGCTGTCCGTCACGCCACGATCGCGGATAGCGGTCGCAATCACGATGCCGAACACCAGTGCACCGAGCGTATCCATGGTCAGGTAACCCTGAAGAAAGCCCTGCACCATCGGCGTCGACTGGTAAGCCGGGGAAACACTGCCGACGCTGCCGGCAGGCACGAACACCGCCGCTGCGCCCAACACCAACAGCGCGGCAAGCAGGATCGGGGTGATGAACTTACCGATGCGGTCGACCAACTGGCCGGGGTTTAGCGACAGGAAGATCACTGCGGCAAAGAAGGCCGCGGTGTAGGCAAACAGCGCCATGCTGCTCTCGCCAATGAACGGCGCGAGGCCGATTTCAAACGAGGTCACCGCCGTGCGAGGCGTGGCAAACAAAGGGCCGATAGTCAGATAAACCGCCACAGCAAAGGCCAGCCCTGCCGTTTTTCCCAGTGGTGCAGTAAGCAACGCCATACCGCCACCCACACGCGCCAGCGCGACGATGGTCAGCAAAGGCAAGCCAACACCTGTGAGGAGGAAGCCAAAGGCTGCCAATCCCATGTTGCTACCCGCAGCCATACCGGCGCTGGGTGGGAAGATAATGTTGCCTGCGCCAAGGAACAACGCAAAAGTCATGAAGCCGAGGGCCAGAAGGTCCGAGCCTTTCAAACGAGTCATAGAGGGGAATACCACATGCAGAAAATAATGAGTTCCGAGGGTTTCCCGAGGGATCGGGGAAACGTCGTCGAGCCGAATAGGCAAGACCACTAAAACGCCGAGTCACTCTTGTGAAGGGACTGACGGGTTGATAGTTGCAATACTAACGAAATTAGCGATTTGACGGCAGTTAGACTGGTCGGACTGTCGAATTACTGCAGCCGCTTGTCGCATGGCCGACATTAATCGCGCAAACGCCCACAAAAAAGGCCACCCGAAGGTGGCCTCTTTCTAATCAACAAAGCAATTAAGCTTTTTTGACTTCCCAGCCAGTCAGCTCAGCCAGGGCTTTGCCGATGTCAGCCAGGGAACGCACGGTTTTAACACCGGCGTCTTGCAGAGCAGCAAACTTCTCGTCTGCAGTGCCCTTGCCGCCAGAGATGATTGCACCGGCGTGGCCCATACGCTTGCCCGCAGGAGCGGTAACACCAGCGATGTAGGACACAACAGGCTTGGTCACATTGGCTTTGATGAACGCTGCAGCTTCTTCTTCAGCCGAACCGCCGATCTCACCGATCATCACGATCGCTTCGGTCTTCGGGTCTTCCTGGAACAGCTTCAGGATGTCGATGAAGTTAGAACCTGGGATCGGGTCACCACCGATACCAACGCAAGTCGACTGACCGAAACCAGCATCAGTAGTCTGCTTAACAGCTTCGTAAGTCAGGGTGCCGGAACGCGAAACGATACCGACTTTGCCTGGCAAGTGGATGTGGCCTGGCATGATGCCGATCTTGCACTCGCCCGGAGTGATAACGCCTGGGCAGTTAGGACCGATCAGGACAACGCCCAGCTCGTCACACTTAACTTTGGCTTCAAGCATGTCGATGGTTGCAATACCTTCGGTAATGCAAACGATCAGCTTGATACCGCCCATTGCTGCTTCCAGGATCGAGTCCTTGCAGAATGGAGCCGGTACGTAGATAACGCTGGCAGTTGCGCCAGTGGTTTCTACAGCTTCTTTAACAGTGTTGAACACTGGCAGGCCCAGGTGAGAAGTGCCACCCTTGCCCGGTGTTACGCCGCCAACCATCTGAGTGCCATAAGCAATGGCTTGTTCAGAGTGGAAAGTACCCTGCGAGCCGGTGAAGCCCTGGCAGATTACTTTGGTATCTTTATTGATCAGGACGCTCATTATTTGCCCTCCGCAGCTTTGACGACTTGCTGAGCAGCGTCGGTCAAGCTGGTTGCCGCGATGATGTTCAGGCCACTTTCAGCCAGGACTTTAGCGCCCAGCTCAGCGTTGTTACCTTCAAGGCGAACAACAACCGGAATTTTAACGCCGACTTCTTTCACTGCGCCGATGATGCCTTCAGCAATCATGTCGCAACGAACGATACCGCCGAAAATGTTAACCAGTACGGCTTTAACATTGTCATCGGACAGGATGATCTTGAACGCTTCGGTAACGCGCTCTTTGGTAGCACCGCCGCCAACGTCAAGGAAGTTAGCCGGCTGGCCGCCGTGCAGGTTAACGATGTCCATGGTGCCCATGGCCAGACCAGCGCCGTTGACCATGCAGCCGATGTTGCCTTCAAGGGCAACGTAGTTCAGTTCGAACTTGGCAGCGTGAGCTTCGCGCGGATCATCCTGCGACGGGTCATGCATAGCGCGCAGCTTAGGCTGACGGTACATGGCGTTGCTGTCGATGTTGATCTTGGCGTCCAGGCAGTGCAGATTGCCGTCAGCCTTGATTACCAGCGGGTTCACTTCCAGCAGAGCCAGGTCGTAGTCCTGGAACAGCTTGGCCAGACCAACGAAGATCTGAGTGAACTGCTTGATCTGGTCGCCTTTCAGGCCCAGCTGGAAAGCCAGCTCGCGGCCCTGGAATGGCTGAGCGCCAACCAGCGGATCGATAGTCGCCTTGAGGATTTTCTCAGGGGTATCGTGAGCCACTTTCTCGATGTCCACGCCGCCTTCAGTCGAGGCCATGAACACGATGCGACGGCTGGAGCGATCTACTACCGCGCCCAGATACAGTTCTTTGTCGATATCAGTGCACGATTCAACCAGAATCTTGCTAACCGGCTGACCGTTGGCGTCTGTCTGATAAGTTACCAGACGCTTGCCCAGCCAGTTGGCTGCGAAAGCCTTGGCGTCTTCTTTGCTCTTGACCAGCTTCACGCCGCCCGCTTTACCGCGACCACCAGCGTGGACCTGGGCTTTAACAACCCACTCAGTACCGCCGATTTTTTCGCAAGCTGCTGCTGCTTCTTCTGGGGTGTCTACTGCGAAGCCCTTGGATACGGGCAGGCCGTATTCAGCGAACAGCTGCTTACCCTGATATTCGTGGAGATTCATGCTTGTCTACCGTCTTCGTTTGGGTATTGCGCATTCGATGCTGCACTTATGATGCCGCACCACCTGTGGCTGCTTCGAGGAGCAGCCCGACATGCATTCCGCGCCTGACTTGAGCCGACGCGGGCCGATGCCGTGGTTCTTTTTGTTCCAAACTCGCCTTTGTTGCACCGCGCGGACAGATGATGATCTTTACCTGCGCAAGCGAGGCCCGGATTTTACGCATGTTTCTGCATATTTCCGAGCCCGCTTGTACGATCAGCACGCGTGTCCGCGCGATTCGGCGAATTATTTAGCGCTTTTTGCGGTTGGCAATGTGAATGGCGCCGCCATTTACAGCCAACGCCGCTTCATGCAGCGCTTCGGACAATGTTGGGTGCGAGAACACCATCATGCCCAAATCTTCAGCACTGGTGCCGAATTCCATGCCGATTGCACCCTGCTGAACCAGTTCAGCAGCGCTTGGGCCAATAACGTGAACGCCGAGAACGCGGTCAGTCTTGGCATCAGCAATCACTTTAACCATACCGCCGGTGTCGTTGGCAGCCATTGCACGGCCGCTGGCCGCGAACGGGAAGGTACCGACGTTGACAGCAACGCCCTCACCTTTCAGCTGCTGCTCGGTCTTGCCGACCCATGCGATTTCCGGGTGAGTGTAAATAACCGAAGGAATCAGGTCGTAGTTCATCTGAGCTTTGTGGCCGGCAATACGCTCGGCAACCATTACGCCCTCTTCCGATGCTTTGTGAGCCAGCATCGCGCCGCGCACCACGTCACCGATGGCGTAAACGCCCGGAACGCTGGTTTCGCACTGATCGTTAACGAAGATGAAGCCACGCTCATCCATGTCAACGCCGCTGTCTGCAGCCAGCAGATCGGTGGTAACCGGACGACGGCCTACCGCAACGATCAGCTTGTCGAAAGTCATCTGCTGCTCGCCGTCAGCGTCAGTGAAGGTCACAGTGACCTGCTTCTTCTTCACTTCCGAACCGGTCAGGCGTGCGCCCAGACGAATTTTCAGGCCTTGCTTGGTCAGGGTCTTCATGGCTTCTTTGGCGATCTGCTCATCAGCAGCAGGCAGGAACTTGTCCTGTGCTTCGATAACAGTCACTTCCGAACCCAGGCGCGACCAGACAGAACCCAGCTCCAGACCGATTACGCCAGCACCGATAACGCCCAGGCTCTTCGGTACGCTCTGGAAGTCCAGGGCGCCGGTCGAGTCGACGATAACGTCCTGATCAACAGGCGCTGGTGGAATGTCGATTGGCTTGGAGCCCGACGCGATGATCACGTTACCGGCTTCTACGATCTGCGTGGTGCCGTCTTGTGCAGTCACTTCTACTTGCTTGCCAGCCAGCAGTTTGCCGTGGCCTTCAAGCAGGGTTACGCCGTTAGCCTTGAACAGAGTGGCAACACCGCCAGTCAGGTTCTTGACGATGGTGTTCTTGCGGCCAACCATCGCCGGCACGTCCATGCTCACGCCTTTGGCAGTGATACCGTGAACAGCAAAACCTTCCTGCGCTTCGTGGTACTTCCACGAGCTGTCGAGCAGTGCTTTAGACGGAATGCAACCGACGTTCAGGCAAGTACCGCCCAATGCGATCTTGCCGTCTTTGTCTTGGTATTTTTCAATACAAGCAGTCTTCAAACCCAGTTGAGCGGCCTTGATGGCTGCTACGTAACCGCCAGGGCCGGCACCGATGACTACCACGTCGAATTTCTGAGACATAACTTACTTCCTTCTCAAAGAGACCGGACGGCTCCTTGTGAGAGCCGCCGAGGGAGAAACTGGGATTAGATGTCCAGCAGCAGACGCGCTGGGTCTTCCAGCAAGTTTTTGATGGTTACCAGGAAGGTCACGGCTTCCTTACCATCGATCAGGCGATGATCGTAAGACAGCGCCAGGTACATCATTGGGCGGATAACGACCTGGCCATTGATGGCCATAGGACGCTGGATGATGTTGTGCATGCCGAGGATTGCAGCTTGCGGTGGGTTAACGATCGGCGTCGACATCATCGAACCGAAAGTACCACCGTTAGTGATGGTGAAGGTACCACCGGTCATCTCGTCGATGGACAGCTTACCGTCACGCGCCTTCTTACCGAAAGTGGCAATGCCGTTTTCGATTTCAGCCAGGCTCATCGACTCAGCGTTACGCAGAACCGGAACCACCAGACCGCGGTCGCTGGAAACAGCAACACCGATGTCCGCATAACCGTGGTAAACGATGTCCGAACCGTCGATCGAGGCGTTAACCGCAGGAAAACGCTTCAGCGCTTCGGTTGCCGCTTTAACGAAGAACGACATGAAGCCCAGACGCACGCCATTGTGCGACTTCTCGAACAGATCTTTGTACTTCGAACGCAGCGCCATGACTTCGGTCATGTCGACTTCGTTGAACGTGGTCAGCATGGCCATGTTCGACTGAGCTTCAACCAGACGCTTGGCAACGGTGGCGCGAACACGCGTCATCGGTACGCGCTTCTCAACGCGGTCACCAGCAGGCATAACTGGAGCAGCGGCAGCCGGAGCAGCGGCCTTGGCAGGTGCAGCAGTCGGTGCATTCTTCTTGGCTTCAACAGCAGCAACTACGTCTTCTTTAGTAACGCGACCGCCTTTGCCAGTACCCGAAATGCTGTTCGGGTCGATGCCGTTCTCTTCAGCCAGCTTGCGTGCAGCAGGCGAAAGAATCTGGTCATCACCTTCAGCAGCAGCCGGTGCTGCAGCGGCAGGCGCGGCAGCTGCCTGAGCAGGAGCAGCAGCCGGAGCGGCAGTAGCGCCGTCGTTCAGGCGGCCGAGCAGTTCGTTGCTGAGTACGGTGTCGCCTTCGTTCTTGACGATTTCAGCGATCACGCCGTCAGCTTCAGCCAACACTTCGATAACGACTTTGTCAGTCTCGATGTCAACGATCAGTTCGTCGCGCTTGACTGCGTCGCCCGGCTTCTTGTGCCAGGTAGCAACGGTGCCGTCAGCAACCGATTCCGGGAAAGTTGGGGCATTAATATCGATAGCCATTGTGTATGTCCTTAAATTCGGTTTTAACGAGGCGGCCCTCTAAGGCCGCCTCTTGCGCGAAGGCGTTAAACAGTAAATGCGTCCTGCAGCAGTTTTTCCTGCTGCTCGGCGTGCAACGATGCATAACCACATGCTGGAGATGCAGAGCCTTCACGGCCGGCATACTCAAGAACCAGAGTCTTCTTATGCGCAGCAACCACGCGGCGCATGTGATGCTGGCTGCAATACCAGGCACCTTGGTTCATCGGCTCTTCCTGACACCAGACGATGTGTTTGACGTTCTTATAAGGAGCAAGAATTTCCGCCAAATCATCTTCCGGGAACGGATAAAGCTGTTCCAGTCGCACGATTGCAATGTTGTTCAAGCCTTCAGCGCGACGCTTCTCGAGCAAGTCGTAGTAAACCTTGCCGCTGCACAGAATCACCCGGTCAACTTTCTTCGGATCGATAGCATCGATCTCCGGAATGACCGTCTGGAACGAACCGTCGGCCAGATCTTCCAGCGTCGAGATCGCCAATTTATGGCGCAGCAGCGACTTAGGCGTCAACACGACCAATGGCTTACGCAGCGGACGAATCACCTGACGGCGGAGCAAATGGTAGATCTGCGCCGGCGTAGTCGGTACGCACACCTGCATGTTGTGCTCAGCGCACAGCTGCAGATAACGCTCCAGACGTGCCGATGAGTGCTCCGGACCCTGCCCTTCATAGCCGTGTGGCAGAAGCATGGTCAGGCCGCACAGACGCCCCCACTTGGTTTCACCGCTGGAGATGAACTGGTCAAACACCACCTGAGCGCCGTTGGCGAAGTCGCCGAACTGAGCTTCCCAGATCACCAGGCCGTTTGGCGTGGTGGTGGAGTAACCGTATTCAAATGCCAGTACAGCTTCTTCCGACAGGAACGAGTCGTAGAGATCAAACTTCGGTTGATCATCATACAGACGCTGCAGCGGTACATAGGTCGAGCCGTCTTTCTGGTTGTGCAGAACGGCGTGACGGTGCGAGAACGTACCGCGACCCACATCCTGACCGGTAATACGGATCGGGTGACCTTCGAACAACAGGGTCGCGTATGCCATAGTTTCGGCAAAGCCCCAGTTGATCGACAACGCGCCGGCCGTCATCTTCTGACGGTCTTCGTAAATCTTCGAGACCTGACGCTGAACCACAAAACCGTCCGGGGTTTCGAGCAACTTGGCCGAAAGCTCCTGCAGGGTTTTCAGGTCGAAGCGCGTGTCGTGACGTGCAGTCCAGGCGTGGCCCAGATACGGACGCCAGTCTACGAACAATTCTTTGTTCGGCTCTTTGACCAGGCTTTTCACTACGTGCTGGCCGTTGTCCAGCGCAGTGCGGTACTCGTCGATCTTGCTCTGAACTTCGTCAGCAGACTGACGCGAAGCGTTGACCAGCATCTCGGCATACAGCTCACGTGTGGTGCGCTGCTTGGAGATCTGCTGATACATCAGCGGCTGGGTACCGTTCGGCTCGTCCGCTTCGTTGTGACCGCGGCGACGGTAGCAAACGAGGTCGATAACGACGTCACGCTTGTACTGCATGCGGTAATCAACAGCCATCTGCGTCACAAACAGTACGGCTTCCGGATCATCACCATTCACATGGAAGATCGGCGCCTGAATCATCTTCGCCACGTCGGTGCAGTACTCGGTCGAACGAGCATCGTCTGCACGGCTGATGGTGAAGCCAACCTGGTTGTTGATGACGATATGGATCGTGCCGCCCGTCTTGAAGCCGCGAGTCTGCGACATCTGGAAGGTTTCCATGACCACGCCCTGACCTGCGAATGCAGCGTCACCGTGAATGGAAATTGGCAGAACCTTGTCGCCGATGGCATCGCTACGACGGTCTTGACGCGCGCGTACCGAGCCTTCAACTACCGGGGAGACGATTTCAAGGTGCGAAGGGTTGAATGCCAGCGCCAGGTGAACTTCGCCACCGGCGGTCATGACGTTCGAAGAGAAACCCTGGTGATACTTAACGTCACCCGAGCTCAGGCCTTCGGTTTTCTTGCCTTCGAATTCGTCGAACAGGTCACGTGGGTTCTTGCCAAAGGTGTTGACCAGAACGTTGAGACGACCACGGTGAGCCATGCCGATGACGATTTCTTTGGTGCCGTACGAACCGCTGCGCTGAATGATTTCATCCAGCAACGGGATCAGGCTCTCGCCACCTTCCAGACCGAAACGCTTGGTGCCCGGATACTTGGTACCCAGGTACTTCTCCAAACCTTCGGCGGCAGTCAGGCGCTCAAGCAGATGGCTTTGTACTTCACCGGAAAAATCAGGGCGGCCACGTACGCTCTCAAGACGCTGCTGGAACCAGCTGCGTTGCTCGGAGTCGACGATGTGAGTGAACTCGGCGCCGATGGTGCGACAATATGTCTGCTCCAACGCGTCGCGAATTTCACGCAAAGTAGCCTCTTCCTTGCCAATTACCAGACCACCGGTACGGAAATTGGTGTCCAGGTCAGCATCGGTCAAGCCGTAGTGATTGATACCCAGATCAGCGGGCACAGGGCGTTCCCACAAGCCAAGCGGATCAAGCTTGGCAGCCTGATGTCCGCGCATGCGGTAAGCCTGAATTAAACGCAGTACCTCAACCTGTTTCTTCTCGTGCTCCGAGCTTACGCTGGAAGCCGAAACTGGCTGGGAACGGCGTTGATTTTTCGCAAGCAAAACGAAATGGTCGCGTATCGTTGAATGCGACACATCCGTAGCTGCGTTACCCTCCGCCGGCAACTTTTGAAAGTATGTGCGCCACTCCTCTGGCACAGCGTTGGGATCGTGCAGGTAAAGCTCGTAGAGCTCTTCCACATAGGCCGCGTTACCACCGGATAGGTGGGCGCTGTCCCACATGCGCTGCATCACGCTTTCTTGCATGCTTGGTCACCCTCGGTAAGGGGACACCACCGGCGTAGAAACCGCAGGGCCACCCAAACCTGTCTCAAGGTTTGGGTCAAACCACCACGGATCCCGCAGATAGTCCGGGCACCAGCCCGGATGCCCCTGCTGGTCGTCAAATTTTCCAAAAAGAATCACGGCTTTTTGGGCTGTGACTCTGGCTATAGCTGCGGCGGTGAACCATTTCAGCGCCGCAGTGTTACAGGTGTTGCATCAACGATAAATCAGGTACCGCTCTGAAGCAGCATCTGACGGATGTGACCAATTGCCTTAGTCGGGTTCAACCCTTTAGGACAAACACTCACACAGTTCATGATGCTACGGCAGCGGAACACACTGAATGGGTCGTCCAAAGCAGCCAGACGCTCTTCAGTTTTGTTGTCACGGCTGTCAGCCAGGAAACGATAAGCCTGCAGCAAAGCTGCCGGGCCCAGGAACTTGTCTGGGTTCCACCAGAACGACGGACAGCTGGTCGAGCAGCAAGCGCACAGAATGCACTCGTACAGACCATCAAGCTTTTCACGTTCTTCAGGCGACTGCTTGCGCTCGATAGCCGGCGCAGGTGTGTCGTTCTGCAGGAACGGTTGCACCTTCTCGTACTGCTTGTAGAAGATGCTCATATCGACGACGAGGTCACGAATTACTGGCAGACCCGGCAACGGGCGCACAACCAGTTTGTTGCCTTTGACCACAGCCGACAGCGGCGTGATACAGGCCAGACCGTTTTTGCCGTTGATGTTCATGCCGTCAGAGCCACAAACACCTTCACGGCAAGAACGACGGTACGAGAAACCTTCGTCTTGTTCTTTGATCAGGGCCAGCACGTCAAGAACCATGATGTCCTTGCCGCCGGTATCAACCTGAAACTCCTGCATGAACGGCGCTGCGTCCTGATCAGGGTTATAGCGATAAACGCTTACTTGCAACATATCTATCACCCTTAATAAGTACGAATCTTGGGTTCAAAGGCAGGCACTGTTTTCGGTGCAAAGTTGACGGCACGCTTGGTCACGCGCTTCTCGCCTGGGAAGTACAGGGAGTGGCACAGCCAGTTTTCGTCGTCACGATCTTCAAAGTCTTCACGCGCATGCGCACCGCGAGATTCCTTACGGACCTCGGCAGCAATCGCAGTCGCTTCAGCAACTTCAAGAAGGTTTTGCAGTTCGAGTGCCTCGATACGCGCAGTGTTAAACGCTTGGCTCTTGTCCGCGATCTTGACGTTCGCGATGCGCTCACGCAGGTCGGCCAATTGTGTGATGCCCTTCTGCATGTATTCACCCGTACGGAATACACCGAAGTAGTTCTGCATGCAGCTCTGCAGCTCTTTACGCAGCGGAGCAACATCTTCACCGGTCGTGCGCTGGTTAACGCCAGCCAGACGAGCCAGTGACTGATCGATATCTGTTTCGCTGGCGTTGCGGTATTCAACACCTTCACGCAGCGATTTTTCGAGGTGCAGGCCAGCCGCACGACCGAATACAACCAGGTCAAGCAGCGAGTTGCCGCCCAGACGGTTGGCACCGTGTACCGATACGCAAGCCACTTCACCTACAGCGAACAGGCCTTCGACGACTTTGTCGTTGCCATTGGCATCTTGAGTGATGGCCTGGCCATGAATGTTGGTGGCAACGCCGCCCATCATGTAGTGGCAAGTCGGAACAACCGGGATCGGGGTAACAGCCGGATCAACGTGAGCAAAGGTCTTCGACAGCTCAACGATGCCTGGCAGACGGCTCAGCAGGACTTCTTCGCCCAGGTGATCCATCTTCAGCATTACGTGATCGCCATCAGGGCCACAGCCGTTACCGGCAATGATCTCTTTAACCATCGAACGTGCAACAACGTCACGACCAGCAAGGTCTTTGGCGTTTGGTGCATAACGCTCCATGAAACGCTCGCCATGCTTGTTGATCAGGTAACCACCTTCACCACGGCAACCTTCGGTAACCAGTACACCCGCGCCGGCAATACCGGTTGGGTGGAACTGCCACATTTCGATGTCCTGAACCGGTACACCTGCACGCAGCGCCATGCCGATACCGTCGCCGGTATTGATCAGTGCGTTGGTGGTCGAGGAGTAGATACGGCCAGCACCACCGGTCGCCAGCACTACAGCCTTGGCGCGGATGTGAACAGTCTCGCCTGTTTCCAGGCAGATAGCGATGATACCGACAACAACGCCGTCCTGGTTCTTCACCAGGTCTACGGCGTACCACTCGTTAAGGAACGAGGTGCCGGCTTTCAGGTTGCCCTGATAAAGCGTGTGCAACAGTGCGTGACCAGTACGGTCAGCAGCAGCGCAAGTACGTGCAGCCTGACCGCCTTTACCGAAGTCTTTCGACTGGCCGCCGAATGGGCGCTGGTAGATACGACCGGTTTCGGTACGCGAGAACGGCAGACCCATGTGCTCAAGTTCGAAAACAGCTTCCGGGCCTACGGAACACATGTATTCGATAGCGTCCTGGTCACCGATATAGTCGGAACCCTTGACGGTATCGTACATGTGCCAACGCCAATCATCGTTTGGATCAGCAGAGGCGATTGCGCAGGTGATGCCACCCTGAGCCGATACAGTGTGCGAACGAGTCGGGAATACCTTGGTGACCACAGCAGTCTTGTGACCGCCCTGAGCGAGTTGCAGTGCTGCACGCATGCCTGCGCCGCCGCCACCAATAATGATGGCGTCATAAGAAAGAGTGCGAATGCTAGTCATGAATCAGATACCCCAAAGAATCTGCACGCCCCAGACGAAATACGCGAACATGGCAATGCCACACGCTGCCTGGAACAGAAAACGTACCGCTGTAGCGCATTTGCCCAACGCCATGTTGGTCAGGTAGTCAGTGGAGATTGTCCACATACCAACCCAGGCGTGCACACTCAGAGAAACCAGTGTGAGCAAACTGAAAATACGCATTGCAGTATGGGAGAACAGTCCATGCCAGCCGGCATAGTCCATACCTGGGTTTACGATGACGTAACCCAGCAAGAACAGTACATAAGCCGCGAGAACGACCGCTGATACACGCTGAGCCATCCAGTCATAGAGGCCCGAACGCGAGAAATTCGTAACGTTAGTTACCATATCCATACCCCCAGAAGCAGGATCACGACCGCCGCAACGGCGATTACGATTTTTGAGCCCAATGCTCCGCCTTCCAGCGTCTCACCGATGCCCATATCCATGATGATGTGGCGCACACCGGCCACCAGGTGGTATAGCAATGCAGACAGTAGGCCCCAAATCACGAACTTGGCCAGCGGGCTGGTCAGGCATTCTTTCACTTGGGCAAAGCCCTCTTCGGAGGCCAGCGATTTGTCGAGACCGAACAGCAGAACGGCAATACCAACAAAAAGGATGACACCGGAGATACGGTGAAGAATGGACGTGTAAGCGGTGATTGGGAGCTTAATAGTCCTAAGGTCTAGGTTTACAGGTCGTTGGCTATTCACGGCTTTTTTATCACACTGAGAGCCCTTAACTAGCAGGGCAAAGTTGTCGGGAAGTGCACTTGCAGAAACGCATCACCCAAGGAGTGACGACCACTTGGACGCAGGCTAAAGCACTAGTGGTCGGTCGCAGAGTATAGACAGTTAGGACGCTAATGACAACGCAGTAGCCTGTACCTAAGTGCTGATTAAAGTGCTTTAAAAAATGCGCTGACTGTGTACAACTATTTGCCTGCATTTGTGCTGCAAACCCTTCTCCCGTATGGGTTTACCTAAATTGACATTCCGATTTATAACACTATAGTGGTGCGGGCCCTGCGTGGGGGGCTAGCTGATGATTTCAAGCATAACTAGGAGGCCAAACATGGCTGACAAAAAAGCGCAGTTGATCATCGAGGGCGTAGCCCCCGTCGAACTGCCTATTTTAAGCGGCACCGTTGGGCCAGATGTGATTGATGTAAGGGGCTTAACAGCCACGGGCCGTTTCACATTCGACCCAGGTTTCATGTCGACCGCCTCTTGCGAGTCGCAGATCACCTACATCGATGGCGATCAGGGTATTTTGCTGCACCGCGGCTACCCGATCGAGCAACTCGCAGAGCAAGCTGACTACCTCGAGACTTGCTACCTGTTGCTCAACGGCGAATTGCCTGATGCAGCGCAAAAGGCTCAATTTGTCAGCACTATCAAGAACCACACCATGGTTCATGAGCAGTTGAAGACCTTCTTCAACGGCTTCCGCCGCGATGCCCACCCAATGGCAATCATGTGCGGTGTAGTTGGCGCCCTCTCCGCCTTCTATCACGACTCGCTGGACATCAAGAACCCGCATCACCGCGAAGTTTCGGCCATGCGCCTGATTTCGAAGATGCCAACACTTGCAGCAATGACTTACAAGTACTCCATGGGTCAACCCATGATGTACCCGCGTAATGACCTTAATTACGCCGAGAACTTCCTGCACATGATGTTCAACACGCCGTGCGAGATCAAACCGATCAGCCCGGTACTGGCCAAGGCAATGGATAAGATCTTTATCCTGCACGCTGACCACGAACAGAACGCCTCGACCTCAACAGTGCGTCTGGCTGGCTCTTCTGGCGCCAACCCGTTTGCCTGTATCGCTGCCGGTATTGCAGCGCTTTGGGGCCCGGCTCATGGCGGCGCGAACGAAGCCGTACTGAGCATGCTTGATGAAATCGGCGATGTTTCGAATATCGACGCCTTCATCGCCAAAGCCAAGGACAAGAACGATCCGTTCAAGCTCATGGGCTTCGGTCACCGCGTTTACAAAAACCGCGACCCGCGCGCCACTGTGATGAAGCAGACGTGCGACGAAGTACTCAAGGAGCTGGGTATCACCAATGATCCGCAGCTTGAGTTGGCCATGCGTCTCGAAGAGATCGCCCTGACCGACCCGTACTTCATCGAGCGCTCGCTGTACCCGAACGTAGACTTCTACTCGGGCATCATCCTCAAGGCAATCGGCATCCCAACCAGCATGTTCACGGTGATTTTCGCCCTGGCACGTACTGTTGGCTGGATTTCGCACTGGAAAGAAATGCTTTCGCATCCGTACAAGATTGGCCGCCCGCGTCAGCTGTACACCGGTTACGAGAAACGCGACATGCCTAAGTAAGCAATGCTTTGCGGCTTAATCGCTGCAGCACGGCTGCTTAAACTAAACGCCCGATGCCATCGCATCGGGCGTTTTTATTTGCCTCGACAAACACATTCAATTCAACTTGCACGTTCATGGGCTGAGCGCATTTAAATCAGAAGCGCCAAGTCACGCCGCCACCCAAAACGTGCAACATTGCATCCGAATACTCACCTGATAACTTCTGGCCGGTACGCTCCTTGGTTTGATCGATATCCATATCGCCCATGTAGATCAGGGTGTAACTCATGTGCATATCAACATCATCGGCAAGCGCGTAGTTAAAGCCAGCAGCCAGGCGCCAGGCTTCATTCATTGGGTTATCAACGGTGCGATCTTCATCCTCCACGGCAGAGCTGTCGTAACCCACCCCCATGTTCAGCCG
This sequence comes from Pseudomonas marincola, assembly GCF_900116605.1. GTDB lineage: Bacteria > Pseudomonadota > Gammaproteobacteria > Pseudomonadales > Pseudomonadaceae > Aquipseudomonas > Aquipseudomonas marincola. The sequence goes on from NZ_FPBC01000006.1 coordinate 233,839, forward strand.
TAACTTATCGTTTACTTGTTTCTGCGCGCCGACCGACAAGTGCCAGGTGTCCTTGTACTTGCGATCCGCCAATACCGTTGTGCTGGCGCCTGTGGCGCCACCGTCCACTGCAATACCCAACTTGCCGAACTCGCTCCAGTCTTGCCAGCCCGCACTGCCAAGCAGAGTCCAACCGCCGTCTAACTGCTGAGAAACACTCAACAATACTGTTTGCGGCACTTCCATATCGATATTCAAACCGTTGGCATCAAGGCGATTGAGAGCAAGGTTTAATATTGGATTGCTGACGTTCTTGAGCTCAGGCCGGTCTTCGAACTCAAGCTTTATCTTACTGGTGTATGCCAGACCGACTTTGGTGGTTGGCGTCAGGTTATAAAGCGCACCGATGCTCATGCCCATTGCCCAGTCGGTGTCCTTGTAACGCAACTGGCCGTCATCGGCATTATTGACGCCCAGCACGTTGTTATTGATACCCGTCTCGGACCGGTAGTAGCCGTACATGATTCGCGGCCCAATGCCCACAGACAGGTCATCATTGACCCTGTAGGAGAATGTCGGCTGGAAGGTCACGCCAACAACCGCCGATTCCTGACTGAAGTAGCGCCCTGCCCAGTCATCGTCGTAATCAAGCATCAGGCCGAACGTACCAAACATGCCGAAGCCTATGCTGGCCCGGTCGTTGATCTCGTGGCTGATAAACAAGCTGCTGCCGGGGAAATATTTCAGCGGCTGACCACCTTCACTGCCGCTGAATGTATTGTCTGCATCGCGCGAGAACCGCATATCGCCGGCAATTATCTGGGCATTGGCGGTGAACTGCGTACCTTTCAGCTCACTGATTCCGGCGGGGTTATTCATCAACACGCTGGGGTCCGTAGCAAGTACCGCAGCACCAGCATTCGCCAGCCCTGCGCCTTCCTGGCCCGCCTCGTAAACCATGATTCCCCCAGCCCAGGCATTCCCCGCAGCGCCGAGGATTGAGAGCGCCATAAGTGACTTGCGAAGCTGCATAAGTGGTCGTCCTTCTTACTTAATTCTTTAAGGGTCTGCCCCGGCCTTCGGGACGTAGACCAATACAGCGCACCAACGTTGGCGCGCAATTTATTACCCAGCGCAATGTCGAAACTGATTAACGAATTACAGAGTAGATTCAAAATCGCCAGCAAGCCATTGAGTCATATCAACAACCTCATCGTGCGGTGCATCCAAAACAGCTAAAATCTACTCAGCTTGGTGCTTAGCACGCCGCTCACCGATACAGAGTAATAGATGAAGATTCACCGACTTGCCCCCGCAGAAGCTGGCCGCTATCGCGCATTGATGCTTGAAGCCTATCGCGCGCACCCGCAGTCATTCACCACCACGGCAACTGAGCGCGAGCCTTTACCGCTGAGCTGGTGGCAGGCGCGCGTGAGCGATGCAGAGGATGCGACAACCCAGGTCTATGGCATTTTCGATGCTCAGGGCGAGCTTCACGGCGTTGTTGGGCTTTCGCGCAAAAAACAATTGAAGACCCGGCACAAGGTCACGCTATTCGGGCTTTATGTTGTACCTCCATTTCGCAAACAGGGTTTCGCGCGCCAGTTGGTTGAACACGCGCTGAGTGAAGCACGATTGATCAACCACGCACGGCTGATACAACTCAGCGTCAGCGAAACCAACACGGCCGCTGTTGCGCTGTATCAACACTATGGATTTGAACAATATGCCCGGGAGCCGTTTGCGATTGCACTTGAGGGTGAATATTTAACCAAACTGCACATGTGGCGCATGCTCGACTGAGTGCCGCCACAGGTTCTCAAGGCGCCTCGAGCGCGCTGTAAACCAGGCGGAAACCGACATTGGCAGGCGGCTGACCACCCCCGCACCCGGTATTGCCCGGCGAGCGCAATTGCTCAGAGAGCCCAACCTCGCGCTCGCCCATTGCCACCCGCCCATTCATGCAGCCAAACACCTCTATGGGCAACCCCGGCTGCGGGTAATAGCAGGCTGCGACCCATTCCCAGACATTGCCCTTGATGTCATAGATTCCCAGCGAGTTGGCACCAAATGCTGTGACTGCACGGGTTTTGCGCTCTACCGGCAAGGCGGTCAGATCATAATCTGCCGCCCACGCCATACGGGGGTCAGTAAAAAGCGGTTTGCGTTTCATCGCCGCCTGCTCTGCCGCCAACACCAGCCATTCCTCTTTGGTCGGTACGCGCAGCGGCAGACCTTGACGCGCTGCAGACCACCGAATAAACACCCTTACATCCGCCCAACTCATATTGACCATCGGGCTGGAACCTCTCTGCCCTTCTGACAGCAAGGGGCAAACCTGCGCTTGCTCGCAGATCCGCCACTGATCCACAGTCACCTCAGTGGCGCCGACCATCAACGTTTCACCCGATGGTTGCTGCACGGCAATGAACGGCGGCAGTTCACCGACACTGCCGCCCTCCTCACCGTTGGACATATACAGGTTTCCAGCCAGCAACAACGCCAAAACCAGCATCAGGCCCCAGCAGATCACCAGGGCCAGTTTTTGGTCGTCAAGCAGGCGCCGCAAACTATCAGGGTTGCCTTTACTCACTCACAGGACCCTGACTGACCTTCTTCAGCAAATCATCGTCCCACTTACCCTTTACAACCACGTGCGCCGCCGCGCCAAACTCAACAGCCTCGATCAGGTTGTGATTCAGGTAGGCATAAACGCCAGGCTGCTTGAAGCGATAGAGCATCGCGCCAACCGACCCTCCGCGCACAAACCAGGTTTGCACGTCCTTCAACGGCGGCGAAGCGAACGAGCCCGTTTCCCAGACATAATCACCATGGCCGCCAATCAGGTGCGGGCGCGTGTCCCGATTAGCCTGCATATGCAGAAACAGCACGTTTTCACCGACATTGGCCGTCATTGCGCCCTTGCCTGTCAGCGCGCCAACCCGGCCATTGAACACCACGTGAGTCGGCGTCAGCGTGCGCATCGACTTGATCCAGTCAGTTAAATCCTCGCCCGGACGTGAATACTGCTTGTAGTCACCCTTGTCGTCGCGCGGCACATAAAAATCGTTCTCGCCGATGTAAAACGCCTTGTCGTAAACCAGCGGCTGGCCCTTGTCGTCTGTGAGACCTTCACGCGGCAGTACCAGAATCATCCCGGTCATGCCGTGTGTCACGTGATAGGGCGTCATCGAGCCTTCTGGCGCGCAGTGATAAAGGAAGCTGCCAGACTTGGTTGCCTTGAAGCGAATGGTCACCTGATTCCCGGGGCTGATCGTGGTGATCGCAGCGCCGCCCAGAGCGCCGGTTACCGCATGCAGATCGATGTTGTGCACCAGCAAGTTGGTCGACGGGTTTTTCAGGGTCAACTCAACGTAATCACCCTGATGCACCACCATCGCCGGCGCCGGAATTGAGCCGTTGTAGGTCAGCGCCCATATTTCGGTACCATCGCCATCCAATACCCACTGCTTCTCTTCGACAGTCAGCTCAATCTCAACCACCTTGGGCTCGCCCGTGGCCTTCTGGCTATGCATTGGCAGCATCGGCGGTGCGACCAGCTTTTGGCGTACATGCTGGAGTTTGTCTACGGGGTCGGGACGGGCATCATGGTTAGGCATCAACTTGGCGTCGAAAGGCGTCTCGCCATGCGACATCAAAACTCCGTCGTCTTTGGCATCCGCCTCCGTTTGCGTGGCCAGATAGGCGATCACATCTTCACGGCGTTGTTTATCCGGAAAGGTCACGGGCATGTTCGAGGCAGCGTTGTTATCACCCAGATAACTCTTGAGGAAAATGCTCGGGTCATCGAGCCACTCAAATAACAGGTCCGGTGTCCAGACCAGACCCTTCTCGCCCGCTTTGCTCAAATCGCCGCTGTAGCTGTAGCCGGGATAACTGCCGGCCTTGCGCCCGACGATGTTGTTAAGCACCGGTCCAAACGCATTCTGCGCACCCTCGCCTGCCTGATGACACGCCGAGCATTCTTTGAACACGCGCTTGCCGTTTTCTACATCTGCGCCATGACTGCTCCCAGCGCACAACATACCGGCTACCACCAACACTGCAGCCAGGCGGCTGGAGACATTACTTTTTTTATAAAACATAGATTCAACCTTCCCTGGATCGCCATCTGACGCTAATAGGTCATGCCTTCCCTGCATGAGTCCTGCAGAGCTGAGTTTAGCGACCTGACACAGGCGCGCAGCCAGACCAACGATCAGTGAACGCCGGGCTCGGAAATCATTCATCACACTGTGTTGGCCATCCAACCGGGCATCAGCCACAGTGACAACGCGTAAGGAAACGCCGCCCTTGTCTCTCGTCGAATCAGCAAAGGAACTTGCGATGACACTAATGGACCCCCGCGCCAACGAATTGGCGACCGCCAAGCTGTATAGCGCTACCGTAATCGGCCATACCAGCGCGACAACCGCGCGTATCTGGGCACGTCTTTACCAGCCAGGGAAATGGACATTGGTGCTATCGACGGCACCTTTCACCGGTGACCTGACCCGGCTCAATGAGCAGACTATCCAAGGCTTTCTCAAGGAATCAGGGATCAAGCCTGCATTTATCGGCGAGCATGACTTCGATTATTCAAGCAACCTCACCCACACCTTCGATGTGGACGGGCTCGAGCCATTCACGCGTTATTACTACGCATTGATGTGCGAAGACAAAAGCATCAGCCGTCGCACTGAGCTGGGTTACAGCCTTGATCGCTATTTCCGCACTCAAGCCGAGAATGCCCGCGAACTGGTGTTCGGTTTTTACAGCTGCCACGACCCCATCAATGCCGATAACAGCGTCGGCGCCTGGCCGCATATGCTCGAACAGTTGTGTACCCACAGCGCCGACTTTGTCATCGGCGGCGGTGATCAGGTGTATGTCGATACTAATGCCAAGCAGGACTTCCCGGATATCTGGGTCTGGCTGAAAGACAATAAGGATGAGCTGCTGCAGACCTACCGCAAGGGCCGTGGTTATGACAAAGAAGGCATCTATCAATACCTGCTCAACCTCTACCGCTGGTTCTATCGGGTTTACTGGCAAGTCGCGCCACTGCAAGCGGTGTACCGGCAATTCCCGCAATACATGATGTGGGACGATCACGAAATCATGGATGGCTGGGGCTCATACACCGAAAAGGAAAGGCTCCACCGCCTCTCACGGTTATTCAAGGCGGATGACAAAAAGGTCGATGGCATGCTCATTGACCTGATGTGGCGCGCGGCGTGTCGGGCCTATTACGAATTTGAGCACAGCCACAACCCTCCCACCCCTTACGATGAGCAGAACCCGGACAATTGTCAGTGGGATTACTCATTCAGCCAGGGGCCCGCCGCGTTCTACGTGCTGGACATGCGCGGCCAGCACGATGTCGAGAAAGACCCCAAGCAAGACCCGTTCAAGATTCTCGGCCGTGCGCAAATGGACCGCTTCCTTCAATGGTTACCCGACCAGGCCGAACATCCCGCGTGCAAAGTTCTGTTTGTGGTTTCACCCGTTCCGATGCTGCACTGGGTCGATGCGCTGGTGAACTATGCTGATCTTGGCAGCATCAAGGACGACTTGATGGATGAGTGGGATCACGACTCTAACTGGGCCGAGCGCGCGGTGATTCTTAATAACGTATTCGCCCAACTGGATAAGCACGGCAAGCTGCTGGTTTTTCTCAGCGGTGATGTGCATTGCGCCTCGGTTTATCAGCTGACTCACAACAAATACCTCAAGGCACGCGTCTACCAACTAACCTCCAGCGCAATCTCACGCAAGCCTGCGCCAGCGGCCAGCCTTATCGGCATCAGCTCTGGTGGCGCACTGAAAGGTTGCAAAGGCATTGTCAGCGAGCGCTTGTTCGCCCTCACCGGCCACAAGAACTTTTCGCTGCTGCATGTCTTCGAAGATGCCAGCGGCACCCTGCAAACCGAGGCGCAGATCTGCTAGCCCGGCGAAAACGCGGGCGAAACCATCAACAAACGTATCCGTTTCAAATAACCCGCACCGGGAGGCGTCAGGACATCGTGCAGATCATTGAAGAGTTCCCACAATTGGAAGCGATACTGGCTGACTGGAAAAGCATCATTGGCAAGGACTACAACGGCTACCGCCATCACCTGTACCGCATGATCAACATCTGCTTCGCCCTGCATCCCTGCGATGAGGAGCAGCAACGCAAGGTATTCATCGCCGCCGCGTTCCATGATATCGGCATATGGACCGATCACACCGTCGACTACATTCCACCGTCAATCCCGCCGGCTTTGCATTACCTGCAAGAGCATGGGCTGCAAGCGTGGGCTGAGGAAATCAGCCTGATGATCAGCGAGCACCATAAAGTGCGCGCCTACACCGATCCGCGCTACCCGCTGGTGGAGCAGTTTCGACAGGCTGATCTGGTCGATTTCTCACTCGGTGCGGTGCGCTTCGGGCTTGATAAACACTTTATCAGCGAACTGAAACGACGCATCCCCAACGCGGGCTTTCACAAGAACTTGGCGCAACTGGGCGGGAAATGGTTCCTCAAGCACCCGCTCAATCCACTGCCGATGATGAAGTGGTAGCGGCTGTTTCGCCGCACTCAGCCGAGTGCGGTATCAAGGAACATCATCACTGCAAAGCCGCCCATCAAGCCAAGCGTTGCTGAGGTCTGATGACCGTTGCGGTGGGTTTCCGGAATGATTTCATGAGACACCACAAATATCATGGCGCCAGCCGCCAGCCCCAGACTCATCGGATAAGCCAGCGCATAACCGCTGGAAATCCCCACCCCGACCAGCGCCCCCAGTGGCTCCATCAAGCCGCTCGCAGCGGCAATCAGCGCCGCCGCCAACGCCGACAAGCCCGTGGTGCGCAGGGCCAGTGCTACTGCCAACCCTTCAGGAATGTCCTGAATCGAGATCGCGCTCGCCAGGGGAATACCTACACCCAAATCACCGCCGGAAAAACCAACGCCAATCGCCATGCCTTCCGGCAGGTTGTGCAAGGTAATCGCAAACACAAACAACCACACGCGGTTGATACGCTCGCAGTCCGGGCCACATGGGCCGGTACTCTCGTGTTCGTGCGGGGTGAAACGATCCAGCCCGAGCATCAATACCGCACCCAGCGCCAGCCCCACGACTACCGTGCCAGCTGCGCCAAAACTGCTGCCGGTTATCGCTTTGGCCGCGTCAAGGCCCGGAACAATCAGTGAGAACGAACTGGCGGCGAGCATCATGCCCGCTGCAAAGCCAAGCATGGTGTCTTGGGTCCTACTGCTGATAGTGCCGAGCCCGATTGCCATCAACGCGCCAAATGCAGTCGCTGCAAATCCGGCGCCGCCACCGTACATGGCATAGCGCAGACGCTCGCTGATGCCGCCGTCGAACGCATTGACGATACTTCCAGCCAACAACCAGACAATCGCCAATAACGCCACTGCAAGCCCGGCCGTTATCCACGGATTGGCCTGCGCCTGTGCCACCCATGCGGCTCTGAAATTAGCGTATTGCTGCTGTGTGCTTTCCATATGGCTCACTCGACGGTCAATGGCATTACTATTAACCGACTGATTATATGGATCAAGCCAACACTGCCTATCGCCTTGATAGGCAGGTATTGATCCACTGAACACACGGGAGTGGCAATGGCCAAACATACTGCGCAAATCGAATGGCACTGCGGCGATCAGCCGTTTCTGAGCAATCAATACAGCCGTGCGCATACCTGGACGTTTGATGGCGGGCTGAGCATGCCGGCTTCATCGTCTCCGCACGTGGTACCGCTGCCTTGGTCGGATGCCAGCGCTGTTGACCCGGAAGAGGCGTTCGTCGCTGCCCTTTCCAGTTGCCACATGCTTTGGTTTCTGTCCGTTGCGCTGGAGAACGGCTTCGCGGTGGCCAGCTACAAGGATCAGGCCGAGGGCATGATGGGCAAAAATGAGCAGGGGCGTCTTGCCGTTACCCGCGTAACCTTGCGCCCGCATGTGCAATTCAGTGGGCCCAATCACCCTGACTCAACCAAACTTGAAGCCATGCATCACCAGTCCCATGAAAAATGCTTCATTGCCAACTCGGTCACTACCGCCATTACCTGTGAGCCGAGCATGAGCTGAGTAAGCACCGATCCGCCAAGCACAAACTTTCAGCCATACTCAAGATTGGTTGAGTAAGCAGCTGCATGCCGGTTTACGGATTCAGGAGGTACACATGGATGATGAAGAACAACGCCCGCTGACACTCTGGGAAATGCTGCAGAGCATCATCGCCGCCGCATTTGGAGTGCAGAGCGGCAAAAACCGTTCGCGCGACTTCTCACGCGGCAAGCCCAGCCACTTCATTATTCTGGGCCTGCTGGCCACATTGGTATTTGTACTGGTGCTTTATGCGCTGGTACGCACGGTGCTGTATTTCGCCGGGGTATAAATCACCTTGAAGGCTGGCACCTGCAATGCAGGCAAGAAAAAGCCGGAGCAATCAGCTGTCTCCGGCTTTTTGTTTTCCCTGAATTACTGGTGACTGACCCAGTAAACGGCAGTCAGGACGGCAATGACGATCAAGGCAAAAATCGCCGTGGCGTCTACCGCGCTGTCGTTGTTCTCGTGCTCAGTATGATCGGACATTGGCATACCCCCTGTTATTTTGATTGTCTGCGCCACACATCGAAAAATAAGGCTATGTACGCCCGCCAACTCGGCAAGCTATTAGCATTTAAGACCAGCCAAGGCGCTTCTACCACCGCGAAGGTTATGTTTTAGCGCGCTCTTAGCACATTAAGTTCTGTTGATATGCTTAAACTTCACTTTTGCGCATAACCCTTAGCTGGTATCTTGCCTGCGCTCTCGCTTGAGGCGCGGCCGTGCGCGCAGATTTGCTGTAAGCAGCCTGATAACAGGACCTTTCATGTACGTATATGACCAGTACGATCAAAACATCGTCGATGACCGCGTAAAGCAGTTTCGTGATCAAACTCGCCGTTATCTCGCAGGAGAACTCGGTGAAGCAGAATTTCGCCCTTTGCGCTTGCAAAACGGCCTCTACATCCAGCGCTTCGCGCCCATGCTGCGCATCGCTGTGCCTTATGGCCTGATGTCATCCACACAAGTGCGGATGCTGGCCAAGATTGCCCGCGACTATGACAAGGGCTATGCCCACATCAGTACGCGCCAGAACGTCCAGTTCAACTGGCCGGACCTGGAAAACGTGCCGCAGATTCTGGCCGAGTTGGCAACCGTGCAAATGCACGCGATCCAGACCAGCGGTAACTGCATCCGCAACACCACCACCGACCAGTTCGCCGGTGTTGCTAAAGATGAAGTCGTTGACCCGCGTCCGTGGTGCGAAATCATCCGTCAGTGGTCGACCTTCCACCCGGAATTCTCGCACCTGCCGCGTAAGTTCAAGATTGCCGTGAATGGCGCTGTCAGCGACCGCGCGGCCATCGAAGTCCACGACATTGGCCTTGAAGCCGTGAAGAACGCAGCCGGAGAGCTGGGCTTTCGCGTGTCGGTCGGTGGTGGCCTTGGCCGTACGCCCGTGGTTGGCAGCTTCATCAATGAATTCTTGCCGTGGCAGCACCTGATTACTTATCTCGATGCGATCCTGCGCGTTTATAACCGCTATGGCCGCCGTGACAACAAGTACAAGGCGCGCATCAAGATTCTGGTCAAGGCGCTCACTCCAGAGGTTTTCTCTGAGCGTGTAAATGCCGAATGGGCCCACCTCAAGGATGGCCCGAGCACACTGACCGAAGCAGAAATTCAGCGCGTGGCCGCTCACTTCACCGACCCGGCCTACCGTGAACTGAATGATTTCAGCGGCGAGCTTGCCGAACTGGATGCACAGCACCCGGGCTTTGCCCGCTGGCGTCAGCGCAACACCTTCGCGCACAAGAAGCCGGGCTATGTGGCCGTTACCCTGTCGCTCAAACCTACCGGTGTAGCGCCTGGGGACGTGACCGACAAGCAGCTGGATGTGATTGCCGATCTGGCCGACCGCTACAGCTTCAAAGAAGTGCGCAACAGCCATAACCAGAACATCATTCTGGCGGACGTTGAACAAAGCCGTCTGTTCGAATTGTGGGGCGAGCTGCGCGATAACGGTTTTGCAACGCCGAACATCGGCCTGCTGACCGACATCATCTGCTGCCCGGGTGGCGACTTCTGCTCGCTGGCCAACGCCAAGTCGTTGCCGATTGCCGAAGCCATCCAGCGTCGCTTCGACGACCTCGATTACCTGTTTGATATCGGCAATCTCGATCTCAACATTTCCGGCTGCATGAACGCCTGTGGTCACCACCACGTTGGCCACATCGGCATCCTCGGCGTCGACAAGAAAGGTCAGGAGTTCTATCAGGTTTCACTCGGCGGCAGCGCCGGTCGTGACGCCAGCCTGGCGCAGATTCTCGGCCCATCGTTTGCCCAGGAAGACATGGCCGACGTGATCGAAAAGATCATCAACGTCTATGTCGAGCAACGGAACGAAGAAGAAAGCTTCCTCGACACCTATCGCCGTATTGGTGTCGACCTCTTCAAGGAGCGCGTTTATGCAGCGAATAATTAAGAACGGCCAGCTGATTGATGAAACCTGGCATCTGCTGCCAAAAGACGCCGCGTTCGACAGCCTGCCAAACTGTGACGATATCATCGTGCCGCTGGGCCTTTGGGTGGATCACGGCCCGGCACTGAAAGCACGCGATGGCGGCTTGGGTGTGTGGCTGGATGCCGGCGATGAGATCGAAGAAATCGCCGATCAATTGGACAACTTTCAGGTTATTGCCCTGAACTTCCCGGCTTTCACCGATGGCCGTCACTCCTCCACCGCCTACCTGCTGCGTCAGCGTTATGGCTACAAGGGTGAAGTACGGGCGATTGGCGATGTGCTGCGTGACCAGCTGTTCGCCATGCAGCGCTGCGGCTTTGATGCCTTCGCACTGCGTGAGGATCAGGACGCCGAAAGCGCTCTGCTGGCCTTCAGCGAGTTCTCCGAGGTGTATCAGGCCAGTAGCGACCAGACGTTGCCACTGTTCCGCCGCCGCGGTTAAGCACTACCCGAAGCAACAAAAAGCCCCGCAATTTGCGGGGCTTTTTGCATTTCAGGTTCGGCCAGCAAACGCCAGACTAATCGAGATTAACCAGTACCCGGCCAACCATGTTGCCAGCCAGGATTTTGCCCAACGCTTCGGGCAACTGCTCAAGCTGCAATTCAGTCACCAGGCTTTCCAGGGAGTCGAGCTTCCACTGCAAGGAAAGCTTGTCCCACATTGAGGCCTTGACCACCAATGGCAACTCCACCGAATCAACGCCCAGCAAGTTGACGCCACGCAAGATGAACGGCAGCACGCTGGCCTTGAACTCGATACCAGCGGTCAGGCCGCAACAGGCCACACTGGCGCCATAACGCAAAGACTTGACCACGTTAAACAGGATATCCCCGCCAACGGTATCAACCGCGCCTGCCCACTGCTCTTTGAGCATCGGTTTCTCGACGCCTTCGGCAAGCACGCTGCGCAAGGTCACCTCGTTGGCGCCCAACGCCTTGAGAAAATCCGACTGCCAGGCTTTGCCTGTCGAGGCTGTCACGCTGTAACCCAGCTTGGTCAGCAAGGCCACCGCGATTGTACCGACGCCACCAGTAGCGCCGGTGACCAGAATCGGCCCCGCGTCCGGTGTGATGCCGGCCTGTTCTAGCTTGTCGATACACAGCGCCGCCGTTAAGCCGGCAGTGCCGAGCACCATCGCCTCACGCATGCTCAGGCCTTCAGGGCGCTTCAACGCCCAGCCAGCGGGAATGCGAATGTACTGGCCAAGGCCGCCAGCGGTATTCATGCCGAGGTCGTAACCGGTGACGATCACCTCATCACCCGCGCGAAACTCCGCCACACTGGATTTCTCGACAATCCCGGCCGCATCAATACCTGGCGTATGCGGGAACTTGCGGGTCACCCCACGGTTACCTGAAGCGGACAGCGCATCTTTGAAGTTCAACGATGAGTACTTGACCCGAATCAGCAATTCGCCTTCGGGCAGCTCGCTAATATCACGCATAACCACTGTCTGCTCGAACTCGCCAGACGCCGCTTCACGCACTTGCAATGCTTTGAATTGACTCATTGTGCTTCCTGTTCGCTTGTTGTCGAAAACTTACCAGAAACGTTGTTGGGTGAGACGCCCGATCCAGGTCAGGGCGAAACGATCAAGCGCCACACTGGCAGCCAACCCTACACGTTCCTGCAATGACTTACGGGTGGCAAAGTGCAGGTGATACAGATCATGGCTGGCCAAATGTTCGGCAAGGTATTGGTCACTGGTTTTCAGCTCGTCGACCAGCAGCTTTTCTTGTGCCGCGAGCCCCAGCCAGACTTCACCCGTGGCAATTGCATCGATATCGAGTTGCGGGCGATAGCGCGCCACAAAACCTTTGAACAACTCATGGGTTTGCTCAAGATCTTCCTGAAATTTCTCGCGACCCTTTTCAGTATTCTCACCAAACACGGTCAGGGTTCGTTTGTATTCACCGGCGGTGAGCACTTCAAAGTCGATATCATTTTTCTTCAGCAAGCGATGAATGTTAGGCAACTGCGCCACCACACCAATAGAGCCGAGAATCGCAAACGGGGCGCTGATAATCTTCTCGCCAATGCAGGCCATCATGTAACCGCCGCTGGCCGCCACTTTGTCGACACAAACAGTCAGCGGCACGCCGGCCTCACGCACGCGCGCCAGCTGCGATGAAGCCAGGCCATAGCTATGCACCATGCCTCCGCCGCTTTCCAGGCGCAGCACCACTTCATCCTGCGGCGTCGCCATGCTCAGCAACGCGGTAATTTCATGGCGCAGATTGTCGGTCGCCGAGGCTTTGATATCGCCATCGAAATCCAGCACGAACAGGCGCGGTTTCTCCGAGCCGTGTTTTTTCTCGTGCTTGGCGGCCTTCTCTTCGGCCTTGTGCTTGAGCTTCAATTGCGCCTTGCCGAGCGTTGCCTGCTCCAGGCCGTGGCGCAGTTGCTGATAAAAGTCGTTAAGTTTATCGACCTGCAGCTCGCCGGTTTTACGGCGTCCTTTACTGCGCAGCGCTACCGTCAGGATCAGCACAATGGCAATGGCCACAACCACCGTTGCGGTCTTGGCCAGAAAGCCCAGGTAATCTGTAAAAAACTCCACTCACATCCCCTTCTCGATACACCGTTTGCTCCGCGCCAGGCGGCTCCATTCGCCCAAGCATACCGAGGCCAACCGCAACCGGCCAGCAGTGCTGCGCAACCATGAATGATTAATCATTTCAGTTGCTGAATCACTCGCCCGAGCGTTTCGTTTGGCGCAAGATCAATTGCGCCAAAGCGGTTTTTCGAGCGGTTTATGGCGAACGCGGCAGGGTTAAAATGGGAAATTCAAACAAGCGTATGTTTTTTCGTTGACACAACGCCACTGGAGCCCATAACCTCGCCAAACTTTCAACGTACCGGAGCAATAACGGACGTGGGTAGCATTTATCTGATTCGACATGGCCAAGCCTCATTCGGCGCCGACAATTACGACAAATTGTCTGATATTGGCATTCGTCAGGCAGAAGTGGTTGGCGAGTATCTGGCGCAACTCGGGGTCACACTGGACCGCTGCGTAAGCGGCGACCTGCAACGCCAGCAACACACGGCCACCTCCGCCCTGAGCAAATTGCACAGCGCCGGGATAGCCGTGCCGGATCATGAGATTAATGCCGCCTTCAATGAATTTGATGCAGATGCTGTAGTGCGTGCTCTGCTTCCCGGCATTCTTCAGGATGAACCTGAAGCGCTGGATATCATGCGCAACGCAGCCCAGCACCGCGCCGAGTTTCAGCGCCTGTTTTCGTTGCTGATCATGCGCTGGGTATCGGGCGAGTACGACATAGCGGGCCTACAGAGCTGGAGCGCCTTCGTCGAGCAAGTGCAAGGGGGTCTGCAAGGGCTGCTAGACTCGGCGCAGAGCAAACAGAATATTGCAGTGTTTACTTCGGGCGGCACCATCACCGCCCTGCTTCACCTGATTACCGGGCTGCCTGTAGCGGCGGCCTTCGAGTTGAACTGGCAAATTGTAAATACATCATTGAGTTGTCTTAAGTTTCGCGGCAACTCGGTGCAACTGGCTTCCTTCAATAGTCACGCACATCTGCAATTATTGAAGGCGCCACAGCTCATCACCTATCGCTGAGCATTGGCCCAATGCACCACTAAAAGGTGCAAAACCTGAAAAAAAGGAAGAAACCATGAGCGTTGCAGACATCATCAATACCATGCAATCCAAGTTCAACGCCTCTGCAGCAGCAGGCCTGGACCTGGTGTTCCAGTTCAACATCGAAGACGGCGAGAACTACTCCCTGATCGTTAAAGACGGCACCTGCGATGTTCAGCAAGGTGACAACCCGGACGCAAACGTAACGCTGATCATGGACAAAGAAACCCTGAAAGGCATCACCAGCGGCGAAACCGACGGTATGCAGGCATTCATGTCTGGCAAACTGCGCGCTGAAGGCGACATGATGCTGGCGATGAAGCTGAGCGAACTGTTCCCAGTTTAAGCAGCTGAAACGGACGCTTTATGCGCTCGGCAGTGTAAAAAACCGGAGTCCTGGACTCCGGTTTTTTTTCGCCTGGCCGGCGCCGATGTCGATTAATCAGGCAGCTTGATTGAGGTGCAACACTCACGCCTATAACAGCATGTAGTGCTTGCTGGCACCCAAGGGTCGCATTAGATTAGCCAATAATATTGGGCCACCATTATAAGCAGAAGGGATAACCATGGCGCTCACTGATCAGTCCACGCGTATACGCGATGGCGAAGAACTCGACGCAGCTGTCATTGACCAGTACCTCAAGAGCCATATTTCCGGGCTCAGCGGCACGCCCAAAATCAGCCAGTTTCCGGGCGGCGCGTCCAACCTGACCTACCTCCTTGAATACGCCGAGAAAGAGTTCGTCCTGCGGCGTCCGCCATTCGGTCACAAGGCCAAGTCCGCGCATGACATGGGCCGCGAATTTCGCATTCTCAATCAGCTCAACGACGGTTTCCCCTACTGCCCAAAGGCTTATGTGCACTGCACCGATGAGTCGGTAATCGGCGCCGAGTTTTATGTCATGGAGCGTGTCAACGGGATCATCCTGCGCTCGGAAATCCCCGCTGAGCTGAACCTCGACGCCGGCAAAACGCGCAAGCTGTGCGAAAGCTTTATCGACAAGATGGTCGAACTGCATAACGTCGATTATGAGGCTTGCGGCCTCGGAGATCTGGGCAAGCCTGAAGGCTATGTCAGCCGCCAGATCAATGGCTGGGCGGATCGCTACGAGAAAGCCCTGACGCCCGATGCGCCGCATTGGGAGCCGGTTAAGGCCTGGCTGCGCGAGAAGATGCCCGCAGACCACCCCAAGCCGGCCATTGTGCACAATGACTACCGCTTCGATAACGTGATTCTTGATCCGCAGAACCCGATGAACATCATCGGCGTGCTCGACTGGGAACTGACCACCATCGGCGACCCGCTAATGGACCTGGGCAATACGCTCGCCTATTGGGTCGAAGCGGATGATCCGGCGCCCGTGCAAATGACCCGCCGCCAGCCAAGCAACGCGCCGGGTATGCTTTCGCGCAAGGAATTCGCAGAGTATTACGCCCAGCGTGCCGGCATTGAAATCAGCAACATCGACTTCTACTACACCTACGGTCTGTTCCGCCTGGCCGGCATCGTGCAGCAGATCTACTACCGCTTTTATCACGGCCAAACTCAGGACAAACGCTTCGCGCAGTTCATTCACATGAACAAACTGCTCGAACAAATGAGCCTGCAAGTCATTAACAAATCTCAGCTCTAAGCTGGCTTAGTTTCAGGGGATACGCATGTCCAAGACTCAACTGTTTGACCTCGACGGCAAGATTGCATTTGTTTCCGGCGCCAGCCGTGGCATCGGCGAAGCCATCGCCCGCCTGCTCGCTCAGCAAGGCGCGCACGTGATTGTTTCCAGCCGCAAGATCGAAGGCTGCCAGGCAGTCGCTGATGCAATCATCGCCGACGGCGGCAAAGCCACTGCCATCGCCTGCCACATTGGCGAGATGGAACAAATCTCCAGCGTCTTCGCGCAGATCCGCGAGCAGTTCGGCCGTCTCGACATTCTGGTCAACAACGCCGCCACCAACCCACAATTCTGCAACGTGCTCGACACCGACCTCGGCGCCTTCCAGAAAACCGTTGATGTGAATATTCGTGGCTACTACTTCATGTCAATTGAAGGCGGCAAACTGATGAAGCAGAACGGCGGCGGCAGCATCATCAACGTGGCCTCGATCAACGGCGTTTCGCCCGGCGAGTTCCAGGGCATCTACTCGGTGACCAAAGCGGCCGTTATCAGCATGACCAAAGTGTTTGCCAAGGAATGCGCGCAGTTCGGCATCCGCTGCAACGCCCTGCTGCCAGGCCTGACCGACACCAAGTTTGCGTCTGCGCTGACCAAGAACGACGCTATTCTGAATATTGCCCTGCAGCGTATTCCGCTGAAGCGCGTAGCCGATCCAAGTGAAATGGCCGGCACCGTGCTGTATCTCGCAAGCGACGCTTCGAGCTACACCACAGGCGTTGCGCTGAACGTAGACGGCGGCTTCCTGTCCTGATACCAAGCGGCAACAACGCTACAAAAAAAGGGACCTTCGGGTCCCTTTTTGATTGGCTAATAAACTGTTTATTGCCAGTTGCGCAGTGCGCGCTCCGCAGTCGGATTGATCGGCTGCGCCAACAAGCCGGTCGGCGTTAACGCGACAGAGTACTGCGCGCCGTCGGCGATTGGCAGAAAGTCCACCCGAACTGCCTGCGCGTCAAATACCAGCAGGTCGTGCTGGCCCAGACGCAACCAACGCCACAGGTCTATGCCATACAAGCTATGGCCCAGCGCAACCTGTTGGTGCCGCGCACGTTGCTGCTGCTCGATAGCCAGAAAACGTCCGGAGAGCTTTTCCAGGCGATAACCTGGCTCCATACCAATCAACTCGGCAAGGCTCTTCCATTTGAACAAGCGTGCATCCAGCTGCCACAGGTCACCTTCGAGAGTCACCGTGCGCTGGCGATCGTGCTCGACGATGGTCACTTCATAGGCATCTTCCTGCGCCTTGAAGCTCAGCGTTGCCAGTGGCTGCTCTGCCGGAATAGTCGCGTAACTGAGCAGGTCATAGGCCACCAGCCCGAGGACTGCGGCGAACCCTGCAAATACCAGCCCGCACATCCCGCGCAGCCACGCCAGAAACCAGTGGCCGCCAAACAGAATACGCAGCGCTATCAAGGTGATAATCAGCGCCAGCAGGCCGGTAGCCAAAGCCAAACCGTTGTATTGCATTAACCACATCCCTTAAGCAGCAAAATACTGGCATTATGCGCAGCTTCATTCCCCGGGCGCCGTGATCTGACTGCGCCACAGACACTGGTGTTGCTGACGTATGCTACTGCCTTTTGATCTCGCGGTTGAACCTACCACTCTGCTAATTCTTGCGCTGGTAGCGTTTTTTGCAGGCTTTATTGATGCAATTGCTGGCGGCGGCGGCTTGCTTACCATCCCGGCATTACTCACCGCAGGCCTGCCGCCCCATTTGGTCCTTGGCACTAACAAACTCAGCTCGACCTTTGGTGCAGCGATTGCCAGCTTCACCTTTTACCGGCGCAATCTGTTTCATCCACGGCAATGGCGCAATGCGCTGATTGGCACCGCCATCGGCGCGCTGGTTGGCGCAGCAGTGGCGCAATGGCTGCCAGCCCATCTGCTCAATCAAATGCTGCCAGTGGTGGTATTCGGCTGCGGTTTGTATCTGTTGTTTGGCCGCACGCCAGAGACGCACAGCGCGCCGGACGTGATCATTCCCAAGCGTCGGCAATGGCCGCAAAGCCTCAGCCTCGGCTTTTACGACGGCGTCGCTGGCCCCGGCACCGGTGCATTCTGGACAGTATCGACCCTGCTGCTCTATCCGCTCGATCTGGTACGCGCCAGCGGCGTGGCGCGCAGCATGAACTTCGTCAGCAATATCTGCGCCCTGGCGATCTTTATCGCCAGCGGTCAAGTCGCCTGGGTTCTGGGGATTTGCATGGGCTTATCGCTGATGTGTGGCGCATTCATTGGCGCGCGCACCGCGATCAAGGGCGGCTCCAAGTTCATCCGCCCGGTGTTCATTATGGTGGTGCTGGCGCTGACCGTGCGCCTAGCCTGGCAGCACTGGTTCGGGCAGGCCTAAACGACGCGCAACGTAAACGTCGATCAGGAAACGGGCGATTGAACGGCTGGCGGGAAGCGGCGGCAGATCATGCACACTGAACCACTGTGCATCTTCGATCTCATCTTCCTGCATGACGATATCACCAGAGGCGAACTCGGCATGAAAGCCGAGCATCAGCGAGTGCGGGAACGGCCAACCCTGACTGCCGAGATACTGCAGGTTGTGAACCCGCACGCCGACCTCTTCCAGCACTTCACGGTGCACGCACTGCTCGACCGACTCGCCGGCTTCAACAAAGCCTGCAAGCGTGCTGTACATGCCCGTAACGAAGCGCTTTGAGCGTGCCAGCAGGATCTCGTCGCCACGTGTAATCAGCACAATCATGCTCGGCGACAAGCGCGGATAATGATGTACCGCGCAACGCTCACAATGCATCGCACGTTCACCCGCAACCTGCTGCATCGGATTGCCGCAACTGCCGCAGAAACGGTTGTGCGCCGCCCAGACTGCAATCTGCGCGGCGTAGCCGAGCAACGCAAAGGTGTCGGCGTCGCCCTGCATCATCCACTGGCGCAGACTCTGCCACTGACAGCCCGGCAAATCGACTGGCCGATCAACCTGCAACAGGTAAACCGCATCGCCTTTGAAATGACCAATCCCGTGCTCGGTTTCGAGTAACGGCAAGTCCTGTTTTTTCAGCCACTCACGCGGAAAGAGCACGCCATTGGCATCTCCAAGGAAGTGCTGTTCACAATGCAGCAGACACCAGCCACCCGGCTCTGCTGTGTCGAGTAGCGAGGGTTTCCAACTCATTACGCGGCTACCTGTACACCCAATGCCCGAATACTTTCACTGGCCATGTCGAGCACGCTCGTACCATCACTGTTCTGTGCCGACTGTTCAGTCTCCAGATAGTATTCCAGACTTGCCAGCGCATCGGCCAGTGATTCGAGGGTTTGCTCGCTGGGAATCTGGCTGATGTCGAGCATTTGTTCCTGAATATAATCAGCGCAAGCGCCAACCAACGCGGCTGCCCGCTCCTGCCCGAGAAACCACAAACCGCCGCGAACTGCCTGCAAGCTGAAAGGCACATTGGCCAGATGGCTGCGCTCGCCATTCGATTCGAGGTAGGCCGTGACCGAGCGTTTGGTCAGGGCAATGCTAGTTTTCGCCTCATCGATCACTACAATTCGCGCTTCATTGAGTTGCAACAACGCGAACATGTCCACTTCTGACACCTCGGCAGCAGGTGTCTTACGCTGGCTGCGCTTGCTCGAACCACTGCTGAGCGAGGCCACCATACCTTCGACAAACAGCACGGAGTCGGCAATCTTGTTGAGCTCGCCCGGCTGCGGCGCATTGCCGGAAACCCAGTTCGCCACCACTGGCAGATGTTCAGCCAGCGCGTGACCGGATGAGCTGAGCCCGACCATGCCCAGCGTCTTGCCAAGCTT
The DNA here is from genome assembly GCF_900116605.1 of Pseudomonas marincola. Classification (GTDB taxonomy): domain Bacteria; phylum Pseudomonadota; class Gammaproteobacteria; order Pseudomonadales; family Pseudomonadaceae; genus Aquipseudomonas; species Aquipseudomonas marincola. The sequence continues at coordinate 253,474 of NZ_FPBC01000006.1, forward strand.
GCCGATCAGGGCGTAAAGGTTGCTCAGATTCTCCTCATCCAGAGTGCCGCGCTCGATCAGATCAAGGCTGTCTTTGACGCTGCTCAGCTCTTCACGAATTGCCGAGGTAAGCGAACGGATAACCGCCTGACCCGGCCCGGCCAGTCGCAGGTATTCCTGCTCAAGCAACTGGTCGGTAAACGGCAACGACGGCAGACGAAACACCGAGCGAATAGAGGTGACCAGCGGGCCTGAACTGTCCGACAACGCCACAACATACAGCAGCTCTTTGAGCAAACTGCGCGGCGGTTCGTAATCCGCCGAATTGAGCAGTTTTTTCAGCTCACGATCAAGGCGGCTGAACAGCTGTTTGCGCGAGTTGCGCACCAGCATGTCGCCATCGAGTTGAGCCTCCAGGGCCGCGCTGGCAACCCAGCACAGACGCCCGCGTGATTCATTGGCAAACAACTGGTCAATACGGCTCATGGCCTTGCACATCAGCGTCAGGCTGGCCTTGGTTGCCTGTTGCTTGATAAAGCCCAACAGCCCCACTTGATAAGCCCGGCGCATCTTGCGCCCCAGCGCTTCCTTGGCGGCAGCATCCAGCGCCTGCGTCGGTGCGTGTGGGCGTGGCATATCCAGGCGCACACTGAAGAAAAAGCTTTCTGCCAGCGCCGGCTGACCGCCACTTCTGCGCAGGTCGTTAATCGCCGGCAGCAGCAGTTCGGGGATTTCCTGGCGATGGGTGTCCATGCTTTCGAGATAGCGCCGCAGCACGTGCAGCGCATTACTCAGGGCCGACAATTGCGCGTCACGCTCCTCGCCAGCACCGGTTGGAATATCCGTGGCCTGATCCAGCACTTCCTGCGCCAGCAACTCGGCGCCCGTCAGCTCGATCAGTTTGAGGGTGCCGCGAACCTGTTGCAGATTTTCCACCGCCTGCTGCAACAGGCTGCCGTTCATGCGTTCAGCAATGAACTGCTCAAGGCTGGACTCAGCCTCCTCCATGGTCGCGAATAATTCATCGCGCACCAGACTTAGTGACGTTACACCTGAAGCCATGAGTTAAAGCGCCTCCCGCGGCAAAAATGAAGACACGTTAAAAGAGGCCATCAATCGGCAAACTCAGGTTTTTGCTTGGTCATGTGCGCAGTCATGGCGATGCGCATGTCTTCCGACTGCAGCATCGAGGCATTCCAGGTGGCGATATATTCAAGGCCGTCATCGACGCGGTGATCACGCATATAGCGAATCATTTCCTTGGTGCCACGCACGGCCACAGGCGACTTGCTGGCAATTTCGCGGGCGATTTCCATCACCCCGTCTAGCAGTGCGGTCTTGTCTGCAAAGGTCCGGTTAACCAGGCCGATTGTTTGCGCTTCGGTGCCGTCGATGGTGCGCCCGGTGTAGGCCAGTTCGCGCATCATGCCATCACCGATAAGGCGTGGCAGGCGCTGCAAGGTGCCTACATCAGCGGCCATGCCCATGTCGATTTCTTTGATCGAGAACTGCGCATCCGGCGTTGAATAGCGCATGTCGCAGGCGCTGATCAGGTCGATCGCGCCGCCAATGCAATAGCCCTGAATGGCAGCCAGCACCGGCTTGCGACAATTGTCGACGGCATTGAATGAGCCCTGCAGGGTGAGAATGGTCTGGCGCAATGTCAGCGCATTGCGGGCCACATCTTTACCCAGTTTGCTGCTGACCTGCGCCAGCAGCATCAGGTCGATGCCGGACGAGAAATGCTTGCCCTCGCCGGTGAGCACAACTGCACGGACTTCATCCGTGGCATCTACCCAGCGGAAAATATCGATGATTTCGGTCCAGAAGTCTGCATTCATTGCATTGACTTTTTCCGGACGGTTTATCGTAACCACCGCGATTTTGTCTGCCAGTTCGACACGAAATGCCTTGTACTCGGACACGTAAGCCACCCTCTTTGCAGGAACTTATTTCTTATTAATAACCCGCCAACTATAACAAGAGCCGCTTAAAAGTCGATGCCGGCCTCTGTGACGCAGACCACGGCGTCGAGCTTAAAGCGAAAAATCGAAATTCGCGGTAATCAATTGAATGCGAGTGTGTGAAGAAATACGCAGCAGTCACCAACATGGCCCCGCTGCGTGCTGTAGGGAGGCTACTGTTTGATGCAATCCACGGTGTAGCAATTGCCCTGTTCTGTTTGCTGGATCTGCAAGCCGTGCACATCGGCATCGAAGCCTGGGAAACTGCTGTCGAAGTTTCGCGCGAACTCAAGATAATCAATTATCGAGCGGGTCTCGGCAGTGAAACGCTCACCGGGCATGATCAGCGGAATACCTGGCGGATATGGCACCAGCATCACCGCGGCGATGCGTCCTTCCAGCTCAGCTACCGGTACCGCCTCCACTTCCCCGCGAACCAATTCGTTATACGCATCGGCCGGTTTCATGGCGACATCCGGAAGTGTGGTGTACATGCGTTTGAGCGCTTTCGCCGTGGCGTTCTCGCGATAGCACTGATGAAGCTGATCGCACAGATCACGCAAGCCCATGCCCTGATAACGCCCAGCCCCTTCGCGGGCAATCGACGGCAATGCTTCGATCAGCGGCATATTGGTGTCGTAACACCGCTTGAACTCCAGCAACTCGGTGAGCAGCGTGCTCCACTTGCCTTTGGTGATCCCCATCGAGAACAGCACCAGAAACGAGTACAGGCCAGTCTTCTCAACGACCAGCCCGCGTTCCCAGAGGAACTTGCTGACCACCGCCGCCGGAATACCGAACTCATCGAGTTTGCCACCAGCAGTGAGGCCAGGCATAACCAGCGTGACCTTGATCGGGTCGAGCAATACATAGTCTTCGGCAATGTCGCCAAAGCCATGCCAGTCGGCTTGCGGTTGCAACAGCCAGTCCTGCGTGGCGACATCGGTGACGCCATGATTCTGCGGCGGCTGCCAGATACTGAACCACCAGTCGTCTGCTGCCAGATGCTTGTGCAGGTTAGCCAGCGCCCGGCGAAAGCTCAGGGCTTCATCGAAGGTTTCCTGAATCAATGAGCGACCGGCCGGCCCTTCCATCATCGCCGAGGCCACATCGAGCGAGGCGATAATGCCGTACTGCGGCGAAGTCGAAATGTGCATCATGAAGGCTTCGTTGAAGCGATCGGTATCCAGCTGACGTGCGCCGCCATCCTGAACATGAATCATTGAGGCCTGGCTGAAGGCAGCCAACAGTTTGTGCGTGGAATGGGTGCTGAACACCAGCGGCGTATTGGCCTCACGCGAGGTGCCCATGCCGTAACGCCCGCTGTAGAACTCATGAAACGCGGCGTAGGCGTACCACGCCTCATCGAAATGCAGCACCTCGACGCTATCGCCCAGGGTTTGCTTGATGAGTTCGGCGTTATAGCAAAGGCCGTCGTAGGTCGAGTTAGTCACCACCGCCAGTTTCACCTTGGGCGCGCGACCGCGCGCCAGCGGGCTGGCATCAATCTTGGCCTGGATCGACTCGCGGCTGAACTCGCTGAGCGGAATCGGCCCGATAATCCCCAGCTCATTGCGTTCCGGGCACAGGTAAAGCGGAATCGCGCCAGTCATGATGATCGAGTGCAGAATCGACTTGTGGCAGTTGCGATCGACCAGCACCAGATCATCACGTCCGACCATGCTGTGCCAGACGATCTTGTTGGCGGTCGAGGTGCCGTTAATAACGAAATAGGTGTGATCGGCGCCAAAGTTGCGCGCCGCACGCGCTTCAGCTTCCGCCAGCGGCCCGGTGTGATCGAGCAGCGAGCCCAGCTCTGGCACCGACACCGACAAGTCAGAACGCAGGGTGTTTTCACCAAAGAACTGATGGAACGCCTGCCCCACCGGACTTTTCCGGTAGGCCACCCCGCCACCATGGCCTGGCGTATGCCAGGAATAATTGGATTGCGCGGTATGTTGCACCAGAGCGCGGAAGAACGGCGGCAGCAAGCCATCGAGATAATTGCGGGCGGCGCGGGCAACCTGGCGGGCAAGAAACGAGACGGTGTCTTCGAACAGATAGAGGATGCCGCGCAGCTGATTGAGGTCAGCCATCGCCTCAGCCGGAGCATTTTCGATGGTCACCTGTTCACCCAGGGCGAAAATCGGCACTTGCGGCGCACGCACTCGCGCGATGCGGATCAACTCGACCATGTCTTGCAACAGGTGCTGATTTTCACCGGCGCCTTCGGCGGTCATCAAGATACACGCCAGGCCGTGGTGGGTGGACGCAACAATGCGCGCCTCGGCAGAGTTGGCGCTGCTGATAATGCTGAAGCCTTCTTGCTCAAGCTCATGAGCAATGGCCCGCACGCGGTCACCTGCCACCGTGTCGGCTTTGATGTCGCGGTGCACGATCAAGACAGGAAACTTTAGATCTTTATACATTGTGGATTCCCTGAAAATGGCAGCACGCGGCCGCCTATAACATCAGGTTAGAGCCAAGCCTGCCTCGGCGTAACCCCCTGTCGTGGAACCCTGTAAGAAAACGTCGCGCCGCCATAATAGAAACAACAAACAGTACTCAGCTCAGTAACGGGTGCTGATCATTGCGCGCGTTTAATCGCCCCATAAAAAACGCCCCGCGGGATAAACCGGCGGAGCGTTCTCGGCGACGCAGCTACGCGGACTATTAAGCGCTTGGCTGCTCCAGTTGCAGCCACAGCGGCAAGGCGCCGGCTGACTTTTCAATCACCGCCAGACGCGCACGGTGCGCTTCGAGGTCTTCTTCACTGGCGCGAATCACCGGGCCACGCGCACGTTCGCCGGACAGACGCCGAATCGGGCTCGGCTGCTGGCGTCCGGTGCCATCGCCTTCAGACCCTTCGCCAGCCAACGACAGGTTGGTCTGGCCACCGGTCATCGCCAGATAGACGTCGGCCAGAATCTCGGCATCGAGCAAGGCGCCGTGCAGATCACGGCCCGAGTTGTCGACGTCATAGCGTTTGCACAGCGCATCGAGGCTGTTGCGCTGGCCCGGGTGGCGCTCACGGGCCAAGGCCAAGGTATCGAGAATGCTGCAGTGATCACTGATATCAGCACGATCCTGCTGACCGATCAGGGCAAATTCGTTATTGATAAAGCCGACGTCGAACGCGGCGTTATGGATAACCAGTTGCGCGCCCTTGATGAACTCGAAGAACTCTTCGGCGACTTCCTTGAAGCGCGGCTTGTCCTTCAGGTATTCGTTGGTAATACCGTGGACGGCGATCGCGCCTTCGTCGATATCCCGGTCGGGTTGCAGATAGACATGGAAATGACGCCCGGTCAGGCGTCTGCCCATCAACTCGACACAACCGATTTCAATTACCCGATGGCCGTCGCCAACCGGCATACCGGTAGTTTCGGTATCGAGTACGACCAGCCTTTTAACTACATCTTCATTCGCCACTGTGTATCACCCTCTCTTGGCTGCCGCTAACGCGCTCACGGCAACTCAGCAAAACTTTGGTAAATCCCGGCCTGGCCGCAGATTGCCAGACAAACGCGAAAGCACTTGCCCATTAACAGTTACGGGGCCGTCAGGCCAAGCCGCGCACTTCATCGACACCGCGATTAGCCAACTGGTCGGCGTGCTCATTACCCGGATGGCCGGTATGGCCACGCACCCACTGCCACGTCACATTGTGCCGGCCAACCTGCTCGTCCAACTCACGCCACAGATCGGCATTTTTAACCGGTTGTTTGGCGGCGGTTTTCCAGCCGCGTTTTTTCCAGTTGGGCATCCAATCCTGAATGCCCTGCATCACGTATTGCGAATCCGTTACCAGGCGCACGTCGCACTGGCGCTTGAGTTCCTGCAAGCCACGAATCGCCGCAGTCAGTTCCATGCGGTTGTTGGTGGTTTCGGCCTCGCCGCCCCACAGCTCTTTTTCTACACCTTTATAAACCAACACAGCGCCCCAGCCACCCACGCCAGGATTACCCTTGCAGGCGCCGTCGGTATAGATCACAACTTGTTCAGACATGCAGAGCCTTTAAACGAAAATAATTAGTCTGGCGGGTTCTTCGACTGCTCGGGCTCACAACGGCTCACATTAGCCACCGGCATCGGCACCAGAACACCGCGCGGCTCACGCCTTGACTGACGTATCGGCCGCATACCACTCACCAGCTTGCGTGCGACCAGCAGATAAAAGCCGCCGCCCGGTGATTGCCAGGTATCACCCCAGGAATCCAGCGACGCCAATCGCGACTGCCAGCCTGACGATGCAAGCGGCGGACGATAGCACCCGAAGCGGCGTTTCTCCAGCGCAAAACCCAGCAGGTGCAACCAGTCGCTCACCCGGCTCGGCGCGAAGCAACGCGCACGCCCCAGCGCATCACGGGCGAACACATGTCGCGCGCCCCAGGCACTGATCGGGTTGATACCGATGATCAGCATATGGCCGCCGGGCCGCACACTGTGGGCGGCCTCGCGCAACAAACCGTGCGGTGAAAGGCTGAAGTCCAGGCCGTGTTGCAGCAGGACCACGTCAGCGGCGTATTCGGTCAACGGCCAGGCTTGTTCTTCGCAGGCAATCTCGACGCCGCTGAAGGGTGCGCCAAGGCGCACGCTGCGCTGAATTTTATCGGCATTCGCAGCTGGCTCAGCCGAAGGCCCGTAATGCACGAGGTAGCCGCCGAAAAACCGCTGCAGTTCTTCGTCCAGCATGCGTTGTTCGGCGCCGAGCAGCATGCTGCCAACGGGGCCGTTGAACCAGTCACGGGCGTCGCCGATCAATTTAAGCCAATCGGCATCTGCTTGAGCAAAAGGATGCTCGGACATATTAATACCTGCGTAGCCGTGTGAAGCATTGAGGCTTAAGATGCACCTTTACGTGCAGATAAGCGATGAGCAACATGATAACTATCGACGCCCTCCCCGCATTCACAGACAACTATATCTGGTTGTTACAAGACCCGGAGCAGCAGCGCTGCGCGGTGGTCGATCCCGGTGATGCCGCGCCCGTAGAAGCCTGGCTCGATGCGCATCCGCAATGGCAACTCAGCGATATTCTCATCACTCACCACCATTTTGACCATGTCGGCGGCATTGAAAAACTCAAGCAACGCACCGGTGCCCGCGTGCTCGGGCCTGCCAGTGAGAAAATTCCGGGCCGCGATGTCAGCCTCAAGCAAGGCGACAGCGTCGAGGTACTCGGCCACACGTTGCAGGTCATCGAAGTGCCGGGCCATACCTTGGGCCATATTGCCTATTATCAGGCCCAGCAACACTGGCTGTTCTGTGGCGACACGCTGTTCGCCGCCGGGTGCGGGCGACTGTTTGAAGGCACTCCGGCGCAAATGCACGACTCACTGAGCCGCCTGGCCGCCTTGCCTGAGCAAACCGCAGTATATTGCACCCACGAATATACCCTCTCCAACCTGCGCTTTGCCCTTGCCGCCGAACCCGGCAACAAGGCGCTGCAACAACGCATGCAGCAGGTCACTGAATGGCGCGAAGCAGGTGAAATCAGTTTGCCATCAAGCATCGGTCTGGAGCTCAAGACCAATCCATTTTTACGCTGCAACGAATTGTCTGTTAATGAAATATTACAAGAGCGCGACGGTCGGTCGCAGCGTACGCCAGTAGAGGCCTTCGCTGCCTTGCGCAGCTGGAAAGATTCCTTTTAGAGGCTACTCAGGTCGCAAAAACGCTGGTCAAAACTTGACCATGCCGCTGTCGATTCCTAGAATCGCCCGACCTCTGAATCGGATCGAACACTCTTTCTAATGCCTTTACTTGTAGCTAAACCATTGAATTCAAAGGCATTAGCACACACAGCGAAAGCGCTCGTGGTGATGTTCTGTGCAATCGCGGCCGGCTGTCAATCCATCGACAGTAACGACGCCGCCAACCTTAAAACGGTCAACCCGGCAAGCTCAAAACCTGAAGTCGAGTGGACCACGCTGAGCGAACAAACCCAGCCTCAGGACATCTGGGAGCGGATTCGCGAAGGCTACAAACTACAGGAAGAGATCGGCGTAAACCCGCGCGTCGAACAACAACGCCTGTGGTTCGCCAGCAACCCTTCGTTTGTGCGCACCGCCAGTGATCGCAGCAGCCCCTACATTCATTACATTGTTGAGCAGCTCGAAGAGCGCAACATGCCGATGGAGCTGGCGCTGCTGCCCATGATCGAGAGTGCCTATAACCCGTTCGCTTACTCGCATGCCAAGGCGGTGGGTTTGTGGCAGTTCATGCCAGCGACTGGCAAGCACTTCAATCTGCGCCAGACCAGCTGGTATGACGGCCGTCGTGACGTAATGGCCTCGACGCACGCAGCCATTACCTATCTGTCGCGCCTGCACGACATGTTCAACGGTGACTGGCTGCTCGCACTTGCGGCTTACAACGCCGGTGAAGGCCGTGTCAGCCGGGCTATCGAGCGCAATCAGAAGCTTGGCCTGCCGGTCGACTACTGGAATCTGCCGCTGCCTGAAGAGACGCGCAACTACGTGCCCAAGCTGCTGGCCATCTCGCAAGTGGTCCTCAGCCCGGATGCTTACGGCGTGGCGCTGAGCCCGGTGGCAAACGAGCCCTATTTCGAGCAGGTTGTGTTCAAGCAGGAAATGGACCTCAACCGCATTGCCGAGCTGGCCGATGTCGATCCCGACGAGCTGTACCTGCTGAATCCGGCATTCAAGCGTCATGTCACCATGGATGGCCCCAAACGTCTGTTGGTGCCGATGGATAAAGCCGATCAGGTAACAGCCACGCTGGCCAATCTGAAACCGCAAGATTTGCTCAAATGGCAGCAATACACGGTTCGTCGTGGCGACAACCTGAGCAGCATCGCCAGACGCTACGGCGTTGCCACTGCCGAATTGAAGAGAACCAACAAACTCAGCAGCAACCGCCTGCGTATTGGCCAAAAACTCACATTGCCGATGGGTGCAGGGTCGCCGCTGGCGCCGCAACAAGCCCTTGCCAGCAACCAGCGCAGCAATACCAAGTACACCGTTAAACGCGGTGACAGCCTGTCGAGCATCGCCCGCGCCAATAAAGTCAGCATCAATGATGTGAAGCGCTGGAACGGCATGAAAAACAACAACCTGCGCGCCGGTCAGGTATTGGCGCTGAAAGCCCAAACCAGCACCAGCAGCCGCAGCCGCAGCGCCGTAACCTACTATAAAGTGCGTAAAGGCGACTCGCTGTCAGTGATTGCTCAGCGCTTCAAAGTGCCTATGAAGCACTTGAAAACCTGGAACCCACGCTCAAGCAGCGCCCTCAAGCCTGGCCAGACGTTGACTCTGCGTCTGCCGCGCTAAGCCAAACCTGCATCGCCGGCAATCGGCGGTGCAGGTGCTTTCCAGCGTAACCGCCGCGCCTGCACCCGCCCCCTTCCCCAGCCTTTTCGTGGCTTGATTGAGCGCCTGCTCAAACTCGCTGCGGCATCAACCTTTTTCCTGCCGATACAAGCTGTTACTGTACCCAACCAGAAGCCCATAAAGCTGCCACGGACCGGATATTTACTTGATACGTGCCCTCCTCACAGTGTTGATCAGTTTGGCAATTAGCCTGCCCGCTTGGGCGACGATCACCAAAAGTCATGGCTATGCTCAGTTCGGCACGCTCAAGTACCCCGCCAATTTTACCCATTTCGACTGGGTAAACCCGAAAGCGCCCAAGGGCGGAAGCATCACCGTGATGGCTTCCGGCACCTTCGATACGCTCAATCCTTATACGTTCAAGGGCACCAGCCCGGTTTCGACCGCCAACTTCCTGCAATATGGCGTTAATGAGTTGAACGAGACGCTGATGGTCGGCACCGGCGCCTATGACCCCTCCGGCGACGAGCCCGCCTCAAGCTATGGCCTGATTGCCGAATCGGTCGAATACAGCGAAGACCGCAGCTGGGTCGTGTTCAATCTGCGCAAGCAGGCGCACTTTCACGACGGCAAGCCGATCACTGCCTACGACGTAGCATTCTCCTATCGCCTGCTGCTCAAGGAAGGCCATCCGCAATACCGCACCAACTTGCAGGAAGTTAAGCGGGTCGACATTCTCAATCGGCATCGCATCCGCTTCGTGTTCAAGCGCTCCGGCAACCCGCTGCTGATCCTGCGCCTCGGTGAGCTGCCGGTGTTGCCACAGCATTACTGGAAAGACCGCGACTTCCAGGCGACCACTTACACCCCGCCGTTGGGCAGTGGCCCGTACAAGATCACCGATGTACGCCCCGGCCGCAGCTTGCGCTTTGAGCGGGTGAAAAACTGGTGGGGGAAGGACCTTGCCGTCAACAAGGGCAAGTACAACTTCAACACCGTGAATGTCGAGTTTTACCGCGACAGCAATGTCGCGTTCGAAGCGTTCAAGGCTGGCGAATTCGACTTCTATATCGAACAGCAGGCGAAGAACTGGGCCAATGGCTATAACTTCCCTGCGCTCAATCGTGGCGAAGTAGTGCGCGCCGAAATTCCGCACAAGATTCCCACGCAGACTCAGGCGCTGTTCATGAACAGCCGCCGCGCTACGTTTTCCGACGGCCGAGTGCGCGAAGCGCTGGGGCTGATGTTCGACTTCGAGTGGACCAACCGCACGCTGTTCAACAATGCCTACACCCGCGCCAACAGCTATTACCCCAACAGCGAATTCACAGCCACGGGCAAACCCAAAGGGGCCGAGTGGCTGTTACTTTCAGCGGTGCGCGATCAGTTGCCCAAAGGCCTGCTCACTGAGCCTTTCAAGATGCCGCATACCGAAGGTCATGGTATTCCGCGTGAAACCTTGCGCAAGGCCCTGGGTCTATTAGCCGATGCCGGTTGGGAAACCGGCAGTACGGGCCTTGAGAATGCCAAGGGCCAACCACTGCAATTTGAAATTCTGCTGGTCAACCCGAACCTTGAACGCATTCTGCAACCCTTCACCCGCAATCTCGCCAGCATCGGCATACAGGCCAATTTGCGCACGGTCGACCGCGCTCAGTACAAGCAACGCCTCGACCAGTTCGACTTTGACATGATCCTGCTGACCCTTCCGCAGACCCTCAGTCCGGGGCTTGAGCAGTGGCTGTATTTTCACTCCAGCCAAGCCAAGGTTCGTGGCGGCAAAAACTACGCGGGGATTGATAATCCGGTAGTCGACCTGATGCTCGACAAGCTGCTGAACGCGCAAACCCGCGAGCAACAGATCGCCGCCACCCGCGCCCTCGACCGCGTTCTGCTGTGGCAGCACTACACCATCCCGAATTGGTACATCAATTATCATCGCCTGGCCTACCGCAACCGGTTCGCCTTCGTCACCACGCCGCCCTACACACTCGGCCTGCGCACTTGGTGGCTGAAACCTACGGAGAATGCCCGCTAATGCTTTCTTTGCGCACCACTTTCGGCCATTGCAGTGCCGTCTTGCTTCTCAGCCTCGCCAGTATTGTGCAGGCCGCACCGCAACATGCGCTGACGCTCTATGGCGAAGCGCCGAAATACCCGGCCGACTTCAAGCACTTTGATTACGTCAACCCCGATGCCCCCAAAGGCGGAACATTGCGCCAAGCCGGTTTCGGTGGTTTTGACAGCCTCAATCCGTTCATCAACAAAGGGGTTTCGGCCGACGACCTCGGGCTGATGTACGACACGCTGACCACGCACAGCCTGGATGAGCCGTTTTCCGAATATGGTCTGGTGGCCGAGAAAATTGAGAAAGCCCCGGACAACAGCTGGGTGCGTTTCTTCCTGCGCAAAGAAGCCCGCTTCAATGATGGCCAGCCGCTCACCGCAGAAGACGTTAAATTCACCTTCGAGACGCTGATGGAAAAAGGCGCCCCGATGTACAAGGGCTACTACGCCGACGTCGACAAGGTCGAGATCGAAGGCCCGCATCAGGTTCGCTTCGTGTTCAAACACGCCGGCAACCGCGAATTGCCACTCATTGTTGGCCAGTTGCCGGTGTTGCCCAAGCATTACTGGGCAGACAAAGACTTCGCCAGGGGAAATCTGGATATTCCGGTCGGCAGCGGCCCTTATAAAATCAGCGAAGTACAGGCCGGACGCTCGATCGTCTATGAACGCGTCAAGGACTACTGGGGCAAAGACCTGGCCGTTAATCGCGGCTTTTATAACTTCGACAAGATGCGCATCGACTACTACCGCGACAACACCGTCGCACTCGAGGCCATGAAAGCCGGCCAGTTCGACTTCTGGCTGGAAACCAGCGCCAAGAACTGGGCCACCGCTTACAACAACTCGGCCGTCGCCAACGGCCAGTTGATCAAGGAAGAAATCCGCAACTACAACCCGACCGGCATGCAGGGCTTCATCTTCAACATTCGCCGTCCCCTGTTCAAAGACCCACGGGTGCGTGAAGCGCTTGGCCTGTTGTTCGACTTTGAATGGGCCAACAAGCAGCTGTTCAATGGCGCCTACACCCGAACCGACAGCTACTTCGACAACTCGGAGCTGGCAGCTCAAGGCTTGCCAAGCCCGGCCGAGTTGAAGCTGCTTGAACCCTTGCGCGAGCAGATTCCGCCCAAGGTCTTCACCGACGAATTCATCAACCCGGTCACCGATGCCAGCGGCATGATCCGCGACCACCAACGCCGCGCTTATCAGCTGCTGCAAGAGGCTGGATGGCGGGTTGTAGACGACAAGATGGTCGACGCGCAAGGCAGTCCGGTGAGCTTTGAGTTCCTCCTCGCGCAAACCGAATTCGAGCGCGTGTTGCTACCTTTCAAGCGCAATCTGGCCGATCTCGGTATCGAACTGGTAATCCGCCGCGTGGACGTCTCGCAATACATCAACCGCCTGCGCTCGCGGGACTTCGACATGATCGTGGGCGGCTTTGGCCAGTCCAACTCGCCCGGCAATGAGCAGCGCGAATACTGGCATTCAAGCAGCGCCGACAACCCTGGCAGCCGCAACTTCATAGGTCTTAAAGACCCGGCAATCGACACCCTGGTCGAAGGCCTGATCAAAGCCGACTCACGCGAAAACCTGATCAACTACACCCGCGCACTCGACCGCGTACTGTTGTGGGGCCACTACGTGATCCCCAACTGGCACATCACCACTTGGCGGGTAGCGTACTGGCACAAGCTTGAGCATCCGCAAGTCACCCCGCAGTACGACATCGGTCTTAACACCTGGTGGGTACGTGAAGTGACGACACCGCCGGAAAATGCTGAAACACAGGCGCCAGCCACCCCAGCCACGGGCGCGGAGCAATAGCATGCTGGCGTATATTTTCCGACGATTGCTGCTGATTATCCCGACCCTGTTCGGCATTTTGCTGATCAACTTCATCATCATCCAGGCCGCTCCGGGCGGCCCGGTTGAACAGATGATTGCCAAGCTCGAAGGCTTCGATGGCGCAACCAGCCGGATAGCCGGCGGCGGCGCGGAAGTCTCGGTGGCAGGTTCCAATTACCGCGGCGCGCAAGGCCTCGACCCTGAGCTGGTGGCGGAAATCCAGAAAATGTACGGCTTCGATAAATCGGCGCCGGAACGTTTCTGGATCATGCTCAAGAATTACGCCCAACTCGATTTCGGCGAGAGTTTCTTTCGCGACGCCAAGGTGATCGACCTCATCGTCGAGAAGATGCCGGTGTCGATCTCACTGGGGTTATGGAGCACCCTGATCATGTATCTGGTGTCGATCCCGCTCGGCATCGCCAAGGCTACGCGCCACGGTAGCTCGTTTGACGTATGGACCAGCTCGGCGATTATCGTCGGCTACGCAATCCCGGCGTTCTTGTTCGCCATCCTGCTGATCGTGGTCTTTGCCGGTGGCAGTTACCTCGACTGGTTCCCGCTCCGGGGGCTGACCTCGAACAACTTCGACGACCTGAGCCTGGGCGGCAAGATTCTCGACTATTTCTGGCACCTCGCCCTGCCCGTCACCGCGCTGGTAATCGGCAACTTTGCGACGCTGACCCTGCTGACCAAAAACAGCTTCCTCGACGAGATCAACAAACAATACGTGGTGACCGCACGCGCCAAAGGCCTGACCAATACCCGCGTGCTTTACGGGCATGTGTTCCGTAACGCCATGCTGTTGATCATTGCCGGATTCCCCGCGGCCTTCATCGGCATTTTCTTTACCGGCTCGCTGCTGATCGAGGTGATCTTCTCCCTCGACGGTCTGGGCCTGATGAGTTTTGAAGCCGCCATCAACCGGGATTATCCGGTGGTGTTCGGCACGCTGTTTCTCTTCACCTTACTGGGGCTGATCGTGAAATTGATCGGTGACATTACCTACACCCTGGTCGATCCGCGCATCGACTTTGAAAGTCGGGAGGGTTGATATGGCACTCTCACCGATGAATCAACGCCGGCTTGAACTGTTCAAAGCGCACAAACGCGGCTGGTGGTCACTGTGGATCTTCCTCGCCCTGTTCACCCTGAGCCTTGGCGCGGAATTAATCGCCAACGATAAACCGCTGGCGGTGCGTTACGACGGCCAATGGTATTTCCCGGTGTTCAAGCGTTACCCGGAAACCGTGTTCGGCGGCGAATTCCCTTTGCAGGCAAATTACAAAAGCCCGTACATCCGCAACCTGATCGAGGAAAAAGACGGCCTGATGGTCTGGCCGCCGATTCCTTACAGCTACTCCAGCATCAACTACGATCTCGAAGTCCCGGCTCCGGCACCGCCGTCTGCCGCCAACTGGCTGGGCACAGACGATCAGGGCCGGGATGTGTTGTCGCGGGTGATTTACGGCTTCCGCATCTCGGTGTTGTTCGCGCTGATTCTCACCGTGCTCAGCTCGATCATCGGCGTATTTGCAGGAGCCCTGCAGGGCTTTTACGGCGGCTGGGTGGACTTGGTCGGCCAGCGCTTTCTGGAGGTCTGGTCCGGTTTGCCGGTGCTTTACCTGCTGATCATTCTGGCGAGTTTCGTGCAGCCGAATTTCTGGTGGCTGCTGGGCATCATGTTGCTGTTCTCGTGGATGAGCCTGGTCGATGTGGTGCGCGCGGAGTTCCTGCGCGGGCGTAACCTCGAATATGTCCGCGCTGCGCGGGCGCTGGGCATGGAAAACGGCGCAATCATGTTCCGCCACATCCTGCCCAACGCGATGGTTTCGACCATGACCTTCATGCCGTTCATCCTCACGGGCGCTATCGGCACACTGACCGCGCTGGACTTCCTCGGCTTCGGCCTGCCGCCCGGCGCACCGTCGCTTGGCGAGCTGGTTGCTCAGGGTAAGTCCAACCTGCAGGCACCGTGGCTGGGCATCAGCGCATTTGCCGTATTGGCAATCATGCTCAGTTTGCTGGTGTTTATTGGCGAGGCAGCTCGCGATGCGTTCGACCCAAGGAAATAAAATGAGCGACGTCGATAACCTCATCGAAATCCGCGACTTGGCGGTTGAGTTCGTCACCGGCAGCCAGCGCCAGCGTGTGGTCGAGCATGTCAGCTTTGATATCCGTCGTGGGGAAACCCTGGCGCTGGTTGGTGAAAGTGGCTCGGGAAAATCGGTCACCGCGCACTCGATCCTGCGCCTGCTGCCCTACCCGATTGCCCAACACCCCGCCGGCACCATCACCTATCAAGGTGAAGACCTGCTCAAGGTTGATGAAAAGAAGCTGCGCGGGATTCGTGGCAACCGCATCGCCATGGTCTTTCAGGAGCCCATGACCTCGCTGAATCCGCTGCACAGCATCGAAAAACAGATCAACGAAGTCCTGGGGCTGCACAAGGGCCTCAGCGGTAAAGCGGCCACAGAGCGCACGCTTGAGCTGCTGGATCTGGTCGGCATCCCTGAGCCGCACAAACGCCTCAAGGCTTATCCGCATGAGCTTTCAGGCGGGCAGCGCCAACGCGTGATGATCGCCATGGCGCTGGCCAACGAGCCGGAACTGCTGATTGCGGATGAGCCGACCACAGCGCTGGACGTTACCGTGCAGCTGAAAATCCTCGATTTGCTCAAGGATTTGCAGGCGCGGCTGGGCATGGCAATTCTGCTGATCAGCCACGATTTGAACCTTGTTCGAAGAATTGCGCACCGAGTATGTGTCATGCAGCGCGGAAAGATCGTCGAACAAGCGTCGTGTGAAAATTTGTTCCACTCGCCTCAGCATGAATACACCCAGGAGCTCCTGGGCGCTGAGCCTAGCGGCAGGCCTATTGCCAATCCGCCAGGGTCTACACTGCTTGAAGTCGACAACTTGCGCGTCTGGTTTCCGATCAAGAAAGGCCTGATGCGTCGCACCGTCGATTACGTTAAAGCGGTAGACGGCATCGGCTTCAAACTGCCTCAGGGCCAGACCCTGGGCATTGTTGGCGAGAGTGGCTCGGGTAAATCGACGTTGGGCATGGCAATTTTGCGCCTGATTGGCAGTGAAGGCGGTATCCGTTTTCAGGGCCAGGCGCTGGATGGCATGTCGCAACACGACGTTCGCCCGTTCAGGCGGCAGATGCAAGTGGTGTTTCAGGACCCGTTTGGCAGCCTGAGCCCACGGATGTCGGTGAGTCAGATTGTCGGTGAAGGCTTGCGCATTCATCAGATGGGCACTGATGCCGAGCAGGAACAAGCGATTATTGATGCGCTTGCGGAGGTAGGTCTGGATCCGGAAACCCGGCACCGCTATCCCCACGAGTTTTCAGGCGGACAACGGCAACGTATTGCCATTGCCCGTGCTTTAGTGCTGAAACCGGCGCTGATTCTGTTGGACGAGCCGACTTCGGCACTCGACCGAACCGTTCAGCGCCAAGTGGTAGAACTGCTGCGCTCCTTGCAGGCCAAGTACAACTTGACCTACCTGTTCATCAGCCATGATTTGGCGGTGGTACGGGCTCTGAGCCACCATTTGATCGTGGTCAAAAGCGGTCAGGTCGTCGAGCAAGGGCCAGCAGACGAAATATTTGCAACACCGCAGCATATTTATACGCAGCAGTTGTTGGAGGCCGCCTTCTTGGCGCCTGCAAAAACTGAGTAATCCTTAAAGCAGGAAGAGGAAGAGTACACATGGGTTTTCTAAGCGGTAAGCGCGTACTGATCGTTGGCGTCGCCAGCAAACTGTCCATCGCGTCCGGTATTGCAGCCGCAATGCACCGCGAAGGTGCTGAACTTGCCTTCACCTATCAGGGTGAGAAGCTCAAAGGCCGTGTTGAAGAGTTCGCCGCTGGCTGGGGTTCGGGCCCTGAGCTGTGCTTCCCGTGCGATGTGGCCAATGACGACGAAATTGCCAACGTTTTCACCGAACTGAGCAAGAAGTGGGACGGTCTCGACTGCATCGTTCACTCCGTAGGCTTCGCACCTGGTGATCAACTCGACGGCGACTTCACCGACGTCACCACCCGTGAAGGCTTCCGTATTGCCCACGACATCAGCGCCTACAGCTTCGTGGCGCTGGCCAAAGCGGGCCGCGAGATGATGAAAGGCCGCAACGGCAGCCTGCTGACGCTCTCCTACCTGGGCGCTGAGCGCACCATGCCTAACTACAACGTCATGGGCATGGCCAAGGCCAGCCTCGAAGCCGGCGTACGTTATCTGGCAGGCAGCCTTGGCCCGGAAGGCACGCGCGTTAACGCGATTTCGGCTGGCCCGATCCGTACCCTCGCCGCTTCCGGCATCAAGAGCTTCCGCAAAATGCTCGCAGCCAACGAGAAGCAGACCCCGCTGCGCCGCAACGTCACCATCGACGAAGTCGGCAACGCCGGTGCATTCCTCTGCTCCGACCTGGCCTCGGGTGTCAGCGGCGAAATCATGTACGTCGACGGCGGTTTCAACACCACCGCGATGGGCGCGATGGACGACGCCTAAGCGCATGACGCTGATTAGCTGCCGGGATTGACTGGCAGTTGATTGAAAAAGCCCACAAGGTTCGCCTTGTGGGCTTTTTTGTGGGCGATTGGATGAAGGGTTTGTTGTTGATCTTGCGAGGGTCATGACGGATTGCGGCGCTGCGCTTCGCTATCCATCCTCCGGTTTGTTTATGTGTCTGACGCGTGCTTGATGTTGCTCTTGCGAACGCTCGACGGATTGCGTCGCTTCGCTGCGCTATCCATCCTCCGGTTATCTGTGGAGGTTGGAATCCGCTTGCGGCTTCCGACATGGCGGCCTCAAGCCTGGCGCGGGATTGGTGTTGATCTTGCGATGGTTCGACGGATTGCGGCGCTACGCTTCGCTATCCATCCTCCGGTTATCTGTGGAGGTTGGAATCCGCTTGCGGCTTCCGACATGACGGTCTCATGTCTGACGCGGGGCGGTGTTGATCTTGCGATGGTTCGACGGATTGCGTCGCTTCGCTGCGCTATCCATCCTCCGGTTTATCTGGCGGAGGTTGGAATCCGCTTGCGGCTTCCGACATGGCAATCTCATGTCTGGTGCGGGATTGGTGTTGGGCTTGCGATGGCTCGACGGATTGCGGCGCTTCGCTGCGCTATCCATCCTCCGGTTATCTGCGGAGGTTGGAATCCGCTGGCGATTTGCGACATGGCAATCTCATGCCTTACGCGGGATTGATGTTGATCTTGCGAACGCTCGACGGATTGCGGCGCTACGCTTCGCTATCCATCCTCCGGCTATCCATCCTCCGGTTATCTGCGGAGGTTGGAATCCGCTTGCGGCTTCCGACATGGCGGTCTCAAGCCTGGCGCGGGATTGGGGTTGGGTTTGCGATGGCTCGACGGATTGCGGCGTTGCGCCGCTATCCATCCTCCGGTTTTGTTTATGGCCGGAGGTGGGGTTGTTTGTGGTTGGCCTGACGTTAGTGTCAGGGTTGTTCAGCCAGTGTGCGGTAGGCCTTGAGGGTGTTGAACGGGGCTTCGACCACGAACTTGTTGGCCAGCCAGGATGGCACGCTGCCGCCCGGCTCAGTGTGCACCTGATACACCACCTCGACCACGCCTGACGCTTTCGGCGTGAACGTCCAACTGCCGTCGACCTTGCTCACGCGGACCATGCCATCAGTCGGCGGCAGGTCATTCGGTGCGCCTTGCATGCTGCGGGTTACCGTGCCGTCGCTGGCTTTTTTGCTGGTGACCTTCATCACGGAGTCGCGCGGCGTTACCGGCCAAGGCGTATTGAATTGCGAGTACACCCAGTAAACATCGCCTTCCTGCTTGAGCAACTTTTGCGATTTGCACTCGTGAATCCATTTACATGAGCCCACCACATCGTTCTGCAGGGCGAGCAGTTTGGGCATATCCGCCTTGATCTGGGTGACCCCGCGATACGCCTTGTAAGGCGAGCCCGCGACCTCACTCAGGTAGACCTTGATGCCATCTTCATCCTTCACCAGATTCCACTGCTCGGCCTGCGCAACACCTGCCGCCATCAGAGCCAGTGTTGCAACCATCATTCGAGTCGACTTAGTCATCGCGCCCCCAGGGCATCATTGATCGTGTGAACTAGCATGCAACCTGCGGCGTGACAGCCGTTTGATCCTCCAGCCACGCGAGCAGGCGAATAGCCTCCTCATGTGTGTCGCCACAAACAGCCACGTCTGCCGAGAAGGCCGAACAGACTTTTGGTCGTTCCGGCTTGCCGAAAATCGAGCATAAATTATCGGGTGAAAGCTGCGCACAACGCACACCGGCAGGCTTGCCTTGTGGCATGCCGGGAATCGGCGAACTAATAGAGGGAGCAATACAGCAAGCGCCGCAACCTGCGCGACAGTCCATGGGTGTTAAACCTCAAAAAGGAATACTGATCTACTCGCCGATTTTACTCGTATTTAAGCGAACTTAGCAGCCACACCATGCAAATTTACGCCTCCAGATAAGGCCTGGAGGCGTACGCCATTTCGCTTATTTGGCAGGTTTCAAGCGCGCCAACAGGCTGGAGGTGTCCCAACGGCCGCCGCCCATGCCTTGAACATCAGCATAGAACTGATCAACCAGCGCGGTTACCGGCAGCTGCGCTCCATTGTTACGCGCCTCGTTGAGCAGAATCGACAGGTCCTTGCGCATCCAGTCCACCGCGAAACCGAAGTCGAAATCACCTGCCAGCATGGTCTTGTGACGGTTCTCCAGCTGCCATGACTGTGCCGCGCCTTTGCTGATCACCTCCATCGCCGCTTCACCATCGAGGCCGGCGCACTGAGCAAAGTGCAACGCCTCACTCAAGCCCTGAACCAGGCCGGCGATGCAGATCTGATTAACCATCTTGGTCAGTTGGCCGCTGCCAGCCTCACCCATCAGGCGCGCCATGCGGGCGTAGGCCTGAATCACCGGTTCGGCGCGAGCGTAGGCTGCTGCATCACCGCCCACCATGATTGTCAGGGCACCATTGACCGCCCCCGCCTGCCCGCCAGACACCGGCGCATCAAGAAAACCCAAGCCCAGCTCGGCGGCCTTGCCAGCCAGTTCGCGGGCGACATCGGCGGAGGCCGTGGTGTGATCGACCAGAATGGCTTCGGCCTGCATGCCAGCAAACGCGCCATCGTCACCGAGCACCACGCTGCGCAGGTCGTCGTCGTTGCCCACGCAAACCATCACCAATTCGGCGCCCTGCGCGGCTTCGCGAGGCGTTGCTGCGCTACGGCCGGCATAGGTCTCGACCCAGTCGGCAGCTTTGGCCGGGTTACGGTTATATACGCACACATCATGGCCCGCTCGCGCCAGATGACCGGCCATAGGGAATCCCATTACACCCAGACCGATAAAGGCTACCGTCGTCATACAACACCTCCGAATTCATGAATTTGCAGCCTATCACGGGATTTGCTTTGATAGAAAACAGCTTGCAACAGTTGCTTTAGCTGTCTGCACAATCGCAATTGAGCGTATATGCTGCTGATTAGCGATTTTTACTGGATTGCCAGCAACTGTTCACGCAACCCACCGCATCAACGGCACACCCACAGCGCAGGGAGAGCCCATGGGACACTGGCTGGTAATAGACCTTGAAGCCACCACCGAAGAAGGCGGCTGGCCCGTAGAGGAAATGGAAATCATCGAAATTGGCGCCAGCCTGGTACGGCCTGACGGGCATGAAGTCGATCATTTCCAGCGGTACGTGAAACCCCAGCGACGCCCGCACCTGACCCAGTTTTGCCGGGAGCTGACTCACATCAGCCAGCAAGCCATCAACAGCGCCGCGCCGTTGACCTCGGTGTGGCCGCAATTCGAGCGCTGGCTGGTCAGCCATCAACCGCATTTACAAGGTTGGGCCAGTTGGGGCGCTTATGATAAACGTCAGCTGGAGCAGGAATGGCAGCGCCACGAATTGAGCAGTTGCCTGCATGATATTAGCCACCTGAACCTCAAGCGACGCTTCAGCGAAGAGCGCAAACTGCAACAGCCGGTCGGTCTGCACACTGCTTTGCAGCTGGCCGGATTGCAATTCAGCGGACAACAGCACCGGGCGCTGACCGACGCCCGTAACACCGCCCGCTTGTTACCTTTGATTCTGCCGCTAGAAAGCCACGCAAAGCGGATGACGCAACGTTAACGCTTGTGCATACTTGCCCACCTTTATTTACAGCCTTTGAGGATTAGCAGATGTTCAAGGTCAATGAGTATTTCGACGGCACCGTCAAATCCATCGCATTCGGGATGGCTGAAGGCCCGGCAACGATCGGCGTAATGGCGCCAGGCGAATATGAATTCGGCACCAGCCAGCTAGAAGTCATGCACGTGGTTGCAGGCGCACTCACAGTGAAACTGCCAGGCACTGAAAAATGGGAAACCTTTGCCGCCGGGAGCAAGTTCACCGTTCCTGCAGACAGCAAATTCCAACTGCAGGTCGCCACTGAAACGGCCTACCTTTGCGAATATCGCTAAGTAGATAAGTCCGTTAAAACCGGCCTCCAGGCCGGTTTTTTATTTGTACTGCCGCTAATTCTTAGGATGAGAGATGCCCAGCCCCTTTAGTCGATTTCCAGTGCTGCTGCCGATTGCGTTGGTGATCATCGCCATGATTTCCATCCAGAGTGGCGCGTCGCTGGCCAAGAGCCTGTTTCCGGTGATTGGCGCTGAGGGCACTACCGCGCTGCGCCTGGGTATCGGCGCGCTTATTTTGTGCCTGCTGTTGCGCCCGTGGCAGGCCAAACTGACGTTGCAATCGTGCCGCTCGCTGCTGGCCTACGGCGTTGCGCTGGGGCTGATGAATCTGATGTTTTATATGGCCTTGCAAACTATACCGCTGGGCATCGCTGTAGCACTGGAATTCACCGGCCCGTTAACGCTGGCGTTGTTGTCATCGCGCCGGCCAATCGACTTTCTCTGGATCGCCCTCGCCGCCACGGGTTTGTGGTTGCTGTTGCCGACCAACCTGACAGACGAGCCGCTCGATCCCGTGGGGATGGCGCTCGCGCTGGGCGCAGGTGCCTGCTGGGCGATGTACATCATTTTTGGCAAACGCGCGGGCAGCGAGCACGGCCGCCACACGGTCGCGCTGGGCACGCTGGTAGCCGCGATCGTGGTGATTCCGATTGGCCTGTGGCAAGCCGGCAGCAACCTGTTCGCGCTGGATATCTTGCCCATTGCCTTTGGCGTTGCCGTCTTGTCCTCGGCGCTGCCTTACAGCCTGGAGATGATGGCCCTGACGCGCCTGCCAGCCCGTACCTTCAGCATCATGATGAGCCTGGAACCTGCGATTGCTGCATTAGCCGGGCTGCTGTTCCTCACCGAACACCTGTCGTTCAGCCAATGGCTGGCGATTAGCTTCATCATTCTCGCCTCCACCGGCACCGCCGCGACGATGAAGCCGCAATCGCCCGCGCAGCCGCAAGATTGCGGCTGAGGCATCTATTGCGAATTGAACTGCAATTCGGCAAGTCGCGCGTACAGCGCATTAGTCGCCAGCAATTGCTGGTGGCTGCCAATTGCCTGCAACTTGCCCTGATCAATCACCGCAATGCGATCGGCTCGGGTAACGGTCGCCAACCGGTGCGCGATAACCAATGTGGTGCGCCCCTGCATCAGCGTTGGCAGCGCTTGCTGAATCAGGTGTTCACTCTCGGCATCCAGCGCACTCGTGGCCTCGTCCAGCAGCAGTACCGGTGCATCCACCAACAAGGCACGGGCAATCGCCAGGCGCTGACGCTGACCGCCTGAAAGACCCAGACCGGAGTCGCC
This sequence comes from Pseudomonas marincola, assembly GCF_900116605.1. Classification (GTDB taxonomy): domain Bacteria; phylum Pseudomonadota; class Gammaproteobacteria; order Pseudomonadales; family Pseudomonadaceae; genus Aquipseudomonas; species Aquipseudomonas marincola. Next base: position 276,405 of record NZ_FPBC01000006.1, read on the forward strand.
CAAATGGGTCTTGTAACCCTGCGGCAAACGCATGATGAACGCGTGCGCGTGCGCCGCCTTGGCCGCCGCCTCGACCGCCGCGTCGCTGGCTTCGGTATTGCCATATCGAATGTTGTCTTCGACCGTGCCAAAGAACAGCGCCGGGTTTTGCGACACCAGCGCAAAGCAGCTGCGTAACTGATCAGGGGCGAGCAGGTTGATTGGCTGCCCATCAATCAATATACGCCCGGTTTGCGGATCGAAAAAACGCAGCAGCAAATCAAACAAGGTCGACTTTCCGGCACCGGACGGCCCGACCAGCGCGACCGTTTCACCGGGCTCAACCTTCAGCGATATACCCTCGACGGCGAAGGTGTCGGGCCGTAACGGATAAGCAAAATGCACATCCTCAAGCTCAATACGCCCTTGAACCAGCGTGGGCAACTCAAGCTGACCGTTTGCAGGCGCGCGGATCTGATTCCTGGCCTGCAACAGTTCGCTGATGCGCTCGGCGGCACCGGCTGCACGCTGCAACTCACCGATCACCTCACTCAAGGTGCCGAACGAGGAGCCCACAATCAGGCTGTAGAACACAAAGGCGGCCAATTCCCCGCCCGAGATACGCCCGGCGATCACATCCATGCCACCCACCCAAAGCATGACGCCGACCGCCCCGAGCACCAGCACGATCACCACCGTAATCAGCCAGGCGCGCTGGGCAATGCGCTTGCGGGCGGTGGCAAATGCAGCCTCGACTGACAGGCCAAAGCGGTGTTTCTCCTCGTCCTGATGGTTGTAAGCCTGCACCGTTTTGATCTGCCCCAGCACCTCGCCGACATAGCTGCCGACATCCGCGACGCGGTCCTGACTCTGACGCGACAAGGCGCGAACCTTGCGGCCAAAAATAAGAATCGGCGCAATCACCAGTGGCAACGCCACCAACACAATCGCACTGAGTTTGGGGTTGGTGATGACCAGCAGCACCACGCCGCCGATCATGATGATCAGGTTACGCAACGCCATCGACAACGATGAGCCAATCACCGACTGCAACAGCGTGGTGTCGGCAGTCAGGCGCGACTGGATTTCAGAGCTGCGGTTGCTTTCATAAAAGCCCGGATGCAGCTCGATCAGGTGATTGAACACGCGCTTGCGGATGTCCGCGACAAAGCGCTCGCCGATCCATGAAACCAGATAAAAGCGCGTGTACGTGCCGACGGCGAGTGCCAGCACCAGCGCAAAGAACAGCGCAATCGAGTGCTTCAACGCCTCGGCAGACTGGGTGGCCAGGCCCTGATCGACCAGCAGTTTAATGCCCTGGCCCATCGACAACGTAATGCCGGCCGTGAACACCAGCGCCACCAACGCGCCGAGTACACGCCAGCGATAAGGCGCCACAAAAGCCCAGGCCATGCGTAATGCGTTGCGTTGACGGGCCGACAAGAGAGATCGCATGGTTGCTCGCAAAAGGACTTAGACCCACTGAAGATGGGGCCTGACGCTTACTCAATCAACCCTTTCGCGCTCGATAGTCTGGGCGCGGCTGCATTCAAGCGCCGCGCCTTTGCACAACGCTAATCGCGCGAATCGGCTCAGCCGTGCTCGACCGGATAGAGCAACTCTTCGCGATAGCCGGCCCAGACTTTGACCACATCCGGGAATGCCTCATCCAGCGCGATGTCGCCGCTATCGACCAGCAAAGCACGGCCCTGCAACGTCGCAAGCTTACGTTTGGTGGCAACCACGCGCAGATTATCCAGGCCAATCGCGCGTACTACTCGCGGGCTCAGTTGCTGATTGCCGCGCCCGAGAATATGCCCTTGCCCGCCAATCGCGGTCACCAGCAAGCGCGCCGGGTGCTCGGCGATCAGCTCATACAACTGCATCTCGTTCACGTCTGCCGCCAGCACTGCGCCGTTCTCGATAACATCCACGCCAAGCAGCGTGGTGTTCAGGCCAAGATTACCCGCCAGCCCGTGCAAGGTAGAGCCGGGGCCGAATACATAACGCACATCCGTCTCCCAGGTATCTTCCAGCCAAGCGGCCAAATCACTCAGCACCAGTTCTTCAGACTCGACGCCACCCTGCTTGACCTGCTGCACAAAGCCGCCCTCTTCCGGCACGGTCAGCTCGCCATACCAGCGTGCAGCCACTTTGCCGCCGCGCAACGCCGTCTCGTCGATATCGCGCACCTCGCCTCTGGCCAGGCGCACCAAACCGCCCTCGACCAAACGCCGGGTCAGCTCGCCGGCGGCGCGTGGGCTGATCGCATACACGCCGGACTGAATCTTCACCCCTGCCGGAATTCCCAGCACCGGCTGGCCCTCGCGAGCAGCGGCAGAAACGTCGCGGGCGGTGCCATCGCCTCCGGCGAACAAAATCAGCGCAACGTTGGCGTCCTGCAGCAACTCAACGGCTTTGCGGGTATCGTCAGCGGTTGTCAGCGCGTGCACAGCGTTAGCATCCAGCCCTGCAGGCAGGCGGTAAGAAAAACCCATTTCAGCGAGCAGGTCAGCGCCCATCGCCCCCGGATACGTCACGAACTGCAGCCGGTCGCGCAGCTCAAGCAAACATTCCAGTGCAACACGGGTGCGCAGCGCCGCTTTGGGCTCAATACCGAGCGCCAGCGCCTCGTCGGCCATGCCATCACTGCCCTTGAAGCCAGCAGGCCCGCCGAGCCCGGCCAACGGATTAATAATCAAGCCAATGTGAAATACCGCCATAAATTCCTCGTTTGGCTACGCTTGAATGGTCTTTTCAAAACCGGTAATTTTTTGGCACAGTAACTACACCGCAATAGCGCACCAGCACTATTGCCAGCTACCCCCTCTAATCAGGAGACAACTGATGAACACCAGCAAAGACGGCGCACAATCTTCGGACACTGCCAGCGCTGACCAGCCGGTGGGTGGTGCGATAATCGATGACGAAGGCCACGAAGTACCGATCACCGAAGAAATGATCCAGCAGGCCTGCGAAAAACTCGAAGTGAGCCGCACCGGCGCCACTGAAAAACACGACTGACACGCAAGCAGGCTCATTGTGCCTGAGCCTGCTTAGCATGCTGCAACCCGATCAGCAGTCTGTCAGGCCCATACTGCGCCGACATTTGGTAACGGTGCATCAGCGTAATTGCGCGCCCAGCGCGCGGACTTGCCGGATCAGTGCCGGCGCCTCGCCTTGCACGCGAACGCTTAAACCGTCTATTTCACGGCGCACCGGATAGTGCTTGCGCAGCGCATCGAAGGCAGCCCGCCGCTGGCTTTCGTCGCCGCGAACACAGCGCCGGAAATCGGCATCGTCGCGGCGCGGGTCATACACTGCCCGGCAAATAGTTGCCAACGCCCAAGGCAGCTGCGCCTCGGCATTGAGGGTCAGTTCGGGCAACCATGATGGCGGCATCAGATCATCCAGCTGCACGGTCTCGGCCACTGCCAAATGCGCACACAAGGCCTGATAGATTTGCGCCGTGCCGCGCAATTTACCATCCAGGCTGTAGCCGGCAATATGCGGCGTGGCGATCTGGCACAAGTCGACCAGCGCTTGATCAGTCAGAGGCTCGCCTTCCCAAACGTCCAGCACTGCTTGCAAGTCGGGGCGCTGGCGCAAGGCGGCAAGTAACGCCTGATTATCGACAACCGGGCCACGACTGGCATTGATCAACCAAGAGCCCGGCCGCAATTGCGCCAAGCGTGCTGCATCGAGCAAGTGCCGAGTCGGGTATTCACCGACGGCGGTGATTGGCGTGTGCAGACTGATCACATCGCACTCGGCAAGAATCTGCTCGAGGCTGACAAAATCGCCGCCCTCTGCCGCTGCACGCGGCGGGTCACACACGAGAACCTGCCAGCCAAGATTGCGCAGCACCTCGACCAGACGGCCACCGACCTGGCCAGCACCGACCACGCCATACACTTTGCTCGCAAGGTCGGCGCCCTGCTGCTCCGCCAGCACCAGCAAACTGCCCAGCACATAATCGACCACGCCCCGGGCATTGCAGCCAGGCGCACTGGACCAGCCAATGCCAGCTTCGGCGAAATAGTCGAGATCAAGGTGATCGGTGCCAATGGTTGCAGTGCCGACAAACCTGACCTTGCTACCCGTGAGCAATGCCTTGTTTACGCGCGTCACTGAACGCACCAGCAAGACATCGGCATCGGCCACGTCAGCGGGTTTTATACCGCGCCCCGGCAACCGGGTAATCTGGCCGAAGCCTGAAAAAAACTCGTCAACCAGTGGAATATTCTCGTCTGCGACAATACGCATGATCCAACTCCCGATAAGCAGAGCGGCAGTTTACCAGTTGCAGCCAATGCTGCGAGCGCACGGGGCTGCCAATAGCCGCGCGGTTATTTCGCCAACACCTTTAAAAAGCCTGCTCCACACGCTTCCTGACCATGCGGTCAAAGCGTATACTTCGCGGTTTTTCCAGAGCAAATGCCATGTCCGCAACACCCGCCAGCCAATCACGTTTTCAGCGCGCTCGCACCGAGCTGCGCGGACTGATGGTGCTTGCTACGCCGATCATCATCGCGCAGCTTGCCAATACCGCGATGGGCTTCGTCGATACGGTCATGGCTGGTCGCGTTGGGCCGCGTGATCTGGCAGCGGTGGCGCTCGGCAACTCGATCTGGATTCCGGTTTTTTTGCTCATGACCGGCATTCTGCTGGCCACCACGCCCAAGGTCGCCCAGCGTTTTGGCGCGGGCGAACACGCCTCCATTGGCGCGCTGGTGCGTCAGGCGTTGTGGCTGGCATTGGTGGTGGGCGGTTGCGCCGCCATGTTGCTGTGGAACGCCGAAATCATCCTGCACAAGATGAATGTCGAGCCCGATCTGATCGGTCCGGCCATGGGTTATTTGCGCGCTGTCGCCTGTGGTTTCCCGGCCGTTGCCTTGTACCACGTACTGCGCTGTTTCAGTGACGGCCTGGGGCTTACCCGGCCGAGCATGATCCTTGGCCTGTGCGGCTTGGTGTTGAATATCCCGCTCAACTACATCTTCATTTACGGCAAGTTCGGCCTTCCCGCGATGGGCGGCGTTGGTTGCGGCTGGGCAACCGGCCTGGTCATGGGCTTTATGCTGCTGGGCATGCTGACGTGGGTGAAAATCGCCAAGGCTTATCGCGACAGCCAATTATTCAGCCAATTCGACTGGCCGCAGTGGGCCGTGATTAAACGTCTGGTTTCGATTGGCCTGCCAATCGGCATTGCAGTATTTGCCGAGTCGAGCATTTTCGCGGTGATTGCCCTGCTGATCGGCGGGTTGGGCTCCAAGGTGGTTGCCGGCCACCAGATCGCCCTGAACTTCAGCTCGATTGTGTTCATGATCCCCTATTCGCTCGGCATGGCTGCCACCGTACGCGTCGGCCAGGCGCTGGGGCGCGGTCATCCCCGCGATGCGCGCTTTGCTGCGGGTGTAAGCATGGCCACCGCACTGGCATACGCGTGCCTTTCATGCACACTGATTTTGCTGTTTCGTGAGCCTATCGTCGGCATCTACACCGATAACGCCGAGGTTATTGCCTTGGCAGCGTCGCTGATCGTCTACGCCGCATTGTTCCAACTGTCAGACGCGGTGCAGGTCACTGCGGCCGGCGCGCTACGCGGCTACCAGGACACCCGAGTGACCATGCTGCTCACTTTGTTCGCATACTGGGGCATCGGCCTGCCGATTGGCTACGCGCTGGGCCTGACTGACTGGCTGGGCGAGCCCAGCGGCCCACGTGGCCTCTGGCAAGGCCTTGTAGTTGGCCTTACCTGCGCGGCGATCATGCTCGGTTATCGGGTTTCGACCAGCGCCCGCAAGCGGATCAAGTCGTCTACTATTGGCGAATGATCGCCCGCAGCCTTGTCCTTCTTCTGCTGTTTACCCTCAGCGCCTGCCAGCCGGGTGATGATGGCCTGGCATTGCAGGCCGACTACCTCAAGCGCCTGAATGGCGCGCTGGACGGTGCTGGTGTCGAGCCCTTCGACAACAAGCGGCTGGCGCAATACCGCCTGCCTGCGCGACGCCTGCGCGTTAGTGAAATCAGCGATATCCGCATCAGCCTGCTCGACCTGTTGATTGATGTGCGCCGCTGCCCGGATTTGCAGCTGCTCATCAGTGAACGCAACAGCATTCTCGGTAAACAGATGCAGCCCAGCAGCCGCCTCGGTTATGAAGGCGATCTGCTGCGGGCGATAGACGCGTGCCGGGTGTACCTGCAAACCCAACCCGATCAGTCACTCAACCAGACGCTGGCAACCCTGCAAGCGCAAAAGCGCGATCAACTGTTGCAGGTGTTCTGGAATGCACTCAATGCCAGCCCAGAGTTCGAGCACAGCCTGCGCTTTAGCCAGCAGGCGTTGCCGGTAAGTGCCACACGTGAGAATCCGGCGGTGCAGGCATTGGCGCAACTGGCTCAAGTTGGCAGCCAGTTACCGCAGCAACTGCCACCGGCCACGGCCCAACTCGATCCGCTGTTTTTCACCTTGCAGGCCGACCAGCAAGCGCCGCAATTGATCACCAGCCTGCTCAGCCTGACCGACACGCTTGAACAGGCCAGCGCGCTGCTTGAGCAACGCTTGCGCAAACGGCCGCTGTGCCCGATTGGCAAGCCGACGCAGCGTACGCGGGTTATGCAGAATATTTTCGTTAAGTACTACGCAGGCAGCCTGCAACCGTATCTGGCTACGGTTAGCCAGCAAGGCACACAATGGAGTGAAACGCTGCTGCAACTGGCGTCTGTCGAGCAGACTCCGCCTGCGCTGCACACTTACCTGCAACAACTGGCCGGAACTGAGGACTCGCTTTGGCAGGGGTTTCAGGCGGCCAACAAACGCCATGTAAAGGCTTGGCAGGCGCTGTTGAAGTCGTGCGCAATGGCACCCGGCCAATCCGGCTGGACGGATCAGCCCTGAGCGTTGGCTTCAGTCAGCCTTTTTGCGAATCCAGTACAGGTAAGAACCCGCCTCTTCAGCCTGATCAAGCAGCTCATGGCCAAGGAAGTTACAAAATTTGGGAATGTCGCGACGTGTCGAAGGATCAGTGGCGATCACCTTGAGCAAGCCGCCAGCTGGCAGATCGCGCACCTTGTTGTGCAACATCATCACCGGCTCGGGGCAATTGAGGCCACTGGCATCGAGCGTGGCATCGAGTGATGAGTCAGGGAAGTCAGGCATAAACAACTCCAGGCAATCGGTCGCGCGGCAGATTCGCGCGCAGTCGAGTAAGGCGGTATTGATCGCTGCGCGCCTGCTCAACCGCAGGCTGAAGCTGCACGGTTGATGCATTGGCGCGTAACGCTTGGCTCATTGTACTTTAGGTTTAGCGGTACCCAGACGGCGCAAGTGACAGGTAACTTCTTCGCGGTCGTGGTAAAGCTGTTTGCAGGCAATCGAAGCTTTAACCCCACGCGCCGCCAGCCCTTCCTCAATGCGCTCAAGCAGCCGTTTCACTTCGATGTAACGCTGCTTCATCGGCAACTTGAGATTAACCACCGCCTCTCGGCACAGGCCTTCACCGATCCAGGTTTCCAGCAATGCGGCGTTGCGTGCCGGCTTTTCGACGATGTCGCAGACCATCCAGTCGACCATCTGCTTGGGCTTCCAAGTGAAACCATCGACCATCAAGTGCTGAACCAAACCGGTGTCCATCAGGCTCTCTGCCATCGGGCCGTTATCAATCGCGGTGACCAGCATGCCGCGCTTGACCAGCTGATAGGTCCAACCGCCAGGTGCTGCGCCGAGGTCAACGCCGGTCATCTCATCAGACAGTCGCTCATCCCACTGCTCACGTGGAATAAAGGTGTGCCACGCCTCTTCCAGTTTTAGGGTGGAACGGCTCGGGGCCTCACGCGGAAATTTAAGGCGCGGAATACCCATCGGCCACAACGCCGAGTTATTCGCCTCAGCCAGCCCGGCAAACACTTCGCGGCCGCTCTTGAAGGTCAGCAGCAGGCGCGGCTTTTTCGGATCATCAACCAGGCGTCCGGATTTAATCAGGGCTTTGCGCAGCGGTGCTTCAAATTTTTTGCAGAAGTTCGAAAGCTCTTTGCCGTCATTGGTATCCAGCACTTCCAGCCACAGGCTGCCGCAGAGCGGAAAGTCGGCCAGATGCGCTTGCAACACGCTGATGCGATCCGTCTCGGGCAGCTCGACGAACACGCCACGCGCCCATTGGCGGGGAAATATCAGCTGTTTGAAGCGCACACCCTGCATCAACCGCTGCGCACCATCTTCTTCGGTGCAGATGAACTCGGCGCAAGCTGTGCCCGGTTTGGCTTTGGCGTAGCCGGAAACTTCCAACAAGGCGGCGTGATCGGCGATCTCGGCGCAGACCTCATTCTCGAAACCGGGGCGGCAGTGCATTAACAACGTATTCATTCAAACTCTCCTCAAGGCGCGCATGATAGCGGAACTCGACCGCCGTGTCGGGAACCCTGAGGCCTAAAGCCGGTCAGCTGAATGGTAGGTTGTCTTTTACCCCAGCTACCCTAAAGTTTTATTGGAGTCATCGCCCAGCTTCAAACAGCCTGATGAGCGGCCCCCAGAATGGCTGCCATGCCCCCATTTTTAAAAGTTTGGGCACACAAGGAGTCATGCATGCAATCCGTGGACAGTTTGAAAAGCCGCCGCACACTCACCGTCGGCGACAAAAAATATCAGTATTTCAGTTTGCCCGATGCGGCAAACGCACTGGGCAATATCGACAAGTTGCCCATGTCTCTCAAGGTTCTGCTCGAGAACCTGTTGCGCTGGGAAGACGGCAAGACCGTAACTCGCGACGATTTACAGGCGATGGCCAGCTGGCTCGACTCGCGCAGCTCCAACCGTGAAATCCAATACCGCCCCGCCCGCGTCCTGATGCAAGACTTCACCGGCGTTCCCGCCGTGGTCGATCTGGCTGCCATGCGTGATGCCATGAGCAAGGCCGGCGGCGACCCGCAGAAGATCAACCCATTATCACCTGTTGATCTGGTCATTGATCACTCGGTCATGGTCGACAAGTTCGCCAACAGCTCGGCCTTCGAGCAGAACGTCGATATCGAGATGCAGCGCAACGGTGAGCGCTACGAATTCCTGCGCTGGGGCCAGCATGCGTTCGACAATTTCAGCGTAGTGCCGCCGGGCACGGGCATTTGCCATCAGGTAAACCTTGAATACCTCGGCCGCACGGTCTGGACCAAAGAACAGGACGGCGAAACCTACGCCTTCCCCGACACGCTGGTGGGCACCGACTCGCACACCACCATGATCAATGGCCTCGGCGTGCTGGGCTGGGGCGTCGGCGGCATCGAGGCAGAAGCCGCCATGCTCGGGCAGCCGGTGTCGATGCTGATTCCAGAAGTGGTCGGCTTTAAACTCACCGGCAAACTCAATGAAGGCATCACCGCCACCGACCTGGTGCTGACGGTCACCGAAATGCTGCGCAGCAAGGGTGTGGTTGGCAAGTTCGTCGAGTTCTACGGCGATGCACTGGAATCGCTGCCACTGGCGGACCGCGCCACAATCGCCAACATGGCGCCCGAGTATGGTGCGACCTGCGGCTTCTTCCCGGTCGATGACGTTACCCTTGAATACCTGCGCCTGTCCGGTCGCCCAAGCGAAACCGTGGCGCTGGTCGAGGCCTACTGCAAGGCGCAAGGCTTGTGGCGCGAGAACGGCTTGGAGCCGACATTCAGCGACAGCATGGCGCTCGACATGAGCACCGTTGAATCCAGCCTTGCCGGCCCCAAACGCCCGCAAGACCGTGTCCCGCTGTCGCAAGTACACAGCGCGTTCAATCAATTCATGGACCTGCAAATCAAGCCTGCCGCCAAGGAAGAAGGCCGCATGCTCAGTGAAGGTGGCGGCGGCGCGGCAGTCGGCAGTGAAGCCATGACCGGCGGTGTCGACTACGAGCACGATGGTCACACGCATCATCTGAAAAATGGTGCGGTGGTCATTGCCGCTATCACCTCGTGCACCAACACCTCCAACCCGAGCGTGATGATGGCCGCAGGTCTGGTCGCCAAGAAAGCGGTGGAGAAAGGCCTGAAGCGCAAGCCGTGGGTCAAGAGTTCACTGGCACCCGGATCGAAAGTGGTGACCGAATACTTCAAGGCTGCCGGCCTCACCCAATACCTCGACCAACTTGGCTTCGATCTGGTCGGCTATGGCTGCACAACCTGTATCGGTAACTCCGGGCCTTTACCCGAAGCCATCGAGGCCGCCGTGCAGAAAGCCGACCTTACGGTTGCATCGGTGCTGTCCGGCAACCGCAACTTCGAAGGCCGCGTGCACCCGCTGGTGAAAACCAACTGGCTGGCCTCGCCGCCCCTGGTTGTCGCCTATGCGCTGGCAGGTAACGTGCGCATTAACATCGCCGAGGAATCTCTGGGCGACGACCGCGATGGCAATCCGGTCTACCTCAAGGATATCTGGCCGACCCAGAAAGAAATTGCCGAAGCCGTACTGAAAGTCGACACGGCGATGTTCCACAAGGAATACGGCGAAGTGTTTGCCGGCGACGAGCAATGGCAAGCGATCAAGGTTACAGAGTCGGACACTTATGTGTGGCGCGATGACTCGACCTACATTCAGCACCCGCCGTTCTTCGAGCACATCAATGAGCCAGCACCGCCGGTAGGTGACATCAAAGAGGCGCGCATCCTCGCCCTGCTGGGTGATTCGGTCACCACCGACCACATCTCCCCAGCCGGTAACATCAAGACCGACAGCCCCGCCGGGCGCTACCTGCGTGAGCAAGGCGTGGAACCGGTGGACTTCAACTCTTACGGCTCACGCCGCGGCAACCATCAGGTGATGATGCGCGGCACCTTCGCCAATATTCGTATCCGCAACGAGATGTTCGACGGCGAGGAAGGCGGCAACACCCTGCACTATCCGACCGGCGAAAAGCTCTCGATCTACGACGCGGCCATGCGCTATCAAGCGCAAAACACGCCGCTGGTTATCGTTGCCGGCAAGGAATACGGCACCGGCTCCTCCCGCGACTGGGCGGCAAAAGGCACTAACCTGCTTGGGGTCAAAGCGGTCATTGCTGAAAGCTTCGAGCGCATCCACCGCTCGAATCTGGTGGGCATGGGTGTTCTGCCGTTGCAGTTCAAAGCCCCCAATACCCGCAAGAGCCTGAACCTGACGGGCGAGGAAACCCTCACCATCAGCGGCCTTGAAGGCACAGAACTAGAGCCGATGATGAACCTGATCGTCAACATCACCCATACCGACGGCAGCACCGAACGGATTGAAGTGCTGTGCCGGATCGATACGGTAAACGAGGTTGAATACTTCAAGGCTGGCGGGATTCTGCACTACGTTCTGCGTGAGCTGATAGCCGCTAAATAGAGGTCTGCGTGGGTACTTGAGGCATTCAAGTACCCACTTTCTCTGGTATTTATTGATCCAGATCAATAAACCCTGGTTTTTTGCCAATCCCTTCTCAACTTTACTGCGCCTGGGCCGATGCATAAGCATTACCACCGGGACCATCACCATGCGCAATAATCAGCCTGTTACCCAGCGTGAACGTACCTTCTCAGCAGACCAGCGCCTGATATCGACCACCGATACCAAGGGCCAGATCACTTACTGCAACGATGAGTTTGTCAAAATCAGCGGCTTCTCGATGGATGAGCTGATGCGCGCTCCGCACAACCTTGTGCGCCACCCGGATGTACCACCCGCAGTGTTCCAGCACATGTGGAGCACCTTGCAGCAAGGTCGCCCGTGGATGGGCATCGTCAAGAACCGTTGCAAGAATGGCGATCATTACTGGGTCAACGCTTACGTCACGCCGATCCTCAGCAACTCCCAAGTTATCGGTTTCGAGTCGGTTCGGGTTAAGCCGACTGCCGAGCAAATCAGCCGTGCCGAGCAGCTGTACGCGCGCGTGAACTCGGGCAAGCCGGCGGTGGCCAGCAGCGACAGCTGGTTGCCGCGCACCCTCGACCTGCTTCCTTACATCGGCATCGGCCTGTTCGGTTGCGTAGCCGCACAGCTGATTGAAAGCAACTGGGCCTTGCTGGCGACCGTTGCTGCCTCGATCCCGCTGGGCTTGATGGCACTCAACTGGCAACAGCGCGGCCTCCAGCGCCTGCTCAAACTGTCGGAAGAAACCATCAGCGATCCGATGATTGCGCAGATGTACACCAGCAGCAAAGGCGCTGTAGCGCGCCTGGAAATGAGCGCACTGAGCCAGGAAGCGCGCCTTAAAACCTGCCTGACCCGCTTGCTCGACAGCGCCGAGAATCTCGCTGAACAAGCCAGCCAGGCCGATACGCTGGCGATCAACAGTTCTTCCGGTCTTGAACGCCAACGTCAGGAAACCGAACAGGTGGCCACGGCCGTCAACGAGATGGCTGCGACCACACTGGAAGTCGCCAGCAACGTTGCACGCACGGCGATTGCCACTCAGGAAGCCAACCGCCTCACCCGCGAAGGTCGCACTATCACTGCGCAAACCCGTGAAGCCATCGAGCGCTTGTCGGTGTCCGTGGGTGAAACCGGCGAAACCGTGACTCGTCTGGCGCAGGACAGCAACGAAATTGGCAGCGTGGTCGATGTGATCAAAGGGATCGCCGACCAGACCAACTTGCTGGCCCTCAACGCCGCGATCGAAGCGGCGCGTGCGGGCGAGATGGGCCGTGGCTTTGCCGTGGTCGCCGACGAAGTACGTTCGCTGGCGCAGCGCACCGGCGAGTCAACCGGACAGATCCACCAACTGATCGCCAAACTGCAGCGCACCGCAGAAGAGGCCGTGGTCGCCATGCAAATCGGTCGTTCGCAGGCCGATGAAGGCGTCAAGCAGGTTCTGCTGGCGGATCAGGCGTTGATGGGTATCAGTGACTCGGTGGAAAATATCGCCGGCATGGCCGACCAGATCGCCGCCGCCGCTGAAGAGCAAAGTGCGGTCGCCGACGAGATCAACCGCAACATCACCAACATCGCCCAGTTGTCGGACCAGACCGCAGAAGACGCACAACAAACCGCTCGCCTGAGCCAAGCCCTCACCGGCAACGCCAAAGGCCAGCAGTCGCTGGTGGAGCGCTTCAATCGCTAAGAACGGGTGCAATAGCGGCGGCTGAGCAAACAGCCCGCGCTGAATAAAAAAGCCGTTATCAGTTACCTGGTAACGGCTTTTTTTGTGGCCTCGGAAACGCTGCAAATGCAGGGCGTGGAACAGCCGGATCGACCCGGCTTTACTGACTACAGGTGCGAAAACTCTATCCCGCTGTAGCCAGCAGTTTCAGCGCAGAAGCGTTAAGCGGCGCTGCCAGCTTATTCAGCCAAACGCCAGGTCGTGCCGCCTTTGCCGTCTTCCAGAACCACACCCATTGCCGTCAGTTGATCGCGGATGCGGTCGGACTCGGCCCAGTTCTTGTCGCTGCGTGCCTGCAGGCGCGCGGCAATCAGTGCTTCGACTTCGGCTGCATCGACCTTGCCTTCGGCACCGGCCTGCAGGAACGCTTCAGGCTCCAGTTGCAGCACACCGAGCACGCCCGCCAGCTCTTTCAAGCGCGCAGCCAGACCCGCAGCCGCCTGGACGTCGGTGTCGCGCAGGCGGTTAACCTCACGGACCATTTCAAACAGCACAGCGCAAGCTTCCGGCGAATTGAAGTCGTCATCCATTGCTTCAGAGAAGCGCGCTACGAATGCATCACCGCCCGCCGCCGGCGCTTCTGGCAGACCCTTGAGCGCGTGGTAGAAACGCTCCAGCGCGCCTTTGGCTTCCTTGAGGCTGTCTTCCGAATAGTTGATCGGGCTGCGGTACTGGCTCGACACGAGGAAGTAACGCACCACTTCGGGGTGATACTTTTGCAGCACTTCGCGAATGGTGAAGAAGTTGCCCAATGACTTGGACATTTTCTCGCCATCAACGCGCACCGCCCCCGCATGCATCCAGGCGTTGGCGTAGAGCTTGCCGGTCGCCGCTTCGCTCTGGGCGATTTCGTTTTCGTGGTGCGGGAACACCAGATCCGGACCGCCGCCGTGAATGTCGAAGGTTTCGCCAAGGCAGCAGGTCGACATCACCGAGCACTCGATATGCCAGCCCGGACGGCCTTCGCCCCACGGCGACTGCCAGCTTGGCTCGCCCGGCTTGGCGCCTTTCCAGAGTACGAAGTCGAGCGGGTCTTGTTTCGACTCATCGACTTCGATACGCGCGCCGATGCGCAGGTCTTCGATTTTCTTGCGCGACAGCTTGCCGTAACCGACGAACTTGCCGACACGGTAGTAAACGTCACCGTTGCCTGGCGCGTAGGCGAAGCCTTTGTCGATCAGTGTCTGGATCATCTGGTGCATGCCGGCGATATGGCTGGTCGCACGCGGTTCGATGTCCGGGCGCAGCACATTCAGGCGCGCTTCGTCTTCGTGCATGGCGGCGATCATGCGATCAACCAGCACCTCAAAACCTTCACCGTTTTCCTGTGCGCGACGAATGATCTTGTCGTCGATATCGGTGATGTTGCGCACGTAGGTCAGTTCATAGCCGCGATGCCGCAACCAGCGTGCGATCACGTCAAACGCGACCATCACCCGGGCGTGACCAATATGGCAGAAGTCATAAACCGTCATGCCGCAGACATACATGCGCACATGGTTGCCTTCGAGGGGTTTAAGTTCCTGCTTGGTTTTGCTCAGCGTGTTGTAGATGGTCAGCATAATCAATCCTTAAACGCGGCCCTCACAGGCCACTTAATCTTCGAGTGGCTGCGCCCGCCATCACAATGGGCGGGCGCAGCTGACTCAGCGCTGCAACGGGCTCAGGCCCAGGAATCGCGCAGCGTTACCGTGCGGTTGAACACCAATGCTTCTGGCTTCGAGTCTTTCGAGTCGAGGCAGAAGTAGCCTTCGCGCTCGAACTGGAAGCGGTCTTCAAGGTTGGCATTGGCCAGTGACGGCTCAGCGCGGCAGCCCTTGAGCACAACCAGCGAATCGGGGTTGATGTTGTCGAGGAAGCTTGCGCCCTCCTCGGCTTTTTCCGGATTGGCCGAACGGAACAGGCGGTCGTACAGGCGCACTTCGCATTCGACGCTGGCGTCTGCCGGAACCCAATGCACAACACCCTTGACCTTGCGCCCTTCCGGGTTCTTGCCAAGCGTTTCGGGGTCGTACGAGCAACGCAGTTCGATCACATTGCCGTCGGCATCTTTGATCGCCTCATCGGCGCGGATCACGTAGCTGCCACGCAGACGGACTTCACCGCCCGGCTCAAGACGCTTGTAGCCCTTTGGCGGGTTCTCTTCGTAATCACCGGCGTCGATGTAGATCTCGCGAGCGAACGGCAGCTCACGCACGCCCATATCCTGCTTGGGATGACGCGGCAGGCTCAGCGTTTCGATCTGATCTTGCGGGTAGTTGGTGATGACCACTTTCAGCGGCTTGAGCACGCACATGGCGCGCGAAGCGTTGGCATCGAGGTCGTCACGAATGGCGAACTCAAGCATGCCGATGTCCACGACGCCACCGGCGCGGTTGACGCCGATCAGGTCGCAGAAGTGACGGATCGACCCTGGCGTGTAACCACGGCGGCGGAAGCCGACCAGTGTCGACATGCGCGGGTCATCCCAGCCACTCACGTGACCTTCGTCGACCAATTGCTTGAGCTTGCGCTTGCTGGTGATGGTGTAGTTGAGGTTCAGGCGCGCGAATTCGTACTGACGCGGCTGCGCCGGAACTGGCAACTGCTCAAGGAACCACTCGTATAGCGGGCGGTGATCTTCAAACTCCAGCGTGCAGATCGAGTGGGTAATCCCTTCGATGGCATCGGACTGGCCGTGGGTGAAGTCATAGCTCGGGTAGATGCACCACTTGTCACCGGTCTGGTGGTGATGGGCATGGCGAATACGGTACAGGATCGGGTCGCGCAGGTTGATGTTCGGCGCGCTCATGTCGATTTTTGCCCGCAGCGAACGCGCGCCGTCAGCAAACTCGCCTGCCTTCATGCGGGCGAACAAGTCGAGGTTCTCTTCAACCGAACGGTCACGGAACGGGCTGTTCTTACCCGGCTCGGTGAGGCTGCCACGGTAGGCGCGCGACTCTTCCGGCGACAAGTCGCAAACGAACGCCTTGCCTGCCTTGATCAGCTCGACGGCCCATGCGTAGAGCTGGTCGAAATAGTTGGAGGCGAAACGAATATCACCCGCCCAGTCGAAGCCCAACCACTGCACGTCCTGCTTGATCGAGTCGATGTATTCCTGATCTTCCTTGGCCGGGTTGGTGTCATCGAAACGCAGATGACAATCACCGCCAAACTCTTTGGCCAGGCCAAAGTTCAGGCAAATCGACTTGGCGTGACCGATATGCAGGTAGCCGTTCGGCTCCGGCGGGAAACGCGTGATCACCTTCGCATGTTTGCCTGATTCCAGATCTGCCTGGACGATAGGACGAAGGAAGTTAGTGGCGACAGGAGTCTCTGGCTTGCTCATGGGATCCTTTGAAGGTGCAGGTGCGCGGCATGCGCGGCCGACTAAAACAGGGAGACGCATCAACTTGAGAGCGCCCGGACCCATTACTGAAAATGCGTTGAACCCCGCAACAGAGGGGTCAGTGCCAGGCCAAATCGGCCACAAACACGAAGATTTTCAGCCACGGGGGCAGGCGCAATAGTTTTTTAGCGAATCCAAAGCGCCTATCATAGCCGAAGCTGTCAACCCCCTGACAGACCCAAGCGCTAGATCGCAACCGGAAATGTGCGTTGGAAAATGCACTCGGCAAGCGGCCTGACACCCCGTAAACTGTAAAGCCTCGGCCAACAAGCTCTGTACCTGTAGCGATACAGATGCAGCCAAGGCCTGCGGTTTCAATGACAGAGCGATTAAATCAATGATCAAGTTGCACACCAACTACGGCGTTATCACCCTGAACCTGTTCGAAGACAAAGCCCCGGAAACCGTGGCTAACTTCAAGGAATACGTGAAAAGCGGCCACTACGACGGCACTATTTTCCACCGCGTAATCAGCAACTTCATGATTCAGGGCGGCGGCTTCGACACCAGTATGAAGCAGAAGTCGACCCGCGCCACCATCAAGAACGAAGCCAACAACGGCGTATCCAACAAGATTGGTACCGTTGCCATGGCCCGCACCATGGAGCCGCATTCGGCTTCTGCGCAGTTCTTCATCAACGTCGCCGACAACACCTTCCTCAACCACACTGCACCGACCGTTCAGGGCTGGGGCTATGCGGTATTCGGCGAAGTGACTGAAGGCATGGACGTTGTTGAGAAGATCAAAGGCGTTGCCACCACCACCAAGAGCGGCCATCAGGACGTTCCGGTTGATGAGGTGGTCATCGAGCGTGCTGAGATCGTTGAGTGATCTTACTGATCTCCGATCTGCACCTTGAACAGGAGCGCCCGGACATAACCCGGGCGTTCCTGCATTTCCTGCAAACCCGCGCCGTTCATGCCGAGGCGTTGTATATCCTCGGGGACTTCTTTGAAGTGTGGATTGGCGATGATGCCATCAGCCCTTTTCAACGCACCATCAGCACCGCCCTGCGCGAACTGAGTGAAACTGGCACGCAAATTTTCCTGATGCATGGCAACCGCGACTTCCTTATCGGCAAAGCTTTTTGCCGTGAAGCCGGCTGTAGCCTGCTCAACGATCCAACCCTGCTCGAACTGCCGAGTGGCCCCGTTCTGTTAATGCACGGCGACAGCCTGTGCACGCGCGACGAAGCCTATATGCGCATGCGCCGCATCCTGCGCAACCCGCTGACCTTGTGGGTATTGCGCCATCTGCCGCTGAGCACCCGCCACAAGCTGGCGCGCAAGCTGCGCAATGAAAGCCGCAGCCAGACGCGCATGAAGGCCGCCGATATTGTCGATGTGACGCCGGATGAAGTCGTCAGCACCATGCGCCGGCATGGCGTGCGCACGCTGATCCACGGTCACACCCACCGCCCCGCTACGCACAAGCTCGAAATTGATGGGCAGACCGCTACGCGCATTGTTCTGGGCGACTGGGACAGGCAAGGCTGGGCACTGCAAATCGATGATCAGGGCATGCGCCAGAGCGCATTCAGCCTGAGCGACTAACAATACTTCAGCGATTAAAAAGCCTGCTGTGCGGTTAACCCAGCAGGCATTTTCATGTGCGTTTACTTTGCCCGCGAATCAGTGCCCTGCCGCTTCTGGCCCGGCCTTGGCCGTGAACGGCGGCTTGGCGAGCCACACCAGCAAGACCAGCCCGAAAAACATCCAGCCGAGCAAGGTGAAGTAGTCGACGGTGGACATCATGTAGGCCTGGCTGTTGAGTATCTGCTCAAGCTGCGCATAGGACTGCGGTCCCGGCCCGCCGAGTTGATTCAGCGCCTCACGCGTGGCCGGCTCATAGGTACTGAAACTTTCGCTCATGTACGCATGATGCTGATCGGCGCGACGAATCCAGATCCACGTGGTCAGGGAAGCCGCGAAGCTACCGCCCAAGGTTCTGAGGAATGTCGCCAGCCCTGAACCATCGGCAATTTCGTGGGGCGGCAGATCCGACAGCAAAATGCTCAGTGTCGGCATAAAGAACAGCGCAACGCCGATGCCCATGAACAACTGCACCAGCGCTACGTGCTGGAAGTCCACCTGATTGGTGAAGCCAGCGCGCATGAAGCAGCTCAGGCCAATCGCCAGAAACGCCAACCCGGCCAGCAAGCGCAAGTCGAAATTGTGTGCGTAACGCCCGACAAAGGGCGACATCAACACCGGCAACAGACCAATCGGCGCCACCGCTAAACCGGCCCATGTGGCGGTGTAGCCCATCTGAGTTTGCAGCCATTGCGGCAGGATCAGATTGATGCCGAAGAAGCCCGAATAGCCCAGCACCAGCACAATGGTGCCGATGCGAAAGTTGCGGTGAGAGAACAGCCGCAAGTTGACGATCGGATGCTTATCGGTCATTTCCCAGATCACGAAGATGCTCAGCGCAATAACTGAAATAAGCGTACCGATGATCACGAAGTTGGACTCGAACCAGTCAAGATCATTGCCCTTATCGAGCACCACCTGCAGCGCGCCCACCCCGATTATCAGGGTCAGCAGGCCAATGTAGTCGATGGGCTGGCGGCTGGTTTCGACCGGACGATGGCGCAATTGCTGGCGCACCACCAGGGTTGCGAAAATCCCGATGGGCACATTGATGAAGAAGATCCACGGCCAGCTGTAGCTGTCGGTAATCCAGCCGCCCAGAATGGGCCCGGCAATGGGCGCCACAACGGTCACCATCGCCAGCAGTGCCAAGGCCATCCCCCTTTTTGCCGGAGGATAAACCGCGATCAGCAGCGTCTGCGTCATCGGGTAAAGCGGGCCGGCAACCAGCCCCTGAATCACCCGAAAGCCGACCAATTCAGGCATCGACTGGGCAATGCCGCAAAGAAAAGAGGCCAGCACAAAGAGCATGGTGGCCCAGAGAAACAGTTTCACTTCGCCAAACCGCCGGCTCAACCAGCCGGTGAGCGGCAAGGCGATGGCGTTACTCACCGCGAACGAGGTAATAACCCAGGTGCCCTGCTCGAAGCTGACGCCGAGATTACCGGCAATGGTCGGCAAGGCAACGTTGGCGATTGTGGTGTCGAGCACCTGCATAAAGGTCGCGAGAGACAGACCGATGGTGCACAGCAACAAGCTCGGCGGGCTGAATGATGCTTGTGAGCTCATTACAAATCCTTGCTATCTAGTCGAGGCTGTAGAGCGCGAGCGCCAGACCTTGCCGGCGCTCGTGTCGATTACGGATGAATCAGCGTTTGGCCGACTTCAGCGGCGCGCTGTTTTCCTCGATCAGCCGGGCGATCAAGGCGTCGGCCTCGCTCATCTGGCGCTCATACACATTGGTGGTGAACGAGGCCTCCACAGGCGCTTGCTGCGCCAGCATCGGGCCGCTCTGGTCACGCAGGTTGACCGTCACCTTGGTCGACAGTCCGACACGCAACGGATGCTCGGCCAGTTGCTCGGCATTGATATGAATCCGAACCGGCACGCGCTGAACAATCTTGATCCAGTTGCCGGTGGCGTTCTGCGCCGGCAACAAGGCAAACGCACTGCCAGTTCCTGCACCGAGGCTGTCGACACTGCCGCTGTACTTGACGTCGCTGCCGTAGATATCCGATTCAATATCAACGGTCTGGCCGATGCGCATCTGGCTGAGTTGGGTTTCCTTGAAGTTGGCATCGATCCATAACTGATCGAGCGGAATCACTGCCATTAAAGCCGTGCCGGGCTGCACCCGCTGACCAAGCTGCACAGTGCGCTTGGCCACGTAACCGGTTACCGGCGCCACCAGCGTGCTGCGCGCATTGTTCAGATAGGCCTGACGCAGGTTGGCAGCGGCGGCCATGACGTCGGGATGCGAAGCAACAGTGGTGTCATCAATCAGCGCCTTGCTGCTGCTCAACTGCTGCTTGATGTTGGCCAGCGCACTTTCGGCCGACGCCAGATCATCACGTGCATGGGACAGCTCTTCAGCCGAGATCGCGCCTGTTGCCGCCAGCGTTTTACGGCGGTTGTAGTTGTCGCGGGCTTTCTGCAACGTGGCCTGCTGGGCACGTACCTGCGCTTTCATGGCGTCGACGTTGCTGAACATGCCGCGCACCTGGCGCACAGTCTTGCCCAGATTGGCCTCGGCACTCAGCAGGCCGATGTGCGAATCGCTTGGGTCAAACTGAATCAGCGTTTGGCCGGCATGCACCAAGTCGCCGTCATCAGCGCCAATGCTGATTACCGTGCCAACCACTTGCGGGGTTATCTCGACCACGTTGCCGTTGACGTAGGCATCGTCGGTTTCCTCGCTCCAGCGTCCAAAGAACTCGTACCAGGCCCACACCCCGAGTGCGCCGGCGATCACCAGAAACAGGACCACCAGCAAGCCTGTTTTACGCTTGCGCGAGTTGCTCGCATCCTGTGCTTGCTCGTTTGAATTTGTCGATTCAGTAGCCATGTTGATTACCTTGATTTATTCGCTGCGTGCGGCAGATACAGGGACGTTAGGCACGTTGTTGCCGACATTGAAGCCGCCACCCAGTGCTTGCATCAACTCGATGGATAGGTCGATATGTTCGACGTTCAGGCTGGCCAACTGACGTTGTGCCTGGAGCAACTGCTGCTCAATACTGAGCACGTCGAGGTAGTTGCCAATGCCCGAGGCGTAGCGCTGTACCACGGTGTCGTACGATTCCTTGGCGATGTCCGCGGCATGTTGCTGGGTGACAATCTGCTGCTTGATCGAGCGCAGTTGATTGAGCGTATCGGTGACATCACCCAACGCCCCGACCAGCAACTTGTTGTATTGCGCCACAGCCAGGTCGTAGTCGGCATCACGCGCATCGAGGTCGGCGCGCAGACGTCCACCGTCAAAGATCGGCAGTGTCACAGTTGGAGCAATATCGAAGAAACGGCTGGGTGAGCCGAACATGGCATCGCCCAACAGCGACTGCACCCCGGCGCCCATATTCAGGTTCAGGTTCGGGTAGAAACGCGTCTTGCTGGCATCAATGCCTTTACTGGCTGCCTCGACCCTCCAGCGCGCAGCGATAAGGTCCGGTCGACGCCCCAGCAATTCGGCTGGCAAGGTGGCCGGCACCGCCACTGCGGCAGCTTGCAGCACTTGCGGCCGGCTCAGTTGGTTGCCGCGGTCCGGGCCTTTGCCAAGCAGAATCGACAGCGCCACTTTGGCGCTCTGCAAACGCTTGCCGGCATCCTGCAACTGCTCTTGCGAGCTGGCCGCCAGGCTCTCGGTTTGCTGGTATTGGTAATGGCTGTCTATGCCAGACTGCAAACGGCTCTGGCTCAACTGGAGCATTTGGCTGGTGCGTTTAACATCTTCTTCAGCAAGGTCGTACAACACATAGGCCTGAGCCAGATTGTTATACGCCCGGGCGACATCCGCCGACACCGTCAAACCCGCGGCGCGCTGATCCACTTCGGCCGCGCGTGCCTGGCCCAGTGCAGCTTCCCAGCTATCACGCTGGCCGCCCCACAGATCGAAGGTGTAATTAAATTCTGCGCCCAGTGTACGCAAGGTGCTGTAGCGACCGCCCTCGCCTAACGGGTCTTCTATGCGCGACAAGCGCGAGCGCGTAACACCCGCACTGGCATCGACAGTCGGCAAGCGATTGGCATCTGCGGCAGCCACTACAGCCGTTGCCTGATGCGCACGGGCACTGGCGATTTGCATATCCGGGCTGTTGACCAGCGCTTCGCTGATCAGGCTGTCGAGCTGGGGATCACCGAGGTTTTTCCACCAATCCGTCGCAGGCCATGCAGCGGGCGAAACCTTCACATCCTTGAGCGACTCACTGCTCTTGAGGTTATTGGAGTCGAGCCCCAAACCCTCGGGCAGCAAACCGGAGTAATTGGCGCAACCGGCCAGGCTCATGGCCAGCAGTACGCCTGCAATGCGCAAGGCAGGAAACTGTGTGCTCATTTTGCACCTATGTGTAACGCAACAATGGGATCGTCAACAGCGAGCAGAATCTTCGTCAGGCTGGCTTCCAGCGCCTGAACTTCTTCAGGTTCAAGCACGCCGACGAATTCGCCCATGGCCGCCGCGCCGACTTCGGGCAAGTGCGCTGCCAGCTCAAGCCCGCTGGCAGTCAGGGCAAGTCGCACCTGGCGCCGGTCTGTTGCGCAGCGCTTGCGCACGAGCAGTTTCTTTTGTTCCAGACGGTCGAGCATGCGTGTCATCGAACCGCTGTCCAAAGCCAGATAGCGGCACAAGTCTGCCGGCGTATCGAGCTCATACTGCGCGATGATGATCAGCACCTTGAATTGCGCCGCCGTCACATCCAGCTCCGCCAGATGCTTATCGAGCAGGCGATCTTTGAGCAATGCAGCGCGCGCCACCAACAGGCCGATGGAGGCGTACTTAAAGTTTTGCGTGATAGATTTTTTCATTAGACACCCAATAGCTGCCTAGGCAGTTAGTGGGCGCAATTTAACTGCCTAGGCAGCTATTGTCAAAAATTAATTCCGTTTGTAACAAAGAATCAATTTTTTAAGAGGACGCGTTCAAGCGCTGGCAGGAATGCCGCTGTGAAAGCGGAACTCGGGATCTGGCGTTTCGATCAGTTCGCGCTCGACTTCCCTAACCCGCACGATGGCCTTGTCGACATCATCGGCCTCGCCAAAGTGGTAGGCAAAGCGCAGATAGTTCTCGTAATGACGCGCCTCGGACTTGAGCAAACCGAAGTAGAACTTACTCAATTCTTCATCAAGATGTGGGTATACCGCCGCGAAACGCTCGCAGCTACGCGCCTCGATAAACGCACCGACAACCAGTGTGTCGACCAGTTTGACCGGTTCGTGGGAGCGCACAACCCGACGTAAACCAGACGCATACCGCCCGGCATTCAGCGGCTGAGGTGCAATTTTGCGGCGTTTCATGATGCGCAGAACCTGCTCGTGGTGCACCAGCTCTTCGCGCGCCAGACGCGACATATAGGTGACCAGATCAACGTGCTGGTTGTACTTTGCAATCAGGCTCAGGGCAGTTGATGCCGCCTTGAACTCGCAGTTCTTATGATCAATCAGCATCAGGTCTTGCTGGCTCAGTGCAGCATCGATCCAGGCCTGCGGCGTGGCACAACCTAAAAAAGCATGTATTTCAGTCAACATTCCGCCACGTCCCAACCTTAGATGATGCAGATAAATTCTCAGCCTTGCCTTTACGCGCCGCACCGCGATACGCGCTGCGATCGACCTGCGACCAATCAATAGTCAGCAGGCCTTACGGCATCCAGCGCGCATTATACGAATGCTAAGCGCAACGACCAGTCATACCGTTGATATCAATCAACAACACACCCGGCTTGCGCCATCTATTATCTATATACAGCAGCACCCACAGGGTTAAATCAGGGAGTCGGTCATGCAAGCCATCCGCAGCATTTTGGTAGTTCTGGACCCGGGCATCACGCCGAGCCTGGCCTTGAAACGCGCCAGATTAATTGCAGGCGTCACCCAGTCGCACTTGCATTTGCTGGTATGCGACAAGAAGCACGAACACGCCGCCATGCTTGAGCAGCTGTGCAGCGAACTCGACCGCGAAGGTTTCACTGCCAGCAGCCACCAGGCCTGGCATGACAATCCGCATAAAACCATCATCCGCGTCCAGCAGGCCGAAGGCTGCGGACTAGTCATCAAACAGCACCTGCCGGACAACCCGCTGAAAAAAGCCCTGATCACCCCGGAAGACTGGAAGTTGCTGCGCTACTGCCCATGCCCGGTGCTGATGGTTAAAACCGAGAAGCCCTGGGCCGCTGGCACCGTCCTGGCCGCGGTGGATGTGGGCAACGAGGACACCGAGCACCGCGTGCTGCACGCCAGCATTATCAGCCATGGCTATGACATCGCCGGTCTGGCCAAGGCGACGTTGCATGTCGTCACCGCACACCCGACGCCCATGCTCTCGGCTGCCGACCCAACCTACCAGCTCACCGAAACCATCGAGGCCAGCTACCGCGCTCAATGCAGGGAATTTCAGGAGGAGTACGACATCAGCGACGACCGCCTGCATGTAGTCGAAGGCCCCGCCGACTCATTGATCCCCAACATCGCCCACCAACTCGGCGCTGCGGTCACGGTGATCGGTTCGGTTGCACGCACGGGTCTCTCGGGCGCGCTGATCGGCAATACCGCCGAGGTGATTCTCGACTCACTGGAAAGTGACGTATTAGTGATGAAACCGGATGACATCAGCGCGCATCTGGAAGAACTGGCAGCCAAGGCGTAGCTGGCAGGAGCTACTGGAGAGTTCGCCCTAAAGCGGATTCTCCAGACCAGCCTGGAGGAATTTCGGCGCGATGTAGCGCTCGTAATGCGCCTCAGAGAGCAGGAAAAACTCACGGTCAATTGCATCGCGCAGTACCGGCAAGGGACTGTCCCTGAATTCAGGTAACAACACCATGCCGTAGGCTTCAAGCTGGTTGATCACCCGCGCGCCCCGTGCAATTAACTGATAGGCCCAGCAATACGGCGACTGGTGCGCCACGTAGCGAATCTTGCGCTGCTGCAACTGCTTGAGCAGCAGGTCAGCATCGAACACCTCAAGTTTGGCCTGCATCACCTGCACCAGCAGCACTTCTAATCGCTGCCACACCGCTTGTTTCTGCTCTTCGGTGTAAGCATTCCAGCTAATCACCTCATGGTGGAAACGCTTACAGCCACGGCAAACCAGATCTCCGTAAACTGTTGAACAGAGACCGACACATGGCGTTTTGATGAGCTGATTGGGCATAGCAAAGCTTTCGGTACCGACTAAACAGACGGACATATTATCTGTTTGTCCTGCGCACTTCACTCACAACAGACCCGCAATCCCACTGCGCGATCGGGGCCGGCTATATGCCGCGCACAATAAATTCTTGCGTCTAAACGCAACCTGGCTGTGCGATGAATACGGGCTCAAGGCGCCACGTTTTCTGACCTTGGAATCCCGTGAGGAGTCAGAGGTACCCAGTTCTGACCCACCAGTCTTGACTTTTCAATCTTTCGGCCTGAGTGCTTTGGCTTAACTTTATGAAAGGATTCCAGTAGAATCTCCCGGCCTCTTAATAGGCGCTAAAGTCCGATTGAAGCTGTTTTCAAAGCGTCACGAGCACAGTTGATCCAGCAGGCACGATGTTGGCGCCGACTCCTGATACGCATTTCAGGAGCCGCGCCAACCCTCATCGCCCCTCGTCCTGCCGGCGTAAAACTTTGAAAACAGCTTCTGGAAGAAAGCCCTGAAATCAAGGCTAAGTGGCCCATAAAGCCGCGAAGCGCTTGGTTCAGTGTTTTCTTGATAAGCGTCCCGGACAACCCTTTGGGACAACTGATGAGGGTAATAACTGTGCTTGAAGCCTATCGCAAACATGTAGCAGAGCGTGCCGCTCAGGGTATCGTGCCCCAGCCGCTGAACGCCGAACAAACCGCAGGCCTGATTGAGCTGCTGAAGAACCCGCCCGCTGGCGAAGAAGAATTCCTCGTCGACCTGATCACCAATCGCGTACCGCCAGGCGTTGACGAAGCAGCCTATGTCAAGGCTGGCTTCCTCTCTGCTATCGCCAAAGGCGAAGTGACCTCCCCGCTGATCAACAAGCAACGCGCTGTTGAGCTGCTGGGTACCATGCAAGGCGGTTACAACATCGCCACTATGGTTGAACTGCTGGATGACGCCGAGCTTGGCGCAGTTGCCGCCGAGCAACTGAAGCACACCCTGCTGATGTTCGACGCCTTCCACGACGTTGCTGAAAAAGCCAAGGCTGGCAATGCCAACGCCAAAGCTGTTCTGCAGTCCTGGGCTGATGGCGAGTGGTTCAAAAACCGCCCAACGCTGGAAGACAAGATCAGCCTGCGCGTATTCAAGGTGACCGGCGAAACCAACACCGACGACCTGTCCCCTGCCCCAGATGCCTGGTCGCGCCCGGATATCCCGCTGCACGCGCTGGCCATGCTGAAAATGGCTCGCGACGGCATCGTGCCGGACGAGCAAGGCGTTACCGGCCCGATGAAGCAAATCGAAGCCATGCGCGGCGAAGGCTTCCCTATCGCTTACGTGGGTGACGTTGTAGGTACCGGTTCTTCGCGTAAATCAGCCACCAACTCGGTGCTGTGGTTCTTCGGCGACGACATTCCTTACGTGCCGAACAAGCGCGCTGGCGGTTTCTGCTTCGGCTCCAAGATCGCTCCAATCTTCTACAACACCATGGAAGATGCTGGCGCTCTGCCGATCGAATTCGACGTTTCGAACATGCACATGGGCGACGTGATCGACCTGTACCCGCACGCTGGCAAAGTTTGCAAGCACGGTACTGACGAAGTCCTGGCTACCTTCGAAATGAAGACCCCGGTTCTGCTCGACGAAGTACGCGCTGGCGGCCGTATCCCGCTGATCATTGGTCGCGGTCTGACCGAGAAAGCACGTGCTGAACTTGGCATGGGCCCGACTGATCTGTTCAAGCTGCCTCAGCCGCCTGCATCCAGCACCAAGGGTTTCACCCTGGCGCAGAAGATGGTCGGCAAGGCCTGCGGTCTGCCGGAAGGTCAAGGCGTTCGCCCTGGCACTTACTGCGAACCGAAGATGACCACCGTTGGCTCCCAGGACACCACTGGCCCAATGACCCGTGACGAGCTGAAAGACCTGGCTTGCCTGGGCTTCTCTGCTGACCTGGTTATGCAGTCGTTCTGCCACACTGCGGCTTATCCTAAGCCGATCGACGTGACCACTCACCACACCCTGCCAGACTTCATCCGCACCCGCGGTGGCGTCTCGCTGCGCCCTGGCGATGGCATCATCCACAGCTGGCTGAACCGCATGCTGCTGCCGGATACCGTTGGTACTGGTGGTGACTCGCACACCCGTTTCCCAATGGGTATCTCGTTCCCAGCAGGTTCGGGTCTGGTTGCGTTCGCAGCAGCCACCGGCGTTATGCCACTGGATATGCCGGAATCCATTCTGGTTCGCTTCAAAGGCAAAATGCAGCCTGGTATCACTCTGCGTGACCTGGTCCATGCAATCCCTTACTACGCCATCCAGAAAGGCCTGCTGACTGTTGAGAAGAAAGGCAAGATCAACGCCTTCTCCGGCCGCATCCTTGAGATCGAAGGTCTTGACGAGCTGACCGTTGAACAAGCGTTCGAACTGTCTGACGCCTCTGCAGAGCGCTCTGCAGCCGGTTGCACCATCAAAATGCCGGAAAAAGCCATTGGCGAATACCTGCAGTCGAACATCACCCTGCTGCGCTGGATGATCAGCGAAGGCTACGGCGATGCGCGCACCATGGAACGTCGCGCTCAAGCGATGGAAGCCTGGTTGGCTGAGCCGAAGCTGATGAGTGCTGACGCCGACGCTGAATACGCTGAAGTGATCGAAATCGACCTGGCTGACTTGAAAGAGCCAGTACTGTGCGCACCTAACGACCCGGACGATGCACGTCTGCTGTCGAGCGTTCAGGGCGAGAAGATCGACGAAGTGTTCATCGGTTCGTGCATGACCAACATCGGTCACTTCCGCGCTGCCGGTAAGCTGCTGCAAAAAGTCACTGGCGGTATCCCGACTCGTCTGTGGCTGTCGCCGCCGACCAAGATGGACGCTCACCAACTGACTGAAGAAGGCTACTACGGCATCTTCGGCAAAGCCGGTGCGCGCATGGAAATGCCGGGTTGCTCGCTGTGCATGGGTAACCAGGCACGTGTTGAAGCCAACTCCACTGTGGTGTCGACTTCTACCCGTAACTTCCCGAACCGTCTGGGCGATGGCGCCAACGTGTACCTGGCCTCTGCCGAACTGGCAGCGGTTGCTGCAATCACCGGCAAACTGCCGACGGTTGAAGAGTACATGGGCTACGCGAAAGACATCGACAGCATGGCTGCCGACGTTTACCGCTACTTGAGCTTCGACCAGATTGCCGAGTTCCGTGAAGCCGCTGCGAACGCCAACATCCCGGTTGTTCAAGCTTAAGCTGCACGCGCTTAGCGTCTGAAAAAACCCCGCCTCGTGCGGGGTTTTTTTATGCCTGAAACAAACCCGAAACCAGGCGTAACCGCTCAGTGGCACATGGCTTGCTTATATCGAGGCATGCGCTGCAAAGGTGGAGCGCATGGTCTGACAATGGCGTCGTTTCTGTTCTGCTTGAAGCAGTCACGGATACGACGCTTTTTTGTGTTGCGAAAGGAACGGGCAATGAGCGATAGCACTCGTCGCAGTGATGTACTTGATTGGGTTAACGGCTCAGACGCACCCGAAAAAAGCGTACTCAACCTGGGGTTTATGGCCCTCACGGATTCAGCATCACTGATAGTGGCAGCAACACAAGGCTTTGCTCAGCCCTACGGGTTGACCTTGAACCTGCAGCGTCAGGCGTCCTGGGCCACGCTGCGCGACAAGTTGCTCAGCACCGAACTCGATGCGGCTCAAGTGCTGTACGGACAAATCTATGGCACGCATCTGGGTATTGGCGGCCCTGCCACAGACATGGCCATTCTCATGGGCCTCAATCAGAACGGTCAGGCCATCAACCTGTCAGCGCAACTGATGCAGGCCGGCGTGACCAATGGCGAGGCACTGCACCAGCACGTGCATCATGACGGTGCAAAACTGACTTTCGCCCAGACCTTCCCAACTGGCACGCACGCCATGTGGCTCTACTACTGGCTGGCCAGCAATGGCATCCATCCACTGGAAGATGTACGCACCGTAGTAGTGCCGCCAGCGCAAATGGTCGAGCATCTGCAGGCGCAGCGCATTGATGGCTTTTGTGCTGGCGGGCCATGGGGCGCACTGGCGGTCGATCAGAATCAGGGTTTTACGGTGGCCACCAGCCAAAGCATCTGGGCGGATCATCCGGAAAAAGTTTTGGGGGTTACCCGCGAATTCGTCGAGCTGTACCCCAACACGGCACGCGCACTGACCATGACCGTGCTCGAAGCCAGTCGTTTCATTGATGAAAACCCGGAAAACAAACGCAGCACCGCCAAGCTGATCAGCAGCAGCGAATACCTCAATGCGCCGCTGTCGAGTGTCGAGCCGCGCTTTCTCGGGCATTATCAAGACGGCCTCGGCAATGCCTGGGCTGACCCGCATCCGCTGCATTTTCACGCGGGCGGCGCGGTCAACATGCCGTACTTATCAGATGGCATGTGGTTCATGAGCCAGTTCCGCCGCTGGGGTTTGTTGCGTGAAGCCCCCGACTACCTGGCAGTTGCGCAGCAGATACATCAGCTGGAACTGTATCGTCAGGCCGCCACGGCGCTGGACATCAAAATTCCGGCGCCTATGCGCAGCAGCACCCTGATGGACGGCAAGTGCTGGGACGGCCTCAATCCCGAGCGCTACGCCACAAGTTTCGATCTGCATGCCTTGAGCACTCGCTCAGGCATTGCCAACTAACTGGCAGGAGACCGAAACATGATGCGCGTTCTACTGATAGACGACACCCCGAAAAAAGTCGGACGCCTCAAAGCCGCGCTGATCGAAGCCGGTTTCGAGGTAATCGAAGAGTCCGGGCTGACCATCGACCTGCCCGCCCGCGTCGAGGCGGTAAGACCTGACGTGGTGCTTATAGACAGCGACTCACCGGGGCGGGATGTGATGGAGCAAGTGGTCTTGGTCAGCCGCGACCAGCCGCGACCGATTGTGATGTTCACCGATGAACACAACCCGGCGGTTATGCGCCAAGCGATTCAGTCTGGCGTGAGTGCTTATATTGTCGAGGGTATTCACGCCCAGCGCCTGCAACCGATTCTTGATGTGGCAATGGCGCGCTTCGAGAGTGATCAGGCGCTACGTGCGCAGTTGCACGCCCGCGACGCTCAACTGGCCGAACGCAAGCGAATCGAACTGGCCAAAGGCCTGCTCATGAAGATGAAGAGTTGCGATGAAGAAGCGGCCTATACCCTGATGCGCCGCCAGGCCATGAGTCGCCAGCAAAAACTGATTCAGGTGGCTGAGCAGATCATCGCGATGAACGACCTGCTCGGCAGTTAGCGGCTGTTATCGGCCATAAACTGTACCGGCAAAATAGTGACTGCTGCGTTGCAATACTCAGTCGCGCGGCGCTGTCAGCGTTCGGGCAACCTTTTGCGCGGCAGCGCTGGCGTCCGGCCGGCTCTGGGTAGGCCCGACTGTGTGGCAAGGCCAGCTGGCTTCTAGCCTGAGTGTCAGCTCATGGAGCAACACTGGCCTGAAGCTAATGCCTCTGCATGCCCCGCGCTAGACAAGCCGCTCAGGCTCGCATATCTTTGCATCCAGGCCGCCGCAGCGGCCAGCGTCGCTCGGACGGTTCCGGGCGCTTACGTACTTCGAGGTTCCAATGGCTGAGCAAGCTAAGCGCCGCTTTGCGCGCATCGATCGTCTCCCCCCTTACGTTTTCAACATTACTGCTGAACTGAAAATGGCTGCTCGTCGCCGTGGCGAAGACATCATTGATTTCAGCATGGGCAATCCCGACGGCCCGACGCCGCCGCACATTGTTGAAAAACTCTGCACAGTTGCTCAACGCGAAGACACCCACGGGTACTCCACTTCACGCGGTATTCCACGCCTGCGCCGGGCTATTTCGCGCTGGTACGCGGATCGCTATCAAGTGGATATCGACCCGGAAGATGAGGCCATCGTCACCATCGGCTCCAAAGAAGGTCTGGCGCATTTGATGCTCGCCACCCTGGACCATGGCGACACGGTACTGGTGCCAAATCCCAGCTACCCGATCCACATCTATGGCGCGGTATTGGCAGGTGCGCAGGTACGTTCGGTGCCGCTGGTGCCAGGCGTCGATTTTTTTGCCGAGCTTGAACGCGCCATTCGCGAATCAATCCCGAAGCCAAAGATGATGATTCTGGGCTTCCCGTCAAACCCCACGGCGCAGTGCGTAGAACTGGACTTCTTTGAGCGCGTTGTAGCGCTGGCCAAGCAGTACGACGTGCTGGTGGTGCATGATCTGGCCTATGCCGATATCGTTTATGACGGCTGGAAAGCGCCATCGATCATGCAAGTGCCTGGCGCCAAGGATGTCGCGGTTGAGTTCTTCACGCTGTCGAAAAGCTACAACATGGCGGGCTGGCGCATCGGTTTCATGGTCGGCAACAAAGAGCTGGTGAATGCACTGGCGCGCATCAAGAGTTATCACGACTACGGCACCTTCACCCCGCTGCAAGTTGCTGCGATTGCAGCCCTTGAGGGTGATCAACAATGTGTGCGTGATATCGCCGAACAATATCGCCAGCGCCGCAACCTTATGGTCAAAGGCCTACACGAAATGGGCTGGATGGTCGAGAACCCCAAAGCCTCGATGTACGTCTGGGCCAAGATACCGCAGCCGTATGCAGCCCTGGGCTCGCTGGAATTCGCCAAGAAACTGCTGGCCGAAGCCAAGGTGTGCGTATCGCCCGGGATCGGCTTTGGCGACTATGGCGATGACCATGTGCGCTTTGCCCTGATCGAGAATCAGGATCGAATCCGTCAGGCCCTGCGCGGTATCAAGAACATGTTCCGCGCCGATGGATTAATCCAGCCCTCCGCTGCCAAACCGCGTAAAGCTTCGGACGACTGAAGCACCAGCGCAATGCTCCCTGTTGGCACCACCCGCCAGCAGGGTTTCAGCTTGAGTAATCCAGCACGGTCCATACCCGACTCAAGCCCTCACCAATCACACACGACGAATCAGCCAACTGCTTGTTGTAGTGCAACGACATCAGGCTGGTTGCACCGTCTGCTGCATCTTCGCGTTCCGTCAGCCACTGCACACGCCCGCAATTGGGGGTGTCGATCACATAGCTGGCCGCTACGGCCGTTACCGGACTGTCGAGATGTATGGCGCCGATAACCGTACCGTGCTCCTCAACTCGCACACCGTCGGCGACCAGTACGGCCCACGCCTCGTCGTTATCGATCACCAGGTAATTACCGTTGGCCTTCGGGCCTTCAACCTGCGGCTGCGCGCAGCCCATCAGTAAGGCCGACAGCAAAATTGTCATAAGTATTTGTTGCATTGCTCGTGTACCTCCACCTTGTTCCGAACATCTGGATGGGGCGACATTGCTGCTTGAGTGAGAGCATTTGCCGCCAGCGTGGAGATACTAAAGCTCAATACTGTTTATTTGTACAGTGCTTTTGCATTATCCTTTGATCCTCGAACTGACACACCCGCAGCCAGGCAGGTGGTTCTTCTTTCAGCGCCGACCGGAGCAAAATCATGCAGGATGTAATGCAACTCAAGTCCTTAGTAAACCGGATGAGCCTCGATAAAATCCGTGCGACAGTCGATGAATTGCACCTTGAGGGGATCGTTACCGAAGGCAAAACCCCATTCAACCGGGTTCACTTCAACACCTGCTTTGCAGAAATAGAGGCGCTGCTGCAACGCGGGGGGTATCACAAGCCGTTGGATGTGGTGGGTTATCAAGGGCTGGCCTATGCCATGTTCGATCCCACCCGCTGGGATGCGGTAGAAGTACTGCGTTGGCTCAAGGACTTCGTCGAAGAGCCGCGCATGTGCCCGGCAAATTGAGCCGACGATAAGGGGCTTAAACTCTATACTCGCGCGCTGGAGCGCGATTGCATGGCACCAATGGCGCTGCCGTGCAATCGCCAGAGCGGGTCCTTTTTACCTAACAAATAACATCAGATTACTCTCTTATCTAGATGATATTTAAATAATTATAATCCAACTCTAAGCATTCACTTTAAATGCTCAATATCCTTCAATCAGTCTAACTGCGGCGTAATGCACTGCCGCCATTCCCTCAAAGCCACGTACAATATCGCGCATTGCGTTATGCCTAACCGCCGCCCTTGCGAGAATTATCATGGCCCGACTGACCCTGCAATTTCCTGAACACCAGTACTGCTACAGCACTCAACTGACCGTACGGGTGACCGATATCAACGCGGCCAACCACCTTGGCAACGACTCGATGATTTCCATGATCTCCGAGGCGCGAGCACGTTTTCTGTTTGAGTTCGGCATTGGCGAACCTGGCACTGAGGGAGCCGGTATTATCGTGACGGACCTTGCGACCACTTACCGCAATGAAGCCCATGCCCGCGATCAGTTGCTGTTTGAAGTCGGCGTTATGGACTTCAACAAATACGGCGGCGATATCACCTTCCGTATCACCCGCCCTGCCGACAACGCGCTGATTGCGATGGCTAAATCGGGCTTTGTGTTTTTTGACTACGTGGCCTCATCCGTCGTGCGCATGCCGGCAGACTTCAAAGCCAAATTCCCTCAGGTGAATTGGGTCGACTGACTGAAATTATTTTTCAGCCCCGCCGTGACAAAGCGTGATTGCTCTGCTACGCCTAACACAATAATCATAAATGTACGGGGGAATCACAATGTCAGCTATGCGCAGCCACCTTCGCCAAGCCGGATTCATGTCCAACGTTCTGGCTATCGTCTTACTCACCGCACCGCTCCCCACCCATGCACAAAACACTACAGGTAGTGCGGCGAGTAGCAGTGAGACAGTAACTGTGGCCACTCACAGCCGACAGGCGGAGCGCCAATCCATCGCCCGCTAAGCCACTTGGCATCACCCAGCGCGCAGCGTTTGTCGGAACATTACGCCATACGCTGCAGCGCAACCCTCACGCACTTTTTCGTGCGCTGCTCGCGTCTCTTGCACCGCTTTAAATCACTGCACTTTACAAGCGAGCCATACAAACCGCTCTAGCGCGGCACTTGGCAATATTGGCTCATGTTTTGCTTTGGCTAACAGCAGGTAGCCAAAGGCGGTTGCCACCCTACGACAAAGACGTCGCCTCAGCTTTACGCAATTTGCGTTTGGTTGATGCGGCGTTTTTTGCGTTTTACCCCAGCGATCGGGGCTTGCACAGCCGGCCAGCACGGCGCGTTGTGCCCGTTACTCAATAACCCTGTTGTGGCTTTAAGCCACGGTGACGCACTTGTGCGACGCACCGTCAGGGCGCAACCGCCATTTTGACGTTGTTGGTCGGATTCGCCCACGGTCATTAATTGCTGATGAGGTGTTCGATGAATACAAGCTTCTGGAAAGCGGGCCACACACCCACGCTGTTCTCTGCATTTCTGTATTTTGACCTGAGTTTCATGGTCTGGTATCTGCTCGGGCCACTGGCGGTACAGATTGCTACCGATCTCGAACTGACCACCCAACAACGCGGGTTGATGGTCGCCACGCCGATTCTCGCCGGCGCAGTTTTGCGCATCGTCATGGGCCTGTTGGCGGATCGCTTATCGCCCAAAACCGCTGGCTTGATTGGCCAGGTGATTGTTATCACCTCGCTGTTTGCTGCATGGCAAATCGGCATCGAAACTTATGAGCACGCCATCCTGCTGGGGCTGTGTCTGGGCGTTGCGGGTGCTTCCTTCGCGGTTGCCCTGCCGCTTGCCTCGCAATGGTATCCGCCAGAGCATCAGGGCAAAGCCATGGGCATTGCCGGCGCCGGGAACTCTGGCACCGTGCTGGCCGCAATCTTCGCGCCGGCATTGGCCGCCATGTTTGGCTGGCAGAATGTGTTTGGCTGGGCGCTGATTCCACTGGTTATCACGCTGGTGGTGTTTGCTCTGCTTGCCAAGAACTCACCGAACCGGCCCAAGCCGAAAGCGCTGGCCGATTACATGAAGGCGCTGGGTGACCGTGACAGCTGGTGGTTCATGTTCTTCTACAGCGTCACATTCGGCGGCTTTATCGGCCTTGCCAGCGCCCTGCCGGGCTACTTCAGCGACCAGTACGGCCTCAATCCGGTGACGGCTGGCTACTACACGGCCGCCTGTGTGTTTGCCGGCAGCCTGCTACGCCCTCTTGGCGGCGCTTTGGCTGATCGTATTGGTGGCATACGCGCCCTGTTGATGATGTACACGGTCGCGGCGGTCTGCATCGCGGCGGTGGGTTTCAACTTGCCAAGCTCTGCGGCCGCACTGGCCCTGTTTGTCTGCGCCATGCTTGGGCTGGGCGCGGGTAACGGCGCAGTCTTCCAATTGGTGCCGCAGCGCTTCAGCAAGGAGATCGGGGTAATGACCGGCCTTATCGGCATGGCAGGTGGCGTCGGTGGATTCCTGCTTGCAGCGGGCCTTGGGGCTATCAAGCAACACACCGGCGACTATCAACTGGGCCTATGGTTATTTGCCAGCCTCGGCATTCTGGCCTGGTTCGGTCTCTACGGGGTTAAGCAACGCTGGCGCACCACTTGGGGCTCTGCTGCATTCACCGCAGCACGGGTCTGAGGAGTTGCTGCCCCGCACGCGAGCCCTTTTGATGGTGCCGCGTGCGGGGCAGCGCTCGTTTCGTTATCAAAAATTGCCGAGGTAACTGTGGCATTGCAATTATCGTTTGGTGAAGCCAGTGCAACCGGGCCACGTGCGGAGAATCAGGATGCCATGCGCATCGTCACGCCCGCGCCTGCTTTGGCTGAAAGCAAAGGCCACCTGTTCGCATTGGCAGACGGTGTCAGCCAGTGCGCAGACGGCCAGCTTGCTGCGCAGGCGACCCTGCAAGCGCTGGCACTTGATTACTACGCGACGCCTGAAACCTGGTCGGTTAACCAAAGTCTCGACCGCGTGCTGATTGCCCACAATCGCTGGCTACAGGCCAACGGTGGCGGCCAACCCCTGCTCACCACTCTGAGCGCGCTGGTGGTGCGCGGCCGGCGCTTCACCCTGGCGCACATTGGTGACTGTCGTGTTTACCGCTGGTTCGCCGGCAAGCTTGAGGTGATTAGTCAGGATCATGTCTGGCAGCAGCCGGGCATGCAGCATGTGCTCAAGCGGGCGATGGGCTTGGATCAGCATGTAATCATCGACTATCTGGACGGTGAGCTGCGCCAAGGTGAGAGCTTCCTGCTGCTCACAGACGGCGTGTGGGCAACGCTAAGCGATAACACCATTGCGAGTATATTGCACGATGCCGGCGACCCTGAGGCGGCCGTGCAGGCGCTCATACACGCGGCGCACCTTGCGGGCAGCCAGGACAATGCCAGCGCAATGATGGTCAACATCGAAACACTGCCCGAGACTCACCTCGCCGACACACTGGCGCAGCTGCATCAGTGGCCCGCCCCTCCCGTTTTACAGCCCGGTAAAGAGTTCGAAGGCTGGCACGTAGAAGACCTGCTCCATCAGTCGCGCCAATCACTGATGTACCGCGTGCACGACAAACAGGGCCAGCACTGGCTGTTAAAAACCCTGCCCGCCAACCGCGCAGATGAACCGCAGGCAGCCCCCGCATTGTTGCTCGAAGAGTGGTTTTTGCGCCGGGTAGCGGGCAGCCATTTTGCCGAAGTGCACCCGTTACCTCAGCGCCAGCATCTGTATTACCTGCAACGCCAATACACCGGGCAGACCCTTGCCGAAATGCTCAAAGCCGATGGCCCCCTGAGCCTGGCCGACTGGCTGCGTATTGCGCCAAGGCTGATCAAGGCACTGGGCATGCTGCACCGGCGCAATATCATTCACCGCGACATCAAGCCGGAAAACATTCTTTGCTGCGATGACGGTGAGGTGCGCATTATCGACTTTGGCTTGGCCTTCTGCCCCGGCTTGTCGCCGGTCGAGACGACAACCGTGGCGGGTACACCGAGCTATATCGCCCCCGAAGCCTTCAACGGCGTTGCCCCAAGCGCCAGCCAGGATATTTTCGCAGCCGGCGTTACGCTGTATCAGGCGCTCACCGGCCATTACCCCTATGGCGAGATTGAAGCCTTCCAACGCCCGCATTTCAAACAACCGACGGCGGCCAGCCGTTATCGCCCGGACCTGCCGGTCTGGGTCGATCAGCAGTTGCTGCATGCCATTTGTGCAGACCCGGATGAGCGTTTCGAGACGGCTGAGCAGTGGTTGCTTGAGATAGAGCATGGCGAACGCCAGTCACTGGCTATTCGCCCCCGGCCATTACTGGAGCGCGAGCCGCTGGCTGTATGGCGGACAGTAGCGCTAATCGCACTGGCGCTTAACGTGGTGCTGTTCATTGCTGTACTGCGCTGACCAATGCACCAAAAGCAGCCATACCGCATTAAAGCAGTGCAAAAGACCCGTAAAAATCAAACCCTCAGCCCTTCAGCGCCCTTAAAAACAGCGGCCTGGGGAATTGGCACGGTAACTGCTTTAAGGAATTTACAATTTAAATAAAGCGCGATCTTCAACGAAGAAGACTGCACTTCCCGACAGAACGGGACTTGGACAAAGGCGTCCTCGCTAGGCAACTAGCGGGACGCCTTTTTTGTTTTCCGTGATTTTTATGCAGGAGATCGTCCGCATGAAAAAGCTAAAACTGGTTCTCATCGGTAACGGCATGGCCGGGATACGCACGCTGGAAGAGCTGCTGAAGCTCGCCCCGGACATGTACGAAATAACCGTATTTGGTGCCGAGCCGCACCCCAATTACAACCGCATTCTGCTGTCGCCGGTTTTAGCCGGCGAGCAAACCTTTGATGAGATCGTCCTCAACGACCTCAACTGGTACAGCGATAACGGCATCAATCTGCTGCTGGGCCGCAAAGTGGTCGAGATCAATCGCAAGCAGCGCCATGTCATCGCCAGCGATGGCACCGTGGCCGAATATGATCGTTTGCTGATTGCCACCGGCTCAACGCCGTTCATCCTGCCGGTGCCCGGCAGCAAACTCGAAGGCGTGATCGGCTACCGCGATATCGCCGACACCCAAGTGATGATGGAAACCGCCAAGACCCACAGCCATGCCGTTGTAATCGGTGGCGGCCTGCTGGGGTTGGAAGCTGCCAACGGACTCAAGCTGCGCGGCATGGATGTCACCGTGGTGCATATCGGCGAATGGCTGATGGAACGCCAGCTCGACCGCAATGCTGGTGAGTTGCTGCAGCAATCGCTGAGCGAACGCGGCCTGAAATTCCTGCTGCCCAAGCACACCGCCGAATTGCTCGACAATGGTGACGGCCGCGTCTGCGCGGTTAAGTTTACCGATGGTGATGTGATCGCCGCGGATCTGGTGGTGATGGCGGCCGGGATTCGGCCGAACACCGAACTGGCGGAAAAATCCGGGATTGCCTGCAACCGCGGAATTTTGGTCAACGACACGCTGCAAACGTTCGATCCACGGGTTTACGCCATCGGCGAATGCGCCAGCCATCGTGGGATTGCCTATGGCCTGGTGGCGCCGCTGTTTGATCAGGCAAAAGTCTGCGCCAACCATTTAGCGCAACTCGGCTT
The DNA here is from genome assembly GCF_900116605.1 of Pseudomonas marincola. Lineage (GTDB taxonomy): Bacteria > Pseudomonadota > Gammaproteobacteria > Pseudomonadales > Pseudomonadaceae > Aquipseudomonas > Aquipseudomonas marincola. Next base: position 314,993 of record NZ_FPBC01000006.1, read on the forward strand.
CGCCCGCTATCAAGGCTCCGTCACCTCGACCAAACTCAAAGTGACCGGCATCGACTTGTTCTCGGCTGGCGAGTTCATGGGCGGCGAAGGCACCGAGACCATCACCCTGTCAGACCCGATCGGTGGCGTTTACAAGAAGCTAGTGATCAAGAACGACCAACTGATTGGCGCGTGCCTGTACGGCGACACGGCAGACGGCGGCTGGTACTTCCGCCAGATCCGCGAGCTGCAGAATATCAGCCAGACCCGTGATCACCTGATGTTTGGCGAAAACGCGATTGGCGATGTCGGCCACCAAGGCCAGGACAAAACCGCCAACATGCCTGATACCGCCGAGGTCTGCGGTTGCAACGGTGTATGCAAGGGCACCATCGTCAAGGCTATTCAGGAGAACGGCCTGTTCAGTGTCGATGACGTCAAGAAGCACACCAAGGCTGCCAGTTCGTGCGGCTCATGCGCCGGGCTGGTCGAACAGATCCTTATCAGCACCGTTGGTGGCGCGGCAGACGTAAAGCCCAAGAGCGAGAAAGCTATTTGCGGCTGCAGCGACAGCACCCATGGCCAGATCCGTCAGGCCATCCGTGAGCACCACCTCACCAGCATCGTGGCCGTACAACAGCACCTGAACTGGAGCACGCCCAATGGCTGTGCAACCTGCCGCCCCGCGCTCAACTACTACCTGATCTCAACCTGGCCGGGCGAGGCAATCGACGATGCACAGTCGCGCCTGATCAACGAGCGCGCTCACGCCAACATCCAGAAAGACGGCACCTATTCCGTTGTTCCGCGCATGTGGGGCGGTGTAACCAGCGCAGCCGAATTACGCCGCATCGCCGATGTGGCCGACAAATACCAGGTGCCAATGGTCAAGGTTACCGGCGGTCAACGCATCGACCTGCTGGGCATCAAGAAAGATGACCTGCCAAACGTCTGGAAAGAGTTGGATATGCCGTCCGGCCACGCTTACGGCAAATCCATCCGCACCGTGAAAACCTGTGTCGGCAGCGAGTTCTGTCGATTCGGCACGCAAAACTCCACGCAGATGGGCATCGATCTTGAGCATGACCTTTTCAACATGTGGTCACCGCACAAGGTCAAACTTGCTGTTTCGGGTTGCCCGCGCAACTGCGCCGAGGCCGGCATCAAGGATGTCGGGATTATCGGCGTCGACTCCGGCTGGGAGATGTATATCGGCGGTAACGGCGGGATCAAGACTGAAGTAGCCGAGTTCTTCGTCAAACTTAAAACAGCCGAGGAAGTGCGTGAATACAACGGCGCCTTTCTGCAGTTGTACCGCGAAGAAGCGTTTTATCTGGAGCGCACCGTGCACTACCTGCAACGGGTCGGCATGGACTACATCAAACAAGCCGTTATTGAAGATGCCGAAAACCGCAAAGCGTTGAACGAGCGACTGCAGTACTCGCTGTCGTTTGAACAAGACCCGTGGAAACAGCGAATAGAAACGCCGCAGTTGAAAAAAGAATTCCAACGTATTCCTGTAACCGTCGTTGAAGAGGTGCCGGTATGAGCTGGCTGGATATATGCGCCCTCGAAGAGATCAATCCACTGGGCTCGCGCATCGTGCTCGGCCCGAGCGGTGATATCGCTGTGTTCAGGACCGCTGATGATGAAGTCTTTGCGCTGGACGATCGCTGCCCGCATAAAGGCGGCCCGCTCTCTCAGGGCCTGATTTACGGCAAGCGCGTCGCCTGCCCGCTGCATAACTGGCAGATCGAACTGGAGACTGGCGAGGCATTAGCGCCAGACCAAGGCTGCGCGCACCGGCATGAGGCCAAAGTTGAAAACGGTCGCGTGCTATTGGCTCTGCGCAACTGAGCCGCAACGTTAAGCTTTTGGGAGATACGGCCATGGCCACGACAACTACCGCGTCTACCTGCTGTTATTGCGGTGTTGGCTGTGGCGTTCTGATCGAGCACGACGGCGACACAATAGTCGACGTTAAAGGCGATCCGGAACACCCTGCCAACTTTGGAAAGCTCTGCAGCAAAGGCTCGACTTTGCACCTTACTGGCGACCTCGACGCACGCGGTTTGTATCCGGAGCTGCGCCTGGGCAAACAACTAGCGCGGGCGCGTACTTCATGGGATGAAGCGCTGGACCACGCCGCCAGTGTATTCGCCGAGACTATTCGCGAACATGGCCCCGACAGTGTCGCCTTCTATGTATCGGGGCAACTATTAACCGAAGACTATTACGCGTTTAACAAGTTGGCGCGCGGTCTTATTGGCACTAACAACATCGACAGTAACTCCCGCCTGTGCATGTCTTCGGCAGTTGTCGGTTATAAGCGCAGCCTGGGAGCAGATGCACCGCCGTGCAACTATCAGGACATTGAACTGAGCGACTGCATCGTGATTGCCGGCAGCAACATGGCCTATGCGCATCCGGTGCTGTTCCGTCGGCTGGAAGAAGCCAAAGCGGCCAATCCTGACATGCGCGTTATTGTCATCGACCCACGGCGCACCGACACCTGTGATCTGGCCGATGTGCATGTGGCCATTCTTCCGGGCACTGACGTAGCACTGTTTCATGGCATCTTGCATATCCTGATGTGGGAAGGCTGGATTGATCGAAACTACATCGAACAACACACCGACGGTTTCGACGCATTAAAACAGTTAGTCCGCAATTACACGCCTGGCGTGGTTGCCGAGATCTGCGGCATCTCGCTGGAGCAGTTACAGCAGTGCGCGCAGCTGATTGGCAAAGCCGAAAACTTCTTGTCGTTGTGGTGCATGGGACTTAATCAATCGAGTGCCGGCACCGCCAAGAACAGCGCTTTGATCAACCTGCACCTGGCGACTGGGCAAATTGGCAAAGCTGGCGCGGGGCCTTTCTCGCTGACCGGCCAACCCAATGCCATGGGCGGGCGTGAAACCGGCAGCCTGAGCAACCTTCTGCCCGGCCACCGCGAAGCGGCCAATGCGGATGATCGCCAGGCTGTTGCTGATTACTGGGGCGTCGAAAGCCTGCCCAGCTCGCCCGGCCTGAGCGCTATTGAGCTGTTTGAGCAAGTTAACGCCGGCAAGATAAAAGCCCTGTGGATTGCCTGCACCAATCCCGCACAATCGTTACCAGACCAGAACAACGTGCAAAAAGCCTTGGCAAGTTGCCCGTTCGTGGTGGTGCAAGAGGCGTTCTTCACCACCGAAACCTGCGCCTTCGCTGACCTGCTGCTACCGGCAGCAAGCTGGGGCGAAAAGGCCGGCACAGTGACCAACTCGGAACGCCGCATCAGCCATGTGCGCCGCGCGGTATCTGCCCCAGGCGCTGCCCGCCCGGACTGGGCAATTACCACCGACTTCGCTCGGCGGCTGGAACAGCGCTTACGCCCCGGCATGCCCGGACTGTTTGAATTTGAAAGTGAAAAACAACTGTTCGAGCAATACAAACAGCTAACCGCTGGCCGTGATCTGGACATCAGCGGACTCACTTACAGCCTGCTTGATGAAATTGGCCCGCAGCAGTGGCCCTTCCCTGCTGGCGCACAGCACGGAACCGCGCGGCTGTATAGCGACGGGAAGTTCGCCACGGCCAACGGTCGGGCACAATTTGTCAGCGAAGCTTACGCGGCGCCGAAAGAGAAGCGCGATGCACGCCATTCACTCACGCTCAATACCGGACGCCTGCGCGATCACTGGCACGGTATGAGCCGCACCGGCAACGCGGCCCGGCTGTTCGGCCATGTGCAAACGGCTGCATTGTCTGTACATCCGGATGAATTACGCCGTCGCCGCCTGCAAGACGGTGACTTGGTAAGAGTAAGCAGCCGCCGCGGAAAACTGGTGGTTGCCGTGCAAGGCGATGACTCGGTCCGCAGCGGCCAGGCCTATTTGCCGATGCATTGGGGCGATCGGTTTCTCAAAGGGCTCGGCACCAATGCGCTGACATTGCCAGCCGTAGACCCGCTTTCCCGCCAGCCCGAACTGAAGCATTGCGCCATCAATATAGAAAAAGCCGATTTACCCTGGCAGTTATTTGCCTTGATCGAAGGCAACGTCCAACAGCGTTTTAGTCAGTTACGGCCGCTGTTCGAATCATTCAGCTATGCCAACTTCGCCCTCACCGGACGCGACCGCCCAGCCTTGATGATTTCCGCCGCGAACGAGCAAGCGCCGAGCAGCGAACTCCTGGCCATGATCGACCAACTGCTGGCCGTTGATAATGGGCCGGTACTTGCCTATGACGATCCGGTGCGAGCGGTCGGCAAACGGGTGCGCATCGAACAGGGCCGCATCACCTCTATTCGCCTCGCCGGTGAAACGGCTGCACGCCATTGGCTCAAAGATTTATGGAACAAGGGCCAGGCCGACGAATCACTGCGGCGCTGGCTTCTGGCCCCGCTATCGGCAGCACCTGGCACGGTATCAATTGAATCCTCCAAAACCCTGTGCAACTGCATGAATATCAGCCTGCAGCAGGTCAATTCGGCCATCGCTGGCGGCGCCGATCTTGCGCAGCTGAAAACCCAGCTGGGTTGCGGCACAAGTTGTGGTTCGTGCATCCCGGAGATTAATCAACTGCTGCGCAGCCATCACTGCGCACTCAGCGCTTAAGCACTTTTTAGCGACTTTGGAGTAGAGCCCATGAAAGGCAAAGTCTGGTTAGTTGGCGCAGGCCCGGGTGATCCGGAGCTGCTGACCCTCAAGGCAGTGCGCGCACTGTCTATGGCGGATGTGGTACTGATTGATGATCTGGTCAATCCTGCCGTGCTTGAGCACTGCACCAGTGCACGCGTGTTGCCGGTTGGTAAACGCGGGGGTTGTCGTTCAACACCTCAGGCATTCATCCAACGGCTGATGCTGCGCTACGCGCGTCAAGGCAAATGCGTTGTCCGGCTTAAGGGTGGGGATCCGTGCATTTTTGGTCGGGGCAGCGAAGAGGCAGAGTGGCTTAAGGATCGCGCTATCGACGTCGAGATCGTCAACGGCATTACCGCCGGCCTAGCAGGCGCGACCAACTGTTCAATTCCACTGACACTGAGAGGTGTTGCACGTGGCGTCACGCTGGTAACCGCCCACACTCAGGATGACAGCAGCCTGAACTGGCAAGCCTTGGCGCAGTCGGGCACAACGCTGGTGGTATACATGGGTGTGGCCAAACTTGATGAGGTTGCCAGCAGCTTGATCGCCGCCGGTATGCGCAGCGACATGCCGGTCGCCATGATTGAAAGCGCTTCATTGCCCGAGCAACGGGAGTGCCGTTCAAATCTGGCGCAGATGAGCCAGAGCGCCAAGGCATTCGAGTTGAAAAGCCCCGCGATCCTGGTGATCGGCGAAGTGGCGCAAACAGCCGTGGCGTCAATTGCAGCCCAAGCCTGATGCACTAAACAGCAAATTATGCGCATAAAAAAACCCGGCCGAAGCCGGGTTTTTTACAAGCTTACAACCAATTACTTGGCTTCAGCTTCTACAGCAGCTTCTACGCGACGGTTTACAGCGCGGCCGTCAGCAGTAGAGTTGTCAGCAACTGGGCGGGACTCGCCGTAGCCAACAGCGTCAACACGCTCGCCACCTACACCGTACTGGTTAACCAGAACGTCACGAACAGCGGTAGCACGCTTCTCGGACAGGCTCTGGTTGTAAGCGTCAGTACCGACGGAGTCAGTGTGACCTTCAACAGTAGTGGTGGTTTGTGGGTACTGATTCATGAAATCAGCCAGGTTTTTGATGTCTGTGTAGCTTTCTTCTTTAACCTGAGACTTGTCGAAATCGAATTTAACGTCGAGTTCAACGCGAACGATTTCAGCAGGCTCTTCAACAACTGGAGCTGGCTCTGGCTCAACAACTGCTGCTGCAACTACTGGAGCTGCGCCGCCGAAGTTCAGACCGACACCAACACCGGCTTGCCATTCAGTGTCACCCTGGTCGATGTTGTACAGAGCATCAACGCCTGCACGTGCATAGAACATTTCGGTGAAGTAGTACTTGGCGCCAGCGCCAATGGTAGCCAGAGTGGAGCTGTTACGGCCACCAGCAACAGTGTTGCTGATGCTCTGGTGGGCGAAGCCGCCAGATACGTATGGACGCAGACCGGCGCCTGGCTCACCAAAGTGGTACAGGGCTTTAAGGTCAGTCTGGCTGCCTTTGATGTCCTTGTTACCCAGAGCGGAGTCGCCGTTCAGGCTGTGGTATTCGCCGTAAGCCAATGCCAACTCGACGTCCTTGGTCAGGAAGTAACCAATGGAACCGCCGTACTCACTGCCTTCGTCGTGTGCATAGTTGCGTGACGAGTCGGTGAAGTATTCGTTAACAAAGCCTTCCACCTCGACTGCGCCTTGGCCTTGAGCCAGCACGCCCATGGAAGAAGCAGCGACAAGTGAGCCAACAGCTATGCCTAAGGTGTTTTTCAGTTTCATCCGTAAATCCCCATCTTGGTGATTGATTGAAATGCGTGAATCTATTCCACACAAATCTGCGACGAGCTTATCAGAACTCGTCATTACGCAAAAGAAAATTTGCAATCGCACTAACTTTCGGTAATACCTGCAAACTTCTCTCGTAATTTATCCAGCGCCCGCTTGTATCGCATTTTAGTAGCGCTCAAGCCCATGTGCATTATATCTGCGATCTCCTGAAACTCGAGCTCTGCGACAAAGCGTAGCACTAAAATTTCTCTGTCAATTGGATTTACATGCACTAACCATCGATCCAATCCAACAGGGTCTTCAACTTTCGGCGCCTTTTCATCTGACGCCTCTTCCAGCGGGTCCAAACTTAGAGCATCCATCAACCGACGTTTACGGCGCTCTTTGCGGTACTGGGTAATACATTCGTTGTAAGTGATGCTATAAAGCCATGTTTTGAATTTAGACTTCCCTTCGAAACTCTTCAAACCATATAAGACTTTTAGCATTACCTCCTGACAGACATCATCCGCATCACGTTCGTTCCCTAAATATCGCGAACACACGTTAAAAAGTGTTCGCTGATAACGACGCATCAGCTCTTCGTAGGCACGCGTTATGTGAAACAACTCACCGTGTGCACGCACAACCAGCTCTTCATCGGTGAGCTCGCGAGGATCGTAACGCTGTGACGTTTGTTGAGTATTATTCAAAGCGAGTTTAGCCAACTTCAGGGCAAAATCGAAAACAGCCAGACCTGACCAGGACCGGCTGATGGCTCAGGTTAGCAGGGATCTGCAGATTTAACGACTGCTTACCCGCTGATCTAGGAGTGTACGGTTGGCTATCGACACCAATTCACCTTCGTCTGTCAGCAACAGGGTCTTCACCGTACCGATTTCCTCGATCACACCTTCAATGTCAGCGACCTGAACGCTCTGCCCCACTTGGTACAACTCACGCACATAAATACCCGCAAGGATCTGGCCGGCAATTTCACGGCTACCCAAGCCCAGTGCCAGCGCGACTGCCAGCCCTACCGAAATAAGTACGATTGCAATGACGTTATTGAGCAAGTCGGTTTTAACTTCGAGCTGACCAATAGCCACGGAGATGCTGATGATAATGACCAGACCCTGAGCGATACGGCCCAGACCACCGGCATAATCAAGCCCGACTCCATCGGCTGCGCCACGCACGATGCCACTGACCAGATGAGCAAGCAGCACGCCAACCACCAGCACCAATGCGGCGCCAAATACTTTGGGCAGGTACAAGGCCAAGACATCGAGAGTCGCGGAGACGCGCTCAAGTCCAAGCGACTCGGCCGCCGAGACCAGGAAAATCAACAACACGAACCAGTAAACGATGCGCCCGATCAGCGTTGAAACGGGCGCATGAATACCGGCCCGCGCAAGAATCTTGGTCAGGCCGGTGCCGGCCATGAGCCGATCAAGGCCGAGTTTGCCGAGTAATTTTGACAATAAGGTGTCGAGTAACTTGGCAACCACAAAACCCAGCAGCACCAGAATAAGGGCAACAAACAGGTTGGGAATAAAGCCGGCAACCTTGGTCCAGAGTGCTGTCATTGCAGCCACCAGGCTTTGAGTCCAGGGATCGAGTTCCATTTCAGTCAGCCTTATTTGTCGTACGAGCGGTAGCCGAGCGTCGCGAAACCGGGGCGACGTGAGCTGAACCGTTATTCAGGGCCATCATTACCGCGCCGACCCAATTGCCCATCAATGCGAAAAGATCTCCCGCACCGACCTGCCGGTTGGCTGTCTTGAGCACGCGATGAAGGCACGCGTCATCGTCACGACTCGACGAAGGCGTGTTCAACAAATCGCGGAGTGAATCTTCAAATGGGTCGCGCATCAATTACCTCATCAGGTGTGCATATCTAGATGCACGAATAACGTCACAAGTCACATCAGACCCATTTCAAACGACGGAATAACCACCACTGGCCAACCGCCAGCACCGCCATAATCGAGCAGGCGATGGCAAATCCGTAGTGATTATCGGCCCAAGGGATTCCGCCGACATTGATGCCGAGCAAGCCGGTGAGAAAACTCATCGGCAGAAAAACCCCGGTGATAATGCCGAACCGGTACATGATCCGGTTCATGCGAATGTCCATTTGCCGACTTTCGGCTTCGAGCAATAAGCTCAGGCGCTCACGGTTGAGGTCGAGCTCCTCCAGATACCGGGTCAGGCGGTTGTGCAATTCATTCCAGTAATCACTGTCATCCTCAACGAACCAGGGCTGCTGATTACGCGCAAGTTGCGCAAATATTTCGCGTTGCGGGGCCAGAAAACGGCGCAGATTGGCGGCACGGCGACGCGCCTGCAGCAACAAGCCATGGTCCGGAGTGAAGGCCGGGTCGTTATCGAGCAGGTCTTCCTGCTCATCAACCTGTTCGGACAACTCGGTAACCAGCAGCTCAACCTTGTCGGTCAGATAATCCGCCATTGCCAGCAGCAACTCGGACGAGGTTTTCGGCCCCTTCCCGGCATGCAGGTCTGCAATCACACTTTCAGTGGCACGCAACGGCCGCAAACGCAAAGAGATGGCCCGGCGCGCATCCGCAAAAATACGCAGCGATACCATGTCCTCAGGCTCAGCGCCGGGGTTGAGATTCAATCCCCGCAGGAACAGCAGAAGCTCATTGTCCGGCAATGTCAGCAGGCGCGGCCGGGTATTTTCCTCAAGCAGCAGGTCGCACGAAAACTGGCTGAGCCCGCTTTCATAGCGCAACCACTGCTGAGTATCTGGATGGCTTCGATCCCAGTGCAACCAGAGGCTTTCTTTCTCCTCCAATTGCAAACTGACCACCTGCTCCCATTCAAGCGGGCGACCGCCGCCCAAGCCATCGAGTAAATAGGCGTGAACAAGCCCCACGGTTGAGGCCTTATCCGCATTCATCCCTGAGCTCCCCCATCTGCTGGCAATGTTGTCTTAATTTTTATCTTACTCAGGCATCTGCAATGCGACGGGCGATACGATGATGCCGTTGTTGTCTGCATAGACAAACTCACCCGGGCGGAACGTAACGCCGCCGAATGTCACTGTAACGTTGAGATCGCCGATACCGCGCTTATCCGTTTTCATCGGATGGCTGGCCAGCGCCTGAATACCCAGATCGGTTTGTGCCAGTACATCAACATCCCGCACACAGCCGTAAATAACGATGCCTTCCCAACCATTTTTGGCAGCCTTTTCGGCCAGCATGTCGCCCAGCAACGCGCGGCGCAGGGAACCGCCACCGTCGACGACCATGACCTTGCCTTTGCCCGGCTGATCGACCTGCTCTTTGACAATGGAGTTATCTTCAAAGCACTTGATAGTGACAATTTCACCGCCGAAGGAATCATGACCACCGAAGTTGCTGAACATCGGCTCTACGACCTGAACCTGTTCAGGGTAGGCGTCACACAAATCTGGAGTGATGTAATGCATAAGAATGCTCCTCTGGAAGATGGTTTGGAAAACGTGGCGGGCGCAATCAGGTCGCCCAAATAACGTCCGATAAGCAGCACAATGTAAAGTCAGGACACCCGGTAACGCAATCCGCCAGCGCCACCGGGCAACTTCAAGCCTGGCATTGCGTGATCCAGTTCCGTAGCAATGGCCAGACTTCCTGCTGCGCAGTCTTACTCACCAGCATCTCGATGTGCCCGTAATCCGTCGCGTAGCCATCAGCCTTGCTTAGCTGAATGAATTCACGAGCAGACGAGCCGAACTGCTCAAGCAACTTGCGGCACGCCCAAGGCGGATCCTGTTTGTCCCCTGCCCCCGCCACAGCTAACACCGGCAAACTGACGCTGCTCAGGCCCTGCCACCAATTGCGTTCAGCATCAGCAAAACGACCGAACAAGCCGTGCCAACGCAACGCTTCAATCGCTAAACCAATCGGCTCGTCTTCCGGGCCGCGCTTTAGGCGTGAGCCCGACAACACCTCAAAACGCTTGAGCACAAAGCGCCCCACCCACTGCAGCGGTGGCACCTTGAGCAGCCAATAATTGCGACTGACTTGACTGCCGCACAAAGCAACCGAGGCGATTTGAGAAGGATCCATGTAGCTCCCACCCAATGCTGCCGCCAGTGTTGTTCCGCCCAACGAGTGACCGATCCAGTGTGCCGGACGGGCATTTTGCTCATAAATGAAGTCGCTGATCGCAGGCAAATCGTAACGCGCATAATCGCCAACGCAGTTGCTTTGATAACTTTGATTGCGAGGCGACAGACCGTGACCACGCATCTCGGCAATCCACACATCAAACCCTGCTCGCGCCAGATACGGTCCCAAACCAATACATTTTGGGGAATACCAGAAGCGTCGGTTAGAAAAGCTGCCATGCAGCAGGACCACAGGTATACCGCTGGTGTTGGCAAAGCCCGCATTGCCCAGGCGCGTCAGGGCAATCTCGACACTGCGATCCGGGCTGTTGCCAGGTTTTAACCGATAAACATCCTCACTAAGATCACCGCGATTTTCGGCGCTTACCAAGGCGACAGGGAACAGCTTGCTGCTACTTTGCATTTTCAACCTGACACAAAAAAGGGCGGAAGAACCCGCCCTTAATCAATTGTATTGAAGGGTTATCAGCCTTGCTGGCCTTCGGCAAGGAAGAACCATGTATCCAATACAGAGTCCGGGTTGAGCGAGACACTTTCGATGCCCTGCTCCATCAGCCAGCGTGCCAGATCAGGGTGATCGGATGGGCCCTGACCACAGATACCGATGTATTTGCCGGCCTTGTTACAGGCTTCAATCGCATTAGCCAGAAGCTTCTTGACCGCAGGATTACGCTCGTCAAACAGATGGGCGATGATCCCGGAGTCACGGTCGAGGCCCAGCGTCAGCTGAGTCAGGTCGTTCGAACCAATGGAGAAGCCATCGAAGAACTCGAGGAACTCTTCAGCCAGAATGGCGTTGGATGGCAATTCGCACATCATGATGATCTTCAGACCATCCTGACCACGGGCCAGACCGTTCTGCGCCAACAGATCAATAACCTGACTGGCTTCGCCCAGGGTACGTACGAACGGCACCATGATTTCGACGTTGGTCAAACCCATTTCATTGCGCACTTTCTTCAGCGCACGGCATTCGAGTTCGAAGCAGTCGCGGAAGGCTTCGCTGATGTAACGCGAGGCACCACGGAAACCCAGCATCGGGTTTTCTTCTTCAGGCTCGTACAACTTGCCGCCGATCAGGTTGGCGTATTCGTTGGACTTGAAGTCGGACAGGCGCACGATGACCTTTTTCGGCCAGAACGCTGCTGCCAGGGTACTGATACCCTCAACCAGCTTCTCGACGTAGAAGTTGACCGGATCGTCGTAACCGGCGATGCGCTTCTCTACGCTTTCCTTGATATCCGCTGGCAAGCCGGCGAAATTCAACAAAGCCTTGGGGTGCACGCCAATCATGCGGTTGATTATGAACTCAAGACGCGCCAGACCTACACCTGCGTTAGGCAGCTGAGCGAAGTCGAAAGCACGGTCCGGATTACCGACGTTCATCATGATCTTGAACGGCAGATCTGGCATCGCTTCAACCGAGTTCTTGCGGATGTCGAAGCCCAACTCACCTTCAAAGATAAAGCCGGTGTCGCCCTCAGCACAGGAAACGGTTACGCCCTGGCCATCCTTGAGCAGTTGAGTCGCGTTGCCACAACCCACTACAGCAGGAATACCCAGCTCACGCGCGATAATCGCGGCGTGACAGGTACGGCCACCACGGTTGGTAACGATCGCGCTTGCGCGCTTCATGATCGGCTCCCAATCCGGATCGGTCATGTCCGAAACAAGCACATCACCCGGCTGAACCTTGTCCATTTCAGCGATATCGTTGATGACACGCACCTTACCAGCGCCGATCTTCTGGCCAATTGCGCGGCCTTCAACCAGAACAGTACCGGTTTCTTTCAGCAGGTAACGCTCCATCACTGTGGCGCTGGCACGGCTCTTAACGGTTTCAGGGCGAGCCTGAACGATGTACAGCTTGCCGTCATCACCATCTTTGGCCCACTCGATGTCCATAGGACGCTCGTAGTGCTTTTCAATGATCATGGCCTGCTTGGCCAGTTCGCTGACTTCTGCATCACTGAGGCAGAAACGCGCACGATCAGCGCGGTCTACATCAACAACCTTGACCGACTTGCCGGCTTTGGCTTCGTCACCGTAGATCATTTTGATGGCTTTGCTGCCGAGGTTACGGCGCAGGATCGCAGGGCGACCAGCCTCAAGGGTATTTTTGTGAACGTAGAATTCGTCAGGGTTTACAGCGCCCTGCACGACTGTCTCGCCGAGGCCGTAGGCACCGGTAATAAACACGACGTCACGGAAACCGGATTCGGTATCAAGGGTAAACATTACACCAGCGGTGCCAGTTTCCGAGCGAACCATGCGCTGAACGCCGGCAGACAAGGCGACCAGTTTGTGGTCAAAGCCCTGGTGCACGCGGTAAGCAATAGCGCGGTCGTTAAACAGCGATGCAAACACTTCCTTGGCCGCGCGGATTACGTTATCGACGCCACGAATATTGAGGAAGGTCTCTTGCTGACCGGCGAATGAGGCGTCCGGCAAGTCTTCAGCGGTAGCCGATGAGCGCACAGCAACAGCCATATTGCTGTTATCGCCAGCCATTTCAGCAAACGCTTTGCGGATTTCGCTGTCCAAACGCTCAGGGAACGGAGCTTCCATGATCCACTGACGAATCATGGCGCCGGTTTTAACCAGCTCATTAACGTCATCAACGTCGAGCGCGTCGAGGGCCTGGTGAATTTGTGCGTTGAGGCCGCTCTGCTCAAGGAAGTCACGATACGCTTGCGCAGTAGTGGCGAAACCGCCAGGAACCGAGACTCCGGCGCCGGCAAGATTGCTGATCATCTCGCCCAGGGAGGCGTTCTTGCCCCCTACGTGCTCAACATCGTGGACGCCGAGCTTATCGAGGGAAACTACGTACTCTACCAAGGTGATCTCTCCACTAAAGGTATTGGAAAAGCTCAGGAGCTGGGCAATCGCAGCAAAGGGAATATGCCTGATTGTGGCCGGGCCCTGGAAAATAAGTAACAATGCAGGCTGTTGGGCCTGCTTGAGCGAGGCCTATCATAGCCAAGAAATGTACTCAGCTTAAGGCCCATTGCGCAAATGAAACGAACCGCCTTCTTCATCTCCGATGGTACCGGCATTACAGCCGAAACGCTTGGCCAGAGTCTGTTGGCACAATTCGAGAACATCAGCTTCACTAAACTCACGCGCCCATACATCGACAGCGTGGAAAAGGCGCGCGCCATGGTACAACAAATCAACACGGCTGCCGAGCGGGATGGCACTCGGCCAATTATTTTCGACACCATTGTCAATCAGGATATTCGCGAAATCCTCGCTGAATCCGAAGGTTTCATGATTGATATCTTCTCATCGTTCCTGTCACCGCTCGAACAGGAATTGTCTTCGCACTCCTCCTACTCGGTTGGTAAGTCGCACTCCATTGGACACAATTCCAACTACATGGAGCGCATCGAGGCGGTCAACTTCGCACTCGACAACGATGACGGTGCGCGCACGCATTACTATGACAAAGCGGACTTGATCCTGGTCGGTGTTTCACGCTGCGGCAAAACGCCTACGTGCCTGTACATGGCAATGCAGTATGGCATTCGCGCCGCCAACTATCCGCTGACCGAAGAAGACATGGAACGCCTGCAACTGCCCGCCTCGCTGAAAAAGTATAAAGAGAAGCTGTTTGGCCTGACCATCGACCCAGAGCGCCTGACCGCGATTCGCAACGAGCGTAAGCCCAATAGCCGCTATGCCAGTTACGCCCAGTGCGAGTTCGAGGTGCGTGAGGTCGAGAACCTGTTCCGCCGCGAAAACATCAACTCCATCAACTCAACGCACTTCTCGGTTGAGGAAATCTCGGCAAAAATTCTTGTCGAGAAAGGCGTAGAACGTCGCTTTAAATAACGCGCCAGCGCCAGGCATAAAAAAACCACGACAGCCAAAGCTCGATCGTGGTTTTTTTGCGCATTAATAAATGCAGCTTATCTAGAGCCCTAAAGCTTCAGGTCGCGGTTTGAAGCCTTGATGAACTCACGCTTAAGGTCTTCATAAGTGTGCACGGCCGGAAATTGCGGGAATTCAGCAATTACGTTTTGCGGTGCATGGAACAGGATACCGGCATCCGCTTCGCCCAGCATGGTGGTGTCGTTATACGAGTCACCTGCCGCAATCACCCGATAATAGAGGCTCTTGAACGCCAGCACCGACTGGCGCTTCGGGTCCTTTTGACGTAACTGATAGCTGACGACCTGATCCTGCTCATTGGTGATCAACTTGTGGCAAAGCAGCGTCGGGAAACCGAGCTGACGCATCAATGGCTGTGAGAACTCGTAGAAAGTGTCAGACAGAATGACTACCTGGAAACGTTCGCGCAGCCAATCAACAAACTCAACTGCACCCTCGAGTGGCTTGAGGGTGGCGATCACTTCCTGAATATCAGAAAGCTTCAGCCCGTGCTCGTCCAGAATACGCAGGCGCTGCTGCATCAACACGTCGTAATCGGGAATATCCCGAGTGGTCGCTTTAAGCGATTCGATACCAGTTTTCTCGGCGAACGCGATCCAGATTTCAGGAACGAGGACACCTTCGAGGTCGAGACAAGCGATTTCCACAGGATGCTCCAGGATTGTTTTTAGTCGAGGCGGCACTCTAGCGATTTGGCAAACGCCATGCAACGCGTGCTTATACGCAAATATGGCAATAGACATGGCTGAAGGTTATTTAGACGCATAACAGGATTTTGTTACCATCCCCCGCACAAGGTGCCAGACACCACGATAACTAAGGATACAGCCTGATGAACCACCCCTTCGATGTCGCCGAAGCGGCTGCCTCATACGCCAGCAAATCTGCACAAGACATCCTCAAACTGGCCTTCGAGCATTTTGGCGATGATCTCTGGGTTTCGTTCAGCGGCGCAGAAGATGTCGTCCTCGTCGACATGGCCTGGAAACTTAATAAGAACGTCAAAGTATTCAGCCTGGACACTGGGCGCCTGCACCCTGAAACCTACCGGTTTATCGATCAGGTGCGTAACCATTACGGCATACAGATCGAGATACTTTCACCGGATGCAGAAACACTGCAGGCCATGGTCAAAGAAAAGGGTCTGTTCAGTTTTTATCAGGACGGCCATTCACAATGCTGCGGCATTCGCAAAACAGCCCCGCTGCGCAAAAAACTTTCGCAAGTACGCGCCTGGGCAACAGGCCAGCGTCGTGATCAGAGCCCTGGCACCCGTAGTCAGGTAGCCGCTGTCGAGATTGATGGCGCGTTTGGCACCGAAGAGAAGCCGCTCTACAAGTTCAATCCGCTGGCACAAATGACCAGCGAAGAGATTTGGGCGTATATCCGCATGCTCGAACTGCCTTACAACGCGTTGCATGAACGTGGCTTTATCAGCATTGGTTGTGAACCATGCACCCGCCCTGTTCTGCCCAACCAGCACGAACGCGAAGGTCGCTGGTGGTGGGAAGAAGCAACCCAAAAAGAATGCGGCCTGCACGCTGGTAACTTGATCGCCAAGAACTGACAGCTCACACGCCTTTTCGAAAGCGCTTATGCATGACTGCATAGGCGCTTTTTTATGACCGGCTTTTTATAGATGCAACCTGTACTGGATAACAACGCCGTGGACTGCGCTGTTTAGCACCGCGAAGCGGGGCTAAACAGCCTGCGATAGCGGTGGTGCCGCTTTGCTGCCTGCTGCCCGCTGCTTCCGAACACCCGGCCATTTTCCAGCGCGCAAAGTAAAACCCCAGACCGTTTTCACGATCTGGGGTTTCGGTATAGGCGCTTGACGATGACCTACTCTCACATGGGGAAACCCCACACTACCATCGGCGATGAATCGTTTCACTTCTGAGTTCGGGATGGGATCAGGTGGTTCCAATTCTCTATGGTCGTCAAGCAATTTGGTTGAAGCCTCGTCAGTGACGCTGCTTCGAATCGGGTATGTGATGTTTTGTAGTTTCGCAAACTTTCGGTGTTTCTACTTCCAGAGACACACAAACATCAAATTGTTTGGGTGTTATATGGTCAAGCCTCACGGGCAATTAGTATGGGTTAGCTCAACGCCTCACAGCGCTTACACACCCCACCTATCAACGTCGTAGTCTTCGACGGCCCTTTAGGGA
>NZ_FPBC01000004.1 GCF_900116605.1 Pseudomonas marincola
CGACGTCTCCCCCGATTTGAGTAGCACTCACTTTTAGAGTCCAATTCCAACAACCAAGGAGATTGGACATGAAAAAACGTTTCACTGAAGAGCAAATCATTGGTTTCCTACGTGAAGCTGAGGCTGGGTTACCGATCAAGGAACTCCGCCGTCAGCACGGCTTTTCGGAGGCCAGTTATTATGTCTGGCGTAGTAAATTTGGTGGGATGAGCGTGTCGGATGCCAAGCGCCTGAAAGAGCTTGAAACCGAAAACGCCCGACTGAAAAAAATGCTCGCCGAGTCAATGCTGGAGATCGAAGTCACCCGTGAGGCTTTGCGAAAAAAGTGGTGAGCGCACCCTCACGTCGCGAGCTGGTGCGCCATATGACGGCCCGCGGTTTGAGTGAGCGCCGGGCGCTTCAGGTGATCCGCATGAGCGCCAGCGCGCTGCGATACCAGCCAAGGCCAGACCGTAACCAGAACTTGCGTGAGCGCATTGTAGCCCTGGCTCATAGACACCGACGTTATGGCGCAGCAATGATTTACTTGAAGCTGCGTCAAGCTGGCGAGATGGTCAACCACAAGCGGGTAGAACGCTTGTATACCGAGGCCCGCTTGCAAGTAAAAAGGCGTAAGCGCAAGAAAATCCCGATAGCGGATCGACAACCGTTAGGTAGCCCGCGTACCGCCAATCAGATCTGGTCGATGGACTTCTTGTTTGATCGAACGGCTGAGGGGCGCGTGATCAAGAGTTTGACCGTGGTTGACGATGCAACTCATGAGGCTGTAGCCATCGTGCCAGAACGCGCCATTGGTGGGCACACGCTCACGCGAATTTTGGATCGTCTGGCTATGTCACGGGGATTGCCCAAATCGATCCGTACAGACAATGGCAAGGAGTTCTGCGGCCGCGCCATGCTGACCTGGGCTCATCAACGTGGAGTGAAATTGTTTTTAATTGAGCCGGGTAAGCCCAACCAGAACGCTTACATCGAATCGTTTAACGGCCGTTTTCGTGATGAATGCCTGAACGAGCACTGGTTCACCAGTCTGCCGCAGGCCAAGGTGATCATTGAGTCTTGGCGGCGGGAGTACAACGAAGAGCGACCGAAGAAAGGACTTGGTGGATTGACTCCATCGGCCTATGCCGAGCAACTGGCCTCGAAAGCCGTTACATTTACTCAGGACTCTAAAGCCAACTGCTACTGAAGACGGGGGAGACGTCGGGGGGCTAGGAAAACCTTGGGTGACTCAAATCAGGGGAGACGTCGGACGTCGCAAGAAGAGATCATCGCATGCCTGGACTACTTCGCAGCGTGATAGAATTTGAAACAGATAATGCTTGAGTGCGCTCCAACACTGAGCAGACACAAATCAACAATGGATGAGACATCACTAATGAAGGTCACTGAAACAGCGCTGGCAGGGGTACTTATTATTGAGCCGAAAGTATTCGGAGATCATCGTGGCTTTTTTCTTGAGAGTTTTCAGACAGAGCGCTACAAAGACGTAGGCATTGAGCTTCCATTTGTACAAGATAACCACTCCCGTTCACAACGCGGCGTGCTTCGCGGCCTGCACTTCCAACGTTCACGCCCGCAGGGCAAACTAGTACGTGTTAGCCGAGGCTCTGTGTACGACGTAGCCGTAGACATTAACCCGGACTCACCAACCTGCGGACAATACGTAGGCGTTGAGCTTAACGATGAAAACCATCTGCAACTCTGGGTACCGCCAGGTTATGCTCACGGATTCTGCGTTTTAAGCGAAGTGGCTGATTTTCAATATAAATGTACAGAGCTCTACTTTCCCGAAGATGAGGGTGGCCTGATCTGGAATGATGCAGATGTGAGCATTCCCTGGCCAATCGAAAGTCCACAGCTATCTGCGAAAGATAAAATCAATCCGACACTTCAGCAATTGCTCAACCAAGAATGATAGGAATTAACTTCCAAGCCAGGCATTGAACTTCGGGATAAAAAATGGCAATTGGTTAATTTTCCTAATTGCCATTTTCTTAGCATGCTATAAGACAAATCCGACTGTATCGGGCTCTAGGCAACTTGTGAACAAAGAAAACTACCTGGACTTTGCCCGCATGCGATCAGCCATGCTGGTCATTTCACCGTAAATGAGTTGCGGATTTTTTTGCTTAAGCGCCCAAGCCATGCGACCTGCCTCATGCGGTAGAATCATAAACTCATCTTTACTAACTTGCTGATAAATATAATCCGCAATATCGCTTGCATTGATGGGAGAACTTTCCAAAAGTTTACCCACTTGCACTTTCATGGCTGGAGTAGGGCCACGAAAAGAATCTAGTAAGTTGGTTTGAAAAAAAGACGGGCACACCACATGAATACCAACTTCTTGAGCTTTGAGCTCAACCAGTAGGCTCTCCGACAAAGCGACAACGCCGGCCTTGGCCACATTATAATTGCTCATCGCAGGGCCTTGCATCAAGGCAGCCATCGAGGCGATGTTAATAATCTTGCCCTTGCTACGTTTGAGTAACGGTAAAAATGCCTTGCACCCTTTGACAACACCCATGAGATTGATCGCGATCTGCCAATCCCAGTCCTCAAGCGACAGTTCGTCAAAAAAGCCACCTGAAGCAACGCCTGCATTGTTAACAATTACATCAATACCACCATAACGCTCATCACAAGCTTGAGCGAGCGCGGTGAGCTGACTGTAATCTCGGACATCGCATCGTTGTGTAAAACCCTCCCCACCGGCAGCAATCACCAGACTCAAAGTTTCAGCCAAACCAGACTCATTCAGGTCAGTTAAAGCTAAGCGCCAGCCTTCACGAGCCCAGCGGAGAGCGATTTCGCGCCCCAGCCCGGAGCCTGCACCCGTGATCATCATGCGATTTTGCATACCTAGTTCGCCTTGTTGCAGTTATTGATGATCCGAGTGTAGCGAGGTGAATCTTGATAACGACACAACATCATAATGCTGAATGATAGAGACAAAGCCCTAGAATTAAGTCTCTCGGTGGTGCTGCAAATAAACCAAATCAACAATTTCACCTTCGGGCTTATAGCCACTCACCGTCGAGCGTAAGACCCAGCGGACTCTATCGAGGTCATCAGCCTTTATAGCAGAAAACAACCCTGTAAGAATTGGCCGAAAATCATCCCAAGGCAGATGTTCTTCATCGGCTCGCATAATCATTGGATGCTCAGTAGGCGTTACATTATCGCCTATCAAAAGCTCTTCATAGAGTTTTTCCCCAGGCCGAAGACCTGTGAACTCAATACTGATGTCACCATGTGGGCACCTGTCAGTCCTCAAACTGAGGCCACTCAAGTGAATCATCTTCTCGGCCAACTCAGCAATTCGTACAGGCTGGCCCATGTCTAATACAAATACATCCCCGCCCTGCCCCATGGAACCAGCTTGAATTACCAATTGCGCAGCCTCAGGAATGGTCATGAAATAGCGAGTGATGTTTGGATGAGTGACAGTGACTGGCCCACCCTGACGGATTTGATCATAGAACCGCGGGATAACCGAACCTGAAGAGCCGAGCACATTGCCGAAGCGAACCATAGTAAAACGCGTTTTATTGACATGATGAACAACGTCAGACTCGCCCAGCAGAATTGGAGCGGACTCACGGCTTAGTGCCTGCAAGATCATTTCAGCTAGGCGTTTTGTACTACCCATGACATTGGCAGGACGAACGGCTTTGTCGGTAGAAATAAGTACAAAATTTTCGACACCCACCTGAATCGCAGCTTGGGCTGTGAGAACTGTGCCTTGAACGTTATTGAGCACGCCTTCAGCAACGTTATGCTCGACCATCGGAACATGTTTGTAGGCTGCCGCATGGTATACAGTATCAACCGACCAAGCTTTCATGACCCCCAAAAGCCGTTCGGAATTACGAATTGACCCAAGGATAGGGACAAGCTGTATGTTTAGAGATTCACGTTCAATACGCTGCTGAAGTTCACCATGAATATTGTAGAGATTGAATTCACTATGCTCAAACAGCACAAGAGTAACTGGACAACAGGTGATAATTTGGCGGCACAGCTCTGAGCCGATAGACCCACCAGCCCCCGTGACCATTACTGACTTGTTGAAAATACACTGCTCTAACAGATGCTTGCGCGGAGGAACCGAATCACGGCCTAACAGATCGGCAATATCGACTTCTTGGACATCATCGACCTTGACGCGTCCACTAGCGAGGTCCGTGAAGTTAGGCACACTACGCACATGTAATGGGAACTGTTCTAAATAGCTCAGAATTTCACGGCGTCGTGCCCTAGTGGAGGATGGTAACGCAAGAAGGATTTCTTCCGCGCCAGTTACATTGATCATCTGGCGAATATGTTTAGGCTTATATACACGAATTCCAGAAATAGTTCTGTCAGCGATACCTGAGTCGTCATCAATGAATGCGACAGGTCGCATAGAACGCCCCATTCGTAGGGCTGCGACCAGTTGGTTACCAGCAACACCAGCACCGTAGATAGCTACCTTTGTTAACCCAGTATCGCGACTTAAAGCAGAATGATGATGGGAAGCAAAGAACCAGTTGCCCATAAAATATTGGCGCATAAGCAAACGCAAACGCAAACCACCAATAATAACCAAGCTCAACCACCAATAGTTAAAAACTATGGACCGAGGTATGACAGCATCATGATTGCTATACCAATATACAACAACAGCTAAAATTAACGAAGAAAGGCTAACAGCTTTGATAATCGCAACCAGCGCATCATTACCAAAATAGCGCATCACGGCGCGATACATACCGAAACGGATGAACAAAGGGATAGCGACAATTGGTGCACAAACAAATAGCCAAGAGTGCACTTCAAGAGGGTTGAATGCGCCTTCAATTCCAAGACGCACAATGAAAGAAAGCCACAAAGAAACCCAGACAAGGCAAACATCTGCGAAAACTTGTATCAACCGTTTCTGGCGCCGAGGCAACGAAAGTAAAACGCTGCGTAGCTGACCAAATCTAGAGCGCATGACTTGAAAATCCCAATTTCAGAGGCGATGGCTGTCAGTATAAGCTTTCAAGGCTTGAAGCGAAAGAAATGAAGTGGTAAGTGCAAAACGATAAATATTCAAATACAACCCACTTCCTTAACTGAAATTAAAGGAACTACTATGCAGATCATTAGGTTGAATTTTCTTTAGGAAGCACACCTTGAACAGCTCTCTAAATCACGACAAATAAAGCCAAATTGGTGACATTATCCCTCAGGAATTTAACTTGTACATTAATAAACAAAATGCCCATAGACAACCACAAATATCTTCCCATTTCTAGCTGCTGTTGACTTCAGAACCCTGAGTAAAAGTAACGGATTTTTAGGTCAGTTGCTTAGCCTGGTGCGATCGCTCTTGGTTGTTCACCCGCCGCGAATACTCAATGATCACCTTGGCCTGCGTCAGACTGATGAACCAGTGTTCGTTCAGGCATTGATCACGAAAACGACTTTACACAATTCGAAAAAAAAGTTCGGATTGGGCTACCACCTGACTCAATCAAAAAACTTGACTCAACGGTGATGAGTTTAGGTCAGCATGGCACAACCTAACCGCTTGTCGTTGACCATCTCGCCAGCTTGGCGCATCTTCAAGTAAATCATTGCTGCGCCATAGATTAGCCAGGGTGACAATACGCTCACACAAACTCTAGGTACGACCCGGCCATGGCTGGTACACAATGCACTAGAGTTCGAATCACCTAAAGCGCCAGGCGGTCACTGATAATGCGGCCGCATATGGCGCACCCGGCCGACGCCAGGGTGCACCCACCATTTTTTCGAAAAGCCTCAAGGGTGGGTGCGCTCCACCTCAAGCATTGACGCAGTGAGCATTTTCTTAAGCCGAGCGCTTCGGTTTCAAGTTCTTTCAGGCTCCAAGCATTCGATACACACATCCGGCCAAACTAACTACGTCAGAGATAGTAACTGACCTCCTAAAAGCCATGTCAACGCAGGGATCCTTGATAAGCGAAGCGATCTCGGCGTTGCAGCAGTAAGCCAATGAATTATTCTTCAGTGAAAATTTTTTGCATATCCAATCTCCTTGGCGGTTGGAATTGGACTTCAGGTCATCTGTTAGTGAAAGCGAGGAGACCTCAATGAATGACATACGAACAAACAAGGTAACTCATGGAACACCAATAGTAAAACCACCAAACTCTTTGGTAGCAGATACCGCTTTATCCAAGGCTGAATTGTAAGCCCCATGTAACTCAGCATGCCTCTTCAATCTAGTCTCCATATCAGAGGGAGTGCGAAAAAGAGAAGTGGTTTTAGGGACAAATTTAAAATTTGCTTTATAACCATAACGCAACCAAAGATTCCAATCCTCTAATTGATCCAACTCAAGATCAAAACCTCCCCAAAGTTCGTATAGCTTACGACTGAAAATAATAGACTGAATAGGAATATAATTACTCAGCAAAAGCTTCTGATAATCCCACTCTTGAAAGAAAGAACTTGGCGTATGGATCGAACTCTCAAGATAATACATTTTGTCAGCATCCATACTAGTCAAGACCTCGAAAGCCAAACTGTAAGCAGCGTCGAAATTGTTATCTGACAAGAGGCAATGCATCAATGTTTCTACATGATCAGCAAATAGTAAGTCATCGTCATCAAGGAACATTATATATGAGCCAGTGGATGCCTTAAGCGCCGCATTACCTACACCAGAACGGCCTATTTTTTCATTAGCAATAAATCGAACGTTCACATTTTTTGGTGCAGCAAGGGATCTCTGCATAACATAATTTTTTTGAGTGTCACCGCCGTCTTCTGCTACGATCAGCTCAATATTGGGATACGTTTGATTGAATACGCTGGACATCGACTGGCCTAACAGTGTACCTCGTCCTTTATAGGTACGCGTAATGATAGTAACGAGAGGATAATCCCGTTGACTATCGATTATTGCAACAGGCCAAAATGCACCTTCTTTAATCATTTCGTAGTCGAACCCTCTAAGCGGGAATGCCGCATCGACAGGTCCTTTACCCTTCAAAAAATGAGGGGTTAAAGTTAAAAGTTTGCGAGCATTTGACAACAGTGCCTGTTTAGCCCCTTTGAAAGGTGAAGGGATAAAAAACAAAACCCCATATAAGCCGTAAGCATAAAGGCGATCGATAAAAGACCCATAGCGTAGTCGAATGAATGCATTACCCAATACACTTCCAGTGTACTGAAGGGGCTTGACCTCGCCCTCATGGTCATAAGTATGATGCAATACCTGCGCTGAAGGCACGTACTTGAGCCTATAACCATAGGAACGCAATCTATAAGAAAACTCTACGTCCTCCCCATACATGAAGATTGCATCATCATACCCACCACACTTTTCATACGCCAAACGCGATATAAGTATACAAGCATGAGACGACCAATTGGTTTCTAAAGTAACTGGATCGTAATATTTGGGATGTTCATAAGGTGTTTGTCTAAACTCCCAACTCGCAAAATTAGAACCTGATGCAAGGTCATCAAGTGCAACGCTGACTACAGATGAAATAGCTGAACGTGAAAACTCCAAGTCAAGATTGACTATCAAACAATAATCAGAGGAACCAGAACGTATCGCACGATCATGCCCCGCTCCAAAGCCAAGATTAGGTTGCTGAATAAAATTGACTTTAAAAAATTTATTACTGTGAGGAGCAATGAATTGATAAAACTTACTTAAAGTATCGTCAGTAGAACCGTGATCCACTAAAGTAAAGGCAATCTTAGATAAAGGGTAATCCTGCGAAATCAATGATTTTATGAAAGGCTCTACCCACCGAGAACTATTAAAAGACACAGCAGAAATGTCTAAAACAGGTAACTGTCCACAGACTACTTCACCAAATTGCAGAGCGTTATCTGATTCGAACCTTGATTTTGTCAAGTTCGCGAGGGCCCTCGAATTATTCTTAGAAAATGAGTTACCTTTGAGCGCAGAAGAAACGTTAATTCTGAGCCTTGAATAATAGCTCCATAAATATCTTAAGCCAGGAACTTTGGAATAACAGCGACGAACAAAATATTTCAAAGTAAATTTATCAGCAGAGAAAACACGCGCTATCATGCAAGAGAACTGACCAGCCAACCTCCGCAAGAAACGTAACGGCTTAGTTAGCCGCCATGAATGACTATTAATAAGATTTCGATAGTCAGAATCAGCTTGAGACAGGTTATTCCTCAATGAATCTACACCAGCCTCTAAGTCCGCCAATGACTCTAATAGAGTTACATTTCTAGACAACAAGGATTCGAAAACATCAGACGTTAAATCTGACCAAACGCCAGACCTAAATATATACCTAGAAAATTCATGCTTGCTGATTAGATATTTGTATTCTATATCATACTCAATTAATGGAGATACGTTATAGGTTGACTGCCTGAGGTAATGACTATTTTTAACACCACAAAATAGACCGGCCTCAATTATAAAATCTATCCAAGCCCGATGATTGGGCAAATAAATGACTGGACCTGAATATTTAGCAAGAAACAACTTTGGAATGATAATCTGCCAGGAGTTTATATGTCGAAGAGCAATTATGCTTTCGAATTGGTTTGATAAACATGATATATACGATTCATCAGCAATAACGATTAACTCTCTTCCCCTGATAAATTGATAATCAGATAAGAACGAGGACAACGAGTCAAGGCACACATGCGCAGGGTCATTGACAAACAGATAAAAGTCTGCCTCAGTAAAATCACCGATAACAGCACCGTCCAAACAGTCATTATAGGTTCGAAAGTTACTGAATGGGCTGTCATGGAACCGACGCAAATCAGACTCATGGACATACAAAAAAATCTGATCTTTAAAGTCTGAAGAATATATAATTTCAGAAAATTTCAGGATTGCATCACAATCCGCATCTTTAATGAAATACAAACCTAATTTTAATTTATCTGACAATGCAAGATGATTAGTATCAAAAGCCTGCTGGAAAGTCGGTTTGTATGCACGAACAAATTGATAAACATCTGCATTACTATCTAGTAAACCCTTTAGCTGACGCAAATCATGACCTATGCCAGTATCTCGATTCAGGACAATAGACTCTCCAAATTGGAACTGCTCACTGAACTCAAGACGATAGTCTTTTATTGCAACCTGCGACCAACCGTTGCGTTTTACGACTTCTGAAAGATTGTGCTCTGTATAGATAACAGTATGTGTTTTGTCTAACAATCCTGTATCTAGATAAGTAAACTCACCAGAAAGCAACTTGACTGCAACATCAGTATGCGACGTATTCGGAACGGACAGGATTAGATGATACTGCTGATCACTGCTAAATGCCGTCTTCAATCTAGTTAGAATCTGGCATTCATAATCTAGATGTTCAATGACATCCAGCATCGAAATTGTTATCGTTTTATAGTTGGCGCATAAGCTTTCAACTTTGAGTAGCAGTTCATCCAGGTCGTTCAAATCAAGACAATAGGCATCAATGCCATTAGCTGTTAACTGATTGACGCTATCGAGATTCGCATCGAAGCCAATGTACTTAATACCTGAATCAACTAGCGCCCCTGCTATAGCAGCATAACCGCAGCCGAGATCTATATGGATTGAGCCTGGGGCTGAGTATAGCTTGATGAGGTCTACAGCACACGCATAAACACTGATAGGCTCATAAGAGAATTTATATTTTTCACTCATTGACTTTTAACTCAATTTTTTTCATTGGAATGCCAACCAAACCTGTGGAGACGCTACTGCTGTGTGATTTAAAAGCCAAGGCATCATGCACCCAAGAATGAATGACATGTTCTTTTTGCGTGCCTTCAGCTATCGCAACACCTATGGTGTAATCACCAGCAGGTAATGTAGGCATCCGAAATTCAAACATAGCATTGAAAGTTGTAGAGCCAGGAATTGCGAGTTCACCATCTGAAAAGGATAAATATGTGTTATCACCAAACAGATGCTGCCCATTTTTATCCTTGACCAAGAAACCTACAATCGGATTATTAACTACTACATCTGTATATGCCTTTATATGCAACTGTACTAATTCTCCACCGACGTACCAAGCTGCGGCGACTCCATCGGGACTGGCAAGATAGGCATCGGTTATATATGCGCTCTTGGTACCAAAAGATTGACTGGAATCATTGAACTTGAATACCTCAATATCATTTCTTAGACATGAAGCATTAATAAAATCTTGTCTAAAATCTCGAAACTCATCTTGACTTGGTGCATGGCGCCCACTCGATTCTTGATTGAGGCTCGAGGATTCCGTTGGCTGGACGGAAGTAGACGAAGCATAAAATTCAGCTAAATATGCCTCACAGACATACTTAGACTTATCGTAAGCAAGACGTTTGCCATGATCTAGCCAAACAGCACGATCACACAGGCTCATGACGCTGTTTGTGTCGTGAGTAACAAATAAGATCGTGCCCTTCTTTTTGAAGTCCGTTAAAAAGCGCATGCACTTTTGCGTAAAAAATATATCGCCAACTGCTAAGGCTTCGTCAACAATCAAAATATCGGCATCAACATTGGCGATAACAGCAAATGCCAGCCTTACATACATGCCGCTAGAATATGTCTTTACCGGCTGTTCAATAAACGCTCCAATATCAGCGAAATCAATAATAGCGTCATAACGCTCATCAATCTCCTGCTTGGTTAGGCCTAATATGCCTGCATTCATGTAAACATTTTCACGTCCGCTAAATTCAGGATTGAAACCTGAGCCTAGTTCTAGTAGAGCAGCAATCCGGCCGGATGTAGTTACGGAACCAGCCGTTGGCTGAAGCGTTCCACAAATGACCTGCAAAAGAGTCGACTTGCCACTGCCATTACGTCCAACAATTCCTACAGTTTCACCCTTACGCACCTCAAATGAGACATCGTTTAACGCCCAAAACTCACGATAATACTTTTCAGAACTACCTCTAAACACGCTTTGTAGTTTTGGCAATACAAATTGCTTCAAACGATCAACTGGCTGCTCGTACACTTGATAGCATTTGCTCAAATTATCAACTTTGATAGTAACATCAGATGACATCAGCGAAGCCCTTCCGAGTTTTCTGGAACCAAACGAAACCAAGCAAAGCAACTAATAGCATGATAACTGTATATATTGCTAAAATTTTGAAATCAGGAATCTTTCCCCAGAACAATACGTTTCGCATCTGCTCGATTACCGGGGTCAAAGGATTCAAATAAAGAACCCACCTATAGCTCTCTGGCAACGCTGTAACTGGATAAAAAATCGGGGATAGAAACATCATGGTGCTTGTAACAATTCCTATAAACTGTGAAACATCCCTTAGATATACCCCTAACGATGATAACGCCCAACTGAGTCCCATAATCAATAGCAATAAAGGTATAAGAACAAGAGGCAAATAAAAAACAGTAATGTGCGGCAGTCCAAAAAATATTATGTACGCAAGCATCCAAACGACTAAGCTTATCACGCTATGAAACAATGCAGAGCCAAGATTGATCCAAGGCAATATTTCAAGCGGAAAAATGACCTTCTTAACATAATTCGGATTATTAACTATCAGCGTTGGGGCACGATTAATACATTCAGCAAATAGCGAAAAAACTATT
Source organism: Pseudomonas marincola (assembly GCF_900116605.1). Classification (GTDB taxonomy): domain Bacteria; phylum Pseudomonadota; class Gammaproteobacteria; order Pseudomonadales; family Pseudomonadaceae; genus Aquipseudomonas; species Aquipseudomonas marincola. The sequence goes on from NZ_FPBC01000004.1 coordinate 11,588, forward strand.
AACCCAGAAAATAATATCAGAGCAAACTCAGTTTTAGAGTCACTGCCCGTTCCCCAGCGTGCCTTGAATACCACGCTAAAAACAAAGGTATAGACAACTAACATAAAAAGTGGATTCAAGAATGACCACAACAGCCCCATGATTGAACCACGATATCGACCGAGGACATCTCTGATCACAAATGACTTGATCAAATGGCGGTTGTTCCAGAAGCCATCAATTATTGATCGTGGATTTGCTGGGAAACTTTGCATTAATTACCAATCTCTATTAGTAGCATACAGATGATTTTCTAAGGGTAGTCAATCACCGAGCACGACGTAGGAACTACAAACACCATAACGGTTAATTGTATTTATTTAACCTCTAAAATATCATAAAGTTGACCTAGGTAGATTAGTAGAACCTTCTACAACAGCATTGCTTGATGAGATATTTGGCACATCAAAATTAATAACACGCTTATCCTTGGGTTTAAGCTTCAAGGCGTGCTTTTCTATAAGATGCCAAGAGCAATAACCCAAGAATAACGTAATAAGCAACGTAACAAGCAGATACGATACATAAGATATTTCAGGATAAACGAGCAGCACAAACTGTTGTACTGGAAAGGCATATATGTAAACTCCATATGAGCAATCCCCAACCCGGTTGACTAAACTACCCATTTTACTCGTCGACAATCCATAGGCGAGGACAATGTATGGTAATGTGAACCATAAAATATACTTGGCGAATAGTTCATAAGGTGCGATAAGAACTGTCAACATGATGAGAACACAAACACCTGACAGCGTAAATAAACGCTCTAATTTCCATTTCGCAAAGCAAGTGCCTATTAGAAAATAAATACCGGTGATAAAAATTTGCCTTACATCGGTGCCATATATTACAAATGCCTCAGCCCCCTTCCAGCACCAGAAATAAATCACCATTATAAATGTAAATACAAGAGCGGCGTACATCACACGACTACTTCTAAAGATATGCCCATAAACAAAACTATAAGGTACATGAAGAACTCGACAGGCAAACTCCAGAGCGAACCGTTCACTGCATTAGCAATTCGCGCATTTTCAAGTACACCTGGTAGGTAAAATACAGGACTCAGAATAATATTATTAAAGTAATTGGTGAACTGGGGATGCCCAAAATAATCCTCTAGGCTAAGTGTTGTAAATATTGGTCCTACTAAAAACATAGTGATTAATACTAAAACGATCAGAGCGGGAAAAATCCTCAGTGATCTTTTAACCATAAAATCGAAAGTATGAGGGTTAGCATCCCAACTTTTTACAATTAAATATCCACTGATTATAAAAAAAATATTTACGCCTAGACCGCCATAGGATTCCAGTCCCAGGAAGCCTTTAGGGGCATTTCCATAGAATGCAAAAGAGTGAGCATAAAGCACAAACAATGCAGCAACTAATCTAAGTAAGTTCAAGTTATTATCTTTATGCTGCATCTAATATCTCCATACTATCTATCACTTTAGTTTAATCAGTTTTTTTAATTTAGCGTTCACGCCACAAGCATAAAATTATCGCAACGACACATGTACAGCACGACACCTTATTACTAGAACTATCAATGGAAAGTAAGCAACGACTAAACCGACAACCCCTGCAACTGCCTTTGTGGCGACAGCATAGGCGAGCGGGAGAAGCCAAAAAAAATTAACCAGGGATACTAACTTTATGACGCATAAATGACTGTTTAGCTTTACGGCAGCAATCTGATAAGCATGAGTCCTATGTGCTTGGTATATGTTTTCACCATTGAAGAGTCGTGAAAAAAGCGTAATAGTTGCATCAACTATAAATACAGCCAATAATATTAAACAACTCCATAGCAGTTCAGAGCTTATGTTATTACAGATGATAGTTAATACACCTAGTACGATCCCAAGAAAACCACTTCCTGCATCTCCCATAAATATTTTTGCAGGCGGGTAATTCCAAAAAAGGAAACCTAGTACAGCCATAGCAAGTATTGTCGTATAGAAAATAAGACTTACATGTCCTTGAACATAAAAAACTATACACATACCTAAACATACAAATACACACTCGGCGCTTGCTAGTAAATCTATTCCATCCATGAAATTATATAAATTCAGCATCCACACAAGGTATGTGCAAGCTAGAATATGGCCTAGCCAACCAAGGTCGTACGTTACACCAAACACTTGGATTGGAGACAAACCTCCCAACCAATATAGTGCCCAAATAGATGCAACAAAATGGCCTATGAGTCGCCACTTAGCTGCGATATGGCCGTGATCGTCAGCAAAACCGATAATAGCTACTACTAGCCCGGTCCCAACAACACCGAAGAAAAGGGAGATTTGAACCAAATCATGCTCAAATAATAATACCATCCCCAAAATGAATGCGAGAACTATAGCAACTCCGCCCCCTCTTGGGGTCGGAACAGAATGGGAACTTCGCTCATTAGGAACGTCCATGAGAGCATAACGTCTTAAAAAATAAGTCCCCCCCCAAGATACGCAGAGAACTAAAGGTAAAATCCACAAAGCACTCATCAATGTCTAGATCTCAAATAATAATCAACTGTATTCTTTATACCCAATTTGACACTAATCGGCGGATACCAGTCTAATACTTCATGATTTTTGCTTATATCAATTTGCAAAGAACCTAGTAGTCGTCGTGCGACGGACCGCTTACCTATCAGACTTGCCATTTTTAGAAGTAGCTTTTCTGATACAGGGATAATAATATTATTTTTACTGAGTGCTCTGGATAGATGTTGAAGCAACTCAGTTGTTGATAGGTCATATCCATCACACGCTAAAAAAATTTGATTACCCGCTGCCGGATGCACAACACAGGTAATAATCAAGTCCACTAGATTATCGACAAACAAGAGGCTTCGTTTGTTTTTAATAGCACCCAAAGGAAGCGGTAACCCCGAACCCAACCACTTCATTAATCGATGGAAATTAGCTTTTACCCCGGGTCCGTAAACAAGTGCGGGCCTTATAATAACGACTTCAAGACTTGTAGTCGCTGCAATTTCTTTTAAGGCGAGCTCAGCCTCGTACTTAGAAACTGCATATGGGTCACTGGGTGCAGGCTTATCATCAGCAGTAAACGGTTGATCCAATATTGTTTCTTCACCATTAACTTTTATTGTACTGATGAATATGAACCGTTTAACACCAGCGCTTACAGCTTGGCGCGCTAAACGCTCTGTAGCTTCAACATTGATCTTACGATATTCTGATAGCGCCTCTGCAGCTGGCTCTTCCATGACATGCACTCGTGCCGCAGCATGAACGACAACTTCAATATCATCTGAAATGGATATATTAGTCTGCCTAGCAAGATCAAATGGTAATATTACGCATGAGCTTTCGAAGCCAGTCGCTCCTCTCGCAGCGATAACGGGTTCGTAATCACCATCCTTTAGTAATCGCTCCACAAATGCTCTACCAACTAGCCCTGATGCGCCAGTTACAAGTATTTTTTTTGATTGTTTCATGGCTTACCCCCTGTCAGAGCAGTTAGCCAGCAAATACAGAAAAATAAGAATTTGTCACGAACCCGTCTGCGGCAGTTCCATGCTTTAAAAGAAAGTAACAGTAAATGCAGCGGCTGCAATCCTAGCCATTTTTTAACAAAAGGATCGCTACTTTTACCGATTATATCTACTATTAATTTAACTTGATTGAACCACCATCCATTATGGATTTTTTTATACCGTATAATTAAGGGTTTCAACCCCTGATTTGCCCCGACTTGATTATTACTATGCTGCCTATAATCCATTGATGGTACGGGATCTATATACCATTCGTAGGAATTGCCACGCGCATACGCGTAGCAGTACCAATCATGAAGGCCTACTTTCTGTATAGCCTCCCAATTATCGGTGATCGCTGTCTTGAGATTACTTCCAAGTGCCTTGCTAAATACATAAGTACAACCTGGCCCTGCCGCTTCGAACAAATAATCCCACTCAACCTGGGGCTGTGCTTTATTGAGAAAAGATTTCTTTCCGCTGGGCCAAAATGCAATTACATTGCTTGAATAAGCATCATAACTAGTACTTTCTAATATTTTTATTGCTCTACTCAATTTATCTGAATGCCAGCGGTCATCTTGATCGGACAATGCAACATAATCAAAAGAAGAGATGTCTACATCACGAAATAGACGGAAAAAGTTTAGTGCTGCACCACCAAACTTTCCGGCAGAAGGCAACACATAAACGTTTGAATTATCTGCCGCATAGCTGTGACACCAAAGCTCAGTACCGTCTGTTGAAGGATCAATACTGATAAAAACTGTCAACTTCACATCAGTTTGATATAAAATTGTATTCAACTGCTCTTCAATCCAGCGCATACCATTATATGCGGCCAATAAAACTGCAACTTTTGGATGTTCTAATGGCATGCAATATCCACTGATTGATTATGTTGATGTCAGATTCGAAGATAAGCTTGGTGTTCCTCATGCCTCTAAAATTTTATACAAATACTGCCCGTATCCCGTTTTCTTCAAGGCATCAGCTTGCGTTCGTAACTGTTCAGCTGTTATCCATCCATTGTGAAAAGCAATTTCTTCAAGACAAGCTACTTTGAGCCCCTGGCGCTGTTCAATGGTATGAACGAAGTGGCTGGCCTCTAGCAAAGAGTCATGAGTACCAGTGTCTAACCAAGCAAAACCGCGGCCTAAAATCTCAACATTGAGTGCTTTCCGTGCTAGATACGCTCGATTAACATCTGTTATTTCTAACTCACCACGCTCAGATGGTTCTATCGATTTTGCAATCTCTACAACTTCATTATCATAGAAATATAGCCCAGTCACAGCATAGTTTGACTTAGGCTTTGACGGCTTTTCTTCAATACTCAGTGCCCGACCGGCTTCATCAAACTCAACAACACCAAACCGCTCAGGGTCAGATACATGATAACCGAAAACTGTTGCTCCATTTACCTGAGCAGTCGCTGCGTGAAGATTTTCTGAAAAGTGCTGTCCATAGAAAATATTATCACCAAGGATAAGACAACACGAATCGTCGCCTATAAATTCTTCGCCGATAATAAATGCTTGCGCCAAACCATCAGGACTTGGCTGTACTGCATAAGTAAGCTCAATCCCATATGAACCTCCATCGCCAAGTAACTTTCGAAAATTTGGTAGGTCCTCAGGTGTTGAAATAATCAATATCTCACGCATCCCAGCGAGCATTAAAACCGATAGCGGATAAAAAATCATTGGCTTGTCATATATCGGCAACATCTGTTTCGATACACCTAATGTAAGTGGATGCAAACGAGTGCCTGAACCGCCAGCTAAAATAATGCCTTTACGATTATTTGTATTCATTTATTAAAAACTTCCATTAACATTCTAGTTACGCCACACTGCCAATCCGGTAAATGTATTGAAAAAGTCTTACGTAACTTCTGTGTATTCAACCGTGAGTTAAGCGGTCGACGGGCGGGAGTTGGATACGCTGTTGTTTCAATGGGGTTGACGTCCTCTACCAATAGTTTTTCGCCCTGCAGCTTCGCTATATTGAATACATGACAGGCATAACCATGCCATGATACTTCCCCAGCTGCGGCTAAATGGTATATTCCGGCCAGCTCAGGCTTAGTTATCGATTTTCGGATTGCGTGCGCTGTGACATCAGCTATCAAATCGGCTCCAGTAGGGGTGCCAACTTGATCAGCAATGACATTTAATGATTCACGCTCTTTAGCTAAGCGCAGCATAGTCTTGGCGAAATTATGGCCGAACGCACTGTAGACCCAACTGGTGCGAAAGATTAAATACTTACAACCGGAAGCTTGAATTGCCTGCTCACCAGCTAGCTTACTTAAACCATAGTAGTTCACTGGCGAAACACAATCTGATTCTTGCCAAGGCGTTGAGCCTGCGCCGCTGAACACATAATCTGTAGAATAGTGAATTAGCCAGGCTCCTAATATTACAGCCTCCTCGGCCATAACTTCAGTTGCACGAGCATTTATCAGATCAGCAAGCTGATTTTCGGATTCAGCCTTATCAACAGCGGTATATGCAGCAGCGTTTACTATTATCTCAGGCTTAATGGTTCTAATCGATGCCCGTAATAAATCTAGATTACACAGATCACCGCTTATACCGTCAATGACATGGCGATCAAGGGCAATTAGTTCTCCGAGTGGGGCAAGTGCGCGCTGTAACTCCCAGCCAACTTGACCATTTTTACCAAACAAAAGTATTTTCATACTACACTAACACGGCCGGTGTAATTCAGATCAATCCACTGCTGATAACTTCCACTTTTAACATTTTCCACCCAACTGGCATTGCTCAGGTACCACTCTACCGTTTTTCGGATTCCGCTTTCGAATGTTTCTTCTGGAGACCAGCCAAGTTCACGTTGAATCTTGCTCGCGTCGATGGCATAACGCTGATCATGTCCTGGGCGATCTTTCACATAAGTAATTAAACTGTGATGAGGACGGTGAGGTGACTCAGGACATAAATCATCAAGCAAAGCACACAGAGTATGCACCACTTCTATGTTTTGTTTTTCGTTGTGCCCGCCGATATTGTAGGTCTCTCCGACCTTACCTTCAGTGACGACTTTATAAAGAGCGCGGGCATGATCTTCAACGTACAACCAATCGCGAACTTGATCTCCCTTGCCATATACAGGCAAGGACTTCCCTTCCAGCGCATTTAAAATGATCAGAGGAATAAGTTTCTCAGGGAAGTGGTATGGCCCATAATTGTTGGAGCAATTAGTGATCAACGTCGGCAGACCATAAGTGCGACGCCATGCTCTCACTAGATGATCCGAACTTGCTTTGCTAGAAGAGTAAGGTGAACTTGGCTGATATGGTGTCGTCTCAGTGAACAGGTCTTCGGGACCTTCAAGGTCTCCATAAACTTCATCAGTTGATATGTGATGAAAGCGGAATTTTGCTTTGCGTTCTTCATCCAAACTCGCCCAGTATTGGCGAGCTGACTCCAGTAATGTGTAGGTGCCGATAATGTTCGTCTGGATAAACTCGGACGGTCCGCTGATCGAGCGATCCACATGCGACTCTGCAGCTAAGTGCATGATTGCGTCGGGCTGATACTGAGCGAAGATACGATCAATTTCCGAACAATCGCAAATATCCACACGCTCGAATACGTAGCGCTCACTCAGGGAAACTTCGGCAAGAGATTCTAAATTACCGGCATAGGTAAGTTTATCGACGTTAACTACAGAATCTGCAGTATTCGAAATAATATGACGAATTACAGCAGAACCAATAAAGCCAGCACCGCCAGTGACTAGAATTTTCACTTGAAAAATTACCTTTAAAATAGAGACAGCGCATGTAATAGCTGTCTATCCCTCACAAATAGAAATGATTATCATTATAGTAAAATGATATCCGCTATCTATTCCTTCTAAATAATCAATCTTACAGCGTAAAGGTTGTTTCACTAACTGATATCAGACATCAAACAGCTGTCATTGATGCCAAAGACTTTCATAAAAGAGAAATTCGTTCTCAAGCCACGCTTTAAGCCTCACTCGTCCTCATTCACCCTGTCTCTGAGTTCCTTCCCTGGCTTAAAGTGCGGTACAAATTTGCCATCCAGACAGACGGACTGCCCTGTCTTCGGGTTGCGCCCTACTCGTGGCGCCCTGAAGTGTAGCGAAAAGCTACCAAAGCCTCGGATCTCTATCCGATCTCCGGTAGCCAGCGCCTGAGACATTTGCTCAAGCATGGTTTTGATGGCTAGCTCGACATCCTTGGATGAGAGCTGGCCCTGGTGCGTTACTATTCTTTCGATCAACTCTGACTTGGTCATGGTTTTCCCTTCTTTTTCAAGCAGCTAGATCACTCGATATAAAGGTTTTAGCACGCCTTCAGAATTTTGAACAGTATATAAATCAAGGGATTAGCGGCGCATTCACTTTTGCCACAAACGCTCGATTTCCAGCGGCGGCAATTTGACATCATGCAGTGTCATAAATCAAGTCACTATGCTGCCAAATATCGCTTTGATATACCCTTCACCCCTAAACCGCAGCTAAAAAAAAGGGCGACCGAAGTCGCCCTTTTTCTATGGTCTACCTGAACTTAGTTCTGGTTTTCCATTTGTGCGCGGATCAGATCACCGATGGTGGTCGGACCAGCAGGAGCAGCTTCGTCCTGCTTGGTGCGCATCTCTTTGATTGCTTCTTTTTCGTCTTCAACGTCTTTCGACTTGATCGACAAGCTGATTACGCGGCTCTTACGATCAACGCTGATGATCTTGGCTTCAACTTCTTCGCCTTCTTTCAGAACGTTGCGCGCGTCTTCAACGCGGTCACGGCTGATTTCAGAAGCTTTCAGAGTGGCTTCGATCTCGTTGCCCAGGTCGATGATTGCGCCTTTAGCATCAACTTCCTTCACAACGCCGCGCACGATGGTGCCTTTGTCGTTAACGGAAACATAGTTGGAGAACGGATCGTCTTCCAGCTGCTTGATGCCCAGGGAAATGCGCTCACGCTCCGGATCAACGGAGAGGATAACGGTTTCCAGCTCGTCGCCTTTCTTGAAGCGGCGTACAGCTTCTTCGCCTACTTCGTTCCAGGAGATGTCGGACAGGTGAACAAGGCCGTCGATGCCGCCATCCAGACCAATGAAGATACCGAAATCGGTGATCGACTTGATGGTGCCGGAGATCTTGTCGCCTTTGTTGAACTGACCCGAGAAGTCTTCCCACGGGTTAGTTTTGCACTGCTTGATACCCAGGGAGATACGGCGGCGTTCTTCGTCGATGTCGAGAACCATAACTTCCACTTCGTCGCCAACCTGAACGACTTTAGACGGGTGGATGTTTTTGTTGGTCCAATCCATTTCGGATACGTGCACCAGGCCTTCCACGCCTTCTTCCAGCTCTGCGAAGCAGCCGTAGTCGGTCAGGTTGGTTACGCGTGCAACAACGCGGGTGTTTTCTGGGTAACGAGCCTTGATAGCAACCCACGGGTCTTCGCCCAGCTGCTTCAGGCCCAGCGATACGCGGTTACGCTCGCGATCGTATTTCAGAACCTTAACGTCGATTTCGTCACCAACGTTGACGATCTCGGAAGGATGCTTGATGCGCTTCCAAGCCATGTCTGTGATGTGCAGCAGGCCGTCAACACCGCCCAGATCAACGAATGCGCCGTAATCTGTGAGGTTCTTGACGATACCTTTAACTTGCTGGCCTTCCTGCAGAGACTCGAGCAGAGCTTCACGCTCAGCACTGTTCTCAGCTTCGAGGACGCTACGACGAGAAACAACAACGTTGTTGCGCTTCTGGTCCAGCTTGATGACCTTGAACTCCAGCTCTTTGCCTTCCAGGTGAGTGGTATCACGCACTGGACGCACATCGACCAAAGAACCTGGCAGGAACGCACGGATGCCGTTAACGTCGACAGTGAAGCCGCCTTTAACCTTACCGTTGATAACGCCCGTAACCACTTCTTCAGCGGCGAAAGCTGCTTCCAGAACAATCCAGCACTCAGCGCGCTTGGCTTTTTCGCGGGACAGCTTGGTTTCACCGAAGCCATCTTCAACCGCGTCCAGCGCAACGTGGACTTCGTCACCGACCTTGATGGTCAGCTCGCCTTGTTCGTTGAAGAACTGCTCGAGCGGGATGACGCCCTCAGACTTCAGACCGGCATGAACGGTAACCCAGTCACCGTCGATGTCGACTACCAGGCCAGTGATGATGGCGCCCGGCTGCATGTCGAGGGTTTTTAGGCTTTCTTCAAAGAGTTCCGCAAAGCTTTCGCTCATGTTGATTCCTGTAGATGCAGGGCAGTGGATTCTGCCCAAACCACACTCCAGACAATGTGGGTACGTTTATATTAAAAGCGGCACACGGGCTTAGGACTGGTCCCACGCATGCCGCCCTGTTCAAATTAGTTACAAGCGTTAGCTTGCGGCTAATCTGAAGAAGCCCGAGTATTCAGGCTTCTCAACCGGCGAGATCGCGAATGGCGACCTCACTCAGAATTCTTTCAATCACTTGCTCGATGGTCATCTCTGTCGAGTCCAGCACGATCGCGTCATCTGCAGGCTTTAACGGCGCTACAGCACGCTGAGTATCACGCTCATCCCGCAGGCGAATCTCATCAAGTAGACTCGCAAGATTAACATCATCGCCCTTGGCCTTCAACTGCAAGTAGCGTCGGCGCGCACGCTCCTCGGCACTGGCTGTCAGGAAGATTTTCAGTGGTGCATCCGGGAACACCACAGTGCCCATGTCGCGACCATCGGCAACCAGCCCCGGCATCTCGCTGAATGCCCGCTGACGCTCTAGCAAGGCCTCGCGCACGCCCGGCAAGGCTGCAACAACCGAGGCGTTGGCGCCAATCTGCTCATTACGGATGGCGTTGGTAACCTCCTCGCCTTCCAGAATAATGCGCTGATCGAAGTCGGCACACGCCGCGATAAATTGAACATCCAGATGAGCGGCAAGCACTTTCAACGATTCTTCGTTGCTCAGGTCGACGCCATGGTTGCGCGCGGAAAAAGCCAGCAGGCGGTAAAGCGCGCCGGAATCCAGCAACGCCCACCCCAAACGCTGAGCCAAACAACCGGCAACCGTGCCTTTACCCGAGCCACTTGGCCCATCGATTGCGATTACCGGCGCTTTGCTCATCACGACTTGCCCTCTTCTGTTACACGCATGCCCACTTTGCCAGCCAATGCCAGGAAGTTAGGGAACGAGGTGGCGACGTTGGCGCAATCGTGAATCTTGATTGGCGCGGTCGCACGCAGCGAGGCCACACTGAAGGCCATCGCGATGCGGTGGTCGCCATGCGCATAGACTTCGCCCCCGCCCATGCTGCCACCTTCGATGATAATGCCATCGGGGGTCGGCTCGACTTTGACGCCCAGACTCAGCAAGCCATCCGCCATCACCTGAATGCGATCAGACTCCTTGACCCGCAACTCTTCAGCGCCGCGCAGCACAGTGCGCCCTTCAGCGCAGGTGGCAGCGATGAACAATACCGGGAACTCGTCGATTGCCAACGGCACCAGATCTTCCGGAATATCGATACCTTTAAGCTTAGCTGAGCGCACGCGAATATCTGCAACCGGCTCGCCGCCGACTTCACGCTCATTCTCAAGGGTAATGTCGCCGCCCATCAGCTTGAGGATGTCAATAACGCCGGTGCGCGTCGGGTTGACGCCAACATGTTCAAGTACCAGTTCAGAGTTCTCGGCGATGCTCGCTGCAACTAGGAAGAACGCAGCCGATGAGATATCAGCCGGCACCTCGATGTGCGTGCCTGTCAGCTTGTGACCGGACTCGACGGTGGCGCTATTGCCTTCAACCGTCACCGGATAACCGAAACCGCGCAGCATGCGCTCGGTGTGGTCACGGGTCGGCGCTGGCTCGATCACGGTAGTGGAACCGGCTGCGTAAAGCCCCGCCAACAAAAGGCAGGATTTAACCTGAGCGCTGGCCATTGGCATTTCGTAAGTCATACCGCCCAGACGACGACCACCGCGCACAGTCAGCGGCGGACGCCCTTCCGGCGCGGCGTCGATCAATGCACCCATTGCACGCAGCGGCTTGGCCACACGGTTCATCGGACGCTTGCTCAGCGATTCGTCGCCAGTCAGCGTGGTATCGAATGTTTGCGCAGCCAGCAGGCCACTCAGCAGGCGCATCGATGTGCCCGAGTTGCCCAGATAGATTGGCCCCGGCGGCGCTTGCAAGCCATGCAGGCCTACACCATGAATCGTCACGCGGCCGTGATCCGGCCCCTCAATGACCACACCCATGTCGCGAAATGCCTGCAGGGTCGCCAGCGCATCTTCGCCTTCAAGGAAACCTTCGACTTCGGTCACGCCTTCGGCCAGCGAGCCGAGCATGATCGAGCGGTGGGAAATCGACTTGTCGCCCGGCACACGAATGCGCCCGTTTACGTTACCGCCTGGCTGAGCCAGAAAAATCAGATTATTCGAGTGCATAGCGTCCACATAGGCCCTGCGGGCCAGTATTTTGCTGAAATGCTCACGGGCTACCCGGGCGCGCGTAAATACGCCCAGTAGTTGATGCCCGTCGCCTGCGTCAACCGCGGCACGTAGAGCGTCGAGATCGTCGCGAAATAAGTCCAGGTTGTGCAGCACCGCCTCGCGATTGGCGAGGAAGATATCGTGCCACATCACCGGATCACTGCCAGCTATGCGCGTAAAGTCGCGAAAGCCACCAGCGGCGTAACGGAATATCTCCAGGTTTTCACTGCGCTTGGCCAGCGAATCAACCAGACCAAACGCCAGCAGATGCGGTAAGTGGCTTGTGGCCGCCAACACTTGGTCATGGTGATCGACCTGCATCTGTTCAACATCGGCGCCCAGTGCGCGCCAAAGCTGCTCGACCAGCGCGACGGCTTGCGCGTCGGTCTCGTCCAGCGGCGTAAGAATGACTTTATGCCGACGAAACAACGCCGCATTAGCCGCCTCGACGCCACTTTGCTCGGAGCCGGCAATCGGGTGGCCCGGCACGAAGCGCGCCGGCATGGCGCCGAACGCCTCGCGCGCAGCCCGCACCACATTGCCTTTAGCGCTGCCAACATCGGTAAGCACCGCATTACCCAGATCGAGCTTGGCCAATTCAGCCAGCAAGCGCTCCATGGCGAGTATCGGCACAGCTAACTGAATGACGTCGGCTCCAATGCACGCCGTTGCCAGATCAGCCTCGCAGCGATCAACCACGCCGAGTTCGACAGCCTGCACGCGCGACGGCGCATCCAGGTCAACGCCAACCACTTCACGGCACAGGCCACTGCTGCGCAAACCCTTGGCAAAAGAGCCGCCAATCAGCCCCAGCCCCACGACAACCAGACGATTGATAATCGGCGCTTGAGCAGCAACGGGCTGGGTGTTTTTGTGCAAATCGCTCACGCGCTCAACACCTTGGCCAACGCTTCAAGGAACCGCGCGTTCTCAGCTGGCAAGCCGATCGAGACGCGCAAGTAGTTCGGCATCCCGTAATTGGCCACAGGGCGAACAATCACACCCTCGCGCAGCAAGCCCTGATAAACCGGCATGCCTTCACGACCGACATTGACGGCGATGAAGTTGCCCTTCGACGCAATCCACTCAAGGCCCAACGCCTTGAAACCGGCTTCGAGTTGCTGCATGCCGGCGTCATTCAACTCACGGCTCTGCTGCAGGTAGCTGTCATCAGCGAGCGCTGCGCAAGCAGCGGCAATGGCCAGGCTGTTGACGTTGAACGGCTGGCGCACTCGATTCAGCACATCGGCAATCTGCGCCGAGCTGATGCCATAGCCCACCCGCAAGCCAGCCAAACCGTAAGCCTTGGAGAACGTCCGCGAAACCAGCAAATTGCTGTGCTTGGCCAGATAATCGAGGCCATCTGGCAGCTCTTCGCCTTCGGCGTATTCGATATACGCCTCGTCAAGCACAACCAGCACCGACTCCGGAACCTGATCAAGGAATGCAGCCAACGCCTGCGGGCCAAACCAGGTGCCAGTCGGGTTGTTCGGGTTGGCGATGAACACCACGCGGGTATCGGCATCGATTGCCGCCAGCATGGCCTCAAGGTCGTGACCGTAATCCTTGGCTGGGACGATGTTGCAGCGCGCGCCCACGGCCTGCGTGGCAATCGGATACACCGCAAATGCGTGCTCACTGAACACAGCATTCAGGCCGGGGGCGAGATAGGCCCGCGCCACCAGTTCCAGAATATCGTTGGAGCCATTGCCCAAGGTGATCTGATTGGTTTGCACGGCGCAACGCGCAGCAAGCTGGCTCTTCAGCGCAAAACCATTGCCATCGGGATAACGCGTCAGTTCAGCAAGCTCGGCTGCAATGGCCTCGAGCGCCTTGGGGCTCGGGCCCATCGGGTTTTCGTTACTGGCCAGCTTGACGATGGTCAGCGGATCAAGATCCAGTTCACGGGCCAGCTCATCAACCGGCTTGCCTGGCACGTAGGGCGACAGTTTTTGCACGCCTGGCTGGGCCAGGGCGAGGAAATCACAACTCATTGCTTGCCTCGTTTTGCCAATCGTCTCAGTGGCGTCGCACGCATTAACAGCAGGCGACGCCATTGCGATAGTTGCTAAAGACCGCTACAGATTTGCGCAGTGCTTTATAGAACCGCTTTCGGGTAGGAACCCAGCACTTTCAGCGCGACGGCCTCTTGATTGATCTTCTCCAGCACATCCTTGATCAACGGATCGCGATGGTGGCCGACGAAATCAATGAAGAACACATAGGTCCATTTGCCGCTTCGCGACGGGCGCGTCTCGATACGCGTGAGGTCGATACCGTTCTTGTGGAACGGCACCAAAAGCTCGTGCAGCGCACCTGGCTTGTTGCTCATGGAAATGATCACCGACGTCTTGTCGTCACCGGTTGGCGGCACTTCCTGGCTGCCGATTATCAAGAAGCGCGTGGAGTTATCCGGACGGTCTTCGATCTTTTCAGCGTGTTTGGTCAGGCCATACAGATTAGCCGCCATATCACCGGCGATTGCTGCAGAGTTCCACTCACCTTTCACCCGCTTGGCCGCGTCGGCGTTGCTGGAAACCGCAACGCGCTCAACATTCGGGTAATGCGCATCCAGCCACTTGCGGCACTGCGCCAGCGACTGTGCGTGCGAGTAGATACGGGTGATTTTGTCAGTCTTGGTGGTATCGCCGACCAGCAGGTGGTGGTGAATACGCAGCTCGACCTCACCGCAAATTACCATGTCGTGCTCAAGGAAGCTGTCGAGCGTGTGGTTGATTGCGCCTTCGGTGGAGTTTTCAACCGGGACCACGCCGAAGTTGACTGCGCCCGCAGCCACTTCGCGGAACACCTCGTCAATTGCCGCCATTGGCACACTGACAACTGCGTGACCAAAGTGCTTCATGGCAGCGGCTTGCGAGAAGGTGCCTTCAGGGCCGAGGTAGGCGACTTTCAGCGGGTTTTCCAGCGCCAGGCACGAAGACATGATTTCGCGGAACAAACGCGCCATCTCTTCGTTATCCAACGGGCCTTTATTGCGGTCCATCACGCGCTTGAGCACCTGCGCTTCACGCTCAGGACGATAGAATACTGGCGTCTCGCCAACGGGCAGTGCGGCCATCTTGACCCGCGCCACTTCTTCTGCGCAACGCGCACGGTCACTGATCAGCTCAAGAATTTTCTCATCGAGGCTGTCAATACGCAGGCGCAAGGCCTGCAGTTCTTGCTCGGACACTACGTTGCTCATTAGCCGTGTTCCCTCTCGAATTCAGCCATGTAGGCAACCAGCGCCTGCACCGCATCGAGGCCGACCGCGTTGTAGATCGAGGCGCGCATGCCGCCAACCGAACGGTGACCTTTAAGGTTAAGCAAGCCGCGCGCATCAGCGCCGGCAAGGAATGGTTTATCCAGACGATCATCGGCCAGACGGAACGGTACGTTCATCCACGAGCGTGCATTAGTCGCAACCGGATTGCTGTACAGCTCGCTGCTATCGATTGCAGCGTACAGCAGCTCTTTCTTGGCACGATTGCGCAGCTCCATCGCCTCGACACCGCCCTGCTCCTTCAGCCACTCAAAGACCAGACCGGAGAGATACCAGGAGAAGGTTGCAGGCGTGTTGTACATGGAGCCGTTGTCTGCAGCAATTTTGTAATTGAGCATGGTCGGGCAGCTGCTGCGTGCACGACCCAGCAGGTCTTCGCGGACGATGGCAACAACCAGGCCGCTCGGGCCGATATTTTTTTGCGCACCGGCGTAGATCAGGCCGTACTTCGACACATCGAGCGGACGCGAAAGGATGTCGGAGGACATATCGGCCACCAGCGGCACGTCACCAACTTCGGGAATCCAGTCGAACTGCAAGCCGCCGATGGTCTCGTTGCTGGCGTAATGCACGTAGGCGGCATCTTTCGACAGCTGCCATTCGTTTTGCCCCGGAATCGCAAAGTAGTCATACGGCTTGGCACTGGCCGCAACATTGATATGGCCGTAACGCTTGGCTTCGTCGATGCTCTTCTTCGACCAGATACCGGTGTCGATATAGTCGGCAACACCGTCCTCCGGCAACAGGTTCAGCGGAATTTCGGCAAACTGCTGGCTCGCGCCGCCTTGCAGAAACAGCACCTTGTAGTCATTAGGGATGGTCAGCAAGTCGCGCAGATCCTGCTCCGCCTTACCCGAGATGGCGAGATACTCATCGCTGCGATGGCTCATCTCCATAACCGACAGGCCACGGCCTTGCCAGTCGAGAAGTTCGCTCTGGGCACGCTGCAGAACAGCTTCAGGAAGCGCGGCGGGGCCGGCGCAAAAGTTAAAGGCTCGCTTGCTCACATCCATCTCTCTTTAGTCACCGGAAACCGCACTCGGGCGGACACACATGCTTCAAGTCGGGATGAGTGGGCGCTGAACGCCACTCTTCACCGTAAATTCGTAGCGAAAAACGCCGGATAATCATCGTGACTTATCCGGCGTTTTTGCTGAGGGGATTATTCCGCCTCGGGTTCTACTGCTTCATCGCCAGCCTGTTCAGCGCTGCCGGTATCGACGACTTCATCGCCTTCAACCACAACACCTTCTTCGCCTTCCTCAAGCTCTTCTTCCGAAGGCTCTTGGACGCGCTCGAGGCCGACCAGTTTTTCATCCTTAGCCAGTTTGATCAGCGTCACGCCCTGAGTATTACGACCCAGGCTCGACACTTCACCGACCCGCGTGCGCACCAGCGTGCCCTGATCGGAAATCAGCATGATTTCTTCACCGTCGAGCACCTGCACAGCGCCGACCAGCTTGCCGTTACGCTCGTTGCTGACCATGGCGATTACGCCCTGACCGCCGCGCTTGTACTCAGGGAATTCACCGATTTCGGTGCGCTTGCCATAGCCGCGCTCGGACGCGGTCAGAATTTGGCTGCCCTCTTCCGGAATCAGCATGGAGATCAGCTTCTGCCCT
Organism: Pseudomonas marincola; assembly: GCF_900116605.1. GTDB lineage: Bacteria > Pseudomonadota > Gammaproteobacteria > Pseudomonadales > Pseudomonadaceae > Aquipseudomonas > Aquipseudomonas marincola. The sequence continues at coordinate 28,530 of NZ_FPBC01000004.1, forward strand.
TCGGCCAGACGCATGCCGCGAACACCACGGGCCGTACGACCCATTGCGCGCACGTCGCTCTCTTTAAAGCGGGTAACCTTACCGCCATCGGAGAACAGCATCACTTCACGATTACCGTCGGTGATCGAAGCCGAAATCAGCGTGTCGCCTTCATCCAGATCCAGCGCGATCAAGCCAACGCTGCGCGGACGGCTGAACTGCTCAAGCGGGGTCTTCTTCACGGTACCGCCAGCGGTCGCCATGAAGATGAAGTGACCTTCGGTGTACTCGTCGACCGGCAACATGGTGGTGATGAATTCACCCTCATCGAGCGGCAACAAGTTGACCAGCGGACGACCACGCGCAGCGCGCGATGCTTCTGGAATTTCGTAAGTCTTCAGCCAGTAAACCTTGCCGCGGCTGGAGAACAGCAGCAGCGTGGTGTGGCTGTTGGCGACCAGCAGATGCGAGATGTAGTCTTCATCTTTAACCCCAGTGGCCGACTTGCCTTTACCGCCACGGCGCTGCGCTTGATACGCGGCCAGTGGTTGCGATTTGGCGTAGCCAGTGTGGGAAATGGTGACCACACGCTCTTCTTCGGTAATCAGGTCGGCCAGCGTCAGGTCCAGACGGTTATCAAGAATCTCGGTACGACGTGCGTCACCGAATTCAGCCTTGATACCTTCCAGTTCTTCGGTGATCACTTCCATCAGGCGCTCAGCGCTGGTGAGGATGCGGATCAGCTCGCCAATCTGCGCCAGAATCTCCTGATACTCGGCAAGCAGCTTCTCGTGCTCAAGACCGGTCAGGCGGTGCAGGCGCAAATCAAGAATCGCCTGAGCCTGTTCTGGCGACAGGTAGTATTTGCCATCGCGCAGACCGTACTGCGGATCGAGGCCTTCCGGACGGCACGAGTCAGCGCCAGCGCGCTCAACCATGGCCTGAACCGCGCTCGATTCCCACGCATGGGCGATCAGCGCTTCCTTGGCTTCGGCCGAAGTTGGCGAGGCTTTGATCAGGGCAATAACCGGATCGATGTTGGACAGGGCAACCGCCTGACCTTCAAGGATGTGACCGCGCTCGCGCGCTTTGCGCAGTTCGAACACCGTGCGTCGTGTGACCACTTCGCGACGATGCAAAATGAACACTTCGAGCATGTCCTTGAGGTTCAGCACCTTCGGTTGGCCGTCAATCAGGGCCACCACGTTAATGCCGAACACGCCCTGCATCTGGGTCTGGGCGTAAAGATTATTCAGAATAACCTCGCCCACTTCACCGCGACGCAGTTCGATCACGATGCGCATGCCGTCTTTGTCAGACTCATCGCGCAGCTCGGTGATGCCGTCGAGCTTCTTCTCTTTAACCAGCTCGGCGATCTTCTCGATCAAGCGCGCTTTGTTCAGCTGGTAAGGCAGCTCGGTGACGATAATCTGCTGGCGACCGCCCACCTTGTCGATGTCTTCGATCTCGGCACGGGCGCGCATGTAAATACGGCCACGACCGGTGCGATAGGCTTCGACGATACCGGCGCGACCGTTGATGATCGCAGCCGTCGGGAAATCCGGGCCCGGGATGTACTGCATCAGCTCATCGACGGTCAGCTCAGGGTTGGCAATCAGCGCCAGACAGCCATTGATAACCTCGGTGAGGTTATGCGGCGGAATGTTGGTGGCCATGCCCACGGCAATACCGCTGGAGCCGTTGACCAGCAGGTTCGGAACCTTGGTAGGCATAACCGCCGGAATGATTTCGGTACCGTCGTAGTTAGGTACCCAATCCACGGTTTCCTTGTGCAGGTCGGCCAGCAACTCATGCGCCAGCTTGGTCATGCGCACCTCGGTGTATCGCATCGCAGCGGCGTTGTCGCCGTCGACCGAACCGAAGTTGCCCTGACCGTCTACCAACAGGTAGCGCAGCGAGAACGGCTGCGCCATACGTACGATAGTGTCATACACCGCGGTATCACCATGCGGGTGATACTTACCGATTACGTCACCGACCACACGAGCAGACTTCTTGTACGCCTTGTTCCAGTCGTTGCCCAACTCACTCATTGCATAGAGCACACGACGATGCACGGGCTTCAAGCCATCACGCGCATCAGGCAAAGCACGCCCGACGATTACGCTCATCGCGTAGTCGAGGTAGGACTGCTTCAGTTCGTCTTCGATATTGACCGGGAGGATTTCTTTGGCCAGTTCGCCCATGAGTAGCCTGGTTCCTTTTTCTGGTGAAACTCCGACTCGTTCTTCCTGAACCAATCGAAGCCTGTCGGGCTGAGCACTAGGCCAACCACGACTCACGACAAATCAATGAGTTATGCCATGTATCTGCGCACTTGAGGGCGCCTGTGAGGGCACCTTTAATAACTGCCGGAGCTTACCACAATCAGCGCCTTGCACCTATCCCCCAACGGGGCATAGCCGACCACACGCAAACTCCGGCATTCAGCCGCTCAATGCAGACGCTTGCGGCACATCAATTGTGTCAGTTTGGCCTTGTCCGGACGCTCGACTACACCCTTTTCCGTGACCAAAAAATCGATCAGATCAGCTGGTGTGACATCAAACACCGGATTGACTGCATCAACCTCAGCCGCCACACGATGACCGCCGACTTCGAGCAACTCGCAGCCATCACGCTCTTCAATCGGAATATCGTCGCCGCTCTCCAACTCCATATCAATTGTCGAGCTTGGCGCCACCACCATAAAACGCACGCCGTGGTGCATGGCATTCACCGCGAGCTGATAAGTGCCGATCTTGTTGGCCACGTCACCATTGGCGGTAATCCGGTCAGCGCCGACAATTACCCAAGTAATGCCACGGGTTTTCATCAGGTGGGCAGCTGCCGAGTCAGCATTCAGGCTGACCGGGATGCCTTCATTAAGCAGCTCCCAGGCCGTCAGACGCGAGCCTTGCAGCCAAGGCCGGGTTTCGTCGGCGTACACACGTTCAACCAGCCCCTCAAGATACGCCGCACGGATAACGCCAAGCGCCGTGCCGAAGCCGCCAGTGGCCAGCGCGCCGGTGTTGCAATGTGTCAGCAGATTCTGCGGATTGCCCTGCTGCTTGCGGATAAGCTCCGCGCCCAACTGCGCCATTGTCAGATTGGCTTCACGATCGCTGTCATAGATGCCGATCGCTTCGATTTCCAGCAGCGCCAGCGGGTCATCTTCTGGCTTGAGCTTGTCGAGGCGTTCGCGCATGCGATTCAGCGCCCAAAACAGATTGACCGCGGTCGGCCGCGAGTCCGCCAGCCGGGTGAAGTCTTGCTCCAGCGCCTCGCGCCAGTCACCGCCCTCAAGCAGGCGCGCACGCGCACCGAGCACCAGACCAAATGCTGCGGCAATGCCGATTGCCGGCGCACCGCGGACCACCATCGCCCGAATAGCATCGGCAACATCGGCAGCCGTGTGGTAACTCGACCACTTCTCCTCGAATGGCAGTACGCGCTGATCAAGCAGATGCAGAGCACCATCACGCCATTCAATGGCTTTAACTTTCTCCGCTGCCAGCAATTGCTCGCGCATGACACATCCCCCGTGGAGCAAAAGGCGGCGATTATACGCCGATGGTTTTATTTATCAGCAGCAATCACCACCGCATCGAAACAACCCGAACAATCACCCCAAGACCAAACTACCGGCCAATCCAACAGCCTATTAAAAGGTAGACCACACAACATTAGGCCGGGCCTTGCCCTTTAGCGCTTCAAGCCTGCCGCGATCCCCTATAAACTCGCAGGTTAAATGACTCGCGGAAACCAAACCATGACCCAAGCCCCACTCGACCTGCTCCTGCTACCTACCTGGCTAGTTCCGGTTGAGCCTGCCGCAGTGGTACTGAAAGACCATGGCCTGGGCATTCGCGACGGCAAGATTGCCTTGATCGCCCCGCGAGAAGAGGCATTGCAGCACGCGGCGCTCGAAGTACTGGAGTTACCCGGCCGGCTGCTCACGCCGGGCCTGATCAACAGCCACGGCCACGCGGCCATGACCCTTTTTCGCGGCCTGGCTGATGATTTACCGCTGATGACATGGCTGCAGGAACATATCTGGCCGGCGGAAGCCAAATGGATTGATGAGCAATTCGTTGAAGACGGCACCCGGCTGGCGATTGCCGAGCAGATAAAAGGCGGCATTACCTGCTTCTCGGACATGTACTTTTATCCGGAAACCGCCTGCAAGGTCGTGCACGACAGCGGTATTCGCGCGCAAATCACTATCCCTGTGCTCGATTTCCCGATTCCGGGCGCCCGCGATGCCAGCGAATCGCTGCACAAAGGCATGCGCCTGTTTGATGAACTCAGACACCACCCGCGCATCAAGGTCGCTTTCGGCCCACACGCGCCCTACACGGTGAGCGACGATAAACTGGAAAACATCCGCGTACTGGCCGAAGAGCTCGATGCCGGTATTCATATGCACGTGCACGAAACCGCCTTTGAAGTGCAGCAGAGCCTGGAGCTGACCGGCGAACGCCCATTGGCGCGACTGGCCCGCCTCGGCTTGCTGGGGCCGCGCTTTCAGGCTGTGCACATGACCCAGATTGACGATGAAGACCTTGAACTGCTGATTACCAGTAACAGTAACGTGATTCATTGCCCCGAGTCGAACCTCAAACTGGCCAGCGGTTTCTGCCCGGTCGAGAAACTGCGTCTGGCCGGCGTCAATGTGGCAGTAGGCACCGATGGCGCGGCCAGCAATAATGACCTCGACCTGCTTGGCGAAACCCGCACAGCCGCGCTACTGGCAAAAGCTGTCGCCGGTTCTGCTACCGCACTCGATGCCCACAGCGCATTGCGCATGGCCACGCTGAACGGCGCGCAAGCGCTGGGACTCGACGAGATCACCGGCTCGCTGGCGGTAGGCAAAGCGGCTGACATCAGCGTGTTTGACCTGAACGGCCTGGCCCAGCAGCCGGTGTACGATCCGGTTTCACAGCTGATCTACGCCACCGGTCGCAATTGCGTCGAACATGTCTGGGTAAACGGTAAGCCGCTGCTGAGCAACGGCCAGCTGACCCGGCTGGACGAACAACAGATTCTTAGCTCGACTCGCCAATGGGGCGAGAAGATTGCCCAAAAGGCATAAATAGCCGCTCACTCGCTGAATAGCGGGTACTGCGACAAACTGACATACACTGGCCCGACCTCGATCGCCCACTTTGGCGACTGAAACTGGCACCATGAGCCACGGCATTCACGGCCATCCGCCTGCAGCTTTATCAGGAACACTTATGAGCAACGTCGACCACGCTGAAATCGCCAAATTTGAAGCCCTCGCCCACCGCTGGTGGGACCGTGAGAGCGAGTTCAAGCCGCTCCACGAAATCAACCCGCTGCGTGTCAACTGGATCGACGAACGCGTCGGTCTGGCTGGCAAGAAAGTCCTCGACGTGGGCTGCGGCGGCGGCATCCTCAGCGAGTCGATGGCTCAGCGTGGCGCCACGGTAACGGGGATCGACATGGGCGAAGCGCCGCTTGCCGTGGCGCGCCTGCATCAACTTGAATCCGGCGTAGAAGTCGATTACCGGCAAATTACCGCCGAGGCCCTGGCGGAAGAAATGCCCGAGCAGTTCGACGTCGTCACCTGCCTGGAAATGCTTGAGCACGTACCGGACCCGTCATCGGTCATCCGCGCCTGCTATCGCATGGTCAAGCCGGGCGGCGAAGTATTCTTCTCAACCATCAACCGCAACCCCAAGGCTTACATGTTTGCGGTTATCGGCGCCGAATACCTGTTGCGCCTGCTGCCGCGCGGCACGCACGACTTCAAGAAGTTCATCCGCCCGTCCGAACTGGGCGCCTGGAGCCGTCAGGCTGGCCTTGAAGTCAAAGACATCATCGGGCTGACCTACAACCCGCTGACCAAGCATTACAAGCTTGCAGCCGATGTAGACGTCAACTACATGATCCAGACTCACAAGGAGGCGTGATGCGTTTACGCGCAGTACTGTTTGATATGGACGGCACGCTGCTCGACAGCGCGCCGGACTTCATCGCCATCTGCCAGGCCATGCGTCAGGAGCGCGGGCTGGAGCCGATTAATGAGAAGCTGATTCGCGACCAGATTTCTGGCGGTGCCCGCGCCATGGTCGCTGCCACCTTCGCCATGAGCCCCGAAGAGCCGACTTTCGAGGCCCTGCGCCTGGAGTTTCTGGAGCGTTATCAGTCGCACTGCGCCGTATTTACCCATCCGTTTGCCGGCATGGCTGAACTGCTCGGCGAAATCGAAAAGGCCAAACTGATCTGGGGCGTTGTCACCAACAAACCCCTGCGTTATGCAGAGCCGATCATGCAGCAGCTGGGCCTTGCCGAACGCTCGGCCATTCTGATCTGCCCGGATCACGTCACCAACAGCAAACCCGACCCTGAGCCGATGACGCTGGCCTGCAAAACCCTCGGCCTGGATCCGGCCAGTGTGCTGTTTGTCGGCGACGACCTGCGTGACATCGAATCCGGCCGTGCGGCGGGAACCAAAACCGCAGCCGTCACCTATGGCTATATTCACCCTGACGACAACCCGCGCCATTGGGGCGCCGACGTGGTGGTTGATAACCCGCAGGAGCTCATTGGCGTGCTCGACCGCGCACTGTGTAGCTGCTGACAACTGCAATACTGCCGAGCCTATCGGCAGTCACCTTCCAACAGGTGGCCGCACCCTAGCCCGCCACCTGCAGCCTGTGAGACTTGAACATGTTCGAATACACCGCTCGCCCTGACCTCCTCAAAGACCGCGTTATTCTGGTCACCGGCGCGGGTCGCGGAATCGGCGCGGCGGCCGCAAAATGCTACGCCGCGCATGGCGCTACCGTATTGCTGCTGGGCAAGACCGAAGAGAACCTCAGCGCGGTATACGACGCCATTGAAGCGGCAGGTCACCCGCAACCTGTGGTTATCCCGTTCAACCTCGAAACAGCCTTGCCGCATCAGTACGATGAACTGGCCGCGATGATCGAGACTGAATTCGGCAAGATCGACGGCGTACTCAACAACGCCTCGATCATTGGCCCGCGCACCCCAGCCGAACAGCTTTCGGGCGAGAACTTCATGCGGGTCATGCACATCAACGTCAACGCGATGTTCATGCTCACCAGCACACTGCTGCCGCTACTCAAGCTCTCCAGCGACGCGTCGATCATCTTCACCTCCAGCAGCGTTGGTCGCAAAGGCCGGGCTTACTGGGGCGCGTACGGCGTCTCCAAGTTCGCCACCGAAGGCCTGATGCAGGGCCTGGCCGATGAACTCGACGGCGTCGCACCGGTTCGCGCCAACAGCATCAATCCGGGCGCGACCCGCACCGACATGCGTGCGCACGCCTATCCTGGCGAGAACCCGCTGAACAATCCGCTGCCAGACGACATCATGCCGGTTTACCTGTATCTGATGGGCCCGGACAGCAGCGGCGTCAATGGTCAGGCGTTCGACGCGCAGTAAATCGCCGATTGCGGCAATTATTTGGCATCCATCTCTCAACAGCGGCAACGCCTTGCCGCTGTTGAACACCCTCCAAGCCTCCCGAATTCAGTACTTTCCGACGACTGACCGCCAATAATGGCTATCTGCCAGCGTCGGCTGACCCGCCGTGATCTAAATCACACTATTTTTGCTATAACTGAAACTACTGGCATGAAATTCGCTCAGAAGGCTGTATTGCCGCACTTAGCGCCAGAGGTTCACCCTTGATGCTTCCGTCCGAACACACCAATACTGTTGACTTCGATACAGCCCGGCTACAGCGCCTCGGCTATGCACAGAAGCAACTGCCGACACTGCAACCTGTCAGCCTGGCACAACTGCGCCAGCAGCTCAGCATGCAGTTGCAGACCAGCCTCGACGCTGAGCGCATCCTGACCATCTTCCGGGCAGAGAGCCAGCGTTTGGTGACGTTCGACAGCCTGAGCTACGTGCAGGACTCAACCGACATGAGCCTGCAGCTCGGCGAAGCAGCCAGTCATTCGACCTCCTACCACCTCAGCCATGACGGCGAACAACTCGGCTGCCTGACCTTTACCCGTCAACAGCGCTTCAAGGAAGAAGAACTCGCCGAACTCGAATCGCTGATTGCCAGCCTGGTTTTCCCGCTGCGCAATGCGCTGCTGTATCGCCTAGCCGTGCAAAGTTCGCTGCGCGACCCACTGACCAAGACCGGCAACCGGCTGGCGATGGATCAGTCACTGCAACGTGAAGTAGAGCTGGCCAAACGCAATCAGTCGCCGCTTTCAGTGCTGATGCTCGACATCGACCACTTCAAGCAGATCAACGACAATTTCGGCCACCACACCGGCGATGAAGTCCTCAAAGCCGTCGCGGCGACGATCAAGTCGCAACTGCGCAATGTCGACATGGTGTTCCGCTACGGCGGGGAAGAGTTTCTGGTGCTGCTCTCTGGTACCGGCAGTGAAGCGGCGGCAATGGTCGGCGAGCGCTTGCGCCACGCGGTGGTGTCCATGCAAATGCCGATGCATTGCCAGCAACTCGGCCTGTCGATCAGCCTGGGTTGCGCCGCCCTGCAACTTGGCGAGAACACCAGCAGCCTGCTCGGCCGGGTTGATGGCGCGCTCTACGACGCTAAACGCGCCGGGCGCAATCGCCTGCGCATGGCGGGCTAAGCACCTAAAGTAAGCTACCTAAAGTAAGCCAGCGACAGGTTGTTGCGGACAAAAAAATGGGACTCATCAGAGTCCCATTTTTTATTTCGCCGCTTACTCGGGCTTGCGACCGCGAGTCGGGCGCTGGCCGTCGGTAGCCGGACGACGCGGCGCACCTGCCGGTTTGCGCGAAGGACGCTCGGTCAACTCAACACCTGGCCGCGTGGTGCGCGGTTTGGCGGGAGCACGCTTGTTGACGTCAGCCGGGCGCTCAGCAACTGCCGAACCACGATCGTTACGACCGCCGCGCTCTTCACCACGTGCCGGGCCACCGTGGGCCGGACGCAAAGTGCGCGCGGAACGCTCACCGCGACCCACCGGCTTGGCCGATTTGCGCTGCATGCGATCGAGCTTGTCGCGGGTTTTCTCTTTCATGTCCGGCATAGCGACAGGCTTGAGGCCGACTTCTTCACTGAGAATATCGACTTCGCGCTGGCCCATTTCGCGCCAGCGGCCCATGGTCAGGTCGGAGGTCATGAACACCGGACCAAAGCGCACGCGCTTCAAACGGCTGACCACAACGCCCTGCGATTCCCACAGGCGACGCACTTCGCGGTTACGGCCTTCCATTACCACGCAGTGGTACCAATGGTTGAAGCCCTCACCGCCAGGCGCTTCCTTAATGTCGGTGAACTTGGCCGGGCCATCTTCCAGCATCACGCCAGCCTTGAGGCGTTCGATCATTTCCTCGTCCACTTCACCACGCACACGCACCGCGTATTCGCGGTCCATCTGGTAAGACGGGTGCATCAGGCGGTTCGCCAGCTCACCGTCGGTGGTGAACATCAGCAAGCCCGTGGTGTTGATGTCGAGGCGACCGATATTGATCCAGCGGCCTTCTTTCGGGCGCGGCAGACGATCAAATACGGTGGGGCGACCTTCCGGGTCGTCACGGGTACAAATTTCGCCGTCGGGCTTGTTGTAAATAATCACACGACGTACGGTTTCAGCCGCTTCTTCGCGCTTGATCAACTTGCCATCGATGGCAATCGCATCGTGCAAATCTACGCGTTGGCCGAGGGTTGCGGCGACGTTATTGACCTTGACCCGGCCAGCGCCGATCCAGGTTTCAATTTCACGGCGTGAAGCCAAACCCATACGGGCCAGGACTTTCTGCAGTTTTTCGCCAGCGGGGCTATGTTCTGGGGTTTCACTCATCTGGGCACCTCCCGGTGTTTCTATAGTGATGGAACGACATCTCATCGAAGGGCGCGCATCATACGCGCCCGTTGAAATAGTAGCCAGCCATTCGTAACGCGGCGGACTTTACGCCGACCGGTCGCAGGCGTTAGCCGTTACCAGTTGCGCTCGTTGAGTTCAGCCGCAATCGCTTCCTGCAGCGCCCGCGCCTCTTCCGCCTCTGCTTCTGCAATAGCGCGTGCCTCGGCTGCGGCTTCATCTTCTGCGCTTGGCGCGGCAACCGGTGCTGGCTGGGTCGTTTCTGACGGCTCAGCGGCGGCAGTAGATTGGCCAGACTCATCCTCGGTTCCGTCTTCCTCATTGCTGTCCGACGCCTCTGCGGGTGTCTGCGGCAATTCGGTGAGATCGTCAAAGTCGACCTTCAAGCCCTGCTCCATGCTGTCGAGTTCAGCCAACAGGCTGCTGAAACTGGTTTCCTTGGCGTCAGGCGCATCTGGCGTTGCCTCAGCGTCTTCGCTCATCGCCAGATCGGCACGCGCCTGCAGGCTGTCCGGTACTGGCGCATCGTCGTCCTGGCTGTAATCCGGTTGCGCCGGCTCAAGTTCGCGCAGTTCGGCCAGCGGCGGCAACTGGTCGAGGCTTTTCAGATTGAAGTGATCGAGGAAATGCTTGGTGGTGGCCAACATGGCCGGTTTGCCCGGTACATCGCGATAACCCACCACGCGAATCCACTCGCGTTCAAGCAAGGTTTTGACGATGTTGCTGTTAACCGCCACACCGCGAATATCTTCGATCTCGCCACGGGTAATCGGCTGGCGATAAGCAACCAGCGCCAGAGTTTCCAGCAAGGCCCGCGAATAACGCTGCGGGCGCTCTTCCCACAGGCGCCCAACCCAGGGTGCAAACTTCTCGCGCACCTGCAGCCGGTAGCCCGTGGCAACTTCAACCAGCTCGACTGCCCGCCCGTCACACGCCTTGGCCAAGAGGCTCAGGGCTTTCTTGAACACGGCAGGTTCCGGGCGTTCGGCTTCTTCGAACAACTCGTACAAACGCTCTATCGACTGCGCCTTGCCCGAAGCCAGCAGGAAGGCTTCAAGCAAAGTTGATAACTCGCGGGGATCACTCAAATTCATGCTTATTCGGCTCGAGCACGGACATGGATAGGGCCATAAGCCTCATTTTGCACCAACTCGACCAGCGATTCCTTGATCAATTCAAGAACTGCCATAAAGGTCACAACCACCCCGAGCCGCCCTTCTTCTGCGTGGAACAGCTCAACGAACGGCACAAACTCACCGCCCTTGAGGCGCTCCAGCACGTCACTCATGCGCTCGCGGGTAGACAGCGTCTCGCGGGTCACCTGATGGCTTTCGAACATATCGGCGCGGCGCAGCACTTCCGCCATCGACACCAGCAACTCTTCCAGGCTGACATCGGGCAGCAGCTTGCGCGCCTTGGCTTGCGGGGCATCCAGGCGCGGCACCGTTAAATCGCGGCCAACGCGCGGCAAGGTATCCAGCCCTTCAGCGGCGGCTTTGTAGCGTTCGTATTCCTGCAGACGACGAATCAGCTCCGCGCGCGGGTCATCCTCTTCCTCGACCATGTCGCTTGAGCGCGGCAACAACATGCGCGATTTGATCTCTGCCAGCATCGCAGCCATCACTAGGTATTCTGCCGCCAACTCCAGACGCACGGCCTGCATCAGCTCGACATAGCCCATGTATTGGCGGGTAATTTCAGCCACTGGAATGTCCAGCACATCGATGTTTTGCTTGCGAATCAGGTAAAGCAGCAAGTCCAGCGGGCCTTCAAAGGCCTCAAGGAACACCTCGAGCGCGTCCGGCGGAATATACAGGTCGATTGGCAGGTCATTGAAAGCCTCGCCATAGACCTTGGCAAACGGCAGCTCTTGCTGAGCGCCGGCCTGGCTGTCGAGTGGCTGATCGAGTGTTTCAGTGCTCATGGCACAGGCTTCCAAATCTGAACGGCTGTGATGTTAGCGCGCAATTACGCCGGGCGGAAACACAGAATGGGCGGCGCTGCGCACAATTCACAGCACCGCCGCTGGGCCAATAGCCAATTAACGGTAATTGATGCCCATGGCCGAGCGCACTTCGGCAAGGGTTTCTCGCGCCTCAACGCGGGCACGGTCGGCGCCCTCGGCGAGAATATGGCGGACCAGATCCGGGTTATCGCGGTACTCCGCCGCGCGCAGCTGCAAGGGTTGTAAATCCAGCTGCACCGCCTCAATCAGTGGCCCTTTGCACTCAAGGCAGCCGATGCTGGCACTTTTACAGCCTTCAGCCGCCCACGCGCAGGTGCTGGTGTCGGAGTAAATCTCGTGCAGCGGCCACACCGGGCAGTTCTGCGGGCTGCCCGGATCGGTGCGATGCACCCGCGCCGGATCAGTCGGCATGCGCTTGATCTTGTCTTCGATGGCATCCGGGCTGTCACACAGGTAAATCGCGTTGCTGTTGGCCTTGGACATCTTGCCACCATCAAGCCCGGCAAGGCGCGAGGTGTCGCTGAGCAAGCTTTGCGGCTCGGGCAGCAGTACTTTACCGCCGCCTTCGAGATAGCCGAACAAACGCTCTTTGTCGCCGATGGTGATGTTTTGCAGCTCTTTCAACAGCGCACGGGCGGTGTCCAGCGCCTCGACATCGCCCTGCTCCTGATAAGCCTGACGCAGCTTGTTGTAGAGCTTGGCCGGTTTTTTACCGAGCTTGATGATCGCCGCCTCGGCCTTTTCTTCAAAGCCGGGCTCGCGTCCGTATAGATGGTTAAAGCGCCGCGCGACATCGCGGGCAAATTCGACATGCGCCTGTTGATCTCCGCCAACCGGCACCACACCGGCGCGATAAAGCAGAATATCGGCGGCTTGCAGCAGCGGATAACCGAGAAACCCGTAGGTTGATAAGTCCTTGCCACGCTGCTGTTCCTGCGCCTCTTTATAGGTCGGCAGGCGTTCCAGCCAACTCAGCGGGCAGATCATCGACAGCAACAAGTGCAATTCGGCGTGTTCCGGCACTTGCGACTGAATAAACATGGTTGAGGAGCTGGGGCTGACCCCCGCTGAGAGCCAGTCAATCGCCATGTCCATCACATGGCCGGAAATATTGCCCACTTCATCGTATTCGGTGGTCAGCGCGTGCCAGTCAACGATGCTGAAGAAGCACTCGTAGGTGTGCTGCAACTTGGTCCAGTTTTTCAACACACCATGGTAATGACCAAGGTGCAATCGACCACTGGGACGCATCCCCGACAAGACGCGACGTTCTGACTCAACAGGATTCAAACCGGTAACCTATTCGATCTAAAGATGGCTGGAGTATAACGAGCCAAGACGGTCGCGCGGTATATACCGGAAAAAATCATCGTAACGATGCTTTTCACGAGACCTCAAGCATCCTCGAACGGGCTCGGATCACCGCAGCCAACCCGCACAACCTGAGGCTCGCCCTCTGCCAGATTGATCACCGTCGAGGCTTCCAGCCCGCCGTGACCGCCATCAACAATCAGATCGACCTGATGCTCGAGCTTCTCGCGCATCTCGTAAGGATCGCTCAGGGGCAAGTCATCTCCCGGCAGAATCAGGCTGACACTCATCAGCGGCTCACCCAATTCCTCCAGCAGCGCCTCGGCGATCGGATGGCCCGGCACACGCAAACCGATGGTCCGACGCTTGGGATGCAGGAGCATGCGCGGAACTTCGCGGGTGGCATTGAGAATGAAGGTATAAGGGCCGGGGGTGTGGTTTTTCAGCAGGCGGAACGCGCCGGTATCAATCTTGGCGAACACACTCAGTTGGGACAGGTCACGACACACCAGCGTGAAGTTGTGCTTGTCATCAAGCTGGCGCAAGCGTCGTATTCGCTCGATGGCATTCTTGTCGCCAATCCGGCAGCCCACCGCATAGGACGAGTCGGTTGGATAAACCACCACGCCACCGGCACGGATAATCTCGACCGCCTGTTTGATCAGGCGATTCTGCGGGCTCTGCGGGTGAATCTGGAAAAACTGGCTCATGCTAGACCCCTGATCCGACAACAATAGACTGCTGGACATGCTTGAAACGCCTCCACAGTAGCGTCAGATCATCCGGTACCGGGCGATACATACCCAGTTCAGACCAGTCGCCCGGCGCATGAAAGTCACTCCCCGCGCTCGCCATCAAGCCAAACTCGCGCGCTAAAATAGCCAAACCGCCCACCTGCTCTGCCGGCTGCATGCCGTTGACTACTTCCAGCGCATGCCCGCCCGCCTGGGCGAATGCCGCAATTAATTTGCGTCGCTTACTACGAGTAAAGTCGTACTGCCACGGGTGCGCCAGACTAATCCACGCGCCCGACTGCTTTAATGTGTTTACTGCGTCGTCCAAAGAGGGCCAATGTTGCTTCACATCACCGAGCTTGCCCGAGCCCAACCATTTGCGGAACGCCTCTGCGCGATCCTTCACATGGCCCTGGCGAACCAGAAAATCAGCGAAGTGCGGGCGCGCCGGGGCATTGCCGCTGTCGCCCAGTTCCTGCTGGATAGCGCGCGCCCCTTCAAGTGCGCCCGGCATGCCTTTGAGTTCAAGTTTGCGGCTGATTTCTGCCGCGCGCAGCCAACGGCCGTCGTGCAAATCAGCGATCGCCTTGGTCAGGGCTGGAGCCTCTGCATCGAAGCCGTAACCGAGCACATGAATCGTCGCCCCGCCCCACATGCAGGACAATTCAATCCCGTTTATCAACTGCATTTGCAGCGAATCTGCCGCCGCACGCGCCTCAACAATACCTTCGCAGGTATCGTGATCGGTTAACGCGAGCAGCCGGACGCCACGCTCATACGCCCGCGCAACAACGGCTGCGGGGGCCAGCGCGCCATCTGAGGCGGTGCTGTGACAATGCAGATCAACTTCCATAACGGGCACTTTCTCAGTCATTTATGTTTATTATTATGCAGGCACATGCAGTTTCATGCTGCCAGGACTGAAGATTTCTTCGTCTTACCTGCCCTGGCTTCGACGCCCCATCACCTGCCACCTTCGAATTAAGGACTGAGATGCTCTACGCCATCATTGCTACCGATGTTGCAAACTCGCTGGAAAACCGCCTTGCCGCCCGCCCGGCCCACCTCGCGCGCCTGGAACAGTTGAAAAGCCAGGGCCGCCTGATCCTCGCCGGTCCAAATCCGGCTATCGACAGCAACGATCCGGGCGCTGCGGGCTTCACTGGCAGCCTGATTGTCGCCGAATTCGCTTCACTGAGCGCCGCACAGGAATGGGCCGACGCCGATCCATACCGCGCAGCTGGCGTTTATGAGTCCGTTGTAGTCAAGCCATTCAAGCTGGTTCTGCCTTAAGCGCACGCCTCACCCGAACCGCGCTTGGCAAAAGGGCTGGCGCCCGAAGCGCGGATTGGGCTACTTATAATAATTCGAATATTCGCCGGAGCATCCGCTCAGGCTCGGGAGTCTTGATGCGTCAACTTCTACCGTGTTTGCTGTTCACTGCATGGCTTGTGCCTTTGCAGGTGCAGGCAGAAGAAACTATTGCAGTTAACCCAGAGTCCGAGACAGAGCCCACCGCGCAGTCAGTGCTTCAGGTAAAACTTGATGAGCTGCAACAGCGTCTGGCGCAAAGTGAACAGCAGCGCGAGGTTCTCGCCGCCGAGCTGAACAATAACCAGCGTGAGATCGAAAGTGCGCAACTGCAACGCTTGCGCCAGGACAATCAGCGCCTCAAGCTAGAACTCAAGCGTGTACGCGCTGAACAACCCGCACCGCTGGTGAGCGAACAACAAATGTGGTTTGCAATCGGTGGAGCAACGGCATTGCTCTGTGTACTGTTTGGCGCGTTGCTGCGGGGTAATGGCCGCAAACGTTCCGGCTGGGCAAATTAGTCGCTGTAATTACGAGTCATGACATGAGTGCATTACTGTTAATAGATGACGACGTCGAACTGTGCGAGCTGCTCAATCACTGGTTGAGCCAGGAAGGGTTCACGGTCAGCGCTTGCCATGATGGCGAGAGCGCCAAGCGTGCATTGGCCGAGCAAGAACCCGACGCCGTGGTACTCGACGTGATGCTCCCGGATGGCAGCGGATTGGAACTGCTCAAACAATTGCGCAGCGACTTCCCGGAGCTTCCGGTACTGATGCTGTCTGCGCGGGGCGAGCCGTTCGACCGCATTCTCGGCCTGGAACTGGGCGCTGATGACTACCTGGCCAAGCCGTGTGATCCGCGCGAGCTGACCGCACGCCTGCGCGCAGTTCTGCGCCGCACGCTGCCGCCCGCCGCACCGAGCCAACTGGAACAGGGTGATCTGAGCTACAGCCATGCACGCGGCGTTGTAACCGTGGCCGGACAGGAAATTGCCCTTACGCTTTCAGAGAGCAAAGTGCTCGAAGCCCTGCTCCGCCAACCCGGCGAACCGGTAGACAAGCAGGAATTGGCACAACTGGCGCTGGGTCGCAAGTTGACGCTGTACGATCGCAGCCTCGACATGCATGTCAGTAACCTGCGTAAAAAGCTCGGCACCCACGCCGACGGCCGCCACCGGATTGTCGCCCTGCGCAGCCGTGGCTATTACTACAACGCTTGAGTGATGAATAAAGGCCCGCGGCACTTTTACTGATAAGCAGCCGCCTTTACCGAAGCTTTACGCTTGGCTGACTGCGCTTTACTTTGCGCGCCGTACACTGAACTCATCCGGTAACAGACCGGCATCAAGATCAGGAGATACATCATGCGCAAGACACTAACTGCAGTTCTGCTCGCTCTGACCCTGCCAGCCGTGGCCATGGCCGCGATGCCAGAAGGTGGCCCGCGTCATGAAGGCGGCCATCATGGCGGCGGCATGTTCAAAGAGCTGAACCTGAGCAAAGAACAGAAGCAAGAAATGCACAAGCTGATGCGTCAGCAGATGAAAGACCGTCACGACATCACCCGCAAATATCTCGACAAGCTGCCAGAAGCTGAGCAGAAAGCCATGAAAGCCGAGATGGACGCTTCACGCGAAACCCAGCAGAGCGCCATGCGTGCCCTGCTCAAGCCGGAGCAGCAGGCTGCGTTTGATGCTCAGCTGAAGAAAATGCAAGAACGTCGCGCCGCTAAAGAAGCTGAAAAAGCGGCAAAACCGGCCAACTGACCGGAACGGCTTTGGGGCCATACAGACCCCAAAGCCTGATTCGATTCGACAAGCCCGTGCAGCCTGCGCTGCGCGGGCTTTGTTGCGTATGACTGAATAGCAGGAGATACCGTGCGCTCAATGTTCTGGCGAATTTTTGCAAGTCTCTGGTTGGCCATTGCGCTGGTCGCCGGCCTGTCGATACTGCTTGGCCATGCGCTCAATCAGGATGCCTGGATCATCAATCATCATCCGGCCATTAAAAACCTCGCCAAACAATGGACCCAGCGCTATGAACGTGAGGGACCAGCGTCCGCGCAAGACCTGCTGGAGAAAGCCCGCAAACGCTATCGCTTGAATGTTCAGGTCATCGGCGAGAATGGTCAGCAGGTAGTCGAAGGTACATTTCCCCAGCGTGCGGCTGATTTCGAGTCCCGCCAGCCCAATAAAAAACGCCTGCCCTGGCGGCGTATGACCAGCGAATACAGCAGCCCAACCAGCGGCGAAACCTTTCTGTTCATTTACCGTATTCCGCACCCAGAACTCGACGCCTGGCATCGCGGCAGCCTGCTCTGGCCGCTGAGTGCACTGTGTATTGCGCTGGTGGTTCTGACCGGACTAAGCGTTTTGCTGACGCTTTCTATCACCCGCCCGTTAAGCCGCTTGCGCGGCGCGGTGCATGACCTTGGCCAAACCAGCTATCAGCAAGACAGCCTGGCGCTGCTCGGCCAACGCCGGGATGAGTTCGGCCTGCTGGCCCGTGACTTCAACCGGATGGGCGCACGTTTGCAGGGCTTGATAGGCAGCCAACGGCAACTCCTGCGCGATGTGTC
Organism: Pseudomonas marincola; assembly: GCF_900116605.1. GTDB lineage: Bacteria > Pseudomonadota > Gammaproteobacteria > Pseudomonadales > Pseudomonadaceae > Aquipseudomonas > Aquipseudomonas marincola. The sequence goes on from NZ_FPBC01000004.1 coordinate 46,244, forward strand.
CCATGAGTTACGCTCACCATTGGCGCGCCTGCGAATTGCTCTGGCACTGGCCGAGCGCGCCAGCCAGGAGGAACGCGAGAAACTCTGGCCGCGCCTGACCAAAGAATGCGATCGCCTCGAAGCATTGATCAGTGAGATTCTGGCCCTCGCCCGCCTCGATGCCGAGCCCGGCGCTGAACAAGTGATTGATCTGCCACGCCTGTTAAACAAGCTGCGAGAAGACGCACAGCTCAGTGCGCCAGAACAGAACATCCAGATCAGCGTGGATCAGTCGATCAAACTCACAGGCTGGCCGGAGATGCTTGAACGCGCTATCGACAACTTGCTGCGCAATGCATTGCGCTTCAATCCGGCGGATCAGCCGATCGAAATCGACGTGAGCCGCAGCGGCGAAAATGCCTGGATCAATATCCGCGATCACGGCCCGGGCACAGCCCCCGAGAACTTGCCCCAACTCGGCGAACCGTTTTTTCGCGCGCCGGGCCAGAGCGCTCCGGGCCACGGTTTGGGTCTGGCGATTGCGCGGCGCGCCGCGGAACGTTTGGGCGGCAGCTTGAGTTTGAGCAATCACCCGCAAGGCGGCTTCAACGCACGCCTTTGCTTGCCGCTACTCGATGAAGCCACAGGCAGAGCCTGAGTCGAGCCCGCTCAACCGAGCAGCACTGGGTCAAGTCGCGGCGATTACTCAGCCTGCGACTTGGCCGACCACGACGTCACAAAGTCAGCGCACTCAAGCGGCGCCGGCGTGCGCAATTCACGCTCAGGCGTGCCCAGATACAGATACCCGACAATCTGCTCATGGCTCGCCAACCCGAGCCCAGCGGCAACGGTTGAGTTGTACGCCATGTCGCCGGTACGCCAGACCACGCCAACACCTTGCGCGTATGCGGCCAGTTCAATTGCATGAGCAGCACAACCGGCGGCAAGCACCTGCTCCTGCGCCGGCACCTTGTAGTGATCCTGAACCACCGCAATGACCACAATCATCAAGGGTGCACGCAGCGGCATCGCCCGCGCCTTGTCCAGCGCTGCCTGCGTCGAAACTTCAGCACCCGCCAGCAAAGCCTGCACAAACAACTCGCCGAGCTGCTCACGCGCCTGATCCTCAATGGTCAGGAAACGCCAGGGCCGCAACTGGCCGTGATCGGGCGCGCGCAACGCGGCCTTGAACATCAGCTCGCGCTGCTCAGCCGTAGGCCCCGGCTCGGTCAAACGTGGCGCCGAAACGCGGTTAAGCAGTGCATCCAGTGCATCCATTGAAAACCTCCAACTACAGGTAAAACATTCAGGCACGACAATACAGCAGCGCTGCAGTCACCGACTGGCTGCATTAAATCATCATACGCACTGCCAACTGTAGTCCTTGCACGCACTGACGCTGCACGCCTCTGTCCGAGCAGGCATGCATAGTCAAGGTGTCACGGGCAGTTGAGCGGCGCCCACAGCATCTGCAAATGCAGAAAGTGTGGGGCTGCGAGGCTTTATGCGACGCGCTCGGGAGAGATCATCGGTTGTACCGGCGGCGTTAATGGCGGCATGCCATAGGCTGCGCGGGCATCATCACAACGAGGGTTGTGTTCACCATTGGCCCAGGACGCTTCAAACTCACGACACGGTGAGGAACGGTTTTCATACAGCGTGCAGCGCACACCTTCACCGACCTCACCCATCAACGAGTTGCAACGGGCTGGTTTGTACTCAGTGCCGCGCATGGCAACCCGGTGCGGGGTAATCAGGACCACCTGATCATCCGGCACGGTGCCGCCAGCCGACTGGCACTCACCCCAAAAGAAAGACACACGAAAATACGCGCAGCAGGCGCCGCACGTTAAACAAGGATTAGCGTTAGACATGATTTAATGGGCTCAGAAACCGGCAAGGGCCGGCACCTGGCGGCTATTCTATGCAGCGCCGTTAAATTGTAAAGCGACGTTTTAAGGTTGGTTTACAGCACACAACAGGTGAGTAAAATGGCGCCTTTTGCCATACTCCACACCGTACCCAAATCGAGCCCAATTAAATGGCCCTGCCGACGCTAAGAATTATCGGTTTCATCCTCGGCATCTTCCTTCTTACGTTGTCACTCAGCATGGTTATTCCCGTGCTGACATTATTGATTTACGACCGCACTGGCGATCTCGATCCGTTCTTGTGGTCGAGCCTTATCACCGCAATCGCAGGTTTAGCCCTGGTAATTCCGGGCCGCCCCGAAAACGCTCATCTACGCCCCCGCGACATGTACCTGTTAACCACCGGCAGCTGGCTGGTGGTGTGCGTATTTGCTGCGTTGCCAATGGTGCAGATTCACCACATCAGCTACACCGATGCCTTTTTCGAGACCATGTCGGGCATCACCACCACGGGCTCTACCGTGATTACCGGGCTGGATACAGCTTCTCCGGGGCTGTTGATCTGGCGCTCGATGCTGCAGTGGCTGGGCGGCATCGGCTTTATCGGCATGGCCGTGGCAATTTTGCCGCTGCTGCGCGTCGGTGGCATGCGCCTGTTCCAAACCGAATCATCGGACTGGGGCGAGAAAGTCATGCCGCGCTCGCACATGGCCGCCAAGTACATTCTGCTGGTATATGTGGGTCTCACCGTGATCGGCTTCGCCTCTTTCTGGGCCGCCGGCATGACCCCGTTTGATGCCATCAACCATTCGATGACCTCGATTTCAACCGGCGGTTATTCGACGTCCGACTCATCCCTCGCGCATTGGGAACAACCCGCCGTGCATTGGGTGTCGGTGATGATGATGATTTGCGGCGGCCTGCCGTTCACCCTGTACGTCGCCACGTTGCGTGGAAATCGTCAGGCCCTGTTCAAGGATCATCAGGTGCGCGGGTTTCTGGGTTTCTTGCTGGTGACCTGGATGGTATTCGGCACCTGGCTGTGGCTGCACTCCGATTACAGCTGGTTCACCGCCGTGCGCATTGTCGCGGTAAACGTCACCTCCGTTGTCACCACCACCGGTTTCGCCCTTGGCGACTACACCTTGTGGGGCAGCTTCTCGATGATGCTGTTTTTCTATCTGACCTTTATGGGCGCCTGCTCCGGCTCCACCTCGGGCGGCCTGAAAATCTTCCGTTTTCAGGTGGCTTATGTATTGCTGCGTGCCAACTTGCAGCAGCTGGTGCACCCGCGAGCGGTGATCAAACAGCAATACAACAACCACAACCTCGACGAAGACATCGTTCGCTCACTGATTACTTTCTCGTTCTTCTTCACCATCACCATCGGCATCATCGCCCTCGGTCTGGCGCTGATCGGCTTGGACTGGGTCACCGCATTGACCGGCGCCGCCACCGCGGTATGTAACGTTGGCCCGGGCCTGGGACCGATTATTGGCCCAGCCGGTAACTTCGCCAGCCTGCCGGACTCGGCCAAATGGCTGCTGACCATCGGCATGCTGCTCGGGCGCCTGGAAATCCTCACGGTGTTTGTTCTGGTCACCCGCGCGTTCTGGAGGCACTAACCCGGTGGCCAATATTTGCGCACTATTTAATGCAGCCACGTCGGGCAATGCCTTGGCGACTAAGACAACACGGGTAGCGCATTAACATGTCAGGGCCGACGCTGAGAATCATCGGATTCATCAACGGTATCTTTCTGATTACCCTGGCCATCAGCATGCTGGTGCCCGTAATCACCCTGCTGATATACGAGCGCACGAACGAGATGGGCGGCTTTCTCTGGTCGAGCATCTGCTGCCTGATTGCCGGCCTTGCGCTGATTGCCAGAGGCCGGCCAGAAGGCGTCAATCTGCGCCCCCGCGACATGTACCTGCTGACCGTTTCGAGTTGGTTGGTGGTCGGCGTTTTTGCCTCTGTGCCATTCGTACTCGCGCAGAAAATGAGTTACACCGACGCCTTCTTTGAAAGCATGAGCGGCATCACCGCGACTGGCGCCACGGTGCTCAGCGGCCTGGATGAAATGTCGCAGGGCATCTTGATCTGGCGCTCGTTGCTGCACTGGCTCGGCGGCATGGGTTTTATCGGTATGGCGGTGGCCATTCTGCCCATGTTGCGCATCGGTGGCATGCGTCTGTTCCAGACCGAATCGTCTGACCGCAGTGAAAAAATCCTGCCGCGCTCACACATGGTGGCCAAGTTCATGGTGTTGGCCTACGTCGGCCTGAGCCTGATCGGTGTCCTGGCGTTCTGGCTGGCCGGCATGGGCTTGTTCGACTCGATCAACCACACCATGTCCGCTATCGCCACTGGCGGATTCTCGACCTCGGACCGCTCACTCGGCAACTGGTCGCAGCCGGCCATTCACTGGGTTGCAGTGGTGCTGATGATTCTCGGCAGCCTGCCATTCGTGCTGTACGTGTCGGTGCTGCGCGGCAACTACAAAGCCTTGTTGCACGACCAGCAGGTGCGCGGCTTTATCGGAATTCTGCTGCTGATCTGGTTGGTACTGGGCTCGTGGTACGCACTCACCACCCAGCTGCACTGGCTCGAGGCCGTGCGCCATGTGGCGGTCAACACCACATCGATAATCTCGACCACCGGCTTCGCCTTGGGCGACTACACGCTGTGGGGCGGATTTGCCGGCATGCTGTTCTTCTACATCGGCTTTGTTGGCGGCTGTTCGGGCTCTACCGCTGGCGGCCTGAAAATTTTCCGTTTTCAGGTGGCGTACAGCCTGCTCAAAGCCAACTTGCTGCAACTGGTGCACCCGCGCGCCGTGATCAAGCAGCGCTACAACAACCACCGCCTCGATGAAGACATTGTCCGTTCGATCCTGACCTTCGCCTTCGTCTACACCAGCACCATCGCGGTACTCGCGCTCGGGCTGACGCTGTGCGGGTTGGACTGGATTACCGCACTCAGCGGCGCGGCGAGCACGCTCTCTGGCGTGGGGCCGGGCATGGGCGAAATCATTGGCCCGGCCGGTAACTTCTCAAGCCTGCCAGACACCGCCAAGTGGATTCTCACCACCGGCATGCTGCTCGGCCGCCTGGAAATTCTGACGGTGCTGATCCTGTTCGTGCCGACCTTCTGGCGTCACTGAGCACGTGGATTAATCGCTGGCTTTGTCGGCCTTTATACCTTGCAGGTGGGCAGCGCGGTAATCGCTCGGCGTTACCCCGAACCAGCGTCGAAATGCCCGGAAGAAATTACTCGGATCGGCAAAACCTAACAAATACGAGGCTTCCAGCAGCGTCAGCGAAGGCTGCTGCAAGTACTGCTCGGCCAGTTCACGGCGCGTATCGTCGAGCAATTGCTGAAAGCTGGTGCCCTCCTCCTGCAACCTGCGCTGCAAGGTGCGCTGGGAAACCAGCAGCGTCTGCGCCACCCGTTCACGCTTCGGCTCGCCTTGGGGAAGCAGCCGGCAAAGCACTTGTCGGGTTTGATGCGTGACACGGCTCTCAGAGAAGCGGGTCAGGTACTCACCTGCAAAACGGTCATGCAGTTGCGCCAGTGAATGATTCGCGGTCGGTAACGGCGCCTCCATGTCGGCAGGCTCAAACAGCAGTGCATAGTGGCTGGAGTTGAAACTCAACGGCGCCTGAAACACCTGTTGGAAAGGTTCGATATCGTCCGGCGGCGAGCCTTGGAACAACACCTGCCGTGGCTGGATCATGCGCCCGCTGATCCAGCGGCAAAACGCCAGCGCATAGGCCATCGAAGCCTCAGCACTTTGCCGGGCTGGCGGCAGGCGATCGCCATGAATCGCCAATACCAGCTCATAGCCCTTGGCCGTTTGCGTAAAGCTCAGATCGGCGCCTTCGGCGATGATTCGCTGATAACGCACCAGACGCGCCAACCCTTCCTTGAGGCTGGCACTCGACATCAACGCGTAGCCGACCACATGAAACGAGGCTGGGCGGATCACTTTAGCCATGTTCAAACCAATCGCCGGATTGCCGGAAATTGCCACAGCCCGCTGCCACAGCCGCGTCATGTCGTCCTGAGCAAAGCGCGCATCGGGGTTTTCCAGGTCGCGGTAGTCGAGACCCAGTTCCGGGAAGATCGCCCGGCAATCGACACCGCCCATTTCAAGCGCCTGCACGATGCCCAAAGCCCAATTCGATGAAGTCGTACGTTCACTCATGGTGGTTTCTTATTAGATTCAGCTATGACCAATCCGGTCGGTTTGAATGAGAAGGATACTAAACTGGCACTTATTGTCACTGGCTGCGCGAGCCACTCAACCTACACTGCGAAAACCCAAAGTGACACTGCCGCCGCGCATCAGGCACGCTGCGAATAGCCAATAATAAGCGGAGAACCGCCATGACCCGACCTGCCGAATCACGTTTTCAAAGCTTTGCCGAGTTTTATCCTTACTACCTGCAAGAGCACAGTAATCCGACCTGCCGTCGCCTGCATTATGTCGGCAGTTTGCTGGTGTTGTGCATCCTTGCTTACGCGCTGGCATCCCAACAATGGCTATGGCTGCTGGCCGTTCCGCTGGCCGGTTATGGTTTCGCCTGGCTCGGCCACTTCGTGTTTGAGAAAAATCGTCCGGCGACCTTCGATTACCCGTTCTATTCGCTGATGGGCGACTGGGTAATGCTCAAGGATGCCTTCACCGGGCGCATCAAATTCTAATAACAATCAGCACACCGAGGAGACCGACTCAATGAGCGCTCAAGCCACTTTCACGCACATGGACCAAGGCACTGCGGACGACTGGGCCATTATCGCCAAAGACTTCACCGCCTTCGCCGCCCATCTGCCAGACCGCATCCTGACCCACCTGAAGCTTTTGGATGGTGATTTCGGCGGATTCCCGATCGACCGCCTGCAACACTCGCTGCAAACGGCTACACGGGCCCATCAGGATGGTCGCGATGAAGAGTATGTGATCTGCGCGCTGCTGCACGACATTGGCGATACGCTCGGCTCCTACAATCACCCGGATATCGCCGCGGCCATACTCAAGCCGTTTGTGAGTGCCGAGAACCTGTGGATGGTGGCCAACCACGGGATTTTTCAGGGTTATTACTTCTTCCATCATCTGGGGATGGATCGCCACCTGCGCGAGCAATTCAAGGATCACCCGCAATACCACGCCACCATCGAGTTTTGTGCCAAGTACGATGGCGCTGCTTTTGATCCCGAGTTTGAGAGCCTGCCGCTGACGTTCTTCGAGCCAATGTTGCGCCGGGTCTTCGCCAAACCGAAAAACTCGATCTACAAAGCGGCGATGGAGGCCACTGAATAATTCGTTGTCCCGTGCAGCCAAACAGCTCAATTGCCACTTGGCGACACCGCATGCCTTGGTTATGATCCCGCCACCTCTGCAAGACTGGCCCAGCCCTTGCAGGGGAATAGGCGTCCGTGAGAGACGTCAGAAAATTATCAGGGAACAACCCTTCCAGCATGAATGCCACGCCCCCCAGTCGAAACAACGCGGCTTCCGATGCAACAATGCGGGAGTATTACTCGCGGGTTATTGCTTATCTGATCATCGCGGCCAGCGTTGCAGTCGGCACTTATTGCCAGCATCTCGCCTTCGAGAATGTCTGGATAGTGCCGTACGCGTTGCTCTATCCGCACCTCGCGCAACACCTGTCGAAACGTCTCAAGCAGAATAAACCCCACACCAGTAACGCCATTATGCTCGGCATCGACGGCCTGCACTGCGGCATTGCGATCGCGTTCATGGGCTTCTCGCCCGTGCCCAGCCTCATGGCCTTGCTCGCCGTAACGTTCGGCGCATTGGTCTCGGATGGTTTGCGCACCGGCGCAGTCGCCGTGCTCTCGACAATCATCGGCACCGTGCTGACTTCAGCGGCGATCAGCCCGCAGATCAACCTCGATACGCCGCCATTGTTGGCATTGGCCAGTATTGGCACAACCATCGTATTCATCTGCATCACCGGCTATTTCATGCATCAACAGAGTTTGCGCCTGGATGCCGTGCGCTGCGAAATCAAACGCGAGCAGGAAAAAGCCGCGCGACTGGCACGCAACCTAGCCAAATATCTGTCACCTCAAGTCTGGGAATCGATATTCAGCGGCAAGAAAACCGTTCGACTGGAAACCCAGCGGAAAAAATTGACGGTATTCTTTTCCGACATCAAAGGCTTTACCGAGCTGTCCGAAGAGCTTGAGGCCGAAGCACTGACCGACCTGCTTAACAACTACCTCAACGAAATGTCGAAAATCTGCCTCAAGTACGGCGGCACCATCGACAAGTTCATCGGCGACAGCGTTATGGTGTTCTTTGGCGACCCGGCGAGCCAGGGCGCAAAGAAAGACGCGGTAGCAGCCGTATCCATGGCCATTGCCATGCGCAAAGTCATGAAGGTACTGCGCCAGCAATGGCGTTCGCAGGGCATCACCAAACCACTGGAAATCCGCATGGGCCTGAATACCGGCTACTGCACGGTGGGCAACTTTGGCGCCGACACGCGCATGGATTACACCATTATCGGCCGCGACGTGAACCTTGCCAGCCGCCTTGAAAGTGCGGCCGAGTCTGGCGAGATTCTGATCTCGCACGAAACCTATTCACTGGTTAAAGACGTGATCATGTGCTGCGACAAGGGCCAGATCAGCGTCAAGGGCTTTACCCGCCCGGTGCAGATATATCAGGTGGTCGACTTCCGCCGGGACTTGGGCGCGACGTCCAGCTATGTCGAACATGAGATCCCCGGTTTTTCGATGTATCTGGACACCAATGGCATCCAGAATTTCGACAAAGAACGGGTGATCTACGCCCTGCAACAAGCCGCCGAGAAGCTACGCGACAAAGTCATCATGTAAGCACAAGGCTTAATTTGGCGTCGCCCCAGCCAGTTGCAAGCCACAACGGCCGCCATCGAGTAGCGGTTGTTGCTCAAGAAACTCCAGCGCCGATGCACGCCAGGACTGGCGCGCAGCATGCTCGGCGCAGACCTTGCGATCAAGTTTGAGCGCAGCCAGACACGCCCGCCGCAAATCCGTATCCATCACCCCAGTCACGCCCTGCTCCAACACATCCAGCGGCCCCGGCACAGCAAAGGCCGCCACCGGTGTGCCGCAAGCCAGTGCTTCCAGCATCACCAGCCCGTAAGTGTCGGTGAGTGAGGGAAACACCAGAACGCTGGCCTGCCGGTACGCCTCTGCCAACGCCTCACCGCTTAAATAACCGTGGAATTTTACCTGCGGATACTGCTGCGCGAACGCCGCACGCTGCGGGCCGTCGCCAACCACATGCTTGCTGCCGGGCAGATCCAGCTCGAGGAACGCTTGCAGGTTTTTCTCCGGGGCAATGCGCCCGACATACAGAAACTGCACCGCTCGGTCATGCGCCTTTGCAGCGTTGTTAGCGGGGGTGAACACATCGCCCTGCACGCCTTTGCGCCACAGTTGTAAACGCTGCAAGCCCCGTTGTTTGAACGCATCCCGCATCCGTTCGGTGGTCACCAGCACCGCCCTGCTGGGCCGGTGAAATGCGCACAGGTAGGCGTAACCCCAGCTCAGCGGCACCCAGCGGTATCGCGTACTGATGTATTCGGGAAAGCGCGTATGAATGGCGCTGGAGAACGCCATGTTGTGCCTGATCAGCCAGCGTCTGGCAGCCCAGCCCAGTGGACCTTCCGTGGCCAGATGGACGCAGTCAGGCTGATACTGACGAATAGCGGCACCTACCTGCCAAATATTCCACACCAGTGGAATTTCCGGATAGGTCGGGCAAGGCACCGAGCGAAATCGATCCGGCGCCAATACCTCGACCTCGTGGCCCAGCGCGCGCAACTCGCCAATCAGCGCGGCAATACTGGTAACAACACCATTTACCTGCGGCGCCCAGGCATCGGTCACAATCATCAATCGCATGCAGCAGGCTCACTTTTCGGCGTCACCGTACCGGCCTCTGGCGTGCTGGCAGCGCTGGCCGGCTTGTGCAAATCAGCCTGTTGCTGCTGATCTTCAGCCAGGCGATATAGCTCGATATGGCCGTCGATATGCTCGATCAACGCCGAGCAGGACTCGACCCAGTCGCCACAGTTCATGTATTCGACGTCACCCATCGGGCGAATTTCCGCATGGTGAATATGCCCGCAAACCACGCCGTTAAACCCGCGCTTTACACACTCGTGGGCAATTGCCTCTTCGAAGTCGCTGATAAAACTGACGGCGCTTTTGACCTTGTGCTTGAGATACGCCGAGAGTGACCAGTAACCGTAGCCATACCGGCGCCGCCAGTGATTCAACCAGCGGTTAAGAGTGAGCGTGAACTCATAGGCTGAATCACCCAAAAACGCCAACCAGCGGTGATAGCGGGTGATCACATCAAACTGATCGCCGTGAATTACCAACAAGCGACGGCCGTCGGCGGTGATGTGTTCAGCTTCATCTACCAATTGGATATTGCCCAGCATCAGGCTGGTATAACCGCGCAGAAACTCGTCGTGGTTACCGGTGACATAAATCACCTCGGTACCGCGCTTGCTCATGGTCAACAGGCGACGAATCACGTTGGTGTGCGCCTGCGGCCAATAGATGCCCCCGCGCAATTTCCAGCCATCAATGATGTCGCCGACCAGATAAATCTTGTCGGCTTCATAGCGTTTCAGGAAGGCGGCCAGATGTTCGGCCTGACAATCTCGTGTGCCAAGGTGCACATCAGAAATCCACAGAGTGCGGACGCGTTGTTTGCGGCTGGGTTTTATCATCTGAGCACTGCTCATGGACAACCTCCGGGCGGGTTTTCCTGAGCTTGAGTGGTCGCTATGACCTGAATATGAAGCTCATATGGCAAATTGGTTACATGCAGCTCAAGGCTGGCGCAAAACCGCCCAACGGCACTACAGCCCTGATAAACTGGCGCTTCTGCCGAGAGAGTTGTTCATGCCCCTACTCACACTGCGTCATTACGATCAGGAGTTGCTCAGCCACAGCCACGAGCACTCGCAAGTGGTGTTTGCCCTGCGCGGCGACCTGCAACTCGAAGTCGCCGGACAAGAGAGCCTGATGGCGCCGCAAATGATGGCCGTGATTCCGCCCAGCGCTGTACATGCGTGTGGCAGCCCGCAAGGCAGTGATTGCCTGGTCCTTGATGTGCCCTCAGAGTCCTGGCTGACAGAACGCCTTGGCAGGCATGCTGATGCCAGTCGCAGCTTGCTCGAACAGAACCGCACCTGCGCCCTCAGCGCACGCCAGGGTCAGTTGATCAATTGGCTGGCCAACAGCCCGATCAACGATCCGCTGATTGCCGAGCAAGGCACCATCTTGCTGCTGGCCAGCCTGACTGCCGAGGTGCGCAGCGAGCCGCACGGCTTGCCCATGGCGGCAATCACCGCCTACATCGACCAGCATCTTGCGCACCCGCTGCAAGTTCATGATCTGGCGCGCATCAGCGGCTTATCAACGGCGCGCTTTCATGCACGTTTTCTCGCCGAAAACAGCATCACGCCGATGGATTTTGTACGCCAACGGCGTCTGCAACAGGGTCGCCAATTACTCATCAGCACCCAGTTGGCGGTGCATGAAGTGGCCGAACAAACCGGTTACAGCTCGCAAAGCGCCTTCACCGCCGCCCTCTCGCGCCACTGCGGCATGACGCCCCGACAATTACGCCGCCTGCGCGAGTAACGCGACAAACCGCGCGACTTTCGCGACAGACAATCCCACGCCCCGCCACCTACACTAGAGCCACTTGAGGCTGGAGGCGTTATGCAGGAAATACAGTGGGAAGATTTTCAACGGATCGAATTGCGGGTCGGCACCATCATCTCGGCGCAGCCAAATAGCAAAGCCCTCAAGCCCGCCTTCGTGCTGCAGGTTGATCTGGGCGATTTGGGCATCAAGACTTCCAGCGCGCAAATTACCGCGCACTATCAAGCCGACCAGCTTATCGGCCGTCAGGTTTTGTGCGTGTGTAACTTCGCCGCCAAACGGGTCGCCGGAGTTCGCTCCGAAGTTTTAGTGACTGGCGTGTATGACGATCAACAACGCGTCGTGCTTGCCGGATTCGACAGGCCACTGGCAAATGGCGCACGACTGGCATGAACGAGCGCAAGGCATTGTGGGCGATTCATCTGGGCGCCCTGCTCTTCGGTTTGTCGGGCATTTTCGGTAAGTTAGCCAGCACCACGCCAATGGCAATCAGTTCCGGGCGGGCAATTTTTGCCGTGCTGGCGCTGGCTCTGTTTGCACAACTGTTCAAACAGTCTCGCGGGCAACATCCCTCACTCAGACAACTCGGTCTGCTCGCGCTTGGCGGGCTACTGCTGGGCGGGCATTGGGTGAGTTTTTTTCAGGCGGTCAATGTCTCCGGCGTGGCGATTGCAACGCTGGGCTTTGCCAGCTTCCCGGCATTTACCGTATTGCTCGAAGGTATTCTGTTCAGGGAGCGCACGCGGCCCAGCGAATTTCTCATGGTCGCGCTGGTGTGTGTCGGTCTGGCACTGGTAACACCCAGCTTCGACCTTGCCAATCAGGCAACCGAGGGGCTGCTTTGGGCGGTACTTTCAGGCCTGCTGTTTGCGCTGTTGTCACTGCTGAACCGGGCAAGTACCAAAGGCCTGGACCCGGTCAAGGCCGCGCTGTATCAGAACTTCACGGTTCTCATCTGCCTGCTGCCCTTTACCTGGCAGCAACTGCCTAACCTCAGCGCGATCAGTTGGTTCTGGCTGGCCATGCTCGGCATATTTTGCACCGGCCTTGCGCACAGCCTGTTTGTTGCCAGCCTGCGTGTATTGAAGGCGCGCACCACAGCGGTGATCTTCGCCATGGAGCCGGTTTACGGCATCGCATTTGCCTGGCTGTTGTTCGCCGAGCAACCGACACTGCGCATGTGTATTGGCGGCGCACTGATCATTCTGGCAATTTTTGCCTCGGCGCGAATGGCCCGCTAAAGGAACCCGCTAAGCACTTGTCCCGCGCAACACTTAGCGGTCGTTATGGCCCAGATCCCGCGCTGGGTCGATGACATCGCGCACGCGTTGCTTGAGCACCTTGGCCTCAGGAAATCCGCCATCGACCTTGCGCTCCCAGATCAGCACGCCATTACAGGTGATCCGAAACGTACCGCCCGTAGCCGGCTCAAGACTGACCCTTGCCAATTCATCACTGAATGTCGAAAGCAACTCCTGCGCCAGCCACGCGGCGCGCAGCAGCCACTGACACTGCGTGCAGTAGGTAATGACAACTTCGGGTTTGGCTGGAGACATGATTCAGGCACCGGCAAAAACGTCAGGATAACGCATCTGCGGTCTGTCGAAATAGCCGTACAAAGCGGCTAATCATCAAGGCTGCGCAGCGGGGAGCTGCACAGCCTTGAGGCGGGGTCAGGCAATTTTATCAAGCAAAGCGCGAGCTTCTTTCTTCACCAGCTCATCACCACCGTGGATCAACTCACGAAGAATATCGCAGGCACTGTCGAAACTGCCTTGCTCTATATAGGCCAGCGCCTGATTGAGTTTGGCAACATTGGTTGGCTGGGTATCGGCATCGAGCAGATCGTCAAAGTTGATCTCTTCATCCAACTCAAAACCCTGCTCACCTGTCGGCGTCTCTAACCAGTCATCCTCTTCGACCAGCATTGGCTCGGCGAATGGGCTGCGTGCATCCAAACCCATGGAGAAATCGCTGTCCGCCGCTGGTTTCTTCCCGGCAGTCGGCTTGTCTGCCGGCTTGTCATCGAACGGGCTGATCTGATCCCAGTCATCGTCGAGCGACAATTCATCCAGGTTGAGCTTGAAGTTATCGACCTGCTCAACAGGCGCGGCTTTATCCTCTACCGGCAAAGGCGCAACCAAGTCCACGTCCAGCACATCTTCAAACTCAGGCTCAGGGGTCATGCCGGCTTTCAGCGCATCGATGCGTTCGGCATCAAAGCCCTTGCCGCGCAAGATGGCTTCTTCTGCTGCAAAGGCCTTTGCGCTGCCCATCTGGGCCAACACTTCCAGCAGGCGGAAGCGTAAATCGGTGCGCTGCGGCTCCTCATCCAAAGCTTGACGCAAGGCGGATTCAGCCTCGGGCAGACGCCCGTAAGCGATATACAGATTGGCACCTTCCAGCGGATCGAGTTTCGCCTCCGGAGCATTGCTCACTGCCGCGACTGGACGCAGTTGCGGCGCTGAGCTTTCCAGAGGATCGACTGCCTGCGTACTGGCGTTGACCACCGTTACCGGCTCGGTTGGTTTGCGCCGCGACCAGCCGAATGCGGCCAGCAACAGCAATAAAAGCCCACCCAGCCCGGTGTACAGCAGATTATTCTGCGAGAACCAACTGGTCTGGGTAGCACTTACGGCATTTTTGGCGCTCAGCTGTGCTTGCAAGGCAGCCAACTGCTCATCCTTATCGAGCACTTGCGCTTGCAACTGTTCCAACTGAACTTGCAGATCAGCCAGACCTTGCTGCATTTGCAGGTTTTCTTCAGAACGATTGGCCAGCTCCTGCTCGACCCGATTCTGCTGCGCAGCCAATTGCTCGATACTCACATCCGCATCAGTTGCAACCACTGGTTGCTCACCTTGCGCACCTATCGTATCAGCCGAAGCCAGCGACGCTTGATCGGCAGCGCTGTTAGTGCCGGCGGCCGGGGTTTGTGCAGGGGCAGTATCAGCGGCGGCTGTGTCTGCAGTGGCATTTGTTAACGCCGGCTCTGCAATAGAAGATTCGTCTGCCGCAGGGGTGCCTGCCACAGGTACGCCTGCCGCAGGAATGCCTGCCGCAGAGGTGTCTGCCACAGGTGCGCCTGCCGAAGATTGGCCATTCGCATCGCTTTCAGCGAGATTCTGTTCAGGCGCCGGGCTGTTATTGCTGCCCGGCACGCTAACGCGGTCAGGCAGAGTCAGATTGGCACCGGCAATCAAACGATCCGGATTACCGTTACTAAACGCTTGCGGGTTGAGGGCAAAAATATCGCGCATCAACGTATGTTGATTGATATCGCCGTCGGCTCCGCGCATTTTGCCGGCAATTTTCCACAAGCTGTCGCCACTGGCCACCGTGTACTGTTTGCCCAGCTCGGTGCTCGGCATTACCGGCGGTGCTTTGAATACCGGTGTCGTGTTTACTTTGGCAACAGGACGAGGGGCATAATTGGGTGCGGCGGGAACAGAGGCTGTGCTGCGATATGCCGATGTACCCGGCGGATCGAGCAGCACGGTGTACTCACGCAGCAATTGACCGTTGGGCCTTGAGACCTCAACGATAAAATTCAGATAGGGTTCGCGAACAGGCTGACTGGATGTCACCCGGATGATGCTGTTATTGCCTTTGAGTACTGGCGTAAATCGCAAGTCATTGAGGAAGATGAAGCGCTCAACACCTGCGCGATCAAAGACATCGGTCGATGCCAATTTGATTTTGAATTCGGCCGACGTCAGGTCCCTGACGTCATGCAACTGAATGTCTGCATTCAGTGGCTGATTCAATGCAGAGTGCAGGCTTATCTCACCCAGCCCCAACGCCGGTGTGAATCCTGAATAAAACGCTGAACTGGACGCAAGGCCAATTAATAAATGGCGAACTTGAATCATCCGTGCCTCCCTCTGCCCCGCTCAAAACTCCATCGCTATTACCCACTGGGCTTGCTCATCCTGAGAACTACGACTTAGAGCGGTGAATACATTTTTTTGTTGGGATGCGCTTCCGTGCACCCCTTGTTTTATCGAGTTCACAGCCGCGTGAACTGGGTCTCAGTATAGACAAACTCGCAGACAAGGCATATCGCCAGCAATCACTAATTAGCGTTAATTCATAGGTAATTACAGGACTTTTGTTGAGTTATCGACTCGACACTTGAACTTTCATCGCGGCCAGTACGGTAAGTGCGAATACCGCTGCCAACACTACGAAGCTCTGTTGAAAAGCCGTCGCCTCAGCCAGTGCATCGCCGCCACCGGCTGCATGTCGCCATTCAACAAAGAAGGTCAGTAGATTCACCCCGAATGCGCCACCCAACTGCCGCATAAAGGTGATGGTTCCCGCGCCCTGCGCCAGTTCTTGCGGGTTAAGAATATCCAGCGCACCGGTATTCAAGGCCGGCAGAATGAGGCCGAAACCGATACGCCCGACACACGCCCAGAAGCACAACACGGCAAAGGAAGTACCGCTGGCAAGCACACCGAAGGCGGCGCTCGACACGGCAAACAACAGCAACCCTGTCACCAACAGCACCGCTGCGCTGATCCGGTCGCTCAACCAGCCGCCGGCAAACGAGGCCAACCCGAGCACTGCCCCCGTCGGCAGCAGCAACAAGCCGGCACGCCCGGCGCTATAGCCTTCGACGGTTTGCAGGTACAAGGGAATCAGATAGGTGGAACCGTAAAGCCCGACGCCCAGCGTAACGGCCACCCAGCAAGCGTTGCGGTAACCCCTGTAACGCCACAGTTGCACCGGCAGTAATGGCCGCGCCTGTTTTCGACAACGCTGAACAAAACCCAGCAACGCCAAGCCGCCAATCAGCCCCGGCACATAAACACGCGGCTCACTCCAGACGAAGCGTTGCGCTTCCGCCAGCGCACCCAGCAACGCAAAAAGCGCCACGCATAACAGCATGAAGGCCCATACATCGCACGTGGGCGGCTGCGCTTCACGCGTGTTAGGCATCAGCCAGCCCGCACCCAACAGCCCGATGAAGCACAGCGGCAGCGGCAACCAGAAGACCGCCACCCAGCCAAAAACATCAGTGAGATAGCCGCCGACTGTCGGGCCCACGGTGGGCGCCAGCATGATGCCCAGCCCATAAATGCCCAGCGCCATGCCCCTGCCGGCACCGGCATACACCCGAAAAATCAGAACCATGGCCAGTGGCTGGATGATCCCGGCGCAGAGCCCCTGAACAATGCGCAAGGCAATCAGTTGCCAGGCCGAGTCACTGATCAGAGCCAATAAAGATGAAAGAATGAAGACCAACAGGCCAAATTGCGAGGTCCGCCGCGCACCAAACCGGCCCAATGACCAGGCGCTTAGTAACAAACCGGCGGTCATGGCGGCTAGAAAACCGGTAGACAACCACTGCGCCAGTGGCCGGCCGATATCCAGGTCGTGCATGAGTGCCGGTAAGGCAACGTTTATGCTGGTCGATGCCAGCACCATCGCCATGGTGCTGATCATCAACAGGCTTAAAAGCCAACGGGGATAGTGCTTGCCGTAACGCTCATGCAACGCATCGAGACTTTGCAGACTCACCGCTTTTCCAGATTACTCAGAATCTGTGCGTGCACGCGCTGACAGCAGCTGAGGTCTTCTTCACTGATGCCCGAGAACAGTTCAAGACGCAGTTGAGTGGAAATGGCTTCAATTTCAGTAATCAGCGGCTGGGCTTGAGGGCTCAGGGCGATTTTCTTGGCGCGGCGATCTTCCGGAACTGCCTGACGACTGACAAGTCCCTGCGCCTCAAGACCGTCCAGCAGACGGGCCAGGGTTGGGCCTTCAACGCCCACGCTTTGCGCAAGCTGGCGCTGGGTCGGCAGCTCATCAAAGCGGGCCAGGTGCAATAAAACCAGCCAGCGCGCCTGCGACAAGCCAAGCCCGGCCAATCGGCGATCGAGCTCAGCCCGCCAGGAGCGGGATAACTGGGCAACCTGCATGGCAAAACGGTGTTGATCAGACAACGACATCGGTAGCAACTCTTATAAGTATGAAATAGCAATTATTAGCAAGCTAATCATAACCCTCTAAAGTGCGCAAGCCTCTGAATCAAACAGTATTTTACAAGCGGTGCTGGCGTCTCAACGTCTTCAGCATGGGCAACTGCAAACAACCCGGTTTCGCCCCTGCTCCTTGGCCTTGTACAAGGCATCATCGGCGCGCTTGTAGAGGTCGCTGAAGTGTTCATTCAAATGTGGCTGGATCATCGCCACCCCGATCGAAACACTCACCCGCGAGGTTGCGGCGGACGTGCCGTGTTCTATGTTGACGCGGCGCAAGGTGTGGCAAAGCAATTCAGCCCGTTGCACCGCCTCTGCTTCGTTGAGATTGTAGTAAATCAGCACAAACTCCTCGCCACCAAAACGCACCGCAACATCGAGTGGCCGGCGTGCCAATTCATTGAGAATCGACGCCACCCGCACCAGCACCTCATCGCCAGCCTGGTGCCCATAGGAGTCGTTGTATTGCTTGAAGAAGTCCAAATCACACAAAAGCATGCTGATCGGATAGGACTCGCGCCTGGCCTGTCGCCACAACCGCGTGAAGATACGCCCAAGACTGCGCCGGTTGTCCAGCCCGGTAAGGCTGTCCTGCTCGGCCTGCAAGCTCAGCACTCGCTTGGTCAGGAAGTGTTCGCGTGATTTGAATTCCAGCAGGTAGCAACCCACCGCGCCGATCAGATTGGCGTTGGCCATAAACACGAAATTGTTGATCAACTGGTGCGTTGGCAGCTGCACCCAGAGTTCAACAAACAGGTAGACGAGCATGATGATGGTCGAGCACACCAAGGCCTCGATGAGCCTGAAACCGACCAGAAAATAGGCCGCCATGCACACCAGAAACAAGCCTTCATAGGGGAAATTGGGCTGTGATTGATGGGCATTGCCAATGATCATGATTCCGCCAATGCCCAGCGAGAGGATGCACACATGCGACATCACCTGCAGTAACGGCAGACGGGTTCGCGTATGCACCAACCAGACACTCAACAGCAGCGGGCTCAGCACTGCCATGCGCAGTAACAGCGTCGCCCACAGATTGCCCGGCGCAGCGAGGGCAATATCGAGAACGGTAAAGCTGGTCCACAAGATGATGCCCAGAAAGAGTGCAACGCGCTTGAGATCGACGCTTTCCTCTAACAGGTACTGGCGGTATTCGCCCTCGAGCACGGGCGAAAAACGCAGCATGCGAAAGCCTGCAACCAATTGCTGGGTGTACGGACTGTGCAGGACGTCGTCCAGACCAATCTCTTCAGAAGCCACAATTCCCTCGGCATATGTATCTCCAGCCAGCAGTCTAG
Source organism: Pseudomonas marincola (assembly GCF_900116605.1). GTDB lineage: Bacteria > Pseudomonadota > Gammaproteobacteria > Pseudomonadales > Pseudomonadaceae > Aquipseudomonas > Aquipseudomonas marincola. The sequence continues at coordinate 65,090 of NZ_FPBC01000004.1, forward strand.
TGGCCCGGAGCCACTAGCCACAAGACGCGATACTGGCGTCAATTATTAGTTTGTATGTAAGGGGCCAATGGCCTAGAGCTGAAACTCCGCTTGCAAGGCCGCACGCACGCAATACAAAACGCCCTCATCCACCCGCTTGGCAAATTGCTCCGACACCTCTGAGACCGCCGGTAACTCGCCCTCGCCATCGAGGAACGCGTCCTGAATCTCGAGCAGCAGGTCTTCCGGCAAGTCGAGCGCCTGATCCAGCGAAATCTGCTGAGCGGCCAATGCATCGGCCAACATGCTGTAAACGTTTTTCTGTGAACACTGCAACTGATTGGCAATCTGGGCCGGCGTCATCCCGGCGCAAGCCAGGCTGATCAACTCGTGCCGCAAATCGACAACTGCTCTCGGCGCCTCTTCACCGCCGCCCAGCACTTGCAGGAACGCCTCGCCATAACGCTCAAGCTTACGCGCGCCAACGCCACTGACCTGCGCCATTTCCGGCAGAGTGCTCGGTTTGCTGCGCAGCATTTCCAGCAGCGTCGCATCCGGGAAGATGACATAAGGCGGCACGCCGTGCTCTTCCGCCAGTTTGCGGCGCAAGGCGCGCAACGCTTCCCACTGCTCACGCTCATCACCACGCACCAGCTGGCTGGCGGCACTGCTTGAAGCCTTGGCACTCTGCTGCGGCTTCAGATCGCGGCGCAGCTGCAAATTGACCTCACCGCGCAACAATGGCCGGCAACTCTCGGACAACCGCAGCCCGCCGTAGCCTTCAAGGTCTACGTCAGCCAGCCCGCGTGCGACCAATTGGCGGAACAGCGAGCGCCACTCGCCTTCGCTGAGCGCCTTGCCCACACCAAACACCGACAAGTGCTGATGGCCTTCCTTGCGCATCCGCTCGTTATCGCGCCCCAGCAGCATGTCGACCAAATGGCCGACGCCATAACGCTGACCACTGCGATAAATGGCTGACAACGCCTGGCGCGCGGGCTCTGTCGCATCCCAGGTCTGAACACCATCGGTGCAGTTATCGCAATGCCCGCAGGGCTTTTCGAGAATTTCGTCAAAATAGGCCAGCAGCGCCTGACGCCGGCAACGGGTTTCCTCGCACAGGGCGAGCATCGCATCGAGCTTGTGTTGCTCGACACGCTTGTGCCGCTCATCGCCTTCGGAGTTGTTGAGCATTTGCTTGAGCAGCAACACGTCCTGCAGGCCGTAAGCCATCCACGCATCGGCGGGTAAACCATCACGACCGGCGCGGCCGGTTTCCTGATAGTAGGCTTCCAGCGACTTGGGCAAATCGAGGTGGGCGACAAAGCGCACGTTGGGTTTGTCGATGCCCATGCCGAATGCGATGGTCGCGACCATGATCAAGCCTTCCTCATTAAGGAAGCGTTTTTGGTGGTAGGCGCGCAACTCACTGGGCAATCCGGCGTGATAAGGCAACGCCGGAAAACCCTGCTCAGACAGGAACGCGGCCACTTCATCGACCTTTTTACGCGACAGGCAATAGACGATACCGGCGTCACCTTTACGCGCGCTCAAAAATCCCAACAGCTGCTTGCGCGGCTGCTCTTTGGGCACGATCCGGTAAAAAATGTTGGGCCGGTCAAAACTTGAAAGAAAGCGCTCGGCGCGCTGTAAATGCAAGCGCTCGATGATCTCTTCGCGGGTGCGCATGTCGGCAGTTGCCGTAAGGGCAATACGCGGCACCTCGGGAAACAACTCGGCCAACTGGCCCAGTTGCAGGTATTCCGGCCGAAAATCGTGGCCCCATTGCGACACGCAATGCGCCTCGTCGATGGCAAACAGGGCAATATCCAGGCGCTGCAGGAAGCTCAACATGCGCGGCTGCACCAGACGCTCAGGCGCCAGATAAAGCATCTTGATTTCACGCCGGCGAATGCGCTCGGCAATATCGCGCTGCTGATCGGCACTCAGTGTCGAGTTCAATGCAACGGCGGCAACACCCAGCTCATCGAGCGTTGCGACCTGATCGTCCATCAACGCAATCAGCGGCGAAACCACCACGGCGAGGCCTTCGCGCAGCAGCGCAGGCACCTGAAAGCACAGCGACTTGCCGCCGCCGGTCGGCATCAGCACCAGCGCGTCGCCGCCATTGGCTACTCGCTCGATAATCGCAGCCTGGCGGCCCCGAAAGCTGTCATAGCCAAATACGTCTTTTAATATGCGCTGCGCGTTTTCAAGCATCAAAGGCCTCCAAATCTAACCGCGCATTATACTCATGTGAGTCGCCAGCTGGTTTTTGATCTGTAATCACGTGCACATTGATCCGCGCCTATGGCCGCAGCGTCCGCTGTAGACTAGAATTCAGCCTCGTTTACTTCTTCAAGGTAGCCCCCCGATGTCCTTCGCCGAGCAACTGTCCCGCCTGCAAGCCTTCCTCGATGCCGATGATCTGCATGAAGAAGCTCTGGACTACGTCGCAGCTCATGGTTACCTCACGGCAATCTCCATTTGCCCGGAGCTTGTTCCGGAGCGCGAATGGATCGACGCCCTGTTCTCAGAGACGCCGCAATATCGCGACGATGCCGAGCGTGAAGAAATCGAATCCACGCTGATCCAGTTGCGCGCGCACATCGCCCGTCAGTTGGCGAGTGACGATGAGCCTGAAATGCCGTGCGATCTTGACCTTGGCGACGACCCGGACGAATCCGAGCTGCGCGGCTGGTGCATCGGTTTCATGGAAGGCGTATTCCTGCGTGAGTCGGTCTGGTTTGAAGACTCGGAAGATGAAGTCAGCGAGTTGCTGCTGCCAATCATGGTCGCTTCCGGCCTGTTCGACGAGCAGCCTGAATTCGACGAAATGGCTCAGGACCGCGACCTGGTCGATAGCATGGCCGAGCAAATCCCGGAACTGCTGACCGCCCTGTTCCTGCTGTGCAACGCCCCCGATGAGAAGCCAGCCCTGCTCAAACCCCGCCATCACTGATCGCCACGATGGCGCAGGCGCCCAAGCTCAATCGTAATCCGCTGATTCGTTACGCTCTGCTGGCCATTGGCTGGCTTAGCGTAGCGCTTGGGGTCATCGGCATATTCCTGCCGGTGCTGCCGACCACGCCCTTCCTGCTGCTCGCCGCTGCCTGTTTCATGCGCAGCTCAGAGCGCTTCTATTTATGGCTGACCAGCCACCCGCACCTCGGCCCGTGGATTCGCGACTATCTCGACGGCGAGGGCATTCCGCTCAAGGGTAAAATCTACGCCATTGGCCTGATGTGGCTGAGCATTGGTTTTTCTTGTTATCTGGTGCCGCTGTTCTGGGCGCGCACCTTCATGCTCACCAGCGCGGTACTGGTAACCCTCTACATTCTGCGGCAGAAAACCCGCGCCAGCCTTTAGCGCTCTAAATCCCTGTAAATAATCGCCTTGCGCGCCTGCGAACCGGCACAACAGTGCCTAGACTTGCCAGGATCAAACGTAGGGAAACTCTTCATGCACAAAGTGCCAGGCCGCCGGGTGCGAGGCCAGCTATGGATAGGCGCAAGCCTGCTCCTGGCCTATGCCGCTGCGATGGCAAACTGGGACTTTGCCCTGATCCTCAAGAACGCCGAAGGCCGCTACGGCAATCTCGGCGTTGCAGAGCAGCGGATCAAGAGTTGGGACAGCCTGATCAACGCCAGCACCGACCTGCCCGACACGGAAAAACTCAAGGTCGTAAATGGCTTTTTCAACAAGCAGTTGCGCTTCAGCGATGATCAGCGCAACTGGCGTCAGGCCGATTATTGGGCCACGCCGGTCGAGTCTCTGGTCAAAGGTGCGGGCGATTGCGAAGACTACTCGATCGCCAAGTATTTCACCTTGCGCCGCCTCGGCATGCCCGCGGAAAAGCTACGCATCACCTACGTAAAAGCCCTGCGCCAGAATCAGGCGCACATGGTTCTCACCTACTACGCAACGCCCACCAGCGAGCCGTTGGTGCTGGACAACCTGATTGGCCAAATACGCCCCGCCTCACAACGCAAAGACTTGCTTCCGGTATATGCCTTCAACGCAGAAGGCCTGTATGTGGCGGGTTCCAACACGCGTAAGAGCGACACCAAGAAACTATCGCGCTGGCAGGACTTGCTTAAAAAAATGCGCGCGGAAGGATTCGCCATAGGCGAAGGCTAGGAGAATTTAATGTCCTTACTCAAACAGCTATTCATCGCCATCTGCCTGTTTTTGATTGTTGCGTTTACCGGCAGTTTCATCAGCAGCATGGAGAGTTCCCGCGAGCAGTTGCTCAGCCAGTTACGCTCGCATGCGCAAGACGCCGCCACGGCCCTTGGCCTGTCGATGACTCCGCATGTCGATGATCCGGCGATGATTGAGTTGATGGTCAGCTCGATTTTCGACAGCGGCTATTTCGCGCAGATCCGTGTGGTCAACATCGCCGACAACAAGACCATCGTAGAGCGGCGCACCACCACCACGCCCGAGAATGTGCCGGGCTGGTTTGTCGACATGGTTGATCTGCAACCTCAGCCGGGCGATGCATTGATCATGCGCGGCTGGGAACAGGCGGCGCGGGTCGAGGTACTCAGCCATCCGCAGTTTGCCATCAATAAACTCTGGGACAGCGCCATCGGCAGCCTGCTCTGGTTGCTCGGCTGCGGAATTGTCAGTGCCTTGCTTGGCGGCTGGCTGTTGCGCTCACAATTGCGCCCGCTCGACAACATGGTGCAGCAGGCCGAAGCCATTACCCGACGTGAATTCATGAGCCTGCAAAAGGTGCCGCGCACGCCGGAACTCAAGCGTGTGGTGCTGGCCATGAACCAGATGGTCGAAAAGCTCAAAACCCTGTTTGCCGAAGAAGCAGCGCGCAGTGAGAAGTTACGCGAAGAGGCGTATCAGGACAGCCTCACGGGCCTGGCCAATCGCCGCCTGTTTGATATTCGCCTGGCCAATCAACTGTCAGCCAACGAGCAGAACACTGACGGTTATCTGATGTTCTTGCGGGTCAATGATCTCGGCGGGCTCAACCAGCGCTTGGGCGGCCAGAAGACCGATGCGTTGATTAAAAGTATCGGCATTCAATTGTCCCGTGACATCGAGAACAGAAACTCCACGGGCTGGCTGGCCTCGCGCAGCCGTGGCGGGGAATTCACGCTGCTTGCGCCCGGCCTGAGTGCAGAAGATTGCGACCGGTTGGCTCAGGAACTCAGCGAGCAACTCGAAAGCTTGCGCCAGACCGGCGCCAGTGACTGTAAACCGGTTGCCCATATCGGCATTGCCGCATTCCGTCCCGGCGAGGAGGTGCGTGACGTGATTGGCCGTGCCGATCAGGCTTTGGCGCAAGCGCAGAGCAATCCGGAACAGTGCTGGGCGCGGCTGGACGACTTTAATGTTGCCCCCGAGCAAGGCCTGCATGAGTGGCGCAACTGGATTGATGCAGCGCTCAATGAGGGCAAACTCCAGCTCTACTTCCAACCCGTGGCGCCTTGCGACGACACGACTCAGGTCATGCACCAAAAGGTACTGGCGCGCTTGCTCGACCCACAAGGCGAGGCGATTGCAGCGGGCCGTTTCTTGCCCTGGATTGACCGTTTGGGCTGGGCGGCTCGCTTCGACCTGGCAATGCTCGAGCACAGCCTTGAGCATCTGACCAAACATCCGCTGCCGCTGGCGCTGAGTTTGGCCGCTGCGACGTTGCGCGACGAGGAAAGCTTTGCGCAGCTCATTAAAGTACTCAAAGAGCATCCGCAGCACGGCGCACTGATGACGCTGGAACTGGATGAGCGTTATCTGCCCCCCGCCGCCGAGTTGGAAACGCTAAGCCTGCGCATCCGCGAAACCGGTTACAAGCTGGGCCTGCAACACTTCGGGGGGCGTTTCAGCCTTATCGGCAACCTCACGCATCTGGGCCTCGATTATCTGAAGATTGATGGCAGCTACATCCGTTCAATCGACCAGGAAGCGGATAAACGCCTGTTCATCGAAGCATTGTTCCGCGCCTCGAATAGCATCGACTTGCCATTGATCGCCGAGATGGTTGAAACCGAGGGTGAACTGGCCGCGCTGAAAGAGTTGGGCATTGATGGCGCGATGGGTCGCCTGATCGGTGCGCCCGCGCCGTGGCCGGAGGATTAAAAGATCAGGTGCGTTTGCCCAGCCGTGAGCCCATACGGCTGCGCAAACGCACTGTTACTGCAAGCTGTGACTAGGGGAAATGCTCTTCGTCGCTGCCCAGCAGGCCGGTGAGGTCATTCAGTTTGGCCCGGGTTTCTTCGCGCATGCTGAGTTTTCTGCGAGCGGCTTCGGGCAAGTCGGTGTAGCGGATCACACCCTTGCTGACCAATACGGTCACCAAGTCTTCAACTACCCGCACCATTTCGAGGTCGGAGCGCTGCAGATCCAGCAAGCGATCACTCAGTGAGTTGCTCGCTCGGAATGCTATTACCTCCGGGTCATCCTCTTGCATGGGTTGTGTCATGGCGCTGAAAGGCTCGCCATCAACCCGGATAATTCTGTTGTGCCCATCGCGCTGAACGAAAACCATTGGAGCTCCTCTGCAGCAGTCATAAAAAACCCGTCTCCAACATCAGAGACGGGTGATTTTATTTTAGTCGCAGTCCAGCGATTCGACTGAAATATTACGCAGCCAACCGCTCTAGCTCACCAGCGTGTTGTTATCCAGCATGCCCTGGATAATCGACGCACTGTCGCCGCCGGACAACACCGTGTTAGCCAGCGTGATGGTTTGATCCACCGCAGCCGTATCCTGCACATGGCCACTGCTGGACACATTGACCAGCGTGTCTACGCCATTGCTGGTATCTACGCTCAGGTACTGACTCAGCACATCGACACCGGCATTGGGATCGACGCCATCGAGCAAGGCCGACAAATTCAGCTTGTCGCCATCGGCCACATTAAAGTCATGCACCACATCGTGATAATTTCCGCCGCGATCAGCGGCATTCCAGACAAAGGTATCGGCGCCCGTGCCACCGTATAAGTGGTCGTTGCCTACTCCACCGATCAATACATCATCGCCGCCCTGGCCGAACAGCCAGTCATTGCCCGCGCCCCCATCAAGCAAGTCACCGGCGCCACGGGTATCACCCGCCACGTTCAGGGACGTTGCATTGGCTTCGATGTAGGCTTTGACCTGATCCAGCGTTGCGGTGCCGGTTGTTGCCGTCAGGTAATCGAGCAAGCCCTGATAACCGGCGCCGTCATGCGTGCCCGCCGCATTCCCGGCCCACGCCAGGCTGTCCGTGTTAATGACATCGCCAAAGATGATGTCGTCGCCCTGCCCGCCAATCAGATGATCGGCTCCCACCGCCGCAAGCGTTGTGGTGGTGCTGCCTTCGACCAGCGCCGCATGCAGCTCATCGGCGGTATTGACGATTGTCGGGTCGCCGGTCTGGCCGGTGACAGGCGGCTTATTGTCATTCGGGAAGTCGTAAGAGCCCTGTCCGAGCGTGTTCCCGGTCAACGGGGTATTGTCGAAAAACTTGAGGAAGTCGGCGCTCACGCCATTACCAATCCCAATGGCGTGCATTTGCACTGCATCGGCCCCCGTGCCGGCAACCAGCGCCTGCACCGCATCAACCGACTGGCTCAATTCGTTGTATCCCGTGTTGCTGCCGCTACCAGCAGTGTTGCCGCTGCCGTTGAGGTACAACGTCGGGTTGCCGTCAGTGAGGAAGAACGTCAGCTGCTCGAAGCCATGCGCCGCGTCTTTGCCACCGTTGACCTGGTCATTGAACCAGTTGACCGTGGCCTTGAATGCCGACTCATAGTTAGTGCCGCCGCTGGCTGTCAGGCCGTTGATTGCAGCAATCAAGGTCACGACATTGGTCGAGTTGAGGCCATTTATGGTGTAACCATTAGAGGCCGTTTCACCGAACGGAATCAGCCGCACGTTGACCACACCGCTGTGCCCGGCTAACTGATTGGCCAGCGAGGTCAGTGCATCCTTGGCCAGCGCCAGGCGGCTCAACCCAGGCGTACCGGAAGCATCCGCCATGCTCCCCGAGCGGTCGAGGATCAGCGCGATGTTGTAGTTCTTGCCCGGTGTGAAGTTGCTGTTAACGCCGCCGACATCCCCCAGCAGAACATCCTTGCCGTAGGTGCCCATGATCTCACCGGCGCGATCGGCATCCTGCGGATTCGGCACGGTGTGCTCAACCGCGGAGTTACCCTGATCGCTGGCATTGCTGCCCACCACCAGCGCTGAAATCTCCGGCCCGTCGATGCAGATGGTCAGATTGGCCGAGTCCGTATCGCCGTCGTTGTCGATCAGCGTGTAGGTAAAGACTTCATTGAGCTGGCCACTGGCGCCAAAATCCAAACCGCTGTGCGCCTGGAACTGATAATCACCCGCCGCATGGCCACTGGAATCCGCCATATAGAACTTGAGAACGCCAGTGTCCGTATTGAGGGTCAACAGCTTGGTGCTTGCATCCCAACTGTATTGCGAGGCGCTGGCAGCGGTCTGGATAGTCGTGCCATTGAGGGTGTAGGTTTGGCCATCCGCCGAAATAGACAGAATGCGGCCGCCATCGGCGCCAAATACATCGTCATCGCCGCCGCCCACAGCATTGTCATCGCCCTTGAGCACATTGCCCTGAACGCTGACACCGGTGACGACCTGCAGCAGTGACTCGACCAGATCTTCAAAATTGGCGACCTGGATCGGCGCACCCTGACCGTCTACATCGATGTCCTGCAAGCGGGCATTGTCGATACCGCCGCCCACGCCGACTGCGGTCACGTTAATGTTGTTGCCATTAACGAAATTGCTCCATTGCGCCGCCGTGGTGTTGGTCAACGAAGAGTTATTACCGGTCTGCTCATTGGGATTGCCATCGCTGATGAAGAACACCTGATTGCTGGCGCCCACCACAGGATCGAATACAGCCATGGTCTCTTTGATTGCAGCCGTAAAGTCGGTATTGCCACTGTAAGGCCGGGTACCGCCATCAGCCGGATTGAGCGTGTCGATAAGGTGCGAAAGGTCGGCAAAATTGCTCACCGCCGCATACGACTTTGCGGTGCCCGAAAAGGCCACGAGTTGAATGCTGACATCGCCATTGGTGCCATCAAACAGCTTCTGCCCTGCCGCTCGCACAGCTTGCATCATCACATTGAGCTCGCTGTTGCTGATGCTGCCGCTGAAATCGAGCACAAACACCGCGTTGTAATCGAGGCCTCGCTCGGTGCCCACGCAAGCGGTGTCATCGTGCGCAGTGGGCACATCGTCGACAATATCTATCACCAGCGTGCCCGTGCCGGTGTTGCCGTTGGCATCAGTCACGGTGTAACTGAAGGTTTCCTGGGTCTGGATATTATTGCCGTTATTACCGGCCGGCAATTTGGGCGCACTGGTCAGCGTGTAAGTGTAATTACCGCTGGCATCCACCGTTAGGGTGCCAAAGTTACCGTTACCATTGGCAATGCTGAACTGATAACCACCCGCGCCGCCGCTGCCGGTAAGCTGGCCGCTGGCCACTTCATCATTACTGGTCGGATCACTGCCTATTAGATCCAGCGCGGCCTCACGCACACTGGTATCCGAACCACTTGCTACCTCGCCAACCACGGTGAAATTGCACACATCGATAGTCAAAGTGGTGGTGCTTAGATCGCCGTCACCATCAACCACGGTATACACAAAGTGATCCTGCGCATTGGCGCCCAGCGCGTTGGCGTCCAGCGCATTGGCGGTTGAGTGGTAGGTGTATGAGCCGTCCGCTGCCAGAGTTAAGGTGCCGTAAGCGCCGGTGATGGAACTGCCGACATTGCCCGAAGCGTCTGTGGCGGTGTCCGAACCGGCACGCACGCCCACAACGCTGGACGAGCCAAAACCATCGGCACCGGCAACATCGTTAGCCAGCACGCCATTGGCGGCATTAACCGTGAGCGTTGCACCTTCCTGCACCGAGCCCGTGTCGGCATAGGCCTTTGGAATGTCGTCGACAATATCAATCAGCAAGGTGCCAGTGCCGGTGTTGCCGTTGGCATCGGTGACGGTAAAGGTGAAGGTTTCCTGCGCCTGGATATTGTTGCCGTTATCGCCAGCTGGTGTATCAACCGGGCTGGTGAGTGTGTAGGTGTATTGGCCATTGGCATTAACACTGAGCGTGCCGTATTGGCCAACGCCATCGGCAATGCTGAACTGATAACCACCTGCGCCGCCGCTGCCGGTAAGTTGGCCGCTGGCCACTTCATCATTACTAGTCGGATTACTGCCAATTAGATCCAACGCTGCTTCGCGCACGCTGGTATCCGCTTCGCCACCGACACCGCCAACCACGGTGAAATTGCACACATCGATAGTCAAAGTAGTGGTGCTCAAATCGCCGTCACCATCAACCACGGTATACACAAAGTGATCCTGCGCACTGGCGTCCAGCGCATTGGCGGTTGAGTGGTAAGTGTAAGAGCCGTCCGCTGCCAGGGTTAAGGTGCCGTAAGCGCCGGTGATGGAAGTGGCAACATTGCCCGAAGCGTCTGTGGCGGTGTCCGAACCGGCACGCACGCCCACAACGCTGGACGAGCCAAAACCATCGGCACCGGCAACATCGTTATGCAGCACACCATTTGCAGCGTTAACCGTGAGTGTTGCGCCTTCTTGCACCGAGCCCGTGTCGGCATAGGCCTTTGGAATGTCGTCGACAATATCAATCAGCAACGTGCCGGTGCCGGTGTTGCCGTTGGCATCGGTGACGGTAAAGGTGAAGGTTTCCTGCGCCTGGATATTGTTGCCGTTGTCACCGGCTGGTGTATCAACCGGGCTGGTGAGTGTGTAGGTGTATTGGCCGTTGGCGTTAACGCTGAGCGTGCCGTATTGGCCAACGCCATCGGCAATGCTGAACTGATAACCACCCGCGCCGCCGCTGCCGGTCAGTTGGCCGCTCGCCACCTCATCGTTGCTGGCAGGATTACTGCCGATCAGATCGAGCGCTGCTTCGCGCACGCTGGTATCCGCTTCGCCACCGACACCGCCAACCACGGTGAAATTGCACACGTCGATAGTCAAAGTGGTGGTGCTCAGATCGCCGTCACCATCAACCACGGTGTAGACGAAGTGATCCTGCGCATTGGCGTCCAGCGCATTGGCGTCCAGCGCATTGGCGCCCACACCATTGGCAGTCGAGTGGTAGGTGTATGAGCCGTCCGCAGCCAAAGTTAATGTGCCGTATGCGCCGGTGATGGAAGTGGCAACATTGCCCGAAGCGTCTGTAGCTATATCCGAGCCCGCGCGCACGCCCACAACGCTGGACGAGCCAAAACCATCGGCCCCGGCAACATCGTTAGCCAGCACACCATTGGCAGCATTAACCGTGAGCGTTGCGCCTTCTTTGACCGAGCCAGTGTCGGCGTTAGCGGTCGGCACATCATCAATGATTTCGATAACGATATTGGCCGGTGCCGACGACGAAGTCCCGTCGAATACGCTGATGACAAAGGTATCGGTCTCAATACCTGCGCCATCGATTGTCGGTGCAGTCAGTTGATACTGATAAGTACCCTGCCCCGTCGCCGCGTCGTAGCCGGTAATGGTCAGGGTGCCGAACGCACCGACAAACACATTCAAGCCGCTGTTCAGGCTGCCGATTGCCACGGTATCGCCGTTAATGGTCACGCTTTGCAAATCATCCAGGCCATCAACATCGCTCAAGGTGAAGGTGCCGGTGGTGAACTCGCTGTTGGCAGCGGCGTCACTGCCATTGGCCAGTCCGGACTCATAAACTTGCGCATTAGTACCTTCACCAAACGGCGGCACGCTGACCACTGGAATGTCGTTGGTGCCGGTGATGGTAATCGTCAGCATGGCCGTCGAGGTGTCACCGTCCGCATCCTGCATGGTGTAGCTGAAGGTTTCTGTCAGCGTCTCACCCGTGTCGAGCGCCTGAATCAGCGGATTGTCCGAATTGAGCAGGTAGCTGTAACCACCGTTGGCGGTCGGCGTGAAAGTGCCAAAGGTTGCCGCGGTGCTTTGCCAAGCGACAAAACTTGCAGGTGAGTCAGCACCGACTTGGTCGTTACTCAGCACATTTCCGACAACCGGCGCGACGCTGTCCTCAGGCACGCTGTTAACGTCGTTGATAGCCTGCGGTCCGTCGTCATAGATGCTTACGTCGAGCACCGCCACCGGCGATACATCGCCATCGTTGTCGGTAACCCGCACATTGAAGCTTTCGCCAATCTGATCATCAGCACCGGTCGCCCCCGGTGTGCCGTGCTGCACGCCGGCAGTCAGGGTGTAGGTCCAATTGCCCTGTGCATCCACCTGCAAAGTGCCGTACTGGCCCTGCACCGAATTGCCAGCGGTCACATTCACCCAGTTGCCGTTGGCATCCTGCACCTCAAGCGCACTTACGCCATCGGGTGAAACCACCTGAAAGCGCCCGCTGGCCTGTTCTGCATTACTCTGCGGGTTACTGCCACCCGCCAATGCACGCTCCTCAACCACAGCCGGGCTGGTGCTGATACTGCCGACAGCGTCCTGATAAATAACGCTGACGACCGGCTGGAAATCAACCACTTCAGGCTCTGCTGGAGGCGCTGGCGGAGCTGGAGGAACTGGAGCTTCCTGAACCAGCGGCGGCACTGGAATCACGATGGGTTCAGGATTAGGGAACTCTGGCCCCGTGTTGAAGTTTGAGGTATCGAAGCCCAGAACCGGCTCAACCGCACCCCCGACGGTATCGAGCAGCACGAAACTGTGTCCACCCCCTACACCGCCAGCGCCACCCGATCCGGCGCCACCAGGCCCTGCGGCTGTGGCTTCGGCTTCCTGAGTGGGGTCGGCACCCGCTTCAATCGCCGCCAAGAGTTGTTCGACGTCTGTTAAGTCATCAGCGCTTGGCGCCGTGACAGGCGCATCCTGAGGCGCCTGACTGTCGTCCCCCTGGCCAAGCATTTGGGCATTCAGGCTGAGCTGACTCTCACGCCCCAAGGTTAATTGCTGACCGTCGGTCATCGCTACAGCCACAGCACCCGATGCGCCCGTGACTAATTGCTCACCTGCAAAAACTTGATCACCCACACCCAGTGGGCGACGCGAGCCATCAGTTGCAACGGCGAAAACCTCACCAATAACCTGGGTGACTTTACCAATCAGAGTGGCCATAACGTGTTCCTCACTGCCACCGGCGTTCGCCGGTATCTCCTAAAGAAGGCATCAACAGTGCAAAACACAGATACTTCACCTAAGCGGTTGAGAAGACAGCAATTCGGCCCTTCGTAAAAACGACAAATTATTGTCGCCTCCTTGCTGCCTACCGTCCCAACTGCAACCCCGCCCTGTGTAAACAACTGCCTGTTTCAGGCCTATTTTCATCAAGCTTAGACGCCATGCGGCTTCCACGCCTACTTTCAGGGGTAACAATGTCCTCTGTCGGCTTTTTTGTATAAGAATATTTTTTCATAAATCTTGTGCTAAATTTTTCTGTGCCAACATAAATAATGATCTTCAATGCCTAGAGTGAGAACCCAAAAACGACGCCCGCCTTAAAAAGACATTTTTTTGGCGGAGAGGAAAGATCAGAGCACACAGCAAAGGAGTATTACCAATGCGTGCAGTCAACCCGCTATGGACAGGCATGCTTCTGGCCATGACTTTTTCACCCGTCCAAGCAATGACTTTGTCAGAGGCGATCCAGAGCACCATCGATAACCACCCGGAAATAAGCGCGGGCGTGAACCGTCGTCTGTCGTCAGACGAGGACGTGAAAATTGCCAAGGGCGGTTACTTGCCAACCGTAGATGCACTCGTCGGCTATGGCCGTGAAAATACCGACAGCCCGAGCACCCGCATCATCGGCGATCACAACAAGGAAACCCTGACCTATAGCAACACCGAGTTGCGCCTGCGACAGATGCTCTTCGACGGGTTCAATACCCCGAATGAAGTGGCGCGGACCCAGGCGGTGGTCAACTCACGTGCCTACTACGTGCGCGGCACATCCGAGAGCCTGGCCCTGCGCACCGCCGAGGTTTACCTCGATGTACTGAAACGTCGGGAAATGGTTGCGCTGGCCAAGAACAATCTGTTGGCGCATCAGCGCATCAACGACCAGATCTCGCTGCGCAGCCAGCAAGGCGTTGGCAGCACGGCTGACCTCGACCAATCCAGTGCACGTCTGGCCCTGGCGGAAAACAATCTCTACACCGAGCAGGTCAACCTGGCCGATGCCGAGGCCAACTTCTTCAGCGCCGTGGGCCGTTATCCGGACGAGCTCTCTGCACCGGCGTCGGTCAAGGGCGAAGTGCCGGCTGACTTGCCCACTGCACGCCAGGTGATGATGGCGGACAACCCGTTCCTGAAATCTGCGCAAGCCGATGTCAACGCGGCCGAGAAACAATACGAGTCCGCCAAGGCGCCGTTCTACCCGCGCGTAGATGCCGAACTGGCAACCACTGCTGACGATAATATTCAGGGCGACGCCGGCCACTACAACACGTGGCGCGCAGGTGTTGTGATGAACTACAACCTGTTCAACGGCATGCGTGACAAGGCACGTCTGGAGTCTTCTTCACACCAGATCAACGAGTCTATGGACATCCGCAACAATGCCCTGCGTCTGATCAACGAGAACACGGCGCTGGCCTGGAACGCGATGGAAAATGCGCGGCTGCAAACCCCGAAAGCGCGTGACTATGCCGAATACACCGCCAGTGTTCGTGAGGCATATCAACAGCAATTCACCTTGGGGCAGCGCACCCTGCTCGACTTGCTCGACAGTGAGAACGAGTTGTTCACCGCCAACCGTCGCTACACCGATGTGCGTTACACCGAGGAATACTCGATGTACCGCGTATTGGCAGCCACCGGCCAATTGCTGCGCCAACAGCAAGTGGTGCTGCCAGCCGAATCGGTTGCGCTGAGCGAAGTCAAAAGCGAGGCGCATCTGCCTGCTTTGCAATAAGTAACCACAAGGCCCTGCTCCGGGCAGGGCCTTGTGGCCACTGGCAACACACGTTTCACGGATTTTTCAGTTGCGTGACTGGCCAGCACATGGCGCTGAAACCTCAGGGACAGATGTTTAGGAGTAGTCGCTAGTGACGAATATGGAGCACAGCAGTCCGGTTAATGACCCACGCCTGAGCCATGACGATCCGCTGCTTGATGGTTTACTGATTCTCTGTCGCCTGCATGATTGCAAAGTCAGCCGCGGCAGCCTGACTGCCGGCCTGCCGCTGCCGCAACAAACCTTGTCCGCCAATTTACTCAGTCGCGCCGCAGCGCGTGCCGGTTTGCAGGCACGCTTGCTACGCCGTGAGCTGAGCGCGATTTCGGCGCTCAATCTGCCGGTTCTGTTACTGCTCAAAGATGGCCGCAGTGCCGTGCTCAAGGCCTGGGGCGAAAATGAGCAGGCACTGATTCTCCCCTGCGAAACAGATGGCGGCGAACAATGGGTGAACGGCGCTGAGCTTGCCAACGAATACGCCGGCCAAGCATTGTTTGCCCGGCCGCGTCACGAACTGGAGCAAGCGCGCAATCCACTGATGCCCAGAATGACAGCGTGGTTTCGCGACACTTTGAAGCTGTCACGCTGGCTGTATGCCGACGCCGTGCTGGCCAGTCTGCTGATTAACGTGTTGGGGCTGCTGGTTCCGTTATTTGTGATGCAAACCTACGACCGCGTGGTGCCCAATCAGGCGACGGCGACGCTATGGGTATTGGCCATTGGCTTGCTGATCGGGGCGGGGTTCGAGTTGTTGCTGCGCGTGCTGCGCGCGCACCTGCTGGACACCGCCGGCAAAAAGACCGACATCGTGTTATCCGCCACGCTGTTCGAGCGCATCACCGGCATGTCCATGAAGTCGCGACCGGCCACCGTCGGCGGCTTTGCCCAGAGTATTCATGACTTCCAAGGCCTGCGCGAGTTTCTCACCGCTGTTACCCTGACCAGCCTGATCGACTTGCCGTTCGCGCTGTTGATGATTGCAGTTATCGGCCTGCTCGGCGGCTGGCTGGTGGTGATCCCGCTGCTGGCATTTCCACTCACCGCCCTGTTCGCCTGGATCATTCAAGTGCGCCTGCGCGATACCGTGGAACGCAGCCTGGTGCTGGCCGCACAACGTCAGGCGTTGCTGATCGAAACCCTCGGCGGGCTGGAAACCCTCAAGGCCTGTGGCGCCGAGAGTGAACGCCAGCATCAGTGGGAGAAAACCCACGGTTCCCTGACCCGTCTCGACATGCATGCACGTTTTCTGGCCTCACTGGCCACCAATGGCACGTTGTTCCTTCAGCAGTTCGCCGGCATGAGCACGATTATCGCCGGCGTTTACAGCATTATCGCTGGCAATCTCAGCGTCGGCGCCCTCGTTGCCTGTTACATGCTCGGCAGCCGCGTGCTGGCACCACTGGGCCAGGTTGCCAGTTTAATCACGCGCTACCAGCAAGCCCGCCTGACCATGACCTCAACCGATGCATTGATGGCCTTGCCACAAGAGCGCGAAGCCAAACAACGGCCACTGGAACGCACCCAGCTTAAAGGCGCGCTGGAAGTGCGTGGCGTTACGTTCAGTTACCCGGAGCAAAGCACGCCAGCGCTGGCCGGAGTCAGCTTGCGCATGGCAGCGGGCGAGCGGATTGGCATCATCGGTCGCAGCGGTTCCGGCAAGAGCACATTGGCCAGATTACTCATGGCGTTCTACAGCCCGGATGAAGGCCAAATACTCCTCGACGACCTCGACCTGCGCCAGCTCGATGTCGCCGACCTGCGTCACCAGATCGGTTACGTCTCGCATGACCTGCCCCTGCTGGCGGGCAGTTTGCGCGACAACCTGACCCTCGGCGCGCGTTATGTCAGTGATGCGCGGATGCTTGAAGTTGCCGAGCTAACCGGCGTCAACGAGCTGGCCAGACAACACCCGCAAGGCTTTGACCGACCCGTGGGCGAACGCGGCCAACTGCTTTCGGGTGGCCAGCGCCAGGCCGTTTTGATCGCCCGCGCCATGCTCCTCGACCCGCCAATTCTGGTGTTGGATGAGCCTACCAGCGCAATGGATAACAGCAGCGAAGATGCCCTGCGCGGCAAGCTGATGAGCTGGGCGAAAGACAAAACCGTGCTGCTGATTACCCATCGCATGTCGATGCTCAGCCTCGTTGAGCGACTGATTGTCATGGATAACGGGCACATCGTTGCCGATGGTCCGAAAGAAACCGTGATTGATGCATTGCGTAAGGGCCGTGTTGGCCCGGCTGCGGGGTGAGGTGATGACGACTGACAGCAGCTATTTCGTCAACCAGCGGCCGAACAGGAAAGACGCCGAGTTCATGCCCGAAGTCGAGGGCGTGATGCTTGAGGATTCGCCCTGGCTTTCACGCGTCACCCTTTGGGTGGTCTGTGCGTGCCTGGTTGCAGCCGTGGTGTGGGCCAAGTTCGCGATACTCGAAGAGGTGACTACCGGTCAGGGCAAAGCCATTCCATCAAGCAAGATTCAGGTAATCCAGAACCTTGAAGGCGGCATTGTCAGCGAGATATTCGTCCGTGAAGGTCAGGTGGTCGAGAAAGGCGACGTGCTGCTGCGCCTCGACGACACCCGCTTTCTCTCGAACAAAGGCGAAAGCGATGCCGACCGGCTCGCCCTGATCGCCCGGATCGAACGCCTGACTGCGGAGGCCGAAGGCCGCCCGTTGAAGATGCCAGAAGAAATTGCCAGCAAAGCCCCACAACTGGCACTGGATGAGGAAGGCCTGTACCGCTCCCGTCAGGATCGCTTGCAAAGCGAGCAACGCACGCTGGGCGAACAACTGCGCCAGAAGCAACAGGAATTGGCCGAGTACCGCTCGAAAGCCCAGCAATACAGCTCGGGGCTTGGTTTGGTTCAGCAGGAACTGAACATGTCACAGCCGCTGGTCAAGAGTGGCGCCATCTCGCAGGTCGAGATTCTGCGGTTGCGCCGCACAGCGGTGGAAATGCGTGGCTCGCTGGATGCAACCAAACTGGCCATTCCGCGCGCCGAGTCGGCGATTAACGAAATCAAAAGCAAGGTGGACGAGTCCGAGTTGGCGTTTCGCTCCGATGCGTTCAAGGAGCTCAATGATGCGCGCACAGAGCTTAAGAAACTCAGCGCCAGCACCGAGGCGATAGATGACCGCGTCAGCCGCACCACGGTAGTTTCACCGGTGCGCGGCATCGTTAAGCAACTCAAGGTCAACACCATCGGCGGCGTGGTTCAGCCGGGCAATGACATGATCGAGATTGTACCGCTGGACGACAATCTGCTGATCGAAGCCAAGGTGCGCCCACAGGATGTGGCCTTTCTCCATCCGGGGCAAAAGGCCATGGTCAAGTTCAGCGCCTACGACTACACCATTTACGGTGGTCTCAAAGCCAATCTGGAACTGATCAGCGCCGACACCATCACCGATGATGAAGGCAACAGTTTCTACCTGATTCAAGTGCGCACTGAAAAAAGCCATTTAGGCGGAGATGACCACCCGTTAACCATTATTCCCGGCATGATCGCCACTGTAGATATCGTAACCGGCGAGAAAAGCGTGCTCGACTACTTGCTCAAACCGGTGCTCAAAGCCAGAACCGAAGCCCTGCGCGAACGCTGATTCAGTCAGCCTGCTCGGGCGAATCCGGGCCGGTTTTAGGTGCCGCCGTTGCGGCACCGCCCGCGTGATTACGCTGATAGGTCTCAGCGCCCATCGCCGCGATCTGGCCTTCGATCAAGGCCTCGAATGGCTTGAGCAATTCGCCAAACTGCGCGGGCTTCTCGATAGCCTCAAGTGCCACCACAATCGCTTCAATAGTCGATAACGCGCCAGGCTCTGGCGCCTTGCGCAAGCGATAGCGTGAACTCAACCCGGACGGCAAAGTGATGCGCGGCAACGCTTGCAGCAGTGGATTGCAATACAGCAACTTGCGCGCCTTGCGCCACGTACCATCCGGCACCACCAGCAATAACGGCGTGGCCACTGCAGCCTGGGCAAAGTCTGCGACCGGCACGGCCTCATCCCCCGGAAACAGCAAGCAAGGGCGATAGCCTGGCAACGCCAACCAGTCTTCCAGTTGGCTGAATGTTTCGCCGACCTCAAGCTGTGCGTTATCCAGCCCCAGAGCCGCTAACCGGGCGGTGTTCAGCGCATGCCCCGCCTCGCTGCTGTGCTGCAGGATCAGCACCCGCGTGCGGCAGTGCAAATGCGGAATCATGGCGCACAAGCAGCGCGTCTGCGGCCGTTTACAACGCTCACATTCAGGCCGCGCCATAGCCGCCCCGCGCGTCTGACGACTTCTGAATCTGCTGACTGTTATTGCGCATTAAGCTGTGCCTTGAGCAAGTCGCGGAAGGTTTGAATCAGTGGCTCGCGCGTTCGTCCGCGGCGCAAAATCAGCGAAAACGGCGCCTGATATCCAAAGGTGGCCGGGAGCAAAACCCGTAATTCTTTGCGGTCGACCCAATACTGCGCGTAATGCTCGGGCAGATAACCGATGTAGGCGCCCGAAAGCACCAGAATCAGTTGGGCTTCCATTGAATCCACCGTGGCCGCGCTGTGCTTGAAACCGTGCCGCGCCAGTTCGGCCTGACTCCAGTATCCACGCCCCACCATGCGCTGCTGGGTAATCACCTCAGCCGGAATGCGCCGCTGGGTATAAAGCGAGTGACGCTCACTGCAATACAGCCAGTGTTGTTCACGGTAAAGCGGCTGATATATCAAGCCAGTCATGCGGGTCGAGAACGCGCCAATGGCGATATCCAGGCGGTTATCGAGCACCGCCAACTGCAACTCATACGGGCTCATCACCGACAAATGCAGGTGCACGCCGGGGTGTTCGAGGCTGTAGGCGCCAATCACCTCAGCCAGGGGCAACGAGCTATCGCCCACGGTCGAGTCCAACACGCCCAGATTCAGCGTGCCGCGCAACTCGCCCTTGAGCGCTGCAGAATAGCGCTCGAATCCTTCCAGCTCACTCAACAGACGCAGCGTCTCTTGATAGAACAACTCACCTTTGCTGGTCAGGCTGAAACCACCGCGCCCACGGTGGCACAGCACGAGGCCGAGCTGGGATTCCAGTTGGCTCATATAAGTACTGATGGCCGAGGTCGATAAATTCAGCTCGGGCTGCGCCGCTGCAAAGCCCTGATTGCGGACCACACTGACAAAAATCCGCAGTAACTTCAGGTCGGGCAAGGTTTGGCTCATGAACACTCCACACGAATCAGCGGCCGTTGGCGACGCGAGGGAACGCCGATGGGCCGGGACTGCAATTCATTCAACTGCAACGGCGCTAAGTGTACATGCCAATAGTTTAGAAAATCATGAACTAAGTTTTTTCTCCCAGCGATTTTTCCGCAAGCCGTCCTGACCAAGAATTCCCTCACTGAAATTTAAAACCATAAAAACTGTGAGGCCTCCATGGAAAAGAATCTGCACCAGCCACTTGGCGGCAACGAGATGCCACGCTTCGGCGGGATCGCCACCATGATGCGCTTGCCGCATATTCAGTCGCCTGCAGAGCGCGCCGAACTCGACGTTGGTTTCGTCGGTGTTCCCCTCGACATCGGCACTTCACTGCGCTCCGGCACCCGCTTTGGCCCACGCGAGATTCGCGCTCAGTCGGTCATGATCCGCCCCTACAACATGGCCACTGGCGCTGCGCCGTTTGATTCGCTGAATATCGCCGACATCGGTGATGTGCCAATCAACACCTTCAACATGGCTGAAGCCGTTCGCATCATTGAACAATCCTACGACCAGATCGTTGCAGACGGCATCCTGCCGCTGACACTGGGCGGCGACCACACCATCACTCTGCCGATTCTGCGTGCGCTAAAGAAGAAGCACGGCAAGATCGGTCTGGTGCATATCGATGCGCACGCCGACGTCAACGATCACATGTTTGGCGAGAAAATCGCCCACGGCACCACCTTCCGCCGCGCCGTTGAAGAAGGTCTGCTCGACTGCGACCGCGTCGTGCAGATTGGCTTGCGGGCTCAGGGTTACACCGCAGAAGACTTCAACTGGAGCCGCAAGCAGGGTTTCCGCGTGGTCCAGGCCGAAGAATGCTGGCACAAATCGCTGGAGCCGCTGATGGCTGAAGTCCGCGAGAAAGTCGGCGGCGGCCCGGTTTACCTGTCGTTCGATATCGACGGCATCGATCCGGCCTGGGCGCCGGGCACCGGCACCCCTGAAATTGGCGGTTTGACCACCATTCAGGCCATCGAAGTCATTCGTGGCTGTCAGGGCCTGGACATTATCGGCGGCGATCTGGTCGAGGTCTCCCCCCCTTACGACACCACCGGCAACACTTCGCTGTTGGGTGCCAACCTGCTGTACGAAATGCTCTGCATTTTGCCAGGTGTTGAACGCCGGTAATCGCAAGCAAACCAGCGCCCGCCCCATCCCGCAGCGGTAAGTGATGGGGCGCCGCGACCAACCCGATACACGCTCAAGCGGATTCAAGCCTATGACTACAACAAATGAGGCTACCCTGCGCCGAGATCTCGCTGCCGCTTACCGGTTAGCGGCGATGTTCGGCTGGGATGACACGCTCTACACCCACTTCTCTGCGCGTTTGCCCGGCGAAGAGCCGCGCTTTCTGATCAATCCATTCGGTTTGTTCTTCGAAGAAGTCAAAGCCAGTGACTTGATTATTGTCGACATGCACGGCCGCGTTATTGAGGGCAAAGCCGATTACAATGTCGCCGGCTTTACCATTCACAGCGCTGTGCACATGGCCCGCGAAGACGCCCATTGCGTCATCCACACGCACACGCTGGCCGGCATGGCCGTCGCGGCTGCCGATAAAGGTTTGTTGCAACTCAACCAGATCAACGCCGAATTTCATCAGCGTGTGGGTTACCACACCTATGAAGGTATTGCGCTGGATCTGGGAGAACGCGAGCGACTGGTCGCTTCGCTCGACAACAATATCGCGCTGATTCTCAGGCACCACGGCTTACTCAGCGTTGGCGCCAGTGTCGCCGATGCGTTTTACGTCATGTATTACCTGAACAAAGCCTGTGAAATCCAACTCAGTGCTGCGGCGCTGCAGGGTGTCAGCGAAATGCCTGAAGCCCTCAGCCAGCATGCCTGCGAACAATTTCAGGGGGCTGAAGGGCAACGCCAGCTGTTATGGGAGGCCTGGCTGCGCAAGCTTGATCGTGAGTGTCCCGACTACAAAAACTAAAACCTGCTGCACAGCGCTGGCCGCGAATGCGTTTGGCGAAGCATTAACACCAGCACTGCCTATAAAAAAAATCAGAGTGAGTGACCTGAAATGACCTTAGATATCGTTGTAATCCTACTGTACGTCGCGGCCATGCTCGGGCTCGGCTTTTACGGCATGCGCCGTGCGAAAACCCGCGAAGACTACCTGGTAGCAGGTCGCAATCTGGGCCCTGGTTTTTACATGGGCACCATG
This sequence comes from Pseudomonas marincola, assembly GCF_900116605.1. Classification (GTDB taxonomy): domain Bacteria; phylum Pseudomonadota; class Gammaproteobacteria; order Pseudomonadales; family Pseudomonadaceae; genus Aquipseudomonas; species Aquipseudomonas marincola. Next base: position 87,421 of record NZ_FPBC01000004.1, read on the forward strand.
GCGGCAACTGTTCTGGGCGGCGCTTCCACCATCGGCACCGTGCGCCTTGGCTATGTTTACGGCCTTTCCGGCTTCTGGCTTTGCGCAACATTGGGGCTGGGGATTGTCGGCATCAGCCTGTTCCTCGCCAAACCCCTGTTGAAACTGAAAATCTTCACCGTCACCCAAGTGCTTGAGCGCCGTTACAGCCCAACAGCGCGTACCGCCAGCGCAGCCATCATGCTGATCTACGCGCTGATGATCGGTGCCATTTCGACCATTGCCATTGGCACCGTGATGGGCGTTCTGTTCGATCTGCCGTTCTGGGTATCGATTCTGATCGGTGGCGGCATCGTAGTGGCCTACTCGACCGTTGGAGGCATGTGGTCGCTGAGCCTCACCGATATCGTTCAGTTCCTGATCATGACCATCGGCCTGGTGTTCATTCTCATGCCTATGTCGATCAGCGATGCCGGCGGCTGGGACGCACTGGTCGCTAAATTGCCCGCCAGCTACTTCTCGATGACCGCGATTGGCTGGGACACCATCATCACCTACTTCCTGATCTACTTCTTCGGCATCTTCATTGGCCAGGACATCTGGCAGCGTGTGTTCACCGCACGCAGTGAAAAGGTTGCCAAGGTTGCCGGCTCCGCTGCCGGGATCTACTGCGTCCTTTACGGTTTGGCCGCTGCAATCATCGGCATGGCCGCGAAAGTGCTGATCCCGGACCTTGAAAACGTCAACAATGCATTCGCCAGCATCGTGCAACTGAGCCTGCCGGACGGCGTACGCGGCCTGGTCATTGCAGCAGCTCTGGCTGCGTTGATGTCGACCGCAAGTGCTGGCCTGCTGGCCGCATCGACCACTGCTGCGCAAGACCTCTGGCCGCTGCTGCGCAAGGGTAAGGGTAAGGGCAATGAGTCGAGCGCTCATGAAAACCGCATCTTCACCTTCTTGCTGGGCCTCGTCGTATTGGCCATCGCCCTGGTTGTCAGCGATGTAATCAGCGCGCTGACCATGGCTTACAACCTGTTGGTTGGCGGCATGTTGATCCCGCTGCTGGGCGCTATTTACTGGAAGCACGCCTCCACTGCCGGCGCTATCGCCAGCATGGCCTTGGGCAGCCTGACCGCCTGCGTGTTCATGTACATCGACGGCCTCGAAGCCAACACGCCGATCTACTACAGCCTGGCTGCCGGTGGCGTGAGCTTTGTTGCCATCAGCCTCATGACCCGCGCCAGCACCAGCCGCATCAGCCTCGCGTAAGGGCTGCTGCACTGATAAGACCATCGACTCAGCCGCTAGCCGGCTGAGTCGATGTTTTGGTTTTACCCCTAATAAAAAGGTCTCGCCGCGTCAGCGTGAACCTGAACCTTGCAACGATTGCTGTTTTTGAAATCTGCCACGAACGCTTAACCCAACAACCATAATCATAAAGACTCTGGGAGTAACCCTCGTGCTCAAGAACCTCACTAAACACTTTGGTCAGGATGGGCTTGCCCCGACCTCGGCCGACCACCGCAGCCTCGGCTTCAGCGGCACAACCGCGCTGTGGCTGGGCGCTAACGTGGTGGTCACAACCATTCTTACCGGCATGCTGTTGGTGCCGGACCTTCCGTTTCTGCAAGCCATGGTGATCGTGCTGATCGGCTCTGCGATTGGCATCCTGCCATTGGTGCTGGTCGGCTTGATGGGCCAGCGCACAGGCCTCACCACCATGGTGCTGGCTCGCGGTAGCTACGGAACCCTGGGCGCTAAACTGCCCTCTCTGATCAACCTGCTGACGCTGCTGGCCTGGAGCTGGATTCAGGCGTTGCTGGCGGGCATGAGCCTGAACTTTGCCGTCGAACACATCACCGGTTATTCGAACCTGGCGCTGTTCACCATCCTCTGTGAAACGCTGGTACTGCTGATTGCCCTGCGCGGGCATCTGGGCATTGAACGTGTGGAGCGCTGGGCCGCTGTCGGCATGCTGATTCTTGCCGCCGCCGTGTTCTATTCGATGAACCAGCACTTCGAATTCAGCCAACTGCTGAGCATGAACGAGGAGCCGCGCAATGGCATTACCGCCGGCATTGCATTCGACATCGTGATTGCCACGGCGTTTTCATGGATTCCGCTGGCCGCCGACTACAACCGTAACTGCCGCAGCCAGGGCATTGCCGCAACGGGCACCTGGGTCGGTTATGTGGCGGCAACGCTGCTGGCCATGGGCCTTGGCGCGACGGTTTCGGGTTTCAGCATCCTTACCGGCAGCGAGCAAACCTACGACCCGGCGGTGCTGTTGTCTGGCTTCGGCTTTGGTCTGCCGGCGGCTATCGTGGTGTTCCTCTCGGTGATGACCACCAACGTAATGTGCGTGTACAGCGCCACTCTGTCTTACCTGAACATCAGCCCGAAAAGCACGTTCTGGAAACCCGCACTGATCATCGGTGTGCTGTCGATTCTCGGCTCGCAGATTCCGGGCATCCTCGATAATTTCCAGAATTTCCTGCTGATTATCGGCAGCGTGTTCATTCCGGCATTTGCGGTGTTGATCGCCGATTACTTCGTGATCAATCGCGGCCAGTACTCGGTGAGCGACCTGACCCGCGAAGACGGTGGCTGCTATCACTACAGCAACGGCATCAACCCGGCGGCATTCGTCGCCTATGCACTCGGCGCCGTGTTGGCGTATTACTGGGGCTGGGTCTCGCCGTTGGCGTTTGGCGCATCGCTGCCGGTATTCGTGATCACGGCCTGCAGCTACGTGGTGGTGCGTAAATGGTTGCTGGTTCCGCGCCAGCAAACCGCCTAAGCACGCCAACATCGGGCTTGAGCACTGCGCCTCAGGCCCGATTCCCATTGCACCGCCAGCAAGGAATTGCCGCATGAAAATCGTCAGCCGCGACAAATGGTTCGAGGTCGAGCATCGCTACGATGGCATCAGCCTGATTCATGAGCCGTACGTACGGCCCTTCTATCGCTGCAATCTGTGGCATGTGCAGGGGCGTGATCGCGATGTGTTGATTGACTCGGGCTCAGGGCTGGTCAGCTTGCGCGAACAATTGCCCTGGCTTACTGAGCGCCCGCTATTAGCCGTGGCCAGCCATTGCCACTTCGACCATATTGCCGGGCATCATGAGTTTGCCGAACGCCTGGTGCATCCGGCGGAAGCCGACATTCTCGCTGCGCCAACCGGTGCCAATACGCTGGCCAGCGACTTTGTTGGCGACGATATGTTCGAAGCGCACCCGGATTGTCCGTTGTGCTACGCCGAGTACAAGGTGCGCGCAGCACCCGCCACACGCTTGATTGAGGAAGGTGATGTGCTTGATCTGGGTGATCGCGTGTTGCAAGTGCTGCACACGCCAGGCCATTCACCGGGCGGTATCAGCCTGTGGGAAGCGGCAACGCAGACGCTGTTCAGCGGCGACATTATTTATGACGGCCCGCTGATCGAAGATGCCTACCATTCCAATCTCGATGATTACGCCAAGAGCCTGCAACGGCTGCGGGAGCTGCCGATACGCACGGTTCATGGCGGGCATTTTCAGAGTTTTTCCGGGCAGCGGATGCGCGATATGATAGATCAGTGGCTTCTGGACCACTGATCAGCGATTGACGCTTTGCAGCAGGTGGAGCGGATTTCAGCGCTGACGGCGCGGCTCACGCGGGCGACGCGGATCATCAGTGCGCACTGGAATAGGTTGAAGTTTTGGGCGGTCCAGCAAGCCCAACGCCACCAACAGGTCATGAAAAGCATTCTGCAACTTGGCGATCATAAGACACCCTCCTGCCAAGACTAACGAAAAGCACTGTTTACATGCTTGCTATGAGCATAGATTACCTTGAATGAATCTGCGCAAGCTTGATGTTCGTCAGTTGCGCGCCAATAACTCCACTCAAAATGTTACACGCAGCCCCGCATACACCGTACGGCCAGGGCCCGGCTCGAAATACCGGCCGTTTGCATCATTGATGCGCACGTTGTCGTAATACTCCCGATCAAACAGATTATCGACCCCAACATAAGGCTCCCACAGCTGCCCGCCGGCCTTGAAACGTTTGCCTGCGCGCAAGTTGGTGAGCGCGTAGCCGGCCACCTCGACCGTGTTGGCGTCATTGGCATACATGGAGTCAAACGCACGCAGATTCAAGCGTGCGTAGTAATCATTCTGCTCAAAGGCAATCTCGGTAAACAGGGATTGCTGCGGAATCCCTGCCAGCGAGTTGTCACTGTAATCGGCGCCATCGAGCTGATACTCATCAAACCGAAAGCGGCTGTAGGTATAAGCGCCCGACAAGCGCCAGGCATCGGCCAGCTGCCAGCTCAGGCTCATTTCCACACCTTCGCGGTGCGACTCACCAGCATTGCGGTAAAAGTTGCGCCCCGACTGGCCCGGCAAACTGTAAGCCACCAGTTCGTCATCCAGCTTCATGCTGTATACGGCCAGATCGTAACGTAAGGTTTGCCACTCACCTTTCAGGCCCAGCTCCCGATTGAGCGCATGCGAGGGCTGCAACGAGGGATTGAAACCACCGCCGGCGGGATTGGCCAGCTCGCTGATGGTCGGTGTTTCAAATGAGGTGCCGATCTTGGCGTAAATCGACTGATGGGCATCGAGTTGATAGCTCAAGCCGGCGCTGTAGTTCCAGTCCTCGAGATTGCGTGAGCCGGAGTCGTCACCGTCACTCAGAAAGCGGTCGTCGACCGACAAGCGCACGCGGTCGTAGCGCACGCCCAATGTGGCCTGCCAATTCTGTGCAAGGTCGATTTGATCTTCGACAAATATCCCGCTGCTGTCGGCATTCTCGTCCTCTTTGAGCGTCTCAGCGCCTCGCTCGCCGAGCAGGTTATCGTAACGACGACGATCATCACGCTGGGTTTCAACGTCGAAACCAGAGGTAATCTTATGGGCCATGCCCAGCCACTCGTTGTTGTGACTGTATTGACCGCCAATCCCGGCGAACAAACGGTCGAAAGTTGTTTGGCCGCCGCCGGTAAACGGTAGCCGGTTGCCAAACTCACGCTGGCCGACGTAGCTGCGAAGCTGATACTCATCGCTGCCGGTCGCGAAACCATCCCAGACCGCGCTTAAGCGCTGCTGGCGGATGGTCTCGTCAGCGTCGTAACGCAAGTTATTCGGTGCCGCCTGACCACGATCAGCGTCAACTTCACTGGCCCGCAAGCCGCCCGGATCTTCGGCGCGGTTGTCGATGGCGTTGAAGCCAATGCGCAGCCGCCCATAATCGCTGTACCAGCGCAGCTTGCCGGTCAGGCTATTGGTCTCGGCCCGCGCATGGTCACGGTAGCCGTCGGACTGGGTGCTGTTGAAGGCCAGCAACCCGCCAATATCGCCAACACTGCCACCGGTTTCAACGCGCGCCCGCTGATAGCCCAACTCGCCGGCACTGAGATCAAAAAAGCTGTAGGGCGTGGCGGGTGGCTGCCGGGTCTCGATATTCAAAACCCCGCCAGCTGCGTTGCCGTAAAGCACAGAAGACGGCCCACGCAGCACCTCCAGTCGTTCGACCAAGCCCAAATCCAGCCCGTCGAGTTCAGTCTGGCCATCCGGCATGGTCAGCGGCACGCCATCAACCAGCACGCGCACGCCGCGCACACCGAAGTTGCCGCGCGCGCCAAAGCCGCGAATAGACGGCCTTAAACCTTGCGCCAGGTTGTATTGATTCTGGCTGAATACGCCCGGCACTGAAGCCAACAGGCCTTGCAGGGTAAGGCTCTTCTCGGCGCTGACATCATTGCTCTCGACCACGCTGACTGCCGCGGGCGTGGTCAACCAGCTGCTGCGGATGCGGGGCGAGACAATCAGCAGAGGCGCCATCTCGACCGCTTGGTCTGATTCGGGCTCGCTTGCAGGTGCCAGCTGCGCATTTGTACCCAGCAGCACGCCGGCCGCTGTGACCAAGGATAATCTCAATAAAACCTCTGTATCCGGGGGATGAGCCAGGTTTGCTGACACGCGTTGGTTTATTCGGTCTTACGCCTGTAAGGGAACACATCAATCACTTTGCCGGTGTTTATCGCTTGCTGCAGGCTCTGCCAATACTCGGCATCGTAAAGTTCGCCATGCAACTTGCTGAACAAGCGCCGCTGCTGGATATCGGCAAACAGAAATGGCGGAAACTCCTCCGGAAACACATCCATCGGCGCCACCGAATACCAGGGCTCGCTGGCCATTTCATCTTCAGGGTAACGCGGCGGCGGAATGCGCCGGAAATTAACTTCGGTCAGAAAACAGATTTCATCGTAGTCATAGAACACGACACGGCCATGACGAGTAACGCCGAAGTTTTTCAGCAACATGTCGCCCGGAAATATATTCGCCGCCGCCAGCTGTTTTATCGCCAATCCGTAGTCCTCGAGCGCCGCCTTGACCTGCAACTCGCTGGCACTCTCGACATACAGATTGAGCGGCGTCATGCGCCGCTCGGTCCAACAATGGCGCACCAGCACGGTGTCGCCTTCAACTTCAACGGTTGAAGGTGCAACTTCCAAAAGTTCGGCCAGGCACTGCTCATCAAACTTGGCTTTGGGGAAGCGGAAATCGGCAAATTCCTGGGTATCGGCCATGCGCCCTACCCGATCGACACTTTTAACCAACCGGTACTTTTCGATCACGGTCTGGCGCGACACGCTCTTGGTGTGCGAGAAACGGTCCTTGATGATCTTGAACACGGTGTTGAAGCCCGGCAGCGTGAATACGCTCATGACCATGCCGCGCACACCCGGCGCCATGATGAACTTGTCATCGGTCGAGGCCAGGTGATTGATCAGCGCGCGATAGAACTCGGATTTACCGTGTTTGTAGAAGCCGATAGAGGTGTAAAGCTCGGCAATGTGCTTGCCCGGCAAAATCCGTTTGAGAAAGCCGATAAACTCGGCCGGGATGGCGACATCCACCATGAAGTACGAGCGGGTGAACGAGAAGATGATCGACACATCGGCTTCGTCGGTAATCAGCGCGTCAATCTGGATGCCCTGGCCTTCACGGTGCAGCAACGGAATCGCCAACGGCCATTGCTCATCATGGGTGTAAATGCGCCCGATCAGGTACGCACCTTTATTGCGATAGAGCACCGAGTAGAACAACTCGACGGTTAAGGCCGGGTCTTTGCACACCCAGTCCGGCAGGCTCTCGCGCAACTGGCCTTCAAGACGCGCCAAATCCCGTGGTAAATCTTCGAATGCCACCGAAAAACAGTAATCGTGGAAAATTGCCTGGAGCATCTCGCCGAGGCTGCCATCGAGCTGGTACACCCGCGTTTGCGCCACACGTTCCTGGCTGCGCAAGGCTGGCCGTGTGCTGTGAATGAACATACAACCATCGCTGATCTGGTCATGGCTGAACAGGCTGCAAAAGATCGAGTTGAACCAAGTCTCGGACAACTCATCATCAAAGCGCAGATCAATCAGCTTGATGTAGGCACGCTTGACCAGCGGCCACTGCTCCACATCAGTCAGCCCCTGCTGGAAATGCCGTTTAAGGCGCTGGCTGCACTCGCTGACTTTATCTTCATACAGGTTGATCCGCGCCGCCGAGGCTTTTTGCGCGTCTTGCCAGAGCGCTTGCTCGAAGCGCGCGCGGGCACCGTCGGTGATCTGCCGGAAATGCTCACGGTAATCATCAAACCCGGTCAGAATCTGCGCGGCGATCTCGGTGGCTAGCGGTTGCTGCGACATGAAAAACCTCAGTGCGTGCAAGGCTGGGTGGCGGTGAACGTATTCAGTCAAACTAGCACGGGAAAGCCTCTGCATCGATTGCCAGTTGCCCGCACGCGAATTTAAAAGTCAGTTGTGTATTGCATTGGCTGCGGTGCGCAGCAACACTTCCCGCCTGCCACTGCCCGGAGCCTATTGTGCGCATTACCGACCTGCTCAGACTGCTATTGCTCGCCGCCATCTGGGGCGCCAGTTTCCTGTTGATGCGTATTGTTGCGCCGGTGCTGGGCAGTATGCCCACGGCCTTCTTCCGCGCCAGCCTGGGCGCACTCGGTTTGCTGGCGATTTTGCTGATCATGCGCGTGCGCTGGGATTTTCGCGGCAAGCTCAAGCAATGCCTGGTACTCGGCGTTATCAACGCCGGTCTGCCTTCGGCCATGTATTGCCTGGCCGCGCTGGTCTTGCCCGCCGGTTACTCATCCATCTTCAATGCGTTGACGCCATTGATGGGCGTGCTGATCGGTGCAATGTTCTTCTCCGAGGCGCTCACGCCCAGCAAAACCACTGGCGTTGCGCTCGAGCTATTTGGTGTTTGGCTGCTTACGCAAACCGGCCCGGTCGCGGTCGACATGTACCTGTTGCTGGGCGCTGGTGCCTGCCTTATTGCGACTATCTGCTACGGCTTTGCCGGGTTTCTCACGCGTAAATGGATCGGCCAGCAAGGCGGTCTGGACAATCGCCTGACTGCATTCAGCAGCTTGTGCGGTGCCAGCCTGTTTTTGCTGCCGCTGTTCTTCGGCTCGCTGGCCGTACAGCCGCCGGCCTCGTGGGGCGGCTTGCAGGAATGGCTGTCTCTGGCCGGGCTGGGCTTTATCTGCACGGCATTCGCCTACGTGCTGTACTTTCGTCTGATAACCGACATCGGCCCGATCAAAGCCTCGACCACGACATTTCTGATTCCGGTTTTCGGGGTTTTCTGGGGCTGGCTGCTGCTCGACGAGCCGCTGTCGTGGGCTTACCTCTACGGCGGTGCAGTGATCGCGCTGGCCTTGTGGCTGGTGGTGCGCCCGACTGAAACAGTCCAGCTCAATAATGCCGCGCGCTGAAACGTAAAAAGCCGCAAACCCTCGCGGATGTGCGGCTTTGTTCGCAGCGGTTAAGCGGCGATTACTGCACCAGTTCCTGCTCACTGAACATGTCGCTGAACAGCATGCTCGACAAGTAGCGTTCGCCGGAGTCCGGCAGGATAACCACGATGGTCTTGCCCATCATGTTCGGCTCGTTGGCCAGCTTGATGGCAGCCGACATGGCCGCGCCGCAGGAAATGCCGCAGAGAATGCCTTCTTCGCGCATCAGTCGCAGGGCGATGTCCTTAGCGTCTTCATCGGTTACTTGCTCGACCCGGTCAACCACGCTCAAATCGAGGTTCTTCGGCACGAAACCTGCGCCAATCCCCTGAATCTTGTGCGGGCTGGGCTTCACCTCTTCACCGGCAAGGGTCTGGCTGATCACCGGCGAACTGACGGGCTCTACGGCCACCGAGATTATCGCCTTGCCCGCGGTATTTTTGATGTAGCGCGAGACACCGGTAATCGTGCCGCCAGTGCCAACGCCCGACACCAGTACGTCGATGGCGCCTTGCGTGTCGTTCCAGATTTCCGGCCCGGTGGTTTTCTCGTGAATCGCCGGGTTGGCCGGGTTCTCGAACTGCTGCGGCAAAAAGTATTGCGCTGGATCGGAGCCTGCAATCTCGCTGGCTTTTTCAATCGCGCCCTTCATGCCTTTGGCAGGCTCGGTGAGCACCAACTCGGCGCCCAGCGCCTTGAGTACTTTGCGCCGCTCAAGGCTCATCGACGCCGGCATGGTCAGCAGCAATTTATAACCACGCGCTGCGGCCACAAAGGCCAGGCCAATCCCGGTGTTACCGGAGGTTGGTTCTACAATAGTCATACCCGGCTTGAGCACGCCACGCGCTTCAGCATCCCAGATCATGTTGGCACCAATGCGGCACTTTACTGAGTAAGCCGGGTTGCGGCCCTCGATCTTGGCCAGAATTGTGACGCCTTTAGGGCCCAGACGATTGATCATCACCAGCGGCGTATTGCCGATGGCCTGGGCGTTGTCTGCATAGATACGGCTCATAACGAATTCCTTGTGCGTGCGTTGCCGGTTAGCCTGCAAGCGTATGACGCGTTGGGTTGGCAGTCCAGTGCGTCACAGACCATGATTAAAACTTATTGCCATAACCTTAGTCACATAACTATGAGAAAACGTTTCGCTATTCCGTCCGGGATTATCCTAACGCTGGTCATAGCACTGGTGGTGCTGCATATTGCCCTGCCGTCTCTGGTGCGTGACTACCTCAATAAACAGATGGCTGACATGGGCGACTACCGTGGCCATGTCACCGACGTAGACCTCGCGCTTTGGCGTGGCGCTTACCGGATTAATGAGTTGAAGATCAACAAGGTCAACGGCAAGGTACCGGTGCCGTTGCTCGACGCGCCTGCGATTGATTTATCGGTGAGCTGGAGCGCGCTCTGGCATGAGCATGCAATTGTCGCCAGCGTGGTGTTTGAACAACCCCGGCTGAACTTTGTTGACGGCGGCAATGCTGAAGCCTCGCAAACCGGTGAAGGCGTCGACTGGCGTGAGCAACTCAAAGCGTTGCTGCCCATCACCCTTAACGAGGTGCGTGTGGAGCAAGGCACGCTGGCCTTTCGCAATTTCACCTCGAAACCCAACGTTGACCTCGAAGCCACTCAGGTCAACGCAACCTTGCTAAACCTGAGCAACACCCGCAACAGCAAGGAGTTGCTGCCCGCCAGTTTCCAGGCCACGGCAAACGTGCTCGGCGACGCACCACTCGAGACCAGCGCCAAGCTCAATCCGCTGGGCAAACTCGATGACTTCGATTTGAAACTGCGCATCACCGACATTCAACTCAAGCGGCTTAACGACTTCACCCGCACCTATGCCGAGTTTGACTTTGTGAAAGGTCACGGGGATTTCGTCATGGAAATTAAGGCGCGCAAAGGCAAGCTTGATGGCTACGCCAAACCCTTGCTTCGGGATATGGAAATTTTCGACTGGAAGCAGGATGTTGAAGCCAAGGACAAAAATATTCTCACCGGCATTTGGGAAGCGTTGGTCGGCAGCGGTGGCTGGCTGCTGAAAAACCACCAAAAAGATCAATTCGCCACACGCATCGAGCTGGCCGGCGACCTCAACGCCTACGACGTCAGCCAATGGCAGGCATTCAAGGCCATTCTGCGCAATGCCTTCGTCAAAGCCTTCAGCAATCGATTTGACTCCACAAGCGAGTAAACCCGTGCCCGCCGAGGCGGGTACGTTGCTGGCGTGACTCGCCATTCAGTGACTGAATGCCCCGTCTACGTTCACAGTCGACCGGCCTGCGCGGTATAGTAGTTTTTTACCTATTTGACCCGAGGTGCTTAGCCCGGGCGTTCGGTTCGAGGATTTATTGATGAAATTCGAAGGCACTCAGTCCTATGTCGCCACAGACGACCTTAAGCTGGCAGTAAACGCAGCGATCACTTTGCAGCGCCCGCTGCTGGTCAAAGGCGAACCCGGCACCGGCAAGACCATGCTCGCCGAGCAACTGGCGGAGTCCTTTGGTGCCAAGCTGATTACCTGGCACATCAAGTCGACCACCAAAGCCCATCAGGGCCTCTACGAATACGATGCGGTCAGCCGCCTGCGTGACTCGCAGCTCGACTCGGACAAAGTTCACGATGTGCGCAACTACATCAAGAAAGGCAAGCTCTGGGAAGCGTTTGAGTCTGAAGAGCGGGTGATTCTGCTGATCGACGAGATCGACAAGGCCGACATCGAGTTCCCTAACGACCTGCTGCAAGAACTCGACAAGATGGAGTTCTACGTTTACGAGACCAACGAGACGATCAAGGCCGTTCAGCGCCCGATCATCATCATTACCTCGAACAACGAGAAAGAGCTGCCGGACGCGTTCCTGCGCCGCTGCTTCTTCCACTACATCGCCTTCCCGGATCGCACGACCCTGCAAAAGATCGTGGATGTGCACTACCCCGACATCAAGAAAGATCTGGTTGCTGAAGCGCTGGATGTGTTCTTCGACGTGCGTAAAGTGCCAGGTCTGAAGAAGAAGCCCTCGACCTCAGAACTGGTTGACTGGCTGAAGCTGCTGATGGCCGACAACATTGGTGAAGCGGTTCTGCGCGAGCGCGATCCGACCAAGGCCATTCCGCCGTTGGCTGGAGCATTGGTCAAGAACGAGCAAGACGTGCAACTGCTCGAACGCCTGGCCTTCATGAGCCGTCGCGGCTCTCGATAATTAGCGGTTGTCGGGCATGCGGCGCTGGCATTTGGCTCAGCGTGCGCCTTCTCTGCTGTGAATGGCGCGCCACCAGCGGCTTCCGATATGCCTGATTGACGCTCGCAAGCCCTGCCTTGCGCGATGAAAGAGCACGGCTGGCCTCATTGGCCGCGCTCTGCAACCAACGAATAACGAGGGTGCAGCCATGCTGCTCAACCTGTTCAATGAAATGCGTGCAGCTAAAGTGCCGGTCTCGGTGCGAGAGCTGCTCGACCTGATCAACGCGTTGAAGCACAACGTGGTGTTCGCCGACATGGACGAGTTTTATTACCTGTCGCGAACCATTCTGGTGAAAGACGAGCGCCATTTCGACAAGTTCGACCGCGCATTTGGCGCTTACTTCAACGGCCTGCAAAACCTTAATCAGCACATCGAGGCACTAATCCCCGATGAGTGGCTGCGCAAGGAGTTTGAACGCTCGCTGTCTGAAGAAGAGCGCGCCAAGATCGAATCACTCGGCGGCCTCGACAAACTGATCGAAGAGTTCAAAAAACGTCTCGAAGAGCAGAAAGAACGCCATGCCGGCGGCAACAAGTGGATCGGCACCGGCGGCACCAGCCCGTTTGGCTCGGGCGGTTTCAACCCGGAAGGCATTCGTGTCGGCGACGCGGGCAAGCGCCAGGGTAAAGCGGCCAAGGTCTGGGATCAGCGCGAGTACAAGAACCTCGATGATCAGGTCGAACTGGGTACGCGCAACATCAAGGTCGCCCTGCGCCGCTTGCGCAAGTTCGCCCGCCAAGGCGCCGAAGACGAACTCGATCTCGACGGCACCATCGACCACACCGCCAAAGACGGTGGCTTGCTCAACATCCAGATGCGCCCGGAGCGCCGCAACACGGTCAAACTGCTGATCCTGTTTGATATTGGCGGTTCGATGGATGCGCACGTAAAGGTCTGTGAAGAACTGTTCTCCGCCTGCAAGACCGAGTTCAAGCATATGGAGTATTACTACTTCCATAACTGCGTGTACGAATCGGTGTGGAAGAACAATTTGCGCCGCACTTCGGAACGCTTCTCCACCCAGGATTTGCTGCATAAATACGGCGCCGACTACAAGGTCGTGTTCGTCGGTGATGCGGCGATGGCGCCCTACGAAATCACTCAGGCGGGTGGCAGCGTCGAGCACTGGAACGAGGAAGCCGGACACGTGTGGATTCGCCGCTTCATGGATAAATACAAGAAGCTCATCTGGATCAACCCGTATCCAAAAGACACCTGGGGCTTTACGGCTTCGACCAACATCGTCCGCGAGCTGATCGAAGACCAGATGTACCCGCTGACGCTGCAGGGTCTGGAAGACGGCATGAAGTTCTTGTCTAAATAAACCTTGATGGATTGCGCCGCAATGCGGCGCAACTCCTGAACGTCCTCCCAAGCCATGCCCGTGTCGCGCAGTTCTTCTTCCCCGTATGGCTCGTCGTCAACCGACTGGAGCCCCGAGAACGCGCCGTCCTTAACGTCCAGTGTGACCTCGGCGACCGTCAGCTCGCGGTGCGCTTCTTCGCGGATGCCCGAGAAGGCTGAGCGCATGGCATCGAGCAGGGTGTACACGCGGTTGATTTCGCGTACCGCCTGCGTGAAGGGCAGCGCGCCGATTTCGGTGGCAGCGCGCAAGGCCATGCTGATGTTGGTCATCGCAAACTGCGAGCCGTTGAGCGCGTGGCGGGCAGCGCTGACTTTACGCCCCGACTTGACGGTGACGGACTCTTTGGCGAGTGCCATTGCCCATTCTTTAGGTGTGACTTGCTTGGTAATGAGTGGCAGCAGCACTTCTGTGCCGCGAGCGGTTGCGATGATATCGGTGACTTTGATAGCGTGCATGGTGTAGTTCCTTTACTTAGTTTGTGGGGTATTACGTGTGGCCTGCTCACCGTTGCTGCGGTGAGCAGGCTTTTTAACAAGTGGCCATACCGTAACGGCCACGCTGAGCAGCCAGAAGGCTGCGACTACCATGTATATGTCGTTCATACGTTGATCCTCCTTGATCAGTTGAAGCCGAGTAGCACTCGCTGCTCAGCAGGTGTGACGAGCCCTATCTGCTGCGCCTTGCATAGCAGCACCTCGGGCGAGGGTGGCAACGCACCCAAGTTGCCCGGATGCACTGCCTCAATAGCCAGTTCGCACAACAACAATTCCATGTCGCGGGTCGCTCGCTGCATGCGGTAGGTGTGCGCGTGCGTGCGCTCTGCGGGTGTGGTCAGCCAGATCATGTCGCTGTCTCCTAGACCCCCCCGGGGGGGTCAAAACAAGGTTCCTTGGGTTTGAAAACGAGAACGACCGGAACCAGAAGTCGAATCCGTTTGGGAGTCCCTAGCCAGCCAACCCCCCATACCCCCCAGTCACCCGCGACCTGTGGCATTCGCCCCGGAACTTTCCTCGCGTGTAGTCCTTTTCCTACAAACTTATTTCCTTTACCCAGCGTCATTCGCTATGCGACTTTGCGCGGGCAAAACCTCTCTAACCCGCAACAATTGCCACGCGGGAAATGAAATTTTTTATGGATTTTTCCGCGAAAGGATTTCGCTTATGAAAATGGGACTTTGCGTCCTCGCCCTGGTGCTCACGCCGTTTGCTGCGCACGCCTACGACTACGACTACGATGCGTACGACGATGGGTATATCCCGCCCGCGCCGCCTATTCAGTATTTCAACTCAACCCCGCCCAAACCAGTCGCGGCCCCGCCGCCACAGGCGCCAGTGGAAGACACGGTGGTTGACTACGGCTACAGCAACCAATCGCCCGCCCCACGGCGAACGGTCACTTGCTACGAAGCCGCCCACAACAGCGTGGTTTGCCGCTAGGCAGCGCTACTTTTCACGGATGAAATGAGGTGCATAGATGATCCCTTCGGCGCGTAAGGGCGACAGCCACGTTTGCCCGCTTCCCGGGCATGGCACCACGGCCATAAATTCAGCCAGCGGCAACGTGGTAATCAACGGCATGGGGTCGGCGCGAGTCGGCGATGCCTGTGGGTGCGGAGCCGTGATCATCGCGGGCTTCCCGACGATCATGGTCAACGGTCGGCCAATGGCCTATTTAGGCAGCCCGACCAGCCACGGCGGCATGATCATCAGCGGTTCGGAAAATGTCGGCGGCGGTGTGATCATGGGGCCAATCGTCGACTTCCAGAAAATGGGGGCTATCGGCCCGGACGGCAGCGTGTCTGAGCCGATAATGGCCGACCTGATCAGCGACCCGAACCTGATCGCCAAGGCGGTCGCTGCCGGAGCGCTGGTCGACCCGAACGCACCGACACCCAAAGCCTGTACCGATCCCGACCGGATGATCGAGCTGGCGACTTACATTGCCGGTGAAATGAACAAGAACATCCACGACCCGACAGTGCTCGAAATGCAGGAGTTGAACAGCTACGATCCACTGGCCAAGCAGCGCGAGTACAGAGAACTGCCGCTGTATCTACAGCTCGGCCCAACGCCGAACTTCTTCGGTATCGCGCTGGGCAAAAAGACCCGAGCGGCGGCGATCTGGATGGGGAAAGTCGGACAGGATCAGGTGTGGGATCACAAGCCTGAGCTGCGCAGAATATTTGACGATGTGTGGCATAAGCAGGGTGATTACGATTACTACTACGACATATGGTCCAACGTGCATTACGGTTACGTCGGCGTGATCGCCGGAGTGCCGGAAGCGGTGCTACTGGATGCGGCAGGTGTAGAGCAGGTTGGTTCGGACACTGTTCGGTGGCTGGGCGATACCACAGGCAAGATGGAGGGGCCGACAATTTCGGGGGACTTGAGCGAGGGCATGCGAGCATTCGATGATGTACCGGACAGAATCTCGGTTGGCATCGGCATGAAGTTGGCGCGGCTGTACCCCAAAGGCGGCGTGACCGGAGAAATGATCAAGGCCGAAGTGCTTGCGGTGCCTATCGAAGATTGGGGAGGCGGTGTACAAAAGCATGAGTGCAAGTAAACGCAAGTGGCGCATACGCTGGTGGATGTGGCTAGTGGTTGCATTTGTTTGTATGCGCTACGGATCGCTGGTGATGCCACGCGTCAGCGTCCACTACGCAGAAGATGCACCAAAAGAACTTCGATTCGTTTGGGAAGACAACAGACGAACATACGACAGTGCGATCTACCCTGGCGGCTATACCATCGAACTATTGGATATCGTCAGGGACGAGGATTACTACGTCGAGTTTATATGGTGGCAGCCTAATGGAGGGCGCACTCACTGTGTCAGCGTCACCCCAAAGTGGCCAAATACGGTTATCTACCTCGACAAGAATGCCGATATTGACTACAGCAAAGACACCGACGCTGACCGACTCCACAGATGCGCCTACATGTCAGCAGATATGTAGCCCACACGGTTACGCACTTACCCTTGCTTACACGGCCACACCAGGCTGAATTTGGCGCCGCCTAGTGCGTTGCTGTGATCGAGCAACACCTCACCTTCATGCCAAATGGCAATGCGCCGCACGATCGACAGGCCCAGACCGTGGCCACCGGAGGCTCGGGTGCGGCTGTCATCGAGGCGCAGGAATGGGGTGAATATGTGCTCCCAGGCTTCTTGCGGCACTCCGGGCCCGTCATCGTCCACGTCGATCCGACAGTGTTTAAGACCAATTTGTAAACTTATGCGCACCTGCGTTTCAGCATGACGCATGGCGTTGCTCAACAGATTCTGCAGGGCACGGTGCAGATAGCGAAAATCTGCATCAACCTGCGTACTCATTCCCGCCTCGGCCAACGACACCGGGCCTTGAGCAACCTGCACATCGGCGCGCAACGGTGCCAGTTCGCCGATTACCTGATCGATTAACGTGTCGAGCTCTACATCGACAAAATTCAGCGCCGGCGCGCCCTGCTCCAGCCGGGCGAAGGTGAGCATCTCGTCGACCAGTTTGTCGAGGTCTTGGATGTCATTATCCATACCCTCCATGTACTTTCGCCGCGCCTGCTCACTGGGCGCATCCTCGATCATTTCCAGGCCAAAACGCAGGCGTGCGACCGGCGTACGCAATTCATGCGACACCGCCCGCACCATTTCGCGCTGAATGCCCAATGAGCGCTGCAAGTGCTCGGCCATGTCGTTAAATGCGACGGCGAGGCGACCAATCGAATCCGGGCCACGTGTCGGCACCCGCGCCTCCAGCCGGCCGCTGGCGATCAGCGTAGCGGCGCCCTCCAGTTCTCGCAGCCGTTGCTCCAGCGGACGGACCAACAGGTAAACCATCAGGCCAATCATGCTCAGGCCCAGCGCACCGATCAGCACCAGCAATTCCGGCGGATAGGGATTCATTTGATACAGCGGGCCGATCTCCAATACCCATGGCGTGTCGACGATGCCGGAGAACACATGAATGGTGTCACCGCCCTGCCCCAATGCCATCACCGTGTCGCCCTCATCGACGCGGCGACGCTGGTCGTCATCGAGATTGGCTTTATCGAGCTTGACCAGACGCAATTCGAAGCCGAACTGCTTCGATTGCTTTAACTCGGCCAGACGCCGTGGCTGCTCATCCACCGGGTAACGTACCAGTTCATCGATCAACAGGAACGCGGTGGCGCGCGCCAGCTGTTCGCTGACTTGCTGCACTTCGCCGGTGAGCAGCAACACGTTCTGCTCACCAATCAGGCTATATATATGTGCCGCGTGCGGGCCGGTCATGCGCACCACAACCTGGCTGCGCAGTAAGCGCCCGCGCTCACCGCTGTTCAAACCAGCAGCGTCCACGGGCTCGACTTTAAGCGGCACGCCCAGAAGTCGTCCCCAGACCGCCACGGCGCGGCGGCGCTCAACATCGTCGAGGCCGGCCAGATTATCCGCCATCAGGCGGAACGTACCGCGCGCCAGGTCTTCGCGGTACTGGTCAGTGCGCACCTCGTTAACCATGTGCAGAGTCACCACGCCCAGCAGTGCCGCCAACACCAAAACAGCAAGCATGCCACCGTAGATACGCAGGAAGATCGAGTTCATAGCAGCTCGACAGCCGCTTCAGCGACAAACAGATAACCCTTGCCGCGCACGGTTTTAATGACTTGCGGTTGTACCGGGTCATCGCCGATGCGGGGGCGTATGCGTGAGATGCGCACATCAATCGAACGGTCGAGGCCGTCGTACTCGATGCCGCGCAAGGCGGTGAAGATCTCTTCGCGGGACAGAATACGCCCGGCATTGGCGGTGAGCAGCCAGAGCAGATCGAACTCGGCACTGGTCAGATCGATCCGCTCCCCCGCGCGCGATGCTTCACGCCGCGAGGCATCTATCAATAGCGAGCCGAACTGCAAACGCCGCGCCGGGTTATCTGCCAGGGCCACTTGCGGCGCATCGAGCCGACGCAGCAGCGCATTGATCCGCGCCAGTAACACGCGCGGGCGCACCGGCTTGTACATGTAATCGTCTGCGCCCATGTCCAGACCCAGCACCTGGTCCTGATCATCTGTACGCGCCGTCAACATCAGAATCGGCCCCGAATAGCCATCACGCACCGCTTGGCAGATTGTCAGACCATCGGCGCCCGGCAGCATCAAATCCAGTATGACCAGATCGGGCTGCTCGGTTAAAATACGCTGAGCGGCAAGCGCGCCATCCGACTCCACCGCAACGGCAAAGCCGTTACCCTGCAAATACTCGCGGGTCAGTTCGGCCAGCCGCTGATCGTCTTCAACGATCAGAATTTGCCAAGACGCTTGCTCCACCACGACCTCCAGGGTTTTCGAAAACCATCTCTTCGGCGTGCATTGTAACCACGCCGCACGGCTAATCCGTAGCACTGAAAAAGGCCTGGCGCCGAGTGCGCTGCCAGCACTGCAAAACACACACCATATGCAGGGCTTCTATGACTATATGTAGTGTTTTTGTGACTGACTGATAACGCCTAAAAAGTCACTAAAAAAAACCTCCGGCGACTTCGACGAACGGCGAACAGACAACAATCCCAGCAACAACGCGGCTTGGCGATTGTTACCCCACGATAACCCACAGCTTTATCCACAGGCTGAGCGTTTTTATCAACTTGCCAACCCTCACCCATCGCACTATCTTGTATCCCCATCGCGTTAAACACCTACATATTGGGGTTTAACCTAAAAACAACCCAAACACATTTGCACAGTTTTAGTCCATATCCCGAACCGAAATTGTGCATAAAAAAGCATTACTGGCTGTTTGAGCACCACCTGTAGCAAGCGTAACCGGTAAGACGCCACTCGCGCGCACGGGCCTTCCACAGGCTGTTGAGCACGAACAGACAGAACACTACATGTAGTGGTGCCTGCGAAAAGCCGGCACTAGACTTAAGCAAGCTGTTAGAGGCGCTTTCGTCGCACCTCCAGATACCACCAGCAATATGCAATTGGCTCGGACTGTGTTCCGGGCGAGTGACGTTGTTAGAAATGGAATGAACGTTGGTACGTCGTAGCAATCAACCGCACAAGCGTCTAACTGAAATAATTATGAACACGGAGACATTCATGCACACCGACACTTCTCGCGAGAAATCGCAGGGCGCTGCACCGCAAAGCCCTGACGCCACTCAAGACCTGGCGGCAACCGCACCGGGCCAACTGCGTGTGATCAAGCGTAACGGTACCGTCGTGCCGTATACCGATGACAAGATCACCGTCGCCATCACCAAGGCGTTTCTCGCAGTAGAAGGCGGCACCGCTGCCGCTTCGTCGCGCATCCATGAAACCGTTGCCCGCCTGACTGAACAAGTCACGGCAACCTTCAAGCGTCGCATGCCTTCGGGCGGCACCATTCATATCGAAGAAATTCAGGATCAAGTCGAACTGTCGCTGATGCGTGCAGGCGAGCAGAAAGTGGCCCGCGACTACGTGATCTACCGCGAATCGCGTTCGCAAGAGCGTAAGCGCGAAGGCACCGATATTGCCGAGCCGCACCCAAGCATCCGCGTCACCCACGCCGACGGCTCGGTTGCGCCGCTGGACATGGGTCGTCTGAACACCATCATCACCGAAGCCTGTGAAGGCCTGGCTGAGGTGGACGGCGCGCTGATCCAGAAAGAAACCCTGAAAAACCTTTACGACGGCGTTGCTCAGAGCGACGTCAACACCGCGCTGGTAATGACCGCGCGTACTCTGGTTGAGCGCGAGCCGAACTACACCTACGTAACGGCTCGCCTGCTGATGGACAACATTCGTGCTGAAGGCCTGACCTTCCTCGAAGTTGCAACCAGCGCGACTCACCACGAAATGGCCGACCTGTACGCCAAGGCCCTGCCGGCTTACATCGCCAAAGGTATTCAGTTCGACCTGCTGGATCCGAAGCTGCAAGACTTCGACCTGGAGAAACTCGGCAAAGCGATCAACCACGAGCGCGACGGCCAGTTCACCTACCTCGGCTTGCAGACTCTGTACGACCGTTACTTCATTCACAAAGACGGCATTCGCTTCGAACTGCCACAGGTGTTCTTCATGCGTGTGGCCATGGGCCTGGCGATTGAAGAGAAGCAGAAAGAAGACCGCGCGATCGAGTTCTACAACTTGCTGTCGTCGTTCGACTACATGAGCTCGACCCCTACGCTGTTCAACGCGGGCACTCTGCGTCCACAGCTGTCTTCGTGCTACCTGACCACCGTTCCGGATGACCTGTCGGGCATCTACCACGCGATCCACGACAACGCCATGCTGTCGAAATTCGCAGGCGGTCTGGGTAACGACTGGACCCCTGTTCGTTCGCTGGGCGCATACATCAAAGGCACCAACGGCAAATCACAGGGCGTTGTACCCTTCCTGAAAGTGGTCAACGACACCGCTGTTGCAGTGAACCAGGGTGGCAAGCGTAAGGGTGCTGTGTGCGCCTACCTTGAAACCTGGCACATGGACATCGAAGAGTTCATCGAACTGCGCAAGAACACCGGTGATGACCGTCGCCGTACGCACGACATGAACACCGCTAACTGGATCCCTGACCTGTTCATGAAGCGTGTCTTCGATGACGGCAAGTGGACCCTGTTCTCGCCGAGCGAAGTGCCGGATCTGCACGACCTGACCGGTAAAGCCTTCGAAGAGCGCTACGAGTATTACGAAGCGCTGATCGAATACGGCAAGATCAAGCTGCACAAAACCATTCAGGCCAAAGACCTGTGGCGCAAAATGCTCTCCATGCTGTTTGAAACCGGCCACCCGTGGCTGACCTTCAAAGACCCATGCAACCTGCGCAGCCCGCAGCAGCATGTTGGCGTGGTCCACAGCTCGAACCTGTGCACCGAGATCACCTTGAACACCAACAAGGACGAGATCGCAGTTTGCAACCTAGGCTCTATCAACCTGCCGAACCACATCGTGGACGGCAAGCTGGACACTGCCAAGCTGGAAAAAACCGTCAACACCGCGGTACGCATGCTCGATAACGTTATCGACATCAACTACTACTCGGTGCCACAGGCGCGTAACTCCAACTTCAAGCACCGTCCGGTCGGTCTGGGCATCATGGGCTTCCAGGATGCGCTGTACATGCAGCACATTCCTTACGGCTCGGACGCTGCCATTGAGTTCGCCGACAAGTCGATGGAAGCGGTCAGCTACTACGCCATTCAAGCCTCGTGCGACCTGGCTGATGAGCGTGGCGCTTACGAGACTTTCGACGGTTCGTTGTGGTCCAAAGGCATTTTGCCGCTCGACTCGCAGCAAATCCTGATCGAGCAGCGCGGCCAGAAGTACATTGATGTTGACCTCAACGAAAGCCTCGACTGGGCACCGGTTCGCGCCCGTGTACAGAAAGGTATTCGTAACTCCAACATCATGGCCATCGCACCGACCGCCACCATCGCCAACATCACAGGCGTGTCGCAGTCGATCGAGCCGACTTATCAGAACCTGTACGTGAAATCGAACCTCTCCGGCGAGTTCACCGTGATCAACCCGTACCTGGTTCGCGACCTCAAAGCTCGCGGCCTGTGGGATTCGGTCATGATCAACGACCTGAAGTACTACGATGGTTCCGTGCAGCAGATCGAGCGCATCCCGCAAGAGCTGAAAGACCTTTACGCCACTGCGTTCGAAGTTGAAACCAAGTGGATTGTTGACGCTGCCAGCCGTCGCCAGAAGTGGATCGACCAGGCTCAGTCGCTGAACCTGTACATCGCCGGCGCATCAGGCAAGAAGCTCGACGTGACCTACCGCATGGCTTGGTACCGTGGCCTGAAAACCACTTACTACCTCCGTGCCCTGGCCGCGACCAGCACCGAGAAGTCGACTGTCAGCACCGGCAAGCTGAACGCCGTATCCAGCGGTGGTGGTGATGGTCTGAGCGCCGCTCCAGCCAAGGCGCCAGCAGTTGAGATGTCCGCCGGTCCGGCGCCAGTGCCTAAAGCCTGTGCCATCGACGAGCCAGACTGTGAAGCTTGTCAGTAAGTTGTAACAGATGACGCGCGATGCTGAGAGGCATCCGCGTTGTTGCCGACTGGCCCAGCCCCCTCACGTACAGGCGTACGCTCAGGGTTCAGTGCCAGCCGGTGCCTAACGGCTACTCTCTCAGCAGCACGCTGCATTTGTAGTGATACGGGTGAGATCAAGAACATAAAAGCATTTTGGTTTGAGTGCACTTGCAGATGCAGTTGAGTGATTCAAATCAAGGTGCTTTGTCAGACACAAGAGCACTCTGCTGGCGCTGCATTTCGCGGCAGCAGCGATACACGACGTGGAGCGCCTAGCGCTTTAAGCTTCGAGTCAGGGACTTGCGAGCGGAGTTCAGGCAAGGCAGACGCGGTTGAGCGGGTGGCGTACAAGAACCCGCGATTATCGCGTTCAACGAAGTCTGGGCTATGCGCAGCAGGCCCACGAAATTTATATCTTAAGGAGCCGACTATGTTGAGCTGGGACGAATTCGATAAGGAAGACGGCGCAGAAACTGCAGCCGCCAGCAGCAACGCTGCTGCCTCGATGGCAGACATGAACATCGACAAACTGGATCAGGTTGGCGACGCTGCCGCTCAAGAAGCCCGCGCAGTCTCGGCTGACGACAGCGCTGCAATCGCGCGCGCCAAAGCTGCACTGGACGAGCTCGATGTGGCTGAAGGCTTGGCCGAACTGGAAGGTGCCTCGGCCCGCGTAGCGGTTGACGAGAAGCGCATGATCAACTGCCGCGCAGACTTGAACCAGCTCGTACCATTCAAGTACGACTGGGCCTGGCAGAAGTATCTGGACGGTTGTGCAAACCACTGGATGCCGCAAGAAGTCAACATGAACGCCGACATCGCGTTGTGGAAAAGCACCGACGGCCTGACCGACGACGAGCGCCGCATTGTCATGCGTAAC
This sequence comes from Pseudomonas marincola, assembly GCF_900116605.1. Taxonomy (GTDB): domain Bacteria; phylum Pseudomonadota; class Gammaproteobacteria; order Pseudomonadales; family Pseudomonadaceae; genus Aquipseudomonas; species Aquipseudomonas marincola. The sequence goes on from NZ_FPBC01000004.1 coordinate 110,694, forward strand.
CTCGGCTTCTTCTCCACCGCCGACTCGCTGGTTGCCAACAACCTGGTGCTGGCTGTGTACCGCCTGATCACCAACCCGGAATGCCGCCAGTACATCCTGCGTCAGGCGTTCGAAGAGGCGATCCACACCCACGCTTACCAGTACTGCATCGAATCGCTGGCCATGGATGAAGGCGAGATCTTCAACATGTACCACGAGATTCCTTCGGTCGCGAAGAAAGCGTCCTGGGGCTTGAAGTACACCCGTTCGATCTCCGACCCGACGTTTGATACCGGCACCGTCGAGACCGACAAAGAACTGCTGCGCAACTTGGTGGCTTACTACTGCGTACTGGAAGGCATCTTCTTCTACTGCGGCTTCACCCAGATCCTGTCGATGGGCCGCCGCAACAAGATGACCGGCGTTGCCGAGCAGTTCCAGTACATTCTGCGTGACGAGTCGATGCACCTGAACTTCGGTATCGACGTGATCAACCAGATCAAAATCGAAAACCCACACCTGTGGGATGCGCAGATGAAAGAAGAAGCCACGCAGATGATTCTGCAGGGCACTCAGCTTGAGATCGAATACGCACGTGACACCATGCCACGCGGCGTACTGGGTATGAACGCGGCAATGATGGAGGACTACCTCAAGTTCATCGCCAACCGTCGTCTGACCCAAATTGGCCTGAAAGAAGAGTACCCGGGCACCACCAACCCGTTCCCGTGGATGAGCGAGATCATGGACTTGAAGAAAGAGAAGAACTTCTTCGAAACCCGCGTGATCGAGTATCAAACAGGCGGCGCGCTGAGCTGGGATTAATCAGCTCACTCGCTGAAAGTTGAGAGCCCCGCCTGAGTGCGGGGCTTTTTGTTTCTGCTACGCAGCTAACGCGTAAACCCAAGACAGGCAAACGTTGCAGCCTGGAGTTGGTGGATGAACACAGCTTCATCCACCCTGCTCTCTTGCGTCGTTAGCGTTTGACGCCCAGATCGGTTTGGGTCATGCGGCTGCGGATAGTGAATACGCCATCGCCGGAAAGAATGGCACTGCGCGCGAACAGGCGGCCGTTCTCCCAGTTGGAAAGGCCCAGCTCCGGCTTGTTCAGCGCGTACTGGCCGTCTACCCAGCGGGTGATGCCGTTGCCCACGAAAGGCGCATTCACCTGCTCGTAGAAATGCGCATGTGCCTGCGCGCTTTCACTGATCAGCGACACTGTGAACTGCGGGCTGTAGCTATTGAACAAGCCAATGCCATGGTCCAGATCATCGACGATTTTGAGGCTGGCTTCCGGCGTTTCTTCCCATTCCCACTCGCGGCCCAACTGATTTTCAGGCAGCGGTTCAACTTGCTTCTCGGTGCGATAGCCTTCGGCGCGATAAACCTCGACGCTGGCGCTCAGCCAATCGGCTGGAAGATACGATTCGCTGCCCTCAACAACGTGCAGCTTGCAGGCCTGGCCTCGGGCTGCACCGGCCTCTTGCAAGGCGGCAAGGAACAGCGGCACCAGCTGCGCCGCGCGGTCACGGTGAATCAGGCAAACATTCAGGGTGTTGCAGACTTTGCGGTCGAGAGAGTTGCGCACAACGCTGGAGAAGCGCTCAGCATCGGCGTCATGGTTGGCAATCAGCCAGGCGCCGCCTGTACCGTGCAGGCTGACATCCGTGCCGGCCTGCTGGGCAATGCTGCCCAACTGACTGACCGCACGGCCGGAGCCACGGGCAACGGCCAGCGATAAACGCCGGTCGGCAAACATTGCCCAGCCCGCGGCATGGTTGATGCTTTCGACCAGTGATACGGCACCGACAGGTAACCCGGCTTCACTGAGCGCAGGATTCAGCGCATGGCTGACAATCGCTTGCGCCGTGCCCAAGGCGTCGCTGCCAATGCGCAGCACCGCGCTATTACCCGTGCGCAAAACACCGGCGGCATCGGCAAATACATTGGGGCGGCCTTCAAACACGAAGGCGACAATACCCAATGGCGCCATCACTTGTTCGACCTTCCAGCCGTCATGCTCGACACAACTCAAGACCTTGCCACGTGTTGGCGCAGCGTCTCGCCATGCACGCAAGCCGGCGATCATGTCGCGGCGCATGGCCTCGTTGGCGAGCAACCGGGTAGTTGAACGGCCGCGCGCCTTGGCCTTTTCAATGTCAGCCAAATTGGCGGCTTCGATCAGTACCCATGTTTCAGCGGACTCCAGACGCTGGGCAAACAGATCAAAGAATCGACTGATGTCCGCATCTGAAACGGCCGACATGGCCTTGAAGGCCAACTGCGCCCGCTCAATCGCTACGGCAGCCGCTTGCTGGTCAGCCACGGGGATCAGCAGCAACTCGCCACTGGTTTGCTCCACCAACAGGTGGTCACCCGGCTGGAAACGAGCGGCCAATTCGGCACTGACCAAAGAAACACGATTACCGGCGTAAGGTATCGGTGTACCGGCGATGAGACGTTCGAGCGCGAGAGCCATGAAGCAATTTCACCATTCAATGAGCGGGCTCGTAATGTATAGGAATCACTTTATAGCGTCATCTGACCCGGCATTTCGTTCGGCTGTGTATGCCGCCTCCACGTATGCCGGTAATAACTTGGCACTCTGTTAATTTGCGCGTTAAATTGTTGCACACACCTGCGTCACTCGAGGCCCTCATGAAAACCCCAGACTCCGACGTCGAACTGCATCTGGACAGCCAGTTATGCTTCGCCCTCTATTCCACCTCGCTGATGATGACCAAGGTCTACAAACCCCTGCTGCAGGAACTCGGCCTGACCTACCCGCAGTACCTGGCCATGATGGTGCTCTGGGAAGGCGATGGCATTACCGTCGGCGAACTCAGCACCCGGCTTATCACCGATCCGGGCTCGGTAACGCCATTGCTCAAGCGCCTGGAAGCAGAAGGATTACTCGCCCGCACCCGCAGCAGAACTGACGAGCGTGTGGTCGAACTGCACCTCACGGAAAAGGGCCGTGCACTGCGCGAGAAGGCTAAAGCAGTTCCCGCGTGTATCGTGCGCGCCAGCCAGCAGACGGTGGAACAGTTGCAGTCGCTCAAACAAGATTTGATCGTGCTGCGCAAAAGCCTGCAAGACGCTCTCTGAGCCCAGCAGCTGCGCCCTGCGGCTGCATTCCCCTGCCTGACATTGCCCACGCAAACGCCCAGATTGCCTGTGTGCCGGGCGGAACCACTGCGTATCGAGCAGCAGCGACTATCATTGAAATGCTTGGCCAGTGCACGCTCGAAGCGCAGGGTTCATCTCACCCGTGACAACCTGAAATAGCCAACGCAAATGGCTTTATAGCCGAATACTCTAAAATATATATTGCGCACTAAATAATTGAGCGCTAATGTTTGCCCATCGAATTTGATTAGCGCGCAAGAATCTGGCTCGCAACAAATCGAATGCTGCCGATGAATCCAACCCTGCGGTTAATCATTGGATAGCACAGAACCATTTCAGTTCGGCACCCCGAACACACGTGAAGAGGAATACTGCTATGTCGATCGAAACCATTGCTTATCGCGCTTACGCCGAAGCCACAGGTGGCCGTGACGGCCGTGCCATCTCTTCCGATGGTGTGCTTGATGTTGCCCTGACCACGCCAAAAGAACTCGGTGGCGCGGGCGGCCAAGGCACCAACCCGGAGCAACTGTTCGCTGCCGGTTACTCCGCTTGCTTTATTGGCGCCATGAAGTTCGTCGCCGCCCGCGACAAACTGGCGATTCCAGCGGATGCCTCAATCGAAGGCGTGGTGGGTATCGGCGCCATTCCTGACGGTTTCGGCATTGAAGTTGAATTGCGCATCAGCCTTCCGGGCGTGGACCGTGAGCAAGCACAACTGCTCATCGACCGGGCGCACATCGTTTGCCCTTACTCAAACGCCACCCGTGGCAATATCGACGTCACCCTGACGTTGGTCGATTAATCAACGCGTAAGTGGCCGGAGTGCTTACCCAAAGCACTCCGGCTGATAGCGTGGCCCAGCATAAACACTTGATGGGCCCCGTTATATCCTCTCGACTCTATATCGCGTCGGATCGACCTGCCGGGGTCAGGCAGGCGCTGAGCATTTCCAGCATCGCACTGACTTTCGGCAGTTTCTCGCGGCTTTTCAGCCACACCAGATTGAGCGGCAGGCCATCAGTGGCCAACTGCGGCAGCACTTCAACCAGAGCCCCTTGTTCAAGGTGATGCCTGACCAGCCAGGTTGGCAGTTGCGCGACGCCGTGCCCGGCCAATACCGCCATCACCTGGCCTTCTCCATCGCCGACAGCAATCCGTGCCGGGAGCACCCGTTGTTCCATCTCACCGGGCTGGGCTCCGGCAAAATACCAGGGCCTTAGCAAACCATCGGTCGCACCGTAGCTGATGCATTGATGCTGCTCCAAGTCGCGGTCACTCCGCGGTTCGCCGTACTTGCGCAGATACGCAGGGGCGGCGCAGAAAATCAGCCTTTGCATGCCGAGAAATCGTCGACCCAGCGTGGCCGGCCACGTATCTGCGCCGCCAATGCGCACAACAATATCGACACCCTCCTCGACCAGATCGACGAATCGATCGGAGAACGATATATGCGGATTCAACAACGGGTGATCTTCAACAAACTGCAGAATCGCCGGTAGCGCATGCAGGCGACCATATGAGGCAGGCAAGTCGATGCGCACTTTGCCACGGGGCTCTTCGGCCTCGGCATGCAACGCCAGCTCGGCCTCTTCCAGATTGGCCAGCACACCTGCGCAGGTGCGATAAAACTCGACACCGGCGTCGGTAAGCGACAAGCGCCGCGTGGTTCTGTTGAACAGCCGAACCCGCAGGCGGCTCTCCAGCCGGGCAATGCCTTTACTGACCGCAGAACTGGTCAGGTTCAAGCGCTCGGCAGCAGCCGTGAAGCTGCCGACATCGGCCACACAAACAAACACATCAATGCCTTTGAGCCGTTCAGACGAATACATCGCCGCCTCATTTGAGAATTTATTTCATAACAATTAATAAATTTAAGCCTGAATCAGCATTAAATTCTCTAATAAGCTGGCTCAAATTCTTCTTTGAGTAAAGGTTTATGCAAACCTCGACGCTGACGCCGAGCGCAATCACGCCAGATACCTCCCGCACAGGCTTACAGATTCTGATCATGGCGGTGGCCGCGTTTGTCATCGTGACCACAGAGTTCCTGATTGTCGGCCTGCTGCCTGCGCTCGCGCGTGACCTGAACATTTCCGTCGCGCTGGCAGGCCAGGTGGTCACACTGTTTGCCTTTACCGTCATGCTGTTCGGGCCCGTGCTAACCGCCAAGCTGGCGCAGGTTAATCGCAAGCAACTGTTCACCGGTATTCTGCTGATTTTTGCGGCTTCCAACGTGCTGGCCGCGCTCGCCAGCAATTTCTGGATATTGGCGCTGGCACGGTTTATCCCGGCGCTGTTTCTACCGGTTTTCTGGGGCACGGCCAGCGAAACAGCCGGACAATTGGCCGGGCCGAGCAAGGCTGGTAAAGCAGTCGCCAGGGTTTATCTGGGCATCTCCGCAGCACTGGTGTTCGGTGTGCCGCTGGGCACCCTTGCGGCAGACTCAGTGGGCTGGCGCGGTAGTTTCTGGATTCTGGCGGCGCTGTGCTTGCTGATTGGCTTGCTGATGCACCTGTGCATGCCAACGCTGCCCTCATCGCCCAAACGCGCAGCAGGCGACAAGCAAACGACGATCCTCAGGGAGCCGCGCTTTCTCGCCCACGTGCTGCTCTCAGTCGTCGCCTTTACTGCGATGTTCACGGCTTACACCTATCTGGCTGACACATTGGAAAGCCTCGCGGGCATCCCGGCCAGTCAAGTTGGCTGGTGGTTGATGGGCTTCGGCGCTATCGGCATGATCGGCAACCAGATTGGCGGCAGCATGGTCGATAAAAGCCCGCTCGGCGCAATGCTGCTGTTCCTGTTAATTCTTGGCGCGGGCATGCTCGCTGCTGTGCCATTGGCCACAAATTCTATTGGGCTGGTGATCGCACTTATCGCCTGGGGCGTTGCCTACACCGCCATGTTTCCGGTGTGTCAGGTGCGCGTCATGCAAGCAGGCGCCAAGGCTCAGGCGCTGGCGGCGACGATGAATATCTCGGCCGCGAACGCCGGGATTGGCTTGGGCGCGATTATTGGTGGCTTGGGTATCCGCCATTTTGGCTTGGCGTCGCTGGGCATTATTGCCACCGGCATTGCCGCCCTCGGCGTAGTCATTGCATTGCTGATGCTGCGCCGCCAGTAACCGCTTGAACACGCAACGGTGGGCGAACCTCCCACCGTTGCGCTGACTCGTCATCCGCGGGGTCGGCGCACTACCCGCACCTTGCCGCTGTTCCCCCCGCCGCAGAAGAACAGCTCGCCGCCATCCGACTCAAGCCCGGAAACACCAACGCCCTCAGGCATGACCATGCTTTGCAGGACTTCGCCCGACTGGGGATCGATCTGGCGTAGCTCGCTTTCATCACCCTCCCAGGTCCCGTGCCACAGCTGGCCATCGACCCAACTCACGCCGGTGACGAAGCGATTGGAGTCGATGCTGCGAATCAACTTGCCGGTTTCGGGATCAATCTGGTGGATCTTGCGCTCACGGTACTGGCCCACCCAAAGCGAACCCTCTGCCCACGCCAATCCCGAATCCTCACCGCCTCCCGGCGCGGCAATACTGGCAAGCACCGCGCCGGTTTGCGGGTCGAGTTTGTATATCTGTGTTTCCGCTATCTGATACAAATAGCGCCCGTCGAACGCCGTACCCGCATGAGCCGCAATATCCAGCGAGCGGAGGATGACACCGCTTTGCGGGTCGAGCGCATTGAGTTTGGCACCGGTCGCGACCCACACATGCGTGCCGTCGTAACTCACACCGTTGACGTGATCAACACCGGGGAAATCGGAAAACTCACGAACAATTTCAGCACTGGAACGTTTCATCGCTTAAAACCTCATCAGTGATCGAGAAGTCCAGATTAATCAGTTGCCAATGAGACCGGGAGTAACAAGGTCGTCGCGAATCGCGGCACCGGTGAGGTGATCCAGCGACGCGCTCTGCCGTTGCCGATTGGCTTTATCAGCCCGGACGTCTCCAATGCATCCAGTGCCCGCTGCACACTGCGCTGGCTGATGCCCAATGCCATGGCCAAGGCCGAGCTGGACCAAGCTTGCGCATCACTCAGCAATGCCAGTATGGCGCCGTTTTTGTCAGTGACAGGTCGTGCCAGCACCGCGATTTCGTCAGCACGCGGCTGCAGAACAAAACCGTTGGCAGTCGCCTTGATCGCGGCCATTTCGCCTAACAAACCGCGGAGCCGGCCGATCTCTACGCGCAGTCTGGCGCGGTGGGTTTCATCACTGAAGGTGCCGCGAAACGCGCGCTCATAAAGCGCTGCCCGGGCAATATCCGCAGGCCACGCCTCAGCCAGAGCATACGCCAACGCAAACAACACGGGCCGGGTGGCCAGTGATACCCGTGTTCGCGAGTCGCTGATCGCATAACAACAGGCATCAACCACCAGCGCCGAAGAGGCGTGCAGCGCTTCTACCTCATCAAGCAACAGCGGCTGCGCCTGCCCGCCTTTCAGCAGCCGGGCAACTGGTTGATTGATCACCCGCAAGGTGTTTTCCACCTCGCTCACCAGTGCCGCAATAGCCGATTGCCGCGCAGAATGCAGCGCCCGCTCGAGTGCGTCGCGTGCGGGCTGCGCCTGTAAGCGCCGCATGGCAATGCCCGCAACAACCAACTCACAGGCTGCTTTCAGGGCCGCAGACAAACGCCTGCCATCAAGCTTGACCAGCGCCTGCTGCGCCTCATCCAACCGGCCGAGCAATAGCCAGCGTCTGGCTTGCAGATAATACGTGTGCGCCGCATTTTCAAGATCAGCATGAGCCTCCAGAGTGGCCCGCGCGCTCAGCAAAGCCTGAGTCGGCCAATTCAGATCTCTGTCGGCAAGGGCGACTTCGGCTTCAGCCACTGCGCAGCGTGCACGAGCCATTGTCTCCCGGGGCGAAAACGTCTGGCGGGCTTTGCGCAGCAGTATTTTCGCCCGCGCCAAATCACCCAGCTGCGCCATGGCAATGCCGCGCAACGCCAGTGCCGGCGCATCATCACGCAAGGCAACCCGATTCAGCGCACCTAACGCATCGCCCGCCGCCAGTGCCTGCGCCGCCGCTGTAATCAGTGAATCCATTGCTTCGCACCACGCCCGCAATCATTTCGCTAGAGCCTTAGCAGAAAAACTCGTCGTGCATCATTCAAGCAGCGATTGCCGCCACGCTCCAGTTGTTGGCAGGCACGTGATGCAACAGGCTCACAGCAAAACGGGGACGGGCCCGGTCGCTTGCTGACCAGAGCCGTCCCCGTCTCTTTGCTTGCATCATCAACTGCAGCCGGCTCAGCGGTGTTCAGATTGGGCCGATTCAGATTGATATGAGCGCCACTTTACCCAGCTGCCACAGCATCATTAGCCATTGCGGTGTTTGCAGCCAAACTGTTGATCAACTTGTTTGCCGGCATGGGCCTGCCCAGGAAATATCCCTGCAAGGTGTCGCAACCCAAACGCGTCAACAGTTCCTGTTGGCCAGTGGTTTCCACACCTTCAGCCACGATTCGCATGTCGAGGGTTTGCCCCAGCGCGATGATTGCTGAAACGATCGCTGCATCATTATTGCCTTGCGCCAACTCAGTGACGAAACCACGGTCGATTTTCAGCTCATTGGCGGGCAGCCGCTTGAGGTACAACAGGCTGGAGTAGCCGGTGCCAAAGTCATCGATGGAAATACTCACACCCAGTGCCGACAAACGATTGAGCACCTCAAGGCTGGCCTCGGCATCGCGCATGGCGGTGGACTCGGTCACTTCCAGAACCAGATGGCGTGCATCGAGCGAATGCCGCGCCAAAGCGTCACGTACAACATCGATCAAGCTGGCATGGGCCAACTGAACTGTCGAAAGGTTTACCGCTACGCTCCAGCTGGTATGGCCTTCGTCATGCCATTGGCGAATTTGCCGGCAAGCTTCATCAATCACCCAGTTGCCAATCGGGATAATCAACCCGCTTCTCTCTGCGAGTGGCAAGAAAATATCGGGTTGAATCAGACCATGCTCAGGGCTTTGCCAGCGCAACAGCGCTTCGACGCCAATCATCGGGCCTTTCGGTGCGAGCATTTTTGGTTGGTAGTGCAAAAGGAATTCATTGCGCTCAACAGCATTGCGCAACTCTTGTTGCAGCTGCATTTGCTCGTGCGCGTTGGCGTTCATCTTGCTCTCAAAGAAGCAGTATCCATTACGACCGGTTTCCTTGGCGTGATACATCGCCGCATCGGCGTTAATCATCAGATCGTGCGCGGTCTTGCCATCATGCGGGAATAGTGCAATGCCAATGCTTGCACTCACATTGAGGGCGTTACCGGCGATGCTGTAAGGCTTGTTGATGGTGTCGATCAAACGTTGCGCCAATGCCGCTGCGTCTTCAGGAGCGCTCGGATCAATCAACAACACGAACTCGTCACCGCCTATGCGCGCCACCGTATCTTCAACCCGCTTGGTATTCAGAATCCGCTGTGAAACTTCCATAAGCAGGCGGTCACCCGTGTGATGCCCATAAACATCGTTGACCGCTTTAAAGCCATCCAAGTCCATGAACAGCACCGCAAAGGGGTAACGCTCGCGTGCTGACTTATTGATCGCCTGTTCCAGGCGGTCGTTAAGCAGCAGTCTGTTCGGCAACTTGGTCAGGGTGTCATGCAGCGCCAACTGCAAGAGTTCGCTGTTGGCCCGGTCCAGGGAGGTGGCGAGGATATTGGTGCGCACATCCAGCATCGAAATAATCAGAGCAATGGCAAACACAGCCAGGCTCACAACAATCACCAGCACCGCCAACCACTTGGTATCAATGCCACTGTTCGCCGCGCCGCAGAAACTCCCCACCGGGAACTGCGCAGCCGCCATACCGGTGTAATGCATACCGACAATGGCGCAGCCCATCACCAGCGATGCACCAATACGCGCGTAGGTATTCTTTTTGCTGTCACTGCGCAGGCGGAAGGCAATCCACAACGATGCCCACGAAGCGAGAACGGCAATAACAATCGACAACACAAACAGCCACGGGATATAGACCACGCCTGGCGTCATCATCATTGCGGCCATGCCGGTGTAATGCATGGCGGCGATGCCTGAGCCCATCAACAAGCCGCCAACCCCGAGCCGCACGCCGGGAAGATTGTGCTGGCAAACCAGCCACAGCGCAAAGGCCGAGGATACGATAGCGATCAACAACGACAGCACTGTCAGCGTGACGTCATAGCCCAGCGGGATGGGCAAACTGAATGCGAGCATGCCGATAAAGTGCATCGACCAAATCCCAAAGCCCATCGCAAACGAGCCGCCCGCCAACCAGAGCGCAGATGATTTGCTGTATTGGGACTTGCCCGTGCGGGACGTGCCTGTAGAGGACGTGCCCGTTCGGGACATGCCAGTAGAGGACGTGCCCGTGTGGGACGCCCCTCTGGAACTGGAAACACGCCCAGCCATGTTCAGGGCAGTGTAAGACGCGAGAATGGCAACAATCAGAGAAAAGATGACAAAAACACTGTTGTAACTGCTGGCAAGCATGAAACACCTATTGGGTGCAGACGACGAAACGGCACCATTGACATCAAATAGCCACTATATACGCAACACCATTGCCAATCCCACAAAATTTACAGTGTTTTTTTAACGCCGAAAACTGTGCAATAGAGGCCTCTTCGGGCATATCGGCCTGCTTCTTGATTTACTTTACGAAAGATTTTCCAAAAGCGATCAACGGTAGAAAATCAGTCCATTTCTCAGGACGGCTCAACGCTATTGGCCTACCAGCGAGTTGCTGTTGCTGGCGTAGATCACAGTTTTGCAAGCCTCTGGCAGTGGCACGCCTTGTGTCGGCAATTGTGTGATTGCGGTTAGCCCTAGCCAGCGCTGCTGGCTCTAGAATTGGCGCATCGAGTCAACGACTATCGCGCTGATTTTCAGCATGGATTTACCCCACAAGGATTGTGCAATGCTCCACCTCCACGCGCTCTGTCTCACCTTTACCGGATTAATCACCGCCTGCCTGTCTGAACGAGTCGGTGCAACCGGCATGGACAAATCTCTGATCCAACCACCAATGGCCTCGGCCAGCATGGGGCTTACAGAAATCAAGGCGGTGAGTATTGAGCGCCGGCTGAGCCAGGGTGGCCGGAACACTCAACTGTTGACGCGCTTGGTCGCCATACCCGGACGCAACCACGAACCCAGTCATTTTATTGCCGCAGCCAAGACGCGCCATGAACGGGTCAGCTTTAATGTCACATCGATTAAAACCATGCCGGCCCCTCATCCGGGTTATGTGCCAGGCGCGTTGTTGACGCTGCGCATCGGAATTTGATCAGCGGCCAGCGCCCTGCATAGCTAATTAGCGGGCAAGGCGTATACTCGCGCCCCCTATTCCCCCAGCGCCTGCCGGATCATCATGACCACAAAACAAACGCCCGCCCAGTCACTCGAGCCCCAAGCGATTTCGCCGGAGGCAGCTATCAACGAGTCGACGCCTGAAGCGACTGGCGAACCCAACAGCAAGCCGGTTATTCCTGCCTTCAAATTCCCGTTCTCACCCGCCACATTTGCGCCGGGCAAGAACGACAATCAAGCGTGGCACGGCAAAGGTCATAAATCCGCCCACGAAAAGAAGATCGGCCCCGCACCAAACGGCACCCGTCGTTCGATGGGCAAACGCTAAGGTCTGCATTTTCGGCCACACCGCGCGCGGATCGCCGTCATCCAAGCGATGTTTGAGGTTTATTTCTGAGGATGGAATCCACATCGCGATTTGCGTCATGGCGGTGGTCTGTGTTGCGCGGATTGGTTTTGGTTTTATGGCGGTGCGGGATTTTGCGTTGGTCTGTTGATTGGGCGATTGCATCGCCTTGACGGATTGCGGTGCTGCGCACGCTATCCATCCTCCGATTGTCCGGTTTTCCGGTTGTCCGGATTTGGGTTCCGGTTTGGATGTGGAGGATGGAATCCGCAACGCGGCTTCCGTCATAACGGCGGGGCTGTGTTGCGCGGATTAGCTTTGGACTTTTTGGCGGTGCGGGGTTTTGCGTGGGTCTGTTGATCGGGCGATTGCATCGCCATGACGGATTGCGTTGCTGCGCACGCTATCCGTCCTCCGATTGTCCGGTTTTTCGGTTGTCCGGATTTGGGTTCCTATTTGAATCTGGAGGATGGAATCCGCAACGCGGCTTCCGTCATGGCGGTGGGGCTGTGTTGCGCGGATTGGCTTTGGATTTTTGGCGGTGCGGGATTTTGCGGTGGTCTGTTGATTGGGCGATTGCATCGCCTTGACGGATTGCGGTGCTGCGCACGCTATCCATCCTCCGGTTGTCCGGTTTTTCGGTTGTCCGGATTTGGGTTCCGGTTTGAATGTGGTGGATGGAATCCGCATCACGGCTTCCGTCATGGCGGCGGGACTGTGTTGCGCGGATTGGCTTTGGGCGGTGCGAAATTGTGCGTGGGTCTGTTGATTGGGCGATTGCATCGCCTTGACGGATTGCGTTGCTGCGCACGCTATCCATCCTCCGGTTTTCCGGTTTTTCGGATCACCGGTTTCGGTCCTTGTTTGAATGTGGAGGATGGAATCCGCATCGCGGCTTCCGTCATGACGGCGGGGCTGTGTTGCGCGGATTGGCTTTGGGCTTTGGGCGGTGAGGGATTTTGCGTTGGTCTGTTGATTGGGCGATTGTATCGCCTTGACGGATTGCGGTGCTGCGCACGCTATCCATCCTCCGGGTTTTCGGTTTTTCGGTGTTCCGGTTTCGGTTCTGGGTTGAATGTGGAGGATGGAATCCGCGTCGCGGCTTCCGTCATGGCTCGCCACCGGTTATACGGGGTCGGCATATTATCGGCCGGCGATAAAATCTCTCTGCGCAACGCATCGGCGTTTGGTGGCTGACCGGCTTTGGGCTACGGTTTGCAGATGGACTTTAGTACTCTGAACGTCCGACCCTTGAACATCGAACAGGCGGCGATTTGCACACTCTTCGTATCCGCACTTTTTTGCACAAACTGGTTCGCCCGGTTACTGATCCGTACCGGCGTTATCGCAATGCGCGTTATATCCATGCGGGACGTATTTCGGTCGGGTTGCTGGTATCCATTTTGCTCACCACCGGCATCAGTGTGCCCCACGGTGAATGGGCTTCGGTGACCATGCTGGTGGTTATTGGCGGCTTGCAGCATCACGGCAATATTCGCCGCAAGGCCGCAGAACGTGCGGCAGGAACACTGATCGGCGCTGGTTTGGGTTTGCTGTTGGCTATCCAGCACGACTACCTGCAAATGCCAGTGCTGACGTACACCTTGATGTCGTTATGCTGCGGCGTGTTTGCCTATCACGCCATCGACAAGGGCGGCTACATCGCCCTGCTCTCGGCCATCACCCTGTTTATCGTCGCCGGGCATGGCGATAATCCGCTGAGCATTGGCATTTGGCGCAGCCTGAATATTCTGATTGGTATCGTCCTGGCGCTGCTGTTCTCGTTTGCTTTGCCGCTCTACGCGTTTTATTCCTGGCGCTACAACCTGTCGGGCGCACTGCGTGATTGCGCGGCCATTCATAGTCGGATTATTTCCGGCAAGCCGGTAACGGGCGATGAGCATCAGGCGATTCTCAATCGCCTGAACAAGACAATGGTGCAACTGCGTTCATTAATGCCTTCGGCGGCCAAGGAAATGCACATATCCATGACCCGCATGGACGCGATTCAGCGCAGTTTGCGCATGTGCATCAGCACGTTGGAAATTCTCGCGCATACCCGGCCGAATGACGAACAAGGTTTGGCGTTATTGCAGTCCGCGCTGGGCGCAGAGAATCGCAGCATCAGGCGCTTATTGGTGGGCATGGCGCGTGCACTGCGCATCGGCTCGGCGAATGCGATCAGCAAGCAACGCCATCCGCTGGAAAAACCGCTGCACTTTGAGGCCGACACCATTTCCAGCCTGGGTGGCTACATACTGCTGACGCATGAGTTGTCGGCAACACTTGAAGGCATGCGTGAACAACTCGCCGATACCGCGAAAAAGTGGAAGGCCCACTAATCGCAATCACTGCGCGGGAAAACCGCCCGCGCAATAAAAGCGATCAAACCTGCAATAAGCGGTCGCGCAATTTCTGTATCTCGTCGCGCATTTGCGCCGCAGCCTCGAACTCCAGATCGCGAGCCAACTGGTACATCTTCTCTTCCTGCTGACGAATCCGCTTGGCAATCTCGCTCGGCGAGCGCAGTTCGTTTTCGTAGCGCGCCTGCTCCTCTGCCGCTTTGGCCATGCCTTTGCGCTTATTGCTGCGCGAGCCCGGCACCACGGCGCCTTCCATGATGTCTTTGACGTCCTTGAACACGCCCTTGGGCACGATGCCGTTTGCCTTATTGAAGGCGATCTGTTTGTCGCGGCGGCGTTCGGTTTCGCCGATTGCGCGCTCCATGGAGCCAGTCATTCGGTCCGCGTAGAGAATCGCCCGGCCGTTAAGGTTTCGCGCGGCACGACCGATAGTCTGGATCAATGAACGCTCAGAACGCAGGAAGCCTTCCTTGTCGGCATCGAGAATCGCCACCAGCGAGACTTCCGGCATATCCAAGCCTTCACGCAGCAAGTTGATCCCGACCAGCACATCAAACGCGCCGATGCGCAGATCACGAATAATCTCGACCCGCTCAACCGTGTCGATGTCGGAGTGCAGGTAGCGAACCTTGATGCCGTGATCGCCGAGATAATCGGTCAGATCTTCAGCCATGCGCTTGGTCAGTGTAGTCACCAGCACGCGCTCACCGATCTCCACGCGCTTGTGGATTTCTGACATCAAGTCATCAACCTGCGTCAGCGCCGGGCGCACCTCAATTTCCGGGTCGACCAGACCGGTCGGCCGCACCACTTGCTCAATCACCCGTCCGGCATGTTCAGCTTCATACGGCCCAGGCGTTGCCGAGACAAAGATGGTTTGCGGGCTGGCGGCTTCCCACTCCTCAAAACGCATCGGGCGGTTATCCAGCGCCGACGGTAAACGGAAGCCGTAATTGACCAGATTCTCTTTGCGCGAGCGGTCGCCTTTGTACATGGCGCCCACTTGCGGCACGCTCACGTGCGACTCGTCGATCACCAGCAGGGCTTCGTCCGGCAGGTAATCGTAAAGAGTTGGCGGCGGCATGCCCGGCCCGCGACCGGACAGATAGCGCGAGTAGTTTTCGATGCCGTTGCAGTAGCCGAGTTCGAGAATCATCTCCAGATCAAACCGTGTGCGCTGCTCAAGGCGCTGCGCTTCGACCAGCTTGTCGGCGCCGCGCAGGTATTCGAGGCGCTCGGCCAACTCGACCTTGATCTTGTCGATTGCCTCCATCAACGTTTCGCGAGGCGTTACGTAGTGGCTCTTGGGGTAAAAGGTGAAGCGCGGCATTTTGCGGATCACTTCGCCGGTCAGCGGATCAAATGCCGAAATGCTCTCCACCTCGTCATCGAACAGCTCAATGCGCACCGCTTCGAGGTCCGATTCCGCCGGGAAGATGTCGATTACATCGCCACGCACCCGGAAGGTCGCACGGGCAAAGTCCATGTCGTTGCGGGTGTATTGCAAGTCGGCCAGACGGCGCAGCAGTTCGCGCTGATCCATGCGATCGCCACGGTCAACGTGCAGGACCATTTTCAAGTACGACTCGGGGCTGCCCAGACCGTAAATGCACGACACGGTGGTGACGATAATCGCGTCTTTGCGCTCCAGCAACGCCTTGGTCGCCGACAGCCGCATCTGCTCGATATGGTCGTTGATAGAGGCATCTTTCTCAATGAACGTGTCCGACGCCGGTACATACGCCTCGGGCTGGTAATAGTCGTAGTAGGAAACGAAGTATTCGACTGCGTTGTGCGGGAAGAAACTCTTGAACTCCCCGTAAAGCTGCGCGGCGAGAGTTTTATTCGGCGCCAGCACCAGCGTCGGGCGCTTTACCTGAGCAATTACGTTGGCAATGCTGAAGGTCTTGCCCGAGCCGGTCACGCCGAGCAGGGTCTGGTGAGAGAGCCCAGCTTGAAGGCCCTCGACCATCTGCCGGATTGCTTCCGGTTGATCACCTGCAGGCTGAAAACGGGTGACTAATTCAAACTCAGACATAGCAAACCTCGACAAACGGTTGTGACGCGACCCAATAGAGTACGTCATAACGAGGGTCTATTGCCGTTTCTGCGTCAACTGGCGTTAACGCGGCAAAAGAGCCTAACGAAAAGCGTGCTTGCGCAGTCGCAGCACGTGCACAGGCCCGTTATACTACCGGGCCAACTACGTAACCCGCAGCCCTTGCCGACTGCGGTTTGCTGCCCTCCACTCTTTGCCACAGAGTTGCCGCATCCATGAGTCTGTTCTCTGCCGTCGAAATGGCTCCGCGCGATCCTATCCTGGGTCTTAACGAAGCATTCAACGCGGATACCCGCGCCACCAAGGTCAACCTCGGAGTTGGTGTGTACACCAACGAAGAAGGCCGTATTCCGCTGCTTCGCGCAGTGGCCGAGGCGGAAAAGGCGCGCATTGAAGCGCACGCCCCGCGCGGCTATCTGCCAATTGAAGGCATTGCGGCTTACGACCAAGCGGTACAAACCCTGCTGTTCGGCGCCAACTCGCGACTGATCAGCGAAGGCCGGGTAGTCACCACTCAGGCGCTCGGCGGTACCGGCGCACTGAAGATTGGTGCAGATTTTCTCAAGCGCCTGCTGCCGGATGCAACTGTCGCCATCAGCGACCCAAGCTGGGAAAACCACCGCGCCCTGTTCGAGTCGGCCGGCTTCCCTGTGCGTAATTATCGCTACTACGATGCATTCAGCAACGGTGTAAACCGCGGCGGCCTGCTCGAAGACCTGAAGAACCTGCCAACCCGCTCAATCGTTGTGCTGCACGCGTGCTGCCACAACCCGACCGGCGTGGACCTGAACCTTGAAGACTGGCAAGCGATCCTGGAAATCCTCCGTGAGCGCGAGCACGTGCCATTCCTCGACATCGCTTATCAGGGCTTTGGCGACGGCATTGAAGAAGATGCCGTGGCTGTGCGCCTGTTTGCTCAGTCGGGCCTGACCTTCTTCGTGTCCAGCTCGTTCTCCAAGTCGTTCTCGCTGTATGGCGAGCGCGTCGGCGCACTGTCGATCGTGACCGGCTCCAACGACGAAACCGGCCGCGTTCTGTCGCAGGTCAAGCGTGTCATCCGCACCAACTACTCCAACCCGCCAACGCATGGCGCCAGCGTTGTCGCCACCGTGCTCAACACGCCAGAGCTGCGGGCGATGTGGGAAGCCGAGCTGGGCGAAATGCGCGACCGCATCCGCAACATGCGCATGGCCATGGTTGAACAACTGGCTGCCCGTGGCGCCAAGCGCGATTTCAGCTTCGTTGCCCAACAGCGCGGCATGTTCTCCTACTCCGGCCTCACCACCGAGCAAGTAGAACGCCTGCGCAACGAGTTCGGCATCTACGCCGTCGGCACAGGCCGCATCTGCGTAGCGGCGCTGAACCAGCGCAACCTGCCAGCAGTGACCGAAGCAATCGCCAGCGTCCTGTAAGCGATTAAGAGGCGCAACCAAAATGCGCCTCCAGCAGAAACGGTGTCGAGATAATCGGCACCCTGAAAACGGCTAAAGGCCCAGATTGCTTCTAAATAATCTGGGTTTTTATGCCGTTTTTTTCTTTTCAGCAGCGCCTCACCGGCCAAAATTCTGCAGCGCCAGCTAAAATTATAAAAGAGCGAAAAAAATTGCATTTCAATGATCGGTAGAGTGTTGACTTTCCGTTCTGAATCAGTAGGATACGCACCGTTGTTCCGCGATAGCTCAGTTGGTAGAGCAAATGACTGTTAATCATTGGGTCCCTGGTTCGAGTCCAGGTCGTGGAGCCAAATTCAAAGCCTCGGTTTAATAACCGGGGCTTTTTTATGCGCGTTACAAAACCATTCCCCCAATGATGGATCAACCTTCGGTTCATCCATCCTCCGCCACTCGCCCCGGTCCTGATGGCCAAACCGGAGGATGGATAACACGGCTGCGCCAGGTAATCCGTCATGGCGATGGCAATCGCCTAAACCGGTCACAACCTGTACACACCAATCCCCCAATGACGGATCAACCTACGGTTCATCCATCCTCCGCCGCTCGCCTCGGTCCTGATGGCCAAACCGGAGGATGGATAACACGGCTACGCCGGGTAATCCGTCATGGCGATGGTAATCGCCTAAACCGGTCGCAGCCATTTCACGCCGCTCCCCCAATGACGGATCAACCTACGGTTCATCCATCCTCCGACACTCGCTTCGGTTTTGATGTCCAAACCGGAGGATGGATAACACGGCTACGCCGGGTAATCCGTCATGGCGATGACAATCGCCCAATGCGGGCGCAACCATTACACGCCGATCCCCCAATGATGGATCAACCTGCGGTTCATCCATCCTCCGCCACTCGCCTCGGTCTTGATGGCTAAACCGGAGGATGGATAACACGGCGGCGCCGAGTAATCCGTCATGGCGATGACAATCGCCCAATCTCGGGCCCGCGACAATGCCGCACCTTTTCTCAATGGTCACTTAACCTGCGGTTATCCATCTTTCGGTGGGCTAGCCCTACTATTTTGCCGGGCAGCTTCGGTCGCAAAAAACGTCGACGCCGTACCACGTTGTCCTTTCCCCCAGCCCCGTATCGCTAAAGCCCCGATCCATGCCTGTTAGACACCCCGTGCGCACATTTCTGGACGGCGTATGACTCAAGCAAAAATTGCAGATTGGCATAGACTGAAGTGGCAGGTTCTTAATTGACGGAGTAAATCGCATATGGATATTCAGATGGATAAAAACCAATTGTCCGGCATTCTTTCCGATACATGGTGGATGCTGCTGGTACGCGGCGTGATAGCAATTTTGTTTGGCGTACTGACGTGGATCCAACCGGGCATTTCTCTGGCGGCATTAGTCATTCTGTTCGGTATCTACAGCCTGACAGATGGGGTACTGGGGATTTGGACTGCAATATCCGGGCGTAAAGAAGACGATCACTGGTGGGCCTTTCTTCTTTGGGGGCTGGTCGGCGTGGGCATTGGGGTACTGACGCTCACAGCCCCGGGCATTACGACCGTGGCGCTGATGTTCTACATTGCAATCTGGGCGATTGCATCGGGGGTAATGCAGGTGGTTACGGCTATTCGTCTGCGCCGTGAGATCAAGGGTGAGTGGTTGTTGATTCTGGCAGGTGCCGCCTCGATTCTGTTTGGCGTGATCATGGTGGCGCAACCGCTTGCCGGTGCTCTGACCCTGCTCTGGCTCATCGCCACATATGCGGTTGTTTTTGGCGTGATCATGGTGGTGCTGGCGTTCAAGGCCAAGAAATTCAAGAAACAACTGGTTAATAGCTAACGCCTCAGGCCCAAAGCTCAACCGTTAAACAAGGGATCAGCCCGATGCAAATGGTCGGCTGATCCCTTTTTTGTGCAGCCACCTTCATCCAAGACTGAGTGCTGCTAAACGACATGATCATCGACTCGTAAATCTCGACAAAAGTAAGCCCACAACCGTCACTGGAGCTGCCTGATGCAACGCAACGCCTGGTATTCCCGCTTCGCCAAATCGGCGGCACACTTTTGCGGCCGCCCACGCGTATTCACCTTCGCTGCCGGATTAATCGTCGTGTGGCTGATCAGCGGCCCGCTGTTTGGCTTCAGCGACACCTGGCAGT
Organism: Pseudomonas marincola; assembly: GCF_900116605.1. Taxonomy (GTDB): domain Bacteria; phylum Pseudomonadota; class Gammaproteobacteria; order Pseudomonadales; family Pseudomonadaceae; genus Aquipseudomonas; species Aquipseudomonas marincola. Next base: position 130,450 of record NZ_FPBC01000004.1, read on the forward strand.
TGGTGATAAATACCAGCACGACCATCATCACCTTCCTGATGGTGTTCCTCATCCAAAACACCCAGAACCGCGACACCGAGGCGATTCAGGTCAAGCTGGATGAGTTGATTCGTGCCACCCAAGGTGCGCACAACGCGTTGCTGGACCTTGAAGAGCTGGAAGAAGACGCGCTGGATGCCTTCAAACTCAAATATCAGGCCCTGGCCGCAGCCGCACGGGCTGGTTTGTCTTCAGGCGACCAGGACACGGGCACACCCGAAGCCTAAGTACGTGGCCGGTTCAATCTGTAACTTTTCAACAAACTTGAACCTGTGCTCGGGTAAAGTGCTCAGACCTTGTGCCACGGCCACGCAAACACTCGGCAGCAGCAGATGACTCCCAGCACACATTGGCGGTGTAAATGAATAGCAGATTTGTACTCACGGGCGGCCCGGGTGCGGGCAAAACCAGCGTACTGCATGCCTTGCAGCAACGTGAACTGGCGGTTGCACCGGAGTCTGCCAGGCAAATCATCCAAGCCCGTCTGAGTCAGAATCTGCCGCCGCGCCCAGACCCGAAAACCTTTGCCCAGGACGTTCTGCGCGCAGACATCGAGCAATATCACAAACTCTGGATCGAAGACGAACCCACGTTTTACGACCGTGGCGTTCTCGATGCGTTGTACATGCTCAATGTCATCGGCGCCCTTTCACACCTCGACAAGGCCCGCAAAGTGGTTGCCCATCCGTACAACGAGGTGGTGTTTTTGTTCGAGCCGTGGCCGGAAATCTACGCGACCGACACCGAGCGCGACCAGACCTTCGAGGAGTCGGTGCAGGTTTTCGAGGGACTGAAACAGTGGTACACGCTCTGGGGATACACGCCTGTCGAGGTGCCCAAGGTGAGTATTGAAGAGCGCGCCGACTTCATTCTGGACGTAGTCGAAGATGTATTTTGACTCCCCGCACCAGCGCCTGTTGCAGGTAATCGCCCATGCCTGAGCTTAAAACCATCGGCCTGTTTGTACTGACCGCGCTGGCCGAAATAATCGGCTGCTATTTGCCCTATCTGTGGTTGAAGCAAGGCAAGAGCATTTGGCTGCTGCTCCCGGCATTGCTCAGCCTGAGCCTGTTTGCCTGGCTCTTAACCCTGCACCCAACGGCCGCAGGTCGCGTGTATGCAGCCTATGGCGGCGTTTATATAGCAACCGCGCTGATTTGGCTGTGGCTGGTGGACGGGATCAAACCCAGCCACTGGGACCTGATTGGCGGCGGCGTGGCGCTGCTGGGCATGGCAATCATCATGTTTGCCCCGCGCCAGCTTTGAAGCGCCGGGCTGAACTATACAAGGCTCACACAACAACTCGCACAGGGAGCGCGTGGCCATGAAGCTGCTGCAAACCACCCCGATTCTGCGGATTTTCGACAGTGCCAAGGCCCTTGAATTTTATGTCGACTTCCTCGGTTTCACGCTCGACTGGCAACATCGCTTTGCCGAAGACTTACCGCTGTATATGCAGGTCTCGCGCGATGCCTGCATTATTCACTTGTCTGAGCATCACGGCGATTGCTGCCCCGGTGCGGCACTGCGTATCGAGAGCGCAGACATCGATGCACTGCAGCAACAATTACTCGCCAAACCCTACGGCTACAGTCGCCCGCACATTGCCGACATGCCGTGGGGCAGCCGCGATATGTCGGTGATGGACCCGTTCGGCAACCGCCTGATCTTCACCATGGCCACCGACACCTGAGAAATCGAGCCCCAATACGGACTGCAAACGAGCGATGCGCTGCGTCTGGCGCAACTGGCGGAGCGCAGACGCTAACAACCGCAGCGCGGCGCTTTTGCTAGCGAAGAAGACTTTCACACACTCGGACAGTTGTTTGCAGCACCAGGCGCAACGCAGGACTTCACAGTAAAATTGATAACACACGACTAGCCCCGGAGCGATCATGGACATCCAACGATTGGCGGCATTTGCTGATGGAGAAACGGGCGGCAATCCTGCTGGCATTGTTATCTGTAACGAATTGCCCGCCGCCGAAGACATGCAGCGTATCGCCCATGAAGTCGGTTACTCCGAAACAGCTTTCGCGGCGCCTCAAGGCTCGGCATGGCGCGTGCGCTATTTCTCGCCAGAATCGGAAGTGCCTTTCTGCGGCCATGCAACCATTGCACTGGGCGCAGCGCTGGCCATGCGTCACGGCAATGGCGTCTATCCGCTGGAACTGAATCTGGCATCGATCAGCGTCGAAGGCCAACAAGTCGATGGTCAGCTCTCGGCGGCGCTGCAATCCCCTCCCACACGCAGCGCGCCAGCGCCCGATGACCTGCTGGATCAAGCCCTGACGTTGTTCGGCTATAACCGTGCAGCACTGGACACGCGCATTGCACCCGCGCTGGCAAACGGCGGCGCCGATCATTTGCTGATCATGCTCAACAGCCGCGAACAACTCGCTGCCATGCGCTACGACCAGGAGGCTGGTCGCAAGCTGATGAACGATGCCGGGCTGGTGACCATTCTGCTCGGCTATGCGCAAACACCGCAGCTGATCCATAGCCGTAATCCCTTTGCCTCGGGCGGCGTTTACGAAGACCCGGCAACCGGAGCAGCAACCGCTGCACTGGCGGGCTACCTGCGTGACATAAGCTGGCCACATAACGGCCAAATAGAGATTATTCAGGGTGAGGACATGGGGATGCGCTCGCGAATCACCGCGCATATTCCCCCAACACCAGGCGCCTCCATCCGTGTTTCAGGCGCGGTACGAACCCTCTGAAAGCAATAACCATTCATTAACCAGCGTCTCTGGAGGCAACATGAAAGGCAGTTGTTTGTGCGGCGCAATCGAATACCAGATAGACAGCCTCGACAAGCCGATCGGGCATTGTCATTGCCGCACCTGCCGCAAGGCGCACTCTGCGGCCTTTGCCACCACGGCCGGGGTACTGCGCGAGCATTTTCGCTGGCTCAAAGGTGAAGACAAACTAGCATCTTTCGAGTCATCGCCCGGCAAACTGCGGCGCTTCTGCTCAGTCTGCGGCTCGCACTTGGTTGCCGAGCGCGACCAGCAGCCTCATGTGATTGTGCGCGTTGCCACACTCGATGAAGACCCTGGCGTGCAACCTCAGCACCATATCTGGACTGAATACGACGTGCCGTGGCTCGAATACAACGGCCTGCCGGCCTATGATCAGTGGCAGCCGGGGCGCTGAAACCCGTATGCTTGGCGCTTTAAGCCTGAGCGCAGAAACAGGAGCCGGACATGGAAGCAAAAGTGATAATTGCCATCGTGGTGATCGTGGCGCTTATCGGCCATTACTGGCTCTATAAATGGATCAAGTTCAAAATCGATGAAGGCGTGGTGCTGAAGTTTCTGCGAGACGCTGCCGCCACAAACCCTGAAACCCGCCACACCGCGCAAGGCATGGCCGAAGCGTTACTCCTGCCCCCCGACCGGGTTCGCGCAGTTTGCACGCGCAGCCCGGAAATTATCGCCGTTCAGGGCGCGCCAGACACCTGGAGCCTGAAACGCTGATGGGTAACTCAGGTTGAACTCAGGCACAGCAGCACTGTTGTGGGGTTTGCTGTTCGGCTCTATTGGCCTCGGCTACGCCATTTACGGCAAGAAACAGCGCTCAGCCGTGCCTTTTGTTTGCGGCCTGCTGCTGATGGGCCTGCCCTACTTCATCGAATCTGTTGTGCTGATGGTCGCGGTGTGCGCCGTGGTGGCGGCATTGCCTTACTTTTTCAGGCGCTAGGCTCAACAACCGCGTGTTATCGCCGCGATAAATGGATGCTGCAACCACTGCCAATGAGCACAGCGATGCCGAACACCAACGCCGTACACCACGAGAACACCGACCTTACAGGCTCGACTTTTGACGACGTCAATTTGAGCCACGCCCGCTTCAATGACGTTCGCATGGATCTGGCACAGTTCAACAACGTCTCGTTGCGTAACGCTACCCTGCGCAACGTCTGCCTGAGCGGGGTTCGTATCGAAGATGCCGACCTCAGCGAAATGACCATTGATGGCATTGCCGTCAGCGAGTTGTTTCGTGCCTACCAGCTGCTTCACGCGCGCTGAATTCGACCCTATCATTGGCGCTCGCGGCCTGACTCTGGCCTGACCTCGCAGAAACCACAGCAATGAATCCAATCCTCGTCTCAATCGGGCTTCTCGCCTGCAGCAATGTGTTCATGACCTTCGCCTGGTATGCCCACCTCAAGGAATTGAATAACAAACCCTGGATAATCGCCGCGTTCATCAGTTGGGGCATCGCGCTGTTCGAATACTTGCTGCAGGTTCCGGCCAACCGCATTGGCTTTACTGTGTTGAGTGTCGGCCAGCTGAAAATCATTCAGGAAGTCATCACCCTGAGTGTTTTCGTGCCGTTTTCGGTGATGTACCTCAAGGAACCACTGAAGCTGGATTACTTGTGGGCAGGCCTTTGCCTGGTGGGCGCGGTTTACTTTATGTTTAGAAGCAAGCTCGGCTGATCCGGCTGGTAACAGCTGAAAATTGTGGCTTTTCGGGTGATGCGCTTTACTCATGCGCTAACCCACTGGCATCGCGGACCAGCATCACGCGCCACCTGACAGGAGCCGAAGATGAACACAGCCCAGTCAAACAAAGAAACCGCAGTCGCCTTTCTCCAGCTGGCTATCTCGGGGCATAGCGCCAAGGCTTACAGCGCCTGCGTGCGCCACGACTTTATCCACCATAACCCGCACTTCAAGGGCGATGCCCAGTCGCTGATGCAGGCCATGCAGGAAAATGCCGAGAACAATCCTTGCGCCGCACTCGAGGTACAGACCTGCTTGCAGGACGGTGACCGCGTGGCTGTTCACTCGCGGGTGATTCATAAACCGGGCGATCCCGGCATTGCGGTGGTGCACCTGTTTCGATTTGTCGATGGCCTTATCGTCGAACTGTGGGATATTGCTCAGGCGGTGCCTGCCCAGTCACCGAATCAACACGGAATGTTCTAGCTATCCCGACACGGAGGTTTAAAGAGCGGTCTTTATCCCGACAAATTTCGCACCCTACCCCTCTACAGCGGGCGATTTGATGCCTACAAGTTGGCGGCAGACGGCGCCGATGTCCTGCTGGCCTCCTACGCCAGCGGCGACCATATCGAACCCCACAGCCACGACACCGATAACTATGGGGTGATTATTCGCGGCGAATTAATCTTGCATATGCACGGCGCTGTTCAGCGCTTCGGCATCGGCGACTGGTATCACGTACCGGCGCATGTTGAACATGCCGCCTCTTTCGAGCAGGACACCGACGAAATCGAGTTCTGGTTCAAGCCAACCGACATCGCAGCAGAATAGCCTTAGCGTTCGTCGGCGTAACACACTGGCGAGCTTGAATCGCCGCGCCTATCCAGCTCATCCTCAAGGAATTCGGCCAAGACCACGGCGTTATTCTGCTCCGTGTCCTTGGCCGCATACAGCAGCGTCAGGGTTTCACGTGCGGCGATCACCAGCAGTTGCTGCCAGTATTCCGGATGCGCCGCCAGTTCCTGACGATAACCCTGACGGAACTCAGTGAAGGTGTCGGGGTGTTGGTGAAACTGTTTGCGCAACGCATCACTCGGCGCCACCTCTTTGCACCAGTTAACGTCAGACAAATCAGCCTTGCTAATGCCGCGCGGCCACAGCCGATCCACCAGCACCCGCTGTCCGTCGTTATCGGTTACGGCTTCATAGACTCGCTTAGATTGAATCATCGCCATGCTGCCTCTTGTGAACACCGGGCGGGCTCGGTAACGTGGCCGCACTTGTCAGGAGACCTTGTGATGCAACTCAGCCGCGCCTTTGTATTTGCCCTGTTACCCATTTTTGCCGGTTGCGTGTACACCGGCAAGCCGGATGCGCCAATTCCTTCCAGTCGCATGCAAGGCGAAGTGAAAATGAGTGCCGGCAAGCTGCTGTTTCAGCCGTGCGATGAGAAGCGTCAGTTTGTCATCAGCGACGATGACCCAACCGGTGTTGCTCAGGACGCCCGTCGCCTCATGGCTGACGGCGCCACCTCGCTTCACGCCGACTTTGGCGGCCAGCTGACCGCCGGTGACAACAACGAAGCCGATGGCCGATTTGTGCTCGACACGGTTTATCGCCTGCAGGCCGAAGGCCAAACCTGCCGCGACCTGAATTTCTTGCCAACCGTGATCAACGCCAGTGGCACTGAGCCAGACTGGAATGTGTTGGTCAGCAATAAGGGCATGCTCCTCAAGCGTCTGGATAAAGACCCGCTGGTTCTGCCTTATGTGGTCGAGCAGATGCCGGAAGGCCGCACCAGCATCGCCAGCGAAGCCAATGGTGAGCGCGTTGAATTGTGGGTCACTCCGCAGCGCTGCATTAACAGCATGAGCGGAGGCGTGCAGCACTTGAGCGCAGAACTGCGCCTCAATGGCACGGTTATGCGCGGTTGTGCCTACTACGGCGGCGCATACGACCGCTAAATCGCAAGTGGCTGCTGGCGACCCCCGATGCTGGCAGCCGCTGCTTCGCAACACTTTCAGCCAAACGGCTGACCGGGCTCAGCGCCGGGCAGTCTCGCGGCGCGCAAATCCGCGTATAATCAGCGCCTTCTCAAGTTGCCGGGTTGCCTCCGGCCCTGAATGTGGACGCCCTCATGCTGCGCATTACCGAACTCAAATTACCCCTCGATCATCCGGAAGAAGCCCTGCGCCCGGCCATTGCGCAGCGTCTTGGCATCAGCGATGACGCCTTGCTCGACTTCACCCTGTTCAAGCGCAGCTACGATGCGCGCAAGAAATCCAGCGAATTGCAGTTCATCTACACCATCGACTGCGCCGTGCGTGATGAAGCCGCACTGCTCGAAAAATTCGCTGAAGACCGCCACATCAGCGTCAGCCCCGACATCAGCTACAAGCCTGCGGGCGCAGCCAAGACCGCGCCCGAACAACGCCCAATCGTTGTCGGTTTTGGCCCCTGCGGGATTTTTGCGGCCTTGATTCTGGCGCAGGCCGGTCTTAAACCGATCGTGCTGGAGCGCGGCAAGGAAGTCCGCCAACGCACCAAAGACACCTGGGGTTTGTGGCGCAAGAATGTGCTTAACCCGGAATCCAACGTGCAATTTGGTGAGGGCGGCGCCGGGACATTCTCGGACGGCAAACTCTACAGCCAGATCAAGGACCCGAAATTTCTCGGCCGCAAAGTGCTCACCGAGTTCGTCAAAGCCGGCGCGCCGGAAGAGATCATGTACGTCAGCAAGCCGCATATCGGCACCTTCCGCCTCACCGGCGTGGTGGCCACCATGCGCGAAGAAATCAAGGCGCTGGGCGGCGAAGTCCGTTTTGAGCAACGCGTCAGCGATGTGTTGATAGAAGACGGGCAACTGCAAGGCGTGGTGCTCGAAAACGGCGAGCAATTGCTCAGCCGTCACGTGATTCTGGCGCTCGGTCACAGCTCGCGAGACACCTTCCGCATGCTCCACAGCCGCGACGTGTTCATGGAAGCCAAGCCGTTCTCGGTGGGGTTCCGCATTGAGCACCCGCAGTCGATCATTGACCGCGCCCGTCTGGGCAAATACGCCGGCCACCCGAAACTGGGCGCGGCCGACTACAAACTGGTGCATCACGCAAAAAATGGCCGCTCGGTTTACAGCTTCTGCATGTGTCCGGGCGGCACTGTGGTGGCGGCTACATCGGAGCCCAATCGCGTGGTCACCAACGGCATGAGCCAGTACTCGCGTAATGAGCGCAACGCCAATGCCGGTATCGTCGTGGGCATCACCCCGGAGCAGGATTATCCGGGCGGCCCGTTGGCGGGTGTCGAACTGCAAGAGCAGCTTGAATCCCACGCCTACATTCTCGGCGGCAGCACCTATGAAGCGCCTGGCCAATTGGTCGGTGATTTCATTGCCGGCAAGCCATCCACGGGACTGGGCAGCGTCGAGCCGTCCTACAAGCCTGGGGTGAAACTGGGCGATCTGGCGCCGTCTTTGCCGGACTTCGCCATTGAAGCCATTCGCGAGGCGCTGCCCGCGTTCGAAAAGCAGATTCGCGGCTTCTCGATGCACGATGCAGTGCTCACCGGAATCGAAACCCGCACATCATCGCCCCTGCGTATTACCCGCAACGCAGAACTGCAAAGCCTTAACGTCAAAGGTTTGTTCCCGGCAGGTGAAGGTGCAGGTTACGCCGGCGGGATTCTCTCGGCGGGCGTCGACGGCATTCGGGTTGCTGAAGCGGTGATCCATGACATGCTCGGCACCTCTCCTGCCTGAGCCCTTTTACCGCGCAATACAGCGGCAGGTGGCGTGTTCAACCCCACCCGCCTCAGCATAGATGCCCCAAGCGTTTTGCGTGCCGCGCCATCGCCCCAGCTCGCTGAGGCATGGCGCAGCTAATCACATCCCTGCCGCCTGTCTCCGCTCCGGCGGCTGGTATACATCTCAGTCCACGATCAGTTTGTCGCGATTTTTATCGATGATCGAGGTGCCAATTCCTTTCACCTCCAGCAATTCATCGACGCTGACAAAATCGCCATGCGCGTCGCGATGATTGACTATCTCCGAGGCTTTTACCTCGCCGACACCAGCCAGTGACTGCTGCAAGGTTTGTGCATCGGCGGTATTGAGGTTTATCGCACTGTTGTTTTGCTCCTGAACGGCCGGTTCAGTACCGGCCACTGCCTGCTCCGGCTCGGCCATTACATGACAAGGGCCTGCTAACAGGAGGGTTGCAAAAATGAGCTGCAAAAAATGACTGCGCATGGTCGAACTCCATCTCGGTAAATATTGGCCGGCCTGGCCACAGTTGCGTTGGCGAACTGCAAGGGCAAACCTAGCTGGCAGTAAGCGGCTGTCAATCCGGGGCTTGTGTTTGCGCGCTCATATCGTTTAAGTAGATCGTTCACGGTCGGTTAATCCGTCCATATCCGCGCCGCTGCGCTTGGGCTAATATGCGCCGCTTGTCCCTTGACTACCGCAACTATGCCAGCCAAAAAACCCTCTGTTCGCCTCGTCTACCTTGTTGCTTGCGCAGTCAGCCTCGCGCTCCTGACCTACCTTTGGTACGGACTTGGCCGCGCGGTGAACCTGCCTGATGTTGCCAGCGCCAGCCACAAAATGCAGTGCGCCTCATACAGCCCGTTCGGCAAGGACCAGTCGCCATTCCAGCAGCCGCTGCAAATACACCGCGAGCAAATGGAGACCGATCTGGCGCTGCTGGCCAAGCAATTCACCTGCGTGCGCAGCTATTCGGTCACAGGCCTTGAGGCGTTGCCAGAAATTGCCCGCGAACATGGCCTCACATTGATGATCGGCGCCTGGGTCAGCCGTAGCCATGACGACACCCAAGTCGAAATCAATAACGCGATACGCATGGCCAACGCCAATCCGGATGTTGTCAAAGCGGTCATTGTCGGCAACGAAGCGCTGCTGCGCAAAGAAGTGACGCCGCGCCAATTGGTCAAGCTGATCGAGCAGGTCAAAGCCAAGGTCAAGCAGCCTGTCACTTACGCCGATGTCTGGGAGTTCTGGCTCAAGCATCCGGAAGTAGCACCGGCGGTAGACTTCATCACCATCCACCTGCTGCCCTATTGGGAAGATAATCCGGCGGGCATCGACACTGCGCTGAGCAAAGTTGCCAAGGTGCATGATCGCTTTGCCAGACAATTCGCCCCGAAAGAGATTTTCATCGGTGAAACCGGCTGGCCAAGCGAAGGCCGCCAGCGTGAAACCGCAGTGCCCAGCCGGGTTAATCAAGCGCTCTTCATGCGCGGCTTCGTGGCGATGGCTGAGGAAAATGGCTGGCATTACAACTTGATCGAAGCGTTCGATCAGCCCTGGAAGCGCGCCAGCGAAGGCGCAGTGGGCGGTTACTGGGGGCTTTATGATGCCGACCGCAACGACAAGGCGATTTTGCAGGGCGATGTCTCCAATGTGCCTGACTGGCCCGTCTGGCTGGCGGTCAGCGGCGCTTTGGCGCTGATAGCCTTATGGCTGGGCGGTACAGTCACTTCGCGACGCAATGCCTTGCTGCTGCCTGCACTGGCCAGTATTGCCGGGGGTTCTATCGCGCTGTGGGCCCAGTTGAGCTGGCTTACCAGCCGCTATTGGGGCGAATGGTTGTGGGCATTTGCCTTGCTGCTGCTCAATTTGCTGGTCATGGCGCACGCGGCCCTCGCCCTTTCAAATCAGCACGGCTGGCGCCAGCGCTGGTTCCAGTGGTTGCAGCGTCGCGCCCATTACTGGCTTTTGGGGGCTGGTTTTGCGGGGGCAGTAATGATGCTCGCGTTGGTGGTGGATGCGCGTTATCGCAGCTTCCCGAGCAGTGCTTTGCTGCTGCCGGCGTTGTTCTATGCGTTGCGCCCAGTGCGTATGCCGGTTCGTGAGTGCAGGCTGTTGGCATTGATCGTTACGCTGGGCATTGCACCGCAGCTGTATATCGAAACCCTGGGTAATCAGCAGGCCATTGGCTGGGCGCTGGTCAGTGCACTGCTCGCCTGCGCACTCTGGCGCAGCTCGCGGCCGTTGCCCGGATAAGGCCTCGCAAACCCCGCAATGGTTTTGTGCAAACAACCATGAGTCGGCACATCAAGCGGCAGCGAAAGGCCGCTTGTTGTCACGCACCAAACGCAACAGCGCCAACACCGTAGCCAGCACACCGAGGCTGGCGCTGTACAAAATGAGCGCCGGTATCGCCAATAAAAAACTTAGGCCTGCGATAACACGCCCTGCTTTGCCCGGCCAGAAAAAAGCCACTACGGCGCTGGTCAACGCGGCAGCCGACAAGACCCCGAAGTGTATCCACAGGCCCAGATAGGCTCGCAACTGGCACTGCCAGCTCACCTCGGGTTGCAGACAAATATCAACCCACTGCGCGTCTTCCATCAAGCTATAGCGCAGCCACAAACTGGCTGCCAGAACCAGCAAGACACTCACCGCAAAGACCAGCCAACCGAGGTAACGAGGCATCAACATGCATTCCTATCAATCAAGCCCGCTAGAGTAATCTGACGGCCAAAGGATGCAAGTGCTGTTGCTCATTTGCCGGTAGCACGGCATTCTCTTCAGGCTAAGCCGTTAAGGAATGACCATGCACCAGATAAACACCCGCCCTGCTCAACCTCAAGACGTCAGATTCATCATCGAGTTGATTGGCGAGCTGGCCGAGTACGAGAAACTCAGTGATCAGGTGGTTGCCGATCCCGCGCAGTTGTCCGAACACCTGTTTGGCGCCAAACCCTATGCTGAAGTGCTGATCGGGGAAATCGACGGCGTACCAATGGGCTTTGCGCTGTTCTTCCACAATTATTCGACGTTTCTGACCAAGCCCGGCATCTACCTCGAAGACCTCTATGTGCGGCAGTCCGCGCGCGGCGTCGGTCTCGGCAAAGCATTGCTCGGAGCACTGGCCAAGCTGACCGTCGAGCGTAATTGCGGTCGCCTGGAATGGTCTGTTCTCGACTGGAATGAACCCGCGACCGGCTTTTACAAGAAGCTGGGCGCAGTACCGCAAGATGAATGGACGGTGTACCGGTTAACCGGCTCGGCCTTGGGTGAGTTGGCTGCCTATAACAATAAATAGCAGGCTAAGCGATCATTTTGCTTAATCGATTGTCATACATCCATAACTAAATTGCCCTGCTTGCTAAACAGGATTTTGCCATGCTGCGTGTTTTCTACTTTGCCGCTGTACTCTGCGGTCTGTTTTCCAGTGCGCCGGTTTTAGCACTGGATGTAGACCCACAGACTTACGGCTACCCCATCACCAATCCGTTCGCCGCCACGCTGGCCACCACCCCAGAAGCTTTGCGCCCGAAGCTTCCGGAGGACAGCGACATTGATCAGGATGACTACAAGATCCAGTTGCACCCCGAGCGCGCCTTTGAGTTGACTGACAACTTTTGGCCGGTCACCAAGATGGGTTACCGGTTGGCCCGGCAAAAAGGCGCGGCGCCGCTGGTATTCATCATTGCCGGCACAGGTGCGGCTTACTCCAGCAGCACGCCGGAATACCTGAAAAAACTGTTTTATGGCGCGGGCTACCATGTGGTGCAACTCTCATCGCCTACAAGCTATGACTTCATGGTATCGGCTTCGCGCTTCGCCACGCCCGGCGTGTCTACTGAAGATGCCGACGATCTCTACCGCGCCATGCAGGCGGTACGTGCTCAGCACCCGGAACTCAAAGTCACCGACTATTACCTCACCGGTTACAGCCTGGGCGGCCTGCACGCCGCGTTCGTCAGCAAGCTGGATGAAACACGCCGCAGCTTCAACTTCAAGCGCGTGCTCCTGCTCAACCCGCCGGTGAACCTGTACGCCTCGATCAGCAACCTCAACAAGCTGGTGCAAACCGAGGTCAAGGGGGTCAGCAACAACACCAACTTCTATGACTTGATCTTCAAGAAGCTCACGCGCTACTTCAAGCAAAAGGGCTACATCGACATCAATGAAGCGATGCTGGCCGACTTCCAAAGCTCCAAGGAAGCCTTGAACGATGAGCAGATGGCGATGCTGATCGGCACGGCATTTCGCTTCTCATCCGCCGATATTGCCTTCACCTCAGACCTGCTCAACCATCGCGGGCTGATCACCCCGCCAGACGTCAAGATCAAGAAAAGCACCGACATGACGCCGTATTTCCGCCGTGCGCTGACGTGCGATTTTGACTGCTACATGACCGAACAGCTGATCCCCATGTGGCGAGCGCGCTATGACGGCGGCAGTCTCAATCAGTTGATTCAGGACGTCAGTCTCTACAGCCTCAAGGACTACCTGCACAACAGCCCGAAAATTGCGGTCATGCACAACGCCGACGACATCATCCTCAGCCGTGGCGATCTGGGCTTTTTGCGCAGCACCTTTGGTGATCGCCTGACTGTTTATCCGCTCGGGGGCCATTGCGGCAACCTTAATTACCGCGTCAACAGCGACGCCATGCTGGAGTTCTTCCGTGGTTAAGAATCTTCTCCTGCCGTCCTTGTTACTCGCCACCAGCCTGGCCCATGCACAGCCTGATAGCGAAAAACCCGCTGTCGATGACGATGGCTTCAAGAATCCGCTGCAAGAACTCAAGTTCCGCCCGGGTCTGGATCAACGCGTGTTTGAGCGTTCAACCCTCGAAGCACTTGAAGTCTACGATCCGTTTGAACCGATCAACCGGGAAATCTACCACTTCAACTACCGCTTTGATGAGTGGGTGTTGTTGCCAACGGTGCGCGGCTATCGCTGGATAACCCCGGATTTTGTCGAAGACCGGGTGACCAACTTCTTCAACAACATCCGCGACTTCAGCGGCCTGATGAACAGCCTGTTGCAGCTCAAGGTCAAGCGTTCGATGGACACCACCGCGCGTATCCTCCTCAACACCACCATTGGTGTATTGGGTGCCTGGGACCCGGCGACCAAGATGGGCATTCCCCAGCAGCGCGAAGACTTTGGCCAAACACTGGGTTACTGGGGTGTGCCAGCCGGTCCTTACTTGATGCTGCCGTTCTTCGGCCCATCCAGCCTGCGCGATGGCACCGGTCTGCTGGTCGACTTCGAGACCGAAGGCTCTGTGGATTTCCTTGAGTTTGCCTCGATCAGCATGGACACCCTGCCCATGACCGCTCTGTGGGCAATCGACCTGCGCAAGACCACGGACTTCCGTTACGGCCAGCTCAACTCGCCATTCGAGTACGAGAAAATCCGCTACGTGGTGACCGAGGCACGTAAGCTGCAAATCGCCGAGTAACGCCGAAAGTTATGCTGTATCTGCCTTTAACCGGGGCAACTGAGGTCACCCGGTTAAAGGCAAATCATCAAAATATTCGATTCTTAAGTCGTAAATTACTCACCCATTAATCGAATAAATCCGAATAAGCTAGGCACATCGCTCACTACGGAGGTGCCACATGGATAACCCTCGCTCCATTCTCAGCATTCAGCCCGGCCAGCCTGCATCGGATGGCGCTGGCGTGCGTCTAAACCGGGTAATTGGTGGCGCCGGTATCGAACGCTTCGACCCGTTTCTGATGCTCGATGAGTTCTCGACCGACAATCCCGATGACTACATCGCCGGTTTTCCACCGCACCCGCACCGCGGCTTCGAAACCATTACCTACATGCTTGAAGGGCGCATGCGCCACGAAGACCATCTGGGCAACGTCGGCTTGCTGCAAGCCGGTGACGTGCAATGGATGACCGCCGCACGCGGGATTATCCATAGTGAAATGCCCGAACAGGAACACGGCATGATGCGCGGCTTTCAGTTGTGGCTGAACCTGCCAGGCAAAGACAAGATGAACCCCGCCGACTACCGCGACATACCGGCCAAGAGCATCCCACGCATTACCACCGAAGCGGGTGTTGAGGCCGTGGTGATTGCGGGTACATTGCGCACCGCAAACATTGAACAGGCAGGTGCGGTGCAGCGTGCGCATACCGAACCGCAGCTGTTCGATCTGGCCTTGCCGGCTGGCTCGCACATCGCGCCGCTGCTGGCAGACGGCATCCGCCCGATGCTTTATGTGTATTCAGGTGAAATCCAGCTGCCGGGCACGCCGAACCGTAGCGTCAAGGCTGGCAACTTGGTGCGTCTGTCAGATAGCGGCAGCCTGACTATCCACAGCGAATCTGGCGCACGCGTGCTGCTGATTGCCGGCAAGCCGCTGGGTGAGCCCATCGTGCAATATGGGCCGTTCGTGATGAACAGTCGCGAAGAGATCGAGCAGGCCATGCGTGATTTTCGCGATGGCGTATTCGGCCAATAACGGCGCGTAGTTGCCAGCAATATAAAAACCGCACAGCCGGGAGGTTGTGCGGTTTTTTATCGAACCCTGAACACGTTACTGAATGTATTGGCGATACAGGCCAGGCGGAATCCCGCTGCTGTCCGTGTCAGTCCACGGGCCGTTCGGGCTGACCGCCCAGCTCCAGCCATTGTTCCAACGGTAGTAGGTGCGTTCGCGGTAGTACATATCCCGCTGGCCACCCACGGCATACACGCCCAGGCTTGGCACCCATTCGCTACTCACGCCAGGCGGCGGTGCATAGCGCGGATGCGACGGCTTGGTCGGCAACTGGCTGGCCGGCGTAGTGCCTGGCGCCGTGCTCTGCACGGCGCACCCCGAAACAAACAACAAACCGGCGACTAGCGCCCCACGTATCAGTTTCATTGGACTTGAGTGTCTGCTGTGTTGATGGTCAGTTGCTGCAACTCGGCGGTGTCATTGTTCAAGGGCTCACTCTGCCCCACCCACTCGCCTTCGCGGGCATTGCCGCTGCGCGAGATGCGCGCCACCAGTTGCACCTGTTTGAAACCGGAAATTTTCAGCATCGGCATCATTGCATCAGCGTCAGACAAACTCACCTCGGCTGGCAAATCTGCAACCGTCATGCGCTTGACGGCCAACGGCATTGGCGGCCCGGAAACGGCGCGGGCGAATACGAACACACTGTCGCCCGGCTGCACCTTGTCTTTTAGGTCAGCGGCCAGTGAAACCTTGACGTTAAGCTTGGCAGCGCTGTCAGTGGCAGCCGTTTGCGGCCCAGCAGTTTCTGGCTCAGCCGACTGCGGCCCAGCCGATTGCGGCCCAGCCTGATCAGCGCCGGCAACAGCCGGGGCCTGAGCGTCCGGATTGATCTGCGCACGCGCACGCTCGATACCGCCCTGAATCGCGGCACGCGAAGGGTCTTCAGGCGGCAGCACGGCCACCAGCTTTTCCCAATAGCCAATCGCATCGTTGAAGCGGCCTTCCTCGAACGCCGCGATACCCAGCAGCCCAAGGCTTGTTGCCTCTTCCGGATCGGCCTTCAGCGCCTCGTCGGTGATGCTTTGCAGTTGCTCGGTCCATTGCTTGTCACTGGCAAAATACAACGCCTGCGCCCATTGGCCGAGTAATGCAGGGTCGCGGCTGCTCAACTCAATGGAACGCTCGAAAGCCTTGGCGGCCTCGCTGGCGCGCTCTTGCGCCATGTAAGTACGGCCGAGGAAGTACCAGCCTTCAGCCGAGTTGGGGTCTTCTTTCAGGGAGTTCTCAAGCCGGGCAGTCATCTCCTCGATGCTCTTGGGCTGATTCTCAACCATGTCCACCGTGCGCTCGACATCGCCAATCGCGCCCCAGTGCAGATACATGCCATAGCCCATCAACGGCACCAGCAAGGCGATGATAATCGGCACCTGACGGCCCAGCACCGTTGTGCCCTTGGCTTGCAAGCCATCGGTATCAGCCAGCAGTTCGCGGGCGGCTTCATCTTTGCCCGCCTGCAACTGCTCGGCGGTCAACACGTTGGCCGCTGCCTGCTTTTCGAGTTCAGCCATGCGCTCCTGATAGAGCGTAACGTTGAGTGCAGTGCGGTCTTCTTCGGTTTGAGCCTTACGCCCACGCACCAGTGGAACCAACAGGAAACCCAGAGCGGCCACTAATAGCAGGCCGGCTAACAGCCAAAATTCAATCATCAGTCTTTCTTATCCAAAGGCGCTTGAGTTAACAGGGCGTCAAGACGTTGCTGCTCATCGGCAAGCAGGCCAATAGGCGCGGCGGCTTTCTTACGTCGACGGATGAGGATGACCGCAAGCACGATAAAGCCACAGATCAGCAAACCGCCTGGTCCATACCAGAGCAGCATGGTGCGCGCCGTGACTGGCGGGTTGTAGAGCACGAAATTGCCGTAGCGGGCGACCAGATAATCAATGATCTGCTGGTTGTCCTTGCCCTCTTCCATCATGCGGTAGATTTCCGCACGCAGGTCCATGGCAATCGGCGCATCCGAGTCGGCAATGTTCTGGTTCTGACATTTCGGGCAACGCAGCTCTTCGGTGAGCGTGCGATAGCGCATGCGTTCGGCGTCGGTCTTGAACACATAAGTGTCAATGGCCGCATTGGCCACGCCGATCAGGCTGAGGCCAATCACACAGGCCGCTAGCAAACGTTTCATGGCGTGCCCTCATCAACCAGCGCCTGATACAGCGGTGCCAGCTGATCGCGCCAAACCGACTCGTCGATCACACCGACAAACTTGTGGCGGATAATGCCGTTCTTGTCGATCAGGAAGGTTTCCGGCGCGCCATAAACCCCCAAATCCAGACCCAGCGTACCTTTCGGATCGCTGATATTCAGTTGGTAGGGGTTCTGGAATTCCTTGAGCCATTTTTGCGCAGCGGCGTTGTCATCCTTGTAATTAACGCCGTAGATATTGACGCCAGTCTTGGCAATCTCGTTGAGCACCGGATGCTCGACTTTGCACGAGATGCACCAGGTCGCCCAAATGTTCACCAGCGCCGGTTTACCCTTGATGTCCGCCAACGACACAGTCTTGTCGCCTTCAACTGCAGGCAACTCAAAGCCCGGGAACGGCTTGTCGATCAGCGCCGAAGGCAGTTCAGACGGGTTGAGAAACAACCCGCGATAGAGAAACACGGCGACAGCCAGAAAGATCGCCAGAGGCACCAGTAAAATCAGTCGTTTCATGCTTGTGCTCCTGCCATCCCCAACGCTTCGCGCACGCGCGTTTTGACCTTGACCCGATACCGCCGGTCAGCAGCAGCCAGCAAGCCGCCCAGGCCCATCAGCAAAGCGCCGAGCCAGATCCAGCGTACAAACGGCTTAACCTGAACCCGCACGGCCCACGCGCCGTTTTCCAGCGGCTCGCCCAAGGCAACGAACAAGTCGCGGGTAAAGCCGGCATCAATCGCCGCTTCGGTCATCATCGACTGCTGAACCTGATAAAAACGCTTTTCCGGGTGCAGAACGGCAATCTGCTTACCGTCTTCAAGTACCCGCACGGTGCCACGGTCAGCCTGGAAGTTCGGGCCTTCGCGATGGGCTGCGCCCTCGAACACGAACTGGTAGTGGCCCATGTCAACCGAGTCACCCGGCGCCATGCGCAGGTCACGCTCGAAGTTGCCAACGCTGGTCAGCACCACGCCCATGGCGCAGACCGCCAGGCCGAAGTGGGCCATCTGCATGCCCCAATAGCTGCGGCCCAGACCCGGCAATCCTTTGAACAAACCCTTGTGCCGGGTTTTGTCGAGAATGTCGCGCACGCCCGCCAACACCACCCACGCTGACAGCATGAACACAGCCAGTACCGACCAGTTGAAGTCGCCCAGCAGCAGCGTGGCAATAACCGCCAACACCGCACTGGCCAGCGCAACCGGCAGCAGCATGCTGACCAGCCACTTCACCGGCGTGTCTTTCCAGCGCACCAGCACACCTACCGCCAGCACGGCCATCAGCAGGCCAATCAACGGCACGAACAAGGCATTGAAGTAAGGCGGGCCGACCGACAATTTGGCGCCGGTCATGGCATCAAGCACCAACGGATACAGGGTGCCGAGCAGAATCATTGCCGCCGTGACGACCAAGATCAGGTTGTTGATCAGCAGGAAGGTTTCCCGTGACCACAGCGCAAAGCCGACCTGACTTTTAACCACCGGCGCCCGCACTGCAAACAGGGCCAGCGAGCCGCCTACGACGACCAGCAGGAACGCCAGGATAAACACCCCGCGCTCCGGGTCTGTGGCGAACGCGTGCACCGAAGTAAGTACACCCGAGCGCACCAGGAACGTACCGAGCAAGCTCAGCGAGAACGCGGCGATGGCCAACAGCACGGTCCAGCTTTTGAACACGCCACGCTTTTCGGTAACCGCCAACGAGTGAATCAGCGCGGTGCCGACCAGCCACGGCATAAACGAAGCATTCTCTACCGGGTCCCAGAACCACCAGCCACCCCAGCCAAGCTCGTAATACGCCCACCAGGAACCGAGTGCGATGCCTATGCCGAGAAATGCCCAGGCAATAATCGTCCACGGCCGCGACCAACGCGCCCATGCAGCGTCCAGCTTGCCGCCGAGCAACGCCGCAATGGCGAAGGCGAAGGCAACCGAGAAACCGACGTAGCCCATGTAGAGCATCGGCGGGTGAATGATCAGGCCAAAGTCCTGAAGCAGCGGATTGAGGTCACGGCCATCTGCCGGGATATTCGGCAGCAAGCGTGCAAACGGGTTGGAGGTGATGATCAGAAACAGCAGGAAGCCAACGCTGATCATGCCCATCACACCGAGTACACGGGCGAGCATTTCTTCCGGCAACTGGCGCGAGAAGACCGACACCGCAAAGGTCCAGCCGCCAAGGATCAGCGCCCAGAGCAGCAATGAACCTTCGTGAGCGCCCCACACGGCGCTGAACTTGTAGTACCACGGCAGTGCGCTGTTGGAGTTGCTGGCAACGTAACGCACCGAGAAGTCATCGACCATGAAGGCATAGGTCAGGCACGCAAATGAGAACAGCAGGAAGGCAAATTGGCCCCAGGCGGCTGGCTGGGCCAGACTCATCCACTGGCGATCACCCCGCCAGGCACCAATCATCGGCAGGGTTGCCTGCACCAGCGCCATGCACAGCGCCAGAATCATGGCCAGATGGCCAAGTTCCGGGATCATCAGACTGCTGCTCATGCTCCGCCCTCTTTGGTCTGTGGTTTCGACTTGCCGCTTTCATTGAGGGCTTTGGTCACCTCGGGCGGCATGTACTGTTCATCGTGCTTGGCCAATACCTGATCGGCCTCAAGCACGCCGTCCGCATTGAGTTTGCCCAGCGCAACAATGCCCTGCCCTTCACGGAACAGATCTGGAAGAATGCCGTGATAACGAATGGTCACGCTCTTGGCAAAATCGGTTACGACGAATTCATTGCTCAACGAATCACCCGAGCGTTTCAGCGATCCTTCCTCAACCATGCCACCGGCGCGAATCCTCGAACCGGTTGGCGCTTCACCGTTGGCGATTTGCGTCGGGGTGTAGAACAGGTTGATATTTTCCTGCAGCGCCGACAACGCCAGTGCGACAGCAATACCTACACCGGCAACCAGGGCCAGAACAATATACAGACGCTTTTTACGGACCGCGTTCACGATTTTTTCTCCCGGCGCAAACGGCGCGCCTCGTCTTGCAGATAACGCCGTTTAGCTAGAATCGGCATGGCTATATTCAACGCGACAACCGCCAGACTGATGCCATACGCCGACCAGACGTAGGCTCCATGTTTGCCCATTGCCAGAAAATCCTGGAAGGAGTCGAAACTCATGAGCGCGCCTCCACCTGACGAATAACTTCAGCCTTGGCCCAACTGCTCCGCGACTCGCGCTTGAGAACTTCAAGGCGCATGCGCAGCAACAGCACAACCACAAAGAAACAGTAAAAACCCAGCACCGAGATCAGCAGCGGCAACCACATTTCGGCGCTCATACTGGCCTTGCCGGTAATTTTGAAGGTCGCCGGCTGATGCAGGGTATTCCACCACTCGACCGACTTCTGGATGATCGGGATATTCACAGCGCCCACCAGTGCCAGAACCGCACAGGCCTTGGCCGAGCTGTCACGATTACTGATTGCCTGGCCGAGTGCAATGACGCCGAAGTACAGGAACAGCAGGATCAGCATCGAGGTCAGTCGCGCATCCCAGACCCAATATGTGCCCCATGTGGGTTTACCCCAGATGGCGCCGGTGACCAACGCGATAAAACACAGCCAGGCGCCAATCGGCGCGGCTTGTTGCAGGGCCACGTCGGCCAGTTTCATTTTCCAGATGAGGCTTACGGCGCCGGCCAGCGCCATGGTGATGTAACAGGCCTGTGCAAGGAATGCAGCCGGCACGTGAATATAGATGATCCGGTAGCTGTCGCCCTGATAACGTTCGGGCGGCGCAAACGCCAGCCCCCAGACAAGTCCGACGACCATCAGGACGCCAGCCGCGACAGCCAACCAGGGCAGCCAACGGCCACTGATCTCGTAGAACCATTTAGGTGAGCCGAGTTTATGAAACCACGTCCAGTTCATCTATTTACTCATCAGTTCTTCAATTATTCGGTGGAGCTTCCCACCGGCACACAAGGCCGCAGGACGTTAGCCGTGTTGTCTATTCTGCAACACTTATCTTAAGTCCGGCGGCAATGGCAAAAGGTGTAAATGTTACGGCCAGTGCGGTCAGGCAAGCCAACCAGAGCAACTGCCCGACCGCAGGCAAACCTTGCAAACTCGCCTGCAGCGCACCCGTGCCCAGAATCAGTACCGGGATGTACAGCGGCAATATCAGCAGCGCCAGCAACAACCCACCACGCTTGAGCCCGACCGTGAGCGCCGCACCGACCGCGCCCAGCAGGCTCAGTATCGGCGTGCCCAGCAGCAGCGATATCAACAGCACCGGCAGGCAGCGCACGGGCAAGCCCAGCATCATGGCCAGCAACGGCGCCAAAACGACCAGCGCCAACCCGGAAAAAGCCCAGTGTGCCAGCACTTTAGCCAGAACCAATAGTGGCAGGGGGTGCGGCGAAAGGACCCACTGTTCCAGTGAGCCATCCTCGAAATCACTGCGGAAAAGCCCGTCCAGCGAGAGCAGCACGGCCAGCAGGGCCGCTACCCAAATCAGGCCGGGGGAAATATTTTGCAGCAGTTCGGTCTCGGGGCCGACAGCAAGCGGAAACAGTGCAATAACGATTGCGAAGAATACCAGCGGGTTTGCCAGCTCCGCCGGACGACGAAACAGCAAGCGCGATTCGCGGGCCAGTAAAAGGCTGAAAACGTTACTCATGCGGCGCGCAATCCCAGATCAAGCTCACGATAACCCTGCGCCTTGATGGCCAAGGTGTGGTGAGTGGTCAGCACCACGGCACCGCCCTTTTCACAGTGGTCAGCCAGATGCTGTTCCAACTGGGTCACAGCGCGTTTATCCAGCGCGGTGAACGGCTCGTCGAGAATCCACAATTCAGGGCCTGGCAGGTATAAACGCGCCAGGCCAACCCGGCGCTGTTGGCCGGCAGACAACGTATGGCACGGCACATCTTCAAAACCGCGCAGGCCGATCGCCTCCAGCGCTTGCCAGATCTGGCTGCGCTCCACCGGGCTGTGCAACGCGCATAGCCAGGCCAGATTTTCCTCGGCGGTGAGCAAACCTTTGATTCCGGCGGCATGACCAATCCACAATAGATTGCTCGTCAGTTCGTTGCGCTGGCCGTCAAGCGCCTGCCCGTTGAGCCGAATGTGTCCGGCTGTGGGCTGCATCAAGCCCGCCAGCAGACGCAGCAGGCTGGTTTTACCGCTGCCGTTTGGGCCGGAAACCTGCAGCATCTCACCCGGTAACAGGCGCAGGTGCAGATCTTCGAACAACATGCGCCAGTCACGCTCGCAGGCGATGGCTTCAGCTTCTATCAGGGCGCGGGTCAAGGCATTGATACCCAAATTTGATTCAAGTTGGCAGACTGGTAGCCGTTAACATGCTAAGGCTCCAAGCTCAATTGGCGCAGCATTATACATAGCATGCCTGCACCACCGCAGGGCCATTTCCAAAAGGTTGTAACCCACCATGACCGAAATCAGCGGCCCTCGCCCAGCCACCCCGTCACCAGCCAGTGCTCGCAGCGCCGCGCAGAATGTTGCGCAGACGCTGAAACTGCTGCAACCGCTGGGCGGCTTGCTGGCCAGCGGCGAGACCGCCAAGGCAGAAGTGGTGGCGGTCAAGTCGATCGAACAGAGCTTTCAGGTATTGCTCAAGCTGACCCTCGAGAGTGGCCGGCAAACAACCCTGGAAGCGACCTCGTCTCGCCCGCTGGCACTCGGCCTGAATACCGCGGTCACAGCCCTGTCCGATACCCGCCTGAGCGTGCTCTTGCAGGGCGGAACGGAGAAACCCCTTGGCCAGTTGGACCTTAATCAATTACCGGTTGGCACCCTGCTTCAGGGCAAGGTGCTCAGCCGTGAAGCCCTGCCGGGGCAAACGGGCCCGCAGGCAGTGTTCAAGACCGTGGTTATGCTGCTTAACTCGGCGCTGGCGGGACGCACACTCAACCTTGAAACCAACCTGGCGCTGCAACCGGGCAGCCTGCTCAGCGCCGAAGTAAAAGGTGCACAGGCCCTGAATTTCATTCCGCTGGGCTCGCGGCTCGACCAGCTGGCGTTGAACCAGCACCTTGGCGGCCAACAGACGCGCCAGGGCTCGCTGGATGGCCTGCTGAAAACCATGCAAAGCCTGAACAGCCAACCCGGTTTGAGTGAAGGCCTGCGCAGCAGTATCGACAAATTATTCGCCGCCCTGCCCGACAGCAGCCAGTTGAGCACCGCCAAGGGCCTGAGCGGCGCACTGGAAAACAGCGGGCTGTTTCTGGAGAGCAAGCTGCTCGGCGGGCAAACCCAGCAGTTGCCCACCGACCTCAAAGCCAATTTGCTGCGCCTGCTCGGCCAACTGCAGCCCAACCTGACCAATCCGGCGCCACTGCTCCCCGCCAATGCAGCGGCAAGCACGGCGCTGTCGCAAGCCTTGCCGGCGTTCGCGCGCAATATTCTGGGTAATCTGGCGCAGTCCAACAGCCGCCAACAAGCTTTGAGTTTCCCGCTGCATGCGGGTGCAGCGCTCAATGGTGAGGAAGAAGCCGATCTTGAAGCACTGCTCAAACTGGCGGCAGCCGCGATTTCCCGCCTGCAGACTCACCAGCTTTCAAGCCTTGCACAAAGCCAGATCGGCCCGGATGGCAATTTACTGACCACCTGGCAACTGGAAGTACCGATGCGTCACGCGCAGGAGTTCTACCCGGTGCAGATCAAGGTTCAGCAGGACCAGCAACAGCAGCAAAGCCAAACGGATGAGCCGCGGGAAACCCTGTGGAAGGTCGAATTGGCGTTCGATATACCGCCACTCGGGCCGATCCATGTTCAGGCGCAGTTGGCGTTTGGCAGTTTGTCGGGTTGTTTGTGGGCGCAACAGAGTGACACCGCACTATTGATCGACAGCGAACTCGACAACCTGCGCGAACGCCTGTTGGCAGCCGGGCTGCAAGTCAGGGAATTGGCGTGCAAGCAAGGCACGGCGCCGCAGGGTGCGCGCACGACACTGGAGCAACGCTGGGTGGATGAAACCGCATGAGCAACCCTCGCCAAGCCATTGCCCTCACCTACGACGGCCTCAACGCCCCGACTCTCTCAGCCAAGGGCGATGACCAGTTGGCGGAGACCATTCTGGCCATTGCCCGCGAGCACGAGATTCCGATTTACGAGAACGCTGAACTGGTCAGACTATTGGCGCGCCTGGAGCTGGGAGATGCGATACCCGCCGAGTTGTACCGCTGCATTGCCGAGATCATTGCCTTTGCCTGGTATCTGCAAGGCAAAAGCCCGGCCGGCTTTAACGCTGAGCAACCCGAAGCCAATTCACAACTGCTGCTCAATGCGCCACCCGAGTCGCCTGAGCAATAAGCCCGTTGGGCTCTTCAAAGCCCTTGGCCAGCGGAAAATCCAGTAACTGCCAGGCAAAATAGCCTTCGCGGAAGTAGTAAACCTGGCTGTAGCCCCAGCTTACGGCGAGCTTGGCGGCCTGAGCACCAGCACTGCAAATCTCACTCTCGCAGTAAATGACCAAGGCGACTTCGCGCGGCAAATCGGGCTGTTTAAGGCTCTTGAACTCGTCCGCCAACCCCAGTTGTACGGCGCCATTAACGTGCCCCCAGAGCCACTCACGCTGTGGGCGAACATCAACGAACAAAGCGCCCTGCTCATACAGATAACGCGCCTGCAAAACGTTGACGGTAACCGCACCAGGTACTTGCGCCGGGGCTTCCTGCGCATTCGCAGCAGACCAGCCGAGCAGGAGGACTGCGACAATAACCATTGCGCGCATGAGCTTGCTCCCGTGTTGGTTTCACACAGGTTCAGCTTAGGGGGTAGGACCGTTACGTAAAGGAATAAAAAGCGCACCTGCCGCGCAGGCTAAGAGCCTGGTGGACTAAAGGCACTGGAAAAAGCTGTGTGCGTCAGCGATTGGCTTGGCGCGACTGATGCAACTTGGCGACCAGCTCAGCCTCAGCCTTGCTCAAGCCACAGGACAAGGTCAGGTCGTCCACACTGGCACCCATTCCGGCGAGCCTTGCGGCCTGCGTGAAGGACAGGCTGCTGGGATTACGCTGTTCGATCTGGCTGAGCTTGTCGGGAATTGGCGCGACGATCTGCCGTAACTCATGCAACTCTTCACCCATGGTGATGCTGCCGGTCAGATACGCGTCGAGGCGCTTGGACAATTCCTTGATGCGCTGATCACGCACGCCATCACGCTCGGCCTGCTGTTGCAGGGCGCGCTTGAGGCGTACATGCAGGCTGGTGCAAACGCCGACAAGAATCAGGCATAGGCAGGCCAGCGCTACCAGCGCACTCGTTACCATCACTCAGATGTACTCCAGTTCAGACCACTCTTCTTCGCTCATCATCTTGTCCAGTTCAACCAGAATCAGCAATTCGCCGTTCTTGTTGCACACGCCCTGGATGAACTTTGCCGACTCATCATTGCCCACATTCGGCGCGGTTTCAATTTCAGATTGGCGCAGATACACCACCTCGGCAACCGAATCGACCAGGATACCAACCACTTGCTTGTCGGCCTCGATGATCACCACACGGGTGTTGTCGGTCACTTCGCTCGGCTGCAAGCCAAAACGCTGACGCGTGTCGATCACCGTCACCACGTTGCCGCGCAGGTTGATGATGCCCAGCACATAGCTCGGCGCGCCCGGTACCGGGGCAATTTCAGAGTAACGCAGCACCTCTTGAACCTGCATCACGTTGATGCCGTAGCTCTCGTTATCGAGGCGGAATGTTACCCACTGCAGGATGGGATCATCAGCACTTTGCGCTGCACTTTTGTTCATAATTCAGACCTCATCACAAGCCGCCTGAGCGGCATTCGCGGTTAAACCCCGCAGTCAATTATCAGGCTGCGCCGACCTTTTTCAGGTCACGCGCAATACTCCGTCAGCCATTGCCGGCCAGTGCTCGCTGGGCATTGCCGCTTTCAATCAGCTTGGCCAGCGCGGCGACATCCAGCAACGCGCACATATGTTCAATAACCGTACCCGCCAACCAGGGCCGCTGGGCTCTCTGCGAGCGCCACTTGACCTGATCGGGATCGAGACGGATCGAGCGGCTGACCTGATGCACGGCCAGCCCCCATTCAAAACCTTGAATCGAAATCACGTACTGCAGCGTTTCGCGTAACTCATCGCGATAGCGCTCGGGCATCACCCAACGCGCCGTATCCAGTACCCGCAAGTTACCGGCCTGACACGGCAGCAATCCGAGGAACCAGTCCGGCTGAGCAAACAGCGGTGTCAGCTCCTGCCCCGCCAGCGGATAAATCGACCCCAGACACACCAGCGGCACAGCCAGAGTCAGGCCGCCGACTTCGAACAGCAGGCATTCAAAAGGCTCTTCTGCCCACTGCGGACGCTCATCCCAATCGACCGTAAGGCTTGCCGGCACTTCATTGTTGAGGTTGAAGTCAATCAGCGGCGCCTCAAGAGCCGGCGCTTGTTCGGCGACTGCCAGATACTCACTGGCGGCCGGAGCCGGCATCGGGATCGGTGTTGCAACCGGCGGCTCTTCGGCCACCGTCACCAGGCTCAACTCGACCGGACGTATCAGCGGCGCACTGACCGGCGCTACGCTTTCGAGCAGGCGCTCGGCGTCGCGCAATTGCTCTTCCAGCACTGCGGCTTCGAAATCCGCCAACTCACTGCCGCTGTCCAGCTCGATAACGGCCTCTTGCAGCAAGCTGTCGAGATAAGACTGCAAGGCCACTTGAGGCCTGGTTGCAGTGGGCAAGGTACGATTCATGGTTCGAATTCACAGAGTTGACTTGCAACAGCTATCGGCAGGTTGCAGTAAATTCTTGAGGGCCGACACACACTATTGTTTGCCACTCAGGCTACCTTTTCACGCACGTGCTGTTCGAGCAGGTGTTTAAGCAGCGCCTTGTAAGCCAGCGCACCGCGGCTCTTGTGATCAAACTGCGAAGGCGTGACGCCGGCACGGCTGGCGTCGCGCAAACGAGTATCCACCGGAATGTATGCCTGCCACAGGTTCTCGGGGTAGCTGTTGCGCAATTGGCGCAGCGTGGTCATGGACGCCTGAGTGCGACGATCAAACAATGTTGGCACGATGGTGAACGGCAATGCCTGACGGCGTGAGCGGTTAATCATGGCCAGCGTGCTGACCATCCGCTCCAGCCCCTTGACCGCGAGGAATTCGGTCTGCACCGGAATCACCAACTGCTGGCTGGCCGCCAATGCGTTGACCATTAACACGCCAAGCAATGGCGGGCTGTCGATGATGGCATGGTCAAAATCGCCCCACAGCTGCGCCAGACTTTTCGAGACCACCAGGCCCAGACCGTTCTGCCCCGGCGACTGACGCTCCAGCGTGGCCAGCGCAGTACTCGACGGCAGCAACGAAATCCGCTCGTGACTGGTTGGCAGCAGCAATTGCTGGGGCAAGCCTTCAGGCACATTGCCCTGATTGAGGAACAGATCGAACGTGCTGTGCTCAAGGCTATCGGGATCATGCCCGAAATAGCTGGTCATCGAGCCATGCGGATCGAGATCGACCACCACCACGCGCTTGCCAGCATCCGCCAGCAAACCCGCCAGAGCGATGGACGTGGTGGTCTTGCCGACTCCACCTTTTTGATTGGCTACAGCCCAAACTCTCATTGTATTTATCCTCTCGACTCTGGCACCGGCCGGTCGAGAACTGGCGACGGAGGGTTGACGTCTACATGCTGTGAAGCCGCATTTGCCGGCTCTTTCGACGAGACTGTTGCAGGTTGCATGCCAGCGCGTTTGAGCGTGGAATCGGGCTTGGCATTGGCGCTGCCGACTCCACTTACGCTGCGGCGAACATCCAAATTGCGTGAAATAACCAACACCACCCGCCGGTTGCGCGCACGTCCCTCGGCGGTGGTGTTGTCGGCGATGGGCTGGAACTCTGCGTAGCCCACGGCGGCCATGCGCCCCGGACTCACTCCATTCATGGCCAGTATCTGCACGATGCTCGCGGCACGCGCCGACGACAATTCCCAGTTGCTCGGAAACTGCATGGTGTTAATAGGCCGGTCATCGGTGAAGCCTTCTACATGAATCGGGTTGGCATAGGGTGCCAATATTTTGGCAATTTTATCCACAATCGAAAAGGCCGCGTCATTGGGCAGCGCATCACCGCTGCCAAACAACAGGCTTGAGCGCAGTTCGATTTCGATCCACAACTCATTGCCCCGCACTTGCAACTGGTCGGCATCAATCAGATCGGCAAATGCCTCGCGCACGCTTTGCGCAATCACCGTGAGCTGATTACTGCTGCTCTCGATGTTGTCGTCCGCACCATTCTGATTACTGATGGCCTGATCCATCGAGGTGGTTTTCGGCCGCGACTCGCCGACAGCAATCGGCACAATCGAGCGCTCGGGGTGATTGAACACGCCCGTCAGGGTTTCCGAGAGAATCTTGTACTTGCCCTCGTTAACCGATGAGATCGAATACATCACCACAAAAAAGGCGAACAGCAAGGTGATGAAATCCGCATAGGAAACCAGCCACCGCTCGTGATTCTCGTGTTCTTCTTGATGCCGACGCCGCGCCATAGCCAACTCCCTGAGCCGATCAGTCCATGAAGCCCTGGAGCTTGAGTTCGATGGCGCGCGGGTTTTCGCCTTCAGAAATAGACAGCAACCCTTCGAGCAACATTTCGCGGTAACGCGACTGGCGCATGGCGATCGCTTTGAGCTTGTTGGCGATTGGCAGCAGCAATAGATTGGCGAAGCCAACACCGTAAATGGTCGCCACGAACGCCACGGCAATACCGCTGCCGAGCATGCTCGGGTCCGCCAGATTGCCCATCACGTGGATCAGCCCCATCACGGCGCCAATAATGCCGATAGTCGGCGCGTAGCCGCCCATGCACTCGAAAAACTTGGCCGCCTGAATATCGCGCCCTTCCTGGGTGTACAAATCGACTTCAAGAATGCTTCGAATCAATTCGGGCTCAACGCCGTCCACCAGCAGTTGCAAGCCTTTACGCGCATAGGGATCCGGTTCGCCATCGGCCAACACCTCAAGCCCGAGCAAGCCTTCCTTGCGCGCCACCATGCTCCAGCCGACCACGCGATCAATACCGCCCGCCAGATCGATGGCCGGCGCGATGAATATCCAGCGCACAATCACCAGTGCCCGCTTGAAGACCGGCATCGGCGTCTGCAGTAACGCAGCGCCCAGTGTGCCGCCGATTACAATCAACGCCGCCGGGCCGTTGAGCAGCGCGCTGGCATGGCCACCTTCGAGAAAGTTGCCGCCGAGTATTGCCACGGCAGCAAGTACAATCCCGATGAGGCTGAGGACGTCCATTAC
Source organism: Pseudomonas marincola (assembly GCF_900116605.1). GTDB lineage: Bacteria > Pseudomonadota > Gammaproteobacteria > Pseudomonadales > Pseudomonadaceae > Aquipseudomonas > Aquipseudomonas marincola. Next base: position 159,618 of record NZ_FPBC01000004.1, read on the forward strand.
AGGCAGGCCTCGACAATATGCCGGCCAATATCATCCAGCGGCAGAATTGCATCGGTGAGGTTGGCTTTGACCACGGCCATCGGCATGCCGTAAATCACGCAACTGGCTTCATCCTGCGCCCACACCTGGCTGCCGCCCTGTTTGAGCAGACGTGCGCCTTCGCGGCCATCGGCGCCCATGCCGGTCAGTACAACCGCCAGCACCTTGTCGTGATAGGTACGCGCGGCAGAGCCGAAGGTAATGTCCACGCAGGGTTTGTAATTGACGCGTTCATCGCCTGGCAGAATGCGCACCGTGCCGCGATTATCAATCATCATCTGCTTGCCACCTGGCGCCAGCAAGGCGAGACCCGGGCGCAATATATCGCCCTCCTCGGCCTCTTTGATGCTGATCTTGCAGAGCTTGTCGAGGCGCTCGGCAAAAGCCTTGGTGAAGGCCGCCGGCATATGCTGGATCAGCACGATCGGCACTGGAAAGTTTGCCGGCAGTTGCGTCAGTACGCGCTGTAAAGCAACCGGCCCGCCAGTGGACGTACCGATAGCAACCAGCCGGTAGGCCTTGCGCTTAACGGCCACAGAATGCCGCGCAGCAGGCGCCGGGGTGGCGCTTGTAGGCGTGCTTGCAGGGCGCGCAACCGCTGCACTCGGCGGCGTGCGCACGGCAGGGGCTGGTGTGTGTGCAGCGGCAGGCGCTGCGCTCGGCGTGGTCAGCCGGGCCATGGAGCGATGATTGCTGCGGGCAATGCTATGCACTTTCTCGCAAAGCAATTGCTTGACCTTCTCGGGATTGCGCGAGATGTCTTCAAAGTTCTTCGGCAGGAAATCGACGGCACCTGCGTCCAGTGCATCGAGGGTGACGCGAGCGCCTTCATGGGTGAGCGACGAGAACATCAACACCGGCGTCGGGCACCGCTGCATGATGTTTCGCACGGCGGTAATGCCGTCCATCATAGGCATTTCGTAATCCATGGTGACCACGTCCGGCTTCAACGCCAGCACCTGATCGATTGCCTCGCGGCCGTTGGTAGCGGTGCCGATAACCATGATGTTCGGGTCAGCCGAAAGAATCTCGGACACCCGCCGGCGGAAAAAACCGGAGTCATCAACAACCAATACCTTAACCGCCATACCCACTCCTAATAATCTGCCTGAATCCACTGCAGATCAGTCCTGCCAAATTTAACCGCGCCGCATCCACTGCCCTACAGGCGCGATCAGGAACGACGGGCGTAGCGCTTGAGCATGCTCGGCACATCGAGGATCAGCGCGATTCGACCGTCGCCGGTAATGGTCGCCCCGGAAATGCCCGGTGTGCCCTGAAGCATTTTGCCCAACGGCTTGATGACCACTTCTTCCTGCCCGACCAACTGGTCGACAACAAAGCCGACGCGCTGATTACCCACAGTCAGAATCACCACATGGCCTTCAACCTGCTCTTCGTGAGCAGCCTGGCCAACGAGCCAGCGCTTGAGATAGAACAGTGGCAATGCCTTGTCACGGACGATGACCATTTCCTGACCGTCCACCACATTGGTGCGAGACAGGTCGAGGTGGAAAATTTCATTGACGTTGACCAGCGGGAACGCAAACGCCTGATTGGCCAGCATGACCATCAGCGTTGGCATGATTGCCAGCGTCAGCGGCACCTTGATGACGATCCGCGAGCCCTGACCCTTGACCGAGAAGACGTTGACCGTGCCGTTGAGCTGGCTGATCTTGGTTTTCACCACGTCCATGCCAACACCGCGACCGGACACATCGGAAATCTCGGTTTTGGTCGAGAAGCCCGGCGCGAAAATCAGGTTGTAGCATTCAAATTCATTGAGCCGGTCGGCCGCTTCCTTCTCCAGCAAACCTTTCTCGACAGCCTTGCGGCGCAGCACATCGGCATCCATTCCCTTGCCATCATCGCTGATGACCAGAAGGATATGATCGCCTTCCTGTTCGGCCGAGAGCACCACTTTACCGCCGCGCGATTTGCCCGCAGCCACGCGCTCTTCCGGGGTTTCAATACCGTGGTCAACCGCATTGCGCACCAAGTGAACCAGCGGATCAGCCAAGGCTTCAACGAGGTTCTTGTCGAGGTCGGTTTCTTCACCGATCAACTCAAGCGAGATTTCCTTTTTCAAACTACGCGCCAGGTCACGAACCAGTCGCGGGAAACGCCCGAAGACTTTCTTGATCGGTTGCATGCGGGTTTTCATCACCGCGGATTGCAGGTCTGCGGTGACAACATCGAGATTCGATACGGCTTTGGCCATCGCCTCGTCGCTGCTGGTTGAACCCAGACGCACCAGCCGGTTACGCACCAACACCAGCTCGCCAACCATGTTCATGATTTCATCAAGCCGGGCCGTGTCCACCCGCACAGTGGTTTCGGCCTCATTGACCGGTGCAGCTTTTTCAGGCGCAGGGGCTTTGGCTGGCGCAGCAGCAACTGGTTTTGCTACAGGCTTGGCCGCTGGCTTTTCTACCGCCTTGGCAGCAACGGGCGCGGCATTGACGGCCGGCGTTTCCGAGAACTTGCCTTTGCCGTGCAGTTCATCCAGCAGCGCTTCAAATTCATCGTCATTGATTTCATCAGCGCTCGCCGCGCTGCTGGCAGCAACCGGGGCCACTGGTTCACTCGGCGTACTGGCAGCCGAAGCTGTGGCAGGCAACCCTGGGGCAGCTCCGCTGGCGAATTGACCTTTGCCGTGCAACTGATCGAGCAGGGCTTCGAATTCGTCGTCGGTGATTTCGTCGGGCGCATCGGCCACGGCTACATCGTCATCCTGCTGAGCCTTAACTGGCTGACCGCCTGCGTTGGCCACAAATTGGCCTTTACCGTGCAGCTGGTCGAGTAACGACTCGAACTCGTCATCGGTGATTTCATCACTGTCTGACGGTTGCGCCGCACTGGCTACCGGGCTGGCTGGCGCTTTTTGCGCCTGCGCTGCGTTATCTGCCAATGCGCTGAGCAGCTGCTCGAATTCATCGTCGGCAATAGCAGCATCACCTGCCACAGCACTGGCTGCCACATCATCGGCTGCCGCATCATCGGCTGCCGCAGGGTTGTCAGCCACAACGTGTTCTGTAACAGGGGCTGGGGCTTCTTCGTTCAACAGTTCTTGTGGCTGGGCAAGATTGGCCAAAGCCGCGAGCAGTTCGGGCGTTGCCGGGGTCAGCTCGGCGCCTTCGCGCACTTGGTCAAACATGGCATTGACGGTGTCCAATGCCTCCAGCACGACGTCCATCAATTCAGAGTCGACGCGACGCTCACCCTTGCGCAGGATGTCGAAGACGTTCTCGGCAATGTGACAGCACTCAACCAACGCATTCAGCTGGAGAAAGCCCGCACCACCTTTTACGGTATGAAACCCGCGAAAAATCGCGTTCAACAGGTTCATATCGTCAGGGCGGCTTTCAAGCTCTACCAGCTGTTCAGACAGCTGCTCGAGAATCTCGCCGGCCTCTACCAGGAAATCCTGGAGGATTTCTTCATCGGCGCCGAAGCTCATAATGGACCTGCTCCTAAAACCCTAAGCTTGATAACAAATCGTCGACGTCGTCCTGACAGGATGCAACGTCATCAAGCTTATCGGCATGAATCTGCGGACCTTCACCGTGACTTGCACTTTTTTCTTTGTGAGCCTTCTCAGACCCTGAAATTTCGCCGTGTTCGATACCGGCAAAACGGTCTACACGGCTGGCCATGAGCATCAGATTCAACAGATTGCTTTCAACTTCGGTGACCAGCTGAGTCACACGCTTGATGACCTGACCGGTGAGATCCTGATAATCCTGCGCCAACAAAATGTCATTCAAGTGCCCTGAAACCGCAGCACCATCCTGCGCCGTGCGGGCAAGGAACTGCTCGATTCGACGGGTAAGCTCACGAAAACCATCGGCGTCCATTTCGCGGCGCATGAAGCGCCCCCAATCTTCGCTGAGGGTTTGCGCCTCGGTGCTGACCTGCGTGACTAAAGGGCTGCTCAGCTCGACCAGATCCATGGTCCGATTGGCAGCTTTCTCCGTCATCGTCACCACGTAATTGAGACGCTCAGTGGCGTCGGCAATTTGTGAGACTTCGCTGGCATGTGGCAAGCGCGGGTCGAGCTTGAAGTTGACGATGGCATTGTGCAGCTCACGCGTCAGCTTGCCGACTTCGTGAAACAGGCCACGATCACGCGTCTTGTTAAGCTCATTGATGAGTTGCACCGCCTCGCCAATGTCGCCTTTTTCTAGGCTGTCGACTAATTGGCTGGCGTTAAGCTTTAAAGCTGATTCAAAACCAGCCTTACTGGAGTCCTGGTATTCCATTGCAACCTCGCGGCGTGGATCAGCCGTTGACTCGCTCAAAGATTTTCTCGATTTTTTCTTTCAGCACTTGAGCGGTGAAAGGTTTGACCACGTAGCCGTTAACGCCGGCCTGCGCTGCCTCGATAATCTGGTCACGCTTGGCTTCAGCCGTCACCATCAATACCGGCATACCCTTGAGGCGCTCATCCGCGCGCACGGCACGCAGCAAATCAATGCCGCTCATGCCAGGCATGTTCCAGTCTGTTACCAAAAAGTCGAAACTACCGCTCTGCAGCATCGGCAAGGCGGTTACGCCATCATCCGCTTCAGCAGTGTTGGTGAACCCCAAATCGCGCAGCAGGTTCTTAATAATCCGACGCATCGTTGAAAAGTCATCAACGATGAGGATTTTCATATTTTTGTCCAAGTCGACCTCCGAACAGTCCCAAACGCACCCAACTGATGGGCACGCCCCTTAATCAAGAAACCGGCTGATTGGCCCGCGTTCCAGCAATATGCAACGTTGCTCTGGCGCGCCAGAAATCTGTTTACTTCGCCCGCCACTCACTCAGCCGCGCCCGCAAACGAGCGGCACACTGGCTGTGTAACTGGCTTACCCGAGACTCACTCACCCCAAGCACCTCACCAATTTCCTTGAGGTTCAGCTCTTCGTCGTAGTACAGCGACAAGACCAGGCGTTCACGCTCCGGCAGATTGCCGATGGCGTCTGCCAGTGCGCTTTGAAAGCGCTCGTCTTCCAGCTCACGCGAAGGCCCGGGATGATGACTATTGACGTCTTCCTGCAATCCGCCCTGCTCACCGTCCTGTAAAAGGTCGTCAAAACTGAACAGGCGACTGCCCAAAGTGTCGCCAAGAATGCCGTAGTAATCTTCGAGACTCAATTGGAGTTCGGCAGCAACCTCCTGATCTTTAGCGTCTCGACCCGTTCTGGCTTCAATTTTTCGAATTGCATCACTGACCATGCGGCTATTTCGATGGACCGAACGGGGGGCCCAGTCGCCTTTGCGCACCTCATCGAGCATGGAGCCACGAATGCGGATACCGGCAAAGGTTTCGAAACTGGCGCCTTTGCTGGCGTCATATTTCTTCGATGCTTCCAGCAGGCCGAGCATGCCGGCCTGAATCAGGTCGTCGACCTGAACGTTTGCCGGCAGTCTGGCCAGCAAGTGGTAGGCGATACGTTTGACAAGCGGCGCGTAACGTTCAATCAACTGATGCTGAGCGTCCATGGCTTGCGCCTTGCTATACATACGTAGGCCTGCGTTGCTCATGGCTCGATTTCCTGTATGGCGGGCTGGACCAGACGCTCGACAAAAAACTCGAGGTGGCCACGCGGGTTGGCAGGGAGCGGCCAGGCATCAACCTTCTCGGCGATTGCCTTGAACGCCAGGGAGCATTTCGAGCGCGGAAACGCCTCGTACACTGCACGCTGTTTCTGCACGGCTTTACGCACGCTTTCGTCGTAAGGCACCGCGCCAACATACTGCAACGCCACATCGAGGAAACGATCGGTCACCTTGCTCAGTTTGGTGAACAGGTTGCGACCTTCCTGCGGCGTGTGCGCCATGTTGGCCAGCACGCGGAAACGGTTCATGCCGAAATCGCGGTTGAGCAACTTGATCAGCGCGTAGGCGTCGGTAATTGAGGTTGGCTCATCGCACACCACCACCAGCACTTCCTGGGCGGCGCGCACGAAACTCACCACCGAGTCGCCAATACCGGCGGCGGTGTCGACGATCAGTACATCGAGGTTATCGCTGATATCACTGAATGCCTGGATCAGGCCGGCATGCTGCATGGGCGACAACTGCACCATGCTCTGAGTACCGGACGCGGCCGGAACGACACGCACGCCACCGGGGCCCTGCAGAATCACATCACGCAGATCACATTCACCGCTGATCACATCAGCCAGTGTGCGCTTTGGCGTCAGCCCAAGCAGTACGTCGATATTGGCCAGACCAAGGTCGGCATCCATAAGCATGACCCGACGCCCGAGTTCCGCCAGCGCCAGCGCGAGGTTCACCGACACGTTGGTCTTGCCGACGCCACCTTTGCCACCAGTTACCGCGATCACCTGTACGGGATGCTTAACCATTTTTTTCCGTTACCTTGTCAATCCGTCGTGAGCCCATGGCTTATTCTGCCCTGCAAACCACCCACTAGGCCAGATAGTGGGCCTATAACCGTGTAATTCATTCTACTAACTGGCGCGCAAAGCCGGTTGGCTGCCGATTGCACTGTACATTTGCGCCATTGTGTCTTCGCTGGGCTCATCTTGAGCCTGCATGCCAACGGCCCGGCTTACCAGCTGATGGCTACGCGGAATCTGCAAGTCATCCGGAATCCGCGGACCATCTGTGGTGTACGCCACAGGCAGACGCTGGCTGATGGCCAGGCTCAATACGCCGCCCAGACTGCCAGCTTCATCCAGTTTAGTCAGCACGCAGCCTGCCAGCCCACAACGCTTGTAGGTGTGAAAGGCGGCGGTGAGCACTTGATCCTGACTGGTGGCGGCCATAACCAGATAGTTGCGTGCATGCACGCCACGGCTGGCCAATGCCTCTAGCTGCATGCGCAGCGCCGGATCATTGGCGGGCAAACCAGCGGTATCGATCAACACCACGCGACGACGCGCCAACGGTGCCAGCGCCTGAGTCAGTGACTGGCCAGGATCGACCTGAGTGACCGACACATTGAGAATGCGCCCCAGCGTGTTCAATTGTTCCTGCGCGCCGATGCGGTAGCTGTCCATGCTCACCAGCGCCACATTCTGCGCGCCGTACTTGAGCACATAACGTGCAGCCAGCTTGGCCAGCGTGGTGGTTTTACCCATACCTGCCGGCCCCACCAGCGCGATAACCCCGCCCTCTTCCAGCGGCTCGACCTTCGGCGTGTTGATAGCCTGCGCCAGATGCGCCAGCAACATGCGCCAGGCCTGACGTGGCTCATCAATATTTGAGACTTTCTCCAGCAGGCTGCGCGACAGGTCGGCAGACAAGCCCATGCGCTGCAGACGACGCCACAGATTGGCTTGCTGCGGGCGCCGCGTTTGCAGTTGGCCCCACGCCAGCGAACCCAGCTGGACCTCGATCAACTCACGCAGGCCATTAAGCTCAAAGCGCATGGCATCCAGTGCGCTCTGCTCGAAGTGACCGCCGGCAGCTGGCTGGGCGATTGGTGCGGCGGCTACAACCGGGGCCGGACCCAGGTCTTCTGCCTGCAGTTGCAAATCCTTGCTGCCAACTTCGCTGCGGGTGACCAATTCGGCATGCGCCGTCGCGATCAGCGACTGAGTCTTGCGCAACTCGGCTTCAAGCTCAGGATTAGCCTGGCGCGATGGTGCGGCCGGCATCTGGTAATCCAGCGCCGCTGTCAGCTCGACACCACCCGCCACGCGGCGATTAGCAATAATCGAGGCGTCGGCACCCAACTCATCACGCACAAGCTTCATGGCCTGACGCATATCAGCTGCGAAAAAGCGTTTAACTTGCATGCCTTAACCTCGTTTAGTTCTGCCCTACCGTCGCAACGATAGTGACCTGTTTATTGTCTGGAATTTCCTGGTAGGCCAGTACATGCATACTCGGCACTGCCATCCGCGCAAACCGTGAAAGCATTGCCCGTACCGGGCCTGCTACTAACAGCACAACCGGCTTGCCGAGCATTTCCTGGCGTTGCGCAGCGTCAATCAATGAGCGCTGCAGCTTTTCAGCCATGCCCGGCTCAAGCAGGATGCCTTCATCAGCGCCTTGCCCGGCCTTCTGTAAGCTATTTAGCAATATCTGTTCCAACCTTGGTTCCAGAGTGATCACAGGCAGCTCCGGCTCTAGTCCCACAATGCTTTGCACGATTGCACGGGCCAACGAAACCCGGACGGCTGCGACCATAGCGGCGGGATCTTGACTCTTGCCGGCGACGTTGGCCAACGCCTCAGCGATGGTGCGAATGTCACGCACCGGTACCTGCTCTTGCAGCAGCGCTTGCAACACCTTGAGCAAGGTCGACAGCGATACCAGCCCCGGGACTAATTCCTCGGCCAGCTTTGGCGAACTCTTGGCCAGCAGTTGCAGCAACTGCTGCACTTCTTCATGGCCAAGTAACTCATGCGCATGCTTGTGCAGTACCTGATTGAGATGAGTCGCCACCACGGTGCTGGCGTCGACCACGGTGTAGCCGAGGGATTGCGCCTGATCACGCTGGCTCTGGTCGATCCACACCGCCTCAAGGCCAAATGCCGGGTCTTTACCGGCAATGCCGTTCAGCGGGCCAAACACCTGCCCCGGATTGATCGCCAGCTCGCGTTCCGGGTACACCTCTGCCTCGGCAACGCTGACGCCCATCAAGGTGAGGCGGTAAGCATTCGGCTGCAAATCCAGGTTGTCGCGAATGTGCACCGAGGGCATCAAAAAGCCCATTTCCTGCGAGAGTTTCTTACGCACGCCCTTGATCCGCGCCAGCAGCTGGCCACCCTGATTGCGATCAACCAATGGAATCAGCCGGTAGCCCACTTCGAGCCCGACCATGTCCACCGGGGTCACGTCATCCCAGCCAAGCTCCTTGGTTTCCTGAGCACGCTGAGCCGGCAGTAATTCCTGCTGACGCTGGACTTCCTTGATCTCGGTTTCCTTGACCTTGCGCTGCTTGTTGGCGATCCAGTAAGCCGCACCGGCAGCCACGAGGCCCAGGCTGATAAACGAGAAATGCGGCATGCCCGGCACCAGGCCCATGGCAATCATGATCGACGCGGCGACAGCCAGCGCACGCGGCGAGGCGAACATCTGCCGGTTGACCTGCGCACCCATGTCTTCGGAGCTGGAAACCCGGGTCACCATGATCGCGGCAGCGGTCGACAGCAGCAGTGACGGAATCTGCGCCACCAAACCGTCACCAATGGTCAGCAAGGTGTACACCTTGCCGGCGTCGGCAAAACTCAGCTGATGCTGGAAGATACCGATGGCGATACCGCCAATCAGGTTGATGAACAAGATCAGCAGGCCCGCAATTGCGTCACCGCGAACAAACTTGCTGGCACCGTCCATCGAACCATAGAAGTCGGCTTCCTGCGCCACTTCAGTCCGGCGCTTCTTGGCTTCCGGCTGGTCGATCAGGCCGGCATTGAGATCCGCGTCGATGGCCATCTGCTTGCCTGGCATTGCATCCAGAGTGAAGCGCGCGCTCACCTCGGAGATACGCCCGGCACCTTTGGTCACCACTACGAAGTTGATGATCATGAGGATGGCAAACACCACGATACCGACCACGTAGTTACCGCCGATCACCACTTCACCGAAGGCCTGAATCACCTGCCCCGCCGCTGCGTGGCCGTCGTGACCATTGAGCAATACCACGCGCGTAGAGGCGACGTTTAGCGCGAGCCGGAGCAAGGTGGCGGCCAGGAGAATGGTGGGGAATACAGCAAAATCGAGCGGGCGCAGCGCGTAGATGCTCACCAGCAGTACGACGATCGACAGGGCGATACTGAAGGTAAACAGCACATCGAGCAGGAACGGCGGGATCGGCAGCATGACCATGCCAAGCATGACCAGCAACATCAACGGAATACCGAGATTGCCTTCGCGCAAACCAGACAGGTTACTGCGCACGTTCCCCAGCATTTGTGAGCGATCTAATGCCACTTGCCTACCCCAGACGATTCAAACTTTTGACGCATGAAGCGTCCTTGGGGTTGGTTTTGCAAAAAGCTGTCCAACTTTGCCGGATAAGCTGTATCCGGCAAAAACAATGGCTATTTTTGCGTTACTCGTCGCGGCGCAGATCCGGGGGAATCGGCAGATCCTTGAGCGGCGCCGGACGCTTGGCCCGCCCTGCCTGGAATTGGCGAATTTGATAGACGTAAGCCAACACCTGCGCCACCGCCATATACAGACCCGCGGGAATTTCCTGGTCGATGTCAGTCGAGTAGAACACCGCCCGCGCCAGCGCCGGAGACTCCAACAGCATGACGTTATGCTCCTGCGCGATCTCACGAATTTTCAGCGCGGTAAAGTCGGCGCCCTTGGCCAGCATCACGGGTGCATTACCCTTTTCGGGATCGTACTTGAGCGCCACGGCGAAGTGCGTCGGGTTGGTGATGATCACGTCGGCCTGCGGCACCGCCTGCATCATCCGCCGCTCGGTCATTTCGCGCTGCAGTTGGCGAATACGTTGTTTGACCTCGGGCTTGCCCTCGCTGTCCTTGTATTCGTCGCGTACTTCCTGCTTGGTCATCATCAGCTTCTGCTTGTTATCCCAGAGCTGAAACGGCACATCGACCAAGGTAATCAGAACCAGCCCGCAGGACATCCACAGCGCACTCCAACCAACAATATTGATTGCGTGCTTAATGGCGCCCTCAAGGGGCTCGTGAACGATTTTAAGCAGTTCCTGCTCATTCGATTTGAGCACGGCCAACGCCACGACCAAGACGATACTGAACTTGGCCAGCGCCTTGAGAAGTTCGATTAGCGCCTTGGCGGAAAACATCCGCTTGAGGCCGGGACCCGGATTCATCCGGCTGACTTTGGGCGCCATGGCCTTGGCTGAAAACAGCCAGCCACCCAGAGCAATCGGCCCCAGAATGGAGGCGACCAGTAATACCAGCAAAAGCGGCATCATCGCCTCCAGGGCGACACGCCCGGAGAACATAAACAACATACCCATCATTCGATCATCCATGATCATGTCTCGCTTCAACGCGAAACTCGTGCTCATTACCTCGAGCATTGCATTGGCTAGATTGCCGCCGACGAGTAACAATCCACCTGTACCCGCGAGCATTACAGCTAACGTATTAAGCTCTTTCGAGCGTGCGACCTGTCCCTTTTCCCTGGACTCACGAAGGCGTTTCTCCGTGGGGTCTTCACTTTTATCGGCACCGCTTTCAGATTCTGCCATTTTATTTTTTAACTCGCCCGAACCAGTTCACGCATGAACTGCAAAGCCTCAGTGGCGAACACCTGATACTGCGAGAGGATATCCGCGGTACCAATCCAGACAATCCCCAAACCCAGCAGCAACGTCAGCGGAAAACCGATGGAGAAGATGTTCAACTGCGGCGCGGCCCGGGTCATGACCCCAAACGCCAAGTTAATCACCAACAACGCGGTAATCGCCGGCAACACCAACAACAGCGAGGCGCCCATGACCCATCCCAGGCGCGTGGCAATTGCCCAGTAATGCTGACTGACCAGACTCTCGCCAACCGGCAATGAAGTGAAGCTTTCGGCCAACACTTCAAAGACCACCAGGTGGCCATTCATGGCCAAAAACAGCAGCGTTACCAGCACCGTGAAAAACTGACCGATTACCGGCACCGAAACACCGTTGGTAGGGTCAACCATCGACGCAAAGCCCAGACCCATCTGAGTCGAGAGTATTTGCCCGCCGATCACGAACGCATGGAAAAACAACTGCAGGGTGAAACCCATCATCACGCCGATCAGCACCTCCTGTGCAATCAGCAACCAGGTTTGCAAACTGAGTGCATCCACGGCCGGCATTGGTGCCAAACTCGGCACCAACACCACACTCACCGCCAGTGCAAGGTACAGGCGCACACGCAGTGGAACCAACTGCGTACCGATGACCGGCATGGTCATCAACAGCGAGGCGATGCGAAAAAGCGGCAATAAAAACGTACTGACCCAGCCGCCAATTTGCGCATCGCTAAGCTCTAGCAAAGGCATTGCAGCCACTCCGTTTCAGGCGCGTACATTCAGCCAATCATCGTCGGAATGCTCATGATTAAATTTTGCGTGTATTCCATTAATTTCTGCACAAGCCAGGGCCCGGCAACGATTAATGTCAGCAAAATCACGATCAGACGCGGCAAAAAGCTCAGGGTTTGCTCGTTGATCTGGGTCGCCGCCTGGAACATGGCCACGACCAGACCCACCAGCAAACTGGGCACCACAATGGTTGAAACAATCAGAGCCGTCAGCCACAAGGCATCACGAAACAGATCGACCGCGACTTCGGGTGTCATGCCTAAACCCCTCCGAAACTGGCAGCCAGCGTGCCCATGATCAGCGCCCAGCCGTCGATCAGCACAAACAGCATGATCTTGAATGGCAGCGAGATAATCAGCGGCGACAGCATCATCATCCCCATGGCCATCAGGATGCTCGATACAACAAGGTCGATGATCAGAAACGGAATGAAGATCATGAACCCGATCTGGAATGCGGTTTTTAGCTCGGACGTCACGAACGCCGGAATCAGGATGGTCAGTGGCGCATCATCCGGGCTGGCAATGTCGGTACGTTTGGACAAACGCACGAACAACTCAAGGTCACTGGAGCGGGTCTGCGCCAGCATGAAATCCTTGATCGGGCCTTCGGCCTTGGCAATCGCATCTTGCGCCGGCAATTGCTCATTGAGATAGGGCTGCAAGGCGTCCTGATTGATCCGGTCGAACACCGGCGCCATGATGAACATGGTCAGAAACAGCGCCAGACCGGTGAGAATCTGGTTCGACGGTGTCTGCTGCAAACCCAGCGCCTGACGCAGAATCGAGAAGACGATAATGATCCGGGTGAAGCTGGTCATCAACATCAGGACCGCAGGAATGAAGCTCAGCGCGGTCATGATCAGCAGAATCTGCAGGCTGACCGAATATTCCTGCTGGCCCTGTGCATCGGTGCTCAGGGTAATGGCCGAGATCGACAACGGGTCTTCGGCGGCAAACACATGCGGCGCAGCCAGCATCAACAACGGCAAAAGCAGTAACGCGAGAACACGCATCAATCAACATCCTTATTGGCGTTACCCGACTGTTTGCCCAGTGCCTGCATCAGGCGCTGGGCAAAATCGCCCGAAGCCTGAGTACTGCTCGCCGCAGAAACCGGCTCGGCCATCACATGCAGCGGCGCAATACGCCCCGGCGTGAGCCCGATGAGAACCTGCTCGCCCCCCACCTGCACCAGCACCAGACGGTCACGCGGGCCCAGCGTCTGGGTGGCGACGATCTGGATTACCTGCCCGCCACGCGGGGTAATCTGCTGCACCCGACGCACCAGCCAGGCCAGCAAAAAAATCAGCCCGATCACCAGCAGCAAGCCCAGAACCAGCTGCGCCAACTGGCCGCTGACATTACTGGTTGCGAGGTTTTTGGCCGGTTCAGTTACAGCTTTAACTGCCGCCTCTTCGACGAACGCCGGCACGGGCAGCAACAACAGCAGCGGCAGTATTTTCATCTCAACGGAGCTTCTTGATGCGTTCGCTTGGGCTGATAACGTCGGTCAGGCGGATGCCGAACTTCTCGTTGACCACGACCACTTCGCCATGGGCGATCAGGGTGCCGTTAACCAACACATCCAGCGGCTCGCCGGCCAGTCTGTCGAGTTCGATAACCGAACCCTGATTGAGCTGCAGCAGGTTGCGGATGGTGATGTCGGTGTTGCCCACTTCCATCGAGATCGACACGGGAATGTCGAGAATCACATCCAGATTCGGTCCTTCGAGATTGGTCAGCGCGCTGTTGCTTGGCGCAGCGCCACCGGCAAATTCTTCCATTGGCGCACGCGGCGCCGCAGGCTTGGCGGTCTCGGCCAGCATGGCGTCGATGTCGGCCTGATTGGCATCATCGTCGCCCGACTCGGCTAGCGCCGCAGCCCATTCATCAGCCAGCGCTTGCTCCTCGGCTGAGGTTGTTTGATTTTCGTCTGCCATGGTCTTTCCTCGGCTGGCGGATAACAGTTAGGCGTCTGCCAGGGGCGAAATGCCCCTTAGCGACGTTCGATAGGATCAAGCACCTGCAAGGCCAGATTGCCTTTGTTGGCACCCAGTTTGACCTTGAAGGCCGGCACGCCATTGGCGCGCATAACCATGTGTTCCGGCAGCTCGACGGGAATTACATCGCCGGGCTGCATGTGCAAAATGTCGCGAACCTTGAGCTGACGTCGTGCAACAGTGGCGGTCAGCGGCACGCTGACGTCGAGAATGTCTTCACGCAGCGCCTTGACCCAGCGTTCATCCTGATCATCAACATCCGATTGAAAACCGGCGTCGAGCATCTCCCGGATCGGTTCGATCATCGAATAAGGGATGGTGATGTGCAGGTCTCCGCCACCGCCGTCCAGTTCGATATGGAACGTCGAGACGACGATCACTTCGCTCGGGCTGACAATATTCGCCATGGCGGGATTAACTTCCGAGTTGACGTACTCGAAGTTGATATCCATCACCGCGTGCCACGCTTCCTTGAGGTCGATAAACGCCTGATCCAGCACCATGCGCACGACGCGTAATTCGGTCGGGGTAAATTCACGGCCTTCGATCTTGGCGTGCCGGCCATCGCCACCAAAGAAATTGTCCACCAACTTGAACACCAGCTTGGCGTCAAGAATGAACAAGCCGGTGCCGCGCAGCGGTTTCATCTTCACCAGATTGAGGCTGGTTGGCACATACAGCGAATGCACGTACTCACCAAACTTCATCACCTGCACGCCACCCACGGCCACGTCGGCACTGCGCCGCAGCAGGTTGAACATGCTGATGCGGGTATAGCGGGCAAAGCGCTCGTTGATCATTTCCAGCGTCGGCATGCGCCCACGCACGATACGGTCCTGAGTGGTCAGGTCATATTGTTTGATGCTGCCCGGTTCTACTGCATCTTCGGGCTCGAGCAGGCCATCATCAACACCATGCAACAAGGCATCGATTTCATCCTGTGAAAGCAGATCTTGCACAGACATCTGAGCTCCTGACTACTGCACTACGATATTGGTGAACAGCACTTGCTCTACAGCCAGTTTGCCGATCTCTTTTTGCGCCAGTTCCTGCACGCTGGCAGTCGCTTGCTGACGCAGCATTTCCTTGCCTACCGGCGTTGCCACCGAAGCAAATTGCTGGCTGGAGAACAGCATCACCAGCTTGTTACGCAGCACCGGCATGTGCACTTTGAGCGCATCCAGAGCCGCCTGATCACGCGACATCAAGGCAACGCTGACCTGCATGTAGCGGGCGCGGCCGTTGTCCGAAAAATTCACCACGAAGGCCGGCGTCAATTCTTCATAAATAGCCGGCTTACGCACGGGTTCAGCGGCTGCCGCTTCTTCGGCGGCGGGCGCCGGGGCGTCGCTGTTCTTGCCCAGAAAAAACCAGGTAGCGGCCACGGTTGCACCAACGATCACAAGCAAGGCGACCAACCCGAGGACAATGATTTTCAATTTGCCCGAAGGCTTTTTGTCTGCTGCCGGAGCGTCCTGCGCTGCCTGTTTCTTAGCCATGCCAATAATCCGTCGCTTCGCTGCGCGAAATACGCTTTAAGGGGTTTGGAGCAAGTGTTATGCCAGCTTGCGGGTAGAGCGGGCGCTACTTTATAGCAACGCAGCCATTGAAGCGTATATCGGCGTAGCATTTACTGACTTGAGCGCACGTTAAACACGACAACGCCCGGTATGCATAAGCAAGCCGGGCGCCGGATTAATCTGCCGCAGGCTATGGATCAGGCGTAGTAATCGACCATGCTGCGCAGGCTCGCGCCGGTCATCTGGCGCGACTCGACCGCCACGCTCAGCGGCTCCAACTCATCGCTTGCAGCCAGAGAACCCCGATTTGAACCAGTGCCAGCGCCATCATCCGAGCCCTGCCCTTGCCAGCCTCGCCCCGATGACTGATCAGATACGCTGGCATCCATCAGGCCCATTCCCTGCTGGTTGAACATCTCGCGCAAGCGGTGCATCTGCCCTTCGAGCGCGTCACGCACCACCGGGTTGGCGCTGGCGAAGCTGACCTGGGTCTGATCGGCGCTCATGTGAATGCGCACATCGAGGCGGCCCAGTTCAGCGGGGTCCAGCTGAATTTCGGCAGCCTTCAGATTCTGGCTGGAAAGCCACATAACGCGATCCACCACCGCCTCACTCCAGCCGCCCTGCTGCATGGCAATCGGCTGGCCCGGAACCAGAACCGGCTTGGCCACACCTTGCTGCTGATTCATCGCCTGCGTCAGTGCATTGAGTTTGCTGACAAAGTTTTCGGGACGACTATCTGTTGCGCCCTGCTCCAGACTTTTGAGCTGATCGACCGACAGATCGCCCAGTTTGATATCGCCCAGCTCACCACCTTCTTCAACGCCAGCGTTGAGGTCCTGGCTCATCGCGGCCATGGCACTGGCAAACCCACCATCGGGGCTGACCATCTTGCCAGTCGCCTCAGCGCTGCCTGTTGCAGTCGCCGCCGCTGCGGCAGCCTTGGCTTTGGCGCCAAGTTCCAGCGCCATCTTCACCGCAGGCAGTTGATTGAGGGCATCAAGTTCTGGGTCGAAGCTTGCGGCTGTCATGCTCGCAGGCCCCGAGCTTTTGAAACTGCTACTGCCAAGCTGCGCCTGCGCCGCCAGATTCTCCGGGGTTGCCAGCAACCCGGCATTTTCGGTCAGCAAAGTGGCGTCCGCCGCCGTTGCATCGTCTGTGCTGGCGTCTTCGCCTGCCGATGCATCGGTGGCCGTGACGGTTTCGTCGTCAGTGGCCGCGACCGTGTCATCACCCGGCAAGGCTTTGCCGTTGTCGGCAACCGCTGGCGACTGGCTGCCAGATGCAGCGGCATCATCGGTCGTCGCGGATTTCTTTTGCGCTTGATTTTTTTCCTGCTGGGCCGCCTTGCTGGCGTTTTCCTGAGCGATTCTGCTCTGGTCCTGACGCTCCTGCGCATACACATCAGCGAAGCTGGAGCCCTTATTGGCTGGGGCTTCTGCAGCGCGACTCGAGGCCCTGGCCGAGTCTACCCGGCTGTTGTTGACTGAAGCCGACTTCAATAGCAAATCGGGGGCGGCGGACATAAGCACTCTCCGTGCGAAATGGATCTTGCACAGGAGATAGCAAACGTTGGGCCAACTTTAAGTTGGCGGCACAGATACCACGTGCATGAGCGCTTGCTCAGGCATTCAAGCGCTGAAGCTCGACCTCAAGCGCACTATCCAGCCGCGCGCATTGCACTTGCAACTGGGCAACCAACGCCTCCAGCACCGCAAGCGGTTGGTTGTCGGCCGCCAGCTCCAGCTCGCGGCAAAGCTCGGTCAACTCGGTTGCGCCCATATTGCTCGAACTGCCTTTGAGGCTGTGCGCGGTAAGGTGCAATTGCGCCCGGTCCGCCTGCGCACAGGCACGCTGCAGCTTGGCCAAGCGCTCGGCGGTATCGATCTGGAAGGTTTTCAGCAGCAGGGGAAAATCAGCGCCCATCAAATCTTCAAGTGCCAGCAGAATATCCATGTCTATGGGTGAACTGTTCATCCGTTAATACTCGAAGAAGATGTTTCGACGGGGTAGCCCGACCATTTGAATTCGACCTGAATGCCATTTTCGGCATCGCTCCAGTCACAGGTATCGCTGAGTTGCTTGATCAACGTCAGCCCGCGCCCGCGCAAGCTGTTGCTGGATATCCTTTGCCGGGCGACTGACTGAGCATTGAAGCCTGCCCCGCTGTCTTCAACCCGTATGATCAGCGAACCGCCGGAACCTTGCGGGCGCAGTTGCACATCAAAGCGCACGTAGCCCGACTCCAGCGTCGCCAACCGCTCGCCACGCTGACGGTAATATTCGCTGAACCCCTGCGCATCGACTTTAAGACTCGAATCGAGCGCCAGCACGCCGTGCTCAAGCGCATTGGAATACAGCTCGACCAGCACGCTGTAAATATCGCCCATGCGCTCTTGCAGGCCGCGCGTGCGCAGGAGCATATCCAGCAACATGGGCAGAGGATTGAAACTGCGCAGCGTCTCGCCACGAAATTCAAAACGCGTGCCCCAATCAACCGGCCCTTCGTGACTGTCGTGAGCAAACGCCGCGCTGGCGCGACCGTGAGCGGGCGTGTCGATCATGCTCACTTCAATAAAGCTGACGTCGTCTTTGGCCTCGCCACGAAAATCGCCCAGGGCCTGCTGGATCGCAGTAAATACATTGCGCCGGCCTTCTTCACAACCCAGTACTTCAAGCAGGCGGGCCTCGCCGAACAATTCGCCCTGAGCGTTTGCCGCTTCAAGCACGCCATCGGTAAGCAGAAAGACCCGATCGCCATCCGCCAGTGGGTACACCTCGAAATCGGCCCTGAAAGCTTTCGGGTCGAGCACCCCAAGCGGCAAGTGCTTCGAAACCAATGGCACCGGTTCACCGCCATCATCTGGCAACAGATAACCCTGAGGCAGACCGCCATTCCAGACCTTGACGATTTTCTGCTGGAAACCGACATGCAGCACGGTCGCGCAGCAGAATACATCCACCGGCAATATCTGCTTCAGCTTGCCGTTGATCTCCCGCAGGATGTCCTCAAGCGCATGCCCTTTGGCGGTCATCCCGTAGAAAATCTGCGCCAGGGGCATGGCCCCGACAGCGGCCCTGAGGCCATGGCCGGTGAAGTCACCGAGTAAAATATGCATGTCGCCCGAAGGCTGATAAGCCGCCAGCAGCAAGTCACCGCTGAACACGGCGTAAGGGGATTGCAGGTAGCGGATATTGGCCGCATTCAGGCAACCCGAGTGGGCGACTTTATCGAATACCGCCTTGGCCACATGCTGCTCGTTCAGCAGATAATCATTGTGTGCGGAGATCAGATTGCGCTGCTGCAACACGGTGGCGTGCAGGCTGCGCAGCCGGTCCATCGCCAGCAATTTGGCCTCGATGATCACGCGGTTGTAGGGCTTGGCCAGAAAATCATCACCGCCCGCCTCAAGGCAGCGCACCAGCGCCTCGCCCTCGCTCAGGGAGGTGAGAAAAATCAGCGGCACCAGCTCTTCGCCCGAAGCCTGCTTGATCAGGCGCGCCGCTTCGAAGCCGTCCATGACCGGCATCAGGGCATCCATCAAAACCAGTTGCGGGCGCTCGCTATGAAACAGGCTCACGGCCTCAAGGCCATTGGCGGCCGTGATCACGCGATGCCCCTGACGACTGACAATGGTCGACAAGAGCATACGGTCAGCAGCGTTGTCCTCGGCAATCAGAATGGTCAAGCGCTCAGCCATGCGTGGCGCTCACTCAACGAACGTCGAATAACTGTTCGAAATTGGAAATGGAGAGGATCTTGCGCACATCAGCGTTGCTGTTGATCACACTGATTTTCGCGGTTTCGCCACCGGCATAGTCGCGCAGCAGCAACAACATGCCCAACGCCGAACTGTCGAGATAGGTCGTTTCCGCCAGATCAACCACATAGCGCGAAGGCGAGATTGAGGCTTTTTCATAGGCGTCGCGAAAATGCTGATGGGCGGCAAAATCGAACCGTCCCTGCACCTGAATAGTCAGCACTTTTCCATCAGTCGAGGGCTGCGAAGTGATAACCATGTGAACTCCTTTTGCTAAACGGCCTTGATGGATCAATCATCACAGGGTTTACAGCTTTCGCCTAGCTCTGCTGAATAAAATTGCCGCAAGACGCACGCACAAATCAGCCAGCCGGGCCGGACCGCTGTGGATGATAGACGCTTAATCGTGACGGTGCGCCGACAGGCGCTGGGAAAGCTCGTCGAGCAATTTCTGCTCGCGCTTGTCATCGGCGCGCTGGGCTTCGTCCTGATAACGCTGCACCAGTTTGCGCAGCCCTTCGAGCCGGGCATGGCGCTGTTGCCAGATTTCCCGGGCTTTGCCGAGGTTGTTGCGATGCCAGTCGAGGCTGGTTTGCTGCTGATTGATCGCGGTGTCGAGTTGGCCGAGAAAGCGCTGATAGTTGATCAGCCACTGGCCGGAAACACCGCGCTGCCCCTCGGTGATCCATTGCTGCTGATAATCGGCGCGGTAGCTTTCGAGGGTGCCGAGTTGCACTTCGCCCTGCGTGACCAGGCCATTGCAATGGCCCACCTGCAAGGCGGCTTCACGCTCAGCTTTCTCCGCCATGCTGATAACCGGTAACAGACGCTTGGCGCGACTCAGCGACATCTATCAACCTGCCGGTTTGTTGGGAGGATTGAGAGTGGCCGACAGCTGGGCGCAACTGCGCAGAATATTTTCACTCTCGCCCAAACCCTGACGCAGATAACTGACCATCAGCGGCATCTTGGCGATGGCCAGATCGGTGTCCGCATCGCCTCCCGCCACATAGGCACCGACGCTGATCAGATCACGGCTCTGTTGATACCGCGCCCACAATTGCTTGAAGCGTTGCGAGTCACGCAAATGCTCGGCAGACACCACTTGCGGCATCACCCGGCTGATTGACGCCTCGATGTCGATTGCCGGGTAATGACCTTCTTCGGCCAAACGCCGTGACAACACAAAGTGGCCGTCGAGCACACCCCGCGCCGCATCGGCGATTGGGTCCTGCTGGTCATCGCCCTCGGACAACACGGTATAGAACGCGGTGATCGAACCACCGCCCTGCTCGGCATTACCGGCGCGCTCCACCAGCTTGGGCAACTTGGCGAATACCGAAGGCGGATAGCCTTTGGTCGCAGGCGGTTCACCAATGGCCAGAGCAATTTCACGCTGGGCCTGAGCAAAGCGCGTCAGTGAGTCCATCAGCAAAAGGACATTCTTGCCCTTGTCGCGAAAATACTCGGCAATACGCGTGCAATACATCGCCGCACGAAGGCGCAACAGCGGCGCGTCATCGGCTGGTGACGCCACCACAACCGAACGTTTGATGCCTTCGGTGCCGAGGATTTCGTCGATAAATTCTTTAACTTCGCGGCCACGTTCACCAATCAGCCCGACCACGATAATGTCGGCCTCGGTAAAGCGCGTCATCATGCCGAGCAGCACACTCTTACCCACACCCGTACCGGCAAACAGGCCCAAGCGCTGGCCACGGCCCACCGTGAGCAAGCCGTTGATGCTGCGAATCCCAACATCCAGCGGTTCGCTGATCGGGTGGCGCTTGAGTGGGTTGATGGTCGGGCCATCAATCGGCACCCAGTCTTCGGCCTTCATCCGGCCCTTGCCATCCAGCGCCGCGCCGGTGCCATCCAGCACCCGACCCAGCATGGACATACCCATCGGTAAGCGACCGGTATCAGCCAACGGCACCACGCGGGCGCCTGGCGCTATCCCGGCGAGGCTGCCGACCGGCATGAGGAATATCTTGCCGTTGGAAAAACCCATGACCTCAGCCTCGACTTGCATCGGGTTGTAGCTGTCATCATTGATTACCAGGCAACGGCTGCCCAGCGAGGCACGCAGTCCCTCCGCTTCGAGCGTGAGGCCGACCATGCGCAGCAAGCGGCCTTCGACAACCGGCACCGGCGGCAATTTGACGGCGTCGGCGTAGCCGCTCATGCGTTTGCTCAGGCTTATTCGTTCAAGGCGCATCCGGGTTATCCAGATCGACATTGAGATCCGGCGTCAGCGGGTGCACGGACTGTTCGCGCTGCTGGTCAAAGAGCTGCTTGAGCGCCTGGCTCAGGCGTGTCTCGATGCTCGCATCAACGCGACTGTGATTCGACTCAACCCGGCAGCCGCCTGGCAACAGGGCATCGTCTTCGATGATCCGCCAATCTTCTTCGTGACGGTCACGCAGCGCCTTGATCTGGTCGTAGTCTTGCGGATTGAGATGAATGCTGATGTTTTCAGCGCCTCTCGGCAGCAACTTTAGCGCCGCGCGCAACACCTGACGCAGATTGCTGGAGTCGGTCGTCAATTCGCGCTGCACCACCTCGCGGGCGATATGACTGACCAGATTCACCAGGGTCATCTCAAGGGCGTGGTCTTGCTCGTTGATCGGCTCGAACAACTGATTCATGACCTGCTCAAGCGCCGCCAGCTTGGGCTCCAAAGCGGCCTGCGCCTCTTGCCGGGCCTTGAGCTGGCCGGCATGAAAACCGTCTTTCTCGCCGGTGCTGAAACCTTCGTTATAGGCTTCCTGGCGAATGGCCTCGAGTTGTTCGAGAGTCATCGGCTGAACCGACTCGGGCTCAACATCCTCGATTTCGTGGGTAGCGGGCGGCTCGGCCTCGACTACTTCGTCGACAACCTCAGGCTCTGCCTGCGGGTCATGCGAATCGAAACTTGGCAGCGCCCAGCGGTCGAATACGTTGACGTCCTGCGCGCGAATAACCTCGCTAACGGGTTCCTTGGTGGCCATGGCTTAGAGCATCTCCTCGCCACCTTTGCCGCCCAGAACAATCTCACCGGCGTCGGCCATGCGCCGGGCGATAGTCAGAATTTCTTTTTGTGCCGCCTCGACGTCGCTGACGCGCACCGGGCCTTTGGCTTCAAGGTCGTCACGCAGCAACTCGGCCGCACGCTTGGACATGTTCTTGAACACCTTTTCTTTGATCGTCTCATCCGCACCCTTGAGTGCCAGCACCAGCACGTCCGAGGAAACCTCGCGCATCAATGCCTGAATGCCACGGTCATCCACATCGGCCAGGTTATCGAAGACAAACATGAGGTCTTCGATCTTGCTCGACAGGTCTTCGTCCATGTCGCGGATCGAATCCATCAACTGGCTTTCCACCGAGCTGTCGAGGAAGTTCATGATGTCGGCCGCACGCTTGATCCCGCCGAGGCTGGCGCGTGTGGTGTTGGAGTTGCCCGAGAACTGTTTTTCGAGAATCAGATTGAGTTCTTTCAGCGCCGCCGGCTGCACCGTGTTCAACGAAGACACGCGCATGACAATATCCAGGCGCACCTTGTGATCGAAGTGACCGAGCACCTCGCCGGCCTGATCGGGGTCGAGGTAAGCCACCACAATCGCCTGAATCTGCGGGTGTTCGTAACGGATCACATCGGCAACCGCGCGCGGCTCCATCCACTTCAGGCTGTCGAGACCACTGGTGTTGCCGCCCAGCAGAATCCGGTCGATCAGGTTACCGGCTTTATCTTCGCCGAGTGCCTGAGTGAGCATCTTACGGATGTAGCCATCCGCGCCCACGCCGAGGCCGGTTTGGTCGCCGACAATCTCGACGAACTCGCCCATCACCTGCTCGACTTGTTCGCGGTGAATGTTGCGCATGTTGGCCATGGCCACGCCAACCTTCTGCACCTCTTTGGGCCCGAGATGGCGCAGCACTTGCGCGGCATCGGTCTCGCCCAGAGACAGCAGCAGGATTGCAGCCTTGTCGACCTTGTTCAGCTTAACTGCAGCGCGGTTCTCAGTCATCGTCGTTGATCCAGTCTTTAACTACGAGCGCCACTCGGCCCGGGTCTTCCGCGACCAGCCCCTTGATCGCATTCAGCTGCGCATCATACCCGTCTGAAGGGCTTGGCAAGAGCAGATTTTGTGTACCACCAAGGCTTACCCGGTCGGCAGACAAATCACCGTTGAGCCCGCCCATTTCGCCCAGCTCGATATCACCGTCACGGCCACCTTCGGCAAGTTCGCGGCTCTTGTTGGCACCGGTGAGGTTATTCAGCACCGGACGCAGAACGCCAAACACCAGCACCAGAATGAACAGCACGCCGAGCACCTGCTTGACCACATCCCAGAACCACGGCTGGGTGTAGAACGGAATATCGGCAATTTCTTCCGGCGCTGCAGTGCTGAACGGCGTATTAACCACGCTGACGCTATCGCCACGGCTGGCATCGAAGCCGACCGAGTCCTGCACCAGGCGGGTGAATCTGGCGATTTCATCGGCAGTCCACGGTGTACGCGTGGTCTCGCCGGTGGCCGGATCAACCTTCAACTGATCGTCAACCACCACTGCCACAGACAACCGGCGCAAACGGCCTTGCTGCTGCTTGGTGTGGCTGATCGAGCGGTCCAGCTCATAGTTACGGGTTGCCTGCTCACGCTTGTCCGCCGGAAACGGCGCCAGCATTGGCTGGCCAGTCGCCGGGTCCATGACCTGCTGGCCATTGGCATCGAGTAACGGCTGACCCGCTGCAACCGGCCCCGCTGCGCCAGGAGCGGCGGCTGCGTTGGCTTGCGCCGGTGCAGCTGCCGGGCCAGGCGGCTGATTGCTCAACGCACCAGGCACCCCTTGCGGCGGCAAACTGCTGCTGCGCTGCTCGTCAACTTTCTGCTCGCTGCGCAGTGCCGGCTGATCCGGATTAAACATCTCGGACGTCGACTCGACAGCACTGAAGTCAACATCGGCCGAAACTTCAGCCTTGTAACGGCCGCTGCCCAACACCGGCTGCAAAATATTGTGCACGCGCTGGGTGAAGAGGCTTTCGAGGCGGCGCGAGTAATCGAACTGTTTGCCGGCCATGGTCATGGCCGAGTTTTCCTGCTGATCCGACAGCAAGTTGCCCTTCTGATCGACCACAGTGACTTGCGATTTATCCAGTTCCGGCACGCTGGTCGCGACCAGATTGATAATCGCCATGACCTGGCTGGGCTCCAGCGCACGGCCGGAATACAGCTCGACCAACACCGAGGCACTTGGCCGACGCTCATCACGCACGAACACCGAGCTCTTGGGAATGGCCAGGTGCACACGCGCAGATTTAACGTTGTTCAGGCTCG
Organism: Pseudomonas marincola; assembly: GCF_900116605.1. GTDB lineage: Bacteria > Pseudomonadota > Gammaproteobacteria > Pseudomonadales > Pseudomonadaceae > Aquipseudomonas > Aquipseudomonas marincola. The sequence continues at coordinate 184,253 of NZ_FPBC01000004.1, forward strand.
AGACCGTACGCGCCAGCTCACCTTCCAGACCGCGGCGATAGCGGGTGGTTTCCATGAACTGGCTCGTGCCCAGGCCTTGTTCCTGATCGAGAATTTCATAGCCCAGGCTTTTATCGACCGGCGCCACACCGGCAGCGGCCAGACGCATGCGCGCACGCGCCACATCACTGGCTTGTACCAACAACGCGCCGGAGCTTGGCTCAACGGTGTAGTCGATATCGGCGGCGGCCAGAGTCTGCATAACCTGCGAGGAGTCCATGCCTTCAAGGCTGCCATACAGCGGACGGTAATCAGGTTGCTGCGACCACAGCACCACGGCAAAACCGATTGCCACGCTGGCAGCCAGACCGACCATGAGGCCAACTTGACGGAGCATGCTCATGTCCGACAGGTTTTCCAGAACGGTAAGTCCGAATAACGGTTTTTTGGCGTCGCTGGCGGCGGTAGTCGCCGGGACGTTTGCTGCTAATGCTTCAGCCATGATTCAACCCGCCTTAAACCGGCATCTGCATGATGTCTTGATACGCCTGAACCAGCTTATTGCGCACCTGCGTCATGGCCTGAAACGAGACGCTGGCCTTCTGCGAGGCGATCATCACGTCGGTCAGATCAATGCCGCTCTGGCCCATCTCGAACGCGGTGGCCAGTTGATTGGACGCTTGCTGGGTTTCGTTAACCTTATTCACCGCGCTGCCGAGCATCTCGGAAAAGCTCGGTGCGCCCGGCTCTGGCGTGCTGGCAACGGGTTTGCGCGCCATAGCCTCGGCTTGCATGGAACGCATTTCCAGCATCAAGCGATTGAATTCGACACCCTGACTCATCACATTCCTCCGTTGGCCGCGCTTTTTTGACACTTGGCGGCGCTATAACAAGGTGATTGCAACAAGGGTGCCAGTTACGCCCTAACGCTTAACTGGCGAACAAATAAGCCTCGACATCCAGACCCGCGTCACGCATTTGGGCCAACTTGTAGCGCAGGGTTCGCGGGCTGATGCCGAGCCGATCAGCCGCCTCTTTGCGCCGGCCACGCTCGGCCCGCAAGGTGTCAATAATCACCTGAAACTCGCGCTGACGCAGGTCGTCACCCAACACTCCTGCGCCCGTGGCGGCCGGTTCGACTGGCGCGCTACGCACTAGTGCCACGGCAGGCGCGGCGGCTGGCGCAAGGTTAGGCATACCCGCCGGGCCCGGCAGACAGAGATCCTGCGGCTGAATCAAACCACCCTGCTGCAAGATCAGCGCGCGCTGAATGGCGTTATCCAGTTCGCGCACATTGCCCGGCCAGGCATGCGCCTGCAGGCTGAACTGCGCGGCCTCGGAGAATCGAATGGGCGCGTGGTTCATTTTTTTGACGTGATTGGCCAGCATTCTTTCAGCCAGCGGCACGATGTCGGCCGGGCGCTCACGCAATGGCAACCAGGCCAGCGGAAACACCGACAAACGATAGAACAAGTCTTCGCGGAAACGACCCGCCGCCACTTCTGTTGCCAGATCGCGGTTACTGGTCGCCAGCACCCGAATGTCCAGCTCGATCGGCTTGCGCGCGCCGACTCGTTCAACTTCACGCTCTTGCAGCACACGGAGCATCTTGGCTTGCAGCGCCAGCGGCATTTCAGAAATCTCGTCGAGCAAGATAGTGCCGCCATTGGCCATTTCAAACTTGCCTGGCGCACTGGCAACAGCGCCGGTAAAGGCACCTTTTTCATGGCCGAACAAAGTGGCTTCCAGCATGTTGTCGGGAATCGCGGCGCAGTTGATGGCAATAAACGGCTTTTGCGCACGCGGCGACTGCTGGTGAATAAATTGCGCCAGCACCTCTTTACCAGTCCCCGACTCACCCGTAATCAGCACGGTAGAATCGCTCTGCGCCACCCGCGTTGCCAACGCCAGCAATTGCTGACTGGCCGGTTCGACAGCCACCGGACCTTGCTTGTCGCTGCTCGCCCACTGGCCTTTGGCATGTCGCGCAACCAGTTCCAGCAGCGCTTTAGGTTCAAACGGTTTAACCAGATAATCGGCAGCGCCACAACGCATAGCATCCACCGCACGCTCGACAGCGCCATGCGCAGTCATCAGCAATACCGGTAATTGCGGATAGCGCTCGCGAATCACCGCCAGCAATTGATGGCCGTCCATGCCTGGCATGTTGACGTCGCTGACGACCAGCGCAAACGGCTCCTGCGCCAGCGCAACCAGTGCAGCCTCGGCGCTGTCAGCCTCACGAAACGTGTAACCACCCAACTCGAGGGTGTCGGCCAGCGCTTCGCGCAACGGGCGATCGTCTTCGACCAGCAAAACTTTCGCAGACATGGGCTTACTCCTGAGTAACCGGTTGCGCCACTGGAATCAGCGGCAATATCAATAGTGCAGAGGTGCCGCGGCCCAGCCGCGAGTGCATGCGCAACTCACCCTGATGCGCGCGCGCAACCGCCTTGACCACGGCAAGGCCAAGCCCGGTGCCTGTGGTTTTAGTGGTGAAGAACGGCTCGCCGAGACGCGTCAATACAGCGGGATCAATGCCGGGGCCGTTATCGGTAATCGCCAGGCGCAGGGTATTGCCGCGCTGGTACAGATGGATCTTCAGGCGCGCATCACGTCCGGCCGCCTGAATGGCGTTTTCGACCAAATTAAGCACCGTGCCGATCAGCGTGTCGCGGTTGCACAGCAACTCGCCCGCCGAAGCATCACATTGCCAGCGCACCTGCATGCCCTGAACATGCGAATCGCCAGCGGCACGCAATGCGCCGAACAAAGCCTGCGGTGTCAGGCGGTCCGGCAGCGGTAAATCGCCACGGGCAAAAATCAGCATGTCGCGCACCTGATGCTCAAGCTCATGCAGGCGGTCTTTCAGGCGCCCGGCAAAGCGCTGCTGGGTTTCAGCCGGAAGCACCTGTTCAGTCAGATGGCTGGCATACAGCAGCGCGGCGCTGAGCGGTGTGCGAATTTGGTGGGCCAGCGAGGCGACCATGCGCCCCAGCGCCGAAAGCCGCTCGTGACGCGAGAGCTGATCCTGCAAACGACGGGTTTCGGTGAGATCGGTAAGCAATACCAATTGGCCCGGCTCGCCGCGCAGTGAACGGGTGGCAATCGACAAACGCCGACCGTCCTTGAGCGAAACCTCATGGCCATCGTCGTCACGCGGGGCAAAACTGCGGGCAATCACTTCGCGCCAGAGCATCCCGACCAGGGGCTGACCAAGTAAGTTACGCGCCACCGGATTGGCTTCGCGCACCACGCCCTGACCATCAATAACCGTGACCCCGCCCGGTAACAGATCAAGCAGGCTTTGCAGACGATGCGCCAGACGTTCTTTTTCGGCCAGCTCCTGCATGCGCTGAGCGCTGACAAACGCCAGTTCGCCCTTGAGTTCAGTGACCCGCGCCTCGAGCATGCTGTAAGACTCGGTGAGCTGCGAGGACATCTGATTAAACAGATTAAAGGCATGCTCCAGGCTTTCGCGGCTGGCTTGCTCCAACGGCTCGGCAGTTGCGGACACAGCAACACGTGGCGCTTCAAGGCGACCAGCGGACTCGATGGATTGAACAGGTAAGGCACTCGGTTTCATGCTTTTCTCTCGCGCGGCGAGCCGTCATAAGACAGTCAGTTAGCAGAGAGTTAGCAATACCCGTGCCTAAAAAAATATCGTTATAAATCAATCACATAAAAATAAAGCCGAAGATTCTGTCAAACCTTCGGCTTTATTTGCGGGGGTCGCGCCAATCGCCTGACTCGACCGGTGATTCAGCGCTTAGCCGGCGCTGTCGTCCATGCCGTCTTCGTCGCGACGATTCATGTTGTATTTACGCATCTTCTCAACCAGGGTCGTGCGGCGAATGCGCAACCGCTCAGCCGCACGCGCCACCACGCCATTGGCATCATCCAGCGCCTGCTGGATCAGGCCTTGCTCAAGATTGCCGAGATAGTCTTTCAGGTCGAGCCCTTCCGCTGGCAGCATCGCCGGCATGTCCATGCCCGGCAAGCCGGCGACGATTGCTGAACGCTCGTCCATCTCGTCGAAGAAAGTCTGGCTCGCCTGCTCGTCTTCATCATCCACATGGCGGAACTTCTTCGGCAGCTCGCTCACCCCGATCACGCCATAGGGATGCATGATCGCCATGCGCTCGACCAGATTTGCCAACTCACGAACGTTGCCCGGCCAGTCGTGGCGGCAGAGCGACATGATCGCGGCCGAATTGAAGCGGATCGAACCGCGCTTCTCGTGCTCCATGCGCGAGATCAGCTCGTTCATCAACAGCGGGATATCTTCGATGCGCTCGCGCAGCGGCGCCATCTCGATCGGGAACACATTGAGCCGGTAGAACAAATCTTCGCGGAAGCTTCCGCTTTCGATCATATCCTCCAGGTTTTTGTGAGTCGCCGCGATAATGCGCACATCAGCGGTTTGCGTCTTGTTGCTGCCCACGCGCTCAAACGTACGCTCCTGCAGCACCCGCAGCAGCTTGACCTGCATCGGCAACGGCATATCGCCGATCTCATCGAGGAACAAGGTGCCGCCGCTCGCCAACTCGAAACGCCCGGCGCGCGAGGTAATTGCACCGGTAAAGGCGCCCTTCTCGTGCCCGAACAATTCGCTCTCCAGCAACTCGGCCGGAATCGCGCCGCAGTTAACCGGCACAAACGGGCCTTCACGGCGTTTGGAGTGATAATGCAGATTGCGCGCAACCACCTCTTTGCCAGTGCCCGACTCGCCCAGAATCAGCACGCTGGCTTCAGTGTCGGCCACTTGCTGCATCATCTGTCGTACATGCTGGATGGCCCGACTGGTGCCAACCAAGCTGCGAAACAGATTGGTTTCACGCTGACGGCCACGATCACGCGCCTGGTCGTGCATTTCGCGGTAGACCTGAGCGCGATGCAGCGTATCCAGGAGCTTGTTGTAGCTTGGCGGCATTTCGAGGGTGGCCAGAACCCGGCGGCGAATGTCTTCCGGCCACTCAGGCGCAACCGCCTCTTCCACCAGCAACACGGGCAGACAGGCGTCGTATTCGAATATGTGTTTGAGCAAGCCTATCAGTGGCTGTGAGGCTTCAACTTCACCGACCCAGGCACACAAAACATCGCGGCTTGATTCAAGTTTGGCCACAGTTTCGCGCCAGTCCTGACTGCCGCAGGCAACAAAGCTTTCACCCAGAAAACCAAGAATGACCGCCAGATCCCTTCGGCGCTCGATGTTGTCATCAATCAACAGAATTTTGGTATCACGCCACATAGTTTTTTTGGACTTCCCCGGGGTATTCGAGGCGCCCTCAAGAAAATGGGCCGCCAGCATGTTGCCAGTAGTTAAATCAATTTACCCCTGGCATGTCAATTTAATGGCGTGTTTTATTTGCAGAGTGATACGTGGAGCCGTTTTCTCAAGAACAACGGCAAACCAGCATGCAGGACTCTAGCGCGGGGATATGCGCGGAACATGCTGCTATAAAGCGGCTGTCAGCCAAACATCTGATAAACCTTGGCACCTTGATGCGACTGATTGAGCTGACGCAGCTCAGCCGCAATACGCTTTTGCTCGGCCTGGCAAACAGCGACCAACTCGCGATACAGGTCGAGCATCTCTTGCATGCGCAGGCGCAGCGACTCTTCGTCTTGCACGGTTTCGAGCATGGCATCATCCACCACCTGACGGCAGCGCAAGTCCAGCTCGCTGATCGCGCTCCAGTCGTGTGTCGCCAAAGCACTGCGCAGTGCAGTACCGGTTTCCTCGAGGCGCTGGACGGATGAGCTCATATCGACTTCCTTACGTACAAATCAGGGTTGATCAGCCGATTGCATCCCAACCGGATTTAACTTCGCGTAGCAGTGCGGATACTTCATCCAGTGGCGCCAGCTCGTTTTTGGAGTTGGCGTGCATCAGGCGAGTTTCCATGTAGGTGTACAGGTTGTCCAGATTAGTGGCCAGTTCGCCACCCTTTTCGAAATCCAGCCCCTGACGCAGACCGCCAACAATGGCGATGGCCTTGCCAATCATTTCACCTTTGAGTGCCAGCTGCTGACGCTCCATGGCGCCGCGTGCTTGAGCGATGCGAGTCAAGCCACCTTCCATGAGCATCTGGATCAAACGGTGTGGGCTTGCGTCCACGGCACGCGCGTGCGTGTTGACTGTTTGATATTGCTTAAGGGCTGCCATCGCGTTCATTGTCGCTCTCGCTGTGTTGATTGCTGATACTTAAGGTATCGGCAAGGGGGCGAGATGCTTTAACGGAAATTTGCCAAAATTCGAGACGGAAAGGCTCAAGAACAGCCATTTTGTCCCGGCCTGATTAGCCGAGACTGCCCTTCCCTACTATCAGTTATCTTTCTTGACGATACCAGGCAGCGCCTCAAGCGATTGCGTCAAGCGGTCGCTGGTCTGCGACAACTGGCTTACCAGAGCATCCATTGCATTGAATTGCTTATAGAGTCGTTCCTGAAGTGACTCAATGCGACGATTGAGGTCTTCTTTTTGCTTATCGATATTGGTCAGCGTCGATTGCAAACCATCCATACGCTGCTCAAGCACACCGCCGCCTTTGATGAAGCCATCAATTTTACTGTCGAGCCGACTGGTTAAACCCGTATCACCGGTGAAGAATGTGCCAATTGAATCGAAATTATCAGTGATCGCGGTTTGCAGCTTGGTATCGTCAATGGCCAGTGTGCCATCTTTTTGGGTGGTGATACCCATATCCGCAAGCGCACTTATTCCCGCTTGGTTTGCCGGATTAACCAACTCTTTGCGCACAGCACTGAGCAGGTTACGCACTGTCGCATCGCCCACCAAACCACCGGTAACAGGCTCTTTACCCTCGCCGACGCTAACGACTCGGGTCAACTCGTTACTGGTAGTGATGAGCGTGTTATAGGCGTCGACAAATTTCTTGATGTTGGCGGTGACGCCTGATGTGTCCTGCCCGACCTTGACGGTCGCATTCTTGCCCGACTCAGTCACAGCAACCAGAGACAAAGTAACGTCAGGAATCGCATCAGTCACAGTGTTGGTTTTGCTGTTCAGAACCAAGCCATCAACGCTGAACTCAGCGTCAGCAGATTGGGTAATGTAGCCCGCGCTGGCCGGATCCGCGCTATTCATGGCTTGGCTGCCGTCGGCACTCAGCGCAGATAGATTGCCAGTACCACTGACGATAATATCGTTGCCAGCGCCGGTGGTGGTTGAACTAAAGACCAAACGCGCTTCGCCCGTGCTTGGGTTATTGACGATGTTAGCGCTGATACCCTGGTCTTTGAGCGCTGTGTTCAACTGGTCACGCGTACTGGCAAGATCGGAGCCTGCAGCAATTTTGACTTCAGTCGCTGCGCCTGAAGCGCCCAATTGCACAGAGAAGGTCTCTTCAGTTGCACCGCTTTCAAAGGTACTGGCTACAGCAGCCGTGGCAACTTTACTCGAAGTCGCCAAGCTGTTTACCACCACCGAGTAGGTACCCGGCAAGGCATTCTTTGACGCTGATGCAGTCAGCGAGCTGGTATTGGAGGAACTGGCGGTGCGGTTCTCAAACAACGTGATATCGTTCAGCCCCGCCAACGCAGTCTGGAACTCACTCAAGGCACCCTTAAGTGTTCCCAACGCAGAAAACTTGGAAGTTGTGGCAGTTTCAAGGCGCGACAGTTGCGCTGTCTTCGGGGCTGAGTCAGCATTCACCAAAGCACTGACAATGCTGTCTATGTCCAGACCGGAACCACCAAGACCTGTTATTCCTACCATGTTCTCCACCTCGTCATGGGTTTGACGCTAAATCGTCTAGAGCCAATCTCCATCAAAAATCATGCCGCCTATCCAACATCTGCGATAACTGGATAGTAATACGGCTTTTTATGCTTCAGCTCTAAACAACAAGCTGCGGACGGCATCAAGGTTTTCAGCTAACTTGAGCGCATCCTCAGACGGAATCTGCCTGATTACATCACCCGAAGTTGAATCCGTTACCTTGACCACTACACGGCCGGAAGAGTCATCCACCGCAAAGTTCAAGTCTCGGCGAATTGACTGCACATAACTCTGAATCGATGAAGCTGCCTGCTCAACTGTTTGAGCTGAGGCATCAGCCTCGATTCCAGTTTGGGCTTGTTCACTGGCCGTAATCAGATCAGTTTGAGCAGTTACCTGGTGACTACCAGTAGCTGCTAGCAGAGTTTTAGTTCCGCTGTTAACCAACGACAACGTATTCGTGGTTGCTACGTCCATCGTTAAATCCTCTGAATGGCAAGACGGGGAGAAGCGCTAAGCACTTCCCCCCGCGGTGTTTGCCTGACTAACCGGCGTGTTACTGCAGGAGGCTGAGAACGGCCTGTGGCAGCTGATTGGCCTGAGCCAAGATCGCAGTACCAGCCTGCTGCAGAACCTGGTTCTTGCTCAGGTTGGCAGTTTCAGCAGCGAAGTCGGTGTCCTGAATACGGCCTTTTGCAGCCGATACGTTCTCCGAAATGCTCTGCAGGTTGCTAATGGTGTTGTCGAAACGGTTCTGCACCGCACCGAGATCCGAACGCTGGGAGTCGATAGAGGCAATCGCCGCGTCGATGACATCGATAGCGTTCTGAGCACCGTAAGCTGTGCTTACGTCAACGTCACTAACGGTAGCCAGGATACCGGCTGGCTCGCCAGTCACTTTGGCAGCACCCGTACCAGACAGTGAGAACGCTGAAGATGAGCTCAGTTTCAGCGCACCGTTGGCAACAGCAGTACCTGCACCAATGTTAGAGGCGGTTGAGAGATCACCCGCGTTATCGCCATCCGAGTCTTCCGAAGAGCGAGCCTGAACGGTGATGTCTGCTGCGGCTGATGCAGTAGTGCCGTCTGCCTGGAGACCAGAGGCGGTAAACTTGATGGCAGCGCCACTGTCCGAGCTGATCTCAAGCGTTCCATCACCATTAACTTTAGCCTGCAGACCCGAACCACTTGAGTTCACTGCGCTTACGACTTGGTCGAAGCTGGTCAAACCTGCCAAATCAATGGTCGAATCTACTTTTGAGGTATCGGTGCCAGAAACTTCAATTTTCAGATTGAAAGTTGCAACTGTAGAGGCTTTGGTAAGCACTGCATCGGTACGAGCAGACGCTTTAACCGGGGTACCAGCGCTGTTAATTTTGCTTGCAACCGAAGCTGCTGTGTCAGTTGCAGTGAAAGCTTGAACGTCAGTTTGCTTACCGTTTGCCGAAATTTTCAGTGTGCCACTTGCGTCAGCGGCAGTAGCAGTAGTGATTCCCAGTGCTGTACCGGCTTTGTCCGAGGTGTAAGCACCGATTTTGTTGGAGCTGGCGTTGCCGATCGAAACGTTGATGGTTTCGTTAGCATTGGCACCTACCTGGAAAGCAGTGGAACCGAACGAGCCGTCGAGCAATTTACGACCACCGAAAGTGGTGGTTTCAGCAATACGGTTCAATTCGTTTTGCAGAGCGCCCACTTCTTTCTGCAGAGCAGAACGGTCGGTGGAGTCGTTGCTGCCGTTAGCGGCTTGCAGAGACAGGTCACGCATACGCTGCAGGATGTTGGTCGACTGCTGCAGTGCGCCTTCAGCGGTTTGCGCCAAAGAGATGCCGTCGTTGGCGTTACGAACAGCAACGCCCAGACCGCTGATCTGGCTGCCCAGACGGTTGGAGATCTGCAGACCAGCTGCGTCGTCCTTGGCGGAGTTAATGCGCGAACCGGTAGACAGACGCTGCAAAGAGGTGCTCAGCGCATTGGAAGACGAGTTCAGGTTGCGCTGAGTGTTCAGAGAAGCAACGTTAGTATTGACTGTAAGGGCCATGATTCATGCCTCCAATGGGCTAGTACTTTAGGTAACCGGGTGGTGCGAACGTTTGGGTTGCTGTGTTGCGCTATCACCCAGTTACTTCGCATTCAAGAGTTGTATCGGCGCTACCTGCAATTGCTTTAGAAATTTTTTTGCAACTGCTTTCGGGCAAGACGTTTTAGCTTTGCCGTCAATGTGTTATCGACACAATCGAAGCCAACATGAGGGGGAATTTGCCAACGCGCATGCTCAGCCCGGTGAATATTTTCCGCGGCTAAGGCCCCTCCCCTTGCGTTTCAGCGCGCGGCAATCAGTCGCTCCGCGCCCTGCAAGCTGCACGCAGGCATTACAATGCCCCCGCCGTTTCAAACCAGAGAGTCTTCATGCCCGCCGCCTCCCCGCTCGCTGCCTATTTGCATGCCGTTGCCACTCAGGGCTTCCACGAAGACCCCGCGCAGCGCCAGGCTGCTGAAGCGCTGGAGGCATGCTTCAGCGCACTCAATGGCCAGGCGACTGCAATAAACGGCGTGTATTTGTGGGGCCCGGTCGGGCGCGGCAAGACCTGGCTGATGGATGCGTTCTATCAAAGCTTGCGAGCAAGCGAGCAACCGATACCTGCACGGCGCCAGCACTTTCATCACTTCATGAGCTGGGTGCACCAGCGTCTGTTTCAGCTCACCGGCACTGCGGACCCGCTAATAGCATTGGCGCGCGAACTCAGCACTGAGGTGCGGGTGCTGTGCTTTGATGAATTGTTTGTAGGGGATATTGGCGATGCGATCATCCTCGGCAACTTGTTCCGGGTGATGTTTGACTGCGGCGTGGTCGTGGTTGCGACTTCCAACCAGCCGCCCGAAGACCTCTATGCCGATGGTTTCAACCGCGAACGCTTCTTGCCCGCCATCGCCGCCATCGAGCAACACATGCAGGTAGTCAATGTCGATGGTGGGCAGGATCATCGCCAGCATCCGGGAAAGCGCCAGAAACGCTACTGGTTAAGAGAAACCGATGCGCCGAGCGCCATGCCCGATTTGTTTGCCAAGCTCGCCAACGGGCAAGTGAGCAGCGCAGAGCCACTGACAATCGGCAACCGCACACTCTCATTGGTGCAACGCTGCGAGTCGGTGCTCTGGTGCCGTTTCAGCGACCTGTGCATGCAGCCATTGGCCGCGCCGGACTTCATCGCGCTGTGCGATCAGTTCAGCGCCATCATGCTTAGTGAAGTGCCTAACCTGAGCGCCAGCCAGCGCAAGGCCAAGATAGCCCGTGGCACTGAAGATGCGCCGGTAAAGGTGGATGCGGGGGACCGGCAATTACCGGCATTGTCGGTACACGATGACAGCGTGCGGCGTTTCATTGCGCTGGTCGATGAATGCTACGACCGCAAAGTGCCGCTCTATATAGAAGCCGCCGTGGCGTTGACCGAGTTGTATACCGAGGGGTATCTGGCGTTCGCGTTTCGCCGCACGCTGAGTCGCCTGCAAGAGATGCAGTTACAGCGTTTCGGCCAGATGGGTGAGGCGCAGGACAATATCACGGCACCTGCACCCACCGCCGAAGCAGTCGAGTAAGCGCTAAATGGCGCGCTGATTGACCCGCGCCGACAGCGCCTCGGCAGACTCCTTGCGCTCCGAGTAACGGTCGACCAGATACTCGGACTGCCCACGCAACAGCAGCGTGAACTTGACCAACTCTTCCATCACGTCGACCACGCGGTCGTAGAACGCCGAAGGTTTCATCCGCCCCGCCTCATCAAACTCCAGAAACGCCTTGGGCACCGATGATTGATTGGGAATAGTGAACATGCGCATCCAGCGGCCGAGCACGCGCAACTGGTTGACCACGTTGAACGACTGCGAGCCACCACACACCTGCATCACGGCCAGCGTCTTGCCTTGCGTGGGTCGTACCGCGCCCATAGCCAACGGCACCCAGTCGATCTGAGTCTTGAACACGCCACTCATGGCGCCGTGGCGCTCGGGTGAGCACCACACTTGCCCTTCACTCCAGACCATCAATTCGCGCAGCTCAGCCACCTTGGGATGGTCGTCCGGCGCATCGTCGGCCAATGGCAAACCAGACGGATTGAATATGCGCGTTTCAGCACCGAAATGCTCCAGCAGGCGCGCGGCCTCTTCGGTCAGCAAGCGGCTGAATGAGCGCTCCCGGTTGGAGCCGTAAAGCAGCAGAATGCGCGGCTTGTGGGTAAGCTGAGCAGCGCCCTTGAGTTTGTCGATATTCGGAATATCCAACAATTGCTCATCGGTATTGGGCAGATCCGTGGCAGACAACTGCTCGGTGTGTTGGGTTATATCGGTCATCAATCAGTCCTTTGTTTGAAGTTGAGTGTCAGGGTCGAACCAGCGGCGCTTGAGCCAGAACGACACACTGACCAGCGAGATCAATACGGGCACCTCAACCAGCGGCCCGATCACCGTGGCAAACGCCACCGGAGAAGCCAGCCCGAAGGTTGCAATCGCCACCGCAATGGCCAGCTCGAAGTTGTTGCTCGCCGCGGTAAAGGCCAGCGCGGTGGTGCGCGGGTAATCGGCGCCGAGCCATTTGCCCATGATAAAGCTGATGAAAAACATCACCAGAAAGTAGATCGCCAACGGGATGGCAATGCGCAAAACATCCAGCGGCAACTCCAGCACCATGTCACCTTTCAGGCTGAACATGGCAACGATGGTCAGCAGCAACGCCACCAGTGTCAGCGGGCTGATGCGTGGCATGAAACTGTTCTCAAACCATTCCTGCCCCTTGCGCGCGATAAGCACTTTACGGGTGATGAAGCCGGCGAAGAATGGGATGCCGAGGTAGATCAGCACCGACTGGGCGATGTCAATAAAACTGACCTCGACCACGCTGCCTTCCAGCCCAAACAGGGGCGGCAGAACCCCCAGGAAGAACCACGCATAGACGCTGAAAAACAGGATCTGAAAAATGCTGTTGAATGCCACCAGCCCGGCAACATATTGATTATTGCCCCCGGCGAGCTGATTCCAGACCAAGACCATGGCAATGCAACGCGCCAGACCAATCAGAATCAGGCCGGTCATGTATTCCGGCTTGTCGGAGAGAAATACCACGGCCAGCACGAACATCAGCACCGGGCCAATCACCCAGTTCTGCACCAGCGACAGCAACAGAATCCGCTTGTCCTTGAACACCTCGGGCAACTGCTCGTACTTAACCCGCGCCAGTGGCGGGTACATCATTACGATCAAGCCCAGTGCAATCGGGATGTTGGTGCTGCCGACCGACAAACTGTCGAGCCACACCGGGAAACCCTCAAACACACTGCCAAGAGTGATGCCCAACGCCATCGCCAGGAAAATCCATAGCGTCAGGTTGCGATCAAGAAAGGACAAACGGCTGTTACTCATTGCGCTATCTCCTTTGCCTAGAGCTGGCCAATTCGGGCCATCTGTGCATTGAGTTGCTCGCGATCCAGCTCTGCAAATGGCAACGCTATGAAAGCCTCCAGGCGGCGACGAATCTGTACCAGAGTTGCATCAAACGCAGCGACCATCTGAGCCTCTGACTCATCACAGTCAGAGGGGTCTGCCAAGCCCCAATGCGCCTTGTGCGCAGAACCGAAGTAGATCGGGCAAGCCTCACCCGCGGCGTTGTCACACACGGTGATAACAAAATCAGGCTGCAAATCTGCCAATGCTTCATTGCCTTTGCTGTACAGGCCTTGTGTGCTGATGCCGGCTTTCTCCAGAGATTTAAGGCTCATCGGGTGAATCTGCCCCTTGGGCTGACTGCCCGTGCTGAATGCCTGCATGCCGGCCGGGGCGATATGGTTGAACATCGCTTCGCACAGCACGCTGCGACAGCTATTGGCAGTACACATAAAGATGACTTTCATGGTTATTTCCTAGCAGCAAGACGTGAGACGTTGAGGGCGGTCGCCCATGTGATCAAGGCGCTGCGCATCGGGCGCCAGCCAGTGCGCATTGGCCTCCAGAGTGATAGCGATGACGTGCTCGATCCAGGCTGGCAGCTCTGGGGTCAGGCGGTAATACACCCACTGCCCCTGACGCCGGTCGGTGAGCAGGCCGCAGTTGCGCAGCTGGGCTAAATGGCGGGAGATTTTCGGCTGGCTCTGCTCCAGCGCGCACATCAGTTCGCACACGCACAACTCTTGCTCACGGGCGATGAGCAACATCAAACGCACGCGAGTATCGTCAGCCAGGCACTTGAAAACAGCGGTGGGGGTTAAGTCAGCAGACATAAAAAAACCCGCTCAGGGACAATATATGGAAATTCGAATATACGAAAAAACATATATACTGTCCAGCGGGTTTTACGATTCTGCAAAAATCAGGCGCCGATTGGCATCAGGCCAACTGATAAACCGCCTTAGCCTGATTGGCAGCCAGCAGGCGCATGACATAGCCGATTTTGAGTAATGCAGGCCCCAGAATCGTCATTGTGTGCGCTGCGATGAGCGGCCCTATTGCGAGCAAATGATCAAACCGGTACGCAGCTACCACACCGATCACCAGCATCAGCACGCCCAAACTGAGCAGTATCGAGCTCAGCTTATGCAGTGACCATGACGCAGCCGATTGAATGAACATGTTTAACCTCACTTAACCCAGTAATCACTCATACAGGAAAAGCTGTAGCCTCAACCAAGGGCGGAGATAAGCCGCCCTTGGTTGGCTTTTACGCGTCGAGCGCGCTGGCAGGCCCAAAGAACTCGTAGTGGCACTGCCCGGTGGGCACGCCCAGCTCACTCAGATGGCGCTTAACCATTGCCATAAAAGGCTTGGGGCCGAGGAAATAGGCATCGATGTTACGATCTTGCGGCAACCAATTTCCCAGGCATTCACGTGTCAGAAAGCCGCTGGCGTCACATTCATCGGCCGCTTGCGGCTCGCTGTAGCTCACGTAGTAACGGACCTGCGGGTGAGCGGTTGTCACCGACTCAATCCAGTCTTTGAACGCATGCACGCTGCCATTACGCGCGCAGTGAATGAAGTGAATGGGCCGACCGCTGTTTTTCGCCGCCTCAACCATGGCCACTGCAGGCGTAATCCCCACACCGGCTGTAATCAGGGCAATTGGCCGTGAAGACGGTTGCAAGACAAAATCACCGGCTGGCGCAAACAACTCGATGCTGTCGCCCACCTGCAAGGTGTCATGCAGGTAGTTAGAAACACGCCCCTGCGCCTCACGCTTAACACTGATACGGTACTGCATGCCGTCACTCAGGGCGGATAGCGAGTAGTTGCGACGCACTTCCTCACCGTCGATTTCAAGCTTCATGCCAATGTACTGGCCCGGCTGATAAGCAACGACGGCGCCGCCGTCAGCTGGCACAAAATACAGCGAGACGATCTCTTCACATTCTGCAACCTTGCGCGCCAAGGTGAAGGTGCGAGCTCCGCGCCAGCCGCCTTCAGCTTGTTCGTTGGCTTGATACGCGCTTTCTTCAGCACCGATCAGGATGTCGGCAAGCATGCCGTAAGCCAATCCCCACGCCTCGATGACCTCATCCGTGGCGATCTCTTCGCCGAGCACTTCGCGAATGGCGCGCAACAGGCAGGTGCCAACAATCGGGTAATGCTCAGGCAGAATCTGCAACGCCACGTGCTTGTTGACGATTTGATTGACCAGCGGGCCGAGCGCCTCAAGGTGATCGAGGTGCTTGGCATACATCAAGACCGCGTTAGCCAAAGCGCGCTGCTGATCACCACTGGCCTGATGCGCCTGATTGAACAGCACACGCACTTGCGGGTATTCACTGAACATCAATTGATAGAAATGCCGGGTGAGTGCCTCGCCACCGGTTTCAAGCAATGGCACAGTGGATTTGATAATCGCGCGCTGCTGTGGAGTCATCATTAGTGTTCTCGCAAGTCAGAAATTTCAGGGGTACGATGAGCAACGCCTCTACAGTCGAAATTGCGTGATAGCGTGCTCCCACGTATTAACAGTCAATCTTCGTGCCAGTTTATAAATCAAATAAATTCAATGACTTACAAAAATAGCGAGTCATTATGACAATTAACATTTGCAGTCTTTTAGACTCACAAGAGTCATTATGACCAATCCACTTCTACACGCTCTCGTTCCCTTGGTCGCCGACCTTTCGCGTGATTTAAGCGACGAGGAGCGTTATCGCCGGCTGCTGCATGCCTTGCGCGAGGTACTGCCATGCGACGCCGTTGCACTGCTCAAACTCGAAGGCGAAACCCTGATCCCGCTCGCCGTTGAAGGCTTGAGCACCGACACCCTCGGGCGCCGCTTCAAAGTCGACGAACACCCGCGCCTGCATGCGTTATTGGAGAATCAGGGCCCTACCCGTTTTGCCTCGGACTGCGACCTGCCAGACCCTTATGACGGCTTGGTTGACGGGCATCGTGGCCATTTACAGGTTCACGATTGTCTCGGCTGCCCATTACAAGTAGGCGGCGAGACGTGGGGGCTGCTGACCCTCGACTCGCTGGACCCGACACGCTTTGGCAGCGTCGATCTCGACAGCCTGCAAGCCTTTGCCAGTCTAGCTGCCGCCAGCGTCATGGCCAGCGAACGCATCAAGCAACTGGCACGCAGTGTTGAAGACCAGCGCCATCTGGCCGAGAGCTATAAACAGGCGGCCGGCCAACATCAGCCACAAGAACTGATCGGCCAAAGCGCGGCGCACAAACAACTGCTGCACGAGATTCAACTGATCGCCAACAGCCCGCTCACCGTGCTGATCACCGGCGAAACCGGGGTCGGTAAGGAGCTGGTCGCCGAAGCCATTCATGCGCAATCCGCGCGCCTGCGCAAACCGCTGATTCGGATCAACTGCGCCGCCCTGCCCGACCTGCTAGTTGAAAGTGAGTTGTTTGGTCACGTGAAAGGCTCATTCACCGGCGCCATGAGCGAGCGCCAGGGCAAGTTTGAACTGGCCGATGGCGGCAGCCTGTTTCTCGATGAAGTCGGTGAACTGCCACTGGCAACGCAAGCCAAGTTGCTGCGGGTGCTGCAAAGCGGGCAGTTGCAACGCGTCGGCTCTGACCGTGAGCTGCATGTTGATGTGCGAATTATTGCGGCGACCAACCGCGACCTGGCCGGCGAGGTGCGCGCCGGACGCTTCCGCGCCGACCTCTATCACCGCCTCAGCGTGTATCCGCTGCCCGTCCCGGCGTTGCGCGATCGCGGCCGGGATATTTTGATGCTCGCAGGTTATTTTCTGGAACAGAACCGCGCGCGTCTTGGCTTGCGCAGTTTGCGCCTGAGCAGTGATGCCCAACGCGCGCTGCTGGGTTACGACTGGCCTGGCAATGTGCGTGAACTGGAACATCTGATCGGCCGCGCCGCGCTTAAAGCGTTGGCCAATAATGCCCCACGAGCGCGCATAGTCAGCATTGAGGAAGACCAGCTTGGCCTGAGCCAGCCCGTAGCAGCAATTGAATCACCTGCCGCACTGGCGCCGGTTGTCTCGAGCCCGCCGGGCAAGGATCTGAAAACCTCGCTGGACAACTATCAGCGCACGCTGATCATCGAGGCGTTGAGCCGCCACAATCATAAATGGGCCGACGCCGCACGCGAACTGGGCGTGGATCGCGCCAACCTGAACCGGCTGGCCAAGCGACTGGGCATTCGCCAATAAACCCTGAACACAAAAAACGGCCTTTGCGCAGGTCAAAGGCCGTTTACGGGTTGGCACTTGAGCAAGTATTAAGCGGGGCCCTGCGAACGACTCAATCGTCAACCTTGGCCAGAGAGAATACGCTGGTCAGCCAGTTCTTGGCGTAGCAAGTCGACAGTGGCGAGGTGCTGCATTTGCCGGAGTTGTAGGCCTGCTTGATCGCCTCGACATCGGCGTTCTGCACATACCCCAATGCATCAGCCATTCGCTCAGGATCGCCAAAACCGCCGGTACGCATCTCACTGATGGCCTCGGTTTTGCTCCAGCCCTGAATAACCATGCGGTACATGGCAGCCATTAAACCGGTGCGATCACGGCCGTGCTTGCAATGCATCAACACCGGCCCTTTCTCGCCGGCATCCTGCAGCACGTGCAGCACGCGTATGACGTCGGCATCGGTGACCCGATCCGCGTGCAGCGGGATACTCACGCGGCTCATCTGCGCGTTGCCCATCCACGTTTTGTCATCATCTTTGATGAAGGTAACAACAGTGCCAACATTCAACGCCTGGAGCATGGGCACGTTGTCGGCAGTCGGCAATGCGCTGCGGTACAGATTGGGCGTCATCTGATAGAGATTGAAACCCTTGTCGACCGGCGTGGCCCAGATTTGCTGGTGCTCGGTCACGGTGACCGGCTCAAGCGGCTTATAGCGCTGCAGGCCGACAGTGGTTAATGCAGCGACAGCGATCACGGCGACACTGACAGAGAGAATCACCTTGCGTGAGAGAAACGGCATGTGTGGCTCCTGTTTTAGAGCCAGAACGATAGAACTGTAAACGTGAAAAACTCATGAAATTACCGTCAAGAAAGCCTACTGAGGCACCAAGATGTGAGTCCATTGGCTAAATTCGCGCCCGTGTTGCGGCGTCGCGGCCTGATAACAGAATGCATCCAGGCTTTGAGCCTCAATTAATTTCACAACCCTTGGCGCATCAGAGCTGCCGGCCTTGAGCGTCATTGCAGGCTTCGCCGAAAGTGGCATGGTTGCGCGCCCGCCTGAACCTTCGCAGATGCACTACGCTCTATTGTTGATGCATGAATTCAATACACCGTTGAGTGGACTCGACGGTGAATGTGCAACGTCCATGGAGATTCCTGATGAGCAAGAAGAACCTGACCCACGCAACTGGGGCACCGGTCGTCGACAACCTGAATATTCAGACCGCCGGCCCGCGTGGCCCGGCATTGCTGCAAGACATATGGTTGATCGAGAAACTGGCGCATTTCGACCGCGAAGTGATTCCCGAGCGCCGCATGCACGCCAAAGGCTCTGGCGCTTACGGCACATTCACTGTTACCCATGACATCAGCCAGTATTGCCGGGCCAAGCTGTTCAACCAGATCGGCAAGCAAACTCCACTATTTCTGCGTTTCTCAACCGTAGCCGGTGAGCGTGGCGCGGCCGATGCCGAGCGCGATATTCGCGGTTTCGCGGTGAAGTTCTACACCGAGGAAGGCAACTGGGACATGGTCGGCAACAACACCCCGGTGTTTTTCTTCCGTGACCCAATGCGCTTCTCCGACCTCAATCACGTGGTCAAGCGCGACCCGCGCACCGGCATGCGCAATGCCACCAGCAACTGGGACTTCTGGACCCTGTTACCGGAAGCACTGCATCAAGTGACGATTGTCATGAGTGATCGCGGCATTCCCAAAACCTTTCGGCATATGCACGGCTTCGGCAGCCACACATTCAGCATGCTTAACGCTGCCAACGAGCGGGTGTGGGTCAAGTTCCATTTCGAGTGCCAGCAAGGCATTGAAAACCTCACTGACGCCGAAGCTGAAACGGTCGTCGGCAAGGATCGGGAAAGCAGCATGCGCGATCTCTACGAGAGCATCGAAGCCGGCAACTTCCCCAAGTGGAAGATGAGCATTCAGGTCATGACCGAAGAGCAAGGCCGACACCACAAACACAACCCATTTGATCTGACCAAGGTCTGGCCGCATGCAGACTATCCGCTGATTGAAGTGGGCATGCTGGAACTCAACAAAAACGCCGAAAACCATTTCGCCGAGGTTGAGCAAGCCGCCTTCTCGCCCGCCAATATTGTGCCGGGCATTGGTTTCTCGCCAGACAAAATGCTTCAGGCGCGCCTGTTTTCATATGGTGATGCACAGCGCTACCGGCTGGGCGTCAACTTCAACCACATTCCGGTGAATGCGCCTCGCTGCCCGCACAACAGCTATCACCGCGATGGCGCTATGCGCACGGATGGCAACCAAGGCTCAACCATCGCCTATTACCCCAACAGCATGGGCGAGTGGGAAGACCAGCGCGACATTGCCGAGCCGCCATTGGCCCTTGAAGGCGACGCCGCCAACTGGGATCACCGCGTGGATGTTGACCACTTTGAGCAGCCCGGTGCGCTGTTCCGCCTGATGAGCCCTGAGCGCCAGCAAGCACTGTTTGATAACACCGCTCGCGCCATGGACGGCGTGCCCGCGGCGATCAAGCAACGTCATATCGACAACTGCAGCAAGGCCGATCCGGCCTACGGCGCCGGTGTCGCCAAGGCAATGGGCATGTAAATGCACCTGTGGCCGCCAGACCTTCTGGCGGCCACGCAATCCTCAGCCCTGCATCGCCCAGCCATGGACACTCATGGCTGCCTGGCGAAGCGCTTCGGAACGGGTTGGATGCGGATGGCAAATCAGCGCAATGTCTTCCGCGCTGGCGGCAAATTCCATGGCTACACAGTACTCGCCAATCAACTCGCCCGCGCTGGGCCCAATGATGTGCACGCCAAGAATCTGATCGGTTTTCTCATCCGCCAACACCTTCACAAAACCTTCGGCCTCATGATTGATCTTGGCCCGGCTGTTAGCGGTAAACGGGAACTTGCCGACCTTGTACGCACGTCCCTGCTCCTTCAACGCCTGCTCGCTGCTGCCCACGCTGGCGACCTCGGGCTTGGTGTAAATCACGCTCGGTATCACCGCGTAATTCACCTCGGCAGCGTGCCCGGCAATCCGCTCGATACAGGCGATCGCCTCATCTTCAGCCTTGTGCGCAAGCATCGGCCCGGAGGTAACATCACCAATCACCCAAATACCGGGTACTTCGCTGCGATGCTGCTGGTTGCCAAGCATGCCGCGCTTGTCGGTTGTGATCCCCACCGTTTCCAGCCCCAGCCCCTCGGTGTAAGGACGCCGGCCAATGGCGACCAGTACGTAATCGGCCGCAAGGGTTTCTGTCTCTCCACCCGTTGCGGGCTCCAGCGCTAACTCAACTCCCGCGCTCGACGCCTGCGCGCTGACGACTTTACTGCCGAGCTTGAAGTTGATGCCTTGCTTGCCCAGCGTACGTTTCAGCGCACCGGCTGTTTCATCATCGAGTCCCGGACAGATACGGTCGAGATATTCGACCACAGTGACCTCACTCCCCAGCCGCCGCCAAACCGAGCCCAGCTCCAAGCCGATCACCCCGGCGCCAATCACCACCAGATGCCTGGGGACTTCGGCCAAAGCCAGAGCGCCGGTGGAGTCGAGAATGCGCTTATTATCAATCGTCACGCCCGGCAACGGCATCGGCTCGGAGCCACTGGCCAAAACAATATCGCGTGCCTGCAACGTGGTTTCAGTGCCATCGGCATGGGTCACCAACACCTTGCCCGGGCCGTCAAGACGGCCCCAACCCTTGATCCACTGCGCCTTGTTTTTGCGAAACAGAAACTCGATGCCCTTGGTCAACGCGCTGACGCTGGCATCCTTTTGCTTCATCATTTGCTCAAGATTCAACCTCGGCTGCACCTCAACGCCCAGGCTATTGAGTTCGCCGCTGGCAGCGGCCTCATACAACTCTGATGCGTGCAGCAAGGCCTTCGATGGCATGCAGCCGACATTCAGGCAGGTGCCGCCCAGGGTTTCACGGCCTTCGACACAGGCAACTTTAAGCCCCAACTGACCGGCACGAATGGCGGCGTTATATCCGCCAGGCCCGCCACCGATTATCACCACGTCAAATGTTTCACTCATGTCTCGTTCCTCTGCAAAGTGGCGAGTGCGCAGGGCCTGGCCGCGAAAAAAGCCGCGCCCGACTGCGCGTAAACTCATTCACCCAACTCAGGGCAACGCCGCCCCGACGGCCAGCTGTCGACGATTCAGGCCTTGAAAAATGGCCCAGGCAATAAACGCAAAACTGCCATTGAGAAAAACCATAGGCCAGGCGCTGCCATCTTGCAGGGCGCTGAGCAAGATCCCGCTCAACGTCGCTCCGGCCATTTGCGCGAACCCCATAAAACCCGCTGCCAGCCCCGCTCGATGGGCGTTAGGAATCACAGCACCAGCCACCGAGGCCGGCAATACCATGCCGCCGCCCAGCGTCACCAGAACCTGCGGAACCGACAAACCGAGTACTGACAAGCCGAACAGATGATACGTAGCCAGTGTCGCCAGCCCGCCGACGGCAACCAAGGTCACGCCAATACTGACCACCTTGTTTGGCCCCAGACGGGTGATGTAACTGCGGGTAAACAACGCGCCCGCAATCAGTGCCAGCACAATACCGCTGAGCGTCATGCCGTATTGGCTCGGGCTCAGGTGCAGCAGGCCGATATACACAGCCGATGAGCCGGCGATAACCGCGAACATAGCGCCATAGGTGAAAGCCAAGGTCAGGGCCAGCGCGCGGAATGACGGAGCCTTGAGCAAGTCGAAATAGTCGGCAGCCAGTGAACGCATACGGCCGGCTTGCGGACTCAGATGAGGATTGCTTTCGCGGTAACGGCCAACCACGACCAGCAAGGTCAGCGTGGCAAATCCGAACGCCAACAGGATCGGCGCATGCCAGCCGCCAAGCCTGTACAACAAGCCGCCCAATGCAGGTGAAATGACAATCGCGCAGAGCATGCCGATCACCGTTGCAGCCAACGCTGGCCCGGATTTTTCTTGCCACACATCGCGCACAATGGCCCGCGCCATGACCAGCGCCGAGCAAGCGCCCAGACCTTGCAGGACCCGTGCGCCAACAAACTCAGGCATGCTCGAGGCCAGCAGCATCCAGCCAGTCGCAAGCAAGTAGACCAGAAGCCCAGCGAGCAAGATTGGCCGCCTGCCCAAACGGTCCGACAACGGCCCGAGCACCAACTGGCCGGCACCGAAGGCTGCAACAAACACCGACAGTGCCAGCAAGCTGCTGCCGGGCTTGGCGGCCAGAACCCACTCGATGGCAGAAAGACTTGGGATGATTAGCTGAGTCGAGACTTCCCCCAGCGCGGTAAGCGCCATCAATAACACGAGAAGCTGACGCGAAGGCTGAACGGCATTCGGCAAGGCGTTGTTCCTACAGAGAAGGAGCTGACTTCAAACCGGCAATCGACTTGCACGATTTATATGATGGGTATAATTTACATCTTTAGATTACACCTGTAATTTAATAATTCAATCCACTTGATCGAATCCCACCGAGGTCCGCGTCATGTCCACTGAAACCCGTGATGAAAAACTCGCCAGCTGGCTGTTGGCCGAACAAACCGCCCGCAACAAGTTGGCAGCGCCCGGCAGCATGACGCTTGCTCAGGTCTGCGAACTGTCGCCTCAGGAGTTCTTTGATGGTATTGGCGAGGGCCAACTGCCCTGCCCGCCGTTTGGTCACTTGCTTGATTACGTTCCAATTGAGTGGTCGGCCGGGCTGTTTGTATTCCAGGGCACGCCCGGCGCTCAGCACTACAACCCGCTCGGCATTGTGCATGGCGGCTATGCCGCAACACTGCTCGACTCGTGCATGGGTTGCGCCATTCATACGCGCCTGCAACGCGGCCAGGGCTATACCACCACAGACCTGCGGATCAGCTATATCCGTGCATTGACCGACAAGATCGGGCCAATCCGTGCCGAAGGCCGAATCATTCACGTCGGTCGCTCCACGGCAATCGCCGAAGGCCGCATTTATGACGTCGATGACCGCCTTTACGCAGTGGGCTCAACCACCTGCATGATTCTGGGAAGCCCCAGCTAACGCGATTAAACCACCTTGCTCAGGAGCTTCAGCCCGCGATCAATGCCTGCCTGGGTGCAGCGGCAAGGCTATATAAGCGCACGCCGATAGCCTAAGATGTCAATCAGCATACAAAGCGCTAAATGAGGTAACCCATGCGTTATTCAGAAGACCACAAAGCCAAAACTCACCAACGCATCATCGATGAGGCCGCGCGCCTGTTTCGTCGGGATGGCATTGGTGCGACCGGCTTGCAGCCGCTGATGAAGACGCTTGGGTTGACTCATGGCGGGTTCTACGCGCACTTCAAATCCAAGGATCAACTGGTCGAAACGGCCTTGGCGCACACAGCCGAACAGCTCAAGGCCAGTACCGATGAGATTTTTGCCAATGACGCGCCTCTGCCGACGTTTATTCGCCGTTACTTGTCGAGCGCACATTGTGCCAATCCGGGCGATGGCTGCCCGCTGCCCACCATGTCTTCTGAATTGGGCCTGCGCGGTCAGGCCAGCGAAATTACTGATCAGGTGGTACGTGATCGCCTGCAAGCAATCGAAGAAAGTCTGGATTCCGAAGAGGCTGAGGCGCAGAGCATCATGATGATCTCGGCCATGGTCGGCGCTCTGGTGTTGGCGCGCAGCGTCAGTGATCAGCAACTATCCCAGCACCTGCTGAAAACTGTTCGCCAGCAACTGCTCGAGCAGGTTGAATCCGCCAGCTGAGGTTGACCAAACTACAGCCGCAAAAAAGCCCCGGACTTCGCAGACCGGGGCTTTTTTGCAGATGCGGATTATTTGTAACGCGCCGCCGCCTGATTACGCGACAGATTCGGCCCAAGCTTGGTGCGCGCTGCCACAAGTGCCTGCCAGTCGGCTGAATCGGGCAGCGAAGGAATGGTCACCAGTTCAGCCTGATCAAAGCCTGCCAGCGCAGCATCGACCATCTCACCGACCTCCATGATCATCTCGGGAGGCAAGGCTGATGCATCCATGCCCGAACGCTCCCAGATCTCGGTTCGGGTCACGCCTGGCAATACGGCCTGAACCTGCACCCCATGCTTGCCAACTTCGCCGTGCAACGTTTGCGTGAGGCTCAGCACATAGGCTTTGCTGGCGCTGTAGACCGCGTTGAACATCTCGGGCAGCAACGCCACAACCGAGGCGATGTTGATGATGGCGCCACGACCGGCAGCGCTAAAAGCAGAAGCAGCGGCGGCCGAGAGTTGGGTCAGGGCTACGATGTTCAGCTGAATCAGGGCATTGGTTTTTTCCGTCGAACTTTCGGCCAAAGTGCCATTGATCGCCACGCCAGCATTGTTGACCAGCAGGCTAATGGCGCTATCGCTGCGCAAGCGCTGCTCGACAATCTGCAAGTCTGCACTGTTGGTCAGATCAGCCTTGAGCGTCTCGACCCGAACACCGCTCTCCTCACTCAGTTTGGATGCCAGTGCTTGCAGGCGCTCAAGATCGCGGGCGACCAGCAACAGGTCATAACCGCGCTTGGCGAGGCGTTGCGCGTATGTGGCGCCGATACCCGACGATGCCCCAGTAATCAATGCCGTGCCTTTTGCAGATGGTTGATTCATTGCCTTGCCCTCAGATGGAGATGGCTACGTTTGAGCCGGTGGAATCACTATCCACCCATTTAGATTACAAGCATAAT
Organism: Pseudomonas marincola; assembly: GCF_900116605.1. Lineage (GTDB taxonomy): Bacteria > Pseudomonadota > Gammaproteobacteria > Pseudomonadales > Pseudomonadaceae > Aquipseudomonas > Aquipseudomonas marincola. The sequence continues at coordinate 209,256 of NZ_FPBC01000004.1, forward strand.
ATGATTTTTATATTACACCCATAATCTTAATTAAACCCAAAGCCTGACCCTGATTTTTAAGGCCAGCGGCGCCGGGTCGAGAGATCAGAATAGCTGAGCACAGCGGGTTCAAATGCTGCGGATGAAACACCCGCGGGTGTGACTGCCGGCCAGCATTAAGGATGAGCAGGTCAGCTGCAAAACAAGCAGGCACAAAAAAGCGGATAACCCGTTGAGGTTATCCGCTTTGGCTCACATAACGCCGTCGATTCAGACGCTGCGAATCAGGTGATCGAAGGCACTCAATGAAGCCTTGGCGCCCTCGCCTACGGCGATCACGATCTGCTTGTACGGCACAGTCGTCACATCGCCTGCGGCAAATACCCCGGCAACGTTGGTCTGGCCTTTGGCATCGACAATGATCTCGCCACGGGGGGACAACTCGATGGCGCCCTTGAGCCAATCACTGTTGGGCAGCAAGCCGATCTGCACGAAGATGCCTTCCAACTCAACCGTGTGCAGCTCTTCAGTATTGCGGTCACGGTAGATCAGCGCATTGACCTTCTGGCCGTCGCCCAACACTTCGGTGGTCAGCGCACTCTTGATCACCGTAACGTTGCCAAGCGTTGCGAGCTTCTTCTGCAGTACAGCATCGGCGCGCAGTTGGCTGTCGAACTCAATCAGGGTCACATGGGCAACGATACCGGCCAAGTCAATCGCCGCCTCGACGCCGGAGTTACCACCGCCGATCACCGCCACACGCTTGCCTTTGAACAACGGGCCATCGCAATGCGGGCAATACGCCACGCCCTTGCCACGGTACTCTTGCTCGCCAGGCACGTTCATTTCGCGCCAGCGCGCACCTGTCGCCAGAATCACGGTTTTGGCTTTGAGCGATGCACCGCTGTCAAAACGCACTTCGTGCAAACCGCCGGCGCTGGCGGCTGGAATCAGAGCACTGGCACGCTGCAGGTTCATGATATCGACTTCGTATTGGCGCACATGCTCTTCAAGCTGACGCGCCAGTTTTGGCCCTTCGGTTTCCTGCACGGAAATAAAGTTCTCGATGGCCATGGTATCGAGTACCTGACCGCCAAAACGCTCGGCGGCAACGCCGGTGCGAATGCCTTTGCGCGCTGCATAAATAGCGGCTGCTGCACCAGCCGGGCCACCGCCGACTACCAGCACATCGAATGCGTCTTTAGCATTGAGTTTTTCGGCATCACGCGCGGCGGCGCCGGTGTCGATCTTGGCCAGAATCTGCTCGACATCCATACGGCCTTGACCGAACAGTTCGCCGTTGAGATAGATGCTCGGCACCGACATGATCTGCCGCGCTTCAACTTCGTTCTGGAACAACGCGCCATCAATCGCAACGTGGCGGATATTCGGGTTGAGCACTGCCATCAGGTTAAGCGCCTGAACCACATCCGGGCAGTTTTGGCACGAGAGCGAGAAATAAGTTTCAAAGGTGAACTCGCCTTCGATGCCCTTGATCTGCTCAATCACATCGGCCGCAAGCTTGGAAGGATGCCCGCCGACTTGCAGGAGTGCCAACACCAGCGAAGTGAATTCGTGGCCCATCGGGATACCGGCAAAACGCAAGCTGATGTCTGCGCCTGGACGGTTTAATGCGAACGATGGCGTGCGTGCATCAGTGCCATCGGTCTTCAAAGTAATCTTGTCGCTCAGGCTGCGAATGTCTTCGAGCAAGCCGTGCAACTCACGAGATTTGTCGCTGTCATCGAGGGACGCGACGATCTCGAACGGCTGGGTGACCTTTTCCAGGTAGGCCTTCAACTGATTTTTCAGATTGGCGTCCAACATGATTTGACTTCCCTCTTTACGAATTTCAGAGACAAAAACGCCCGGACGGATTGCGCCCAGGCGCTTGGGGCACCGTCGCGGTGTGGCGACGGTGCGAACTACCTGCCGTTAGCGGGCAGCGGTGCAGCGATTTAGATCTTGCCGACCAGGTCGAGCGAAGGAGCCAGAGTGGCTTCGCCTTCTTTCCACTTGGCTGGGCAAACTTCGCCCGGGTGCGCTGCTACGTACTGAGCTGCTTTAACCTTGCGCAGCAGTTCCTGTGCGTCACGACCGATGCCGCCAGCGTTGATTTCTACGATCTGGATCTTGCCTTCCGGATCGATCACGAACGTGCCACGGTCAGCCAGGCCAGCTTCTTCGATCATCACACCGAAGTTGCGGGTGATGGTGCCAGTCGGATCACCGATCAGTGGGTACTGGATCTTGTTGATGGTGTCGGACGTGTCGTGCCAGGCTTTGTGGGTGAAGTGGGTGTCAGTCGACACGCCATAGATTTCGACGCCAAGCTTTTCGAATTCGGCGTAGTTGTCCGCCAGATCGCCCAATTCGGTCGGGCAAACAAAGGTGAAGTCAGCCGGGTAGAAGAACACGACAGACCACTTGCCCTTGAGGCTGGCTTCGCTAACTTCGACGAACTTGCCCTGATGGTAAGCAGTTGCGTTGAATGGCTTAACTTCGCTGTTGATATATGACATCGATGAACTCCTTGGGTGAGTTGAAAACTTACACAACAAGAATATTCGCCAACGCCGCAAACAGCACATTGATTGAACGCATGGCCTCGATTGAGTGAGCTAATCGAAGACCTATAATAACTGCAGGAAAATCTATCAGCACGCAGTAAGCCCGCACGCAGAGTATTTGCGCGCACCTTGCAAAGATTAAAGGGCCGCCACGCGCCGTTAGATAGCAGCGCAGCGGCCCTATTGCCGGCTTATTGCCTTAGCTGAGGCTTTCGTCCACCACCAGCACAACCTTGCCGTTAACCTTGTTCGAGGCCAGTTCAGCAAAGGCCAACTCGGCATCCTTGGCGGCAAAGGTGCGCTCAAGTTGCGGCTTCAAACGGCCCTCGGCAAACAGCGGCCAAACTTGCGCATGCAGGTCGCGCAGCAGATCCGCCTTGAACTGATCATCACGGCTGCGCAAGGTCGAACCAATCAGTTGAACCCGCTTGCCGAGTACCTTGGCTAGATCGACTTCGGCCTTGCGCCCGCCCATCAAACCGATGTTCACCCAACGGCCATCCAATGCAATGACATCCAGGTTGAGCCCGACATAGTTGCCGCCGACCGGATCGAGAATCACATCAAACGGGGCAAAGTCGCGCAGCGCATTCGGCCCGTCTTCACCACGCAGCACACCGCCTTGCGCACCCAGCGATTCGCAATAGGCCAGACGGTCGGCCGAGCCAACACTCACCCAGCACGGATTACCAAACGCCTTGCACAACTGAATGCCGGCCGAGCCAACACCGCTGGCACCCGCATGCAACAGCACCTTCTCGCCCGGCTTGAGCGCGGCCAGCTGAAATAAATTCAGCCATGCCGTTGCATAAACCTCGGGAATAGCCGCCGCTTCATGTAACGACAGTCCATCAGGCACCGGCAATGCATGTTGCGCATTGACCACAACCTCTTGCGCCATGCCGCCGCCGGCAAGCAACGCGCAAACCCGGTCGCCAACTTGCCAATCGCAGCCGGGGCCAACTTCGCTGACGATCCCGGAACACTCGAGACCCAGCGCCTCGCTGGCGCCTGGCGGTGGCGGATAAAGCCCGGCACGTTGCAACAGATCAGCCCGGTTGAGCCCAGCTGCCGCCACTTTGATACGAATTTCACCTACATCGCAGGTTGGGATTTCTTGCTCAACCCACTCTGCCCGTCCTTCAACGCCTTGCAATGCTTTCACAGTGCCTCCATAGTGCATTTATACCGAGCCCGGCGCTGACGTCCGGGCTTTTGCATTGCGCCGATGGAACCTGGCGCCCTTACAGATGGCCTAATATGCGTTATCAATTGTCACTAAGTCGAATCTGCATGAAGCGTTCACTGTTAAGCGCCACCCTGGCACTCACTATAGGACTGGGATCTCTACCGTTATCTGCAAAGACTAACGATGCCGATCACTGGAACTATTTGCAGCCAGATCGAGAGCAAGTCATTGCCAGTTTGAATGTGGTGGAGTTACTCAAACGCCATCACTACAACAAACCGCCGCTCAACGATGAGCGCTCGGAAATCATCTACAACAGCTACCTGAAGATGCTCGACCCGGCACGTAGTTACTTCACTGCGGGCGACATTGCCGAGTTCGACAAGTGGCAGGATCAGTTCGATGATTTTCTCAAAAGCGGCAACCTTGAGCCTGGCTTTGTCATGTACAAGCGCCAGCTTCAGCGTTTGCAAGGGCGCCTTGAATTTGCCCTGGCGATGCTTGAAAAAGGTGTCGATAAAATCGACTTCACGGTTGATGAAGATCTGCTGATCGACCGCGAAAACGCACCTTGGGCGAAAAACACTGCCGAGCTCGACGAGCTGTGGCGCAAGCGCGTTAAAGACGAAGTGCTGCGCCAGAAAATCGCCGGCAAAGACCTCAAGGATATTCAGGAACAACTGATCAAGCGCTACAAGCGCCAGTTGACCCGCCTGGATCAAACCCGCGGGGAAGACATTTTCCAGGCGTACATCAACGCCTTTGCCATGTCTTATGATCCGCACACCTCTTATCTGTCACCAGATAACGCGGAAAACTTCGACATCAACATGAGCCTGTCTCTGGAAGGCATCGGCGCGGTCCTGCAAAGCGATAACGACAACGTAAAAGTCGTGCGCCTGGTTCCGGCTGGCCCTGCTGAGAAGAGCAAGCAAATTTCCCCGGCGGACAAGATCATCGGCGTCGCCCAGGGCGATGACGAAATGGTTGATGTGATTGGCTGGCGCCTCGATGAAGTGGTCAAGCTGATTCGCGGCCCTAAAGGCTCGAAAGTTCGCCTGGAAGTCATTCCGGCAACCAACGCGCCCAATGACCAAACCAGCAAGACGGTGAGCATTACCCGTGAAGCGGTAAAACTTGAAGAGCAAGCGGCGAAGAAGTCGATTCTGCACCTCAAGCACGACGGTCGCGATTACAAGCTCGGGGTGATCGACATTCCAGCGTTCTATCTCGACTTCAAGGCCTACCGCGCCGGTGATCCGAACTACAAGAGCACCACGCGTGACGTTAAGCGCCTGCTGACTGAACTGCAGAAAGAAAAAGTGGATGGCGTGGTCATTGATCTGCGCAACAACGGCGGCGGCTCCTTGCAGGAAGCCACCGAACTGACCGGCCTGTTCATTGACCAGGGCCCGACAGTTCTGGTGCGCAACAGCGACGGCCAGGTTGATGTGCTGGCCGATGAAGAGCCCGGCATTTTCTACAAAGGCCCGATGGCGCTGCTGGTTAACCGCTTGTCAGCCTCGGCTTCGGAAATTTTTGCCGGCGCCATGCAGGACTATCACCGCGCAATCATCATCGGCGGCCAGACCTTCGGCAAAGGCACCGTGCAAACCATCCAGCCGCTTAACCATGGCGAACTGAAACTGACACTGGCCAAGTTCTACCGGGTATCCGGTCAGAGCACCCAGCATCAGGGTGTACTGCCGGATATTAAATACCCGGACATCATGGACACCAAGGAAATCGGTGAAAGCGCACTGCCCGAAGCCATGCCGTGGGACACCATCAGCCCGGCGATCAGGCCTGAGCGTGACCCGATCAAGCCTTTCTTGAGCGAACTGCAGCACCGCTACGAGAAGCGCACCGCAAACAATGCAGACTTCACGTTTGCCCGTGAGCGCCTGTCGCTGACCCAGAAGCTGATGAAAGATAAAACCGTCAGCCTCAACGAAGCCAAGCGTCGCGCCGAGCATGACGATATCGAAGCCCAGCAATTGAGCATCGAGAACAGTCGCCGCAAGGCCAAAGGCGAAACCCTGCTGACCAAACTGAAGGTAGAAGACGAAGACGAACTGCCGGAAGATGACAGCAAGAAAAAGCCGGAAGATGATGCCTTTCTCAGTGAAGCCGGGCAAATCCTGCTCGACTACACCGGCCTCTCAGCGAGCGTCGCCAAGAAGTAAACAGCAACATGGAGTTCGGCGATTCCCCGCCGGACTCCAGCTACTCCCGCCTCACGCTTTACCCCAAGTGTCATTAAACGGTCACCAATCTGTCGTCAAATACCTGAGCTGACATTCTCGTCAGCGCACACCTGACGATATCGAGACCCTACATGACTGTCACCGAGCAGTTGAGCGCTTTGGATAACATCCTCGCTCACGGCGACCTGCATAGCGTTTTCCAACCTATCGTTTCACTTTCGCAGCGCAGTATTCTGGGCTACGAAGCGCTAACACGTGGTCCTTCCAATAGCCCCCTGCACTCGCCTATCAACCTGTTTGCCATCGCCCGCCTGGCCGGCCGTCTGAGTGAACTGGAACTGGCCTGCCGGGAGAGCGCCTGCAAACGCTTCAATCAGCTGGGGTTGAGCGGCAAGCTGTTTCTCAATATCTCACCCGACTCACTCATGGAGCCGGACCACAAACCAGGCTGCACCTTGAAAATGCTCCAGACTCACGGCATTGCGCCGAGCAATGTGGTGATCGAACTGACCGAGCATTCGCCCACTCACGACTTCCAGCTGCTCGACACAGCCCTGCATCACTACCGCGCCATGGGCTTCAATATTGCGCTGGATGATTTGGGCGCGGGCTATTCAAGCCTGCGGCTCTGGTCGGAACTGCGCCCGGATTTCGTCAAGATCGACCGTCACTTCATCGACGGTATTCACCTCGATCCGGTCAAGCGCGAGTTTGTCGGCTCAATCCTGAAAATGGCCAGCGCTTCGCGTGCCGAAGTCATCGCCGAAGGCATTGAGCTGGGGGAAGAGTTCGACGTATTGGCCAACATGGGCGTTGACCTGCTGCAGGGTTATTACATTTGCCGACCGCAAGACCAGCCGCCACGGGATGCCGGAACAATCCTGCCGCGCGAAGACAGCGCCGCCGACCACACAAGCGAAGCCTCTGGCGGCCTGCAGGAGCTGTTGCACCCGCAAAAAGCCATTCGCCAACACACCACGACGTGTCAGGTGCTTGATGCCTTTCGCGCGGACTCTACGCTCAACACTCTGGCAGTTCTGGATGATCAGGATCAGCCAATAGGTATCGTCCACCGCCACTCGCTATCCGAAGCGTTGTTAAAGCCGTTTGCAGCCGAAATTTTCACCCGCAAACCGATAAGCCGCCTGATGAGTGAAGACTACCTCAGAGTCGAGATGAGCCAATCGCTGCAGCAGGTCAGCCGCCTGCTTACCAGCCGCGCCCGGCAACGCATTGAGGAAGACTTCATCATCACCCAGAACGGCCGTTACGCAGGCCTTGGGCGCGCCATGGACTTACTCAAGCTGATCACCGATGAGAAAATTCAACAGGCGCGCTACGCCAACCCACTCACCCAGCTACCAGGCAACGTGCCGATTCAAAAGCGCTTGAGCAAAGCGTTGTCTGAGCCACGCGAAGCGCTGATTTGCTACGTCGATATTGATCACTTCAAACCGTTCAACGATCACTTCGGCTACGCCAGAGGTGATGAGGTTCTGCTGTGCCTGGCCCGCTGCCTGAGCAGCTTCATCAATCACAGCGAAGAATTTATCGGCCACATTGGCGGTGACGACTTCATTCTGCTACTCGATGCCAGCAACGGGCCGCACAAGCTTGAACAGATGCTCGAAGACTTCCGCGCTCAATGCCGAAGATTTTTCCGCGCAGAAGATTTGCAGGCAGGATTTTTTAGCGGAGAGGACCGTGAGGGTAAGCCGCAGCAGTTTCCGTTGCTGACGCTGTCGATCGGCGTGGTTCGCGTGCATGCCAATAACGGCTGCCGCCTCGACAGCGACGATCTGGCAAACCTGGCCTCACAGGCCAAACATCAAGCCAAGGCTGAGCCCGGCTACAGCCTGCATATAATCGACACGCTGGCGTTGTCAGCCTAGCTCTACAAACGCGTTAAAGCCCCAATTGACGGGCCTTTTCAGCATACTGATCGACCTGCGCGGCATCTGCTGGAAGGCCTTCAGCGCCTTCGCGGTAGAGATCCGCCACCCGCTTGGCTGCCAATGGATGGCCCGCAGCGGCTGCGATTTTCCAGTAGTGCACAGCCTGCGCGGCATCGGGAGCGGTGCGCGTGCTGCCGGCCAGACTCACGACGCCAACCTGATAAGCTGACTTGGCGTCACCGGCTTCGGCCGCCAGGCGCAGCAGACGGATGCCCTCTTCGCGCGCGCCAAGCCCCTGCCCACGAAAAAGCAGGATGTGGCCGTAAAAACTCTGCGCAGCCACATCGCCCAGTGCTGCCTTACGCGCAAACTGGCCTTCCATCCACTTCCACAGTTGCGGCTGCTTCACTGCCCAAGGCAGATGAAACAGTCGCCGGGAAACCCAGTAGCCCAACGCGGCGCGCCACTTCATCAACATTAAGCGGTGGCCTCATAATCAAACTCAAACACCCGCACCACTTCGGATGCATGCCAGGAAGCTGCCGCAACGCCATCCGGTGCGCCACTGAAACGCCCCAGACGGGTCACACAATCGAAGAAGCCGGTGCGCGGCAGTCGGCTGGCACTCTGACTGATCACCAGTGCACTGCGCAGCGGACGTTCGGCCTGAGCATCAATCGCCGCCAGATGCTCAAGTGCTGCAGTGAGTGTTTGCATCGCCGGAACCGGCAGATCGAGGCGTTCGATCAGGGCACGATAAGTCAGCAGATGCCGTTGCCGCCGGGCGTCTTCGAGCGCCCCCAACAGCGCCTGCCAGTGCTGGCGACTAATGCTCACGCTCAAGAGTCTGACTCCGCGCGCTGAGCGCTCAGGTTCCACGCCAGCGCACGTTGAATCGCTGCATCCGGCTCGCGCTCGCCAGACTCAATCATGTTCATGTAGTGCGGGCTGACGCCAACGGCTCGCGCCAACTGCTCGATGCTTAACCCCTTGGCCTCACGCATGCGCTTGATATCGGCCAGCGCCGGCGTTGGCACCGCAACTTCGGCTTGGGGAGCAGCAACCTGCTGCGAGCCTTGTGCGGCTTCGAGCAATTTCAGGTATTGCTCCCACGGCAGCACCGCGTACTCGGGCTGACCGTCACGACTGATAATTTGTGGTTTCATGCTTGGCACTCCATGGCAAACGAACGACAGCTTCATCACTGAGTCTATTTTTTTTAATAGTAACAGCCCCACGCCAAAGCGGCGTATTTGCTCACTGATCTGACGTCAGATGAGCAAAGGAAGTGGCCGGTTAAATCACATTGCCGGTACTTTGAATACACGGCTACAGCCGCGCAGAGGCAGCGCCTGCTTATTCGACAGGCAGCGCAGGGCTCTCTTCCGGGTCGGGTATATGTTCGAGCAATAACTGTTGCTCGGGCGTTTGCTGCTCGCGCCAGAGGCGAAAAGCCTGCAACTCATCACTCCAGGTTCGCGCCACCCAAGCCAGCACGGCGAGGTCGTCAATGTAACCAAAACCGAGTATCCAATCGGGTAACCCATCGAGTGGTGTAACGAAATACAACAACGCCCCGACAGCCGCCAGTAACGCCTGGGTACTTATTGCCCGATAGTCACCCCTGAACCAGGCAACACATAGCGCCTGAAACAGTTTTAAATCGTCTTTCAGGCCAGATAGACGCATCGCTTGCCGATCACTCTTTCGTGCAACCGATGCGAGTAAAGAAGGCAACCTGCCACGACGGATGAATCCCTTGGCCAGTGCCAGATATCGACTGAAATTCCAAGGTGCTTTCATGCTGACTCCTCGACAACCCGCGTATTTGCAGGCCCGCTAGCGGTTATCCACCGAAGCTGTGGATAACCTTGTTAACAAATTCTTAATGAGCTTAGCAAACGCCCACCCCATGCGGGCTGGCGTCAGATCGGCGATTTTTTGGACAGCTTAAAAAAGTCAATAAAATCAACAAGTTAAAAATAACAAAGGTTTTTTAACCGATCATTGCAAATGCCTGATCAATGGTGTTCCCAGAATGTGCATAACCGTAACACCTGTACACCAGAATGCCTCCGGAAGGTGCATTTTCGCCGCCAAAAACAACAACGCCCCGTATAAACGGGGCGCTGTTTAGTCACCGGCTGCTTTACTCGGCAGCAGGTTCTTCTTGCGGTGCTGCAGCAGGCTCTTCCTGCGGAGCAGCAGCGGCTGCCGGATCCTTGATGGCGATCAACTCAAGGTCGAAAACCAGAACCGAGTTGGCAGGAATTGCCGGGCTCGGGCTCTGCTCGCCATAAGCCAGCTCAGCTGGAATGTACAGCTTGGCTTTCTCGCCAACGTGCATCAGTTGGAGGCCTTCAACCCAACCTGGAATCACGCCGCTCACGGGCAGATCAATCGGCGTACCACGCTCGATCGAGCTGTCGAATACAGTGCCGTCAGTCAGCTTGCCTTCATAGTGAACGGTTACTGTGTCGGTCGGCTTTGGCTGAGCGCCATCAGCTTCTTTGATCACTTCAATCTGCAGGCCGGAATCGGTGGTGGTAACGCCATCACGCTTGCCGTTCTCTTCCAGGAATTTCTTGCCAGCTTCAGCGGCTTCTTCACTCATCTTGGCCAGACGCTCTTCCGAGCGCTTCTGCAGGGCTGCAAAAGCTTCAACCAGCTCGTCGTCTTTCAGACGCTGTTCTTTCTTACCGACCGCATCTTCGATACCCAGTGCAACAGCCTTGGAGTCGAGGTCATCCATACCTTCGTGCGCGAGGCTCTTACCCATGTTCAGGCCGATCCCGTAAGACGCTTTCTGCGCCGGGGTTTTCAGCTCAACATTGGTCTGAGAATCACAACCAGCAAGCACCAGCCCTACCAGGGCTACCGCAGCTGCTAAACGATGCTGTTTCATGCTAATTCCTTGTTCGGTGCGCCCAATTTAGGCAATTGAGTGAAAGCGCGAGCTTATCAGGCCTACGGGATCACTGGCTACATCGATCAGAACAGGAAAATGCTAATAAGTTCAGCTATTTGCGGGGAAGTACAAGGAACAGCAGAGAATATCGACAAGTCGATGAGTATTGCAGGAAGAGGATTACAAGATATAGGGGGATGAAGCAGGAGGGGGAAAAAATGGCGCAGCGGACGGGACTCGAACCCGCGACCCCCGGCGTGACAGGCCGGTATTCTAACCAACTGAACTACCGCTGCGCGTAACTTCAAAAAGCGAGTTGGTGGGTGATGACGGGATCGAACCGCCGACCCTCTGCTTGTAAGGCAGATGCTCTCCCAGCTGAGCTAATCACCCTTCACTCTCGAAGTGGTGCGCATTCTAGATAGCATTTCGAACCTTGGCAACCCCCTTTGCAAAAAATAATTTATTGATACGCCAAAGACTTAGCTCAGGGTTGGCCTGAAGGCTTTAGGGGAGAATAATGCCCCCCTTTGTGTAAATGGAGAGTCACCCCGCCATGTGGTTTCGTAATCTGCTGGTTTATCGCCTCACCCAGAATGTTCCGTTTGATATCGAAGCACTGGAAACTGCCCTGGCAACCAAGGCTGCTCGCCCATGCGCAAGCCAGGAACTCGCCACTTATGGTTTTGTAGCCCCGTTTGGCAAAGGCCCCGACGCGCCTTTGGTACACAGCAGCCAGGGCTTCCTGCTGATTGCTGCCCGTAAAGAAGAACGCATTCTGCCGGGCAGCGTGGTCCGTGATGCACTAAAGGAAAAGGTCGACGAGATCGAAGCCGAGCAAATGCGCAAGGTTTACAAGAAAGAGCGCGACCAGATCAAAGATGAAATCGTTCAGGCATTCCTGCCCCGCGCCTTCATCCGCAAATCTGCGACCTTCGCGGCAATCGCTCCGGCGCAGGGCCTGATTCTGGTCGATGCCTCCAGCCCCAAGCGTGCGGAAGACCTGCTCTCGACGCTGCGTGAAGTCATGGGCTCCTTGCCAGTACGTCCGCTCACCGTGAAGATCGCCCCGTCAGCCACCCTGACTGAATGGGTCAGCACCCAGAAAGCCGCCGCCGACTTTGTGATTGGCGATGAGTGCGAACTGCGCGACACCCACGAAGATGGCGGGATCGTGCGCTGCAAGCGTCAGGACCTGGCCGGCGAAGAAATCCAGCTGCACATGAGCAGCGGCAAGCAAGTGACTCAACTGGCACTGGCCTGGCAGGAAAAGCTGTCTTTTGTGCTGGACGACAAGCTGGTCATCAAGCGCCTGCGTTTTGACGACCTGCTGCAGGATCAGGCTGAACAGGATGGCGGCGACGACAACCTGGGCCAACTCGATGCCAGCTTCACGCTGATGATGATGACTCTGGTCGAGTTTCTGCCGCCGTTGTTCGAAGCATTGGGCGGCGAAGACACGCCTCAGGGCATTTAAGCCAGCCACTCCCCTATCAATAAGAACGGCGCACCCGACTTCATAATGAAAGGCCTTTGCAAAAGGTAGCGAGCCAATCACTCGCATACGTTCTGTGTTGTGCCACTTCGGGTCGCGCTGTCAAATTCGGAATGTCCTATGCGTGCACTCGCTGCTTTAAGCCGATTTGTAGCCAATACATTTGCTGTTTGGGTCTTGCTGTTCGCCGTGCTGGCGTTTCTGTTGCCAGCACACTTTCTGCCGCTCACCGCCTATATCGTGCCGTTGCTCGGACTGATCATGTTCGGCATGGGCCTGACCTTGAAGGTCGAAGACTTCAAAGAGGTCGCGCGCCATCCCGTGCGTGTGGCTGCCGGTGTGCTTGCGCAGTTCATCATCATGCCGCTGCTGGCATGGGTATTGTGCAAGGTGCTTAATCTGCCCGCCGAAATTGCCGTTGGGGTAATTCTGGTCGGCTGCTGCCCGGGCGGCACCGCATCGAACGTGATGACATGGTTTGCCCGCGGCGATGTCGCGCTTTCGGTATCGATCACCGCCGTGACCACCCTGCTCGCCCCGTTGGTCACACCCGCATTGATCTGGCTGCTGGCTTCCGAATGGCTGCCTGTGTCGTTCGCTGCAATGTTTATCTCGATCCTGAAAATGGTCTTGCTGCCGATCGTGTTGGGCATCGTGGTCCAGCGCCTGTTGGGCGAACGGGTAAAACTGGCGGTGGACGTTTTGCCGCTGGTCTCGGTGGTCAGCATTGTGCTGATTGTCGCCGCCGTTGTAGCGGCGAGTCAGGCGAAGATCGCCGAGTCGGGCCTGCTGATCATGGCCGTGGTGATTCTGCATAACGGCATTGGCCTGGGTCTGGGCTATTTTGCAGGTCGCCTGATGGGCATGCCGCTGGCGCAGCGCAAAACCCTGTCGATTGAAGTGGGCATGCAAAACTCAGGGCTGGGTGCAGCCCTTGCCAGCGCACACTTCTCGCCACTGGCGGCAGTACCGAGCGCGTTGTTCAGCGTTTGGCACAATTTGTCCGGGCCGCTGCTGGCGAGCATCTACCGGCGCATGGGCGATGCTGATAAAGCACAGTCGCAATAGAACTGGAATAGCTAAGGCGCTGGCCAGGCGCTGGCCTGCCGGCGCCTTGGCTTGCCTTTGGCCCCCCAGTGTGGAAAATAGCGGGCTGAGGACGACCTCACACGCATGACGTGATTCATCCGGGGGACGGCCCCTTAACTGCCCAGTTGAGGTGTGCTATGTCTTGGATCATTCTTTTTTTCGCCGGCCTGTTCGAGGTTGGCTGGGCTGTCGGGCTGAAATACACCGACGGTTTCACTCGCCCTCTTCCAACCGTCCTGACTGTTTCGGCCATGGTTATCAGCCTCGGCCTGCTTGGCCTCGCCATGAAACAACTGCCGCTGGGCACCGCGTATGCGATCTGGACAGGCGTTGGCGCTGTGGGCACCGTAATTGCCGGGATCATTTTGTTTGGCGAGTCGATGAGCGCGATGCGTTTGATTAGCGTCGGGTTGATTGTGTGTGGCTTGTTGGGTTTGAAGCTGAGCCATTGAGCCTGAGCGTCCGGCGTATTGGAGCGGAAGCTGAGCAGCGTCGGGGGATTTGTTGATCTTGCGAGGGTTATGACGGATTGCGGTGCTTCGCACGCTATCCATCCTCCGGGATTGGCCGACTTGGCGGATATTTGGCTGGTGTAGGATTTATACCGGCGGGATAGGTGTTGGCTGGCGGACGTTTAATCCTAGGGATTTATTGGCCTTGCGAGGGTTATGACGGATTGCGGTGCGTTGCACGCAATCCATCCTCCGGGATTGGAATTACCGGGGATTAGGGTGTTGGCGGTGTTTGGGTGGACGCCGCTTTGTTGTCCGTTGCCCACCCTGTGCTTCTCCGCCGCTGGCTAGCGGGTTGCGCCGCGCAGTTCGCTGACTTGCGTTTGCAAGTATTGTCGATTGGCGTGCTCTGGTTCGACAGGGTTGCCTGCAACCAAGGTGATCCGTGACCAAAGACGCTTCAGCAAGCCCTTGTTCGGATCCCGGCTGAAGAAGCTGCCCCAAAGCCCCTGCAGCGCCATCGGGATGACCGGCACCGGGGTTTGCTCAAGTATCCGCTCGACGCCAGCCTTGAACTCATTGATCTCGCCATCGGCGGTCAATTTGCCCTCGGGGAAAATACACACCACCTCGCCATTGCGCAGGTACTCGGCAATTTTCTTGAACGCCGCGTCATACACCAGCAAGTCTTCGTTGCGGCCGGCAATCGGCACTGTGCCGGCGGTGCGGAAGATAAAGTTGAGCACCGGCAGGTTGTAGATTTTGTAGTACATGACAAACCGGACTGGCCGGCGAATCGCGCCCCCCACCAGCAGCGCGTCGACAAACGAGACGTGATTGCACACCAGCAGCGCAGCGCCTTCATCCGGAATCGATTGCAGGCCTTTGTGCTCAACCCGGTACATCGAGTGGCTGAGCAGCCAGATCATGAAGCGCATGGTGAATTCGGGCACGATCTTGAAGATGTAAGCATTGACCGCGATGTTCATCAGCGAGATAACCAGGAAAAGCTGCGGAATCGACAGTTCGGCCACGGTCAAGAACACAATCGAAACAATGGCCGAGACCACCATGAACAGCGCGTTGAGAATGTTGTTCGCCGCGATCACCCGCGCCCGCTCGCTCTCGACACTGCGTGACTGAATCAGCGCGTAAAGCGGCACGATGTAGAAACCACCAAACAGGCCAATGCCGAGAATCGAGCCGAGTATCGCCCACCCTTGCGCGTACCCAAGCACTGCCATCCAGTCGTGCGGTTGCGCCGCTTCGGGGAAGCCGCCCGAGGTCCACCAGAGCAGCATGCCAAAAAAAGTCAGGCCGATTGAGCCAAAGGGCACCAGGCCAATCTCAACTTTCTCGCCCGACATTTTCTCGCACAGCATAGAACCCAAGCCAATGCCCAGCGAAAACACGGTAAGAATCAGCGTTACAACGCTCTCATCGCCGTACAGCCATTCTTTTGAATACGCAGGAATTTGCGTGAGATAAACCGCGCCAAGAAACCAGAACCACGAGTTGCCGACCAAGGAGCGAGAAACCGCAGGCGTTTGCCCCAGACCTAATTTCATGGTGAGCCAGGATTGGCGGAAGATATTCCAGTCCAGCACCAACCCGGGCAGCGCGGCCGGCCCGGCAGGAATTTTACAGCTGGCCAGATAGCCCAGTACCGCCACGCAGACGACCGAGCCTGCAACGATGCTGGCATAGGCACTGCTTGCCATGATCACGCCGGCGCCGATGGTGCCCGCCAAGATCGCCAGAAACGTGCCCATCTCAACCAGTGCGTTGCCGCCAATCAGCTCAGTCTCTTCAAGGTGCTGCGGCAGAATCGAATACTTGACCGGCCCGAACAAGGCCGACTGAGTGCCCATGGCAAACAGCGTAACCAGCATCAGCGGCAAGTTGCCAAGCAATACCCCAGCCGCTCCAACCAGCATGATGATGATCTCGGCAAATTTGATCTTGCGGATCAACCAGTCTTTATCAAATTTCTCGCCAAACTGGCCGCCCAGTGCGGAGAACAGAAAGAACGGCAGGATAAACAACAGCGCACACAGGTTGACCAGCAAATCGCGGTCGGCGCTGATGGTCAGCTTGAACAGGATGGCCAGAATCAGCGCCTGCTTATATACATTGTCGTTAAAGGCGCCGAGTAACTGGGTCAAAAAGAACGGCAAGAAGCGCCTTGTGCGAAGCAATGCGAACTGAGAGTGCTGGGTCATCTTCCGTGTACCTTGTGCGGGTTCGTTGAGCATTTGACTGTAACAGCCGCAAAGAAAGCCACACTCGTGTTGGATTATTTGCCAACAATTCTGCAAAAACGCACGACTAAAAGCCTACAGTTTCCTGCCAATACAGGGCCGGGCCATGCCTATATAGGTAATTGGCCCATGGCCCAGCGCAAGAGAAAGAACACCAGCAAACCGCCGCCAATTGTCGTCAGTAAGTGCCGGGTCAGCGCCGCGATGGCAATGGTGATGAGCCCGGCAATCAAATAGGCATTGTTCACCGAAAACTGCCAGTGCTGGCCATCCGGGATAAGCATTCCCGGCACTACAATCGCTGTCAGCACGGCCGTTGGCACATAGTGCAAGCCCTGGCGCACCAGCGGCGGAAAACGTAAATCCGGGAATGCGAACAGGCTGTAGCGAATGCTGTAAGTGATGACCATCATGCCGAATATCAGTATCCAGTTTTCCATCAGGCCACCTCCCCTTCCACTGCAACTACGCGCCGTTCAAGGCACACGCCGACGATGATCCCGCTAAATGCTGCCGCCATCAGGCCCAGCTTGTAAGGCAATGCGTGACACACCAACGCGACGGCGGCGGCAACCAGTGCAGCGGCTATCTGCGGACGATTGCGCAACATAGGCACAACAATCCCGATAAAGGTCGCCAGCATGGCGAAGTCCAGGCCCCACTCGCTCAGGTTGGGCACCGACTGACCGAACACCATGCCAATAATCGTGCACGCAATCCAATTGACGTACATGGCGAGCGAGGCCCCGAGAAAATACCAGTGCTTGTAGATGGATTCGTCGCGCAGCACATAGCGGTGCTGCACCACGGCAAACGCCTCATCGGTCAGCCAGAATGCCAGTGCCATGCGCCAGCGCGTTGGCAGGTGACGCACATATGGCTGCAAACTGGCGCTGTATAACGCGTGGCGAAGATTGACCACGAAGGTTGTAAGCAACAAGACTGTCAGGCCGACGCCGCCACTGAGCAGACTGATAGCAATAAACTGGGCGGAGCCTGCAAATACAAACACCGACATCCCGAGGGTTTGCCAAGGCGTGAGGCCAGCCGCCCCCGCCAAACTGCCATAGATAATGCCGAACGGCAGCGCCCCTAACAGCATGGGCAACATGTCGCGGACACCTTGATTGAATTCCTGAAAACGGGTCATAGCTTTCTCCTTGACCCACAGCTTAGCGCAGCCGAATTGGTCGATCTTGAACGATATTGCTCACTTGCGCGTTTGTTGTGTGACCACTCAGAGCGAGGCTATTCCGGCGCTGGCATTGCGGTAAGCGCCCGGCCCCACGCCATACACCTGCTTGAACTGACGACTCAGATGGCTCTGATCAGAGAAACCGAGCTGCATGGCCACCTGCGCCGGCATGCAACCTTGCTTGAGCAATGCCCGCGCCTGCGCCAATCGCCGCTGCTTGAGCCATGCATGCGGTGGCAAACCCGTTGCTCGGCGAAAGACCCGGGCAAAGTGAAACGGCGAGAGATTCACTGCAGTGGCCAGCTCTTCAAGCGACGGCGGCGCGGCTAACTGACTGTTAAGCAACTCCTTGGCCAGCTCGACCGCACGGGCTTCACGGCCGGGCGCAGCGGGTTCGGCGACCTTGGCGTAGCGTTGAAACAGCAACAAGATAGCCTCACGCCAGACAATCTGCTGCTGCAAGGCATCGGCACCGCCTTCAAGCAACTGATGCAAGCCGGTGAAAGCAGCATGCAGTTGCGGGTCGTGCAGCACGCTTAGCGCAAAGCCAGGCAGCCCGGCTCCCGCCAGATCAAGCTCTTGCAGCACGCCCTGTACCTGGCGGTTGTCGGGATAAAAAGCGCGGTAGCGCCAGCCATCGTCATGCGCTTTGGAGCCGGTATGAACTTCGTCGGGATTGATCAGCACCATGCTGCCTTGCGGGGCAAGGTGATCACTGCCGCGATGACGGAAGCGCTGTGCGCCGTTCTGAATAACGGTAAACACAAAACCCTCATGAACATGCGGCGCAAACCGCTGCTGCACATAACGTGCGTGCAATAGTTCAACATCAGCCAAGCCCTTGGCCTGCCAAAACCGGGTTTGCTCCAGCGCCTCGTTCATTTTTTGCTTAACCGCCGAATCCTGACTCGATCATTTTCTTCACCGCTGGCCACTCCTGATCAGTAATGCTGTACAGCACGCTGTCATCCAGCCGGCCTTCAGACAGTCGGCGATGATTGCGCAAAATACCTTCGCGCTGCGCACCGATTTTCTCGATGGCAGCTTGTGCGCGCAAATTACTGGCAGCGGTTTTCAGTTGCACACGCACCATGCGCCAGCCCTCGAACGCGTGGCGCAGCATCAGGTATTTGATCATGCTGTTCAAGCCGGTGCCATGCTGGCCTTTATCCAGCCAGGTCCAGCCGATCTCACACGCTGGCAGCGTCGGCATAAAGTCGGCGTAGCGCGTGGTGCCGACGATTTCAGTACCCAGGCGAATGGTAAACGGCAACGCACGGCTGTTCTGCTGCTCGACGATGCCCTGCCGATACCAGTCCAGACGTTGTGCGCCGCCCATATAAATGAGTTCATTGCGGTTGGCTTCGGCGAGCGACACCAGCGCCGGAATGTCCGCGTCCATCATCGGCTCAATCCGCAATGCGCCGCGTTGCAGGGTAATCAACTGGGGTTTGAACATGCCGTCCCTCCTTTCACTCACACAGACGGTGCCTGAATGCAAACCGGCAACGCTAACAGGCTGAGCGCTGGTTCACAAACCAAACAATCAGCGCGCGAAGAGTTTTAACTGTTTGCGACCTTAGTCGCGACTGACGAATGCAGCCTTTGCTGCGACACTATCCGCCACTGCCCGTTAAACCGTTGTCTGGTTGCCCAAAACATCACAACGCAGCGTATTAATTGACTGGGCAAGTCTTATTAAGTTTTGTGCTTGGAGTTTGCATGCCGTTGTCCAGCGGGCTGATTGCCGGAGTCGCCCTGATCTACATGGCGGTGCTTTTTAGTATTGCCTTTTACGGCGACCGTCGTCGCACCCCGCTAACGCCGAAAATTCGCGCCTGGGTTTATAGCCTGTCGCTGGCGGTGTACTGCACCAGCTGGACCTTTTTCGGTGCGGTGGGACAGGCCGGCGAGCAACTCTGGTCATTTTTGCCGATCTATCTGGGCCCTATCATTCTGATGCTGTTTGCGCCTTGGGTGCTACAGAAGATGATCCTGATCAGCAAACAGGAAAACATCACCTCGATTGCCGACTTCATTGCCGCGCGCTACGGCAAATCACAGCCGCTGGCCGTGGTTGTCGCACTCATCTGCCTGGTCGGCGTACTGCCTTATATTGCCTTGCAACTCAAAGGCATCGTGCTCGGCGTGAACCTGCTGATCGGCTCGGGCGCTGGCGCCACGGGCACCCGCGCGCAAGACACGGCGCTGATCGTGTCTCTGGTTCTGGCGCTGTTCACCATTTTGTTCGGCACGCGCAACCTCGACGTTACCGAACACCACCGCGGCATGGTGCTGGCGATTGCCTTTGAGTCGATCATCAAATTGATGGCTTTCTTGGCTGTCGGCGCATTCGTCACCTTCGGTCTCTACAACGGTTTTGGCGACCTGCTTGGCCAGGCCCGCGTCGCGCCGGAGCTGAATGAGTTCTGGAGTGTGGCGGTCAACTGGCCGTCGATGCTGGTGCAAACGGCCGTGGCCTTTATCGCGATTGTCTGCCTGCCGCGCCAATTCCACGTCACCGTGGTCGAGAACATCGAGTCCGGCGACCTGCGTCTGGCGCGCTGGGTGTTCCCGCTGTATTTGCTGCTGGCCATGCTGTTCGTGATTCCCATCGCACTGGCGGGCCAAATGCTGCTGCCAAGCGGCGTCACGCCCGACTCCTTCGTGATCAGCCTGCCGCTGGCCGAGGCGCATCCGGCGCTGGCACTGCTGGCCTTTATTGGCGGCGCCTCGGCGGCCACTGGCATGGTGATTGTCGCATCGGTCGCGCTGTCGACTATGATTTCCAATGACATGTTACTGCCCCTGCTTCTGCGCCGACAAAACACCGAGCGCCCTTTTGAAGCGTTCAGGCACTGGATGCTCTCTGCACGGCGAGTGAGCATCATCCTGATTCTGCTGATGGCGTACGTGTGTTACCGCCTACTGGGCTCCAGCACCAGCCTGGCCACTATTGGCCAGGTTTCCTTCGCCGCCATTGCCCAACTTGCCCCGGCGATGTTTGGCGCATTGGTCTGGAAACAAGCCAACCGCCGGGGCGTATTTGCCGGCCTCGCGGTTGGCGCGTTCTTTTGGTTCTACACCCTGGTTGTGCCGCTGCTTGCCGACAGCCTTGGCATTTCTTCCCACAGCGTGCCGGGCCTGCATGCACTGCTTTATGCGCCGGTAGGCTTTGAGGTCGACCCGCTGACCCGTGGCGTGGTGCTGTCACTGGCGGCCAACTTCACGCTGTTTGCCTGGGTCTCGTTCTTCTCGCGCACACGTGTTTCCGAACACTGGCAGGCCGGGCGCTTTATCGGTCACGACTTCGGCCACAAGCCCAGCGGACGCAGCATGCTGGCGGTGCAAATCGCCGACCTGCTACTGCTCTCCAGCCGTTTTGTCGGTGAGGACCGTGCGCGTCAGAGCTTCGTGCGTTTCGCTCAGAAGCAAGGCATCGACTTTCACCCGAGCCATCCGGCCAATACCGATTGGATCGCCCACACCGAGCGCCTGCTCGCGGGTGTCCTTGGTGCGTCCTCGACGCGTGCAGTGGTGAAAGCGGCAATCGAGGGCCGCGAGATGCAGGTTGAAGATGTGGTGCGCATCGTCGACGAAGCCTCCGAGGTCCTGCAGTTCAACCGGGCGCTGTTGCAAGGCGCCATCGAGAACATCACTCAGGGCATCAGTGTGGTCGATCAGTCGCTGCGGCTGGTGGCCTGGAACCATCGCTACATCGAGCTATTTGAGTACCCGGAAGACCTGATTCATGTCGGCCGGCCGATTGGCGACATCATCCGCTACAACGCTGAACGCGGCCTGTTCGGCGAGGGCAGCGTTGAGGCTAACGTCAGCAAGCGCCTGTACTGGATGCGCCAGGGCACACCGCACACCTCTGAACGCCTGTTCCCCAACGGCCGGGTGATTGAGCTGATCGGCAACCCAATGCCGGGCGGCGGCTTTGTAATGAGTTTCACCGACATCACCGAATTCCGCCGCGCCGAGAAAGCCCTTAAGGGCGCCAACGAAGGCCTGGAACAGCGGGTTGCCGAGCGCACCCATGAACTCTCGCAACTGAACTTTGCTCTGAGCGAAGCGAAAGCTCACGCCGAATCCGCCAACCAGTCGAAAACCCGGTTTCTGGCGGCAGTCAGCCACGACTTGATGCAGCCACTCAACGCGGCGCGATTGTTTTCTGCGGCGCTGTCGCATCAGGAAAACGAGTTGCCGGGCGAGGCGAAAAAACTGGTACATCATCTGGACAGCTCACTGCGTTCCGCCGAAGACCTGATCAGCGACTTGCTGGATATTTCACGTTTGGAAAGCGGACGCATTACCCCGGACCGTAACGCTTTTCCCCTGAGCAATTTGTTCGACACGTTGGGCGCCGAATTCAAGGTCATGGCATCCGAGTATCACTGCGACTTCCACATGCGCAGCACCCGTTTGCGTGTGGACAGCGATATCCGCCTGCTGCGAAGGATTTTGCAGAATTTCCTGACCAATGCCTTCCGCTATTCGCAAGGCCGCGTGTTGCTCGGCGTGCGCCGTCAGGCCGGGCATTTGCGTCTGGAAGTCTGGGACCGTGGCCCGGGGATTCCGGACAGCAAACGCGCGGTGATCTTCGAGGAATTCAAACGCTTAGACAGCCATCAGACCCGCGCCGAAAAAGGCCTCGGCCTTGGCCTGGCGATTGCCGACGGCCTCTGCCGCGTGCTCAACCACAGCCTCGAGGTGCGTTCATGGCCGGGCAAGGGCAGCGTGTTCAGCGTTACCGTGCCGCTGGCGCGCAACCCGCAACCCAAGCCCCAGCTTGCACCTGCTCACACGGAACAACCGGGCCAGTTGCTTAACGGCACGCAGGTTATCTGCATCGACAACGAAGACAGCATTCTCACCGGCATGCAGAGTTTGCTCTCGCGCTGGGGTTGTCAGGTCTGGACCGCGCGCAGCCGTGCCGAGTGCGAAGCGCTGTTCAACGAGGATGTGCGCCCGCAACTGGCGCTGATCGACTATCACTTGGATGAAGGCGAAACAGGCACCGAGCTGATGGGCTGGCTGCGTACGCGTCTTGGCGAACCCGTGCCTGGCGTGGTGATCAGCGCCGACGGGCGACCTGAACTCATCGCCGAGGTGCATGCCGCAGGTTTGGATTACCTGGCCAAGCCCGTTAAACCGGCTGCTTTGCGCGCCCTTTTGAGCCGTCACCTGACCCTGCGCTGATGTGTAACGAGGCCGTGTCCCATCTGCGCAGCTAGACTAGGGAGAACTTCGGTGATGGGATACCCGCATGACGCCAACAATCGAGTTAGCCCTGAATTTGCTTACAGCCCTGGCGCTGGGCTTACTGATTGGCACCGAACGCAGCTGGAGCCAGCGTAGCGAGGAAAGCAACAGACTGGTGGCCGACATTCGCACCTACGGCCTGGTCGGCTTGCTTGGCGGCCTGGCCGCATTGTTTGCGCAAAAGTTCGGCATTGCCGCGTGGATCAGCTTGTTGGTGGTCTTTGTAGTGCTCGGCTACACCAGTGAACAGCGCAAAAAGGGCGCGGGCGGCCTGAGCAGCGAAATCGCCATGGTGCTGACCTTTCTTCTGGGCAGCCTGGCAGTCAGCGAATACCGCGAAATCGCCGCCGGTTGCGCGGTCATCATCGCCTTGCTGCTCAGCTTGAGAGAACCGTTGCACAGAGTGGTCGGCCAGCTTACCGCTGCCGAGCTCAGCGGCGCGCTGAAACTGATGTTCATCTCGCTGGTGATGCTGCCGGTGCTGCCGAATGTCGGCTACGGCCCGTGGCAGGTCTTCAACCCTTACACGACATGGTGGATGGTGGTGCTGATTGCCGGCATCGGCTTCGCCGCCTACGTGGCGATTCGGTTGGTGGGCACCCGTTACGGCATTGTCGCCACCGCCCTGCTCGGCGGCTTGGTGTCGTCCACCGCAATGACCCTGACGTTAGCCCGCCTGCATGACAATAAGCGCTTACGCTCGATTCTCGCCTGCGGCCTGCTCGCCACCTCGGCCCTGATGTTTCCGCGCATCTTGCTGATCACCGCCGCCGTTAACCGTGAACTTCTCGCCCAACTGATTCTGCCGCTTGGTCTGGCCGCGCTGGTCTATGCAGCCGGTGCGCTGCTGCATTTTCGCACCGCAGGTGAAGAGTTGCAGGGCGAGGTCGAACCGCCACTGAAGAACCCCTTCGAGCTGGCGCCGGCATTGCGCTTCGCCCTGCTTTTGGTGGCCATTTTGTTCATGGTCGAAGCCGGTCGCTACTGGCTCGGCGATACCGGGGTGTATCTGGTGTCGGCACTGTCCGGGCTTACCGATGTCGATGCCATCAGTCTGACGCTGGCGCGCAGCTCATTGAGCGATCTGAGCGCAACCGTGGCTTATCATGGGATATTCATCGCCGCGCTGGTCAACAGCCTGGTCAAGGCACTCTTGATCATGCTGATTGGCGACCGGGCGCTGGCGTGGCGCACGGTGCCGATCATGCTGGCCGGACTTGCAGTCGGGCTGGCTGCGCTGTTCTTGCAGTGAGCGTGCAGCCACTGCGCGGGAGGTTATTCCTCCAATGGCAAACCGGCTGCCTGCTCAAGTAACTCGGGAGACAGGCTTTTGCTGGCGCGCGCGCCCAACAGCTTGAGGTTCTCGACCCGGCTGATGATATTGCCACGCCCCTCACAGAGCTTGTTGCGGGCGGCGCCATAGGCTTTGTCGAGTTGCTGCAAGCGTGAGCCCATTTCATCGAGGTCGACGATAAAGGCGTAGAACTTGTCGTAGAGTGCGCCCGCGCGCTCAGCAATTTCACGGGCGTTCTGGCTTTGCCGCTCCTGACGCCACAGACCGTCTGTTACGCGCAACGTCGCGAGCAATGTGGTCGGGCTGACCACCACGATATTTTGCTCGAACGCTTCCTGAAACAGCCCCGGATCAGCCTGCAGCGCCGCCGCAAATGCAGCTTCGATAGGGACAAACAGCAGCACAAAATCAAGGCTGTGCAGCCCTTCAAGGCGCTGGTAATCCTTCAGCGACAACCCCTTCAGGTGACTGCGCAACGACAACACATGCTGCTTGAGTGCTTGCTGGCGCGTTGCATCATCTTCAGCGGCCACATACTGTTGATAAGCCGTGAGGCTGACTTTGGCATCGACCACCACCTGCCTGTCGCCTGGCAGATAGATCAACACGTCGGGCTGAAAGCGCTCGCCTTCGCTGCTGCGCAAGCTGACTTGGGTCTGGTACTCACGCCCCTTCTCAAGCCCGGCATGCTCAAGCACCCGCTCCAGAATCAGCTCACCCCAGTTGCCCTGAGTCTTCTGGCCCTGCAGGGCACGGGTCAGGTTAGTTGCCTCATCGCCCAGACGCTGATTGAGTTGCTGCAGGCGTTCAAGCTCCTTGCCCAGCGAGAAGCGCTCGCGGGCCTCTGTCTGGTAGCTTTCCTCGACGCGCTTCTCGAAAGCTTGTATGCGTTCCTTGAGCGGATCGAGTAATTGCCCGAGGTGCTGCTGGCTGGTTTCGGCGAAACGCTTTTCGCGCTCATCGAAAATCTTCCCGGCAAGCTCGGCAAACTGCGCACGGAGCTCGTCACGTGAACCCTGCAAGTCCTGCAAACGCTGCTGATGGCTGTCTTGCTGTTCACGCAACTCGGCGCTGAGCGCAGCCCGTTCGGCTCCCAGACGACGCAACTCGGCTTCCTGCTGCTCGCGCTGGGCTTGCCAGGATTGCGCCGCCTCGCGGGCGACCTGCTGCTCATGCTGCAACAGTTCTGTTTCGCGACGGGTCGCCGCCAGCTCAGCTTGTTGGTCGGATTTGATCTCGCTGATTTCAGCCAGCTCGTGGCGGGCGTCATCCAGTTGCGCCGTTAAGCCGGCTTGCGCCAGTTGCGCGCCGCCGAGTCGTTCCTGGAGCAATTCGGTTTCGGAGCGAAGCGCAACGATGCGCCGCTGGAACACCAGCGCCAGCCCGAGCATGGGAATCCCGGCAGCCGCGAGGCCGATCATTAAGGAAGGCAGATCGAAAGGCATGGGCATCTCCGCTTGAATATAACTGGAAGTATAACCAGTAGTTCAAGCGGACGTCAGTGCCTCATTAAACCTCGTCGAGGAGTTTTTTGGCTTCTTGCGAACCGCGGGCTGCCGCCAGTTCCAGCCAATAGCGTGCGCGCTGTGGCTCATTGTGGCGTGGCTTCAAGTAGTAACGGCCCAACTCCAGCGGAGCATGGCTGTCTCCGGCACGCGCGGCGTGGCGCAACAACTCCATGCCCATGCGACGGTCACGCGGGTTGCCGCAATCGCGGCAAAGCATTTGCCCAAGACGGCTTTGCGCCAACACTTCCCCTTCACGGGCCGGCTGCTTGAGCAGTCGTCCAGCGAAGCGCTTAACACTTGGCGCATGGCCAAGGCGTGGGCTATCCAGCAACCAGATCGCAACCCGGGTGGGCAACTTGGAGGAGGCATTGGAGGTATCAGCAGTGAGACGTGGCAGAACGCGAGGCATGAGAAAACAGCGGTAGATGGAAAGGCGCGCAACTCTACTCCTTTTTTCTCAGAGGTAAACCCCTGCAAACAGCAATTTTTGCTCGGACCGGTAATGCCGCAAGACAATCCACAGAAGTTGTGGATAACTCTGGGGGTAAGATGGGAGCAATGCCTCAAAGCGCTGATGCTACGGGGCCTGAGGTTAAACTGACGATTTTTTCACCAGAAAAAAAATTGATATTTTTCATTGACTTAAAAAATGTTTAAGCAGAATCAAGGATTTACGCGCGAGACTGAATCAAGCGTCATAAGGCGCATCTTCTATGTGCACAAGTCAATTTAAAATAACTGTTTGATGCCCTTTTTCAGGGCATTTTCAGTCGCTTTATAACCGCGGCTCATTACACCGCCAATCGGCCACCTCGCTGAAATCCACAGCCCAAGCGCATCGCGTAAAAATCAATAAAAACTTTATTAGCCTTTAGTGCGACAACACGACGCGCACAACAATATGACAATTGCTCGTGCGGCCAACCGAAAATGCCTGACGGGTAAAAAATCTTCCGGCTTTAAAAGCGCTATTGGCCCGTCGATTGCTGGCGATTGATTGCCACTATTTCTTCCCTCAGCGTGCACTCTCCGCGCAGTTAAACCGCCCGCTGCTTAATTGCCGATGCCACTGATGTGGATAACTCCCGGCTAATTGAGGGTGGCAGTGCTGAGGCCTGTGGCGCAGACGCCCCGCTCTGCCCAGAATCACAGCCCGTCGATTGGCACGTATCCCTACATGCGGTAACGTCCACGGCACATTCAGCGCTCGGCTAAACTTGCAGCCATCTGCTGATCGCTAAGGCCGTGCAAAGGACGCAAAGCCCTGATGGAACAATTGTTGTGAAAATTCGGCGACTTGGGCACAGCCTCATCGGCCTGCTGGTTTTGCTGATCGTGCTCGCTGTCCTGGCCTACATAAATACCCAGCGCGTGCTGCAAAGCCAGGGCATCGACGACATTGACTGGCAGGGACTGCAGGTATCGCTGCAAGGCGTCCATGTCGGGCAACTGAGCCTCAGGCAACACGGCAGCGAGGGTGCAGCCTTGCAGTTGGAACTCGGCGAGGTGGATTTGCTGTGGCGGCAATTCAGCACCCTGCCGCCGTTCTGGCAACATGTACATATTGGCCAGGCCACTGTTGACTGGCAGCCAGGCACCGCGCAGGAAACCACTCAAACCACTGCCGAAAGCGTCCTCAACCAGCTGAGTGAGATTGCCGGGATGTTGCCCCTCACCGGCCAAATCGACAACCTGCGCGCCACACTGCCCTGCGCCAGCGGCCGCTGCACCTTGCTCGGCTCTGCAACGCTGAACAAACTGGCAAGCTCGCCCGCCAAGCTGCAAGTGCAGCTCGACCTGCGTGAACAGCAACAACGCATTGCTTTGTCCAGCGAGCTGGAAATTAGCCCGCAAACCCTGCAACTCCAGCTTGGCGTATTGGTAGACGATCAGCCGCAGCTGGGTCTGCACTTTACTGCGCATAATGCAGCCGACGGCCTTGCGCTGAGCGGCAATCTGGCAGCGCCCGATCTCAATCAGGCAACCACTTTACAACGCTGGCTCAGCCATTGGGTATTGCCGGCGAACACGGCATTGCCACAAGCACCCGGCGCGGCATCGCTGGCGGCCAATTGGGATTTGCACGCACCCAGCCTTGATCAGCTGATCAGCGCAACGGGCACTGTCGATGTACAAGCCAACCTGCCCGAGCCCTGGCCTGTGCCGGGGATCGGCCAGTTGCAAGGCATGCTGGTGTTGGCGGCAGACAGCAATGAACAAGGCTGGCTGATCAAGCGACTGGAGGCCGACCTTGGCCTTAAATACCTGCCGGCGGATCTACTCGCCAAGCTGCCTGCCGAGCTACAGGTCGAGGCTTTGCAGTTGCGCGTCCAACCTACAACGGCTGCGGCCAATCCAGCGCCCACACTGGCGGGTCGCTCACTGCCGCTGACACTCGATTTAGTCAGCAAGGGAGCCAGCAATATCAGCCTGCAAGGCAATCTTGCGCTCGCCAACTCCCTGCCATGGGCACTGCAACTGACCGACGCCACCCTGACTGCCGACACCCCGCGCCTTGAATACACGGGCTACAAACTGAGCACGCCAAAAGCGCAGCTGCAGCTGGATGCTTACGCCGATGCAGAGGCCATCGAGTTGAGTATCAAGAAAAACTCGACGCTAAAGTTGAGCCAGTTAAGTGGCGCAGGCGTAAAACTGAGCAACCTCGAAGCCAGCACCAGCGGCCTTGAATTCAGCGCAAGCACCCCTTCTATAGCCGATAGCTGGCAAATGGACGGCGCGCTCAAACTTTCTAGCAAACGCCTTCAACATGAACAGTTGCACAGCCTGGGCTGGGATTGGCAGGGCTCTATAAAAGGTGCCGGCCATGCCGGTGACACGCCATTGCAGTTGAACCTTGATGGCAAGCTCAGCGCCGATAGCGGCCTGCAACTGCCGGCAAAAATCAGCTACGCCAGCAACGGCCTGACAATTGAGGCCGAACTTGCTGAGCTGTTTTTGCGCGCCGGCAACCCTCTGGCCAAGACTCTGAAAAGCTGGCCCACCTTATTGGATCTCAATCAGGGCAAACTCAAGGCTGATGCGACGCTCAACCTGCCAGCCGGCAATGGCAAGCTGAAACTGGAAGCCAACATCACTGGCAAGGGCGTTGGCGGGATTTATGATCGAACTGAGATCAGCGGGATCGATGGCAATGTGCGCCTGCAACTCGACGGCCAGAACCTGCACACCGATATCAAAACGCTAAAAATCGAGGAAGCCAATCCGGGGATTCCAGTCGGGCCGATCCAGCTACGCGGCAGCTACAACACGAAACTCAACACGCTGGACGCTGGCCTGCTCAAATTGAATCTTGCACAGGCTGGCTTGCTTGGTGGCAACGTCAACATGGCCGCCGGCCAATGGGACATGAGCCAAAACCAGTGGCGGTTCCCGGTTAATGTGACGGGGCTGCAGTTACAAACCCTGTTCGCCCTGTACCCCGCAGAAGGGCTTTCTGGCAGCGGGCTGATTGACGGCTACCTGCCGATGATCGCGACTCGCCAAGGCGTGCATATCGACAAAGGCGAAATACACGCACGTGCGCCAGGCGGTCGCCTGCGCTTCAACAATGACAAGATCAAGGCGCTGGGCCAGAGCAATCCGGCGATGCAGTTGGTGGCGCAATCACTGGAGGATTTTCACTACACCACGCTTAACAGCGACGTTGGCTACAGCGAGCAAGGCAAACTGCAATTAGGCTTGCGCCTGGAAGGGCAAAATCCGGCAATAGAGAACGGTCGCCCCATCCACTTCAACATAAATCTGGAAGAAAACATCCCCACCTTGTTGGCCAGCTTGCAGCTGAGCGATAAAGTGAGTGAGATTATTCAGCGGCGGGTGCAAAAATTCATCCTGGAGCGCAACAATAAATCCACCTCGCCCAAAACCCCATAAGGGAGTACGCACTATGCGCATCAACTACGCACTCGCTGCGGTGTTGCTAGCTTTACTGAGCACAGCCTGTACCCCAACGGTGCAACTGGCGGTGCCGAACGAGCCGATCAATATCAATCTCAACGTCAAGATCGAACACGAGATCTACATCAAAGTTGATAAAGCGCTGGACAGCATGTTCAGTGAATCAAGCGGACTGTTTTGAGGAGCCACACCATGACCCTGCCTAAACGAATTGCCAGCCTGATGCTGTTACTCAGTTTGAGCTTGCCGGCCCTTGCCATGAACCTCAACGAAGCCATGTCCGAACTGGGCAGCGCCAAAGCCAATGGCTTGGTCGGTGAAATGCCCAATGGCTACCTCGGCGTGGTCAAGTCTGCTGGCGAGGCAGACGCGATCACCAAGTTGATCAACCAGGCGCGGGCCAACGAATACCAGAAGCTGGCTCAGCAGAATGGCATTCAGAAGACCGATGTCGAGGCGATTGCCGGTAAAAAGGCCATCGAGAAGACCCCGGCAGGCCAGTACATCCAGCTAAACGGGAAGTGGATCAAGAAATAACTGTGGCAGGCGCACCGGCTTCAGGCCGCTGCTTGCCCAGTAACCAAGCACCTCTATACTCAGCGTTCCTGCAGAATTGATTGTGCCTGCTTAACTTAGCCCTGATGGGGCCGATATACATACTAAGGATCAGTATTGGTTGACGCGCACGCTGTAGTTTCTGAATTGACAGGAAGCGGTATGAGTCCAGAAAGCCCAAAAGAAAAACAACACTTACTGTCACTGATCTGGCCCTTTATCGGCATTGCCCTGTTCCAGGCCCTGCTGCTGCTCATCAGTCTGAATGTGTTGTCTTCGGTCCGCGCCTACGTCAATGGTGAAAGCCTCTGGTCCAAAGGCTACAAGGATGCAATCTTCTTTCTGGGCTTGTACGTCGATAAGCCGGATGAGATCTACCTCAAGCAATACCAGCAGGCCATTGCTTCCCCGCTGAACTTCCAACACGCCAAGAGCGCACTCGAAAGCCCGGTTTTTGATCCGCATGCCGCTCAAAGAAGCCTGGTTGCTGGCGGAATCGACCCGCAAGATGCCCCTGGCATGGTGACCCTGTACCGCAATTTCAGCCGATTCGGTTTCATGAGCAGCTCCATTACTATCTGGAATGAGGCTGATGCGTTCCTGGTCCAGATTGAGCAGCTGGCGAGCACGATCGAACAAACAGTTGCAAGCGGTCAGGTAAATGATCAGCAGATAGCCAACTGGAAAGCCCAGATATACAAGCTCAACCGCAACGCGACCCCGCTCACTGAACAGTTCAGCGTTGAGCTGGGGAGAAGCTCGCGTGCACTCAATGGCGTTCTAGTCTGGCTCAACGTGGGCATTGCTGCTGCATTGATTCTGCTGGCCTTATCCCGCACCGCAAAGCTCATGCGCCAACGCAGCGAATTTGAAGACGCACTGGCAACGGAGAAAGAGCGGGTGCAAATCACTCTGGCGTCTATTGGTGATGCGGTTCTGACCATCGACGATGCCGGCAAAATTGACTACATGAACCCGGCTGCCGAGCAGCTTACCGGCTGGCGCGGAGCGAACGCCTCGGGTCTGGCACTGGACAAACTGCTACCCGATGCCGGAACGCAGTCAGTCGCACCGGCGACCGCGATCCTTGAGCAGATGTCATCAGACAACAACGAGTCCACTGCACATAAACTCATGCGTGCCGATGGCAGTGCCGTGGTGGTCACGCTTATGGCAGCGCCGATCCGTAATCAGGACAAAATCAGCGGCATGGTGCTGGTTTTGCACGACATGACCCGCGAGCATCAGTACATCGCCAATCTCTCATGGCAGGCTAGCCATGATGCCCTCACCGGCCTGTTGAACCGCCGCGAGTTTGATCGCCGGCTGTCGCGCAGCCTCGAAAATCTGCAACAACAGCAGAGCGAGCACGCGTTGATGTACCTCGACCTCGATCAATTCAAAATCATCAACGACACCTGCGGCCATGCGGCTGGCGACCAGTTACTGCGCCAGGTTTGTACGGCGCTGCAAAGCTGCCTGCGTGAAAACGATACGTTGGCCCGCCTCGGCGGCGATGAATTTGGTGTACTGCTGGAAAACTGTCCGGCGGATATCTCCACAAAGCTGGCCGAACAATTACGCCTGGCTGTGCAGGCGTTGCGCTTTAGCTGGAATGGCCGCAGTTTCAATGTGAGCGCCAGCATTGGCCTGGTCACGTTGGGTCAGAGCCAAGTCACACTTGAGGAGTCCCTTCGTGCGGCGGATGTCGCCTGCTACATGGCCAAGGATAAAGGCCGCAACCGCGTGCAGTTGTATCATCCGGAAAATACCGAGCTGTCGTTGCGCTTCGGTGAAATGGCCTGGGCACAGCGTATTCATCAAGCCCTTAAAGAGCATCGCTTTGAGCTCTACGCCCAGGAAATCATGCCCGCGCAGAAGGACCTCGACAGCGGTATTCACATCGAGTTGCTGCTGCGCCTGCGTGACGAAGACAATCAACTGGTCGCGCCCGGCCACTTCATGCCTGCCGCCGAGCGTTACGGGCTGATGCCAATGCTCGACCATTGGGTGGTGGAAAATGCCCTGGGCATTATTATCGAGCGCAAAAATGCCGGGCTGGAGCCGATACAAACCTGTGCAATCAACCTCTCGGGCAGCACCATCGGCGACCCCGAATTCCTCGCATTCCTGCGCCAGCAACTCAAACGATCCGGCATTGATCCGCGGCAAATCTGCTTTGAAATCACCGAAACCAGCGCCATTGCCAACCTCACAGACGCCATGCACTTCATCAAAGAACTGCAGGTGCTGGGCTGCAAATTCTCGCTGGATGACTTTGGCGTCGGCATGTCTTCATTCGCCTACCTGAAGAACCTGCCGGTCGACTATCTGAAAATCGATGGCGGCTTCGTCAAAGACATGCTCAGCGATCCGATTGACCGGGCGATGGTCGAGATGATCAACCGAATCGCCCAGGTGATGGGCAAGGCAACCATTGCCGAATTCGTCGAGAACGAGCAGATCCGCCAAGAGCTTGAAGATATCGGTGTCGACTACGTACAGGGCTACGGCATCGCCAAACCCCACCCGTTCAACAAGGAAAGTACGCTTGTCAGTGGTGTTGCCTTTGCAAATCGCAAACGCACTGTTCAGCCGAGCCATTGAAGGCGTGCGGCTCGCCATCAGTTGCATTCAAATAAGCAGTAAACGCCGAAAGTGGTCTTTGCCCAACTGCGACCAACTCTGTTTCTACGATTCACCGTTAGCGCTGACGTCTACTACAGGAATGGGCTCGATCGCCCACGCTTTGGCGTTATGCCGCTCGGGGCTGGGGATTGCGCAGGCCTTACGGCCGGTAAATTCACGGGCGAGACGCGCCTCATCAATGCGCCAACCCAGTTGCTCAAGTTGCTGCACGCGCTTGCGAAAGGCAATTTGCAGCGCATCCGATTTAACCGAGACCTCCGTCTGCCAAGTGTCCGGGACTCGCTCCGGCCGCACATTTTTCAGCACCGCATGGTCTTGGTCGAAAATACGAACATTGCTGGCGATAAACTTTCGATCCAACAACCGCGAGCGCAAGAACGTGCGCCCCATCATCCACCAGGTACGCGTATGGGTGGCGTCGATTGGGGTATGCGCAGAGACAATATAAATCCGCCAGCCCTTGGGCAGTTCTAACGCCAAAGTGGTACACGGGCCGGATAAATGAAAGCCTGGCACCGTCCCGACACTGACCCGCTCTGTTGAAGATTTGCGCCGCAACATACCTTGGCGTTTTGGCCTGTGCATGGTCATGTGCGCCTGAGCGCTCCAGTCGGCAAGCTCAACATCGAATGCGTCCATTTCCGGATGCTCGGAATCACCAAATGTAGAGCCATGGACAAACGGCGCGTGCGCGAAATCAAGGCCGTTTTCGATAATACGGTCCCAGCTCGCCTGCCAATCGTAGTGCCCGGACACCACGCGTACTTCGGGGTCTTCCAGCCAATCGAGTGTGGGCAACGGCGGACGCTGCGACTCCGGCAGATCGCCCAGAAAAGCCCAGATCCAACCATAGCGCTCCACGGTTGGATACGCATCGACCCGCGCCTTAGCCGGAATGCGCAGCTGCGGCTGCGCAGGAATATGCGTACAAATCCCATCTGCACCAAAGCGCCAGCCGTGATACGGACACTGCACACTGTCGCCTACCTTGCGCCCAGCAGACAGCGAGCCACCACGGTGCACACAAATATCTGAGAGCAATTGCGCCCTGCCCGCACTGTCGCGAAACGCGACAAAACGCTGCCCGAGCAACTGCACAGGCGCTAATTCAGCGGTTAGATGTGACGCAGGAAGCACGACGTACCAGAGGTTTTTCAACATAGGCGCTGCTCGATCTAAAAGGTTTCAACGTGAGCGGTTCAAGTCTTATGAACCCTGGCAGCGTGAGCAGTTCATTAGCAGGCCAAACAGCACTGAAAACACCAGCCATTCAGAGGGCATTAAGCGAGAATGTATGACCTTCTACAACTGACGCTCCATGGGTAGCCAACCCAATATGGTGG
Source organism: Pseudomonas marincola (assembly GCF_900116605.1). Lineage (GTDB taxonomy): Bacteria > Pseudomonadota > Gammaproteobacteria > Pseudomonadales > Pseudomonadaceae > Aquipseudomonas > Aquipseudomonas marincola. Next base: position 243,034 of record NZ_FPBC01000004.1, read on the forward strand.
ACATCACTCTGCGCCCGATTCCCGCCTCAGGTTCGCTGTCATGCTCGATGTTGCCATCAGTCCAGTGAAGCTGATCGTCACGCAGCTCCAGGCGCCATGCGTGCTGCGCATCTGATTGCACGCGAAACAACGCTTCAAGTTGCTCTGCCACCGTGCCCTGACGCATAAGAACTCCCTGTTCGGTATTGAGCTCATTGGATCGGGGGTCGAGGTTGTAACTGCCCACGAATACATTGTGGCCATCGACCACGAGCGCCTTGGCATGCAGGCTGGCGCCTGACGAGCCAAACAGGCTCGCCCGAGGTCGCTTGGCCGATATCGGTTTGAGCTCCCAAATTTTCACCCCGGCTTCCAGCAGACGCTTGCGGTATTTCTCATAACCGCTGTGCGCGGCCACAACATCATTGGAAGCGAGCGAGTTGGTTATCACCCTGACATCCACCCCTCGCCTGGCCAGTTCAGTAAACACTCTTGCGCCATTGGGCCCCGGCACAAAATAGGGAGACAAAATCCATAGCGCCTTTTTAGCGCCCCTGGCCTGAGCCAGTATCTGGCCGTATATATCTGAAACTCCATCAGCAGCAAAGGCTTTGAGCGGCTCGTCACTGAGGAACCCGAACTGATCCGTCCAGTGCAGACGCCAGTTACCCAAATTAATCTTCTCAACCAGCGGATCACGTCGCAGCGTATCAGCCAATTGCGTGGCTTCTTCTGACTGTTTGAGGCCGCTTAAGGTATGCCGCAAGGCTAACAAGGAATCGTGATTGACGTGTTCGGGAGCCAGCAACTCGGCTGGATAACTCAAGGATGAATTCCAATAGCGATCAAATGAATCGGAGGCTTCGCGCACCACCGGCCCGACTATAACCAATCCAAGATCAACGAAATTCACCTCATCACTCGCGCCAAAATACTCGTCGCCAATATTTCTGCCCCCGACAAAGGCAATGCGGTTGTCGACGATCCAACTCTTGTTATGCATTCTCCGGTTAACCCGCTCGAAATTGGCAACCATCTCGGTAAATTTGCTGAAGGTGCCAGAGCGAGCACTGAACGGATTGAAAAAGCGCACGGAAATATTCGGATGTGCAGCCATGGCCGAGAAGCTGAGGTGTTCTTCTCGCGCATCCATGTCATCGACCAAAATCCGCACCTTTACCCCGCGATCGGCAGCGGCTAGCAGGGCATTAACGATAAAAGCCCCTGTGTTGTCCGGATGCCATATGTAGGTTTGCACATCAATACTGCGCTCAGCGATAGCCGCTGAAGCAGAGCGCAAGGCGAATGCTTCATAACCATCAGCCACCAACCGAAACCCACTTGATTGCCGATGCTGTATCTCCAGAGAAGCAAGCGCTCGATCAAGACTTGCAGTTGTGCCCAGCGCTGGCGCCGATTCAAAGGGACGCTCAGCAGGCAACTGCGGAAGCTGAGCGCACGCACTGACGAGCACCACGATGATGAGCGCAATGAGCTTGTCTATGCACTTCATTGCTAAACCTTGCCTAACATGCACAAGCCAGAACTCGCCCGACCAGACCTTGGGTGAAGCGCCAGATTGCCATAATTGGCGGCGAATGCTTGGTAACTAGTAGGAAATTCTAGACGGATATTGTTTGTTGCATCTGCGAAGCAAAAGCCTGCGGCCAGCTCAGGCTGGAGATTCATCCAGCCGATTACAGTGTTGCCGGACTGGCTTAGTCACTTCGATGAGGTTCAAGTGCATCAGCGGCACATTGCATGCCCAGATAAACAAAAGCCTGAAACGCGATTCTGCGTCTGCATGAGCGTGTTACAGGCCCCTGAAAAGCAATGAGGTATAAAGCACCTTCAGGCCTGGCGAGAGCAGAATTCTCCTGCTGTTACCCTGAAGGTGTCATAGAAATCACATCGCTTGTGGCAACTGTTTTTTATTGAAACCGCCGCACTCTTTTCCAGGCTTCTGCGTCTCTTTCGCTTCTTCCGAATCTCGACAAGAAACACTGCCGGTCTCGCGCAACAGAAAATGCGACAACGCGGGAATCAGGATCAGTGCACCGAGCATGTTCCACAGGAACATAAAGGTCAGAAGGATGCCCATGTCCGCCTGAAACTTAATCGGTGACCAAGCCCAACAGACCACGCCAGCGGCCAGCGTGATACCGACCAGGCCAACCACTCGCCCTGTAAACGACACCGCTTTACGGTATGCATCCGCTAGCGATAGCCCCTGACGTTGAAAGCTCAACTGCACGCTAAGCAGGTACAGCGCGTAGTCCACTCCGATGCCAACGCCCAGTGCGATCACGGGCAAGGTCGCCACTTTAACGCCGATCCCCATGCCAACCATCAAGGCTTCACACAGAATCGAGGTCAGCACCAACGGCAGCAAAGCCACTACTGTTGCGCGCCAACTGCGGAAGGTGATCAGGCAGAATATGGTTACGGCTGCGTATACATACAACAGCATGCTTCTATTGGCCTCGCGCACCACAATATTGGTGGCGGCTTCGATACCCGCGCTGCCAGCCGCCAACAAGAACTGACGATCCTCCGTGCTGTTCTCCTGCGCAAATTTACTGGCGATGGCCACCACGGCGTCCAACGTCTCGGCCTTGTGATCTTTGAGATAGGCAATCACGGGCATTAGCGAGCAATCTGTATTGAACAATTCGGGCGAGTTGACCGAGGCTTGCTGCGCTGCGTAATTGAGCACGTTCTGATTACGTTGAATACTATTGAGTTTGGGGTTGCCCTCGTACGTACCTGCCGTAATTTGACGCACCGCATTAACCAGCGATGAAGTTGCCTGAACACCGGGGTACTGCTGTAACTCCCAAGCCAGGCGATCGGCAAGTACCAGTGTCTGGTAGTTCAAACAGCCTTCAGGCGGGGTTTTGACCATCACCGCGAACAAGTCACTGGAAAGGGCATAGTGGCTGGTGATGTAGGCGTTATCCCGGTTGTAGCGCGAGTCCGCGCGTAACTCTGGCGCTCCGCTGTCGAGATCACCGATTTGCAATTGCAGGCTGATTACATAACCGCCTGCGCCCAACAGGGTTGCGACGAGTACAGCCCCTGTCGCCCACTTACGTGTGGTGAAGCGATCGAGCAAACTCCACAGCCTGCCAAAACCGTGATCCCCTGCTGACTGCCTATCGATTTTCAAAGCACGCTCAGCCGCCTTGCTGCCGACGCCTACGTAAGACAACGCCACAGGCATGAGTAACAAGGAGGTGAAAATCAACACGGCAACACCGATGCTGGCGGTGATGGCGAGATCCTGAATCACCGGAATATCAATCAGCATCAACACCGCGAAGCCCACTGCATCGGCGAGTAATGCAGTAACTCCCGCAATAAACAGACGCCTAAAGGTGTAGCGTGCAGCGATCCATTTGTGCGTGCCTCGCGCAATGTCCTGCATGATGCCATTCATTTTTTGCGCAGAATGGGACACACCAATGGCGAATATGAGGAAGGGCACGAGCACAGAATAGGGATCAATGGCATAGCCCAGCCAGGCGACGATGCCTAACTGCCAGATCACAGCGATTAGCGAGCAGCCCACAACCAAAAAAGTGCTGCGCCAACAACGCGTGTAGAGGTAGATGATGAGCAGCGAGGTGAACACTGCCAAGCCGAAAAACATCATGACCTGAACTAAGCCATCGATCAGATCAGCCATTAGCTTGGCAAAGCCAATGACTCGAATTTTATACGGGCCATTGCCCTCCGCACCGGATTGATGCGCGGTGCTGTCGCCGGCAAACTCAATTTTTTTGCGCAACTGCTCCTCCAGCATGCGCGAGAACTGCTGGTAATCGATGGCCTGCCCTGTCGCCGAAGCTTTATCCAGCAATGGCACAATCAGCATGCTGGATTTGAAGTCACTCGCCACCAAACTACCGACGATCCCGGCTCGGCTGATATTACGCCGCAGTTGCTCCAGGTCCTCGGGGGTTCCTTTATAGGTGTCGGGCATCACCGGCCCGCCCTGAAAACCTTCCTCTGTTACTTCAGTCCAGCGTACTCCGGGGCTCCACAACGACTTCATCCACGCGCGGTCGACTCCATCAGTGAGAAACAACTGATCGTTAACCTGCTTGAGGACTTCAAGATACTCAGGGTCAAAAATATCGCCTTGGGTATTCTCGACTACCACCCGCACCGAGTTGCCCAGCCCGCGCAGTGACTGACGGTTATTCAAGAAGTTTTGAATGTACGGCTGGCTTTGGGGAATCATCTTTTCGAAACTGGGACGAATCTCAAGACGCGTGACCGCCATATACCCGAGCACCAGCGTGACCAAGGTCATGAGCAGCATGAACAGCGGCCGATAGTTGAATACCCATCGTTCCAGCCTGTTTCCGGAGTGCTGATCGAAATCGCTTAAGTCACGGATCACCGGCATGAGGTCTTGCTTGATATTGCCCATGTCTGGGTTACTCACTCTTATTCTTCGAGATCTTATTGCGCAGGCAGAGTCTGTGCGCCACGGTTGCCCACCACCACTAGCGATCCATCAGGCGCAATTGCGGCGCCAGCTACCGGGGACAGGGGCTGCTGGGCGAGCGGCTGGAGATTTGCAGCGCCCGCTTGATCAATCAGCGCATCACCGGCCTGCGAGAAAAATTCATACTGGCCCTGCGCATTGATAACGGCGGCTGTGATGCTGACCTGCGTGTTGCTCGGCACATCGCGCCACTGCTGGCCACCGTCAGTACTGCGCACTACGTTGCCACGCAGGCCGAAGGCCATGACGTCACCAGGCTTGCCAATCACACCGAAAAAACTGCCTTGATACGGCGTCTGCAAGGCGTTGAAACGCTGCAAGGCCGCATCCCATTTGAGTAGTAAGCCCTGCTCGCCAGCGATATACAGCGCATCGCCAGTGGAAGCGATAGCGTTAAGGTGAAACCCTTGCGGGTTATCAGTACGGTCCTGAAACGGCGTCCAGTTTTGGCCACCATCTTCGGTGCGCAATATCAGGTTGAACACACCAACTGCATACCCGAGTTTGTCGTCAGCGAACCAAACATCGAGAAACGGCTTGTCGGCGCCCTCCTCAACCAAACGTTCACCCTCGCTGACAAAGCCTGGCCAGCTTTCGTTGTCCGGCTGCGCCTGGGCTAACGCTGAATAATATTTGACCACCAAGTCGCCGATTTGCCGTCCATCCAGCTGTTTGCTCCAGGTCGCTCCTGCGTCACTGCTGTGCAAGACAACACCATCGTTTCCGACGGCCCAACCCTGTTGAGGGGTTGGAAAATCTACGGCATTCAGATCACTACTGACAGGAACCTGTGCCTGCACCCAGTGTTTCCCTGCATCATCTGAATAAAGAATGTGCCCGCGCTGCCCCACCGCCACCATGCGTTCCCCTGCCCGTGTCACACCGAGCAAAGGGCTGCGCGTAGCCAGAGCCGTTGGTTTGGCAGGCATGTCCAGCACATCGACATAGCTGCTCGCCTGGGCGGCGCACGGCACTAATCCGCACGCTGTGCACAGAATTGCCAGCAGAGTGTTTTTCAAGGAATCCATACAGCACCCTTTGAGGGAGCGACGCCGAAATGCACTCAACGCACACACCAGCATCGAAGTCGCTTCGCCACGATGAGCGACCGTTATTGCGCTCATCGACCCGTCATGCTGCCGGAGCGGTGCCCCGGCTTTGAGTGGCTATTGCTTAGCGAATGCCCGCGCCCGCCAATGCATCCGGTGCCCACTGCACTTTCGACAAAGGCTCGCCGTACTTGATGCCGCCGTATGGCCCAACCACGCCGTTGATGTTGTATGACCCACCGACCAGGTCATAAATAACGAACGGTGAAGTATCAGGGGCTTGCTTGTCATAACTCTGAGTCAGAAAGGCGTACGAGCCGCGATAGAGTTTGCCGCTTGAGTCGTACTGATCAGAGGCCAGTGCGATCCAGCTGTCTTCATCTATGTAGAAGCGGCGCTTATGGTAGATGTGTCGGGCGCCCTCTTTAACGGTCCCTTCCACGACCCATACACGGTGCTTCTCCCAGCGTACATAATCCGGTGCGAGATGATTAGGCGTTGTCAGCTGCTTGGCGTCCTGAGCGTAAGTCAACTTATAGGTGTTGTAAGGCACGATCATTTCCTGCTTGCCGATCAGCTTCCAGTCAAAGCGATCAAGCGCGCCATTGAACACAAATACGTCATCGTAAGTTCCTGCGCCGGCAGTGCCCGGATTGGGCGTGTCGTAGGCAAGATTTGGTGCCAGCTTCACCCGACGCTGACCGGGCAAGTACTGCCAGGCTTTACGCGGTTGCGCTAACGGGTTGGCAGAGTCCTTGAGCATGATTGCCTCACCGGCTCGGCGCGCTGGGCCGGTGTAATACAGCTTCATCTGATAAAAAATATCATCGCCACGGATCGGTTTATCCATGTCTTCATAGATGGGATAGCTCATGTATGAACGCCCGGTTGTGGCAAGCGTTGCAACACCGGCCGAGTCCACATTCCATGAGTCGTACTTGGTGGAGAGACTGACGCCCAGGTAGCGCAGTAAGTGATTCCACATGGCTTCGCTGCCTGAACTCGGGATCGGAAACGGCACGCCCGGCAGCACGTTATCAATCGACAGCCCACCCTCTAATGACTTTGCACCTGTGGCGTTTTTCAGGGTGTTATCCACCACTTTTTCAGGCAAGGCCACGGTGCGGTGGCTCGGGTATACATTGACGCGGAAAGTCGGGAATCGCTTAGCCAACTCCACCGTGGTTGCCGTCAGCAAACTTGCATATTGATCAACATTTTTACTGTCGATCACCAGCAATGGTTTCTCGTCGACAAAAGGGTCCGGGCGCATGGTGTCACCCGCTTTAAAACTGGCAGGCGGGGTCGTCATACCCCCGGTATAGGCGGGTATGGAGCCATCTGCATTGCCCGCCATTTCAGCGCCGATCCCGGTAAGGCTGGTGCCCAGCTTCGCTGCGTCCTCGGCGGATACAGCCGCCTGAACTTGAGTAGTCATTAATGCCACCACCGCAGCAGCCAGCAGGTTTTTAAGACATTTCATCTGAGTTCTCTCCGGTTATTTTTGTAATCTGAGCGTCAATCAGAAGGTGGTTTTGAACGAAGCCGTGACCATTCCCCGGTCCTTCAGCAAGGGGACCAAACCTGCCTGCGAAGTAATCTGTCCGGGAATGCACTGGTATTGGCCATTAGCGCCAGGCGTGTTGTTATCGAAGCCGGTTTCACAGGTATCGAATGGGCCGAAAGCATCCACATACTTCAGGTCAAACCGGTACTTCTGGTAGACGTCCGCCGAGATGCCGACGGAATAACTGCCGGCATCTTCGTTGCCGCCTAGCTGAATGGCAGAGTTGCCTTTGAGCCCCACGTTGTAGGCCATAGGCATGGACATATCGACACCCGGGAATACCTGATACCAGGTCGGGGTAAAGTTGGCTGCGATGGTGTATGCGTTGGTGTCAACCTTGTCGACGCCCTGATAACTGGAGTCGCCTTTGAAGGTCTGCTGGCCTTTATCCACGCTGATTAAGTGAGTCATTGCGCCTTCTACAGCGAGCGATGAAGCATCCCACAACGGGGTATCACCAAAGGTCGCCAAACCGTTAAGCACTACATGGAAAGTCTTGCCGCGCGCCAGCCCCGTTTCACCATTGTCCGGGACTGCTCCAATAAGGTTGGCGCCGTTAATCAGCCCTGCTTCTGCTGCTGCATTGAGCGAACCATTAATGGTGCTGAAGTTACTCACCAACGGCATGTTTTCACGGTAGTTCAGGTCGAGGCCGACACTGACTGGCCCCACGCTTTTCGAAAGACTCAGGCCATAGATGTCGATGTCATCGGCGTATGCGGTGAGATACTCAACACCTTCAAAACCCGCAACTCCTGGCTTGTGCAAGTTCGGGGCATTGATTAGTACCGCCGGTAAAGTGTCCGACGTATTGCGGTAGTAAAAGCCTAAGGTTCCGTTCAGCCAGTCCGGGCTCCACTTGGCCATTAAGCCGAAATCGCCCGAGTTGTGAGGTTTAATGTCGTGGCCTCGCGGCGCACCGTAGAAAGCACCTGCCCCGCCCAATAACGCCGGGACCGGCAACCAGAACACATCAGCGCCTTCATCGAGCATGTCGTAAGCACCCATGTAGGTGCCTCCCTCGGGCAATCTGGAGTTCTGAAATTCCAGGAAGTATTGCGCGCCTAAGGTAAGTTCCGGGTTGACCGTGAATGACATCGATAGCTGATTGCGCGGTAGAAACAACTCTTTGGTTTCAGTGCCCGGCACGTTATACAGCTTGGCCAAGTCCAGAGCGGACTGACCATAGTTAATCCCATTAGCTGCGTTGAATAAGGTCTCTCCCCAGTAGATGTTGTGCTTGCCAAGCTTTGCGCTCAGCAACGATTCATCACCAATCTCTGTGCTGTAAAACACAAAGGCATCGAGGATTTCACCTGAGGGACCATTGTAGTAACGGTCGGTATAGCGACTCAGGCCATGCTTGCGTGATCCATGGCCATTGAGCGAGTCACCGGCTTGAATAACACCACCAACAGGCCGGGCGGCAACCAGATTCCCGGCATTATCTCTATGGCCAGGGAACGGGTTGGAGTTTGAGCCGACGCTATCATAGGCATGGTCATACCAACTGGCGGCGCTGACCCGAAAGCCCATTCTGCGCTTGAAGACCACATCCAGCTCAGTCAGTAAATCGAGGCGTTCGGTCACAGCACTGCCGACGCTAAAGTTCTTGTCACCGTCGTTGAGATTGGAGGTGTTGGCGATCTTCGCGTTCTCACCCTCAACTCGCTGGCCATAACTGGCCTTGAGGGTGTTATCGAATCGTATAGTCCAGTCATCGCTGCCATTTTCGACTTCAAAAGCGTGAGCAGCGGGTAAGGCGGCGAGCATCACGGACGTGGCCAAGAGACTCTGCCGAAGGTATTTATTAGCGGCTGTATGTTTCACGATGTTGTCTCCGTTTTTTTGTTTTTGTTGTTTTTTGTGCGAACAACGCCCGCACCCGGCATTCGGGCGATGCGAGCTCTAAAGCGGTGTTTGTGCTACTGAGGCTTAGCCGTCCAACTGATTGATCAACTCATTAGCCTCAGGCCACTCGCCAAAACCGGCGGCTGGATTGAGATGGCCAACTGCACCGAGGTCTACCCGTTTGCTGCCCCAGTCTTCAGCCATTTGGCCAGCGGCTTGCAGGCTGCAGAGTGGGTCGTTACTGCTGGCCGCTAAAATGGATGGGAATGGCAAAGACTCTCGCGGTAACGGAATCCATCCGTTGGCTTTGAGGGTTTGCGCGGTTGGATAGCCTGGCGGCCATTCGGCCTCAAGATCAGGTGGCGCAACCAGCAGAGCACCCTTGATCGGACGTTGATTGAGCGCAGCCCAATGCACAGTCATCAGCACACCCGCGCTGTGAGCCACGATAATCACCGGCCCGTCAATCTGATCCAGCTCGCGTTGAATAGCCTCCAATCGTGCGACGAGGCTGAGCTTGTTGTCTTCCAAAGGAGGCACTGAGCGAACCCGTTCAAGCTTTTTCGCCAGCAAGGTTTGCCAGTGATCCGGCACCTCATCACGCAAGCCTGGAATAATCAAAACAGTGGTTTCACTCATCGCCACATCCGCCTTTGGATACGTCACCGATCGGTCCGCTGATATCTCGAACCCTGTAAGCAGACAGTAGATTTCGCCTAACCCTGGCGCTTCACATTTAGCGTCAGCCACTTTTCATTTGGTGACACATCACTCTGATGAATTGATTAAGTCATTCTGACTTTCCATCCAGCGACAAACTCTCTATAAATGGCGGACAAAAACGACACAGAGACCTTCTATGTCACTTGATTGAAGGTAGATAAGCCATGACCGCACTCTCTCGATCTGCCGTGCTCACCAACTACTTGGAAGTAGCCCGCCACCTGCAACTCAACGTAAACACACTGCTGGCAGACGCCGGTTTGAGCGTTGCGATTCTCAGCGACCCCACACAGCAAATCTCGGTCAGTGCAGCTATCGACTTGCTGGAGCAGTCAGCCAAGCTGAGTAATTGTGAAACCTTCGGCCTGCGCATGGCCGAACTTCGTCAGTTATCCGACTTTGGTGAAGTGAGCCTGCTGCTCAGCCATCAGAAAAATCTTCGCGATGCGCTGCAGGTGATCGTGCAGTACCGTCATCTGCTCAATGACTCACTGGCGATCTTCATTGAAGAAACCGGGAAAACCGTGATTATTCGTGAGGAGTTGGTGACTGAAAGCGGTACATATAACCGCCAAGCGATCGAGCTTGCCATCGGTATCATGCATCGTTTTTGCGCCGCGCTGCTGGGCGCTCACTGGCAACCGATGAACGTATGTTTCACCCATGAAGCACCAGCCGACCTCACGGTGCATCGGCGGATTTTCGGCTGCAAGATTGAATTCGGGTGCGAGTTTAATGGCATCGTTTGCCCATCGGCCAATCTTGACACCACCAACCCTCTCGCCAACGAAGCGATGGCCCGCCACGCTCAACGCTACCTTGACTCATTGCAAGGCAAGGTCGACCACTCGCTGGCATTCGACGTGCGCAAATCCATCTACCTTTTGCTGCCGATGGGGCGCGCGACCATTGAGCAAATTGCTCAAAGCCAGGGCATGAACGTGCGAACTTTGCAGCGGCGCCTGGACGAAGAAGGCGCCAGTTTCAGCGATTTGATTAATGGGGTTCGCCGCGATCTGGTGATTCGCTACCTGGAAAACCCTTATTACTCACTGGGGCAAATCACCGACATACTGGGCTACTCAATGCCCAGCTCCTTCACGCGCTGGTTTATTTCCCAATTTGGCATGCCTCCAGCTTCTTGGCGTAAAGCACATAATATTGCACCGCGTAAGGAAGGCTAAACACCCAGCCTTCTCCCTGCGATTTGTACTCGCCCAGCGCATAAAAAGCGTAAACCGCTGAGGGCGTTATTCGACTGAATTTGCCCCCACTCAACTCGCTAAATTTCTACAGCCCCCAATGCATCAACAGCAAGACCAGAGCTATCAGAAATACTGTCTCTCCAACCATCAGCAGAATGGGTTTCAGACCTACTGCAGCCAGTTCCTTGAGCTGAGTCTTCATCCCCAGTGCGCTGATTGCGACGACCAAGCACCAGCGTGACAAATCATTGGTGAAACCCTGAATCGCCGGGGCAACCCATCCTGTGCTGTTTACACATGCAAGAATCAAAAAGCCCACCGCAAACCATGGCAATAGTGGCGGTCGCTTGCCTGCAGGATCAGCCCCCTGCATGCGGGTGATCATCGCGGCGCAGACGATGACGGGAAGTAACATGGCCACGCGCATTAACTTGACGACCGTGGCGGTATCACCGGTTTCGGTCGACATGCTGTAACCCGCCCCGACGACCTGAGCAACATCATGAATGGTGGCGCCCAAAAATACGCCCGCCTGTTCAGGCGAAAGCCCAAGCCCATTAGCAATCATCGGATAGATGATCATCGCCAGCGTCGAGAGCGCTGAGACACCAATCACCGTGAATAAGGTCGCACGCTCCTTCTGCGGATGATTTGGCAACGCAGCCGCCAGCGCCAAAGCTGCAGAAGCCCCGCAAATCGCTGTAGCGCCACCGGTTAGCATGCCAAACAAACGCTGAAACCCCATGAGTTTGGCGGCTACCACTGACACCAGAATTGTCACCACAACCAGTGTCACCACCAGCGCCACTGGTTTCCAGCCGAGCGCGGCAATTTGCTCTAAGGTAATGCGCATCCCCAGCAGAGCGACACCTATGCGCAACACGGTGCGCGCGGTGAACTCGATGCCCAACTTGCAGCTGCTATCAGCTGCAAGAAAATTAAGAGCCATGCCGAGTAACAAGGCAAACAACATCACGGGGGCGTCGTAGTGCTCTGAGAGAAAGCTGGCAGCGGCGGCGACAATCAGGCTAACAATAAAGCCTGGCAGCAGTTCGCGAGCGCGAGAATGCACAGAGACCAAAGCGAAGGTACTCATACCGCACATTCCTCAGCATCAACGATGATGAAAACTTGGTCGTCTTCTATCTCGACCGGGTAGTTGGCCACTTTAAAGCTGGTCGAGTTGACTAAATAGCCACTCGCAACATCAAAGCGTAAACCATGTGCGCAGCACTGAATCACCCGGCCTTCCAGGCGCCCGCCACACAATGAAGCGCCCTGATGCGGGCAACTGTCATCGATTGCATAAAGCCGCCCTTCAATATTGAATACAGCCAGGCTTTTATCTGCTGATCTCAACAACGTGCGCATTCCCAGCGCTGGAACTTTGTCTTTCGGCACTGCAATACGCTGAATCACGCCTGCTGCCCCCCGACCGTAACGTGATCAAGCGCTTCATGCATCGCCTGCAACAACACACTGGCAGGCTGAGCACCGCTCACTAAATACTGATGATTGAAGACAAAGTGAGGCACACCGTTGCTGCCCCTGTTATTCGCCTCTACCGGTTGCGTGCTACCCGCAATGTATTCATCCAAAGTTGCTTTCGAGAAGCCGCATTGCTCAGCGATTGCCAACAGCGTGGTGCGCTCACCGATATCCTCTCCCCGCACAAAATAGGCAGCGAACAGGCGTTCCAATAAAGCGTCACGCTGCGCCACAGTCCCCAAACTTGCAGCGCGCTCAAATAAGCGATGCGCCAGGCCTGTGTTGGGCATTTTTTCAATGCGGCTCAAATCAATCTGCAAATCGACGGCTGCAGCGCTTTGCTCAACCTGTGCCTGACGCATGCGGACCGCTTCGGCACTGCCAAGACGCTGAAGATAAAACGCGGCAAAGGGCACGCCGTTTTCGGGCAGATGGGGAAGCAACTGCACGCCGTGCCAGCTCAATTCGACCTCAACATCAGGGCGGCTCGCAGCCAACTGAGCCAATGCCCGCGCTAGTTGACGCTTGCCAATCAAACACCACGGACACACAAAATCGAAAAATGCATCAATCTGTAAAACAGCTGTCACGACATCACCCCAACCGACTTTTTAAGGCACGCCTCAGACGACTCGTCACCTTTGGGGCGCGCGATGTCGGCGATGTAATGGCGCTTGATATAGATGAACACCGCCGCAGAGCCAATGCTTATCAGCGGTACTAATTGAAATGCCTCGTGCAGACCGATGAGGTCGGATACGCGCCCGGTGATGAACGGCCCTGGCGCGAGCCCAAGCATGTTATTAACCAGGGTCAACGTAGCAAACGCCGTACCGTGCACTTTGTAGTGGGTCAGATTCGCCACCATCGCGCCTGTAGTACCGTTAGTGCCCGCGGCGATCAGCATTCCCAGAGCAATCAGGATCACCTGCAATGGCCCCGCCGTAAGCGCGAACGCCAGCGAAAGCAGCAGGCAACTGCCCAGACAGTAGGCAATCGAAAGGTCAACCTTACGGATCTGCGAATGACGACACAGCCGATCACTGAGCATGCCGCAGCACACTGTGCCAGCCCCGCAGCACAGCACAATCAACGCGGCGAGCCCGCCAGCCTTACCCTCGTCCATCGCGTAGTAACGATTGAAATAACTGGGCAGCCACACAAGCACCGTACCCACCACAAACAGCTGCAGGCCACTGCCCACATAGGCGCCTATAACTGAGCGCGTGCAATACAGCGTGCGTAATGGGCGACTGATTGCCGCCTTACTCTTTTGGCTGATAGCGCCAAGACGCTTGGGGGCGATACGCGATTCTCTGACGATGATCGGATACAGCACCGCCAGCACCAATCCAAACAACGCCATGCTCGCAAATGACCAACGCCAGCCCAACTTCACCGCAATAGCCCCGCCGAGAGCCATGCCTAAAACCGAACCGAACAAGCCACCCGCCATAAAGGCGCTGGCAAGGGTTGCGCGCATGCTTTTAGGAAAGACTGACATCACCACGGCAATACCCACGCTGCCATAGGCGGCCTCGCCAAGCCCCACCATAAAACGTGCTATCAACATGTGTTGGTAGTTCTGCGCCAGCGCGCATCCCAACGTTGCGAGGCTCCACAGCAACGCCATCAACGCAAGGCTTCTGACGCGACCGAAACGGTCGGCTAACAGCGACAATGGAAAGGTCAGCAACCCGACCATCAAGGCAACAATGCCGCTGAGTAATCCGAGCTGGCTGTCACTCAGCAGCCACTCACTCTTAAGCACCGGGAACACGGCATTAAGCACCTGCCGCGACATGTAATCTGAAATCAACAAGCCAAAGGTCAAAGCGAAAACGATCCACGCGTACCGACGCGGGATACCTATAGACGTATCCTCTTCATCGTCCACAGCGCTGTGGTGAAAGGCCATGATGCCTCCTGGGTGTGTTGCACCCGTTTTTATTGTTTTGAATATTGTTCAACACGCAGCAGGAGCCTGCCCCCTGCTGCGCTAAGCATCAGCCGCGTTGCGGGACGCCTTTCTGGCCTTGCTTGCGATTTGGAGCCATCCCGTTGGCTAACAGCGTTTGCTCAATGCTTGAGTACTGCACACCAATGCGATAAATCTCACGGGCTTCTTTACCGTTGGCAACTTCACGGCCCAACTCATGAGCGATGCGTACCGTTTGCTGGATCTGCTGCACGGAAGTGAAGCGCTTGCCGTGTTGATCGATAATGGTGTCTTCAGTGCCGACCCGAGGGTGCAGGCCCATGGCCAGAGCCATGGTATTGAGGGGCAACATGTTTTTCAGCAACGATTCGGAGGTCAAGGTGCAGCCATCCGGCACGCGGTGAATGAAGTTGAAGAAGTTGAATGGGTTCGGGCCGTCAAAGCCACCACCAATGCCAATCCACGTCAGGTTCAATGGCCCCATGTAAATGCCTTTGCGCACCAGTCGCTCAAGGGTTTCGAAGGCATGGATGCCCGTCAGCTGAAAGTGCGGCTGGATGTTGCTGGCTTGTAAGCGCTTGAGGTGCTCGGCGACCCAGGCAGGGCCAGCAGGAACCGTCATTTCACTGTAAGCAGCCTGATAGGCAGGGTTTGCCAGGGAAGTGCCTTCCAAATACTCCGGATAGAGCAACTCCATGATGTTCATTTGCGTGGTGTTGATCGCTACGGTGACTTGATCCGGCTTGGGTGACAATTCCGCCAGCATGTGCCGGGTATCGTCAGACAGCCACAAGGCAGCCTCACCGTCGCTCTCTGGCGCGAAGGAGATCGAACCGCCCACCTGAATAATCATGTCGGGTACGGCCTCACGTACGCCTGCAATCAATTCATTGAATTTAGACAGTCGCTTGGACCCCTTGCCGTCCAACTCACGCACATGCAAGTGCAGAACAGTAGCGCCCGCTTCATAGCAGTCAACCGCCTTCTGTACCTGCTCATCCATGGTTACCGGAATGTCTTCCGGGAAGTCTTCTGGCATCCACTCCGGGCCGTAAGGTGCGACGGTAATCACGACCTTTTCCATATTTTCCGGGTGCAGGGAATCATCGAAGAACTGCATGTTCGTCTCCTTTTTTTATTTTTGCCAAACGGCTTAAGTGCGCGCGATTGTGCGCTTGATAATTTCCGCCAGACTGCTCAGTAGGTCTTTTCGCCAATCACGCCAGCGCGCTCCATCTTGCGATGGCAGGCGGGGTAATCCATTACGGCGTAATGCTGAGTGCTGCGGTTATCCCAGATAGCGATGCTGTTGGGCCGCCAGCGCCAGCGCACCTGATACTCGGGAATACAGGCCTGGCTGACCAAATAGCGCAGCAACTCCGACGCGCCATGGCTGAAGTCCTGGCCAAACCGAATCCGCTCAGGCGTGTGGAAGTTGGTGAAATGAGTGGTGAAGCTGTTAACAAACAACACCTTCTCACCGGTTTCAGGGTGAGTACGCACCACGGGATGCTCTGCGTCCGGATATTGTGCTTTCAGCGCCAGACGTTTCTCGATTGGCATCGCCGCGCCAAAGCTCGCTTCAATGCTATGACGCGCGCGCAGGCCTTCGATTTTTTCTTTTACGTCTGCCGGCAGTCGCTCATAAGCCACCACCATGTTGGCCCACATCGTGTCACCGCCAACCGGCGGGCATTCAACGCAGCGCAGCACACAACCCATGGGAGGTGCATCGCGCCAGGTTGCATCGGTATGCCATGAGTTTTCGTAGCGGTCTATCGGGCTCTCCGGGCTCTTGTAAACCTGAACCAGCCCGGGATGATCCGGATGGCTGCCGACAACGGGATGATCTTCCAATTCGCCAAACAAGCGGGCAAAAGCTACATGCTCAGCACGGCTAATATCTTGATCTCGCAGAAACAGCACGCGATGCTTAAGCAATTGGGCGCGGATCTCAGCGAACAGGCCAGCATCATGAATTGCATCGGCAAGATTAACGCCCAGCAACTCTGCTCCAATGTTGCAGGTCAGTTGTTCAACTTGCATGACTAATGATCTCCTTAAATGATGAAAATCGAAGAGCCTGTGGTCTTGCGTGACTCCAGGTCACGATGCGCCTGCACGGCGTCCTGCAAACCGTAGTGCTGGTTAATCTCGATTTTGATTTTGCCGCTGCCGACCAAGTCAAACAGCTCGCCGGCCAGATCAGCCTTTTCCGCCGGATCGGCGATGTAGTCAGCCAGTGCTGGGCGAGTCAGATAGAGCGAGCCTTTCATTGCAAGCTGTACCGGGTCGAATGCCGGAATTGGCCCTGAAGCCGTGCCCACACAAACCATCAGACCGCGGCGCTTCAACGAGTCGAGTGAACCCATGAATGTGCTCTTGCCTACGCTGTCGAAGACGACGTTTACGCCTACCCCGTCGGTCAACTCCCGCGTGCGCTTGGCCACATCTTCATGGCTGTAATTGATCACATGATCACAACCATGTGCGCGGGCAATGTCACCCTTGGCGTCACTGGATACGGTACCAATCACGCGCAAACCCAATAACTTGGCCCACTGCGAAACAATCAGACCAACGCCGCCGGCAGCCGCGTGCAATAAAATGCTGTCACCGGGTTTGAAGTCATGAATGCGCCGCAGCAGGTAAGCGGAGGTCAGACCACGCATGGTCATGGCCGCTGCGGTCTCGAATGAAATGCTCTCGGGAAGTTTGATCAACGGCGCGGCCGGGATCAGACGCTCAGTGCAATAGGCGCCGAGCGTATTGAGAAACCCGGTGTAAGTGACACGGTCCCCGACACAAACATTGCTCACGCCCTCACCCACTGCCTCTACGACACCAGCGGCCTCAACGCCCATGCCGTTTGGCATTGGAATTGGGTACGTGCCGTTGCGAAAGTAGGTATCGGCATAGTTAAGCCCCACAGCAACCTGACGGAGTCGTACTTCACCTGGGCCGGGATCGCCAACCTCCACGTCCTCGTACTGCATAACCTCAGGACCACCGGTTTTATAGAAGCGGACGGCTTTTGGCATTTACTTGATCTCCAATCTGCGCTCGGGACGCCCTATGGCGTATACGTTGACTGAAATGTAATGCCCAGACGCTTCATCCGCTTCTCATCGAACGACAATGACTTTTCATTTAATGACAAACCCGTTCAGAGTTACCGCTGCCTCTGCATCACGCCCCAAGCTGGGCCAGCGCAAACGTCGCGGACGCCGTCGCTCAGGCGTAACCCTGCATGGCTTGTGGCTGAGAGATAGCTTTAAAAGGCTTGCTGCGAGCCACAAACAAAAAAACGAGGCCCGTTTACCTCGGGCCTCGTTTCACTGTGAGAAATGCTGAGGGTTAGTTGCCGTGTATAAACCAACACCCCTCTGGTTTTACAAAGCGCGTTAGCTGCTGGCGACTTTGCGCAGGGGCGCATTGCTGCGCTGACGGGACTCCCAACCCTGCGCAAGCCCAACTTCAATATCAACCGGCGGCAATGGCGGCAAGCCCCGGACGAGATCAGCAGCGCGCTCGGCCAGCATGATCGTCGGCGCATTCAGGTTGCCGTTGGGTTCGGTCGGAAACACTGACGAATCAATAACTCGCAAGCCTTCGATACCGCGTACACGCAGCGCTGAATCAACCACGGCCATTTCATCCTCGCCCATTCGGCACGAACCACAAGGATGCATGGTGCTTTCCATGTTCTTGCGCACAAACGCATCGATCTCCTCATCGGTGTTAACGTCAGGGCCTGGAGCAATTTCGTAATCGCGATACGCATCCATTGCCGGCTGACCAATAATCTCCCGGGTCAGGCGCACACAACGACGGAAACCCTCGCGGTCCTCTTCAGTTTGTAAGTAATTGAAGACAATTTCCGGGTGCGTGTAAGGGTCTGCCGAACGCACACGGACATAACCGCGGCTGGTTGGTTTATTCGGCCCGGTCAGAACCATGAAGCCATGGCCCTTCAGCGGTTTGCCACCGTCGTACTGCATCGCCGCGGGGAGAAAATGAAACTGAATATCGGGCCAGCTCAGCCCCACCTCAGAGCGAATAAAACCACCCGCTTCGAAGTGATTACTGGCCCCCAGACCATCTTTGAATAACAACCAGCGCAGGCCAATCATGGCCTTGCTTAACAGGCCCATCTTGCTGTTCAGAGTGATCGGCTGTTTGCAGGCGAACTGGATATAAATTTCCGAGTGATCCTGCAAGTTTTCACCGACACCGGGCAGCTCATGCTTCACTTCGATACCGGCGTTGCGCAGCACTTCACCGGGGCCAATCCCGGACATTTGCAGCAACTGCGGTGAGCCAATCGGCCCCGTCGAAAGCAGCACTTCGCGATTGCAATGCACGGTGTGGGTCTGGCCGTCGTGATCGTAGAGAATGCCAACAGCTCGCTTGCCTTCCAACAACACCTGACGCGTCATTGCGTGGGTAATCACGGTCAGGTTTGGACGTTTCATCGCAGGTCGTAAATAGGCGTTGGCGGTTGACCAACGAACACCATTTTTGACCGTCATGTGCATCGCGCCAAAGCCTTCCTGCATGTAGCCGTTACAATCCTTGGTTTCGATGTAACCGGCTTGAACGCCCGCCTCAACCCAAGCGCCATACAGTGGGTTTTGCATATTGTTGCCATTATTGGTGCTCAGCGGCCCCCCTTCGCCACGGTAATCATCGCCGCCAAACTTGTAATTCTCGGCACGTTTGAAGTACGGCAGGCAATTGCGATAACCCCAGCCCTCAGCACCCAATGATTGCCATTGGTCGAAGTCTGATGCGTGCCCGCGGATATAAACCAGCCCATTGATTGAAGAAGACCCACCGAGCACCTTGCCGCGCGGACAATGCAGGCGGCGGTTATCGAGGAAGGGTTCAGGCTCGGTCTCGAAGTGCCAGTTGTACTTCTTGGTGTTCATGGGCATTGAGAAGGCACTGGGCATCTGGATCAACACACTGCGATCACTGCCGCCATACTCCAACACCAGTACCGAGGTGTTTGGGTCTTCACTCAGACGGTTGGCTAACACGCACCCAGCAGAGCCCGCGCCAATAATGATGTAATCGTATCGTTTAGTCATGGCTCAAGCCTGTGCATCTAAATTCAAAGAGTCGTGCTGACGCTTAGCGCGCGGAGAATAGGCGCCCCAGCCTAAACGCTCGGCAAAAGCCCTGGTCAGCACAAAATGGATCACGCCGGCCAACAGGCAAGACGGAATGGAAGCGGAGATGAAACGAAACCAGGACGCGTTGGCCAGGCTCTGGGGATTGAACAAGAACACGTACACCCCAACACCCACTAACAGCGCGAATAAACCAATCGGATTGAAGCCCTTCCAGTAGCGATAAGGTGACAACGCCTCACTGGCATACAGATGACGCAGATTCATCCGCTGCTGCCGCAAGAAGTAGTAATCGGCGATTCCGATTCCTGCCAGCGCGCTGTTCAACGCCGAAGTCCACACCAGGAATATGAAGAAGCTGTCATAGACTTCAGGCACAAAGCTGACAATCAACAACGGCACAGCGCAAAACATCACCACGAGCAGGGTCCAGCTCATGTCGCGGAAGGTTTTTCCCGCCAACTGACGCAAGCCCACAATCGAGGTGTAGAGGATGTTGATCATGCTGGTGATGTTGGCAAATGCGACAAACCCCAGCGCGATGACACCAAATGCCAGGCCTCCGATGTGGGTCATCCAGATGGTTGGGTCACTGTTGCCTAATGCGGCAGATGCCAGCAAACCGACAACCTCTCCCAGCACCGCAGCGGCGAATATGCCGATAATGTTGGGCCAGAATGCTGTGCGCTGATTCTTGCTAAGCCGCGCCAGATTGCCGATATACGGCCACCAGGACAGCCCGGCTGCCATATTGACCTCAACAGCAATCATGAAATTGACGCGTTTATCGCTGAATGGCGCATCGAGTGCCGGCAGCGCCAGCAGTTCCGCCATGCTGTGATCACTGAACACCATGTACAGCATGGCGCCCATGATCAGTACCAGCGCCGGCGCGACGATGGTGTTGAATACCTTGATCGAGGTGGGACCTTTGGCAACAACAAAGCCCGCCAGCAAAATTGCAAACAAGCCTGACACCAGCACCAGCGAGCCGGTTGGGTTAGCTTCATGTTCAGTCAGAAGCCCCGTCAGCCCGTCTATCGAACGGCCGAACATGAGTCCCAGAACGGCAAGCCAGCCCATGGTCAGAAACACCACTGCCAAGATATAAACCAGGCGGCTGCCGTTACCGCCGAACATGCTGCGCAAGAAGGTAAACTGCTCTGTACCGTACTTGCCACACGGCACACAAGTGGCGAAAGACGCCAGCAAGACACCCAGAATATTGCCGATTACAATCGCCGCTATTCCTTCCGTGACGCCCACAAACAATGCAGTTGCGCCGCCAATCAAAAAGGCCCAGGTGGCAATGGCCAGCGCCGAATTGGCGTAGGTGAACTCCCAAAATCCCCATAGCCGCTCACTGGGTAGCAACGGCGTATCTCCGCGTTGGGCTTCAAGGCCAGAATCAACCGAATCAGACGTTGCCATGGCTCAATACCCCCAAAGGTAGAAGCCGACGACCAATACCAGCGTCATCAGGACTATCACGGTGTAGTCGAGGGCGCTGAGCGCACCCGGCCACTCATCTGCCAGCTCCATCTCCTCATACACGCGAATGCGTTTTTCCAAGTCCTGCGCCCTCAGGTTTTCGGCTGCGGTATTCATATGACCTGAACCTCGTATAATTCTTCTTATTGGTTACGCTATGTCTCGGCATAACGATGGCGTTATGCCGAGGGGTTTAACTCATGGCAGGGTGATCCATACCGCCTTGGTTTCCAGCAGATAATCGAGCTGCTCTGCGCCCAAGTCCTTGCCAAAGCCCGATTGCTTATAGCCACCGAATGGCATGCACGGATCAATGGTGCTGTGCGCGTTAACGTACACAGAGCCGGCACGCAGGCGCGGTATCAGGCTGTGAACACGGCCGAGATCGTTCGAGTAGATCGCTGCTGCCAGACCAAACAAAGAGTCATTAGCCAGCTCCACCGCTTCGTCATCCTCGTCAAAGGGTGCAGTCACCAGCACCGGACCAAAGATTTCCTCCTGAACGATGCGCATATCGTTGCGGCAATTGGCGAAAATAGTTGGCTCAACAAAGTACCCGGGACCGGTGATTGCTTGGCCGCCATACGCCACTTGTGCGCCTTCCTGCTTGCCTGCCTCGATGTATTCCAGAACCCGCGCCTGCTGCTGTGCAGACACCAGCGGGCTGATAAAGCACTCGGCATCTAAACCGGGGGCAACCTTCAATGTGCGGGTATAGGCGATCAGCTCTTCTAAAAATTGGGCATAGATACTGCGGTGAATATAGGCGCGGGTTCCTGCGTCACAAACCTGCCCCGAGTTGAAGAAAACACCGTTGGCTACCGCCTGCGCGGCGGCCTTGATGTCGGCATCTTCGCGAACGATTACGGCTGACTTGCCGCCCAGCTCGAGGGTCAAACGCTTCATCTGATCCATAGCTGTTTTGCCGACCGTAATGCCAACAGGCGTGGAGCCAGTAAAACTGAGTTTGTCGATGCCAGCATGGGTCGCCATCGCTGCACCCACTACGCTGCCACGGCCGGTCACAATATTGATCACACCATCCGGGATCCCGGCCTCCTGCACCAACTCAGCAAAGCGCAGTGCCGATAAGGACGTTAACTCAGCCGGTTTAACCACCACTGTGCAGCCTGTGGCCAACGCCGCGCCCAGCTTCCAGGCCATGGTTTGCAGCGGAAAATTCCACGGCACAATGATGCCCACCACACCGACAGGCTCCTTTCGGGTGTATGCCAGATAGTTGCCTGGCAGAGAGGGCTCTGCGGTACGTCCGTGAATTTTTGTGGCCCAGCCAGCGAAATAACGGAATGTATCAATCGTGCCCTGGATATCGACTTCAAGCGCTTGGCTGACCGACTTACCCATATCGATTGATTCGATTTCAGCCAACTCATGCGCATTAAGCTCAATAAGATCGGCCAGGCGTTGCAGCAAGCGCTCGCGTTCTGCGGGCTTGAGCGCGCTCCATTCACCACCATCAAACTGCTCACGAGCAGCCGCGACGGCACGGTCCAAGTCTGCAACTGTGCCCATCGGAATGTGTGTTAATAGTCCTTCGGTCGAAGGCTCTGTCACCTCTGCGCTGGCGCCGTCACTGCCGTCGACCCAAGCCCCGCCAATGAACATTTTTTGCGCCTTGCTCAGAAAGCGCTGAGCGGCCTCACTAATGCCATAGGTTTGCAAATATTGCTTAACAATCGCGTCCATGGTTATGCCCCCTGCGCAGTGCGCGCCTGTGCACGCTCGTGAAAAATAAAGCCGATGCTATTGAGCAGCAGTTGTGCGGCGAGAATTGAGGTCATACCGGTCGGGTCGTAAGCAGGCGCAACCTCGACCAGATCCATGCCCACGATGTTGCCCTGGCTGCGTTTGGCCAGCAGTTGAATGATTTCGAGGATTTCGTAGTAGAGAAAACCGCCGTGGCTTGGCGTGCCTGTACCGGGCGCAATCGATGGATCGAAGCCATCAATGTCGATGGTGATGTAATACGGAACCCCAGTTGGGATTAAGTCCAGCACGCCTTGCGCGCCGAGGCGGCGCACGTCACGGACCGAGAGAATCTGCGAGCCGGCATCACGTGCTGCGTCATAATCATCACGATTGGATGAGGACACGTTGCGGATCCCCATTTGGGTCATCCCGGTGATGTGATTCATCTCCGAGGCCCGGCGCAATGGGCTGCCATGGCCATAGCGGACACCGTGGCGCTCATCGACGAAATCCAGATGCGCATCAACATGAATAATGTGAATCGGCCCCCGCCCCTCGAACGCCTTGATCACGGGTGCATGCACTGAGTGATCGCCACCCAGAACAACGGGCATCGCGCCAGCATCCAGGATCTTGCGCACTGCAAATTCAGTGTTGGCATTACTGCTGGCCATATCGGTATGGACGATGTCTGCATCACCCACGTCAACCATGCGCACATCGGCTGCGGTCAGGTACATGACATCGTCTTCATGGTCATATGCACCCGCATGACCGAACGAAAACAGCGTTGAAGCCTCGCGAATTCCACGGGGCCCAAAACGCGCACCAGAGCGCCACTGCGTACCCATGTCATTGGGCGCACCAAGGATCGCCACGTCGGCATCAAGTGCATCCCAGTCAGTGCACACCGGCGCTTTGGCAAAGGTGCAATGCCCCACAAACGGAAGATTCAGGCGTCCGGAATCATAGTTATTACTCGACATACTCGGGCATCTCCAACTGTTGTTCTTGTGAGCGAGAACGACGTTCATCGGCCTCTGCGGTTGGAGTGACTATGTGCGCAGCTTAGGGTGGAAAAAATACTCAACATCAGATACTTATATCGGCATATCCGATGTATAAAAGTGCGAGGGTGCTTGAATGATTCAGCTGCATGACGTCGACTTAAAACTGCTCAGGGTCTTTGCAGCAATCGTTAAATGCGGTGGGTTTTCTGCAGCTCAGGCTGCGCTCAATGCAGGCCAATCAACCATCAGCGAACAGATGGCACACCTCGAAACCCGGCTTGGGGTGAAGCTCTGCCAGCGCGGCCGAAGTGGCTTCCAACTAACCGAACAAGGCGTGGCCATTCATGAAGCGACGCTGCGCTTGCTGGCCGCCGTCGAGCACTTTTGCTCGGATGCAGACGTACTTAAACAGGACATCAGCGGCCAGCTCAATCTGGGCATAATCGATAGCACCATCAGTGATCCCGATTCGCCTATACCGCGAACCACGCAGCGCTTTGTATCCCGAGGGCATGATGTGCACCTCAACGTTTACGTCGGTTCGCCTGCCGAGCTGGAAGAACGGGTACTTGATGGTCGCCTGCATCTGGCGGTTGGCCACTTCCCCATCCACGTGCCAGGCCTGCATTATTCATCGCTCTATCAGGAAGCACTGGGCGTGTATTGCGGTCGCCGCCATCCGCTGTTCGCGAGCAAAGCCCAGGGCGCGGATCAGCTCAAGGAAATATCAGAAAGTCGAATCGTGGCTCGGGGCTATATGCAACAGCATGACTTGGAGCAGTTGGGCGTGAGCAAAGCGGCCGCAACAGTCGATAACATCGAAGCGACTGCCATTCTGATTATTTCAGGCGCTTACATCGGCCTTCTGCCCACACACTTTGCGGCGCAGTGGGTCAAAAATGGTGAAATGCGCCAGCTAATCCCCAACCAGTTACAGCTCATGTCACCTTTCGATCTCATCAGCCGCCGAGGGGTTGTTCCGCCACCCATACTTCAAGCATTCCTGGAGGACCTGGCGGCCTGTTCACGTCAAAACGGCTTGGACTCAACGGTCTTCGCCAATAAAAGTTGAATGTCCGCGTTTGCTTCAAAAGCGCTGTGAAACTACTTTAGTCGCTAAGTGCATTGGCATCTGCAGACCGGCTGGTGCTAATACTCCCCCTACTTCTGCCCTATAAGAGCATGTGATGAAATCCCCAGCAGGCCTACTGTTGTCTGGAGTTGAACTGGACCGTACCAGCACGACGCCTCTGTACCGCCAACTCTACCTGCAGATTCGCAAACAGATATTAACGGGCAGGCTTCAAGGGGGAACGCGGCTACCTTCAACCCGCACTTTGAGCAAAGAGCTGGAACTATCGCGCATCACAATTCTCAACGCCTTTGACCAACTGACAGCTGAAGGTTTTCTGGCCTCACGCAGTGGCGCCGGAACTTATGTAGACAGCGAGTGGGACAGTCGCGCAATCGCCGAAAATGGTATCCAGCAGCAGCCACCACGCCTGTCCACGATGAGCCAATCACTGCTGTCCATGCGCAGCAACCATTTCCAAGGCATCTCTTACGCTGATTGGAACCCCGCAAGCCCAACCTCCTTTCTACCCAGCCACAGCACATACGAGTCGTTTCCTCAAAATACCTGGAAACGACTGATGAATCGTCATTTGCAGAAACCCTCCAAGGCCATGCTCGGCTATGGCGAATTACAAGGGTTGCAGGAGTTGCGCAAGGCGATTGCTGATTACGTATTCGACTCACGTGGTATCGATTGCACGTCTGAGCAAGTGGTGATTGTCAGCGGCGCCCAGCAAGCTTTCAATTTGCTCGGAATGCTCTTGCTCAATCCGCAAGATACCGTGTGGATGGAAGACCCGGGGCATATTGCAGCACGGATTGCCTTTCAGGCCCACGGTTGCCAGATAGTCCCATTGCGCATAGATGCACAAGGGATCGATATCGAGCAAGGACTGCGTGAGTGCCCCGATGCCCGACTGGTTTTCACCACGCCTTCGCGCCAGCACCCACTGGGTACAACCTTGAGTTATACGCGCAGGCTGGAACTCATTGACTGGGCGGCTCGAAATCACAGCTGGATTATTGAGGATGACTGCGACAGTGAATTCCGTTACAGCGGCCGTCCGCTCCCTGCACTCTGTGCAATGGATCAATGGGATCGGGTGATCTACGTTGGGACATTCAGCAAAGTGCTTTATCCCTCTCTGCGCCTGGGTTATGTGATTCTGCCACCTGCACTGGTCGAGCCCATGTGCACCATCCGCGCAGTAATGGACCGCAGCCCTCCGACTTTACTGCAAGCAGTTACCGCTGACTTCATGCGCGAAGGTCATTTTCTCGGCCACATCCGCCGCATGCGCACGCTTTATCAAGCACGCCAGGAGGCATTACTTGAACAGCTTCAGAAAAACTTGGGAGATTTCATTACCGTTGCCCCGGTTGACGCCGGAATGCACCTCATCGCCTGGCTGCCGCCCAGCCTCAATGCCGACACAGTCGCCAAAGAACTTAGCCTACACAACATTCACACCTATGCATTGAGCGACTATTGCCTGCAACCGTATCTGCCCCCAGCCCTGTTAATTGGCTTTGCCGGCGTGCCGCAAGATCAGGCGGAAGAGCGGGTGGCAGCACTGGTATTAGCGCTGCGCAAAATGGGGCATGACGTTTAAGACCACTCTGGAGTAAAAGTGGTCTTAATATTTAAATTTTAATGGATCTATCGAGAGTTCCTGTCTGGCGCGATAAAGGCTGCGCCGGTAGACCCGGTGTCTGCACTAGGAACGATTCGAATGAACAAAATACAAGAACGATTCAATGTCTTGCTCCGCCACAAAGCCGAAGATGCGGCAGCACCTCCGGAACTAACCAAACAACTGGCCCACCAACTTCTCGACAAGCTCGCACAAGTACGCCTCTTTGCGCATGCGTACCCCTTGCTGACCAACCTGACTCACGGGGCGCTTAAACCCGCCGACTTACTCGACTTTGCCTATCGCAATGAACTGCATGGCCTAAGCCTGCACTTACTCGATGGTGAGGAAAATAGTCTGTCGCAAATGACGCCGGAACAGCTTCAGGCGTTCAGGGACAAAGCCAATCACTTAGGGCTGGATGTCCATCTTGAAATCAGCAGCACGCTGAAAAAAGATGTGGATCAAGTAATCGCCATTGCTACTGCGATAGGAACTCGCAATATTCGCGTCTACTCCCGCTACGAAGGCACTTTGTCACGGGTTATGGACATGATTGAGTCCGACCTGCACTACCTCGCCAAACAGGCTGATGCACACGACCTGTACTTCGATTTTGAGCAGCATGAAGAACTTAAAAGCACTGAAATAGCTCAACTCTTAAGCCGCCTCAACCACCCTCGCCTGCATGCGCTCTTCGACTTCGGCAATATGATCAACGCATACGAGGCACCACTCGAAGCCTTGCAAAGTCTCGCGCCGCATATCCGTCAGACCCACCTCAAAGGTGTGCGTATTGTCCCTGAAAACAATGGCTTCGGACATTACGGAGTGCTGCAAGGAAGTGTTGAAGATGACTTACCCAACGCGCGGATGATGTTTGAGTTACTGCTCCTTGGAGAGCAATCCCCGCAAGTCATTGCGTTCATCCTGGAGCAGGAAAATCACTATATAGCGCCGGCTTTCCGCCAGTCCGATGAAGCTCAGGACCCCTTCATTGCTTACCGAGAAATGAGCGAGACCCCACTCCCGTGTGGTTACTCACTCGAGCAGATGATGGCGGATGAGCACCGCTGGGCGAATAACCAGATTACCTACGTGCGCGGGCTTCTTAACGAGTTTCGCACCTTAGCCGAGTTATCACTGGCCAGCGAGTAAACCGCTGGCGTGACACCGCAATCGGCAATGTTAATCCCATTTCGACTGGAGAATAATAATGACAGCACGTGATAAGGCCAAATGGCTAAGATTCCTTGTATTAGTAATCGGTGGTGGAACGATCTACAAGCTGGCGAACTTGAAGGACGCCTTCTATGTACCCATGCAGGAATACATGGGCTTAACCCACACTGAAATAGGTATGTTACTGAGTGCCAATGCGATCATCGCGACAGCCCTTTTTGTTTTGGGTGGCGTACTTGCAGACCGGTTTGATACTCGCAAGCTAATCCCTATTGGCCTGATCGGAACGGGCAGCCTGGGTCTTTACCTCGCGACCTTTCCGCCATTTAACAGTCTCATGGTTGTATTCAGCCTGCTTGCCGTATGTGCAGACTGCATATTCTGGCCCGCACTGCTTAAAGCCATCCGCAACCTTGGGAATGATAACGAACAGGGAAGGCTCTTCGGTTTTCTGGAGGGCGGACGTGGTGTTGTGGACACCCTCGTTGCATTCTCGGCTCTGGGTGTCTTCGTAGCCATGGGCTCAGGTGCTGAAGGCTTGAAGTCAGCCATTATTTTTTATTCGGTTATCGACATCCTGGCAGGCACTCTGACCTGGCTCCTACTTAAGGACAATGCAACCTACGCACCCACGACGCCGCAAAACAGCATGGCAAATCTGTTCGAGGCAATTAAGGTTCCAGGCATCTGGCTGGTCAGCCTCAACGTGTTCATGGTGTATATCGTCTATTGCGGCCTGACATATTTCATCCCTTATCTAAAGGACATGTACGAACTGCCCGTAGCGTTGGTAGGTGCTTACGGCATTATCAACCAATACTTCTTGAAAGTTTTGGGCGGTCCGTCAGGTGGGTTTATTGCCGACAAGCATTTCAAAAGCTCAAGCCGATATTTGAAGTGGGCGTTCTTGGCACTGCTTCCAACTATGGCAATCATCGTCCTGATTCCCAAAAGCCATACCTTCATTTATGCCGCGATGGCAGCCACCCTCTCCTTTGCGCTTATCGTGTTCTCGATGCGTGGGGTGTTCTGGGCACCAATGGGAGAAGTCAATATCCCTCGCCACATCACCGGCTCTGCTTTTGGAATTGGCTGCCTCATCGGTTATGCCCCCGGCATGTTCGCCTACGTTATCTACGGCGCAATCCTCGATAAATTCCCAGGACAAACCGGTTACAACTACGTGTTTAGCTTGATGAGTATATTGGCCATTATTGGCTTCATCGTCTCCAGCCAACTGTGCCGCGCAACCCGAAGCAAAGTCGCAGTTGTCGACGAGAACGCTGTAGCGCAAAGCTGATAACGCAACAGATACTGGAGAGGCCAGACCTTAATCTGCCTCTCCAGTCGAATGAATGCTCTACTCCTGACTGAACGGCAGACACTAATTTTCAATACGGCTAACCTGTTAAATCGCGTAGACCGTCAATTCAATGTCCAGCAGCACAAATTGCGCAACATCGAGCGATTAACGCTATTCAATCGTCGTTGGATTACAGGCCGTATTTAAGCTCAGGACTCGATCAAGTTAGGTCCATGGTGAGTTACAGCTACTGCTAGACTAGAACTGAGGCACAAAATTTCCGCTGCACCAATTTTGCGCCTGCCAGCCTTCGACACATTGCATGCCCAGAAAAACAAAAACCCCCGAAACGCTAAGCATTTCAGGGGTTTAAGTATTGAATAGTGGCGGGAAGATAGGGATTTGAACGCTAGTAGTAAACTCTGTATACCGCTGCAGACCGCAGAAAACCAAGAAGTAGGAATTTCTTAACGGTCTAGAAAGGCCCAAGGCGGCCTCATTTTTGCCCAAATTCTGCCCAAAAAATCTCTAGCTATCGCGCATCTAAATTAAAGCCCCTGGCACGTAGGGTCTTGGTTATTCTTGATCGACAGCTGCTGGCTGGTTTACGGCTCTTCTGCACAAGCCGCTATTGGCCAAAAGCAGATTCCCGCAGCCTTATCAGGCTCCAGCTGAGGCGTGTAAACGTCTACGAAACCAGGGGCGATTCATTGCCAGAGAGTCGCAAAGCGGCACACGGTCGATCACGGATGTCCAAGATAGCTAAATAACTGATTCAATCCCGAGGCTTACTGTAATAACCGACTGCTACAAGATAGTGATCAACCTTGCGAAGCAAGGCATGTTTGTCTTCGATTTTCCCGGTAACCGGGTTCTTCCAGAGGTAGTCATAATCACCACGCTCAGCTGTGGCCATTAGTTTTAGTATCGGCGCGCCGACGGGCTTACCCTGAGTGTCGTTGATGGTTGAAAAATCAGCCCCGATCAGGCGCTGATTATAGCCGTGGGCGACATAGCGCTTGTTCTTCAAGTCAATAATGAAAGCGTACAGGTCGTCCTCATGAAACTCTGCGGATAGTTCATTGATTGCTTGTATCGTGGCTTGTGGGTCTTTCTCCATTGCTAGCACGACACGATCCACAAAATTTTCGGCCTGCTGTGCGGTGGCTCTAGGCAGATACAGGCCAACGGCAATTATTCGGTCGTCTTCACGCTGAAAATAAACCTTCTTGCGCTCAACACGTCCGTCTTGAGCATTCATCCAGCGATATTCGGCACTGTGAATCTTGCCTTCTGAGACACCCTCTAACACGCTGGTCAATGCATGGCGTAAGTCAGGCTCAAGCGTATTCATGACATTGCGACCAATCAACACCGCAGAAGTCCCGCCACTAGCCAGCATGATGCCCTGAGAATCGATAACAAAGACATAATGCTCACCATCAATAAATTCTCCCTGGCGGCTAAAAGCAGCAAATGCCGCATCACCCTGCATACGGTAGTACTCAACAGCATTGTGTAACAGCTTTTGGGCATTGGCTTCCTGGGTTTCCTGCTCAGTGCTTGCACTGACAAAACCGACAGTGCCCAATACCAGCAGCAAGGCACAACCTATTGAGTTAATGATGCGCATATATGTATGACTCCCTTTAGGCTATTCGCCTATGTATTATTAATTCAACGGTTCTAGCGTGGGGGTTACAAACACCGCCTGCAGCGACCTCTTTATTAGCGCTGTCAAGAGCACAATATCCAGCCGTACTTTCAAAGGCGGCTGGCTCTAAAGTACAAACCAAGCACGAGCACTAAGCCTGCCAACGACATCAGGGCAGCGCAGAGGAATACCTGTGCATAGCCAAAACCTGATGCGACCAGACCCATAACTGGTCCCGCCATGCCAACGGCTACGTCAAAGAACAACGAAAGTGCGCTAAGCGCCGAGTTACGGTTTGCTTCTGGGGTGCTTGCCAGTGTTTCGACGCCCAGGCCCGGATAGACCCACGACACACCAACGCCAGTCAGCGCGCTGCCAGCAATGACTAATGCTGGCGACGGACCAAGCCAGACCAACAGCAATCCCACGCTCTGCACCAGCATGCAGACAGCAACAACTTTGTAGCCGCGGAACCTGCTCAGTACGCCTGGCGTTGCTAATCGAGCGACGATAAAGCCTGTGCCGAATGCAGTTAGGCAATACGCAGCGTGCTCCCAGCCCAAGCTATCGAAATACAGCGCAATAAAAGCGGTGATGCCACCATAGCCAACAGAGCTACACACCAGTACCAGCCCGTTGGGCATTACCGCAAACAATACGCGGTGAAATGCCAGCCGCACGCCAGCCACTAACGGCGCTGCATTCTTGCTGAACGCAACCAGCACAAATATGCAGCCAAGCATTGCGGTAAAAAAACCAATGCTGGCAACACCAAATTGATGCAGCAACCACACCCCTAGCGGGGCGCCCAACGCTGTGCCGCCATAAGCGGCAATACCATTCCAGGACATCACTTGCGCTGTGCGTGACGCGCCACAAAGGCCAATCGCCCAGGTGCAGCACGGCGTGGAAATCATTGCGGTTGATGCGCCCAGAATCAGCCTACTCGCTAGTAATAAAGCCACGGAGAGCCAAACCTCGGTGTGTAGCAGAACTGCAAACGCGGTGCAGACGCCGCTAAGAATGAAACCGCTAAAGCCGCACATCACCGAGTATTTGGCGCCATATCGATCCGCCACACTGCCGGCCAACGGCCGCGCAATCAACGTGGCAAAATACTGCACGCTAATCACTATACCGGCCCAAATCGATGTTAAGCCTAGCTCGTTGAGCACGTAGCCCGGGAGCACAGCAAGCGGTAAGCCATTGCACACAAAGGAAACAAAGTTGAAGACGATAATCGACAGAATCAGCAAATTGACTCGAGCGGTTTGACTTTCGCCGCCATGTACAGCACTGGTATCGCCCTTCAAATTCTCAACTCGACTCCAAGTATCCCATCCGCAAGCAACTGTGGATTGGAGATGAACAACTTATGGGGGGTGTCAATTTCTTGTACCTAGCTCGCCCCTGCTCTTTGGGAAAACGGCGCAGCCACGGCCCAGGCAAAATATCATCGCGGAATTTGATGATGTCGATAACGGGAATATCCCCCGGATAATTGGCCCAAGAACCGGTTCACTGAACACGCAGTGTGCAGTCGAATCCTGGCTAATTTCGCTTAATAACCAGCCAAGGGTCTGCTCGCTAATATCTTGGCCAAACACTGCCATAGCCATCTCTTACGGGCTGGCCTTGATGAAATCCAAAGGCCAGCCGACATGTTCAGTTTTTTGGCCATGTAGTGTGTGGCCGAACAAGGCCAAGATAGACTGCCCTTCATCGGGAAACGCGCTGGTCAAATGCACCACATGAGCCTACAAATCTGGGGCGGCGGTCACGATCATCGGCTTGACTGCACCGGCGATAGAGTGGCCAAGTAGCACGGTTTGGCTCACGCCTAACTCATGCAGATCTTGGTTAAGCTCGGCAACCACATCGCTTAGTTGCAGAGCCGCAACATCGCGAACGCGCTTTTGACCACACTCCGGCATATTCAGCGTGAGAATCCACTCGAACTTGCCGGGGTGTTGCTCCATTGCAGCAATAAAGGGTGCCCAGCACCACGAACCGTGCTTGCCACCATGCAATAGAACCAAATCAGTCATACGCAAACCCTGCAACGGCCTTCATTACAGTGCCCGGCTGATGATTTCTTTCATGATTTCCGAGGTTCCGCCGTATATCCGCGCAACCCGCGCATCAACCCAAGCGCGGCTGACCTTGTACTCGCTCATAAACCCGTAGCCGCCATGCAGCTGTAGGAACTCATCAAGCAACTTACCCTGCATTTCCGAGCCTAGAAGTTTGGCCATCGCGGCTACGTCCGGGGCCAAATCGCCGCGCATTACCTTGCTCAGGCAATCGTCGACAAACACCCGCAGCATGGTGAACTGCGCTTTGGCTTCGGCCAGCTTGAAGCGGGTATTCTGGAAATCCAGTACCGGCTTGCCAAACACTTTGCGTTCACGGGTATAGTCAATAGTCTCGTGTAGCAGTGTTTCTATCGATTGTGCGGCGCGGATGGCAATAATCAAACGTTCCCAAGCCAGTTGGTGCGTCAGGTACTTAAAACCCTGACCCTCTTCCCCCAGACGATTGCTCGCAGGCACGCGTACTTCATCGAAAAAGAGTTCTGCGGTGTCCTGCCCCTTGAGTCCGATTTTTTCCAGCAAACGCCCCTTGGAAAAGCCTTGCCGGTCTTCTTCAATACAAATCAGAGTGAGCTCTTTAGCGGCAGGATCAAGCTTGGTTGCAGTAACAATAAGCCCTGCGTTGCCACCATTGGTGATAAAGGTTTTTTGCCCGGAGACAACGTAATCATCACCCTCAGCACGCGCTAGCGTGCGCATCGAACGCAGATCGCTACCGATGCCCGGCTCGCTCATGGCGATCACGCCGATAAGTTCCCCACTCACCATCTTCGGCAACCAGCGTAGCTTTTGCTCTTCGCTGCCGTAGGCAACAATATAGGGTGCGACGATCTCCGAATGCGTGGTAAAGCCAACCGCTGTGGCGTTGGCCCGCGCCAGTTCTTCGATCATCACGGCGGAATGACCAAAGTCGCCGCCCGGGCCGCCGTATTCTTCCGGAACGGTGGAACAGAGCAAGCCCGTCTCACCTGCTTTCAACCAAACCTCTTTGGGCACAATGCCGCTTTTTTCCCACTCGTGGAGGTGCGGCACGATCTCCCGGTCAACAAACCGGCGCGCTTGCTCGCGGAACATATTGTGATCTTCACGGAAAACGCTGCGCATCTTGATTACTCCAAAATTTTCTCGGCTTATCGCTTAGCCACTAACGGTCGAGGTAGTCGGGCTTACGCTTTTCAACAAATGCTGTGACGGCTTCTTGGTGATCTTGGGTGTGGTGAGCCAACGACTGATAGGCCGCAGACAACTCCAGCAATGAATCCAGGCGCATATGCTGGCCTTCGCGTAATAAGCGTTTGCACAAACGCAGCGAATGCCCAGGATTGCTCGCAATCCGCTGCGCTAGCGAAAGCGCCTCCGCCATCAATGCTTCGGGCGCCAGCACTTGCTCTACCAGCCCCCAATCCAAAGCCTTTTGCGCGTTAATGGTGTCACCGGTGAAAGACATAAGGCTGGCCTTCGGCACGCCGATAATGCGCGGCAACAACCAAGCACCACCATCGCCCGGCACAATGCCAAGCCGTACAAAGCTCTCGGCAAATAGCGCCGTGCTGGACGCTAAACGGATGTCGCACATGCAGGCCAAATCCAACCCGGCGCCAATTGCCGGGCCGTTTACAGCCGCGATCACTGGAATATCCAACTCGTAAATTGCCAGCGGAATCCGCTGGATGCCGTCTCGATAGGTATTGCGCAACTCATAAGGCGAGCCGGCAAAAATACCAGCGCGATCGTGCATGTCCTTAACGTTGCCACCAGCGCAAAACGCACTGCCGTTGCCGGTGAGCACCATGACGCGTACCGATTGATCGCGGCGCAATTGCGCGCAGAGATCGACAAACTCTTGAATTTGCTCCGGTGTAGTCAAGGCATTGCGCGTATCTGGGTGATTCATCCGCACACTGACGATGCCACCATCACGCTCAACCTGAAGGAATGTGCTCATAGAGGCGTACTCGCTGAATTATTTAAAGGTTGCTGACCGTGGCTGGTCAGCAATGGCCAGTAGCCCGCACTGCCGCCTGAGCAAATCTGTTGGCCAAGACGCTGGCTCCACAGGCTGGCCGAGCCAAATTCACTGCGCCAAGCCCACAGCCTGCGGGTGAGCAAATGCAGCGGATACTCCTCGGTGAAACCAATCGCACCATGTACCGAATGAGCAATACCGGCGGCAACGCTGGCCGCTTCGCTGGTACTGATTTTGGCGGCTGCAATGGTAAGTGCAGCCAAGCCGTTATCAGATTCAGTAAACGCCGCTTCGGCGGCAATACCTGCCGCAGCTGTTTGCTCTGCGAATACCGCGAGTTGCTGCTGAATAGCCTGGAACGAGCCAATGGCTTTGCCGAATTGCTGCCGCTCACGGGCATAACCTGCGGTCATATCCAGCAATGCGTGCAGGGCACCGGCAGCTTGGCCGGCGCGCAGCATTGCGCCGCCCTGCGCTAATACATCAACATCCAGCCCTACTGGCAAAGCCGCTTGCGCCAGTACCAGGGCATCCGAGAAGCTCAAATCATCACGCGGCTCGCCAGCCACATTAAGACTCTGGGTTACTTGCGCAGCAGTGCTACGTTGTAATAGCACCAGCTGCGGCGTGCCTTCAGCCAAGGTCGTGGCGATGGCCACAATAGCATCGACACTTCGCCCCCAAGGCACTGCGTGAGCTATACCGCTGATGCGTTCATCATCAATAACCAATACCGAGTTAGCAGCAATGCTCAAAGGCCCTGCGTGCCCTTCCAGGCCAGCCTTGCTCAGCAGCCAGTTAGCCAGCAACGACTCGCCCAGAGGCGCAGGCACAGAGAAGCGTCCCGCGGCGCGGACCAGCACATACATGTCTGCCCAGGTGGCCTCAGCGCCGCCGAGGTCCTCGGCAACACCGGCCAGGGCAAAGCCGGACTCCTCCAATGCAGCCCAAAGCTCAGCCGGCCACTCACCTCCCTCACAACTGAGTACGTAATGGGACGTAGCAATGTCGGCGAATAGACGTTCAATAGTCGCTTCAAATAGTTCGCGCATTATCGCAACCCCAGACCACGGGCAATGATGCCCCGCAGAATTTCGCGAGTGCCCCCGCGCAGTGAAAATGAAGGCGCCATTTGCGTCAGATAGGCCAGCACACGTGCATACTCGCTGCCGCCTTCTTGGCGTGGTTCGGTTTCCAGCAGCAACTGGGCAACTTCAGGAAGTTCCTGCTCAAACACATTGCCCAAATCTTTTACGCAGGAAGCCGCCCAAGTTGGATGCTCCCCCGCCACTAACTGCGCGGTAACAGACAAGGACATATTGCGCAGCGTCAGCAACTTCGCCGACAGTCGCCCTATCTCGCGGGATTGCATGGCATTGGGCTCTTTGCCAACGGCGTCGATCAGGGTCTTCAGCAGAGCCATACAGCTAAGAAAACGCTCCGGGCCGCTACGTTCGAAAGCCAGCTCCGCGGTTACTTGATCCCAGCCTTTACCTTCTGCGCCAATCAGAGCATCGGCAGGCACGCGGACATTGTCGAAGAACACTTCATTAAAGTGCTCGCCGCCAGCTAAGTCGCGGATTGGCCGAATCGTAATGCCCGGCAAGCTGAGATCAACAATAAACTGCGACATACCGTCATGGCGCGATGCTGGCTTTTCGCCGGTACGCACCAAGGCAATCATGTAATGAGAATGGTGCGCGTTGGTGGTCCAAACCTTCTGCCCATTGAGCACCCAGCTATCGCCATCACGCACCGCATTACTTTTAATTGAGGCCAGATCAGAGCCGGAGTTTGGCTCACTCATACCGATGCAAAAATAGCTTTCACCGCGGCAAATAGCTGGCAAGTAATGCTGTTTTTGCGCTTCGGTACCAAAGCGATTGATCAATGGACCACTTTGCCGATCTGCAATCCAGTGCGCAGACACCGGCGCACCGGCTGCCAGCAGCTCCTCAATAATTACATACCGAGCAAAGGGGCCCGCCTCGGCACCACCATAGGCTTTTGGCAACGCCATGCCGACCCACCCTTTGGCACCGAGTTTTTTGCTGAACTCTGCGTCAAATCCCATCCAAGATTGTGCGCTCAAAGTCGGCGGATAATCGGCCAGGGTCTGCTGTATAAACTCGCGAACCTCTACCCGAAGTACTTCGGCTTCAGGGGGAAGGCGACTGTAGGTAAATTGACTGATGGGCATAGGCGCTCTCTAACGCTGGACACTGGTGTAATCACCTCAAGGGAGGTGAACACGGAACCGCAGCCGCCCCTCAGTCACCCATGCTGGTAACCGGGGGAGGCACGGCAACTTACAACGCGGTTTGCGCGTCCGCCTCGGCGAACATTGCGTTGATATCCCCCGATGTCACAGGTTTTTCATCGTGGCGACCATGATCTGCCCCACCCAAGCCCAGTGCTGGCTCAGTAATAACATGGGTAGCTTGGGCGCGCAGCGCGGCGACGGTGCAGTTCTCGCGGCCATGAATGGCGAATGGATCGAAGGAGAATTCACGCATTGCATTGAGGTGCGTGACCTTATCGATCATGTCCTTAGGCAAGTGCTTCAAGCCTTCCCATGCAGTTTCTGGCGAATGCGGCCAGGTGCAGTCGGAGTGCGGGTAATCACTTTCCCAAGTAACCATGTCGGCGTTCAGGTGGTGCAGGTTCTGCAGGCCGAAGTTGTCTTCAATAAAGCAGGTAATGAAATGCTTATTGAAGATGTCGCTTGGCATTTTTCCGCCGAAGTTCGAGTTGGTCCAGGCGTTGTGGTGGCGGTGCGTGAAGTCCGCACGCTCCAGCAGGTAAGGAATCCAACCGATACCGCCTTCGGACAGCGCCATACGCAGATCTGGGAACTTCTTCCACATCGGCGCCCAAATCCAATCTGCTGCTGAGTTAGCGATAGAGATCGGCATTGAGGTGATCCACGCGTCGATTGGCGACAGATCAGAGGCGTGACTGGCTTTTACGCCGGTACCAATGTGGCAACAAATCACCACCTTGTTATCGCTACAGGCCTTCCAGAGCGGATCCCAATAATCACTGTGGATCGATGGGTAGCCGTGAACCGTCGGGTTATCCGACAGCGACAAAGCATGCACGCCCTGCTTGGCCAGGCGCTCAACTTCAGCAGCGGCGGCTTTCATATCCCACCACGGCACAATCATCAACGGGATAAAACGACCTGGCGCGGCATTGCACCAGTCGTACAAGTGCCAGTCGTTATAGGCCTGAATCGCGGCCATGGAAACGTCACGATTAGGGTGCACTTGAAAACGTTGACCAGCAAAGCCCGGGAATGTCGGGAAACACAGCGAACCCAATACACCGTTGGCGTTCATGTCGTCGACACGGTCTTTGATGTTCCAGGTACCACGACGCATTTGGTCGTAGCCCAACGGCTCCATGCCGTATTCCTCTTTAGGACGGCCGACTACCGAGTTAAGCCCCATGTAACCGGTGGCTTGCTCTTCAAACACCCATACATCACGGTCACCCTTCTTCACCACATGAGGCTCACGCCCCTTGAAGCGCTCAGGCATATGACGAGCAAAAGCATTCGGCGGCTCGATCGCGTGGTCATCGACGCTGACAAGAATCAGATCTTCAACTTTCATTGTTTTCCCCTTCGCATTCGGGCTTGTTGTTGTGGCTGAATCATAGTGCAGATAGATAGTAATTTAAACAGATAATTTGATTCTGTTCATCTTTATTCGTAGAGCACCACAAATCTCTACACCAACAACTGCACACACACCCTATTTGAGAGAACTCAGCACCGCCACGGACCGCAGCTAGCCTGCGGGTGACGGCCAACCACACCGTCGATAAGTCCACGCCCATAAAAAAGCCGCCTATCACAGGCGGCTCTTGGTTACGCGGTTGTTGTTATCAATCCCACAGCACATGCAGGTAATGCGGCCCGCGCAGCTGTGCGCCAACGATCTGCGGACCAGGCTTGGCCGGGTCGAGGCGGATGTTTGGCATCAGATCAAGAATCGCGTTCAGCGCGCAGTTGATCTCAGTTTTAGCCACAAACTGGCCAATGCACATGTGCGGGCCAAAGCCGAAACCAAACGAGGGTTTTGGCTTGCGATCGATATCAAACACCTCGGGATTGTCGAAGGCATCTTCATCACGATTGGCTGACGTAACGATACATTGCACCATCGCGCCTTTGGGAATTGGCACACCGCGAATTTCTAGGTCTTTTGCCGCCTGGCGTACTTTAAATGTGGCAACCGGTTCAAAGCGTACCGCCTCATCAATAGCTTTATTGACCAAGCTGCGGTCGTTACGTACACGCTCAAGCACATCAGGGTTTTGCAACAACAACGACATCAATGTGCCGAAGGTGCGCGTTGTGGTTTCACTGGCCGCCGGCAGCAACGAACGCACGAATGTTGCTACTTCGTGGTCATCCAGCGAACGCCCTTCATATTCGGCGCGAATCAGGCGGCTAATCAGGTCATCGCCCGAGGCACCTTCTGCACGGCGCTCCGCGACCACCACCTTGACCGCGTCATACAGTGCCGTAGCGGCATGCATAGCGGCGCCACGCGCGGCGGCAGCTTTTTCTGGATCGACCTGAGGGCCAGCCAAAATGGCCAAAGCCCAGGCAGCGTATTGCTCGATTTCCTCAGGACGATCCTCTGGAAAACCAATGAGCGAGTAAATAACGCGGATCGGGAAATACAGCGCAAAGTCCATCAGGTCGGCGCCTTTGCTCGGCACCATTGGCTTGATGTACTCCTCACGGATCACCCGGTCAATCTTGGTTTCTTTCCAGCGGTTAACCGTTTCCGGCATAAACACTGGCTGGAGCATGTTGCGGATATTTTTGTGTGCGTCACCGTCCATGGCCGTAAGAATCAAACCATCGAAGAACGCACCCAACCCCTCCGCAATGAAGCCGCTGGTGAATGTGCCGGCATCGCGCATCACGGCCATCACATCGTCGTATTTGAACAAGGTGAAGGTCGGCCGATTTACATCTAGCCCAGCGATCGAAGGGACGCCAAGACGGGCCATGAAATTTTCTTGCAGCACCGGTGAATTGGCCCGCATTTCACGGTAAATCGCGTGCAGGTCAACATCGCTAGTACCGCGATAGTTGCTGGCCACATCGGTATATGCCTTGGCCAGGTCACTCTGTTCTGGTGTCGACATGATCGTCTCCGCTGTTATTGTCATTATTTTTGATTAAGCCTGAAGGAAGTACACGATTGACGGCAGTCACTCAGTCTTTAAGTATCGATATTGAACGTTAACTGATAATTTGACCAACTATTAATTGTCACAAACCATCTAATACGCCTGTTGTACTAGGGTCATGCGGCCGCCTGCCAGCATTAGTGAACAAAACAGCCCCAACTCAACCACCTGCTCGGTGGAAAAGTAGCTGGCAAGGCGAGCGAAATGTTCATCGCCTATGGCCATGTAATCGCTGGCAAAGAGCTCCGCATAATGCAGAGCAGCCTGTTCACTAGACGTAAAATGATCGCTATTAGTGGCAAGGCAAGCGATGTCTTGCTCGTTTACTGCATCAGATTTACGCGCCAACTGACACGCCTGACAGGTCGTGATACTGGCAATTTTTAGCCGTACCAATTCGCGCAGGCGCTCATCCAGCAAGCTGTTGCTGTGCAGACTCTGCATCAATTCAAGCCATGCCAGCGCTACGTTAGGCCGGTGCGCCCACACTTGCACCGGCGTCGAAGAGCTGAGCATTCGGCTGCGAGTACCACGTTCGATCGCCTCTTGCAAAGCGATCGACATGGCTGCTACCGGCACCAGTGGTAAACGAGCCACCTTAGTCAAGCCGCTCGATTATGGTTGCGGTACCCATGCCGCCCGCGCAACAAATGGCTTGCAGGCCAAAGCGCGCGCCACGACGTTCCAATTCGTTGAGCAAGGTGGTCATTAACCGAGCACCGCTCGCGCCCAATGGATGTCCCAGAGCAATAGCGCCGCCGTTAACGTTCAACTTGGCATGTGGCACACCAGTTTCTGCCATCCAGGCCAGTGGTACCGAGGCAAACGCTTCGTTGACTTCGAAAAGATCAATGTCATCGATTCTCAACCCCGCCTTAGCAAGCACTTTATGCGTCGCAGCAATTGGTCCGGTGAGCATCAACGTTGGATCAGAACCGACCGTGGTAAAGGCACGAATACGTGCACGCGGCTTAAGCCCGAGTTGCTTCGCAATGTCTGCGCTCATCAACAACAATGCCGCTGCACCGTCAGAGATCTGCGACGAATTACCCGCCGTGACACGTCCAGCCTCAGGCCGGAAGCTGGTTTTCAGCGTCGACAGTTTTTCTCGTGAGGTTTCACGACGAATCGTTTCATCACTGCGCAATACCGCACCCGGCTCAGCCTGTTTTTTTTCCTGCAGGTCAGCGACCGGTACCGGCACAATTTCGTTGTCGAAATAGCCTGCGTCCGCTGCTGCTGCTGCACGCTGGTGACTGGTAAAGGCGTAGTCATCCAGCACTTCGCGGCTTAACGCCCACTTATCGACAATGCGTTCAGCAGCCTCGCCTTGGCTGGTCAGCTCGTATTTCTCGGCAGCCATCCAGCCAAACGCTTCACCGTGAATTTCACGGTTACTGCCCATTGGCACGCGGCTCATGCTTTCTGCCCCGCCTGCCACAATGATACTGGCCATGCCCGATGCGATAGCGCCGGCAGCAAGATGTACAGCAACCTCACCCGAGCCACATTTGCGATCAATGGTTAGCCCGGGAATGGTTACTGGCCACCCCGCGCCCAACAACGCCGTGCGGGCGATGTTGGCTGATTGCTCACCAATTTGCGTCACACAGCCGAAAATTACATCCTCGACCAGTGATGGCGACACATCGACTCGCTCTAAGAGGCGGCTGATAACCAAAGCACCCAAGTGGTCAGCCCGTACGCCAGCCAAGCTGCCCCGAAACTTGCCGATTGGCGTACGCACAGCATCAACGATGACGACTTCATTCATAGTGCGCTCGCTTTGAGCCCGGAGCCCGGTACTTGTTTACCATCTTCGTAGCGATAAACGCCCTGCCCGGTTTTGCGCCCGTAGCGCCCCGCTGCGACCATTTTAATGATCAGCGGGCACGGACGGAATTTCTCGCCGAGGGTTTGGTGCAGGTAGCGCAGTACCGATAGGCGGGTATCCCAGCCCGTGAGATCGCCCAACTCCAGCGGCCCCATCGGATGGTTAAAACCCAGACGCAACGCGGTATCGATATCTTCAGCGGTCGCGGTACCTTCTTGCAGCATCCACATCGCCTCGTTACCCAACAGCGCCGACATGCGGCTGGTAGTTAAACCTGGAGACTCGTTAACAATGATGGATGTTTTGCCGATTTGCTCACACAAGGTGCGGGTGCGAGCCACCACCTCATCGCTGGTGGCTAAGCCGCGTACCAGCTCTACCAGTTTCATTTTGTGCACGGGATTGAAAAAGTGCATGCCAATGACGCGGTCAGCACAACCCACCGACGCAGCAATCTCGGTCACGCTGAGGGCAGAGGTGTTGGTCGCAATAATCGCATCAGACGCCAGCAACGGAGCGGCTTGGCTGATTACCGCTTTCTTCACCGCTAGCTGCTCAGAAACCGTCTCAACTAGCCAGTTGGCACCGATGGCGGCTTCGCTCAGATCATTACAGGTGAGCAAATTGGCCAATGATTGCTGGGCTTTCTCCTCGCTCACTTTGCCAAGACGCACGCCATCGCCAAGGATCTTTTCGATACTCGCTTTAGCTTGAGTCAGCGAAGCTGCATTGGTATCGACCAACAAGGTTTGAAAACCGCAACTGGCGAATGCATGAGCAATGCCAGTACCCATTAAGCCGGCACCTACAACGACTACTTTTTGTTTTTCAGAATTCATAGTTCGCTCTCAATTAGGCTAGGATTTTTTGGCTGACAACGTTACGTAATGTGCCAATGCCCTCGACGCTGGCCTCAACCACATCACCTTCCTTGAGGAACAGGCCAGTGCCCATTCCTACGCCGGCGGGTGAACCGGTAAACAGCACATCACCGCAGGCGAAGCTGGAGCGTTGTTGCACAAAGCTGATTAACTGGCCGACATCCCAGGTCATCTCGCTGGTGTTGCCTTCCTGCCTGGTTTCACCGTTCACTTTTAAGCTGAGGCGCAGCTTAGGCGAGCCTTGTGGGAACTCATCCTTAGTCACAATCCACGGGCCCAAACCGGTGGTTTGATCTTGGCTTTTAGCCGCGAACAAATCCATGCCAATGCCCGCCGGGCCACTGCGTTGGAGATCTCGTGCACTCACATCATTACCAACGGTGTAACCCAGCACACAGGCCATAGGATTGTTGATATCAATTTCGCCTGTGCCAATGACCGCCACCAATTCCACTTCGTGATCGAGTTCTTCGGTCAAGGGTGGAAAACGGATCGGGTCAGTGGCGCCAATCAGCGCGCCATAAGCCTTAAGAAATGCCACCGGCTGAGCCGGTGCGGCCAACCCAAACTCCACCAAATGTTTGGCGTAGTTGGCCCCGGCAACCACCACCCGATTGACCGGATCAATCGGTGGCAGAAGGCGCACACTGGACAACGGCAGCGACGGGCCGGCGATGCGCACCGAGCTAATCCCGCGGCCGGCAGCAACTGCCGGCGCCCAGTCTTTGAACTCCCCAGAAATAGGTGTTACCTGATTTTGAGCAACATCGACAACGGCCCAAAAAAAACCGGTCCCTAAGTACTCACAGCGCGCCAGTTTCATCAGCCACCTACCTTGCCCAACTTAGCTGGGTCGAGGTGCAGCAAACGACAAGCATTGCCATAGCGAATTTTGTTCAAATCTGCATCGGACAACTTCAAACCATGAGTCAGATCGTGACGCACGGCGTCACTACCGCCGAAGTTACTGCCGTACAAAACATGGTCTGCACCGATTATGTCGACCAACGCTTGGCGCATTGGAACTTCGTGCAGCTCGACGTCGAAGTAGAAGTTCTTCATGTAATCAAGCAGCGGCTTCTTGTTGTATTTGACGTCCAAGTTCTCGTTGGTCTTGGCCAGACGACCCAACTGGTAAGGCACATAGCCGCCGCCGTGGGTGATATACACCTTGAGATCTGGGAAACGATCGAGCACGCCGCCGCAAATCAGATTCCAGAAGCAACGGCTTTCGTCGTACTGCATGCCGACGATGGCAGTCGTTTCATAACGATCAGTGTTCGCATCTTTGCCCCAAGTAACCGACTGGTTATAGCCATGGATGAACATCGGCAGATCAAGATCACAAAGAGTGCGCCAAACCACATCCAGCTCTGGCGAATCAAATTCGAGGCCACCGAAGTTGGCACCACCGGCTACTAAGCCTTTAGCTCCCAGCTCAGTGCAGGCGTAACGCAGTTCTGCAGCAGCGGCCTCTGGCACGTTCAGCGGCGCATGGGCCCAGAACATCAGACGGTCCGGTGCAGCGGAGCAATACTCGGCCAGGGTTTCATTGACTTTACGAGCGAACGGCACCGCGAACTCAGCTTCAGTCCAGTACATATAGCAATGCGACGGTACGGAGACGACCTGCAGGTTCTGCCCTGCTGCGTCCATGCCAGCCAAGCGCACTTTTGGGTCGGCCCAGCGAGCGAAATACTCTTCCAACTTCGGGCCATTACCAGAGCGCACAGCAGCCTTACGCTCGGGCGAACCGAGACCGAGAATCCAATCACCTACGCGCAGTTTGATGTCGCCATCTGCGTGCTGTTCGAAGAACGGCCCCCAATGCGGATGCTGGCTGTAGTAACCCGGATGCGGAGCGTGAGCGTGAAGATCGATAAGCATTTCTTGGTACCTCAAAGTTGGCACTTATTGTTGGTTGTTAGCGCGATGCCTTTATGAAGACAGAGCAAATCTGCCATGAGAAAGGCAAGCCAAAAGGCTCGCTGCCAAGCCAGATCTTAAATTCAATTTGAGCATAAATCAAAAAACTGTTCATATTATTTTTTTAAAGCACGAAGAATCCCGTTCTAGAGCCATCAAGCAGACAGCCAGAACCATGAAATGTGTTCATCTAGAAAGGTTAGGTGACAGGAAACCAGCGGAAAATATCATCCAGCGAGAACGCGAAGCCCCCGACTGGCGGGGGCTTCGATCATAACGTGAGAGCTATGCAAGGCTATCGACGGGTTCTCGCAGTGGAACCCATGATCAATGCACCCAATAACTTCTTCACTCGCACAGGGAACAGGCGGCGACTGGCGGCCTCTGGCACAAGAATTTCACTCAAGACATAACGAATAATCATTTCGCAAATTAATTCGCGGTCAAGGCGTACACCTAAATTTTCGTCCCACTCATCAAACACGATGCCCAATCCATCCTGAAATCGAACGATGGAATCGTGAAAAATACGCCGGAAAAAGCCCAAAGCGTAA
The DNA here is from genome assembly GCF_900116605.1 of Pseudomonas marincola. Lineage (GTDB taxonomy): Bacteria > Pseudomonadota > Gammaproteobacteria > Pseudomonadales > Pseudomonadaceae > Aquipseudomonas > Aquipseudomonas marincola. The sequence goes on from NZ_FPBC01000004.1 coordinate 288,012, forward strand.
TCCGGCGCAACGACCAGCAAACGGCGCGCACGGCTTTGCTCAAGGTAGTTGTCGAGGTAGGCAAACAAGGCATTTAAACGCGCCTCAGGATCGCTGATCCTGCCAAGCTCCTGGGTTAGCGAGATGTGGAAACTCTCGCGCTTATGCCGCGAAAACGTATCTAAAAGGTCGTCTTGCGACGAGAAGTAACGATAAAACGTACCCCGAGAAACTCCCGCTACCTGACACACATCAAGGATCGATATGCGCTCAGCCCCAGACATCAACACAACTTCTTCAGTGGCTTTAAGAATGTTGGCAATGGTCTCTTCAGAACGTTTATTGGGCTTCACCTTAGCCCCTGAGACATTGTTCGATGCTGCTCGGCGAACGGCCGGCTTAGCCGTGGCAAGAGCAGTATCTGACACAGCGGTTTTCTTTGCTTTAGAAGGTGGCAGTGAAGCGTCTGCTTTCTGGGCGGCGGCTTTTGGCATGAATCTCAGGGCTCGTCAGGGTTTAAGATAAGTGACATTAGCACAAAATATATGCAGAAATAACTCAACATGTTCAAATTATAGCTAAAGACATTTAGCGAATTTGTATTTAGAATCCTATTCTCTCATCAAAACAAAATCAGGCAGATCATCCTTTGAGGCTGCCTAAACGGAGAAAACTCATGGGCAGCACTGGAAATCCAGAGACCTGGGCAGTGGGAGAACGAGACACTGTCATTTCAGCATTAGATCGTGCAGTGGAGCGGCATCCAGACAAGGTTCTGCTGGATTTCAGCGGAGAGTTGTACACATATTCACAAGTTGACTCACTATCGACCAAAATGGCTAATGCACTGGCGGAGCTAGGGGTAAACCCCGGCGACACCGTACTGACGATGCTCGATAACAACATCGACGCCGTAACCACCTGGCTCGCAATCAACAAGCTCTGCGCAGTCAGCGTGCCGATTAATACTGCATTGAAAGGTGAGTTCCTTCGCCACCAAATTGCCGATACCGGAACTTCGATAGTTATTTGCGAGGCCGCCTATCTAGCGCGCATTACGCCGCTTGCCGAGCAACTGCACGACGTGCAACACATCCTGCATCGCGGCGTGCTAGAACAAGCCAGCGAATGCAGCATCCGCATCGCGCCGCTAGACGAGTTTCGCGGTAGCGATACCACGCCACTGGCTAATAAGCCGCAGCCATCTGATCTCGCCTGCCTTATCTATACATCTGGCACCACTGGGCCTTCCAAGGGCTGCATGATTAGCTACAACTTCATGTGCAATCTTGCCCGCCTACAATTGCGTGCCGGGCCAGCCACCGCCGATGACGTGACCATTACGCCGCTGCCGTTGTTTCATATGAACGCGCTGTGCGTATCGATTATCGCCAGCATACTGGTCGGCGCACGCGCAGCGATCCTGCCGCGCTTCTCGGTTTCTAATTTTTGGCCTGAAGTAGAACGCTCCGGCGCGACCATCGCCTCTATTCTTGGCGGCATGGGCGGCCTACTTGCGCAAGCCCCAGACAACGATGCAATGCTGCGCTGCATCGGCCAAATACATACTGCACGCGGTAATCCGTATACCGAAGAAACTAAACAGATCTGGCGTGAGCGCTTCGGCACCAAATTGGTCGGCGGTAATGGTTATGGCCTCACCGAGGCCTGCGTTATCACCTCGCTGGCGGCTGGCGAATATGCTGCCCCAGGGTCGTCCGGTAAACGTATTGATGATTTTGATGTGCGCATTGTTGATGACCTCGACCACGAAGTACCAGCAAACACCGCCGGAGAGATCGTTGTGCGCCCACTGCGTCCTGACATCATGTTCCAGGGTTACTGGAAACGCCCGGAAGACACGCAAAAGCTGATGCGCAACATGTGGTTCCACACCGGCGACATCGGCAAATTTGATGATGAGGGTTTCTTCTACTTCGTCGACCGCAAAAAAGACTACCTTCGCCGTCGTGGCGAGAATATCTCTAGCTTTGAGATGGAGGCGGCATTTGCCATTCACCCTGCATTATCCGAGGTGGCCGTGCATGCCGTACCGTCGGATAAAGGCGAAGACGACGTTAAGGTCACCGCCGTGCTGCACGAAGGTGCAACCTTAAAGCCCGAAGATTTGTTTCTTTGGGCAGCAGAGTCTGTGCCCTACTACGCGCTCCCCCGCTACATTGAGTTCCGCGACAGCTTGCCAAAGAACCCACAGGGTCGGGTTTTGAAATATCAGCTCAGAGATGAAGGCAAAACGGCGACAACATGGGATTTGGAAACAACCTCCATCACCGTCTCCAAAAAGTAACAGGGGAAAGCGTTTGGGCACCACCCAAATCCCCCACGCGCGAGTACAGCTCAAGCTCGCTATGCTTAAAAACGTAGTGAGCTTGAGCCACTGCAAACCCAGTGATTGATGTTGAACAAACGCTTTGCGGGTTAGCCAGCTTCGTGCACACCTAGGATAGGCTTAGCGGTACCCATCCGCTGACTTGCCCTCATGTGCTGATCCACCGCAGATTACTGGCCCAGGCCGCCCTCTTTCGCATTTACGGCGAGTCACTGTTCTCTTTGATCGCGCAATAGAGAAAGTAAACAAAGAAAAAGCGCGCCCAGTATCTGGCTCTCGCTGCTACGCGATTCGACGTCCTTCGTTGCGGCGCCGCTCCGGGGCACTTCACGACGGGACGCTCCTGTCCCGGCGCGCCTCAATCGGTGTCCTGCCTCGCTACCCCTGCGCTCTGCTTTCTGACTGGATTGAGGTTTTTACCGCCGGCTCGATTGTCTAAAAACATCAAAGCTTAAGCGACAAAACCAGGTTCACCACCAGCTTGTGGGAGCGACTTCAGTCGCGAAGCCTTTACATCAGTGAATGGCTGTTTCTCGTCACGCCCACCAATGCTTAAGTGAACTGCATTGCGGACCTAGCCGCACTTTATGTGCCTTGCATTTTTAGTATTCGCGAACAGCAATACCTTTTGGCCGCGAGTTGTAACCCGGCAGATGCAGCCCACCATCGACATGTATGGTTTCGCCGGTGACGAAGCGCGACATGTCTGAAGCGAGGAAAACCACTACCGGACCGATATCTGCCTCCGGCTCACCACAACGCCCAAGCGGCCGCATGGATGCGGACATTTCAGCAAAACCAGGATTCTCCGCAGCCAGCTTGTGAAACGTTGCGCCCATCGCAGTCGGGGCGATGGCGTTGGTGCGAATATTAAACCGCCCCCACTCAGAAGCTGCGCTGCGGGTCAGACCGACAATCGCCGACTTGGCAGTGTTGTAATCGCCATGTAGCCAAGCGCCGATTTCGATATCGATGGAATAGAAATTGATAATTTTACCGCCCCCGCGAGCCTTCATGTGGGGTAAAGCCGCCTTCATCGCCCACCATGCAGCCCAAACGGTGGAGCTCAGCGTTTGCTCCAACATAGCGTCGGTTTTTTCTTCCAGCAGCACATTGGGCGTGGGTGCGAATGCGTTGTTAACTAGGATATCGAGCCCGCCAAATTCATCAACGGCCAACTGTATAGCAGCTTCGATATCTGCCTTGCTACACACATCGGTCTTGATATAGGCCGCTTGGCCGCCCAGCGCCTTTAGCTCCGCGACGACAGCCTCACCACTAGTACTATCAAGTTCAGCGACAACGACTGCGGCACCCTCTTTAACAAAGCTCAACGCGATGCCGCGGCCAATTCCTCCACCGGCACCAGTGATTACCGCAACCTGGTTAGTTAGCAGCGCCATAGCCACTCCTTTTTATTTTTAGTGAACATTATTTATTATAGTGTTCAAATATAACCGATTTCGTCAACCGAAACAGCATTACAACAAGGATATTGAGGATGACTGTATTTCGCCGCCGAGTGGAAATAGTAGCCAGCTACGCCGAGCAATCCGGCGAGGTTCGCGCCACACTGGAAGACGACTTCCATCACTTCAGGGTCCGGGTTCGGCATAACGCCGGAGTTGTCAGTGCGGTAGACGGTGAAGCCATTCGCTTCCCTTACAGCCTATGCCCGCAAGCCTGCGAACAACTGCAACACCTACTGAGCATGCCCATGAGTCAGGTAGCGCATTCGGTCACTCGACAAACCGACGCCAGCCATCAATGCACACACCTACTGGATCTTGCCGGCCTGGCAATCGCGGCGGCGGCGCGAGGCGCAGTACAACTGCGCTATGACATAAACGTTGGCCAGCGCGTTAATCAACGCACCCGCGCAGTACTATTGCGCGACGATAGGCCTTACTTATCTTGGCAAATAAATGGCACGCAGATCGAAGGCCCAATCCCTTACGCGGGGATAAATTTACGTGAAGGTATGGCTCGCTGGGCAATCAGTAATTTGTCTGTAGAGGCTGCCGAGGCGGCATTGCTGCTGCGCCGCTGCACGCTTATTTCAATGGGGCGGGCGTATAACTTAGACGCGCAAATTCATGCCATCACAACCGGCCACTGCTACACCCAGCAACCTGAACGTGCAGAACAAGCGCTTCGCATGCAAGGCTCAACCTGGGATTTCACCGATGAGGCGCACGCACTGTGCGCAGAAGATCAGGTTTGGCTTCGCGATCACGGCGATAGGCCATAAGTAATAAGCAAAAGGCTTCGAGGATTATATGCAATAAGTCGCGGACCGCTTAAGCGCCAATGCTGCTTATCGCGGTGTAGATCTACGTGTAGGTGTAAATGCAGCTGTAGATGCGCCACTCTGAGCAAGAAGCGGAGCCAGAAATAAGCGCCCAGCTTCAAGCCAGAGTGTCGCTACAGCAGTTACAGGAAGACCGCCAGATTTGGGGTTCCGAGTACTGCCTGATCAATGATCACTTCCCGGCGAGCAAGCTTGAAGCCTGCCTCGCTCAAGCGCAAAACATCACGTCGCTCTCCGCTAATGATATCTACGTGGTGGTCCTTGAATCGACTACGCGTTAGCAACAGATAGCTGGTGACTACAAACTCATCAGCCTTTTCTGTTTCTTCAACGAATACGTTAGTGACCAAGCGGCGTGTGCGCGAGGGTGGATCCTCCGCCCAAGCGCTTTTGCCGGAAAGGCGCAAGATACGACCCATAATCGAACGGTAGTCATCGTGGTAGTGCTGCACGCTACGCACGATGGTCGCGCTAAGTTCAGCCGACACGCGAGTCTGGCGTAAAGGCACGGTGTACACCAGATCGGTGTCCAGGCGCTCGGCCCACTCCTGCAGGCGAATCTGGTCGAGTAACGTGGCTTCTTCATAAAGAAAGGTCACCACATCATTGTAAATTGGCGAGCCCACAGGTACCCGCTTGGTGCCGACAGGGGAACCCGGCTGGATATCCTCCACGCCGCGTTGTTGAACCTCAGCCATGAGTCACTCCTCACTTGTTCTTGTACTTGTTAATGCTGCTAGCGCAATGCGACCCCATTAAATAGAGTCGCTAGTGCGCTGACGTTTACGGCCGATTATTCTTCGTCCGAGGCGGTCATCAGTTCGTGCCAGTACAACCACCAGTGCCACTGAGTATCGTCTTTGGTAAAGCCTTCATTGACTATACCAGGACCCGGCCAACCCTCTGGCGCACCTGTTTCAAAGCAGGCTTGATACTTCAGCGTGCTCTTACGACCCATAGTGCCTTTGGCGGCTAAGGTCATGTGCGGCCAGGTGTCGGAGTCGTCCTGCTCAACCATGCCCGAGGTGCCAAACAGCTGAATGGTCTGCTTGAGCATCTTATCGCGCAGCTCTGGCGAGGCGTCTTTCTCGGCAAATACCCAGTTAACGAACTCAAGCTTATCTGGTCCTTGCGGCACATAGGCGTGCAGAGTCATGGAGCCCACTACGCTGCCGTCTGGCTGCGGAATGTAAACAAAACCAAAGAGGATGTTTGGGAACATACCTCCAACTTGCGGCGGCATAGTGGTCAGTACTTTGAGCTGATCTTCGCTGAGATTACGCGACAACTGCTCAACCATATCGGCAGTCATACCCGCTGGCGGCAACGCCTGAAGCTTTTGCTCTACGGTGAGTTCGGCAGGGTCGAGGCCCGTTAAACGCTTAATTTTGCGCGCCAAATCGATGCAACGCAGGGCATGACCATGGGGCGAGCTGATCTCTACGCCAATCATTTCAGGGCTAAGGTCGGCAGTTTCACCCTCACCTTTTTTCGCGTAGTTACCTACTTCACCCAACCAGCGGTGCAGCGTTAGCGTGTGGAAACCATCGGCAGCTGATTGCTCGCCAGCGGTCTTCCAGTTGGCGTTAACAACGAAGCGCTGCGGTGGACCGAGCACCTCCATACCTTTGTCAGAGCGGCAGAAGAGCATGTCGTAATACCACTTGGCATCACCCAGAAACTCTTCAAACGAAGGCCCTTCAATGTTCCAAGTGGCGAAGATCAGCCCACCATAAACCGTAACTCGAGCCTTTTTCAGGCCCAGCTCTTCTTTGGCCATCATCTTGCCGTGCATGCACTCGCGCTCAACTGGCGAGCCAACGAAGTCACCGTTCGGGCGGAAAGCCCAACCGTGGTAGATGCACTTGTGAACTTGGGTATTGCCACAGTCAGCACTGCTGATGCGCATGCCGCGGTGCGGACACACGTTGAGGTTGACATAAACCTCGCCCTGTTTGCCGCGGGCCACAATCACGGAATCGGACCCTAGGTCGCGGACCATGAAATCCCCGGAATTGGGAATCTCAGACTCGTGGCCCAACAGAACCCAGATCTTGCCGAAGATTTTCTCCATCTCCAGCTCGTAAATTTCGCGGTCAGACAGCACACGCATCTGCACTTCGCGGGTGGATGGATAGATCAGATCGCTGACTTTGGTTCCATCAGACAAAACGGGGCTTTTTCTTGTTAGCATGATTGCCTCCTACTCAGGGGTTCGCTGCGGTACTTTGCAACGGAATATAAGACACTTTATTGATTTCTGTACATAGAATTCACACTAGAATTGTAAGTGAAGCTGTTCTAGCAGCATCCAGAGCTGAGTTACCGCCTCAACCCTTGTTGCCAGCCTGGGTGCGCAGCACGCCAATGCCTTCAATTTCTAGCTCAATCACATCACCACGCTTCAAATAGCGCAGTTGTTCCAAGCCGCATCCGTTGCCGACCGTGCCGGAACCGAGAAACTCACCGGGATATAGAGTTTCACAGCGCGAAACGTGCTCGATGACATCTTCAAACTGCCAGCGCATGTCGCGAGTGTTGCCGCGCCCCCACTCCTCGCCGTTTACCCGCGCGATCATATTCAGGTCATATGGATCACCGAGTTCGTCGGCGGTCACCAAGCAAGGCCCCATGATATTGGCGGTATCGAAATCTTTGCTCTTGGCTGGCCCCAGCATGCCCGGCATTTCGAGTGCCTGAGCATCACGGGCACTCATGTCGTTAAAGATGGTGTAACCAACAATATGGCTACGGGCCGCGTCACGACTGATGTCTTTGCCCTTTTTACCGATGTAGCAACCGAATTCCAACTCGAAATCCATGGCGCGGCTAAAGCTTGGCCACAGGAACTCATCGTCGTTGCCAATCACCGCGAAACGATTGCCTTTGTAATAGATCGGTTGCTTGTTGAACGTCTCTATAACCCGGTCATCTGCCCGCGTATTCATCGCTTTCAACGTAGCTTCTGGGTCTTCAGTACGCAGCGCTCGGGCGCGGCGCGCAGCGGCAAAACTCTGCCGCAGGTGCAGCTCAAAGCATGAGCAGTCACGCATCTGCGGGGGCGGTTGAATAGGTGCACGTAATTTCACCTCGCAGCGCTCAAGCACCGCATCAGCAGGCGCCTTGGCAACTAGGCCACGTGCAAGCTCAAGGCCCGACTCGCCGGCCTCAACCAAGGCCAATATGCTGACTAACGCTGGGCTATCTTGCCCTTTCAGGGCGCGATGGGCCTTTTGCAGATCCAGCACTAACTGATCTTGATTAAGCAATACACCGCCCCGATCCATCCCGTGTGCATCGGTAAAAGTAACTAACCTCATACGCGACCACTCACAGGTAGCAGTGCGCCTGTAACGGCAGCGGCGTCGTCTGATAACAAGAACGCGACCACAGCCGCCAACGCATCTTGGCTTACCCAGCGGCTGCTATCGGCATCTGGCATATCGGCACGGTTGGCCGGTGTGTCGATAATGCTTGGCAGCACCGCGTTAACCGTGACGTTGCGGTCTTTTAGCTCCTCAGCCAAGGCTTCTGTTAGGCGTGATACGCCTGCCTTGGAAGCGCTGTAAGCGCCCATGCCCATGCCCGCCTTAACAGAGGCCAAGGCGCCGACATTGACGATTCGCCCTGTGCTTGAGCCCAGCAGATGCGCCAAAGCCGCTTGCGAGCTAACAACAGCAGTGCGCACATTCAGCTGATACATGCGGTCCCAAGTATCAAGACTGCCCTGCTCGACTGTTTCCCAGGCGAAGCCGCCAGCCACATTGACCAAACAATCAATGCCGCCCATCTCACTGCTGATGCGCTCAAACGCTGCCTGTGCAGACTCTGCCGAGGTCAAATCGACGCCATCAACACACAACAAGTTTTGTGTATCAAGCAGCGTTGCTGGCGCTTGAATACGGTCGACCAGTGCCACACGCGCACCGCGTGCCAATAAAAGCTGACCTAGCGTGCTGCCGAGCGCTCCAAACCCACCGGTGACGACTACCCTCTTGTCCAATAGTGGCAGGGACATAGCGAAATCCTCTTGTTGTTTTGAGGTGCAGAACGTTTTGCTCTGACCCGATCAAGTCAAATATATATGACACTTTTCTAATATTTGTACAAATGATACTGTGTGACTTCAAGTTAAACATTTTCCTGCGGACAGCTGATGCCAAGAAAATTACCTGCACTCAACGCCGACAACCGCGCCTTCTGGCAAGGGGGGGAACTGGCCGAATTGCGGATTCACCGGTGTACCGCCTGCAGCCTATTTTTTCATCCGCCAGCCCCACTCTGCCCGCATTGTGCAAGCTTTAAGGTGCTGCCTACGGCTGTTTCTGGGAAAGGCACAGTGCTTAGCTATACGGTCAATCATCAGCCATGGAGCCCCGAAATCGAGGTGCCTTATGTGGTGGCGATTATTGAGTTGGTTGAGCAGCAAGGTTTGCAGTTCGTCAGTAACGTAGTGGGCATCCCCGTCACAGATGTGCATATCGGCTTGCCGGTGCAAGTCAGTTTTCTCAACATTGAGGACGTGTGGCTGCCGCTGTTTGAGAAGGCGCAATGATGATCGATCACCATTACGAAAAAGACGTAGTCATCACCGGCATCGGTCAATCGGAAGTCGGCCGACCGTCAAATAAGTCAGCAATGCGCCTAACCCTCGATGCTTGCCTAGAAGCCATCAACGATGCTGGTTTGCAGCGCAGTGACATCGATGGCGTGGCCTGCTGGCCAGGCGACAACAACAATGGAAACGCGTTTTCACCGGTAGGCCCCAGCGCTCTAAAAAGCACGCTAGGCCTCAACGTCAACTGGTTTGGCGGTGGCTACGAAGGCCCAGGGCCTCTGGCCGGTGTAATCAACGGTGCTATGGCGATTGCTGCGGGATTGTGCAAACACGTACTAGTCTTTCGTACCATTACCGAAGCCTCAGCACGACTGGTGGATAAACAAGCTGGTGCTTTGACCAACAAAACACAGGGACGCGACAGTAGCTACGCTTGGCAATGGTTCACACCCTTCAATGTTTTATCGGGTATCAACCTGATGGCTATGTACGCCCAGCGTCACTTCCATGAGTACGGCACCCGCCCAGAGCAACTGGCGCAAATCGCTATGACCTGCCGCCAGAACGCCATGCGCAACCCTAAAGCACTGTTCCGCACGCCAATGACTCTGGACGACTACATGGAGTCGCGGATGATTTCCACGCCGCTACGCATGTTCGACTGCGATGTCCACTGCGATGCGTCGACCGCTATTATCCTATCGCGCCGCGATATTGCCCAAGACCAACCTAATCGGCCAATTCGTATTGAAGCAATGGGCGCGGCACTGAATCAACCGTGGTCATGGGACCAAATTTCTTTAACCAAAATGGCAGCCTTTGATGTCGGCCAAATGATGTGGTCACGCACTGACTACACCCCGCAAGACGTTGATAGCGCACAGCTTTACGATGGTTTTTCGATTTTGACCATGATCTGGCTAGAAGCTCTGGGCCTTTGCCCTGTGGGCGAAAGCGGTACATTTGTCGAAGGTGGAACGCGTATCGCGCTCAATGGCAGCCTGCCAATCAATACCAATGGTGGGCAGCTATCTGGGGGACGCACCCATGGATTGGGCTACCTTCACGAGGCGTGTCTGCAGATGTGGGGACGCGCCGAAGGACGGCAAACGACCAACAACAGAGTCACAACGGTAGCAGCAGGCGGTGGTCCACTCGGCGGGAGCCTGTTATTGGTGCGCGAATAACCTGAGATCTAGTAGAGAACGCAGGCCACCTCATCACAAAACTCGATCAGTGCCTTGCCCAAGTCGGCAAGGCCTTCTTCATCTCGTTGGCCACGAAACATCACTGCAGAAACAGTAAAGTCGATGCTGCGTGAAGGCGAATAGACAGGTGCAGCTACTGCGAGAATCCCCACCGAAAAATGCCCATCATCCATAGCCCAGCCGCGCTCGGCTGCTAACTCCACTTCCTCGCGATAAGTATCGAGTGGCATCGGTCGTGCCCAGCGAATTTTTTCGAACGCACTTTGAATATCAGGATCATCAAGATTGATCTGATTCGCAAATAAACGACCGCTGGCCCCCATAAGAATGGGCAAGCGTTGTCCCTCGGCCATATCGATACGCACATCTGTGGGGCTTGCTGCCGAGCTGACAATAACAATTCGATCTGGGCTCATACGTCGCCACAAAGTGATGGTAACCCGTAAACGAGCGGCCAAATTTTGCAATAAAGGTTTAGCCAGCTGCACGCGGTTACCCTGAGTGACCAATTGTTCAACTAAACGCGCAAGGCCCAAGCCAACCGAATAACGCTTGGACATAGCACTAAATTCGACCACCTCTTCATTCACCAGCGTGCGCAGAATGTTAAAGCACGTGCTGGGATTGATCGCCAGTTGCCTTGCTATATCTACAGAACGCTCCGGAGTGCCGATTTGGCTTAAGTGTCTCAGAATGCGAATTGCGTTTGAAACGGGCTTTACGATGACCGCATTAGCCGATTTAGAGCTGTCGCCAACCTCAGAGGAGTCCATGACATATCTCAAAAATTAAATGTTGCCAGCATTCTAAACTGAGAATCTTCCATTCCAAAAACTTTTAATACGGAATTAACTCAACAAAGCTGCACATTTCTGTATTCAAGACTGGAGTATCAAACGTCGGGTTTTCAGATCTTCTCGGCGAAACCGCGCTAGCGCGCACTCCTGTTGATAATCTGCTTGGGTTACACGGGTTTGTTGGCGCAAATAATCTAGCCACGACATCACGATAAATCGCTCGATGTATTGATGGTCACTCGTCATGTCTCTAAATAGCTCCCAGCTCTTAGCACCATTGCGCTGCCGGGATTTGCCCAGGGCATACACAGTGTCCAGAAAGCCATCGAGGTCTTCGGCTGGCACCTGGTAAACGATCTCGACCGCTACAAGCCCTTCCGTGTGCGAAGCCGAATCGACAATCTGCGCCGTGTCGCTGATGAGCGCTTGGGCAAAGTCGGCCTCTTGACCTAATTCAACTCGCCCACTGCGCGTTATAAATACCCCAGCCAACAGCGCTGCAGCAGATAACAATAGTGTTTGCTGCAGCCCCAAATATTCCGCCAAAGCGCCCCAAGCCACACCACCAGCAGCCATCGAGCCCATCAGAATGAGGACATAAATCGATGCAACTCGCGCACGCACCCAGTCGGCTGCATATGTTTGCACCACCGTTGAAATGGTCGCATTAACAGCCATCCAACCGAAACCGGCGAACACCATCATGGCGCACACCAAGCCTCGGCTATGCGATAGGGCTGCGGTAAACGTGGCAGCAAAAAAGGCAATAACCCCGCATAAAATCAGCCGGCGCAGGCTCAGTACCCGGCACAAATACGGCAAATTGAGCGCTGCGAGCACCGCGCCACCACCAAGAAATGCCATTAATAAGCCATAGCCACCTGCATCCATTACCAGTTCTTGTTTGGCCACAAGCGGCATAAGTGCCCACAAAGCGCTGGCACCGCAGGTGAACACCAACACTTGCTTTAGGGCACTGAACAACACCGCAGAATGTTGGATATAACGCAAGCCGCTGCGCATTCCGCCGATCAGCGTTTCTGGCGGCAAGCCCTTTTCACGCGGCGCGGGTGGCAAGCGAAACAAAAACAGCATCACGCCGAACATGCACAAAGCGATGACCACAAATACCGAGGTAGTGTTCCAATAAGCGATCAACGCACCTGCCAACGCCGGGCCTAAAGCGCGCGTGGCGTTTACCGCGATTCCATTGAGCGACACCGCTGCTGGCACCTGATCTCGAGGCAATACCGTGACCATGGCGACCATCCAAGCCGACATGCCCAAGGCGCTCCCCGTACCCAGCACGAAGGTTAAACCCAACAGTCCCCAAGTATTTAAGTAAGCGGTATAGGCCAAGGCGCCGAGCACCATAGCGGCAAATACCATTATGGCTTGGGTAATGATTAGCCAGCGGCGGCGATCGACCAGATCGGCAATTACCCCGCCCGGAAAAGCAAACAGAAAAACCGGCAAAGTCACGGCAGTTTGCACCAACGAAACCATGGCCGCCGACTGTGTTAGCGTGGTCATAATCCACGCAGCGCCCACCGTCTGCATCCAGATGGCCAGATTAACAATCGCACCAGCCAGCCATAAGCCACGAAAGGCTTTGTTGCTAAACGGCGCCCAAGCCGACCCCTCGCCCATGATCTTTCCTCAGCGTGAACCGTTAAATATGCAATGTTTATTCAGCCAGCGGCTGGCCTAGTCGCCCGACTGCGCGCGCAGGGCTTAGCTGCCTCGGTGTTGCCACTTGATTACGCAGCTGGCCGATGCCTTTAATTTCAGCCTCGATGCAATCGCCAGGCTGCAGAAAGCGCCCAGTTTCCAAGCCCACGCCATGGCTGGAGCCGGTAAATACCAAGTCTCCGGGGCGCAGGCTAATGCGCGCATCTAAGTAGTTGAGCAACTCATCCAGAGCGAAAATCATCTGACGAGTGTTGTCTTGCTGGCGCAGCTCTTGATTAACGCACAATTGCATAGTCAAACCAGGTTGGCCGACCACGCCCAGTTCATCGGCGGTAACAATCCACGGACCGACCGGTGTGGTGCGGTCCATGGCTTTTTGCGTGAGCAGATCCAAACGCCCAATTTGCTTGCCGGCATCGCGGGCGCTGATGTCGTTGCCCACCGTATAACCCAGCAGACAGTCACTCGCCCGAGGCTCATCCAACAGTGGCCGACCAACCACCGCCACCAACTCCACTTCGTAATCAAGCTGACGGGTTAGCGGCGGATAATTGATTTCGTCATTAGCGCCAATCAGCGCTGACTCAGGCTTCATATAAGCCAGCGGGTGAGCCGGCGCCTCACTGCCCAGTCGTTTGAGGTGAGTAAGGTAGTTAAGGCCAACCCCAAACACCCTGCTGCCCGGCTCTAACGGCGGCAATAGCCGGGCTGCTGATAACGCCATGCACTCAACTGATAACTCCAGCGCCTCACGTGCGGTAGCAGGCACCAGCCCAGCCCAGCTAGCGAACGGCGCATTAATGCGCCGCAGGCTAGCGGTTTCGGCATCCAGTAACGCCCAGAACGATTCACGCCCTACCGCTACCCGAGCCACGCGCATTTCAGCGCTTGGCCAGGTACGTTGGCAAATACTCCGGGCAGAGCACTTCTTCAGGCGTCTTTACGCTAGGACCAAGGATTGGGCCAACCATTTCATGGCCCCAGAGGCTGAGTTTTTCCGGATTTAGTTCAAAGGGATCACCCTGCCACGGCTCAATTTCAGCAATGGTTTCGAAGGCAAAGCCTGATGGGTTGAAATGGTAGAACGACAGGTGCGGGTCTTGAGCGTGTTGGCCGAGCGTCATCATCATCGGCAGTTCACGCTTGCGCACGATGTCGTAGGTCTCGCCAACATCGCGTACGTTTTTCACAAACAAGCCGACATGCTGCACACCCATACGGCCTGGCCCGTGACCATAGGCGATATCGTGGCTGGTGTGATGATTAAGCTTGGCGCGGAAGAACCCAGTGCGGCCTTTACCAGCGCCTGCGCCATACCAGCTAAAACCCATCACGTTGAGCAGGAAATCTTCCAGCTCAGGGGTGTAATCCGGCGTGATCAGCACCACATGCCCGGCACCGCGCTCATCGGCTAAGAAGCCACTGTGCGAGCGCCCCGGTTGAAAGGAACGGGGCAGCCACTTCTGGCCATAAAACAATTCGTGCTGGTAACCCACCGGATCGCGGAAGCGGACCAGCTCGCGCACACCACGCTTCTCACACAGCTCGGCATTGCCACGGGTGTATTCGATATTGGCGGCGGCAAGTTTCTTGATGCCGTCTTCAAAGGCCATACGGCCGACCGCTTCCCAACCGATATACGCAATACGATCAACTTTGCCAGGGTGGAAGGCGTAACGATGACGACGGTCGTCGATGCGAAAATACAGCGAATCGGGGTCACTCTCAGGACTCTTACCGATGCCAAAACCCATCACTTCTGGGCCGTATTCACGCCATGCGTCCATATTAGGGGTTTCGAAACCCATGTAGCCAATGCCGATGATGTCCACGTTGTTCACCTTGTTATTGTTCGAGATGAAACGATGCCAATGGCATCTGTCGTAACGCTATTCAACTAGACGGAGAGCAGGCCACCGTCGATAACAAAATCTGATCCAGTAATGAATGAAGCCTCATCTGAGGCCACAAATACCGCGAGATTCACCACCTCCTCCGGCTCGCCTGGACGATCCATCAGCACACCATCCAAGAGCAAAGCGCGCACTTTTGGGTCTTCCAGAAACGGGCGGGTACCGGGCGTTGCCACAAAGCCTGGGCTCAAGCTGACAGCGCGAATACCAAACGGTGCGCCTTCTACCGCTAATTGCCGGGTAAAGGAAACAACCGCGCCTTTGGCTGCCGAGTGCGCCGAGATACCGGCGACTTTCGAGCCGCCCCAAGCAGCCGTAGACGATACGTTGATAATCACCCCACGCTGTTCGGCCAAGTGCAGCCAGGCGTATTTAGTGGTGTAGAACAAGAGATCCACTTCATTACGAATGGTGTAGTGCCAATCTTCAATCGACAGCTCACTGACCAAGCCAAAGCGTGCAGCAGAGGCGTTGTTATAAAGAATATCGATGCGCCCATGTTCAGCAACGGCTGCGTCAATCCAAGCCTTAGCCTGTTCGTGATCACCTAGGTCGACAGGTGCCGTGCCATACAGGGTGAAACCTTCTGCGCGCATTAGCGCTGCGGTTTCTTCATGGCCTTCGGCAATGCAATCACAACCCACCACAATCGCCCCTTCACGGGCGAAGCGCAGCGCAGCAGCGCGGCCTTGACCGCCACCGGTACCAGTTATCAGGGCCACTTTGTTTTGTAGACGTCCCATCTGTGCATCCTCAACTAGGGGTGATCGGCTTACGCCCAGCACAGAGCCAGTTAAACAGCGCCGTCAGAATCTGAGATTGGTTCGAGCCAGAGCGCTTCAGCTGGGCACGCCGCAGCGCCTTCGCGCGCTTCTTCCTCAAGCTCCGGCGGCACGTGGGCAACATCGATATACACCAAGCCATCGTCATCCAGCTTATAGACGCTAGGGCAGATAGCGGCGCACAGGCCGTAACCACAGCAGCGACTACGGTCGGCTACGGCTTTGAATTGCACTTTTTCTGTAGTCATTGTTATTTTCCAATCAGGTTCAGGCCTGGTAAATTATGAACACTTATTTATTTTATGTGCAATTAGTTTTTAACGCATATATGCTCAGCTAAATCTTGCGGTGCTGGCATGAGGTTACCGCCAGACTGCAGTGAGTAGTGGCTCAAAACAACGAAAAACCGGCAAATAACGAACGCGGCGGGTATCAGACCAGTGAGCTAACGATGTTGTCAGCACAGGCAAATCATTGGTCGCTGAGTCAGATGGTTGAGCTGGACATGGGCAAATTTGCGCTTTTAGCCTGAACACCCAGCTCGCCGCCGCTGGTAAATACAACAACCATGCGGCACCGGTATTTTTCACCATGCAGCGCTTGGCTCAACAAAACCTATAAGGAAGCCAATTCCATGCTCACGTCGAAAAACGAAGCAGCTATTGATCTCCAGGAATTCCGGCAAGGCTGGAAGATACTGCTGCTGGCTGTCGCCGGCGTTGCCATCAGTATTAACGCGGCGCTGCTCTATGGCTTTGGCACCCTAGTAGTGCCCCTGGGCGATGCCTTTGGCTGGAGCAAGAGCGAACTACAAGCCAGCATCACCTTCCTATTTGGCGGCGCCGTCGTGTCATTGCAACTGGTTGGCTGGTTCAACCTGCGTTTCGGCATGAAACGGGTGACCGTGATCTCGCTAGTGCTGTTGTCTAGCGGTTATCTGGCAACCACGCAACTGACTCAGTCGATCTGGTCGATGTATATCGCCTTTGCCATTCTGCCAATCGTCGGCATGGGTGCGCTGGCCGTGACCTGGACTCAACTGCTGAGCCTTTGGTACGACCAAAATCGTGGCCTCGCTCTAGCCATCGGCCTGTCTGGCACAGGCATTACCGCCGCGACCATTCCGCGCCTGATGACCTGGGGTATTGAGCAGTGGGATTGGCGCGCCGCTTTTGTGATTCTGGCCCTGCTCAATCTACTGGTGTTGCTGCCATTGATTTTGTTGTGGTTCAAACTGCCCACTGCCAATGACGCCCAGCACAGCGGCGCAGCCCCAGTGCAATTAACTGGGGTAAGTTTTCGCGAAGGCATGGGCTCGCTAAAGTTCTGGACCTGCAACTTGGCGCTAGGTCTAGTGATTTCAGCGATTGTCGGCATGGTCACCAGTACCGTGCCCATGCTGCAGGCCAAAGGCCTTTCTGCAAGCGATGCCAGCATCATCTTCAGCTGCTTTGGGATATCGCTGATCTTTGGCCGCATGTTGATTGGCTATTTACTTGATCGACTATGGCCACCAGCAATTTCCGCGATCAGCCTGGTGCTGCCCGCAGTGGGTTGCTTTATCTACCTGAGCGGTACCACTGAGTTTGCCCCGCTGATGTTCGCAGCAGTGTTGGTCGGCTTTGGTGCCGGAGCAGAATTTGATATCGCCGCATTTCTGATTGCTCGCTACTTCGGGCTGCGTGAATACGGCCGCCTATTTGGCGTGCATCAGGGTCTCAATACCGTTGCCTCAGCGTTGGCCCCCCTGCTGTTTGCTTACCTGCTGGCAACTACCGGCGGCTATAACGCGATGCTGGTTTACAGCGCAGCGTGCTGCTTGGTCGGGCCCTTATTGCTTCTAACCCTAGGTCGAGTGCCGCGCTTTAGTGCAGCACCATTACCTAGCCATTCTTGATCCCCCCTAACAATAATCGGAGCAAATCATGCCCACATTGACGTTTATTGAACACAACGGTACCGAGCATAAGGTTAAAGGCGATGTAGGCCAGTCGGTGATGCAAGCTGCTACTTTTGCATCCCTACCCGGCATCACCGCGGACTGCGGTGGCGCCTGCAGTTGCGCCACCTGTCACACCTATATCGATGACGCCTGGGTGAGCAAGCTACAGGCAGCCGAAGGCATGGAAAACGACATGCTCGAGTACGCCTTCGAGCGTCGTGACAATAGCCGCCTGAGCTGCCAGCTAATCATCAGCGAAGAAATGGACGGCATGGTTCTGCATCTGCCCTCCTCTCAATTCTGACTACGCTTTAAGGAGTTTCCATGACCCTCGCCTCAGTCGTTATTGTGGGTGCCGGCCAAGCTGGCTTTCAGGTAGCCGCTTCCCTTCGTCAGGAAGGTTTCGAAGGCAGCATCAGCCTCATCGGTGATGAGCCCGGCCTGCCCTATCAGCGTCCGCCGCTGTCCAAGGCGTATCTGCTCGGCAAGATTCAGGAAACCAACCTGTTGTTTCGACCTAGCGACTTTTTCACCGCTAATCGCATCGATTTGCAGCACGATCAAGTCACCGCTATTGACCGCCAGAATCATCGTGTGGTGCTAGCATCCGGTGCGGCCCTCAAGTACGACCACTTGGTTCTGGCCACCGGTGCGCACAATCGCCCATTGCCGGTGCCTGGCGCCGATTTACCGCAAGTGTTCGGCATCAAAACCAAAGCCGACGCCGATGCCTTGGCGCCGCTGGTACGCAGCGCACGCAATGTCGTGGTGGTGGGCGCCGGTTTTATTGGCTTGGAATTCGCAGCGGTAGCCGCGGCGCTGGGCGCCAAGGTGCACGTACTTGAACTGGGTGAGCGGCCCATGGCTCGCGCCGTTTCGCGAGAAATGTCCGAGCTGTTCCGTCAGGCCCATGAAAACTGGGGAGTGCGCTTTGATTTCCGCCAGGGCCTGAGCAGCATCGATAGCGACAATGGCAAGGTCGTAGCGGTGCAAACCAACGATGGCCGTAGCCTGCCAGCAGACTTAGTCGTGTTTGGCATCGGCGTTATCCCCAACGCGCAGCTGGCTACCGAAGCTGGGCTGGAGATTGAAAATGGCATTAAGGTTGACGCCAACCTGCTTACATCTGACCCGAAAATTTCTGCCTTGGGTGATGTGGCCAGCTTCCCTTGCCTGCATAACGGCGAACAACACACGCGCCTGGAATCCGTGCAAAACGCCGTCGACCAAGCGCGAGCCGTTGCCGCACGTTTGATGTGCAAGTCGGCGCCTTACAGTGCCCTGCCGTGGTTCTGGACCGACCAAGGTGACTTGAAACTGCAAATTGCCGGCCTCAGCTCTGGTTATGACAGCACCGTTATCTTGGGTGACGCCGCTGAACAAAAGATGTCGGTATTGTGTTTCCGTAATGATCGCCTAGTCGCTGTCGAGTCCTGTAACCGCATGGGTGACCACATGGCCGCGCGCAAAATCCTTACCCGTGCGCCAAAGCTAACTGCCGCTGAAGCCGCCGCCGTAGGCTTTGACCTGAAAGCGTGGGAAGCCGAAAACCGCGACTAAATACCTGCGCCAACTAAGACCTCAGCCCACGCACTGTTTGGGCTGAGGCTGACTTGCGGGTTAGCAATGGAACCCTGCCATGAATAAAGTTTGGTTCATTACCGGCGCAGCCAGAGGGCTCGGCGCCGCGATTGCAAAAGCGGCGCTGACCAATGGCGATAACGTCGTGGTTAGCGGTCGTCGTATCGAGGCGTTGCAGGAAGTTTTCGCAGCCTATGGCGAGCGTGTTCTAGCGGTGCCGCTGGATGTTAGCGATGAAGCCCAAGCGCTCAGCGCGGTGCAAAGCGCCGTCGCGTGTTTCGGTCGTATCGACGTATTGGTCAATAACGCCGGCTACGGCCAGTTAGCACCGTTCGAAGACAACACCAGTCGCGACGCCGACCAGCAATTTGCCACCAATGTATTTGGCGTGCTGAACGTTTGCCGTGCGGTACTACCCGTCATGCGTCAGCAACGAAGTGGCCGGATATTTAATATCTCGTCCATGGGTGGCATTCTGGGCATGGGCGGCGCCGCGTTGTATTGCGCGTCGAAGTTCGCCGTAGAAGGTTTTTCTGAATCGTTGGCACTCGAAGTAGCGCAGTTCGGTATCAAGGTCACCTTGGTCGAACCCGGCGTGTTCCGTACCGATTTCCTTGACCCAAGCTCAGCAGTGTTTGGCCAGCGCGGCCTGGCGGACTATGTCAGGCTCACCGCGCAGGTCAAAAACGCATCAGCCGCTTACAACCATAAGCAAACTGGCAATCCGGCAAAGCTCGGTGAAGCCTTGGTGCTACTGGCTGCGAGTGAGTCACCTCCGCTGCGCTACTTGGCAGGCTCGGATGCGTACCAACAAGTCAACGCCAAGCTGAACAAGATGCTCAGTGACATAGAGCAATACCAGGAGCTGTCGTATTCAACCGATATACTTAACCCCGGCTAAACACCGCGCCGCTACCCATCTTACGTATCTCTGCAAGGCGGGTAACGATGTGCCGTGATGCTCGGCGGCTTACATATTGATGAAGTAACGCACGAACAATTTGCCGTCTTCAAAGCGGTAGGTTTCGATCGTATCAATCCCGCCGTCTTGCTCACGGAACGCATTCAGGTGTTGGCACGCGGCTTCGTTAGCGTTAACGATGCATTGACGCACATCGATACGAATTTTCGGTTGCTGCTGCGCCCACATTCCCTCAAGTGTTAGCCAAGCATCGTGCTGCGGCTTACCGACGTATTCAATGCTCAATCCGTTGGGTGCAACTTGGCGATAGTGAGCAAAAAAACCCTCTTTATCACCATTGTTCCAGCACTCAACCTGGCCGTGTAAAAACTCTTCAATAACGTGTTTATCCATGCTCATCTCACGTTCGTCCTCTGTGTAGTTAGGCGTTTTTTATGGGTTGCGGGGATGGCTGTGTGAGCCGCTGCCGGGCGAAAAATACTCGCTCCATATTGAGCCACAGCAAAATTGCCGGTCCGATAATGGCGCAGCACAAACAGCAGATCAGTACAGCTGAATAGCTACCGTTAATGTCGTACAAATAACCAAAAAACATGGGCATAAGCCCAGAAACAATGGTGATCAAGCACAGATGCAGGCCGAAGATCCTGGCGTAATCCTTGAGGCCGAAATAACGCGCCATTAAGAAAGCCGCCAAATCAAACTCAGCCCCAGCGCTGGCGCCAATACACAACGTCGCCAGCACTAGCAGCGCGGTACTGTGCATACCGGCGAACAAAAAAATCAGGCAACCCAGTGCCGGCAGGACCAAGCTCACAGCGGCCACCAACGAAGGCGAGTAACGGTCCAGTAGATATCCCACCAGCAAGCGCCCACAGATGATCGAAATTCCGAAAGAGCTAAATATTTGAGCCGCAGCTTGGGCCGTTAAACCCTTGCTTTGCAGCATCGGCACTATATTGGTGACCATTCCGACCGTGAGTGACACTGATAAGATCAGCGCCATGTTAAAGCCCCAGTACAACCAAGAATGCACAGCCTGCTTAAAGGTGAATCCGCTGGCTTGTGCAAGCGTTTGCTTGGTCTGCGCATCACGCTCTATGGTTTCGCCAGGAAGGCGCAGCCACAATAAAGAAAGCGGCAAGGTGAAAACCAGCGGCATGACACCTAGGGCAATAAAGCCGGCTTGCCAGCCATAGGCTGCGATTAACTGCGATAGCAATGGCGGCAGCAGCATGGCCATCAACCCTGTTCCGCATAGAATCACCGCCAAGGCTAAGCCGCGATTGCGTTCGAACCAGAGATTGACAAGTTGCGTCCAGGTAATCGCAATGGTGCCGGCACAAACGATTGGCATCATGAAAAAGGCAAAATACAGCCAGCCAATCGACCCCTGAATCTGAGTAATTGCGAAATACCCTGTTATCTGCAGCCCAATGGAGGCTATAGCCACCCGGCGCAAACCGAAATGTCGATAGAGCCAGCCAACCACCTGGGTGGATATCGCCACCCCAGCAAACAGAAAGGTAATCGAAGCTTGTAACTCGCCACGGCTCCAGCCGAAGGCTTGCTCAAGCGGCACTACCAGCGTGCCAAAGGCATACAGTAGAGCGGCCGAGATACTCGTAGAAATACCGACAAGGCCCAGCACTACAACGCGCCAACCGCGTTTGAACTCAGCTGAATCAGCCATGATTATTAGCCCTTGAGAATATCTTCTACCTTGGGCATCGCCACCATCGTGGCGCCGCCGTCCACCAACAACGAGGTGCCAGTGATATAAGACGCTTGGTTGCTGGTTAAAAACAGTACTGCATTGGCAATATCGGCTGATTCGCCCAAGCGTCCTACCGGGAAGTTTTCGGCCAATTTATGCGCCAGGTCGCCGCCTAGAGTTTCGAACATATGATCAGTACCGATTAGCCCCGGCTCAACCACGTTGACTAGGATGTTCATCACCCCAAACTCCACAGCCAAACCACGAGCGAAGGCATTCATAAAGGCTTTGCTTGCGCTGTAGGCAATTAAACGCGGGGTGTATTTGCGATTGGCCTCGCCTGATGAGATAAAAATCAAACGGCCCTTGTCCACAGCCTTTGACAAATAAGGTGCGCTGTCTTTAGCCAGCCAGAACAACGACTGTATGTTGCTGCGCACGATGTGATCGAAGGTGTCGTCTGGCATCTCCGCCATAAGCCCATGGCTGGTATCTGCGGCGCAGTGCACAACAACATCCAAGCCCCCAAAGCGCTCTACAGCGCCCTGCACCATCGAACTAATCGCTTCACGGTCGGCAATATCGCCACCCACAAGGCACGCCTGCGCGCCGAGCGCTTGAATCTGCTCTACCGTTTGTTCGCCGTATTTAGCCGTGCGTGCGGAAACCACGATCTTGGCCCCCTCACGTGCATATGCCAGCGCAATAACGCGGCCCATGCCTCTGCCGGCGCCGGTAATCAGTACCACTTTGTCGCGAAAGCTCATCGTGCGTCCTTATTATTGTTATGAACTCGGGTGCATGGCTGTACCCAGCCACTGATTGCGGCTAGGTACAACTAGCGGCTCTAGAGGTCTTTGCCAGGAACGTTGCGTGCGGAACCGTTACGCCGATCGGACTCACCCCAACCCAGCCAATGCGATGGCTCGCGAGTATCACCCACACGACGCCAGCGCCCTTCTTGCTGCGCGGTAATCGGGAAGCCGCCAACAAAGTCGATCATCTCGCCCTTCTCATCCGGCAAGAACTCCCACTGCTCCTTGCCTTCCAGCACGATCTTGGCGGACTTGAGGAAGTAACTCCCATCCTTGTGCTCCGTTTGCCCTTCGATGTCGGTAGTTACCCGTACTTCGCCTTTTTCATTGTTGAAAATGGCATAACCCAAGTGGTCGTGGCCGACCATAAAGGAGCCGGTGTCCCACGTTCCGTCCTTGTAAACGGTAACAAACGACCACCAGATCACGTGCTTGTTGTTATTGACCACTAGATCTTTTTTGAAGTGGATAGCGCCGCCTTCAGCCATGTAAAACTGATCCAACGCCATAGCGCCTTTAACCGGGCGACCTTCGCAAACGCCTGCAATACTCCACAGTTGCGAAACGTAAAACGTACCCCACTCCACGCCAGGCAAATACCACTGCAAACCCGGGCCGAGCAGTTGGCCTTCGAGATGGAACAGACCTTCTTCTTTCCAGGTTAGGCGCTCGCTGTTAGCGGTAATTTCCCAACCGTTGCCCGCTTCGCCCGGCTGATTAGTCCAGCGCACGGTGTCGCCTTCCAGCGTTTGCACGGGCATTGGCGTCAGCGCTTGCTTGGCCATTTTCGCGAAATCCATGCGCAGATTGACGTTGTCGACATGGTTATTGAGGTAGAAAAATTTAGTCGGGTTTGGTGTACCGTTAGGTGCCATCAGCGAGCGCACGAACGAATAAATATTGCCCTCTTCATCGCGCACCGAACCAAACGGCGAACTCTTGCTCAACTGCAAACCAAAAAAGTTGCGCTCGCCCGCCATAGCGGCGCCGGTAACTTTGTGCGGGCCGACCAATTGCTGGAAGCCGAAATCACCGCGCTCTGGAATAGTTTTGAACGTTCTCATACTGCCCTCTTTTGTTATTGGTAGGCGCAAAGATCAAATACGTGAGGCTTAGTCCCAGATCACCGGCAGAGTCGATACGCCGCGCAATTGGGCACCAGCAATTTTCGGTACTGGCAAGCTTGGGTCCAGACGCAGATTGGGCAGCAAGTCAAGAATGGCGTTAATCGCGCAACTGATTTCAACCTTGGCAACAAATTGGCCAATGCACATATGCGGGCCAAACCCAAAGCCGAAAGAAGGCTTTGGCTTACGGTCGATATCGAACACATCTGGGTTTTCAAACGCGTCCTCATCACGGTTAGCCGACACCACCATGCATTGAACGAATGAGCCCTTAGGGATCGTCACGCCATGAAATTCAACTTCTTTGGCGGTTTCACGCACTTTGAAAGTGGCAACTGGTTCAAGACGTGTGGTTTCGTCCATCAGCTTGCTAATCAGCGAACGATCAGCTTTAACCCGCTCAAGTAACCCTGGCGTGGTTAGCAGTAAGGTCATGACCGAGCCGAACATGCGCGTGGTGGTTTCACCGGCAGCGGGTAGCAATGAACGGGTAAACGTGATGACCTCGTGATCATCCAGCGTGCGGCCTTCATATTCGGCACGCAGCAAACGACCGACAACATCGTCGCCCTGACTACCCTCTGCACGGCGCTTGACCACCACTTCGGCCAGCGCGTCATACAAGCCTTTAACTGCAAGACCAGCCTGACGGCGAGCTTCATCCATTTTGCTCGGATCAATTTGGTTACCACCGACAATTGCCAGTGCCCAAGCTGCGTATTGTTTGTATTTAGAGGAATCGTCCGAGGGAAACCCCATCAGCGCGTACATAACCCGAATCGGCAGCTCCAAACCGAACTTCATCAGATCGGCTTTCTTCGCCGCCAACATTGGCTGGATATAATCGTCGCGAATAATTTGGTCAATTTCAGGACGCCATTTATTCACGGTTTCCGGCATGAAAGCGGGTTGCAACAAAGCGCGCACTTTACGGTGCTCGTCGCCATCCATAGCCAAAATAATCAGGCCATCGAAAAAAGCACCGAGGCCTTCAGCAATAAATCCGCTAGTGAAAGTGGCGCCATCGCGCAGAACGGCCATTACATCTTGATACTTGAACAATGCGTAAGTTGGACGTGTCCCCTGTTGGATCCCAGCATTAGTGGGCACACCGAACTGAGTGATAAAGTCGCCTTCATAGATAGGTGACTTCAGACGTTGTTCGCGACATACCTCATGTATATCCAAGTCTGTGCCGCGGTACATTTCAGATACTGTGGAATAAGCGGTTGCCAAATCCAGTGCTGCGTTTTCGTTGCTCATCAGGACTCCCTATTGTTAACTATCCGCTGCACGCTGACACGGGTTGCCCGCAGCAATTTTGGATACCAAGGAGACCCGCGATAACACATCGCAATAGCTGTAACGGTGTCGAAAACCAAGGGCTAGCAAAGCGCAGGCATGGCATCGACGAGTCTCTTGTTTTTATTACTCAGCGCAGCAAGAATGGCCGGTAAGCGCCGCCTACTCTTGAGCTATTACCAGCCCGGCAGGTGTGATCAACCCCCTGCTGAGCCAGTCAACCGATGGTAAGCGCTAGCGCCTTGAGCGGTACTTCGTTTCGTTT
The DNA here is from genome assembly GCF_900116605.1 of Pseudomonas marincola. Classification (GTDB taxonomy): domain Bacteria; phylum Pseudomonadota; class Gammaproteobacteria; order Pseudomonadales; family Pseudomonadaceae; genus Aquipseudomonas; species Aquipseudomonas marincola. Next base: position 313,273 of record NZ_FPBC01000004.1, read on the forward strand.
GACTCAGGGTCAAACGAAGGCCCAAATAAAGTGCGTCAAGCTATGAGTTACGCGGTCTGCAGGCATGAGGCATGAGGAGCACAAAGTGGCGATCAAAGGTAAAACCGCTGAAGGTGGCGAGCAAAGTAAACGCCACACCATTAACCGCCTGCTGGCAGCTGCTCGTGTGGAGTTCGCGAGCAAAGGTTTGGCTGGCGCACGCGTGGAAGAAATCGCGCGCGAAGCTGGGGTTACCAAGCAGTTGGTCTATCACTACTACGGCTCCAAAGAAGGTATCTTCATCGCAGTACTGGATGAGTCTTCGGACAACATCATGTCCGAACTGGTGAACCTCAATGTCGAACAGCTGCCGCCTGTCCAAGCTATGCGCACAGTGCTTAATCACTTCTTTGACCAATACCGATTTGACCCCTTTCTTGGCAGCTTGGCCCTAGAGGGCATCCGCTACCACGATGCTAATGTCACGCCTCGTAATCGCTTCCTCGAACTGGCACCGGCGTTAATTGCCAAGCTTGACTCTATCTTGCTGCGCGGCGCGGCTTGTGGTGATTTTCGAGCCGATGTCAACCCACGCTTGTTCTTGGCCAGCGCCTCGTTGATAACCACCGGCTGGTTCACTAATCGCTACTCGATGTCGGCCTTAGCGGGCCTAGACACCGACTCAGAAGAAGGCATCGGGACATGGCGCCAGTACTCGGCTGATTTCGTTCTGGCGAGCATTTCCCTAGGCGCATAAAAAACGCTGGCAGTTGTTAACACTGCCAGCGTCATATCAAGCGCTGCGGCGCGCAATAGGCCGCAGTTAATGTGTATCACTCAGCGATTGTTCTTCAAGTACTTGCTCACACGCTTAGCGGCCAGTCGCCCGGCCATGCCGTTTACTCCGCCGCCCGGGTGAATACCAGCGCTACCTAGGTACAAGCCGTCTACCGGCAGGGTATCACCGCCTAAGCCATACGCCGGACGCATGGTGCTGGAGCGCATCGAGGTGGTGTCGATATGCACCACACAACCATTCACCGTATTCAGTCGCTCAGTGAAGTCAGGCGCCGCTTCAATTCGCCGACCAATCACCTGGTCCTTAATGCCGTCGATGTAGTCGTACAGCTGTTCTTGAACTTGATCGGCAACCCGCTCACGCAGCGCATCCCAGCCCTCATTAGGCTTCACTGGCATCACCGGCGGGTAGACGTACAACACATCTTGACCTGCTGGCGCCTGCGAGGGATCAATGGCGCTGGGTGCGGCCACGGTGATGTACGGCAGCTTAGGCACCTCGCCACGGGCGCAGGCGGCGAAGTTTTCCAGCACGGCTTCTTCAGTACCAATCAACATCACCGTTTTACGCAGATCGACCCCATCAGCGCGCGCGGCGGCAAAGCGTGGCAGGGAGATCTGGCCGCGCAAGGCAAGATCAACCTTGAGCGGGCCCGAGCCTTTGCCATTGGCCGGCGCCATGGCGATACGCGTGAGCAAATGCTTGGGAATCTCGCCACTGGTGACCATCTCCAGCGCAGGTCTTGGGTGGCACCCAGCAATCACCACACGGGCGCTAAACTCACGACCATCAGCCAGCTTTACGCCTTTAATCCGGCCATCTTTAGCGACGATTTCGCTAACACTGGCATTCACTTCAACCCGCCCGCCTAGCTCTTCTAGGCGTGACTGCATAGCGTTACTCAATTGCTGCATGCCGCCAACAACCCGGCCGACGCCGAAACGATGCAAGAAGCCCAGCAGTGCGTAATAGATGCCGCCGCCATCGGCCGTGATATCACCCGCTAAGCCGGTGAGTGCACACATGGCAGAAATAGTCACCGGATGCTCAAAGCGCTCGCGTGCTGCCTGCTGCGCAGAACCGGTCATCAAAGCCATCAGTTCAGGCTTTAAAGCTTTGTTTTTGATTGCCGTTGCCAAAACTTTCAGTTTCACCAGCAGATTGGTCTTGGCTGGGTCGACGCGCATCATCGGCAAGGCAATGTCCAAAAACATGTCGATGACTTTCATAAACTCAAGAAACGCAGCAGCGTCCTTGCTGCTGAAGCGGCGGATCTCTGCTGCGGTTTTTTCACGGTCACGCCAGAAAATCAGCGACTGGCCATCCGGGTGCAAATAGACATAACCGGGGGCCACTTCAACCGATTTAAGACCGTGGCGTTCCAGTTGCAACTCTTCTTGCACATGGCAATGCACGCGCATCGACATCATATCCAGCGCACACGGGTGCACCAGATGCTGCGGCGCCTCAGGTATCAGATAACCGGATGAAGCCATACCGCCGACTTTGCCCAATGCCTCCAGCAGCAGCACTTTTTTGCCTTCCATACCTAAGTAGCAACCTGCCGACAGGCCGTTGCTACCGCCGCCGACAACGATCACATCGAAGTCTGTGTTTGCTTCTTGTTGGTTGTTATTCATCCAATACATCCATAGCGAAGTTCAACCAACGCGCCATGCTGGGGCAGTGGCTGGAAATAAGAAGGTCAAAATTTATGGCCGCGTTACATGCCCGTGCGGCCCATCTGCGCAAACAGCGAGCGCATGGCCACCAGCGATGGCGTGTGGCTGCTAAAGCCGCCGTCGGCGACCAGTGTGGTGCCGGTGACAAACGACGATTCATCGCAGGCCAAAAACGCCACTACGTCGGCAATCTGCCGAGGCGTGCCAAGTTCCGCCGTACAGTGGTTATCACGCAAAATCTCCAGCAACGGCTCTGGCATCGCGTGCTCAGAAGGCGCCAGGCCGATCTGCACCGCATTACCGCGAATACCTTGCTTGCCATACTGCGAGGCGACCATACGCGGCAGCATCAACAAGCCCGCTTTTGAGGTGGCATAACCGGTCAGGGACATATCACCCTGTACACCGAGGCCTGATGTCGCAAAAATAATTGAGCCTTTACCATGCTCCAGCATCACCGGAATCACATGCTTGGTGCACAGCACCGCGCCACGTAAGTTAACGGCGATTGCACGGTCCCACGCTTGCATATCGAGGTTGACGAAGTCGCGGTCTAGTTGGCGTTGCTCAGCATTTAGGATCGCCGCATTGTTGTGCAATATGTCGATACGACCAAAGTGCTGTTTAACTTGGCTGACCATCGCTTTGACATCGTCTTCAGAGGACACATCGGTGCGCACGGCCAAGGCCTGATGACCTTCGGCCATCAGCGACTCCGCCACCGCCGTAGCGCCGTCAAAATTGATATCGACCACCGCAATACTGGCACCATGGGACGCTAGCACGCGTGCGCATTCAGCGCCTAAACCGCCACCAGATCCGGTAATGATTGCCACGCGCCCTGCAAGTTTTCCTGTGCTCATGCCCTGTTCCTTATTGTTTTCAGCCGGTGGTTTATTCGCCGGTAAAGCGCGGCTCGCGCCGTTCGCTGAATGCTTGAGCCGCTTCGCGGGCATCCTTGGTCGGTACCAGCAAGGCGAACAAATCCAGCTCTAGGTTCAAGCCGCTCTTAAGGTCCAACTCCAGAGCCGCACGCGCGGCCTTTTTAACAAAGGCCGAGGCAGTAGGCGGCTTACTGGCAATGCGTTGGGCAAATTCGCGCACCTCTTCCAGCAACTTTGCGTTGTCGCTGGCAACGCGGCTAACCAAGCCGATGCGCTGTGCCTGTTCGGCGGTCATGCGGTCACCGGTGAGGAGCATGTCTAGTGCTTGGCCTGGCGCGACCACACGCGATAAACGTTGCGTCCCGCCGCCACCTGGAATTAAACCAAGGCCGGTTTCCGGCAGTGCAAAAATGGCGTTGGGGGCGGCAAAGCGAATATCGCAAGCCAGCACCAATTCCATGCCGCCACCCATGCAATAGCCATGGATAGCGGCAATCACTGGCTTAGAAACGGCGTCCAGTGACTCGATCCAGCGCACGTTTTCCATGCGCTGACGCACTTGCAAGCTGCTCTCTGGGCCCCGGCGTTCCTTGATATCGGCGCCGGCACAAAAGCCGCGCTCGCCTTCACCGCGAAAAACGATGACGCGAACGCTAGGATTATTCTGTAACAACGCCAGTGCCTGCGGCACGCCCTCACGGATAGCGTCGTTAATGGCATTAATTTGCCCGGGTCGAGTTAATACTACCCAGCCCACCATGCCGTCGATCTCTAGGCGCACAGCGTCGTTGATCACCGGTGAAGTCAGTTGGATTTGCTCTGCGCTCATGCAGTGCACTCCTCAAACTCGAACACCTGGCCATCGAGTTCTTGCGGGTCGATCTTAATCAACGAGCGGCCACCTACAGCCTCGGAGGACTCGATCCACTCGAACTTGGTACCGCGCGCACGCAAATCTTCGGCCTTTGCGGCCAGATTATTAACGCCAATGCGGATGTAATACGGGCCCGGCCCCCAGTTGTTCACATAGTGTCCGGCGTCAGTGTTCCAGTAAGTGGCTTCCAGCACATCCAATGTGGCGCTATTGGGTACGGTGAAGCCCATGCGCGCACGGCGATAGCCTTCACTGCGGATAGTCTCCACCGGGCCACTTGGCTCCCAGTCGAGGTTGGTCGAAACTTTACGCAACGTTTCCTCCAAATCACGCACCAAGAAGCCACGAGCGGTTACGCGCACCATGTCTCCAGGTTGCTGATCACGCGGCTGCATGGGCGGCAATTGGTAGGTTTCTGCCGGCATCTGCAGTGGCTCTGTAGGCATGATTTCAATGCACAGGCCGCCATCCACCGAGGGCTGGTAATAGGGCTTTTCCGGCGTGGCGCCCAACCACAGACGGTCGAACGGCATTTCTGGGGTTCGCTGCGCCATACGGAATGGCAGGCGACGACGCATCAGTTTGTCCACCAGCGCGTCAAACTTGTCACCATGCAGGGCCAACACGATGGAGTGAGTCAGCATCGGGCGATGGTGGCCTTGGAAATCCTTGAGACTTTCCAGAAAGTCGTGGAACAGCGGATCACCCGGATTAGGCTGGTCGAGGTGCCACTGCGGCTCGATCCGCGTTGGCGACACTGCCAACGATTTGTGCACGCGCAGAAAATGCGCAATGTACGGGTGGTTATCGAACGCTTGACGCCAGCGTTCGTGCTTGAAAATACCGAGCTTGTCGACCAATTTCTCCGTCATGCCGTCCGGGTCTGGAACCATCATGTCGGCACTCATCAATAACTCGAACATCTCTCACTCCTACAATTACTGACCTGGGTCTAGGCCCGGCTTATTTATTAGTACGCACGCCCGGTTACGGCGTGCTCACTCAATGAGTAGTTAGGTGTTTCGTCGGCGCTTTTGCGGTTTTCCTGCTGCGCGTGGGCATCTTCCATGTCGAGAGTTTGCGCCAGCTTGGAGTTGCCTTTAGGGTTCAGCAAAAAGTGCGAAAGTGCGGGGATCAAAATCAGTGCCCCAAGCATGTTCCACAGGAACATGAAGGTCAGCAGGATGCCCATATCGGCCTGGAACTTGATCGGCGACCAGGCCCAAGTGATTACTCCGGCGGCCATGGTCAGACCAACCAATGCGACCACTCGACCGGTGAAGTCCAGCGAGCGGCGATAGGCCACTGCCAAGCTTGCACCACGCTCTTGCACCGCTAGCTGTACGCTAAGTAAATACAGCGCGTAATCCACCCCGACCCCCACGCCGACAGCGATCACTGGTAAGGTGGAAACCTTGAGACCAATACCCAGCCACACCATCAGCGCCTTGCAGATGATGGTGGTCATGATCAGCGGAATTAGCGCCACGACGGTCGCGCGCCAGCTGCGGAAGGTCAGCAAACAGAGCAAGGCAGTAGCGCCATACACCGCCAAATACATGGTGATGATGCCCTTCTCCACCTCGATATTGGTCGCAGCTTCAATACCTGCATTCCCTGCAGCCAGCAGGAACTGCACAGGTTGTTCAGCGCCCGGCGCGGTATTATTTTGCTGAGCAAACTCTTCAGACACCTGCAACACGCGGGTTAGCGTGTCGGCTTTATGGTCGGCTAGATAGGCGATAATCGGCGTCACCGAGCACTTTTGGTTGGTGATGCCGGGTGACGAAATCATCGCGGCATCAACTGCCGAGTTAGTAATCGCCTGATCACGGCTGATAGTCAGCCATTTGGGGCTGCCTTCCGCCATGCCCGAGGTGATAAAGCGTACCGACTCAGCCAGTGACTGGGTGGTTTGTACTCCAGGAGTCTGGGCTAGGCGTACCGCAAGTTTGTCCATGCGCTGCAGGGTCGAATACAGGCGGCAGCTATCTTCGTCACTGGTCATGATGACCACAAACTGATCACTGGAAAGCCCATAATGACTGGTGATGTAGGCGTTATCACGGTTGTAGCGTGAGTCTGCCCGCAGCTCAGGTGCACCCGGATCTAGGTCACCGACCTTCAGGTCCATCATCACTACGCTACCGAGCACTGTTGCGACAAGCGACAAAGCAATCACGACAGTCGCCGTTGGCCGCCCGGTAAAGCGGTCGAGGCCATTCCAGATATGCCCAAGAAAACCTCGATTGGCTTCACCGGCTTGGTCTTTGGCAATGGCAAAGCGCGCCGCCTTTTTGCTCACGCCCAAGTAAGACAGCGCAACTGGAATCAGCAACAGCTTGGTGAAAATCAGTACCGCCACACCAATACTGGTGGTCAACGCCAAATCGCGAATAACCGGGATATCAATAATCACCAGCACGGCGAAACCGACGATATTGGTCAGCAACGCGGTTAGTCCGGTGAGGAACAGCCGGCGGAAGGTATAGCGCGCCGCTACATACTTATGGGTGCCGCGACCGATATCCTGAAGGATGCCATTCATCTTCTGTGTGCCATGGGAGATACCGATGGCGAAGATCAAAAACGGCACCAAAATCGAATAAGGATCTAGGTCGTAGCCAAGGATTTGCATGATCCCCAGCAGCCATACCACCCCAGCTACCGCCACACCTACTAGCAGCAGCGTGCTGCGCAGACAGCGGGTATAGAAGTACACAAACAGGCCGGCAATCAGTACCGAAGCGCCGAAGAAAACCATAACCGAATACAAGCCGTCGATCAGGTCACCCACCAGCTTGCTAAAGCCAACGATGTGAATGCCGATTTTGTCGCTCTCCATCGAGCGCAGCTGGCTTTCGAGTTGCTTGGAAAAGTCGCCGTAATCAAGCGGCAGGCCGGTTTTCGGGTTGGTGTCCTGGAGTGGGGCGACAATCATGCTCGATTTATTGTCGTTGGCCACCAGGCTGCCAATAACCCCTGCACGCATGATGTTGCGACGCAGGGTTTTGATCGATTGTTCGCTGCCGTCATAATCCGATGGCATCACCGCCCCACCTTCGATGCCCTCCTCAGTAACTTCTTTCCAGCGAACGATAGGCATCCACAGTGACTTCATCCAAGAGCGGTCTACGCCAGGAATCAGGTATAGGGTGTCGTTGACCTTTTGCAGTGCCAGTAAGTAATCGGCGTCGTAGATATCGCCGGTCTTGTTCTCCACCACCACACGAATACTGTTACCCAAGCCAGGCAACTGATCTTTATACGCTAGGTAATTTTTGATGTACGGGCTGGAGCTCGGAATCATCCTCTCAAAGCTGGCATTTACCTGCAGCCGAGTGGCAAAAAAACCCAATATCAAGGTGGCGAGCAGACAGGCAACCACAACCAGAATACGGTTATTGAAAATAACCCGCTCAAACCAACCGCCAGACGTCTTGTCGAAGTCCTCTAGGTTGGCAATCACTGGCATTCCGCTGTTGAATTTTTGCTCTACCATTTTCTAATACTCGTAAGGGGGTCGTGCCAACAGGGGCTAGTGCGCTTGGGCAATGCTGATTACCTTAGCGCCGCTTAATTGCGTTACCACTAGGCTCCCGACCTGACCAGTGGCACTTGCCGCGTTCACCTCACCCACTCGCTTATTGGCAAGTGGTGTGACATTCAGGCTTTGTCGATCAACGCTGACCATTTGCCCGCCTTGGCTAACCACCACCAACGCGGAACCCTGCTCGACGATGCTCACTAGGCTGCTGTTAAGGTTGGTTTCCAGTTGCTGCCATTGCTGGCCATCATCACGACTGGCAAACAGATTGCCACGCAGCCCGTAGGCCAACAGCAGATGGTCAAAGGCTGCGACGCCAAAATAGGTGCCGTTATAAGGCGTATCGATTTTGACAAAGCGCTGCTGCTCAGCGTCTAAGCGCATTAGCAAGCCCTGCTCACCACTGATGAAAAACACACCATCACGCTCGGCCAAGCCATAAAGGTGCATACGGCGGTCGTTATCTGCGCGCTCGACCCATGGCTGCCAGGTTTTACCTGCATCATCGCTATGCAGAATCAAGCCAAATGCGCCCACAGCAAAACCCTGCCCTTTGGCGTCGAACAGTACGTCGAATAAAGCGGCTGGCATTACATCAGGAGTAGCCGAAGAGCGCATGGCGCGGCTGATTTCATTCATCATGTCAGCAGCGGCTGGATCACCCTGCTCGGCACGCTTGCCATAGATATCATTGAGCAAGCTGAACAGTTTGCGCCCGTCCATTTGCACCACCCAGGTGGCACCGGCGTCACTGCTGTGCAGAACAACAGCATCGTGACCGACTATCCAGCCGTTGTTGGCATCGCTGAAGCGTACTTGCACAAAGTCGCTGGCAACCGGACTTAGCACTTGCTGCCAGGTTTTGCCGTTATCGCTGGAGCGCTGAATCAGGCCACGCGGGCCCACGCTCACCAGCATCTCACCAACACGGGTAACGCCAATCAGCGGCGAGGTCAGCGGATTGTTGAACGATTGCGCCGACTCAGTCAGCGGATCAATGACAGTACTTGCTGCATAGGCCTGTGTTGAGGCCGCTAGCAACAAGGAAAAAACGGAGCTGCTGAGCAACTGTCCAAAGGGGCTGTTAGCTCGAGCAAGGCGTTGGCTAATCATTATTTTTATCCTCACCATGCCAGATCGTCAGCCTCACCGGCTGAGCAGCATGTGCTACCCGGCAGGTAAGGCGTGAACAACCTTTTACTACTGAGCTGCGCAGGCTAAGCCGCGAGCTATTACGCGTTAATTAACGCTGGGTTTCGCGAGCAACGATCGCTTCTGGGTTCATCTGTCGCTCAGAACGTGGAGTGGCAGAGAACTTGTAGCCGCCCTTCAAGCCGTCGTTGAGCAGCGCCCACATACCCTTATTGAAGTCATACACCACGTTTTTAACGTTGTATGGCAGATCTATGTCGTACAGCTGCACACCGCTGAGGAAGATCGCGCGATACAGCGCACCACTCTGGTCCCATGCGTCGTACAGGCCTACGCCATAGGTGTCTTCGTCAAGGTAATAAGTACGCTTGCTGTAAACGTGACGCTTACCTGGCTTGAGCGTGGCTTCAACGACCCACACACGGTGCAATTCCCAGCGCTCGCACGCTGGGTTAGCGTGATGAGGCATGAATTGCTCATCCTGCTTGCACTCAAAGTAGAATTTGTAGGCGTTGTACGGCAGGAACATTTCCTTACGGCCAACTAGCTTATAATCAAAGCGATCCTGGCTGCCCGAAAACATCTGCAGTTCGTCGAACAAGGTAACGCCGCCCTGGCTGGCTACAGGCGTATCGAAAGCCAACTCTGGAGCCAATTTAATCCGACGCTGGCCTGGCGAGTAGCTGAAGGCTCGGCGCGGTTTTTCAACAGAATCTAAATAGTCAGTTATACCAACCACTTCGCCTGCGCGACGTGCTGGGTAGTTGTTCAGCGAATAGACCCGCGCATAAATGTTCGGATCGCGATCATCCTGAGCTGTTTGGTAGTACGGCTGCTCTTCGAAAGTAGCCTGCTCTGCGGTTTTGGTCCGCTCGCCGTTGGCATCCATCACCCAGCTGTTCGACGAACTGGTGGTGGAGTAACCGTGACCAATTTTGTAGCGCAGTTGTTGGTTCCACATCACCTCGTTACCGTTCTTTGGAATCGGGAACGGCAGGCCGCCGCGGCAAGCAACATCTACTGCCAAGCCATCTTTCAGTAGGTTACAGCCAGTGGCGTTGCGGATGGTGGCATCCAGCACGTCTTGCGGGTAAGCCGTGGTGCGGTGGCTGGGGTAAATGTCGAGGTAGTACTCAGGGTACTTGGTTAAAACCTCTTTCTGCCCTTCGCTGAGCTTGTCAGCGTATTGCGCCATATTCTTCGAGGTGATGCGGTACAGCGGTTTTTCATCGCGGAACGGGTCCGTCCAAAAGCCACTGTCAGGCTTGAAGTCTGGCGGCGCCTTGCGCAGGCCACCTTCATAGGGAGGAATAGTGCCTTCGGCGTTGCCCGCCTGAATTGCACCAAATGCAGTGAGTGTTTTACCGATTTGCGCGGCTTCCTCTGGGCTGACTGCAGCCAGGCTGCAAGTCGCGAAACCAAGCAGTGCAACGGATAACGCAATTTGTCTTTTCATTTAGACGGGCTCCGTTTTTATTGGATTTGTTTAAATGGAGGTTTTGAACGTGAATGCCAGCCAGCCGCGGTCAGTACCACCGACGCCGCCGTTGCCTGCAACGGTACCGTTGGCCAGGTTCTTAGGCTGAGCGAGAGTGTCCGCGTAACGCAGGCCGAACTCATACTGCTGCTGGTAGGTAAATTTCAAGCCGGCAGACCACGACATGGCACCTTCACTGCCACCTCCGGCAGAAGCAGCGTTACCGTGCAGGCCATAGTTCACCGTTAGCGGCACATCAAGATCCCAAGAGGGGAAAATATTCAGGTACTGAGGGGTGTAGTTAACGGCCATCGCGTAGTAGTCACGGGTAGAGCAACCATCTGATTTATCGCCAGATCCCGGCCTGCCCACACGTGGATCAATACAGTTGTTACTGCCCTCAGACTTATAGAGCTCCTCGTGCTCAGTCACCTTGTCCAAGTGGCTATAAACGAACTCACCCACGATGGTGCCGTTATTGGAAATAAAGTTGCGCGGTACGCCATAAACAGCGTTGGCGACAAAATGTAGGGTGTCGCCGCGCGGTCCTTCATTATCTAGGGTGCTCACGCCGACCGCATTCAACGCTCCGTCTTGGCGGTATGAAAGTTCAGAGCCAACTGATACCGAGTCAAACACCCGCGCAAAGCTGATACCCGTCATTTTCACACCACGCGGATAAACTACGCGGTACTCGCCAGCAGCTGCGTTGATTTGCGGCGAAAGCCAAGGTTGGTAATCGTCAAATTCACGGTAGTACAAACCAAAGGTCGACTCGATCGCCTCCAAGTTGTACTTAGCCATCACGCCCCAGTTGGCACTGTCGCGGCCATACTTGGATGTTGTCCGCTTGAATGCCCCAGGGCCCGCTGGTAATTGATCCGGGCCTTCAAACAGGAAGTCGGCGCCACCAAAGTAAGTACCGCCATAAGGGATACGGGTGTAGTCCCACTCATAGAAATATTGGCCAGCAATCGACAGGTTATCGCTTACTTGGGCCTTGGCCGAAACCTGACCAATAGGCAGAAACACTTCTTTTGTTTCAATACCAGGGCTGGTAGCGGCTTTGACTCCATCAATCGGCGCCTGGGAGTAAGACATGGCGTGCGCGCCAATCAGCAGACCCTCACCCCAATAATTGGTATGACGACCAACTTTAATGTTGATTGGGGTTTCACCCAATTGCAGGTTCGTCCAAACGAAAGCGTCGAGTATTTCGCCTGATGGACCATTTACATAGCGCTTTACCTCACTGCTGTACTTGCCGTTTTCGTAGCTGGTCTGGCCGCCGACATTGCTTGTTACGCTGTTATCATCATAAGCATTGTCGTACCAAGCTGAAGCACTAACGCGGGCACCCCAGTCCTTGCGGTACGAGAAATCCACCTCGGTTAACAGATCAAGGCGATTTGTCATGATATCGCCTTTATCGAACTTGCCATCCGACTCGTCGTAGGTAGGGGTATTCATGATGCGGTCGTCCTGGTCTTCCATACGCATACCCAGGTTGTAACGCACCGTATTGTCCCAACGCAGACGGTAATCAGAGTTGCCGAGGTCGAACGAAGCAGCATGCGCGATGCCCATGCTACCAAGCACAGCGAGTGCGATCGCACTGCGGCTGAACAAGTGCAGACCTTGCTTGGTCGTATCTTTCATACAAGCCACCTTTTGTTTTTATTTTCAGTCGTTTATGTGAGGTTTTGTGAACTACTTCAGCCTCTGTAACGTGTCGCTGCTAAGCACCTCGCTTAAGCCTTCTCGGGTGGTGTTGCTTCTGCCCTAGCGGTAGTGCTCCTCGCGGCTTGAAATTAAATTAACCGAGAAAAATAAAAAATTCCACATAAAGATTTCAATTCTCTATACAGAACAATAAATGCAACGCTCTCAAAAGGGTGGTGCTGGGCAGGTCAGTGTAGATAGCGTTGCCTTGGAACATATTGCACACAAAAATGCTTACTGTTCAATTATGATTTGATCTAAGTGCGCATTAGGTTTTAATGTCCATCCAAGCGCACACGTCATCTCGTGTACCCAATAGACAAAAACAACAGGAGCGGACCTGCAATGAACATCGACCTGAATGGTAAACGCGTCATCGTTACAGGAGCTTCAAGGGGTATAGGCCTAGCCATAGCCCGTGCCTTTGCCCAAGAAGGTGCCCGCGTGGCTATTTGCTCCAGAAGCCTTGATGCGGTAAATAGCGCAGCTGCGCAGCTGCAACAAAACGCCCAAGCAGTGCTGGCCCGTGTGGTGGACGTGACCGATACCGTGGGTGTTCAACACTTCGTTTCCGAGGTGGTCGAGATATGGGGCGGCGTGGATATTTTGGTTAATAATGCCGGCCAAGGTCGCAGTGGCAACCTAGATAGCCTCACCCCCGAAGCCATTCTTGAACACGCCAATGTGTTGCAAATGGGTCATTTCCGCTTTGTTCAGGCAGTGGTTCCGCATATGCGTCAGCAGCGCTGGGGGCGAATTATTGAGATCAACGCCCTCGCTGGCACAGTGCCAACGCCTGATGGCATTCCTTCAGTTATCAACCGCGCTTCGTGTATTGCTCTTTCACGCTCGCTGGGTATGTCGCTGGCAAAGGACAATATCTTGGTGAACAGCCTAAATATGGGCTGGATCGATACCGGCCAGTGGGATCGACACTACAAGGAGATGGGCCCGGGCGTTAGCCGCGAAGAGTTCGACGCCATGGTAATGAAGGTGGTGCCAATCGGCCGTTACGGCAAGCCTGAGGATGTCGCCGGCATGGTGCTGTTCTTATCCAGCGAGTACGCGAGTTTTATCAGCGCCGCATCCATCGACATTGCCGGTGGTATGGGCGGGCAGATTGCCTATTTCCCCACACTCAAGCGCGATTTCGCTGCCGCTATAATGGCGCGCAACGCTGCAACTTAAGCTGGCGTTCAAACGCTTACGGAATGGCCAAACATTGTGCCGCGCAGCACGTATGAACTTGCTCTTAACTGTACTTGCCGCACTGACCTGGGCCGCTAGCACAGTAGTTAATCGTCTATCCGTTGGCGTTATCGGCCCTACGGCGATTTCCTGCTACCGCTAGCTCACGGCATTACTGGTACTCTCGCCAATGCTATTGCCTAAGGTATGGCGCTTGCAAAGGGTGATTCGCCTATACCTGCCAAAGTTCATGCTGTTCGGTTCGCAGGGGATGTCGATGTAATAGTCGCTGGCGTATTTTGCCGACACACGTTAACTGTGAACTCCATGGGCTTGATTCTCGCTAACCTGCCGCTGCTGACCGCACTGCTGGCTACTCCCGTTCGGCATACAAGGCCATCGCCCAGCTTTATCGCGGTTGCCTCATCTCGTATGCAGGGTTTGCTTAGCTGCTAGCCGCGGGCAATCTCTCGGTGCTATGGCAGCACGGGGTTGGTCGTGGTGAGATATTGATGCTGCTAGCCTCGCAGTCGTACGCGCTGTACTGCTTAAACTTTTTTGGCGTGAACAGTGGGGTGAGCAATGCATTCTGAGCACGGTCCATAGGTCGATGTTACGTACCAAATGCGGCGGAATATGCGCAGGAACAGAGACATTTGTAGGATCGTGGCTAATAATTATTGTTCTCCAATGGATCTAACACGCTGGAGGAACGGTATAAGCATGTGAGCTATGCCAGAACGAGCAGAACCCCAAAAGTGTCCGCCAATACAAATAACAATGCACACTTGCTATGGTTTTGTTCTATATACCACTAACGCCTATACTCACAAAATGCAGGTAAGACGTACCACCGTACAGACCTTCCCCGTGGTCACTTAAGTAAAATAGCCTTGCAGAGACACGAAATGTCCCACTTAACACCAGAATTTACCGACACCGCCGCCTAACAATCGCGCCTTGCAGCATGGACGGAACGCACCCGTCAACTGTTACTGGACGCAATGTACTGCCAAGCCCTAGAGAAAGAGTTCAACGAGATCACCGTGCAAGATTTGCTCAAGAAGTTCGGGGGTTTCTCACTCCACTTTTTATACGCATTTTCGCGATAAAGAAGACCTTATTCTCGCCGGCTATGAAGCCACTGGCACGCCCAGCACCAAGGTCACCGGAATACACGGCACCCGCATCGAACTACTCGACATCAGTACCTGGCTGTTTAGCGCAAAGCCAAGCTCACCGCCTCGTTTTTCAGCGGCCCAGGCCAGAGCGTAATTCTTGGCCACCTAGAAAATATTCTGATTATTCAGGTGCGCGAACACCACAGAAACAGGGTATCAACTAAGGTACTGGAATACGTGACGATTACCCCTCACGCGCCGAGGAAATGACCGAAGCCTTCGATGTCCTGATGAATTACGGCAACTGGCCGACAGAACGTGCTAATCCCGGTAAACGTTAAGAAGCACAAGCCATAATCAGGAACTGCCTGAACGCTTGCGCAGGCTCAGGTAAACATTTATCCGCTAACCAAATCAAGCCCAACTCCATCGGTGGAATAACGTCGACTATGGGCCGAACTTCGATTTTCTTACCCTCCAATGACCACGCCCGGTAGAGCATGTCGGACAGAATGGTCACGCCAAAATCATGCGCGACTAAACCCCGCAGCGCTTCCATAGATGAGGTGTGAAAAGCAACCTGCGGCGCCAACCCGCGGGATTCCCAATAGCGCAGCGTTGAAGTGTCGCCCTCGTCCACCGTGGCCAAGATATACGCATGCTCAGCTACATCTTCGAGATTGATCGAGGTCGACTTCATCAAAGGATGTTGGCTGGACAGCCACAGCTGTCGACGTGACCTAATTAGCACATGACGAGCGAAATCGTGCGATTTGAGCGTATTGGAGACAATCACCACGCCCAGATCGAGATCACCATTGGCCACCGCCACTTCGATGCTGTGGCGATCCATGTCGATCAGATCAATATCCACCTGCGGGTAACTACGTTTAAAACGTGCTAACAAGGCTGGTAAAAAATAACCCAGCACTGTGTAAGAAGCGCCAACTCGCACCGTGCCTTTTATCGCGTGGCTAAGAAACAGCGGCTCACTAAGTGCATCCTGCAGGCTGTCGAGAATATGCCGTGCATGCTGAGCAAACTTATTGCCCTCGGCAGTCAACACCACGCCATGTGGCAGGCGTTCGAACAGGCTCACCCCCATAGTCACTTCCAAGTGAAGCACCGCAGCAGTAATCGCCGACTGCGATACATGCACCTGCAGTGCTGCCTGAGAGAACTGCCCAGAATCAGCTGCGGCCACAAAATAGCGCAGCTGACGCATGGAGATATCTTTGCCCTTGGTCATCTGGATAGTTACTACTGGCAGGAGGATAGAGGGCGCAAGCCGAGGCTGTACCGCCCTATAGCTTGGGCTTTAACGGCGAATGCTGGCAGTTATTTTTGCGTGAGGTCCATCAACTTGCGCAGCCCAGGCCTGCGCTGCCTGATCGATGGTGAAATCAAGATAATCAACCTGAATTTGCTGCTCTTTGGCGATTTTCAGCAAGCGCAACCAAATCTGTTCACGGTCCGCCGGTGGACGTTGGCCGGTACCAATGCAAGAAAGGTTACGGAACAATAGGTCGGCAATATCGAGGTTGATTTGACGACCCGCACCGGTGCCGATGGTCATAATGCGTGCGCCCCAGTTGGTCGCTTTTAGCGAGGTCAGCATGGGCTGGCCGCAAACCAAATCGAGCACCACATCAAAGCCGCCATCAGCGGCATCTTTAAGCGCTGCCACATCATCGCTGCCGCCTAAGGTGACCACATCATCGGCGAAACCGCGCGACTTCAGCCGTCCTAATGCTTCAGCAGAACGCGCAGCCCCTACCACCTTGCCAGCGCCCATGCCTCGCGCCAGTTGCAGCGCGATCTGACCCAGGGTGCCAGTGGCGCCTAAAACCAAAACCTTTTCACCTTTCTGAATTTCGGCCTTTTCAAGCGGCACGATAGCGCCGGTGGCCGCAATGCCCATGCTGATGGCGGTTTTATCATCGACGTCATCAGGCACATTCCAAACCTCAGCCTGCGGCACCAAAGTGCGCTCAGCCCAAGCACCGAATGGCAAAACTGAACGTTCACCGAAATACACGCGACGGCCATCAGGAGCACGCCCTACGCCTTCGCCGCGGATCACGCACGGGTATTCAACACCCAGACGATAAGCGCCCAGTACATCCCAGCCGCCAAGACCTGCGGTATCTACATCAATCAGTACGGCGCCGTCTTGCGCTTGTGGCTGCTGAAACTCGCCAACGATGGGCAGTGCATTGCGCTCGGTAATGATGGCTGCACGCATGGCAGTCTCCTTGTCTGTTTTGTTGTCAATTTGATTTCTGGCAGTGCGACACAGCTAATACTTGAACATTTTTTACAGTTCTGTCTATATATTTACATTGCTGAGCACATAGCCCGAGCACATCACATGGCGATTCGCGCACAAAGCGTTCGCCATTGGCTATTTGAAATTCAAATACCAGCGCGTTGTTTTTGTGATTTTACGATGCAAATCGCACTCCCTAGACTCCGCCAAACAACAAGGCCACGCCGTGCTCCTGGCAACGCCACAACAACAAAGCCTGGAGGCTCAACATGAGCGCTACACCAACCTTGGATGACAAGTACGTCCAGCACAGCGGAAAAGTTTTGCTAACCGGGATTCAGGCACTGGTGCGTCTGCCGCTAATGCAACGCCAACGCGATTTGGCCAATGGGCTGAACACCGCTGGTTTTATTTCTGGTTATCGCGGCTCTCCATTGGGCGGTTTTGACCAAGCGTTGTGGAAGGCTCGTGACTACCTCAAAGAGCACCACACGGTATTTCATCCAGGTATGAACGAAGACCTTGCGGCCACTTCAATCTGGGGCACTCAGCAGGTCAATATTTTCGAAGGCGCAACCTACGATGGCGTCTTTGGTATGTGGTACGGCAAAGGCCCTGGCGTGGATCGCTGCGGTGATGTATTTCGCCATGCCAATGCCGCCGGAACCTCGAAATTTGGTGGTGTGCTGGCCATTGCCGGTGACGACCATGGCGCTCGCTCGTCTTCACTGCCGCACCAAACTGAACACATTTTTAAAGCGGTGATGATGCCGGTGCTCGCGCCCTCCGGCGTGCAGGAATACCTCGATTACGGCATGCATGGCTGGGCGATGTCGCGCTATTCCGGTTGCTGGGTGGCCCTTAAAGCTGTGGCCGACACGGTTGAAAGCGCGGCCATTGTTGATATCGATATCAATCGCGTACAGCCGATTATCCCCGACATCCCGCTCCCTGAAGGCGGGCTTAATATTCGTTGGCCAGATCCGCCACTTGCCCAAGAACAACGACTGTTGGAGCACAAGCTCTACGCCGCGCTGGCCTATGCCCGGGCCAACCGCATCGACCGCGTGGTTATGGATAGCGCCAAAGCACGAATCGGTATTATCACCTCGGGTAAGTCTTACCTTGATGTGTGCCAAGCGCTGAAGATTCTCGGCATCGATGATGCCTTAGCCCAGCAGATTGGCTTGCGGGTCTATAAGGTTGGCATGGTCTGGCCGCTAGAAGCCGAAGGCGTGCGGCAATTTGCCGAAGGCTTGGAAGAGATCATTGTGGTGGAGGAAAAACGCCACATGATCGAGTACCAGCTCAAGGAAGAACTTTACAACTGGCGCGAAGACGTACGCCCACGCATCGTCGGTAAGTTTGATGATAAAGGTGAATGGAGCATGCCCCACACCGGCTGGCTGCTCCCTGCAATCAACGATCTGACGCCAGCGATGATTGCCCGTGCGTTAGCCAAGCGTATTTTGCGCCTGCAGCAGAACGGCCCATTGCAGGTCCGCCTTGCCGTGCTCGATGCGCAACTAGCCAGCAAGGGGCAGTTCAACAACTTGATGGAACGGGTGCCCCACTACTGCTCGGGTTGCCCGCATAACACCTCGACTAAAGTGCCAGAGGGTAGCCGTGCGCTAGCTGGGATCGGCTGCCATTACATGGCGGCCTGGATCTATCCACAAACCCAAACCTTCAGCCAAATGGGCGGCGAAGGCGTGGCGTGGATCGGCCAAGCGCCGTTCACCAAAACCCAGCATGTATTCGCCAATCTGGGCGACGGCACCTACTTCCACTCCGGTATTTTGGCGATTCGCGCCGCCATTGCCGCTAAGGTGCAAATCACCTACAAAATCCTCTACAACGACGCAGTGGCCATGACCGGCGGTCAGCCGGTGGACGGCACGCTCAGCGTGGCGCAAATCAGCCGCCAACTGGCTGCCGAAGGTGTGCAGCGACTGGTGGTGGTTAGCGATGATGTAGAGAAATATCAACACATCCACGACCTAGCTGACGGCGTACCCGTTCTGCGCCGTGACAAGATGGATGAAGTGCAGGCCGAACTGCGCGAATTCAAAGGTGTGTCGGCCATCATCTACGACCAAACCTGCGCCGCAGAAAAACGTCGCCGTCGTAAACGCGGCAAGTTTCCGGATCCGGCTCGCCGGGTAATGATCAACGAAGCCGTTTGTGAAGGCTGCGGCGACTGCAGCAGTAAATCCAACTGCATGTCGGTGACTTCGGTAGCAACCGAATACGGTAATAAGAGGGAAATCGATCAGTCGTCCTGCAACAAAGACTTCACCTGCATCAACGGCTTTTGCCCGAGCTTTGTCACCGTGGAAGGCGGCAGCCTACGTAAACCTAAGGCACTGGCGGCAAACCCGGACGACGTGTGGCAATTGCCAACACCGGCCACCATGGACCTGAGTGAGCCTTACAGTATTTTGGTGACAGGCGTCGGCGGCACCGGCGTGGTCACCATCGGCGCGCTGCTGGGAATGGCCGCGTTTATCGAAGGAAAAGGCACGCTGAACCTGGATATGGCTGGCATGGCGCAAAAAGGTGGCGCGGTGTGGTCACATATTCGCATTGCGGCCCGCCAAGAGCAGTTGTTCGCCCCGCGTATTGCTGAAGGTGAAGCCGCCCTGCTGTTGGGCTGCGATTTGGTGGTTAGTGCCAATACCGAAACCTTGTCCAAGCTGCGTCATGGCGTGACTCATGCATTGGTTAACAGTGAAGAAAGTATCACCAGCGCTTTTGTTCGCAGCTTCGCGTTGCAAGCCGAAAGCGGTGATTTACTGAAACACCCAGATCCACAATTTCATACCACCAGCATGTCGGCGCAAATTGCCGAAGCGGTCGGCCACAACCAGGCAGACTTCATCGACGCGAGCAAAATTGCGACCGCATTGATGGGCGACTCGATTGCCACCAACACTTTTATGCTCGGCTACGCCTACCAGAAAGGCTGGCTGCCAGTAGGCGAAGCGGCGCTAACTCAGGCCATAGAGCTGAACGGCACTGCCGTGCTCTTCAACCTTAATGCCTTTGCGTGGGGTCGCCGCAGCGCGGTGGATCTGCCTCGAGTACTGCGCAAGCTGGATGAGGCCAAGGTACAAAACGCCGATCGCGTACTGTCGCAAAGCTTGGAAGAAACCCTGAGTCGGCGCGTAGCGTTCCTTACCGACTACCAAAACAAAGCCTATGCCCAACGCTATCAGCAGCGCGTCGAGCAGTTTGTGGCGGCAGAAAGCGCATTACTCGGTCAGCCGGGCGAGTTGTCGGCAAGCGTGGCCCGCTGCTACTTCAAAGTTCTGGCGATCAAAGATGAGTACGAAGTCGCGCGGTTGTTCACCAACGGTCAATTTCTGGAAAAAATCCAGGCCACTTTCGAGGGCGATTACAGTCTGCGCTTCCACTTGGCGCCCCCGTTGCTGAATGACAACAAGGCGCCGAAAAAGCGCAGCTTTGGTCCTTGGATGCTGCAAGGTTTCAAAGTGATGGCCAAGATGAAGTTCCTGCGCAATACCTGGCTCGATCCGTTCGGCTACACCCACGAGCGCAAGATAGAACGCAGCTGGCAGGCCAATTACGAATCCATTCTCGATGAGCTTCTGAGCGGTCTGAGCACCGACAAACTGGGCTTGGCTCAGCAACTGGCCGATCTGCCGGAAAGCGTTCGCGGTTACGGCCCAGTTAAGGAGCGCTTCCTCGGTCACGCGGCTGAACGCCAGGCGCAGCTGCTGGATAAATGGCGCAATGGCGAAACCCAGCTGTTTCATGATGCCAGCCAGTCCACCGGAAAAATCGCCGTCACCCAGCTATAAATCGCCCCCCCTGCGCGTTACAGCGCGCAGGGCACGGTGTTCACTGCCAATGGCTAGGAGTGGTTAACCCCAAGTAACCACGCCATTTTTAATCCAAGTTGGAGTTCAACATGCAAGACGTCGTCATAGTTGCCGCTACCCGCACCGCAATTGGCACCTTCCAAGGCGCGCTGGCTAACACCAGCGCCGTGGAGCTGGGCAGCGTAGTGATTCAGGCGCTGTTGAAAAAAGCCGGCATTGAAGGCACCCAAGTTGACGAGGTGATTCTCGGCCAAGTGCTCACCGCCGGCTGCGGACAAAACCCGGCGCGCCAAGCCGCGCTGAATGCCGGGCTGCCGCATAGCGTATCGGCGATGACCATCAATAAACTCTGTGGCTCTGGGCTTAAAACCATCAGCCTGGCGGCTCAGGCGATTCGCTGCGGTGATGCCGAGGTGGTGATTGCCGGCGGCATGGAGAACATGAGTCTGGCGCCCTACACCTTGGCTAAAGCGCGTAGCGGCCTGCGCATGGGCCACGCGCAATTAACCGATTCACTGCTGCAAGACGGCTTGATGGATGCCTTTAACGACTACCACATGGGCATCACTGCAGAGAACCTAGCTGATTGCTACAAACTCACTCGCGAGCAACAAGACGCCTACGCTTTGCGCTCCCAACAACTCGCTTGCGCCGCGATTGAAGTCGGCCGCTTTGCTGCGGAAATCACGCCGGTTGCCATCCCTCAACATAAAGGTGAGCCACTGCTATTCGCGGTCGATGAACAGCCCCGTGGACAAACCACGGCAGATAGCTTGGCCAAGCTAAAACCTGCGTTCAAAAAAGACGGCAGCGTCACCGCCGGCAATGCCTCGGCAATCAACGATGGTGCAGCAGCTGTACTGCTCATGAGTTCCAGCAAAGCCAAACAACTGGGCGTGCCGGTTTTGGCCACTATCAAGGCTTACGCAAGCGCTGGCGTAGACCCGGCAATCATGGGTATAGGCCCAGTAGCGGCCAGTAATAAGTGCTTAGAGAAAGCTCAATGGAGGCTGGCGGATCTTGATCTGATTGAGGCCAACGAAGCCTTTGCCGCGCAAGCGCTTTCAGTAGGTAAAGAGCTTGAATGGGATATCTCTAAGGTCAACGTCAACGGCGGCGCCATTGCCCTTGGTCACCCGATCGGCGCATCCGGTTGCCGTGTTCTGGTGACCTTGCTGCATGAAATGCTCAAGCGTGATGCGAAAAAAGGCTTGGCAACTCTATGCATTGGCGGCGGTATGGGCGTGGCCCTCGCATTGGAACGCCAATGATGAGCACTCGTCCAAAACTGGCCGCGCCACTGCCCAAAGGGCCCCGCGGCAGAACTAATGAAGTGGATACTCAGCAATTGCTGCGTCAGGTAGCTCTGGAGTTGTTTACCGAGTTCAGCTTTCACGGCGTTAGCCTGCGTCAGTTGGCTGCCGCGATGCAGATGCAGGTGGGCTCGTTGTACCACCACATCGAAAATAAGCAGGCCCTGTTGTTCGAGATGATCGAGGAACACGAGAGCGACTTACTCGAACTACTGCAGACCGAAGTGCCTACGCAGGCTAACGGCGTAGAGCAATTAGAAAGCTACGTGCGCATGCGGCTGCAGTTCAACTGCCTGCACGACCAACGCCACACCCTGTCCCGCCTAGAGTTTCGTTGCTTAAGTCGCGAACAACAGAGCGAAATTGAGCACATACGCCTGCTGCAGACACAGCACTTGGCCAGCATTCTGCGCCACTGTGACTTACCGGCCAGTGAGTGCAACCTGATTGCGCTAAGCATGCACATCCTGCTCGACGGTGTGGTCGCTGGGTATCCCAATGGTGGCCGGCCACCGTTGGAAAACTTAGCAGCACTGTTTAGCCGCATGGTGTTGAACGGCCTATGCAGGCGCCAAGCTAAAAAAGCGTCCGCGCAATTAATCATTAGCAATATCCAGAAGGCCTGCAAATGAGCGAAGAACTAGCCAACCATTATCACGCCATACTCCAAGGCCTAGGCGAAGATCCGCAACGCGAAGGCTTACAAGACACACCCAAGCGCGCCGCCAAAGCCATGCAGTACCTGTGTCATGGTTACCAGCAAGATATTGACCAAATTGTTAATGGTGCCTTGTTTGAGTCAGATAACGATGAGATGGTCATTGTCCGCGACATAGAACTTTACTCGCTGTGTGAGCACCATCTGCTGCCATTCACCGGCAAAGCCCATATCGCCTATATACCCACCGGCAGGGTGCTGGGTCTATCGAAGGTGGCGCGGATTGTCGAGATGTTTGCCCGCCGCCTACAGATCCAGGAAAACCTCACCCGACAGATTGCTGAAGCCATTGCTGAAATCACCCAAGCTGCTGGGGTCGCCGTGGTGATAGAAGCTAAACATATGTGCATGATGATGCGCGGCGTAGAAAAACAGAACTCAGACATGTGTACGTCGGTAATGCTCGGCTGCTTTCGCGAGTCTTACAATACGCGTCAAGAGTTCCTGCAGCTCATCCGAAGCCGCTAGTTGGCATACTTACCCCGCAAACAACGGTGAGCCCTACATATGATCAGCCGCATGGATCACTTCACCATTGTCACTGACCAGCTTGATAAAACACGGCAGTTCTATGTCGATATATTGGGTTTAACTGAAGGGCCACGGCCCCCCTTCCCTGTTCCTGGGCTGTGGCTTTATGCAGGCAAGCAAGCGGTATTGCACGTAGTGCTGGTGAGTAAAATGCCGCAACCACTGCGCGGCGTGCTCGATCACATGGCCTTCCGTGCTCAGGGCTTACAGCAAGTGTGGCTAAAGCTAGAGCAACACGGCGTGGCTTTTTCAGTGATACGTGCGCCGGGCACCCAGCGCACATGGCAGTTGTTTATGCAGGACCCTAATGGCGCCGAAGTAGAGCTAGACTTTGACCCCGACGAAGCACCACCAGCCGACTGGAAAGTGCGCTTAAGCCTCTAGATCAAGCCCGAATAACTACCCCCATCAACCTGCAAATTCTGCCCTGTGATATAACCGGCCTGAGCCGAGCACAAAAATGCGCAAGCAGCAGCAAACTCCTCTGGCTGACCAAAGCGTCTAGCCGCTATGGGCTTGAGCATTTCGATTCGAGCCTGCTCAAGCGTAAGTTGTCGGTGCTTAGCCAATGCCCCTGTCATGTAGCGCAAGCGGTCGGTTTCAATGCGCTCGGGCAGCAGATTGTTGATAGTGACATTATCGCGCGCCACCTCAACCGACAGCGCTTTGCTAAAGGCCGTGAGGCCCGCACGAGCGGCGGTGGACAACCCTAAAGGTAGACGCGGCGACTTGACCATCGCCGAGGTGATATTAACAATGCGGCCAAAACCACGCTCACGCATCCCGCCTACCACTGCCTGAATCAAGAAAATTGCAGAAAGCATGTTGGCTTCCAGCGCTGAGATCCAGGCAGCATGATCCCAGTCCTCTAGCCGTCCAGGCTCTGGGCCACCATTATTAGTCACCAGTATGTCGATCACCGGGCAATGCGCCAACAAAGTTGCACGACCGCTTACTGTTGATAAATCCGCCACTACCGTACGCGGCAAGTGCCCGCAGGCTTGAAAGATTTCCTCAGCAGTTGCCGCCAGCGTTGCCTCATCGCGACCATTAATCAACACCTCGCAGCCCTCTTGGGCTAAAGCAAATGCACAGGCTTTGCCCAACCCCCGGGAAGATGCGCAGACCACTGCGACACGCCCACTAATAGCTAAATCCATGGAGGTATTCCTTTTTTGATGCGTTAATCGTTCATGCCAAGCAAGTCTGAAATATCGTGGCCAGGCTCTGCATCACTGCCTTAAGCGAGAACACTCGCGTGTTGGCGCTGAGCCAATTGCTCCATCCGATAACGGTAGCGAGTGCCCGGCCGGTATAAACGCAAATGCACGTCGGAGTGTTCACCCGACTCGAAGTAGCGCTGTTTCTGCGGCCGCACTACAGCGTGGTCCTGCGATTCGAACATGTAGCTACACGTCGGTATGGACACCGATCTTCGAGCGCAAATGCTTGACCTTGGGTATTGCGAAATAGCATCAATTGCTCGTAACCATAAGTCACAGCCAACGACGTTTATCACCCACAGAGTCAGAAAGTGTCACCGCCCACCAGCCAAAAGTGCTCATTAGGTTTGGCCTCATTGTTATTAGCTTTTTAGCGGAAGCACTATACCGCTAACCAGGCCACTAAATATAAACATATATGTAAAATTTGCTCACATTTATTGACCTGCAAATACGAAAGCAACTAACCGCAAGCATAGGCTGTAAATGTCTAAGAGGCGGGAGCAGTCCAGACCAGTGTTATGAGGACGACTCACTCAGTTAGTTATTCCTTTTCAGGAGACAGCACGTCAAGTTGTCAAATAAACTGGCCGATCTCCCTTGAATCGACTACTGCTCACCGCGCGCCCAGTTAACAAAACGCTGAACACAGGAGGAAATTCACAAATGTGAACCTTCCATGCACTAGAGTGGTTTCCCAGAGCTTCAGCCATTTGCTCACAGACAATTTAAGTGCACAAAAGTGAACCTTTTGGTACTTATCACCAAGAATATGAGCAGCGTGCAACTGAGCTTTTTTCGCTTGTCAAAAACTGCAGTATTGTGAAAGTATTGACCTGTAATGACGACGCATGTGCAATCGTCAACCCGAGCTGGGGCCAGCACCTATCAAATTGCTCACATACGATATCAATCGGCGTGATAGCAATCCTAATAAAGATTTTGCCTACTAAACGGTAATATTCTGACGCTGCAGCATGCTGAATGCGCCGTTCCTATTCAGCCTTATACTCACAGCGTTGTTCTGACAATCGTCAACGACCATCAATGTGGCTTTTTCATCTCCTGGAAAATGCCAGCTCCTACAAAAAGCTGTTAGATAGCCATCCTAGCCATGGTCTCGACTAACGCTAGAAAATGACTTGTCTTAGACAGAGACGGCCTTGGTCGGAAAAGCTCAAAGCCACGCAGGCTATAGCTTTCCCCCATCCACTACTCAGACATTTCTGCTGACAATCACCTGTTCCTAGCTAGCTAGAAGGTGCCAAAACACAAACTGCGTCCCTAGAGGACCTCTACCTGACCCGTAGACCCGCAGTTGTGCTGCTCTCAAAAAGCTTTGCGGCTGTTCTTGTCAGGCAGCCAGCCTTCCCGCCGCCCGTTATGGGCTTTCAGGGCCATGCATTGCAAAGGGGCGCATATCGGCGCTCCGCAGTTTCGCTCATCAGCCAGTGCGCATATCGCGTTAACACTAAACATCCCCGGCGGGAGTTGGCTGACTGTTATCTGTTCTACCTGAACAACCACTTTCCTGAATGTTCGCCTTTAACCCGGCAAGGAATATCCATGTCAAAAATAAATGGCTCTCGTGATACCAGAAACTACGGCTTCGGCCGCAAGCTGCATTACTCGATGAAAAATTGCCTCCGCACACATTTCGGGGATGGGCATTACGCGACGGTGCAGGCACACTCTGAGCGCTGTCGCCTGTTCTGCGACTGGCTGTTGACAACGCATCAAATTGCAGATGCTCGTCGTATCAACCAAGAAATTTTCTATGCGTATGCAGCCCATGTTCGCGCCTTATTAGAAAACGGTGACATCTCCGTAAGTACTGCAACAAATAGAATTTCCAGTGTAAATGTGGTCATGAAAATTCTTCGTGGCGATACAAATGTCCATATCTCCAAGATAGGAAAGGTTCTAGGAGAAAAGCGCTGTCACATTCGAACCAAGGCCCCTCAAGGATTACTTTTCGAACAGCTCGACCCATTGATAGAAGAACTGATCAATACCAACCTTCATCGCGTTGCCGCAATAATCATGCTTGCAAGGACTGCAGGTATGCGGTTGAGAGAGGCCATCCTTGCGGACCTACCACGTCTGAAGCGTGAGGCCTTGACTCTAGGGGAGATCAACATCCAAGACGGCTGTAAAGGTGGACGCTCTGGTGCATTTGCACCTCGCTGGATACCCGCAACGGACATAGTTCTTTCAGCAATAGAGTTCGCAATTAGTGCCTCCCCACCAGGCAGTCGAAACCTACTATCCCCTACCGAAAGTTACGTTGAGTTTTTGAGGGGCACAGTTAATGCCGCACGCAATATCGTCAAGGGTCATGGTCTTCAGCGTTTTCATGATCTGCGCGCAGCTTATGCCTGCAGCCGGTATCACGCATTAACTGGGATTCCCGCTCCCGTGTGCGTATCGGACGATGAATCATCCATTCTACCGAGGTCGTGCAATCGAGAGGCACGCCAGATCGTCAGCCGAGAGCTTGGACATGAGCGGTTGGAAGTCACCAATGCATATTTAGGGAAGAAATCCTAATGGCTATGTGCATGAAAGAATTTCTTGATGGCGTGCTAAGCGGATCACCTGAAACAAAAAAACGCCACATCATGCAGGCCACTAATATTCAAGAGGCTATTAACGAGCGCTGGAAACGTGACCATCCAACACGATGGAAGTGGAAACACGTGCACTGGTTTCTAGATATCCACCTCAAAAATTCATCGCAGGAGACTCGCTATCGATACTGGCTGACCCTGAGAATAATTTTTCTGCGGACCGGGAAAGCCAGGGATTGGGAACCGAGACTCCAAGGCAGCTGGATAAGCCGTACCAGCTCTGACAATGATTGCGGCCTGTAGCAACAGTTGCATTTTCAAAAAACTTGACACGATGCCTATGACTTCATAAATCACAACTCATAGGAGATCAACTCTTGATCATCGTTATTGGTAGCAATAAAGGCGGCGTTGGAAAAACAACGCTCGCCACCAACTTGGCCGTAGCATTTGCAATCCGGATGAACAAGGTGATGCTCGTTGATGCGGACCCGCAGGGATCAGCACTTTATTGGGGGTCAATACGACAGCAAAAACAACATACACCACTTGTTCATGTTGTACCGCGACGAGGAAACCTGGTCGACGCCCTGAAGGTTCTAAGCAGCCAAAACCAAGTTGTAATCGTTGATGTGCCCGGCAGAAACAGCCCAGAGCTGATTAGTGCAATGTCCGTTGCGGACGTAGTTATCTCTCCTCACGCGTGCACCCAGCTTGACTTAGAAACACTGCAAGAATGTGAGGACCAAGTTCGCGCTCTTCGCCAATTGAATCCCGAATTAAAGGTCTTGATTTACCAATCGATGGGGACAACCAACCCAGCGATTCGACAACGTGAACGAAGTGATTTTTGCAGCTATGTCAGCGCGTTTGAAAATCTCCTGCTAGCAAACTCATCAGGGTTTCAACGCCTGGCATATCGCGAATGCATATCCGAGGGAATTGGGGTTCTCGAAAGTAGGAACCCCCTTGCAGCTGATGAGATTCAACAACTGCTCTCGGAGATCCTGAATGGTTAATCCTCCTCGAAAACCAACCCAACTGGCCGCTGAAGTGGAGGCCATTTCACGGACACTCGCCGACAGGTCTTACAGCGGAACAGACTACCCATCCAAATCGCAGATGCGCCCTATAACGATCAATTTGCCCACTTGGATGGTTCACCAGTTGGAGGAGTCGGCACTGAAGAATAAGCGCAGCAGCGCGCCCAACAGATCTGTTAGCGCGCTGATTCGGCTTGCACTCATAGAGTCAGGCGTACTGGCCGGGAATGTCAAACGGGAAACATGACTTCACAGGTCACAGGTCACAGGTCACAGGTCACATTTGGGGGAACTCTCTCGGAAGTTGAAGATGCCCGCAAAAATGAGCTTAAAAACAAAGGAAACGTTGGCTTATCCAGTTGGGTTCGCTGCAGTAGCAGCACCTGGAACCATGTTCTTAATGAGTTCAGAAGCCCAGATCGCTAAGTGGAAACCAGCGACACTCATTGCCGGTGAGTTCGCCACTGGTGAGGCTATACGCTCTGGGTTCCTCAAACTTTATGCGAGAGGTAAAAGTGATGAATACAACTGATGGCATGAGCGACGAGGAGCTCGACGTTTGGGCTGACATTTTCTACCAAGCAAAGATTGGTGGATTAATAACGATGAATTTTAGTCAGTTCCTCAGCTGCCCGTTTATGCACCTGAGCTCAAATCGTCACAAGGTGGATAGCCCAGGGGAGAAAAAGTCGTACGTCCGCCTAGCGTACTCGAATAGCGCGTCACCAAAGATCAGTTTAAGAGATGCATCAGAAATCAACCCTCGATCACCTGAACTCTCGAAATAATGGCGAAGCTACCTAAGCAGTCCTTTGTCCTAGCAAATCACACGCAATAGATCCACTGCAAAATGCAGGACCCTGACACAGTCACCGCACCTGGGAGGCTCGCCCCTATGACAGCTATGGGCAACGACAACTGAGAGTGAATGCGCCATAGACCTAGATGCGGGATCGTCGACAACGGCGGTTCAACATCACTGGAGCCGGTAGGTGGCATCACTGGGAGACACACTAAAACTACTTTTCAAGCTTTTCTCGTCACCTGACCCACAAACGGTACGCAATTGGCCATTTTTCCCAGAGTTTCTTCGGCACCATGGTTTCAAGCATTGCCGATCGGCAGTGCTTATAGATAACCAAATAGGAAGTGAAAAATGATTAAAATTGCAACTAACCCCGTTATTCAAGGAATCGCTGATGCCTTCAAAATGAAGAGTCAAGCGATGGGCATCGATACAACTTGTTTTGGGCTTCGTACCGATACCCATGAGGACGGTCAAATAATTGCGTACTGGGAATTTTCGACCACAGGAACGGATGGCAACATCTATATCGACTTCCTAGACGACGTGAACGACTCTAACGAAGTCATTTTGGATCACACGCTCAACGACTTCAGCATTGAGCTCACTGCTGAGCAGAAAGAGATCTTCCTCGAGTTCGAACCACAACTACGGGTGCTTCGTCGAATTTTACAGGTGCAGGAAAAATTGGAGAGCCTCCACGATGAGGTCTGCTGTTAAATAGCCGCACTGCGGCTCTGATACACTTTTTATATCAGAGCCGCACGCCACATCAAAAATGGTCCCCCCACTTCCGTTTGATTTACCGTTCCCAGTAAAGCTCTAGAAATCGGACTCCAAACCTCACCGCAACTCTCCCTCCCGACACTGGCATAGCCCACGCTACTTGATCATCTGTGGCGAGCATTACTGAGCCTGTTTGATAGCGAGTAAGTAACTCAAAACTCTTGATGGAACACGTTATCAAGAGTTGCCTTGGTACCTATTTCATCGACCATAAAGCTACTTTGCAAACAGGACATAACCAGCCATGCAGCCAGAAAAGCAACTTTAGGGCACCAACCACACGGATTTAATTCAGACGAAACTCTCTTCCGTCGTCTGCTTAGTTTCAGAATGGCTCGCCAACCTACACAACCAGCAGACACGGCGCGCCTATCGTTGCGATATTCGAGACTTTTTTGCTTTATTCGGCGTGCGCGCCGTCAAAGATCTACACGAAATATCACGTAGCCGCGTATTGGTTTGGCGGGCCAACTTGGAGAGTGCCGGTTTATCCTCTGCCACAAGCAGACGAAAGCTTGCTGCGCTGGCGAGCCTTTTCGACTACCTGATTGAGCGAGGCCCTCGCCACACACGCAACCCAGTGCACGGTATTAGGCGGCCACGTATCGAAAGCTACGTGGGCAAGACGCCTGCCCTGAACAATGCACAGGAGAAGTTACTTCTAAACGCACCCGACCGTTATTGAACGAAAGGTTTGCGCGACAGGGCCATGCTTGCGGTGCTGCTATTCCAAGGCCTACGACGGCAAGAAGTGACTTTACTGAAAAATAACGATCTACAGAGAGGGAGGGGTTTCAGCATTTACGGATACAAGGTAAAGGTGGACGGCTAAGCTATATTCCGCTTCAGTTTGATGCCGCTAAATGCATCGCCGCGTACTTGGAGAACGCTAGAAATGGTGCAGACAGAAGTAGCTTTATGGTTACCAGCCTAAGAGACAGCAAATCTGGTCAAACCCCCAGCGCCGACAGACTTTATAAAGCCGTTTGCCATTAAGAGAAACTCTCAGGAATTGATGTAACTGGATTAGGCGTGCATGGCCTGCGCGTGACCGCAGCTACTATTGTATTGGAGCACCACGCCGACATTGCTCAGGTTCAGCACTGGCTTGGGCACGCCAACATCAGCATGACCAGACTCTACGATCGCCGCCAAAATCGTGCGAGCGACTCGCCCTCATTCAAAATTCAATACGAACTCTAAAACTATCTGGTTTTGGCACACCCCCTCACTCTTGAGCAGGTTGCATATCCGAGAGGTCATGCTCTCCTGAAGGCCCCAAGTCTTGAGGCCATCAATAATGTATCGGACAACAGAAGCAGTTCGCGCCGCGCTTTGGAGACAGCTGTTCTATAGCGGCCAATCAATCGTGATCATGGCCTCCGCCATAACACTGCGACTTGGCTACCTTGGGTACCCACCCTCTACATCAGCGGCTGAGTTAATTGAGAAGGCAGTTTGGCGCGTCGCCCTGCTCGTGTCATTTCATACGGCCCCACTGGCTTGGTGTGTATTTCTACTCAAAGGCTACATGCACAAACGCCTGCATATTCCGCTACACGACTCAATGAGGTTGCTAAGGCTCCCGCTTGCGACATGGACATGTGCGTGCCTGCTAACCAGCATCACTCTGTGGCCAATACTGCGCGCTTGAAAGTTACTTCTATCATCCGCCACTAAAATCTAGTCAGCCAAGGTATGCCATGTCCAGAACGATCCTATCGCCATCTCATATCCGCTCTGAACGGATGCGGTCTGCTCCCCCCGAAACGGTATACCTGTAGTGGTCTAATGAAACCGGACACTCATTTAGGCGAGAATACTCGCCAGAACGAGGTGTCATATGACCAAGCAACGCCGTACCTTTTCCCCTGAGTTCAAACGCGAGGCTGCTGACCTCGTGCTCAGTCAAAACTACAGCTTCATCGAGGCCAGTCGCTCACTGGGTATTGGTGAGACGGCTCTGCGTCGTTGGGTCGATCAGCTCCAGCAAGAGCGAACAGGCTTGACACCTAAAAGTAAGGCGCTGACTCCGGAGCAGCAAAAAATCCAAGAGTTGGAAGCTCGGATTGCTCGGCTCGAGCGAGAGAAATCGATATTAAAAA
>NZ_FPBC01000012.1:0-12952 GCF_900116605.1 Pseudomonas marincola
GAGGATGGATTAGCCGCCGCGCGGCGTAATCCGTCATGGCGTTGCATTAGGGGAACACACAAACCGGAACATGAAAAAATCTGCCATCGATCAAAAGCAGACCGCGCACAGCAGGCCAACCGCCATGTCGGAAGCCGCGATGCGGATTCCAACCTCCGTATAAACCGCGTTAGTCGAGGGGGATGGGTTCGCCATATAAACCGCGTGGGGCGCGGAGGATGGATTAGCCGCCACGCGGCGTAATCCGTCATGGAGGAAACCACGACGCGCATTTCATCCGCGAGCAGAAAGCCGTGAACATCGGCCTAAATGCAATCCAACAAAAAACCCACAGCGCATAGCGCGGTGGGTTTTTGTGCAGCCGACTGAGACTTAGTCGTTATCGTAACCCTTGTAACCAACTGTCGTGCAGCCCAGGCAACGCTGGAATGCAGCCTGACCTGGCTCTTGAATCAACGACTGAGCCGCCTCATCAATATTACCGCCCAGCGCACTAAACGGCAGAGTCACAACAAACACAGCTGCACCAACCACTGTTGCCGCAATCAGCAACGGACGAGCGATCAACAGATCGCCGATCATCGAATAACCTTTAGGCGCATTGGCGGTGTAGATCGGATCGCCACTGGCATTTTGCTGTTCCATTTCGGCCATCACCGGCATAGCCAGCATGCTTGCGATAAGGGCGAAAATAACAGCAGTTGAACGAAACAATTTCATGTGACGATCCTTCAGAGATGCGGGTCTGTTGCCTTAACTATAACAGCGCTGAGTGAATTGTCAGCGTGACAGACTTCAATCCCAGCGCAAATCATGACTGGCATCTGGCTATTAAGGCGCTACCAGCCCATTTAAAGGCCAAAAAGCGGAGCGCAACTGCTGAGCGCGAGCCCTTCAGCGCTGGCAACGCGGGCAGTAAACACTCGCACGCTGGCCCAGTTTGATTTCGCGCAAAGTACTGCCACAGACCTTGCAGAACTCGCCGCCGCGACCATAAGCAAACAACTCCTGCTGGAAATAGCCAGGCTTGCCGTCGCCGCCAATAAAGTCGCGCAATGTGGTGCCGCCGCGCTCGATTGCATGGGCAAGGATGCGTTTAATCTCGATCGCGAGTTTGATGTAGCGCGCCTTGGAAATTGTCCCAGCCTCGCGCCGGGGATCAATTCCGGCGGCGAACAACGCCTCGGTTGCGTAAATATTGCCGACGCCGACCACCACTGCGTTATCCATGATGAACGGCTTGACCGCCATCGAGCGCCCACGAGACATCTCGTACAGGCGCTCGCCCGCAAACGTCTCGGTCAATGGTTCCGGGCCCAGCTTGCTGAGCAACACATGCTCATGCGGCGTATTGCTCCAGAGCAGTGCGCCAAAACGCCGAGGGTCGGTGTACCGCAGCGCCATGCCCGATTCCAGCTCAATGTCGACATGCTCATGCTTGGCCGCCGGAGTCCCGCAGGGCACCATCCGCAGGTTGCCAGACATGCCCAGATGGCTGATCAGGCTGCCGGTTTCGAGCTTGATCAACAGGTACTTGGCGCGTCGCTCAACGCTCTCGATACGCTGCCCGGACACGACAATATCGAGGTCGTCGGGAATCGGCCAACGCAGTCGGCGGTCGCGCACAATCACACGGCTGATGCGCTGCCCTTCAAGGTGCGGAGCAATCCCGCGGCGGGTGGTTTCGACTTCAGGTAATTCGGGCATAGCACGCCAATCCGGTTAACAACTCAGCAGCGAATATTCACACTATCAGCCGCTGAAAACCATCCTTGGCGGACGCCGGACAGGATGCGGGCAATGCCGCAAACGACCATCCGTCCGGACAGCGCCTGAGCTTGACCACAATAATTCAGCCCTTTGCGCCTGTTTTTCGGCCTCTGCGGTCATGTTCAGGGCCTCCCGGAACGGGTCAAGTCGTTGCCCACTGCGCTATAATCTCGCTCTTTTTCTGGAGAATCCCCAATGTCCCTGCCCAGCCTGCGCCTGAAAGCCAATGCCGACCGACGCCTGCGCGCCGGCCACCTTTGGGTTTACAGCAACGAGATCGATGTCGCCGCCACGCCGCTGAACGGTTTTTCCAGTGGTGATCAGGCCATTCTGGAAGCCGCCGGTGGCAAGCCGCTGGGGATTGTCGCGCTGAGCCCGAACAACCTCATCTGCGCTCGTTTGCTGTCGCGTGACGTCAAGCATGTGCTGGATAAATCACTGCTGGTTCACCGCATCAATGTGGCCGCGAGCCTGCGTGACCGCCTGTTCGACAAGCCATGCTATCGCCTGATTTACGGTGACTCCGACCTGTTGCCGGGCCTGGTTGTAGACCGTTTCTTCGACATTCTGGTCGTGCAACTGGCCTCCGCCACCATGGAGCGCCACAAGGACGACGTGATCGCTGCGTTGGTTCAGGTGCTCAAACCTACTGGCATCCTGTTCAAGAACGATTCGGCTGCACGCGACGCCGAAGGCCTTGAGCGCTATGTCGACACCGTATTCGGCGTTGTGCCGGAGTGGGTCGCACTGGAAGAGAACGGCGTGAAGTTTGAAGCGCCCGTGATCGAAGGCCAGAAAACCGGCTGGTTCTACGACCACCGCATGAACCGCGCCCGTCTTGCACCTTATGTAAAAGGCAAGCGCGTACTCGACCTGTTCAGCTACATCGGCGGCTGGGGCGTGCAAGCGGCGGCTTTTGGCGCGAGCGAAGTCATGTGCGTGGACGCCTCGGCTTTCGCCCTCGACGGTGTTGAGCGCAACGCCACCCTTAACGGTCTGGCGGAAAAACTGGTATGCGTTGAAGGCGATGCCTTTGCCGCGCTGAAGGAATTGAAATCCGGTGAAGAGCGTTTCGATGTGGTAATCGTTGATCCGCCGGCATTCATCAAGCGCAAAAAAGACATGAAGAACGGTGAAGCCGCTTACCGTCGCCTTAACGAGCAAGCCATGCGCCTGCTCAACAAAGACGGCATTTTGGTCAGCGCTTCATGCTCCATGCACCTGCCGGAAGATGACCTGCAAAATATTCTGCTGACCAGCGCCCGCCACCTCGACCGCAACATCCAGTTGCTTGAGCGCGGCGCGCAAGGCCCGGATCATCCGGTGCATCCAGCGATTGCCGAAACGCGCTACATCAAGAGCCTGACCTGCCGCCTGCTGCCAAACAGCTAAGGCGCATCCCGCCTCACGGTTGTAGCTCTGAACAGGGGCTACAACCGCATTACATCCCCCCGCCTGCACCTGCGTTTCATGCACCAGCATTGAGCATTAACGACACTTTCCTCCCCCGTTAATGGCCCAAACTGTTACCTGTTTCTACATACATACTGGCGTTATGCCTCGTGCCGACTAGCCTTAACGGTAACGCAGCGCTCAAGACCGTTTACGCATTTGGCTTGGCGTAGTAATTGCACTGATCTAATTAATAACAGCAGATCGCAGGTCAGATGTCAGACCGCTTTGCGCTACTGCTGACGCCAATGTCAGGTCTTGGCCACAAGCCGGGATTTGCTTTTGCTTCAATGCTAGGGAGATGTATGGCTGATCCGGTTGGGGACAAACCGTTCCTGCAATTCACCAACGTTAAAAAGACCTATGACCACAAGTCGCTGGTGGTCAAAGACTTCAACCTAGATGTAGCCAAGGGCGAATTCATTACCCTGCTTGGCCCTTCCGGCTCGGGCAAGACCACCTGCCTGATGATGCTCGCCGGTTTCGAAGATGTAACCAGTGGCGAAATTCTCATCAACGGCCGCTCGGTCACCAGCATCGCACCGTATCAGCGCAACATCGGCATGGTGTTCCAGCAGTACGCCCTGTTCCCGCACATGACGCTGCGCGAAAACCTTGCCTACCCGCTCAAGGTGCGCAAGATGGCCAAGGACGAAATCAACGCCAAGGTCGATGAATACCTCACGCTGGTTGAACTGCAGGCCTTTGGCAACCGGCATCCGGGACAACTCTCCGGCGGTCAGCGCCAGCGTGTCGCACTGGCCCGCGCGCTGATATTTGCCCCCGACATTGTGCTGATGGACGAGCCGCTCGGCGCACTCGACAAAAAGCTTCGCGAGCAAATGCAGTTCGAGATTAAACGTCTGCACGACCAACTCGGCTTCACCGTCATCTACGTCACCCACGACCAGACCGAAGCGCTGACCATGTCGGACCGGATTGCCGTATTCAACAACGGCATCGTCCAGCAATGCGCCGCGCCGCACGTGCTCTATGAACGCCCGGCGAATCTGTTCGTGGCCGACTTCATCGGCGAGAGCAACAAGATCATGGGCACCATTGCCCAGGTCGGTGACGAGACCGTTACCGTGCGCCTGGCAGATGGGGCCGAGGTCAGCAGCCTCAAAGCCAACTGCACCGAGATTGGCGCGCCGACGACAATCTCGGTACGCCCGGAAAAGCTCACCTTTACCGACCGTCTTGGCGGTGCCTGTAATCAGATCAAGGCGCGTTTTGTGGCTCGCCACTATGTCGGTGAATACATTCGCTACCAGTTCGAAACCGCCGACGGTTCGGAGCTGGTGGTAAAGAACCTGAACGACAGTTCAGCCCCGCAATTCAGCGCCCAAGAAGAAGTCGCTCTGGCCTGGCTTGCGCAAGACAGTCAGGCGCTGGACCGGCCTGCACCGCAGAAAACCACTTGAGTTGAACAAGCAACCCGGTAATTCCTGACGCAGTATTTTCATGGATTACACACATAAAAATAGGCAATGGAGCACTGCAATGGCTAGATCACTGAGCACCAGCATATCCACTTTCGCCCTGACGGCGGCCTTGGGCCTGGCGTCGGTTGGCGCGCACGCCGAAGACAGTTTGACCGTAGTGTCTTGGGGCGGTGCATATGGCGCAGCTCAAAAGCTGCACATGATTGATCCGTTCCAGAAAGATACCGGCACCAAAGTGCTGTTCGAGGATTACTCGGGCGGCGTGGCTGAAATGAAGGCGCAGGTTGAGTCCGGCAATATCCAGTGGGATGTCGTCGACGTCGAAGTAATCGACCTTGAGCGCGCCTGCTCCGAAGGCCTGCTGGAAACGATCCCGCGTGACATTCTGCCCGCAGGCGTAGACGGCACCCCAGCCGAGCAAGACTTCATCCCGGATGCACTGTCGAGCGAGTGCGCGATCGGCAACATCGTCTGGTCCGTGGTGTATGCCTACAACGAAAAAACCATCGGCGACACCAAGGCTGCTGGCATTGGCGACTTCTTCGACACGGCCAAGATCCCGGGCAAACGCGCCATGCGCAAACGTCCGCAAGTGAACATGGAATGGGCACTGCTGGCTGACGGCGTAGCACCGAAAGAAGTCTACGAAGTGCTGGCCACGCCAGAAGGTCAGGAACGCGCCTTCAAGAAACTCGACACCATTAAGAAAGACATCGTCTGGTTCGACTCCTGGTCGCAGGCTCCGCAGTTGCTTAACGATGGCGGCGCAGTTCTGGTGCAGTCGGCTAACGGTCGCTTCTACGACTCGATCCGTAAAGAAGGCAAGCCATTCGTGATCGTCTGGGACGGCCACGTTTATGACCTCGACGCCTGGGCTGTGCTGAAAGGCTCACCGAAGAAAGATCTGGCCTTCAAATTCATCGCCTACGCCACTCAGTCCAAGCCATTGGC
The DNA here is from genome assembly GCF_900116605.1 of Pseudomonas marincola. Taxonomy (GTDB): domain Bacteria; phylum Pseudomonadota; class Gammaproteobacteria; order Pseudomonadales; family Pseudomonadaceae; genus Aquipseudomonas; species Aquipseudomonas marincola. The sequence goes on from NZ_FPBC01000012.1 coordinate 5,619, forward strand.
TGGCATGAGCGATGTTGCCTACGGCCCGACCCGCAAGTCTTCTGCACCGATGATGGACCCGGCAGCAGCACCGCACTTGCCAACTGCGCACCTCGACGCGGGCATCCGCGCAGGCTCGGAGTTCTGGGCGGACTACGGCGAGTCGCTGGGTGAAAAATTCAACGAATGGCTGCTCAAGTAACAGCCTGACCTGCAATCAGCCGGGCGCATTCCCCGGCTGATTGCAGCACCCGCCACTGTAACGACTCAACCGCCTTGCACCGTGTTTTGGAAGCCGCTAAATGTCATCGTTATCCACCACCGAAGCCCGACAGGCCGCTAGCGCTCAGCGCAAGAAACGCATCACTGCGTTTATGTTCGTTGTGCCGCTGCTGGTGTTTATCCTGCTGACGTTTGTCGCGCCCATCGCCAGCATGCTCTGGCGCAGTGTGCATCACCCGACTGTCGCCGAACTGATTCCCGAAACCCTCGCGGCACTGGAAAACTGGGATGGCAAAGCCACTCCCGATCAGCAAACCCTGCAAATTTTTGCCGTTGAACTCAACGGGCTGGCCAAAGAGCGCCTGTCCGGCAAGCTAGCCGAAGAGTTCAACCGCGCGTATACCGGTATGTCCAGCGTGGTTAAGTCCACCGCGCGCAAGGTCGGCAAGCTCAAGGGCGACGACCTGACAACCAAGGGTGCGGCCACCGTGCTGGCCGCCAACCCCAAGTGGCAACGCACCGACCTCTGGTATGCGGTTAAACGTGCTGGCGCCGAATACACCTCCGACTATTACCTCACCGCGCTGGACCTTGAACTGAATCCCGAGAAAGGCATTCAGGTGCGTGAAGAGACGCAGATCTACCTGCAGCTCTACAGCAAGACGCTGACCATGGCGCTGGTGATTACCCTGCTCTGCGCCGCGCTCGGCTATCCTCTGTCGTATTACCTTGCCGGCCTCTCCGAGAACCGCGCCAACCTGCTTCTGGTGCTGGTGTTGCTGCCGTTCTGGACTTCATTGTTGGTACGCACCACCGCGTGGATTGCACTGCTGCAAACCAACGGCGTGATCAACTCGTTCCTGATGGGCGTCGGCTTGACCAACGAGCCATTCGAGATGCTCTACACCTCGTTTGCCACAGTGGTGGCGATGACCCACATTCTGCTGCCGTTCATGATTCTGCCGCTGTACAGCGTGATGCGCGGCATCGACCCCAGCTATATGCGCGCCGCGATGTCGCTGGGTGACAAGCCGATTCCGGCGTTTGCGAAAATCTACTTCCCGATGACCTTGCCCGGCCTCAGCGCTGGCGCCTTGCTGGTGTTCATCATCTCGGTGGGTTACTACATCACCCCGGCGCTGGTCGGCGGCACCGACGGCCAGATGATCAGCAACATCATCGCCTTCCACATGCAGCGCTCGAACAACTGGGAACTGGCCGCCGCACTGGGCTCGTTGCTGCTCGCGCTGATTCTGTTGCTCTACTGGCTGTACGACCGTTTCGTCGGCGCCAGCAATATCAAGTTGGGTTAAACAATGGCCAAGGCTCCCGCGTATTTTGGTTTTTGGTATCGCCTCGGCACATGGCTGCTGAAGAGCACCTCGTGGTTGGTGCTGTTCTTTCTCATCATGCCGATTCTGGTGATTATTCCGCTGTCGTTTAACGTCGAGCCGTTCTTCAGCTTCACCAAAGGCATGCTCACATTTCAGCCAGAAGCCTATTCAATGCGCTGGTACAGCGCGATTTTCAGTGATCCAAAGTGGGTGCTGGCAATCAAGAACAGCTTCTTCATCGGCATCTGCGCCACCGTTATCGCCACAGCATTAGGCACCTGCGCAGCCGTGGGACTGGCGCGTGATGACATGCCGGCGCGGCGCTTGATTACCGCGTTGCTGTTATCGCCAATGATCGTTCCGCTGATCATCACCGCCGCTGGCATGTTCTTCTTCTATTCAGATCTGGGCCTGGCCGGTAACTACCTCGGGGTGATTCTGGCTCACGCCGCCCTCGGCACACCGTTCGTGATCATCACCGTCACCGCCACGCTGGCAGGCTTTGACTACTCGCTGGTACGCGCCGGCCTTAACCTCGGAGCACGGCCGGTACGGGTGTTCTGGGACATCATCATGCCGCTGATTCGCCCCGGTGTTATTTCCGGCGCACTGTTCGCCTTTATCACCTCGTTCGATGAAGTGGTGGTGATTCTGTTCATGGCCGGGCCGCAACAGCGCACCATTCCACGGCAGATGTTCTCGGGGCTGCGCGAGCAGATCAATCCGAGCATTCTGGCGATCGCGACGCTGCTGATCATTCTCTCGATCATCATGCTGGTGACCATTGAACTGCTGCGCCGCCGCTCCGCGCGCTTGCGCGGAGTCGAGGCCTGATCAAGCGAGCCGTGCACCGTCAAAGCAATTTTGCCGGTGCGCAGCCGCCCGTAAGTCGCCACAACCCTTTCGCCCAACCGCCTGCTGGGATTAGAATCTGAGGTCTCCTGCCACACCTCGGCGGAGCTGGTCGTCACGCGCTCACCCTGCGCCACCCACGACCTCAGACCAACACCGGAAATTTCCGTTTGCTTTGGGCCTGAACCCGGCTCACCCTACGTATATGAGGGCGCTTGTAAAAACCACTGCGTTACCCGCAACAGTTGTTTTTACAGGCTCCCGCCAACCGATATTTGCTGCAGGAACCCGTCATGCCTGATTACCGCTCGAAAACCTCCACCCACGGCCGCAACATGGCTGGCGCCCGTGCCCTTTGGCGTGCCACTGGCATGAAGGACGAGGATTTCAAGAAGCCAATTATTGCCATCGCCAACTCGTTCACCCAGTTCGTGCCCGGCCACGTGCATCTCAAAGACATGGGCCAACTGGTCGCCCGCGAGATCGAAAAAGCCGGCGGCGTGGCGAAAGAATTCAACACCATCGCCGTCGATGACGGCATCGCCATGGGCCACGACGGCATGCTGTATTCGCTGCCGAGCCGCGAGATCATCGCCGACTCCGTGGAATACATGGTCAACGCTCACTGCGCCGACGCCATCGTGTGCATCTCCAACTGCGACAAGATCACCCCCGGCATGTTGATGGCTGCCTTGCGCCTGAACATCCCGGTGGTATTTGTTTCTGGCGGCCCAATGGAGGCCGGTAAAACCAAGCTGGCCAGCCATGGTCTCGACTTGGTCGATGCAATGGTCATCGCCGCTGACGAAAGCGCATCGGATGAAAAAGTCGCCGAATACGAGCGCAGCGCCTGCCCGACTTGCGGCAGTTGCTCGGGCATGTTCACCGCCAACTCTATGAACTGCCTGATGGAAGCGCTGGGTCTGGCCTTGCCGGGCAACGGCTCGACGCTGGCCACCCACGCCGACCGCGAACAACTGTTCCTGCGCGCTGGCCGCCTGGCTGTTGAGCTATGCCAGCGTTACTACGCAGAGAACGACGCCTCGGTACTGCCGCGCAACATCGCCAACTTCAAGGCGTTCGAGAACGCCATGAGTCTGGACATCGCCATGGGCGGTTCGACCAACACCATTCTGCACCTGCTGGCAGCGGCGCAAGAAGGCGAAGTGGCCTTCGACCTGCGCGACATCGATCGCCTGTCCCGCAAGATTCCGCAGCTGTGCAAAGTGGCGCCGAACATCCAGAAGTACCACATGGAAGACGTTCACCGTGCAGGCGGGATCTTCTCGATCCTCGGTTCGCTGGCCCGTGGCGGCTTGCTGCACACCGACGTATCGACCATCCACAGCCCGAGCATGGCTGAGGCGATTGCCGAGTGGGACATCACCCAGACTCAGGACGAAGCCGTACACACCTTCTTCCGCGCCGGCCCTGCCGGTATTCCGACGCAGACTGCATTCAGCCAGTCGACACGCTGGGACACCGTCGATGACGACCGTGAAAACGGCTGCATCCGCAGCGTTGAACACGCCTACTCGCAAGAAGGCGGCCTGGCCGTGCTTTACGGCAACATCGCCCTCGACGGCTGCGTGGTCAAAACCGCAGGCGTAGACGAGTCGATCCACGTGTTTGAAGGCAGCGCCAAGATTTTCGAAAGCCAGGACAGCGCCGTCAGGGGCATCCTCAATGACGAAATCAAAGAAGGCGATATCGTCATCATCCGCTACGAAGGCCCGAAAGGCGGCCCTGGTATGCAGGAAATGCTCTACCCAACCAGCTACCTGAAATCCAAAGGTCTGGGTAAAGCCTGCGCCTTGCTCACCGACGGTCGCTTCTCCGGCGGCACCTCCGGCCTATCAATCGGCCACGCCTCGCCAGAGGCCGCTGCTGGCGGCGCCATTGGTCTGGTGCAGGAAGGCGACAAGATCCTCATCGATATCCACAAGCGCAGCATCAACTTGCTGATCAGCGATGAAGAACTGGCTGCACGCCGTGTCGAGCAAGACAAAAAAGGCTGGAAGCCAGTCGAGCATCGCCCACGCAAGGTGACCACCGCGCTCAAGGCCTATGCCCTGCTCGCCACCAGCGCCGACAAAGGTGCGGTACGCGACAAGGCATTGCTGGAAAAACTGGTGCCGTAACAGCCCGCCGTAAACGGACTCCGTCCTCCAGTTAGCTGGAGGACGGAACATCCAGCTTGCCGGGTTTCCCTTCAAGGCGATCCCCTGCCTGACCTCCAGTCAGTGAAACATCGTCCGATCCCTGCCAGTTCTGTAGAATCGCCGCTTTTTTGCGGACGACAGCATGACTTCTCTGGCGAATCCCCCCTCTTCTGAATCGACTCAGAGCGAGTTGGTCTACGGCCCTGATGCCAAGCCCAAACCCTTCATTGCCCTGGTTGCCGCACTCCAGCATCTGCTCGCGATCATTGTGCCTATCGTCACACCGGGCCTGTTGATCTGTCAGGCGCTGGGCGTCTCTGCCCGTGACACCAACCTGATCGTGTCGATGTCGCTGGTGATTTCCGGTATCGCCACCTTCGTTCAGTGCAAGCGCTTCGGCCCGTTCGGCGCCGGCTTGTTGATTGTGCAGGGCACCAGCTTCAACTTCGTCGGCCCGCTGATTGCCGGCGGCGCCTTGATGGTCAAGCAAGGCACACCGGTGGAAGCTGTGATGGCGGCGATTTTCGGCGTGGTCATTGCCGGCTCGTTTGTCGAGATGGGCGTGTCGCGCATCCTGCCGTTTGTGAAGCGCCTGATCACCCCGCTGGTCACCGGCATTGTGGTGCTGATGATCGGCCTGACGCTGATCAAAGTCGGCCTTATCAGCATGGGCGGTGGCTTCACGGCGATGGGCAATGGCACCTTCGCCAATGCCGAAAACCTGATGCTCTCCGGCACGGTGTTGGCGATCATCGTCGTGCTCAACCGCATCCCCGTGGTGTGGATGCGCAGTTGCGCAATTGTTATCGCCCTCGCCGTGGGTTACCTGATGGCCGCTTATTTGGGCCGCCTCGACTTCACCGGCATGCACCAGGCTGCCGTATTCCAGGTGCCGGTGCCGCTGCACTTCGGCCTTGGTTTCTCTTGGGCGCTGTTTATTCCAATGTTGGTGATCTATCTGGTGACCTCACTGGAAGCCATTGGCGACATCACCGCCACCAGCAAAATCTCCGGCAAGCCGGTCGATGGCCCCGAGTGGATGCAACGCATCAAGGGCGGCGTCTTGGTCAATGGCGCCAACTCGTTGCTGGCTGGTGTGTTCAACACCTTCCCCAGCTCGGTATTCGCCCAGAACAACGGCGTGATTCAACTGACCGGCGTGGCCAGCCGCCACGTAGGCTTGTGGATCGCGGCCATGCTGGTATTGCTCGGCCTGTTCCCCAGCGTCGCCGGGGTTATTCAGGCAGTGCCCGAACCGGTTCTGGGCGGTGCCGCGCTGGTGATGTTTGGCGCCGTTGCGGCATCGGGCATCAATATTCTCGCGAGCATCCAGCTCGACCGCCGCGCGCTGCTGATCATCTCGGTATCACTGGCGCTGGGCCTCGGCGTATCGCAAGTGCCTGAGTTCTTGGCGCACATGCCAGCGGCCCTGCGCAACGTACTGGAATCCGGCGTTGCCACTGGCGGCATCAGCGCCTTGCTGCTCAACTGGTTTCTGCCCGAACAAAAACCGGAGGATGGGTAGCCCCAACGGGGCAATCCGTCAGGCGATGCAGGCCACACCGCACAATCCCCCGCAACGGATTATCACCGTCACCACCGCGCGAAAAATCAAACCCGCAAACGATTCGGCGTTGTATCCCGCAGACCGTCATGACGGATTAACCTGCGGTTTACCCATCCTCCGTTAAGAACACGCACCGGCATCACCACCCTCTCACGCGTAACGAGATCCGGAGGATGGATAGCCCCTGCGGGGCAATCCGTCAGGCGATAATGGCCACACCGCAAAATCCCCCGCAACGGATTTTCACCGTCCCCGCCGCGCGAAAAATCAAACCCGCAAACGATTCGGCGTTGTATCCCGCAGATCGCCATGACGGATTAACCTGCGGTTTATCCATCCTCCGTTGGAACACTCGCCGGCATCACCATGTTCTCACGCCGAACAACACCCGGAGGATGGATAGCCCCTTCGGGGCAATCCGTCGGGCGATGCAGGCCACACCGCAAAATCCCCCGCAACGGATTTTCACCGTCACCCCCCCGCGAAAAATCAACCCCACAAACAAGCTAGAGTCGTATCCGCTAGACCGCTGAAACTCAGGCGCGACGCAGCCAGGTTTCAAAGGTGTGCGCCGGCGTAGCTTCACCGGCCTCATGCGCATCACTCGACGCCAGTTGCCAGTCGGCCTGATCCACTTCCGGAAACCATGCATCGCCCTCGGGGCTAAGCTGCACGCGCGTCAGGTAGAGGCGATCGGCCTGCTTTAAGGCTTGCTCATACAACTGCGCACCGCCAATCAGCATCAGTTCATCGACGCCCTTCTCCCGCGCCCAGGCATCGGCCCGCACCAGCGCCTCATTTAGCGAGGCGAACACTTCCGCGCCCTCCAACTGCAAGCCGCTCTGGCGACTGATCACCAGATTAAGCCGGCCCGGCAATGGGCGACCCAGCGAGTCCCAGGTTTTACGGCCCATGATGATCGGCTTACCGAGCGTCATCGCCTTGAAGTGTTTAAGGTCTGCCGGCAAGTGCCATGGCAATTGATTGTCACGACCGATCACGCGGTTTTCCGCGAGTGCGGCGATCAGGCTGAGGGGGAGTAATTTATTCATCTGGCGAGCATATCAGAGGCATTAATAATCCGGCCATATTGCCCTGAAACGCGGGGTTGGCATGTGACTTTCGTGCGGGTCGGGGCGGTGAAAATCCATCGCGGGGAATTATGCGGCGCGGCCAATATCGCCCGACGGATTGCCCCGTAGGGGCTATCCATCCTCC
>NZ_FPBC01000012.1:13062-139802 GCF_900116605.1 Pseudomonas marincola
GATATCGTATGGCGTGGGAACGGGGTGATGCCGGTGGGCGCGGTGGTGGCGGTGAAAATCCATCGCGGGGAATTATTTGGTGTGGCCTGTATCGCCTGACGGATTGCCCCCTAGGGGCTATCCATCCTCCGGATCTCATACGGCGTGGGAACGAGGTGATGGCTTTGTGCGTGGAGGATGGATAAACCGCAGGTTAATCTGTCATGGCGATCTGTGGGATGTGGATTGCGATCGTGCTTGTGATGGTATTTTTCGCGGGTGTGGTAACACGTGAGTCCGGGTTGTCGAAAGCCTTGGCCCCAATCCATTGGGCTCATCAAGATTTAGCCCAACGCCGTATCAGGGGTTATGCTGAGGACATCATTCTGATTTGAGAAGCCGTGTGACTGACGCCTCAACGCCTCCAAACAAACTCAAACGCCTGTGGCTGACCGAGACTATCCGCCTGCGTGAAGAACACACCGGCCCGCTGGAAGACAGCGAGGCCAACCGTCAGGTGCGCGCCGCTGGCGGTGACTTCACTGAGCGTTTGCACGCGCGCGCACTGATACTCGCCGAGCGTGATGGCCAGTTGCGTGCGCTGGGTCACTGGATACAGGGCGCACGACTGGCGTTATTGGCCATTCTGTTGCTGGCGATTGTCAGCGGTGCGGGGCTGGCTGTGGCGGCGCTGGGCGACGGCAGCCGACCGGTAAACGTGTTCTGGGCACTTGGCAGTCTGCTTGGACTGAACTTGATAATGCTGCTCGGCTGGCTGCTCGGTTTGCTGTTTGCCGGAGGCGGCGGAGCACTGGGCCGCTTGTGGTTATGGCTGAGTGAGAAATTCGCCCGCGATGCGCAGGCCGCGCAACTGGCGCCTGCGTTGATGATTGTGCTGCAACGCCAGCGACTCAGCCGTTGGGCGCTGGGCATGCTGACCAATGGATTCTGGCTGGTTACCCTGTCCAGCGCCTTGCTCACACTGCTGCTGATGCTCGCCACCCGCCGCTTCGGCTTTGTCTGGGAAAGCACCATTCTGGGCGGCCAGACCTTCACTGCCCTGACCCAGGCAATCGGCGCGCTGCCAGCATTGTTTGGCTTCAGTCTGCCCGATGCCGAGCTGATCAGCGCCAGCGGCAACAGTGAATTAATCAGCGAATCGGCCCGGCAAATCTGGGCCGGCTGGCTGGTCGGCGTCGTGTTGGTGTACGGCATTATCCCGCGCCTGCTGCTCATACTCGGCTGCGCATGGCGCTGGTTCAGCGGCTGCAAAATCCTCGAGCTTGATACCAGCCTGCCCGCCTACAGCTTGCTGCGTGAGCGCCTGCAACCCAGCAGTGAACGCATTGGCATCAATGACGCCGCGCCTGAACAACTGCATCAAAACCATGCGGGCAATGCGCTGAATACCAGCGATGAGGCCATTGTGCTGGCGATAGAACTCGACAGCCGTCGTCAGTGGCCGCCAAGTCGCCTGCCCAAAGGCGTCGTCGATGCGGGCATGATCGACACGCGCGAACAACGCCAGCGCCTGCTCGAACAACTCAGCCGCTTCCCGCCCGCGCGTCTGGCCATCGCCTGCGATCCTCGCCGCTCGCCAGACCGGGGCAGCCTGGCCCTGATTGGCGAACTGAGCCGCAGTGCCGGCGCCACGCGCATTTGGTTACTGCAACCGCCCGCGGGTGAAGCGCTCGACAGCGATCGCCTGAGCGACTGGCACAGCGCCCTCGATAAACTGCAATTGCCTCATGCCGATAGCGCACCGCTGAAATGGCTGGAGACAGGCCATGACTAACAAGCCGCTGACACTGGCATTGGTGGGCCACACCAATGTCGGCAAGACTTCGTTGCTGCGCACCCTGACCCGCGATGTTGGCTTTGGCGAAGTCTCGCATCGCCCCAGCACCACCCGTCACGTTGAAGGGGCACGCCTGTCGGTCGAGGGTGAGCCGCTGCTGGAGCTGTACGACACGCCTGGCCTTGAGGATGCAATTGCGCTACTCGACTACCTCGAGCGTCTGGATCGACCCGGCGAACGTCTGGATGGCCCGGCGCGACTGGCGCGTTTTCTCGACAGCAGTGAAGCGCGCCAGCGTTTCGAGCAAGAGGCTAAAGTGCTGCGCCAGTTACAAGCCTCCGATGCCGGCCTTTACGTGATTGATGCACGCGAACCGGTGCTGGCCAAGTACCGCGATGAATTAACTGTATTGGCCATGTGCGGCCGGCCGTTACTGCCGGTGCTCAACTTTGTCGCCAACGACGCCCACCGCGAGCCGGAATGGCGCGAGGCACTGGCCCGCCTTGGTTTGCATGCACTTGTGCGGTTTGACAGCGTGGCGCCACCGGAAGATGGCGAGCAGCGGCTGTATGAGAGCCTGGCATTGTTGCTGGAAAAAGCCCGGCCCAAGTTGCAGCGCCTTGTTGATGATCACAACACTCAGCGCCAGGCCCGCCGCGAAGCGGGTATGCGTCTGATCGCCGAATTGTTGATTGATTGCGCGGCGTGTCGACGCAGTGTGCCGGCCGAACCGGCCGCGGAAAAGGCCGCAATCGAAGGGTTACGCCAGAGTATTCGCTTGCGTGAGCAGAACTGCGTTGAAGCGCTGCTGCGGCTCTACGCATTTCGCCCGCAAGATGCTCATTCGCAAGACTTGCCACTGCTCGACGGACGCTGGGGCGACGATCTGTTCAACCCGCAAACACTCAAGCAGTTAGGGGTCAAGGTGGGCGGCGGCATGGCGGCAGGCGCAGCCACCGGCGCGGGCATAGATTTACTGCTCGGCGGCCTGACGCTGGGCGCGGCGGCGGCGCTTGGAGCCATTGTCGGCGGCAGCGCGCAAACCTTGCGCAACTATGGTTCGCGCCTCAAAGGCAAACTGCGTGGGGAGCGCGAGCTGACCGTGGATGATGCAGTATTGCGCCTGCTCGCATTGCGTCAGCAGATGCTCCTCGACGCTCTGAATAGCCGGGGCCACGCGGCGGTCGATGCGGTGAAACTGGCCGCACCGCAAGACACCGCCTGGCGTGATGGCAAACTACCCGACGCCCTGAACAATGCCCGGGCGTATCCGCAATGGTCGAGCATTGGCAACGCCAACTGGCGCGACACCGCAGAGCGGCGCGCCGAGGTTGATGATCTGGCCGCGCGCTTGCTCAAGGACGCGGCCAAACGCCAACCGGTTTAGCGTCCCAGATAAAGCTCCTGCATTCTCGGCCACTCATCGCTGTTGGTAATGCGCAGCACTTCCTGGCTGATCGGCTCGCGCAGTTTGCTGCCGCTGGCCACGGCAATGGCGTAGGCCTGATTTTCGAAGGTGCCGGGCAGAATATTCAGCTCGCCCTTCTCCAGTTGGCGATTGCGAAACTGCATGATCGGCAGGTCATAAACCATCGCATCGACCTCGCCGTCCTGCACCGCACGCATACCGCTGAGTACATCCGGGTAACGGCTGTTACGAATCCGCTGGCTGTCGAGATAACGCGCACTGATGGTTTTGTCGATGGTCGCGACGTGCGAGCGGCGCAAGTCATCGACACCTTGAATGCCGCTGTGCAGACCGCCCAGCGTCAGCGTGCTGGTCACGGCAGCGGTAAAGGTCGACACCATGATCAACGCCGCAAACATCCAGACAATCGCAATCAAGCGGCCACCCATAGTCACCGGCGCCTTGTCGCCATAACCCACCGTGGTCATGGTCACAGCAGCCCACCAGAAACTATTGCCTAGCCCCTGAGCCGGGTTACCGCCGAACTGGTCCTTGTTGCGACGGCGCTCAAACGCCCAGAGCAGTGCGCCCACCAACAACAGCAAACCTGCAAGGCCCAACACCAGGCTGAAGAACTGCCACGAGAACAAACCCTTGAGCGCGTTCCAGCCAGCCGAGTCTTCGCCTTTAGGCACGGCAATGGCCAGGCCGGTTTGATAAAACGGGTGAGTGAAGTCGAGTTTCTCTTCGCGCTCGGCCGTCATGGTCAGCGCGCCGATCACCACATCCAGCTGATTGGCTTCGAGGCTGGGCAATAATTCGCCGAATTGCATGGGCACCAGCTCGAACTGATAGTCGAGCGACTTAGCAATATCCTGCCAAAGATCGACGCTGATCCCGCGCCAATTGCCATTTTCTTCGTGGATTACAAACGGTGGGACTTCGCTGATACCGACCCGTAATACCGGCTTTTCAGGCTCTGCGGCCCAGCTTGAAGTGCCCATCAGGCACAACAGAATTACGCTCAAAATCCTCAACACAAACCCGCTCCTTGCAGACTATCAAAGTCTCAGGGTAACAAATTTGTGCCAAGTGACCGGCCCGCTGATCATCGACGGCGCCGAAAAGGCGCCGACAACCCGTGCCTGAAAGCGCTGCGAATGCAGCGCTGGAGTGACTCAGACCGCGACTTCGGCCTTGATGTGCGGATGTGCTTCGTAGCCTACCAACTCGAAATCTTCGAACTTGAAATCGAACAGGTTGGTGACCGCCGGATTCAGTTTCATCTGCGGCAATGGCAGCGGCTCACGCGTCAGCTGCAAGTCGGTCTGCTCGATGTGATTGGCGTACAGGTGGCAGTCGCCTCCGGTCCAGATGAAATCACCCGGTTGCAGCCCGCAAACCTGCGCGACCATCAGCGTCAGCAGCGCGTAGCTGGCGATATTGAATGGCACGCCGAGGAAAATATCCGCCGAACGCTGGTACAGCTGGCAGCTCAACTTGCCATCCGCGACGTAGAACTGGAACAGCGCGTGGCACGGTGGCAGCGCCATTTGATCAACCAGCGCCGGGTTCCAGGCTGAGACGATCAGGCGACGCGAATCCGGGTTGGTCTTGATCATGTCGATCAGCTTGCTGATCTGATCAATCGACTGACCATTAGGCGCAGGCCAACTGCGCCACTGATAGCCATATACCGGGCCAAGATCACCGTTTTCATCGGCCCACTCGTCCCAGATGCGCACACCGTTTTCCTTGAGGTAACGGATGTTGGTGTCGCCCTGCAGGAACCACAGCAGCTCATGGATAATCGACTTGAGATGGCACTTCTTGGTGGTCACCAAGGGGAAGCCATCCGCCAGATTGAAGCGCATCTGATGGGCAAACACCGAGTAGGTGCCGGTGCCGGTGCGATCACTCTTGAACGTGCCGGTTTCGCGCACCAGACGCATCAGATCGAGATACTGTTTCATTACAACTCCGCAAACGTGCCATCGGCGCTGACCGACTGGACTCAATCGGTCAGCACAAAGGTTTAATCGAGCATTTTACTTGAGCTGGAGCCTTCTCAGTGCGAGTTGGCGGCAGCGGGCGACTGACGGCGGTAAGCGTAGGCGATAAGGCCCAGACCGCCGAGAATCATCGGCAGCGACAATACCTGGCCCATGGTCAGCCAGCCCCACGCCAGATAGCCCAATTGTGCATCCGGCACACGGACAAACTCGACAATAAAGCGGAAGATCCCGTAGCACATGGCAAACATGCCGGACACTGCCATGGTTGGACGCGGCTTGCGCGAGTAGAACCAGAGAATGGTGAACAGTGCCACGCCCTCAAGGGCAAACTGATACAACTGCGACGGGTGGCGCGCCAACTGCTGCGGGTCGGTCGGGAAGACCATAGCCCACGGCACGTCCGTTGCCTTGCCCCACAATTCAGCATTGATGAAGTTGCCGATGCGCCCAGCGCCCAGACCAATCGGCACCAGCGGCGCGATAAAGTCCATCAGCTCGAAAAAGGTCTTGTTGTTGCGTTTGCCGAACAGCCACGCCGCCAACATCACGCCGATAAAGCCGCCGTGGAACGACATGCCGCCCTTCCACACTTCGAGAATCAGCAGCGGATTGGCGATGTAAGACGACAGATCGTAAAACAGCACATACCCCAGACGGCCGCCCAAAATCACGCCCATCGCGCACCAGAACACCAGGTCGGAGAGCTTCTCCTTGCTCCAGGTCGGCGCAAAGTCATGCAACCGGCGCGACGCCAACAGCCAGGCACCACCAATGCCGATCAGGTACATCAGGCCGTACCAGTGAATCTTCAGGGGGCCGATGGCCAGAGCAACCGGATCAATCTGCGGGTAAGGCAGCATTCAAAACTCCTCAGTGCCTTCGCGAATATCAGGCCAGGCAATAAATTAACGGTGCGCAGTTTACGCCAGAGTGACAGTAACTGGCGAAAACCATAAGCGCCAATCAAGCAGTTTCAGACCAGAATCACAGCAAGAAATTCACACCCACCGAGAACAGCAGCAGCGCAAACAACCGCTTGAGCATCAGCGGTGATAACCGATGCGCCAGCCGCGCGCCAACACGGGCGAAAAACATGCTGCTGATGGCGATGCCCGCCAGCGCCGGCAGGTAAATAAAGCCTGCACTCCATTCGGGAAGCTGCGGGTTGTTCCAGCCATTCCACATAAAACCGATGGCGCCGGAAACGGCAATTGGCAGGCCACAGGCGGCTGAGGTGGCCACGGCTTTTTGCATCGGCACGCTGCGCCAGGTCAAAAATGGCACGGTCAATGTGCCGCCACCGATACCGAATATTGCCGAGGCCCAGCCAATAACCACACCGGCGCCCGTCAACCCGACCTTGCCCGGCACAACACGGCTGGGATTGGGCCTGAGTTGCAGGCTCATTTGCACCGCAACCACAAGGGCGAAAACCCCGATAATCCTTTGCAGCATTTCACCGTTGAGCAGCGCAGCGGTCATGCTCCCGAGCTGGCCTCCGAGGCAAATGCCCAGCAGCATCCAGACAAATAGCGGCCAGAGCACTGCGCCTTTGCGGTGATGCTCAAGTACCGAGTTGATCGAGGTAAAAATGATCGTCGCCAGCGAGGTGCCGATCGCCAGATGCGTAAGAATCTCGGGGGCAAGACCCTGCGCTTTGAAACTTAAAACCAGCACCGGAACGATGATTATTCCGCCACCTACGCCAAACAGACCGGCCAGAACCCCGGCCGCCGCGCCCAGCGATAAATACATCAACAGTTCCATGCCCACCCCCGATAACGAAGACGCATGTTAACGGATGCACAGACGTGGCTCTAGTCGAACCAGTAAGTGCTACGAGGCTGATCAGGCAGAGCAATTGAATGCTGGACGCTGGGCGCTTGATGCACGTATTTTCAAATGAACAGGAACCCGGGTAAGCGTGTCTGCCGATTGTGCTGGCGGAACGCATTGCCAAATTGACCCAAGGAGTTTGTTCATGTGCCTGATCGTTTTTGCCTGGCGGCCCGGCCACGCTCAACCCCTGATTGTCGCGGCCAACCGTGACGAATTTTATGCGCGCCCGAGCGCTGCGCTGACGCAATGGCCAGAAGCGCCTGGCGTGTATGCCGGGCGTGATCTGGAAGCTGGTGGAACCTGGCTGGGTATTGGCCCAAATGGGCGCTTTGCGGCACTGACCAATATTCGCGACCTAACCCTGACGCCAGGGCTGCGCTCGCGTGGTGAATTGCCGGCGGCGTTTCTGCTCGGTCAGGCGAGCCCTGAAGACTACCTGACTGAACTGAGCCGCTCGGGTGAGAGCTATTCAGGTTTTAATCTGCTGGTCGCAGATCAACAGCAGATGTGTCATTTGAATTCGCAGACGGGCCAATTCCGCGTACTGGAAGCAGGCGTCTATGGCCTCTCCAACGCAGACCTCGACAGTCCCTGGCCGAAGGTGCAACACGCTCGCCACGGGCTTGCCGAGCTACTGGATCAACCACAACTCGAACCGCTGGCAGAGCTGATGCATGACAGCAGCCAACCCGATGACAGTCGCTTACCGCACACCGGCGTAGGCATTGCGACCGAGCGACTGCTGTCGAGCATGTTTATCGCCAGCGCCAATTACGGCACCCGCGCCACCACCGTGCTGATCAGCCACGCCAATGGCCAGAGACAATTGCTTGAGCGCAGTTTTGGCCCGCATGGGGCAAAGTTGGGTGAGGTGACGCTGACGTTGTGAGTCGGGCGGCGTTGCGCCCGACTTTTGCAAGCGCAGGGTTACGCCTGGATATCTGACGCCGGGTTTATCATGCGGCCGAGGCCAAGATTACGCAGCGCGAGTTGCAAGGTACTGTCGACCAAGTGCGGGTTGTCGATCTTCATCACCTTGCTCAACAAGTCCTGAGCCTTGGTCATGGTCACCTGACGCAACAGCCACTTGACCTTGGGCAGGTTGGTGGCGTTCATCGACAGGCTGTCAAAACCCATCGCGGTCAGCAGCACAGCCGCCGCCGGGTCACCGGCCATTTCGCCGCAAATGCTCACCGGCTTACCTTCTGCGTGGGCATCTTCGACCACTTTCATCAGCGCTTGCAGCACGGCCGGATGGTAGAAGTCGTAAAGGTCCGCTACGCGTGGATTGTTGCGGTCCACGGCCAGCAGGTATTGGGTCAGGTCGTTGGAACCGACCGAGAGGAAGTCGACCTGACGCGCCAATTCACGAGTCTGGTAAACCGCCGCCGGGATTTCGATCATTACACCGATGGGCGGCAATGGCACATCCGTGCCTTCGTCACGCACTTCGCCCCACGCCCGGTGAATCAGGTGCAGGGCTTCTTCAAGCTCCTGAACGCCGGAAATCATCGGTAGCAGAATCCGCAGGTTGTTCAGCCCTTCGCTGGCCTTGAGCATGGCGCGGGTTTGCACCAGGAAGATTTCCGGGTGATCGAGGGTCACGCGAATGCCGCGCCAGCCCAAGAACGGGTTGTCTTCTTTAATCGGGAAATACGACAGCGCTTTGTCACCGCCAATGTCCAGGCTGCGCATGGTCACGGGCAGCGGATGGAAGGCCTGTAACTGCTCGCGGTAAATCGCCAGTTGTTCTTTTTCGCTGGGGAAGCGCTCGTTGATCATGAACGGCACTTCGGTGCGGTACAAACCCACACCTTCGGCGCCACGCTCCTGCGCCCGGGCTACATCGGCAAGCAAGCCGGTGTTGACCCACAACGGCATGCGATGGCCATCGAGGGTTTCGCACGGCAACGCACGCAGCGCATCGAGGCCCTGACTGAGCTGGCGCTCTTCCTCAACCACATCGGCGTATTGCTTGCGCAGCAACTCACTGGGGTTGGTGAATACTTCGCCGTGATAACCGTCGATGATCAGCTGAATGCCGTCGATCTTCGAATACGGCAGATCAACCGCACCCATCACCGTCGGAATACCCATGGCACGGGCAAAAATGGCCACGTGCGAGTTACCCGAACCGAGTACTGAGACCAGACCGACCAACTTGCCTTCCGGAACCTCGCCGAGCATCGACGGCGACAGTTCTTCACTGACCAGAATGGTGTTGTCGGGATAGGTAAGCGTCTGCTGGCGCGCCTGCTGCAGATAAGCCAGCAAACGCCGCCCGAGATCTTTTACATCGGATGCACGCTCACGCAGGTAGGCGTCATCCATCAATTCAAAGCGATTAACGTGCTCGCTCACAACCTGGCGCAATGCGCCTTGCGCCCATTGGCCGGTCTTGATGACCTTGACCACTTCATTTCCGAGGGCGGCGTCTTCGAGCATCATCAGATAAACATCAAACAGTGCGCGCTCTTCCTTGCGCAACTGAGTGGCCATTTTCGCCGAAAGTGCGCGCATATCACGGCGAACACCTTCTAATGCAGTCGAAAACAGCGCTAATTCAGCTTCAACGTCGTCAACATGTTTGTCCGGTACAACTTCCAGGTCTGCGGGAGGTAGCACAACTACAGCCGTGCCCACTGCCGCGCCTGGCGACCCCGGCACGCCGACGAACTTGGCCTCCTGAATCCCTTTACCCTGTCGCCCCAGACCGCGAATGGAACCGGTGGCTTCAGCGTGAGCGATTACCCCAGCAAGCTGCGCGCTCATCGTTACGAGGAAGGCTTCTTCACCCTCATCGAACTGGCGACGCTCTTTTTGCTGGATAACCAGAACACCCATCACCCGACGATGGTGAATGATCGGTGAACCGAGGAATGAGGCATAACGCTCCTCGCCGGTTTCAGCGAAGTAGCGATAACGCGGGTGAGCGGCGGCATCTTCGAGGTTGAGCGGCTCTTCGCGCGTACCAACCAAACCCACTAGGCCCTCGTTCGGGGCCATGCTGACCTTGCCAATCGAGCGCTTGTTAAGGCCGTCGGTGGCCATCAGCACAAAGCGATTGGTTTCCGGGTCGAGCAAATAAACCGAGCAGACCTGGCTGCCCATGGCCTCTTTTACGCGCTGCACGATAATGCCCAACGCCGACTTGAGATCCTTGGCGGCGTTTACTTCCTGGACAATTTTGCGCAGCGTATTGAGCATGGCTCGGCTCTATCTGTTGGTTTCAGTCTCGCGCTAACAGGCGCGGGGCAAGTTCCTTAAGTGCACGACGATAAACTTCGCGCTTGAATGTAACCACTTGGCCTAACGGATACCAGTAACTAACCCATCGCCAGCCGTCAAATTCCGGCTTATTGGTCAGATCCATGCGCACCCGCTGCTCATCAGCGGTCAAACGCAGCAGAAACCATTTTTGCTTCTGGCCTATGCACAGCGGTTGGCTATGCGTACGCACGAGACGCTGGGGTAGACGATACCTCAACCAGCCCCGCGTGCAGGCGAGAATTTTCACATCCTTCTGTTCCAGCCCTACCTCTTCATTCAATTCGCGGTAGAGCGCTTCTTCGGGGGTTTCGTTGTCATTGATTCCACCCTGAGGAAACTGCCACGCGTCTTGGTTTATCCGACGCGCCCAAAGCACTTGGCCAGCATCATTGGTCAGAATGATGCCGACATTGGGGCGAAAACCATCAAGATCGATCACGGCACACAACCCTGTAAACGCATGTTCCAGCATTGTTCCATAAAGGTTGTGAAAGCAGCAACGTGAGTGGCCCAAGAATTGCTCTGACTCTTAAAAGCGCAATTAAATCCCTGCCATTTACCCATTGAGGATTTTCCCTACACCCGCAAAAATCGGTATTCTGAGCGCCCTCGACGTGACAAACAGAAGGTGCCCCGTGCGTTTAGCTTTATTTGACCTCGATAACACATTGCTCGGCGGTGACAGCGATCACGCCTGGGGTGATTACCTGTGCGAGCGCGGGATACTCGATGGCGTAGCCTACAAGGCGCGTAACGACGAGTTTTATCAGGACTACCTGGCCGGCACCCTCAACCTGACCGACTACCTGAACTTCAGCCTCGAAATTCTTGGCCGCACCGAAATGGCCCAACTGCAAACCTGGCATCAGGAATTCATGCGCGACTGCGTCGAGCCGATCATTCTGGCCAAGGGCGAGGCCTTGCTGGCAGAGCACCGCGCCGCTGGCGACAAGATTCTGATTATCACCGCGACCAACCGCTTCGTCACCGCGCCAATCGCCAAACGCCTGGGTGTTGAAACCCTGCTGGCCACCGAATGCGAAATGCTCGACGGCCGCTACACCGGCCGCACCACAGACGTGCCGTGCTTCAAAGAAGGCAAAGTGACCCGTCTGCAGCGCTGGCTGCAAGAAAACAACATGACGCTGCAAGACAGCAGCTTCTATAGCGACTCAATGAACGACCTGCCCCTGCTCGAGCAAGTCACCCGCCCGGTGGCAGTAGACCCAGACCCAAAACTACGCGCCGAAGCCGAAAAACGCGGCTGGGAAATCATCTCCCTGCGCTAGCCCACCTTGTCGCACAGACACGGCAAATTGCGGCGCATGCGCCGCAATTTTAGTTTTGAACCAACGCAATACCACCAACCAAAAACAGCCAGCACCCAGCGGGAAGTCAGCCATGACGGAAGCCGCGACGCGGATTCCATCCTCCAGTGAAAACGCCATCAAGGTATTCTCAATTAACCGGAGGATGGATAGCGGCGCAAAGCAACGCAATCCGTCGGACGATTTGCGCCACGCCACCAATCCCGAGTCGACCCGTAAGTCCTCCATAAAGCAGCCAACTCAAACATCCCCAAGCCGATCACCAAAAGCCCAGACACCACCAACCGCCCCATTCCAGCCGGCCAAATGTAATCGTTGCGCCAGCGTTCAAAAATCAAAAAACCAATCAAAAGCAGACCGCGCACAGCAGGCCATCCGCCATGTCGGAAGCCGCGATGCGGATTCCAACCTCCGCATTAACCGCGTGAGTCGAGGAGGATGGATTAGCCGCCACGCGGCGTAATCCGTCATGACATTGCGTCGGGATGATGCACAAGCCGCGGGCGGATTCCATCGTCCGCATTCAGCCCAAACGCCGACCATCCCCAGCCGATCACATCCAGCCCAGACACCGCAAAGCGCCCCATTCCAGCCGGCCAAATGCAATCGTTGCGCAGTGGGTCGAGCCGCAGGGATGCGGCGAGAGTTGCGTTGGGCCAAGGACGGCCCATCGCGACGTGCCCACGGAGCAACGATGGAATGCGGGAAGCCGAGCAAAGCGAGGCCCAATGGAGGGGCATAGATTTTTTGGTTACTTTTGCATCGCGTGGCAAAAGTGACTCGCCGTAAGGGCGAAAAGGTGACCAGAGCACACCCGAAATCCGAGCTTAGCGCCAGCGTTCAAAAATCAAAAAATCAATCAAAAGCATACCGCGCCCCAGCAGGCCATCCGCCATGTCGGAAGCCGCGTTGCGGATTCCAACCTCCGTATAAATCGCGTAAGTCGCGGAGGATGGAGTAATCCGTCATAGCATTGCGTGGGCGGAATACATAATCCGGAAGATAAAAAATATTACGACACCAATCAAAAGCAGACCGCGTCAGCGAGAAAGCCGTCATGACGGAAGCCGCGATGCGGATTCCATCCTCCGCATCAATCGCGTGAGTCGAGGGGGATGGATTCGCCATATAGGCCGCGTGAGTCGCGGAAAATGGATTCGCCACATAAACCGCGTGGACCGCGGAGGATGGATTAGCCGCCACGCGGCGTAATCCGTCATGGCATTGCGTGGGTGGAATGCATAAACCATCGCCAGCATTAGCCCCGACAACCCCAAGCCGAGCACACCAAACCCAGCCTTCACCAAACGCACCTTACCAACAAGCCTAAAAAACTCGCTGCAAGACGCGCTTGCCGCCACCCCACTCACACAAAAGTTAAACCGGCTTGGCGCCCATCAATCCCATAATGGCCACCAACACAACCAAAATCAGCACCGCATAAACCAGGCACAAACGCACCAGCCCAGTCGGTGCTGGCGTCTCACCGAGCGCCTGCCAAACCCGCAAACGCCCCGACAACAACAGCCCCAGAATCACCATCAGCGCAAACAAGCCACTGCTCGCCAGCAGCCACATCTGACTCAACGGCAATGCCGTTTTATCCACCATCCAGTAACCACTGAACGGCAGCGTCAGCGCCAGCAAACCCAGCACTGGCAGGCTGATCATGCGGGTGCGCTTGATCTTGCGCTGCAACACCGCAGCATCACCGCCGCGCTTGGCTTTGAAAATCATGAAAAAGTGCGCCAGCAACCCAAGAAGCAGAAGTCCGGCAATTGCACTGTGGGCGATTTTGACCAGCTGATAATGTTCCATATGCGCCTAGTTAGTTATCCAAGAAAAAGGGTGTAGGCCGGATTATTACTTTCATCCCAATAGGGATAGCCGATTTCATCCAATGCTGCCGGCACCAGATGGCGCTCCTCGGCAGGCACTTGCAAGCCAGCCACTACACGGCCATCAGCCGCGCCGTGGTTACGGTAGTGGAACATCGAAATATTCCAGCGCCCGCCCAGCTTCTGCAAAAAGTTGAAAAGTGCACCCGGACGCTCCGGGAACTCGAAGCGCAGCACAATCTCGTCACTGACCTTGGCCGCATGGCCGCCGACCATATGGCGGATATGCAGTTTGGCCAGCTCGTTATCAGTCAGGTCGATCACCGGGAAACCCTGACTGCTCAGGCTTTCGACCAGAGCCACGCGTGGGTCATTCTCGGGATGCGTCTGCACGCCGACAAAAATATGCGCTTCGCGGCCGGTGTGATATCGGTAATTGAACTCGGTGATCTGGCGCTTGCCGATTGCCTCGCAGAAGGTCTTGAAGCTGCCCGGCTGTTCGGGGATGGTGACCGCGATGATTGCCTCGCGGCCTTCACCCAACTCGGCGCGTTCAGCGACGTGGCGCAGGCGATCGAAATTGACGTTGGCGCCTGAGTCGATGCCAACCAAAACCTGATCACTGCAACCGCGGGTTTCGACGTACTTCTTGATACCGGCCACACTCAGTGCGCCCGCAGGCTCGGTGATCGAGCGGGTATCGTCGTAGATGTCCTTGATCGCCGCACAGATTTCATCGGTGCTGACGGTGATCACTTCATCGACATAATCTTTGCAGATATTGAAGGTATGCTCGCCAATCTGCGCCACGGCAACGCCATCCGCAAACAAGCCGACCTGGCTTAGCACCACGCGCTCGCCTGCGGCCATCGCAGCCTGCAAGCAATTGGAGTCGTCCGGCTCAACGCCGATTACGCGAATTTCCGGGCGCAGGTACTTCACATACGCAGCAATGCCGGCAATCAGGCCGCCACCGCCTACCGGTACAAAAATCGCGTCGATCCGGCCCGGATGCTGGCGCAGAATCTCCATTGCCACGGTGCCTTGGCCGGCAATCGTGTGCGGGTCATCGTAAGGGTGAACATAAATGTAGCCCTTCTCGTTGACCAATTTCAGCGAGTGCGCGAGGGCCTCGGGGAAACTGTCTCCGTGCAACACCACTTTGCCGCCGCGTGAGCGAACGCCATTGACCTTGATCTCGGGAGTCGTCTTGGGCATCACGATTGTGGCCTTGACCCCAAGCACTTTGGCCGCAAGCGCCAGACCTTGCGCATGGTTGCCGGCCGAAGCTGTGACCACGCCACGCGCCTGTTCCTCGGGGCTGAGCTGGGCCAGCTTGTTATACGCGCCGCGAATCTTGAAAGAGAACACCGGCTGCAGATCTTCGCGTTTGAGCAGAATCTGATTGTGCAGACGCTCGGAAAGCTGGTTGGCAATTTGCAGGGGCGTTTCTACGGCTACATCGTAAACACGCGAGGTGAGGATCTTCTTGACGTACTGTTCGAGCATGGCGGGCATCGCAGGCGGCTAAATCAGGGAACCAACGAGTCTACCCCAGCCATCGGCTGTACGACCACACGAATACTGGGCTTTTAGCCCTCATTTCGCCGATCTTTGCCCATCGCCAACCAACACACCGCAACCGCCGACGGGCCGAACAGCTATAATGCGCCCTCTCAGTTTCTTCTAAGTGGAACCCGGCATGACCCAGGATCAACTCAAGCAAGCAGTCGCTCAGGCTGCAGTCGACTTCATCCTTCCAAAACTCGACGCCAAAAGCGTAGTTGGGGTCGGCACCGGCTCCACCGCCAACTGCTTCATTGATGCATTGGCCAAACACAAGACCGAGTTCGATGGCGCCGTTGCCAGCTCCGAAGCCACCGCCGAGCGTTTGAAAGGCCATGGTATTCCGGTGTACGAGCTGAACACCGTCAGCGACCTGGAGTTCTATGTCGACGGTGCCGACGAGAGCGATGAGCGCCTTAACCTGATTAAGGGCGGTGGCGCAGCGCTGACCCGCGAGAAAATCGTCGCGGCGGTGGCAAAGACATTTATCTGCATCGCCGACGCCAGCAAGCTGGTTCCAGTTCTGGGCACTTTCCCGCTGCCTGTCGAAGTGATCCCAATGGCGCGCAGCCATGTGGCGCGTGAGCTGGTAAAGCTGGGCGGCGATCCGGTTTACCGCGAAGGCGTGATAACCGACAACGGCAACGTGATTCTCGATGTGTGGAACATGCAAATCGTTAATCCGGTCGAGCTGGAAGCCCAGATCAACGCCATCGTCGGTGTCGTCACCAACGGCCTGTTTGCTGCACGCTCAGCCGACTTGCTCTTGCTCGGTACGCCTGAGGGCGTCAAGCAACTGGTCAAATAGTGATGAGATGACCTGACCTCCTTGAAAATCCGGACTAGTCTTGGCTTGTCCCTACCACAAGGAGTGAGGTCATCCATGGCCAGCAAATTTCATCTGAAGAAAGCTAAAGACGGTCAGTTCCACTTCAACCTGCTCGCCGGCAATGGCGAAATCATCCTTACCAGCGAGATGTACAAAGCCAAGGACTCAGCCCTCAACGGGATCGAGTCAGTGCGCAAGAACTCGCAGCGTGAGGGTGCTTTTGAGGTTAAAGAGTCGAGCAACGCCAAGCACTACTTCGTACTGAAAGCGACCAATGGTCAGGTTGTTGGCCAAAGCCAGATGTACGCCAGTGCGTCGAGCTGCAAGGGTGGCGTTGAGTCGGTGCAGAAGAATGCACCAGAAGCCGTACTCAACGACGAAAGCTGAATTCACCCCAAGTAATCAAACGCCGAAGCCCAGGTTCTGAGCTTCGGCGTTTTGCTGTGCGCGATGTTCAATCGCTGTTTTCAGTACTTTTTTCGAAGACATAAAACAGATTCGGCTCACTGATCAGATACAGCACACCCTGGTCATCCATCGCCACGCCTTCGGCCTGCGGTACCGAACGCTTTAAACCATGCCGACCTGCCAGCAACGATAAGGTGCTCACCGGTTTTCCCTCAGAATTGAGCTCGATAATCAACCGAGACTCATCTGACAACGCCAGCAAATGGCGAGTCCGACTGTCAAATTGCAAGCTGGACAAATCCCGCACGAACAAACCTTTGTCGCGCTCAAGATTATCGGCAATGTTCACGGACATACCTGACTGCCCAGCCGTTTCGGCAAAGCCGGTTATCTCAATAATCCGCATGGGATCGCGTTCTTTGGCAACAAATAAACGCTTGCCGGCCCTGTCGTAGGCCAGCCCCTCAAAGCCCTTGTTACCGTTGAGCCCGATGCCCAGTGACAATTGCGCCGCGTCCTGCGCATTCAATTGTGTGGTGATACCGGCGTCATCTATCTGCACTTTAAACAGCCGATGCTCACGCTCATCGGTAATCACGAACACGTTAGGGCTGATGTACTCCACGGCTTCCGGGTCGCCGAAACCCGTCAGCTGAATGCGCCGGAGCACTTCTCCGTCGAGCGACAACTCGATCAACTGAGGATTTTGATTGGTCACGGTAAACAGGCTGCGCCGGTCCGGGTCATAGGTCAGTGCCGAAATGTCCGCCTCAAGCCCCGCAATGGGCTGCGCCTCGACCTTCACGCGATAGTCCGTCAGCCAAATTGAGTTGGCCTCCTGCATCGCGGCGTCACGCCAAACATTCGAATTAAACCAGGCCCGCTGGACTAACCGGTGTTGCTGCGCCCAAACAGCCAATGCCAGGAGTACGACGACCAACAAGGCCGCCAGCACACGTTTTAAGGTCAAGAAAGAACGCATGCGTCATCTCAATAAGTAAAAATCCAGAGCCCGAGCAGAACTTGCCGCCCGGTAAGTTTATGCAGAGAGTCAAACAAAGCGAAAACCCCGCTCACAACAGTGAGCAGGGTTGGCGTTCGATTTACAGCGGGACTTACTTGACCAGTTCGACCCGGTCGACTTCAACATCACGACGGTCGCGATGAACGTCTACCTCGCCGGTCAGACGCACTGTGGCGGTTTCAGACACTTGCTGCTGCGGCCACTTGTCATCATCGATTTCAACTTCGATGGTGCCGGAAGCATCTTTGAACAGGTACTGCTCATGCTTGAGGCGCTTGACGATTTGTCCCTCCAGCACAACCGGAGTGTCATCAGCTGCAGTCATCGCACCTGCGACATCTTTTATCTGTGGGGTATCGCTGGGGCCGGTGTAGCCGGCCGCCATGACCGCGCCAGAGAAAACAGGAGCCAGCAGCAAAGCCAATACAGTGCGTTTCATATTCATATCCTCATGCGTTGAAGTGATGGGGAAAGAGTAGTTGCGCTAACTGAATTAACTCTTAAACAGGGCTTAAGCCAAACTTAATTCGGCTCAACCTCTTTGCGGAACACGTACATAAGGTCCGGTTCGGCAATTACATAAATAGTGCCATCTGTAGCAATTGCAACGCCCTCGGGTTGTTTGATGCCCAAGGAAAAACCACCCATGCCCACACCCAGATTGATAAAGCCCAGTGGATAACCTTGCGTATCCAGCTCGACCAGCATGCGTGATTCGTCTGACAACACCAGGATGTTCCCGGTGCGAGAGTCATAGCCCAACGAGGAAATGTCCCGAACGAATAGCCCGCCGCTCACCAGCTCTTGCAGGGTTACAGTTGTATTGGCTTCAGCCGGCAATTGAAAGCTGAATATGCCCAGCGGATCACGCTCTTTAGCCAGCAGCAAGCGCTGCTGATCTGGGTCCCATGCCAACCCTTCAAAGCCTTTGTTTCCAGCATCGGCAAAGCCCAAGTCATAATTTTCAGCCGTGCTGGCATCGAGGCTTTGAGTGTGCTCATCAACTTGAAACACGCTCATGCGATGCATGCGCTCATCAACCACCGCAATGCGCCCGCCCGACAACACCTCAACCGCCTCAAGATTGGATACGCCATTGATGGGGATCTGCCGCAATACGTCGCCGGCAAGCGACAGCTCGATCAGAAAAGCCGTCTTGCCGGTTACGGCAAACAATGTATTGCTGCTGGCGCTGTAACTCAGGCCCGAGGTTTCAAAAGCCTCGAGTCCGCTTAGCTTATGCGGCTTGCCGATTATTCGGTAATCGCCCAATCCGATGCTGGCCGCTCGCTCGGCGGGCGACAACATCAGCTCTTGTGCCCATAGAGTAGCGCGTGGAAATAGCTGAAGGTAAATCACCGCAGCAGTGATAAGACCAATGACAACGTACAACAGCACCTTACGTGCATAGCGTAGCCATGAAGCTGCAAGCATCTGTATATCTCTTGTAATTATTATCAATCATCACCTGCGCGGCGGACGCAGGTGAGCAGTGCAGAGATGCAATCAGCGTTTAGCAGACTTTACTGGTGAAGCTCGAATGGCCAACCAGTTCCAGTTCGACTTCGTCACCCTTGTTCAGCGGGCCAACGCCTACCGGCGTGCCCGTTAGAATGACATCGCCAGGCTGCAGGCTGAAGTGGCCGCAGATGTGCTGGATCATCGGAACAATCGGGTTGAGCATGTCGCTACTGTTACCGTCCTGACGCACAGCACCGTTAATAGTCAGACGAATGCCGATATCGGTCAGATCAGCGATCGCATCGCCCTGCACAAACGGTGCGAGCACGCAGGCGCCATCGAACGACTTGGCGATTTCCCACGGATAACCTTTCTCTTTGAGCTTGGCTTGCACGTCACGCAGAGTTAGATCCAATGCCGGTGCAAAGCCCGAAATCGCATCCAGCACTTCTTCTTCATTCGGCGTGCGCGACAGCGGCTTGCCAATCAAAACCGCAATTTCAGCTTCGTAATGCACCGAACCCCGGTCTTCAGGAATGCTGAAACCGTCGTCCACAGCCACCACACAACTGCCCGGCTTGATGAAAAGGATGGGCTCAGTCGGCACCGGGTTATTCAGCTCTTTGGCGTGTTCGGCGTAATTACGCCCGATGCACACAACTTTACCCAACTGAAAATGGATATGGGTGCCGTCAACATACTGGTGCTGGTAACTCATAAACGCTCCTGACAAAGGAAAACTGCCCAACTGGGGCTGCTGCAAGCAAACCGGCGAGATCAGCTGTGCAAACCTCGCAGGCAGTAAATGGCAGTCAGATTATTCAGCGAATATTTTGCCCGGGTTCATGATGCCGTTCGGGTCAAAGACTGCCTTGATCGCTTTCATGTAGCTGATTTCGGCGGCACTGCGGCTGTAATGCAAGTAGTCACGCTTGGTCATACCGACACCGTGCTCGGCCGAGATCGAGCCGTTGTACTTCTGCACGATCTCAAACACCCACTTATTAACAGTTGCGCATTTGCCGAAGAATTCGTCTTTAGTCAAAGACTCGGGCTTGAGGATGTTCAGGTGCAGGTTGCCGTCGCCGATATGGCCGAACCAGACAATCTCGAAGTCCGGGTAGTGTTTGCCGACGATCTCGTCGATATCGTGCAAGAAGGCCGGTACTTTTGACACAGTCACCGAAATATCGTTCTTGTAAGGCGTCCAGTGCGAGATGGTTTCAGAGATGTACTCGCGCAGCTTCCACAGGTTCTGCAGTTGCTGTTCGCTCTGGCTCATCACGCCGTCCAGCACCCAGCCTTGCTCGACGCAGTGCTCAAAGGTTTCCAGTGCCGCGTTGGCGACTTCTTCTGTGCTGGCTTCAAATTCAAGCAGCGCATAAAACGGGCAATCAGTCTCGAAAGCAGGTGGCACATCGCCGCGCGCCATGACTTTGGCCAGTGCTTTGTCGGAGAAGAATTCGAACGCGGTCAGGTCCAGTTTGCTCTGGAAGGCGTGGAGAACCGGCATGATCGAATCGAAGTCAGCAGCGCCCAGCACCATTGCCGTGAGATTTTGCGGCGCGCGATCAAGGCGCATGGTGGCCTCAACCACAAAACCCAGCGTACCTTCGGCACCGATGAACAGCTGGCGCATGTCGTAGCCGGTGGCATTCTTGATCAGGTCTTTGTTGAGTTCCAGCAACTCACCCGTGCCGGTCACCACTTTCATGCCCGCTACCCAGTTACGGGTCATGCCATAACGGATCACCTTGATACCGCCAGCATTGGTGCCAATGTTGCCGCCAATCTGGCTGGAACCCGCCGAGGCGAAGTCGACTGGGTAATAAAGGCCCTGCTCTTCAGCAAAGTTCTGCAACTGCTCGGTGACAACGCCCGGCTGGCAGACAACAGTACGATCAAATTCGTTGAAATCGAGAATCTGATTCATGTAATCGAACGAGACGACCACTTCGCCATTGGCCGCTACAGCGGCGGCGGAAAGACCGGTGCGGCCACCCGACGGCACCAGCGCAACCTTATGCTCATTCGCCCAGCGAACAATGGCCTGAACCTGCTCGATGCTCTTCGGAAACACGATGGCTTGCGGAGCCGGGGCAAAATGCTTGGTCCAGTCCTTACCAAAAGCTTCCAGGGATTCGGCGTCGGTCAGCACTTTTCCAGGCTCAACCAGGGACTTTAGCGTTTCAATCAGGGCTGGGTCAGTCATCGATAGAACTCTCAAACGATTCATGGTCACCCTGAGCACGCTTCATCTGCCAGGGTAGGTGTTTCGCGGGGCTCGTATGCTAGCATATGCACCCTGCAAATCATGCTCCAGGCTGATCTGCGGGCCCGATCAGCAATGGCGCTGACTTCCGTGACACTTAATTGTGGGACAACAGGTACTCCGATGAGCAAGACCTCTCTCGACAAGAGCAAGATCAAGTTCCTTCTTCTCGAAGGCGTCCACCAAAATGCTGTGGACACTCTGACGGCTGCTGGCTACTCAAACATCGAGTACCTCACCGGCTCGCTGCCTGAAGCAGAACTGAAGGAAAAGATCGCCGAGGCGCATTTTATCGGCATTCGTTCACGCACCCAGCTCACCGCTGAGGTGTTTGACTGCGCCAACAAGCTGGTTGCAGTTGGCTGTTTCTGTATTGGCACCAATCAGGTTGATCTTGACGCTGCACGTGAGCGCGGCATCGCCGTTTTCAACGCACCGTACTCGAATACCCGTTCGGTTGCCGAACTGGTACTGGCTCAGGCCATCTTGCTGCTGCGCGGCATCCCTGAGAAGAATGCTTCCTGCCACCGTGGCGGCTGGATCAAAAGCGCGGCCAACTCCTTCGAAATCCGCGGTAAAAAGCTGGGTATCGTTGGTTATGGCTCCATTGGTACGCAGCTGTCGGTTCTCGCCGAATCGCTGGGCATGCAGGTGTTCTTCTACGACGTAATCACCAAGCTGCCGCTGGGTAACGCCACCCAGATCGGCAAACTGCACGACCTGCTGGGCATGTGCGACATCGTCTCGCTGCACGTTCCGGAACTGCCATCGACTCAGTGGATGATTGGCGAGCCGGAAATTCGCGCCATGAAGAAGGGCGGCATCCTGATCAACGCGGCGCGTGGCACCGTGGTTGAGTTGGATCATCTGGCAGCGGCAATCAAAGACGAGCACCTGATCGGCGCGGCCATCGACGTATTCCCGGTAGAGCCACGCTCTAACGCCGAAGAGTTCGAAAGCCCGCTGCGCGGCCTCGATCGCGTGATCCTGACTCCGCACATCGGTGGCTCGACTGCCGAGGCTCAGGCCAACATTGGCCTGGAAGTCGCCGAGAAGCTGGTCAAGTACAGCGACAACGGCACATCGGTGTCTTCGGTCAACTTCCCGGAAGTGGCTCTGCCATCGCACCCGGGCAAGCACCGTCTGCTGCACATCCACGAAAACATTCCGGGTGTGATGAGCGAAATCAACCGTGTGTTCGCCGAAAACGGCATCAACATCTCGGGTCAGTTCCTGCAGACCAACGACAAAGTGGGTTACGTAGTAGTCGACGTCGACGCCGAATACTCGGACCTGGCGCTGGAAAAACTGCAGCACGTCAACGGCACCATCCGCAGCCGCGTACTGTTCTAATTCCGAACAGTTGTAACGGCTGAAACGAGAAGAGGGAGGCTCAGGCCTCCCTCTTCTCGTTTCAGCGCAGCAAACGCCGTGGATTTACTTGACGGTGATGGTGATTTTGTCCGACAGCAGCGGCGGATCGAATGGCACGTGGCCTTTATCGCCCAACAACAGTTGCAGGGTGTGCTGGCCCGGCTCGAGCGTCAGCTCAGTTTCAGTCTGGCCACCGCCATAGTGAATAATCTTGTCGGTGGCGGGGATCACCTTGTCCATCGCCGGCAATGTGTCCTGGTCGATCAAAAGATGGTGGTGCCCGGTATTGGGGGCATCCGTACCCGCTGGCGCAACGTTCATACCGCTGATACCGAACTTGACGGTGAACGTCTGGCTGACGGTCGCACCATCAGCTGGCTCCACGATATATACCCGTGCATCTTCCATGGCCTTGGCTCTTGGCGCTTCAGCCAAGGCAGGGCTACTGACGGCAAACAAAAGGGCGGCTAGCCCGAGAGTGGGCATGACTACTTTCATAACAGACTCCGTGTCTTTTGGTTGAGTACAATGGACGGCAAACCCCGCCAATCGTTCAGCGTAACTACGCTATCGCCAAGTGTAGGCGTCATCCAAAAGATACGCGCGGAATCGGCTGAAATACCTATTCCAGAGCAGATTCAAGCGCAGCCAACGCCAAACTGGCCTGCGCCAACTGGGTTTCATTGAAGACCTGCACACCCGCTCGCTGCAACAGCGCCGCGGTAACACCCTCGCCCGCCACCTTCACGCCGCTAAAACTGCCGTCGTAGTTCTCCAGGTTGCCGCACGACGGGCTGCGCGCTTTGAGTAGCGCCAAGCCAATCCCGTGTTGGCGAACCAGCTCCAGCGCCTGCTGCGCGCCACTGACAAAGGCTTCGGTGCAATCTTCGCCATCAATGGTCAACACCCTGAGCAATCCGTCCAACACCTGCGCTCCTTGTCCGCCAGCAATCTCTGCCGGCGGGCGTGGCGTTGGCAAGCCGCCAGCCACTTCAGGGCACAGCGCGATGACCCGGCCTTCTGCCTGCCATTGCTGCAACAGATCGAACGGCCCATGCGCACCGCCGTCATAGCGCACGCGATGACCAAGCAGGCAACGACTGACCAAGATTTTTTGCACAGCAAGCTCCTGCATTTACTCGAATGGCAAAGCTATCAGAACGTATCGGCGCCGCGCCGACGGAACCAACCGGCTAACGACAGACGCTCACGGGTGGCCGGCAAGACTTCGTGGGGCATATCGGCCGACATGAAAACCACCAGGCTGCCGGCCTCTGGCCGCACGTCGCGGGTCTCGCCATCCGGCAGGTACAGGCGCAGTTCGCCGCCAAAGTCGTCCTGCCATTGTTCATTCAGATAGAGCACGACCGAGACCGTGCGCCGGTCGTCATCGCGAAAGCGGTCGAGGTGCTTTTTATAAAAAGCCCCTGCCGGATAGAAAGCGAAGTGGCTTTCATAGGAATCCAGACCGAGAAACAGCTGCTGATTAAGCGCGATCCGCAAGCCGTCGATCAATTGCAGATACGCATCGGTGGGGGCCGACTGCCCCGGCTCCAGCCACTCGATCTGATCGCCGCGGATCGCCTCGCGGATCTCCTGCCCGGCACCGCGCCCCACTCTGGCGGGGCTCAGAGCGCCATTTTTTACCCGGGCACGGCACTCTTGGGCCAGTTCGGCTGTCAAAGTCTGACTAGCAAAACCGGGCAGCAGCGACCAGCCCTGCGTGGCAAGGTCATCAATAATTACTGCAAAGGGCATATCAGTGGTATCGGTTGTCATGCGTATAATTCTATCAGTCTCGTTGCCGCGCCTCGATATGCTTCTCCGCCCTTGAAATCAGTGCCCGCCAGACAGGAGTCTTTAATGCGCGCGATCTTCACCGCTCTATTCATGCTACTGAGCTTGCCGGCTCTGGCCGATGTGCACACTGATCTGTATAAGGCCGCCGGCTGGGCGCAACAACGGGCCAATTTCAATGACGCACTCGCCGCCGCGCAGCAGCGCTATCGCCAAAGCCTGCCACCCGCGGTGTATGACGCACTGGTGAGCAACAGCAATCAGCGATTCGCACCGCAAGCGATGGATCAGCGCGCGCAGCAAAGCTTTCGCGAGAATCTGCACGAGCCGCAGTCGGCCCTGCAATTCTTCGAGTCACCGCTGGGCCGCAAGGTCGTCAGCGCCGAGCAACTGGCTACGCGCAAGGATCAACTGGCGAAATATGCCAACGGCCTGCCCCGCGTTGATGCCAGCGACAGTCGCCGCTTGTTGATCAGCCACCTCGCGCAGGCCCTGCCCGCCAAGGAAGCCGGCGCCGAAGTGAGCCTGGCGCTGGCCGGCGTGGCCGCAGACAGCCTGAGCCAGATGATCCCCGGCTTGCTCGGCGGCGACACCGCGCAAAGCATGCTCAACAGCCAGCGCCAACGCCTGATGGGTCAGATTGGCACTGATCTGGACAACACCTTGCTGTTTGTTTATCGCGACTTGTCCGATCCTGAGCTGGATGAGTTCATCACTTTCGCCGAATCGCAGGCCGGTAAAGACTATTATCAGGCCGCACTCGCCGCCGTGCGCGCCGGCCTTGCCGTTGGCCAGAGCACATCCAGCCTGAATCAGGCACCGCAAGGTATCTAACTGCTCAGCGATTGAGTTGTTCGGTGAGAAAACTGAAGTACTCAGCGCGAAATTCCGCCGACTCATTGGCCAGATGATGGCGCGCCTGCTTGATACGCAGCACACGCGGGCCGGCAAATTTGTCGGCCAGCACCTGCAGGTTATACGGCCAGTCTACCGTGCGGTCTTCCTCACCCTGTACCACCAACGGCCGCCGTGGACTGCGCGGGGCGTTCTCGATACGCGGCACCCAGCGCCCCAGCGCACCGACCCAGGCAGTCGGCAAGTCGCGTGGCTGTAACGGGTCGCGATTACGCAGGAAGTCGAGAAACACAGGGTCATGTGAGTTATCACTGAAACGCCGCTCTATCTTGCTCACAAACGACTTGAGCAGCAGATAACTGAGCTTCGACCAACCCCAGGCCCGCGGCCGGACCAACGGCGCCAGCAGAATGGTCTCACCGATATCACTCTGCGGATTTGCCGTCAGCAGGTAATCAATCAGGATCGCGCCGCCAGTGCTCTGGCCAAACAGGTGCAAAGGTGCCGGTAGCTGCAACTCACGAACCAGCTCAATCGCAGCCTCCAGCACGGCCTGATACTCGGCGAAGTCGTTAATACTGGCGCGGGTGCCGCTGGATAAACCATGCCCGGGCAAGTCGAGCGCCATAACGGCCAGATTCTGCTCCAAAGCCCAGCGCATGACATGGCCATACAAACCACTGTGGTCGTAATAGCCATGCAGCAAAATCAGTGTCGCTCTTGGCTGCTCAGGCAGCCAGAGTTGCGCGGCAATGCGGTAACCACCC
The DNA here is from genome assembly GCF_900116605.1 of Pseudomonas marincola. Taxonomy (GTDB): domain Bacteria; phylum Pseudomonadota; class Gammaproteobacteria; order Pseudomonadales; family Pseudomonadaceae; genus Aquipseudomonas; species Aquipseudomonas marincola. The sequence continues at coordinate 38,891 of NZ_FPBC01000012.1, forward strand.
GCATCAAAGTAACCCATGCGCGCATGTGCTGCCGGTAATTGCTCAAGGCCGTAGAACGCCCGATAAGCCAACTCTTGCGGCAATGCCTGGGCGGGCGCGGACGTTAACGGGCGAAGACCTGCGACTAAACGCTCAGGCTTAAATTGCTCTAGCATGCAGCGATCCATAAATCAGGCGGGGTAAGCAGGCATCCAATGCACTACAACGAACTGCAGATATTCTGCTGCCAGACGCATCGTGGCAAGCTATGCACCCCAGAGATAGAACCTTGTCATGCCTCGATTCAGCCGTAAAACCTTACTGGCCTGCGTAATAGCAGGCGTATCAGTGATAGTGCTAATACTCGCCTTTAGCTGGTTCGAAGCCCGCTATGTGCGCTCATTCAGTGAACGTACGGCGATATTTTCCGGCGATCAATTGCAATTACCCGCCGAGTTAGCCGGCCCCGGGGCAATTCGCATGGTGCACTTCTGGGACCCGGCCTGCCCCTGCAACGTCGGCAACCAACAGCACCTTGCCGAGCTGGTGAAAAATTTCACACCGCTGGGCGTTGAGTTTTTTGCCGTGCAAAAGCCCGGCAGCCACGGCGAATTGCCCGCTGATCTCAAAGCGATCAAAGCCTTACCCGCTCTGCCGGGTTCAGCCGATTTGCCAGCCAGCCCGGCGGTAGCGATTTGGGACCGTGAAGGCAAGCTGGCCTATTTCGGTCCTTACAGTTCAGGCATTACCTGCAATTCGAGCAACAGCTTTATCGAGCCGATACTCAATGCGCTCAAGGACGGTCGCAAGGTACACGCCAGCAACAACATGGCAGTCGGCTGTTTCTGTGACTGGAAGCCGGCCGAGAAAGCCGAGCCATGAACATGACGTCCTAGCGCCAGCAAAGCTGTCTGGCTGCACGTAAAAACCCCGGCAGAGCACTGAGTGCGCTGCTGGGGCTGAAGTTACTGACGCCCTACTGCTTGGTTTTTTCCGGCAGCGCGAAGGCCACCAGATAATCACCGCGATCATTCGGGTTATGCGGCGCTCCGGCGGCGTTAACCACTATGAACTGGCGCCCTGACTTCTTATCGATGTAGGTGATAGGTGTCGCCTGACCGCCAGTCGGGATGGCGCCTTTCCACAGTTCCTCACCCGTTTCAACGTCATAGGCGCGCAGATAGTAGTCCTGCGTACCTGTCATAAACACCAGCCCGCCACTTGTGGTCACCGTGCCGCCCAAGGTCGGCAAACCCACTTTAATCGGCAACCTTGTCGCAATACCAAACGGCCCGACCTCTTCGGCAGTGCCTACCGGCCGCTGCCAGACCACCTTGCGCGTTGCCAGATCAATCGCCGTTAAAGTGCCAAAAGGCGGCTGCACACAAGGCACGCCAATCGGCGACATGAACATGTTGAGCTTGAGCCCATAAGGCGTGCCGTATTGCGGGTTCCACTCGCCGTGAGGTTTAGCCCCGCCAAGGGACTTCATGACCTTGTCGATCTCGCCGCGCGGCATCAGGTTGGTGCGAATCGGCATGCGCAAATCATTGACGATCAGAAGATTACGCTCCTGATCAATGGATGCGCTGCCCCAATTGAAGCCACCATAATTACTCGGAAATTGAATGATCGGTTTCAGGCTTGGCGGCGTGAAATCGCCCTTGTAGATGCTCTTCTTGAACATGATGCGGCAATAGAGCTGATCCACCGGCGTAATGCCCCAGGCGTTGGTTTCGCTCAAGCCTGCTGCGCCAATCGCCGGCATGCCTACCGAATAAGGCTGAGTGGGCGAGTAGCGTTCACCTTTAACATCACCGGCAGGCACCGGACGCTCTTCAATTTTGGTCAGCGGGGTTCCGTCACGCCGATCAAAGGTGAAAATCTGACCGCGCTTGGTCAACAGAATCAGCCCCGGTACGGTTGTGCCGTCCGGCATGGGAAAGTCCACCAAGGATGGCTGTGACGGAATGTCGTAGTCCCAGAGGTCGTGATGCACTGTTTGAAACTTCCAGCGCTCCTTGCCCGTGCTCAGGTCAACGGCAACGATTGAGGAGGAGTAATCATCCATCGCCTTGGTGCGCGGGCCGCCGTAATAGTCCGGGGTCGCGTTACCGGTTGGCAGGTAAACCAAGCCGAGATCCAGGTCATAAGACATTGGCGCCCATATATTGGGCGTACCGCGGGTATAGGTTTCGCCTGGCGGTGGCAGCTTGTCGATTTTCGCATTGCCCAGGTCCCACGCCCAATCCAGCTCACCCGTGCCGGCATTGAAGGCGCGCACAACGCCTGAAGGCTCGCCAACCGACATGTTGTCTGCCACCCAACCACTGAGCAAAATCTTGTCGCCCGCGACCATCGCCCCTGAAGTCTGCATATAGAAACCGGGCTTGGCTTCGCCAATACCCTGCTGCAAGTTGACCACGCCGTGGTCACCGAAGCTTTCGCAGAGTTCACCATCGCTGGTCTTGATGGCCAGTAAACGCATATCGATTGTGGCCATGACAATGCGCGTGCCGCAGGCGTCGGGCTTGGGCGGCTTGTACACGGCAACACTGCGGCAACGGTTCCAGAACGGCGCTTCGGCTTTCGGATCAAACTGCCAGCGGGTTTTACCCGTGTCGCCATCCAGTGCGGTCAGGATGTTGCGCGGCGAACAGTGATAAACCACGCTATCGACATACAGCGGAGTGTTCTGGTTTTCGTCGCCAAGTTCGGCAATATCGCCATGACGGGTAGTCCAGGCCACTTTTAACTGATCGACATTATCGACGTTGACCTGATCAAACGGCGCATAGCGCGTGCCTTCACCTGTGCGTCCGTAGTCGGTCCATTCGCCACCTGTGGCAGCGGTCAGGTCCGTCACCTTACCCGGCGTAAACGCTACGGTGTTCTGCACAATACCGTGCGGTACGAACATCCCGGCCAACGCTGCAATAAAAACGCCCAGAAGAGCAACGCCAGCAATCACTGCGCCTCGTTTGAGCGCAGCCGAAGCCGGTGAAAACAGCGGAACCAAGAGCAACGCAATGATTGCCAATACCAGATGCACGAGCGTGCGCGGCACCAATGCCCAAAAGTTAAATTGCACCTCGGATACTGCCCAGACCAGCGTGAGCGCAAAGAGCGCCATGAGCAGGCCAAAACAGCGCACGAGTGCACTGACAGGTTTATGCGAACCAATCGAAGTCATTAACAACATCCTTGTAATAAATCACTTGGTGCGGAGGGCGGATTTACCTGAAACGACTGTACATAGAAAGTTACTCATTACCTGACGCCAACCGGCCACACGCCTCGGCAGAAAAGTTAATCGCCTAATAACCAGACGTAAGAACTGTGAACCCTTTACCAGACAGGCAGACCTGCACGCTTGATAAGGCCATCAGCCATCATTCAGCATGCTGATAAGCTGTTAGCCGATTGACCTGTTATTTTCAGTCATGGTGTATTGCCAGGCTGTTAGGAACCAATCGCCCAATAATAAAAAGGACTTGCGATGAAGCGCACTCTGACTGCACTTGCCATCATCATTGGCGTGGCCGCCGCTGGCGGCGCCTGGTACGTCACCAGCAAACAACCAACCCGCGACGGCAGCGTCGATCTTGCGCACCTGCAAGCCCCCGTCAGCGTTGCTTATGATGAGCGCGGTGTGCCGCATATTCAGGCCCAGAACGAAGCCGACATGTACCGCGCATTCGGCTTTGTGCATGCGCAGGATCGGCTGTTCCAGATGGAATTGATGCGCCGTCTGGCGCGCGGCGAATTGGCCGCGGTTCTGGGTGACAAACTGGTGGAAACTGATCGATTGTTTCGCACCCTCGGCATCCGTCAACATGCAGATGCCTACGCTCAGGCGATGGATACCAGCCTGCCTTCATACAAAGCCCTGCAAGCCTATCTGGATGGCATAAACCAATATCAGGGCAGCCATCCAGCGCCGGTAGAATTCGACCTGCTGGGCATCGAGAAGCGCCCGTTCACCGTCGCCGACACCATCAGCGTGGCCGGCTATATGGCCTACAGCTTTGCCGCTGCATTTCGCACCGAGCCGGTACTGAGTTTTGTGCGCGACCAGCTCGGCGCCGATTATCTCAAGGTCTTCGACCTCGCCTGGCATCCACAAGGGGTAATGGGCCAGCCGCTGGCCAGCAGCGACTGGCAGGATCTCAACAGCATCGCTCAATTGAGCAATAACGCACTCGCCGAGGCCGGCTTGCCGCAATTCGAGGGCAGCAACGCGTGGGCGGTTTCGGGCAGCCGCACTGCCAGCGGCAAGCCATTGCTGGCGGGCGATCCGCACATTCGCTTCTCGGTACCGGCGGTTTGGTACGAAGCCCAACTGAGTTATCCCGGCTTCGACTTGTACGGCCACCATCAGGCCCTCAACCCGGTTGCATCGCTCGGCCACAACAAGGACTTCGCCTGGAGCATTACCATGTTCCAGAATGACGACCTCGACCTGATCGCCGAGAAGGTCAATCCGCAAAACCCCAATCAGGTCTGGTATCAGGGTGAATGGACCGACCTGCAAACACGCAGCGAAACCATCGAAGTCAAAAACGGCGAACCAGTCCAACTGACGCTGCGCAGCTCAAAGCACGGCCCGATCATTAACGATGCGCTGGGTAACACAGTCGGCCAAACCCCGATCGCCATGTGGTGGGCATTTCTCGAAACCGACAACCCGATTCTCGACGGCTTCTACAAGCTCAACCGTGCAGACACGTTGAGTAAAGCCCGCAGCGCGGTGGAGAACATCGAAGCGCCGGGGCTTAACGTCATCTGGGCCAATGCCAAGGGCGATATCGGTTGGTGGGCTGCGGCCAAACTGCCTCGCCGACCTGCCGGGGTGAACCCGAGCTTTATTCTCGACGGCGCCAGCAGCGAGTCGGACAAACTCGACTTCTACCCGTTCAGTGACAACCCACAAGAAGAAAACCCTGCACGCGGCTACATCGTCTCAGCCAACTTTCAGACCGTGTCGCCAACAGGCATAGAAATTCCGGGCTACTACAACCTTCCCGACCGTGGTCAGCGCCTCAATCAACACCTGGCCGATAGCAGCGTGAAATGGGATCAGAACAACAGCCGTGCCTTGCAACTCGAGACAGGAACGGGCTATCCCGCTCGACTGCTACAGCCGATTATCAACGACCTGCAAGCCGCCGCTGCGGATGACCAGGAACGCGCATTGGTCGAGCAGCTCGCCCAGTGGGACGGCGACCATACGCTCGAATCGGTGACGGCGACTGTATTCAATCAACTGGTCTACGAAATCGCCCGCCACGGCATGGCTGACGAACTCGGCGAAGCCTTTTTCAACAACCTGATCGCCACACGCGTGCTGGATATCGCGCTGCCGCGACTCACGGCAGACGAGCAATCGCCCTGGTGGGATAACCGCAACACCGATGCTGTGGAAAACCGCGCCAGCACCATCAAGGCCGCCTGGCAGGCGAGCATGCAGCACCTCAGGCAAACGCTGGGCGACAACCCTGCCGACTGGCAGTGGGGTAAAACTCACACCCTCACCCACAACCATCCACTGGGCCAGAAAAAGCCGCTGGATCGCCTGTTCAATATCGGCCCGTTTGCCGCCCCCGGTGGTCATGAGACCCCGAACAACTACGCCCACAAAATCGGCCCCGCGCCCTGGGATGTTAGCTACGGCCCATCAACCCGGCGCCTGGTCGACATGGCTGATGCCAGCAAGGCCATCGGCATCAATCCAGTTGGGCAAAGTGGCGTGCCATTCGATAAACACTTCAGCGATCAGGCCGAACGCTACATGCGCGGCGAATACGTGCCTATGCACCTGAGCCAAGACGATGTCGCCGCCCACACCGAAAGCACCCTGACGTTAAAGCCGGTCGAGTAACGACTGTGCTGATGCGCAACAACCGACGCCCGGGTGGAGCGAATGCGAAACCCGGGATGTTTTTGAGTGCAGCCAATAACGACGCCAGCCACAGCAAAATCTCGTACCTGATTACGGATCTAATTGGTCGGACTGCAATCAAAAGGAAATATCTGCGCCCTACAGTACAGCCTCGATTTTAGGAGTAGCCCTCTCGTGAGCCGCACAACTCGAAATATCTGCAGAACCCTTGATCAGGTTGCCTCAAACAACGAGGACGCCGCTGTGGCGATGATGCGTGCCGCCGAGCGGATCAGTGACGAGGTGCTCAAGCAGCAACTGTTCAACCTGATCCACCGGCTTAATCTCGATGCATCACAACTGCGCTTCACCCGCGAAGAAATAGCCAACCAAGGGCTTAAGCGCGCCTGATAGTGCCGGACACTCAAGAAAGGCTAGTGCGCAATCCGCAGCCGATGCCCGCTAAGCCTTGAAGGCCAAGCCCGGCAAGGGCTGGCCTTCGGGCTCTGAATTTATTGCAGGCGCAAGCTTGAGCTGAACTGGCTGATAGCATCCACAACATGCTGCGAGCCTTGCTGGATTTCCAGAATCACCTCGCCCGCCTCGTTCGCCAGCTCAACACCTACGCTGGTGCGACTCAGGCTGGACTGCATGCTCTCTACAGCTGAGCGTGAGAGTTCGTTGTTCTGGCGCACCACTTCTACAATTTCCAGCGTTGCCTGACTGGTGCGCGCAGCAAGACTGCGCACCTCGTCTGCAACCACTGCAAAACCGCGCCCATGCTCGCCGGCCCGCGCCGCTTCGATCGCCGCGTTAAGGGCCAGCAGGTTGGTCTGGTCGGCAATTCCGCGAATGGTCTGCACGATGCTGCCGATCACTTCAGACTGCTTATTCACCGCATCGATACTGCGCGCGGCCTGATTGAGATTGCTGGAAATCTCTTCGATCACCTCAACTGTCTGGCGCACCACAGCCGAACCCTTCTTGGCGCACGCATCGGTCTGTACCGACGTGGCATGGGCGGTGTCTGCGGCCGCTTGCTGAGAGGTCATTTGCTCGGTGATGTCACTGGCGAATTTGACGACCTTGTATAAGCGCCCCTTGGCATCAAAAATCGGGTTATACGAAGCCTCCAAAAATACCTGTCGGCCATGGCTGTCGACGCGCGAGAAGCGCCCGCTGAAGTATTCCCCGCGATTCAATGCCGCCCAGAACGCTTTGTAGCCAGGGGATTCGCGCTCTTCGCGCGAGCAGAACATGCTGTGATGCTGGCCAATCACCTCGGCCGGCTTGTAATGCATGGCGCTGTAGAAGTTCTCGTTGGCCTTGATAACCCGGCCATCCGGACTGAACTCGATGACCGCCATCGACCGGCCAATAGCCTTCAGCATACCTTCGCCTTCACGCTCACGGTGAACCCGCTCGGTGATGTTGGAAGCCACTTTGATCACACTGGTGACCTGACTTTGGGCGTTTTTAACCGGCATATAGCTGGCTTCGAGCCAGATTTCCCGGCCACTCTTGTCCAGCCGCATGAAGGTGCCACTGAGCGGCTTGCCCGCCGCCAGATCGAGCCAGAATTGAGCGTATTCAGGGCTGCGATACTGCGACTCTTCGCAGAATACCCGGTGGTGCTTGCCGCATACCTCATCAGCGCCGTAGCCCATCACAGCGCAAAAATTGTCGTTGGCACTCAACACAATGCCATCTGGGCTGAATTCGATCATTGCCATTGAGTTGCTGATCGCGGCCAACTTGGCGTTGAGTTCACAAACCGTCGCGTTGCAGCGCTCGCATTCGTTTTGGTAGTGCTTGCGTGCTGAGTTGAACATCCAATCATCCTCATAGCTGAAAGCAAATAAATGCATGACCAGGCGATTTTTATAGGCCAGCTCCGGCGCTGCACTCCTGCAACACGGGGACTGACAACTGTTCTTACCGGGTAAATCAATCAACAACCGAACACGTTTTGGCGCGGGCCCTTTTGCCCATCGGCGCAGACAGATGACAGAACTTGATCTGTCCGCCGGCGACTGGCAAACAAAGGCGCTATGACTAAAGATCTCGACCAAGAAATGTAATTCTTTATGTATCTCGTCGGCAAATGCAGCGTACTAGCCATCAAATGGCCATCATGTGAACCAATGCGCATTTTGGTACGTGCGTACTTATATTAGAAGCCATTTTTTCGGCGTCAATTTTAATCAGGCACAAAGCTGGACACCCCGCGCCCCAGCCGTTAGCGTGACTGCCCGTCCGAAAACCAAACGCCTCGCCTACCCGAACCGTTCGGTTTTCATCGAATACACGATGACCCTGAAGGGAACAGACAATCATGAGCTTGAACGTATTTTTATCCGGCGAGATCCACACCGACTGGCGCCAGCAGATCATGCAGGGCGCACGTGAACTGGGGCTCGACATTACCTTCAGTTCGGCAGTGACCGACCACGACAGCAGCGATGCGGCGGGTGATGTGCTGGGCGCAGAAAGCAATCCGTTCTGGCGCGACCACAAGTCGGCCAAGGTCAACGCGATTCGCTGCAAGACCCTGATCGAACAATGCGATGTGGCAATCATTCGCTTCGGTGACAAGTACAAGCAGTGGAACGCCGCATTTGATGCAGGCTACTGCGCAGCGCTCGGCAAGCCGTACATTACCCTGCATGGCGAAGACATCATCCACCCGCTGAAGGAAGTGGATGGCGCTGCAATGGCCTGGGCACAAACGCCCGGTCAAGTTGTCGAGCTGTTGCAATACATCACCCGCAACGCCTGATGACTGCGGGCTGAAATGCTGCTTGCCGACTGAATGGCAGGCAAAAAAACGGGCCGTGAAAACGGCCCGTTTTTTTGTGTGAAAACCCTTAACCAGCGGCTTTCGCTTCAGGTTTGTCCTGCTGCCAAGTGGCTGCAGCACCTTCTTCAATCGCTTGCTGAACGGCCTTGCGGCGTTTTTCTTCAGCGCGACGGGAGATGATCCAAACCAGGAATGTCGCCGCCGATACTGCCAGCAGAATCAAACTGGCAATCGCGTTGATTTCCGGCTTAACCCCCAGACGTACCGCCGAGAACACTTCCATCGGCAGGGTTGTTGAACCCGGCCCGGAAACGAAGCTGGCCAGTACCAAGTCGTCCAACGACAGTGCAAAGGACATCATGGCACCGGCTGCCAATGAAGGCGCGATCATGGGGATGGTGATCAAAAAGAACACCTTCAATGGCTTGGCGCCAAGGTCCATGGCCGCTTCTTCGATCGACATGTCCAGCTCACGCAAGCGTGAAGACACGACCACCGCCACGTAGGCTGTACAGAACGTGGTATGCGCGATCCAGATGGTCACGATACCGCGCTCCTGCGGCCAGCCGAGAATCTGCGCCATGGCCACGAAAAGCAGCAGCAGCGACAGACCGGTGATCACCTCAGGCATAACCAGCGGTGCAGTAACCAGTCCGCCGAACATGGTGCGGCCCTTGAAGCGCGTCACGCGGGTCAGCACGAAGGCTGCCAGTGTGCCGAGAATCACTGCCGAGATCGCCGTGTAAAAGGCGATCTCCAGCGAGCGCAGGACCGCGCCGATCAACTGACGGTTATCGAGCAGGCCGACATACCACTTGACCGACCAGCCACCCCATACCGTTACCAGGCGCGAGCCGTTGAACGAGTAGATGACCAGAATCAGCATGGGCAGATAGATGAACAGGAAACCGACCCAGAGCATCATGTTGGAGAAACTGAAACGCTTCATGCGCGGCCCTCCATTTCTTTGGCCTGGTTACGGTTGAACAGAATGATCGGCACGATCAGCAATGCCAGCATCACTACTGCCAATGCGGAGGCTACCGGCCAGTCACGGTTGTTGAAGAACTCTTGCCAGAGGATCTTACCGATCATCAGGGTTTCCGGACCGCCAAGCAGCTCAGGAATAACGAACTCGCCCACTGCCGGAATGAATACCAGCATGCAGCCGGCAATGATGCCGTTCTTCGACAGCGGCACGGTGATCTTCCAGAAGCTGTTGAATGTGCTGGAGCCCAGATCTGCCGCAGCTTCAAGCAAGCTCTGATCATGTTTGACCAGGTTGGCATAGAGCGGCAGCACCATGAATGGCAGATACGAATAAACAATACCGATGTAGACCGCGAAGTTGGTATTGAGGATCTGCAGCGGTTCGCTGATCAAGCCCACGCTCATCAATGCACTGTTGAGCAGACCGTTGTTGCTGAGAATTCCCATCCAGGCGTAAACGCGGATCAGAATCGCTGTCCAGGTCGGCATCATGATCAGCAGCAGGAACACTGTCTGCATCTCAGGCTTGGCGCGCGCAATGGCGTAAGCCATCGGATAACCGATCAACAGGCAGATCAGGGTGCTGAAGAACGCCATCTTCAGCGAGCCGAGATAGGCGGCCAGATACAGCTCATCTTCGGTCAGGAAGATGTAGTTACCCAGGTTGAGAATGATCGACAACTGGCCTTCAGCCCAGGTGTAAATCTCGGTATACGGCGGAATGGCAACGTCGGCTTCGGCAAAGCTGATTTTCATCACAATGATGAAAGGCAGCAGGAAGAACAGGAAGAGCCACAGGAATGGCACACCTATTACAAAATGCCGGCCTTTGGGCATTCGCCGGCTAATGCTTCGGGAAATGTTCATGAGCGCAACGCCACCCCGCTATCGTCCTCCCACCAGACGAAGACCTGGTCGTCCCAGGTAGGTCGTGCGCCGCGTCGCTCAGCGTTAGCAACGAAGGACTGAACAATCTTGCCGCTTGGCAACTGAACGTAGAACACCGAGTGACCGCCCAGATAGGCGATATCGTGAACGACGCCACGCGACCAGTTGTATTCGAAGGCCGGCTGCTCGGTGGTAACCAACAGCTTCTCGGGACGAATCGCATAGGTGATGGTCTTGTCTTGCACCGAGGTGCTCACACCGTGGCCCACGTAAATATTGCGCTCGAGGTCCGGGCTGTCGATCAACGCGTAGGCTTCGGAGTCATCAACCACCACGCCGTCAAACAGGTTGACGTTACCGATGAATTCACAAACCAGGCGACTGGTTGGCGTTTCATAAATATCAATCGGGCTGCCAATCTGGGCAATCCAGCCCAAGTGCATGATCGCAATCCGCTGGGCCATGGTCATGGCCTCTTCCTGATCGTGGGTCACCATCACGCAGGTTACGCCGACGCGCTCGATGATTTCGACCAGTTCAAGTTGCATCTGCGAACGCAGTTTTTTGTCCAGTGCGCCCATCGGCTCGTCGAGCAACAGCAGCTTCGGGCTTTTAGCCAGCGAGCGCGCCAGTGCCACACGCTGGCGCTGACCACCTGAAAGCTGATGCGGCTTACGCTTGGCGTACTGCGACATCTGTACCAGCTTGAGCATCTCGGCGACGCGCGCCTCAATGTCGGCCTTGGGCATTTTGTCCTGACGCAGACCGAAGGCAATGTTTTCCGCCACAGTCATGTGCGGGAACAAGGCGTAGGACTGGAACATCATGTTGATCGGGCGCTCGTAGGGCGGCAGATCAGTGATGTCTTCGCCGTCGAGGTAAATGCGACCCTCAGTCGGCCGTTCGAAACCGGCCAGCATACGCAGCAGCGTTGACTTACCCGAGCCGGAGCCACCCAACAGGGCGAAGATTTCGCCCTTGTTGATGGTCAGGGAGACATCATCGACAGCGATGGTCTCGTCAAATTTCTTGGTTACTCGATCAATCTTGACCAGCACTTCTTTCGGTTGCTGATCTCCCTCGAGTACCTTTTTATAGGTGCTTGAAGCCACTGCCATTACGAAACTCCCGGAAAACGCGCCCTCACCTTTGAGGAGGGGCGCTTAATAATTATTTGCCCGACTTGATCTTGGTCCAGCTGCGTGTCATTACGCGCTGAATCTTGCGCGGCATCTCAGCCTGAATGAACAGTCTGTCCAGGACTGCTTGCGGTGGATAAACCGCTGGATTCTCACTGACTTCTTTATCCATGAACTCCCGGGATTTCAAATTCGGGTTGGCGTAGCCAACGTAGTTACTTACCTGCGCGATTACTTCCGGCTGGAGCAAGTAGTTGATATATGCGTGGGCTTCCTTGACGTTCTTGGCGTCTGCCGGAATCGCCATCATGTCGAACCACAAGTTGGCACCTTCTTTCGGAATGGCGTAGGCGATTTCGATACCCTTGCCAGCCTCATCAGCGCGGTCAGCCGCCTGAATCACGTCACCGGAGAAACCAGCCGCCACACAAATGTTGCCATTGGCCAAATCACTGATGAATTTGGACGAGTGGAAGTAAGTTACGTACGGGCGCACTTCCAACAGCTTGGCTTCGGCTTTCTTGTAGTCGTCCGGATTCTTGCTGTTCGGGTCGAGGCCCATGTAGTTGAGCACGGCCGGGATCATTTCATCCGGCGAGTCGAGGAACGAGACGCCGCAGGTGGTGAGCTTCTTCATGTTCTCGGGCTCGAACAGCACCGCCCATGAATCGATATGATCCACGCCCAGCACTTCCTTGACCTTGGCCACGTTGTAGCCAATGCCGTTGGTGCCCCACAGATAAGGCACTGCGTACTGGTTGCCCGGATCATTGGTGTTCAGTTGCTTGAGCAGACGCGGGTCAAGATTGTCCCAGTTGCTCAGCTGCTGCGATCAAGTTTCTGGAACGCGCCAGCCTTGATCTGCTTGCCGAGGAAGTTGTTCGACGGCACCACAATGTCGTAGCCGGTGTTGCCCGACAGAAGCTTGCCTTCAAGGGTTTCGTTGGAGTCGAAAACGTCATAGCCAGGCTTGATGCCCGTGGCTTTTTCGAAGTCGGCCAGCGTGGTCTCGCCGATGTAGTCGCTCCAGTTATAGATATGCACAGAAGACTCGGCTTGAGCTCCGGCGATCAGGCCGAGTGTCAGCGCAGTTACGGTAAACGTCTTGCTGAAGGGAATCTGCATATTTAAGTCCTTTTGTACGTACCGGTTGGCTCGGCCGCACTTGATTCGTCTTGGATTTATTGTGTCCATAACAGCGGCCTGTTGGCCGATCATTGGTAATCGAACGCCACCCTTTGTGGATGCTCCAGAACTGCGACTTAGCCCATCACAGTTACTTTATCGGACCGCTGGCTTGCGTGTATTGCAAACCTCAACGGCTGGCTCAGCACTCGATAACCGACAACCACTGGGCGCCGCACAGGCGCCGCCCAGTAACTGCATTGCCTGTTAACGACCTGACTTGACCTTGGTCCAGCTGCGAGTCATTGCACGCTGAACTTTCGGGCTCAACTCGGAGAAGGTGTACAGCTTCTTGGAAGCCTCTTCAGTCGGGTAGATGCCAGGGTTGTTACGGATTTCTTCGGATACCAGCGGCGTAGCAGCGCTGTTGCCGTTCGGGTATGCCACGTAGTCAGAGATCGGCGCGATCACTTCAGGCTTCATGATGTAGTTCAGGAAGGTGTAAGCCTCCTCTGGATTCTTGGCATCAGCCGGAATCGCCATCATGTCGAAGAACGCAGCCGCACCTTCTTTAGGAATGGTGTAGGAAACTGGCACACCGTTCTTGGCTTCTTCAGCGCGCGCTTCAGCCTGGAAAACGTCGCCAGACCAACCCAACGCCACGCAGATGTTGCCGTTAGCCAGGTCGGAGATGTACTTGGACGAGTGGAAGTAGGTGATGTTCGGACGAATTTTCAGCAGCAACTCTTCGGCCTTCTTCACGTCTTCAACGCTTTGCGCGATCGGGTTCAGACCCAGATAGTGCAGCGTTGCAGCGTAAACTTCTTCCGGAGCGTCGAGCATCGACACGCCGCAAGACTTCAGCTTCTGCATGCTTTCTGGATTGAACAGCACTTCCCACGAGTCGATTTTGTCGGTGCCCAGAGCGGCTTTGACCTTCTCAGGGTTATAGCCGATACCGGTAGTGCCCCACAGGTAAGGGAACGCGTACTGGTTGCCCGGATCAGCGGCTTCCAGCGCCTTGAGCAGGTCTGGGTTGAGGTTTTTCCAGTTTGGCAGCTTGGATTTATCCAGCTTCTGGAATACGCCCGCCTTGATCTGTTTAGCCAAGAACTGGTTCGAAGGTACAACGACGTCGTAGCCGGAGTTACCCGAAAGCAGCTTGGCTTCCAGCGTCTCGTTACTGTCGAAAACGTCGTACACAACTTTGATGCCGGACTCTTTCTGGAAGTTGTCCAGGGTGTCTTCAGCGATGTAGTCAGACCAGTTGTAGACGTGCAGCACTTTATCTTCAGCCTGCGCTGCACCCGCTACAGCCCCAGCCAGCGAAAGTGCGAGAAGAGTTTTGCCGAATAATGTCATGCGTACAGCTCCTGTTGTTTTATAAGTTATTCCAGAAGGCGGCGCAGCCTGTCTGCACCACCCCTGGTGAGCCTGGCCAACGCACTGGCGCAGTCTTGCAAGTTCGAGGGGCTTTTTACAACACTCAGATGCACATTGAGTGTTGTAACCCCGCGTTCTTAACCTGCTATCTCAGCCAACGTCAGATCCAAGCACTGACGGGCCTTGCTAACCAGTTCGTCGATCTCGGCGTTGCTGATAACCAACGGTGGCGAAATAATCATCGTGTCGCCTACAGCTCGCATAATCAGACCATTGGCAAAGCAATGGGTACGGCAAATCATGCCCACACCCTGATCGCTTGAATAACGCTCACGGGTTGCCTTGTTCTTCACCAACTCAATGGCGCCGAGCATGCCAACACCGCGAACTTCACCCACCAATGGATGATCAGCCAGCTCACGTAAACGTTTCTGCAAATACGGTGCCGTCTCGGCTTTTACCCGCTCAATAATTTTTTCTTCGCGCAGGATTCGCAGGTTTTCCAAACCAACAGCAGCCGCAACCGGGTGCCCGGAATAGGTGAAGCCGTGGTTGAAATCGCCGCCCTGATTAAGCACTTCAACAATCTCGTCACGGACGATCAGGCCACCCATCGGGATGTAACCGGAAGTCAGGCCCTTGGCGATGGTCATCATGTCCGGCGTGTTGCCGAAGAAGTCGCTGCCGAACCATTCGCCGGTACGGCCGAAACCGCAGATAACTTCGTCCGCCACAAACAGAATTTCGTACTTGGCGAGGATTTCACGCACTTTCGGCCAGTAGGTATCTGGCGGAATGATTACGCCGCCCGCGCCTTGAATGGGCTCGGCAATGAATGCGCCGACGTTTTCTTCGCCGACTTCGAGAATCTTCTTCTCCAGTTGCTCGGCCGCCCAGATGCCGAACTCGTCCGGCGTCATGTCACCGCCCTCGGCAAACCAGTATGGCTGCGGGATGTGAACGATGCCCGGAATTGGCAGGTCGCCCTGCTCGTGCATGTAGGTCATGCCGCCCAGGCTCGCGCCCGCAACGGTTGAACCGTGATAGCCATTGACCCGGCTGATGATAACTTTCTTGTTCGGCTTACCCTTGATCGCCCAGTAATGACGAACCATGCGCAGCATGGTGTCGTTACCTTCCGAGCCGGAGCCGGTGAAGAACACATGGTTCATGCCTTCCGGCGCAACAGCGGCAATCTCTTTCGCCAGCTCAAGCGCAGGCGGAGTCGCTGTCATGAAGAACATGTTGTAGTACGGCAGCTCCTGCATCTGCTTATAAGCAGCTTCGGCCAGTTCCTTGCGGCCATAACCGATGGCGACACACCACAGGCCGGCCATGGCATCAAGAATTTTGCTGCCTTCGCTGTCCCACAGATAAACGCCTTCGGCCTTGGTGATAATCCGCGGTCCGACCTCAGCAAGCTGTTTGAAGTCGCTGAACGGAGCCAGGTGATGGTCACGGCTCATGGCCTGCCATTCAGCGGTTTTCGGGTTGTTCACTTGGTTGGTCATATCCACCTCAAAAAAATAATCAGGATGGGTGCCGGCCGCAGCCAGCACCCCGCCCCTCAAACAGACAGCAGCAGGAATTCGCGCTCCCAAGAGCTGATTACCCGCTTGAAGTTCTCATGCTCGGCGCGTTTTACCGCGACGTAGCCACTGATGAACTTGCTGCCTAAATACTGCTCTGCAAGCTTGCAGTTTTCCATGCGTTCCAATGCCGCTTCCAATGTCAGCGGCAGGCGCAGGTTACGGCGCTCGTAGCCGCGACCAACAACTGGCGCGCTTGGCTCAATTTTTTCAACCATACCGATGTAGCCACACAGCAGGCTCGCCGCCAAGGCCAGATACGGGTTGGCGTCAGCACCGGCCAAACGGTTTTCAACACGACGGTTTTGCGGGTCGGCATCCGGCACGCGCAGGCCCACGGTGCGGTTCTCTTCGCCCCACTCAACGTTTACCGGTGCCGAGGTGTCCGGAAGGAAACGACGGAACGAGTTAACGTTAGGCGCGAACAGCGGCAGCAGCTCAGGAATCAGCTTCTGCAGGCCACCGATGTGGTGCATGAACAGCTCACTCATTGAACCGTCTTCATTAGAGAAGAGGTTCTTGCCAGTGGCCTTATCAATGATGCTCTGGTGCACGTGCATTGCACTGCCCGGCTGATCGGTGATCGGCTTGGCCATGAAGGTTGCGGTGACATCGTGCTTGAGCGCGGCTTCACGCATGGTGCGCTTGAATACCAACACCTGATCCGCCAGGTGCAACGGCTCGCCATGACGGAAGTTGATTTCCATCTGCGCCGGGCCTTCTTCGTGGATCAGCGTGTCGAGGTCCAGGCCCTGGATTTCACACCAGTCATACATGTCTTCAAACAGCGGGTCGAATTCGTTCGCCGCATCAATCGAGAACGACTGACGACCAGTTTCCGGGCGACCCGAGCGGCCCAAAGGCGCTTCCAGCGGGAAGTCAGGGTCGCTGTTGCGCTTGGTCAGGTAGAACTCCATTTCTGGCGCCATGATCGGCTGCCAGCCTTTATCGGAGTAGAGCTTAAGCACTTTCTTGAGAATGTTGCGCGGCGACAATTCAATCGGATTGCCTTGCTTGTCGTACGTGTCGTGGATCACCTGTGCGGTGGGCTCAATGGCCCAAGGCACCAGGAACACTGCGCTCTCGTCGGGACGGCAGACCATATCAATGTCAGCCGCGTCGAGCAGGTCGTAATAGATGTCGTCTTCGACATAGTCGCCGGTCACAGTCTGCAGCAGCACACTCTCGGGGAGGCGCATGCCTTTTTCTGCAATGAACTTGTTTGTCGGCGAAATCTTGCCCCGGGCGATGCCGGTAAGATCGCTGACCAGACACTCAACTTCGGTGATTTTGCGTTCTTTCAGCCAGCTGGATAGCTGGTCTAGTTTGGTGCTCATAGAGACCTCAGGGTTTGAGAGACGGCTTTAATAGTCGTCTCAGCGTTGCCCCGCCCTCTTCCTGCAAGCCTCACCAAAGGCCTGGAAGATGGCGAGATAATTCGGATTAGATCGTACTTGCCACTCAGGATGCCACTGCACCCCTAATGCAAAACTCGTAGCACCTTCGACGGAGAAGGATTCGATCAATCCGTCGGGCGCCAATGCTTCTACTCGAAGGCCAGGCGCCAGACGCTCAACGCCCTGACCATGAATGGAGTTAACAGTAATTTGTGTCGGTAAACCGATGGCAGCCAGCACACCGTCTGGCTGTACAGCGACGTCATGACGCGGCGAGAACTGCTGTTCAACCGGTGAGTCTTGCGGCTCACGATGATCCATCAATCCTTCAACTTCATGAACCTTTTGATGCAGCGTGCCGCCAAATACCACATTCATTTCCTGAAACCCGCGGCAAATGCCCAGCACAGGAATCCCGGCGGCAATAGCGGCTTTCAGAAGAGGCAAGGTGGTGCTGTCACGCGCAGGATCATGCAAAGTGCCGGGATCGCTGGCGGGGCCGCTATAATGATGGGGTTCTACGTTGGACGGCGAGCCGGTAAATAGCAGGCCGTCGATACTGTCGAGCAAGGCAGGCTGATCCAGCAGCTCACCCAGCGACGGTATGATCAGAGGCAAAGCCTGAGCCCCCAGAACTACGGCGCGGACATATTTGTCACCAGCAGCGTAATAGTTGTGAGAACCGATCAGCTTTGTATCAGAAGTTACGCCGATTATCGGCAGGCGTGACATGGGACACCCTTTATTTTTTGCTGTTTTGGGTTTGAGCCGAGCTTAGCCTTGTTCATTTTATTTCACAATAGGTATGTAAAAAATCGAACACACCCCACTGAGCACCCTGTCGGTAAAGGCTTTGCGCACCGCTGCAGGGGCCTAAAACGCCCCATTAAGGGCCGCGAGGCACCATAAGGGTGCACAAAAAGCCCAGCTTGACAGGCGAAGGGGTTTAAGATTGACTCACACCCGTGCATTCGCATGATTGATATTTTTAACAAAATAGGTGTTGCATCATGTCGGTACCCCCGCGTGCCGTTCAGCTTAATGAAGCGAACGCGTTCCTTAAGGAACATCCTGAGGTCCAGTTCGTCGACCTTCTTATTGCAGATATGAATGGTGTGGTGCGCGGCAAGCGCATCGAACGCGCCAGTCTTCATAAGGTGTACGAGAAAGGTATTAATCTTCCCGCTTCCCTTTTCGCACTCGATATCAACGGCTCCACGGTGGAAAGCACCGGTCTGGGTCTGGATATCGGTGACGCAGACCGTATCTGTTTTCCAATCCCTGACACACTGTGCAACGAGCCTTGGCAGAAGCGCCCTACCGCGCAATTGCTGATGACCATGCACGAGCTGGACGGCACGCCATTCTTTGCCGACCCGCGTGAAGTGTTGCGCCAGGTGATCCAGAAGTTCGACGAACTAGGCCTGACTATCTGCGCCGCTTTCGAACTCGAGTTCTATTTGATTGACCAGGAGAACGTCAACGGCCGTCCGCAGCCGCCGCGTTCGCCGATCTCGGGCAAGCGTCCACACTCGACTCAGGTTTACCTGATCGACGACCTCGACGAATACGTCGACTGCCTGCAAGACATGCTCGAAGCTGCAAAAGAGCAGGATCTGCCAGCAGACGCCATCGTCAAGGAAAGTGCTCCGGCGCAATTCGAAGTCAACCTTCACCACACCAAAGATGCGCTCAAGGCCTGCGACTACGCCTTGCTGCTCAAGCGTCTGATCAAGAACATTGCCTACGACCACGAAATGGACTCGACCTTCATGGCCAAGCCGTATCCGGGTCAGGCAGGTAATGGTCTGCACGTGCACATCTCCTTGCTCGACAAGAAGACTGGCGAGAATATCTTCACCTCGGAAGATCCGATCACCAACGATGCACTGCGCCACTCCATCGGCGGGATCCTCGAAACCATGCCGGCTTCGATGGCGTTCCTGTGCCCGAACGTCAACTCGTACCGTCGTTTTGGCGCTCAGTTCTACGTGCCAAACGCGCCGAGCTGGGGCCTGGACAACCGTACCGTAGCCGTGCGCGTGCCAACTGGCAGCCCGGACTCCGTGCGTATCGAGCAGCGCGTCGCCGGTGCCGATGCCAACCCGTACCTGATGATGGCGTCGATTCTGGCCGGTATTCACCACGGCCTGACCAACAAGATCGAGCCGGGCGAGCCAATCGAAGGCAACTCTTACGAGCAGCTGGAGCAAAGCCTGCCGAACAACCTGCGTGATGCTCTGCGCGAGCTGGATGACAGCGAGATCATGGCCAAGTACATCGACCCGAAATACATCGACATCTTTGTCGCCTGTAAAGAGAGTGAGCTGGCTGAATTCGAACACTCGATTTCAGACCTCGAGTACAACTGGTACTTGCACACAGTTTGACGCTGCACCCGACGCCGGCCATTGAGCCGGCGTCTTTTTATCCAGTAGGATCTGCTCAGTACTGATTATTTTGCCGCCCTTGCAAGCGCGGCCTGGAGCGTTTCTGTGCGCGCCAAGACCTGACATTAATTGCCACGCCAACTGGCGAGGAAGCACCTGATCAAAGGAAGATACTCATGCACCATAAGCTCGCCGCTGTATTGCTTGCCTTCAGCCCCTTGCTGGCCTTCGCTGAAGACAAGATAGTGGTGTACAACTGGAACGACTACATCGCCCCGCAGGTCCTTGAAGACTTCACCGCAGACACCGGTATCACGGTCGATTATCACACCTTCAGCACAGCCGACGAGTTGGCCAAGATCATGGCCAGCGGCGCGTCGATCGATGTTGCCGTGCCGTCTAACGACACCATTCCCGAGCTTATAAAAACCGGCGCCATCCTCCCGCTCGACATGCGTCAGTTGCCGAACCACAAGCATCTCGACAAACAAATTCTGAGCAAACTGGCCGCCGTCGATCCGCGTAACAAATATGCCGTGCCCTATCTGTGGGGCGCCGTTGGCCTGGCCATCAACACCCAAAAAGCTCAGGCCGCATTCGGCGGGCCACTGCCGGAGAGCTGGAGCGTACTGTTCGACCCCGAGCAAAGCGCACGGCTGAGCAATTGCGGGATCAGCGTGCTTGATGCGCCCGACGAGACCTTGTCGCTGTTGCTCAATTATCAGGGCCGGGATTTCTCACGCAGCCCGCCAAGCCGGATCAAGCGCACCGGCGATGCGCTGGCGACGTTGCGTCCACTGGTGCGTTACGTAGACAGCGAGCGCTATATCGAAGACCTGCAAAACGGCAGTCTGTGCATGGCCATGGCCTGGGTCGGCGATGCACTCGCGGCCAAACAGGCGGGGCAGCCGGTGGAGTTCATGGTTCCGAGCGAAGGCACGGTACTGTTCATCGACAACCTGGTGATCCCGAAAACGGCCAGCCGAGCGGATCTGGCGCTGCGTTTTATTGATTACATGATGCAGCCAAAAGTTGCCGCCGAAATCACCACAGAAACCCTCTACCCCAACGCCAACGCAGACTCCAAAGAATTCCTCACGGCTGAGCTGCAGGCCATGCCAGACCTGTACCCAAGCCTGGAAATCAAGCGGCGTTTCTACACCCTGAAAACCATATCGCCGGAACAGAAGGCCGCGCGTGACGAGGTCTGGAGCCAGTTCACCGCCGTGCCGTAATCCGTGCCAGCACTTGCCGCCTGCCCGTCACCAACTAACGTTATGTCTGCAGGCTGGCGCAAATGCCGCTACCCTGAGTGCGAGCTGGAGGCTCACAACGCGCCAACTTTGGCTGGCGCGAGCCTCATGACTACGATCCCACCTCAATGGAGCGCCCATGAAAACTGTCCACTTTCTGTTATTGCTGTTGCTTGGCGCCAGCCTCACTGGCTGCGGCTACAACGATATGCAACGCCAGGACGAAGCAGTCAAAGCGGCGTGGTCGGAAGTCATCAACCAGTATCAGCGCCGCGCTGATCTGGTACCTAATCTGGTCAATACCGTGAAGGGCTACGCCCAGCACGAAGAAAAAGTCTTCATCGAAGTCACCGAGGCCCGCGCCAAGGTCGGCAGCATGCAGATCAACACCGACAGCCTCGACGACCCGCAAAAAATTCAGCAGTTTCAAGCCGCGCAGGGCGAGCTTTCCAGCGCGCTGTCACGCTTGATGGTGGTGAGCGAGAACTACCCGCAGCTCAAGGCTGACGGCCTGTTCCAGAACCTGCAGGCGCAGCTTGAAGGCACTGAGAACCGGGTGACCGTGGCACGTAACCGCTATGTGCAATCGGTGCAGGCGTACAACAGCATGATCCGCACCTTCCCCAACAACCTCACGGCCATGGCGATGGGCTATTCGGTGAAGCCGAATTTCAGCGTCGAGAACGAGAAAGAAATCTCCACCGCGCCGACCGTAGACTTCGGTAACGCCGAACCTGCCAAGCAATAACATGATGACGGCTATCGCGTGGCGTTCGCGCCTGTTGCTGTGCGCTGCCCTGCTGATGCTCTGCCTGCCGTTCAACGGCGCGCAAGCAGCAGAGGTGCCTATTCTCAAACGCCATGTCACCGACCAGACCGGCACCCTCACGGCTGAGCAGATCAACGAGCTGGACAGCCAACTGGTCGCATTGGAGAAGCGCAAGGGTGCGCAGCTGGTGGTGTTGTTGGTCAGCAGCACCCAGCCGCAAGACATCGAAAGCTATTCGCTGGCGGTGGCCGAGGCCAACAAGATTGGCCGAAAGGGCACCGACGACGGCATTTTGCTGCTGGTGGCCAAGGATGACCGGCGTGACCGCATCGAGGTCGGCTATGGCCTTGAAGGCGCCGTGCCCGACGCAGCCGCTGCACGCATCCAGCGCGAGTACATCGAGTCACGCTTCAAGCAGGGCGATTTCTATGGCGGCATCCGCGACGGCATTGACGCACTGACCAAACTGATCGACGGCGAACCACTGCCTGCGCCCAGCCGGGCCTCATCGTCGTCACAACCGACGGACTTCCTGGACATCGGCTTCATTGGCCTGGCCATTGCCTTTGTGCTGCGCGGCTTGGCCCGCGGTTTCCCGCTGATCCTGCGCATGGGCTTTGGCGCACTGATCAGCTCGATCTTTATCGGCTTTCTGCTCGGCAGCCTCACGGCAGCGCTTATTGGCGGGGCCATTGGCGCGTTCATCATGCTGTTGCCGTATGGCGGCGTCGCTGTAGGCGGCGGACGCGGGGGCGGCTTTGGTGGCGGAGGATTCGGCGGCGGTGGCGGTGGTTTCGGAGGTGGCGGCGGCTTTAGCGGCGGCGGTGGTGGTTTTGGAGGCGGCGGTTCGTCGGGAAGCTGGTAATGATCGAATTCAAACGCATATTCAGTAACGTGTTTGGCGGCTGGTTCCAGCTCAAGCGCTGCTTCCCCAAGCCTCTGCTTACGGAGATCGGCGATGCTATTGGCGCGGGCGAGGCGAAACACATTGGTGAAGTTCGCTTTGCCATAGAGTCACGCTTGTCCTTCGCCGAGGTGCTGGCCGGGGTCAATTCGCGGGGTCGGGCTGAACAGATTTTTGCACAGCAAGGTGTTTGGGATACTGAACACAACAGCGGCATTCTGTTCTACCTGCTTTTGTCTGAACATCGCATCGAAATCGTCGCCGATCGCGGCGTCTCACGCTACGTTGAGCAAGCCCGCTGGGATGCAATCTGCCAGCGCATGTGCAGCCAGTTTGCCCTCGGTAATTGGCGCGAAGGCAGCCTCGCCGGTATTGCCGAGGCTCACGAAATACTCGGCGAGTACCTTTCTGATCCGAATGTGCCCAACCCGAATGAGCTGCCGAACAAGCCGATCATTCTCTAAGCCGATCAGCCCTTAGCTGAACTTGCCTTAGCCCTTGGATTAACGTCCAATGGGCTTTTTGCCCAGAGCCGATCATGCCGCGCCCCACGACGACTGTCCGCAAACCCCGCGCCAGCAGCCAGGCCCGTATTGCTGCCATTCTTACCGTCGCCCGTGACCTGATGGCCGAACAAGGCGTTGCCAGCCTGTCGATCTACAACGTCGCCGAACGCGCCGCCATTCCGCCTTCCTCGGTGTACCACTTCTTCGCCAGCGTGCCGGCCTTGCTCGAAGCGCTCACCGCAGACATTCACGCAGCCTTTCGCGCCTGCCTGCAAGAACCTGTCGAGCATACGCAACTGCGAGACTGGCGCGACCTTTCGGCGATTGTCGAGCAGCGCATGCTGGCCATTTATGCCCGCGACCCTGCCGCCCGCCAACTGATTCTGGCGCAACATGGCCTCAGTGAAATCACTCAGGCTGACCGCCAGCACGACATCGAACTCGGCGCGCAAATGCGCAACCTGTTTGCACGCCACTTCATGCTGCCGCCCTTGCCGGACGATATCGATGTATTCGCCCTCGCCATGGAGTTGGGCGACCGCGTGTATGCACGCTCGGTGCAACTGCACGGCACCATCAGCCCACGCCTCGCAGAAGAAGGTATGCGCGTGTTTGACGCGTATTTGAGCCTGTACCTGCCCCCACTACTGCCAAAGCGCCCAGAGCCGCTCTAAAGCCCGCCCCAAAGCCTTTTCCTGATGCGCGGCCGATCTGATTCGGCCATGCGCGAAGAGTTTCGCCTACCGAATTTAAACCGATATTTATCGGTATATTTATTAATTAATATCTCTCAATAGAAAATAATCGCTTCAAAAGCGGATTTTTATCGACTATAAAGACTGCGCTTTCCCTCCGCCAAGCCAAAAATCGGATTTCGCTGAGGCTTGCCCGGGGCTTATTGATCTGCCCAAAAACTAATAAGAGGTGCTTCATGTCACGCAACGTAACCGTCGCCGCCACCCAGATGGCCTGTACTTGGGACCGCGGAGCGAATATCGCCAAAGCCGAACAACTGGTGCGTGAAGCCGCCGCCAAGGGTGCGCAGATCATCCTGATTCAGGAACTGTTCGAAACACCGTACTTCTGCCAGAAGCCCAACCCGGACTATCTGCAACTGGCCACGACTGTCGATACCAACGAGGCCATTGCGCATTTTCAGAATGTCGCCAAAGAGTTGCAGGTGGTCTTGCCGATCAGCTTCTTTGAGCGCTCCGGCCGTGCGCGCTTCAACAGCATTGCCATCATCGATGCCGACGGCAGCAACCTTGGTGTGTATCGCAAGAGCCATATTCCGGACGGCCCCGGCTACCACGAAAAGTACTACTTCAATCCGGGCGATACCGGCTTCAAGGTCTGGGATACCCGCTACGCCAAGATCGGCGTGGGCATTTGCTGGGACCAGTGGTTCCCCGAGTGCGCACGCAGCATGGCATTGCTCGGCGCCGAAATTCTGTTCTACCCGACCGCTATCGGCAGTGAGCCGCATGACCCCAACATCACCTCGCGCGATCACTGGCAGCGTGTGCAGCAAGGCCATGCCGGCGCCAACCTGATGCCACTGGTGGCGAGCAATCGCATCGGCCGTGAAGAGCAAGGCGACTATGACATCACCTTCTACGGCTCATCGTTTATCGCCGACCCATTCGGCGCCAAGGTTGAGGAGCTCAACGAGACCGAAGAAGGTATTTTGGTACACAGCTTCGATCTCGATAAACTTGAGAACACCCGAAGCGCATGGGGATCGTTCCGCGACCGCCGCCCGAATCTCTATGGCCCGCTGAAGACTCTCGACGGCCACCTGGCGTCAGAGTAACTTGCGCAATAATTCGCGCCCCGCACGCTGCGGCGGGGCGCATTTCTTTTCGCTTTAATGTGTTGGTGACGCTATGACCACCCTGACTTCTACTCCACGTGCCGACGGTTTCCACATGCCAGCCGAGTGGGCGCCCCACAGCCAAACCTGGATGGTCTGGCCGCAACGTCCGGATAACTGGCGCCTGGGCGGCAAACCTGCGCAGCTCGCATTCAGTGCAGTGGCCAAAGCCATTGCCGAGTTCGAACCGGTAACAGTGTGCGTCTCGGCCGAACAGTATGAAAATGCCCGCGCCCGCCTCGACCACAGCAATATCCGCCTGGTCGAAATCAGCACGGACGACGCCTGGGTGCGCGATACCGGTCCGACATTCGTCACTAACAACCAGGGTGAAGTGCGCGGCGTCGACTGGACATTCAATGCCTGGGGCGGCTTCGATGGCGGTCTGTATTCGCCGTGGAACCGCGATGATCAGGTGGCCAGCAAGATCCTCGAAATCGAGCGCAGCAAGCGTTATCGCACCGAAGGTTTTGTGCTTGAAGGCGGCTCGATTCATGTCGACGGTGAAGGCACGCTGATCACCACCGAAGAATGCCTGCTCAACCGCAATCGCAACCCGCACCTGAGCCGCGAAGAAATCGAAGCAGTACTGAGCCAACATCTGGCTGTGGATAAAGTTATCTGGCTGCCGGACGGCTTGTTCAACGATGAAACCGATGGCCATGTGGATAACTTCTGCTGCTACGTGCGTCCGGGCGAAGTGTTGCTGGCATGGACGGATGACGAGAGCAATCCCAACTATGCGCGCTGCCAGGCAGCCATGCGCGTACTGCAAGCGACCAAAGATGCCAAAGGCCGCGAGCTGATCGTGCACAAGATGCCAATTCCCGGCCCGCTGCACGCCACCGAAGAAGAATGCGCAGGCGTTGATCTGGTAGCAGGTTCGCAAGAGCGCAGCCCGGAAGTCCGCCTTGCCGGTTCTTACGTCAACTTCCTGATTGTGAACGGCGGCATTATCGCCCCGCGTTTCGACGACCCGATGGACGCCGAGGCCGAAGCAATCCTCAGCCGGGTATTCCCCGAGCACCGCGTAGTCATGGTGCCAGGGCGCGAAATTCTGCTGGGCGGTGGCAACATCCACTGCATCACCCAGCAGCAACCGGCCGGCTAAGTCGTCCAAATCGCAGACAACAAAAAACCCAGCATCTGCTGGGTTTTTTGCACCTGACTGCCGGCTTACATCAACGGCAGGGTGTAGCTGACGATCAGACGGTTTTCGTCGATGTCTTTCGCGAAGTTCGAGCGCACAGTCGCGTTGCGCCAGCGCACGCCAAGGTTCTTCAGCGCGCCGTCCTGGAAGATGTACATCAGCTCGGTGTTGCGCTCCCACTCTTTGCCTTCGGCAGCGTTGGCAACGCCGGTATCTACGCTGTCACCGTTGAGGTAACGGGTCATGAACGTCAGACCCGGCACGCCGACAGAGGCGAAGTTGAAGTCGTAGCGCGCCTGCCAGGACTTCTCGTCCTTGTTGGCGAAGTCACTGATCTGAACATAGTTGACCAGGAACGGGGCAGTGTTGCCGACGTAGGCAAAGCCGCTGTCGCCAGTCATGCTCTGGTAACCCAGGCCGAAGCTGTGGCCGCTGAGACCGTAGGTCAACATGATGCCGTACGCATCGTTGTCGATGGTGCTACGTCCGTCGTCAGTCGAGTGTGCATAACGCAGATCTGTCTTCAGGCTCTGATTGGCAGCAATCGCCCAGGCGTGAGTCAGGTTGAAAGAGTGCTGTTTGTAGAAGTCTTCCAGATTGGAATAGTAGTAACCGGCAGCCAGTTCTTTGTTGATCGCGTACTTACCGCCAACATAGTCGAACGAGTCGGTGGTGGCGCCGCCCGTGACGGTGATCCCACGGCTTTTGCCGTTGGTGACGGTGATGTCTTCGTAGTCATTCGAGTTGCGGTTGTTCACTTCGCGAATGTGCGCTGCATCGAGGGTCAGGCCGTCGATTTCCTGAGAAACCAACTGACCGCCGCTGAATACCTGAGGCAACAAACGGCCATCGCTCGAGGCAATCGCCTGGTTCTTGTACTGCAGGCTACCGATCTTCAGCACGCTCTTGGAGATCTTGGCTTTACCGGCTACTGCCAGGCCAGAGAAGTTGTCCTGCGAGCCGCCAGACGAGCGATCCGGAACCAGCAAGCCGCTGCCCGCTGTGCCGTCACCCGAGTCCAGCTTGAAGCCGAACATGCCGATTGCATCAGCACCAAAGCCTACGGTGCCTTCGGTGTAGCCCGAATCCGCACGCAGGATGAAGCCCTGAGCCCACTCTTCCGACTTCGACTGGCTGGCGCCTTCGTCACGGAAATCGCGGTTGAAATAGAAGTTACGCGCCTCGATCGAGGCTTTGCTGTCTTTGAAAAACTCAGCGTGGGCAGTTTGACTCAAGGCCAGACCCAAGGAGGCCGCAGTAACGGCCAGCGCCAGGGAGGTCTTCTTCATTTATTGTTCTCCAGTAGTAAGGTTTTAATGCCAGACAAAGGACAGCTGGCTTTTACCAGGCACACACGCACTCGCCGCTTCAAAGCCGGTAAAGGCCCGTCGGTAAGTTGCTTGTGAGGTCAGTAAACGGGGTACGGCACTGAGCGCGCGGGCAATGAGCCAGGCACGTGAAATACGTGAGGACAGCAGTAAGAACAGGCAATAGTCATCGGAAAAATGTCTCTTGATCTTATTGTTTGCCGGCCGCTCGGCGGCTTATTTATGACAAACACATGGCAGATTGCGTGCCAAGACCAGAACTTTCGATAGTTGCTCAATGTTTCTGCGCATTAGAACCAGAACCGGCGTGCTAGAGCGTCGCAAGACGGCTTTGTCATCGGCGGATTATCGCCTACAAAACACCCCAAACCGGCGAAAATCCGCCAATTCGCGCTTGCCAAGGCTTTATCCAACGCATAAAAAACCCGGCACGTGGCCGGGTCTTCAACACTCGCTGGATCAGGCAGCCGTTGCCGGACGCAGCGAGTAGGTTTTCAGCTGCTCGGCGAATTCACGCAGCGAATGAATACCGCTGGCTTCTGCATCATGAATCCAATGCTTGATTGCTTCGAGCATGTCGTGGCCGTTGGTGCTGGTTTTGGCCCAGATCATTTGCAGCGCTAGGCGCTTTTCATAGATCACCTTGAGCGCATGGCTGTGCTCGAGCATGCGGTCGATGCGCGCTTGTTGCTGGTCCTTGAGCAGACTCGGCTCACGCGACAACAGGCGTTTGGCGCGATAGAAGTGGTCACGCACCGACGCATCGGCCTTGGCCAGTTCCTGTTTCACCAACGGCCCGATTACCAGCTTGCGGTACTGCGCCATGATCTGGAAACGGTTGTTGAGAATGGCCATCGCGGTGTCCATGTCCATGCTGCCTTTACCCGCGACACGGTGGGCAATTGGCGCGACACGTTGGACTTTGGCCAGCCCGAAGAAGCTCAGCAGCTTGATCCAGGCCCAGCCCATATCGAACTCCCAGCTCTTGACCGAAAGCTTGGCCGAGTTCGGGTAGGTGTGATGGTTGTTATGCAGCTCTTCACCGCCGATCAAAATGCCCCACGGCACCAGATTGGTCGCGGCGTCACGGCATTCGAAGTTACGATAACCGACAGCATGACCCAGGCCATTGATAACGCCCGCGGCCCAGACCGGAATCCACATCATCTGCACGGCCCAGACGGTGATACCGATTACGCCGAACAGCGCCAAATCGATAAACCCCATCAGCGCCACACCGCCGAGCGGGAAACGTGAGTAGAGATTGCGCTCGATCCAGTCTTCCGGGCAGTTCTTGCCGTAAATGCGCAGGGTCTCGCTGTTTTGTGCCTCTTCGGCATACAACTCAGCGCCTTTGCGCAAAACTGTACCCAGGCCTTTGATGACCGGACTGTGCGGATCATCTGCTGTTTCACACTTGGCGTGATGTTTGCGATGGATTGCCGTCCACTCGCGGGTGTTTTGCGCCGTGGTCAGCCACAGCCAAAACCGAAAGAAGTGCTTGAGCGCCGGATGCAACTCCAGAGCGCGGTGAGCTGAATAGCGATGCAAATAGATAGTGACGCTCACAATGGTGACATGCGTCATTACCAAAGTAGCCGCTACCAACTGCCAGACCGAAAGGTCGAGAATACCGTTGTACCACATGGGCTGTGTGCCTCTTTTGAATAAGTACGCGGCAGAGCCCAAAGCGCTGTCCGCGGTGCATTATCTCTAACCTGCACAATAAAACCAGTTGGTCTTTTGAATCAGGCTGTTACAAAACTAACCATCAGCAAAACCGTCTTTCAATGCCGACAGTGAGCCCGCTGGAATGAGATTGCGCTTTACCCCCACATCAATAACCCTGAGCTACCTGATTTTTTCCAGCGCCTGGGTTCTGCTGGGTGACAATCTGCTGGGCAGCCTGCATCTCTCCGCCGGGCACATTGAACTGCTGCAGTCAGCCAAGGGACTGGCTTTCGTATTGCTCAGCAGCCTTTTGCTGGGGTTGATGCTGCACGCTTATAACGCCCAGCACCGCAGAATCCGGCGCACGCTCAGAGGCAGCCAGCAACGCCTTAAACTGGCGCTTGAGGCGGCAGAATTCGGTCACTGGGACTGGCATCTGGGCAATCAGGAGGCGTTTTTTTCGACGCGCTATTGTCGCTTGCTCGGCGTGGAAGAACTTACCTCGAACACCTGGATTGAGCGAATCCACCCCGACGACCTGCCCGCATTTCGCCGAGATCTCAGACAAGCGGCAGATCATCAGAACGAAGTGCAATTTCATTCGGCTTACCGCTTGCGCCATGCCGATGGCCAATATCGCTGGATCGAGTCATTCGGCAAATTACTGCATGACGACAATAACCAGCCCGAGCGCCTGATCGGGATTGCCAGTGACATCACCCAGCGACGCAACGACGAACATCTGCTGCGACAAGCCGCAGCCGTGTTTGAGGCCACACAGGAAGGCGTACTGGTGACCAATGCGGCCCTTGAGATTGTGCATATCAACCCGACCTTTTCGCGAATCACCGGCTATGACACCGCCGAAGTGCTCGGCAAAAGCCCGACAGTACTCAAGTCGGGCCGTCATGATGCGGCGTTCTATGAGGCCCTTTGGCAAGACCTTAGCCAGAAAGGCAGCTGGAGTGGAGAGATCTGGAACCGGCGCAAGAGTGGTGAAGTTTATCCACAGTGGCAGAGCATCCGCAGCATCCATGACGCCCATGGTCAGCTAACCCATTACGTCGCAGTTTTTTCGGATATTTCGCTGCTGCATCGCTCGCAAATCGAGCGCGATCATCTGGCCCACTTTGACCCGCTAACCGAGCTGCCCAATCGGTTACTGTTCAGCGAGCGTGTGCAGCATGCATTGACCCGCGCCAAGCGCCTGCAACGTGGAGGCGCGGTACTGATTGCCAACATCGACCACTTCAAATTGATCAATGAAGGCCTCGGTCACAACACGGGAGACGCCTTGCTCAAAGCGGTAGCTAAACGCTTCCTGGATCAATTGGAGAGCGGCGTCACGCTGGCGCGCCTCGGCAGTGACGAATTCGGCCTGGTGTTTGAAGGCAGTGAGTTTGATGGCTTGGCGGTAGATCTGGCAGACAAACTGTTGCGCAGCCTGGATACGCCCTTCGCCCTCGCCGACCAGACGCTGTACATCAACGCCAGCATCGGAATTTATGAGTTTTGCGAAACCATCTGCCTTGAGCAAGTCATGCGCAATGCCAATTCAGCGTTGCACAAAGCCAAAAGCAATGGACGCCAGTGCGTTGCCGTTTACAGCCGCGAATTGACCGACTCGGCGCAACAACGCTTCGAGTTGGCCCACGCACTGCGACATGCCATCCGGAACAACCAACTAGTCGTGCATTACCAACCCCTGCACAGCTTAAATACCGGCCAACTGATCGGCGCCGAGGCGCTGGTGCGCTGGCAGCACCCGGAGCGCGGCTTGTTAGCGCCCGGCGTATTCATCCCGATTGCCGAAGAGACCGGTCTGATCGGCGAAATCGATGCCTGGGTACTGAATCAAGCCAGCCTGCAATTGGCTGAGTGGAGTAATGCAGGCCTTGAGTTACCGCGCATGGCAGTCAATGTGTCGAGCCGCCTGCTTTATCGCCCGGAACTACACACTAAAATTGCCGCATTGCTGGAAAGCACCCGGTTGGACCCTGCACGCCTTGAGCTTGAGGTAACCGAAAGTGCCGTGATGCAGGACCCGGCGCTTGCACAGGAGCATCTGAACAAGCTGCGCGCCTTGGGCGTTAATCTGTCGATCGATGATTTCGGTACAGGCTACAGCTCACTGGCGCGGCTAAAAAGGCTGCCAGTGAACAAACTGAAACTTGATCGCAGTTTTGTTCAAGGCCTGCCGCACGACAAAGACGACCAGGCCATCGCCCGCGCGGTTATTGGCCTCGGGCACAGCCTGGGCATGCAGGTTCTGGCCGAGGGAATCGAGCATCTGGAGCAGGCTGAGTTCCTCAAAGCCTGCGGCTGTGACAGTGCGCAAGGCTATTTATTCGGTAGGCCGATGCCGGCACCAGCCTTCGCCGCACAACTGAGCAACCTCAAGCGTGAGCAGACGTGAAGTAATTACAGCGATTGCCCGCGCCACGCCACAAAAAGCACAAACAGCACTGCCCAAAGCGCGCCCGAGCAGGCATGATTCCAGACAAATAAAGCCATTGCCGGACACCAGGCAGGGCTGCTAAAAGTTTGAGAATGCGGCTGCGGCATTGGCATCCGCATTACAGCTCAAACGTGCACTGGGGAAGTTGCAGTATGCGGTCAACCACCACAGAACGTCCCACCACAACCCGGCGCATCGTCGGTCTTGGTAGCCTGGCCCTGGCGTTACTATTCAGTGTGCTTGGCTGGCATGCCCTGCAAGAACGCGAAGCCCTGTGGCAGCTACAGATTGCCAAACAGGGCGAGTTGCAAAAGCTTGCCCTGCAAAGCGCACAAACCGCGCAACAGCAACAGGCACAAATACTCGCGCAAACCATCGCCGCCGACTCATGGGTAACCGAGCTGGTGCGACAGGCCCACTCGCTGCGCCAAGGCGAGTTCAACCAGCGCTACCTCGACAGCATTCGCAACCAGCTCAAATCTCGGCTCACCCCACGCTGGCGCGGCATGCAGCAATACCAGCAGTTTCAATTGCTGATATTCCTGGCGCCCCAGGGCGAGATGTTCCTGCAGATTCCAGCGCAGTCTGGTGGCGAGCAGATTACCCATAAACAAATGCTCAGCGATGCACTGACCAGCCAACGCAGCGTGGCCGGCCTTAACCTGACTGAACACCAATTTGCCATCAGCGCCATCACGCCGCTGCATGTGCCGAACCTCAAAGTTGAAACCACGGTCGGCGCCGTCGAAGTGCAACTCGGCTTGCAAGCCAATATCAAGCAACTGGATCAGGAGTTGGATGCCGGCGTGGCCTTGCTCGGTAATCTGCCAGGCACCAGCGGCTCGCCAGAAACACAGTGGAAAATCATCAGCCACTCACGTGATCAGGTTTTGAACTGGCAACAGCGCGCAGCATTGCCAAAACCTTCCGCAGACAACACGTTGAAGCTGCTTGAAGACGATGGCCGCACCTACTTGCTCAATCAGGTACCGCTGTCCGGCTATTCGACCAGCGCTCTCGCTCCGGCGCCCATCAGCGCCTATGCCTTGGTGTGGCGCGACATCAGCGAACTCTATGCACTGCACATCAGTGATAACCAGTGGCTGGTCGGCAAATGGATTTTTGCCTGGCTAGGGGCTGAAGCGCTGTTGTTACTGCTGCTTCTGGCAACCCGCAACAGTACCCGCTCAATGATGCTCAGCCACCAGCATGCGCTGCAACAGAAGCACCAGCAAAGCGAATACTCACGCGAGCTGCTGACCATCATCACCGAAGCGCAGTCAGCCTACATCGATACCCAGAATCAGCAAACTGCCTTTGCCGCGTTGCTGCAAC
The DNA here is from genome assembly GCF_900116605.1 of Pseudomonas marincola. GTDB lineage: Bacteria > Pseudomonadota > Gammaproteobacteria > Pseudomonadales > Pseudomonadaceae > Aquipseudomonas > Aquipseudomonas marincola. The sequence goes on from NZ_FPBC01000012.1 coordinate 71,699, forward strand.
GCATCATCGGCTTGACCAGAAGCCAGGCCGGCATGATTGGCGAAGTCCTCAAGACTGACCACGGTTCGACGACTTTGCGCACCCTTGCGCGCCACGACAGCCGCTTGGGCGAAACCGAGAACTGCTACTGGCTCAAGGACGATGAGCATCCACAACAGCGCACGCTGGAGCAACTGCTGGAGCCGGCTATCCGCGGCGGCCAGTTACGCGTTAATCAACCTGAGCAATTGGTGAGCGATGAGCCGCAGGCAATCAGCTCATTGATCAGCCTGCCGATCCAGCATCAGGGTGAGGTCATCGGTCTGCTGGGCCTGGTCAACCGCGCTGCGGGCTATTCAAATGAGCTGATCGAGCAGCTACAGCCGCTGTTATCGACCCTGGCGCAATTGCTCGCCGCCTTGCAGCGCGACATTCAACGTGAGCATGCCAACCTGCGCATGCAGCGCCAGCAACAAGCCTTGCACGCACTCAATGAAATCGCCGCGTTATCGGGTAATGGTACTCAGCACCAACTGCGCAAAGCCTTGCAACTGGGCGCGAGTTTTTACCGGATGCCACTGGCAATCATCAGCCAGATCGAGGACCAGAACTACACGATAAAGGTGCAGGTTTCGCCCAATAATGAGCTGTACGACGGCCAGCATTTTGCCCTCGGCGAGACCTATTGCAGCCTGACGTTGCAACAAGACAGCGTGCTCGCAATCGAGGCCATGCAGGTGTCTGCTTATGCAACGCATCCCTGCTACGAACTGTTCGCACTGGAAAGCTATATTGGCTCGACTATCTGGGTGAATGGCCAGCGTTACGGCACGCTCAACTTCTCCTGCAGCAAGCCACACCCCACTTCATTCGACGAATCCGACCGTGAGTTCATGCGCCTGTTTGCCCGCTGGGTGGGCAGCACGCTGGAGCGCCAGCAGCAGGAGCAAGCCAAGCAAACCTTATTGGCGCGACTTGATGAGGCGCAGCAACTGGCCAAGCTGGGGCATTGGGAAGCCGATCTCGAAACCAGAGAGCTGTTCTGGTCGGGCATGATTTACCAAATTCTGGGTATCGCTCCCGGGCAGTACAAACCGAGCATGGACGATGCCTTGGTGCACGTGCATCCGGAAGACCGCGTGCGTGTAGACAAGAGCAACGAGCGGGCGCGTGCGGGCGAACCCGTGGCGATCAGTTACCGGATTATCTGCGCCAATCAGCAAGTGCGCTGGGTGCATTGCACCACCAAGCTACAAGCCAACCAGCAAGGTGAAATGCTCAAACTGACAGGCACCGTGCAGGACATCACTGAGCGGATGGAAACCGAAGCCATCAGCAAAGTTCAGAGCCAAAGGCTGGCGAACGTGATCGAAGGCACCCAACTGGGCACTTGGCAGTGGAATGTGCAGACCGGCGAGACCGTCATCAATGAACGCTGGGCGAGTATTCTCGGCTACTCGCTGGACGAGCTTGAACCCGTAACAATCGACACCTGGCTCAACTTGAATCACCCGGATGATTGCCGCCACGCGCAAGCCTTGCTTGAGCAGCACTTCAGCGGACAAACGGCGTACTACAGCGTGCAATGCAGAATGCTCCACAAGGCGGGGCACTGGGTTTGGGTGCAGTCGAGCGGGCGCCTCGAAAGCTCAACCGCCGATGGCCAGCCGCTGATGATGTACGGGACGCATACGGACATCAGCGAACAAAAGATTCGTGAGCAGGAAACCCAACAGACGCGCCGCTATTTACAGACCGTACTCGACTCGGCCATTGGTGTTTCAGTCATTGCCACCGACGCCGAGGGTTTGATCACCCTGTTCAACACCGGCGCTGAACGCCTGCTCGGCTATCAGGCTGACGACGTAATCGGCGTGCACACCCCATTGCTGTTTCACCTCAAAAGCGAAATTGACCAGCGCGCCCGCGAGCTGAACGCTGAGTCCGGCATTGCCGTCAAAGGCTTTGAGGTATTGACTCACCTGCCGCGTGCCGGCGAACCCGAAACACGCCAATGGACCTACCAACACAAAAGCGGACAAGCGCTGATCATCAACTTGACGGTCAGCGCAATCACCGACAGCGCCGGGCATGTCACTGGTTTTCTGGGAGTCGGGAGCGATATCAGCGCACTGCATTTCACCACCCACGCCCTGCAAAAAAGCGAGCAGCGTTTTCGCAGCATGGTCGCCAACCTGCCAGGTGTTATTTATCGCTGTGACAACGACGCGCAATGGACGATGCGTTACATCGGTGGCGAAATTGAAACCATCAGCGGCTATCCGGCCAGCGACCTGATCGACAACCATAAGCGTAGTTTTTCCAGCCTGATTCATCCGGATGACATGGAAACAACGCGTAATGCAGTCGAGTCGATCGCCCAGCACAAAGCATTCGAACTGACCTACCGCCTCGTGCATGCCGATGGTCATGCCGTATGGGTGCGCGAAAAGGGTCGGGGTGAGTACGACAGCGAGGGCAACCTGCTGTGGATCAACGGATTCATCTGGGACATCAGCACCCGCAAGGCGGTAGAAGATGAACTACAAGTTAGCCAGCAACGCTTCAGCAGCGCATTCAGCACCGCACCGCAAGGCATGGCCCTGGTTTCAATCAGCGGTGAGCTAATCGAGGTGAATGACGAGCTTTGCCGCATTCTTAAGTATGACCGTGAGACCTTGCTCACTACCTCGGTTGCGCAGATTACCCATCCGCAAGACAGAACCAGCGACACACAAAATATTCGCGATTTGCTTGCCGGGCGATCCAATGCCTACCAGATAGAAAAGCGTTATCTCGACAGCCAGGGCAAAACGCTATGGATATTGCTCAGCGTCTCACTGGTGCGCAACAGTCAGGGACAAGCCTTGCACTTCGTTTCGCAAATCCAGGATTTCACCCAGCGGGTCGCCGCAGAAATGGCCATTCGCGAGCGTGAACACTACTTGCGCACGCTGCTCAACAACGTCGTCGATGCCATTATCACGCTGGACAATCAGGGCATTGTTGAAACCTTCAACCGGGCTGCCGAGTACATTTTCGGCTACAGTCCGGCGGCCATTATCGGCCAACCTTTCAGCACGCTCATGCCGCCTGTACGGGACAACGATGCCTCCACAAAACCAGCGATAGAACTGCTTGCTGAGCTCTCTGAGCTGACCGGAAACACCCGCGAACATATCGGGCTCAAGTGCAGCGGTGAAGTGTTCGTGATGGAAGTTGCAGTGTCTGAAATTCACCATCAGGGCGAACGACGGTTGATTGCGGTGATTCGGGATATCAGTGAGCGCAAGCGCATCGAACAGATGAAGACCGAGTTCGTCTCGACCGTCAGCCACGAACTGCGCACCCCACTGACGGCCATTGCTGGCTCTTTAGGATTGATTAACGGCGGTGCACTCGGTGAAGTCCCGCAGACTATGCGATCAATGCTGCAAATTGCCGCCGACAACAGCGCGCGCCTGGGCATGCTGATCAACGACTTGCTCGACATGGAAAAACTGGTCGCCGGGAAAATGAGTTTTAACTTTCAGTCCCAGGCGTTGCAGCCACTGATTGAAAAAAGCATTGCGCTCAACCAGCCCTACGCGCAGCAATACAAAGTGCAGCTGGTTCAGGTTGAGCAATGCGCCAATGACTGGGTATCGATAGATGCGCAGCGACTGCTGCAAGTACTGGCTAATCTATTATCGAATGCAGCTAAATTTTCACACCCCGACAGCATTGTCGAAGTTCATGTCACTCAAGCCGAACAATCCGTTCGCGTTGCGGTGCGCGATCACGGCAGCGGAATTCCGCTGGCATTCCAGTCGCGGATCTTCAGTAAATTCTCGCAGGCAGATTCGACCAGCACCCGTCAGAAAGGCGGGACCGGGCTGGGTCTGGCAATCAGCAAGGAACTCATCGAACAAATGAATGGCCGCATCGGTTTCGAGTCAGTCGAAGAACAAGGCAGTACATTCTGGTTTACCTTGCCTCTACAGGAGCGATCAGTGTGATGAGATTATCGGATCGCTTCAGCAGCACTTTTGGCAGGCTGTTCAGTCGTCGCAACATGACGGCCTGGGTCACGCTGATTCTGAGTCTGTGCATCGTGTTCTTCATGGTCTACAAACTCCTGAGCAACCAGCACGAGGCCGCTGAACAGCAGTTCGATCTGCTCACGGAACAACTGAGCAGGCAAATCCACACCCGCATGGTCGACCATGAAAAGATCCTGCTGGCCGCCGCCGGGCTGATGGACGCCAGCAACAAGGTCACCCGCCAGGACTGGAAGCGTTTTACTGATCGCCTGCAACTCAGCGACCGTTATCCGGGCATTCAAGGCGTAGGGTTCAGCCAGATACTGCGCCCTGATGAAATTACCGAGCTGGAAGTCCAAATTCGCAACGAAGGCTTCTCCGATTTTAAGGTTCACCCGCAAGGTGAGCGCCAATGGCGCAGCGCGATCATCTACCTGGAGCCTTTCAGCGGCCGCAACTTGGCGGCATTTGGCTTCGACATGTTTTCCGAGGCACGGCGCAGCAAGGCCATGCTGGCAGCGGCCACCAGCGGTGAAAGCCGGCTGACCGACCGACTCACTCTGGTTCAGGAAACCGAAGGCAAAGTGCAGGCTGGCCTGCTCATGTATGTCCCGGTGTACCAACACGGCATGCCGATATCTAACCCGCAGGAACGCCTCAAGGCACTGCGCGGATTCGTCTACAGCCCGTACCGCATGAATGACCTGATGACCGGGATTCTCGGCAGCGCGTTGCGATCTCAGGACTTTGAAATTTATGCGGGCGAGCAAGTCGATCCCGAGCGCTTGCTTTTTAACAGCCACGAAAGCTTGCCGCAGCATTCGGAGCCGACCGATCGCAGCTTGCAGTTAGACCTTTACGGGCAGACCTGGACGCTGGTGTTTCATCGTGACCCGGCATTTACCGCAAGTTTTGAGCAGGGCCATAACCTGCTGCTCTGGCTGGGCATTTGTATCAGCCTGCTGTTGTTCTTTCTGGTCAGCAGCCTGAGCCAGCGCGGCGAACAAGCACGCTCAATCGCCAGACAAATGACCGAGCAATTGCGGCAAAAGAAAGAGGCCTTGCGGCGCAGTGAAGAGCGCCTTGAGCTTGCCATAAAAGGCAGTAACGATGGGCTCTGGGACCTTGATCTGGAAACCGACAAACTGTTCGCCTCACCACGCGCCACGGAAATGCTTGGCTACAGCAAAAATGCTCCTGCGCCGGACAACTGGCATGCGCTGATTCACCCGGACAGCCTGCAAAATACATTAGCGGCCATAGAGCAACTGCTTAAGAGCCGCAGAACTCATATCAATGCCGAGTGTCTGCTGTTACACCGCCAGGGATTTTCCGTGCCGGTATTGCTGCGCGGTTATATTTTGCGCAACGAACACGGTGAGGCGACGCGTATCAGTGGCACCAGCATGGACCTGACCGAACGCAAACGGGTTGATCGCATGAAGGTCGAATTCGTCTCGACCGTCAGCCATGAACTGCGCACCCCGCTAACGTCGATTGCCGGTGCACTGGGTCTGGTCAACGGCGGCGCACTGGGCGAAGTACCTGCCACCATGAAACAGATGTTAGACATCGCACATCAAAACAGCTTGCGCCTGTCCCATCTGATCAACGACCTGCTGGACATGGACAAGCTGGTTGCAGGCAAGATGAACTTCAACCTGCAGAATATCGACCTCAGTAAGCAGATAGATGATGCCATCTCCAGCAATCAGTCGTATGCCGAGCAACACGATGTGCAGCTGAGCAAACAGACCTGTGAGCCGATCACGGTACGTGCCGATGAAATGCGCGTGCAACAGGTGCTGGCCAACTTCTTGTCAAACGCCATCAAGTTCTCGCCCGCAGGCAGTCAGGTGGACGTGAGCTGTGAACGCCGGGATCAGCGGATGCGCATCAGCGTGACTGACTCGGGGTGCGGCATCGACCCTAAATTTCATGAACAGATATTCCAGAAATTCTCCCAGGCCGACTCCACCGATAGCCGCCAGAAAGGCGGTACCGGGCTGGGGTTGGCGATTAGCAAAGAGTTGGTTGAGCGCATGCACGGCAGTATCGGCTTCGAGTCGGTACCGGGCGCTGGGTCTACGTTCTGGTGTGAACTGCCAATCGCCCAGGCTTTTACAGAGGTTGATCAAACCTCTGCTCAGCACACACCACTGTTGCTGGTGGTAGAAGACGAGCCGGACATTGCCTTGTTGCTCGAGCAGATGCTCACCTCAGCCCAGTACAACGTGCGCATTGCGAGCAGTCTGGAAGAAGCCCGCGAACTGCTGCGCAAGCATAAATTTGATGCACTCACCCTGGACTTGCGTCTGCCCGACGGCAGCGGCCTCGAACTGCTGCGCGAGTTACGTCAGTGCGCCGCCACGCAAGCGTTGCCAGTGATCGTGGTCACGGCAACCGAGCATCAGGGTCAACTCGATTTCGGCCTCAGCTTCGAGGCGATTGACTGGCTCGGCAAACCGATTGATCAGCAACACCTGTTAAACAGCCTCAGTCACGCCTTGCGCAGCATGCCCAGCCGGCCGCGGGTATTACACGTGGAAGACGATGCTGATTTGCGTGCCGTGGTGGCCGAACAAGGTCGCCATCTGGCCGAATTCTATTTTGCCGGTAGCCTGGCGCAGGCCAGAAAATCTCTCGCCAGAGAGCATTTCGATATGGTCCTGCTAGATATTTCGTTACCTGATGGCAGCGGTCTTGAGTTGCTTGATGAACTGCATGCTCAGTATCCTCAACTGCCCGTGGTGGTGCTCTCTGCAAACGAATTACCGGCGGCACGCCTGGGCCAGGTACATAGCGTGCTGGCCAAATCGCGTACCGACTCCAATCACTTCCTCGGCTTGCTTTCGCGCCTGCTGACCGCCAAAGAGAATCAAGATGTCTGAACTACGCCGTATTCTCCATGTAGAAGATGACCCCTCTATTCAGGCGGTGGCCAAGGTCGCGCTGGAGGCCGTTGGCGGCTTCACCGTGCTTACGTGCGCCAGCGGCCAGGACGCGCTGGATCAGATACAAGGTTTTGCGCCGGACTTTATTCTGCTGGATGTCATGATGCCCGACATGGACGGCCCGCAGACTCTGAAGAATCTGCGCGCTATTGTCGACCTCTCGCAGATTGCCGTGGCCTTCATGACCGCCAAGGTTCAGCCGGATGAAATCGAGTACTACCGCACGTTGGGTGCGTTGGATGTAATTATCAAACCTTTCGACCCCATGCAGTTGGCAGCGCAAGTTCGCCGTATTTGGAGTCAGGCTTATGGATGAGAAAACCCCGCCGCTCAGTGAGTTGCAGCAACACCTGCAACTATTGAGCGCTAAATTTTCCGAGCGTTTGAAGCACGAACTGCCCGAACTCAGAGGCATGGCCCAGGCGCTGCGCAATACGCAGGATCCGGCAGATCGCAAACAACTGCTGACTCGCGTGCGTGAACAGCTGCACAAGCTTTCCGGCAGTGCCGGTACGTTCGGCTTCGGCACGCTCGGCAAGCAAGCCCGCGAACTGGAGTTACAGGCTGTCGAATGGCTGGAGCATCTGGTCAAACAGGAGCAGGGCCACAGCGCCTTCCTCGACCGGCTTGAAGAAATGACTCAGCAAAACTTCGTCATGGAACTCAATGCGGCCAGTGGGCAAACCGTCACGGCAGTGAGCCAGGCGGCGCTAAATCAGCGGCATATTTATATCCTTGAACATGAAGTGGAGCTGGGCGAGAACCTGCGTCAAACGCTGAACAACTTCGGCTATATCGCCAGCCATTTTGCCAGTGTCGAAGCGCTGGATGAGGCGATCCGGGAGCACATGCCCGATGCCTTGATTATTGAGTCACAGGGATTGGAATACGCCGCAAAACTACAGGCTCAACGCAACGACGCTCTGTCGCTGCTGGTGGTTGCCCCGCAAGACGACTTCAGCACGCAACTGCAGGCAGTGCGCGCCGGGGCAATGGGTTTCTTCTGCAAGCCGCTGAATTTCTCCCAACTGGAAAACCGCCTTGAGCGTTGCTTTGCACAGCAACAAGGCGACCCCTACCGCGTATTGATTGTCGATGACGACCTTGAACTGGCTACGCGCTACAGCCTGGTTCTGCGCGGCGCAAACATGCAGGTAGAGATTATCAATGACCCGGCGATGATCTTCGCCCACATGCGCGACTTCAATCCGGAAGTGGTGCTGCTCGACGTCAACATGCCAACCTGCAAAGGCCCCGAGCTGGCGCAAATTATTCGCTTCAATGACGACTGGTTGCGCATCCCGATCATCTATCTGTCCGCCGAAACCGACATCGTCCGGCAGATGAGCGCGCTGCTCAAAGCCGGTGATGACTTCGTCACCAAACCGATCTCGGATAACGCCCTGATTGCCACGGTGTTTGCCCGTGCCCAGCGCGCACGCCTGCTGAGTAATGCGCTGTCGCGCGACAGCCTGACCGGTTTGCTCAAGCATGCCGATATCAAGGATCAGCTCGCGGTAGAACTTGAGCGCACTCAGCGTAAGTCTTCGATTGCCAGTGTGGTGATGCTCGACATCGATCACTTCAAGCAAGTTAACGATAACCATGGCCACAGCGCCGGTGACAACGTCATTCGCTCGCTCGCCAACCTGCTGCGTCAACGCCTGCGCCGCGTTGACTGCCTCGGTCGTTACGGTGGCGAAGAGTTTCTGGCGGTATTACCCGACTGCGACGCTGAACAAGCGCTGCGCGTTCTCGACGAGATCCGCCAACGCTTCTCCGAACTGTGTTTTCTGAGTAAAGACGGCCAGTTTTCAGTCACGCTGAGCGCAGGCATTGCCATGACGCGCAGCGCCGACACGGCCGGCGAGTTACTTGAGCGCGCTGACAGAGCCCTGTACGCGGCAAAACATAACGGCCGCAATCAGGTTCAACTCGGCGGCTGACCCAACCAACCGGTCAGGCCAGCACGCCGGCGATTAACGCGCTGCCAATGACCACCAACCACGCTGGCAACTTGAAGTACATCAAGGCCAGCAGCGCAGCAGCCGCCAGCAGAATATCGGCCGGCTGCTCGATTGCGCTGGTCCAGACCGGCTGATACAGCGCTGCCAGCAACAGGCCGACCACTGCCGCATTCACGCCGGCAAGCGCGGCCTGTGCGCGCACGTTGCTGCGCACCTGTTGCCAGAACGGCAACGCCGCTGCCACCAGCAAGAATGACGGAAGAAAAATCGCCAGCAACGCAATAAGCCCGCCAAGCCAACCGGTCGGAAAACTGTTCATGGATGCGCCGAGAAATGCACTGAAGGTAAACAACGGACCAGGCACGGCCTGCGCTGCACCGTAGCCCGCGACAAATACGTCATTAGAGATCCAGCCGGGGCCAACGACTTCGGCCTGCAACAGCGGCAACACCACGTGGCCACCGCCAAACACCAGCGCGCCCGCGCGATAGAAACCGTCAATCATCGCCAGCGCCTGCCCGCCCACGCTGTAGGCAAGCACAGGTAAACCCAGCAACAAGACCAGAAAGAGTGCAAAGCACAGCACGCCCACACGCGGGCTGACGCTCACTGATAATTCATCGCTACTGTCTTTTGGCGCCGGGTGCAGCCATATCAGCCCGGCCACAGCGCCCAACAAAATAACGGCGAGCGGGCTCCACGCAGAGGGCACCAGCAACACCCAAGCAGCCGCCAGCACAGCCAGCAACTTACGCGGCCAATCCGGGCACAGGCTTTTACCCATCCCCCAAACGGCTTGCGCCACAACCGCCACGGCAACAACCTTGAGGCCATGCAACATGCCGCCTGAAACCAGCTCGCCGTATTCACTGATACCCAGTGCAAACAGAATTAGCACGATGGCCGATGGCAGCGTAAAGCCCGCCCAGGCCGACAGTGCCCCGGCATAACCTGCACGCGACAAACCCAGCGCCATCCCGACCTGGCTACTGGCCGGCCCCGGCAAGAACTGGCACAAGGCAACAAGGTCGGCGTAACTGTGTTCGCTGAGCCAGCGCCGGCGGCTGACGAACTCCTCGCGAAAAAAACCGAGGTGCGCCACCGGCCCGCCGAATGAGGTGAGTCCCAGCTTGAGAAATATCAGGAAAACCGACCAGCAACTCCGGTCGTGATTATGAATGTCGCGCATGCCCTGCCCTGTTAGAACCCACTACCGATTGCGCCAACATAGCGGACTCGGTAACAGCGGTATATCGTTCGATGACGTTGCGTGCAGCTTAAAAGAACCTGCAACAACGCAACCTAACCTACGCCGTTGGCGTTAACAGATGATGAATGCAATTCAGTCAGGTGAGTTTCTGGGCATCCGCCACTGACCTTGACCAACGCCAACTGAACAATACTGCCGCCCCTTTGGCGCCTTGGTACGCGTTGAGAGTTAGCGCGGTTGAATCCCGAGAGTCTACAAGTCTTAACCCGCCGCACATTACCTGCCGCACCAGCACTGAGTTACGATAACCAGACATCCACGCCCGTCAGGCTTATTTCGCATGCCGCTCACCCCGCAACAACTGGCCCTCATCAGCGCCTCGACCATCGGCCATTACGAAAGCCGCGCCGAAGCGTTTCGCGATGGCACGCGCGACCATGACGTGAGCCAGAACATTACGGCCCTGCTGCGCCACATCGATGCGCCAGCGCCGCTGCAAATCCTCGATTTCGGCTGCGGACCGGGCCGTGACCTGCGTACCTTTCGCGCTCTCGGTCATCACCCGGTTGGCCTGGATGGCTCGGCGAGCTTTGTTGAAATGGCGCGCACCGAAAGCCAATGCGAGGCCTGGCAGCAAGATTTTCTCGCACTGCAACTTCCCGCCGAACGCTTTGACGGCGTGTTTGCCAATGCAGTGTTATTCCACATTCCCAGCGAAGCCCTGCCGCGTGTTTTGAGCCAACTGCATGCCACGCTTAAACCCGGTGGCGTGCTATTCAGCTCCAACCCACGCGGTGACAATCAGGAAGGCTGGAATGCTGAGCGCTACGGCGCGTATTACGACCTGACGCACTGGCGCGAACTGATGCAGGCGGCCAATTTCAGCGAGCTTGAGCATTACTATCGCCCGGCCGGATTACCCCGCGAGCAACAACCCTGGCTCGCCAGCGTGTGGCGCAAAGCCAACGTCTGAGCCCGAGCAAACGTCCACAGCGAACCCGCGTCGATGCATAAGTAACAAATCAACAAATCGCTATATACAAAAGTAGATAGCGCTACTTAGAATCCAGTCCTACTCTCTGTCGCAGCAACAGACTCGGAACAAGGACCCGGCAATGCAAAAAACTCTACTCAGCGTTATCGGCCTGCTGCTCTCCGGCACGGCGTTGGCCGACCAGGTTCAGGTTGCAGTCGCAGCCAACTTCACCGCGCCGATGCAAGCCATTGCCGAGCAATTCAGCCAAGACACCGGCCATGAAGTGGTTGCCGCTTACGGCGCTACCGGCCAGTTGTATGCGCAAATCAACAACGGCGCGCCGTTCGAAGTGTTCCTCTCGGCAGATGACAGCACTCCGAAAAGACTTGAAGACGCAGGCGCCACGGTTGCCGGTTCGCGCTTCACTTACGCCACCGGCACGTTGGTGTTGTGGTCGGCCAAAGCCGATCAGGTAGACGCTGCAGGTGATGTACTTACACGCGGCCAGTTCGATCATCTGGCCATCGCCAATCCGCAAACGGCCCCTTACGGTCTTGCTGCCACACAGACCCTGGCCAAACTTGGCTTGAGCGAACAGATGGCAAACAAACTGGTGGTCGGCCAGAGCATCAGCCAAACCCTGCAATTCGTCTCGACCGGCAATGCCGAACTGGGCTTTGTCGCGTTGTCGCAGATTTCCAAAGACGGCAAGCTGACGCAAGGTTCGGCCTGGACAGTACCTGAGTCTTATTACCAGCCCATCAAGCAAGACGCCGTGCTGCTCAACAAAGGCGCTGCCAACCCGGCCGCCAAGGCCTTGCTCGAATACCTCAAAGGCCCGCAAGCCGCCAAGGTAATCAAGGCTTACGGTTATAAAATATGAGCATGAGACGCTAACCCATGCCCCTCGGCAAAGATGACCTCAGCGCGATTCTCCTGACACTGGAGCTGGCCTCGCTGACCACCGTGCTGCTGCTGTTGCTGGGCACGCCAATCGCGTGGTGGTTGGCGCGCACCCGCTCGTGGCTGAAAAAACCAATCGGTGCCATCGTCGCCCTGCCCTTGGTGTTGCCGCCGACGGTCATCGGTTTTTATCTGCTGATCAGCATGGGCCCGAACGGTTTTTTCGGGCAGCTCACCGAGAGCCTTGGCCTTGGAATATTGACCTTCACGTTTAGCGGACTGGTGATTGGCTCGGTGTTTTATTCATTACCCTTTGTCGTGCAACCGCTGCAGAACGCCTTCGAAGCCATCGGCAATGCTCCGCTTGAGGCGGCGGCCACTTTGCGTGCCAGCCCGCGCGACTGTTTTTTCAGCGTGGTCGTACCGCTGGCCCGCCCCGGCTTTATCACCGCAGCGATTCTTGGCTTTGCCCACACCGTTGGCGAGTTTGGTGTGGTGTTGATGATTGGCGGCAATATTCCGGGCAAAACCCAGGTGGTCTCGGTGCAAATCTACAACCACGTCGAGTCGCTGCAATACGCGCAAGCACATTGGCTGGCAGGCGGCATGCTGCTGTTCTCGTTCGTGATATTGCTGGCGCTTTACTCCAGCCGCCGCACACAGCAGGGCTGGCAATGAGTGCGGCAAATGGACAAATAAAGGCGCGCTTCAAGCTGGGTTACAGCGCTTTCAGCCTTGATGTAGACCTTGATCTACCCGGTCAGGGAATTACTGGCCTGTTCGGAGATTCAGGCTCGGGAAAAACCAGCTGCCTGCGCTGTGTTGCCGGGCTTGAACAAGCTGATGAAGGCTTGCTGGTGGTCAACGGAGAATGCTGGCAGGACAGCAGCCGGGGAATATTTCTGCCCACGCACAAACGCCCAATTGGCTATGTCTTTCAAGATGCCAATCTGTTTGCCCACCTGTCTGTCGAGGCCAATCTCCAATACGGTCTCAAACGCATAGCCAAAGCACAGCGCGAAGTGCCGCTGGCGCAAGCCGTCGAGTTGCTGGGTATCGGCCATCTGCTCTCGCGCATGCCGGCCAAGCTTTCCGGTGGTGAGCGCCAGCGCGTGGCAATCGCCCGCGCCCTGCTGACCAGCCCCAAATTATTGCTGATGGATGAACCGCTGGCGGCGCTCGATTTGAAGCGCAAAGCCGAGGTGCTGCCTTATCTCGAACGCTTGCATCTGGAACTGCGCATCCCCATTTTGTATGTCAGCCACGCACCCGATGAGGTCGCCCGGCTGGCTGACCATCTGGTGGTTTTGCAAGACGGGCGCGTTGCAAGCAGCGGGCCGCTCAAGGAGAGCCTGCTCAACGCCAACTTACCCTTTATGCATGACGACGATGCACAGGCGGTTGTCGATGGCGAGGTAAAGCATTACGACAGCGAATACCAGTTGCTGCATATCCAGCTTGAAAACAGCCCGGTCATGCTGCAAATAACTCACGCCCCGCTGGCCTCCGCAAGCGCAGTGAGAGTTAAGCTTAAAGCCCGCGACATCAGCCTCAGCCTGAGCCGTGCCGAGGACAGCAGCGTGTTGAATCTGCTGCCCGCAACAGTTGCAGGCTGGGTCATGCTTGAAGATCAGGCGCAGGTTCTGGTCACCTTGACCATCGGCAGTCAGCAAATTCTTGCGCGCATCACCCGCTACTCGTTCAACCTGCTGGGCATTCAGTTACACCAGCAGGTCTGGGCACAAATCAAGTCGGTTTCCCTGCTCGCCAATCAATAGCGCCTGCCATTGAATGATGTAGTTTGTGACGTGTCTCTCGCTGTGCCGACAATCGGCGGCCCTTAGCCACTGCATAAGTTTGCCTGTATTCCCAAGCAGCGGCACAATGCGGGTCACAGATCCGGCCCGCAGAAGTCGGTTATGAAACAAGGGATGTTGTGCATGGGAGCTCGTTGGGGGTTGCGCAGCAAGTCGGCGGTTGCACTGCTGTTGGCTTGCGTAGTGGCATTAATACCGGCATTACTGTTCGGTTGGGGAGCGATGAAGGATATCCGCGATCATTCTGCGGAAGCCTACGCACGCAATCTGACCCAGCTCAACCGCCAACACATTGCCGCGCCAATCAGCCGCGAACTGGCGCTGTCACAGCGTCTTGCCCATTCGCTGGGCACCCGCCAATGGCTGCAAGATGAAAGCAGCTCACTTAAACGCACGCGTTTTTTTGATGAAGCCGAAGGCTTTCGCAGCGAATTTCTCGACAAGAGTTACTTCGTTGTAGTCGACGCGACGCGCAATTATTACTCAAACACACCCGACAGCCCGGTCAGCCAAATCCGCCGCTACAAGCTGGGGCCGGAAAGTGCCGCCGATGCCTGGTACTTCAAGGCCCGCAACATTTCCGACGATTACCAGTTGCTGGTCTCGCAGAACGAGCGCGATCAGACCCTGCAAGTGCGCTTCAACGTGCTGGTACGTGACGCGCAGAGCAATTTGCTGGGCATGACCGGTAGCGATCTCAACCTGCAACCGTTCATCAAAGCCATTCTCAGCGACCTGGAGCCGGGCGTGGAGCCGATGCTGATCAACAGCAACGGCATTATCCAGGTCAGCAGCGATGCACATCCGGCTTACACGCAGCTGTACGACCTGCTAACCGACGAAACCGACCGCCCGGCACTGCGTAAAGCCATGGCCGAGGCCCAGCGCGAGCCAACGCGAGTGCAAACCCTGCACGCCGAGATTCAGGGCCAGCCGCGCTTGTTGGCGCTCAGCTATATCGAACCACTGCAGTGGTATGTTCTGACATCAGTCAACCTCAACGCTGCCCACCTCATCGACCAACGCTGGTTGTGGTTGCTGATAATCAGCCTGGCCGCGTTGATGTGTGTGCTGCTGCTGGGCTTTGGCTATGCGGTAGAAGGCCTGGTAATTCGCCCGCTGAAAGACCTCCAGCAAAGCGCCAAAGCGATAGCGGGCGGTAATTACGACGCACCGATTACGTCTCAGCGCGAAGATGAAATCGGTGAGCTGTCGAAAGCCTTTGCGAGCATGAGTGATCAGGTGCGTCGCCACACCGGCGAGCTGGAAGGCAAGGTGCTGGAGCGCACTCAGGAACTCGAAAAAGCCAACCGCGAAATGATCGCGGCGCACAAGAAGATCGATGACTCGATTGATTACGCCAGCCTGATTCAGCGCGCTATTCTGCCGGACCGCCAACTCGGTGCTTCACTGGGCGATGAGCACTTTGTGCTGTGGAAGCCGCGCGATATTGTCGGCGGCGACTTCTATGTGTACCGGCAGAATCAGGATGGCTATTTGCTGGGCATTTTCGACTGCGCAGGCCACGGCGTACCCGGCGCGTTGATGACCATGCTTGCGCGCGCCGCAATCGACCACGCAATTGATGTGGCGGGTGAACAGGACCCGGCGGCGATCTTGCGTGAAACCGACCTCGCGCTGCGCGGCATGCTCGGGGATGCCGTGCTGTCACGGGCGCTGGCGACCAATACCGACGCCGGCCTAGTGTGGCTTGACCGCTCGCGCAGCCGATTGCTATTTAGTGGCGCAAAGATTGCTTTATATGCGAGCGACGGCGAAACCGTAGAAGAACTGCATGGCGGTCGTCGGGCGCTTGGCGACAAACGTCAGGGCGAGTATCAGAATCACCAACTGACATTGCATCCGGGCTGGACGTACTACATGTGCACCGACGGCTTTCTCGATCAGGCAGGCGGCGAACAGGGCTTTGGCTTTGGCAACCGGCGCTTTACCGAGATGCTGCGCGAACATGCCCGACTGCCGTTAAAAGAACAATATGCAGTATTCGCCAGCCGGCTGGCTGAGTATCAGGGCGAGCTGCCACAACGCGACGATATTACCGTGCTGTCTTTTCGCTTTGATCCAGAGCAGTGATCGGGTGAGAGGCTTTGAGCCGAATGGCTCACCAACCAAGGGGCTCCTATGGAATCGTTAGACCTGTTAGCAATGCGCGAAGCCTACAACCGGCAGCGCGTCATGCTCTGCTTCAACGGTCCGATCTCGCGCAGCTTGATCGAGGAAATCGGCACTGCATTGCGTAACTATCTGCAAGCCGACCAGGCCAAGCCATCAGCGGCCATGGATGTGTTTGGGGTCTACATCGAAATGACTCAAAACATCAGGCACTATGCCACCCAGCAAGGCTTTAACGAACAGGACGCCTCGGCAACCGTGGCCATCGCCCGTGACGAAGACAACCATTATGTTGTCTCATCCGGCAATCTGGTCATGCTGGAAGATGGGCGCAAGTTGGTGGCGTTCGTCGAAACCCTGGCCAGCATGGACAAAGCCCAACTCAAGGCGGCCTACAAAGAACAACTGCGCAAGCCGCGTACTGAAGGTGCCGCCAGTGGCGCCGGCCTCGGCTTGCTGGACATCGCGCGTAAATCTAGTGCCTGCTTGCGGGCCAGCCTGCACGAGCAAACGGATGGCAAAGCCTTCTTTAGCCTCAGTGCAGTGATCTGACAGGGAGTTGAAGGACATGAACACCAGTGAATTGAACATTCCCAGTACCCAGTCGACCCCAGCGATTCAGGGCGATTGGCAAACTGGCATCTTGGCGATGCAGGGTGATTCCTACCCTGAAAACTCGTTCGAGTTGTTTGATCAGGTCATCCAGTGGGTTGAACGCTATCTCAATGACGAAGCGCGCCCGCTCAAGCTTGAACTGACCTTGCTGTATCTCAACACCAGCTCGATCAAAGCCATGATGGACATTTTCGACCTGCTCGAAGATGCACACCAGCAAGGCCGCAGTGTCAGCGTCAACTGGCACTACGACAACCGCAACGAGCGCGTGGCGGAACTGGCTGAAGAATTCCGCGAAGACTGCACCTTCGACTTCTCCATTCTGGCATTCGAAGAGTAAACCGATGAGCCGCGAACGCGAACTGGACCAAATGATCGAAAAACTGCTGGCTGAACCTGAGTATCAGGGTCATCCGCTGCACGCCGCACTTGAGCGCCTGCACCAGCAGAACATAGAACGCCTCGATCGTCTGGAACGCATCGCGCGGATCTCGGATGGTTACCAGTCGCTGGCACGCGAGCAAAACCTGTCGCTGTCGGAACGTTACCAAAAGCAACTGCGTAAGCTGGAAAAGGTAGCACGCATATCTGACCGCTATCAGCAGATGATGCGCGACCTCAATTTGGCGCTGCAGGAAGCCTCCAACCGTGACCCGCTGACCTCGCTGGCCAACCGGCGCATGCTGATTGAACGCCTCAAGGAAGAAGTGGGCCGTGCGGTAAGGCTCAAGCAACCCTTTGTTCTGGCAATGGTTGATGTTGACCACTTCAAACAGGTTAACGACACCTGGGGCCATGATATCGGCGACCGCATGCTCGAAGAAATCGCCCGGGTTTTACAGGCCGAGATCCGCGCCTATGACCTGTGCGGACGCTGGGGCGGCGAAGAGTTTCTGATTTTGCTGCCAGACACACACTTGTCTGATGTCGCACCCGTTATCGAGCGCGTACGCTGCGGCCTGGAATCCCTCTCCGTGCGCGTCAGCACTGAAACCCTGAGCGTTTCGGCAAGCTTTGGAGTTGCCGAACACCGCCCGGGAGAGAGCTACTCGCAAACCCTCAACCGCGCCGATGCCGCCCTGCTGGACGCCAAACGCGCTGGCCGCAACCGCTGCGTATTCGCCAGCGAACCGGCCGAGCCCGAGCTCAGCCCAATCCGCGCCGCGGACTGAGCAATCCCGCGCCAATCGTGGCCGCCAGGCACAACCGGTAACGCAGTAAAACCACCCACTTTGCACAACAGCTGCGATGAGGTTGGCGTTTTTTGCCGTGCCGATTGCAATAAACTGCCTAAAATCACTCTTTGGAGTAATTCTACCCGCGCGGCCACAAGGTACCCTTGAGGCTGGGTAACGTGTTACACCCGATACATCCGCAATGCTCACAAAAATAATAAGGAGCACCCCCGGAATGCGCTTAACCTCGTTTTACCGAAAGCTATTGATAGCAATTGTCGGCTTCATCGCCTGGCTGCCCCCGCAAACATTTGCCGCTGAGATCATTCCCCAGGAGCAAATACAGATCTACGCCTCTCGGGCCACCAGCAGCTTGCTTCTGCTGCGTGGAGAAGGCTTTCAGGAAGTACACAAACAACGCCTTGATAGCGACCTCGCCGCGCTGGCAGCAGCCATGAGTCAGGTCGAGCAACCCAGTGCTGAACTCACAGCCAGCCATGCAGCGCTGGTGACGCAGCTGCAAAATGGCGTGAGCTACGGGCCGGGCGACGAAAACGTTCCGTGGCGCTACCCGGAAGACCTGAGCAAATCGCTGCGCGAGTTTCTGCACGCCGCGCGCCAGCAGCCAAGCGAGGCGCACAGCGAACTCCCGGCAAAGATCGAATACCTCAGCGTGCAATACCTGAGCCGCTCGTACATGGGAACCTTCGAGATCGCGCGCGAGCAACCGGACACCTACCTCGGCCAGGATGAACGCCAACTGGTGCCGGATATCGACCAGGAATTGGCCAAGCTGGCCAAGACCGACACACCTGCTGCGCTGAAACTGCACGCGCGCTGGGAGTATTTGAAAGCGGCGTTGACTGATATGAACAGCAAGAGCAACACCTTGCAAAGCGTCTCTGGCCGACCTTTCGCGCCGATCACCGTAGATCGTCACAGCCGTGTTCTCACGCAAAACTGGATGGCCATGCAGTAAAACTGTGCGGGCCGGTTGGCGCCGGCCCGCGGCTTGATCAGGCTTTACGAATGCAGGTCGGCCCGGCGCTGGCAACCACCGAGCGCTCAAGATCCTTGCGCAGCCCCAGCAGGAACGCGGCTTCGGCCACGACAAACAGCGGGCCAACTGCCAAGCCCATGATGTCGTCGACAAAGGCCGGTTTACGCCCCTCAAAGTAATGCCCGACAAATTGAATCACCCAGCCGACCACGAACAAACCCAGCCCCCAACCCAACCACTGCGCAGTGGATTGTTGCGCCAGTGCCGCGCCCGTATACACGCAAAGGCCGAGCAGCAAGGTCATTAAAACACCCAGCGCAATATCCAGCCGCAAGTAGAACAGGCTTGCCGCACAGGCGACGACCAGCGCAGGCGAATACCACAATCCCGCCCACTCAAAGCCGGGGCGCGAAAGCACAATAGCCACGGCCAGAACGATCAGTGGAATACCAATAAAGTGGCTGATGATGTTACGACGATCACGGTGATAAGCCGCGTATTGGGCGAGGTGTTGTTCGAGCGTTTTCATGGCAAAAAACCTGCTGCATTATTATTAGAGGTGCACGATCGCACACCTCCAAATAAACCACCTACGCGGATGGATTGCAGCAGATTTCGCAGTTTTAGCGCAGTTTTTCCAGCATTTGGTAGTACCACATGCCGACCGCGAGCATTGGGTTGCCGAACACATCGCCCATTGGCACTTTGATGTGCGAGCAACCGGCGAAGGTATCGAAATTCTCCAGCGTGCCAGTCAGGGCGTTAGCCATGATTTCACCCATGATATGGGTGGTCGCAATACCGTGGCCCGAGTAACCCTGACAGAACCAGACGTTATCCGAGAGCTTGCCCAATTGCGGGATACGGTTGATCACGATGCCCATCGCGCAGCTCCACTGGAAGTCGATGGCAACCCCCTTGAGCTGTGGAAAAGTGGCCTCAATGCCGGGGCGCAGTTCGGCCGCGATATCGCGAGAATCACGCCCCGAATAGTTAGCGCCACCGCCGAACAGCAAGCGCTTGTCGGCCGTTAGCCGGTAGTAGTCGAGGACGAAACGGCAATCGTAAACCGCCAGATCATGCGGGTTGATCTGATCAGCCAGCTCGCCCAGTGGCGCGGTGGTAACAATGCCGCCCATGGCCGGGAAAATCATGCCCTTGAGCTTCTTCTTTTCCAGCTTGTGGTACACATCGCCCGCCAACAGCACCTGCTTGGCCTCAATCCGACCTTGCGCCGTGATGACCGCCGGGTTAGCACCATGAACAATTTCCAGCACCTCGGAGTGCTCGAAAATCAACGCACCCAGGCTCTCTGCCGCCTTGGCTTCACCGATGCACAGATTAAGCGGGTGCAGGTGCATGTTGCGGGTGTTCTTGATCGCGCCCTGATACAGGTCGGTTTGCAACTGGCCGCGGACACCTTCGCGGTCAAGCAGGGTCACATCGGCGCCCATACCGCGACGCACCGCTTCTTCGTAATCGGCCTGCAAATCCGTCATATGGCTCGGTTTGAAAGCAGCATGCAGATGGCCGTGCTTGAGATCGCAATTGATCGAATACTTCTCGACCCGCTGCTTGATGATCTCATGGCCGCGCCAGCGCAGATTCCAGACAAAATCATCAACCTCATCGCCCAGCTTCTTGCGCATCTGCTTACGCATTGCACCGTCACCTGAAAGGCTGCCCGTCACCTGCCCGCCATTACGCCCGGTCGCGCCCCAGCCAATTTTATTAGCCTCGACAATCGCCACCTTGAGCCCGCGCTCAGCCAACTCGACAGCACTGGCAACACCGGTAAAACCACCGCCAATAATCACCACATCAACACTGACCTGACCCTGCAGCGTCGGATAATCAGTCTCCTGATTAAGCGTCGCGGTGTAATACGACTTACAGCGCTCCGCCGCCGGAATCACGCCATTAACTTGAGCATTCATAAAAACCCCTCACAAAAAATTCAGCCAGCACTCAGGCCCAGCCTCAAAACTCTCAAAAAAATCCCGCCGAAGCCCAAAAGCCACCCAAACGCCCTCGCTCTTACCCTTGCTCCCGCCCTTGCCCTTACCCCCGCTTCCGCTTTCGCTCTCGCCTTTGCTCTCGCCCCCAACCACGATTCCCGCTGGAGCCTCTGAAAACGTAGCGAGCGACGGGAGTGCAAGGCAAAAACGGACTTTGAAGCGGAGTTTACAAACGTAAATGAGCATTCAAAGTCCGTTTTTAACGCCGCAATCCCTAAGCGCAGTAGTTTTCAGTGTCTCCACACCCACCCGGTTAGGTGGTGGTTAGATACCACCGCCAGTCTTGCTCGCTGACCTCGGCCGCAAACTGGCGATACTCCTCACGCTTAACCGCCAAATAAACCCGCAAAAACTCAGCCCCGAATGCATCCCGCGCCCAACTCGACTGCTCCAGTGCACGCAGCGACGCCAGCCAATCAGTTGGCAACTTTTCACCGGCCTGTGCATAACCATTGCCGGTGACCGGTTCGCCCGGATCTATCGACTCGCGAATACCGCGATGCATGGCCGCCAGAATCGCAGCCGCCGCCAGATACGGGTTGGCATCGGCGCCGCAAATACGGTGTTCGATGTGGCGTGTATTGGCCGGGCCGCCGGGTACGCGCAAACTCACGGTACGGTTATCCACACCCCAGGTTGGCGCCAGCGGTGCATAACTGTTGGCCTGAAAGCGTCGGTAAGAGTTGGCGTTGGGGCAAAAGAACAGCAGCGTGTCGAGCAGCGAAGCAAGCATGCCGCCAACGGTTTCGCGCAGCAGCGGTGTGCCGGCCGGATCTTCACTGGCGAACAGGTTATTACCCTGCGCGTCGGCCAGGCTCACATGCATATGCATGCCGGTGCCCGCCATCTTGCCGTAGGGCTTGGCCATAAAGCAGGCCTGCATGCCGTGCTTGGTCGCAACGCCTTTGACCAGACGTTTGTAGCGCACGGCCTGATCCATCGCCTCCAGCGCATCACCGTGTTCGAGGGTGATTTCAACCTGTCCCGGTGCATATTCAGAAATCGCCGTGCGCGCCGGAATGCCCTGCTCGCGGCAGCCTGCATAAAGATCTGCCAGAAACGGTTCAATCTGCTCCAGCTCGTGCAAACCATAAACTTGGGTGGTACGAGGACGCTCGCCGTTGCGGTCCAGTGCGGGCTGCGGGTGGCCGTTGCTGTCGCGTTTCTGATCGAGCAGATAAAACTCCAGCTCGCAGGCCATGACCGGATAGTAGCCATCGGCTTTGAGCTGATCGATTATCTTGACCAGCAAGTGGCGGGGGTCGGCGACGGTTGCCGGCATACCTTCTTGCGGGTGCATGCAGACCTGCACTGCCGCCGTGGGAATCTGCCGCCACGGCATGCGCTGCAAACTCCCGGATAACGGGTAGGCGCGGCAGTCGATATCACCCACATCCCAGACCAGCCCGGTGCCTTCAACATCCTCACCATTGATGCTCAGGCCCAGAATGGTGCTCGGCAGCGGTCGGCCACCGGCGTATACCGCGAGCAATTCATCGCGGTGCAACAGCTTGCCGCGCGGGACGCCGTTGGCATCGAGGATGAACAGCTCGAACATTTCAATATCGGGATTACTGGCGAGAAACGCCTGGGCTTCTGCGATGGGCGCAAAGTGCATGTGACTCTCTTTATTATCAGAATAATGGGTACAGGCATCACCCAGCCGCTCTTTGGGAGTGACGGGTAGCCAAAACAGGGGCAATTAGCGCCAGGTCGCGAGCGCAACCGGGCTAAGACTAGGCGCTGAGAGAGTCTGGTGGGCGCGCATGGCGGCAATGCCAAAGCGCCCAGAATGCGAGGATTTGCGGCAGCAGCGGATTAACCCGGTCGGCAACCAGACAGCTCCACGCGCACAAGGGCGAGGGAAATGGCTGCACGCGGTAAAAATCTGCAATCGAGTTCATGGCCATCAGGCTCGCACAGGCAGATACGCAAGTTAAATAGAAGTTACTGCACGTTTAGTTAGCTTAAGACTAAACAATATCGCACAGGCCTAACTTTCAGCCCTGCCACTGGTGACGCCGGATAAAACCGTAATCGAGATAATCCTTCCAGCGCCCGAATATTTGTCCACCGGCACTCCAGTTGCGCCAGCCGAGCAGCGCGCCGCCATCGCCTGTGGCCAGCAAGGCCAAGCTCTGCCGTTGCGGCCGGTAACGACGCAACGGCGTGCCGTGAAGCACCGCCGCCAGATTATTCGCCAGTACCGGGCCCTGACGCACGGCATAAACGCCGCTGCGCATAGCGCCGGGCAGCGCAGAACAATCACCGACGGCAAACACATGTGGGTGCGAGAAACTTTGCAGCGTTGGCGCGATGTTGACGAAGCCACGCGCATCACATTCCAGCCCACTCTGCGCCAGCCACGGCAATGCCGCCGCGCCGCTGGCCAACAACACTCTGGCGCCCTGCCAAACCGCTTGCTGCTCACTGAATAACTGATCGTTTTCGATATGGCTGATCGGGCAATATTCGCGCACATTAACCCGTCGTTGACGCAGGTGGCCGAGCGCGCGCAAGTGCAGGCCAGCGTTGTAGCCACTGAGCAAGCGCCCGGAGCAAAACAGTGCAAGATGCGGCACGTGGCGGGACATGGCCAGCGCCAGCTCCACACCGGCCGCGCCGCCGCCAATGATCGCCGTTGGCGCGGGGTCGTTTTTCCAGCGCTGCCAGCCTTGCAGAAACGACTCGAAGGGTTTGACCGCAAGGCACTCGATTGCAGTGCCCGATTGCGTGGGCTGACTCAGCGCGCCACCAACATTCAGCGACAACCATTTGCCCTGCAAGCAGGCGCCGCTGGCGAGTTGTACCTGACGCGTATCCGCTTGCAGCGCCGCGACTTGATCGACGATCAACTCGACTTTGGCGCCCCGACACAGTGGCGCCAGCTCAACCCGGCAATCATCTGCTGCATGCTGGCCGCTAATCAGGCCGGGCAACATCCCCGAATACCAGGCGTGGTGACCAACGCTGACCAGCGCAATACGCCCCTGCGGCCGCTCAAACATGGCCCAGCGGCGGAGTACGCCAAGGTGCGCATGACCAGCGCCAAGCAGTATCAGATCGTATTGCGTCATGAAAGCATTCCATCGCGTTGCTCAAACGCCAGGCGTTTCAGCGTTTGAATATCCGGGCACAGGGGTTAGACACGTTTACTGCGCTTTACGCGGCCGAGCATAGCTGATGCCGCGCAGTCTCAGGGCGCCGAGTTTTGCAGCACTGGTTTGGCAAAATAGCTCACCAGCGACTCGCCGGTATTATCGCTGTCTGCGGCAAATACAACGCCGAGAATTTTGCTAGGCGCCGAGCCAAAAGCGGCAATTGCGTCGGCGCGCAGATCGCGCTGCTCCTCTTGCCACTGCTGCACCGCAGTTTCAGGCCCGCGCAGCACGCGCATCTCAACTTGCTCGGTATACGCACTGCGCGCATGAGTGCCCGGTTTTTCGCGGTTATCCCAAACGTAGCTGAGTGTCGCAACTGGCAAGTTGGAATCGTAAAAGGTCCGCGCCAGACGAATCTTCTGCCGTGTCAGAAACGGCAAGGTATCGAGCGGATAGTCCAGCAGCACGTAAACCCGCGCCGCGTAATCATCGCCCTCGCGGGTGGCAAATCGCGCAGCCTTGAGGGTTTTATCAATACGCCATTGCCAGCTCAGCTGCCAGGCTTTATCGCCGGGTAAATCCAACGGAAATAACAGCCCGCCAGCGGCCGAGTCGGCGCGAATCTGCAAGGCATTGCGCCCGTCGATATCAACTACAGAACGCTGCGGCGGTTGCAGTTTGGGAATATCGGCAACGCGCCACGGCGTCGTCCAGCTGCTCTCGCCGGCACTTCCCGCCCACGGTGTAATCATGTTCTGTGCCTGCGCCAATGGCGCCAGAAGCAACAGCGACAAGAGCAGCTTTTGCATTAACTTCTCCGCCAAGTATGAAACCGTTCAACCCAACGCAACACGCCTTGCGGCGCATGCGCACGCTTCCACTCACCAGCAGCGTATTTATTCGCCTCGCTCATGGTCGGATACGTGTGAGTGGTGCCAAGAATCTTGTTCATGCCCAGATTGTGCTTCATCGCCAACACATACTCGGCAAGCAACTCACCGGCATGTTCGCCGGCAATGCACACACCGAGAATGCGATCTTTACCGGGCTCGGTAAGCACTTTGACATAGCCATGCGCGGCCTCGTCGGCGATGGCCCGGTCAAGGTCGTCGATGCCGTAACGCGTCACTTCAAATTCGATACCTTGCTGGCGGGCTTCGTTCTCAGACAAACCAACCCGGGCGATTTCAGGCGAGGTAAAGGTGCAATACGGGATAACGCGATAATCGACCTTGAAGCGCTTGAAGCCGCTGAACAAGGAGTTCACCGCCGCATACCAGGCCTGATGCGCCGCGACATGGGTGAACTGATACGGCCCGGTTACATCGCCAACCGCATACACGTTGGGAAAGCGTGTGGCCATGTATTCGTCGGTTTCCAGCGTGCCATTCTTGCGCACCACCAGATCGAGATCTTCGGCTCCATAACCCGTGACATTGGCCACCCGGCCCAGCGCCAACAGCAGGCAGTCGAAGGCAATTATCACCTCTTCGCCGGTGTCCTGATGCCGGGCGATCATGCGCTGCTCGCCATCCACGCACTCGAAACGCTCGGCCTTGTGGCGCAGGCGCAAGTCGACGCCATCTGCACGCATGCTGGCCATCAACAATTCACTGGCATCGATGTCTTCGCGTGGCAGCAAGCGCTCATCCAGCTCAACCTGAATCACCTGACTGCCGAGACGCTGAAAGGCTTGCGCCAGCTCACAGCCGATCGGCCCGCCGCCCAGCACCAGCATCCAGCGCGGCTGCTCACGCAGGCTCCAGATGGTATCCGAGGTGTAAGCACGGACCTGATCGAGACCGGGAATGTTCGGCACCAGCGGGCGAGCGCCCGCCGCAATGATCAGGCTACGGCTGCTGATGGTTTTGCCGTTGACTTCAACTGTCCACGGCGAGGTGATTTTTGCCTCGCCGGTGATCACCTCAACGCCGAGGCCGTTGTAACGCTCGACCGAGTCGTGTGGTTCGATGTCTGTAATCACGCGCTGCACGCGCTCCATCACGGCGGCAAAATCCACCCGCCCGCTGACGTCACTGAAACCCAGCGCAGCGCCCTTGTTCAGCTCATTGGCCAACTTGGCCGAACGCAACAACGCCTTGGACGGCACGCAGCCGGTATTCAGGCAATCGCCGCCCATCTTGTGCTTCTCGATCAGGCTGACCTTGGCCTTTACCGCCGCGCCAATATACGCGCTGACCAAACCGCCCGAGCCTGCGCCGATTACCAGCAGGTTGCGCTCAAAGGTGTCCGGCCGCGCCCAACCCGAATACACACGACGCGCCTTGATCATGCTGAGCAATTTGCGCGCAATCAGCGGAAAGATGCCCAGCAGCACAAATGCGCCCAGTACGTCGGGCGAGAGAATACCGCTTAGCGAATCGAGCTGGCCCAGTTCGCGGCCCGCATTCACATAAACCAAGGTGCCGGGCACTATCCCGAGCTGGCTAACCCACCAGAATGTGCGCGTTGGCAGACGCGTCAGGCCCATTGCCAGATTGATCAGGAAGAAGGGAAAAATCGGCACCAGACGCAGGGCAAACAGGTAGAACGCGCCTTCTCGCTCAATGCCCTGATCGATACTCGCAAGGCGTTTGCCGAATCGGGATTGCACCCAGTCACGCAACAGAAAGCGACTGCTGAGCATGGCCAGTGTGGCGCCCAGCACTGACGCAAATGAAACCAGCACAAAGCCTTCAAGCAAGCCGAACAGCGCGCCGCCGAGCAGGGTCATCAAGGCTGCGCCCGGTAACGACAAGGCGGTAACAGCTACGTACGCCGCAAAAAATACACCGGCCGCCAACAATGGCTCAGCGCTGACCTGTGCATTCAGCGCTGCTTGTTGGGCCTTGATGGCGTCGAGGCTCAGATACTGGCCCAGATCGAAAACGAAGAAACTGCCAATAAGCGCCAGAATCACACCCATCAGAACTAATTTACGGCTATTCATGATTCCAGCGCCTCCAGTGCGCATAGGGTCTGGCACAGGCTGAAGCCTGCCAGCAGCGCGGACTGAGGAGTATCTTCAGTCGCGCCAAGTACTCGTGCTCGGTAAGACAACGCGCCCGGGCTTGCGTGCGGCCATTGCCGATCGAAATCGGCCAGAAATGCGCCATGGTCGTAATTCAGTGCCAACGCCTCGATATACAAGCCGTCACGCTCGGCCCGGTACAACGCCGCCGGATGTGGATGCGTGGCAATGCGGCTGATCACGCCGTAGCGGCCATTATTGAAATTGGGCAAGCCACTGGCGCCGTTATTGATCAACGCGCCGTGTTGCAGGTTGAGCGCCACCGCCGAGCAGGTGTGACTGGTCGCCAGCACCTCTATGTTGTGCGTCTCGAACCACTGATCAAGCTGCTCTCTGCGCGCCTCGCTGGCCAATGCGTCACGCGAGCAACTCCAGCCTGCCAGCGACTGCTCATCGCCATGACTGATCGCCACGCGGCGACCGCCCACCGTCACCAGCGCAGTTGCGGGGCGCGCCGCCAATCTGGCCGCCATGCCGCTGATGCCCTGCACGGTGTTGTTGAGTTCGGCCTGAATCGCATTCGAGCGGCTCACCACGGCGTCGTCCACACTGGCCGGATAAGCGCAGCCACAACCTGCACCACTGGCAGAGTCGCGGCCCAACTCAGTTTCGACATTGCCGCGCAGGGCGATATGCGCCTGCAGGCCCTGCTCGATGGCCATGAATATCTCGGGATCGCGATCAAACCAATGTGCATCGCCATTGAACGCAACCCGCGCTGCTGGCTCGGCTTGCAGACGCTTTTGTAACGCGGCCAACGCCTGACGATTGCCATACAGCCCGCCAACCACGTACAACACATCAGTCGCAAGGTTGGCGGAGCTGCTGAATACCTGCGGCGGCAGGCGATAGTCCAACGGGCAATCACGCCCCGCACGCAGGTTCATGCTCAGGCTTCTCCGCGCGCCGGGTAGTTGTTGTTGATGACGTATTCGATGGCACCGAGAATCTCGTCGAAATGCGGCCGCGCAAACGGCATGGTGTTCACCGCCGACATATACAAGGTGCCGTCTGGGCGCACCAGAAAGACTCCCGGCTCGCCAAACAACGCCGGCTCTTTTTCGCCCTTGCCGGTCGAGACAAACAAGCCCCAGTTACGCGCCTCTTCAATGCTCACGCCATACCCCAGCGGCACGTTGCCGATAGCCCAGGTTTGTTGAGTTTTTTCCGCACGCTCATGGCTGTCGGTAGACAACGCCAGCACGGTCACACCCAACGCGTTGAAACGCTCGATCAGCCCATTGAGTTCCTGCAAGGATTTACGGCACAGCGGGCAGTGCAGGCCGCGATAAAACACCAACAGGGTGAAGTGTGCGGGGGCCGGAGAATTCAGCTGCCACTGGCCCTCGGGCATCAGCGAGACATTGAGTTCAGGCACAGGTTGACGCGGGATCAGAGTAGTCATGAAAGCATCCTTGATTGAGTGGAAGGTGCGCACCAGCCGGCGATCACATAGCCCAGCGTGCAAAGGATTAATCCGTACAGATTGACGCCCAGTAACAGCGCGTACTTACCATCGCCAATCGCCCAGCTTTGCGGCACCCAGCCCAGACTCAGGCCCACACCTAAAACGATGCCGCACCAGAAACTCAGGTGAAAACCAAGGCGCGTCGGTTTAACCCAACCATGCAACAAGAACACAGGCGCCAAACCAATCACCATAGTGCCACTGATCGTGGTGGCCTTGAGAATGTCGGTGCCCGCGATCATCGGCAGATTGCCCAACACGGCAAATACCATCATTACGGCCATGCCGACGCCGATGGCTTTCTGACCGAGATCGCGGCCTGCCATTTGCGGCAATTCACGACCCACCAGCTTGGCCAGGCTGGAAAAGGTCGAGTCGAGGGTCGAGCCCGCCGCCGACACCATCACCACGGTCATGACCATCAAGGCGCCCACACCGAGGGTTTTCGCCAATGCCGCCGGCACGTTATCGGAGGCTGGCAAACCGGTGAGCTGTGCATGCACGCCGATCAGACTGAACGCCAGAATTGCGAAGAAACCCAACACGCCGGCAATCAGGAACGAGCGGCGCATGGTTTTCTCTTCGCTGATAAAACCGCGGTCGGTCAGCACCGGGTCGTGAAAGCCATAGCTGAATATCTGCAAGCCCGCGACCAGCAGCAGGTCGACGCCGCTGTCGAGCGCCCAGTGGCTGGTGCTCGCCAACTCGCGCGGGGTATGCGCAGGCAGCACCAGCCCGAGCACCCAGATCAGTGCGACAACAAAAATAGCCGCTTGCGCTGCGTCGGTGAGGATCGAGCTGCGCAACCCGCCACGCAGGCTGTAAGCAAGCGTGACGGCGGTGAACAGCAAGGCCGCCACGATGAACTCGGTACTGCCGGAGTCGCCGTAATAGCCGCCGACCACCGCCGTGTTGCTCCAGACCTCATTGAACAGACGAATCAGAATCGCCGCCGAGAAGGCCAGCGCCGCACCACGCCCGTAGTTGCTGCTGAGAAAACTCACCAGACCGGTCGCTGCAAAGCGCCGCCGCAGGCGATAAATGACAAATCCGGCCAGCGGAATCGACAGCCAGTAAGTGGCGTACGCCAGACCGCCTATCAGGCCGTAACTGGCACCCAGATTGGCCGCATTGGTGACCGATTTGGCAAAGATCCAGCTGATGAAAATGCTCGACGTCAGTAACCACGGCGCCGCACTGCGACCCTGATTGTCCTCACCGTTGAAGAAGCCGCCGACGGTCACCGCACGTGGCGACAACACGATCATCAGCACGCCGTAGACCAATAGAAAGCCCCAGAAAAACAGCCCAATAGCCGAGTTGGGTTGCATAGCGATGATCCTTAAGAGTTAAGAGCGCCAGCACAACTGGAACCTTGCCCGGCGGTGCAGGCAAAGCAGTGATCACGGGTGACGATGGCATTTCCGGACAGCGAGGTATTGAGCAGGTCCCGCAAGTGCGGGCGTTGGCGGGCAATAACCTGCCCGGCAATTTCCAGCGGCAGGTCAAGCATCTGGTTGAAGTCGCAATCGTATAAATAGCCTTGCCAATCGACACTGACCAGCGAGCGGCACATCACGTTAGGCAGATTCTCGGCCCTGTAGCTGTCACGCAACAACTGCATATAGTCGTTGAACTGCCCCTTGCTCACGAGAGTGCTGCCAAACCGTGCAATAGGTTGGTTGGTGATGGTCAGCAGGTGATTGAAAACGATGCCGAAATCTTCCGCCAGATGGCTTTTGTAATCGGCTTCCAGCGCCACTTGCGGGGGCGGCAAGCTGGCTCCTTGCGGGTTATACACAAGGTTGAGAATGAGGCCACTGCCGGGTTGGCCGTAGCCTAGCGCATTGAGTTTTTGCAGGCCGATGATGCTGGCGTCGAACACGCCGTCACCGCGTTGTTTGTCGACGTTGTCGCGCGAATAGCAGGGCAGCGAAGCAGTAACCTCAACCTGCTGCTCGGCCAGAAATTGCGCAAGGTCTTCATAGCCGGGCTCGCTGAGAATGGTCAGGTTGCAGCGATCAATGACGCGCAAACCTTCGCGGCGCGCGTGCGTGACGATTTCGCGAAAGCGCGGGTGCATCTCGGGCGCGCCGCCAGTCAAATCCAGGGTATGTACAGGATGCGCGTCGATCACCTGATGCAGCAGTTGCAGGCTGTCGTCAGTCATCGCCTCTGTGCGCGTTGGCCCGGCATTCACATGGCAATGCAAGCAGCGCTGATTACACAGGTAGGTTAAATTGATCTGCAGGGCTTCAAGCGCACCACGAGTAATCGGCGGGAAAGCCAGATCATCCAGCAAAGGTAGCATTGCGCGCACAGTAAACTCCAAAAATTAATCTAGGCAATAGAGCTGTAAAAGCTGAATTAATTACAAGCGCAGACAATTATTTTCAGCATAACTGCTATACAAAACTATGCGTTCACAACCAAGCAATGAGGTTTCCGATGTTACGCCTATGCCTGTTCTTCGTTGCCGGATTTCTTGCGGTAATTTTCTTTCATCAGCCGATTTTAGGGCTTCTGCATGGTGCCGGAATTGTTCCGGTCGCCCCTTTCAATATGGCGCAAACCGCACCTTTGGGTGTGCCATCGATACTTTCTGCGGCCTTTTGGGGTGGCGTCTGGGGCATAGTCATGCTCTCGGTTTTCTGCTGGCAGGCAGACCAGCCGCAGCCGTGGCTGAAAGGCCTGTTTTTTGGCGGCATTGCGTTGACATTAGTAGCGTTAATTGTTGTTTTCCCGCTTAAAGGAATGGGCTTTAATTTAAGCCAATTGCCTGGACGTTTTTTTATCGGTTTTCTGGTAAATAGTGCCTGGGGAGTGGGCACTCTGATATTCGCCCGCACCCTACTCGGCAAATAAAAAAGCCACGCGCTCAGGCGACTGGCGAACTTGCAGCACTTTCAAGCTCTCGGTCACCCTGCTAACGGCAGCGGTGCCCCAGGCAAGAGAGCCGAGTTACCCCGAATATTCTTGCGGACGCCTACTTTGCCATTTATCAATCTGCTGCTTTCACTGCTCCTGCTGGCCTTCAGCGTCGCCGTTCCCGCGGCTACGCTGCCAATGCAGACAATGACTGCCGAGCAATTGGTTAATCCGGTAGATATCAAACAAGTACTCGTACTCGAAGACCGCAACTCGGCGCTCACCGCCAACGAGGCGCTCAATCAAATTCGCAGCCAAGGTAAGTTAGTCGCCGGCACTCCGCGTCTGGGTTACTCCGACAGTGCCTGGTGGGTGGCATTCGAGCTGAATGCGCCGCCTGCCATGCAGCTGGAGATGATCATTGATCAAGCTTTCACCGACGACATTGAACTGTGGTTGTACGACCGCGACCGTCTAATTGCGCCGATTTACAGCGGCGATCACCTGCCATTCCTGCAGCGGGGCGTGCCGTTTCCACGCTTTATGCTGACTCTGCCAAGGCTCGGCGTAGGCCCGCATACTCTGCTGCTGCGGGTTCATAGCGCCTCGGCCGTGAGCCTGCCAATGCAGTTGGTGAGCAGTGAAAAAAACACCCTGTTGGTGGCCGTAAACTGGCTACTCGGTGGCCTGTTGATTGGCGGTCTGATGAGCCTGGCCGTTTTTTACATGCTCAAATTCCGCGCGCTGCGTGAACAACAACTGGGCTACTTCTGCATTACCGCGCTGGCCTTGTGTGCTTACAGTGCCAGCTTGCATGGCGTAATTGATCTGCTGTTCAGTCAATGGCCGTGGCTTTCCAAGCGCTTGGTGCAGGTTGCCAACCCGCTGATGCTGATCTTCAGCACCTTGTTCATCATCAGCGCGCTGCGCCTGAAACTCGGCACTGCGCTGCGACTGGCACTGAATGTGTTGATCGCCATCATCGTGCTGGTGAGCTTATGGAACGCGCTGTACAGCGACGATTACCGCGGTTACCAGGCCTTTAACCTGGTCCTGTTGCTGGTCGGCCTGTTCCAGGCATTGGTGGTCACACTCAGCTTGATCAAAGGGCTGCCTTATTCGCGCGGCTATTTCCTCTGCTGGATCAGTGCGCTGGTGATGATGACCGTGCTTCCGCTGGGACGTCTGGGCATTATCAACCTGCCTTCAGATGCCTATGCCCTGCAGACCTTTTTGCCGCTGCTGAGCATGCTGCTTTTCAGCGCGGTACTCGACCGCCAGCTTGAAAACGTGCGCAAGGCATTGCTCAGCAGCCAGTCGCAAGCCATCGATAACCTTGAGCAATACCGCGCCTTGTTCAATAGCGCACGCGAAGGCATTTTCCGCTGCACGCTCAACGGCACCCTGCTGGAAGCCAACCCCAGCCTGATCCGCTTTCTCGGCTCAACGCCCGGAGACGGAAGCTGGCAAGCACTGCCCGTGCAAAAGCTGCTGGGTACAACGCAATGGACCAAGCTGGTGGCAAAACTGGACGCCGCACACCCGTCGGTGAGCCAGGAATGTCAGCTGCGCGACCTTAATGGCAAGCGTCATTGGGTCTACCTTTCGTTGCATCTGCGCTCAGCCCATACCTGTATTGAAGGCATCATTTTCGACCTCAGTGACCGTCGCCAGCTCGAAGACCGCCTCAAGCATCAGGCAGCACATGACTCACTGACTGGCTTGCTCAATCGCCGGGAACTCGAACGTCTGCTCCAGCTGAGCCTGCTGAGCAACGACACCAGCCGTTTCAGCCACCTGCTGTACATCGACCTCGATCAGTTCAAGCAGGTAAACGACCTGTGCGGCCATTCGGCGGGCGATCAGTTGCTCAAGCAATTGTCCGCGCATATGCAAAACATGCTGCCGAAGAGTGCGCAATTGGCGCGCATTGGTGGCGATGAGTTTGTCGTGCTGCTGCGCGAACAAGATCACTTCGTCGCGCTGGGACAGGCCGAGCGTTTGCGCCGCAGTGTCGAACAATTCGTTTTCATCTGGGAAAACACCCCGTTCCGCCTGCATGCGAGCATCGGCGTGCTCACCCTCAGCCAGGATATTTGTGACTGGGAAACCGCTCTGCGCTGGGCCGACAGCGCCAGCCAGCAGGCCAAGGTGCTGGGCCGCAACCGGGTTCAACAGTTCAACCCGACTGACGGCGCACTGCAAGAGCAGCAACGCCAGTTGCAATGGATCACCCGCCTGCAAGAAGCCATGCGCAGCAATCATTTCGTGCTTTTTTACCAGCCGGTCATGCCCCTGCAAACAGTGCACGACGAACTGCATTATGAGTTGCTGCTGCGTTATTGCGACCCGGCGACTGGCGAGTTCATCAGCCCCGAGCGCTTCATGCGCGCGGCTGAACGCTACAGCCTGCTGGTCGATATCGACCGCTGGGTGGTGCGCAACCTGTGCCAATGGCTGAGCAATAACCCGGAGCACCTGCAGCAGCTTGGCCAGGTCAATCTCAACCTCAGCACGCATTCGTTGCTTGATGCCAGCTTCCACATCTTCTTGTCGCAGGAGTTGATGAGCAAAGGAATTCCGCCACACAAAGTGTGTATCGAAGTCACCGAAATGGTCGCACTGGGTGAGCTTGCGGTGTCTACCAAATGGCTGAAAAGCCTGCGCAGTCAGGGCTTCAAAGTGGCGCTGGACGACTTCGGCAGCGGTTTTGCGTCCTACGCTTACCTGCGTCATTTGCCGTTGGATATTCTCAAGATCGACGGCAGCTTTATCCGCGGCATCGAACACGATCGCATCAATCAGGCGATGGTTGGCTCCATGCAGCAGATTGCCAAGCAACTCGGCCTGCAAACAGTCGCTGAATTTGTCGAGACCCAAGAATCGCTCGAATGCCTGCGCGCGCTGGGTATCGACTATGGACAAGGCTACTGGATTGCCGAGCCGGCGCCGCTGAGCAGCCTGACCAAATCACTGCCCACCGCCTCCGCCCGTTTCGGCCTTTAACTCAGCCTGAATTGCAGGCAAAAAAAGACCCGCCAACGCTTAACGCTGGCGGGTCTTTTTAGCAACTAGCCTCAGGCCAGTTCGTCAAAGCACTCAGCGATAATCGCCAGGCCCTGATCAAGCTGTGCGTCAGGTGCAGTTACCGGCACCAGCACGCGCAGAACGTTGCCGTAAGTACCGCACGACAGCAGGATCAGACCCTTTTCGCGTGCCTTGGCAACAACCTGACCTACCAGAGCAGCAGCTGGCTTGTGGTGGTCGCCATCTTCAAACAGCTCAACAGCGATCATCGAACCCAGTGCGCGCACGTCACCGATCGACTTGTGCTTGGCCTGAATAGCCTTGAGGCCAGTGACCAGACGCTCGCCGACAGCCTTGCTGCGATCCAGCAGGTTCTCTTCTTCAAACACTTCCATGACCGCCAGAGCAGCCGCGCAAGCAATCGGGCTACCGGCATAAGTGCCGCCCAGACCGCCCGGCGCGATAGCGTCCATGTATTCGGCCTTGCCGCACACGCCCGCCAACGGGAAGCCACCAGCAATCGACTTGGCGAAAGTGGTCAGGTCGGGAGTAACGCCCATCTGCTCCATCGCGAAGAAGGTGCCGGTACGGCCAGCGCCAGTCTGTACTTCGTCAGCGACCAGCAGGATGCCGTGCTGGTCGCACAGGGCGCGCAGACGCTTCATGAAGTCTTTTGGTGCCACGTAGAAACCACCTTCGCCCTGAACCGGCTCGATGATGATCGCAGCGATGTCTTTAGGCTCGGCATCGTTCTTGAAAATGCGCTCGATGCTGGCAATTGCGTCGTCAGTGCTGACGCCGTGCATTTCACACGGATACTGCGCACGGAACACGCCGCCCGGCATCAGGCCCATGCCTGCCGAATACGGAACAACCTTGCCGGTCAGACCGAGGGTCATCATGGTACGGCCGTGGTAGCCGCCGGTGAACGCGATTACGCCGGCACGGCCAGTAGCAGCGCGGGCGATTTTAACGGCGTTCTCAACAGCTTCAGAACCAGTAGTGACCAGCAGGGTTTTCTTGTCGAAATCGCCTGGCACTTTGGCGTTGATCTTTTCGCACACTTCAACGTACGGCTCGTAAGCCAATACCTGGAAGCAGGTGTGGCTCAGCTTGGTCAGTTGTTCCTGCACGGCAGCAATAACTTTCGGGTGCAGGTGACCGGTGTTGAGCACGGCGATACCGCCGGCGAAGTCGATAAACTCACGACCTTCAACGTCCGTTACGGTTGCGTTCAGCGCTTTCTCAGCGAAGATCGGGTGGATCTGACCTACACCGCGTGGAACGGCAGCAGTACGGCGTTGCATCAAGGATTCGTTGGTCTTGCTCATGACTTCCTCATTCGCCACTCATCGTGTGGCGTGGTTCAAGGACAAAGCAGCTCGACAACCTGCGACGCATGCATTCGATGATCGACTGCGTCGCCGTTGCCCGGCTACAGGGGTGGTTTAAAACTTGCCGGCGCCACGCTAATCGGGCGTCTGGCAAGACGGTGGCCGGTAAGGGCGTCCAGTTGGCTCTTGCCAGTGAACAACCCTCACCCACTCACCCGCGCAATATCACTATTGCACGCAGGTAATCAGATGCTCAGGCAGAGGTATTTGATTTCCAGGTAGTCTTCGATGCCGTACTTGGAACCTTCACGGCCCAGGCCCGAAGCCTTGATGCCGCCGAAAGGCGCGACTTCGTTGGAGATCAAACCGGTGTTAACACCGACCATACCGTATTCCAGCGCTTCTGCAACACGGAACACACGGCCCATGTCACGCGCATAGAAGTACGATGCCAGACCGAACTCGGTGTCGTTGGACATGGCGATAACATCAGCCTCGTCCTTGAAGCGGAACAGCGGCGCCAGCGGGCCGAATGTCTCTTCTTTGGCCACCGCAGCATTGCGCGGCACGTCGACCAGAATAGTCGGCTCGAAGAAGCTGCCACCCAGGCTGTGCTGCTTACCGCCAGTCAGTACTTTGGCGCCTTTGCCAACGGCGTCTTCGATGTGCTCCTGGACCTTGGCGACGGCTTTGTCGTCGATCAGCGGGCCAGTGGTCACACCGTCTTCCATACCGTTACCGATATTCAGCTTGGCCACTGCAGCCTTGAGCTTCTCGGCGAAGGCATCGTAAACGCCATCCTGAATGTACAGACGGTTTGCGCAAACACAGGTCTGGCCGTTGTTGCGATACTTGGAAATCAGCGCGCCTTCAACAGCGGCGTCCAGATCAGCGTCGTCAAAAACGATAAATGGCGCGTTGCCACCCAACTCCAGCGACACTTTCTTGATGTCTTGCGCACATTCGGCCATCAACTGGCGACCAATTTCAGTCGAGCCAGTGAACGACAGCTTACGTACGGTTGGGTTGCTGGTCAGCTCGCCGCCAACATCGCCAGCGCTACCAGTGATAACACTCAGCACGCCTTTCGGAATGCCGGCACGCTCAGCCAGAACAACCAACGCCAGTGCCGAGAACGGAGTCTGCGAGGCAGGCTTGATGACCATGGTGCAGCCCGCTGCCAGAGCAGGACCGGCTTTACGGGTGATCATCGCAGCCGGGAAGTTCCACGGCGTAATCGCGGCGGTCACACCGATTGGCTGCTTCATCACGATCAGGCGCTTGTCTGGCTGGTGGCCAGGAATCACGTCGCCATAAATACGCTTGGCTTCTTCTGCGAACCACTCGATAAACGAGGCCGCGTAAGCAATTTCGCCCTTGGCTTCAGCCAGCGGCTTGCCCTGCTCCAGGGTCATCAGGCGACCCAGGTCGTCCTGGTTTTCAATCAGCAATTCGTACCAACGACGCAGCTTGTTCGCGCGCTCTTTGGCAGTCAGTGCGCGCCAAGCCGGCAGTGCACGGTCCGCTGCTTCAATAGCGCGGCGGGTTTCGGCAGCGCCCATCTTCGGTACAGTACCGATGATCTCACCCGTGGCCGGGTTGTTGACCTTGATAGTCTGACCGTTGTCCGCATCAAGCCAGGTACCATCAATGTATGCCTGCTGACGGAACAGCTGGGTGTCTTTTAATTGCATGACAGTCTCCTCTTCCCGACACCAGCGTCGGATGGTTAATGGTGGCGCCGGGGGTAAAAACCCATTGAATAAATGCAAAATAAAACGCTAACGCTTCATCCCGCTTATAGAATTCGAAAGGACTCTGTCGCAGGAGTTCCGGATAGTCGCAGCAGGAGCGTTTGAAATCTCAAACGAATCCTAGGGTCGCAAGGGGTAAAGGGCAATAGTCTGTGCAAAAAAATGTACAAAAATAAGCGGTTTTTTATTGTTTACCGATAAACGAAACCACAAAACGCTATTTATGTGCAGAATCACGAACAATGCGCAGGCATGGACTCAATCGCCATAGATGCGTATCATTGCGCCCGCACTGCAAGCGCTCCCGCGCCCCTCGCCACTGCTAAAGCCAATGGTTTTACAGCAGCCGATTGCAGTCTAGGGCCAACGGCCTGCTTCATTACGCACCAGTAGCTCAGCTGGATAGAGTACTGCCCTCCGAAGGCAGGGGTCGTGGGTTCGAATCCCGCCTGGTGCGCCAAATAGCTGTTTACTGCTGTATCAAGCAGTCTACGAAACACCTCAAGAAGCCCGCCCTGTGCGGGCTTTCTTGTATCTGGCTGTTTACATCTATCTACGCCTAGACCTTCCCGGCGTGTATGCCAGTGTGTATGCTGGGCTTAAATTAGAACTGACGGCATACACACCATGAAACGTTCAGAGATTAAACGCCGCCCGTTAGCTGACACAACGCTAGCCAGCCTAGAGCCTGAAAGTACCGTCTATCGAGAGCCTGACGGGCAAGGGCTTTATTTCCGAGTGAAGCCCAACGGCGGCAAGTCATGGGAGTTGCGCTACAAGAAACCAGACGGCAAATGGTCATGGCTTGGCCTTGGGAGCTATCCAGAAGTCAGCGGAGCAGGTGCAAGGCTAAAGGCAAACAACTTGCGCACTGATGCGGCAGATGGCGTCAATCCACTTACGGCCAAGCACGCACGCAAGGCTTCCGAACTGGAGTCGGCCAACAGTACGTTTGAGTCTCTGGCGCTAGAGTGGATAAACATCCGCCGTCCGGGATGGGCCGACAGTACAGCTAAGCGCACCATTGGCGCTCTTGAGCTGCACGCTTTCCCAGTGTTTGGAAAACGCGTATATACCAGCATACTGCCCATCGAATGGATGGAGTTTCTACAGGGCATGGAAAAGCAGGGCATCATTGAGCAGATGCGCCGGGTACGCCGTACCTGCCGGGAAATCTACGATTTAGCGCGGGTCACTGGGCGCGCTGTACATAATCCGCTCGATGGGCTCAATCGCTTCCTTCAGTCCAAGCCCTCAGAAAACTATGCTCACGTCACTGCCGATGACTTGCCGCCGTTATTACGTGCCATCAATGCATATCCTCACGCCCATGACCTACGCCTTGGTCTGCGTTTACTGATGATGACCGGAGTACGCCCAAGCGAGCTACGCGAGGCGAGGTGGGATGAGTTCGATTTGAAGGCAGGGCTCTGGATGATTCCTGCTGAACGAATGAAGAAACGCCGCCCGCATAGCGTGCCACTCTCTAGCCAAGCGCTTGATGCTCTTGAGCAATTAAACAGAATCACTGGCGCGTACCCTCTATTGTTCCCCGGTCGCAATGAGCGCACCAAGCCACGCAGCAACATGGCCTTTAATATGGCGTTGCGCCGCATGGGTTACGCAGGCCGGCAGACCGGCCACGGCTTTAGGCACATCGCGTCAACGATCCTGCGAGAGAACGGCTTTGCTAAAGATCATGTTGAGGCCCAGCTCTCGCATGTCGAGGATGGGGTATCAGGCGTTTATAACAAGGCAACTTATTTAGAGCAGCGGCGCACGATGATGCAATGGTATGCCGACCACCTCGACACACTAGCAGCTGGCAATGTGGTGAGCATCAAACGCGCATAAAGGTTTTTGGCTGGCCTAGCCCGACGGGGCGAAAAGTGGGCACCCACCCGCCTGACCAGCTGATCTATTCAGCATGGGTAACGCCTTGGGAGGCGAGCGCTATGAGCTTCTTTACTAACCCGCTCTTTGATTCATTTGTAAGCCACGGTCTTCATTATCCGATTAGACGACTTTCTGAACTTCAATCTAGAGCGAAACACCTTTTACACGGACGAACAGACAAAGAGATCGAGAACGCGAGAAGTACAATTTACTGGCTACTGGAAGACTACTTCAACGACGAAAAGGAATACTGGATACGCAGCCAACTAGAGTGCGGAGGCCACATACTGGGATACCTTCACGAAGAAGAACGCACAGAGTCAGCACTCCGAGAATTAATAACTAACAATACCAATCCAGATATTGAAGGAGTACTGGACTTCCCCCAAGAGGAAAACACAAAAGAAGTTGATGCTCTTGAGCATATTCTAATGAACACTGACATAGATGACGCGGACTTCCCAAACGCTAACGCATACGAATATCTAGCCGTGCTTGCACTGGACCTGATAAACAGAGCAGTTGAGGCAGTTAGTGACAGAGATTTCCCAGACGCGCTTAAAGATGACATGCCAATGGTGTTGCTAGCAGGCATTGGCAATGACGCTGTAGATATTACCGAAGTCGTTTGCATAGCTGAGTCACATAAGGCGCGCCAATACGCTGAAATCAAACACCTCGCAGAGTTAGCCGCAGGATTGGTAAGGCATGAAATCCAGCTAGGCACCGAAGCCGACGTACTCGCGAAAAAAAAGGTGTCAATGGGCGCGAGAAAAGCAGCAGGCGCCCGCCATAGTGAAGCCAACACCCAAAAGCTCAATGCTCAAACCGAGTGGGATAGTGTCAAAGGTACATACAGCAGCATTGCAGCGTTTGCCCGGTATCGCCACAAAGCATACGCAGTTACCGAACGCACGCTTTACGGCTGGATCATCGCCCACCGAAAAACGAAAGCCTAAGCTGTACAGTGTGCGCGCAGACTGTACAGCGTGCGCGCACACCGGACTGCCCCCGCCCCACAACCCCCGCCAATCTATTCCTGTGCCAGTCAATATCTACCAGACACAGGAACTAGCCACATGGACAACATCCGCACTATTAAGGCAGCCAGTTGCGCGGCAAACCTTCTACAGTTCGACCCCGCGACTACCATCATCCGTATGCCTGAATTTGAGATCATCGTCGGGTTAGCCCGCCCGACGATCTACAAGCGCATGAAAGACGACCCGACCTTCCCCCGCCCGGTGCCGCTTAGCGACAGCAAGTCGCGTGGTGCGCCTGTGGGTTGGGTGCTGGGGGAAG
Organism: Pseudomonas marincola; assembly: GCF_900116605.1. Lineage (GTDB taxonomy): Bacteria > Pseudomonadota > Gammaproteobacteria > Pseudomonadales > Pseudomonadaceae > Aquipseudomonas > Aquipseudomonas marincola. The sequence continues at coordinate 112,249 of NZ_FPBC01000012.1, forward strand.
TTCAGGAATGGGTGCGCAAGCGCATTGCACTGCGTACTGAGGTGACAGCATGAGTTCAATTACTGTCAGCGCTCACGGCACAACCTTGCTTGCCATTGACGAACAGACCGGCTATTTCAACGCCAGCCTCTTAACTCGGCAGAACAGCAAAAACCCGAAAGAGTTCCTTTGCACTTTTGAGGCTTACTCACTGTTGAATGCGGCAGCTGCGACGCTTGGCGAGTCGATCAACGAGAAATGGCAAGACCTACAGTATGTGAGAAACAACAAGCCTCAATACTTCGATGCTCTCAAAGATGCAAAAGTGATCATTGGGTATGCAGGGACGCCAGGGATGCGCGTATCGCCTGGTAAGAACATTGCAGGCAGCATTCCTGATTATCAGCCGGGGCTTTGGCTTCACCCTTATTTAGCGGCGCCCTTTGTTCGCTGGATGGAGCCCTCCAGCTACACCTACCAAAAAAGCACCCTCGCCCCTTTGGTAGATCAGGCTCTCGAGAAATATCAGAACCAGCCCGTAATTGAGAAACCTGTTTGCGAAATTGCGCACACCTTCTCTGGCTTAGTTACCCCTGAAGAGATGGAGCAAATCAAAGTAATTGACCGGATGTTGATCGAGGACGGCGCCTCCGATAACGAGCGCTATCAACTGATCAATGACCGCGTTGATCTGTTAATTCAGGCACGGGAGAGTTAAATCATGGGCAAAAATAAAGCCGACCAACAGGCCAGCTCTAAAAATTCTCACCTGAATAATACCAGTGTTCATGCTCAGCGCGCCCGACTACTAGAGCGATTCCATCAAGTCGGCTCAGTTACTACCATCGCCGCGCGCAATGACCTGAACATCATGATGCCCGCCGCCCGCGTGAAGGAGCTACGCGAACTGGGGCACCCCATCAAAACACATCGCATCACCATGACCGATGAGCAGGGCCGCACTCACCAAGGTGTGGCGCTGTACTACATCGGCGCACTACCGGCAGACAGTGAGGTGAGAGCATGAGCGTCCGAATAGTCCCATTCAGCTACGAAGGTCAGGCCGTGGCGTTCAACGCTGACGGATGGATCAATGCAACCCAAGCGGCTGAACGCTTTGGCAAGGTTCCCAACGAGTGGCTGCGTCTACCCGATACCGAGCGCTATCTCGACGGAATGAAACGTAGATACGGGGAAATCCCGTATGTAAAAACCAGTCGCGCCCGCGCTGATCGTGGTGGCGGCACCTGGCTACACCCAAAACTTGCAGTGAAGTTTGCACGCTGGCTTTCCGTGGACTTTGAGATCTGGTGTGACGAGCAGGTTGATGGCCTGTTACGCGGCGAATCGAAACCATGGTCAGCCGCTCGCCATGAAGCTGCAATCGGCCACAAAGCGGTGTGTGATGCCCTAGCGTTTAACTTTGAGATTCAAGGCAAGACCGCCAAGGCGCACCATTACATCAATGAGTCGCGGCTGATTAACAAAGTCATCACCGGCTCATTCGCTGGCCGCGACCGTGACCAGTTGAGCGAACGTGAACTGGAGATCGTGACCCTTGCTGAGTTGCGCGATACGGCGTTAATCGGCGCTGGTTTGGCCTATGCCGAGCGTAAAGCCAACTTGCTGTGCTACGTCCGCGAATTGCAGAGCAAGCATCAACGGAGGGTTGCAGCATGATGCACAGACAATCTTTCTCGGCTATTGCCAAGCATCACACCCCGACCTATAGTTCACCCGTCGTCACATTGCTGGCGACCGGGTTTTGCAGCCCGAACATCGTTAGGCGCATGAGCGCCACCATTCCGAAAGCTGGCGCTTTTTTTGTGTCTGCCGTTTCGTTTTATGGTGGCTGTGCGCGGGGCGCTCTCGAGCGCGCCGGGTGCCTAACGTCCCGGTCTGCAAACCTGCGTACAGCCGCCACCCAATCCCGTTTTGCAGCGGGTAGTAGCGGCTCCCCAACGTTAGGAGCCACACCCATGAAAAACACGAACGCCCTCAATCCGTCCGCCTCACACGCCCAAGCGTGGAAAGCCCGCGCTATGGCCGCACTACGCGCCGACTCAAGCCTGAGCACACGACTTGCGCGGTATAACGCAGCAATGGCCCGTGCTCGCCAACTGGAAGCCGCTGGAGGTGCCGTATGAACCCTTGGAGCGAGAACCTAATTAGCACCGCCAGCTTTGACAACATGCCCCACGCGCAACTCGACGCAATCAGCCGCAGCGCTGAAAGCCAGAATATGACCCTTTGCCAAGGTGTAGCCGCAATTGGCACCGTGCTAGCCGTCGCAGCACAGAACGAGGACGCGGGTTTAAGCATGGCCGCAGTAGCAGACCTAGGTTGGTTACTTGAAAGCCTAGGCAAGCTCAGCGCGGCAATCACTGACCAAGGTAACGCAGCACGCTCTTATAGCGACTGGCACAACGCCCAAAAGCGCGAGGGTTAACCCATGCAAATTAAAAACGGCACCCATGTGCCGACGGGATCGGCTTGCCCGAAGAAAGCCACAGAGCTGTTTTATGTCAGCCACCCCAAGGCTGCGCGGGCATTGCTGGGGCCGTTTCTTACTCAAGCTGACGCTGAGTGTGGCCGCATCGTTATGCGCAGCCCTGACGCTGTTGTGACCGCTTGCATGGTTGAGCAGGTAGACGACCTAACCCATTGGCACGCGGTGAACAATGCGCAGGTTTGCCGTGCGTTTGCTGGTGCCGCTCAACTGAGGGTGAGCTATGAATAACGCCACATCACTATGCCCGGTGAGCATGGTTCATCACTACACCACCGAGCGACATCACCTTCCGTTGATTCTGGCTGACGGCGAACTAATACCCAGCAATGCCGGTGCCGAGCACGAAGCGCCGTTGCTGTGGTTTTCCCGTGCCGTGCGCTGGGAGGCGACCGCAACAAAAATGATTCAGGGGGCTGATGGTCTGCGCCTGCTGACATTCAATGAACAGCTCGCCTCGCTCGGCTGTGTGCGGTTCTCGCTGCGCGCTGATGATCCGCGCCTGCTGAATTGGGTAGACGCCTGCAAAGCCGCCGGAATGAGCAGCACCACCCGGCGCAAGCTGGAAACGGTAGGCCGCAAACGCGGTGGCTCGCCTGCTGACTGGGTGGCTGTGCGTAGTTCCGTGTCGCTTGCTGATGTTCGCCTGCAACGCTTCGACGGGGCTTCATGGGTGGGGGTAGATCATGGATAACATCGTTATCGCATTCCGTGACGCGCTGCAAAGTGCCTTTGGCCAACTTGATTGGTTGCCAGTACCTGATGGCGAGATTCACCGCTTCCGTGTTCCCGACGACAAGTCAGGCAGTCAAAACGGTTGGTACATCATCTATCCAGATGGCATTGCATCGGGTGCGTTCGGTAGCTGGAAGACGGGCGGCACCAATACATGGTGTAGCCGTGAGCCGGTGGACGCCCGCGAAGCCGAGCAGGTACGACAGCGCATCGAGCAGGCACGCCGCCAACGCGAAGCTGAGCAGCACCAACGCCAGCAAGCCGCAGCCGAGTACGCAAATCGCCTATGGCGTGACGCTCGTCGCGCCGATCCCGATCACCCCTATCTACTTGCAAAGGGTGTTCGCCCGTATGGGTTGCGCCAACGTGGCGATGAACTGCTGGTGCCGTTGTACGCAGACGGTGCGCTGGTGAACCTGCAACGCATCAAACCGGACGGGAGCAAGCGCTTCTTGTTCGGTGGCCGTATCAAGGGCAGCTATTCGCCACTAGGCAGCATCACACTCGGCAAGCCGCTACTTGTCTGTGAAGGCTGGGCAACGGGCGCAACGCTTCACGCAAACGGCTACACCGCCGCCTGTGCGATGAACGCGGGAAACCTGACACCTGTTGCGCTGGCACTGCGAGCAAATCACCCAAACATCGAAATAATCATCGCCGGCGACGACGACCGCATGACCGAAGGAAACCCCGGACGCACCGCAGCAAATGCCGCCGCCATTGCGTGTGGCGGGCTTGTCACCTTTCCCGAGTGGCCCGCCGACTCCCCGCAATCACTCACAGACTTTAACGATCTAGCAGCTTGGAGCCGCCAACATGAGCAAGCCTGAGAAGAAAGTAATCAGCCTGCGCCCAGAAGCGCCCAGAGTCGAACCTGACCGGCCTTGCTGGGGCGTGTATGAGCATTGGGTAACGAATGAGAAAGGCCGCAGCTTGCGCCCCGGTGTGTACTGGCACGGGTTTAAACGCACCAGCGCCGATGATAACGATGAAGACGAAACAGACCGACCGATCACAGATGAATGGATCGCCACGCCCGTGACGGTCGCAGCTCGCACCACCAACACCGACGATGGCAGCGAAGGCAGATTTCTGCGACTGGTGACGGAGAACGGCGTAAAGGAATGGATCATTCCCATGGAAGTGTTCGGAGGGAGTGGTGAAGAAGCCAGACGGGCTTTGTTCGGCATGGGCGTAATTATCGCGCTCAAGAAGCGTAGCCAGTTCATGGAGTACCTACTCGAACAACGCCCCATCGAGGTGTTCGCCACCACCTGCCGTCCGGGCTGGCATGAGTCAGGCGCATTTGTACTACCGGGTCGCACCATTGGCAGCGATAAGGTGCGTTATCAGTCCAGCGTTAAAGGCCAAAACCTGTTCAGCCTCCGTGGGGATCTGGACGGCTGGAAAAACGAAGTAGCCGCCAAGTGTGTTGGTAATCCGGTGCTGACACTCGCTATTGGCTGCGCACTGGCTGGGCCGCTGTTGAGCCTCGTCGGAGTGCTGGGTGGCGGTGTTCATCTGGTGGGCGACAGCTCAAGCGGCAAATCACTGGCACAGCTAATCGGATCATCAGTATGGGGCGACCCCGGCATATTCGCTGCGAGCTGGGATATGACTAAGGGCGGCTTAGAGATTGAAGCTTCAAGCCGCAATGACACCATGCTGCCCCTGGACGAAATCAAACGAGCCGACCCCAAGCGTGTGCAGGAAATGGCTTACTCACTCGCCAACGGTCAAGGCAAAGGCACCATGACACGCGACCGAGAGGCCCGTGGAAAGCTGAGCTGGCGTTTGCTGGCACTCTCAAGCGGTGAGCGCTCCTTATCAGAGCACGCCGCTATTAGCGGTAATGCCGCCCATGCTGGTGCTGAGCTACGCATGGTGGACGTAAACGCCGGTACTCGCACACACCGCGCCTTCGACGAGCTACACGGCTTGGAAGGTGCTGACTTTCACCGCCTGTTGACCGTCGCAGTAGGTAATCACCATGGCCACATTGGGCCGGTGTTTGTAGAGCAGCTAATCGCCAGCAACGACACACCCGGCCTATTGGCTGACTTTGCAGGTATTCGCGCCCAGTTCATCGAGGACAACGCACAGGCCGGACGTGTAGCCGACCGGTTCGCCGTCATCGCACTGGCTGGTGAAATGGCGATTGCTTACGGCCTGTTGCCATGGGCGCCGGGTAGCGCACTGGCTGACTGCCAACTGCTGTATGGCGAGTGGCTGAGCCGAGTAGGCAGCGGCAATGCCGAGGATCGCCAAATACTGGCTGGCATCCATGACTTTATAGACAAGCACGGCACCAGCCGATTCTCAGACGTGAATGATTCGATACCTGACACCAAGGTGTTTAACCGTGCTGGCTACTGGGAGTCGGCTGGCACCAATCGGCTGTACTTGTTCAACAAGTCGTCGTTAATTGAGGCCGCACACGGGTATGGCTTAGCCCGAATCATTAAGGCACTGGAAGGCGCGAAGGCACTCACCAAGTTTGACGCTGATCGCGCACGCAGAACCAAGAACTACCGCATTCCCGGCGGTGGTCAATCACGCCTGTATGTCATCGATCCTACCACCTTGGATAACGAGGGGGCTGGAGCATGAGCAGACCTAAATTAGCCCTAACCCATAAAGCCCAATTTCACAGGAACCTAGAATCGGTGGCAACAGTGGCAACAGTGGCAACGGCCTTGCGGGGCGGGCCTTTCAGCCGTTGCCACCCAATAAAAGAAGTGGCAACAGGTGGCAACACAAACACGTTTCTGAATATAAGAGCCTGCCGTCTACCTTTCATTTGGTTATCACTGTTGCCACTAAAAATGAAGTGGCAACAGATTGGCAACATTTTTAGCCTCTGTAAGGCCCGTGCTAGAGCGGTTGTTGCCACCGTTGCCACTGTTGCCACACTTTTTGAAACTAGAGGAACATGTGTATTAGTGTTTTTGCAGTCTGGGGGCAAGCCATGAGCTTACTTTCTGGCCTGTTTACCGAACGGGAGAAAGCGCCCGCGCCACGTTTTGTTGTGATTGAAAACGTGGCGCGCATGCCAGAGTGTGAGAAACGCCCCACCGTGGCGGAAACACCACACACAAGGACGCCCGCGCCGATCCATACCCCGCAACCGGTGGCTGATCCCGACCAGCCTCAGCACTTCATTCAAACCGCCGTCACTGCCTCGCCTGAGTGGTGCCACGCCCGAGACCAATACATGAACCACATTATGGCGTGCCGAGGCTGCTACGCGCCTGCTAGCCGCTATTGCATTGCTGGTGCTGAGTTGCGACAGCGGTATGACCACACGCCAATGTCTATTGGAAAACCATAGTGGGCACGCCAAATGGAAACGATGTGATCACTCATAGAAACACCTCTACGCGCGCGCGTATTGCACCCGAAACGAACACACACCGGAGCGCATCCAATGACACACAGATTTATAAGGACGCTACTTCGCATCGTGGAGAAGCCCAGCACCAGCAAGCGCGACACACTGACCATCGCCCGTCGTTTGTTGCGCGTCACCTGCCAGCACCGCCGCGAAATACTGGACGAACGCCACGCCATGCGACGACAGGCACGCCAGCTGCGCCAGTTCCTACCGTTCACCAAACAACAAGTGGCCGCGATGGATAACCAAGCGCGGGAACATAAAGCAGACCTATTGAAGAGCGCCAGCATGACGATGACGGCATATGGTGGCTGGCTGTTGCGCGACCCCGAAGGCATTGCAACCGCGCTAGGCTTCGATCAACTGGCCGACCACCTGAGTATCAACCCGGTACATCGAGAGCAGGCACGGCGCGAAGGTGGCGAGACATTAGAAGGGCTGGTGTTTATCGCACGCATGGAGGACAGCGCGACCAGCTTCGGTGATGAATGGGGCAATGGAGGCCCGCTGTTTGAGGCGTGCCATGCAACTATGGTGGACTTTATCCGTGCCTGCCCTGAGCACCTGCTACCTGACCCGTTCGCGCCGGGTGAGGTGTTCGGGCCTAAGTTGCCGCCAAAGCTGTGCATCGTCAGCGAGTAGGATCATTGCCCGCGGCACGGAATGCGACGTATATAAAAACGTGGCGCAGGCAATCCAAGCACTCGCCGGGACTATGCTTAAATTGGTGCGCGTACGCTATGCCATCACTTAAACGGAATTACTTTAGAGACGAAAATATACGCTGTGTGGTATCAAAGTAGCATTGCCCGACGCTTTCCATGGAGGCCACGTGAAGGCTGCAGACGACCACTTCCAGCTCTACGAAAAAATTTACTTTTTTGAAGCAGAACGTAAAGAAAAGCTGATTGTTCGGCTTAACCTCCCCCTTGCAATGCTAGTGGCTTTGCTCAGTTTCCTATCTTACCTTTTAGGTAAAGCTCCACCGTCATCTGAAACGACGGGATTATTTTTTTGGGTTCTCTATCTATATTCCTGCATGTGCGTCGCCATGGGTATTTGGCATTTTGCAAAAGCTTGGCGGTTGCGCGTAAACGACTTATCAATACCGACCTTATTTAAGTTAGAAGAACACCGAAAAAAGCTAATCTCCTATTACGGTGACGGCGGAGAAGAAACTGCCAATAGTCTTTTTATCCAGACGATTGCTGACTACTACGTAATGGGGGGGACAACCAATTCAGAAAACAACGACCGCCGCGTGGAAGAGCTTGATCATTTATCTAAATTCGTCATTTGGGCTATTGTTTTCTCTATTCTTTCATTTATCCCATTTTTCCTTTTCAATCATCCGTGAGAATATCGAATGACCGACACAGATGCGCCACCACCACCGCCACCAATGCGCAACGTCAAAGGCGAGGTGCCATTGCCGACGCGAGATACGCCGCCCTCCCGCCAAATACCTCAACGACCAGCATTACCACGGCAGTCCTGACCGCTATAGAATGGCTGTTATAATCAGGGTTCAATCTCGCTAGAAGGGGCCGCTCTCTGCGGCCAAGGAAGGCATGCGAGTATGGGAGAATGCTAAAGCATTGAGCTATGACGAGCATGATATCTCCATTGTGAATAAGAAAATCATCACAAGCATATGGCGCTTTGCCATAGAAGTAGGTAATCTCGCGCGCCAATCAACGCTCTTCGCACATGCTGATCAAGGAACGATGCTGAATGACCACAACAATCTACGACAGAGCAATGGCGATGATCACCTGCGATTCGCGCTGGTCTATTCCTGATGACCGCTTTGGCGTTCTGTATGTGGATGAGGCAGAGTTCTCGAAAGTAGAAATTGCCGGCGGCCATACATTTGTATTTGCTGGCAAGTCAAATGTGATCCATGCTTGGAAAGTCTTTCTGCAAGCGAGGGATCGTGGTATTGCTATGGCTGAGCCTACGATGGACGGAATCTCAGCTCTTGTTGCTGAGCTCAGAACTGGCGCACTGAAATTTTACTATGGACAGGATATTGTGCTTCCTGGCCAAGACGATCCATATACGGTCTTCGCCGGTACTGGATCTAATCATGCGGCGCGCTGCTGGGAGTCTAACAAGTGCCCAAAACTAGCCGTCACTTCAGCCATGAAATTCGACGTATGCACGGGCGGCGAAGTTCGATATGTTGAACTAAAGTCTGGCAAGCACAACCTAACAACCTGCAAAGGCGCTAATTCGCTAAATCAGGCTTTTCTAAATAAAGGAATGGTTATGTTCAATCGCAACGAGACCGAAAAAGGCCCTGTACCGTTCAAGGATGCAGCCGATATCGACCCGAGCGTAGCCGAGTGGTACAAGCAAGCGGCAAGCGGCTCAATTCTCGATAATATCCAGGCACCATGTGATGCCATGTTCAGCAAGCCGAGCGCCGAAGAGCGTGGGCGCATGAGCGAAGTGCTGAAGGATATTTTCGGCTGACCCTTACCGTAGTGAGAAAAGCCCCGCCAATGCGGGGCTTTTACATTTCTGCTTAGTGGTGACCTTCGCGCTTTGAGCCGCACATGTTGCACACGCTGTAATCACCATGCTTGCCAGAGCGATGAGACATTGTTCCCGCACAGTTCATGCAGCCTCCATCAAGAGCGCCAGTTTCCCAGCGATACAGCTGCCAAGCACGCCAAAGAAACCACACCACCCCACCCACACAAGCGGCCAACAATGGCCAGCGCGCCATATCCCATATGCCGCGTGCAATATTCGCAACCATTTTGCTTTCTGAATTTGCGCCGCTGCTCAGCGCCCACATTGCGACCATCACCCCAAAAATTACAATTACCGGTCCTGCGAAAAGCTGTATCGATCGCTCGATAGCCGTGATGTTTATATCCACTCAATTCCCCTTAATTACAGTGATATGAACTGGCCATCATCATAGCTATCAGTCCCGAAGATACAAACCAGCACCAGCGACAAGGTAGATAAAGCCGCCTCAGTGAGACCATTATGGCGCACCCAGAATACAACTCGCCCACTAGCCGGGGGCGCCCTCAAGTAACCGCTTGAGCCTAGATTCGTAGGTCTCTTCATTCGATTGTTCATCAAGGTTGTAGGCTTGGCGCTCCAGCGCAATGAGCGTCTTGAGCGTGTCCGACATTTCTTTCATTACTTTCGACCGCCCGGGAAGCGCAATTACCTTGTGATATAGGTCATTGAGTTTGTCCTGTCCGTTGTCGTCAGGGCTGGCCAGCAACTCGCCTAGCTGGGCGAATAACTCACGCCCTTCGGTCATACCCTCCAATTCCGCAAGCAACGCAGTGGCCAACCGCCGAGAGCGTGCAATATCAGTTCTGTGGCTCATTCGCACATCGGCGATTACAGTGGCGCCGTTCTCGATTAACTGCTTCTCAGTTTCCAGGCTTATGGTGGAACACCTTGTGGAACACTCCCGCTTGGAAACAATCGTCTCGGCTCTGGCCAACACCCTCGCCTTGAGGTCTCTATCCCACCCTTCACGCTTTGCACGCCGGTTAATGTTGGTGTGACTGGTGCCGTGAGCCTTGGCAATCTCCCGCACCGACAACAGGCCAACACGGTATTGGTGCTCGATCTTTTCCCAGTCCACTGGGTTATCGAAGCTCATGCGGCCACCTCCAACTTATTGATCGCCTTTTGTATGCACAGATCCATGTGATTAACCTGTACTTCGAGATCCACCATGTTACGCATGGCGCACGATATATCCCGCAACGCCTCTGCATGTTCAGGCAGTTTATCCACTGAGGTGAGTCTCGACGCCCCGGCACCGTAGCAATCGTCCAGCGTTTCAGACAGTTGGCGCATGAGGATGCTGAGCACAGAAAACGCCCGTTCAAGTTCCAGCTTATGGCGCTGCGACACTTCGCTGAGTTGGGTTAGCATTTCTCGTTTCATTGCATTGGTGGTAGTCATGGCCTATCTCCCGCGCTCGCTTGCTGTGGTGCGTCGCAGTTCCGGTTTTAATGCCTCACTCCAAGGCCAGCCACGATAACGGCGCTGGCGCACTGTGGCCCACTTCAAACCCATATCGTCGGCCCACTCACGGGCTGAGCGTGTGACTTCGGCGGTCATCGTCACGTTTGTAGTTTTAGAGCAGAACGGCTCATCTTTGATCAAGTGCATGGTTGACTCCCCTCGTAACAGCTAGCGTTGGTGTTAACCGTCTACAGATACCCCTTGTTTTGCGAGTAGGTCTTTAACTTCCTTAACGCTCATGCCGTTAGCCTTGGCGGTCTGCTCCACCTCGCTTGCGCTAACCGTCGTTCGCCCGCCAGTGCCGGCACCGGCCCCATCAACGTACTGCTGGGTAACGGTATCAAATACCTTGGAGGCGTCTTTCCCGCCAAAGTCGTTTGTGCCGCCCGCGACGGTGATGTATCGCTTGCTGTCATTGCCGGTCAGCGTGCGATAGGCGTTCTCGTAAGCTGCTCGCTCGGTGCCTGCTAGCGCTGGATCTGCCAGGCGAGCACGGATTGCCTCAAGGCGCTGCGCCGATTGCAGGTTGAGCGCACCCTGCTGTAGCGACTGGCCGGATACATCGCGCTGCAATGCTTCCGTTAGTAATCGGCTTTGCTGATCTTGGATGCCTTGCTGCGCCTGCTGGTTTGCTAGGTCGGTATTTGCTTGGCGGTTTTCGAGTCGGGTGTTTGCTATCTCTGCAATAGTGGGTGCTCTTGAACTGTCACGCACAACGGTCACGCGCCCACCACCCTCACCTACTTCGCCGCGACGCGACGCCTGAATCATCTTTTCGCGCTCAGCAAGTGCGCGCTCATTGCGGTCATAGGCCAATTTGGAGTCGCCCTGGCTGGCTTGCGAGAACACACCAATGCCATCGCCAATGCGCGAACCTTTGAAATCACCGGAAGCCCCAGCCACATCGCCAGCGGCATTACTGAACTCAGACGCACCACCAGCGCCAATGCGCGCAACGATATTTCCCGCGCCAGTCTGGCTGAACGTACCGGGTGATTGGTTCGCCTTTACTAGATCATGAGTGGGACCTGGGAGAATCTGATTCGTTGCGGACGCGCTTTGCTGAATAGCCGGCACCACTTGTGCCTGCCGCACTCCGAGCGCATTACGGACAAGTGACTGACCACCCGATACTGCATCACTTGCGAGACCTCCAACCTTGGAATAGCCATCGTCGCGAAATGCGCCAACCGTGTCTGAAAAGTAGTTTTCACCACCCGGTAGTGTCTCTGGATTTCCACCCGCCAGACTTGCAAGACCAGACCGACCAGCATCCAGCGCCTTAGCTGGTAACGTACCGAGCGTACCCGCCGCCGACTGAAGAGCGCCCGTCTGTAACCGCTTGAGGTTCTCTAGCGCTCCTATTGCAATTGCTCCACCTATAGGGCCGGGCTGCTCCGACGTATCGACTGCCCCACGCGGGCCAACCACAGGCTGTCTAGCCGCAGCCTGCATTTGAGCTGCGCGTGCTGGATTGTCGCCGCTGACACTTTGTTGTGAGGGCTGAGCCAACTGCTGAGTGCTACCTGAGATTGAAGCCGAGGGCGTTAGCGCCCTTAGCAAAGAATTTGCACCGCCTACAGCGGCATGCTTTTTAGCTTGACGAATATCGCCATTATTTGTGAGGTAAGGATTTTGGACGGTCATGGTGTTACTCCGTAGGTAGGTTCCATACGAAGCACGCTATGTCACTGTCGAGGATGCGCAAGCCCAATAAAACGGTTATTTCACGGTTACATAATTGACTAGGCACTCGGTTTAATTGGGAGAAATTTTTGAAGGCAATCGGGGTGAAATCCCCTCCAGCAGCCGGCACCGTGTATGCCAGCATGTATGCCAACAACTAACAAAAAACATAAAATCCTTTAAATACAATATCTTGAATAACAGGTTAGAGGCTCGCCTGGGCCATATTAAAAGGCTCGGTTGAATACCGGGCCTTTTTATTGCGTGCTCGTTATTGAGTCACGGTGCCATCTCCGGCTCAGTAGCAATAGAGTATTGCTTGGTTCAACTGTGCCGCCCTCCGAAGACTCTCAGTTCCTGCTCGGCTATGCTTGGTTTAGATGTCGAAATAACAATGGCAGCCGCAATTCCACACAAACAATTTAATCGTGCGCGGCGGCTCCTGCCTTTTTCTTGTGCGGTGGTACTTATTTTGCGTTTATCCACATGCTGGTCCATGCTGGTCCCTGCTGTCCCTGAGTTGGCTCTTGGCAGGCTGCAGCAGCCCAACACCGCTTTCGTTGATGAGCACGCCGGTTATTTATCTGGACGGTGCCATAGATCCATTCGCGCATTTGCAGGACAGTGCCCGGCAGCCACCGATAGACGTTTTCTTTGCCACCAACCGCTCCCCAGATGGGGAAGACAGTTACGGTAATGAGGTCGCTGACAGCCTCTACGTAGGCCAGGCCGTTGTGCGCCTGGGGTCGGACCAGAACTCATGGGACGAACTTTATCTGGCCTCGCGAACAGATAGGCGTGCCAGCGACATCCCGCTGCAACTCAAGGAGGTAGTAACGCAGGGGGAAATGGCGTTGGACGCGCCGCCGCCAGCGCCACTGCCTCCCGCATTGCAGGCCTATGCCGATGCAATCAATCAGGAGTTGGAAAAAGCGCAGGACAAGGAAATCATCGTTTACGTGCACGGCACCAAAGTCGATTTTGCCAATGCCTGCGAACTGATCGCAGAGGTGGATCACTTTGCCGGCAGGGATTTCGTCGGCCTTGCGTTTTCGTGGCCGAGCCATCAGAACATTGCCAGTTACTTGCTGGGCATTGATGTAGACCGGGCAAGGCAGTCGAGCACGGCCTTGGCACGGTTGATTCAGTTCTTGGGAATTCACACTACCGCTGAACGCATCAATCTGATCGGCTACAGCGCTGGGGGCCGCGTGCTCTCAAAGGCGCTTTATGAGCTGCAGCAAGACTATCCGGGCCTGGACCACGCCCAACTGCAAACTCGTTTTCGCATCGGCGCCACTGTGTTTGCCGCTGCCGACGTGCCAGAAGAAACCTTCGAAGAGCGCCTGCCCAGCGTCAGCCTGATGGCCGAGCAGGTGCTGATCACCACCAGCGACAATGACGATGCACTGCGTTACGCCCACTGGCTGATGCCGGGTGGTGTGCGTGTGGGTACAGAAAGCGCGAGCCAGCCACTCTACAACTTCACTCACAGCCACCATCTGAGCAACGTCAACGTGCTGGACTTGTCCTACGACCACCAGCGCCGTGGCTTCGACATCAGCGGCCACCACTATTGGTATCGGCACGCCTGGGCGAGCAGTGACGTGATTTTGCTGATGCGCACCGATATGCCACCGGCGCGGCGCGGACTATCAGCCACCAGCCATCCCGCTGTCTGGTACATGAGCAGCGATTATCCAAGCAGCGTGCGCGATGCCACCCGCCGCGAACTAGATGGCCAGTGGTGACCTCTTAATCACACATATGCGCCGTGCGTGCACAGCAACGGAGATCATCCTGCGCCTGTAGCAACGCGCACACCCAATACCCTGCAACGCAGGATCGAGTGAAACTGAGCATTCGACAGCATGACAGGGAGGCTTAACGTCCTTGTGCGACGATCCATAAAGCTCGGTCGTACGAAGTACGATCAACACCTCTCCCGCCTCTCACTTCACACCCAATTGACGCCTGTATTTTGGCGTTTCCTTGAAATTTCCGCGCTTTTTGTGTAATGTGAACTGCTTCACATTTTTCTGCATGGAGGGTATTCACGCGTGAAAAGACTTACGCGGAATGGCTTCACCCTGCTTGAACTCGTTATCAGCATTGCAATCATCGGAATCCTGGCAGCTATCGCGCTTCCTGCGTATGACTCCTACATCACCAAGAGCAAGGCTAACGCCGCTCAATCCGATCTTGCCGCCCTGGCCTTGAATTTCGAAAACGCCTTTCAACGCCAATTGGCCTACCCGGTGGCTACAACAACCAGCACCGCACAAACCAAAGCGTTGTTCACAGGATGGGCGCCAGCTCAGAGTGATTTCACTTACACAAGCGAGTCGACAACCACGACCTATACGCTGACCGCCACAGGCAAGTCAGGCAATCTCAGTAGTTGTGTGATGTCACTCGACAATCAAAATGTTCGCACGGTCAGCGGCTGCCCCGGAGTGACGTCATGGTAAAAGCACGCGGCTTTACCTTGGTCGAGCTGATGGTGACGGTTACTGTCATGTCGGTCATTCTGCTCGCCGCTGTGCCACTCACAATGGGCTGGAGCAGCAGCGCACGCCAGCTTGAAACCGCCAATCTACTCAAACAGGGCGTGTCACGGGCTAAAGCAACGGCCCTCAGAAATCCGGGTGGTGTCGGCCTTGAAAGCCCCGCCGCAGCACTGTGCCTGAGCAACGACACGCTCTCGCTGGTCCGCCAGGACAAGGCCGGCACATTCAGCTGCTCACCCAGCAACAGCTCGTACTCAATCTGGTCGGCGAAAGTTCCTGAAGGTGTTGCTGTGCAAGTTGGCGGGGCGGATTTCCAATGCCTGGCCATGGATAACCGCGGCCTTGCGGTCAATCAGTCTGGCTGTGCTACGGCGGCAGCCAATTCCATCACGGTCTCTACGGGAGGTCAGGATGCTATCGAGGTCCCGATCATTTAAGGCAGCTCGCCATATCCCACAATCACGCCAACGCGGTGATGTTTTACTTGAAGCCCTGATTGGCACCTTGCTGATGGGCATCGTGGGATTAGGCTTGGTCTACTCCGCCAGCAAAGTCGAAGTCAGCCACAGCCAAGCGAATGCCGGCAATTTGGCAATCAGCCAAATGCGCAGCCTGCTTCAGCGTTACGGGCCTTCCTTGTGCGACGTTGAAGCCAGTAAGGCAGTTGTCCTGCTACCGCCAAATGAAACCAACGTGGCGCTGGATGTGCAGTGCTCAAACACCACGGTCACCGTACAAGGTGTCGCCATCGCCAATCCGCCCAAGGCGGTGGTTTTGGCCACCCCACCGAGCGCCAACAACTACTTCGGTGGTGTGTTGAAGGTAGGCGAATAACATGCGTCGCTCAGCAGGTTTTACCCTGATAAGCATGATGGTCGGGCTGCTGATCTCATCCATCGCGATTTTAGGGATGATGTCGCTGTATAAAACCCTGGTCCACAATGCTGCCGACTCCATTGTGCGCTCCACGCTGGATGGCCAGGTTTCGTCGGCATTGCTGACAGCCCAGATGGAGCTGCAAGGTGCTGGCTTTGCGATTCCAGGCGCAACTGCCAATAACGACTTGGTGATTCTGGCCAACGCTTCTCTTGCTGCTGACGGCAATTTGAACGGCAACAAACTGACCATCACCAGTGCCAGCCCCGGCTCCGAGGGCAACGCCATTATCTGGGGCGCTGACATCTCCGGCGCGGGTTACCGATGCTCTGGTCTGCTCGCCCAAAATGGCGGCCTGACCTTGCTCCAGCCAACCCCATGCAGCGCTGCCAACGCCTATTCAGGCGCCGCATGGAATGGCGTTCAACTGATCGCTGAAAACACGCTCAATGACGAGCAAGCCGTTGCCATAAGTGCCGCGCTTGCCACTTGTTGGCCGTATGGCAAAAGCACCAGCGCCAGTGCAGTTCTGGTTTCTCTGAGCGCCGGAACCAGCACCTTTGCTGACTCCGCCGAAACCAAGCACGCACGCCAGATTGCCGATATTTGCTTACCCGGAATTTCACAGTCTCAGGTTGTTAAATGAACAGTTTTTCGCGTGATCACTCAAGCCTGAAACGTCAGCGCGGCGTGGCGACTATTTTGCTGATGCTGCTGACCGGGCTGGCGCTGACCGTGGTTGTGGCCAGCGTGATGTACAGCGTTCGCGGCGCACAGGACAAAACTCTCGCCGTGCATGCCTCGACGCAAGCTCAGCAACGCGCGTGGGGCGGCGTTGAATATATCCGCAGTTATTTGGCAGGGCTGGATGGCGAAACACTGGCAACACTCGGCGGTGAGCTGGCCATTACTGGCGTCGACAATCTGCAGGCCGAGATTGCCGGCCCGGTAATCGAAAACGCCGGTGCATACCAGATCCCCGTGTCTATCACCGGAATCGCTGCCAGCGGCAGCGCGGCGCAGACCACATCGACGTTAGTGGTGACCTTCGAAGTAGAACCTGGCAGCTCAGGCTCTCAAGCGCTGCTGGGTGACATCAATATCTACAGCGACCTGAATGTAAGCGGCAACATCACCGTTAAAGGTGGCGAAAACGTTGTCATGAATGTCGACGGCGAGGTGAACCTGAGTGGTTCGGTCAGCGGCGTACAGACTATCCAGGCCACCGGCGATATCAATATAAGCTCCGGCATCAGCGTTGAGCGTATCCATTCAAATGGCAATGTCACCTTGTCAGGCTCAGCCAATGTCGACGTGATTACGGCCATGGGCGATGTCACGCTGAGCGGCGGAACCAAGGCGGGAACCATTCGCGCCAACGGTGATGTACTGCTTTCCGGTGGCAGCAGTTCAGCTACGTCCATAGAGAGCCAAGGCAATGTCACACTCTCTGGCGGCAGCGCCCGCGCCGACACGGTATTGGCCGAAGGCTATGTGAGCTGGACCAGCTCGGCGAGTGCCAGTGAGATCAAAAGCAACTCTTGGGTGCAATACAACGGCGGCCCAAATGCGGCGATCTACGCGCTGGATAATGTCACGATGACCGGCGCCGGCGCTAGCAGCGTCACCTCACAAGGTAATGTCTCAATCACCTACGGCACGCTCTCACGGGTGGATGCCAGCGGCAGCCTGACGTCGACTGGCGGCAATGTCAGCGCAGGCACCATCGGCGGTAGCAAAAGCTGCCCAAGCTGGAATAACTGCCCTGGGGTGAAAGTCGTCAGCGGCCATACCGCTGAAATATCACCAATCACAGTAACTGCGGTGACCGAGTACAGCTCTGAGCAGCCGACTGTGGATGCATACGCACTTAAATCACAGGCCAATCTGATTTTTGAAATCAACCAGGACGGCCTTCGCACAGTCACGGTGAAAAACTATAACGGTATCGCGCCCGGTACCTACTTTCTCGGCGATTATAAGAACGGAGGTTACAAGGATTACCTGTGCACTGAAGTCACCGCGGGCAAAAACAACACCGCAACCTGCACTGAGCCGGCAACGCCCTACAAGACTATCTGCAAGGGATACTCAACCTACAACGGCTGCGTTTCGTACAGTTCAAAGGACAGCAAATGGACCTTGGCCGGCGTCGGCTTCGCGCCTGGTGTGCTGTGGTTTGAAGGCAGCCTGGCTGTAACCAACGGCACCTATTTCAATACCATAGTCGCTACCGGGAACATCAATACTTCGGGCTCCACCACGCTATATGCCGTGAACTATGCCGGACAAAGCCCCATCTGCAACAACCAGTTCGAAGGCACGACTATTAGCAGTCTGTTTGCTGATTACTCTCCGCAAGCATTCTGCAGCAACGGGGTATTTACCAGTCAGCCGATTGGTAATGTGGCGCTCATGGCAGGCAGCTACAGCGGCAGTGATTACGTCGGCGGAGATATCAATCTGGGCGCATCCAACGATGTCTACGGCAGCGTCGTTGCCGGCAACCTGTTAACCACCGGGGGCAGCACCAAAGTGCATGGCAGCGTCACAGTCGCCGCCTTGCGCACACCCGGCAGTACAGTGTGGTCTGGCAGCACCCTTCTGGACTTCACCAACCTGCCCGAAGGTTACGACCCCGATCAGATGCCGTGTACAGATGACTGCGAAGCGAGCGAGAGCACGGTTAAATATCTCTGGGGGCGTTATGACTGACGCCTGATAGGCAAGCTCAACTAGAGCACACGGCGTTACCTGTATAAGATCAGTCGAATCAGCCTGATGCCTTCAAGGTATTACTCATGCGCATTGATCTACGCCACTTAAGGGCCTTTGAGGCCGTTGCCGAAGAGCTGCATTTTCGTCGCGCAGCTGAACGACTGAATCTTGCGCAACCTGCACTGAGCAGAACCATCCAGCAGCTTGAAGATACAGTGGGCGAGGTGTTGTTGTTGCGCAGCAATCGCCGGGTTGAGCTTACTGAAGCCGGACGAGTTTTCCTGGCGGGCAGCAGGACAATCTTCGAACAACTCGCGAACACGGTGGAGCAGGCACGCAAGGCCGGCGCCGGGCAAATCGGGCAACTGCGTATCGGTTATACCGACTTTGCCGTATCGGGAAAGCTCCCCTCAATCCTCGACGGCTTTCATCGCCGTCATCCCGAGATCAAGGCCGAGCTTATCTTCGGCTCAACTCAACACCAACTCGAACACTTGAAAGAAGGCGCGATTGAGTTTGCCTTCATCACTGGCCCCTTGTCTGAGCCAAACATTGATAGTTTGGAGGTACAAAGCGATAGCTTTGTGGCCGCACTCTCTGAGCGTCATCCACTTGCCGACCGATCGCAAATCGCCCTTTCCGAGCTAGCTAAAGAGCCTTTTATTTTAGGCGGCATGAGCCATTGGTCATTCTATCGGCGCCACCTCGATGCACTTTGCATCAAGGCTGGATTCTTGCCACAAGTCGCCCAAGAAGCATTCAACAGCGAGGGTATATTTGGCTTTGTGGCAGCCAATATAGGCGTCACCATCCACCTCGAAACAGCCAGTAACTACAACCGCAAAGGCGTCGTACTGATTCCGCTGCAGGATGTGGATACCCGAATAAGTACCCTAGCGGCGTGGATTAATACCGATATCACGCCGGTTCAGGAAAAATTCATTGAGTATCTCAGGCAGTATTCTGCAGCCGCGCAGCTGAACGTGCCCCTGCTTGCTGGGAGCTAGCCAGATGAGACTGCTGCTCGCCAGGGGGCAGGGCTCCATCAAATTGCGCCAAAGCCGAGGCCAGCGCCTCGAAACGCGTGCCCTTGATACCAATACAAACCAACTGATTCGCTGCGGGCGCACGCCGCGCAGGCAGCCAACAAGCAACGCCGCCGCTGAGCTGGAATACCTGCAACACAGGTCGGTCAGTCCTCTTCAGAATGCCCTTGGCACGCATTACGACATCAGCGTATTCAGCCAGTAATTGCTCGAGCCGATCGCCATCAATTGCGTTGCTGTAACTGAGGCTCACTGAGTCCCATAGCCCCCCGGCCTGCTGAGTGTTTGCCACCGACAAAAGTGGTCTGGCAGGCGCTGACGGTATCTCTCGGTCGTTGATATGCGATTCAGAGCCGTTAAACGTGGCGTGCGGATTAATGCGTTTGAGTACACTGAAAACCTGCCCATATTCAGCCGACTGCGCTGGCGGCATACGATTAACCAGCAGCTGATCGGCCCCAACAACCTGCGCCTTCCACACATCCCCAGTGTAACGATTATTGGCATGGCGAGTGACCTGGCTGGCATCCACCAGACAGACCACTGAGGCCAAGCGCAAATGACGAGACACCCGGGCGATATCGGCAATACGTGCCGGCTCAGCAACTCCACTTGCCTCCACGTAGATAGCCGCGGGGCGCGGCTGAAAACGCACGGCCTGTGCCAGTTGCTCGGCAAGTGTTCCGCCCAGCGTGCAACAGATGCAGCCATTGCCTAACTGCAAAATGCGTTCATCACGATACTCGATCAACTCGGCATCAATGTTAATACTGCCGAAATCGTTCACCACAATAAGGCTGTCGCGGGGCAAACCCTCGCGGATCAGGTTATTCAGATACGTGGTTTTACCGGCCCCGAGGAAGCCGGTTATCACGGTAAAGGGAACCGGCTCAGGTGTCTGCATTAACCTTGCCTCCAAGCACTGTGGCGAGTACACGAATGTTACGCAGCTGCGCTGGGTCTATCGCCAGCGGATCTTGTTCAAGCACCACCATGTCGGCGAATTTGCCAACCTCCAAACTGCCAACCTTATGGTCGAGGCGTAAGGTATAGGCAGCGCCCAGCGTTATCATTTCAAGCGCCTCGGCAACGCTGACCCGCTCCTGCTCGCCAAGCACTGCGCCTGATGCACTTTCGCGCATTACTGCGCACCACGCGGTGAATAACGGCCCTAGCGGGGTAACGGGGGCATCACTGTGTACGGCAGTAGGAATACCCAGGCGACGGGCTGAGGCTAATGGTTCAAGCCTGCGGCTGCGCTCAAAGCCAAGCGTGCGTTGGCGGTGAATGTCTCCCCAGTAATACAAGTGGTTAGCAAACATGTTCAGGCACAAACCGAGTTTGGCCGTACGTCGCAACTGCGCGTGATCAATCACCTGACAGTGCTGCAGCGTGTGCCGGTGATCGGCACGCGGCCACATATCCACAGCCGCCTCGAGCGCATCCAGCATCAACTCAACGGCTTCATCGCCATTGGTATGAATATGCAGCTGCATACCAGCCTGATGATAAACCTGCACCATCTTCTGCAGCGCTTCCGGGGGCGCGTTCCATATGCCATTGGGGTGACCATCGTGATAGTAGGGCCACTTCATGCGCGCGGTGTAACCCTGAATGGAGCCATCGGTCATCATTTTCACCAAGCCGAAATGTAGCTTGTCGTGATTCAACTCGATGCAGTTGCTGAGCCTTTCAACACCCTGTTCCGGAGTCCACGCCAGTGCACTCATCGCCGGCACCAAGCGCACCGGAAAATCATCAGCAGAGGTCACTTCCTGCAACGCCGCGATACCTTCATCGGTCAGCGGGTTATACAGATCCGTGATTGTCGTGACACCGGCATTTCGTGCGACCTTGCCATAACGATGCAAGGTGCTGGGTGCAGACACGGCTTCGAACAAGTTGACGCCCAGGGTTTCAAACACGGCGTGCATTGCTGCCATTTCTTGCAGCTCGCCATTGGGTACACCCGCAGCGTCGAGCATGATGCCTTCGACACCCGCATGTTGATGCAGGCTGGACAGCTCAAGCATCTGTGTATTCACCGACATCACATGCAAACTGGCATGCATGACCACTACCGGACGATCACTCACCGCCGCATCAAGCACCCGCCGATCGAGCCGCTCACCTTCGAAGTACACCGGGTCAAAACCCCACGCAATAAGAGGCTCGCCAGCAGGCAACTCAGCAGCGCCCTCACGTAACCGTTGCTGCATGGCTGCAATGCTATTGGCACCCGACCACTTCACGCCCTCAGGATCGACCCGGTCAAAATAGCCAAGATACAGATAACTCCAGATGGCCCCCTCAAGCGCATGGCTATGACCCTCAACAAAGCCCGGCAAAATTATGTTTTCAGCAAAGCGTTGATCCAGGGTGTACTCACCTAACTCACTCATTGACTCCAACGGGCCAACGCTCAGAACCCGACCATCGCGCACTGCAATATGCGTGGCTTCAGGCTGGGACGGATTCATCGTCAAAATGCGTTTGGCAGCAAAGACCGTGATACTCATGACAGGGACTCCTTAACCCGTAGTGATGGTGTGATAGCTGCAGCCGAGCGGCGCATCATTAGCAGAGGAATGCCCGCAAGGAAGACCAGCGCCGTACCGCCGAAGACCAGCATGTACATCGAGCCACCTAAAGAGGGCACCAAAGGCGCGAAGAAAAACAGGATGTGGAAATTGGTAAAGACGATGGCCAGATTGAAAAACGCCAGTTCCTTGGGCACAGAAGTGCTGAAGTCAGCATCCATCATGCGCAGCAGCAGCAAACCGGTCCCGGTTGAACCACAGCAGCAGCCAAATGCGGTCAGAGCACGCTCTCGACCGAGAGCACCACTGAGCCGGCCCAGCAGCAAGCAACCAATAAGAGTGGCAATGGTCACCACCACCGTGACAAGCACGATTGGCGTCAACAGCTCATAAAGCACGGCGAACTGAATGCTCATCAGCGTTCCGACTACCATAAAGTCGACCGAGGAGCCGGTGATCCGCTTGAGCGTTTCATCATCCACCCGATGCGATAAACCCAGACGGTCGATAACCATGCGCATCAATACGCAGACCCCGAGGCCGTGCACAAAGAACATATTGAAGCTAAACAGCACGGAAAGATTGATGCCGCCGAACGCTATTCCCTCGACCTGAGTCTGGATAAAGCTCAGCCAAACGTAGGTGATCAGGTACGCAATCCCCAGCAGACCAATGTGGTAACCAAGCGAGTCGAGATTGGCAGGGTGCGAAACCATTGTCCCGCATGTCGGGGCCGGCTCGTCTTTATAGAAGCCCGACTTGAAATCTTCACCGATATTTGAAGCCTTGTTGGCATTAAGGCCGCTGCGAATGAATTTTTTTGCCACCGGCACGCCGATCAGGAATGCCACCAAGAAGCCAAGAGATGCGTAGATCATGCCCACCTGAGCAGCATTCTCAATGCCATACTGCTGCTCCCAGATGCCGCCGTACGTCAGCGCCTGACCTGGCCCTTGGGTAAAGCCATGCGTAACAATCGCCCCTAGCCACGCGCTGACATCAGAGCCGGTCATAGCATCGTAGCTAACAATGACCAAGTAGCCGATCACGCCCTGCAGGCCAAGACTGATGGTCCAGATGAATGTCAGCCATAGCCCGCCACGCACAACACTGCCACCAGAAAGCGAGCCATTCTTGCTCTTACCCGTGAGGCAAAGCGACATGAAACTGAGCGTGAAAAAGTGAAAGGTCAGCGCCTGAAAGTCATCGGCCGTAAAGCCTGGGATCAAGCCCAGCGATAACAAGATGAAACCAAGCAAACCACCAATGATGCTCGCTGGAGCCAGAGAGCTGCGGAACAAAGCAATACGATTGCGCAAGATACTGCCTAGCAGCAGCATGCTGGCGAGCAAGGCAAACGCCATTACTCCATGGAATGTACTTTCCATTTTTAGTCCTCTACATATGCTTATTTTTTGAATGGCAGATAGACGTTTTTTGCAAATTGTTGAACGCAAGTCTTGGAGCAATTGTTGTTATACAGACCACGTGTTTGAGCGAGCGCAATGGTGACCTTTAAGGTCTCCACGCACATCACTGCACACAGGACAATGCAACGTTAGAACGTTGAATATGATCTGTATAATATCAATTTGGTAATTAATGATGCCTTACAGGTATCGTAGGATGTTGCTTGATCTGGGCAAAAATCACAGACAAACACCTCTTGTCGCCACCGAGCAACGGCAACGCAGGTCTGGATGTTCGCGGATGTTGGGAGTGAAACTACAGCGCCGGCTTGCTCAGATTTCCAGCCAAAACTGCCAGCACAGGATTTTGTAGGGACGGCTGCAAGCGCAGCAGAGTTCGCAAAGACTCAACCAGGTAACTTGTATTCCCGATTGATGCTTTGCGTCCAGCCGGGAGATTATCGGCCCGCTAAATTCGGCTTCTGGCTCGTTAGCTGAGCACGCACCAAAGCGGGGTCGTTGCCGTACATATCCGGCAAGTAGCGCAACACACCATCATCGCCGACTTCTGCTGTCCAATAGGCGATTACCAGCGGCAACGACTCAGGCAAGCGATACTGGCTGGTTCGGCCCTTGGCAATTCGCGCTTGAACCGTATCGTAGTGATCGCTATCGAGAATTTTGCTGAGCAAGGTCTGGATAGACTCGACTCGTACGCATCCGGAACTGAAAACGCGTGGAGATTTATTGAAAAGGCTCTGGCTGGGGGTGTCGTGAAGATACACAGCGAATGGATTGTCGAAACGCAGCACCACGCGCCCTAATGGATTGTTGACCCCGGCTTCCTGGCGCAACATTACTCCGCCCGGCGAAGACCAGTCGATGCTGTAGGGATCAAGCCGATTACCCTGCCGGTCGTAAACATTCATCTGATGGCGGGCGAGGTAGCCGATGTCATTACGAATCGCTGGCAGCTTGTCCTCTCGCCAGATCGTCGGAGGCACCGTCCATGTGGGGTTGAGTGTCAGGCGGTTGATGCGCGAAACCAGCAGCGGTGTCTTGCGCGACTCACGCCCAACCTGAGTACGGCTGCGCCACACTTCGCTGCCATCCTGCATGATCATTACTTCAGCACCGGCCACGTTGATGGCGACGACCGCATGCTCGAGGTCATATGCCAGCCAGCGCAGACGCTCAAGGTTGATGCGTAACTGGTCGCGCCGGGTCAGTGCCGAAATGTTCAGCTCATTGATACTCGCCGGGCCCAGTACACCATCATCCTGCAAGCCGTGACGGCTTTGAAAAATCTGCAGTGCAGAAACAGTACCGGGATCAAATTGATTTGCCGTTTCGGCCAGTTCGCCGGTGGTGTAACCCTCGGCATTCAACCGCTCGCGCAACGCCGGCACGCGCGGGTCAAAAGCACCCGGACGCAGCAGCGGCCCGCCGGGAATTGGCTGCCATTGCGCCAATGGCTGAGTGCGCTGCGCCGCATAGGCAACGCGCAAGCGCTGATATTGTTCAAGCTTGGGCCGTGCGGCGCTGAACGCATGTTCCGGCTGCTCGGTGTTGGCTAAAGCTATCGGCAGTATTGTGACCTCTGCCGCGGGCCTCATGTTGACCTCTGGCGCGCGCCATAACGGCTCGAGTTGCCGGCTGTATAAGCGCCCGTAGCGTAAATCCTGCAAAGCACGAAGATAGGCATGACTGGTGAGTAAGTCCGCGCAGTCACGCAGGTTGACGCTCGCGTTCAGCGGAACGCTCGGCAACGGATAATCGGTAGGTTGCAGGCCGTCATCGGCAAGCTGGTTGATCTGCTGCTGTAATGCCTGCGTACTGGCCTCATTCGACCACGCTGGCTGCCCCTGCCGGCGTTCATAGAACATTGTGAGCAGGTTTATTGCAGATTCGTCTAAGCTCTTAGGCAAAGGGGCGCAGCTAGAAGCTAGCGTCTGGATCATGGGCCGCAAATCAGCGCCGTCTATCGGCGGAAGCGTCACAGCATGACTGACCAATGGCAAGGGCATCAGCGCCACAATCAGGTAAAGTGTGCGTTTTTTGATCAACATGCGCTCCATCCTTAGCCGTACGAATCAATCTCGGCAGAGACCGAGTTAATAAGTATAAGCGAGTCATCAGAAGATGAAGGACAGGATGTCCGGGAGTAAATGCGTTTAGAGGTAAATGGTCTATGGTTGTATGGCTGAGTCGGCTCTGTTTGGCAGGGCTGCTGGTATTTTGCGGGCCGCTGTTAGCGGCAAATACTAATAAGAACCAGGCAACACTGGTTAATTCACTGGTCAAAGCTGCCCCCGGTATAAACCGTGAAGCAGTCAGACACGCCATTGCAGCCATGCAATGCGCAGTGAATAACGGTGCAGACCCGGCGCGGCGTCTGGCCGTAATCGATTTTTCCAAACCCTCGGCGGCTAAACGCCTGTGGATTTTCGATCTCAACAAAAACAGATTGCTGCTCAACGACTACGTGGCTCACGGCCGTTTGTCGGGTGAAGGCACGGCAAGCACCTTCTCCAATCGAGTGGGCAGCTATCAGAGCAGCCTCGGCCTGTTCCGCACAGCTGAAAGCTATAAAGGCAAACACGGGCTTTCGCTGCGCATGGACGGCCTCGAACCGGGCCTTAATGACTCTGCACGTGAGCGAGCCATCGTGATCCATGGTGCCAGCTATGTAGACCCAGCTTTGGTACGCAGCCAGGGCCGTATTGGCCGTAGCCTCGGTTGCCCGGCGGTACGCCCTGAGGTGGCGCGCATGGTCGTTGATCAACTCCAAGGCGGGCAGTTTCTCTTTGCCTGGCACCCGAGTGAGAGTTGGGCCAAAAACTCCGCCTATTTCAATTGCAAGCCACGCCAAGTGGCGAATATCCTCGCCCGCCAATTAGCTGCTCGAAGCTAATATCTCTATGCGTACATGGCCGTGTTGATTACGCTTCAAACCGGCCATGTCGTCCTGATTATTCGCCGCCGCTGATAGCTCTGCTACGCACCTGTGGATAACCTCCCCTATTCCTTCTCACGTCAGTACTTACTGCATTTCGAATGCCGCACTGCTGGTCAGCTGATACGTGATTTTCACGCAGACATTATTGCTGGAGTCCTCTGGCTTCTAAAGAAAGCTGCAAGCTGCAGCCAGCGCTACACCCTCCACGAACCTCCCCATCCGATATCTCGAGCTATTTCGCCTGGCTTATCCTCCAGTCGCGGCGTCCTGTCAGTAGCCTATCCAGAGTACGCTCCTCGCTTATCAGCTGTGGTGAGCGGATAGTGACGCTGTTAATACCGACCAGTGCCTGACGTAAAACATCGCTCATGTGCCGGGCTACTGCATGCGGTTGCTTGGAGAATTGAGATGGCGAACTGAAGCTCATCTAGGTGTTGAATGCTGAACACTGTGTGATGGCCCAGAGGCTTACGGTGTGAATGAAGGGCGGCACCAATTACTGAGCGATTATGACTGCCGAGTAGTTATCCACAAGTCACTAAATACGAGAATCGCCGACTTCGCTGTACCAGCGCCTTGGGCGCTTCTCTGTCCGCCAGACAGAGCAACGTAGCAGTTTGAGGTTTATCTACAGGTCGTGCTTGCTGCGCAATCAAGCAACATCAGGCCCATTGTGGGACTGCGCTGTTTAGCACCGCGCAGCGGGGCTAAACAGCTTGCGGTAGTGGTGGCGCCGTTTAGCTGCCTGCTGCCCGCTGCTTCCGAACACCCGGCCTTTTCCAGCGCACAAAGTAAAACCCCAGACCGTTTACACGATCTGGGGTTTCGATATAGGCGCTTGACGATGACCTACTCTCACATGGGGAAACCCCACACTACCATCGGCGATGAATCGTTTCACTTCTGAGTTCGGGATGGGATCAGGTGGTTCCAATTCTCTATGGTCGTCAAGCAATTTGGTTGAAGCCTCGTCAGTGACGCTGCTTCGAATCGGGTATGTGATGCTTTGTAGTTTCGCAAACTTTCGGTTTTTCTACTTCCAGAGACACACAAACATCAAATTGTTTGGGTGTTATATGGTCAAGCCTCACGGGCAATTAGTATGGGTTAGCTCAACGCCTCACAGCGCTTACACACCCCACCTATCAACGTCGTAGTCTTCGACGGCCCTTTAGGGAACTC
>NZ_FPBC01000001.1 GCF_900116605.1 Pseudomonas marincola
AGTCAGTGCCCTTGTCACGTTCGGACAGTGCTTTCTCGCGGAAGCTGGCAAGGATCTGGGATAAAACTGATGGCATCGTACGTTCCTTATTTATCGTGCTTCTAGGCAATCACAGAGCCTGACGCTACGCTCCAGATCCGTCCTGAAATCCAGTACTTATGGGTGCCGGGTGAGCTAGCACATGAGGAGGCTCCACACTCAGTTCCGGTTTATGAGAAGAATTGTAAGATGCTATAATTACACATGCAATTCCGCTTTACAGGCTTTATGTTACGCTAGACTGAAAAGGGATTTACACACTCAGTTCCGGATACTCTATAAATCAAACAGTTACCAGCCAGAACCGGGTTATAACCCGAACAATGATGGCGACGCGATCTGCAGGGTGCGAATGCTCAACTCAGGCAGGCAACCCCCACACGAAACCGCAACCGGATCTGGATTTGCGCAAACACCGGAAGCGCTAAAACACAAACCCCAGAAACGACAAAAGGCAGCCCTTTCGGAACTGCCTTTTGTACTACTGCGATCGAAGCGATGCTTGATAACAGCAGCTTAGATGGTGCGGACGGAGAGACTCGAACTCTCACAGCTTGCGCCGCTGGAACCTAAATCCAGTGTGTCTACCAATTTCACCACGTCCGCGTGGTCTAACCTTTGAAACAAAAGCGCCGGGCTTTTTAAGACCCAGCGCTCTTTTCGAATATGGGGTGGACGATGGGGATCGAACCCACGACACCAGGAGTCACAATCCTGTGCTCTACCAACTGAGCTACGCCCACCATATTGCGTTTACATCTACATCTGCTGCGCCTAGCTGCCTAATGGCACGCCCGGCAGGACTCGAACCTGCGACCATCCGCTTAGAAGGCGGATGCTCTATCCAGCTGAGCTACGGGCGCTTATCAATCTGCAAGCAGACTTTAAGTCTTTCGGCATCTGCAGTCACAGCCTATCACTAGGAGATTCTGCGTTTGCCGTCTTATCCAGCAACTGGCTGTGTTCGACAGCGGGGCGAATATTAATGAGTGTTCTCGTACCCGTCAACACTAAAATCGAAAAAAAATCAGTTAGATAAAGGAGTTACATGAAAATAGTAGGCTCGCGCCTTTGCCCGACACCTTCTACATGCGAGAATACACACCCTTTTCCATCCCCCCTCAATGGTTAACCAAGCGCAATGACTGCACAACTGATTGACGGCAAAGCGATCGCCGCCAGCCTACGCCAGCAGATAGCCCACCGTGTCGCCGAGCGCCGCGAGCAGGGTCTTCGTGCACCAGGCCTGGCAGTAATCTTGGTCGGTAGCGATCCGGCCTCTCAGGTTTATGTCTCACACAAGCGCAAGGACTGTGAAGAAGTCGGCTTTGTATCTCAGGCTTATGACCTTCCAGCTAGCACCAGCCAGCAAGACCTTGCCGACCTGATCGACCGTCTTAATGACGAAGCGAGCATCGACGGCATTCTGGTGCAATTGCCGCTGCCGGATCACCTCGACTCATCATTGATCCTCGAGCGTATCCGCCCAGACAAAGATGTCGACGGCTTCCACCCGTACAACATTGGCCGCCTGGCTCAACGCATGCCGTTGCTGCGCCCTTGCACACCGAAAGGCATCATGACCCTGCTGCACAGCACAGGCGTGGATCTTTATGGTTTGCACGCGGTGGTTGTCGGTGCCTCCAATATCGTCGGTCGTCCGATGGCGATGGAATTGCTTCTGGCAGGCTGCACCGTGACCATCACTCACCGCTTCACCAAGGATCTGGCTCGCCACGTCAGCGATGCAGATCTGGTTGTAGTTGCCGCCGGCAAGCCGGGCCTGGTGATGGGTGAATGGATCAAGCCGGGCGCGATCGTCATTGATGTCGGTATCAACCGCCAGGAAGACGGCAAGCTGATTGGCGACGTGGTGTACGAAACCGCCCTGCCCCGCGCTGGCTGGATTACCCCGGTTCCAGGCGGCGTTGGCCCCATGACGCGCGCCAGCCTGCTGGAAAACACCTTGCACGCTGCTGAGCATCTGCACGACTGATTAGCTTGGCGCGTACAGCAAAACGCCCCGACTGCTTGCAGTTCGGGGCGTTTTTGTTTTAACAGCGCGATAGCAAAACCTACTGACGCACCAGACGGCGATTATCCGGCGCAATAGGCGAGGTGCTGCGATACGGATTGATATCCAGCCCGCCTCGGCGCACATAGCGCGCATAGACAGTGAGTGATTCTGGCTTGAGCAAACGCTGCAAATCCAGAAAGATGCGCTCGACGCACTGCTCATGAAAATCAGCGTGCTGACGGAAGCTCACCAGGTAAGCCAGCAAACTGGCTTGATCAATGGCCGGGCCGCGGTATTCGATCACCACCGTGCCCCAGTCCGGCTGACCGGTCACCGGGCAATTGGATTTGAGCAGGTTACTGTAAACAGTCTCACTCACCACCCGCTGCGCGTCACAAGCCAACAATTCCGGACGCGGCTGCGCATAATTGCTTATCGCAACGTCCAACTCGTCAATGCAGGTGCCAGGCAACTGCGCGACGCCTTCGGCGGCAACCTCATTAAGGCTGCGCACACGCACGGCCACCGGCTTGCCCGCAGCAGCAGACAAATCCTTGACCATAACCGCCGCCACAGCGTCGGCATCGGCGAATACGGATTGGTTGAGTGAGTTCAGGTAGAGCTTGAACGACTTCGATTCGATGATATTGGGTGAGTCTGCCGGAATCGCGAACTCGGCCATCGCCACGACCGGCTTGCCGCTCGGCAGCAACCACGACAACTCAAAGCAGTTCCAGAAATCCACGCCCTGATAGGGCAACGTCTCAGCCGTCAGCCCCAACTCGGCCCACTTCGGCGCACGCGGTATCGGAAACAACAGCTGTGGCGAGTAAGTGGCAATGTATTCACTGGACTTGCCCAGCGGCGAATTTTCAGCAGAGTGATGCATGACGGCAACCCAATCAGAACGCTACGTTAAAAGACTCAAGCCAGCTCAGCGACAATATCTGCCAACGCCTGCGCGGGTGACACCGCCTTGCTGATCGGGCGACCGATAACCAGATAGTCGGAGCCAACTTGCAGCGCCTGCTTCGGCGTGAGAATCCGCCGCTGGTCGTCCAGCGCGCTGCCTGCCGGGCGAATACCCGGGGTAACCAACTGCAATTGCGGATGAGCGATTTTCAGGGCTTGCGCCTCTTGCGCAGAGCAGACCAAACCGTCGAGCCCCGACTGCGCCGCCAAACCGGCCAGACGCAGAACCTGCTCTTGCGGCTCAACATCAAGGCCAATGCCTGCAAGATCCTCGCGTTCCATGCTGGTCAGCACGGTCACGCCGATCAGTAGTGGCTTCGGTCCATTCAGTGATTCAAGGGTTTCGCGGCATGCTGTCATCATGCGCTGGCCGCCTGAGCAGTGCACATTGACCATCCACACGCCCATTTCAGCCGCTGCCTTGACCGCCATCGCCGTGGTATTGGGGATGTCGTGAAACTTCAGGTCAAGAAACACCTCGAAGCCCTTTGCGCTCAATGCCGCGACGATATCTGGCCCGCAACGGGTGAATAACTCTTTACCAACCTTGACCCGGCACAGAGCAGGATCAAGCTGATCGGCAAGTGCCAGGGCAGCATCACGAGTCGGGAAATCCAGGGCAACGATAATCGGCGTCTGGCAAGCAGGCATGGGTGTTCTCTCGGGTCAGTCAAATTCGCCGCGCATTGTAGCGTAAGGCGCTGCGCCTTGCTGACCCGCTAATCAACATTCAACATTTGCAGGCGCCGGGCGAGATCTGACTGACAATTGATCTGCACACGCTGCAGCCCGAGCCAGTCGCACATGGCCTGCAAGTTTTGCTGCAAAGCCCGCAGCGCCTCCTCATCCAGCCCATGCACCTCAGTGTGCAGCGCATGCACAGCCAGAACCCCTGCCGCCCGCTCAGCCCGCAGATCCACCCGTGCCAAAAGCTGTTCATTGTGCAGAAACGGCAGCACGTAATAGCCATACACACGCTTGTGTTGCGGTGTATAAATTTCCAACCGATAGCGAAAATCAAATAGCCGCTCGGTACGCGGTCGCGCCCAGATCAACGAGTCAAACGGGGACAGCAACGCACTGCGCTGCACTTTGCGCGGGATGCTGATTTGCGCCGGCGCATAAGCGGCCTGCGGCCAGCCCTCGACGCTCATTTGCTGCAGCGCGCCCTCCTCCAAAAGCTCGGCAAGGCGCGCTTTGCTGTCGACAGCATCGAGGCGGAAGTAATCGCGCAGGTCCGCCTCGGTTGCCACGCCTAATGCATGCGCTGCAAACAACAGCAATTGGCGCTGCGATTCAGCCTCATCTGGCACCGGCTGCTCCAGCACAGCTTTGGGCAGGACGCGCTGCGGCAAATCGTACAGGCGCTCAAAGCCTTTACGCTGCGCAACCGTTACCTCACCCGCGGCAAACAACCATTCGAGCGCGTGCTTTTCTGCACTCCAGCCCCACCAGCCGCCAGTTCCTTTACCGCCCGAAGCCAAACTGCCCGCCCCTAAAGCGCCACGCTCCTGCACCTGTTGCAGAACCTGCTTGATCAACGGCTGTTGTTCGCGACCGAAAGCGGCCAACTGCTTATAAATCCCCGCTCCGGCTCGGGCACGCTGCATGCGCCAGACCATCAGCGGATAACGCTCAAGCGGCATTAACGAGGCTTCGTGCCCCCAGCACTCGAAAAGACTGCGTTTAGGCCCCCACGCCTCGCGCTCTAGCAGTACTTGCGGGTAAACACCTAATCGCGAGAACAGCGGCAAATAGTGCGAACGCACTAGCGCATTCACCGAATCGATTTGCACCACAGCCAAACGCTGCAAGGCAGACCGAATCTGCGCCGCCTTCGGCGCCTGCACACGTTCGGTCGCGCGCCCGTGAAACCCTTGCGCCGCCAATGCCAGGCGGCGCGCCTGCTTGAGAGAAAGTGACTGCTCGCTGCGCATTAACCAGCCTCCTTGTGGGATTTATCCATGATGCCGAGAAACCCGTTCAGGCGCAGCAAGCAATCAACCTTCACTCATTTACTCAAAGGGTCATCCCAGAACGGCCGCCGGGTTTCTTGCATGATATCGGCCCGGCTCAAGCCAATATCCTTGAGTGCGGCATCACTCAATGCAGACAGACGCCGACGCTGGCTCGATAGCTGCCGCCACCGCATAAGCCGCGCATAGACAGCACGCAAAGCTGATAAAAGACCGACAGACGCATGAGTCGGCACACTGACAATCGCATAACCTTTTTGACCTTTCATCTCATCGCCCTCCTGTGGGGTTGGCGACAGTTTCACTCCGGGCTTATGATCAATCTAACGAATGTTTCTTATGTCTTGCATCTCTGAGATTGATCAATGGCCAACTACCCCAGCATCGACAGCGAGCTGCTGCGCACCTTCGTCGCCATCGCCGATCACGGCGGATTTACGCGCGCAGCCAATGCCGTGAACCGCACGCAATCGGCTGTCAGCATGCAGATGAAGCGCCTCGAAGAAGATGTCGTGCAGCGCGCGTTGTTTGAGCGCGACGGCCGGCAGGTCAAGCTGACCGCGGAAGGCCAAGTGCTGCTGGGCTATGCGCGGCGCATTCTCAAGCTGCACGGTGAAGTAATAAACACATTGCGCGAGCCGCACATGGTCGGTTCCGTGCGAATCGGTACACCGGATGATTATGTGATGCGCTTTATGCCGGGGATTCTGTCGCGCTTTGCCCAGGAGTTCCCGCTGGTTCAGGTAGAGCTGCATTGCGAGCCCTCCTTTCAGCTCCTGCAACGCCACGACCTCGACCTGACCATTGTCACCCGCGAGCCAGGCACCGAGATTGGCCAATTACTCCGCCAGGAGCGCATTGTCTGGGCCGAGGCTCAAGGCTTCAGCCCGCATGAGCAGGAGCCGCTGCCACTGGCCATGTTCAATTCACAATGCTTTTGCCGGTCCTGGGCCTGTAATGCATTGGACGCAATCGGTCGCGAATACCGGCTGGCTTATACCAGCCCCAGCCTGTCGGCAATCATGGCCGTCGTCAGCGCGGGGCTTGCGGTAACCGCGCAACTGCAAAGCCTGATTACGCCCGACATGCGCATTATCGGCGAAGCAGAAGGTTTACCGCCGATGCCATCAGCCAGCATCGTCCTGCTGCGCAATGAGCAAAGCCAGTCTCCGGTGACCGAAGCACTGGCCGAACAGATTGTTGAAGGCTTCAGACTTTAAGCCACAGCGAAGCCGCGCAAACCAGCAAAAAACCCGCGAACAAGCCGCGCAGAACCTGCTCTGACAACGCATGGGCAAGCTTCACGCCCCAACTGATACTGAGCAGACCGCCGATTGCTAACGGCAAACCAAGCGCCCAGTCCACATGATCATGCAACGCATAGGTGACCAGCGTCACCCCGGTGCTCGGGGCTGCCAGCGCCAGCGAGAGGCCCTGAGCGATCACCTGTGTAGTGCCGAAAATACTGGTCAGCACTGGAGTTGCCAGCACCGCACCACCCACACCAAACAAGCCGCCGAGCAATCCCGCGCCACCTCCGAGTGCAGCCAGCCAAGGCCACGGATAGCGCAACTCGGTGCCACCAGCAGGTGGGCGAAAATAGATCCGCGCCAAGTTGTACAGGGCCAAGGCAATCAGAAATCCGACGAATGCCAAACGCATGCGCCCGGCATCGAGGCCGACCGCCCAACTCGCGCCCATCAATGCAAAAATGAAGCTGCTTATGGCCAGCGCCAGCGCATGGCGAATATCAATCCGGTTGCGCTGGTGATAACGCCACAGTGCCAACAGCACATTAGGCACAACCATGACCAGCGCGGTGCCCTGAGCCATCTGCTGATCGAGACCGAATAACACCCCCATCGCCGGGATTGCAATCAGACCACCGCCGATGCCGAACAAGCCGCCGAGAGAGCCAAGTGCGGCGCCTAATAACAGGTTTAGAACAAAATCGATCACACAGGCCTCAGGGTCAAAAGAGCAAACACGCAAAAATGCCGCCTACTCAAGCAAGCAGCAGATGGCGCCAGATTAACGGCTCGCGACTATCCCGGAAACGCACAACAGCGCACAATGGCTATGCGCACCATGCAAAAGCAGGACAACCATGAATCCGGATGCACTCAACGCTCAACTCAGCCTTTTTCTCGATGTGCTCGACACCGGCAGTTTTTCGGCCGCTGCCAGACGTCACCCGTTAACACCGTCAGCCGTGGCCCGGCGCATGGATTCGCTTGAGCGCTCACTTGGCACGGTATTGTTTAACCGAACCACCCACGCTGTGCGCGTCACACCCGCAGGGCAAGCTTTTGCCGAGCGCGCCAGACGCATTCTTGGCGAGCTGAATCTGGCCCGCGCCGAAGCGGTATCGCTGACAACCCAGCCAGAGGGATTGATCCGCATTGATGCGCCCTCACCCTTCGGCCGCCGGCATCTGGCGCCGGCCATTGCCGACTTTCTCAAAGCCTATCCGGGCCTTGATGTGCAGTTACGCCTGATCGACAGTTTTGTTGATTTGCAGGGCGAGCATCTGGGCGAAGTTGATTTGGTGTTGCGCATCGGCCCAATGGCCGACACTCGCCTGGTGGCGACGCCGCTCTCGCCGCTGGTACGGGTTGCCTGCGCCAGCCCCGAGTATCTGGCGCAACACGGCACACCGCAGTCCCCTTCGGAGTTGACCGAGCATCACGGACTCGATTGGAGCATCCTCGCCCCGCCGCACGCGTGGCGATTTGAAGACTCAGGGAAAACCAACGCGTACCGCCCCAAACGCCTGCGCATGACCGCCAATAACGCCGAAGCCTTGCTTTTCAGCGCAGTAGGCGGCCTCGGCATCGCCCACCTGCCGACGTGGTTGATTCACGAGCACCTGCTGCGCGGTGAACTACAGGCGTTGTTTTGCCAAAACGGCCTGCCGCCCGCCGAACCCAGCGGTATCTACGCCTTGCGCCTGGACCGCGAAAGCACGTCACGCAGCCGCTTGCTGCTGGAGTTTCTCAAACAACGCTTCGCCCCCGTAGCGCCATGGGACCTTTCCCTGCAAAGCCTGTTCGCCGCGGGTTAAATACCGCCGCAAAAGCCATACACAAAGCTCCCCAAGCCCAACGATCGCCATGACGGATTAACCTGCGGTTTATCCATCCTCCACATCCCGATCACAGACAACACCAACCCGGAGGATGGATAGCCCCTTCGGGGCAATCCGTCATAGCAATGTGTGCAACGCCACATCTCCCGCGCGTGGCATTCCATAATCCGGCAAATCGCCAAAAACGAACGCAAAAACCCACCACACCCAGAGATCGCCATGACGGATTAACCGGCGGTTTATCCATCCTCCCCCATCTCGGGAAATACCAAAACCGGAGGATGGATAGCCCCTTCGGGGCAATCCGTCATAGCCATTTGTGCAACGCCGCACCTCCCGCGCGTGGCATTTCATAACCCGGCAAATCGCCAAAACCGAACGCAAAAACCCGTCACGCCCAACGATCGCCATGACGGATTAACCTGCGGTTTATCCATCCTCCACATCCCGATCACAGACAACACCAACCCGGAGGATGGATAGCCCCTTCGGGGCAATCCGTCATAGCAATGTGTGCAACGCCGCACCTCCCGCGCGTGGCATTTCATAACCCGGCAAATCGCCAAAAACAAACACAAACCCCAACCACACCCAGAGATCGCCATGACGGATTAACCGGCGGTTTATCCATCCTCCCCCATCTCGGGAAATACCAAAACCGGAGGATGGATAGCCCCTTCGGGGCAATCCGTCATAGCCATTTGTGCAACGCCGCACCTCCCGCGCGTGGCATTTCATCATCCGGCAAACCGCCAAAACCGAACGCAAAAACCCGTCACGCCCAAAGACCGCCATGACGGATTAACCGGCGGTTTATCCATCCTCCACATCCCGATCACAGACAACACCAAGCCGGAGGATGGATAGCCCCTTTGGGGCAATCCGTCATAGCCATCTGTGCAACGCCGCATCACATGCACGGGGGCTTTGGCTATTCAACAAATCGCCTGAACCACGCCCAAACCTCGTCGCCCCTACGACCGAAGCCAAATTGCAGCCGAAAAAAAGCCCGGCGCAATGGCCGGGCTCTTTTGATCGCAGGTTAAAGCAGGTCTTAGACCGGTGCTTTAGCGCGCGACTTGTACTCGCCAGTGCGGGTATCGATTTCGATCCAGTCGTCGATTTCGCAGAAATCAGCAACCTTAACTTCGGTACCGTTGCTCAGCTTGGCAGGCTTCATCACCTTGCCAGACGTGTCGCCACGTGCAGAACCTTCGGTGTAAGCGATCTGACGAACGATGGTAGTCGGCAGGTCAACAGAAACAACTTTGCCTTCGAAGAATACGGCTTCGCAAACGTCGGTCATGCCGTCAACGATGAAAGGCATAACGCTTTCCAGGTCGTCTTTGTTCAACTCGTACTGGTTGAACTCTTCGTCCATGAAAACGTAGTTCGGCTCGCTGTAGTACGAGTAGGTTACGTCTACGCGATCGAGGATAACCGGCTCAAGCTTGTCGTCAGCCTTGTATACGGTTTCAGTCGAGGAACCGGTCAACAGGTTGCGCAGCTTCATTTTAACGATGGCACTGTTACGACCGGACTTGGTGAACTCGGCCTTTTGGATAAGCCAAGGTTGGCCGTCGATCAGAGCCACACTGTTGGGCTTCATTTCTTGTGCGGTTTTCATACTAATATCCGGATTTGAATGGAGTTACAGAATTCTGAGCCGCGTATCATAGCCAATTTTGCTGAAACTGCACCAGCGTCGTCGCAAGATCTTGATATTCGGCCTGCTGCTCACACCACTTTTCGGCATGCGCCGACAGCTCATCCCAATGCAGCAACACCGCCTGCCAAGGCTCTGCAACCGACTCCTGCGCACTCCAAGCCTGCCACAGCGAGGTGATTGCGGCGCCAGCCAGCGGCGATAAGTCGCGACAGTAAAGCGACAAAAAGGCCTGCATTTTTTCCCAATGGGCGCCTTCTTCCTGCTGATAGATATGCCACAACAGCGGTCGGCCCGCCCATTGCGCGCGCAAGAACGAGTCCTCTCCTCGTACCGCATTAAAGTCGCAACACCAGAGCAACTGGTCGTATTGGCGCTGCTCTATAAACGGCAAGATATTGATTTGCAGCGCGCCCCTGCGCTGCGAGTCGCCCGCTTTCAGATCATCAACCGCCAGCCAGCGACCAAGGTCCGCGAGAATTCGCCCTTCAGGCACCAGCAACTGGGTGCATTGCGAATCTTGCTCAAGCACATCCAGCCAGCTGGACAGACCTGCACTCTCGTAGGTAAACAGTGACATCAGCCGCGCACAGGCGATGGGCTCAACACCTATCGAGCGCAAAAACTGCTGACGAGCCTGCTCATTCGCCACAAAATCCTGGCGCTGTGTAAGCAAACCCGCCTCACGCAGCAAACCACCGGTGCTTTCAGTAAAGCCCGGGAAAAAGAAATACTTCTGCACGCCCCCGGACTGTAACGATGGCAAGCCATGACAACCACTCACCCAATCCTCTGCGCTCAAATATTCAAGGTTAAGCCAAAGAATCCGCCGCTTGCCCTCGGTAATCGCACGCACATAGGCCGCAGGCAATTCACAGGCAAACGCCTCGATTACCACATCAGCGGGTTCGACCGGCTGCCACTGACTGTGCCAATGACGCACCTCCACCCCGAGCTGCAACTGCTCGCTAGCGTCCGGGCTGGCCTGAGGACAAATGCGTGCAAATGCGGCGACATCATCGACCCACAAGCGTACGTGCAGCCCATGCTCCGCTACCAATTGCCGGGCAAGACGCCAAGTAACCCCGATATCGCCGAAGTTATCGACAACACTGCAGAAAATGTCCCACTTCACAAATTTTCGCCCTTGACTCAACAGCGCCCAGTTTAGCCTTTCGCCGCAGGCTAGGGGTATCCGGCAAAAAGCTGCAGACAGAAAAAACCCACCGCTGGGGTGGGTTAAAGTGAACCGAAGGAGCAACTCGGCTCAAGGGAGGAAACAGGTATTCACATGGTCATCGAGTAGTTGCTTGGCTCGAACTCGGACAGTTGCGACGCCCAGGCAGCTTTGCAGCGATCGGCATCCTCACGGGATGCGAACGGGCCGGACATCTGCACACCATCAACCACAATAAACCAACAAGCCAACGCACCTCTGGCGCGAAGCGCTTCAGGAACGGCACTGCCGACAAGGGACATAATGCTGAGTTGGGGCATACGAACCTCCATAACTTTGGATGGGTCTATTTTCAGACACCCCCGCAGGAATGAACAATCAGCAGGATTAATAGTGGTTATGGCTTTTTAAGATTGCGCTTTGCAGAGGATCTGTGCGCAAAGCCAGGACGCTGGGTAATGCGTGGCGCAGGCACCGCAGAAATAGCGCCCATAGAATGCAAAAAGCCCCGTAAATCTAAGATTTACGGGGCTTTTTGAGAAAGTGGCGGTGAAGATGAGATTCGAACTCATGATACGATTTCTCGTATACACACTTTCCAGGCGTGCTCCTTCAACCGCTCGGACACTTCACCGGATCTCGAAGACATTGCTGTCTGTCGAGGCGCGCTAATGTAGCCGAAGATGGATTTAAACGCAAAAGTTTTTTCAGGCTATTCATGCGCTTATGAGATTTTTCTCTGATCACGGGGCTTTTTAGCTATCTGTTGGCAGGCGAATCTGCCGAATCGCCCCGCATAACGGCACGGCCTGCTGCGCAATCGCAGGTGGAACAGCTGTACGCTGACCCATCAGTCAGTCACCGCACTTTACCGGCGTCGATTGTATGGGTAACGTCAGCCAACTTCTTGAGTAGGAAACCCGAGCATGAGCGACCTGATTAGCTATCAACTTGAAGACGGTATTGCCACCCTGACCCTGAGCAATGGCAAGGTCAACGCCATTTCTCCAGACGTAATCGCCGCGTTCAACACAGCACTGGATCAAGCCGAGCAAGACAAGGCCATCGTAATCATCACTGGCCAGCCAGGTATTTTGTCTGGCGGCTATGACCTCAAAGTAATGACCTCTGGCCCTCAGAACGCAATTGACCTGGTCGCCGCTGGCTCGACGCTGGCCCGACGCATGCTCGCCCACCCCTATCCGATTATCGTGGCCTGTGGCGGTCACGCGGTAGCCAAGGGTGCGTTCATTCTCCTCTCTGCCGACTACCGGATTGGTGTTGAAGGTGCGTTCAGCATTGGCCTCAACGAAGTGCAGATCGGCATGACCATGCACCACGTCGGCATTGAACTGGCGCGTGATCGCCTGCGCAAATCGGCGTTCCAACGCTCCGTCATCAACGGTGAGATGTTCGATCCGCAGGGCGCACTTTCAGCCGGCTTCCTTGACAAGGTTGTCGCCGCCGACGCGTTGCTGCCAACGGCACGGGCCGCGGCCGAGCAAATGAAGAAGATCAATATGAAGGCGCATAAAAACACCAAGCTGAAGGTGCGCAAAGCGCTGCTTGAAACGCTCGACAAGGCAATCGAACTGGACAAATCGTTCAGTTTCTAAGTGCTTCTGCCCTGCATGAACGTGCCTGAAGGCATGTTTGTGCAGGGTTTTGCGCCTCCCCACTCCCCCCGCAAGCATCAGGCCAGAGCCTCTGCGCCTTGCCCTCGATTGTGCTGGTAACAACCTGTTGTCTATGGCTAATTGCTGTTCCCGAGCGGCCCTCGTACACTGCGCGCCCTTATTTCAAGTCGGTCGTAGCTGATGCTTTTTATTGCCCGGATGCTGTTGATGGGGCTGCACTTCGTAATTGCCGGTGTAGCCGGTTTGCTGCTGTGCATCTGCCGTCCCTTTAACCCCGACAACAGTCGCCTTTGCGCCCGCCTCTACTCAATACCCGCGTTGTGGATTTTGCGCATAAACCTGAAAACCGAGGTCTCCTCGCTGTTCGCGAAAAAGCGCGCGTGCGTGATCATTGCCAATCACCAATCCAACTATGACCTTTATGTACTTGGCCGCGTCGTTCCTGAACGTACCGTCAGCCTGGGCAAAAAAAGCCTTAAGTGGGTGCCGTTCTTTGGTCAGCTGTATTGGTTGGCAGGTAATGTATTGCTGGATCGCGGCAATGCGCGCAAGGCCAAGCAGGCGATGCAAACCACCACCGAAACCCTGAAGAACCGCGACACCTCGATCTGGGTATTTCCTGAAGGCACGCGCAATCCGGGCCAGCAGTTGTTCCCATTCAAGCGCGGGGCTTTTCAGATGGCGATTGACGCTGGCGTGCCGATTATTCCGGTGTGCACCAGCCATTACGCGAGCACGGTTAAACTCGGTCGCTGGAACACGGGCAAAATCATGATCCGCTCGCTGGCCCCGATTGAAACGGCGCACATGACCCACAGCGACATGCCAGCATTGATCGAGCAATGCCGCGTGCAGATGCAAGACTGCATCGACCAGATGACCCGCGAGCTGATAGAGCAAGCAGCCGGTTAATCCAGCGCCCATGAAAAAGCCCGATACAGGCGACTGCATCGGGCTTTTTTACGCGTTATTGCTCACCGGCTAAAGCGCGGCAGACTCACGGCCATTGGCCACAAAACGCATCATCCACTCGGCAACAGTGCTGCCCTGATGCTGCTGCTGCAAGCTGTCGATGCCTTTGCGGTAGCTGTTTTCGCCGATGCACTGCTGGCGCAGATCGAGCAGCGCACGCGAGTAGCTGGGCACGAACTCGGGATGACCCTGGAAGCACAGGACTTGATCATCAATCGAGTAGGCGGCGATTGGACAAAACTCACTGGATGCCAACAAGGTGGCGTTTTCCGGCAGTTTAGTGACCTGATCCTGATGGCTAATCAGCAATGAAAAATCATTGGTCTGCGGCTGCAACCAGGCAGGCTTGTTGGCCAGCTGATAATTGTGCACGCCGACACCCCAGCCGTTAGTCGCACGCTCAGCCTTGCCGCCCAGCAACAACGCCAGCAGTTGGTGGCCAAAACAGATGCCCAGCAACTTGTCACCGCGCTGATAGCGGTCAAGCAAGTAGGTCTTGAGGGTTTCAATCCATGGATCAGTGCCGAAAGAATCTGCCTTGCTACCTGTTACCAGATACGCATCGTAAACCTCGGAGTCTGCCGGGTAATGACCGGCCACCACGTTGTAAACCGTGAACTCGGCAGCGATCGGCTGCTGAGCAAACAGCTGCTGAAACATGTAGCCATAGCCCTGATACTGGTCAACCAGCTCCGGGCGAAGATGATCGGTTTCCAAAATACAGATTTGCAACGGCATTAGGCAGAATCCCTAAACGCAGGTGATTGATATAAACCGTGTAATAGCGTGCCCTGCCAGGCGCAACTAGGCAATAGGCAGGGGCGCCCGTCGGGCAAAATATTACAAGAAAAATCTGCGATCGCAGATCATATTTTCTGATTAGCTAAAAAAAATGGCTGCAGCTTTAAACTGCAGCCATTTATTACGCCGATTTAACAGCTACTGAAACAACTGGCCCTTGGCAGCCTTGTCGAGCAGCAGCGCTGGCGGCAAGAAGCGATCACCGTATTGCTCAGCCAGGTATTCGGCTCGGGCGATGAAGTCTTTGATGGCGTACTGGTTGATAAACTGCAACGCGCCGCCCGTCCAGCCAGCGAAGCCGATGCCGAAGATCGAACCGATGTTGGCGTCGGCGACCGAAAGCAACACGCCCTCTTCAAGGCAGCGCACCGTTTCGATAGCTTGAATGAACAGGATGCGGTCGCGCACATCAACCGCCGGAATTTGCCCGTCCGCTTTCTCGAAGTGCTCCTTCAACCCCGACCATAGATGCTTCTTGGCGCCGGCCGGGTACTCATAGAAGCCGCCACCGGCCGCCTTGCCGCTGCGCTTGAACTCACTGAGCATCAGCTCAATTACCTCATACGCGGGATGCTCCGGCAGGGTTCGTCCCTCCTCGGCAAAGTCCTTGATGGTTTGCTTGCGGATGTGGCTCATCAAGCTCATCGAGACTTCGTCACTGATCGCCAGAGGGCCAACCGGCATGCCAGCCTTGCGCGCCTCGTTCTCGATCAGCGGCGCCGCAACGCCTTCGCCAAGCATCGCCAGCCCTTCGTTGGTAAACGTGCCGAACACCCGCGAGGTGAAGAAGCCGCGACTGTCGTTCACCACGATCGGGGTTTTCTTGATCTGCATGACGTAGTCAAACGCACGGGCCAAAGTTGCATCGCTGGTTTGCTCACCCTTGATGATCTCAACCAGCGGCATTTTGTCGACCGGGCTGAAAAAATGCAGGCCGATGAACTTGTCTTGTCCGGCCACAGCGGTAGCCAGCCCGGTAATTGGCAGGGTCGAGGTATTCGAGGCGATCACCGCATCATTCAGCGCTACAGCTTCAGCTGCTGCGGTGACATTGGCTTTCAGATCGCGGTCTTCGAACACGGCTTCGATAATCAGATCGCAGCCTTCGAAGTCGGCATCCTTGTCGGTTGCGCGAATGCGCTCAAGAAAGGCATCACGCTTGTCGACACTCATCTGGCCGCGACCGACTTTCTTCTCCAGCAGCGCAGCCGAATAGCTTTTGCCCTTCTCGGCCGCCTCGATGGATACGTCTTTGAGCACCACCTCGATACCGGCTGCCGCTGAGACATACGCAATCCCAGCGCCCATCATTCCGGCGCCGATCACCCCGACCTTGTGGGTTTTGCTCGGCTCGTATCCCTTGGGGCGCGAACCACCGGCATTGATCTGATTGAGTTGGAACCAGAAGGTGCCGATCATGTTCTTCGCCACCTGGCCGGTGGTCAGCTCGGTGAAGTAGCGCGCTTCAATCAGTT
This sequence comes from Pseudomonas marincola, assembly GCF_900116605.1. Lineage (GTDB taxonomy): Bacteria > Pseudomonadota > Gammaproteobacteria > Pseudomonadales > Pseudomonadaceae > Aquipseudomonas > Aquipseudomonas marincola. Next base: position 15,821 of record NZ_FPBC01000001.1, read on the forward strand.
GCGCGGTGTCGAAATCGACCTGTGCGCCCTCGACCGCAGCGCACATGATTTTCTCTGGTGCGGGGTAGCAACCACGGGTTTTGTCGCGCAGTACCGAGGGCGCGATGGCGAGCATTTGCGCCACACTCGGCGTTGCCGGTGTGCCGCCCGGCATCTTGTAACCTGCCTGATCCCAGGGCTGCTTGGCCTCCGGGTTAGCCATGATCCAGGCACGGGCCTTGGCCATCATGTCATCACGGTCACTGGCCAGCGCATCGATCAAGCCGACCTTCAAGGCCGCATCAGGGCGCAACTTCTTGCCTTCGGCAAGGTACGGCAGGGCTTTTTCCAGCCCCAGCAAACGCACCATGCGCACCACCCCGCCGCCGCCCGGCAATAAACCGAGAGTGACTTCCGGCAAGCCGATCTGCACCGCGCTGCTGTCCAGCGCGATCCGATGATGGCAGGCCAGGCAAATCTCCCAACCGCCGCCCAACGCAGCGCCATTGATTGCCGCCACTACCGGCTTGCCGAGTGTTTCAAGGCGGCGCAATTGCGCCTTGATGTTAAGCGTCATCTGGTAGAACTGCGGCGCATCGGCCTGAGTCACCTTAACCAGCTCATTGAGGTCGCCGCCGGCAAAGAAGGTCTTCTTCGCCGAGGTGATAATCACCCCGCGAATCTGCTCCTTTTCAGTCTCCAGGCGTTCGACAGTCGCCGCCATGGCGCTGCGGTAATCCGCATTCATGGTGTTGGCGCTCTGGCCCGGCATATCAATGGTCAGAACGACGATATCGTCCGGGCCTTTTTCATAGCGAATAGCTTCAGTCATGCTGTTCTTTCCCCGACACTGTGCAGGCCTGCGCCGCTCAAGTTGGCGCACGGCTTGGCGTGATGATCAGATACGTTCAATGATGGTGGCGATACCCATACCGCCGCCGACACACAGCGTCGCAAGGCCGTAACGCAACTCACGCGCTTCGAGTTCGTCGAGCAAGGTGCCAAGAATCGCGCAGCCGGTCGCGCCGAGCGGATGGCCCATGGCAATCGAGCCACCATTGACGTTGACCCGCGATTCATCAACGGCCATTTCCTTCATGAACTTCATCACCACAGAGGCAAACGCCTCATTGACCTCAAACAAGTCGATATCACTGACTTGCAGCCCGGCTTTGGCCAGCACTTTGCGCGTAGCAGGCGCCGGGCCGGTGAGCATGATGGTCGGGTCGGTGCTGGTCACCGCCGTGGCAACAATCCGTGCGCGTGGTTTCAAGCCCAACTCTTCGCCCTTGGCCTTGGAGCCGATCAGCATCAGCGCCGAGCCATCGACAATGCCCGAGCTGTTGCCTGGCGTGTGTACGTGCTCGATTTTTTCGAGGTGGCTGTAAACCTGCAACGCGGTGCTGTCGAAACCCATCTGGCCGACCATGGCAAAGCTTGGCTTCAAACTCCCCAAGCCTTCAAGCGTCGAGTCCGCGCGGATGAACTCGTCATGATCAAGCAGCACCACACCATTTTGATCGGTGACCGGAATCAGCGACTTGTCGAATGAGCCATCACCGCGTGCGCGTGCGGCCTTCTGTTGAGAGCGCATGGCATAGCTGTCGACATCTGTGCGGCTAAAGCCTTCGAGGGTTGCGATCAGGTCGGCTCCAATACCCTGCGGGGTGAAATGGGTGTGCATGTTGGTTTGCGGGTCCATCACCCACGCACCGCCATCAGAGCCCATCGGCACGCGCGACATCGACTCGATACCGCCAACCACAACCAAATCTTCAAAACCCGAGCGAACCTTCATCGCCCCCAGGTTCACGGCTTCGAGCCCGGAGGCGCAAAAACGATTGAGCTGTACGCCGGAAACGCTGACATCCCAATCGGCAACCATGGCTGCTGTTTTGGCTATGTCTGCGCCCTGATCTCCGACCGGCGTGACGCAGCCGAGCACAATGTCATCGACCTGGCTGGTATCGAGGTTGTTGCGCGCCTGCAACGCGCGCAGTAGTCCAGCCACCAGATTCACGGGCTTGACGCTGTAAAGCGCGCCGTCTTTCTTGCCTTTACCACGGGGCGTGCGCACTGCATCGAATATGAATGCTTCGTTCATGTCGTCCTCATTCCTCCACGGGTGGGAGTTTGGCGGCGGTCACACCAGCTTTGGCTGGCACTCTACCGGTTCAGACTCCACCATACGCGCCAGCCCAGCGGACTCAATGACAGAACTGCTCAGGCCAATTGACCTGAGCGCTCAGACGAACGGTCAAATACTGGCGCTTTAGTGGCCAGCTCTGGAATTTCCTGTCTAGCGCAAGGGCTGCTCAATTCCTCGCGCATCAATTAATAACCATAAACACAAGAACGTGTGGCTTTAGAAACCAAATCTTATAAACAGAACTTCTCAGTCCCCCTACAGTTACCCGTGCTGGCAGTAAACGCGAGAGCGGTTCTGCGCATGATTCGCTGCCGGGTTTTGCCGGAGCGGTTAGCACCACACCGGGCACTTTAAAGAGCTACTGGCTTTTGCTTGAAAGTCGCCCCATTAACAAAAAGGGTATCTGGCCATGTTCAAACAGCCTAAGTACCGTCAGGCAGGTCTCATCGTCTTTGCGATTACCGTGGTGCTGATTCTGCCCAATCTCACGCGCCTGGTTAATTAACCGGGCTTGGCAATTCCCGTCTGACATTCGACCGCTAAGCGCAATATGCTAGGGTGATTCTCACCGTTCAGTTGAGAGACGCCATGCGTATTCTTTGTGCTTTTGCCCTCATGTTTTTCAGCCTGATGACTCAGGCCAGCGATACTCAGCTAAACGCCGCACTTGAGGCGCTCAAAGCCCCGCAAACAGTCCTGATAGATGTGCGCACCCAGCCTGAATTCGCGGCGGGCTCAATTGCCGGCGCCACACGCATCGGCCACGAGCAGATTGCCCAACAAATAGGCCAACTGAGCCCGGACAAAGACACCCCGATTGTTCTCTATTGCCGCAGCGGCGCACGCTCAGGCATTGCGCAAAACACCCTGCAAGCCATGGGCTATCGCAATGTGATCAATGCCGGCGGTTATGAAGCGCTGGCCAAGGCGCTGGAGACACAGCCATGACGCGCCTGCTCGGGGTATTCCTTGCTGCTTTGCTGTTCAGCGCCACCAGCCACAGCGCGCAGCTCAGTGTGCAAACCAATATCGGCACCCAGCACTGGTCGAGTGAACAATTGCTTGCCCATCCGCAGGTGCAGACTGTCAGCATCCCGGCCGATGTCAGCTACAAGAAACCCATGCAGTACCGTGCTGTGCCGCTCAAGGCACTGCTGGGTGAACTGCAACCGCACGATCATTTACAGGCGATCGCACTCGACGGCTTTGCTGCCGAATTACCGATGCCGGTTATTCTAGGCAACACAGCAGCACAAGCCTGGCTGGCGGTGGAAGACCCTAAAGATCCGTGGCCTGCACTGGCTGCGGGAAAGCCAAGTGCCGGGCCGTTTTATCTGGTCTGGCTGAACCCCGAAGCCAGCGGCATTGGCGCGGAACAGTGGCCGTTTCAAATTGCCAGCTTGCGCCAGCAAACCTCTGTAGCGCAGCGTTACCCTGCGCTGGTACCGGGTGAGGATGCGAGCACACAGGTTGAACGTGGATTTGTCCAGTTTCAGAAAAACTGCCTGGCCTGCCACCGTCTCAACGGCGCTGGCGATGCGCAGTTCGGGCCCGATCTGAACGTGCCGCACAACCCCACCGAGTATCTGGCCGGGGATTTTCTAAAGTCCTACATCCGTGACCCGCAGAGCCTGCGCCGCTGGCCACAAGGCAAGATGCCCGGATTCGACAGCCGCGCCATCAGCGATGAGCAACTCATCGACCTGATCGCCTATCTGGCGCACATGGTGCAGCACAAGGTTCAGCTGCCCTAGCCACTACAAGCCATAGCAGTTGCTCGGTTCGGGCAATTCAGTGAGGGCTTTGCTCAGCTCCGAGCTCCAGCGCTGGCGAATCAGGTTGTAGTACTCATCATCTTCTTCAACCCTAAAGCCTGCCGGAATATTCAGGCTGTCACTGTGATACACCAACACATCCAGCGGCATGCCCACCGACAAGTTGCTGCGCAGGGTCGAGTCGAACGAGATCAAGGCGCAGCGCAGCGCATCCTGCAAGCTGCTGAAGCAGTCCAGCGAGCGATCCAGTATCGGCTTGCCGTATTTGCTCTCGCCAATCTGGAAGTAAGGCGTGTCTTCGGTGGCGGCAATAAAGTTGCCTTGCGGGTAGATATTGTAAAGCTCAGGCGCCCCACCCTGAATCTGCCCGCCGAGCAAGAACGAGCAGCTCATGTCCACGCCTTTGGCCAGCACGCCCTGCATATCACGCTCGAGCACTTCGCGCATGGTGTCACTCACCAAAGTGGTCGCAGCAAATAGGCTGCTCACGCTGTTCAGGTTGACCCAGTCCGTGTTGAGCCGCTGCTGCAACAAGCTGATGACCGCCTGCGAGGTGGCCAGATTGCCAGCCGACTGCAGGACAATCAGCCGCTCGCCTGCCACACCAAATACATGCAGCTTGCGAAAGGTCGCGATATGGTCGATACCGGCATTGGTGCGGGTATCCGAGATGAACACCAGTCCGGCTGTGAGTTTGGCTGCCACGCAATAGGTCATGATTAATCCCTTAAAAAGACAAAACGCTCAGACCAGACAAGCCGGGCTGAGCGCGTGTTGAGGCTACAAAGTGGTTACTGTTCTTGAACCATGGGCGTCGATGCAACTTCGACCCGGGCACGCATTTGCTCGATACCGCCACCGCGCCGCATGCCGCGTACCGGACAGGCATCCAGATAGTCCAGCCCGACCGCCAACTTCAAGTGACGCGACGGTTTATCCAGGCAGTTGGTGACGTCAAAACTGTACCAGGCATCATCCAGCCAGGCCTCGGCCCATGCATGGCTGGCCAGATGATCACTGCTGTCTGTGTACAGGTAACCCGAGACATAACGCGCCGGAATCCCCAACGCGCGTGCACAGGCAAGAAACGCATGCGCATGGTCCTGGCACACCCCTTGGCGGCCGGCGAAGGCTTGCGCCGCGCTGGTCTCAATCGCCGTAGTGCCCGGCACATATTCAATATGCGAATTGAGCGCGTGCATCAGGTCGATCAGAGCACTGCGGTCACGTCGGTCGTGACACTGCTTGAGGCTGAATTCGCGCAATGCATCATCCGCCTCGGTTAATTGGGTGAAGCGCAAGAATGGATAAGCTGAAAGCGCTTCGTGTTCGGCTTCAAGGGTCTCGTTGATTTCGACCACGCCCTGCGCGCCGATTACAATCGACTCGTGCGGCTCGTCCATGGTCAGCACATGCAGAATATTGCCGTACGGGTCGACCTGCGCACGCACCGGCCGCGGCAGATTCAGCTGCCAGTTGAGCACTTGCTGGCGTTCACTGTCGTGCGGGGTCATGCGTAAATACTGGATGCTTGCCCGCACCTGATCTTCATAGTGATAGGTCGTGTCGTGGCTGATAGAAAGTCTCATGCAACCTCCAGATAGGACGCTTGAATGGTTTGGCCCAATTCGCGGACCACCTGGATAAAATCCGTCAGCCAGGTATGCAACCCTTCTTCAAGCACTTCATCAATGACGGTGTATTGCAGCCGCGCGAGCAATTCGGCGGCCAGACGTTGTGCAGGCCGGCCGTTGTCACCCGGCAAGCCACTGAGCATCAGATTCAACTCGTCTACACAGGCTCGTAGTGAGCGCGGAAGTTCTGGGCGTAACAGCAATAACTCGGACACCCGTCTCGAGTTGGGTGAGCCCCGATAGATTTCGGCAAAGGCTTCGAACGATGACAACGCCCGAAGCAAAGCGGTCCATTGGTAATAGCTGCGGGCCGGTCGCCCGTCAATTTCGTCGATGTCCTCGCCCAGCAATTCATAGCGCGCATCGAGCAAACGCAAGGTGTTGTCGGCGCGCTCGATAAAGGTGCCCAGACGAATGAACCGGTACGGCTCGCCCCGCATGATGGTGCCGAACGTAGCGCCACGGAACAGGTGCGAGCGCTGCTTGACCCACTCACAGAAGTGGCTGATACCGTAACGGCCAAGCCCCTGTTCGGAGATGCCGCGAATCTCCAGCCAGGTTGAGTTGATGTTCTCCCACATGTCTGCCGTGATGCGCCCGCGCACTGCATGCGCGTTGGTACGGGCAGCTTGCAGGCAACAATAGATACTCGCCGGGTTCTGCGGATCGAGAGCGAAAAAGGTCAGCATGCGTTCGGCATGCATCTGTCCGTACTTTTCCAGGTACTCGTCCAGCGTGCCCGTAATCAGCAACGGCATGGCCAATTCATCGAGGCCATGTTTGCTGCCGTCTTGTGGCATCAGCGACAGTGAATAACTGACATCGAGCATTCGTGCGAGGTTTTCAGCACGTTCCAGATAACGCGACATCCAGTACAAATCCGAGGCAGTTCGACTCAACATAATCAGCCCATGCTCACAGTAATGTGCCAACGCGGAGGCCTGCAGCCAAAACGGTGCAGAACGTGGTGTGATCAATGCCTGGCATAAACCCTCCTTGTTGTCTTGTTGATAGCCCGCAATGCAGTCTGCGCATTGCCCTTGTTCTAGTCCTCGACGACCCAGGTATCCTTGGTGCCACCGCCTTGCGATGAGTTAACGACCAAGGAGCCCTCACGCAGCGCCACGCGCGTCAAACCGCCCGGCACCAGCCGGGTTTCGCGGCCAGACAATACAAATGGGCGCAAGTCGATATGCCGCGGTGCAATGCCCTGTTCAACAAAGGTTGGACAGGTCGAAAGGCACAAGGTTGGCTGAGCGATGTAAGCATGGGGCTTGGCGATCAGGCGGGCGCGGAACGCCTCGATCTCAGCCTTGCTGGCAGCCGGGCCCACCAACATGCCATAGCCACCCGAGCCTTGAGTTTCCTTGACCACCAACTCACTCAGATTAGCCAGCACATGTGACAGATCAGCCGGTTTACGGCACTGCCAGGTCGGCACGTTCTTGAGAATCGGCTCTTCAGTGAGATAGAAACGTATCATTTCATCGACGTAGGGATAGATCGATTTATCGTCCGCCACCCCGGTGCCAATGGCGTTGGCCAGCACCACATTGCCCGAGCGATAGGTCGAAAGCAGCCCGGGTACGCCAAGCATTGAATCCGGATTGAATGCCAGCGGATCAAGGAAGGCATCATCGAGGCGGCGGTAAATCACATCGACCTGCTTGGGACCTGAAGTGGTGCGCATGAACAGTTTGTCATCACGCACATACAGGTCCGCGCCTTCGACCAACTCGACACCCATCTCACGCGCCAGAAACGCATGCTCAAAATAGGCACTGTTGAAGCGCCCCGGCGTAAGCACCACCACGGTCGGATTGTCGAGCGGTGATGAGGCGCGCAGCGTGTCGAGCAACAGGCTCGGGTAATGATCAATGGGTGCTACCCGCTGCGCCGCGAACAACTCGGGAAACAGGCGCATCATCATCTTGCGGTCTTCGAGCATGTAGCTCACACCGCTGGGCGTGCGCAGGTTGTCTTCGAGGACGTAATAGCTGCCGTCGCCATCGCGCACCAGATCGACACCGGCAATGTGCGCGTAGGTATTGCGATGCAGATCGAGCCCCTGCATGGCCAACTGGTAACAGTCGTTCGCCAGCACCTGCTCGGCTGGAATCACACCGGCCTTGATGATTCTCTGATCGTGATAGAGATCGGTGAGGAACATGTTCAATGCCTGAACACGCTGGATACAGCCTCGCTCGACCACGGCCCATTCACTGGCTGGGATACTGCGCGGGATGATGTCGAATGGGATCAGCCGTTCGGTGCCCTGATCATCGCCGTAAAGCGTGAAGGTAATCCCAGCACGGTGGAATAACAGGTCGGCTTCACGGCGGCGCTGCGCCAGCAGATCTTGCGGGGTTTCGGCTAACCAGCGGGTGAAGTCACGATAATGTGAACGGCACTCACCATTGGCCATATACATTTCGTCATAAAAGCTGCGGGCCATGCTCTGCTCCTTGTCACCCGATTGATGTGGAGCATTGCAAGGCCTGAGCCAGTCTGATTAATTGTTATTAATCAATTAGTTATAGCCCACGAAAAACAGAGCCGCACCAAAACAGCCCACGTGAACTGCGCCCAGCAAAGCCAATGCTCCAAACCAAAGCACATTTTGCGCAGAAGGTTTGCATCAAGGTGTTACTTGTACGCGCCAGCCACTTTTGCAGCAACAAACCACTCGTTAGGTTCATGCAAGTTTCATAATTGGCGCCAACACCCACGAAGAGCATAGCTGGGTGTTGCATCACGACTGACCGACCTGATGTTTGGGAGCATTGCGCTCAGCGTTGTTGCAGACAGTTCTGATTGGGCAAATGGGCAGGCCCGGGCACGCACAAACCCGAGCCGTTGCCGTACAGATCAAGCCGCCATCATGGCCAGCCAATGCCGGTAAAAACCCTCGGCGGTGCGATTGAGATCACGCACGCGTTGCTGAAGATTGCTCAGCATCGTGTCCAGCGATTGCTGGCTCGGCTCGGATGGATCAAGCAAGTGCGACCAGTCGCCCAGCCATTGGCGGACGAGCTCCTCGGTCATTTCAGGGTGACCTTGCAGCGCCAGAATCTTATCGCCCCAGGCAAATGCCTGATTCTCACACCACGGGTTACGCAGCAGAGGCTGCGCGCCGTCAGGGAGCATGAAGGTGTCGCCATGCCATTGGAAAATATCAAACTGCTCTGGCAGATGACTCAACCACGGGCTCTGCGCCGCCGTGGGCGTACGCTCAAGGGTTTGCCAGCCGCTCTCGGTGTAGGGCATTTTGTGGATCTGCGCGCCGAGCGCCTTGGCTAGCAACTGGCCGCCAAGACAATGGCCGATCATGGGTATGTCGCGTCGGATAAAGTGCTGCAACGCAGCGACTTCGGTTTGCAGCCACGGCAACGGATCATTAACGCTCATGGGCCCGCCCATGATGGCGACCGCCTTGGGCCGGTCGAGGTCAAGACCGTCGAGCTCACCCAGATCAACACGCAACACGCTGAAATCCAGCTGCGCCTCATCCAGCACCCGGGCAAGGTGGCCAGGGTGGCAATAATCAATGTGGGTCAGAATTACTATATCGGTCATAACAGCCTCCTGCGCCAAGTTTGCGGCATGCAGGCGGTGCGGTCGAGCATTCGGTGATACACCGGCTGGCCAGTAACCAGCCGGTGTGGTGACGCGGATGTCACTGAATCAAGGGTTTAGACGCTTGAGCTCCTGCGTCACACCCCAGCCTTCAAGTTTACCTCCCTGCGGAATTACCAGCGCTTCAAGGTCTTGTTCAAAGTCACCAATACCGTGGTATGTCGCAAACATCACCTTGCTTACTTGCAGGTGCCAGGCACCGTCTTCTCGCACGGTAATCTGGGTGTTGCATGACTCTCCACGAAAGTTTTTAGCCACTGTGCGGGCCCGCTCCTCATCCGGGAAAATGGCGTAGAACTCGATTGGGTGAAAGGCCGAAAAATCAAAACCGCCCTCTTTCATCCGCTGCAGTACATTGCTGCTGACATCATCATGCATGGCTGTGCTCATGAAACGACCCCCTCAGGCGATGGACGAAATTAACGCTGTTCCAAAGCAACCGCACATCTAGCTGCGGTGTCGCGACACCCAAACAGGTGGCGCCCGAGAATCAAGCAAGGATCTACTTGATGTGTCATAAGCCAGGCTTGGAATCAAACCCGGACAACGCGCACGAATTCATGACAAACAATCCAGTGGCGTCTATTCCATCCTAGCGCCAACTTGTACAGCTTGCATAGCCTCCTGATAACAAGCAGCAAAACCCCGCTGTGCGGCGCTACAGCCGACTATCAATCACGCCCGAGCCAGCGCATGACCAGCCGCGTGAGCCAGACAGGACTAACTTGCCCGGACCAATAGAGCAACTTGAACTGCAGGCTGACCGGCCGGTGCAACCGCGGTTGATGCGCCTGTTGCCAGCAGGCTTCGGCAATATCCTCTGCTGCCAGATTAACCCCGAGGCGTTTGAGGACAGGTGGTGAAAACGTCTGGCTGGTCACCATCGGCGTGTTAACGAACGGCGGCATCAGGTCGCCAACGCTGATCCCGTAGCGCTCCCACTCCAGATTCAGCGCTTCGGTAAGCCCGCGCACGGCAAACTTTGAAGCCGAGTACGTGGCCATGTGCTGCACGCCATAGAGCCCAGAAGCAGAGCCCATATTGATCACCTGGGCATCGCTGGTTTGCTTCAGGTACGCAAACGCAGCGTGAGTCATGTTGATCACACCCTGCACGTTGATCTGCAACAACTGCGAATGCGCGGCCGGTTCGATCTCGGCGAAATAGCCAAAGCGTAAAATCCCCGCGCAGTTGAAAAGCAGACGCAACTGGCCGTCGTGGGCCTCGGCAAAAAGCTTTACTGCATCTTCTACAGCCGCAAGGTCGGTTACATCCAAAGGCTGATGCCAGGCGCCGTTAAGCTCGGCAGCTAACTGGCTTAACGCCGCTTCGTTGACATCCAGCAGACCGACCTTCCAGCCGCGCTTGTGAAAGATTCGCGCCGTGGCGGCGCCAATGCCCGAAGCCGCCCCGGTGATCAGAATATTGTTCATCAGCAACCTCGTGATTTCAGAAACGCAGTGGCCCGCTCCAAGGCAAAATCAGAGACTTCCAACACGCCTGCGTAAACCTGAAACACGTGCCAAAGCCCTGGATAACGTTCCAGCTCCACCTTCACACCTGCGCGTTCCGCCTGCTCTGCAAGGCGCACGCTGTCATTGAGCAGCGCCTCATCTTCGCCAACCTGAATCAGCATGGGTGCCAGGCCCTGGAGATCGGCATAAACCGGCGACAGCTCAGGGCTCTCGAGCGCCACTTCCATCGGGCAGTAGAGTTGCGCCGATTGCTGCAGCCACGCCGGATGCAACATCGGGTCACCGCCTTCTGGCGTGTGGTGCTGCAATCCCGTGTAGTCGGTCAGCGGCGAAAAGCACACCAGCGCCGCTGGCTGCTGCAACCCCAACTCGCGCAGTCTCAGCGCCAGCACCAGGCTCAGGTTGCCACCGGCCGAATCACCGGCCACCACGATTTGCTCGGGGCCGTAGCCTTGAGCCAGCAACGCCTGATAAGCCGCCAGCGCATCATCGCGCGCGGCCGGAAACGGGTGTTCCGGTGCCATGCGATAGTCCAGCGCGCAAACCTCGATCTGGCCAAGACGTGCCAATGTCGTGCAGATGGAACGGTGGCTACGCGGGCTACCCACCAGGTAAGCGCCGCCATGCAGATAGAGCATCACGCTGCCGTTCGGCACCGAAGGCCGATACCACTCGCAAGGACGGCCGGCAATGTTACGCAGCGTGCGCGTGCCATCGAGCTTGGCCAGATTGATTGCGGTTAGCAGATTGATCGTGCTGCGCTGAATTGCGATGGGCACTGGCGGGCGCATAACGCTGCGAAAGCAAACTTTGAGCGCGAACCGCAAACAGCGACGCAGGGTCGGCTGAGTGACGGCCGGGGCTGAAAACTCAGCGTACGCATTCATAATCGGTCAGCTCCATCTTCCGTGTCAGTTGCCGGTAACTGAAGGTGTAACCCGGCCAGTTATTGGTATGTTTGCCCGCAGCGCTGATGTACCAACTGGTACAGCCCTGATCCCACACCGTATGTTTGATCGCGCGCTGAACGCCGCTGTTGTAGTTCGTCTCGACTGCTGGCTTGAGATTGACGTAACGCAGTTGCTTTGACTGAAGCTGTTTGATTGCGCTGAGCACATAACGGTACTGGCTTTCGAGCATGTAAATGATCGAGTTATGGCCCAGATTGGTGTTCGGCCCGTAGAGCATGAAGAAATTCGGGAACCCGCTGACACTGATGCCTTTGTACGCTTGCGCGCCCTCTTGCCACGCCTGATTGAGCGACACGCCATCGAGCCCGGTAATCTGCATGGGCGCGAGAAACTCAGAGGTCTTGAAACCTGTGCCGTAGATCAGCACATCGCAGGCATGTTCCTGGCCATCCTGAGTGACGATGCCGCGCTCACTGACGTGACTGATGGCCTGATTAACCAGCGTGACGTTGTTCTGCGCCAGCGCCGGGTAGTAGTCATTGCTGATCAGAACCCGCTTGCAGCCCATGGGGTAATCTGGCGTTAAAGCAGCGCGTTTGGCCGGATCGCGGATGGCCTTGTTGAGGTTCTGCACAAAGCGGTAACGCATGGGCTTCATCAAGCTCGGCATGCTGATAAACGCCAGGCCACGCGCTTCGTGATGGATGTATTTGAGGCCACGGTCAATCTTCTGCAGCCAGGGCATCTGTTTGACCAGCTCCAATTCCCATGCGCGGTACAGCCGGTCAGGTTTGCTGATTACATAAGCTGCCGAGCGTTGAAACAAGGTGAGGTGCTCAACCTGCGGCTGGATACGCGGAACAAATTGGATCGCCGAGGCCCCCGTGCCAATCACCCCTACGCGCTTGCCGTGCAGATCCAGATCATGGCGCCAGCAGGCCGAGTGAAAGGCCGGGCCTTTAAATGCATCGATGCCCGCAAGTTTTGGGTACATGGGCCGGCTCAATTGCCCGCAGGCACTCACCAGCACCGTCGCACTCAGTTGCTCGCCATCCGCCAGGTTCACGCGCCACTCACCTGCGCTCGCGTCGAAGGCGGCGCTCACCACTTCGGCATTGAAGCGAATCGACTCAGTCAACTTGTACTTGGCTACACAGTGCTGCAAATAACCGAGTATTTGCGCTTGCGGCGCGAACTTGCGTGACCAGTCGAGCTTGGGCTCGAACGAAAACGAGTAGAGATGCGAAGGCACATCACAGGCAGCGCCCGGATAAGAATTCTCACGCCAGGTGCCACCCACACCGCTGGCCTTTTCAAGCAATATAAAATCGTCGATACCCGCCTGCTTGAGTTTGATGGCCAGACCAACGCCGCCAAACCCTGTGCCAATGATGAGTACGCGATGGGATTTATTATTCATTATTAACTCCCTGAAACACTCGCCAACAATAGCCCGATGCTACGCAAATGGCTTATTCAGGGTTATCGCACAGCTGACTTTAAAATTGTTATTTTCGGTCAAAGCATCGGCTAAATAGGCAAGAATGCCACCTCGTGCTTTGCAACCGCATGTCGTGCCAGCCTGAAAACCGAAAACCTGTGAACTAGGCTTAAAGGTGCTGGGGACTCTTAGCTGGCATCTGCGTACAGGCGCCAATGCGCCCTTTAGCAGCAGCCAGCCTCGATACAGCGAGGTAATTATCATGACAACCTTACAGTGCACTCACCGCGATCACCTGATTCAGGCAGAAGTGATGGAGCATCCGGGCATTCCAACGCCCTGGGCTGGCGGCTGTCGCATCACCCTGCCCAACGGCCAGGTCACCCGACGGCTGCCCTTGCCCATGCAGCAGGCTTTTCTCGATGAGCTGGATAAAGCTCAACATGCCTCGATCGCCCACGGTAAATGGCTGGTCGACCAGCATCTGGATAACGGCCTGAGCCTGATGGATTCGGCGCAGCAGCACAAAAGTGCGGCCTGAACGGGCAACTCAGCGCCTGCAGGTTTAACAAGGCGCGGCAAACTAGGTATGCATTGCTGCAGCGAACGCTGCGAGTCGCGGCGCGAGCTTTGTACTGAGCAAAAGCCGGTCGGCGGGGTATTGGCAGGATTTTCACGCAATACCGGGTAGCCGCAGCTACCCGGTGTTTAGCGTTTACTGTTGCAGGTGATGCGCGTCCTTAACCCCGGTGGTGTTATCCAGCAGGCTCTTGGTTGCGGTCTGCAGGAAGGCTTCGAGGTCCTTCTTCAACAGCGGATCAATGTCGACGTGCAGACGCTCAGCGCTTGGGTTGGCACCCAGCTGATAGTCGTACAGGCGCGACTCGAATCCTTTCGGCTGAATCAGAATGCGCTCAGGCGTAACGATTGCCACGGTCTGCTCGCCACCCGATGGCTTGATCACACCAATACCATGATCGCCTTCTGGCAGGTTGAGCAAGTCGCGGCCCCAGCACTGGTGGCGCACTTCGCCGCCAAGACGGCCCATGATGGTCGGCACGATGTCTATCTGGGTGCCCACCGAATGGTTGACCTTGCCGAACTTGTCCTGAATGCCTGGGGCAATCAACAGCAAAGGCACGTTGAAGCGGAACAGGTCCATTTCGGTCAGTTGCTCGTCGCTACCAAATCCGTGGTCACCGACAATCACGAACAGCGTGTCTTTGTAGTACTTCGACTTACGCGCTTTTTCAAAGAACTGGCCCAACGCCCAGTCGGCATAACGCATGGCAGTCAGGTGCTCGTCTACCGAGCCATGCCCGGTGACTGGCTCGACCGGCAGGTCTTTTGGCAATGCGTATGGGGTGTGGTTGGACAGGGTTTGCAGCAAGGCATAGAACGGCTTGTCCTTGCCGGCAAAGTTCTCTTCCAGCTCTTTGGCGCCGCGGTCGAACATGTCCTGATCGGATACGCCCCACGTTGGGTCCATGTACACCGGATCGACGAAATCTTCGCGGCCAACAAAGTTGGTCATGCCCTGATTACTGAAGAAGCCCGACTGGTTATCCCACTGGAAGTTACCGTTGTAGACATACAGATTGTCGTAGCCACGGGCGCTCAACAACTGCGGCAAGCCGGAGAACTGGTGCGAGCCTTCCGGGGTACGCATCAAGTATTCAAATGCCGGCAGGTTCGGGAAACACGCCATGGTCGCAAACATGCCCTGATGAGTATGCGTGCCATTGGAGAAGAACCGGTCGAAGAGCAAACCTTCACTGGCCAGCTTGTCGAAGTTCGGGGTGATATCGCCCGGTGCGCCCAAGGCGCCGACAAAATGCCCGGCGAAGCTTTCCATCAGAATCACCACCACGTTACGTACCGGCAATGTACCGTCTGCAGGCGGGGTGAAATCGCGGCGGATCGCGGCTGTATCGGCATCGACAAGTTTGTCGTGCGGGGTCAGCAGCATTTTGCGTACCGCTTCCAACGCTTCGGCATCGGACATGGTCGACTTCCAGGCGTTATCGCGGTGCGACGACATGCTCGCCGAAGCGGCGGATGCCAGCGTCAGCGTGCCGTTAAGGCCCAGCTGATTGGCGAACATCGAATCAGTGGTGTAGGCATCACCCCAGCGCAGCGGCGGGCCCTGGCGCAAATGACCGCGTGCGGCAATCACCGCAATCAGCAAACAAACAATAAACACCGAGGTGCGCCAGTACCAGGCCGGGCCATTGCTCGGGCTCGATTGCAGCACGGCCTTGGGCCGGCTGAGCAGATCCAGGCCTTTGAACATTTTCGCCAGCAGCCAGGTCGCAATGGCCCAGCAGATCAGATAACGACCCACCGGATAGCCATTCCACAGCATGCTCAGAACGGTATGAACATCTTCTTCGAAGTACTGAAATACCAGGCTGTTGAGACGTTGGTGGAACTCGCGGTAGAAGTCCAGCTCGGTGATCCCGAGAAACAGGGTGATGCTCGCAAACGCAGTCAGCCAGGCCCGATGGAAGCCCCGTGCGGCCATGGCCCGAACACTCAGCAGCGACAGCAGCAAAGGCACCAGCGCGTAGACCACCAGCCGCAGGTCGAAACGGAAACCGTTGTAAAACGCCTCGACAAAGGTCGAGACCGTGTCGTTGCCGATCAGCTCGCGGTTATAGACCAACAGTGCAACACGTAATAACGCATACATCACCAGCAGCGCGACAGCACTTAACAGGGTGAACGTAAGATGACTCTTGATCGTGGGTGTGAAGCGCTTCGAAGGCGTTTTCTTATGGTCTTGCACACTGGCCATTGACTGATAATCCGTTAGTAAGGGCAATAGGGTGTCGGTCACTCAACCTGAACGCGTCAACAACGCCCCTTTCAGGGATGCTGTGGCATCTGGGTGAGCGGCGAAGCAATCGGAAATCTTAAAGCAACAAAACTCAACAAAGTGTGAAATCTGACATCAGACAACGACTTTTGAGAAGCCCGAATACAACTCAAGGGCCGTGCGGCCCTTGAGTTGTATTGCATCGATTCAGTCGTTGCTCGGCTTATTGACAGCCTGCAGAACATACTGCGGCAGCGCAAAAGCGCCACTGTGAATTGCTGGGTTGTAATAGCGCGTTACAATTCCACTCCCTGCAAAGCGCGCGCACAGGGTTTCCTGCGACAGCTTGCGGTATTCGGCATCGGTACTGCCCCAGGCAAATGTCATGCTGCCACCGATGTAAGTCGGCACCGCTGCCATATAGAAATGCCAGTCGGCAAACAGGCCGTGCATGCGCGATGCAGTGGTTTGCACCTCGCTCAACTGCATGAACGGCGTACCGTTTTGGGTCACCAGAATCCCGCCATCATTCAGGCAGCGACGGCAGGCCTGATAGAAGTTCTCGGAGAACAACACTTCGCCCGGGCCAATCGGATCGGTCGAGTCGGAGATGATCACGTCGAACTTCTCGGTGGTGTTGGCCACGAAACGCATGCCGTCATCAATCACCAGATTCAGGCGTGGGTCCTCATACGCGCCACTTGAATGGTTCGGCAGGAACTCCTTGCACATATCGACCACAGTGCCATCGATCTCAACCATGGTGATGTGCTCAACCGTTGCGTGCTTGCACACTTCGCGCAGCATGCCGCCGTCACCACCACCGATGATCAACACGCGCTTGGCTGAGCCATGAGCCAGAATCGGCACGTGGGTGAGCATTTCGTGATAGATGAACTCATCCGCTTCGGTGGTCTGGATTACGCCATCAAGCGCCATTACCCGGCCCATGCGTGCGTTCTCGAAAATCACCAGATGCTGGTGTTCGGTACGCACTTCGTGCAGCAACTTATCCATACGAAAGCGTTGACCGTAACCTTCGTAAAGCGTCTCTTGGTAATCGCTCATGACAGTGCTCCTATTAGCAATGAGTTGAACGCGGAATTCCCGCCTGTCCTGTAACCTCGATGCGCCCGCTTGTGGCAGACGCCTTAAAAATTTTGATGGCCATGAGGCTAACAAATTCAACCACGGCCAATCGATAAGGCTGCGCATTCTACGTGGCAGCGGGTTACAGGTCGAACCTTCTCAACAGCACGCCAGCACTCAATGGCAGCTAAATGCACAATGAATGTTTGAAAGTCATTTCAGCCCTGACAATTGCGCCGTGTGCGGGTAATGTCAGCGCATGGAAAACGATCAATTCACCGAGCTTGTTCTGCCCTATCAGGCGCCGTGGCAATGGCAGCAATTCCATAGCCATTTTGCCCTGCGCGCCCTCAAAGGCATCGAATCCCTGCAAGCCAACCGGTACAGCCGCAGCTTCCATATCGACGGTACTGACGGCTGGTTTTCAGTGGCGCCATCTGCAGAAGCACCTGCACTGATTCTTCGGGTGAGTCCGGGGAGCGAAGCCTGTTTACCGGCGCTGACCCAGCGCGTTCGCAAGATGTTCGACCTTGATGCAAACCCTGCACTGATCAATCAGCACTTGAGTGCCGACACCACGCTAGCGCCGCTATTGGCGCGCAATCCCGGATTGCGCCTGCCCACCGCATTTGATCCGTTCGAGCAGGCCGTGCGCGCCATAGTCGGTCAGCAGGTTACGGTGAAAGCGGCGGTGACCGTAACCGGTCGCCTGGTCGAGCGTTTAGGCAGACCGTTATCCGGGCCATCAACGCCAGGCGTCGAGCGTTTGTTTCCAACGGCCGCAGCAATTGCTGCTGCAGACTTGCAGGGCATTGGCATGCCGGGCAAGCGTGTTGAAACCTTGCAGAACTTTGCCCGCGAGATTGCCAGTGGAAACCTGCAATTGAGCATGCAAATGGGCTATCAGGCGCTGGTCGAGCGCCTTTGCGCCCTCCCCGGTATTGGCCCGTGGACTGCGGAATACATAGCGTTGCGCGCGTTTGGCGAACCGGATGCATTTCCGGACAGCGATCTCGGCCTGCTCAAGGCGCCGGTGTGGGGGAATGATGGCATCAAGGCCAAACAGCTCAAATTGTTGGCAGAGGCCTGGCGGCCGTGGCGTGCTTATGCCGCAGCGCATCTTTGGGAAAATTACTCAGGAGCATAAGTGGTGTTCTATCGATATCACAGCAGCCCAATCGGCCAACTGCTTATCGCGGGCGACGCAAGCGGGCTGCAACAACTGCTGATGGAAATTGACAGCAAGCCGTGGAAAATTGGCGAGAGCTGGCAGCCTGCTGGCAAGCAACTCGACGCCGTGTGCCGGCAACTCGATGAGTACTTTGCCGGTCGCCGCAAACGGTTCGAATTAACGCTGGCGCCGCGTGGCACCGAGTTCCAGCGCACGGTATGGCAAGCCCTGCAAGGTATCGGTTACGGCCAAACCAGCAGTTACGCCGAGCTGGCCACCGCGATTGGCCGGCCAAAAGCTGTGCGTGCTGTGGGCACTGCCAATGGCGCCAATCCGATTGCGCTGATTATTCCCTGCCATCGGGTGATCGGCCGCGATGGCAGCCTGACCGGTTATGCCGGCGGCCTGCAACGCAAAGCCCTGCTACTGCGCCTCGAAGGTGCGCAATTCCCCGAGCAGTCGCGGCTCTCGCTTTAAAGCTCGACGCACTGCATGTCGCTGGCAAATTCGACCAGGCCTTTATAGAACGCATTAATCGCCGCCAGCGTTTGCGCCTGCTGATCTACCGTGCGGCTCATGAAATGCGAGAGCAGCACCTGTTTGACCTGCGCATCACGGCTTATTTCGCCAATCCGGCTCGGCAACATATGCATGCGCACCACGACGCCCTTTGCGCCCTCGGGAATGGCGTTGTGTGCAACCAGCAGATCGCTGCCTTGGGCAAGGCGGATCAGGTTGTCACTGTGGCCGCCGTTATCACCGGAAAACGTCAGCGACTTGCCATCGATCTCGACCCGATAAGCCAGCGATGGCACCGGCCCGTGCTCGGCATCAATCGCGGTTATTTTCACCTCGCCGGTGTCCAGCGTTTGTACTTGCGGGCTTGGTGTCAGGTTATGCGCCTTGATCTGGTAACTGGCATTGCCGTTCACATATCCCTGCAAGTAAGGGTAAACGCCCTGCTCACCAACAAAGCGTTGCACGAAGGTTTCGGTATCCGCGAAGAATTTGCTCGCCGTAGGCCCGTAAACCTGCAAGTCGGTCTGCCGGTCAGTGAAGAACAGCGCCTTGATCAGCGCTGCAAAATCGGCGCTGTGATCACTGTGCAAGTGGGTCAGCAGCACAATAGGCACCTGGCTGATATCCACGCCGGCCAGGCCCATATTGTTTGCCGCCCCGTTACCGAGGTCGACCAGCACCTGCGCCACGCCGTCTGCCCACACCACATACGCGCTGGAGGCGCGCTTGTCGTTCAACTCCGGCCCACCGGAACCCAGAACCTGCAGATAAACCCCGGTTTTCGGGCAGGTGGCAGTGGCTGACTTGGATTGGCCGAGTTCGGCCTGAGCGCTTGCCGAACTGGCAATGCAAAACCCCAGCAGCGCGATTGTCCGTTTAAACATGAGCTATCTCCTTATGACTCAGCCAGCGAACGCCGGCACGGTCTCAGAGATAACAGCTTGCTGGCGTGAGGCAAAGGACCAATTACAGATTGATCAACGCAAAACTGGCCACGCACTCATGCCCTGCAAGTTCACCGCCTTCGCGTACCAGGCCGATAGTCTGCATACCGGCTTGCTGGGCTGCGTCGAGTTCTTCGACGACATCCGACAAAAACACGATCGCGTCCGCAGGCAATCCTATCGCTTCGGCAATGCGCTGATAGGAGCCCACTTCACGCTTGGGACCGGAGGTGGTATCAAAGTAGCCGCTGAACAGCGGGCTCAAATCGCCGGCTTCGGAGCAGCCAAAAATCAGCTTCTGCGCCTGAATCGAGCCGGACGAGTAAACGTACAGAGCATAGCCCTGCTGCTTCCAGCGCTTCAGCGCCTCCACTGCGTCAGGATAGACATGGCCCTTGAGTTGGCCATTGGCGTAGCCCTGCTGCCAGATCATGCCCTGCAATGCCTTGAGCGGCGTTGCCTTGCGGTCATCGGCGATCCACTGCAGGAGTATCTCGATAACCCGTATTGTGTCGGCCTCAGGCTCGGCGCTGTCTTCACGAACTGCATCGAGCAACTGCGCCACCTGCGGCTCGTGCGCATGCTCAAGCACGAACGCCGGCAAATGTTCGACCGCGTAGGGAAACAGCACCTCGAAGACAAAACTGACGGCGCTGGTAGTGCCCTCGATATCGGTAAGAATGGCTTTAACAGGCATGATCAGAGCTCTCGAATAGGCAGCGGGCGCTTGAGTTAGTCATCAATACGCGGGAAACGGCTGGCAATGTCTTCGCCGGTAAACTCGGCAACCCAGCCCTCGGGATTATTGAACAGGCGAATCGCCACAAAGTGCGGGCGCTCGCCCATATCGAACCAGTGGCGTGTACCGGCAGGCACTGAGATCAGGTCATTTTTCTCGCACAGTACGGCGTAGACGTGATCATCGATATGCAGGGTGAACAAGCCACGACCCGCCACAAAAAAACGCACTTCGTCTTCTGCATGACGGTGCTCATCCAAAAACTTGGCGCGCAGCTCAGCCTTCTGCGGGTGATCTTCGCTCAGGCTCACCACATCAACGGTGACGTAGCCGCGCTCGCTCATCAGTTGGTCGATCTGGCTTTGGTAAGCGCTGATCACCTCTTCGGAGCTGGCGCCCGGCTTGATCGGCGCACTGGCCTGCCAGCGTTCGAAACGCACGCCCACTTCGGCCAGCGTGCTGCTGATGTCTTCGGCGTGGGTCAGAACCTTGTGTGGCAACTCGGGTGATGACTCATGAAATACGCTCAGGGTGCTCATGGCGATTCCTCAGAAAATAACTAAAAAACGGCTAACGGAGTCAGATCTTGTGCAGCGCGCGCACTTTGAGTTCGCACTCGAAGAGGAACTCAAAGGCTTCAATCTGGCGCAAGGCATCACTCATCTGCGCGCCCCAGGTATACAGCCCATGCCCACGGATCAGATAACCGACGCAGTCCGGGTGCTCATCCAGCCAGACCTGCACCTTGCGGGCTAAGCGCGCGATGTCCTGATCATTGTCGAAGATTGGCACTTCAACCTGACATTCATGGGTGGTGATACCGCTAAAGGCTTTCTGCAACTCGTAATCGGCGAATACCAGCGAATCACTCAGGGTCCAACGCGAGAGTACCGTCGCATTCACCGAATGGGTGTGCAACACGGCGCCAATCGCCTCACTCCAACTGTACAGCTGCGTGTGCAACAGCGTTTCGGCAGAGGGCTTTTTACCGGGCTCAAGGCTGTTGCCGAGCAGGTCGGTGGCCAGCACATCGTCAACGCCCAGCTGGCCCTTGTGCTTGCCAGAAACGGTTAGCAACGCCGAGTCAGTGCTCAGGCGCGCCGAGTAATTACTGCTGGTGGCAGGGGACCAACCGCGTGCGTAAAGGAACTGCCCCGCTTCGATGATCTGCTGCGCAAGTGTTTCGCGAGTCTGGCTCATGGCCGCTCCTCTTTAAGGCAAGTAGCGATGACTGCCGCGCCGGCTAGAACCGCGACGCTGGCAAGCGTGAATGTCCAGGACGAGCCCAAGGTACTCCAACTGTAACCCGAATACAGGGCACCCAGTGCACCGCCCACTCCGGCTAACGCAGCGTAAAGGGCCTGCCCCTGCCCTTGCTGGCGGTCACCGAAGCTGCGTTGCACGAAATGAATCGAGGCGGCATGGAAGCTGCCAAAGGTGGCGGCGTGCATTAGCTGAGCAATGATCAGAACCACCACGTGATCGGCAAAATTGCCCAGCAAGACCCAACGCACGGCGGTTATCAGAAAACTTGCCAACAACACCCGGCGCAGTGAAAAACGCGCCAGCAACTGCGCCATGAACATGAACAGAACGATTTCGGCGAGCACGCCCAGCGCCCAGAAACCACCAATTGCGCCACGCGCATAACCGAGCGCTTCGAGGTGCACGCTGAGAAAGGTGTAGTAAGGGCCATTGCTCAATTGCATCAGGCTCACACTGAGGTAGAAGCCTAATATTTGCGGACGTTTAAGTTGCTCGATGAACCGGCCCTGACCCGCAAATTCGGGCCGATGACGGGGCTGCGCATCCGGCACCCAGAAGCTGCTGATGCAGATCGCCGCCATGATCAGCACGATTGCCAGCGGATAGGCCGCCAAACTCAAATGCTCGAACAATTGCCCGAGGCCGACGACCGCGACGATAAAACCGATGCTGCCCCAGAGGCGGATCTGGCTGTATTTGGCAGCCTGTTCGCGTAAATGCGCCAGGGTGATGACCTCGAACTGCGGCAACACTGCATGCCAGAAAAACGCATGCAGGGCCATCACCAGCGCCAGCCATGCATAACTTTTACTGATGAAGATTCCGGCAAAACTGAACAGCGTGCACACCGCGCCAAAGCGCACGATAGCCAGCCTGCGGCCGGTGTAATCGCCCAGCCAGCCCCACACGTTCGGGGCCACACAACGCATCAGCATGGTAATGGCGATCAGCTCGCCAATACGCGCAGGAGAGAATTCAAGGTAATCGAAGTACAGCGCCAGAAATGGCGCCGTGGCGCCCAGCAGGGCGAAATAGCAGAAGTAGAAACCTGAAAGCCGCCAATACGGCAATGCGCCGGGCATCGCTAACGGCTCAAAATTGGCTGATAACTTGGCGGGCCGCCAACAGGTCGGCCCGAACAAGTCCGGTTGAACCGCAGGTGATCACAACTGCCCGATTACCGGCGTGTTCACGCGCACATCCGCGTTCTGACCGCGATGGCGTAACAGATGATCCATCAGCACGATGGCCATCATCGCCTCGGCAATCGGGGTCGCGCGAATGCCGACGCAAGGGTCGTGTCGGCCCTTGGTGATCACATCTACCGGCTGGCCGTTGATATCAATCGACTGGCCCGGCGTGGTGATGCTCGAAGTAGGCTTGAGCGCCAGATGCGCAACAATCGGCTGGCCGGATGAAATACCGCCCAGAATGCCGCCGGCGTTGTTGCTGAGGAAGCCTTGCGGTGTGAGTTCGTCGCGGTGCTCGGTGCCGCGCTGGGCAACACTGGCGAAACCGGCGCCAATCTCGACACCTTTAACCGCGTTGATGCTCATCAGCGCATGGGCCAGTTCAGCATCGAGGCGATCGAAAATCGGCTCGCCCAAACCGGGCATAACCCCTTCGGCAACAACGGTGATCTTCGCGCCCACGGAATCCTGATCGCGGCGCAGTTGGTCCATGTACGCCTCAAGCTCGGGCACTTTATCGGGATCGGCGCTGAAGAATGCGTTGTTGCCGACGTGTTCCCAACTCTTGAATGGAATCTCGATGGGGCCAAGCTGGCTCATGTAGCCGCGAATGACGATGCCCTGAGTGGCCAGATACTTCTTGGCAATGGCACCGGCGGCCACGCGCATGGCGGTTTCCCGCGCCGAGCTGCGGCCACCGCCACGGTAATCGCGAATGCCGTATTTGTGGTGATAGGTGTAGTCGGCGTGGGCCGGACGGAAGGTGTCCTTGATCGCCGAGTAGTCCTTGGACTTCTGGTCAGTGTTGCGAATCAGCAAGCCGATCGAGCAACCCGTGGTACGGCCCTCGAACACGCCAGACAGAATCTCTACCACGTCATCTTCCTGACGCTGCGTTGTGTGGCGGCTGGTGCCCGGCTTGCGCCGGTCCAGATCCCGCTGCATGTCTTCGAGTGAAAGCTCAAGCCCAGGCGGGCAACCGTCAACAATCGCCACCAACGCCGGGCCATGGCTTTCGCCCGCAGTGGTAACGGAGAACAACTTGCCGTAAGTATTGCCTGACATGTGCTAAACACTCCACGTGAATCAATTCAGGGGCCATTCCTGTAGTCTGCGCAGGCTATGAAGCCCCAGTTTGCACAGCCATGCGATAACAGCCAAAAATGCAGGCCGCGAGTATACCCGTGCAGCACGCGCAGTTCACCCTTGGCCACACAAGTGCTGCACAAGCTTCACTGGCGCATTCGCGCCCAGGAGTATTTGTTGCCTGCATAGAACCTTCCGCCGCTGCGACTATCCAATCATCACCCGATGCCAATGTGCCTATATATGTTGCGAGTTCTCCTCTTGACCCTCACCCTGTTCGCCCCACTCGCCCAGGCGGCGCAAGCTGTATTGCAGCGCCCAGTGAACTTGCAGACCAGCCAGGGCACACTCTTTGGCACGCTCGAACTGCCCAAGACTGACGCGCAAATGCCCGTGGTGTTGCTCATTGCAGGTTCCGGCCCAACCGACCGTAACGGCAATAATCCGGGTGGCGGCCACAACGACACGCTGCGTCGGCTGGCCAAGCAATTGGCGCAGCGCGGTATCGCCACCTTGCGCTACGACAAACGCGGCGTCGCTGCCAGCCGCCCCGCGACGCCCAATGAGCGTGATCTCAGCGTCGAGCAGTATGTGGCCGACGCGCAAGGTTGGCTGAAAATGCTGCGAGGCGACGCGCGCTTCAACAAGGTTTTCGTCGCGGGCCACAGTGAAGGCGCGTTGATCGCCAGCCTGAGCGCCGATAAGTTCAAGGTTGACGGTATTGTCTCGATTGCCGGCAGTTCAAGGCCGATTGATCAGGTTCTGCGCGAACAGCTCAGCTATCGCCTGCCACCTGCCCTGCTGGGCAAAAGTTCGACCATTCTCGACTCGCTGATTGCCGGTAAACCGACACTTGATGTGCCGCAAGAACTTGAGGTGTTGTTCAGGCCCACGGTACAGCCCTATCTGATCAGCCTGTTCCGTCAGGATCCGGCCAAGGCCTTCAACCAGGCCGATGCACCGGCGCTGATTATTCAGGGTGACCATGACATTCAGGTCGATGTCGCCGACGCACTGCGCCTCAAGGAAGCTCGCCCCGACGCGCAACTGGTGGTCATCAAGGGCATGAACCATGTTCTGCGCATTGTCCCGCTGGACATGAAGGCGCAACTGGCCTCTTACGACAATCCGAAACTGCCGCTGGCGCGTGAATTGATCGACGCGCTGAGCCAGTTCATTGAACACACCGACCAGTAGCCATTTAAGAATGCTGAACAGCGGCCGATAGCGTAAATGCCTCCACCGGTATAGCGCACAGGATCGCCTATCATGCTCGACAGCCCAGTTGAAGAACCGACCGCCCCAGAGGCGCCTGCCGTCGATCAGCCACATCCGTGGGCCAATATCGCTCCCAGCCAGTTCCGCTTGCTGCGTCTGAGCGCGCTCAACGCGGACAGCCACACGGGCGCGCGACCGCTGAGATTTGTCCAATACGGCCGGGCCGAGCGCCACGGCAATGGCCAGAGCCTGCTGCGTTTGAGCGTACAGGTGCCGGAACTGGCGCAACGCAAAGCGCAGAACTGCCTGGAAGTGTGGATCGATCATCGCAACAAAGAAGTGCGTTTTGGCCCGGACAACGGTTTACGCATCGAGCCGCAAAACCGTGGCTTGGGGCGCTTTCTGCTGGCTCAGGGCATTGCCTGGGCGCAGCAACATTGCGCTCATTACATGATTGAAGGTGGCGCACTCTCAGTCAAACAGTCGCCTACACCGGCGGCCCGGCAACTGCGCGACCATATGCTGCAAATGCTTGGTTTCACCCTTGAGTACAGCGATGCGCAGCAACTCAAGGCTCAATACAGCGCCCCACGTGTGGGCAGCCTGAATAGCGACTGGAATGTCCAGAAAGTGCAAATTATCGAAGTCATCGAGGCCGCCCAGATGCTCGAACAAGCCGACCGCAGCCTGCTCGAGCAGGCTATAAAACTGCGCAAGGTTGAAGAGCGCATGGAGCAGTTCAAGCGTGAAGACTCAGGCCTGCGCTTCACTATCGCCTGCCTGGTAACTTTCAGTTTGTTTCAGGCAGGCTTATTGATCTGGATCGCCACCCATTGAAGCGCTGCCGTTAACCGCCAGCGCGCTCACGGAACAACGCCTGATGCTCGCGGCATTGCTCGGCCGCCAACAAGAACACGCCATGCCCGCCGTTGCTGAAGTCCAGCCAGGTAAAGTCGACCTCTGGGTATAGCGCCTGCACGTGGACCTGGCTATTGCCCACCTCGACCACCAGCGTGCCTTGCTCGGTCAGGTGATCGGCGGCCTCGGCGAGCATTCTGCGCACCAAATCCAAGCCGTCATTGCCACAGGCAAGGCCAAGTTCCGGTTCGTGATGGTATTCGGCTGGCATATCGGCGAAATCTTCCGCATCGACATAAGGCGGGTTTGACACAATCAGGTCGAAACGCTGGCCGGGCAAGCCCTCGAAACCATCGCCCTGAACGGTATATACGCGCTCCTCAATGCCGTGGCGCTCGATGTTCTGGTTGGCGACTTCCAATGCGTCATACGAAAGGTCGGCAAGCACCACCTCGGCTTCCATGAACTCGTAGGCACAGGCGATACCAATACAGCCCGAGCCGGTGCACAGGTCAAGAATGCGCATTGGCTCTTTGGCCAGCCAAGGCCGGAAGCGTTTATCAATCAACTCGGCAATCGGTGAGCGCGGCACCAGCACCCGCTCATCCACCAGAAACGGCAGGCCGCAAAACCAGGCCTCTCCCAGCAGGTAGGCGGTGGGCACTCGTTCTTCGATGCGTTTTTTTAACAACGCCTGCAAATGCGCGTGTTCGTCATCTTCAAGGCGGCAATCGAGGTAGCTATCGGCAATTTCCCAAGGCAGATGCAATGCGCCGAGGACCAGCTGGCGCGCCTCATCCCAGGCGTTGTCTGTGCCGTGACCAAAAAACAGTTCTTCACTCTGAAAGCGGCTGACAGCCCAGCGAATGTAGTCACGCAAAGTGCGCAAACGGGTGGTTGCTGCAAACATATCGGCACTCTCAAGAACGGCGAAAAGAGCCACTAGTTTACAGAACATTAAATCTACCGGCAGGCCCCTGCACACCCAGGCGCAAACGGACTGCTCAGTCAGGGCGCTTATTTGCCCATTTAAGCCGCTAAAGCAGCGGTGCTGACCTGCCAATCCCCCAATGGCACCGTTATAATTCGCAACGAATTTTTAACCCTTCCTACCCACTTAACGACTTGAGAAATCTCACAAAATGGTCATTGACCCTTTTTCGCTCACGGGCTTGCTCGTGCTGGCGATATTCCTTATTGGCATGACGCTAATCGTTTTTGAAGCACAGTTGGAGATGGATAAGTTCAAGCCCGCCATGTTCATGATGTCTGGCCTGATTGTCATCGGCGCTCATTACGCCCTCACCGATCCCAACGGCTTCCAGTATTTCCTCCACGCCCAAAGCGAAACCAAGGGCGAACTGTTCGGCCTGATCGCCTTCATGGCGTTCATGTGGATGGTGGTCGAACTGCTCAATGAACGTAACGTGTTCACCGCGCTTAACGGCTACCTGATGGGTAAAGGCTTGGGCGCCAGAGGCATGTTCTGGGCGACGGGGGCGCTGTCCGCTCTGCTTTCACCGTTCCTCAACAACATCACCACGGCGATGATTTTCGGTAAAACCGTAAAGAACATTTCGGTCAACCAGCGCTACACCCACATTGCCCTGTGCAACATCGTGATTGCCTCAAACTCAGGCGTCTGGTTCCTGGGAACCTCAACCAGCCTGATGGTGGTGCTGGCCGGAAAAATCAGCATTGCCGGGCTGCTCCTGCTGATCCCGTCCGCACTCATTGGCTGGCTGATCTTTGCCGCCGCCCTGCACTTTTTCTACCTGCGCAAACTCAGTGACGAGCAACTGATTCACATTGCCGACCAGTCAGAAACGGCGCTCAAGCCGGGCGGCGCGGGCTTGGCAGTGGTTGGCTTTTTCGCGGTTGTCGGCGCGGTTCTGTGCAACGTATTCCTGCGTGTAAGCATCGAATTCGCCATCGGTATTGGCCTGGGCATGGTCGCGATCTACGCGTGGTGGTTGATACGCAAGGGCATTGAAATGCCCTGGCAGGATCAACTGCAGAAGGTCGAGTGGAACGCCCTGCTGTTCTTCATCGGCATCATCACCGCTGTTTCATGCCTTAACCATGTCGGCTGGCTGTCGTATATCTCGCGCTTGTTCGAGATCATGCACCCCACCAGCGTCAACATGATTCTGGGCGTCGCCTCTGGCGTGATGGACAACGTACCGGTAGAAGCCGCTGCATTGATGTCCAACCCGCAACTGGGCCTCGACCAGTGGGCACTGAATGCGCTGATGGTGGGCATTGGCGGTTCGCTTACCGTGGTGGGCTCTGCTGCCGGGGTTATGGCCATGTCGCTCGATAAGACTTATAGCTTCGGCGTGCACATGAAGTTTTTGCCGGTGATCCTGCTGAACTTCTTCGGCTCTCTGGGCATCTGGTATATACAGTTCCAGGTGTTCGGGCTGTACTGACCGCACTGTGCGGTTATGCGCTCAGGTTGAACACCTGTTCGCATAACCGCTGAAGGCATTTCGCTACTAACCCTACCCAGCGCGGCAATTATCCGTAAGAATACAGGGGATAGAGCGCGTCCCGGCTCAAAGACCCAACGAGCCCTGAATACCCGGCGCAATAAAAGTCGCTCGCTGAATTTAACCTGCCGAAACCTTTAAATGGTTCACAGTCGTTATATTCAAGCGGAGAATGATCACTGTCGTATGCGCAGCAAGGACCCTTCAATGTCATATCCACAAACGTTGCTTCAACTCACCGGGCGTAGTTTTGCTCCGGCCACGATGCGCAATGCCACATTGCTGATTATTGATGCCCAGGAAGAATACCGCAGCGGCGTTCTACAACTGCCTAACGTAGAATCGGCCCTTAGCGAAATCGCCAATCTGCTGGCCGCGGCCCGCGCTGCCGGCATTCCTGTGGTCCACGTCAAACACCTGGGAATCCCAGGCGGCGTGCTCGATCCACGCGGCCCGCGTGGT
Source organism: Pseudomonas marincola (assembly GCF_900116605.1). Lineage (GTDB taxonomy): Bacteria > Pseudomonadota > Gammaproteobacteria > Pseudomonadales > Pseudomonadaceae > Aquipseudomonas > Aquipseudomonas marincola. The sequence continues at coordinate 44,673 of NZ_FPBC01000001.1, forward strand.
GAACACATTCCTGAAGCAGCACCGATTGCCGGTGAAACCGTCGTCGAGAAGCGCCTACCTAACGCGTTCTCGGGCACCGACCTGCACGAGCGCTTGCAAGCACTCGGCCGACTCGACCTGATTGTTTGCGGGTTCATGACCCATTCGAGCATCAGCACCACGGTCCGCGCCACCAAAGATTATGGCTACCGCTGCACCATCGTCGATGCGGCCTGCGCAACCCGCGACTTGCCGACACCAGACGGTAAAGTGATGAGCGCTGCTGACATCCACAATGCTGAAATTGTCACCCTTGCTGACAACTTTGCCGCGATCGTCCCCAACGCCAGCGCGCTGATCTGATCCGGCTTGTGGTTCACACTGAGCTATCAGTGTGAACCACTGTCGAGACTGCCGGTCTCACACTCGATAACCCAAGAGGAAATCGGGATGAAACTATCCAATGGTTTTGATGCACGCCGATTGCGTCCGCGCGAGCCGCGCAGTTGGCGCCTGCGCGCAGCCTTTGCCTTAGGCGCGTTACTGGCGGCATTCGGCATATTGCTGGCGATGGCCGGCGCAGCGACCCTGCTCGGCCAGCCGGCCGCACTCGGCCCACTCAACGACTCAGTTGGGGCTTCGGTGACCATGCTGGTTATCGGCCTGATTCTGCTCTGGTCCGGTATCGGAGTCTGGCGTATGTGTCGTCGGCGTCTGCGTCGCCCGAGCGACCTCAGCATGCCTTCGCACCTGATGAAAAAACGCGATTAACGCGGCTCTGCAACAAACATCTGGCATCCTTCGGTACACTATCGGCCTTGGAGGAGGCCCCGATGCAAGACGACGATTTTTCCCTGTTCAAAGCCGAGCTGCGCGGCGTTAAACCCTTAACGCAAGATCGTGCCGATACCGGCAAATCGCGCCCGGACGTCAAACGCCTGGCCACTTTGCGCCAAGCGGCGGCAACGCGGGTTGAGTCGATCAAGGTCGACGGCCTTTCCGACCAGTTTGTAATTGACGTTGGCGCTGAAGATCCGCTGCACTGGGCGGCCAATGGCGTGCAGGAAGGCCAGATGCGCAAGCTCAAGCTGGGCCAGATTGCCTTCGACGGCAGCCTCGATCTGCACGGCATGAGTGTCGAGAAAGCCCGCGACACCCTGTGGGAGTTTCTGGCCGAGGCCAACAAGTTCGAAGTCCGTTGTGTACGTGTCACCCACGGCAAGGCTGCACGCAAAGACGGTCGCAAACCCCTGATCAAAAGCCATGTAAACACCTGGCTGCGCCAGCATCCGCAGGTGCTCGGCTTCACCTCTTGCCTGCCCAAACACGGGGGCACTGGCGCGGTTTATGTGATGCTCAAACGCACCATGATGGACGGCCGTGACGAGTAATTTTGGGCGCCATTGCCTGCGCGCATTCACCCCGAATGCGCGCACCGATTGATACAACACTTGCCAGTTTCGGGTCAGCGCCCTAACCTGCCCGTCTGTGCCTATCCGCTAATTCACAGGAAGCTCCATGTCCCTGGAACAAAACTACACCGAGATTCTTGGCCAATTGGGCGAAGACGCCTCTCGCGAAGGCTTGCTTGACACCCCCAAGCGCGCCGCAAAAGCCATGCAGTATCTCTGCCGTGGCTATCAGCAAACGCTCGAAGAAGTCACCAACGGCGCACTGTTCAGCTCAGACAACAGTGAAATGGTCCTGGTAAAGAACATTGAGCTGTACTCGCTCTGCGAGCATCACCTGCTGCCATTCATTGGCAAGGCTCACGTCGCCTACATTCCAAGCGGCAAGGTTCTGGGCCTGTCAAAAGTCGCGCGAATTGTCGACATGTTCGCACGCCGCCTGCAAATTCAGGAAAACCTCAGCCGCCAGATTGCCGATGCCGTTCAGCAGGTAACTGGCGCGATGGGCGTTGCAGTGGTGATTGAAGCGCAGCACATGTGCATGATGATGCGTGGCGTTGAGAAGCAAAACTCTTCGATGGTGACGTCGGTCATGCTCGGCGAGTTTCGCAGCAACGCAGCCACGCGCAGCGAATTTCTCAGCCTGATCAACAACTGATCCCCTAAAGCCTGCCAAACAGGTTAGCGTCAGCCAATAAAAAACCCATGCATGCATGGGTTTTTTATTGGCTGTATTCAGCAAAACGGCAGATGGAGCAGACGCTTAAAAGTCGTCTTCGACATCGCCATCCTTCATCTTGAACTCACGGGTCTGCAGATACGCATTGCGCACGAACGTATAGCGATCACCGCTGATCAGGCGTTCAGCAGAGAGCAGCTCGGCACGAACATCCACCAGGTTGACCGCATAGGTCACGTTACGTGTTGGCACATGGTCGATAAACAGGCCGGTTGCCAGCAAACCATCCGGCAACTTGCCTACGCTGTCGCGCACGGTGCTTGGGCCCAGCAGCGGCAACACGACATACGGTCCGTTAGGCACGCCCCAGACACCCAGCGTCTGGCCGAAGTCTTCATCATTAGCCTGCAAACCCATGGCGGTTGCCACGTCGAACACGCCGACAACACCCAGCGTGGTGTTTAGGATGAAGCGCGTCGTGTCTACCCCGGCATCACGCACCTTGCCTTGCAGCACGTTGTTCAAGAAATTACGGGTATCACTCACATTGTTGAAGAAGTTGTGCACGCCTGTGCGGATGAAACTCGGCGTGACAGCCTTATAGCCCTTGGCAATGGGCTTGAGGGTATACGCATCGAGCGTGTCGTTGATGTCGAACATCACACGGTTATAGCCAATCCACGGATCATCCTCAGTGGCGTAAGCCAGAACAGGCAGCACCGAGATACTGCAGCAAGCAGCCCATTTCAAAAGGCGCTTGTATACCGGCGCTCCAGACTCGTGCATCACCATCTCTCCTCAAATTACGGCTGGCCAGCAAAACCGCTTAGCCTGTTGAGGGCTGCCTGTATTGCGCAGCCCTGCAAAAATTGGCGCTCAGTATAAAGCCTGGCGCCCCTAAAGTGGCAGCTTGACAGCATTGCGCAGCAAACCCAAATAACGGCTTAGGGCGAATTTAGCTGTAGACCTCAAACACCCGCCGCCGTTACACAAGCTTGCAGTGTTTACTGCCAATTTGCGTGCAACGCTGGACTCAAGCCTCGCTCAACAATCCCAGACTCTTGCCCTTCAACACGGCTTGAGTACGACTACGAACACTCAGCTTGGTAAACAGATTATGCAGGTGCCATTTGATTGTCGCCTCCGACAGGTGCACAGCCTGAGCAATATCCCGGTTCGAAAGCCCCGCCGCGACAAAGCGCAGGATCTCCCGTTCACGGCGGCTGACGTCCTGATTATCTTCCGCGCTGTCAGGGTCGAGCTTGAGCACCTTGCATTGCTCGCGCCACTGTTCGGCAACCGACAGCCAGCGTTCCTTACGGCCAGGATCAGCCGCCAACCAGGCATCCATCAACGGATAGAGCCAATTGGCGTCATCGAGAAACATGCGCCGATAACCACAATCCCAGGCTTTTTCCAGGCTCACGCCGAACAACTCAAAGGCTTTGTCAGTGTGGCCCTTACGCCAATGAGCTACCGCTAATAGCAAGGATATATGTAGCCGCCGCTCGCGCTGATGCTCAGCCAGATGCTTACCGAGACAGGTCTCCAACACGGCCTGAGCTTTATCCGCACGGCGCTCGGCCAAGGCCAGACGGGCTTCGGTGAGCACACGAGAGGTTTGCGCCTCACTGAACCGGCCATCCGGTATCCCAGCCATGTGCCGTTGCAGTTGCAAGGACGTGCGCTCGGCCTCATTGGGGCGGCGTAGCCATAACAGGAACTGCACCCGGCAACTCATGCCCAGGGCAAATACCCGCTCATAACCTGGCGCATGCAGACCATCCAGCCAATCATCCAGCACAGCCAAGCCTTTATCCGTGTCACCGGCATAGAAATAGGCCCGCGCCATCACCAGCTTGCCCCGGCTTATCAGCTCAATCGGCGTTGCAACATCGCGCCAGGTGATTGCATCGGGCAGTTTGTCGATGATCTGTGCATGCTCATTACGCTCGTAAAGCAGATCGGCGCTGACCAGCGTCAGCGGCTCAACTACGCGGCTGTCCATCCCGTAAACTTTCTTTACACGGGCGCGGGTGTCCTCCGCAACCTGACTGCCATGCAGGAGATCGCCGGCCTCTTTACACACCAGCGCCTCGATCAGTGAAGTAACCACAAGCAAGTAGGTGTTTGCGCTTTGGCTCAGATACTGGCGTGCGCGGGCAATCGACTTGACCCCTTCATCCACCTCGCCCAGCAAGGTGTAAGCTGCGGCCTGGATGCACAAGAGACTGGCACTGAATACCGGCTGATTCTCGGACACCAGTCGCAACCAATGACGCGCGACCTTCAGGCAGCTCTCCAGCTTGTCCTGATACAGCAGGATCAAGGCCTTGAGCACTTGTGCAGCAACCATCAATTCCGCCAGACCGTAATGCAAAGCACCACTCTGGCCATGCGGCAGACGCAGGCTTACATCTTCAATCAGCGCCTCTGCCTCGGCATATCGCTGCTCCAAGGCCAGCTGCCAGGCATAAAAAATCTGGAACACGGCGTGTTCAAGAATCACCTCACTGGGTAATTGCTTGAGCACTTTGAGCACGCTGTAAACCTCGTTGCTGGAGACCAAACTGCCACCGTGCAGCTCAAGCAGCTCGGCGCCACGGGCAAAGTCGCCAGCACGTAACAGGTACTTGATCGCCTTGGCGTAATGCCCCTTATCGAGACACCATTGTGCGGCGCTGCGCTGGAGTGTCGCCAGCTCGCCACTGCTGGGTATACCAGTGCGATTGAAGTCGGCGAACAGCCCGTGGTAACGCAGCCAGCCGTCCGCCTCTTCGAGCGGTTTGACGAACAATTGATTACGCTGGAGAAAGGCCAGCATCTGCGCTGAGTCATCGCGACCGGACATCGCATCGCAAAGCTCAGCGTTGAACTCGTCGAGAACGGCGGTTTGTTGCAAGAAGCGGATCACCACATCTGGCAAGTCCGCCAGCACATCAGCTTGCAGATAATCTGCAATATTGCGTTCACTGCCGGTCAGTTGCTGCATGTACAGGGTGCGGTCAGCCACTGTACCGAGTGCCAGCGCCAGTAGTTGCAGTGCAGTAACCCAGCCTTCGCTACGCCCATGCAGCACCACCAACTCTTCCCGGCTCAGTTGCAGCTGCTTGATGTCCTGTAAATAATTGGCCGTCTGCGCCGCAGTGAATCGCAGATCCGCAGAACTCAACATGCAAGTCTGAGCCTGCAGCTCAGGTGCCAGCCCCTCAATTAGCGCACCACTGCGGGCGCTGCCAATAAGGTGTACGTGCGCGGGCAACTGGCTGATCAGCCGCTGCGAAAGCACGTTCACGCCCGGCACGGCGATGCGGTGCATGTCATCGATAAGCAGGTAAAGATCAGCCGGAAGCTTGCCAAGTGCGCGGGCAAATTCATCAATCGCCTGCTCGACCGCAGCCGCATCAACTCCCACCGGAATATGCAGGGAGTAATCAAACTGCGGGTAGCAGCTCTCGATAGCAGCACTCAGATAGTCGAGCACCCGCAGCGGATCAGTATCAGTTTCGTCACACGCCAGCCAGGCAACCTGTAAGTCGGCCGCCAGCAAGTGCGCACGGTACTGCTCAAGCAAAACGCTTTTGCCGTAGCCTGCAGGCGCGCACACTAAAGTTAATGGCCCTCGGCAAGTAGCATCGAGGCGATCGATCAGGGTTTCGCGTGGCACCAGCAGTTCGGGATTGATTGCGACGGGCGCAATTTTAGTGCGCAGCAGAGGCTGAGCCGGAGCAGTGGCATATTCAACAATTTTGTTCATTACAAGAGACTCAATTCGCGGGCACGTCGAATCGCCTGGGTGCGATTGCGAACCTTTAGTTTTTCGTAGATGTTGTGCAGGTGCCATTTCACAGTGCCCAACGCCAACTCAAGTTGTTCGCCGATCTCGGCGTTAGACATACCTTGCGCAGCCAGACACACCACCTCACGTTCACGCTCAGTCAGGCCTTCGTCCACCTCAAGCAGCGTTTGGCTTGCGCTGTAACCCGGCCAGATTGCCAACAATTGGCGGATAAAACCCTGCAGCGCTGGTTGGCGCTCAGCCGTTTCGAGCTGCTGCAGCATCAGCCGGACACTGTCTCCCTCCTCGATAAACAGCGTTCGGATGCCTTCGCGCTCGGCATCGATCAAACACTGCACCAACAAGGTTTGAGAACGTTCCTGATACCCCAGGCGTTGATAACTGAGCGCCGAGAGCAGGTCCAAACGCAGCCGGTGCAGTCCATGCCAGTCGGGAAGCAGCAATGCGCGCAGATGGGTGATTTCATGCAAGGCTTCGCTGGAATGCCCACGGGCTTGTTGCAAGCGCACGCGTGTCAGGCCTTGCATCCATTTCACCGGATTGAAGCGCATGTGCAGGTAAGGTGCCGCGAGGCTGTCCCAGTCGACGCTTTTGAGTCTCAACTCAGCCCGCTTGATGCGGTCGACTGCCGTCTCCTGGAGGATTTGCGCAACCTCATCGCCCACTGCCAGCGCATAGAAGCGCCAGGCTTTATGGCGGGCCGCCATGTTCTGCATCATCACCAGTGTGGCGTGTGCTTCCTTGGGATTTTCCTGCATGCGCTGCAAGCGCGACAAACACAACAGCCCTTGCGCGTAGACATCGATCGGGCTGATCAAATCGACAGTATCGAGCGCCCAGCGCAGACGACTTTCCAGCCCTTCGAACTCACCCTGAATGCACTTGATAACAGCCCCGGTAACGGTCGAAAGTACCAATGCCTGCGAGCGCTCGGCAAACCACGGCATGCTGTGCAGGCGCAGGTGGCTATACAGCAATGCCGCTTGCTTGATTTGCCCTTGCTCAAGACTCAACAGCAACTCGACATTGGCCAACTGCATTTCGAGGTAGCGCCCGGACAAGAAATGATTACGCTGCTGCGCCAGCGCCAACAGCCGGTGCGCCGACTGCGGCGCGCCCATCATTACGTGTGCAATGGCGCCGACAATCAGCATTGTCACCTCGACAAATGCTGAGTGCTGACCCAGGTGCACCTCAACCCGCCGGGCCAGCAGCACACAGGTCACCAAATCATCTTTCTGCAGCGCAATCACCGCTTTGATCGCCAGCGCTGCTAAATGCCTGTCACTCAGGTCGGTGGTCACCTCCAGCTCACCCCAGCCTTGCAACAGGTCGTCGATATTGCGATTGGCCTCTTGCAGCCCCATTTGCGTGGCGCGTGTCCACACATCGACCAGCATCAGCACCGGATATTCGCTGGCAATCGAGTAAGGCACGTGCTGGCGCCAGTAGGTGATAAGACTGAGTTCGCCCTGGTTGATCATCTGCATGCCGGCCGCTTCGATGAGCTCAGCCAACAGCCGCGGATCATCGGCAAGGTGCGCATGGCGAATTGCCAAGGCCTGCATGTCATGAGCAGCAAACCAGTGACTGGCGCTGTAATTCAGTTGCTTGAAACGCGCAGGATCCTGCGCTTGCAGGCGGTTACGCAGGAAGTCGGCAAACACATCGTGGAAACGGTACCAGTGCCGCTCATGGTCCAGCGGACGCAAAAACAGCTGGCGCGCTTCGAATGCTTGCAGCGTCGTCTGGCCGCCAGTGCCGCCGGTGAGGTAATCGACCAACTCACCGCTCACTTGCTGCGCCACAGCCAAGGTCATCAGCAAGGTTTGTTCATCCGCCGGTAGTGTCGACAGAACCGAATGCAACAGGTATTCGGCGACAGTGTCAGGCTCTTCCGGGCGCTCGTAATTGCCGTCGTAGGCGTCTGCGCGATGCCCCAGCCACAAGCTGGCCAAGTGCACACCCAGCACCCAACCACCGGTATGCGTGTATAAGTTTTCCAGGGCCTGGCCACTGAGTTCGTGACCGCGCTGCTTGAGATAATCCTGGGTCTCGAGTTTAGTGAGGCGCAATTCTTGCTCACCTATTTCGAGCAACAATCCCTTGGCCCGCAGGCGAGCCAGTTGCATCTGGGGTTGCGACCGGCAGCCAATCGCCAGGGTGAAATTTTGCGGCGAGAACTCAACCAGCCGGTTCAGCGCCTGTTGCAACTGCACATTGCTGATGCGATGCAAGTCATCCAGCACCAGCAACATGGGTAATACCGTTTCAGCCAACTCGACGAGCAGTGATTCCATGACAATGTCGACGGGAATATGCAGAGAGTTGCGCAGATAGTCCTGAGCATTGCTGCCAAAACCTGGAGAATGAGCGGATATAGTCGCGATCAGATGAGCAAAGAAACTTGCCGGGTCATTGTCTGCATCGACGATATTAAGCCAGGCAACAAGCGCTCCTTGCTCCATCCTGCTCGCCGCCAGCATTTGCATGGACACGGTTTTACCGAAGCCTGCAGGGGCCGAAAACTGAATGAGCTTGGCGTGGGGGTGGGCTTGAAGCGAATCGTCTACAGCCTGCCGACAGAAGTGGGCAGTAGCGGCTCTGGCAGATTCCTGCGCAGCCGCCGTCATACCCGGTACGGGTAATTCAATAACATCATCCATGATGTTTTCCTTATACACAGTGCTGGATTTGTAACAGTTACCTTCCTGGTTCTCAGCCATAGTAATCGGCTGTCCAACCCCGCGTAAACCTTGAACGAGACTAGGATCAATCGCTTGGGCGATCTACAATCGCCATCCACGCTCGTGAAAGTCCGAAATGAATATCTGCGAAATCCATCCGCTGCCGTATCAAGCCTCGCCGTGCGTTTACTTCGATGCCATCCATAAGGAATGCGGCGCGATATTGCTCGACTCGGGTCGACCGAATGCCGAGCGCGGGCGTTTCGACCTGCTCAGTGCGTGGCCGCTTGAAACCTTTGTACCTGCCCCCGACGAGTCGGCGGCAGATTACAACCAGAGACTGCGTGCGGGCCTTGCAAGGCTTCAAGCGTGCGACTATCCGACAGGCTTTGAGCTGCCATTCAGTGGCGGGCTGATGGGCTATTTCGGCTACGATTTCGGTCAGCGAATCGAACCTCAGCAGCCGAAAAGTTGTGACGATCTTGGGCTTCAGGATGCCCGCCTTGGCCTGTATGACTGGGCGCTGATTACCGACCATCAAGCACTTACCAGCCAACTGGTGTTTCATCCGAGCTTGGATGAACAGCAACGCAAAAAACTGATCGCAGTATTTGAAAAAAAGCGCGAAAGCAGCCCGCAAAACTTCAAATTGGCCGGTGATTTTCGAGCCAATATCCGATCAACGGACTACAAACAGGCCTTTGAGCGGATCCAAAGTTACATTTCAGCGGGTGATTGCTACCAGGTAAATTATGCTCAGCGCTTTCAGGCCGAGTATGAGGGTGATCCGTGGGGCGCCTATCAGGCGTTGCGTGAGGTATGCCCTACGCCGTTTTCCGGCTATCTCGGGTTGGGCGAAAACAACGCCATTCTCAGTTTATCGCCTGAGCGTTTCATGCACGTTAGCCGGGGCCATGTAGAGACCCGACCGATAAAGGGCACCCGCCCGCGCGGGCACACGCCAGAACAAGACAAAGCGCAGGCAGATGAGCTACTCAATAGCCGTAAAGATCGCGCTGAAAACTTGATGATCGTTGATTTGCTGCGCAACGATCTGGGCCGCAGTTGCCGGATTGGCTCAGTGCGCGTGCCTGAACTGTTCGCGCTCGAAAGCTACCCCAATGTGCATCATCTGGTGAGCGCAGTAACCGGTGAATTAGCCGCAGACAAAGACGCGCTGGACCTGTTTGCCGGCAGCTTTCCCGGCGGATCGATCACCGGCGCACCCAAGATTCGCGCCATGCAGATCATCGACGAACTCGAACCTACCCGTCGCGCACTGTATTGCGGTTCATTGATGTATCTGGATATTCGCGGCGAAATGGACAGCTCGATTGCCATTCGCAGCCTGCTGGCTCGCGATGGCGTTATCAGCTGCTGGGGCGGTGGCGGGATTGTTGCTGATTCACAGTGGCAGGCGGAATATCAGGAGTCGATAACCAAGGTCAATGTGTTGCTGAGTACCCTACAGAATCTTGGCAAGTAGCTAAGCCGCTGGATTGCCCAGCGGCTTATTCAACTCAGACTTGCACAGGTGCCATGTAGGCGAACGCTTCCTGAGTGAAGCGAACCCGTTCCTCGACAGACTCCGTAATGCCGTCTTTCGCCAGTTCAGCCAAACGTGCTTCGACCGCATGCGCACGCAGGGTCAAGCCACTGTTATTGGCTATCTGGATATTCAAGCCGGGACGCGCATTGAGCTCCAGGATCAAGGGACCCTTGTCCTGATCGAGCACCATGTCGACACCGATATAACCCAGCCCACACAGCTCATAACAGCCTGCAGCCAAGGTCATGAAGCCTTTCCAGTTCGGCAACTGAACGCCGTCCACGGCATTGGTTGTATCGGGGTGTTTGGAGATCTTGTTGTTCAGCCAGGTCCCGCCCAATGTCATGCCGGTCGCCAGATCAACGCCTACACCAATCGCACCTTGGTGCAGGTTAGCCTTGCCGCCCGACTGACGCGTCGGCAAGCGCAGCATTGCCATGACCGGATAGCCCATCAACACGATGATGCGAATATCCGGCACGCCTTCGTAGCTGATGCTTTTGAAGATCTGATCGGGCACCACACGGTACTCGATCAGCGCGCGGTCACGCAGGCCGCCCAACGAATAGAGACCGGTGAGAATGCTCGAAATCTGGTGCTGGATCTCATCAAGACTGATGATCCGGCCCGAGACGGTACGGAAGCGGTCTTCAAAGCGATCAGCAACTACCAGAATCCCGTCACCGCCCGCACCTTGCGCGGGCTTGACTACGAAATCACTGCGCTCACCAATGATCTTTTCAAGGTTATCGATCTCTTTTTCAGTCGAGATGATCCCGTACATTTCGGGCACGTTAATGCCCGACTCAATCGCCCGTTCCTTGGTGATGATCTTGTCATCGACCAAGGGGTACAGGTGACGCTTGTTGTACTTGAGCACGTAATCAGCATTACGTCGGTTGATGCCCATGATGCCCAGCTCTTCAAGAGCCTTCCAACGTTTCCAGAGGCCAAACATAGGTCACTCCTTGAGGAAGGCATTGAAGCGGAACAGTTCAGTCAGGCGATAGCCGCGATAGCGACCCATTGCCAACATGAAGCCCACTAGAATCAACAGGATTGCCGGGAAGGTGAACACGAAGTAAACCAGTTCAGGCACGGTCATCAGCAGATGCGCAAGCGATGCGGCGATCAGTGTGCCGACACCCACTTTCAAGGCATGGCCAGCGCCACGTTCTTCCCATGTAATCGACAGACGCTCGATGGTCATGGTCAGAATCACCATCGGGAACAATGCTACCGAAAGGCCGCGATCCATACCCAGTTTGTGGCTGAACAAGCTGATCACTGCAATCAGCACAACCACGAAGGTCAGCACCACCGACAGTCGAGGCAGCATCTGTAGTTTCAAGTGTTCAAGGTAGGAGCGCAGCGACAAGCCCAGCGCCGTAATGAAGGTAAACAGCACGATACCGAAGCCCAACCCCGTCTCGCGGAACGCCAGTGCGATCAGAACCGGCGTAAAGGTGCCGAGGGTTTGCAGGCCGCCGAGGTTACGCAAGATCAGGATGAGCAGAACCCCGATCGGGATCATGACCATGATCTGGAAGTTGTGCTGGGTCTGCAACGGCAGGCCGTAAAGGGAATAGGAAAGGAAGCCGGCATCGGTGCTTTCGTCGGTCAGTTTAGCCAGACGAATTGCATTCATTTCGCTGTTGTTCAGGCTAAATGTAACGTTGGCCTGCTTGCCGCCTTCAAGGTTCATCAGCGGGTCATTGCCCACCCACCAGACCAGTCGGTCCGACGGCAAACCTTGCTCACCACTCACCGGATTGAAATACAGCCACTTCTCGCCGTTAAAGCTGCGCAGCCAAAGCTCCGGGTCCTGCTGAATTTCAGCGGCCAGGCGAATGGTGTGTACCCGCTCCATCGGCACGTGCGCGATGGACAACAGCAACTCGACCGCCTTGGCCTTGTTTTCGGTCGAGGCATCGCCACCGAGCAGCAACTTGGCGTTGTCGTCGGCTTCGTTGTTCACCCGCTTGATGGTTTCACTGATAAAGGTTTCAACATCAGCTGAATGCTGACGAATCGGTGCAAGCAATGCTTCTGCAGCGATTTTCTCGGCGCCTTCAACCGGCAGGCTGTCGCGGAAAATCGGGCCTTTGGCCTTGGCTTGCTCACCGCTGTAGCGCTTGGTCAGTACCAGGCGGTAATAAATGGTTTGCTTGCCACTTGCCCGACGTGCAGACCAGGTGGCTTTGCGATTGCCATCGGCGCGATTGATGCTCACGCCGTAGTTATTGGAAATGAAGCTCTCGTTGAGGCTTACATAATCCTGATTGAGAGGAGGCACAAACATCTGCAGTTTGACTGGCTCGCGAGGGCTGGCCTGAAACTCGACCTTGGCGTCAATGTTCCACAAGTCGTCAGTTTCATCCGAGGTAAGGGGAATACCCAAAATGAATATCTGATAGGCAGTAATCAAAATGCCCAAGCTCACAGTGAGCAAAATCAGAATTTTAAGGTGCAAGTTAAGAGAGCGCATGGGCATTACTCGCCGGGGGTTACGTCATTGGCACAGTCAGGCTTGCCTGCTGCATATTTAAGGCTTGGATCTACCATAGCACCGAAGCGTTTGAGTGCTTCCGAGCCGATAAGAAGCGGATATTGGAATGCACTTCGGTCGGTCAAGTTCACTTCAATTTTGCGAAGCGCTTCACCCATGCAGATATCCAACTCGATTACAGGTCGGGCGGTGTAGGTTTTTTCTTCATTTGGATCATAGTCGCCGGAGCGGCGTTTGATCTTGCTGACACGGGCCAGAGGACGTTCGATAGGATTGCTGTGCGCATCATCTATGGCCAGATAAAAGCGCACCCATGTCTCGCCGTCACGCTTGAAGCGTTTGATATCACGTGCGCTGAGAGAGGCGGTCTTGGCCCCGGTATCGAGTTTAGCGGCAACCTCAATATTGAGATTCACCAACTGTGTGTATTCATTAAGGCCGTAGACAGACTTGTCCGCTGCAACTGCTACACAGGGAACAATAAATAGCCATAGAAACAGTAGGTTAGGCGTGAGTCTCATAAATCCCGTTAGTATTTTTCTCTATCAATGAGGCTAAAGACCCGCACGCATCTACCCGGCAGGCTGGTATATGCGCTGAAGTTTAGCAGGCATGCGTGAAAGCATGCTCAAACGGGGCGAAGTCTAACATGGCGCATTTGGCGGACAACAGATAGCGACCCAGTAAGTTTGTTGGGGTTGGGCTAGCAATCAGCGTCTAACGGCCAGAAGACTGTCGACAATCCCAATCACACGATTGACCATTACCGCTCAAAAAGGTATTTTTTGCCTAAATAAAACAGCCATTGTTGACAATATGCTCGATACCGTCGAAGTCCCTCTAAATCATGGCGAAGATTCTGAAACGCGCTCAGAGCAGGTTTTCCGGCGCATTCAGGCTGCAATCATCAAGGGCGAGATAGCCCCCGGCAGCAAAATTTCTGAACCTGAGCTGGCGCGCACCTATGGCATAAGCCGCGGCCCGCTGCGCGAAGCCATTCACCGGCTTGAAGGCCAACGCCTGCTGGTGCGCATCCCTCACGTCGGCGCCCGCGTGGTGTCTCTGAACCACAGCGAACTAATCGAGCTGTATGAAATACGCGAATCATTAGAAGGCATGGCCTGCCGGCTCGCTGCCGAACGCATGAGCCAGGCCGAAATTGATGAGCTTCGCCACGTACTCGACACCCATGAGCGTGATGAAGCGTTTCAGGCAGGCAATGGCTATTACCAGCAAGAAGGCGACTTCGATTTCCACTACCGGATCATTCAGGGCAGCGGCAACCGGACGCTGACGCAAATGCTCTGCTCCGACCTTTATCAACTGGTGCGCATGTACCGCATTCAGTTTTCCGCCACCCCCAATCGCCCGCGCCAGGCGTTTGCCGAACACCACCGAATTCTCGACGCCATTGCTGACCGTGACGGTGAGCTGGCGGAACTGCTGATGCGCCGTCACATCGGCGCATCGAAGCGCAACATTGAGCGTCATTATCTAGACGCAGAATCCAAGACAGCCAAAACCAGAGGTGAGTCATGAGTTTGAAAACCCCAGGCCAGCGTTTCCGCGATGCCGTAGCCGAAGAGCACCCGTTGCAGGTCATTGGCGCGATCAACGCCAACCACGCACTGCTGGCAAAACGTGCCGGTTTCAAAGCTATTTACCTGTCGGGCGGCGGTGTTGCTGCAGGCTCGCTGGGGCTTCCGGATCTGGGCATCACCGGGCTCGATGACGTGCTCACCGACGTGCGCCGCATTACCGATGTCTGCGACTTGCCGCTACTGGTCGATGTCGACACTGGCTTCGGCTCGTCGGCGTTCAACGTTGCGCGCACGGTCAAGTCGATGATCAAGTTTGGCGCAGCCGCCATTCACATCGAAGATCAGGTTGGCGCCAAGCGCTGCGGCCACCGCCCGAACAAGGAAATCGTCTCGCAGCAGGAAATGGTCGACCGGATCAAGGCTGCGGTAGACGCACGCACCGATGACAGTTTCGTGATCATGGCGCGCACCGACGCCCTGGCCGTTGAAGGTTTGGAGTCTGCGCTGGACCGCGCCGCCGCCTGTATTGAAGCCGGCGCCGATATGGTATTCCCGGAAGCCATTACAGAACTTGAGATGTACAAGTTGTTTGCGCAGAAGGTCAACGCTCCGATTCTGGCCAACATCACCGAGTTCGGCGCGACCCCGCTGTTCACCACTGACGAACTGCGCTCTGCCGATGTATCGCTGGTGCTCTACCCGCTCTCGGCGTTCCGCGCCATGAACAAGGCTGCCGAAAACGTCTACGAAGCCGTGCGTCGCGATGGCACCCAGAAGAATGTCATCGACACCATGCAAACGCGCATGGAACTTTACGATCGCATCAACTACCACGCCTTCGAGCAAAGCCTGGATGCCCTGTTCGCTCAGAAAAAGAACTGAGCCGCGCATTCCAACATCGACCCGAACAACAATTTCAAGATGATGAGGATCTAACAATGGCTGAAGCAAAAGTACTCAGTGGCGCGGGCCTTCGTGGCCAGGTCGCCGGCCAGACCGAACTGTGCACCGTCGGCAAGACCGGCGCAGGTCTGACATACCGCGGCTATGATGTGCGCGATTTGGCAAGCAGCTGCATCTTTGAAGAAGTCGCCTACCTGCTGCTCTACGGCGAGCTGCCAAATCAGGCCGAGCTCAGCGCTTATCAGAGCAAGCTGAACAAACTGCGCGATCTGCCCCAGGCGCTCAAAGAAGTGCTGGAGCGCATTCCGGCGCAAGCTCACCCGATGGATGTCATGCGTACCGGCGCCTCGATGCTTGGCAATCTGGAGCCAGAGCACAGCTTCGACGAGCAACGCGACAAGGCTGATCGTCTGCTCGGCGCGTTCCCGGCGATCATGACTTACTGGTATCGCTTCAGCCATGATGGCGTGCGTATCGACTGCAACAGCGACCAGGCCACTATTGGCGGCCACTTCCTCCAGTTGCTGCACGGCAAAGCGCCGAGCGAATTGCACGTTAAAGTGATGAACGTTTCGCTGATTCTCTACGCTGAACACGAATTTAACGCCTCGACCTTCACCGCCCGCGTTTGCGCCTCAACCCTGTCGGATATTTTCTCCTGCGTTACGGCAGCCATCGGTTCCCTGCGCGGCCCGCTGCACGGAGGCGCCAACGAAGCGGCAATGGAGATGATCGAGAAGTTCGCATCTGCCGAGGCCGCCACTGCTGGCACGCTGGACATGCTCGCCCGCAAAGACAAGATCATGGGCTTTGGCCACGCGATCTACAAAGACTCCGACCCCCGTAACGAGGTGATCAAAGGCTGGTCCAAGCAGTTGGCCGATGAAGTGGGCGACACTGTGATGTTCCCGGTCTCCGAAGCCATTGACGCGGTCATGTGGGAGCAAAAGAAACTGTTCCCCAACGCCGACTTCTATCACGCCTCGGCTTACCACTTCATGGGCATCCCGACCAAGCTGTTCACGCCGATCTTCGTTTGCTCGCGGGTGAGTGGCTGGACCGCACACGTATTCGAGCAGCGCGCCAACAACCGGATTATTCGCCCCAGCGCGGAATACACCGGTGTAGAGCAACGCGCAGTAACGCCGCTAGAGCAGCGCTAATTGCTAGCGGGGAGGTGGCGCGATAAGCCCCTCCCCCGACCGGTCATTGTCGATTACCTGATTGAGCCCAACGCTATGAACACTGAATTTCGCAAGAATCTTCCCGGCAGCGTGCTGGATTACTTCGACGCCCGTGCGGCGGTTGATGCGATCCAGCCCGGTGCCTATGCAAAACTGCCGTACACCTCTCGCGTATTGGCTGAAAACCTGGTGCGTCGCTGTGACCCGAGCATGCTCAACGCGGCGCTAAGCCAGCTGATTGAGCGCAAGCGTGACCTCGACTTTCCCTGGTTCCCGGCGCGCGTGGTGTGCCACGACATTCTTGGCCAAACCGCATTGGTCGACCTGGCGGGTCTGCGCGATGCCATCGCTGAGAAAGGCGGTGATCCCGCGCAAGTTAACCCCGTCGTGCCCACTCAGCTGATTGTCGACCACTCGCTGGCCGTCGAATTTGGCGGGTATGACAAAGACGCCTTTGCCAAAAACCGCAGCGTCGAAGACCGTCGCAACGAAGACCGCTTTCACTTCATCGAGTGGACTAAAAAGGCCTTCAAGAACGTCGACGTGATCCCGCCCGGCAACGGCATCATGCACCAGATCAACCTGGAGCGGATGTCGCCCGTGGTTCATGCACGTGAAGGCGTTGCCTTCCCGGACACGCTGGTCGGCACCGACAGCCACACCCCGCACGTCGATGCGCTGGGCGTGATTGCCATTGGTGTCGGCGGCCTGGAAGCCGAGAGCGTAATGCTCGGCCGCGCCTCCTACATGCGCCTGCCAGATATCATCGGCGTTCGCCTGTCGGGCAAGCGCCAACCGGGCATCACCGCCACCGATATCGTGCTGGCGATTACCGAGTTCCTGCGCAGCCAGAAAGTTGTTTCCTCGTACCTTGAGTTCTTCGGAGAAGGCGCCGACGCCCTGACCCTCGGTGATCGGGCAACTATCTCGAACATGACCCCGGAATTCGGGGCGACAGCGGCGATGTTCTACATCGACCAACACACCATCGATTACCTGACGCTGACAGGCCGTGAGCCGGAGCAAGTCAAACTGGTCGAGAACTACGCCAAGGTTACGGGCCTGTGGGCGGACGACCTGAAAACTGCTGAATACGAGCGCGTTCTCGACTTTGATCTGTCTTCGGTGGTACGCAACATCGCCGGCCCAAGCAACCCGCACAAACGCGTCGCCACCACAGACCTCGCCACAGCGGGCATCTCTGGCGTGGTTGAGAATGAAGCCGGGCTGATGCCGGATGGCGCGGTAATCATCGCGGCCATTACCAGCTGCACCAACACCAGCAACCCGCGCAACGTCATCGCCGCTGCCCTGCTCGCCCGCAACGCCAATGCGCGCGGCCTGACCCGCAAGCCATGGGTTAAAACCTCGCTGGCTCCCGGCTCGAAAGCAGTGCAGTTGTACCTTGAAGAAGCCAACCTGCTGACCGAACTTGAACAGCTCGGTTTTGGCATCGTCGGCTTTGCCTGCACCACCTGCAACGGCATGAGCGGCGCACTGGACCCGGTAATCCAAAAGGAAGTGATCGACCGCGACCTCTACGCCACCGCAGTGCTGTCGGGTAACCGCAACTTCGACGGGCGTATCCATCCGTACGCCAAACAGGCTTTCCTGGCTTC
Organism: Pseudomonas marincola; assembly: GCF_900116605.1. GTDB lineage: Bacteria > Pseudomonadota > Gammaproteobacteria > Pseudomonadales > Pseudomonadaceae > Aquipseudomonas > Aquipseudomonas marincola. The sequence goes on from NZ_FPBC01000001.1 coordinate 62,531, forward strand.
GCCGCCGCTGGTCGTTGCCTACGCGATTGCCGGCACCATTCGTTTCGACATCGAAAAAGACGTGCTCGGCATCGATCAGGCCGGTAACGCCGTTACCCTGAAAGACATCTGGCCATCGGATGAAGAGATTGATGAAGTGGTGAATGCCAGCGTCAAGCCGGCCCAGTTCAACCAAGTCTACATCCCGATGTTCGCCATCGAAGCCGACAATGGCGAGAAGGTCGAGCCGCTGTACGACTGGCGCGCACAGAGCACTTACATCCGTCGTCCGCCTTACTGGGAAGGCGCTTTGGCTGGTGAGCGCACGCTTAAAGGCATGCGCCCACTCGCCGTGCTGCCAGACAACATCACCACTGATCACCTGTCGCCGTCGAATGCGATCCTGCTCAACAGCGCGGCCGGTGAATACCTGCACAAAATGGGTTTGCCGGAAGAAGACTTCAACTCCTACGCCACCCACCGCGGCGATCACCTGACCGCACAACGGGCGACCTTTGCCAACCCGAAACTGCTCAATGAAATGGTGGTTGAAAACGGTGTGGTCAAACAAGGTTCTCTGGCGCGCATTGAGCCGGAAGGCAAAGTCACGCGCATGTGGGAAGCGATTGAAACCTACATGGAGCGCAAGCAACCGCTGATCATCATCGCCGGTGCTGACTACGGCCAGGGCTCATCCCGTGACTGGGCGGCCAAAGGCGTGCGTCTGGCCGGTGTTGAAGCCATCGCCGCTGAAGGTTTTGAACGTATCCACCGCACCAACCTGGTCGGCATGGGCGTGTTGCCACTTGAATTCCTGCCGGGCACAACCCGCAAGACGCTGGAAATTGATGGCAGCGAAACCTACGACGTGATTGGCGAGCGCACACCACGCGCCACCCTGACGCTGGTGATCAACCGCAAAAACGGTGAACGCGTTGAAGTGCCCGTGACTTGCCGCCTCGACACCGCTGAAGAGCTGTCGATTTATGAGGCCGGAGGTGTGCTGCAGCGTTTCGCGCAGGACTTCCTTGAGTCTGCAAACGTCTCGTAAGCCTGCCGCGGTCACGGCGGAGCAATTCGCCGTGACCGCCCTCTTCTTTCAGTGACGGTTCGCGGCGCTAGGTTCAGCGCGTAGCGGCCCTCACTTCACGCAGTTTCAGAGGACATAACCCACATGTCTCATGTAGCGCAAATCAAAGTCCCGGCCACTTACGTTCGGGGCGGTACCAGTAAAGGCGTGTTTTTCTGCCTGCAAGAGCTTCCGCCATCGGCCCAGGTCGCCGGTGCTGCGCGCGACGCTTTGCTGATGCGCGTTATTGGCAGCCCTGATCCGTACGGCAAACAAATTGACGGCATGGGCGGCGCCACTTCCAGCACCAGCAAAACCGTGATCATCAGCAAAAGCAGCCAGCCGGATCACGACATCGACTATCTGTTCGGCCAGGTGTCCATCGACAAAGCCTTCGTCGACTGGAGCGGTAACTGCGGCAACCTCTCAGCCGCCGTTGGCCCGATCGCGATCAGCAAGGGCTTGGTCGATGCCAGCCGCATTCCACAGAACGGCATCCTCACGCTGCGCATCTGGCAGGCCAACATCGGCAAGTCGATCATCACTCACGTACCGATTACCAACGGTGAAGTCCAGGAAACCGGCGACTTCGAACTCGACGGCGTGACCTTCCCTGCCGCCGAAGTGAAGCTTGAGTTCATCGACCCGGCTGCTGATGAGGATGACGGCGCAGGCAGTTCAATGTTCCCCACCGGCAATCTGGTAGATGACTTGGAAGTGCCGGGCATTGGCACGCTCAAGGCGACAATGATCAACGCTGGCATTCCGACCATCTTCGTCAACGCCGAAGCCATTGGTTACACCGGCACCGAGTTGCAGGAAGCGATTAACAGCGACCCGAAAGCGCTGGCCATGTTCGAATCGATCCGCGCCCACGGTGCGCTGCGCATGGGCCTGATCAGCCACATTGATGAAGCCGCCAAACGCCAGCACACGCCCAAGGTTGCATTCGTTGCACCGCCGGCCGCCTACACCACGTCCAGCGGCAAGTTGCTTAATGCGGGCGACTGCGAACTGCTGGTACGCGCCATGTCGATGGGCAAGTTGCATCACGCCATGATGGGCACGGCAGCGGTGGCTATCGGTACTGCAGCGGCCATTCCCGGCACGCTGGTGAATACCGCAGCCGGCGCCAAGGCGCGCAACGAGGTGCGCTTCGGGCATCCGTCCGGCACTTTGTGTGTAGGCGCAGAAGCCACGCAAGAGAACGGCGAATGGAAAGTCACCAAGGCCATCATGAGCCGCAGTGCACGGGTACTGATGGAAGGCTGGGTACGGGTGCCCGGCGACTCGTTCTAGAAATGCGCCTGGCGGGATGAGCGCGTTGCCAGCACGCTGAGTTTTCTTGCAACGCGTCTTCTTACGTGCGGCGCTCGCCGGGTTTTAACCCGCTGTAAACAACAAAGCCCTGATTATACGATCAGGGCTTTGTTGCATCTCAGGTCTCAGTAAGTCGGTAATTCGACGTCGGCAAACAGCTCTTCCAGCTCGGATTTGTTGTGGCAAGCCACAGCCTTGGCGAGCATGTCACGGCTCAGGTGCGGGGCGAATTTCTCGATGAAGTCGCACATGAAACCGCGCAGGAATGTGCCGCGACGGAAACCGATTTTGGTGACGCTCGACTCGAACAATTCGCTGGCATCGAGTACTACCAGATCCGGATCGTGCGCGGCATCCACCGCCATCTTGGCAAGAATGCCCACGCCCAAGCCAAGGCGCACATAGGTTTTGATCACGTCGGCGTCGGCTGCGGTGAACACCACCTTGGGCGACAGACCGCGATGACTGAAAGCTTCGTCCAGTTTGGAACGGCCGGTAAAACCAAACACGTAAGTGACAATCGAGTACTCAGCCAGGGCTTCCAGGGTGAGCTTCGGCAGTTTGGTCAGCGGGTGGCCTTGCGGCACGACCACACAGCGGTTCCAGCGATAGCACGGCATCATCACCAGATCATTGAACAACTCAAGACCTTCGGTGGCGATGGCAAAGTCCACCGTGCCGTCAGCGGCCATTTCGGCGATTTGCATGGGCGTGCCCTGATGCATGTGCAGGGCAACATCCGGGTATTGCTTGATAAAGCTGCTGATCACCGGCGGCAAGGCATAGCGCGCCTGGGTGTGGGTGGTGGCGATAGACAACGAGCCTTTCTTCTCGTTGGAGAATTCCTGGGCGATCTGCTTGATGCTTTCGACCTTGCGCAGAATCTCGCCAGCGGTGGTGATAATCCGCTCGCCTGCCGGTGTAACACGAGTCAGGTGTTTACCGCTGCGGGCAAACACCTCAACGCCTAGTTCGTCTTCGAGCAGGCGGATCTGTTTACTGATGCCGGGCTGAGAGGTGTACAGACTTTGCGCAGTGGCGGAAACGTTGAGATCATGGTGCGCAACCTCCCAGATATAGCGCAATTGCTGAAGCTTCATAACTATCCCTCAAAGCAGTTGAGCAGCCATTCAATTGGCGGCTGCCGCATATAACCATAAGAATGGTTCAATTGATCCAAACTGACCATAAATTTAATTTTTATCCGCTATCGCTCAAAGATCAGGGCGACCCCGGTGTTGCAGCATGGGCACCATATACACCGGAACTTCAGATAACTGCACCAACCTCAGGGCTGTGCGCCCCATCGGAATGTCCATATCCGTGCCGTGGCTGTGACTGCCTACGACCAGCAAGTCGACGTCGAGTTTCTGCGCCTCCTCAAGAATCATCAGTGGCGGGTCGCCCTGCACAACGCGCACGCCGGTAATCAAGTCGAGATCATCGGACATCTCGCCCAACTCGTCGCGAAAACCCTCTAACACGCGCGTCTCAATGCTGGCCATAACGGTGCTCAAGCCGCTTGTGCGCAACTCATGCATCCGCTCTTCATCAAGGTAGGTTTTCAACACCGACTCGGCAAACAAGCCGATTGGCTCGACCGCGTGCACAACATACAGCCTGGCGTTAAAACTGCGCGCCAACCCCAGTGCATGTTGCAACACATACGGGGCGTAGAGCCCTAGATCGGTGGCATATAAAATCGTTCGAACCATACGGCCTCCACTGCCAACGAACCCTTGCTCTTGAGCTTAGCAGCGCTACCAACAAGTCAACAAAAAGCCTAGCTTTTAGGACAAGTGGCTATAAGGCGATGGCAATAAAGGCCGCCAAACCCAGCCGTGGCGGCCGTTTAGAGGTGTGGCTCGTTGCTGATGCCATGCGGCACATGACCAGTGGCGACTACTTTACTGGCCTTCTCGCAATGCCCGGCCTGATCATCGAAAAACACATCAGCGGCAAAGGTTTCGAGAATTTTCGATTTCTCCAATCCGCCCAGGAAGAACGACTCGTCAAGGCGGATATTCCAGTCGCGCAAGGTTCTGATAACGCGTTCGTGAGCCGGCGCAGAACGCGCGGTCACCAGCGCTGTGCGGATCGGGCAACTCTCCTCCGGGAATTCCTGCTGCAGCAGGTGCAGCGCCGCCAGAAACGGCTTGAATGGGCCGCCGGGTAGCAGCTCTCTGGCGGAGTTGCGTTCGTGGGTCTGGAATGCCTCCAGCCCGGCTTCCTGAAACACCCGCTCGGAGGCATCCGAGAACAGCACCGCATCGCCATCGAATGCAATCCGCAGCTCATTGCTGGCGGCCCGTCGCGGCCCACCGGACAAAATCGTCGCGGCGCCGAAACCGGCCCGCAAGGCACTGCGCACATCTTCAGCATGGGTGGACAAGAACAGGTGGCAACCAAAGGCCGCCAGATACGGGTCCGGGCTGCGGCCGCCGACAAATGCAGCGCGGGAAATGCCCAGCCCATAATGCTGGATCGAGTTGAACGCCCGCAGGCCAGTGTCAGCGCTGTTGCGCGAGACCAGAATCACCTCGACCCGTGGCTGACCCAGCGCCTTGTTCAGCCCCAGCAGCTTTTCGACCAAAGGAAAGGCGTCGCCCGGCAGAAGAATTTCATCTTCGTGGGCGATCTGGTATTGGCGGTATGCCTCAACGCCTTCGCTTTCGTAAACGCGATGGCTTTCACTGAGGTCAAATAATGCCCGCGAGGAAATTGCCAGCACCAGCTTGTCGCTCATTACCTTGGCCATTGCCACCTCGCTATCAATTGGTACGCTGCTCGAGAAACCGCAAAGCCTGATACAGCGCTTCGACTTTAGGCATGCTCACGCCCGCCGCTTTGGCCGCCGCCAGTGGCACCTCATACAACGCTGGCAGCTCTGCCGGACGGCGATGGGCGAAGTCATGGTACATGCTAGGCAAATACTCGGGCATGCGCGCAGTCGCGCCCAACAATTTGCCGACAATGCCTTCTGGGAGCTGATGGCCACAGGCAGCGGCGGTGTCGACCACCTCCTGCATCATTGCAGCGACCAGTGCGTGGCTGTCCGGGTTGGCCATCATGGCTTGGGTGTCGGCATTAAGCAGCACCGACAAACCGTTGTAGGGCACGTTCCAGGCCAGCTTTTGCCAGCGCGCCTGCTCCAGATTGGCCATTGGCGCGCTGTCGATACCGGCAGCTTTGAACAACCCGACGCCCTGTTCAAGAATCGCCTGACGCTGCGCCGCATCAGCAGGTCCGGAGTGGTAACCGAGATTGATTGCGCCTAACGCCTGATGCTCAACCACGCCCGGCGCCGATCGCGCCACGCAGATGTAGCAAAGCCCGCCCAACAGGTGCAGCGTGTCCGGCAGCAGTGGACGCAGGGCCTCTTCGACGCCCAAGCCGTTTTGCAGCAATATCACCTTGCAATCCGGCCCGGCGAGCTGGCTGATAATTGGGGCCAGTTCCCCATTACTGGTGGTTTTAGCCCCCACCAACAGCCAGTCGCACGCCGGCATGTCCTCAACTGAGCGGTAAGCCTGCACAGGCGCCAGCGTCATCGGGCCATGTACCTGGCTATTGATTTGCAGGCCGTTCTGCTCGACGGCGGCGTATTCACTGCGCAGTAAAAAGTGCACATCGAAGCCTGCTTTCGCCAGCATTACGCCATAAAAACCGCCAATTGCGCCGGTACCAACAATGCCAATACGCGGTTTTGTGTTGCTCGACATCAGGGAAGCTCCTCAGCCGGACGGCTTAATGCGCCGTCCACGGCGTTCGTTAATTCGTGAAGATTCAAACGCGCCTGCACGGCGCCGTAAAAGTCGCCATCGCGCACAACAAACAGCGCAGGCAAGTGAAATACCTCATAGCGCTGCACCAGCCCCGCGTTGTCAGCCGCATCGATCCACGCCAGCCGGTCAACAGGTAACGCCATGTGCGGTAAATGAGCGCGCGCATATCGGCAACTGGCACAACCTATGCTGGTAAATAGCACGAGGGAGATGCCTGGCAAAGCCAGCAATTGCTGATCGGCATCAAAATCTGTGAGTTCAAGCTCCGGCAAAATTGGACCCTTGATTTGCTTGCAGTCGATACATGTGGAGTGTTCCCGAATGCGGAGTTTTTTGCGCCATCCAAGCAGTATTCCTGTCGAGTTGCGCCTATGCAGGCAACCCGCACCGCCTCGCCAGCGCCTGCACAATATAAGTCTTGGCGGGATCGCCTGTAACTCCCCGCGTGCATTTCGCCGTGGCGCGGCCGTTGAATTGCGCATTCGCCTGCTCGGTGACGATGTGTTCTGCGCGGGTGTTGTCGCGTGGTGCCAGCAACAAGGTGCTGAATATCTGGTCGGGGTCGCCTTTACAGATCAGGACACCCTGTTTCGCGCACGCATGGTGGAGCAGGTCTGCCAGATTGAGCACTACCGCCTGCAGCGCGAACAGGAACTCGGCGTGCCTCTGTGCTGCGAAAGTATCGCGGCTGAGTGGGTTGCCGAACACGCCGCCCAGTTTGGGCAGCCCGGCCAGCAGCAATTGTGACGTTTTGCGGCACAGCATCCACCACCAAAACGCCTTATTCAGCCGACGATAGCCGCGCAAAACGACTGCAGAATCAGGCCAAAGCGGCCAATTTTTTACGATCAACCCTGTGCATCGTCAAATTCCGCGCCATTAGCCGGATTAATCGCCCCTGAACCCATTGTCTCCCGCGCCTGTTACGCGCTAAGGTTCTGGTTCCCCGCTGTGCCCAAATTGCTGTGCTCCGCCACACGGGGAACGCTGGCGGCCGGCACCCGTGACCTGATGACTCTGACTGATGAGAAGCACGATGGCTGATTTACCAATTGATGACCTTAACGTTGCCTCCAACGAGACGCTCATCACCCCCGAACAACTCAAGCAGGAAATTCCCCTGACGGCAGCAGCGCTGAAAACCGTCTCTGCGGGCCGCGAAGTTGTTCGCAATATTCTGGATGGCAAAGATCACCGTCTGTTTGTGGTGGTGGGTCCCTGCTCTATTCACGATATCAAAGCGGCTCATGATTACGCCGAACGCCTCAAGGCGCTGGCAGCTGAAGTGAGCGATACGCTGTATCTGGTTATGCGCGTTTATTTTGAAAAGCCGCGCACCACCGTTGGCTGGAAAGGCCTGATCAACGACCCGTATCTGGATGACTCGTTCAAGATTCAGGATGGCTTGCACATTGGCCGTACCCTGCTGCGCGATCTGGCAGAAATGGGCCTGCCAACCGCAACCGAAGCACTCGACCCGATCTCCCCGCAGTACTTGCAGGACCTGATCAGCTGGTCGGCAATCGGCGCACGCACCACCGAATCGCAAACTCACCGCGAGATGGCCTCGGGTCTGTCCTCGGCGGTCGGCTTCAAGAACGGCACCGACGGCGGCCTGACCGTGGCAATAAACGCCCTGCAGTCAGTTTCCAGCCCGCACCGTTTCCTCGGCATTAACCAACAAGGCGGCGTGTCTATCGTCACCACCAAAGGCAACGCCTACGGTCACGTGGTCCTGCGCGGTGGCAACGGCAAGCCTAACTACGACTCGGTCAGCGTTGCTGTTTGCGAGCAAGAGCTGACGAAAGCCGGGATTCGCCCAAATGTGATGGTTGACTGCAGCCACGCCAACTCCAACAAGGACCCGGCCCTGCAGCCACTGGTCATGGACAACGTTGCCAACCAGATTGTTGAAGGCAATCAGTCGATTGTCGGCCTCATGGTGGAAAGCCACATTGGTTGGGGCAGCCAGTCGATCCCTAAAGATCTCGACCAGCTCAAGTATGGTGTTTCGATCACCGATGCCTGCATCGACTGGGACACAACGGCCAAGACGCTGCGTGACATGCGTACTAAGCTCAAAGACGTGCTGCCCAAGCGTGACCGCGCCTGAGTTTTCAGCACCTACAAAAACGCCGGGCAATGCCCGGCGTTTTTGTAGGTAAACCAATCAGCTTTCGGCGTTGTCGCGCTGGCGGCGCTCCATGTAGCGCTCTACATACGAGCACGACGGAATCACCGAGTAGCCCATGCGATCAGCATACTGCAGCGCATGCTCGGTTAACGCCGCGGCAATACCGCGCCCGCGCAAAGAGTTGGGCACAAATGTGCGGTAGATATCCAGCGTTTGCTTACCCAAGTCCATATAGGCCAAATAAGCACGATCACCGTCCACTGTGGTCTCAAACTGGTGACCTGCCTGGTCATGGAGAATGGATAACGCCTCGCTCATTGTTACTCCTCTGGCGGACTGATACTGCATCCGCGTCGATCTAATTATTTGGGCGACGACTGCTCGGTAAGACGCAATGTTCTGCCAGGGTTTGCTTGGATCAACCGGCACGTGTGCGTCTGAACAGGCAATACAGATTGCCAAATACGCTAAGTCGAAAGCAGCGCATTTGCGCTGCCAACTCCGCTGATAAACACAGTGTTTGTGCATTTATCTGGCAGGGTAATTATTGGCAATATATTCGCGCTTTCTGGCGCTGCCGTCAAAAATCACCCCGAGCTTATCACCAGCCTCCCTAACAACCAAATAGAATCAATAACTTAGACAATACTAAGAACGGCAATGCAACTCAGCACGGCCACCACCGGAATGCACACAGTCACCACAAACATATCCTTGTAAGCCTGTTTGTGGGTGAGCCCCATGATCATCAACATGGCGATCACGGCGCCGCAATGCGGCAGCGAGTCAAAGCCGCCCGAGGCAATATTGGCGATCCGGTGCAAAACCTCAGGCTCAATTCCCATGTCCAGGTATTTGGGCGCCAGCGTCTGCATGAAGATTTGCAACCCGCCCGACGACGAGCCAACGATGGCGGACACCACGCTCACCGACGTGAACACAGAGAGCAAGGCTGGCATGTCGACCTCAAGAATCCAGTTAGCGAACTGCGAAAAGCCAGCGGTATGGGTCACCACACCGCCAAAGCCGATAACCGCTGCGGTGTTCAGCAGCGGCATGATCGCATCGTCAGCGCCCTGCCCCAAAGTAGCCAGAGTGTTACGGCGCAGACCCGGAAACAAGCCGATAGCAACCAGCGTGGCGACCATCAATGCAAGGCTCGGCCAGAGAATAGGTTGGCGTTGACTAAAGTTCAGTACCTGCGCGAAAGCGCCGGACCCTGCCGGATCAATACCGGCCAGCAAGAACAGGCGCGGCAACACGATAATCCCCAATACCAGCGCAATCGGCACCAGCGCCAGCCCCCAATGCGGGCCACTGCCGGAGGTGTTGGCCAGCTGCTCCATGCGCTCATCCTGCGCATTGGCCTCAAAGCCTTCCCCGCGCGCTTTAGCCAGACGCCACTCGCGCTGCACATAGGCCATGCCCAGAACAATCATCAGCGCACTGGCGAAAAGACCAATCCAGGCACCTGCAAACAGGTCGGTGCCCAATGCTGTCGCGGCAATGACGTTATGAATCGAAGGAGTGCCGGGCAAGGCCGTCATGGTGAACGTACCCGCCCCGAGCGCTGTAGCCGCACAAAACAGACGCTTCGGCAGGTCAGCTTCGCGCATCATGCTCACGCCCAGGGGATACATGGTGAAGATCACCACAAACACCACCACGCCGCCGTAAGTCAGCAAGGCACACACCAGCATCGCCACCCAGAGCGTGCGCTCAACGCCAAGCTTACGCGTGATGATCATGGCAATGCTGTTAGCCGCCTGGCTTACGGCCATCACTTTGCCAAAGATGGCGCCACAGACGAATAGTAGAAAGAACTTACCGGCAAAGGTGAATGCACCCAGCGGCCCGAAGGGGAAAAACTCGAGCAGGGCCTGCGGCACGAGCAAGTTGTTGGTCAGCGCAACGACAATCGAGCAAAGTACAACCGCGATGAAAATATTGACCCCACGCAGGGCCATGAACATCAGTAAAACCAAGCCTGCAAGCAAGCCAAAATTCCCTAACATACTGCTCTCCAATTCAATCTTATTGTTATCTAGCGCGGACTCTTCCGAAGAAAAATCGAACAGCTGTTTTATATCAACAAAGCGCCCCTAACGCGACAGGCCAACGGCCTTTGATTACTTTTCACCCACTTTGTTCGGTAAAGATGAAATTTTCCCCGGAAGTGAAAAAAATAGTGCTCTGACTTGCGTCTTCTCCGTTTACTTACTACAAGTTATGGGTAGTATGTACGCGGCTATTTTCCCGCTACTGGGAATATGCTCTTATGGAAAAACTCGCTCTCTTAAGGGGAACACGATGAACAACGTTCTGAAATTCTCTGCTCTGGCTTTGGCCGCAGTATTGGCTACCGGTTGCAGCAGCATGTCCAAAGAAACTGAAGCACGTCTGACCGCAACTGAAGACGCCGCTGCTCGTGCACAAGCCCGTGCTGACGAAGCCTATCGCAAGGCTGACGAAGCTATGGCAGCTGCTCAGAAGGCTCAGCAAACTGCTGACGAAGCCAATGAGCGCGCTCTGCGTATGCTGGACAAAGCCAGCCGCAAGTAATAACCCCCGGGTTATTAAAGAAAGCCGACCCAGTTTATGGGTCGGCTTTTTTATTGCCTGGCGTTTAAGCGTAAAACAGCGGGCGGGTTAATAGCCGTGTAATAAAAAACCCGCAGGCTGTTGAGCACTACGGGTTTTGTTTACGCCGCTTTACTTAATAAGCGCCGAGTTGCTCCGCTTGCGGGGCTACGCTCTGTTCAGCGATTTCGATGGGCAAGCCATCCTGCGCTGCAACCACTTCACGCACCACATCCCAATCCAGATGCAGGCCACTCAATTCATCGCTCTTGAGCAGGGCATTGATAACGGCCGTGTGCTTGTCAACGATCGAAGTATTACCGGTGTCATCCAGCGGCTCGTGCGCCTCTAAGTAGATCTTGCCGTTACTGCGGCCGAACTTGTAGGGCTCATTAATGATGCGCACCGAAGTACCGACTTTGGTCATCGCCGCCAATTCCAGGACATTGTTATTGAACATGCGGAAACAGCCGTGGCTGACGCGCATACCAATACCAAACTTCTTATTGGAGCCATGAATCAGATAACCCGGTACAGACAAACGCATTTTGTACGGGCCCAATGGATTGTCCGGGCCTGGCGGCACGACCGTTGGCAGCGGATCGCCATCGGCAGCGTGCTCTTCGCGAATCGACTTGGGCGGATACCAGGCCGGGTTGGCGATCTTGTCAGTAATACGCGCGTTGGCCACGGGTGAGCCCCAGCCTTCACGACCAATGCCCAGCGGGTAGGTGTAAACCTTGTTCTGGCCCTTGGGGAAGTAGTACAGGCGGTACTCAGCCAGATTGATCACGATCCCTTCACGCGGGCCTGGCGGCAGAATGAAGCGCGTCGGCAGGATAACCTCTGAACCCTCACCCGGCAGCCAGGCATCGATGCCCGGGTTGGCCGCCAGCATTTCCGAATAACCGAGGTCGTTGGCGGTGCCGAGGTCAGCGAAGGTGTCTTCGTACTTTGCCTTGACCACCCGCACTTCGCCGATGATGTCGTCACCAGCTGGCGGCAGAGGAAACTCGAGGGCAAAGGCAGAGCCAGCCGCCAGACACAGCGAGGCAACTGAGAGGCAACGGGCGACGGCATGCATGCGCGACAACATCCGGAAATCCTTGATTAAAGAATGGTTGGGAGAAAGCATTTAAGTGTACACCTGCGCCGATACCGCTGGAGAATTTCAGACCTCTGGCCAGCCGAGTCGTTCACCCCTGCGCTGGGCCTCGAGCACCTCGCGACAAGCGACGCAGAGGCGCTTATCACGCAGCGTCGGCTTGTCAACGGGCTTCCAAAGCGGTTGCGCCGGCAGAAAGCCGCCGCACAGAGTCCGGTCGGCCACGCTACCCAGCTCAATCTGGCGAGCTGCCAGGTGCACGCGCACTTCACGGCAGGCGAACAGGTCTAGCTGCTCGTCAGGCTCGATCAAATGGTAAGCGTGCAAAGACCAAGAATGGCGCGACATCAAGGGCTCCTGAATGGGCGCGCAACATTAGCCGAAAGACGGGTGACAGAAAAGCCCATTTTCAGTGTCTTTCACTGCCATCGAGCGTATTTTTTGCGCATTGATTGTGCAGCACCCGTATCAACGAGCCAGCGCCCACAGGAATCCAGTGCACGCAATCCTCGGCTCAGAGCAGTGGCTTAAGCTGCGGCCAGACATTTTCGAGCAGTATTGATTGCGCCTCGGCGGCCGGATGAATGCCATCCGCCTGCATCAGGCGCGGCACGCCGCCCACCCCTTCAAGCAAAAACGGCACCAGCGCCACTTGCTGTTCACGGGCCAAGTCGCTGAACACATTGGCGAAAGCCGTGGTGTAGCGCTTGCCGTAATTAGGGGGCAACTGCATGCCCAGCAGCAGCACTTCGGCGCCGGCCTGCTTCGACTGCTCAATCATCGAAGAAAGATTTTGTTGCATTTGCACGGGGGCTAAACCGCGCAGGCCGTCATTGCCGCCCAGTTCCACCACAACCACTTTAGGCTTATGTTCCTGAAGCAGCGTAGGCAGCCTCGAAGCCCCACCAGCCGTGGTATCGCCGCTGATTGAGGCGTTCACCACGTGCTCGGAAAACCCCTCGGCAGCCATCCGCTCCTGCAGCAAAGCAACCCAACCCTGACGGGTATCCAGCCCGAAAGCGGCACTGATACTATCTCCAACCACCAGCACTGTACTGGCCGCGGCGGTTTGCCCCCAAAGCAACATGATCAGGGCGAAGCCGATTAACCTTTTCTGCATTGGATTCTCCATGAGCTCACACATTCTCAGCGCGCGAAACCTTAGCAAAGTGGTGCCCAGCGCTGAAGGCCAGTTAACCATACTTGACGATTTATCACTGCAACTCGCTGCGGGCGACAGCCTGGCAATTGTCGGCAGTTCCGGCTCGGGGAAGTCCACCCTGCTCGGCCTGTTGGCCGGCCTTGATTTGCCCAGCAGTGGTTCGATAGATCTGGCCGGGCATGATCTCGCCAGCCTCGATGAAGACCAGCGCGCCCGCGTCCGGGCTGAACATGTAGGGTTTGTGTTTCAGTCATTCCAACTGCTCGACAGCCTCAATGCGCTCGAAAACGTGATGCTGCCACTTGAACTTGAAGGCCGGGCCGATGCGCGCCAGCAAGCCGCCGAGTTGCTTGACCGGGTCGGCCTGGGCCAGCGCCTCAGTCATTACCCCCGCCAACTCTCCGGTGGTGAACAGCAGCGCGTCGCAATTGCCCGTGCGTTTGCGGCGCAACCGGATGTGTTGTTCGCCGACGAACCCACAGGCAACCTCGACAGCCACACAGGCGCGCATATCAGCGACCTGTTGTTCGAGCTGAACAAGGAACGTGGCGCGACACTGGTGCTGGTCACCCACGACGAACATCTGGCGCAACGCTGCAACCGCCTGATTCGCCTCGAAGGGGGCCAGTTGGTTGGCCAACAGGCCTGCTGATGACAAACTTGCCGCTGCTGCGCCTGTTCAAACTTGCCTTACGCCAATTACTTCGCGAAGCACGCGCCGGAGAAATCCGCGTGCTGTTCTTTGCCCTGCTGGTGGCAGTGGCCGCGAGTACCGCGATTGGCTACTTCAGTGCGCGCCTGAACAGCGGCATGCAATTGCGCGCCAGTGAATTCCTCGCCGCCGACTTACGCTTGAGTGCCAGTACGCAGGCCAGCCCTGAACAAATCGAGGCAGGTCTGGCGCTCGGTCTGAACCACGCCAGCAGCGTAGAATTTTCCAGCGTTATCGCCACCGATACCGGCATCCAACTGGCCAGCGTCAAGGCAGTCAATGAAGCCTACCCATTAAGAGGCCGGCTAAAAAGCGCGGCGCAACCATACGCGCAAGAGCAAGTATCTGCCGGACCAAAGCTTGGCGAGGCTTGGGCCGAGGCGCGCCTGTTTGCCGCGCTCAATCTCAAAGCAGGCGACAGCATCGATGTCGGCAACAAAACCCTGCGCCTGAGCCGTGTGCTGACCTACGAGCCAGATCGCGGCGGTGACTTTTACAGCCTGACGCCGCGCGTGCTGATCAATCTTGCCGACCTGGACGCTACCGGTGTGGTGCAGCCGGGCAGTCGGGTTAAATACTTTGAATTATGGAGCGGCGAGAGTGACGCTCTGGCGCAGTACAAGACGGCATTACAGCCGACACTGGCAGCCAACCAACGCATCCAGGGCGCCCGCGACAGTAATCGGCAGATCGGCGGTGCATTGGGGCGCGCTGAACGCTATTTGAACCTCAGCAGTCTGGCCGCTGTGCTGTTGTCCGGGGTTGCTGTCGCCCTGTCCGCCACACGTTTTGCCGCGCGGCGCTTTGATGCCAGCGCCCTGCTGCGCTGTTTCGGCCTGTCGCGCCGGCAAGCGCTGACGCTCTACAGCATCCAACTGGGTTTGCTGGGACTCAGCGCCTGCCTGTGCGGCGCACTCGTCGGCTGGCTCGCCCAGTACGGTTTGTTCTTCCTGCTCGACGGCCTGCTGCCAGGTGAAATCCCCGCTGCGGGCGTTTGGCCTGCACTGGCGGGAATCGCAACAGGTCTGGTCGCCCTTGCAGGCTTTGCCTTGCCGCCACTTGCCGCCTTGGGCCGCGTCCCTCCGCTGCGCGTTTTGCGGCGCGACATGCTGCCCGTGCCGGCAAGCTCCTGGCTGGTCTACGGCGCTGCGCTGTTGGCGCTTGGCCTGATCATGTGGCGCCTGAGCCTGGATTTACCGCTGACGCTGGCGCTGCTTGGCGGCGGTCTGCTAACAGCATGTCTGCTGGGCGGATTGCTGCTTTTAGCCCTGCGCAGCTTGCGCCGGATGATGGCGCAGGCCTCCCTGCCGTGGCGTCTTGGTTTGGGCCAACTGCTGCGCCATCCGCTCGCCGCTGCCGGGCAATCGCTGGCATTCGGCTTGATCATTCTGGCGATGGCACTGATTGCCTTGCTGCGTATTGAGTTGCTGAGCACCTGGCAAGACCAACTGCCAGCTGACGCGCCCAATCAGTTTGCGCTGAATATCGTACCGGCCGAGAAAGAAGCGTTTGCCCAACAGTTGCAAGCCATATCACCGCACGCAGCCCCGCTCTATCCCGTTGTTCCAGGCCGTTTGACTGCGATCAATGGCCAAGCCGTACGCCAACTCGTGAGCAAGGACAGCCGTGGCGAGCGGGCGACCCAGCGTGATCTGAGCCTGACCTGGGCGGCGGATCTGCCGGGTGACAACCAGTTGGTTGCCGGCAGTTGGTGGAGCCAGGAGAAGCGCGAAATACCCGGCGTCTCGGTCGAAGAGAAGCTCGCCGAAAACCTTGAACTGAAGATTGGCGACACCCTGACGTTCAATGTCGGCGGGCTAAACCGTGAAGCGCGCGTAACCAGCTTGCGCAGCGTGGACTGGAACAACTTCCAGCCGAACTTCTACATGATTTTCGAGCCAGGCACGTTGCAGGACATGCCAGTGACCTACCTCACCAGCTTCTACCTGCCAGCCGGCAACGACAAGCAGCTGGTCGAATTATCCCGCGCCTTCCCGGCGGTGACCTTGCTCGGGGTGGATGCATTGCTGAGCCAACTGCGCAGCATTCTGGCGCAGGTGACACTGGCCATCGAGTTTGTCCTCGCGTTTGTGTTGGCAGCCGGTTTTGCCGTGCTGTTCGCCGGTTTGCAAACCACCCTTGATGAACGCATTCGCCAAGGCGCGCTGCTGCGTGCTCTCGGCGCTGAACGAAAGATAGTGATCAATGCCCGCCGCGCAGAATTCGCCATGCTGGGCGCCACCAGTGGTGTGCTGGCCGCACTTGGCTGTGAGTTGATCAGCTACCTGCTTTACCGCTACGCCTTCAACCTTGAGTGGTCGCCCCATCCCTGGCTGCTGATTCTGCCGGTGATCGGCGCGTTGGCAGTCGGTGCAGCCGGTATTTGGGGCACCCGCAAAGCCCTCAACAGCAGCCCGCTCACAGTATTGCGTGAGGGCTGATACTATCGCCGCCATCTTCCACTGTGCAGTTTTTCCAGCATGAGTCGTTATCGCCCTCCCCGTACTGCAGGCACCGCCTTGATCACCCCGCAAGGCGAGGCTCGCCTGCGCGCCGAACTGCACGAACTGTGGCATGTGCGTCGCCCGCAAATTACTCAGTCGGTCAGCGAAGCCGCAGCGCAGGGCGATCGCTCGGAGAATGCCGAATACACCTACGGCAAGAAAATGCTGCGTGAAATCGACAGCCGCGTGCGCTTTCTGACCAAACGCCTTGAAAGCCTGAAAGTGGTCGACGCCAAGCCGAGCGATCCGGACAAAGTGTATTTTGGCGCCTGGGTGACGCTTGAAGATGATGACGGCAATGAATCACGCTACCGCATCGTCGGCCCTGATGAGCTGGACTTGAAACTCAATCTGATCAGCATCGACTCGCCTTTGGCCCGCGCTCTGATCGGCAAGTCACTCGACGCCGAGGTCTGCGTGCAGACCCCGACTGGCGAGAAGAACTGGTACATCATCGCCATTGAGTACCCCTGATACGCACAATCAGTTGCGGGTAATCAGGCCCTGCTTGGCGACTCGCACCAGTTGCTTCACCGCCTCTTGCAACTCGCTGGCAGCAGGCGCCTGCAGCACCGCCATATCGAAGCTGTTGTTGGCGAATTTGGCCAGGCCCTGGGCATTTTCAGCGAAGTGAATCAGAAACGTCCGCGAACCGCCCCAGCGCGCTGGCCAGCCATCGAGATGGCGTAACAAACCGGGCTGATTATTGCCTGCAAGGAGAATTTTCGGAGTGGGGAGTGACCGATCAGAGGTGACCGGGGTGCAACGTTCCAGCGTTTGGGGACAGTTCATGCTCGACTCTTCGCCTCAGAGATTCCGCTGGGCAGCGGTGGGAGGCGACACCGAACCAGCGCTTTAGCGGTATTTCGGAGTCTCGGCTGAGCGCTCCTCAGGGAGTCGATAAATCGATGATCCCGGCGCCCCGCAAGTAGCTGTTTAAATCGGCGCTTGCGGCAATCCTAGTGAAAGCTGGCGCGAACTGTCAATCGTCAATCCAGCACAATTACCCATCAACCCGAAAAAGCAGGCATTAAAAAGCCCGCCCCAGCACAGACTCATGCTGGGGCGGGCTTTTGCCAGGCAGGTTGAGGTTAGTCAGCCAGTTGCTGATCGACAGACAACTTGCCGGCACCTTCGAGCAGAATCGCCAGGCTTGCGACCAGCAAGGTCAGGGCGAATTCGTAACCGTTGTTGCTCATGAACAAGCCATTGCCGATATGCACCGAGAAAATCGCCACCACCATTGTGAATGCCAGCGCTACAGCAGCCGGGCGCACCAGCAAGCCGATAACTAAAGCCAGGCCACCAAAGAACTCGGCGCTGCCGCTGAGCAAAGCCAGCAAGTAGCCAGGCGTCATGCCAAGGCTTTCCAGCCATCCCGCGACACCGGCCAGGCCTGGGCCATCAAACCAGCCAAAGAGCTTTTGAGCGCCGTGCGCGGCGAAGATCAAGCCCACGACAATACGCAAGATTGTCAGGCCATAACCGGCTTGGGTAGCGGTGATTTTGTGCAGTAGGTTGTTCATGTTTATTGCCCTGAGTGAGAGTTGATGGACGCTATACTAACCACAAAATTAGATAATCAAAGCGGATAAAATCGCTAATTAAAATCAAGTTATTCGATTATTTACGCGAACTCACTTCACCCTTGTGCGGCTCTAGCAGGTACCGCTCACGGGAAAATGCCAAATAGTATTTGTTCACACTATTAACATAGCTCACCACGCCCATTCCCATCTGCTCCATCGCGATCCGCTCAACCTGAAAGAACCATTGATTGGGATTCAGACCGCGCCGCTTGGCCTCGGCGCGCATGCTTTGTACACGTTGCGGGCCCAGGTTGTAGCCCGCCAGAACAAAGGCCATCCGCTCACGTTCGTTGAGTTGAGCGCTGCTGAAAAAGCCGCGGCGAATCTTCGCCAGATAGCGGGCACTGGCGCGCACATTGTTATCGAGCACCCCGATATTGCTCACGCCCACGCTGCGTGCCGCGATTGGCGTCACCTGCATCAACCCGGTCGCGCCGCCATAGCCTCGCGCAGCCGGATTTAGCGTTGATTCCTTGAACGCCAGCGCTGCCAGCGTCAGCCAGTCGAAGCCCTGCTCTTGCGCATGTTTTTGCAACACTGGGCGCACCGACTCCAAACGCTTGCGCTCGGTTCTGCCCAGCGGGTAATGCACTTTGTACAGCCGCCGGTAAACGCGCTGGAATGCCGTATCCGGATCGACGGGGCTGCGGTAGGCGCGGAAGAAACGGTCAATACTGGCACTCAGCAACGGCGCATCACGGCGCACAAACCAACGCATATCGCCATCTTTGGACAGCACCAGTTTGTATTCGATACGCAGTTTGGGCATGACCTTGGCCCAGCGCTGGGCAATTGGTAATTCGACTGCCGTGACGTTGAAAATCCCGGCTTGGACCATCTCCAGCACATCCTCAACGGCCAGCGTCGGGTCCACCCATTCGATCACGATAGGCGCCATTTTTTTCATCAGAAGCGTGCTATTAAGCGCCTGAATTGCAGTGCCTGCTACGCTGCCTGCCGGCAGGGCAATACTGCGCCCGGATAATTGCTCCAGGCGCGTATAACGACGATCGCCAACCCGTCCGACCAGAACCACCGGGACGTTTTCGCGGATAGGCTTACTTGCCGTCACCTGCGCGCCCCCGCGCACATCCAGCAGTTCACCTGGCGCGACCAGATCACCCTCACCGCGCTGCAAAGCACCCAGTAACTGATCCTTGGCCTTGGGGATAATTTTCAGCTTCAGCTGCCTGCCGTTACGCGACTCACGATTGAGAAACTGCTCATAAGCCCGAAGGCGATGGTACTCAACGCCGATGCTCTCACCCTTGACCTCGCCAGAGCTGTTGCGGCTCTGGTTGATCAAGACGCGCAATTCACCGCTGGCGCGGATGTTTTCGAGATCACGTGTCGCCACGGGCTTGCCAATTTCCAGAGGTCCAGCCACGCGCGCAGCCGCCACTAAAGGCAGCAACAGCAGGCTCAAGACCAACAAAAATCGCGCCATCAAGGCTCCAGGACAGGGTTTGCTTGCATCATAAATGCGGGGATAAACCGCTTGCGCCCGCTTCAAGGGGCGCGGAGATTCTCACAGCCGGGCAAATGACGCCAGACCAACCCGACAAACAACATCACCAAAACAATGTAACCAACTGTATTTGTTGGATTTTTTTATTTTGCAAAAGCTCTGCTATGCTGCGCATCCTGACCTACAGGTAGCACCATGCAACTCATCGACATCGGCGTCAATCTGACCCACCCAAGCCTTGCCGACCAATTGGACAGCATAATCAGCCGCGCGTATGACAGTAATGTCATGCAAATGGTTCTGACCGGTACCGATCTCGCTGGAAGCGAACTGAGTCTAGAACTTTGTCGCGCACTCGACGCCAATGGCCAGCAACTTTTTTCCACGGCGGGAATTCATCCACACTCTGCCAGTGAATGGAACAGCGATTGCCGCCAGCAATTGCGCAATTTGCTCAGTGAACCCGAGGTGCGAGCCGTCGGCGAATGTGGCCTGGATTTCAATCGCGATTTCTCGCCTCGCCCGCAACAAGAGAAAGTGCTTGAAGAGCATCTGGAACTGGCCGTCGAATTGAACATGCCGGTGTTCCTGCACGAACGCGATGCCGATCAGCGACTGCTCGAAATAGTCGCTAATTACCGCGACCACCTGCCAGCGGCCGTGGTGCATTGCTTTACCGGCGAAAAGCGTGCGCTGTTCAATTATCTCGACCTCGACTTGCACATTGGTATCACTGGCTGGATCTGCGATGAGCGCCGCGGTACGCACCTGCATGCACTGGTGTCCAACATCCCCAAAGGACGCCTGATGCTGGAAACGGACTCGCCGTTCTTGCTGCCGCGCACCCTGCGCCCGAAACCCAAGAACGGTCGCAACCAACCAGCATTCCTCACTGAAGTGCTGCGTGAAGTCGCGCTGCACCGCAACGAGAGCCTCGAAGCACTGGCCGCGCACACCACGGCAACCGCAAGGCAATTTTTCTCACTGCCGGCTGTCCCAGCCGCGCAAAATATCGAGCACTGACCGGGCCGCCTGCGGCGGTCTATCTCGTCGATAGCCAGGTTCAATTCGCCTTGGCGCTGCCCTCACGCATAAGCTTTATCCAGCCACAGGAGAACGCTCATGCCCAGCACCGCCCAAGCCGTTATTGATACCCCAACCAGCTCGACCCAACAGCATGCGCAGCGTCTCTGCGCTGGCGCCTTGCTGCTCACGGCGAGCCTGATCCTGATTGATGGTTTGCTCAGCCTTCAGCTAACCAACGTCGCCTTGGCCCTGTTAGGTGGCGCCGCTGCGGTGGCTGTCATACCGTGTAGCAACTTGAAACCGACTGGCCCCCAGCCCGCAAGCTGCTGATTTAGGGCGCTTTCACTCACGTTGTCACTTTCAAGCTATTTCGTTTCGTCTGATACGAATGGCAATCTGATCGTTAAATGCAATAGCATTCTTGTTTTTAGCGGCATCTGAACCTTAGTTAGTGGCTGATCGCCGCTTGTTCGCCGCAGTCAACGAGGACGACGTATGTCGCTACAGCGACATTTCTGGGCCATGATGGCCATTGTAATGCTGCCTGCGCTTGCACTCGCGGGCGGTGATGCCTATCCAGTCGACAGGCCCGCGCTGGTTCTGCACCTGAGCGATAACCAGACGGTCCAGCTCACCTTGCAGGATCTGGCTAAATTACCCAAGCGCAGCCTGACGGTTCAAGACAGCCCCGCCTCAGCGCCTGTTGAGTGGACTGGGGTCGATGCTGACGCCCTGTTCAACAGCCTTAATCTGCAGTCACCGCCCTACAAGCTCCTCCGCTTGCAGGCTCTCAACTTTTACTCAGTGCTGGTCCCGCGGTCGGACATCGAACAATTCCACCCCATCATTGCCTACGCCCGCAATGGCCAGCCAGTGCCTGCCCACAAGTCCGGTCCGCTGTTCTGGATCTATCCCTTCGATGATTACCCCGAACTGCGCACGCAAATCCATTTCAGCCGTGCAGTCTGGCAATTGAGTGATATTTATTTTGAGTAGTTTCTGATGCCTGCATTGATGCTGAGTAGATCCCAAAAGAACCTCGCCCTGAGTGTGCTGGTTCTCATCGTGGTAACCATGCTCGGGCTGCTTACCGCCGCCTTGTTACTCGCCGGACAACAAGCCAACCAACTTGCCGCGCCCAACCTGCACGGTGAGCTTTGGCGCGCGTATCAGACCACCCGCGAGATGGAGCTCACCCTTAAAGCGGCCCGGCAATACCAACAAGGGGAAATCAGCGGCGATGATTTAGTAGTCCGCGTACAAGTTCTGCGCAGCAGTACCCGCAGGCTCCAGAACAGCAAAATATTCAGCGCCCTGCCCTTGCCGCGCCCGCGCGCCGATGAGGCGCTGGCAAGAATTATCAGCCTCAGCTCCGCTTGGAATAAACAGGCACACTTCGCGGATGAACAAGCCGCAAAGCGCCTGGCAATTCAGATAAACCGCGATATGGCGCCACTGATCGAACCCATGCACGAGGTGATGATCGCCAGCAATATCTCTCTGGCCAACAAACTCGATCATGACCGCCAGCTGCTGTACAAAAGCTTTCGCTACATTGGCTGGGCGTTGATCGGTTTGCTGATCGGCTCGACCTTGCTGGTTGCAAGGCTGATTTACAACTATCGCCAAGCCCGACAGCTGTCGAACCGGCTGAGCGAGCTTAATCATACGCTGGAAGACCGGGTCGCTATGCGCACCCTTGAGCTCAGCGAAGAACAACGCGTTCTGAACCAGATCCTGCAAGCCAGCCCGAGTGATGTGGCGTTCTTCAGCGCCGACGGCGACGAGGTTTACTTTATTAGCGAAGGCTTGCAATCGAGCTTGCTGAGCCCTTCATCTACGTTTGAGTACGCCCAGTTTTTTGCCGACCCCGCCGATGCTGAACGCTTTCACGCCAACTTGATCAACGACAATCAGGTCGATGATCTCGAGGCGCTGCTCCGCGGCCCAAGCGCACCCTACTACGCAGTGATTTCAGGACGCGTACTTGAGCACAAGGGCCGCCCTGCCCACCTGATCTGGTGTTATGACATCAGCATGCGCAAACAAATGGAAGAGTCACTGTTGGCGCTGGCCAACACCGATGCCCTGACAGGCCTCGACAACCGTCACTCGTTCTGGCGCAAGGGCGAAGCGTTGCTGCATTACACGAGGCGAACAGAACAGCATTGTGTAGCGCTGATGCTCGACATTGACCATTTCAAGCAAATCAATGACAAATACGGGCATCAGGCTGGCGATCTCGCCCTGCAAAAGGTGGCGAGCGAGTTGCAATTAGGCGTCCGTGAAAACGACATCCTCGGCCGTATTGGCGGCGAGGAGTTCGTGGTCTTGCTGCCGCATATCAGCACCGAGCAGGCCATGCCAATTGCCGAACGCCTGCGCAGCAACATTGAAGCCTTGCACCTGCCGCTCGGCAACGGCCAGTACCACTCACTGACCCTGAGCATTGGTCTGGCGAGCATGCTCACCCATGAGTCACTTGATCAGTTGCTCAACCGCGCAGACATTGCGCTTTATGAAGCCAAAGCAGCCGGGCGCAACCGCATTAGCATTTGCCCAGCGCCGGCACTTAAGCAAACACAGCCACTGCCTGTCGACTGATAGCCATCAACTCGCCGCTTGGCGTCCACATCGCCGCAGCGACATGGCCATAACCGTCGCGGGCATATTCAATCTGCGCGCGGTACAGGCACCAGTCCAGCGTTGTTAACTCGGCAACCGGCTGCATGAATTCGATGGTCCAGGTCAGCGAGCTGCCGGGCGCAGGCGTGCTCAGGCGCGGCAGCAAGGCCGGCGGCCAGGCATCCACCAGCGCCAGAATGTGCGCCTCGTCAATGCTGCAAACCTGATCCTCACCGCGCAGACGCACCCAGCCGCCCATTTCACGGTCTTCATTGCGCGTGTAAGGCATACCGCCAATCCCCCAGCGCATGGCCAGAAAGCGGATAAATTCGGGGGTAACGCCCTCGATATAGGGCAACTCGGTACAGGCCTCTGGCGCTGCGATTTGCGGAGCCGGCAACGCGCCGACGCTGATAATGGATTCGCGCGCGGCGCCAAAGCTGCCCTGAATCAGCGTCATCACTTGACCGTTCTGCACAGCACGGCCCATGACCTGAGAAACCGCTTTGCCTTCGCGCAGCACTTCAACTTCAAAACTCACCGCCACATCGGGCGCAACCGGACCGACAAAGGTAATCGCCAGCGAGCGAACCTGACGTCCTTGCGCCACTTTATTGCGCATGGCCTGATAAACGAGGGCAGCGACCAGGCCACCAAAGCTGGCACGTCCCTGCGCCCAGAGCGAAGGAATAACAACCTCGTTAGTACCGCCGCGAACGGCTGTCAGCAATTGCGTGAAAGTCATAAAAGCCTCGTCCTGATCCATTGCGCGAGTCTATGAGACTTCAGCTCATTTGCGAAGGTATCTCGAAAAGGCTCAAATTCGCGGTATGCAGGACAGGCCACGTCGCTTAAGGCGTGCAGATTATCGGGCATGCCAAGGCTGACCGGATGCGCCGGACAAAAGGCTTAAAAGCCCTCTGTTTGTGCGCCAGTGATTCAGGCCATTTGCGCCTGTAACCGCACCACGACATCCGTGCATGCCTGCTCGCACCCTTGCAGGCTGGCAGACCAGACGCCGGCGCAAGCCTGCAGATCTGGCTCGGTTTGAGCGCGGTGCAACCACTGCAAGTGATCGTGCCAAGTGCCTAAGGAGGATTGCGCCCGCTTCAATGTTGCCTGCTGGCGGGTCGATAAACCGCAGAGTTGTGGATACGCCTGGGCGCCATAACGAACACGTTTGACCAGCAAGCGCAGCTCATGCCAGTCCAGTGCTTCGCTGTGCAGCAGCGTACGCAGGCGCTGCTGGTCTTTGCGCAAACGCTTGTGAAGATGCGCGCGAAGCTGCTTGAGTTCGCCTAGCAGCTCGCTGGCCAACCAGTCTGCCGGCCAGGCCTCTAATGCCTGCAATAACTCAAGCGTCTGCTGACTGCAAGCAACACCTGCGTAGCCCTGCACCACACGCTCTGCGCGGGCACGAGCCGCGTGCTGGTCGCCCAAACGCCACAGCTCGGCCTCAAGCACTTCCAGATCGCGCAATGGGCCGGTAAGGGTGCCGAGCGCCGCCGCGCTTCTCTGCAGCTCCATGCAACTGGCGCGATCCCCCACCGGTTTGAGCAGGCTGCGCAGCTTACGCAGATTGATTCGCAGATCGTGCAAAGCCTCGGCATCGGTTCTTGCCCTGACACGTTCAACACAGGCGATAATTGCCACATGCAAACGAATCACCTGCTCCCGTAAATCCTTGGTCAGCGCGCTCAAGTTTCACTCCCTCGCAACATTATGCTTGCATCAGACTAGCTCATTGCCAGCACGGGCTCATTGCTGGCGATCAAGCCGGCTCAAGCGCAGTGGCAGCGCGCGGCGTAATTGACGTAACTGACTGCGCAACAACTTGGGATCAATCGACTCACCCGCGTAATACTGCGCCTCGAATGAGCGATAGAACTGAATAATTTCTGGCGCCTGACGCGGCAAGGCAATTGCCGCACGCCGGGCAAAATGCCCCGGCACTTCGCCAGCTTTGCGATAAATCCCGTGGCGCCTCAGCAAGCGCTCGAACTGGCTGAACAAGCGCTGCTCAGGCGCGCCGTTGCGTATCCATGGTTTGAATAACCACAGAGCAATGAACGCTAAAAACAGTGCGCCACCGCCGACCAGACTGATGATCAGCTCACGCGCCTCCACACGCCCGAACCAGCGCTGCAACAGCTCAAGTTGCTGTGCGCCCTGATACCCAAGCACCCAACGCTGCCAGCTGTAATTGAGATTATCCCAGGCCAGACGGATTTGGTTGAGCCAGGCCAGCTTGCGAAACCGTAACGGCGAGAACGGCGAACCCTCCATGAAGCTCTCTTCCCCGGCCAGCGCTTGCTCAAGGCCGGACTCTATACGTTCGGGCGCCACCTGAAACGTCGGATCGACACTTACCCAACCACGATCTGGCTGCCAGTATTCAACCCAGGCGTGAGCGTCGAACTGGCGAACCTGCACGTAATTGCCGTTGGGGTTGTACTCGCCGCCCTGATACCCCGCCACCACGCGGGACGGGATGCCGGCGGCGCGCAGGACAAAGGTCATGGCGCCGGCATAGTGGGCGCAGAACCCCCGGCGCGAGTCGAATAGAAAGTCATCGACACTGTCACGGCTCATTTGCGGCGGCCGCAAGGTGTAAACAAACGGTTGCTGATTGAAGTGCTTAAGCAGCGCATTGACCAACTGCTCATCCTGCGGATATTGCTGGCGCAGCTCCCGCGCCCATTGGCGGCTGCGCGGGTCGACGTTGGCAGGCAACTGCAGGGCGCGGCGCAAGCCGGTGCTTGAGCCGTGCGGTTCGCGCAGAGCTTGCGGCCACGAGGTCACTTGATAGAGCAAACTGCGTTCGACCGGCTTGCTGCGCTGCAAGCGGAAATCACTCAATTGCCGGGTCTGCGGCAATGACGTCTCGGCCACATCCAATGCAAATAGCCAGGGCTGAGAGCTGGGCTGCATGACGATGCTGTAGCTCACCGGATCACCGGCCTTTTGCCAGTCTGGCGAGGGCGAATAATTCAGTGCTGAGGATTGCGACCAGCGCCTGCCATCGAAACGGTCCAAGGTCAGCGCCCGCCAATACAACTCGGTTCGCGGCGGCACCTCGCCGTCAAAGCTGGCCCTGAACGCCAACGCGCCGGAGCGGCTCAAATCGGCAATATCGCCTGGCGTCATACTGTCGGACAGCCCGGTTACCGCATTCCCACCGGGCATGGGCAACGACCAGAGTGGACCGATGCGCGGAAAGAACACGAACAGCAACAGCATGATCGGCAGCGCCTGCAACATCAGTCCCGCGGCTAACTTCGCCGTGTCCCACGGACGGCTGGCGAGGCTGCTTTGCTGCAAACCGATCAGTCCGGCGAGAAGCGCGGTGACCGGCAGCACGCTGTACAGTGCCGCGGTGATGCTGTCATCAAACAGGTAAGCGGTAACCACCACAAAGAAACCGAGAAATATCAGCACCAGAGCATCACGGCGCGTGCGCATCTCGAGTAATTTGAGAATAAACGCACCCACCAACAGCACCACGCCGGCATCCAGGCCAATCAAGCTGCCCCGACTGAGAAACACCCCGCAGCCAGTGGCGATCATCAGTCCTAACTTGAGCAGCGTGCTCGGGTAATTGGCGCGCATGCGAAATATCTGCACGCGCCAAGCCGCACAACCCAACCACAAGCCGATCACCCACAGCGGCAAGTGACTCAGGTGCGGCAGAATCACCAATACCTGCGCCACCAACAGCCACGTCAGGCTGATGCGCGGAATAACCTGAATCTGGCTCATTGGCTGAGCCCTGTCAGGGCCAATGCGCGCAAACAGGCCTGACAATGAACGTCACCGGTGTCTGCCGCGATTTGCTTATCATCAAGGCGCAGCGAAAACGGTTGGTGGCGCTCGGTATATTGCAGCACCCAATAACAAAGCACCGAAAGCCGATACTCTTGATCGCCCGACAGCGCGGCGATGTCCAGGCACGTTTGACTGCCGCCGAGGCTGGCGAAATCCTTTACCAGTAAACCCATGCCCCGCGAATAGGCCTTCCAGTGCAGGCGCTTGCGTGAATCGCCGGCCTGATAACTGCGCAATCCCTGAAAGTCATCGGCGCCATCGGCCGACACGCGCAGTCCCTGTTCGTCTTCATCGCCAACGCTAGCCATCACGGGCGGTAAATCAGCGGCGATCGGTTGCGGGTAAACCAGCGCTTGTTGATCGAGATCGACCCAGCTCCAGGCTTTCAACAAGCCCAACGGAAAGCCACTTTCGACGCGCATTCTTGGCGCTTTCAACCAACCCCGTTGCGTGGTCAGCAGCGACAGTTCTGCCGGCGTACTCGCCTGTGGCGGCACATCCACAATCAACGGCGGCTCATCTGCGAACCCCAGACTAATCGCCTGATGCGCGTGGTTAAGACTTTCCAGCGTCACCTGATAACGCACATGCTCACCGACAAACACGGTGTTAGCACCCGCGGCGCGCAGCACCAAGCCGGAGAGGTTACGGTAGGTGTGCAGGATTGCCACGATGAACACTGAGCCGAGCAGAAAGGTCAGCGCGTAGGCCAAGCTATTTTGATAGTTGATGGCCGCCAGCAACATCAACGTCAGCGCCAGCAAGAACATCACGCCGACTTTGCTCGGCACAATAAATATCCGCCGCTGAGTGAGCCGCACCCGGCTGGAAGCCGGCAAGCGCCGGGTCAGCCAGCGATTCCAGCGCGCCTGCACAGCGGCGATCAAAGAGGTGTGACCTCGCGCAGCAAGCCTTGCACCAGCGTGCTGCCGCCATGTCCGGAAGGATCTGCGCGCTCACGCAGCCGATGGCCCACTACCGAAGGCAGCACCGCTTGCACGTCTTCCGGGATCACATAGTCGCGCCCGGCCAGGTACGCCCATGCACGGGAGGCTGCTAGCAATGCCAGGCTAGCCCGTGGCGACAGTCCCCAGGCAAATTGCGGCTGCGTGCGTGTGGCCTCAACCAGGCGCAGTACGTACTCCACCAGCGCATCGCTGACCCGCACCTTGGGCACCTCGGCTTGAATAGCGGCCAGTTCGCTGTGATCCAGAACGGCCGAAATCTGCGGCAGCAACGCACGCCGCGAATCCCCCAGCAGCAACGCCTTTTCAGCGCCACGCGCCGGGTATCCGAGCGACAGACGCATCAGGAAGCGATCAAGTTGTGATTCGGGCAAGGCAAAAGTGCCGCCCTGACTGACCGGGTTCTGCGTCGCAATCACAAAGAAAGGATCGGGCAATGGCCGCGTGGCGCCCTCAATGGTGACCTGCCCCTCTTCCATGGCCTCAAGCAATGCGCTCTGACTTTTTGGCGTCGCCCGGTTTATTTCGTCAGCCAACACCAACTCGGCAAAGATCGGCCCCGGATGGAAGGTGAACTGACCGGAGTCCTTGTCGAAAACCGAGGTGCCAAGGATATCGCCCGGCAATAGATCGGAGGTGAACTGCACGCGCTGAAAGCTCAGGCCAAGCACCTTGGCCAAAGCATGACTGAGGGTGGTTTTGCCCATGCCGGGCAAGTCTTCGATTAGCAGGTGGCCCCGCGCCAACAAGCAAGCCAGCGCCAGCCTTACCTGAGGTTCTTTACCCAGCAAGACCTGATTTACGGCCTCAAGGCAAGCTTCCAGTTTTCTGCGCATCGAACACTCCTTATGCAAGTGTTTCGATGCTACTGGCAGCCGCGTCCGGGGCAAAGGCCCACGTAATGATTAATCACAAAACAGTGAACTTTAGCCGGGTCTGACCATTTCGAATGTTTCAAGGGTGCGGGTATAGGCAGCGCCGCCCAAACGGCCAACCAGGTCCATCTTGTGCGGGTCTACGCGGCCCTTGTCATTGAGTACGGCGTCGCTGACATGCGCCAACAGTACCTGCGCGAAAATCATGTGGCAGTTCGGCTTGTCGCGCGGATACGGCAGGATTTCTGCAACCTTGCACTCGAATGCAATCACCGAGTCCGTCACTCGCGGCGGTGCGATCAGGCGGCTGGCAGTGCTGCCAATCTGGCACCGCTCGAACTCGCTGACGCCGTGCTCAAACCCGGCAGAGCTGGCATTCATTTGCTCGGCTTGAGCAAAGCTGACCAATTGAATGACCAGCTCACCCGTGGCCTGCACATTGCGCAAGGTGTCTTTGAGGCTGCCGTCACCATGATGGTTGACGTTCACCATCAGCGTGGGTGGCTCATCACTGATCACCTGAAAGAAACTGAATGGAGCCAGATTGCTGACGCCTTCGCGGGAGATGCTCGACACCCAGGCAATGGGCCTTGGGGTAACGGTCGAGGCCAGCCAGCGATAAGCATCGAGGGGCGCCAACTGGCTAAAATCCAACTCCATCCAGTTTTCCTCCAACGGATTAAACAATTGCCGGGGCTTAACGACCCGCGCGGGACTCATCAATGTAGAACTGGGCTTTTTTGGCCTTGCTGGTGCAGCCTTCATAGGCTTCAAATTGCTGCTGGGTTTTCGCGGCGGTCAGCAGCGACAGTGCTTTGGAATAGCTGACGGTGCCAGCAAAACCTTCAGCCTTGGCCAAATCCAGATCATGCCATGCGGCGTCCAGTTGGCTCCCGCACGAATTGCGATAATCAGTTTTACCTGCACAGCCAACCAGTGCGGCAGCCATCAGCGCTATGCAAAAAATCGATTTCATGTGTGCAACTCCGTTTAGCAATTGGGATGATTCATTGACCAGCAGTATTCACCTGAGGTTCATTTAGCAGCGCGATGTTGCAGAAACTCGACAATTGCGGCTTGCTCGCCAACGAACTCGATACGCCCCGCTTTGTTCTCTCGCTGAAACACATACATCGGGTCGTAATACTCGACCAGCAAGGTCTCTATCCATTGCCGGTGAAGGCTTACATCGCCCTGCGTTTCCTGCTCCAGCAGCGCCTGCTGCATAATGGCGGCCAGACGTTGATAACGCTCACCGCCCAAACGCTTTTGAATGTTAGTCAAGCTTTGCATTAAACGCTCAGCAAAGGCTTTGAAGCCTTCTTCAGCGCCCTGCAGGTTAATGAACTCTGCACTCAAGTCGATGACATAATCTTGAAGAATGCGCGTTGTTCGACCTTCCACGCTGTCTTCGAGCCATACCAGCGGAAAGTGCTGCATGCCTTCGTACAGTGGCAGCGGTAACGAGCACTTGCCGATGATGCGTCCTTCATCCTCAAGAACAAACTGCTCCATGCCGGCGTTGCGCTTTTTCAGAATGTCGATGGCCAGGGCATTCTCAAAATCAATTTGCATCGGCTGCCCGGTGGCGCGTTTGCCAAAACTTGAGCCCCGGTGATTAGCATGGCCTTCAAGGTCAAGGCTGTTGCCGAGCTGGGCGATCACTTCGGTCTTGCCGGTGCCGGTCATGCCGCCGACCAACACGAAATTACACTGCGCCACGGCCTGATCAGTCGTGTCGATGAGGAAATTGCGCATGGCCTTGTAGCCGCCCACGACGCGCGGATACTCGATACCGGCATCGCTTTTCAGCCATTCTTGAACCAGTTGCGAGCGCAGGCCACCGCGAAAACAATAGAGGTAACCATTGGGATTGGCGGTGGCAAACTCAGCCCAACGCTGCACCCGTTCCTCGCGCGTTTTACCTTGCACCAATTGATGGCCCAGCTTGATAGCGGCGTCCTGACCGTGCTGTTTGTAGCAGGTGCCGACCTTCTGCCGCTCGATGTCGGTCATCAACGGCAAATTCACCACGTTGGGAAACGCGCCCTTGTTGAATTCCACGGGCGCGCGGGCGTCCATCATCGGGCTGTCGTTGAGGAAGATCTGCCGGTAATCACTGCAATTGTCGCGCATCAGATAACCTCGACAGCGTATGTCTGTCGCTCGCGCAGCTGGCCAATCGGCTGCAATTGCAGGTTCAGCCCTTGCGCACAGGCGAGAAACTCAGCCTCGCCTTCTGGCGTTACCGCAACCAGCAAACCGCCGCTGGTTTGCGGGTCGCACAGCAGCAGTTTGTGCAACTCAGGCAACGGCGCAATTTTTTCGCCGTAGCTGTCGAAGTTACGCAAGGTGCCACCCGGAATGCAGCCCTGATCGAGGTAATACTCAACGCTTTCAATACGCGGTACACGGGCGTATTCGACCTCGGCCGTAAGACCGCTGCCCTCGGCTATTTCCAGCAGGTGACCAAGCAGGCCGAAGCCGGTGACGTCGGTCATGGCGGTGACGCCAGCCAATTTGCCGAAGTGACTGCCGGCCTTGTTCAGGGTGCACATCCAGTCGCGTGCCAGACCGATGTCGGCCTCGCGCAGCTTGGCCTTTTTCTCGGCCGTAGTCAGAATGCCGATGCCCAGCGGTTTGGTCAGGTACAGTTTGCAGCCTAACGTCGCGGTGTCGTTGCGCTTCATGTAGCGCTTCTCGACCAGGCCAGTTACCGCCAGGCCGAAGATCGGCTCGGGGGCGTCAATCGAATGGCCGCCCGCCAGGGTAATCCCGGCTTCGTCGCAAACCGCACGGCCGCCACGGATGACCTCACGGGCAACCTCAGGGGCCAGCACATTGACTGGCCAGCCGAGAATGGCAATCGCCATCAACGGATCACCGCCCATGGCGTAGATATCGCTGATCGCGTTGGTGGCAGCAATACGTCCGAAGTCATAAGGATCATCGACAATCGGCATGAAAAAGTCGGTAGTCGAGACCACGCCACGCTCACCATCAATGCCGTAGACCGCCGCGTCATCGCGCGAGGCATTGCCGACCCACAAATTGGGGTCGAGGTTCTGCGCCCCGCTCCCGGCGAGGATCACATCGAGGACTTTGGGAGAAATCTTGCAACCACAGCCGGCGCCGTGGCTGTATTGGGTCAAACGAATGGGCTCGCTCATAAATCCTCTGTTCTCGTCGACGGGCGGCGGCATTCTAGCAAATACGCGCACAACGCTCGCGATTCAAGCGCCTGTCTGGGCCAAATCTTTATGTTAACGGGGACGGCGTTTGCGTGCAGAACAAAGATCGGGTGATGCGTGGCGAGGCTAATCTGATAATGACGCGTATGATGACGCGTGGGCTTGGTTTTCTGGCCCATTATCTGCAGCAATATCGCGCATGCGTGCCGGTTTACCTCTGGCGCGGCGGGTTGCTGAACGACTATATTTTTGCGCCCGCGTCTCTGCGCGTTTGTTATTTAGGGGACGAAATTGACCAAGAAAAGAGTTGCACTGGTACTCGGCTCCGGCGGGGCTCGTGGCTATGCGCACATTGGCGTGATCGAGGAGTTGCAAGCCCGCGGCTATGATATTTCCTGCGTAGCCGGCTGTTCGATGGGAGCTGTGGTTGGCGGCATTTTTGCGGCTGGCAAGCTCAAGGAATACAGCGAGTGGACCCAGAGCCTGGATTATCTGGATGTATTGCGCCTGATTGACGTGAGTTTCCGGCTGGGCGCCATCCGCGGTGAAAAGGTGTTCGGGCATATCCGCGAAATCGTCGGCGATATCAATATCGAAGACCTCACCATTCCCTTCACGGCAGTGGCCACCGACCTGACCAATCAACAGGAAATCTGGTTTCAGGAAGGCTCACTGCATCAGGCCATGCGCGCATCGGCGGCAATCCCCAGCCTGTTCACCCCGGTGATTCAGGGCAAGCGCATGCTGGTCGATGGCGGCCTGCTGAATCCACTGCCTATCGTGCCGGTGGTTTCCAGCCACTGCGATCTGATCATTGCAGTCAATCTCAACTCGACCAATCAGCAAAATTATCAGTTGCCAGTCATTGAGCGCCCAGACGCCTTCAAGGGCCGCTTTGATCAACTGATGCTGTCGCTGAGCACCAAACTGCCGCAGTTCCGGCGCAAAGGCGGCGCCGATGACGAACTGTTGCTGCTCGAAGATCAGAGCGAAGCCGATGCGGTTTACCGGTCACCCGGTAAAGTGCGTGCCGAGCCCGAGGAAGAAGGCGCGCCGGTTTCCGCCAGCGGCTCGCGAGTCGCGGACATTTCCGGACCCGCCTCGTTGCTCGAATTGATCAACCAGAGCTTTGAAGTCATGCAGACCTCGCTTGCGCAGTACAAGATTGCGGGCTATCCGCCCGATATCCTGATTAACGTGCCCAAGCGTGCATGCCGGTTCTTCGAGTTCTACAAGGCACCGGAACTGATCATGCTCGGACGGCAGATTGCCAGCGACACGCTGGACCGTTACGAGAGCGGCAACTACCACGGCTAATGGTGGTTTGGCAGGCTGAGGACTCAGCCTGCCGGTTGGTCTGCTTGGTGGGTTTAGATTTGCTTTTCAGTGGGTGTCGGAGTGGTCAGGGCTGAATCGCCGGGCAGAATGACGCTTGGTACTGGGGGGCCGGCGACTGGTTTGCCAGCCACCGGTTTCCCGGCGACCCAGTCTGTAAGCAGGTTGTAGGCTACTGCTAGCAGGGTTGGGCCGAGGAACAGGCCCATGAAACCGAAGGCTAATATGCCGCCGAATACCCCGAGCAGTACGACAACCAATGGCAGGTTGCCGCCGCGGCTGATCAGGTAGGGTTTGAGAATGTTGTCGACGCCGCTGATGATCAGCACGCCCCACGCGCCCAGAAAAATCGCCATGCCGACACTGCCCTGCCAGGCCAGCCATGCAACGGCTGGGCCCCAGATGAGTGGCGGAACCATGATCAGGCTGAAGCCAAATGTCAGCACGCCGAGCAGCAACGCCCCCGGAATACCGGCAATCAAGAAACCGATATACGCCAACACTGCTTGCGCCACCGCGGTGCCGATAACGCCATTGACGACGCGTTGCACGGTGCCGGCAATCAAGTCCCGGTAATGTTCGGCGCGCTCGTCGATCAATCGCTCCAGCAGGCTTTCGGCAAATGCCGCGAGACGCGGGCCATCACGATAGAAGAAGAACAACAGAATCAAGCTCAGCCCGAGTTCGAGCACGTTACTGCCAATGCGCGCACTGCGGCCCAAAAGCCAGTTACCGATCTGCCCCAGATACGGTTGCAGCGTGGCAAACAACTGGGCGCCTTGTTCATCCACCGTATTCCAGGCGCGGATCATCCAGTCGCCAGCCAGTGGAATACTCGCCAACCAGTCGGGCGCAGGCGGCAGGCCGGTAAGCTGCAAGCTTTTGACCAGCGTGACGGCTTCACGCACGTGATCTGCCAGATTGAATCCGAGAAAACCCAGCGGCACGGCCACCAGCACAAACCAGCAAAATGTCAGGATGGCCGCTGCCAGCGCCTCGCGACCGCGCAACAGATGAGTCATGAAGCGCATGACCGGCCAGCTCGCAAACGCCAGAACTGCGGCCCAGAACAAAGCTCCCCAAAACGGCGCAAGCACCCACAAGCTGGCGCCCAGCAATCCAAGCAAAAGGATTTGCACCAGCAATCGATCATTATTGAGCATGCACCGCTCCAGCAGATTAACAACGCACAAGCCCCATGCGAATGCACAGGGCTTTTAGGGGTAAGTACGCAATAGTAGTGCTAACCGCCAGTGAAGCGACAGCGAAACGACAGTCGCCTACTGGCTATTTGATGCAGATTGAGCCGGCGGGTTCAACGCAGTACGTTGAGCCGTAATCCTTGCACCTGATCATCATCCAGCTCAAGGCGCGCAGCACGAACCCGCGCCTCGACCAACGCCTCTCGCCATGCCTCGGCCTGCGGGCCTGCCAGGGTCACACGCATGGTGCTGTCGAGATTCAGGGCGCGGGCAACCACAGTCACCCAATCCTCGGTCGGCTGTTCATGTGCAGACAATTCCAGCGTGCCGGTCACACGCAGTTGGCGCATGAGTGTTGCCGGCGTTGGCAGCACTTCGGCCAGCGTCGCATTGGCCGTGAACAATTCGGCGTGCAGATAGGCCCGGCGGTTGCCC
This sequence comes from Pseudomonas marincola, assembly GCF_900116605.1. Taxonomy (GTDB): domain Bacteria; phylum Pseudomonadota; class Gammaproteobacteria; order Pseudomonadales; family Pseudomonadaceae; genus Aquipseudomonas; species Aquipseudomonas marincola. The sequence continues at coordinate 97,417 of NZ_FPBC01000001.1, forward strand.
CGGGTAATGCTGTACAGCGCAACCAGTTGGTTGTCTTGCGGCGCTGCCAGTTTCAGCAAGGCATACGCCTGCTGATCATCCGGACCGTATAAACCCGACTCGCCGAACACCGAGTTGGCCCACAGGCTGCTGGCGCCACAATCACGCCCCTGGCACCAATAGAGCAATTCGCTGCCCTGTTTCAGCACATCTTCGCGGGCCTTGTTGAACACCTCATCGGAGCTGTGTGTGGAGGGCAATTGGTAGGTCAGCGCAATTCGGGTGCCGGTGGCCTCAATTGAATTTTCATAACGCAGCCGCCCGCTGATGCGGCGAATGGAACCTTGCGGATAGATCCGTTCCTGCTCGGCCTCTTCTTCGAAATTAACAATCTTGCTGCCCGCAAAACGCGGCAAAATTTCAAGATCACGGCTTCCCGCAACATCATTCGCCGCGCCATTTGCGCTCATGCAGGCGGCTGCCAACAACGCGCCGCAGAGCAGTTTCAAACCAGTTGAGCGCACCATTAGCGGGCCATCGTCTGTTGAGTGGACTGCGCTTTATCCGCAGGTTTGGGCACCAGCAAACCGCGCTGCACTGCAGCACGCTGATCGACCGTTTTCAACCAGCGTTGCAGGTTATCCAGGCCCTCAACCGAGACACCGGCCCAGTCGTATTGGCGCACCCAGGGAAATGTTGCAATGTCCGCAATGCTGTAGTCGCCGGCAATAAACTCGGATTCGCCCAACTTGGTATTCAGCACTTCGTACAGGCGACGGGTTTCGTTTTGATAGCGCTCGATGCCAACCTGAATTTTTTCCGGCAGATAGCGGTAGAACACATTGGCCTGACCTTGCATCGGGCCGATCCCGCCCATCTGGAACATCAACCACTGAATCACCTGCGAGCGTCCCTTGGCGTCGGTCGGCATGAGCTGACCGGTTTTCTCGGCGAGATAGAGCAACACCGCGCCAGACTCAAACACCACAAAATCATCATTCTCACGGTCGATGATCGCCGGGATTCGCCCGTTCGGATTGATCTTCAGAAATGCGGGCGACTTCTGTTGTTTTTGCTCGAAGCTAAGCGCATGGACTTCATAGGGCAGTTGCAGTTCTTCCAGTGCAATTGCCACTTTTTGACCGTTGGGTGTGGCGGCGGTGTAAAAATCGATCATGCGTTTCTCCATTGCATTCGCCCCCACCTTTCCCCAGTTGCCCTGACCAAGTCAAGATGGATGCAAGAATCCTTTGAAACAGTCTGCTACACGTTGCGCTCCGGCTTCGTCATCCACGTGCAGATGGTGCCCGCCCGACAACGTGGTGACAGTGAAATACGCAGCGTCCAACCACTCCAGCACAGTCTCATGACGACTCAACGAGCCGCTTTCGGCAATGATCAGATGTGCCGGGCACTGCACCCGACTGATGAAGGCGCGCGCGTGCGCTTGTGTCAGCCGCATCACCGAGGGCAGCATCAAACGGCTGTCCGTACGCCAAGTATAGCCGCCAGGGACCGGCATCAGTCCGCGCAGGGCCAGCAACTCGGCAGCCTCACGGCTGACGCCGATCATACCGGTCATGCGCGCCTCGACAGCCCGGTCAAACTCTCGGTAAACCGGCTTGCGCTTGTTGCCGACGGCCATAAGATCGCGCAATGCCTTGCCCATGCGCTCCGGCGCCTCATCGGCTTCACCGGTAAAAGGCACAAGACCATCAATCAACGCCAGGCGCTCTATGCGTTCCGGCAATGCACCGGCCATTAACACCGATACGATTGCGCCCATCGAGTGACCCAGCAGAGAGAACCGCTGCCAGCCCATTTGGTCGGCGACGGCGAGCACGTCATAAACGTAATCCCAGATGTCATAACTGGTTCCCGCAGGGCGATGATCAGAATGACCATGACCGGCGAAGTCGAGGGCGACGATACGCAAGCCGGTAAGCTTCGGCGCCAACCGGGCAAAGCTGGCGGCGTTATCCAGCCAGCCATGCAGCGCAATCACCGGCAGGCCATCCTCAGGGCCGTAAATGTGCGCCGCGAGTTCGGTGTGCGGCAGGCTGATGCGTACCTCTTCTACAGTCGCGCTCATGCGCTCTCCTTATGCTGCGCAGTTTGCGCCCAGCGGGTCAGCAGCTTCTTCAACAGAAGCGCGGTGGTATCCGGCTGCTCGAGCGGGAACATATGCCCGCCCGGGAGCGTGAAGGTTTCACCCACGGCCGCACGGCGAACCTTGCGGCTCATATGCGGCAATACCACCCGACTCTGCTCGCCCCGCACGATGGCCAGCGGCACCTGCAAATGTTGCGGTTGGCCTGGACTTGTATGCGGCACGTTGCGGTAAATGCTGATCTCGGTAGCCGGATCGAAACGCAGCCGCAGACGCCCATCCACCTCGTGCAGGCCGTGTTCGATATAAGCATTCAGGCAGTCGGGATGGAAACCGCGGAACAAGCTTTTGCCGGCAAAGTAACGGTGCGCTTCCTGGCTGTCGCTGAACTCTCCACGCCTGCCCAGCGTGCGCCCGGCAGGGGTCAGGTGATCAATAAAGCCAAAGCGTTTGGCCGCGCGCAGCACCACCTGATCGAGGGTGGTCAGCACGGGCGAATCGAGCATCACCACGCCACGATAGAGCTGCGGCTGGAGCAAGGCGGCGTGGTAGTGCAGCAATCCGCCGAGGGAATGCCCTACGCCCCAGACTGGCTCGCCGCTTTGTTGAACTCGGTCTTGCAGGTGATGAATCAACTCCTCGACCAGGCTGTGCCAGTTGGCGTTGACCGGAAAACGCGGGTCATGGCCATGTTGCGCCAGGTAATTCACCTGATACTCAGGCGCCAGCGCGGCGAACAACGGGCTGTAAGTGGCCGACGGGAAACCGTTGGCGTGGGCAAAGAAAATAGCCTGACTCATCAATCATTCAACCTTGTATTAACTGCGCAAATTGTCCGGCAGCCCCAAGGTGCTGACAACCACTGTAAACGCCAGTGATGATGCCAACTGCGCCATGGCAGAGCACCATGGCGCGTGCATCGTCAGCTAATCAAGATTTCGGCGGCTGGCTGCCCAATGGCACCACCGCAACGGTCAACCTTGAAATACAACTGGTCTTGCCATCGTCACCACTCAGGCGAATGTCCCATACATGCGTGGTACGGCCGATGTGCACGGGGTGTGCGACTGCTGTAACGCGGCCACTGCGCAAGCCGCGCAGGTGGTTGGCATTCACCTCAAGGCCAACGCAGTAAAACTGCTTGGGGTCGATGCACTGGTAGCTGGCGGTGGAGCCGAGGGTTTCCGCCAGCACCACCGAAGCCCCGCCGTGCAGCAAGCCGTAGGGTTGATGAGTCCGTGAATCGACCGCCATGCTGGCCGTGAGGCTGTTCTCGGTGTAACCCTCAAAACGAATATCGAGCACCTCACCGATGGTATTTTTCAGGGTGTCATTCAGCTCGCTGATTTCCGGATTCCGTTGCCACACACTCATGATTGCTCCTTAATGTTTCCATCCAATCCAGTCAGACTATCAAGCCCAGATGACTGGTTCCTGGCGTTCACTCCAGGCGGCGAAGTTGGCTTTGTAAGCGTCCTCCACCACCGTACGTTTTATTTTCAGGGTCGGCGTCAGGTAGCCATTTTCGATGCTCCAGACATCGCCCACCAGCACCAGGCTTTGCAAGCGCTCATGCTGGTCCAGCTTGGCGTTGACCTCCTCCAGCAAGCTTTTCAGGCTCTGCTCAAGTTCGACCCGTGCGCCATTGGCGGCCTCGTGCCGGCCCACGTCTGAAAGCACACATAAGGCCAAAGGCTTGGCCATGCTGTCACCGATGACGCAAACCTGCTCAATACGTGTATTAACCGCCAGGCGATTTTCAATTGGCGCGGGCGCGACATATTTACCCTTGCTGGTTTTGAATATCTCTTTAATCCGGCCGGTCAGGCGCAGATAACCTTCGGTATCCTGCTCGCCTTTATCACCGGTGCGCAAAAAGCCATCAGCCGTCATCGCCTCGGCGGTCTTTGCCGGCTCTTTGTAATAGCCCTGCATATTGGCGCCGCTGCGCACCAATACCTCGCCGTTGTCGTCAATGCGCACTTCAACGCCAATGCTGTTCTGGCCAATCCAGCCTTGGCGGAACTTGCCGTTGCGGCACACATGCGAATAACCGCAGTTCTCGGTCATGCCGTACACCTCAAGCACATCCAGGCCGAGGCGCTGATACCACTTGAGCAAGGCTTCTGGCACCGGCGCGGCGCCCGACAGAGCCAGGCGCACTGCATCGAGCCCCAGACCGCTGAGTACCTTGTTACCCACGCGCTTGCCAATTAGCGGCAGTTTGAGCATGAAGTCGAGCCGCTCAGCCGGCATTTTGCTGAATACGCCCATCTGGAACTTGGTCCAGATTCGCGGCACACCGAACAACAGCGTCGGTCTGGCGCGCTTGAGATCGTTGAGAAAGGTATCGAGGTTCTGGGCAAAGAAAACCGTCTGCCCGCCATAGAAAGAGGACATTTCGACGAACATCCGCTCGGCGATATGGCACAGCGGCAGATAGGACAGCACCCGGTCACTCTCATCGATAGTGAACATCTCGATTGAATGAACGGCGGCGAAAGCGAAATTACTGAAGTGGTGCATCACCCCTTTGGGCATGCCTGTGGTGCCGGAGGTGTAGATAATGCTCGCCAGCTGATCCGCGGCAGGCGTGGGCGAGTCGCTGATGGGGGCGCACTGCTGCAGGTCATGCCAGCTGTAGTTGAGGGGTTCGCTGGGGCACAACGGCAAGCCAATAGTCGGCACGTTTTCAGGTACACCTGGCGCCATGGCCGCCCAGTTGTCGAGCTTGCCGACAAACGCCAGCTCAACCTCGGCGTGTTGCAGAACCTGACGCACCGAGTCGGCCGTGAGGTTGGGATACAAGGGAACGGATACGTGTCCGGCCATCCAGATTGCCAGATCGGCGATAATCCAGTGCGCACAGTTTTTCGAGATAATCGCCACGCGGCTTCCGGCGGGGAGTTGCCTTTCGCGCAGCCAACCCGCGGCGCGTCTGGCCTGCTCACCGACGTTTTGCCAGGTCAGGTTTTCAACCGTGCCGTCGTCCTGCGGTTGAACCATGTAGAGTTTTTCCGGGTGAAGACGCTCACGCCGGTAGAACATCTCGAGCGGTAAACACGTTGCATCAGCCATCGAACCACCTCGCTTGTTATTGTTGTGAGGGCGAACCAAGCAATTGCTTGGTTGACTATTCCACGCACAAACACAACTCGCAAGGGCTAGTTACGATTGAATCTTCACCTATTTAGCTCAGTGATCCTGATGCACCAACGCCAGCCGATCAAAACCGCCCGCAGCAAGAAACTCACCTTCAAGCTCGGCAAGGCTGGCGGTATGCATCGGCAGCGGCTGCTGGCGATGGCCATGAATCAACCAGCCCGCAAGCGCACCGACCAGTGGCTGATGCGTCACCAGCAATAAATCGCGGCCTTCAAAAGGCCCAAGCTGCGCCAGAACGTCACGGGGATCATCATCGGGCGTCAGCCACGGCACCGTCTGCAAATCGCCTGCGAAACCAATGGCCTCGCGGACGATCTCAGCCGTTTGCTGGGCGCGCACATAAGGGCTCACCAAAATATGCTGCAGGGGTCGGCCACGCAGTTGCTCCGCGGCCAACAAAACTTGCGCCCTGCCCCGTGCTGTTAGCGGGCGTTGATCATCGCTGGACGCATAGGGCTGCGCCTCACCGTGCCTTAATAGCCACAAACGCATAGCGGCGATCTCACAGTTTAGGTTCTTCGTCGCGCACTGGGTGTGGCGCCGGCGGTACGCTGTGCGCCGCTTCACCTTCAGCCGGCTGAGCCACTGGCCAATCGGCGAATGGCCACGGCTTCTCATCCGTATTGAAGGTGCCGAAACGGCCGATCTGCGCCAAATACTGGCTGGTGCTGTCCCCGAGGCGCAGCAAAGTTGCGTTCGGTGCGCCGTAGAACAGTCGGTAAACCAGCTGCACCAGCACAACCGTGCCGAGCACAAACACGGCCAACTGCCAGATAATGGTGAAGATCACCATCCACAATATCCGCAACAAAATGGATTCGCGGTCGATCTCTTGGGCCTGATTGCTCATTGAGTATCCCTCTTAAAAGCCGGTTGCTGGAATGAAGTCGACATCAGTTTTCGGCTCGGCAAGCATCAAGGCGCCGATCACCTGCTTCAACGTTCGCCCTTCAAAAAGAATTGCATGCAAGCCAGTAACCAAAGGCATATAGACCTCCAGTTCCTCGGCACGCTCCTTGAGCACCTTGATGGTGTTCACGCCCTCGGCCACTTCGCCAAGGCGATCCACGGCCTCTTCCAGGCTCAAGCCCTCGCCCAGCGCGAAACCAACCTGATAGTTACGGCTTTTCGAAGACGAGCAGGTAACGATAAGGTCGCCAACCCCGGCAAGGCCGAGAAAGGTCATTGGATTGGCTCCCAGCTGCACGGCGAAACGCGTCATTTCCGCCAGTGCCCGGGTAATCAACATGCTTTTGGTGTTCTCGCCCATGCCCATCGCAGCGGCCATGCCGGCCATGATCGCGTAGACGTTTTTCAGCGCGCCGCCGAGTTCGACCCCAAAACGATCACCGCTGGCGTAAACGCGAAACGTAGGGCCGTGAAGGACGGCTTGCACTTGCAGGCACAGGGCCTCGTCTTCACTGGCGATCACCGAAGCGGTTAGCGCACCTTCGGCCACTTCACGGGCCAAATTAGGGCCGGATAGCACGCCAATGCGCGCATCTGGGGCAATATCTTCAAGTATCTGGCTCATCAGCTTGAAGCTCTTGGCTTCGATGCCCTTGGTGGTGCTCACCAGAATCTTACCCGCCAATTGTTCTGCAACAGGTTGCAGAGCCTGACGCAGCGCACTCGACGGCAGAGCAACAAAAATAACCTCGGCGCTTTGCACAGCGCGCTCAAGGTCGGTTAATGGCTCAATGCCGGGCAATATCTTGATGCCCTTGAGGTAACGCGGGTTTTCCCCATTTTGTTTTATAGCTTCAACCTGCTCAGGATCACGCATCCAGTGCAGTACAGGCTGACCGTTTTGGGCTAGCAGGTTGGCAATTGCGGTGCCGAAGCTGCCGCCGCCGAGTACGGCGATAGGTTGCTGCTCAGTCATAACAAGTCCGTAGTTAGCCATGTGCCATGGCGATCTAAACGCATTATACGGGCCATAAACCTCTCGGCCAGCACTTGCTCTAACCCAATGCCTTAGCCAACATAGAACGCCGGCCTGTCAGGGCTGCTGAAACACGCGCCCCGCAGGCAGAAAACGTCTAATAATCAGGATCACTTATGAGTACCGCTCGCACACTCAACTCAGGCAAACCGTGCCATGCGCGTTAACATGCCGGTAAGGTTGCCATGTATTGCCAGGGCGCAGCACCTGCGCGCAGCCGCCTGCAACGCCTTTAATCCCGCTGGTGTGCAGCTCAGCCATGACACTTAATCGTCACTGGAGCATACACACGCGCATCCAGCTGATCAGCATCGGTCCGGCGTTGCTGGTCACTATATTGCTGATCAGTTATTTCACTTACTCACGCCTTGGGGATTTGCGCGAAACATTGCGCAGCAACGGTCAGTTGATTGCCGATCATCTGGCCCCGGCTTCCGCACACGGCATGGAAGAAGACAACCTCGGCGCGCTCGACGCCTTGCTGGAAAGCGCCCTGAGTAATCCATATGTACGCTTTCTTGAGATACGCGACGCCCGGAACAACGTGCTGCTTTATCGCGAAAAGGGCCAGGCGACTGAGCATGCGCCTGCCAACCTGATGGTATTTGAGGCGCCAGTCGAGCACAGCCCACTGGCATTGGGTAAGGCCACAGACACTCGCAACAGCCCCCACGTTCTGGGCAAGGTCACCGTCGGCGTGAGCGATGAGGTGCTGCGCCAACAACAGCACGATGCACTGATCAAAGCTGCACTGCTGGCGCTGATGGCATTGATTCTGGCCTTCATTGTGGCGCGTCATCTTGCCCGGCGCTTGTCCAGGCCGATCAGCTCGATGGTTAACGCCGTCACCGAAATATCCGCAGGCAATTACCAGGCGCATATCACCGAGCCAGACAATACCGAACTCGGCACTTTGGCGCGGCATATCAACAGCCTGGCGAAAAGCCTCGATCATACGGGCCGCGAACATCAGCAAGCCTTCGCCGAACTCCTGCAAACACGCGAAGAAGCCGAACAGGCCAACCGCGCCAAGTCAGATTTCCTGGCCATGATGAGCCACGAGTTGCGCACGCCAATGAATGGCGTGCTGGGCATGTTGCAGCTACTTGAAACCACCGACATGAACGATGAGCAGCAGGAATACAACGCGCTTGCCGTAGAGTCGACTGAGCACCTGCTTAAAGTCATCAACGATATTCTGGATTTCTCCCGTATCGAGCGCCGTGCCATCGAGCTTGAGTATTTGTCGTTCAATCTTCAGCAACTGCTCAACAACTCGCTGCAGGCATTCCAGCACACCGCCAAACAGTTGGGGTTAGAGCTGATCATGGATGCACAACCGGGGCTGGAACTGATCGAGGTCAAGGCGGACCCAACGCGCATCCGCCAGATTGTCGTCAACCTGATCGGCAATGCCCTGAAGTTCACTCAACAGGGCAGCGTGACCTTGAAGACCCGGTGGCAACAGCTGGACGATCAGGTGCTGTGGTTCAGCTGTTCGGTCAGCGACACTGGCATTGGTATTGCACCCGAACAGCTTGAGCATATGTTCAGCCCTTTTCAGCAGGCGGACAGTTCGATATCAAGACGTTACGGGGGCACGGGATTGGGTTTGTCGATTGCCAAAACCCTCGCAGAATGCATGAGCGGCAGCCTGGTCGCCGTGAGCAAGCAAGGCCATGGTTCAACATTCACCCTCGAATTGCCGTTGCCATTCACACACCAGTCACAACAGCCGGTCAACTTATCGCAGAAACCATTGCCCAATAACCATCACCACGTGCTGCTGGTTGAAGACAACCCGGTCAATCAGACGGTGATCGAGGCCATGTTGCGCAGCCTGGGCTATAAGGTTGATCTGGTCGAAGATGGCGCCCAAGCTGTAAGCATGCAAAACCATCAACGCTACGCAGCCATTTTGATGGATTGCCGCTTGCCAGTGATGGATGGCTACGAAGCGACGCGACAGATACGTCAGCTAAAACATTGCAAAAAGTTGCCCATAATCGCGCTCACCGCCAATGCGCTACAGGGCGACAGAGAGGCCTGTTTGAACGCGGGAATGAACGATTACCTTGCAAAACCGTTCAAAAGAGCAGACCTGCACAAAGTACTTGAACGCTGGCTGAATGCTCAAAATAGTGAGCACGGTCAGTCGGAGGAATCGACTTAAGACTTGTCTACTAGAGACAAACGGTCCGCATTTCAGGGAGAATAGGCACAGAACGGTGTACAACTGTACTCACAAGCGCTGTGACTTTCACTACAACGCAATAGTCTATGACTAAGCTACTGGCCCAAGCACATTATTCGCTGAATGCCAGTGAAGACCATACGCCCAACCTTGGCGCGTGGGGATTATTGAGGAGCTCGCATGACCAAACAAAACGCCTTCACCCGGGAAGACCTGTTGCGCTGCAGCCGCGGCGAACTGTTCGGCCCAGGTAATGCGCAACTACCTGCCCCAAACATGTTGATGATGGACCGTATCGTCCATATCAGTGAAACCGGTGGCAAGTACGGCAAGGGCGAGATCGTCGCTGAACTCGATATCACCCCTGATCTATGGTTCTTTGCGTGCCACTTCGAAGGTGATCCGGTTATGCCGGGCTGCCTCGGTCTTGACGCCATGTGGCAGCTGGTAGGTTTCTACCTGGGCTGGCAAGGCAATCCGGGCCGCGGGCGCGCTCTGGGTTCAGGTGAAGTTAAGTTCTTCGGCCAGGTATTGCCGACCGCGAAAAAACTCACCTACACCCTGCACATCAAACGCACTATCACCCGTTCGCTGATCCTGGCCATCGCCGATGGTACGGTCAGTGTTGATGGCCGTGAAATTTATAGTGCAGAAGGCCTGCGCGTCGGCCTGTTCACATCCACCGACAGCTTCTGAAGGATTTTTCCATGCGCCGTGTCGTGATTACCGGTCTGGGCATTGTTTCTTGCCTAGGCAATGACAAAGAAACCGTCTCAGCCAACCTCCGCGCTGGTAAGGCTGGTATCCGTTTTAACCCTGCCTATGCCGAAATGGGCCTGCGCAGTCATGTTTCCGGCTCCATCGACCTCAACCTTGAAGAAGTAATCGACCGCAAGATCTTACGCTTCATGGGCGATGCAGCTGCCTTTGCCTACCTCTCCATGGATGCGGCAATCAAAGATTCAGGCCTGAGCCCGGAAGACGTTTCCAACCCGCGCACCGGCTTGATCGCAGGTTCCGGTGGTGCTTCGACGCTGAATCAGATGGAAGCCATCGACACCCTGCGCGAAAAAGGCGTCAAGCGTGTCGGGCCTTACCGTGTAACCCGCACCATGGGCAGCACCGTATCGGCCTGCCTGGCCACGCCATTCAAGATCAAGGGCGTGAACTATTCGGTCTCCTCGGCTTGCGCAACCAGTGCTCACTGCATTGGCCAGGCTATGGAACAGATCCAGCTCGGCAAACAAGATATTGTCTTCGCCGGCGGCGGTGAAGAAGAGCACTGGAGCCAGAGCTGCCTGTTTGATGCCATGGGCGCCCTCTCCACCCAATACAACGACACGCCAGAGAAAGCTTCGCGTGCCTACGATGCCAAGCGTGACGGTTTCGTCATCGCCGGTGGCGGCGGCATGGTTGTAGTCGAAGAGCTCGAACACGCACTGGCCCGTGGCGCCAAGATTTACGCCGAAGTGATTGGTTACGGCGCAACATCCGACGGCTACGACATGGTTGCGCCAAGCGGTGAAGGTGCTATTCGCTGCATGCAGCAAGCCCTCGCGACGGTTGACGCACCGATCGACTACCTCAACACCCACGGCACCTCCACGCCGGTAGGTGATGTGGCCGAAATGCGTGGCGTGCGTGAAGTCTTCAAGGACAAAGCGCCAGCCATCAGCTCGACCAAGAGCCTGTCGGGCCACTCTCTGGGCGCCGCAGGCGTGCAGGAAGCCATTTACTGCATGCTGATGATGGAAGGTAAGTTCATCGCCGGCTCAGCCAACATCGAAGAACTCGACCCGGAAGTGGCGGACCTGCCAATTGCCCTCGAGACGCGCGAAAACGTTGAGCTCAACACCGTGATGAGCAACAGCTTCGGCTTCGGTGGCACCAACGCTACGCTGGTTTTGCAACGCTGGACCGGCAAGTAAGTCGTGCAGCTGTAAGCACGGCTGATGTCGTACAAAAAAGGGGCGCTTTAAGCGCCCCTTTTTAATGCCTGCGATTAGTCCGGTCAGCGCACGGTGAAACGCTGTTCAAGCAACTTTCGGTCGCCCTGAAACACCATGAACTGCCACTCGCCTGGCACGATTTCATAGGCTTCAGTGAACTCATACGCCATGACGTCATTCTTCACATCAGCCGCGACTTCCTGCTGCACCACGAATTTGTCATGGCGCTTACCGTCCGGTGTGATCACGCCCGGCGTGAGATACAGCAGCGTCAACGGCTCTTCGCCCTTGCTCTTGCCACTCAACTGGTAGCGCACGCCAAACTTGCTGCCCAGCTTCGCCGGCACAACCTTTGTGCGCTCCATCGGCCGACCGGCCTGACCGAGAATTCGCTCGCCAGACTTGAACTCTTTGTAGTCGCTCGGAAAAACGCCGTACTCGACCGGGCCTTCGACCCGGACTTCAGCATGCGTAGCAGTTGCAAAGGTCAGGCAGGCCACACTCAACAGTGCCGGCAATCGGGAGTAAAACATGATGCGCTCCTTGTTTTAGATCCCGCGAGCCTATGACAACCTCATGACAAGCCGATGACAACTGCTGTTAGCGACCCTCCTGCCCCGCGACCTCAGCCTGAACCTTGCGCGGCAATACGGCGAGGAAATTATCGCGGGCAACCTGCTGAGCAACCGCCTCGGGAAGCGCATCGAGAAACGGATCGAACTCTGACATGATTTTGCCCACATTGTCGAAACGCCCCACCACATCTGATCCAAGCATGAAGCGCGCCGGGTAACTACTCACCAACTGCACCCACTCAGGGTCCGGATTGCCGTCAGCGTCGAGCAAGTAAGGGTGCAAAACCGTCCACGAAAGGTCGATATAAAGATTCGGGTATTGCTCAAGCATCCGCGTGATCGTGGGCAGAAGGAAATCCAGCTTCTTCTGATGGCGATGAATTTCTTTACTGGTGCCCGCGTGCGCCCAAATGAAGCGCACATTCGGATGATTGCGCAGCGCGGTCTCGACCTCCTCCAGGTACAGCGGATTATCTTCGCGCTTGGAGGTGATATTCGAGTGCAGCATCACCGGCAAATCATATTCGGCAGCCAGATGATAAATACGCGCCAGCGCCTCGTTATCGGCGCGCGGCGTTTCCCCGTCGATCAAAGACGTCAGGTCATCGTGGCGGGTGAAAATCTCACCAATCCCCTGCCAGAGCCCCGGGTCCAGCTCCAGCATTTGCCGCACCAGCGCATCGGCATTCTTGTCGTTCGGATTGATCCCCGACAAGAACGGATGAAAACGCTCACGCTGCTCGGCCGGAAGACGCTTGTAGGCGCTGGCAATGAACGTATCGGTGGCGCTGAACCAATAAGCACCCGCATCATCCCCGGCGTAATAGCGTGGCCGCTTGGGCTCATCCTCGTGCCACTTCTTGGCCACCGGAATACCGGACAACATCACATGATCAATTCTGCCTTCAGCCATCTTGCTGAACAGCTCATCCATTCCAGCCGTTTCCTGAAAGAAATCGACGTAATGCAGATGCGCATCACTGTAGTGATATTCACGCGCCTGCGCGCCCGCAGAGAGCGCCGCAACCAACAACAAACCCATTCGAGATAACCGCAAATGCCTACACTCCATGTGATCTACGCAAAATAGACTCAATGATGCACGCCAAGTTCAGCAGCCTGCTTTCACGTGCCAAACGCACCGATCAATCAGGTATTTGCTACTGTGCGCTAACCGCCCAAACAACCGCAGCCGAGACCACAGAACATGAGCGCACCGCTGTCGATCCAGCCACGCAAGGACACCGTCGAAGGGCACCCCATTTTGCGCCCACTGCCCAGCGCCAAGTGCCGCAGCATCGGCCCTTTCGTATTCTTCGATCACATGCTTGAACATGACTATGCGCCCGGCAGCGGTATGAGTATCGACCAACATCCGCATATCGGCCTGTCGACCCTGACCTATCTGTTCGAGGGCAACTTGCAGCACAAAGACAGCCTGGGCTCCGATCAAATTGTCAGCCCCGGCGATGTGAGCTGGATGACCGCAGGCAAAGCGGTCGCCCACGTCGAGCGCACTCCTGAAACGCTCAAGCAAAGCGGCGGGAAATTGCATGGCCTGCAGATCTGGCTGGCCCTGCCCGCCAGTGAAGAGATGTGCGATCCCAGCTACACCTACTACCCGGCGGCCAGCCTGCCGGTAAGCGAAGGGCTTGGGGTTCGCATTTGCCTGATTGCCGGGACTGGCTTTTGCCTGGAGTCGCCCGTCAACGTGCGCTCAGCCACGCTTTACGCCGATATTCAAATGCAGGCTGGCTCGACCCTGGCGATTCCTGACGAGCACCCAGAGCGGGCGATCTATTTATTGTCAGGCGAGGCATTGCTGGACGACACGCCCATCGCAGCGCAGCAACTTGTGGTGCTGCCGGCCGGGCAATTGATGACGGTCACGGCGTGCAGCGAATGCCACTGGGTGATCATTGGCGGAGCGCCTATTGGAGCGCGGCGGATCAATTGGAATTTTGTTGCCAGCGATGCGGCGCTTATCGATCAGGCGCGCGCACGCTGGGCAAACGAAGACTGGCCCAGCGTGCCAGGCGAGACCCGGCGTATTGCCTTGCCGCGCTGACCTCAGGGTGCGACAAACACCTCATCAAGCAGATTGTGCATGGCCTTGAATGAACGAGCCGCGACCAACGGATGATATTGGTTGCGCCCCGGCACATTGGCGTCCGGATTGGTAAATGAATGCACGGCGCCGCCGTAACTGACCAGTTGCCAGTCAGCCTTGGCAGACTTCATTTCGGCGACAAAGCCATCGACCTGAGCCTGCGGCACAGACGGATCATCGGCGCCATGCAACACCAACACCGGCGCCTTGATGTTCTTGGCATCGTCTGGATTAGGCGTATCCAAATTACCGTGGAATGACACGAACGCTTTTAAATCAGCCCCGGAGCGGGCCAGTTCGAGCACTGTTCCGCCGCCAAAACAAAAACCGATCGCGCCCAGCCTGCTGGCATCCAACGCCACGCCCGCACCCTCAGCTTTGAGTACTTCGACGGCCGACTGCGCGCGCTTGCGCATCATTACCCGGTCGGCACGCACCGCACCTGCGGCCTTGCCCGCCTCTTCCGGGTTGGTTGGACGAATCGACTTGCCATACATGTCTGCGACGAACACCACATACTTGTCGCCCGCGACCAGAGCGGCCTTTTTCGCAGCGTTCTCGGTTACGCCCAGCCAGTTAGGCACCATCAGCAAGCCGGGGCGCGGCGTTTTGATGCTCTGATCATAAACCAGCAAGCCCTCGTACTCGGCACCGTCAATTTCATAACCCACTGTTTTAGCCACCATTTCGGCGTTGGCAAGGCTGCTGATCCCCAACAGTGCATAGGGAAGAATCGACTTGATCATGACAAAGGCTCCACTGGCAAATGATCATCCAACAGTAGACGCACTCAGGCGCAATACCAAGTGTTCGCGACGCGTACAGAATATTCAGGGGAAAGCCGTAATCGGCATGCCTAAATCGCAGGCACAAAAAAGCCGCTCTATTGAGCGGCTTTTTTGTTTATTTGGAGCGGGAAACGAGACTCGAACTCGCGACCCCGACCTTGGCAAGGTCGTGCTCTACCAACTGAGCTATTCCCGCAAATTACAGCACGCTAAACAACAGCGCTTACAACAAAAATGGCGTCCCCTAGGGGACTCGAACCCCTGTTACCGCCGTGAAAGGGCGGTGTCCTAGGCCACTAGACGAAGGGGACCTTGAACTTTTTTTCGTTCGATCAAGTTACCTTAATCAAACACGACGATGGTTTTCAAGCATCACCGCAAAATTTGGAGCGGGAAACGAGACTCGAACTCGCGACCCCGACCTTGGCAAGGTCGTGCTCTACCAACTGAGCTATTCCCGCAAATTACAGCACGCTAAACAACAGCGCTTACAACAAAAATGGCGTCCCCTAGGGGACTCGAACCCCTGTTACCGCCGTGAAAGGGCGGTGTCCTAGGCCACTAGACGAAGGGGACATTGCCCGGATATCACTACATGCCATCCGACTTCACTAGGCTTCGTCTTTCAACATTGCGCTAAGAAGTGGCGCGCATTCTATGGAGCCAGAAGCAACTCGTCAACACTTCTGTAAAAATTTTTTAAAATCAAAGACTTCACCCGCTAATTCAGCCCCACACTACCCACTTATAAAGCCTAGGCACTACACTCGGGCAAAATCTAAGCACTGCACGGAGCTGATAGATGT
This sequence comes from Pseudomonas marincola, assembly GCF_900116605.1. Classification (GTDB taxonomy): domain Bacteria; phylum Pseudomonadota; class Gammaproteobacteria; order Pseudomonadales; family Pseudomonadaceae; genus Aquipseudomonas; species Aquipseudomonas marincola. The sequence goes on from NZ_FPBC01000001.1 coordinate 113,038, forward strand.
CGCCCCTGGTCATTACCATTCTTGTTGTATCGGGCATTGGCCTGCTCATTGCCATTGCCTACTGTAACCACTGGGTGGAGCGCAAAAAGCTCGAAACCTCGCGGCGCACCTCGGAGTTGAATGACCGCATCCAACGCTGCAGCGGTCTGTCCGACGCCCTGCCCGGCCAGCTAATGTCGGCTGACCTCAAGCTGCTGCTCAGCCGCCTGCAATTGCACTTCGTCAATCAGCTTCTGCTGCTCGACAAAAAAAACCAGGGTGCAATCAGCCGCAAGCAAGCACTCACCCAGCAATTGTCTCTGGGCCAGGACATTGTTCTGAATAACCCGCTGCAGGCAATCAACTCTGAGCCGCGCGGCAATGAAGTGCGCCAGCAACTGGAAAACCTGCACACGTTGATCCTGCGCAGCGCCAAAGATGGCGCCCTGAGCGTGCAGGAAGCCAAACACTGGCAAGGCGAAGTGCAACACCTGCTGGCGCAAATGCATATAGAGCTGTTCAGCAGCATCGGTCGCCTGGCCTTACAGAACGGCCAGCCTGGCAGAGCGCGACGGGCATTTGAGCAAGGCGTGCAAATGCTGCATAAACAGCCTTCACCGGAGCGCTACCAACGCGCAATAGAGAAGCTGCAAGCGCAACTCGATCAGGCCAACAGCCAACTGGTCGAAACCTCGCCAGCGCCACTTGCCGAAGACAGCGAACTGAATGCCGGCCTCAAAGGGCTTGAAACCGAAGAGGACTGGAAGAAGAAGTCGATCTACGACTAGCCGCAATTAGCTTGGGAGCAAGCTAACGGGCTGCTGGATGAAACAGCAGGCTCAAATAATCCATAAAAAAGCCCGGTGATCCGGGCTTTTTGTTGCGTGTAATCGTTTCAGATATCCGTGGCCTGCACAAACACCTCGACCATCTGCTCGATGCCGCGCTGATCTGCCTCGGAGAAGCGACCCACGTTCGGGCTATCGAGATCAAGCACACCGATCAGCCGCCCGTCCTTGATTACCGGCACCACCAACTCACTGTTAGACGCGCTGTCGCAAGCGATATGGCCAGCAAAGGCATGCACATCTTCTACCCGCTGCGTGAGCCGGGTCGCAGCCGCAGCGCCGCAGACGCCTCGGCCGAACGGGATGCGCACGCACGCCACTTTGCCCTGGAACGGGCCGAGCACCAGCTCCTCACCGCGCGCCAGATAAAAGCCAGCCCAGTTGAGGTCGGCTACTTCCTGAAACAGAAACGCCGAGAACTGCGCCGCATTGGCAATAAAGTCCCGCTCACCCGCGAGCAACGCCTGCAACTGCGCCACCTGCAAGGCATACCCGGCCAACTCATCACTCGCCTGTGGTAACTCGATCACTTATTGGCTCCCAAAAGCTGTAAACCCACCCACTGGCGGGCAAATTGATAGGCACAACGGCCATTGCGATTACCCCGCCCACCGGCCCAGCGTACCGCTGTCACCTCAAGCGCCTCGTCCCACTGCCATTGCAGGCCAGACTTCGCTGCCAGCACCTCGATCCAATGGCGAACCACTTGCAGGTAGTGTGGCTGGGTGAACGGATAAAACGACAACCAAAGGCCGAAACGATCGGACAACGCCACGGTATCCTCTACCGCTTCGGTTGGATGCACCTCACCGTCGACCAACTGATAGTCGGCGTTGTCACTCATTTTCTCGGGAACCAGATGCCGGCGGTTGGAGGTCGCGTAAAGCAGCACGTTATCGGGTGCGCGCTCCAGCGAACCATCCAGCACCGTCTTGAGTATCCGAAAATCACCTTCGCCAGCACTGAATGACAAATCATCACAGAACAGCACAAATCGCTGCGGCAACTTGCTGAGCAGTTCGACCACGCGCGGCAGATCAGCCAGATGATCACGTTCGATTTCTATCAGGCGTAATCCCTGCGCGGCGTGCTCACTCAACAGCGCACGCACCAGCGATGACTTGCCGGTGCCTCGGGAGCCCCAGAGTAACGCATGGTTGGCCGGCATCCCTTGTAAGAACTGACGGGTATTACCGGCCAGCTGGTCGCGCTGCTTGTCTACCCCAATAAGATCAGCCAAGCCCATATCGAGACTGACTTCCAGAGGCTGCAAATAACCGCTACGCCCTTCGCGATGCCAACGCGCTGCCACCGTTTGCTGCCAGTCGATTTCGATAGGCGGCGCCGGAAGCAAAGGCTCAAGACGGGCCAATACCGACTCGGCACGGCGTAAAAAATCACTCAACTGAGAGTCCACAACTTGCTCCTCTGTTAGCCAACTGCAACCACCACCGCACCCTCAGGCCGGGCGAATACGCTATCCTAGCGCCATTAATTGATTGAACGAATGGATCGAAACGGGACCCACACTCGCATGGATATCGCGCTTACCCAACGCCTGTCATTCAAACAGGCTGGCCTTGCGGTTTTGGTTGCCTTCATCCTGGGAACGACTTTAAGTCTGTTTCAGGTTGCCATTGATTATGCCAGCGAAGATGCCTCGATAAATCAGCAGATCAACTCGCTGATGGAAATCAGCCGAAATCCGGCCTCAAGAATCGCCTATAACATCGACTCCGAACTGGCTCAGGAACTGGTGCTCGGCTTATTGGCGTCGCCCGCGGTGGTGCATGCGCAAATAGTTGATAACAACAATCAGGTACTGGGCGAAGCCAGACGCCCGCCCAGTGAAAGCCCTTACCGGCCCATCAGCGACTTTCTGTTCGATGCGCAACGGACCTTCGAGGTTCACCTCAGCGTTAGCCACGCACCGCACGAAAACCTCGGTGTAATGCGCCTCGACATCGACACTTACGCCTACGGCAGCCACTTTTTACGGCGCTCGCTGCTGACATTTCTCAGCGGGTTTGCGCGCAGTTTGTTGCTTTCGCTGTTCTTGCTGGTGTTGTTCTACTTCACGCTCACCAAGCCGCTGATCCGCGTTATTCGCGCGATCAACAACCGCCGCCCCAACAGCTCTCTGGCCTATCAGCTGGAATACCCGTCCGGCCATGAGCGTGATGAAATCGGCTTGCTGGTGAATGCAACCAATCGCCAATTCGCCGCCATTGCCCGGGAAACCCAGCAGCGTCAGGACGCTGAAAGTCGCCTGACCAACTACCTCAATGAGCTGGAGAATATCGTCTCCGCGCGCACGCTCGAATTGAAAGCCAGCAACGACCGCCTGCTCGACACCAACCGCGAACTGGAACTCGCGCAGGAAGCCACGCTGCGCATGTCGCAGGCACGCTCGGCGTTTATGGCCAACATGAGTCACGAGATCCGCACGCCCCTCAACGGCCTGCTCGGCATGCTGGCGTTGTCGCTCGACGGACCACTCACCAACCAGCAGCGCCAGCAACTGACGATTGCCAATCGCTCGGGCAAGGTGCTGGTCGACCTGCTCAACAGCGTGCTTGATTTGTCCAAGTTCGAAGCCGGACAAATGGAACTCGAAGCCATCCCGTTCGACATGGCGACGATGATCGAAGACACCGCCAGCCTGCTTTCGCAGAGCGCCGCGGTGAATGTCGAGTTAACGTGCCTGATTGATCCGAGTGTGCCGGCTCAGGTGATTGGCGACCCAACCCGCGTGCGCCAGATCATCAGCAATTTGCTTTCCAACGCACTCAAGTTCACCCGTTTCGGCCGGGTTGATGTGCGCCTCAAGCGAATCGGCGGTGGCGTGCAATTAATTGTGCGCGACACCGGCATTGGCATCGCTGAAGACGCTCAGGCGCGAATCTTCCAGCCGTTCATGCAGGCCGGCGCGGACATTACCCGCCAGTTTGGTGGCACCGGCCTCGGTCTGGCTCTGACGCATCACCTGTGCAAAGCCATGAAAGGCCAGCTCAGTCTGGTTTCAAAACCGGGCTTCGGCTCGACCTTCTGCGCCGAGCTGCCGCTGCTCGGCCATTTACCGCCCGAGCAGCCCGCACCACTCAAGGGCAAGGTGCTTGCGCTGACGTCGAAGCACTCCGGCCTGAGCGATTTGCTCAGCAGTCAGTTGCCAGCCTGGGGGCTTGAATACACGCGCCTGGACACCGACGCCAGCCTGCTTGGATTAAACCCGGACCTGATTATCAGCGACTGTCCCGAATGCCTGTATGGCATGCGCCCAAATACCCGGACGCCAATTTTGCTGGTGACAGCCTACGGCAACTTCCTGGGCAATGATCAGGTTGCCGCCTTGTTACCGCTCGAACAATTGGCGCGGCCACTTTCACGCAAAGCGCTCTATGCGGGCGTGCAGCGTACGTGCAGCCAAACGCCAACCCGCGATGAGTTGAGCACGCACAGGCCAAATGTCGCACCCGGGCCAAGGCCCCAAGTGCTGCTGGTGGAAGATAATCTGGTCAATCAGTTAGTCGCCAAGGGCATGCTCAGCAAGCACGGCTGCGATGTGATTGTGGCAGCCGATGGCGCGCAGGCGTTGCAGCAACTGCAAAAGCATCCAGTTGATCTGGTGCTGATGGATTGCAACATGCCGGTGATGGACGGCTACGAAGCCACCCGTTTGATCAGGCGCAATGGCATGCATCCGGGTTTGCCAATTATCGCCCTCACGGCCAACGCCATGCCTGACGAGCGCGAGCGTTGTCAGGCCGCAGGCATGGACGACTATCTGGCCAAACCGATCCACCGTGAAGCGCTGGAGCAATTGCTCAATCGCTGGCTACGACGTGACGAAACGCCGGAGTAACTGCGCCAGATTCTGGCGCAGCGCAACCATCTCATCTTCCTCCGCACCGTGCAGGCACAACAACTCGTTGCGCAGCGGCAGCACTTGTTCGCGCAACTGGCTGCCCGCTTCGGTGAGCTGTATGTGAACTTCGCGCTCATCACGAACCGAACGCTGACGCGATACAAAACCGAGCTGTTCGAGGCGCTTGAGCAGCGGCGTCAACGTGCCGGAGTCGAGTAACAAGCGCTCGCCCAGCGCCTTCACCGTCGGCTGTTCAGGCGCCTGAACCTGCCACTCCCACAGCACCAGCATGGCCAGATACTGCGCATAGGTCAGATTAAGCTGGTCGAGCATCGGCTTGTAGGCACGAATGACAGCCCGCGAAGCCGCATAAAGCTTGAAGCACAACTGATTATCCAGCAGCAGCGATGCGTCATCTAAATGGGCCTGCGTATTCATTTCAGCAGCGCTTCGATTTCACCTGTCAGGTCTTCAGGCTTGGTCGCAGGGGCAAAACGCTTAACCTGCTGGCCATCGGCGCTGATCAGGAACTTGGTGAAATTCCACTTGATGCCTTGGCTGCCGAGCAGACCCGGTGCGCGTTTTTTCAGCTCAGTGAACAGCGGATGGGCATCGCTGCCATTCACATCAATCTTCTTGAACAGTGGAAAACTCACACCATAGTTGAGCTCGCAAAACGACGATATAGCGCCTTCATCGCCCGGCTCCTGCTTACCGAACTGGTTGCAGGGGAAGCCGAGGATCACCAAGCCTTGATCCTTGTATTCCTCCCAGAGCTTTTCCAGCCCTTTGTACTGAGGGGTGAAACCGCACTTGCTGGCAGTGTTAACAACCAGCAACGCCTTACCGGAAAAGTCGGCCAAGGTTTTTTGCTCGCCCTTGATGGTCGTACAAGGGATGCTCAGCAGATTGTTGCTCATGTTGGTTTCCGCGCAATGAATGAGTGAACTCATAAAATAGCGCTCGATTAAATTGCGTGCAATTTATATTGCCTATCATCACCAGCGGATTTACCCCGATATAGCCTGCGATGAGAAAATTCGACGCAGTCCCTTTGCCACAAACCAGACGCGACGTATTATTCGCAGCACTTTATTAGCGCAGTCCTCGCTCAGCTCAAGCTTGCAGCAACCACTGCCCCGCCTCTTCACTTCAGGATCGGTTCACATGCAGTTCAGCAAATCGAACAAGCTTGCCAACGTCTGTTATGACATTCGCGGTCCCGTCCTCAAGCACGCCAAGCGTCTGGAAGAAGAAGGCCAGCGCATTCTCAAGCTGAACATCGGCAACCCGGCTCCCTTCGGCTTCGAAGCGCCGGAAGAAATCCTGCAGGACGTGATCCGCAACCTGCCGACAGCGCAGGGTTACAGCGATTCAAAAGGCTTGTTCAGTGCCCGTAAAGCGGTCATGCAGTACTACCAGCAGAAAAACGTCGAAGGCATCGGCATCGAGGACATCTACCTCGGCAACGGTGTTTCCGAACTGATCGTGATGGCCATGCAGGCGCTGCTCAACAATGGCGATGAAGTCCTGATCCCGGCGCCCGACTATCCGCTCTGGACAGCCTCGGTGGCGCTCTCGGGCGGCAAGCCCGTGCATTATCTGTGCGACGAGCAAGCTGGCTGGTTCCCGGACATCGCCGACATGCGCGCCAAGATCACGCCGAACACCAAGGCATTGGTGCTGATCAACCCGAACAACCCGACCGGCGCGGTGTACTCCAAAGAAGTGCTCGCGGACATCGTCGAGTTGGCGCGCCAGCACAATTTGGTGATTTTCTCGGACGAAATCTACGACAAGATTCTCTATGATCAGGCCCAGCACATCTGCACCGCTTCGCTGGCGCCCGACGTGCTTTGCCTGACCTTCAACGGCCTGTCGAAGTCTTACCGCATTGCCGGTTTCCGCTCTGGCTGGGTGGCCATCAGCGGCCCGAAACACCGCGCGCAAAGCTACATCGAAGGCATCGACATTCTGGCCAACATGCGCCTTTGCGCCAACGTGCCGAGCCAGCACGCGATCCAGACCGCACTGGGCGGTTATCAGAGCATCAATGATCTGGTACTGCCGAACGGCCGGCTGTTGGAACAACGCAACCGCACCTGGGAACTGCTCAACGATATTCCCGGCGTCAGCTGCGTAAAACCGATGGGCGCGCTGTACGCATTCCCGAAAATTGATCCGAAAGTCTGCCCGATCCATAACGATGAAAAATTCGTGCTCGATCTGCTGCTCTCCGAAAAACTGCTGGTGGTTCAGGGCACCGCGTTCAACTGGCCGTGGCCGGATCATTTCCGCGTCGTCACCCTGCCCCGTGTCGATGAACTGGAAATGGCAATCGGCCGGATCGGCAACTTCCTGAAAAGCTACAAGCAGTAATCCTCAAGCCCGGTGGCAAACTCTGCGACCGGGCTTTTTTGTAAGTGATGACGTCTCAAGTTGGGCCCATGGATTTACACATCGACGATTTCTACAAAGACGCCGCCGCCACCTTGCTGATGCTGTATCAGGCCTTTCCGCGCAAGATTGCGGTGTATGTCGAAGACCTGATCGGCCGCGAAGAACCCGATGAATATGGCTTGCCGAGCAAGCGCCATCTGGGTTGCCTGAGCACCATGCTGTGGCTGGCGGATGAAGGATTTATCCGCTACGAAACCACCATCAGCTACGACGCCATGGATCAAGCCGTGCTCACCGAACGGGGCTTTTTAAATCTCACCCGCAGCGTGCCACACGTGGTCAGTAACGAGCCGGCACTGCCGCCCAGCGTGCGCCGTACCCAGGCGACACTGGCCTATCAGCTTCGTGACGCGATGAATCAACAACACAGTGAACGTATCGTCCGACTCAGCCGTCTACTCTTCGCCAATGCCGCGCCCGCCGAGCACGACACAGTTTGAAATAGTCGCCGAGTTGAAGTGTTCGATGCGCCCCCTTATATAGCCCTGTATTCAGTAGCCTTTTCCCGTTGAGGAGTTGTTTCAAACCATGAAACGCATTTTCCTGTTCCTAGCCACCAACATGGCGGTGTTGTTAGTCGCCAGCGTCACGCTGAAGCTGCTGGGCGTTGATCGTTACACCGGACAGAACTACGGCAGCCTGCTCGCGTTCTGTGCCGTCTTCGGCTTTGCAGGTTCGCTGGTGTCGCTGTTCATCTCCAAGTGGATGGCGAAGATGAGCACAGGCACGCAGATCATCACTCAACCGCGCACACGCCATGAGCAATGGCTGTTGCAGACCGTTGAAGAGCTGTCGCGCGATGCCGGTATCAAAATGCCGGAAGTGGGCATTTTCCCCGCTTACGAGTCGAACGCATTCGCCACCGGCTGGAACAAGAACGATGCATTGGTAGCCGTAAGTCAGGGCCTGCTGGAACGCTTCTCGCCCGACGAAGTGAAAGCCGTTCTGGCCCACGAAATCGGCCACGTTGCCAATGGCGACATGGTCACGCTGGCGCTGATTCAGGGCGTAGTAAACACCTTCGTGATGTTCTTTGCGCGGATCTTCGGTAACTTTGTCGACAAAGCCATTCTGAAAAACGAAGGTGGCCCGGGTATTGGCTACTTTGTTGCGACCATCTTCGCAGAACTGGTACTCGGCATTCTGGCCAGCATCATCGTCATGTGGTTCTCGCGTAAGCGTGAATTCAAGGCCGATGAAGCCGGCGCCCGCCTTGCCAGCACCGAATCCATGATCGCAGCCCTGCAGCGCCTGCGCTCTGAGCAGAACGTGCCTGTCGAGATGCCAAGCACCTTGGCTGCATTCGGCATCAACGGCGGCCTGAAAAACGGCCTCGCCGGCCTGCTGATGAGCCACCCGCCGCTTGAAGTGCGCATCGAAGCCCTGCGCCAGCGTCGCTAAAACGCATCGCAGCAACCGAAAAAAGGCGACCACGCAGGTCGCCTTTTTTATTGCCCGATAGCCAGCCCTGCCCGATGCGTGTTCAGCAGACGTTGAACCCGCGCCAGAAAACCCGGTCAATTTTAATAACTGCAGCCCTGTGGCTACAGCCTCCTTCGCAAGCCGAAAACGGCCCTGAACAGGAGCAAAACCATGACCGAATACAATTGGGATCTGATTGAAAACTTACTCCGCCATGCCCAGAGCAGTGGCGGTGAGTCGTTCAAGCCTCGCGAATACGCCGAACAACTGGCGCATCAGAAAAGCACGATCAGCACCGCCAAGCCCAATCTGGATGACCTGAAAAAACTCGCCTGCGATTACGAAGCCTTACTGCTAAAGGCGGACTTCATTGCACCACGGCCCGAAGAGCGCGGTGGCAACGGCGAAAACTTCGTGCTTACCGATCGCGGCCAACGCCTGCTGAACCTGCTTGGCAATCAGCAAGCCCGCGAACAACTCGACGCCAAAGGCAAGGCCGCGCTGGTACCTGAAGTGTTCGACTCCCTGCCCGCAACAGCCCCAATCGCAAGTCGCTGATTAGCCACCGGCTCTGATTTCAGCATTAATGACGGAGTAGTCGTACTGGCGGGAAACCCGGGCTTTTTCCGTGTGCTCTAAGCGTGACTGGTCGCCATGTGGCGGCCCGGGCGCTGACTCGATCTCGCACCACCCCACGCAGGACTAAAAGACCAGCGCGGGGCGATTCGACATACCATCAGTGACGTCAGTCTTTCAGCAGCCTGTAAACCCGCTCATCAAGCGCCGTCAGGCCGCGCTCAGCAAAGCGCCAGTTCAATCCCATGACATCGGACACCTCTAGCGTCTCAAGCTGCCAGCCAGCGCTGTACAACGCCTTAACTTCTTCAGGATTCACCGCGAACGGCGGGCCATCCATCTGCGCCTGATCATATTCAAGCGTCACCAAGAGTCCCTGGGCGCCTGCCGGCAAAATACTCAGCAAGTGAGCGGCATAACGCTGGCGCATTTCGGGGGGTAACGCGATCAACGCCGCACGGTCGTAAAACCCAACGCAAGCGCCAACCTGCTCTGCAGTCAGGGCAAAGAAGTCACCGCAATAAATCTCTACCGGGCCGGCGCTGTAAACCGTGAAAGCACCTTCTTGGCGAATGCCGGGCGTCAGTTGTTGCTCGGCAAAGAACGCCTGTGCCGCTGTCTCGGCCAACTCTACCCCTAGAACCTTATGACCCTGTGCAGCCAACCAGGCCATGTCCAGGCTCTTGCCGCACAGTGGCACCAGAATTTGCGAGCCGTCTGCCCCGGCGTCGGTAAATTGCAGGGTTTGCCAAAAGCGCTGCAAATAGTCGTTAACCTGCTTGGCGTGAAAACCGATTTCGTTGCGCGCCCAGCGCTGTTGCCAGAATTCAGCTTGCATAATCACTCCTCGGTAGTTGACTGCATGGTGCCGCAAATTGGACTCATGCGCCAAGCCACCGAATACCTGCCGGTCAAGCATCCAGTTTTCTGATCGATTTAGTCAAATAAACCCATTTGAGTTGCCGACTTTATCGATAGAAAATCGCGCCTATCACTGAGGAGCACGTATGCAACCGAGCCTGTACATTTCTCACGGATCGCCCATGCTCGCCCTCGATCCGGGCGCCATCGGCGTTGCATTGCGCCGACTCGCCGATGCGCTGCCGCGGCCAGACGCGATTGTGCTGATGTCGGCGCATTGGGCCAGCCACGACCTGCGCGTCAGCAGCGCCGCACATCCCGAAACCTGGCACGACTTCTCGGGCTTTCCGCCCGCCCTGCACCAAGTTCAGTACCCGGCGCCAGGCAGCCCTGAACTTGCCGGGAAAATCCTGCAAATGCTCGATGCCAGCGACCTGCCTGCACAAGCAGATGAGCAACGACCATTCGATCATGGCACTTGGGTGCCGTTATCATTGATGTATCCGCAGGCCGATATCCCGGTGGTGCAAATTTCACTGCCGGTCAAACAGGGCCCTGAATTTCAGCAACGTATCGGCAAGGCGCTGCGGCCGTTGCGCGAACAAAACATCCTGCTGATCGGCTCAGGCAGCATCACCCATAACCTGTATGAACTCGACAGATATGCAGAACCCGAAGTGAGCGCACCCTGGGCGCAAGCATTTCGCGACTGGATGGTGGCAGCATTGTCCGCCGGCGATGAAGAGGCGCTGCTCAACTACCGCCAAATCGCCCCGCACGCCACACGAAATCACCCAACCGATGAGCACTTGCTGCCGCTGTACTTCGCACGGGGTGCAGGCGATGCATTCAAAATTGAACACAGCGGTTTTACTCTGGGATCACTGGCAATGGATATTTACAGCTTTGCCTGAATACGCGCACGCCAATTCATCGAAGTAAACAGTCGATTATTCAAGTCGCGGGATACCAAGGGGATTCAATAAGGAGTTATTGCGTTGGGCTTCCCAGTTGCTGGGAGCCGATTACAGCGGAACACTATTTGTAGTGATCAACTGTTTTCTGAACAGCTAGAGGTCTTGAGGCTATTTTCTTGATTTTAATAGCACTCTCACTTTGCATGCCAAAATATTCTTTTAAGTGCCTTTCAGCAACCTTCCTTGATCAAGCCAAAGCAAATCCACATCACCGTTAACTAAAGCTCGGATATGGGCTACTCTGTTCGAGTGTCTCATATTCGGCTCAATACATAACAAAGACTTAGGATATTTTAGATATGCAACAATAACTGCATCATAATCATCGACCCCACTTGCCATTATTGTCCTAATACCAAGCCCTCCAGAGAGGTTACTGCCATAATAAGCTATCTTTAGGTAAGCGGAGGCGATTTCTTTTTTTTCGAATTCACTACTTAGCATAACCGCTAAAATCTGCTCTCGAATTTTCCTTCTTGGTGTCTTCTCGTATCGTCTAGTAACTGTGCGAACTAGTTGCTGTTCTATCGTGCTCGCTCCTTGCGTTCTTCCTACTGCGACCCTTACTTTTAACGCTCTAATTATTGCAAAAGGGTCAATACCATAATGGAGTGAACTACGATGATCTTCTGCGATTATCAAGGTATACAAAAGAGAATCACTTATTTCTACCGGATACTTCGGTCTCAACTCATGGACAACAGAAATGCAATTGTTTAAATCATCGATTATTGATCTATATGCAAATAGCCTTACCAGCGCAGCTGCTAGACTGATGGGGACCGTGAGCACTTTGAAGGATGCTCTTTGAAGGCTTCTCTGCCACACAATACAGTTCCTTTTGTGTTTGCCGCTGTAGAATAAAACTCCCCTGAAAATGGAATAAACCTTTTAAATATCAACCCAAAAAACCTATACCTATCTATTTTGACAAGCATATATATCGTGCTATCTCTAAGCTCACCTTTCTCTATAATATGAAGGTGCAAAACACTGCTCCTTATATAATTTCTTTCCACTCTTCCCGTTATCACACCGCGACTCTTACCTACCCCCTCAAAGTCATTACAGGCCTCAGGAGTCATATCACCAGTTTTCTCAGAGGTACCTGAAATTATGTACCCATCGGAATAAAGAATCAGAGTGTGGAAAGTAATCAGATTCCTATATGGATTATAGGCAGAAGAAGTTGCAGAGCTTTTTGTATGAAAAACCCCTGAGTAATTGGCGGCCCTATTGAAAAACTCTCGAATCGTGAAAATCACGAGTGCCGTGACCAATGCAGCAACAAGCGAACCATAATTTGATGAAGCCAAACCAAAGTTGTGTATTACATAAAGGGTACTTACAATCGCTTGACAGGCACTCAAAACATAAAGCTCTAGAGTTATACAAAAAGACATTAGTAGCTTCCACCTCGCAAACCGAGCATTTACCAAAATGCTAGCATGATCAGTGGCCGATAGTACTAACTGTGATTATTATATTGAAATCTGAAAGATCAGTATTGGGAGCATTAGCCCCAAAAGTTCAGATAGATAAAATTTCTCTACATATGCATGAGCACGCAGATTTTCAACTATCGAAAATTTAGCCAATAATTCTCGTCACGCCTTTCACAACATTAATTTGAAGCGGAGTCATTCGCTTGGGAGCAGAGTTGATGCCCTCGGCATAAGCGAATAGATTCCAACGAGCTAAACTGGAGCGTTTGACCGCCCTTAGGGACAAAATCTAGCAATGCATTCAGCCCATACTGAAGAAGGTCATTCATCCCCAGCAGGCTGACCTATGCGCTGCAAAACAATCGCGACGAGTCTTTCGAATACATGGGTATACCCAACACTCAACTATAAAGTATTAGTGCAGCGCGGGAGGATCGATACAGGTGATGCAGAAGCCGCGCTTGAGATGACAGCATACAGAACAAGAATGACACGAGCAGTCCACCGCTTAGGTGTACCTAAACGCGACACTTCAAGACTTTTGAGAGATAACCCTTTGAGAATTAAAGGGCTGGCGTTATTGGAGGCGTCCCTACCAGCCACACCCCGGCACACAATGTTCCCGCTGTGGCTGCTTCCTTCCGGATCTGACCAGGTTCACGGGTAATCGTTGCGGAGGGACCGGTAGGGCCACCATAACGCGCCCGCCTTGCAGCGAGCGCCGCCATTGTACCGGCTTGAGCTAAAGTTACAACCTTCTCAATCACTTAGCCTGCAAATCAGGCGCAAGCGCTGAGGATATTGATCACAATCAACGCGCAAACCGGCGTGTGCACTAAGCTTGCTGTGACATTTTGCCCGCTTAATCTTCCCAGCCATCGGGGAATTTCCTGCAAGCGTGCGAGTCACATAAGCGTCTTGCACGCCTGGCACACGCCACAAGCAGTGCCATTGGCGGCAAAACGCAGTAACCTGCAACAGCGCTAGATGCGCAGCCCATCTCTACAAGGAGCAACAGCATGGCCATGACTAAAGATCAGTTGATCAGCGACATTGCAGAAGCCATCGACACCCCGAAGGCGACTGTTCGCGCGGCACTTGAACAGCTCAGCGAAATCGTCAGCGATGCCCTCGAAAACGGCGATGAAATCACCCTGCCAGGTATCGGCAAGCTCAAGGTCACCGAGCGCCCTGCACGCACCGGCCGCAACCCGCAAACGGGCAAGGCGATCGAAATTGCAGCGAAGAAAGTTGTTAAGTATGTACCCGCCAAGGCTCTGACTGACGCGATCAACTGATCCGCCAAAGGCTGACTGCCCGCCTTTAGGCGCAAGCAGCAAGCGGGTTATCACATCTGGATAACCCGCAGCCACCCACCGGCTCGCACGCCCTGTGCAGAGCCTGCTTTAAACCTCGATACCGTAACCTGCCAGGCGCTGAATAAACTGCGCCTCGTCCAGCACAGCCACGCCCAGCTCAGTTGCCTTCGCCAGCTTGGAACCCGCCCCGGGCCCTGCTACCACGCAGGTGGTTTTGGCAGACACTGAACCGGCTACCTTGGCGCCCAGCCCTTCGAGCTTTTCCTTGGCCACATCACGGCTCATGATTTCCAGGCTGCCGGTCAGCACCCAGGTTTGTCCGGCCAGCGGTAAACCCTCGACCTGCTTTTTCTCACTTTGCCAGTGCATGCCGAAATCACGCAGTTGCGCCTCAATCGCCAGCGCCCGCTCAGCATTCGCCGGATCATCGAAGAAATCACGCAGCGAGCGGGCTGCCTTTTCGTTCAGGCGTTCGACTTGGCGCAAATCCAGCCAGTCAGCCTGGATAATCCCCTCAAGTGACTGGAATCGAGCAGCCAGCCTTTCAGCGCCGGTTGCCGCGATGGAGGCAATATTGAGCTTGTCGATAAAGCCGGCGAGCGTGGTGCAGGCAGCAAATTCAGGATGCAACTCGCCCTCTTCCTGCAATTGCAGGCCGCGCTCGAGCAAATCGGCAATTACCTGACGGTTATGCGGATCGATAAAGAAGCTGTGTATTTCGTGCGCCACTTCCAGCCCGACGTCTGGCAGATAAGTCAGCACTTCCGGCAACGCCCGCTGGATGCGCTCAAGCGAGCCCAGCGCGCGCGCCAGTAGCTTGGCGGTCTCCTCGCCTACATCAGGAATACCCAGCGCATAGATAAAGCGTGCGAGCGTCGGCTTGCGGCTGTCGGCAATTGCTGCGAGCAGGTTCTTGCTCGACAGCTCGGCAAACCCCTCCAGCTGCACCACCTGATCGAACGTCAGCGTGAAGAGATCAGCGGGCGAGCGCACCAGCCCTTCATCGACCAGTTGCTCGACGCTCTTCTCGCCGAGCCCTTCAATATCCATGGCACGGCGCGAGACGAAATGAATAATCGCCTGCTTGAGCTGGGCCGCGCAGGCCAGACGGCCGAAGCAGCGATAGATCGAACCTTCGACAAACGATTCCTTGCCCTTGCTGCGCTTGACCAGTTGGGTGCGCTCGACATGCGAGCCGCACACCGGACAATTCTCGGGGATGCTCACCGCACGCGCATCGGCGGGGCGACGCTCGGTCACCACCTGCACCACTTGCGGGATTACATCGCCGGCGCGGCGGATGATCACGGTATCGCCGATCATCAATCCCAAACGCGCTACTTCATCCATATTGTGCAGCGTGGCGTTGGACACCGTAACGCCCGCCACTTTCACCGGCTTGAGGCGCGCCACCGGGGTGACTGCTCCCGTGCGGCCAACCTGAAACTCAACATCCAAAAGCTCGGTCAGCTCTTCCATTGCCGGGAATTTATGGGCAATCGCCCAACGTGGTTCACGCGCCCGGAATCCCAGCTCGCGCTGACTGGCCAGGCTGTTGACCTTGAACACCACGCCGTCTATCTCATACGCCAACGACTCGCGGCGCTCGCCAATGTCCCGGTAATACGCAAGACACTGATCGATGCCCTTGGCCAGTTTCAGCTCGCGACTGATCGGCATGCCCCAGTCTTTGAGCGTCTGCAAAATGCCGATATGGGTTTGTGGCAGCTCGCCCTCAACCTGCCCGATGCCGTAGCAGCAGAATTCCAGCGGACGCGCGGCGGTGATCTTGGAGTCGAGCTGGCGCAAGCTGCCAGCCGCCGCATTGCGGGGGTTGGCAAATGTCTTGCCGCCCAGCGCGAGTTGGCGCTCGTTAAGCGCCTCAAAACCGGCCTTGGACATGAACACTTCGCCGCGCACTTCAAGAACCGCAGGCCAGCCCTCGCCCTGCAGCTTTAACGGCACATTCCGGATGGTGCGCACATTGACGCTGATGTCTTCACCCGTGCTGCCGTCGCCACGCGTAGCGCCGCGCACCAGCAGGCCGTCGCGGTACAACAAGCTCACCGCCAAACCGTCGAGCTTGGGTTCGCAGCTGTATTCAACCTCCGCGCCGCCACCGAACAAATCGCCGGCGGGCAAATCCAGCCCTTCACGCACTCGCCTGTCGAAGCTGAGCATGTCCGCTTCTTCGAAGGCGTTGCCGAGGCTGAGCATTGGCACTTCGTGTTTGACTTCGTCAAAGGCTGTCAGCGCCAGGCTGCCGACTCGCTGTGTGGGCGAGTCCGGCGTAATCAGGTGCGGGTTATCGGTTTCAAGTTGCTTCAACTCTTTGAACAGACGATCGTACTCGGCATCCGGAATGCTCGGTTCATCAAGTACGTGGTAGCGGTAATTGTGCTGATCAAGTTCGGCACGAAGTTCAAGAATGCGCTGGGCAACTTCACTCATAACAATGTCTCGGAAACGAAAAGAGCAGCCGCAGCTGCTCTTTTTCTGGTCATTAACTGTTTGCTTGCAGCGGCGCTAAAAGCAAACCTTAACTCTGGATGCTGTGCTTACTTTAGCTTGCCTGTCATCTGACGGCGCTCGAACTCGACAATCCGCTGACGATAATGCTCGATGGTTTGCGCGGTCATGACACTGCGCTGATCGTCTTTCAACTCACCGTTCAGCTCGTGCGCCAGTTTGCGCGCGGCAGCCACCATCACATCAAAAGCCTGCTTGGGGTGACGCGGGCCTGGCAAGCCGAGGAAGAAACTCACGGCGCGGGTGCTGAAACCCTCGATATCGTCGAGATCAAAAGTACCCGGCTTCAATGCATTGGCCATGGAGAACAGCACTTCGCCATTGCCGGCCATGCTTTCGTGGCGATGGAAAATATCCATCTCGCCAAAGCGCAGGCCACTTTCAAGAATATTCTGCAGCAGTGCCGGGCCTTTGAAGCCATCACTGTCACGCGCGATTACGTTGATAACCAGCACTTCGTCGACCGGTGCCTGCTCTTTTTCGGGCTTGGCTGGCTCGGCGATTTTTCCAGCCTTTTCAGGTTTGCTCGAAACCGGCTCATCGAGGTCGAGATTAAGGTTCAGATCACCCTGTTGCGGCTCTTTGGAAGGACGGCGGCCAGAGTCGCGCGCACTCATCGACGGCAAATCGGTCTCGTCGAACGAAGGCTCTTTGTGCTCGGCAGGGCTAAGCACGCGTGGCGGGCTCAGCAAATCCGGGTCGCTGTCATCATCCGGGAGATTGGCAGCACTGCGATCAAGTTTGAACTTCAACTTGCCCTTGCCGCCGCGCATGCGCCGCCAGCCGTCGAACAAGATACCAGCGATCACAATGATGCCGATGACTATCAGCCACTCGCGCAGACCGAATTCCATGAAATACCCTGACCCCTAAAAAATTAAAAACAAAAATGAAGCCGAAAAACCCAGGCTTCCAACACTCTACTTGTACTGCCAAATGCACTTAAGGCTCTAAATTCTGGCGGGTGACTTCTACCTGTAACAAAAGTGGGCAATAAGCTATCACGACGAACGGTAACTTTACACTGCCCCAAGCGTAAAACAGTCACTCACACGCCTGTTCTGCGAAGAACTTGAGTAACAATCAATAAAGCACAGTCTACAAGTTGTAATTGTGCATTTCGAGATTGTTTTCTCAGCCCGGCGTACACAACCCAGGCAACCCTCAGAAAACCGCCCTGTCAGGCATCAACCATCGCC
This sequence comes from Pseudomonas marincola, assembly GCF_900116605.1. Classification (GTDB taxonomy): domain Bacteria; phylum Pseudomonadota; class Gammaproteobacteria; order Pseudomonadales; family Pseudomonadaceae; genus Aquipseudomonas; species Aquipseudomonas marincola. The sequence continues at coordinate 130,518 of NZ_FPBC01000001.1, forward strand.
AGCGCTTCCTCGACATCTACCGCAACCAGACGCGAACATCCCGGTTCGTGCATGGTTACACCCATTAACTGATCCGCCATTTCCATGGCGATCTTGTTATGCGTGATGTAGATGAACTGCACTTTCTCGGACATCTCCTTGACCAACCGCGCGTAACGGCCGACGTTGGCGTCGTCCAGTGGTGCATCCACTTCATCGAGCATACAAAATGGCGCGGGATTCAACTGAAAGATAGCAAATACCAATGCCAGAGCCGTCAGTGCTTTCTCACCGCCAGACAACAAATGGATGGTGCTGTTCTTCTTGCCGGGCGGGCGCGCCATGATCGTTACACCAGTATCGAGTAGATCTTCGCCCGTGAGTTCCAAATAAGCGCTGCCGCCGCCGAAAACTTTCGGAAAAAGTGCCTGCAAACCGCCGTTGATTTGATCGAACGTCTCCTTGAATCGATTACGTGTTTCCTTGTCGATCTTGCGGATGACGTTCTCCAGCGTTTGCAATGCCTCTTCAAGGTCGGCGTTCTGCGCATCCAGATAACGCTTGCGCTCGGACTGCTGCTGATACTCGTCAATCGCCGCCAGGTTGATTGCACCGAGGCGCTGAATTTTCCCGCCAAGGCGCTCAAGTTCCTCTTCCCAGGCGCCCTCGCTGGCATCCGCAGGCAAGGTACCGAGCACGGTATGCAGGTCATAGCTGTCCTCGCCGAGCTGATCCTGCAACGCTTTGCGCCGCACATTGAGTGACTGCCACTCCATGCGCTGTTGTTCGAGCTGACCGCGCAACAGCTGCGACTGCTGCTCGGCCTGGGTTCTGCGCTTTTCAGCGTCGCGCAATTGGCGGTCGGCATCTTCCATCGCCAGCCGTGCATGCTTGAGTTCATCTTCGACGCCCATGCGCCGGTCAAGCAGCTCCTCAAGCTTGAGGCGCAACTCTTCAAGCGGCGCTGCGCCCTCCTCCAAATTCAAACTGAGCTGCTCACGGCGCTCGTGCAGGCGCTCGGATTGCAGCTTGAGGCGATCCAGCGCTTGGCGCGTCGAGTCATGCTGTGCGCGCAACGAGCCCATGCGCACCGCCAAGTGATGCGCATGGTCTTTATGCTGACGCGCATCCTGGCGCACCCGATCGAGGCGCTCGCGTAATTGGTCACGCAATGCCTGCAAGGTCTCTCGCTGCTCATTGTCGAGCGCCATCGCATCCAGCGACTCTTGCAGCAACAAACGGCTCTCGCCCAACTGCTCATGCTCAAGTTCACGTTGAGCGCTGAGTTCGGCAATTTCATGGTCGAGTCGCTGGCGGCGCAACGTCAGTTGCTCGGCCTTGGCCTGGCTGGCCGAAAGCTGAGCCTTGAGTTCACTCAACTGGCGGGCCTGATCCTGAATCTGCCGACGCAAGGACTCGCGCTGCTGCTCAAGCTGAGTTTGCTGTTCACGCAATTGCTCGAGACGCTCATCAAGCACCTGCAACGAGGCTTCGCGCTCTGCACATTCAAAGCCTAATTGTTCGATCTCCTGGCCGCGTGCCAGCAGCCCGCTTTCGGCCTCGCTGGCACGACGAATCCGCAAGAAATGCCGCCCCAGCCAATAGCCATCACGGCTGATCACGCTTTCATCATCGGCCAGTGTCGAACGGGCAGCCAAGGCATCATCAAGGGTTTCAACCGTGCGCACGCGCGCCAGCCACGGCGCCAGATCAATCGACGCCTCGACCTTATCGAGCAAACTGCCGGCCACTCTCGTGGCGCCTTTGCTGGCCGTTATCAGCCGCAGGTCGCCCTGACTGAAGCTGGCAAAGTCGTAATCGCTCAAGCCTGCCGCCTGGCCGTCATCCAACAGCACAGCTTGCAGGTCGGCGCCAAGCACGGTTTCTACGGCCAGCTCCCAGCCAGTGTCTACCCGCAAGCCTTCGGCCATGCGCGGCAAATTGGCCAACTGCTGGGCCTGCAACCATTGTGCTGTGCCCTGCCCCGGATCCAGCGCGGCCTGCTGCAACGCCTCAAGCGATGCCAGGCGACCATTGAGTCGCTGCAGCTCACCCTGCGCTTGTTGCTGGGCCTGACCGGCCTGCTGCAATTCGTCACGCAGTTGTTGCAGGCGCTCAGCTACTTCGGCCTCGCTCACTTGCAGGGTTTCTTCCTGCAGCAAACCGGCAGCCACTTGCTCGCCCAATTCGATAATCGCGGCATCCTGCGGATCTGCGCTCAGCTGCTCCAATTCATCAGCCAGACGCCGCTGACGCTCGGCCAGGCGTTCAAGCCCTTGCTCCAATTGCTGAATGCGCGATTGCTGCACCTCGGCCTGACGACGCGGTTCGGCGGATGACTGATTGAAGCCATCCCACTTTTCCTGCCAGCCCTGCATGGCCGTCTCAGCGTCTTCAAGCGCCGCGGCACTCTCTTCAGCGGCCGCCGCCGACAATTCCTGCTCAGGCGCCAGTTGGCCAAGCTCCTCGTCGAGCGTGGCCAACAGCGTGCTGTCGTGCCCAAGATGCGACTCGGTCTCCTGACGCGAACGCTCGGCCTCCATCAGGTCATCCTGCAACTGGCGGAGACGTTGCTGGCCGTGCTGAATACTCTGCTCGACGCGAGCGATATCACCGCCCACCGAATAGAAGCGCCCCTGCACCAGATTGAAACACTCGGAAAGCTCGTGATGACCGTCGCGCAGGCGCTCAATGCTCGCATCGGCGTTGCGCTGCTCGGCCACCAGCGCCTCAAAACTGATTTCCTGATTGCCGATAACCGCTTCGCGCTGACCCACCTGTTCATTCAGGGTTTGCCAACGCAGGGCTGTCAGCTGCGCCTTGAGCTGGCGTTCTTCGGCTTTGTACTCCTGATACTTCTCGGCGGCCTGGGCCTGACGATGCAGGCGTTCAAGCTGGCGCTCGAGCTCTTCGCGCAGGTCAGTCAGGCGCGCAAGGTTTTCGTAGGTACGGCGAATACGGTTTTCGGTTTCGCGGCGGCGCTCCTTGTACTTGGAGATGCCCGCCGCTTCCTCGATGAAGTTGCGCAAGTCTTCGGGCTTGGCCTCGATCAACTTGGAGATCATGCCCTGCTCGATAATCGAGTAGCTGCGCGGGCCCAGACCAGTACCCAGGAAAATATCGGTAATGTCACGCCGGCGGCACTTGGTGCCGTTGAGGAAATAGGTGTTCTGACTGTCCCGCGTGACCCGGCGGCGAATCGAGATTTCGTTGTAACCGGCGTATTCGCCCACCAGCGTGCTGTCGGAGTTGTCGAACACCAGCTCAATCGACGCCTGCGTTACGGGCTTGCGGGTATTCGAGCCATTGAAGATAACGTCAGTCATCGACTCGCCGCGAAGGTTCTTTGCCGAACTTTCGCCCATCACCCAGCGTACTGCGTCGATAATGTTCGATTTACCGCAACCGTTCGGCCCCACGACGGCAGCCATGTTGCTCGGAAAGGTCACGGTTGTCGGGTCGACGAAGGACTTGAACCCGGCCAGCTTTATACACTTCAGGCGCATGCGCAGTTCGCCTCACGCGCAGCCAGCGCTGGCATCGGGTAAAAAGCAATTGCCTGAGTTCGCTCAAACGGCTTGAGCGCGCCACGGATGATCCGGCCACCATGGTCATGGTATTGGGCAATCTGCTCGGCGAGGCTGTCCGATGCCTTGAACGTCATGTTGATCCTTAGGTTCTGTTGACCTATTTGGGCTAAAGGCCCGCCATGCTTGGCGCGGGCGCAGTGTAACACAGCAAAAACAGCCTCAAAGCCACTGGCTCTGCAACGCCAACAGCCTTATTCAAACTTGCCAATCGCGGCACAATAACACTGTCGCCCGGCAACCCGGTAAGATGCTTGAGTGGGCGAACAACGTGCTCGCGCCGTAACCCGACATACCGCGCCATTGCACCCGCAGCCCGCGCTAAGCGGAGCGCCGTTTGCTACAGAACGTTGGGTTCCATCTCCAGCTCAACCCCAAAACGCTCGGCTATATCGTGCTGAATCCGCTGCGCCAGCGCCAGCAGCTGCTTGCCGCTGGCATTGCCGTAATTGACCAGCACCAGCGCCTGCAGCTTGTGCACGCCCGCGTCACCCTCGCGAAAGCCTTTCCAGCCTGCACGCTCGATTAGCCAGCCAGCGGCCAGTTTGACCTGCCCATCCGCCTGCGGGTACGCCACAACGTCGCTGTGCAACTGGCTGATCTGTTCGGCAAGCGCAGCACTGACCAACGGATTCTTGAAGAAACTACCGGCATTCCCCAGTTGCGACGGGTCGGGTAGTTTTTCACTGCGAATCGCGCAAATCGCCTGGCTCACATCGGTCGCAGTCGGATCAGTGATGCCTTGTGCCTGCAAACGCTGCTGCACCGGCCCATACCCCAAATGCAGGACATTGCGGCGGGTCAGCGCAAAGCGCACCCGCAGAATCACCCAACGTCCGGGCTGCTGCTTGAATATGCTGTCGCGGTAAGCGAACGCGCAGTCTTCTGCGCTGAACTCACGCAATTCACCGCTTTCGCGGTCCAGCGCGGTCAACCCGGCGAATACATCTTTGATTTCGACGCCGTAGGCACCGATATTCTGCATCGGCGCTGCGCCCACAGTGCCGGGAATCAGGCTGAGGTTTTCCAGGCCAACAAAGCCCTGCGCCAGGCTCCATTGCACGAATGGATGCCACGGCTCGCCAGCTTGCGCCTCGACCACAACCCTGTCGGCGTCATCTTCAATAATGTTGATACCGCGAGTCGCCATGCGCACGACCAGCGCATCAATGTCGCCAGTGATCAGCATGTTGCTGCCGCCGCCGAGTAACAGCACCGGCAGTTGCTGCTGCTCGGCGAAACTCAGTGCCGAGCGTAGTTGCTCATCGTCGTGTACTTCAACCAGTGCCTTGGCCGACGCCTCGATGCCAAACGTATTGAGACGTTTGAGCGAGACGTTGTGCTCAACCTGCAAGCTCATAAACGTCCCTCAAGCTCAGCCACCAGCGCATCACAGGCCTGCTCGAGCAGATCGAGCACGTTCTCAAACCCATCATCGCCGCCGTAATACGGGTCCGGCACCTGCTCCACTGCCAAGCCGTAGCGGCGCAGGAACAGGTCGAGTTCAGCGCGGCCATTAGCAGGCTGAAACTTGGCAAGGTTGCTCAGGTTGCTGTTGTCCATCGCCAGAATCAGGTCGAAGGCGGCAAAGTCTGCCGTTGAGACCTGACGCCCGCGCAAACCCGACAGATCGTAACCACGGGCTTGCGCGGCACTGCGCATTCGGCTGTCGGGTGGATTGCCGACATGCCAGTCACCCGTGCCCGCTGAGTCGACTTCAATCTGCGCGCTCAACCCCGCCTTGCGCAATTTTTGGCGCAAGATGCCTTCAGCCGCAGGCGAGCGGCAGATATTGCCCAGACACACGAACAATACGCGCATCAGTCGGCCAACAACTGACGAACACGGTCCAGGTCTTCCTGGGTATCAACCCCGGCAGGAGGCGCTTCCAGCGCGTCGGCAACATGGATGCGCACGCCATTCCACAGCGCCCGCAATTGCTCCAGGCACTCGGTGTTTTCCAGCCAGCACGGGCCCCACTCAACGAAGTCGTGCAGGAACTTGGCGCGATAGGCGTAAATTCCGATGTGCCGGCGGTATGGCACACCGGCTGGCAACTGGTCGCGCTCACCGGCAAAGTCATCCCGCGCCCACGGCAGCGGCGCGCGGCTGAACGTCAGCGCCAGACCATTGAGGTCGGTGACAACCTTGACCACATTGGGGTTGAACAGTGCAGCCGCCTCGTTGATCGGCTCTGCCAGCGTGGCAATGCCCGCCTGCGCATTGGCGGCCAGATTGCTGGCGACCTGATCGATAATCACCGGCGGTATCAGTGGCTCGTCGCCCTGCACGTTGACCACGATGGCATCTGCAGGCAAACCCAGCGCTGTGGCCACTTCAGCCAGGCGGTCGGTACCTGAATTATGATCGACCCGCGTCAGCAGCACCTCGGCACCGAACGCCTGACAACGCTCGACGATGCGTGCATCGTCAGTTGCAATCACCACCCGATCAGCGCTGCTTTTACAGGCTTGCTCCCAGACATGCTGGACCATCGGCTTGCCTGCAATGTCCTGCAAAGGCTTGCCGGGCAGGCGCGTGGAGGCATAACGCGCCGGGATTACTACCGTGAATGCAAGGCTCATTTACTTGTCCAGTCGCTCATCAGTATTGAGGGTGCGCGCTTCTGTTTCGAGCATGACAGGGATACCGTCACGCACCGGATAAGCCAGGCCATCGGTTTTGCAGATCAGTTCGGATTTATCGGCAACCAGCTTCAGCGGGCCTTTGCACAGCGGGCACGCCAGAATATCGAGTAATTTCGGGTCCATGGACAATCCTTAAACATCAATGGGCCGCCCGGCCGAGCACCAGAGTGCGGGCTAGCGCGGCAGATCAGTAGGTTGCAGCAACGCCTGCACGCGTTCGGTGAACCACAAGGTGAAGGCTTCTGAAGGCTGAGCATCAACCGCAAGATACCACCAGTTCGGCTGGGCAAAGGCGTGGCACTTGACCGCGTCTTTTTCCGTCATCACCAACGGCAGCGCCGGGCTGAAATCCAGCAGTTGCGCAGAAAACTGCGCATGGTCACTGAACGCATGCGTTATGGGCTGCAAGTGTAGCGCTTCGAGGGTTTTGAAGAAACGCTGAGGATTACCGATTCCCGCGACTGCATGCACCTGCTGGCCATTGGGGAAATGGTCCAGCGGGCAACGCTCGCCGGTCAGTACATTGATCAACGCCTGCGGCTGCAGGGTGAATCCAAAGCCGTCTTGCGGATCTGTCGGCGCACCGTTGTAGAGCAACGCATCCACCGATTCGAGCCGTTCAACCGGCTCACGCAATGGCCCCGCTGGCAAGCAACGGCGATTGCCTAAACCACGCGCCGCATCGATCAGCACCAACTCCATGTCGCGGGCCATGCGGTAATGCTGCATGCCGTCGTCACTGAGAATCAGCTGCAAGGGTTCGGCGTCCAGCAAGGCGGCAATGGCGCGACTGCGATCAGGGTCGATCATCAGCGGCACGCCGCTGCGCTGAACAATCAGCAGCGGCTCATCACCCGCAATCGCTGCGTCTTGATCTGCCTCGACCCGCCACGGCAATTGCGGCGGCTTGGCGCCATAACCGCGACTGACCACGCCGACCTTGATGCCGCGCTGCTGGCAATAATTGACCAGCCAGAGGATCAACGGCGTCTTGCCGGTGCCGCCTACGGTGATGTTGCCGACCACGATAACCGGCACGGGCGCACGGTAAATCTCGCCGACACCGGCCAGAAAACGCTCGCGCTTGCCCTGCACCACTCGGCGATAAAGCGCTTCCAGCGGGCTGAGCGCGCCGAGCAGTGGATGCCCTTTGTACCAGGCAGCAACAAGACCATCAGACAACGGCATCGGAGAACCTCAAGAAAAAACGACTGCGCCGCTGATCAGGGCGCAGTCTCGGCCTCGACGGTGGTGATTCGCAGGTGCGCGAAGCCCAGCTTGCCCGCTGCGTCCATCGCCGTAACCACGGCCTGGTGCTCGGTTTTGGCGTCGGCACTGATGCTCAATGGCAAGCTGGTGTCGCCATCGGACTCTTTCTGTAGCGCGTTCATCAGGCTGTTGAGGTCGCTTTTCAGCAGCTCCTTGCCATTCACCGAGAACGTACCGTCTACCGCGATCAACACTTCAAGCTGCTTGATTTCGGTCTGTTCCGGCGGAGTGCCGGTTACAGCCTCAGGCAAATCGACCTTAAGCTGAGTTTCGCGGGTGAAGGTTGTCGTCACCACAAAAAACAGCAGCAGGATAAACACCACATCAATCAATGGGGCGAGGCCGATCTCGACATTTTCACGTGGCTTGCGTCGAAACTTCACGCCTTGTCCCCGCCTATCTCTACGTCACGATCCCCCTGCACCACTTCAACCAGCTTGATTGCTTCCTGCTCCATGCCAACCACCAACTCATCAACCCGACGCTGCAGGTAACGGTGAAAGAACAGAGCCGGGATCGCGACCATCAAGCCCGCTGCCGTGGTAATCAGCGCCTTGGCGATACCGCCGGCGAGCAATGGCGCGTTGGCCATGCCTGAATCCATGAACGAGGAGAAAATCTGGATCATGCCCAACACGGTGCCGAGCAAGCCGAGCAACGGGGCGATGCCGGCAATGGTGCCAAGGGCATTGAGATAGCGCTCAAGATCGTGGACGACGCGTGCGGCCGCCTCTTCGATGCATTCCTTCATGATCTCGCGGCCATGCTTGGAGTTGGCCAGTCCCGCGGCGAGAATTTCACCCAACGGCGAGTTGGCGCGCAGCTCCTTGAGCTTTTGCGCGTTGAGTTTCTTGGCCTTGATCCAGCCCCAAACGGTGGCCAGCAAGTTGCCAGGCTTGACGCGACTCGGGCGCAAGGTCCACAGCCGCTCGGCAATGATCGCAGCCGCCGCAATTGAACACAGTATGATTGGCAGCATCATCCAGCCACCCGCTTTAACCAGTTCCCACACAGTGAACAACCCCCTCGATAAAAGTCGCGCCACTCTAGCATAGGGTCAATCGCTAGCCGACCGCCGCTGTTCTCATTTTTCTCGCCAAAAGCGAGATTCTGTCCGCAATGTTTTAGCGTCTGTGAACTGACCAAGCTGAACGGTCACCGCGCCCTGCTCCACAGTGTCGTACACGCGCGCCGGAATTTGCGCATAGCGCGCCAATACATCCGGGGCCGGGTGACCAAAAGCATTGTGCTTGCCCCGCGAGATTAGCACCGCTTGCGGGGCAACCCGCTGAACAAATGCGCGAGAAGACGACGAACGACTGCCATGATGCGCCGACAGCAGCCAGCGCGCCTCAAGTTCCAGCCCACTGGCCAGCAACGCGCTTTCGGCCGCCACATCGATATCGCCAGTCAGCACGATCCGCTCGCCCTGCGCTTCAATGATCAGCACGCATGACGCCTGATTCGCATCACTGGCATCTGCCCAGCGCCAGCTATGCAGGATCACGCCATCCCACTGCCATGAGCGTTGCCGGCATGGCTGAGCCTGCCAGCGTGGCGGTAACCGGCCGGCCTCACCACTGATGACATGCTCGACCGGCATGCCATCGATTACCGCCGAGGCGCCGCCTATATGATCATTATCGCCATGACTCAACAGCAGAAGGTCGAGCTGCGCGATATTCAGCGCGCGCAGCGAAGGGAGCACCACGCGCTCACCCAAATCAAAGTCGCCGAAGCGCGGCGCCGCGTCATACAACAACGCATGGTTGCGCGTACGCACCACCACCGCAAGGCCCTGACCGACATCGAGCATGTTCACGACAGCCGTACCCTCTGCGATTTTCTGCGGTGTGGTGAAGAGCAACGGCAGCATCAGCGGCCAGCCAAACAAGCGCAGCGGTAACCCCGAGGGCAGCAACAGCAACAACGTGCCCGCACAAGCCAGTAACCACACGCCCAGACCATAAGCACCCGGCGGCCATGCGGGCAGCCAATGCGCCAGCGGTGTGAGCCCGCGAAACAGCATCTCGACCAAGCCGCCGGCCAACCATAAAAGCCCTGCCCCCACATGAGGCACCGGCAACAGCAGGCTGCCCGCCAGTGCCAACGGCACGATGACCAACCCCACCAATGGCACCGCGACAAGATTCGTCAGCGGCCCACTCAGACTCACGGGCAGTCCCAATGCCAGCATCATCGGCAGCAACCCCAAGGCAATCGCCCACTGCGCGCGCACCAGCGATTGCCCCCACGACCAACCGCCGAGTCGCCCACTGAAAATCAACAAGAGCAGCGCTACCGCTGAAAAGGACAACCAGAAGCCAGCCTGCAAACTCGCCAGCGGCTCATTGAGCAGCACCACGATCAAGGCAAACAGCAACACGTAGGACGCGCCAATCCGACGAAATCGCAAACGCCAAAGCAGGACCAACCCGACCATCGCACAAGCACGCTGCACCGGCACCTGAAACCCGGCCAGAAACCCGTAGACCAATGCGCCGCACAGCGCTAACGCACAGGCGCATGGCAGCCAGGGAATGGCTTGTGGCCACCAGCCGATCCGCGCCAGACCCGCGACCAGCGCATACAACAGCCCCGCCAACAAGCCGATATGCGTGCCGGATATCACCAACAAATGCACAGTGCCAGTGGCTTTGAGTGTGGCCCAGTCAGCGGGCGCGATTGCTGAGCCATCGCCCACTACAAGCGCCGAAAGCATCGCCTCCCGTCCATTTGCCGGGGTTGCCAACAGCCGCTTGCGTAACCTGTCGCGCCAACTGCCCAGACCACTCGCCGGGGCAATACGCTGGCCGTCCTTGACCGAACCGGTTGCGCCGATGCGTTGCGCCAGCAACCAGGTTTCATAATCGAACACCTGCGGATTGACCAAGCCATGCGGGCGTTTCAAGCGCACAGCTAAACGCCAGACTTCACCCGCAACCACCGAATGCTGGCCGTACCAGGAGAGGCGTATTTTTTGCGGCAATACCGCCCGGCGCGAAACCGGGTGTGCGAGCTCAAAGCGCACAACGCCATCATCCTGCTGCGCCAGCCCCACCACCTGCCCTTGCAACCAGAGCGTGCGACCATCCAGCTCAGGGGCCAGGCGGTCATCCAGCGCCAGCTGTGCACTGGCGCACGCCCATGCCAGCCCCCAGCACGAACCAGCCAATGCTGTTAATCCGGGTGAACACCAAACCGACAGCCAGCAATACGAGCAGGCCAAGCAGCCACGGTGGCGGCAGCACGGGCAATAAACGTAATGACAATAAGCCGAGCACAAGCGCTATCATCCCTGAGCGCATTCGAACTCCTTGAACACCCGTTCCCTGGGCGATTGCAAAAGCTGGGTGAAAAACTTGGCGAAGCGGTTTAGCATCGCTGCGCTGAGGTTAGTCGAGCCAGAGCACTTGCATGGGTGAGCAATGAATTTTCCTGCGATTGCCAGCCAAAATTCTCTTGATCAAGGTTGAGAGAGCAGCCCTTAACTTTTGAGTGCATAATACTGGCGCTTTTAGCCGGTCAGAGACCTTACATGCCGCGTCGTTTTATTAAGCGCTACATGCCAAACCCGGAGAGCATCAGGAACAACAAGTCCCTGCGCTTTCTAGGCACGTTGATGCACGACCCCAATTTGTGGCACTTGAATCGCCACTCAGTCAGCCGCTCCATGGCGATCGGTTTTTTCTGGGCTATGATTCCAATGCCCATGCAAATGGTGGCCGCTGCATTCTCGGCGGTGTTCTTGCGCGGCAACCTGCCCATCTCTGTCGGCTTGGTCTGGCTGACCAACCCCATCACCATGCCGCCGGTGTTTTATTGCAGCTACAAGTTCGGCGCCTGGCTGATGAGCACCCCGACCTTAAGAATCCCTGAGCATGTAACCCTGCACTGGGTTGGCCAGGTTCTGCAAACGCACTGGCAGCCGCTCTATCTGGGTTCATTTGTGCTCGGCCTGATCCTCGCGGTGCTCAGCTACTTCGGCACCAACGCTTACTGGCACTGGTGGGTTCGGCGCAACTGGCGCAAGCGTCAGGAAGCCCGCGCACAGAAAGGCCAATAGCTGCGCGCCAGCAAGCCAGCCCATTGTTATCGTCGATTGATTATTGCCCCATTGAACGTGGCGACGCGACGTTCGGGTTCAGCCTGCGCAAGCCTGTAAGCGGCTGGCAGTTGAGCGGAAGGCGCCGCCTTGCGACAGGCGCCCCGCTCCACGCTTATTCGTAGCGCAACGCTTCAGCAGGCTGAATGCGCGATGCCCGCCATGACGGGTACAGGGTGGCGAGAAAACTCATGCCCAATGCGGCCACGCAGATCAGCACCACATCGGTAACCTGCAATTGCGAAGGCAGGCTGTTGATGAAGTAGACATCCGAGCTGAACACATGCTGGCCACTCACGCGCTCAATCCAGCCCACCAACTGGCTGACGTTGAGCGCTGCAGCAACGCCCAGCACGCAGCCGATCAAGGTGCCGATCGTGCCGATCACCGTACCTTGAACGATGAAGATACCCATGATCTGCCGCGGTGTGGCACCCAGCGTTCGCAGAATGGCAATGTCCGCGCCCTTATCGGCGACCACCATGATCAATGTCGCGATGATATTGAACGCGGCCACTGCAACGATCAGCAGCAGCAACAAGCCGATCATGGTTTTTTCCATTTTCATGGCGCTGAACAGACTGCCCTGCGTCTGCGTCCAGTCACTGGCCTGATAATTCGCGCCCAGATCAGCCGCCACAGCCGCTGAGACCTGAGGCGCTTGATACAGATCCTTGAGTTTGAGCCTTACGCTCTGCACCTGGCCCGGCTCATAGCGCTGAATATCCGCCGCATCAGCGACGTTGATCAACGCCAGCGAGCTGTCCAGCTCCGCGCCCACCTTGAACACGCCAACCACGTTGAGGCGCTTCATGCGCGGGGTAATACCGCCAGGCACAGCACTGAGTTCGGGCACGATCAAGGTCAGTTTGTCACCGACTTTGAGCTGGAAGCGCCGCGCGGTGATAGCACCAATCACCACGCCACTTTCGCCCGGCTGCAAATCGCTGAGCTTACCGGCGATCATGCTGTTGCCAATGATCGATACCTGCGGCTCAAGCGCCGGATCGACGCCCTGCAACTGAATCGGCTGCATGCTGCCACGGTAAGACAACATACCTTCCAGCTCGGCAAATGGCACCGCCGCCAGGACTTCAGGGTTCTGTTTGGCCTTGGCCGCCACTGCTTGCCAGTCATCAAGCGGCTCGCTGGCAGCGATGCTGGCGTGCGGCACCATGCCGAGAATCCGCGAACTCATTTCCTGCTGGAAGCCGTTCATCACCGACAGCACCACGATCATGGCCAGCACGCCGAGGGCCAAGCCGATCATCGAGGTCAGCGAAATAAACGAAATGAAGTGATTACGTCGCTTGGCCCGCGTGTAGCGAGCCCCGATAAAAATACTCAGAGGCCGAAACATCAGTTGGCCACCAGTTTGCCGTCTTCAAGACGCAGAATGCGGTCCATCTTGCGCGCTAACTCAAGGTCGTGAGTTACCACCACGAACGCCGTGCGCGATGAAAGACTCAGCTCTTTGATGAGGTCCTGAATGCCCAGCGCGGTATGATGATCGAGGTTGCCGGTCGGCTCATCGAGCAGCACCACACCCGGATTATTCACCAGAGCCCGCGCAACCGCGACGCGTTGACGTTCGCCGCCAGACAGCTCGGCAGGCTTGTGCGACAGGCGGTGACCCAGCCCCACGCGCTCAAGCAATGCAGTGGCACGCTCACGCGCCTCGCGGATTGAGGTCTTGCCGATCAGCAGCGGCATGCAGACGTTTTCCAGCGCGGTGAACTCGGGCAGCAAGTGGTGAAACTGGTAGACGAAGCCCAGCGCGCGGTTACGCAACAGGCCACGTTGTTTTTCGTTGAGTGCGGACAATTCCTCGCCCGCCAGCCAGACGCTGCCGGTACTCGGCGTATCCAGCCCGCCCAGCATGTTCAGCAGGGTACTTTTACCCGAGCCGGAACTGCCAACAATTGCCAGGCGCTCACCCGGATGCAGCTCAAGCTGCAGGCCATCGAGCACCACAACCGATTGCGGGCCTTCGTCATAACTCTTGCTTAGGTTGCGACAGCTCAGAACAGCCTGATCCTGCATCACTCGATCACCCTTAACCGGATTACTCATAGCGCAACGCCTCCGCAGGCTGGGTGCGCGCAGCACGCCATGCCGGGTATAGGGTCGCGAGAAAACTCAACAACAAGGCCGCACCGCAAACCATCACCACATCAGAGGTGAGCAGCTGCGAGGGCAGATAATCAATAAAGTAGACGTCGGCGTTGAGGAACTTGATCCCCAACAGGCGCTCGATACCGGCAATCGCAGCACTGACGTTGAGCGCTGCGAATATGCCCAGCAATGCGCCGATGGCTGTACCAATCACACCGATGACCGTGCCCTGCACCATGAAAATCGCCATGATCTGCCGGGGCGTCGCGCCAAGGGTGCGCAAGATGGCGATATCGCCTTTCTTGTCATTCACCACCATCACCAGCGTCGAAATGATATTGAACGCAGCCACCGCAACTATCAGCAGCAGGAGCAAGCCGATCATGGCCTTTTCCATGCGTATGGCCTGATACAGATTGCCGTGGGTGCGGGTCCAGTCGCGGGCATAAAAGTCGCCCTGACCGAGTGACTGAGCAAGCTGCCAGGCAATACGTGGCGCCTGGAACAGGTCATCGAACTTGAGGCGAATGCCTTGCACCTGATCACGCGGCCAACGCTGCAGGCGGGCCAGATCCTCGACGTTGGTCATGGCCAGATAGCCGTCGATCTCACCCGCGCCGACATGGAAAATGCCAACCACGGTAAAACGCTTGAGCCGCGGAAACATCCCCGCTGGCGTGACCGAAACCTCGGGCGAGACGAAGGTGATCTTGTCGCCCATGCCGACGCCGAGCTTCTTCGCGGCGTTGTCACCGATGACAATTCCAAAATCGCCGGCCTTGAGTGAATCCAGGCTGCCTTGTTTGAAGAAGTTGCCGATGATCGAGACTTTCGCCTCCTCGACCGGATCAACTGCGTTGATCAGCACTTTCGACACTTTGCCGTTGTTGGTCAGCAGCCCCTGCATCTGGCTGAATGGCGCAACGGCGAGCACCTGTTTGTTGGCCATGGCCTTGTCGCCAAGGCTGCGCCAGTCGCTCAAAGGCGTCGGGCTTTCGATGGTGGCATGCGGAACCATGCCCAGCACGCGGCTGCGCATTTCATGATCGAAGCCATTCATAACAGACAGCACTACAATCATTACCAATACACCGAGCGCGAGCCCGATCATGGAGGTGAGGGAGATGAATGAAACAAAATGGTTGCGGCGTTTGGCTCGCGTGTAGCGTGTACCAATAAATACGAACAGAGGTCTGAACATGTTGGAAGTTGCTTCGCGGAAAAGAGAAACGTCCTTGTGGCGGGGCTCGACGAGCAGCTTTACACTCTGACCACTACTGCTGCTGCGGGTTCGCCATGCCGACTCAAGATGAAAAAGATCGACGCGAATACTATCGCATCGAAGATACGATAGCACTGGATTTCCGGCAGTTAAGCGCCGCCGAAGCGGCCTCGCAAGAGCCACTTGTGGGCGGCTCGACTGTGTTCAATCTGCTCAGTGAATTGCACCTGCTCGACTTCGAGTCGCAGCACATGTTGCGCCATATCAGTGAGCGCGACCGCACGCTGGCCAGCTACCTGAAGGTCATTAACAAGCGCTTCGACCTCCTCAGCCAGGCGGTTGCACAGAGCCTGCTGGAAGATATCGGCGAGCCACGCCCGGTCATCATCAGCGAGGGTGGCGTGAGTTTCAGCGACCCGGAAAAACTGCAAGTCGGGACACAGCTTGCAATGAAAATTGTGCTGATGCCGCAAGCATTGGGCCTGATGTTGCGCGCAAAAGTTGTGCATTGCACCGCGATCGCCACCGACAGCTACGACATCGGCACCGAGTTCGAAGCGTTAACCGATGCACAGCGCCAATTACTTGCCCGGCATATATTGCAGCGCCAGGCGCATGAGCGCCGCACGGCAAGGGAGCAGGCAGATTTGACCTGACCTGCGCTGCCCCAGTCGCCCCAAGAAAATTGTCTACAGCCCACCTGACCCGCGAGCCTGCCATGCGCTGTTTGCCACTGTTATTTGCTGCACTGCTACCACTGGCCTGCAATGCCGAAACCCTGACTATTCCGCTGGGCACACAAGGCGCTGGCGCTGATGCGCCCGTACTGCCTGAGCGTGGCGAGTCGCGTCGGGCAGTTCTTGAGCGTTACGGGCTGGCCGATGAAGAGCACGCACCGGTTGGCAATCCGCCGATTACGCGCTGGGATTATCGCCAGTTCAGCGTCTACTTCGAGTATGACCATGTTGTCGACAGCGTTCGCCACCGTCCCGTGCGCGCGCAGTAATCCGAGCGGCTCTGCTGCGCGGCTTGACCGGCATGGCGCCAGGCTTTATCAATAGCACTGTGCATCGCTGAGGCAGCGATCCGTCGTTAATTCAAGGAGCTACTGTGACGCTGATTTATGGACACCGCGGCGCCAAAGGCGAAGCCCCAGAAAACACCCTGCGCAGCTTCCAGCAATGCCTTGAGCATGGCGTAACGCGTTGCGAGCTGGATTTGCACCTCTCGCGAGATGGCGAGCTGATGGTCATCCACGACCCGACTCTAAAGCGCACCACCGGCCGGCGCGGCAAGGTAGTCGAACATGACGCCGCCGAGCTGGTTGAATACGATGCGCGCCAAGGTGGCCCTGGCGCTGTGCAACCCTGCCCGATTCCGCGCCTCAGCGAACTGTTCGAGAAATGCCCGTTTGAGCATTGGCAGCTTGAAGTCAAAAGCGCCTCCAAGGTGCGCGCCGCCCGCACGGTTGAAGCCATTGCGGCGCTGGCCGAAAAATTCGGCATCAGCGACAAGGTGACTGTCACCTCCAGCTCACGCGAAGTATTACGCGCCCTGCAACGCCTTGCGCCGCACCTTTCACGCGGGCTGGTGGCCGAGTACTCCTGGCTCGACCCGATCAAGGTCGCCCTGCACTATGATTGTCAGTATCTGGCGCTGAACTGGACCCTGTGCACCCCGGAGCGACTGCTCAAGGCGCAGAAAGCAGGCTTGCACGTCACCGTTTGGACGGTTAACGAGCCGGCACTCATGCGCAGACTCGCCGACTTTGGTGCAGACAGCATCATCACCGATTTTCCGGGGCTGGCGGTGCGTACGCTGAGTAGCTGACGCGCAGGCTGGATGAGGAAAACGATCGCCACTTAGAGTTGGCGATTGGCCTTAAACCAAAAAACCGCCCATGAAGGCGGTTTTTTGTTGCAGCCTGATCAGAAACTTTCGCGATTGGGCCACTGCCAATCTTGCGAGTTACTGAACGGGTCCTCCCCGACCGGCTCAGGCCACCGATCGGAGTCGGTCAAAAAAGCCGGTTGAGCCCGTCAAACGCAGCCACCCGATAGGCCTCAGCCATGGTCGGGTAGTTGAAGGTGGTGTTGACGAAATACTTGAGAGTATTCGCCTCGCCCTTCTGGTTCATGATCGCCTGACCGATGTGCACAATCTCAGAGGCCTGATAGCCGAAGCAATGCACACCCAGAACTTCCAGGGTTTCGCGGTGGAACAGAATTTTCAGCATGCCCACCGGCTCGCTGGAAATCTGCGCACGGGCCATGCCCTTGAAGAACGCCTTGCCCACTTCGTAAGGGATTTTATCCTGGGTCAGCTCGCGCTCGTTCTTACCGATCGAGCTGATTTCCGGAATGGTATAAATCCCGGTTGGCACGTCATTGACGAAGCGCCAGCTGTCGTTCTGCACGATGCTGCCCGACGCCGAACGCCCCTGATCGAATGCGGCGCTGGCCAGGCTCGGCCAACCGATCACATCACCGGCGGCGTAGATATTCTTCACCGAAGTGCGGTAATGCTCATCCACTTCCAGCTGGCCGCGGCCGTTGGCTTTGAGGCCGACGTTTTCCAGCGCCAGTTTGTCGGTGTTGCCAGTACGGCCATTACACCAGAGCAACGCATCTGCCTTGATCTTCTTGCCGGATTTGAGGTGCAGCACCACGCCGTTATCAACGCCTTCAATGCGCTCATATTCTTCGTTATGGCGGATCAACACGTTGGTGTTGCGCAGGTGATAGCTCAGGGCGTCTGAGATTTCAGCGTCGAGGAAGCTGAGCAACTGATCGCGGTTGTCGATCAGGTCTACCAGCACGCCCAGACCGCTGAAGATCGACGCGTATTCACAACCGATTACACCGGCCCCGTAAATGATCAGGCGGCGCGGCGTGTGGCTCAGCGTCAGAATGGTGTCGCTGTCGTAAACACGCGGGTGATTGAAATCTACGCCGTCCGGGCGATAGGGACGCGAACCGGTCGCGACCACGATGTCCTTGGCCACCAGTTTCTCGACCGCGCCTGTCGGGCAAACCACTTCAACGGTGTGCTCGTCGGCAAAGCTGGCAGTGCCGTGGAATACATCGATACGGTTGCGGGCGTAGTAGCCGGTGCGTGAAGACACCTGCTTGGAAATTACCCGCTCAGCGCTTTTCAGCACGTCCGGAAACGAGAACCAACGTGGCTCGCCGATCTGGCGGAACATCGGGTTAGTGTTGAACTGCATGATCTGACGAACCGAGTGACGCAGTGCCTTGGACGGCACAGTGCCCAGGTGTGTGCTGTTACCGCCGACTTCGCGGCGGCTGTCGACTACAGCCACTTTGCGCCCGGCCTTGACCGCATTCATTGCCGCGCCTTCACCTGCGGGGCCCGAACCGAGCACCACCACATCGTAGTTGTAGACCGCCATGTTTACTCCTCAGATCACACCGGGCGTTTAGCCACGCCTCGGCAGGGCCGCGTTGCAAAATGAACGCGGCAATCAAAAATGTGCGTAACGTTTAGCTGCCTGTAAAACAGGTTTTAAAGCTTGGTTGCATCGTAGGCCAGAGCTGTTTTCTGAGTGCCTTCGGCGCTGTTGACCTCTTCGCACTTCTCACGGCTACCACCGCAGATCGAGCACTCTTTCTCGATGCCCAGATTGGCGATACCGCCGCACGAACCAGCGATCGGTTTACGCCCCATGATGACGCCAACGGCCATCATTGAAACGACTGAGATCATGACCAGAAATACCACGACGAATGTCATTGCTCTTCTCCCGCAGCGAATAGCTGCTCGAATGCCGGACTACTGTGTGTGACGAAGGCTTTACCCTCACGCGTCACGAAGAATGCGGCGATATTTGCCTGTTTAGCATACGCCATACCGCGCTCCGGACCCAAAACCATCAGCAAGGTCGACAAGCCATCGGCCAACTGGGTCGACTCGTTGGCGACCGTCACCGAGGCCAGTTTGTGGGTAATCGGCGCGCCGGTTAGTGGATCGATGGTGTGCGAGTAACGCACGCCATTTTCCTCGAAATAGTTACGGTAATCGCCAGAGGTGGAAATGCCATAACCATCGAGTTGCAGAATCTTTTGTGAAACCCGCTCATCATCACGCGGCGCTTCGATCGCAATACGCCAAGGCTCGCCATCCGGCTTATTGCCAGCGGCCTTAAGCTCACCAGTGGCCTCGACCAGATAACTGCTGATGCCCAGCTCACGCAGACGACTGATAATGCGGTCGACCGTGTAACCTGCAGCAATGCTGTTAAGGTCGAGTTGGATATCGACATCCTTGCACAAGGATTGTCCGTCTATGCGCAGATGCTGGTGGCCGATGTGCCGACGCGCTTCGGCGATCTGTTCAGCGCTCGGGACTTTCTCAACCCGCGCCTGCGGACCAAACCCCCAAAGGTTGAGCAACGGCTCAAGGGTCAGGTCGAATGCACCATTGCTGTCATCTGATAACTTGCTGCCGCTACGCACCAACTCAAGCATGCCTTCGGGAAGCTTCATGCAACTGCCGGCGGGGGCTTTGTTGAATTGCGAGATCAGCGAATCATCACGGTACGTCGACATCTGCTGATCAACCTCGGCCAGAATCGCCTCGGTCTCAGCGCGCACCTTATCGACATCAGGCGTGGCATCGGTGTGCACGTATTTGACGCTATAAGTGCTGCCCATTGTCGGGCCGCCAAACTCTTCTACCCGGTCCGAAAACCAGCAGCCCGTTAGGGCTGCCGCCAAGGCGACAGCAATAACGGGCTGAAGTACAGCGTGTTTCATGATCAACCGCCGAAGTCGTCGAGAAGGATATTTTCCTGCTCTACACCCAGATCAACCAGCATCTTGATCACAGCGGCGTTCATCATGGGCGGACCGCACATGTAGAACTCGCAATCTTCAGGGGCCGGATGGTCCTTCAGATAGTTCTCGTACAGTACGTTGTGGATGAAGCCTTTGAGGCCGGTCCAGTTGTCTTCAGGCTGCGGATCGGAAAGCGCCAGATGCCACTGGAAGTTCGGGTTCTCGGCCTGCAGCTGATCGTACTCTTCGTTATAGAACGCCTCACGCATGGAGCGTGCGCCGTACCAGAAGCTGATCTTGCGGGTCGACTTCAAACGCTTGAGCTGATCGAAGATGTGCGAACGCATAGGTGCCATACCCGCACCACCGCCGATGAAGATCATCTCTGCATCGGTGTCTTTGGCGAAGAACTCACCAAACGGCCCGTAAACAGTGACCTTGTCGCCCGGCTTGAGGCTGAACACATACGAAGACATCTGGCCAGGCGGCAAGTGATCCTTGCCCGGTGGCGGCGATGCGATACGGATGTTGAACTTAACCAGACCGACTTCTTCCGGATAGTTGGCCATCGAGTAAGCGCGAATCACCGTCTCGTCAACCTTGGAGATATACTTCCACTGGTTGAACTTGTCCCAATCGCCGCGATATTCCTCTTGAATATCGAAGTCTTTGTAATGCACTTCGTGCGGTGGGCACTCAAGCTGAACATAACCGCCTGCGCGGAAGTCAACGCTCTCGCCTTCCGGCAGTTTCAGCGTCAGCTCCTTGATGAAGGTGGCAACGTTCGGGTTCGACAGAACCGTGCATTCCCACTTCTTCACGCCGAACACTTCTTCCGGCACTTCGATCTTCATGTCCTGCTTAACCGCAGCCTGACACGACAGACGCCAGCCTTCTTTGGCTTCACGACGGGTGAAGTGCGACTCTTCGGTGGAGAGCATTTCGCCGCCACCCTCAGTGATTACGCACTTGCACTGCGCGCAAGTACCACCGCCGCCACATGCAGACGACAGAAACACATTGTTGGCCGCCAGGGTTTGCAGAAGCTTGCCACCAGCCGGCACGGTAATGGTTTTTTCACCGTTGATTTCGATGTTCACGTCGCCGCTGGAAACCAGCTTGGCGCGCGCCATCAGAATGATCACCACCAACGCCAGAACGATGGCGGTGAACATGCCTATTGCGAGGAAAATTTCGTAATTCATCTGATCATTCCGTCCTTACAACTGCACGCCAGAGAAGGACATGAAGCCCAGAGACATCAAACCGATGGTAATGAAGGTGATACCCAAACCCTGCAAACCAGCCGGCACGTCACTGTACTTGAGCTTCTCGCGAATCCCTGCCAGAGCGGCGATTGCCAGTGCCCAAGACAGACCAGAACCGAAACCGTAAACGGTACTCTCGGCCAGGTTGTAGTCACGCTGAACCATGAACAGCGTGCCGCCCATGATTGCGCAGTTTACGGTGATCAGCGGCAGGAACACGCCCAGCGCGTTGTACAGCGCAGGTACGTACTTATCCAGGAGCATTTCGAGGATCTGTACGATTGCCGCGATAACACCGATGTAGCTCAGCAGACCGAGGAAGCTCAGGTCAACGTCCGGCAGACCGGCCCAAGCCAGCGCGCCATCTTTGAGCAGGTAGGTGTAGATCAGGTTGTTGGCCGGAACGGTAATAACCTGTACCACGATTACCGCGATACCCAGACCAATCGCCGTCTCGACTTTCTTCGAGATCGCGATGAACGTACACATGCCCAGGAAGAAGGCCAGTGCCATGTTCTCAACGAAAACGGCCTTAGCCAGCAGGCTCAAATAGTGTTCCATTAGTAAGCCTCCTTATTCGAGACCTGTGGCGCCATTTTGAAGCTTGGCTTCTCAACCTGGTCCTTCTTCCAGCTACGGATAGCCCAGATGAACAGGCCAATCAGGAAGAACGCGGACGGTGGCAACAGCAGCATGCCGTTCGGCTGATACCAGCCGCCGTCGTTGATCACCGGCAGAATTTCGAAACCGAGCAGTTTGCCGGCGCCGAACAGTTCACGAACGATACCCAGTGCGATCAGCATGGCGCTGTAGCCCAGACCGTTACCGATACCGTCGAAGAACGACAGCACTGGCGGGTTCTGCATGGCAAACGCCTCGGCGCGGCCCATCACGATACAGTTGGTGATGATCAGGCCGATGAATACCGACAGCTGCTTGGACAGGCTAAAGGCATACGCCTTAAGTACCTGGTCCACCACAATTACCAGGGACGCAATGATCACCATCTGCACGATCATACGAATCGAGCTTGGGATCTGGCTGCGGATCATCGAGATAAACAGGTTGGAAAACCCGGTTACCAAGGTCAATGCGATCGACATTACCAGCGCGGTTTTCAGGTTCGAGGTAACCGCCAGTGCGGAACAGATACCCAGAATCTGCAAACCAATCGGGTTGTTGTTGAAGATCGGATTGAGCAGGACTTCTTTAATAGTCGGCTGCGACATGATCAAGCCTCCCCTGCGCGTAATTTAGTGATAAACGGACCAAAGCCTTCTTCACCCATCCAGAACTTGAGCAGGTGATCGACGCCATTACTAGTCAGCGTTGCACCCGCCAGCGCATCAACCTGATGCTCTGCTTTCGGGCTCTTCGGGTCTACGCCACCTTTTACCACCGAGATGGCAACTTTGCCGTCGTCAGCGTAAATGGTTTTGCCTGGCCACAGTGCCTTCCACTTCGGATTGTCGACTTCGCCACCAAGACCCGGTGTTTCAGCGTGCTGGTAGAAACCAAAACCGCTGACCGTGTCGAGGTCGGCTTTAAGGGCGATAAAGCCATAAAGAGTCGACCACAGGCCCTGACCACGAATAGGCAGAACCACTTTATCCAACTTGCCGTCGGCCTGAACCAGATACACGATGGTGTAACGCTCGCGGCGCTTGAGCTTGGCCAGATCCTGATCGGACGTCAGCGCAATCGACTCAGCCGGGTCTTTGGCACCCTGCAGCGGCTCATACTTGAGCGGGTCTTTGGCATCGCTGAACGTGCCAGTTTGCAGGTCAACGATCTTGGCAGTAATGCGATCATTGAACAGCGCCTTGACTTCTTTACCGCTCATGCCCGGATTACCCAGACCGGCGATCGCCAGAATGCTGCGCTGCTTGTCGAGCAGACGGTTGTCTTGCTGCGTCGGCTTCAGCGCAATGGCTGCACCGGCAACGAAGACCGAGCACACCAGGCAAACCAACAGGGCCACCAGCAGCGTGCGTGCTGTGGATTCTTTTTGACTAGACATTGCGTGCCAGCCTCCGCTTGATATTGGCTTGAACGACGAAGTGATCGATCAGCGGTGCAAACAGGTTAGCGAACAGAATCGCCAACATCATGCCTTCCGGGAAGGCCGGATTGACAACACGGATCAAGACGACCATGAAGCCGATCAGCGCACCAAAGATCCACTTGCCGGTATTGGTCATCGAGGCCGACACCGGATCGGTGGCCATGAAGAACATACCGAAAGCGAAACCACCGACTACCAAGTGCCAGTACCACGGCATTGCGAACAGCTGATTGGTATCTGAACCAATGGCGTTGAACAACATGCTCAAACCGATCATGCCGATCATCACGCCAGAAACGATGCGCCACGAAGCAATCTTGGTAATCAGCAAGATGCCGCCACCGATCATCAGAGCCAGCGTGCTGGTTTCACCCAACGAGCCATGAATGGTGCCGACAAACGCGTCCATCCAGGTAATGCCGCTGCCCACAATGTTCTCAACGCCGCCAGCAGCCGCGAGGCTCAGCGAAGTTGCACCGGCAAAGCCGTCGACCGAAGTCCACACCGCATCGCCAGACATTTGCGCCGGGTAGGCGAAGAACAGGAACGCACGGCCAGCAAGTGCCGGGTTGAGGAAGTTCTTACCGGTACCGCCGAACACTTCCTTACCGATCACCACACCGAAGCTGATGCCCAGCGCCACTTCCCAGAGCGGGATGCTTGGCGGCAGGATCAGGGCAAACAACACGGAAGTTACGAAGAAACCTTCGTTGACTTCGTGCTTGCGGATCGAGGCAAACAGGACTTCCCAGAAACCGCCGACAATAAAGGCAGTGGCATAGACCGGGAGGAAGTAGGCAGCGCCCTGGATAAAGTTATCCCAGAGACTGGTCGGGTCGAACCCGGCCATGGCACTGATCAGCGAGAAACGCCAGCCTTCCTGAGCGGCCAGCAGATCCGGAGTTGCGCTGTAGATCAGGTTGGCCTGATAGCCAGTGTTCCACATGCCGAAGAACATCGCCGGGAAGGTACACAGCCAGACGGTGATCATCATGCGCTTGAGGTCGATGCCGTCACGCACGTGGGCGGTGGTTTTGGTCACGCTGCCCGGGCGATAGAAAAACGTATCGACTGCTTCGTACAAGGCATACCACTTCTCGTACTTGCCGCCGTGTTCAAAGTTGTGCTCGATTTTATCGAGGAATGCACGGATGCCCATGATCAACCCTCCTTCTCGATGCTTGCGAGGTTGTCGCGCAGGATCGGGCCATATTCATACTTACCAGCACATACATACGTGCACAGCGCCAAATCTTCTTCATCGAGCTCAAGGCAACCCAGTTTCTGGGCCATCTCGGTGTCGCCGACGATCAGATAACGCAACAGTTGGGTTGGCAGAACATCGAGCGGCATGACCGCCTCGTAGTTGCCGACCGGAACCATGGCGCGCGGGCTACCGTTGGTCGTGGTGGAGAAAGCAAATTTCTTCGCAGCCGCCAGTTTGGAGACGAAGATATTCATCACAGAGTGCTTGTTCACACCGGCACGCAGGTAATGCAGCATCTCGCGGTCATTGCCTTCAACCAGGCAAGACACCTGCTGGTGATAACGACCGAGGAAGGCAAATGCGCCCTGAGCAGTACGACCGCCCAGCACCGAACCCGAGATAACACGGTTTTCACCTGGCTCAAGCTCACCGGCAGTCAGCTCTTGCAGGCTGGCACCCAGACGGGTACGCAGCAGGCGTGGCTTGGTCACAACCGGACCGGCCAGTGCAACAACGCGCTCAACCCACAGTTGACCTGTGGTGAACAACTTGCCGATAGCAATCACGTCCTGATAGCCGATAGACCATACGCTTTTAGTGGCGCTGACCGGATCGAGGTAGTGAATGTGTGTACCGGCGAGGCCAGCAGGATGCGGGCCAGTAAAGCTTTCAGACTGAACATTGCTCAGCTTGTCGCCAGGAATGTTGGCGCCTTCAGCCTTGCACACGAATACCTTGGCCAACGCCGACAGCACTTTAAGGCCGTCTTCGAAGTCTGCCGCATACTCGGCAATAACCACAGCCGGGTCTGCCGCAAGCGGGTGGGTATCGATTGCAGTCACGAAAATAGAGCTAGGCACGGCGTCAACCGCTGGGACCTTGCTGAACGGACGTGTACGCAATGCGGTCCACAGACCAGACTGCTGCAAATTCTCACGAACCTGAGCAGACTCGAGAGCCGCCAATTGGGCGCTCGGGTATTGCGCGAATGTTTCCTGCTCGTCACCGTCAAGATCAATCACCACCGACTGCAGAATACGCTTCTCGCCGCGATGAATTGCACTGACAACGCCAGCACCTGGAGCGGTATACACCACGCCAGGCGTTTTCTTGTCGGAGAACAGAATTTGTCCGAGCTTGACCCGATCACCGACCTGAACGTTCATCGTTGGCTTCATACCGTGGTAGTCGAAGCCGACGACGGCGATGCTGCGTACGGGCCTTGCGGCTTCAATACGCTGCACCGGCTCACCGGTGATGGGCAAGTCGAGCCCACGTTTAATGTTGATCATAGGTTTGCCTAACCACTGATTTAAAAGCTTTTTCTAGAATACGGTCAACGTCTGTAAGCCTAATGAAAAATCCCACACTGCAATAAATGCAGCGTGCAAGGCGATGTTGAGCGCGGGTAAAAAATCCGTTTGATTATAAAGACGCCCCCCTCCACTGACCACCCAAGCGCTTGCTTTTTTTAACTATTCCGTAACAGGGCGCAACAGAGAGGGGCTTGACTCAGGTCAGAAGCAGGCTCAAATAAGACTAAAGTCTGAGGACAACTTACGACATGCGAAATATTCTTATTTTCATAGTTCTTTGCCTGCTCGGCTTCAATGCATTTGCCAACACCAGCGAGCGACTTAATCAGGCGGCATTTGCCCCGCAAGTGCGCATCGACAATCAGCCACTGACACTTAAAAGCCAGGCGGTGTTCACCTACTTGTGGGCAGACGTATACGCCGCAGCGCTATACACCCGCCCCGAACAGAGCCCCAAGCAAGCACTACGCCTTAATAGCAATACGCGCCTTGAGCTTTATTACTTCAGGGCGATAGACCGTGATGATGTGATTAAAGCGGCCTGGACCACCTTGGAGAAACAGTTAACCACTAACACACTGGAAAAACTACGCAGTGAAATCGATCGATTGCACGCGCAGTTCACTGACATACGCCCCGGCGACCGCTACGCGCTTAACTTCGACCCGACCAATGGTCTGAGCCTCGACATTAACGGGGCGCGGCGCTTCACCAGCCCAAACACCGAGCTTGCCCGTGCCTACCTCGGCATCTGGCTGGCCCCTTCTGGCTTGTCCGACGAGCTGCGCAACACCCTTCTCGCCGAACAGTGAATCTTTATCGAGCCCATAAAAAACGGGAGCCGAAGCTCCCGTTTTTATTTACCCGTGGCGGTTAGCCTGGAAACGCTGGTGGGTTAACCCCAACCATGTCTTCCATCACACGCACCACCTGGCAGCTGTAACCGAACTCGTTGTCGTACCAAACGTACAGAACAACGCGGTTATCGTTGGCGATGGTCGCCTCGGCATCAACCACACCGGCGTGACGCGAACCCACGAAGTCGGTCGAAACCACTTCCTGCGAGTTAACGTAGTCGATCTGCTTGTGCAGTTCCGAGTGCAGCGCCATGTAACGCAGGTAATCGTTAACTTCTTCGCGGGAAGTCGACTTCTCAAGGTTGAGATTGAGAATCGCCATCGACACGTTAGGCGTCGGCACACGGATCGCGTTACCGGTCAGCTTGCCCTTAAGAATCGGCAATGCTTTAGCCGCAGCGGTAGCTGCGCCGGTTTCCGTGATAACCATGTTCAGCGCTGCCGAACGACCACGGCGGCTGCCTTTGTGGAAGTTATCGATCAGGTTCTGGTCGTTGGTGTACGAGTGCACAGTTTCAACGTGACCATTGACGATGCCGTACTTGTCATTGATTGCTTTAAGCACCGGCACGATGGCGTTGGTGGTGCAAGAAGCGGCCGAGACGATCTTGTCGTCTGCGGTGATTTCTGCGTGGTTGATGCCGTGAACGATGTTCTTCAGCTCGCCTTTACCCGGCGCTGTCAGAACTACACGATCAATACCCGGGCACTTCAGGTGCTGGCCCAAGCCTTCGGCGTCACGCCACTTACCGGTGTTGTCCACCAGCAAAGCGTTCTCGATACCGTACGAGGTGTAATCGATCGAAGCTGGATCGTTCGAGTAGATCACCTGGATCAGGTTGCCGTTGGCAGTCAGAGTGCTGTTGGCTTCGTCAACAGTGATGGTGCCGTCGAACGGACCATGTACCGAATCACGACGCAGCAGGCTTGCACGCTTGACCAGGTCGTTGTCAGCACCTTTACGCACAACAATGGCGCGCAGACGCAGGCCATCGCCACCGCCGGTCTTTTCGATCAGGATGCGTGCCAGCAGGCGGCCGATGCGGCCAAAGCCGTAAAGCACCACGTCAGTGCCCTGACGTCCGGCAACATTTTGCTGACCGGCTACAGTCGTCAGCTCATCACGCACGAACTGCTCCATGCTGCGACCGTTAGCTTCTTTGTGGAACTTGGCAACCATGCGGCCAAGGTCAACAGAAGCAGCGCCCAGCTTGAGCTCGCTCATGGTTTTCAAAATCGGGAACGTGTCGTGTACCGACAGTTCGTTATCGCCATCCAGACGGTGGCGCGCATAACGGTGAGCCTTCAGGATCTGAATAACCGAACGATTGATCAGGCTACGACCATAGATCGAAGTGACCACGTTGTTATTGCGATAGAGCTGGCCAATCATCGGAATCATTGCTTCCGCGAGGGCTTCGCGATCAATCCATTCACCAAGACACTGGTCGGGCTTCTGAGTCACGGGCAGTACCTTCCACATTCTGTAGGGGCTGAAAAAAGGGGCTACATTATGACGGCGGACGCGCTTTCGAGCAATGCAATCGTGTCATAACTGACAGCAGGCATGCTTGATCGGTACAATCAGCGCCCTTGTGTCTTGACCGTGAGCTGCCTGTGCCCGTACTGCGCCTACCGTCCCTGCCCGCCTCGGCCGGCAAACAACACTGGGGGAACCTGCCCGGTGCCGCCTTGAGCCTGGCGATTGCCGAAGCCGCCAGCAGTGCAAAGCGTTTCACTTTGTTACTGACTGCCGACAGCCAAAGTGCTGAGCGCCTTGAGCAAGAACTCAGATTCTTCGCCCCTGAGCTGCCGGTTTTGCACTTCCCGGACTGGGAAACACTGCCGTATGACCTGTTTTCCCCTCACCAAGACATCATTTCCCAGCGTATTTCTGCGCTGTATCGCCTGCCAGAGCTGAAACACGGGGTTTTGGTAGTCCCGATCACCACCGCCCTACATCGCCTGGCACCTAAACGTTTCTTGCTGGGCAGCAGCCTGGTGCTTGATGCCGGGCAAAAGCTCGAAGTCAACGAGATGCGCAGCCGCCTCGAAGCCGCTGGATATCGCTGCGTGGACACCGTGTATGAGCATGGCGAATTTGCCGTGCGCGGTGCGCTGATCGACCTGTTCCCGATGGGCAGCCACCAGCCGTACCGCATTGATCTGTTCGATGACGAAATCGAAACCCTGCGCACCTTCGACCCGGAAACCCAGCGCTCGATCGACAAGGTCGACTCGATCAAGCTGTTGCCTGCGCGCGAATTCCCGCTCGAAAAGAAAGCCGTGACCGATTTCCGCGGACGCTTTCGCGAGCGTTTTGACGTTGATTTCAGGCGTTGCCCGATCTATCAGGATCTTTCGACCGGCATTACCCCGGCCGGTATCGAGTATTACCTGCCGCTGTTCTTCGAAGAGACCGCGACCCTGTTCGACTACCTGCCGCAAGACACGCAGGTGTTCTCGCTGCCCGGTATCGAAAAGGCCGCCGAACAGTTCTGGACCGATGCGCGCAACCGCTACGAAGAGCGCCGCGTAGACCCTGAACGCCCATTGCTGCCGCCAAGCGATATTTTCGTGCCGGTTGAACACTGCTTTGCACGCCTGAAAGACTGGCCTCGCGTGGTCATCAGCAAGGAAGACATCGAAGACGGCGTCGGCCGCCAGCGCTTCAATGCGCAGCCGATGCCAGATTTGGCGATTCAAGCCAAGTCCAGCGAACCACTCGCCGCCCTGCGCCGGTTTATCGAAAACTACCCGGGCCGCATTCTGTTCTGCGCCGAATCCGCCGGTCGCCGCGAAGTACTCCTCGAACTGCTGGCCCGGCTCAAGCTCAGCCCGCGCGAGTTCGAGGGCTGGCCGCAGTTCACTCAGGCCAAAGATCGCCTTGGCATCACCATCGCACCGCTCGACGAAGGCTTGGTGCTGGATGAAATCGCCCTGATTGCCGAAAGCCCGCTGTTCGGCCAACGCGTCATGCAGCGTCGGCGTCGCGAGAAAACCCGTGACGCTGGCGAAAACGTCATCAAGAACCTCACCGAACTGCGCGAAGGCGCTCCGGTGGTGCACATCGATCACGGTGTTGGCCGCTATCAAGGCCTGATCACCCTGGAAATCGACGGCCAAAGCGCTGAGTTTCTGTCGCTGCAATACGCCGAAGAAGCCAAGTTGTACGTGCCGGTTGCCAGCTTGCACCTGATTGCCCGCTACACCGGCAGCGATGACGCCCTTGCGCCACTGCACCGCCTTGGCTCTGAGGTTTGGCAGAAAGCCAAGCGCAAAGCGGCCGAACAGGTGCGCGATGTGGCCGCTGAACTGCTGGATATCTATGCCCGCCGCGCTGCCCGTGAAGGCTACGCCTTTGCAGATCCGATGGCTGATTACGCCACATTCAGTTCGGGTTTCCCGTTTGAAGAGACGCCAGACCAACAAGCAGCCATCGACGCGGTTCACGACGACATGCTCGCGCCCAAGCCGATGGATCGCCTGGTCTGTGGCGACGTTGGCTTCGGCAAGACCGAAGTCGCAATGCGTGCGGCCTTTATCGCTGTGCATGGCGGCAAACAAGTCGCGATCCTGGTGCCGACCACCCTGCTCGCCCAGCAGCATTACAACAGCTTCCGCGACCGCTTCGCCGACTGGCCGGTAAAGGTCGAGGTGATGAGCCGCTTCAAGAGCGCCAAGGAAGTTGGCGAGGCCATGCAGCAATTGGCCGAAGGCAAGGTTGATATCGTCATCGGCACGCACAAGTTGCTGCAGGATGACGTCAAGTTCAACAACCTGGGGCTGGTGATCATCGACGAAGAACACCGTTTCGGTGTGCGCCAGAAAGAGCAACTAAAAGCGCTGCGCAGCGAAGTCGACATTCTCACCCTCACCGCCACGCCAATTCCGCGCACGCTGAACATGGCCGTTGCCGGCATGCGCGACCTGTCCATTATCGCCACCCCGCCAGCGCGGCGTTTGTCGGTACGTACCTTTGTGATGGAGCAGCAAAACACTGTCATCAAAGAGGCGCTGCTGCGTGAACTGCTCCGTGGCGGTCAGGTTTACTACCTGCACAACGATGTTAAAACCATCGAAAAATGCGCCGCTGATATCGCCGCACTGGTGCCTGAAGCCCGTATTGGTATCGGCCACGGACAAATGCGCGAGCGCGAGCTGGAACAGGTGATGGGCGACTTCTATCACAAGCGCTTCAACGTGCTGATCGCCTCGACCATTATCGAAACCGGCATCGACGTGCCGAGCGCCAACACCATCATCATCGAGCGCGCCGATAAGTTTGGCCTTGCCCAGCTGCATCAGTTGCGCGGCCGCGTCGGTCGCAGCCACCACCAGGCGTATGCGTACCTGCTGACGCCGCCGCGCAAGCAACTCACCGACGACGCGCAGAAACGCCTCGAAGCCATCGCCAACGCGCAAGATCTCGGCGCAGGCTTTGTGCTGGCCACCCACGACCTTGAGATTCGTGGCGCTGGCGAGCTGCTTGGTGACGGCCAGAGCGGTCAAATCCAGGCCGTTGGCTTCACGCTGTATATGGAAATGCTTGAGCGCGCGGTGAAGTCAATCCGCAAAGGTGAGCAACCTAATCTCGACCAGCCACTCGGTGGCGGCCCCGAGGTCAACCTGCGCGTACCGGCACTGATCCCGGAAGACTACTTGCCCGACGTGCATGCGCGGCTGATTCTGTACAAGCGCATTGCCAACGCCGCCAACGAGGATGACCTCAAGGAACTGCAGGTTGAAATGATCGACCGGTTTGGCCTGCTTCCCGAGCCGACCAAGAATCTGGTGCGCATTACCCTGCTCAAATTGCAGGCCGAAACACTCGGCATCAGCAAAGTCGACGCCGGTCCGCAAGGTGGTCGCATCGACTTCACCGCCGACACCCAGGTTGATCCGCTAACCTTGATCAAGCTGATCCAGAGCCAACCCAATCGCTATAAATTCGAAGGCGCGACGCAGTTCAAATTCCAGATTCCGATGGAACGCCCCGAAGAACGTTTCAATACCCTTGAGGCGCTGTTTGAGCGCCTGATGCCGAAAAACTAAGGATTTTGCATGCGCGCATTTCAAAGTGCTGCCTTACTCGCCCTCACCCTGCTGACGCTCGCGTCCGCGCCTGTGAGCGCCAATGATACTTACAAGGTCGAGGTCATCGTATTCCGCCAGCCGGGCGAGCCTATCCCCTCGAGCAAGCTCGCGCCGGAAGGCTGGAGCGCCGGCGCCATGACCATCAGCAAAGAGCAATCACGCGAAACCGCACTGGACCAGGAGGCGGCCAAGCTCAGCCCTGAAAACGGTTATGAAGTGCTGCTGCATCAAGCCTGGAGCCAACCCATCAGCGAGACGCCAAACAGCGTAGCGATCTCCAACGGCGAGCAGCAACTGGGGCATTACCCAGTAGAAGGCACGCTGACATTCAGCCAGGGGCGCACATTCAAGGTCGACACGCAGCTGTGGGTCAACCAGTTCGACTCCAGCGGCTTGGTCAGCGCCAGCGAACACATCAAGAAAACCGGCTCACCCGTCACCCGCGGCAAACTGACCTTCATCGATTACCAAAGCCTCGGCATATTGATCCGCATCCGCTAACCCCCCCCCGCCCGGGCAAAACAATCGCAAGCCCGGGCCAAAACCCCGGCGGTTGGAGGGTAACGTACGAATGATGGATGACGATGATAGCGTGCGAGCGTTGGATATCGTGCGGAGGATGGATAGCGTGCGCAGCACCGCAATCCGTCATAACCCTCGAAGCCGCAGCATAAATCCCACGCCAACCCGCAGACCGCCATGTCGGAAGCCGCGATGCGGATTCCAACCTCCATTGGAATAACAGGCAATCATTTCAAAACCCACCAACCCACCGGCAGATTGAAAACGTACGGTCGATGGATAACGATAGATAGCGTGCGGAGGATGGATAGCGTGCGCAGCATCGCAATCCGTCATAACCCTCGAAGCCGCAGCATAAATCCCACGCCAACCCGCAGGCCGCCATGTCGGAAGCCGCGATGCGGATTCCAACCTCCATTGAAATAACATCCGTTCAATTCAACACCCAACAACCCACCGGCAGATTGATAACGTACGGTCGATAGATAACGATGGATAGCATGCGGAGGATGGATAGCGTGCGCAGCACCGCAATCCGTCATAACCCACGCAACCGCATCATAAATCCCGCCCCAATCCGCAAAACAGTCATGTCGGAAGCCGCAATGCGGATTCCAACCTCCGTCGGATTTAGAGCTCATTAAACTCACACCCCAGACAGCATAAAGGCCCGCAAGCGGGCCTTTATGCAAATCAAAACCTGAACGCGATCAGCTCAGTACTCTGGCCAATACGGCTTTGACCTTGCCCATACCCTGCTCAAGCGCACGCTCGATCTCGGCCATGGTAATCAATGCGGTGGTCTTGCCCGCTGCCGGGTTAACCACCAGCGACAGGCACGCATACGGCAGAGAAACCTCACGCGCCAACACGGCCTCAGGCATACCGGTCATGCCGACGATATCGCAACCATCACGCTCCATGCGGGCGATCTCAGCTACTGTTTCGAGGCGCGGGCCTTGAGTGGCGCCATAAACGCCGTGGCTGCTGAATTCACAGTGTTCGGCAGCAAGCGCGGCGATCAACAGTTCACGCAACTTTTCATCGTACGGGTAGCTGAAATCAACGTGGGTCACGTGATCGAGCTCGCCTTCGAAGAAGGTGTGTTCGCGGCCCGAGGTGTAATCAATCACCTGATGCGGCACGCAAAAGTGCCCGGTGCCCATGGCCATGTGAATGCCGCCCACAGCATTGACGGCAATGATCGCCTCGGCGCCTGCCTGCTTCAGTGCCCAGATGTTGGCCCGATAGTTAACCTGATGCGGCGGGATACGGTGCGGATGGCCGTGACGCGCCAGAAACAACACTTCACGCCCGGCGTATTCGCCACGCAGCACCGGAGCCGATGGCGCGCCGTACGGCGTGTCCACATTTAATGCAGCCGTAATTGTCAGGCCTTCCAGCTGGGTCAGGCCCGTACCGCCAATGATGGCGTAAACAGTCATCAAGCGCCCCTTATTCGATTAATTGTGCGCTACGCAGCGCGTTAATGGCATTCAACCATCGTGGGTGCTGGCGGTATTCAACACCGGGGAATGACTGGCGACGCATGCGCGCCAAGCCATCCGGCGCTACAACCTGCAAGCGCTGGGCTGCGCTCAACGCCAGCTCGGCGGCGGCACGGTCGTTACACACCAGGCCCATGTCGCAGCCGGCACTGAATGCAGCTTCGATACGGCTCGCCGCATCGCCCACCACGTGAGCGCCCGCCATGGACAGGTCATCACTGAAAATCACGCCTTTGAAGCCCAGTTCGCCGCGCAGGATCTCCTGCAGCCAGCGTTTGGAGAAACCTGCCGGTTGGTTATCGACCTGCGAGTAAATAACGTGGGCCGGCATGACGGCGGCCAGTTGATTGCCGAGCAGGGTAAACGGCTGCATATCTTCAGCGCGAATTTGCTCAAGGCTGCGTTCATCCACCGGAATAGCCACATGCGAATCGGCTTCTGCCCAACCATGCCCTGGGAAATGCTTACCGGTTGCAGCCATACCCGCCTGATTCATGCCACGGATAAATGCTCCCGCCAACTCGGCAGCACGCTGCGGCGAACTTTCAAAGGCGCGGCTGCCCACCACTGCACTGCGCTGGTGATCGAGGTCGAGTACCGGCGCAAAGCTTAAATCGAGCCCGACAGCCAGCACTTCAGTGGCCATCAGCCAGCCGCAATGCTCGGCCAGTTCAGCCGCATTGTTGTTATCGGCAATGGCGCGCATGGCAGGCAGGCGAACGAAACCCTGACGCAAACGCTGAACGCGACCGCCCTCTTGGTCCACGGCCAGCAGAATATCCGGGCGAACTGCGCGAATAGCTGCCGACAGTTCGCGAACCTGACGCGGGTCTTCGATGTTGCGGGCAAATAAGATCAGACCACCGACTTCGGGCTGACGCAGAATTTGCCGGTCCTCGGCCGTCAGCCAGGTACCGTCGATGTCCAGCATCAGTGAACCTTGCATGCTTGAGCTCACAAATATTCCTTAAGTAAGTGACGCCTGCGCCCATTGCGGACACGGCGCCTCATCGATCAAAACGCGGCAACCTACCGAGACCCTGTCATACAGACCGATCAAGTCGGGATTACGCAGCCGAATGCAGCCATGAGACAACGCAACACCCATGGGTTCAGTCGGCGGCGTGCCATGCAAATAGATATAACGACGAAAGGTATCCACCTTGCCCAAACGATTACGCCCGGGCTCACAGCCGCTCAACCAGAGAATGCGGCTGAGAATCCAGTCGCGCCCCGGGAACTGCTCGGCGAGCGCTGCAGACCAGACCTCGGAGGTCCAGCGGCGGCCACGCAATACGGCACCTTCCGGCAGGCCTGCGCCGATTTTGGCGCGCACCACATGTAGGCCACGCGGCGTGCAACCGGAGCCGTTGAGTTCGCCAGCACCATTCAGGGCAGTGGACACAGGCAGGCGTACAACCAGCGCATCATCGGCAAAACCGTAGAGCGTCTGATCAGCCAGAGAGATATGTAGAAAGTTAACGGTAGACATGCGCGCTAGCTTAGCGGAACAAAGCCAGCGCGCCCACCCGTGAGCGCTTAAACCTTGGCGGTTGCGCTTGAGCCTTTGGCACGGGGAATCAGCTGTGCGGCCGCCAATGCAGGATCAGACACGCCGGTTTCCGAGCGCATGCCGGCAGCGAGGAAAGGCACCATCAGGCGCATGACCTGCTCGAGCGACGTATTAACCCCGAAATCGGTTTCCGACATGGCGCGCAATGCCTTGATACCGGACATGCTGAACGCGGCGGCACCGAGCATGAAGTGCACGCGCCAGAACAGCTCAAGCGGCGGAATGCGCGGCGCAGCATCATGGACGAGGAGCATGTAGCGACGGAAAACCTTGCCGTAAACTTCTTCAAGGTACTTACGCAAGTGGCCCTGACTCTGGCTGAACGCCAAGCCGAGCAAGCGCATGAAGATTGACAAGTCATTACCACTGCGCGGCTTTACCGCCAGCGCCTGCTCGACCAACAACTCGAGCAATTCTTCAAGGGTGGCCTTGTAGCCCGGCGTGGCCTGACGTCGGTCAAGCTCACGCTCAAGGCTGACACAGAAAGGACCGAGGAAGCGTGAGAACACAGCCTGAATCAAGGCTTTCTTCGAGCCGAAATGATAGTTAACCGCCGCCAGATTGACTCCAGCCTTGCTGGTGATCAATCGCAAAGACGTTTCGGCAAAGCCCTTCTCGGCGAACAGTTGCTCGGCCGCATCGAGAATGCGCTCTACGGTTTCTGACTGTGCCATAAACGAATACCTGACAAACACTTGTTTGAAACATACGTATTAGATGAACAGCTTGTCAAGCTACAACTTCAATCATCACACAAGTGAATAACAAGCTTTATAGCAAAGTCCACGCCGATATTAACGAGACGTTTCACACAACCTGCAAGTAACACTGATTTCGGGCGGCGACATGGCAACAGTGAAAAAGGATTATTGCCAAGCTCGATCTACTGTATATAATCCCAGTCACTGTATAAAAAGACAGAGCCCAGAAATGATTAAGCTGACGCCACGCCAATCCGAGATCCTTGAGTTCATCAAGCGCTGCATCGAAGACAACGGCTTCCCGCCTACCCGGGCAGAAATCGCTCAGGCGCTCGGTTTCAAGTCGCCCAACGCCGCCGAAGAACACCTTAAGGCACTGGCCCGCAAAGGGGCCATCGAAATGACGCCGGGCGCTTCTCGCGGCATCCGCATCCCGGGTTTTGAACCCAATGAAGAAGACGGCTTGCCAGTTATTGGCCGGGTCGCTGCGGGCGAACCTATTCTGGCACAACAGCACATCGAAGAATCCTGCAAGATCAATCCGGCGTTCTTTCATCCGCGCGCCGATTATCTGCTGCGCGTGCATGGCACCAGTATGAAGGACATCGGCATTCTGGACGGTGACCTTCTAGCCGTGCACACCACGCGTGAGGCCCGCAACGGCCAGGTCGTGGTCGCCCGGATCGGCGATGAAGTCACCGTTAAGCGCTACAAGCGCCAGGGCAATACCGTTTGGCTGATTGCTGAGAACCCTGAGTTCCAGCCAATTGAAGTCGACCTTGAACAACAAGAATTGGTTATCGAAGGATTGAGCGTCGGCGTTATACGCCGCTAGAGGAGTTCTCATGCAGTTTCCACAGTCGCACAACCGCACACAATTGCCACTGTTTGATGCGTTTCTCCCAGCTCCTGCTCTGGTGCCTGAAGCACCTGCGCACATCGAGCGAGTGGAAACACCAGAAGCATTCAGTGAAATTTCCCTACGCGGAGCCGCTGGATCCTGCCTGAACCTGCTCGCCCCAATGCTGCGAGAACTGAGCGAAAACAACGAGCAACGCTGGCTGACCCTGATTGCGCCGCCAGCAAGCCTCACCCAAGCGTGGCTACGCGACGCAGGCCTCAATCGCGAGCGCATCTTGCTGCTGCACCCGCGCAGCAAGCAGACGCCCTTGCAGCTGGCTCAGGAAACACTGCGTCTGGGCCGCAGCCATACCGTGATCAGCTGGCTGCATCCGCTGGAACGTAAAGCCCGCCTGTTGCTTGAAGCCGCCGCCAAAGAAGGTGCAGCGCAGAGCCTGAATATCAGCCTTGGCTGAACCCGCCTAATCATTGAGCCAACAAAAAAGAGCAGCCCTGAGGCTGCTCTTTTTATGTGTGTACTCTGCCGATTGAATCAGTGCAGTACGCGCGGACCTTCGTCGTGCTGAAAATCGTTTTCAGCAAGATGACCGGCCATCTGCACGCCCACATTGAGCATGGCCTTGGCCACTTCTACGTGCTGGCCCTGCAGAAATGTCTTGGCTTCCTCAGAGAAATCGAGCACTACCAGCGACTCTTCATCCTCTGCGCGACGCAGAGCAATGCGGCCGTCAGGTAGTTCAACGATTTCCAGAAACGAGGTAGGCATAAGTATGAATCTCCAAGTTAGCCAATTATTGTAACAGGCGACCGAGACTCACCCTAGCCCGCCGATCAAATCGCTGCTTACCACTCAGTCAGCGATTCACGAAAGCGTCGTGCCAACGACTTCAATTCCTGACGCCACGCCTCAAGTTCAGCACTGCTCAACTCGACCGGCTCTTCTTCAAGCGTCACCGAAGTGATTAGCGGTGTGGTCGGGTCTACTTTGGCCTTGCTGGCAGTCTGCTGCGGCACAAAGAGATCGGTATAGGCCTTCAGCAATTGTGCCAGCCAGGTTTCAGATTGCCCGGCAAGCTCAACCAGCTCTGCAAACTCAGGGCTCGGCGCTGCTTCAAGCAACGCTTTATCGAGCAGAATTTCGGCGCGCGGCGCATTGCTTTGAGGCAGCCGATAGAAACCTGCCACTTCATGGCACAGCCCAAGCAGCGCGCCGTACAAGTGAAACAAAGCCGATTCGCGCTCAGCCTGAATCAACGCCGGAGAATTAATCGCCTGGCCAGCCTCGGCCTTGCGCAACGACTCCAGCGAGAGCCCGGCATAAAAGATCTTTTGATTGGTGCGGGTGTAAAGTTCGCTCGCCATGTTGGCGCCCTCCACTGCGGATCAGTTCAACATACGCGCGCCAGCGACGTACTGGCGCGCGCTTTTGATCAGCGTTTCTTGTCTTCGACTTTCCACTTGCCGCCATCAAAGAACGCTTTCCAGCCAGTCGGCTTACCGTCGACTTCGGTCTGGACATATTGCTCTTTGGTCTTGCGGCTGTAGCGCACTACAGACAGACGCCCTTCCGGGTCTTTCTTTGGTGCGTCGAGCAAGAAGTGGTATTTCGGGTCGATCTCGTCCTTATGCGGGATCAACTCAGCGACCAGCGGCGCACGTG
The DNA here is from genome assembly GCF_900116605.1 of Pseudomonas marincola. Lineage (GTDB taxonomy): Bacteria > Pseudomonadota > Gammaproteobacteria > Pseudomonadales > Pseudomonadaceae > Aquipseudomonas > Aquipseudomonas marincola. The sequence goes on from NZ_FPBC01000001.1 coordinate 168,874, forward strand.
TTTCACGATTCTTCGGGAACTGGCTTGCGGCCAGGAACAGTCCGGAAGCGCCGTCACGCAGAATGTACGTGTCGTTAACCTTCTCGCACTTGAGTTCCGGCATTTTGACCGGATCCATCTTGGGTGGCGCCGGCTCACCGCTGCGCAGCAACTTGCGGGTGTTCTTGCATTCCGCGTTGGTGCAACCGAAGAACTTGCCGAAACGACCGGTCTTCAACTGCATCTCGCTGCCGCACTTGTCGCACTCAAGGCTCGGGCCTTCGTAGCCCTTGATGCGGTACTGACCCATCTCGATTTCATAACCCGCACAGTCCGGGTTATTGCCGCAAATGTGCAGCTTGCGGGTTTCGTCGAGCAGGTAGGCATCCATCGCCGTGTCGCAAATCTTGCAGCGATGCTTGCTGAGCAATAGCAACGATTCCGACTCGCCCTCATCGTCCGCCGCAATTTCATCGCCTGGGACCAGATTGATGGTCGACTTGCAGCGCTCTTTCGGCGGCAAGCTGTAGCCCGAGCAACCGAGGAACACGCCGGTCGAGGCGGTGCGAATCATCATCGGACGGCCACATTCGCGGCACGGAATATCAGTCAGCGTTGGCGAGTTGGCACGCATACCGCTGTCGCCATCGGCTGCTACTTCAAGCTTCTTCTTGAAGTCGCCGTAGAACTCGTCAAGCAGGTGTTTCCACTGACGTTCACCCTGCGCCACATGGTCGAGGTTCTCTTCCATGCTCGCGGTGAAACCGTAGTCCATCAGATTGGAGAAGCTTTCGCTCAAGCGCTCGGTAACGATGTCGCCCATCTTCTCGGAATAGAAACGCCGGTTGTGGATGGCCACATAGCCACGATCCTGAATCGTCGAAATAATCGCCGCATAAGTCGACGGGCGACCGATGCCGCGCTTTTCCATCTCTTTAACCAGGCTGGCTTCAGAGTAACGCGCGGGCGGCTTGGTGAAGTGCTGAGTCGGATCGAGCTTGAGCAGCTTGAGCACCTCGCCTTCAGCCATGTCCGGCAGCACGCCATCATCGCCAGGCTTGCCGACTTGCGGCAACGCACGGGTGTAACCGTCAAACTTGAGGATACGGCCCTTGGCGCGCAGCTCGAAGCGATCTGCAGCCACGGTAACCGTGGTCGACAGGTATTTGGCAGGCGGCATCTGGCAGGCCACGAATTGGCGCCAGATCAGCTCGTAAAGACGCTCAGCATCACGCTCCATGCCGCTCAACTGAGTTGGCTTGGTGTTGACGTCGGACGGACGAATCGCTTCGTGCGCCTCTTGTGCGCCTTCCTTGCTGCTGTAAACGTTAGGCTTTTCTGGCAGGTACTCCTTGCCGTACTCACCCACGATAAAGTCACGCACCATGCTCACGGCGTCAGCCGACAGGTTGGTCGAGTCGGTACGCATATAAGTGATGTAACCCGCTTCGTACAAACGCTGGGCCATCATCATGGTTTTCTTCACACCAAAGCCCAGGCGCGTACTGGCAGCCTGCTGCAAGGTGGACGTAATAAACGGCGCCGACGGCTTGCTGCTGGTCGGTTTGTCTTCACGTTTGGCAATGCTGTAGCTGGACGACTTGAGCGCCTCAACGGCGGCCATGGCCTGTGCTTCGTTGAGCGGCTTGAAGGCAGCGCCATTCTCACGGGCCACTTCAAAGCGCACGGTGTCCTTGTTGCCAGTGGCCAGATCAGCGTGCACATCCCAGTACTCTTCCGGGACAAATGCGCGAATCTCTTTCTCGCGCTCAACAACAAGCTTCACCGCTACCGACTGCACACGGCCGGCCGACAGGCCACGCGCGATCTTCGCCCACAACAGTGGCGAGACCATGTAGCCCACGACGCGATCGAGGAAGCGCCTTGCCTGCTGAGCATTGACTCGATTGATGTCGAGATCGCCCGGCTTGGAGAACGCCTCTTGAATGGCTTTCTTGGTAATTTCGTTGAACACCACCCGCTTGTAGCGGCTGTCATCACCACCAATGGATTCGCGCAGGTGCCATGCAATGGCTTCCCCCTCGCGATCCAAGTCGGTTGCGAGATAGATGGTGTCGGCTTCTTTAGCGAGTCGGCGCAGTTCGTCGACGACCTTTTCTTTGCCTGGGAGGATCTCGTAATGGGCCTTCCAGCCGTTTTCCGGATCAACCCCCATGCGCGCCACCAGCTGACGCTTGGCTTTTTCCTTGGGCGTCAATACTGGCGCCTCTGAAGCTGCCTTACCGCGTTTGGCGGGCTCTTTAGCCGCACTAGCCGAACCACTGGTAGGCAGGTCTCGGATATGGCCGATGCTCGACTTCACCACGTACTCGTTACCCAAGTACTTGTTGATGGTCTTGGCCTTGGCCGGGGATTCCACGATGACCAGCGATTTACCCATGGATCAGAAGATTCCTGAAGTTCGAAAAATTTGAAAGGCGCATCCGCCTGACGTGGCACCGCTATATATAGTGGCGATAGAGCCGAGGTCAAGCACAGTAATTGCGCGACAGTGACTCAGGGACGGTCGAAAAGTGGCGTATGCGCCTCAACCAGAGCGAATCGAGGGACACTTTCACCCTCAACTGTAACGTGACTGCAGAACATTTCCAGCGGACGCACCCAAATCCCGTATTCACCATACAGGGCTTGATAGACCACGACCTGCTCTTGTGTTTCAGAATGCCTGGCCACGCCGATAACGCGATACTCGGGGCCTTTATAATGGCGATACAGTCCGGGTTGCAAATCCATCGTGATAATCCTTGAAAAAAATCTGACGCCGGACAAACAAAAACCGGGGCACTTGGCCCCGGTTTGATGCCAGCTAACGCTTAAACGCGTTCGAAGACAGTCGTAATACCCTGACCGAGGCCCACGCACATAGTAGCAACACCCAAGGTGCCGCCATTTTGCTTCATGACGTTGAGCAGGGTACCGGAGATACGGGCTCCGGAACAACCAAACGGGTGACCCAGTGCAATCGCGCCGCCGTGCAGGTTGACCTTTTGCTCCATCTGATCGAGCACTTTCAGGTCTTTCAACACAGGCAGAGCTTGGGCTGCAAAGGCTTCATTGAGTTCAAAGAAATCAATGTCACCGATGCTCAGGCCAGCACGAGCCAGGGCTTTCTTGGTCGACGGAACCGGGCCGTAACCCATGATCGCCGGATCAACACCCGCAACAGCCATGGCGCGAACCACAGCCATCGGCTGGATACCCAGATCCTGTGCACGCTGAGCGGACATCACGATCATGCAGGAAGCGCCGTCAGTGATCTGCGAAGAAGTACCCGCAGTCACGGTGCCGCCTTTCGGGTTAAACGCCGGACGCAATGCAGCCAGGCTTTCGATCGTGGTCTCTGGACGAATGGTCTCGTCGTAGTCGAACACTTTCAGGAAGCCGTTCTCGTCATAACCCTGCATCGGGATGATTTCGTCTTTGAATTTGCCTTCGACTGTCGCTTTGTGCGCCAGACGATGCGAACGCTCGCCGAATGCATCCTGCTGCTCACGGGTGATGCCGTGCATCTTGCCGAGCATTTCAGCAGTCAGACCCATCATGCCCGAGGCTTTTGCCGCGTACAGCGACAGGTGCGGGTTTGGATCAACGCCGTGCATCATGCCAACGTGGCCCATGTGCTCCACACCGCCAACCACGAACACGTCGCCGTTACCGGTCTGGATCGCCTGCACAGCAGTGTGCAGCGCGCTCATGGAAGAACCACACAGACGGCTGACCGTCTGGCCGGCACTGGTGTGCGGGATCTGGGTCATCAGCGACGCCATGCGCGCGATGTTCCAGCCCTGCTCCAGGGTCTGGTTTACGCAACCCCAGATCACGTCTTCGACTTCAGCCGGATCGACCTTGGTGTTACGGTCCAGCAGGCCGCGAATCAGGTTCGCCGACATGGTTTCGGCACGGGTGTTACGGTGCATGCCGCCCTTGGAGCGCCCCATCGGGGTGCGACCGAAGTCGACAATCACTGCATCTCTTGGATTCAAGCTCATCGTTTTACTCTCGCTTTAATCTGTCCGCTATTAACCGAAAAACTTCTGGCCGTTTTTAGCCATTTCACGCAGTTTTTCGGTCGGCTGGTACAGCGCACCCAGTTCGGCATACTTGTCGGCCAGGGCAACGAATTCGGCAACACCAATGCTGTCGATGTAACGCAGCGCACCACCACGGAATGGAGGGAAGCCAATACCGTAGATCAGGCCCATATCGGCCTCAGCAGCGGTATCCACAATGCCGTCTTCCAGGCAGCGTACGGTTTCCATGCACAGCGGAATCATCATGAAGTTGATGATGTCTTCGTCAGTCAGTTCGCGTTCTTCGCGGATGATCTGCTTGAGCAGCTCATACGACTGCGGATCAACGACTTTCTTCGGCTTGCCGCGCTTGTCAGTCTCGTAAGCGTAGAAACCTTTACCATTTTTCTGACCAAGGCGATCGGCTTCGTACATCACGTCTACCGCGGTACGGCCTTCTACAGCCATGCGATCCGGGAAGCCTTCAGCCATTACGTCACGGCCGTGGTGGCCAGTGTCGATGCCGACAACGTCAGACAGGTACGCCGGGCCCATTGGCCAGCCGAACTTTTCCATGACTTTGTCGATACGGGTGAAATCAACGCCGAACTCAAGCAGCTTGGAGAAGCCACCGAAGTACGGGAACAGTACACGGTTGACCAGGAAGCCCGGGCAATCATTAACCACAACCGGGGTCTTACCCATCTTCTTGGCGTAGGCAACAGTAGTCGCGATAGCCACGTCGCCCGACTTCTCGCCACGGATAACCTCAACCAGCGGCATCATGTGTACCGGGTTGAAGAAGTGCATGCCACAGAAGTTTTCCGGACGCTTGAGGGCCTTGGCCAGCAAGCTGATGGAAATGGTCGAGGTGTTGGAGGTGAGAATGGCGTCTTCACGCACCACGCCTTCAACTTCAGCCAATACGGCTTGCTTGACCTTCGGGTTCTCGACAACGGCTTCTACAACGATATCGGCGTTGCCGAAATCGCCGTAAGACATGGTCGGGCGAATAGCGTTAAGCGCCTCAGCCATTTTCGCCGGAGTCAGACGGCCTTTCTCAACGCGCTTGCCAAGCAGCTTGGACGCTTCGTTGAGGCCAGTCTGGATACCGTCTTCACGGATGTCCTTCATCAGGATCGGCGTGCCTTTGACGGCCGACTGATAGGCAATACCGCCGCCCATGATGCCAGCGCCGAGTACGGCAGCCAGTTTCACGTCTTTGGCGATTTCGTCGTGGTGCTTGGCTTTTTTCTTCAGTTCCTGATCGTTCAGGAACAGGCCAATCAAGCTGGCAGCAACCGAAGTCTTGGCCAGTTTGACGAAGCCTGCCGCTTCAACTTCCAGCGCTTTGTCGCGGCCGAAGTTTGCAGCTTTCTGAATGGTTTTGATCGCTTCAACCGGCGCCGGGTAGTTCGGGCCAGCTTGACCGGCAACAAAACCCTTGGCGGTTTCAAATGCCATCATCTGCTCGATGGCATTGAGCTTGATCTTATCCAGCTTCGGCTGACGCTTGGCCTTGTAATCCAGCTCGCCGGAAATGGCGCGCTTGATCAGGTCCAGAGCTGCGGCCTGGAGCTTGTCCGGAGCAACCACAGCATCGACAGCGCCTGCTTTGAGGGCGTCTTCAGCACGGTTTTCCTTGCTCGCAGCAATCCACTCAATGGCGTTATCAGTACCGATCAGGCGTGGCAGGCGCACAGTGCCGCCGAAGCCCGGGTAGATACCCAGCTTAACTTCTGGCAGGCCGACTTTAGCGGTGGCCGACATGACGCGGTAATCCGCAGCCAGGCACATTTCGAAGCCGCCGCCCAGTGCGATGCCGTTGATGGCCGCAACTGTCGGAACATTAAGGTCTTCGAAGTCGCTGAAAATCTTGTTGGCTTCAAGGTTGCCGGCGACCAGCTCTTCATCAGGCAGCTTGAAGTTTTCAACGAACTCGGTGATATCGGCGCCGACGATGAATACGTCTTTGCCGCTGGTAACAATCACGCCTTTGATCGAACCATCGGCCTTGATTGCATCAACGCTCTGACGCAGTTCGTTAAGGGTTAGACGGTTGAACTTGTTGACGGACTCACCCTTGAGGTCGAAATTCAATTCGACGATGCCACTCTCAAGAGCCTTAACCGTGATGGCTTTACCTTCGTAAATCATCAACTGATCTCCACGGTATGGAAGCTAAACAGTACACATCGGTGCCTACTGACCAACCAGCGTGCGGGTAAAAACCCTTAAAGTCGCTAATTGCCCAGAACACCCGCCGACGCGATATTCGGAACAAGTGACCTTGCCTTATTCAGGCAAACGGTCAATTCATACGCCCGTTTGATTTGGGTAGCACACCTTCACGGAAATCCCCGTGATTGTCAATTGCCACACAACGACTCCAATCCTTTATAGCGCTGCAAATTGCAGTTTCAGGCTGCTCTGCAATTGCTTCAAAAGCATTATCATCAATGGCAATGAAGCACTATTTCATATTTACCAGCCGTTACCAGTGCAATTTTCCGAACAACGCCGCAGAGCCCGGACGGAACCTGATAAAGCAGCTAGCAGCCACACGCAGCACGGCTTTGTTGTCTCAGCGGGCTATGCCATAATGGCTGACTGCCTGATCTTGGCTTTGGACATCCCTGTAAGTTTGGGACAGTCCTCGACGCACAATGTTTCAATTGCGTCTAAAGTGAATGCACGGTCGCCAACGCTGACCGTCGAAATAGCCGCTATTGATTACAGTGCAAAATTGATAGCGAAGATTTCGCTGAAAAGAATTCCGGCCTGCCTGGCCAACCCTAAAGCCCAGTGGCAGCACTGGGCTTTTTCTTTTGCGCTAATAAACCGCGCAACCGCTGCCTTGGGCTAGGCGTGCGCCTTGAGGAAAGTGGCGATTTTCTCCAGATCGCCCGGCTTGCCGGCCTCGCCCCAGCAAATACCGACCATCTGCGCATTGGCTTCTGCTTTATAAACATCCGCCGGCAACTCGGCCAACGCGGCCGCGAGCGCAGGGTCCGCACAAGGCTCACGCCACTGATTAAGCCAATTACCAGCGCCATCTTGCCAAAAGCACCAATGCTCGCGCCGCCCACGCAGGCGTGAACGGTGATATTGCGGGCAGGAATCGAGCGGTTTATTTTCCAACCAGTAAGGCCACTCTTGCCGTGAAAGCTGCATGATGAGGCCCATTCGCCGGGCTTCGGTGCGAACATCCATACGCCCGCGCAACCGGCGCGAAGGCATCAACATTGCGAACGGGCTCAACACACAAAAAAGCAAGATTAGTATTATCCAAAAGTTCATTGCATGTAGCCCATTGAGAAATGCCTGTGTAAGGTGAATAAAACAGCCATACTTATTACTATCGGTCACTCTTATAAGGAGTTCCCCATGTCCTACCAGCATATTATGGTCGCCGTCGACTTAACCGAAGAGTGCGACCCGGTAATGAAACGTGCAGTAGCGCTCGCCGATGGCACGCATGCCAAGCTGTCGGTGGTTCACGTTGTAGAGCCAATGGCGATGGCCTTTGGTGGCGATGTGCCGATGGACCTGTCGATGTTGCAGCAGCAACAGTTTGATCAGGCTCGCGAGCGCCTTGATGCATTCTCGACCAAATACCCGCAGCTGCTCGCCGATCAACGCCACCTGACCTACGGCCAGCCGCGTCAGGAGATCCACAAGCTTGCGGAAGAGCAAGGCTGCGACCTGATCATCGTCGGCAGCCACGGTCGTCATGGTCTCGCCCTGCTGCTCGGCTCGACCGCCAATGACGTGCTGCACGGTGCACCTTGCGATGTACTCGCAGTACGCCTGAAAAAAGATTCATAAGCGCTTTGTAGATTCCACCCGCCTGCTCCCCGCAGGCGGGTAGCCTGATCAGCCTTCCAGTTCCGCCCAACGCTCAACCAGCGCATCCAACTCAGCCTGCTTGGTTTCCACTGTGGCCAGTACGGCGGCGGTCTTGTCGGCGGCTTGCTGATAAAACGCCGGATCAGAAATCTGCTCTTGCAGCGCAGCCAGCTCGGCTTCCAACTGATCGATTTGCCCCGGAATTGCTTCCAGTTCACGCTGCAGCTTGTAGCTCAATTTCTTTTTCGCCGGCGCTGGCTGCTCAACCACCGGAGCGGCTGGTTCAACTGGCGCCTCAACCACTGCCGAGGCCAGTTCTGCCTTGCCCGACTTGGTTTCACCGACGCCCAGCAAACGTGCCGAGCCACCCTGACGCAGCCAGTCCTGATAACCACCAACGTACTCACGCACACGGCCTTCACCTTCAAACACCAAGGTGCTGGTCACGACGTTGTCGAGGAATGCCCGGTCGTGGCTGACCATCAGCACAGTGCCCGGGAATGTCAGCAAGACTTCTTCAAGCAGCTCAAGGGTCTCGACGTCGAGGTCGTTGGTTGGTTCATCGAGCACCAGCAGGTTGGCGGGCTTGCTGAACAGCTTGGCCAGCAACAAGCGCGCACGCTCACCACCCGACAGCGCTTTAACCGGCGTGCGGGCACGCTGCGGGCTGAACAGGAAGTCGCCAAGATAACTGAGCACGTGACGGTTTTGGCCGTCGATCTCGATGAAGTCGCGACCTTCAGCCACGTTATCGATTACGGTTTTTTCCAGATCCAGCTGATGACGCAACTGGTCGAAGTACGCCACATCAATGCGCGTACCTTCGGTAACGCTGCCGCTGGTAGGCTGCAGGCCGCCCAGCATCAGCTTCAACAGGGTGGTTTTGCCGGTACCGTTAGCGCCCAGCAGACCAATACGGTCGCCACGCTGCAGCACCATTGAGAAATCCTTGACCAGAAATGGGCCGCCCGGATGCGCAAAGCTGACGTCTTCCAACACCATGACTTGCTTGCCTGACTTCTCGGCAGTTTCCAGCTGGATGTTGGCCTTGCCGGTACGCTCGCGGCGCTCACTGCGCTCAACACGCAATGCTTTAAGGGCACGAACACGGCCCTCGTTACGGGTGCGACGGGCTTTGATGCCCTGACGAATCCACACTTCTTCCTGGGCCAGACGCTTGTCGAACAGCGCATTCGCTGTTTCTTCAGCCGCCAGCGTTGCTTCTTTATGCACGAGGAAGCTGGCGTAATCGCCGTTCCAGTCGATCAGGCCGCCACGGTCCAGCTCAAGGATGCGCGTGGCCAGATTTTGCAGAAATGAACGGTCGTGGGTAATGAACAGAACCGCGCCCTGAAACCCGGTCAAAGCCTCTTCCAGCCAGGCGATTGCACCGATGTCCAGGTGGTTGGTTGGCTCGTCGAGCAACAGCAAATCCGGCTCGGATACCAGCGCCTGCGCCAGCAGCACGCGACGACGCCAGCCACCAGAAAGCTCGGCCAGGGTTTTGTCGGCCGGCAATTGCAGGCGGCTCAGGGTGCTGTCGACCAGTTGCTGCAAGCGCCAGCCGTCACGGGCTTCAAGGTCTTGCTGGACATGCATGAGCTTGTCTAGATCGGCATCGCTGTGAATGTTCTGGCTGAGGTGATGGTATTCGGCGAGCAATGCACCCACGCCATCCAGACCTTCCGCCACCACATCAAATACAGTGCGGCCATCGGCGACCGGCAACTCTTGCGGCAGCTCACCGATTTTCAGCCCGGGCGCGCGCCATACAGCGCCGTCATCGGGTTTCTGATCGCCCTTGACCAACTTGAGCATGCTCGACTTGCCCGTGCCGTTGCGGCCAATGATGCACACGCGTTCGCCACGGGCAATCTGCCAAGACACCTTGTCCAGCAGCGGCGATGCGCCGTAGGCCAGGGAGATATCGGTGAACTTAAGCAGGGTCATAACAAGCCTCAACAGTGCGGCGATGACATTGGCCTGATGGGTTACTGCGCTTGAATGCACCTAAGCCGCAGAACCGCTGAAGCCGAGGGAGGCCATCGCGAAAACTAATAGTTGCCGGCGCAACACGCTCAGCAAAACTGGGCGCGCATTCTACCCGAGATAGCGCAAGCCTACCCGGGCATTTTTCCGCCTTTACACGTTAAGCCGACCATCTGCCTTTCGTCCGACCCCAGCAAACAGCTAAGCTAGGGTCATTCGGCGCTATGTTCAGCGTGCGCCCCACATGCCAACTCAGGAAGAGTCATGTTCTGTCGCCCTTTCACTCTGATTTCTTGCATTGTTCTCTCTTTAAGTTCAATCGCATCGGCTCAGGCTGCGAGCCTCAGCCAGCAACGTCAATACTATGATGAGGCCAAACGTGCTCTGGCCAAGGGCGACGACGGCCCGTATCGCCGTTACGCCAGCGCCCTCAGCGGCTACCCGCTGACACCCTATCTGGCATACGACGAATTGACCGCCCGCCTGAAAAGCGCCAGCAATCAGGAAATCGAAGCGTTTCTCGCCAAGCATGGTGATTTGCCTCAGGCCAGCTGGATGAAACTGCGTTGGTTGCGCTGGCTTGCCCAACGCGGCGATTGGGCGACGTTCGAAACCTATTACGATCCATCGCTGAATTTCACTGAACTCGACTGCCTGCACGGCCAGTATCAGCTAAGCCACGGCATGCTCGAAGAAGGCGATGCCACGGCGAAGAAACTCTGGCTGGTCGGCAAGTCGCAACCCAACGCGTGTGACCCGATGTTCGAGCAATGGGCTGCGACCGGCAAGCTCACCGAGGATCTGCGCTGGCAGCGCGCCAAACTGGCTGTAGAGCGAGGCAACTACGGTCTGGCCACGTACCTGAGCAAAACCATGCCAACCCTCGGCGGTCGCGCGCAACTGATGGTCGATGTTGCGCAGAAGCCGCAAATCCTCAGCCAGACCAACCGTTTCCTGCCCGCCGATGCAGCAATGGCTGACGTGGTAGGTTTGGGCCTGCGCCGCTTGGCACGCCAAGACCCGGAAAAAGCCCTGAGCCTGCTCGATGGCTACAGTTCGCGCATGCATTTTTCTGAATCCGAAAAGCTGGCGATTGCCCGTTCGATTGGCTTATCAATGGCCAAGAACTTCGACCCGCGCGCACTGCCGGTCATGGCCAAATACGATCCGGACATGCGTGACGACAACGTCAGCGAATGGCGCGCACGCCTGCTGCTGCGCTTTGGTCGCTGGGATGAAGCCCACAAGCTGACCGAGAACATGCCCAAGGAACTGGCTCAGACCAGCCGCTGGCGTTACTGGCAGGCCCGCAGCCTGCAACTCGCGGAGCCGAACAGTACCGAGCCGGCCAAGCTGTATCGCAGCCTCGCCACCGAGCGCGACTTTTACGGTTTCATGGCGGCCGATCAGGTCAAACTGCCCTATTCGTTGAATAACCAGCCAATGAAGCTCGACCCCAGCGTCGTCGCCAAGGTACGCAACACGCCCGGCATTCAGCGGGCGCTGGAGTTTCATGACCGTGGCGAAATCGTCAACGGCCGCCGCGAGTGGTATCACGTAAGCCGCCGCTTCAGCCGCGAAGAACTGGTTGCCCAGGCGCGTCTGGCCTACTCGATGCAATGGTATTTCCCAGCCATCCGCACGCTCGGCCAAGCGCAATACTGGGACGATCTGGATGTACGCTTCCCGGTGATCTATCGCAAAGAGCTCACCCGCGAAGCCAAGAAGCGCGGCCTGCATTCCAGCTGGGTGTTTGCCATTACCCGTCAGGAAAGTGCGTTTATGGCCGATGCACGCTCACCGGCTGGCGCAATGGGCTTGATGCAGCTGATGCCGGCCACCGCCAAAGAGACGGCGCGTCGTTACGACATCCCGCTGGGCTCAGCGAATCAGGTCTTGGTGCCCGACACCAATATCCAGCTAGGCGCGGCGTACATGAACCAGATTTACGGCCAGTTCAATGGCAACCGCGTACTCGCTACGGCGGCATACAACGCCGGGCCGGGTCGTGTGCGTCAGTGGCTACGAGGCAGCGATCACTTGGCGTATGACGTTTGGGTGGAAAACATTCCTTACGATGAAACCCGTAAGTACGTGCAGAACGTGCTGACTTATGCAGTGATTTACGGCAAGAAACTCAACCTGCCACAACCACTGATTGGCTGGAACGAACGCTACTTCGACGACCAGCAATAACTGGCAAAACGGAAAAGATCAGGTGCGGGCAAGCCGCACCTGATCTCTTTACTCAAGCACCTCGACCGCCATTCCCACCTGCAACTCACCTGCACCATCGGCAATCAGGTTCTGGCCGAAATACACCTCGCCTTCGCGCTCACGATAAGTCTTCAAAGTGGTCAACGGTTCGCGATCGGCGCTGCGCTCACCCGTGGCCGGATCGAGCGTGGTCATGATGCAGCGCGAACAACCCTTGGCCACCCGAAATTCGATTTCGCCAATGCGAATACGCTTCCAGCTGTCTTCGGCATAAGGCTCAGCGCCGGTAATAACCAGATTCGGCCGGAAACGCAGCATCGGCAGTTCACGCCCGACCCGCGCCGACAAATCATCCAGCGAGGACTGCCCAATCAGCAGCAACGGAAAACCATCGGCAAAACCCACCTTGTCGCCCGCCTCGCCATAACCGCTGTCCACTTGCCGGGCACGCGCCTCAGGCACATACACCAAGCGGCAGTCACGCCCGAGAAAACGACTAACCCACTCGGCGGCCTCATCACCGGCATCCGGCACACGAAAGCTGTCGCGCCACACAGTGACGCCGCGCAAAGCATCTTCTCCGGTCGGCACCGCAACGAACAGCTCAGGCATATTCGGCGCCGTCAGCAGTACGCCATCCTCGCCGCGCCAGTGAACATTCATCTGAGTCATCTGCGCCAGCAAGCGCTGCGTCAGGAAGCGCCCAGACTCGGCATCCACCGCCATCCACCGGCGATCACCCTGCAACCCAAGTAAACCGACCCTGCTACTATCAAGCAACTGCCCTGCGGCAGATTTCATTGGGTAGCGATACAACGCCGAGAGACGCATCATGACAACAGATCCCCGCCTGCAAAAAATTAAGTTTCGGGCCGCTGGCAAACATTTGCCCAAAGGCCTGCTATTGGCGTGCACATTATTGCTCAGCGCCTGCAGCGGCACGCCAGCTGAAAATCTGGGTGTTCATAATGGTCAGTTGGCGCCCTGCCCCAGCTCACCCAACTGCGTCAGCAGCCAGGCCAGTGATGCCGACCACAAAGTAGCCCCGCTGCCACTACTTGGCAGCGCCGAGAACACCCGCGAGACCTTACTGAAACTGATTAACAGCCAGCCCGGCGCACGCCTTGTCGATCAGGATACGTCGTATCTGCGCGCCGAGTACACCAGTGACTTGCTGCGTTTTGTGGACGATGTCGAGTTCATGATTACCGCCAGCGACGTGCAGGTGCGCTCGGCCTCCCGCCTCGGCTATTCCGATTTGGGAGTGAACCGTAAACGCGTCGAACAACTGCGCCAACGCATGCTGCAATTGCCGCAGCCTTAATTCGAAAGCAAGTCTGAGCCGGCTGGCAGGTGCACTCGCAGCGCCGCGGGCCGCGCGACAAAGCGCATCTTGCGCCCCGAACGCGGCTCCCCGTCGAGATTAACGTCGAGCCCTTCATCCGCTTCAATTTCCAGCCAGGCGAGACGCGCACTCAGCGAAACACTTTCAACGCCATTCAGCGTGCCATTGAGCATGGTGCCCAAGGTGCTCACCGCATCCGCTTGCGCCGGAACAATGCAAACATCCAGCAAGCCGTCGTCTATTCGCGCTTTCGGGCAGAGCACGTGCCCGCCGCCCGCTTGCCGGCCATTGCCAATACCCAGCGCCAGAAACTCGCCCTGCCACTCGAAATCCGGCCCGGTGAAACGGCCAAATGCACTGTGCACTTCGGCGAACCGGCTAAGCCCGGTGAGGAAGTACGCTGCCCCGCCCAGCGCGGCTTTAAGGTCTTCCGGGGTATTGGCAGTCACGCTCGAGCCGAATCCGCCGGTGGCCATATTAAGGAACAGCTGACCGTCGAGGTCGCCCAGATCGATACGCTGGGGTGCCTTGTCGAGAAGTTTCAGCGCGGCATGCGGATTGAGCGGCACGCCTGCGGCCACACAAAAGTCGTTGGCCGTGCCCAGCGGTAACAGGGCCAGGCTCACGCGGGTATCTTGCAGCGCCATGGCTTCGGCGACATCACGCAAGGTGCCGTCACCGCCGCCGGCAATCAGCGTTGCGTAGTCATCTTGCAGTGCCTCGTTGACGATTCTCGCTGCATCGCCCGCCTCCCAGGTAACCCGCACATCGATGTGCCAGCCACTTTTGCGCTTGGCCATTACGGCGGCGCGCACTTCGGGGTCCATGGCCTTCTTGCCATGCAATATCAATAACGCTTTGCGTTCCTGCATCAATCCTCCTCTTGTCACGGCCACTGGCACAAATGCGGGCAAGGACAGCGCTGACAAATAATCTAATTAATAGATATTAATACGCAAATATTCAGCATTTTATATCGAATCAATTTGACGGAAGATAGCGTTCAACCCAACTAAGGGGTCGGTTGAATCCACTGCCGACATCAAGTGATGAGGATATACCAATGATCGAAGTTCGCCCGTTTGAGCAATTAGGTGGTGCAAATCACGGCTGGTTGGCCGCTCGTCATCACTTCTCATTTGCCGAATATTACGACCCTAAGCGCATGGCCTGGGGCCAGTTACGTGTATGGAATGATGATGAAATAGCGCCGCAAACAGGCTTTCCACCGCACCCGCACCGCGACATGGAAATCATTACCTATGTACGTAAAGGCGCTATCACTCACCAGGACAACCTCGGCAACAAAGGCCGCACTGAAGCCGGCGATGTTCAGGTCATGAGTGCCGGCACCGGTATCACCCACAGCGAATACAACCTTGAGGATGAGACCACCCAGATATTTCAGATCTGGATAATGCCCAATCAGTTCAACTCGGCGCCATCCTGGGGTGCCAAGCCTTTCCCGAAGGCTGAGCGCGCCGGCCAGTTTGTCACCTTGGCGAGCGGCAACCCCGAGGACAGCGATGCTCTTTCAATTCGGGCTAATGCCCGGGTTGTGGCCGCGACAATCAAGGCCGGGCATTCGGCGGATTATCAGATTGCAGCGGGCCGCAAGGTGTATCTGGTGGCGGCAACAGGTGCCTACAGCGTAAATGGCGTGGCCGCCAAGGCACGTGACGGGGTTGCGATAAGCGACACCCAAACCATCAGTGTCAGCGCCAGTGAAGACACCGAAATTGTTCTGGTCGATGTTGAGTAAACCAACGCTCCGCCGGTCTGCCGTGCGGAGCGTTTTGCTGTACTTTTAAAACTATCCCAGCAACTCAGTCAGCGGGATAAACCGCACGCTGTCGCCTTCAGCCAGCGTGGTGTTTTCCAGCACCTCGGCCAAACCATCGGCCCAGGCAGCGCTGCGCAGAACCCCGGAACTCTGATTCGGATAGATCACCACGCGCCCGTGCTCCATACGCGCGCGCAAGTATTCGCGACGTTTGCCCGCTTTGCTCCAGGTAAAACCGGCAGGCACCTCGAAACCGAGTGGAGCAACATTCTTCACGCCCATCCGGCGCAGCAGATAAGGCCGCGCCAACAGGCCGAAGGTGACCAACGTAGACGCCGGATTACCGGGCAACCCCAGCACCGGCACGCCGCGAAAATGACCAAAGGTCAGCGGTTTGCCGGGTTTGATTGCCAGCTTCCATAAGGTCAGCTCGCCTTCTTCGCGCAGCGCCTCACCTAAAAAGTCAGCTTCGCCAACCGACACACCGCCGGTTGAAAGGATTAAATCAGCGCCTTTCAATGCACCCAGCGCCGCACGGGTAAGCTCAAGGTCATCGGCAAGAATGCCGCCATCAATCACTTCACAACCCAAGCGCTGCAACCAGCTCATCAGCAAGCGCCGGTTACTGTTGTAGATTTGCCCGGCAGCCAGTGGCGTCCCCGGCTCGACCAACTCATCGCCGGTCGATAACACCGCCACCCGCACACGCCTTCGCACCATCAATCTGGCTGCACCTAATGAAGCCGCCAAGCCCAATTCGATTGGCCCAAGCTGCGTACCCGCCGGTAACACCGTATCGCCGACACGGGTTTCCTGACCTTGGGCGCGCACATTCTGGCCCAAGCGCATCGCGTGCTTGAACTGCACGCTGCCATCGGCTGCAAGCTCGACGTTTTCCTGCATTTCAACCGTGTCGGCACCTGCCGGCAGCGGTGCGCCGGTGAAGATCCGCGCACAAGTGCCGGGCTGCAATGTGGTCGGCGCGGTGCCGGCCTGAATGCGCTGACTAACCTGGAGCGCAGTGCCCTGCCAGTCGGCCAAAGCCAATGCATAACCATCCATTGCGCTATTGGCCCAGGGCGGCAGATCCAGGCTGGAAATCAGCGGCTCGGCCAGAACGCGGCCATCGGCTTCAGCCAACTCAACACTCTCAATTTCCAGCGCAGCGCCAGCACTCGCCTGCTCCAGCAAGCGTTCAAGCGCCGCTTCGACTGGCATCAAACCAGGCTGATCACAGCAACTCATCCGCGACTCTCACATGCATCGGCAACTTGCAGATGCGGGACGAAATTGCAGGGCCGGTGACGCGAGTCGAGTTGCTCGGCGAGAATGCCGTCCCAAGCGGTGCGACAGGCATTGGTCGAACCCGGCAGACAGCAAACCAGGGTGTTATTCGACAGCCCCGCCAAGGCGCGCGACTGCACGGTGGAAGTGCCGATATCGGCAACCGAAATCTGACGGAACAGTTCGCCAAAGCCATCGACTTTTTTATCCAGCAAGCAGCTCACCGCTTCCGGCGTGCTGTCGCGTCCGGTAAAGCCGGTTCCACCTGTGATCAGCACAACCTGCACTGAATCCTCGGCAATCCACGTCGCGACCTGAGCGCGGATCTTGTACAGATCATCTTTCAGAAGCACACGCGAGGCCAGGTTGTGACCGGCTGCCTGCAAGCGGTCTACAAACAATTGCCCGGAGGTGTCAGTATCGAGTGAGCGCGTATCGCTGACGGTCAGTACGGCTATATTCAGGGGCACGAACTGCGCCTCGGCCTTGTGATTCATGGCAGGCTTCCAATAGTTAGAGACAATGGCCATATTTATATCACAAGCCCAACTCAGGAAACGTTGACATGGATGCGCCAACAAGCGAGAACCTCATTTCGGTTTTACTGCTCGCAGGCGGCAGAGGACAACGCATGGGCGGCCACGACAAAGGCCTGCTGTTATGGCAGGAACGACCACTGATAAGTTGGTTGTATGAACTTACGCGGCCACTGACAGACGACTTGATCATCTCGTGCAATCGCAACCTGCCGCGCTACAGCGAATACGCCGATCAACTGGTGCAGGATGAATCCGACACCTTTGAAGGGCCGCTGGGCGGGATTCGTGCCGGCCTCAATGTCGCCCGCCACGCGCAGCTTCTGGTACTGCCCTGCGACGCGCCGAAAGTCGACGCCGCACTGATTCGCTCGCTGATTGAAAACGCTGGCAAACAGCCGGTAGTGGTGCGACAGGACGGCTACTGGGAGCCGCTGTTCAGCCTGATTCCAACCTGTTTAAAAGACGATCTCGAAGCGGCCTGGCAGCGCGGCGAACGCAGCCCGCAACGCTGGCTGCGCACACTCGACCCGGTGGCGGTGGAATGCGCTAATGACGACCCTCGCTTGGCTAATTTGAATACACCAGAGCGCTTAAATTAACTCGCCTCACAACACATCACTTACAAACGGGGAACTTTAAAAGCTTTACCCCGTCCGAAGGGATGTACACCTTTCGTTATAGCTCAGGAGAGAAACAATGAATCAACGGTATATCGCCGCCGCTGTGCTAGCCCTCGGTCTGGTCGCACTGACTGGGTGCTCCTCGCCTTCCGTGATCACGTTGAATGACGGCCGGGAAATTCAGTCTCTGGATGTTCCAGATTATGACGACGACACCGGTTTCTACGAATTCGAGCAATTGGATGGTAAGCGTACCCGCGTCAACAAAGACCAGATCCGCAGCGTTAAAGAGCTATAAGCAACAGCTGCACTCACCCCGCGGGTTAGCTTGAAATCTGCGCATGAGTGCCCGAGGCCCATCATTATTGATCGCTCTCAGGCACTTCGGCGTGGTTAATTTTTTTGAGCTAACCTCTTGTACTGTAAAACTTTTTCAGTACAATTTGGATTATTCGGAGTGTAGCGCAGCTTGGTAGCGCGTCTCGTTCGGGACGAGAAGGTCGCAGGTTCGAATCCTGTCTCTCCGACCAAATCCCGGATTGCACTGTCGACTCATCGACGCCCGCAATCTTCAAAAAGCCCGCCTCAGCGCGGGCTTTTTTGTGCCTGCGAAAAACCGCTCGAAAGGCGCAGAGTAAAACACTTGCTAAGTGGAGTGCCCGCCCTGAATCGGGCGAAAAATATTGCGGCGTTTAACCTCGCGCCAATTGATAACAGCACGCTGGCGGTTCTATTCTAGAAACATCGGCATTCCTGTTCTGCAGCCCCTAAACGCTGCTCTCTCCAACACATGCCATACGGAGGATTCAGCCACACGTTTGCTTTCGTCACGCGCGGGCACCGACAATGGTTGACCTACGCGTCATTGGCACTCTCCATCCTGATGCACTGGCCGTAGCGAGCTCAGTCGTATCGCTTTCAGGGAAATTAGAATGGCAGAAAGAAAAGTAATAAACGCATCCGTCAGCCCCAAGGGCAGTCTTGAAACGCTGTCGCAACGCGAAGTACAACAACTCAGCGAAGCCGGCTCTGGCAGCACCTACAAACTCTTTCGCCAATGCGCGCTGGCTATCCTCAACACCGGCGCGCACATCGATAATGCCAAGACCATTCTCGACGCTTACAAGAGCTTCGAGGTGCATATTCATCAGCAAGACCGTGGCGTTCGTCTGGAGCTGCTAAACGCGCCTGCCGATGCCTTCGTCGATGGCGAGATGATCGCCAGCACCCGCGAAATGCTGTTCAGCGCCTTGCGCGATATCGTCTACACCGAGAGCGAACTCAACAGCCAGCGTATCGACCTGAGCAGCTCGCAAGGCATCACCGATTACGTGTTCCATTTACTGCGTAATGCACGCACCTTGCGCCCCGGCGCTGAGCCGAAAATGGTGGTGTGCTGGGGCGGTCACTCGATTGACACAGTGGAGTATCAATACACCAAGAAAGTCGGCCACGAACTCGGCCTGCGCTCGCTGGATGTCTGCACCGGTTGCGGGCCAGGTGTGATGAAAGGCCCGATGAAAGGCGCAACCATCGCCCACGCTAAACAGCGCATCACCGGCGCACGTTATCTGGGCCTTACCGAGCCGGGCATCATTGCCGCCGAAGCGCCTAACCCGATTGTCAATGAGCTGGTGATTTTGCCCGACATTGAAAAGCGCCTTGAGGCGTTTGTGCGGGTGGGCCACGGCATTATTATTTTCCCGGGTGGCGCGGGCACGGCAGAAGAGTTTCTCTACCTGCTGGGCATCTTGATGCACCCGGAAAACCGCGAGTTACCCTTCCCGGTCATTCTCACCGGCCCGAAAAGTGCGGCGCCGTATCTTGAGCAACTGCATGCATTTGTCGGTGCTACGCTGGGCGAAGCAGCGCAGCAGCACTACCAGATCATCATCGACAATCCGGTGGAAGTCGCGCGACAAATGACAGCGGCCTTGAAGGAGGTCAAACAGTTCCGTCGTGAGCGCAACGATGCATTCCACTTCAACTGGATGCTGAAGATCGACGAGAGCTTCCAGCGCCCGTTCGACCCAACGCACGCCAACATGGCCAGCTTGCAACTAAGCCATGACTTACCGCCGCATGAATTGGCCGCCAACCTGCGCCGGGCGTTTTCCGGCATCGTCGCCGGCAACGTCAAGGACAAGGGTATCCGTCTGATCGAAGAACACGGTCCGTATGATATTCACGGTGATGCCGCGATCATGCAGCCGCTCGA
Organism: Pseudomonas marincola; assembly: GCF_900116605.1. Lineage (GTDB taxonomy): Bacteria > Pseudomonadota > Gammaproteobacteria > Pseudomonadales > Pseudomonadaceae > Aquipseudomonas > Aquipseudomonas marincola. The sequence goes on from NZ_FPBC01000001.1 coordinate 188,728, forward strand.
CAAACTGCTGCAGGCATTCGTCAGTCAACACCGCATGAAGTTGCCGGGAGGCGCTGCATACGAGCCGTGCTACCGCGTAGTGAGCTAACTGCAACCGGCTGATTCGCCCGCCAATAAGCGGCGCAAATCAGCCGAACTTTGTGGCTATTGCGCAGACGGTATCAGCACAAATTTCCCCACATGGCGCTTCTGCAGAAACGCTTGTTGCGCCTGCACAATGTCTTGCAGCGCGAAGGTTTCGGCCAACACCGGGCTGATTTCGCCCTCCTCGATATAGCTCACCAAATTCGCAAACACCGGCTCATCCCACGCGGTCGTCCCGATCAGGGTGATGTCCTTGAGGTACATGTCGCGCATATCGAGCGCAACCACTGGCCCGGCGATGGCACCGGACGACACCAGTCGCCCGCCACGTTTGAGCACTTTCAACGCGACAGGGAAATTAGCCCCCGCAACGTTATCAACCACCAGATCTACTGCGTTCTCGCCCAGCACCTCAAGCAGATTCGCCGAACGACTGATAACCTGATCGGCGCCAAGACCGGCCACTGCATCCAGCTTCTCGGCCCCGGCAACAGCGATTACCGTGGCACCCCGGCGCTTGGCCAGTTGCAACGCGGCCACGCCGACGCCGCCCGATGCGCCCATAATCAATACACGCTCGCCCGCTTGCAGATTAGCGCGGTGCAACATGTTCTCCGCCGTGCCGTATGCACAAGGAATGGTGCCCAACTCGGCATCGCTCCAGTCGCAGTCAATCGGGAACACTTCACTGGCAGGTACTTTCACGTACTGGGCAAACGCGCCGTCAAAGTCCGAGCCCATCCACAGCGTGTCGAGTGAATCAAAGCCGTTCTCACGCATACACGCGCGCACCAGCACCCGTTTACCCAACAAATGCCCGTGTGTGTGATCGGCAGCCGCAACGACTTCACCGCAGCAATCGGTGCCCTGAATAAACGGAAAAGGCGTGGCGGCATTCCAGCCACCCTCGCCTCTCTGCGCTGTCAGCGCTTCGCTGGAAGCGGTGTTGGTGGACTCGGTAATGGCCGATGAGTACCAGCCAAGGCGCGTATTGATCTCGGTGTTATTGACCCCGGCAGCCAGCACTTTGAGCAGCACTTCACCCGCCAACGGCACAGGCATTGGCACGTCCTGATAAACCAGCTTTTCATAGCCGCCATTGCCGGTGGTCACAATCGCCTTCATTACACTGCGCGTCATAATTTTCATGGCCTCAACTCTGGATCAGACAAACCACTGGCCTGAACTCTTGCTAGACCTTCCCCTATGCACAGGCAGAAGTAAACCTCGCCCAGCCTTGGCGCCAACTCTTGGCAAGCGGGTATCACTCATCGCATTATCGATACTCACCTCGCCAGGGACGCCGCCATGAGTTGGTCAGCCAAGCAATACAGCCTCTTTGAACAGCAGCGCACACGGCCGGTTCACGACCTGATTGCCGCCATTCCCACCCAAAGCGTGCACACTGCCATCGACCTCGGTTGCGGGCCGGGCAACTCCACCCAAGTGTTGGCGCAGCGTTACCCGGACGCTTCTGTCAGCGGACTCGACAGCTCTGCCGACATGCTCAAGGATGCACGCCAGCGTCTGCCCGAACTGCGCTTTGAGCAGGCTGACATCGGCGACTGGAGTCCCGCACACAATGTCGATGTCATTCTCGCCAATGCCTCGCTGCAATGGGTGCCCGAACATGGAGACTTGTTTCCAAAGCTGGTGAGCAAACTGAATAAAGGTGGGACGTTGGCGGCGCAGATGCCGGATAACCTGCAAGAGCCTGCACATGTGCTCGCCCGCCAAGTGGCGCAAGACCCGCGCTGGGCGCACAAGATTGCCGAAGTCCGGCATCCGCCACGCCACTCGCCCGATTTCTACTACGCCCTGCTCCGCGAGCACTGCTCTGCGGTCGATGTCTGGCGCACCACCTATTACCACCCGCTGGAAAATCATCAAGCCATTGTCGAGTGGTTCAAAGGCACCGCACTGAGGCCCTTTCTAGCGGCGCTTGATGAAGCAGAACAACAAGCGTTTACCGAGCAATACCTGCAGCAGATCAGCAAAGCCTATCCCGCACTTGCTGATGGCAGCGTGTTGCTGCCATTCCCAAGGTTGTTTATTTGCGCGACGCGATAGTGGGTAACTGCACAGGCCTGAGCAGCCATTAGCATCGGATTTGACCAGCGTAACTCGTGGGAGTGAGCGGCAGAGAACGGCCAGAAGCTGATATCTGAATAAGCCGAAGAACTAGCCGTCGGTATTGAAAGCTAAGAATCCCGCGCCGCACTCTCCTCAGAAGCAATCTATATCTGAGGAGAGCGAGCAGGACTAGCTTGGTCTGAGACTAACTACCTGGTTTTTTTAGACCGATGTCTTTACGCGGATATTTCTCAAAAGTGGCCAGGTGTCGTCCCGCCCTAGCCATTACCTGAGGCAGTCCCCATTCGAAACGTGAGTGGCCCTGGCTACTCTGCTCCTTGGGATCCATATATAGATTATATACCCAGGGGCTCATACCCAGGTTCTGCACCGTGCTTTCGTCAAGGTTGCGGTGGACGGCCTGGTTGAGAAAGACCTTGAAGTGGACTTTGTATTCCATCCAGCGAACAGCCATCAGCTCGTTCTCGGCATACATAAACACCGCATCACGCTTGGATTTGCCATCGTCAGCCAGCAGGAAAGACGTCTGGTCTATGCCGTCGATGTAACGCTCTGAAGGAATCTTGTCGGTGATGCCAGCCAGGGCCAGTGAGGTGTTGAACATGTCGGTCAGATCGAACAGGCCATCACTGATCCGGTTGGGGGCAATTGTGCCTGGCCAGTAGGCGATCCCGGGGACGCGTACGCCGCCTTCCCAGGTTGTGCCTTTGCCACCGCGAAATGGCTGGTAGCCACTGTCCGGCATGAGATCCTCGTTGCCGCCGTTGTCGGAGGTGAAGAACACCAAGGTGTTTTCCAGCTGGCCCGTTTCTTTCAGCGTTGCAATCAGGCGGCCCACGATGTCATCGACTTCCAACATGGCGTCACGGTAAGGAAAGCCTGCGGGGCTTTTCCCTTCATAGCCTTTTGCCGGGTAAGTATCGTTATGCAGTCGTCCGAAGGAGTGGTAGAGATAGAACGGCTTGTTGTCTTTGGCGCTGCGACGAATGAAATCATCAGAGAAGTCAGCAAATTTTTGATCGATCTCGGCCAGTTGCTCGATTGTGGTTATTTTTTCCGCCACCTCCAGTTTGCCATTCTTGATCCCCTTGGTAATCGCCGGCTCACTGGTTTGCCGCAAGGCCTTGAGGCGCTCAGGGCGTAACACCATGTCGGGATAACGCTGCTTGTCGAGCTGTTGGCTAAAGTCGCTGATCACCGACAAGATGCCGTAGTACTCGTCATAGCCAACCTGATTGGGGTAGCTGCCGTCAGCGTCGCCTAGGTGCCATTTGCCAGACATCGCAGTGCGATAGCCCGCATCAGAGAGCAGTTTGGCGGTGGTGATTTCCTCTGCCCATGGATTGACCTTGAGCACCTCACCACTGAGTGTTGGCCGGGTAAGACCACTGCGCGTCGGGATTCGGCCCGTGTTCAGGGCGGCGCGAGTTGGTGTGCAAGTTGGTTGCGCATAGGTGTTGAGCAGTTTCAGGCCTCCTGCTGCCAGAGAGTCGATTTGTGGCGTTGGCGCACCGATCAGCAGGCCGCCGCCGTATGTCCCTGGGTCTCCCCAGCCCATGTCATCAACCAGCAGAATGAGGATGTTCGGTTTACGTCCGAACTTCTTCTCTAGCGCAGAGAGTTTGGCGGCAGCTGCTTTCTCCTGTTCAGGACGATCAATGGCAGCCTCCAGATAGGGCCTATCCTGTGCAGGGAGTGTGAATGCATTGTTCTGTGTGAGCTCTGCGTGCACAGTCGTGACAGTCAGGAGCAGGGCTGTTGTTATTAGGGTTCGTAGATTATTCATGTCACCTCCGTGTATATGGACACCAATAAGTGATGCGCCCTTGGCGCGTCGCTTAACTACCTAGCCAAGGCAGATATCGCGGCCTCCTTGAAGAGACTCGCAGATGACATTTGAGGGGTATTTAACTGTTTGGCCAAGCATTGTCAGCCTAGATGCTCTGTCCTCCGAGCGCCAATGCTCGGACTAGGGTTCTTGGCCGGGGAATGACAGTGCACTGAAATCCTCAATCGCCGATGTTAATTTGCCTTTGCTGTATGCAGCTGCCGGTCGTTCCACATCGTTAAAGCGAAGCGCTACTGTGACATTGTCAATGTACAGATCAAGGCAATCATTTTTTCCGTAAGCCCCCCGTCGCGACTGACCGCTTTTGGCCGTTCCCTACCGATCAAAGCCACAACGCTAACTGGCCATATCCGATGCAATTTGCAGCCATAAAAACTGCAAACGGCAAGTCACGTCGAATCCAGGCCGTCGACTACCGGAAGTGCATGTTCTCAGTGAGCGCGTTTAATGCACAGGCGCCGCGCCAGACAGGTAGAATCAACTACATAATCCAACGGGTGGATGGGCGTAGTGGAATTTCAACACGGTTTTATTTTGTCGCGACATTGGCGTGATACGCCAGGCGGCAGCGTGGTGGAGTTCTGGCTGGCAACCGATGAGGGCCCGCGTCAGTTGCGCTTGCCGCTGCAAACCTCGGTTGCGTTTATTCCGGCCGAGCAGCGCCAGCAAATTGAAGCCCTGCTCGCCAACGAGACGGGCTGCGAGTTACGCACGCTGAGCCTGCGTGACTTTCAGCAACGCCCGGTGCTTGGCTTGTACTGCCAGCAGTACCGTCAACTCATGCAGCTCGACAAATTGCTGCGTAAAGCCGGCGTGGATGTTTACGAGGCCGACATCCGTCCGCCGGAGCGTTACCTGATGGAGCGTTTCATCACCGCCGGTGTGAGCTTTACAGGCACCGTCGATGCACACGGCATCGTGACCGACGCGCAACTCAAGCCAGCCCCAGACTATCGCCCGTCGTTGCGGCTGGTCTCGCTGGACATCGAAACCACCGAGCATGGCGAGCTGTATTCGATAGCCCTTGAAGGCTGCGGCCAGCGCGATGTGTATATGCTCGGCCCGGCGAATGGTGATGCCACCCCGCTCGACTTCAACCTGCAGTATTGCGCCTCAAGGGTCGAGCTGTTGCAGCGACTCAACGAGTGGTTTGCCGCCCACGATCCCGACGCGATTATCGGCTGGAACGTGGTGCAATTTGACCTGCGCATACTTCACCAGCACGCGCGCAGGCTCGCCGTGCCCCTGCTGCTTGGGCGCGGCAACAGCGAAATGCTCTGGCGCGAACATGGCAGCCGCAGCCACTACTTCGCAGAAGCGGCGGGCCGGCTGATTATCGACGGCATTGAAGGTTTGCGCTCAGCCACCTGGAGCTTCCCTTCCTTCAGTTTGGAAAATGTCGCGCAAACCCTGCTTGGCGAAGGCAAGTCGATCAGCACGCCGTACCAGCGCATGGATGAAATCAACCGGATGTTCGCCGAAGACAAGCCGGCGCTGGCGCACTACAACCTCAAGGACTGCGAACTGGTAACCCGCATCTTCGACAAGACCGAACTGCTGCGCTTTCTGCTCGAGCGCGCCAGTGTCACCGGCCTGCCTGCGGATCGCAGCGGCGGTTCGGTGGCCGCCTTTACGCACCTGTACATGCCGCTGATGCACCGCAAGGGTTATGTCGCGCCCAATCAGGGTGAGCGACCACCCGAAGCCAGCCCCGGCGGTTTTGTGATGGACTCGCAGCCAGGCTTGTACGACTCAGTGTTGGTGCTCGACTTCAAGAGCCTGTACCCCTCGATCATCCGCACCTTCCTGATCGACCCGATAGGCTTGATCGAAGGCCTGCAGCAACCCGATGATGCACATTCTGTCGCCGGTTTCAGAGGCGCACGCTTCTCGCGCGAAACCCATTGCCTGCCGTCTATAGTGGCGCGGGTTGCCGAAGGCCGCGAGACAGCCAAACGTGAGCACAATGCACCGTTGTCGCAAGCGTTGAAAATCATCATGAATGCATTCTACGGCGTGCTGGGTTCCAGTGGCTGTCGCTTCTTCGATCCGCGCCTCGCCTCCTCCATTACCCTGCGCGGCCACGAGATCATGCGCCTGACCCGCGAGCTCATCGAGGCGCAGGGTTACGCGGTCATTTACGGCGACACCGACTCGACATTTGTCTGGCTCAAGCGCCCGCACAGCGAGGCCGACGCAACCCGTATCGGCCACGAGCTGGTCGCCACCGTCAATCAATGGTGGAAGACCCATTTGCAGCAGCACCACGGCCTAGAAAGTGCGCTGGAATTACAGTTCGAGAGCCACTATTGCCGCTTCCTGATGCCGACAATCCGCGGCGCGGAGGAAGGCAGCAAAAAGCGCTACGCTGGCAAGGTGCGGCGCAGCGACGGCACCTCGGAAATGGTCTACAAAGGCCTGGAAACCGTGCGCAGTGACTGGTCGCCACTGGCTCAACAGTTCCAGCGCGAACTGTATCAACTGATCTTCGACCAGAAACCTTATCAGGCGTACGTGCGCGACTACGTGCAACGCACACTGGCGGGCGAACTTGATGACCTGCTGGTGTACCGCAAACGCCTGCGCCGACCGCTCAATGATTACCAGCGTAATGTACCGCCGCATGTACGCGCCGCCCGCACCGCCGACGAATACAACGCCGAGCTGGGCCGGCCGATGCAATACCAGAACGGCGGCTGGATCAGTTACGTCATCAGCAAGAACGGCCCCGAACCACTTGAGATTCGCCGCGCCGCTATCGACTACGACCACTACCTGACTCGCCAACTGCAACCAGTGGCGGACGCCATTCTGCCGTTTGTTGATGACGACTTCAGTACTTTAGTTGGCGGCCAGTTGGGGTTGTTTTAAAGCACTGCACTCTGCGGCGGAGTATGTTTGGGTAATTGCAAGAATTTGACCAAGAGACATCGTCGCCATAGTGTTAGTTTTCGGCCAAAAACTGCCGGTCGCGAGAGGCATAACAACTGGTTCAAATCGCTCGCTCCGCTCGTTGGGACGGGCTTAAGCCCGCCCCCTTAACCAAACGTTAGGCAATAAATGTGGAGGCTGAAAGATGAGTGACCTGAAACAAAAAATTTATGAGTGCCCATGCAAGCAATGCCGCGCACTATATCGGCTGATTGAGGAGTCTGGGGCAAAAATCAGGTTTTCCGAAGTAAATGCTGGGCGACTTTGTGAGCTAGCGGTAGTGGCTGCCGAAGGAGTCGATGGAATGCCTGAAATTGCCGTTGTCGCAGCAAGAAGATTATACGCTAAGCACTTGGGCGTAAGTCTTACTGGGCCTACCAGCAACGCAGATTATCCGGCTCACATTCAGTGGGCAGTAAGCAATTCAAACCATAATCCAGCAGCTAAAAACAAAATTAATCTTGGCAGGGCTAAGGCCATATATGTGAATGGTAGGTTTATTCTTCAGTAGCCGACTATCTAAAGCGCCTATCAAGGCGCTGAAATCGCTTATTTCATTCGCTGGGACGGCGATCCGCCGCCCCTTAACAAGGTGGTTGGCGGTTAAGGAGGTTCTATGGCGGAGCAGCGCGAATTTGATATTGCCCTCTCGTTCGCTGGCGAGGATCGGGACTATGTGGACCAGGTAGCAAACCTCCTGAGAGACTCAGGCGTAAAGGTCTTTTATGACGTCTTCGAAGAAGCGAGTCTTTGGGGCAAGAACCTTTACGAGTACCTATCTGAGATTTATATGAACAAGGCGTGTTACACGATCATGTTCATATCGGAGTACTACGCGAAAAAGATGTGGACAACCCACGAGCGGAACTCTATGCAAGCTCGGGCATTCCAAGAAAGTCAGGAATATATCCTCCCGGCCAGGTTCGATGACACGGCTATACCAGGGGTTCTGCCTACAGTTGGATATATTTCCTTGATCAATCGCACTCCAGACAAGTTTGTAGAGATCATTCACAAGAAACTCATCAATAGCGGGAGAACTGTACCGTCTTACGCAGTCCGCAAGGCTCTATTCTCAACAGCAGCGATCCCACGCGTTGATCCAAAGATGCCTCGCGTATCGGTAATGTCTACGTCCGGAGCTGTCGTGTCCGGAGCGACAGTCGTCGCCATTGCGGATAACGACACAACGAAGACTGGACACACCGACTCCAGCGGAGTCGCAGCCTTCACGATTACAACTCGCCGAAGCTATCAACTACTTGTCGCACACGCAGAGTTTCCGGGAGCCGTAATCCCATCATGGGACCCGGCGGAGGATATTGAGATATCGCTGGCGCCAACTGAGAACACAGGGTCAGTGCTATGTCATAGCACCTGCTACATACCAGGTCTTGAGGGTCGCCTTGATCCGATTCTGGATACCAGCAAAAGATCGTACCTATACGCCGACAATATCGCGATCAATGGACGCGAGAGTCAGCCAGCCACATTCAAAGTTAATCACCCCTTTGAGCTAGAGGATTCCAACGGGGTGGTGATGCAAGTTCGCGTGCTGCACATTCAAGGGAGCACGTCATTGTTACAGTTCGTGCGACCACGATATGACCGCTAACCATCGGCTCTACCCAAAGTCCTTGCTGCCGCTTCGCGTCGTAAGCGCCGCGGGTAAATCGGGGCCTTAAATGGCGTGGCAAAGTGTGAGTAGCCCTTGGTGCCGTAGCCACTAAATGACCGTTCCTTGCCGTATGCTGCCTATCTCAATTAGCTGCTTAAGCTCACTTCCGTCCTCCTCCTGCAACCACACTTCAATCCAAATACATACGCATAGCCAATTACGCTGCCACCGCACCTATTCGCCCCTCCACCCGAGCAAACTCACTCTGCAACCAAACGAGTAACGTGCAATCTGCACGACCAAAACCCTTGAAGTTTGCGAATCGCATGATGGCACTAAGCCTTACAAATCTATAACCCATTGAAAAACATAAGAATATAAAAACCAAAAAAGCTGGCACAGGCCTTGCGATAGTTAAGACGTATCTGGAGCCAACACAGGCTGCATATCGAATCACTCGCAAGGAGACGCTACGATGAAAAAGCCAATGAATAAGACCCTTATCAGCGCCGCAGCTGCCACAGCATTGAGCCTTAGCATGGCGAGTTCGGTCTGGGCAGGTTCCGAGCCTGGCGCAGAGCCAATGATTCCGGCTGAAGGCACCACCATGAACGAGATGAATCAGGGCGCAGCCGCGCAGTCTGATGAGTGGATCACTGAAAAGGTCCAGCAGAATCTCGGCACTGAAGTGACCCTGAAAACGGCCAACATCAATGTCGACACCATGAAAGGTATAGTGACCTTGACCGGTACCGTTGCCACTGACGAAGCCCGTGACAAGGCTGTCGAGCTTGCAGAAGCGGTAGATGGCGTTAACGAAGTCAAAGCAGAAGCACTGACTTCGCCGAAGTAAGCCAGCAGTAACTGATATTTTAATCAGTAAACAAAGCCCCGACGTTGATAGCGTCGGGGCTTTGTTGTTTACGTAAGTATTTGCTCAGTAGCATGCAGCCGTGGCCGCGGATGCTCAGTCATCCGTGCTGCAGAACTGCCCGGCCAGCTCAATACGCTTAAACGATGCGCGAGCTTCGGTTGGGGTGATTGCGACTAACCGATCCAGCCGCAATTCAAAAGCGCCCTCGTTATTTTGCAGCTTAAGAAACTCTTCCTTGCTTGGGGCGGTACGTGTGTCGACCGCCCTCGCCTGCAAGGTGCTGCCGTCATCGAGTTCAAGCAACAGCTCATAGCCATGCAAACAGGCGATTTCCAGATAATCATAGAGATCACAATTCAGCGGTTTGTAGGTGCTCATGGCAAACTCCGCTTTGATACTTTGCAGGCCCGCAAGTTGCTCAAACTGGCGCGAGCGCCGGTTACCACTTACCGGTGTTGGCCATCGACTTCCAGGGTTCTGCAGGCGCCAGTGGCTCACCTGCCTGAAGCAGTTCGATGGAGATATTATCCGGCGAGCGGACAAAGGCCATGTGGCCGTCACGCGGTGGCCGGTTGATGGTTACGCCGTGATCCATCAAGCGCTGGCAAGTGGCATAAATGTCATCTACGCGGTACGCCAGATGGCCAAAATTACGGCCTTCGCCGTACGGCTCCGGGTCCCAGTTGTAGGTCAATTCAACCTGCGCTTCGTGATCACCGGGCGCGGCCAGAAATACCAGCGTGAAGCGACCTTGCTCGCTTTCGTGGGTTTTCAGCAACTCGAGCCCAAGCGCATCGCGATAAAAGCGTAGTGACTGCTCGATATCGGTCACGCGGACCATTGTATGTAGGTATTTCACAAGTTTCTCCAGTCAGTAGCTGTCTGATATTAACCAGACAGGCTTAAACCTTGGCGCTGATTGAGCGATAAGGCTGGGCATTCACCGGGTTTGATAAACGCACCTCAACCGGCGCTGCAATCCACTCGCCGGCCTGCGCGCGATAGCCTTTGTAGTGCTCGCTTTCGCGGTGCGCTTCAACCGCAGCCATATCGTCGTAAATTTCGAAAATATCAAACACGTTGGCATCGTCAGCGCGCACGAACAGGTCGTAGCGCTGGTTGCCCGCCTCGGCGCGCGAATGGCTGACCATCAATTGCAGCGCCTTTTCCATGTTTTCGCGATGTTCTGGTTTAACAGTAACGGTGGCAAAAATAGCAACGGTCATGAAAATCCTCCTGAATTCAATACGCCAAAAGCGCCAGGCACGGGCCTGACGCTTTCGCTGCAAACAAGGCTTAAAGCAGTTTCATCAGCGCTTCGGCAGTTGCATCCGATGAGCCTGGGTTCTGCCCGGTAATCAACAAGCCATCAACTTCGACATGGCTTTGCCAGTCATCGCTGCGGCTGTACAAACCGCCGTTGCCTTTAAGCATATCTTCTACCAGAAATGGCACCACATCGGTCAACTGCACGGCCTCCTCTTCACTGTTGCTGAAGCCAGTGACCTTCTTGCCCTTAACCAACGGCTGCCCATCGGCAGCTTTGGTGTGGCGCAGCACGGCCGGCGCATGGCACACCGCCGCAACGGGTTTGCCCAGCCCCTGGAAACGCTCGATCAGGGCAATCGACTTCGCGTCTTCGGCCAGATCCCACAGCGGGCCATGGCCGCCCGGGTAAAAGACCGCATCGAAGTCTTCGGCTTTCACTTGCTCAAGCTTGACTGTGTTGGCCAAGTCTTTTTGCGCCGCCGGGTCCTTGTCAAAACGCCGCGTGGCATCAGTCTGTGCGTCATCCGCCGCGCTGTTCGGGTCAATCGGCGGCTGGCCGCCCTTGGGCGATGCCAGCGTCAGCTCAACGCCGGCGTCTTTGAATACATAGTAAGGGGATGCAAATTCTTCGAGCCAGAAGCCGGTTTTATGGCCAGTGTCGCCAAGTTGATCGTGGGACGTAAGCACCATCAGAATCTTCATGTTGATTGCCTCCAGCGGCTAAAGCCAGGTTCGGTTTAAGTTGTGAGGATGATAGCCACACACCTATCATTCGAAAATTCAAAAGAAGTAATTGCTGGTATCCAAATTTTGAATATCGTAAATAAAGACCTCAATCTGCTGCTGGTGTTCCATGTGCTCTATCAGGAGCGCAGCGTGTCGCGAGCCGCCGTGCGCATGGCTATCAGCCAACCGGCGCTGAGCCATAAGCTTAATAAGTTGCGCCATGAATTGGCCGATCCCTTGTTTGTGCGCGCACCGCGTGGCCTCACGCCAACGCCCCGTGCACACGAGTTGGCGCCAGAGGTGCAGAGACTGGTGGCCGCGCTGGAGTCTTTTTACGACCAGAGTGAAGGCCGCGACTTCCTCACCCGCACAGAGCACATCCACCTCTACACCACCGACTACATGGAACAAACCCTGCTGCCGGGCCTATTGCCGCGCCTGCGCAGTCAGGCGCCGAATCTGGTGCTGATCACTCACAATACCCGTGGATTATTACCCCGCGAAGAACTCGAGAAAGGCACCTGTGATCTGGCCATTGCCGGTTTTTTTGCCGATCTGCCGGATACGTTTCGCCAACAGCGACTGCTCAGTGAAGACTTCGTCGTGCTGGCCTCAAAGAGCAATCAACAGCTGGCAGGCGACCTTGATATGCAAACGTATCTGGCCTGCGAACACCTGCTGACCACGCTCACCGGCGACCTCAACGGCATTGTCGATCGCGCACTTGAGGCCAACGGCTTGAGCCGCAAAGTGGCTGCGGGTTTATCCAGTTTTCTGGCACCGACCCGGCTGATTCGCGGCACAGACTTACTGCTCACCTGCTTGCGCTCAATCGGTGAGGAAGCCATCGCCCGCGATCCGGATTTACGCCTGTATCCGCTGCCGCTGCCATTGCAGCTGCCCACTGTCGAGGTGATGCAAATATGGCATGAGCGCACCGATGCAGATCACCTGCGCCGCTGGTTGCGTCAGCAGATCCAAACGCTGGCGAGCGAGTTGCACGCTGGCCGCTAGTCTGCCCACGCACGGCTCAAGGCCTGTAACGCGCGCTCAATATCTGGCTCAGCGACTGCCGCAAACCCCAACACCAGCCCGGCCCGCTGCGCCTCGGGCGGGGTGCTTTCAGGCAGCCAGTAGCTGCTCAGGCCATTGACCTCAACGCCTACGTTGGCTGCGCGTTCAATCAGTTCACGCTCGCGCTCGACGCTGCTCACGCGCACGCACAGATGCAGCCCTGCATCAACGGCGGGCATGGCAGCGCAGCCGCGAATATTCTTCGGCCAGTGTGCCAGTAGCATGTCGCGCCGACTGCGCGCTGCCGTACGCATGCGCCGGATATGTCGCTGAAAATGGCCACTGCTGATGAACTCGGCCATCACCGCCTGCGTGCCGATTTCGGAGTGGCGAATGTCCAGCGCTCGGCGGCGGGAAAATGCCTGCGCCAATGCAGGCGGCAACAGCAGATAGCCGAGTCGCAACGCCGGAAAGGTGATCTTGCAGAAGGTGCCGACGTACAACACCCGTCCCTGCCGGTCGAGTGCGGCCAATGGCGCAAGCGGTGTTCCGTTGTAGCGGTACTCGCCATCGTAATCGTCTTCGATAATCCAGCCATCGTTACGTTCGGCCCACTCCAGCAGCTCAAGACGACGTTGCAGGGACAACGTCACGCCGGTTGGGTATTGATGCGATGGCGTGAGATAGACCAACCGGCAATTCTCGACCCCTGCTAATTGCGCGGTATTCAAGCCGTCCGCATCAACTTCGATGCCTTGCAGTTGCGCCCCTGCCACGGCCAGCGCATGCCCTGCAGCGCGATAACCCGGATTTTCGACCGCTACTTTATCGCCCGGCCGCACCAGCAGTTGAGCACACAAGCTGATGGCTTGCTGGGCGCCACAGGTGATGACGATTTGCGCCGGATCACACGGCAAGCCACGGCTGTTGCGCAAGTAGGCAGCGATCAGTTCTCGCAACTTGCGATCACCCGCTGGGTCGCCATACCCGAGCCGGGCAAAATCCGGCTTGCGCCAGAACTTGGCCGAAAGCCGCGCCCAAGTCTCGAAGGGGAACAAGTCAAACGCGGGAACGCCTACCCGAAATGCGCGCGGGGCCCCGGCTGGCGGCAATGGTAAATAGTGATTCTCTAGTTGCTGCACGGCAGCGCTTGGCGCAGGGTTATCGGCCGTGTTGGGGATTACCGGCGAAATCGCCGCCAGGTCGGCAACGTAGGTTCCATCGCCCACCCGCCCTTGTATGTAGCCTTCGGCGTAGAGCTGATCGAGTGCACGGGTCACGGTGTTGCGTGAAATTCCCAGCACGCCGGCCAAATCCCGACTGGCCGGCAAGCGTACGCCGCTGGGCAGGCGTGCATCGAGAATCCGTTCACGAAGCGCCTCATATAACTGACGCGCCAATGCGCGGCCCGGCTTTAAATGGATGCCCGACAAATCGACCGGCAGGAGTGGCGCAACCGTCATAAATTGGCCCTACGAAATTGGCAGATAATGGATCTTACAACAGACCATTAACTTGCATAGCATGAATCCACCAATACGGAGCCAGTGCCATGTATATACCCAGCGCCTTTCGTGTGGACGATATCCACGCGCTGCACAACGCCATCGACAACAGCCGGCTCGCCACCGTGATCAGCCAGGGGGCTGAAGAACTTCAGGCCAGCCAACTGCCACTGCTATTGGTCCCTGATGAAGGCCCTAACGGCACGCTTTATGGCCATTTCGCCCGTGCCAATGGCCACTGGCGCGAACTCGCTGAAAATCCTTCAGCATTGGTGCTGTTCACTCCGGCCGATGCTTACGTCAGCCCCAGCTGGTATCCGGCAAAAGCGGCGCATGGCAAGGTCGTCCCAACCTGGAACTACATCAGCGTTGAGGTGCGCGGCAAAGTTGAAGTGTTTGAAGACAAGGAGCGCCTGCTGCAATTGGTCAGCCGCCTGAGCCAGCGCCATGAAGCCGGCCGCCCGCAACCGTGGGCCGTAAACGATGCGCCGGCCGATTACATCGACAGCATGCTGCGCGCCATTGTCGGCTTCGCCCTGCCCATCGAGCGCATCGAAGGCAAATTCAAGCTGAGCCAGAATCGCGATATCCCCGACCGCATTGGGGTCAGCACCGGCCTGAATCAAAGCGCTGATCCGCGTGATGTCGAATTGGCCGGGCATCTCGGGCAAACCCTTTCAACCAAACCATAAGCGAGCCGTTCATGACCGTCGAAATCCGCCGCGTCAGCCCAGCCGATCACGCCAACTGGCTGGTACTTTGGCAGGGCTATCAGCAGTTCTATAAAACCGAGATCAGCACTGAAACCAGCGCAATCACCTGGCAGCGTTTTCTCGACGCCAACGAGCCGATGCACGCGGCGCTGGCCTGGGAGGACGGCAAGGCGGTGGGCATGGTGCACTGGATTTATCACCGCTCGTGCTGGACCACGGGCGATTATTGCTACCTGCAGGATCTTTTTGTGGACGCGACGCAGCGCGGCAGTGGCGTGGGCCGCCAACTGATCGAGCGTGTGTATGCCGAGGCCAAAGCGGCTGGCGCATCGCGGGTTCACTGGCTCACACACGAGACCAATACCGACGCCATGCAGCTTTATGAGCGCATTGCTGATCGCTCCGGTTTCGTTCAATACCGCAAACTTTTCTGAACAGGAACAGCGCTATGTACAACCCGGAAAAAATCGACTGGCAACCTGCCCAAGCGCCGTCCCGCCAACCGCTGCAGGGCCACTACATACGCCTTGAACCCCTGGATACCACGCGCCATGGCGATGATCTGTGGCAAGCCCTGCAAGGCCCGGAGGCCGACGCCGTGCTGTGGGATTACCTGCCCTACGGCCCGTTCCCGGAGCGTGAGGCATTCAATACGTGGTTGGCAGGCCATGAAGCCAGCCGTGATCCGCTGTTTTTTTGCGTGATTGATCTGGCATCAAACAAAGCCGTCGGGCTGTTGAGCCTGATGAGCATCGTGCCGAAAGACGGGCGTATCGAAATTGGCCATGTTGCGTTTGGCGCACCCATGCAACGCACAATCGGCGCAACGGAAACCTTCTGGCTGCTGGCGAGCCTGGCCATGGATACGCTGGGCTACCGGCGCTTGGAGTGGAAGTGCAACGCCAATAACGCCCGCTCAATGCGTGCGGCCGAGCGCTTGGGCTTTCGCTATGAAGGCACGTTTCGCCAGCACATGGTGGTCAAGGGTGCGAATCGGGACACGGCGTGGTTTTCGATCATCGACAGCGAATGGCCAGACTGCCGTAGCGCGTTTAGCCAGTGGCTGAGCCCGGCCAATTTCGCCGCCGATGGCGCTCAGTTAAAGCGCCTGGATGAACTGCGCAACGCGCCCTCAAACTAGGCGCGATGTCATTACTGGGCGGCCTCGTTTCAGGCGTTGGCCGCCGTTTCAGCGACGCGCTTGCAGGCCCGGACCAGCGCCTGACTGAGATCGACTGCCGAGAACTTGGTCAGCACATCATTGGCCCCTACGCTGTGCGCGCGGGCCGTGTTCATGGTGCTGTCGAGCGAGGTATGCAGCAACACGTAAGTATGAGCAATACTCGGCCGCTGGCGAATTTCACTGACCAGACTGTAGCCATCCATCTCCGGCATCTCGATATCTGAAACCAGCACCTCAATCGGCGTGCCCGCGGCCTCTTCATCAAGCAACAGTTGCAACGCGGCAGCGGCGCTGCGGACCGCCTGACATTCAAGGCCCAGCTTGCGCAGGGTGATCAGGGTTTGCTGCAGCGCCACGTGCGAGTCATCCACCACCAGCACGCGACATCCTTCGATCAGGTTACGCTCGCTGCGGGTCAGTTGCTGTTCATCAAGCTCTTCCGGCAAGACCGGCGCGATTTCATGCAGGACTTTCTCGATATCAAGCACCTGCACAATGGTGCCGTCAATCTGTGTCACACCCGTAATGAAGGCGCGTGCGCCAGTGCCTTTGGGAGGCGGCCGCACATCGCTGGTCGCGCACTGGACAATCCGCTCGACACTCTTAACGTGTAACGCCTGACGCGAGCGGCTAAGCGCTGTGACAATCAAACACCCTTCCTGGCTGTCATTGCCGCCCTGCTCGCCGACCGCGCGGGCCAGATCAATCACGTTCAGCGGTGCGCCGCGCAAGGTCGCGACGCCGCGCACATGCGGGTGGCGGTTAGGCAATTTGGTCAGGGTTGGACACGGAATAATCTCATTAACCTTGAGCAGGTTGATTCCCAGCAAACGACCACTGTGCAGCCGAAACAACAACAGCGACAATCCATCGGTCAATGCTGCACTCATTCCCTACTCTCCTTAACTCGAATTCTGCGTTTGCAGGCTGAGCCTTGCCAGCCTTTGCAGCGACAACGCTTCAGCCCAGAAAGGCAACGATCTGTTCGGCCTCGAAAGGCCAGTTCAACTCCGCACCGGTATCAACCCGGCGCAGCACCGGAATACTCAACGCGTATTGCTCAACCCACTCTTCGTGCTCGGCAATATCGATCAACTCAACCAGTAAGCCATGCTCCACAAATGGGATCAGCATGGCCTCGGCCACTTCACACAAATGGCACCCAAGGGTGCCGAACAACTGACATTCAGGGAGCATCAGCCTCCCCTCCACTGACAAATCAACAGGCTTGCAGTTTAGCACTGCAGACCTCGCCGGCACTGCACCAACCGGGCTGATAATAGTGAATACAACCCGCCTTAATAATCAGCAGCGGTGATGCGAATCAAACAAGTCTTATTTAAATACTCACATCATCTTGCGGCGCATTAACGGTTGATTAATGCCAGATTTCGCTAACCCTACAGCGCCGTGCAACAGGACTGATTAACTCACTGTTGCCGTCTGATCAGACTCATCTGAATAGCGCTACTTACATATGTGTAGCGGCCCGAACCAATAAAACTTTAATCGCTGATAATTGCAGTAACTTGTGCGCTAACTGTCACAGCCCCACGCTAGAGCCGGCGGTGCCTGCAGGCAACGACCTACCAGTCATCAGATGACTGCTTGATTAGCGCATGCTCACTACTAAAGTCTAAATGCCAGTGATTTCAACCCGTGTTTTATTTCAGTGCGTGATAGATGGGCCATAAATAACAAGACCTGCACACACCATCGTGGAGAAAATAATAATGCGTACAACTTCTCTCGCCCGCGCTGTGGCTCTCGCCACATTAGGGGCCAGCATGACGTTACCCACTCTTGCCCATGCCGAATTTATCAAGGACAGCAAGGCCAGCGTAGAGCTGCGTAACTTCTATCTGAACCGCGACCTGCGTGATACCACGCCGGCACAGCAGAGCAAACGTGAAGAATGGGCACAGGGCTTCCTGTTCAAAGCTGAATCGGGCTATACCGAAGGCACCGTCGGCTTCGGCCTTGATGCGTACGCAGGGCTGGGTCTGAAACTCGACTCCTCGCCAGATCGTGCAGGCACCAACCTGCTGCCGGGCAGTTTTGGCAACAAGGCACCGGATGATTACTCGGATGGTTTTGTTACCGGCAAGGTTAAAATCTCCAAGACGGTCGGCAAAATCGGCGGCCTGACGCCCAAGCTGCCAATCCTCTCTGCCAACGACTCACGCCTGCTGCCGCAGACCTTCCTCGGTGGTCACATCAACTCGATGGAAATCGAAAACCTGACCTTTGATGGCGGTATCATCAAAGAGCTGAATCAGCGCGATTCGACCGACTTCGAAGACCTCAGCATGACTGGCGGTGGCAAGCGCAACATCTCCTTCGGCAGTGGCGGCAATCAGGGTGATGACCTGAACTTCGCCGGGTTGTCGTACAAATGGAACAACCTGACCACCACCTATAATTACGGCCAACTGGAAGAGCTGTACACGCAGCACATCTTCAACGTTGTGCACGTACTGCCGATTGCCGACAAACAGAGCCTGAAAACCGATCTGCGCTATGCGCGTTCCAATGACGACGGCTCAACCAACGTCGACAACGATGCCTACGGCGCAATGTTCACCTACGCGCTGGGCTCTGCCAGCATGGGCCTGGGTTACCAGAAAATGACCGGCGATACCGGTTACGCCTATGTCAGCGGCAGTGACCCGTTCCTGGTCAACTATGTACAAATCGGCGACTTTGCCAACAAGGATGAAAATTCATGGCAGGCGCGGTTTGACTACAACTTTGCCGGCGTGGGGATTCCCGGCCTGACGTTCATGACGCGCTACCTGACCGGCGACAATATCGACCTGATCACCACCCCAGGCGAAGGCAAGGAGTGGGAGCGCAACACGGATATCGCTTACGTGATTCAGGAAGGCCCGGCGAAAAATCTCGGGTTTAAATGGCGTAACGCGACCGTGCGCAATAACTTTGCCAACGACCTGGACGAAAACCGTCTGATCATCAGCTACACCCTGCCGCTGTATTGATCGCAGGGCGTTAGTTAAACGTATGGCCAAAATCCACGGGGAAATTAGCGTGGGTTTTGGCCACTACCTGCAAGCCCAGACACCGCAATCGGTCTGATCCGGCAAGAGACTCCCACCGGATCAAAGACGCGCTAGATATTCATCACGTTAAGAACACGCGATGCCGCGCTGTCATCAATCTTCAAGCTGGCGAAATCAAACAGGTTGCGGTCCGCCAACTGTGAAGGCACCACATTGCCCAGCGCACGGAACATGATTTCGGTGCGACCAGGCGATTTGCGTTCCCACTCCTGAAGCATTTCCTTGACCACCTGACGTTGCAGGTTTTCCTGCGAGCCGCACAGGTTACACGGGATGATCGGGAATTCCTTGAGCGTCGAGTACGCTTCAATATCCGCCTCGTTACAGTACGCCAGCGGGCGAATCACCACGTTCCGGCCGTCATCGGCGAGCAACTTCGGCGGCATGGCCTTGAGTGTGCCGCCGTAGAACATGTTCAGGAAGAACGTCTCGAGGATGTCATCACGGTGGTGCCCAAGCGCCATTTTGGTTGCACCAATTTCATCGGCAAAGGTGTACAGCGTGCCGCGACGCAAGCGTGAGCACAGCGAGCACGTGGTCTTGCCCTCCGGGATTTTCTCCTTGACCACCGAGTAGGTGTCTTTCTCGACGATGTGATACGGCACACCGATCGACTCAAGGTAGGCAGGAAGCACATGCTCAGGGAAACCCGGCTGCTTTTGGTCCATGTTGACCGCAACAATCTCGAACTTGATCGGCGCCACTTTCTGCAAATGCAAAAGCACATCCAGCATGGTGTAGCTGTCCTTGCCGCCCGAGAGGCACACCATGACCTTGTCGCCGTCTTCGATCATGTTGAAGTCGGAGATCGCTTCGCCAGCCTGACGACGCAGACGCTTTTGCAGTTTGTTCTGATTGACCGAGAGGGTGCCCATGTACGCAGGAGTCCGGAGTTAGGTGCTAAAGGCGGGCATTTTACGCAGAAACCGCGACAGACCCCAGCCCATTAATCAGGATCCAGCACTTATTGCCCTCCCCGGCACGGCGAGTGGCTCTGGTCGGCAGCATTTTGGGTGAAAGTATTTCGCCTGAAAATGTGCCGCAGCTGGCATTTTTCACGCGGTTTCACTGGCCAATAAGCTGTAAATGCTAGGCTCAAGGCATGACTGAAGATTTAGATCCACGCCTTGAGCTATCGGAGCAGGTGCACGCACTGCTGCTCGAAACGCCCGCTGGGCTCAGTGAATATGCCCTGATCCAGTTGCTCAAAGAGCGCCACTCAAGCCACATCCCCAACCTGCCGCTCACCGATAAGCTGGTGCTTTTTCGCACCCACTTTCTGGTTTTCAATGCGCTCTACATCCTGCGCGACCAACTCTGGGCCGAGCAAAGCGGCGCGCTGCTGATCAGTCCGCTGCACATCGAATTGCAAGCGTACAGCAGCGGTGCACGTGCGCTCAGCGAGCATGACCCTTTGCGTGAATACTATCTGGATCTGAACAACTTGCGCGACACCGACGAAGCCGAGGTCGAAAAGCTGCTTACCAGTTTCTGGACCCGCATCCGCGGCGGCGATGAGAAAATTGCCGCACTGGAATTGTTCGAGTTGCATGAAGCCAAACACGCCCTCGACCTGAGCACCATCAAACATCGCTATCGCCAGCTGGTCAGTCAGCATCACCCGGATCGCGGCGGCAATACAGAGCGGTTGCAGACAATTAACAAGGCGATGGAAATACTACAGCGCTATTACAGCTAGCGTTCAAATACCAATTTGCTCTAATCAGCTGGCCTCTTGTTTGTTAATCCGGTGCCATACTGCGTCATACGGTCGCAGTTGATTTGGCCCGTACTCGGTTTTGCTGCCTACGCAACCCGAGCGCTCCGCCGGGGGGCGACCGCATAAAAAGAGGAGGTGCCTGGTATGATCCACCACGTTTGGGGGCTCTTCACCCATCCCGACCAAGAATGGCAAGAAATTCGTGGCGAGGAGGAAAGCATTAGCCACATGTATCTCACCCACGTCCTGATTCTCGCGGCGATCCCCGCGATTTCAGCCTTTATCGGTACCACCCAGGTTGGCTGGTCGATAGGCGGACGAACACCGGTGATGCTCACCGAAGGCAGTGCAATGTCGATGGCCATCATGAGCTACCTGGCAATGCTTGCAGGGGTTGCAGTGATGGGGGCATTCATTCACTGGATGGCGCGTACATACGACTCCAGCCCGAGCTTCGCCCAATGCGTAGTTTTTGCGGCTTACACTGCAACCCCACTGTTCATAGGAGGTTTGGCGGCACTTTATCCGCACTTGTGGCTGGGCATGCTGGTGGGTACCTGCGCCATTTGTTACACGGTTTACCTGTTGTATGTGGGCATACCGACCTTTATGGGCATCCCGTCAGATGAAGGCTTCATGTTCTCAAGCTCGGTGCTTGCAGTCGGTCTGGTCGTGCTGGTGGCGATGATGGCCAGCGCCGTGATTCTCTGGGGGCTGGGCGTGGGTCCGGTGTACACCAACTAGTTATAAAACCTTTTCAACGAAACCACCTACGGGTGGTTTCGTCGTTTTAGGCTGCCAGCAACCGCAAGCTTGGGCATAATTGGCTGGCACTCACTCACTGCTGGATACCATGCCCGAACAGATTCTCGCCCGCGTCGAAGCCTGCTACCAGCAAGCAGAAGCCTTCTTCAAAAAGCCATTTTTGCGCCCCGAGGTCAGCTTCAAACTGCGCGGGCAAAAGGCCGGCGTTGCCCACCTCACAGAGAACAAATTGCGTTTCAACCCCGAGTTGTACCGTAATAACCGTGAAGACTTCCTCAAGCAGACCGTCGCCCACGAAGTGGCGCACCTGATTGCCCATCAACTCTTTGGCTTGAGCATTCAGGCCCACGGTGAGGAATGGCAATTGATCATGCGCGGGGTCTACGAGTTACCGCCCAATCGCTGCCACACCTACGAGGTAAAACGGCGTAAGGTCAACCGCTTCATCTATCGCTGCGCGTGCCCGGCGCCTGAAGACGAGTTCCCATTCTCGGCGCAGCGTCATGGTTTGGTCAGCAAAGGTCGGCGTTATTTCTGCCGGCGTTGCAAGGCAACACTGAACTACAGTGGCGAACAACGCATCGAATAATCGTCATCCTGCTCACTTAGGCTGACGGTAAGCAACCTGCAACCCACTGGTGTGCAGGCACGCCTCTCTTCAGACAAGGATCTGCCGATGATTGAATCCATCCTGCTAACGGCTGCGCGCCTGACCACGTTTGCCCAGAGCACGCTGCTCACCAGCGCCAGCGGCTTTTACTTTGAGCGTGATGAGCGTCTGTTTCTGGTGACCAGTCGCCACGTCGTCAGCGAGACCGGACACAATCCGGATCGGCTCGAAATAGAGATTCATACCAATGCCGAGAACATGGCCGAGTCCACCGGCTTCTCGATCCCGTTGTATCAGAACGGCAAAAGTATCTGGCGTCAGGCTCAGGATGGCACCGGCGATGTTGATGTCGCAGTCATAGAGCTTGATCGAAGCGCCCTGC
This sequence comes from Pseudomonas marincola, assembly GCF_900116605.1. GTDB lineage: Bacteria > Pseudomonadota > Gammaproteobacteria > Pseudomonadales > Pseudomonadaceae > Aquipseudomonas > Aquipseudomonas marincola. The sequence continues at coordinate 211,145 of NZ_FPBC01000001.1, forward strand.
CCGCCAGCATGGTTTATCGCGCATTCAAACCCGAACATCTGGAGTACTCCGAAGAGCAGGCCGAGGTCGGCAATTCTTTATTGGTGGTGGGCTTTCCGCTGGGCTTTCACGACACCCTGCACCACTTGCCAGTCGTACGTCAGGCAACTATTGCCTCGTCTTTCGGCCTGCGCTTTCAGGGCCAGGGTTACTTCCTCAGTGACGCCCGCACGCACCGCGGTATCAGCGGTGCCCCGGTGGTGATGCGCACGCAAGAATCTGCTGCACTCGGCGGCCTGCCGTACATTCTGCTCGGAATTCACTCGGCGCGGCTGGATGTCGGCACCCGCGACCTGCACGCCGATGAGGCGCTGGGGCTTAATTGCAGCTGGTATGCCGATATCCTCATGACGTTAACCGAGAATTGATTCGCTCAGGCGACTGCCCCAGAGGCTTTCAGCTCACTGATTTGCGCCTCGCTGTAACCCAGCGCCTGCAACACCGCCACCGTATGTGCACCAACGGCTGCGCCAATATGGCGCGGCTGCGGCAAGCCGGCTGAGAACTTTATCGGGCAGGCGATCTGGGTCTGGCTGTGTTCAGCGTCTACTGGCACCTGCACGGTCACTCCGCGCGCCTTGAGCTGCGGATGCTCGACCGCCTCGCTGATTTTGAGCATGGGTTCGACGCAGGCGTCGAGTGCCGCAAAGACCTCGCACCACTCGGCAAAGTCACGTTTCTCGAACTCAATCTCAATCGCCCGCTTAAGGTTGGCCTGATCTTCGGGTTTCGGCGACAAGCCCATGCGCGCCAATTCAGGCTTGCCGATGGCCGCACAGAACTGTTGCATGAACTGCGGTTCCAGACTGCCGACAGAGAACCAGCGACCATCGCGGCTGCGGTAATAATCGTAGAAACTTCCGCCATTGAGCACCTGATTCTGCATATCCGGCTCGACCCCGGCCGCGAGGAATCCGGCCCCCGACATACCGTGCAGGCTGAATGAGCAGTCGGTCATGCTGATATCAACATGCTGCCCTTCACCACTGACCTGACGCTGGATGACGGCCGCCAGTAGTCCCATCACGCCATGCAACGATCCGCCGGCGATATCGGCCAACTGCACACCCAGCGGCAGCGGCCCGCTCTCTTGGCGTCCGGTGTAACTGGCCACACCAGACAACGCCAGGTAATTGATATCGTGACCGGCGCGCGCCTTGAAAGGGCCGGTTTGACCGTAACCGGTGATCGACACGTAAATCAGCCTGGGGTTGATGGCTTTAAGCGCCTCATAGCCAAGCCCCAGTTTCTCCATCACACCTGGGCGAAATTGCTCCAGCACAATGTCGTACTCACTCACCAACTGCTTGACCAGTTCAACCGCCTGCGGCTTTTTCAGATCCAGAGCAATGCTGCGCTTATTGCGATTGAGGTAGGCGTGGCTGGCCGAAACGCCGTCTACGTGCGGCGGCAGAACGCGAACTAAATCAGCCCGGGTCGGCGACTCAACACGCAGCACTTCGGCGCCCATATCGGCCAGTAGCAGCGAGGCAAATGGCCCTGGCAGCAGGGTCGAGAAATCCAGAATTTTCAGTGAAGCCAACGGCCCGTTCATGGCGTTTCCTTGGTTCTGCCCATACGTTTGCGTACAGGCTGGATAAAGACATCGCGTGCAATCCGATAAGGGCAAGGTTGCGTCAGTGTGCAATCGCGCAGCAGCAAATCAACCGCCGATGTAACGACTGACGAGTTCCTCGTGCGGCAAGCCTGCGTTGAAACATGCAAACCTTTCAATAGCATCGGTGCGCTCTGCACAGCAGATTAGGCGGCGCAGCGCACTCACTCAATGACTCATCTGCTCAGGCTCGATTGACGCATTCGTTCAGGCGATAATGGCCGCCGCGCAATCCAGGCATTGGCGCAGGCGCTGGCTTAATCACCCCGCAATGGTTGAAAATACCCGCCATCGCCCGAACCCACCGAGTTGCCAGACCGCAGCTCACTGCAAAATTTTACCGACAACGGAGGATCCATATGCGCTCTGAACGAGCCCCGACCTACAGCCCACTTCCCGCAAAGCTGGTTGGCGCATTGATGCTGATAGTGGGAATTGTCCTGCCGAGCGCAGGGATTTATCTGGGCTTGCTCGAACAATCGTGGTTCTTTCTGGCACACGCGTTATTTTTTGTAATCACCAGCGTGCTGCTGTTCAAAACCCATCCGGGCGCTATCGCGGTCTATGCCCTCGGCATGATTATCTGCACCGCTTGGGCCGTTGCCGAAGTTCACCTTGATCAAATGCGCCTGCTGCCGCGCCTGACCATGTGGTTCGTGTTTGGCCTGATATTGCTGCTGCCCTGGGTGCGTCGCCCGCTGCACCCAAAAGTGGCTCCGGTAGCTGTTTTACTGCTGACGCTGGCCGTGGTGACCACCGCAACGGTCGCGGTGCTGAGCCAGCTGTACATGATGAATATTCTGCCCTGAGCCGAACCGCCTGTGGCCTATCGTGACTGCGGCTGCCTGCCCGTCACGATAGGCCAGCAATGGCTGCATTCCCCGCAAAATCCCGCAGCACACGCACGCATCCGCCGCAGTTGCCGGCAAATATGCCAACACCCTTGTTGCAAGCACATCCGCATGGCTAAGATCGCAGGGTTTTAACCCGAGATAGGCGAATGCGCGAGCGCTCCATTGCCAGTCATTTCGTGCGAGCCGCCTTGCGCGGCGCCGAGATGCACGGCCACGATTGCCACCGCTTGCTGCGTCAGTTGAATATTCAGCCGGCACTGCTTGAGGAGCCGCGTGCGCGATTGGCGCCCGAGCAATTCACCCAATTGATTCGCCTGTTGTGGGAAACCCTCGACGACGAATATCTGGGCTTTGGCGTACAACGCAGCCGACGCGGCACATTTGCGATGATGTGCCACGCAATCATCAACTGCCGTTCACTGGAAAAAGCGCTCAGCCGGGGGGCATTGTTTTATGGCTTGTTTGCTGACGCTCCCGCAATCACCTTGAAAATTGTAGGTGACAGCGCCGAGTTGAGTGTGGATGGCAGCCAACTGAATGACCCGGATCACTTTCTGCTAGAAAGCCTGCTGGTGATCTGGCATCGGCTGGGCAGCTGGCTGATCGGCCAGCGCATCACACTAGAGCATGTCAGCTTTGCCTACAGCGAACCCGCACATGCCAGCGAGTACGAGCTGTTATTTCCCTGCCCACGGCAGTTTTCAGCCGCGCAGACCACGCTGCGTTTTCATCGGCGTTACCTGAACATGCCGCTGTTGCAGGATGAACGCACCCTCAAGCATTTCCTGCTGCGCTCACCGGCAGACTTGCTCGCCCGCCCGCACGGCGGGCACACATTAGGCAGCCAGATTCGGCGCTTGCTCGGCCGCGATTGCACGCAATGGCCCGACCTTGAATGCGTCGCCAAACACCTGCACATGAGCCCGCAAACCCTGCGCCGGCATCTGCGCGAAGAAGGTTGCAGTTTTCAGGAGCTAAAGGATCAGCTGCGCCGCGACCTGGCGATTTATCACCTCGGGCGCGACGAACTGTCGATTCAGGCCATCGCCGAGCAGTTGGGTTTTTCCGAACCCTCGGCGTTTCACCGGGCCTTTAAAAAATGGACGGGCCTTACGCCCGGTAACTACCGCGCGCAAGAATCCTGAGACGCTTACAAACGTCGTGCGCGCCAAGCGGCGAAGATGAACAAACACGCCAGCACACCAAGCAATGGCAACCAGCCAAAATGCTGCCAAACATAACCGGCCGCGTAACCCACCACACTCGAGCCCAGATAATAGGCGCACAGATACAGCGCCGAAGCCTGTGCCTTGGCGCCGTTGGCACGCTGACCGACCTGGCCACTGGCCACTGCATGGGCCGCAAAGAACCCCAACGTAAACAGGCCCAAGCCGATAACCACAGCAAACAGATGGGTAGAGGCGCAGAGCAAGACGCCCACCAGCATGATGCCGATGCCACTTTGCAGCACTTGGCGAGCACCGAAACGTGGCACCAGACGCCCTGCCCAACCGGCGCTCAAAATGCCCATCAAGTACACCGTGAAGAGCATGCCGATAACCGTTGAGGACAGATTGAACGGCGCGCCGGCCAGGCGAAATGCAACGTAATTGAACAGCGCGACAAAGCCGCCCATCAGCAAAAATGCCAACGAGAACAGGCAGCGTAATTCACGGTTTTGCAGGTGCATGGCAAAGTTGTTGAGCAAGCCGCGAACCGACAATGGCTGCGCGTGGAAATGCCGTGAAGGCGGCAGCAGCCAGGCAAAGCTGATCAGCGCCAACACACCCAACACACCGATTCCGCCCAGCGCCCAATGCCAGCCACCGAGGTCACTTAACAGACCAGCCAAGAGCCGCCCCAGCAGACCGCCCAGTGCCGTGCCGCCAATGTACAGCCCCATCGCGGCAGGCAGCGCTTGCGGGTCGAACTCCTCGCCAACATAGGCCATCGCCAGCGCGGGCAACCCACTCAAAGCCAGGCCGAGCAATGCGCGAAACAGCAACAACAGGTCCCAGCTGGTGACGAATGCGCAGGCAATCCCCAGCACACTGGCAATCCCTAATGCGCCCAGCATCACCGGCTTGCGGCCCCAGCTTTCGGCCAGCGCTCCCGACACCAGCAGGCACAGGGCCAAACTCATCGTGGTCAGCGATAACGCCAGACTGCTGGTGGCAGCCGACACCGCAAACTCTTCAGCCAGCAACGGTAATAACGGCTGCACGCAATAGAGCAATGCGAAGGTCGCAAATCCTGCACAGAACAGCGCCAGAGTTGCTTGGGTATAGGCGCGGGTTCCTTGTTTCAGGTGGTGTGATTCGGGCATTGACTGATCCATTGATAGAGATCACTTAGGGCAGGATTCAAGCCGCTAATTATGACCGAAAGTGGCGCGCCAGTGGGCGTCTCAATGGGTCATGGGCAACACAGGAGGTGCAAATAGCCTGCCCTGTAGCGGGTTTCATGCAGACCGTTTGTCGGTGATCAGACAGGCCAATCGATTTTTCCAAAGGGGCAACTAAGCTGATAACAACAGCAAACGGAGTCTGACTACATGGACCAGACGAATCAAAATAATGCTGACAAAGGCAAAGAAACGCGCCTGTTTCTATTCCTGATTATCTGCCTGTTTCCCGTTCTCGCCGTTGCCATTGTCGGTGGCTATGGTTTTTTTGTGTGGTTCTTGCAAATGCTCGTGGGGCCTCCCGGTCCGCCCGGTTGATAGCAACCGAAAGCGCCCTACACATTGCGGAGCATATCCATGCAAGAAACCCTGCACATAGCCAGTTTACTGGTGCACGCACGCCCCGAATTATTCGCGCAGGTGAAAGCCAACCTGCGCCTGTTGTCTGACCTCGAACTGCATCAGGAAAGCCCGCTGGGCAAGCTGGTGGTGGTAATCGAGGCGGAGAATGAAAGCCAGATTCTTAAGCGTATTGATCAAATCAGTAATTTGCCGGGTGTGCTCAACGCCGCTCTGGTCTATCACGAAATACTCTCCCCGGAAGGAGAATCCCAATGAGCATGACCCGTCGCGAGTTTGCCAAAGCCCAGGCCGCTGCAATTGCCGCAGCAGCTGCCGGGATGCCGATTGTGACCTCGGCAAGCAATCTGGTTACTGAAGCAGACATGACTACCCTTGACTGGAACAAGGCCCCCTGCCGCTTCTGCGGCACCGGGTGCAGCGTGATGGTCGCCACCAAAGACAATCAAGTCGTGGCCACCCACGGTGACGTCAAGGCCGAGGTCAATCGCGGCCTCAATTGCGTTAAGGGCTACTTCCTGTCGAAGATCATGTACGGCGTCGACCGCCTGACCAAACCGATGCTGCGCATGAGCAACGGCCAGTACGACAAGCAAGGCGAGTTCGTCGAGATCAGCTGGGACCAGGCTTTTGACATCATGGCCCAGAAGTACAAGGAAACCATCAAGGCCAACGGGCCTGAATCGGTCGGCATGTTCGGTTCCGGGCAATGGACGGTGTGGGAAGGCTACGCCGCCAACAAACTGATGAAAGCCGGGTTTCGCAGCAACAACATCGACCCCAACGCGCGCCACTGCATGGCCTCGGCAGTTATGGGCTTTATGCGCACCTTCGGCATGGACGAGCCAATGGGGTGTTACGACGACATAGAAGCCACAGACGCCTTCGTACTGTGGGGCTCGAACATGGCCGAGATGCACCCGATTCTGTGGAGCCGGGTCACTGACCGGCGCCTGAGCCACCCCGAGGTCAAGGTTGCCGTGCTCTCGACATTCGAGCATCGCAGCTTTGAGCTGGCCGATATTCCGATGGTGTTCACCCCGCAAACGGATTTGCTGATTCTCAACTACATCGCCAATCACATCATCGAGTCCGGCGCAGTCAATCAGGACTTTGTCAGCAAGCACACCAAGTTTGCCAAGGGCGCCGACGACATCGGCTACGGCCTGCGCGCCGATAATCCGCTGGAGATGCAGGCCAAAAACGCCGACAAGGCCAACACCTGGACCGACATCTCGCTTGAGCAGTTCGCCGAATTCGTCAAACCCTACACACTGGACCGCGCAGCCAAGGAAAGCGGCGTTCCGGCTGAGCGCCTGCGAGCACTGGCCGAGCTATACGCAGACCCAAAACGCAAAGTCGTGTCGTTCTGGACCATGGGTTTCAACCAGCACACCCGCGGTGTGTGGGCGAATAACATGGTCTACAACATCCACCTGCTCACCGGCAAAATCAGTGAGCCGGGCAACAGCCCATTCTCTCTGACCGGCCAACCGTCAGCGTGCGGTACGGCCCGCGAAGTCGGCACCTTCTCCCACCGCCTGCCAGCAGACCTGGTGGTGAATAATCCCAAGCACCGCGAAACCGCAGAAAAAATCTGGAAAGTCCCGGCCGGCACCATTCAGGAAAAGCCTGGTTTTCATGCCGTGCAACAGAGCCGCATGCTCAAGGACAACGTGCTCAAAGTCTATTGGGCAATGGCCAGCAACAACATGCAGGCTGGCCCCAATATCATGCAGGAAACCTTGCCGGGCTGGCGTAATCCCGACGCCTTCGTGGTGGTTTCCGACCCGTACCCGACTGTGTCAGCGCAGGCAGCCGACTTGATTTTGCCGACCGCCATGTGGGTGGAAAAGGAAGGCGCTTACGGCAACGCCGAACGCCGCACGCAGTTCTGGCATCAACTGGTTAGCCCGCCCGGCGACGCCAAGTCCGACCTTTGGCAGTTGATGGAGTTTTCCAAGCGCTTCACCACCGATGAAGTCTGGCCTGCCGAATTGCTGACAAAAGCGCCGGAGCTCAAAGGTAAAACACTGTTCGATGTGCTCTACAAAAACGGCAATGTCGACAAATTCCCCAGTGAAGACCTGGCCGAAGGTTACCTCAACGATGAGGTCAAGGCGTTTGGCTTCTATGTGCAAAAAGGCCTGTTCGAAGAATACGCCACCTTCGGGCGCGGACACGGCCACGACCTTGCCCCATTCGATGATTACCACGTCGCACATGGCCTGCGCTGGCCGGTAGTAGATGGCAAAGAGACCCGCTGGCGTTATCGCGAGGGGCTGGACCCCTATGTCGAGAAAGGCAGCGAGGTGCAGTTTTATGGCAATGCCGACAACAAGGCGATCATTTTCGCCCTGCCATACGAGCCCGCGGCCGAGTCTCCGGACGAGGAATATCCATTCTGGTTATGCACCGGTCGGGTGCTTGAGCATTGGCACACCGGCAGCATGACCCAGCGCGTGCCGGAACTGCACAAGGCCGTACCGGACGCCGTGGTGTATATGCACCCCGAAGATGCCAAGGCGATGAATGCCCGACGCGGCAGCGAGGTCAAGGTCATCAGCCGGCGTGGTGAAACACGTGCCCGGATTGAAACACGCGGGCGCAACAAACCGCCTCAGGGTCTGGTTTTCGTGCCGTTCTTCGACGCCAGAAAACTGATCAACAAAGTCACCCTGGATGCCACCGACCCGATCTCCAAGCAAACCGACTACAAGAAGTGTGCGGTGAAGATCGAACTGGTCAAAATGGCCTGAGGAATTCAGTCATGAGTTATCGCCTACTGCCGTTGATGCTACTCGCCGTGTTCGGCCTGGCTGTTGCCAGCGACCTCAACTACCCACTCGATGCGCCGGCGCCGGATAGCCGGCGCGCCGGTGGCACCATCAGCGAAAGCCTGCCTGCGCCCGAACTGAGTGTGACCGAAAACAAAGACCTCAAACGCGAACGCAATTACCCCGAGCAGCCGCCGACCATTCCGCACAGTATTCGTGGCTATCACCTCGATAAAAACAGCAACAAGTGCCTGAGCTGCCACAGCCGCGCCAACAGCGAGCGCAGCCAGGCGCCGATGATTAGCATCACGCACTACATGGACCGCGACGGTCAGCCACTGGCGGCGGTATCGCCACGGCGCTACTTCTGCAATCAGTGCCATGTCACGCAAAAGAATGCCCCGACCCTGGTCGAGAATAATTTCGAAACCATCGACCAGTTACTGGAAAAGCAAGCCGCTGAAGCGGCGAAGAAACCCTAAGGAGAGGCGTCATGAAAGCATTGCTCGCCTTACTCAAGGATTATTGGGGCGTACTGCGTCGGCCCAGCGTGCACTACAGCCTGGGATTTTTGACCCTGGTCGGTTTTATTTCCGGGATTATTTTCTGGGGCGGATTCAACACGGCGCTGGAGGTGACCAACACCGAGGAATTCTGCACCTCCTGCCATGAAATGCGCGACAACGTGTTTGTTGAACTCAAGGACACCATTCACTACAGCAACCGCTCAGGCGTGCGCGCCACCTGCCCGGACTGCCACGTGCCGCATAAATGGACTGACAAGATCGCACGCAAGATGCAGGCTTCCAAAGAGGTCTGGGGCAAGATTTTCGGCACCATCAACACCCGCGAGAAGTTTCTGGCTCACCGCCGCGAATTGGCCGAGCACGAATGGAAACGGCTCAAGGCGAATGACTCGCTGGAATGCCGCAATTGCCACAACTTCGATTACATGGACTTTACCAAACAGGGTAAACGCGCCACGCAAATGCACTCAACCGCACTGGCCAGTGGCGAGGCAACCTGTATTGATTGCCACAAGGGCATCGCCCACAAACTGCCAGACATGAGTGGCGTGCCTGGCTGGTAAATTCAGCGACACTGGTTCTTTACAGGATTGAATTTGCCGTGTGAAAGTCCTTATGCCGCTGTGCAATATCTGCAGGCTGCGGCATAAGGACGTTTACGTTGGACATCTGGGTCTTCCTCGCCGTTATTCTCGCAGCCGCCTTGCACGCTGGCTGGAACGCACTGCTTAAAATCGGCCTCGACCGCTACCTGACCGCCTCGCTGATTCAGATAAGCGCGGGCATCGCGGCGTTGCTGGCAGCGCCATTCGTGGCCTTCCCGTCGAGCGCCGCGTGGCCGTGGATCGGCCTGTCAGCGTTGCTGCACATCGGCTACAACCGGTTTTTATCCTCGGCCTACCAACACGGCGATCTGGGCCAGGTCTACCCGATAGCCCGAGGCAGCTCGCCGCTGATTGTCGCTGCTCTATCGGTATTTTTGCTTCACGATCACCTCAGCAGCGGCCAATTGCTGGGCTTGCTGATTCTGGTCGCCAGCATCTGGCTGATGGCCTTTTATGGCGGCAACCGCCACGCTCCGATGAATCGGCCACTGCTGATCAACGCACTGCTCACGGCGGCCTGCATCGCCGGCTACACCTTAAGCGATGCAGCGGGCGCGCGACTTAATCAGGATGCATTGTCCTATTCGATCTGGCTGTTCATCACCAACGGCGTGGTCACCGCACTGGTGCTGGCCCTGTTGCGCGGCCCAAAAGTGTTTCTCGCATTGCGCGGCCATTGGCGTGACGGTTTTATCGGCGGCGTCATGTCGATGCTGGCTTACAGCATTGTGATCTGGGCCATGACACAGGCGCCCGTGGCGCTGGTGTCGGCCATGCGCGAAACCAGCGTGGTATTTGCCCTGCTCATCGGCTGGCTATTACTCAAGGAAACGCTGCCGATTCGACGCCTCTTCGCCTGTGGCGCGATCATGGCCGGGGTCATGCTGATGAAGGTGTTCTGAGTCATTTGCCCGTTGAACCATTTGTTCTGTCGCGTCAGGCCAATCTGGCCAACTAGGCCCTGTAAACCCTACTTAAGCGACTGGCTTAGCCCGCCTGCGCCATGCAAAATACGCCAATGATCAATAGCCCCGAAATGCCCGCCTGTTGTAGCGACCTGAGTCAGCACTGGCCATTCCCGCAGCCGTTAACCGACGTGGTGTTGACCAGTTGCCACTTCGACCCTGCGCAATTGCTGGCAGAAGACTTTGCACGCTGCGATATCGCGCCGGTGCGCGGCGTCGCCAAGCGCCAGACCGAGTATCTGGCCGGACGCCTGTGCGCCCGCCAGTCGCTGCTCAGCCTGACGGGTACAGCCAGCGTGCCTGCAGTGGGCACCGATCGGGCGCCGCAGTGGCCAAGCGATGTGTGCGGCTCGATTACCCACGGCCAAGGCTGGGCCGGTGCAATTACCGCGAGCCGCTCGGACTTTCGCGGGCTCGGCATAGACGCCGAGAAACTGCTGCCCGCGCAACGCGCCGAACGCCTCAGCGCGGAAATACTCACGCCCAATGAACTCAAGCAAATGATTGGCTTGTCAGATGAGCAACGCGCCTGGCGCATAAGCCTGACGTTTTCGATTAAGGAAAGTCTGTTCAAGGCCCTGTATCCGCAGGTGCTCACCCGATTTTATTTTCACGACGCCGAACTCATCAGTGCCGATGCCAGCGAAAGCGGCGCGGCGCGGATGCGCCTGTTGATCGATTTATCCGAACAATGGCCTGCGGGCAGTGAGTTGACCGGCCAGTTCAGCCTGATAGCTGAACATGTGCTGAGTTTGATCAGCATCCCAGCGTGAAGCAGCAAGCCCTGTTGAGCCCAGCGAAAAACCGGCAAATCCTATAAACTCGGGGCATTGCTGCCCGGAGTGCTCTATGCGTGACGAACTCAACCAAGGCCTGATCGATTTCCTGCAGGCCTCGCCCACCCCTTTCCATGCCACCGCAAGCCTGGCCATGCGCCTTGAAGCTGCCGGTTATCAGCGCCTCGATGAGCGCGAAACCTGGCGCACCGAAGCCGGTGGTCGCTACTACGTAACCCGTAACGATTCCTCGATTATCGCTTTCAAACTTGGCAAGCGCTCGCTGATCGAGGGCGGTATCCGCCTGGTCGGCGCGCACACCGACAGCCCGTGCCTGCGCGTTAAGCCGCATCCCGAGCTGCAACGTCAGGGCTTCTTCCAGCTCGGCGTCGAGGTGTATGGCGGCGCGCTGCTGGCGCCATGGTTCGACCGTGACTTGTCGCTGGCCGGGCGCGTGACCTTCCGCCGAGACGGCAAGGTCGAGAGCCAGTTGATCGACTTTGAATTGCCGATTGCCACCATCCCCAACCTGGCCATTCACCTCAACCGTGAAGCCAATCAGGGCTGGGCGATCAACCCGCAAACCGAATTGCCGCCAATTCTTGCGCAAATCGCCGGCACCGAGCCGGCCGATTTCCGTGCGCTGCTGGCCAGCCAATTGGCGGGCGAACACAGCCTCAATGCCGACGCCGTACTCGACTACGAGCTGAGCTTCTACGACACCCAGCCCGCTGCCGTTATCGGCCTGTCGCGCGACTTCATTGCCGGTGCCCGCCTGGACAACCTGTTGTCCTGCTACGCCGGTCTGCAAGCCCTGCTCGACTCCGCCGACAGCGAAACCTGTGTGCTGGTGTGCACCGACCACGAAGAAATCGGTTCAAGCTCTGCCTGCGGCGCCGATGGACCGATGCTGGAACAAGTGCTGCGCCGCCTGCTGACCGACGAAGACGCCTTTGTGCGGACCATTCAGCGCTCGTTGCTGGTCTCGGCCGATAACGCCCACGGCGTGCACCCCAATTACCCGGATAAGCACGACGCCAACCACGGCCCGAAACTTAATGCCGGCCCGGTGATCAAGATCAACAGCAACCAACGCTATGCAACCAATAGCGAAACAGCCGGTTTCTTCCGCCATCTGTGCCTTGAGAACGAAGTGCCGGTGCAGAGTTTCGTGGTACGCAGCGACATGGCGTGCGGCTCGACCATCGGCCCGATTACCGCCAGCCAGCTAGGCGTGCGCACGGTCGACATCGGCTTGCCAACCTTTGCCATGCACTCGATCCGCGAGCTGGCGGGCAGCCACGATCTGGCACATCTGGTGACTGTTCTGAGTGCATTCTATTGCAGCCCTGAGCTGCCTTGAGGTCCACATGATCGAACATATTCGTAACAGTTTGCTGGAGGCGCAAACCGCGCTGAACAACTTCATCAACAATGAGCAAACCCTGCGCAATATCGAGCAGGCTGCACAATTGTTGGTGAACAGCTTTGAGCATCAGGGCAAGGCGTTTTCCTGTGGCAACGGCGGTTCGATGTGCGATGCCATGCACTTTGCCGAAGAGCTGACCGGACGTTACCGCAACAACCGTCCGGGCATTGCGGCTGTGTCGATCAGCGACCCAAGCCACATCAGCTGTGTGGCCAATGACTTCGGCTACGACTTCATCTTCTCGCGCTATATCGAGTCACACGGGCGCAGCGGTGACGTGCTGATCGCCATCAGCACCAGCGGCAAAAGTCCTAACGTGTTGAATGCGGCAGAAGCGGCGAAAAAGCTCGGGGTCAAGGTCATCGGCATGACCGGCAAGCCCGGCTCCAAGCTCGAAGCGCTGGCCGACGTCTGCATCTGTGCGCCAGGCGGTGATTACGCCGATCGCGTGCAAGAGCTGCACATCAAGGTGCTGCACATTCTGATCGAGATGGTCGAGCGCAAGCTCAGCCCGCAGAACTACGCTTAAGGCTTAGCACTCAAGCGATTTAGCGCTGAAGCCCGTGCGCCGTTGAACAAGCGACGCACGGTTTGCCTTCCGCCCAACACGCTACTCCAGCGCGGCAAGGCGCTCCTCAAGCTCGGCGATTCGCGCCTCCAGCGCTTGCAGGCGTTGCTCATAGGCTGGACTGGGAGCGGCCTGACTGGTGTCTGCCGAGGCGGCGCGGGCCTCAACGGCGGCCTGAAAGTCTGCCGGCTCACCCAGTAAATGCATGTAGCGATCTTCACGCTGGCCGCTCTGGCGCGCCACCTGACACGCCATGCCCCGGGTTATCAGGCGGTCGATACCTTGCTGCACGTGCTCGACATCATCAAAGGCAAACAGCCGGCTGCTGCGGGTTAGCAGTTCATTCAGCGTTTGTGGCCCGCGCAACAACAGTAAGCCAACCAGCGCCACCTGCGGCGCAACCAGTTCCAGGGTTTTATCGGCACGCTGCTCCCAACGGTCAGCGCGGCTGCCCATCTGCAAACGTGCCAGCCCGCGCGCCTCTAGGCTGCGCAAAGCCTGCCCGACAGGCCCCGGCGCAAGGTTCATGATCGGCTCGCGGCTGGTCTTCTGATTACAGGCCAGCACCAGCGCATTGAGTGTCAGCGGATAGGCCTCAGGCGTGGTCGCCTGCTTCTCTATCAGGCAGCCCAACACTCGCGCCTCGACAGCTGAAAGCTGCACGGCGTCGTCAGCGGTTTCAGCCGTATCGGCATCCAGGGTTTGATCATTCATGGCAGTTCTCGCTCAGTCGGAGTGCACCTAGACTATCCTGAGCGCGGGATGGATGAAACGCTGAAAAGCGACGTTTGCTGATCTTGGCTGATGTGCGTCACCCAAGACTGGCTGCGGTTGTGCTAGAGTCCGCCGCTTATTTTTGCGCCCAAACCCAACAGGCGCAGCACATAACTAGATGAGCACTGCCAAAAGCAGTCAGGCGTTCATCCGAACCCGCCGCTCGATCACCGACTTTTTGAGACAGTTATATGACTGATCACCCGCTATTTCGTCTGATCAACCGCACCAGCCTGGTCACCCAGATCATCATCGGCCTGATTGCCGGTATTGCGCTGGCGTTCTTCTTCCCCCAGGCCGCACATAAAGTCGGCCTGCTCGGCAATGTGTTTGTCTCCGCGCTGAAAGCTGTTGCACCGGTGCTGGTATTTATTCTGGTCGCCGCATCCATTGCCAACCATCAGCGCGGGCAGCAAACCCATATCAAGCCGATTCTGGTGCTTTACCTGCTGGGCACGTTCAGCGCAGCACTGGTAGCGGTATTGGCCAGCTTCGCCTTCCCGTCCAGCCTGACGCTGGTCAGCAACAGCGCCGACCTGTCGCCTCCGGGCGGCATCAGCGAAGTTCTCACGACGCTGCTGATGAACGTGGTCGATAACCCGGTCAACGCCCTGCTCAAAGGCAACTTCATCGGGATTCTGGCCTGGGCCATTGGTCTCGGTTTTGCTTTCCGCCATGCCACTGCCAGCACCAAGCAAATGCTTGGCGACATGGCCGGAGCGGTGACGTCGGTGGTGCAGATGGTCATTCGTCTGGCGCCGCTGGGCATCTTCGGTCTGTTCGCGGCAACGCTGGCCGAAACCGGCATGAGCGCCCTGCTCGACTACCTGCATCTGCTGCTGGTGCTGGTCGGCTGCATGCTCTTTGTGGCATTGATCATCAACCCGGCAATCGTGTACTGGAAGATCCGCCGCAACCCTTACCCGCTGGTTTTCACCTGCCTGCGCGAGAGCGGTATCACGGCATTCTTCACCCGCAGCTCGGCCGCCAACATTCCGGTCAACCTGCAATTGTGCCGCCGTCTGGGTCTGCATGAAGAAACCTACTCGGTGTCGATTCCACTGGGTGCGACCATCAACATGGCCGGCGCCGCGATCACCATCACCGTGCTGACACTGGCAGCCGTGCACACCCTCAACATCGCCATCGACTTGCCGACCGCGCTGCTGCTCAGCCTGCTGGCCTCGATCAGTGCGTGCGGCGCTTCCGGTGTGGCCGGCGGTTCTCTGCTGCTGATTCCGCTGGCGTGCAGCCTGTTTGGCATTCCCAACGACGTGGCCATGCAAGTGGTTGCGGTCGGCTTCATCATCGGTATCGTTCAGGACTCGGCAGAAACTGCGCTGAACTCCTCGACCGACGCACTGTTCACCGCCGCGGCGTGTATCGCCAATGGCGCCGTCAGCGTTCCGGCTGAAAACCAGCCGCAATAAGCTGAATCGCGGGGCAGCAGGCAATCTGCGCCCCGCAACACCGGCTCTAAGCCGTCTGTGGCACCTCGACACTGACGTGAATGGCATCGTGACGCCAATACTCAAGGTCACAATCAATCAAACGCCCATGCTGATCCCGGTTGATTCGGGTAACCCGTAATGCCGGGCTGCCGGCGGCCACCTTTAAGCTGCTGGCGGCATCGGCGTGCAGCGCTGTCGAAACCATATCGAAACGCACCCGCCCATAGAAAATCCCGTACTCGCTGGCATAGACCTCCGTGAGCGAACGACGCAGGTCGAATTCGAGAATCCGCGGAAAGAAACGTGGATTGAGATAATGCTCGACATACAGCACCAGCCGACCGTCCACCCGGCGCACACGACGTACCTGATAAACGCTGGATAATGCCGGCAACTCGAGCAGCTGACAGACCTCGCTGGTGGCCGGCATCAGGCGTGCGCTGAGCACCTCGGTTGCGGGCACGCGGCCCTGCTCTGTGACCATTGCATGGAAATGGCTGGTCACCAGCGGGTTGTAGGCCAGTCGCGCCGGGGAAACAAACCAGCCACGGCGGTCCTCGCGATAGACCAACCCCTGCGCCTCTAGCTGGCTTAACGCCTCACGCAAGGTAATGCGTGTGGTTTCAAACAATTCACTGAGCCTGCGTTCGGACGGCAGCTTGCATCCAGACGTGAGCAGGCCATGCTCGATCTGCTCCTGCAGCGCGCGGCAAATCGTCGTAACAGCCCGCGGAGCCTCTTCGCCCATCGGTACTTCCCCTGGCCTAGTCCAACCTCGCGACCGGATCATCCGGCCGGATAGTGAGTAAAGCCTATTCAGGCTAGATGACCAGCAGATGACAACGCGCTGCAGGCAGGCATTTCCCAGGTTCGACGCACCCATTAATCAAGCACTTATCCATGGTCTACGCTTGTTCTGCAACAGTCGGCGCACAGGCTAGACATCTCTGTCGGCTGGATTAAATAAAACTGTCACGCGCAAGCCTTAGATTAGCTGGGGTACTGCTGATCTAGACCACTACTTTCATGCAAAGGAGTTTCAAATGAAACAACTGCTGCTGGCTTCACTGATGGGCTCGGCCATTGCTTTGGCAACCAATGCCATGGCCGCTGACATGGATGTACAAGCACTGGAAAAAGCTGCTCGCGCCGAAGGCGAAGTAAACAGTGTCGGTATGCCTGACAGCTGGGCCAACTGGAAGGACACCTGGGCTGACCTGAACAAGCTTTACAGCCTCAAGCACATCGATACCGACATGAGTTCGGCGCAGGAAATCGCCAAGTTTGCGGCCGAAAAAGACAACGCCACGGCTGATATCGGCGACGTCGGTGCCGCTTTCGGGCCAATCGCCGTGCAGCAAGGCGTAACCCAACCGTACAAGCCGACGCACTGGGATCAAATCCCCGACTGGGCTAAAGATAAAGATGGCCACTGGATGCTGGCATACACCGGCTCCATCGCTTTTATCGTCAACAAGCAACTGGTCAAGGACATTCCCAAGAGCTGGGCCGACCTCAAGAAAGGCAGCTACAAGGTTGCGATCGGTGACGTAAGTGCCGCCGCCCAAGCCGTAAACGGTGTGCTCGCTGCAGCAATTGCCAACGGCGGTGACGAGAAGAACATTCAACCGGGCCTCGACTTCTTCGGCGAAATTGCCGAACAAGGACGCCTGTCGCTTTCCAACCCGACCATTCAAACCCTTGAGAAAGGTGAAGTTGAAGTGGGCGTGGTCTGGGACTTCAACGGCCTGAGCTACCGCGATCAGATTGACCCAAGCCGCTTTGAAGTGTTGATTCCATCGGATGGCTCGGTGATTTCCGGCTACTCGACCATCATCAACAAATACGCCAAGCACCCAAATGCTGCAAAACTGGCGCGTGAGTACATTTTCAGTGACGCCGGCCAGATCAACCTGGCTAAAGGCAACGCCCGGCCGATTCGTGCAGATCACCTGACCCTGCCAGCTGAAGTGCAGGCCAAGTTGCTGCCGAACGAGCAGTACGCCAGCGTCAAGCCGATCAAGGATGCCGCTGCCTGGGAAGCGACCTCCAAGGCAATTCCGCAACTGTGGCAAGAGCACGTCATTATCAACATGGAGTGACCGTGCCTGCCGGCGCACGGCAATGGTTACGCAGACCGATGTTACTGCCAGCCATTGCCACCTGCCGTCGAATGCACGCAGGGATGCAGCCCGATGCCCGCCTCTGGCGGGCTGACTGCTTCACTGCTAGCCACTGACAGTTGGAGCACGTAATGCAACACAAGGTAATTCTGGTGATCCTCGACGGCCTCAGCTTTCAGGTCGCCGAGCATGCAATGGGCCATTTACTGGCTTACAAAGAGGCCGGACTGGCTGCGCTGTATAAGCTCGAATGCGCGCTACCCTCGCTGTCCAGACCGCTCTACGAATGCATCATGACGGGCACCGTGCCCATCATCAGCGGCATCGTGCATAACGATGTTGTGCGCCTGAGCAGCCAGCAAAGCATCTTCCACCATGCGCGCGAAGCGGGGCTCACAACTGCGGCCGCGGCGTATCACTGGATGAGCGAGTTGTACAACCGGGCGCCGTTCAATCCGGCACGCGACCGCCACACCGTTGCCGAGAACCTGCCGATTCAATACGGCCACTTCTACTACCGTGACGACTATCCCGACTCGCACTTGTTTGACGACGCCGAGCATCTGCGCGTGCAGCACGCGCCGGATTTCCTCTTGGTTCACCCAATGAATATCGACGACGCCGGGCACAAGCATGGCCTCGACTCACCGCAATACCGCAACAGCGCACGGCGTGCCGACCTGTGCCTCGCCGAATACCTGCAAGGCTGGCTGGATGCGGGTTATCAAGTGCTGGTAACGGCCGACCATGGCATGAACAACGACCGCTCGCACAACGGCCGGCTGCCGGAAGAGCGTTTGGTCCCGCTGTTTGTGCTGGGTGATGCCTTTAGCCTTGATCCAGACGCCAAGCCCCGGCAAACCGAATTATGCGGCACCATCAGCCAGCTGCTGGGCGCGCCGCACAACAAACCCTGGTGCAAGGAGCTGCTCAAGTGAGCACGGACCTGACAACCCGCAAACGCGGCAAGTGGCTGGCCGCTTTGTGCCTGGTGCCGTTTGCACTATTTTTTATCGCGTTTCAGATTGCCCCGCTGGTGTGGGTGGCCGTGCACAGCGTGAGTGTCGACGACGGCTGGGGGCTGGCCAATTTCAGCAAGATTTTCAGCTCGAAGTTTTACCTGCAAGCCATCAAACACAGTTTGCAGATTGCCTTCTGGTCGAGCGTGATCGGCATTTTCATCGCCATCCTTGGCAGCTATTCGCTGCATCAGGTGGACTCCAAGCTGCGTGACTTCGTCATGGCGTTTTCCAACATGACCAGCAACTTCGCCGGGGTTCCGCTGGCCTTTGCATTCGTCATCCTGCTGGGCTTCAACGGCGCAGTGACCCTGATGCTCAAAAAAATCGGCTGGATCGAAGACTTCAACATCTACTCGAAAACCGGCCTGATCGTGGTGTACAGCTACTTCCAGATTCCGCTCGGGGTGATGCTGCTGTTTCCCGCATTTGATGCCCTGCGACAAGACTGGCGCGAGTCGGCAGCATTGCTCGGGGCAGGTTCATGGCAGTTCTGGCGGTTTATCGGCTTACCGATTCTGACCCCCGCCCTGCTTGGCACATTCGTCATCTTGCTGGCCAATGCGCTGGGCGCCTACGCCACGGTTTACGCCCTGACGACTGGCAACTTCAACGTCTTGCCGATCCGGATTGCCTCGATGGTTTCAGGTGACATTTCACTCAATCCGGACATGGCCAGCGCACTGGCGATGATTCTGGTAAGCCTGATGGTCGTCGTGACCATTGCCCATCAGTGGCTGTTAAGAAGGAGCTACCATGTCGCGCGCTGAAGTTGGCCTGATCGGTGGCCTGTATCACCGGATTGTGGTCTGGCTATTGTTCCTGATTCTGCTCCTGCCGCTGGCCGGCACCCTGCTCTACTCGCTTTCGACCAGTTGGTCGGCGACCATTCTGCCGGATGGGCTGACCTTCAAGTGGTACCTGGAGTTATGGAGCGACTCGCGGTTTCTCGCCGCGTTCGGGCAGTCGCTAATCGTCTGTTTCGGCGCGCTGGCGTTATCTGTGGTGTTGATCCTGCCGCTGTTGTTCGTGGTGCATTACTACTTCCCCAAGCTCGACAGCCTGATGAACATTCTGATCCTGCTGCCCTTCGCCATTCCGCCTGTGGTGTCTTCGGTTGGCTTGCTGCAAGTGTATGGCTCCGGCCCGCTGGCGATGGTCGGCACGCCGTGGATTCTGATCGGTTGCTATTTCACCATTGCGCTGCCTTTCATGTACCGCGCCATCACCAATAACCTGCAAGCCATCAACCTGCCGGACCTGATGGACGCTGCGCATCTGCTCGGAGCCAGCACCTGGAAAGCAGCGCTGTTTGTGGTGCTGCCGAACCTGCGCAAAGGCCTGATGGTTTCACTGTTTCTGTCGTTCTCGTTCTTGTTTGGCGAGTTTGTGTTCGCCAACATTCTGGTCGGCACGCGCTACGAAACCCTGCAGGTCTACCTCAACAACATGCGCAACAGCAGCGGCCACTTCAGCAGCGCGCTGGTGATCTCCTACTTCTTTTTCGTCTTGCTGTTTACCTGGGCAGCCAACCACCTGAACAAGGACAAGTCATGAGTTTTCTGAGCATTCAGGGCCTGCACAAAAGTTACGGCGACACGCCTATTTTCAGCGACATCAACTGCACCATCGAACAAGGCGAATTCATCACCCTGCTCGGCCCTTCCGGCTGTGGCAAGTCGACCCTGCTGCGCTGCATCGCCGGCCTTACCAGCGTCAATAGCGGGCAGATTCTGCTGGATGGCCACGATCTGGTGCCGGTCGCGCCGCAAAAGCGTGGCATCGGCATGGTCTTTCAAAGCTATGCCCTGTTTCCCAACATGACCGTTGCCGAGAATGTCGGCTTTGGCCTGCGCATGCAAAAGATTGCCAAGGACGAAAGCCGCCAGCGGGTCAATGAGGCGCTGACCATGGTCGAGCTGCAAGACTTTGCCGAACGCCTGCCGCAACAGCTCTCCGGAGGCCAATGTCAGCGTGTGGCTCTGGCCCGCTCACTGGTGACCCGCCCGCGCCTGTTATTGCTGGATGAGCCGCTCTCGGCGTTGGATGCGCGAATTCGTAAACACCTGCGCGAACAGATTCGCGAGATCCAGCAAGAGCTGAACCTGACCACGATTTTCGTCACCCACGATCAGGAAGAAGCGCTGGTCATGAGCGACCGGATCTTTCTGATGAACGCCGGCAAGATCGTCCAGAGCGGCGACGCCGAAACGCTGTACACCGCGCCGGTCGACAACTTCGCGGCAGGCTTCATCGGGAACTACAACCTGATCGACGCCGAGGTCGCCAGTCAAATGCTCGGCCAGCCAATCAAACGCGGCGTGGCGATCCGCCCCGAAGCCATCACCATTGGCACCGATGGCCCGATCGCCGCTACTATTCGCAGCCATAGCTTGCTGGGCAATGTGATCCGTTACCGGGTTGATGTCAGCGGCGTCGAACTGCTGGTCGATGTACTCAACCGCGATGCCAATGACCTGCACAGCAAAGGCAAACCTGTCACCTTGAGCATTGATAACAGCGCGATTTTGGAGGTGGGCTAATGGCCCTGGCAATTTTTGATCTGGACGACACGATCATCAACGGCGACTGCGCGACCTTGTGGAGCGAGGAGATGGTCAAGCTCGGCTGGGTCGACGGCGAGTCTTTCATGGCCCGCGACCATGAACTGATGGCGCTTTACGCCAAAGGCGAGCTGGCGATGGAAACCTACATGCAGTTCAGCCTCTCGCCGCTGGTCGGGCGCACCGAGGAAGAGCTGGCGTTCGTCATTGAGCCCTTTGTCGAGGAAGTTATCGAGCCACGTTTTTACAGCGATGCAACGCGCTGCATTGCCACGCACCGTAAAAATGGCGACCGCATTCTGGTGATCTCCGCCTCGGCGCACTTTCTGGTCAGCGCGATTGCCGCACGTCTGGGAATCGACGAGGTGTTGGCGATTGACCTTGAACTCAGCCGCGGCACTTACACCGGAAATACCCAAGGCGTTCTGACCTATCGCGAAGGCAAAGTTTGCCGGCTCAAGGATTGGCTGCAGGCCAATGACGAGTCGCTGCAGGGCGCCTATTTCTATTCCGATTCGCGCAATGATCTGCCCTTGCTGCAGCAAGTCGACAAGCCGCACACGGTCAATCCAGACCCGGTGCTCAAGGCCCATGCCGAACAAGCCGGCTGGCCCGTTCTCAACTGGCGCTAGCCAGCCCCCGCCTGTTCAGCGCAGCCGTTCTGGCTGCGCTGTTGTAATTTTTACAGCGATTGCGCGTCTGTTAACCTGTCAGCAGTTGTGCGCCTGAACCCGGCTTTTGCTCGGCAAAACCCGGGCTGTCCACGGCTTATAATCATTGGCCGTGGCCACACTCAGCGCCCGCACTGACATCCGCACTCTATCTGTAGCAACAGGTTATTGGAGCCTTACATGCAAAACTGGAATGACGTAATTGCCCGCGCCACCAACGGCAATCCGGCCCCTGATCGTAAAGTCACCAAGACTGATGCGCAGTGGCGCGAACAGCTCAGCGAAGAGCAATATCGGGTTGCCCGCCAAGCCGGTACCGAACGCCCGCACAGCTCAGGCATGTGCAGCTTGTTCGAGCCTGGCATTTACAAATGCGTATGCTGCGACACCGAGTTGTTTGACGGCAGCAGCAAGTTCGAGTCGCACAGCGGCTGGCCATCATTTACCCAGCCGATCAAAGACAACGTAGTGGCCTACAACGGCGACAACAGCCATGGCATGCAGCGCATCGAAGCGGTGTGCAACGTCTGTGACGCCCACCTTGGTCACGTGTTTCCCGACGGCCCGCCACCGACCGGCCTGCGCTTCTGCATGAACGCAGTCGCCATGGCCAAGGTCAGCACCGAGTCCTAACGCCGCAGTTGGCGCAACGCAAGCTGCGGTGCGCCGACTGTTCAGGAGTGATGATGAAAGCGATATGGAATGACCAGGTAATTGCCGAATCCAACGCCACCGTGATGGTTGAAGGCAATCATTACTTCCCGCCAGAAGCGCTTGTGCGGGTCTATTTCCAACCCAGCGATCACAACACACATTGCCCATGGAAGGGGCAGGCTCACTACTACACATTGCAGGCCGAGGGCAAAACGGCAGTTAACGCTGCCTGGTATTACCCCGAGCCTAAAGAGGCCGCCGCCAATATTCGCGGCCACGTTGCCTTCGGCAGTGGCGTGGTGGTGAGCGACTGATACAAAACAGGCAATCCAAATGTATTACGGGCCACCTTCAAGGTAGCCCGTAATTTTTTTGCTTACTGCAATGTTTGAACCTGCACTGTTTGCAGACGCAGTGCTTAACGGCTCTTGAGATCCAGCAGTTTTTCGGTCATCTGGTCAACTGTGAAGCTGGCCGGACGCTGACGTGGCGGATAATCCTGGAAGGTCATCAGGAAGTTCTGCACGCGGTGCATCGCCGGGAAGCCGACCACGAATACTTTCTTGTCCCACCACAGGTTGTAGCTGTTGGAGTCGGTGTCGGCTCGCTCGTAAGGGTCACGACGCAGGTTGAATATCTTCGGCGCACGCAGGTCTACGAACGGGTCACGCCATACGTCGAAACGACGGGCGCGCTGTTCGGCGAAAACCACTTTCCAGTCACCGTCACGCACGGCAAGCAGCTTGCCGTCATCGCTGAAGTAGTAGAAGTCGGTACGCGGGCTTTTCTCTTCTTTGCCTTCGAGATAAGGCAGCAGGTTGTAGCCGTCCAGGTGCACTTTGAACTGCTTGTCACCCGCCTTGTAGCCCGCCAGCAATTTCTCTTTGACGTCGGGTACGCCAGCCGCTGCAAGCAAGGTTGGCACCCAGTCCTGCGCCGAGACGATTTCGTTGGAAATCTTGTTCGGCTTGATTTGCTCTGGCCAGCGGATCATTGCCGGAACGCGGAAACCGCCTTCCCAGTTGGTGTTCTTCTCACCCCGGAACGGAGTAATACCGGCGTCTGGCCACTGGTTGAAGTGCACGCCGTTATCGGTGGTGTAAATCACGATGGTGTTCTTGGCAACGCCCAGATCATCCAGCTTTTTCAGCAGTGTGCCGACCTGATTATCGTGCTCAACCATACCGTCGTTGTAGAAACCCTGACCCGAAAGGCCCTCGGATTCTTTGCGCAGGTGGGTGTAATAGTGCATGCGCGTGGAGTTAAACCAGACGAAGAATGGCTTGTCGGCTTTAACCGCCTTGTCCATGAAATTCAGCGACGCATTGAGGAACTCGTCGTCAATGGTTTCCATGCGCTTGGTGTTCAGCGGGCCCAGGTCTTCGATCTTGCCGTCGGCCGTGCTGTGAATGATCCCGCGCGGGCGAATGGCTTTATCGATGACCGGGTTCTTGGTCCAGTCCGGATCTTCCGGGCCTTCTTCGGCGTTGAGGTGATACAGGTTGCCGAGGAACTCGTCAAAACCATGGTTGGTTGGCAGGAACTCGTCACGGTCACCCAAGTGGTTCTTGCCGAACTGACCCGAGGTGTAACCCAGCGGCTTGAGCAACTCGGCCAGCGTCGGGTCTTCTTTTTGAATACCGACTGCCGCGCCCGGCACGCCTACTTTGGTCAGGCCGGTGCGCACCGGATGCTGGCCGGTAATAAAGGCCGAACGCCCTGCGGTGCAACTTTGCTCACCGTAATAGTCGGTGAAAATCATGCCTTCGTTGGCGATACGGTCGATGTTCGGGGTTTGGTAACCCATCAGGCCATTGCTGTAGCGGCTGATGTTGGAGATACCAATGTCATCACCCATGATGACCAGAATGTTGGGTTTGTCCGCCGCACTTGCAAACGGCGTGATGCAAACCGAAGCGACTAGCAGCGCCGCCTTGGTAAGCGGCAACAATTGAAACCGAAATCTACTCATGATCAATCCTTTTATTTCTTATTAGGGGCTGCCGCGTCTCTTCAAAACGCCCGGTTGAAAACACTCAAACCAGCAACTTGGCAGTCAATAGTCTTGATTTTCATTGGCGTTGAAGTAGACCTTTTAGCAGTTTCATACGACTTATTAAACCCGTCAGACCCACCATCAACTCCGGCAATAACCGCAGTTGGATCAGCCTGATAACGACCGGATCAGTTCATCTGACCGGTTTCACGCAGCCACGCTTCAGCGCGCCGCATACCCTCCTGCAATGTAACTTTCGGCTGATAGCCGAGCATTTTCGCCGCCTTAGCACTGGAGATATTTCCCGTGCGGGCGAACATGTACATGATGTCCGGGGTTACTTCATCGTCACGTTTGAGCAGAGTATTGACGCCCCACAGTACGCGCGCAAGGCCAACTGCCAGGCACAGCGGTAAGGTTCGCGGTGAACCTTCACGACCGGCCCAACGCCAGTGATGTGTGAAGAATTGTTTGACGGTCACAGGGCCCATGCCGCACAGATGGAAGATCTGGCCACGGCCCTCGGGCAAGCCACTGGCGAGCATCACGCCATCGAGCAAGTCATCGATATAAACCGGGGTGAAGATGCCGTTGCCTTTACCGGGCAGGATAAGTTTGCCGGCTTTGCACATTTTGAAAGTTTCACTGACCCAAGGGCGTGAACCCGGCCCGTAAACATCGCCTGGCCGAATCACTGTGCACTCGATTTCGCCTGCGGCGTGAGCGGCCAACGCCACATGCTCACTGGCACCTTTGGCGACGCCGTAACGGTAGTCAGAGCCGATCACTACATCGGTTTTCTCATCCGCGTTATCCGGATACTGCCAACCCAACGCGGCAATCGAGGAGATCTGCACGAAGCGCTTGGCACCGCTGGCAATTGCCACATCGATGCAACTGCGCACAGCTTGCACTGAGACTTCCCGGTAAAGCTTCCAGGACGCGGCCAACGACACAACTGCTGCGGTGTTGATGAACAGATCACAGCCTTTGGCATGTTCGGCCCAGCGCTGTGGTTGGGTCAGATCACCCGCCACCACGTTGTGACTGGCATCCGCCGTGATATCCATCCCGCGTACATCAGCGCCCAGGGCTTTGTAGCGCAACAATAGCGAGCGACCAATGAAACCATTGGCGCCGGTAATAAACACGGAACGGGGAATCTCCGGGGTCTGACCCTGTGCACCGGCAGGCATCTGAGCGGATGACATAAGCTTTCCTTTCGCGTTGTTGCCGTGCTGCCGAAACCGGCCAACAGCAATTATTATTGTGATGATGCGAACACGAAAATGCGCCGCCGAGAGTATCGGCTGGCGCATTGTTAACCGCTTTGATCAGACCGTGTACTCAGCCTGAGCGGGACGGATGTACTTGGCAGGTTGCAAGCCACGTTCCTTAACCAGATGATCGATTATTTGCATGATGCTGCTGGCGTCCATCAGGTTGACGTAGTTGCCATCGGCATCAAAGTTGATATTGGCACCTTGCACGACCATTACGGTGTCAGTCGGCTCGGTATTGTCAGCCGGAACCGAGAAGGTGTGAACCGAACCGCCCGGCTCAAACAGGTAACTGCCGGCCGTTTGCGGCTGGTTCGGGTATTCAACGTAGTTCCACTTACCGCTCAGGGTGAACAGGTGAACAGTGCCGGTGTGATAGTGGCATGGCAGCGCTACGCCCGGATCAAAGATCACACGAAGTGCCCAAGTACCCGCCGACGGATCCAGAAACAACGGCTGGACGTTGACGCCAGGGAAATGTGGGGCCAAGGCGTTTTCGTAGATGGGGAGTTCCTGAGTATTGAGCGTCAGCAGTTCTTTATGATCAAAAACTGGAATTGGCATTACCATTATTGTTTTCCTTGTAGTTATCCAATCACGGGGGATTGGGGCTCATACTGCCCCGCGCTGGATGACCACGCTTGACAAAGCGCGCCAGCATTTAGCCAAATGGCGACAGCCTTTTCGCCGAAGCCACTGTCCGCGTTTATCGGAAAACACCGCAGCCAAGTCGCCAAAATCTGTGCGCAGCCCAGCAAAACCCGTGATTTTTGCCACAATTGCAGGCATTCCCAACAAAACGATAATGGCGATGCGTGAGTAACTCATGCATCGTGCGCGGGTTAATATTCAGTGCCTGGCGGTTTACGCACGTTGAGCTTGGGTTGCGCGGTGACTCGGCCGGGACTATTCACGAATCGTCTTTTTAGCGACTAAAAACATGTCCGATATTTCACGCGCATCGTCACTTGCCCGTTTTTATGAATTTGCCCAGAGCCAAGGCATAGATCCGTATGAAATATTGAGCGAAGTCGGCTTACCGCGCGATATTGCAGAGCACCCTGAAGAACTTATCTCCTACCGTAAATTCACAGCTACGCTGCAGCTCAGCGCACAGCGCAGCGCTAACCCATTGTTCGGCCTGCAGTACGGTTTGTTTCAAGGGGTTAGCGTTTTTGGCCCGCTGCTCTATCTGATTCGCAATACCAGCAATGTCGGCCGGGCACTGCATGAACTCGCCCACTATTACCACCTGCATTCAAGTGCAGCTCAGGTGGTCATTGAGGTTCACGGCAACCACGCCACCCTGAGTTACACCGCAGAGGAGCAAAGCCTGCCTGGTCAGCGCCAAGCCGCCGAGCTTGCAATGGGTGTAGGTCACCAGCTCATGCGCACCCTGATCGGTAATCGCTGGCAGCCGGAGACGGTGATGTTCCAACATGCGCCAGGGGCTCCGCTGGCCATGTACCGGCGTATGCTCGGCGCCACGCTGCAGTTCAACAGCACCCATAATGCCTGGCTGTTTGACTCACGTTTCATGAATATTCCGCTTGAGACTGCGGATGCTGAATTGCACAGGCTGATGCGTCAGCATGTCGATACCCTGGAACGGGTTACGGTCGATCAACTGCCCGATCACGTTCAACGCGTGCTGCGTAATCTGTTGCCCAAAGGCCGGGTCACGGTTGAGCAGGTTGCCGAATACCTGGTACTTAGCCCAAGAAGTTTGCAGCGATACCTCGCCAATGAAGGCACCTCGTTCAAGATCCTGCTCGATGAAACACGTCAGGCCATGGCCCGTCGCTATCTGAGCGAGTCGACCATCAGCTTCACCCAACTGGCCGGGTTGCTCGGTTATTCGGACCTGAGTGCATTCTCGCGGGCCTTCCAGAACTGGTTCGACATGAGCCCGACGCAATGGCAAAAATCCAATCGTCAAGCAGACACGCCGAATTCACCCGAGCAGGACTGAACATGGCGCTGAACAGCTGCGCAGGCCTGCGCAGCTGTTCAGTCGAACACGCGGCGTCAATCCTGACTGACAGCACCGATTTTATGAATTGAAAGGTCAGCGCCGTAGTACTCCTGCTCCTGCGTCAGACGAATGCCGAGTGATGCTTTGAGTACGCCGTAGACCAGCAAGCCACCGACAAGCGCCACCACGACGCCCAACACCGTGCCCAGCAACTGGCTGACAAGGCTGACGCCGCCCAGCCCTCCCAATGCTTGCTGGCCAAAAATGCCGCAGGCAACACCGCCCCACACACCGCAGAGCCCGTGCAGCGGCCAAACGCCGAGCACGTCATCAATCTTCCACTTCACCTGCGTCGCGGTGAATGCCCAGACAAACAGCGCGCCCGCCACCGCGCCAGTCGCCAGCGCGCCAATCGGATGCATCAGGTCAGAGCCTGCGCACACCGCGACCAGCCCGGCGAGCGGGCCGTTGTGCAAAAAGCCCGGGTCGTTGCGCCCAACCAGCAGGGAGGCGACTGTGCCCCCGACCATTGCCATTAACGTATTGACCGCCACCAAGCCACTGACGCTGCCCAGCGTTTGTGCGCTCATGACGTTAAAGCCGAACCAGCCGATCACCAGAATCCACGAGCCGAGCGCCAGAAACGGAATGCTCGACGGTGCGAATGCGACCAACCGTCCATCACGATAACGGCCATCGCGGCGCCCGAGCAGCAACACAGCGGCCAAGGCCAACCAACCGCCTACCGCATGCACCACGACCGAGCCTGCAAAATCATGAAACGGAGCGCCAAAGCTTGCTTCCAGCCACGCCTGGAAACCGAAGTTGCCGTTCCAGATCAGCCCTTCGAAGAACGGATAGATAAACGCCACAATCAATACCGTGGCGCAGATCTGCGGCCCAAACTTGGCGCGCTCTGCAATCCCGCCCGAGATGATCGCGGGAATCGCAGCGGCAAAGGTCAGCAGGAAAAAGAACTTCACCAGCCCGTAACCGTGATCAGCCGTCAGCACGCTCGCGGGCTGCAAAAAGGTCACGCCGTAGGCCACCCAGTAGCCGATAAAGAAGTACGCCAGCGCCGAAACGGCGAAGTCGGAAATGATTTTCGACAAGGCGTTAACTTGGTTCTTTTGTCGGACCGTGCCGACTTCAAGAAAAGCGAAGCCGGCATGCATGGCCAGCACCATCACGGCGCCGAGCAGAATAAAGAGGGTATTAGAGCCCTGAATCAGGGTCTCGACAGCACTGTTGATTGTTTCCATCAGCGAAGCAGTCTCCACGACAAAAAGCACCAAAGCGAATCATTCAAGGTAATAAACGCACCACAAAGAAGCGCTTGCACCGATCTGGCTTTTGCTTCCGCAAGACCAGACGCACCTTAACTGTTCGCCCTGTTTTTTATTTTTGGCTTTTCTCTATAAATATTAATGGCTTATCCATGCCACACGATTTTTCTATACGCCTGACCAAGCCCCATAAACGGGCAACACTGGAAAACTGCGCACCAGCTTAAAGCAATTCCTGTACCAGCCATTGCGTAACCCAGGCTTATAACTAAGCTGAACCCTCAGGCCGATAAACACTCATATGCATGTACACTGTTATTAACCCAAGGAGTTACGCCATGCCTCGCAAATCATCTTCAAACGCTGGCCAGGACGAACTGCTACAAGAATTTCAGGCACTTGTTAAAGACACGGAAAAGCTGCTTCAGCAATCCGCCGATCTCACGGGTGATAAAGCCGAAGACCTGCGCACCCAGATTCATCAAAGCCTCAGCCGCGCACGTGCCACCATGCACAACGCCGAAGCTTCTGTGCGCGAGCGCAGCAAAGCCGCAGTTGACGCGACTGAGAGCTATGTACAAACCCACCCTTGGCAGTCCATGGGAATCGCAGCAGGCGTTGGCATGTTGCTGGGCATGTTGATTACCAAGCGTTAACGAGACCACGACATGGATGAAACACCGCACGCCTCCAGCAGCCGCGCCAACACGCCACAACGTATTGGCGCCGCCCTGATTGGGCTGTTGCAAGGACACATCGAACTTTTCGGTGAAGAACTCAAGGACCTGCACAAGCACTCACTGCAATTGCTGGTACTCACCAGCTGCTGTGTGGTGTTTGCCTTGCTGCTGGTCCTTGGGTTGTCTGCTGCCCTGCTTATTTATTACTGGGACAGCTATCGCCTCACGGTGATCTTCAGCCTGTGCGGTTTTTATGCCTTTGCGTTGCTTGCCAGCGTGTTGGTTCTGACCTCACGCATACGCAATGCCTCTGCCCCATTCAGCGCCAGCCTTGAAGAGTTGGCCCGTGACCGCGAGCAATTGCTGCCATGAACCCAGCCAACCTGCCTGTTAAGGCCAGCAAAAGTGAACTGCGCAAGGCCATGCTGCGCATGCGCATGGAACTGCATCGTCAGGAACTGCGTCATGAGGCGTTGGTGTTAATGCAACCCCTGCGCAACGCGCAAAATGTCGGCCAATACCTGGGCACCAGCAATGCGCCATTATGGATTGCCGGTGGCGCAGTGTTGATGACGACCTTTCTTGGCAAAAACAGTAATTGGCGCCGCTGGCTGAGAATTGCCTTGGTCGCCTTTCCGCTACTCAGGCGCCGCCCGCCTCGCCCGCCTCACCCAACAATGAGCCCGGTGCCAACGACTGAGAATGGCAACGATCTTGCTAGCTGATTGTATTGGCGTGGTCATCTGCCACGCCGTACCGCCTAACAGCTAAGGATCTAACGTGCTCGACGGTCAACCGATCGCCGTCTTTCAACCGTTCATTGATACCGCCACCGGACGCATTGCCGGCGTTGAAGCGCTCGCACGCCTGCGCGGCGACAACGGCGTTTTGCATTCCGCCGGCCCACTGTTCAGTGATCCGAAAACTCCCAGCAGCGCGTTGCGCCGGCTCGACCGTGAAATCCGTGGTCAGGCGTTGCAGCAATTCCAGCAGGCACCTGCCGATTGGTTTCTCAGCCTGAACATTTCCCCGCGCTGGATCACCCGCCTGCGCGCCGAACAACCGCTGCCCAGTCTCAAGCAACTGCAACTCAGCAAAGTTGACGCAAGCCGTGTGGTGTTTGAAATCACCGAGCTCAGCGGCACCAGCTCGCGCCTGAAAAAAGCCGTGGAGCAATATCGCGAAGCCGGTGCGCGCGTGGCAATCGACGACTTTGGCGCGGGCTACTCGCAGCTCGACCGCGTTCTGGCATTGCAGCCCGATATTCTCAAGCTGGACATGCAACTGTTCCAGGATGCCGCACGCGGTGGCCCAAGCAGTGAAGTGGTTCGTGCGCTGGCTAAAATGGCCGAGAAGACCGGTTGCTGGATCATTGCCGAGGGCGTTGAAACCGAAGCCCAACTGCATTTTGCTCTCGAATGCGGAGCCCGCTATGTGCAAGGTTTCTTGTTCGCCAAACCCTCGCCCACGTTTCATTCAAGCGATGCCTTTGTTGAGCACTTTGCCCAACTGCGCGACCGCTACGTTGCGCAAAAGCTCAACGAGCGACTGACGCAAATCGATCAGCGCAAACACATGCAAGCGCTGCTCAATAGCCTCGCGGCCTGGCCGCTGAATAAACCGCCACCGGCTCTGCCCGCTAGCGACAGTTACCCTTGGCTGATTCGCATCTATCAATGTGACGCGAACGGCAATCAAGTCACCGCCAATTATCAGCGCCACGCAGACACATGGCTGGAAGACAGCCGCTATCTTGGCCACAACTGGTCGTGGCGGCCTTACTTTCACCAGCTGGTCAGCGAGGGCCGTGAAGAGTCGCGCATGATTTGCTCAGGAACCTACCGCGATGCCACCAGTAACCTGTATTGCCTAACGGCCGGGCAATTCATCAATGACGGCCAACATTTACTGCTGATGGATATCGACGCCAGTGGTTTCTAGGCGAACCTCGCACAGAAAAACGTGTCTACACGCAGCACAACCACCGCACGGTTGCCGCGCATATCCACGCTCCAGATCGCTCACCCCTCTTGCGGACACGCGCTGGAACACCGAAGCTAGCAGCTGATTGATGCTGACTGCGGGCATTGGCTCGCGCTCAATACTGCTTTGCAACCGATTAAAGCCACTGAATGGCGAGGATTAGCCTTGGATTGGCAAACACTGCTCACCCGCGAACGACTCGGTAAACCGACCCACAGCAACGATGAACTCGGCCGTAGCCCTTTCCACAAAGACCACGACCGAATTATCTTTTCCGGTGCATTTCGCCGCCTCGGCCGCAAAACCCAAGTGCACCCGGTTTCCAGTAACGACCATATCCATACGCGCCTCACTCACTCGCTGGAGGTCAGTTGCGTCGGCCGCTCACTCGGCATGCGCGTGGGCGAAATGATCCGCGAATCCTTGCCGCAATGGTGTGAGCCCAGCGACTTGGGCATGGTGGTGCAATCGGCTTGCCTGGCGCACGATATTGGCAACCCGCCGTTCGGTCACTCCGGTGAAGATGCTATTCGCCACTGGTTCCAGCAAGCAGCCGGGCGCGGCTGGCTGGACGACATGAGCGACAGCGAGCGCGGCGATTTCCTCAACTTCGAAGGCAACGCGCAAGGCTTTCGCGTGCTGACCCAGCTCGAATACCACCAATTCGACGGCGGCACCCGGCTCACTTACGCAACCCTTGGCACTTATCTCAAGTACCCGTGGACGGCGCGTCATGCGGAGGCGCACGGCTACAAGAAGCATAAGTTCGGTTGCTACCAGAGCGAATTGCCGCTGCTGGAAAACATCGCGCAAAAACTCGGTTTGGCAAAAATTGAAGACCAACGCTGGGGACGGCATCCGCTGGTTTACCTGATGGAAGCAGCGGACGACATCTGCTACGGCCTGATTGACTTGGAAGATGGTCTGGAGATGGAGCTGCTCGAGTACGGCGAAGTTGAAGCGCTGCTCCTCGACCTGGTGGGCGATGATCTGCCGCAAACCTATCGCCAGCTCGGCCCGCAAGACTCAAGAAGACGCAAGCTGGCAATCCTGCGCGGTAAAGCCATCGAACACCTGACCAACGCGGCGGCCAATGCGTTTGTCGATCAGCAGCGGGCCCTGCTCAGCGGCCACCTCACAGGGGATCTGGTCGAGCACATGCATGGCCCGGCCAAGCGCTGTGTGCAGCGGGCGAAAGCCATGGCACGCGAGAAAATATTTCAGGACAAGCGCAAGACGCTGCACGAAATCGGCGCCTATACCACGCTGGAAATCTTGCTTAATGCATTTTGCGGTGCTGCACTGGAACAACATGGAGGTCGCGCACCGTCGTTCAAGCACCGACGCATTCTCGACTTGTTAGGCAACAATGCACCCGACCCGCACGGACCGCTGTATGACTCGTTTCTCCGCATGATTGATTTCATCGCCGGCATGACCGACAGCTATGCAACCGAGATGGCCCGTGAAATGACAGGACGTTCAAGCCCGGTATAAATGATGAAAGCAGCGTTGCAAAAAGTACTCGGCTGGCACGCTGGCCCACCCGCGTGGGGCCCCGCAATCATTGCGGGCCTGGGCTGCGGATTGCCACTTCTGCTTGGGCTGTTCAGTGCACATCCGGGGTTTCTCTGGGCCGCGCTAGGCGCATTCCAGGCTTCACAGGTCAATCCGATTCACCGGCTGGGCATGTTGCGCATGCTGCTGTTGATCAGCCTCGGGGCGTGGAGCGCAGGACTGGGCTTGTGGGCGGCTGCAGACCCGGTACTCAGCCTTTGTCTGTTCAGTGTTTTTGGTTTTTTGCTGGCCTGGCTGCAACGCTTTGGCACCGAAACCGGCAAGCTGGGCATCAGCCTGACCATCTGCCTGTGCATGGGCCAGGGCCAATATGGCCTGAGCAGCCTGAGCAACCCCTATGCCGTGGGCATGTTATTCATTCTGGGCGGTTTGTGGGTGATGTTGTTGGCGTTCGGCCAACGCGGCCTGCACGGCATGCGCATGTGGCCCTACATGCCGCGCTTCATTAGCATACTCAAAGTGCTGTGGCGCAATGCCAAGCGCCAATCCGAATACCGCTGGCGCCTGCATGCACTGGCCTGCACCCTGGCTTTTGGTCTCGCTGGCCTGAGCGTGAACCTGACTGGCATCAGCCACGGGCACTGGATGACACTCGCCGTTCTTGGCACCCTACCATTGAACTGGGCGACCGGTTTGCTTAACACGCTGCGCCCGCATTTCGTCACCCTGTGCACCGCGATCCTGATTTTCCTTTTTGGCTACAGCCTGCACAACCCCGCGATCATGGTCGCCTCTGTGCTGCCCTTGATCGTATTCTGCCGGGCCCTGCAAGCCCATGAATACGGCGCATATGTACTGCAGATAGCCGTATGTTTCTTGCTGCTGGCCGAAAGCCTGTCACGCGACTGGCAAATAGCCCCAACGCGACTCCTGAACAGCACCATTGGTGTGGTTATTTCCGTGGTGATTACCCTGCTCATATACGCCTGCGCGCACTGGCTGAGAGGTCGCAACAGCCAAACTGGCTCCTATAAGACTAAATAACACTTTGTGGTGATACGAAATCTTTCATAATTGCAAACAGCCACTATGCTGATTGCATGATTTCGCATCACTCAGGGAGTTTGGGCCATGCCCGATGCATCAAGGAATGCGCGCTTCAGGTTTCCCCTTCATGTGCACATCAGTGTGTTATTCACCCTCCTGCTTCTCAGCACCGGAATAGTTCTGGGGATTTACAACTACTACCAGACCAGCAAGATTATTCTCAGCAACAGTGATGAGATGTTTGGACTGGTCAGCAATCAGGTGAATGCCGACCTCGATCACACCTACCGGCCAATCCGCAACCTCATCGGCATGCTTGCGTTGGACATGCGCAACAAGGGCATGGATCGTCACGAACGCTTGGCGTTATTGCCGGTGTTCGCTCAAGCGCTGCGTGACAATCCCAAACTGGCTTCGCTGTATCTCGGTTACGGTGATGGTGATTTCTTCATGGTCCGACCGCTGCGAAGCGATGCGCTGAAAGAGCGCTTTGATGCGCCAGCCGAAGCGGTTTATCAAGTCTGGAGCATCAACCGGATCAACTCAGGCACAGCGGTTTCTGAATACCTGTTCTATAACGAAAACCTCGAGCAGTTAAGCACTCAGCAAAATCTCGAAGAAGCCTACAACCCAATTTCACGGCCGTGGTACAGCCATGCGCTGAATATCACAGGCCAGTACACCACGGCGCCGTATCTGTTTTTCTCCACTGGGGACGTCGGTATCACGGTTGCTCAGCACGCCGCCGATAACATCGTTATCAGTGCAGACATAACCCTTGCCAGCCTCTCGGCTACGCTGGCCTCACATAAGATCACGCCCTCCACTCAGGCGGTTATGTACAGCCCCGACGGGCTGGTGGTGGCTTATCCGGATGTCAGTCGTCTGACAAACCCTCAAGACCCGACCCAGCTCACGCCCATTGCCAATCTGGCGCCGGTGCTCGCTGACTTCCAGAAAATGAAACTGGATAAAGACTTTGTCGGCGCCATGGAAATCAAGGGCCGACGCTGGCAAGTCGCCTATCGCATGCTGCCAGCGGCCGGCCCGAACGGGCTGCGGCTGGCATTGCTGGCACCCGAAGATGAACTGCTCGCCGATGCCTACCGGATTCGCTGGCAAGGCGCCGTGCTGACGATTGCAATTTTGCTGCTGTGCATCCCGATTGGCTGGCTGATGTCGCGCATACTGGTGCGTCCGCTCAATGGTCTGGTCAATGAAGCCGAAGCCATTCGCCGGTTCAATTTCAGTCACCCGGCAACTGGTCGCTCGCCGGTGCTGGAAGTGGACGAACTGGCGGTATCGATGGGCCGCATGAAGGACACTATTTTCAGCTTCCTCGAGATTACCGCCAGCCTCTCTGCCGAAACCCGTTTCGACAAACTGCTGGAGCGCGTGCTTCAGGAAACGGTCGGTATCAGCCAGGCCCATGGCGGCGTTCTCTATCTGACCAATGCCGATGGCAGCAGCCTGCTGCCTTACGGAGTATTTCTCAACGGCCAGAAACAAGACGTCAATGAGCACCATATGCCGAGCTACAGCATGGACGGCGAGAACATGCCAACCTGGCTCAAAGAACCGGCGCTTGGCGGCAAAAGCAGCGCGGTGTCGATCGGTTTTGATCAGGCGGGCGAGTTCAAGGATCTGCTCACCACACTCGAGACGCCACGCGCACAAATGGTCGTCACCGGCCTGCACAATCGACAGGGTGCCACGGTCGGCACATTGCTTCTGCTGCACCGTGAAGATGGCATCAGCGCAGACCCGAATATTTTAAGCCCGGCGCGCGTCGCATTCGTCGAAGCTGTCTCCGGGGTGGCGGCATTGTGCATCGAAAGTCAGCGCCTGCTTGAGCGGCAAAAGAATCTGCTCGACTCGTTCATTCAGTTGATGGCCGGCGCAATCGACGCCAAGAGTCCCTACACCGGCGGCCACTGTCAGCGCGTACCGGAAATAACCCTTATGCTCGCCCGCGCCGCAGCGCAAAGCGATGCGCCACCCTTCAAGGACTACAACCCAACAGACGAAGAGTGGGAAGCCCTGCACATCGGCGCCTGGCTGCATGATTGCGGCAAAGTCACAACGCCTGAATACGTCGTCGATAAAGCCACCAAACTTGAGACTTTGTACGACCGCATTCATGAGGTGCGTTGTCGGTTCGAAATTCTCAAGCGCGATGTCTGGATCAGTTATTGGCAAAACTGCGCGCAAGGGGGTGATGCCACGAGCCTTGCCAACACCCGGGATGCCTTGCTTGCTGAGCTCGATGAAGAGTTCGCCTTTGTCGCCAAGAGCAACCTCGGCGGCGAAGCAATGGCGGATGAAGACATCGCGCGGCTCAAGCAGATTGGCCAACGCACCTGGCTGCGAACCCTGGATGACCGGCTTGGAGTTTCGTGGGAAGAGTCAAAACGTCAGGAACGCAGTCCGCCACCGACCTTGCCGGTACTCGAGCCATTGCTGGCAGACAAACCGGAGCACTTGTTCGAGCGCCCAGCCAGCGAGCTAATCGAGGAAGACAACCGCTGGGGCTTTCGCCTTGATGTACCGGCCTACAAATTCAACCGCGGTGAGTTGCATAACCTGGGGGTGACTCGCGGCACGCTGACGGCGGAAGAGCGTTACATCATCAACCACCACATCGTGCAGACCATCATCATGCTCGACCATCTGCCCTTCCCGCCACACCTGCAAAACGTCGCGGAAATTGCCGGCGGTCACCACGAAAAAATGGACGGCACGGGATACCCGAAACGCCTGAGCAAAGAGCAGATGAGCCTGCCTGCACGGATGATGGCCATCGCCGATATTTTCGAGGCACTGACAGCAGTCGACCGACCTTACAAGAAAGGCAAGTTGCTGTCGGAGTCATTGAATATCATGGCCGGCATGTGCCGGGGTGCGCACATCGACACGGACCTGTTCGGCTTGTTTATCAGCAGCAGAGTTTACCGGCGTTATGCCGAGCGCTTCATGCAGCCAGAGCAAATCGATACGGTAGATGAGTCGGCACTGTTGGCCAAGGCGGGATTCAGCGTGGAGTCATAAATGGCTTGGGCTATGCTGGCAGGCAGCGATTACAGCCCACACAACCCGGCATTGCGCCGGGTTGCATAGAACTTGAGGATTACGCCTTGTTGATTGGCGTTTCCGGGTACCACACGTCAAGCAGCGGGCTGACGGTGAAATCGGTCAGCTCGCTACGGCCCTTGAGCCACGCTTCAACGCTGGCACGTTGCTCTTCGCTGACCGAGCCACGCTGGTCCAGGCAAACCAGACCGTAGTCATCGCCACCGACGTAGCCCAGGTTGTTGGCTTCCATGGCTTCTGTCAAAAATTGCTCGAGGAATGTATCGATGACTTCTTCAGTCAGGTCTTCCTTGAAAGTCAGGTTGAGTTCGAAACCCAACTCCTGAAATTCATCTACGCAGAGTTTTTTACGCAGACGACGGGAACGGTTAGTAGCCATGAAACAATCCTCAAAAGTAATTACGCCCACTACTTTAACAGTTTAAGGCCGAACATGCCCGACTCTCGACTAGTCGCGGCCAGTGGCAATTAGCAATCATCAAAGAAATTCAACCGACGGACGCACATGCTTACAAATCCGTTGTAGCCTTGATGCATAATGCGAAGCAATTTTATGCCGCACCTGCAACCTCTCGACGCTTCATTTCAAATCACGCCCAGGGGGCGTTACTTCATGCTTAAAGCCCTGCGCCATTTGGCCATCGCCAGTTTCCTGATCCCCTTGACGCTGCCGCTCACCGTAAGCGCTGCCTCTTACCTGCCGAGCAATGTCGAAAAATCCCTGAAAGCCAGCAAAGTCAGCCCGCAATCTTTATCCGTTGCGGTCGTTCCATTGAGCCGTGCGGGCGATAGCAATTTTTACAACGCCGATGTCTCGGTCAATCCGGCATCGACCATGAAAATCATCACCACTTATGCGGCGCTCGAATTGCTCGGGCCGACCTATCAGTGGCGCACAGACTTCTATGCCGACGGCCCGGTGCGCGGCGGCGTGCTCAATGGCAATCTCTACTTCAAGGGCGGTGGCGACCCGAAGCTCAACATGGAGAAACTCTGGCTGCTGCTGCGCGACCTGCGCGCCAACGGCGTGACCAAGGTGACCGGCGATCTGGTGCTCGATCGCAGCTACTTCAAACAGCCACAACTGCCCGCATTCAATGATGATGGCGGCGACAAGAACAAACCATATCTGGTGACCCCGGACTCACTGCTGGTCAACCTCAAGGCCGTGCGCGTGGTCACCCGCAACGATGGCGGCAAGATCAACGTTTCTATCGAACCACCGATTGCGACCATTCGCGTCGATAACCGGGTCAAAGCCCTCAAGGCCGCCAAATGCCCGGCCTGGCCTGAAGTGCGTCTGAATCCGGTGGCCGAATTCGATGGCACCACGCTGATTGTCGACGGCAAGCTGGCCGATGGTTGCAGCTCACAGGCCTACCTGTCGCTGCTCGATCACCCAAGCTATGCCGCTGGCGCAGTCCGCGCGATCTGGGCCGAACTGGGCGGCAGCATCCTCGGCAAAGACCGTCAGGGCAGTGTCCCGAGCAGCGCCAAATTGCTCGCGCGGGCCTACTCACCGGATCTGGTCGAGATCATTCGCGACATCAACAAATACAGCAACAACACCATGGCCCGTCAGTTGTTTCTCAGTATCGGCGCCAAGTACCGCACCCCTGCCGACGCCGATGATTCGATGGCAGCGCAGCGCGCCATTCGCAGCTGGCTGGCACGCAAAGGCATCACCGCCACGCAACTGGTGATGGAGAACGGCTCCGGTCTGTCGCGCGCCGAACGCGTGAGTGTGCGCGAGATGTCGAAGATCCTGCAGACTGCGTGGAAAAGCCCCTACGCCGCCGAGTTCATCAGTTCGCTGCCGTTAACCGCAATGGACGGCACCATGCGCAAGCGTTTGCGTCGCACTCCAATGGAGGGTCAGGGCCACATCAAGACCGGCACCCTGAACAACGTCCGTGCTATTTCGGGCTTCAGCCGCGACAAGAACGGCGATTACTGGGCGGTCGTGGCAATTCTCAACGACCCTAAACCGTGGGGCGCATCCGCCGTACTCGACCAGGTGCTGCTGGACGTCTACAAGAACCCCAGAACCAAGTAATCCGCAAGCAACAAAAAGCCCCGACAGTCTTTACGACTTCGGGGCTTTTTAATGCCTGAAATAACAGCGCCAGTCTCGCTGGCGCCAGCCTCAACCGCGCGCGGTAATACGCCAGGCGCGGTGAATCTTGCTGTTGCGGGCAAAGTCCGGATCGAGTGTCGAGGCGCTGATCTCTTCAACCGCATAACGCTCAGCCAGATTGTCATCCAGCTGGAATTTACGGAAGTTGTTCGAGAAATACAGCACACCGCCATGCGCCAGTCGGGCCATGGCCAGATCAAGCATGGACGCGTGATCGCGCTGGATATCGAAAATACCTTCCATGCGCTTGGAGTTGGAGAACGTCGGCGGATCAATAAAGATCAGCTCGTATTCGCCACGGTCTTCCGCCAACCACGCCATCACATCGCCCTGCTCAAGGCGGTTCTTGTCAGAGAAGCCGTTGAGCGAGAGATTGCGCCGTGCCCAATCGAGGTAGGTTTTCGACAAATCCACGCTCGTGGTCGTACGAGCGCCGCCCTTGGCCGCATGCACGGTTGCCGTGGCTGTGTAGCAGAACAGGTTGAGGAAGCGCTTACCGGCAGCCTCACGCTGGATACGCATACGCAGCGGACGGTGATCGAGGAACAGACCGGTGTCGAGATAATCCGTCAGGTTGACCAGCAGCTTGACGCCGCCCTCGGTCACTTCCATGAACTGGCCCTGAGTGCTCTGACGCTGATACTGCTTGGTGCCCGTCTGGCGCTCACGGCGTTTGACCACCACTTTGCTCTTGTCGATATTCAATGCCTGCGGAATAGCCGCCAACGCATCGAACAAGCGCGCCGAGGCTTTTTCCGGGTCAATCGAACGCGGCGCTGCATATTCCTGCACGTGAACCCAGTCGCGATACAGGTCGACAGCCAATGCGTATTCCGGCATGTCGGCGTCATACAGGCGGTAGCATTCGATGCCTTCCTTGCGTGCCCACTTGCCAAGCTGCTTGAGGTTTTTCTGCAAGCGGTTGGCAAACATCTGCCCGCCTTCGCTCAAACGCGCCAACTCGACCGGCGCTTGCGCAGGGCTCGGTGCAGCCTTGCTGACCGGAGCCGGCGCTGCGGCCACTTCATTTTGCTCGCGTTCACGCTCACGCTGCTCAGGAGAACGACGCTCGCCGGTTACAAACTGCTCGGGCTGAACCTTGATCAGCAACAGCTTGCACGGCAAGGCACCGTTCCAGAACGAATACTGCTTGTGGCTGCGAATGCCCATGCGCTTGCCCAGATCCGGCGCGCCGGTGAATACCGCCGCTTCCCAGCCCATGCACGCCTGACGCAGACGTTCGCCGAGGTTCTGGTAGAGATACAACAGGCTGGCTTCATCGCCCAAACGCTCGCCGTAAGGCGGGTTACTGATGATCAGGCCTTTTTGATTCTGATCCGGTCGCGGCTCAAACGTAGCGACCTCGCCCTGATACACCTTGACCCAGTCACTCAGACCGGCGCGATCAATGTTGTTGCGCGCCGGTTGGATCAGGCGCGGATCGGCCTCATAGCCGCGAATCCACAGCGGTGGCTTGGCCAAGCCAGCAGCCGCACGCGCCACGGCCTCGTCATGCACCTTGTTCCACAAGACCGGGATGTGGCCCAACCAGCGGCTGAAGCCCCACTTTTCACGATTGAGGTTTGGCGCGATATCGGCCGCGATCATCGCCGCCTCAACGAGGAAGGTGCCCACCCCGCACATCGGGTCAGCCAGCGCGCCGCCTTCGGCAGCAATACGCGGCCAGCCAGCACGGATCAATACCGCCGCCGCGAGGTTTTCTTTCAGGGGCGCAGCACCTTGCTGTAGACGATAACCGCGCTGATGCAGGCTGTGACCAGACAAGTCGAGCGACAGCACCGCCTCACCCCGGTCGAGGCGCAAATGCACGCGCAGGTCCGGGCTGATCTTATCGACCGAAGGCCGGGTGCCGTCGCGCAAACGCAGCTTGTCGACGATCGCATCCTTGACCTTCAGCGCGCCGAAGTGGGTGTTGTCGATGCCGGAACCATTGCCGCTGAACTCAACCGCCAGGCTGCCATCGGACTCAAGGTGCTCAAACCAGTCCACTTCAAGCACGCCTTCGTAAAGGCTTTCGGCGTCCTTGACCGGAAAACGCTTGAGCACCAGCAGCACCCGGTTTGCCAGTCGTGACCACAAGCACAGCCGGAAAGCTGTCTCCATAGACGCGAAACCGCGCACCGCAGACGTCTGCTCGCGCGCGTCCTCCAACCCCAGCTCCCCCGCTTCATCAAGCAACAGGCCTTCAAGGCCTTTGGGACAGGTGAGAACTAGTTCGAATCGATCCGACATGGTAAATCCAGTGCCTCGTGAAATTAACGGCATGTTGAGTCAGTCAACACGGCCAAAATAAGTGACAAAACGTCACAGAGCGACACTTCGTCGGAATAAATATCATTCAACAGCCAGCGCATCCAGCGATGGCAAAACATCAGTATGGCCTGCGCAAAGCCAAGCGCCACAGGGACTTGGCTGCTAACCTTAATTTGTTAGGTCGAGGCCTTATGGCCTAAACCTAATAATTGTTGCACGCTTATGACAAAACGATCATTCCCAGCGCAGCACGCATTGGTTAGAAATCTACACAGGCCGCATCGCAACGAAGCGGCTCAGGAGGCTCGTAACGCCGGCAGCGGACTCCAACGGCAGAACCATTACTGCCTGACCTCACGTCGAGGTCTACAGGACATTACAGTCAACAAACGAGGGCAACACCCTATGAGAAGACTTAAGCGTGATCCTTCAGAAAAAGCTTTTTTGCGCGGTTATCAATATGGCGTCCATGGTAAATCCAGAGAGCTCTGCCCATTCACCAATCCATCTGTCCGCCAAGCCTGGTTAAACGGCTGGCGCGAGGGCCGAGGCGACAACTGGGATGGTATGACCGGTACCGCCGGTATTCATCGACTCAACGAACTTCACGCTGTCGGCTAAACAGGACACGTCCGACTTCATCAAGCACGCCTCAATCAGGCGGCGGGCTTAGGCCCAGAGGGCTCCTTTAAGGAGCCCTTTTTATTGCCGCGGGAAAGGCAAAAATCACGGCCGCAGTCATGCAAACCTGACTGCAGAAAAGCCAAACTCAAGCCTTTTTGGGTAATCCTGCGATAGCGTCAACCGCTTCGCGAATCAGCGCCGGGCCTTTGTAAATGAAGCCGGAGTAAATCTGCACCAGGCTCGCGCCCGCGGCGATTTTCTCGGCGGCGTGTTTACCTTCGGTGATGCCGCCAACGGCAATGATCGGCAAACGACCCGCCAACTCAGCAGCCAGAACCGAAACAATATGCGTGCTCTTGTCACGCACCGGCGCACCCGACAAACCGCCCGCCTCATCGGCGTGATCAAGCCCTTTGACGCCCTCACGGCCCAACGTGGTGTTGGTGGCGATGACCGCATCCATACCGGTTTCAACCAGCGCATTCGCTACTTGCACGGTTTCTTCATCGGTCATGTCCGGGGCAATCTTGATCGCCAGCGGCACACGCTTGCCATGCAACTGGGTAAGATCTTCCTGACGCAGCTGCAACGCTTCGAGCAACTGCTTGAGCGAGTCGCCAAACTGCAAGCTACGCAGCCCCGGCGTGTTCGGCGAACTGACGTTAACCGTCACGTAGCTGGCATTGGCGTAGACCTTGTCCAGACAGATCAGGTAATCATCAACCGCGCGCTCAACCGGCGTGTCGAAATTCTTGCCGATATTGATTCCCAGCACGCCGCGGTACTTGGCCGCCTGCACGCGCTGCAACAGATGATCGACGCCGTGGTTGTTGAATCCCATGCGATTGATGATCGCCTCGGCTTCCGGCAAACGGAACAGTCGCGGTTTCGGATTCCCCGGCTGCGGACGCGGTGTCACAGTGCCGATTTCAACAAAACCGAAACCCAGTTGGGCAAAGCCATCAATTGCATCGCCATTTTTATCCAGCCCTGCCGCCAGCCCCACCGGGTTGGCAAACTCCAAGCCCATCACCTTGACCGGCAAGCTGGCTGGCGCCTTGTTGAACAGGCCATTGAGGCCCATACGGCCACCGGCCCCGATCAGGTCGATCGACAGCTCATGGGACGTCTCAGGGGATAATTTAAACAGCAGCTCGCGGGCCAGGGTATACATGGGCAGGCTTAGCTCGATAAGGGCGAATGAGTAAGACCGGCGATTATACAGCCCATGCGTTAGGCTCGCGAGGCATGTGCGGCATTGAGGCTGGATAAATTGCAGAAATCAGCAAGAATCAATCTGTAACGTCGCGCAAATACCGGTATTGCGGGGCACGCAATCAATCCTGAGTGAAGCGTGTCAGGTCGTTTCGTAGCGTTTGGGCTGCTGTGAGTCAAGCGTATTGATCAGATGAAAACGATGCTGGAGCGCGACGCAAACTAAGAAGTTGACCGGACTCGGTGAATTCCATGATAAAAGTCCCCTGCACGCCCGCATGGCCGATAAAGGGCCGCAAGTGATGGGCAGGGATACTCACAAGACGGCCGTCTCGACTTTTCAATTGAATACGATTGGCCTGACCTTGATAAACTAAACGTAACCGTTCGGCCGGCAGAGATACATCCAGCAGGAGCTTTGGCATGGAGATACTTTGCAAATGAATGCCCTTATATTGCCATATCACGCAGGTATAACCCGCAAGTAAGCATCACTGAAATTGCAATGTTGCCTACTGGCAGCCAAGTACCTGGAGTTCTTGCCCGACCATGTCTCACCCAGAAATACCGGTTTCCATCAGTATGCGCCTGAGTACGCTGGCCAAGAATTTTGGCCTCGGCGGCCGTGCAACGCGTCAGTTGCTCGAACGGGCCAGCGCCCTCAAACTGCCCTTCGCGCCACTGGCCGCCCCCTCGCAAGCAATCCACCTGCAATCAGGCATGCAACTGCAGCGCTTGCTGGACCTGCCGCGCAGCGCACTTTCTGGCCCGGTGCAAGAAGACAAGGCACTGGCGCATGCCGCGCTGAGCAAACTGGTGACCCTGCAAGAACACCGGGAAGACAGCTTCGACCTGCGCAAACTGCACGGTTTCAGCGGCGCCAGCCCAAGCGGTGAGGACTACTTAAGTGTTGAAGCCTTTGCCGCCAGCGAAGCGTGCCGGCATGTGCGAATCATCAGCTACAAGGACTTTGTCCGCACCCTGAGCGTGGCCCTGCCGCGTTTTCTTGCGGGCGAGCCAATCGTGTTGCGCCAGACCAGCTGGAACGGCGACTACCTGTATTGGGCGAGCGACGTGCATACTGAAGAGCTGGCCTGCGCCGTGGGTTACGCACGGGTTCGCCAACTCGAAACCAACCTGCCGGCGCAGATAAGCCGCTATACCTTGAACCGCGCTGCCGTCAAAGCCCTGGAAAAGGATTTTTACGTCTTCAACATGCCCGACGCCGCCTGGCAAGACAGCGCATTCATGAGCCTGCTACTCGACACCGGCCTGCCCTATTCGCGCCTGTCGATGAACCGCACAGCCAGCGGCAATGAAGTGTTGCTGCTGCCCAAAAGTTCAAAAGAAGCCAATGCACTGGGTCAGGGTTTGTTGCTTGCGGGCGCACCCAATGTAACCGAGTACTTGTTGCCGCTGAGCGACGCCTGAAGCGAATCACCGGGCGTTAACCGTTTGCCGCGATTACGGCTCAACCCCCGCGCTTAACACACAGCCTTACCTCCCCTGAATAAATCGCCAGCCATAAAAAACCCCGCATTCTCAGCGGGGTTTTCATGGAGCTTAACAGCGAC
Source organism: Pseudomonas marincola (assembly GCF_900116605.1). GTDB lineage: Bacteria > Pseudomonadota > Gammaproteobacteria > Pseudomonadales > Pseudomonadaceae > Aquipseudomonas > Aquipseudomonas marincola. Next base: position 255,999 of record NZ_FPBC01000001.1, read on the forward strand.
TATTAGCTGCTTTGAGCCAAGTCGAGCAACTCGCGGTTGGCTACCGAGTACATCGCATAATCGGTACCGGTTGCCGCACGCAGCTCCGCCAGCATGACCTTCCAGCGATCGACCATACGGCGATGCTGCTCCAGCCACACGCCGACACGCTCCTCGATATCAACCGGGCCATCAGTCATCTGCAACACCGAAACGGTAATCGCACGCTGTTGGGTGTCCAGATCATCGCGGAACGCTTCACGCGCCAGTGCTTGCCAGTTGTTCTCGACCGGCAGGCCCGATATCTGCTGCAAGTACCACGACAGCTCGAGCTTGTCGCCCACGGCAAAGTAAGCCACGGCCACATCGGAAGGCTCCTGCACCGTGACATCCGACGCTTCGATAATCGGCAGCAAGGTATACAGGTGACTGGTTCCCGCCACCACACGCGCCAGATCCTCCGGCACACCGGCCTCAACATAACCCTGGAAGCGTGCCAGCCACTGCTCGCGGGCCGGGCCTTCGAGCAATTCGTCGAGGCTCAATGCCAGCGCTGCAATGCGCGGTGCGAAGTGGGCAACATCACGGGCGGCATCAATATCGCTGCGACGGCTGCGCAAGAACCAACGCGTAGCACGACGGCCCAGACGCATCAGCTCGTCCATCATTTGCAGCTGCAAGTCTGCCGGCACTTTGTGATCCAGCGCCTCGATCTGCTGCCACCAGTGCGGCAAGCGGAACACATCACGCACGATCACGTAAGCGCCGGCCACATTGGCCGCACTCATGCCAGTGGACTCCTTCAAGCGCTGCACGAAGGTGATGCCCATGTGGTTGACCAGATCGTTGGCAATCTGGGTGCTGACGATTTCACGCTTGAGGCGATGACGGCGCATCGACTCGCCAAACTTGTCGGCCAGCAACGGCGGGAATGCGGTTTCCATTTCGCGTGCTAGATACTCATCATCCGGCACGGTCGATTTCAGCAGCGATTCCTTGAGGTCGATTTTGCTGTACGAGATCAGCACCGACAGCTCCGGACGAGTCAGCCCCAAACCATTGGCAGTACGCTCGTTAAGCTCCTCGTCAGACGGCAGGAACTCCAACGCGCGGTCGAGCTTGCCGGCATTTTCCAGAGCCGCCATCAGGCGCTTGTACTCGCCCACACGATCGCGAACCCGGTACTGCGCCAGCGACAGCGCCTGCACCTGCTTGTAGTTGTTGCCCAGCACCAGACTGCCGACAGCGTCGGTCATCTCGGCCAGCAGCTTGTTGCGCTGCTTGCCGGTCATGTCGCCTGCGGCCACGGTTTCATTGAGCAGGATCTTGATATTCACTTCGTGGTCGGAGCAGTCCACACCACCGGCGTTATCAATAAAGTCGGTGTTGCTCGAGCCGCCATTCAGGCCGTACTCAACACGCCCCAACTGCGTCATGCCGAGGTTACCGCCCTCGCCCACAACCCGGGCGCGCAATTCGCGACCGTCTACACGCAGGGTGTCGTTGGCCTTGTCGCCAACATCGGCGTGGCTCTCTTTGCTCGACTTGACGTAGGTACCGATACCGCCGTTCCAGATCAGGTCTACCGGTGCCTTGAGCAGCGCGTTGAGCAACTCGGTTGGCGCCATCTTGTCGGCGCTGATGTCGAAACGCTGCTTCATTTCAGCGCTGATCGGGATGCTCTTGGCGCTGCGCAGGAAGATACCGCCGCCTTGCGAAATCAGCGCGGTATCGTAATCGGCCCAGCTCGAACGCGGCAGATCGAACAGACGCTGGCGCTCGACAAAGCTCTTCGCCGTGTCCGGATTCGGGTCAATGAAGATGTGCAGGTGGTTGAACGCGGCCACCAATTGCAGTTTGTCCGACAGCAGCAAGCCGTTGCCGAATACGTCACCGGCCATGTCACCGATGCCGATAACGGTGGTCGGGTCTTCCTGCACATCAATACCGTGTTCACGGAAGTGACGCTGCACCGACACCCAGGCGCCTTTGGCGGTAATGCCCATGCCTTTATGGTCGTAACCGGCAGAGCCGCCCGAGGCAAAGGCGTCGCCCAGCCAGAAGTCGTATTCCGCCGCGATGCCGTTGGCGATGTCCGAGAATGTGGCCGTGCCTTTGTCGGCTGCGACCACCAGATACGGGTCATCTTCGTCGTGACGGACCACGTTCGACGGCGGAACCACTTCACCCTCTTTGAGGTTGTCGGTGATGTCCAGCAAGCCGCTGATGAAGATGCGATAGCAAGCGATCGCCTCGGCCTGAATCTCGTCTCGCGTGCCGCCGGCTGGCAAACGACGCGGTACGAAACCACCTTTGGCGCCGACCGGCACGATAACCGCGTTTTTCACCTGCTGAGCCTTAACCAGGCCCAGGACTTCTGTGCGGAAATCTTCCTCACGGTCAGACCAGCGCAAACCGCCACGGGCAACCTTGCCGCCACGCAGGTGCACGCCCTCAACGCGAGGCGAATAGACGAACACCTCGAACATCGGCACCGGCTTGGGAATTTCCGGAATCAGACGCGGATTGAACTTGAAGCTGAAATACGACTTGTTGTGACCGCTGGCATCCGGCTGATAGAAGTTGGTGCGCAGCGTGGCCTTGATCAGATCAAGGTAGCGCCGCAGGATGCGGTCTTCGTTGAGCACGGCAACGTTATCCAGCGCGCTGGTAATCGCCTGCTCAAGCTTTTGCTGCTTGTCTTCAAGGTCTTCAACGGTAAGTTTGCGGGCCAGATAGAAACGGGTACGGAACAGGCGCACCAGCTCTTTGGCAATGTCGGCGTGATTAACCAGCGTTGCCGCCACATAGCTCAGCGAGAAGCCCAGACGAATCTGCTTCTGATAACGCGCAAAGGCGCGCAGGAAAGCCACTTCGCGCCACGGCATCGCCGCCATCAACACCAGTCGGTTGAAGGCATCGTTTTCAGCGTTGCCACTGACGATATTGACGAAGGCATCTTGCAAGGTGTCGTTAAGTTGCTGGATATCGACATCCAGGCCTTCGGCATAGGTGAAGGCAAAGTCGTGAATCCAGAACTCGCGGCCATTCTTTTGGCGCAGGCGATACGGGAACTCACCAAGTACGCGCAACCCGAGGTTTTCCAGAATCGGCAATACATCAGACAGCGGCAGCGGCGTATCGGCGTGATACAGCTTGCAGTGCAGCAGGTTGTCGCCCTGCGCCAGCGGCTGATAGAAACTCATTACCAGCGGACGCTCGGCATTCAGGCTGAGCAAATGCTGCATGTCGACCACGGCCGAATGCGGCGCAAAACGCTCGCGATAGCCTGCCGGGAAACCACTCGGGAACTCGGCCAGCACGTTGGTGCCATGCGCCTCGCCGAAGCTCTCGACGACCAGACTGGCAAAGTCATCCTTCCAGGAACGGCAAGCCTGAATCACTTCTTTCTCAAGCTGCGCGGTGTCGATCTGGGTTTTGTTCTTCGGGTCTACCCGCAGAATGAACTGCACGCGAGCCAGTACCGACTCGGAGAAGAAGGTCCAGAACTCGCAGTCGGTAGCCTGCAAACGCTCCATGAGCACTTGCTCGATTTTTTGCCGGGTCTCGGTCGAGTACACATCGCGCGGGACATACGCCAGGCAGTAGCAGAAACGCCCGTACGGATCGCGGCGCAGGAATACGCGAATCTTGTTGCGCTCCTGAATCTGCACGATGGACAGCGCGGTGTTGAACAGCTCTTCAGCGGGGGTCTGGAACAGGTCATCACGCGGCAGGACTTCGAGTACCTGCGCCAGCTCCTTGCCCAGATGCGCACGGCTGGCGAAGCCCGAACGCTGCTCGATAATCGCAACCTTGCGGCGGATAAACGGAATATCCCAGACGCTCTCGGCGTACACGGCCGAGGTATAGAGGCCCATGAAACGGCACTCTTTGACCACATTGCCTTTGCTGTCTAGCTCGCGAATCGAAACAAAGTCAGGGTACGCCGGACGATGCACGCGGCTTGGAATCGCCGCTTTGGCGAAAGACAACAACTGCGGTTCACGCAAGTAAGCCAGCGCTTGTGGCTCGATGTGCAGATCTTCCGGCTTGAGGCCGGCGCGCAGCGTCTTGGAAAGGCCAAGCAGGGATTTTTCGTCATAGATGATGTGGCCGCCATCAGCCGCATCCGCAACGGTGAACTCCTCGTAACCGAGGAAGGTGAAATGGTCGTCCAGCAGCCACTGCATGAACACCTTGATCTCATCCAGCTCAGCGGCATCGACCTTAAGCTTGGCTTTGCCCAGCCAGGCGTGCAGCTCTTGCGCCTTGTTGCGCATTGGCTGGAAGTCGGAAACGCTCAGGCGAACATCCTTGAATACGTCGAGAATGGCCTTTTCCAGCGTGCGCATTTCGCCAGCACTGGCGCAGCGGTCGATCTCCAGAAACATCAGTGCTTCTTCGCTGATGTCGTCGCCAGTCGTGCCCTTGGGCAGAATTTCCAGCAGATCGCCCTTCTTGTCGCGGCGTACGCTGAACACACTGTTCTGCAAGGTATGAATGTTGTAGCCGCGACGGTTGAGCTCCATGCGAGCCGAATCAACCAGGAAGGGGCTGTCCGCATGCAGCACTTCAACCGCGGTATGGGTCGATTGCCAGCCATGCTTTTCGTAATCGGGATTGAATACTCGAACTTCGGGCTTGCTCGGATCAAAACGCTCCAGCATGCGCCTGGATGAAAGGGTGCAACCTACCAGGTCTGACAGTCGACGCTGGGTAAGCTCTTCGAGCGCGATGATGCCGAAAAATTGCTCGGCGAACAGTGCCATTTGCGGCAGGTCCTGCTCGCTCACGTGCTGCGCCAGTGCCGCTTGCAGTTGGTGCTGGAAATCGGCTTTGCTGGCCGCCGTAAAGAACGCCATGGGTTGTGCTCCGTTTGGCTTTAAATTCAACTAAGGCAGTTGCGAGTCGTGACTAAGGACTGAAGTTCCTAACAACATTAGTCTACGAGGCGGCGATTGCATTCCAATTGCAGCCTCTCATAGGTATGGCGCTGTCTGCGACTCGCTGGTCACATTTGCCCGTTGAGCTTAACGATGGAAGCCCCGGTGACGCTTGTCGCGCTGCGACATTTTCGTTCAAGAAGCGGGAAAGCCGGGTTTTGGTTGGGCATATCCCAACCCAGGCCTGAGAAGTGACAGCAGATATGACCCGCGGTTTGGGGATTAATCGACAATGAACAAGCGAGCGCCGCTGTGGGTCGAAGAACGGTGTGCTTCGCCGTTATGGCTCACTTGATAGCTCATGCCGGGGCTGAGGGTGAACTGGCGGCCATCGTCCAACTCAGTGATCAACTCACCTTCCAGACACAACAGGATATGGCCCCGTGTGCACCAGTGATCCGCCAGATAACCGGCGCTGTATTCGACCATGCGCACGCGAGTCGAGCCAAACTGACAAGTCCGCCAAAAGGCACTGCCGCTTGCGCCTGCATGCTCGACTGGCTCAATTTTCGCCCAATCGGTAACACCGAAAGAAAAGCCACTGAGATCCATAATTGCCCCAAAGTTGGTTTGATCACTCGACAGTAACCGCTAGGCTGCTAGCCAGACAGATACAGATGGGCAGGATTATTTCGATACGCCACGCGCTTGGCAGACCCGCTTTTCCAAGTTGTCGAGCGCAGCTTGTCTTAAGGCAACTCAGACCTGCTCAGGTATTAGCTAGATGGCAACGTAGCTTTTCGCTGCAGTAATGCGCCGTTCAAAGTAAAAGCCCCACACAAGGACCCTCCTCGCTAATGCTGGACATAATCGCCGCGTTTCTTTGCATCACCGCACTGCTGGCCTATCTGAACCGCCGGTATGTAGGCCTGCCGCCAACCATTGGGGTGATGGCAATTGCGCTGGTGCTCTCGCTGCTGAACATGGCATTGGACAAGCTCGGGTTTCACGCCCTGCACACCTATGAGCAATCGTTGCTGAAGTCCATCGACTTCTCCGAGTTGTTGATGCAGGGCATGCTGTCGCTGCTGCTGTTCGCGGGCGCGCTGCATATTAACTTGTCGCATTTGCGCGCCTTTCGTTGGCAAATTGCCTCACTGGCGGTTGTCGGCACAACCTTGTCGACCCTGTTTATCGGATATGCGCTTTGGTACTTGCTGGCACTGACCGACCTCGATTTGCCGCTGGTCTACTGCTTGGTCTTCGGCGCGTTAATATCGCCCACAGACCCGATTGCAGTTCAGGGCATTCTCAAGTCAGCCGGTGCTCCCGAGAGTGTTGAGTTGGTTATTTCGGGCGAATCGCTGTTTAACGACGGCGTCGGCGTGGTGCTGTTTTCACTGATTCTGGCCATGATCGCCAGTGGCAACACCCCGACCGTTCTGGGCGCATCAGAACTGTTAGTCAAGGAAGCCGGCGGCGGTGCGTTGCTGGGGGCCGTGTTCGGCTTTGTCGTCTATCGAATGCTCAAGAGCATCGACAGTTACCACGAAGAAGTCCTGATCACTCTGGCGTCCGTGCTCGGCGGCTATGCACTTGCGACCCACCTGCATGTCTCCGGGCCGCTGGCGATGGTGGTAATGGGCTTGATCGTGGGTAATCAGGGGCGCTCACATGCGATGTCGGAGCAGACCGAGAAGAACGTCGACATGTTCTGGGAATTGCTCGACGAAATTCTCAACGCCGTGTTGTTCGTCATCATTGGCCTGGAAGTGGTCTTGATTCATTTTTCCAACGCACTGCTGGCCACAGGCTTGATGGTAATCGTGCTGACCCTGGTATCGAGACTGCTGACCGTTGGTGCGCCGATCGCGCTACTGGGTGAACGCTTCCGGTTGCCCAAAGGCTCATGGAGCGTGATCACGTGGGGGGGCCTGCGCGGCGGGATATCGGTCGCTCTGGCGTTGTCGCTGCCACACGGCGATGCCCGCGACATCGTCGTTTCGCTGACCTATCTGGTGGTGGTGTTTTCTATCTTGGTCCAGGGCATGACAATCGGCAAACTGGTCAAACGCGTGATCCCCTGCAGAGACAAGAGTTAGTCCGCAAAGACCACCCGGTCTTTACCCAGTCGCTTGGCATCATACAAGGCGGCATCGGCCCGCTTTAGCGTGTCTTCATATGAACCGTCGGCCGGTAGCATTATTGTCACGCCAACACTTGATGTAGCGGTGCTTGCGCCGACCGAAAAGCGGCTCAACTTCTCGGCGAAACTCTGGTGCAGGCGTTCGGCAAATTGCAAGGCTTGCTCATGCCCGGTGTTGGGCAGCGCGATGACAAACTCATCGCCGCCAAACCGGCAGGCGGTGTCGTTTTGGCGCAAGTGTGATCTGCACATATCGGCCACAGCCATGATCATGTCATCGCCAACATGGTGACCAAACGCATCGTTGACCTGCTTCAGGTTGTCCAGATCGAACATCAGAACAGCTGTCGGTACACGATGACGAACAAAGTTCTGATAGTGACCGGACAAATCACGCTCAAGCTTACGACGGTTATACAGGCCGGTAAGCTGATCGGTATCGCTCAGCTCTCGCAGCCTGACCTCCAACTGGTGGCGCTCGGAGATATTACTGGCGACCCAAAGCACCACATCTTCATCGTCGACCTGAAAGTCCAACGCCTGAATTCGCCCTTCAAACCAAATCGGCTCTACAGGTCCCTCATCAGACAACCCTTTTACGTCCCTGTTGCTTAGTTCGTACTCCTCAACCAGTAGCTTCCCAGTCGCCAGGGCCCGATCAATTTGTTCGAGAAACCAGTTGGCTTTTTCGGTTTTGACCAGATCAGTGATGGTCAAACCGACCAACCCGCTGCCGTCGTGGTAATAGCGCGTGTCACGGCCACCAAAAACCGCGACATATTTACCGCTGCGCGAGAGGATAAAAGCAGGGTCTGGCAAAGCCTCCAATACCGAGGCCATCATTTCGACGTTGATCATTTAATGCATCTTCGGGTGTGCTGCTGACGAGTGACGAGCACTCAGAACGGAAATTCATATGCCGCCAGGCCATAAATTTCAAAATATGAATGCCTAGATTACCCGAGACCCAAAAACCAGTCAGAGCTAATTACCGAAAGCCCGCTGCAGCGCATCTGCGCGCGTGAGGCTAATCAGGCCAGCTGAGCGCGGATTTTGTCTGGCTAGTCTTCAGAACGCCCGCCTCCCTCACGATCACGCTGATAATGGTGTTTAAGGGAGAATGTTGGCAGCCAGGATTCACGGCGGATGACCCAGCTTTCGTAGGTGGGCATCAGTTGGTCAGGTGCATCGAGTGAGCCCAGATGCACCTCTACCTCGTCTGCGCTGCGGGCGAAGACTGACGAGCCGCAGTTAGGGCAGAAACACCGGCCTGCGTAGTCACGCGTTTCGCCCTTGATGCTCACGGCAGTCTCGGCAAATATCGCGCAGGCATTGAATAAGGCCCCGTGGTGTTTGCGGCAATCAATACAATGACAAATGCCCACCCGATAAGGCTGGCCCAACGCCACAATTTGCACCTTGCCGCAGAGGCAACTGCCCGTGTACTGCTGCATCTCAGACCTCCAACATCCAGCCTTTGATGCACCGTTTTATGCCTGAATTCAGCTCACCGCAAGTGATCGTGGCTCACGATCAGCCCGCCCACACAGTGAGTGAGCTGCAACGGCTTTGCAGGAATCTATTGATTTACTAAGCGTGATTGACGTCTCTGTGTGTGGGGCGAGTCGTTTGGCCAGCCTTGGGTTTTTCACTGGGCCGTCATAAAGATGCGCCTGCGTCACACCAAGCGAAAACTTCCAGAACACTAACCAGCCTTACGATCTACGCTGATGGCGAGCGTTCGGTCCTCCGAACAGCGTTAGCCTTGTTCGGACTTTTCGCAATCTTACTGGTCAGATGAAACTGAATGATCTGTTTCAGTTGTCAGAGGTGAATAAAGCCACAATGCCGAAATCCAGCAGATAGGCTTTCTTTAATCTGCATTGAGAGCGAGCCAGGCGCGGGTGGTTCTCGATAATTAATGCTGCAGTGTTTAAAACTCAACCACAGGAAATAGCATGTTAATAGTGTTGACCATCGCCACGTTGTTGATCGTCATCGCCAGTGCGCTGCCGTTATCCAGGCATCAGCATTGGGTCGTCAGAGTGATGGACTTCCCCCGAGTGCAAATCGCTTTCATGGCTGCGGTTTTACTTGTTATTAACTGCTTGTTTCTCGACTTAACTCGCGCATTCAGTTGGTGCTTAGTGGCCGCTGCAGGCGTGTGCTTATTGTGGCAGTTGAAGTGGGTATTACCTTACACACGCGTTTGGTCAAAGGAGGTTAACGCGAGCAAGGGCAGCGATCCTGCTCGCGAGCTCAGCATCATCACGGCAAACGTACTGAAAACCAACCGCAACAGTGACGCTTTAGTGGAGCTGGTCTCGCAGTATCAGCCCGATATTCTAGTCACGTTGGAGTCTGATAAATGGTGGGAAAGCAGGCTTGAAGCAATAGAAGTTGATCTGCCGTACAGCGTTAAGTGCCCGCTGGACAACCTGTACGGCATGCACGTTTACTCCAGACTGCCCTTTAGTGACGAAGTGCTTTCATTTTTAGTGGAAGACGATGTTCCGTCAGTTCATCTGTCGTTGCAGCTGCGCTCAGGCGATAAAGTGTGCATGCACTTTGTTCACCCCGCGCCCCCAAGCCCGACTGAAAATTCAGAATCAACTGAACGCGATGCGGAGTTGATTTGCATCGCTAAGAAAGTTGCGCAAACGCAGGGCCCGGTTATTGTGACGGGTGATCTGAATGATGTGGCGTGGTCTTTCACCACTCGCCTGTTCCGTAAAATTAGCGGTCTGCTTGATCCACGGATTGGGCGGGGAATGTTCAACACCTTCCACGCGGACTACCCGTTTTTACGTTGGCCTTTAGACCATCTGTTTCACAGTGCACATTTCAAGCTCAAGGATATAAAGCGCCTACCTTCTATCGGTTCGGACCACTTTCCATTGTTTACCGTACTGGTGTGTGAGCCTGAACGCGGTGCCAGTCAGAATGGCATTGCAGCTGACAGTGAAGATCACGCTGTGGCACAAGATATAGTCGACGAAAAAGACGTCACTACAGACGATGTGCCAAAACCTAATTAATGCCCTGGACTGAACCCGGTTTCGCAGAGGGCCTGAGCCTCTTCTTGAGCCGGGAACTATCAGCTAGCTTGATTCGCCTAACCTGAGTCGCAGGCAACTAAGCCCTCAATGAAGACTGTTTCTGCCCGGCTCATGTGTTGCTCACGGCTCCACAAAATATGGATATCCACGTCAGCAATGCCTTCTGCGGGCGGTAGCCGCCTGAGTAAGCCCGCCTGCACATCTTTGATCGCTGGTGAAGTTGACGAAGTTTTCTCGTTGTAACTCACCTTCGGCAATGGACTGCTGCCCGAAAAAGGCATGATGACGACCGCCAAAAAAGCCTAGCGCTGACGTAGAAAAAGACGCTGTTCGAGTTTTTGATGCTGTGCTTAAAACTGCGCTTAAGGTTAGCAACAAGCAGTGTCAGGTGAGATCCGAGCCGGTGATCACGCCTTTAAATCCGCACTCTTCACTCTGCGGTCAGCTGCAAGTGACCGTTCACGCGCAGCGCACTGCACCAGCAAAAATGAAATCTTCCTGTTGAGTTGCGCTCGAATCGCTCGAAATCGGCCGCCTGGGCCAGTACGATAGCCGCCACACTTATGCGACCATATGCCGGATAGCGAGAGTGCACCTGCTTTTCATTGCACGGCGTGTAACCATCACCTGCAAATGCTACTGATTACCTACGCCAATTGGCCTGGCTCTACCCGTTGAACGGGGCCGTTAGAGCAAGCCGTAACATTCGAATGGGTACAGGATTGGTATTTTGGAAACCAAAGAAAACTCGCAAGGCCCGCAGTACAGGGCTGCATTGCTTGAGCTGCGTAATTTCCTCTCTTCGCAGATTCTCGGCCAGGAAAAACTGGTAGAGCGCCTGCTGATCGCATTGCTGGCCGACGGCCACATGCTGGTTGAAGGCGCGCCGGGGCTGGCGAAAACCAAGGCCATCAAAGAACTGGCGGAAGGTATCGAAGCTGAATTCCATCGCATTCAGTTCACCCCAGACCTGCTCCCAGCTGACATCACTGGCACCGAGATTTATCGACCGGAAACCGGCAGCTTTGTGTTCCAGCAAGGGCCGATTTTCCACAACTTGGTACTGGCTGACGAAATCAACCGGGCACCGGCCAAAGTCCAATCGGCGCTGCTTGAGGCCATGGCCGAGCGTCAGGTGAGCGTGGGCCGCAGCACCTATGACCTGTCGCCGCTGTTTCTGGTAATGGCCACACAGAACCCAATCGAGCAGGAAGGCACCTATCCGCTTCCGGAAGCCCAGCTCGACCGGTTCCTGATGCACGTAAAAATCGGTTTCCCCGACGCCTCCGTCGAGCGCAAGATTCTGATGCAAGCTCGCGGCGAAGCGCTTCATGGTGAAGAGAAACCCGAGCACCGGGTCAGCCAGCACGCCATTTTCGCAGCGCGCAAGGAAATCCTCGGTCTGTACATGGCTGATGCGGTAGAGGAATACCTGGTGCAATTGGTGATGGCGTCACGCACGCCCGCCAAATTTGATCCGGAACTCGCCGAGTGGATTTCCTATGGCGCCAGCCCGCGTGGCTCGATTGCGCTGGACCGTTGCGCGCGCGCTCATGCCTGGCTTGCGGGACGAGACTTTGTCAGCCCCGAAGACATTCAGGCGGTGCTGTTCGATGTGCTGCGCCATCGCATCATCCTGTCGTTCGAAGCGGAGGCTGCCGGTATCGACCAAGACCGCGTCATCCAGCGCATTCTCGATGTAGTCGCCGTCGCCTGACCCTATGCAAACCCTTGCAGCCCAGCCTGGCATCCGCGTTAACCTCGCCGAGTTGATCGAGATGCGCCACCGTGTGCGCGAAGTGCAGCTGTTTTCGACAGCCGCCCGACGCAGCCCGCTGATTGGTCTGCACCACTCGAAACTGCGCGGGCGTGGCGTCGACTTTGATCAGGTGCGGGTGTATCAGGCTGGCGATGATGTGCGCACGATTGACTGGCGGGTGACGGCGCGCACTCAGGAGCCGCACACCAAGATGTTCCACGAGGAGCGCGAGCGGCCCATCTACATCATGGTGGAACAAAGCCAGCGCCTGTTTTTCAGCACCGGACTGATGTTCAAGTCGGTGCTGGCCGCTCAAGCCGCCAGCCTGATTGGCTGGGCGGCACTGGGTCATAACGACCGGGTTGGCGGGCTGGTGTTTGGTGACAACGAACATCACGAGATCAAACCGCGTCGCAGCAAGCAAAGCCTGTTGCAACTGCTCAGCCGGCTGGCGCGGGCCAATCAGGCACTGCCCGGCGACCCGAACGCCGGCCGTGACAGCTTCGGCCTGGCACTGCGCCGCGCACGGGAAATTTTGCGCCCCGGCAGCCTCGCGGTGATCATTTGTGATGAGCGCACCCTCAACGACAGCAGTGAACAACAATTGGCGCTGCTCGCGCGCCACTGCGATGTGCTCCTGCTGCCGCTCAGCGATCCACTCGACCATGCCCTGCCCGCCGCCGGTTTACTGCGGTTTGCCGAGAGCGGTGCCAAACTCGAACTGGACACCCACAACGCAGACTTGCGCCGTGCTTATCACGAGCAGGCGCAGGCGCGACAGGCACGCTGGGAACGCCTGGCATTGAAGCTGCGCGTGCCGTTGCTGGCGCTCGACACCCAACGCGAGATGGTCGACCAACTGCGCGACCACCTCAACGGTTCAAGGGCCTCGAAATGAACCCGCTGGATCAATTGCAGCCACTTATCCAGCCAGACCCAATCAGCCTGTGGCCGCCGGCACCGGGCTGGTGGTTGCTGGCTGTATTGCTCCCTGTCGTACTCTGGGGCCTGTACCGGCTGCTGAAAAAGCTACGCCGTAACCAAGCCGACAAACAGCCAGACATCAGCCAGGACCCGCTGCGACTGGCAGCGCTGAGCGAACTTGAAGCCCTACAAAAACCCTATGACGGGATGCAGGCCGGTCCCTGGCTACAGTCGTTGAATAGCTTGCTCAAACGGCTGTGCGTGCAGCGTTACCCCGACAGCCAGTGCCATACATTGACCAGTCGCCAATGGCTGGCCTTTCTCGACAATCGCTGTCCGGCTGCCGGGCTGACCCGCTGGATGATTTTGGTTGAAGGTGCTTATCGCCCTCATTGCCTGCTCGATGACAAAGCCATTGCCGGGCTCAATCAGGCAGTCGACACGTGGATTCGCAAACATGTTTGAATTTACCTGGAGCTGGGTATTTCTGCTCGCGCCGCTGCCGTGGGTGTTGCGCTGGCTTCTGCCCGCAGCAGACAGCGGCGATGCGGCGCTGAATATCAACTTCATCAATGAACTCGAAGGCCTCAGTGGCCGCAAGGCGCGCACCGCATTGCCCAGCTGGCGGCGACAGGCGCGGTTCATCTTGCTGTGGATATTGCTCCTGAGTGCGGCGGCGCGGCCTGAATGGGTCGGCGAGCCGCTGCCCTTGCCTGCCAGCGGCCGGGATTTGCTGGTGGCCGTGGATGTGTCTGGCTCCATGGAATATGCCGACATGCGCTGGAATGACGAAGAAGTCAGCCGCCTGACACTGGTCAAGAACCTCTTCGGCAGTTTTATCGAAGGCCGCACAGGGGACCGCGTGGGCCTGATCCTCTTTGGCAGTCAGGCCTACTTGCAGGCGCCACTGACCTTCGACCGGCAAACCGTCAGCACCTGGCTGAACGAGGCAGTTATCGGGATCGCCGGTAAAAACACCGCGCTGGGTGATGCCATCGGCCTGGCCGTGAAACGCCTGCGCGAGCGTCCCGCCGAAAGCCGGGTATTGGTGTTGGTCACAGACGGCGCCAACACAGGCGGTCAGATCGAGCCACTGGTTGCAGCCAAACTGGCAGCCGAGGAAGGCGTGAAGATTTATCCGATCGGTATCGGCGCCGACCCTAAATCGGGCGGCCTGCTAGGCATGTTCGGCTTCAATCCCGGGCTCGACCTTGATGAGCCCACGCTCAATGCAATTGCCGACCTGACCGGCGGGCAGTATTTCCGTGCGCGCAGCAGTGATGAGCTTCGCGCTATTGAAGAAACCCTGGACCGCCTCGAACCCGTTGAGCAAAAACCGACACTCGCGCGCCCAGCCAAGGCGCTTTACGCATGGCCACTCGGCGCAGCGCTGTTGCTTAGCCTGCTGCTGGCACTGCATGAGTTGTGGCCGCAACTGCAGCGCCAAATGCGTGCGTTCAAACGGCAGCCGAGCGAATCATGAGCCTTTTATCACTTTGGCCCCATTGGCTACGGCCTTTCTGGCTGCTGCTTATCCCGCTATTTCTGACCCTTTTATGGCTGCTGTGGCACCGCGAAAAACGCAGCGGCCGCTGGCAACAGCTGCTGCCCGTGGCTTTTCACTCGGTTCTGCTGAGCGGCGGCCAGGGGCGCAGCAGTCGCACGCCAATTGTGCTGCTCGGTTGCGCCTGGCTGCTGGGCTTGCTCGCAATGCTGGGGCCAAGCTGGCAGCAGGTTGAACAGAACAATCTCAAACCTGCCGACCCGCTGGTGGTGATTCTCGAACTGAGCCCGCAAATGCTCGCCAGTGATGTCACGCCAACCCGCCTTGAACACGCCAAGCGCAAGATCATCGACCTGCTGCAGATACGCAAAGATGCGCAAACGGCGCTGGTGGTATTCGCCGGTAGCGCGCACACCGTGGTCCCGCTCTCGGACGACCTGGGCACGAGCCGTAACCTGCTGGAATCCTTGAAGCCCGACATCATGCCCGAACCGGGCCATCGCGCCGATCTGGCGGTAGAAAAGGCGCAGCAACTGCTCAAGCAAGGCGCGCAGGGGCAGGGCCGATTGCTGCTGGTGGTGAGCGAACTGAATAACAGCGAGCGCCAGAACATCGCCAGCACTTTGGGCACTCATGGCCAGCGCCTGAGCATTCTCGGTATCGGCACCCAGCAAGGCGCGCCGATTGTCCAGGCCGACGGTGGTTTCCTAAAAGATGCTCAGGGCGCAATTATGATCCCCCGCCTCGACAGCAGTTCACTCGCTCGCTATGCCACCAGCATTGGCGCCCAATACCGCCAGTCCCGCCTCGACGACCTCGACTTAAAAGGGCTGGGCCTCTTGGGCGGGCCACAGAAGCTGCGCGAGGAAGGCGAGAAACAACAGTTGCAGGTATGGGCTGATCAGGGCCACTGGCTGGTGTTGGCGCTGGTATTACTGGCGGCATTCGCTGGCCGTCGCGGCTGGATATTCTGTGTGCCGCTGCTGCTCCTGAGCCTGCCGCAAAATAGTTACGCATTCGGCTTTGACGATCTCTGGTTGCGCCCCGACCAACAAGGCCAACGCCTGCTGCAAGCGCAGCGTCCGGCAGAGGCCGCGAAACGTTTCAGCGACCCGCAATGGCAGGGCCAGGCGCTGTATCAGGCAGGCGACTATGCCGGGGCGGCAGAACGGTTTGCCCAGAGCGACAGTGCTGCCGCCCACTATAATCGCGGCAATGCGCTGGCGCGCAGTAACGAGTACGAGGCGGCAATCGAAGCCTATGAACAAGCTCTGGATCTGCAACCTGATCTTGCTCAGGCCCAGCAGAACAAGGCTCTGATCGAGCAATTGCTGCAACAGCAACAGCAGTCGCCACAAAATCAGCAGGATTCACAACAGCAAGACTCGCAGAACTCGCAAGAAAACAGCCAGCAAGGATCTGAGCAAAACAACAGCCAGGCGCAATCCTCGCCCAATGCGCAAAACGCTGATGGCTCGACTGATGATCAGACCAGCGAGCAATCGCCAGGGCAAGATCAGGCCGCAGACAGCCAACAGGACGGTCAGAGCGCCGAGCAATCCAGCGCCGGAGATGATGCCGGGCAGCCGGACGCGCAGGCCGCTCAACAACAAGCCCAGCAGGATCAGGCAACGCAAGCTGCCGCCGACAAGTTGGTCAAATCGACCGAAGCCATCGATGGCGAGCGGCGCCAGTCACTAGAACAATGGCTGCGGCAAATACCCGATGATCCGGGTGAATTGCTTAAACGCAAATTTTGGTATGAACAGCAACAGCGTCAGGAAAACCCTCAATGACCCGCCTGCTTTGCATTTTCCTGTTGGCCCTTTTTGCGGCTACTTCAGTCAGCGCCAAGGACCTCATCGCCAGCGTCGACCGCAGCACTTTGAGTGTCAGCGAGACGGTGGAGTTAAGCCTGGAGTCCGACGACACCACGCTGTTCGGCAAACCGGATCTGAAACCGCTCAACGAGTTGTTCGATGTGCTCGGTACGCGGCAAGTCAACCGCCTGACCACCCTCAACGGCGAGGCCAAGGCCACGACTCGCTGGATCGTCACCCTGCAACCGAAAACCACTGGCACCGTGGTCATCCCCTCGCTCAGCCTTGAAGGCATGCACAGCCAGCCGATCACCCTGCAAGTGGTCGAGGCCAGCAAAGACGCGGACAGCAGCAAGATGGCGCCGGTATTCATTGATGCCAGCCTGGATAAGGATTCGGTCTATGTGCAGGAACAAGCCGTGCTCACGCTGCGCATTTATCACTCGGTTTCACTGTATGACGACAGCAGTCTGACCCCGCTGGAAATCCCCGACGCACGGGTCGAGCCGCTTGAAAAACCACGCACCTATGAGAAGCTGATAAATGGTGTACGCCACGGCGTGATCGAGCTGCGTTACGCGATTTATCCTCAGCACAGCGGCGCCCTGGAAATTCCTTCGCAGGCATTCAGCGCCACCGCGGTTGCGGCCAACGACAGCGATGACTACAACCCCTTCGGCCCGCGTCCCGGCAAAGTGGTCCGTGTGCGCTCACCGCAGATCCCGCTCGAGGTCAAAGCCAAACCGGCCAGCTATCCGGCTGATGCACCCTGGCTTCCGGCGCACAAGGTCACACTGACTGAGAGCTGGAGCCCGGATCCGGCAAGTGCCAAGGTCGGCGATTCGCTGACCCGCAATATGATGCTCAATGTCGAAGGTCTGTCCAGCGCTCAACTGCCGCCGCTGGCGACACCCGATGTCAAAGGCCTGCGCCGCTACCCCGACCAGCCGACCCTGAGCAATCAGGTCACTCCGCAAGGCATCACCGGCAGCCGCGAAGAACACGAAGCGTTGGTGCCCAACCAGCAAGGCAAGGTCGAATTACCGGCCATTACGTTGACCTGGTGGAATACCCTGACCGATAGCCTTGAGCAGACCAGTATTGCCGCGCGCACGCTGGACGTAGCCGCCAATCCACAACTAACCGAGCCGCAGATTCCGGTCGAGGCGTTGCCGCCTACCGTAATTCAGGGACCAGCAGTCTGGCCGTGGCAACTAAGCACTGCATTGCTGGGCCTGACGACCTTCATTGCGCTCGGCTTATGGTGGCGCGCACGACGCCTGCCGGCTGTTTCCAAGACGGCCCAAACCGGCCCAAGTCCACGCACCCTGCTCGACGAACTCAAACGCGCGTGCCAGGCCAATGAGCCTAACCAGACCCGTCAGGCACTCGATGCGTGGGCCCGCCAGCAACCGTGCACGCTTGCCGAAATGGCAGCGCGCGACGTGCCGCTTTCAGCCGCGCTGGATGAACTCAACGGTGCGCTTTACAGCGAAACCGGCCAGCAATGGCAAGGTGAAGCCTTGTGGCAGGCTATTCGCTCGCTGCCGGCCCTCGAAGCGCAACAGCCCGCTACTGTAGAGGCCAGCGCGCTGCCGCCCCTCTATCCACGCTAAGAACGCCCTGCCCCGGCTGATTAGCCGCGGGCGGGCCAGTTTGGCGGAACAGGCACACAGCTCTGGGCCTTTTGTGCTGTCCGCCAGCGGCTTCTTGCTACTATTAGGGAACCACTGGCTGCAACTCAGGTCGATGCACAATGCACGCCTCGTGCAGCGTACAAAGCCGATTGCTAATGCGGTTCTCTCATATAAGGAATGCCCTCATGTTCAAACCATCCAAGGCTCTGCTGATCAGCCTGACGCTGGCCGCTTCGCCAGCTTTTGCCTTCACGCTGGATGACGCCACAAATGCTGCCAGCGGCGTGGCATCCGGCATGGGCGGCTCCGCAGCCAGCGCACCCATGACCGGCCAGACCGGTGATTTGCTCAGCGCCCTCTCGGGTCAACTTGGGGTCACGCCCAATCAGGCAGCCGGCGGTACCGGCGCGCTGCTCGGGCTGGCCAAGAACAAGCTCGACCCTAGCCAGTTCAGCGAGCTGAGCAAGGCGATTCCGGGCCTCGATCAATTTACCGGCAACAGTGAACTGATGGGTCAGGCAGGCAGCCTGCTCGGCAAGGCAACTGGCAGCCAAAGCGGCCTGGGCTCGATGATGGGCAACGCCAACAGCATGGCCGATGTGAGCAAGACCTTCAGCGCGCTGGGCATGAACAGCGACATGATCAATCAGTTTGCGCCTGCCCTGCTCGACTATTTCGGCAAGCAAGGCCTCAGCGCGCCGCTGCTGCAATCGCTGGGCAGCATCTGGGGAGTCTGATCACGCGCGGCTAGCCGGGGGTAAAGCAAGCGGTTAGGCGCAGCGCCCGATAGCAGAGAAAAAAAACCGCGGCTCAATGGCCGCGGTTTTTTCTTACCTGCGAAAAGTGCTCAGGGATCAGGCCGACTTGGCCAGCTCCTTGTTACGCAACTTCTGCGGGTTGATCAGGAAGCGTGCCAGTGCTGGCAGCAACCAGATGGCGCCGAACATGTTCCACAGGAACATGAAGGTCAGCATCAAGCCCATATCTGCCTGGAACTTGATCGCCGAGAAGATCCACGTTGCCACACCAATGGCCAGACACACGCCAGTGAACAGCACCGCTTTACCCGTCGACTTGAGCGTCTCGTAATAAGCTTCCTGCAGGCTCAGGCCTTGACGCAGGTAGGTTTCGAGACGGCTGTAGATATAGATGCCGTAGTCGACACCAATACCCACACCCAAGGCGATTACCGGCAAAGTCGCCACCTTCACGCCGATGCCCATGTAAGCCATCAGTGCGTTACCCAGCACCGAAGTCAGCACCAGCGGCAACATCACGCACAAGGTCGCGGCGACAGAGCGGAAGGTCAGCAGACACATCATCCCGACCGCAGCATATACAGCCAGCAGCATGGTGGTTTCAGAGTCGGCGATAACCTCGTTGGTTGCCGCCTCAATACCGGCGTTACCGGCTGCCATGATGAACTGCAGGTTCTCGCTGCTGTTGGCCTTGGCGAAATCTTCAGCGACCTTCACCGCACGCTCCAGCGTGGCAGCTTTGTGGTCGTTGAGGAACACCAGTACCGGCGCTACCGAGCAATCTGCGTTATACAGGCCATCGGCGCGGGCGATCGAGTTGTTCAGAATGTCCTGGTTACGCGACAGCGTTTCCCACTTCAGGCTGCCCTCGTTCATCCCCTTGATCACCTGACGCGACACCGTGACCATCGAAATGGCCGACTGCACGCCCTCGGTGTTCTCCATCTGCCACATCAACTGATCCATGGCATTCATGGCCGGATACGTCGAGCATTGCTCAGGCGGCGTCTTGACCATGATCACCAGTACATCGGAGCTGGTGGAGTAATTCTGGATAACAAAGTTGTTGTCGAGGTTGTAGCGCGAATCCGGACGCAGTTCAGGTGCACCCTGATCCAGGTCACCGATTTTCAGGTTCTGGCCGTACCAGACGCCACCCACCATGGCCATCAGAGCAATGACGATGGAAATCGGTGCCACCACAGGGTGCGCAAAGTTGGAAATGGCGCGCCAGAACGGATGCTCGCGCACCGCGTCTTCACGGCTGACCTTCACTGCCTTCTTGCTGATACCGATGTACGAAATCGTCACAGGCAGCAGAATCAGGTTGGTCAGAATAATTACTGCCACACCCATCGAGGCGCCAATGGCCAGCTCGCGGATTACGCCGATATCAATCAGCAGCAGCGTAACGAAGCCCACCGCATCCGAGAGCAAAGCCACCAGCCCCGGGATGAACAACTGACGGAATGCCATACGCGCAGCCGACAGCGAGTCCGTGGCATCGCTGGACGCCATGGCAATGCCGTTGATCTTCTGCACCCCGTGCGAAATACCGATGGCAAAGACCAGAAACGGCACCAGCATCGAGTACGGGTCGAGACCAAAGCCCACAGTTTTCAGCAGGCCCAACTGCCAGACCACCGCAATCAACGTGGTGATAATAACGGCCAGCGCACTCTTGAAGCAGCGGGTGAACCACAGCAGCAGAACGAAGGTGATACCGATCGCCACCGCAAAGAACAATGCCACGCCGACCAGGCCATCAATCAGGTCGCCGACCTTCTTGGCAAAGCCGATGATGTGGATTTTTACGTTGGGATTCTGCGCCTGATACTTCTCGCGAATCTTCTCTTCCAGCTCATGCGAGAACTTCTGGTAGTCCAGCGGCACCAGCTTGCTCTGGTCTTCCGGGTCTGGATACGCCTCAAGCAGCGGCACATCGACAATGCTCGACTTGAAGTTGTTGCCGACCAGACGGCCAATCTGACCAGACTTGAGAATGTTGTCGCGCAACTCCTCAAGGCTTTCTTCAGAGCCATCGTAGGTTTGTGGAATCACCTCGCCACCGGAGAAACCTTCTTCGGTCACTTCGGTCCAGCGTACGCTTGGGCTCCACAACGACTTAAGCCCCGAACGGTCAACGCCGGAGATGTAGAACACCTCGTCGTTGATCTGGCGCAGGGTTTCCATGTACTCCTTGCTGAAGATGTCGCCATCGACCGCTTCAACCGAAATGCGCACCGTGTTGCTCAGGTTCGACAGGTCGTTGCGATGCTCCAGCATCTTCTGGATGTAAGGGTGGCCCAGCGGAATCATTTTCTCGAAGCTGGTCTGCGGGCGAACCTGCGAAGCCTGGTAAAAAAGGAAAACGCTAATCAACAGACACAGCACAATAACGGCCGGTCGGTTGTTGAAAATCAACCGCTCCAAGAAGGAAGCGGGCTTTTGTTGATGCTTACTCATGCAAACTCTCCCGGCTTATTATTGTTGGCCCAGCTCGGCGCCAGTAGGCGTGGCGATGTGCAATCCACCCTGCCCCACCAGAATCAGGTTGCCGTTATCCAGTGCTGCAACACTGGCAATTGACAGTCGGTCGAGACGATTGACCAGACTGAAACTCTTGCCGTTGTCGGTGCTTTTCAGAACAGTGCCGCCGTGACCCACGATAATGATCGAGCCGTCGGCCAACAGCGTGCTGCTGCTCAGGCCAAACTCGATCGGGCCGTTACCCGGCGTATGAACTACGATTTGCTCCCAGGTGTCGCCAAAGTCGGTCGAGCGGAACACGTGGCCGCGCAAACCGTAAACCAGCAGCGTGCGTGACTCGGCAGTTGGCGCAACGCCAAACAGTGAACCCTCGTACGGGCCCTGCAAGGTTTCCCAGGTTTGGCCCCAGTCCGGGGAGCGGAAGATCACGCCCTGCTCACCGACGACCATCAGGCCGGCATCTTTAACCGGGACAATGGCGTTGAGGTGATAACCGTCTTCGTTGTCCATGCGGTCACTGATGTCTTCCCAGTTCGCGCCGCCATCCAGGGTTTCCAGCAGCGCACCGTAGGCGCCCACGGCAAAACCGTGCTGGGCATCGTTGAACCAGATATCCAACAGCGGCGCTTCACGGGTGAGGTCTTCGAACTGTTTGGTCCAGGTCGCGCCGCCATCAGTGGTGGCGAGAATCTGCGAGTCGTGGGCGACCGCCCAGCCTTTCTGGTCATCGACAAAGTAGGCAGCCGTAATCATCTGCCGGGTTGGCACTTTGGCCTGCACCCAGTTTTTACCGCTGTCGTCGGAATAGAGAATGTGCCCGCGGTCACCAAACACCAGCATGCGTTTACCTGCATGCACGACGTCGAGCAGCAGCGTGCGGGTGGCATGAGCAGATTCAACAGAATAATTGGTAGCGGCTTCGCCGGCCTGAACCTGTAGCGGCGCAGTGGCGAATGTTAAAGCACAAAGCACGCTGCATAGCGAGAGTGTTTTGGCCAGCGGCGAGTGGACGCGTAACGCCGGTGTGCGCAGGTTTCTTGCGACCAGACCGGACTGGGTGCGCCGCATGACGGGCTCACTCATAGACCTTCCCCTTTGTTTTTATTAGATACTTCTGCTTTTACGCAGGTTTCTTATGCTACTGAGCAAACTTGCAGCCTGACAATCAACGCGACGTTATGTTTTGTTAACAGCCAGTGACCGGGCAGTCAGAGCAAACGCTGATGCTAAAGCACTGCCTTGGATCAATTCCTGAAAAAATCAGGCTACCACTCAGACACCCAAGAGCCTTAACCATACGCAACCCTGAAGCGAATTCAAACGCTTGTATCATTAAACTTGGCTTTATTCATCAGATTTAAGCGACTTATTCGCCGCACTGATCACGTTGTAATCCAATCAACGATTGTCTGGCAATTATCTGCGCCTGACTATCCGCCCGAGCGCCGCCAAATTGCTGGGCAAAACCCTAATTGCAGCGCAGCACTAACAGCCAGACAAAAGAAAACGGGTTGTGGATTCCGAGCAGAACTCGGCAGCCACAACCCGTTTCAGGGCAATATGCAATTGCCCGGTGACAGTAGCGCGATGGCGGATCAGGCCAGGCTCTTGCTCACCACTTCATAGACATCGCTGGACAGCTCACCCGAAGCCAGAATGCGCTCAAGCTCAGCCTTCATCAGCGCCTGACGCTCAGGGCTGTATTTGCGCCAGCGCGTCAGCGGCGACAACAAGCGCGAGGCGATTTGCGGATTGAGCGCGTTCAGGGTGATTACCTGATCGGCAAGGAAGCGATAACCGCTGCCATCGAGTTGATGGAAGTTGATCGCATTCTGGCCGCCAAAAGCGCCAATCACAGCCCGCACCTTGTTCGGGTTTTTCAGGTTGAAGGCCGGATGCTGCATCAGCTCCTCAACCCGCGCCAGGCCACCCGGCATGGTGCTGGCAGCCTGCACGCTGAACCACTGATCCATCACCAGTGCGTTGTCCTTGAAGAACTCGGCGAAGCTGGCGAGGGCCTTGGCACGCGCCTCGGTGTGCGTGGAGTTGACCAGCACCGCCAACGCCGCCATGCGCTCGGTCATGTTGTCGCAATGCTCGAATTGCTCCAGACACGCTTCAAGCACTTGCTCTTTGCCGGTAAGCATCAGGTAAGACAGCGCGATATTTTGCAGGCGACGCCGGGCAAAGTGCTCGGCTTCGGCCACATACGGGCTGTTGCGCGAGACTTCGCGATAAGCCTGATAACGCTGCCACAGAGGCGCGTACAGGGCCTGCGCCAGCGCTTCGCGGGCAAATTCGCGGGCAGCGTGAATGGCATCGACATCCGCCACTTCTGCAATTTCAGTCAGGTAGCCTTCACCCGGCAACGAGAGCATTTCCGAGACCATGGCCGGATCCAGCGTCTCATCGGCCAACACCGTTTCAAGCGCACTGATCAGGCGCTGATCCATAACCATTGGCTCGCCACGTTGCTGTTGGCCCACCAGTTCTTCAAGCACCTGCACGGCCAATTGCTGGCTGGCTTCCCAACGGTTGAAACCATCGCTGTCGTGCTGCATGAGGAACATCAACTGATCGCGGCTGTAAGGGAAGCTCAGCTTGACCGGCGCCGAGAAGCTGCGCAGCAGCGACGGCAACGGCTGCTCGGCAACACCGACAAACACCACTTGTTGCTCGGCCTGATCAATCGAGATCACACGCGTGTCAGCACCCGCCGCGGCTTCACCTTCAAGCTGCAACGGCAAGGCCTGGCCTTGCGCACCGATCAAGCCAAGCTCAACCGGAATCACGAATGGCAGCTTCTCGGTCTGCCCCGGCGTGGCTGGGCAGCTTTGCTTGAAGGTCAGGGTGTAACGTTGCGCGCCAGCGTCATAAGCCTCGCTGACCTGCAAACGCGGCGTACCGGCCTGGCTGTACCAACGTTTGAACTGGGTCAGGTCAACGCCATTGGCATCTTCCATGGCCTTGATGAAATCGTCACACGTTACGGCCTGGCCGTCGTGGCGCTCAAAGTACAGATCGCTGCCCTTGCGGAAGCCATCGGCGCCGAGCAGGGTCTGGATCATGCGCACCACTTCACTGCCCTTCTCGTAGACGGTCAGAGTGTAGAAGTTGGAGATTTCAATGAACGCATCCGGGCGCACTGAGTGAGCCAGCGGACCGGCGTCTTCGGCGAACTGATGGGTGCGCAGGTAAGCGACATCTTCAATGCGCTTGACCGTCGGCGAGTTCATGTCGGCGCTGAACTGCGAGTCACGGAATACCGTGAAGCCCTCTTTCAGCGACAACTGGAACCAGTCGCGGCAGGTCACGCGGTTGCCCGACCAGTTGTGGAAGTATTCGTGGGCAACAATTGCTTCAACCCGCTGATGCGCGGCGTCGGTGGCGGTTTCGGCCTTGGCCAGCACGGCGCTGGAGTTGAAGATATTCAGGCCCTTGTTTTCCATGGCGCCCATGTTGAAGTCGTTCACCGCGACGATCATGAAAATATCCAGATCGTACTCACGGCCGTAAGTCTGCTCGTCCCAGCGCATCGACTTTTTCAGGCTATCCATGGCGTGCTGGCACTTGTCGATATTTTCAGGCTCGACATAAATGCGCAGCGCCACTTCGCGCTCGGTCATGGTGGTAAAGGAGTCTTCGACACACCAGAGATCACCCGCCACCAAGGCAAACAGGTAGGCCGGCTTCATGAACGGGTCTTCCCACGTTGCCCAATGCCGGCCGTCTTCTTCGCTGCCGCTGGCAATCGGGTTGCCGTTCGACAGCAACACCGGATAGCTGTGCTGCTCGGCACTGAGCGTGGTGGTGAACTTGCTCATGACATCCGGGCGGTCGAGGTAATAGGTAATCTTGCGAAACCCTTCCGCCTCGCACTGGGTGCAGAACATGCCGCTCGACTTGTACAGGCCTTCCAGCGCGGTATTGGTTTCCGGGTGGATGCGCACACTGCTGTCGATAACAAAGCTGGCGCTGTCCGGTTGCAAAGTCAGATGGCTGTCAGTGAGCTGATAGTCCGCCTCGCCCAACTCGCGATCATTGAGCGCCAGCGACAACAGCTCAAGCTCCTGGCCGTCGAGTTCCAGCGGCGGCAAATCACTGCCGAGCGCGGGGTTACGGCGCATCACCAATTGCGCATGCACCAGCGTGTGGTCGTCATGCAGTTCGAAGGTCAGGTGCGTCTCATCGATCAGGTAATCGGGCGCCTTGTAGTCCTTCAGGTAAATCATTTTCGGTTGTTCAGTACGCATGGTCGCCTCGTCGATTGAGAGATACACAAGCTGCTTGCGAAATGGAGTGCGGCGTGGGGTTTACAGACGCAAACCCACACGCCGTATACAGCAGTTTTACCGGATCAGAAGGCGCTGACAGCAATCTGATAGGCGGTGTATTTACGAATATTGATAACCCCGGTGTCGAACATCAGATATTGGCCTTTGATGCCGAGCAACGTGCCTTCTGCCAGCGGATTCTTGTCGAGGTTGAAGCTGGTGATCTTCGCGGGATAGCCATCAATCGGATAGGCAATCTCGACCGGCTCACCATCGTTCAACGGCTGAATGGCTTGAATACCAAAGCGCTGTTGCAGTTGTTCAATGCCTTCACCGCAACTGGCAAACAATTGCTCGCGCACAGCGCGCAGGTCAACCGGCGCTGCATCGCCTTTGAGCAAAGCGCGCCAGTTGGTTTTATCCGCGACCTGGCTGCGCAGCAGGTCTTCAACAAAGCCTGACTGCTGACGCGTTGCAACGCGCAGGATCGGCAGCGCCTGGGTCGCGCCCTGATCAATCCAGCGGGTCGGAATCTGTGTGGCGCGGGTAATCCCGACCTTAACCCCGGATGAGTTGGCCAGATAAACAACGTGATCAGTCATGCAGAACTGCTCGCCCCAACTCGGCTCGCGGCATGTGCCAGCGTCGTAATGGCAGCGCTCGGGGCTCATGATGCAGATATCGCACTGCGCCAGCTTTTGCATGCACGGGTAGCAATAACCCTGGCTGTAGCTGCTCTTGGTCTTACGCCCGCAATGGCTGCAATGGATCGCGCCGAGGAACTCCAGCCGCACGGTTTTGCCCACCAGCGGATTAACCGGGACTAATTCATCATTCAGCCGAAAGGCGTACTGCACAGGTGCTTCAAGTTGCACCTGCATTTTGCTCAGGGAACCGCGAGCCAACTCACTCATTTAAAAACAGCCATCAATGCAAAGTATCGGAGGATTTGAACAGAAGATTAGGCACCGGCGCAGATTTCGAACTGCATTCTTGCGGACCCATGTAACCAATGCGCTCTTCTTCCGGGAGGTTTTTGATTTCCCAGGCGATGAGCGCCTGCAGGCTCAGCTCTTTCTGTTCCTGAGTCAGCTTGCGGCCGTCTGGCCATTTGCCGATCTCAACCGCGAGCTTGAGGCTCTGGTAGATTTCAGGGGTGATGTTTGCAATGGTTTCATTAAAAGACGACATGCGCGCCTCCCGACAGAGTGGGGCAAAAAATCATTTTAACAGGCCAACGCGCAATCTCGCGATGCGCAGCGACCGTCGTGTGTCTTGCGCCGGGCTTGCGCACTGAAATCGCGCAAGCCCGGACAATTATCGGCGGGCGCGGGCCAAGAGGCCGCCAACCAAGCCAGTGGCGCAGCCTGCAACCAGACCGCCAACATGCGCCGCGTTGGCAATAGAGCCAAACTGCAGCAGCTCGAAAATACCGGTCATGCAAATCAGCAACCAGGCCAGCATCATGATCAATACGCCAGGCGGCAGCCGGTATTGCGCATTAGGTGCCAGGCGCTGGTAAATCCAGCAGTGCCCGAGTAAGCCGTAAAGCACACCGGAAAGCCCGCCGAACAGGCTTGGGCCGCCAAACTGATACTGCGCAACGTTGGACGCAAGACCAAATACCAGCGTCAGCGCGATCAGCATCAGCGGGCCCTGATAACTCTCAATGCGCCGTCCCAGCTCCCAGTACCACAGCGAGTTCATCGCCAGATGCAGGAAGCCGAAATGCAGCAGCATCGGCGTTAGCAGTCGCCACCACTGGCCGCTGTCCATGGTGTGCGCGAGTGAGGCGAAGTAGATGTAATCGCCCTTGATTTGAAAGTCGACAAAGCTGAACCAGCGTACGGTCTCGAAGTTATCGCCGAGCAAGGTGATGGCCGCGACAATAAAGGTAATCAGCAGCACTCCACTGGTCACCGGGTTGCGCTTGATCTGCTCGACAAAGCCCAGCATCGACCGCTGCGGTTTGTCCGCGGCCAACTGCAACTCCTCGCTGCCGTGCGGGTACTGCGCATACAGTTCGCGCACCTGCACAGCCAACGCCTCGCCTGGCACCCAGAGCACTTGTTCGCCAGACTCTTCGGCGACCCGGTGCGGCACCTGCAGGCGCTGCAACATCGCGACAAAGCCGCTGAGATTGGTCTGCATCGGTAAACGTAGGACGGCTACAGCGCTCATTGTGGCAACTCCGGTTTTTCTACATCGACCCAGACGAATTTATTGGCATCAATGCGATGCTCCTGATCCAGCCGATACGCGACCAGTTTTCCATACAGCACCGCGCTGTAATCGAGGCAGGCCAGATTGCTGCGGATCGCCGAAGGTTTGCCACTGCGCCAGTAATGACCGACAAACAACATGGGTTGGTCGGACGGGTATTGCAGCAACTCGTTTTTCTGCAACTCGCTGAGCGGTGTGCGCGCCGCCAACTCGGGCAAGGCATCGGGCTGGAAAACGATATCGCCATAAGTCTGCGGGTTCTCTTCCCAGAACTTGGTGCGAAAGAACGAACGCGTAAAGCCATCGTCACTGGTCAGCGTCAGCCCGTGCGGCAAGCGCATGTCGGTGCCGCGCAGCAGGCGGTTGAATACGGTATTGGCAAAGCTGCCATATACCGCCGAGGCCTTGAGGAATTTCTCGTTGATCAGGCCATCCGGGAACTGTGCACGCAGCGGAGTGATCAGGCTGTCATCCCAACAGGCGTGCACGGCGCGAAAACGCCCGGCGTCGATAAACAACGGCAGCTGATAGAACCAGTCATGCAACTCACGCCACTCCGCCGGATACGCCGCAAACTGCTCAAGGGTTTCGGCGATCAGGCGCGTATGGCGCTCGGAATGCTCACGCACATGCAAGCGCCCACTGCCGGGCGGTGCGGGCGTCTCCCAGGCCAGCGCATTGAACTCATGGTTGCCCATGATGCAAGCGGCCTGCCCCACCTCGACCATGTCGCGCACCAGATGCACGGCCTCACGAATGCGCGGACCGCGATCAACGATGTCACCGAGAAAAATCGTCTGCCGGCTGGGATGACGCCAAACGCCGGAAATTTTCCGATAACCCAGCTTATCGAGCAGGCGCTCCAGGGTATTCGCGCAGCCGTGAATATCGCCTATGAGGTCATAACTTCGTTCGGGATCCAGGCGCATTAGTCGCCTCCGCCACCAAGGCGACTGCCCCAACCCAACTTGGTACGGCAGACCTCGTAGTAATTGTGATCCAGCGGATGGATCAGGCGTAACTTCTGCGGCTTCTTGCTGACCGTGACGGTGTCGCCCGGCGCACAGGTGAAGTGATTCTGGCCGTCGCAGGAAACCTGCGGATATATCTGCAAATCCTTGGACACGACGATTTTCAGCTCGCTGTTGCCATCAACCACGATCGGCCGGCTCGACAGCGTGTGCGGATACATCGGCACCACCACAATGGCGTCCAGTTTGGGGTGCATGATCGGCCCGCCGGCAGACAACGCATAGGCGGTGGAGCCGGTGGGCGTTGATACGATCAAGCCGTCAGCCTTCTGGCTGCAGACAAACTGACCGTCGATGTACAGCTCGAACTCGATCATGCGGGTCGATTTACCCGGATGCAGAACCACATCATTAAGAGCGTCGCCCTGCCCGATCGCCTCGCCATTGCGACGGACTTCAGCCTGCAACAAAAAGCGGTTTTCGCTGAGGAAATTGCCTTCAAGTACCTCGGCGACCTTCATTTCCAGATCATCCGGGCGGATGTCACACAAGAAGCCCAGACTGCCGCGGTTAACCCCAAGCACCGGGGTTTTATGGCGGCACAGCGCGCGTGCAGCGCCGAGCAGGCTGCCATCGCCGCCGATGACGATGACCAGGTCGCAAATTTCACCGAGACTCTTGCGCGAGGCTGTCTGCAGGCCGTGGCCCGGCAGCACTTCAGCGATGGTGTCTTCGAGAATGACGTGCAGATGACGGTCGAGAAGAAACTTCTTCAAGCGTCGAATAGTGTCCAGCACCTGAGTGCTGCCCAAGCGGCCAATGATGCCGATATTTCGAAATTGCTCCATGGGGCTCTCGCAGGCTCTGGGTCTTTAAGGCTTTGATTATGGGCGAAAGGCGTTCAGCGCGGCAAACTTGCGACGCGAAACAATCTGCCCGTAGCCGTATGTGTCAGATGGGTGCTGGCAGGCCCAATTGCAACCGCAACATGCACATCAAGCGCTTGAAGCGCTATGCTCGCTGGATGAATCCTTTTGAAAACCTGCTCGATCTGCCCATGCGCCTGCAGCAACCTGCGGTGCGCGATCTGGCCTGGGTGATTATTGCCCCACCCCTGCTGCAAACAGCGCCGTGGCCGCAGCGCCATCCGTTGCAGGCAAGCCGCTGGCTAAGCGCCCCTGAACAACTGGCCGATTGGTTACTGCAACTCGACCAGCAACCCGATGCCCTGCGCCAGTGGCTGGCAGAGCGTTCAGTGCGCAGGCTCGGTTTGTATTATGAGCGGCTGTGGCAATTCGCGCTGAACGCCGCGCCGGACGTTGAGGTCTTGGCCGCCAACCTGCCCATCCGCCAGCGTGGCCACACACTCGGCGAACTGGATTTACTGCTGCGTGATGCCGAGGGCGTTCATCACCTTGAACTGGCGATCAAACTGTATCTGGGCGCGGACGCTGAACAAGGTGAATCGCCGGCGCATTGGCTGGGCCCCGGCAGCCATGACCGACTGGATATAAAACTTGATCACCTGTGCAACCACCAATTGCCGCTTTCGTCCCGCGAAGAAGCACGCGGCGCCTTGGATGAGTTGCAAATAAACACGCTCAACGCGGCGATGTGGGTCTCGGGATACTTGTTTTATCCGTGGCCGCAACCCTGCTCGTCACCGACCGATGTCAATGCACAGCACCTTAAAGGCATCTGGCTGCATCAATGCCAATGGGCCGACTTTCTGCGCACTCAGGGCGACGCCTGCTGGCAGGTTCTGCCACGCCACAACTGGCTGGCGCCAGCACGCATCAGCGACGCTGATCACTGGTCGCGCGAGCAACTGCACATCTGGTTTGCCACCCTCGGCCCACACGAAAACGCCCAGCTATTGGTGCGCACAGAGCGCAGCGCATGCGGCGACTGGCTGGAAAAGCAGCGCCTGTTTATCGTGTGCGACGACTGGCCCAATACTCAGGGCGCAGCCGCCCACTAGCTGTGTCGATTAACTTACTGCGCCTGCAACGCGCGGAGGATTTTCTTGCCGGCGCGACCGTCCTGCGGCTGCATGCCCAATCGCTTTTGTTCACTGACGATTGCACGGCGCGTCAGCGTACCGATCATGCCGTCGGCCTCGCCGATCTCGTAACCCCGCGCCAGCAGCAACTCTTGCACTTGCTTACGCTCGGCGCGGCTGAGGCCCGGATCATCGGTTGGCCACGGCGTGACAAACTCGCCCTGCCCGCGCAGACGGTCAGACAAATGCGCAATCGCCAGTGCGTAGCTCTCAGCCGCGTTGTAGGAATAAATCGCATCGAAGTTGCGCATCACGATAAACGCCGGCCCTTTGACCCCGGCAGGCAACAGAATCCCAGCGGCGGTATCACTTGAAGGCAACGGCGAACCGTCAATTTTGCGCACGCCAGCCGCCGCCCATGAACTTAATGGCCGCTTGTTCTTACGCCCGCTATTGGCGGAATTGAAGCCACTCGGCAACTTGACCTCATAACCCCAGGGCTGGCCCGTCCGCCAGCCGGAACGCTTGAGGTAGTTGGCGGTAGACGCCAATGCATCCGGGATGCTGGCGACCAGATCGCGGCGGCCATCGCCATCGCCGTCCACCGCAATACGCTGATAGGTCGAGGGCATGAACTGGGTGTGGCCGAATGCGCCGGCCCAGGAACCGTTTAGCTCCTCAGCCTGAATATCGCCGGACTGCAGCAGTTTGAGCGTAGCGAACAACTCGCCCTGAAAGAAGCTCTGACGCCGACCGTAGCAGGACAGCGTCGACAGCGAAGTCAGCAGCGGGCGCTTGCCGAAGGTTTTACCGTAGTCACTCTCAACGCCCCAGACGGCGACGACCGTGGCCGCGTCTACGCCGTATTGACGGGAAATCTTCTCCAGCACCGCGGCATGCTGCTTGAGCATCGCCTTGCCATCATCGACCCGCTGCTGATCGACCAATGCTGCGAGGTAGTCCCAGATCGGGGTGCTGAATTCGGGTTGCGCGTCGAGCAGTTCGATCACGCTCATGTCTGGCGCGAGATCGGCGGTGTAGCGCTTGTAGGTCGCGGCCGAGACGCCTTTGGCTTGTGCCTTGCTTTGCAGGCCGGCCAAACATTGCTGGAATCCGTCTGCCGCATCCGCCGCACTAGCCGCCGCACTAGCCGCCGCACCCATTAACAGCAGCGCTGCACCTGACACCAAACGATTGCTCGCCATTATCGCCCTCCATAACGTCACCGCTGGCGCCACTGCGCCGCTCTTCACACCATGGTAAGGCACGCGCCCCATGCGCTGACAAGTGCCGGGGCGCAACAAATCGTGATTAGACCGAGAGCCAACTTGCTCAAATGCTACTGGAACGCTGCCAATACCGCCGCACGCCCCTGCAAACCGCCAGTATGAATGAAGATCAGCCGGCTGCCCTGAGCAACCAGACCGGCTCGCACATGTTGCTTCAGAGCAAACAAGGTTTTAGCGGTATACAGCGGCTCCAGCGGGATATTCATCTGCTGCTCGCACGCCTGCATAAAGCTCACCAGTTCACTGTCTACCTTGGCAAAGCCGCCACGGCACGCATCGAGCAGTTGATAGCCGCTATCCGCCAAACCTGCCTGGCCGAGTAACTGCGTAACCTGCACTTGTACGCCGTGCGAAGCCGGTACGGCCATAGCGCCGTATACCGGATGCGCGCCAGTCTCGGCCATGACCAGCCCGGCCAGCGTGGTACCTGTGCCAGCGCCAAGCCAGAGTGCGTCGTAGTCTGCCCAACCGATCGCCGCCAATTGCTCATGGATCAGGTCAATGATAGGCGCACAGCCACGCGCGCCCAACAAGCCGCCGCCCCCTTCCGGCACCGGCTGAAAATGGGCGTATTGCTGCTGCCACGGCACCCAGAAATCGGCCTCATGGCGTTTTCGATAGCCGCCATAGCCGAGCCAATGCAACTGCATGCCGAGCGCTTTGAGATCGGCAACAGTAGGGGTTTGGCATTCTGTGCCGCGCAGCAAGCCAACGGTTGGGAAATTGAAGCGGGCTCCGGCACTGGCCAGAGCATGCAAATGGTTGGAGTGTGCGCCGCCCAGGCTCATGACTCCGCTGCAACCGGCGGCATCGGCCTGTTGCAGATAACCACTGAGCTTGAACCACTTATTGCCACTGATGAGCCGGTCAGTCAGGTCAAGACGCAAGACAGCCAGCTCGATCCCTGCCGCGTCCAGCCAATCGAGATGCACCTGCTGCAGCGGAGCAGAAGGCGCCCAGTCAGGCGCGATCAGAGGCAAGGCTAGCCAGTAGTCTGCATGCGACTGGCGACCATGTGCCGGGCACAGCAGTTCGACTCGTCGGCAACAAAGCGGCTCGGGCTATCGACCCGGTCAATCGGAATCGAGCAGCGTTCGCCGCTCGGCAACAAGGCCACACAGCACGGCTGTTGGTAGTGTTCCAGCCACTGCCGGTACTGGTCTTCGCCAACGAAACACTTGGCAGCCACATAAGCCATGGTGTTGCGCTGGTAGTGGGTAATATCCTTCAGCGGGATAGTCAGATGGCCCGCGCCTGGATGGTAGACAACAAAGACCACGCCCAGCTTGGCGAGCCGCTCCAGCACTTGCTCGCCGGTTTGGCTAGATGCATGTTCGAGTTCGTGTTGCAGCCGCTGCTGTTCAGCCTGCAGCTTGGTATTCTTCTGCTCAGCGCGCTTGAGGTTTTTCTGCAACGATGCAATCTGCTCTTGGTATTCGACCACTGCGGTGTTGATCCGCGCTTTGATCTCGCTTTCAAACTGCTTACGCAGCGCTGCGGTAGAGGATTTATCGTCGCGTTCGAGGCGGTTGAGCTGCTCAGTGAGTTCTTCCCGAGAGGCCTGGAAGGTCGCCGCCTGAATCGCCAGCTGGGCCTTGAGCGCAACATTGAGCTCGACTTGCTGCTGGAGCGACTCCTCGGCAAGGCGAACCTTTTCCTGCTGCTCTGCTGAGAAATCGGCACTGGTAAACTTAAGTTTGGCCAGCTCCTCTTCGTACTGTTTAGTCAGGCTGGTGATGCGCAGGCGTTGTTGCTTGATCAACTGTGCAGCCTTGACCCGCTGCTCCTGATTGATCTTCTCGGCCAGTTCCAGCGCATCCGGATCACCCGCTCGCGGCGAGTCGGCAATGTGCCAGTTTTCTTCGCCACTGACTTGCAGCTCTGCAGCGCTGGGCGCCACGCTCGCCTCATCTTCAACCAGCAGGCCCAGCGTGTTACGGGTAATCGCCTCTCTGGCTGCCGTCAGATGGTTCTTGCCGGGCGCCATATTAGGGTCCCACAAATGACCCTGGTGCCAGGAAACCGGACATTGGCTACGGCACGCCAGGCGGATCGGGCCCGCGCCCAGATCAGGGCCGCGCCCCGCCCGCTCAGCCAAATGCTGGAGGGGAATGTTCCAGCTCTTGTCGGGGCGACCGCTCTCGTCGAACTCCAACAGAAAACAAACCACCGAACGAATTTTAAGCCGTGGATTGATGGACAGGTGGACCATACGCACCTGCTTGCCGACATAGCTGGGCATGTTGACCACGCCATCGAGCAATGCCTCAAACTCTGGGTAGAGCATTTGCGTACAGATGCCGCCCTGCTCATTGAAGAACAGAACGGCTTCAACCGTCTTCGGTTTTTTCTGCATCCGTGTCACATCCCTTGATTCATCAGCCCTGACAGCTGGCAATGCATGCGCGCAAGAAAATAGTCCATGCGGCAGCCCTTCATCGCTGCGCAAGTCTAGGAGAAAACCTCAACCTGGCAGTGTGATCGGGTTGGCAAGCGACTTGCGCATACGCCCAGATGAGCAAACAGCAGGCTGAAACTGTGATCGGCTTGGAAGCTAGCGTCAATCCCGCGCAGTCAAAAAATAGTCGTTAAATAGCCTGGGCACAAAAAAGCCGGGGCTGTTTATAGCACCCGGCTTATGGTCGTTTTGTGACCGCGACTCAGAGTTGCAGTCGGCGCGCCATCTCGGCACCCAGTGCCTGCAAGCCTGACATCGGCCTGATCATGACTTCGAACTCGCAGATTTTGCCGTGTTCGTCGAAACGAATCATGTCGATGCCTTTAAGCTCACGCTCGCCGACCCGCGCACTGAACTCAAGCACCAGGTTCAAGCCGTCGCCAGTGGCAAGCTCGCGGTGATAGCGAAAGTCCTCAAACACCTGCAAAACCGTGTTGAGAATATGCGCCACCTTGGCTGCCCCCTCATAAGGGTGAAAAGCCATGGGCGAACGAAACACCGCCTGCGGATTGAGCATCGCCGGCAATTCGGCGAGATTCCCGGCGGCAATCATCGCGTGCCACTTTTCGAGCGATGCCGCCACAGCGGGCTGTAAATCCAGTGCTTGTTGCATGATAGAAGCTCCTTGCCGTTTTTATTGTTAATGTCGAGCCGTCTTAGAGTTCAGCAGCCAGTCGCGAACCCTGATTGATTGCACGCTTGGCGTCCAGTTCAGCCGCCACATCTGCGCCGCCGATCAGGTGAACGCTCTGCCCACCGGCGACCAGACCATCCTGCAGTTCACGCAGCGGATCTTGGCCTGCGCAGACGATCACGGTGTCAACCGGCAATACCTGCGGCTCACCGCCGGCAACACTGATGTGCAGACCGTTGTCATCAACCTTGAGGTATTCAACGCTGTTGATCATCTGCACGTTCTTGTTTTTCAGGCCCGCGCGATGGATCCAGCCAGTTGTTTTGCCCAGACCGTCGCCGACCTTGGTCTTCTTGCGCTGCAGCAGGAAGACTTGGCGTGCTGGTGCATGCACCTCAGCCTGAATACCGGCAACGCCGCCACGGGCATCCAGTTGAGCGTCGATGCCCCACTCCTTCCAGAACGCATCACGGTCGAGGCTGGTTGCAGCACCCGCGTGAGTGATGAACTCGGAAACGTCGAAACCAATGCCACCCGCACCGATTACCGCCACGTTTTTACCGACTGGCTTGCGCTGCAAAATCGCATCCAGGTAATTGATCACTTTAGGGTTGTCGATACCCGGGATTTCAGGCGTGCGCGGCGCAATACCGGTGGCCAGAATCACCTCGTCGTAACCGCCCTTGATCAGGTCATCGGCGCTGACGCGGGTTTGCAGGCGTACATCGACACCGGTGCTTTTCAGCTTGCGATCGAAGTAACGCAGAGTCTCGAAGAATTCCTCTTTACCCGGCACACGCTTGGCGACATTGAACTGCCCGCCAATTTCTTCAGCCGAGTCGAACAGGGTCACCGAGTGGCCGCGTTCAGCAGCAACCGTGGCCGCAGCCAGACCAGCAGGGCCAGCACCGACCACCGCAATCCTCTTCACGGCAACAGTCGGAATGTAATTGAGTTCGGTCTCATGACAGGCGCGCGGGTTGACCAGACAGCTGGTCAGTTTGCCGCCGAAGGTGTGATCAAGGCAGGCCTGGTTGCAGCCGATGCAGGTGTTGATCTCGTCGCTGCGACCCGCCGCCGCCTTGTTGACGAATTCAGGATCAGCCAGGAACGGACGCGCCATCGACACCATGTCGGCGTCGCCCTCGGCCAACACTTGCTCAGCGATTTCCGGGGTATTGATACGGTTGGTGGTGATCAGCGGGATGCTGACCTGGCCACGCAACTTGGCCGTGACCTTGGTAAATGCAGCGCGCGGCACCTTGGTGGCGATGGTCGGGATACGCGCCTCGTGCCAGCCAATACCGGTATTAATGATGGTCGCACCGGCCTTCTCGATGGCCTTGGCCAGCATGACCACTTCATCCCAGGTGCTGCCGCCTTCGATCAGGTCGAGCATCGACAGGCGATAGATGATGATGAAATTCGGTCCTACTGCCTTGCGCACGCGGCTGACAATTTCAATCGCCAGACGCATGCGGTTCTCATAGCTGCCGCCCCAGCGATCCGTGCGCTGGTTAGTGTGCGCAACGAGGAACTGGTTAATGAAATAACCTTCGGAACCCATGATCTCAACGCCGTCGTACTCGGCTTGCTGTGCGAGCAAGGCGCAGGTAACGAAATCGGCAATCTGCTTCTCGATACCCTCCTCGTCCAGCTCGGTCGGCTTGAACGGGTTGATCGGCGCCTGAATGGCGCTAGGCGCAACGGATTTGGGGCTGTAGGCATAACGACCCGCATGCAAAATCTGCATGCAGATCTTGCCGTCCGCTTCATGCACGGCGCGGGTCACAATCTTGTGCTTTTCGGCTTCCTCAGCCGTGGTCAACTTTGCCGCGCCGGAGTAAACGCCGCCTTCCACGTTCGGGCCAATGCCGCCGGTCACCATCAGGCCGACACCGCCACGGGCGCGCTCGGCAAAGTAGGCCGCCATGCGCTCGAAACCATCCGGTTTCTCCTCAAGACCGGTGTGCATCGAACCCATCAATGTGCGGTTCTTCAGCGTGGTGAAACCCAGGTCTAGCGGGGCCAGCAGGTTGGGATACAAAGCGCTCATGGCGATCTCCAGTTCAAACAGTGCAATTCACGGAGTGCTGCAATCTCGGGACATTCACGGATCGCAGTCGGTATGAGCTGCACAATAAGTAGCTGCAGGCTTTGCCTCAATGACTGTAAATAACAAATTATTGATCATAAATGACAGGGCGACTTGGCAACGGCGCGCGACTCCCCTACCCTGACTGAAGAAATTCTGACAGCGAAATCACCATGCACAAACTGACCAAGTACGCCCTGCTTCTGCTGATTATCGGTGGCGCTGGCGTCTATCTGTACTGGGCCAAACAGCGACCGGACGTAGGTATTTTCCTGACCGACCTGCGCAGCCAACTCAGCGTCAATCAGGGCCAGCCGAGTGAGCGCGGGAATCTGTTGGGCATTCAACCCTTGCTCTATGCCAGCGATTATCAGAGCCGCGAAACCTTGCACCTGAAGCTGGCGGCCTATCTGCAAAAAGCCCGCGACAAAGGCCTGCTCAATAGCAAAACCGTGGCCGTGCTGCCTGAGCATATTGGTACCTGGCTGGTGGCCAGCGGCGAGAAGCCCGAGTTCTACCAAAGCGACAGCCTGGTAGAGGCCATCGGCTGGCTGACGGCCAGCCATCCGCTGGCAATTCCCAAGGCGCTGATGGAAACGCCCAGCGACAAGGAATTCAGTGACGCCCTGTTCCGCCTCAAGGCCAAACAGATGGCCAAGGACTATCAACAGTTATTCGGTACGCTGGCCAAAGAGTTCAGTATTACCCTGGTCGCTGGCTCGATTGTGCTGCCTGAACCCCGTGTCGAGTCTGGCCAGCTAAAAATCGATGACGGCCCTCTCTACAACATCAGCGTGGTGTTTGGTGCGGACGGCTCAATCATTGGCCCGGCGCAGCGCAAGGTGCATCTTTCCAGCCGCGAACGGCGCTTTATTGCTGCTGCCCCGCTGGAGCAGTTGCACGCCATTGATACGCCAGCCGGAAAACTGGGCGTTTTAATCGGTACAGACAGTTGGTATCCCGACAGTTATGCGGCGCTGGCCAAGCTCGACATCAAATTGCTGGCAATCCCGGCCTTTATCAAAGGCAAGAATCAGTGGGAGAAGCCGTGGCGCGGTAACAAAGGTGCTCAGGAGCCCGCCTTCATCGCACTCAAGGAAGCGCAATCGACCGAAGCCAATGCCTGGCAACAATTGGCCATCCCCAATCAGCTGAAAGCCAGCGGTGCCGAGGCCGGCGCACTGGTATTCAGCCGTGGGCAGTTATGGCGCATGTCGATTGACGGGCGCAGTATCGCCAGCGACTCCCGCGAACATGCGCTGGCCGGCAATGCGCTCGGCGCACACCTGATCAATATCTGGTTATGAACAGCCCGCGGGTTCGCCTCGGCGATCTGTCAGTCGGCTTCATCGACAGCCTGGCTGGCGCCATGCGCGGATTGGACCACGACCCCAAGCCGCTGCTCGATAGCTACGGCCTTGATACCGCGCGCCTGGCGACCCCAAGGGCGCGTTTGTCGATCCCGCGCTACATGCGCCTCGGCCATGCGGCAATCGAGCAAACCGGGACTCCTGAACTGGGCCTGTTAATGGGCCAGGCCATTAAACTGGGCCAGCTGGGGCTGGCCGGTGTTACCGCCATGCAGGCGCCGACAGTGCGCGATGCGGCGCGGACACTGACCCGCTTCGAGCCGCTTTACGCGTCCAACTACCGGGGCCAGTCGAGCCTGCACGAAGACCCGCAAGGTGCCTGGTTGCGGTTTTACTCAATCAGCCCTTACAACGCCTACAACCGCTTTGTGATCGACTCAGTGATGTCTGGCTGGCTGCAACAACTCAGCAACGTCTGCGGCGAAGCGCTGAGCATCGACAAGGTCCAGATCGAATTCGAAGCACCGGCCTACAGCGCGCATTATCAACAGCGCTTTGCCTGCCCGGTCGAATTTGCCAGCAGCCACAACCAGCTGCGCTTGAACCAAGCCAGCCTCAGCCGGCGCAACCCGAACCACTGCCCAAGCACCTGGCTGCATTTACTGGAGTTGTGTGAACAGCAACTGGAGCAACTGACTCGCACCCGCAGCCTGCGTGAACAGATCACCCTGCTATTGGGGCCATTGCTGCACGGTCGTGAGCCGGATTTGAATGAGATAGCTGCACGCCTGCAACTGCCGAGTTGGACGCTGCGGCGTAAACTTGCCGAAGAAGGCACGCAGTTTCGCAGCATTCTCAATGAGACCCGCCGCGACCTGGCCATGGCGTATATTCGCGACACCGAACTGGCTTTTGGCGAGATCGCCTACCTGCTCGGCTTTGCGTCGGCAGAGGCCTTCCAGCGCGCCTTCAAGCGCTGGAACCAGCAAACCCCGGGAGAGTTTCGCCGCAGCCAGCGCAACGCCGGCTAAGGCGGTTAAAATCGACGAACCTCAGAGTTCGGTAGCGTCTTCTTCAAGCTCCGGCAGGTCGAACTCACCCGCGCGGCCTTCGAGCAATTCTTCTTGATAGTCTTCCATTAGTCTCTCCTCAATCTTCAGGATTTTCTGCGATGAGCTTAGGTTCAGCAGCAGAATAAAAACCAACGATTAAGAATTTATGACAAGAGGCGAATATCTGTAAATCGCAGGCAATAAAAAACCCTCAGATATTGCTATCTGAGGGTTTCGTATATGGCGCAGCGGACGGGACTCGAACCCGCGACCCCCGGCGTGACAGGCCGGTATTCTAACCAACTGAACTACCGCTGCGTGTTACGTGAGCTTGCGCTCGGTAAACACGTTACTTCATCTGGCATCACAACAAATCGCTTCGTTTGTGGTGCCTCATCCCAGGCCAGCCTGAGATGGAAAATATGGCGCAGCGGACGGGACTCGAACCCGCGACCCCCGGCGTGACAGGCCGGTATTCTAACCAACTGAACTACCGCTGCGCATTTTATGAACTTTCGTTCAACTCTCGAAGTGGTGGGTGATGACGGGATCGAACCGCCGACCCTCTGCTTGTAAGGCAGATGCTCTCCCAGCTGAGCTAATCACCCTTGCCTTCGTGAGGACGCGAAATTTACGCGTGGGGCACACCTAAGTCAATACCCTGCTTAAAGTTTTTCTTAAAAAGTGGAAAATAATCAGGTGTTTATGCAGCGCGCGAAACAGTCAATAGGCTTACGCAAAA
The DNA here is from genome assembly GCF_900116605.1 of Pseudomonas marincola. Classification (GTDB taxonomy): domain Bacteria; phylum Pseudomonadota; class Gammaproteobacteria; order Pseudomonadales; family Pseudomonadaceae; genus Aquipseudomonas; species Aquipseudomonas marincola. The sequence continues at coordinate 296,011 of NZ_FPBC01000001.1, forward strand.
AAACAGCCACTAAAATCGAATAAATTGGTTATTTTTCAATCACATCGAGAGCTTTGCAGAATTACGCACTAATGCCCTGCGAAAGGTATTTTTTAAAATTATTTCTTCCGCGGGCCGATTTAATTCAAGTTCGCTGCAAATAATTGCTGCAACGGTCAGCATTTAAAGCTTGATTGAGTTTTATATGGGCAGCGGCCCCGCACTCGCAAACAAAAAAGCCCCGAATCACTTCGGGGCTTTTGCTTTAGTCGTAACGGGCTCAACAGTTAATCGAGGTAATTCATTTTCCGGCTGAATCCACCGTCGACAACAATTTCCTGGCCCGTGACAAATGCACTGCTGCCAGACAGCAACCAGGCAACTGCCGCCGCCACATCTTCAACCTTGCCGACACGCCCTACCGGGTGCTGAGCATGATCCTCAACTCGTAGTGGCTCATCACGACGCGCCTGTGAATCACGCGAGTCGATCCAGCCAGGACTGACTGCATTCACCCGCACTTCTGGCCCCAGGCTGATTGCCAGCGAGTGAGTCAGCGCCAGCAAACCGCCCTTGGACGCAGCATACGCCTCGGTATCGGCCTCGGACTGATGCGCTCGGGTTGAGGTGAGATTAACGATGGCGCCACGGTGTGCGCGCAAATACGGCACGCAATGTTTGGCCAACAGCATTGGCCCGGTCAGATTTACGGCCAAGGTGCGTTCCCAGCGCGACTGACTGAGGCTTTCGAGTGGCGGGTTATGCGGATCAGCCACCGCCGCGTTGCACACCAACGCATCGAGGCGGCCAAACTGGCCGAGCACTTCTGCCACGCCAGTCGTAACCTGCGCCTCATCGGCGACATCCATCGACACGAACCAGGCACTCTCGCCCAGCGCCTTGGCCACAATCGAGCCGCGCGCGCGATCGATATCCGCCAGCACCACCTGCCAGCCTTCAGCGATCAACCACGCGGCAATGCCCAAACCGATGCCTTGCGCGGCACCGGTGACCAGCGCCACACGGCCCAGCGCAGAACCGTCGTCCTGCATCCAGTCCATCTCGGCTTGCTCAGTCAAAGCGCTGCCAACCCGCGAGCCAGATCGTTTTGCAGATCAGCCAGATCCTCAAGCCCAACGGCAACGCGAATCAGGTTGTCGGCAATCCCGGCATTCGCGCGCTCTTGTGGCGACAGGCGCCCGTGCGACGTGGTTGCAGGGTGAGCGATGGTGGTTTTGGTATCGCCCAGATTGGTGGTGATCGAGATCACCCGAGTGGCATCAATAAAGCGCCACGCCGCCTCTTTACCGCCTTTGACCTCAAAACTGACCACTGCGCCGAATGCACTTTGCTGACGCTTGGCCAGCTCATGCTGCGGATGGCTCTGCAAACCGGCGTAGTAGACCCGCTCAACACCCGGCTGCTGCTCAAGCCACTCGGCGAGGAACTGCGCACTGGCGCAATGCGCTTGCATGCGGATGCGCAAGGTCTCCAGCCCCTTGAGGAAAATCCAGGCATTGAATGGACTCAGGGTTGGCCCCGCTGTGCGCAGGAAGCCGACCACTTCTTTCATCTGCTCGGCACGACCGGCAACAACGCCGCCCATGCTCCGGCCCTGGCCGTCGATATATTTGGTTGCCGAGTGCATGACGATGTCTGCGCCAAGCTTGAGCGGTTGCTGCAAGGCTGGCGTACAGAAGCAATTGTCGACAGCCAGCAACGCATTATGGGCGTGGGCGATTTCGGCCAGCGCGGCAATATCGACCAACTCTGCCAGCGGATTCGAAGGCGACTCGACAAACAGCAGCTTGGTGTTGGGTTTGAACGCAGCGCTCCACGCATCCAGATCGGACAGCGGCACGTAATCAACTTCTACGCCGAAACGCTTGAGGTATTTTTCAAACAGGCTGATGGTCGAGCCGAACACACTACGCGACACCAATACATGGTCGCCGCCGCTGCACAGGCTCATGACGATAGCCATGATTGCCGACATGCCGGAGGACGTAGCTACGGCCTGCTCTGCCCCTTCCATAGCGGCAATGCGCTCTTCAAAGGCACGTACAGTCGGGTTGGTATAACGCGAATAGACATTGCCCGGTACTTCACCGGCAAAGCGCGCAGCCGCGTCGGCTGCGGTGCGAAATACATAACTTGAGGTGGGGAAAATTGCTTCGCTGTGCTCACCTTCAGGCGAGCGACGCTGACCGGCTCGTACCGCCAGCGTATCGAATGCGGCACCTTCTAGGTCGCTGTCCAGTCGTCCTGCTTGCCATTCTTGCGTCATCTGCTTTTCCTCGGTGCGAGCATGGCGCAACGCTGTGCGCCTGCCGCTTGTTCCCTGCCGAAAGCTGCTGCTACAAGCCTGACTCTCCCTCAACACTGCCGGCGCAATTGAGCGCGGCAGTGGATACAAGGGCACAGCAGCTGTAAGGCACTGACTTAGTTGTTGTGCAAATCAATGATGGCGCTGTTGACCATCGACATACTCATGCTCGAATCGTTACGTGCACGCTCGATTTTGGCCAAGTATGCCTCGTCAACATCACCGGTAACATACTTGCCGTCGAACACCGCGCAATCGAACTTGCCGATCTTGATCTTGCCGCCGCCCACCGCATCAACCAGATCTTCGAGATCCTGATAGATCAGCCAGTCAGCGCCGATCAACTCGGCAACCTGCTCGGTCGTACGGTTGTGGGCGATCAGCTCGTGCGCACTCGGCATGTCGATACCGTAAACGTTTGGATAACGCACGGCTGGAGCCGCCGAGCAGAAGTAGACATTCTTGGCACCGGCTTCGCGGGCCATCTGAATGATCTGCTTGCAGGTCGTGCCACGTACGATCGAGTCATCGACCAGCATCACGTTCTTGCCGCGGAACTCAAGCTCGATGGCGTTGAGCTTCTGGCGCACGGACTTCTTGCGCGCCGCCTGGCCCGGCATGATGAAGGTACGGCCGATGTAGCGGTTCTTGACGAAGCCTTCGCGGAACTTCACGCCCAGATGGTTGGCCAGTTCAAGCGCTGCCGTGCGGCTGGTATCCGGAATAGGGATAACCACGTCGATGTCGTGCTCGGGACGCTCACGGAGAATCTTCTCAGCCAGCTTCTCGCCCATGCGCAGGCGCGCTTTGTAGACCGAAACACCGTCCATGATTGAGTCCGGACGCGCCAGGTATACGTGTTCGAAGATGCATGGCGAGTATTCAAAGTTTTCGGCGCACTGACGCGTGTGCAGCTTGCCGTCTTCAGTGATGTAAACCGCTTCACCCGGCGCCAGATCGCGGATCATGGTAAAGCCGAGCACGTCGAGGGAAACGCTCTCGGAGGCGATCATGTACTCAACGCCTTCGTCGGTGTGACGCTGGCCGAATACGATCGGACGAATACCGTGCGGATCGCGGAAACCGACGATGCCATAACCGGTGATCATGGCAACAACGGCGTAACCGCCCTTGCAGCGTTTGTGCACATCGCTGACCGCGGCGAATACATCTTCCTCGGTCGGCTGCAAACGGCCGCGCTGGGCCAGTTCGTGGGCAAAGACGTTAAGCAGCACTTCCGAGTCGGAATTGGTATTAACGTGACGCAGGTCGGACTGGTAAATCTCTTTAGCCAGTTGCTCAACGTTGGTCAGGTTACCGTTGTGTGCAAGCGTGATGCCGTAAGGCGAGTTGACGTAGAAAGGCTGCGCTTCGGCCGAACTTGAGCTACCCGCAGTCGGGTAACGCACGTGACCAATGCCCATGTGCCCAACAAGGCGCTGCATGTGGCGCTGCTGAAACACATCACGAACCAGACCATTATCCTTGCGCAGGAACAGACGCCCCTGATGACTGGTGACAATACCGGCAGCATCCTGGCCGCGGTGCTGCAAAACGGTCAAACCGTCATACAGCGCCTGATTGACATTCGATTTACCAACAATACCGACAATGCCGCACATTTGGCGCAACCCCTACGTTATAAAACAGACTGAATACTGGAGGCTCTCAAGGCGTTTTAGGCATTGAGAGCACCTCCTTGAACGGCAGATCAGCAGGTGCGCTGACGCCGCTTGCGAGCCACTCACTGGACAAACCCAGGATCAGGTTTTTTGACCAGTCAGCGACCAAGAGAAAATGTGGAATCAAGGCAGACTCATGCCACCAGGTGTCCTGTTGCACAGGCGCAAGGCTGAGCAAGCCGACCAACAGCACAACCAACAGGGCGCCGCGTGCGCCACCGAAAACCATGCCGAGAAAACGATCCGTGCCAGACATTCCGGTCACGCGAATCAGCTCACCGACCAAATAATTGACCAGCGCGCCTACCAGCAATGTGGCAATAAACAAGATCGCGCAGGCTGCGATAACCCGCATCGAAGGCGTTTGAATGTAAGCGTCGAGATGCTGCGACAAGGCACCGCCGAACATCCAGGCAACGACGCCTGCGACGATCCACGTGAGCAATGAAAGTGCTTCCTTAACGAAGCCACGGCTCAGACTGATCAGACTTGATATGGCGATAATGGCGATAATCGCCCAATCGACCCAGGTAAATGCCACGATGAAGGCTACCGTTTGAATAGGCGCAGCATTTTAGCAGAGCCGCTGCCCGCAGGGTAAGCCAAGGTTGGCCGTTGGGATGAAAAACCTATGACGGGATGCTGCCACGGACGGTTCAGCACTGAACAGTCCGTGATCAATCAGTTGGCTTCCGGCTTGAAACGAACGATAAATCCATTGAGTTTCAATTGGCCGTTGATCTTTTCGCGCGCCTTGTCGGCGTCGCCACGATCAATGTACGGGCCAACAAACACCCGATTCATGCCATCGAAGGTACGAATATAGGCGTCATAGCCCTGACTGCGCAGAGTGCCTTGCAGTTTCTCAGCCCCTGGCCGACTGGACAGGCTGGCCAATTGCACCGACCAACTGACCGGCAAGGTGTTAGCGTCCAGATGCTTCTGCGGCGCAGGCGCGGCCTCAGCCTCGGGCTCAACTGGCTTGGCCGGCGTTTGCGCAACAGCAGGAGCCTCTTCAACAGGCGGCGCCGGAAGCGGTTCAATGGGCTCAGGTGCAGTGTCTGCAACCGGATTGGCAGGCTCGGGCGCGGAGTCTTCAATACTGGCATCCGGCACCGGCTGGGGCACGGGCACCGGATCAAGCGCAACCTCAGCCGCCGGCGGCTCAGCGGGCATGGCCGGGGCTTCTACCGAGACCCGACGCAGCTCATCCTGACGCGACAGCAGCATCGGCAAAAAAATGACGGCCAGCGCAACGAGCACCAACGCGCCGACAATTCGCTGCTTGAATCCTTTATCCAGCAAAGCCATCCTGATCTTCCCCTTTGGCATGGCGGGCCAGCCATTCCAAGGCTTCGGCCACACAATAAAACGACCCGAACAGCAAGATCTCGTCTTGCTCCGTAGCCTGCGCGCATTGTGCCATTAAAGCAGTCTGAACATCGCTATAGACCGCCACTGCCGCGTTTTTATCCTGTAAAAAATCAGCAAGTTCGCTCGCAGGACGCGAACGCAGGGTCGGCAAAGGGGCTACAGCCCAATCCGCCACATGCTCAAGCAAGGGTTCGACCACGCCGGCCAAGGCCTTGTCGCCCAACAAACCAAACACTGCCAGGCGCTTGCCAGCCGGTGGACGAGCAGCCAGACGCCCCGCCAGATATTCAGCCGCATGCGGATTGTGACCAACATCGAGCAGCAGCTTGAGGGTCTTGCCGCTGAAGTTGATGGTGCGCCGTTCCAACCGACCGGTTACACGGGTAGCCTGCAAGGCAGTCGCCAGTTCCTCGGGCTGCCAGGGCAAGTCGAGCAGCGCATAAGCCTGCAACGCAAGCGCGGCGTTTTCCTGAGGCAAATCCAGCACCGGCAATTGCGTCAATGTCAGGCTCTGCCCTGCCCCGTCCACACCGCGCCACGACCAATAGTCATCGCTCTGCGCCAGATCGAAGTCGCGCCCACGCAGAAACAGCGGCGCGTCAATCAGGGTGACTTGATCCAGCAGCGTCTGCGGCGGCTGCAAGTCACCGCACAACGCAGGCTTGCCCGGCCGGCAAATACCGGCTTTCTCGAACGCTACGCTGTCGCGGGTATCACCGAGGTATTCAACATGATCCACACCAATCGATGTGATCACCGCCAAATCGGCATCGACCAGATTGACCGTATCGAGGCGACCGCCGAGGCCCACTTCAAGCACCACAGCGTCCAAACCTGCGCGCTGGAACAGCCAGAACGCCGCCAGCGTGCCCATTTCGAAGTAAGTCAGCGAGATATCGCCGCGCACTTGCTCCAGCGCAGCAAAGGCCTCGCACAGTTGCTCGTCCGAGACTTCCTGGCCATCGAACAGCACCCGCTCGTTGTAACGCAGCAGGTGCGGTGAGCTGTAAACGCCCACTTTGAGGCCCTGAGCTTTCAGCAGCGATGCGATAAACGCGCAGGTCGAGCCTTTGCCGTTGGTGCCGGTAACCGTGATAACGCGTGGCGCAAGCCGGGCCAGGCCCATGCGTTCAGCCACGGCGCGACAACGATCCAGCCCCATGTCAATTGCAACGGGGTGGAGTTGCTCCAGATAGGCAAGCCAACCTGCCAGAGAACGCTGGGTCATTCAGCAGTCGCTACCGCAGCCTCGACCGGGGCCTCTACTTTCTGAGCAGGTGTTGGCTTGCCGGTAAACTGCGCCAACAGGCGCGCCAGACGCGGACGCAATTCTGCGCGCGGAATAATCATATCGATAGCGCCGTGCGCCAGCAGGAACTCGCTGCGCTGGAAGCCCTCTGGCAGCTTCTCGCGTACGGTCTGCTCGATAACCCGCGGGCCAGCGAAACCGATCAGCGCGTTAGGCTCGGCAACGATGACATCACCCAACATGGCCAGACTGGCCGATACGCCGCCGTAAACCGGGTCGGTCAGCACCGAGATAAACGGAATGCCTTCCTCGCGAAGACGCGCCAGCACAGCCGAGGTCTTGGCCATCTGCATCAGCGAGATCAACGCTTCCTGCATACGTGCGCCGCCCGAGGCCGAGAAACACACCATCGGGATACGCTGTTCCAAGGCCACGTTGGCGGCACGCACGAAGCGCTCACCAACGATTGCACCCATGGAGCCGCCCATGAAGGAGAACTCGAACGCCACGGCTACCAGCGGCATGCTCTGCAGCTGCCCTTTGAACGCGACTAGCGCGTCTTTCTCGCCGGTCTGCTTCTGTGCTGCCACCAGGCGGTCTTTGTACTTTTTGCTGTCGCGAAACTTCAGGCGATCGACCGGCTCAAGATCGGCACCGATTTCTTCACGGCCTTCGGTATCGAGGAAAATATTCAGACGCGTACGTGCATCGATACGCATGTGATGCCCGCACTTGATGCAGACATCCAGGGTCTTTTCCAGCTCGGGTTTGTACAGCACCGCATCACACGATGGGCATTTGTGCCACAGGCCTTCCGGTACCGAGCTCTTCTTGACCTCGGAACGCATGATCGAAGGGATCAGCTTATCTACCAACCAGTTGCTCATGCTCTTAACTCTCCAAAGCTGTAGGCCCGCCCGCGCTAACAATAACGCAATCAGGCAAATTCACGAGTGCAGTCACTTGAGGGGCCGGCACCGGCATCCGGCAATTGCCACCAACGCCCATTACCCGCCTCCTTGATCAGACTTCAATTGCATCACTTGCAACCTGCACTTTTGGACGGCACTGATCGGTCAGCCGTCACATCAGGTCGCGCAGTTCATCGAACCATCAGCACGCTCTTACTGCTGCAACAAACGCACGTACCTTAGCAGCATCCTTGATCCCTTTGCTTGCTTCCACTCCACCACTGACATCAACAGCATACGGCTGAACCTGCGCAATCGCGCTGGCAATATTCTCGGGCGTGAGACCGCCAGCAAGAATTATCGGCGTATCAAGCCCCTTAGGAACCAATGACCAGTCAAATGCCTCGCCAGTTCCCCCGGGGATTCCCGGCACGAACGTATCGAGCAAAATGCCACTGGCCGCCGGATACTCGCCAATCATGGCCGCCACATCATCATCGCTCTTGATCCGCAACGCCTTGATAAAGGGCCGGTTGTAACCGGCGCAATCCGCCGCGGTCTCATCACCATGAAATTGCAGCAAGTCCAACGGCACCTGCGCCAGCAACGCGTTCAACTGCTCACGCGGCATATTCACAAACAAACCGACAGTGGTCACGAATGGCGGCAGCGCAGCGAGAATAGCCTGCGCCTGAGCAATATTCACGGCACGCGGGCTTTTCGGATAAAACACCAGGCCAATTGCATCCGCACCGGCGGCAATCGCAGCCAGTGCATCTTCTATGCGGGTAATGCCACAGATCTTGCTGCGAACAACTGACAACGGTGAGTTCCTTGAGCAGATAAAACGCTATACGACCGATGGTAGCAAAAGGCCTTTCAGCCGTCAGTCCTCACGTCGGGCAAGCCGGATAGAAAGTGTGGCCCCAAGTAACGGGACGGCAACTCGAACGTGTCCGGATAATCGACCTGCACCAAATACAGCCCGTAAGGGTGCGCGGTCACACCACCGGTACGGCGTACGCGGCTTTCAATCACCTCGGCGGCCCACTCGACAGGTCGCTCACCCGCACCAATGGTCATCAGCACACCGGCGATGTTGCGCACCATGTGATGCAAAAAGGCATTGGCGCGAATATCCAGCACGATGAACCGGCCAGTTTGCAGCAGCTCAAGGTGGTGAACGGTCTTGATCGGCGACTTGGCCTGACACTGACGCGCGCGGAAAGCACTGAAGTCGTGTGTTCCCAGAAATGCTTTGGCCGCTTCGCGCATGCGCTCGATATCCAGCGGACGATGGTTCCAGGTGACAGCTTCGGCCATGTGCGCCGGTCGAATCTGGTCGTTATAGATGACATAACGGTAGCGCCGCGCCTGGGCACAGAAACGCGCATCGAATTCGCGCGGCATGATCTTGGCCCAGCAAATGCTGATGTCATGCGGCAAATTCATGTTGCCGCCCATCATCCAGGCGTGTGTCGAGCGTTCGACGTGCGTATCGAAATGCACCACCTGCCCACTCGCGTGAACCGCAGCATCGGTACGCCCGGCGCAACTCAGCGCAATTGGCGCACCACCGGCGACTTTGCTCAAGGCCTGTTCAAGCTTGCCTTGAACGGTAGGCACGCCATCTTTTTGCCGCTGAAAACCACGATAACGTGAACCGTTGTATTCAACGCCGAGGGCGACCCTGAAAAGATCAACGGCGGCCGAGTTGGCCGCCGTTTCTGGAAAAGCTTCGGACATGTATCAAACCAATTTAGCGATCAGCTCTTTAGCTTCTTGCTGCTGACCATCGTTACCTTCGGCGATGACTTCATCGAGAATGTCTTTAGCACCCTCGGCATCACCCATATCGATATAGGCTCGCGCCAGATCTAATTTGGTCGCAGTTTCATCTGTACCGGACAGGAAGTCAAAGTCGTCTTCACCGTCGAAGTCCTCTGCCGCCAACGACTCGGCTGTGACTTCAGGCACATCGGGCAGGTCAATCTCTTCCGGCTGGTTCTCTGCCAGGCTGTCGGAAAGCTGCTCCAACTCACCGCTGACATCTTCAAGCTTGACCTCAAAAGACTCCGCCGCTGCTTCAGGCTTGTCTTCTGCGCTGATCGTCTCATCCAGCGACAGGTCGAAATCAGCAGGCAAATCGAGGGTATCGAATTCAGCCGTCTCTTCTGCCTTTGGGGTGATCGCGGTGGTGTCTTCGCTCAGCTCATCCTCGAAGTCGAGCAGGAACTCATCCTCTGCAACTGGCATGGCAGCAGGTGTTTGTGGCTCATCTGCAGCGAAATCGAAGTTGAAATCATCGAGTTCGTCCGTCAGCGTAACCGGCTCTTCAGACAACTGTTCATCAAGCTGCAGATCCTCGAACCCGGCGAGATCACTGTCTGCATGAGTTTCAGCGGTCGACTCAACTGTCGGCTGCGCTGGCGCAGGTGTCGGGGCATCAAGGTCTTCAAGATCATCCAGATCGAAGTCGAAAGCATCGTCTTCAACCGGCGCTGCGCTCTCAACCGGAGCCGCCTGAGGAGCTTGCGGCTCATCATCAATGCTCAAGTCGTCCAGATTGAAGTTTTCAGCATCATCCAGCGCTGCGCTGTCGGCTGCCATCAACATGGCAGCACCGCCAGCAACAACCATAGCCGGATAACGCGCCTTGAGTTGATCGATTTCAGCAGCCGAACCGCCGAAATCAAGCAGCTCGCTTTCCTGACGGACAAACCCTTCGCGGTCGCCCATCTCGGCATAGACTTCCATCAGTTTGAGGCGCAAGTCGGCCCGCTGAGGCTCATCATTGATGGCGTTAACCAACAGTTCGGCAGCCTGATTGAAGCGACCGTAAGCGATATAAATGTCCGCCTCGCTCAATACATCGGCGGTTTTAGCAGTGACGGGTTCCTCGCCTGCCTCGTGCGCGATCACAGCCGCATCGGCGTCCTGCTCATCAAGGCTGCCAGCCGGCAACTCGACATCATTTTCAAAGTTGTAATCGCCAGCCAGCTCTTCCTGCGCAGCAGCTTCTTTAGCCGCATTGCGCCGTGATACCGCCATCAGTGCCAACAGCAGTAGCAGCAGCGCACCACCCGCAGTTGCACCCAGCAACATTGGATTAGCCATCAAGCTGTCCAGCGCACTCTCTTCTGCTGGCGCATCTGCCGGTGTTGGCGCAGGCGTAGGCTCAGCGGTTGCCGGAGCAGGTGCCGGCGCTGCAGCGGAATCCGCAACGACTGGCTGAGCTTGGTCCGACTCAGGCTCTTCGCTGTAGTTGTAATCGGTTTCAGCCGGAGCCTGCGCGGCCTCAGCTTGAGGAGATGCAGGGTCGGCTGCCACAGGATCGGCTGCCGCAGGACCGGCTGCCACAGGATCGGCTGCCGTAGCGTTGGCGGCAGTTGTGTCGGCGGCTGCATCAGCATCGGCAGATTCAGCACCGGCTGGAGCAGCATCCGCTGCCGCAGGTTCGCCTGCCGCAGGATCGCCTGCCGCAGCATCGGCTGCCACATCACCGGCTGGGGAACTTCCCGAAGCATCAGTGCCAGATTCATTCGATGGAGACGCGCCAGCTGCAGCGTTATCGGCTGCGGCGCCTGCAGCGGCGCCAGCTACACCAGCGGCAGCGGCGGCAGTACCGTCTTCACCCAATTCAGCCTGAAGCTTGGCCAACTGGCTGTCTTTGAGCTGGATCAGGCGTTGCAGTTTATCAAGCTGGCTTTGCAGATCGCCCATGCGGCTCTGTAGCTCTTCGTTTTCGCGACGAGTCGAGTCGAGGCTCTCTTCGGTCACCGCCAGTTTGTTGCTAAGTACTTTGGTGTCGGCCTTACCGGTGTCAGCACCGGCAGTCGCCTTGCCGGTTTCAGCTGAAACCAGTTTGAGGTTGTCATCTTCTTTGATTTCAGCAGGTGCCGCGCCCGCAGCGTTGCGTTTGGTGGCATCCAGCTGGCGCGGATCAGCCGCGGCGGTAGTACCCGCGCGCCAGGCGGTGTTCTGCTGGCGAACTTCGGCGATTGCCTGCGGCTGAGTACGGCTGTTGATCTGCTGATCGTCCGGCAGGCGCAAGACCTGACCACGTTTCAGGCGGTTGATGTTGCCATCAATGAAAGCGTCCGGATTGAGGTCCTGAATCGCCAGCATTTTCTGATGAGCACTGCCATTGCCCGGCGTGCGCTCAGCAATCTGCCACAGCGTATCGGCACTGGTGGTCTTGTAAACGCCCGCTGTTTCAGCGCTGACTTTTGGCGTCTGGGTCGGTTCAGCTGCTGGCCCGCGGTAAGCCGAGGACTCGCGAGCAGGCGTCGGCGCTACCGGAGTCGGCGCAGACGCTGTCGGCATGGAGGCGTACGCTTTGGCTGTACGGGTTTCTGCAGGTTGCTGCAAACCGGTTACCGGTGCGCGTGGCGCTGCGGCGGCAGCGGCTTGCGGCGAGTACAGCGGCGGGTCGAGCAACAGGGTGTATTCACGCAGCGCACGACCATTCGGCCACAGCACTTCAACCAGGAAATTCAGATACGGTTCGCGCACCGGCTGGCTCGACGTCACCCGGATGATGCTCTTGCCGTTAGGCTTGATTACCGGGGTGAACTTGAGATCAGTGAGGAAGTAAGCACGTTCCACACCCGCCTTGGTAAACGCATCCGGAGAGGCGAGCTTGGGCAGCACTTCTTGATTACCCAGGTCGCGTGCCTCCAGCAATTCGATGTCAGCGACCAGTGGCTGGTTAAGCGCTGAGCGCAACGTCACCTCGCCCAAGCCCAGCGCCTGCGCCATACCGGAGGAGAGTGCCGAGGCCGCCGCAATCGCCAGCACCAGTTTGCGAACCCGAATCATATCGTTATCCTTAGTTTTATCTTTTTTTCCCGGCAAGCGAGAGGATCTTGATAACTATCGAGGGCACATAGCTGATGTCAGCTGAGCACTCGATAATTAATTAAACCAGTGTTGCCAAGCTCGAAAGATTCTTCAAACTTCTAGGTAAGTATCTTTGACAGATGGTCTTTTATCAATAACTCAGCTAACTGCACTGCGTTGACAGCAGTACCTTTTCGTACATTATCAGACGTAATCCACAAATTGACTTCCCTTTCATCTTCAATCCCGCCGCGCACTCGCCCGACATAGATCACATCTTGGCCCACCGCATCGCCAACTGCGGTCGGATAATCGCCTGGCTCTACGTATTCGATTGCCGGCGACGCATCCAGCGCCGCGCAAACTGCCGGTATATCTACAGCAGCTTCGGTTTGCAGCGATACGTTAAGACTGTCACCAAAGAATACCGGCGCCTGAATACAGGTCACCGCGACCTTGAGCTGCGGGCGTGTCAGCAGTGTTTTCAATTCATTACCTATGCGCCGTTCCAACGCGCCATGCCCACTGTTGTCCGGCTCTTCAACTTGAGCGAGCAGGTTAAACGCGATTTGCCGGTCAAACAGACGCGGCTCCATTGCCCGCGCGTTGAGCAACTCTGCGGTCTGGCGCGCCAGTTCAGTCACGCCTTGGCGATCGCGACTCGAGACGGCCAAGCACGCCGTTACACTGGCGCGCGTCACTTCAACCTGCCCGGCAATGGCCGCCAGCACACAACTCAGCGCCACACTCACCGCTGCCGGGCTGCTCACCCAATAAGGTGCTTTGAGTAAAGCCACCACCTGCGGGTTAACGTCAGCTACCACAATCGGCGCTTGCCCGGCCGGCAACCCTGCACTCAGGTCAATCACCGCACAACCACCACGGCGCACTGCCTCCAGGCACTCGCGGGTGACATCGGCTTCATCAACAAAGAAGGCAATCTGCACGTTGGCGAAGTCGAATTCATCAGCAGCGCGCACCCGCAGGTTCTTGCCGCGGAACGTTACGCTGTGGCCAACAGCCTCATCCACGCCCAGCAGATGCAAGGTCTTGAGCGGAAAATCACGCTCTTCGAGCACTTGCACCAACGCCTCACCGATAGCGCCGGTGGCACCGATTACAGCTACATCTACAGTCGCACTCATAACATCACTTCTAATCAGATCCGGACATGCACTCTATAGTGCACCTCTTAAACGCAAAAGAGCGATTGCCACGGGTCAATCAACCCGTAGAAATCGCTCTTCGGCAAATGGCAGCCTGTAGCGGGCGAATTAACGCTCCAGCAGGATACGCAGCATACGCCGCAATGGTTCGGCCGCGCCCCACAGCAATTGGTCACCAACAGTGAACGCACCCAGGTACTGCGAACCCATATTGAGTTTGCGCAGACGACCGACAGGTACGTTCAGGGTGCCGGTTACCGACGTCGGGCTGAGGTCAGCAATGCTGCTCTCGCGATGGTTTGGCACCAGCTTGACCCATGGGTTGTGCTGGCTGATCAAACCTTCGATGTCCGAGATTGGCACATCCTTGTTCAGCTTGATGGTCAATGCCTGGCTGTGGCAACGCATGGCGCCGATGCGCACGCAGATGCCGTCGACTGGAATCGGGCTCTTGAAGCGACCCAAAATCTTGTTGGTCTCAGCCTGCGCCTTCCACTCTTCACGGCTCTGGCCGTTTGGCAGCTCCTTGTCGATGTAAGGAATCAGGCTGCCCGCCAGAGGCACACCGAAGTTATCAGTCGGGAACGACTCGCCGCGCATGGCTTCAGCCACTTTACGATCGATGTCCAGAATCGCGCTGGCCGGATCAGCCAACTCATCGGCAACCGAGCTGTTAACCGCACCCATTTGCTTGATCAGTTCGCGCATGTTCTGCGCACCCGCGCCGCTGGCCGCCTGATAAGTCATGGCGCTCATCCACTCGACCAGACCCGCTTCAAACAGACCACCGAGGCCCATCAGCATCAGGCTCACGGTGCAGTTGCCGCCGATGTAGTTCTTGGTGCCAGCATCGAGTTGATGATCGATCACTTTGCGGTTGACCGGATCGAGCACAATGACTGCGTCATCAGCCATACGCAGCGAAGATGCCGCGTCGATCCAGTAACCCTGCCAGCCCGCTTCACGCAGCTTCGGGAACACTTCATTGGTGTAGTCGCCGCCCTGACACGTCAGAATCACGTCCAGACTTTTCAGCTCATCAATGCTGTAGGCATCTTTGAGTGGCGCAATGTCTTTACCAATAGCCGGGCCCTGGCCACCAACATTGGAGGTGGTAAAGAACACGGGTTCGATCAGGTCGAAATCCTGCTCTTCCAACATGCGCTGCATCAGCACGGAACCTACCATGCCACGCCAACCGATCAGTCCTACACGCTTCATAACAACTACACCTATGTGAACAGTGTGCCGGAGCTTCCGGCATCCAGAAATTTATAAACTACGCAGGGCCTCGACGACCGCATCACCCATTGCCGCAGTGCCCACTTTTTGAGTGCCCGCAGAGTGGATGTCGCCAGTACGCAGACCTTGATCAAGCACCTTGCTGACGGCTTGTTCAATAGCAGCTGCCGCTTCAAGCTGGTTGAAGCTGTAACGCAGCATCATCGAAACCGAAAGAATGGTTGCCAGCGGGTTGGCAATGCCCTGGCCGGCGATATCCGGTGCAGAACCGTGACACGGCTCGTACATGCCCTTGTTGTTCGAATCAAGGGATGCCGATGGCAGCATGCCAATAGAACCGGTGAGCATGGAAGCCTCATCCGACAAAATGTCACCGAACATATTGTCGGTCACCATCACGTCGAATTGCTTCGGTGCACGCACCAGCTGCATCGCCGCGTTGTCGACATACATGTGCGACAGCTCGACATCCGCATAGTCCTTGGCAACCTCTTCAACCACTTCACGCCACAGCTGGCTGGACGCCAATACGTTGGCTTTGTCGACCGAGCAGAGACGCTTGCCGCGCACACGGGCCATGTCGAAACCGACGCGTGCGATACGGCGGATTTCACTCTCGCTGTAAGGCAGTGTGTCGTAGGCCTGACGCTCACCGTTTTCCAGCTCACGGGTGCCGCGTGGCGCACCAAAGTAGATGCCCCCGGTCAGCTCACGAACAATCAGGATATCCAGCCCCGCCACCACTTCCGGCTTCAACGAGGAAGCATCAGCGAGCTGCGGATAAAGGATGGCCGGACGCAGGTTGGCGAACAAACCCAGCTGCGCACGAATTTTCAGCAGGCCGCGCTCAGGACGAATGTCGCGCTCGATCTTGTCCCACTTCGGACCACCAACAGCACCGAGCAGAATGGCATCGGCTGCTTGCGCACGCGCCAGCGTCTCGTCTGCCAGCGGCACGCCGTGCTTGTCGATAGCCGCGCCACCGATAACGTCATGGCTCAGCTCGAAATCGAGCTTGAACTTGTCATTGGCCAATTCCAGCACCTTGACCGCCTCGGCCATGATTTCCGGGCCAATACCGTCACCGGGGAGAATCAGAATCTGCTTGCTCATGCTTTCCTCATGTTCTTCTGCGGCTGCCATTGGCGCGCCATCAATAATCGGGTGTAGCGCCTTAAGCTGTCACTAAAGCCACGCCGAGCCGGGTATTACACAGGCTCGGCGCTGCGCTAGCAATAGCGCTCAAGGGTTGTTGTAAGGCTTAGGCGTCGCGAAACAACCACGGCTGCTTCTGCTTATAACCGGCCTCGAAGCCGCGAATAGCCTCAGCATCCTGCAAGGTCAGGCCAATGTCATCGAGGCCGTTAAGCAGGCAGTGCTTGCGGAATGCATCGACTTCAAAGCTGTACTGCTTGCCATCGGGACGCGTGACTGTCTGCGCTGCGAGGTCAACGGTCAACTCGTAGCCTTCAGTGGCTTCAGCCTGCTCGAACAACTCATCCATTTCGGACTCTTCAAGGATGATCGGCAGCAAGCCGTTCTTGAAGCTGTTGTTGTAGAAAATATCGGCAAAGCTGGACGCCAGAATGGTCCGGAAACCGTACTCTTCCAAAGCCCAAGGCGCGTGCTCGCGGCTGGAACCACAACCGAAGTTCTCGCGTGCAAGCAATACGCTGGCACCTTGATAACGCGGGAAGTTGAGTACGAAATCCTCATTCACCGGACGCTGCGAGCTGTCCTGGTTCGGTTGCCCGACATCCAGATAGCGCCACTCATCGAACAGGTTCGGGCCGAAGCCAGTCCGCTTGATCGACTTCAAGAACTGCTTGGGAATGATCTGATCGGTATCAACGTTGGCACGATCCAACGGCGCGACAAGACCGGTGTGTTGGGTAAAAGCTCTCATGTCGGTCTCCTCAGGCCTGAATCAATTCACGAACATCAACAAAACGACCGGTCACGGCCGCCGCTGCAGCCATCGCCGGACTCACCAGATGGGTGCGTCCACCGGCGCCCTGACGGCCTTCAAAGTTACGGTTGGAGGTCGATGCGCAATGCTCGCCGCTGCCGAGTTTGTCCGGGTTCATCGCCAGACACATCGAGCAGCCCGGCTCACGCCATTCAAAGCCTGCCTCGATAAAAATCTTGTCCAGACCTTCCTGCTCGGCCTGCTGTTTAACCAAGCCCGAACCTGGCACCACCATCGCCTGCTTGATGGTGGCGGCAACCTTGCGGCCCTTGGCCACTTCGGCGGCGGCGCGCAAATCTTCAATGCGCGAGTTGGTGCACGAACCGATGAACACGCGATCAAGCTGGATATCGGTAATCGCCTGATTGGCGGTCAAACCCATGTACTTCAGCGCACGGGTGATCGAGTCGCGCTTGACCAGATCAGCTTCAACTGCCGGGTCCGGCACATTCTGATCAACAGCTAGGACCATTTCCGGCGAAGTGCCCCAGCTGACTTGCGGCTTGATGTCTTCGGCGCGCAACTCAACCACGGTGTCGAAGTGAGCGTCGGCGTCGGAGACCAGATCGCGCCACTGCGCCACGGCCTGCTCCCACTGCGCGCCCTGTGGCGCGAACGGACGACCCTGAACGTACTCGATGGTCTTGTCATCGACCGCCACCATACCGACGCGGGCACCCGCCTCGATCGACATGTTGCAGATGGTCATGCGGCCTTCCAGCGACAAGTCGCGGATGGCGCTGCCGGCAAATTCCAAGGCGTGCCCATTGCCGCCTGCGGTGCCGATTTTGCCGATCACGGCCAACACGATGTCTTTAGCGGTAACGCCGAACGGCAATTTGCCTTCAACGCGCACCTGCATGTTCTTCATTTTTTTCGCGACCAAACACTGCGTGGCCAGCACGTGCTCGACTTCCGAGGTGCCGATACCGTGCGCCAATGCGCCGAAGGCACCGTGAGTCGAGGTGTGCGAGTCACCACAAACCACAGTCATGCCTGGCAAGGTCGCGCCCTGCTCCGGGCCTACAACGTGAACGATGCCCTGGCGAATGTCGTTCATCTTGAATTCAAGAATCCCGAAGTCGTCACAGTTCTCATCCAGTGTTTGCACCTGAATGCGCGACACTTCGTCGGCTATCGCCTCAAGACCGCCCTGACGCTCGGCCTTGGTGGTTGGCACGTTGTGGTCCGGCGTCGCGATGTTGGCGTCGATGCGCCACGGCTTGCGGCCAGCCAGACGCAAACCCTCGAAGGCCTGCGGAGAGGTCACTTCGTGAAGGATATGGCGGTCGATGTAGATCAGCGACGAACCATCGTCACGGCGTTTTACCTCGTGCATTTCCCAGAGTTTGTCGTAAAGCGTTTTGCCGGCCATCAGCGTGTTCCTCATCAGCATATTTCTGTGCTTCAGGAGTATCCCTTTAGCTTATGTGGCCAATTTTATGGGGTTGGTTTAAATTACTCAAATTCATATTTTTCATCGATTGGATTACTAGCAGGAATACCAGAATGGACCTGGCCGCACTTAATGCCTTTATCGCCATCGCCGAATCGGGCAGCTTCTCCGAGGCTGCCGAGCGCCTGCATTTAACCCAGCCCGCCGTGAGCAAGCGCATTGCCAGCCTGGAGCAGCAACTCAAGGTGCGCTTGTTTGATCGCCTGGGCCGTGAAGTGAGCCTGACCGAGGCCGGCCGGGCCCTGCTGCCGCGCGCATACCAGATTCTCAACGTACTGGAAGACACGCGTCGCGCCCTGACCAACCTGAGCGGTGAGATCAGCGGTCGCCTGACCCTCGCCACCAGTCACCACATTGGCTTGCACCGTCTGCCGCCATTGTTAAGGGCTTTTACCCGCAGCCACCCGAAAGTCGCGCTGGATATACAGTTTCTCGACTCCGAGGTCGCATACGAGGAAATTCTGCACGGCCGCGCAGAAGTGGCCGTCATCACCCTGGCCCCGGAAACGCAGGCGCCCGTGCAGGCTGTACCAGTCTGGGACGACCCTCTCGATTTCGTCGCAGCGCCCGAACATCCACTTGCCGCTAAACCCGCGATCACTCTTGCCGATATAGCGGATATTCCGGCGGTATTTCCGGGCGAAAACACCTTCACTCATCACATTGTCCGGCGCCTGTTTGAAGCTGAGGGCCTGACCCCAAACATCGCCATGAGCACCAATTACCTAGAGACAATCAAAATGATGGTTTCTATTGGGTTGGCCTGGAGCGTACTGCCGCGCACGATGCTAGATGATCAGGTGACACGCTTACCGCTGCCGGGTATCCAGTTAACCCGAAAACTAGGCTACATCCTGCACACCGAGCGCACCCGTTCCAACGCGGCGCAGGCATTCATGAATCTTCTCGATGCCCAGCGGGACGGTGTTGCATAATCATTCAGCGAACAGCTAACGTTGCTAAAATCTGTGAACAATAAATTGGTGCATATGCCCAAACACCCTCTCTTCCTTCGGCAAACTGGGCAGCACATATCCCCTGTAAAAGGCGGTCTATGAGCAACCGCCCCGATATCGAATACCCGGACCCTTTCCTTGAGCCACTGGATGACGGCGAGTTCGAGAGTACCTGGGAACAATTTCCGCACCTGCTCAAGGCGCTGAATGGCGCACGCATGGGTGCGTGGCACTGGCACGTAAATAGCGGCCGGATCACCGGTTCGCGCGCCTCACAGGCAATCTTCGGGATTGACACCGACAAGCAACCACGCAAACGAATCGACTACTTCAGCCTGGTACCGCAGGCAGACCACAAACAAATCAGAGCCCTGTTTACTGATATCTGCCGGGGTAATCTCAGCGAGCAGACCATGCGCCACCGGATCATGTGGCCCGATGGCAGCCTGCATTGGCTGGAGATCAACGCCAGCCTGAAACGCGACGAGGATCAAATCGCGCTTTACGGCGTTGTGCGTGACATCACCCGTCAGCAGGAACAGGCGCATGCACTGGCTGAATCCTCAAGAAGTTTTGACAGCCTGTTTCAGCTGAGCCCGGACTCAGTCGCACTGGTGCGCAAAGCGGACTCGATCATTACCGCGGTCAACCAGCACTTTGAAAACAGCTTTGGCTGGTCGAGCCAGGAGATATACGGCAAGTCCACTTTTGACGCGAATATCTGGACCGAAGCCAATGACCGCGACACGCTGCGCACCGCACTTGAGTCGACCCTCGAGCCGCTGAGCAAGAATGTCACCCTGCGCCGCCGCGATGGCAGCCTGACTGATGGCATTCTCAGTGTTCAACTGATCGAGATTGATCAGGTCGACTACGTGCTTTGCACCTTCACTGACACCTGCGAAAAAAAGCGCACCGAACAAGCACTGCGCTTCAGTGAAGAAAAGTTCGCCAAGGCGTTTCAGTACAGCCCGGACGCGGTGGTCATCAGCGAGAAATACAGCGGCAAACTGATTCAGGTGAACCCGAGTTTCGAGCGCCAATTCGGCTGGAGCAATGCCAACGCCATCGGCAAGACAGCCAGCCAATTGGGCGTCTGGCAGCACCCACAAGACCGCATGAGAATGATCGAAGCACTTGAGGCGAACAGCCTGCAAGAGTTCGAGGTCGAGCTATGCGACAAACAAGGCAAGCCGAGCACCAAGCTGTTGTTCGGCGATGAAATCGAGCTGAACAATCACGACTGCCTGATATTGACCATTCGCGATATCAGCCGGCAAAAAAGCCAGGAACGCGCCCTCAAAGACAGCCAGGCGCGCCTCGATCTGGCGCTGGACTCGGCCAATCTGGGGACCTGGGACTGGCATATTCCGAATAAAACCCTGTTTGGCTCACAACGCGCCGCGATGCTGCACGGCCTACCGGCAGAGGAATACCAGGGTCCGTTCAGCACATTCTTTTCTCACGTCCATGCCCAAGACCAACAACGCATGTACCAGGACTATCGCGCGTTGCTGGCGAGCGATCAGCCGACCTATCAGCTCACCTACCGCTCGCAACTGCCCGACAGCTCCACGCGTTATCTGGAATGCATCGCCCAACTCAGCCGCGACGCCGCTGGCAATCCCCTGCGCCTGACGGGCGTGGTGATGGATGTTACCGAGCGCACGTTGCGTGAGCAGACGCTCGCTGCATCAGAGGAGAAATACTCCGCACTGTTCCAGGCAAGCCCGGAGCCGATCTGCGTATCGCGGGCGGAAGATGGCACCATGATTGAGGTCAACCCCAGTTTTTGCAGGACCTTTGGCTGGAGTCAGGCCGAGCTGATTGGTAGCAAAAGTACCGACCTGAAAATCTGGCGCACCCCCGATCAACGTATCGAACTGCATGAGCGATTCATGCGCGACCATGAACTGAACAACGAAGTAGTGCAGTTCATAACCCGCTCAGGCAAAGAGTTGACCTGCATTCTGTCGAGCCGACTGATCACCGTCGACCAACATGAATGCATCACCACCACATTCCGCGACATTACCGATCAACAGGCCGCAGAAGCCGCGCTTGAAGCCAGCCAGGACAAGTTTGCCAAAGCATTCCATTCAAGCCCGGACGCCATCACCATTACCGAGCGTGCGACCGGTCGCTACATTGAAGTGAATGAAGGCTTCCACCGCCTGACCGGCCATCGCAGTGAAGACATTATTGGCCTCACCGCCAACGAAATTAATATTTGGGAAAGTCAGGCAGAGCGCCAACGCGTGCTCGACAGAATAGAAAACGCGCGCAGCACCGTGCACATGGAAATGCGCTGCCGCCATCGTGACGGCAACATCATTCCGGTCGACATCTCGGTTCAGACTATCGAGCTGAACAACGTGCCTTGCCTGCTGATGACGGTACGCGACCTTTCCGAGCTCAAGGAAGCGCAGGCTCAGGTCCAGCATCTGGCTTACCACGACTCGCTGACCAACTTACCCAACCGCGCATTGCTGATGGATCGTCTGAGCCAGCAAATTGCTTTGCTCAAGCGCCATGACTTGCGCGGCGCCCTGCTGTTTCTCGACCTGGATCACTTCAAACACATTAACGACTCTCTCGGCCATCCGGTTGGCGACAGCGTGCTGAAAATGGCCACTGCGCGCCTTGAGGCCAGCGTACGCATGGAAGACACAGTAGCGCGACTCGGTGGTGATGAGTTCGTGATTTTGTTGTCTGGCCTGGAAGGCGATATGAGCCGCGTAACCGAGCTGGTTTATCGCCTGGCCGATGGTTTCCGCTCTCTGCTGGCCGAACCGATGCTGATTGACGGACACCGGCTGCAGGTCACGCCCAGCATCGGCATGGCGCTGATTCCGGATCATGGCCAGACCCCGGCCGATTTGCTCAAGCGTGCCGACATTGCCCTCTATCGCGCCAAAGACCTGGGGCGTGACACCGTGCAGATGTTCGACGCCTCCATGCAAGAAGTTGCCAGCGAACGTCTGCGCCTTGAAAGCGACTTGCGTCTGGCCTTGCAACGCTCCGAGTTCGAGCTGTACTTCCAGCCGCAGGTGGACGCACTGACCAACCAGATCATTGGCGCGGAAGCATTGCTACGCTGGAATCATCCGGTACTGGGCGCTCAGTCCCCTGCCCGGTTCATTCACATTCTCGAAGAAAGCGGGTTGATTCTCGAAGTCGGCAGCTGGGTTCTCAACGAGGCCTGCGCCAGCTGCGTGGCGTTGATCGAAGAAGGCCTGATCGCGCCCGAGAACTTCAGCCTCTGCGTAAACATCAGCCCGCGCCAGTTCCGCCAGAAAGACTTCGTCCAGCGTGTCGAGAACTGCCTGCGCCAAAGCAGCTTGCCGATGCTCAAGCTGGAAATTACCGAAGGGATTGTGATTCAGAACATCGAAGACGCGATCGCCAAGATGAATAAGCTCAAGAAGCTGGGCATCAGCTTCGCAATGGATGATTTCGGCACCGGCTACAGCTCGCTGACCTACCTCAAAAAGCTGCCGGTTGATGTGATCAAAATCGACAAGTCGTTCATTCAGGACTCGACCAGCGACCCGAACGATGCAGAGATTATTCGCGCCATTATTGCCATGGCTCACAGCCTGGAGCTGACCCTGATTGCCGAAGGCGTTGAAGAACAGGAGCAACTCGACTTCCTGCTCAAGCAGAACTGCAACCTGTATCAAGGTTACCTGTTCAGCAAGCCACTGCCACTCGACGCATTCCGTCAGCTGCTACGCGACGCGCAAAACCCGCTGATTCACTAAGCAAACGCCTCTCACGAAAACGCCCCCGACAAAGCGGGGGCGCTGCTTTGGCTGAGTGCCTCAGACGCTTAGCTGTTCAGCGCTTGAGTCGCACTGTTGATGGCGATGCGCTTGGGCTTGGCTTCTTCTGGCACAACACGTACCAGGTCAATATTAAGCAAGCCGTTGATCAGGCTCGCCGAGCGCACTTCAATGTGGTCCGCGAGACGGAACGACAACTTGAAAGCCCGTTGGGCAATGCCCTGATACAGGTAGCTGACACTTTCGGTTGGTGCTTCACGCTTGCCACCGGTTACAGTCAGCACGCTACGCTCTACCTGCAACTCAAGGTCTTCATCTTGAAAGCCGGCTGCGGCAACCACAATTCGGTATTGATCTTCACCGTGCTTTTCAACGTTGTACGGTGGGTAGCTGCTCCCGCCTTCATTGCGCATGGCCGACTCAAACAAATCATTGAAGCGGTCAAAGCCAACGGACTGACGCAGCAGCGGGGTCATGGAAAATGCAGTACTCATGTGTTTCTCCTGATATTCAGCGAGGGTGTTCAATTAACTGCTTGCACCCACTAAAAAGTGGCTTTGGTACAAGCTGACGAGACCCGACTTCGGCATCTCTCAGGAATAAAAATGTGGACGGCAAAATCATTTTCAAGAGTCGGTTGTAAAATTTTTTACCTAGACTGTTTGCTCACTCAACCGCACAAGGAGGCTTCATGCACAGCAAAGTCATGTTGATTACCGGGGCCAGTCGCGGCATTGGCGCCGCCACTGCAAGGCTCGCCGCCGCGCGGGGTTACGCCGTGTGCATCAACTACCGGCAACAGCAGGACGCAGCAACACAACTGGTTGCTGAGATCCGCGCAGACGGCGGCGAAGCATTTGCCATCCAGGCTGATATCAGTGACGAGAACCAAGTTGCGGAGCTGTTCAAACAGTTCGACCAACAGTTCTCGCGGCTCGATGTACTGGTCAACAATGCGGGCATGCTGGAATCGCAAAGCCGCCTCGAAGCGATCGACGGCGCGCGCCTGCAGCGGGTGTTTGCCGCCAATGTTTACGGCAGTTTTTACTGCGCACGCCAAGCCATTCAGCGCATGTCGACACGCCGTGGCGGTAATGGCGGCGCGATCATCAACCTGTCGTCTATTGCCGCCAAACTTGGCGCACCAGAGGAATACATCGACTACGCCGCCGCCAAGGGCGCGATTGACAGCATGACAGTGGGCCTGGCCAAAGAATTGGCCGCTGACGGCATTCGGGTCAACGCTGTTCGCCCCGGCGTGATCGACACCGAGATTCATGCCAGCGGCGGCGAGCCGGGACGCGTTGAGCGTGTCAGCAAGAGCATCCCGATGCAGCGCGGCGGCCAACCCGAAGAAATCGCCGAGGCAATTTTGTGGCTGGCCAGCGATGCGGCGTCTTACACCAGCGGGGCGTTACTCGACGTAGCCGGCGGGCGCTAGAAATCCGCCGAGAACGTGACGACTCACGGCTCTATGCGCATTGCGCCTGGGCTTGCAGCGCATGCTGCGCGTGCAGGAAGCGTTCGCGGTCGAGCTGTACTGCGAACAACTGATCGATGCGCTCGCAGTCCGTCTCGCGGCGCAAAACGTTGAACAGCTCAACAGCTTCGGGGTAGGTTTTAGTCAGCAACGCCAGCCATTGCTTGAGCCGTCCCGGCGCCGAGCGCTGGGTCATCTTGTAGCGCGCCTGCACCCAGAAATCGGTGAGTAACGGCATGAACTCGGCCCAGCTCATTTCGGTGACAGGCAGGCCCGCGCGCACCTGAGAGATCTGCCGGGCCAAATCCGGACGCGCGACAAGGCCGCGACCCAGCATGATGTTATCAACACCACTGATCTCACGGCAGCGCTGCCAATCTTCAAGATTCCAGACTTCGCCATTAGCAAACACCGGCACGCTCACGACATCCTGCACGCGCGCCACCCATTCCCAATGCGCCGGCGGTTTGTAGCCTTCGACCTTGGTGCGGGCGTGAACAACGAGCTGTTCGGCGCCGCCCTCGGCGAGGGCACGCGCGCAGTCCATGGCGCCATCCTTGTGCTCGAAACCAAGGCGCATCTTGGCGGTGACCGGAATGTTCGCGGGCACGGTTTTGCGCACCTCGCACAAGATCTCGTGAAGCAACTCCGGCTCTTTCAGCAGCACCGCACCGCCACGGGATTTATTGACTGTCTTGGCTGGGCAGCCGAAGTTCAGGTCGATCACCGGAGCGCCCAACTCGCAAGCCAGCGCGGCGTTATCAGCCAGGCATTTGGGATCGGAGCCCAACAATTGCACCCGCAGCTGGGTGCCCGCTGCCGTGCGCGAGCCGTTGTGCAATTCTGAGGCGAGCTTGTAGAAGGTCGCCTCCGGCAACAGGCGCTCCGTGACACGAATGAATTCAGTCACACACCAGTCGATACCCCCGACGCGCGTCAGCACATCGCGCAGAATATCGTCAACCAACCCCTCCATGGGCGCCAAAGCGATTTGCATAACTGTACTCTCAAGAACCTGTCGCGCCTTGCACTGCGCAGCAGGGGCGTATTGCGTTAAATGACAACTCTGCGGATCAATTCCACGGACTTATCGAAGCGAATGCTGCACACTAACCCGACGCTGATCCCGGAGGATATTTATGCGTTTATCGCTGCTGCCTGTATGCCTGCTCACCCTGATGGTCAGCACGGCTGACGGCGCCCAAATATTCGAGCAACCTGGCCTGAAACCCATGCCCAACAAAGCTGCGCACGTCGTATTCAGTCGCGACCGAAATGCGCCCACAGCCTGCGACGTAGCCATTCTGGTCGGCGGTTTGCACGGCGCCGAACTGGGCATCGGCGAATCGGTGACCCTGAACATCGAAGCCGGCGAGCAAAACATCCTGATGATGACCTCGCCTGCCGGCTACTGCGGCAATCTCAATCTGCGCAACAGCCAGTCGCTGATCATTGCGCCGGGAGAAACGCGCTACTTCCAGATCAAGGTCACCAACGACTCGATTTTCATCGCGCCAGAAGCGCAGTAACTGCGCGCTTACAATTCCAGAGGATAAGGCTGGCGCAGTGCCTTGCCGTAGCCCTCGATAAACTCGCGCGGCATGCGCTTGGGCTTACCGCTCGACAACTCGATGCAGACAAAAGTGGTCTTGCCGCGCAGCAGGGTCATGCCGTCCTCGGGGCGCACGATCTGGAACTGACGGTCCATCTTCAAACGCTGGTCAGACTCCACAATCCACGTCGCGACCTGCAACTGCTGATTCTCATAGGCACTGGCCAGGTAATCGATCTCGTGCCGCACCACCGCCATTGCCCGGTTCAGGCGCTGGTATTCAACCAGATCCAGCCCCAGATACTGCGTGTGGCGCCACGCGCAGCGCTCCATCCACGTGATATACACCGCGTTGTTGGCGTGCCCCAGACCGTCGATATCATCGGCGGTTACCGCAATATCGATCACGAACGGATTATCAAGATCCCAATTCATCCCTGCCTCCCTTCTCGCCCTTCACGCCCAGCGCAGCGGCCTGCCAAGAGGCCTCGACGCATGAGCGTTGCATGGACACGATAGCTTCACAGGCATGTGCCTGCACCTACGCGCAACACTGCCAGAGCCCTTGTACCAGCACAACTGCGATATGTACGGGGATAAAAACAGCAGACAAACAAAAGGGCCATTCCGTTAAGAATGACCCTTTAAAAAACCCGCACAGCGGGTAAAAATTGGCGTCCCCTAGGGGACTCGAACCCCTGTTACCGCCGTGAAAGGGCGGTGTCCTAGGCCACTAGACGAAGGGGACAAAACCTTCGAAACCAAGCCAGCTAATCGCTGACTCGTGGCAGTTAGCAAATCAAATGAATTGAACCGCTAAAAAATTGGTGGAGATAAACGGGATCGAACCGTTGACCTCTTGCATGCCATGCAAGCGCTCTCCCAGCTGAGCTATACCCCCAGATTTATCGCCTCTCGGCTCACAACACCTTGCGGCACTGCGTTTTAAAATGGCGTCCCCTAGGGGACTCGAACCCCTGTTACCGCCGTGAAAGGGCGGTGTCCTAGGCCACTAGACGAAGGGGACAAAACCTTCAAACTCGACCCGTTCAATGAACCGATCGTGGCAAGCCTTACGGCTTTAAAGAGATTGGTGGAGCTAGACGGGATCGAACCGTCGACCTCTTGCATGCCATGCAAGCGCTCTCCCAGCTGAGCTATAGCCCCATCTCAAGGACGGGGCGCATATTAAGTGCGCCCCCGCCTACTGTCAACAAAATTTTAGACCTTTTGAAGATTCTTTATGCTGACAGAACAACCACTTACCCGCTTTTAGCAGTTTCAGCGATAAACCTTCAGCGCCGCATGCCGTGTCAGGCAATGTTGCTCAGAAGCTTTTCCCACTCTTTGTTTTCTTTTTTCGACACGCCGCCCAGCAACTCGATTGCCTGACGCAGGCGGAAGCGAGTCAAATCCGGGCCGAGAATTTCCATGGCGTCGAGCACAGAAACCGAGCTGCTCTGGCCGGTAACGGCGGCAAACATCAGCGGCATGGCATCGCGCAGCTTCAACTCAAGCGATTCGACCACGGCCTGAATGCAGCCCGTGATGTTGTCCTTTTGCCACTGACGCAGCGATTCCAGCTTCCACAGAATCAACTGCATAAGCTGACGCACCTGATCGGCTGAGAGCTTCTTGTGCTCGAACAGCTTGGCATCCAGATTAAGCCCGCCCGAGAAGAAGAAACCTGCCAGCGGCGCAATCTGACTGAACGTCTCGACGCGGCCCTGAACGTGCGGGGCAATCTGCATCATGTAATCGGAGTTGAATGCCCACTTCTGCGCGCCAGCCGCAAAGTCCTCGACGCTCAGCTCACGCATCCACTGGCCATTGAGCCAGGACAGCTTCTCCAGATCGAAGATTGGCCCGCCGAGCGAAACCCGCTGAATGTCGAAGTTGGCGATCATCTCGTCCAGCGAGAATTTCTCGCGCTCATCCGGCATCGACCAGCCCATGCGGCCGAGGTAATTGAGCATCGCCTCTGGCAGGTAGCCCATGCGCTCGTAGAAGGTGATCGACGTCGGGTTCTTGCGCTTCGAGAGCTTGCTCTTGTCCGGGTTACGCAGCAGCGGCATGTAGCACAGCTGCGGCTTTTCCCAGCCAAAGTATTCGTAGAGCAGAATCAGCTTGGGCGCCGATGGCAGCCATTCCTCACCCCGCAACACGTGCGTGATGCCCATCAGATGGTCGTCAACCACGTTGGCGAGGAAGTAGGTTGGCAGGCCGTCGGTCTTCATCAGCACCTGCATGTCCATGCGGTCCCACGGAATCTCGACTTCGCCACGGAGCATGTCAGGCACCACGCACACGCCTTCCGTCGGCACTTTCATGCGCACAACATGTGGCTCACCGGCTTCGATGCGCGCCTGCGCTTCGGCATTGGAAATGTGCATGCAGTGGCCGTCATAACGTGGCGTCTGCTTGGCTTCCATCTGTTCCGCACGGACCTTGTCCAAACGCTCGGCACTGCAAAAACAATTGAACGCGTGGCCCTGGTCGATCAACTGCTGGGTGTATTGCTTGTAGATATGCCCACGCTCGCTCTGCCGATACGGGCCATGCGGGCCACCGACATCCGGGCCTTCGCTCCACTCAATACCAAGCCAACGCAACGCATCGAAGATCTGCTGTTCGGATTCGCGAGTCGAACGCACCTGATCGGTGTCTTCGATACGCAGGATGAATTCGCCGCCATGCTGACGGGCGAAACACAAGTTGAACAGCGCGATATAGGCAGTGCCTACGTGTGGATCGCCGGTGGGGGATGGCGCAATACGGGTACGAACGGTGGTCATGGCGGCTCTCGGGGGATAAACGCAAGAAGGTGCAATGGGTTGAATCACAGAGGCGCGCCCTGCTCAGCCAGAAACAGCCAGCAGCGCAGCGCTTAACCGTTGCGCGGCAAGCCAGCCGCGCACAGGGACTCAACAACCTGAATCAAGGCTTGGATATTAACAGGCCGGGGGGCTTGGGCTCCAGTTCAAAGCCATCAAGCGCTTGCAGCGCATTGATCAGAAAGTCGAGAAAGGCTTTGACCTTCATCGCCTGAAAACGCCGCGACGGATACACCGCATACAACTCACCCACGGGCAATTCCGCTTCCGGCAATACCTCAACCAGGCGCCCTTCGGCGACTGCCTGCGCGCAGATCATGTCCGGTAAACCGGCAATCCCGGCACCAGCAAGCACGGCCTCGCGGGCGAAGGTGATGTTGTTGCAGGTCATCACGCTGTGGCAGGCAACGCTTTGCCCGAGCAGCGGCCAGTAGCGCGGTGAGTCGTGACCAAGAACGATGGCCCGGTGTGATGCGAGATCACTCACCGTTTGCGGCACACCATGAATGGCCAAATATTCGGGACTGGCGCAGAGGCTTCTCGGCGTTTCCAGCAGCTTGCGGGCAATCAGGGTCGAGTCTTGCGGCTGACCGACGAGCAAGGCGATATCGACGCCCTCCTCGACCGGATCGACATAGCGCGCAGTCAACTCCACTTCGGCGGTGATCTGCGGGTATTGGCGCATGAATGCACCAATCGCATGCGCCAGAAACAGTTGTCCGAACTCTATCGGCGATGAAATGCGCAGCAAACCGGAAGGCTCGCGCTGCAACTGCATGACCGCCTGCTCAGCTTCGGCGAAATCAAACATGATCTGCCGGCAACGGTCGTAATAAGCCTGACCCACCTCGGTGAGACGCAATTTACGCGTGGTCCGGTTGAGCAGACGCACGCCCAACCGGTCCTCAAGCAACGCCAGACGCCGACTGACTGTCGACTTCTGCATGCCCAACCCTTTCGCGGCCAGGGTAAAACTGTGGCACTCCACAACGCGCGTGAAGATCAGAGCATCATCGAGCCCCATTATTGTTCCCCATAAGCAACAAAGTTTCTGAATTCTACCCGCTACAGCTTCTTAAGGAACACTGTTAGATTCTAAGGACTAATACCTATAACTTGAGTTTGTTCATGCCTGCCCAGCTAAAACGTCGCTTATCCCTGTTTGTACTGTTGGTTGCCCTGATAGCTGCGGCGCTTCTGGCTCACTGGTTGCTGATTGGTCGATACGTCGAGTCAACTGACAACGCATATGTACAAGGTGAAATCACCCGCGTCTCCAGCCAGCTCAACGCACGCATTGATCAGGTACTGGTAAAAGACAATCAGCACGTCGAAAAAGGCCAACTGCTGGCCGAGCTTGATTCCAGCGATTTCGAACTTGCCCTCACCCGCGCCCGCGCCGCCCTTGCAACCCGCGAAGCACAACTGGCGCAAACCCAGAGCACACTCAGCCAGCAGTCGAGCATGATCGCAGCCAGCGCTGCCGAGGTGGCCTCGACGCAAGCCTCGCTGAGCCGCGCCAAAGTCGACTTGTCCCGCGCCAAAACCCTGCGCAAGCCTGGTTATGTGTCTGAGGAACGGGTCACCACACTCGACGCCGACCAGCGCATTGCCAGCTCCCAAGTCACCAAGGCCCAGGCAGACCTGCAAGCCCAGCGCCAGCAGGTGAATACCCTGCAAGCCGAGATCAAGAGCCTCAACGCACAAATCTCCAGCGCCCGCGCCGACATCGCAAAAGCCGAACTCGACCTCAAGCGCACCAAGATCTACGCCCCCATCAGCGGCTTTATCGGCCAGCGGGCAGCGCGCAACGGCCAATACACTCAAGTGGGCGGCTATCTGCTGTCGATCGTCCCGGATCTCGACATCTGGGTGCAGGCCAACTTCAAGGAAACCCAGATTGGTCACATGCAGGTTGGCCAGCAGGCCGAACTGGTGTTCGACAGTTTCCCCGATACGCCGATCGAAGCCACGGTACAAAGCCTGTTTGCCGCTTCCGGCGCTCAGTTCAGCCTATTACCGCCAGACAACGCCACCGGTAACTTCACCAAGGTTGTGCAGCGCATTCCGGTAAAGCTGACGTTCGCTGCACACAATCCGCTGCAAGGCAAAATCCGCCCCGGCATGTCCGTTGAAGTCAAAGTAGACATCAAGGCAGACGTGCAACATGGCGGGTGATCAGCTGGTTCGCCCTACCGGCGAGCCGAGCAGGCGTGACTGGATTGCGGTAATGAGTGTGATGCTCGGCGCGTTTATGGCGGTGCTGGACATTCAGATTACCAACTCCTCGCTCAAAGACATTCAGGGCGCACTGGCAGCCACGCTGGAAGAAGGCTCGTGGATTTCCACCTCGTATCTGGTGGCCGAGATCATCATGATCCCGCTCACAGCCTGGCTGGTGCAATTGCTCTCGGCGCGGCGTCTGGCCATCTGGGTTTCAATCGGCTTCCTGTTCTCGTCCCTGCTTTGTTCGATGGCGTGGAACCTAGAAAGCATGATTGTGTTCCGCGCCATGCAGGGGTTTACCGGCGGCGCGCTGATCCCGCTCGCCTTCACCATGACCCTGATCAAACTGCCGGAACATCACCGCGCCAAAGGCATGGCGCTGTTTGCCATGACCGCGACCTTTGCGCCCTCCATCGGGCCGACTCTCGGCGGCTGGCTGACCGAGAACTTCGGCTGGGAATACATCTTCTACATCAACGTGCCGCCTGGCCTGTTGATGATTGCAGGCTTGATGTACGGCCTGGAAAAGAAAGCGCCGCATTGGGAACTGCTGAAAAGCACCGATTATGCCGGCATCGTCACCATGGCCATCGGGCTCGGTTGTTTGCAGGTATTCCTCGAAGAAGGCCATCGCAAAGACTGGCTGGAATCCAGTTTGATTGCAGGTTTGGGCGCTACCGCCAGCATCAGCCTGATCGCGTTTGTGATTTTGCAGTTCTCCAAGCCCAACCCGCTGATCAACCTGCGCGTGCTCGGTGAGCGCAATTTTGGTCTCACCAGCATTTCCAGCGTCGGCCTCGGTATGGGCCTGTACGGCTCAATCTATGTGTTGCCGCTGTATCTGGCGCAGATACAGAATTACAACGCGCTGCAAATTGGCGAAGTGATCATGTGGATGGGTATTCCCCAGCTGTTCCTGATTCCGCTGATTCCCAAATTGATGAAATTCATCACCCCGAAAATCCTCTGCGCTCTGGGCTTTGGCCTGTTCGGCGCGGCCAGTTTTTTTTCCGGCACACTCAACCCGGATTTCGCCGGCGAGCAGTTCAATCACATCCAACTGGTCCGCGCCCTTGGCCAGCCGATGGTGATGGTCACGGTATCGCTGATTGCCACCGCCTATATTCGCGCCGAAGATGCCGGCTCGGCCTCGAGTCTGTTCAACATTCTGCGCAACCTCGGCGGTGCAATCGGCATTGCCCTGCTCGCCACGCTGCTCGACAGCCGCGCGAAAGTCTATTTCGACTACTTGCGTGAAGCACTGGTGCCGACCAACCCGCAAGTGGCCGAACGCATCGCGATGCTCACCAGCAAGCTGGGCAGCGAACAGGCCGCCTTGGCGCAGATCAGCCAGATCACCCACCAGCAAGCCGCGATAATGGCCTACAATGACGCCTTCCATTGGATTGGTATTGCCCTGTGCGTCAGCATGACCGCGGTGCTGCTGACCAAAAGCCTGCCCAAAGCCGCCACCAATTCAACGGCAGCCGCCGCCCACTGACGGCGCAGGCCCGGAGCTACTTTTAACCAGCGCGCCCACTTGGGCGCGCGCTTGTTTTAGGTCAATCATGCCCACTGCAACTCCCCGCGCGCGCAGCCTGCTGCTGATCGGCGCGTTCGCCGTCATTTATCTGGGCTGGGGTACAACCTACCTGGCCAACCATTTCCTGCTCAAAGAACTGCCGCCATTCGTGTTGGGCTGCCTGCGCTTTACGCTGGCAGGCAGCCTGGCGTTTATCTGGGTCGTTCTCAGCGGCAAGTTGCAGCTGCAACGCAGCGATCTCGGCGGGGTCTTCATCGGCGGCCTGGCGCTGATTGCAGTCGGTCAGGGCGCATTGATTTACGCCAACCAGTTCTTGCCGACCGGCATGGTGGCGATGCTCTACACCACCCTGCCGCTTTGGAGTGTGGCGCTGGAATGGGTACTCGGAGAGCGCCCGCCAGTCTGGGTACTTTTCGGGTTGGCCATTGCGTGCACCGGCATTGTGTTGCTGATGAGCAATGGTCTTGAGACCAGCGCATCGGGGCCGCAGTTGTTTGCCGGCCTGGTTGTCGTCAGCGCCACGCTGATCTGGGCATGCGGCGTGTGGATGTTGCGCAAAAGACCGGCGTTTCGCTCCAGCTGGCTCGGTTTGAGCCTGCAAATGCTGGTGGGTGCGGTGTTACTGGGCTTGTTTGGCGTGCTGCATGGCGACTGGCAACACCTCGATTTGGGCGGGCTGAGCCAACAGTCATGGTTGTGGATGGCATATCTGGTGCTGCCGGTCAGCCTTGGCGTTTATCCTGCCTACTTCTGGCTGCTGCGCGAAGTACGCCCGAGCCTGGTATCGACCTTTGCCTTCATCAATCCGGTAGTGGCGCTGTTGCTTGGCTATCTGCTGCTGGGCGAGCAACTCAGCGCACTGGCCATGCTCGCTTGCGTCATCACGTTGGGCGGGGTGATGCTGATCATTCTCGGCAGGCGCTGACAGCCGCAGCGCATAGCGGCTGGCAGGCGAGACAGAGGCGTCACTTTTACCAGTGACGCTGACGCATGCGACTGTCTCCGCGAAAGCCGAGCAGCCAGCCAATGGCGCGCAACAGCCCCTCTATCAGCCAGGCCAGCAACAGGGCGCAGGCAATGCCCCAGGCGATGGCTTCGGGGGCCAGGAGCACCTGATAACGATATGCCGCGTAGGTTTCATTGAGCAGCGCCGGATCGGCGCGTGTCAGCAAGTGCCAGGCTTGGGCGTACCACGGGCCCTGCATGGCCTTGGCCTCAGCTTCTAGCAGGCCGGCGCGCGAGACCAGCGTACTGACGCTCTGCGCATCATTGCGCATAACCGGGTCTTTACTCTCGCGGTAGTAGGCGATGAGCTTGTTCAGATCGCCGCCGAAAAACCGGCTGGCAGTGGCGCGAAAACCCTGAATACTTTGCGTGGATTCGGTCAGGTGCGCATCGACACGCTTACTGTAGTCCGCCATAAAACCCGGGATCTGCACCCCGACCAACAACCCCAGAGCGAATAATGCCAAGCGCAGATAGCTCATCAACATGCACGTCCCCCTGTCCTGTTATCCACGAGTGTCTTTACCCACAATGGGCCTGTCGTTCTAGGCGCTCAGCCCCTGAGCAATGCACTCACCGCCGCGCCACAGTCGCCATTCACCTGGCTGATAAACCTGCCAACGTTCGTTATCGGTCAAGGCCTCGGTTGCCAGCACGGTGACCACATCATCCGGCGTGGTTTCCGCCTGAAAATCCACCTGCAAGTCCGCATCACGCAAATGCGCAGGACCAAATGGCGCCCGCCGCGTTATGTGCGCAAGCTTGGTCGAGCAGAAGCTGAACAGCACATCGCCATCGCTGAGCAGACAGTTGAACACACCTAGACGACGATATTCCACACAGGCCTCAACCAGCACCGGCAACAGTGTTTCAAGGCTGGTGGGCCCCGTACATTGCGAGCGTAGACGATTTAACAGGTCACAGAACGCCGCTTCACTGTCGGTGTCACCCACCGGGCAATAAAACGAGGGTTCAGGATTGAAATTGGCGAGTTGACCATTGTGCGCAAAGCACCAGTTGCGCCCCCACATTTCACGCACAAACGGATGCGTATTGGCCAGGCACACCTTGCCGACATTGGCCTGACGGATATGCCCGATTACCACTTCACTCTTGATCGGATAGCGCTGAACCAACTGCGCCACCTCGGACTCACTGCTCGCACGCGGGTCTTGAAAAAGGCGCAGGCCGCGCCCCTCATAAAAACCAATGCCCCAGCCATCGCGATGCGGTCCGGTGCAACCGCCACGCTGCATCAGCCCGGTAAAGCTGAAGACGATATCGGTGGGTACATTGGCACTCATGCCTAAAAGCTCACACATGGCTAATTTCCTTGCGCCAGGCATCACAAAGTCGCGGCGTGACAAACACTTCGGCGGATAAAACCCGAGCGCTAATCAAAGCATAAAAGTAGATACAACCTACAGACCAGCGGCCAAGCCGCCAAAAGGATGCAGCCGGCCAGTTGCCGGCTGCGACTTAGAGACGCGGCTCGATGCGCCCGCCAGTATTCGCGGCCTGCGGTCGTCCTTCAGCCATGATTTCACGCAGTGTGGGGGCGTCTTCATCAGCCTCTTCGACTGGGTTGGCAGGCTGCTGCCGGTTGCGCCACCAGCGCTCGATGGGCCAGCGCACAGCAACGAAAACCAGGTAGACCGCGAGAGCAATCATGCCGTAGAGCGCAAGGTCCGCCACCGCACGCCAGGCGTTGTTGCCCACATTAAACAGCATATCCAGCGCGATAACCGCGATAGCAGGTGCAAACAACTCCCGGGCCGGATCAACAATCGTCGGGCTCAGCAACAGCACCGCCATCACCACACGCAATGGTTCGCGCACATAACGCCACATCCAGCCAGTCATGCGCAGCCAGACCAACAGGCAGCCAAGCGCAGCTATTGCGTAGGCGGCCCAGGCGAGCAGGTTGTCGTTCTCAATCATAATGCTGCGGTTTCCTGACATGGCGAGGGTCACTAATAGCGGCTTATGATAGCGACTTTTAATCGATCCGGCGCGCCTGCTGTTGATCAACCCTGAATCTGGAGCCGTTATATGCTGCCCGCACCCATCGCAAAATCCAATCAAGGGGCTGATCCTTACAGCTGGCTGGAGAACCGCGACAGCCCCGAAGTACTTGACTATCTCAAGGCAGAAAATGCCTACCTTGAAGCCCAGTTGGCGGAGCAGCGTGAGTTGCGCGACAACCTGTTCGATGAGATCAAGGGACGTATCCGCGAAACCGATTTATCGCTGCCCTCGCCTTGGGGACCGTATCTCTACTATCAACGCACCACGGCAGGCGATGAATACCCGCGCCATTACCGCTGCAAGCGCCCGGCCGACGACTCACTGCAAGTCGACAGCGCCTCGGAACAACTGCTGCTGGACCCTAATGAATTAGCCGGCGGCGGCTTTTTGTCGCTGGGCGCGTTCAGCATCAGCCCGGATCATCAGCGCCTCGCTTATAGCCTTGACACCAGTGGCGAGGAAACTTATCAGCTGCGGGTCAAGCAACTCGACAGCGGCGACACCCTCGAACTGCCGTTCGAACAATGCGATGGCAGCATGACCTGGGCTAATGACAGCCAGACCCTATTCTTCGCCACCCTTGATGAAACCCACCGCCCGCACCAGCTGCACCGCCACAGACTTGGCGAAGCTGGCAGCGCACTGGTAATCGACGAGCCGGACGGGCGCTTCTTTGTCAGTTGCTACCGCAGCAGTTCCGAGCGCCAGCTATTGCTGATGCTCGGCAGTAAAACCACCACCGAAGTCTGGACGCTCGACGCGCAAACACCCGAGCAGCCTTTCAACTGCGTGGCCCCGCGCGAGGAAGACCACGAATACGAGGTGGATCATGGCCAGCTCAACGGCCAATGGTGCTGGTTTATCCGCAGCAACCAGAGCGGCATCAACTTCGCCCTTTACACCGCAGCCGAACACACGCCTCAGCGCCAGCACTGGCAAACACTCATAGAGCACAACCCGCAAGTCATGCTGGAAGGCGTAAGCCTCAACCATGCGGCGTTTGTTCTGAGCCTGCGTGAAGCTGGGCTGCCGGTAGTCGAAGTGCATCCGCAGGAATTGCCCGAGTACCGTATCCAGCTGCCAGATGCGGCATACAACCTTTATGTGCAGGACACGCTGGAGTTTGCCAGCAGCACCATTCGTCTGCGCTACGAGGCACTCAATCGCCCGGCACAAATCCGCCAACTGACGCTGACAAACGGCGCACAGCAGGTGCTCAAAGAGACGCCCGTCGAAGGCCCATTCGATGCCGATGCCTATGTCAGCCAACGCATCTGGGCCACCGCTGCCGACGGCACTCAAGTGCCCATCAGCCTGGTCGCCAAACGCGAAGTTCTCGGCCAGCCTGCACCGTTGTATCTATACGGCTATGGCGCTTACGGCGAATGCCTCGACCCGTGGTTCTCGCACGCACGCCTGAGCCTGCTTGATCGCGGTTTCGTCTTCGCCATCGCCCACGTGCGCGGCGGCGGCGAATTGGGCGAAGCGTGGTATCGGGCAGGCAAGCTCGAACACAAACAAAACAGCTTCAGTGACTTTATCGCTTGCGCCGAGCACCTGATTGCCGAGCGCTACACCAGCAGCCAGCAGCTGGTTATCAGTGGCGGCAGCGCCGGCGGCTTGCTGATGGGCGCCGTGCTGAATCAGCGACCGCAACTGTTCGCCGCAGCCATCGCCGAAGTGCCATTCGTCGATGTGCTCAACACCATGCTCAACCCGGATCTGCCGCTCACGGTTACCGAGTACGACGAATGGGGCGACCCGAATCAGCCCGAGGTATACGCGCGCATCAAAGGCTACGCGCCATATGAAAACGTCAGCGCCCAGCCCTACCCCGCCATGCTGGTGGTAGCCGGCTACAACGACAGTCGGGTGCAATATTGGGAGGCCGCGAAGTGGGTGGCGCGCCTGCGTGTGCGCAAGACCGACGATAACCTGTTGCTGCTGAAAACCGATCTGGATGCCGGGCATGGCGGCATGAGCGGCCGGTATCAGGCGTTGAAAGATGTCGCGCTGGAATACGCGTTCATCCTCAAGGTGCTGGGTCTTTAGCCTTCTCACTGTTGCGCTGGCGCTGCTGCTCAAGCAATTGCAGGTCTTTATCCGGCGGCGCCAGGCTATCGACAGGCCGGCGCAATGGCGTCTGCGCTGCTGGCTTATCGGTTAGCGACGGGCTGATCAGCGGGGGATTGTTCGGCGCAGTCGAAGGCATGCCGCGTGGCGTGACCGGTGTATAGGGTTTCTGGTTGGCCGTACCGGCGCCGCCACTGCCGCCGGAGACCGAAGGCATTGGATACGTCTGCGCAACAACACCTGCACTCGCCCCCAGCAACGCAAAGGTGCACAACATTACGGCTAAGGCTTTCACGGCAGTACTCCCAAGGCTTAAGCCAAAATTGTCAGGTACATTGCAGTTTAGGCCCAAGCCGCTAAAAAGCCGCAATACAGTTGTTCTCCCGGCGCCAAGGGCAGACTAAACTAAGCCCATATACGCACCGCCACGGACAGACTAATGAGCACCGACAACCCCACCGCCAAGCTAGACCGTATCCTTGCTGACGCCCAGCGCAGCCGCGAAGCCGGTTACCGCGATAAGGCCCTGAAGATGTATCCGCACGTGTGCGGGCGCTGTGCCCGGGAGTTCTCCGGCAAGCGCCTGAGCGAGCTGACCGTTCATCACCGCGATCACAACCATGACAACAACCCGCAAGACGGCTCCAATTGGGAACTGTTGTGCCTGTTCTGTCATGACAACGAGCACTCGCGCTATACCGACCAGCAATACTTCAGTGAAACCACCGCAGGCAGCTCCGGCCCGAAAGTGACCCACAAAGCCTTTGCCGACCTGGCTGCATTGCTGAAAAGCAAAGAGTAAGCCCAAAGCGTTGTCAGGCCGTATAATTGCGCCCTTTGCATTCAAAGGGCACTTTCGGTGGCAAACAAACGATTCAGCTGCATCGGCCTGTACAACCCCAAGTCGCCAGAAAATGTCGGCGCGGTGATGCGTGCAGCTGGCTGCTATGGCGTCAGCAGCGTGTTCTATACCGGCGTGCGCTATGACCGCGCGCAGAGTTTTATCACCGACACCAAACGCGTCCATCTGGACATCCCGCTGATCGGCATTGATGACCTGAAGAAGATCGTCCCTTTGGGCTGCACGCCGGTGGCTGTTGAACTGGTCGAAGGCGCGCAAGCGTTGCCGACCTACACCCACCCGGACCGGGCGATTTATATCTTCGGGCCAGAAGATGGTTCGCTGAATCAGGAGATTCGTGATTGGTGTGAGGATGTTATCTACATCCCGACCGAGGGCTGCATGAACCTCGCGGCGACGGTGAATGTGGTGCTGTATGACCGGATGGCTAAAGGGTTGAATACCAAGTCGGGGCCGCTTTATTACTGAGGATTGGATGGGGTTTTGATCTGCGGTATGGCGGCCGGACGGCGTCGCTTGGCGGCATTGGGCGTGGAGGTTTAACTGATTCGCACGGCGGTATCTGCGCCCGTGAGATCGCCCGACGGATTGCGTTGCTTCGCGCCGCTATCCATCCTCCGTATGCGTTAGAACTACACCGAATTTTCGAATGGGGGAGAAAGGAATCCGCGTCGCGGCTTCCGACATGACGATCTATCTGATTCACCCGGCGGCATCGGCGCCTGTGCGATCGCCCGACGGATTGCGTTGCTTCGCGCCGCTATCCATCCTCCGTATGCGTGAGATCTGCACCGAATCGTCGATGGGCGGAGGTTGGAATCCGCGTCGCGGCTTCCGACATGACGATCTATCTGATTCACCCGGCGGCATCGGCGCCTGTGCGATCGCCCGACGGATTGCGTTGCTTCGCGCCGCTATCCATCCTCCGTATGCTTGAGACTTGCACCGCATCGTAGACGGGCGGAGGTTGGAATCCGCGTCGCGGCTTCCGACATGACGGTCTATCTGATTCACTCGGCGGCAACTGCGCCTTCTTAATCGCTTGACGGATCGCGTTGCTACGCGCCGCTATCCATCCTCCGTGCGATTTGCCTTTGGGGGCTTCTCGGTTTTTTGAACGCTGGCGCTAAGCTGGGATTGTTGTAATTCTTTAGTCAGCCTTTCGCCTTTACGGCGAGTGACTTTCTCTTTGTTTGCGCAAAGAGAAGAGTAACCAAAGAGAAAGCGCACCCGGCATGCGGGTTTTGCTGCGCAAAACTTCCCTCGCTCCGGCGCCGTTCCGTTGGTCGCCATCAAGGGACGTCCCTGTCCCTTGATGGCTCATTTGGCGTCCTTGCCAAATGCCCAACTCCACACCACCTCCACTCAGCCTCCTGACGGGACCAGGCGACCGAGTTGTTTGTGCCGAATGCGCTATGCAGGGGTTGAAGCAAAGCAGCGGTTGCAGCCTGTAATGCGATTTTCCAAACACCGCCAACGCCCCTTTCCAGCAGGCCAAATGCAATCGTTGTGCAGTGGGTTGAGCAGCATGGATGCTGCGAGAGTCGCGCTGGGCCAAGGACGGCCCATCGCGGCGTGCCCACGGAGCAACGATGGAATGCGGGAAGCCGAGCGCAGCGAGGCCCAATGGAGGGGCAAGATCTTTTGGTTACTTTTCAATCGATTGTGAAAAGTGACTCGCCGTAAGGGCGAAAAGGTGACCGGAGAACGAAAACAAATCAGGCTTAGCGCCAGCGTTAGACAACCGATTCAACGCAAGACCCGAACAAAGGAGCATGGATAGCGGCGCGAAGCAACGCAATCCGTCGGGCAATTTCACAGGCGCCGATGCAGCCGAGTGAACCCGACGAATCGCCATGTCGGAAGCCGCGATGCGGATTCCAACCTCCGAAAAACCATCATTCGAAAATCGGCGCAAGACCAAACACCCGGAGGATGGATAGCGGCGCGTAGCAACGCAATCCGTCGAGCGATCTCGCAGGCGCAAATGCCCTCGAGTGAACCCGCCGGAATAACCATGTCGGAAGCCGCAAGCGGATCCCCACCAACACAAATCCACAAAAAAGGCCGCCTCGCGGCAGCCTTTGTCCCGTCATCAACGGTTATTTGAGCAGCTTGGTGTCAAGCACGTCTGACGGCTTGCCCATCACGCTCTCGCTGATATCAATCACGTCTTTGGTGGTGACCTTGTCCAGTCGCATCAGGCCGCGTGCGACGTCATCAAGCGAGCGGCCGTTGGCGTCCTTGGTGGCTTTGCGGATTTCGCGGTCCAGGTCCTGGAACAGCAACACCGCCCGCGCGGTTACCGGGCCGGTCGAGTTTTCGGTGCGCAGGCTTTTCACCGGACGGCTCCAGTCAATCAGCTTCTTGCGCACGATCTGGTAGCGATCTTCGCTCATGCCGCCGGCACGGCGCATCAACTCAATGGCGTAATACTCGGCCAGACCTTCGCTGATCCAGTCGCTCTTGTCGGCGTCGTTAATGCGGCTGAATACATGCACCAACTCATGCACCAATGAACTGGTGCCGTTCTCGCTGACCAGCGGACGATCCGCGTGCATAAAGTACGAGTTGGACGCCGACAGGCCGCCGCGCCACATCGGATCACCGGCCCCTACGATCAGCAACTTGGCGGGATCACGCGGGAATACCGACTGCATTTCCGGCCAGATGAACGTCAGCAGCGTCAGCACGTCCATGCGATGCATGCCTTCGTCTTTTGGCGCTGCCACGGTTACATCGGTCAGGCCCAACTGCGCGCGGCGCGAGCCGATTTTACCGGCCAGCATCCAGCCCGTCGGGCGGTCGAATTTACGCAGCGGATTATCAATGCGGAACTTGTTCTTGCCGATGCGCGGCCAGCCAGTTTCGACCGCAGGCCAGCCCTTGGGCAGATCAAACTGCAGGCGCGCTACCAGCTCGGTTTTGTCATGAATGCTCATCGCCGCGCTTGGCACCAGATTGTCGCCGCGAAACAGCGCCCAGTCCGGCGTCATGCGTGCATCGAAGCGCTTGTTGTCGCGCTCGTGGCTGATCTTTACCCGGTAGGTCAGCTTCGACTTGCCCTTGCCCGGCTTCCAGATCCCGCGCTCGGGACTTTCCTGAGTCCACTCGCCATCTGCAGCTGTAAAGTCGCTGTAGGCACCGTTTTTACCAAGATTGAACGACAGGCTGTTGATCGGCTCGCCGTCCTCGAACGTCATGCTGACTTCGGCCTGATCGGTCTCTGGCAAGAAACTTACGTTGTAATCGAGATCAACTTTTTTAGCGGCCCAAAGTGGCGCGCTGATGCCCAGCAGTGCAACAGACAACAGAGTACGACGAATCGACATTGCAAGCAGCTCCA
Source organism: Pseudomonas marincola (assembly GCF_900116605.1). Taxonomy (GTDB): domain Bacteria; phylum Pseudomonadota; class Gammaproteobacteria; order Pseudomonadales; family Pseudomonadaceae; genus Aquipseudomonas; species Aquipseudomonas marincola. The sequence continues at coordinate 337,897 of NZ_FPBC01000001.1, forward strand.
GAACAGACTGATCAGATATAGGTAGACCTGCAGCGCCCCGCACAGTTGCAACGTGCGGGCGCCGCAAAGCATTTAAACAGCGAGAAATGCGCCGGTATCAACCCGCGCGGAATATCAGGTGATCCTCCCAGTCATCCTCGGGTACGCTTTGCTCGCTCAGCATGCGCCCGGACTGGGAGATACGCTCGATGTGCACAGCCTCAGGATCACCGCAGACCAGATGATGCCAGAGCGGCAGATCCTTGCCTTCGCTGACCAGACGATAACCACAGGTCGGCGGCAACCACTGAAACTGATCGGCCTGAGCGGGGGTTAGCTGAATGCAATCCGGCACGAATTGGGTCCGGTTAGCATAGTCAGTACAGCGGCAAGTCTTGAGATCGAGCAGTTTGCAGGCGATGCGCGTGTAAAAAACACTGCCATCGTCTTCATCTTCAAGCTTTTGCAGGCAGCACAGGCCGCAACCATCGCACAGCGATTCCCACTCCTGCTGATCGAGCTGATCAAGCGTTTTGCGTTTCCAGAAGGGTTCGACTTTAGCTGCCATGGTGTTAACGACGCGAGTACTGAGAATGGGTCGGCAGTCTAGCGTGCCACCTCGATGCGGCCAAGATGGCGAAACCCGCTCTGCGCAATAAAAGTATAGCGCCTGAGCCGAAAAGCTCCGTTTGCGTCCGGCAACACCTGAAAACCTAGTAACCGCGCGCGAAATCCACAGCGCCGTGAAGCCGCTCGCCGTTATTGAAGCGCTGCAGGTTGTCGATGAATAACTGCGCCATCAGCGCTGGCTGAGTCGGTGCAGAGCTGTGGCCGGTGAGCAACAGATTGGGCGCGCCCCAAAACATATGCCCCGCTGGCAAGGGTTCCTGACGACAAACATCAATCACCGCCGCCGCAATTTGCTGTTGTTGCAGGGCACTGACCAGATCCGCATCGACGACCGCCACGCCGCGCCCCGCATTGATAAAGACCGGACAGGCCTGCATCGCAGCGAATGCCTTTGCGTCGTAGATATTCTGTGTTGCGGGCGTGTCGGGCAGCAGGTTGACGACATAGTCGGCGCTGGCAAATTGCGCCGTCAGGGCGTCCATTGCCAACACCTTGGAAAATGGCGCTTGCTGGCGAGCCTGACTGGCGATGCCGGTCAACTCGACGCCAAACGGCTGCAGGAACTCTGCAACCGCCTGACCGATATCGCCACAGCCCACAATCAACACCTTGAGCCCGGCAAGACTGCGCGGCAGGCGGTTATCCCAGTGCTGCTGAGCTTGCGCCGCGCGCCGGGCAAACAGGCTGCGCTCGTGCGCAAGCATATGCGCCAGCACATATTCGGCCATGACCTGACCAAAGATGCCGACCGCACGGCTTAGCTGGTAATCCTTGGGCAGATCTGCCGCCAGCAGCGGCGTGATGCCGGCCCAGGTGGATTGCAGCCATTGCGGCTTATGCCCGCCACGCAACAGCGCAGCGAGTAAATCGGGTTGCCCGAGCCAAATGTCACAACCGTCGGCCAATGCCAGCAGCGCGTTTACATCCGCCTCGGCGCGCACCTCGATGTGCCCGGTGGCAGGCGCCAGCAGCTCGGCGTAGCGCGCATGTTCGGCTTCGGCAATCAGCAGGCGCATGGGTTATACCGGATCGTTACGACGCAGCAGTTCTTCGGGCAGGTGCTCGATGTAGTCGTCTTCCGGCGGCGGCATTTGCAGGTGATAACCCTGCTTGTCGAGATTGGCCAGCACCTCGTTGATGTCTTCACGGGCCAGCGCACGCTCGGGCGTAAGGACCATACTGAAGGCCAGCGTCGGCGTACCAAAAGCGGCCATCAGGGTTTCAGGCACGCGCTTGAGCTCATCGCTTTTCAGCACATAAAGGTACATCTCGTTTTTACGCGAGCTTTTGTAGATCGAACAGATGCGTTTCACGCCGTTTCTCCAGCGGTGTTGTTGCTGATTTTATCGAGGCAATCAAGCAATGCCTGGCCCATTAACTCGCGGCGCCAGCCACGGAGCGAATCGGGCAATTGATACGGGCCGTTGGGGTAGCCGGACTTGAGCAAAGCTTCGAGAATTTTCTTGCGCAGCATCAGCTCGGGGGCGATGTTCAGCCGCTCAGCTTCGCGCTGACCCATTACGCGCAGCTTCTTGAGAATGCCCGACGCTTCAATCGGCAAGGGTTCTGGCAGCGCCTCCGGCCAACTCGGCTCAGGTGTCGAGCCTGCTTCACGAATCAGATTGAGAAGGAACTCGCCGTCCTGACGCACGGTTTTAGGGTGCATCTCTTCGATACGCGCCAATGTGACCAGATTATCCGGCTGCGTGCGGGCCAATGGCCATAAAGAATGCTCACGCAAAATACGATTGCGCGGCAAGTTACGCGCACGCGCCTCATGCTCGCGCCATGCACAGAGCTCACGCAACACGGCGAGCTGCTGGCGATTGAGTTTCCAGGCCAGCTTGGCGTCTTTATAAAGCTCATCGGGCGCGACTTCGCGGCTCAGATTAGCCACCATCTCGGCGCCATCTTCCAGCACCCACTCGGCCTTGTCGGCCGGCAGGCGCGATTGCAGCTCTTTATAGACATGCGCCAGATGCACCACATCTTCTGCGGCGTAGCTGATCTGGGTGTCAGACAGCGGCCTGCGCAGCCAATCGGAGCGGGTCTCGCCTTTAGGCAATTCGATGTCCAGCAGAGTCTGCACCAGACGCGAATAACCCATCGAGAAACCGATATTCAGGTAACCGGCAGCAATCTGGGTGTCGAACAAGGGCACGGGGACGCTGCCGGTGAGACGCATGAAAACCTCAAGGTCTTCGCTGCACGCATGCAAAACCTTGGTCACTGCCGGATTTTCCAGCAGAGCGGCAAACGGCGACCAGTCAGTGATCTGCAGCGGATCAATCAGATAAGCGTCCTTACCCTCGCTGACCTGGATGAGGCCGGCAATCGGGTAAAAGGTATCGACCCGCATAAACTCGGTGTCCAACGCCACAAAAGGCAAGCCCTGCCAGTGCGCGCAATGTTGTGCCAGACTTGCATCGTCCAGAATCCACTGAATATCAATCGCCACACGGCTCTCCCCATAAAGAATGCGACGCAGTATATATGCCCGCGCCCTCCGCGGGGCAGCAACTGCGGCAATGCGGCCACAAGCCTGCAAAATCAGTCGCTAACGCCCGCAAACGACTCAAGCCTGAAAATGGCTACGGACTATTCCACAGCATAGGCAATTCACCGCCAGCAACGCCGCGCGCTCATCGGCAACTGACCTATACGCCCTGAATACTGGCGCAGCACACTTAGCAATGGTTATCACAGCCGCGCATGGATTGTGTAACCTGCGAGCGGACCTCTGTCTTCACCACAAGGAATAACAACAATGAAAAAAGTGCTCGGCCTGCTGCTTCTGCTGATTGCCGCCGGTGCGATATTTCTCGGCATCACGCCAAGCCCGATTGATCCGCTGGCCTGGAACGCACCGACCGCACCGACACTCACCGGCGTGCTGGAACCGAATGACACGCTGATGAAGGCCGAACTTGTCGGCAAAGGCAAACTGCATGGCCCGGAAGACACCGCAGTAGATGCTCAGGGCCGCGTTTATGCAGGCCAGGCAGACGGCACGATTGTGCGCATCGACAGCAATGACAAGGTTGAGCTATTCGCCGACACCCAAGGCCGGCCGCTGGGCATGGACTTCGATGCACAGGGCAACTTGATCGTTGCAGATGCCTATAAAGGCCTGTTGTCGATTGATCCGCAGGGTGCGATCAAAGTGCTCACAACCGAAGCCGACGGCCTGCCATTCGCCTTTACCGACGACCTCGACATTGCCAACGACGGGACGATTTACTTCAGTGACGCCAGCTCACGCTTCGAACAACCCGATTACTTGCTCGACCTGCTGGAAGCCCGCCCGTGGGGCCGCCTGCTAAGCTACTCGCCAAGCACCGGCAAAACCCAGGTGCTGCTCAAAGACCTGTATTTTGCCAACGGCGTGGCCCTGTCGGCCAAAGAAGACTTCGTACTGGTAAATGAGACGTATCGTTACCGCATCACCCGTTATTGGCTCAAGGGCGACAAGGCCGGACAGCACGAGGTGTTCATCGACAACCTGCCGGGGCTGCCGGACAACCTTGAGGGCGATCGCGCCGGAACGTTCTGGGTGGCGCTGCCCTCCCCGCGCAAATCGGACGCCGACTTTCTGCATCAGCACCCTTGGCTCAAAGCACAGATCGCCAAGTTGCCGCGCGCCATGTGGCCGAAAGCGACGCCTTACGGGCTGGCGATTGCGATTGACGAGCAAGGCCAGATTATTCAGAGCCTGCACGACACCAGCGGCAGCCACTTGCGCATGATCACCTCGGTAAAACCAGTGGGCGACTACCTTTATTTAGGCAGCCTGGAGAACGACCGCATCGGCAAACTGAAGATCCGCTAAGCCACGCCGCCAAGCCCGCCACACGCCCTGTGTGGCGGGCAGTTTTACTCAAGCAGCACGCCTCACTTGCCATTCGGCAAGCTTCTCACGCACGCATTACCGCTCATCAGTCGCACCACCGGTATCACCTGCAGATGCAGGGCCCGAGCAGCAATCGCGACTACGCTTAATCCTCTGTCCCCGGCACTTTTGCTCACGGCGCAGTCCCGGCGCTGGCCCGCAGACGCTGCAGCCGCACAACCGAGCAAAGGGACAGATCTCAAGAAGTGCCGCATTCTGCCTGGGTAAAAAGCAAAGGTAGTACCCACAAAACAGAAGGTACAACCCGACAAAAGGCAGCCATCTTTTGGGTTGCACCTAGTTGCACCTTTGTAACCACTGGGTTTATTCTCGCGCCTGCTTTGCAGCGCATAAACACAATAGGACTCCAGATGGCCACTACAACACTTGGCGTTAAACTAGACGATGCAACCCGCGACCGCCTCAAGCAGGCCGCGCACGCCATCGACCGCACTCCTCACTGGCTGATCAAGCAGGCGATCTTCAACTATCTGGAGCAGCTCGAAAACGGCCTTTCGCCAACCGAGATGTCAGCTGTCAGCGCCGCCGCACTGGGTGATGAGTCCCCGGAATTGCTGAGCGAACAAAGCCTGCAGTGCTTCCTCGAATTTGCCGAGCACATCCTGCCGCAATCGGTTCTGCGCGCCTCGATCACCGCCGCCTACCGCCGCCCTGAAGAAGAAGTGGTGCCGGTATTGCTGGAACAGGCTCGCCTGTCCAAAGAAATGGCCGATGGCTCACAGAAGCTGGCGCTGAAAATCGCTGAAAAACTGCGCAACCAGAAGAGCGCTGGCGGCCGCCAGGGCCTGGTTCAAGGCCTGCTGCAAGAATTCTCGCTGTCGTCGCAGGAAGGTGTAGCCCTGATGTGTCTGGCTGAAGCGCTGTTGCGCATCCCGGACAAAGGCACCCGCGACGCCCTGATTCGCGACAAGATCAGCAACGGTAACTGGAGCACCCACCTCGGCCAGAGCCCGTCGATGTTCGTCAACGCCGCTTCGTGGGGCCTGTTGATCACCGGCAAACTGGTGTCGACACACAACGAAGCCGGCATGAGCTCGACCCTCAATCGCCTGATCGGCAAGAGCGGCGAGCCGGTGATCCGCAAAGGCGTGGACATGGCGATGCGCCTGATGGGCGAGCAGTTCGTCACCGGCGAAACCATTGCCGAAGCACTGGCCAATGCAACCAAGCTCGAAGACAAAGGCTTCCGTTATTCCTACGACATGCTCGGTGAAGCCGCGCTCACCGAAGAAGACGCCAAGCGTTATCTGGCCTCTTACGAGCAAGCCATTCACGCCATCGGTAAAGCCTCGCACGGTCGCGGCATTTACGAAGGCCCGGGCATCTCGATCAAGCTGTCGGCGATTCACCCGCGTTACAGCCGCGCCCAATACGAGCGCGTGATGGACGAGTTGTACCCGACACTGCTGAGCCTGACTCAACTGGCCAAGCAGTACGACATCGGCATCAACATCGACGCCGAAGAAGCAGACCGTCTGGAGCTGTCGCTCGACCTGCTCGAGCGCCTGTGTTTCGAGCCGTCGCTGAGTGGCTGGAACGGTATCGGCTTTGTGATTCAGGCCTACCAAAAGCGCTGCCCGTTCGTTATCGATTACCTGATTGATCTGGCCAAGCGCAGCCGTCATCGCCTGATGATTCGTCTGGTTAAAGGGGCTTACTGGGACAGCGAGATCAAGCTGGCGCAGGTCAATGGCCTCGAAGGTTATCCGGTTTACACCCGCAAGCCTTACACCGATGTTTCCTACATTGCCTGCGCGCGCAAACTGCTCGCCGTGCCGGAAGCCATCTACCCGCAATTCGCAACACACAACGCCCACAGCCTTTCGGCGATCTATCATCTGGCCGGCCAGAACTACTACCCGGGCCAATATGAATTCCAGTGCCTGCACGGCATGGGTGAGCCACTTTACGAGCAGGTTGTCGGCAAGATCAGCGACGGCAAACTGAACCGTCCGTGCCGTATTTATGCACCGGTTGGCAGCCACGAAACTCTGCTGGCATATCTGGTGCGTCGCCTGCTGGAAAACGGCGCCAACACTTCGTTCGTCAACCGCATTGCCGACCAGAGCATCTCGCTCAAAGAGCTGGTGCTGGACCCGGTCACCCAGATCGAGCAGATGGCTGCACACGAAGGCGGCCTCGGCCTGCCGCACCCGCGCATCCCGCTGCCGCGTGATCTGTACGGTGACAAACGCGCCAACTCTAGCGGTCTGGACATGGCCAACGAACACCGCCTTGCCTCGCTGTCTTCGGCGCTGCTGAGCAGCACCAACAACGCCTACATCGCGCAGCCGATGCTGGGTTGTGAAGCCTCGACTGCCAGCGCCGCGCAAGCGATCAAGAACCCGGCCGAACACCGCGACATCGTCGGTCAGGTCATTGAAGCCAGCGTTGAAGATGCACACAACGCCGTGCTGTGCGCCGTGTCGAGCGGCCAGATCTGGCAATCGACCCAGCCTGCCGAGCGCGCCGCCGTGCTTGAACGCGCAGCCGATCAGATGGAAGCAGAAATGCAACAACTGATGGGCCTGCTGGTGCGCGAGTCCGGCAAGACCTTCAACAACGCGATTGCCGAAGTTCGCGAAGCCGTCGACTTCCTGCGTTACTACGCGGTGCAGGCGCGTGATTTCTTCGCCAACGACAGCCACCGCCCGCTGGGCCCGGTTGTGTGCATCAGCCCGTGGAACTTCCCGCTGGCAATTTTCAGCGGCCAGGTGGCGGCAGCATTGGCAGCCGGTAACACCGTGCTCGCCAAGCCAGCCGAACAAACTCCGCTGATCGCCGCACAGGCGGTGCGCATTCTGCGTGAAGCCGGCGTACCGGAAGGTGCAGTCCAACTGCTGCCGGGCCAAGGCGAGACTGTTGGCGCGGCATTGATTGCCGACGAACGTGTTCGCGGCGTGATGTTCACCGGCTCCACCGAAGTTGCGCGGATTATTGCGCGCAACCTCGCCGGCCGCCTGGACGCTCATGGCCGGGCGATTCCGCTGATCGCAGAAACCGGCGGTCAGAACGCAATGATCGTCGACTCCTCGGCGCTCACGGAACAGGTAGTCATCGACGTTGTTACATCGGCATTCGACAGCGCCGGTCAGCGCTGCTCGGCGATGCGCGTTCTGTGTGTACAGGACGACGTGGCCGATCGCGTGCTGGAAATGCTTAAAGGCGCCATGGCGGAATACACCATGGGCAACCCTGAGCATCTCAACACTGACATTGGCCCGGTGATTGATGCCGAAGCCAAGGGCAACATCGAGCGTCACATTCAGGGCATGCGCGACAAAGGTCGCAAGGTATTCCAGTTGGCTCGCGTGGCCGGCGATGTGATGCAGCGCGGTACTTTTGTTACCCCGACCCTGATCGAACTCGAAAGCTTCGCCGAGCTTGAGCGTGAAATTTTTGGCCCGGTACTGCACGTCGTGCGTTACCAGCGCAACGAACTGCCTGCCCTGCTCGACCAGATCAACGCCAGCGGTTATGGCCTGACGCTGGGCGTGCACACGCGCATCGACGAGACCATCAGCCAGGTTGTCAGCACCGCCAAGGTCGGCAACATGTACGTTAACCGCAACATTGTTGGCGCCGTGGTTGGCGTGCAGCCGTTCGGTGGCGAAGGCCTGTCTGGCACCGGCCCGAAAGCGGGCGGACCGCTGTATCTGTATCGCCTGCTGTCGCAGCGCCCACAAGATGCACTGGTGCAGCAACTGCGCAGCGATGCCCCAGACGCAACGCCAGCGCAACTGCCGGCCACCCAGAGCAAGGCCTTTGCTGCGCTGTGCGAATGGGCTGCCAAGGAGCGTCCTGAGCTGGCAATCCAGGCCGAGAAACTTGCAGCACTGGCGCAAAGCGGTATCAGCCAACTGCTGCCTGGCCCGACCGGTGAGCGTAACTCGTATAGCCTGATCGCCCGCGAGCACGTGCTGTGCCTGGCCGATGACGAGCAAGACCTGCTGTTGCAACTGGCGGCGGTACTGGCCGTGGGCAGCATTGCTCTGTGGCCGGAAAACCACAGCGAACTGCACGCCAAGTTGCCGAAAGAGGTGCAGCAACGCATTCAGCTGATCACCGACTGGACCACCTGCGATAACGCGTTCGACTCGATTATCCACCACGGAGACTCCGACCAACTGCGCGAAGTCTGCCTGCAAGCAGCCCAGCGTCCGGGTGCAATCATTGGAGTTAACGGCCTCAACAAAGGCGAGACCGACATTCCGATGGAGCGTCTGCTGGTCGAGCACTCGTTGAGCGTCAACACCGCAGCAGCAGGCGGCAACGCCAGCCTGATGACCATCGGCTAAACCGCGCAACACAGCGTGTGCGGACACAATCTGCACACGCAATCTCCCGCAAAGCTGCAACGCTGAACGGGAGTTTCCTGAAGGCACTTTGCTGCCAGGCGCTAACTCATCAGGTCGGCGCAGAAGCCCGAGCGCCTCGTCTTCGTAACCGAAGGCGCGGCGCTCGCTTCACATCTGCATCCCGCAATTAGCCCTCAGGCGCCCAGCACAATCAGCCGAATCTGTTCCTCGTCCGGCCAAACCCTGCCTCGAAAAAAGCCCTGCGCGCTCACACACTGTTTATTGCAATGATTAGCTTGAAGGCTACGCGCGTTTCTGGGCGATCCAGATGGTGTGCCGTGTGCCGCGATTACCGTGGGCATAGACCTGCACCGGCTCGACACTGAAACCGGCGCGGCTGACCATTTCAGTAAACTTGCGATCCGCCGATGAAGACCACACTGCCAACATGCCTCCCGCGCGCAATGCACGATGGCACTGATGCAGACCGGCGGCCGAGTACAGCCAACTGTTGGACTTCTGCGTCAGACCTTCGGGGCCGTTATCCACATCGAGCATGATTGCGTCGTAGGCAGCGTTCTGGCTTTTCAGCACCTCGGCGACATCGCCTTGAATCAGCCGGGTGCGCGGATCATTCAACGGGTAGGAGGACTTGGCGCCCAGCGGCCCGCGATTCCACTCGACCACACCCGGCACCAACTCGGCCACAGCCACTTCGGCATCTGCGCGTAAATGCGCCAGCGCCGAAGCCAGTGTGAAACCCATGCCGAGCCCGCCGATCAGTACGCGGGCATTGGCGCGTGAGGCAATTTTCTTGCAGGGGATGGCGGCCAGCGCGTCTTCAGAGCCATGCATGCGCGTGTTCATCAATTGGCCGCCATCGCCACCGGCAATTTTGATGACAAAATCATCGCCGTATTCAAACAGGCACAGCGCACCTTGCGTGCCAGGGATTTCAGCGGTATCCAGCAGCACAAAACGCTTCATGGCAGGCTCTTATAACAGTGGGATCGACCCGAAGCGCGCACCATACAGCAGCGTCGCCAGCGCTGCACAGGTTAGCCGATGAATATCAGACGGTGACCGGCTCGACCCCGTGAATCCAGTCGCGGGCCTGCTGCAACTGGCTCAGCTCAAAATGGCGAACCTCTCCCGGAATCATTGGCTTGACCATTTTACTCAGCCAGCCAATCCACTTCTGGTCTGCGACCACCGCCACCTGAGAAAAATGCTTGAGGTGTTTGGGCGCGAACTTGAAGTCCTCCCAAAGCGCCGACGGTTCGATCGAACCAATACTGCGCACAATCTCGATCAGCTTGATTGTGCCGTACTGATCAATCAGCGCCTCCATCTGCTGGGCGACCTGATCGAAATCGGCGCGGCTGAAATCGCCATCCAGGGTGAACTCAAGGATATTGCTGTTCTCTACGTGCGTGAGGGTCAGCATGGCTGTGTCTCCTTATCCATGGGCGCCTGAGCAAACGGCTCGGCGGCGCTAAGACTGAATAACGGGCTGTGTGCTTTTAAGGTTTGCAGAGCAAGCACAACCCGTTAACTTTGACCACATAGACAACGTGTAGTTTGCTTTATAGAGAGTAGAACCCGCCCACGCCCCGAACAATCCAGCCGGAGAATTGCCCGCATGGCTATCGCCCAGTTGATCAGCGCAGCTGAACTTGAGCAGTTGCTTGATGATAAAAACCGCAAAGTAATTGTCATCGATTGCCGCTTCGCCCTGGAAGACCCTGCCTATGGTCTTGCCAGTTTTCAGCAGGAGCATATTGCCACGGCCCATTTTGCCGATCTGGAGCAGGATCTGTCCGGACCGGTCAGCAAGGGCGTTACCGGTCGCCATCCGCTGCCGGACCCGGCAACACTGAGTGCAAAGCTGCAAGCCTGGGGTGTGGATGACGACTCGCAGATTGTGCTGTACGACGATGGCCCAGGTGCATTTGCAGCACGCGCTTGGTGGTTGTTGGCATGGCTGGGCAAACGCAGCGGCGTGGCGTTACTCGACGGCGGTTTACGCGCCTGGCGTGAGGCAGGCTTGCCGCTGACTGCTGAAGTGAAGCGCGTCGAGCCTGGCAATTTCATTGCCCGCCCGGATAACCAACTGCTGATCAGCGCAGCGCAGTTGCAGCATCGCCTGCAAGACACCCAATTGACGCTGTTGGACGCCCGCGCCCTGCCGCGCTTTCGTGGTGAAGTCGAACCGCTCGATCCGGTTGCCGGGCATATCCCTGGCGCGCAGTGCGCGACCTTCACCGAAAACCTCGATGCACAAGGCCGTTTTCTGGCGCCGGCGCAATTGCAAGAGCGCTTCGCGACATTGCTCGGCAGCCGGCCTGCCAGTGATCTGGTTGCCTATTGCGGTTCCGGTGTAACGGCATGCCACAACTTGTTCGCCCTGTGCCTGGCAGGCTACCCGCTTGCGCCGCTCTACGCCGGCTCCTGGAGCGAGTGGATCACCCAACCAGAGCGTCCCGTGGCAGTGGGTGATTAAAGGGCTTACAGGCGCTTGTGCTGGCATATAGACATGCCGACTTTACCCGTCGTGCTAAGCACGATGCGCTATATAGGCAATAACCTAAAGCTGAAAACAATTTAAAAACAGTCCTTTACAGCACAAAGGTCGCACTACACTTGAGAATGAGTGGCTAACCCCACTCCCGGTGGGGCAATAGTAAAAGAATCAAAAGCTGCCACGCGCCCTGCTCCACCGGTCCATTTTCTCGAGGTTGATATGGGTATTGCAGCGAGTGAACTCTGTCAGCACGTAATCCGGCCAACCCTGATCTATCTTGGCCGTCACTGTGCCGCCGCCGAAGCCCTGCTGTTAGGCGCGGCGGCTTGTCAGTCGGGGCTGGGAACCGCACTCGACTGCCGCCACGGCCACGGCTTGTATCGCATTGCCGAGCGCAGCCATCAAGAGTTGTGGGACCGCCATCTGGCCCATGATCCCGATCTGGCCAGCCAGATTCGCGGCCTTGCCAGCCAGCATGCCTTTCTTGCCTCGCCGCATATCGAGCTCACAGTCAACCTGCGCTACGCCACAGCCATTGCCTGGATGATGATTGAGGTCAAGCGCAACGACTTACCCGATGCGGCCGACTTGCTGGGTCTTGCACGAATTTGGCGCGAGGTATTTCACCCGCACGGCAGGCAACGCGACTTTATGGATGCCTGGCAACGTTGCGTGGGCAATGTGCAAACGCCGTTATCCGCCGCGTGAACCACTGGAAAGATCAGAGAACAAGTGTTCACATTTTCGTAGATGACGGCACTTTGCCTCTATTATTCCCGAGGATTGCTACAAAACAGAACACGTCTAAATCTTGGCAAGCACCGCTAAAGGCTGGTAGTTTTGCCGCCCCTGCTTCCATCTGGAGTCATCCGTGAGCAATAAAATCCTAAAAAGCACTCTCGCACTCGCCATTTCAGCTGTCTCGAGCTACAGCCTGGCCAGCGGTTTCGCCATCAACGAACAAAGCATCAGTTCGTTGGGTATGTCCAACGCCGGCCGTGCTTCCAGCGCAAGCGATGCCAGCACTGTTTATGGCAACCCGGCTGGTATGGCGCTGATCGAGCGCGAGCAGGTTACCGCAGGCGCCGCTGTTATTTTTGCCAAGGCCGATATCACCAATGCAAGCGGCTTCCCTGGCGGCAGCAACGATGGCGACATGGTTCCGACCGTTGCCATTCCGATGGGCTACTATGTTAAGCCGATCGACGAAAACTGGGCATTCGGTCTGGGCGTATATGTCCCGTTCGGCCTGGCGACTGACTATGAAAACGGCTTTGCCGGTCGCTACTACGGTGACAAGAGCGAAGTGAACGTCATCACCATTCAGCCAACTGTCAGCTACCGCTTCAACGATCAGCTGTCGATCGGTTTTGGTCCGACGATCAACCGTATCGAAGGTGAACTGACGTCAGAGGTGCCAAACCTTGCACCGGCAGGCGCTCCAGATGGCGAAGTTGATATCAAAGGCGATGACGTCGGCTACGGTTACAACTTCGGCCTGATGTACGAAATCACCCCGTCGACCCGTCTTGGCGTTACCTACCACTCGAAGGTTGAGTACAGCCTCGAAGGTCACACCACTGTCAGCGGTGTTGGTGCAGTGGGCACCTCAGCAGGTCGTTACGGCGCATCTCTCGATGTGACTACGCCTGAAGCGGTCGACTTCTCCCTCACTCATCAGTTGAACAACGGCTGGACCGTACACGCAGGCGCGACCTGGACTCGCTGGAGCCGCTTCGACAAGCTGGTGGTTGAGAACGATCAAGTGGGCGGCGCCTACGGCGGTGCTTTGACCACAATCACCGAAGAAGAAAACTGGCATGACACCTGGGCAGTTGCTGCAGGCGCTGAATACCAGTTGAACAAGCAGTGGGTATTGCGCACCGGTATCGCATTGGATCAGGCACCGACCAACAACACCGACCTGTCCCCGCGCATCCCAACTGGCGACCGCACGATTTACAGCATCGGCGCAGGCTGGAGCCCGAACGACGACATCACAGTTGACGTCGCGTACTCCTACCTCAACGAAGAAGATGTACACATCGATCGCGTAAGCGCTACTAAAGGCTCGTACAGCGCCACGTACCGTAACAGCGCACACGCGCTGGGCGCTCAGGTTACTTACCGCTTCTAATCGAAACGGTTAGCCAGCCACTTTGGCGGTCAGAACAAGCACAATAATCGTGCCGCCAGAGTTAACCGTTTTGCCTACTCCTGCGTACTGGCAATCGCCTTCTCGACCGCAGCAATCAACTGCGGATCATCCGGCTTGATACTGCTGGGAAAGCTCGCCACAACCTTGCCCTTACGGTCGACCACATACTTGGTGAAGTTCCAGCGCGGCGCCTGACTCTGCTCGGCAAGGCCCTTGAACAAGGCGACTGCATGCTCGCCCATGACCTGCTGCGGCTGGGTCATATCGAATGTCACCCCGTAATTCACAAAGCACACCTTGGCGGTTTCCTTCGCATCAGCAGACTCCTGTTTGAAGTCATCCGAGGGCACGCCCAGCACTTTAAGGCCTTGCTCGGCATAGCGCTGTTGCAACGCCTCAAGCCCTTTGAACTGCGGGGTATAACCGCAGAAGCTGGCCGTATTGACCACCACCAATGGCTGACCGCCGAAGGTCTTGCACAGGTCGATGGTGTCTTTACTGCGCAAACGCGGCAGTTCGCCCTGCAACAGTTGCGGGCAGCTATCGGCATAACTCATCGAGCTTACGCCAACGGCCAAAGTTGCTACGACCAGCCATGCCTGTGTTTTCATCGACCACGCTCCTGCCATTAATAGCCCCGCACATGGCGAAGCCCTTCTAAACATAATAGAGCACCAGGCCGATAAACAGAGCCTGCTGAGCGTGAACTTAGCGGACTGACTCCAGGCGCTGAGCGGCACGCTGCTGCCAACTCAGGTAACCAACCAGAGCGATGATGACCACCAGAAATATCTCGCTGGTGCCCACCGTACCCAGACCCAGCCCACCTTTGGCGACCGAGTGAGACAGCCAGTCGCCGCAGGATGCACCAAACGGGCGAGTCAGGATGTAGGCAATCCAGAATGTCGCAACCGAGTTAAGGCCGAACAGGTAGTGGGCAATCGCAACCACGCCGATAGCCGCCGCAAACAACAGCGCCGACACGGCATAACCAAGGCCCATTTCCTCACCCAACAAGTCACCAGCTGCGGTGCCAAGCGCGAACGTCACCAGAATCGCCAACCAATAGAAATACTCGCGCCGGCCTCGGTAAATGCTCAGAATCGACAAGCTTTTTTCGCTGGCGTACCAGCAACTAAAGGTGACCAGCAATGCCACGCTGAACAGCACCGTGGTGGTGACCAGAGATACGCCGTAGGTATCCACTAAACTGTCACAAATAAGCGTGCCGACGATACTCACCAGCACCACCGCCAGCCAATATTTCCAAGGCACGTAACGGTCTGCACGCAGCTGAATGGCGATGGCCAAAACCAGCACCGCACTCATCAGTACAGAGGTCAGCGGCAGGCCGAAATGCAGTTTGAAGATCAGGTAATCCGCACCTGTTTCACCCACTGTGGTCGACAAGATCTTGATGATCCAGAAGATCAGGGTGACCGCAGGGACTTTGTTCAGCAGGCTGTTAGCGGACGCGTTTGCATGGCTCATGATGGGCTCACGACAGTCAAAAAGTGGGTTGATCCAACTGCGTCAAACGATGGCCTCCGGCAAAACGCCAACGCCCATCGTGCAGTTCATACACAGCCAATGTATTCGCCCTCAGGTGAATTTTATGTGCTGAGAATGTGAACGATTGCTGGTTGGCAACGTGGCTGCGCACCTCTTCAACCGGCAAGAATGAGCGCAACCGCCAGCACCCGGCCAACGGTTGCTGGCGTTCTTAGTGGCTCATTTGCGGCTGTAGGGCTTTTGGCCGGGCAGTCAGCCAACCCAGCCCCAGAATCACGCTCAGGCAGGCGAGATAGGCCAGCACTTGCACGCCTGAAGGCTGCGCGGTGTAGCCGATCAGGGTGTGCAGCAACTTACCGGTGATGCTGTGCTCGCTCAGCAGTGCAGAAGTGTCCCACAGCGTGTCGCCAAGGGCTGGCAACCAGTCTGCCGCCACCAGAAACCCGGCACACTGGCTGGCCATACCGGCAGCCATCAGGATTACCAAGGCATTGGTTACCTTGAACAAATGGCGCATGGCCATGCGCATCAGCCCGAAGTAGATCGCCACGCCAACTGCAATCCCGGCGGTGATACCCAGCAGCCCGCCCGCCATCATTGGCCAGGCCTGCCCCGGCTCGCTCACCGCGATGCCATACAAGAACAGCACGGTTTCCGAGCCTTCACGCAATATCGCCAGCGCCACAACAATTGCCATGGCGGCGAGGGATTTATTGCCGGTGACAACCGCCTGCCCCATCTCATTCAACTGGGCAGACATTTCCCGGCCATGCTGGCCCATCCAGATGCTGTGCCAGCCAAGCATGACCACCGCGATCAGCATCACCAGGGCATTGAATACTTCCTGGCCCATGCCGCTGGCCAGCTCACTGAGCGCATCGGCAAACAACGCCAGTAACCCGGCGCCGCCGATCCCGGCAAGCACACCGCCGCCAACCCAACGGCCGCGGCTAGCAACGCCGCGTGTGGCCGCCAACACGATCGAGACAACCAGTGCGGCTTCTACAATTTCACGAAACACGATCAACGCGGTAGAGAGCATGGGTCAGGCACCGATTACTGGACGATCAATTGCGTCTTCGACGCCGCTTCGTGGTACTCGTCATAAAAGCTGTAAGTACCGGCCTTGAGCGGGCCGATAAAGAAGCTCACGGTCTTGCCGCCTTTGGCCAACTTGCCGCCCTTGAAGTCATCGCTGATGAATTCGGCCGTGGTCGTGTCCTGATTGGTCAGGGTGATCTTGACTTTGGTGTCTGCCGGGATAGTCAGCGGAGCGGGTGAAAACTGGTGATTCTTTACCGTCAGTTCGTACGCGCTGTCCTGCGCGAAGGCGCTGGATGCAGCGACACTCAACAAGGCGCAGGTGGTGATGACTGACGAGTTAATGAGACGTTTAAACTTCATGATTAGCATTCCTATTAAGTGAATGCGCGCAATATGACCGTGCCGGTGTGAAAGATTCGTTGATTAGTCGTCAAGAAAGCGCAAACAAGGCGCGGCAAAACGCAGAAAGGTACGACGAGTTGAGCTACTCAAAACTCAGTGCAGTGGCTGAACGCCCTTCATAGAAGCGCAGGAGTTGGGGCGTGAAGCGCGTGTACACCTCGGCGGGCAACCAACGTTGGTGCAGCGCCATGAAGGCTTGATTGTTGCGGGTAGCCTCGCGAACGGCTTGATCAATCCGCTTGGCCATTTCCAGCCCCCACGGAGTACGCGGGCAGTAAACTCCAACTGGCAGTAATTCCTTGCTCTCTTTCAGCGGCACACTGATCAACGGGTCACTGAGCGTATAGTTGCTGGCCACTTCGCTGTAGGCCATCGGGTAGTCGAAGGCATAATCGAGCCGGTGGTAGCTGACCATCAGCAACAGGTTTTCGCCGGACAGGCTGCCGGTCAATTCTTGCAGGGTTCCGCTGTCACGCGCTTTGATCAATTGCGCGCTGATGTCATCCGGGTATTGGCGGGCAGTGGCAATAGCGCCACGCAGATAAGGGTTGGCAAACAGCCAGTCGAGGCTTACCTCGCCGTTCTCCAAAAGCAGTTGATTCAGGGTTGGCTGACGCACCAACAGATGCATCGGCGTGGATAACAGATACGGAATGAAATATCCCTGCTTATCGCGTGCCGGGGTTTGCAGCAGGCCATTGCTGCACAGCTGCAATTGTTTGCGCAGGCTCTGGCGCATGCGCAGCAAAGACATCACCTGATAACGCACCTGCACTTCGGGCATTTGCGCATCGATAAGCTGGGTGGCTTCGTACAAAGCACCGGATACAGGCTTGCCCCCTTCAACATTGAAGATGCCGGGCATCGGCACAATCGCCCAGTTCAGCGACTGCGGTTGCGGCTGCGCCTGCAAGGGCTGGCAACTCAAAACGATACCCAACAGAAAGGCTAGCGGTAACCGCATCAAGCGAGTGCTCTGAATTATTATTGTGGACTATTGGGGGATGCACTCAGCAGCTAAATGGCCAAGGCGACTAATACCCCACATTCTATCAATTCAAGCACAGCGCCAGCGGTATCACCCGTCATTCCTGCAATTCGCCGGATCATTGCGCGCCGCAGTACCAATAAGACAAAACCAGCGACCAGCAGCCCAACCCCACCCGCAACGCCAAACAGCAGCACCAGCACAGCGGCGTTGAGCAGCAACACCCGCGTCATCATCGTGCCCGGCAAATTCGCCGCCAGCGCCGCGCCCAAGCCATTGGCTCGCACATACGGCGTGGTCATGAACAACAATGGCATGGCGCAGCGGGCAATCCAGGGTGCAAGCAGTAACCACATGCCATGCCCCGCCTCGATCAGCGCCACCAGTGCAGCGAACTTGAGCAACAGCACCACCACCAGCACGGCTACGGCTACCGGACCGCTGCGCGGGTCTTTCATGATGCTCAGGGTTCGCTCGCGATCGCCCAGCCCGCCAACCCAGGCATCAGCGCAATCGGCCAGCCCATCGAGATGCAAGGCGCCGCTGATTGCCACCCACACCGCTAATAACAGAGCGGCCTGGAGCAAACTGTGGGTGTTCGCCAAGCACCATTGCAGGAGCACCAGCAAGGCGCCGATGAGCAACCCAACCAGCGGATACCAAAGCAGCGAACGGCCCAGTTGCTGATCACTCGGCATCGCTTGTAAACGTACCGGCAGGCGCGTGAGAAACTGCACGGCGATCAGTAGAGGCAAGCTCAGACCAGACACAAGCGGCCCTCCGTGTTGCGTTGCAGGTGCACACACTCGCCATGGCCAACCACCACTTGCAGCAACTGCTCACGCGGCAAGCCACGGGCGAACGCAGAGAGCAGACGGATTACCCCGCCATGCGTCACAAGCAAAACGCGCTCTCCGTCAAAGCGTGCTTGCAGGCGATCCAGGGCGCCGAACACGCGCGCAGAAAACTCTGCAACGGGCTCACCGCCTGGCGGTGTATAGGCATAGGGATCGGCCCAGAACTGCCCGAGTTGCTGCTCATGGGTAAGCATCAAATCGGCAGGGCTGCGCCCTTCCCATTCGCCAAAATGCAGTTCTTGTAAATCTGCCTCAATACTCAAGGGCGCACCGCTGCTTTGCGCCAGCGCTTCGGCGAATAAACGACAGCGCTGCAAGGGCGAACTGACCAGTCGATCCCAACGCGGCAGTTGGCTGGCAGTGGCGTGCATCTGCTCCCAGCCCAGCGCTGTGAGTGCATCATCAATGCTGCCGCGCAGCCCGCCACCGCGTTCGGTTTCACCGTGGCGCAGCAAGTCGATCAGCAGATTCATCAGCTGCGATTCGCCACAGCGGCCTGATCAAAGGTGGCCATTTGGCCATGGAGTTTACAGGCCATTTGCAGCAGAGGCGTGGCCAGTGCCGCACCACTGCCCTCGCCCAGTCGCAGCCCCAATTGCAGCAAAGGCGTGGCTTCAAGTGCTTGCAATACCCGGGCATGGCCGGGCTCTGCACCTTGATGAGCAAACAGTAACCACGCCCGGCACGATGGATTGAGACGCACGGCAAGCAAGGCGGCAACGCTGCAAATAAAGCCATCGACCAGCACAGTGATTCCGCCTTGTGCGGCGGCGAGATACGCCCCGACTAACGCCGCAATCTCAAACCCGCCCAGGCACTGCAAAATCGCTAACGGATCGTCCAACTGCGGGCGATGCAGCGCCAGCGCAGCTTCGATCACTGCAATCTTGTGCAGCACGCCAGCGTGATCCAACCCAGCGCCCGGGCCGGTTAAATCTGCCACGGGGCAATCCAGTAACGCGCAGGCCAGCGCCGTGGCCGAGGTGGTATTGGCGATGCCCATTTCGCCGCCGATGAACAGCTGAGATTTCGGCACATCAGCTTGCAGTACGGCGTCACGTCCAGCAGCCAATGCCGCGCGGCACTGCTCCGTAGTCATGGCGCGGGTTTGGGCGAAATTTGCCGTGCCCTTGCCCAGCGCCAGATGCTTCACGCCCGCCAGTTCAGGCAACGCTGTAGCGGTGCCCAGATCAATCACCTGCATGTACGCGCCAAGGCTGCGCGCCAGCACGCTGATCGCCGCACCGCCATTAACAAAGTTTGCCAGCATCTGGCCGGTAACGGCTTGCGGGTACGCCGATACGCCTTCAGCGGCAATACCGTGATCACCGGCAAATACACAGATCGAAACCGCATCAACCTGCGGCAGCTCAAGGCCCTGCATACCGGCGAGTTCAATTGCCAGTTGCTCCAGCTGGCCGAGCGAGCCGCTGGGTTTGGTCAGTACCTGCTGGCGGGCTTGAGCCTGTGCACGCGCGGCCTGATCAATTGCTTTCGCTGGTTGTTGCCACCACGCCTGACTACTCATAACTGCCCTTTTAAAACCATCGGTAAACCTGCCACACAAAACACCACGCGCTCGCTGCGCTCGGCCAGCGCCTGATGCAACCAGCCGGCTTCATCCACAAAACGCCGGCTGAGTTGGCCCATCGGTACCACGCCCAGACCGGTCTCGTTACTCACCAAAATAATCCGCCCGGGCAAATCGGCCAGCGTCGCCAGCAGCGCATCACGCTCGCTTGCCAGACGCTGCGGATCATCAAGCAGCAACAAATTACTCAGCCACAACGTCAGGCAATCGACCAGCAGGCAACGCTGCTCAGCGGCGTTTTCACGCAGCACACGGGCCAGCTCCAGCGGCTCCTCACATAATTGCCAATGGCCGGGGCGACGTTCGCGATGATGACGAATACGCTCACTCATCTCGCCATCCAGCGCCTCGCTGGTGGCGATATAAGTCACCTGCAGCCCGCTCTCAGATGCCAGCTTTTCAGCCAATTTGCTCTTACCGGAACGGGCGCCGCCGAGAATCAAATCAACCATGGACAGCACTCGCTGCAGGCAGGCCGCAAAGTGCGCGCAGTTTTGCAGTATCCAAGTGATCAACGACCATGTCCGCCAGCCGCTCGATATCGCGCTCGCGCAGAGCGTGGTAATCAACCGCCTCGACCTCACGCAAACCAGCCCAACCGAGCAACGCCGTGGTAGCAGCAGTGGACTCAAACAAGCCGTGAAGATAGGTGCCCAACACGTTTCCATCGGCGCTGATGGCGCCATCGGTGCGGCCGTCATCCAGGTTCACGGCGGGTTGCAAAAGCCCGGCGCCCGTGGTCACTCCCGCATGAATTTCATAACCGCTGACAGCGGCACTTTCGAGGCACAGGCGGCCCTGCACATTGCGCAGTTGCTTGTGCTCGCGCAGCACCGTGTCGATTTCAAGCAAGCCCAAACCCTGACTACTGCCAGCCGTGCCTTCGATGGCATCGAGGTCATCAATCGACTGACCAAGCATCTGCATGCCACCACAAATGCCGATGACTTTTCCGCCATAACGCAGATGCTTGCTGAGCGCTTGATCCCAGCCCTGCTCGCGCAAGAAATGCAGGTCGGCACGCACGCTTTTCGAGCCCGGCAAAATAATCAGATCTGCCGGCGGAATGGCCTGACCGGGGCCGACAAATACCAACTCGACTTGCGGATGCAAGCGCAGCGGGTCGAAATCGGTGTGGTTGCTGATGCGCGGCAGCACCGGCACAACCACCTTGAGTTGCTCGCAGGCTTTGACGCTTTGACGTTGGTCGATTGCGTCTTCGGCTTCAAGATGAAAATCCATCAGGTACGGCAGCACGCCCAACACCGGCTTGCCGGTGCGTGCCTCCAACCAGTCGAGGCCGGGCTGCAGCAAGGCAATGTCGCCACGAAAGCGATTGATCACAAACCCCTTTACCCGCGCCTGCTCGCTCGGTGAAAGCAACTCTAGCGTGCCCACCAGATGCGCAAATACGCCGCCCTTGTCGATGTCTGCAATGATGATGACCGGGCAATCCACAGCCTCGGCAAAACCCATGTTGGCGATATCACCGGCGCGTAAATTAATCTCGGCAGGCGAACCGGCGCCCTCCACCATGACCACCTGATAAGCCGCGCTGAGGCGTTGGTGAGATTCGAGCACGGCATTCATCGCGACCTTCTTGTAATCGTGATAAGCCACCGCATCCATGTTGCTCAGCGCCCGCCCATGGATAATCACCTGGGCGCCAACATCACTATTGGGCTTGAGCAGAATCGGATTCATGTCGGTGTGCGTGGCCAGCTTCGCGGCCTGTGCCTGTACAGCCTGCGCACGGCCAATCTCGCCGCCGTCGGCAGTCACCGCACTGTTCAACGCCATGTTTTGCGGTTTGAACGGCACGACGCTAACGCCCTCGCGCACCAGCCAGCGACACAACGCCGTTACCAGCGTGCTCTTGCCAGCATCCGAAGTTGTGCCCTGCACCATCAGGGTATGAGCTGTTTGGATCATCTTAATCTCTGCTGAAATTCGCTTAAGCCACGTGCCAGCCGCTGCCAGCCGGGTTCATCGGCAGGCAAGCCAAAACGGATAGCTGGAGGTGTATTGAAGAGCCGCACCAGCACGCCGCGCTCGGCCAGAAACCCATGCAACTGCTCGGCATCGGCCAACTCGACCCGCTGAAACAATGCGCAGCCGCCGCTTGGTTCGAGGCCGTTAACCGTTAGCAGTTGCTGCAAACGCGCGCTGTCGATCAACAGCCGCTGACGTTGCAGGTGCTGAGCAGGTCTGTCGGCCAGCACGCTGCTGGCTATCTGCCGCGTAGGCCCGCTGATGGTCCAGGGTCCGAGTATCGCATCGAGCGCCGCCAGCACTTTGGGCTCCGCCAACACAAAGCCCAAACGCGCACCGGCCAAGCCAAAGAACTTGCCCAGCGAACGGAGCACGATCAAGCCGGGCTTCGCTGTTTGCGCCGCCACACTCAGCTCGGGGGTGCAGTCGATAAAGGCCTCATCGACCACCAGCCAGCCGCCCCGCCCGGCAAGCTGTCGATGCCAGCCCAACAACTGCTGCGGTGAATAGAAGGTTCCGGTCGGATTGCCCGGATTGATCAGCACCAGCACATCGACTTGCCCGACATAAGCGTCGATTGCCGATGCTTCGATTTCGTTAACCTGATGGCCTTCACGCAGCCAGGCGGCGGGATGCTCGGCGTACGCAGGCGAGACAATCGCCACCTGCTGGTTCTTACGCAAGCGTGGCAGCGCTTGGATTGCCGCCTGCGAACCGGCCACTGGCAATAGTTGCGGCGCGCTGTAAAACGCGCAAGCCGCCGCCTCAAGGCCGTCATCCAGCTCGGGTAAACGACGCCATGCATCAGCGCTGACCGTCGCCAGTTTTGGCGTATACGGGGCAATACCGGTCGACAAGTCCAGCCACAGCGAAAGCGCAATGTTGTACTTCTGCGCAGCTTCGCGCAGCCGGCCGCCATGCTCAAGCAAGGGTCAGCTCGACGCCAAGTACGATAAGCAACCACAACAGCACCCCGGCCCAGACGCGATTCATTGCTCGTTCGATATCACGTGCCCGCGGCTGCGGACCGTCGCCCAACTCGGGCCGCTCATGCAACTCGCCGTGGTAATAAGCCGGCCCGCCCAAGGTGACATTAAGCGCTCCCGCACCGGCAGCCATTACCGGCCCGGCATTGGGGCTGTCCCACAGTGGCGCCTGGGTTCGCCAGCAGTGCAGCGCCTGCCGCGTGCGCCCGCACAGCGCGTAAGTCAGGGCCACCAGCCGCGCGGGAATATAGTTGAGCAGGTCATCTATCTTGGCCGCGGCCCAACCGAAACGCTCGAAGCGCTCGGTGCGATAACCCCACATCGCATCGAGGGTATTGCTCAGCCGGCACAACACCACGCCGGGAGCGCCCGCAACAAGAAACCAGAACAGGCTGGCAAACACCGCGTCACTGCCGTTTTCAAGTACAGACTCAGTACCTGCACGGGCCACCCCGGTCGCGTCCAGCTCACGGGTATTGCGGCTGACCATATAACCGACACGCTCACGCGCCAGCGACAGATCACCCAGACGCAATGCTTTAACCACTGCATGCGCATGCTCGCCAAGGCTTTTCAGGCCGAGGGCGAAATACAGGGCGAAAATCTCCACACACCAGCCAAACGCCGGGACCTGCGCAAGCAGGCCGACCACCAGCGTAATCGGCAGTACAGCGATGCACCACGCGCTCACGCCATGGCTGCGCCAACCGCCACCCGACTGATTGAAGCGCTGCTCGATACGCTCCGCCATCTGGCCGAAAGCGACCAGCGGATGCCAGCCCTTTGGCTCACCGAATACTGCATCCAGCGCGACACCTGCTGCGCTCGCAAGGAACAGGCTCATGGGCATCGCGCCCGACTATTTGACGCAGACAAGGCGTTCATTACTGGTGATTTCCCCATTGATTATTAAACAGTAGCTCACTCAGCGGCCGGGTCTTTGCCCAACCTTCCTGGACCAGCATTGGCTTACTGTAGAACTCGGCAACCGGCCCCAGACACAGAACCCCAAGGGGTTTGCTGCCAGTCGGCATGCCTAGCAATTGCGCCATTGCCTGTGGTTCAAACAGTGAGACCCAACCCATGCCAAGATTCTCGGCACGTGCTGCCAGCCATAGATTTTGAATGGCGCACGACATGGATGCCAGATCCATTTCCGGCAATGTCCTGCGGCCAA
This sequence comes from Pseudomonas marincola, assembly GCF_900116605.1. Taxonomy (GTDB): domain Bacteria; phylum Pseudomonadota; class Gammaproteobacteria; order Pseudomonadales; family Pseudomonadaceae; genus Aquipseudomonas; species Aquipseudomonas marincola. The sequence continues at coordinate 361,945 of NZ_FPBC01000001.1, forward strand.
ACACGTGAGTTTCACGTCCATCCATCAATGCGACAACCAAAACTTCGGCGCAGTCGGCAATTCCCTCCACCTTGAGGCGCATGAATTCATCGCTGCGCTCCCCTAACGCCTGCGCGGTACGCAGCCTTTCCTCCTCAACCAGCGCCTGAATCTTCCCCCGCAACGCGCGGTCGGTAATGCGGATAAACCGCCACGGCTGCATCAACCCAACACTCGGCGCCTGATGAGCCGCCTCCAGCAGATTCGCCAGAATTGCCGGGGGCACTTCGCCGCCGACAAAGTGGCGCATGTCACGCCGCTCGGCAATCACCCGATAGACCGCGTCGCGCTCTTGCTCGGTGAAGTGTTGATCGCTCATGTTGGCTCCCTTCAACTCACCGTCATGGCCGCAATAAAGCGGCAGCAGCCGCAGGATTGGACGGCATATAGAAGTGGATATACGAGGCGCACAGGCGGCCCTCGCGATACACCGGTTCTGCCGTGCGTTTGTAGTTCGGGCATTCACCCAAGGCCAGCGGTTGCAGTGCAGTGTGCATGCTGGAGTGGTGAAAGGTGTGGCCGCGCAATACACCTTCCGGCAGTTCGACCGATTGCAACGCCAAAGCCGTCAGGCGCTTTTGTAAGGATGCCTGCCCTTGGAGAATCCCGAGCATGGCGGCGCCATGACCGTCCTTGTCGGTCAGCCTTTCAAGTAAATAAAGCATGCCGCCGCACTCGGCGAGTATTGGCTTGCCTGCCGCGTGATGGCTTTTTATGGCTTGCGCCATAGACTGATTGGCGGCTAGTTGCGGCAGATGCAACTCGGGATAACCGCCCGGCAAATACAGGCTGTCGACCTCGGGCAGATACTGATCAGTGACCGGCGAGAACAGGCACAACTCGGCGCCCATCGCCTGCAACAGATCGAGATTAGCCTGATAAATAAAGGCGAACGAGCTGTCGCGGGCGACGCCAATTCTGACCCCTGCCAACAGCGGCTGAATATCTCTCGGTGGCGGCGCCGCAAAGCTGACCGCGGGCGGCAACTCGACCGACGCGCTGGCTTGCAGGGCATCGGCGGCGGCATCGAGTCGTGCATCGAGATCGTCCAGTTCATCGGCCTGAACCAGGCCCAGATGCCGACTCGGCAATCCAAAGCCGACACTGCGCGGCAAGCCGCCGTACCAGCGAATCGATGTTGGCAGAGCGTCGCGCAAAATCTCGCCGTGACGGGCACTGCCCAGACGATTGGCCAGCACCCCGGAGAATGGCAAATCTGCCTGATACGTCGCCAGACCATGTGCCAGCGCGGCGAAGGTTTGCGCCATGGCCGAGGCATCAATCACCGCCATCACCGGCACGTCGAAATGTCGCGCCAAGTCCGCGGCCGAAGGGTTGCCATCGAACAAGCCCATGACGCCTTCGATCAAAATCAGATCAGCTTCCTCCGCAGCCTCCCACAACAGGCGACGGCTTTCGGCTTCGCCGACCATCCACAGGTCCAGCTGATAGACCGGCTGGCCAGAGGCGCGAGCCAGAACCATCGGATCGAGAAAGTCAGGCCCGCATTTGAACACCCGCACGCGCTTGCCGGCGCGGCTGTATAACCGCGCCAGCGCAGCAGTGACGGTCGTCTTGCCCTGCCCCGAGGCTGGCGCTGCGACCAACAGAGCCGGACACTTGCGAATACTCATAGCTTGTCACCTTCTCCTGTTATGGCGCCGACGTAGAATGCTCAAGGCCCTCGTCTCGCCGCTAAGCCGCCTAGTATTCGACTCCGGGCTGGGCCTTCACACCGTTTTTGTAAGCGTGTTTGATCAAGCCCATTTCAGTCACGGTATCAGCCGCTTCGATCATCGCCGGCGGTGCGCCGCGACCGGTTACAACAACGTGCTGCAACATCGGCCGGGCTTCAATATCGGCAAGCACTTCGCTCAATTCCAGATACCCGTACTTGAGCGCGATATTCAGCTCATCAAGCACCACCAAGCCAATCTCCGGGTCGCTCATTAGCTCTACAGCAATTGCCCAGGCTGCCTTGGCCATGCTGATATCACGCTGGCGATCCTGGGTTTCCCAGGTAAAGCCGCCGCCCATCACGTGGTACCGGACCTCTTGCGGAAAGCGCCGGAAGAACGCCTCCTCGCCAGTAGTCGCCGAACCCTTGATGAACTGCACGATACCGACCTTGATCCCGTGACCCAGCGCACGGGCAACCATGCCGAATGCCGAACTGCTTTTGCCTTTGCCGTTGCCGGTATGCACCAGCAACAAGCCATATTCGTCCTGCGCCTGAGCAATGCGCTCATCAATCAGGGCTTTTTTTCGCTCCATGCGCGCCTTGTGTCGGGCGTCGCGTTCTGCAGATTCACTCATGACTTCACCTCACTCTTTTGCTTGAAGTGGCTGCCCTGCCCGATCAACACAAACAACAGCGCCGCAACGCCGATGTACCAGGCCAGCGTGCCCAGATAACGCGGCAAGTAAACGCTGAAACGCTCCAACAACATGCTCAACGTCGGATCTGCATAGCGGCCGGAGAAAAACAGAAATCCGCCGCCCGAAAACAGGTAGCAGACTGATGCACTGATAATCACCGTAACGGCCAACAGCAGCAGGCTGGAAAATTTGTACTGATGCATGCGCGCGTACAGGCGCCCGCCAAACCACAGCGAGGCATAGGCTGGAACCAGCATCCAGTATGCCGGGGACATGCACCAGTCGCTGACGCCAGCCCACTCAATTGCCGCAAAGTCGAGCAAGGACGCCTCAATAAACAACGCCGGAAAAACCCAGCGAGGCTTAAGCAGAACACCCGCCAGAAAGAACACGGCCCACGAGGCGCTGGGCAAATTCACGGTCGCAAAATGATGGCCCCGGGTAATTGCCATTAACACCGCCAGCGCCAGGCCGATCAGCAATTGATTGCGTGTGCTCAGGTTCATCGTTAACTCCTTGAATCGCTTGGCAGCAAAACGGCTGCGCCGCCGTTAAGGCGCGCAACCGTTTGCACAGGGTTACAGGGCTTGGTAACGCACGGTGAAATACACCGCCTGGCCCGGCTGGTTATAGCCGTCAGCCGTCTCGTAATCGGCATTAAACAGATTGGCGATGCGACTTTGCAGGCGCCATTCTTCTGTGAGGCGATACTCGCCGCGCAGGTCGACATCTGCGTAGCCGGATAGCTCGGTGGTGTTGGCCAGATCGTCATAACGCTGACCTTCCGCGTGCAAGCTGGCACCCACACTGAAGTCGCCAAAACGACGATCCAGATCCAGGTTGAACAGTTGCTTGGCCCGGCGTGCGAGTTCGTTGCCGTCATTGGCACCGCCAGAGCTGTCTTCCGGGTCCATCAACGTGTAGTTGGCATTCCAGTCAACGCCCATCCACTGGCTGGCAAGTACCAACTCGACGCCGCGAATCGTCGCCTCGGCAACGTTTGCCGGGCCTTGAATCGAGGAGTCGTAGGCAATCAGGTCATCAATGCGCGTGCGGAACGCATTAACTTGCCACTGGCCCCAGCTGTGCTCCCCGACCAGGCCGAATTCCAGGCTTTCGGAGGTTTCCGCATCGAGGTCAGGGTTGCCGTAGTTGGGGTAGTACAGTTCATTGAAGGTCGGTGCCTTAAACGCCGTGCCGAAGCTGACAGTGCTGCGCAGCCAGTCGGTCAGTGCGTAGCCGTACGCAATGTTGCCGGTGTCGTGGCGGCCAAACTGCTGGTTATCGTCCTGGCGCAGCGACAGTTGCCAGTCGTGGCGACCCACATTGCCCAGGTATTGCACGAACACGCCGTTGTTATCGCGCGAGTCTTCGGCATAAGCGGTGCTGCCATTGACCTCATCAAGCTGATAATCGACGCCAACTGTCAGGGTCTGGCCAGCGGCGACGGCAAAGTCGTTCTGCCAGCTCAGGCTGTCGCGACGGGTGTCGAAACGCGAGTAGAACGCGGCGTCCTGATAGGCGTCGGATTTGTCTTCGCTGCGCCCGGCTTGCAAGGTGACCTGCCAGGGTTCCAGTGGTGAAAACCGCGCCCGCGTACCAAGCACACGGGTTTCGCCGTCGGCATTGGCATTGAAGCCCGAAGTCCGCGCACGGTTCACCGAGTCGTAATCGTTGTGCGACTTGGCCTGCAGAATGTTCGCGTCCAACTCCAGCCCGTTGTCGAAACGGTAACCACCGCTCAACGAACCGGCGAGATTGCGATAGCCGTCGTCATCACTTTCATAGCCGCTGGTGCCGACCGACTTGACGTTGATGCCGTCGGTGTCCGAGCTGCTCATGCTCAGGTTGTACCAGCCCTTATCGGTGCCGCCCGCTACCCCGGCGCTGCCGGTATAGGTGTCATGTGTGCCGATACCCGCCGAGAAAAACGGTTTGGGGCTACCGTCGGTGCCTTTGCGGGTAAAAATCTGGATAACCCCGCCAATCGCCTCGGAGCCATAAAGGCTTGAGCGTGGCCCGCGAACAACTTCAATGCGATCAATCAGCTCAATCGGCAGGTCTTGCAACGCCGCTCCGCCCGAAGTGGCTGAGCCCACTTTTACGCCGTCGATCATGACCAGAACGTGGTCAGACTCGGTGCCGCGCATAAACAGCGAAGTGCTTTTGCCGGGGCCACCATTGTTGACCAAATTGACGCCGGGCACGCGCTTGAGCAACTCGGGCACCGAGTTGACCTGGCTTTGTTCGATTTTCTTGCGATCAAACACCGTGATCGCCGCCAGATTTTGCTCGGCCGTTTGCGGGGTGCGCGTGGCGGTGATGACGAGGGGTTCGAGTTCGCTGCTGTCGGCAGCGTGAACCTGTGTTACAGCGGCGCACAGCAAGGCAACTGCTGGCGTGAAAAGGGACTTACTCATTTCTAGGTATGCTCCGTCGCTCTCACCCGTGCGACATAGGCTTAGGGAGACATACGGAGAACAGACGCGCACGCGCAACAACACAGGGCCGCACGTACGCCAGACAAAGCCCTCCGCTATGCCGTGAACTGCGACAGGCCGGTCTCCGGGCTTACGAGTTGTCTGCTGAGGATCAGCACACCAGCGAACGCACCTTCCCATGCTGAGCACAGTGGTTGAAAAAGCGTTGGCTTGACTCGTCTACCGTTGCGGGGGCAGCGTCGGAATTGTCAGATCGATATCTGGCGCACCGACTTCCCTGTTTCACCCCTGACTAAATGTCGGGGCACCTGAAGCAAGGCGCGCAGAGTAGTGGCTTGATGCCAGAAGGTCAATTGCTACGATTAATGCCGCGGCATGAAACCGGCGGGCTTGGTCGCTAACCACTCGACGAAGGTTCGCAGGCGCTCATCCGTTAACAGCGCCTCACGGCTGTGATACGTCAGCGCCAGTTGCTTCTCGCTGAACAGCCGGTGAATCTGGTTATGGCAGGCCCGGCAGACCCAAAGCGTGGCGCTGATGCACTGTTGCTTGCTGAAGCGTTTTTGCACATACGCTTTGTCATGCAGGGCTTTGGGGATCAGATGATGGCGCGTCAATGCCGCCGCCCGCTGGCACAATTCGCAGACATCGGGTTGCGGGGGCAGGCGAATCGGTTCGGGCATGATCGGACGCAGGTTTGCTCAGCGCTTGCGGCACAGCGTCAGGCCGTCGCCAATCGGCAGCAACGACAGATCAATTCGCGTATCGAGTTTAAGTGCGCTGTTGAGCATCTGGATCGCCCGCGTATCGGCGCTCTCAGCATATATCTCAAGCACCCGGCCGCTCCACAGGGTGTTATCGAACAGCAACAACCCACCCTGACGCAGAAGCCGCAGACCGTGTTCGAGATACGCCGGGTAATTGGCTTTGTCGGCATCGACAAAAACCAGATCAAATGTGTCATCGGCAAGTTGCGCCAGCGTCTCCAAGGCCGGAGCCAGGCGCTGTTCGATGCGCGAATCTACTCCCGCCTCCTGCCAATAACGCTCGGCGATGCGGTTGTAGTCCGCAGCCAGATCGCAACAAATCATCTGCCCGTCAGCCGGCATTGCCTGCGCCATGCACAATGCGCTGTAACCGGTGAACGTGCCGACTTCGACGATGCGCTTAGCGCCGGTGAGCTGCACCAGCAACGCCATGAACTGACCTTGCTCGGGCGCGATTTGCCAGCGCGCAGTGGGCATTTGCGCGGTCTCGTCGCGCAGACGCTTTAACAGCGGCGTCTCGCGCAGGGAGACATCAAGCAGGTAGTTATAGAGTGAATCGTCGAGATTCAAGGTTCGATTGGTCATATCGCAAAACCCGTTCTATCAAGGGTTGTGAGCAATATCCGCAGTGAACACGCGCTTGGCGTTGAGGTAGGCGCGCTGCCAGTAAACATTGCTCAGGCTATCAAGACGCACGGTACCACCACTTGAAGGCGCATGCACAAAGCGCCCTTCGCCGACATAAATACCGGCATGGCTGACCTTGTTGCCGCCAGCGGTCGCGAAGAACACCAGATCGCCACTTTGCAGGGCATTGCGCGAAACACTCGGGCCACGCAGATTGATCAGTTGCGAGGTGGTACGCGGCAACTGGATACCCGCAGCATCGCGGTAGACGAAGCCGATAAGGCCGCTGCAGTCAAAACCGCCTTGCGGGGTGTTGCCACCGTAAACATAAGGCGTGCCGACCAGGCCGATGGCGCGCATCAGCACATCATCTGCATTGCCGTTGAAACTGTGGCTGACAATAGGCTGAACCGGTTGGGGAGCCGGCGCCTGGCTGGCGCAACCGGCCAGCAAAGCGAGAACAAGTAATAGGGCGTTACGGGTCGTTGCTACCATGCGAGTTCGATCCTGAGCCTTGCAAAATTACTGAGTCGAGCTAAGAGCGATGCGACACACGTGACCGAGAGGCTAGTACAGGCTGTTCGCGATTGCCACGATCGGTCTTGCTGCTGGCTACGCGAGAGGCCGCACTGGCCCCGCCGAGAAAGCGCTTGGCACCGATGTAATGGCGGCTCCAATACGCGCTGTCCAGCTTGGAAATACGGATTGTCTTGCCGGTACGCGGAGCATGAATGAAGCGCCCGCCGCCGATATACAGCCCCATGTGGCTGACCCGACCGCCACCGTTGTGGTTGAAGAACACCACATCCCCTGCCCGCAGGCTGGAGCGCGCAACAGTTGGCGCTTTGGTCGAGTGCAGCATTTGCTGGGTCGTGCGCGGCAAGTGAATGTTCGCCTCGCTGCCAAACAGATACACGATCAGGCCGCTGCAATCGAACCCGCGATGAACACTGGTGCCGCCCCAGCGATACGGAATCCCTAACAACTCACGGGCGCGATCAACAATGGCATCGGCCTTGGGCAACTCAACCTTGGCCGCTCGGGCTGCCGGGGCTGCATGAGCCTGGAATGCGGTGCTCACGGTCAAAGAGAGCAACAACAATGATTTTATTAAAAAGTGACGCATAAACTTAACAACCTGAATCTGGCAGCATACCAACGACGACGCTGCAAAAATTTAATGTGATCGCGGCTCACCACCTAAGACCGCACCTTGTTGAAAGATAAAAGCGGCCAAACACAAATGAAAAAAGGCGCCTAAGCGCCTTTGAAAAACACTACCGAACGGAGGACTGTTCTGTGGAAGCCATTGCCAGAACTCGTTTGGCTTCAAGATAATTTCGCTTCCAATAACTGTCCTTCAGGCTGTCGATCCGCACACCGTTGCGTCGGCTTGCGGAGTGGATGAATTGATCATCCCCCAAGTAAATACCAGCGTGGCTGACACGGCCCCGGCCATTGGTGCTGAAAAACACCACATCGCCCGGTTCAAGCTCACTGCGCTTAACGACAGGTGCATCTACTTGAATCATTTCACGCGTCGAGCGCGGCAACTGCAGGCCCGCCTCTTCTTCAAACAGATAACCGATAAAGCCACTGCAGTCGAAGCCGGTTTGCACCGAGCTACCGCCCCAGCGATAACGAGTACCCAGAAGTGAACGACCGTGAGAGAGAATGCTGTCTGCCAGTTCAGGCAGTTTGTAGGCTGTTTCATCACTGAATGATGGAACGTTTTCCGGTTCTGGCAGCGAGTCCAAGTCAATTGCAACCGTCGGGGCTTTGACTGCCTCCGTCATTGGCGGTTGCTGAGGCGCCTGGCTTGCACAAGCAGCCAGGAGGACAGTGAGTGCAATCGGCACGAGGGGCGATAGGCGTTTTAGCATAGGGCGCGTACGTGTCAAAATTCAGATATTCGCGAAACTATGCCTTCTATAGCGCCCATTTGCAAATTCTATTGAACTAAATGTGACTTACCAGTGCCGGCAGAACATCTAAGGCAGTTCCTTGCAGGTGAACATCAACGGTTTCGCTAAGCGCCGTTACGGTCGGATTGACCTCTACGGTGAAGCCTCCGGCGAAGCGCGTACGCAGGATTGGCTCGGTAATATAGCCGAAGCTTGCCGTGGTGCCGACACTCATTACCAGGTCAAAACCCTGCATCATTTGCTCCTGCAATTGCGCTAATGCGCGCGTTGGCAGCATTTCCTCAAACAGCACCACCGGCGGGCGTAAAATCCCACCACAGTGTTTGCACAACGGCGGTAACGGCCTTTGCAGATGCTCGGCCAGTTGCGCATCGACCTCACCACAGGCCTGACAGAACAGCGGCGCTATTTCGCCGTGAATTTCAATCAATCGCTCGTCAGGGCTGCCCGCTACCCGGTGATAACCGTCAATATTCTGGGTCAGCACCCAGCATTCGGGCTTCAACTGCTGCAGTTTTGCCAGCGCATAATGCCCGGCATTGGGCTCTGCCTGCATACAGGCGCGCGCCAGTTCAGCCAGATATTTCCAGCACAGCGCCGGATCACGCCTGAGCATTGGCCCGGACAATGCCGTCTCGATGGCCAGCCCTTCAGCCGTTTTACCGTTGTACAGCCCGCCAAGGCCGCGATACGTCGGCAAACCGGAATCAGCCGACAAGCCTGCCCCGGTGATGACCAGAATCCGTTTGGCCGCCCTGATGGCGCTGACAACTTGCTCGACAGACGATTGCACGGCCGCTCCAGACTCAGTGATTAACCGTGTGCGCGAGCATGACAGACAACTGGCACAGCGGCCGCCCGCTTTGTTCCTGCCAACTGTTGAAGAGTGCCTGCACCGCTGCCAGCTCTTTGAGGCTGGTGGGCGCTTTATCCACGACTTTCTGCGCCTTGAGCGCCGCCACCATGTCATCCGTCGGCACAAAGGTGTCTTTACCGACCATACGCAGAAAACGCGGCGCCGATAAGCCGCCCAATTGCGTGCCCTGCTTGGCCAGGTATTTCCACAATCCCACGATGTCGCTGCTCGGCCAGTCGGCGATCAGCGCGCCAAAATTGCCACGACGCTGGCGCTCATCGAGAATGAACTGGGCATTGCGCGGCACGCTCTTGAGTTTGCCGAGGTGGCGAATGATGCGCGCATCCTGCATCAGGTTTTCCAGCCGCTCCGCCCCCATCAGCACCACTTTTTCGGGGTCGAAGCCGAAGAACACCTGCTCGAAAGCAGGCCATTTGGCGTCCACAAGGCTGTGTTTAAGCCCAGCGCGGAATATCCTCAGGCTCATGGTCGACAGATAACGGTCATCACTCAGCTCACGCAGGTACTGTTCGCTCTGCGGCTGCGGCAGGCGCGCTTCCAGCGCCCGGCTTGAGCCAAAGCGGTTCAGGCAGTATTCGTGGAGCCATTGGTAGTCGTGCATTGCATGCTCTGTTGCCAACAAATCAGCAGCAGAGCATGCCTGAGCAGGCGCAGGCTGAAAAGGTCAATCGAGGGTTCAGAGCTTGTTGAACAGGTTCAGGCCACTGATTTTCACGTAGCTCTGCTGCGCTGCTTCGAGAATGATCGACTGGAACGACAGGCGTGACAGCGCCTCGGCGTAATCCAGCTCACGCAGGTCTGCCTGCACCGACTTGTTGACCAGCGAGACATCGTCATTATCAGTCTGGGTAGATTCAATAGTGTTCAGGCGCGCACCGATCTTGCCTCGCGTGAGGTCGATAGTGGTCATGCCGTTGTCGAGATTGGTAATGGCCAGTGCCACGGCATCGCGGGTCTGGCGGTTGCCGGCCTCCGAGTCCGGCGCGGACTCCAGCGCTTTACGCAAATCAGCGATGGTGTTGAGAATACTCACCTTGTTCGGCGGCGGGCTCGCCGGATTGGCATCCGGACCGGCTACCACAAAACTTGCACCGCCAGGCGGTGTGCCATTAACGAACAGCGACGTACCGGCATATTTGACCTGCGTATCCTTGCCCTCTTCCAGCACACCATTGGTCACTTCACCGGTATCAAGATTAGTGATGGAGTACTTGGTCGGGTCAGTCGGATCAAAATCCAACTGAATACCGGCCGCTGGGAAATTGGCAAACGCGACCTCATCCTCAATCAGCATACCGCTGACGGTCGAGGCAGGCGCCGCCGGTGTTGAGTTGTCGGTAAGCGACAGGCGACCAGCGTTGACGGCACTCTGGAAGATCGCCAGACCGTTATCGCTGATCGGAACATTCAGTGAGGCAGAAATCTGCAGCGTGCGCTGGCCTTCATCGCCGGTATAGCTGTAGCTGCCATCCGGATTGCGCACGAACGGCTGGCTCTTGCCCTGAAAACCGGCAAACAGGTATTCACCACGGGCGTTGCGCGTATTCATCAAGCCCAGCAGTTCATCCTCACGCTGGCCCAACTCGGCAGAAATAGACTGCCGGTCAGCCTGGCTCAATGCGCCGTTACCGGCCTGAACGGCCAGTTCACGCACGCGCTGCATGATCGTGTTGACCGAGTTCAGGGTGACCTCTTCCTGCGTCAGGCTGCTGTTGGCCGCCGTCAGGTTGCTGCTGTACTGGCCCAGCACATTCTGCTGCTGCTCAAGTTGCAGCAGGCGCACCGATGCCACCGGATCATCGGCCGGGGTCAGAATCCGGTTACCGGTACTGATCTGCTCTTGCGTGCGAGTGGCGTCGGCATAATTGCGCTGCAGCCCGGAAACCCCGTTGTTAAACGCCTGAATAGTGGAAATACGCATAGGGCCTCCTTAAGCAGTTTTGGGTAATTAGCGGAACGTGCCAATCAGGGTATCGAACAACGAGCGCGCAACTTGAATCACCTGCGCCGAGGCGTTGTAGTACTGCTCGAACTTGATCAGGTTGGCCGCCTCTTCATCGAGGTTGACCGCCGACAGCGAATCGCGGTTATCGGTGGCCTGCTTGAGAATCGCGGTGGTTGCCTCGCTATCCTGACGCGCCTGCGCCGTCAGCGTGCCGACCCGCTCCACTGTGTCGCCGTAGCTGTCGGTGAAACTGGAGCCGGTGGCAATTCCGGTTACGGTCGGGTCAACCCCGATCACCTGTTTGTTTTGCAGATCGACCAGTTGCAGCGCGTTGCGGTTATCCGAAACGCCGGTGGCATTGAATGCCAATGTGAAGGTGTCGCCCTGCTGCGGCCTGCCGCTGATGGTGAACTCAATGGTCTGGCCGCCCGAGGTCAGCGTGTAGGTATTCACCTGCCCCGGCACGAAACTGCCGCCACCCTTGAGCGTAAGCGTGTCTGGCGCGGCCACCGTGAAGCCGGTTGTTGCGTCGTAGCTCAACTCTTTGCTGAAACCTTGCAACGCAGCGATATCTAGCGCGCTGCCGTTGGACACCAACGTCGGCTGGGACATAACGCCCGTGCCGCGGTTATCACCGATGATGTTGCCGTTGGCATCAAGCGAGCCGTTAATCGAGCGGATCGGCGCGGCGAACGCCAGTTGGTCCGGCTGATCCAGTGTGACTTCGATCGTACCGGCAGCGCGACGCGTTGGCTGCAACTGGAACACGTCACCCTTCTGCACGGCAGACGGGTCAATTTGTACATTGAAGCCTTGATCGCGACCGGCGCTGTCGGTGAACGTCAGGCTGACCTCAGTGCTCGGCGCCGGCAGTGCAGTAACCTGCACATCGATCTTGGCGCCGTCACTGATACGCCGCGCCGTATAATTGGTGCCATCGAACTCCAGCCGATAATCGCTGGTGGTCAACGACTCGGTGTCGCCGATGTACAACGCAGGCGACGCCGTACCGGTATTGCCCGACGCACTTTTGACCCTTAAGGCTGCCAGATCGGCCGTGTTGTAGTCGCCAAACAGCGACGACCCGGCCTGCCCTTTAAGGTCGACACCCTGGCCCAACTGCGAATTGATCTGGTCACTGATCGACAGCGCCAGACGCCCGAGCGAGTTCAGCGTCGGGTCTAGCGTTTCAGAGCGATAGCGCACCAACCCGCCGAGTTCACCGCCGCTGATCAAACTGGTCACGCCCTGGCGGGAGGTGCCGCTGACAAACTCGATCTCGAAACGGCTCGGGTCTTCCTTGCCGGCAGTCGCTTCAAGCCGGTTGGCGCTGCTGCCAACAACCAGCGGCTGGCCAGTGCCAATAAATATATTCACCGTGTTGTCGTCTTGCGGCACGGTGGTAACGCCAACATAGGTTGCCAACTGACGCACGGCTTCCTCACGCGCATCAAGCAAATCGTTGGGCTGCTGGCCGTTGGCGGCTGATTTGGCAATTGCATCGTTGAGGCTGGCGATCGAGCCGGCCAGGCGGTTGACCTGATCGGTCACCGCACTCATCTGAGTGTTGATGAAGCTGTTCTGCTCGGTGATCCGGTCGCTCACGGTATTGAAGCGCCGCGCCAGCCCCTCGGCCTGAGACAGCACCAATTGCCGAGCCGGGATATTCGACGGGTCTTCGGCCGCTGTTTGCAGCGCTGAAAAGAAATTCTGCATGGCCGGCGAGATACCGGTTGTGGAGCCTGCCAGCAATGAATCGAGCTGTTCGATCTGGGCTTTATAGGCTTCCACATCGCTGCTCAGCGAGGTGCTGCTGCGCACCTGATTGGTCAGAAACTCACTGTAGCTGCGGCGCACGTCGGTCAGGGTCGTGCCCGAACCGATGAAACCGGCGCCGGTGTATTGCGGCGTGCGGGCGCCCTGCACCGTGCTCTGACGGGTAAAACCTGGCGTGTTTACGTTGGTAATATTGTGCCCGGTGACCGCCAGCGAAGTCTTGTTCGAGGACAGCCCGGACAGGCCAATATTCAGTAGGTCAGCCATGGCTTAACTCATCCCTGCGTTGAAAGATTGCCCGCGGCGGCAATGGTTTGATAGGTCGCCATCTTGCGCGCGATCTGCGACACCTTACGGGCGTAGTTCGGGTCGGTGGCATAACCGGCCTGTTGCAGTTTTTGCACGAAACGCTCGGGGTTGGCCGTCGAGTTCAACGCCCCTTCGTAGCGGCCATTGTTCTGCAAAAAGCTCACGTAATCGTCGAAGCTCTGGGCAAACGAGTCATAGGCGCGGAACGATGCGGGCTCTTTGACCGCCACCCCGTTTTCATATTCGGTGGTCATGACCTTGGCCGAATCACCGCCCCAACTGTTGTGGCTCTTGATGCCGAACAGATTGTGACTGGTCGAGCCATCTTGCTGACGGATGATTGACTTGCCCCAACCGGTTTCAAGCGCCGCCTGAGCCACCAGATAACGCGCTTCGACGCCAATCTTGGCAGCCGCTTTTTCCGCCATCGGCATCATGGTCGCGATGAAGTCGGCCGGTGACGAGAACACTGATTTCTTCGAGGCAGCGCTTTCAGGCTCCTGACCGTTAATGCTCAGGCCTTTGTCTGGCGGCGCTGCGTAAGCACTGGCAGCCACCCAATCCTGCTTGGCCAATGGCTGGCCGACGCTGTCTGCGCTCGGCGTGATGCCGGCCATCAGGCGATCACTCAATTTGCTCGGTAACGACAGGCGACGGCGGTTCAGCAGCGCCGAATCATCACGAGAGGCGTCGGTTTTGCTCGATGTCGTGGCCACTACCTGAGCGCCGCTAACAGCAGCCGTACCGGTAACAGCCGCTGCATCCGTAACCTCGGTAACCGCCTTGGCAAATGGATTAGGGCGATCGCTGCCGCTCTTCATTCCAGCCATCTGCCGCGCCAGCACTTCAGCCAAACCGATGCCATTCTGGTTGTTCGACAGGCTCACCGAGAGCTGCTGGTCGTACATATCCTGATAGGTTTTGCTTTCGCTGCTGTTCATGAAATTGCCTTCACCAAAGCCTGCGTTAGCGGCACGCATGGCTTTGAGCATTTCATTGAGAAACAGCGACTCGAACTCTTTGGCCACTTTCTCGATATTGGCCTGACTGTCGCCACCAACCTTGAGGTTGTTCAGGCGATTGAGATCAGTGAACGCGCCAGTGTCCGGGCCAGCGGTGCTGGCGCCGAGGAGTCCGGCCTGCAGTCGAGATTCCATGAGCCTAACCTGCTTAAATCACGATCAGGTCGGCTTGCAACGCACCGGCCTGCTTCAACGCTTCAAGAATGGCCATCAGGTCGGATGGCGCTGCGCCCACCTGATTAACCGCACGTACAATTTCATCCAGCGTGGTGCCAGGGCCAAACTTGAACATCGGTTTGGTTTCTTGCGTGGCATCGACCCGCGAGCGCGGCACAACGGCCGTCTGGCCACCGGACAAGGCATTCGGCTGGCTGACAATCGGGTCTTCGGTAATGGTTACGGTCAAGCTGCCATGCGTGACTGCCGCAGGCTGCACGCGCACATTCTGGCCAATAACAATGGTGCCGGTACGCGAGTTGATGATGACCTTGGCCACGGCCTGACCCGGTTTGACCTCGATATTTTCCAGCACCGACAAATAGTCGACGCGCTGGCTGGTATCCAGCGGCGCACTGACCCGCACCGACCCGCCATCAATTGCCTGCGCCACACCTGGCCCGAGCAGATCGTTGATCTGGTCGACAATATGCTTGGCGGTGGTGAAATCCGGGCGATTGAGGTTGAGTGTCAGCGTGTTGCCCTGATCAAAACCGCTCGGCACAGTCCGCTCGACCGTAGCGCCGCCCGGAATACGCCCGGCGGATGGCACGTTCACAGTGATTTTCGATCCGTCGCCACCTTCGGCGTCAAAGCCGCCGACCACCAGATTGCCCTGCGCGATGGCGTAAACATTGCCATCGATACCTTTAAGCGGCGCCATCAACAGGCTACCGCCGCGCAAACTTTTCGAGTTACCAATCGAAGACACAGTGATGTCGATCGTCTGCCCCGGCTTGGCGAATGCAGGCAGGTCAGCATGAATGGAAACCGCCGCGACGTTCTTCAACTGCACGTTGCCACCGGCCGGCACCTTGATGCCGAACTGGGCCAACATATTGTTGAAGGTCTGCACCGTGAATGGCGTCTGGGTGGTCTGGTCGCCCGTGCCATTCAGGCCCACAACCAAACCGTAGCCGATCAGCTGGTTAGTGCGCACGCCCTGAATAGTGGCGATATCCTTGAGCCGTTCAGCTTGCGCCATTGCAGCCAGCGACAGGGCCAAAACACCGAGCAACCATTTCGACAAGGTATTCATCGGCAACCTCAAAATGGCCACAGCGGGCTTATGAAAAACTGATCAAGCCAACCGGGTTGGCTGGCATCGGCGAAGGCGCCGGTACCGGAATAAGTGATGCGCGCATCAGCAACCCGGGTCGAGGAAATGGTGTTATCGGTGGCCACGTCGTCCGAGCGCACCAAGCCGGCAATGCGTACCAGCTCATCGCCGGTATTGAGCGTCAGCCACTTTTCGCCGCGTACAGAGAGAATCCCGTTCGGCAGCACTTCGGCGACGGTAACGGTGATCGAGCCGCTCAAGCTGTTGCTCTGGTCCGCCTGACTGTCACCTTTGGTCGCCCGGTTGCCGCCGTATTCGGCGCCCAAGGTCAGGCTGTTATCCGAGAACGGGTTAGAGCCGCTGACGGTGCCGCCAAACAGCGAGGTCAGGCCAAGCTTGGTGCTGCTGTCTTTTTTGATCTGCGAGCCGGCATTTTTGCTGGCCTGGGTTTTCTCGTTGAGCGTGATGGTGATGATGTCGCCCACGCGGTAAGCCTTGCGGTCACCGTACAGATTGTTCTCGAAACCTGACTGATAGATCGAGCCATTGTTCTGCGCCGCCGGCAGTGGCGTGCGCGGCAAAACCGGCGCGTAATACGGGTCGTTAGCCTTGGGCGGTGGCGAAATACAACCACTCAGGGCGACCGCGCTTAACGCTGCGAATATCAAATTTAACCGGTTCATTACTGCATCCTCGCGGCGCGTTCAATCAGTGTGTCTGGCGAAGCCAATCAGCATTAAAGGTTCTGGGAAACAAAGCTCAGCATCTGGTCTGCGGTGGAAATCACTTTCGAGTTCATCTCGTAAGCACGCTGAGTGGTGATCATGTTCACCAACTCCTCAACCACGCTGACGTTGGAGTTCTCCAAGGTGTTCTGCAATGTGGTGCCCAAGCCGTTCAAGCCCGGAGTCCCCACCTGCGGCGCACCACTTGAAGAGGTTTCCAGGAACAGGTTGTTGCCCATTGCCTGCAAACCAGCCGGGTTGATGAAGTCGGCAATCTGCAAGTTGCCCACGACCTGCTGCTGCGGGCTGTCTGGGGTGGTTATCGAAACCGTGCCGTCTTCACCCACGGTGAAGGTGCTGACGTTATTCGGCAGAACAATCGCCGGCTCAAGCGCAAAACCGTTGGAGGTAACGATCTGGCCATCCGAATCCAGGTGAAAGGTGCCGTCACGGGTGTAAGACACCGTGCCATCGGGCTGCAATACCTGAAAGAAGCCGCGACCGTTAACCGCCAGATCCAGCGGCTGATCGGTGGTTTGCAGGCTGCCAGCGGTAAAGTTTTTCTGGGTGCCGACAATGCGCACACCGGTGCCCAGCTGGAGGCCGGAAGGAAGTTGGCTGTCCTGGCTGGACTGACCGCCAGGTTGCCGGCGGATCTGGTACAGCAAGTCCTCGAACTCGGCGCGATCACGCTTGAAGCCTGTGGTCGAAACGTTGGCCAGGTTGTTGGAAATGGTGGTCAGGTTCATGTCCTGTGCGGACAAACCTGTCTTGCTGACCCACAAAGCCGGAAGCATATCGAATCTCCTCTAGCGACGTTTTCACGGCGCTATGTACTGTTGATTAGCTAAGTTGCAAAACCCGCGCCATCGACGAAGCATTGTCTTCGGCGGTGCGCATCATCTTCACTTGCAGTTCGAATTGACGGGACAGAGACAGGATGGCGGTCATCTCTTCCACCGCGTTGACGTTGCTGGACTCAAGGAAGCCCGACGTCACGCTGACAGCGCCATCCGCCAGCAGCGGCTGCGCGCCTTTGTAATGGATCATGCCGTCAGTGCCCTTCTCCATCTGCTTGAGATCCGGGTTAACCAGCTTCAGGCGGTCGACTTCAGCCAGCACACTTGGTCCCTCGCCCAAGGCACGGATACTGATAGTGCCGTCTTGGCCGATCTCGACTTTTTGCTCTGGCGGCACGGCAATCGGTCCGGCATTGCCCATCACCGGCAAACCGTTGCCGGTGCGCAATACGCCCAGCGCATCGACGTTCAGGCTGGCGGTGCGCACATACGCTTCGCTGCCATCCGGCGCCTGCACCGCCAACCAGCCGTCACCGCCCACGGCTACATCCAGGTCGCGCCCAGTTTCCTGCAACGAGCCGGGGGTGAAGTCGGTGCCTGGCCGCTCGCTCATGGCAAAAACACGGGATGGAAAAGTGTCGCCAAACATCGGCATCGAACGCGCCTGCTCGAAATCGCGGCGAAAGCCACTGGTCGAGATGTTCGCCAAATTGTTGGCGTGGGCACGTTGTGCAAGGGTGTTGTTTTGGGCTCCAGTCATGGAGACGTACAGCATCTTGTCCATGTTCTTCTCCGAGATAGGCTTGCCGCCTGCTGCTCTATACAAGCAATACAGCAAAGGCTGTGCCAACCCTCGAATAAAAACAATAAACCACTGATTTACAACGATTTTATAAACAAAAAAAGACGCCAAAAGGCGTCTTTTAAAATGGCTGTCGGCGATCGTTTGCCGCTACCGGCAACGCGCTTTGCCAAGCCGGCACCGCCCGGCTCAGGTGACCCAAGCCGGACGGGAGCCGAGACTATCAACGCAGGTTGATGATGGTCTGGGTGACTGCACTTTCGGTTTCGATGGTTTTGGCATTGGCCTGATAGTTACGCTGCGCAACGATCAGGTTAACCAACTGATCAGACAGCTCCACGTTGGAGTCTTCCAGCGCGCCGGCCTGCAACGAACCCAGCGTGCCGCTGCCCGGCGGATTACGCACCGGCTCACCCGACTCGGACGACTGCACCCACTGCGTCTTGCCGATTGGCGACAATCCTTGCACATTCGCAAAGTTGGCCAGTACCACCTGCCCCTGCACCTTCGATTGCCCGTTGGTGTAGCGCGCGAATATCTGCCCGGTCTCATCAATCTGCAAGCCAGCCAGCTCGCCTGTGGTGTAGCCGTTCTGGCTGACACTGTTGACCGCGAACGAGCTGGAGAACTGGGTTGAGCCGCGCATGTCGAACTTGAACCCAGTCGCCGCAGCGGTCGAACCATTGGCTACAAATGTGCCGGAACCGGCAGGCTGCTCAACAGCCGGCGTCCAGCTGCCCGGACCAAAGTCCAGCACGCCTGGAGTGGTGGTGGTTACCGAGGCCGGTGTTGCCACCGGTGTGCCAGGCGCTGGGCCGACCAGCGTATCGGTTGGCACCGCACTGACCAGATTACCCGCGGCATCAAAAGACACGTCAAACGAGTACGGCACGCCCGGATTAGCCGCATCCAAGTCTGGACGCTGGCCATCCACCAGCACCGACATGGTCCACTGGTTGGAAGTACCCTTGGTGAAGTACTGCGTCATCACGTGGGCGTTGCCCTGTGAGTCGTAGATATTGGTCGAGGTCGACGAGTTGTAAGTCGTCGGGTCGGCCGGATTGAACGGCGAGTTGGTCGGCGTGGTGCTGGTCGAGTTGAGGTTGAAAACCTGGCCGACTTCACTGGTCGGCTTCGGCGCCTGACTGGCCGTCTGCACCTGCAGGTTACCAACCACACCCGGCTGCAGAACGCCGTTGGCATCAACGGTGTAGCCCTGCAAGTTGTTGCCGGTGTTATCGACAATAAAGCCATTGGTATCGGTACCGAAATAGCCGGCACGGGTGTAGCTCAACGCACCGTTATTACTGACCTGAAAGAAACCGTTGCCGTTAATGGCAAGGTCCAGCGCGTTCTGGGTGTAATTGATGTTGCCCTGATTGAACAGCTGCGCAACGTTGCTCAGCAGCACGCCGCTGCCGGTGGCATTCTTACCCGTACCCAAAACCGATGAGGCATACACATCGGCAAACTCGGCCCGCGACTGCTTGAAGCCTGCGGTGCCGGCGTTGGCGATGTTGTTGCCCGTGATATTGAGGTCACTGGTTGCCGCGCGCAGGCCGCTGAGACCAATATTAAACGCCATGCAATACTCCTTTGCCGGCAAAACCGGCGATTAAATACCTGGATTACTCACCAATGACCTGCACTGAAGACAGAGCAACGCTGCCCAGCCCCGCGAGGTTGAGCATCAATTCGCTGCCACCCAAGGTGACGCTGTCGACGTTCGCCGGCAGCATCGTGTAGAGCCCCTGATTACCGTCTGGGTAACTTGCCTGCGCCTCGAACTTGTATTTGCCGGGCGGCATCAAATTGCCGTCGCTGTCCTTGCCATCCCAAATGAAGCTGACATTGCCAGCCTCTTGCGCCCCCATGTTGATCCGGCCCACCGCCGCACCCGTAGAGTCGGTGATGTTGACGAACACGTTACTGCTGCTGACCGGCAACAACAGGCTGGCCTTGAAGCTCTGGCTGGTATCGACCACCGCGCTGTCGGTCGGCACAATCACCTTGCGCCCCACCAGAGACGAGGCCTGCAAGGCCTGCGAAGACTGGTAGCCGGAAACCAGCGAATCGACGCTGCCGTTAAGTTGCTGGATCCCTTCTACCTGGCTGAACTGCGCCAGCTGGGCGATGAACTCGCCGTTACCTTGCGGCTCCAGCGGGTTCTGGTTATTCAGTTGCGCCACCAGAAGGTTAAGGAACTGGTCCTTGCCCAACTCCTCGCCGCTGCCGGATTGCTGCTTGACCGAGTACTGGTCAAGCACCGAAGCGCTAACACCACTTGTGCTATCAATGCTCATGGACTTCCCTCACGGATGGCTCACTGACCCAGGGTCAGGACCTTCTGCAACATTTGTTTGGCGGTATTCATCATTTCGGCGTTGGTCTGAAAAGCCCGGCTGGCAGAGATCATGTCGGCCATTTCTTCAACCACATTGACGTTCGGGTAGTAGACGTAGCCGTCTTTATCCGCCGCCGGATGGTTCGGCTCGTAACGCGGCATCAAGGTGCTTTGATCTTCGACAATACCCAGCACCTGCACACCACGACCGGCTTCATCCTGCTCGGCGAACAGCGAGCCACGGTCACCGCCTGCCGCCTGCTGGCCGAGCACGGTGGCAAACACCGGGTGGCGCGCGCGATAGGTCTGATCCAGGCTTGAGGACACGGTTTCGGCGTTGGCGATGTTGCTCGAAATGGTATTGAGGCGCGTGCTCTGAGCACTCATACCGGTACCGGCAATATTGAATACGCTTGCTAGTGACATGGCATCAGGCTCCTTTATTCGCCGCGCAGGGCGCTGACGAGCCCTTTGAATTTACTGTTGAGCAAGGTAAAGCTGGCCTGGAAATCCACCGCGTTCTGCGCGTAGTTGGATTGCTCAAGCTGCTCATCGACGGTGTTCTGATCCAGCGAAGGGCTAAGCGGTGTGCGGTACTTTAGGCTCTCAGTGCTGAACGACACCGTGTCGGCGGCAATGTGCCGGCTGTTGGTCACGTTGAGGCCGCTCATGGCGTTCTTGTTGGCGCCCGCCTGCTCGGCGAGTACCGAGGCAAAGTCGAGATCACGCGCCTTGTAGTTAGGCGTGTCAGCGTTAGCCATGTTGTTGGCCAGCACTTCTGCACGCTGAGCGCGGAAGCCCAGTGCTTTTTCGTGGATGCCGAGAGCGCTTTCGAAGCTGATGCTCATACTCAGGAACCTTTGCCGTTAGCCTTGCCAGTTGATCTGTGCAAGTCATATAGCAAACCCTGTGCCAGTATTAAAAACCCATATAAATCAGCATCTTGGATATTTAAAGCAGCAAATAAAGAGGCAAAGCGGCAAGGCTTTTCCGCATGCGGCAAGCAGATTCGCCAACCTTGCCGCCCATCACATCGAAGCAAAACCAATCCAAACCGCCCCCAAACCAACCCAAACCGGAGGATGGATAGCCCCATCGGGGCAATCCGTCAGGCGATATCGGCAACAACACATAAATCACCCAAGGAGGCATCACGGCGCACGCCCCGAATTCCGAGCCATACACCCCGCATCGAGCATAATCAGCCGCAACCGACAGATCGCCATGACGGATTAGCCTGCGGCTTATTCATCCTCCGGTTTGGTCCGCCGTGGTCCGCCGTTGGCGGGGCGCAGGATTTACGTTGGCGCAGCGATCACCACACATCCGGAGGATGGATAGCCCCTACGGGGCAATCCGTCGGGCGATATTGGCGGCAATGCATGGTTCACGCGAAGGGGTATCACGGCGCACGCCCGCATTTCGAGCCATGCACCCTGCCCCCAGCAATATCCAGCCGCAACCGGTAGATCGCTATGACGGATTAGCCTGCGGTTTATCCATCCTCCGTCGTGGTCCGCCGTGGTCCGCCGCGGGTGGGGCGCAAAATTTACGCTGGAGCAGCGCTCACCACACAACCGGAGGATGGATAGCCCCAACGGGGCAATCCGTCGGGCGATATTGGCGTCAATGCATGGTTCACGTGAAGGAGGCATCACGGCGCACGCCCCGAATTCCGAGCCATACACCTCGCATCGAGCACAATCAGCCGCAACCGACAGATCGCTATGACGGATTAGCCTGCGGCTTATCCATCCTCCGTCTTGGTCAGCCGTAGTCCGTCATGGTCCGCCGTGGGTGGGGCGCAGGATTTACGCTGTTGCAGCGTTCGTCGCACAACCGGAGGATGGATAGCCCCTGCGGGGCAATCCGTCGGCCGATATTGGCGGCAATACATGGTTCACGCGAAGGGTGCATCACAGGTCTCGCATCAAGCAAAACCCGTGCATACCCCGAATACAAAAATGACGGATTAACCAGCGGTTAATCCGTCATTCATCAAACATCAGCAAAGCACCGGGTGTAACGGGCGAATCACTTAACCTTATAAATGATGCCCGGGCTGCACTGCACCATCTGGAACAATTCCGGCAGGCCGTTAAGCGCCTCCGATGCGCCCAACACCAGATAACCGCCCGGCTTCAATGTGGCGTGCATGCGGGTGAGGATGTCGCGTTTTACCTCGGCCGAGAAGTAAATCAGCACGTTGCGGCAAAACACGATGTCGAACTTGCCCAACCCGGCGTAGCTGTCGAGCAGGTTTAACGGGCGAAACTCGACACGGCTTTTGATTGCCGGCTTAACCTGCCAGCGACCTGGCGCCTTCACATCGAAATAACGATTGAGCCGGTCTGGCGACAAGCCACGGCCAATGGCCAGGCTGTCGTACTCGCCGGTCTTGCAGTTTGCCAGCATCGACGGCGACAGGTCGGTCGCGACAATCTGCACGCCGCCGCGCAACTGACCGATGTTGCTCTTCTCGAATTCATCGATGCTCATCGACAGCGAATAGGGCTCCTGCCCCGACGAACAGGCGGCCGACCAGATGCGCAAACGCTGGCCGGGGAACGTCTTGATCATCTCGGGCAACAGACGCTTCTTCAGCACTTCGAAGGGGTACGTATCTCGAAACCACAGCGTTTCGTTAGTGGTCATGGCATCCACAACCTGCTCGCGCAAACCACTGCGTGGAGCGCTCTGCATGCGCTGAACCAACTCACCGAGCGTTGTGATGCCGTGCTGGGCCATCAACTTGTTCAGCCGGCTGGACACCAGATACTGCTTGTTGGCACCCAACAGAATGCCGCAAGCCTTTTCCAGAAAAGCCCGGAACTGATCAAAATCCAAATTACCTGAAGACAATCGTCAGCCCTGCTTAATATGAAAGTCTTGGCGACTTTACATGAGTTGTATAACAAATGACCAATATCCGGCAGCGTACTGCCGCCGGATGCTCGAGCCAGCTTACGCGGGCTCGACGGCACCATTGATGCGCTCGACGACTCGCATCGCCAGATCATCGGGGCGGAACTTGGCCAGGAAATCATCCGCGCCAACCTTCTTGACCATTGCCTGGTTGAAGACACCAGACAACGAGGTGTGCAGCAGAATGTGCAAACCAGCCAAACGGCTGTCCTCACGAATAGCCGCAGTCAGGGTGTAGCCGTCCATTTCCGGCATTTCGATGTCGGATATCAGCATCAACAATTCATCGCTGGGCGAGCGGCCTTGATCGAGCATGCCGCGCAGATAATCCAGCGCCTGACGCCCATCATTCAGGGCCGTGACCTCAACACCCACAGTCTGCAGACAACGCATGACCTGCTTGCGCGCCACCGATGAGTCATCGACGATCAACACATGCTTGTTCACCGCAAGGTCCTGGGTCTGCTGATCGACAACCCCGACCGAGATAACCTCGGATGTCGGCGACACTTCAGCCAGAACCTTTTCGACGTCAATGATCTCGACCAGATTATTCTCCAGCTGCGTCACTGCCGTCAGGTAATGGTCGCGGCCGGTTCCCTTGGGTGGTGGATGAATCGCTTCCCAGTTCATGTTGACGATGCGTTCTACCGCACCGACCAGAAACCCCTGAACCTTGGTGTTGTATTCGGTGATGATCACAAAGCTGCTTTCAAGGTCTGCCAGCGCACGTTTGCCGGTTGCCATCGACAGGTCAATAATCGGAATCGTGCCGCCACGAATATTCGCAACGCCACGCACCACAGGGTTCGAGCGCGGCATGCAGGTGAGTTTCGGGCACTGCAGCACCTCTTTCACCTTGAACACGTTAATCCCGTAGATCTGCTTGCCGTTAAGGCGAAACAGCAACAGCTCCAGGCGATTCTGGCCGACCAGCTGCGTGCGCTGGTTGACTGAATCCATGATACCGACCATACCCAAACTCCTTTGCCTGAGTAACCAACATTGCGCTCAGTCGTGCAGACGGCACGGGGCTTGCTTTTGACTTCGCATGAATGCAAAAACGACGACATACTGGCGCCGATCACTTCAAGGCCGCTACCTGACAGGCGCATTAATTGGCGCGCTGAGCCTTTCAGCACAGGCAACAACCTTGTCTGACCAGCTTATCGGCGCGACCCGCGAGTTTCTTGAGCTGTCCGTGAGCGACTATTTACAGCGCAGCTCTATCAGCGGCCGTCATGAGATCGAGATCAAGCGCATAGACCCGCGTTTGCGCCTGCCGACCTGCGACAATGATTTGACTGTCACCCTCGAAAGCCCCAGCGAGCCCGTGGGCCGTGTCACCATGCGCGTGCGCTGTGACAGCACAGCCCGTTGGACGGTGTTTGTACCGGGCGAGGTACATCTGTATCGCGACGTGGTGATCGCCCAGCGCCCACTTAAACGACGAGCGGTATTAAGTTCGGCAGATATTGCACTGGCCGAACGCGACATCGGCAGCCTCAATCAAGGCTATCTGACCTCGCTTAATCAGGCGCTCGGCAAAAAACTGACGCGCACCCTGCGCCCGGATCAAGTGCTTACACCGGCCACAATCGAACTGGCAGAAGCGGTCCGGCGCGGCGATCAAGTCACCATCACCGCCAGCTCGGGTGGCATTCAGGTCAGAATGCCCGGAGAAGCGTTGTCTGATGGCGCAGTCGGCCGCCAGATCAACGTGCGTAATGTGCGCTCGAGTCGGGTGGTCAAGGCACGCGTAACCGGGCCGGGACAGGTTGAGGTCAACATGTAAGTGGCGCGCGTCTGGTTAATGGAGGTGCAGGCTGTCGGTTAAGCGCTTGCTGGATTAAACTGCGCGACAGGCATCACCCGAAATACCGGCTTCGCCTTGCCAATGAGATTTTTTATCAAAAAGGCTAAAGTTTTTGCGAATGAGACCGAAATACTGTGTAAGCGTCCATTCACTGCCTGAGGTTTCGAACTATGGTCATCGACTTAAATCGCCCAATCAACGCACCTACTCCGGGTAATACCGGCCGTACCGGCGCAGCCAAATCTGGCACTGATACGATTAAAGACCCGGCCACCAGCGCTGCCGAAACCGGCAAGGCCGCAGGCGGCGAGTCCGTCAAGCTCAGCAGTGAAGCCCAGCACATGCAAAAAGCCACGGAAGACCTGAAATCAACGCCGGTTGTCGACAGCGAGCGTGTAGCCAAACTCAAGCAAGCCATTGCCGACGGCAGCTACCAAATAGACAATCAGCGAGTTGCCAGCAAACTGCTGAACCTAGAATCCCAGCGCTAGCCCACGGGCGGCCCTGGTGTGTTGGACGCCTGACAGCCGGAAACACAGGCAGTTACTGCCTGCGCGACCGTCTGCAACTACCTAGAGCCTGTGATGCACGACACCAAACTGTTGCAGTTGATTCACGCCGACATAATCACTGCCGAGCAACTTGCCGAATTGATCGACCGCGAGTTCACGGCCCTTGGCGAGCGTGACCTGAAACAACTCGACAGCCTTCTGAGCGCGAAAACGCCGCTGCTGGCGCTGCTCGATCAGAATGCCAAGGCCCGTAGCCAATTGTTACTGGAACTGGGCCTGACGGCAGATCGCGCCGGCCTGCAAAGCGTCGCCGCCAACAGTGGCGTCGGTGCTGACTTGCTGACACAAAGCGAAGCCCTGTCCCTGTTGCTCGAACGTTGCCAAGCTGGCAATCTTCGCAACGGCCGTTTGATCCGCACCAGCCAGGCATCGACCCGATCAATGCTCGGCATCCTGCGCGGCAACGACAGCGCCCCAACGCTCTACGACAGCACCGGTGGCACCTCTCGCACCGGGCAGCAACGACCACTGAGCCAAGCTTAAATAATAAGACGCCGCCGACCTGATGCACTCGCTGCGTCCGACCACGGCATGTCATGGAGAATTATCTAGCGTGTCCAGCCCTTTCCAAGATGCAGACGGCCCGCAGCCACCGAAGCTGCTTAAAGCCCATGCAGAGATCGTCGCCAACTTGCGCCTCCTGCAAGACAGCAATCAGCCGTTGGTACTCAGCTTCAATGGTCGCAACCAGCGCTTCCAGAGTTTCATTGTGGAGGTCGACAGTGACAACGGACGCCTGGTCCTGGACGAGCTAGTGCCCAACGATGGCGAGCGTTTCCTCAAAAACGGCGAGCAATATGCGGTTCAGGCGTTTCATGATGGCGTGCGCATCGCCTGGGAATGTAACCGCGCAACCCAAATCACCGATAAGGGAGACTCGCGCTGCTACATCGCCCCTTTGCCGCTGGAAATAAGCTACTACCAGCGCCGCAGCGCCTATCGCGCACCACTCAAGCAATCGGACGTAGTCGAGATTGAACTGGCGGGAAACAAACTGCGCAAAGCCCTCAATGGGGGACTTCAGGATATCTCGGCGACGGGCTGCAAGCTGAAGATCAAGGGCGATGTCAGCGAGTCACTGCAATCCGGCCAGGTGTATGAAAAGTTCACCGCCAAACTGCCGTTTGGCGCGATCACCACGGCGGTGGAACTGCGCCATATCAGCTATGACGAAAAACTTGATACGACCATCGTTGGCGCCCGCTTCTACCGGATGGAAGGATTGATTCAGCGCAATATCGAGCGTTTCGTCTACCAACTCCAGCGTGAGGCACGCCGCTTCGAAAGCGAAAGCTTTCTCTGAGCAGACTCACACCTCGATGCGAATCCCCAGGCTTGCCAAGCGTGGCAAGTCTTCCGGGCGATCGACATCCCATAACGGGTCCAGCAGATGATGCGCCCAACCGAGCTGGCGCAAACGCTGGCAGGTTTTGCGTAAAACCTTCTCTGTGCCCCAAGGCATATCACTGAACAGCAGCGGATCGAGCTGGCGCAAGCCGAGCAACACATAACCGCCATCTTCGGCCGGGCCAATCACCGCAGGATTCTTGCTCAGCGCGGAACAGGCTTGTTGCAGGTATTCGCCATCCAGCGCGGGGCAGTCATTGCCGATCAGCATGACCGCGTCGCTACCGGCGAGCCCCAAGGCAGCAATGGTTCGCATACGCTCGCCAAGATCACCGGCCGGCTGCTCCACCAGCGTCCAGCCATGCTCATCGGCAAGCTCCTGAACGCTTTCATCCGGGCCGTCGTCCAGCCAGATAAAACGGTCACTGAAACCCTCTGCCGGCAGGCGCATCGCCCGCTCCAGCATCAGGCGCTGCAAGTCGCATGAACCCTCAGGCCCCAACGCCGGGATCAACCGGGTCTTTACGCGCCCGGGAATGGGCGAGCGTGCGAGCATGTGCAGTGAAATCGACAAACTCATGAGCGAGAACCTCGCTGATAGTCGCGCGCTAATTGATCGGGATTAGCGCCGCAATAATAGGCCAAACGCAGCCTCCACATTAGCCATACAGTACGCCAAACTCCGTTGGTCTCCCAACGCCGGCTTGAGGTCAGCAAGGCCGGACGCAAGCAGACTGGGCGCTGCAGACGCTTCATGCGGCGACTCAGTTCGATGTCTTCCATCAGGGCAATATCGGCAAAACCGGCATGTTGCGCAAACGCCTCGCGCTTGATGAATATCGCCTGATCACCGCTGGCGACACCGGTCAGCCGCGAGCGCAGATTGATCATCGTCGCAATCAGGCGCAAAGACGGCCCGGCGCCGGAGAGCCGCACATCAAATCGCCCCCAAAGCGGACGTTCACGCAGGGTATCAAGCAAACGTTGCAATGCGGCTGCACTCACACGCGTATCGGCGTGAACAAACCACAGGTACTCGCCGCTGGCAGCCGCCGCACCGGCATTCATCTGCCGGGCGCGGCCAGGCGCACTTTGCAGCAATTTATCGACCAGTGGCGCGACCCGCTCAGGGGTGCCATCGGTGCTGCCGCCATCGACCACGATGATCTCGGCACCGGCGCTGCGTAACGGCGCCAGGTCGTTCAGCAGCAGCGGCAACGCCTCTCGCTCATTACGCGCAGGAATCACGATACTGAGCAGCTCAGCCATTATTAATCCCGCTTATCAGGGTTGGCGGGCGCATCGTTCTCGGTTCCAACCGAGTTGGCGCCGTCAATCGCCTCACCCTGCGACAGCGTACCGGCGAGAGGCGTGCCTGCCGCTGGAATGCTCACTTGCGGTTCTGCCGAGCCGGGCTCTTCTGGCTCAGAGGAAGCGTCAGCTTGCTGTTCATCGGTCTCGCCAAGGGGAATGTCGGTGTAAAGATCCTGAATACTGGCGCTGTCTATCTGGGTGGTGCCAGCCGCCCAGACCTCGCTCACCTCAGGCTCTACAACGGCCAGATCCACGCTGGCCAAATGCACGTTACCGACATCGGTTGCCGCGCCGATAACCACCTCGGCGGCCGCAGCAGCCTCGGCTTCGAAGATCGCCGCAGCGGCTTCATCTGCTTCGCGCTGTGCGCAAATCTCTTCAGGCTCATCGCACATTTGCTCCTGCACGAAGTGCTCGTCGATACGCGGGTCGAGCGCGGCAACCAACGGCGAACTGGAGATGGCATCGGGCATGGCAATGTGGTGCAACGGCGCTTCCTGTACCTGATGATCGTTGGTGACGTTCTTGCACTTAACCCGCCAGAACAACAGCAGGCCACAGCCGACAAAGAATGCGTAAAGCATATTTGGGCCGTAGAAGCGCATTAGTACGCCTACCAGCAGCGGGCCAATCGCCGCTCCCAGGCCGAATGTCACCAGCAGCATTACGGTGAGCGAAACCCGACGCTCGTTCTCGACGTGATCGTTAGCAAACGCCACAGCCAACGGATAAAGACAGAACAGCAACATGCTCACGGCAAAGCCGGCGGCAAACAGGCCCCAAATAGGTAACTGCGCAAAAATCGCCAACGGCAGCGCGGCGATAGCCAAAAGCCCCGAGCAGGTACGAATCAATTTAACCCGGTCAATCCGGTCCGAAAGCCAACCCAGCGGCCACTGAACGATAAGCCCGGCAAAAATACAGCAGCCCATGAACATACCGATTTGCTCGGTCGTGAGGCCATAGCGCGCGCCGTATAAAGGTGCGAGACCATAGAACGAGCCAATCATCAAACCGGCAACCGCAATCGTCAGCAAAGACAGCGGCAAACGCTTAAGGAAGAAGCGCATCTCGATAGGCGCCGGATGCAGCGCGGCCGGGTGGAGTTTTTGCGTGAGCGCGACCGGCACCAGACACAAGGCAAAACACAGAGCGATGATCATTAAGAGATCAGTGCCCAAACCGGGGTGCACGACCAGCACCAACTGACCAAAAATAAGCCCCATATAGGAGGCGCCCATGTAACAGGCGAAAACCTGGCCACGCTGCTGGGTATCGGCCTGCTCATTGAGCCAGCTCTCGACCACCATGTACTGGCACATCATGCACACACCCACCAGCAAACGCAGGGCGATCCATATCGGCAGGGAATCCGTCAGGCCGTGCACCAATACAGCTGCTGTCACCACGCCCGCGCAGGCAACATAGGCGCGGATATGCCCGACCCGGGCAATCAGGTGATGGCCAAGTTTGCCGCCCACCACCAGACCCAGATAGTTGGCCGCCATCAAGGCACCCACCCAAAAACCATCGGCTGTTTCTGCAAGGCGCAAGCCCAAATACGTACTTAGCAAGCCCGAACCGAAAAGCATCAACAGACTGGCGAAATACAATGAACTAAACGACTTCAAAATCAGGGTCATGGCCGCTGAAAAACTCCTAAGTAGCAGCTGCGCGAGCAACAGGGCTCAAACACAGAGATGGGCACGCATGTGCAGGCGATATGAGGATAGACGCAGCGTAAGGATGCGAGGTTACGTGAAAGCGCGCAGCCTAACGAATTAGCGGTTCAAACGCCGTATAAATCTGAAAAATCACCTCACAACAGGGATTCATCATGAAAAAAGCCAGTTGCAGAGTGTGCAACTGGCTTTTTTGAAGCGGTCAGGTGACTGAACCAATGACGCTAATCAGGCATGAGCCGCCAGTACGCGGCGCTCCCAAGGCGTGATCTCTTCAAAGAAGCTGGTCAGCTCCATGTTTTTGGTGGCGATGTAGCCTTCGACAAACTCGGCGCCAAAAGTTTCGACAGCCAACTGACTATTCTGCAGGCGTTCAATAGCCGACTGCATATTGTTCGGCAGCTTCATCTCGCGCGGCACATCGAAGTCGCCCTGAATCGGCGGGGTCGGCTGCAACTCGCGCTCAAGACCGTGCAGGCCCGCCGCCAAGCTGGCAGCCAGCGCCAGATACGGGTTGGCGTCAGCACCGGCCAGACGGTTCTCGACCCGTCGCGCAACCGGCGAACTTGCCGGAATACGCAAGCCTGCCGCGCGGTTGTCTTCCGACCAGCACGCATTGTTGGGCGATGCATAGGGGTGGAACAGGCGCTGATAGGAGTTCACGTGAGGCGCAAACAGCAAGGTGAAATCGGCCATCGCAGCCTGCTGGCCGCCAATAAAGTGATAGAACGCCGGTGTAGCCTCACCATTAGCAGCGGTAAAGATATTCTTGCCGGTGCCCTGCTCGACCACGCTCTGGTGAATGTGCATCGAGCTGCCCGGCGTGTTGGCCAACGGCTTGGCCATGCACACCACGGTCAGGCCGTGCTTGAGGGCAACCTCTTTAAGCAGGTGCTTGAACAGGAACGTCTGGTCGGCGAGCAGGAGCGGATCACCGTGCAGCAGGTTGATCTCGAACTGACTAACACCCATCTCATGCATAAAGGTGTCACGCGGCAGGCCTACCGCCTCCATGCATTTATACACTTCGCTGAAGAACGGTCGCAGGCCACTGTTCGAGCTGACGCTGAACGCGCTGCCGCCATCTTCACGGCGGCCATCAAGACCAACCGGCGGCTGAAACGGTTTTTGCGGATCCGGGTTGGCGGCAAAGATGAAAAACTCAAGCTCGGTAGCGACCACGGGCTGCCAGCCGTGCGCGGCATAACGCGCCACTATTTTCTTCAGCAGTCCACGGGTCGAAAGGCCTGAGCTGTTGCCATCAAACTCATCCGCATCACAGATGGCGAAGGCACGCGGCGTGTCACTCCAAGGCAGGCGATGAATTTGCCCGGCCACTGCATTGAGGGCCAGATCGCTGTCATCACTGCCATAAAACTTGGCTTCGGGGTATCCACCCATCATGCACTGCAGCAATACGCCGCGTGCCAATTGCAAACGACGGCCTTCGAGAAAGCCATCGGCGGTCATCACCTTCCCGCGCGGAACACCATTGAGGTCAGGGGTTACGCATTCAATTTCATCAACGCCGCGAAGTAGTTCTTCCAGTGCAGGGCGGCTAGCGGTGCTCATGTTTTCTTATCCTTATTTGCGCGAAAAACGGGGGTTTAGAGACTGCGCGTACAAAATACGCACCAGCTGTTCAAGATATCAAGCACATACACCGTACTTTTGCGGGTTGTGTGCGCTGCGAGATCAATTTCATCAATTAATTCGATATTTAAAACCTATCTTAAAAATCCCACAAGCGCTTAAAAAAACGCCTCAAAAAACCCATAGAAGGCCGCGCTAGAGCGGCCATAACCAACTATTAAAAACATTGATAATTACCATGCTCACTCGTGTCTTCTTGATCAAATTCTTTTAAGTGAAACTAAACCCATCAACTTACATCGCCCCCACGAGGAGCAACACAATGAAAAAGCAAATCCTAGCTAGCGTGATCCTGGCCACCCTTACCACCAGCGCTTTTGCCTTGCCACTGACTACCCCAACAGTGGACTCCGCCACCATCAGCATCGCGGCTGACGGCGCAGACCATGTTGGCGTCAACCGTGTTGCCGAAGACGGTTTCGACCGCACCAGCATTAACCGTATTGCCGAAGATGGCTTTGATCGTACCGGCGCTAACCGCGTAGCCGAAGACGGTTTTGACCGCACCGGCGTCAATCGCGTCGCTGAAGATGGCTTCGACCGTACCGGCGCTAACCGCGTAGCCGAAGATGGTTTTGACCGCACTGGCGCTAATCGCGTCGCTGAAGATGGCTTCGACCGCACCGGCGCTAACCGCGTTGCCGAAGATGGTTTTGACCGCACTGGCGCTAATCGCGTCGCTGAAGATGGCTTCGACCGCACCGGCGCTAACCGCGTTGCTGAAGACGGCTTTGACCGCACTGGCGCCAACCGCGTAGCCGAAGACGGTTTCGACCGCACTAGCGTGAACCGCGTTGCTGAAGATGGTTTCGACCGCACTGGCGCTAACCGCGTAGCTGAAGACGGTTTCGACCGCACTGGCGCTAACCGCGTAGCCGAAGACGGCTTTGACCGTACCGGCGTCAACCGCGTTGCCGAAGACGGTTTCGACCGCACTGGCGTTAACCGCGTTGCCGAAGACGGTTTCGACCGTACCGGCGCTAACCGCATCAGCTAAGCAGTACCCAGGCTCCTCGCCATTACCCAGGCGTGCTGTTAGCCAGATTAAAAAGGCGCCCTACCCGGCGCCTTTTTTACGTCTGCATGAATCTGCTTTTAACCCTTAGCGATTACCTTGAATGGCCTCACGATAACGGTCTGGCTTGCATATACGCCAAAATGACTTAATAAATGAAGTGTCCCCACTCAAGGTGAACACCATGACTTTTGTCGCACAGTTTTCCGAAGAGCAATTGCCGCTCGAGCGCATGCAGGAACAAGAAGTGTGTTTCGAGTGTGGCGGCAAGCTGTCCAACAGCGCCGTTTACTACAACGGGTTCGCCAATCATCACCATCAAAAATCGATCCTGCTCCACCCCGGTTGCGCGGCGGTGATGGGCCAGCGACTGATAACCGATGGCTACCCCAATCGCCGCAAAAGCTGATTGAGTAACACCGCTAAAAGCGTTGCCGGAACGGATTGCACAAGCGCCCCGTCCCGACAGTTCGGTCCGACAGTTCAGTCGAAGTTATGAGACCGAGCGCAGGCGTCGTGCTTCAATGATATTCGGCAACTGCGAGATGCGCCCAAGCAAGCGACCCAAGGCATCCAACCCCGGAATCTCGACGGTAATCGACATGGTCGCGGTGTTGTCGTTTTTGTTGGACTGGGTGTTAACCGCCAACACATTGAGCTTCTCGTTGAGCAGAATCTGCGTGACGTCACGCAGCAACCCCGAGCGGTCGTATGCCTTGATGACCACATCCACCGGATAGGTTTGTACCGGCACCGGGCCCCATGTCACCTGAATGATCCGCTCCGGCTCGCGCCCGGCCAGTTGCAGCACCGAGGCACAGTCCTGACGGTGGATACTGACGCCACGCCCCTGAGTGATGTAGCCCACAATCGGATCGCCCGGCAATGGCTGACAGCATCCCGCCATCTGTGTAAGCAGGTTGCCGACGCCCTGAATCTGAATATCGCCGCGTTTGCCCGGCTTGAAGCCCAGCGCTTTACGTGGAATAAGCTCCAGTTGCTCGCTGCGCTCCGGCTCGACCATCTGCTGGGCAAGGTGCATCACATGCACCACGCGCACATCACCTGCCCCGAGTGATGCGAACAGGTCTTCGGCGGTCTTCAGATTGGCTTTCTCAGCCAACTTCTCAAAGTCGACAGAGGGCAAGCCCAGCCGGCCCAACTCACGCTCAAGCATGGCTTTACCCGCCGCCACGTTCTGGTCGCGGTCCTGCATCTTGAACCAGTGAACGATCTTCGCCCGCGCCCGTGACGTGGTCACATAGCCGAGGTTGGAGTTCAACCAGTCACGGCTTGGCGTGCCATGCTTGCTGGTGATGATTTCGACTTGCTCGCCGGTCTGCAGGCTGTAAGTGAGCGGCACAATGCGCCCGTTGATCTTTGCGCCCCGGCAGTTATGGCCAATCTCGGTGTGCACCCGATAAGCGAAGTCCAGCGGCGTGGCGCCTTTGGGCAAATCGATTGCGTGGCCATCCGGGGTGAATACATACACCCGGTCGGGTTCGATATCCACGCGCAACTGCTCAGCCAACCCGCCGATATCACCCAGTTCTTCATGCCACTCGAGCACCTGACGCAGCCAAGAGATTTTCTCTTCGTAATGGTTGGAGCTCGAGTTGACGTCGGTGCCCTTGTAGCGCCAGTGCGCACAAACACCCAGCTCAGCCTCTTCGTGCATGGCGTGGGTACGAATCTGTACCTCCAGCACCTTGCCTTCCGGGCCAAGCACGGCGGTGTGCAGCGAGCGGTAACCGTTCTCTTTGGGGTTGGCGATGTAGTCGTCAAACTCCTTGGGAATGTGCCGCCACAGGGTGTGCACGATACCCAGCGCGGTGTAGCAATCGCGCACGGCGGGCACCAGCACACGAACTGCACGGACATCGTATATCTGACTGAACTGCAGGCCTTTGCGCTGCATCTTCCGCCAGATGGAATAGATATGCTTGGCACGCCCGCTGATATCGGCCTCGATGCCGGTATCGGTCAACTCCGAGCGCAGCTGGCTCATGACCTCGTTAATGTAATGCTCGCGGTCGAGGCGGCGCTCATGCAGCAGAGTTGCGATCTGCTTGTACTGTTCCGGCTCAAGGTAGCGGAACGACAAGTCCTCCAGTTCCCACTTGATATGGCCGATGCCGAGGCGGTGCGCGAGCGGCGCATAGATGTCGAACACTTCACGGGCAACACGCTGGCGCTTCTCGTCGTCAGCTTGCTTGACGGCGCGAATGGCGCAGGTGCGTTCGGCCAGTTTGATCAGTGCCACGCGCACATCATCGACCATTGCGATGAGCATTTTGCGCAGGTTCTCGACCTGAGCCTGCGAGCCCAGAACCAATGAATCACGCGGGTTCATACTGGCGCTGATGGCGGCCATGCGCAGCACGCCGTCGATCAGTTTGGAAACCACCGGCCCGAAACGCTGATGAACATCGGCCAGGCTGAAAGTGCCCTCGCGAACACCCCGGTAGATGAGTGCAGCGACCAGGGAGTCCTGATCTAGGCGCAGGTCGGCGAGAATTTCGGCAATCTCCAGCCCCACGCGGAAACTCGACGCGCCCTCGGCCCAGAGATTCTGCGCCGCGTTGGCTTGCTGTTCAGCTTCGCGAGCAAACACGCAGGCCTCACGCAAAGCATTGCGGTCAAGTGCCGGATCAACGCTCAGCACGTGATCCAGCCAGGCCTCAAGGTTGATGCTGCCGTCTTCGTTGATCGGCTGATGCGCTCTCACTTGAACCATGTCACTTACCTTCCCTACGGTGTACATCTGTTACACCGAGTCATACCCAGCCTTCTTCGGGCCGGTGGTTAAACCACGTCAGACGGATCCTTCACGTCCGTGAACGTCATAAGCTGTGATCAATCAATATAGGCCCTTGCAAGGCCAGCGCAATCACAAAACGGCCACAACTTATAACTGTATTTACCGCACTTACCGGGTTTAATCGCTGCTCAATCCACAACAGCGCTTAACCCTTTACAAATAACGCCATCGCCTCGACATGCGCCGTTTGCGGGAACATGTCGAGAATGCCGGCACGCTCCAGTCGATAGCCCTGCGCCTGCAACTCAAGGCTGTCGCGGGCCAGCGTCGTCGGGTTGCACGACACATAAACCACCCGCTGCGCACCCAGACTCGCCATCTGCTTGACCACCTGATACGCGCCATCACGCGGCGGATCGAGCAGCACGGCAGCAAAACCACCGGAGGCCCAATCAGCCGCTGCCAATGGCTCGGACAAATCCGCGCAATGCACCTCAACGTTTTCCAACTGATTGCTGCGGGCATTCTCGCGAGCCCGCTCAACCATGCCTTCAACGCCTTCAACCGCCACAACCTGATCGGCGAAACGCGCCAACGGCAAGGCAAAATTACCCAGACCGCAGTACAGATCCAGCACCCGCTCACCGGCTTTAGGCGCGAGCCAGGCTAATGCCTGAGCGACCATTGCCTGATTCACCTGTTCATTGACCTGAACAAAGTCACCTGGCCGATAGGCGAGTTCGACATTCCACTCGGACAATGCAAACGCCAATTGGTGCTCAGGATTTAACGGCGCCGGATCACCCGCGCCTTGCAACCAGAGCTGCGCATCGTGAGCGGCGCAAAAATCCTGCAACCGCGCCGTGTCGGCATCGCTTAACGCCTGGGTGTGGCGCACCAGAACCGCGCAGGCGGTGCCACTGAATAACTCGACATGACCAATCGACTGCGGCTTTTCAAGGGCCGACAGCGTCTCGGGCAGCGCACGCAAAATTGGCTGCAAGGGCTGTACCAGTACCGGACAGTCGTCTATCGAAATGATGTCCTGACTGGAAGCCGCGCGAAAACCCACACTCAACTGACGACTTTTACTGTCCATGCGCACGGCAATCCGGCAGCGCCGGCGATAGCCAAACTCGGCGCCAGACAACGGCTCGGCCCACGTTTGCGGTGCGAGGCCTTCAGCCAGGCGACTGAATTGCTCGGCCAACAGGCGCTGCTTGAGCGCCAACTGATCGGCGTGGCTCATGTGCTGCACGCTGCAACCGCCGCAGGTTTTAGCGTACTGACACGGCTCGTCGCGGCGCTCGGCACTGGCCTGCAACACCCGCTCGGTACGCGCCTCGACGACCTGACTGCGCGCGCCGACAACCCGCGCCTCAACCTGTTCGCCAGGCAACGCGCCGGAAACAAACCAAGTGCGGCCCTCGATAAAGGCAATGCCACGGCCATCGTTGGCCAGCCGCTCAACCGCCAGCTTCTGCTTTTTGCCCACAGGGACTTGTGGCGCACGCGTGCCGCCGCTCGGCTGGAAGCGCAGGCCCGAGGTTTTCTTGGCCATCAGGCGTGCGGCGTGTCGTACACGCCCGTCGAAAGATAACGGTCGCCACGGTCACAGATAATCGCCACCATCACCGCGTTTTCTACCTGCTTCGACAACTCCAGCATCGCGGCTACGGCGCCACCGGACGAGACGCCACAGAAAATACCTTCTTCACGGGCCAAGCGGCGCATGACGTTCTCGGCTTCGAGCTGGGTCATGTCGACAATTTGATCAACCCGCTCAGACTGGAAAATCTTCGGCAGGTATTCTTCCGGCCAGCGGCGGATGCCCGGAATGGCGGAGCCTTCCTGCGGCTGCAAGCCAATAATCTGCACGTTGGGGTTTTGCTCTTTGAGGTAATGCGAAACCCCCATGATCGTGCCGGTGGTGCCCATCGAGCTGATGAAATGCGTCACCTGCCCCTGGGTTTGCCGCCAGATTTCCGGGCCGGTGCCGGTGTAATGCGCTTGTGGGTTATCGGTGTTGCCGAACTGGTCGAGCACCTTGCCACGGCCGCCGCGCTGCAGGCTTTCAGCCAGATCCCGCGCACCTTCCATACCGTCTTCGCGCGATACCAGAATCAGCTCGGCGCCATAGGCCGTCATGGCCGCCTTGCGCTCGGCTGTCGAGTTGTCCGGCATGATCAGGATCATCTTGTAACCCTTGATCGCCGCCGCCATCGCCAGCGCAATACCGGTGTTACCGGAGGTCGCCTCAATCAGCGTATCGCCCGGCTGAATATCGCCGCGCAACTCCGCTCGGGTAATCATTGAAAGCGCCGGACGGTCTTTTACCGAGCCCGCCGGGTTATTGCCTTCAAGCTTGACCAGCAACGTATTGGAGGTTTCCCCTGGCAAGCGCTGCAAGCGCACCAGCGGGGTCTCACCGATACAATCGGCGATAGTCGGAAACTGCAAAGTCATGGCGTCAATCGAGTCCGGGCAACAACAGGGGCGCCTATAATACCGGCAAACAGCGCCAGCCGATAATCGACTAAAGCCCTGCCCTGCATTTCAGCCAGATTTGCGGACGATTAACCGGCAGATCGCGCGTTAATACCGCGCGCCATGAAACACCCGAATACGCTTTTGGCCACGCTGTATAGGGTCATCAAGCAAGAAAGTGGTTTAATCACGCTCTGGCGGCCACCAGTACGCCACCACTCATTTCAAGGAACGTTAGCGTGTTCAACGACCTCGGCATTAAAGGCCGCGTCCTCATGCTCACCCTGCTACCAACCAGCCTGTTGGCGTTGGTTCTGGGCGGGTATTTCACTTGGCTGCAGCTGTCCAGCTTGCAGGAGCAACTGCAGCAGCGCGGCCAGATGATCAGCGAGCAGTTGGCCACACTGGCCGCGCCAGCACTCAAAAGCACTGACCGGGCCCTGCTCCAGCGCGTCGCCAATCACGGCCTTGACCAACCCGATGTGCGCTCCATCAGCTTTCAAGGCATGGACCGCTCACCGCTGGCACATGCCGGACCGAATATGCTCGGCCCTTCCCCGTTCGCGGGCGAAGCGATTCTGGGTGAGGTCAACCTGGAAGACACCACGCGCATCATGTACCCGGTGTTCGACTTCCACATGAGCCTGAGTGGCGACAACAATGCCGAGCGCAAACACGACCAGCTCGGCTGGGTCGAGCTGGAAATGTCGCGCCACAGCACGCTGATTGCCGGTTACCGCAGCCTGCTCACCACCCTGCTGTTGACCCTGGCCGGTTTGCTGGTAACCGCCATGTTGGCGTTCCGCATGAGCCGCACGATTAACGAGCCGCTGTTGCTGATCAAGCAACGGGTTGCCCAGCTTAAAGAAGGCAAGCTCGACACACGCTTGCCGTTGCTCGGCAGTCACGAATTGGACGAGCTGGCGTCGGGCATCAACCGCATGGCCGAGGCCCTGCAAAATGCTCAGGAGGAAATGCAGCACAGCATCGACCAGGCCACGGAAGATGTGCGCCAGAACCTCGAAACCATCGAAATCCAGAACATCGAACTGGATTTCGCGCGCAAGGAAGCACTGGAAGCCAGCCGCATCAAATCCGAATTTCTGGCCAACATGAGCCATGAAATTCGCACGCCACTGAATGGCATTCTGGGCTTCACCAACCTGCTGCTGAAAAGTGAACTGACCCCACGCCAATACGATTACCTTGGCACCATCGAAAAGTCAGCCGACAGCCTGCTGAGCATCATTAACGAGATTCTCGACTTCTCGAAGATCGAAGCCGGCAAACTGGTGCTGGAAAACATGCCGTTCAACCTGCGCGACCTGCTGCAGGAAACCCTGACCATTCTGGCGCCCACGGCGCACGAGAAGCAGCTCGAATTGCTGAGCCTGGTGTATCGCGATGCGCCAATGTCGGTGGTCGGCGACCCGCTTCGCCTCAAGCAGGTGTTGATCAATCTGGTCAGCAATGCGATCAAGTTCACCCGTGAAGGCAGCATCGTGATTCGGGCCATGCTCGAAGATGAAACCCAGGACCGGGCGCAACTGCGGATCAGCGTACAAGACACCGGCATCGGCCTCAGTGAAGAAGACCTGCGCGCACTGTTTCAGGCATTCAGTCAGGCGGACAACTCGATGTCCCGCCAAGCTGGCGGCAGCGGTCTGGGACTGGTGATCTCGAAGCGCCTGATCGAGCAGATGGGCGGCGAAATTGGCGTCGACAGCACGCCGGGGCAAGGCTCCGAATTCTGGATCAGCATCAACCTGCCCAAAGCCCGCAACGACATCGAAGACCTGCCCCGACCGCTGCTGCAAGGCCGCCGCGTGGCCATGATGGAAAGCCGCGAGCTGGCGCGTCAGGCCCTGCAACATCAGCTCGAAGATTGCGCGCTGGTCGCCGAAGCCTACGCCACGCCAGACCTGCTGCTGGACGCCGTCGCCAGCTCGCAACACAGCGCGGAGCCCATCGGACTGGCCGTGATTGGCGCCAGCACGCTGGAACTGCCGCCCGAGCAACTGGATAAATGCATCCGCGCACTCGAGCAGTTGTCCTGCAACAGCATCGTGCTTTGTCCGACCACCGAGCTTGCGATCTACCAGCAGATTCTGCAGTCAACGCAAACCCAGTTGCAGGCAAAACCGGCCTGCACGCGCAAGCTGCAACGCGCAATGATCGAACTGATCAGCCCGCGCCAGCCCATCAGTGAACAACCAACACTGGCACCAAGCCGCGCCCCGCTGGTGCTCTGCGTCGATGACAACCCGGCCAACTTGTTGCTGGTAAAGACCCTGCTGAGTGACATGGGCGCCAACGTTGCCACGGCCGGCAATGGCTTTGATGCAATCAAGCTGACCAAGCAGAACGTCTACGACCTGATCCTCATGGACGTGCAAATGCCCGGCCTGGATGGTCGCCAAACCACCGAACAGATTCGCCAGTGGGAACAGGATCATCAGCGCCAGCCGCTGCCGATCGTGGCACTCACCGCACATGCGATGTCCAACGAGAAGCGCGCCCTGCTGCAATGCGGCATGGACGACTACCTGACCAAACCGGTGAGCGAGCGCCAACTGGCGCAAGTGGTGCTCAAGTGGACCGGTTTGGGCCTGCGCCAATATGCAACAGAACCGTCGCCGGAACCTGTGGTCTCAATTGCCAGCGCCAGAGTGCTCGACAACGAGGAAGGTCTGCGCCTGGCTGCGGGCAAAGCGGACTTGGCTGCTGACATGTTGAGCATGCTGATCGCGGGGCTGCCCGCTGATAAACAGGCGATTCGCCAAGCGCGCAAGGATGCCGACCGCAATGAGCTGCTTGAGCGCGTGCATCGCCTGCACGGCGCCACGCGGTACTGCGGCGTGCCGCAATTGCGCGC
This sequence comes from Pseudomonas marincola, assembly GCF_900116605.1. Taxonomy (GTDB): domain Bacteria; phylum Pseudomonadota; class Gammaproteobacteria; order Pseudomonadales; family Pseudomonadaceae; genus Aquipseudomonas; species Aquipseudomonas marincola. Next base: position 402,446 of record NZ_FPBC01000001.1, read on the forward strand.
GGCCTGTCAGCGCAGCGAAACTTTTCTCAAACAGGAAAATCCCGAGGTCGACAGCGCACTGGACGCACTTGAGGCGGCCATAGAAACACTGGCCAGGGAAGTCTCGGCGGTGCAGCAGTAGCCCGGATCTGAAACCAAGGAGCTGAGATGCGCATCATTTTGTTTAGCTGCAAGCCCTATGACACCGAAAGCTTTGCCAGCGCCGAAATGCCGGCTGCCTGGCACGTGCAAATGCAGGAGGCGCGCCTTTCGGCCGAAACAGCTGCACTGGCTGAGGGCTACGACGTGGTTTGCGCATTTATTAATGATGACCTCAGCGCACCGGTTCTGGAACGCCTGGCCGCTGGCGGTACACGCCTGATTGCCTTGCGTTCGGCGGGTTTCAACCATGTCGACCTGCACGCGGCCAGCCAGCTAGGCCTGCCAGTTGTGCGTGTGCCCGCCTACTCGCCCTATGCGGTTGCCGAACATGCGGTCGCGTTAATCATGACGCTCAACCGGCGCACTCACCGCGCATTCAACCGCACCCGTGAAGGCGACTTCTCGCTGCATGGCCTCACCGGCTTTGACTTGCACGGCAAAACTGTCGGGATAATCGGCTGCGGCAAGATCGGCCTGTCACTTGCCCGGATCATGCGCGGCTTTGGCTGCGCGGTTCTGCTCTACGACCCTTATCCGGTCAGCGGCTTGAGTGAACTGGGCGCCCGCCAGGTGAGCTTGGAAACACTGATCAGCAGCAGCGACATCATGAGCCTGCATTGCCCGCTCACCGAAGGCACGCATCACCTGATCAATGCCGATCGCCTGGCGCAGATGAAAACCGGCGCCATGCTGATCAACACCGGCCGCGGCGCGCTGATCGACACAGTCGCCGTGATTAGCGCCCTGAAAAGCGGCCAGCTCGGTTATCTCGGCCTGGATGTGTACGAAGAAGAGGCCGATGTGTTCTTCGAGGACTATTCGGATCGGCCCTTGCAGGATGACGTGCTGGCGCGACTGCTGACCTTCCCCAATGTGATTTTGACCGCGCATCAGGCTTTTCTGACCCGTGAGGCATTGTCGGGCATTGCCCAAACCACGTTCGACAACATCGAGGCTTGGGCCAAAGGCACACCAATCAATCAGGTTGAGCCCTGCGCGTGATAGCATTTGCTTCCAGCTGGAGGAACCATGGCCGAACACGATTTTCGCTACAACCTGCTCAACCCTGAGCACACCCTGATTGAATGCAAAGCACTCGCTGCTGGTCGTTATCAAGTAACCGGCAACGGAGGCTCGATTCACAACGGCGACACCTTGCAAGTCACCCTCAAAGGCAGCCGTGATCTGAGCATGCGCCTGACGGTGGAGAAAGTCCGTCACCTGATCACCCCGCCCGGCCAATGGGTCGCCGTCGCCAAAGGCCCGGCCTTCAAAGAACTGGCGATCCATAACTGGCAGGTCACCTGCGACAGCTGTGGCAAACAGCTAGACTTTGAATTTGCCGTGGATACCGCGCTTGGCAAACAAGCCGAAGCAGGCGCTGCCGAAGCGCGGATTAGCGAGCTGGGTTGGCTGCGTCGCGACGCCAAACACCTTTGCCCGAAATGTCAGAAGGAATGACGATGAAAGCACTCATAGCTACAAGTCTACTCAGTGTCAGCCTCATTGGATGCTCAGCCATGCCCGTGACTCTGGAAACCGACAAGACCTATCAAGTTGAATGGATCGGCGAACGTCCGCTGATCGACAACAGCCACCTGACGATTACCCTCGGCGCCGACGGCCGTGCTTACGGCAGCGCCGGCTGCAACCACTGGTTCTCGGGTTATAACCGCAATGGCGAAGCCATCAACTTCGTTCAGGCCGGCAGTACCCGTAAAATGTGCCCGCCTGCATTGATGGAGCAAGAGACTCGCTTCCTCAAGGCACTGGCTGAGGTGCAGCGCTGGGACTTCTCCGAGAACGACCAGCTGCGTTTGTGGCCCGCCCAAGGCAAGCCTATTCGCCTGTGGCCGGTTAACGACTGATCCACGCCAGAATCTGCGCGCCGGCTCTGCTTGCAGCCGGGCGCAGGTTTTGCCTCACGCGCTAACGTTCAAACAACTCCAGTTGCTCATGCCGGCCGCGCAAATCCTGCAGCCGCACCCCCACGCCGAGCAATCGCACCGGCTTATTGCCTCGCGCATAGGCGCCACTCAACAACAGCTGATAGCTATCCAGTGATCGCTGCGCCCCGGCCTGCTCCAGCGTGGTTTGGGTGAAGTCATGGAATTTGACCTTCACAAACGGTTTATCCGGTCGATAGCTGGAGTCCAAACGCGCCATGCGCTTTTCCAGTTCAGCCAACAACTCCGGCAATTGCTCAAGGCACGCCTTTAAGTCTGGCAGGTCTTGCAGGTAGGTATTCTCGACGCTCACAGACTGGCGGCGGCTGTCGGTTTGCACAGGGCGATCATCAATCCCGCGCGCCAGCCCCCAGAGCCGCTCACCAAAACTGCCGAACTCGCGCACCAAGCCGAGCTTGTCCCAGGCACGTAAATCGGCACAGGTCGAAATGCCCTGACGAGCGAGTTTCTCGGCGGTGACCTTGCCGACACCGTGCAGTTTGCTCACCGCTAACTCAGCGACGAAGGCATCCACCTCGGGCGGTGTTATCACAAATAAACCATCGGGCTTGCGCCAGTCGCTGGCGATCTTGGCGAGAAATTTGTTCGGCGCCACACCCGCCGACACGGTGATGTGCAAGGTCTGCGAAACGCGCCGGCGAATGTCCGCGGCGATGCGCGTTGCACTGCCGGAAAAAAGCTCGCAGTCAGTGACATCGAGAAATGCTTCATCTAGCGACAGCGGCTCGATAATGTCGGTGTAATCACGAAAGATTGCATGGATCTCCCGCGATACCGCTTTATAAACATCGAAGCGCGGCTTGACGATATACAAGTCCGGACACAGCTTCAGTGCATGCCCGGTGGCCATTGCCGAGCGCACACCATAGGCCCGTGCCTCATAATTGCAGGTCGCAATGACTCCGCGCCGGTCTGCTGCGCCGCCGACAGCCAGCGGTTTGCTCGCCAGGTTTGGATCATCACGCATCTCTACCGCGGCGTAGAAACAGTCGCAGTCGATGTGGATGATTTTTCGTTGCTTCGCGACCAATTAGTCCAGCCACCCAAGAATATGCACGCCGATAGATGCCAACCAAGCCGTGTCTGCGGCCTGTGTGACCGGCAAGGCGCAAATGCACCAGTCTTTACAGCAGCTGATAATACCAACTCTCAAGCGCCATGAGACCTTGAATGACGACCTTGAGGGTGCGCTTGGGCTGGCCAAACCCTGAGCGTGCGCCGCCGTGGCGGAAAACCATCAAGACTGGTTTGGCTCTGCCACGCGGTGTGTCGATCAGCCGTGCTTGGCCAGCGACTCGAGCCATTGGCTGTCGAATTGGGTTTGATCAATCGGCAGGTTCAACGCCTGCATCGCAGTTTTATGCTGATCGATTTCAGCGAGCATCTGCACGTGATCGCTGGAGTTACCGTCCAGACGGTGCATTTGGCTGACGCCCAAATGATAGAAACGCAGCAGCTTGAAACTCAGCGGATCGCCCGCCGCAACGCCGGCTTTCACGTCGTGCATGACATTGGTAATGCGCAGCAGGCTACGCTTGAGTTGCCAGCCATAGACTGCCGACGCCATCCACGGCTGCGACCAGAACACCTGGCGCACCAACGCGATAGTCAGCAGCAAGGCGACAATGACCCCGCCCAGATTCCAATAGAAGTTGTCGCCTCCCGGCTGACCGAACAGCTGCACCGACAGAGTTGAGAATGCCAGGGCAAGCAGCACAAACAACAGCGCAATGCTCCAAGTGCTGCGCCGGGTCTGCTGGCGGTAAACCAGCGGGTCGATTTCCTTGATTGTGAATAGCACCTGCAGCGCACCTTAGTTAATCAGCGTTGATTCGAGCGGGCATTATCACCCGCTCAGTCGCTCACCGGTACTACGCACGCGCAAATTCAATCGCGCAGATACACGCATTTGCGCCTCTCTCAACCTTGCTCAGAGCACAAAACTCAGCACCAGGTTGAACACCAATGCCGCGACAAACCCCAAGGGCGCAGCGCGGAACAGCAGCTTCGGAAAGAACTCGGCACGGCTTTTTTCGGTCGGGCACGAGCCCAGCAGCAAGCTGCCACCGGATGAGAATGGCGAGATAGAGGTTGCCTGCGCGCCGACCACAATGCAGATAAAGATCAACAAAGGATCAATCCCCAGAGACGCTGCAATCGGCGGCACAATCGGGAACAGCGCCGGGGTTACCACGCCCAGCGTGCTGGCAAACAGCGACATCAAAGCTGCCACCACACCAAAGGCGACTGGCACCAACACCGGCGGAATCGAGGTACCAATCCAGGAGGCCAGCAGATCAATCGTGCCCGCCTTGATCGCAATGGCGATGAGCATGCCGACGCCACAAATCATCACCAGTGTCGACCACGGCACAGCCGCCATCGCTTTGCGCTCATCGCCCAGTTTCAGCAGCAAGGCGATGACCGAGAACACACTGGCAATCAGGCCAATGTCCATCTTCGAGTTGATGAAGGTGACTGTCTGGTTGTCTGGAAAAACAATGTGGGCGATTGGCGCCAGCAGCACCAGCGCCATCATCAGCAACGTGAGTTGCAGCGTGACTCTTTGCTCTCTGTTCAGCGGGGTTGGCGGGGTAATGGTGTACGTGGAGCTTTGCATCGACTTCTTATGACCGGTAAACAACATAAAGCCGGTAATCACCAGCAATGGAATGGCCACGGTGCTGGCGAAGATGCCGAAACTGTTAATGAAGGCGGTGTTTTCTGGAATACCCGAATTGACCATCAGGGTGCGGAAAATAATCCCGCTCTGGCTCGATACAAAGTTGGCGCCACCCAGCGCCCCGTAGTTCACCGCCATCGCCCCGAGAATCAAGCTCATGCGGGTGCGCTCGCACAGTAACAAGGTGATTGGCGCCATAAAGGCCAGCACCGTGTAGTAACCAGCGCCCAATGCAGCGATCAACGCCGAGGTAATGAATACTGCGTAAGGCAGCAGGTGCGGGAACCGCCGGCAACTGTAGAGCAGATGCTCAGCTAGCTTTTCCAACGTGCCGTTGACGATGGCAAAGCTGTAGAAAAGGCAGACCGAAAAGATGATAAAGAACATCTTAAGTGGCCACATCATGATCACATCGGAAGGGCTCAGGCCCATCGCGAAGCAGCCGATCAAGTACGCAAATGCAATGGCAAACAAACCAATATTGATCTTGGTCTTGTAGCCCAAAGCTATCGAAATCACGATCGCCGCAATCACCAACAAACTCATCATTGTTCTAGTCGCCTTTTATTGTTCTGTTGCGTCAGCTTGTTGCTGAAATTTAAATAGCTGTGCCGGGTTTTCCAGCAACACCTGGCGGCGCTCAGCAGGATCGGGCAGCAATGCAGTGATCTCGGCAAACTGCGCGACATAATCGGTTTCATGTTCATGGCGGGTATGTGGCCAGTCGCTTCCCCAGAGGAAGCGGTCAACACCGCCACAAGTCGAACGCAATACGCTGACCGACTGCTGCGCCTGTGCACGCGAGGCTTTGCAGCGGTAGGCAGCAGAGAGTTTGATATACAGCTGCGGGCTGCTTGCCAGCAGTTGCATGAATGCTTGATGCGCTGGCAGTTCGGGGTCGATTTGCCCTTCGGGCAGGCCGAAATGATCAATCACCACAGTGACGCCGCTGGCCAGAATTGCCGGCAAAATAGGCGCAAGATCGACCATCGGCCGCTGAATTTCCACTTGCCATTGGCGCCGTGCAAGTCGCGCAAAAAAATCCTGCCACAGCGCACTGCTGTAATCGGCGAGCGGCTTGCCCAGCAGATTCAACCTTACACCGACCACACCGCACGCCTGCATCGCGTCCAACTGCACCTCACTGATGCCCGGTTCAACCACCGCAATCGCGCGCAAACGCTGCGGATACTTGCGCAGCGCCGCGCACAGAAAACTATTGTCAGTCCCGAGAAAACTGGGCTGCACCAGCACCCCGTGAGACAACCCAACGGAGTCTAGCTGGCGCAGATAATCCTCAATCCACGCATCATAGTCGGGGCTGTAACGGCGCCCGTCGGCGAGCGGCAGGTCGCGGCTGAAAATATGCGCGTGGGTGTCAATCCCGGTCAGGGGCGGCAGATGTGAAGTGATCATATAGCAACACTCTGGCTGATTTATTGGTAAGCGCACTGCTCAGAGCACACCTTTTATACAGTCACGAATTCATATATATGTTTATATGACCATATATTCAGAGCTACAGCCTGTCAACCAATGCACCCCGCCATCGGTCGGTGCTAAAGTATGAAAAATTGATTGTCTGGATCTCTATATGCCTTCTTCAAGCTTTAGCTCAGACCAACGCTTGCCGCTGTATCAGCAGCTTCGAGATGAAATGCTGGCCAAGATTGCAGCCGGGGAATGGCGGCCGGGCGAACCGATTCCAACCGAGCAAGAACTGACCAAGAGTTACGGGGTGGCCATTGGCACCATCAGAAAAGCGGTCGACACTCTGGTTGCCGATGGACTGCTGCAACGCAGTCAGGGCCGCGGCACCTTTGTCCGGCGCCCAGATTTCACCTCTTCGCTGTTGCGGTTTTTCCGCCAGGTAAATAGTCAGGGCGAAAAGCAGATTCCCGACAGCCAGATTCTGGCGCGGCAGTTGCTGACGCCCACCGAACAGGTGCGCAAGGCCTTGCAACTTGAGGCAGAGGAGTCGGTGGTGTACCTGCAACGCACCCGCACACTGGATTCGCGCGCAGTGTTCAGCGAGGACATCTGGTTACCCGCTTCGCGTTTCGGCAAGTTGCTTGAGCTGGACCTTGCGGCATTCGGCAACCTGCTTTATCCGTTTTACGAGCAGGAATGCGGGCAAATGATCGCCTCGGCGCAGGAAACCCTCAGCGTCGAGCCGGCAAACAGCAGCGCAGCGGCGCTCCTCGGCATCGCCGACAACGCGCCAGTGGTGGTGATAGAACGGATCGCCCTGAGCTATGACCGCAGCCCACTGGAGTACCGCATCTCGCGCGGAGCGGCCGATACCTTTCGCTATCAGGTCGAGATTTCCTAGACCGCTCCAGTGGCAAGAGGGAGTTACTGAGCTTGAGCGGCCGGCGTTGCAGCAGCAGGCGCTTGAGTATCGCTCTCGGGTTTATCCATATAGGCGCGGATAACCAGGATCACGATCAGGAAAAAGGCCGCCATGGGCAATAACTTGCTCGGCGCGGGCAACTCGACTCCGCAAGCGGGGCAATGCGTCTGCCCGCGCCCTACTTTGGCGCCACACCCTTTACATTTTGCTTGCATCAATATTGTCTCCTTTAAAACCAACGCCGTTTTACCCGATACCGGCCCAAGCGTCACGCACTGGCGATTTACTTGACTGCAACAGCAGGGCTAGCAGGCATACGCCTAAGCCAGCACGACCTTTAATCTTAGCCACTCGCGAATGACCGTTTTATGACCTATAAACTGCACCGAAACCCAGCGCTGGCAGGGGCCCAAGCAATTCGGAGCAATCCATATTGACGCTAAGCGATTGAAGATAAAATAGTTTTTCCAACGTTAGCGGTTGACAGCAAGCCTCAGAAGCATAGAATGGCGACCGCGGGATGGAGCAGTCTGGTAGCTCGTCGGGCTCATAACCCGAAGGTCGTCGGTTCAAATCCGGCTCCCGCAACCAGATTCATGCATGAGGCCTCGACAGTGAAAACTGCCGGGGCCTTTTGCTATCTGCGATATACACAAACAGAGTCTCCCCCTACTTCAAGCGCACATCGATAAACCTGGCTCTCACGCTTCTCTTTCTAGCGGGCTGCGCACTGGCGCTGGCACCTGCACTGAATCCTTACCCAACCAAGCCCACTCAAACGCAGGCCTTCTGGCTGATAAACAGGGGCTTTCCCATATAAAAGTTGACAGCCGGGTTAAAGACGCTAGAATGGCGGCCGCGGGATGGAGCAGTCTGGTAGCTCGTCGGGCTCATAACCCGAAGGTCGTCGGTTCAAATCCGGCTCCCGCAACCAGATTCATGCATAAGGCCTCGACAGTGAAAGCTGCCGGGGCCTTTTGCTGTGCGGCGCATTTCAGTTGCCGCCATGCGGTTCACTTTTCCAAACTGCAGCTCTCCTGTAGCACTCGGGGCATGTCACCTATTTGCTACGTGCCAGTACGCGAAATGCACTCCGGCGTCGTCTGGAAATATATCTCCAGCACCGCTCAGCAAGCGCAAATACATCGCTTAACGCCTGACCTGTGCGCTAAATAATTGAAGATAAAACAGTTTTTTCCGCCCTCACGGTTGACACACACACTCAGAAGCATAGAATGGCGGCCGCGGGATGGAGCAGTCTGGTAGCTCGTCGGGCTCATAACCCGAAGGTCGTCGGTTCAAATCCGGCTCCCGCAACCAGATTCATGCATGAGGCCTCGACAGTGAAAACTGCCGGGGCCTTTTGCTGTGTGGGCTATTTTATTCGCGCGTGTTTGTCGGCTATGTTTTCGCTTTAGCGGATAACAAAAGCGCATCGCGCCCGAAGCAGAACATCGACAAAAGAGTCGGGCCTGTGTTTTTCGCCCAGCAAAAAGGCCGCACACGGCGACCTTTGCAAAACAGCCAATTACGCCTCAGCCACCTGTGGCATTCATGAAGCGCACCACCTGAATGTCGTTGTCATGGGTGAACTCATGGCGCTCTGGCTTGCGCTGTAGCCCTGCCCCCACCGCGTCGAGCAACGGCTGATCGTTCTCGGGATAACGGCGCAGCAGAGCGCGCAGATCAACCGAGTTCTCATGGCCCAAACACAGGAGCAGCCGCCCTTCTACGGTCAGGCGCACACGGTTGCAGGTGGCGCAGAAGTTATGCGAGTGCGGCGAGATAAAGCCAATACGGCTTTGCGCAAACCCTTCAAGGCGAATGTAACGTGCAGGGCCGCCACTTTGCTCGGCGCTGTCGATAATCGAGTAGCGCTCGGCAATCAGGTCTCGCACCTGATCACTGGCAAAGAAGCTCTCGCCGCGCGAGCGCCCGACATCGCCCAGCGGCATTTCCTCGATAAAGGTGATATCAAGGTCTCGGGCCAGGGCAAACTCAACCAGGTCGAGTACTTCATCTTCATTGCGTCCGGCCATGGCCACAGTGTTCAGCTTGATTCGCTCAAAGCCGGCCTGGCGCGCAGCCTCAATGCCATCGAGCACCTGCTGGAGATCGCCAGTGCGGGTGATCGCGTGAAATTTATCGGCCTGCAAACTATCCAGGCTGATATTCAGTCGCTTGACCCCGGCGTCTGCCAACGGCTTCGCCAGCTTGACCAACTGCGAACCATTGGTGGTCATCACCAGTTCGCGCAAACCTGGCAGTGCTGCGATTTGCTCGCAAAGCCCGACGATGCCCCGGCGTACCAGAGGCTCTCCACCGGTCAGGCGGATCTTCTTTACGCCTTGCCCGACAAACAGTGCGGCCAGACGATAAAGTTCTTCCAGAGAAAGGATTTGCTCACGCGGCAGAAACGTCATTTCTTCCGCCATGCAATAGACACAGCGAAAATCACAGCGATCAGTCACCGACATTCGCAAGTAGTCGATATGCCGACCAAATCCATCCTGCATCGAACCGTGCATCTGTGACTCCTGTTAATGACTCATGCGCACACGCCCTGAGGGTCTGTTATTTCGCTGAACAAGGCAACATCCATGTCGCCGACTTTGAAGGTTATTGCACCAAAGGAGAATCCGCTCCTTCAAGCAAAATACCTTGTATGTCTGCCTGCCCAATCAAACCCTTGATGTACTGCACCAGCGCCACCTGCCAAACACGCTGATCAAGCTCGGTGCGAATCGAGCCGACAACTGCAGTATAGGGCAGTAACTCACCTTCGATTCGTTGATCGATCCAGACCACATGGTAACCATAGCGGCTCTCGATTGGTTGCGCAGCCAAGCCCAGCGGCAAACGAAACAGTTGCCGCTCAAACTCAGGCACGGTCTGGCCTTTACTGATCTGGCCCAGCGCGCCGCCTTGTTGCTTTGACGGACAATCGGAATGAGCCAATGCCAGTTCAGCGAAGCGTTTTTTATCGCTTTGCAGTTGCACAATCAAGGCATCCGCCTGCTCACGCGCCTTGCTGCATGCCATCGCATCTTCCGGGTCGGCCGCGAGCAATATATGCCGCGCTGCTATCAGAGGCGCACTGGAATAACGCTTACGGTTTTTATCGAAGTACTGCTGACAGGCCGCCTCATCAGCACGCGGCAATTCAATCTCCCGTTCGATCAGCGCGCTGATTTGCGCCTCCTCTTCGCTCTCCGCCCCTTGCCTCATTACCTTTAAGTTGAGCGCATTGACGCGCTGGCGGAGCAACTCTCGAATCACCAGCGCCTGGCTTGCCAAGAACACCGCCTCATTGCGCGTGGGAGCGGCGTGGTATTGCAGCTCCAACGCAATCTGCTCTTGCTCGATAACAATGCCGTTGACCTTGATCCGCGGCCATTCCTGCTCGCTGCTGGCGATCAACTCTACCGGCGCAGCACTGGGTTCAACTGCAGCCGGAACAAATGTCTGGACGCCGGCCCCTTGGGCAACCGCAGCGTTGCTGCCGTTGCACGAGCCGCTATGCCCATTGTGAGGTTGTTGAATACTCATCAGCCACTCCTCAGCCTTTCTGGCGAACGATTTGATAACGACGACCCAAGTACCAGATTGGCGCGCTGACCATGTGCACCAGACGGGTAAAGGGGAACAGTACGAACAAGGTCATGCCGAGGAATACGTGCAGCTTGTAGACCAAGCCGACGCCGGCAATATTTTCCGCCGCCACCATGGGTTGCAATGTGACCAAGGCTTGCGCCCAGTTACCCAGCAGAATCATCACCGAGCCATCGAGGTGAGCGGTCGAGGCAAAGATGGTGCCGAGACCGAGCAGCAACTGCGCCAGCAGCACCAGCAGAATCATCACATCCGAGAAGCTCGACGAAGCGCGCACCCGAGGGTCAGTGAGACGGCGATGGATCAGCATGAGCAAACCGACCAGGCAGATCACACCGAATATGCCACCCGAGACCATTGCCAGCAGTTGCTTGTTTTCAGTGCTGATCACATGGTGATACAGCGCAGGCGGTGTCAGCAGTCCGACAAAATGTCCGGCCAGTACAAACAGAACCCCGACATGGAACATGTTGCTGGCCATGCGCATGCCTTTGTTACTGAGCATTTGGCTTGAACCGGTCTTCCAGGTGTACTGCGAAAGGTCAAACCGCGCCCAACTGCCAATCAGGCAAATAGCCAGCGCAACGTAGGGATAAACCCCGAATAACAGCAAGTTTGTGTTAGACATCCTGCACCTCCCGAAACTGTGGCTCGCGCTTATCGTCCGTATTGAAATCGACCCAATGCATGGGCACCGGCAGCTCTTCGCGAGCTTTGCCGGGCGCGGTGGTCTGGCTTGGGCAACGGTCTTGTTGCTCGGCCTGAAGGAAGTCGACGGCCTCCTCCTCCCAGACCTTGTCCAGTGCTTCGAGCGAGTCGTCGCGTACTTCTGCGGCAACCTGTTCACGCACTTCGGCAACAGCCGCGCTGGGCTCTGCCCCCGCAATCTGCAGCAGTGCCCGCATGCAACTGGCGTAGCTGCTCTCACGCTCATCAAGGCGCGCGGCCAGCAATGCCAGTAAATGCGCGACATCGGCCAGCCCTTCACGGGCTTTCAAGTCTTCACAGGTCGACAGATATTCGAGATACAACGGGATGTAATCGGGCAACTCCTTGACCCCGATATCAAACCCGTCGGCCTCGTACTGCGCCATCATGTCGACCATGGCCTGGCCGCGGTCACGCGACTCGCCATGCACATGTTCAAACAACAAAAGAGACAGTGAACGACCCCGACCAAACAGCGCGCTGTAATGCTCCTGGCTGTCCATCAGGTCGCCGCCGGTGATGTCTTCCAGTAACACCTGCACCGCCGCACGTTGCTGCGGGCTGATCTCACGCGATGCGTTAATGGCGGCGCTCAACTCAGTGCGCGCCTCGACCAGTTGCTCGGTCGGGTAATCCAGCAGCAGGGAAATCACTTTGAGAATTTGCATGCTCAATCCTCCCAGATCTGCACGGTTTTCAGGATGTCGCGCTGGGTGGCCTTTTTAGCGCCAAACATGTTGGTATCCGAACTGCCATTGCAGCCACTGCCGAAGCTGAAACCACAGCCCGAGCGCTCGGCGAATGCGTCGCTCATGGCCTCTTCGCGGTGCGCACTCGGGATCACGTAGCGATCCTCGTAATTGGCGATGGCCAGATAGCGGTACATATCTTCGACCTGCAATTCCGTCAGGCCCACGTCTTCCAACACTTTCAGGTCGCGCACACCGTCTACTTGCTGCGCACGCTTATAGGCACGCATGGCCAGCAAACGCTTGAGCGCCAGCTTCACCGGTTTTTCGTCACCGGCAGTCAGCAGATTGGCCAGATAACGCAGCGGAATGCGCAGGCTATCGACGTCCGGCAGCACACCATCCATGCTGATGTGACCGGCTTGTGCGGCGTTCTGGATCGGCGACAGTGGCGGCACATACCAGACCATCGGCAAGGTGCGATATTCCGGGTGCAGCGGCAGCGCCAACTGCCAGTCGACAGCAAGCTTGTAAACCGGCGACTTCTGCGCCGCTTCGATCACTGACATCGCCACTCCATCGGCCAGCGCCTGCTTGATCACAGCCGGATCGTTCGGGTCGAGAAAGATCTCCAACTGCTTCTGATACAGGTCCTGCTCACTGGCAGTACTCGCCACTTCGGCGATACGGTCTGCGTCATACAACAACACGCCGAGATAACGGATACGCCCGACGCAGGTTTCGGAGCACACGGTAGGCATACCCGCTTCAATACGCGGATAACAGAAGATGCACTTCTCGGACTTACCGCTTTTCCAGTTGTAGTAAATCTTCTTGTAAGGGCAACCGCTGATGCACATGCGCCAGCCACGGCATTTTTCCTGATCGATCAGGACGATGCCGTCTTCTTCACGCTTGTAGATCGCACCACTCGGGCACGAAGCAGCGCAGGCGGGATTCAGGCAGTGCTCGCACAGGCGCGGCAGGTACATCATGAAAGTATTTTCATACTCGCCATAGATATCCGCCTGGATATTGTCGAAGTTGCGGTCCTTGCGGCGCTTGGCGAACTCGGTGCCGAGAATTTCTTCCCAGTTCGGCCCCCATTCAATCTTTTCCATGCGCTTGCCGCTGATCAACGAGCGTGGCCGGGCAATCGGCTGATGTTGACCTAGCGGCGCGGTGTGCAGGTGCTGATAGTCAAAGTCGAATGGCTCGTAGTAATCATCAATCACCGGCAAATCGGGGTTGGCAAAAATGTTCGCCAACACTCGAAATTTACCGCCAATTTTTGGGTTGATCGAACCATCGGCGTTACGAATCCAGCCGCCTTTCCACTTGTCCTGGTTTTCCCACTCTTTGGGGTAACCAATGCCGGGTTTGGTTTCGACGTTATTGAACCAGGCGTATTCCATCCCTTCACGGCTGGTCCAAACGTTCTTACAGGTCACCGAACAGGTGTGGCAACCGATGCATTTGTCCAGGTTCAGGACCATGCCAACTTGTGAGCGAATCTTCATGGCAACTTCCCTCAAATATTCTGTGGCAGTGGTTGTGGCAAAGCGTCGTCACCCAAACCGCCAACATCGGTGCCATCGAGCCAGTCAACCTTGTGCATCTTGCGCACCACGACGAATTCGTCGCGGTTACAGCCCACCGTGCCGTAATAGTTAAAGCCGTACGATTGCTGCGCATAACCGCCAATCATGTGGGTCGGTTTGAGCACCACACGGGTGACCGAGTTATGGTGGCCGCCACGGGTTTTAGTGGTTTCCGCGCCGGGCAGATTCACGATCCGTTCCTGGGCGTGGTACATCATCACCATGCCGTCTTTAACCCGCTGGCTGACCACTGCACGCGCGGTCAAGGCGCCGTTGGCGTTAAAGCATTCGACCCAATCGTTGTCTTCAATCCCGGCGCTTTTCGCATCGTTCTCAGACAGCCAGATAATCGGTCCGCCACGGCTCAGCGTGAGCATCAACAAGTTATCTGTGTACGTGCTGTGAATGCCCCATTTCTGGTGCGGCGTGATCCAGTTGAGAACGATTTCTTTGTTGCCGTTGGGCCGCTGATCCTTCACCACTTCAATCGTGCGGGTGTTGACTGGCGGCCGATAACTCATCATCTGCTCGCCGAAAGCCTCCATCCACGGATGGTCCTGATAGAACTGCTGACGCCCGGTAATCGTGCGCCACGGGATGAACTCGTGAACGTTGGTGTAACCAGCGTTGTAGCTGACGTTCTCGTCTTCCAGCCCCGACCACGTCGGGCTGGAAATAATCTTGCGCGGCTGCGCTTGAATATCGCGGAAGCGGATCGCTTCGTGCGCCTTTGGCTTGGCCAAATGGGTGTGATCGAGACCGGTGAACTCCGACAGCGCAGCCCACGCCTTAACGGCCACATGACCATTGGTTTCTGGCGCCAGCGAGAGGATGACTTCGGCTGCATCAATTGCCGTTTGAATCTGCGGGCGACCTTTGCTGACGCCTTCATCGGTGACCTTGTGATTCAAGCTGCCGAGGAAATCGACCTCATGCTGGGTGTTCCAGCTAATGCCCTTACCGCCATTACCCAACTTGTCGAGTAACGGGCCGAGCGAGGTGAATTGCTTGTAGATATTCGGGTAGTCGCGCTCAACCACCATCATGTTCGGGCAGTTCTTGCCCGGCACCGGATCTTCACCGGCGGTTTTCCAATCGGTGCCGCCATACGGCTGAGCCAACTCTCCCGGGGTATCGTGAAGCAGCGGCACGGTGACCAGATCCTGCTCGACACCCAAATGGCCCTCGGCCATTTTCGAGAAATGCTTGGCGATGCCTTTGTATATTTCCCAGTCGGAACGCGACTCCCAGGCCGGATCAATTGCCGCGGACAGCGGGTGAATGAACGGGTGCATGTCGGACGTGTTCATGTCGTCCTTCTCGTACCAGGTGGCCGTTGGCAGAACGATGTCTGAGTAAACACAGGTTGATGACATGCGGAAATCGAGAGTCGTGACCAAATCGATCTTGCCGATTGCACCCTCCTCGACCCACTCGACTTCCTTGGGAATAGCGCCGCCGGTTTTGCCGATGTCTTCGTTCATCACACCGTTCTTGGTACCGAGGAAATACTTGAGCATGTACTCATGGCCCTTGCCGGAAGAACCCAGCAAGTTAGAGCGCCAAATGAACATATTGCGCGGGAAGTTATCGGGATTATCCGGCTGCTCACAGGCAAAGCGCAGGCTGCCATCTTTCAGCGACTGAGTGACGTAATCGACCGGCGACAACCCTGCAGCCGCCGCATCACGGGTGATCTGCAACGGGTTACGGTTAAGCTGCGGCGCGCTTGGCAACCAGCCGCCACGCTCGGCCTGAATGTTGTAGTCGAGCGCGTGCTCTGGGAACTTCGACTTGTCGGCCATTGGCGAGAGCACGTCGTGCATGTTGAGCTTCTCGTGGCGCCACTGCGAACTGTGGTTGTAGAAGAAACTGGTGCCGTTCATTTGGCGTGGCGGACGGCTCCAGTCCAGTCCAAATGCCAACGGTAACCAGCCACACTGCGGCCGCAGTTTTTCCTGCCCGACATAATGCGCCCAACCGCCGCCAGTCTGGCCCACACAGCCGCAGAGCATGAGCATGTTGATCAGCCCGCGGTAGTTCATGTCCATGTGATACCAGTGGTTCATCGCCGCTCCGACGATGATCATGGAGCGACCTTTGGTCTTGTCGGCGTTATCCGCAAATTCGCGGGCAATCTGAATCGCTTTCTCGCGGCTGACACCAGTAATCTGCTCTTGCCAAGCCGGGGTGCCCGGCACGGTGGCATCGTCATAGCTGCAGGCCACATTGCTGCCGCCGATCCCGCGGTCGATGCCCAGATTAGCGGCCATCAAGTCAAACACGCTGGCCACTTTGGCTGTGCTGCCATCGGCAAGGGTGATGCTGCGAGTCGGCACGCGACGTAGCTGGATCTCTTCGCCTTGAACATGCTGAAAGTAGTCGTGGGTCTGGCCGCCGAAATACGGAAACGCCACGTCACTGGACTCTCCGCTGTCTATCAGGCTGAGCGTGAGATCGACCTCACGGCCGGCGCCACCCTCACGCGCCTCAATGTTCCACTTGCCCTTCTCACCCCAGCGATAACCAATCGAGCCTTGCGGTGAAACCAGCTCGCCACTGGCATCAATGGCGATTGTTTTCCACTCGGGGTTATTCTCCTGACCGAGGTTATCGGCCAGATCAGAGGCGCGCAGGAAACGCCCGGCGCTGTAGCCTTCATCACGTGACTCCAGCAGAACCAGCACCGGCAAGTCGGTGTAGCGTTTGGCGTAATCAGTGAAATAAGCGCTGGGCTTTTCCAGGTGAAATTCTTTGAAGATCACATGGGCAAACGACTGCGCCAGTGCCGCATCCGTGCCCTGCTTCGGGTTCAGCCACTGATCGGTCAGCTTGGCGACTTCGGCATAGTCCGGCGTAATTGCCACGGTCTTGGTGCCTTTGTAACGAACCTCGGTAAAGAAGTGCGCATCGGGCGTACGTGTCTGCGGTACGTTAGAGCCCCAGGCAATGATGTAGTTGGAGTTGTACCAGTCAGCCGATTCCGGCACGTCGGTTTGCTCACCCCACACCTGCGGTGAGGCCGGTGGCAAATCGCAGTACCAGTCGTAGAAGCTCAGGCACACACCGCCGATCATCGACAGATAACGCGCGCCTGCGGCGTAGCTGACCATCGACATCGCCGGAATGGGCGAGAAGCCAACCACGCGATCCGGGCCATATTGCTTGGTGGTGTATACGTTGGCAGCGGCGATGATTTTATTGACTTCATCCCAATGCGAACGGATGAAACCGC
This sequence comes from Pseudomonas marincola, assembly GCF_900116605.1. Taxonomy (GTDB): domain Bacteria; phylum Pseudomonadota; class Gammaproteobacteria; order Pseudomonadales; family Pseudomonadaceae; genus Aquipseudomonas; species Aquipseudomonas marincola. The sequence continues at coordinate 419,435 of NZ_FPBC01000001.1, forward strand.
CCATGCCGCGCTTGCTTTTGTAGCTCTCAGCCTTGACCGGGTCTTCAACAATGCTCTGCCACGCCTCAACCGGCGCCATCGTTGCGCGGGCTTCGCGCCAGAGTTTGAGCAGCGGCTTGCGCACCTTCGGATACTTGAGGCGGTTGGCGCTGTATATGTACCAGCTGTAACTGGCGCCTCGCGGGCAACCACGTGGCTCGTGGTTAGGCAAGTCATTGCGCGTACGCGGATAATCGGTCTGCTGGGTTTCCCAGGTGATCAATCCATTCTTGACGTAAATCTTCCACGAACAAGAACCGGTGCAGTTAACCCCGTGCGTTGAGCGTACGATTTTGTCGTACTGCCAACGGGCGCGATAAACGTTTTCCCAGTCCCGGGACTCCTTGCGCGTTTCGCCGTGTCCATTGGCGAACTCACCCTGCTTGCGTTTAAAAAAGCGCAGCTGATCGAGTATATGGCTCATTTATCAATCCTCTCAGGTTTGGCGCCAGCTCTTACCTAACGCCCGCATGACTAACGGTTAGGTATTAACAAGGCGTCTCTGCGCCTTTGCGTGCGTACCACCACCAAGTCACGCCAATGCAACTCAGGTAGTAAGTAATGAAGATGTACATGGCCACTTCCGGGCCGCCGGCATCCGCCATTGCAGTGGCGAAAGCGATGGGGATGAAGAAGCCGCCGAAGGCACCAATCGCCGAGGTGAAGCCGACCACAGCAGCAGACTCCATACCCGCCTGCTGCTTGGCCTGTGCTTGCGCCTCCTGATCCTTGCCCGCACTCCAGCGTTGATGCAGCGTGCGGAAAATCACCGGAATCATGCGAAAGGTTGAGCCATTGCCAATGCCGGTGGTGATGAACAGCAGCATGAACATGCTCAGAAAGCCGTAGAAACTCCCAGGGTTATCGCCCTGAGGCAGGAAATGCAGGACGCCGAAAATCGAGCCGATCATCACCACGAAATTCCACAGGGTGACGCGGGCGCCGCCAAGGCGATCAGCCACCCAGCCGCCCAAAGGACGCACAGCCGCGCCTACAAACGGCCCGAGGAAGGCGAATTTAAGGGCGTCGACGTCTGGAAATGAGGTTTTGATCAGCATCGGAAATGCTGCGGCAAAGCCGATAAACGAGCCGAATGTGGCGAGGTATAACCAGCACATCAGCCAGTTATCCTTACGCTTGAAAATCACCGCCTGTTCGCTGAATGACGCCTTGGCGCTGGTCAGGTCGTTCATGCCGAACCACGCGGCAATCGCCAGCAACGCAATCAGCGGCACCCACACATAACCGGCGTTTTGCAGCCACAGTTGAGTGCCATCTTTTAACTCTTGCGGCGCACCGGCAATGCCGCCAAACAAGCTGACGCCGATTACCAGCGGCACGGTGAACTGCATCACCGACACACCCAGGTTACCCAAACCGGCGTTCAACCCCAGCGCGGTGCCCTGCTGCGCTTTAGGGTAAAAGAAGCTGATATTGGACATCGACGAGGCGAAGTTGCCGCCACCAAAACCACACAGCAGCGCGATCAGCACAAACACACTGTAAGGCGTATCCGGGTTCTGTACCGCAATGCCCATCCAGATGGCCGGAAGCAACAGCGAGGCGGTGCTGATGGCGGTCCAGCGACGCCCACCAAACACCGGCACCATAAACGAGTAGAACACCCGCAAGGTGGCACCCGAAAGCGCTGGCAGAGCCGTCAGCCAGAACAGCTGGTCAGTACCAAAGTTGAAACCGATGGCGTTGAGCCGCACGATCACCGTGCTCCAGACCATCCAGACGGCAAACGCCAGCAATAGCGCGGGAATCGAGATCCACAGATTACGCGTGGCCACACGCTTACCAATGCGCTCCCAAAACTCTGGGTCTTCTGGACGCCAGTCATCAATCACAGGCCCCACTTTGCTCGGCGCGGGCTTCGGTGTTGGGGTGTTATTGGGTGTACTCATTGCGAGTCTCCTGAACCTTGACTATCAAATCCGTTGATTGGCTGCGTCGCTTTGATCGCGCCCCATGACAGGTGCCCGGCGCACTTCGCTCAGATACATCCAGATCAACGAGACCCAGACCACGCCGTACATGAGCATGAAGCACGAGGAGCGCACGCCGGTGAGGTCAACCAGCGCGCCAAACATGATTGGCAAAATGAAACCGCCCAGACCGCCGGCTAAACCGACGATTCCGCTGACAGCGCCCATCTCTTTGGGGTAGTCGTTGGCGATGTACTTGAAGACCGACGCCTTGCCGAAGGCGAAGGCAATACCGAGGACAAACATCAGCAGCGTGAACAGCCACGCGCTGAGGCCGATGTGAAAACTGACAGTGCCATCGACGGTCGCAACGGTGAGGTCGGTTGGCGGATACGAGAGCACAAACAGGCACACCCAACTAACCCACAACACCCACCAGGTAACGCTGTGCGCGCCCCACTTATCCGACATCCAGCCGCCAGCTGCGCGCAGGATTCCGCCCGGCAGCGAGAAACAAGCAGCGAACAAGGCCGCCCGTTGCAGGCTGAAGCCGTATTCGTTGACATAAAACTCGGTCATCCATAAGGCCAGCGCCACATAGCCGCCGAAAACGATCGAGTAATACTGGCAGTAGCGCCACACACGCGGGTCTTTCAGGGTGCGCAGCTGCTCGCGTAGCGGCACGCTGGCTGGCGCGTGATGGGCCTTGTTGTCATAGCTGAGAAACCAGAACAGCAAGGCGGTGATGAACATGATGGCCGAATAGACTTTCGGCACCATTTGCCAGCTGGCAGCGGCAATGATCGCCGGGGCTAAAAACTTGGTCAGGGCTGCGCCCGCATTACCGGCGCCGAAAATACCCATGGCGAAACCTTGCCGGGACGGTTCGAACCATTTGGCGACATAGGCGATACCCACGGAAAACGAACCGCCAGCGAGGCCCACAAACAAACCCAAGAGCAAAAACTGCCAATACTCAGTGGCGTGACCGACCATATAAATGGGCAAAACACACACCAGCATCAGCACAAAGAACACCACCCGACCGCCAAAACGATCAGCCAGTAAACCAAGGGGTAAACGCGACAAGGAGCCAGTCAGCACGGGGGTAGAAGCCAGCAAACCGAACTGGGTTTCGCTCAGGTGGAGCATTTCTTTGACGGGCACACCCAACACCGCGAACATCATCCACACCATGAAACACATGGTGAACGCGAAGGTGCTCATTCCGAGAACTAGGTTTTGCTGGGTCTTGAAGCTTGGCATCGGCTTATCTGCATAAGTGACAATGCCTGCAGACTAAATAACGCAGTGGCTATATTGATGATCCATATCAATAGGCCATCTTCTGAAAAAGGCCACGGTATTGGCATGTACTTCTAAAGAGGTAGTCCAAATAATTTAAAAATATGAGCTAATTCATAAGGTTAAATACATACAACAGCACTTGCGGGCTGTTTCCCCCGCCACCGACTATTAAGAGGTAGGCCGCATGGCCCCTTGGTTCAGAAGCTCTTTACCAGCCAAAGCGGGCCTGGCTGTAGTGATTATTTCGGCGCTTGCGCTGTGCAGCGCCTTGAGTGCGGTGGTGATTGCCAATAACAGTGAAAACGACGCCGCGGCGATTAACGTTGCAGGCTCCTTGCGCATGGCCACGTATCGCCTCAACTGGCAGATAGAGGCGCAGGCGCCCGATAGCGCCTTAAGTGAACTGGCTGCCGATATGCAGCAGCGCCTTGAAAGCCCAGAACTGCTGCGCGTGGTTGGCGGGCAGCAGCACTCGGCTATCAGCACCGCCTATCAGGCGATTCACAGGCAATGGCAAAGCGTCATGCTGCCGGCGGTGCAACAGGGCGACGGCGCAACATTCATGCAAGAGTCCCGGGTATTCGTTGAGGCGCTTGAACAGTTCGTATCGCAACTGCAGCAGCAAAGTGAAAACCGGCAAAACTGGCAGCAAGGGATTCAGGGCACAGCGCTGATCATTACCGTATTAATCTTGATGGTCGGCTTGTACCAACTGCAAAGCCTGGTGATTCATCCACTCAAGCAACTTGTAGACACGGCCAGGCGTTTCAGTGCGGGCGACTTGGACGCCCGCATTGCCTATCGTTCAGACGATGAGTTGGGCCAGATGGCGCGAAGTTTCAACGCCATGGCCGAAGCGATCAAACAATCCCACTTAACCCTTGAAAGCCGCATCAGCGAGAAAACCCGCGACCTTGAGCAGAGCAACTCCGCGCTGCAAATGCTCTATCAAAGCAGCCGCAGTATTGCCAGCTCGCCGGCCAGCGCCGAGCAACTCGACAACTTGGTGAATGGTTTTCAGCAACGCCTGCCGCACCTGCACCTGACCCTGTGCCTGAATGGCAGCTCCGGCGCGGGACGTTCGCAACTCATCGTGCTGCATGGTGATCGTCAGCGCGAAATCTGCCTCGACAACAGCTGCGCCAATTGCGAGCGCCATCAACACCCCTCGGTCAAAACCTTTGCCATCACCTCGCAAGGAAACAGCCTGGGCGAATTGCGCGCCATATTCAGCGACGGGCACCCGTTACGCGACTGGGAAAGTGAGTTGATCGGCGCTTTGGCTAACCTCATCGGCACGTCACTGTCACTTGAGCAACAGCGCGAGCAAGAGAACCGTTTACTGCTGCTGGCTGAGCGCACCACCATTGCCCGGGAACTGCATGATTCGCTGGCGCAGGCGCTTTCTTATATGAAGCTACAGGTCAGCCGAATGAGTACGCTGATTCGCCGTGGAGAGCCGACCGAGCAATTGGCTGAGGTCAACGATGAGCTACGCGATGGCCTGAATAGTGCCTACCGGCAGCTGCGCGAACTGCTCACCACCTTCCGCTTGCAAATCCAGGGTGGATTGCAGGATGCCTTGCAGCAAACTGTCGATGAGTTTGCCCAGCGCGGCAGCATGCAGGTGATTCTCGATCAACAGAACCTGAGTTTCAGCCTCTGCGCCAGTGAGCAGATTCACCTGCTGCAGATCGTTCGCGAAGCGCTTTCAAACTGCGCACGCCATGCAGCTGCCGACCATGCATGGGTGACTATCAGTCAGTTGGGCGAGTCTGTCAGGCTGCTGATCGAGGACGATGGTTGTAGCATCAATCACGATTTTGATACACGCCAGCATCATGGCATCAGCATCATGCGTGAGCGCGCCCGCAGCATCGGTGGAACCTTGCAGATCAGCCGCAGGCAACCCACTGGCACACGAATCGAGATGGAGTTCAAAGCGATGTTTTTCAGCGACCTAGCCGACACGAGCCGCACATGAGCCAGAAGCCTTATACCTTGTTACTGGTCGATGACCACCCGATGATGCGCCGCGGTTTGCGCCAACTTATCGAGCTGGAAGATGACCTCAGCGTTATCGGCGAAGCCAGCGATGGTCTTGAGGCGTTAGCGCTCGCCGAGCAGCTCAAACCTGACCTTATTTTGCTTGATAACAACATGCCGAATCTCAACGGCATCGAGACGCTGAAGCAGTTGCGCCTTAACCAATGTCAGGCAAAAGTGCTGATGTTTACTGTGTCCGACGCTCAGGAGGATGTCAGCGATGCGATGCGTTATGAGGCCGACGGTTTCTTGCTCAAGGACATGGAGCCCGAGCAATTGATCGAACAACTGCGGGAGGCCCTCAAAGGCCATCTGGTCATTAGCCCTGCCCTGACCCAGACACTGGCCAGCGCGCTGCGCCCTGCCAATGCTGACGCTACACCAAGCCTGACGGATCGCGAGCAGCAAGTTCTGCGCATGATCGCCAAAGGACTAAGCAATAAAATGCTTGGCAACAAGCTGGGGATTACCGAGGGCACGGTGAAGGTTCATGTAAAGAACCTGTTGCATAAGCTTGGTCTGCGCTCGCGGGTTGAGGCGGCTGTCTGGGCCTTGGAACACCTCAAATAAACGGCCTTACCAGGCAAACATCATGCTCTTGGCCAAGACCACAATGCAGATCATTTGCGTGAGTACGCTCAGGTGAATGATCCGCGAGCGTTTCGGGGTGCTTCGTCCGGTGCGCATCAGCCACACCACCACGATAAAGTGGCCCAGAATACTCAGGGCGAAGAGTATTTTCAGGCTCAGTAAAAAGCTGAAGCTGCTGGCGAACGGATGGGCCAACACCGCCCGATAATTCCACGCCAGTGCAAGCCCTGCGCCGTACAAAGCCAACACCACCCAATGCATCACCTTTCGCGCCCGGGCGCCCAGCGCCGTGCTCAACTGCGCACGCGCCTCAGCCGGTAATTGACTGCTGGCGTGGCTAAGAATCATCACCTCAAAAAACACCCCGCCAATAAAAAAAGCGGCAGCGCACAAATGAATAATCTTGATCAGTAAATAACTCACGGCGACTCCTTAGCCCGGATGGCCGTCAGCGCGCCCTTTGCACAACATCGGGCCGTAACACCAGACGTACTGAGCAAAGGCCAGCGACCAAAACAGTGCGCCAACACTAAGCGCCGGCATGTACCAACCGCCAACCCCAAACACCCGCGCAACGGCGCCAAGGTTGAGGCATACAAATGCCAGCCAGAAGCCCTTCGGCAGCACCAACGGGCGCCCTGTATGGCCCAGCGAAACACGCGACAACATGGCCAAGATCAAGCCGCCGATGCAGCCGACCGTCAATGCATGCAACGCAGGGCTTGGGCTAGACAATACGTTGAAATGCCACAGGGCCATTCCCGCGCAGGCCACAATCAGCCAGCCATAAGCGAGATGCAGAGACCACAGCAAAGCGACCTTGAACACACCCACATCGAACCAACGCACCAGCCGGATTAAATGCGCCAGCGCCAACAGCAAGAACAATTGGCCAATCCAGCCGTGCGGCTGCAGGCCAACTCCGCCAGCTTCAAGTAGCGCAATCAGCAGCATGCCAATCAGCAAACACCAATCCAGCCAGGGCCAGGGCGACAATGGCTCTTTCCGGCCGAGGCCCTTTTGGGTGAAGAACGGTATGACCCGCCCGCCGATCAGGGTAATCAATGCAGCCACCAACCAGGCAGCCGCCAGTACGCCACGGCGCTGCAACTCCGGACTCTGCAGGATTACACCGCTGAGGTTGAGCGCTTCAGCCAGCATGAGTAATGAAAGAATCAGCACTATCGGATAATTGCGCACCTGGCGAACCGCCCATAACAGGCGAGCCATATTCACCGTGACCAGCAGCAAAAACAGCAGGTTCAGTACCAGCAACAACGGAGCTGGCATCGCTAGAAACCAGCTTAAGCGCGCCAGCAGCCAGACCATGATCAGCAATAAAAGCGGCTTGCCACTCAGGCTCGGCTGGCCGGTCCAGGTTTGCACGGCCGTGAGCAGAAAACCGGCGATGATGGCACTGGTAAAACCAAACAGCATTTCGTGTTGATGCCACGCAAGCCAGCCCCCCACAGGCTGCCAATGCAAAAAAGTGCCTTTGAATGCAGCGATCCACAGCGGCACCGCAATGACCGCAAACACACTGCCCAGCAGGAAGAAACCACGAAACGCCAGGCGCAGTAGCGGCGCAATTGCCAGTGCTCTACGCTTATCCAGAATCTGCATGATTGTTCTTGCTCCTTAGAAGCGTCGCAGCCTTTAGTCATCGTCTACTGTGCGACAAGCGCGCAAGCCGAGTCGTGATATGGATCATAGCCGCTCAAGTAAAACCAATTACTATTTGAGTGGATGGCCATTTCAGCAATCCTTAAGCTTGAGCCATTATCATAAGGACTTCATTAACCTGTTTGAGTCGAGATCATGACCTGGAAAAACACTGAAAATCGCTACGGAAGCCTCTCGATAAGTTTGCACTGGCTAATGCTGGTACTGATTGCGGCGGTGTATGCGTGCATTGAGCTGAAGGGTAACTTCCCCAAAGGCAGCGAGACGCGTGACCTGCTCAAAGAGTGGCACTTCATGCTTGGGCTTTCAGTGTTTGCCTTGGTCTGGCTGCGTATCCTGGCGCGAATTATTGCACCGACACCGAAAATTCAACCGGCGATTCCACAGTGGCAAGCCATACCGGCAAAGCTTATGCATCTGGCGTTGTATGCACTGATGCTCGGTGCGCCGTTTGCGGGCTGGTTGATCTTGAGTGCCGCAGGCAAACCCATCCCGTTTTTCGGCATGGAACTGCCGCCATTGGTGGGTAAAAATCCGGACCTCGCCAAAGAGATCAAATACTGGCATGAGTTGGCCGGCACCACCGGCTATTGGCTGATTGGCCTGCACGCGCTCGCCGGCCTGTTCCACCACTATGTCAGCCGCGACAACACCCTGACACGCATGCTGCCAGAGCGCAAAAGCTCATAAAGGCGCAAAGCCGCGACTCTTAAGAAAGCGCCCGAACAACTCGGCCTGGGAAGCCACGCCGAGTTTGCGGTACAGATGCCGCCGGTGAATCTTCACCGTCTCCGGGCTGATATTCAGCTGCCGCGCAATCGCCTTCCCGGCAAAGCCGCGCAAGATCAGTTGCGCCACCTGCTGCTCACGCGGACTCAACGCCTCCTGCCCCTCCAGCTCCCCTAGCAACTCAGGCACACTTTCCGATACATCGGCCAACACCAGATTGCCCGCTGCCTCCTTGATGAATGCGCCGAGCAACGGTTGCACGTGGCTTAGCTGCTGTTTCAGGCCACGCGGGCTGCGACAACCGTAAAAGCCCAGCGATAACACCAGCACCACCGATTCCATGCTGTAGCACAGCATCAGCTCGTCTTGCAGGGCGATGCTCGCGTAATAGTGGCGGTAGTAATCGGAATGGCGAAAGCCTTCCGGCATCAACTGATCCAGCGTAACCAGACCGTCTTGCGGAAAACGAATGGCGTGGTGATAGAGCGGGTCCAGCAAATACATGCCGTCGATATAAGGGTCGATGACCGCCTTGCGGTTCTCTTCACCCAGATTATCCACCAGGCAGATGGGTGCCCGATCAGGGCGGAACAAGAACAGCGCAAAGCTGCAGTTGGCAAAAGCCTCTGCCATCACGCTTGGCAGCACCTCAAAGACACGCCCCTGGCGCACGGCGGCAACCAGAGGCGTGAATGGGCTTAGGTCAGATGAATTAGTCATCTGCTAAGCATGTCAGCCAGCCGAGATATCGTCCAGATGACCTTGCAAGGATTCAATCAATGCCAGCTGATGCGGTTGCACATTTTGCCCACCCCAGCGACTGACGTCTTCGGCGGCCGGGTCGACGACTGCTGTTTTGATTCCGGACAACGTCTCCAGAACCGCCTGCGCGCAAAACGGTACATAGCCTTCCGAATAACCACCTTCGTGAGTCATGACCAGACGACCCGCACATAGACGCTCGGCGGCCTCGATCAACTGACCGGTCATCCACGCGTAATCAAGGCTGGTCAGCAACATGGTGCCCAGTGGATCGAATGCAGCGGCATCGAAGCCACACGCCACCACGATCATGTCCGGCTGGAAACGCTCCAGCGCCGGCAACACCAGCTTCTCGAATGCGGCGCGGTATGCCCCGCCACCACAGCCAGGCGGCAATGGAATATTCAGGTTATAGCCAAAGCCATCACCCTCGCCGCGATCACAGGCATCACCACTGTCCACCGGATAGTTGTGCTCGTGATGCAGGGAAATCGTCAGCACCTCGGCGTTGTCGTAAAACGCCTGCTCGGTGCCGTTGCCGTGGTGCACATCCCAATCGACAACCGCTACCCGCTTGACCAGACCTTCCGCACGCACGGTTTCGATTGCCACCGGAATATTGCCGAGCAAGCAGAAACCACGGCCACGATCACGTTCGGCGTGATGGCTTGGCGGACGAGTCAGGGCGTAAGCGTTATCCGCCTCGCCTTTCAAGACATGGCGCATGGCATCAATCGCCAGCCCAGCAGAGTGGCTGGCAATCTCAAAGGCATCCTGACGGAACGGCGCGCAATCGCCGGCATCGCCGAAGTTCTTCTTGCTCTCGGCTTGCAGCCAGTCGAGATAGCGCTGAGTGTGAAAGCGCGCCAGATCTTCCATCCGTGCCGGAGTGCTGCGCGGTTGCTGCAACTGCTCAAGCAAACCACTGACTTCGAGCAGGTTGCGAATCCGCCGCTTGGTTTCAGGATGCTCGGCTGCTGCCAATGGCTGGATAAAACCACCCGGCTTGTCGAACGGACCGCAAGGGCCCGGATCGTGCCAAAAACAGATTTCCTTGCTGAAAAACGCTGTGCGTCGCATAAGCCGCTCCTTAAGCCATCACGATAAATAGAACAGTGCTAAGCCCGGCGGCAATCAGCACATAAGGCAGTTGTGTCAGTGCATGCTGCAGCGCGGTACAGCCGCTGCCCTTGGCCGACAACACCGTAGCATCGCCATAGAAACAGGCGTGGCTGCCAAAGGCGCCTGCCGATACGATCGCGCCAATGGTCAACGGCATGCTGGCATCCAGCGCACCGGCCAGCGGCAGAATGATCGGGAACGCAACAGCGAACGTGCCCCAGAACGAGCCGGTGGTGAACGTGATCAGGCTCAGAGTGAGGAACGCTACGGCGGGCAGCCAGTTACCCGTCATCAGCGGCTCCAGCCCCTGAATAACGAAGTCTGTCAGGCCCAGTTGCTCATTGATGTCCTGCAACACGAACGAAGACACCACGATGCCGAGCGGCATCAACATGCTCTGAAAACCCTTTTGCACCGCGTCGAACAGCTGCTCATGGGTGGCAAGGCGCTGCGCTGCGTAAAGCATAATAGTCAGCAGCAATGCGCATACCGTGCCCTTGAGCGCATCGACATCGAAAAACAGGGTGAAGCCAATCAACGAGGCCAGAGGTAGGAAGAAGTTGATCAGACGCGGCGTGGCCTGCGAGGCGGGAATATCAAGATCGGAATCTTCAATAACCGCTTTGCCTTCAGCAGTCAGGCGCTCAGCGGTACGCATCGGACCCAACGCCGGAATCAGGCCGATGGCAACCAGTGGCACCATCAACAAGGCAATCCAGGCGTAGAACATGTAAGGCACCGCCTCCATGTACAAGGCCAGCCCCTGCCCTTTTTCCGCAACACCGTTGCCTTCAAGCAGGCCGGCACTGTAGATCGCCCACGTTGAGAGGGGCACCAATACACACATCGGAGCGGCAGTTGAGTCGACCACATAAGCCAGCATGGGCCGGGAGATCTTGAAGCGGTCGCACAGCTTGCGCATCGAGGCGCTTACGGCCAAGGCGTTGAGGTAGTCGTCAATGAAGATCACCAAACCCAGGCCCCAGGCACTGAGCAAGGTCATGCGACGACCTTTGACGCGATCACCCAGCCAATTGCTGAATGCTTGCGTGGCGCCCGACAAACCCAGCAGCGCGATCAGGCTGCCGAGAAATCCGCAGACCAGAATGATCCAGCCAATGGTCGGATTACCCATGACCTTGAGGCCAGTGTCGGCAAACTGCACCATAAAGTCCGTGCCGCCGAGCATCAGATACCCGAACAGGCAGCCACCGACCAACGCCTCTAGTGTGCGGCGCATGGTCAACGCCAGCACCAGCACCATAAAGGTTGGCAGCAAGCTCAGCCAGCCGGCATGCGCCGCCTCACCTTTGTCGAGCGGGCCAAGCCACAGCGTTATAAGTACGGTAACGATGAGCAACGCCCAGCCGAGATATCCGCGTGAGGGAAGTTCTGGCGTTTGTACGCCACTGTCTGCCAATCCTGCCATGAGGGATGACCTCTGATTTATGGTTATTTGGAGGTTTTAGCGAGACTAGGGCGATTTGCCAGCAAGACCAATAACCCCAGGGGGTTATGCGCAATACCGCAAAAATGTGTCAGTTAAGCGAGCAACAGCCAATTTAGCGCCTGAATACCCGCCCTGAAGCGCTTGCATCAGCAAAAAACTCGACACATAGCCCTTCTCTTACGCGCGCTTCGCCGCTAAAATTGCGCACTTTTTGATCAACGGACGCTCTCTGTGTCCGCCGCTCGTAGCCAGAGGTTCGCCGCATGTCCACCACCGCTCCTAAAGTCGGATTCGTTTCACTGGGTTGCCCAAAGGCACTGGTGGACTCCGAACGTATCCTGACCCAGTTGCGCATGGAAGGTTACGAAGTCGTGCCGACTTACGAAGACGCCGACGTCGTGGTGGTAAACACCTGCGGCTTCATCGACAGCGCCAAGGCCGAATCGCTTGAAGTGATCGGCGAAGCCATTGCCGAAAACGGCAAAGTAATCGTCACCGGCTGCATGGGCGTCGAAGAAGGCTCGATCCGTGACGTGCACCCAAGCGTGCTGTCTGTCACTGGCCCGCAGCAGTACGAGCAAGTGGTTAATGCCGTGCATGAAGTCGTACCACCGCGCCAGGATCACAATCCGTTAATCGACCTGGTGCCGCCACAGGGCATCAAGCTGACGCCGCGCCATTACGCCTACCTGAAAATATCCGAAGGCTGTAACCACACGTGCAGCTTCTGCATCATTCCATCCATGCGCGGCAGGCTGGTCAGCCGCCCGGTGGGTGACGTACTGAGCGAGGCCGAGCGCTTGGTTAAAGCCGGCGTTAAAGAGCTGCTGGTAATCTCGCAAGACACCAGTGCCTACGGCGTTGACGTGAAGTACAAGACCGACTTCTGGAACGGCCAGCCGGTGAAAACCCGCATGACCGAGATGTGCGAAGCGCTGTCGAGCATGGGCGTCTGGGTGCGTCTGCATTACGTGTACCCGTACCCGCACGTGGACGAGCTGATTCCGCTGATGGCCGCCGGTAAGATCCTGCCGTACCTGGATATCCCGTTCCAGCACGCCAGCCCGAAAGTGCTCAAAGCCATGAAGCGTCCGGCGTTTGAAGACAAGACCCTGGCGCGCATCAAGAAATGGCGTGAAATCTGCCCTGAGCTGACCATTCGCTCGACCTTCATCGTCGGCTTCCCCGGCGAAACCGAAGAGGACTTCCAGTACCTGCTCGACTGGCTGACCGAAGCTCAGCTGGATCGCGTCGGCTGCTTCCAGTATTCGCCGGTTGAAGGCGCTTCCGCCAACCTGCTCGACAACCACGTACCTGCAGACGTCATGCAGGATCGCTGGGACCGCTTCATGGCGCACCAGCAAGCGATCAGCGCGGCGCGCCTGCAACTGAAAGTCGGCAAGGAAATGGAAGTATTGATCGACGAGGTTGATGATCAGGGCGCCGTAGCTCGCTGCTACGCCGATGCCCCGGAAATCGACGGCAGCGTATTCCTCAACACCACAGACGTGAAACCGGGCGACAAAGTCCGCGTAGTCATCGTCGACGCCGACGAATACGACATGTGGGGCGAGCTGGTCTGAGCTGATAACAGGCCATAGTTAATCAGCGATGGTCTGGTTTTATGCCGGAGGTTGGAATCCGCGATGCGGCTTCCAACATGGTGATTTGACGGGTTCACTCGACGGCCTCGACGCCGGTGAAATCGCCCGACGGATTGCGTTGCTTCGCGCCGCTATCCATCCTCCGTTCGGTCGAGATATGCGCCGAATTTTCGAATGGTGGCCGCCGGAGGTTGGAATCCGCACCGCGGCTTCCGACATGGCGGTCTAACTGATTCACTCGGCTGCATCGGCGCCTGCGTAATCGCTCGACGGATTGCGTTGCTGCTCGGTTTTTAAACGCTGGCGCTAAGCCGGAATGGTTGGTGTTCTTTGGTCACCTTTTCGCCTTTACGGCGAGTGACTTTCTCTTTGTTTGCGCAAAGAGAAGAGTAACCAAAGAGAAAACGCACCCGGCATGCGGGTTTTGCTGCGCAAAACTTCCCTCACTCCGGCGCCGTTCCGTTGGTCGCCATCAAGGGACGTCCCTGTCCCTTGATGGCTCATTTGGCGTCCTTGCCAAATGCCCAACTCCACACCACCTCCACTCAGCCTCCTGACGGGCCAGATGACCGAGTTGTTTGGGAAAAATTCGCTGTGCAGGATTACAAGCAAAGCTGTACCTGCTCACCTGAATTCCTGCAACTCTCGTACGCGATAGCCCAGACACCGCCAACGCCCCTTGCCAGCAGGCCAAATGTAATCGTTGTGCAGTGGGTTGAGCAGCATGGATGCTGCGAGAGTCGCGCTGGGCCAAGGACGGCCCATCGCGGCGTGCCCACGGAGCAACGATGGAATGCGGGAAGCCGAGCGCAGCGAGGCCCAATGGAGGGGCATAGAATTTTGGGTTACTTTTGCTTCGCTTGGCAAAAGTGACTCGCCGTAAGGGCGAAAAAGTGACCAGAGAACGCCCAAAAATCAGGCTTAGCGTCAGCGTTTACGACCGAAAATACACACCCCAATCATACGGAGGATGGATAGCGGCGCGCAGCAACGCAATCCGTCGAGCAATTTCACAGGCGCCGATGCCGCCGAGTGAACCCATCGAATCGCCATGTCGGAAGCCGCGATGCGGATTCCAACCTCCGAAAAAACCCACCATTCGAAATTCTGCGCAAAACCCAATCACACGGAGGATGGATAGCGGCGCGAAGCAACGCAATCCGTCAGGCGATTTCACAGGCGCCGATGCCGCCGAGAGAACCCGTCGAATCGTCATGTCGGAAGCCGCGATGCGGATTCCAACCTCCGGCAGAAAGTAAAATCACAACCCAACTGTCGCAAACGCTGGCAACGGCTCACCGCGCTCTGCGAAAGCAGCTATCTGCTCAATCAACGGCTCCAACTCAAACCCCTGCGCCTTGAGCCACGCGTCGTCGTAATACGTACTGGCATAACGCTCTCCGCCGTCACATAAAATGGCCACGATCGAACCCGACTGACCACTGGCAACCATCCGCTCGGCGACAATTAGCGAGCCGATCAAATTGGTTCCGCTCGAACCACCCACCCGACGCCCAAGGCGCTGCGCCAGATAATGCATGGCCGCCAGCGACCAGGCATCCGGCACTTTACCCATCGCATCGATCACAGAGGGTAAAAAAGAGGCCTCAACGCGCGGCCGGCCAATGCCTTCAATTCGCGAACCACAATCCAGCGTCAGGCTGCTATCTGCGGTGCGATACGCATCAAAGAACACCGAGCGCTCGGCGTCGGCACAAAATACCCGAGTGCAGTGCTGTCGGTAGCGTACATACCGAACCAGCGTTGCAAGCGTACCGCCAGTGCCGGGGCTGGAAACCAACCATGTCGGCTCGGGATGGCGCTCAAACCGTAGCTGTTGGAATATCGACTCGGCGATGTTGTTGTTGGCCCGCCAGTCCGTCGCGCGTTCGGCGTAGGTGAACTGATCCATGAAATGGCCGCCGGTTTCCCGGGCCAGTCGCTCGGACTCGCTGTAGATCTGCATCGGGTCATCGACCAGATGGCATTGGCCGCCATAGAAGCTGATCTGATCGATCTTGGCTTTGGACGTGCTGGCTGGCATGACCGCAATAAACGGCAAGCCCAAGAGCCGTGCGAAATACGCTTCCGATACCGCGGTTGAGCCACTCGACGCCTCGATAACCGGCGCATCCGGCTTGAGCCAGCCGTTACACAGTGCATACAGAAACAGCGAGCGGGCCAGACGATGCTTAAGGCTGCCAGTGGGATGGCTGGACTCGTCCTTGAAGTACAGTTCGATTCCGGGCAACCCCGCCATCGCCAGCGGAATCAAATGGGTATCGGCGCTGCGCTGAAAATCCGCTTCGATAATGCGGATGGCCTCCCGGGCCCACTCTCTGCAATCCATCTTTAGTTCCTCAGTCCAGAACGCCAGCCGGAACCGGCGGTGTACTGCGCCACTGGCTCAGCGCAACACCCGCGAATACCAGCACGGCAGCACACATTTGCGTCACGTTAAGGCTCTCGCCAAGGAGCAGCATGGCAAATATGAGGGTGAACACCGGAATCAGATTGATGAACCCGGACGCCTGACTCGCAGGCAACCGGCTCACCCCAAAGTTGTAGAGGCCATAGGCGCCAACGGTGACAATAATCCCCAGATACAACAGCGCACCGATGCCCTGAGCGGATACTTGCTCGGGAAAAGGAGCCTGTGCCACCGCCAGCGGCAGGAAAAACAGCGCGCCGATGAAAGCCTGCATGGCCGTGAGGATGAATGCCGAATAACGGCCGCTAAGGTGCTTGAGCAGCAAGGTGTAACCCATTGCGCAGACCATCGCCAGAAACTCGTAGAAGTTTCCCAGCAGCGGATTGCTGGCATGCTCATCGGCACTGCCCGCCAAACTCAGCCATACGGCCCCCACTACCGCAACAATGAAGCCTGCCAGCGTGGTGCGCGTAATGCGCTCACGCAGGAAGGCGTAGGCGCCTACAGCAACCAGCAAAGGCAGCAAGGCAGTGATCATGCCGGCTTGCGACGCGCTGGTGTTCTGCAGCGCCAGTGCCTCGAAAATGAAGTACAAGCAGGGTTCGCACGCCGCCAGACCGAGCAGGTATTTCCAGTCGCCTTTACGGTATTCGATGCGTCCACGCCAGCGCCAGGCAAGCAGAAAGATCAAACTACCGAGCAGCATCCGCGCAAAGATGACCCACATTGTCGGAAGCTCGGCAAAAGCCAACTTGAGGGCGATAAACGAGCTGCCCCACAAGGCCATCGCGACCAACAAGCAGAATACTGCCACCCCTCTACCCTGCGCACCCATGTCTGACCCCGGCAAAATACGCCAGTGTAATAGAGCGAATGGAGGCTGCACAGGTACAGTCACGCACAGGAACTGTGCGCAAGAACCAAGAAAAACTAGAGATGAATAAACACCGGAGGATGGATAGCGGCGCGCAGCAACGCAATCCGTCGGGCCATTTCACAGGCGCCGATGCCGCCGAGTGAACCAGTTAAATCGCCATGTCGGAAGCCGCGATGCGGATTCCAACCCCCGGCCACAAGCACACGATGAGGCAGGAATAAAAGACCGGAGGATGGATAGCGGCGCGAAGGAACGCAATCCGTCGGGCCATTTCACAGGCGCAGATGCCGTCGAGTGAATCAGTCAGACCGTCATGTCAGAAGCCGCAAGCGGATTCCAACCTCCAGCGACAAACATTCGATGAGGCAGGAATAAAAGACCGGAGGATGGATAGCGGCTCAGCAACGCAATCCGTCGAGCCATTTCACAGGCGCCGATGCCGCCGAGTGAATCAGTTGGATCGCCATGTCGGAAGCCGCGATGCGGATTCCAACCTCCGGCGCAAACACACAATGAGGCAGAAATAAAAGACCGGAGGATGGATAGCGGCGCGCAGCAACGCAATCCGTCGAGCCATTTCGCAGGCGCCGATGACGCCGAGTGAATGAGTTAGATCGCCATGTCGGAAGCCGCAAGCGGATTCCAACCTCCGGCCCTCAAAGACTCACTGTTCCCAGGGCTTCCCGCGGGTCTGCTCGCTGATGGACAGCTTTTGCTGCATGGCAGCCTTGGCCAGCATGTGTGCGCTGACGGGCGCGGTGATAAACAGAAACAGGGTAATCAGCAGCTCATGCAAACTGATGCCTTGCTCTTGACCGGCAAAGTAGATCATCGAGGCGATGACCATTCCGCCCACGCCAAGGGTTGTGGCTTTTGTCGGGCCGTGCAAGCGCATGAAAAAGTCAGGCAGGCGGTAAAGCCCGATAGCGCCGACCAGGCTAAATACGCTGCCGAGCAACAGAAAGATTGCGACCAAAATTTCCATCCAGGTACTCATACGCACACCTCCCTATTCAATGATGTCGCCGCGCAGCAGGTATTTAGCCACGGCCACGGTGCCGATGAAGCCCATAACGGCAATCAGCAGTGCAGCTTCAAAATAAAGATCGCTGCCCAGCCAAACCCCAAATAACACCAACAAGGCAATCGAATTGATGTAGAGCGTGTCCAACGCGAGAATCCGGTCTGGCAAATCCGGCCCTTTGATCAGCCGCGCCAACGTCAATATCAGGGCGATACCAAGCATCAGCAGGCACAGCGCAATTACGTAGTCGAGCATGTGAACACCTCCAACAGCGGCGCTTCATAGCGACTTTTAATTTCAGCAATCAACTGCTCATCGTCCGCCACATCGAGCGTGTGCACCAACAAGGTTTTACGGTCGTCGCTGAGATCGGCGGAAACAGTGCCAGGCGTCAGCGAGATGATGCTGGCGAGCATGGTCAGCGCCAACTCGTCTTCAAGCAGCATGGGAATCTCGACAAATGCCGGACGCAGTTTCGAGGTCGGCCCCAGAATCAATTTGGCCACTTGCAGGTTGGCGACAACGATGTCGCCGAGCACCAAGAAGAAAAACCGGAACAGGCGGAACGGCCGATAGATCCGCGGCGGGGTAATCCAGAAAACCTGAGTCACCAACGGAATCAACCAGCCCAATATGGCCCCAAGCAGCAAATGGCCGAAGGTCATGTCATTCATCAACAGCATCCATACGCCCATCAAGCACAGGCTGAGGAGTGGATGCGGGAGGAATCGCCGCGCTTTCATGCGCCACCTCCTGGCTGAACCAACTGGTAATAGAGCGACAGGTTGTGCAGTTGAGCAACCGTTGCACGGATGTAATCAAGCAGCGGCGCGGCAACAGCAACCAGTACGGGACTGAGCAGCAACAGACACGCGCAGGCAAACAGGCGACCGTAATCCAGCTCGGCGCTGTCGAGTTGGCTAACCCCAACCCGCCAAAACAGCATACTGCCCGCGCGGCTGAGGGCGATCATGGTCATCAGCCCGCCAATGAGCACCGTCGGCCACAGGAACAACCCCTGCAAATCGGGATCGACCGAGCGCAGCAACAGTATCTTGCCAAGGAAGCCTGAGAACGGCGGCAAGCCGGCGATGCTGATCGCACCGATAAAGAACAGGCTGCCAAGCAGATAAGGATTTTGCAGCTCAGCACCCTGAATCAACTCGGTGGTTTTCACCCCACGCTGACGCGAAATCAAGTCGGCCAACAGGAACAAGCCTGCCGAAATCCAGGTGCTGTGAACCAGGTAATAAAGCGCAGCGGTAAGCGAGTCAGGGGTGCCGAGCGCAATGCCTGCGAGCAAGGTGCCGACCGAGACTACCACCAGATAGGCGATCAACCGGTGCAGATTACGCGCAGCCAGTGCGCCAATTGCGCCGAGGCCGATAGTCAGCAATGCCAATGGCCAGAGCCAGTCCTGCGCCATGTTGGCGAGCGGGCCTGCGTCATCGCCGAAGATCAGCGTATAGACGCGCAAAATCGAATACAGCCCCACTTTGGTCATGACCGCAAACAGCGCGGCAACCGGCGCACTGGCTGCAGCGTACGCACGCGGCAACCAGAAATACAGCGGCAGGAACGCCGCTTTCAAGCCAAACACCACCAGCAACAGCATGCCAGCCGCGCCAAGCAACGGCGCTTCTTGCGGCCCGGCTTCTGCTACACGCAGCGCCATGTCGGCCATGTTCAGGGTGCCGGTAATGCCGTACAGCACGCCCACGGCGATGAGGAAGAACGAGGACCCCACCAGGTTAAGTACGACATAGTGCAGACCCGACTTGACCCGCTCGGCCCCACCGCCGTGCAGCAACAGCGAGTAGGAGGCGATCAGCAGAATCTCGAAGAACACGAACAGGTTGAACAGGTCGCCGGTGAGGAATGCACCGTTGATGCCCATCAACTGAAACTGGAACAACGCATGAAAGTTACGCCCGCGCTCATCATCGCCGCGCATGGCATAAAACATGGCAAAGAAGCTCAGCACCGCCGTGACCACCAGCATCAGCGCGCTAAGCCGATCGAGCATCAGAATGATGCCGAACGGCGCCGGCCAGTTGCCCAGCGAGTAAACGGTCAGGTCGCCGCTGTTGGCTTCGGCCAACAACCAGAAACTCAGCACCACCAGCACACTCACCACGGCAAACGAGATCATTCGCTTAACCGGCATACTCAGACGCGCACCGAACAACAACAGGCTGCCAGCAAACATCGGCAGCAGAATAGGCACAATTACCGCATGATTCATTTGCCAGGCTCCTGGCCGTCTACATGGTCGGATTCCGTTTCACCGACGCTGCGAAGTGCCAGCACCACAACGAACGCGGTCATGGCGAAACCAATCACAATGGCCGTCAGCACCAACGCTTGCGGCAAGGGGTCGGCATAATCGGCGCCTTCGCTGATGACGGTGGTCACGCCTGTTTGCAGGCGCCCCATGGCAAACAGAAACAGGTTCACCGCGTAGGAGATCAGCGTTAAGCCCATGACGACCGGGAATGTGCGGCCGCGCAGGAGCAGGTAAATACCGCTGCTGGTGAGGATGCCCAGTGCACTGGCAAATATGGCTTCCATCAAAGTACCTCTTTTCCAGGCTTGTCCTGAGTCAGCTTGCCCAGGTTAGCGAGTATCAACAGGGTGGCCCCGACTACGGTCAGGTAGACGCCAAGATCAAACAGCATGGCGGTCGCCAACTCCACCTCACCCACCAACGGGATGTGGAAGTGGCCGAACGCCGTGGTCAAAAATGGTTTGCCGAATACCCAACTGCCCAGACCGGTCAGGCCAGCCAGCAATACGCCGGCGCCCGCCATGCGGTGATAGTTGAGCGGCAGGCGCGACTGGGTCCACTGCACGCCGCTGGCGACGTACTGCAAAATCAGTGCAACCGAAGTTACCAGGCCTGCGATGAAGCCGCCGCCCGGCAAATTGTGCCCGCGCAGGAAGATGAATACCGAGATCAGCAGCGCCATCGGCAACAGGACCCGCGACAATGTCGCCAGAATCAGCGGATGCCGATCACGTGCCCAATTGCGGCCATCGGCATCGGCAATCGGCTGGATCAGTTTGAGGCCATCAAGCATGGCGTAGATGCCGACACCGGCAATCGCCAGAACGCTGATTTCGCCCAGCGTATCGAAGCCACGGAAGTCGACCAGAATCACGTTGACCACGTTGCTGCCGCCGCCACCGGACATACTGTTGGCGAGGAAGAAACCAGCGATGCTGTCATACGGCCG
Source organism: Pseudomonas marincola (assembly GCF_900116605.1). Lineage (GTDB taxonomy): Bacteria > Pseudomonadota > Gammaproteobacteria > Pseudomonadales > Pseudomonadaceae > Aquipseudomonas > Aquipseudomonas marincola. Next base: position 440,268 of record NZ_FPBC01000001.1, read on the forward strand.
CGTGAGTACCGCAAAGGCGAGCATGGCAACGGTTACACCGCCGCCAATGGCCAGCACAAAGTCACGCAGGCCGCGGATACTGCTCGACTCGACGCGGGTCACGGCTGGCAGGAAGAACAGCGCCAGCATCAGCAAGACCACTGTCACGACTTCGACAGAAAGCTGGGTCAGGGCCAGATCGGGCGCCGAATAGCGCGCGAATGCCAAGGCAACCATCAAGCCGACCACACTGAGCATCAGCAACGAAACCAGGCGTTGGCGATGGAAGATCACGGTGACCAGCGCCGCCAGCGCCATGATGCCCAGTCCAAGTGCGGTAATGCCGTCAATCGGGCTGAGCGCAACCGGCCCCTGCAGCGTCGGCAAACTGCCCAGGCCGATCACCAGCACGATCATGCCGCTGGCCAGCAATAGCGAAATGTAGCGTTGCAATGAGCCGTTTTCGAGACCGCCGGTAATGCCCCGGCAAAAGCCGACGAAGCCTCTCATGCAATCTTCAAATACATCCTTGGCATCCATGCTGGGTAAGCCTGCATACCAGCGAAACAGCGGCTGCCGGAAGGTGTACACCAGAATACCGAACAGCAAGGCGACGAAACTCATCATCAAGGGCAGGTTCAAACCATGCCAGATGGCCAGGCTGTATTCCGGTAACTCACCGCCAAGCGAGGCCGAAGCGGCAGCAGCCAGTAACGGCGCCACAGTGTATGCCGGCGCAATGCCCACCAGCAGACACAGGAACACCAGAATCTCGACCGGCACTTTCATATAGCGCGGCGGTTCGTGCGGCGGATATTTGGGCAGGTTGATCGGCTCGCCGTTGAAGAACACGTCGTGAATAAACCGCAGCGAGTAAGCCACCGAGAACACTGCCGCCAAGGTCGCCAGCGCGGGCACCGCCCAATCGAAGCTGCCCAACTTGTGCTGGTTGAGGGTTTGGCTGAAGAACATCTCTTTGCTGAGGAAGCCATTGAGCAACGGCACCCCGGCCATCGCCAGCGCGGCCACCATCGCCAGCATTGCGGTGTGCGGCATGTATTTCCACATGCCGTTAATCCGGCGCATGTCGCGGCTGCCGGTTTCATGGTCGATGATGCCGGCCGCCATGAACAACGACGCCTTGAAGGTCGCGTGGTTGATGATATGGAATATGCCGGCGACCGCGCCAAGGCGCGTATCGAGGCCGAACAGCATGGTAATCAGGCCCAGATGGCTGATGGTCGAATACGCCAGCAATCCCTTCAGGTCATGCTGGAAAAGCGCCATGCATGCGCCCACCAACATGGTGGTGAGGCCGGTAAACGTGACGATGTAGAACCACCAGTCGGTGCCCGCCAGCACCGGATACAGCCGCGCCAGCAGAAATACACCGGCCTTGACCATAGTGGCCGAGTGCAGATACGCCGACACCGGCGTCGGCGCGGCCATGGCATGCGGTAACCAGAAGTGGAACGGGAACTGCGCGGACTTGGTGAACACCCCAAGTAAAATCAGGATCAGCGCCACCGGATACAATTCATGCGCGCGAATCGCGTAGCCGGCAGCCAGCACTTGAGACAACTCGAAACTGCCGGCGATATGCCCAAGCAGGAGCACGCCTGCAAGCAACGCCAGGCCGCCACCACCGGTGATGGTCAACGCCATGCGTGCGCCACGACGGGCATCCGAGCGGTTGTTCCAGTAACTGATGAGCAAGAATGATGAAAGGCTGGTGAGCTCCCAGAACACCATCATTAACAGCAGGTTTTCCGACAGCACCACACCGAGCATGGCGCCCATGAACAGCAGCAGAAAGGCGAAGAAGCGCCCCATCGGCTCTTTTTTCGCCAGGTAATAGCGCGCGTAGAGAATCACCAGCAAGCCAATGCCGAGAATCAGCAAGGCGAACAGGAAGCCAAGGCCGTCAAGGCGCAGGCTGAGATTAAGCCCCAACTCCGGCAGCCACTGAACCTTGGCCCGCAGAATTTCGCCTGAGAACACCCGCGACTGTTCGGAGAGCAACATGACCAGCGCGATCAGCGGCGCGATTGCCGTGGCAACTGCGCATGCAGAACGCCCCAGTCGTTCTGCAAGTAGCGGCAGGATCACCCCAAGAAATGGCAAGGCGATTATCAGCGCGAGCGCCATAGACGAAACCCCTTAAACACACCCGGCACAAAAAATTCGCCGGGCCAATAGACTTCAAAAACTCCACACTGATAGCGTCAGCTAAAAACTGTTGAGCCATCCGTTGCAGTTCGAACAAGACTGTCTGCACTTGACGCACAGAGCTAAACCTTTGCTACAGCACAATAATTTATAGATTATTCGCGGCTATGAGCACCGCGTCATGAATAGAATTATTACTAAAAGCTATTGGCCCACACCTTGGGCCAATTCACACTTGAATATAGGGCCTGCACATTACCAGCCGATATGGTGCGCGGCACTATACCGCGAACAGCCGCTTAAATTTAACTGCTGCGGCATTTACGTCAATTTCTGACCTGCCGGCCACAACCAAACAGCACGCATGAAAAAGCCGGATCACCGAAGCAGCCGCTGAAAAAGCTAACGCGCGCATGAGCAGCTGGGCAAAAGTTGCAGATGGCAACTTCGCCCAGCCAATCTTCTACGACGTACGATCTCAGCGCTTGCTCAAGATTGATCCGGCTTCAGGTTGCTTAATGCGTGACGCGGCTGTTGCCGTTAACGCTCATGATTCGGACGCGTTCGCCGACGCGGAAGATTTCGTTCTCTTCAACTTCCTGCACATAAGCACGCATGCTGCCATCGTCTTCACGCACGGTGATTTCCACACCCTGCGTACGGGTCAAGCCCTCTTCTGCTGCCGCGCCCAAAAGGCCGCCCGCCACTGCACCGATCACCGCAGCCACTGCGCTGCCGGTACCGTGGCCAATGCTGCTGGCTGCAACACCGCCAGCGATAGCACCGGCACCGGAGCCGATTGGTGTCTTGGTGCCCTCAATCTTCACCGGACGTAACGACTCGATCGTGCCCAGCCGAACGGTTTGCACTGCCCGCGCTTCGTCACGCGAATAAGTGTCACCGGTCAGGCTCGAGGCGCAGCCGCCGAGCGTTAAGGCCACGGCAGCGAATGAAGCGATGATAAAACTGGAATTGCGCATAGGTATAACTCCCGTGGGTTTCTACTATTAGAACGCGCCAGCGAGCAAAATGTCACGCAACGCCACATAAACGCCAGTGCGCCTATCGGTTAACGAGCCGACCGGGCCATGCGCCATACACGGGCAACATCGGCTGCCCGGGCAGTTAATTCAGAAGCCGCCTGGGCGCAGGCCTGCTCCAGTGTAATCGGCCCGGGGGCCAGGCTGAATGCAGCGTCGATACCCACCGGGTACATCCGCTGATAACCCTCGCCAAGGCTTCCGGCCAGCGCAATCACCGGCACACCGGCTGCCTGCGCCACGCGTGCAACGCCCACCGGGGTTTTGCCATGCAGGCTCTGCGCATCCAGGCGCCCTTCTCCGGTAATCACCAGATCAGCGCCCTGAACGGCCTCAGCCAAACCCGACAACTCGGCAACCAATTCGATACCCGGCCTGAAGCCTGCCCGCAGGAACGCCTTGGCGGCAAAACCAAGCCCACCGGCCGCCCCTACGCCCGGCACCTGACTGAAGTCTTGGCCCAAGGTTGCCGCCACCACATTTGCCATGGATTGCAATGCCGCGTCCAAGCTGGCGACTTGCTCGGGGCTCGCACCTTTCTGCGGGCCAAACACGGCGGAAGCGCCGCGCGGACCACACAGTGGATTATCCACATCGGCGGCAACGTCGACCTGCACCCCGAGCAAACGCGAATCGAGGCCAGCCATGTCAATCTGATACAACTGGGCGAGCGCTGCGCCACCGGCAGCCAACTCAGCCCCATCGCGATCGAGCAGGCGCATGCCCAACGCTTGCAGCAAACCAGCGCCGCCGTCGTTGGTTGCGCTACCGCCCAAACCAAGAATGATGCGCTTGGCGCCACCGTCCAGTGCTTCGCGAATCAACTCACCGGTGCCGTAACTGCTGGTGACCGTCGCATCACGCTGGCCACTCGGCACCCAATGCAGGCCACTGGCTGCGGCCATTTCAATAACCGCCGTGTTACCAGCAAGCCAACCCCAATGCGCCTGAACCGGCGCGCCGAGCGGGCCGCGAACCTGACACTCGCGGCGCTCGCCGCCTGTGGCTGCCAACAAGGCATCAACCGTACCTTCGCCGCCATCAGCCATTGGCAGCAGGCAAATTTCAGCATCCGGATAAACCGACGCCCAGCCTTTGGCAATCGCCTCGGCCACTTCCAGCGCGCTCAGACTTTCCTTGAATGAGTCCGGTGCAATCACAATCTTCATAAAACCTCTCACGTGCAAATGGCGCCACGCAGGCGCCATAAGTTGGCAGGATCAGAGCAGCACGAAGCTGAGCAGCCAGACGGTCAACATGCCGACGACACCTTGCACCAAAGTCGCCATGGTCTGCGCGCGGTAAGCGGTTGATACCTTCATGCGACTGAACTGGCTCACGACCCAGAAGAAGCTGTCGTTGGCGTGCGACACGGTCATTGCACCCGCGCCGATTGCCATGACGGTGAGTACGCGGCCCATTTCGCTGTCCAGCCCCAGATTACCCAGCAGCGGGGCCACCATTGCCGAGGTCGTGACCAGCGCGACGGTTGAGGAGCCCTGCGCAGTTTTCAAAGCGGCAGCCACGAGGAAGGGCATAAACAAGCCAATGCCCAGCGCCGACAGGCTTTCGCCCAGATAGCTGCCCAGCGGGGTGATTTTCAGCATGGCGCCAAACGCACCACCGGCGCCGGTAATCAACAGGATCGGCGCAGCCGCCTTGAGGCCTTCCGCTACCTGATCGTGGAACTGCTGACGCTTGCCCTCGCCCTTGAGCAGGGTGCAGGCCAGTGCCAAACCAACCAGCAAGGCAACAACTGGCTGACCGAGGAAGTTGAGCAGCGTGAATAAGCCGCCCTCGCCCACGGGCTTGCTTGGAAATGCCGCAACCGAGCCCAGGCAGATCAGCACAATCGGCAGAAAAATCGGCGCAAACGCCTGCCAGGCAGTTGGCAGCGTGCCGTAACTGGCTTTGAGCTGATCAAAGTCGATATCGTCCGCCAGCAGTTCGCTTGGCGCTTCTTCGAGCAGATCATCGTCGGAGCACTTGAGAAAACGATTAGCCCAGAGCATGCCAGCGAGCGCCGTCACCATCGCCACGAACAAGCCAACAGCAATGACTAATCCGAGGGACGACTCAAGGCCCAGATTACCGGCAGCGGCAATCGGCCCCGGCGTTGGCGGTACAAAGGTGTGGGTCGCGTACAAACCGGTCGCAAGCGCCACGCTCATGGCGACCACGGATATTTTCATCCGCGCGGCCAGCGCATTTTTCAGCGAGTTGAGAATCACATAACCGGAGTCACAGAACACCGGGATAGACACCAGATAACCGATGATGCTCATGGTCAGCGTGGGGAAGCGCTCGCCGAGGATGCGAATAACCGTTTCAGCCATGGTAATAGCCGCGCCACTGCGCTCGAGAATCACACCAATGATGGTGCCCAGCACAATGACGATACCGATGTAGCCGAGAATCCCGCCAAAACCTGCGGTGATGGTTTTGACGATTTCAACTGCCGGCACCTGATAGGCAAAACCTGCGAGGAACGCCGCCGCCAATAACGCCAGAAATGGGTGCAGTTTGAGGCGGGTTGTCGAGAGCACAATAAATGCAATCAATGCCACCAGAATTAGAACCAGTACCATGCAAGTCTCCTCGTTGTTGTTATGGGGTTGCCACTCAAGCGCAGCATTGTCGCCCAGACACGCCACACGACGCCCTGTGCACAGGCACTATCGGCACGCTGTCGACCCCGGGCGAAACTGTGCAGACGCACACGCCCGTAATCAGCCTTGCGGTGTCAGTAGCCCCAACCCCAACGATAACTGTAGCCGTTGATCGAAACGAGCAAGCTCGATTCCACTCAACTCCGCGATCCGCTCAAGGCGGTAACGCAAGGTATTGCGATGAATCCCCAGCGCCTGTGCGCACACCTGCGCCTGGCCATCATGGCGGCACCACACACTCAGCGTAGTCATCAAAACACCTGTGCGATCCTGCGCCTGTAATTGCTGCAGCGGCTGTAGCCAGCCTTTGAGCAACCAACTGTTGCGCTGCGAATGCAGCAGTGTGGCCAATCGGTGTTCAGACAACTCCAACAAGCGCTGGCCAGGCAATTGTTCAGCACTGAAAGCCTTTAGCGCCTGCAGTGCCTGGCTTGCCTGACGCAACTCATCCAGATTGCTTACCGGATCACTGACCAGCAGGCGCGCGACGCCCCACTCGCGCTCATCGGCCTGCGCCAACCACGCACGGTCATCGCGCCGGGCACTGTACGGCCGACACCAAAGGACCTCGGTTGCAGACAACGGCGCGCACAGGCAATCACTGATACTGCGTAACGCCGTGAGAATCCGCGCCTGCCCCGCTGCGACCTGATGCGTGGCGTTGAGCTCAAGGACACAGACCTGGCTTGGCCAGTGCAAACTCAGTTGCAGCCGGTCGGCCTCAACCTGCAGGCTGGGCAGGCTTACTTGCGGATCAAACAAGTGGCGCAACCACGCCTCCAGCTGATGACGCTGCCAATCCCGCTCGGCATGCAACTGACGCTGCTCAACCAGCATTTCTGCGGCCATGCGCAGCAGCTCGGCATAGGGCCGGACGATAGCCGGCTCACCGGTAATGCCCAGCACGCCAATTAACTGATCGCCCTGCACCAGCGGTACGTTGACGCCCGGCCTGACGCCGCGCAAACAGGCCGCGGCCTGTTCATCAACTTCAACCATCCGCCGGTTGGCCAACACCAACTGCGCACCTTCGTGACGCGTATGCAGCCGCTGCGGATCACCACTGCCGATGATCATGCCTTGGGCGTCCATCACATTGATGTTGTAAGGCACGATCGCCATGGCGCGATCAACAATGTGCTGCGCCAAAGGCAAATCAAGTTCGAGCATGGAATGTCCTGATTACGGTGACTGACTAACAGCGCGACAGCGTGGCGATGGGCATTCAGGGCGCCAGTCGCTCACGCGCCCATTGGCCATCTTGCAGACGATAGTTGAGCCGGTCATGCAAGCGACTGGCGCGCCCCTGCCAGAACTCAACCCGCTCGGGCAGCAAGCGATAGCCACCCCAGTGCGGCGGACAATGCGGGGCCTTGTCGGCAAATTGCAGCTGAATATTTTCCAGCAGTGACTCAAGTTCGGCCCGGTCCTTGATGACCCGACTTTGTGGTGAAGCCCAGGCGCCAAGACGACTGCCCATTGGCCGCACCTGAAAATAGGCATCGGAATCGGCTGGACTGACGCGCTCGATCTGCCCTTCTATGCGCACTTGGCGCTCCAGTGCCGGCCAGAAAAATGTCATGGCAGCATACGGCCGCGCAGCGAGTTGCTCACCCTTGGCACTTTCGTAGTTGGTGAAGAAGGTAAAGCCGCTGGCATCCAGCCCTTTAAGCAGCAAGACACGGCAATGCGGACGGCCTTGCGCATCAACTGTGGCAAGGGTCATTGCGTTGGGTTCTACGGGGGGTTGTTCAGTTTTCAGCGCATCCGCAAACCACTGCTCGAACAAGCTGAGTGGTTCAAGTGGAGCGTTTTCTTCGCTCAAACCATCGCGGGTATAGTCACGGCGCATATCCGCCAGCGTATGGGTCATTGCCAGAGCCTCCAAAAAGAAGAAGGCCTAGCTTACCCGAGCGCCGCTACGCTGGCATGATCTGTCGCAATGCACTGCCGTTTGCAGTGCATTGCTCAATACATTCAGGGCTTAGCTGGCGTGGTAGGCGTGGTTTTAGCCACAACCTGAACGTTTTCCGGCGTGATCGGCTGATTGTATTTGGCAACCAGTGCCGCCATGGTTTCCTTGGCAGTCAAAACCATCTCGACGCGACGATTCAACGCACGACCAGCCACACTGTCGTTGGCTGCGCGTGGCATGTCCGGGCCCATGCCTTTAACCATCAGACGGTCACTGCGCAGGCCGCTCATGCGGAAAATCGAGGTAAAGGCACGTGCACGTTCCTGGCTCAGGGTGCGGTTCAGCTCCAGCTTACCGGTGCTGTCGGCGTGACCCAGCACCAGAACAGCCATATCAGGATCGGTTTCGAGCAACTTGGCAACCCGGCTGATTGGACCCAAGGATGATGGCATCAGCATGCTTGGACGATCAGGGTTGAATGAACTGTCGACCGGCGCCGTTACCACCAACACAGCGCCCTGGCGCTCTACTTCAAACTTACTGCCTTTAACCGCTTCACGCACTTTCGGTTCGTAATCATCCAGCCAGGCTTTAGCCACTTTAGGGGTCGGCATGGTTGGCTTTTCAGGCGCGGGGGTAAACATTGAAGACAAATCCGGCATCTTCATCCCGGCACAGCCAGTCACCAGCAAAGACAGTGCAACAGGAATAAACTTTTTGATAATCATTGGTATCCACACCTAAAGCAGTAAGTTTGTTATCGGTAGTAAGCGCTAACAGACGACAGGTTCACGTTAGCGCGCAGTTTAGCTGAGGTCACGCCAGACATTCAGCTAACACTGCAGCAAGTTTTTGCGCTCGTGGGTCCATTAAGACGAACGGCCCTAGATTATTTACAACAAAACCAAAAGCAACCCCACTTTGTGGGTCTGCAAAGCCTATGGAGCCGCCTGCACCGGGGTGTCCAAACGCTGAAGCCCCCATACCATACGTGGCATTTGCTACAGCCGGTTGATCCAGCATGCAGCCCAACCCGAAACGCGTTGAAGTCAGCAGGGTCTTATCCTCACCTACCGCGTGCTCACGGGTCAGTTCAGCAAGCATTTCAGGTTCAAGCAAGCTGCCATCAAGTAATCCACTGTAAAAACCGGCCAAACTTCGCGCGTTGCCGTGCCCATTTGCCGCGGGTTGTTGCATGCGTCGCCATTCGGGCTTGTTGGTACTGGTCATGATTGAGGGTGGATTGGCAAATGCCCGCGTGGTTAATGCATTAGGCTCGGTCATCATCACCTTTAACAGGCGTTGCGCGGCGGCATCGCCCATATTGCCTTTGCCACGGGTGATGGTGGCGACCCGGTCAAACTCGCTTTCGGCCAGGCCAACATGAAAGTCGAGACCGAGCGGTTGGCTGATTCTCGCAACTATCGATTCACCAGGCCCGCGCCCATCAACACGACGGATTAATTCGCCCACAAGCCAGCCATAAGTAATGGGGGCATAACCATGGCCATGCCCCAATGGCCACCATGGCTGCTCGGCTGCCAATGCGCTGGTCATAGCGCTCCAGTCATAGAGGGCTTCAGCGGGCAACATCTCGCGCAGGGCCGGCAAACCCGCCTGATGACTGAGCAGGTGACGCAAGGTGATGTGCTCCTTGCCGGCGGCTGCAAATTCCGGCCAGTAGCGCGCAACGGGGGCATCGAGTTGCAATTTGCCTTCCGCAACCAATTGCAGGGCCGTTACAGCGGTGAAGGTTTTGGTGCAGGAAAACAGATTGGCAATGGTGTCTGAATGCCAGGCCTGCTGGCCGTCTTTATCAGCGACGCCAGCCCAGATATCGATAACCGTTTCACCTTCGATCTGCACACACAGGGCGCCGCCGCGTTCCTGCGTGTTGTCGAACAGTTCAGCGAAAGCATCTTTCAGTGCTTCAAATTTGAGATCGAAATAACCCTGAATTTGCATGCGACGTCCTTAAATCGTTTGCCTGACTTTGACCCAATTGGAAACAGCCTACAGGATTATTGGTCATCCGCAGACCGGGCGTCCGGCGTTTCCAGCTGTTTGTATAGCTGCCAGTTGGTTTTGCGCACGGCGTCAACAAAGCCTGCAAAGGGACGGTCGGTGATCGCCACCAATCCCAAATGGCCGTTTTCACCGTCGAGCAAGCGCCCGGTTACTGGCTGATCCAGGTATTGGAACCAATGCGCACCGACGATTACCGGCTCGGCAAAGGCGCGCTGCATAAAGTGCGCGTAGGCCGGCGCCCGTTCCTGCTCTTTATAGACACTGTTGACCCCGGCCCAGAATGGCCCGCGGTCATTCGAGCCAAAGTGGAACTCGGTGATCATCACCGGCTTGTCGAGCGCTGCAAGTGCCTTGAAGTCGTATCCCTGCTGCGGTTCAGGCGCGTAAATATTGAAGCTGAGTACATCACAGTATTTGGCGCAGGCCGCAACGGCCTCCGGCGTGCTGATAGCAAATCGTCCGCCCAGCAACATGTGATTCGGCGCGTGCCACTTCAAAGAGTCGGCGATGGTCTTGAAGTAGGTCTCGGCAAACAGCTTCTGGAAGTTTTGCAGGTCGGCTTCAATGGCCGGGTACTGTTCACTTGGCAAGGGGGCTTCGAAACCCGGGTCTTCCATTAACTCCCAGGCCGGCAACTCGATGCCCCAGGCTTTGGAGAGGCCTTGCTGATTGCGGTACTTATCGCGCAATTGCTTGAGGAATGCACGCTTGGCCGGTACATCGGTGGTCGCCCGCAGGGTGTTGTACGCCAGCGCGTACCGCCCTTTGGGGCCAGCGACCGAATGCGCCCAGGCCAGTTCGTTATCGGCGAAATAGCCCAAGACCCAGGGATCATTGCGATGGTCACGGGCGGCAATTGCGACAGCGCGCTCGGTGGCCATGGCAAAACGCGGATCGAACGGGTCGGGCATGCCGCCCCACCAATCGTCACCGGTGCTGATGGTCTGATAATCGCCACTGATAGAAAGCGGCACGGTGTAGGCCATTCTTTGCGAAGCGCCCAACGCTGGATGGCTCCAGTTGCCAACCGTGTTGAAGCCCCAGCCCTTGAGACGATCAAGTGTGTGAGTCGTCCAGCGTTTGTCATCCAGGCCTTGCGGGCAGGCCGGCGTCGTTGCTGGTGGCTGCGCAGCTTGCTCTGCCGGCTTCGCCTTCTGGCATTGTGCCGTGGCGTAGGTGCGCTCAAGGTTCGCCTGATAGAAGTCGAACCAACGCCCTTGTGCAAAGGCGCGGCCTTTATTGGCGCCGGTATCGGATCGCGAATCAGCGGTGCCGTAATAGCGGTTTAAGGGTTCACCCTGTTCAGGCAGTTTTGCAAACATCTGCTCGCGATTTTCGATGTAGGTCTGGCTCTGGTCCGGGGTCACAGCGTTAACGCCCAAGGAGAAGAATGCATGCCCTTCTGGTGTGACCAGATACCAGCGACCCGCTTTTTTCTCGGTGTGAAAATACCCGGATGCCGTCAGCTCCGGCCCGTTAAGCAGGCCGCCAAACTGATCCACCGTATGCGGCTCACCCAGCCATTGCTTGAGTTGCTCGTGCTCCTTGGCGGCGGCAGCCTGCAACTCCTCAGTCTTTTTGATCTTGCCCGGCCAATCGGCGCGCGTGTATTGGCCAAACTCATCGACTATGGCGGTGTAGGCCGCTTGCTCAACTTTGTCGTCTGTCATCAGACCAGCACGCCCAAGCATGATGCTCTGCGGCGAGTCTGGCTGATCCATAAACAGGGTAACTTTATTGATCTGGCTTGAATCGAGTTCACCCTCAACTTGAGTCGCCAACAGCACTGAATGGCCCGCGTACTTCCACGGCATCGGCGGCGCAGCCCGCATGCCATGTGCGCGCGGTGAATCCGCATGCAATGGCACCACCAAGGTTTGCGCAGGCCCTGCAGGCAACGCAATGCGGGTAACGAGCACCTTGCCATCGGCGCTTTCAATGCGCACGTTGAGGGTCAGCGCCCAATCCATTGCATTCTGCACGCGCAGCGTCAGGCTGGAAGCCTTTGACCAGTCCCAGTGACCGCTGGCGGGTTGCAGGTGCAGACTCGGTTGCTTTTCAGGGGCGAAGACCACCCGCCGCAGAATCTCTCCACCGGCAGCTTCTTCAGCCTGAGACTGGGCAAAGTTGGCCCCGGCGCTTTCCACTCGCAACGCATCGGTTGGGCTAATGAAGCTATACAACGGCTGCTGCCCATCCAGAGCGGCAATCGCCGACGCCGAACACAGCCAGGTAACCACTAACAACATCAAACGCATTTTTACCGCCCTCAGAGTGACCTGCCCAAGACACCAGGCCAAGCAAATGGACAACCGAATGGAGAGGATTACTTAACTTATTTCACGGCGAAATGGCGGCAGCGCATTGAGAATGGCCTTGCCGTAGCGCTGAGTGACAACGCGCCGATCCAATAACGTGATGGTGCCACGATCCTGTTCTGTACGCAGCAGGCGTCCGCAGGCCTGAACTAGGCGCAATGAAGCATCTGGTACGGCGATTTCCATAAATGGATTACCACCGCGCGCCTCGATCCACTCCGCCAGCGCTGCTTCCACCGGATCATCGGGCACCGCAAACGGAATTTTTGCGATGACCACGTGCTCACAATATGCCCCCGGCAAGTCGACGCCTTCAGCGAAACTTGCCAGGCCGAACAGCACGCTGTCTTCACCGCTATCAACACGCGCTTTGTGCTTGTTGAGGGTCTCTTGTTTGGACAAGTTACCCTGAATGAACACGCGCTTGCGCCAGTCCCGCTCCAGCCCGTCGAATACGTCCTGCATCTGCTTACGCGACGAGAACAGCACCAGCGTGCCGCGCGAACCTTCCACCAAAGAAGGCAGATCACGAATAATCGCGGCAGTGTGCGCGGTGGCATCGCGCGGATCAGCCTTGAGATCCGGTACTTTGAGCACACCAGCATCACTGTGATGGAACGGGCTGGGCACAACTGCGGTGACCGCCACCTTGGGCAGACCGGCACGCATGCGATAGCGATCAAATGTACCCAGCGCGGTCAGCGTGGCAGAGGTCACCAGCGCGCCGTATGCCACGTTCCACAGACTGCGACGCAAGGTTTCGGCAGCCAGAATCGGGCTGGCATTGACCTCGATATCGAACAAGGCGCCACTTTCAGCCAGCGTCAGCCAACGCGCCATGGGCGGGCTGTCTTCGGGATCATCGGCGGTAAATGCCAGCCACAACTCCCAATTGCCCTGAGCGCGGGCGAGCAAACTGCCAAACAACGGATACCACTCTTCGGCCTGATGGCTGGCAATGCCAATCTTGGCCTCACCGTCCATAGCCTCTTTAAGATGCTCGGTAACGCCGGTGTACAACTCGGTCAGCTTGGAGAAGCCTTTCTTCAGCTCAACGCCCAGCTCAACCAGATGCTCGGGAACCATGCCGCCGACAAACCGATGGCGCGGCCGCTCGCGGCCTTCCATGTCTTCACCCGGCTTAAAGTCTGCGACCTGCTCACAGGCGTTAAACATGAACTGCTGCTGGGTTTTGATCTCGCGGGCCAGCTCTGGCACTTGCTCGATCAAGCGACCCAGATCACCCGGCAAAGGGTGCTGAGCCAGCAACTTGGTGAGGTTCTTGGCACTCTGCTCCAGCCAGTCAGCGGTTGAGCGCAAACGGGTGAAGTGGGCGAAGTGACCGATTGCCTTGTCTGGCAAATGATGGCCTTCGTCGAACACATAAAGGGTTTCACGCGGATCAGGCAGCACCGCACCACCGCCCAACGCGAGATCCGCGAGAACCATGTCGTGATTGGTGACAATCACGTCAACCTTGCCCATGCCTTCACGCGCCTTGTAGAAGGCACACTGCTGGAAGTTCGGGCAATGACGGTTGGTGCACTGGCTGTGATCGGTGGTCAGTCGCGCCCAGTCATTATCAGCCAGCTCTTGCGGCCAACTGTCACGATCACCGTCCCACTTGTTGCCCGCAAGCTTCTCGATCATCGACGTGAAGAGCTTCTGGCTTTGCTCATCCACATCAATCTTGAAGCCTTCTTCCTCGAACAACTGCGCGGTCGCACTTTGCGCATCGCCTTCCTGCAACAGCAAATCGAGTTTCGACAAACACAGATAACGGCCACGGCCCTTGGCCAGGGCGAAAGAGAAATTGAGCCCGCTGTTACGCATCAGATCCGGCAAATCTTTGTGCACGATCTGCTCTTGCAGCGCCACCGTTGCGGTGGCAATAACCAGCCGCTTGCCCGCCGCCTTTGCAGTGGGAATGGCCGCCAGACAATAAGCCACGGTTTTACCCGTACCCGTGCCCGCCTCTACCGCCACAACTGCCGCGTCGCTGCTGCGCTTGCCTTCGTCATCGGTCTTGATGGTGCCTAGCACTTTGGCTATTTCGGCAATCATCAAACGCTGGCCGTAACGAGGCTTCAACGACTTAGCCTCAAGGAAACGACTATAGGCGCCCTGAATTTGGGTTTTGAGTTCGGTACTAAGCATGATGATCTGAGCGCAAAAGGCTGGATAAATTTTCAGTGTCGGTAAACGGCCGCTATCATAGCGCGCTAATTGATCCAGTGCTGGGCTGCGTGCAAATCGAGCCGCCCAACAGTAGGTTTTTTTTGCAACTTGAGCTGTACACAGGAGCTACAAATGACCGCTTATTCAGCGCTCTATGCATTACATGTGCTGGCCGCGATGGTCTGGGTGGGCGGTATGTTTTTCGCCTGGATGATTCTGCGCCCCGCTGCTGCCGGGGTGTTGGCAGCGCCGGAACGCCTGCAGTTGTGGCAGGAAGTATTTCGCCGGTTCTTTCTCTGGGTCTGGGCGGCGGTGCTGATTTTACCGATTGGCGGCATGGGCATGCTGCATATGCGTTTCGCGGGCTTTGATACTGCGCCGCAGTACGTGCAAATCATGATGGGTTTGTTCATTGCCATGCTGGCGCTGTTCCTGCGCATTCAGCTGCTGCAACTACCAGAACTGCGCAAGACGATTGCCGAACAGAACTGGAGCGAAGCCGGCGCCGCGCTGGCGCGTATTCGCAAGGTTGTGGGTATCAATCTGATTCTGGGCCTGCTGGTCGTCAGCATCGCCGCTATTCGCCCAAGCTTTTAAGGCCGGACCGGCAAGCGCAGCACTTGCCGGTCAACTGATCAGAAGCGCACCAGATCCATCGAGCCATCCGGGCCCGGCAAGCCGGCTTGCCCGGAACGGCCCGCTTGGCCAGCCTTGGCACCCTGCGCACTGTAAATCCAGCATCCCTCATCCATCGCCTTGGCGCCGCCCTGCCCAGCTTCGCCGGCTCTACCGCCAGAACCGCCTTCTAGGCGGGTGAGAATATGCTCGGCAGGGAAATCCTGCGGCACTTCGATACGAACCTTGCCGCCCGCCGCGCCGGTTTGGCCATCACTGCCGTCACCACCATCAGCGCCGCTCAGCGACTGCCCCCAGAGACAACCGCCCGGTTTCCCATTGGCACCATGCAGGCCATTAAAGCCGGGAGAGCCGGTGCCCCCACGCGCATCAATCAGCAATGATTGCGTCACGACGCGCTCAAGTCGCACGGTTAGCGTACGCCCGGCAATCGCCGGTTTTAACGCTGTGCCAGGCGCACCGCGAGCGGTGATTTGCGCGCCCGTGGCGATCTCGCCCTGCAGCACATGCAGATAGAACGGCTGCTGGCTGGCAGCAATCGCAATGCGCCCCTCGGGCTCAAGCAGCAGCTCGCTGACGCGCACTTCGGTCACGCTCGCCGGCACCATCAAGGTGGCGTGCTCGCCAATATGCAGCCGCTCGATTTCCAGCACCTGAGCGCTGGGCGCCAATTGCAGCATCGAATTGGCGGCGACATGAATCAGCGCCTGCGCCGATGCCAGCGGGCTGGCCAGCGCCAGTAAAAACAGTGCGCTACGCATGTTTGGGCTCCAACTCAGGTTCAATCGACAACGCCAATTGCTGCGGCTCAGCCTCTGCATGCTGAGAGTCGGCGGTGTCTGCCACAGCTTGCGCTTCAGGTTCAACGGGAACTGGCGTTGCTGCCTCAACGGCGGTCGCAGCCGCGGGCACTGGTGCGGGTGCTGGAGGGAGCGTCAGTGCATGAAAAACGCCGAACAAAAGAACCTGCAACCGTGCAGAAAAGGGCGCGGCAGTGTTCTTGATGCGTGCGCTGAACCAGCGCAACTCCAGGATGTGCAGGAGCAGTACAAAGCCACCGGCGAAATTGAGCAAATCGGCAAAAGGTTGCGCAACCGGCTGCAGCCAATTACCTGCAACAACTGCCCAAAAGGCCACAGTCAGGAGCTTTCCAAGCCCCATAAGCACTTTCATTGATGCCCCCACCGCTAGTTATTTGCCCGCACATTAACCGCTTTCGCACTGCCGGGGAAAGCCTCCCACACCGACGCGAGCAGCCAGATAATTCGCCTAGAGATTGAATTATGACTAATTGGCAAATTTGCCAATCACGTCACATATCAAACAGGCTGTCATCGTCAGTTGCAGCGTGAAACGAACAACATTTCTACGCCCACACAAAAAACCGCCAATTGGCGGTGCATTGAAAATAGCTGGATTAACTTGTGATCGAGCCTGCGCCCGTACGATGTGCAACCACTCGCAAGGAATCCCACAGGTACCCGACTTACGCCGAGTACCTGTGAGCAAGTCTGCGGCAGACATCTTGCAGACATTTTTTCTGAGACTCGCAGCCTACAAACGGCCCTTGGCAGTGCATAAACTGCCAAGAACCTGTCTAACGTCGCTTAAGGCTGAGCTTCCACTGCAGCTTCTACACGACGGTTGATTGCGCGGCCTTCGGCAGTCGCGTTATCCGCAACTGGACGGCTTTCACCGTAACCCACCGAATCAACACGGGTTGCGCCCACGCCATACTGTTGAACCAGCACGTCACGAACGGCACTTGCGCGGCGCTCAGACAGTTTCTGGTTGTAAGCATCGGTACCCACCGAGTCAGTGTGACCTTCTACAACGGTAGAGGTTTGTGGGAACTGAGTCATGAAGTCAGCCAGGTTCTTGATGTCGCCATAGCTTTCTTCTTTAACCTGAGCCTTGTCGAAATCGAACTTAACGTCCAATTCAACGCGTACAGGTTCTGCAGCTGGTTCTTCTTCTACGACAACAACTTCTTCAACCATCGGCTCTGGAGGAACCGCGCCATGCACCCAGCAATACGCTGCAGCCAGACCAGCACCCACTGCGGCGCCGCCACCAGCCCATGCAGAGCTTTCAATCGCACCCAAACCTGCACCGCCGATACCACCGACAATGGCGCAAGTTGGCCAATCTGATTTTTGAATCCCTGCGCAGCCTGTTAGCAATGTTGAGGCCAAAATCAGGGGTACTGCTTTCCTTGTGATGCTCATAGACAAAGTCTCCTGTTATTAATCGGCCAAAAACCGATATATGGATTAAAGACGCCAGCTCTAAATTCCACAAGATCGGATTTACACAGATGTGCATAACATTCAGCTATAGGACAAAAGTCGCCCTCGGGGTAGTCTTTGCCAATAACTTCGAGGTTTTTGCATGACACTGAGCCCATCATCGCGCTCGCCGTTACAGGCGATCGCCGCGCTATTAGAGCGCTACAGCCCGAAACGCCTGCTTCTGATCGGTGCCAGCGAGCTACCAGCAGTTACTGCTTTCAGCGAAGCTCATCCTGACTGCCAGATTTGCCACACCCAAACCGTGCCATTGCCAAGCGACATTGCCGGACAGCGCTTTGATCTGGCCCTGGTCGTCGATTGCCTCGAACACCTGAGTAAACGCCAGGGCTTAGAGCTGTTGGGCGGTATTCGCAACCTCAATGCCAGTCGAATGGCGGTGCTGGTCGACCTTGATGCAAGCGAATGGCAAGAGACCGATATGTTTTCGCTGGCAATGCAGGCCAGCGAGCAATTTCAACGCGACTCGCAAACGCTGACCCTGTTTACCTACGACTTACTCGACTACAAACAGGTACCGGACTGGCTCAATGCCAAGTTCTGGGCTAATCCTGAAAATTTCGGAAAGTACTGGTGGTAAGCCTATGAACGCAAGCCCAGCCTGCCCATGCGGAAGCGGCAGTTCACTGAATGAATGTTGCGGCCACTTACACTCAGGCACCGCAGCGCCCAGCGCATTGCTGCTCATGCGATCGCGCTACAGTGCTTATGTATTGGGGCAAATTGACTATTTAATCGCGACCACCCTGCCCGCCCAGCAGGCGCAGCTTGATCGCCAGTCCATCAGCGACTGGAGCTTGAGCAGCACGTGGCTGGGTCTGGAGGTTGAGTCGAACGAGGTGCTGGGCGGGCAACCTGAACATGCGTTCGTCACGTTCAATGTGCGCTGGCATGACAACACGGGCGAACACAGCCACCGCGAGCGCTCAGCGTTCGTTCAGGTTGGCGAAAAATGGTATTTCATCGACCCGACTGTTGAGCTCAAGGCCGGTCGCAACGACCCGTGTCCCTGTAGCAGTGGGCAAAAATTCAAGAAGTGCTGCGCACCCTTCATTTGAGTGCGCATCATGCACCCGCTAACGGTGCTGCTGTGAATACTTTAAGGCTGCAACTTGATGTGCGACGTATCAGGCGCCGGAGCCGCTGGCGGGGCTTTCTGCTGACCCATGTCGCTGCCAACCGGAGCCAGGCTGAACTCGGACAAGTCCAACGGAAGCTCGGCCACTTCGGTTTTCTCTTCCAGCAAATCAGCGCCCACTGGGGCAATGTCGAAGTCCGGCGCGTCTACTTCACTGAAAGCTGCCATGTACTCGTCGCGCGGCAATAATCGCTTGCCGGACGCGGCAGTTGTTTGCGGTGTGTCGGCAGCGGATGCTGTTGGGGCGGATTGCGGAGTGGCTTCTGCTGGAGGTTC
Source organism: Pseudomonas marincola (assembly GCF_900116605.1). Taxonomy (GTDB): domain Bacteria; phylum Pseudomonadota; class Gammaproteobacteria; order Pseudomonadales; family Pseudomonadaceae; genus Aquipseudomonas; species Aquipseudomonas marincola. Next base: position 458,923 of record NZ_FPBC01000001.1, read on the forward strand.
TGAAACAGGGGACTCTGGCGCAGGGTTGCCTGCCGCACTTCGTACAGCAGCAACTTGTTCTGTTGCAGCGACTTCGGCGACTTCGACAACAGCCCCAGCGCGTTCGATGGTGGCGCGGTATTTTTCTGCCGTCGCGGCGTCGAGACCGGTTTTGATCACGATGCGTCGCCCGGAAAACAACAAGGCAATCCGCTGTTCATCGGCCTGAAACAGCTTGGCCAGATTGGCCTTTACCTTCACAGGCTCCGCGCCCGGTACCAGTTGCCCGGCAAAAGCAATCTCAAAACGCAGCATCGTCACACTCCTGTCCTTGTCATACTTCAGTATGACGTAAGTTTTTTTAACCTCACAACATCTTGCAGCCGAGCAGTTGCTTGTTACACTGGGGCGTCTTACGGAGTATGAAATGTCATTTCAGGCCAAAACTATAAGAATCTTCAGCCTACTCGCGCTATTTGGCTTGCTCGCAGGCCTGGGCGGCTGTTCCACATGGATGACCGGCAACTTTAAAGACCCGGAGATTCGCCTGGTCAAAGTTGACGTAGTCAAAGCCAAACTGCTCGAACAGCAGTTTGTCCTGCGCTTCAGTATCAATAACCCCAACGATGTCAGCTTGCCAGTGCGCGGCCTCGATTATTCGGTGTTCCTCAACGATATAAAGCTGGCGGAAGGCGAATCTGATGTCTGGTTCACGGTTCCTGCCAATGGCACGCAAACCTTCAAGGTTCCGGTGCGCACCAACCTGTGGCGCCACGTGCGGCAGATCGTGAAAATGCTCGAAAGCCCGGACGAGGCAATCAAGTACAGTTTCTCGGGTGAAGTAAAAACCGGTTTATTATTCGGCCGCAGCGTGCATCTGTCGCGAGATGGCGAGATAATTCCCGGAGATTTCATCCCGGAGTAGTTTTGCATGACCCAACAACCTCACGTCCACGGCCCTGACTGCAACCATGATCACGATCACCACGATCATGATCACGGCCATGTGCACGGCCCGAACTGCGGCCACGCCCATCAGGAACCTGTGCGCAACGCGCTGAAAGATGTCGGCCGTAACGACCCTTGCCCATGCGGCAGCCAGAAGAAGTTCAAAAAGTGCCACGGCGCCTGATCCGCGCATGAGTACAACCAACCTGTTGTTGCTGCTCGCCGGAACTGCCGTTGTTCTGGCGCTGGCGGCTTACGCCCTGCACTTGTGGCGCCGGGTCTGGCTGCGCCAGCAGCAGCAAAAAGCAGCAAATGACGCCCAGCACATTCGCCTCAGGGATGATTTGCGTGTGCTTGCCAGCAGCCTGCTCGATGAGCAATTGCCGCTGATTGAGGGTGCGATCCGCATCAAGGTGCTGCTCGACAACTATGATCTCGGTCTCAGCAATGATGCGCGGTGTCAGGTGTTCCAGACGCTGTTTGCCGCCACCGAGCATGTGCCGACACATGCTGGCTGGAAAGCCCTGAGCAAAGAACAACGGCGTCAGCATGAGAAGGATTTCTCCGCCCTTGAGCTGCAACACAAAGCAGCAGCCCGCACGGCTGCACGCTGGTTGCTGGACGAGGGTTTAAGCGCCGCGTGAGAACAGCGTCTGACAATCTGCAACAACGCTTGTCAGGCGCCTCGCCGCTCACTACCTTACGCATCCGCCGAACGCTACATAGCCAAAGGCCTGAGGACTGAACTCAAACGCCCACCGCGCGGTCCAGTCTTTGCATCGTCTGCCCGGCATCACTGCTAGGCTTTGCTCCCAATAAACTTATTATCCTGCGTTCTGCAAGGAGTCCGTTGCATGCAATCGCGCGTGTTTCGTCCCACCACTGGTTTTGGCCTTGGCGCCACTCTTATCGGCGCCATCACCCTCAGCGGTTGCCAATCGTTTCTCGACAGTCGCTACGGCGACAGTGTTGCGCCAGACCACGGCACCTTTGCCATCAAAGGGCTGGCGCAAAATGCAGTGGTCAGGCGTAACGCGTTGGGCATGCCCCTCATCGAGACCAACACCTTCCACGACGCGCTGTTCACGATGGGTTACATACACGCCAGCGACCGCCTCAGCCAAATGGTCGGCATGCGCTTGATGGCGGAAGGTCGGCTGGCAGAAATGGTCGGCCCCGGCGCATTGGAAACAGACCGTTTGATGCGTGCTGTGAATCTGCGCAAAAGTGCCGACACGCTTTATAAAGAAGCCTCGCCACGCCTTAAGAAGTTCTTTGAGGTTTACGCCCGGGGTGTGAACGCCTACCTGTACCGCTACCGCGACAAGTTGCCGATGGATCTGGCCGAGTCTGGCTACCGTCCGGCTTATTGGAAACCGGAAGACTCTGCGCTGATTTTCAGCCTGATGAACTTCGGCCTGGCGGTGAATCTGCAGGAAGAAGTCGCCGCGCTGATCATGGCGCAGAAAGTCGGCAGCGATCAGCTCGCCTGGCTGCTGCCAACCTATCCGGACGAGCCGCTGCCGTTTGCCGAGGCCGAGAAACTCAAAGGCCTCAAGCTAAATGGCCAAATTGCCGGGTTGGCTGCGGTTGAGAATGCCGCTGGGCAATTTGCCCAACAGCACATGCTCAGCGTCGCAGCCTCCAACAACTGGGCGATTGCGCCGCAGAACAGCCGCAGCGGCAAAAGCTTGCTGGCCAACGACACCCACTTACCTATCGCCCTGCCCTCGGCCTGGAATTTTGTGCAGATCAACGCGCCAAAATACAAGGTCGCCGGCGTTTCCATCGCCGGTATCCCAACGGTCGTCGCCGGCTTCAATGGCTCGCTCGGCTGGGGCATGACCATGGTCATGGGCGACAATCAGGATCTGTTCCTCGAACAGATAAAACGCCAGGGCAGCGGTTTGTCCTACCTTGCGGACGGTAAATGGGTGCCAGCGCAGGAGCGCAAGGAAACCTTTTTTATCAAGGGTGAGCGGCCGATTCGTGAAACCATTTACGAGACCCGCCACGGCGTACTGTTGAACTCGGTTCTGGGCGAGCGGAAAAATCCGCTGCAACCCCTGCAGGTTCAGTCGGGTTATGGCTTGGCGCTGAAAACCACCCAGTTCGAAGCGGACAAGAGCCTTGATGCCTTCTTCGACTTGTCGCGGGCGCAGAATGTCGATCAAGCCTTCGAGGCTGCCCGAGAAATTCGCGCCACCCCGTTGAATATGGTGTTTGCCGACTCCCAGCACATTGGCTGGCAAGTCACCGGTCGCTTCCCCAACCGCCTTGCAGGCCAGGGCCTGATTCCCTCGCCGGGCTGGAACAGCCAATATGAGTGGGACGGTTTCGCCGAACCGATGCTGCATCCATATGATCAGGATCCGCCGCAGGGCTGGCTGGGCACCGCCAACCAGCGCACAGTGCCACGCGGTTACGGCATGCAGCTGTCCAACTCCTGGTATTACCCGGAGCGTGCCGAGCGCATGGCTGAAATGGCGGCGAGCGGCAAGCACGACACGCAAAGCATGATCCGCATGCAATACGACCAGAAGTCCAACTTCGTCGCTAAATTGCAGGCCATGTTCACCGCCCCCGGCATGGCAGAGTCACTGCAAGGTGCGATATCTGCATTGCCAGCAGCCGAGCGCAGTAAAGCCAAGGAAGCACTGAAAAGGCTGATGGCGTTCGATGGCAACCTGACCGCCACCTCCGCTGATGCGGCGCTTTACGAGAGTTTCCTGCAAGAAAGTGCCAGGCAGATATTCCTCGATCAACTCGGCCCATTGAACAGCCCGGCCTGGACGGCGCTGGTCGAGACCGCCAACAGTTCCTACTCGGCGCAGGCAGATCACCTGCTCGGCCGCGATGACAGCCCGTTCTGGGATGACATCAGCACCGCGCAAAAAGAAACCAAACCACAGATTCTGGCGCGCAGCCTCGCCGCATCTGTTACCTCGCTGGAAAGCGCACTGCGCAGTAATCGCAGCAACTGGCAATGGGGCAAACTGCACCAATACCAGTGGCTGAGCGATGCCAGCAAAATGGCGCCGAACATGAGCGCCAGCCAGCGCGCCAATATCAACTCGATCAAGAGTTATCTGGACCGCGGCCCTTATCCGGCCGGTGGCGACCACACCACCCTGAACGTGTCGGCGTACCGCTGGGGACAGGATTTTGATACCTGGCTGATTCCGGCCATGCGCATCATTGTCGACTTTGGTCGCGACGAGCCGTTCATTGGTCTCAACAGTTCCGGCCAGTCCGGGAACCCGGCAAGCGATCACTACGCCGACGGCATTGATGCCTGGCTCAAAGGCGGATATGTGAGCTTCCCTTTCAAATCGCAGAACGTCGACAAGGTCTACGGCAATAAACGTTTGATGCTGACACCGAGCCGCTAATGACCGTTCGTCGGCTTTTGAGTAACCGACTGTGAACCTTTTATGGAGTTAGCCACTCAGAGATAGTGGACTTACTCCATAGATCATCGTTTAGGGCGCTTTATAGCGCCCTTTCTTTTGCCCCGAATTTACCCAGGCAGCCCTCCAGCCCCCTGCTCGCGGCCATTCAACGCCTGCATGCGCCTGCACATAATTAAATCCGGCCTCCGCCCATTGAGTCGACAAACCCTGCGACAATGGGCAGCACCTTTGATTGATCAATAATTTGAACTTTCAATGAGGCGCCGGGCTCTATGGGCAGCCAGACATATCCCCTATCTTTTATAGGCTTATTCTCGCCCGGCGGGACGCATCTGCCTGTTATCGAAAAATCTGGCAACTCATTTAAATAGTCTCAGAGGGCCACTGGATTTCTGACCAACGGCTACACTGTTCTCATCGTCTACTTTAAAGACGCGCTCATCTCACGTTGTATGGCCCCTGCTCAGCCACTTAGAAAGGAACTCATATGTCGCTCACTCCGCCACCAGACCTGCAATTCTCGCGAAACTTACTGGATACATTTATCCGCGCTGCGCTGATCGCCATTCTGGTTTACGGCTGCTATCAGGTTTTCCATCCGTTTCTGGGCATGATGCTCTGGGCACTGATTCTGGGCGTAACACTGTATCCGCTGCAGGGCATGATCAAGGCGCGCTTGGGCAATCACGATGGTCGCGCCGCATCCTTGCTCGTGGTGCTGGCAATTGCTGTGCTGCTGGTTCCGGTGTACTTCCTTGGCACATCACTCACCGAGTCTGTGCAAGCCGCCATCGAGACGGTGAAGAGTGGCACTGTGCATATTCCCGCACCGCCCGCTTCGGTTGAAGAATGGCCGCTGATTGGTAAATCGCTGTATAGCTTTTGGGCCAATGCAGCGTCGGATCTGACCAGCGTGCTGCAGAGCCTCGCCCCTCACCTGAAAGGTTTCACTCTGGGTTTACTGAGTAAGCTGGCCGGCGTGGGCGCAGGTTTTCTGGTCTTCATCGGTTCGCTGATCATTGCCGGCATCATGATGGCTTATGGCGAAAGCGGCCACAGAAGCGCTGTGCGCATTGCCGACCGTATTATCGGCCCAGACCGTAGTCATAGCTTTATCACCCTGTGCACCGCCACCATTCGTGCCGTGGCGCAAGGCGTGATTGGTATTGCCTTCATTCAGATGGTGGTGATTGGCATAGGCTTCGTGGTGATGGGTATTCCGGGCGCGGGCTTGCTGGCCATGGTTGTGTTGTTGCTGGGCATCATGCAGTTGCCGGTCCCTCTGCTGACCATTCCGGTAATCGCCTTTGTGTTCTTCACCGAAGGCACCTCGCTGGCCACTATCATCTTCGCCATTTACACCTTTATCGGCGGCTTGCTGGATAACATCCTCAAGCCAATGTTGCTTGGCCGGGGTGTCGATGTACCGATGCCGGTGATTCTGATCGGCGCATTGGGCGGCATGCTTGCAGGCGGCATCATCGGCCTGTTCATTGGCCCGGTTGTGCTGGCCGTTGGCTACAAGTTGTTCTGGCAGTGGATTGATGCTGGCCAGACGGCGACGCCGACGATTGTTGAAGCCGAAAGCGTTAAGCAGGATGCGCAGTAAGCGCATCAAGTCAGCGCTCACTGGACCCACCCGATTTACCCTGCCGCTGCTGTATGGCTGTGTACTCTCGGGCTGTGTCCAGCTTGGCCCTGATTTCACATCGCCTACCGAGCCCTGGGTCGATGGCTGGAGCAGTCAGTCGATCAGCGCGGTCACCGACCATCAGCCGCAGGCCGCCAATGTGCAATGGTGGTCGGCGTTTGACGACCCGTTGCTCGACCGCCTTATCAGCGAGGCCGATGCGCACAACTCCAGCCTGCGCATTGCCGGCCTGAGCATTCTTGAATCACGCGCGCGCCTGGGCATCGCTCAGGCGGGTCGCCTGCCGCAAGCCCGAATCGCCAGTGCCGATGCGTTCTACGTAGACCGCAATCAGTCTGGTGGCAGCAACCCGCAAGACAGTCACTTCGCCCAATACAGCGCCGGTGTTGATGTTGGCTGGGAGCTGGACTTCTGGGGTCGTTACAGCCGCGCCATCGAGTCATCCAACGCCGCCTATTTTGCCGCCCAGGCCAATTATCAGGACTTACTGGTATTGCTTCGCGCGCAGGTGGCCACCAATTACTTTGCCCTGCGCACCGCCGAGGCTCGCCTGCGGATTGCCCGGGACAACGCCGAACGGCAAAAGCGCAGCTATGAAATCACGGAGCGCTTGTTCAAAAGCGGCAACAGCGCCGAGCTGGACCTGCAACAAGCCAAGAGCCAATACCTGGGAACCTTGAGCAGCATCCCCGACTTCGAAGCGCAGGTGGCCAGCACGCGCAATGCACTGGCCGTATTGATTGGCCGGCCGCCCAGTGATCTACCTGAGCTAGCCGAACAGACCGGTTTGATTCCACTGGTCGATAGCGCCGCAATCAATGAAGTACCGGCGAACCTGCTGCTGCGTCGCCCGGATATTCGCGCCGCACAGTGGCAAGTTGCAGCGCAGTCGGCATTGGTTGGCGTCGCCGAAACCGACCTGTATCCCTCGCTGACCCTGCTCGGCACTATTGGCTGGTCGGCAAGCTCGCTGAGCGCGGCCTCCGACAGCCTGACACTGGGCGCCGGTCCCAGCTTGAGCTGGAATATTTTTGACCAAGGCCTGCTGCGCAATAACGTGCGCGTGCAAGACGCCCGCCTACAGCAGTTGATCGTGGCCTACCGCGACAGCGTGCGCCAAGCCGCTCGCGAGGCCGACGACGCCGCAACCGGCCTGATCAAATCGCTGGAGCGCGAACGTATTCTGCATGAAGCCGCCGCCGCAGCCGAACGCTCGCTGGAGCTTGCCACCGCGCAATACCGCGAGGGTTATTCCGACTTCCAGCGTGTCCTCGACGCACAACGGGCGCTGGCCAGTCAGCAAGACAGCTATTTGCTCAGCCGCAGCGCCGCCGTGAGCAATCTGATCAGCCTGTACAAGTCGCTCGGCGGCGGCTGGCAGAACCAGCAACCGCTGATAGATGACGCCACTCGCGAACAAATGTCGCAACGCACCGACTGGGGCGATCTGCTGGATGAAAGCAGCCCCACCTCCAATAAGGCCCAAGCCAATGACTGAATCTCAACAGCGCGTGGAGCAACCCGCCACCGAGCCCGCAGCCGCCCAGGCGCCAGATCCGAGCCGTAAAGGCGTACTGATTGTCGGCGTGCTGATCATTGTCAGCCTGATCTGGTATTTGCTCGCCGATCGCTTCACGCCTTACACCCAGCAAGCCCGGGTGCAGGCTTATATCGTTGCCGTAGCGCCAGAAGTTGCCGGACGTGTTACGCAAGTGGCCATCCGCAACAACCAGACGGTCGAGAAAGGCCAGTTGCTGTTCAAAATCGATCCTCAGCCCTACCAGATCGCCCTTGACCGAGCCCTTGCCGATCAAGCCAACGTACGCACTCAAGTCGGCGCGAGTACCGCCGGCATCGATTCGGCACTGGCCTCGTTGCGCGCTGCGCAGGCCAATGAACTCAAAGCCCGACAGGACCGCGACCGTTTGGAGCGTTTGTACCGCGAAGACGCCGGAACCATCTCTCTGCGCCGCCTGGAAATCTCCCGCGCAACGCTTGAGCAATCGACCAGTCAGGTTGCCGCCGCACGTGCCGAAGTCCAGCGCGCTCGCGAGCAGGAAGGCGGCAGCGGCGATGACAACGCCAAACTGCGCAGCGCCGCCAGCGCGGTCGAAAAAGCCCGTCTCGACCTGAGCAAGACCGAGGTGCACGCCAACTCGGCAGGCTTGATCACAGACCTGCGCATCGATGTCGGCCAGTTTGCCGCCGCCGGTGCCGCGCAAATGACCCTGATCGCCTTGAATGACGTGTGGATCAGCGCAGACATGACCGAAAACAACCTCGGTCATATGCAAACCGGCACACCCGTCTCCATCGTGCTCGACTCCATGCCCGGGCACGTATTGAGCGGCAAAGTGCGCAGCATCGGTTACGGCGTCAGCGTCAGCCAGAGCACTCCGCCAGGCGCCCTGCCGACAGTGCAGAATAGCCGCGACTGGCTGCGCGCCGCCCAGCGTTTCCCGGTGATTGTCGGAATAGACGAAGGCCAGTTGGACAACTATGAAGGCTTGCGCGTTGGCGGTCAGGCCGAGGTAATGGCCTTTCCAATGGAAGGCAACCCGCTGAACCTGCTCGGGCACGCATTCCTGCGTTTCATGAGCTGGCTCTCCTACGCATACTGATGAACAGCACAACTGTCGATCCACGTCCGCGGCGCGCTTTACGCGTCGCGGTCGGTACAGCACTGTCGCTGGCCGTGAGCTTTTCGCTAGCCCTGCCACTGCCGTTTCTGGCGCCCATGTTAACCCTGTTTCTGCTGGTCATGCGTAACCAGCCACTGCCGCTTAAGGGCGGCATCGCGCTGGCTGTTGTGGTGGCGCTTACGACCAGCAGCGGCTTGCTGGTGACGCCGCTGCTGCAGTATTACCCCTTAAGCGGTGTGCTGGTTATCGCCCTCAGCCTGTTTGGCTGTTTTCACTACGCCTTGCGCGGCGGCAACAACCTGCTGTCGACTTTCGTGGTGATCGGTCTGACGATGATCGCTGCCGCAGGCGCCACCTCGTTCGCATTGGCGCTGATGGTCATCGAAGGGCTAATAAAGAGCGTTCTGGTGACAACCATTATGGTGATGATCAGCCACTGGCTGTTCCCCGAGCCGAAAGGCCTGCCAGCCCCCGCTCCCCCGGCGAAATCGACGCCCGATGAAGCTAAGTGGATTGCCTTGCGCGCCGCCCTGGTGGTGATGCCATCGTTTCTGATGGCCCTGATTGATCCGGCCAGCTACATGCCGCTGATTATGAAATCAGTCAACTTGGGCCAGCAGGTGTGCATTACCAGTTCACGCAATGCCGGTCGCGAGATAATCGGCTCGACCCTGCTAGGCGGTTTGCTGGCTATCGGGTTCTGGACGCTGCTGAGCATCCTGCCGCACATCTGGATGTTTTTTATTCTCACTCTGTTCTTCATTCTGCTGCTGGCCCGTCGCCTATACCGCCTGGTGCAGAACACCCTGTCACCGAGTTTCTGGCTCAACACCGCCAGCACCATGATCATCCTGCTTGGCCAATCGGTGCAGGACAGCGCTACCGGCAAGGATGTTTACACCGCGTTTGCCGTCCGCATGGGCCTGTTTACCGCCGTTACGCTGTATGCCTGCGCCGCCATCTACGTGATTGACAGCCGCCGCATGCATCGCCTGAAAAACCAACTTTCCGGATAACCCGAAATGCTTATGAACCTACTTGTTGGTATCCCCGTGATGCTGATCTGCCTGATATTCCAGGCGATATTCGTTGCCTTGTGCTTGCGTGCCTACATCACTCATCGCAAAAAAATCATCGATCTCGAAAGGCCATTCGTTAACAATATCGTGTTGCTGTCACTGATCATGATCCTGATGCTGGTCGGCAACTTCGTGCAGATGGCCATCTGGGCGCAGGTATTTATCTGGCTCGGAGAGTTCAGTGACTTCACCACCGCGCTGTACCACTCCGGGGTGAATTTCGCGACGTTGGGCTACGGCGATATCGTCATGTCCGAACAATGGCGCCTGCTCGGCCCACTGGAGGCCTCCAACGGTATCCTGATGTTTGGTGTATCGACCTCGGTGATGACCGCCGCCGTCATGGACATCATCAAACAGTCTCTGGGCAGGGCCAACTTCCCTTTATAAGGCGCTCTGAGTCGCGGAAGAACTCGCACTCCATTCATCCCGGTGGATGGGTAGAGCCAAGCGAAACCCGTCGCGCGATAGCTGGTTTTACCAGCAACGAGACTATCGATTCAAAAACGGCTGCGCTCACGGCAAGGTTGGTTCTAGAAGTCCGTAAACTGCGCGCACAAAAAAGCCGAGCAAATGCTCGGCTTTTTGCATTGCAGCGCGGGATCAGGCTTTTGGCAGGGTAACGCCCTGCTGGCCCTGATACTTGCCGCCACGGTCTTTATAAGAGACTTCGCAGGCCTCGTCAGACTCAAGGAACAACATCTGCGCCACACCTTCGTTGGCGTAAATCTTTGCTGGCAGCGTCGTGGTGTTGGAGAACTCCAGCGTCACGTGACCTTCCCACTCAGGTTCCAGCGGGGTGACGTTGACGATAATCCCACAACGCGCGTAAGTGCTTTTACCCAGGCAGATAGTCAGTACGTTGCGCGGAATGCGGAAGTACTCAACCGTGCGCGCCAGTGCAAATGAGTTTGGCGGGATGATGCAAACATCACTTTTAACGTCAACAAAACTTTTTTCATCAAAGTTTTTAGGGTCGACCGTTGCCGAGTTGATGTTGGTAAAAACTTTGAATTCATCTGCGCAACGCACGTCGTAGCCGTAGCTCGAAACGCCGTAGGAGATCAGCCGCTCGCTGCCTTCAGTCCGTACCTGGCGCTCGACAAACGGCTCTATCATGCCGTTTTCCTGGGCCATGCGGCGAATCCACTTATCCGATTTGATGCTCATGGCTGATGTCCTGAATGAGGTTATGAATGAACAATGCGCGCATCTTACCGGTGCTTGCCTTGAGGTTCAAAGTCTGTTGACGAGTGTCGCCATTGGCCGGTTATTTCGCGCCATCAGTCAATAAATAACAGAAAGGTGCACAGAGCATTCGCTCTTAGCGCAAAAAAGGGGTATGGTGCTTCCACTGTGCTGCATGTGTCACCGCGAATCGCTACTTGATGCCTAGATTTCGATCCAAACATCGTCCGACTCCTAGTACTCGTTGCACTCAGTCCCGGCCTGGTTTTTTCCAGGGCTGTAATTACTTTTGTTAGGAGATTTCACATGTCTAATCGTCAAACTGGCACCGTTAAGTGGTTCAACGATGAGAAAGGCTACGGCTTCATCACTCCACAATCTGGTGATGACCTGTTCGTACACTTCAAAGCTATCCAGAGCGATGGCTTCAAGAGCCTGAAAGAAGGCCAGCAAGTGACTTTCGTGGCCACCCGTGGTCAGAAAGGCATGCAAGCTGAGGAAGTACAAGTTATCTAACTTGTCCTCCCTATAAAAAACCCCGCTTCGGCGGGGTTTTTTTATACCTGCAGTAAACCTAATCATGCGGCGAGGCAATGATTGCCCGACGGATTGCGTATGGCACAAATAAGGCCGCGTCCCGACGGAGGATGGTTAACCCGAAGGGTAAACCGTCATGGCGTTCTGTGGGATGTACACGGCTGCGTTTTGCAGGTGCGGCAGGTGGCCGGTTAATCAATACGGTCCAAATCATGCGGCGCTTCACCAATCGCCCGACGGATTGCGGCGAAAGCGCCGCAATCCATCCTCCGTGTTGCGCACGGCACGAATAGGTTCGCGTCCCGTGGAGGATGGTTAACCCAAAGGGTAAACCGTCATGGCGGTTTGTGGGGTGTACACCGTCGCGCTTTGCAGATACCGCAGTTGGCCGGTTAATAAACTCGACTCGCATCATGCGGCGATTCACCAATCGCCCGACGGATTGCGGCGCAAGCGCCGCTATCCATCCTCCATGTTTAGTACGGCACGAATAGGTTCGCGTCCCGACGGAGGATGGTTAACCCAAAGGGTAAACCGTCATGGCGGTTTGTTGGTTGTACACCGTCGCGCGTTGCAGGGGCGGCCGGTGGCCGGTTGATCAATGCGACCCACATTATGCAGCGACCCATCAATCGCCTGACGGATTGCGGCGCATAGCGCCGCTATCCATCCTCCGTGTTGCACGCGTCAGGTTGATTGCTGTCAGTCGTCGCTGACGGAGATGGTCGGCATGGCCTGGGCGTTTGCGTCGCCCTGAGCGATGCGTGCGCCAACCTTTCTTGCGGTTTCCTGATAGATCATTGCGATCTGGCTTTCAGGGTCGGCAATGGTGGTTGGCTTGCCGCCATCGGACTGCATGCGGATGGCCATCGACAACGGCATTGAGGCCAACAGATCAACGTCAAACTGCGCCGCCAGCTTCTCACCGCCGCCTTCACCGAACAGGTGCTCGGCATGGCCGCAATTCGAGCAGATGTGCACGGCCATATTCTCGACCACACCCAGCACCGGAATATTGACCTTGCGGAACATCTCGACGCCCTTCTTGGCATCCAGCAACGCCAAATCTTGCGGCGTAGTCACGATTACAGCACCAGCAACCGGCACCTTTTGCGCCAACGTGAGTTGAATATCGCCGGTGCCTGGCGGCATATCGACGATCAGGTAATCAAGGTTATCCCAGGCGGTTTGGGTAATCAGTTGCAGCAAGGCACCCGAAACCATCGGCCCGCGCCAGACCACAGGCGTATTCTCGTCGGTGAGAAAGGCCATCGACATAACCTCAACGCCATGCGCCTTGATCGGCACAAACCACTTCTGATCTTTGACCAGTGGCCGCGTGCCTTCAGCAATACCGAACATGATGCCCTGGCTAGGCCCGTAGATATCCGCATCGAGAATACCGACGCGCGCACCTTCGCGAGCCAGCGCCAGTGCAAGGTTGGCCGCGGTAGTGGATTTACCCACACCGCCTTTGCCCGACGCCACAGCAATCACATTCTTCACGTTTTCCAGCGCGGGCACCTGGGCCTGCGCCTTATGCGCCTGCACCACGCAATCGACTGTCACCACCGCGCTATCAACGCCGTCGAGATTGCTCAGGGCCATTTCCAGCATTTGCGCCCAGCCGCTTTTGAACAGGCCGGCGGAATACGGCAACTCAAGGCGCACAGACACCTTGGCACCTTGTACATCCACTTCGCGCAGACACCCGGAAGTGACCGGATCCTGATTCAGGTGTGGATCGGTGTACTGACGAAGGGTGGCTTCAACCACTTCACGGGTGACAGACATGAAAACTCCCAAACTGAGGTCAAGTAACGCAAGCAGTCATCTTACCGCAAAGCCACTGTTGCGCCAGAACCAGACTTTTACTGCGCAAAATCCTGCGCAGGATGAAAAAAATCGTCCGGCGCTATATAGTTACCGACCTCCTTTGTTTTACCAGTGCAGCGAATTCTATGTCTGAAGCCCGCAAGATTCTCGTTACCAGTGCCCTGCCCTACGCCAATGGTTCAATCCACCTTGGCCACATGCTCGAGTACATCCAGACCGACATGTGGGTACGCTTCCAGAAACTGCGCGGCAATCAGTGCATCTATGTTTGCGCGGATGACGCTCACGGCTCGGCCATCATGCTGCGCGCCGAAAAGGAAGGCATCACTGCCGAGCAGTTGATCGACAACGTCAAGGCTGAACACACCGCCGACTTTGCCGAGTTCCTGGTCGACTTCGACAACTTCCACTCGACACATTCGGAAGAGAACCGCGAGCTGTCTGCCGGTATTTACCAGACGCTCGCCGAACGCGGCCATATCGCCACCCGCTCGGTTACCCAGTACTTCGACCCTGAGAAGGGCATGTTTCTGGCGGACCGGTTCATCAAAGGCACCTGCCCCAAGTGTGCGGCCGAAGACCAGTACGGCGACAACTGCGAAAAGTGCGGTGCCACTTATGAGCCGACCGAGCTGAAAAACCCGCGCTCAGCCATCTCCGGCGCCGTGCCGGTGCTCAAGGACTCCAAGCACTTCTTCTTCAAGCTGCCTGAATTCACCGCCATGCTCAAGCAGTGGACCCGCGGCGGCGCGCTGCAGGATGCTGTGGCCAACAAGATTGCCGAGTGGCTGGACTCTGGCCTGCACGAGTGGGACATCAGCCGTGACGCGCCGTATTTCGGTTTCGAAATCCCTGGCGAGCCGGGCAAATACTTCTACGTTTGGCTGGACGCCCCAATCGGCTACATGGCCAGCTTCAAGAATCTCTGCTCGCGCCGCCCTGAGTTGGACTTCCAGGAATTTTGGTGCAAGGACTCGACGGCCGAGCTGTATCACTTCATCGGCAAGGACATCGTCAACTTCCACGCCCTGTTCTGGCCAGCCATGCTCGAAGGCGCGGGTTTCCGTAAGCCGACTGCGGTCAACGTACACGGCTATCTGACTGTGAACGGCCAGAAAATGTCGAAGTCTCGCGGCACCTTCATCAAGGCGCGCACCTACCTGGACCACCTGAACCCGGAATACCTGCGTTATTACTACGCAGCCAAGCTGGGCCGTGGCGTGGATGACCTCGACTTGAACCTCGAAGACTTCGTACAGAAGGTCAACTCGGATCTGGTCGGCAAGGTCGTCAATATCGCCAGCCGCTGTGCAGGGTTCATTCACAAGGGCAATAACGGTTTGATGGCGACCGGCAACGCCGCGCCAGAGCTGACCGACGCCTTCCAGGCCGCCGCACCAAGCATTGCCGAAGCCTACGAGAACCGTGACTTTGCCCGCGCCATGCGCGAGATCATGGGTCTTGCCGATCGCGCCAACGCCTGGATCGCCGACAAAGCGCCGTGGTCGCTGAACAAGCAAGAAGGCAAGCAGGAAGAAGTACAAGCCATCTGCTCGCTGGCGATCAACCTGTTCCGCCAGTTGGTGATCTTCCTCAAGCCGGTTCTGCCGAAGTTGGCCAGCGACGCCGAGCAGTTCCTCAATGTCGCACCGCTGACCTGGGACGACCATAAGACGCTGCTGGGCGCTCACCAACTGAATCCGTTCAGCGCACTGCTGACCCGAATTGAACCTGCGAAAATTGAAGCCATGATCGAAGCCTCGAAAGAAGACCTCGCCGCCGCTGAAGCCGGCAACCAGCCTGCTGCTACCGGCAATGGCGAGCTGAGCAAAGAGCCCATCGCGGCGGAAATCGCCTTTGATGCCTTCGCTGCCGTCGACCTGCGCGTTGCCTTGATCGAGAAGTGCGAATTCGTGGAGGGTGCCGACAAACTGCTGCGCCTGACTCTGGATATCGGCGATGCCAAGCGCAACGTGTTCTCCGGCATCAAGAGCGCCTATCCGGACCCAAGCAAGCTCGAAGGCCGCCTGACCCTGTACGTGGCCAACCTGGCGGCGCGCAAGATGAAGTTCGGCGTGTCCGAAGGCATGGTGCTGGCAGCCGGCCCTGGCGGAGAAGAGATTTACCTGCTGAGCCCGGACAACGGCGCCAAGCCTGGCCAACGCGTCAAGTAAACCGCTTGCAATCGGCGTTACCCGGCAACCCCGAGTAACGCCAACCAGCCCCGCAGCAGCCGCCACCAGCGGTGCTAGGCTTATGGGCGGATAACACGCCAGACAATGCTGACTTGTCTGCAAGTGCCAGCTTAACGATAATACGCGCCCTTTTTATACGGCCTTTGCCCGTCCAAACGGTACCTGCAATGACCGAACTCGCTCTGATTCTGGTTAGCGCCATCCTGGTAAACAACTTCGTGTTGGTGCAGTTTCTTGGCCTGTGCCCCTTCATGGGCGTGTCCAAGAAAATCGAGACCGCTATCGGCCTGTCACTGGCCACCACCTTCGTGCTGACACTCGCTGCCATGTGCAGCTACCTCGTCCAGCAATACGTGCTCAAGCCACTCGATATCGAGTTCCTGCGCACCATCAGTTTCATTCTGGTGATCGCCGTCGTGGTGCAGTTCACTGAAATGGTGGTGAACAAGACCAGCCCGCTGCTCTATCGGGTACTGGGGATTTTCCTGCCACTGATCACCACCAATTGCATCGTCCTCGGCGTGGCCCTGCTCAACGCCAACAAGAGTGAGTTCACCTTTATCACCGCCACCGCCAACGGCTTTGGCGCGGGGCTGGGCTTCTCTTTGGTGCTGGTACTGTTCGCCGCCATGCGCGAGCGTATCGCGATTGCCGATGTACCCAAGTCGTTCCAGGGCGCCGCGATAGGCATGGTCACCGCCGGCCTGATGTCGCTGGCGTTCATGGGCTTTACCGGTTTGATCAAGCTATGAGTCTGGTCATCAGTGCAATTCTGGCGCTGCTCGGCCTGTGCCTGATCTGCGGCGCGATTCTCGGCTACGCGGCCGTGCGTTTTAAGGTCGAAGGCGACCCGATTGCCGAACAAGTCAACGCCCTGCTCCCGCAAACTCAATGCGGCCAGTGCGGTTACCCGGGCTGCAAGCCTTACGCCGAAGCCATAGCCGGCGGCGACAAGATCAACAAGTGCCCGCCGGGTGGTGAAGCCACGATTCAGGCGCTGGCCGATTTGCTCGACGTCGAGCCCGAGCCGCTGGACGCCGTTGAAGGTGAAAAGCCGCAAATGGTTGCCTTCATTCGCGAAGCCGAATGCATCGGCTGCACCAAGTGCATTCAGGCCTGCCCGGTTGACGCCATCGTCGGTGCCGCCAAGCAGATGCACACGGTAATTGTCAGCGAGTGCACTGGTTGCGACCTCTGCGTCGAACCGTGCCCGGTGGATTGTATCGACATGATTGAAGTAGGCCGCACCGTGCAAACCTGGAAATGGGAACAGCCGCTGGCACCGGGCCAGTTGATCGCCAGTGATCGCGATGACAGCGACCGGGGCAAAGCCGCATGAGCAGCCTGAAAATCTGGGACATTCCGGGCGGCATCCATCCTCCCGAGCGCAAAGAACTCTCCAACCGCACGCCGATCCAGACTGCGCCGCTGGCCAAGCGTCTGGTGCTGCCACTCAACCAGCACATTGGTGCGCCTGCCGAGCCGATTGTTGCTGTCGGCGACAACGTGCTCAAGGGCCAGTTGATTGCCAAGGCCAATGGTTTTGTCAGTGCACCGGTACACGCCCCCACTTCCGGCACCGTCAGCTTCATCGGCCCGCAACCGTACCCGCACGTCTCGGGCATGGACGCGATGGCGATTGTGATAGACAGCGATGGCAATGACGCCTGGGCCGCGCTGACACCGCATCCGGGTTATGCGCAACTGGAAACTACCGAGTTGCTGGGAATTATTCGCCAGGCCGGTATCAGCGGCTTGGGCGGCGCGGGCTTTCCCAGTGCAGTCAAACTGACCTCACGACCGACGCAGAAGATTCATACGCTGGTGATTAACGGCACCGAATGCGAGCCGTATATCACCGCCGATGATGTACTAATGCGTGAGCGCGCCGAGGCGATGCTCAGCGGTATCGAAATTCTTGCGCAGCTGATTCAGCCCGAGCAGGTGTTGATTGGCATTGAAGACAACAAACCAGAAGCCATTGCTGCCGTAAAAGCGGCCTTGGGCGAGCGCCCGTTTCAGGTTTGCGTGTTCCCGACCAAATACCCCTCTGGCGGCGAAAAGCAGCTAATCCAGATCCTAACAGGCGTTGAAGTACCGAGCGGCGGCCTGCCTGCCGACATCGGCATTCTGTGTCAGAACGTCGGTACGGCCGTCGCCGTGCATGATGCAGTCGTACTGGGCAAGCCGCTGATCTCGCGCATCACCACCCTCACCGGCGAAGCGCTGGCAAGGCCGATGAACGTTGAAGTGCTGCTCGGCACGCCCGTGCGCGAACTGCTCGAATTTGCCGGCTTGGAACAAGCCAAACTCAGCCGCCTGATCATGGGCGGGCCGATGATGGGCTTCACCCTGCCCAACATTGATGTACCGATTATCAAGACCACCAACTGCTTGCTGGCCTCGACTGCAGCCGAGTTGCCAGCACCGCCCAAAGCCATGCCCTGCATCCGTTGCGGTGATTGCGCCGAAGTCTGCCCGGCCAGCTTGCTGCCGCAGCAACTGCACTTTTTTGCAATCGGCCAGGAACACGAACAACTGCGGGCGCATAACCTGTTCGACTGCATCGAGTGTGGTGCATGTGCTTACGTATGCCCGTCGAGCATTCCGCTGGTGCAGTATTACCGTGCCGCCAAAGGTGAGATTCGCGAGCTTGAGCAAAAGCAGCTCAAGGCCGAACAGTCCAAACAGCGCTTCGAGTTGCGCCAGGAGCGTCTGCGTCGCGCTGAAGAACAGAAAGAAGCCGAACGCAAGGCACGCTCAGAGCGCGCCGCCAAAGCCAAGGCCGCACAGGCTGAAGCCAGCACCAGCACTCCAGCGAGTGACGCCGCGCCTGCCGGCAAATCCGCCGGGCTCAGCGATGTGCAGAAGAAGCTCAAAATCGAAGCCAGCATGGCCAATGTCGCCCTGAAAAAGGCACAGAAGCAGCTGGAAGCTCACGACACAGCGGAACTGCAAGCGCAGGTCAGTGCACTTACGCTTGCCGCCGAAGCCGCGCAAAAAGCACTGGACGAAGCCATGGCCAGCGCTGCACCCGCAGCGGCCAAACCGGTGGATGACGCGGCGCTGAAAAAGGCCAAGATCGACGCTGCCATGCTCCGCGCTCAAGTGCGCAAACTGGAGAAAGTCGAAGCGCCAGACGCCGAGCAGCAATCCGAGCTGGAAAAACTGCGCAGCCAACTGGCCGCCGCCGAGCAACAAGTCGCCAGCCTGCAACCAACTGAATCTGCAGCGCCTGCTGCGGCCAAACCGGTGGATGACGCGGCGCTGAAAAAGGCCAAGATTGACGCCGCCATGCTTCGCGCGCAGGTGCGCAAGCTGGAGAAAGTCGAAGCGCCAGACGCCGAGCAGCAAGCCGAGCTGGAAAAACTGCGCAGCCAATTGGCCGCCGCCGAGCAGCAAGTCGCCAGCCTGCAGCCAACTGAATCTACAGCGCCTGCTGCGGCCAAGCCAGTTGATGATGCGGCGCTGAAAAAGGCCAAGATCGACGCCGCCATGCTCCGCGCTCAAGTGCGCAAGCTGGAGAAAGTAGAAGCTCCAGATGCCGAGCAGCAAGCCGAGCTGGAAAAACTGCGCAGCCAACTGGCTGCCGCCGAGCAACAGGTCGCCAGCCTGCAGCCAACTGAATCTGCAGCGCCTGCTGCGGCCAAGCCAGTCGACGACGCGGCGCTGAAAAAGGCCAAGATCGACGCCGCCATGCTTCGCGCGCAAGTGCGTAAGCTGGAGAAAGTCGAAGCGCCAGATGCCGAGCAGCAAGCCGAGCTGGAAAAACTGCGCAGCCAACTGGTCGCCGCCGAGCAACAGCTCGCCAGCCTGCAACCAACTGAAGCGGCGACGCCTGCAGCGACTAAGCCGGTTGATGATGGCGGCCTGAAGAAAGCCAAAATCGAATTGGCGATGAAACGTGCCGAGCTGAAAAAGGCCGAGAAAGCCGAGGCCAGTGAAGAGCTGCTGATGCCGTTGCGCGAGGCAGTCAAGCAAGCTGAGCAACAGTTGCATGCGGCCGAGCAAAACTCGAACAAGCCAGCACCCGTGCTGGAGCGCAAGGACAAGCAGCCGATTGATGAAACGACCCGTGCACTAAAGACCGAAGTGGCTTTTGCCCGTGCGGACTTGCGCAAGCTGGAACGCGATGACAATAGCGCTGCTGAGGCGCTTGAGTCCGCCCGCGCGCGGCTAGCCGATGCAGAACAAAAGCTTGCAGAACACAGCAACGCCTAACGAGAGATGCCAATAGCGCCCGACGCTATAGCCTTGACACTCAAGGGCCCGCTGCACCGCTAATAGGTGCAGTGGCAACCCCGACGTAGAGCAACTGGAGCAACGATGGCCCTGCCACGTATTACATCGCCGCATGCCAAAGGCAACAACCGTACTCAGCAGGTGATGCTGCAAGTGCTGCTGGCCACCGTGCCGGGCATTCTAGCCCTGACCTGGCTGTATGGCTTTGGCACGCTGATCAATCTGCTCTGGGCCTGTCTCTGCGCCATCGGCTTTGAGGCGTTGATACTGGCGCTGCGCAAGCGTCCGCTGGGGTTCTTCCTCAAGGATTACAGCGCCGTAGTCACGGCCGTATTGCTGGCACTGGCATTGCCGCCCTACTCGCCCTGGTGGCTGACACTGGTTGCGGTGGGCTTTGCGATTGTATTGGGCAAGCAACTCTACGGCGGCCTTGGTCAGAACCCATTCAACCCGGCGATGATTGGCTATGTTGTGGTGCTGGTGTCGTTCCCGGTAGAGATGACCACCTGGCCAGCACCGCACATGACCGGGCCGCTGAGTGCGCTGCAGCACATCTTCGGCTTTGCCAACCTGCCAGATGGCTGGGTGCAAGCCACCGCGCTGGATACGCTGAAGATCAATAAAAGCCTGACCGTCGATGAGCTGTGGACACAGAATCCGGCGTTTGGCTATATCGGCGGTGCGGGCAGCGAAGTGGTTAACCTCGGCTTTTTGCTGGGCGGCCTGTACCTCCTGCGCAAGCGCCTTTTTACTTGGCACGCGCCCGTAGGAATGCTCGCGGCGCTGGCCATCATGAGCCTGATCTTCTGGAACGGCAGCGGCTCTGACTCACACGGATCGCCGCTGTTTCATTTGCTTAGCGGCGCGACCATGCTCGGCGCATTCTTTATCGTCACCGATCCTGTATCCGGCGCCACCAGCAATCTCGGCCGCCTGATATTCGGCGCAGGTGTGGGCATTCTGGTTTACGTGATCCGCGCCTGGGGCGGTTATCCTGACGGCATCGCCTTCGGCGTGCTGTTAATGAACCTGGCGGCACCCACTATCGATTACTACACACGACCACGCACGTACGGCCATCGCAAGCCGACGCGTGGCTTCAAGCTGGGCGAATAAGCATGGCACTCCCTGAAATCAGCCGCTCGATGCTCAAGAACAGCCTGGTACTGGGCTTGTTCGCGATCGTGACCGTTGGCGTTGTCGCCCTCACCCAACTCGGCACCCGTGACCGGATTGCCGCCGCCGAGCGCGATGCACAGGCACGCGCACTCAGCGAGATCCTGCCGGCTGGCAGTTACGATAATCACCTGCTCGATAACAGCATCAGCGTGTTCGACCCTGAACTGCTCGGCAACAAAACCGCGCAAGATGCCTACATTGCACTTAAGGGCCCCCAGCCGACAGCCGTGATTCTCAAGGTCACTGCGCCCGACGGTTACGGCGGCGCGATTCACCTGCTGGTTGGTGTACAGGCCAGCGGCTCTTTGGCGGGCGTACGCGCGCTGAGCCACAAGGAAACACCGGGGCTGGGCGACAAGATCGATCTGGCCAAGAGCCAGTGGATTCGCGCTTTTGACGGCAAGTCGCTGAGCAATCCGGGCGCCGATGGCTGGGCGGTTAAAAAAGACCGTGGCCAGTTCGATCAGTTTGCCGGGGCAACCATCACCCCACGCGCCGTGGTAAAAGCAGTGCACAAGGCGTTGCAATATGTGGATGCGCACAAAAACGAACTGTTCGCCGCCAAATCATCTGAATCGGGGGCTAACTGATGAGCGTCAGCTACCGCGAAATAACCATCAATGGCCTGTGGAAGAACAACCCGGGGTTGGTGCAGCTGCTGGGGCTATGTCCGCTGCTGGGTACCAGTAACTCGACGGTAAACGCCTTGGGCCTGGCACTGGCTAGCGCATTGGTGCTGATCTGCTCCAACACCGCGGTGTCGCTGGTTCGTGGCGTAGTCAACACGGCAGTGCGCTTGCCGGCGTTCGTCATGATTATCGCCGCGCTCACCACCTGCATTGAGCTGCTTATGCAGGCTTACACCTATGAGCTGTATCAGATTCTCGGCATTTTCATCCCGCTGATCACCACCAACTGCGTGATCCTTGGCCGCGCCGATGCCTTTGCCGCCAAGAACGATCCCGCCCGCGCGGCCTACGACGGCTTGATGATGGGCTTGGGTTTTGGTGCGGTGCTGGTCGTGATTGGAGCGCTGCGCGAGCTGTTTGGCACCGGCGCGTTGTTTGCCAACATGCAGTTGTTGTTCGGCCCTTCTGCAGCCAACTGGCAAGTTACCGTATTCAGCGATTACAAAGGCTTCTTGCTGGCCATTCTGCCGCCGGGCGCATTTATTGTTTTGGGCCTGCTGATTGCCCTGAAGAACCGTATTGATGAGTCGCTGGCCGAGCGCGCAAAGGCCCGCGAGCCCGCGGTTGCGGCACAAAGCCGACGCGTACGCGTGACCGGAGTTGTCGAGTGAACGCCGCCAAACGTTATGAGATATTCCGCCGGTTGCGCGAAGACCTGCCCGAGCCGAAAACCGAGCTGGCGTACAGCACGCCATTCGAACTGCTGATTGCGGTGATTCTGTCGGCGCAAGCCACCGATGTCGGCGTCAACAAAGCTACTGCCAAGCTGTTCCCGGTTGCCAATACCCCGGAAGCCATTTATGCGCTCGGATATGACGGTCTGTGCAGCTACATCAAAACCATCGGTTTGTACCCGAGCAAGGCCAAAAACGTTATCGAAACCTGCCGCATGCTGGTCGAGCTGCACGGCAGCCAGGTACCCGAAACACGCGAAGCACTCGAAGCCTTGCCCGGCGTTGGCCGCAAGACCGCCAACGTGGTGCTCAATACCGCGTTTCGGCAATTGACCATGGCGGTCGATACGCACATTTTTCGCTTCGCCAATCGCACCGGCGTAGCCCCAGGCAAGAACGTGCTTGAGGTCGAAATGAAACTGTTGAAGTTCGTCCCCAAGGAATTTTTGCTGGATGCCCACCACTGGATGATCCTGCACGGCCGCTACGTTTGCCTGGCTAGAAAGCCGCGCTGTGGCAGTTGCCGGATCGAAGATCTGTGCGAGTTCAAGCAGAAAACTTCGGACGATTGATTTTTCCCTGAGTTTTTGTCTTATCCGATTGAAAAAATCTTTTTTACCCGCTCATGTTTTACCGCTATAAGGTGCGCAAATGGCCTGTGTAGCCGGGAGTGAAACATATGAGCACTGATAAAGAAGACCTTGAGCTCGACGACGACTTTGTCTCTGAAGACAGCGACGACACTGAAGCACCGATCGAGGTGGCAAAAACCAACCTGACCAAGCGTCGCATCATTGATAATTTTCTTGATGAGCGCCGTTTGAACAAGCAGTTGGCAGAGTACGACTTCGACCTGTAAACCGCTTTGCGTCACCGATTTACCAAGCAGTACCGCGC
The DNA here is from genome assembly GCF_900116605.1 of Pseudomonas marincola. Lineage (GTDB taxonomy): Bacteria > Pseudomonadota > Gammaproteobacteria > Pseudomonadales > Pseudomonadaceae > Aquipseudomonas > Aquipseudomonas marincola. Next base: position 482,072 of record NZ_FPBC01000001.1, read on the forward strand.
CAACCAAAGGCGCCGCAAGACTTAGATTTACACAACGGCTGTCAACGCCAGAACAGCGCATGGCAACGATTGTGGCTGTACCAACCGCGACTCCCGGGTTGTAGAAACCCGGGAGAGACTGTTTTTTACAGCAAATTTACCCCGCCAGAACCTGATCCAGCGCCTGCGCCAGCGTGTCGATCGTACGGTCGATGTTGTAGAGCTTATCGAGCCCGAACAAACCGATCCGGAAGGTCTGGAAATCAGCGCCCTCATCACACTGCAACGGCACGCCCGCCGCAATTTGCAGGCCTTGTGCTGCAAACTTTTTACCGGTCTTGATATCGGCATCATCGGTGTAGCAAACCACCACGCCAGGCGCTTCATAGCCTTGCGCGGCAACACTGTTGATACCTTTGCTGGCCAGTAAGGCACGAACCCGGTCACCCAACTCCTGCTGGTTGGCACGCAGCGCAGCGAAACCGTAGTTTTCAGCTTCGCGCATCACATCGCGAAAACGCACCAGCGAGTCGCTCGGCATGGTCGCATGGTAAGCATGGCCGCCCTGCTCATAGGCCTGCATGATCTGCAGCCATTTTTTCAGGTCGCAAGCGAAGCTGCTGCTTTCAGTGTCAGCAATCCGCGCCAGCGCTTCGCCACTGAACATTACCAGGGCGCAGCAAGGCGATGCGCTCCAGCCCTTTTGCGGCGCGCTAATCAACAGATCGACACCAATGTCCTGCATGTCGACCCACAGCGTTCCGGAGGCAATGCAGTCGAGCACAAACAGGCCACCGACCGCGTGCACGGCCTCGGCAATCGCACGCATGTAAGCATCCGGCAAGATAATCCCGGAAGAGGTCTCAACGTGCGGCGCAAACACCACATCAGGCTTGTTGGCATGGATGGCGGCGACCACCTCATCAATCGGTGGCGGCGCAAAAGGCGCTTGCTTGTCGGCAGATTGCGGGCGGGCCTTGAGCACCGTGGTCTCGCTGGAAATGCGCCCCATGTCGAGAATCTGCGTCCAGCGGAAACTGAACCAGCCGTTACGCACGATCAAGCATTTCTTGTCACCGGCAAACTGGCGGGCAACCGCTTCCATGCCGTAGGTACCACTGCCCGGCACAACCGCAACCGCTTCGGCGTTATACACCTGCTTGAGGGTTTGCGAGATGTCGCGCATGACTTGCTGAAATGCTTGCGACATGTGATTGAGCGAGCGGTCGGTATAGACCACGGAATATTCGAGTAACCCTTCCGGATCGACCGCAGAAACTGAGTTATGCATAAAGGCACCTCTAGACGTGGGCAGTAAATTCAACGCGCCGTTTGCGCAAAACCTGATAGAACCGCACAAACGGGGCGTTTTGCAACCTTAGTCAGCTCAGTCGTTGCGCGAAGGTGACAACAACTCGATCTTGTAGCCGTCCGGATCTTCGACAAACGCCAGAATGCTGTTGCCGTGCATCATCGGGCCCGGCTCGCGGGTGATCTTGCCGCCCCGCGCGCGAATGTCTTCGCAGGCCTTATAAACATCTTCGACTTCGAGCGCGATGTGACCGTAACCATTGCCCAACTCGTAGCTTTCTACGCCCCAGTTTTGAGTCAGCTCGATCACCGAGTTGTGCGCTTCATCGCCGTAGCCGACAAATGCCAGAGTGAATTTACCGTCGGGATAATCTTTGCGGCGCAGCAGGGTCATGCCCAACACTTCTGTATAAAAAGCGATGGACTTGTCCATATCGCCAACGCGCAGCATGGTATGCAACAGGCGCATGATCAGGGTTCCATAGAAAAATTGCAGGTAAAGACCAAAGGCCACATCGGTTTGTGGCCTTTGGCACTGCACATATTGTGAGCCCACATGGCTGAGCTGACCACCCTCACAAGCCTGTTGTGAATATGGCCGCCAGGTTCACCGCCCTTCGATTCTGAGGATCATCATTAAGCTGAGGTATTTGGAGCGGCTAATCGAGGCAGCCTTCCGGGCTAAACAAGCGACGCTAGTTCAGCCTCGCGGTGAAGGATGGCCTGCTCCAACTCCGGGGAGCGCATTGCCCATTTTGCAGGGGATAGCGGTTTGGACCATTCGATGACTTCAGGGGCGGTGAGGTCGGGGACGACAACCATTTTTTTGCGCAAGCAATAGTCATATAGAATGCTATTGAAAATAATTTCGCCCAGAAATGCATCCCAAACTAAAGCCAGAAACCAACCCCGATCTTTAGCCGCTTGCTTAACATCAAACAAATAGCTCTGCCAGGTGCTCATATCGCGATGACGAAATACTGAAGCCTCCGGCACAACATCTGGGCCAATCTCCATAAAGCTGCGTATACACTCCCACTGCGCCATCGATGAAATCCCACCGCCGGGATTTACCATCAATATCCAACCTTTTACATCCGGCGCATAGGCTTTGTGTTCTAAGCCTTCAAGTGGAAACCACAGTAAGAGACTGCCATGTTTTGTGGCGCCACCAGTATTTAAACTAGTAACACTGGGCGCGATGGCATGCACCTTTTCCCACGGCACAAACCAATAACTACCATCTGGCTTGGTAATGCACACTTCTCTACGTTGCCGATTAAAGCGTACTGGAGGAAGTAGAGGTTTTCGCCATTGTTTTATGAAAAAGTACCAGAGGGTGCCCATTAGGCCACCGCCAAACAAAGCTAGTATTGTAAGCCCCGCCCAATAATCTCCCGTATACCAAGCTACGTATGCAGCACTAGAGATGAAGACAAATGTCAAACAATGCAAAGTGAGCCAGCCAGCCCCCATTGCGAAACTTCCAATATCTAAGAACACTTGATTCTTGCGCCAAATGATATTCATCAAATCACTGGCAGGCTGGCCTGTGGGGATGGGTAAGGGTGCAAGATGCTCTTGCTTCCACAGAAAGCCTTGCTTGATGTCGTCTGCCTGCTCGGTCATGAAGCATCCTTGCCTTTGATGATGTAGCGCATGCTTTCTGGGAGCAAACAGTTAGAGTTGTGATGCCAACTCAGCCTCGCGCTGAAGGATGGCCTGCTCCAATTCAGAGGAGCGTTTGGTCCATAGTTCAGTTGGCAGCGGTTTAGACCATTCGATTACCTCTGGAGCGGTGAGGTCGGGGATGTGCTTGAGTTTTTTCTGAGTTATCCAGTGTGCACCCATAGGGTTGAATATAAGACTCATAAGCCCAGCCTCCCAAACAAGTGTCAGGAACAGGCCTCTTTCCTGGCGGGCGACTTCAAATTCGCGGCAAAAAATTTGCCAAAGACTAAGACCGCAAATATTTTCAAGCGCCTGCGGTACAACGTCAGGGCCGACCTCCATAAAGCTGCGTATACATTCCCACTGCGCCATTGATGAAATCCCGCCGCCGGGATTTACCATTAATACCCAGCCCTCTACCTCTGGCCCGTAGGTTTCATGCTCTAGACCTTCAAGCGGAAACCATAAGAGCAAGCTACCGTGCTGGCTGGCCCCCCCAGTATTCAAGTTAGTCACACTGGGCGCAATGGCATGCACTTTTTCCCACGGTACAAACCAATAACTGCCATCAGGTTTGGTGATACAAACTTCCCTGCGTTGCCGGTTGAAGCGAATGGGTGGAACAAGTGGCTTGCGCCATTGTTTAATGAAAAAGTACCAGAGGGTGCCCATTAGCCCCCCTCCCATGAAGGCTAACAAACCAAGGCTTAGCCAGATATCTCCTAATAGCATCACCCATGTACAAATTGAAAGTATAAGCACTGAGCCCATATGCAAAGTAAGCCAGCCTGCACCCATTGCGAAGCTTCCAATATCTAAGAACACTTGATTCTTGCGCCAAATGATATTCATCAAATCACTGGCAGACTGGCCTGTAGGTATTGGTAAAGGCGCAAGATGTTCTTGCTTCCACAGAAAACCTCGTTTGATGTCGCCTGCTTGCTCGGTCATGGAGCATCCTTGGGTTTTAGTTTTTCCGGGCTGACGAGTTGGCTTTTAAAACGGTCGATAACCAAGGAGCCATCATTTGATTTGTGCTCGGTGACCGCACTGCCTTTGATGATGTAGCGCATGCCCATACCGCCACCTATTACCAGTTTTTCGGGCTCTGTAGAGAGCGCACCGGTTTGGAGCGCCAATGGGCTGTGGTAGAGCACTTGAACCTGCCAATAGCGAGTATTCAGGCACTCAGGCAATTTGCCACTTAGGCTTAGGCCCATGCCATTGTGGTATGGCATCCACTCACTGTTGAGCTTTTCCAGCCATTGCAGGGTACAGTCAGTTGCCGAGCCGTAATTATTGACTGCGACCAAACATAGGTAGAGCTGAGTACGTTGAGGTTCTGCACCGGGTAACAGTATTTGCAGGTGGTCTGTTTCGCTGCCAAGCAAAATGCTATTACCGCCTCCCCCCAGTTGACGGCTGGTTATATGACCGTCGGAAATGACTTTAGGTTTGAACAGCAGATCAACTAGGGTTTGTAACTCTGCACTTTGCTGCTCAGGACTGCTTCCCCAGCGCCGCTGATTGCCCCAGCAGCATTGCTCAAGGAATAATTGCAGTTCGCTGTCCTTAAAATAGTTCCAAGCTAAATATAAGCCTTCAACGATGAGGAGCAGCCACCCTACAGGGGAAAGGCGAAGGGTGAACCATGCTATGGCATCTTTAGTTAGCCACTCACCGATGAGAACCATATAGGTTGCATAACCGCCCAGTCCTGTTTGTGCCGCCATCAAGTTCATGACTGCGCTGTCGTGGCTTAAGCGAGCCCAGTGATCATCTGTCCAGTAATTGCCTTCTTTTTGCATTTCTGCTGAAAGCTTGGATAGGTCAGTGAAGCTAGCAGCTACGGCTAAAAATCCTGTAGTGAAACCAAATAATGTAATAATTGGAGCTTTCGTACCGAGCATTTTCATTTCAACCTGCCCCGTAGCCTCCCATGCAGTCCCTATCACTGCCGACAATGCAGCACCGACTTTCAGGTTTTCTGAAATGTGTTCTCGAAAACGCACATCATCATTCTCACGCCCCTGATCTCGCTTATTGATCGACGCCACATTACTCACGTGCAGCAACAAAGCCGCCAGCGGTAACAAGCCTCCAAACTTATTCAGGCTTTTAATTTGATTGGCTACGGGCGTTAAGCCCTTTTGCAGTTGCTTGCCAGCATATTGGCTCCAGTCCCATATTTTTTGGCCGGCACTTCCGCTTAAGTGAAAGCCCAGTGAGCCCGCTTTAAAGACAGTGTCTGAGCCTAAGCGCAGTATCAGCAACATGCCGCTCAGGGATGGTGGAAAGCGCTGAATCAGGTTTGATGAAGAGCCTGCCCCTGTGAGGTGTTCGGCTTGTAGCGCAGTGAATGCTGCGGATAATCGCGATACGGCTTGGCTCCAGTCAGTGCCGTTGGGGCCACCAAGGCCGCTCAGCCAGGTCAGCTTTCCAGCGGCAACCAGGCTGCCGAGTAATTTGCCAACGGCCTCCTGCGTGGGACTTTCCAGCGCCGCTTGAATATCCACCGTCCGGTCAGTGAGGTCCATGAGTGAGGGGCTAAAACCTGCACTGAGCATGCTCAATGGCTGATTGACTGAAGGGGCGCGCAATAAATTCATGGCCAGCTGTGTGCCGGGCCCAGTGCTGCATAATTCACTTAAGGTATTGAGCGACAGCTCGCTGAGCCACGTGCAGTGCTCTTCGCTGTCGAAATCGGCATACCACAGGGTAGGCCCGTGGCGGTCGAGATAGGCCTCAGTATCGGCGAGTAACACGCTACGTCGATCGACTAACCACTGTTGATGCGGCTCAGCAGTTTGGCTGATCCATTGCTGCATACCGACCAGATCAACCCGCTCACTGACTTGCGCGCCGCTTCTGGCGTCGGTCATGTTGGTCTCTTTGGTTGTCACGTAGTTCATGATTACCAGCTGCACCTGATTTTGCAGGTCAGCTGGAATAAATGCTCGAACCGGGGCCATCACTATTTCTTGTTCTTGCTTTATCTCAGCAAGACGCGCGTCCGCAGCGCTGTGGCCAAGCGCGCGGCGCATATCGCGATTAACTTGAGTCTCCTCGTCCATCAAGGCTTCAAGCTTGTGCCGCTGTTGCAATAAGGTTTCACCCTGCTCAGGCGTCAGTTCTAGATCACGCTCGCGGTATATGTAATTGAATTGATTGCTGAGTTCTGCGCCATCTTCGTTAATCAAGCTGTTGATGAAGCCTGCGACCATGCCTTTGAGAGCGTTGTTATGGTCCCATTCTTCTTCCGCGAGGTTTACGCTGACTTGTTCAAAGTTCAAGTCGCGCAGCACGCCTAGATCGTCATCGACCGCTGCAAACACTGGCCATAAATCTGCCGCTTGGCTTTTGGCCTGCTGCAGCCACGCATCAGTACCGGCGACATCCCACGGCACGACACTCCATTCACCGATGGGGTGTTCGCTGGCGTCGGGGTATTGGGCAGATGCTTCATCCAACTGCGCTTGCCATAGCATGGCGTCGGTATAAGGTTTGATGGTTTCGTACGATGGGTTGTCTATCATCTGTTGGCTGAGTTGATCAATCCCTGCTTTATGGGCGGCAGCATTTTTCTGCTGATCCTGCGCCATCGCTTGCTCGCGAACTTCGGGCATCAGCTCTGCAAGCAGTTTCTCGGCCTGGGTAAGTGGCGGGCAATGTTCGGTTTCAAGCTCGCGCGCCACGCGTGGCAAGGCAATTTTGCGCATGTGCGTTGAGCGCTGCTGCGGATCTTCCAGCTGCTGATACTGCTCGGCGCCGATGGGTCTCTCGGTATAGAGCAGCCAAGCGTCCTGATCTTTCTTAAGGCTAATGCCTGCATCGCTGCCGCTTGCCAGCTCGCTGTGTGGTGCGTCCAGACCTTGCAGTTGCAAGCGTCCATCAGCGGCAACGGCATAGCGTTTTAACGGGCCTTGAGCATGCCAAAGGTACAAGTAACCAACCCGCAAACGACGCAATGCCATTGGGTGGCTTGCGGTCTTGGTGGCCGGGCTAAAGCAACTGTGTTGCGCTGGCTGCTCAGACAAAGCGTAACGTGCGGGCACGATAAAAACATCGGGCTGCCGTGCTGGGCATAAGCTGATGGGACTTTTGACGTCACGGGTACTTTTATCAGCGAGGCTTGGGCTGCTCATCGAACAACTCCTTGGGAAAGTTGTTCCGGGATGGGCAATAATTTCTGGGCCCGCAACTGGGCGATCTGAGCGGCAAACTCAATACGCTGGGAAGGGGTTCTACTGGAGGATTCAAGCACCAGCGCGGCAATATCGTGATGCTCCTGCAGCGCATTTTCACCCAGCAACGCATGGATTCTGGCGTACTGGGTGATGTCGAGCGCACTGCAGAACCCCTGAGCGTATGCCTGGGTGGCAAGGGTATGGATATGCTGCCAGCGTTGATCCGGCTCTAGGTGTTCGGCATAGCTGGGAAAGCTTTGCAGCAGATAACTATTAAGTTCGATCACATTCTGGCGAAAACTGACTGCTCCTAAGGCGTTAATTTGCTCATCAGAAAGCGTGTATGGCGTTGGTATTTTGAGGGTTACATGGCGTTGCGATCGGGTGTGAATACGCCACTGGTTGCTGATGCGATCAGGCGTGACCACGGTGATGATAGGGCCTAGAAGATGGCTGCTACTTTCGAGCGTCAGCAAAGCGTCAATGGTGGCGGGATCAGCGACGCGCAGGTACGCAGGTTGGCCGTTGACTTTAACGTGCAACAGCGCCCGCAAATGCGCCATTAGCTCGACTTGCGAGGCGTCTGAAAAAATCAGATAGCCCCATTCTTGCTGAGCATTGTTCAGAAATTGACGAAGCCCCGGATCATCAGGGCCAGACAAACGGATAAGGCACGGCGAAATATCCGCCAGCGGCTCCAGCGCGGTCGTACGGTAGAGCAATTCAAAGTCAGGGTTCTCGTACCATTGATAGATGCACTGCAACAGCTGCTCAACGCTCACCCCATCAATCAACAGATAAGCCGATAGTTGCCACGGCAGGTCGCTGCTCAGACCGGGCATTTCAACTCGCTCCATGGGTTGCCTCCTGCTCAGCCGCTTCGCAGGCTGCGCAAATCGATTGCTTTTTCAGCATTGTTTGTTTCTGTGCTGCAATTAGTACTTCACCAGGCACATCGGTATCCGCCGGTAAAGCCAGCCCCGGCAATAGCGGTGCAGCGCCGGAGCCAATACCAGGACTACCGCCGCTGTTGAGATACACATCGGGACTGACCAGCGTGAGGCCGCTGGGGTCTATTTTGATGAAGCTGCCGCCCACTTTGAGCGTTAGCTCGCTGCCGGCCTCAAACACTATTTTCTGGCCGCTGGACAAGTGGATCTCTTGGCCGGCATCGACGAACTGCGAGTTGTCGATTTTTACGTGCTGGTTATTGGCGACAGTCAGGTGGTCATTGGCGCGAACCTCAACCTTGCGGTCCGCATGGGTGGTGCGGTGTTCTTCGGCTTTGAATGCGCTGTAACTGTTGGCCGTGACGGTGTCGTGGCGCTCGTTGTGCACGGTGATTTTCTGGTCGTGCTCAATCGTTTGATCCCAATTGCGCTCGGCATGTATGAAAATCTGCTCTTGGCCGGTTTTGTCTTCGATGCGCAACTCGTTAAAGCCAGCGCCACCCGGCGAGCTAAGCGTTTTGAAAGTGCTCACGGTTTTGTTGGCGGGCAGCGGATAAGGCACGCTGTTTTCCTTGTGGTACAGGCAACCGCTTATCAGAGGCTGATCCGGATCGCCTTCCAGGAAACTGACCAACACCTCCATGCCGATTCGCGGAATGACAATGCCGCCGTATTTAGCCCCCGACCAGCTGGATGAAACACGCAGCCAGCAACTGCTTTTATCAGTAACGATGCCGGCGCGATCCCAATGAAAAACCACTTTGACCCGGCCATATTCGTCGCAGTGAATCTCATCCCCTTCGGGGCCGGTAACCACGGCACTTTGGCTGCCGAGAATGCGCGGCTTTTGATGAATTAGCGGCGGCCGATGAATCACTTCCCACGGCGTCGCAGTGAAGGTATTGCGATAGCCGTGGTCAAAATCATCTGGGCTATCGTCCGTATCGCTGGTGACCGACTCTTCGAGTACTTGCGGCTGCTTGCCTTCGTGGCGCACCTCATTGATCAGCCACAAATCATTCCATTGTGCGTTGGGATGATTGCTCAATGTGATGAAATGGCCACTGCGCAAACTCGGCTGATCACTGCGCCCATGAGCTAATGCGTAGTCACTGCGGTGGCGCTCAAGGGCACGACTGGCCAGCAGGTTGCCGCGCGCCTGCTTAGTAAAGCGACCGGGATAATCGTAATCCTCAAGGTCGGGTAATACTTGGGATTGCGCGGCACCTTCAAGCGTGAGGCTGGGCTTTTCAAAGTCATAATCGCGGCGGGTTACGCGCGATGAGCGAGTTTCCTGACGCAAGCTGAAACGCTTGATCACCGGGTTGTCTGCAACCATGCCAGCGTCTTGCTGATAAGCAATGGGCGCTAGCGTTGGGAAACCGACTTGATCGTCGCCAAAGGCCAGAATGTGCCCCTGCGCGCTATGCTGAAAGTGGTAGTGAATACCCTCCTCTTCACACAAACGCTGGATGAAATGCAGGTCTGTTTCATCGTACTGCACGCAATATTCACGCGGCGGATATGTTCCACCAAGCTGAAACTGATAGGCCGTACTCAAGATGCCGTGCGCCTCAAGCACCTGCACGATAATTTGCTCAACCGTTAAGTGTTGGAAAATGCGCTGGTTAACACTGTGTTCGAGATAGGCCAGGTGTGGGCGCAGGGTGATTTCATAACGGGTTAACCGTTTACCCGCATCGCCCTGCGCCACACGGTACAACAGGCCGTGAATACCACTGCCGCCGGGGGACATCTGCAAGAACGCAGGCTTGTGCAGCAGGTTCTCAAGCTCAAGGCTGGGCTGCTCACTGACCAGCTCAACATCGAAAGAATACGGCTGATTGAGCGCTTCGCGGCCGGTGAACCCCAGCACTTTGAAGTCGTGATCTAGCCCTTCGATGGCCAAGGTGAATGAGGCCTGATTGGCTGGCGCGAACATTCCATGTTCCTTATCTGATACGCGGTAATCCACATCGGAAAAGCCCCATCCAGCCTAGTGCGTTCATTGCTGAACGCGGGCCAGATGAGGCGTAAGACTTTTCCGAAAACGCCTAATTACTTAGCGCCTAGGCGGCGACAGGCGTGCGCCAATCGTCCGAGCCCGAAGTGCCAGAGACTTCGTGGGTCCAGATGATTTTGCGGTAGGTGAAATACACATCTTCAAGGTGGGTGAAATGCGACAGGCCCGGGTCCTGACAATTTGGCATGCGTGACTGGATATCCACCAGGATGGCGTCTTCCAGTTCAATGGTGAAGTAGTGTTCCTGAGTGCCGGCTGCCGAGGTGCGGTACCACTCAAGGCGGCACTTGTTGAGCTTCTCGCCCGAGGTGAGTGCACTGAACAGCAACGGTGAAGACTTATCGAACACCTTGGTAATCATCAACGGCTTGTGCACCCGTTGGCCCGTCGGCTGACCGGATTGCGGGTCACGCGGGATAATCACCTGATGCTCAAAGGCCTCAACCAGAACCTGGTCTTCGTGGCCTTCTTGATAGATATTGCCAACAGAGTCCTGAGTGAAGGTGCCAGCAGTAATCAAACCTTGCTTGGTGCCTTCGATGGAGAGATACGCGGGAGTAGGCATTAGTACATTCCTTGAACTAATTAAAGAGTGAACGTCGCCCGTAAAATTGGCTGACGTTGCCCACTTCAGTAACAAGAAATATGCCGCTCAATAAAAATATTATTATAATCAACCACTTACGATTGTACTGATAATTTACAGGCAGCTATCACGCCCGAAACCGGTGAAAAGCGCGCAAGTTGTTGCTCAACAGCATACGAAAAATTGCCATAGCAATCCGGCTCAGTCATAGGTGCTTTGGGATGTGTATCTCAGATGCAAATGACTGCACGCAGTTAGAAACTTGCACAGTAGTGGAGCTGCGCGATTAGCCGAACCTTGCCACGTCGAGCCCACACTCGACATGCCGATTAACAGCAACAGCTCAGCCTGCAGCAGTCATCGCCCGGCAGCTTTTGGAGAGACACTGCCGGGCGATATGCAGCGGTTTAGTTGATGGCTTTTTTCAGCGCTTTACGGCCCGCGTCGTCTTTGGCGTCGCCGATATTGTCCTTGGCATCATCAACTGCGTCTTTCTTGTCATCCAGACCCATGGAGTCTGCGGCGGCCTCTTTCGCGTCACAGCGCCCGCCCACTCCAACGGTTGCCTTCATGGCAGCGCTTTTTGCGGCTTTCTCTGCTGTGCAATCCGGGTCAATCACGCCCGCCTGAGCGCTTAAGCAAACCAGACTCAAACTTGCTAACAGTAATACCTTACGCATTTTCACTTCCTTTTCTGAGTACATAGAAATACCGGAGCTTTGGCGCTCGCAGCAAACCTGTCCGAGCTTTGAGTGTGGCTGGCAACCTTTGCCTTGGCCAGTCGAGCCGATTATTGGTGCCAATAAAGGCAATGCATGCAGCGAAAATAACGGATTGAAGGCAATAAAAAACCCCGCACGATCAGAGCCGTGCGGGGCCAAAGGGACAAGCGACTAATAAATCAGATCAGCTTGCGGCCCTTGTTCGCGGCAATGCGCATGCGCAGTGCATTGAGCTTGATGAAACCTGCTGCGTCCTGCTGGTTGTATGCACCGCCATCTTCTTCGAAGGTCGCGATGTTGGCATCAAACAGCGATTCGTCAGACTTACGGCCAACAATGATCACGTTGCCTTTGTACAGCTTCATGCGGACCACGCCATTAACGTTAGCCTGCGAAGCATCAATCATTTGCTGCAGCATGGTGCGCTCTGGGCTCCACCAGAAACCGTTGTAGATCAGGCTGGCGTACTTAGGCATCAACTCGTCTTTGAGGTGAGCGACTTCACGGTCCAGGGTGATCGACTCAATGGCGCGGTGGCCCTTGAGCATGATGGTGCCGCCCGGGGTCTCGTAGCAGCCACGCGACTTCATGCCGACGAAACGGTTCTCAACGATGTCGAGACGGCCGATACCGTGCTCACCACCAATGCGGTTCAGTTCAGCCAGCACAGTAGCCGGGGTCATTTCTTTACCGTCGATGGCGACGATATCGCCTTTGCGGTAAGTCAGTTCCAGATACTGCGGGGTGTCAGGCGCGTTCTCCGGGGAGACAGTCCAACGCCACATGTCTTCTTCGTGCTCGGTCCAGGTGTCTTCCAGCACGCCGCCTTCATAGGAGATGTGCAGCAGGTTGGCATCCATCGAGTACGGGGATTTTTTCTTGCCGTGACGCTCGATTGGGATGGCATGCTTTTCAGCGTAATCCATCAGTTTTTCGCGGGACATCAAGTCCCACTCACGCCATGGTGCAATCACTTTAACGCCCGGCTTGAGTGCATAAGCGCCCAGCTCAAAACGAACCTGATCGTTGCCTTTACCGGTTGCGCCGTGGGAGATCGCATCGGCACCCGTCTCGTTGGCAATTTCGATCAGACGTTTGGCAATCAGCGGACGCGCGATCGAAGTACCCAGCAGGTATTCGCCTTCGTAAACGGTGTTAGCACGGAACATTGGGAACACGAAATCGCGCACAAATTCTTCGCGCAGATCGTCGATATAAATCTCTTTGACGCCCATGGCCTGGGCTTTAGCACGGGCAGGCTCGACTTCTTCTCCCTGGCCAAGATCTGCAGTGAAAGTCACCACTTCGCAGTTGTACGTATCTTGCAGCCACTTGAGAATTACTGAAGTGTCCAGGCCACCAGAATAAGCCAGAACCACCTTGTTTACATCGGCCATGCCATCAACTCCACGGGGTTGTACGGAAAACCGCCTATTCTACTGACCCTTAGCGTGAATTTACAGTGGCGCGACAGCTTCTGATCAACAAGCGACAATACCTTTCATCGGAGCGACCATCCGTCACAGCTCAGGAAGCGGTGGCCAATGCTTTGGTTTCGCTACTTTCAGCAGGTTTATCCGGGGTTTGCGGCAGGCGCTCAAGCTGGATCGCCACCCGGCGGTTTTTCGCCCGATTGGCATTGTTGGTATTCGGCACCAGCGGATAACGTTCACCGTGAAAGCGCATGGTCAGTTGATCGTCTGCTACGCCATGCGCCTTGAGATAGTTGACCACCGCCTCTGCGCGGCGTCTTGAGAGATCGCGATTGGTCAGGCGCGAACCACTGTTGTCGGCATGGCCCTCAATCAGCAGATGATTGATGCTCGGATCGGCCTTGAGGTAGGCCAGCAGTGCATCCAGCCTGGCCTGGCCTGCCGGATCCAGATCCACGCCACCGCCGGGAAAACCGATGCGGCTCTGCCTGAGCTGATCAAAGTTTTCCGGCAGCAACTTGGCCGCGCAGTCCAAATATTTATCGTAGGCCTGACTGAAACGCACCGGCAGCAAACGCACTTCAAGCGACTCACCACCGCGCGCGCTGTAGCGCACCAGCGGGCTCCGCCCTTCGAGCAAGCCGGCGAGCAGTCGCCCACTCTGATTGAACGATGCATTGAATGGCGTAGCCCCGCCGGTCGTACGCACCGCCCCCAGATTGATATCGCCACGACCTGGCTGCCAGGGCGCGGCGGCGGCAATCAGGGTGGCCGAGCCAGCGCTCAGGCTATTTTGCGCCGAATGCAAGCGAAACACCGCGCGCTCACCCGCCCGGCGCACAAATTCGCCACTGCCAAAACCAGTCACCGGCTGGCTCAGGCGACACTCGAACTGATCACCACTAACTGTCCACTCGGCCTTTTCCAGGCGCGTTTGAAAACTCACGCCCCAGGCACTCGCGACGAGTGGCAGGTTGAGTAATAAACAGCAGAGAGCAAGTCGCGACCGGGGCACGTTAAGTTCCACAATGACAGACAAAGTTGCCTGTACTGTCGGCCCTGCAACGCAAAACTTTAAACCGCAAACGCTGGTAACTTTGGCCTCGTTAGCCGGTAAAGCCATGAACAAAGACGCTCAGATGGCTCTGAAATGTACTAAATGCTGATCCATATCGGCTTTAGTCGCCCGCCCTGCGTGCCCTGCATAGGCTTTTCCGGTAGCATTCGTGCCATGTTATACCCGCCTGGATACCTCCATGACTGACCGCCTTACTCTGCTGCGTCCTGACGACTGGCATATTCACCTGCGCGATGGCGCTGTGTTGAACCACACGGTGGCTGATGCCGCGCGTACGTTTGCCCGCGCCATCATCATGCCAAACCTGGTGCCGCCGGTGCGCAACACCGAGCAAGCCGACGCCTACCGTCAGCGCATTCTGGCTGCACGTCCGGCCGATAGCCGCTTCGAGCCCCTGATGGTGCTGTACCTCACCGACCTGACCAGCCCTGCCGATGTGCGCGCGGCCAAGGCCAGTGGTTTTATCCATGCGGCCAAGCTGTATCCGGCTGGTGCCACGACTAACTCGGACTCTGGCGTGACCAGCGTCGACAAGATTTTCCCGACGCTTGAAGCCATGGCCGAGGTTGGCCTGCCGCTTCTGGTTCACGGTGAAGTGACGCGTGGTGAGATCGATGTCTTCGACCGCGAAAAAGTCTTTATTGATGAGCACCTGAGCCGCGTTGTCGAGCGCTTCCCGACACTTAAAGTGGTGTTCGAGCACATCACCACACGCGATGCAGTCGAGTTCGTCAAAGCCGCTCCGGCCAACGTTGGCGCGACCATCACCGCTCACCACCTGCTGTATAACCGCAACCACATGCTGGTTGGCGGGATTCGTCCGCACTTCTATTGCCTGCCGATTCTTAAGCGCAACGTACACCAGGAAGCCCTGCTGGACGCGGCCACGAGCGACAGCACCAAATTCTTCCTCGGCACGGATTCTGCGCCGCACACCCAGCAAGCCAAGGAAACCTCTTGTGGTTGCGCGGGCTGCTACACCGCCTATGCTGCAATCGAGTTGTATGCCGAGGCATTCGAGCAGCGCAACGCCCTACACAAACTTGAAGCATTCGCCAGCCAGAATGGCCCGGACTTCTACGGTTTACCGCGTAACACCGACACCATCACCCTGGTTCGCGAGCCTTGGCAAGCCCCTGCCACCTTGCCGCTGGGCGACAACAGCGTAATTCCCCTGCGAGCGGGCGAAACCCTTAACTGGCGCCTGCTGGAGGCAACCGAGTGAGTGAAGATCAGTACGACGACGAACAGGAAGACACCGGCCCAAGCGGCCCGCGTCACCCGATGGCGGCACGCTTTCGTGGTTACCTGCCGGTAGTGGTGGATGTTGAGACCGGTGGCTTCAATAGCGCCACCGACGCCTTGCTGGAGATTGCGGCGACCACCGTTGCAATGGACGAACAAGGCTTTCTCTATCCGGATCACACCCACTTTTTCCGGATTGAACCGTTCGAAGGCGCCAACATCGAACAGGCGGCGCTGGAGTTCACCGGCATCAAGCTTGATCATCCGCTGCGCATGGCCGTGACTGAAGAGCACGCGCTCACCGAGATCTTCCGTGGCCTGCGCAAGTCGCTGAAAGCCAACGGCTGCAAACGCGCCATTCTGGTGGGACACAACAGCAGCTTCGACTTGGGCTTTCTCAACGCGGCCGTCGCGCGTACCGGTATCAAACGCAACCCGTTCCATCCGTTCTCAAGCTTCGACACTGCCACACTGGCCGGTCTGGCGTATGGCCAAACCGTATTGGCCAAAGCTTGTCAGGCAGCAGCAATCGAGTTTGACGGTCGCGAGGCGCACTCAGCGCGCTACGACACCGAAAAAACTGCCGAGCTGTTTTGCGGCATCGTCAATCGCTGGAAGGAAATGGGCGGTTGGATGGACTTCGACGACTAGTCTGAGGCCCTTACGCGTGCATAAAAAAACCGGCTTTGCGCCGGTTTTTTTTATGTCCATACCTTAGAACTTCACGCGTAAACCCACCGTGCCATTAACGCCGGTGCTGTCGCCGAAGTTATTCAAGCTGGTGTCTACCGAGACCTCGCCATACAGCGACAACTTGTCATCGTTCCAGTTGTAGCTGCCGCCCACGCCTACATCGGCCCGCATGCGCGCGGCCCGGTTGTTGAATTTGACATCAGCAACATCGACTTGGGTGCCGTCCAAGAACTCGTAGTACAGGTTGGTAATACCGTACACATGGCTGCGGCGGAGTTTATCGGCATCGTCCTTCCAGGCGGCATTCCGGTCGACCGAGATTCCCACGCGGGCTTCCAAACTGTCGGCATCATCCATCGACACGTCAGCGCCAAAAGTGTCGTCGAAACTGTCGAAGTCCACCTGCGAGTAAATCAATTGCGCCTGCGGGGTCAGGGTTGTCTCGTTGTCGACCACGTATTTCTTACCGCTCTCAATCGACACCGCGTAACCTTTGCCATCGTTATCACTGGTTAATGTTCGCTCGGCGGTATCCGAGTCCAGGTCAGAATCGAACCAGGTAACGGCCGCCTGCCCGTCGACATAGAAACCGTTCTCTTTTAACCAGGTCAGCGTTAATCCGGCGCCATAGCCGCGAATATTAATGTTGCCATCGCCATCCAAAGCATCGACGTCAGTCCGCGAGCCGCCGTAGTGAGCGGTCAGACCGCCGAATAACTTGCTGCCATCATCACGCTCTTTCAGCAGTGCATCGATGCCCGCTTGCGCCATCCAGTTATGGCTTTCGGTGTTGGCTTTAGCGGTGGACACGTTGTAGTGATCGCGCCGATGACTGCCTTCTACGCGAATCCAACTGGCACCGTCTTCAATGCTCGGCTCTTCTGCCTCAAGGCCTTCAGTATTAACAGCCAGTTCACTTTGATTAATCGCCACCGGCCAATAACGGTTACCAATTCGCTGCTGCATGGTGGGCAATGTTGCCAACCCCAAAAGCGCCTGAGCGTATTGCTCATACAAGGGCACGCCAGGGCTGTAACGCGGCCCAAGATTCTCAACGGGTGCAGGCTCCGACGGCGCCGGCGGGGTAACTGGACTGGTCGGCGAGCCCGGGTCAGTCGGGGTGCCTGGAGCTGTTGGATTATTTGGCGCAGGCGGTAACGTAGGCGTTATCGGCGTCGCGGGACGCCGCTGCGAAGTCAAATACCAGTCTCCGTCTGCCGGATCGGCCGGGCTATTTTTATGCAGGGTATATGCATAAGCGCCGCCCACAACGGCCTGTTGATTGTCCGGGGTAACGAAGTCTCCCTTCAACAGAAAACCGCCGTTCGATGCGCCATCAACCTGCACCACTTGAATACCGTTGGTGGTTAGCGCGCCTCGCCCGCCGAGGTTGTTGACGGTTAGCGTGGTATTGCCGGCAGTGCTGCCATTGACTACCAACTTATCGGTGGCCGAGTTGTCATTGCCGAGCACGGTATCAATCAACAAATCTGAGCCGGCGCGATAATTGTTGGTCACGGTCAACACGTTGTTGGCAGAGCTGTTCTGCAGGTCGATGGTGCCTAAATTGGTGACGTCGCCCATCACCGTGGCCAGCGTGGAGGCCAAGCGCAGCGTCGAACCATCCTCGATCCACAAGCCCAAACCGTCCGCACCAAGTCCTGCGCCAGTACCGGTTGCCAGCGTGCCTGAAAGCGCTAAATTGCTGCCACTCACTAGCCGGACCCGCTCCCAGTTGGTCAGCAAGCTACCGTCTACCACGCGCGTGCCAGCTAGAAATTTCAGCTCATCTTCAGCGCCATCGGCAATGCTGAGATCATCGCCACCGTTGGCCACCAGCAGGCCCGACATGTCGGCAGCCGCAGCAACCAATGCGGTGTCTGAGCCATCACCCATGTTTATGGTCGAGTCGATAGCGCCCGCATTCCAGTTGAGAACATCAGCCCCGGCAGCCGTGGTAATACCATTACGAATAGTGCCCGATGTGGTGATGGTGGCCGCGCCTCCTTCAGCGACAATACCGGCTGCACCTGCTGAACCATCTATGACAGCTGCTTGAGCAATATCGATATTACCGCCCGCCGCCGCGACGCCACGAATACCGGCACCACCTGCACTGCCACCCGTTGCCAGGCCTCCGGTTGCGGACACCGAATAGCGCCCAGTACCCGTCACCTCAGCCCGCAGTGCATCAGCGTTGCCTCCGCTGGTAGTGATTGTGGTTTGGTTACTGACAACCGCATTTCCAGAGCCCGCGTTGGTAGCAAACAAACCATGTGCGAGCGCCCCCGAGGTATTTAAGGTGCCACCGGTTGCATTTACAGTTGCGGCAGCGCTGGAGGCTGCATTACTGACTTCTGCGGCCACGCCATACGCGGAGCTTCCTTGAGTGGTTGCAGTACCGCCAGCGAGATTGGCGGTTGCGGCACCCGCGCCCTCCGTTGTTGCTATTACGCCGTGGGCGGTGCTGTCCGCGGTGGTCAGCGTACCGCCATACAATCCGGATATTGCCGCTCCCGCGCCTCGGTTGACTGCCCGAGCGCCCGCCGACCGTTGCCCGGTAGTTTGCACAGTGCCACCTTCAATACGCGACTCGGCTGCGCTGCCGTTGGAAGCGGAAGTAATTAAGGTAGACACACCATTGGAGCCCAAGCCCGCGGTGCTAATAACACCGTCAGTGATTATTGCAGTGGCCGCGCCTACTGTGCCGGTTCCACCGTGACTGGCGAGAATCGCATCTGCCCCCCTGTCCTTGGTTGTAACGCTTCCGCCGCTCATCAAAATGTTTGCAGAACCGGTCACATCGGTCTGGCTACCGTGGGTCGCCAAAAGTCCAGTCGCACCGCGTCCTTCAGTCGTGACGGCTCCTCCTCTCATATTGATAAAAGTCGAGGTTCTGCTGCCGGCCAGCGCTTCTGCGCCAAAAGCCGAGCTGCCCACCGTATCGATGGTGCCGCCATTGATATTGATGATCAGACTGCCATCATTTCCGCCAGCTTGTCGGTCGGAACGAGTGAAAATACCGGGAGCATTACCCGCGAATGTAGTCCGGATCGAACCTCCATTAAGGGTGATAGCAACGTCACCAGGCCCTGACTTGACCGACAAAACGCCACCCCTTTCCCCAATCAACTCACCGTCATCAATCACGACGTTGCCAGTACCCACGGTATTGGTATTAATCATTGCGAGTCTGACAACATTGCCTTCAGTCGCGGATATCTGGCCACCGGTAATATGAATAGTTGCTGAGCCCGTACCGGAGTTACGTGCAGACACACCGTTCGAATTGCCCTGCGCTTCAATTTTACCGCCCGAAAAAGTGGTAATCGCATCCGCGATACTTTGTCCGTTGCCTACGATTGTTTCGAGGCCACTGGCACTGTTTCCTCGTACCAAAATTGAGCCACCGGTCATGGTTGCGACCGCACCGCCCCCAGTGCCCGCTGCTTCTGCGACAACACCACTCGAGGCGCTGCTTCCTGTGGTCTCAATTGAGCCACCGCTCATCAGGGCTGAGGCTAACCCTGCATTGGCATTATCTGTCCGTGCATAGGCGCCGAATGAACTGTTGCCTTCCGTGGTTAATGTGCCGCCAGCTACTTCCACCGATGCATTGCCCTGGCCCAAATTTCGGGCGAACACGGCATGAGCCTGTGATTGCGTCGGACCTGTAATCGCGACACTGCCCCCCGTCACCGTGACCGACACATCACCCGTTCCCCGTTTGATGGCAACGAGGCCTGTGCCATCTACGGTGGTGACAAACGGTGCAAAATTGCGCGCTTCAATGCTGAGATTACCGGTTGAGGTGGCATCAGCCTCGAGGGATACACCGCCCTCACCCACGATGATGCCAGCATCATCCAGAATAAGGGTCAGGCCATCTGCGACCTGGTACTTGATACCCGACGCATACGGACCCGCACTGCAACTGATAGTGCTTTGACCTGCGCCATCCGCGCCACATTCATCGACGGCGAACGCGGCAACGGGTAGTGCTGATACCACGATGAAAGTAATTGATTCGACTAGACAACTAGGGCCTTGGCGCAACAACATAAAACGGCTTACACAGGGATTCCTTGTGTCGGTATCCATAGTGCGTTTGCTCCATGCGGGCCGCGATTTAGCGCATGTTCAAAATGACATCGGCATAACGACCGCAACCTGAGGCTAGCCCAACAACTTAATTTGTACGCATTTTCCGGGCGCACAACACTGCGAATTACCGACCAACGGGCTTACATTGGCATCCGATCCAGCCTTAAGGGTGTTGTCATCGCAAATGCTTTATAAAATTTATCGCGCTGGCTTTGCGCGTGATCTCGACCAATACCCTGCCGTTCAAACAAAACAGTCGCGCAATAAAAAACCGGCACAAGGCCGGTTTTTTATTGCAGTAGCAAAGGCAACGTATTGTTACCCGTGCGTACTGACAGCGTCGAAGTGCTTACAGGTTGGAAGCGTTCTCAGACAGATACGCAGCAACGCCTTCTGGCGATGCAGTCATGCCCTTGTCACCTTTCTTCCAGTTAGCCGGGCAAACTTCGCCGTGCTCTTCGGTGAACTGCAGCGCGTCAACCAAACGCAGCAGCTCGTCCATGTTACGGCCCAGCGGCAGGTCGTTAACAATCTGCGAGCGAACAACGCCGTTCAGGTCGATCAGGAAAGCGCCACGGAAAGCTACGCCGCCTTCGGACTCAACGTCGTAGGCCTTGCAGATTTCGTGGTTGATGTCGGCTGCCAGGGTGTAAGAAACCTGACCGATGCCGCCCTTGTCGACTGGGGTGTTGCGCCATGCGTTGTGGGTGAAGTGGGAGTCGATGGACACACCAACAACTTCAACGTTGCGCGCTTTGAATTCAGGAATGCGGTGATCCAGAGCGATCAGCTCGGACGGGCATACGAAGGTGAAATCCAGAGGATAGAAAAACACCAGGCCATATTTGCCTTTGATCGCAGTAGACAGGCTGAAATCTTCAACGATTTCGCCATTGCCCAGTACCGCTGCAACGTTGAAATCCGGGGCTTTCTTACCTACGAGTACGCTCATTCGATATCTCCTTGGATGATTAGGTGAACCGCGAGCCGTTAAATTTGCATGATCGCAAGACAGCACAATGACACGGCCCGCGTCACTTGAACGAAATATGATACACCTCGATTTTAGGCCTCGCCCACCGCTTTTTGTGCCGCTTGGTGTGCGATGCCCTAGCCGCGACGAAGCAATAGGTAATAAGCGCACGACCGTTAATCGAGTTTTGCTCTATAAATGAGAACGTTCGCATTCGGTCTTTGACAAGCATTCTCATTAGCATTAGTATCTTGGTCACTTACTACTGCTTAGCAGCGAGTCTTTCTTATGTATGTTTGTCTCTGCGAAGGTGTCACCGACGGCAAGATCCGCGAAGCCATTTATGATGGCTGCTGCAGCTACCGTGATGTCCGTGAAGCCACCGGTGTTGCCAGCCAGTGCGGCAAATGTGCATGCCTTGCCAAGAAAGTCGTTCGCGAAACACTGAGTGAAATGCACAGCAGCCAGAGCGCTTTGGCCTTTCCGGCAAATTTTATTAGCGCCTGATTGAATGCAGTGAAAAAGACCGGATGCCATGTCCGGTTTTTTTATGCCTGAAATTCAGATACTTAGCGCTTTAATGCAGAAGTAAAGTATTCGTATTGCGATTAATTTTCACTTTACTTTCAGATACTTAGGTTTGACAGCTAGCAGAGTCAGGGCCAAAATCGATAGTCAAATTCCCTCGACACTCAGCAGGCCCGGACATGAAAGGCGACAAGAAAGTCATCCAGCATCTGAACAAGATCCTCGGTAACGAGTTGGTCGCGATCAACCAGTACTTTCTGCATGCGCGCATGTACGAGGATTGGGGTCTGAAGAAGCTTGGTGAGCACGAGTACCATGAATCCATCGACGAGATGAAGCATGCAGACAAGCTGATCAAGCGCATTCTGTTTCTTGAAGGCCTGCCGAACCTGCAAGACCTGGGCAAGATTCTCATCGGTGAAAACACTCAGGAAATGCTCGAGTGTGACCTGAAGATCGAACACAAAGCCCATGGCGACCTGAAAGATGCCATCGCCTACTGCGAGAGCATTGGTGACTTCGCCAGCCGCGAATTGCTCGAAGATATTCTTTGCTCAGAAGAAGAACACATCGACTGGCTGGAAACTCAGCTGAGCCTGATCAAGGCAGTGGGCTTGCAGAATTACCTGCAGTCGCAGATGGACGAGTAAATCGTCAGCAACGTTAAAACAGGAGCCAATGGCTCCTGTTTTTGTTTGGGCTGAATGTGCGGATTGATTCGGTTGCATCTGCGCCCGTGCAATCGCCCGATGGATAGCGTTGCTGCGCACGCTATCCATCCTCCGGGTGTTGAATTTTCAACGGAGGATGGAATCCGCATCGCGGCTTCCGTCATTGCAATTTATCGGATTCACTCGGCGGCATTTGCGCCTGCACAATCGCCCGACGGATTGCGTTGCTACGCGCCGCTATCCATCCTCCGGGATTGATTCGGCGGAGGATGGAATCCGCCTCGCGGCTTCCTTCATTGCAATTTATCGGGTTCACTCGGGGGCATCTGCGCCCGCACAATCGCTCGACGGATTGCGTTGCTGCGCACGCTATCCATCCTCCGGGTGTTGGGTTTTCGACGGAGGATGGAATCCGCGTCGCGGCTTCCGTCATTGCAATTTGCCGGGTTCACTCGGGGGCATCTGCGCCCGCACAATCGCTCGACGGATTGCGTTGCTGCGCGCCGCTATCCATCCTCCGGGTGTTGGGTTTTCGACGGAGGATGGAATCCGCATCGCGGCTTCCGTCATTGCGATTTGTCGGATTCACTCGGGAGGTATCTGCTCCTGAACAATCGCCTGACGGATTGCGTTGCTGCGCGCCGCTATCCATCCTCCGGGGTTGATTCGGCGGGGGATGGAATCCGCATCGCGGTTTGCGTCATGACGATTTGCCGGATTCACTCGGCGGCATCTGCGCCTGCACAATCGCCCGACGGATTGCGTTGCTGCGCACGCTATCCATCCTCCGGGTGTTGGGTTTTCGACGGAGGATGGAATCCGCATCGCGGTTTGCGTCATGACGATTTGCCGGATTCACTCGGGGGCATTTGTGCCTGCACAATCGCCCGACGGATTGCGTTGCTGCGCGTCGCTATCCATCCTCCGGGTACAGGGTTCTGTTTTCGGGCGGGGCTGGGATACGCGGCAATAAAAACGGGAGCCATTGGCTCCCGTTTTTGTCTGAGTAACTTGTTACTCAGCTTGCTGAGGAAAACTTAGGCTTCAGCTTTTTGCACGGCGTCTTTGATCAGGGTCTGCAGCTCGCCCTTATCAAACATCTCGGCAAGGATGTCGCTACCGCCGACCAGCTCGCCGCCAACCCACAGTTGCGGGAAGGTTGGCCAGTTGGCGTACTTTGGCAGGTTGGCGCGGATTTCCGGGTTTTGCAGAATATCGACGTAAGCGAATTTCTCGCCGCACGCCATCACAACCTGCGAAGCCTTCGACGAGAAGCCGCACTGCGGGGCATTCGGCGAGCCTTTCATGTAAAGCAGAACAGTGTTGTTAGCGATCTGCTCTTTGATAGTTTCGATGATATCCATTGGGCACCTCAGGTCTTAACTTTTCGACTCATACGTCGACACGGTGGCTGCATTGTAACGAAAAACCGAGCGCCATGCTCGGCTTTGAAAACGCCACGGCAGCCACCCTCAGGCCGCCACCACCTCGACCGGCACACCGTTCAATGCCGCGTTACCTGAAAGCTTATCCAACTGACGCTCATCTGTCAGGTCATTGGCGCTGGCGCCCGGCTGCTCCGTCGCAGTGGCCAATTGCACACCGGGCCGCGCGTGTCCCCAGCCATGCGGCAGGCTGATAACACCCGGCATCATGTCTTCACTGGCGACCACCTCGACCTCAATTTGTCCGATGCGCGAACGCACTCGCACGCGCTGGTTATCAGTCAATCCCCGCGCCGCCATGTCTGCGCTGTTCATCAATAGTTGGTGACGCGGCTTGCCCTTCACCAGCCGGTGATAGTTATGCATCCAGGAGTTATTGCTGCGCACATGGCGCCGGCCAATCAGCAACAGCTGGTTCTCGGCTGGCACCGGCTCCGCGGCGAAACGTTGCAGGTCGGCAAGAATGACCTCTGGCGCTGCATTGATGTGTTTATCGGCGGTTTTCAAGCGCCCCGCCAGATTCGGTTTTAGCGGCCCCAGATCCAGCCCATGCGGATGATCGGCCAGGGTTTGCAGCGATAGTTTATGCGCGGAACGGTCGCCATAAGCCCCTGCCCGCAACCCCATATCAATCATTTGCGAAGGCGCCATGGTTGGCTTTAACTGAGCGTCGGTCTTCTCGGCGAAAGCCTTGGCCAAGCCGACGAATATTTCCCAGTCGTGCAACGCGCCCGCCGGTTTCGCCAAAACCGGCTGATTGAAGCGGGTGACGTTACGCACCGCGAACATATTAAAAGTGGTGTCGTAATGATCATGCTCCAGCGGCCCGGTTGGCGGCAGAATCAGGTCGGCGTAGCGCGTGGTTTCGTTGATGTAGAAATCGATGCTGAGCATAAACTCCAGACCGTCCAGCGCCTGTTCCATCTGCCGACCGTTAGGCGTCGACAACACCGGATTACCGGCCACAGTGATCATCGCCCGAATCTGCCCTTCGCCTTCGGTGAGCATTTCTTCTGCCAGCGCCGCCACGGGTAATTCGCCGCCGTATTCGGGCAAACCGGACACGCGGCTCTGCCAGACGTTGAAGTGCCCGCCCGAAGTGGCCGCAACCAGATCGACAGCCGGCTCGGTGCACAGCGCGCCGCCCACCGAGTCAAGGTTGCCAGTGACCATATTGATCAGTTGCACCAACCACTGGCACAACGTGCCGAATGCCTGTGTCGATACGCCCATGCGCCCGTAACACACCGCCTTTTCAGCGCTGGCAAAGTCGCGCGCCAACTGGCGGATTGTTTGCGCGGGTACGCCGCAACGAACACTCATGGCTTCAGCGGTGAAGTCTGCAATCGCCGTCTTCACCTGATCGATGCCGGCAATTTGCAGGTGGCTCTGACGGGTCAGGTTTTCACTGAACAAGGTGTTCAGCAGGCCAAACAGCAAGGCGGCATCCTGCCCGGGACGGACGAATACATGCTGGTCGGCAATTGCTGCGGTCTCGCTGCGACGCGGGTCAACTACCACAAACTTGCCGCCACGCGTCTTGATCGCCTTGAGGCGTTTCTCCACGTCCGGCACGGTCATAATGCTGCCGTTCGACGCCAGCGGGTTGCCGCCCAGAATCAGCATGAAGTCTGTGTTGTCGATGTCCGGAATCGGGATTAACAGCCCGTGTCCGTACATCAGATAACTGGTGAGATGATGCGGCAGTTGATCGACCGAGGTCGCCGAAAACCGATTGCGGGTTTTCAACTGGCCAAGGAAATAGTTGCTGTGGGTCATCAACCCGTAGTTATGCACGCTCGGGTTGCCCTGATAAATGCCCACAGCATTTTTGCCGTAGCGCATCTGAATCTCGCTTAAGCGCTCAGCAACCAGCGTGAACGCCTCATCCCATTCGATCGCCTGCCACTCGCTGCCAACGCGGCGCATGGGGCGGTGCAAGCGATCAGGGTCATTCTGGATATCCTGCAGGGCCACTGCTTTTGGGCAGATATGGCCGCGACTGAAGGTGTCCTGCGCATCACCCTTGATTGAGACAATGCGCTCGGAGCCGTCTTCGGCGGGCGCAGTTTCGATAGTTAATCCGCATATCGCTTCGCACAGATGGCACGCACGGTGATGCTGGGTATGGGTCATGGCCAAGCCTCTGATTTTTATTCTGGCAGTTTCAGTACCGACTACAACAACTATGCCGCGCGCAGGGCCTCGCCGCCAGCAGCGTTCGTCTCATGAATCGACCTCTATCAGGCCAGCCGATTGCAGCGGTTATAAGCCCGGCAAAAACAGCCCAACGGCGGGCTATAACACGCTTTATTGCAGGGTTTAAGCCGACAATTTGCGCCGGATCGCCATTTCCTTATAAGATTTCGCCTTTCCCCGTTTCGTCGCACGCTGCGGCCTTCTGCTGCTGGCTCTGCTATTCCCGGATTACCACCGGCCCAATGAGCCTGCACCCTGTTGCAAAAAGGTATGTGAGTTATGAGCGCAAGACACTTTCTCTCGATGATGGATTGCACACCAACCGAGCTGGTGAGCCTGATCCGCCGAGGCATGGAGCTGAAGGACTTGCGCAATCGCGGCGTCTTGTTCGAGCCTTTGAAAAACCGCGTACTGGGCATGATTTTCGAGAAAGCCTCGACCCGCACCCGCGTCTCGTTCGAAGCCGGCATGATCCAGCTCGGCGGCCAGGCGATCTTCCTTTCGCCGCGTGATACGCAACTCGGCCGTGGCGAGCCAATCGGCGACGCGGCGATTGTCATGTCGCGCATGCTCGACGTGGTGATGATCCGCACCTTCGCCCACAGCACCCTCACCGAGTTTGCTGCCAACTCACGCGTACCGGTAATCAACGGCCTGTCGGATGACTTGCATCCGTGCCAGTTGCTGGCCGACATGCAGACCTTTTTCGAACATCGCGGCAGCATTGCCGGCAAAACCGTGGCCTGGATCGGCGACGGCAACAATATGTGCAACTCCTACATCGAGGCCGCCGAGCAATTCGACTTCCAGCTGCGCGTTGCCTGCCCGCAAGGCTACGAGCCCAGCGCTGAGTTGCTGGCCAAATACGGCGATCGCGTATTGGTCACTCAGGACCCGATGGAAGCCGTTCGCGGCGCGGATCTGGTCAGCACCGACGTCTGGGCCTCGATGGGGCAGGAAGAAGAAGCCGAGCAGCGTATGGCGCGCTTCAAGCCTTACCAAGTGACCCGTGAGCTTCTCGACGCGGCCGCCGAGGATGTGCTGTTCATGCACTGCTTGCCGGCACACCGTGGCGAGGAAATCAGCGAAGACCTGCTCGACGATCCGCGCTCCGTGGCATGGGATCAGGCCGAGAACCGCCTGCACGCACAAAAAGCGCTGCTGGAGTTTCTCGTAGAGCCGGCGTACCACCACGCATGAGCCAGTCATTGCTGCTCAACCTGCACAACCTGAGCTGTGGTTATCACGAGCACAAGGTTGTGCAAGATCTCAACCTGCACCTCAATGCCGGTGACATCGGCTGCCTGCTCGGCCCATCCGGCTGCGGCAAGACCACAACCCTGCGCGCAATCGCAGGCTTTGAGCCGGTTCATACAGGCGAAATCCAGCTCGCAGGCGATGTTATCTCCAGCCCGGGTTTCACCCTCGCCCCGGAAAAACGCCGGATTGGCATGGTGTTTCAGGATTACGCGCTGTTCCCGCACCTGAGCGTCGCCGAGAACGTCGCATTCGGCATTCGCAAGCTCGCCGACTGTGCGCGCAGAACTGAAGAGCTACTCGAACTGGTCAACCTTGCGCACCTGAGCAAGCGCTATCCGCATGAGTTGTCTGGCGGCCAGCAACAGCGTGTATCACTGGCCCGTGCCCTGGCACCGGATCCAAGCCTGCTGTTGTTGGACGAGCCGTTCTCTAATCTCGATGGCGAACTGCGCCGCCGCCTCAGCCAGGAAGTTCGCGAGATCCTCAAGGCACGCGGCACCAGCGCCATTCTGGTCACCCATGATCAAGAAGAAGCCTTTGCGGTTAGCGATCACGTTGGCGTCTTCAACAACGGCAAACTCGAACAATGGGATACGCCCTACAACCTTTACCACGAGCCGCACACGCCGTTTGTGGCGAGTTTTATCGGCCAGGGCTACTTCATTCGCGGCCAGTTGCTCACCCCGGACACAGTGCAAACCGAACTGGGCGTGATTGGCGGCAACCGCGCCTATATCTGGCCAGTGGGCAGTGCAGTCGATGTATTGCTGCGCCCTGACGATATTGTCTACGCCCCGGACAGCCAGCTACAGGCACGTATTATCGGCAAGACCTTCCTCGGCGCAGCCACCTTGTACCGCCTGCAAATGAATACCGGCAGCCAGCTAGAAGCCATCTTCCCCAGCCACGCCGATCACCAGCCCGGTGAAAACGTGGGCATCCGCGTAGCAGCCGATCATCTGGTCGCCTTCCCCGCGCCGGGCAGCATTGCCGCCCACGCCGACCTCTCGGAATCCGGCGTTCGCC
Organism: Pseudomonas marincola; assembly: GCF_900116605.1. Lineage (GTDB taxonomy): Bacteria > Pseudomonadota > Gammaproteobacteria > Pseudomonadales > Pseudomonadaceae > Aquipseudomonas > Aquipseudomonas marincola. The sequence continues at coordinate 510,156 of NZ_FPBC01000001.1, forward strand.
GCTACAGCAGCTCCACACGCTAACGCACAGCAATACATACCTGCGAGGCCTGCAAAGGCTTCGCAGAATACTGAACTGTGGAAATGATAATCACGATGCGCAGAAAAGCGCCGGGCAGTGATTGCTGCATTTTTCGTGCAGCAATGCACCTGAAAGATGGCGTCCCCTACTGGAGTCGAACCAGTATCTAACCCTTAGGAGGGGTTTATTCTATCCATTGAACTAAGGAGACGAGGTATTGCAAACAACGGCCGGCATCTTAACCATGATCGACCGTTTTGTCATGCCACTGCCACAACACAATTGCCATACTGAGAATACTCACTGGAGGAAATCAGCATGTCGCAGCCAATTGCCCAGCTTGTCCCCGACTCGCCCTTCGCCAACTTCAGCGTGCGTGCAGCCTGCGCGACCGACGCCCATGCGCTCGCCTCACTGCTCCAACAGTTGGGGGATGATGAGCCAAGGCCAGATCCCGTCATTCTGGTGATGCGCCTCAACGAGCTGAATCAGGGCCGTGTAGTGCTGGTCGCCGAACGCGAAGGCAAACTGTTGGGCACCTGCACCGTGCATTTAATAGAGCATCTGGCCCACAACTTCGCCCGCTCGGCGATCCTTGAAGATGTCGTGGTCGATGCCAATATGCGCGGTTTGGGAGTGGGTCAGGCTTTGGTACACAAAGCCGCTGAACGAGCGCGCAACTGGGGCTGTTACAAATTGGCGCTATCCAGCCGGAACAACCGTGCCGATGCCCAGCGCTTTTATCAAACGCTGGGCTATCAGTTGCACGGCGTTAGCCTGACGCTGCAGCCTGTTTAAAGCTGCAGCGGCTCGTTTAGCGAACGCTGAATCTTTGCACGGCGATGGCATCAGCCACAGCAGTGGTGGTTCTGCCCTGCTGCTGCGCCTGTACGAAGACCTGTTTAAGGGTGTCGCCGATACCGTCCAGATGCGCTTTTAATTGCTCAGTAGTACCGCCACTGCGCTCGTAGTAAATATCGATAATACCGCCTGCGTTAATCACGTAATCCGGCGCGTAAAGCACGTTATTGAGCTGCAACTCCTCTGCGACGGAGGCATCGGCCAACTGATTGTTGGCAGCGCCGGCGATGATGGGTGCGCGCAATGCCTCAAGCACCTGACGATTGATGATTCCACCCATCGCGCACGGAGCGAACACATCGACATCAAGGCCGTAGATATCCGTAGCGCTGACCGCAATCGCGCCCAGCTCAGTAACGGCGCGGCGCATATTGGCCTCGACGATGTCGGTCACCCACAGTTCGGCGCCAGCCTCTTTAAGGTGCCTGGCCAGCGTAAAGCCCACTTGCCCGACGCCCTGAATCGCCACCTTGAGCCCACGCAGATCTTCACGTTGCAGACGTTGCTGCACAGCCACCTTGATCCCGCAAAAAACCCCGTAAGCCGTTGCTGGTGACGGATCGCCACTGCGCTGACCGCCTCCGATCGCCTCACGCGCATTGGCGCCGGCAACATGGCGGGTACGCTCGGCCATTATCTGCATTTCGGCAACGCCAGTGCCCGAGTCAGCAGCGGTGATATAGCGACCGCCGAGGCTCTCGACAAAGTCGCCCATCGCCTGAAACAGCGCGGTGCTTTTGCCCGTGTGCGGATCACCGATGATTACGGCTTTGCCGCCACCCAACGGCAGGTTGGCCATCGCCGATTTGTAGGTCATGCCGCGCGACAAACGCAACACATCACGCAATGCTGCTTCTTCATCGGCATACGGCCACATCCGGCAGCCGCCAAGCGCGGGGCCAAGATTGGTGTTGTGGATGGCAATAATAGCTTTCAGGCCGCTGGCCTTGTCGTGACCGTAGACAACGTGCTGATGCTGGTCGAAATCAACGTGTGTAAACACCGACATGGTGTACCTCGATAAATCAATAAAGTTAAAAATTGAAGGCTGAATAGAAAGCATGAGGGCTGCGCTGGCAGCCCTCATGCATCACTCAAGCGGCGGGTTCGAAGACCTGAACAGCAGGAATCTCGGCACTGGTCAGGCGTTGCTGCAACTGCTTGGCATGCTCACGAGCCTTGAGCAGTGCTTGCTCTTTAACGTGGCCATAACCACGAATGGACTCGGGCAACTCGGCAATCGCCACGGCTGTGCGGTAATTGGCGGGCGTGAGCACCTTGAGCAATCCATCGATGCTTTGCTCGTACTCAGCAATCAACTGCTGCTCCACCCGGCGCTCGGCGCTGTAGCCAAAGGGATCGAACGGGGTTGCGCGCAAGAATTTGAACTTGGCCAAAACTGCAAAAGCCTTAAGCATCCACGGGCCGAATTGACGCTTGCGTGGCTGGCCGCTGAGCGGATCACGCTTGGCCAACCATGACGGTGCCAAGTGAAACTCAAGTCGCAAATCGCCCTCGAACTGCGCTTGCAGTTGCTTGACGAATTTACCGTCGCTATACAGCCGGGCCACCTCGTATTCATCCTTGTAGGCGAGCACCTTGAAGTAATAACGCGCCACGGCCTTGCTCAACAGCTGCTCTTCACTGACATCAGCCTTGCGCACGCGTTCGACCAACTTCTGATAGCGCCGCGCATAACCGGCGCTCTGGTACAGACGCAGTTGCTCGACCCGATAGGCAATGATTTCATCGAGGGTCTTGGCCATCGGCTCGTCAGCAATAGCCGGACGCGCCAACTTCTCGACCGCCGCCAAATCGTGTGCGGCGCGGCGGCCCCAGAGAAACGCTCGCTGGTTGAGTTGCACAGCCACGTTATTCAACTCGATGGCCTTGTTGATGGCCTCGGCTGAAACCGGCACGAAACCTTTCTGGTAGGCATAACCGAGCATGAACAGGTTGGTTGCAATGCTGTCGCCCAACAAGCGAGTGGCGAGACGCGTTGCATCAACGAACCAGGTTTTCTTCGCGCCAACGGCTTCAACCAAGGCCTCACGCATGGCAGCGCCTGGCACTTGAGCATCTGGGTTGCGGGTAAACTCTGCTGTGGCCGCCTCGAAACTGTTGACCACCGCAAAGGCAATCTGATCATTGAGCTTGGCCAGCGACTCCTCGCTCGCTGCCACCACCAGATCACAGCCCAGCAGCAGGTCAGCTTCACCGGCGGCTATGCGCACCGCGTAAATATCATCCTGTTTGGCCGCCACCCGGATGTGGGTGATTACCGGACCAAATTTCTGCGCCAGACCGGCCTGGTCGAGCACGCTGCAGCCTTTGCCTTCAATGTGCGCCGCCATGCCCAGCAACGCGCCAACTGTAGTGACACCGCTGCCGCCAACGCCCGGCAAAAGAATATTCCACGGCCGCTCCAGGCTCGGTTGCTTGGGCTCCGGCAGCGCAATAAACAGCGCATTAACACCTACAGCCTCAGGCTTGCGCAAAGCGCCGCCGTGCACGGTGACAAAGCTTGGGCAAAAGCCTTCGACGCAGCTGAAGTCCTTGTTGCAACTGTTCTGGTCAATCTCGCGCTTGCGCCCCAGCTCCGTTTCCAGCGGCAGGATCGACAGGCAGTTGGACTTTACACTGCAATCGCCGCAGCCTTCGCACACCGCCGAGTTGATGACCGCACGTTTAGCCGGATCGACCAGCTTGCCGCGCTTGCGCCGGCGACGCTTCTCAGTGGCGCAGGTCTGATCGTAGATAAGCACCGACACGCCTTTGAACTCGCGCAATTCACGCTGCACCGCATCCAGATCACGGCGATGGTGGAAACTAACAATCGGCGCGAAGGTGCTGCGGTCCGGATACTTCTCCGGCTCATCGGTGACCAGCGCAATGCGTTTCACACCTTCAAAGAACACTTGCTGGCTGAGTTGATCTACGCGCAGCTCGCCATCAATCGGCTGCCCGCCGGTCATGGCCACGGCGTCGTTGTAGAGAATCTTGTAGGTGATATTGACCCCGGCAGCCACCGCCGCACGAACGGCCAGATGGCCCGAATGGAAATAGGTGCCATCGCCAAGGTTCTGGAAAATATGCGGGGTTTCGGTAAATGCCGCCTGGCCGATCCAGGTCGCGCCCTCACCGCCCATCTGGGTGAAGGTGTCGGTATTGCGGTCCATCCATTGGGTCATGTAGTGACAACCAATGCCGCCTTGCGCGCGGCTGCCTTCAGGCAGGTTGGTCGAGGTGTTATGCGGGCAACCCGAGCAGAAATGTGGTGTGCGCACAGTCGTGTGTTTGGGCGCTGCCAGAGCAGCTTCTTTTGCCGCCAGGAACTCCAGACGCGACTGAATCTGCGCGCTGCTGTAGATCGGCTGAAGACGCTTGGCGATCACCCGGGCGATCATCGCAGGCGTGAGTTCGCTGAGGTTAGGCAGCAGCGAACGGCCTTGCTCATCAAACTCACCGACAACCCGTGGACGTTTGCCCACCGGCCAGTTGTAGAGTTGGCCGGTGAGTTGGTCTTCGATGATGCTGCGCTTCTCTTCGACCACCAAAATTTCGTCCAGCCCCTCGGCAAATTCATGCACCGAAACCGGCTCCAGCGGCCAGCTCATGCCGATCTTGAGCACGCGCAGGCCAACCTTGGCGCACAGTTCGTCGTCCAGCCCGAGGTCTTCCAGCGCCTGACGCACGTCCAGATAAGACTTGCCGGTGGTGATAATGCCCAGCCGCGGGTTCGGCGAGTCGAGCATCAGCGGATTGAGATTGTTGGCGCGGGCAAAGGCGCGAGCCGCGTAGATCTTGAAGGTATTCAGGCGCTTTTCCTGCACCAACGGCGGATCTGGCCAGCAAATGTGCACACCGTCTTCCGGCAGATCAAAATCTTCAGGCACCTTGATATTGATGCGCAGCGGGTCAACGTCGACCACAGCCGAAGAGTCGACGTTTTCGGCGATGGTTTTCAGCGCCACCCAGCAACCGCTGTAGCGCGAAAGCTCCCAGCCGATGATGCCGTAGTCGAGAATTTCCTGAACGTTTGCCGGATTGAGTACCGGAATCGAAGCGGCAATAAACGCATGCTCGCTCTGGTTGGCGATACTCGAAGACTTGCAGCCGTGATCATCCCCCGCCAGCAACAGCACACCGCCCTTGGGCGAAACACCGGCCGAGTTGCCGTGTTTGAACACGTCACCACAACGGTCCACGCCCGGCCCTTTGCCGTACCACAAGGCAAACACGCCATCGTAACGCGCCCCTGGAAACAGCGAAGTCTGCTGGCTGCCCCACACGGCGGTGGCGGCTAACTCTTCGTTAACACCGGGTTGGAAATGAATGGCGTTGGACTCAAGGAAGCTTTTGGCCTCCCACAAACTCTTGTCCAGATTACCCAGCGGCGAGCCGCGGTAACCGGAAATAAAGCAGGCGGTGTTTAAACCGTTGGCAGTGTCACGCTGTTTTTGCAGCATGGGCAAGCGGGTTAGCGCTTGGGTGCCAGTGAGGTACAGATGACCCGTTGCAAGACGGTATTTGTCATCCAGGCGGATCTCGGCCAGAGACATGCGGGCGCTCCTTTTATTTTTTTAGGCGACCTGTGGGCAATACGGCTAGGTATTCCCGATTACTCACCCGCAGGATCACTGCAGGTGGCTCATGGCAACAATATGACTGCTCGGTACTGATTTTTTATTTCTTTTTTGAGGGCAAAACGCTAATACTGCGCATGAACCTTCCAATAAAAACAAATATTCAGGGCTATTCATGCAGGAAAAATTGAGCAGCATCGATCGCAAGATTTTGCGCCTGCTGCAACACAACGCGGATTTGTCCGCTGCCGAGATCGCCGAGCGGGTCGAATTATCGCAATCGCCTTGCTGGCGACGGATAAACCGAATGCAGGAAGAAGGCCTGATTGAGCGCAAGGTAGCGCTGCTCAATCACAAGCTGCTCGGTTTTAGCATCACGGTGTTTGTGGACATCAAATTGTCGGCGCATGGGCGCAGTAATCTGGACGAATTCGAAAAGGCAATTGTCGGGTATCCCGAGGTGTTGGAATGCCACACGATGGCGGGAAGTTCGGATTATCTGCTCAAGGTAATCGCCAAGGACATCGACAGTTATGAGCGGTTTTTGCGAGATCATTTGTTGCAGCGCCCGCACGTGCAGGAAGCGCATTCGAATATTGCGATGAGTGAAGTCAAACGCACGACGGAATTGCCGTTGGATTAAGCGGCCATGTGCTGAATTGTCGATGGGGCGGAGGTTGGAATCCGCGTCGCGGCTTCCGACATGACGGTCTAACTGATTCACTCGACGGCATCCGCGCCCGCGCAATCGCCCGACGGATTGCGTTGCTGTGCGCCGCTATCCATCCTCCGTTGGTTCGAGATGTGCGCCGAATTTTCGAATGGTTGGCTGCTGGAGGTTGGAATCCGCACCGCGGCTTCCGACATGGCGATTCGACGGGTTAACTCGGCTGTATCGGCGCCCGCGCAATCGCCCGACGGATTGCGTTGCTGCGCGCCGCTATCCATCCTCCGCTGGTTCGAGATGTGCGCCGAACTTTCGAATGGTTGGCTGCTGGAGGTTGGAATCCGCATCGCGGCTTCCGACATGACGATTTGACGGGTTCACTCGGGTGCATCGGCGCCTGCGAAATTGTTCGACGGATTGCGTTGCTTCGCGCCGCTATCCATCCTCCGGGTGTTTTGCCTTTGGGGGCTTCTCGGTTTTTTGAACGCTGGCGCTAAGCCGTCATTGTTGGTGTTCTCTATTCACCTTTTCGCCTTTACGGCGAGTGACTTTCTCTTTGTTTGCGCAAAGAGAAGAGTAACCAAAGAGAAAACGCACCCGGCATGCGGGTTTTGCTGCGCAAAACTTCCCTCGCTCCGGCGCCGTTCCGTTGGTCGCCATCAAGGGACGTCCCTGTCCCTTGATGGCTCATTTGGCGTCCTTGCCAAATGCCCAACTCCACACCACCTCCACTCAGCCTCCTGACGGGCCAGATGACCGAGTTGTTTGGGAAAAATTCGCTGTGCAGGATTACAAGCAAAGCTGTACCTGCTCACCTGAATTCCTGCAACTCTCGTACGCGATAGCCCAGACACCGCCAACGCCCCTTGCCAGCAGGCCAAATGTAATCGTTGTGCAGTGGGTTGAGCAGCATGGATGCTGCGAGAGTCGCGCTGGGCCAAGGACGGCCCATCGCGGCGTGCCCACGGAGCAACGATGGAATGCGGGAAGCCGAGCGCAGCGAGGCCCAATGGAGGGGCATAGAATTTTGGGTTACTTTTGCTTCGCTTGGCAAAAGTGACTCGCCGTAAGGGCGAAAAGGTGACCAGAGAACGCCCAAAAAACCAGGCTTAGCGCCAGCGTTCAAGACTGAAATTCCCCGACGCTATATGGTCTTCGTAAGCCGTAATCTTTACCTATGCTCGAAAGAAATCAGCGCAACTCAACCTTACTCAGCCCCTCAAAAAACCAACCCCACCTCACCTCCCAACAACCAGCCCATCTCTAGCCACAACCACCCCCTCCGGCAACGCCCACGCATTCCCCAGCAACCAACTATCAAACGTATGCCCAACATGCGTCAGAACCGTTTGCTTCGGCCGTAAATCCTCAACAATAGCCAACGCCCGCGTCAGGTCATTATGGTTACGCGGCTCATGCGCTTGCGGCGGCAACGAACAATCCAGCACCAGCCAATCCAACAACTCCCCGCCACGTAAATACTCGGCTGTAGCCACCGGCAAACCAACCGTATCGGTTAAATAGGCAATCCGCTGGCCTTGCGCTTCAAACAAATAACCAAAGGTCATTTTCGAATGCTGCAGCGGCAACGCTGTCACCTTTAAACAACCGAATGTACGCGCTTCGAACGCGCTGAAAGGTTGCGAGAAATCGAGGATTCCCGGGTGTTTGTACAAGTCGGCCAACCCTTCGGGATCGGCCGGGCCATGCACGGGAATTGTCAGCCCTTGCCCCCAGCGCAACTGCAGCAAACCCTGCGCATGATCGGCGTGATAATGGGTCTGCAAAATACCGCTGAGTGTATGCGGCGCAAACCGCTCGGCCAGGTCCGTCAGGCCGCTGTCGATCAGCCAGCGCTGATCATCCACCTCCAGCAACGCGCAACATGGGCCGCGCCGTAACGTGGGGTCTGAATGTGCGCTGCTACATGCAGCACACGCACAGTTGTATACCGGCAACTGTCGCGCATCACCGGTGCCGAGCAGGGTCAGGCGCATGCGGGCGCGCGCTGCACCAGCGCCAGCAGTTGCTCTACGGTTTGCTCAAAGTGGCTGGAATTATCCAACAGTTGCAGGTTGGCGTGCTGCTTTAGCATGTCACTCTCGAACTGCGCATTTCGTGCGAGACGCGCCTCAATCTCTGCCAGTGGCTCACGCCCACGCTCCAGCAACCGCTGGCGCAGCACGTCCATCTCGACCGTCAGTAAAACCGCCAGCAGCGTTGGATAGCGCTGCAAGGCTTCGGGCAAGTATGCCCGCGAGCCATTTACCAACACGTCGTGACCTTGCATCAGCCAGTCGTCAATCTGCTTGGGAATGCCGTAAGCCAGCCCGTTGGCGCGCCAGCTCATGGCGAACTCGCCGCCCGCCTCCATGCGCTCGAATTCTGCCAGCGTAACGGCGACTGCATCTTCACCTACCGCCTCAGCCGAACGGGTAATCACCCGCCGGGCGATCTTGCAGCCGCGCGCATTCAACTGCACGCGTGCTGCATTGAGCAGGCTGTCCTTGCCTGAACCGGAGGGGCCTATCAGATAGATCAATCTGGCGCTCATCAATACACCCTTTTGGCCTGACGCCACACTTGTTGCACCACCACTTGCTTGTCGTGCAGACGCGCCTGAACCAGATCAGCGCGCAAGCCTGTACGAATTTCACCGCGATCATCCAGCCCGGCAGCGCGGGCCGGATTGAGGCTGACCGTGGCAATCGCCTTGGCTATATCATAGTCGTTGTCGAGGTCTGCAAGTTGCAGCGCCGCTTGCAGCAAACTGGCCGGATAGTAGTCACTCGAAAGGATATCAAGAACACCTAAGCGGGCTAATTCTGCGGCGGCTATGTTACCCGAGTGCGAACCGCCGCGAACGATATTCGGTGCGCCCATCAGCACACTCAAGCCGAGCGAATGGCTGGCCTTGGCCGCCTCCAGCGTGGTAGGGAACTCGGCAATGGCCATGCCCAGACTCGCTGATTCCTGCACGTGCGCAAGCGTTGCATCATCGTGGCTGGCGATCGACAGACCGCGCAGATGGCACTCCTGCACAATCTGCTGACGATGGAGGTCGCTGTACTGCTTGGAGTTGGCAATTTGCTCCTCAATGAACGCGTCCATCTCGGCGACAGAAAGGTGGTATTTGCCCATGTAGTACTCGCGGTACTTGGCTTCCTTGGCAAACTGGCGCTGCCCCGGCGAGTGATCCATGACCGAGACGAGCTGCACCAGCGGGTCTTCGACCAGATCGCGGAAGACGCTGAGCACGTCCGGGTGACAAACTTCACAGCGCAGGTGCAGGCGATGCTCGGCGCGGGTATTGCCCTGGCTTTGTGCCTGCGTAATCGCCGCGAGCATTTGCGGCAGTTGCTGCATGCGTTTGCCACGCGGATTGATGTCGCCGATCGACAAGGCATCGAATACCGTGGTGATCCCGGCGGCGATGATTTGTGCGTCATGGCTGAGCACTGCCGAGGCCGACGGCCAGTCGACGCCCGGCCGCGGGCTCATGTGTTTTTCGAGGTTATCGGTGTGCAACTCGACCAGCCCCGGCAACAGATAGCTGCCCTGCATATCTTCAGCACCCGGCACCTGGCTGACACCCGGCTGCACATCGAATACCTTGCCATCGCGCAACACCACGCTGCCATCGAAGACCTCATTGGCGGTCACTACGCGGGCATTGCTGAGTATCGTTTCAACCGGCATAAACAAACTCCTGATCGGCGGTGCATGGCGCCTGCATGTCGAGATAACGGTCAGCAACGGCTTCACGTGCGTGACGGTCATGGAAGATGGCAATCAATGCGCTGCCCGCGGCCTTGGCCTCGTTGATCAGCTCGAGTACCACCCGCTGATTGCGCTCATCGAGCGATGCGGTGGGCTCATCCAGCAGCATCACCGGCCAGTCGACCATGAAGCCGCGGGCGATGTTGACCCGCTGCTGCTCGCCGCCGGAAAAAGTCCCGGGCGCGAGTTGCCAGAGGGTTTGCGGAATATTCAGGCGGGTGAGCAATTCACTGGCGCGCGCCTTGGCCGCCTCCTTGCCCCAGCCCCGCGCCAGTGCGGGTTCCATCACCACATCGAGCGTGGCGACACGTGGGATCACGCGTAAGAACTGGCTGACATAGCCAAGTGTTTGCCGGCGCACATCCAGCACCTGCAACGGCGCACCGCCCACCAACTCGACCCACTGCTGCTGATGACGCACACGAATGCTGCCGCCAGCGGCCAGATAGTTGCCATAAAGCGTGCGCAGCAGCGTCGATTTACCGGCTCCGGAGTTGCCCATCAGCACCAGGCACTCGCCAGCTTCCACGCTAAAACTCAGGTTGCGCAGCACCTTGAGCACGATGCCGTGTTGTTGGTGCAGGGTGAACGTCTTGCTCAGTTCGGTGACTTCAATCAGGTTATTCATGGCATCTGTCCTGGGCCGTGATATTCCGGGCGTTGGCGCTGCGAGACTCATGGCTGCAACACCGAGGAGACCAGCAACTGGGTGTACGGGTGCTGCGGATCATCAAGAATCTGATCGGTCAGGCCGCTTTCGACCACGCGCGAGTTGCGCATCACCAGCAACCGATCTGCGAGCAAACGCGCCACCGCCAGATCGTGGGTTACGATAACCACGGCCAGGCCCAGCTCGCGCACCAGCCCACGCAGCAGATCGAGCAAGCGCGCCTGCACCGACACATCAAGGCCACCGGTGGGTTCATCCATGAAAATCAGTCGCGGGCTGGAGACCAGATTGCGTGCAATTTGCAGGCGCTGCTGCATGCCGCCAGAGAAGGTGCGCGGCAGGTCGTCAATCCGCTGCGGATCGATTTCCACCTGCTTCAGCCAGCTGATACCCGCACCGCGCAGCTCGCCGTAATTGCGTACGCCTTGCGCCATCAGGCGCTCGCCAATATTGGCGCCGGCCGATACCCCCATGCGCAAACCATCGCGTGGGTTCTGTTCAACAAAGCCCCACTCGGTGCGCAGTAAAGTGCGCCGCTGCGCTTCGCTGCTGGCATACAGATCGAGCAGTTGACCGTCTTCACGCAAATAGCTGATCTGCCCTTCATCAGGCAGGCAACGCCCGGCCAACAGACTCAATAGCGTCGACTTGCCCGAGCCGGATTCGCCGACGATACCCAGCACCTCCCCCGGATACAGGTCGAACGAAACCTGCTGGCAGCCCTTGTCCGGGCCATACAACTTGCTCACATTGTTGACGGAAAACAGCGGCTCGAGCGCTGCCAGCTCACGATTTACACGTACGGCGGCGGTCATTGCGCGCCCTCCCCGGATAGCTGCTGGTCACGGCGTTGCAGGCAATAGTCGGTATCGGAACAGACAAACTGTTTGCTGCCGGCATCATCGACAATCAGCTCGTCCAGATAAGAATCGGCGCTGCCGCAAATCGCGCAGTTGTGTTCCCAGCTCTGCACCTCGAACGGATGATCCTCAAAGTCCAGACTCTCGACCCGCGTGTAAGGCGGCACGGCGTACAAACGCTTTTCACGCCCGGCACCGAACAGCATCAGCGCGGGGCTCATGTGCAGTTTCGGGTTGTCGAATTTGGGAATCGGCGACGGGTCCATCACGTAGTTGTCATCAACCGTGACGGGATAGGCGTAACTTGTGGCGATGTGGCCGAAGGTAGCAATGTCTTCATACAGCTTGACGTGCATAACCCCGTAATCCCCCAACGCGTGCATGGTGCGCGTCTCGCTTTCAGAGGGTTCGATAAAGCGCAAAGGCTCAGGAATCGGCACCTGATAGACCATGATCTGATCGGCGCTGAGCGGCGTTTCCGGGATGCGGTGACGGGTTTGAATCACCGTGGCTTCCGGCGTGCGCAAAGTGGTTGCAACGCCTGCGGTGCGCCCGAAGAAGCGGCGAATCGACACCGCATTGGTGGTGTCATCCGCGCCCTGATCGATGACTTTAAGCACATCGTCGCGGCCCAGAATCGCCGCAGTGAGCTGCATGCCGCCTGTGCCCCAGCCGTACGGCAAAGGCATCTCACGGCCGGCAAATGGCACCTGATAGCCAGGAATCGCCACCGCCTTCAACAGGCCACGGCGGATCATGCGTTTGCTCTGTTCATCGAGATAGGCAAAGTTGTAGCCACTGTCGGCTTGCTGTTGTGCGTTGTGCAATGAGGTCATGGCGTTTGCTCCTGCTGAGAGCCTGGCTGAGCGCGTAATTTGCGGATCAGCTCGAGTTCGGATTGGAAGTCGACGTAGTGCGGCAGCTTCAGGTGCGAGACAAAACCGGCCGCCTCGACGTTGTCGCAATGCGCCAGCACAAACTCTTCTTGCTGCGCCGGGCCTTGTACCTCCTCGCCGAACTCCTCTGCGCGTAATGCGCGATCCACCAGCGCCATGCCCATCGCCTTACGCTCGGCGTAGCCAAACGCCAGACCGTAGCCACGGGTGAATTGGGCCTCGATGCCTTTGCCGCCGATGAACTGATTGACCATCTCGCACTCGGTCACTTCGATGTCACCCAACGGCACGGCAAAATCCAGCTCCTCGGGCTCGATCCACACCTCAAGTTCGCCGATGCGTATTTCGCCGGCGAACGGGTGATTGCGACCGTAGCCGCGCTGCGTCGAATAACTCAGCGCCAGCAAAAAACCTTCATCACCGCGCGCCAATGCCTGCAAGCGCTGGGCACGATTGGCCGGAAACTCCAGCGGCTCGCGGGTGATGTCCGGCACCGCTGCCGAACTGTCGCCGTCGCGGCTCATCAGCCCTTCATCCACCAGAAAGTCGAGCACCCGAGGGCATTTCTCAATGGCGGCTTGCGGGTCAATTTCGGGGCCAGGCTGCTCGCCTTCTGCGAGCAAAGCAAAGTCGAGCAAGCGGTGCGTGTAGTCATAGGTCGGGCCAAGCAACTGGCCGCCCGGCAAATCCTTGAAGGTGGCCGAGATGCGCCGTGACAACTGCATGGCACTGGTGTCGATCGGCATGCTGGAGGCAAAGCGCGGCAACGTGGTGCGATAGGCACGCAAGAGGAATATTGCTTCCATCAGATCGCCCGCCGCCTGCTTGATCGCCAGCGCGGCCAATTGCGGGTCGTAAAGCGAGCCTTCGCTCATCACCCGTGAGACGGCAAACGGCATTTGCTCGCGCACCTGATCGACGGTCAGCTCGGGAATGTCGGTAGCGCCACGGCGCTTCTTGGCCAACAACGCATGGGCGTTGTCGATGGCGCGCTCGCCTCCTTTAACGGCAACGTACATCAGGCAGCCTCCTCGTGGTTGTTGTGCAGAACGTGGGTACTGCGTGGCAAACCCATCACGTGTTCGCCTGCGGCAAAGAACACATCAAGACCGCGCGGGAAGTTGCTGCGCGCTTTGCGTTGTGCCCAAAACCCGGCAGGAACCGGCAATTCGACCGCCTGCACATCCTTGATGCCAGGGCCGCGCCAGCGCAGTTGAGGGCCGTTATCCAGAGAGGACAACTGCACCAGCAACGTGCAGGACTGATCGGGATAACGCTCGCTGCCGTTGTCGAAATCACTGAGGTCGAGCAACTCGCTTTCATCGAGCAAACCGAACAGTGCCATCTCGCGTTCGGCAACAATCGGGCAACCGCAATGGAAGGCCAGATTGGCGCGGATCATCGGCGTATCAAAACGCGGTGCCAGCCATAAAGGTGTGTCGCCATCCAAAAAGGACAGGCACAGGGCATAAGTCGCCGGCTGCAAACTGTCGAGTTCCAGTGCGCGATCCATGGTCTGTACCAGACCCGGTTCGGCCAGGGCTTTGAGCGCTGTTCTGAAACTCAACTGTGCATCGAGCACCGGATCACTAAAGGCTGCCTGCAACCATTCTGAGCTGTGAGCCTGGACCATCAATCTTCTCCTCGAACCAGGGTGAAGAACTCCACCTGGGTGGTTGCGGTTTCGGCAGCCTGTGCCGCCTTGCCAGCCTGCTGTTGTGCCGCCAGCGGTTCGATCAACTCGCGCAGCCAGTGTTGCTGCTGGCTGCCTTGCAAATGCGCGTCTGCCAACGCGGCCAACTCCGCGTGTTGCTTGTCGCGGCCGCTGACATAGCTGAAACCGATGCGCCCATCTTCAAGACGAACCACACAACGGGTGACGCTCATCTCGCCTAGATTGAAAGCCTCGCCGGTGCCACCGATGCGCCCGCGCACCAGCGTCATGCCGATTTCCGGGTGGCGAATGTGGCTGTATTGCGCGTCTTTCAAAGCATCTGCATAGGGTTGCAACTGTTGCGCGGCACGGGCCAGAACGCCCATCCAGTGCTGTCGCTTGGCGACATTGGGGTCGCTGTGCATGGTGAATGTCTCCATCAGGGGGCAACTTGATACTGAAAGCGATCGGCGCGGCTGGTGGACAACGCAAGCTCCACCGGTTGCCCGGCCGTATCGCAGGAAAGAGTGAGCACGCTGAGCAGTGGTGCATGCAGCGGCATGAGTAATTGCGCGGCCTCTTCACGGCTCGGCAAGCGGGCGCCAATCAGGCTGTAAGTGCGGTTGAGCCCGAGTGATTGCTCAAGCAAATACTCACGCAATGAGCCGCCGTTGTAGCGCTCAAGTGCTGGCGCGTGGCTTGCACAAAAGCGATGGCGAATCAGGCTGACTGGCTGCTCGTCGAGCAAGCGCAAGGTCGTCAACTCGATAAGCATGGCGCCCTCGGGCAATTGCAGGCGCTGGCTTTCATCGCCCGTGGCCTTGCGCTTTTTGCGCTCCAGCAACACCGCCTCTACTCGCAGGCCGAGTGCCGACAGCGAATCGCTGAACGCATTGTTTGCCTGCAACGGATACACCAGCGGTCTGGCCAAAACCTGGGTGCCTTTGCCCTGACGGCGCAGAACCAGGCCTTCAAGCACGAGTTCATCCACCGCGCGGCGCAACGTGTGACGGTTGACTGAAAAACGCGCGGCCAATTGAACTTCGCTGGGCAGCAAATCACCCGGGCAAAACTGTTGCAGTTCATCGCGCAGCACGCTGGCCAACTCGCGGTATAACGGCTCAATTTGTCTAGACAAGTTCATGGCAAAAAAAGGACGCATCAAGGCGTCTCGCTCAGGTCAGATGAACAATTTGCGCAAGCGCTGGGAAAGGATGTCGATGACGCTGACAACCACGATGATGACGATCAGAAGTGCGCAGGTTTGTTGAAACTGAAAGCCACGAATCGACTCCCACAGAATCACCCCGATGCCCCCCGCGCCGACCATGCCGACCACGGTTGCCGAGCGCACGTTGGATTCGAAGCGGTACAGCGAATAGGAAATCCACAGCGGCAAGACTTGCGGGATCACCCCGAAAATCACTTCTTGCAGCGCGCTGGCACCGGTTGCCCGAACACCTTCGATCGGCCCCGGATCAATCGCCTCGACCGCTTCAGCAAAGAGCTTGGCAAGAACGCCTACCGTGCCGATGAACAACGCCAGCACCCCGGCGAACGGGCCTAAACCCACGGCCACAACGAAGAGCATGGCGAAGACCATCTCGTTGATCGAACGGAACGCATCCATCACCCGGCGCACCGGCTGATAAACCCACCACGGCACGATGTTTTCGGAACACAGGATGCCCAGCGGTATCGCGCAGACGATGGCCATCGCCGTACCCCAAATGGCGATCTGTACGGTTACGACCATTTCTTTCAGATACAGGTGCCAGTGGCTGAAATCCGGCGGAAAGAAGTCACTGGCGAAGGTGGCCATGTTGCCGCTGTCACGAATCAGCCCGAACGGGTTCATTTCTGCGCCATTCCAGGACCACGCCAGCAACGCAATAACGCCGCCCCACATGAACAACTTGAGCCAGGATTGCTTGGCTGTAGCCTGAGCGTTAACAGCCGGGTTGAGTGTTGTCATAGGTACATCTCTTGAAGTGCAACAGGTGACTCATCAGACCGGTCCAGTCGCTCGAGACCGGCCTGATGGCAGCGCATTAACACGTAACTGATTAGCTGGCTTGCTTGAGGTTCTTGCTTTCAAGCTCAGCCATGCGCTTTTCCAGGGTTGCCAGTTCGGCATCGATGGCGTCCAGCTTGGCCTGCTTGTCGGCAGCAGACAGGTTGCTGTTGTTGGCGATTTCGGAGCGTTGCTTGAACAACTCAAGCTGGCGGATCGGCAGCAGTTGGTCGTTAGTCGAGGCGCGGAACTGGCCCCACTGCAGCGCGGCCAGAACTTGCTTCTCGGCCGGTTTGGCGCCGTAGGACATGAAGAACTTCTGCAGTTTGGCCTTGGTTTCGCCATCCAGATTCTTGCGCCATACCATCGGGTCGGCCGGGATCAGCGGCGATGTCCAGATCACCTTGAGTTGCGCGGCTTTCTCCGGCGCAGTGATCTCCAGACGCTCCATGCCTTCACTGTTGAAGGTGCCGACATCGACCTGCTTGTTAGCCACCGACAATGCGTTGACTTCGTGGCTGCCGTTCATGGTGCGCTTGAAGATCGTATTGGCGTCGACCTTGTTCTTGGCGAACACGTAATAGCCAGGTACCAGAAAACCCGAGGTGCTGTTTGGGTCACCGTTGGCGAAGGTCAGTTGCTTGGCGTTTTTCAGCATGTCGTCGACGTTGTTGATCGAACTGTCCTTGTTCGCAACCATCAGGCTGTAATAACCCTGCGCACCGCTGAGGGCGGTGGTCTGGGCAAAGATTTCACCGCCGGCACGGTCCACAGCTTCCATTGCCGCCTTGTTGCCGTACCACGCCACATCAACCTTGTCGAAGCGCATACCCTGAATCACACCGGCATAGTCCGGGGCGAAGAAGGCGTTGATTTTCATGCCGGTCTGCTTGCTCATGTCCGCCAGAAACGGGTCCCATAAGGTGCGCAGATTCTGCGAAGACTCGGTAGAGATGATGCCGAACGTCAGTGACTCCTGAGCCGCCTGCGCGGTGCCCATGATGGAGCCGGTAATTAATGCAGATGCCGCCAGAACACGACCAAGACGATTGAACATGGAGCACACTCCTGTTGCTTGATAAGGGTTGCGTTGATTTTGTTGGGTTTATGCTTTAACCAGTGCCAAGGGCTGCTGGTATTGCTTGGCACGCGCCTCAATACCGGGCAGCAACAGGCTGGTATCGAGTTCGGCGCCGTAAAGGTCATTGAGAAAATCGGGGTTGAGTTGCTCGGTAGAGCCGTCGAAATGAATACGCCCGGCCTTGAGCGCCACTGCTCGCTTGCAGTAGCGGGCGGCGTAATCGACTTGATGCAACGTCACGACAACGGTCTTGCCGTCGCGCGAATTGATGTCGGCGAGAATTTCCATGACCTTGCGCGCGGACTCGGGGTCGAGTGAGGCAATCGGCTCATCCGCCAGAATCACTTCGGCGCGCTGGCACAGGGCGCGGGCAATCGCCACGCGTTGCTGTTGGCCACCCGACAAGGTCGATGCCCGCTGCGCCGCCAGATCACCCAGACCGACACGCTCCAGCGACTCTTGCGCACGCTGGCGTTCTTCGCTGTTGAACATGCCCAGCGAACCGCGCCAGCGCGGCATACGCCCCAGACAACCGAGCAATACGTTGTGCAGCACGCTCAGTCGGCCAACCAGATTGAATTGCTGAAAGATGTAGCCAATGTCGGCCCGCAAGTGACGGACTTCATCGCTCAGGCGCCCGCAATCCTGCATCGGCCGGCCAAGCACCTGAATGTTGCCAGTCACCGACTTGTCGCATCGGGCCAGCCCGGCAACATGGCGCAGCAAGGTTGACTTGCCGGAACCTGAAGCACCGATCAATGCGACCATTTCGCCTGGCTTAACCGCTAAAGAGAGACCGTGCAGTGCCTGTTTGCGGCCAAAGGTCTTGTTTAAACTGTCTACTTGAATTGCCGCGCTCATGGCTTAGCCTCATTTTTGAGTAAGGCAAAGCCACCTGCGCTTCGCCATCTGGTGTAGACCAAGCTAGGCGAAGACTGTGTCAGGTCAGTTAATGAGTCATGACACTTCGGTGACGATTGATTATGCTTAAGCGATAAAGGCCTTCAGGCTGTTGTCCTTTTGAGCGCATGCGCAGCAACGGGACGAACCGCCAGATTGCGAGCGGAATTTTCATAGTTTTGTGTAGGACCACTCGCATTAACCCATTGGGTCTATGGCCAAACGCGCCAATACCAACGAGAATCCCGCTGGTTTTACTGGCTTCAAATCAAGGATGGTATTCAGGTCATAATGCCGCAGTTAAACGCTTCGGCTGAACGGTTGATGAATAAGGTTGTCACAGCATGTGAGAATCAAGTTGCATGCCAGTATCGCTCCCCTGAACTAACCGGTTTAATGTATGCGCCCTATGAAACAGGCTATCTATTCCAGCCGAACGGCTGACAAGTTTGTCGTACGCTTGCCCGATGGCATGCGTGAACGCATCGCTGATGTAGCACGCAATCATCATCGCAGCATGAATTCAGAAATCATTGCTCGTCTTGAGCAGAGCATGCTCCAGGAAGGCGCTCTGAGTGATGATTCGAGTCTGCGTCTGGACAGCCCGGAACTGTCTCTGCATGAGCGCGAGCTTCTGCAGCAATTCCGCCAGCTGACACGCCGCCAGCAAAATGCGCTGGTCGCCCTGATTGCCCACGACGCCGAAATGACAGCCGAAGAGGCTTGAGGTTTACCCATAAAAAAACCGGCCAGTTGGCCGGTTTTTTTATGGGAGAAGAAAATACTCCTCTGCACAGGCAATCGCCTTAGCCAACAAAGTTGAGCAACACGCCCGCCGCAACAGCCGAGCCGATAACGCCGGCCACATTTGGCCCCATCGCATGCATCAGCAGGAAGTTTTGCGGATTGGCTTCAAGCCCGACCCTGTTCGAAACACGCGCCGCCATTGGCACCGCCGAGACGCCAGCCGAACCGATTAGCGGATTGATCTTGTTGGCGCTGAACATGTTCATCACCTTGGCCATCAATACGCCAGCCGCTGTACCACCACAGAACGCGACCATGCCCAGCAGCAGGATTCCCAGAGTTTTCAGTTGCAGGAATGCCTCGGCGGAAAGCTTCGAACCCACGGTAAGGCCCAGACAAATAGTCACCACGTTGATCAGCGCATTGCGTGACGTATCAGCCAGGCGCTCGACCACACCGGCTTCGCGCAGCAGGTTACCGAAGGCGAACATGCCCACCAGCGGCGCTGCATCCGGCAGCAACATGCCGACCAGCAGGCACAGCACCAACGGGAAGACGATTTTCTCGACCTGACTAACAGGGCGCAGCTGCTTCATAACAATGGCGCGCTCAGCCTTGGTGGTCAGCGCACGCATGATCGGCGGCTGAATCAATGGCACCAACGCCATATACGAGTAAGCAGCCACGGCAATCGGCCCCAGCAGATCTGGGGCGAGCTTGGAGGTTACAAAGATCGACGTCGGCCCGTCCGCCCCACCGATGATGGCAATCGATGCCGCCTCGCGCAGGGTGAACTCCATTCCCGGAATGCCCATTGCGGTGATCGCCAGCGCGCCGATCAGCGTCGCGAAAATACCGAATTGCGCCGCAGCGCCGAGGATCAGGGTTTTCGGGTTTGCCAGCATCGGTCCAAAATCAGTCATCGCGCCCACGCCCATAAAGATCAGCAGTGGAAATACGCTGGTGGGCAGACCAATTTCGTAGAACAGATGCAAAATGCCGTTGCCTTCGGCCATGCCGGCAACCGGAATATTGGCGAGCAGACCACCAAAACCAATCGGGATCAGTAGCAGCGGCTCAAAACCCTTGCGAATAGCCAGATAAATCAGACCCAGACAGATCGCGATCATCAGCGCCTGTCCCGGCTCCAGATGATACAGGCCGGTGCTTTGCCACAGTTTGAGGAGCTTCTCCATAATCCGCCCCTCAGCCGATGGTCAGCAGGCTGTCGCCCACCGCCACAGAGTCACCTACCTTGATATTGACGGCACCGATGGTGCCGGCCTTGAACGCACGAATTTCGGTTTCCATCTTCATGGCTTCAAGAATGATCACCAGCTCACCCTCTTCTACCACTTGGCCCGGCTTGATCAGAACCTTGAAGATGTTGCCCGCCAGCGGAGCAACTTGCGGCTCGCCAGCGCCAACCGGGGAGCTGACCGGAGCCGCATCCGCAGCGCCGCTGTTGAGCGACTTGATACCGCTGATGTCGCCACCCTCGTTAACCTGCACCACGTAAGACTTGCCACTGACCTCGACGGTGTAAACCTCGGGCTTGCCGGCCTCGAGTGCAGGCAACGACTTGGCATTTGGCGCCGGCTCGAACGCGGCTGGGTTGCCGCGATTCTCGAGAAACTTCAGGCCAATTTGCGGGAACAAGGCATAAGTGAGCACGTCGTCGATTTCATCGGCGGCCAGTCGAATGCCCTTCTCGGCCGCAATGCCGCGCAATTCGGCGGTGAGTTTGTCCATCTCATCCGTGAGCAGGTCAGCCGGACGACAGGTAATCGCCTCGCTGCCATCAAGCACCCGCGCCTGCAATGCGGCGTTGAACGGCGCAGGCGCCGCGCCGTACTCTCCTTTGAGAATGCCGGCGGTCTCTTTGGTGATCGACTTGTAGCGCTCGCCCGTGAGGATATTGATAACGGCCTGAGTGCCGACAATCTGCGAGGTCGGCGTCACCAGTGGAATAAAGCCGAGGTCTTCGCGGACTCGCGGAATTTCCGCCAGCACTTCGTCGAACTTGTCTTGGGCGCCCTGCTCTTTCAGCTGGCTTTCCATGTTGGTCAACATGCCGCCCGGCACTTGGGCGACCAGAATGCGTGAGTCGACGCCTTTGAGATTGCCCTCAAACTTGGCGTACTTTTTCCGCACTTCGCGAAAATATGCTGCAATTTCTTCGAGCAGCAACAGATCAAGACCGGTGTCGCGCTCGCTGTCTTTAAAAATGGCCACCACCGATTCAGTCGGAGAATGGCCGTAGGTCATCGACAGTGACGAGATGGCGGTGTCGACGTTGTCGATTCCAGCCTCAACCGCTTTGACAATCGCGGCGGTGGACAGACCTGCCGTGGCGTGGCACTGCATATGAATCGGGATCGACAGCGTCGCCTTGAGCCGCGTCACCAACTCGAACGCGGTGTAGGGATTGAGAATCCCGGCCATGTCCTTGATGGCCACCGAATCGGCGCCCATGTCTTCGATCTGCTTGGCCAGATCCACCCACATGTCCAGGGTATGAACCGGGCTTGTGGTGTAGGAAATAGTGCCTTGGGCATGCTTGCCCTGCTGCTTGACCGCTTTCAGTGCAGTCGCCAGATTACGCGGGTCGTTCATGGCGTCGAAAACCCGGAACACATCAACGCCATTGATGGCGGCGCGTTCAACGAATTTGTTCACCACGTCATCGGCGTAATGGCGATAACCCAACAGGTTCTGCCCGCGCAGCAACATCTGCTGGCGAGTATTGGGCATGGCTTTCTTCAGTTCGCGAATGCGTTCCCACGGGTCTTCACCCAGGTAGCGAATGCAGGCGTCGAAGGTCGCGCCACCCCAGGACTCAACCGACCAAAAACCGACCTGATCGAGCTTTGGCGCGATGGGCAGCATGTCTTCAAGGCGCACCCGGGTGGCCAGAATCGATTGATGAGCGTCACGCAGCACAACGTCGGTGATACCGAGCGGATTCTTCACAGCAGTCATACACAAACTCCGTCAGGCTGGGTCAGTCGCGGCGGGCGCGATGTTGAGAAATGGCAGCCTGAATGGCAGCGAGAACATCCGGTTCCGGGCCCTGGGCCTGAACAGCAGGTGTGGCGGGTGTGACAGCAGCAGCGGCAGCTGGCGGCGCTATTCGCCCGAGCAGGCGCGCCATCAGATGTATAGAGAGGATTAACAGGGTCAGGAAAACAAACACCGAACCCATGCCATAAAGCATGAGTTCAACGCCTTCGGAGAGGAGTTGGCTTGGGGTCATCATGACTCCTTTATTTATTGTTTAGGGACTTCCAGGTCGCATTTTTTATAGCCTTATACGCCCGAATGGAGCCAAAAGCCGGGAAAGGTTATCCCTAAACGATGACTCCAGGCAAACCTTGGGCCGGGCCTTGCGGCCCGAGGGGCTGGCGCACTTACATGAGAAAGAGCGTGGCCAGGCCCAAAAAGATAAAGAAACCGCCGCTGTCGGTCACCGCGGTGATCATCACACTGGCGCCCATGGCCGGATCGCGGCCCATGCGCACCAGCGTCATGGGAATCAAAACCCCCATCAGCGCGGCCAGCAACAGGTTGAGGGTCATTGCCGCCGTCATCACCAGCCCCAGCGACCAACTGTCATACAGCACCCACGCCACAATGCCGATCACGCCACCCCAAATAACGCCGTTAATCAGCGAAACAGCGAGCTCTTTGCGGATCAGCCGCGAGGTATTGCCGGTACTCAATTGGTCCAGCGCCATGGCGCGCACAATCATGGTAATGGTCTGGTTACCGGAGTTGCCGCCGATGCCCGCAACGATTGGCATCAAGGCCGCCAGCGCCACGAGTTTTTCGATTGAGCCTTCAAACAGGCCAATTACCCGCGACGCGAGGAAGGCCGTAATCAGGTTGATCGCAAGCCAGGCCCAACGGTTGCGCAGTGAGCGCCAGACCGAGGCGAAGATGTCTTCTTCTTCGCGCAGACCGGCCATGTTGAGCACTTCGGCTTCGCTTTCTTCACGGATCAGGTCAACCATCTCGTCGATGGTCAGACGGCCGATCAGCTTGCCGTTCTTATCGACCACCGGGGTCGAAATCAAGTCGTAACGCTCGAACGCCTGAGCGGCTTCCAGCGCTTCCTCGTCGGGATGGAAACTCACCGGATCGGTGGCCATTACATCCACCACCAGACGCTCCGGATCATTCACCAGCAAACGCTTGATCGGCAGGACGCCCTTGAGCACGCCGTCGTAATCGACCACGAAGAGTTTGTCGGTGTGCCCCGGCAGCTCTTTCAGGCGGCGCAGGTAACGCAAGACCACTTCGAGGGTGACGTCCTCACGAATCGTCACCATCTCGAAGTCCATCAATGCACCGACCTGATCTTCCTCGTAGGACAACGCCGAGCGAACACGCTCGCGCTGTTGTGCATCGAGGGTTTCCATCAGCTCATGAACGACATCGCGCGGCAGTTCAGCCGCAAGGTCAGCCAGTTCATCGGCGTCGAGGTCTTTGGCGGCCGCGAGAATTTCGTGGTCGTCCATGTCCGCGATCAGGGTTTCGCGGACCGAATCGGATACTTCAAGAAGAATGTCGCCGTCGCGCTCGGCCTTGACCAGCTGCCAGACGGCCAGACGGTCTTCAAGCGGCAGGGCTTCAAGGATGTAGGCGACGTCTGCGCTGTGCAGGTCTTCGAGCTTGCGTTGCAGCTCAGCGAGGTTCTGGCGGTGTACCAGATTCTCGACCAGATCGCTGTGCTGGCCTTCCTGACGCTGCGTCAGGTCTTCAACTACTTTGTGCCGCTGCAATAGCTCGACCACCTGCGCCAGGCGATCCTGCAGGCTTTCTTGCGGCTTTTTGGCTTCTACTTCAGTCATGGCGCGCTCCACCCCCAGTGACGGCGCACGCCAAGGAGGGTCAATCAGTCAATTCTTGATTGCACAATCGAGTTGCAGAGTAACTACTGGGTAAGTCCATGGTGCTGTCCACAAGCCCCGACGGGGCTGATACTGCGAATAATAACATCACCTAGCAGGATTGCGCGTTACAAAAACACGGCAAGAACAAGCGCTTGCATCGCAATCCTGAATTATTTCTGTAGATATTCTGTTACGACGCGGGCAACTCAGCACAAGGCACGCCACCCGCCAAAATACCTGACTAAGCTTAGCCTCCTGTCACGGAGGACACCGATATGCTTTATCCAAGCATCGTCACCGCCATCCTGTTAGTGCTGGTCACAGGCACGCCGTGGGCGGCCCGCCTGTATCGCTGCGAAGATAATCAAGGCCAGATCAGCTTCACCGGGCACGGCTGCCCCGCTCAGCACCAAGGGCAATTGCTCGATGATCGCAGCCGTGTCGTCAACTCAATAGCGGCGCCGGCAGAAGTCCAGCCGAAAGCACTGCCCGAGCTGGAGTCGCCCCGCCAGAGCGCTGAGATTGTGGTGGTCGGTGAGCGCGACGACGGCTGCGGCAACCTTCTCAGCGCCCGCCAGCGGCGCAATGCGCGCATCAAGCAGCTCATCCCGGCTGGCATGTCATTACAGGACGTAGAGCGAGCCTTGGGCTCACCGGAGCGGATTAGCCGAGTCAACGGCCGCACTCGCTATTACTACAGCGACAGGCGCGGCAACAAACGTCAGGTCAGCTTTGACCAGAACGGCTGTAGCGAAAAATAATCGGAATGAAAAACTGGGGACGAAAAAAAACCCGCATTTCTGCGGGTCTTTTCGGTGTTGCTATATGGTGCACTCAGGAGGATTCGAACCTCCGACCGCTCGGTTCGTAGCCGAGTACTCTATCCAGCTGAGCTATGAGTGCAAATGGCGCTTGGTAGACCAGATCACCTCTGGTTGAATCAGAACGCCAGCCTTAGCAGGTCGCTCTAAATATGGTGCACTCAGGAGGATTCGAACCTCCGACCGCTCGGTTCGTAGCCGAGTACTCTATCCAGCTGAGCTATGAGTGCAACAATCGGTGCGCATTATAGGGATCGTAAAACTTTTTACAAGCAATTTTTTCAAGTAATTCAACAACTTACTGAAAAAATCCTGACCCACCCTATACAGCTTAATAATGGCGGAGAAGGGGGGATTCGAACCCCCGACACCCTTTTGAGATGTACTCCCTTAGCAGGGGAGCGCCTTCGGCCACTCGGCCACCTCTCCGCAACACGGGGCGCATGATACCCATGTTTTCCCCGTTTGCAAAGCCAAAATTTCAATTAAATTAGTGGCTTGGTTCGTCGTCCTTTTCTTTCTGTATGCGCTGGTAGATCTCTTCGCGGTGCACAGCCACTTCTTTCGGGGCGTTAACCCCTATGCGCACCTGATTTCCCTTAACGCCAAGCACAGTGACGGTGACTTCATCACCCACCATTAGGGTCTCTCCGACCCGACGAGTCAGAATCAACATTCCATTCACCTCACGGATTAAATTCAGTACAAACAGTCTGCAAAATTAAAATGATGCCGAGCCAACCCAATTACAAGTCAACCCATCACCTAAGTATTGACCAGAGTAGCCGGAAAGATAGCGCCGTCCACCCCAAGCAAAAAAAGACAGAAGGCGCTCATTTTAATTAGCGCCTTCCGGTTACAGCTTTACTCGCTCTTCGCGGCTGGAGCATCCAGCTCAAAGGCGGTGTGCAATGCACGCACGGCAAGTTCCAGATATTTTTCTTCAATCACCACCGAGACCTTAATCTCGGAAGTCGAAATCATCTGAATGTTGATGTTCTCCTTGGCCAGCGCCTCGAACATCTGACTTGCAACACCTGCATGTGAACGCATGCCCACACCCACAATCGATACTTTGGCGATTTTGGTATCACCGGACACTTCGCGAGCGCCCAGTTCACGTGCGGTATTTTCCAGTACCTGCAGCGCATTCTGATAATCATTGCGGTGCACAGTGAAGGTGAAATCGGTGGTGTTATCGTGCGCAACGTTCTGCACGATCATGTCCACTTCAACATTGGCCGAGCTGATCGGGCCAAGAATCTTGAAGGCCACACCCGGAATATCCGGCACACCACGGATTGTCAGCTTGGCTTCGTCGCGATTGAAAGCGATGCCGGAGATGATCGGCTGTTCCATGGATTCCTCTTCATCAATAGTAATGAGGGTACCTGGCCCCTCCTTAAAGCTGTGCAGAACGCGCAGCGGTACGTTGTACTTGCCGGCGAACTCCACCGAGCGAATTTGCAAAACCTTGGAGCCCAGGCTGGCCATTTCGAGCATTTCCTCGAACGTGATCTTCTCCAGACGCTGAGCTTGCGGAACCACACGCGGGTCGGTGGTGTAGACGCCATCTACGTCAGTGTAGATCTGGCACTCATCAGCCTTCAGCGCAGCGGCCAGCGCAACGCCTGTGGTGTCGGAACCGCCACGGCCCAACGTGGTGATGTTGCCGTTCTCGTCGACACCCTGGAAACCTGCAACAACCACGACGCGACCGGCCTTGAGATCGGTGCGCAGCTTGTGGTCATCAATCTGCAAGATACGCGCTTTATTGTGCGCGCTATCAGTGAGAATCCGTACTTGATTACCGGTGTACGAAACCGCCGGCACATTACGCTTCATCAGCGCCATGGCAAGCAAGGCAATCGTCACCTGCTCACCGGTCGAAACCAGCACGTCCAACTCACGCGGTACGGGCTGGTCACCAATCTGTTTGGCCAGATCAATCAGGCGATTGGTCTCACCGCTCATGGCGGAAACCACCACGACGATGTCATCACCGCCCTCGCGAAACTTTTTGATTTTCTCCGCCACCTGCTCGATACGTTCGACAGTGCCGACGGATGTGCCGCCAAATTTTTGTACGATCAAAGCCATTTCAAAGCCGCCTAAGCCCGTGAAGGGCGCCCATTAATCATGCAACCAAAATGACTGCTTCTGGCCCACTGCGCGCGCAGTGGGCACACCTTGTGTTTCCTCAAGCCTTCTCGACGAAAGCCTGCGCCAGCAGCAGTGCCTGATCCAGCGCCGCCGCGTCAACACCGCCGCCTTGCGCCATATCAGGACGACCACCGCCCTTGCCACCGACTGCCGCAGCAGCCTGTTTCATCAGATCGCCAGCCTTGAAGCGAGCGGTCAGATCTGCCGTTACACCGGCAACCAGAACAACTTTGTCATCCAAAACGCCGCCCAGCAGGATAACCGCACTGCCCAGCTTGTTCTTCAGCTGGTCGACCAACGCCAGCAGCGCTTTGCCGTCGGCACCGTCGATACGCGCACTGAGAACCTTAACGCCGTTAACTTCCTGCGCCGAAGCTGCAAGGTCATTACCGGCCGCACTCGCCGCTTTGGCCTTGAGCTGCTCAAGGTCTTTTTCCAACTGACGATTGCGCTCCAGCACAGCAGTCAGCTTGTCGAGCAGGTTGTCGCGGCTGCCTTTTACCAACTGTGCGGCTTCTTTGAGCTGCTCTTCGGCACCGTTCAGGTAAGCCAGCGCCTGAGCACCGGTTACCGCTTCGATACGGCGCACACCGGCGGCCACACCCGCTTCGCTGGTGATCTTAAACACGCCGATGTCACCGGTTCGTGAAACGTGAGTACCGCCACACAGCTCGACAGAGAAACCCTCGCCCATGGTCAGTACGCGAACCTGATCGCCGTATTTCTCACCAAACAGCGCCATTGCGCCCTTGGCCTTGGCCGTTTCGATGTCGGTCTCGAGGGTTTCGACTTCGCTGTTCAGACGAATCTGCTGATTAACGCGATCTTCCAATGCGCGCAGTTGCTCTGGCTTGATCGCTTCAAAGTGACTGAAGTCGAAGCGCAGACGCTGACTATCAACCAACGAGCCCTTCTGCTGCACATGCTCGCCAATCACTTCACGCAATGCCGCGTGCAGCAAGTGAGTCGCCGAGTGATTCAGCGCGGTGGCTTTACGCACCTCGGCAGAGACTTCTGCGTTAACCGAGGTATCAACCGCCAGGCTGCCCTTGGTAACGATACCGTGGTGCAGGAAGGCACCGCCCGCCTTGGTGGTGTCGCGCACATCGAAGCGAACGCCTGGCCCTTCAAGGAAACCGCTGTCACCCACCTGACCACCGGATTCAGCGTAGAACGGCGTCTGATCGAGGACGACTACGCCCTCCTCGCCTTCTGCCAGGCTGGACACTGCTGCGCCATCCTTGAACAACGCGATGATCGTACCGCTGCCATTGGTGGCGCTGTAACCGAGGAAACGCGTGTCGCTGTCGACCTTGACGACGCTGTTGTAGTCCATGCCGAAGGCACTGGCGGAACGGGCACGCTCGCGCTGAGCCTGCATTTCACGCTCAAAGCCTTCTTCATCGATGGTCAGGTCGCGTTCACGGGCGATATCGCCCGTCAGGTCAACCGGGAAACCAAAGGTGTCATACAGTTTGAACACAACATCGCCTGGCACTACGGTGCCTTTGAGTTCGGCGAGGTCCTGTTCAAGAATCTTCAGGCCCTGTTCCAGGGTCTTGGCGAACTGCTCTTCTTCAGTTTTCAGTACGCGCTCGATGTGTGCCTGCTGTTGCTTGAGTTCGGTGAACGCATCACCCATCTCGGCAACCAGCGCGGCCACGATCTGATAGAAGAAGCTACCCTTGGCACCCAGCTTGTTACCGTGACGGCAAGCGCGACGGATAATACGGCGCAGCACATAGCCGCGGCCTTCATTCGATGGCGTCACGCCGTCGGCGATCAGGAAGCCGCACGAACGAATGTGGTCAGCCACAACTTTCAGTGAAGCCTGGCCTTCGTTCTGGCAGCCGATAGCTGTTGCCGAGGCGTCGAGCAAGCGCTGGAACAGGTCAATTTCGTAGTTCGAGTTGACGTGCTGCAACACCGCACTGATGCGCTCAAGGCCCATGCCGGTATCAACGCTTGGCGCAGGCAGCGCGTGCATCACGCCATCAGCGGTGCGGTTGAACTGCATGAATACGTTGTTCCAGATCTCGATGTAACGGTCGCCGTCTTCTTCAGGCGAGCCAGGAGGACCGCCCCAGATGTGCTCGCCGTGATCGAAGAAGATTTCAGTGCACGGACCGCAAGGCCCGGTATCACCCATCGCCCAGAAGTTATCCGAGGCGTATGGCGCGCCTTTATTGTCGCCAATACGGATCATGCGCTCGGTTGGTACACCGACTTCTTTGGTCCAGATGTCATAGGCTTCGTCGTCGCTGGCGTAAACCGTTACCCAGAGTTTCTCTTTCGGCAGGTTCAACCACTGCTCGGACGTCAGGAACTCCCAGGCAAAGGTAATTGCGTCGCGCTTGAAGTAGTCGCCAAAGCTGAAGTTACCCAGCATTTCGAAGAAAGTATGATGACGCGCGGTGTAGCCAACGTTCTCCAGGTCATTGTGCTTGCCACCGGCGCGCACACACTTCTGGCTGGTAGTGGCGCGCGTGTAGGCGCGCTTTTCCAGGCCCAGGAAGCAGTCCTTGAACTGGTTCATACCGGCGTTGGTGAACAATAACGTTGGGTCGTTAGCCGGAATCAGGGAACTGGAGGCTACGCGGGTGTGCCCCTTCTCTTCGAAGAAGCGGAGGAAGGCTTCACGGATTTCTGCGCTTTTCATAGGTCATCCACGGAAATAGGCGATTACGCTGGCTTCTTAAAACCCCGTATGACACTCAGCCAGGCTGACAAAAAATATGAATGACGTCTTAACAGGTCATTTCAGGCATTTATTGGCGCAAAAGGCGCATATCTGACGGGTAATATGTCCGGCAAAGGGCCGCATTATATAGGCCCTGACAGTCGCGGCTAGTGTATTTGCGCGATAGTTCTTGACTATTACCCACGCACATCCATAAGACAACCGCGTGAGAAAGTAGCCGACTGGGCTTTTTTACCCTGCCAGCGCAGGGCAAAAAGCCTTAACTGAAGAATATTAAGCCGACCGAAAGCTTGCAAACGCCTCGATTACCCGCGTAATTGCGTCGCAGCTAACATCAAGATGGGTGACCATGCGCAACCGCGCAGCAGCCGACAAAATAATCCCTTGCTCGGCGCAATGGGCCTTGAGCGCGGCGGCCTGACCACCGACATCAACATAAACCATGTTGGTTTGCACCGGCTCAACGCTGTAGCCCAGCTCACTCAGCCCATCGGCCAGCGCTTGAGCATTGGCATGATCCTCGCTCAGACGCGAAACCTGATGCTCCAGCGCGTACAACCCGGCAGCCGCCAAAACACCGGCCTGACGCATGCCGCCGCCGACCATCTTGCGCAACCGGCGCGCTTTTCCAATAAACGGCTCACTGCCACACAACACCGAGCCGACCGGCGCACCCAGCCCCTTGGACAAGCACACCGAGACTGAATCGAAATGCTCAGTAATCGCACGCGGGGCCACGCCCAGTTTGACCGAGGCATTAAACAAACGCGCCCCGTCCAGGTGCAGCGCCAAACCATGCAAGCCACAGAACTCATGCGCCGAGGCCAGATAAGCCAGCGGCAATACCTTGCCCTGCATGGTGTTTTCCAGCGCCAGCAACCGGCTGCGGGCGAAGTGGAAGTCATCCTGTTTTATAGCGGCGCAAACGCGGGCCAGATCAATACTGCCATCGGCTTCCATCTCCAGCGGTTGAGGCTGGATTGAACCGAGCACGGCGGCACCACCGCCTTCGTATTTGTAGGTGTGCGCCTGCTGGCCAACGATGTATTCGTCGCCACGCTCGCAATGCGCCATCAGCCCAAGCAGGTTACTCATGGTGCCGGTTGGCACGAACAATCCGGCAGCAAAACCGAGCTGACCGGCCAGCGTGGCCTCAAGCAGGTTGACGGTCGGGTCTTCGCCATACACGTCATCGCCCAACGGCGCCGCCATCATTGCATCACGCATACCGGCAGTCGGCTGGGTTACGGTATCGCTGCGCAAATCAATAACAGTCATGGTTCGGGCCTTAAGTGGATATTACGGCGAGCCAGGCGGAACACTGCCCGCCTGGCTGAACAATGCGTGTTCAAGCAAGCTGGGCGTTATCGCTCGGCACAATCAATATGCCAGCGCGCTGGCCATTTTTGACTTTGGGATTAGGGAAGATAATGCGAGCGCCCGCCTCCTCAATGGTCCAGCGAACGCCTCCGCGATCCTCAGCCAACAGATAACCGACGTCAAGCTCAGTAAAGTTCTCGATATCGGCCGGCAGGTGCAGCTGGAACTCATCGCTCTGCTTGATCACCTCACGCGCCACCGCAAACAGCTGCAGGCCATCAAGCCCCTGCTCATCTTCATCGGGCTCAGTGGCTTCGATGATGTGCTGCAAACGCGCCTCGAGCAGGTCGAGATTAACCATCTCGTTTTGCCCGAATGGCCGCGCCTTGCCCAATTCCAGCGTAAAGGCTTCTGCGCCCAACGCCGAGTAGGTGTAGGCACTGAAGGTGATCGAGCTTTTGCTTTGCAGCAGCGCCGCCTCCATACCCGCCGCATTCAGACGCGCCAGCTCCCGACGCGAATGCAGACGCCCTTCGGCCCACGGATAGAGCGCGAACTGCTCGATCTTGGAGGCGCGGATTGCGGTGTGCAGGTCGTAATGCAGATGCTGGCGCTCAGGCGAGCTGAAGAAACTAGCCGCCAGACGCTCGAGTTCGCCGGCACGTAACGCTTCATAGCCTTCGCTGTATTCATGACGGCCATTGAACAGACGGTTGATGTCTTGCTCGATATAACGCTCGCCATGGCGCATCGCCGCTGGATTACCCAGCAACAGCAAGATACGCACACGTGGTTGCAGCTGATTATTGGCAATCGAGCGAAGCAGACGATCAAGCAGTTCGATCGGTGCGGTTTCGTTGCCGTGAATTCCGGCAGACAACAGTAAGTCGAGGCCAGTATCGCGCGCCTCTGGCGGGGTGATTTCCAGCGCGCCTTCTGCCAGCCAACGTAAACGCGTGCCCTCGGGCGTCAGTTGAATTTTCGCCGCTGGCTCACGTCCAGCCAGGGTCAGTTCAAGCAGTTGTCCAAGTGCAAGCATAACGACTCCATTATTGCCATCCAGGTGCCGCGATCGTGCACCCTTACATTGAAAACGCTATGACTGTGACAGCGGCCTCTGACAGCTTAATACGGCGCAAAAGCACCGACGCATTAGCGCTGCAGAGGCCTCACGCAATCAGTCGTGGTTGCAATCCGGGCCATGCACGTGACCGGCAACACCGTCTTCATCAACATCGGCCGGCTCGATTTCCAGCTCAAGACTGACCAGATTGGTCGCCAACGGGCGCAGTACCAGATTGGCGTACTCGGTATCGCCTTCCGCGACATCGACACCGATCATCAGCTGGTTGTTACCCACTTGCTGAATCCACACTTCCTTGCCCTGCCACATAACGGCAAAACGAGTGCAGGAAGTTTCCAGCTGGGTGCCGTCGGTGTCTTCGAGGATAAGTTGCAGGGCGTCAGACATTGTAGGAACTCTCTATTCAGGGCAATTGGAATGGATAAACCGAGCCTAGTTTAAGGATCTGCGTCAGTTCATCCAATGCCGTCCGGCACTCAATCAGTAAATTCGGGTCTGCCAGATCGTTTTCAGTCAAACGGTCACGGTAGTGTTTATCGACCCAAACGGTCAGCGTGTCATACAAAGCCGGGGTCATGATTACACCCTGATTGACTGCCGCCAACTCGTTTTCCTTGAGCGCAACACGCAGCCGCAGGCACGCCGGCCCGCCGCCGTTCTGCATGCTTTGCTTGAGGTCAAAAACCTTCACATCACGAATCGGGCCGTTGCTGCTCGTCAGCTGCTGCAGGTAGTTCCATACATTGCTGTTGTTGCGGCACTCCTCCGGCACAATCAGCAGCATGCTGCCATCACCGCGGCTGAGTAGTTGGCTGTTGAACAGGTAAGACTTCACCGCATCATCCACACCCACCGCATCACGCGGCACACACACGGAGTGGAATTCAGCGCCGACACGCGCCAGTTTTTCGCGCAGCTCAGCCATGACCGCATCGCTATTGAGGAAGGCATCCTGATGATGGAACAGCACTTCACCGTTGCCGACTGCAATCACGTCGTTATGGAACACACCCTGATCAATCACAGCCGGCGTTTGCTGGGCGTAAACCACACCGCTCTCGCTCAGACCGTGCAGACGGGCAATGGCTTGAGAGGCTTCCAGCGTCTGCCGCGCCGGGTAATTCTGCGGGGCAGGCAAACGACTGTCGAAGGCACTGCGACCGTAAACAAAAAACTCGACACCGGCAGCGCCATATTCTTTGCAAAACCGCGTGTGGTTAGCCGCACCTTCATCACCAAACTGGCCCACAGCGGGCAGCGCCGCGTGATGAGCAAAGTGCTGAGAATCTGCAAACATGGCGCCCAGCACCCGGCTGGTGGTCGGGTGTTCGATTGAGCGGTGGAATTTGCAGTTGAGGTTGGCAGCGGTGAAATGCACACGGCCATCGGCCGTGTCGGCACTCGGGCTCACCGTGCAGGCGTTTGCCGTCCACATGCTCGACGCCGAGCAGCTTGCCACCAACAGCGGCATAGCCTCTTTGGCGGCCTTGGCGATGACCTGCGCATCGGTGCCGGCAAAACCCAGGCTGCGCAACGCGTTCAAATCAGGGCGTTCTTGCGGCGCCAGCACGCCCTGCTTGAAGCCCATTTCCATCAGCGCCTTCATTTTCGCCAGGCCTTGCTTGGCGGCTTCTTTAGGGCTGGAGGCGACGTTGCTGTTGCTCTGCGAGGCGACGTTGCCGTAGGACAAACCGCCGTAGTTGTGCGTCGGCCCGACCAGCCCGTCGAAGTTCACTTCAAAAGCATTGCTCACAGGCTTACTCCTGGCGTCAGCGTGGCGGGTAGGCTCAGGCTCTCGCTCTCAAGCGAGGCAACCGGATAGGCGCAATAGTCGGCCGCGTAATAGGCGCTGGCACGATGATTACCGGAGGCGCCCACACCACCGAATGGTGCACTGCTGGCCGCGCCAGTGAGCTGCTTGTTCCAGTTAACGATACCGGCACGGCTGTGCAGCCAGAACTGCTCGTAGCGGCCCTTGGAATCCGACAACAGGCCAGCGGCCAAGCCGTACTGGGTGTTATTGGCCTCGGCGATGGCCTGATCAAAATCAGCGTAGCGAATCACTTGCAGCAGCGGGCCGAAGAATTCTTCGTCCGGGCGATCCGCTACCGCCGTCACATCAATAATGCCTGGCGTGAGCAAAGCTGCGCCGGCCTCTGGCTGGCGCATTTCAAGCAGGGAAACCGCGCCTTTGCCCAATAAGTCTTGCTGCGCATCAATCAACTGCTGCGCTGCCGCCAGCGAAATCACCGAGCCCATGAAAGGCGCAGGCTGAGCGTCGTAGGCACCCACTTTGATGTTGGCGGCCACAGTAACCAGACGCGCCAGCAAGCTGTCACCCCATTCGCCAGCCGGAACCAGCAGGCGACGCGCACAGGTGCAACGCTGACCCGCAGAAATAAACGCCGACTGAATGATGGTGTACACCGCCGCTTCGACATCATTGACCTGATCCACTACCAGCGGGTTGTTGCCGCCCATTTCCAGGGCAAGAATCTTGTCGGGACGACCGGCAAACTGACTGTGCAGCAAATTGCCGGTGCGGCTTGAGCCGGTGAAGAACAAGCCGTCGATGTCACGATTCGAGGCCAGCGCCACGCCCGTCTCACGTGCGCCCTGAACCAGATTCAAGACGCCGGTTGGCAGGCCGGCAGCGATCCAGCACTTGACCGTCAACTCGGCCACTTTAGGGGTCAGTTCGCTTGGCTTGAACACCACGGTGTTACCCGCCAACAGCGCAGGAACAATGTGCCCGTTAGGCAAATGGCCCGGGAAGTTATACGGCCCGAACACCGCAACCACACCGTGCGGTTTGTGCCGCAGAACAGCGGTAGCGTCTGCCAGCGGGCCACTCTTCTCGCCCGTGCGCTCGCGGTAGCTCTGCACTGAAATGGCGATTTTATTAACCATGCTGGTGGCCTCGGTAGCCGACTCCCAGAGCGGCTTACCGGTTTCCTGACCAATGGTACGAGCCAGCTCATCTGCATGTTCCTTGAGGCTTACGGCAAATCGCTCAAGCAGCGCAATACGCTGATCGAGTGACTGTGCAGCCCAGCCCGGCAACGCTGCACGCGCAGCTGCTACCGCGCTGTCGACCTGAGCGGCCGTGGCACCACGGCCCTGCCAAAGAACGTCCTGAGTGACTGGGTTGAGCGACTCGAATGCGTCGCCCTCACCTGCCAGCCAGTTTCCTGCAATGAAATGAGTGCTCATTTTGTTTTACCACTCCCAGCAATTTGGCAACCGGCCAGGCCGGATGCAGAATTCAATCAATTAACCACGTGCAGACAAGCGCACCGCGCGAACCAGATCGCCCGCCGACATTTGCAGGCGCTTGGCGGTTAGCGCATCCACCACCAGCGTGCCAGCGGCCACGCGTGCCGGGGCGGCAGTGATCCGGCAATCTTCACGCTTGCGGTTATGAATCACGAACGGCGGTGCATCATCGCCAGGCGTGCCGATGGCCAGCACCAGCGTTTCACTGTCGCGCACGGCACGGATTTTCTGCGTCTCGGCTTCAATTGCCGGGCCGGCATCAAAAATATCGACGTAGCCCTGATAGCTGAAACCTTCACCTTTGAGCATCGCCAACGCTGGCTCAGTGTCCGGGTGCACACGGCCGATGGTGTTGCGCGCACCTTCAGAGAGAAAGCATGTGTACAGCGGAAACTTGGGCATCAACTCGGCGATGAACGCCTTGTTGCCGACCCCGGTCAGATAATCGGCCTGGCTGAATTCCATTTTGAAGAAGTGGCGGCCCAGACATTCCCAGAACGGCGACTGGCCTTGCTCATCCGAGACGCCGCGCATTTCCGCGATGACCTTGTCACCAAACAACTCGGGGAATTCAGCGATAAACAGAAAGCGCGCTTTCGACAGCATTCGACCGTTAAGGCCGCTGCGCTTGTCACTGCGCAAAAACAGCGAGCACAGCTCTGAGTTGCCGGTCAGGTCATTCGCCAGAAACAGGGTCGGTACCTGACGATGAATATTCAACTCTTGCGAGGCGCTGACCGTCAGGCCAAGGCGATAGTTGTACCAAGGCTCACGCAAGCCGACAGCACCGGCAATCGCCGATATGCCAACCACACCGCCGTCGTCGTCTTCGAGCACGAACAGGTAATCGGCATCAGCGCGCTCGGCCGTGCCGGCAAAGGTTTTCTCAGCCCAGCCGACCCGGTGCGCGAGGCGCTCTTCATTGGCCGGCAAAGTGGTCAGGCCGGCACCCGTGCTACGTGCCAGGTCAATCAGGGCCGGTAAATCGGCGCTGCGTACGGGACGAACGATCATAAATCCTCCAGATAGCTGCAAGCGTTCAAGCGCCTGAGGCTGCTAAGTGCAATGCGCGCAGTCGCCCGCCATTACACGCTCACCGCTAATGGTTAAACCGCAACCAGACGCACGCTGGCGCCTTCGCCGACGCCCAGGGCTTCGGCGGTTTCAAGATCAAGCTCGACAGGATTGCCTGGCACCCAGTCCAGCTCGGTGACCAGCGCACGGAAGTCTTGGAGCTGGCCGTTGGCGACCAGATACTGTCGGCCGCCCGTCGCTTTGGCGCCGATATGCACGGGCACAACGCGGCTGTCGGCGATAGAACGAATGCCCGACGTACGCGCATGCAAAGTTGGGCCGCCGTCAAAAATGTCGATGTAATGATCGGTCTCGAAACCCTCACGCATCAGGATGTCGAACGTCACCTGCGCACGCGGATGCACCTGCCCCATGGCTTCCTGGGCATAGTCTGGCAACAGCGGCACGTAAATCGGGTAATGCGGCATC
Organism: Pseudomonas marincola; assembly: GCF_900116605.1. Taxonomy (GTDB): domain Bacteria; phylum Pseudomonadota; class Gammaproteobacteria; order Pseudomonadales; family Pseudomonadaceae; genus Aquipseudomonas; species Aquipseudomonas marincola. The sequence goes on from NZ_FPBC01000001.1 coordinate 546,656, forward strand.
AGCTCGGCGAGGAATGTGCGGCTCTTAAGGCCACACAAACGCTCAGCTTCGGCGTAGTTCATATCAAAGAAGTTGCGCCCCACAGCATCCCAGAACGGCGAGTCGCCCGCCTCGTCGCTGTGGCCGACAATTTCGACCACCACAGCGTCGGCAAACCGCTCGGGATGTGCGGCCACAAACAGCAGGCGCGCACGTGAATTGAGCTCACCTGCGGGAGTGTTGACCAACGGCCGTTCGACATAAAAACTGGTGAGCAAGCTGTTGCCGGTCAGGTCGTGGCACAACGACAGGACATGAATCTTGTTGTGGATCTTCAGCTCTCGCGAGTGATGCACAAAGGTCTCGTTGCGAAAACTGTAAAACGGCTCCGAATAACCGGTAGAAGCAACAATTCCCGAGCAACCAACCAGCTTGCCGGTTTCGGTATCTTCGAGCACGAAGAAGTAACTCTCTTCGCCATTGAAGCTGACTTCAGCGGCAAATGAAGTTTCCGAGGCGGCGATCTTGTCGCTCAGGCGTTCACTGTCATCCGGCAGTGAAGTCACACCAACCGGGCTATCCGCGGCCAGACGCTGGACTTCAGCGAGATCAGCCATTTGCGCGGGGCGCATCACCAGCATGGTGCCACTCCTTTCTCAAGAAAAGCCCCGAGCACCTGCATTGAGCGCTCAGGGAAACCGCAGCAGTGCTGCGGATAATCGAAATAAGCCATCCCGTGCGAGGAACCCGGCACTTCCTGTGCCGGGCCTGTACTCAGTTAAGCCTGAGTAACCTTGGCGACAGCACGCTCGAACCGTGCCAGACCTTCATTGATCTCGGCTTCAGTCACAACCAGGCTCGGTGCAAAACGCACCACGTCGGGGCCGGCCTGCAGCACCATCAAACCTTCCTGGGCGGCGGCATCGAGAATGACTTTGGCCTTGCCTTTCCAGGCATCGGTAAGCACACAGCCAATCAGCAAGCCCAAGCCACGCACTTCACTGAACACTGCATATTGCTGGCCAATCTTCTCCAGCGCGGTCTTGAACTGTTGATGCTTGGTTTTGACGCCTTCCAGCACCTCAGGGGTGTTGATGGTGTCGACGACCGCCTCGGCCACCGCGCACGCCAGCGGGTTGCCGCCGTAGGTAGTGCCGTGGGTGCCGACGGCCAGATGCTTGGCCAGTTCGGTGGTGGTGAGCATCGCACCGATTGGGAAACCACCGCCCAGGCTCTTGGCGCTGGAGAGGATGTCCGGGGTTACGCCGTAATGCTGGTAAGTGAACAGCGAACCGCTGCGGCCCATGCCGCTCTGCACTTCATCGAACACCAGCAACGCATTGTGTTTGTCGCAAAGCTCGCGGGCGCCTTGCAGGTAAGCCAGATCGGCCGGCAGTACGCCGCCTTCGCCCTGAATTGGCTCAAGCACTACGGCGCAGGTCTTGTCGCTGACAGCGGCCTTAAGTGCCTCAAGGTCGTTGTACGGAACGTGGCTGATGCCTTGGATTTTCGGGCCGAAACCATCGGAATACTTCGGCTGGCCACCCACGCTTACGGTAAACAGAGTCCGGCCGTGGAAGCTGTTGACCGCCGCGATGATTTCGCACTTCTCCTCGCCGAACTTATCGAACGCAACCCGACGCGCCAACTTGAAAGCCGCCTCGTTGGCTTCCGCACCGGAGTTACAGAAAAACACCCGCTCAGCGAAGGTAGCGTCAGTCAGCTTTTTAGCCAGACGCAGCGCCGGCTCGTTGGTGAAGACGTTAGACACATGCCACAGCGCATTGGCTTGTTCAGTCAGCGCCTTCACCAGCACCGGGTGCGCGTGACCAAGTACGTTAACCGCGATGCCGCCAGCGAAGTCGAGCAGTTCTCGACCGGTTTGATCCCACACGCGCGAACCTTCGCCACGCACCGGAATGAAAGCGGCAGGCGAATAGTTGGGGACCATGAACTGATCGAAGTCGGCGCGTTGAACCGGGTCGTGCTGAACTGACATCTGAACTCTCCTAACGAGGAACACCCAAACAGGGTGACAGGCGATTTAACGATTGTAGGGACTGAACACCGGCTGGCATTGCCGCTATGCGACAACTTCTTATAGCGCCAACCCGAGTGAAAACGGCGCTTATGCAAATGCGACAGAAAGCGTCATGAAGGCGCAGTTTAAACGCAGCCAATAGCTCAGGGATAAATTATTGAAATAATGACCAGCAAGTCATACCTGCCCGCAAGCCTGCTTACAGACCCGGGCAAGATTGAGACTTATGCCGGTATCGACACTTCACCGGCAACCGTGGCCGGCTGGATATTCAGAAAACTGCAAAGTTTGGCCTTTTGCGCCATTGCATCCTTATAGCCGAGCTCGATCAACTCGCTGCAATAGCTTGCCTCGAACAGCAGATAACTGAGTACACCCGCACCGCTTGCATGCGTAGCGCCGGGCCCGCGCAAGAACAGGCGCAAAGCCGCCGGCAGCTCGCGGCGGTGGCGAGCTGCGATTACGTCGAGCGGCTGGCTGGGGGCAATGACCAGCACTTCAACCGGTTTGATGACATGACCAACCTGCTGATCGGCCGGCACCAGGCGGGCCATCTGATTGAGCCGCTCGAGCAATTCGATATCACTTTCAAGGCTGTCGATAAACGTGCTGTTAAGCATATGCCCGGCAATCTGCGCCAAGCTTGGTTGCTTGGCATTGTGCGGGCGAAACTCGTTGGGGCTGGTTGTTTCATCTTGCAGGTTGCCACTCACGCCCACCACCAACACCCGGCTGGCACCGAGATGCAGCGCCGGGCTGATCGGTGCACTTTGACGCACCGCACCATCACCAAAGTATTCACGCTGAATTTTAACCGGCGGAAACAGCAGCGGGATCGAAGCACTCGCCATCAGATGCTCACACGCCAACCGCGTCGGTATACCCACGCGACGATGACGAAACCACGGTTCGATGGCGGCGCGACCCTGATAGAAGGTGACCGCTTGCCCGGTGTCATAACCAAATGCTGACACCGCCACCGCGCGCAATTTACGCTGCCGAACCGCAGCCGAGATGCCGCTGAAATCGAGCCTTTCCTTGATCAACTCCGCCAATGGCGCGCTATCGAGCAAGGCGACCGGCACTTGCGAACCCAGGCCAAGCAAGCTGTGACCCAAGAAACGACTGGCCTGACGAATCACCCCGGGCCAATCACTGCGGTAGACCTGATCAGTTGAAAACCCCTGCCAGACCTGAGTAAGACGCTGCACCGCCTGGCCAAAATGCAAGGCACCACAGGCCAGACTCACCGCGTTGATTGCACCGGCAGAGGTGCCGACAATAACGGGAAAGGGATTGTGCTCGGGATCTGGCAGCAAATCGGCAATTGCCGCCAGTACGCCCACTTGATAAGCCGCTCGCGCACCACCCCCTGACAGAATCAACCCGGTAATCGGTTCATGGGTTTGGGGTGCTGGGCTCATGAATAATCCTTAGCTTGTTAGAGGCAGTATAGAAAAGCGCCTTGCCGGCGTGCGCTATTTCCTCTTGCGCTTGGGGTAAAGCCGCGCCTCACCCTCGGGGCGGGTCTTGAAGCGCCGATGCGCCCACAGATACTGCTGCGGACATTCCTTGATTGCCGTTTCGACCCATTGATTGATCAACAGGCAATCTGCCTCTTCACTGTCGGCCGGGAAACCCTCGAGCGGCGAATGAATAACCAGGCGATAGCCAGCACCGTCCGGCAGGCGCTGCTGAGTGAACGGCAACACGCGGGCACGTCCCAGACGGGCAAACTTGGTCGTCGCCGTAACAGTTGCCGCCTGAATACCAAACAACGGCACAAACACACTCTGCTTGCGGCCATAGTCCTGATCCGGCGCATACCAAATAGCCCGACCCGCGCGCAGAACCTTGAGCATGGCACGAACATCTTCACGTTCGATCGCAGTTGCATCCATATTGTGCCGCTCACGGCCGCGGCGCTGGATATAGTCGAACAACGGGTTGTCATGCTCGCGGTACATGCCGTCGATTGTATGCACCTGCCCCAGCAAGGCAGCGCCTATCTCAAGTGTGGTGAAATGCAGGGCCATGAGGATTACGCCCTGCCCCTCAGTCTGAGCCTGCTGCAAGTGCTGCAACCCTTCGATGTGCGCCAGCTTGGCCAGACGCGCCTGTGGCCACCACCAGCTCATGGCCATTTCGAAAAACGCGATGCCGGTCGACGCAAAGTTTTCGCGCAGCAATTGCTCGCGCTCATCTGCACTTTTCTCTGGAAAACAGAGCTCCAGATTGCGCGCAACGATCTCACGGCGCTCACGGGCGAATACCCGCATCACTGCACCCAGCGCACTCCCCAACCCGAGCAGGGCCCGATAAGGCAATTGCACAATCAGCCAGAGCAGGCCCAATCCCAGCCATAACGGCCAATATTTGGGGTGCAGAAAAGCGCGACTAAAAACAGGACGTTCCATGAACACTTCCGATCAGAGCATCAAGTGCGACATTCTATAGGACTTTTTTGCCGGCCTGCGGTCTATGCCGTGAGCGACGAAAAAACCCGGCCCTCTGCAACAGGTATCGCGCGGCAGAAACACAATGCACAAAAGGTCAGCATTCACCTGGCCAATGCAGCGTACGTCAGCCATTTGAACCAGGACATGGCCAGCAATTTCAAGTCTTTAGCGCCCTGAGCATCCGGCAAAAACGGGTAGCCGCTTGCGGGCCAACGTAGTTCTCGCTATAAGAGCCACAGTGAAATAATCACAGTTTAGAAATTTCAGCGGTAAGCAGGTCTGTTTGTCCGCAAGCCCAACCGAAAAGGCGCCCCAGGCACACCATGAGTCAAGCCGACCTCCTCGACCAAGCCCCTGTATTCCAACTTAAAGGCAGTATGCTGGCCATCACCGTAATGGAGTTGGCGCAGTATTCGATTGAGCAACTCGATCAGCAACTGGCCGAAAAAGTAGCCCAAGCCCCGAATTTTTTCAGCAACACCCCGCTTATTCTGGCGCTCGACAAATTGCCCGAAAGCGAAGAAGAGCTGGATTTGGCTGCGCTGATGGCCGTATGCCGCAAGCACGGCCTGCGCACATTGGCGGTTCGCGCCAGCAATGAGGCGCACATAGCTGCCGCCAACGCCCTCGACTTGCCGGTATTGCCTCCTTCTGGCGCGCGCGAACGCGTTATCGATCCGACCGCAGGTCAGGCCGAGAAAAAACCTGAAAAGCCGCCAGCCCCGGCAGAGCCCGAACATAAACCGACCAAAATCATCACCAGCCCCGTGCGCGGCGGCCAGCAGGTTTATGCACAAGGCGGTGACTTGATCGTATTGGCGGCTGTCAGCTCGGGCGCGGAACTTCTCGCCGACGGCAACATCCATGTCTATGGGCCTATGCGTGGCCGGGCACTGGCTGGCGTAAAAGGTAATTTGAAAGCACGAATTTTCTGTAAACAGCTGGGCGCGGAAATGCTTTCCATCGCCGGCCATTACAAGGTTGCAGAAGACTTGAGACGCGATCCACTGTGGGGCGATGCGGTTCATGTCTGCCTGTCGGGTGAGCTGTTGAACATCACTCGTCTTTAACGGATACTGCCGCAAATTCTGGACACAATAAGGGCATCAGGAAGCCTCAATCGGCCGAAAGATCCCGCTTTAATCTTATATTTTGGGGTGAAACACCTTGGCCAAGATCCTCGTAGTCACTTCCGGCAAAGGTGGCGTAGGTAAAACCACCACCAGCGCTGCCATCGGTACCGGCCTCGCTCTGCGCGGGCACAAAACAGTCATCGTCGACTTCGACGTCGGCTTGCGTAACCTTGACCTGATCATGGGTTGCGAGCGCCGCGTAGTGTATGACTTCGTCAACGTTGTTAACGGCGAAGCCACACTGACCCAGGCCCTGATCAAAGACAAACGCCTGGAAAACCTCTTCGTACTGGCCGCAAGCCAGACCCGTGACAAAGACGCGCTGACCGTTGAAGGCGTTGAAAAGGTCATGAAAGAGCTGTCCGAAAACTTTGAATACGTGGTTTGCGACTCGCCAGCCGGTATCGAGAAAGGCGCTCACCTGGCCATGTACTTCGCTGACGAAGCGATTGTCGTGACCAACCCTGAAGTCTCGTCGGTACGTGACTCCGACCGCATGCTGGGCTTGCTTGCGAGCAAATCACGCCGCGCCGAAGAAGGCGGAGACCCGATCAAGGAGCACTTGCTGCTCACCCGTTACAACCCAGAGCGCGTCACCAAAGGTGAAATGCTCGGCGTTGACGACGTAGAAGAAATTCTCGCGATTCGCCTCATCGGCGTCATTCCGGAGTCACAAGCTGTACTGAAAGCATCCAACCAGGGTGTTCCGGTGATTCTCGACGACCAGAGCGATGCGGGCCAAGCCTACAGCGACGCAGTTGACCGCCTGCTAGGCAAAGAAGTGGCGCATCGTTTCCTTGATGTACAGAAGAAAGGATTCTTACAACGTCTGTTTGGAGGTCGTGAATGAATATTTTTGACTTCTTTCGTGAGCGCAAGAAAGGCTCCACTGCTTCGATCGCGAAAGAACGCCTGCAAATTATCGTCGCCCACGAGCGCGGCCAACGCAGCAAGCCGGACTACCTGCCGGCCTTGCAGCAAGAATTGGTCGACGTGATTCGCAAGTACGTCAATATCGAATCTGACCAAGTGCAGGTTGCCCTGGAGAATCAGGGCAGCTGTTCGATTCTGGAATTGAACATCACCCTGCCCGATCGTTAATCGCCGGGGTTCGCGCAAGCTCTGAGCTCTCGCCAACCGGTAACAACACGATCGACAGTTATGAAAATGGCGGCCCTGTTGGCCGCCGTTTCATTTTCACCCCGCAACAAACCGCTAACGCAAGAATCGCCAATGCCTCTCAGCCAGATCGAAATACTCCACCAAGACGCCGCCCTGCTGGTGATCAACAAGCCCACCCTGCTGCTCTCGGTGCCCGGTCGCGCAGAAGACAACAAGGACTGCCTGGTGACTCGCCTGCAAGAAAACGGCTTCCCCGAAGCACGTATCGTGCATCGACTGGACTGGGAAACCTCGGGAATTATCGTGCTCGCACGCGACCCGGACAGCCACCGCGAACTGTCGCGCCAATTCCATGATCGTGAGACAGAAAAAGCCTACATGGCGCTGTGCTGGGGCCAACCCGAACAGGACAGCGGCTCGATCGACCTGCCGCTGCGCTATGATCCGCCAACCAAGCCGCGTCACGTGGTCGACTTTGAGCAGGGTAAACACGCGCAGACCTTCTGGCGGATTATCGAGCGCTGTGGCGACTATTGCCGTGTCGAGCTGACGCCGATTACCGGCCGCTCACACCAACTGCGCGTGCACATGCTCTCTATCGGTCACCCGTTGCTGGGTGACGGCCTGTATGCGCATGAGCAAGCGCTACAGGCCTATCCGCGCCTCTGCTTGCACGCCTGCATGCTCAGCCTGACTCACCCGCAAACAGGTGAGCGGATGCGTTTCGAGTGTCCTGCACCTTTCTAACGGTGCAAAAGCAAAAAGGCCGGAGCATTCTCCTGCCTTTTCAGCACTTCAAAGTCACGCTCAGCGGTTAACCACGATCCGCTGCGGCAGTGATCAACTGCTTCATTTCCACGACTGCCTGCTTGAAGCCAACGAACAAGGCGTGGGCAACCAGCGCATGGCCGATGTTGAGTTCATTGATCCCGGCAATCGCCGCGACAGGCTCGACGTTGTGATAATGCAGCCCGTGACCGGCGTTAACGATAAGCCCATTGGCCAGGCCGCAAGCCACACCCTGGCGAATACGCTCAAGCTCGTGCGCAGTCTCTTGCGGGGTATGGGCATCGGCGTAACGCCCGGTGTGCAACTCGATAGCGGGCGCACCGACACGCTTGGACGCTTCGATCTGAGCGGTGTCCGGATCAATGAACAGCGACACCTCACAGCCAATCTTGCTCAAGCGCTCAACCGCCGCGCGAATCCGCTCCTCTTGCCCCGCCACATCAAGCCCGCCTTCGGTGGTGAGCTCCTGACGTGTTTCCGGCACCAGGCATACGTGCGCCGGGCAAATGCTCTCGGCGAACGCGAGCATTTCCTCAGTCACACCCATTTCGAAGTTCATGCGCGTTTGCAGCACGTCCTTGAGCACGCGCACATCGCGTTCCTGAATGTGCCGGCGATCTTCACGCAGGTGCACGGTAATGCCATCAGCGCCCGCCTCTTCGGCGTCCAGCGCTGCCTTTACCGGATCGGGGTAACGTGTACCGCGCGCCTGGCGCAGCGTCGCCACATGGTCAATATTTACCCCAAGCAATACACGATTGGCATCAGTCACGAACAGGCTCCTTGAGCGTCATAAACAATTCACGGCTCACCAACGGTTTGCCGCCTAAATGAGGGGCCAGCGCCTGGCGCATGAGGCGTTTTGCCGCCGCGAGCGCGCCGACAGCCGACCAATCGGCTTCGGCCATGGCCAATAATTCTTTGCCCTGAAATACGCCAGGCTGAAACTGCCCGACAGGCACCATCCCCTCTTCGGTTTGCAGGCGATACAGGCCTTCTGGGGCAATCGGCTCGCCTTGCACATCACTATCAAGGGCAAAACCATAGCCCAGCTCACCCAGCAAACGCCATTCAAATGAGCGCAGCAAGGGTTCAATAGCACGCCCTTCAGCGAGCGCCTGCAAGGTCATGGCGTAGTGATCGAAGAGCAACGGATGCGGGTCTTCGGCGGGTAACAGGCGAATAAGCAGTTCATTGAGGTAGAGCCCACTGAACAAAGCCTGCCCGGCGATCAGCATGGGAAAGCCGGTGGCTTCAAGGCGTGAGACATTCTTCAGCTCGCTGCGCCCGCGGAATTCGGCATCCAGCGCTACGAAGGGTCTGGCCAGCGTGCCGGCCTTGCCTCTGGCGCCGCGCAATACCGCGCGCAGGCGACCTTGCGGAGTGAGGAAATCGACCAGCGCACTGCTTTCGCGATAGGCGCGGCTGTGAAGCACGAAAGCGGGTTGGCTGAGCGCAAGCATGGCAGATGCAGACTCAAGAGAGAATGGGGGCGCCTGCGCCCGACGCGATTACTCGGTCAGGCGCGGGTTGCGCGGTGTGAAACATCGCCCGCCGTTGCAGGCGATCGTGCCGCGCGCCTGAGGTGTTAAATATCGTCATAGCCGAGCGAGCGCAGTGCTCGCTCATCGTCGGACCAGCCGCCTTTAACCTTGACCCACAGGTTGAGCATGACCTTGGAGTCAAACAGCACTTCCATGTCCTTGCGCGCTTCCTGACCCACACGCTTGATGCGCTCACCCTTGTCGCCGATGATGATTTTCTTCTGCCCGTCGCGCTCAACCAGAATCAGCGCATGGATATGCAGAATGCGCCCTTCCTTCTTGAACTCTTCAATCTCGACCGTTATCTGATAAGGCAACTCGGCGCCCAGCTGACGCATAATCTTTTCACGCACCAGCTCAGCGGCGAAGAAACGGCTGGAGCGGTCGGTGACCTGGTCTTCCGGGAAGAAGTGCACGCCTTCCGGCAAACGCTCGCCAACCAGTTTTTCCAGCGTTTCGAGGTTGTGCCCATGCTGCGCCGAGATCGGCACGATTTCAGCATTCGGCAACTGCTCAGCCAGCCACTCAAGGTGCGGCATCAGCTCGGCTTTATCTTCAAGGCGATCAGTTTTGTTGATGGCCAGAATCACCGGGCCTTCAACATACTGAATGCGCTCGAGAACCATCTGGTCTTCATCGGTCCAACGGGTGCGATCCACTACAAAAATAACCACATCGACATCTTTCAGTGCCGAAGACGCATTCTTGTTCATGTAGCGGTTAAGCGCTTTCTCGTTGTTCTTGTGCAGGCCCGGCGTGTCGACGTAAATCGCCTGCACCTCACCCTCGGTTTTAATCCCGAGCATGTTGTGACGAGTGGTTTGCGGCTTGCGCGAGGTGATCGCCAGCTTCTGCCCGAGGATGTGGTTGAGCAATGTCGATTTACCCACATTCGGCCGGCCAACGATGGCGACATAGCCGCAACGCAATACAGGTGAATCAGTCATGGCCGTTCTCCACGCCCAAGGCGATCAATGCAGCGGCAGCTGCAACCTGCTCGGCAATACGCCGACTGGCGCCCTGTCCGAGGGTTTTTTCATTCAATAAAGTCACCTGACATTCAACAATGAATGTCCGGCAATGCGGCTCGCCCTGAATATCCACGACTTCATAGCGTGGCAGTTCACAGGCGCGCGACTGCAGAAACTCTTGCAGCCGCGTTTTCGGATCTTTGTTGGTGTCGACCAACGTCAGGCTTTCGAACTCATTGGCCAGCCATGCCAGCACGCGGTCGCGGGCGACTTCCATGCCGGCATCAAGGTAAATGGCACCAATCAGGCCTTCCAGCGCATCGGCCAGAATCGACTCGCGGCGAAAACCGCCACTCTTCAACTCACCTGAGCCTAGTCGCAAATACTCGCCAAGGTCGAAACCACGCGCCAGTACGGCCAGGGTCTCGCCTTTAACCAGACGCGCGCGCAGGCGTGACAGCTGGCCTTCACGCGCCTGTGGAAAGCGCTCGAACAACGCTTCCCCGGCGACAAAATTAAGGATTGCATCACCGAGGAATTCAAGGCGTTCGTTATTGCGCCCAGCGAAACTACGATGGGTCAATGCCAGAACCATAAGGTCCTGGTCTTTGAACTGATAACCGAGCTGGCGCTCGAGGCGGGCTAACGAAGCAGTCACGGCATACGCACACGGAATTCTTTGTCAAAATTAGCCACCAGATCGAGGTTCTCGATCAGTGGTTCACGCTTCTCGTATTTCAGATGAGCGTGAAATTCGTTGTTCTCGATTTTCACTTTTAGTATGTCTTCCAGCTTAACGTCGCGAATGCTGTTTACGGTCATGCCACTGTTCACATAACTGTAAAAATCACCGACGGTGGTGATTTCGCGACCTTTCTCGGTTTCAACCGAGGTAATGATCTTTTCCAGGGACATGTAGTCCATGTAGTGCGGCAGCATCTTGAACGCAGTACTGGCGAAAAAAGCCACCAGCGCCAGAACGAAGAGCCAACCAATAATCGACATCCCTTTCTGTGAACGGGTGTATGTCATTTTAGTCCCCAAATCTTAGAGTTTTTAGAAAGCCAGAATGGCTAAACACAAGACTATATATAGCTAGCGGCGCTGACTTGAACAGCGCCACAATTATTCAAATTAATGAATAAGGCCGACACGGCTGAAATTCGGCAGATTTTTCGATTTCGGGTCAGGCCAGCTCATCCACACCGCAAATGCCTTACCGACGATATTCTGGTCAGGCACCATGCCCAGCAAGGGCTTGGGGATATTAGGATCGTTCCAGTAACGGCTGTCATTGGAGTTGTCACGGTTATCGCCCATCATGAAGTAATGGCCGGCAGGCACTGTCCACTCACCACCCGGAACGGCGTGATAACGCTTCATTTCCTTGCGGATCAGGTGCTCAACCTCACCCAGCTTCTCGTCATAAAGCATAACGCTGCCCAGGCTGCCGGCCTCTTCGCCGAGCAATTCCTGAGCAACTGGTTTGCCGTTAACAAACAAGTGCTTGTCCGGCGTGTACCGCACCACGTCGCCCGGCACACCGACTACACGCTTGATGTAGTTGATGGAAGGGTCGCTCGGGTAACGGAACACCATGACATCGCCGCGCTGCGGGTCATCAATCTGGATAATCTTGGTGTCGATCACCGGCAGGCGGATGCCGTAGGCAAACTTGTTGACCAGAATGAAGTCGCCAACTTCAAGGGTCGGACGCATCGAGCCCGATGGAATCTGGAACGGTTCCACCAGAAACGAGCGCAAGACCAGCACAATCGCCAGCACCGGGAAGAACGACTTACCGTACTCCACCAGCATCGGCTCTTTGTTGAGTCGCTCAATTACCGCTTCATCAGGCTCGCTGACCTGACCATGATAGTGGCTGATGGCCGCGCGGCGACGCGGGGCCAACACCAATAAATCGAACAGCGCCAGCACGCCGCAAACAGCGACGGCCAGTACAAGCACAAGCGGGAAATTGATCGACATAGGCCCTAACTATCCACCTTGAGAACTGCAAGGAAGGCTTCTTGTGGAATCTCCACGTTGCCCACCTGCTTCATCCTTTTCTTACCGGCCTTCTGCTTTTCAAGCAGCTTGCGCTTACGGCTAACGTCACCACCGTAGCACTTGGCCAGTACGTTCTTCCTGAGTGCCTTGACCGTGGTGCGAGCAACAATCTGCCCCCCAATCGCAGCCTGAATCGCGACGTCGAACATCTGACGCGGGATCAGTTCCTTCATTTTTTCGGTCAACTGACGGCCCTTGTAGTGAGCCTTGTCGCGGTGAACGATCAATGCCAGAGCATCAACCTTCTCACCGTTGATCAGCACATCCAGCTTGACCAGATTGGCCGACTGGAAGCGATCGAAACTGTAATCCAGCGAGGCATAACCACGGCTTACGGACTTCAAGCGGTCGAAGAAGTCGAGTACCACTTCGTTCATCGGCAAGTCATAAGAGACCTGCACCTGACTGCTCAGGTATTGCATGTCACGCTGCACACCGCGCTTTTCGATACACAGGGTAATGACGTTACCCAGGTGTTCTTGCGGCACCAGAATGTTGGCACGCACGATGGGTTCGCGCATGTCTTCGATGGTCGAGATGTCCGGCAATTTGGATGGGTTATCGACGTAAATCGTCTCACCGGTCTTCAGCACAACCTCAAACACTACGGTTGGCGCTGTGGTGATCAGGTCGAGATCGTATTCACGCTCCAGACGCTCCTGAATGATCTCCATGTGGAGCATGCCGAGGAAGCCGATACGGAAGCCAAAACCCAGTGCATCCGAGCTTTCCGGCTCGTATTGCAGGGCGGCATCGTTCAATGTCAGCTTTTGCAGGGCTTCACGGAAGTCTTCGAAGTCGTCCGAACTCACCGGGAACAGGCCAGCGTAAACCTGAGGTTTAACGCGCTGGAAACCTGGCAGCATGTCTACGTCCGGCGTGGTCGACAGGGTCAGGGTGTCGCCCACTGGCGCGCCGTGAATGTCTTTGATGCCGGCGATGATAAAGCCCACTTCACCGGCTTTAAGATCAGCGGTGGCTGTGTGCTTTGGATTGAACACACCCACGCTATCGACCTGGTGCATCTTGCCGGTCGATTTAACCAGGACCTTGTCGCCCTTCTTGATGCGGCCGTGACGTACGCGCACCAAGGACACTACGCCCAGGTAGTTATCAAACCAAGAGTCGATGATCAGCGCCTGCAACGGTGCGTCGATGTCACCGGTCGGCGCCGGAATGGTCGCCACCAGGCGCTCAAGCACCTCGTCAACGCCCATACCGCTCTTGGCACTACAGGCCACAGCGTCGGTGGCATCGATACCGATGATGTGTTCGATCTCTTCTTTAACCCGCTCAGGCTCAGCCTGCGGCAGGTCCATCTTGTTCAGCACCGGCATGACCTCAAGGCCCTGCTCGATCGCCGTGTAGCAGTTGGCTACCGACTGCGCTTCCACGCCCTGACCGGCGTCAACCACCAGCAATGCACCTTCACAGGCCGCCAGCGAACGGCTGACTTCGTAGGTGAAGTCAACGTGGCCTGGCGTATCAATGAAGTTCAATTGATAGGTTTTGCCATCGCGCGCGGTGTAATACAAGGTAACGCTGTGCGCCTTGATGGTGATCCCACGCTCACGCTCCAGATCCATGGAGTCCAGTACCTGGGCCTCCATTTCACGCTCAGTCAACCCGCCGCACATTTGAATGAAGCGGTCGGCGAGCGTGGACTTGCCGTGGTCAATATGGGCAATAATGCTGAAATTACGTATGTGGCTCAGGTCACTCACAAGACAACACTCAAAAAAGTTCGCAGGCGACTGCCCGCCGAAAATAGCCGCGGAGTGTACTCGATTTTGCCCCGCCAAGTCATCAATAGCGCCACAAGCTGTGATCTAAGGTCCCTCAATCGTAGCTCGGGCGCAGGCTGCGGGCCGATACTCAGGCCAATAAAGCGCCCTGCGGTCATCTAAGCGCATTGCAGCCACCTTCAGTTATAGCGGTGCAGACAGCAGGCACAAAAAAGGGGCGATCAAATCGCCCCTTTTCTTGCTGCCGAAATTACTCGGAAAGCTTGAAGGTAATGAAGCTTGCGCGGCCTTTACGCAGCACTCGCATCGATACCGAACGATCTTTTGGCAGCGCCTTGGCGACCTTCTCGAAAGTCGAGGCTGTCAGAATTGGCTCGTTGTTCAGGTGTGTAATCACATCACCCGGACGCAGACCAATCAAAGCTGCCGGACCGTCAAGGACTTCGCTGATGACAACGCCACCTTTGAGATCCAGGCCTTTCTTCTGCTCTGCGCTCAGCTCGACAACTTTCACCCCAAGGCGATTGCTGTGGCTTTCGGCAGACTGGCCAGTGGCACTCGCCAGCGCTTCAGAATCTTCCGGGAGCGATCCAATGGTCAGCGTCAGCTTCTTGTGATCGCCTTCGCGCACCACATCCATTTCAGCTTTTTCGCCAGGCTTCAGCGCGCCAACCAAATGCGGCAGGTCTGCCGACATATCAATCGGCTTGCCATTGAGCGAGAGAATCACATCGCCGACTTGCAGACCGCCTTTGGCAGCCGGGCCGTCGTCAAGAATCTGCGCGACCAGAGCGCCCGCTGGTTTCTCCAGACCAAACGATTCAGCCAGATCCTTATTGACCTCCTGAATCACCACGCCAAGCCAGCCACGACTGACCTTGCCGCTGTTCTTCAACTGGTCAGCCACATCCATCGCAACACTCATCGGAATGGCGAAAGACAGGCCCATGAAACCGCCGGAACGGGTGAAAATCTGTGAGTTGATACCCACAACCTCGCCCTTCAGGTTGAACAACGGGCCGCCGGAGTTACCCGGGTTGATCGCCACGTCGGTCTGAATGAACGGCACATAGCTCTCATTTGGCAGGCTGCGGCCCTTGGCGCTGACGATACCGGCAGTTACCGAGTGATCGAAGCCAAATGGCGAACCGATGGCCAACACCCACTCACCCACCTGCAAGTCTTCCGACTTACCCAGGCGCACTGTCGGCAGGTCTTTGGCGTCGACCTTGAGCAGCGCTACGTCGCTACGCGGATCGGCGCCCACCACCTTGGCTTCCAACTCACTGCGATCAGACAGGCGCACGACAACTTCGTCGGCATCCGCGATCACGTGATTGTTGGTCATGATGTAGCCATCGGAGGAAATGATGAAACCGGAGCCAAGCGACTGAGCCTCACGCTGATGACCTTTAGGCGCACTCGGTTGACGCGGAATGCTGCGCTCAAAGAACTCGCGGAACATGGGCGGCAGCCCTTCCAGATCCGGCACAGACATGCCACCCGAGTTGGCGGCGACATTGTCCGGTATTTTTTGTCGGGTACTGATATTGACCACAGCGGGCGAAGCTTCCTTGACCAGCTCGGTGAAGTCAGGCAGTTCCGCATGCGCGGTAACCGCTTGCCCCAGGAGCAGCACTGACAACAGTGCAGACCAACATAGCTTCAGGCTAGGCATCGACATACAACTCTCCCATCCAGAAATACTAAAGACACGGCTTAAACCCCCGCAGCACCTACCAACAAGGCACGCAATACTACGGGCTGCAACGCAGGATCATCAGACACACGCCTACTGCGCCAGCGCACCCCGAACCAGGATGCAACCAACCCGAATAGACCCGAAAGAATGACCAGCGATTCACTCAAGGACATTGCATAAGCCAACAGCGCGGCCGCAAACAATCCTAATAATGGGATCAGGTAAACCAGTAGCGAGCCGCGAACAAGTAAGTCTTCGCGCACCCCTATTACTACCGAGTCTCCAACATTCAACTGCAGATCGCTTAGCGCGCGCACCAAACCGCGGCGGCTGTCGACACCAAGCTTGTCCATCAAACCCTGGCCACAACCGGCTTGGGCAGAGCAACTGGAGCAGGTACTTTTTCGCAGTGTTTCAACCCAGACAGCGCCGGATTCAACTGCAATCACCCGCCCCGTCTCTTCAATCATTGAACAGCTTTCTCCGCGCCGGGACGCACCGACAAGGCGACCCGCTCTGCTGTACCGAGGGGTATTTCACCGACCACGGTGACCATCATGCCGCCATCGCTGGTGACCAGCTTGCGCGACACCGCAACGGTTGGCCCAAGCTGGCTGCGGGCATCTTCGACCGTCGCACCATGCAAGGCCTCAAGAAAGACCGAGAAGCGCGCCAGTCCGTCGTCATACACCAGACATTCGACCGTATCATCGGATACAGGACTGCGCCGGCGGGTAACGCTGGTGAGGTTGAAACCTGTAGGAAGCCAATCCGAATGCCAAGACTGCGTGACGACTTTATCGCTTTCAAGCGCGTCGACAGGCTTGCAGTTGTCACTCGGCGCAAGGCCTGCAGTGACAGCAGCGGCATCGGTGGTGAAATCAGTGAACTGGAAGCGTTCGAGCATTTGCCCGCGGTCATTGACCAACAGGGACTTCAACGGGATCGCCGTTTCGCTATCAAGATGCAACTCAACCCCGAAACGGTGCTGATCGCGCGGTGCAAGGCCAAGAATGACCGCACTGCGCCCCGCCACTCGGGATTCACCCATCAGCCGCAGCTCGTAGGATTTAGCCAGTTGCTCGGGATTCAGCCCACGCTCGGACCACGCCTGACCTGCAACCACCGGGTCTGCCAACTCGCCGCTGGCGCAGCGAGTGACGCCATTACTGCGGACGACCTCCTGAGCGTCGCCGTCGAGCTGCAACAAGCGCTCCTGAACAGCACCCTCCGCCGCCACCTGATGCCAGATGCTATGCGTAGAAAAGCTACCGTTACGCTCGTAAACGAAGCGACCACGGTAGCTTTGCGTGTGTTCAGCACTTGCCAAACGATCCAGCCAAGCCTTTGCATCTGCAGCAAAGGCAGGCAGAACAGTAAAGCTGCCCAGCAATAGGACAGCAACAGGAATAAAGCGCATGCGCCTCCTTAACGGCTTTCCAGACTTGCTGCGCGTGCATAAGGCAATGCACTTTCGGTCACGCTCATAGCGGCTTGCTGAGCATGCTGACGCAAGTAGGAAGGCAGACGCTGTTCATGCCAGCCTTGCTGAACTTTGCTCGGGTCAATCTCGACACTGGCCGGATCATCACTCGACAGGTTGAAGCCTGCCAGCATTGCCGGGCCGTGCGACTGTGGCATCACCAGCGAAGGCTGATTGCTCTGCTGCGCCAACTGCGTGCTCAGCGCATCATTCTGGTTGTACATGCGTACACCTACCAGAACGGCTGCGGTGACCGATGCTGCCACGGCAATTCGACCGACCGTGCGCCAAGGGCCTTTGACCACTTTGTCGGAAACGACAACCGGCTGCGGTTCATCCGCCAGAGCAGCAGAAACTGCTGAGGCAATATCCAGATTCAGACGCGGTTCAATGAACTCCTTGTGCATGGCTGCACGCGCAATCTGATAACGCGACCAGGTAGCTCGCAAATCAGCATCGCCGCTTGCACCCAGTACGCGTCTAAGCTCCATTTCATCCGCTTCGTTATCCATCACCGCGGACAGCGATTCCTGCAGGGCTTCACGACTCATGACGGTTCCTCTCTTGGCTGTCGCCGCTGTCTTGTGGGGTCTTTGAAAAGTACTGCGCGGGTATGGCAAGACTTGAAAGCAGCTCAATCTGCACACTTACCACCTGTAAGCTGTACGGCTCGAACTTTTGCGCTTTGCAGCTTGATACTCGCACCCTTCTCCAAGACTCCTTAGCTATCCTGCAGCAACGGCTGCAGGATCTTGTCAATTGCTTCACGCGCCCGGAATATCCGTGAGCGCACCGTTCCCACCGGACACTGCATGACGCTGGCAATGTCTTCATAACTAAGACCATCAAATTCACGCAATGTTAGGGCGGTGCGTAAATCTTCTGGTAACTGCTGAATGCACTTGTGCACGGTGTTTTCAATTTCGTCGCGCAGTAATGAGCGTTCTGGCGACTCGATATCCTTGAGGGCGTGATCGCCATCGTAGAACTCGGCATCTTCAGCACTTACATCACTGTCCGGCGGCCTTCTACCGCGTGACACCAGGTGATTTTTTGCGGTGTTGATCGCGATTCGATACAACCATGTGTAGAACGCGCTCTCACCCCTGAAATTACCTAAAGCCCGGTAGGCCTTAACAAAAGCTTCCTGGGCCACATCCTGTGCTTCATGGGTGTCGTGCACAAAACGCACGATCAACCCGAGAATCTTGTGCTGATACTTCAGCACCAACAGATCAAAAGCTCGCTTATCGCCACGCTGCACGCGCTCGACCAGCTGCTGATCCTCTTCCTGGGTTAGCATGAACACTCCTCGTTAACTTTTGAGGAGCCTTGCGCTAGCCAAATAACCGACCTGCAAAAATAGACTCGAACATTGCGCAAAAGTTCTCCCCTCCAACCAAGCTTCCTGCAAAACAATTTTGAATTTTGCACGGAACAACACAGCAACCCGTAGCCCTTGCTGTGCAATTAAGTCTTTAATCATCTGTAGAACCGCATCAAACCAGCAGCATGTTTGATAGACGATCACGTTTCACAGACATTGTCCCTCTTCGGGTGACTAGTTATGGAACACAATCTGCTAAGAAAGTTCCCAAACACCATAGCCAGTCATAAGCCTGCTATTGTGCCGCCCCACCCCTCTATATACTAGGGGCAGGATTCACGCGGATTCAGCTAATGAGCCAGCATTATCAACACGATGTACTAGTAATAGGCAGCGGTGCTGCGGGCCTGACCCTTGCACTGACGCTGCCAGAGCACTTGAGAATAGGCGTATTGAGCAAGGGCAACCTCGCCAACGGCTCAACTTTTTGGGCGCAAGGCGGTGTAGCAGCAGTGCTCGATGACACCGACACGGTGGAATCTCACGTCGAGGACACGCTCAACTCAGGCGCCGGACTGTGCCGCGAAGACGCAGTGCGCTTCACGGTCGAGCACAGCCGCGAGGCCATTCAGTGGCTGATCGAACAAGGCGTGCCGTTTACCCGGGACGATGAAACCGCTCGCGAAGACGGCGGCTTCGAGTTTCACCTGACCCGAGAAGGCGGCCACAGTCATCGGCGCATCATTCATGCTGCTGATGCAACTGGCGCGGCTATATTCAAGGCGCTTCTGGATCAAGCCAGAGCGCGGCACAATATTGAATTGCTTGAACAGCGCGTTGCCGTTGATCTGATTACCGAGCGCAAGCTTGGACAGTCCGGTCAGCGCTGCCTCGGCGCTTACGTGCTGAACCGCAACACCGGTGAAGTCGACACCTACGCCGCCCGCTTCGTGATTCTGGCGACCGGCGGCGCGGCCAAAGTTTATCTGTACACCAGCAATCCGGACGGCGCCTGCGGCGATGGCATTGCCATGGCTTGGCGCGCGGGTTGTCGGGTCGGCAATCTGGAGTTCAACCAGTTCCACCCAACCTGCCTTTATCACCCGAAGGCGAAAAGCTTTCTGGTCACTGAAGCGCTGCGTGGCGAAGGCGCGTTACTGCGCCTGCCCAATGGCGATCGCTTCATGCAACGCTTCGACGCACGTGCAGAACTGGCGCCGCGCGATATCGTCGCTCGCGCCATCGACCACGAAATGAAGCGCCTGGGGGTTGATTGCGTTTATCTCGACATCAGCCACAAAGACGCCAACTTCATCAAAACCCACTTCCCGACCGTTTATGAGCGCTGCCTTGAGTTCGGCATCGACATAACCCGCGAGCCGATTCCAGTGGTACCGGCTGCGCACTACACCTGCGGCGGAGTCGTGGTTGATCAGCACGGTCATACCGATGTGCCGGGCCTGTACGCCATTGGCGAAACCAGCTTTACCGGCCTGCATGGCGCCAACCGTATGGCCAGTAACTCGCTGCTTGAGTGCTTCGTCTATGCACGCTCGGCGGCAGCAGACATCACTGCGCAACTCGAACAGATCAGCATGCCCGGCCGCTTGCCAACATGGGATGCCAGCCAGGTAACTGACTCGGATGAAGACGTCATCATCGCCCACAACTGGGACGAGCTGCGCCGATTCATGTGGGACTACGTGGGCATTGTGCGCACCAACAAGCGCCTGCAACGCGCGCAACACCGCGTACGCCTGCTACTCGACGAAATCGACGAGTTCTACAGTAATTATCGGGTCAGCCGGGATTTGATTGAGTTACGTAACCTGGCGCAAGTGGCTGAGCTGATGATTATCTCGGCCATGCAGCGCAAGGAATCTCGCGGCCTGCACTACACACTGGACTATCCGGAGCAGCTGACCGAAGCCAAGGACACTATCCTGCAGCCGCGCCTGGGTGCCAACTGAACTTCAGGCGCACGCGCAAACGCCGATGATCGGTAAACGACAGGGAGTCGTGAACAATGCACAGGCCGCTGACCCACCAGCGGCCCGGCAACCGATAACGCAAAATCACGCAATAAGGCAGCGCCAGACAATCACGACGCAACTCTATTGGCTGCCAGCCAGTTGCCCGCGAGTACAGATACCAGCCATCGGGATCAGCGCGCAAACGGCTCACGGCATATTTCGAGCTAAGCAGTATCGCGCGCGGCAGCGTCCACAGCGCATGCGCCAGGCACAACCCGCAGCCCGCGAGTCGCAACCAGAGCGCAAGGTCGAGCCTTACCAGGACCACGACCGTCACCAGCAGCAAAGTCAGGTACGCCACCAGCAAACGCCGCGAAGGCTGCCAGTGGCATTCGAAGCGATTACTTCGGTTGGACACGGTCCAGAATCATCCGCACCATGCGCTGAATATCCGGATCATCGGATTCGCCGCGCTGCATGAACCAGCCGAACATATCCTGATCTTCGCACTCAAGCAGCCTGCGATAACGCGCCTGATCGTCCGCATCGAGCGAGGAGTAAACCTCTTTGACGAAAGGCACCAGCAGTACATCCAGTTCCAGCATGCCGCGACGGCTGTGCCAAAACAGGCGATTGAGTTCAGTCGAGTCGACCATCTGATGAATCCTTGATAAAGCAGACATTGATTAAGCCGGCCAGTATAACGGCGAAATGGCCCGCTGTTGACCCGCGCAGACGACGAGCAGAATTTAGCAGCGCCGCGATCGACATCCGCACTGACAATTACCCTATAGGCGCACTATCATTACGCCCTCTCTTTTCATTCAGTGATAAGCAGTTTCCCATGGCCGATACCGCGTTTTTTTGCACCCTCAGCCACGAAGGCGTCATGTCCGTTCGCGGCGCCGATGCCAATAAATTCCTGCAGGGCCAGATCACCTGCAACCTCAATTACTTGAACCCGACGGTTTCCAGCGTTGGCGCCCGCTGCAACCCCAAAGGGCGCATGCTCTCAAGCTTTCGCGTGCTGGCGGTAGACGATGGCTATCTGCTGGCGATGGCCAGTGAATTGCTCGAAAAGCAACTGGCGGATCTCAAGAAATACGCCGTCTTCTCCAAGTCGAAGCTGCTCGACGAAAGCGCCGAATGGACCCGTTTTGGTCTGTACAAAGGTGACGGCGCCCTGCTCGCGCTGGGCTTTGAGCTAAACCCGACGCCGGGGAGCGTGAGCAGCGCGCACAACTTAATGGCCGTGCACCTGGGCAATGAACGTGTCGAGCTCTGGGTTCCGGCAAGCGAAGCCGACGAAATAAAGCTGCGCCTGAGCGCTCAATTGCCAGAAGCCCCCGTTAACGACTGGCTACTGGGGCAGATTCGCGCCGGTATCGGCCAGGTCTTCGGGCCGGCGTTCGAGCTGTTTATCCCACAGATGATCAACTTGCAGGCCGTCGGCGGCGTCAGCTTCAAAAAGGGCTGCTACACCGGCCAGGAAATCGTGGCGCGCATGCAGTATCTGGGCAAACTCAAACGCCGCATGTATCGCCTGAGTGTTGCGGCGAGTGAACTGCCAGAACCTGCAACGGCACTGTTCTCTCCTGAACGAACTTCGGCCGTGGGCGAAGTGGTCATGGCGGCACGCAGCGAGACAGCCATCGAATTGCTCGCCGTGGTGCAGGAAGACGCCATCAGCGATGGCCGCATCCTGCTTGGCGCACCGGACGGCGAGGCGCTGACACTGCTTGACCTGCCTTACACGCTGAATTCGGACCTGGAAATCCAGCGCTAGAAAAAACCATTGCTGATCACTGGCTCACAAAACCAGCCATCTAAATGTTTGAATTTGGCAGAATTAATTACACTGCGGCTGGCTGAAGCCCTATAGAGAATCGTCATGAGCAGTACCCTCGCAGAAAAAGTCCAAGCGCAATTAATTCAAGCCATCGACAATGATGCGCTGACCCTGCCGACACTGCCCGAAGTTGCGCTGCGCGTGCGCGAAGCGGCTGAAGATCCGGATGTTGGTGCGGCTGACATCGCTAAGGTGCTGGCTAACGACGCGGCCATCAGCGCACGTCTGATCAAGGTGGTGAATAGCCCGCTGCTGCGCGCCGCCGGGGTCATCACCGACCTGCAAATGGCCGTCTCACGTTTGGGCATTAACTACACCTGCAATCTGGCGACAGGCTTGGCAATGGAGCAGATGTTTCAAGCCACCACCGACATCATCGACCAGAAAATGCGTGAAGTCTGGAACAAGAGCACTGAAATTGCCGGTATCAGCCACGTTCTGTGCCGTCATTACACGCGCCTGATGCCGGATCAGGCGACTCTGGCGGGCTTGGTCCATCAAATTGGTATTCTGCCGATTCTGACCTTCGCAGAAGAACACGAAGAACTGCTGGCCGACCCGCAAACGCTGGACGCCGTAATCAATGCGATTCACCCGGTGTTGGGCGAGAAGATTTTGCGCACCTGGCAATTCCCCGAACAAATCGCCACTGTGCCAGGTCAGTTACTCAACTTCTCACGCAACAGCGCGAAAACCGACTACACCGACATCGTCCAGGTCGCCATGCTGCAAAGCTACATCGGCACCGATCATCCATTTGCCCAAATGGACTGGTCAGACATCAGTTCATTCCACAAGCTCGGGCTGGACCCGCAAGTGGACATGCAAGATGACGAAGACCTCAGCGCATCGATGGAAGCTGCCATGAGCATGCTTCAGTAATAACGGATAAACGGGCCATGACGCGAACCTGCATCATGGCCCGTGTTCTGGCGCCAGCTGACTAAACTCAACGCGCACCAACAAGCCGTGTGGCACGACTTGCTGCAGGCTGATCCGCGCCTGATGCGCTGAACATATCTCGCCGACAATAGCCAAGCCCAAACCGGCACCCAAGCCTTCGTTACGGCTGCGATAAAAGCGCTTGAACACCTGCTCGCGCTCTGCTTCGGGAATCCCCGGGCCATCATCCTCGACCTCAAGCACGCCATCAGATTTGACCCGCAAGATAACCGTGCTGCCAGGCGGCGAGTGGGCAATGGCGTTATCTACCAGATTGCTCAGCAACTCGTTAAGCAAAGTCGGCTCACCGCGCAGCCACACCGGCGCGTCGGCCTCCAGCGCCAACGCCACGCCACGGGCATGGGCAAGCGGCGCCAGTGCCATGCCCAGCTCACGCGCTAACTGACTGAGGTCGAGGCGCAGAGCACCGCCTTCGGTCAGCGCACGCGCGCCACTTTCGATCCGCGCCAGTGACAGTAACTGATTAGCCAGATG
Source organism: Pseudomonas marincola (assembly GCF_900116605.1). Classification (GTDB taxonomy): domain Bacteria; phylum Pseudomonadota; class Gammaproteobacteria; order Pseudomonadales; family Pseudomonadaceae; genus Aquipseudomonas; species Aquipseudomonas marincola. The sequence goes on from NZ_FPBC01000001.1 coordinate 570,280, forward strand.
GGTGAGTTTTTCGGCGCTCTGCGCAGCCTGCGCCAATGTCGAGCGCCAGGTTTCAGGGTCTTGCGCACGCAGGCCCAACTCGACCCGCGCTTTAAGCGCCGCCAGAGGCGTGCGTAACTCATGCGAGGCATCGGCAATAAACTGCGACTGACGCTCGAACAAACCGCGCAGGCGATCATTGAACTGATTGATCGCTCCCACCAAAGGTTTCAACTCCAGCGGCAGCTCGGTATCGGGCAACGGTTTCAGATCATCACTGGCCCGCGCAGCAACTGCCTGGCGCAGGCTGTTAAGAGGACGCAGGGTTGCACTCACGGCCAACCAGACCAGCCCGAGCGCAATCAACGACATCAGCCCGATGCGTAACAGTGTGCCGAGCAACAAATCACGCGCCATGCGCTCGCGCGCGCCCTGAGTCTCAGCCACGCGAATTTCCGCAATACCATTAACCTGCGGCTCACTCACCGGCTGCCACAAGCTCACCACCCGCACGCCCTGTCCGCGATATTGCGCATCGTAAAAATGCGCCAACGCTGGATAGTCATCGGTCCGTTTGGTGCCTTTGGGGGCGGCAGGCAAGTCTTCGTAACCCGAGACCAGGCTGCCGTCGAGGTCGATCACCTGATAGTAAATGCGCCCCGCGCTGTCATAGGCAAAGGTGTCGAGCGCCACATACGGCACATTCGAAAGCAGCCGGCCTTCCTTGGTGTAAAGACCTGCCGCAATCGCCCGCGCCGAGGCCAGCAAAGTGCGGTCGTAAGCCGTGTCGGCGGCTCGCCGCGCACTGAAATAGGCGCTGAAACTGCTTACCAGTACGACAATCGCCAGCAACAGGGCCAGCCGGGTCAATAACCGCCCGCGCAAGCTGCCGCGACTATTCACTCACCTCCTCCAGCAAGTAGCCGAGGCCGCGGAAGGTGACGATTCGCACCCCGCGATTTTCCAGTTTCTTGCGCAGCCGATGCACATAAATCTCGATAGCATCGGCGCTGGCCTCCTCGTCCAGACCAAACACGTGCGAAGCCAACTGCTCCTTGCTCATCACCCTCCCCGGCCGCGCAATCATGGCTTCGAGCACGGCCTGCTCGCGTGAGGTCAGGGTGAGCGCATTGCCTTGCAAGATGAAGCGCCGGGTTGCCAGTTCATAAACCAACTCGCCGCAACGCTGCTGTTTCTCGCCGCCCAGCACGGAGCGGCGCAGCAGGGCTTTAACCCGCGCTTCAAGTTCGGTCAGTTCAAAGGGTTTGGCCAGGTAATCATCGGCGCCCAGATTCAAGCCATGCACGCGGTCCTTGACCTCGCTGCGGGCAGTCAGCATCAGCACCGGTGTGGTGTTGGCGCGATCCCGCAGGCGCGCCAACACCTCGAAACCATCGAGGCGCGGCAGGCCCACATCAAGAATCGCCAAGGCGTATTCCTCGGTGCTCAGCGCCAGATCGGCGGCAACTCCATCGTGCAAAACATCCACGCTCCAGCCCGCGCCTTTAAGCGCTTGGGCGATGCTTTCAGCGAGTTGCAGATGGTCTTCCACCAACAGAATTCGCACTCGAACCTCCGACTCTGGCCAAGGCCTATGCCCTGAATATTAGCCGCGCAGTTTAACGCGCAGCGCCTTGCAGTAAATCGCAGATTGCACCGAAACGTATCCGCATAAATATTTCTGCAATGAAAGGTTGGTGAAAGCTTGGGCTTTTAGCATCGCTGTAAGTGGCTCGATCCACTGACTAAAACGACCGCACAGTGGCGTGCGGCCGTTACAAAAACAACAATGGAGACCACACGATGCCCTCAGCATCTCGTCAGGCGAATTTGCCTGCACACCTGCTTAGCCTAGCTGTTAGCGCAGCACTTCTGTCACCTGCCGCTCATGCCGAGTTCATCAAAGACAGCTCGGGAACCCTGACAGCCAACAACATCTACCTCAATCGCGATTTCCGTGAAGGCACTGGCCAGAACAAGCGTGAGGAATGGGCACAAGGCTTCATCTTCGATATTCAATCTGGCTACACCGAAGGCACCGTAGGCTTTGGTGTTGATGCCTTGGGCTTGCTGGGTATCAAACTCGACTCCAGCCCGGATCGCACCGGTACCGGCTTGCTGCCAACCCACGATGACGGCCGCGCCGCCGATGAATATTCGCATCTGGGCCTGACCGGCAAAATGAAAATTTCTGCCAGCGAGCTGAAAATCGGCACGCTGATGCCGGAACTGCCAACGCTTAAAAGCAACGACAGCCGCATCCTGCCGCAAACCTTTGAAGGCGGTTTGCTGACCTCGAAGGAAATCAGCAACCTGACCCTGCTCGGTGGCCGCATTGAGGAAACCAAGCAGCGCGACTCCAGCGACAACGAAGACCTGGCGATCAATAACAAGAATCGCCGTTTCGCCAGCGCCGCCACAGCCGATCACATCGACCTGGCCGGTGCCGACTATAAATTTACCGATCGCATCACTGGCCGCTATCACTACGCCAAACTGCAGGACATCTACAGCCAGCACTTCTTTGGCCTTGCCGCCAGCCAGCCGCTGGGCGCCGGTGTGCTTGCCGCCGACATGCGCCTTTCTGTGAGCAACGACGAAGGCTCGGCCAACGCCGGCAATGTCGATAACCAGGCGCTTAATGGCCTGTTCAGCTAAGCCCTGAGCGGTCACAAGGTCAGCCTCGCTTATCAGCGCATGTATGGCGACACCGGCTTTGCCTATGTCGACGGCACCGACCCGTTTTTGGTCAACTTCGTGCAGATCAATGACTTCGCCAACGCCGAAGAGCGCTCATGGCAAGCACGCTACGATTATGACTTCAGCAAGGTTGGTGTACCCGGCTTGAGCTTCCTGACCCGCTACATCAGCGGCAGCGATGCACAGATAACCGGCTCAACCGAAACTGGCGATGAGTGGGAGCGCGATATCGAACTGAAATATGTAGTCCAGAGTGGTCCGATGAAAGACCTTTACGTACGCCTGCGTAATGCCTCGTTCCGTTCTGATTTTGCCCGCAATGCCGACGAAAACCGCATCGTGATCGGCTATTCATTAGCCATCTGGTAAGCACAATAAAAAACCTGTGAGGATTCAATTATGAAATCTGCTTTCACTCGTATCGCCGTGGCAACAGCTTGCCTGGCATTCGCGGGTCAACTGCTCGCGGCTGATCCCAAGCGCCCTGAATGTATCGCTCCGGCCAAGCCAGGCGGCGGTTTCGACCTGACCTGCAAACTGGCGCAAAGCGGCCTGAAAGATGGCGGCCTGCTGAAAAAACCAATGCGCGTGACCTACATGCCAGGCGGCGTGGGCGCCGTGGCGTATAACGCTGTCGTGGCGCAGCGCGCAGATGATCCGGGCACCATCGTCGCGTTCTCCAGCGGCTCTTTGCTGAACCTGGCCCAAGGTAAATTCGGCCGCTACGACGAACACGCCGTGCGCTGGCTGGCAGCGGTAGGCACCGACTACGGCGCCATCACCGTGCGTGAAGACTCGCCTTACCACACGCTCAACGACCTGATCGACGCACTGAAAAAAGACCCGTCGAGCATTGTCTTCGGTGCGGGCGCCACTATCGGCGGTCAGGACTGGATGCAAACTGCACTGATCGCCCGTGCAGCCGGCATCGACCCGAAAAACCTGCGCTACGTAGCATTTGAAGGCGGCGGCGAAACCGTAACCGCCATGCTCGGTGGCCACGTGCAAGTGACCAGCAGCGGTTTGGGTGAAGTTACACCGCAAATTGCCGCGAAGAAAATCCGCATCCTCGCGGTACTCTCCGACGAGCGTCTGCCAGGCAAACTGGCTGATATCCCAACGGCCAAAGAGCAAGGCTTCGACATCACCTGGCCGGTTATCCGTGGCTTCTACGTGGGTCCGAAAGTCTCGGATGAACAGTACAACTGGTGGAAGCAGCAGTTCGACACCATGCTCGCAAGCGAAGACTTCGCCAAGCTGCGTGAACAGCGCGACTTGCTGCCACTGTCGATGACCGGCGACGAGTTGAATGCCTTCGTCATGAAACAGGTCAACGAGTACAAGACTCTGGCGGGTGAGTTTGGCCTGATCCAGTAAGTCACTCCGTACGGTGCCGCCCTCAAGCGGCGGTGCCGGACGCATTCACGTCCACCTTTGTTTTCGAGAGAAATCTGCCATGTATGTTCGCCTGTTCTCCGCGATCTGGCTGCTGCTGTGTGTCTGGCTCGCATTCGTTGCGTGGGGCTTTGAAGCTCCCTTCGCCTATGACCCGGTCGGCCCGCGCGCCTATCCCCTGTTACTGCTTGCGTTGATGGGAGCCGGCTCGCTCTGGTTGATATTCAAACCGGGATTGATGGAGCAGCAGCTGCACATACCGACCGTTAAACGCTCGGTGCTGTGTGTCGTGGCGTTGCTGGCCTACGCCGTAACGTTCGAACCACTGGGCTTCATTTTGAGCACGGCACTCGCGGTATTGGTGCTGGGCCTGCTGTTCACTGGCCGACTCGTGCCTTGCATCATCAGCGCCGTGCTGATGGGCGTGCTGTTGTTCGTGCTGTTTGATTATCTGCTGGACGTGCCTTTGCCGCTCGGCGTCTTAGAAGCGTTCGTGGAGAGCTGATATGGATACGCTGAATTATTTGATGCAGGGCTTCGACGTTGCCACGCGTCCCGTCAACCTGCTGGTTGCCCTGTTTGGTGCGTTTGTCGGCACCGTTGTTGGCTTGCTGCCGGGCTTGGGCCCGATCAATGGCGTGGCGCTGTTGCTGCCACTGGCTTTCGCCCTGGGTCTGCCGCCAGAAACGGCACTGATCTTGCTGGCGGCGGTGTATCTGGGCTGTGAATACGGCGGCCGTATTTCCGCCATTCTGCTCAACGTGCCAGGCGACGCTGCTGCTGTAATGACCACTCTGGACGGCTATCCTCTGGCGCGTCAGGGCAAGGCCGGTATCGCTCTATCGCTGTCGGCTGTGAGCTCGTTCGTCGGCAGCATTATCGCCACCTGCGGTGTGGTGCTGTTCGCGCCGATCCTGGCCAAGTGGGCTGTAGCCTTCGGCCCGGCCGAATACTTTGTGCTGATGATTTTTGCCATCGCCTGCCTCGGCGGAATGGTCGGCGACAAACCGGTTAAAACCCTGATGGCCGCACTGATTGGCTTGGCACTGGCCACCGTCGGTGTCGACTCGACCACCGGAGTTTATCGCTTCACATTTGGCAGCGTCAGCCTGTCCGACGGCATTCAATTCGTCATCGTGGTTATCGGTTTCTTCAGCGTCAGTGAAGTGCTGTTGATGCTGGAAAAAACCCACAGCGGCCAGAAAGCGGTGAAGGCCAGCGGCCGTTTGCTGTTCAACTTCAAAGAGTTCTGTGAAACCTTCTGGACCATGATTCGCAGCTCGGTTGCAGGCTTTGTCATCGGTACATTGCCAGGTGCCGGCGCGACCATTGCCAGCGCCATGACCTACATGACCGAAAAGCGCATGGCCGGCCCGAAGGGCAAATTCGGTGAAGGTGACCTGCGCGGCTTGGCAGCACCAGAAGCCGCTAACAACGCCTCGGCGTGCGGCTCGCTGATTCCGATGCTGACTCTCGGCGTACCGGGTTCGGGCACCACGGCGGTAATGATCGGCGCCCTCACCCTCTACAACATCACGCCAGGCCCGTTGCTGTTCGAACAGCAGCCGGATGTGGTCTGGGGTCTGATCGCTTCGCTGTTCATCGGTAACGTGATTTTGCTGGTGATGAACATTCCGCTGGTTGGCCTGTTCTCGCGCATGCTCAGCGTACCCAACTGGGTTCTGGTTCCGGCCATTACCGTAATCAGCATGGTCGGCGTGTACGCGGTTCACAGCACCACATTCGATCTGGTATTGATGATCGTGCTCGGCGTGTTCGGCTACATCCTGCGCAAGCTCGACTTCCCCCTCTCGGCGGTGATTCTCGGCTTCGTGTTGGGCGAGTTGATGGAAGACAACTTGCGCCGCGCACTGTCGATCTCTGCGGGCGACCTCAACATTCTGTGGTCGAGCCCGATCACACTGGCGTTGTGGGCACTGGTGGTACTGATGCTGGCGCTGCCGGGCATCCGCTGGTGGCGCGCGCGCAACAAGGCCCAAATGGCCAATGCCTGATAACCACTGGCGTTTCTGGTGGGCAACCCCGCTGATCGGTCTGATCGGCGGGTATCTGGCCAGCCTCATCGGCTGGCCTTTGCCGTGGATTATTGGCCCGCTACTGGCGGTGATCTTGGTGCGCTGCAGCGGCTGGCACATTCGCGAAGTACCGGGCGGCCGTAAAGCCGGCCAATGGATTGTCGCCAGCGCCATCGGCCTGCACTTCACCAGTGAAGTCATGAGCCAACTGCTGGCTCACTTCCCCATCATCCTCGCCGGTGCAATCGGCACCCTGCTACTCAGCCTGATCGGCATCGCGGTACTGATGCGCAGCGGCGTTGATCGCGCCACTGCCTTCTTCGCCAGCATGCCGGGCGGCGCCAGCGAGATGGTTAATCTGGCGCAGCGTCATAACGCCGAAATCGCCCGCGTGGCGGCGGCACATAGCCTGCGCCTGCTAATGGTCGTGCTGATCGTTCCCGCCCTGTTCACCTGGAGCCTGCCGGATACACCGCGCCCGCCACCTGCACCGGCAGACGCTTTCTGGCTGGCCATCCTGCTACCCGCAGGAGCGGCACTGGCTTGGGTGTGGGGCAAGCTGAAGCAGCCCAATCCCTGGATGCTCGGCCCGCTAACCGTGTGCGCTGTCGCCAGCGTCAGCTTCGACTTGCACATCGGCTTGCCACAAGGTCTTGGTCAGGTTGGCCAATGGCTGATCGGCTGCGCATTGGGTTGTCACTTCGACCGCGCGTTCTTTCGCAGCGCCCCGGCGTTTCTCGCCCGCATTATCCTCTTCACCGTGCTGGCGATGCTCACCGCCGCCGGGCTTGCCACAGGCTTGGGCTGGATTGCCGGGCAGGACTCTGTCTCGCTGATGCTGGGCATGATGCCGGGCGGCATTACCGAACTCTGCCTCACTGCCGAAGCCCTGCAACTGTCGGTCGCACTGGTCACCGCCCTGCAAGTGCTGCGCTTGTTTCTGGTGATGTTCCTGGCCGAACCGCTGTTTCGGGTTTGGCAGAAGCGCTCGGCGTCCAGTAGTTGATTAACCTGTAGCAGGTTAAATAGTGCCTGACCGATATGCAGGTGCGTTTCTACTACAGAAACGCACCTGCAGTTTTAATGACCCTCTCCGCAGTAGCCTGAACAAACCTGCAACTGAACTAATGCCTTGCTGAATGTAGGCCGTTACTTATTGTGTGCAACGAAGCGGGCTGGAGCGCTTGCGAGCCGGTCTGAAAGGCGGTTGGGCAGAAATATGGTTAATCAATATTTCCAGCTAGCCCACTGCCTGCTTTATCTGTCTTATGCTTTGTACTCAAACACGTCGAGGCAAAATGGATGAAGCCGCTACGCCTGTTAAACCTCAAGAGCATGCTCATACTCACCGCCTTCAGTATTGTGCTGGGCGGATGCAGCGCTGTGGGTTTTACCTACGGCAAACTGGACTGGCTGATCAGTTGGCGCCTGAATGGCCTGCTTGATCTCAACGCGCACCAGCAGCAATGGCTGGAGCCACGCATTGAGGACAATCTCAACTGGCACTGCAGCACTGAGATACCGCGCTATCTCGACTGGCTGCAGCACACGCAAAGCCTGGTCAATGAACCCAACCCGAGCCCGCGCAAGCTCACCGCGCAATTTGTCATGGTTGGTGATGCGATCAAGCGGATCGGCAAGCAGATCACGCCAACCTCTGTCGACCTGCTAAAAACGCTGACCGACGAACAGGTAGCGCATCTCTCCGAAGAACTTACGGAGAAAAATAACGATTACCGGAAGAAGTTCGTCGATCCAAGCCTGGCCGTGCAGATAGAAGAGCGTGCCGAGCGCATGGCAGACCGGCTGGAAACGTGGCTCGGCTCGGTCAATGAAACCCAGCTGCAGCGCGTTAATCGCTGGTCCGCAGCGTTAGGCGAGCAAAACAGCTTGTGGATGAATAACCGTTTGCTCTGGCAGGCACAAATGGAGCAGAGCCTGGCGATGCGTCATACCGCAGAGTTTGCCCCACGCATAACGCACCTGCTGCAAGCCCCCGAAGACTTCTACGATGCCGAATACCGCAAGGCGTATCCTGAGGCGCAACAGGCATTCGCCGAGTTGATCAGCGATGTGCTGCTCAGTGCCGACGCACAACAGAAGCAGCGTTTTACCGAGCGTCTGCGCGATTTACGACACGAGTTGGCGCAGCTTGTATGCGCCAGAACCGTCAGCTAGACCGCGCTGGGTAATTTCCAGTCGATGGGCTCGCGCCCCAGGCTGATCAGTTCTTTATTGGTGCGGCTGAAATGGCCGTTACCAATAAAGCCGCGGTACGCCGAGAGCGGCGACGGATGAACGGACTTCAGGACCAGGTGGCGGGTGGGATCAATCAGGCTTTCCTTGCTTTGTGCATGCGCGCCCCAGAGTAGAAACACCACCGGAGTCGGTTGTTCGCTGACCACACTGATGATTTTATCGGTGAAGTGCTGCCAGCCCTTTTTCGCATGCGAGCCGGCAATACCGCGCTCTACAGTCAGCGAGGTGTTTAGCAGCAACACGCCTTGCTCGGCCCAATGCTGCAAGTAGCCATGCGTGGCAAGGTCGATATTGAGGTCGCGCTTGAGCTCCTTGTAGATATTCAACAAGGACGGCGGCACGGCAACACCCGGCTGCACCGAGAAGCACATGCCGTGCGCCTGACCCGGCCCGTGATACGGGTCCTGACCGATGATCACCACTTTGACCGACGCCAGCGGCGTGCTGTTCAGCGCACTGAAGATCAGCTCGCGGGGCGGATAAATCTCTTTGCCTGCCGCCTTCTCTGCCCGCAAAAACTCGCTCAATTGCTGCATGTAAGGCTTGGCGAATTCTTCACGCAGCGCGGCCTTCCAGCCAGCTTCAAGGGAAATGCGGTCGTTATCAGTCATGCAGGTATCTCAGGGCGCTAAACAGAGCAGGCACGCTAGTGAAGCAGCCGCTGCAAGTCAAGGCAGCAACTGATGAGCGACTATCAACTGGCGCCATAGTAGTTGCCGGACAACCACGCTGGGCGAACACTCGACCGACACCACCCGGAGTCATCGCCATGAATTCGCCAACCTCGCTGACCCGCAAACAACTTGAGCAAGCCCTGCAGATTTCACCGTTCGCGCAACTCATCGGCTTCAACCTGACTCACTTCTCCCCCGGCCAGATCGAGATGCAAGTGGCCATCCGTCCGGAGCTGACTCAGCACCACGGCTTTGCCCACGGCGCGGTTGTCGGTTTCATGATCGACAGCGCCTGCGCATGGGCAGCGGCGTCGGTGGTCGGTGATGTCGTCACCAGTGAGTACAAGGTCAACTTCCTCGCGCCGGCCATAGGTGAAACACTCATCTGCCGCAGTGATGTCATCAAGGCCGGCCAACGCCAAGTTGTCACCCGTGCCGATGTGTTTGCGCTGCACAATGGTCAGGAGAAAATAGTCGCCACCGGTCTGGCCACCATCGCCCGTATCTAGGGGCCTGCGCCATTTGCTTGCAGTCAATTGCCATGCCGGACTGCAACTGCAACGACTCTGGGGTTATCTTATAGGTTGAAACGCCAGCGCATGGCGCTGCCGCGACCGGGTTGAGTTTGGCTGCCGAATGACCTGCCCAGCTCCCCGTCGGATCAAGGAAGGCTGCGCCAAGCCGTCAATGGCTGGCGAGGCTAACACGCAAAAGTGAGGATGCATATGACGACTGCAGTAGAACCTTACAACCCTGGGGTTTTCGACCTGACCCACAAACTCACTGTAGAGAAACACGGCCACACGGCCCTGATCACCATCAATCATCCGCCTGCCAACACCTGGGATCATGATTCGCTGATTGGCCTGAAACAAATCATCGAACACCTCAATCGCGACGATGACGTGTATGCGCTGGTGATCACCGGGCAAGGTGGCAAGTTTTTCTCGGCCGGAGCCGACCTCAACCTGTTTGCCGACGGCGACCGCGCCAGAGCCCGCGAGATGGCCAGCCGTTTTGGTGACGCCTTCGAAGCCCTGCGCGACTTCCGCGGGGTTTCGATTGCCGCCATCAACGGTTTCGCCATGGGCGGCGGGCTTGAGTGTGCGCTGGCCTGCGATATTCGCATTGCCGAGCGGCAGGCGGTAATGGCTCTTCCTGAAGCCGCAGTGGGCCTGCTGCCTTGTGCTGGCGGCACCCAGGCATTGTCCTGGCTGGTCGGCGAAGGCTGGGCCAAGCGCATGATTCTCTGCGGCGAACGTCTGGATGCCGATACCGCGCTGCGCATCGGTTTGGTCGAGCAAGTAGTCGACACAGGCGAGGCTCGCGGCCACGCGCTGCTGCTAGCGGCCAAAGTGGCCCGACAAAGTCCGGTGGCTGTGCGCACCATAAAACCGCTGATTCAAGGCGCGCGCGATCGTGCACCTAATAGCTGGTTGCCAACTGAGCGCGAGCGTTTTGTCAGCCTGTTCGATGCCGACGATACCCGCGAAGGGGTTAATGCATTCCTGGAGAAACGCGAGCCCAAATGGCGTAATCGCTAAGCCGTCAACGCACGCACGGATCACCGATAATTTCATCAAGACCGGATCAGCCAACGCGCAGCAGCCCGAATTCTATGGGCGCTGCGCAACGGTTCTCCGTTGAACGAGAGACTTATGAACGTAACCTTCGAACAACGCCCGAGCCTGCATGGTTTTCAAATTGGCATCGCCAGCCTGGACGCCGAGAAGAGCCTCAACGCGCTGAGCCTGCCGATGATCGAGGCGCTGGATGCGCAACTCAAGGCCTGGGCCGATGATCCGCAAATTGCCTGTGTGGTGCTGCGCGGGAACGGACCAAAAGCCTTCTGCGCCGGCGGCGATGTGGTGCAACTGGTTAAAAACTGCCTGGAACATCCCGGTGAAGTTCCGCCCCTGGCACGGCGCTTTTTCGCTGACGAATACCGCCTCGACCACCGCATTCATACTTACCCGAAACCTTTTATTTGCTGGGCTCACGGCCATGTGCTGGGCGGCGGTATGGGCCTGATGCAAGGTGCAGCCATTCGTATCGTCACGCCATCAAGCCGCCTCGGCATGCCAGAGATCAATATCGGCCTGTACCCGGATGTCGGTGGCAGCTGGTTCCTGTCGCGGTTACCGGGCAAATTGGGGTTGTTTCTCGGTATGACCGCCAGCGGCATCAACGCGCGCGACGCGCTCGATCTGGGCCTTGCGGATCGCTGCCTGCTGGACAGCCAGCAAAGCGAATTGCTCGAAGGACTGGTGCAGATCAACTGGCAGGAACAAGCACCCGCGCAACTCAACAGCTTGCTCAAGTCGCTGGAAAACCAAGCGCAGAGTGAACAACCGCAAGCCCAATGGTTACCACGCCGCGCCCGGATAGACGCCGTGCTCGATCAGGCTGACTTGCCCGCCGCATGGCAGGCATTAAGCGCCCTGCAGGATGACAGCGACCCGCTGCTGGCAAAGGCGGCGAAAACACTCACGGCTGGCTGCCCGCTGACTGCGCATTTGGTCTGGCAGCAAATCGAGCGGGGGCGCTCGATGTCGATCGCCGACGTGTTCCGCATGGAGTACGCCATGAGCCTCAACTGCTGCAAATACCCGGAGTTTGCCGAAGGCGTTCGCGCCCGGCTGATCGACAAGGACCAGTCGCCCAACTGGCACTGGAAAGATGTATCCGCTATTTCCACGGACATCGTGGAGGCGCACTTTGCACCCGCCTGGGACGGCCCTCACCCGCTGGCTGATCTTTAATCCGACTGTTCTAAAACCAAAGACGGGCGTCAGCGATTGCGACGTTTTGCAGGATCGACAGCGGCAAGTCATGGCTGCCAAACTGGAGTTTTTGCCCAGGGAATTGGCCGTGACCTCCGCTTACTTGCTGCGCTATCGCTTCCGTTTGTTATTCGCCAGTTGCGTGATGTTGACCATCGTCTTTGGCTGGCCGCACCCACCTCTCTGGCTGCAATGGACCGCGCTGGCATTTTTGATCGTCGCGCCCATGAACACCCTGCGCCACAAAGGCGTGATGCTCAGCATTGCGGTCATGCTGGGCATCGCCAATATGGGCCTGGTGCTTCTGGAGAAACTAATCGACCTGCCCGCCCCACTGAGTGACGGCTTCGGCCTGATCGCCTTTTTCCTGCTGGTGGTTTACGCCCTGTTCAACCGCGTGATTCACGAACGCCCGGTTACCAGCGAACTGCTCTACGGTTTACTCGCCCTGTATCTGGCGCTGGCCCTCGCGTTCGCGGCGGCCTTCCATGTCATCAACGGAGTATTTAGCAATGCCTTCGCCAGCGCACATGGCCCGCTGCAATTGCACGATTTCGTCTACTACAGCCTGGTCACGCTAACCACAGTGGGTTACGGCGACATTCAGGCGCTCGCCCCCGCCGCCCGTTTGCTTGCGGGCGCGGAGGCTGTAGTCGGGGTTATGTTTATCGCCGTGGCGGTCGCCCGCAGTCTGATGCTGATGAGCGACGTCGAACCGTTGGACTAAAGCGGCTTGAGTTTGGGTTGCGATTGGATGTGAAGCACGCCAAACAGCAAAACCTGAATACGCCCGAGCCACGGTTTAGGGCGAGCCATGATCTGTTTATGAAACAGCGCCACCTCGGCCAGATGCGCCAGCAGCAAAATCAACGCCAGCCAGTTACACCAGCGCCCCAAAGGCTCGGCAAAGGGATACAGCACGTTGAGCAGCGCCACTAACCAGAACATGGCAAGTGCGCCTTTACAGAAAGACAGTAAATGCATGGCGATTCCTTATTGTTTTTAAGCAATTTAAATCGCCAGTAGAACTCTGACAAGCTGCGAAGCCCGCCAGCCCAATCAGCGTCTGCTGCGCGCCCGATTGGCGCTGCCATTGGACTGGATCAACTGTTGCTGCATACGCTGGCGCGAGCCCTGACTGGCCGAGCGCGACGGCTGATGCTGTTGAGGGCTCTGCCGATACTCACGCTTGCCTTTGTCGCGACCACCCTGTTGATGCCCCTGATGATTGCCACCTTGGTGATTGCCACCCTGATGGTTGCCGCCTTGGTGATCACCGCCCTGATGGTTTCCGCCTTGATGATGGCCACCATCATGATGCGAGCCGTGATGTGAGCCACCGTTGTAGTGACCACCGTGATGCGGTGGGCGCGGATGGTTCGGGTACCTGTAGTAACGGTAATCGTTGTAGTAATAGCCGCGCGGCTGCACATAGGCCGGATAACCGGGGCCCGAGTAATAGCGCTCCGAATAATAGGCGTCGTCGTAGTAATAACCTTGGTCGTAAATGGCGCAGCCACTCATAGACAATCCCAACAACGCAATAAGCATGGATTTGTAAGACATAAGCGCCTCGACGCACAACAAACCAGCGAAGGCTGGCGATAGCATATTGACTCTCTCGCCGGGCAAAGGTGCCCTGTGCAGCCGCCGCCTAAATGCACACCGTCGGAAAGCCGATTGCCGGTAGCAATGCTTCAGCCAGTGCATGGCCGGATCAGGCTCATCGTTGCAGAGAGCCACCCAGGCAAATCCCGAACCGCTTTATACTGCTGCAATACCGGCAACCGAACGCCAGACATTGCATCCATGACCAACACCCAAAACATTTGCCCGCTGTGCGGCCAACTCAACCAATGCGCGCAAGCGGCATCCACCGTCGCGGTAGAGTCATGTTGGTGTTTTGCGAAGAAGATCGACCCGCGCATTCTCGAGCAGATTCCCGCCGGCATCGACCGTAGCTGCATTTGCCCACGCTGCGCCATGGCCTTGCCGATAGAGCCTGAACCGGCTGTGTCCGAGCCGAAGCGCTAGCCATGCGTCTCGACCGAGTCCTCAGCAATCTTGCGCATTTAAATCGCCAGACCGTTCGCCAAATGATCGCCGGTGGTCGCGTGCGTGTTGATGGCCACAGCTGCCGCGACGGACGCTTTGAGGTGAGGATATTCAACCGCGTCGAACTGGATGATGTGCTCGTGCAAGCAGGCAAACCTGCACGTTACTTCATGCTGCACAAACCCGTTGGCGTTGTCAGCGCCACCCATCATGAAGCGCATCGCACGGTGATCGACCTGCTTGATGAACCGGCGAAGGATGAGTTGCACCTTGCCGGACGGCTCGACCTCAACACCAGCGGCCTGCTGCTGATTACCAACGATGGACAATGGTCGCGGCACGTCACTAACCCGGGCAGCCGCAAGGCTAAGGTCTACCTGGTTGAAACCGAAAACGACATTGAGCCCGAATACATCGAGACCTTTGCCCGCGGCCTGTACTTCGCGTTCGAGGACCTCACCACGCTTCCGGCCAAGCTGGAAATACTCGCCCCGCGTCGCGCCCGGCTAAGCCTGCATGAAGGCCGCTATCATCAGGTCAAGCGCATGTTCGGCCACTTCCAGAACAAGGTCATCGGCCTGCATCGCACGCACATTGGCAGCGTCGAACTCGATCCCAATTTGGCGCCCGGGCAGTATCGCCAGTTGTCCGCTGCTGAGGTCGCAAGCTTTGCCGAACCGTAGATTCAGGGTTAGCCACTCACCCACCGATAAACGGCAACATCGCAGCTAAATTAGCGCTTGCGCCATAACGGTTGGGCTGCTTAAATCGAATCATAAGGTCTCGATGTGACCAGCCAGTCACGAAGACCATCTAAGCGTTCTCTTGGTTGCTAGCGCTCTGCGCTAAATGTGGTTCCTGCCCGGTTCAAGACGTCACTCCAGCCATTTTACAGGCGTGGAGCGATTGCTCTTTTTCAACCCTAACCAATTGAAAAATAAATAATTATAAAATCATCAGCCTGACATTCGTTTGTCATGTCCAGGCGCTTTCCTAACTGTCCTACTTTGCCCGGTTTATCGGCCTTGCCGTAGACCTTGCCTAAATTGCGCCAGGAGGAAACGACATGAAGCCAGCCATCGCTGTCGTCGACGTAAATGGGATCTACAAAGTCCACACGGAGTTTTATGCCAGCCCCCTAGCCCGCAAGACCATCATCCTGGTCAATGGGTCTATGGCTACCACGGCCTCATTCGCGCAAACGGTAAAAACCCTGCAACCACAATTCAACGTCGTGCTGTTCGACCTGCCCTACGCCGGCCGCTCGCGCCAGCACAACGACTACGACCACCTGATCAGCAAGGATGATGAAGCCAACATCCTGCTCGAACTGATTGAGCACTTTAAAGCCAACTTCCTGATGTCGTTCTCGTGGGGCAGCGTTGCGGCTTTGCTGGCACTGGCCAAACGCCCTGCACGCATTGAACAAGCGGTGATCAGTTCGTTCTCGCCCGTTCTCAACGAGCCCATGCTCGACTACATGAACCGTGGCCTGACTTTCCTCGAAGCGACAGACCGCGAAAACATTGGCGAGCTGGTCAACAGCACCATCGGCAAATTCCTGCCGTCGCTGTTCAAGCGCTACAACTATCGCCACGTCAGCAGCCTGCATGAACACGAATACCGGCAAATGCACGCGCACATCAAACAAGTGATGCGCATGGAGTCCAATTGCCAGATGCCTTACCTGGCCCGTATCGACATCCCGCTGCTGTTCATCAACGGCGAGAATGACGAGTACACCACCGCGCATGACGCACGCCTGTTTGGTGAATACCTGCCAGACTGCCGCTTTGCCACCATCGAAAATGCCGGGCACTTCCTCGACATGGAACACAAAAGCGCTTGCGAGCAAACCCGTGATGCCATCTTCGGATTCCTGCAAAGCACCCGCCCCGTCGAGCGCCTGCACTACCCGCAGATGGACATGCAACACGCCGCAATGGCTGTATAACCCATGCCAAAACGAGCACCCCGCATCCGGTAAATCATATTTACTCGAGGTGCGGGCTTCTTTTCGCGGCCAAGTTCTGGTACAAAGACTCCCGCAAAAAGCGGGCGTCGTATAATGGCATTACTCCAGCTTCCCAAGCTGATAACGAGGGTTCGATTCCCTTCGCCCGCTCCAGTATTTACAGGGGTTCCAGCTGACCCAAGCAACACACAACAAGCTGCGGTGACAGTTTTGGTGACAGTAAGCATGCATCAGTTAAAACGTGAACATGCGCCTGTCATTGAATGAGTAGCTGATCATCGAGAACCTTCTTTCCTATACCTATCAGCGTTTTATGTTGAGGGCTGGGAAAAAGGTAATTTAGGTAATTTATTTTCTAAAGCATACTTAACGCCTTATAAATCAATAGGTTATATAGTTATGTTAAAGGTAATAAAATAGTAATTCGAAGGTAAGCCAATTACCTTTTCAGTAGGTCATAAATCGGTTTTGTAAAAACCTTATAAAACAGTGACTTACAAAAAAATTACCTCAGCAATTACCCTAAATTACCCTCAAAGGTAATATGCTCAGCCCTAGTGCCACGCGGGCTTGAGATACCCCAAACCCAAAAATTACTAAAATTACCTTTTTCCCAGCCCTCTCCTGAAAATGAGCCAATCCGTAGGCCGCATATAAGCGCGCCAGAGCGGCGCTTGCCGCAGGGTTCCGCAGGTATTCCAGCGCTCGCTAACGTGCCGCCAGCGCAAGCAGGGAGCCGCACCAAGCCAACTGCAGGCGTGAAGAAAAAACGACCTATTTAGCCCGCAGGCGTGGTGGGGGGATGACGGCGCGCGCCAGGTGCAAAAATCCGTGCCATGAGCCTTGCCATGGCAACCCATAGTGAAGACGCCGAACCACCCAAAGCCCGCGCCAATACTGGGTCGCAGGCCTGTTACTGCTGGTCTTTAAGCCCTTACAGTGATATGTTGCAGTGGGTTATTTCACGCGACAGAACGACAAATCTTTAGGGTGACGCAGGCACAAAAAAGCCGCCCGAAGGCGGCTTGATGGTGAGAGTTGCGGTTCGTTAGTTTTCAGTGCCTTCATCAAATGGCAGGAAGCGCACCACTTCTTCGCCTACCCAGTCGTTGAGCTGCCTGAACTGCTCCTGCAGCGGCTCGAGTTCAAGACGGGCGTAGGTTTCTGCAGCTTCTTTCAGTGATCCGAAACCGCCGGCATTCTTTGGCACTATGCCCATCAGTTGTGGGTACATGCGCAGCGCGGCCAGCACATCCTCACGGGTTTGGTCTTTGATCGAATTGAACTCATCTTTCGCGGCCACCTCACTGACCGGAATAATCTGCAGACCTTCCTTTTTGCCGTTTGGCGCGTACACAAACAGGTTGCGGAAATTGCCCGGGCCTTTTGAGTTTTTCAGCGCGGTGCGCAAATCATCAATGTCGCCCTGGTCCTGTGCGGCATCTGTCATGTACAGGATGAAGCCGGCGTGACTGCCGTTCTCGTAGTACTTGCGCCGGAACAGCGTGGCCGACTGGTTGAGTAAAGCCGACTGCAGCGCACTCACCCACTCAGGCAACCCGTATATCTCCTGGTGCAAATCCACCTCACGCAGATGAAAAATGCTGCCCGCTTCAAATTCGTGTTCTTTCTGGCAACCTTGCACTTGGAAGAACCGATCGTCTTTACCCACCCGCATGTATTTAGCAAGCGGCGTTTGCAGGCTGATGGCATTACCCAGCACGGAACGCCGCGCCTCGACATACCCATTACCCAAAGCCAGATAATCCTGAGCCCACTGATTGAACGCCTGACGCGATAACAGCTTGTGCGGGATGAATGACCGGCTCAACTGATTACGCTTAAAGCGCAGGCCAGAGTCCAGATGCACACTGGCCTTCACCGATCGCGCCAAGCCATCCATCGACAGTGGTGGCTCATACCAGCGGCCGTTATACCAGCACTCCAAATAGTCAAACATCTCACGCGATGACAGCACCGAAGTGGGCTCACCAAAGCTGAACACCACGCTGCCCTTTGGCTTTTCTGCTTGGGCAGCAGTTACCGCCACCTCAGAACCTGTTGTAGTCATCAAAGCATCTCCATCCGCCCGGTGTTGGCAGTTGTCTGCCCTTCCAGCGGTTCGTTTTGTAATGCGTGAAAAAGAGCCCACGCCAGATCAGCATGGCCTGTTGCGTCTGTTCGCCCAGCGGTATAGGTCGACTGCCTGCCGCTTGCGGTCATGGTTTTGCGGATGGCCATCAGTGCCTGGGCCAGATCCGTCCAACCGGCGTCAAACTCAAGCCGGCCTTTGTGGATCACGTCATAAGCCTTGAGTACCAGCTGGGTTTTCACCTCGGGCGAGTAGCTGAATGTTTTGACGTTAGGGAAAAACTGCTTAACCAGCTGCGCCACGCCAGATCCCATGCCGGTGGTATCAATGCCGATGTAAGTCACCCAGTAGCGTTGGGTGATCAGCCGGATGGTTTCAGCCTGTGAGGCGAAGTCCATGCCTCGGATTTGATGGCGCTCAAGCACACGGAATTTGCCACCCGGCACCATAGGCGGCGCAACCACAACCAACCCCGAGCAGTCACCGGTTTCAGCAGGATCATAGCCAACCCATACAGCACGATCGCCAAAGGGGCGCGCGGCGAATGGCTTGTAATCCTCGCCCCACTCAACCCAGCTATCGACCATGCATTTTTGCAGCACGTTAAGCGGGAAGATTGATGCGCCATCATCAACAAATTGGCACATCAGCAGGTTGGCGAAGGCATCCGCGCTGTACTCAAGGCGTAGCTCCTCGATGTCGAACAGATCGCAACCACCCTGCTCGGCATCCAGAATGGTGACGATTTGCCGCCAGATTTTGTCCTCGCACAGCCTGCCGTGCTGCAGCGCCTCATGCTTCACATTGATATTCAAGTGCTGCGCCGCAGGCTTGCCCTTGTTGAAGCGCTCGCCCGTCCAGAATGGGTAGGCTTCATGGCCCATGCTCGACGGGGTTGAAAAGTACGTGCGGCGGTATTGCTTCTGCATCGCCATGCCGCTGGCGACCTTGTTCAGCTCGTTAAACTTGAACGTCCAGAAGAACTCATCGAAATAGAAGTTGCCGTGATAGCCCTGAGCAGTCCGGGCATTGGTACCCAGAAAATGCAGCTCGGCGCCGTTACCCAGAATGATTGGATCACCGGTCAACTCAACGCCGACAACCTCCCGCGCAAACGCCTGAATGTAAGCCTTGAAAATGTGCGCTTGGTTCTTTGAAGCGGACAAAAATATCTGATTGCGACCCGTGACCAGGGCATCGAGAAACGCCTCCCGCGCAAAGTAGTAAGTGGCACCAATCTGCCGACTTTTGAGGATGGCCCTGGTGCGCTGATCCCCTGCCCGGTACCAGTCCAACTGATAACCGAAACAGCCATCAATAAACGCCTCCGTAAGCAGTTCAATCTGTTGCTCATCGAACTCATTGCGCTTGGGTTTCTTCTTCGGCCCCTCATTACGCTTGGAAAGCTCGGGGTTCAGATCAGTTTCGGTACCGCCGCCCTGGTAGCGCTCAATTCTGGCTTGGCGCTCCAACTGACGGTGCAGTAAATCGATCTCTTTGAAGTCGCCGCTGGTTTTGCCTTCCTTCAAAATCAATTGGACGAGGCGCGCTTCCAATGCACCGCCAATGCGCTCTACATTACTGGCACGGTCCCATTCATCACGCGCTTTCCATGAGTGGACGGTTTTCTCTTTCTCGCCCAGGCACTCGGCAATTTCGGTGACGCGCCAACCC
The DNA here is from genome assembly GCF_900116605.1 of Pseudomonas marincola. GTDB lineage: Bacteria > Pseudomonadota > Gammaproteobacteria > Pseudomonadales > Pseudomonadaceae > Aquipseudomonas > Aquipseudomonas marincola. Next base: position 589,902 of record NZ_FPBC01000001.1, read on the forward strand.
GTCCAATACAAAAATTTGGCTTGGCGGCGGTTATCTCGGGTAGGAATTTCAACGGCAGCATTCATGGCGCAGATGCTGACGCTCTCGCGCGAGGCTCAGTAGTGGCGCCGCCTGTATCGGCAGCGACCACAAGCGCGGCACGTTGCCCGTAAGCCTCCAGCTACCGACCATGCCCTCAACGCAACGGCAAAACGCCGACACCGCATTGAGGCCATCCACCATGAAGAAATTCCGCTCCAACTGGTTCCGCGTCGCCGTTGAAGGTGCCACATCGGACAAACGCACGATCAAACGCAGCTGGCTTGAGCAAGCTGCAAAGAACTTCAACACTGCCACCTACGGCGCCCGCGTGTGGCTGGAGCACTATCGTGGTTTGATGCCCGATGGCCCGTTCAAGGCCTACGGTGATGTAACTGCAGTAAAGGTCGAAGAAGTTGAAATTAACGGCCAGACCAAATTGGCCCTATTCGCCCAGATCGAGCCGACCGCCGACCTGATTGCGATGAACAAGGCCAAGCAAAAGATTTACACCTCTATCGAAATCGACGACAGCTTTGCCGACACCGGCGAAGCCTACATCGTCGGGCTTGCCGTGACCGACTCCCCCGCCAGCCTGGGCACTGATGTACTTGCATTCTCCGCGCAAAAACCAGAAGCCAGCCCGTTCAAAGACCGCCATTACTCGGCAACCTCGATGTTCACCGAGGCGGTTGAGGCAGAGCTGGCCTTTGAAGAATTTGAAGAGAAGCCAAGTATCGGCGCGACCTTGTTCAGCAAGGTTCAAAGCTTGCTAAACGGCAAGCAGGTTAAAGATGACAAAGAGTTTTCTGCCGTTGGCGAGGCGGTGGAAGCCATCGCCCAACACAGCAAAGAGCTCAGCGATTTACTGACTGCCGAGCAGAAAAAGACGGCTGATTTGAGCACCAAGCTCAACACCCTCGACACCCAATTCACGGCGCTAAAAACCCAGTTGGCTGGCACACAAAGCCACCACCAACAGCAGCGCCCAGCAGTTACTGGCGGTGATGGCGCCTTGCTGACTGATTACTGATCCCACGGCCCAACCGAAAAGCCTATTCACCGGAGAACACCCCATGCGTAAAGAAACTCGCTTCGCCTTCGCCGCCCTGGCCGTGCAAATCGCCTTGCTCAATGGCGTGGCTAGCGCACACGAAAAATTCAGCGTCGACCCATCTATCCAGCAAAAGCTTGAAGTAGCGGTGCAGGAGTCCGATGGTTTCCTCAAACAAATCAACATCATTGGCGTCGATGAGCAGTCCGGTGAAGCCCTTTTACTTGGCGTTAATGGACCGATCGCCAGCCGCACTGACACAGCCGGCGGTACTGCACGCACCCCGCAAAACCGTAGCGCCCTGAGCAAAGATTCTTACACCTGCAAACAAACCAACTTTGACAGCGCGTTCCCATATGCCTTGCTCGATGCCTGGGCCAAGTTCCCCGACTTCCAGGTCAAGTTGAGCAAAGCCATCATCATGCGCCAAGCCCTCGATCGAATCATGATCGGCTTTAACGGCACCAGTGCGGCCGTAACCACAGACCGAGCCACCAACCCATTGCTGCAAGACGTCAACATTGGCTGGCTGCAGAAGATCCGCACCGGCGCCACCGACCGCGTGCTCGACAACGCTACCATCGGCCCGCGCAAAGTAATCAAAGTTGCCGGAGTCGATACAGTCTTCGAGGGCGACTACGCCAACCTTGACGGTCTGGTATTCGATGCCGTGCAAATGCTCGACCCATGGCACCGCAGCCGTCCAGATTTGCGCGTGATGGTTTCGCGCAACCTCATGCACAGCAAACTGCTGGCTGCCGTGGAAAAGGGTGCCGACTCCAACGAGGAAGAAAACGCCGCGCAAGAAATCGTCAGCCGCGCCCGCCTTGGCGGACTGCAAGTGGTCGACGCTCCGTTCTTCCCGGATAACACCGTGCTGGTCACCACCCTGAGCAACCTCTCCATCTACTACCAGAACGGAGCGCGTCGTCGTCACTTGAAAGATGAGCCAGAGCTGGATCGCATTGCCGACTACCAGTCGTCCAACGAGTCCTACGTCATCGAAGACTTCGGCCTGGTCGCCCTGGTTGAAGGCATCACTGCCGTCGACTACCCAGAACCAACCGAGGCCTAAGAGGCGCGCCATGAACCTGACACCAGCCCAACGCAACCAGCTGCGCAAACGCGCAGCCATTGAGGCCGCAGCCGCATCGCCAGCCATCAGCATGGAAGGTGCAACCACCTACGAACTGCAGCTCGGCCAGCTTGCACAGGATCGGCTGCGCCTCAAGAACATCCAGGGCACAGAAAGCAAAGTCGAGCTAAAAAAACAGCTGCTACCGGCTTACCTACCCTATGTGCAAGGCGTACTGGCAGCGGGCAACGGAGCACAGGACGAAGTACTCACCACCATGATGACCTGGCACATCGATATCGCCGATTACACCGGCGCGATCGAAATTGCGGCCTACGTTCTCAAGCACAAGCTGGTGATGCCCGACCGCTTTGCCCGAACCACCGGCTGCTTTATCGCAGAAGAAGTGGCCACAGCAGCACTCAACGCCAACAAACTCGGCCACAGCTTCTCACTGGAAACCTTGGTTTCCGTCGAACAGCTGACGGCCACTGAGGATATGCCAGACCAGGCGCGCGCCAAGTTGCATCTGGCGCTGGGCAAGCAATACGCCGGTTTGCCGGTGGATGACAAACCCGCTGAAACGGACTTTGACAACTTCTACACAGCCAAGCAGCACCTGACCCGCGCCATTGAATTGCACGCCAATTGCGGTGGCAAAAAAGATTTGGAGCGCGTTGACCGCTACTTGAAAAAATACGCTGCGCAACAAAACGCCAGCTAACCGAGCGTCCCCACGCACCCCGGCGGCTCGGGGCTGATCTTGGGTTACTCCTTCCCAAAGTGACGCCCCGACCACCGCCGACTTATTCAACACAACAGGCATTACGATGAATGAGTTCCAAAAACAGTACATGTGCAACTTTCAGCAAAGCCCGCGTGAAGTCTTGCTCTTTAATATTGCAGAGCAGTATGCGACCTCGGCTGAAGAATACGACCGCACAGTCTGTACCGGCCCAGTCATCAACCATGAAGTAATGCCTGCTACGCCGCGTGAACAATTTCTGAGTATCCAAAACGCACGGTCCGCATTTGATCGCCTTTGCGCAAATTACCCGCAATTCAGCCGGCAAGAGTTGAGGCGTGCAATATCCAAGGCAGACCGACGGGCGCGCCCACAATGAGCGGATTCATTGCCGGTGGTACATCAGCTGCATTCACCTTGAGCAATGACGGCTTTTGGCCTGACATCGATGCAGACGATGTGCGTGAAGCGCAGCGCATCAATCCCAGCGTCACCAACAAACGGCTTGAAGTCGCCATCGTTGGCGCCCTCATAAGCGTAAACCGCCTGCTATTAGCCAAAAAACTCAACTGGCAGGCCGAAGGCTTCACCACCTTGGCCGATGTACCTGCCGAACAGATCAACGGTGCCAGCATCCTGCAGGCGCAGTACCTGCGCGCAATCTACTGCGCCACATCAGTTGAAGTGGCCGAGCGCTACCGCAGCTACGACACCACCAACACCGGCGAGAAAAACGCCGAAGAACTCACCGCCTCCATTGATGAGCTGCGCCGCGATGCCCGTTGGGCTGTGAGTGACCTACTCGGCTTACGCCGCACCACGGTCGAGCTGATCTGATGGAAACCACCCACGCCCTGCAAGGCGACAGCCTCGACCAGCTCTGCTGGCGGCATTACGGCCGCACCGCTGGCGTGGTTGAGCAAGTACTTCAAGCCAACCCCGGCCTTGCCGAGTTGGGCACCACGCTGCCCCACGGCACCCGCGTAAACCTACCCACCGCCCAAGCAGCAGCTGAGCAAAGCCAAATGGTGAATTTATGGGACTGATTTATTTAGCGCTCTACAAAAGCAAAGGCACATTTTTTAATCGCCTTATACGCCTGTGGACACGATCAAAATTCAGCCACTGTGAGCTGGTAATGCCAGATGGTCGTTGGTTGTCTGCCTCGGCAATGGATGGTGGTGTGCGCGCCAAGAATGTCGACTTCAACCCAAACCACTGGCACTTAATCCCGCTGCCCTGGGCGAATCCTCAACTGATTGAGCAGGTATTCGCGCGCCACAAGGGCAAGGGCTATGACTGGCTAGGCATCTTTGCCAGCCAAATTCTACCGATGGGCATCGATGACAAAAAGCGCATGTTCTGCAGTGAGTTCTGCGCCCGCGCCCTCGGTTTCACAGTGGGCCAGCGTTTCAGTCCGGCACTACTGGGTGAGGTGGTTGATCGCATCAACCAGCTGTCATTTGTGCAGATCGCCCACAGCCCGAACGTAGGCCATGACCTCGCCGGCAATCCTGATCAAACAGCAGTAAGGACGCACCATGCCTGAGCCAACTACCGGCGCAGTTGTCGCCACCGCCGCCGCTGGCGTCGGCCTCGCAACCTTAATGCCCGCGCTCGATGGCAACGCCCTGTTTGGCGCCATCATCGGTGCGGCGCTCATTGCCATGCACCAGAGCGATATCAAGCCTTGGCAACGCATTCTCGGACTGCTTATTTCCGCGTGCGTGGGTTATGTCAGCGCCTCTGAAATCGTCACCCAAACACCCATTACCCAAACCGGCCCCGGTGGTTTTGTCGGAGCCATTATCGTTGTGCCCCTCGCCCTAAAAGCCCTAGAGCTGATCCAGAAAACCGATTTTTCTGGGCTGGTACCGGCTTGGTTCAAACGAGGGGGAGGAGAGTAAACATGCTCACCACCCTGATGCCCCTACTCGCAGCCGTGGCCTACATCGCCTCAGCCATGCGCCTTGTGTGCTTCCAGCGCAATGGCGCCCGAATCCGGCGCGGCATATCGCTCATCGCCTGCCTGCTGATTGCCGCCCTGCTCTGCGCTGGCTTAGAAATCTTGCTGTACCAGCCCCACGTCAGCCCATGGCAAACCGCCATCGCCGTGATTTTGCTCATTCTCGTTTACCGCTCACGCGGCAACCTTGCCGCCCTGCTGAGGCCAACCCTATGACCGTTACCCTAAGCCATGGCGATCGCTCGCAAGCCGTTGCTCTGCTGCAAAAAAAACTCAATGCCAGTGGCGCCAAACTACGGGTAGACGGTGACTACGGCGACGAAACCGAGAAGGCTGTGCGCGTTTATCAGCGCAAAGTGGGCCTGGTGGATGACGGCATTGCCGGTTCTAAAACCCAAGACGCGTTAGCCGGTAAAAGCTGCGCAAACCTGCTCGGCCATGCCGACCTTTCAGCAGCAGCGAAACGCTTGGGAGTTGATATAGCCATCGTGTTAGCAGTCAACCAGGTGGAAAGCCTCGGCAATGGATTCGCCAGCAACGGCAAGCCCACCCTACTGTTTGAACGGCACATCATGTACCGCCAGCTGTGCAGCCCACAGCACCCGGATGACGACGCAAAGCAACTCAAACAGCATGCCGATGAGTTGGCGCGGCTCTATCCAAACCTGATCAACTCGGCCCCCGGTGGTTATGCAGGCGGTACCGCAGAGCACCAACGCCTGGCCCGCGCCCGCATGATCGATGACAGCAGCGCCCTCGCATCAGCCAGCTGGGGCGCCTTCCAGATCATGGGTTACCACTGGCAGTTGCTCGGTTACAGCAGCGTGCAAGAGTTTGCCGAACGCATGGCCAAGAGCGAGGCCGAGCAGTTTGAGGCATTTGTGCGCTTCATTGAGGCAGACCCAGCCCTGCATAAAGCCCTGAAAAACAAAAAATGGGCAGAGTTCGCCAAGCGCTATAACGGCCCGAGCTACGCCCGCAACCTCTACGACACCAAACTAGAGCGCGCTTACCTGCAGCACGCTCAATGTCAGCCGGAGGCCTTAGCAGCATGATCGACATCGAGAAGATAAAAAAACTCAGCCCACGCGATGGCGACGTATTTGTGTTGCCAATCACCACGCCTGGCGACATCGCCGCATCTTTTGCAGAAGCCCTTAACATCGCAGTACCGGGGCTCAAGGCTACGGTGATCATCGGTGAAGCCCAGCAACTAAGCACCGCCCAAATGAATGCCGCCGGCTGGTACCGCGCATGAGCACCCTGCGCCAAGCGTTGCTAGGGCTTGCCCTGATCGCTGCACTTGGCCTGCTCATATGGGGCCAGCAACAGCGCATCAAGCAGGCCGACACCCAAGCCAGTGCCAGCGCGCAATTGGCCAGCCAGTGGCAACAGGAGGTCGCCCGCGTCACCGGCCACGCCAACCAATTAAGCGAACTGCTGAAAGTCGAGCGCAATGCACAGACCAGCCTGCGCAAAACCCAAGACTTGCTGCGTCAAGGGCTCACAGAGCGCGAGCAGAGAATCGAGGTGCTTAAACGTGAAAACCAAGCCTTTAAAAACTGGGCTGCTCAGCCTTTGCCTGAGCCTGTTAGCCGCTTGCGGCAACGTCCCGCCATCACCGGCGCCGACGCTTATCGTCAGTGGTTGTCCGGCAGTGGTGCCCTGCACCCTCTCACCGAGCAGCCCCAGCCTTAACGGCGAACTGCTCAGCGATACAGAGCGCACCGAAAACGATTGGGCCACCTGCGCAGCCCAAGTTGATGCTGTTTATGCCTGCCAACAGCGCCTACTAACCGAGCAACCCCATGAATAAACTCAACAGCTTGCGCACCCACCTGCTGGCCAACGTGCCAGAACTCAAATACAACCAAGAGCGCCTGCTCATTTTTGTTGATCAGGGCCGCATTCGTGCCACAGCTGCGCCGGGTTTATCGTTTGAGTACAGCTTCACGCTTAACATCATCCTCACCGACTACACAGGCTCACCAGACGCCGTGGCGGTGCCTTTGCTGGCATGGGTACTGGTGAACCAGTCCGAACTGATGACCAACCTCGAAAAAGGCAAAGAGTCCATACAGTTTGAAGTAGACGTGATCGATGAAAATCAGGTTGATATGTCGCTCACATTGCCCCTGACTGAGCGCGTAATCGTCAAACGCCTGGAAGATGGCACCCTGCAGATCACCCACCCAGAAGAGCCGCAACTTGAAGAGACCTTCACACTCGAAAGCATGAGTATCGAGACTCCGCATGACTGATGACCTAAGCGCACTCGAAGACTGGGCAGGCGCCCTGCTCACGAAGCTGCAGCCCAAAGAGCGCCGCCAACTCAACACCAGCATTGCCCGCGAACTGCGCCGCAGTCAGCAGCAACGCATTGCAGCCCAGCGCAACCCAGACGGCACCGCCTACGCCCCGCGCAAAGCCCGCGAACTGCGCCAAAAGCAAGGCCGCATCAAACGCAAGCGGAAGGCCGCCCCAATGTTCACCAAGCTGCGCCAAGCCCGCTATTTAAAAGTGCAGAGCACCGCAAACAGTATCGCTATTGGCTTTCTCGGGCGTACTGCACGCATTGCCCGTGTTCACCAGTACGGATTGCGTGATAGCCCCGGCAAAACCTCGCCAGACACCCGCTACGATCGCCGCGAGCTATTGGGCTTTAGCTCAAGTGACCTCGATATGATCCGCGACAGCTTGCTCAATCACCTCACCAGATAGTCTGGCGCTGTAAGGCCTCGCACTACAAAGCACCCACCGTGCATCGCGCGCGTGAGCACGCGAGCATGACGGCATGAACTCGCTAGCCGAAATTACCCGCCGCCTCGACAACATGATCCGCCTTGGCACCATCGCCGAGGTCGACCATGGCGACCCCGCACAGCAGTTGCCAGCATTGTGCCGCGTCACCAGTGGCACCATCACAACCGGCTGGTTGCCCTGGTTAAATCTGCGCGCCGGCACCACACGCACCTGGAACCCGCCAACTGTGAACGAACAGTGCCTGGTATTCAGCCCCAGCGGCGAACCCACGCAAGGCATTGTTTTGCTCGGGCTCGACTCCCTCGGCAACCCTGCGCCCAGCAACAGCCCAGCCAAAGACCTCACCGTCTACCCAGACGGCGCGCAGATCGAATACGACCACGTTGCCCATCACCTACGCGCCATCCTGCCTGCAGCCGGTACCACCACGCTCGAAAGTCTCGGCGGCATCACCATCAAAGGGCCAATCACCCACGAAGGTGACTACACCCAAACCGGCAATCAGAACGTCACCGGTACCGTAACCGTTAGCCAAGACGTAATCGCCGCCGCCGTAAGCCTGGTTAACCACAAACACACAGGCGTAACTGCTGGCAGTGCGCAAACAGGTAAACCGGCATGAACCGCACCAACGGCAGCGCCATTGGCGATCTCGACCACCTGCGCCAAAGCGTGAGCGACATTCTTACTACCCCCATTGGCAGCCGCGTGATGCGCCGTGATTACGGCAGCCAGCTCATGGAACTCATCGACCAGCCATTCAACGGCACCACCAAGCTGCGCGCCTATGCCGCCATTGCCATGGGCCTCATGCGTTGGGAGCCACGCCTCAGCATCAGCCGCGTGCAAATCAGCCAAGGCAGCTCAGCCTACCAAGCGATCATTGATTTAGAGGGCACCCGCATCGACACCAACCAAGCCATCAGCCTGCAAGTGCCGCTGGTAATGGGAGCCATTGCATGAGCAGTTTCAGCCCGATCGACCTTTCCCTGCTACCCGCCCCCGAGGTAGTCGAATCGCTCGACTATGAGGTGATTTTTGCCGAGCGCAAAACCGCCCTTATTAACCTGTTCCCGGCCGATCAGCAGGCCGATATCGCCGCCCGCCTGGAGCTGGAATCCGAGCCCCTGGTCAAACTTCTGCAAGAGAACGCTTACCGTGAGCTGAACTGGCGCCAGCGCGTTAACGAGTCTGCCCTTGCCGTCATGCTGGCCTTTGCAACAGGCAATGACCTGGAACAGATCGCCGCCCGTTTCAACGTCAGCCGTTTGACCATCACCCCAGCCAACCCCAGTGCCACCCCACCGGTTGCCGCCGTGCTGGAAGGTGACGACAGCCTGCGCGAACGCACCCAAATGGCGCTTGAGGGCCTGAGCACCGCAGGACCGCGCAACGCCTATATATTTCATGCGCGTACTGCCGATGGCCGTGTAGCCGATGCAACTGCCATCAGCCCAGCCCCCTGCTACGCCACCATCACCGTGCAGTCAGCCACAGGTGATGGCACTGCTTCACAGGATCTGCTCGATGCTGTGGCCGCTGCCCTGAATGATGAGGACGTGCGCCCGGTATGCGATCGCGTAACCGTACAAAGCGCCACCGTGCTGCCTTACACCGTAACCGCCGTGCTCTATGTCGACAGCCTCACGCCTGAGTCTGAGCTGGTATTGCAAGCCGCACAGGCTGCGCTGAGCAGCTACGTCAACCAACGCCGGCGGCTGGACCGTGGAGTCTATCGCTCGGCCATTGATGCCGCGTTGCATGTTGAGGGCGTGCGCTATGTTGAGCTAACCGACTGGGAAGACATCGCGCCAAACGAAACCGCTGCTGCGTATTGCACCGCCACTAGCGTCACCCTCGCAGAGCTGCAAGCGTGAGCACCTACCAATCGCTGATGCCCGCCAACAGCACCGCGCTTGAACGTGCGGCGGCACAGGCGCTGGCCAACATCGAGCGCGTACCGGTAACGCTGCGCGAACTGTGGAACCCCAGCACCTGCCCAGTTGAATTACTGCCCTACCTTGCGTGGGCGTTTTCGGTGGATCGCTGGGACAGCAACTGGCCAGAAGCAACCAAGCGCAAAGCCATCGACGGCGCATTTTTCATCCACGCTCACAAAGGCACCATCGGTGCGCTGCGCCGCGTGGTCGAGCCGTTGGGCTATCTGATTGAGGTGCGTGAGTGGTGGGAAAACCAGCCGCTAGGTGTGCCAGGTACGTTTCAACTGCAAGTAGGCGTGCTGGAAACCGGCATTACCGAAGAAATGTACATCGAGTTGGTGCGCCTGATTGACGACTCCAAACCACTCACCCGCCACCTCACCGGCCTCGCCATCAGCCTTGAAACAAAGGGCACAACCTACATTGGCGCCGCCATGAATGACGGCGAAACCCTCACCGTATATCCCTACTCACCCGGCCCTATTGAAGTCAGCAGCCCTGCGTTGCTGTTCGGTAGTTCTGAGCACTCAATCGACACTATGAGCGTGTACCCATGAGCCAAACTTATTTCGCCATCCTCACCGCCATAGGCGAGGCCAAGCTGGCCAACGCCGTGGCCCTCGGTACTCAACTGCAAGTCAGCCGCATGGCAGTCGGCGACGGCAACGGCAACCTGCCAATTCCAAACCGTTCGCAGACTGCCCTGGTCAACGAACAATACCGCGCAGACCTCAATACCCTGAGCGTGGACCCGGTAAACGACAGTCAAATCATTGCAGAGCTGGTAATCCCAGAAACCACCGGCGGCTTTTGGTTACGTGAAATGGGCCTGTATGACGCTGCCGGAGACCTGATCGCCGTCAGCAATTGCCCGCCAAGTTACAAGCCAGAACTCGCAGAAGGCTCAGGCCGCACGCAAGTACTGCGCATGATTCTAATTGTGAGCAGCACTGCAGCCGTGCAGTTAAAAATCGACCCGAGTGTCGTGCTGGCCACGCGAGCCTATGCCGACAGCCTCATCACCGCGCACCAGGTCGCCGCCGACCCGCACAAGCAGTACAAGCTACGCGGTACCTTTACCAGCCTCAGCGCAAACGCCCTGCTCACCGCTGCCCATGAGGGCTTTATTGTACTGGACGCAACCGCCGGCGACCGCGCCCTCACCCTGCCACTCAACGATGCCACCTTCGGCGTGCGCGACCTGCTCATCCGACGCCTAGATAACACCGGCAACCGCGCCAAGGTGCAGACCAGTGGTACGGATAAAATCAAATTCCACACTCATCTGAACCCAGCCGGCTACGCCTTCCTGTACCTGATGGGCGCTGGTGACTGGTGGCACCTGCGAAGCGATGGCGCGGGCAATTGGTGGCCCATTGCTCGGCGCGATGACGCTCCGCTCGGGCGGCTGAGCTTTGAGACGTCAACAGCCATCCAGCCCGGTGGTTACGGCCTGCCGCATGGTGTTCTGCTTGTGCGTGCTGATTGGCCGTGGATTTGGGATCACGCACAGGCATCAGGAATGCTTGTAGATGATGCTGGTCGCGCAGGGTTTGAGGGCTGCTGGACGCGCGGCGATGGCGCTACGACTGTGCGCTCGCCGGATATTCGGGCTGAGTTCCTGCGCGCTCTAGATGAGGGGCGCGGCGTTGACATCAATCGAATTGCAGGTAGCGCGAAGCTCGATCAGATACAGGAACACCTTCATGGACTTAGGCAGGTTACGGGCAGTCTCGCAGCAGGTTCAAACCCCTACATCATCTCGGGAGCTAGATTATCGGGGGCAAATACTGACGCTCTTGCTAGTGGACGTTCTGGTAGTGAAACCTTCCCTCGCCACATTGCCTCCCCGGCCCGCATCAAACTGATCTGAGGAGCTAAAAATGTACACTTACATCGCAGATAGCGCCGGTGTTCTCACTGGCCCGGCAGAACTTCCCGTAACACCCGGACTAGGCATTCAGGTGCCAAGCAACGCCTTTCAGTTAGCCATTGAACTGGCACAGCCGGCAGCGGGTTGCGTCTGGGTGTTAGTCGATGGTAAGCCCCAGCAGTTGGCAGACCATCGAGGAACGGTTTACAGCGCCGTTACCGGTGCTGCCGAGCAGCACACCGAACTAGGCGAGCTGCCCGAAGGTCTCACCACCGAGCAGCGCCCAACAGCAGATCACAGCTGGACAGGCAGCTCTTGGGCCTTCGATGCATCCAAGCAGGCAACCAACCGGTTGGCGTTATCGGTAAGCCTCTGCGAAACAGTGGACGCCGCCGCCGATGCTGCGCGCCTCAAAGTAGCCGGCGACCCACTACGCGCCACAGAATACGAACGCGCAGCCATCGAAGCCCAAGCGTTCAAAGACGCAGGCTACCCAGCTGAATCAGTCCCGCGCACCGTTGCAGCTTGGGCAATCAATAGCCGCACCGCCGAGCAAGCGGCTGACAGCATTCTCGCGGAATCTGCCGCCTACACCGAGGCGTTGTACTGCCTGCGCGAAGTGCGCCTCAATGGCAAAGAGCAGGTGCGGGCGGCAATGGATGCCGGCAACGTCGAGCTCGCCCAGCAAATCACCGAGCAAACCATCGCAAAGATAAACACCGACATCGCAGGCGTGGGCAACAACCCAAGCTAAGCCCAACCAAAGCCATCAACACAGCCCCGCCAGCCGGGGCTTTTTCTTGTGTGCGCTGTACCCCCGCCCCCTACAAAGCCAACAGCTCGCCCCATACCCGCGCGCGCGTCACCCTGCAGGCTCAATGGCTCAGCACTCTGGGCCGCGACTCAGCCACAGATTCGCTCATTAAGCCGCGCAGGAGCAGCCGCCCATGGCAACCGATTACCACCACGGCGTTCGCGTCATCGAAATCAACGAGGGCACGCGCCCCATCCGCACAATCTCAACCGCTGTGATTGGTATGGTTTGCACTGCTGCCGATGCCGACGCAGCGGCCTTCCCGCTTAACACGCCGGTACTAATCACCGATGTGCTCAGTGCCATTGGCAAAGCCGGTACCGAAGGCACGCTCGCCGCCAGCCTTGATGCCATTGCCGACAACGCCAGCCCGCTCACCATCGTCGTGCGCGTTGAAGAAGGCGCAGACGCTGCAGCAACAAGCGCCAACATCATCGGCACCATCACTGCCGAAGGCCAATACACGGGCCTCAAGGCGTTGCTCGCTGCCAAGGTGAAACTCGGCGTCACACCCCGCATCCTCGGTGTACCAGGGCTGGACTCACAAGAGGTCGCCACCGAGCTAGTCGCTATTGCGCAAAAACTGCGTGCGTTCGCCTATGCCAGTTGCTGGGAATGCGCCACCGTCACCGAAGCTATCGCCTACCGCGACAACTTTGGCGCCCGCGAGCTCATGCTCATCTGGCCCGACTTCTTGTCATTCGATGCCGTAGCCGAAGCCACCACCACAGCCCCGGCAGTGGCACGCGCACTGGGCCTGCGCGCCAAGCTCGATGAGCAAGTGGGCTGGCACAAAACCCTGTCCAACATCCCTGTAAATGGCGTGACCGGCATTAGCAAAGACGTGTTCTGGGATCTGCAAAACCCAGCCACCGACGCGGGCCTGCTCAACGAAAACGAAGTCACAACCCTCATTCGTGAAGGTGGCTTTCGCTTCTGGGGCTCACGCACCTGCAGCGATGATCCGCTGTTCGCCTTCGAGAACTACACCCGCACCGCCCAGGTACTGGCCGACACCATGGCCGAGGCGCACTTGTGGGCAGTTGATAAGCCCATGCACCCAAGCCTGGTGCGCGACATCATGGAAGGCATCAACGCCAAGTTCCGTGAGCTCAAAGCCCTCGGCTACATCATTGATGGCGCGTGCTGGTACGACGAATCCGTCAACGACGCCACCACCCTCAAAGACGGCAAGCTCTACCTCGATTACGACTACACGCCGGTACCGCCGCTGGAAAACCTGCAGCTACGCCAGCGCATCACCGACCGTTACCTGGTCGACTTCGCCAGCCGCATCGGCGGTTAAACCATAGGCCGCACCCGGCAACTATTTAGGAGAGCGCCGCCATGGCACTGCCAAAAAAACTCAAGAACATGAACCTGTTCAATGACGCCGCCAGTTACATGGGCGTTGCCAAAACCGTCACCCTGCCCAAGCTGGATCGCAAAATGGAAGCATGGCGCGGCGCTGGTATGGATGGCCCAGTTGAGGCCGACATGGGCCACGGTGATGACGGCATTCAGCTGGAATGGACCCTCGGCGGTTGGGACCTCACCGCACTGCGCCAGTACGGCATCACCTCAGCCACAGGCGTGCAACTGCGCTGGGCAGGTGCGGTACAGCGTGACGACACCGGTGAGGTTTCTGCCGTTGAAGTGGTGGTGCGTGGTCGTCATAAAGAAATCGACTTTGGCGATGCAGAGCCCGGCGAAGACACCGAGCACAAAATCGCCACCACCTGCGCGTATTACAAGCTCACCGTTGATGGCAACACCGAAGTAGAAATCGACCTGCTCAACTTTGTATTCATCGTCAACGGTGAAGACCGCCTCGCCGAGCAGCGCAAGGCCATCGGCCTCTAACCCCATGCGCGCCACGCCTGTGGCGCCATTACCTGCAATACCCTCAAAGGAGCCTCACCCATGAAGCAACCCGAATACAGCGCCCCCATTCTTTTGGTCAACGGCATTACACGCGGCAGCAAAAAAACCACCTCAATCAGCCTGCGCAAACCAGCCTCTGGCGAGCTACGCGGCCTGCGCTTGGGCGACCTGCTGCAAGGTGATGTCAACGCCGTGATCAAGCTGGTACCGCGTATTAGCGAACCCACCATCACCGAGCAAGAAGCTGCCGTGATGGATGTTTACAACCTCACCGAATGCGCGGATGCGATCGCCGTTTTTTTGCAAGTGAAGGGCGAACCTGCGACAGCGGACTCCCCCGAGGCGTAGACGACGCCATGGCCGACATTGCTCTGGTGTTCCACTGGGCTCCGGAGCAAATGAACGGCATGGAATTAAACGAACTGATTGAATGGCGCGAGCGCGCCCGAGAAAGATGGGAGCTAATGCATGGCGCGCGATCTAAAACTTGAGGTAGTACTGCAAGCGCTGGACCGCGCCAGCAAGCCATTCAAAACCATTGGCAAAAGCAGCGTTGGCCTTGCCAACGACCTGCGCAATACCCGCACAGAGCTCAAAGGATTACAGGCGCAGCAAAAGGATGTCTCAAGCTTTCGCGCACTGCGCACCGCCAGTGACAAAACTGGCAGCGCCCTGCAGGAAAACCGCGACAAAATCCGCCAGCTATCCCGCGAGCTCGGCGCAGCAGAGCAACCCAGCAAAGCCCTCACTCGCTCATTCCGTGACGCTGTGCGTCAAGGCCAAGCACTTAAAACCAAACACGCAGAGCAGCAGCGCGAGTTGCAAGGCTTACGCGGCAAACTCAATGCAGCAGGCGTAAGCACCCGCAACCTCGGCCAGCATGAGCGGGAACTGCGCCAATCGGTAAACCGCGCTAACCAGTCACTCAGCCAGCAAGAATCTCGGTTAAGACGCTTAACCGCCCAACAGCAACGCCTCGCCTCTGCAAAGCAAGGTTTTCAGCGCACTCAAGGGCTGGCTGGCAGCATGGCAGCGCAAGGGGCTGGAGGCTTAGCCGCTGGCAGTGGCATCCTGTACAGCGGTGCGCGCATGCTGGCACCGGGGCTGGATTTCGACGCCAGCATGAGCAAGGTGCAAGCCCTCACCCGGCTTGATAAAAACTCACCGCAACTCAAAGCCCTGCGCGACCAGGCGCGCGAGCTTGGCAGCAGCACGCAGTTCACGGCAGGCGAAGCCGCCAATGCTCAGGGCTTTCTGGGAATGGCCGGGTTTAAACCCGAAGCAATTAAAGACGCCATGCCCGGTATGTTGGATCTGGCTAAAGCCGGAGATAGTGACCTCGCAGAAACAGCCGACATCGCCTCAAACATCCTCACCGGCTTCAACCTGCAGGCAAAGGAAACCGGCAGGCTTGGTGATGTCCTGGTCGGCACCTTCACCCGTTCAAACACAAACCTGCAAATGCTCGGCGACACCATGAAGTATGTTGCGCCAGTAGCATCGAGCGTGGGCCAAGACATCGAAACCGTGGCCGCTATGGCGGGCAAGCTTGGTGATGCAGGTATTCAGGGCAGCATGGGCGGTACGGCACTGCGGGCAATTATGAGCAGGCTTTCCGCGCCACCCAAAATGGCCGCAGCAGCGCTCGACCAACTCGGCATCAGCGCCAAAGATGCCCAGGGCAATCTGCGTGATATGCCAACCGTGCTGCAGGAGATTTACGATAAAACCAAAAACATGGGTGACGCCGATCGCGCGGGCCTACTCAAAGGCATAGCAGGTGAAGAAGCCGTAAGCGGCCTGCAGGTTCTGGTCAAGCAAGCTGGCACAGGCGAGCTGCAAAAGTTTATCGGCACCCTGCGTCAAACGCGTGGTGAGGCGCACCAAACAGCCAAAGTCATGGGTGACAACCTCAAAGGTGACATTACCGCCCTTGGCAGCGCCTGGGATGATCTCGGCATCCAGATTCAGGAACAGCAAGATGGCCCGTTCCGTGACCTGGCACAAACCGTAACCCGAATCGTCGGGGGGGTTAAAAGCTGGGTTGCTGAAAACCCAAAACTCGCGGGCGAAATCATCAAAACTGCCACCGGTATTGGCGTGCTCATGGCCGGTATGGGTGGGCTCACCTTAGCCATGGCCAGCCTGCTTGGCCCATTTGCAGTGGTGCGCTACGGCCTCATGCTGTTCGGCATTCGCAGCGCCGGGCTGCTGTCGCCACTGCTAACGCTGGGCCGCACCGCTCTGCCGCTGGTGGCAAAAGGCATCATGCTGATTGGCCGTGCCATGCTACTCAACCCAATCGGGCTGGCTATCACCGCCATTGCCGGCGGCGCCTACCTCATCTACCGCAACTGGGACACCGTAGGCCCGTACTTCAAAGGCCTCTGGGCCGAGATCAAACAAGGTTTCAGCGGTGGGCTGGGTGACATGGCCACCACCATTCTCAATTTCAGCCCACAAGGTTTGTTCTACCGCGCCTTTGCCGGTGTGATGAACTACTTCGGCGCAGAGCTGCCGGCCAAATTCAGCGACTTTGGCGCCATGCTGATTGACGGTTTGGTGAGCGGATTTACCGGCGCACTGGGCAAACTCAAAACCGCTATCACCGGCGCAGGTGACTCAACCATTGGCTGGTTTAAAGACAAGCTCGGCATTCACAGCCCCTCGCGTGTATTCGCAGAACTGGGCGGCTACACCATGGCCGGGCTTAGCCAGGGCATCGAGCGCAACCAAAGTGGCCCACTCGCCAGCATCACCAGCCTCGGCAAGCAACTGGCGCAGGCAGGCGCGCTCACGCTGGGCATTGGTGCAGGCAGTGCCGTCGCGCTCGACAGCCGCGCACCACTGGCTGCAGGCAACAGCAAACCGGCCATCAATATCGCCGGTGACACCATTCAAATCACCATCACCGCCGGAGCCGACGCAGCGAGCATTGAGCAACTGCTCAATAAATTGCTCAACGAACGTGAGCGCAACAAGGCTGCACGCGTGCGCAGCGCCTTGTTTGATACCGAATAACCGGAGTACTCCCCCATGATGATGACCCTCGGCATGTTCGTGTTTGGCATGCCAACACTCGCCTACCAAGAGTTCCAACGCCAAACAGACTGGCGCCACAGCAGCACCTCGCGCATCGGCGCCCGCCCTGCCCGCCAATTTGTCGGCCCAGGTGAAGACATCATCACGTTACCCGGCGTACTGCTGCCCGAGCTGGCCGGCAAAACCTTAAGCCTCGACGCCTTGCGCATCATGGCCGACACCGGCAAAGCATGGCCCCTCATTGAGGGCACTGGGCGCATCTATGGCATCTACGTGATCGAATCCATGAGCGAAACCAGAACCCTGTTTTTCAAAGACGGCGCCGCACGGCGCATTGAGTTCTCGCTCAAGCTGGCCCGCGTAGATGAAGGCCGCATAGACCTGCTCGGCAGCGTGCTGGGCAACATTGGCGACCTACTGCGATGATCGATCAAGCCATTGGCGAGCTGCGCAGCCAGGCCGACCAACTGCGCCAAGACCTCAGCTACCCAAAGCCGGTATGCCGCGTTGTGGTCGATGGCCGCGACATCACCGCCATGCTCAGCGCCCGCCTCAACAGCATCAACCTCACCGACAACCGAGGGTTAGAGGCCGACACGCTCGACATCAGCATCAGCGATCACGACGGCCTACTGGCCATTCCGCCACGCGGCGCCGTGGTGCGCTTATGGCTGGGCTGGAGTGACACTGGGCTGATCGACAAAGGCACCTACACCGTCGATGAGGTCGAGCACAGTGGCGCGCCAGACGTGCTCAACATCCGCGCCCGCAGTGCAGACCTGCGTGCAGGCTTGGCGCGAAAGCGTGAGCGCAGCTGGCATGAGCAAACCCTTGGCCAAATCATCAACGCCATTGCCGTGGAATACGCCCTGCAGCCTCTGATCGAGGTTGCGCTTGCAGCGATCGGCTTACCGCACCTGGACCAAACGGCAGAGAGTGATTTAAACCTGCTCACCCGGCTCGCCCAAGAGCATGACGCCATTGCCAGCGTGAAGGCTGGGCGCTTGCTGTTCCTGCCAACCGGCGCCAGTGCATCCGCCAGCGGCTTGCCCCTGCCGCATATCACCCTCACCCGCAAAGACGGTGACCAGCACCGCTACCTCGCAGCAGACCGCAACAGCTACACCGGTGCCAAAGCCTATTACTACCAAACCAACAGCGCCCAGCGCCTGGAAGCCATCGCCGGTACCGACGACAACGCCAAAGCACTGCGCCACACCTACACCGACCGCGACAGCGCTTTACGCGCCGCCAAAGCCGAATGGCAACGCCTGCAGCGTGGCAGCGCAACGCTCACCTACACGCTGGCCCGAGGCCGCGCCGATCTTATACCCGAGCTCACCTACAGCTTGAGCGGCATCAAAGCCGATATCGGCGCCATCATCTGGCTGGGCAGTAACGTCACCCACACATTCAGTGCCGAGGCCTACACCACCAGCCTTGAACTTGAGTCACAGCTACCCGAGGCCGATGCCCTGGTCAGTGATGAACCAGAAACCTACACCGGCGTGGTGGCGTGGTATCGAGAGGGTAAAACAGGGATTCAAAAGCAGGTAACGGCTGGGGACCAAACAGCGCCGAAGCGACTCACTCACCTGTATGCCAGTGAGGCGAATGCACAGAGAGCCGCCAATCGAGAGCAAAAGCTAATGGCGTCATAATCGAAAACATTAACCCCGGAGCTCATTGAAAGCCCCTGGCATGTGCCGGGGGCTTGTTTACATCAGCAGCACCCTCGCCCTGTGGCCAGAGCTTCTACTGCTTGACGTATAACTTGTTGGTCCTGTTGCTGTAACTCGCGATAAAATCTCAAGAGTAGGCGTTCCGTCGCCGTCAGACTTTCCATTTTTGGCTGCGCAACCGAGTCCTTTGGTTGAATACCTGCAGCCTCAAGAGCATCCATCATCTTGCTTACTCCGCTAGTGATATTGAATATTGACCATACAACCAATTTTCAAGAACCCAAGCCGCTCTATTTCGCCCCTTTCGGCCAATTGTCATTTTGGGAAAGTGTCAATTAATCCATAAAAAAGCCCGCGTATTAGCGGGCTCTGTCAATATTCAGTTAATAGCAATCCTGCTACTTACACAGCTTTAAACCTTCCTCAATTATCTGGCCCACCCCTACCTTTGCGCCGGGGTTTTCTGGATCATCGAGCCACACATCTGCCAAAGGCTCAAGCGCCAGCTGGCGGGCCTTGCCACTGGCAATTCCATTAACCGGATACATGACGCCAGACTCAGGATTAGACACTACAACGGCCTTGCCTTGCAGACACATCAAGTGCATTTCAGGCACGCTGAATGGCCATGCTTTGCCGTAATCGTCAGCGCTAATCAGCTCAATGCTTGCTGCTGCAAATGAAGACGCTGCCATGCAGACCGCAACGAGTGTGCCTGTCAATATTCCTTTAATTCTCATCATCCTTCCTTTGATTATTGGCCTTTGGGTTGCGCAGCGAGAGCGCTAACCATTCGCCCTATTGTGTCGCGCTCTGCGTCTGATAACGCTCGATAGTTATGCACAAGCGCAGCCTCACCGGCGTTCATCGCTGCAACATCACTCGGGCCGCGAGTACCTGTGAGCAGGTAATGCACATCAACGCTCATGCTCTGTAGCACCATTAAGTAGCGAATATCCGGCGAACTGTTCCCTAGCTCATAAGCTTTTTGGGTGCCGCGACTCACGCCCGCTTGTACCCCGAAATCTGTCTGATTAAGGCCAAGCCGATCCCTTTCTTCACGCAGGCGTTCGCCTAAACCAATCTCAATGAGCATTTTTTTGATCAACACCAGTTGACTTGACCAGTTTATTGGTCAAGAATCCTTCCTATCGAACACGATTAAACACGGACAAACACTATGCATGCCCTATTAACCCCTGAGCAAGCCCGTGCGGTTCTTGACCGAGAAGGTAAAACCATTGCCGCTTTCGCACGGCAGCACGGGTTGAACAAAAATTTGGTCAGCGACTTGCTCAATGGTCGCAAGAAAGGCAAACGCGGTGAGGCTCATAAGGCTGCCGTTTTGCTCGGCATCAAAGATGGCGTAGTTGCACAGTAATGCACCTGGCGAAAGGGAAAAACCAGAACATGAAAAGTCCAATTCTAGAAACCCGCCGCCAAGTGATGAGCACAATTGTGTGCGCGTATCCCGGTGGCCGCGAATGTGCAGCTGGCCGTTTGGGCATAGCACTCAAAAAGCTCGATAACCATGTTTACGAAAGTGCCGGCAGTCGCCCACTGGATGACACACAGCTGCATTTGCTTGAGCAAGAAGCTGGCACCACCCACCTGCCCGACTACATCAGTGCCATGTATGACGGTGTGTTCATCAGGAACGCCAAAGCCGAACAGCTCGACAACCTCGACCTGTATGCGCATGGCATGACCACCACCATCAAACGCGGCGCCGTTGATTCGCTGATCGCCAAAGCCCTGCAAGACGGCGTGATCGATGAGGCCGAGCTGGCTGAAATCATTCACGCACATCGCCAACACATCGCCGCGCGCCACTCAGAGGTAGATGCAGTGATAACCCTGCACCGGAGGCCGCAAAAGTGAGTACCTACAAACTGGTTTGCCCGCACTGCCATAAACCCATCCGCATTCGTACCAGTGAAGGCCAGCACATTTGCCTGCGCACCGCGTACCTGCAATGCACCAATGAAGCATGCGGCGCAACATTCCGCGCTCAGTTTGAAATCACCCACCAGATGAGCCCATCCGGCATGCCTAACCCACAGGTTCAGCTGCCCGCAGCACCGACTTCTCTGCGCTTTGAGGCCATGCGCGCCCCTGGCGAAACTCAGCTTGATCTGTTGGAGGCATAACCGTGAACGAACCCATGATTGCACTCGATGACTACCGCAGCAGCATGCAACAGGCAGCGTTGTGCTTCCTGCAAAACCACGAAACAGAGCACCTGAGCGGTGACTCACAACTGGCAGACCGCGCAGTACAGCACCTGATTCATATCCTCGACGTGCCGGTTTTCATGGCTGCCAAGTGCGTACAAGCTGCGCTCAATCAGCTGCAATCAACCAGCAAAGTGCAGCGTGTAGCAGTTACTGCAAAGGTTAATTCGCTGTGCGTGATGATCACCGACAGCCTGACCGGCGAGGTGGTCAGTATTCCGCGCCGCATCCTGCCTGAGCACTTCCTGGCTGCTGCTTGCAGCCACGCAAACCCCAACCACTAAACAATTTTCACCCCGCCCACGCCGTGGGTATGGGGATGTTTTGCCCGTAATCCGAGGAGGTAGTCATGCAAACAGCCGTTGCCATTCAAATCGACCTGCCAACACCGGTGGCCGAGGCATGGCTTGCCAACCTGCGCAGTGAGCTACGGCGCGGGATGACCGAGCACTGGTATGACGATCGTTACCGCAGCGTGCCCGACTTCCAGCGTAGCGCTCGCATCCTCGATGACTACCCAGCATTGGCGGGCCACAAACGCACCATCGGCGCGCTTAAAGCCGCCCTCAACTCTAAAGCGCAAGGCCAATCATGCACGAACAACTAAGGGGCGAAGTACTCACCCGCCTGCACCGCGACTATGGCCTCACGCATATCGCAGGCACCAACTACCTGCGCAAAGGCACCTGCCCGGTGTGCAGTAAACGCGAGCTCTACAGCTTCTTTGATAAGCCGTGGATGCTGCATTGCGGACGCTTGAGCAAATGCGGTTCGCAGATCCACGTTAAAGACGTGTACGCAGACCTGTTCAACGACTGGAGCGAACGCGCGCCAGCCACCGACACCAACCCCATGGCCACTGCGCGGGCGTATCTGGAGTTTGCACGCGGCTTTCGCCTGGAGCTGGTAAACGGGCTGTTTACGCAAGAGCAATTCTGGAGCCGTGAACTTAACGAAGGCAGCGCCACCGTGCGCTTTCCCCTGCCAAATGGCGGCTACTGGGAACGCCTCATCGATCGCCCGGAGCGCTTTGGTAAGCAAAAAGCACGGTTCAAGCCGGGTGCCGCCTACAAGGGCCAGTGGTGGTGCGCGCCACAGGTGGATTTAGCCGCGGCAAATGAGCTGTGGATTGTTGAGGGCATCTTTGATGCCTTGGCCCTGCAGCACAATGGCTTAACCGCTGTGGCAGCAATGAGCTCGGGCAACTACCCAGACGAATCGCTCAAGCAACTGCTCAAAGATCGCAGCAGTACCGGCGCACGCCTGCCCCGGCTTATCTGGGCGCTGGACAACGAGCCAAGCGGCCACCGTTTCACCCGCAAGTTTGTGAAGGCTGCACGCGAGCTGGGCTTCACTTGCGAGGCTGCGCAAATCCCTCAGCGCGACGGCCGCAAAGTTGATTGGAATGACCTGCATCAGCGTTGGGTATTTATCGAAGACGCCAGCAAGCAGGCTGACCGCGTTGCCGCTGACCTCAAAGAAGCCCGCCACCACGGCGCGTTGCTGATTGCTGAAAGCGCAGGTGAAAAAGCCTTAATCATGTACGAATGGCAGAAGCGCGCCGAGTTTCATTTTGGTTTTAACAGCCGCCTGTACTGGTTCAAGCTCGACCTGGAGAAGTTCAACAAGGCCATGACCGCGCTGGAAGACAGCGACGACCATGCCGACCAGCAGCTCAATGACCGGCAAATGCGCGAGAAAGCGCTGCAGGAATCAGGTTGCACCGTAGAAATCGCTAACTGCTACCCCGAAGCCCTGTACTACCAGCGCAACGAGGTGACGGATGAGTCCTGGTACTACCTGCGTGTTGACTTCCCGCACGACGCCGCCAGCGTCAAAAACACCTTTACCAGCACCCAGCTGGCTGCATCCAGCGAATTTAAAAAGCGGCTGCTTGGCATGGCAGCGGGCGCGATGTTCACCGGTACCGGGCAGCAGCTCGACAAGATCATGAAAGACCAGCTCTACGGCATCAAAACGGTTTCGACCATTGATTACGTGGGCTACAGCAAAGAGTACTCAAGCTATGTGTTCGGTGATGTCGCAGTGCGCGACGGGCAGGTGTTTGCAGTTAACGAAGAGGACTATTTTGAGTTCGGCAAACTGCGCATAAAAAGTCTGCAGAAAGGCGTGCGCATCAACCTGCAACAAGACGGCAAAAGCTACAACGAACAGTGGTTAAAGCTGCTTTGGACCTGCTTTGCGGAGCAAGGCATTGTCGCCCTGGTGTTCTGGTTTGGTTCGCTGTTCGCTGAACAGATACGCGCCAAGTATCAATCGTTCCCGTTTTTGGAAGCCACAGGCGAAGCCGGCGCCGGTAAAACCACGCTGCTCAACGTGCTTTGGAAACTGCTGGGCCGCGATGGCTATGAAGGCTTCGACCCGATGAAATCAACCAAAGCCGGACGCTCACGCCTCATGGGCCAAGTGTCGGCCATGCCGGTGGTGTTTCTGGAGGCAGACCGCCATGGCGACGACAAGAGCCACGCCAAAACCTTTGAATGGGATGAATTGAAAGACTTCTTCGGCGGCGGCACGCTGGCCACCAAGGGCGTTAAAACGGCCGGCAACGAAACTTATGAACCGCCGTTTCGCGGCACCATCGCCATCAGCCAAAACGCGCCGGTGATCGCACATGAAGCCATCATGACGCGCATCTGCAAACTGCATTTCAAACGGCCAGAGGTAACACCGACCAGCCGCGCTGCAGCAGCACGCCTGAACATGCTCGATGGCGACACGCTGAGCCACTTTTTACTGCTGGCAGTGAAGCAGGAAGCCAAGGTGCTGGAGGTGTTTGAGCAGCGTTTCCCTGAGCATGAACAACGCCTGCGCACGCTCAACAGTAACTGCATCAACTGTGGCACCGAGTATTCAGCAGAGCGTGAACAAGGTGCATGTAATAAGTGCGGCAACACCCTGCGCGGCTACATCCGTGTTGAGCGGATCATCAAGAACCATGCGCAGTTGTTGGCGCTACTCGATGCCCTGCGTTTGGTGGTGGGTCTAACTGACGCCCAGGTGAGCAGCACACAGCGAAAAATCATTGCGATGGCCCTTGAGCGCCAGGCATCGATCAGCGCGGATCACCCGCAAGTAGCCGAGTTCTGGGAAGTGTTCGACTACCTGGAAGGCCTCGATGCAGATGGCCCGGTGGTCAACCACAGCAAAAAAGACGAGCTCATTGCCATCAACCTCAACGAGTTCTGCGAACGCGCAGCCGAACACCGGCAAAAGCTGGCGGATGTTGGCGTACTGCGTGACCTGCTCAAAGAAAGCCGCAGCCGCAAATTCGTAGACGCCAATCGCGCCGTAGACAGTGCTGTGCGCAGCTATCAAGCGGCCAAGCACAACCACACCATCAACAAATCACCCACCGTTAAATGCTGGATGTTCAAAGCGCAATAACCCGCTTGGGCGCGGCAACGCCCAGGCATAACCCGCAAAAAGGAGAAGCACCATGCAGCACAACCACTACCCAGAGCACCAACCCAGCAAGCGCGAAAAGCTGGCCACCCTCACCTGCAGCGCCCTGGCATTACTAGCCTTAATCGCCATCGGCAACATGGGGCCAGAGCTGCTGCTCGGTCTGCTCAAGTAACCAACCCGCCTAGGTGCGGCAACACCTGGGTAACCCAGCAATAAGGAGAAGCACCATGCAAAGCAAACATTTCACCATCACCAACGCCATGCGCGACGACGTGGCAAACAAACTCACCTTGCAGGCCGTGGCCCAGCATGGCCCGCGCATCGCCGCAGACCTGGCAGCCTTGAATGCTCAATTCTGGGCCAAGCACTGCGCGGCCGTTGAAGCGCTGCCTGGGCTCGACAAAAAACACTGGCACGAACTGATGCAAGCGGGCGCAGTGACTGCCACTGCCAGCTGCGAACCTAACTACCTAGTGCCGCGCGAGGACAAAGAGCCCAGAGAGACTCAGATCGTTGCCGTTTTTAAGGAATACAAAAAAGACCAGCGCAACGACCTGATCGGAAGGGTGCTGGGTTCAACAGCCTATTCAGGCGTAAGCCAATACCTCACCAGGCAGCGCCACGAAGGTCACTGGGTACTGAGCATGAAAAGCCCGGCTGGCAGTGTGCCAAGGCTCAACCAAATGGCCCTGATCACCGATCCCGAGCTGGAAACCATGGCGTTGATGGCGTGTGCGGAACTAGCGGGCGTGGTTGAGGCGGCCATTGCGTTCCGCGCTCAGGCCATGAGCGTGCTGCTGGCCTGCCGTACCTCCCGACAGGCAGAGGACCTATTCCCCGAGGCCGCCAAGCTGCTGCCCCAGCCAGTGAAAAACGAAAAGGCACTCGCCCCAACCGAACTGGCTGCCAACGTGCGCAACATGCTCAGCCAGGGCGTACCGCCTGTGCTGGCTCAGGCTTGAGGTGATGACCGTGAACGAAATTGACAACCTGAACTTGCAGTTGGCTTTCACGGATTGGGCCGAACCGCGCGGCTATGACCTGGCGCGTAATCCAGAAGACCAGCAGTTCTACAACGTCGAAACCCGCGCCGCTTGGCTGGGCTTCGAGGCCGCGCATGGCCCGGACGGCTGCAAGCCCAAGAGCCAGCAGCTCTATGCGCTGCTTAAGAAATCCAGCGAATACGCCCACCAGAGCGACAAGTTGTTCCCGGTTCGCGTAGGCACACCGCCCTATGGCGACTACGCCGTGCAGGGCGGCCCTGGCGGTGTTTATCGACTGCGCGACGTGAACTTTTACGTGATCGAGGACGGCAAGCAGTACCGCCTCAACTGACACCGGGCAAGCCGGAAAAAAGATGGCCCCGGTGGGCGGCAACCCACCAGGGCCGAACCAACCCCAAGGAGAAGCACCATGCAAGCACAAACCCCAGAAGTCAGCAGCGAGAAGGCTACCACAGGTAGGAAGACCGTCACGCGATACGGCATGACATTCACCGTCATTTCAAGCCGTGAGCGCTTGGCCTCGGCCGCTGGGCGTTTCTTCCTCTGCACTGGCCGCGACTGCGATGGCTGGACGCTGTTTGAGCACGATAGCGACCTGCTGGAAACCGGTAGCGCCAAACTGATTGGCCGCAAGTTTGAGCGCCTTGAGAACACTCAGGCGCTGGCCACCGAGATAAACCGCCTGCTGGCGACCGGCGACGAGTTGCCATCTGATGTGCGTCCGCCATGGATCATCGATCAAGCTCGCCACGATCAGTGCATGCGCGGGTTCGCGGCTAATCGTCTTAAAGCGGTGGTGCACGGGGAAACGGTGGTTTATCACACGCTGCGTTGGTGTGGCCGCATCATCCGCGAGTTCATCTTCACCACCGATGCAGACGAATACGACGGCGAGTCGACGCAGCGCGCGGCCCATCACTTCGATGCACGCGACCTGCCGGAACAATACCAAGGCACTGGCAAACCGCTGGACTGGATCCGCGCCGCCCTCAATGACGGCTTTGAACTCAGCCAGATCTATACCTTCCGCGACTACCAGGTGCAGGCAGCGCAAGGCGGTGCGGCATGAGAAACGAAACCGTCACCCTCGCCCAAGCCACCACGCTCATGCATCACCTGGAGAGCCTCGATCAACCCTTCACCCAACTGCCGGAGCCGTTGAGCTACACCGGCTTGCTCGATCGCTTGCGCGAAGTGGGCAGCGCCGGGGCAACGTCCTTTGTGTTCCTGTTCGGCGCCGGTGCCACCCAAGCTCAGCAGCTCAAGCGCATCCGCCGTAACCAAGGCCCTGCTCTGGGCGACTTGACCGTCTATGCAGTGGAGGTGGGCCATGCGTGAGCGCCCAACCCTCAACGGCCACCGCCTCGACCTGCCCAGCATCTGCGACATCTGCCACAAGGCCCGCTCAACCCGCAAGCACAGCGCCTGCAGCCGCATCCGCCAAAAACGTCAAGCCGCCGAGTGGGCCGCTCGCATGGCCGAAACCGCAGCCGCAAAACAGGCAAAGGGGAAGCGTTATGCTCGCTAAATTACTTGTAAAACTCAGTGATGAACGCACCATGAAACGCTTTTCGCTTGCACTGTTGGCAGCGTTGCTGGTGTTCATGGTAGTCATGGAAAACCGCCAAACCCAAGCCATGCTGGCCAGCTATTGCGATCGAGTGAACGCTGGGCAAGAAGACGATTGGCGCGGGCGCTTAGGCTATCAGTGCGAGGTAGCAAGCCATGATTGACCGCTTTCTTCGCATGAGTGAGGTGGTTCAGTTGACATCACTGTCACGCTCAACAATCTGGCGCCGAATCAGGGCTGGTGAGTTCCCAGACTCGGTACCGATCACACCTGGCCGCGTAGGCTGGAAAGCCTCAGATATTGCAAAGTGGCAAAATAACCCAAAAAAATGGGGGTAGCAGAAGGCCGCGATGCGGCCTTCACTCATTCTGGCCGATGACATTCTTCTGCAGCCAATCAGCCCAACGGCGCAGGCCTTGCTGCTTCTCTTTGAAGTAGTCGTAACGGTCATAGTGCTTTGACGACACATCGCTAAACGCGTGGCCCTGAATCCGGTCACGCAGCGATTTATCCAGCCCAGCAACACCCATCAGGGTTTTGCATGTGCGCCTCAGATCCCGCAAGGTGAACGGCCCGTCGAACTTATCGGGGTGGCGCCCATAAAGTTTGGTCACTGCACGAGATAACGAATTTGCATGCAGTGACTGGCCTGCGACCTTGCCTTCAAACGGGTAAGCGCTTGTGGTGCTGATCATGCTCATCACCTTGAGTGAGTCGCGCATGAGCTTGTTATAAGGCACCACATGTAGCGTGCGCTCGCCCTCTACGCCCTTCTTGCTGTGAATAACTACATGGTCCGCCTGGTAAAGCTTTCGCTCTGAGGACAGGAGTTGCTCAGGGCGCTGGCCACCGGCAGCAATCAGGAACTTAAGCAGCTCAGACGTTACCAGGGAGAGCTGATCAGGCAGCAAATTCCAAAGCGCTTGCAGCTCTTTTGGCGATAGAGCACGGTCACCGGGCTTTTCCCAGTCGGCTTGCACAGGCACGCTGGCGACTGGGTTACTCAACAGGCCAAACTTCACTTTGTTTTCAAGGTAACTGCGCGGGTTGTACTCCTGCTCCAACCCCATCTGGAAAGCTGCATGCAACTGCGATCGCACACGGTTGCAGTATGTCGTCACACCGCTTTCAATCATGCGAGCGATGATGTCACGAATGTGCATTGGCCCAATCAGTGAAACCGGCCGCGCAACCATCGCGGGGAACGGCTCACTGACATAGTGTTTGAATGACCACCGAACATCGTCAGCGGTGGCCGCGCCCTTGGCTTCCAGCTTGCCTACATATGAATCAAGCAATTCCTGAAACGTACCGATCGAGGCGACGGTCTCTTTTTCCGATCGACACTTGTCGCGAGCAACAGTGAGCTTCATCGAAGGCCAAGCGCCAATTTTCGACAGCTTCTTTTTACCGCCAACGTGACGCTGGAAGTAAAACTCTTTGGTCCCGTTGGGCCTCACCTTGAGCAGCAAAACCCCCTCACCTCTGGCTGTCCTGCCGTCAGAAATCACGTAGTCCTTATCGAGCGGCTTGAGGGCTTGAATCTGCTTTTCCGTGAGCATTGGTGACAGTTCCTGGTGACAGTTGGCGTGAAACAAGGTGAAACGGGCTGAATCAAGAGTCAGCCTAAAGCACCTCAGAAGCCCGCGAGTTTACTGGCTTAGAGCGTGGAATTGATACTACATGGAACAGACTGAAACCCTAGACGTAATAGCTTCCCAAGCTGATAACGAGGGTTCGATTCCCTTCGCCCGCTCCAGATTTTTCAAAACAAAGCCTCGTCATCGACGAGGCTTTGTTGTTTCTGGGCTAGATATAACCTTTCGCCCTATCCCTAAATACCGCTTGGCCTAGCTGTTTCACTAGAACCCATAAAGCATTTGCGGATTGCTCACCAATATCTGCTCCCTGACGCTTTCACTGGGCGCCCAATGGCTTAGCAACTCCAGCAACTGGTGGTCTGTGGCTCGGGTGATTGGCCTGGGTGGGGCCAGTTGCTCGCCCATAAGCAGCGCTCGGCGTAGTGCTCCACCAAAGTACTGGCAAGAATGCTGACGTCGGGATACAGCGGGCCGCCCTGCTTCGAGGTTTCATAAGGGGCTGAAACCTTGACCCAGGTGTTACCGGTATCCATCAAGCGCCGCAAGCTTTTGAATGCACTTGAGTCGAGTGCAACGGGTTCAAGAAATTTTCCGGTGTGATCAATGCTCAGCCTACTTGGCAAAGCTGAAAGTCGTGACTCAAACGCTGGCAGCTCTCGACCATCCAACTGCAAGTTAATGACCCAGCCAAGCTCAGCGATGCGCGCCGAGAGAGTTTCTAAATCCTCCCAACCCAACACGCCTTCTGAGCCTGGAACCATCATCAATCGCACCCCGCGGACACCACGCAAATGCAGACCTGCCAATAGCTCATCAGAACTGTCAGCTGCAATCACGGCGATGCCTCTGGCGTGCTCGCCTGCTTGGTGTAATCCATCGAGCAGGCAGCTGTTGTCAAACCGATAGGCCAACGGCTGAACCAGAACCGTGCGCTGTATGCCCAGCGCCTGATGCATGGATTGCAAATCGTTCCAGGTCGCCGGAGGAACAACAGCCGCTACCGGGAATCGCACCGGATCATAGAGGTGCACATGACAGTCACAGGCATTGGCCGGAAGAGTGTTTGGTTTTTCAGTCATTGCTCAGCGCCTTCTCCGGTAGTGCCTGCAGGCCAAATGCAGCTACAGCACGGCTTGCGCAAGCCGGGTTTACAGCGCCTTCGGGCATGACGCCAGCCAGTATTGCGCGCACTTGCCGCACGGTATCCATGGCTTGGTGTTCACTGGCGGGCGGGGTTAAACCGCCGACATGTGGAGTGGCGATGACCCGGGGATGGGCAGCCAATTGCGGGCTTGGCATTTGCACCGAGGCCAGCCCGACATCCAATCCGCAGCCTGCGATTTGTGCATTATTGAGCGCGGCAAGCAGCGCCTCTTCGTCGACCAACTCACCACGCGCAGCATTGATGAAGAAGGCATGTGGCTGCATCGCTGCAAAAGCACGCGCATTGAAAAGATTGTGGGTTTGCGCCAACGCCGGGGCCAGGCATGCAACGTAATCAGACGCGCTGAGAAGCTGCTCGAAAGACACCTGTTTTATGTTTACGTCTCCCACATCAACGTGCGGGTCATTGACCAGTACGCGCATGCCCAGGGCATTGGCCACAGCGGCCAATTTGCGGCCGATACAGCCATAGCCGACGATACCCAGCACTGATCCGCGCAACTCACGTCCCATCAGGGCTTCGGGCGACTGACCTTGCCAGAAAGCGGCAGCGGCGCGGGTAATCCCCCGGCTTAGGTCGATCATTACGCCGATGATCCACTCACTGACAGAGGTATCAAAACCCGGCGTTGCGCGGGTAACCAACACGCCATGCCGACTCGCCGCCTCGACATCAATCGAACGAATATCGACCGCAACACGGCAGACCGCAAGCAACTCTGGGAGCTGCTCGAATAAAGCCGCAGGGGCAGGCGCTTCACGGCTGGAAACTATGATCTGGCAGCCTTGCGCCAACTCGGCGAGCTGCTCCAGCGACAAGACTTCATCATGTGGATTGAGTACGACCTCACCCATTTGCTGGAGCTCTTTGAGCGCTCGGTCTCCGTAAAAATTAGCTCGATTTACCGGGGAGTGACTCAACAATATCTTTGTCATCATGATACTCAAAACCTTTATTTACGAGCAGGCGCGGCCACGGAGTGACGCTCCACCAAGGCGGGTTGAAAGATGAAACTGCCGGGCACCATGTCTGGTTGGGAGACCCTGCCGATCGCGCGCTGGACCATGGCGTCAGCCATTGCTGCCAATGGCATTGCGACGGTGGTCAATCCTGGCTTGGTGAAAGCGGCTATCGACAAGTCATCCATGCCTACAACAGAGACGTCTTCAGGAACGCGCAGGCCCAACCGATGCAGCCCGGACAGGAGCCCAATTGCCAGCATGTCATTGACGGTGACAACGGCTGTTGGCATAGGCTGCATCTGCGCAATCTGTGAAGCCATTGCCGCGCCCAGCTCTGCCAATTCCGAGTCACCGAACGACTCCGCAACAGAGCCTTCGATAACCTCGGCAGTCGCACAACCCGAGCTGTCGTGAATACGCCGCAAGAAGCCATTGATCTTGTCGGCTCGACTCACCGTTCTGCCGCGTGGCACCAGAAACACCAGATGGCTGTGGCCATAAGACAGCAAATGATCAGCCGCCAAATAACCTGCACGAAAGTTGTCGGGGGCAATGTGATCGATCAGCGAACCCGACTCAGCCGGCGTGGTGCGGTCAAAGCTGACCACGCTCAAACCGTTCAATGCAGCCTCCTCCATATGCGCCTCATCGGCCATGGAAGAGACCACGATTACCGAACGTATGCCAAAGGCGAGCAGGTCCTGAAACATCCCCGCTTCTTCGCTCGGGTTACGGTGGGTATTCCCCAGCAGCAAGCGATAACCGAATAGCTTTTGCGCCGACTTTTCAATTTCCAGCGCTATTTGACCGTACATGGGGTTGGCCGTAGAGGGCACCAGTAAACCCAGCATCGGTGTATGCCCGGTTTTAAGCTGGCGAGCGATGCGGTTGGGCCGGTAACCCAGCTGGTTGATCGCCTGCTCCACCCGCGCAAAGGTTTCTGCGCTGAGCTTTGAGGTCCGCTTGTTCATAACATTCGACACAGAGCTGACCGATACTCCAGCCAGCGCCGCTACATCATGAATAGTCGCCATGCTCATCCCGCCATATCAAACAGGCGTGGCAACCACAAAGAAATGGTCGGCACGCATACAATCATCACCAGCATGAGCAACAGCAATAGCAGGTATTTCAGCAAGCGCCGCGATACATCCTCGACCCGTGTCCCCGTAATGGCGCATGTTGCGAAAAGCCCCAAACCGAAAGGCGGAGAGAACAAACCGAGGCCCATGGCAATCACCGCAACCGTGCCGAAATGCAAAGGATTGATGCCCACTTGCACCGCGATGGGCGCCAACAACGGGCCAAATATAATCAGTGCAGGAGCGCCTTCGAGCACAGCGCCAAACACCACCATGATGAGTACCGACACCAGCATGAATGCCAGCGCACCGTGATCATGCGCCAGGCTCAGCATGGCATCAGAAATCATGGCGGGGATCTGCAGAATGGTCAGCGAGAACGCCACACTGGATGCGGCGGCGATAATGAACAAAATCCCCGCAGCCATTGCCGCCGCACGCATGAACAGCTTGCCCATGGCCGACCAGGTCAACTCTCGAAAGGCGATCCCCCCAACGATCAATGCATACACAACAGCAAAGGCTGAGACCTCGGTGGACGTTGCCACGCCTGACGTTACGCCCTTGCCGATCATGGCAACCATGATCAACGCGACAAGCGCACCGCCAATCAAACGCAGCATCGGACGGCGGTTGGGAAACGCAACGTTGGGGTCGACTTTCTTACCGACAATCACGGCCAATGTTGCCAATCCCAGCGCCATGAAAATCGCCGGCACGATACCCGCCAGAAACAGGCCGCCAATAGAAATATTGGCAACGAAACCCATGATGATCATATTGATACAAGGCGGGATTGTTTCCGCCATTACTCCGGACGCCGCCAGTACCGCAGCGGTTTCATTCGGGTCTTGGCGGGTACGGCGCACGGCAGGGACGACGATCCCGCCCACCGCAGCGATGTCTGCCAACTTCGAACCAGAGACGCCAGAAAAGAATGCGGTGGCGAGAATCGCGATCAAATTCATCGAGCCCCGTACACGCCCGAAAATACGCACCAGCATCTCGATTAGCCGCGTCGACATGCCGTTTACTTCCATGATCAGACCGGCCAGCACAAAGAAAGGAATCGCCAGCAGTACAAAGTGATCCATACCCGCCATCACTTGCTGCGAATAGATAATCAGCGGCAAGGACGGGTCTACAAGAAAGTACACCAGTGCACAAAAGGCCAGGACAAACGCGATGGGCACGCCGCTCAGCAAGCCAATCACAAACCCGGCGAGCA
The DNA here is from genome assembly GCF_900116605.1 of Pseudomonas marincola. Classification (GTDB taxonomy): domain Bacteria; phylum Pseudomonadota; class Gammaproteobacteria; order Pseudomonadales; family Pseudomonadaceae; genus Aquipseudomonas; species Aquipseudomonas marincola. The sequence continues at coordinate 623,033 of NZ_FPBC01000001.1, forward strand.
TCAAGTGCCAAGGCTGCAATGCATAGGCTTCAAAATAGCTATTCCAGCCCCACACCGCCATGCTGACGAGCACACAACCCAACAACGTCAGCCAGGTCATACGCGTGCTGCCGTTAACCGCATTGGCGATGCCAACAACACTCATCAACAGCGAACCGGCAAACACGGGCAGCACATTCATCGACTGCGGCATGCCCATTGGCGTCGTGACATTGGCAGCGTCCTGCAATAACTGCCATGAAGAAATGGCCAGCCCGATAGAAGTCCCTGCGACGATCCAACCCCCTACCTGCATAGAGACTTGCTGCCACGACTTGGGCAGCAACGTGCGGAAGAAATCGACATGAATATGTTGTTTGTGAGCGAGCACCGTTGCACCGCCGAGAAACACCAACAACACCATCAAGCCCCGCGCAACTTCCTCGGCCCACTCCACAGGATGGTGCACGAAATAGCGCAGCACCACGGAGATGAAAACCACGCCAACATCAATGGCCAGGACCAATGCACACAAGCGCTCAATCCAGGTGCATAAGCCTGCGAGCAATCGCCCCGCGCCGGCTTCAGTGGTAAAGCCCCAGGCAGGGCTGACAACAGGTGCAGGGGCAGCAATCTGCTCTTCGCAGAAACCAGGGGGCGCCATGGGAACGGCACTGGGTGATGAGCTCATGGGTAGGATTCTCTTATAGTTGTAATGGTGCGCAATCAAAGGCCGGGCGCGCCCGGCCTTGGCAATCAGGCGCGGGCGGCTTCGATTGCGCTGAGAGCCGGAGCGATTGCAGGGTTTTCACTGGCAAATGGCAGCCACAGTTTTTCGCGCATGGCGGCACGCACGGTTTCACGTTCGGACTGCGCCATCGGGAAGAATTTAATGCCCGCTGTTTTCAGCGCATTAATGGCATCAGTGCCCTTGGTCGCCGCAATTGCCCGCTGCTGTACGCTGGCGTCCCGTGCTGCCTGAAGAAACAGCGGCTGCAAGTCTTTGGGAATCTTCGCCAACGTGCGCTTGCCCATCACCGCGATGCACGGGCTGAACAGGTGATCGGTTTGCCAACTGTTGCTCACTGTCTCGTTGAGCTTATTGGCCAGGATCGTGCCGGCGTCCAACTCGAAGCCTTCAACCACACCTGTTTGCACGGCGGTGTAGATCTCGTTGAATGGAATAGGTGTAGGGATCGCGCCCATTACTTTGAATGTTTCGATAAACGCAGGCGTCGGCAGCACACGAAGCTTCACATTCTTCATCGAGGCCATGTCTTTGACTTCAGGCTTGGTGTACACACTGCGTGCAGTGAAGTGCGATCCCCAGCCGACAATCGAACAACCCGACCGTGCTTCCAGCATCTTGTTGTAGATATCACCGACGCCATTGTCGATCGACTTGCTGACGTGATCGTAGCTGTCGAACAGAAAACCCAGGTCGAGCAGGGTCAACTCTGGAAGCGCAGTCGCCCAAATTGAGCTGCCTGAAACCATCATATCGATAGAACCCAGGCGCACTTGCTGCACCACATCAGCCTCTTTACCCAACTGACCATTGGGGAAGAAGTCGATGCGAACCTGGTCGCCGAGCAGTTTTTTAAGGTTGTCGCGGAACAGGGTATAAAACAAATAATGTGCAGAGTTGTCATCTGCCGACAACGTCGATGACAGGCGAATGACCGGGGTAGCGGCGTAACTGACTTTAGGGAGAGTAAGCGCTGCAGCCCCAATAGCGGCGGTCTGCACGAAACGACGGCGAGTCAGATTCATGGGTGATCCTTTTTTATTATTAAGTTATTTTTGGTAAAACGTTTTACTAAATAGCAAACAAATACTAACATCTAATTACAAATTATCAATCTTGATTTTGGATATTTTCAGCGCGACTTTTGGCTAATAATTAGCGCCGAGAAGCAGGCTCAAGTACTGCAACAGAAGCCGTCAGGCAGCGTTGAGCCCTGCCCTGCCAGGGACAGAAAAATCGAGGGAGTAGATAGGTATGGGCCGGACCATGGTTGTCATGGCTGGGCCGAGATACAGAAACTGGGCAGAGCACCCAGTCAGAGGCAAAGCAACACGTTCAGCTAGCTCGATGTTCCTTCGAACATACGGCGCCGGGCGTTCTCCAGATGAATGCGCATGCTCTCAGCCGCTTTGTGCTGATCTTTCTCAACAATCGCTGTGACCACCGCCAAATGTTCATCCTGAACAATTTTGAGCCGTTCCTCCGACGCCAGTAACGACAGGCCCCGGGTAAGGTTCATGCCCTCTTTGATGCTTTTGTTCAACGACTTGAGAACGGTCGCATAGTAATGGTTGCTGGAGGCCTCGGTGATTGCCAAGTGGAACTCAAAGTCCTCGTTGGTCGCGCGGTCATGCTTGATATTGGCCTGATGAATCGCCTCATAACGTGCCCAGATCGTATCCAACTGCTCAGAGGTACGCCGGATAGCAGCGAGGCCGGCGGCACTGGACTCAATATTGGTGCGAAATTCAAAGCAGCGCTGGATATCGGCAATGCTGGAGATCTGGGCGAACTCAAGCACTGCGCTGTCTGGACGATTAATCACATAGCTGCCCGATCCCCGGCGTGACACCACCAGATTATCTTCACGCAGGCGAGCCAGCGCATCCCTGAGCACCGGGCGCGAAACGCTGTAGCGCTCACATAGGTCTGCCTCAGTCGGTAACTTCTGATTCACCGAGAAATCACCGCTGATAATCGAAGACAAAATCTTCTCATAAACGACCGATGATAAAGAGTGCTTTTCAGCTTGAGCTTTCATTGAATACTTGTCCTAAACCACAGCAGATAAAACACTCACGCACGGCCAATCACATGTAGCCCCAGACACTCGAGACTCTAAATAGTAATCAACTGAGATTGGCAGCTACTCGGGGCGGGCTTCCGCAAAGCATGGCGTCGCAACGATCTTACTCAACTCGCGACTCACAACGCAAAAAAATCCCCGCCACAACAGTGACGGGAATTAACTCGCCGGTTTGATTAACTGAATGAGAGGTTGGTTTTACGCCGCCCTGCGGCAATGCCATTGACCACAATCATCCCCCAGATCAGCACCGCAGCCACTGCGAGCACGGTCGCGATTGGTCGATCGACAAACGAGCTCAGGTCGCCATTCGATTTGATAATAGAGCGCATGAAGTTACTTTCAATTATCGGCCCCAAAATGACCGCCAGAATCAAAGGCCCAATCGGAAAGTCGTTCTCGGCCATCACGAAACCAAGAAGCCCGAAAGCCAGCATGATCCAGATATCAAACATCGAGTTGTTAGCGGCAAACGAGCCAACCATGCAGAAAACCAAAATGAGAGGGAATAAAACCCCCGATGGAATCGACAGGATATGACGCGCCCCTTTAATCGCCATGAAACCAAGCGGTAGAAGCAACAGGTTCGCCACGACAAACACCATGAATATAGCGTTGACCAACGGGCCTTCATTAACAAATACGTCTGGGCCTGGCGTGATGCCCTTGGTCATCAACACGCCAATGATAATCGCCGTGACAGTGTCGCCAGGAATGCCAAAAACCAATGCCGGAATATAGGCACCCGACAACGATGCATTATTGGCAGAGCTTGCGGATATCAGCCCTTCAGGATGGCCCGTGCCGAACTTTTCCGGTGTGCGAGAGAACTTGCGGGCGATGGCATAGCTGATCCATGACGCGATGTCGGCACCGGCGCCCGGTAACGCACCGATCAACGTGCCCAGCACCCCGCCTCTGGCAACGCCGAACTTGTACTTCCAGAGCAATGAACCAACACCTGCGAACGGGCTTTTAACGTCAGTTTGCATGGGCGGTGTGGGGTTCTTGCTTTCAGGCATGCGCCGGATCAGTTCCGAGATCGCAAACAAGCCGATCAAGACTGGCAGAATCGATATACCCGCCAACAGATCGTAGCTGCCTAATGTGAAGCGAACCTGCCCTGACACGCTGTCCATGCCAACCATCGAAATGGCCAAGCCCACCAGCATCGAAATAGCCCCTTTTAAAGGGTCACCACCCGAAACCAATATCGCGCACGACAACCCCAACAGCGCCAGCCAGAAGTATTCATCGCTGGTGAACTGAATGGCGAAATTGGCAATCAGCGGAGCAAAGGACGCCAGGCACAAAACACCAATCAACCCACCGAACATTGAGCAGACCACATTCAGGCCCAACGCGACGCCAACCTTGCCCTGCTTACCCATCAAGTACGCCTCATCGGTATAAACCGCTGAGGCAGGCGTACCGGGAATTCGCAACAATGCCCCCGGTATATCCCCGGCCACAATTGCCATCGCAGTAGCAGACACAATGGCTGCAATTGCCGGCAATGGTTCCATGAAGAATGTGACGGGCACCAACAGTGCCGTTGCCATGGTTGCCGTAAGCCCCGGAATAGCGCCCATAAACAGCCCAAACACGGAAGCGGCAAGGATGATAAACATGACATCCCAGGTAAAAACGAGGGATGTTGCAGCGATAAAACTGTCCATCAGTAGATCACCTTTTCCAAGATACCCAGCTCGAGCGGTACCTGTAAAAGGCGACCGAAAACACCCCAGATGACAGCAGTAGAAATGACTGCAATCGAAACGGCTATCAACCAACTCGGCCGATACAAGCAATACAGCAGCACACTCAACAGTGTCGACGCGACCACCGGAAAGCCCAGAATTGGCGTTAGCACTATATAAGCTACGATCACTGCGACGATGCCTAGCAGGGTCAGGTAGAACTGTTTAATCGGCACCGCATTGGCCCAGACCATCCAACGGGTATTGCTGCGCAAACCGCGTAGCACCAACAACCCGCCGAAAGCCATTAAAAGCCCTCCGATAACAGCCGGAAATGTGCCGGCGCCATACGCCTGATGCGGCAGATTGGCCAGCCCCCGGGAATTGGCAATCACCAATATCCCAAAAATTAGCGTCACTGCCCCTGTGACCTTGTCATTGGTACGCATACTGCTGTCCTCTGGGTCACGCAGGCTTAGTTAGCCAGCCCAAGCTTTTTGATCGTTACGGCGTTCTTTTCATCCTGCTCTTTCATGTACGCCTCAAAGCCTGCGGCATCTGCCCAGACAGGACCGAACCCACGGCTGTTCATGAAGGTTTGAAATGACTCGGAGTTGAAGACTTTCTCTGCCGCTGCAGCCAAGCGCTTGCTGACATCTTCTGGCAAGTTGGCAGGCCCGACAAAACCGCGCCATGAGCCTTGAGTCCAGTCTTTACCGGTAACTTCTTTAGCCGCCGGGATGTCTGGAAATGCACTCAAACGGTCATTGGACAGAACAGCGAGTGTGCGCACACGACCTGACTGACGCATAGACTCGGTTTCAGGGAGCGATGAGAAAACAATATTCACACCATTTGCAGCCAGCTCTTGCAGGCCTGGCGCTGCCCCTTCACTTGGCACCAGATTGATGCTTTGCGGGTCAATGCCCTGCTGGTCGATGAAGCCGGCAAACGACAAGTGATAGGCTGCGCCCGGCGCTGAACCCGAAACCACGTAGGTATTGGGCTTGGCTTTAAGGTCGGCCAATGCATCGCCAAGGGTTTTCCAGGGAGAATCCGCATTCACGGTGAACGCGGCGTAATCAACGTTAAGCAGAGCAATCGGGGTGAAATCGGTGTATGAGATGTTGGCCGTGCCGATGTGCTTATAGGTGGCGATTTCGGCAGTACCCAACCCCAGAGTGTAGCCATCTGGCTTAGCCATTTTCATCGCCATGTGGCCGACAACGCCCGCGCCACCGGTCTTGTTCACAACATTCACCGGCTGGCCAAGTTCCTCTTGAAGGCCCATTGCCAACTGACGACCGACAGCGTCAGAGCCGCCGCCAGCAGACCACGGCACAATCAAGGTGATCGGCTTGGATGGATAGTTCGCAGCACCGAAAGCAGCGCTGGCAGAAAGAGTCATAACAGTGGCGCATAGAACTGTGGATAGCTTACGCATTACAAACCTCATTATTTTTAGATGGTTTCGCGTGTCTTCAGGTCGTACATACAGCTAGCGAGCCGCACTGAACAGCACACTTAAACGCGCTGTCACTGCATGAGGGGTCACCTGACATAGGCAAATGGCAGATGCACGTCCTGATAGCCCGATTCGCTCCGAGCAGTTTCAACTCAGACGAAAAACTTTGCAAGTATTTACAACTCTACTTTTTTTAGCCGCAATCCGAACACAGGCCTACCGCTCACTACTTATAGATGTTTATTGGAAGCCAATACATCACCTCTACAGAGAGACCACAAATCACATAAATAGTTGATTTTTATGTATTTTAAATAGAATAGCGATATCTGCCTGCCGTTTTCAGGCTGTCGAAAAACGGCCGATCCCCCCCTCATCACAGATGAGAATACACACCAACCAGTTGTAATTATTTGTTTGATTAGACTCTTTCTCTGCGCTATCTTGTGCCCGACCCGCCCTGCAATCGCAACACATTTGCAGCGCTCAATCTTTGCGTTATGCACTTTCAAACACTCAGGAAACCGGCATGTTTAATGATCTGAAAAATAAGAAAGTCCTGGTCACTGGCTCCACCAAAGGCATTGGCCTGGCGGCAGCATTAGAATTTGCCAAACAAGGCGCCATCGTCGGCATTAACAGCCACCAGATGGACGCGGATGCAGAACAAGCGATTTCCCAATTTGAACACCTGGGCGCAACTTTTGCCTACTTCCAGCACGACCTAAGCCGCAGCGACGAATGCGCTGCACTAGTAAGTGCGTTTGTTGAAAAATTTGGCGCTCTGGACGTGCTGGTTAATAACGCTGGCGGCCTCGGGATTCGCGCCGGTCTGGAAAGTCTGGATGATGCAGCTTATGACCTGGTCTTTGATCTGAACATCCGCTCGGTAGTCATGACGACCAAATACGCGATCCCTCACCTTAAAGCCTCTGCTGCCTCGAGTGGCACAACCGCAGCGGTTATCAGCACCGGCTCAATTGCCGGCCGCGAAGGGGGTGGTCTGGGCGCTTGCCTTTACGGCGGCTCGAAAGCTGTGATTCATAACCTGCACCGCAACTGGGTGAAAGAATTCACCAGCAGCAATATCCGTTTCAACGTTGTCGCCCCGGGCACGATCGACACCGCGTTCCATGACGATAAAAGCCCTGAGCTTAAGGAAAAGATCCGCAATTCGATTCCAATGGCGCGCTTTGGCACCTCAGAAGAATGTGCCCCCACGTATCTGTTCCTGGCTTCACATCAGGCCAGTGGCTACATCACAGGGCAAGTGATTGACGTTAACGGCGGGCAGATGTGTCCGTAATCGCTCGAAGCTCACAGAGCCAATAAGCGCTGTCACGCCCCGGACACTCGCCGGGGCGCCTCACTTCATTATCAGGACATTCATATGCATCTCCAAGGGCATCAGCTCATCGGCCAGCAGTCCATTGCTGCGTCTGGTAAACCGATTCACGCAGTGAACCCTGCCACTGGACAGCGCCTGGAACCCGGCTACGCCAGTGGCGCCGCTCACGAAGTAGAACAAGCCTGTCAGCTGGCTTGGTCAGCGTTTGATGCGTATCGCGAGACAACGCTGAGTGCACGCGCTGATTTCCTTGAAACCATTGCACAACAGATCGAAGCCATTGGCGACGCACTGATCGAGCGCGCCATGCTAGAGACAGGTCTGCCCCGCGCCCGACTTGAAGGTGAGCGGGGTCGCACGTGTGGCCAACTGCGCTTGTTTGCCAGTGTTGTCCGCGCAGGCGAATGGCTTGATGTACGAATTGACCCGGCACAACCGGAACGCAGCCCTCTGCCACGGGCAGACTTGCGCCAGCGCCAAATTGCACTCGGCCCAGTCGCTGTTTTCGGCGCCAGCAACTTTCCATTAGCCTTCTCGGTGGCCGGCGGAGATACCGCATCAGCACTGGCTGCTGGCTGCCCGGTCATTGTCAAAGCGCACTCCGCTCACCCCGGAACCTCGGAGCTGGTTGGCCGCGCTGTGCAACGTGCAGTTGCCCTGTGCGAACTGCCGGAGGGCGTGTTCTCACTGCTGTTTGGTGCCGGTAACGACCTTGGCCAAGCATTGATTACTGATCCGCGCATTCAAGCCGTGGGCTTTACCGGCTCACGCAGTGGCGGGACCGCGCTGATGCAAACGGCCAATAACCGCCCACAACCCATCCCGGTTTATGCCGAGATGAGCAGTATCAATCCAGTGGTACTCATGCCATCGGCATTGGAAGGTCGTGCAGAAGCACTGGGGCAAGCGTTTGTAGCCTCGCTGAATATGGGCGCAGGCCAGTTCTGCACCAACCCGGGCTTGGTGCTTGCAGTAAAGAGTGAGCCTCTCGAGAGGTTTATCGCATCGGCGGCCAGCGTAGTGAAAGACAGCGCACCGCAAACCATGCTGACCCCGGGCTTCTGCCAGGCCTACAGCAACGGACTTAAGCAACTGCAAGAAAGCGGCAAGGTCAGCGAGATCGCCTCAAGCAAGCTGCCGACAGACTCTGCAAGCCCGTGCCATACCACGCTGTTTCGAGCGAGCGCTGCCGACTTCATCAGCCATGAATGCCTGCAAGCTGAGGTATTCGGTTCGTGCTCGCTGATTATCGAATGCGCCGACATGGCCCAATTACAGACCGTACTCGAGCACCTTGAAGGCCAGCTGACGGCCACTCTGCATATGGACGAAGCCGACCACAGCGCGGTGCGCGCATTGCTGCCGACGCTTGAGCGAAAGGCCGGAAGAATTCTCGCTAACGCTTGGCCTACCGGGGTTGAGGTGTGTCAGGCGATGGTTCACGGCGGCCCTTGGCCCGCCACCTCCGACAGCCGGAGTACATCTGTGGGCAGCGCGGCTATCTATCGATTCCTGCGTCCCGTTTGCTATCAGGATTTGCCGCAAGCACTACTGCCAGAAGCCCTCAGAGACGACAACCCACTGTCCATCTCTCGCTTGCTCGATGGCGCGCGGCAGCAGTAAACACAGGTCTTGGCGCAGCCGTTCACGTGCACTGTCGCTGCATGTGAACGGCTGCGTTAAGGATTCAGACACCTGAGAAACCCGAGCCCTCATAGATTCCCCATCCGCAGAATCAAGCAGGGGCGCGGTCATGACAATCGCTGGACGTCGTATGTCACATGCACAGCCCACATTGGATGCCTTCGCAGCAAGCAGCAACGGGCTCGGCCTTGAGCCGCATAGTGCATACCAAGGCACATCCATCGCCTTCTGCACCTCAGCCTTAGGCACCCTGCCCCGCTCGCAGCAGATTCAACTCGCGTTGCTGCAACAATTGAAAGCGGCCGGCGTAGAAACTGTTGAAATAAGCCGAAAGTCATTACCGCAGACATTCAGGGAGTTTCAGGGTCTGGGCCGGGCGTGCAGGATCACAGGGCTGCAGGTTATCTATCACGCGGACGACACCCTGTGGAATGCTGGCTTTATCTCAGCAAGCCTTAACACACGCCTGGCTGAAGCCGCTGCACTAGGCGCACAGGCAATCAAACTTTCACTCGGCCACTACCCGGGAAAACTGGCCGCAGGCTGGCCTCAACTGTTCAAACAGTTCAACCGCCCTGCTCAGCCTCTGGTATGGCTCGAGAACGATAAAACACTGGGTGGCGGCAGCCTCAACCCGCTGCAAAACTGCCTGAATGACGCCGCCTCTATGGGTTTTACCCTCGGCATGGCCTTTAACACGGCTAACTGGCACTGGTGTGGTGTAGACCCATTGCTTGCCGCGAAACGCCTGGCCAGATATGTCCGCCAGTTAGCCTGTCTAAATCTGGAGCACACCTGCACAGCCCTGAGCAGCGAAACAGCCAGTGTAGGGTGCTGCCAACTGCACCAGCTCTTGCCTGAGCTAAGCCATGTTTCAACACTAACAATTGAGCAATCACTCAATGCCTCAGCCCAGCACAATGATCAACTCAGGCGTACAAACCCACTGAGTGATTGTATGACTGAGCACATTAAATACTTTCGTGCTCTGACTCACAGGGCTGAGCTAACGAGCCTTCGCTGTGCAAAAGCTCAATAACCCAATAGAAAAACAAGAACCTGTTGAAGGACGAAATTGAGCATGCACAACTCCGCGTTCTCGATAACCAGAAAAAAACCTAACGCCCCCGAAATCATCACCTTTGGCGAGGCCATGGCCTTGTTGATTGCACAGTCAACGGGCGATCTTGCAGAAGTCGAGCATTTCGAACGCCGAATTGCAGGCGCCGACACCAACGTGGCCATCGGCCTGGCAAGGCTTGGCTTTCACGTGGGCTGGCTGAGCCGGGTGGGCAGCGACAGCTTGGGTCGCTATATCCGCAAGACCCTTGAGGACGAAGGCCTGGATTGCCAACACATGCGCACGGACCCAAACCTGGCGACCGGGATAATGTTCAAGTCCCGAGCCGAGGGAGCGGCAGACCCCAGCGTTGAATACTTCCGCAAAGGCAGCGCTGCCAGCGCGCTCTCCCCTGACGATGCCCGGGATCTGGACTTTACATCACTGCGCCACTTGCACGTTACGGGCATCCCCCCTGCGCTTTCCGACTCATGCTTGGCGCTCACTCAGCACATGCAGGAAAACGCACGGCGGGCAGGTGCGAGCATATCCTTCGACCCTAATTTACGCCCAAGCCTTTGGCGCAATGAGGCGTATATGCGCACCACGCTAAACGCAATCGCCAGCAACGCGGATTGGGTGCTGCCCGGCTTGGCAGAGGGCCAATTATTAAGCGGCTACGAAAAACCAGAAGACATTGCCAACTTCTACCTGGACCGTGGCTGCAAAGCCGTGATCATCAAGCTGGGGAGTGAAGGCAGCTTTTACCGCGGCGTACTTGAAGGCGCACTGACAGACACGGTCATGCCTGGCATTGAAGTCGACACCGTGGTCGACACTGTCGGCGCTGGAGATGGCTTTGCCGTGGGCGTGATAAGCGCGCTGCTAGATGGATTGTCGCCTGCGAGAGCCCTACTGCGCGGCAACTTGATCGGCGCTCAGGCCGTTCAGGTGTCCGGCGACATGGAAGGTTTACCAACCCGCCAGATACTGCAAACGCTGGAACATACAGCCAATGCACAGCAAAGAGACAGAGCTAAATGCTAAAGCGAGAGCGCTAACAAGCAATAATAATTACAAATAAACTCAAATCTGCTGTTTATGTATGCAGACAGCACCTTGCACCCCGAATTCACGATCAAACACTCACAGCGGCCGTACGCAAAACCCCAGATAAATCAGGCCTCTCCTTCGGCTAGAGCACTTCAACAGCGAAATGTTGGCGTCATAATCAAGGCCACTGAAAAGATGTAAATATTTGTTTGATTTGTTAAAAATTCGCACTTATAGTTTGTCCAGTACACCCACTGCCTCCAATGGAAACCGATATGAGTGCAACTGATCACACCCCAAGCAAAACCTTATCCAGTTCAGCCAAAGCAGGCTTGATGCGCGCGTCCACTGCGTCGCTGCACACCATCCTGTTCAAGCGTGGTCTGCGAAACACCTTCATTCAGGGCGTAAGCAAAATTAACCAGGGCGCTGTGAAAATGGTCGGCCAGGCATTCACCCTGCGTTACATCCCGGCCCGCGAAGACATCGATACAGTTGCAGCCTTCAAAGACCCTAAACACCCACAGCGAGTCGCTGTAGAAACGGTTCCCGAAGGGATGATCTTGGTCAATGACTGCCGTCAGGATGCAACAGCAGCCAGCGCAGGCAGCATTTTGCTGACGCGCCTTGATTATCGTAAGTGCGCGGGCTTTGTGTCCGATGCCGGCATCCGCGATTCAGAGCACGCGGCAACCATGAGCATGCCGATTTTTTGCGCCAAGGCCAGCGCCCCAACCAACCTGACCAAGCACCATGGTGTGGATATTCAGGTGCCAATCGGTTGCGGCGGTGTTGCCGTTTTCCCCGGTGACGTGTTGGTCGGCGACCATGACGGCGTCATTGTTATTCCACTGGAAATTGCAGAAGACGTCGCCGAAGAAGCCATGAGAATGGAAGCGTTCGAAGATTACGTTCTTGAAAAAGTACGCACCGGCACTCCGGTTATAGGGCTGTATCCACCAAGCGAAGAAGCCCAGGCGGAATACAAGCGTTATGTAGAGAGCCGCTAATCACAAGCTGAATCAGCACCCGAAAACACATAATAAAAATACAGGTGAACCTCACCATGACACTGTTTACCGCAACGCCTTTGTCACGTCATGCCAGACGTCTACCCAGCGCCAAACCTAAACATACATCAGCCCCCATCGGGCACATGAAGTGTCCTGTCGTTCACCGTATTTCTATTCAACGCTCATCTCGTTTCAGCCTCAGCCCGCTGCACAGAATGGAGATGCTCAGCCGCAGAAATGTGGTCAGCACTTTACTTCATCAAACGTGCCTGTACTCACTTGAGCCAAACGGCTCAGGGTTACCCATTCAGCTAGCACCGGGTTAAGTCGCGCTAAAAACTTGTCGGATACCCGACATTTCTGCCGCCCTGTAAGGGCAACCCCAACGCACCCCCTATTCATCTTGCCAAATATGGCGAGACGGGGGCGCCTGTTTAAAAATCGGAGCAATACAATAATGACAAAAACAACATCCCGCTCACTGGTGGTTCTGGCCGCAAGCAGCCTGGCATTAACGGTGCCGCTTGCCAGCCAGGCTGAAGGTTTTACAGATGATGCAAAGGTAACCGTGGGCCTGCGCAACTACTACATCAACCGCAACTTCACTAATCCGGCCTACCCGCAGTCGCAAGCAGAAGAGTGGACGCAAAGTTTAATTATTGATGCCCGCTCAGGCTTCACTCAGGGCACCGTAGGTTTCGGTGTTGATGTGCTGGGCCTCGGCGCGATCAAGCTTGATGGCGGTCGCGGCTCGCGGGGCACACAACTATTGCCCGTACACGACGATGGCCGACCAGCCGACAGCTTCGGCCGCCTTGGGGTTGCGGGTAAGGCACGCCTCTCCAAAACTGAATTGAAGGTGGGCGAATGGATGCCTGTGTTGCCGATCCTGCGCTCGGATGACGGCCGCTCCCTGCCGCAAACATTCCAGGGCGGCCAACTTACATCTGCAGAGATCACGGACTTGACGCTTTACGGCGGCCAATTTCGCGCTAACAGCCCCCGAAATGATGCCAGCATGGAAGACATGAGCTACAAGAACGGCAGCTCAGATCGATTCAATTTTGCAGGTGGTGAATACTCATTCAACGACAAGCGCACACTGGTAGGCGCTTGGTACGCCCAACTGGAAGATGTCTACAACCAACAGTATTACAACCTGGTTCACAGCGAACCTGTTGGCGATTGGGTGCTTGGCGCCAACCTCGGCTACTTCAACGGCGAAGACGATGGCAGTGCACTGGCTGGTGCGCTGGACAACCAAACCTACTCCGGCCTGCTCTCTGCCAAAACTGGCAACCATGCGTTCTTTATTGGCTTGCAAGAAGTCAGCGGTGACAGCGGTTGGGTCAATTAGTTAAAATGGCCACTGCTACGGCCACAGCACCTGAGCGTTCAAGCCCACTGATTACTTAGCGATTAATGGGTTGACTCAGATGCTGAAAATACTTGGTTTCAGTCAGCATCACTCACCCATAAATTCAACAATTTTTGCCCGCAGCCAACGCTCGGCGCAGTCGTTATCTTGAGCGCTGCTCCAGGCCATCGACAGCTTCGACTGGGCAATTTCAAATGGCGGCGGCTCAGCACGTAAACCGCCGCCTGCAACCAGTTCGGCAGCGGCATAGTCAGGCACGGTCGCGAGCAGTTCGGAACCGGCGAGCAACGAGCGCAAGCCATTAAATTGTGGCACTGCCAGCACCACATTACGGGCCCGGCCGATACGCGCGAAGTCGCGGTCGATATTGCCGCACAAGTCACCAGAAAACGACACAAGTGCATGCGGCCTGCAGCAGTATTCCTCTAATGTCAGCGGGCCTGGCCGGTCATCTGCACGCAGGACCATGGTGTTGATTGAGCGCAATGTTCGGCATTTTGCGTTAGCCGGCAGGTTCATCACGTAGCTGACACCCACTGAAATCTCACCCGACTCTAATTGCCCGGGCATCAACAAAAAGTTTGTCCGCCGAATGACCACAACAAGGTTGGGCGCTTCCTGCCGGAGGTTGTTGAGTAGCGGCGGCAACAGCCCGCACTCAACGTCATCCGAAAGGCCAATGCGCAAAGTCAGCTTGCTGCTGGCTGGGTCGAACTCCTGCGCATAACTCAGCGCGTTGGACATCGAGTCCAGAGCGGGACGCAATTGCTCAAATATTTCCAGCGCACGCTTAGTCGGCTCCATTGTGCGGCCGGTACGGATAAGTAATTGATCATTGAAGAAATCCCTGAGGCGGAGCAGTGCATTACTTATTGCCGGCTGTCCGAGAAACAGCTTCTCGGCCGTGCGGGTCAGATTGCGCTCAAGCATCAGCACTTCAAAGATGATTAACAGGTGAAGATCCACCTTGCGCATATCATTGCGATTCATCGCATAAATCTCCGCAACCGAAAAAACTGCAACCGTGGATACAGCTAAACGACATGGCGCCGACCCGAAGGCCGGCGCCGCTATTTCAGCGCGTTAACGCCGCATAGCTATTCATCAGGTTGCGGTAGTTGGGGATACGCTCAGACAGCAGATTGCCCAAGCCTTCGATGTCATTGCGCCAGTCACGGTGAAGCTCGCAGGCCACGGCAAACCAGTTCATCATTTGCGCACCTGCCACAGTCATGCGGTTCCAGGCGGCTTGCTGAACGGTTTCATTGAACGTGCCGGAAGCATCGGTCACCACAAACACTTCAAAGCCTTCAGCCAATGCCGACAACGTAGGAAACGCGACACAAACGTCGGTGACCACCCCGGCAATAATCAATTGTTTGCGGCCCGTGGCCTTGATGGCCTTAACAAAGTCTTCGTTATCCCACGCATTGATCTGCCCCGGGCGAGCGATATAAGGCGCGTCCGGAAACATGGCTTTAAGCTCAGGAACAATCGGCCCGTTCGGCCCCTGCTCAAAGCTTGTGGTGAGAATGGTCGGCAACTCGAAGAACTTGGCCAGATCGGCAAGCGCCAGCACATTGTTCTTGAACTCGTTGGGTGTGAAGTCCTGAACCAGAGAAATCAAGCCGGTCTGGTGGTCGACCAACAGCACAACAGCATCATCTTTATTCAGACGCGAATAGGTCTTTACAGTACTCATAGGTGACTCCTTGGTGGCTGGATGTGATTGAATCTACTGGCGCTCGTTCCAGCTCGGTAGAAAGCAGCCAGTTACGCAAAACCTCAGGTTTATAACGTCTGCCCTGCCAGCAAGTGGCGGACTTGCACGGGGACACCAGCAATCTGCAATCGCCTGGCCTGAGCCTCTATTCGCTGCTCGGCCCGTGTCACCCGGTTGTGGTGGCGCAAGTGCTCAAGCCACGACTCGTCATAGAAGACTTCCAGCCAGCGCTGTCTGTTCTCGGTGTCTTGCACCAGCCCCCACGAGAACGCGCCATTGCGCCGACGCATTCGCCGAACCTCGTTCATGGCCTGCTGAAATGCAGGCCAGTCATCGGCTGCGATCTGGTATTCAACTGTGACCATGACCGGCCCCTGATCCGGGCTTTGTCCGTCCAGCAGAACGGGCACCGGCCAATGCAACGAAGGCGCTAAGTCTTCCGCTTCGGTGACTGGCAGCTTGAAATAGGCCGTCATGCAAATCCCCAACAGCAATGCAATGGCGGCAAGACAGAGCGCATAAACAATCGAGCTTTGACTGGCGACATAGCCCCACAACAAGCCTCCGCTGGCCATGCTGCCGAAGAACACCAGGATATATACGGATAAGGCGCGGGCGCGTACCCAGCTCGGAACCGCTGTTTGCGCCGCCACCTGCAAAGACGACAGCACGGCAATCCAAGCGGCTCCACTGATAAACATAACGGGCAGCAGCAACCGAAAATCGCGCACAAAAGCCAGGGCAAGAATTACCAGCGCATAGAGCACACTGGCGCCCACAACCAGCCAGTCGGCGCTTATCTTCTCGCGCACCTTCGGCAAAAGTGTTGCGCCTGTAACAGCCCCCACGCCAACACTGCCAAGCAGCAGGCCGAAATCTGCGGCGCTGCCATGCAATTCCTGGCGCACGATCAGCGGGAGCAACGACATACCGCCGCTGGCCCCCAGAAAGAACGCAAAGGCGCGTACCAGAACTGCCTGTAACGACTTCGAAGCCCGGCTGTAGCGCCAACCCGCACGGATCGCGCCCCATAGCCGTTCCGCCGGGAGTACTGCGGGTGTCACCTCGCGGCGCCAGAACAGCAGCACGGCAATTACCGCGAAGAATGACAATGAGTTAAGCGCGAATGTTGCCCACGGCCCGCTCATGCTAACCAGCACACCTGCGATGGCAGGGCCAATTGCCCTGGCGACATTGACCCCGACACTCGACAACGCAATCGCCGCGGGCAAATCGGCCTTATCGACCAACTCCGGTGTCAGTGCCGACCATGCTGGCATCATCAACGCGGTGCCGATGCCCATGCACAATGTCAGCACCAGCAGCAGCGTGACGGTCATCTGGCCACTCAAGGTCAGCAGCGCCAAAGCCATTGCGACCCCGGCCATCCACACCTGCACCGTCAGTAAGTAACGGCGTCGGTCAACAATGTCGGCCATGGCTCCCGCTGGCAGCGCCAGGAAGAACATCGGGGCGCTGCCGGCAACCTGCACCAGCGCCACATTCAGCGGGCTGGCTGATAGCGAGGTCATCAACCAGCCCGCCCCAACCTCATGCATCCAGGTGCCAATATTGGAGGCGATGCTGGCCAGCCACAGCCAGCGAAAGGTTTTGTAACCGAGCGGGCTCCAAGCCGATGACTGCGCCATGCTACGCACCTCAGAAGGCAAAACAGGAGCAGCCGAATGCACCCCAGAACCCCTGAAAATCACTTACAGGGACTGTGGACAGACGCGCCTTCTCGTGGCTGTGCGCATGCACACCACAAGCGCCTGCACATTGATGAACCTGCAATGCCTGCGGGGCCGATGGGCGCCAATGCCCCGGAACATTGACCACGGGTGACCAGTCCGGCATGACGGGGACTGACGGCGGCGACAACCTGTCGAACTCATCTGCGCCGTAAACCACCTTGCCACCCACCACTGTCAGCACCGACTCGATCCACTTAACGGCCTCGTCCTCGACCGTGAAGTAGTCAGCCGACAGGGCAATCATGTCCGCCAGCTGGCCAACCTTGATCTGTCCCTTCTTGCCCTGCTCTGACGAAAACCAGGCGCTGCCATGGGTGAATAGCTGCAGCGCGGTTTCACGTGAAAGGCCTTGAGGATAAAGCGCCATCCCCCCGACAGTCTTGCCACTCACCAGCCAGTAGAGCGAGGTCCACGGGTTGTAACTGGAGACTCGCGTGGCATCAGTACCGGCGCCAACCGGCACACCCTCAGCAAGCATGCGCTGAATGGGCGGTGTTTGTTCAGCCGCCTGTTTGCCATAACGATCGACAAAATACTCGCCCTGAAACGCCATTCGGTCCTGAATCGCGATACCGCCACCCAGCGCGCGCACACGCTCGATATTGCGTGGGGTAATGGTTTCTGCGTGATCGAAAAACCACGGCAGTCCATTGAACGGAATATCTCGGTCAACTTTCTCGAACACATCGAGCATCCGCGAAATAGATTCGTCATAGGTTGCATGCAGCCGGAACGGCCAGCGGTGTTCGACCAGGTGGTGCACAACAGGCTCCAGCTCATCTTCCATATTTGCAGCAAGATCCGGGCGCGGCTCGACAAAGTCTTCAAAGTCAGCCGCAGAGAACACCAGCATCTCCCCTGCACCGTTGTGCCGGAGAAAATCATCGCCCTGATGCAGCTTTACCGAACCGGTCCAGCTCTTGAAGTCCTCCAGCTCTTCCTTGGGCCGTTGGGTAAACAAGTTGTAAGCAATACGCACGGTCAGCTGATTAGCTTTGGCCAGCTCTTCAATAACCGCATAGTCATCGGGATAGTTCTGAAAACCACCGCCAGCATCAATAGCGCTGGTAACCCCAAGCCGGTTCAACTCACGCATGAATTGGCGGGTTGAGTTCACCTGATACTCAAGCGGCAGCTTTGGTCCCTTGGCCAGGGTTGAGTAAAGAATCATCGCATTCGGCTTGGCCACCAACATGCCGGTTGGCTCACCATTGGCATCGCGCTGAATTTCGCCGCCTGGCGGATTGGGGGTGTTGCGGTCGTAGCCCACCACGCGCAGAGCAGCGCGATTGAGCAAGGCGCGGTCGTAAAGATGCAGCACAAAGACCGGGGTGTCGGGCGCCGCCTGATTAAGTTCATCAAGGCTCGGCATGCGCTTCTCGGCAAACTGGAATTCGTTCCAGCCACCCACCACTCTCACCCACTGCGGGGCAGGTGTCACATCGGCTTGCGCCTTGAGCATCCGCAAGGCGTCAGCCAGAGACGGCACGCCTTCCCAGCGCAGTTCAAGGTTGTAGTTGAGGCCGCCACGAATCAGGTGCAAGTGCGAGTCATTGAGGCCGGGTACAACCGTACGTCGCTGCAGGTCGATCAACTGCGTGGAACTGCCGCGCATGCTCATCGCGTCGGCGTCGCTGCCCACTGCAACAAAACGACCATCCTTGATGGCAACAGCCGTCGCATGCGGGTTGTCGCGGTCCACGGTATGCAAACGGCCATTGAAAAGAATCAGATCGGCGCTCATGACTATCTCCTTAAATGTGTCTGGCAATACACCTGCGCCCGTCGTTGAACTAAACAGGCATGGTCTTTCAGGTATCGCCGGCAACAAGCTGATGACGGGCGTACTCACACTCGCCGACTAAAACGCGTGGCTTACTCAGCGTGGCTTGAGCCAATTGGCAAATAACGCTGTCACCCGCGGCATGAACAAATAAACAACCAGAAGCACAATGCTCAGGGTGATCAGGGCATTGCTGAGAAAATACCCACCGAGCAGGGGCAATCTGGCAAAGAGCGGTTGCCACAACAAAGGCACCACCAGGCTCAAGGGCAAGATCACCAAAAAGGTAATACAGGCTTGTTTCCAGCGTGCCGGCGGCTCGTTCGCCGTTGGGGTAAACCAGAACTCGCGATTGGCTTCGACCTGAATCTGGTCGCCATCCGCCAGCAACGGCTGCACTTCCTCGATCAAATGCCGCCGTTCACTGGAATCCAGCCAGCACTGCAACTCCCCGGTGCCGACAAAACGCAGTACGCAAACAAACCGGTCAGCATCCCTGATCACATTGACCCCCAAGTGCCCTGGGTAGGTGCTGGCAATCTGAGTCGTGCGCCGCAACCATTTCTCATAAGCGGGCTGCTGTCCGGCCTTAACCCGGTGACGCACGATCAGAGTGACTATTTCGGGCTCGTCCATCGCATCTCCCAGAATCTTCAAATACGCTAGTTGATCGACGCCAAAGGGCTGCCCGGTTCAAAAACTCTGGGGCCGAGCGCAAGACTGCCGCCACCGGTGATCGCCAAAGTGCTGAAGATGATTAACAACAACCAGGCAAACTGCGCTTGCTCAAAACTCCACTGCGGATGCACCAAAAACACAGAGACCACCAGCAGGAACACCACCGGCAAACAGGCCAGCCGGGTAAACAAACCGAGCACAATCAGCAGCGGACACAGCACCTCGGCAAATATCGCCAAGCTGACGGTCAAGGCACCGCCCAGACCAAAGGGATCTTCGATTACTTCTGCCTGCTGGCTGAAGTGCAGCAACTTGGGTAAGCCGTGCACTTGCAGCAGCAGGATCGAAGCACTCGCCCTGAGCCATAAGAGCGCCCAGTCAACAGCCGAATTTCGCATGTGAATAACCCGATGCAGTGTTGAATTGAGCGCACCTTGGCGCGGCGCCAAAGCCTTAGTGACCCTCAGACGCATTGAACATGGTCTTGGCGTAAATCAGGCCAAGGCCATACGCACCGCCATGCTCGATCGAGGTTTTAACCGTTTGATCGTAGGTTTCACCGCGTGCCCAGTCGCGTTGCAACTCCAGCAAATACTGCAGAGCGGTCATGGGCCGTGCGCCGATCTGGATCATGCGCTGCATCGCCATTTGATGGGCTTCATCGGACACGTCTCCGCAGGCATCGGCGATGACATAAACATCGAAACCTTGATCAATCGCCGAGAGCGCAGGACCCACGATGCACACAGAGGTCCACAAACCCGCCAGGACAATTTTCTGTTTGCCGGCGGCGTTGACCTCAACCGAGATACGCTCGTCTTCCCAGGTGTTCATACTGGTACGGTCGATGACGTTGTAGTCGGGAAAAACCGACTTGATCTCGTTGAAAATCGGACCAGAGAAGCTCTTCTCGGCAACCGTTGTAAGAATGGTTGAAACCCCGAATTCCTTGGCGGCTTTAGCCACCAATGCGGCGTTATTGCGCAGGGTCACGGCATCAATCGACTTGGTCGCAAACGACATCTGTGATTGATGATCAATCATGATCAGGGTGTGATCATTAGGGTTCAAAAGTGTCTTGCCGGGTGCAGCTTTAGCAGTCGCCATGATGGTGTCCTCTGGGTGGTTTAACGGGAGTAATGGGGCTTATTTCAGGTGCTTCTTCAGCTCCGCACCTGCTTGCAGCATTGCCGACTGCGCACCACTTATATGCGCCAGCGGATTGAGCAAACCAAAATCGTGGATCATGCCGTTGTAACGAGTTGCAGTGACGTCCACCCCGGCGGCATCAAGCTTGCGTGCATAGGCTTCACCCTCATCACGCAGCACATCGAACTCGGCGGTCTGAATCAGTGCAGGCGGGAGTCCCTTGAGTTGTTCACTGTTCGCACGCAGCGGAGAGGCGTACAGATCTGAACGCTGCTTATCGTCCGTGGTGTAGTTGTCCCAGAACCACTTCATCAGTGGCTTGGTAAGGAAATGCCCCTGGGCAAACTGGTTGTATGAGGCTGTTTCCAGATTGGCATCGGTGACAGGCCAGAGCAGCGCCTGGAACTTGATGGTGGGCGTGCCCTTGTCCTTGGCCATGAGGCTGACAACCGCGGCCATGTTGCCGCCGACACTATTGCCCGCAACCGCAAGCCGCGAGGCATCCACGCCAATCTCCTTGCCGTGCTCGGCGACCCATTGAGTCGCTGCGTATGCCTGATTGATCGCGGTTGGGTAATGCGCCTCCGGGGACGGGGTGTAATCGACATACACCGCCACAGCGCCCGAGTTCACCACCAGATCATGAATAAGCCGCTCATGGGTTGGATAGTCACCCAGTACCCAGCCGCCGCCGTGGAAGAACATGAATACCGGTAGCGTTGCGTTGGCACCCGCCGGGCGCACAATGACCAGTTTCAGCGGCTTGCCATCTACTTCAATGGTTTTGTCTTCGACTTGTGTTCCCGACAAATCGACCTTTACCGACGCTTGCGCGCCCACCAGAACTGCTCGCGCCTCTTTGGGCGTCATCTGCTCAAGGGGCTTGCCTCCACCTGCAGCAAGGGCCTCCAAAAATGCCTGGGTATCCTGTTCGACTCCCGGGCTTCCGGCAGCAAGCGCAGCGCTCGCCGAGACACTCATTGCAACGGTTGATAAATACTTTTGCATGGCCATGACTTTTCTCTCGAACTGAGGTTAATGAATACCGAAACGCCCTGCGGGGGCTTTCTGGGACTCGCGACTGCATGCGAGAAATCATCTTCAAAGCGCAGAGAAAAATTGACCAGTTAAGGGTTGTTAATTGTCATTAGGCGCTGCTTAACAGCTGTTAATGAACGCTATACATGCACCCTGCAAAGCAGTTGTTTACACCCACAGAAAGTGGCGCCCACCCGCGGATGGCGCTGTTGAGGATGGGTTTAACAACACAGGGAAACAGACCAAATCAATCGGTGCCGGGAAGCCGCGAATGACTCAAGAGAAGGGATATAACGCAGGCATATTCACTGGCTATAAGCGCTGACAGCGGCGGTCAGCGTTATTACAGCGCGTATTTTTTGGCGGCGTGTGAGGGCTGGCGATGGGCGTAACGTTTGTTGTTTATCCGAAAATCAGCACTTTCGCTGAGCTTTTCCAAAGCATAAACGCGGGTGAAATTAAGCAGGCGATAATGCACCACCTCTTTACCCATCTCGATGGTCAGTAAAGACTTGGCAGCCAGTTGCACCACGGCGTCAAAAATGGCCGCCTCAGTGACTGACTTGCAACCAATCAAGGCAATCGCCTGCTCAAGCGTGACGGCCTCCTCGAAGGTTGCAAAACGCTGGAAAATGATCTGCTCGATTGGCGTCAGCAACCGATAACTCCACTCCAGCGAAGCGCGCAGCGAATGATGGCGAGGCAAGGCCGTGCGTGCGCCCTGCATCGACAACCAGAAACAACTGTCCAACTGCGCAAGCAGCCCCTTTAAACCGAACACATTGACATAAGATGCTGCGAGCTCAATCGCCAGAGGTATGCCTTCCAGCCGACGGCAAATATCGACAACCACCGGCACATCACAGTCGCGGAATCTGTATCCCTCCTGATGCGCAACCAAGCGACTGACAAACAGCTGAACCGCTGAATAGCCAAGCGCACTGTCGCAACTCAGATAAAGGGCGCTGTCTGGGATGTTCAATGCAGGCAAACGCTGTACGCATTCAAGACTGACCAAAAGCGGCTCACGGCTGGTTGCAAGAACCGACAGTCGAGGGGCACTTTTGAGCAACGTCTCCACCAGTTCGGCGCAGGCATCGATAACGTGTTCGCAGTTATCCATTAGCAGCAGTAAATGACGATCAGCAAGATAGCGGCAGAGAGGTTCTGGCAGCTCGCTGCTCAGCCCCAATGCCAAAGACACCTGGGCGCATACCAGCGCTGGGTCATCAATTTCGGCAAGATCAACGAAGATCACTCCATCCGTGTAGTAATCCTGCAACAACTCGGCGGCCCGAACGGCCACTGTAGTCTTGCCAATTCCGCCGGCACCGACCACCGTTGTTAAGCGCCGCCCCGGCATGAGCCGCACCATCCGGTCGATAATTGCGTCGCGGCCTCTGATTTGAAACAAGCGTGCAGGGAGTTTCAGAAGAGGCGACTGAAATAACTCAGTGACCGCCTGGCCATCAGCTGAAGCCTCAACTTGGGCGACAAAACTGTATCCACGCAGGGGAACATTAATGATAAATCGCTGGCCATTTACGCCGTCACCCAACGCGCGGCGCAAGGCGGCAATGTGCACGCGCATGTTTGACTCTTCCACAACAGTCGAAGGCCAGACGTGAGCGATTATTGACTCCTTGCTGACAATATCTCCTGCGTGCTCAAGGAGTAGATGCAGAATGTCGAGCGCCTTGCTTCCGATCCGAAGCGGACAATCGCCTTTGAAGATGATTCTCTTGTGCACATGGAAGCTGAACGAACTGAATCGCAGTACTCCTTCCATGCACAGCCCCTTTGGGTGATCCATATATTTCAAGCGCCATCGCCACGACGTCGATACGTGCTCAGCACTCCTCCATCAGCAGTGTCAGCCTAAAGCTTGGCAGACAATCTGCGACATGGATGGATCAATAGGGGCCCAATACGGCCAACGATGCGTCTGATACGGACGTACTAAGAAAACTGCCGACGATACTGGCTGGGCGGCAATCCCAAACGCTCAACAAAAAGGTGGCGCATCCGCCTGGCGCTGCCAAAACCACTTCGGTAAGCCACTGTTTTTAAAGGCAAGTCACTGGTTTCCAGGAGTCTTCGTGCACTGTCGATGCGTGCACTCTGAACGAACTCCATGGGCGTCATATTCAGCTCCCGACTGAACAGCCGCGTGAAATGGCGTGCGCTCATCGAGGCTAAACTGGCCATGCGCTCAACGTTCAAATCCTCGGCCAAATTCTCCAGCACGTAATTGCGGACTCTGAACACCGGGGTATCGTCTTTCGCAACATCGGCGACCAGAGGACTGAACTGCATTTGTCCGCCCTGCCGGGTCATAACCACCAACAGGACTTTGGCCACCGCAAGCGCAATGGCCTTGCCGTGATCTTCCTCTACGATCGACAGCGCCAAATCGATCCCCGAGGTAACCCCGCCAGAGGTATACAAATTACCGTCGCGAATGAATATGCGGTCTGTTTCAACTTGGGCGCGGGGAAATTGTTTTGCCAGTCGCTCGGTATAGTTCCAATGCGTCGTCACTTGCCGTCCGTCGAGTAGCCCTGCCTTGCCAATAACGAAAGCGCCAGTGCAAATCGAAACCAAACGCCCGACCTGACTAGTCATTTTGTTTAACCAGCAATCAAGGGCTGGATCATGTCGGTTATAAGCGCCGGGACCGCCCGGTACCAATAAGACATCAAATGACCCGGATACTTGCTCAATCGACATATCCGCAGCCAGCATCATGCCGTTTGAAGCACGTACCGACAAACCGTCCGACCCGATAGTGGTTATCTGATATTGACAGTCTGGTTCAAGGTAGCGATTGGCAATCGAGAAGACCTCAACCGGCCCGGAAACATCGAGCAGCAGCAGATCTTGAAATAACACCACAGCGATTGTCTTCATTTTACGGCCTTAAATTCTCTAAACAGACGTGCCCAATTGATTGTTCAATCGTCTCGCCCCTGTGCAATCAACGCGCGGGATAATCGGCAACTACTTGCTCTGCCCCGTCCTGCGTCAGGCCAATGACCTGATAAGCCTGCTGTACGTCGCCCATCTCCATGCCCGGTGATCCTGCCGGCATGCCCGGAACCGCGATGCCAACCAGATCGGTGCGTTTGGCCAAATCGATGACCTGTTGCGCGGGCACATGGCCTTCTACAAACTTGCCGTTGATAACGCCGGTGTGGCAGGCCGAAAGGCGCGGCGGAACGCCAAGTTGTTGTTTGACGGCACTCATGTCTGGCTCGATGTGATCGACCACGGTGATACCGTTGGACTCAAGGTGTTCGATCCATTTTTTACAGCAACCGCAGTTGGCGTCGCGGTGTACATCAATGGTCAACGCCTCGCTGGCCTGAACGATGGATGACACCAGCATCGTCGCCAATAACAATGCGCGTGCGCCTTTACGTTTTGCTTGCATGCTGATGCTCCTGACCACGGGTCCAAGATTAAAGAGTCTAATGAACAGCGCGCCGCTATCATGCAGAAAAACAGCCTGAAAAAACCTTGCAGGCATCATGAAATCACAAGCTTAGCCGAGTAAATCGTTCAGGAAGACTGCTGTGAATAATCCCATGCCGATAAATGCCCGCGAGGTTTATCAGCTGCTTAAAGACGCCGCGATTGGTAGCCGCGATTGGCGTCTGATTAAGCGCGAACCGCAGAGCGACTCAAGCCAGCAACTCGCTACCGTCGAGATCGATAGCTGGCAGTTGAAGTTGCTGGTCGATGCCGGGCATCTCGTCCACTGCCAGCACTGCACAGCCGCCGATGGGCGCCACGCCTCACTTGAAAGCTGGCAGCGCCACGGCACTGATCCGCTCGAGTTTCTCAGCGTTTGGGAGCGCACCCAGCTGGAGCGACTGCTCACGCCTGACTCAACGCTTTAACGCGCCTCGCCCGGCAGCACAAACCCTGTTCCCGGTTAGCCGTATAATCCGCACGATCATGTGCGCCAACATGCGCCTGATCTTGGGGTTAGAAATACGCTAACAAGTGCGCGGCAATCGTCCAAGCTCAGCGCAAATCGCAAGCAGCCGTTAAACTAGGCAACACCTATGCACACCTCAAACCCTGCTCGGCTGCCAAAACCAGCCGAGAGCGCAGCGTGGTGCCCACGGCGATTCATCTGCGCCCTAGCGCTAACAATATCGGCCTTACACGTGCCTAGCTAGCCCGGCCATATCGGCGTTTAGGCAACACCAAAACCAAGGAAATTGCCATGCATGAAGGATCAAGCGTACTGCAAATCATTGTGGTGTTTTTAGTCGCCACCGTGGTTGCAGTGCCATTGGCCAAGCGCCTGCAACTGGGCGCGGTTTTGGGCTATTTGCTGGCGGGCGTGGTCATTGGCCCTTCGGTACTCGGTTTAATCAGCGACCCGCAAAGCGTCGGTCATATCTCCGAGTTGGGCGTGGTGTTATTGCTGTTTATCATCGGCCTCGAACTCTCCCCCCGGCGCCTCTGGCTGATGCGCAAAGCGGTGTTTGGCGTCGGCATGGCGCAGGTGCTGCTCACCGGATTACTGATTGCACTGGTGGCCATGTATGCCTTTGGTCAGTCACTGAACACCGCGGTAGTTCTTGGCCTGGGGCTGGCGCTTTCATCCACCGCCCTGGGCTTGCAAATGCTCGCCGAGCGCAAGGAGCTGAATAAACCCCACGGCCGTCTGGCCTTCGCCATTCTGCTGTTTCAGGACATCGCCGCAATCCCGCTGATTGCGCTGGTTCCCATCCTCAGCGGCACCAGCGACATGAGCATGCACGCCAGCGATACCGGCCAGGTGCTGAAAGTACTCGGCAGTATCGGCGTAGTCGTCGTTGGCGGGCGGTATCTGTTGCGGCCAGTGTTTCGCATCGTCGCCAAGACCAACTTGCAGGAGGTCTCCACCGCTACCGCGTTGCTGGTGGTAATCGGCACAGCTTGGCTGATGGAACTGGCAGGCGTGTCGATGGCACTCGGTGCATTCCTTGCAGGCTTGCTGCTGGCTGACTCGGAATACCGCCATGAACTCGAATCGCAAATTGAGCCATTCAAGGGGCTGCTGCTGGGCCTGTTTTTCATCAGTGTGGGGATGACCGCAGATCTTGGTCTACTGCTCACCGATCCGCTGATGGTTTTGGGGCTCACGGCATTGTTGGTGTTGTTAAAGCTGCCGGTGCTCTATGCGGTCGGCCGTCTGGCCGGTGATCTGGATCGTCAGGGTGCTTTGCGTTTGGGCATTGTGCTGGCAAGTGGCGGTGAATTCGCTTTCGTGGTGTTCCAGATCGCCAACGACAACGGCATGTTCGCTCCGCACGTACACAGCCTGCTGATACTCGCCATTACTTTGTCGATGGCGATGGCGCCGCTGCTGATGCTACTGGCCAGCCGCTTGAGCAAGCCGCAGCCGGTGATTGAGCCCGAAGTCCCAGATGAATACCGCAATATGGACAGTGACGAGCCGCGTGTGGTCATTGCCGGCATGGGCCGGATGGGCCAGATTATCGCGCGTATTCTGCGCGCCCAGCGTGTGCCCTTTGTCGCGCTGGACACCGAAATCGCCAGTATCGAGCTGCAACGCAGCATCGGTAATATGCCCATCTTCTATGGTGACCCGCTGCGCCCGGAAATCCTCCGCGCTGCTCAAGTCGGCAAAGCTGAATGTGTAGTGGTCGCCAGTGATGACCCCGACACCAACTTCAAGGTGGTCGAGCTGGTCCGCAACCTCTATCCGCATGTCAAAGTCATTGCCCGAGCGCGCAACCGGCAGAACGTTCATCGCCTGATCGACCTTAAGGCGCAGGTGGTCCGCGAAACCTTCCACTCAAGCCTCGAAATGAGCCGGCTGACGCTAATCAGCCTGGGCCTCAGCGAAGAGCAAGCCAGCTCACGGGTGCGCCGTTTCCAGCGCCATGACGAAGAAGTGTTGGCCGCCCAGCACAAAGTGCATGGCGACAAGGCTGCGGTGATGCAAACCGCCAGAGAGGCCCGCGCCGAACTCGAAACGCTGTTCGACAGCGACGCCATTGAACCAAAAGGTTTGAAATAAAACCGCTAGCTTTTCATGCACATACAAAAACGCCCTGAACATGTCAGGGCGTTTTTAATCCAGCATCAGGTATCAGACGTTAAGCACCACACGGCCACGGCTCGGGCAAGTGCTCATGTACTGATGCGCGGCGCCAACTTTGTTGAATGCAAAGCTTTTATCAATCAGCGGTTTCAGCAAGCCGTCCGCCGTCAGCTGATTGATGCCTTGCAAGGCTTTGGCCACCGCCGCTTTATCCTGCTCGATGCCCAACTCCTTTTTACCGGTAAAGTTACCGATGCAGTGAACAAAGAACTGAATGTTCTTCTGGAACGCTGCACAGGCAGGGAAAGGTGTTTCATTACCGCCCTGCAACCCGTACAAAACCAGACGCCCGCACGGTGCCAAAGCATCGCCAAGCAGGCACATGGTCGGCCCGCCCAAGGCATCCATGACGATATTGACGCCACGGTTGTCGGTCAGCTTGTTGATACGGGTCACCAGATCCTGCTCTTCGGTGACAATTACATGATCAGCGCCAAGCTCGCGGACAAAATCGCGGTCTTCAGCGTCATCAATCGCGGCGATCACTTGCCCGCCCAGTGCTTTGGCCATTTGTACGACGTACGGCCCCCAGCACTTGTTGGCAGCCGTCACCAATACGGTTTCACCCGCCTTGATGCGCGCCAACTCGACCAGACCAAACCAGCCGACCATTGATGGCAGAAAGTGCACACTGGCCTGCTCGGCAGTCAGGTTGTCGGCGTAGCGCGTCACAGAACCACGCGGCAACACCACTTCGTCCGCATACGCCGGATAGTCATTGGGGCTGTGCGCCGGGAAGCTGGCGACCTTATCGCCAACAGCCAGATCATCTACACCCTCGCCGACGGCCAGAATCACGCCCGCGACTTCGAAGCCCAAACCCGCTGGCAATTGTGCGGCTGTTGGCGCCAGATTCTGCCGCCACAGTACGTCGTGCCAGCTGACTCCGATTGATTCGACGCCGATCAACACTTCGCCAGCGGCAGGCGCAGGGCGCGAGCGCTCTTCGATTTTGAGGACGTCTGCCTCGCCAAACTGATGGAAACGGATGATACGGGACATCAAAAACCTCTTCGGTTGACCCCTTTAGACTCAAACTTTATAGGGCCTTTGTCAGTAACACCATCTGCCTGTAGTAATACTGATCATGCTTGGCGATGATGTTACCCCTGTCCAATATTAACCGCTTGCGCGGCTATATTGCTAAAGCGAAATGCGCCGCAATGGCCAGAAGTGCGCAATAATCTGCACAGACAATGCCTGAATGGATGCCGGATGAACCGTAACGATCTCCGCCGAGTAGACCTGAATCTTCTGATCGTGTTCGAAACGTTGATGCATGAGCGAAGCGTTACCCGCGCAGCCGAGAAACTGTTTCTCGGCCAGCCGGCGATCAGCGCATCGCTGTCACGCCTGCGCGGCCTGTTCGACGATCCGCTGTTTGTGCGCACCGGCAGAAGCATGGAACCCACTCCGCGTGCGCAGGAAATTTTCAGCCTGCTATCTCCCGCGCTCGACTACATTTCCACGGCTGTGAGCCGCGCGTCTGAATTCGACCCAACCACCAGCACGGCGGTGTTTCGCATCGGCCTGTCGGATGACGTGGAGTTCGGCCTGCTGCCACCGCTGATTAAACGTTTGCGCGCCGAAGCGCCGGGCGTGGTGCTGGTCGTACGGCGCACCAACTACCTGTTAATGCCCGGCATGCTGTCATCCGGCGAAATATCGGTGGGGGTTTGCTACACAGAAGACTTGCCCGCCAACGCCAAGCGCAAAGTGGTGCGCCGCAGCCTGCCTAAACTGCTGCGCGCCGACAGTGTGCCGGGGCCGTTGTCGCTCGACGACTATTGCGCGCGGCCACACGCACTGGTTTCATTTGCTGGCGACCTCAGCGGCTTTATTGATGAGGAGCTGGCAAAACTCGACCGCAAACGCCGGGTTGTTCTGGCAGTGCCGCAGTTCAATGCGCTTGGCCCGCTGCTAAGTGGCACCGATATTGTCGCCAGCGTACCGGATTACACCGCAGCGGCACTTACGGCGGCTGGAGGCCTGCGCACGGAACCGCTGCCATTTGAGAGTAAAACATTCGAATTACACATGGCCTGGCGCGGTGCACAGGACAACGATCCCGCCGAACGCTGGCTGCGCTCACGAATTCAGATGTTTGTTGGCGATCCGGACAGCCTGTAAAGCGCACCATCAAGGTGCGCAACTTAATAAACTATTACGCCTTCGCCCTACTATTGGTCGGTGACAATATTGGGTATCTCATAATCATTTTCAACGATAGTAAGTTTCGCGCCGTTCGATTCGTTCAAGACCGCAGCCCGCCGCAAAATCCGCCCATTCAATAAACCCACGGGCGGGGATCATCATGGAACAGCCAAACACCAAGATCTGGCATCTTCCACTTGCAGTGCTTGCAGCAGTCGTACTCAGTGCATGCGGAAAAACCGAACAAACCTCACAACAGCAGCACGCCGCTAAAGTCAGCGTTGCTGAAGTTATCGAACAACCAATCAACGAATGGGATGAGTTCACCGGCCGCCTTGAAGCGCCTGAGTCGGTCGAAATTCGCCCGCGTGTTTCCGGCTTTATCGACAAGGTCGCCTTCGCCGAAGGCAGCTTGGTAAAGAAAGGCGACCTGCTCTTTCAAATCGATCCGCGCCCCTTCAATGCAGAGGTCAAACGCCTCGAAGCCCAGCTCAATCAGGCTCGCTCTGCGTATGCCCGTACGCGCAGCGAAGCACAGCGCGGCGAGCGTTTGCGCAAGAGCAATGCAATTTCCGCCGAACTGGCAGACGCCAGAACCAGCAGCGCCCAAGAAGCACAGGCCAATGTTGCCGGTATTCAGGCTGAGCTGGATAACGCGCGTCTCAACCTGAGCTTTACCCGCGTTATTTCACCGATTGACGGGCGCGTTAGCCGCGCGGAAATCACCGCCGGCAATCTGGTGACGGCCAGCGAGTCGCTGCTCACCTCGGTAGTCTCGACCGACAAGGTTTACGCCTATTTCGATGCCGACGAGCAGACGTTCCTCAAGTACGTGGATCTGGCGCAAAAGGCCGGTAAGAACACACGCGACGCCAGCCCGGTGTATCTGGGCCTGTCCAATGAAAGCGACTTCCCACACCTCGGCAAACTGGACTTTCTGGATAACCAGGTCAATCCGCAAACCGGCACCATTCGCGGTCGCGCCGTGTTCGACAACAGCCAGGGCGAATACACACCGGGCCTGTACGCACGCCTGAAGCTGGTGGGCAGCAATACCTATTCGGCGATGCTGATTCAGGACGAGGCCGTCGGCACCGATCTGGGCAAGAAGTTCGTGCTGGTGCTCGCGGATGACAACACCGTGAATTACCGCGCCATCGAATTGGGCCCCAAGGTCGAAGGCCTGCGCGTTGTGCGCAGCGGTCTGGCCAAAGGCGACAAGATTGTCGTCAACGGCTTGCAGCATGCCATGCCTGGCTCAACGGTAGACCCGCAGAAAGTCGCCATGGCCGATGAAGAAACACTGGCCAGCCTTGCCCGTATTCGTCAGCAAGTGGACTCGACCGTAAACACGGCCGAAGGCATCGCAGAGCGCCCTGCTCAACCCAACGCAGCACCTCGCGGTTAAGAGTAGAGACCCATGAATTTTTCTCAGTTCTTTATCAAACGGCCCATTTTCGCAGCGGTTCTGTCGATGCTGATCTTGATAGCCGGTGCAATATCCCTGTTTCAACTACCTATCAGCGAATACCCGGAAGTCGTTCCGCCAACGGTTGTGGTGCGCACCAGCTTCCCCGGCGCCAACCCCAAAGTAATCGGCGAAACCGTCGCCTCACCGCTGGAACAGGCGATTGTTGGCGTTGAAGGCATGCTTTATATGTCGTCACAGGCCACCTCGGATGGCGCGCTGACGCTAACCGTGACCTTCGCTCTCGGCACCGACCTCGACAACGCCCAGGTTCAGGTGCAAAACCGCGTAACGCGAACCATGCCAACCTTGCCAACCGAGGTGCAGCGCCTGGGTGTGACGGTCGATAAAGCCTCGCCCGACCTGACCATGGTGGTGCACCTGACATCCCCGGATAACCGTTACGACATGCTGTACCTGTCGAACTACGCCGCGCTAAACGTCAAAGACGAGCTGGCGCGCCTCGACGGTGTCGGTGATGTACAGCTGTTTGGTCTGGGCAACTATTCGCTTCGTGTGTGGCTCGACCCGAACAAGGTGGCCTCGCGCAACCTCACGGCGACCGATGTGGTCAACGCGATACGCGAGCAGAACCGTCAGGTTGCCGCCGGCTCATTGGGTGCGCCGCCAACCTCGAGCGACAACAGTTTTCAGTTGTCTATCAACACACAGGGCCGGCTGGTCTCTGAGGAAGAGTTTGAGAACATCATTATTCGCGCCGGCGAAAACGGTGAGATCACCCGCCTCAAGGACATCGCCCGGGTAGAACTGGGCTCCAGCAAATACGCTTTGCGCTCGTTGCTGAACAACAAGCCTGCTGTCGCGATTCCGGTGTTTCAGCGCCCCGGCTCCAACGCCATCGAAATTTCGGACTCAGTGCGCGAGCGCATGGCCGAGCTGAAAAAGAGCTTCCCGCAGGGCGTCGACTACGAAATTGTTTACGACCCGACCATCTTCGTTCGCGGCTCCATTGAAGCTGTGGTGCACACCTTGCTGGAAGCACTGGTGCTGGTGGTATTGGTAGTTATTCTGTTCCTGCAAACCTGGCGCGCCTCGATCATTCCGCTGGCAGCTGTGCCGGTGTCGTTGATCGGTACGTTCGCGGTCATGCATTTAATGGGGTTCTCACTCAACGCGCTTTCACTATTTGGCCTGGTACTGGCGATCGGTATCGTGGTGGATGACGCCATCGTCGTGGTGGAAAACGTCGAGCGCAATATTGGCCTGGGCAAATCCCCGGTCGAAGCCACCAAACAGGCGATGAAGGAAGTCACCGGGCCAATTGTTGCCACGGCATTAGTGCTCTGCGCAGTGTTTGTGCCCACGGCTTTTATCTCCGGGCTTACCGGCCAGTTCTACCAACAGTTTGCCTTGACCATTGCCATCTCGACGGTGATTTCGGCATTCAACTCGCTGACGCTCTCACCCGCACTGGCAGCGGTACTGCTGAAAAGCCACGATGCGCCCAAGGACCGCTTTTCGCGCGGGCTTGAGCGGGTCTTTGGCGGCTGGTTGTTCATCCCGTTCAACCGTATGTTCGAGCGCGCCAGCCATGGTTACGTTGGCACTGTGACCCGTGTACTGCGCAGTAGCAGCATTGCCATGCTGACCTACGGCGGCTTGATGATTTTGACCTATTTCGGTTTCGCCACCACGCCCACCGGCTTCGTTCCGCCGCAGGACAAGCAATACCTGGTCGCCTTTGCCCAACTGCCGGATGCCGCCAGCCTTGATCGCACCGAAGATGTGATCAAACGCATGTCGCAAATTGCCAGTGAGCATCCAGGTGTGGAAAACACCGTGGCGTTCCCGGGCCTGTCGATCAACGGCTTTACCAACAGCCCGAACAGCGGAATCGTGTTCACCCCGCTGAAACCATTCGATGAACGCAAAGACCCGAGCCTCTCGGCCAGCGCGATTGCTGCCGACCTTAACGCCAAGTTTGCCGATATTCAGGATGCCTACATCGCGATCTTCCCACCGCCGCCGGTACAGGGCTTGGGTACGATTGGCGGTTTCCGCGTGCAGGTGCAAGACCGTGGCGGCCTCGGCTACGACGAGCTGTACAAGCAGGTTCAGAACGTTATTGCCAAGAGCCACGACTACCCGGAGCTGGCAGGTCTGTTCACCAGTTATCAGGTGAATGTGCCGCAGATCGATGCCGATATCGACCGCGACAAAGCCAAGACTCACGGCGTGGCGATCAGCGATATCTTCGACACCATGCAGGTGTATCTCGGCTCGCTGTACGCCAATGACTTCAACCGTTTTGGCCGCACCTATCAGGTTAACGTGCAGGCGGATCAGAAGTTTCGTGTCGACGCCGACCAGATTGGTCAGCTGAAAGTGCGCAACAACCGTGGCGAAATGGTGCCGCTCTCGACCTTTATCAAGGTCAGTGACAGCGCAGGGCCGGATCGGGTCATGCATTACAACGGTTTCATCACCGCTGAAATCAACGGCGGCGCAGCACCCGGCTATAGCTCGGGGCAAGCGCAGGCGGCGATGGAGCGCTTGCTGGCTGAGCAACTGCCAAACGGCATGAGCTACGAATGGACCGAACTGACCTATCAGCAGATCTTGGCGGGCAATACGGCGCTGTTTGTTTTCCCACTCTGTGTGTTGCTGGCGTTTCTGGTGCTGGCCGCTCAGTACGAAA
Organism: Pseudomonas marincola; assembly: GCF_900116605.1. Classification (GTDB taxonomy): domain Bacteria; phylum Pseudomonadota; class Gammaproteobacteria; order Pseudomonadales; family Pseudomonadaceae; genus Aquipseudomonas; species Aquipseudomonas marincola. Next base: position 657,040 of record NZ_FPBC01000001.1, read on the forward strand.
GCTGGAGCTTGCCGCTGGCGGTGATCCTGATTGTACCGATGACCCTGCTTTCGGCGATTACCGGGGTGATTCTGGCGGGTGGCGACAACAACATCTTCACCCAGATCGGGCTAATCGTATTGGTCGGTCTGGCCTGTAAGAACGCGATTCTGATTGTTGAGTTCGCCAAGGAGAAACAGGAAGAAGGCATGGACCGCGTCAGCGCGGTACTCGAAGCCTGCCGCCTGCGTCTGCGGCCGATTCTGATGACCAGCTTTGCCTTCATCATGGGCGTTGTACCGCTGGTAATCAGCTCCGGAGCCGGTGCCGAAATGCGCCATGCAATGGGTGTCGCGGTGTTCAGCGGCATGCTCGGTGTGACCTTCTTCGGTCTGCTGCTCACGCCCGTGTTCTATGTATTGCTGCGCGGCTTTGTCGAAAAACGCGAAGCCAGGCGCGCGCTGCGCTTGCAGGAGGTGCAGGCATGAAACTGAAATTATTCGCCCCCGCGCTGCTCGCGCTGGCAGTCTCGGCCTGCGCCGTCGGTCCGGACTTCAAGCAACCGGAAAATAGCCCGGCGCAGCTCTCGCAGATAGCGGCGGGTCGTTATGACCAGCAGCGCTTTGAAACGCTGTGGTGGCAGCAGTTTGAAGACCCGACACTGAATCAGCTGGTTGCGCAGTCGTTGCAAAGCAACCGTGAACTGCGCGTGGCCTTCTCCCGGCTGCAAGCCGCGCGGGCAATTCGCGATGACGTGGCCAATGACCGCCTGCCGACCATTACCAGCCGTGCCAGCAGCGACATTGGCAAGGCGCAACAACCCGACATCAGCGAAGACAGAGTGAAGACCGAGCGCTACGACCTTGGTCTGGACATGGTCTGGGAACTGGACTTGTTCGGTCGTATCCAGCGCCAACTGGAAGCCAGCGATGCACAGATAGAAGTCGCCGAAGCGGATTACTATCAACTGCAGGTGAGCCTGATCGCTGAACTGGTCGATGCGTATGGCAGCTTGCGCGGGGCGCAGTTACGCGAGCATATCGCCCGCGAAAACCTGAAGAACCAGCAAGAGTCACGCGGCATCACCGAACTGCTGCGCGACGCGGGTGTGGGCAGTGAACTCGATGTGCTGCGCGCCGATGCACGGCTGGCAGCGGTTGAGGCCAGCGTGCCGCAATTACAGGCCGAGCAGGTGCGTGCGCGAAACCGCATTGCCACCCTACTCGGCCAGCGCGCCGACCAGATGAGTATTGATCTGACGCCGCAGCCAATCCCGGCAATCGCCAAGGCATTGCCCATTGGCGACCCGGCCGAACTGCTGCGCCGCCGGCCGGATATTCGCTCAGCCGAACAGAGCCTTGCCGCGGCAACCGCCAATGTTGGCGTTGCCACCGCAGATCTGTTCCCACGGGTCAGCCTCAGCGGTTTCCTTGGTTTCACCGCAGGCCGTGGCTCGCAAATCGGCGCATCGGCAGCACGTGCCTGGGCGGTTTCGCCGACCATCAGTTGGGCAGCGTTTGATCTGGGCAGCGTCCGGGCCAGGATTCGCAGCGCCGATGCGCAGGCGCAAGGTGCATTGGCGCAGTACGAGCAACAGGTATTACTGGCATTGGAGGAATCGGAAAACGCTTTTAGCGACTACGCCAAACGCCAGCAGCGCCTGCTCGCACTAATTCGCCAATCCGAAGCCAGCCGCGCCGCAGCCGAACAAGCTGGCGTGCGTTATCGTGAAGGCACGGTGGATTTCCTGGTATTGCTCGATGCAGAGCGCGAACGGCTGGCGGCGGAAGACTCTCAGGCGCAAGCCGAAGTCGAGTTGTATAGCGGTATCGTTGCCATCTACAAAACCCTCGGTGGCGGCTGGCAGCCAAACAGCTGATCGCCACGCCTCACGAGAAAACCCTGCAAGCCCCGCCCGGTAAGGGTGGGGCTTTTTTAGGCCATACGATTAATACCGGCCGAAAACGCGGGCATTAAGCCAACAGCAAGGCCGAGAGCAAAAACGGTAAGCCCAGCAGCGGCAATAGCGTCGCCAAGCGCGGGCGATATGGCATCAACAACACCAGCGCCAAGCCTGCCAAACTCACCTGCCCCATCCAGCCAACCGGGCCTTGAGCCCAGCCCCAACTGGCGATACAGGCCGCGAAACCCAGTGCCAGCAGCAGCCAGCCGCACACACGAAACGTGCGGCACCAGGTTACGCTCGGCTCACGCTGCCAGACACTTTTGAAGTGGCGCTTGAGGCCCAAGCACAACGCGACCATGCCGGCATACACCAGCAACAGACCGGCAAAAAACTCAATCAGCATTCAGTAATTCCTGAGAAACGTTACGCGACTGACGCCGCGGTGCCGGCGCTGGCTTTTTCTGGCCAATGCGCCAGGCCGCAAAGGCGAACAAGGCGCCGCACGCCACTGTGGATAATTCAAGGTAGGCACGAATTGGCTCGGCCCACGGCCGAGTCATCGTCGCCAGGCTGAGCAATGGCATACACACACATAAGGCAGCCGCACAGACCAATTGCTCGCGCCAGGCTTGCGTGCGTTCACGGCAACAGGCATGCAGCAGGCTCAGTGCCCAGCAGGCAAAGAACACCCGCACTTCCCAAGCACCGCGCTGACTCAGCTCGGCTGGCAGCAGGCGGTTGCCCCAAAGATACGCCGCACAGGCAATGCTCAAGCCGGCAATTACGCTGATGTTCAGGCGTTCGGCAAGATGGTACAGCTGCGCCGCGATTGGCCCTTCCGCCTCGGGCCGACGCCGGCGTTTTACCGTGAACAGCACGAGCCCGGTGGCAATCATCGCGCAACTGGCCATGCCGCAAATAAAGTACAGCCAGCGCATCGGGTAGCCGCCGAACTGGGCGAAGTGCAAGCCCGACAGCACGCGCTGGGTCAGTTGTGCCCAGCGGCTTTGCTCCGGCATTTTCAACACTTCGCCGCTGACGCCAGCAAAGGTCATGGACAGACCTTTCGACAGCTCGATCCGATTGCCCAGCACCGGGCGCATCTCAATGCGTGCATCACTGCGCCCCGGATGGCTGATGGACACACTGCGCACCTCACCCAGAGCCTGCTCCGCTTGCAGCAACAACGGTTGCAACGGGGTCAGCGCAACCAGTTCTCCAGATCCTTCGCCACGACCCTCATTTTGACTGCGCCCATTGCGTGCTCCCTGAGCCGCCTGCTGCTCAGTCTTGGCCGGCTGACCAGGGCCAAACGCGGCCTCGCGATCGCCATCGAACAAGGCATCAACCGCTGCCGGCATATAGATCAACGAGAAGATCACCAAGCCGGTGTAGGTAATCATCAGGTGAAACGGCAGCACCAGCACGCCGGTTGCATTGTGCGCATCAAGCCAAGAGCGTTGGCCTTTGTTGGGCCGAAAGGTGAAGAATTCCTTGAAGAATTTCTTATGGATAATCAGGCTGCTGAACAGCGCCACCAGCATGCCGACAGCGGCCAGACCGACCAGCCAGATACCAATGTTGCGCGGCATATGCAGAGTGAAGTGGAACAGGAAGAAGAACCGGCCGCCGGCAGTCTCGCGAATATCAATCGGCTCGCCGGTATTAGGGTCGAGATACTGACGAGGAGCATTGCGCCGCCGCTCGCCGGTAGACACGCTGAGTACCGGCGAGCGCGCGGTCGGCAGGCTGATATCCCAGGCACTCTCGGCGCCGTGATGACGCTGCAGATAGCTGATTGCATGCTCGGCAGCCTGAGCTTGGTCGACGTGACTGACCGGGGCCTCGGGCTGCATCCAGACGTCAATTTCCTTATCAAAGACAGCCAGAGTGCCGGTCAGGAAAATCGCGAACAACAGCCAGCCGAAGATCAGCCCGCCCCATGTATGCAGCCAGGACATGGACTGCGTGAGGGATGATGGTTTCATGCCACCGCCCTCAAAAACTGTGGCCAGAACCCGATGAGCAATAAGGGCAAAGCAAGCCCGGCACTGGCCCAGACCATTCGCGGGCGCGGGCACGCGAAAGCCCAGAGGATCGTCAGTGGATAAATCACAAAGGCTGGCAACGTCGCGACCACCAGTGCATCGCGCGGCTCAAGTGGCAGCATCTGCGCAATGGCCGCAGTAAAGGCGTAGGTGTAGAGGTAGCCGCCAAACAGCGCCGCGATGATGCGCGACACAGTGGCCCAGCTAAATGAGCGGGAGGGTTTCATGGAGCACCTTGTTCAGTCGCGAACTGCATCGCTAATGGAATCGACGCTGCGAACATCGGGCCATGCCCAAGCCCCTTCAGCGTTTGGTAATCAACCTCAATGTGCGGATAAGCCGCGAGCCGGGCGACCATTTTTGCCAGCGCATCAGTGCCGACTGCGCGCATGGCCTGCGCCCGTGCGGCGGGCATTTCCCGGCCCTTGCCAGCGCGCCCTTCTTGCTCGCCCTGCAGGATCATGACGCGAGCACGCGCCTTGAGCGGCAGCTGCTTTTCGACCTGTAAAAGCAAGCCCGATTGCCACCACAACGACGGGCTGACCGCCACGTATCGCTGGAAAGCATCCGGGCGTACAAACAGGCAGTTGAGAACAAAAACGCCACCGTATGAATGCCCCCAGAGTGTTTGCTGCTGCCGGTCTACCCGATGCCTGGCATTAACCTGTGGTTTGATCCGGGTTTCGATAAGCTCAAGAAACTGGCTGGCACCGCCGGCCATTCGGCCCTGCGACGATTCATCGGCAAAAGGCTCGCCGGTAAGGGGTGACGGGGTGTAATCGAAGGTTCGCGCCAGCGGTTCTATGCGCAACTCGGTGTCGTAGCCAATCATTACCAGTAACGGTGGATTCTCAGCCTCGGCCAGCCACGACTCCTGCAACGACGCCAGCGCAGCATTGCCGTCGAGCATGTACATCACCGGATAGCCTGCCGCCGGTGCTGGCTGTTTTGGCACCGCCAGATAAACCCGGTAATGGCGCTGGTTGTCGGCTGCAGCCAGATCAAATCGCTCGAAACTGTAACTCTCGGAGCCACTTCGCGCCAAGGTATTGCCCATGGTTTGGCTGAGGTCGGGCTTGGCCAGAACTGGCCCAGCCAGCATCGCCATAAACAGCAATATCAACGCTTTCATCGCGTATCCCTCCGCCTGCGCTCGGCGAGTTTTTGTGTCCCGCTCAATTGGCAATCCTCGAACGTGTACAGGTGCTGGTATTAGTTGAAGGCCGAAACCAAAGTGCTCCATCAGGGCGAACCTGATGGAGCGAAGTCCCGTCGCTAAACGGGCAAAGGAGCCGGGGTATCAGAAGTTGGCGGTCACCGAGGCAAAGTAGGAACGACCCGGTTCGTTGTAAGTGTTAGCCCCTTCGCCGCCGGAGTTGGCTTCGCGGTACAGGCGCTTGTCGAACAGGTTGTTAATACCGGTCGCGAAGCTCCAGGTGTCATCCAGCTGGAAGTTGCCGGTGAGGCCAAAGATGCTGTAACTGCCGCGTGTGCGCAGCTCATCACCCGTAGCCGCATCACCTCTGGAGGTGAGGTTGCGGGGTTCCTGCTTGCCGTAATGGCTCATGTTCAGAGACAGGTCCAGACGCTCCGAAACGGTCCAGTCGAGCATCGAGTTAATGGTGTACTCGGGAATAACCGACAAGGGTTCATTGGTTTCCTTGTTGTTGTTCTCGATCATGTAGGTGAAGTTGTTGTTCCAGCTGAGGACGTCGCCCTCATCACCGAGCAACGGGATATTCAGATTACCTTCCCAGCCTGCAACAACTGCCTTGGGTGCGTTTTCCCACTGGAACACGCGGCCATTGCTGGTGGTCGTGGCGACCGGATCAAGACCTGCCGTGATCTTGTTCTTGTAGTCGTTATGGAAGTAGGTGATGCCGGCGTTCCAGCCTGCATCATCGAACACCACGCCAATCTCTTTGTTGAGGCTGGTTTCGGCGTCGAGGTTATCGCTGCCCTGCACATAACAACCGCTGCCCAGGCTCGGATAGTCCACCGGGCAGCCATTGCCGCGGGTGTAATAGAGATAGTTGGGGTTGGACTGGTACAGGTTTGGCGCTTTGAACGCCCGTGCCGCCCCGCCTTTTACGGTAAAGGTATCGGTGATTTTGTACGATGTGTTGAGGCTCGGGCTCCAGTTGCTGCCGAACTGACTGTGATGATCGAAACGTAGCCCCGGCGTGAGAATCCAGCGCTCAGTCAACTCGATGTTGTCTTCGGCAAACACGGCATAGTTGTCCGCATCCGACTTGCCCGAACGGGTACCCGTTTCAGCACCCGGCACATCGCCGCCATTGCCAGTGCTTTGGGTCATTGAGTAGGGATCATTCAACTCGTCACGGGTCAGTTCGGTGCCGAGTGTCAGCACCTGGCTCGCCCAGACTTCCAGTGGCAAATTCACCTCGCCTGCCAATCGATACGCTTTAAGCTCGGACGTCGACATGTCATCAGCAGTGGTAATACTGCCTTCCGGGCCACCGGCCAAGCCCTCATTGAGGCGGCGATTGCGGGTGTTCTCATACGAGGCAACCACTTGCGAGGTGCCGAAATCCCAGTCGCCGCGGTGGGTCAGCGAGGCGGACTGGCGGTACATGATATTGGTTTCCTTGCCATCACCCGCCAACTCGTTCAGCAGGTCTGTGCCATTGGTACTGACAGCCCGGTCGCCGGCGTAGATATTGCCCTGACGGCTATAACCGCCCTCCAGTTCGAGGGTTTGCTGCGGGTCGAGATCCCAGCGCAGCAGGCCGTCTATATCCTTGTTGCGCACCCCTTCACGCCCTGCTGGCGGTGTGGCGGTCGGCGAAGCTGCGAACTCGCCGTTGAGCGACAAGTCGTCGGCATCGGTCTTGTTGAAGTTACCGTAAACCCGGTACGACAACGCCTCGACCAGCGGGCCGGCCATGTTGAAGTTGATGCGCTTGGTGGTGCCTTCTGCATCGTCTTCGGGCAGGTTGGCATAGGCTGTGACCGAGCCACTGTGCTTATGCGTTGGGGCTTTGGTGATGATGTTAATCACACCACCGGCCGCGCCCGAGCCGTAACGTGCTGCCGCCGGGCCGCGCAAAACTTCAATACGCTCGACCGCCTGCGCCGGAACCCAGTTGGTATCGCCGCGGGTATTGCGCTCACCGCTGCGGCCCATGCGCACCGAGTTGCGTGAACTCACAGGCTTGCCATCAATCAGGATCAGTGTGTTTTCAGGGCCCATGCCGCGCAGGTCGATCTGGCGGTTGTTGCCGTACTGGCCGGTGGCGCTGTTGCCGGTCAGGTTGACGCCTGGCATCTTGCGGATGATGTCGGAGAGGTCATTGACCGGCGGCTGCTTTTTGATGTCTTCAGCCGTGATAATCGATACGCCCGGCGCCTGCTTGAGTTCTTCCTCTGCAGTCCCCAGTACATATGTATCTTGCAGCTGCACGGTATTGGCGTCGGCCTCTGCGCCGAACGATACCTGCGGTGCACTGATAGCGAGGAATGCCAGGGTCAGGTGGTTGAAGGTAAATCGGGGCTGCATCAACTCTCTCCTTGAATGCGTTTTTAGCGCAACAAGAGAGCCTGATGGCGGCTCCTCTCTGCGCCAGCGGCAGTGATGATATATATTCTCACTTGAGAATAAAGATCATTTACAAACTATACAGTTTGCAAACGCACACACAGCCGCAGCCCCTGCCCGGTATTTTCCGCCCAAATTGAAGCGTCCTGCAGCTTCAACGCCCCTTTAGCGATGGCCAATCCGAGCCCGTATCCCTCACCGCCAGGGCGCGCGGCACTGAGCCGGGTGAAGGGTCGGAAGATGTTCTCAAGTTCCGACTCAGCGACGCCGCCGCCCTGATCCTCAATTTGCAGCAGCCAGGTATCCGCCTCCCGTTTACCGCTGAGCGTCACGATACCGCCAGCCGGTGAATGTCGAATCGCATTGCGCAGAATATTTTCCAGCGCCTGCGCCAGGCTGTTCAGATGGCCCAGCACACGACAGCCATCCGGCAGGTCGCAACGCAACTGCTCTGGTTGCCAGCCGCTTTCGAAGCAGGCGTCTTCACACAGCACACTCCACAACGCGCCAATGTCGATTGGCTCAAGTGCGAGCCGCGGCTGCTCGGTGTCCAGCCAGGCCAATTCCAGCGTTGCGTCAACCAGTTGCTGCATCGACTGCACTTCGCGATCCACGCGCTGGCGCAAGGCTTCCAGCTCGGTCTGCGATTCGCTGGCGACCCGCAAACGTGACAACGGCGTGCGCAACTCATGGGACACGTCGCGCAGCAGCTGACGCTGAAAAGCAATGGTCTTTTGCAGGCGCTCGGCCATGTGGTCAAACGCGCGCCCCAGGTCACCCAACTCATCCCGACGCTGGCTGACACGCGGGCTAACCCGTGTGGCCAATTGATCGCCACGCAGCGCATTGGCTTGATCACGCAGATGCCCAAGCGGGGAAATCAACAACCGGTAAATAAACAGGCACAGCAGCAACGCCAATACACCTGGCGCCACACCATGCAGCAGAATTTGGGTCGACCAGGTAAACCCTTCGGGCAAAAACCGCTGCGGCAACTGCATCACCAACTGGCCCTGCTGCGGCGCGTGCACAAAGGGCATGCCGATATACAGCTGGCCACGGGCGCGCTTGCTCATCGGATTATCCAGGCCACGCACACGGCGCAAGCGAACGTAGTCTTCAGCATCCAGCTTGTGGCGGGTCAAGCTGCGCCATTTATTGTCCACCACCACCAGCCAAACACCCGGCTCGCGTTTGGCCATCCGCTCCAGCCAGTGCTCGACACCGTCCGAGCCGCCTTGCAGCCAGGCCCGCTCAGCCTGGCGGGCATAGGCGTGCATCTGGCGCTTGGCCATCGGCTCCAGAAACGAGCGACTCTGTTCGACTTTACCGGCCCAATACCAGGCGCCCCAGGCGATCAAAATGCACACGCCCAACTGCAATGCAGCCAAGCGCCAGAACAATGGATAGGTGCGGGCCATGCTTAATCATCGCCGGACTGGAAGGCATATCCTCTGCCCCAAACCGTCTCGATGCGCCCACCCGCGTAACCAATAGCCGACAGTTTGCGGCGTACATGGCTGATGTGCATATCCAGCACGCGGTCGTGCCGCGAGTATGCCCGGTGCAGAATCTGCTGATACAACAGCGCCTTGCTCAGCACCTCTCCCGGATGCTGCACCAGCAACTCCAGAATGCGAAATTCCGTCTGGGTCAGCTGCGCCCATTTGCCTTCGTGGCAAACATCGTTGCGCTCTGCGTCGAGCGCGAACGCCGAGATATTCTGATTGGCCGCAACGAAGCCGCGCTCAAACGCAACACGGCGCATGATCGCGGCGATGCGCACCTCAAGTTCGGCCATGGTGAAGGGCTTTGGCAGATAGTCATCAGCACCCTGAGTGAAGCCGGCAATTCGGTCCTGCTCGGCACCCAGCGCCGACATCAGGATGACCGGTACGCTGCTGTGGTCGCGCAATTGCGCCAACACATTAAGGCCGTCCAGCCCCGGCAACAGTACATCCAGCAGCACCAGATCGAACGTCTCGGCTTTGCCGTGGGCTAAGCCCGACAGGCCATCGCGCTGCAAGGTTACCGAGAAACCGCGACTCTGCAGGTGCTGCTCAAGATGAGCCGCTAGCACCGGATCGTCCTCGATCGCCAGAATGTGGGAGCTACATGCACGCATAGGAATTTTCGACAAACGCAAATAATAAGCAGTCGCAATAATGCCAAAAAGCCATCCATATTCCTAGTTTGATCTGCGCGACGCACCCTCAATGAGGCTGCGAACCAGAGCGGGCGCGGGCCTTAGCGCTGTGAAAGTGGACTTTTAACTTAAAGTTGTCGGCAAAACTGTAGATATAGAGGGTATGAAGCGATGACTTAAGAGTCATTGCCAGCACTGCGTTTATGAGCACGCCCGCGAAACTTCATTCAAGTAGCGCCACAACTTCAGTGCTCATCAATCGTTCTGCCCAACACTTCTGCCTTGCGACGGTGATCAAGATGTTCAATAAGCACTACAAACAGCAAATCGAGGTGCTAACCGAGAAGCTATCGTCACTGGAACAGGTGCGTGAAAGCCTTGACCAGGAAATGCTCGCGCTCACACTCGACGCGCAAGGCCGGATTGTTCAGATCAACCGTAATTTTCAGGAAGAGATGGCCCATCACAGCGACAAGCTTACCGGCCGCCTGCTGACAGAACTTGTGCCAACCCATGCGCAGAGCACCGAACATTTCGTGCGCATGAAAAATGCCATCCGCGAGGGCGCGCACTGGGCGGGCGCCTTGCAGATTGTTCGCGGCGACGGCGAAGAGGCGTGGTTACGCGCGATTGTTCAGCCCGTTCACGACAGCCAGGGCAATATTCTGCATTGCTCGGTGTATGCCAGCGACCTCACGCGCACGATTGAAACCTCGCGCGAACACGAAAATCTGATTGAAGCGCTACAGCGCTCGACGGCCGTTATCGAATTCAATCTCAATGGCGAAGTACTCACTGCCAACGACCGTTTCCTGCAGTCGATGGGCTATACGCTTGAGCAAATCAAAGGCAAGCATCACCGCCAGTTCTGCGAGCACGAAGAACACAGCTCTGTTGAGTATCAACACTTCTGGGACAAACTGCGCCGTGGTGAATTCATCGCCGACCGCTTCAAGCGCGTCGACAGCCACGGCCGGGTCGTTTGGCTCGAAGCCTCTTACAACCCGATTTATGATGCCCATGACCGCCTCTACAAAGTGGTCAAATTCGCCACCGTAATCACCGATCAGGTAGACCGCGAAAATGCCGTCGCCGAAGCCGCCGAGATTGCCTACAGCACCTCGCAGCAAACCGACGCCACCGCGAAGCGCGGCAGTTCAGTGGTGCAGGAAACGGTCGAGGTCATGCGCCAACTGGCCGTGCAGATGGAGGCGGCGGTAGAAGGCATTGCGGCGCTCGACAAGCAGTCGCAAGTGATTGGCACGATCATCAAAAGCATCAGCAGCATCGCCGATCAAACCAACTTGCTCGCCCTCAACGCTGCCATCGAAGCCGCCCGCGCGGGTGAGCAAGGTCGCGGGTTCGCGGTGGTAGCCGACGAGGTACGACAATTGGCCTCACGCACCAGCGCCGCGACCGAAGAAATCGTCAGCGTAGTGCTGAAAAACCAGAAACTCGCCGAAGAGGCCGTGCAGGTGATCGAGCACGGCAAACGCCAAACCCAACAAGGCCTGGAACTCTCCGCACAAGCCGGCGCGGTTATCGTCGAGATTCAGGACGGCGCGCAAAAGGTGGTGAGTGCGGTGGGTCAGTTTGCCAATCAGCTGGCAACCTGAACGACTGCGGGAGAGCACCGGTGAAGATGCTCTCCCGCTCATTTGCCGCTGTAACGCGAGGTTAGTCTTGCGCCTTTAATACGCTCTCGATCGGCTCTGGCGTGAACAGGGGTTTACGCATCACCAGCTTGATCCAAACCACAGCGATTACCGCCACCAGCCCGAGCACCACACCGGCGCTGCTGAATATCTGCGCAGTCAGTTCCGGTGCTGGCGATGCGTGCCACATGGCGAAGAGCATGCCGCCGATGCCGAACAACTGCGGCAATGGGTAAAACGGCGTGCGGAATGGGCGCTTCATGTGCGGGTAGCGATAGCGCAACACCATCACATCGACGTGCACAATGATGTAGGCCAACAGCCAGGCCAGCGCAGCGGCGATCAGCAGCAGATTGATCGAATCAACGCCCATCAACAGCACCGGCAAGCCGGTAATCGCCGCAATGAACAAAACCGACACCCAAGGAGCGCCCGTGCGTTTGCTGACCCGTTTGAAGCACGGGAAGGCCTGACCATTCTGCGCCATGCCGCTGAGCATCCGCGGAATGGCCGCCAGCGAAGTATTGAGCGTGCTGCAGGTGGCAGTCACGGCAGCTGTCACCAGCAACACCTGACCGGTTTTGCCAAATACCGCGGTGGCGAACAGGTAATGCGGCAAGCCGTTACTGGCGAGTTCTTCCTGGGGCACCATCAACAGCGCGCCCAGGCAATACAGGGCAATGGTGATAAAGATGACGCTGAGGCCAAGGATCATCGAACGCGGAATATTGCGCTCCGGACGACGCGACTCCTCTACCAGCGGGCAGACAAACTCGACGCCGACAAAACCCCAGATCGCCAGCGCGGTAAGCGCGACCACGCCAAGGCCCAGTGGATTCCAACCGTCCATCTGCAAGCTGCTCAGCGGCGAAGCGCTTTCACTGCCAACAGCGCTGAAACCGAGCACCAGCAAAACCACAACCATCACCAACGCCAGCACCGACTGCAGGCGGGCGAAAATATCGATGTTGAACAGATTGAGAATGGTGAATATAGCCAGCACCCCAAACGCCACACTCATCGAGGGCAACGCATGCGGATAGACCTTCTCGACAATAAGGTCGAGCAGCAGTAACTCGGCGGATAAGGCAAACATGGCCACCACGATATAGCCCGAGAACGTCGCCAGCATTGCCGGGAATTGGCCAATGGCAACTTCTGTATAGGTACTCAAGCTCCCGGCCCGCGGGATCATCAACGCCAGCTCCGAGAATGAGAAGGCGTAACTCAGCGCCAGCAGGTAGGCGAGTGTCAGCGGTACGATAAAGCCCAGCCCGGCGATACCGACGCCTTGCAGCATGATGACCATTACACCTTGCGACACCACCAGGCCGATGGCGACGGCCAGCAAGGCGCCCAGACCGAGGGATTTTCGCGCCAGCCTGGCCTGAGCTCCGGCAGTGGCAGTGGGCAGCGGCACGCTTATATCTTGCGACATTCTGTTGTCCTCTTTTGTTGTTGTAAGGATCTTTGCCAATGGTTAACGCAGCCGGGCGCCTGAACGCTCAGCAAGGGGTCCAAAATTGGGTTGTAGAGAGGTTGTGTCAGTTAACGGCCGCGCTGCCGCTATCGGCCCCAGCCATAAGGATTCATCTAGGCATCGGTTTGCAGCCAGTCAGCGAGGCGCGCGAGCATTGCGTCGCAGCCATCGAGTTGATCCTGAGTTATGAACTCATCGGGTTTATGGCCTTGGTCCATGCTGCCCGGCCCGCAGACCACCGTGGGAATTCCAGCCTGATTGAACAGACCGCCCTCGGTACCAAACGCCACCGTGCCAAAATCGCGACATTGGCTGATCAGCGCCAGCAACTGCGCCACTTCGCTGTGCGGCTCGGTAGCTAACCCGGGATAAGCGGACAGCGGCTCAAAAGCAATCGAGGTGTCGTTGTGGCGCGCACGCATGGTTGGCAACAACTGGCCTTCGGCGTAATCCGCCAGTTGATCGACCACCTGCTGCGCATCGAAGTCGGGCAAGGCACGGATTTCGAAGTCGAACTGACACTCTGCCGGGACGATATTCAGCGCCCTGCCCCCGGCGATCACGCCGGTTTGCACGGTTGAGTAAGGCGGATCAAAACGCGTGTCATGCAAGGCTGGCTGCGCCAACTGCCCGCCAATATCACCGAGTTTGCCGATCAGCTTTGCAGCATATTCAATTGCGTTGACGCCTTGCGGGGCGTAAGCCGAATGACACGCAGCGCCCTGCACATGGCACCTCATGGCCAGTTTGCCCTTATGCCCGAGCACCGGTTTCAGCTCGGTTGGCTCACCGATAATGCAGGCCACAGGCTTATGCGGGCGCTGCTCCAGTGTCGCCAATAGCGAACGCACGCCCAGACAACCGACTTCCTCGTCATACGAGAACGCCAAATGCACCGGCATGCGCAGCGGCTGCGCCAGAAAACGCGGCACTGCTGCCAGCACCGAGGCGATATAGCCCTTCATATCGGCAGCGCCACGGCCATACAGCTTGCCTTCGCGCTCGGTCAGTTTGAACGGCTCAACCGTCCACGCCTGCCCCGCCACTGGGACCACATCGGTATGACCGGAAAGCACCACGCCGCCGCGATCAGCCGGGCCAATTGTGGCAAACAGATTGGCTTTGCTTCGCTCGGCATTGAAGTCCAGCTCACACGAAACGCCCAGCCCTTGCAGGTAGTCTTGGATGAACTCGATAAGGGCGAGATTGGACTCCCGGCTTACCGTATTGAACGAAATCAGCCTGGCCAGTAAATCACGGCTGCAGAGCATCAAATCAACTCCTTGAGCTTACGCTGAGGCAAACGCCGGGCTGGCAATATTGCGCAGCACGGCGTCGCGCGGATTATTGATCGCCGGGTACGCCGTAGCTCGGCGCGGCAGTCGGGTCGAGAGCGCGGGTCAGGTAATCCTGCATTTGCGGGCGATAAGCCTGCCACAACCGATCCAGTTGGCCGATCGGGTCAACATCTGCCCAGTCCACGCGCAGATCCACAATCGGCCACGTAAACTCACCAACAACAGACATCGCCGCCGAATGCACCGGCCCTGCTTCACCGCCAGCCGCTACCGCTGCGTGCATGGCAGCCAGCAAACGCTCGGGCAAACTGCCTTCGGCCTGCTCGAATGCCGTCACCATCGCGCTGATAACCTCTGGCGCGGCGAGCAGATTACCGGCCGCCACACAGTGCTGGCCGGCAACTGCATTGTGCGTGCCCAACGCCTCGGAGCCGGTGTACAGAGCAGTACGCCCCTGACTGTCAACAACCCCGACCTGGCGATATTGGCTCCAGCCATTACTGCCCAGCGCTTTGTCCAGCGCGGCGTCTGGCGAATGCCCTGCATCAAGCAGATCCAGCACCTGCGGGCCGAGCGATGGCAGGGTGATGTTCTGCGTCGCTACAGCACCCACGCCGGCGCGCAACCACGGGCAGCGTGCGCCCACGGCGATGCTGGATGAGCTGATGGCGATACCCAGCTGACCGGTTTCTGCGCAGTGCCCTACGATGGAAAATGTCATGAAGTGCTCCTTATCAAGCGTCCGCTTGCCAGTCGTCCGGGATGACGGCAATGACGTCGATTTCCATCAACCACTGCGGCTGACCGAGTGCGCTCACAACCAGGCCGGTGGAGATCGGGAACACGCCTTTGAGCCACTTGCCGACTTCCTGATACACCGGCTCGCGATAACGCGGGTCGATCAGGTAAGTGGTGGTTTTGACGATGTGGCTGAGGTCGCTGCCTGACTCTTCGAGCAGTTGCTTGACGTTCTTCATCGCCTGCGCCGTTTGCGCCTGCGCGTCACCCAAGCCGACCAGACGGCCTTCAAAATCGGTACCGACCTGGCCACGTACATACACCGTGTTGCCGGCACGCACGGCCTGACACAGGTCATTATCGAGATTCTGGTTGGGATAGGTTTCTTTCGTGTTGAACATCCGAATGCGCGTATGTGTAGGCATCAGCTAACTCCCATGAGACTAAGTTTTTCAACCGGCGCGTGCTCATCCGCAGCGCGTTGCGAAGCATCGCGGTATTCGGCGTATTTACGTTGCGTGGCGATGTGATCAGCAATGTGCTTGGCATCGTGCCAAACGCCCCAGATAAACGTGGAGCCACGGCGTGAAAGCCAAGGCAGACCGACAAAGTAGACGCCGGGCTCGCTGGACACGCCGCGCTGATGCTGCGGTTTGCCGTTGGCGTCGAAGGCATTCACTTGCAGCCAGCTGAAATCGACCGAGTATCCGGTCGCCCAGATCACCGAAGTCACACCCGCCTCAGCCAGATCCAACTCACGCAGCGGATTAGTGATGCATTCGGAATCCGGGAACACGCGGCGCGCCTCCGGCTCTTCGGGTAAGTCGAGACCATTGCGGGCGATATAGGCGTCCGCCGCATCGAGCAGCGACAGGTAGTTTTCATCACCGCGAGCGAGGTTGTCGGCGAGGTCTTGCTGGAAGCTGACCTTGCCATCGCTGAAAGCTTTGGTCAGGCCTACCAACGTAATGCCTTCGCTGGCCAAACGGCGAAAATCAACAGTATGGCCGCCACGCGCGCCACTCACGGCAATGGTTACGTGTTCCTTGCCCGGCTGCGCCGCTTCGGCATCCCACTCGCCCAGAACACCCAACCACCAGCAGAAATCGCGGTTGCGGTAAGCCCGTGGCGGACGGTCATGGGCGCCAACTGAGAGATAAACCTGCTTGCCGGCACGGCGCAGTTCATCGGCGATCTGCACGCCCGAAGAGCCAGCGCCGACCACCAGCACAGCCCCCTCAGGCAACTGCTGCGGGTTGCGGTAATGCGCCGAGTGAATCTGCATCAGCGTCTCGTCTTTAGGCGCAATCGGCGGGATCACCGGACGCTGGAACGGGCCGGTTGCCGACACCACGCGGTTGGCCTTGATTACGCCTTGCGATGTTTCGACGGTAAACCCTGGCCGATCAGCGTTGCGAACCACGCGCTTAACTTCTACGCCAGTGCGGATCGGCGCTTTGAATTTGTTGGCGTAGGCTTCGAAATAGGCCGCTACGCGGTCCTTGGAGGCGAAGGCGTCTGGCGACAGGTCATCGAATTCCATGCCCGGAAAGCGGTCGTGCCACGCCGGCCCATTGGCCACCAGCGAATCCCAACGCCCTGTGCGCCAGCCCTCGGCGATGCGATTACGCTCAAGTACCAGATGCGGCACACCGAGTTTGCTCAGGTGCTCACTCATGGCCACACCAGCCTGACCAGCGCCAACAATAAGCGTGTCTATTTCCATTTGATCGAGTGTCATGTCTGCGCACTTCTGCAAGGCGGTTTGGTTCAGGTCGGTCATGGCTGCCTCCTCTGACTCTGAAATTTGTTGTTCTTGGTTTACGGCAATTCGTAAGGTGTTGGCCGCATTGTGTTCGGAGGCAGGGATTTGCGAAATTATGATTTTTGTAGTCGCTGGCGAGGAAAAAACTGCAAGGCGCTGGTTATAGTTTTTTGCGCGGATGGGGCGACATATTTACGAATGGGCGCAGGCGCTTGCCAGCCACATACTGGCGCAGAGATCAGTGCCCGCGAGCGTGTCTGCGCTTGGCTCGCCAAAGGCCACCTAATGCAGCAGGCCGAGGCAAGAAGTGAGTGGCCACGCTCAGCGAGCAGCACCACAATCCACTGCGCCAATCCCTAGCCAGAGCTGCAATCCGATGCCCTGCATCAATCCATGCATTGCTGGCCTGCGAGCCCTGCCTGCCCCGTGGTAACCTTGCGCCCATTGCAATGCGCATGGGCAAATTGCAGCTTGCGCGAGGCCGTTTTTATGGCCGCACGAGCGGTGATTCCACCTCTATAAGCCTCGGCGTGATTCCACCGCCAAGCCAGATGCCCTGCCGCCCCACGAATTTTCAAGACTTGCGCTAAGTACCCAATGAATATGGCCACCAAAGACTTATCCGCCCATACGCCGATGATGCAGCAGTACTGGAAGCTGAAGAATCAGCATCCCGAGCAATTAATGTTTTATCGCATGGGCGACTTCTACGAGATTTTCTACGAAGACGCGAAAAAAGCCGCCAAGCTGCTCGACATCACCCTCACCGCGCGTGGCCAGAGTGCCGGGCAGGCTATTCCCATGTGCGGGATTCCCTACCACGCCGCCGAAGGTTATCTGGCCAAGCTGGTCAAGTTGGGCGAGTCGGTGGTTATCTGCGAGCAGGTCGGAGATCCGGCCACCAGCAAAGGCCCGGTCGAGCGCCAGGTCGTGCGCATCATTACGCCGGGCACGGTGAGTGATGAAGCGCTGCTGGATGAGCGTCGCGATAACTTGTTGGCCGCCGTACTGGGCGATGAGCGCCTGTTTGGTTTGTCGGTACTGGACATCACCAGTGGTCGTTTCAGCGTGCTTGAGATCAAAGGCTGGGAAAACTTGCTGGCCGAGATCGAGCGCCTTAATCCGGTTGAATTGCTGATCCCGGACGACTGGCCAAAGGATCTGCCCGCCGAAAAACGCCGTGGTGCCAAGCGCCGTGCGCCGTGGGATTTTGAGCGCGACACGGCACTGAAAAGCCTGTGCCAGCAATTCGGCACTCAAGACCTCAAGGGTTTTGGCTGCGAGAAACTGACACTGGCAATCGGCGCCGCCGGCTGCCTGCTTAACTACGCCAAAGAAACCCAGCGTACCGCGCTGCCGCACTTGCGCAGCCTGCGCCATGAGCGCCTGGACGACACAGTTATTCTTGACGGTGCCAGCCGCCGTAACCTTGAGCTGGACATCAACCTGGCCGGTGGCCGTGAAAACACCCTGCAATCGGTTGTAGACCGCTGCCAGACTGCAATGGGCAGTCGTTTACTGGGCCGCTGGCTGAACCGGCCGCTGCGCGATCGCAGCGTGCTTGAAGCACGACAGGAGTCGATCACGTGCCTGCTCGATCGCTACCGCTTCGAGACATTGCAACCGCAGCTCAAGGAAATTGGCGACCTGGAGCGGATTCTCGCGCGCATTGGTTTGCGCAATGCACGCCCCCGCGACCTCGCCCGCCTGCGTGATGCCTTGGCCGCGCTGCCCGAGTTGCAACAGGCCATGGGCCAACTCGACTCAGCGCATCTGGGCGCTCTGGCGACGACTGTAAGCACCTACCCGGAGCTGGCGGAACTGCTGGCGCGGGCGATTATTGACAGTCCTCCTGCAGTAATCCGCGACGGCGGCGTACTCAAGACCGGCTATGACGCCGAGCTGGATGAGTTGCAATCGCTCAGCGAGAACGCCGGCCAGTACCTGATGGACCTGGAAACCCGCGAGAAGCAGCGCACCGGGCTGGCCAACCTCAAGGTCGGCTACAACCGCGTACACGGCTACTTTATCGAGCTGCCAAGCAAGCAGGCCGAACAGGCGCCCGCCGACTACATCCGCCGGCAAACCCTCAAAGGTGCAGAGCGTTTTATCACCCCGGAACTCAAAGAGTTCGAAGATAAAGCCCTGTCGGCGAAAAGCCGTGCGCTGGCACGCGAGAAACAGCTTTATGAAGAACTGCTCGAACACCTGATCAGCCACCTCGCACCTCTACAAGACAGTGCCAGCGCGCTGGCAGAGCTGGACGTTCTGAGCAACCTGGCGGAGCGCGCGCTCAACCTCGATCTCAATTGCCCGCGCTTTGTCGACGAGCCGTGCATGCGCATCGAGCAAGGTCGCCATCCGGTGGTTGAGCAGGTGCTGAGTACGCCGTTCGTGGCCAACGACCTGAACCTTGACGATGCCACACGGATGCTGGTGATTACCGGCCCGAACATGGGCGGTAAATCGACCTATATGCGCCAGACGGCGCTGATTGTTCTGCTTGCGCACATTGGCAGCTTTGTTCCGGCTAAAAGCTGCGAACTGTCGTTGGTTGACCGCATATTCACGCGTATTGGTTCCAGCGATGACCTCGCTGGAGGGCGTTCGACATTCATGGTCGAGATGAGCGAAACCGCGAATATTCTGCACAACGCCAGCGAACGCAGCCTAGTGCTGATGGACGAAGTGGGTCGTGGCACCAGCACCTTCGACGGCTTGTCGCTGGCGTGGTCGGCGGCCGAGCAGCTGGCCAAACTGCGCGCTTATACGCTGTTTGCCACCCACTACTTCGAGCTGACGGTTCTGCCAGAGAGCGAGCCGATTGTCGCCAACGTGCACCTGAGCGCGACCGAGCACAATGAACGGATTGTTTTTTTACACCACGTGCTGCCGGGCCCGGCCAGTCAGAGCTATGGTTTAGCAGTGGCGCAACTCGCCGGTGTGCCGGGTGAGGTTATTTTGCGCGCGCGCCAGCATCTGGCACGGCTGGAAGCCACGAGTTTGCCGCATGAAGCGCCACGTGTAGGGCCAGGTGAAGCCCCGGCGCCCATGCAGAGCGACATGTTCGCAAGCCTGCCGCACCCGGTGCTGGAGGAATTGAATAAGATCAATCCGGATGATCTAACTCCGCGAAAAGCGCTAGAACTGTTATATGCATTGAAGACACGGCTCTAACGCGAGCCCAAACAAGCTGTTAGAATCCTGCGCGCTGGAAAATGCCAAACACAAAGCCTGGTGATTTGGAGAGTTTTACCAGCTCAGGGGCTGTTTATGAGGGCAGCCCCCAGCCGTAGCCTGAGGAGAGAATTAGAAATGACCTTCGTCGTCACCGACAACTGCATCAAGTGCAAATACACCGACTGTGTGGAAGTCTGTCCGGTGGACTGCTTCTACGAAGGCCCGAACTTCTTGGTCATCCACCCGGACGAGTGCATTGACTGCGCCCTGTGTGAACCAGAATGCCCGGCCCAAGCGATCTTCTCAGAAGACGAAGTACCTGATGATATGCAGGAATATACTGAGCTCAATGCTGACTTGGCCGAGATCTGGCCGAACATCACCGAGAAGAAAGAAGCACTGGAAGACGCCGAAGAGTGGGATGGCGTGAAAGACAAACTCCAGTACCTGGAACGCTAGTCGTAAGAGCCACAAGGCCTCTGTCGTCTGTATGGCTCGCTGATAACCCTTCAGCGAGCCATTCGTTCACTGCTGTATGCATCGCTGCATGCCGTCACCTGCGATCCAGGTGCTGTATACAGCGTCTTGCCTGACTTTATTTCAGGCAAAAAAAAGGGGCGGTTTTACCCGCCCACTCTTTAGTCCCTACTCCCTTTCAATCCTTCATCATCCTGATGAAATCGCATCCTGCGATTGTCCTCGCCACAGTCCTTTGCGACGTGTGTCTATCCCTCGACACAGTTCTAATAATAGAGTTTTCTGAGCCTCCCACAAGGGGCTACTTTGCCCAAAATGGCCTGAAAACCTTCAGCACAAAATATAAAATCCTTATAAATCATATTGTTACATCTAATCCACATGATTTGAAAGCTTATTGCCTCCGAAAGTTCCTACATTCACTTACAGAGCGTGTAAGCAATCACTTACAAACCTGCGCCCACAAAAAACCGGCCTGAGCCGGTTGTTTGCTGAATAGCTTATTTCACTGGAATAACGAGTCGCTCGACAGGCCATTTTTCTCGAGGATTTCGCGCAAACGCTTGAGCGCCTCAACCTGAATTTGCCGTACACGTTCACGGGTCAAACCGATTTCACGGCCGACCTCTTCCAGGGTACAACTCTCATGACCGCGCAAACCGAAACGACGTACTACAACTTCACGTTGTTTATCTGTCAGGTCAGACAGCCACTGATCAATGCTCTGCGAGAGATCATCATCCTGCAGCAGCTCACAGGGGTCGGTAGGTCGGTCATCGGTTAAGGTGTCGAGCAAAGTCTTATCTGAGTCCGCACCGAATGATACGTCTACCGAAGAGACCCGCTCATTAAGGCCTAGCATGCGTTTGACTTCTGCCACCGGCTTCTCCAGCAGGTTGGCAATTTCTTCGGCCGAGGGCTCGTGGTCGAGCTTTTGCGTCAGCTCACGAGCAGCTCGCAGGTAGACATTGAGTTCTTTGACCACATGAATGGGCAGACGAATAGTGCGCGTCTGATTCATGATCGCGCGCTCAATTGTCTGACGAATCCACCACGTAGCGTAAGTTGAGAATCGGAAGCCGCGCTCAGGGTCGAATTTCTCGACGGCGCGGATCAAGCCCAGGTTGCCTTCTTCGATCAGATCAAGGAGCGAAAGGCCACGGTTGACGTAACGTCGGGCAATTTTAACCACCAGACGCAGGTTGCTCTCGATCATCCGTTTGCGCCCAGCCGGATCCCCCTTCTGAGCCAAGCGAGCGTAGTGGACTTCTTCTTCTGGAGTCAGTAACGGCGAAAAGCCGATTTCATTGAGGTACAGCTGAGTGGCGTCTAGCGCCCGTGTGTAGTCGATGTACTTGTGCTGCTTGCTCGTAGAAGTCTTTGCCTTCGTCCGGGCAGTTGGCTTTTCAGCCTTATTATTAACCCCTTCGTCAAGAACGATGGCGGGCTCCATGAGCAACACCTCGTCACTGACGTCAAACTCCGGCACTTCTTTCTTATTGAGAGCCATTGTTTCTGTCCCTTGCTGAGTTCGACAGCAAGCTCAAGCGCACCCTATTCCTTGGCGACACTTGAGCCCGTCCTTCCTACTTGAAGGAACGGGCCAACAGTGAATCAACGCTTTGGAAGGAACTGCAAAGGATCAACAGGTTTACCTTGACGGCGGATTTCAAAATGTAGCTTCACGCGGTCTGTGCCCGTTGAACCCATTTCAGCAATTCTCTGCCCTGCTTTGACACGCTGTCCTTCCCGTACCAACAGCTTACGGTTGTGGCCGTAAGCGCTTACGTAGGTATCGCTGTGTTTGATGATCACCAACTCGCCGTAGCCCCGTAAACCACTCCCGGCGTACACCACGGATCCATCAGACGCAGCTAAAATAGGCTCTCCCAAATTGCCGGCGATATCAATGCCTTTATTCAAACTGCCGTTTGAGGAGAATCGCCCGATTACAGTGCCTTGCGCTGGCCACGCCCAGCCAGAGGCGCTTTTCGAGACGCTTTCGACTTTAGTCGTTGCCGGCGTTGTTACCACCGGCGCAGGTTTGGCAACCGGCCGTGGCTGAGTTGTGGTGGTCGTACGAGGCTTGCTGACATTGGTCACAGTCACCGAACTCGACTTGGACGTGCCGTAGTTACCGTCAAACCGGATGATCTGGCCAACCCGGATGGTATACGGCGCAACGATGTGGTTACGCGCCGCAAGGGCTTTCCAATCCCAGCCAAAACGAAACGCGATCGAATACAGCGTATCGCCACGGCGCACGCGGTATTGGCCACTGGTGGTTTTAGGGCGAGCCGGCGCCGCACTGACCGCGCGACCATTACGGTCGACCACTTGTGCGCCGCCCGAGCTGCTGGCACAGCCAGACAGTAGCAAGGTGAAGACCACGCCACTCAACAGGTAAAACAGTGTGCTGGTGCTGATACGCGATTGAATGGCTGTAAAACTCACCCGTCTCTCCCTTACTGGCGACTTGCTAGGAACCGCTGAGAATAACTGTGGCAGATTGAGGCAACTCAATCCAAAAGCTTCTGGTTACGTTTGGCAAGCCACTCGATGCCAATCACCAGTATTACACCGCTAAGGGCCAACACAATGGCCATCAGCAGCTGCGGGTCGTGCCCGCTGACAGTGGCAAACTGGCTGGGCGACAGATTGCTTTGCAACAACGGAACCTGTTCGCCATGGCTATTAAGCCGCCAGGTCAGGGTTTCTTTCCACGGCCACAGCTTGTTCAGCGAGCCGAGCATAAGGCCGGTGAGAAACGCCAGAACCAGATCGTGCCAACGCGCCAGCATCCACCGCAGCAACCCGGCAAAACTGACCAGACCCAGCGCACAGCCGCAGGCGAAAAGCCCGAGAACGCCCAAGTCGAGGCTTTTGACCGCACCGATAATGAATGGATACAACCCTAGCAGAAGCAGGATAAAGCTACCCGAGATTCCAGGCAGAATCATTGCACAGATAGCAATCGCGCCCGCGAAAAAGATATTCAGCGAGTCTGTGCCCCACTGCACCGGGGACGCCACCGTAATCCAGTAGGCAAATGCTGCGCCCACCGCAAAGCTCAGCCAGCGGCCCGGGCTCCAGCGCTGAATTGAGCGAGCGACCAGATGCGATGAAACCAGCACCAGACCAAAAAAGAATGACCACACCGGAATCGGGTGGGTGTCGAGCAAGTAGGTAATCGCGCGCGCCAGGGTCACTACGCTGGTAAGAATACCGGCGAGCAGAGTCAGCAGAAATGTCAGATTGGCGGCTTGCCACGCCTCGGCAATACGGCCGCGCAGAAATAACGTAAAAGCGCCCGGCAAACTGGAAATAGAGCGCAGCAGTTCTTCATAGATACCGCTGATAAACGCAATTGTGCCGCCGGATACGCCCGGCACAACATCCGCAGCCCCCATAGCAATGCCTTTCGCATACAACAATAGGTGCTTTTTCATAAATTCGATCTACGTGAAAAATCAGGCCAAGGGGCCATTAAGCAAAGGTACAAAACGCACGGCATCGAGAACGTGGCGCGAGAAACCATCTTCTTCGCGGACAATCAGCATCAACTGCTGCACATCACCCGTCCCCACGGGAATCACCAAGCGCCCGCCCGGCGCCAATTGGTCGAGCAGAGCCTGCGGTACATCGGCCGCAGCGGCTGTGACAATAATGCCGTTGTAAGGCGCGAGCGCCGGCCAGCCTTCCCAGCCATCACCCCAGCGAAAGACCACGTTACGCAGATTCAGTTCAACCAGACGCTCTTTGGCGCGGTCTTGCAGGCCCTGAATACGCTCAACCGTAAACACCCGTTCAACCAGCTGGGAAAGAATCGCAGTTTGATAACCAGAGCCCGTGCCGATCTCGAGCACTTTGTCGAGCGGCCCGGCAGCGAGCAACAACTCACTCATGCGCGCCACCATGTAAGGCTGGGAGATGGTCTGGTTATGGCCGATCGGCAACGAGGTGTCTTCGTAGGCGCGATGCGCCAGCGCCTCATCAACAAACAGATGACGTGGCGTGCGGCGGATTACTTCAAGCACTTGTGCGTTGGACAAGCCTTCTTCATACAACCGTTGGATCAAGCGCTCACGTGTGCGCTGGGAAGTCATACCGATGCCGTGGCGATTCATTTCATCTCGCTCTCGAATTATCAATTTAAACGCTCCAGCCAGGTCTGCAGGCTGCTAAAGCCTTCCTGAAAGGTGCGATCAAGCTGTAAGGGTGTAATCGACACGTAGCCGTTCATTACCGCATGAAAGTCTGTACCGGGGCCACCGTCTTCGACATCGCCGGCCACTGCAATCCAGTATCCTTCCTTGCCCCGTGGATTGACGTCCTTAATCGGTGCGGCGGCACGTGCGCGATGACCCAGACGGGTCAACTGAATACCGCGAATATGATCGAGCGGCAAATTCGGCACGTTTACATTAAGCACAGTGCGCGGCGGCAGTTCGAGCTGCTCATGCGCCTCAATCAGCTGACGGGCAAAATAGGCGGCGGTCGGCAGGTTCTCGGCCTGACGGGACAACAGCGAGAATGCAAAGGCCGGCTTCTGCAGAAACCGGCCTTCAAGGGCCGCTGCCACCGTACCGGAATACAGCACGTCGTCGCCCAGATTGGCGCCCAGATTGATGCCTGATGCGACCAGATCAATACCCTGCGGCAACAGACCGTTGAGGCCCAGATGCACGCAATCGGTAGGCGTACCGTTAACGCTGATGTAGCCGTTGGCCAGCGTTTGCGGGTGCAGAGGCCTGTCCAGCGTCAGTGAACTACTGGCGCCGCTTTTGTCCTGATCGGGCGCAATTACCGTGCACTCGGCATAATCAGCCAACGCCGCGTGCAGCGCAGCCAAGCCCGGGGCGGCTACACCGTCATCATTTGAAATCAGAATACGCATGGGGTTTCCGTCGGCCCTGCAGGCAGCAAATCGACAAGCTCACGCACCACAACGGTGGCAAAGCATCCCGCCGGCAGGACGAATTCCAGTTGCAAAATATCAGGCTCGGGATAATGCCACGTCAAACCGCCGATGGGCAGTCGAAGAATGCGTCGTTCATGACTCATACCCGCCGCAACCAGCCAATCCACAAGCGATTGCTCGCCAGAAAAAATATTTTCCTCAAGCTTCTGGGTCTCGCCCGCCGTAGCTGTTTCGCCTGCGCCGCACAGCGGACCGGTCGGGTGCACATCGAGAATGGCCAGGCGCGGATCAGAGCACTGCTCCTCGCCTGCCGGGAAAAAGCTGCGACTGTCGGTGAACGCCAGCAAGTCGCCTATCTGCGCGGTATTCCAGTTGCCCTGAGCAACACGCGCTGCCAGCACCTGATTGAACAGATAACTGCGCCCGGCGGACAAAATACGCGAGCGCACATTACGCTGGCCGGGCAAATCTCCGCGCTTGGCAAACTGACGGGCGTCGAACAGGTTGCCGCCTTCATGGCCAAAGCGCTGCAAGCCAAAATAGTTGGGCACGCCCTGCTGCCTGATCTGCTGCAAGCGCGCATCGAGCTGCGCTATGTCTGCATTAAGGCCGGTCAGGCGCAGGGTGAAGCCATTGGCCGAATGCGCACCGCGCTGGAGTTTGCGCGAGTGGCGGACCTGCTTGAGGATGCGCAGGCTGTCGTCTTCAGCGCTGGCCAGATCCGGATTGTCCTTGCCCGGCAGATGCAGGCTGAACCACTGACGGGTCAGGGCCTGACGATCCTTGAGACCGGCATAGCTGATGTTGCGCTGCGAAACCTTGGCCGCTTTGCCCAGCCGACGCGCAGCTTCCTCGGTATTCAGGCCACGCTTCTCGACCCATAACCACAGGTGCTCGCCTTGGCCCGACAACGGGATATCAAGGACTTCATCAACCTGAAAATCTTCTGCGCTGGCTTTTAAAACCGCTTGCCCGCAGGCATCTCCATAGGCGCGGGGGCCGAGCAGTTGCAATTCGTTCATGGTTTGACCAACAGGGCGACAGCGTGCACTGCAATACCTTCTTCGCGGCCGGTAAAGCCAAGTTTCTCGGTGGTAGTCGCCTTGACGTTAACCTGATCCAGCTCGACCTCAAGGTCGGCCGCAATCAGCGCGCGCATGCTGTCGATGTGCGTCGCCATCTTCGGCGCCTGCGCGACAATCGTTGCATCGACATTACCCACAACCCAGCCCTTGGCCTTTATCAGACCCAGCACATGACGCAGCAATACGCGGCTATCAGCGCCTTTGAAGGTGGGATCGGTGTCGGGGAAATGCTTGCCGATGTCACCCAGCGCAGCGGCGCCGAGCAAAGCATCAGCCAAGGCATGCAGCAACACATCGCCATCGGAGTGAGCCAGCAGACCAAACTTGTGCGGGATCTGCACGCCACCCAAGGTGACAAAGTCGCCCTCGCAAAAACGGTGAACGTCGTAACCGTGACCAATACGCATCGAACTGCTCATTTATAACTGGACCCTAAACTATCAGGCCCTGATTCTACATGGAGCCAAGCAGTAACTGGTGCACCGTTGTCGCGAGGTAATGCGCAAAAGCGCAAAAAGCTGCTGTTTCAGCCGTTCAATACCGCGCTGTGATGACGCAGATGGTCATCAATGAAGCTGGCGATAAAGTAGTAGCTGTGGTCATAACCCGGCTGCATGCGCAGCGTCAGCGGATGTTCTGCCGCTTGAGCTGCAGCCTGCAAGGCTTCGGGCTTGAGCTGATTGACGAGAAAGTCGTCCCGGTCGCCCTGATCAATCAGAATCGGCAATTTCTCGCGCGCTTCGCCGATCAGTACGCAGGCATCCCATTCACGCCAGCGCGAACGGTCTTCACCCAAATAGTGACTAAATGCTTTTTCGCCCCACGGGCAGTTCATCGGATTAACGATTGGCGAAAATGCCGAGAGCGACTGATAACGCCCCGGATTGCGCAACGCACAGACCAACGCACCGTGGCCGCCCATGGAGTGGCCGCTGATTCCGCGCTTGTCGCTCACCGGAAAATTAGCCTCGATCAATGCCGGCAACTCTTCCACCACATAATCGTGCATGCGGTAATGACGCGCCCACGGCTCTTGCGTGGCATTCAGGTAAAAACCGGCACCCAGACCGAAGTCATACGCGCCATTGGCATCGTCAGCGACGCCCTCGCCGCGCGGGCTGGTATCCGGCGCCACGATAATCAAACCGAGCTCAGCAGCCAGGCGGTGTGCGCCGGCCTTTTGCATAAAGTTTTCGTCAGTGCACGTCAGGCCAGACAGCCAATACAGCACGGGCAGTTTCGCGCCCTGCTCGGCCTGAGGCGGCAGATAAACCGCAAACACCATGTCGCAGTTCAGCGTGCTTGAGTGATGACGATAACGCTTGTGCCAGCCGCCAGCGCTTTTCTGGCAGGACAGATTTTCCAAAGCCATGAGCAACTCCGCAGTCATGCTAAAGATTCATCGGCAACCGCAACGGGCACCCCCGGAAATTCCAGAGGCTGCCCTGAGTGCGATTTAGAAGTTAATGACCGTGCGAATGCTTTTGCCTTCGTGCATCAGGTCGAACGCCTTGTTGATATCTTCCAGGCCCATGTTGTGGGTGATGAAGGTATCCAGCGGGATCTCGCCGCTTTGCGCTTTTTCCACATAACCCGGCAACTCGGTACGGCCTTTGACGCCACCGAATGCAGAACCACGCCAGACGCGACCGGTCACCAACTGGAACGGACGCGTGCTGATTTCCTGACCGGCGCCAGCAACCCCGATAATCACCGACTCGCCCCAACCTTTGTGAGCGCACTCCAGCGCCGCGCGCATCAGCTGCACATTGCCAACGCACTCGAAGCTGTAATCAACGCCGCCATCGGTCATTTCGATGATGACATCCTGAATCGGCTTGTCATGATCCTTCGGGTTAACGAAGTCGGTTGCACCCAACTCACGCGCCACATCGAACTTGGCCGGGTTGATGTCGATGGCAATGATGCGCGAGGCCTTGGCCATTTTCGCGCCGATGATTGCCGCCAGACCAATACCGCCGAGACCGAAGATGGCCACGGTAGCACCCTCTTCAACCTTGGCGGTATTGAGCACAGCGCCGATACCGGTGGTCACACCGCAGCCCAGCAGGCAGACTTTTTCCAGCGGCGCTTCTTTCGGAATTTTTGCCAGAGAGACTTCTGGCAACACGGTGTACTCGGAGAATGTCGAGCAGCCCATGTAGTGATAAATCGGCTCGCCTTTGTAGGAGAAGCGCGTGGTGCCGTCCGGCATCAGGCCTTTGCCCTGAGTCGCACGTACCGAACTGCACAGGTTGGTCTTGCCCGACTTGCAGAATTTGCAGGCGCGGCATTCAGCGGTATACAGCGGAATAACGTGATCGCCCACAGCTAGCGAGGTAACGCCTTCACCGACCGCCTCGACAATGCCGCCGCCTTCGTGGCCGAGGATCGCCGGGAACACACCTTCGGAGTCTTCACCTGAAAGGGTGTAGGCGTCGGTATGGCAAACACCGGTGGCAACGATGCGTACCAGCACCTCACCGGCTTTTGGTGGCGCAACATCAACTTCAACAATTTCCAGCGGCTGGTTAGGCGCAAACGCAACAGCGGCGCGTGACTTGATCATGGTGGCTCTCCGGCAGATTTACACAGTGGGCCAAAGTGTAGATCATTAGCGATACTGCAATAATCACCCAACAAGCAAAACATTATTGCTATTCAGGGATAATCAACCAAGGAACCGAACATGAGTCGCTGGGAAGGTCTCGATGAGTTTGTTGCCGTCGCCCAATGCGGCCAGTTCAGCGCCGCGGCTGAGCGTCTGAGCATGTCGTCGTCCCAAGTCAGCCGGCAAGTGGCGCGGCTGGAGGAACGCCTGCAAACCCGACTGTTCTATCGCAGCACCCGTCGTGTTGCGCTGACCGAGGCCGGGCAGACTTTTCTGCAGCATTGCCAACGCCTACAGGATGCCCGCGAAGAAGCGCTGCGCGCCGTGGGTGACCTGAGCAGCGAACCGAAAGGGTTATTACGCCTGACCTGCGCGGTGGCCTACGGCGAGCGTTTTATCGCGCCACTGGTAACCGAATTCATGATGCGCCACCCCCAGCTCAGCGTCGAAATTCAGCTCAGCAACCACACCGTCGACTTGCTCCACGAAGGCATGGATCTGGCAATCCGCCTTGGCCGTTTGCAGGACTCAAGTTTGGTCGCCTCGAAACTGGCACCCCGGCAGATGTATTTATGCGCCGCGCCCGAGTATTTGCAGCATTACGGCCGCCCGCACAGTATCTCTGAGATCAACCAGCACAATTGCCTGATTGGCAGCGCGGATATCTGGAGTTTTGCCTCGCAGGGCAACGAGACGTCGCTGCGCGTTCATGGCAACTGGCGCTGCAACAGCGGGCAAGCAGTGCTGGATGCGTGTCTGCGCGGCATTGGTTTGTGCCAATTGCCGGACTACTACGTGCTGGAGCATCTGCGCAGCGGTGCGCTGGTGTCACTGCTGGACAACCATCGCCCACCCAATACAGCGGTGTGGGCGCTCTACCCGCAACAGCGGCATCTATCGCCGAAGGTGCGGCAACTGGTCGACTTTCTCAAACTAGGTTTGAGCCAGCGCGAGGAATACCAGACGGTTTAGGACTTACGCCAGTTACGCGCCAGGCTGTGCAGATCTTCCGGGCGCGTGACCTTGATATTGTCCGCCCGCCCCTCGACCAGGCGCGGCGCAAAACCGGCCCACTCAACGGCGCTCGACTCGTCAGTAACACTAACATCGGCCACCAGCGCATCCGCCAGCACCCGGTGCAGAAAGCCCAAACGGAACATCTGCGGGGTAAATGCCTGCCAGACCACTGAGCGGTCAATCGTCTCGCACACCCGGCCATCTGCGCCGGCACGCTTCAGGGTGTCGCGCGCAGGCACCGCAAGCAAACCGCCAACGGGGTCGTCCGCAAGGGTCTCAAGCAAGGTATCGAGATCACTGCGCGAGAGATTCGGCCTCGCGGCGTCATGCACCAGAACCCAGTCATGTTCCTGCGCGCCCAACTCAGTTAAGCGCAACAGGCCATTGAGCACCGAGTCGGCACGTTCACGCCCGCCTTCCGCACGCTCGATCCGCGAATCATTGGCGCACGCCAGTAACGGCCAGTAAGGATCATCACCGGCAAGGCTGACGACCAGACCACGCAATTGCGGATGATCGAGAAAACAGGCCAGGGTGTGTTCAAGGATGGTTTTGCCAGCGAGTGGCAAATATTGCTTGGGACGGTCGGCTTGCATACGACTGCCAACGCCCGCAGCAGGAATTATCGCCCAGAAACCGGGCAGCTCAGCGTTAATCATTCGGCCAACTGGTAAAGGGTTTCGCCTTCTTTGACCATGCCCAATTCATGCCGGGCACGTTCTTCTACGGTTTCCATGCCCTTTTTCAGCTCGCGCACTTCTGCCTCGAGAATCCGGTTGCGCTCAAGCAAACGTTCATTCTCACCTTCCTGATCAGAAATCTGATGCTTGAGGTCAGTAACTTGCGCAAGACTGCCATCACCAACCCACAGGCGATACTGCAAACCGCCCAAAAGAAGGATGAGGACTAAAAACAACCAATAAGGACTACGCATAGTGAACCGAGTATCCATACGAAAAAAAGGGCGACTTGCGCCGCCCCCTTTTTACCACGCTTCTACTTAGGCGCGGAACTCACCGCGGCCGCGATATGCAACTTTACCGCCGAGCTGCTCTTCGATACGCAGCAACTGGTTGTACTTGGATACGCGGTCTGAACGGCACAGCGAACCGGTTTTGATCTGGCCAGCCGCGGTCCCTACAGCGAGGTCGGCGATGGTCGAATCTTCGGTTTCGCCACTGCGGTGTGAAATCACCGCGGTGTAGCCAGCAGCCTTGGCCATCTGGATGGCTTCCAGAGTTTCGGTCAGCGAACCGATCTGGTTGAACTTGATCAGGATCGAGTTACCGATGCCCTTATCAATGCCTTCCTTGAGGATTTTGGTGTTGGTTACGAACAGGTCGTCACCGACCAATTGAACCTTGCTGCCGATCTTGTCGGTCAGCACTTTCCAGCCAGCCCAGTCGGACTCATCCATGCCGTCTTCGATCGAGATGATCGGATAACGCTCGGACAAACCGGCCAGATAGTCAGCAAAACCAGCAGCGTCGAATACTTTGCCTTCGCCAGCCAGGTCATATTTGCCGTCTTTGAAGAACTCGCTCGAAGCGCAGTCCAGCGCCAGGGTCACGTCATCACCCAGCGTGTAGCCAGCATTGGCAACAGCTTCAGAGATAGCTGCGAGCGCATCTTCGTTCGACGCCAGGTTAGGCGCGAAACCACCTTCGTCACCCACAGAGGTGCTCAGGCCACGCGCCTTGAGAACAGCTTTGAGGTGATGGAAAATTTCGGCGCCCATGCGCAGCGCATCGGCGAAGTTCTTGGCGCCAACCGGCTGAACCATGAATTCCTGGATGTCGACGTTGTTATCGGCATGCTCGCCGCCGTTGATGATGTTCATCATGGGCACAGGCATCGAGTAAACGCCCGGAGTACCGTTCAGGTCGGCAATGTGTGCATACAGCGGCACGCCTTTGGCTTGAGCAGCGGCTTTGGCAGCAGCCAGCGATACCGCCAGAATGGCGTTAGCGCCCAGGGTCGCCTTGTTCTCAGTGCCATCGAGTTCGATCATGGCGCGGTCGAGTGCCTGCTGGTCGCGAGCATCTTTACCCAGCAACAGATCACGGATCGGGCCATTGATGTTGGCAACGGCCTTGAGGACGCCTTTGCCCAGATAACGGCTCTTGTCGCCATCGCGCAATTCCAGCGCTTCACGCGAACCGGTAGAAGCACCGGATGGCGCGCAGGCGCTGCCAATGATGCCGTTTTCCAGGATCACATCGGCTTCTACAGTCGGGTTACCACGGGAATCAAGGACTTCACGGCCTTTGATGTCGACGATCTTTGCCATTACGTTTAGCACTCCAAAAGTTAACGAGAACTGCACCAGCGGGCTTCACGCCTGTTGTCATTGTTCTGACAGACGCCCATTACCTGACCAATTGGTCAGGTAATTCCCGACGGCACTTTACCGGATATCTGCGCTTTTAGGCAGTCTCAATCGGCGGAAAACTCTTTACCAGGTCATCCAACTGCTTGAGTTGGGTGAGGAAGGCTTCAAGCTTGTTCAAGCGCAGCGCACATGGGCCGTCGCACTTGGCATTATCAGGGTCTGGATGGGCTTCCAGGAACAAGCCGGCCAGCCCTTGGCTCATGCCGGCTTTGGCAAGATCCGTGACTTGTGCACGACGACCGCCAGCAGAGTCGGAACGGCCACCGGGCATTTGCAAGGCGTGGGTCACATCGAAAAATACCGGGTACTCGAACTGCTTCATGATACCGAAGCCGAGCATATCAACGACCAGATTGTTGTAGCCGAATGACGAGCCGCGCTCGCACAGGATCAACTGATCATTACCCGCCTCAACGCACTTGTTGAGGATGTGACCCATCTCTTGCGGCGCAAGGAACTGAGCCTTCTTGATATTGATCACGGCGCCGGTTTTGGCCATGGCCACAACCAGATCAGTCTGTCGCGACAAGAAAGCCGGCAGTTGAATGATATCGCAGACATCTGCCACGGCTTGCGCCTGATGCGGCTCGTGCACATCGGTAATCACCGGCACGCCGAAGGTCTTTTTGATTTCCTCAAAGACCTTCATGCCCTCTTCGAGGCCGGGGCCGCGGAAAGAGCTGACAGATGAACGATTCGCCTTGTCGAAACTGGCCTTGAACACATACGGGATGCCGAGCTTCTCGGTCACCCGTACATATTCTTCGCAGGCCTGCATCGCCAGATCACGCGACTCGATGACGTTGATGCCACCGAACAGCACGAACGGCTTGTCGTTGGCAATTTCAATGTCACCTACGCGGATAATCTTTTGCGCCATGGGCTTAAGCCTTCCTGGATTTTTGCGCCAATGCAGCGTTAACGAAGCCACTGAACAGCGGATGACCGTCACGCGGCGTCGAGGTGAACTCAGGGTGGAACTGGCAAGCTACGAACCACGGATGATCCGGCGCTTCAACCACTTCAACCAATGCACCGTCGCCCGAACGACCGGTTACGTTAAGACCCGCATCCGTCAGGCTTGGCAGCAGGTTGTTGTTCACTTCATAACGGTGACGATGACGCTCAACGATGACATCCTTGCCGTAGCAGTCATGCACTTTGCTACCGGCCATCAGCTGGCAATCCTGAGCGCCGAGACGCATGGTGCCGCCGAGATCAGACGACTCGGTGCGCTGCTCGGTGCTGCCGTCGGCGTCTTGCCATTCGGTGATCAGACCGACGACCGGGTGCTTGCTGGCCATGTCAAATTCGGTGGAGTTGGCATCGGTCCAGCCCAGTACGTTACGGGCGAATTCGATAACGGCAACCTGCATACCGAGGCAGATACCCAGATACGGGATCTTGTTCTCGCGGGCGTATTGCACCGTTTGAATCTTGCCTTCGACGCCGCGCAGACCAAAGCCGCCAGGCACCAGAATCGCGTCTACACCGTCGAGCAGCGAGGTGCCGCTGTTCTCGATGTCTTCGGAGTCGATGTAACGCAGGTTGACCTTGGTACGGTTCTGGATGCCGGCATGGCTCATCGCTTCAATCAGCGACTTGTAGGCGTCCAGCAGTTCCATGTACTTACCGACCATGGCGATATTGACTTCTTTTTCCGGGTTCAGCTTGGCGTCAACCACGCGGTCCCACTCGGAAAGGTCGGCGCTGCCGCACTCAAGGCCAAAGCGCTCGACGACGAAGTCATCAAGGCCCTGCGCATGCAGTACCGAAGGAATCTTGTAGATGGTATCGACGTCTTCGAGCGAGATAACCGCGCGTTCTTCAACGTTGGTGAACGAGGCGATCTTGCGGCGCGACGACACATCAACCGGATGATCTGAACGGCAAACCAGCACATCAGGCTGCAAGCCGATCGAACGCAGCTCTTTAACCGAGTGCTGGGTTGGCTTGGTCTTGGTTTCGCCCGCGGTAGCAATGTACGGCACCAGCGTGAGGTGCATGAGCATTGCGCGCTTGGCGCCAACCTCAACACGCAGCTGACGAATTGCTTCGAGGAACGGCTGCGATTCGATATCACCAACCGTGCCGCCGATTTCAACCATCGCCACATCCGCGTCACCAGCACCCTTGATGATACGGCGCTTGATTTCGTCGGTGATGTGCGGGATGACCTGAATGGTCGCGCCCAGATAATCACCACGGCGCTCTTTGCGCAGCACGTCTTCGTAGACGCGGCCGGTGGTGAAGTTGTTGTTCTGGGTCATCGTGGTGCGGATAAACCGCTCGTAATGGCCAAGATCGAGGTCAGTTTCAGCGCCGTCCTGAGTGACGAACACTTCACCGTGCTGGAACGGACTCATGGTGCCCGGGTCGACGTTGATGTAGGGATCCAGCTTCAGCATCGTGACCTTCAGGCCCCGCGCCTCCAGGATAGCCGCCAGTGAAGCCGAAGCAATGCCCTTCCCCAAAGAAGAAACAACACCACCCGTGACGAATATGTAGCGCGTCATGTAAAACCCTAGAAGTCTGCGTTTAGGCGGTCAGCGCCGCCGGGGAAAGCGAAGGAAAGGCCGAAGCCAGCAGTTATAAAACAGCCATAACTGAACGCGCTGCCGAGACCAATTCTTCAAAAGAAACGGAATCAACAAAAGCGCTAATAAGACGGGAGCGTAGTCTACCGGAAATGGCTTATCAGCTCAAACCTAGTTCGCTGGTCGGTAATTGCCAGACCAGACGCCAGAGTTTGCTTGAACAACCATCCAGATTTTCCACATTTGCCACCGCACAAACGCGCCCCTGACACATCAACAAGGGTAGACGAGCGCGGATAAAAACCGGCACCTGATGCTCATTTAATAATCGTTTCAAATCGCGATGGCCACGCTCTGGCAGCTCCAGCACCTCGCCGCCCTGACGGTAGCCGATGTAAAACGCCCCGTCCGGCAACTGCCCTTCAACACGCACCCGACCATTACCCGGCAGCGCCAGCCATTGACCGGAGATAATGGGCTGGGAAAGCGCCTGAGGTTTTCTCAGCCAGTCACCACTGAGCCACCATAGCCGCTCGTCGGCACGATGAATTTCACCGCCGGCCAAACGCCAGACTGGCGATGCATCCGGGGCTGCATCACGCAAGGTAATCCAGCTCGCCCAATGCGCCGTATCTGGCATCTTAGTGCGCTCGCGCAACCAATAACGCAGAGCATTACGCTGACGCGGCTCACTCAGGCTGCGCAATACCGGCAGCGACAAGCTCGGAACTGCGCTCCATGCTGCGGTCTCAAAGGATTCTGCGCGCTGTAAATCCTCAATTGCCAACTCATCGAGCAACTGCGAAGCCTCACCCAAATGCTCGGCAGCGCGGGCGATATTGCCCAACGCTTGCGGCCAGCGCGCATGCAATGCCGGCAGCACGCTATGACGCAGATAATTACGCGAGTACTGTTGATCGGCGTTGGACGGGTCTTCGATCCAGCTCAGCCGATGCGCCAGGGCGTATTCACGCAGCTCAGCTTGCGAGACATTCAGCAGCGGACGCAGCAATACGCCAGCGCCCAACGGCCGACTAACAGCCATTGCCGCGAGCCCGCGCACGCCGGCGCCACGGAGCAACCGAAACATCAGGGTTTCGGCCTGATCATCACGGTGCTGGGCAAGCAGCAACGCCTCCCCCTCTGCCAACTGCTGACCGAACGCCCGATACCGCGCCTCACGCGCTGCGCGCTCAAGGCTTGGTCCGTCATCAACATGCACGCGCTGAACATGCAGCGGCACAGCCAAACGCGCGCAAAACTGCTGGCAATGCGCCGGCCAGTCTTGCGCGACAGCTTGCAAGCCGTGATCGATATAGATAGCGGAAAGTGCCGGGATTGCCTCACGTTGCGCAAGGCTGGCTAGTACATGTAACAGGACGGTTGAATCCAATCCGCCCGAAAAGCCGACGCGCCACGCAGGTGCGTCACGCCAGGGAGCCAGATTTTCCAGCACCCTGGCGCACAGGGTCATCACGCCACGCCGTAGCTCATGAGACGCTCGTAACGACGGGCAAGCAGCGCGTCGGTATCGAGTTTCTTCAGGTCTTTAAGCTGCACAGCCAATGTTTGGCGAACAGACTCGGCAGCCGCTGCCGGGTCGCAATGGGCACCACCCAATGGCTCGGCAATGACTTTATCGACGATGCCCAAACCTTTCAGGCGATCCGCCGTAATGCCCATGGCTTCAGCCGCATCTGGCGCCTTGTCTGCGGTTTTCCACAGGATCGATGCGCAACCTTCCGGCGAGATAACCGCATAGGTCGAGTACTGCAGCATGTTCAGCTGGTCGCAAACGCCGATGGCCAATGCGCCGCCCGAACCACCTTCACCAATAACGGTAGCGATAATCGGGGTTTTCAGGCGCGCCATAACACGCAGGTTCCAGGCAATTGCCTCGCTCTGACCGCGCTCTTCCGCGTCGATACCCGGATAAGCACCTGGGGTGTCGATGAAGGTCACGATTGGCATCTTGAAACGCTCGGCCATTTCCATCAGACGGCACGCCTTGCGGTAGCCTTCCGGACGCGGCATGCCGAAGTTGCGACGTACTTTCTCGCGAACTTCGCGGCCCTTCTGATGACCGATGACCATTACCGGTTGATCATCCAGACGAGCAACACCGCCGACAATGGCAGCATCGTCGGAGAAGTGACGATCACCGTGCAACTCGTCGAACTCGGTGAAGATATGACCCAGATAATCGAGGGTGTAGGGACGACGTGGGTGCCGCGCCAGCTTGGCGATCTGCCAGCTGGTCAGGTTGCCGAAAATGCTTTCAGTCAACGCGTTGCTTTTGTCCTGGAGCCGCGCGATTTCATCACTGATGTTCAGTGAATTGTCGTTACCGACCAGGCGAAGCTCTTCGATCTTGGCTTGCAGGTCAGCGATTGGCTGTTCGAAATCAAGAAAATTCGGGTTCATAGTCATCCGTCTTGCGTCGACGGCCAAGTGGCCGGGGAGCGGTATCCGTTTATGCCCTACCTTATAGGATTGGGCTCATCCAGGTCGACACCTGAGTCTTGGCGCAACAACCCTGAAGGATCAATGCGCACGCTGTAGACGTCAAGTGCCGCCACCCTTACATAAGGCCTAGGCCTCAAAAGTTAAGGATCGAAAAAGAGCGCGGCTCAGTACTGCGGCATTTGTAAGACTCTGAAAGCGCTGATTTTTACCAAAAATTGCGCCTCAATGAGCCCTCTAACCTTGTAACTGCGCGGCACGCGTCCTTTTCAGTGCTACATAATCCTTAGCGGTATTGAAGGAAGACGTTGTCTCGGCCGAACTGGTCACGCAATGCCTGAATCAGGCTGTCTGCCGGATCAATCCGCCACTTTTCGCCAAACTCAAGCAGCGCCCGTGCATCCGTGCCCGCGTAGTCCAGCGTGATCGGGCAAGCGCCCCGGTGGCGTTCACACAATTGCGCCAGCCAGTTCAGTTTGTCCGCCTTCAGCGCTGTGCTGGCAATACGCAAACGCAAACTTTCGGCCAGTCCGGTACGTGCTTCCTCCAGGCTCATCACGCGCTTGGCACGCAAACGCATACCGCCCGAGAAGTCGTCGTTACTCACCTCACCCTCGACCACTACCAGCGCATCGCTCTGCAACAACGCCTGATTACTGGCGAAGGCCTCGGCAAACAAAGAGGCCTCAATGCGCCCGGAACGGTCGTCCAGGGTGATAAAGCCCATTTTGTCGCCCTTCTTGTTCTTCATAACCCGCAGGTTAACAATCAAGCCGGCAACCGTTTGCGACTCACGTGACGGTTTCAGATCAACAATGCGCTGACGGGCAAAACGGCGAACCTCGCCTTCGTACTCGTCGATCGGGTGCCCGGTGAGGTACAACCCCAAAGTTTCCTTCTCACCTTTGAGACGTTCTTTGAGCGTCAGTTCCCGCGCTTTCAGGTGCTTGGCATAAACATCGGCGGTTTCGTCGGCAAAGACGCCACCAAACAAGTCCATGTGTCCGCTGTCATGGCTGCGCGCCGTTTGCTCGGCGGCCTGCACAGCCTCTTCGGTCGCAGCCAGCAATACGGCGCGGTTGCGGTCGATATTGGCGCGATACTCTTTGATCTCTTCATGGAAGTGCGGCCCGAGACGATCCAGCGCGCCGCTGCGTACCAATGCATCGAGGGTGCGTTTGTTGATTCGCTTGAGGTCGACCCGTGAGCAAAAATCGAACAGATCCTTGAACGGGCCGTCTTTACGTGACTCGACAATCGCCTCTACCGGCCCCTCGCCCACGCCTTTGATCGCGCCCAGACCGTAGACGATCCAGCCCTCATCGTTAACCGTGAACTTGTACTCGGAGGTGTTCACATCGGGCGCATCGAGACGCAGCTTCATGCTGCGGCATTCTTCGATCAGCGTAACGACCTTGTCGGTGTTGTGCATATCCGCCGACAACACCGCCGCCATGAAGGCCGCCGAGTGATGCGCCTTGAGCCAGGCAGTTTGATACGAAAGCAAACCATAGGCGGCCGAGTGCGACTTGTTAAAGCCGTAACCCGCGAACTTCTCCACCAGATCAAAGATGTTACCCGCAAGGTCCGCATCAATACCGTTACTGGCGCAGCCTTCAATGAAACCGCCGCGCTGCTTGGCCATTTCTTCTGGCTTTTTCTTACCCATTGCGCGGCGCAGCATGTCAGCGCCGCCAAGGGTATAGCCCGCCATGACCTGAGCAATCTGCATCACCTGTTCCTGATACAGAATGATCCCGTAAGTCGGCGCCAAAACTGGCTGCAGGCCTTCGTACTGGTAATCCTGATGCGGATAGGAGATCGGCTCACGACCGTGCTTACGGTTGATGAAGTCGTCCACCATGCCGGACTGCAACGGGCCCGGACGGAACAGGGCCACGAGTGCGATCATGTCTTCAAGGCAGTCGGGCTTGAGCTTTTTGATCAGCTCTTTCATGCCGCGCGATTCAAGCTGGAACACCGCGGTGGTTTCAGCTTTTTGCAACATCGCGAACGTGGCTTTGTCGTCCAGCGGGATGAAGTCGATATTCAGGTCCGGCAAGCCCTGCTTGGCTTGCTCGCGGTTGATGGTTTCCATCGCCCACTTGATGATCGTCAGGGTACGCAGACCGAGGAAGTCGAACTTCACCAGACCCGCCGATTCCACATCATCCTTATCGAACTGGGTGACCAGACCATTGCCTTCTTCATCACAGGCAATCGGCGAGAAGTCGGTGAGCTTGGTCGGCGCGATAACCACACCACCGGCGTGCTTACCAGTGCCGCGGCAGATACCTTCGAGCTTGAGCGACATCTCCCAGATTTCGGCCGCTTCTTCGTCAGTCTTGAGGAAGTCGCGCAGCGGCTCTTCCATCTCGAACGCCTTGGCCAGCGTCATACCGACCTCGAACGGAATCATCTTCGACAAGCGATCCGCCAAACCGTAAGACTTGCCCTGCGCCCGCGCCACGTCACGCACCACCGCCTTGGCGGCCATGGTGCCGAAGGTGATGATCTGGCTTACAGCGTTGCGGCCGTACTTTTCCGCCACGTAATCAATAACCCGGTCGCGCCCGTCCATGCAGAAGTCGACGTCGAAGTCGGGCATCGATACCCGCTCGGGATTGAGGAAGCGTTCGAACAGCAGGTCATAGGCCAGCGGGTCAAGGTCGGTGATCTTCTGCACATACGCCACCAGCGAGCCTGCACCCGATCCACGGCCTGGTCCTACCGGCACGCCGTTGTTCTTGGCCCACTTGATGAAGTCCATAACGATCAGGAAGTAGCCGGGGAAACCCATCTGAATGATGATGTCGAGTTCGAAGTTGAGGCGGTCGACATACACCTGCTTCTTCGCCTCGTAATCCGGCGTGTCCTTGGGCAGCAATACCTCCAGACGCTCGTCGAGTCCGTCGAACGAGACTTTGCGAAAGTACTCATC
This sequence comes from Pseudomonas marincola, assembly GCF_900116605.1. Classification (GTDB taxonomy): domain Bacteria; phylum Pseudomonadota; class Gammaproteobacteria; order Pseudomonadales; family Pseudomonadaceae; genus Aquipseudomonas; species Aquipseudomonas marincola. The sequence continues at coordinate 697,238 of NZ_FPBC01000001.1, forward strand.
CATGGTCATGCCGTCTGGAATCGGGAAGTTAGGCAGGAAGTAGGTGCCCAACTGCACATCGATATTGCAACGCTTGGCAATTTCGACGGTATTTTCCAGCGCCTCCGGCAGATCACTGAACAGCTCGGCCATCTCTTCCGGGGTTTTCAGGTACTGCTGATCGGAGTAGTTGCGCAGGCGGCGCGGGTCGTCCAGCGAGCGGCCTTCACCAATGCACACCCGGGTTTCGTGCGCCTCGTAGTCATCCTGATTAATGAAGCGAACATCGTTGGTAGCCACCAGTGGCGCGCCAACCCGGTCCGCCAGCTCAACGGCCATGTGCAGGTATTCTTCGTCGTTGACGCGATTGGTACGGTGCAACTCGACATAGAAGCGATCGGGGAAAACCGCCTGCCATTCGCGTAAACGCTGCTCGGCAAGCACCGGATCACCTGCCAGCAAGGCGCGCCCGACTTCACCTTCACGGGCGCCGGACAATGCAATAAGCCCTTCGGCAGCCGCCTTGACCCAGTCGCGCTGGATAATCACCAAATCATTGCTTTGGCCTTCACTCCAGCCGCGCGAGACCAGCTCGGTCAGGTTGCGATAACCCTTACCGTTCATCACCAGCAAGGTCATGCGCGTCAGCGCGCCATCTTCATCGGCACTGGCCAGCCAGATATCAGCCCCACAAATGGGTTTGATACCGGCGCCCATCGAGGCTTTATAGAACTTGACCAGTGAGCACATGTTGCTCTGATCGGTGACTGCCACCGCCGGCATACCCGCGCCGGCAACCGCCTTGATCAACGGTTTGACCCGGACCAGACCGTCAACCAGGGAGTATTCGCTGTGCACACGCAGATGGACAAATGGAACAGTCATGGCAGCCCTATTCAAAACACAAAAACGACAAGGCCCGGATTGTACCGAGCCTTGGATCAAACATCAGCTTTGCGGATCAAACTATCGCTAATTAGCGATCATCCCAAACGCCGGGTGAAAGTTTTTTCTGCACTTCCGGGTACTCGCTGGCATCGAAGGTCGGCACCTTGCCCGCCTTGCGCTGGGCGTTGTAGTCACGCGCCAGCTTGAACGCCAGATTGGAGAGCAGTATCACGGCAATCAGGTTGGTAATCGCCATCAACCCCATCGACACGTCCGCAAGATTCCAGACGAAGGGCAACGATGCCAGCGCACCAAACATCACCATCGCCAACACTGCCAAGCGGAAAATCAACAGACCGGACTGGTGATTATGCTCCAGGAATACCAGACAGTTCTCGGCATAGAAGTAGTTGGCAACAATTGAGGTGAAGGCGAAGAACAGAATCACCACCGCCAAAAAGTACTTGGCCCAACCGCCTAACTGGCTGCTCAGCGCCTGCTGCACCAGCGCAATACCTTCCGCGCTGCCGGCTGGCACCTTGGCCAGCAAAATGATCGCGGCCGAGGCGGTGCAGATCAGCAGTGTGTCGATAAACACGCCAGCCATTTGCACATAGCCCTGCGAGACCGGATGCGGCGGGTAAGGCGTCGCCGATGCAGCAGCATTGGGTGCAGAACCCATGCCGGCCTCGTTGGAGAACAAGCCGCGTTTAAAGCCGTTCATGATCGCCGCACCAATGCCGCCAGCCGCTGCTTCATGCAAACCAAAGGCGCTCTTGAAGATCAACGAGAACACTGCCGGCAACTCGCTGAAATTGATCACGATGATAACCAGCGCCACCAGCAGATAGGCCGCTGCCATAACCGGCACGGCCAGCTCGGAGAAGCGCGCAATGGAGCGCAGGCCACCGAAAATAATCAATGCGGTCAGCACCACCAAGCCCAGACCAATCACCGCTGATGCCACCGGAATTACGCTGCCCATCAGGGTAAACGTGCCCCAGTCGATATTGAACGCGCCAATCATTGCGCCGCTGATGGTGTTGGCTTGCACGGAATTGAACACGAAACCGAAGGCAATGATCAGGAAGATCGAGAACAGAATGCCCATCCAGCGTGCATTGAGGCCACGCTCCATGTAATACGCCGGACCGCCGCGAAACTGGCCTTGCTCGTCGCGGCTCTTGAACAACTGAGCCAGCGTGGCCTCAACAAAACCTGTGGCCATGCCGACCAGAGCAATCATCCACATCCAGAAAATCGCACCCGGCCCGCCGAGCGTGATCGCCACGGCGACACCGGCAATGTTGCCCGTACCGACGCGCGCCGCGAGCGAAGTACACAGCGCCTGAAATGATGAAATACCCGAACTGTCACTGTTACGGCTGCCGCGCAGCACCGTGAAAATGTGCCCGAAGTGACGAAACTGTACCGCGCCCAAGCGAACGGTGAAGTACAAACCGGAACCAACCAGCAACCAGATGAGTACCTTCCCCCAGATCAACCCGTTCAACAGGTCGACAACCTGCGTGGCCACTTCTTGCATGGAAATCCTCCGACCGCCTACCGCGGCATTTACGCTCGACCCTGAATTACCGGCCGGAAACGAATGTGCATCGCACTCAAGGTGCAACCTGAAAATGATGCTGACTACCAGTGTAGACAGCGCGAAAGGGCTGGGACTTTGAAATATTGGTCGCTCGCTTGCCTGCGAATGAGCGACCCATAATTGCAGTCAGGCGACAATGGCCGCGAATTAGCTGTCTAGCAGGTTTCTGACCGGCGCAAACGAGCGCCTGTGGATGGGCGTTGGCCCCAGACGCCGCAGCGCCTCAAGATGAACAGGTGTCGGGTAGCCCTTGTGTTTGGCAATGCCGTAGCCCGGATATTGCGCATCAAGCGCAAGCATTTCCCGGTCACGACTCACTTTCGCCAAAATCGATGCAGCGGCAATCGCCGCCACCGAGCTATCACCCTTGACCACAGATGCACTGGGAACGTTCAATTTTGGGCAGCGATTGCCGTCAATCAACGCAAGTTTAGGGGTGACGCTGAGCCCTTCTACAGCCCGCTGCATGGCCAGCATTGTGGCGTGAAGAATATTCAGCTGGTCGATCTCTTCAACCTCAGCTCTGGCAATACACCAGGACAGCGCCTTCTCGCGAATCTCGTCAAAGAGCATTTCACGGCGCGCTTCGGTGAGCTTCTTCGAATCGTTGAGCCCCAGAATCGGCCGCGCCGGATCAAGAATCACCGCAGCGGTCACGACTGCGCCGCACAGCGGGCCACGACCCACTTCGTCCACCCCGGCGACAAGTTCTTCGACCTGAGCAAAATCCAATCCCATCTGCATCAGGCGCGCCCTACCAACTCAAGTACCGCATCAGCCGCCTGTTTGGAGGCATCGCAGCGCAGTGAACGATGGATCTGATCGAAGCCTTCGGTTTGCACCTCGCCGCCATCGAGCAGCGGTGAAACCGTTTGCGCCAGCGCCTCGGCAGTCGCTGCATCCTGAATCATTTCAGGCACCAGCAAGCGCTTGGCCAACAGGTTTGGCAGCGAAATATACGGGCTCTTAACCAGACGCTTGAGAATGCTGTAGGTCAGCGGAGCAACGCGGTAGGCAACCACCATCGGCCGTTTGTACAGCAGCGCCTCAAGGGTTGCGGTGCCGGATGCAATCAGCACTGCATCGCAGGCTGCCAACGCCTCATGCGAACGGCCATCGAGCAACGTCAGGGCCAGATCACGATCGGCGAGCATGGCTTCAAGTTGCTCGCGACGCTCACGGCTCGCGCACGGCAGAACAAACTGAATACCGGGACGCAGCGCACGCAAACGTTCAGCCGCATCCAGGAACAAAGCGCCCAGGCGCCCTACTTCACCACCGCGACTGCCCGGCATAAGTGCAATTACCGGAGCATCGTGAGCCAGGCCCAGCGCTTCACGGGCGCCATGCCGATCCGCTTGCAGCGGGATTTCGTCCGCCAGCGGATGGCCGACAAAGCGCACCGGCACCTGATGTTCATCGTAGAACTGTGCCTCGAACGGGAACAGCGTAAGCATCAGGTCGCAGGCGTCACGAATCTTCAGCACGCGCTTTTGCCGCCACGCCCAAACCGACGGGCTGACGTAATGCACGGTCTTGATCCCGGCCTGGCGCAGCTTCAATTCAAGGCCAAGGTTGAAATCGGGCGCATCGATGCCGATAAACACATCCGGTTTAGCGGCAATCAGGGTTTTGGTCAGGTCGCGGCGACGCGAGAGCAGCTCCGGCAGGCGGCCGAGGACCTCGACCAAGCCCATGACCGACAAGCGTTCCATCGGGAAAATCGGCTCGAGGCCTTGAGCCTGCATCCGCGGCCCACCAACCCCGATAAACTCGACCTGCGGATGGCGCAGCTTGAGCGCCTGCATCAGACCCGCGCCGAGAATATCGCCCGAAGCTTCGCCAGCCACCAGGGCGACGCGCAATACAGCCGACATAAATTAGCGGGTGATGCCGCGTTGGGAAGACTGGATCGAGTCGCGGAATACCGCCACTTCGCTGAACTCATCGGCCAACTCAGCCAGTTCAAGCAAAGCGTCTTCGATGGTCAGGCCCTGACGGTAGACAATTTTGTAGGCACGGCGCAGCGCCTGAATGGCTTCGGCGCTGAAACCACGACGGCGCATGCCCTCGAAGTTCATAGTGCGCGCTTCGGCCGGGTTGCCGGAAACGGTGACATACGCCGGGACGTCTTTACCGATCGCCGTACCCATGCCCGCAAAGCTGTGCGCGCCAATGTGGCAGAACTGATGAACCAGGGTGTAGCCGGACAGAATCGCCCAGTCACCAATGTGCACGTGGCCTGCCAGCGCGACGTTGTTAACCAGAATGCAGTGGTTACCGATTACGCTGTCATGGCCGATGTGGGCATAAGCCATGATCAGGTTGTGATCACCGACGGTGGTTTCGTCGCGGTCCTGAATGGTGCCACGGTGCATGGTCACGCCTTCACGGATAATGTTGTGATCGCCAATCACCAGGCGCGTGGGTTCGCCCTTGTATTTGCGGTCCGGGGTGTCTTCACCAAGTGAGCAAAACTGATAAACACGGTTGTGTTTACCAATTCGGGTCGGGCCTTTAATGATGACATTAGGCCCGAGCACGGTACCCTCACCAATTTCCACATCAGCCCCAATAATGCACCAAGGCCCGACCACAACGTCGTCAGCCAACTTGGCAGCAGGATCGATAATGGCGCGAGGGTCAATCAAACTCATAATTTGCGTTCCGCACAAATAATTTCAGCTGAACAGACTTCCTTGCCGTCTACGGTTGCCTTGCACTCAAACTTCCAGATGCTGCGCTTGGAGCTGAGGAACTTGGCTTCGAGAATTAACTGGTCGCCCGGCACAACCGGCTGGCGAAAACGCAGTTTATCCGAGCCAACAAAATAGTATAGCGTGCCGTCTGATGGCTTGATGTCCATCATTTTGAAACCCAGGATACCCGCTGCCTGAGCCATGGCTTCAATAATCAGGACGCCCGGCATAATCGGGTGCTCAGGAAAATGGCCGTTGAAAAAAGGCTCATTAATGCTGACATTCTTATAGGCACGAATACATTTGCCTTCAACGTCCAGCTCCGCCACCCGGTCAACCAGGAGAAACGGGTAACGGTGCGGCAAGTATTCACGAATTTCGTTGATGTCCATCATTTCCAGAGAAGCCTGTAATAAAAAAAGAGGAGCACGGTTTTCCGGGCTCACGCATCAGATGAGGCTTTTCCGTTCGAGGTCACTGCGGCGAGCTGTTTTTCCAGCTGCTGCAAGCGTTTGGCCATATCATCCAACTGGCGAATCCGCGCTGCACTTTTGCGCCACTCGTTCGCCGGCTGCATTGCCGTACCTGAAGAATATGAGCCCGGTTCTGTAATCGAGCGCGTTACCATGGTCATGCCCGTGACAAACACACCGTCACAAACCTCAATATGACCGACCATGCCCACGCCGCCGGCAATCATACAGTTCTTGCCGATCTTGGTGCTGCCAGAAATACCGACACAACCGGCCATTGCGGTGTTGTCACCGACCTGTACGTTGTGCGCGATCATGATCTGGTTATCCAGCTTCACACCATTGCCCAACACCGTGTCGGACAACGCGCCGCGATCGACCGTGGTATTGGCGCCAATTTCGACATTATCGCCGATAAGCACACCGCCAATCTGCGCTATTTTCTGCCACACGCCCTTCTCGTTGGCGAAGCCGAAGCCCTCACCGCCGATCACTGCGCCTGACTGAATAACCACATTCCGGCCGATACGCACGTCGTGATACAGGGTAACGCGCGGCGCCAACCAGCCACCTTCACCGATCACCGAACGCGCACCAACAAAGCAATGCGCGCTAATGGTGACACCGGCCGCAATCTGCGCCCCGCTCTCGATCACCGCATAGGCACCGATACTGGCCGTCGGGTCAATGCTGGCATCCGCTGCCACCAAAGCACTCGGATGCACCCCGACCACGCCTTGCGGCTTGCGATCAAAGGCATGCGACAGCTCGGCGTAAGCCAGATACGGATTGGCCACAATCAACGCGTTACCGGGGAAACCCTCGGCATCCGTTTCTGTGAGCAACACCGCAGCCGCCTGGGTATCAGCCAGATATTTACGGTACTGGGCATTTGCCAAGAAGCTCAATTGCCCGGCGCCGGCGTCCTGCAAAGTTGCAAGGCCAGTAATCAACAACTCGGAGTCACCCTTGAGGGTGGCTCCGAGCCGAGTGGCCAGTTGGCCGAGAGTAAATTCTTTAGCCGTCATCAGATCAACGCAGTTGGTTCATACGCTCGATAACCTGGCGGGTGATGTCGTACTGAGGCTTAACCTCAACCACGGCGCCACGCTCCAGAACCAGATCGTAGTTACCTTTCTTGATGACTTCTTCAACGGCCTTGTCCAGGTTCGGCTTCAGCTTCTTCAACATATCGCGGTCGGCAGCTGCTTTGGCTTCATTGAGTTCTTTGGACTGGAACTGGAAGTCACGGGCCTTTTGCTTGAAATCAAGTTCAAGACGCTCGCGCTCTGCGGTCTGCATCTTGTCGCCGCCTTTAACCAGACGATCCTGAATCGACTTGGCGCTGCTTTCCAGCGACTTCAACTTGCTCAACTGCGGGCCGAACTTCTTCTCGGCATCCACTGCGTAACGCTTGGCAGCATCGGATTCGAGCAAGGCCATTTGATAGTTCAGCACAGCAATTTTCATTTCAGCCATTGCCGGAGTGGCAGTCGCCATCAAAGCAGCACTTAACAGAATAACTTGAGTCAACTTACGCACGATGCACCCCTGCAAAACTTGTGATTGATTAAGTTCAAACGCTTAGAACGTCTGACCAAGCGAGAATTGGAACACCTGCGTGTCTGCATTGTCCGGCTTCTTGATCGGTGCAGCCAAGCTGAAGCTCAACGGCCCCAGAGCAGTGATCCAGGTCAGGCCAACACCCACCGAACTTGCCATGCTGCCCAAGTCGATATCGCAGCTGTCGCTCAACTGCTTCTGGCTATCGGTGCAGTTGGTGTCGTAGACATTACCCACATCCCAGAACAGCGAGGTCCGCAGTGAACGCTGGTCTTTGACGAACGGCAGCGGGAACAGCAACTCGGCACCACCCTGAATCAACACGTTACCACCGAACGGCAGTGGGTCCTGATCCGGGTCAGTGTAGCGACCATTGGCATCCGGTACACCGTAGATGATTTCACCCTGATCGTTGCGCACCACACTTGGAGTACTGCGCGGGCCCAGACTGCTGTCTTCAAAACCACGTACCGAGTTGAAACCACCGGCGTAGTAATGCTCGTAGAACGGCAGTTCCGAGGTATCACCGAAGCTGTCGCCATACCCCAACTGGGTGTGGAAACGCATGGTGTAGTCATCATTGATCGGTGCAAAAATCTGCCCGCGGTAATCGACCTTGTAGAACGATAGATCACTGCCTGGCAATGTTGTTTCAACCACGAAGCTCTGCGAGTGACCACGGGTCGCCAGCACGCCACGGTTGAGGGTCGATTCGGACCAGCCGAAAGACGCCTTCCAGTTCAGGTAGCTGTCACCTTCCTTGTTCAGGAAGTCGTAGATTTCATCAACGGTGTAAACACCGGTGTTGATGTCATCCTGCTGCACAGTCAAACCGTAGGTCAGACGCGAGGTTTCGCTGATCGGATAACCGATGCTCATGCCCGCACCGTAGCTGTCTACCGCATAGCTGGATACGTCGGTATCAAGCTCATCGTAGTCAGTCGAGCGATAGAACAGGTTATAACCCAGGCTCACACCATCTGGCGTCCAGTAGGGATTCACAAAGCCAAAGTTGTAGCGGCTCTGATAATCACTGCGGGTCAAGCCGATGCTGACCTTGTTACCGGTACCGAGGAAGTTGTTCTGGCTGATCGAACCACCGAGGATCAAACCGGCGTTCTGGGCGAAACCAACGCTGGCAGTGATCGAACCGGACGGCTGCTCTTCAACGCTGTAGTTCACGTCGATCTGGTCATCAGTGCCCGGCACTTGCGGCGTTTCGACGTTTACTTCCTTGAAGAAGCCCAGACGCTCAAGACGCGTCTTCGACTGGTCGATCAGGTAGGTCGAAGCCCAGCCGCCTTCCAGCTGACGCATTTCACGGCGCAGTACTTCGTCTTCCGTCTTGGTGTTGCCACGGAAGTTGATGCGGTTAACGTAAGCGCGCTTGCCCGGATCGACAGCAAATACGATCGAAACCGTCTTGTCTTCATCGTTAGGCTGCGGAATACCGTTGACGTTGGCGAAGGTATAACCCTCGTTACCCAGACGACGGGTGATCAGCTCGGAGGTGCTGGTCATCACTTTACGTGAGAACACCTGCCCTTCCTTGACCAGCAACAGCTTGCGAACTTCTTCCTCAGGTACCTTGAGGTCACCACTGAGGCGAACGTCGCTGACTTTGTACTTGCTGCCTTCGTCGATGTTTACAGTGATGTAAACATGCTTTTTATCTGGGGTGATCGAAACCTGAGTCGAGGCGATATCCATGTTGATATAACCGCGATCGAGGTAATACGAGCGCAGACGCTCAAGGTCACCGGAAAGCTTTTCACGGGCGTACTTGTCATCGTTCTTGAAGAACGACAGCAAGTTGGTGGTTTTCAACTCGAACAGATCAATCAGATCGTCGTCCGGGAACACCGTGTTACCGACTACGTTGATGTGCTGAATCGCTGCAACCGAGCCTTCGTTGATGTTGATCTTCAGCGCCACACGGTTACGTGGCTGCGGGATCACCTCGGTTTCGATTTCAGCCGAGTAACGGCCCTGAGCAACGTACTGGCGTTGAAGTTCGTTACGCACGCCTTCAAGGGTTGCACGCTGGAAGATTTCACCTTCAGCCAGGCCGGACTGGTTCAGGCCCTTGAGTAAGTCTTCACTGGTAATCGCCTTGTTGCCTTCAATTTCAATGTTCGAAATCGAAGGTCGTTCGACGACTGTAATTACCAGCACATCGCCGTCACGTCCGAGCTGGATATCCTGAAAGAATCCAGTTTTGAACAGATCACGCGTTGCATCGACCAGAGCGCGGTCATCAGCAGCTTCGCCGACGTTAAGCGGCAATGCGCCAAACACGCTCCCCGCAGACACACGCTGTAGACCGTTTACGCGGATATCGGAGATGGTGAAGGACTCGGCGTGAACTTCGGCGATCATCAATGCGGAAAGCACCGCAGGCAGCAGCAGACGTTTCATGAAGTCCTTTCTTATTCCAACTGACGATAAAAAATCTGCCGCTCTTGGCGACAGATTTGTAATTCAGTAGCGATTACAAACGGCTCAAATCGTTAACCAGGGCCAGTAACATCACCCCAACCACCAGACTTATGCCAATTTGCATCCCCCAACCTTGAACCCGCTCAGACAATGGGCGACCACGCACCCATTCGACCAGGTAAAAAAGCAAATGCCCTCCGTCTAATACCGGAATAGGCAACAAATTGAGTACCCCCAAGCTTATGCTCAGATAGGCGAGGAAGTTAAGAAAATCCCCCAAGCCCGACTCAGCCGAAGCGCCCGCCACTTTAGCAATGGTTATCGGCCCACTCAAGTTTTTTACCGAGAGCTCGCCGAAGAGCATTTTCTTCAGGGAGTCGAGAGTCAACAGACTCATGGTCCAGGTGCGCTTAAAACTCTCGCCGATTGCGGCAATCGGGCCATGGCTGACTTCGCGCAACATGTCGCTCGGCCAGTCAACGCCTTTAACCCCAGCGCCCAGATAGCCTGTAGGCGCATCCGGCTCACCGCGCGTGGCCAGCGTCACCGGCACGTCACGCTGAGCACCGTCACGCTCAACGGTGAACACCACCGACTTGCCCGGCAGGCCGCGCACGCGATCAACCAGCTGCTGCCAGTCGTCCAGCGGCTGCTGATCCAGCGCTACCAGCCGATCACCCAGCTGTAAGCCGGCAGCGCCTGCAGGCCCTTGTGGGTCGAGCTGATCCAGAACCGGCGGAATCTGCGGACGCCAAGGCGTGATGCCCAGCGCAGCAATCGGATCAGGCTCACCAACGCCTTGCAGCCACTTGTTCAACGCCACCTGACGCGGGCTTTCAACGCTTGAGCCCGGCTCGCGCACGGTAATATTCAGATTGCCGGTCTCACCCAGACGGCGAACCAGCTGCAAATTGACCGCCGACCAGCCATTGGTAGGCTCGCCGTCGATCGAAACAATTTCCTGCCCAGCGGCAAACCCGGCCTCAGCGGCCAGACTCGAGACCTCGACACTGCCGATAATCGGCTTGACCTGCTGGCTGCCCAACATGGCAACCACCCAGAAGAACCCGATGGCGAGCAGAAAGTTGGCAATCGGCCCCGCCGCAACCACGGCGATGCGCTGCCCAACGGTTTTGCGATTGAAGGCGTGTTCGAGCTGGTCCAGCGGCACATCGCCTTCACGCTCATCGAGCATTTTGACGTAGCCACCTAACGGAATTGCCGCCACCACAAACTCGGTGCCGTGGCGATCGTGCCAGCGCAGCAATGGCGCGCCGAAGCCGACCGAAAAACGCAGAACCTTGATCCCGCACTTGCGGGCGATCCAGAAGTGACCGAACTCATGGAAAGTAACCAACACCCCGAGTGCAATCAGGGTGCCAACAATCATGTACAGCGCACTCATCACTCTTCTCCGCGTGGTTTATCCACGACGTGTAAGCCATTGCTCAGCCAGGCTGCGCGCAACGCGATCAGCCTCCAGCACGGTAGCAAGCCCTTCGACAGCAACACCAGGCTGCGTGCTCAGAACATCTTCGATGATACTCGGGATTTCGTTAAAACGAATGCGCCGCTGAAGAAATGCCTCAACCGCCACTTCATTCGCCGCGTTGAGCATGGCCGGTGAAGTACCGCCAGCATCCGCCGCCTCACGCGCCAGGCGCAAGCACGGGAAACGCACCTCATCCGGCGCCTGAAAATCCAGCCGCGCGACCGCAAACAGGTCCAGAGGCGGCACACCGGAGTCGATTCGCTCCGGCCACGCCAGCGCATGGGCGATTGGCGTGCGCATATCCGGATTACCCATCTGCGCTAGCACCGAGCCGTCTACATAGTCGACCAGCGAATGAATCACGCTCTGTGGATGAATCACCACCTCGACCTTGGCCGGGCGCGTATTGAACAACCAGCAGGCCTCGATCAACTCCAGGCCTTTGTTCATCATGCTCGCCGAATCGACCGATATCTTGCGCCCCATCGACCAGTTCGGATGGGCGCACGCCTGTTCTGGCGTTACTTGAGCCAATTGCTCGAGTGGTGTTTCACGGAACGGCCCGCCAGACGCGGTCAGCAAAATACGCCGTACACCCACCGACTCAAGACCATTGGCATAATTGTTCGGCAGGCACTGAAAAATCGCGTTGTGTTCGCTGTCGATAGGCAACAGCACCGCGCCACTGTGTTTGACGGCCTGCATAAACAGATCGCCCGACATCACCAGCGCTTCCTTGTTGGCCAGCAGCACCTTCTTGCTCGCCTCAACCGCCGCCAGCGTTGGCTTAAGCCCCGCTGCACCGACGATTGCCGCCATCACCGTATCAACCTGCGGGTGACTGGCCACCGTGCACAAACCGCTTTCACCAATCAACACTTCGGTGCTCAAGCCTGCGGATTGCAGACCGCCACTCAACAACTCAGCCGCCTGCTCATCACGCACCACTGCAAACCGTGGGCGATGCTTGAGACACAAGGCCTCCAGTTCTGCCAGACGACTGAACCCACTCAGGGCAAAAACAGCGTAACGCTCGGGATGACGCGCGATGACATCAAGCGTGCTCAAGCCAATCGAGCCCGTCGCCCCGAGCACGGTAATTTGCTGAACGTGACTCACAGAGTTGCCCAGCCAGACAGCAACAGCAGCAGCGCAAAGACCGGTATCGCAGCCGTCAGGCTGTCGATGCGATCAAGCACGCCGCCGTGGCCAGGCAGCAGATTGCTGCTGTCCTTGATGCCGGACTCACGCTTGAACATGCTCTCGGTCAGGTCGCCGACGACCGAGACTGCCACCACGATGGCAGCGCCCAGCAACGCCAGAACTGTATTGCCGGCCGACCAGCCCTGAACGATACCAGTGACCAGCGTAATCAGCAGACACGTACACATGCCGCCAATCATGCCTTCCCAGCTCTTGCCAGGACTCACTGCGGGGGCCAGTTTGCGCTTGCCAAAAGCCTTGCCGGAGAAATAAGCACCGATATCGGCCGCCCAGACCAACACCATCACGGCGAGAATCAGCCAATTGGCTTGCGGCCATTGCTTGAACAGGACCAAGCCCTGCCAGGCCGGCAGCAAGATCAGCAAACCAATGGCAATCCGCCGCCAGGCAGGCGCCCAATACACAGCAGACTGCGGGAACTTCAATACCAAGGCTGTCGCCACGCACCACCACAACACACCCAGCAGCAACACCGGCGTCGCCAGAATCGGCGCGTGGTAAAGCCCGAGCAACAATACGGCAACAAGCGCTGCAAACAGTATACGCTGCCACTGCGCAGGAAAGCCGGCCAGACGCGCCCACTCCCAACCACCCAGCGTCACAACGGCGCCGATAAACAGGGCAAAAGCGCCTCCCTCAAGCAGGAAGAAGCCACCCAGCGCTATCGGCAACAGGATGAGCGCGGTGATGATTCGTTGTTTAAGCATTAAGCTTTCGCCTCGGCTTCGATTTGCTCACTGGTGCGACCAAACCGCCGTTGGCGTTTGGAAAAGTCAGCGAGTGCTTTGCGCATGGCGTCATGCTTGAAATCCGGCCAGAACAGGTCGGAAAAATACAGTTCGCTGTAAGCCAACTGCCACAACAGGAAGTTACTGATGCGATGCTCGCCACCGGTACGGATACACAGATCCGGTAACGGCAGGTCGCCCGTCGCCAAGCAGCTTTGCAGCAACTGTGGGGTTATGTCGGCAGGCTGCAAGTGGCCGCCTTGCACTTCACGGGCAAGACGCTGCGCCGCCTGAGCGATATCCCACTGGCCGCCGTAATTGGCGGCAATCTGCAGCACAAAGCGCTTATTGCCAGCCGTTTGTGCTTCAGCGTCACGCATGGCGGTTTGCAGATCCGGATGAAAGCGAGCGCGATCCCCGATAATCCGCAAACTGATACCGTTCTCATTGAGCTTCTTGGTTTCACGCCGCAGCGCTGCCAGGAACAACTCCATGAGCGCGCCGACTTCTTCCGCCGGACGCTGCCAGTTCTCGCTGGAGAAGGCAAACAGGGTCAGCACCTCAACCCCGGCCTCTGCGCAGACCTCGATCACCGCACGAACGGCATCAACGCCGGCTTTATGTCCCGCCACACCAGGCATGAAACGCTTTTTCGCCCAGCGGTTATTGCCGTCCATGATGATTGCAACATGGCGCGGCACTACTTCGGCGAGGCCGTTTTTACTCTTCTCCATAACGCCATCCTGGCCGTCAGACGGCCATCAGATCCGCTTCCTTGCCTTCCAAGGCCTTATCGGCTTCGGCGACAAATTTGTCTGTCAGTTTCTGGATTTCATCAGCGGCGCGACGCTCGTCGTCTTCGCTGATTTCCTTTTCCTTGACCAGATCCTTCAACTGCGCCAGCGCGTCGCGACGAATATTGCGCACAGCAACACGGGCGTTCTCGGCTTCAGCGCGCGCCTGCTTGGTGTAGCCCTTACGCGTTTCTTCGGTCAGCGCAGGCATGGGCACACGAATGGTGGTGCCGGCAGTGGACGGGTTCAGGCCCAGATCCGAGGTCATGATGGCTTTTTCAACAGCCTGGATCATGCTCCGGTCAAACACGGTCAATGCCAGTGTGCGCGAGTCTTCTGCCATCACGTTGGCAACCTGACGCAGCGGAGTGTCGGTGCCGTAGTAAGACACCATCACGCTATCGAGGATGCTCGGGTGCGCGCGGCCGGTACGAATTTTGGCAAAGACGCCAGCCAGCGACTCAAGAGTCTTGGCCATACGCACTTGAGCGTCTTGCTTGATCTCGTTGATCATTGTTGTTCACCTTCCTCAATTAAAGTGCCTTCTGCGCCGCCGACTACAACATTGAGCAAAGCGCCAGGCTTATTCATATTAAACACACGAAGCGGCATATTATGGTCGCGGCACAGGCAGATTGCCGTCAGATCCATAACACCAAGCTTGCGATCCAGAACCTCGTCATAGGTCAGGTGATCAAATTTCTCGGCGTGCGGGTCCTTGAACGGATCAGCGGTGTACACACCATCCACCTTGGTTGCCTTAAGCACTACGTCCGCATCGATCTCGATGGCGCGCAGGCAGGCAGCAGAGTCGGTGGTAAAAAACGGATTACCAGTGCCAGCGGCGAAAATCACCACCTCACCGGTTTTCAGATGACGCATGGCCTTACGACGATCGTAATGGTCGGTCACACCCACCATCGAGATGGCCGACATAACGATGGCCGGAATGTTTGAACGCTCCAGCGCATCACGCATGGCCAATGCGTTCATTACAGTTGCCAGCATGCCCATGTGGTCGCCGGTCACACGGTCCATTCCGGATGCGCTCAGAGCCGCACCACGGAACAAGTTACCGCCACCAATGACCAGACCCACTTGAACACCGATACCTACCAGCTGGCCTACTTCCAAGGCCATACGATCGAGCACTTTAGGATCGATCCCGAAATCTTCGGAACCCATCAGCGCCTCGCCGCTAAGCTTGAGCAGAATGCGCTTATAGCGCGGTTGACGACCACTCACCTGCTGAGCCATTACCAGTCTCTCCTGCGGCGTTAAAAATTCTTGGCGAACCGACATGATTCGCAACTTTCGAGCACTTCGACAGCGCCCGACACAAAAATGCTGCGAGCGTGCAAACAAACAACAGCGCTCGTGATCCAGGTGTTTATTCTAGCGTCCGGCCGAACAGCTTACCGGTTACTGCAAGGATTACCTACAACACTGCCAGTGCGGGTGAACTTTGCCATGCAAAGACCCCACGCTTAAAGCGTCAATCGGTCACCCTATTTTGACAAAGAGGCCGCGCGCATAAGCGGGCAGCCTCTTTTTAGCAATAGCCTTGGGGCTAATTACTGCTTGCTGGCAGCCAACTGAGCAGCTACTTCAGCGGCGAAGTCAGTTTCGCCTTTGTCGATGCCTTCACCTACTTCGTAACGTACGAAGGAGATGATTTCAGCACCGGCTTTCTTAACCAGCTCGCCAACTTTAACGCTGTCGTCTTTAACGAAAGCCTGTTCAACCAAGCTCGCTTCAGCGAGGAACTTGGTGATACGGCCAGCAGTCATTTTCTCAACGATTTCAGCAGGCTTGCCCTTGATCTTCTCTTCGTTCAGCGCCAGGAAGATTTCTTTTTCCTTGGCGATGGCTTCTTCAGAGACTTCAGAAGGGTTGAGGAACTGCGGGTTGCTGGCAGCAACGTGCATGGCAACGTCTTTAGCCAGTTCAGCGTCGCCGCCTTTCAGAGCAACCAGAACACCGATGCGGTGACCGTGCAGGTAAGAACCTACAACGTCAGCTTCAACAGTCGCCAGACGACGGATGTTGACGTTCTCGCCTACTTTAACAACCAGTGCTTCACGCTCGGCTTCCTGAGCTGCGATCAACTGAGCAACGTCAGCGATGTTCTCAGCGAAAGCCTTGTCGATGCTGTTAGCAACGAAGCCTTTGAAGTCGTCTTGCAGAGCCAGGAAGTCGGTCTGAGCGTTAACTTCGATGATCAGAGCACGCTTGTTGTCATCAGCAACTTTAACGGCGATAGAGCCTTCAGCTGCGATGTTACCGGCTTTCTTGGCGGCCTTGATCGAACCTGCTGCGCGCATGTCGTCGATGGCTTTTTCAATGTCGCCACCAGCAGCAGTCAGGGCTTTTTTGCAGTCCATCATGCCTTGGCCAGTACGCTCACGCAGTTCTTTAACCAGGGCT
Source organism: Pseudomonas marincola (assembly GCF_900116605.1). Classification (GTDB taxonomy): domain Bacteria; phylum Pseudomonadota; class Gammaproteobacteria; order Pseudomonadales; family Pseudomonadaceae; genus Aquipseudomonas; species Aquipseudomonas marincola. Next base: position 713,553 of record NZ_FPBC01000001.1, read on the forward strand.
GCAGTAATCTCTGCCATTTTGAAAATCCTCTTGGTAGGTCTTCAACCAGTTCGCCCCATCACAGGGCAATCAATTCTATAAGTGGCAAAAAGGGGGCCTAGCCCCCTTTTCGCGCAGCGAGTAACGCAGGCGGTTACTGCTTAGCCTTGAGCGGCTTCAGCTGCCGGGGCTTCTGCGACGAATTCCTCAGTGCCACCGTTAGCGTTGCTGCGACCACGGATAACTGCGTCAGCAAATGCGCCCATGTACAGCTGGATAGCGCGGATTGCGTCGTCGTTACCTGGGATGATGTAGTCAACACCTTCAGGGCTGCTGTTGGTATCAACGATGCCGATAACCGGAATACCCAGCTTGTTGGCTTCGGTGATAGCAATGCGCTCGTGATCAACGTCGATTACGAACATGGCGTCTGGCAGACCGCCCATGTCCTTGATACCACCCAGGCTGCGATCCAGTTTTTCCAGATCACGGCTGCGCATCAGGGCTTCTTTCTTGGTCAGCTTGGTGAAGGTACCGTCTTGCGACTGGGTTTCCAGATCACGCAGGCGCTTGATCGAAGCACGGATGGTTTTGTAGTTGGTGAGCATGCCGCCCAACCAGCGGTGATCGACGAACGGAGAGTTGCAACGAGCAGCTTCTTCGCGAACGATCTTGCCAGCAGAACGCTTGGTACCAACGAACAGAATCTTGTTTTTACCAGCAGCCAGCTTCTCAACGAACGACAGCGCGTCGTTGAACATTGGCAGGGTTTTTTCAAGGTTGATGATGTGAATCTTGTTACGCGAGCCGAAAATGAACTTGCCCATTTTCGGGTTCCAGTAACGGGTCTGGTGGCCGAAGTGCACACCGGCCTTCAGCATATCGCGCATATTGACTTGGGACATTGTCGTTCCTTAATAAGTCGGGTTAGGCCTCCACGTATCCCAATCTCCAACCCTTGCACGTGGCAAAAGGCACCCAGGAAATCGTGTCGATACGTGTGTGGGTTAGTGCTCTACAGACAGACAGCCCGTAAAGCGGCGCGTTTTATACCACAACAACCCGATCTAAGCTACACCTATCAGCAATCAGATCAACCCATTGCCCGACCTAAGGTGGGTGGCAAATACGCCGACACCGCCAATACACCGGACCGCCCAGCCCTGTTTAACGGCAGCAACACAACCCGCCAACTATGCCGCAGCAGGCAGGACGGTTCGCCGCCGCGTGTTTACGGCTTATAGCTTGGCGACTAGAACTGTTACCATAGACCTCTTTTTTCAGCTTGACCGCGAGAGCCCACATGACCGTGACCATCAAAACGCCCGAGGAAATCGAAAAAATGCGCATCGCTGGCCGTCTGGCCGCCGAAGTGCTCGAGATGATTGGTGAGCACGTCAAGCCGGGCGTCACCACTGAAGAACTCGACCGCATTTGTCATGACTATATAGTGAACGTGCAGCAGGCCATCCCTGCCCCGCTCAACTATCGCGGCTTTCCCAAGTCGATCTGCACCTCGATCAACCACGTGGTCTGCCACGGCATTCCCAATGAGAAGCCGCTTAAAGAAGGCGACGTGCTGAACATCGACATCACGGTGATCAAGGACGGCTATCACGGCGACACCAGCAAGATGTTCATGGTGGGCAAAGTTGCCGAGTGGGCCGAGCGTCTGGCGCAGGTGACACAAGAGTGCATGTATAAAGGTATCGAAATCGTCAAGCCGGGCACCCGCCTGGGCGATATTGGCGAAGTGATCCAGAAGCACGCCGAGAAAAACGGTTTCAGCGTAGTCCGCGAATACTGCGGTCACGGCATTGGCGCGGTGTTCCACGAAGAGCCGCAGGTTCTGCATTACGGTCGCGCCGGCACTGGCATGGAACTGAAAGAAGGCATGACTTTCACCATCGAGCCGATGATCAATCAGGGCCGCGCCGAAACGCGCCTGCTGGGTGATGGCTGGACGGCAATCACCAAGGACCGCAAGCTCTCGGCCCAGTGGGAACACACCATTCTGGTGACCGCCGATGGCTACGAGATTTTCACCCTGCGCAGCGATGACACCCTGCCACGCACGTCAGCCTAATCCGCCAGCACGGCCGTAACCATGAAGGATGCAGTATGCCGCAGGTAGATCCCGAACTGTTTGATCGCGGCCAGTTCAAAGCCGAACTGGCATTGAAATCCAGCCCGATTGCAGCCTTCAAGAAAGTTATCCGCCGTGCCAACGAAGTCCTCGACGCCCGCTTCATGGCGGGCCGAGAGATTCGCCGGCTGATCGAGGACCGCGCCTGGTTCATTGACCAGATCCTGCTCGAAGCCTGGGGTCGGCTGGAGTGGAGCGAAGATGCCGATATCGCCCTGCTCGCTGTGGGCGGCTATGGCCGGGGCGAACTGCACCCGCACTCCGACATCGACCTGCTGATTCTGCTCGATTGCGCCGACCACGAAACCTTCCGCGACCCGATTGAGCGCTTCCTCACCCTGCTCTGGGACATTGGCCTGGAAGTGGGTCAGAGCGTGCGCTCGGTGGATGAATGCGCCAGCGAAGCCCGCGCCGACCTGACCGTCATCACCAACCTGATGGAAAGCCGCACCATTGCCGGCCCGGAACGCTTGCGCCAGCGCATGCAACAGGTGACCAATACCGAGCAGATGTGGCCAAGCAACGAATTCTTTCTGGCTAAGCGCAAAGAGCAACGTGCGCGCCACGCCAAGTACAACGACACCGAATATAACCTTGAGCCTAACGTGAAAGGCTCGCCGGGCGGCTTGCGTGATATCCAGAACATTCTCTGGGTTGCCCGCCGGCACTTCGGCACGCTTAATCTGCAATCCATGGTCGATCAGGACTTCCTGCTGAAAACCGAATACAACATGCTCGCCTCCAGCCAGGAGTTTTTGTGGAAGGTGCGCTACGCCCTGCACATGCTGGCAGGTCGCGCCGAAGACCGCCTGTTGTTTGATCACCAGACGCAAATTGCTGAGCTGCTCGGTTATACGACGAATGAAAGCAAGCGCGGCATTGAGCAGTTCATGCAGAAGTACTACCGCGTGGTCATGGGCATCGCCGAACTCAGCGACCTGATCAAGCAGCACTTCGAAGAGCAAATCCTGCGGGCGGGCGAGTCGGGCCCGGCGACACCGATCAATAGCCGCTTCCAGTTGCGCGACGGTTATATCGAGGTCACCCACCCCAACGTCTTCAAACGCACGCCTTTCGCGATCATGGAAATCTTCGTGCTGATGGCCCAGCACCCTGATATCAAGGGCGTCAAAGCCGATACCATCCGTTTGCTGCGCGATCATCAACACCTGATCGACGATGAGTTTCGCAACGACATTCGCAACACCAGCCTGTTTATCGAGCTGTTCAAAAGCAGTTCCGGCATCCATCGCAACCTGCGCCGCATGAACCGCTACGGCATTCTTGGCCGTTACCTGCCCGAGTTCGGCCTGATTGTCGGACAAATGCAACACGACCTGTTCCATATCTTCACGGTCGATGCGCACACGCTCAACCTGATCAAGCACCTGCGCAAGTTCAAGTGGCCCGAGCTTGCCGAGAAGTTCCCGCTGGCGAGCAAGCTGATCGACAAACTGCCAAAACCCGAGCTGATCTACATCGCCGGGCTTTATCACGATATCGGCAAGGGCCGTGGCGGCGATCACTCCGAGCTGGGCGCTGTCGATGCCGAGGCATTCTGCCAGCGCCACCAACTGCCGACGTGGGACTCGAAACTGGTGACATGGCTGGTGCAGAGCCATTTGGTGATGTCGACCACCGCCCAGCGCAAAGACCTTTCTGATCCGCAGGTAATCCACGACTTTGCCCTGCATGTCGGCGATGAAACCCATCTCGACTACTTGTATGTGCTGACCATCGCCGACATCAACGCGACCAACCCGACGCTCTGGAACTCCTGGCGCGCGAGCTTGTTGCGCCAGCTCTATACCGAGACCAAGCGCGCACTGCGCCGTGGCCTTGAGAACCGTCTGGAGCGCGAAGAGCAGATCCGCCTGACGCAAACGGCAGCCCTGGACATTCTGGTACGCACCGGCACCGACTCTGATGAGGCGGAGCATTTGTGGTCGCAATTGGGCGATGACTACTTCCTGCGCCACACCGCCAATGACGTGGCCTGGCACACCGAAGCGATCATCCAGCACGGCAACGACAGCAATCCGCTGGTGTTGATCAAGGAAACCACCCAGCGCGAGTTCGAAGGCGGCACGCAGATATTCATCTACGCGCAGGATCAGCACGATTTCTTCGCGGTAACCGTAGCGGCCATGGCCCAGCTCAACCTGAATATTCATGATGCGCGGATTCTGACCTCGACCAGCCAGTTCACCCTCGATACCTATATCGTCCTTGAAGGCGATGGCAGCTCGATTGGCGACAATCCGGCGCGTATCAAGCAGATCCGTCAGGGCCTGATCGACGCACTGATCAACCCCGACGAATACCCGAATATCATTCAGCGTCGCGTACCGCGTCAGCTCAAGCACTTCGACTTTGCGCCGCGCGTGACCATCCACAACGATGCACAGCGCCCGGTGACCATACTCGAACTGACGGCGCCGGACCGGCCGGGCCTGCTGGCACGGATTGGCGGGATATTCCTCGACTTCGACCTGTCGTTGCAGAACGCCAAGATTGCCACCCTTGGCGAACGGGTAGAAGACGTGTTCTTCGTCACCGACGCCAACAATATGCCGCTCTCTGACCCGGACTTATGCATGCGCCTGCAAGAGACGATAATCTCGCAGCTGTCCGAAGCCAGTGGTCATATGAGCGAACCCAACCGGATCTCTATTTAACTTTTATTCGCAAGAAATCGTTGGCCCGCGCAGCCAGTGTTTAAGTTTCAGGAAGCCCACATGAACGACGCGTTAAACCAGCTGCAACCCTACCCGTTTGAAAAGCTCCGCGCCCTGCTTGGCAGTGTTCAGCCGAATGCCGACAAAGCGCCGATTGCGCTGTCCATTGGCGAGCCCAAGCACCGCAGCCCGGCGTTCGTCGCCGAGGCCCTGAGCAGCAACCTCGACCAACTGGCGGTCTACCCGACCACGCTGGGCATTCCAGCACTGCGCGAAGCCATCGCCAACTGGGCCACGCGCCGCTTCAACCTGACCGCTGGCGCCCTCGATCCGGCGCGCCACGTGCTGCCGGTCAACGGCACCCGCGAGGCGTTGTTCGCGTTCACCCAAACCGTGGTTAAGCGTGCGCAAGGCCCCGACGCGCTCCCGGGCCTGGTAATCAGCCCCAACCCGTTCTACCAAATCTACGAAGGCGCCGCCCTGCTGGCCGGCGCCCAGCCGCATTACCTGCCGTGCCTTGAAGATCATGGCTTCAACCCTGATTTCTCGAAAGTCAGCGCCGAGACCTGGCAGCGTTGCCAGATCTTGTTCCTCTGCTCGCCCGGCAACCCGACGGGCGCGCTGATCCCGCTGCCGGTACTCAAGCAGTTGATCGCCCTGGCCGATGAGCATGACTTTGTGATTGCCAGCGACGAGTGCTACAGCGAGTTGTATTTTGATGAGAGCAACCCACCCGCAGGTCTGTTGACCGCCTGCGCCGAGTTGGGCCGTAATGACTTCAAGCGCTGCGTGGTCTTTCACAGCTTGTCCAAGCGCTCCAACCTGCCGGGCCTGCGTTCTGGTTTTGTCGCCGGTGACGCCGACATTTTGAAATCTTTCCTGCTGTACCGTACCTATCACGGCTGCGCGATGCCGGTGCAAACCCAACGCGCAAGCATTGCGGCATGGGAAGATGAGGCGCACGTGCTGGCCAATCGCGACCTGTACCGGGAAAAATTCGACGCCGTACTTGAAATTCTCAAGGACGTGCTCGATGTAAAGCGCCCGGACGGTGGTTTTTACCTGTGGGCGAAAACCCCGGTGGATGATGAAACCTTCACCCGTGACCTGTTCGCCCAGCAACACGTGACGGTCGTGCCAGGTTCTTATTTGTCGCGTCAGGTTGAGGGTAATAATCCAGGCGCCTACCGCATTCGAATGGCGCTGGTTGCTCCGCTGGCGGAGTGCATTGAAGCCGCCGAACGGATTCGTACTTTTGTTAAGGGTCTGTCTGTATGACTAACACGCTGTTTGGCATCAAAGCCTGTGACACCATGAAGAAAGCCCGGACCTGGCTCGACGAGCATCAGGTCAGCTACCAGTTTCACGATTACAAAGCCGTCGGTATCGACCGCGAAAACCTGCAAAAGTGGTGTGATGAACATGGCTGGGAAAAAATCCTCAACCGTGCTGGCACGACTTTTCGCAAACTGGACGATGCGCAGAAAAGCGACCTCGACCAGAGCAAGGCCATCGAATTGATGATGGCCCAACCTTCGATGATCAAACGCCCGGTGTTGGATTTGGGCACTAAAACGCTGGTGGGTTTCAAACCCGAGCTTTACGCCGCAGAAATGGCATAAGGCCAGGCGTCATGCACAGGCATGACGCCGACTGAATAACCCCACGCGCCACACATTGAATTCGCTGTAAGGAAGATAAACATGAGCAACTCACTATTCAGCCTGGCCTTCGGGGTCGGTACGCAAAATCGTCAGAGCAACTGGCTCGAAGTCTTCTATGCACAGCCACTGCTCAACCCGAGCGAAGAACTGGTTGCCAAGGCCGCCGAGAAGCTCGGCTACGATGGTGGCAATCAGGCCATTGCGTTCACCAATCAGCAAGCGGCGCAACTGGCTGAAGCCCTGAAAAGCGTAGACGAGGTGCAAAGCGCCCTGTTGACCCGTCTGGCCGAGAGCAACAACCCGCTGGTCGCGACCTTCCTGGCCGAAGACTCATCGCCAACCAGCACGCCAGAGGCTTACCTCAAGCTGCACCTGCTGTCGCACCGTCTGGTGCAGCCGCACGGCGTCAACCTCAGCGGTATCTTCCCGCTGCTGCCAAACGTGGCATGGACCAGCCAGGGCGCAATCGACCTCGCCGAGCTGGCTGAGCGTCAACTCGAAGCGCGTCTGCGCGGCGAGCTGCTGGAAGTGTTCTCGGTCGACAAGTTCCCGAAAATGACCGACTACATTGTGCCGAAAGGTGTGCGCATCGCCGACAGCTCGCGCATCCGTCTGGGCGCCTACATTGGCGAAGGCACCACCGTCATGCACGAAGGCTTCGTCAACTTCAACGCCGGAACCGCCGGCCCGGGCATGATCGAAGGCCGTGTATCGGCTGGCGTATTCGTGGGTAAAGGTTCCGACCTTGGCGGCGGCTGCTCGACCATGGGCACTTTGTCTGGCGGCGGCAACATCGTGATCTCGGTCGGCGAAGGCTGCCTGATCGGCGCGAACGCCGGTATCGGTATCCCGCTGGGCGATCGCAATACCGTTGAAGCGGGCCTGTACGTGACCGCTGGCACCAAGATCAACCTACTCGACGGCGAAGGCAATCTGGTTAAAGTGGTCAAGGGGCGCGACCTGGCTGGCCAACCCGACCTGTTGTTCCGTCGCAACTCGCTGAGCGGCGCGGTCGAGTGCAAGACGCACAAGTCCGCAATCGAGCTGAACGAGTCGCTGCACGCGCACAACTAAGCGCGGCTGCGCGACTTACGGGGAGTCGCTTAAACACGAAGCGCTGTATAAGCTCGTCTTTAAGCGACTCCAATGTCTGGATACCAACATGTCTTTGCACTCCCCCTGGCGAGCCGACTTCCCCGGGATTCTGGCGCTTGAAACCGAGCACCAGACCTACCTCGACAGCGCGGCCACCGCGCAAAAACCGCAGAGCGTAATCGACGCAATCACCGGCTATTACCTGCATGGCGCGGCGAATGTCCATCGTGCCCAGCACGTGCCAGGCGAACGTACGACGCGGGCGTTTGAGGGCACGCGGGAAAAAGTCAGCCAGTGGTTGAATGCGCAGGACCCGGCGCAAATCATTTTCACTCATGGCGCAACTGAAGCCTTCAATCTGCTGGCCTATGGCCTTGCGGATGTGTTTCAGGCGGGCGATGAGATTGTCATCAGCGCAGCCGAACACCACGCCAACCTGTTGCCGTGGCAACAACTGGCGCTGCGCAAGCAACTGACCCTGCGCGTTCTGCCACTGGCAGACGACGGTCAGATTGACCTGCAACAGGCCGCTGAAATAATCGGGCCGCGCACGCGTCTGTTAGCCGTGACCCAGCTTTCCAACGTACTGGGCGGCTGGCAGCCCTTGGCCCGGCTACTCGAACTCGGCAAAACACACGGCGCAATCACCGTGGTCGATGGCGCGCAGGGCGTGGTGCATGGCCGCCACGATGTGCAGCAACTGGGCTGCGACTTTTATGTTTTCTCCAGCCACAAACTCTACGGCCCGGACGGCGTCGGCGTCATTTCTGGTGAGGCGCAGGCTCTACAGCAGTTGCGCCATTGGCAGTTCGGCGGCGAGATGGTGCGCAGCGCAACCTTTGAGTCGGCTGAATTCAATCCGGCGCCCTTGGGCTTCGAGGCTGGCACGCCACCGATCAGCAGCGTGATTGGCCTTGGCGCCGCGCTGGATTATCTGAGCGGGCAGAATCCGACGGCCATCGCCGCGCATGAGGCGGCGCTGCATAAGGCGCTGCTTGCCGGCCTCATTCAGTATCCGCAGGTGAAAATTCTCGGCCAGCCCGAGGTTGCGCTGGTCAGCTTTGTGGTTGATGGCGTGCACAACGCCGACCTCGCCCACTTGCTCACCGAGCAAGGCATTGCGGTGCGCGTTGGTCATCATTGCGCCATGCCGCTGCTGAAAAGCCTTGGCCAGACGGGAGCGATCCGTGTGTCGCTGGGTTTGTACAACAACGGCAACGACTTGTTGCGCTTCTTCAATGCCTTTGATCAGGCACTGGAGTTGCTGCAATGAGCCCGCAGGACTTGTCCGCCCCTGCGACCGAAGCGCTTAGCGCGTTTCAGGCCGCTGGTAGCTGGGAGCAACGCGCGCGACTGCTGATGCAATGGGGCGCACGGCTCGAACCGCTGAGTGACGCGCAACTCTGTGAAGAGAATCGCGTGCATGGCTGCGAAAGCCAGGTCTGGCTGGTTGCGCAACAACACGGTGATAGCTGGCAGTTCAACGCCAGCAGCGACGCCCGCCTGTTGCGCGGACTGCTCAGCGTATTGCTGGTTCGGGTCAACGGTTTGTCTGCCGGTGAACTGGCGCAACTCGACCTGATCGACTGGTTTAATCAGCTCGGCCTGTCACGGCAATTGTCACCCTCGCGCAGCAACGGCCTCAACGCCGTGCTGCAGCGCATGCAGCAGTTGGCGGTCAGCTCGGCTTAACCCGCTCGGATGGCCGGCGCACGCCCTCCACCAATTTCTCCACGGTTTTACTCACGGCGACCATGCCGAAGGTCGCCGTCACCATCATCGCCGCGCCAAGCCCGCCCGCACAATCGAGGGCCACGGCGTCGCCGACAAAGCTCTTGCTCAGGCACATCGAACCATTGGGCAGCGGGTAGCGTAATTGCTCGGTTGAGAACACGCACGGCACGCTGTAATTACGCCCCTGAGTGCGCGAGAAGCTGTAATCACGGCGCAATGTTGAGCGTACTTTGGATGCCAGCGGGTCGTTGAACGTCTTGTTCAGATCGCCCACGCGAATCTGCGTCGGATCAATCTGGCCGCCCGCACCGCCCGTGGTGACGATTTGAATCTTGCGCCGCTTGCACCACGAAATCAGCGCCGCCTTGGCGTTAACACTGTCGATGCAATCAATGACCGCATCCATGTCTTCGGTGATGTACTCGGCCATGGTTTCACGGGTCACGAAATCAGTGACCGCATGCACCTTGCACGCCGGATTGATCGCCCTTACCCGCTCGGCCATCACCTCGACCTTGGACTTGCCGACAGCGCCGTCCATTGCGTGGATTTGCCGATTGGTGTTGGTGATGCACACGTCATCGAGATCGAACAACGAAATCTCGCCCACGCCCGAGCGCGCTAAGGCTTCGGCCGCCCACGAGCCAACGCCGCCAATCCCGACCACGGCCACATGCGCCGCCAATAGACGCTCAGCGCCTTGCTGGCCATAGAGTCTGGCGATACCGCCGAAGCGTTGTGGGTCGAACGTCATTACTGTCCCCTGAAGGCGGCTATTAAATGCAGGCGCGCATTATAGAAAGCTCAGCGCAAACCCCCAAGCCCGCTGGTAGATAAGCCGTAATCAGCCAGCAGCGAAACGCGCCGCCGCTTATTAAGGGCAGGAAGTTAGGTGTAGGAAATTTCGAACTCATTGCAAACGCGACGCTCTAACCTTCATCGTTAAATATTGCCTTTGGGAGCAGTGCATACGCAGGCTATACAGCCTGCCTGGGTGAGAGTAGGATGCGCGCCAACCGGCGTTCGCCGGATTCTCCCTGCTCCCTTCTGCTACTTTCTGCGGAATTTGAAAACACCATGCCATCGCGCAAATTTGGTCTCAACCTGGTTGTTGTACTGGCAATTGCCGCTCTGTTTTCCGGTATCTGGGCGCTGTATAACCGCCCTGTTACGGCACCGGACTGGCCCGAACAGATATCCGGATTCTCCTTCTCGCCATTTCGCCAGGGGCAAGATCCGCAGAACAATACCTACCCGAACGATGAAGAGATCCGCTCCGACCTTGAGCTGCTCTCCAAGCACACCGATAACATCCGCACCTATTCGGTCGATGGTACGTTAGCTGACATCCCACGACTGGCCGAAGAGTTTGGTCTGCGCGTCACCCTGGGTATCTGGATCAGCAATGATGAGGTGCGCAATGCCCGCGAGATCGCCCGTGCGATCGAGCTGGCAAACACATCGCGCAGCGTCGTGCGGGTTGTGGTGGGCAACGAGGCCTTGTTCCGTGAGGAAATCACCGCCGACAAGCTCATCGAATACCTCGATTACGTGCGCAGCAAAGTCAAAGTGCCGGTGACCACCTCCGAGCAGTGGCACATCTGGGAGAAGTACCCCGAGCTTGGCCAGCACTCCGACCTGATCGCCGCGCACGTGCTGCCTTACTGGGAATTTATTCCCATGAAGGACTCGACCGAGTTCGTGCTTGAGCGTGCCCGAGACCTGAAAAACCTGTTCCCGAAAAAGCCGCTGCTGCTTTCCGAAGTGGGCTGGCCGAGTAACGGCCGCATGCGTGGCGGCGCCGATGCCAGCCAGGCGGATCAGGCCATTTATCTGCGCACCCTGGTCAATACACTGAATGCCAAGGGCTACAGCTACTTTGTGATCGAGGCGTTCGACCAGCCGTGGAAAATCAGCGATGAAGGCTCAGTGGGCGCCTATTGGGGTGTGTATAACCTTGATCGAAATCCCAAGTTCAACCTGACCGGGCCGGTCGTGGCGATTCCCCAGTGGCGTCTGCTGGCGATTGGTTCTGTGGTCATGGCCTTGCTGTCGCTCGCCCTGCTGCTGATCGACGGCAGCGCCCTACGCCAGAACGGCCGGACCTTCCTGACCTTTGTCGCCTTTGCCGGCGGTTCGGCGCTGGTGTGGATCGGCTACGACTACAGCCAGCAATACAGCACCTGGTTCAGCCTGACGGTCGGCCTGTTGCTGGGTGTCGGCGCGCTCGGCGTGTTTATCGTGTTGCTCACCGAGGCCCATGAACTGGCCGAAGCCGTTTGGACGCGCGTACGCCGGCGTCCTTTCAGGCCGATTGTGGGCGAGTCTGATTACCGTCCCAAAGTGTCGATTCATGTGCCGTGTTACAACGAGCCGCCGGAGATGGTCAAACAGACCCTCGACGCCCTCGCCCGCCTCGATTATCCGGATTTTGAAGTGTTGCTGATCGACAACAACACCAAGGACCCGGCGGTGTGGGAACCGGTGCAGGCGTATTGCGAACAACTGGGCCCGCGTTTCAGGTTCTTCCACGTCGCACCGCTTGCAGGCTTCAAGGGCGGCGCACTCAACTACATTCTGCCGCACACCGCGCCAGACGCTGAAGTGGTGGCCGTAATCGACTCGGACTACTGCGTAGACCCGAACTGGCTCAAGCACATGGTGCCGCACTTTGCCGACCCGAGCATTGCCGTGGTGCAGTCGCCGCAGGATTACCGCGACGGCACTGAAAGCACCTTCAAGAAGCTTTGCTACGCCGAATACAAAGGCTTTTTCCATATCGGCATGGTCACGCGCAACGACCGCAACGCGATCATCCAGCACGGCACCATGACCATGATCCGGCGCAAGGTGATGGATGAACTGCAATGGGCCGACTGGACCATCTGCGAAGACGCCGAGCTGGGTCTGCGCGTGTTCGAGAAGGGCTATCAAGCCGCGTATGCCTACGACAGTTATGGCAAAGGCCTGATGCCCGACACCTTTATCGACTACAAGAAGCAGCGCTTCCGTTGGTCGTATGGCGCTATCCAGATCATGAAAGGCCACGCCAAGAGCTTGTTTGGCCGCGACTCGACGCTCAAGCGCGGGCAGCGTTATCACTTTATTGCGGGCTGGTTGCCGTGGATTGCCGATGGCCTGAACATCTTCTTCACCGCCGGTGCCCTGCTCTGGTCGGCGGCGATGATCATCGTGCCGCAACGAGTTGACCCGCCGCTGTTGATTTTCGCAATCCCGCCACTGGCGTTGTTTGTGTTCAAGATCGGCAAGATCCTGTTCCTTTACCAGCGTAATGTCGGGGTCAACCTGAAGGATGCCTTCTGCGCCGCCGTGGCCGGTTTGGCGTTGTCCCACACCATTGCCAAAGCCGTGCTGTACGGAGCGTTCACCACCAGCATTCCGTTCTTCCGAACACCGAAGATGCGCAGCAGCCATGGCTTTATGGTGGCGCTGGCCGAGGCCCGTGAAGAGGTATTCCTGATGCTCCTGCTCTGGGGCGCAGCGGCAGGTATCGCGCTGGTTCAGGGGCTGCCGAGCGCAGACGTGAAGTTCTGGATCACCACATTGTTGGTGCAGTCACTGCCGTATCTGGCGGCGCTGATCATGGCGATGCTGTCTTCCTTGCCCAAACCCAAGGAAGACGAGGCGCCCGAGACCGCCCCAGCTTAAGCCTGAATAACCTGCTTGCAGCGCAAGGTGCATGCAGATCAGCAGTTTCGGCGGCCAATGGCCGCCGTTTTGCTTTAAGATGTCGGCCTTTCTGCTGACCGTTGCCCTGGAGTCGTAATGACCACCCTGACCCCGACCCTCGAACTTGCCTGCGATCTGATTCGTCGCCCTTCCGTGACGCCGGTCGATGAAGGCTGCCAAGAGTTGATGATGCGCCGCCTGGCCGACATTGGCTTCAACGTAGAGCCGATGCGCATCGAGGAAGTCGATAACTTTTGGGCCACTCACGGTCACTCGAAAACCGGCCCGGTGTTGTGCTTTGCCGGCCACACCGATGTGGTGCCGACAGGCCCGGTGCAGGCATGGCAGCACCAGCCGTTCGATGCTCTGATCGACGAGCAAGGTATGCTTTGCGGCCGTGGCGCCGCGGACATGAAAGGCAGCCTGGCGTCGATGATTGTCGCGGTCGAGCGCTTTATTGCCGATCATCCGCAGCACAAAGGCGGCATCGCCTTCCTGATTACCAGCGATGAAGAAGGCCCGGCGCATCATGGTACCAAGGCCGTGGTCGAACGCCTGATGGACCGTGGCGAGCGCATGGACTGGTGCATTGTGGGTGAACCTTCGAGCACCTCCAAAGTCGGCGACGTGGTCAAGAATGGCCGTCGTGGCTCGCTCGGCTGCACCCTCACGGTGAACGGCGTTCAAGGCCACGTGGCTTACCCGCATCTGGCCAAGAACCCGATCCATCTGGCGGCTCCGGCGCTGGCCGAACTGGCTGCCGAACATTGGGATGACGGCAACGACTTCTTCCCGCCGACCAGTTTCCAGATCTCCAATATCAACTCTGGCACCGGCGCGACCAACGTTATTCCGGGCGAGCTGCGCACCATCTTCAACTTCCGCTTCTCGACCGAGTCGACCGTTGAAGGCTTGCAGCAGCGTGTGCGCGAGATCCTCGACAAGCACCAACTCGACTATCACCTTGAGTGGGCTCTTTCCGGCCTGCCGTTTCTTACCGAGCCAGGCGCTTTGCTGGATGCCGTGAGCGATAGCGTGCGCAGCGTAACCGGTCAGGAAACCCGCGCCAGCACCAGCGGCGGCACGTCCGATGGGCGTTTCATTGCCACCATGGGCGCTCAGGTTGTCGAACTTGGGCCGGTCAACGCAACGATTCATCAGGTCAACGAGCGCGTACTCGCCAGCGACCTCGACCTGCTGACCGAAATCTACTACCAGACGCTGGTCAATCTGCTGACATGAGCCAGAGCCGTTCAAGCCTCATTTGCCCGATTTGCCACGGCGCGCTCAGCGCTGTGGATAACGGCGTCGCCTGCCCGGCCAACCACCGCTTCGACCGGGCGCGTCAGGGCTATCTGAATCTGTTGCCGGTGCAGCACAAGAACAGTCGCGACCCGGGCGATAATGCCGCGATGGTTGCTGCACGCCGCGACTTTCTCGAAGCCGGTCACTATGCCCCGCTGGCCAAGCGTCTGGCCGAACTGGCTGCCAGCTATGCGCCGCAGCAGTGGCTGGATATTGGCTGCGGTGAAGGTTATTACACCGCACAGATAGCCGAGCAATTGCCGCAAGCACAAGGCTACGCGCTGGATATCTCGCGCGAGGCGGTAAAGCGTGCGTGCCGCCGAGCGCCCTCGGTAGAGTGGCTGGTGGCGAGCATGGCGCGGGTGCCTTTAGCCGATGCATCGTGCCAGTTGCTCGCCAGCGTTTTCAGCCCGCTCGACTGGCAGGAAGCCAAGCGCCTGCTCTCGCCCGGCGGCGGTTTGCTGCGCATGGGGCCAACACGTGAACACCTGATGCAGTTGCGCGAAAAACTCTACGACGAGGTGCGCGACTACGATGACCAAAAGCATCTGGAACTGATTCCACAAGGCATGCGCCTGGCGCACAGCGAAGTGCTGGAGTTCGAGCTGCAATTGCAACACAGTGCTGACCGCGCCAATTTGCTGGCAATGACCCCGCATGGCTGGCGCGCCAGTGCCGAGCGCCGCGAGGCCGTGATTGCCGAGCCGCTGCAGGTTAAAGTGTCGATTCGTTATGACTGGATTGTGCTCGACTAGAGTTCAACCGGCCCAATCCATTCAATGCCAGACAGTCCAAAGGTATTTACCATCATGCGCCAACCCGATATCGAGATTTACCTGAAAGACGCCGACCATAACGACATCAGCAACTGGCTGACCACGGCCATTGGCCCGTGCTCCGATTGGCAGCAAAAGGGCCAGACCTTCAAGTGCAAGGCCGGCGATGTCGCGGTGACCTGGCTGCCAAAAGCGGTCGGCAAATGGCACAGCCTGTATCTCGAAAGCGCAGACACCCCTTGGGAAGATGATCTGGCGTGTGCACAAGCAGCCTTTGCCGCTCTCAACGTAGAAGTACGCTGCGCGCCTGGCACTTGGGTTGAAGAAGAAAGTGTCGAGCAGGCCGACCGCTGGATGCGCATCAGCGCCGATGGCGTCGAAGAAATCACCTGGCGCACTCAGTAATTGCATGTGAGCCGCGCATAAAAAAACCCGTCGATGACGGGTTTTTTTATGCCAATCGGCTTATCGCGGCGCTACATCATCCGCCTGCAAGCCCTTCTGGCCTTCGGTTACCGCGAATTCAACCTGCTGGCCTTCGACCAGCGAGCGGTGGCCTTCGCCGCGAATCGCCCGATAGTGGACGAACACATCAGCACCACTCTCACGCTGAATAAAGCCATAACCCTTGGAATCGTTGAACCACTTGACGGTTCCCAGTTCGCGCTCAGCCATTACCATACTCTCCAACTGCAGTTTTTTATTGTCTCAAAGGTAAGTTGAAAGCTCGCCAATCGCACCTGGTGCTTTACCGGCACGCGCGCCACGGCCTGCAATCCAGACTCAGTATAATTCAACGAATTTCGCTGAAAAGTGCTAATTCAACTGGTTATCTGATGTTTTACGTCCATGGCCAGTAAAAGCCGGGAGCATACGCCGGTGCTGAACGCTCTGGTAATGAGAAGATTTTGCCCCGCTGCGGGCGATGCGTCACACTAGCGCCCCCGAGCATTCGCTCGATTGAAATCACCAGCAGACTCCGTATGACCCGCTCACCGCTACACCGTCTTGTATTCGGCACACTGCGCCGCCTGCTGTACCTCTGGGTACGCTCGGAAACCATCAATCAGTCATCCCTGTCGCTCAAACTCGACCGCGGCACGCCAGTATTTTACGTGCTGCAATCGCCCTCGATGACCGACCTTGCGGTGGTCGACACCGAATGCACCAAGGCCGGATTGCCGCGCCCTGTACTGCCGGTATCTCTGGGCTCGCTGGATGAGCCCAACGCGTTCTTCTACCTGACCCCGGCGCCTGGCTGGTTTGGTCGGCAGGATAAACGCGGAATTTCGCCGACGCTCGATCGTCTCGTCAGCGCGCTAAGCAGCGATGCACTGCTGAGTGCGCAAATCATCCCGGTCAGCGTGTTCTGGGGCCAGTCGCCCGACCGCGAAACCAGCCCCTGGAAGCTACTGTTTGCCGATAGCTGGGCCGTAACCGGACGCATTAAGCGCCTGTTCAGCATTCTGATTCTGGGCCGCAAAACCCGCGTACAGTTCGCCGCGCCGATTCAGTTGCGCGATCTGGTCGCTCAGAACAAAGGCCATGAGCGCACCCTGCGCATGGTTCAGCGCATACTGCGCGTGCACTTTCGCAATCAGAAAGCCGCGGTTATTGGCCCGGATGTCTCGCACCGTCGTCATCTGGTCAAAGGGCTCGTGCACTCGGCGCAGGTTCGTCAGGCCATCAGCGACGCTGCCAGCCACGACAACATCAGCCTGGAAAAAGCCGAAGCGCAGGCGCTGCGTTACGGCAATGAAATTGCCTCGGATTACACCTATACGGTGATCCGCTTCCTCGAACTGGTGCTGAGCTGGTTCTGGAACAAGATCTACGACGGCATCAAGGTTAATCACATCGAGGGCGTGCAGGACGTCGCGCAAGGCCACGAAGTGATCTACGTGCCTTGCCACCGCAGCCACATCGATTATTTGCTGCTGTCTTACCTGCTGTTCCGCAATGGCCTGACGCCGCCGCACATTGCCGCGGGTATCAACCTCAACATGCCGGTGGTCGGTAGCCTGCTGCGCCGTGGCGGCGCGTTTTTCATGCGCCGCACCTTCAAGGGCAACCCGCTGTACACCGCGGTATTCAATGAATACCTGCATACCCTGTTCACCAAGGGCTTCCCGGTTGAGTACTTTGTCGAGGGTGGCCGCTCACGCACCGGCCGCATGCTTCAGCCAAAGACCGGCATGCTGGCGATTACCGTACGCAGCTACTTGCGCAACAACCGCATGCCGGTGGTTTTCGTGCCCGTTTACATCGGTTACGAGCGCGTGCTTGAAGGCCGCACCTATCTCGGTGAGTTGCGCGGCGCGAGCAAGAAGAAAGAGTCGATATTCGATATCTTCAAAGTCATCGGCGCGCTCAAGCAGCGCTTTGGCCAGGTGTGGGTCAACTTCGGCGAGCCGATCAAACTGGCGGAATTCCTCGATGCCGAACAACCCGATTGGCGCCAGCAGAATTTAGCGCCGGCCTATCGCCCCGAATGGCTCAACGCCACAACCAACCGACTCGGCCAGCGGGTTGCCCAGCACCTCAATGAAGCTGCTGCGGTCAATCCGGTGAATCTGGTGGCATTGGCGTTGCTGTCCACCAGCAAGCTGGCGCTGGATGAGCGCTCGCTGGCGCGGGTCTTGGATCTGTATCTGGCCCTGCTCCGTGAGGTGCCCTATTCACCGCATGCCACCTTGCCGGAAGGCGATGGCGCAGCGCTGATCGAGTACGTCGCACGTATGGACCTGCTCGCACAGCAGGATGATCGTCTGGGCAAGATTGTCTATCTGGACGAGAAGAATGCTGTCCTGATGACGTACTACCGCAACAACGTGCTGCATATATTTGCGATTCCGGCGCTGCTCGCCAGCTTCTTCCAGAGCAGTGCGCGCAACAGCCGCGAACAGATATTGCGCTACACCCGTGCGCTTTATCCGTATTTGCAGAGCGAGCTGTTTATCCGCTGGAGCCTCGACGAACTCGACGCGGTGATTGACCAGTGGCTGGCGGCGTTCGTTTCGCAAGGCCTGCTTAAACAGGATAACGACGCCTACACCCGCCCGGCGCCAAGCTCGCGGCAGTTCGTGTTGCTGACCCTGCTCTCGCGCACGGTCGCGCAAACCCTGCAGCGCTTCTACATGGCCACCGCCTTGTTGATCAACGCCGGGCAGAACACCATCAGCGCCGAAGAACTGGAAGACCTGTGTACGGTCATGGCTCAGCGTCTGTCGATCTTGCACGGCCTCAATGCGCCGGAATTCTTCGACAAGAGCCTGTTCCGTCACTTCATCCAGACCCTGCTCGACCAGGGCGTGTTGCGCCGTGATCAGGCCGGCAAGCTGAGCCATCACCCGGCACTCGACTCGCTGGTTGAGGGCGCGGCCAAGCGGGTGCTGCCTGCCGAGTTCAGGCTGTCAATCCGTCAGGTGACGATGGACGGTAATCAGGATCACCCAGCCGACCAATAATTGACCCAGAATGCAAAAGCCCCGGAATAATCCGGGGCTTACTGGTGCAGATTGGCCGTATCAGTTAACGCCCTTCTCCTGCGTACCGCTGATGGTTGAAGCCTGTTGCGGCGCCTGACACTGATGGAACATATCGCGAGCCGGGTCGTAAACGCTGGTTTGAATAGCCATCAAGCCCAACACCGAATCGAACAGATTATCCTGCGACCAGGCTTTATCCTTAACACTCTGCAAGCAACCTGGCTGCAGGTTGGCGGTTTCCTCCATGCCTTGGGACATCCACAGAATCATCGGGATATGCGTTTGCTGCTGCGGCGCCATGGCGTAAGGCAGGCCGTGCAAGTAAATGCCATTCTCGCCGAGCGACTCGCCGTGGTCGGACATATACAGCATGGCGGTGTCGAAGCGCGTTTGATTGGCCTTGAGTAATTTAATGGTCTGCGCCAGGACATGATCGGTGTAACGCAGTGAGTTGTCGTAAGCATTGACGATGCTTTCAGTTGAACACTGATCCAGCTCGCTGCTCTGACACACCGGTGTGAAGTGCTCAAACGCTTGCGGGTAACGCTTGGAATACGATGGGCCGTGACTGCCTTTCATGTGCAGCACTACCACAGTGTCGTCCTTGAGCGTGTCCAGATAATCCTGCAGGCCGCTGAGCAATGCTTCGTCGTGGCACTCGCCGCCCGCCTCGCAGATGTCAGCAAGCCCCAGATTCGACACATCAACGCTCGCCACGCGATCACAAGCACCTTTGCAACCGGAGTTATTGTCACGCCAGAGCACGTTGACCCCGGCGTGCTTCAACACATCCAGCAAGCCTTCGCGGGACGTTGCCATCGACGGCTTGTAATCATCACGACCGGCTTGCTGGAACATGCACGGCACCGATACCGCAGTGGCCGTACCGCACGAACTGGCGTTGGTGAAGTTGATGATGTTCTGCTTTGAAAGCTCAGGATTGGTGTCGCGCTTGTAGCCATTGAGCGCAAAGTTCTCGGCGCGCGCCGTTTCACCGACCACCACAATGGTCAGGCGTGGTTTGACGGCATTACCCACGCGCATCTGCCGGTGAGCATCGGCGCCAATCACTTCAAGTTGGGTCGGGGTTTTCAGTTCACGACGCACATAACCATTAACCGCAGACACCACGTTGGACGGCGTCAGTTGCAGGCGAATTTCGCGGTGGTTGCGAAACAACGAGGCGTAAGACTGATACTCGCTCATGGCGATGCCGCCGATACCGGCCAGGGCAACCACCACACTGACCAGCTTCATGCTCAGTTCGCGCTTCCAGCTGAACTTGCGGGTTTCAATACGGGTGAGCAGAAACGCAGGCAGAACGCCTAACAACGCGATCCAGATGAACATGCGCGGGCTGAGCAGTTCGAGCGCCTCACGGGTGTCTGTCTGCACCACGTTAGTCAGCATGTCGTAATCAATCACAATCCCGAAGCTGTTCATGAAGTAGCTGGCCGAAGCCGAAACGATCAGGAACAGGCCTAGCACCCACTTGGTCATCCGGCCCCACGCCAGCAGCGTGAGCAGGCCAAATGTCCACAGCAGAGCCAGTACTGGCAGGCTCAGCAAAAACAGCGGGCTGCCGTTATCCCAGCCGCCGATGCCTTGCCAGACCGTGGTCCAGAATGTGCTATTGCTGAAAACCAGCAACCACACCGAAACCAACAAAATCTGCATGGGTCGGCTTAAGCTGATTTTCCAAGCGAAAGAGGATGAGTTAGGGGTGTTGTCAGTAGTGGGCTTGGTCACTTCGAGTCCTGCAGCTGAGCCTAGAATGAAGCCAGCTTACGGAGCACGCTGTTAGTGGAATGTCAGCCCGATGTGAAAAAATCGTTGGTCACTTTGCAGTGGCACCTGGCGTCAGGTGCCACTGAGTCGGAGTCATGCGCTGGGGTTGGCGACCAGTGTGGCCGGGCCCCGGCGCTGGGCAATGCTGGCCCCCACGATCATCAGCAGCAGGATCGCGCCGAGAATGGCTGACGAGCCGATAGTGCCGAAGCCCATGCCGCCTTGCTCGTGCGTCTTGGTCAGGAAGTCGCCAAGGGTTGCGCCAAACGGACGGGTCAGCACGAAGGCAATCCAGAACAGCGCCACCGGCGAAATCCTGGTGACGAAACGCAGTACCACTACCGCGGCGATCAGGCTGCCGATCAGCAGCGCGCCACCGGCAAAACCCAGCCCCGAATCATCGGCCAGATAATCACCGAGGGCGGTGCCCAGTGTGTTCGAAAACAAGATGGCGACCCAATAAAACAACTCACCTTTGCGGGTGGTGATGTGCTCGACGTTGAGCGACTTTTCACTGTATTTCCACACGGCAAAAGTCAGCAGCAAGATGCCGATCAGCAGCGCCGAACCGGTGGCGTAACCGAGCCCGAGTGTGCGATCCATAAAGTCCGACATGGTGGTGCCGGCAGTGCTGGTTGCCAGAATGACCACCCAGTACAACGCGGGGTGGTAGCGACGTGAATAGAGTTGCCCCAACAAGGTCAGCAGAAACACGCTGATGAGTAATAGCGAGCTCATTGCATAGCCGATATTGAGGGTCATCGATAACAAATCACCGGCGGTTTCGCCGAGAGTGGTCGCACAAATCTTCATCACCCAGAAAGCCAGGGTGATTTGCGGAAGTTTATTCATAGAGGGGCGCTCGCGAGACGGTTGGCGGAACTGCACCCGGTATGCAGCCCGGCTGTATAAGCCGGGCTTGAGCGGTTCAAGGTGTCAGTGCGCGCACAGTAGGCAAGCATTGGTGAAAATAGCGTCAAGAAACAATCAAGCCGGTATTAGCGCCTGAGTTGTCCTGAAATTAGTGCATCAGGCCGGGCAAAAGGCTAAGGGTGCCGGACAACTCAGAGCTTGCACTTGGGCTTGGTGGTGAATGTCTGGGAAACATCGACCGCGCCTAAATGCTCAAGCGTGCGACGGCCAATAAGCACCGGATAATTCATTTTTCCACGGTTCTTCAGCGAGAATTGCTCATCGTAGATTTCGTTACCGATGCAGATTTTCATCATCACCACCGGGCGGCTTTCCTGCCCGCCAGCACCACGCACCTTGATCCTGCGAACCACCCGCCGCTCAACGGGCGAGTTGCTGACTTCGCCGGTGTTGGCGTCTTTCAGCTCAACCATGAACCGCACCCAGTCCTCGCCATCTTTCTTGAAGGTTTCCAGGTCCTTGGCATCCATCGACGATGTCTTGGCCCCGGTGTCGAGCTTGGCCTTAACGGTGATGGCCTCAGGTTCGATTATCGCCTCCTCGATCCAGCCGAAAATTTTACTTTGGGCCTCGCCCGCCAGTGCCGGAAAAACACTGCCGATGCCCAAGGCGATTAGTGCGAAGCGAATGCAGCGTGCGACTTGCATAACGATCCCCCGATAAGGTGTAGGTGTCGATTATGCCGCAGCAAATGTGAATGGATTGTCATGCCGGAGCAAACCGACAGCGCTGCAGCTCTCGACCTAGCCTAGCCCACAGGCCCGACGACCGACAGGCAATGGAGCAGATGCGCTGCCCTATTGCCTGCCCAAGCGCGCTTAGTCGGTATGCGCTTCACTCGGTTTTACCCGGAACCAGGCGGCGTACAACGCTGGCAGGAACAGCAGTGTCAGCGCGGTCGCGACGATCAAGCCACCCATGATTGCCACCGCCATTGGCCCGTAAAACACACTGCGCGACAGCGGGATCATCGCCAGAACAGCGGCCAGCGCCGTGAGCACAATCGGCCTGAAACGGCGCACGGTGGCATCGATCACCGCATTCCAGCGATCCTGCCCGGCGAGGATATCCTGCTCGATCTGGTCTACCAGAATTACCGAGTTACGCATGATCATCCCGGACAAGGCGATGGTGCCCAGCATGGCAACAAAGCCGAATGGCTGATTGAGGATCAGCAGGAACAAGGTCACCCCAATCAACCCCAAAGGCGCCGTGAGAAATACCATCGCGGTGCGCGAGAAACTCTTCAACTGCAACATCAGCAAGGTCAGCACCACCACTACAAACAGCGGGATACCGGCGTTCACTGAGCGCTGTCCACGCCCGGAGTCTTCAACGGTGCCGCCCACTTCAAGGTGATAACCACCAGGCAGACGCGCACGAATCGGCTCCAGCGTTGGCAGAATCTGCTGCACCAATGCCGAAGGCTGTTCAGGCCCATAAACATCAGCCCGCACCGTAACCGTTGGCAAGCGCTTACGGCGCCAGATAATGCCTTCTTCAAAACCGTATTCCAGCGAGGCGATTTGCGCCAACGCAACACTGCGCCCGTTACCTGTTGGCACCGACAAACTCGACAACATGCTGAGTTTTTCACGGTCTTCCTTGGCCCCGCGAATTACCAGCGCAATCAGTTCATTGTTCTCGCGGTACTGGCTGACCGGCGTGCCGACCAGAGTACTTTGCAAGAAGTTGGACACTTCGCGCGTGCTCACACCCAATGCCCGTGCGCGCTCCTGATCTATATTCAGGCGCACCACTTTGCTTGGCTCCTGCCAGTCGAGGTGAACGTTAGTCACGTAAGGGTTCTCACGCACCTTGCGCTGCACTTCGCGGGCAAATGCGCGAACCTCGTCTATGTGCTCACCAGACACCCTAAACTGGATCGGATAACCCACCGGCGGGCCGTTCTCAAGACGCGAAACACGGGTGCGCATGGTGGTGAATTCGGTCGCCATCAGATCGATCAACCATTTGCGCAACTCCTCACGCTGCTCCAGATCCTTGGCCAACACCACGAACTGGGCGAAGCTGGTCATCGGCAGTTGCTGATCGAGTGGCAAGTAGAAGCGCGGCGATCCTGAGCCAATGTAGCCCACATAGTTATCAATGCCCGGATGATCCTTGAGCATGGCTTCAAGGCGTTTCGCCTGCGCCTCGGAAGCTTCAAGTGAAGCACCTTCGGCCAGTTTCAGATCGACCATCAGCTCAAGACGACCGGATGCCGGGAAGAACTGCTGCGGCACCAGCTTGAATAAAAACACCGAGCCGATGAACAGCACCAGCGTCGAGACAATGACTGTCTTGCGGCGCTCGACACACCAGCCCACCACACGCCGAACGCGCTGATAAAACGCCGTTGAATACGGGTCATGTCCGCCTGCGCTGCCGCCGTGTTTGGCCGCATGCAATTTAGCCAGATCCGGCAGCAGGCGATCGCCCAGATACGGCACAAATACCACCGCAGCGAACCAGGACACCAACAAGGCGATGGTCACAACCTGAAAGATCGAACGGGTGTACTCACCGGTACCGGACTGGGCAGTGGCAATCGGCAAGAAACCGGCGGCGGTAATCAAGGTGCCGGTCAGCATCGGAAATGCAGTGCTGGTCCAGGCGAAGCTGGCGGCCTTGAGGCGGTCATAGCCCTGCTCCATTTTGATCGCCATCATTTCGACGGCAATAATGGCGTCATCCACCATCAAGCCCAACGCCAGCACAAGCGCGCCGAGGGAGATCTTGTGCAAGCCGATACCGAAGAAATACATCGCCGCAAAGGTCATGGCCAGCACCAGCGGAATCGACAAAGCAACCACTAACCCGGTGCGCAGCCCCAACGAGAAAAAGCTCACCAGCAAGACGATCACCACCGCCTCGGCCAACACTTTGACGAACTCGTTGACCCCGGCTTTAACCGCAGCGGGTTGGTCGGACACCTTGCTCAGCTGCATGCCGGCGGGCAAATCGCTCTGCAGCGTGGCAAAGGTTGTTTCAAGCGATTCTCCGAGTTGCAGAATATCGCCGCCGTCCTTCATCGCCACGGCCAGGCCAATGGCATCTTCACCCATGAAACGCATGCGCGGCGCCGCTGGTTCATTGAAGCCGCGTTTAACCTCGGCAATATCGCCGAGCCGGAAGGTGCGCCCGGCCACTCGGATGGGGAAGTTGCGAATCTGCTCGGGCGTGGTAAAGCGCCCGGAAACCCTGACTTGCACGCGGTCGGTGGCGGTCTCGAAAAAACCTGAGCTGACAATCCCGTTCTGGTCTTGCAGCGCCTGTTGCACAGCCTGCAACGGCACGCCCAGCGTTGCCAGTTTGGTGTTGGACACCTGCACCCAGATGCGCTCGTCCTGCAGCCCGATCAACTCGACCTTGCCGACGTCTTTAACGCTTTGCAGTTGCAGCTGCACACGCTCGGCATAATCCTTGAGCACGGCGTAATCGAAGCCCTTGCCGGTCAGTGCATACAAGTTGCCGAATGTGGTGCCGAATTCATCGTTGAAGAAAGGCCCTTGCACGCCTTCGGGCAACGTATGCTGGATATCGCCGACCTTCTTGCGAATCTGATACCAGAGTTCGTTAACGTCCTTGGGACCCATCGCATCATTGGCGATGAAGGTGACCTGGGACTGGCCCGGCCGCGAAAACGAGATGAGCTTTTCGTACTCGCCGGTCTCCATCAATTTCTTTTCAATGCGGTCGGTCACCTGCTCGGCCACCTCCTCGGCACTAGCGCCGGGCCAATCGGTACGCACCACCATTGCTTTGAAGGTGAAGGGCGGATCTTCACTCTGCCCCAGCTTGGTGTAGGAGAGTGTGCCGACAACGGCCAGCAACAGCATGAAATAGAGCACGATCTGGCGGTTTTTCAGCGCCCAAGCCGATAGATTGAAGCCCATTACTGCGGCTCCTGACCAGTCAGCTCAACGGTGCGGTTATCACGGTCCACCGGGCGCACTTTCTCGCCTTCGTGAAGCATCTCGACACCGGCCAGAACAAACCAGTCATCGGCACTCAAGCCCTCGAGTACAGGCACCAGACGCTCGCCGTACGGGCCCACTCGCACAGGCCGTTTGTGCAATGTCGAGGTTGCCGGGTCAAGCCACCAGACATAGGGTTGCTGCCCTTCTGCGGTCAACGCCGAAAGCGGAATTGCCAGCGCGTCCTGATCTTTTTCAAGAATGAATACCCGTGCGCTCAAACCCAGTGCGACGCGCGTGGTGTCGGTGTTGAAGGCCACTCGCGCCGCGTAGGTGCGCGACTGCGCGTCGGCTGAGGGTGAAATCTCGCGGATGTAGCCGATGTAGCGTTTACCCGGCTGCGACCACAGTTCCACGGCGACCTTCTGGCCGATTTCAAGTTTGGAAACCATATGTTCAGGCAAGTCGATCTGCACTTCACGGTCGCCATCGGCAGCCAGACTCAACACCGTTTGCCCCGGCGAAACCACTTGGCCGACATCGATCATCCGCTCAGCGATAACCCCATCCTGCGGGGCACGCAGCACCGCGTAATCGGCCTGATTACTGGCCACCTTGTACTCGGCCTTGGCCTGATTGAGCCTGGCCAGACCTGCACGGTAGAGGTTTTCGGTGTTGTCGTATTGCGAGCGGCTGACCAATTGGCGGCCGAGCAGGGTCTTGTAGCGATCCCGTTCGGTTTTCACCAACTGCAGGTTGGCTTCGGCTGCCGCGAGCTGAGCCCGCATGGCATCGAGCTTGAGGCGCATGTCATCCGGATCGAGTTCGGCCAGCGCCTGATTCTTTTTCACCCGCTGCCCGGAATCGACCAGCCGCTTACTGACCTTGCCGGCGATGCGAAAAGCCAACTCAGGCTCGAAGCGCGCGCGAACCTCTCCCGGATAAGCCTCCTGCAACTCGATGGCAGATTGCGGCTGCGTCACCATCGCAGCGCGAATAACCGGCTCCGAGGTCGTTTCCTTACCGCAAGCGGCAAGCAATGCAACCAGCGCCAATGGCAAGGTTAGGTTCACAATAGGACGCAGCATGACAGCAGACCTTTGAAGAAGGTTTAGAATATTTATACTGAGCGGTATAGTAAAAATACTAAACTCGGCAGTCCAGTATTATAATCAGCCAATGACCGACAAAATATTGCAGACCAACGGCCCGGGCCGTCCCAAGGATCAAGCCAAGCGCCAAGCCATTCTGGATGCGGCGCAATCGCTGTTTCTGAGCAATGGCTATGACGGCAGCAGCATGGATGCGATTGCCGCCGAGGCGGGGGTTTCAAAGCTTACGGTGTATAACCACTTCACCGATAAAGAGACGCTGTTCTCGGCCGCAGTGGCCGCCAAGTGCACCTCGCAGTTACCGGAAGGCCTCTTTGAACTCACGTCAGACGTCTCGATAGAGAAGATTCTGATGAATATCGGCAGAGCGTTTCACACGCTGATCAACAGCCGCGAGTCCATCGAACTGCACCGGGTGATGGTCAGCCTGAGCACGCAGGAATCGAAACTTCCGGAGATGTTTTTCCAGGCAGGCCCGCAAACGCTGATCGACAAGATGACGCGCCTGCTGACCCAGGCCAACAACAGCGGCACACTCAAGGTGGAAACACCGCAACTGGCGGCGGATCAGTTCTTCTGCCTGCTCAAGGGCACCAGCAATTTTGCATTGCTGATCGGTTGCCGCGCGGCGCACAGCCAGCAGGAAGCAGAACTGCACGTCAGCGATTGCGTGAAAATGTTCATCCGCGCCTATCAGCCGTAATCTGCCGGGCGCGAATGACCGGCAGGGTTACTGAAGCTTCTTCAGCGGGTAAATATCGTAACGGCTGGATTTACCTTCCAGCGCATAACCGGGTTTGAATCCCTCGATTATCGGAGCCTTGCGCGGGCGTTTAACCACCACGCGGTGAGTCGCCAGCGCCATCGCGGCCGCCAGCAGCGCCGGAGCATCCTGATCGTCGCCGACCAATGGCCGAAACAGGCGCATTTCCTTTTTCACCAACGCACTCTTGTCGCGGTGCGGGAACATCGGGTCGAGATAAATCACCTGCGGCGCTTCGCCCTGCCACGCGCTCATCAACTCGATTGCATTGCCTTGCAGCAAGCGCATGCGTGCGCAGATCGGTGCTACATCCAGATCCAGCCGTGCCCGCGCCAGCCCGTCTTCCAGCAAGGCGGCAATCAGCGG
This sequence comes from Pseudomonas marincola, assembly GCF_900116605.1. Classification (GTDB taxonomy): domain Bacteria; phylum Pseudomonadota; class Gammaproteobacteria; order Pseudomonadales; family Pseudomonadaceae; genus Aquipseudomonas; species Aquipseudomonas marincola. Next base: position 740,990 of record NZ_FPBC01000001.1, read on the forward strand.
CTGACGCTCGATCATGCTCACATTGCAACCCAGACTTGCCAGCACAAAGCTGTCGCGCCCAAGCCCTGCGGTAGCGTCCAGCACCACCGGGCGTATGCCTTGCTGAATGCCGACGGCCTTGGCGATCATCTGCCCGCTGCCACCGCCAAACAAGCGCCGGTGCGCCACAGCGCCTTCAACAAAGTCGACCTTGACCGGCCCCGGCGCCTTGTCACCCAACTCGCTCAGTTGCAGGCCAGCGGGACCGAGTTGCAAGGCAAAATCGGCATCGCCGTGCAATGCTAGGCCCAAGCGTGACGCCCATTGCTGCGCTGCATCATCCAACTCCGGCACCAGCGCTTCCATCCGCACCACGGCTGCTTGCACGTTATCGCTCATAAACCACTCATCAATTATTCGTCTGCGCAGCATTCTGCGCTGAGACCTTCAATGCCGGCTATTTTGCCAGAGCCGGGCACTTCGCGCGTTATCCAAGCGCCGCTGAAATTGTTTATTTGCCCGCTGTAACAAAAACACCGCTGACGGCTCTTTAGTCTCAAGCGAGCGACATCATCATCTCGCTTATAACTGGCGCTCATCAGGTGATAAATCGCCGGTCTGAGCCAGCAACAGATCCGCTCAATCTTTGAAGCCTTGGAGATATACAGATGACTAACAAAAGCACCCGCGCTGTATCCGCTGCCAGCTTGGCCCTTGCACTTGGCGCAGCCGTTGCGATCTCGACTGCCACTGTTACCACCGCCCATGCGGCCGACAACGAGAAATGCTTCGGTATTTCCATGAAAGGTAAAAACGATTGCGCAGCAGGCGCTGGCACCACATGCGCAGGCACTGCAAAAACCGATTTGCAGGGCAATGCCTGGAAATATGTCCCGGCCGGCACCTGTGAAAAGACCCCGTCTGCCTCATCGCCAACCGGCTTTGGTCAGCTGCAGGAATACAAAGAAAAAGCCTGATAAATCGCGGGGGAGCGAACTGTATGCCTAATGCTCATTTAACCGACGTCAGCCTGCGCGCCCCCGCTAAAGTCCGGGGCCTGCCCAACCGGGCGGGCATCGGCCTGAAAAGCCAGCATGTGGCCGAAATTATCGAGACGCTTCCGGAGCTCGGTTTCTTCGAGGTCCATGCAGAGAATTACATGGTTGCCGGGGGGCCGTTTCACCACTTCCTGCAACAGATTCGCCAGCATTATCCGCTCTCTATTCATGGCGTCGGCCTGTCGATTGGCGGTGTAGATCCACTCGACACGGCACATTTACAGCGCCTGCAAATATTGCTGGAACGCTACCAGCCGGAGTCGTTTTCCGAGCATCTGGCCTGGTCCAGCCACGGGCAAAACTATTTCAACGACCTGCTACCAGTTGCTTACGACGCCGCCACGCTGGATCGGGTGTGTGCGCATGTCGATCAGGTGCAGTCGCTGCTGAAGCGACAGATACTGCTGGAAAATCCATCGACTTACGTCGAGTTCGCTGACTCCAGCCTGACTGAGCCGCAGTTTATCAGTGCGATCATCCAGCGCACCGGCTGCGGCCTGCTGCTCGATGTGAACAATGTGTACGTCTCGGCGACCAATCATAACTGGGACGCACAACAGTACATCGACGCGCTGCCGCTGCACGCGGTCCGCGAGATTCATTTGGCAGGCTTCAGTGAAGACCTCGACAGCCTCGGCAGCCGCCTGCTGATCGACGCCCACGGTTCTGCCGTGGACCAGGCCGTGTGGACGCTGTACGCCGATGTTCTGCAGCGCCTCGGGCCGGTTCCGACCCTGATCGAGCGCGACGACGATGTGCCGGCGCTGCAGCACTTACTGGCCGAGGCGGATATCGCCGAGCAACATTTGCAACATGCAGCCGCCGCACGCAAGCAGGCCTGCCGATGAGCAACCAGACCACCTTCAGCCAGGCCCTGCTCAACCCAGAGCAGCCGTGCCCAGATGGCTTACGCAGCTGGAATGGCTCCGATCCCGCGCAACGCTTTGCGATCTATCGCAACAACGTCACCCGCTCGTTGATCGACGCGTTGGCAGACACTTTTCCGGTGGTCGCTGAGCTGGTGGGTGCAGACTTTTTCAACTTGCTGGCGCACAGCTACATTCAACACAGCCCACCCACCAGCCGGCTTCTGGTCGAGTACGGTGAAACCTTTGCCGACTTCATTCAAGGCTTTGCACCGGCCGCCAGCGTGCCGTATCTGGCGGATGTCGCGCGCCTTGAGTTCGCCAGAGTCCGGGCTTATCACAGCGCCGATATCACCGCCCTGACGCCGGTTGCGATCGCCGAGGTAATCGGCCAGCCCGAACACTTGGCCAACATGACTTTCGCCCTGCATCCGTCCGTGCAGATAGTCCACTCACGTTTCGCCCATGTCTCGATCTGGGCCGCGCATCAAGGCACGCATGACCTCGCCGCGGTTGATAGCCAATGCGCCGAAACAGCGCTGATTTTGCGCAACCGTTTAATCGTCGAAGTCATGGCCATTCAGCCAGCCGACGCGGCGTTTATCAGCGCACTGCAACAGGGCCAGCCGTTTGCCAAGGCGGCCGAGCTCGCCATGGACGTGGTCGCTGAATTCAATCTAAGCCCACCACTCGCTCACCTGATCAACACCGCCGTGATCGTGGGTTATGCCTATCCGGGCGCCTCATTAGGAAACAACCATGTCTGACTCCCCAACATTCGCCAACGCCTCGGCACCGGTAAAACTGATCGCAAAAGCGATCGACTGCTGCAAGCGGATTCCCTACAGCCTGATCGCTTTTATTGCGCGCTTCTCGATTGCAGCGGTGTTCTGGAAATCGGGCCAGACCAAGGTTCAAGGCTTTGTCATCGACATCGTCTCTGGCGATTTCGAATTGGGCGTGCCGCAGTTGTCCGGTTCGGCAATTCCCTTGTTCACAGAAGAATACAAAGTGCCGCTGCTTTCCCCGGAGTTTGCCGCCACGCTGGCCGCGTTCGCCGAGCACCTGTTCCCAGCGCTGCTTTTATTGGGCCTGGCCACTCGTTTTTCTGCGCTGGCACTGCTGGCCATGACGCTGGTGATTCAGTTGTTCGTATACCCCGATGCCTATCCGGTTCATGGCACATGGGCGGCGGTATTGCTGATGCTGGCGGCCAAAGGGCCGGGCAAGCTATCAATCGATCATCTGATCGCAAAACACTATGGCTATAAATCAGCCTGAGACGTTAAAGTACGACCATGACTGCCATCACTCGCCTGTGCCTGCGTTTGCTCATCGGCCTGACCCTTGCCTTTAATGGCATGGCTCAAGCCGAGACGCATATGCCCTGCCCGATGCAGGCAAGCGAGCAGAACGCCATGCATGCCCAGCACATGATGGATACGATGGATTGCTGCAACGACGCGGCAGATCACCAGTCCAGCAAAACGCCCTGCAAAGACGGCCAGGACTGCAGCAGCGCCAATATTGTGTTGCCCCTGCCCGGCCTGACTACGCCGCTGGCGTTCTCTGCGCAGCGCACCCTCTCGACCTATCAAAGCTTCATCCCTGCCAAGACCCCGTCCGGTGTCTGGCGCCCGCCCCGGGCCTGATTCCTGTTCTGACTTGATCACATCGCTCACGCCTTGCGCCTGAGCGAGCTGGCGTGCCGTTGCGCACGCCAGATCATCAATATGACTGGAATCAGTACGATGAAAGTTCACCGTAGTCATCCACGACGCAGTGCCTGCGCACTCGTCTGTAGCCTCGTGCTTGGCGAGTTCATCCCGAACATCAGCAGCGCCCTGACGCTGGATGAAGCCTTGCGTATCGCCGAAGCACAAGCGCCCTCCCTGAACGCCCAGACTGCCGATGTTGAACTGGCGCGCAGCATGGCCAAGCCGGCCGACCAATTGCCCGACCCGAAACTCTTGCTGGGCCTGAACAACTTTCCCATCAGCGGCGATAATCGGGGCGAGTTGAACGCCGAGCCGATGACCATGCAAATGGTCGGCATCTCTCAGGAAGTCACCAGCAGCGACAAACGTCAGGCGCGGGTGGCCATGGCTCAGGCCACAATCGAAACGGCGCAGGCCCAGCGCCAGATCGAGCGGTTGAATGTGCGCCTGCAAACAGCGCTGGCATGGATTTCTGCGCGGGCGACTGAGCAAAAACTGCAGTTGTTCAAACAGCTCTACAGCGAAAATAAACTGTTCGCCGCCGCCATTCGCGCCAGCATCGCCGGGGGTCAGGGCCAGTCTGCCGACAGCGTCGCGCCCCGCCAGGAAGCCCTGTTATTGGCAGAACAACAGGACAGCCTTGAGCAGGAACGCAGCCAGCAACGTGCCGCATTGCGCCGCTGGATCGGCGAAGACGCCCGCCAACCGCTCACCGGCAAGTTGCCGCAATGGCAGCCTGCCCCGGCGCAATTCAGTCATGCACTGGAGCAGCATCCCGAGCTTGCGGTGTATGAACCCATGAGCCGTCAGGCCGACGCTGCGATCAGCGCCGCCGTTGCCGAAAAGCAGCCGGACTGGGCCTGGCAGGTGGCGTACCAAAAGCGCGGCGCAGATTTCGGTGACATGGTCAGCGTGCAATTCAGCGTCGACTTGCCGGTGTTCGCTGGCTCGCGCCAAGACCCGAAAATTGCCGCTAGCCACTCCGCGCGCAATCGTCTGGACGCTCAACGCGAAGCCAAACTTCGCCAGCACCGCCAGCAGCTCGATGATTTGCAGGCGCAGTACCACCGGCTCGACCGCGCCGTGGAGCGCAGCCAGTCACAGTTGATCCCGCTGGCTATCGACAAGGTGCAACTAAGCCTTGCCGACTACCGCGCCGGCAAGAATCAACTCGCCAATCTGATCAGCGCCCGCCGTGAACTGATTGAAGCCCGCCTCAGGGATATCGACCTGCAACAACAGCGCTCACTCGTCAGCGCCAACCTGCATTACGCCTACACAGAGATCAGCCAATGAACACTCATCGCACCTACACGCTGCTCGGCGCGGCAATTCTGATCGGCCTCGGCGCCGCCGGGGGTTATTGGCTGGCACTGAGTAGCGGCGAGCACGCCGCCGACATGTCGGCGATGCAACCCGCTGTGGCCGATAAAAAGGTCCTGTACTGGTACGACCCCATGTATCCGCAGCAGAAGTTCGATAAACCCGGCCCGTCACCGTTCATGGACATGGCCCTGGTGCCGCGCTACGCCCAGCAAGAAGCCTCGGGCGCTGCCGTGAGAATTGACTCCGCCGTGGCCCAGAACCTTGGCATACGCTTGGCGCCAGTGGTTCGCGACACGCTCGATTCGACACTGGACGCCACCGCCAACCTGAACATCAGTGACCGCGACCGCGCCGTATTGCAGGCCCCCGAACAGGCCTTTATCGAGAAGGTGTATCCGCTGGCAGAAGATGATCTGATCCGCGCGGGTGAGCCGATAGCCGACCTGCTGATTCCCGAATGGGTACGCGCGCAAGAAGAGTTTCTGGCGCTGCGCAGCAGTGGCAACCGCCAACTATTGGCAGCCGCCCGCCAGCGCATGCGCCTGATCGGCATGCCGGCCGCGCTGATTGCAACGGTTGAGCGCGGCGGCAGGACCCAGACCGTATGGACATTGACCAGCCCGATTAACGGCGTAATCAAAAGCCTGGATGTGCGCCGTGGCATGCGCCTCAATGCCGGCCAGGATTTGGCCAGCATCAGCGGTTTGGGCACGGTATGGCTGGACATAGACATCGCGCAGGGCAATGCAACGCGCGTGCAACCTGGCCAGTCACTGGAGGCACGCCTGAGTGCATTTCCAGGTGAAGTGTTCAGCGGCAAGGTCAAAGCCATATTGCCGGAAACAGACACCGACAGCCGCACGCTGCGGGTTCGCGCAGAACTTGATAATCCACAAGGACGCTTAAGGCCGGGCCTCACTGCGCAGGTTCGGATAAATACCGGAGCCGGTCGCGAGACATTGTGGATACCCACCGAGGCACTGATTCGCACCGGCCAACGAACACTGGTCATGTTGGCAGTCGGTGAAGGTGCTTATCAGGGCGTGGAAGTTCGCACAGGGCTCGAAGCCGGAGACCGCAGCGAAATTCTCGCTGGCCTGCAGGCGGGGCAAAACGTCGTGGTTTCAGGGCAGTTCCTGCTCGACTCCGAAGCCAGCTTGCAAGGGGTCGAGATACGCCGGCTGAGTGACAGTGCGGCAACCGAAGATGCAACAACTGCAAAACCTCTGCATGCCTCGCAAGGTGAAGTCATCGAGGTCAGTGCCAACGCTATCACCGTCGCCCACGGACCGTTCGAAACACTCGGCATGCCGGGCATGACCATGAGTTTCAAACTCGCCAAAGCAGAGCTTGCCGACGGTATTGAGGTTGGCGCGCACGTGCGCTTCGCGGTCAGCGAAGCGGATGCAGGGCTGATCGTTGAGCAACTGCAGGCAATGGAGGCTCAGCCATGATTGCTGCGTTGATTCGCTGGTCGGTTAACAACCGGTTTCTGGTATTGCTCGCGACCTTGTTCATCACGGCATGGGGAACGTGGGCGGTGCAGAATACCGCAATTGATGCCCTGCCCGATCTCTCCGATGTACAGGTGATTATCCGCACGCCCTACCTCGGACAGGCGCCGCAGATTGTCGAAAATCAGGTCACGTATCCGCTCGCCACGACCATGCTTTCAGTGCCCGGCGCCAAGACCGTTCGCGGCTATTCGTTCTTTGGTGACAGCTACGTGTATGTGCTGTTTGAAGACGGCACCGATCTGTACTGGGCGCGCTCGCGCGTGCTCGAATACCTGAGCCAGGTACAAAGCCGCTTGCCCGCCGAAGCCAAGCCCAGCCTGGGCCCGGACGCCACCGGCGTTGGCTGGATATACCAGTACGCGCTGGTTGACCGCAGCGGCAAACACGACCTTGCGCAACTGCGGGCATTGCAGGACTGGTTTCTCAAATTTGAGCTGAAAACCATCGCCAACGTCGCTGAAGTCGCGACTATCGGCGGCATGGTCAAGCAATACCAAGTGGTACTTGATCCGGTGAAAATGGCCAGCCTGGGGATAACCCAGGCGCAGATCACCGCGGCAATTGGCGAGGCCAATCAGGAAACCGGCGGCGCGGTCATGGCGCTGGCCGAGACCGAGTTCATGGTGCGCGCTTCGGGCTACCTGAAAACATTGGATGACTTTCGCGCCATCCCCCTGAAACTCAGTGCACGCGGAGTCCCGGTCACGCTCGGTGATGTGGCGCACATTCAACTGGGCCCGGAAATGCGCCGGGGCATTGGCGAACTCGATGGCGAAGGCGAAGTGGTGGGCGGCGTGGTGATTTTGCGCAGCGGCAAAAACGCCCGCTCCACCATTGCCGCGGTGAAGAGCAAACTGGAGGAACTCAAGAGCAGCCTGCCGGAGGGCGTCGAGATCGTCAGCACTTACGACCGCAGTCAGTTGATTGACCGCGCGGTGAGCAATCTCAGCTTCAAGTTACTTGAAGAGTTCGTGGTGGTTGCGTTGGTCTGCGGGCTGTTTCTCTGGCATCTGCGTTCCGCCATGGTCGCCATCGTCTCGCTGCCGGTTGGCGTGCTGATCGCCTTTGCCGTGATGCACCAGCAAGGCGTCAACGCCAACATCATGTCGCTGGGCGGCATCGCCATTGCCATCGGCGCAATGGTCGATGCCGCGGTGGTGATGATCGAGAACGCGCACAAGAAGATCGAAGCCTGGCATGAGCAAAATCCGGGCAAAACCCTCGAAGGCGCTGCGCATTGGCGAGTCATTACCGACGCCGCTGTAGAGGTCGGCCCCGCGCTGTTTTTCAGCCTGATGATCATTACCCAGTCGTTCATTCCGGTGTTCACTTTGCAGGCGCAGGAAGGCCGCTTGTTCGGCCCGCTGGCGTTTACCAAGACTTACGCCATGGCAGCCGCCGCCGGTTTGTCGGTGACGCTGGTACCGGTGTTGATGGGCTACTGGATTCGCGGGCGTATTCCCAGCGAAAAGCAGAATCCGCTCAACCGCGGCCTTATCGCGATTTACCAGCCGCTGCTCGACGCGGTTCTGCGCAAACCCAAAACCACTATGATGGCTGCAGGCCTGCTGTTCTTGAGTGCAGCCTGGCCGTTGGCGCATTTGGGCGGCGAGTTTTTACCGCCCCTCGACGAAGGTGATCTTTTGTACATGCCGTCCGCGCTGCCGGGTTTATCCGCGCAAAAGGCCGGGCAGTTGCTGCAGCAGACCGATCGCCTGATTAAAACCGTGCCAGAGGTTGCCAGTGTGTTTGGCAAGGCCGGGCGCGCCGAGTCCGCCACCGATCCGGCGCCGCTGGAGATGTTCGAAACCACCATTCAGTTCAAGCCACAAGCGCAGTGGCGCGAGGGCATGACGCCCGCCAAATTGATCGAGGAGCTTGACCGTGTGGTGCAAGTGCCGGGCTTGAGCAACATCTGGATCGCGCCCATCCGCAACCGCATCGACATGCTCGCCACCGGCATCAAAAGCCCAATTGGGGTCAAGGTTGCGGGGCAGAATCTGGCGCAGATCGACGCCATTACCCAGGCCGTTGAAAAGGTCGCGAAACAGGTTGATGGCGTTAGTTCGGCACTCGCCGAACGGTTGACGGGCGGGCGTTATATTGATGTCGATATCAAGCGCAAAGCCGCCGCGCAATACGGCCTTAACATCGCCGAGGTCCAGGCGATTGTCGCCGGTGCGATTGGTGGGCAGAACATCGGTGAAACCGTAGAAGGCTTGGCGCGCTTCCCGATCAGCGTGCGTTACCCGAAGGAGTGGCGTGACTCGCCGAGTCGCCTGCGCGAACTGCCGATCATCACCGCGAACGGCAGCCAGATTACCTTGGGCATGGTCGCCAGCATAAGCGTCAGCGACGGACCGCCGATGCTCAAAAGCGAAAACGCCCGTCCCTCGGGCTGGGTTTACATTGATGTACGCGAGCGCGATCTGGCCTCGGTGGTCAGCGACTTGCGCGAAGCAATCGATCAGAACGTGACGCTACAGCCGGGCATGAGCTTGAGTTACGCCGGGCAATTCGAGTTTCTTGAGCGCGCCAATGCGCGCCTGAAACTGGTAGTACCGGCGACATTGCTGATCATCTTTGTGCTGCTGTATCTGACCTTTCAGCGGTTCAGCGAAGCGCTGCTGATCATGTCCACCCTGCCCTTTGCCTTAACCGGCGGCATCTGGTTTCTCTACTGGCTGGATTACAACTTGTCGGTGGCAACCGGGGTCGGTTTTATCGCCCTGGCCGGCGTCGCGGCCGAGTTCGGGGTCATCATGCTGCTGTACCTGAAAAACGCCTGGCAACAGCGATTGGCGCTCGGGCAAAACTCGCCAGCAGCCTTGCTTGATGCAATCCGTGAAGGCGCCGTTCAGCGCGTAAGGCCCAAGGCGATGACCGTGGCGGTGATTATTGCCGGTTTGCTGCCGATTCTGCTCGGCAGTGGCACCGGTAGTGAGGTGATGAGCCGTATCGCCGCGCCGATGGTGGGCGGCATGATCACCGCGCCGCTGCTGTCGCTGTTTGTACTGCCCGCGGCCTACCGGCTGATGCAGCGCAAGTAGCCCATGCCCGCCGTGCAGCGCCAGGCGCGCTGCACGGATCACAGCAAACCGAGTTGCTCGGCGGGTGGCGCAATGTCGATGGCAGGCAATGCCGGCAGACCCGGCAAACGCGTCATCAGTTGTTCGTGAAAGCGCCGTGCCAACAACGGCGCCAGGCGATTGTCCGAGGTGTGCAAGTACACATGCGGGGTGAGACCGGCTTCGATCCACTGCGCCACTTTATCCAGCCAAGGCTCGATAAATGGATCATTCGCCAGTAACTGCGGATGGCCAATAAAACGTACCTGCGGCGCCTGGCTGAACGCAGCGGGGCGAATGGGCAGCCGCGGCTTTTTATCCTGCGCATGCACAACCGAGGCATCTGCGGAGGTACAACTGAACAGCGCGCGCGAGTCCAGACAAATGCGCTCAACGCCTCTGTCCAGCAACAATCGGTTAAGTGCTTTCTCCTCCTCGCCTTTAGCGAAAAAGTGCGGATGACGCACCTCGACGGCTAACGCCCCTTCCCCCCAATGGTCGATAAAGCTGGCTAACTCGGGTAACCGCCGCGGCTCGAAACTGGCTGGCAATTGCAGCCAGTACGGGGTCACTCTCGGGCCTAATGGCGCCAGCAATTGGCGGAACTGATCAACCGCTTCAAACTGCAGGCGCAAGTCACCGGAGTGGCTGATATCGCCAGGCAATTTGGCGCAAAAACGGAATGAGCCGGGCATGGTCTCAGCCCAGCGCGCAATCGTCGCCTGCGAGGGCCGCGCATAGAAAGTGGTGTTGCCTTCAACGGTATTGAACAGCTGGCAGTAATGGCCAAGAAAGTCAGTGCTGCGGGCCTCATCGGGATACACCAGGCCGCGCCAGGCGTTCTCACTCCACGACGGGCAACCCAAATAATAAGGAATCATTGATAACCCAGCAGACGGTCAGTTGCTGCAACGCCCGTACGCATCAGCCGGTCAGGCGAACAGATCGAGACCTACGACCTGCAGGCCATCGGAGTCGGCGACAAAGGCGGCGGTGCTGCTGTAACTGGCGATGGCCTGAGCGGCGCGGTTGTTCAGGCGCGGTTGGTAGTCCTGATCAGGCTGCGTGGCAGGTAACCGGCCGTACAAGCTGTCGGTGGTCGATGAGGCAGTTGTTGCAGAATAGACCTGCAAACCCGATGTGGACGAGCCCGGCGCAGGGCTGACAACTGCATCCGGACGCTGCGCGGTTTGCTGGGTGTCTTGCTGGATTTGCCGATACGCAGACGAAGCCGTTCCCTGTCGCGGGCTGCGATCCAGTGAAACCGGCAATGACGGGGCGTCTATACGCATCTAATACTGCTCAAAAAATAATCAGAACGCTAATTTGAACTGCAATTTAACCTGCGCCCGGCACCTTGGCAACAATGGCCAGGTGCCGGGCATCACAAACTACTGGCGTTCAGCCTTCGGCGTGGCGACCTGATCACGCAAGTACACCGGCAACGCCTGATCCGCCGGCAGTGCCTCGCCACGCGCCCAGGCAAAACCGGCCAGCGCCAGAACGTCTTCAGCGTGTGGCAGCATGGCGGGTTCGCACGCCTTGAGCGTGACATCAATACGCTCGGCAAACGTGCCCCAACCGGTGCCTGCACCGTACCAGTCGCCACTCGCGCCGGCTGGCAAACTGGCAGATTCTGGCGCGCAAACGCGCTCGTTTTCCTGCAAGCGCATCTCGCCATCTTCGAGGCTGTAGCAGCCCCAGTAGACTTCATCCATGCGCGCATCAATCGCCGCCGCTACTTGGCTTACGCCCTGCTCGCGATAGGCCCGCTGAGCCAGTGCCGCCAGATTGGAAACCGGCAGTACCGGGCGGTCCAGCGCAAAACCCAGCCCCTGAACCACACCGATGGCAATCCGAATACCGGTAAACGCGCCAGGCCCACGGCCAAAAGCGATGGCGTCGAGTTGAGACAATTCAACACCCGCCTCCGCCAGCAGGTTCTTGATCATCGGCAGCAGACGCTGCGCATGCAGGCGTGGAATCACCTCGTAATGACTGGTCACCTTGCCGTTATGCAGCAAGGCAACCGAACAGGCTTCAGTCGCGGTATCCAGGGCCAACAAGGTGGTCATTGCACAATCCAGAAAATCGGAGCCAGTGAATTCAGGCGGGGGCGCATTATACCTGCAGTTGCGCCGCTAAAACGACTACGGCCCGCAAGCGGGCCGTAGGATGAGCAATCAGGGCATGAGGCCAGTTGCTCGCTAAAACCTCAGGTAAGCCGCAAAGGCGCTTACCTGTGCAGTCTTAGCTAAGTGCTGCCAACACCTTGGCAGTGATCTCGTCGACCGAGCCAACGCCTTGAACGGCGGTGTACTTTGGCGTGCCTTCAGCAGCCGAAAGTGCCTGATAGAAGGCGACAAGCGGTTGAGTCTGCGAGTGGTAAACCGACAGGCGATGACGCACGGTCTCTTCCTTGTCGTCTTCACGCTGAATCAGTTCTTCACCGGTTTCATCGTCTTTACCGGCCACTTTCGGCGGATTGTGTTCGGTGTGGTAAACGCGGCCCGAGGCCGGGTGAACGCGACGACCGGCAATACGGCCGACGATTTCTTCGTCGTCTACTGCAATTTCGATAACGGCGTCGATGACCACGCCTGCGTTCTTCAGGGCTTCTGCCTGAGGAATGGTGCGCGGGAAGCCGTCAAACAGGAAACCACCGGCGCAATCCGGCTGAGTCAGGCGCTCACGGATCAGATCAATGATGATTTCGTCAGATACCAGACCGCCGCTATCCATCACACCCTTGACCTTGAGGCCAAGCGGGCTGCCGGCTTTGACCGCTGCACGAAGCATGTCACCGGTGGAGATTTGTGGAATGCCGAACTTCTTGGTAATGAAGCCGGCCTGGGTACCTTTACCGGCACCGGGCGCCCCTAGCAGAATCACGCGCATCGATGTGCTCCTCAAACATTAAGTAGTAATCGTCGGACTCGCCTCATGGGGCCAATCTCAATAATAGGTTTCGGCTGTTGGACACAGGGGTGCCAAATTGCCAAAGGCCGATCAAGATACACAGCGCACACCCAGCGCACAAGCCATCGAAAGTAGCAGGAACCTCAATGGCACAAAAGTCGCACGTGGTCTAATGTCGCAGGCCCGAAAAGACCCGAACCTGCGCCATCACACGTCGATAAACGAGCCTTATCCAGTGTTGCGCAAACCCGCCGCAATACCCGCAACGCTCACCAGCAAAGCCTGTTCCAGAGGGCTGTCTGCGGTACTTTCGCGCATTCTCGAGCGTGCCAAAAGCTCGGCCTGAAGCAAATGCAGGGGATCGAGATAGGTATTGCGCACACTGATCGAGGCCAGGGTCACCGGCGAGTGACCCAGCAGCCGGGACTGGCCAGTCAGCTCCAAAACAGCCGCGCACGCCTGCGACAATAGGTCGCGCAAATGATCGCCCAGCGGTCGCAAATCCGCACTCACCAACCGCTCATCGTAGAGTTTTGCGATGTCGGCGTCCGCTTTACTGAGGACCATTTCGAGCATGTCGATGCGCGTCCGGAAGAACGGCCAGTGCTCACGCATGTGCCGGAGCAAATCGCCTTCGCCGCGCTCAATCGCCTTGCCCAGTGCATGATCCCAGCCCAGCCAGGCCGGTAACATCAGTCGCGTCTGGGTCCAGGCAAATATCCACGGAATCGCCCGCAAACTCTCAATGCCGCCCGCCCGACGCTTGGCCGGGCGACTGCCGAGCGGCAAACGTCCCAATTCCTGCTCAGGCGTGGCCTGACGGAAATACTCGACAAATTGCGGATGGCTGCGCACCACGCCCCGGTATCCCTCAACGCCATCTGCCGACAAGCGGTCCATCATTTCCCGCCATTGCTGCTCGGGAGCAGGCGGAGGCAGCAAGGTGGCTTCAAGCACCGCCGACAGATAAAGGTTGAGGTTCTGCTCGGCAATTCTCGGCAGGCCAAACTTGAAGCGAATCATCTCGCCTTGCTCAGTGGTACGAAAACGCCCATTCACCGAACCCGGCGGCTGCGAAAGGATCGCCGCATGAGCAGGACCGCCGCCCCGCCCAACCGTGCCACCACGGCCATGGAACAACAACAATTCAACCTGATGCGCTGCACACACCTGCACCAGACTTTCCTGCGCTCGGTACTGCGCCCAGGCGGCTGCGGTTGTGCCCGCATCCTTGGAGGAGTCGGAATAGCCGATCATCACTTCCTGCGGCCCGCTGAGCCGCGCGCGGTAACTTTCCAGATCGAGCAATTGATCGATCACAGCGCCGGCGTTGTTCAGATCTGCCAGTGTTTCAAACAGCGGCACCACCCGGATCGGCCGCTGCAATCCCGCTTCTTTAAGCAGCAGTTGCACCGCCAGTACATCCGAGCCTGCACCCGCCATCGAAATAACATAAGAACCCAATGAGGCCTCGGGCGCGGCGGCGACTTCTCGGCAGGTTGCCAGCACCTCGGCGGTATCGGCTTCTGGTTTGAAATGCGCGGGCAACAGTGGCCGACGACTGTCCAGCTCGGTTTGCAGGAACTTCAGCCGCGCCGGCTCATCCCAGTCGGCGTAACGACCCAGCCCCAGATATTCGGTGATTTCAGTCAGTGCGGCGGTGTGCCGGCTGGAATCCTGGCGGACATCGAGGCGCACCAGGAACAAGCCAAAGGTGGCCACCCGACGCAGACAATCGAGCAGCGGCCCGTCGGCGATCACGCCCATGCCGCACTCATGCAGTGAGCGGTAGCAGAGCGCCAGCGGCGCCATCAGTTGCTCGTTGTCCTGCAGCACAGCAAGCGGCGCAGGCACTTCGCGGGTGAGTGAAGCGTGCGCCCAGTTACGTGTTTCACGCAGGCGGTCACGCAGCAGTTTCAGCTGCGCGCGATACGGCTCAGCCGTTTTGCCGACGACAGAACACAACTCATCGCTGGCCTGCTGCATGGAAAGCTCGGACGCCAGTTCATCGACATCACGCAGGTAAAGATCTGTCGCCATCCAGCGCGCCAGCAGCAAGACTTCACGGGTCACGGGGGCGGTTACATTGGGGTTGCCGTCGCGGTCACCGCCCATCCATGAGGCAAACCGGATTGGCGCCGCCTCGATAGGTAAGCGTTTTCCGGTGGCGGCCAGCAGTTGCTGATCGGTTTTTCGCAAGAACTGCGGCACTGCCTGCCACAGCGAGTGTTCGATAACCGCAAAGCCCCACTTGGCCTCATCAATCGGCGTTGGTCGCACCCGACGAATCTCTTCGGTGTGCCAGGCCTCAGAAATCAACCGCTGCAAACGCTGCTGCACTTGCTCGCGCTCCTCGGGCAGCAGGTCATCGTGATCCTGGGCAGCCAACTGCGCGGCGATTGCATCGTATTTTTGGATAAGCGTGCGGCGTGCCACCTCGGTCGGATGCGCCGTCAGCACCAGCTCAATATCGAGCGAGGCGATCTGTTCAGCCAGTGCGGCGCTTTGATGCCCGCTGGCCAGCAGGCGCTGGAGGAGTTCCGGCAGCACGCAATCGGCCAGTTGTTCTGGCTCATCGGCGCTGCGCCGGCGGATACAGTGATATTGCTCGGCAATGTTGGCCAGATTGAGGAACTGGTTGAAGGCGCGGGCAACTGGCAGCAACTCGTCGTCGTTCAGGCTGTCGAGGGTCTCACTGAGCTGCTGAGCGCCTTTGGCAGAGCCTTGACGGGCGGCCTTGGCACCTTTGCGAATGCGCTCGATCTTCTCCAGAAATGCATCGCCACGCTGGTCGCGAATGGTATCGCCAAGCAACTCTCCGAGTTGATGAACATCTTCGCGCAGTCGTACGTCGATCTCAGCCATGCCAGAACCTCCTGCAAATCCATGTATGCCAAGAGTGCACAGCGCGGCGCGTTCTTACAAGAGTGCGACAGCTGTCGGCATATCCGCTGCGTTAGAACTAATCTTGCAGATGACGACTCCAAAAGAACGTTAACACCCGCGTAATCACACACGCCTACCACGAATAGGCTAAGGATTGAGCTGAATGAAAATTCGCGAACCAATACACCATTGGGAACATAACGCCAAAGGCAGTGATGTCGTTGCTACTGCCGAGATTGGCGATCCGCTCCATGACAAAGACGGGCAAGCGTTAGGAAAAACTGAATATCTCCTGAAAGCTGCATGACACGCAGCCTACCGATCACCCAACAGCCGTGATCCTGAAAGGCAGCCACACCGTTTAAGAACAAACCCAGCCAAGCAGGAGATTTCATATGACCACTTTCAGAGACATGTTGAACAACTGGGAATCCAAGTCGCAGGAAGCCAGTGAGCGGGTTGAATTCACCCTCACTATGCACAAGCATGACCTGGTCAAAATCAAAGCCTTCGCCAAAGCTTATGGACTGGACGAAGCCACCATCACCGAAGACCTGATCCGCTCGGCCATTAAAGAAGCGGAACAGGCTATGCCCTACGTAAAAGGCCAAGAGGTCATCAGGATCGAAGAAGGCGAAGAGATTTATGCCGATGCCGGCAAAACCCCATTATTCGTGGAAGCCGAGCAGGCGATTTCTCACGAGATGCATATGAAAAGTCAGTGACTAATCAATTGCACTCGACTTGGCCGATACGAGGCATATTTCGATAGGCTGAGATCGGCCAATAGCGGTCATCTAGTGACTATGGCACCATGGAAGATTCACACTTCGCCACGCCATTTAACCTTGGATTAAGGGGCGAGCGTCAGCGAGTCCAGTCCACGCTTATTGGGGCGCTTTGGAATTGCCTTGCTATACGCTTAGTCTGGTTTTGTTTGAATAATGGTCATATTTTTAGCATTAGCTATTAATACCGTGACTTCTTTCTCTGAGAAGCCCTCAAGGTGAAAAACTTCATTATCTTTAGTATTAAGGATTACTTTACGAGATGCTTTGTTTTTTAACCACTGAACGACCACTGCCGCAATGGATGGCGCCAAAGACAAACCTGAAAGAGCTTTAATTATCTCTAGCGTCTCACCGGTAGCAAGAACGGTACCCGGAGGAAAATGGTTTACCTTGCTGCAAGGAATATCGTATTTGTCCAAAAGCGCAGTAAAATCATCAGCTCCATTTTTAAATAATCTAACTTCTAGTGCTTCGTCCATTCCTTAACTCCATCCGTCGTGATCCATAAAGCTGCGCTCTACGGAAATTTGTCCGGCAGCATCGCTTTGTTAGGCCTTCGCGATCTCTCGCTCGAAGTCATCTCTGAAATTGTACATCAACCGATCTAACTCCCAACCGTTGAGGCCGGCTGCTCCCGCTACGTCAAGAAAAAAATCTTCATGCTCTTGATATTTTATGAAATTCAGACCTAATGTCTCAGAAATCGCCTTGATCCGCACATCAATGGCTATGCTATCTCTGAAATCTTCATGATAAACATCCATCATGATGTTTCTTGCATATTTAGGCCCTATGCCTGGAAGTTGCTGAAGAAATTTCATTTTCCCATCGCGACCTTCTGCTGAAAGAAGTTTTTGTTTTGCTTGTTTCAACCCACCCAGATCCTTTAGAGCTTTAAAGCAACTAAGAATAAAACCAGCTTTTCTATCTGGCATTCTGATCTTAGCAACTCGGCAAACTGATTTAACAACTTCCTCCCTTTCCTCATCACTCAAGCCAGAGAGTGCATCAAAAGTAACTTGATTATAATTATCTTTATTACCGATAAGCCCTTCCCAGCCAGACGACCTTCCCATTGTTGAGAAGCTTTGGAGTAAGAAATGCCACAAAAAATCATCTCGTTCAATTTCGGAGTATTTTTTCTTCAATGAATCGAGATACTCTGCATTCTGCTCGTATATATTTCTTGCGATAGTCGCCAGCTTGGCAACTTCTACTTTGTATGGCATGTGCTTCCTCATAGGACTAACGATAATGTTAAGGGGCATGCTTTAGCCCGCCCCTGTGAATGAAATGAGCGTTTTGAGCGCATTGCTATACGAGTCCACACGATATCTTGTTGTCTGTGTGTGTCGAGTTGAATCGACCCAGTTTTCCTAGACACAAAATGCCCCCTCAAGGCTGATTGCTGCCATACACTTCAGGCTAAAGTCTGCCGTATGCAGTCAGCAGATTATCTCTAGAAAACTCGGGACGAATTACTGCAGTCCGGAATTGATAGCCAATATCCATCAACATAAAACAATCGATAATTCGAACTTCGACCAACGCCTAAGGAAGTCGGCCCGACGCCACGTTTTCTGGCGCTGTCACGCAAACTCCTGCACACGCAGGCAGAACCACTCGACAACGCCGAGCACCAGCATTTACAGCCTTCAGCCACCCCCTCCATGCGGCGTGTGTGGCTGAACGGCGGCGTTTAAGGCATTACCTTGGTTGGGGTTTCCTGGCCAATGCAATGCACGGCTTGTTTGCGTGAGTCGACCAGCACGCCAGAGAGGCCCTTCTGCTCGGTATCAAACAACACCAGCACGCCATCGATGCACTGAGCCACCTGACTGGCGGGCTTGAGCGAGATTTTGTAGTCCTCGCCCGGCACTGTCTTGAGCATGGTGAATTCGGAAAGCAGCAGTGCGTCCTGCTCTTTGGCGAAGTGCACATAGCCGTAGTAAGAAAGAATTGCGATGGTCGCGCAGACGCTACCAATGGCAGTGAGAATCAGCGGGATTGGGTCACGTTCACTCATTGTGGGCTCTCAGGGTCAGGAACTTCAGCCAAACGGCGCAGGCCGGTGAATCCGCGCGGATCGCTCATAAACAGCAGCATCACCTGGCGCCATGTCGGGTCGGCAAATGTTTGCACATGATTGCCACGGGTTGGCTGGAACACCCGTGGCGGCGGCGCAGCTTGATACAAACTGACGCCGTTGGAAAGAGGCACAACCGGATCATCAATGCTGTGGAAGATCAGTAACGGCACGCCAGTTAGCTGCGGCATGGCCTTGATGGCGCTGTCGCCATCGGGCACAAACCAACTTAGCGGCACCTGTAACGGCCATGTTAGCCATGCATTACCCAGTGCGAATTGAGCGACATCACGATAACTGGCCGGTACGCCATCGAGCACCAGCGCCTTGAGTTTTTTACGCTGCTGCGGTTGCTCGGTCAGATAATGCACGGCCATCGCGCCACCCAAGCTCTGTCCGAGCAGAAACAGCGGCTTGCCAGCGACTTCCGGGGCTTGATCGAGCCATGCAAATGCCGCTTCTATATCTTCGTACACCGCCGGTAAGGACGGCGTACCGGCGGAGGTGCCAAAGCCGCGATAATCCAGCATCAGCACTTGGTAACCCTGTTCCGGCAGCCAGAATGGCCCGCCCAGATGCGCCGCCATATTGCCGCCATTGCCGTGAAGGTAGAGCACCGTACCTTGCACATCGGTTCCCGCCTTGGCCGGCAGCCACCATGCGCTCAAGCGCGTACCGTCGGCGGCCACAAGGCTGACATCACGGTATTCAAGCTTGGCAGCAGCCGGTGTGTAAGCCAGATGCTTATCGGGATAGAACAGCAACTCGCTGCAGCCTTGCAGCAGCAACAGCGCCAGCAGCCAGACGAGGCGCATTATTTGCCACCTGTGCGCACTTCCTCGCGGGCCTTGTAGGTGGCCTCGTAAACGCGCTCGGCCAGCCGGGAAAATGGCAGGCTTTGAATCCATACGGTGCCAGTGCCCTTGAGCGTAGCCAGCCAGATGCCCTCGCCGCCGAACAGCATGCTTTTCAGGCCACCCGCCAGTTTGATGTTGTAATCAATGCCCTCACTGAACGCCACCAGGCAACCGGTATCGAGACGCAGCGTCTGATTGTTCAACTCTTTGCGGATGACAGCGCCGCCCGCATGCACAAACACCAGACCGTCGCCTTCGAGTTTTTGCAGGATGAAGCCCTCACCGCCAAAGAATCCGGCGCCAAGGCGCTTGCTGAAACTGATGCCAATCGAGGTGCCGCGAGCTGCACACAGAAACGCATCCTTCTGGCAATGCAACGTGCCGCCAACATCCGCCAACGAAATCGGCACCACCGTGCCTGGATAAGGGGCTGCAAACGCCACCCGCGCCTGCGTCTTACCGTCATTGGAGAAGTGCGTCATGAACAGCGACTCGCCGGTGACCATGCGCTTTCCGGCGCTCCACAACTTGCCCAGCACACCCGTCGCGGAACCATCCCCCATGCGAGTCTCGAAACGTACATCTTCGGTCATGTAGTTCATCATCCCGGCCTCGGCAATCACCGTTTCACCCGGATCCAGAATGATCTCAACGCACTGCGCCGAGCTGCCGATGATTTCGTATTCGAGTTGATGGCTGTCCATAGAGCGTCCTTGTGTTCAGGCACCGGATTGACTGGGTCACAGACCGTGCGGGTCAGGCAATACTATCGAACATAACCAATAATGGAAATGAAGTGTGACATCGAGCCTAACAATACAAACAGGTGCCAAATACCATGACTGTGCCGCAGACTTATAACTTCATCCAACACATAAAAAATAATACCGACTGTATAAAACAATCCACCCGCCACTAACCAATAAAAACCCGCTGCGTGCAACGCCTGCTTCAAGGCGGTTAATTCCAGCGCGCAAGTCCAGCCCATTATCAAATAAATACTTATTTGCAGAATCTCGACCCGGTTCTTTTTGAATACATCGATACAGATCCCGACCACCGCCATCGACCAGACAAAGATCAGCAGCTCCAGCCCATGGCTGTGCTCCAGCGAAACCAGCATGAACGGCGTGTAGGTCCCAGCGATCAGCAGATAGATCGCCACGTGATCGAGCTTGCGAAATATTCGCTTGAGCGTCGGCAGGTAGAAGCTGTGATACAGCGTGGAACACACATACAGAACAACCAAAGCAAAACCAAAAACTGCATAACTAATGGTTAGCTTTAAATCTTTCAGCATAACGCCAACTGCAATCAGCGCACCCAGCCCCACCAACGCAAAAACAGCACCGACCAAATGGGTAATGCTGTTAAATTTCTCACCGCTATACATTTATAATATCCATATTAAAATTCCAGGCTTCCAAAGCAAGGGTAAATATTGAAGCCAGTGCTGCCCCAAAGTTCACACTTTAAATGGTTACGATTGATATAAATCACCCGCCAAGGATGCAACGCGCGCAGGCCCGCCGGGGTACTTGTTAAAAGGCGCTGTTTACGATGAGTAAATGAGCATTTTCAACAGGCACTCCGGCGCAGTGGCAGCCAGCGCAGCAGCCCGCCATCCGCCATCCGCCATCCGCCTCAGAGGATATTGGCGTAATCGGCCTCGATTCTTTCCAGACTCAGGTGATTGAGGAAGTTTGAGAAGCACATCCACGCCGACAGCGAGTTCAAGTCGCTGAACTGCGGCGGCAGATACTTGGGCGGCACCACCAGTCCTTCATCGACCAACTGGCGCAACGTGCGCATATCTTCGAGGGTGGTCTTGCCGCAGAACAGCAACGGAATCTGCTCCAGCTTGCCTTTGCGCACAGCGAGCTGGATGTAGTTGTAAATCATGATGAAGCCTTTCAGGTACGAAAGGTCCTTGGTGAACGGTAGACCAGTCGGCGTAGAGCCACGGAATGCCCGGTTGGCATTGCTGTAGCTCTCTTCCATGCTGAATCCCTGCTCACGGTAGAAGTCGAATACCTGCAGGAAATCAGCGCCCTCCTCGGCCATGTGAATGGCGCGAGTGCGGTTGGTCAGTTTGCGCAAACGGGTCGGATACGAGGCGAAGGTGATGACTTCCATCAGAATCGCCAGACCTTCCTGCGTAACTGTTGATGAAGGTGGACCTTTGGCCAGAAAGGTACAGATCGGCTGATTCTGCCCATTCAGGGTCGTTGCCACATGCACCAGCCCTTCGTGCACTTCAAGCGCACGCACATCGCGCTCGTTGAACATGGCATCGGTGCGGATCTTGATGTAGTCGGCGCCTGCGGCTGCGTCGGCGAGAATGCCGTCGGACTCGAACACGCGAATCGTGTCTTCATGCTCGCCGAACACCTTGTTCAGGCGATGCTGGAGCAGATCGACCGCTGTTTTAGCGTCCAGATCTTTCGCCTCGTCCTTGAGGTCACCGCGCTTATCGATGTTATTCAGAAAGCCCGAGAACATTACGCCGAGATCAGCCAGGGTCGGATCACCCGCATGAAAGGCATCCGAGGCCGCGCCGTAGAGTTCCTGCGAGATAAGACCGAAGTCTTCGGTGCCGCGCGCTTCGAGCATGCGAATAACCATGCGGTATTCACGGCACATGCGGCGCATGATCTGGCCAACCGGGTTGAACTGCCCCAGTTGGCGGGTGACATCGCGTTCGATGTTTTGTAATTCGAGTTTCTTCGCGGCGGTATCAAAGGCCAGCGGGCGATTGACGTAATAATCACGATCAACCTGCGGCAGCGCCTTGCCTTTGTGTTTGAGGAACTCGTTGCGTACGTTCTCGTCCCACTTCACCGCATCCAGCACGCGGATCGGGGTTTGCGCCTCTACAATCCGGTCGGACAGTGCGCGGACGACTAATTGGTAATCGTCCAAACCTACATGACTGTTCATTGCTCTCTCACGACCTCACACCCACACAATCACTCGCTGGTACGCTGATAACGGCCGACCTCGACAAACACATCAGAGTTGGCCGGGTCGTTCAGGTAAGCGAATACTTTTTCCATTGGCGAGGTGATCAACAACCCTTCGCCGATTGGCATGTCGACCCGTTCACCTTGCCACAGGCCATCGTCAAGCTCTTGCAGCATGCGCTCGACATCCAGAGCATACAATACCAGCTCGTTATCATTGGTCAGCTCGAAGCCACCAATCGCAAAGTTTGCTCCCAGACGCTTCGGCAAACCGGTGGACAGATACCAGCGCTTACCGTGATGGGCCACGGTAAAACCAAATTCCTGCATGCTCTCCAGGTTGTCCGGGCTGTTCTCGTAGGTTCGCGCCTTGTAAGTATTGGAGCCGGCGCGGCTGATTTCGAGATACTGCATCTCACCCCATTCATCCTTGCGCGCCCAGTCGCCCAGCAATGGAATCGGGGCAGCCTCGTTGGCCGGAATCGGATCTTTGAACGTTACCAGGCAGCCACTCAACAATATGAATGATAACGCGACCATCACACGCCAGGCCTTCATTCAGCTCTCCTTCTGAAAACAAGTTGGCAAAGCAATACGCACGGTGCAGCTGATTACCCTGACATTGGACAGTTGCACTGGATAGCAACCGCCACTGTCAAAGCATGCAGTTACAAAATAGCCGATAAACGGTCGCGAAGAGCGGTTACCCGCACAAAAACCAGCAAAAAAATCCACGGGCGTGGATTGAACGGTTCAAGCCAGCTTCAACACCAGGTACATGTGGCGTTTGAGAATGGCCAGCATTGCTGACTTGTCTAGGACTTCGACGCCGTCGATCAGGCCCTGATATTCCATTTGCAGAATGACCGACATCAGCAACCTTGAGTCTTCAAAGGGCTGATCCGAGCCTAAAGCCTCAAAGAATTTACTCACGCCAAACAGCACCATTTTGCGGTGCGCACGCCATAGCTCATGCAAACCGGGATTGAACAACGCGGCGTGATAGAACGCCTGCCCGGCAATGAGCTGATCGCGCCGCGTGGTCAGTTGCATCACCACGTAATCGAGGGCGATCTGCGCCAGCTCGTCAGCCAGCACCTGACGCTCGTTCGGGCATTCACCACGGGCTTTCAAGCTGGCAAAAAGCCGGGTTTCAGTCTGTGACCAATAGGCTTCAAGGTTGGCCGAGCTTTGCTCGACAAACTGGGTGAAGGTGTCGTTGATCAGGTCGTCGATATCATCGAAATAATAGGTGGTGGCCGATAGCGGCACCTGCGCTTCGGCGGCGACTGCCCGATGGCGCACCGCACGCACGCCTTCACGGACAATAAGGCGCATGGTCGCATCGAGAATCGCCTGGCGGCGCAATTCACTGCCAGCCCGGCTGGCCTTGCGACCCTGGTACTGCAGCGTATCGGCAACCGTTTTGGCTTTGGGCGTGTTGAGTGTAGGGATCACAGCAGATCTCCTTAAAGTGAAGCATCAGTACATATTTTTGTTTTTATCGGGTGAGCCAACTGTAACCGCTAAAAACAAAAAACCGCCAGCGCTGGCGGTTTTTTGTTTTTAGCTTTAATTGCTAATTCGAATAAGCGAGTCAGGCAGAAGACTGCCTGAGGCTGCTTAGCTTTCCGGGCGCATGTGCGGGAACAGAATCACGTCACGGATCGACGGCGCGTCAGTCAACAGCATCACCAGACGGTCGATACCAATGCCCTCGCCCGCAGTTGGCGGCATGCCATATTCGAGCGCACGGACGAAATCGGCATCGTAATGCATGGCTTCGTCGTCGCCGGCATCCTTATCCGCGACCTGCGCCATGAAGCGCTCAGCCTGATCTTCTGCATCGTTAAGCTCGGAATAGGCGTTGGCGATTTCGCGACCACCAATGAACAGCTCGAAGCGGTCAGTGACGCTTGGGTCCTGATCGTTGCGGCGCGCCAGCGGCGACACTTCGAACGGGTACTGAGTGATGAAGTGCGGCTGCTCCAGCTTGTGCTCGACCAGTTCTTCGAAAATCATCACCTGCAATTTGCCCAGGCCTTCAAAACCGAGCACCTTGGCACCGGCCTTCTTGGCGATTTCACGGGCCACGTCGATGTCCTGCAACTGCTCGGCAGTGACGTCGGTGTACTTGAGGATCGAGTCGAATACCGACATCCGCGCAAACGGCTCGCCAAAGTGGAAAACCTTGCCCTGATACGGCACATCGGTGGTGCCCAGCACCAACTGCGCCAACTCACGGAACAGCTCTTCGGTGAGGTCCATGTTGTCTTCGTAGTCGGCGTAAGCCTGATAGAACTCAAGCATGGTGAATTCTGGGTTGTGACGCGTCGAAACACCTTCGTTACGGAAGTTGCGGTTGATCTCGAACACGCGCTCGAAGCCGCCAACAACCAGGCGCTTGAGATAAAGCTCAGGCGCAATACGCAGGTACATCGGCATGTCCAGCGCGTTATGGAAGGTCTCGAACGGGGTCGCCGCCGCGCCGCCCGGGATGGTTTGCAGCATTGGCGTTTCAACTTCAAGGAAGTCACGCTCGGCGAGGAACTTGCGAATGTGCGCAATCACCTGCGAACGCACGCGGAAATCCTGACGCACTTCTTCGTTAACGATCAGGTCAACGTAACGCTGACGATAGCGCTGTTCGGTGTCGGTCAGGCCGTGGTGCTTGTCTGGCAGCGGGCGCAGCGACTTGGTCAGCAGGCGCACGTTGCTCATTTCAACGTACAGATCACCTTTGCCGGAGCGTGCCAGCGTGCCTTCAGCGGCAATGATGTCGCCCAGATCCCAGGTTTTAACCGCTGCCAGGGTTTCTTCCGGCAGAGTTTTACGGTTGACGTAAACCTGAATGCGGCCAGTCATGTCCTGCAGCACCATGAAGGCACCACGGTTAAGCATGATGCGACCGGCAACCTTGACCGGAATAGCGGCTTCGGCCAGCTCTTCCTTGGTCTTATCGACGTACTGTTTCTGCAAGTCCGCGCAGTAGCTGTCACGGCGGAAATCGTTCGGGAAGGCATTACCCTGCTGACGCGCGGCGGCAAGTTTTTCCTTGCGCTGGGCAATCAGCTTGTTCTCTTCCTGTTGCAGTTCATTCGTGTCGATGTGTTGGTCGCTCATGGTTTTCGTCTATTCCTGTATTCGTAGGTTCTTGCTGAGCGCAGCGATGCTCAACATCCGGCCAGCCGGCCGGTCTCCTACGCAAATGCAGCGCCGCTCGTTGGACCTAGCACAGCTTAGCCCAACCTACATTGCGTGGTTATTCAGCGCCGGAATTCAGCGCCAAACAGCGAAGTTAGCCGGGATAACCAGCCAACTTCGCCTATGTCGCCTTACAAGCCCTGTTTCAGACTGGCTTCGATGAACTCATCGAGGTCGCCATCAAGCACCGCATCGCAGTTACTGTTCTCGATGTTGGTGCGCAAATCCTTGATCCGCGACTGGTCGAGTACGTAAGAGCGAATCTGGTGGCCCCAGCCGATGTCGGACTTGGAGTCTTCCAGCACTTGTGAGGCTGCGTTGCGTTTCTGCACTTCCTGCTCGTACAGCTTGGCCCGCAACATTTTCATCGCGGTATCTTTGTTCGCATGCTGCGAGCGTTCGTTCTGGCAGCTCACCACGGTATTGGTCGGGACGTGGGTAATACGCACGGCCGAGTCAGTGGTGTTTACGTGCTGACCACCCGCGCCCGAGGAGCGATAGGTGTCGATGCGCAGGTCTGCCGGGTTGATCTCGATCTCGATGTTGTCATCGATTTCTGGCGAGACAAACACCGCAGTGAACGAGGTGTGGCGACGGTTGCCCGAGTCGAACGGACTCTTGCGAACCAGACGGTGAACACCGATTTCGGTGCGCAGCCAACCAAACGCGTACTCGCCCTTGATGTGCACGGTAGCGCCTTTGATACCGGCAACTTCACCGGCCGACAGCTCCATGATGGTCGCGTCGAAGCCGCGTTTGTCTGCCCAGCGCAAGTACATGCGCAGGAGCATGTTGGCCCAGTCCTGGGCTTCGGTACCGCCGGAACCTGCCTGAATATCCAGGTAGGCATTGTTGGCGTCCATCTCGCCGCTGAACATGCGGCGAAATTCGAGCTGTTCAAGAATGCCGCGCAGGCGCTCGACCTCAGCGGCCACATCGTCGACAGCCAACTGATCATCCTCTTCGGCGGCCATTTCAAGCAGATCACGGGAATCTGCCAGGCTGCCGTTGAGGTCATCCAGGGTTTCGACAATCAGGGCCAGAGAGGCGCGTTCACGCCCCAGATTCTGGGCGTATTCGGGATCATTCCAGACGTTCGGGTCTTCGAGCTCTCGGTTAACTTCAACTAGACGATCATGCTTTTGATCGTAGTCAAAGATACCCCCGAATAGTCTGGGTGCGCTCGGACAGGTCCTTGATGCTATTAAGGATCGGGTTGATTTCCATGGCTGGCAGCACTCGCAGGTAAAACGTTCGAAAAGCCGAACATTATACCTGCTCTGTCAACTCACCGACAGCCCGTGAATGCACAAGCCTTAATCGGCGATGCCGACCTGATTGCGACCGCCGGCCTTGGCTTGATAAAGCCCCTGATCGGCCTTCTCGACCAGCCCAACCGGATCTTGCCCTTGCTGCGGCACCATGGTCGCAACGCCAATACTGATGGTTACGTGCGAGCCTTCTGCGGGCATGTTGTGGGCGATATTCAGCTCCTCAACCGCACGGCGCAGCTTCTCGGCCTGCAACCGCGCACCGCCGCTCGAAGTGCCGGGCAGCACCATGACGAACTCTTCGCCGCCATAACGCGCGGCCAAATCACTGGCCCGGCTACAGGCCGCGTCCATCGCCTTGCCGAGCATGCGCAGCACTTCGTCGCCGGCAACATGGCCGAAATGGTCGTTATATTTCTTGAAATAGTCGACATCGATCATCACCAGCGACAACTGGCTGCTCTCGCGCATGGCGCGCTTCCACTCAATGTCCAGGTATTCGTCGAAGTGACGGCGATTGGCCAGACCGGTCAGGCCGTCCGACTTCATCATGCGTTGCAGCACCAAATTGGCTTCGAGCAACTGCTGCTGGCTTTCGCGCAATGCCCGAAACGCCTCGTCGCGCTGCTGCAGCGCGAGAAAGGAGCGCGAGTGATAACGAATGCGTGCGACCAACTCGATCACATCCGGCAACTTCACCAGATAATCATTGGCGCCGGCGCTGAACGCGGCACACTTGATCTGCGGGTCTTCCTTGGTCGACAGCACAATAATCGGCACGTCGCGCAAATTGGGTTCCGCGCGATAGGCCGGCAGCAGGCTCAAGCCATCGACGCCGGGCATCACCAGATCCTGCAGAATCACCGTCGGTTGTATCTGCAGCGCAACGGCCACGGCCTCATGCGGGTCTGAGCAGAAATGAAAATCGATACCGGGCTCGCTGACCAACGCGCGGCGCACGGCCTCCCCGATCATGGCCTGATCATCCACCAGCAGCACCATCACGGCTTGGTTTACCGAGACTGCAGATCGCATACTTCGCCCTTCAAATCACTCATTTAATTGCCATCGCAACAGACGATGGATGGTTTAGCCAAACGCGCGCATCAACCGCGGGGCGATATCGACCAACGGCAAAATTTCATCGGCTGCATCAATCGCAGCAGCCGCCTTAGGCATGCCGTAGACCGCACAGCTCTTCTGGTCCTGGGCGAGGGTGAGAAACCCGCGCTCACGCATATGTTTCAACCCTTGCGCGCCATCGCGGCCCATGCCAGTAAGCAATACGCCAACCGCATCGCCGCGCCAATGCTGTGCAAGGCTATCAAAAAAGACATCAATCGATGGCCGGTATATCTGCCCAAGCGGTTCTTCGGCATAAACCAGCCGGCCACCCGCCTGCAGGCACAGATGATTATTGGTGCCCGCCAGCAGAACCTCACCGTGTTTTGGCGACTCACCGTCACACGCCAACCGCACCGGCATTTGCGACTCACTGCTCAGCCAATGGGCCATGCCCGCCGCGAACTCGGCGTCGACATGCTGCACCAGCACAATGGCTGCATTAAACGTAACCGGCAATTGCTTCAACACTTCCAGCAACGAGGCCGGGCCGCCCGCCGAGGCGCCAATGGCGACCAGACGCTTGTTGTTTTCAGTCGCGCGGGGCTTAGCCTGAATGGTCGCGGCTTTTTTATCCGGCTGGCCAATCACCCAGCTTATGTTGTGCAACTTGCGCAGCAACGTACTGGAATCCAGCCCTTGCGGGCCGCCCAGACTCGGCGTATCCACCACATCCAGCGCGCCGTGGCCCATGGCCTCAAACACCAGGCCCATATTGCGCTGAATATCGGCGGTGACAATCAGGATCGCGCACGGCGCTTGCGCCATAATCAGCCGCGTTGCCTCGACACCGTTCATGACCGGCATCAGCAGGTCCATCAGCACCACGTCGGGGGTATTTTCCAGGCAGCACTCCAGCGCTTCGCGGCCATCGTGCGCCACCCACACCACCTGATGCCTTGGCTCGTGCGCAAGTGCCCGCCGCAGCGCCTCGACGGCAAGCGGCATGTCATTGACGATCCCTATCTTCATTGCGACGCATCCCCAATCAGTAGCTGCACAGCATCCAGCAGTGCTTCGTCGTGGAAGCTGGCCTTAGCCAGATAATAGTCTGCTCCGGCATCCAGACCGCGCTGGCGATCTTCGGCGCGGTCTTTGTAAGACACCACCATGACCGGCAGAGACTGCAAGCGACTGTCGCGGCGAACCAGCCCGACCAGTTCGATGCCGTCCATGCGCGGCATGTCGATATCGGTAATCAGCAGGTCAAACGACTCGGCGCGCA
The DNA here is from genome assembly GCF_900116605.1 of Pseudomonas marincola. Taxonomy (GTDB): domain Bacteria; phylum Pseudomonadota; class Gammaproteobacteria; order Pseudomonadales; family Pseudomonadaceae; genus Aquipseudomonas; species Aquipseudomonas marincola. Next base: position 769,846 of record NZ_FPBC01000001.1, read on the forward strand.
GCGCATTCCAGCCATCCATACCGTCTACGGCTACCGCCACATCATAGCCGCGCGCCAACAATAATTTGCGCTCCAGCTCACGTACCGTCAGTGAGTCATCGACCACCAGTACACGCTTGCGCGCGGCCGCTCCGGCTTGCCGTTCACGGCGGTCAACCCGCTGCAAACTGCCGCTGCCGAGGAGCTTGCCAATTGAGCTGCACAGGTCTTCCACATCGAGGATCAGCACCGGCGTGCCGTCATCCAGCAAGGCACCGGCAGACACATCGCGGACCTTGCCCAAGCGCCGGTCAAGCGGCATGACCACCAGCGTGCGCTCGCCAATGAAGCGCTCCACCGCCAAGCCGTAAACCTGTTCGCGGTCGCTGAGAATCACCACGGCAATATCCGTTTGCTCGCCGCGCTTGTCAGTCTTCTGCAACAGCTGACTGGCCGACACCAGGCTGACATGGCGGTTTTCATACCAGAAGTGCTGACGCCCTTCGAGTTGAACAATGTCCTCTGGCTGCAAGCGGATCATCCGCTCGATGTGCGCCAGCGCAATGGCATAGGCTTCGCCGCCAATTTCAACCACCAGGCTGCGCACCACAGAAAGGGTTAACGGCACTTCAATGAAGAACCGACTGCCGCCCCCGACCACCTGCTGCATGCGCACCCCGCCGCGCAACTGGCGCACCTCATGCATCACCGCATCCAACCCGACGCCACGCCCCGATACTTCGGTAACGCTTTCGCGCATGCTGAAACCGGGCAGGAACAGGAAGGCCAGCAGCTCATCTTCGCTCATGCGCTCCACGGCATCCTGCGGCGCCAGCTTGCGCGCCACAATCGCCGTGCGCAGCCGCTGCAAGTCAACGCCCGCGCCGTCATCGTGCAGCTCCAGGGCGAGCATGCCAGCGTGATGACGGGCACGCAGCAATAGCCGGCCCTCGGCAGGCTTGCCCTGATTGATGCGCACTTGCGGGTCTTCAATTCCGTGATCCACGGCATTACGCAGCAAGTGTGTCAGTGGCGCTTCCAAGCGCTCCAACACATCGCGGTCGACCTGTGTCGACTCGCCTTCGATATCCAAGCGCACTTGCTTACCCAGCGAGCGGCCCAGATCACGCACCATCCGCGCCTGCCCTTTGAGCACGTCGGCAAAGGGCCGCATGCGCGATTCCAGCGCGGCGTCATAGAGCTGCTGGGTGCGCCGACTACCCTGCCAGGCGAAGTCATCGAATGCTTCCATGTGTTCGGCAAGCATCTGCTGGCTGTCACCGAGCAACTTGCGCACCTCGCCCAGCAACGCCTGCGCGGCAGGATCGAGGTCGCTCTGCTGGGTAATTTCGCGCAGGTTATCCAGGGTTTTACTGGCGGCCGCCTGTGTGCGTTTGAGGCGCATTAATGACTGGCTCAGCGCTGTAGTCTGCTGGAACTCGACCAGCGACTTACCCGACATATCCAGCAGATGATCCAGCCGCGCCGAAGACACCCGCAGTACGCGGCCACGGCCCGTTTCAGCGGCCTCTGCAGGCCCCTCGCCAGTTGCCTCGGCAAGGGTCGACTGCACTGGAGTAGACGCTGGCAGGCTTTCTGCGGCCTTGGCTTCTGCTGGCGTGTGTGCAGTGAAATCCAGCGCATCACGTTCGCTTTCAGGCTCAACGATTGGCGGCTCGGAAGCCGTCGCGGCGGGTGGCTGCGTCGGCATGGCCAAGCCCGGCGAGCCCTGCACAAACAGGGTCTGCAAACGTGCGACCAGCGCGCTGACCGCTTGTGCTTGCTGCTCGGCACCCGCCTCGCTGACTGGCGTGGCTATTTGCATGAGCATATCGGCGCCTTGCAGCAAGCCATCAATATGCTCAGAGGCCAGCGTTAACAGCCCCTCCTGCGCGGCGACAAAAATGTCTTCCATGGCGTGGGCGATCTTGACGCCGGGGTCGAGCCCGACAATACGTGCCGCGCCCTTGAGTGAGTGGGCGGCGCGCATGCAGGCTTCGAGTTGCCCGGCATGCTGCGGCTCGCGCTCCAGCACCAGAAGCCCTGCGCCCAAGAGCTGGGTTTGCGCTTCAGCCTCGAGCTTGAACAACTCCAGCAGGGATGCGTCCCTCATCTGATCCGGGGTCATTGCAGGCTCCTGACCATCGCGTGCTGGAGCAATTGCTCATCCAGCAGGGTAATACTGCGCTCGCGCCACTGCGTGACTCCCTGAGCAAACTGCCCTGCTGTTTGGCCGGCAGCGCGATTGGCCGGCACGATGGCCGCGAGCGGCAAGGGATGAATGCCTTCAACCTCATCCACCGGGCTGACCAATACGCCGTCCGCGCCCTGCAAAATCAGCATTCGCGGCACTACCCGGCGCTCGCTGGAAACGCTGCTGGCAGCCTCCAGCCCGAGCAATTCGCTGAGCGACAAACAGGCGACCAGCGCGCCATTGACGTTGGTCACGCCCAGCAGACTGCGTGTGCGCTGATGCGGCAGCGAATGAATCGGGGTTTGCGCAACAACCGCGACCAGACTGCGGGTCGCCAGCCCCAGCCATTCATCGCCAAGCCGGAAAATCAGGGTCGAACGCGTCTCGCCAATGTCATCGGTGTCAGCCTGAGCCGGTTCGTCTTCGTACTGATGCAGCGCGCCGTAGCGATCCAGCAACACCACCGCCGCCTCGGCATAAACCTCACAGTTGCGGCAATGCACATGTTTGGCCAAGCGCTCGCAACTCTTGTCACCGTATACGCCAATGCGCTTCCAGCAGTCGTCAATCACCGGCATTTCACCCACGCCAACGCCCTCATCCATCTTGCTTCACTCCACGACTGGCGCGCTCTTGCAATCGCCGGGCACCGGCCAGATCGCCCTTGGCCGCGAGCAACAGTGCCAACTGGGCCAGCGCCTCACGGTGATGCGGGTCGATGTACAAAACCTTACGGTAATAATTCTGCGCAGCATCGGCCTGGCCAGCGCCGTCGCTGAGCAAGCCCAGCCAGTAGAAAACCCCGGCCGAACCACCGCGCTCTGCCAGCAAACGTTCGCAGGCGGCGCGGGCCTCATCACTGCGACCGCTGTTGGCGAGCTGCTCGATATTGCTCAGCTCAAGCGCCGCAGCATCGCTCTGATTCGCAGCTGGGCTCGGCGACTTGGCCGGTTCAATCTTGTTCAGGGCCGGTTTTTTGCTGACGGCCGGTCGCGCAACAGGCTGGCGAGAAATCGGCGGGGCAACCGGGACTGGAATCACCGGCGGGCGATAGTTCAGTGCGGGCCTCGCCGGGCGCTGGTCACGCTGGAACACGAAACTCAGCGGCACCCCAAGCGCGCGCAAACCATTGCTGCTCATCAGCCCGGCTTCTGCTGGCCCGGTAAACAGCGAGCCGTTTTCATCCAGCAAACCCTTGAGCACTTTGAGCGCCTGTTCCTGAGTCGGCCGGTCAAAATAAATCAGCAGGTTGCGGCAAAAAACCATGTCATAACGCGGCTGCGTCGCCAGCACCGGGGCGGCCAGCAGGTTCGCGCAACTGAAATTGACCTTGTCGCGTACCTCGGCATTCAACTCAAAGGCATCGCCGCGTGCGCTGAAATAGCGCCGTTGAAAGGTCAGGTAATCGCCACGAAACGCATTGCGTCCGTATACCCCGGCCTTGGCGTGCTGCACGACGCGCTCGCTGATATCAAACGCATCAACACTGAAGCGGGCCTTGTCGATACCGGCATCGAGCAACGCCATCACAATTGAATAGGGTTCCTCGCCGGTCGAACACGGCAAGCTGATGATGCGCAGCGGGCGACTGCCGGCAAGGCTGGTGAGCCGTTCCTGAGCCAGACGCCCGAGCACGGCGAAGGATTCGGGGTAACGGAAAAACCAGGTCTCCGGCACCACAATCGCTTCAATCAAAGCCTGCTGCTCGCGACTGGAGCCTTGCAGCAATTGCCAGTAAGCCGCGGGATCGGCGGTACCCGCTGCACGTTGCCGCTGCTTGATTGCCCGCTCCAAAGCGCTATGGCCGACGGACTCGATATCCATGCCAATGCGCTGATGCAGCCATTGCTGAAATTGCTCAAGCATCGCTGCGCACCTGCGCTGCGTTCTCGCCCAGCAAAAACGCGCGTAAATCCGCGTCGAGCAATTGCTCGACCGTGATTTTTTGCAGCACACCATCAACTGCCGGCTGAACCGCACCGAGATACTCAGGCTGCCCGGCCATCGGGCTGGCACTGAACGCGGCATCGTTAATACGCCGGGTTTCACTGACCCGTTCGAGAATCAGCCCCACCGTCAGTAATGGCTCGTCAGCGTCTTGCTGCTGGCGGTAGTGCACCAGCACCAGCCGCGTACTGGTGCGCAATTCGGCGGGGCGTGCGAAAGCCCGGGCAGACAGATCGAGCACCGGCAAAACCTGCCCGCGATAGTTGAACAATCCGGCCACCCAGTGCGGCGCCTCGGCGACCTGCTTGAGCGGCGGCAACGGCAAGATGGCGACAATGTCCTTCGCGGCCAGTGCGTAGCGGTCGTCACCCATGCGAAACAGCAGGTACAGCGCATCACGCTGCTGCGCTGCAGAACGGGCGCTGCTGCGGTTCACAGGTTTATACCCGGAAACGGCTAACGCCGGTACGCAAGCTGTTGGCGACCTGATTTAGCTCATCAATCGCCGAGCTGGTCTGGCGCAATGATTCGACTGTCTGGCCGCTGGCCTCGCCCAACTGGGCCAGTGCCTGATTGATTTGATCCGCGCCGGTGGCTTGCGCCTGCATGCCTTCGTTGACCATTTGCACACGCGGCGCCAGCGCCTGAACCTGCTGAATAATCTGCGAGAGCTGCTCACCAACCTGCGCGACCTCAGAGATTCCTCGTCTGACCTCTTCTGAGAATTTGTCCATGCCCATGACACCGGCCGATACCGCGGACTGAATCTCGCGCACCATCTGCTCGATATCGTAGGTGGCAACGGCGGTCTGGTCGGCCAAACGTCGTACTTCGGTGGCGACCACGGCAAAACCACGGCCATATTCACCGGCCTTTTCCGCCTCAATCGCGGCGTTGAGCGACAGCAAGTTGGTCTGATCGGCAAACTTGACGATGGTGGTAACCACTTGCGTGATATTGCCTGCCTTCTCGTTGAGTATCGCCAGCTTGGCGTTTACCAGATCCGCCGCACCCATGACCTGATGCATGGTGTCTTCCATGCGCGTCAGGCCCAACTGGCCGGAGCCGGCCAACACCGAGGTGTGCTCGGCGGTGCTGGAGACTTCACTCATGGTGCGCACCAGATCACGGGAGGTCGCGGTAATTTCCCGCGAAGTAGCGCCGATTTCCGTGGTCGTGGCGGCAGTCTCTGTCACCGTGGCTTGCTGCTGCTTGGAGGTCGCGGCAATTTCGGTCACCGAGGTGGTCATCTGCACGGCCGAGCGCTGAGCCTGAGTCACCAGCCCTTTAAGGGCTTCGCTCATGTTGTTGAAGCCTTCTTCGATGGCGTTGAATTCGTCTTTACGCTGCAAATCCATGCGCACCGACAAATCACCACCGCCCATAATCTTGAGCGTATTGACCACCTGCGCGATTGGCTGGGTAATCGCCCGCAACAACAGGAAGCCACTGACCGCCGCCAACGCAACCGCGAGTAAAACGGCGAGCAGCATGCTCAGCTCCAGCTCGGTCACGGACTCGTGGATATCCGCCACCGAGGTAATCGCAACATCGCGGTTAACTTCAACCAGCTTGTTCAACACTTCACGGCCCTGCTGCCAGTCTGCAAGCATCTGGCCGGTACTCAGGGCAAAGGCATCGGCACTGCGACCTTGCTTGTGCAACGCCAGCATCTGCTCGTGCAAGCCCAGATACTGCTTGCGCAGCTGCTTGAATTCGGCAATCAGGGTGCGCTCATGCGCCTCGGTAATAGTGGTTTCATAGATATTCAGGTCTTGTTCCAGCGCTTGCTCGGTTTTGCTGAACTGCGCCTCGTCCTGATCCAATAACTGCGACTCGGCCACGCCATTGTTCTGCGAGGCAACCAACAATTCCTTGCGGGTCAGCAGCATGTGGTCGACCCAAGAACTACGTATGCGCGATATCTGATACAGGCCAGGAACGGCGTTATCACGCACCAACTGCGCGCCTCTTTCCACGACTACCAGGCGGTTGTAGGCAACTGCCGCCATGAGCAGCAAGATGGTGATCACAACAGCAAAGCTTGCGATGATGCGCAGCTGAACAGACCAGTTCTTCACAGTATTCCCCGATTCCAAGTTTGCAGGCATGCCTACAGTTTTAGCGCACAAGGCTATGCACGCGACTCTAGAGGCTCGCCCGCTGCCGGGCAAGCGACTAACTGCAATCGCTGCAAACTTATCAGCCGCCCCTCGGTTTAAACGTGGAGTAAGTCTGGCGCATGCACCTGGTTATCGGCCGCACTCGCCTGCTGCTGAAGAATTAGTTCAGAGGCCTTTTCGGCAATCATCACCACCGGCGAGCAAGTGTTGCCTGAGATGATCGTCGGCATGATTGACGCATCGGCGATGCGCAGGCCGCGAATACCGTGCACACGCAACTGCGCATCCACCACAGCGGCGGCATCGTTGCCCATCTTGCAGGTGCCTACAGGGTGGAAAATGGTCGTGCCGATTTCGCCGGCCGCGCGCTGCAAATCAGCTTGAGACTGATACGCAGGGCCCGGTTTGTATTCACGCGGCTCATAAGCTGCCAAGGCGGGCGATGCGACAATTTTTCGGGTCAGTCGAATCGCATCGGCTGCCACCTGCAAGTCGCGCTCGTCACTGAGGTAGTTGGGCGCAATAAGCGGCGCAGCAGCCGGATCAATCGAATTGATCTGCACCTGCCCACGGCTGTGCGGGCGCAGGTTGCAGACCGAGGCGGTGAATGCGGGAAACTCATGCAGCGGATCGCCAAAACGCTCCAGCGAAAGCGGCTGTACGTGATACTGCAAGTTTGCCGTGGCGTGTTCCGGGCTGGAGCGGGCAAATGCGCCGAGCTGGCTGGGCGCCATCGACAAAGGCCCGCTGCGCTTGAGCATATATTCAAGGCCCATGCCCATTTTGCCCCACAGGCTGGCGGCGATCTGATTAAGGGTTTTAACCCCGCTGACCTTGTAGATCAGCCGCAACTGCAAATGGTCCTGCAGATTGGCGCCCACCCCGGGCAGTTCATGGCGCACGCCGATGCCGAGCTTTTCCAGCAATGGCCGCGGACCAATGCCAGAGCGTTGCAGCAATGCGGGGGTGCCGATAGCGCCTGCACACAGAATGACTTCACGGTTGGCGCGTACAGTTACTGGCTGGCCCTGATAAATCAACCGCAATCCTTCGGCCCGGTCATCCTTAAGCTCGACCCGGTCAACCAGCGTATCGGTTATTACCTGCAGATTGGGCCGCTGTTTAATGTCACGCAGAAAAGCCTTGGCCGCATTCCAGCGCACGCCGCCCGACTGATTAACCTGAAAATAGCTGCAACCAAAGTTATCGCCGGTGTTGAAATCCGCAACGCTGGGAATACCGTTCTGCGCGGCGCCCTCCCGAAACGCTTCAAGTATCTGCCAGGTCAGGCGCTGCTCAGAAACCTTCCACTCGCCCTTGCCGCCGTGCATATCACTGTCACCGGCAAAGTGGTTCTCACAGCGTTTGAACAACGGTAATACATCGCTCCAGGCCCAACCCGAATTACCCTGCGCGGCCCAACCGTCGTAATCCGCCGATTGCCCGCGCATGTAGATCATGCCGTTGATTGAGCTGCTGCCGCCAAGCACCCGCCCCCGCGGATATTTCAGCGAACGGCCATTGAGGCCCGGCTCACTGGCCGTTTCAAAGCACCAGTCGGTACGCGGATTACCGATGCAATACAGATAGCCGACAGGGATATGAATCCACGGGTAGTTGTCCCGCCCACCCGCTTCGATCAGCAACACCCGAACAGCCGGATCGGCCGACAGCCTGTTAGCCAGCAAACAACCCGCAGGGCCGGCGCCGACAATCAGGTAATCATAACGATCAAGAAGTGGTTGCATGTGCGCCTCGCGGTCGGATCATGTGAGTGATGACCCGCAGACTAACGCGCGCGCAGAAGGAACGACATACGCCATAGGTTGCAGACATAAGCCAACATTCAGCCTGTCGCACACACTGGCAACCGGCTGAATAATGGTCTGGGCATCAAGCGTTGATCTGCTCCTCAAGATGCGCCTGCAAGCCGGGCTCTATCCCCAAATGCTGCGCCAACTGGTCCAGATAAACTCGCTCGCCGCCCTCCTGACGCCCCACCAACAAGGCGCTGGCCAAGTACATTTCCGCCGCCATTTCCGGGGTTTTCGCCGCAATCGCAACGTCTGCCGGATTCAGCGGGCGACGCACCTCAGCATCCAGCCACGCCTGCAGGCCGGGGTCATCCGCGAGCTTGTGAATCTCGGCGTAAATCAGTTTCTTCTCCTGCTCATCAATTCGCCCGTCTGCCTTGGAGGCGGCAATCAGCGCCCGCAACACCGCATTGCTGCGTTCCTCAAGTTCAGGGCCAGCCGAAGGTCCGGCCAGCAATTCTTCGGATTGCGGCGCATTAACGAACGCATTGCGGGTAGCCGTCTGCGCGCCGGAATCCTGATTACGTTGCCAGGCGCTGTAGGCTTGAAACGCCAGCATGCCCAGCGTTGCCAGGCCGCTGTAGTTAATCCCGCCGCCTGAGCCCTGTTGCCGCCCACCGGCTTGAGTTGGCGCTGCGGAGGACGGCCCACCGCCGAGCAAACCGCCCAGCAGCCCGCCTAAACCACCCATACCGCCAGAAGCTCCAGAACTCTGGCCGCCTCCACCCAATAAACCGCCCAACGCCCCACCCAGCGCGCCGCCAAGACCGCCCATCCCTGAGGTGCTTTGGCGACCGCCACCGCCTTGCCCAGAGAGCCCGGACTTGAGTAACTGCTCAAGTAAATCACTGGTGTTCATTGATGCCTCCTTCGGCAGATCCAGCCGATTCAGGCTATTGAAGATAGCCCAAGCCCGGAGTCACGCGATGGCGTCCGCCAAACGGCGGGATCACGCCGGCTCGACGAATAACTCGAACGGCTTACGCAGTTGCCACATCAAGGTATAAAACAGCCATCGATCTATCTAAATAATCGAAAGTATCGCTACATTATTGTAAATTCAGCTTAAACCGCAGCCAAAAGCAGCCATAAAACACCATGATGACCCTGCGCCAGATTCGCCACTTCATCGCTGTCGCCGAAACCGGCTCGATCTCCGCCGCCGCTCAGGCGGTGTTTATTTCGCAATCGACCCTGACTCTGGCGATTCAGCAGCTCGAAGAAGAAATCGGCGTGAGCCTGTTCAATCGACACGCCAAAGGTATGTCACTGACCCATCAGGGCCATCAGTTTCTGAGGCAGGCACACTTGATTCTGGCCACTGTGGATAACGCCAAGCGCAGCCTGCAACAAAGCACCGACACTGTTGCAGGCAGCCTGACAATTGGCGTAACCAGCTTGGTTGCCGGTTACTACCTGGCCGACCTGCTCACCCGCTTTCAACGCGCCTACCCCAACGTTGAGATCCGCGTACTTGAAGATGAGCGCCCTTATATTGAGCACTTGCTGGTCAGCGGCGAGATCGACGTCGGCGTGCTTATTTTGTCCAACCTCGAAGACCGCCACGCCCTGCAAACAGAAGTACTCACTCACTCGCCACTGCGCTTATGGCTGCCGCCGCAGCACGCGTTGCTGGAACTCGACAGCATCAGCCTGGCCGACATTGTTAGCGAGCCGTTAATCCAGATGAATGTCGATGAAATGGGCCTCAACGCCCAGCGCATCTGGAGTGGTGCCGGCCTGCAACCCAACATCACCCTGCGCACCGGCTCGACCGAAGCGGTGCGAAGTTTGGTGGCGGCCGGCCTTGGCATATCCATCCAGCCAGACATGACGTATCGGCCGTGGTCGCTGGAGGGCGACATTATTGAAGCGCGCTCGGTGGTCGACCTGACTCAGACTCTCGATGTGGGCTTGGCCTGGCGCCGCGGCACGGCGCGTCCCGCGCTGGTTGACCCGTTTCTGACCGTAGCCCGCGAGCTGCCAACCGGGCGCAAGCCATCTATTTAATCGAACACCACCTTCAGTATTAAGAAATTGTAGGCACCGATCAGGCCATCTAGTCTCTATCGCACTATAAGAACTGCGCTACCCGCGCAAACAATAGAGCACAGAAACTATGGCAAGCTCCGCCACCCTGACTCCGCTAAGCCATCACCTGCTGATCAACGGTGAACTGGTGCTTGGCAGCGGCGCGCCGGAAACCGTGCTCAATCCGGCAACCGGTGAAACCCTTGCGCATGTTCACGAAGCCTCTGCCGAACAGGTTGAAGCCGCTATCGTCGCGGCCCATGAAGCCTTCTCCAGTTGGTCGCGCACCACACCGCAACAGCGCTCGGTATGCTTGCTGGCAATTGCCGATGTAATCGAACGCAACGCCGATTCGCTCGCCCGCCTCGAAGCCCTCAACTGCGGCAAGCCCCTGCATCTGGCCCGTCAGGATGACCTGAGTGCGGCAGTGGATGTCTTCCGTTTCTTTGCCGGCGCGGTGCGCTGCCAAAGCGGTCAGTTGTCTGGTGAATATATTCCCGGCTACACCAGCATGGTGCGCCGTGATCCGATTGGCGTGATCGCCTCGATTGCACCGTGGAATTACCCGCTGATGATGGCCGCTTGGAAAATCGCACCGGCATTGGCGGCAGGCAACACCCTGGTTTTCAAACCGTCCGAACACACTCCGTTATCGATTCTGGCGCTCGCGCCGATGCTCAACACAGTTCTGCCGGCAGGCGTGTTGAATATTGTCTGTGGCGGCGGCGAAGGTGTTGGCAGCCACTTGGTTGGCCATCCCAAAGTGCGCATGGTCTCGCTCACCGGCGACATCGTTACCGGGCAGAAAATCCTCCAGACCGCTGCCAAGACGCTCAAGCGCACCCATCTTGAACTGGGCGGCAAAGCGCCGGTGATTGTCTGCAACGACGCCGATCTGCAAGCCGTAATCGAAGGCGTGCGCAGCTACGGTTATTACAACGCCGGGCAGGACTGCACAGCTGCCTGCCGCATCTACGCACAAGCCGGTATTCATGATCGCCTGGTCGCTGAACTGGGTGACGCGGTCAGCAGCCTGCGCTTTGCCCGCAAACGTGATGAAGACAACGAACTCGGCCCGCTGATCAGCGCGCGCCAACGTGACCGCGTGGCCAGCTTTGTAGAGCGCGCGCTCGGCCAGCCGCACATCGAGCGCGTCACAGGCGCAGCCGTGCACTCCGGCCCCGGTTTCTATTACCAGCCAACCTTGCTGGCGGGCTGTCGGCAGAACGATGAAATCGTCCAGCGCGAAGTGTTCGGGCCAGTCGTCACGGTGACCCGCTTTGACCAGCTTGAGCAGGCGGTGGACTGGGCAAACGACTCCGAATACGGCCTTGCCTCTTCGGTGTGGACACAGAATCTGGACAAGGCCATGCAGGTGGCCGCGCGCCTGCAATACGGCTGCACCTGGATCAACAGCCACTTCATGCTCGCCAGCGAAATGCCCCACGGCGGCATGAAGCGCTCCGGTTACGGCAAGGATTTATCCAGTGACTCTCTGCAGGACTACAGCGTGGTGCGCCACATCATGGCGCGCCACGGCAACGCCCTGGATTGAACAGACATAACAATTGATGAAGTCGCCCATAAGGGCACCTGTTGCACGACGTTTAACTGCCCCGACCTAACAATAGAAAAGAGGGAACTCCGATGATCGTGAAAAAAACTCTGCTCCTCAGCGCACTCTCAACTGCGCTGCTGGCCGCCGGTAGCGTCAACGCTGCAGAAGCGCTGCAATCGATCGGCAAAGGCGAAGGCCAACTGGATATCATCGCCTGGCCTGGCTATATCGAGCGTGGCGAAACCGACAAAGGCTATGACTGGGTTACCGGCTTCGAGAAGCAGACCGGTTGCATGGTCAACGTTAAAACCGCCGCCACCTCGGATGAAATGGTCAGCCTTATGGCCAAGGGCGGCTACGATCTGGTTACGGCATCGGGTGACGCCTCCTTGCGTTTGGTCGCGGGCAAGCGCGTACAGCCGATCAACACCGCACTGATCGCCAACTGGAAGAACGTCGACAAGCGTCTGCAAGATGCACCGTGGCACACCGTTAACGGCACGCATTACGGCACGCCGTACCAGTGGGGCCCGAACGTGCTGATGTACAACGCCGAGCTGTTCAAGCAAGCGCCGACCAGCTGGAGCGTCGTATTCAAGGAAACCACCCTGCCCGACGGCAAGAGCAACAAAGGCCGCGTGCAAGCTTATGACGGCCCGATCTACATCGCCGACGCCGCGCTGTACCTGAAAACCGCGCAGCCGGAATTGGGCATCAAAGACCCGTACCTGCTCGACGAGAAACAATACGCCGCCGTGCTTGATCTGCTGCGCCAGCAACACGAGCTAATCCACCGCTACTGGCATGACGCAACCGTGCAAATGAGCGACTTCAAAAACGAAGGCGTGATGGCGTCCGGTTCCTGGCCATATCAGGTCAACGCCCTGCAACTCGAAAAGCAGCCAATTGCCTCGACCGTACCGGCTGAAGGCGCTACCGGCTGGGCCGACACCACCATGCTGCACGCCGATGCCAAGCATCCATCGTGCGCCTATCAGTGGATGAACTGGTCACTGGACAACAAGGTTCAGGGCGACGTCGCGGCCTGGTTTGGCTCGCTGCCTGCCGTACCGGCGGCGTGTGAAGGCAACGAACTGCTCGGCGCCGAGGGCTGCAAAACCAACGGTTTCGACAACTTCGACAAGATTGCCTTCTGGAAAACCCCACAGTCCGAAGGCGGCAAGTACGTGCCCTACAGCCGCTGGACTCAGGACTACATCGCCATCATGGGCGGCCGGTAACTCTCACCTCGCGCTGATTGCGCGATCCGTGGGCGGCGTTGTGTTAACGCACAACGCTCGCCTAGCGGCTGGTTAACGTGGCGTCGTGCTGCGCCATGAAACGCATCTCTTCGCTGTTTTTGAGATTGCTGGGGCGGAGCAAGCCACACGCCCATTGGGTAATTTTTTTGCGTAGCTAGACAGCTTTAGATCCATCGGCACCGACGTTCTGTGTCGGCAAGCCTGAACGATGGCGTGGATGGATTATTTTTCTCCTGGAGTTTTTTGACATGACCCTTGCAGTGCAATTCACCGATGTGTCCCGCGTATTCGGCGACGTAAGAGCCGTAGACCGGGTGTCCATCGACATCCAGGACGGAGAATTCTTTTCCATGCTGGGCCCTTCCGGCTCTGGCAAAACCACCTGTTTGCGCCTGATCGCCGGATTTGAACACCCGAGCGCCGGCTCAATCCGAATTCACGGGGTCGAGGCCGTTGGCCTTGCGCCGTACCAGCGCGACGTTAATACCGTCTTCCAGGACTACGCCCTGTTCCCGCACATGAACGTTCGCGACAACGTGGCCTATGGCTTGAAGGTTAAAGGCGTGGGCAAGTCCGAACGCCTCAACCGTGCTGAAGAGGCACTGGGCATGGTCGCCCTCGCCGGTTATGGCGATCGTAAACCGGCACAGCTTTCGGGTGGCCAGCGCCAGCGTGTGGCATTGGCCCGCGCACTGGTCAACCGCCCGCGCGTATTGCTCCTCGATGAGCCACTCGGCGCACTCGACTTGAAGTTGCGTGAACAAATGCAGGGCGAACTGAAGAAGCTTCAGCGCCAGCTGGGTATTACCTTCATTTTCGTCACCCACGACCAGACCGAAGCCCTGTCGATGTCGGACCGTGTGGCGGTGTTCAACAAAGGCCGGATCGAGCAGGTCGACACCCCGCGCAATCTTTACATGAAGCCGGCCACACCGTTTGTGGCCGAGTTCGTCGGCACCTCGAATGTGCTGCGCGGTGAAATCGCCCAACGCCTGACTGGCAGCGCGCAGCCGTTCTCGATTCGCCCGGAACATATTCAATTTGCCGAAGGCGCCGCCTCCAGCGAGCACGTCGAACTCAGCGGCGTACTCCACGATATTCAGTATCAGGGCGCGGCCACGCGATTCGAACTGAAGCTCGATAACGGCGAAAACCTCAGCATCAGCCAGGCCAACTCGCAGTGGGAAACTCAGGCACAGCCGCTAACGCTGGGCCAGCAAGTGACTGCGCGCTGGCCACGGGAAGCGATGGTCACGCTGCATGACAACGCCGCAACCGAGGCTCGTTGACATGCAAATTTCCACTCCTATCGCGGTCGCCGAGCAACGCCAAGGCGTGATGAATCGACTGTCGAGCCTGCTCTACCGCAAGCCCAACCTGTACCTGTCGATGTTGCTGATTCCGCCGCTGGTGTGGTTCGGCGCAATTTACCTGGGCTCGTTGCTCAACCTGCTCTGGCAAGGTGTTTACACCTTCGACGACTTCAGCATGACGGTGCTGCCGGAACTGACCACGGCCAACTTCACGGCGCTGTTCCAGCCGGCCAACTTCGACATCATCGTGCGCACAGTGAGCATGGCCATTGCCGTTTCGATTGGCAGCGCCCTGATCGCATTCCCGATTGCCTATTACATGGCGCGCTACACCACCGGCAAAACCAAGGCGTTTTTCTACATCGCGGTGATGATGCCAATGTGGGCCAGTTACATCGTCAAGGCCTACGCCTGGACCTTGCTTCTGGCCAAAGGCGGCGTGGCGCAGTGGTTCGTTGAGCACATGGGCCTGACCCCGCTGCTGCAATTCATTCTGGGCATTCCCGGCGTGGGCGGCAGCACGTTGTCGACCTCGCACCTGGGCCGCTTCTTCGTGTTTATCTACATCTGGCTGCCGTTCATGATTTTGCCGATTCAGGCCGCACTGGAACGCCTGCCGCCTTCCCTGCTACAAGCCTCCAGCGACCTTGGCGCACGGCCTTGGCAGACGTTTGTGCAGGTGATCTTGCCGCTGTCGATTCCAGGCATTGCGGCGGGTTCGATCTTCACTTTCTCACTGACCCTCGGCGACTTCATCGTGCCGCAACTTATCGGCCCGCCCGGCTACTTCATCGGCAGCATGGTCTACGCCCAGCAAGGCGCGATCGGCAACATGCCGATGGCCGCCGCCTTCACCCTGGTGCCGATTGTGTTAATCGCCATTTATTTGTCTGTCGTCAAACGTCTGGGGGCCTTCGATGCACTCTGAAAAAGCTTCGCTGGGCCTGAAGATCGCCGCATGGGGCGGGCTGGTATTCCTGCACTTCCCGATCTTCATCATCTTTTTGTACGCCTTCAACACCGAAGACGCGGCCTTCAGTTTTCCACCGCAAGGCTTCACCCTGGATTGGTTCAGCGTGGCGTTTGCGCGGGAGGATGTACTTGAATCGATCAAGCTGTCGCTGCAAATCGCCAGCATCGCCACGCTGATCGCCATGGTGCTCGGCACACTGGCGGCAGCGGCGCTGTATCGCCGCGACTTCTTCGGCAAGGAGAGCATCTCGATGCTGCTGATTCTGCCAATTGCCCTGCCCGGCATTATTACCGGCCTGGCCTTGCTGGCAGCCTTCAAACGCTTCGGTATCGAGCCGGGAGTTATGACCATCGTGATCGGCCACGCAACGTTCTGTGTGGTGATCGTCTACAACAACGTGATCGCCCGCTTTCGTCGCACCTCGCACAGCCTGATCGAAGCCAGCATGGACCTCGGTGCAGATGGCTGGCAGACCTTCCGCTACATCATTCTGCCCAACCTCAGCTCGGCACTGCTGGCCGGCGGCATGCTCGCGTTTGCCCTGTCGTTCGATGAAATTATCGTCACCACCTTTACCGCTGGCCACGAACGGACGCTGCCGCTGTGGCTGCTCAACCAACTGAGCCGCCCGCGCGATGTGCCGGTGACCAACGTCGTCGCCATGATGGTGATGCTGGTGACCATGGTGCCGATTCTGGGTGCGTATTACCTGACCAAGAGCAGCGAAAGCGTCGCGGGTAGCGGCGGCAAATAACCAATTCAAACCACTGCGTGCGCGTGACACGCAGCTAATAAATTCCGACAAGAGGATTGCACAGATGCAAAGCAAAATGCTCATCAACGGCCAACTCGTTAACGGCGAAGGCGCCAGCCAGCCAGTGCTCAATCCGTCTCTTGGAACGGCACTGCTGCACATCAACGAGGCCAGCAGCGAGCAGGTCGATGCCGCCGTTCAAGCCGCCGATGCGGCGTTTGAAAGCTGGTCGCAAACCGCGCCAAAAGATCGCTCGCTGCTGCTGTTGCGCTTGGCCGATGCCATTGAAGCGCAGGCGGAAACTTTCGCCAAGCTCGAATCCGACAACTGCGGCAAGCCATACGCCGCCGCCCTGGGCGATGAAATCCCGGCCATTGCCGACGTATTCCGCTTCTTCGCCGGAGCCAGTCGCTGCCTTAACGGCTCGGCAGCAGGTGAATACCTGCCGGGCCACACCTCGATGATCCGCCGCGACCCGATTGGCGTGGTGGCTTCGATTGCGCCGTGGAACTACCCGCTGATGATGGTCGCGTGGAAAATCGCACCGGCACTCGCCGCGGGCAATACCGTGGTGCTCAAGCCTTCCGAGCAAACACCACTGACCGCCCTTAAATTGGGCGAACTGCTGGCTGAAATCTTCCCCGCTGGCGTGGTCAATATCGTCTTCGGCCGCGGCCCTTCCGTGGGCCAGCCGCTGACCACGCACAGCAAAGTGCGCATGGTCTCACTCACCGGTTCCGTGGCCACGGGCTCGAATATTATCTCCAGCACTGCTGACACCGTTAAGCGCATGCACATGGAGTTGGGCGGCAAGGCGCCGGTGCTGATTTTCGACGACGCCGACATCGACGCCGCCGTTGAGGGCATCCGCAGTTTCGGCTTCTACAACGCCGGACAAGACTGCACCGCCGCCTGCCGAATCTATGCGCAGAAAGGGATTTACCAGAAATTCGTCAAAGCCCTCGGCGAGGCCGTCAGCAGCATCAAGTATGGCCTGCAGGATGACCCGCAAACCGAGCTTGGCCCGCTGATTACTGCCGAGCATCGTGATCGCGTTGATGGTTTTGTTCAGCGCGCCGCTGCTCAGCCGCACATCAGCGTAGTGACGGGCGGTAAAAAGGTTGCCGGCGACGGTTTCTTCTTTGAGCCGACCGTACTCGCCGGCGCACGCCAGGACGACGAAATCGTCCAGCGCGAAGTGTTCGGGCCTGTGGTTTCAGTCACCGAGTTTGAAGACGAAGCACAAGCGCTGGAATGGGCCAACGATTCCGATTACGGCCTGGCTTCTTCGGTGTGGACTCAAGATGTCGGGCGCGCGCACCGCCTGGCTGCACGTTTGCAATATGGCTGCACCTGGGTAAACACGCACTTCATGCTGGTGAGCGAAATGCCGCACGGCGGGCAGAAGCTGTCGGGTTACGGCAAGGACATGTCCATGTACGGGCTCGAGGATTACACAGCGGTGCGCCACATCATGTTCAAACATTGATTTGAGCGTGGCTCGCTTGGCTGGCGGGTGTTGTGAAACGGCTCGAAGTGCTCACGTACTTATGTACGCTCCGCCGCTTCTCCCCATTCCACGCCTACGCCAGCCTGCCCGAGCCGCACTCAAGGGCTGGGATTTGAAGAGCACAGAGCAAAAAACAAAGAGCTTGTTGTGAAGCGGGGCGAAGTGCTGCGTACGTATGTACGCTGCACTTCGCCCCGTTAAAACCTATATACCCGACGGAGGATGGATAAACCGAAGGTTAATCCGTCATTACAATCTCACGGGTAAACACGCTGGCATTTGATTCAAACCAACAACCAATCGCTCACCGGATAAACCTCAAAGCGTCCCTTACTGAGCGCCCAACTCAACGCGCACCTGTTTCTCCAGCTCGGTTTGCAGCGCCGGATCGAGCTTGAGTTGCTTGGCCAGTTCCTGCAGGTAAGCGCGCTCCATGAAGTGTTCTTCATCCACCATCAACACGCTGGCGATGTACATTTCTGCGGCCATTTCCGGGGTGGTCGCGGCGCGTGCGACTTCGGCGGGATCTAGCGGTTTGTTCAGTTCGGCTTCGAGCCAGTGTTGCAGCTCGGCGTCCTGCACCAGCTTGCCCAGTTCGCCTTCAATCAATTGCCGCTCACGCGCATCAACGTGGCCGTCGGCTTTGGCCGCCGCTACCAATGCCCTGAGTATTGCCTGGCTGTGTTGTTCAACCTGCGGAGCGGGCAGGCGGTCGAGTGTTTGCGGCTCTTGCTGAACACTGCCGGCTTGCTGCGCTTGCCAGTTGCCGTAAGCCTTGTACGCCACCACGCCCAACGCCGCGAGGCCGCCATACGTCAGGGCCTTGCCGCCGATTTTGCGGGCTTTCTTGCTGCCCATTAACAAACCCATGGCACCCGCAGCCAACGCACCACCGCTGGCACCGGAAAGCAGGCTGCCGAGGTTGCTTGAGCCGCCGCCCTTGCCGCCCATTACGCTGCCGAGCAAATCGCTAATGCCACCGCCACCGCTACTTTGGGTATTGACGTTATTGGCATTGCTGTTGGAGGAATTGCGCGAGGGTTGCTGCAACATATCCTGACCAGACTTGAGCAGTTGGTCGAGCAAACTACGGGTATTCATGGTCATCTCCAGAGGATTGATTGCGATCCTTAACAGACCCCAATTTACCCGCCGCAGTTGCGCAAACCACGCGTCAGAGTGCATCCAGATATTTCGGAAAATTCCTACAACCCCACAAACACGGAGGATGGATAGCGCCAAGGCGCAATCCGTCAAGGCGCCCCGCGCCCAAACCCTCTAATTCAAAACACAACTCTGAAGGCTGAACGCAGCACGACTCGAACCGTTAACGCGCCGAAAGATGCGCCACCATCAGCTGCACGGTCTCGTTACCTTTGTATTCGTTGACGTCGAGTTTGTAGGCCAACTCGACCCAACGCACCGTGGGATTGGGCCATTGCTCGCGGTCGATATTGAATGCGATGGCATCCAGTGTCTGGCCGCCGCATTCGGTTTTCAAAACCATTTTCAGGTGTCGCTCACCCACCAGACGCTGTTGGACGACCTGGAAAATGCCGTGAAATAACGGCTCGGGGAAATGCTGGCCCCACGGCCCGGCGTTACGCAATGCACGCGCCAGTTCCAGGTTGTATTCCTCGATCGACAAAGTGCCATCGGAAAGCAGTCGGCCTGTCAGATCATCCTCGACCAACTGACGGCGCACTTCCTGATCGAACGCCTCGGCAAACGCCGGGAAGTTGATGGATGGTAGTGACAAACCCGCCGCCATCGCGTGCCCACCAAACTTGCTGATAAGCCCTGGATGCTTGGCGGCGACGGCGTCCAGCGCATCGCGAATATGAAAGCCCGGCACTGAACGCGCCGAACCTTTGAGCACGCCGTCACCGGCATCGGCAAAGGCGATGGTTGGACGGTGGTAACGCTCTTTCAGGCGCGAGGCAAGAATGCCGATCACGCCCTGATGCCAATCGGCCTCGAACAAGCACAGGCCAAACGGCATATCGGCGACTGGCAAATCCTTGAGTTGTGCCAGCGCTTCACGTTGCATGCCCTGCTCGATGGCTTTGCGATCCTGATTGAGCTGGTCGAGTTCAACGGCCATGTCTCGGGCCAGCGCTTCGTCTTCGCAGAGCAGGCATTCAATGCCCAGACTCATGTCATCCAGACGCCCCGCCGCATTCAGACGCGGGCCGAGAATAAAGCCCAGATCGGTTGAGGTAATGCGTCCATGATGACGCCCTGCCACCTCTAATATTGCGCGCAAACCCGGTCGCGCACGACCAGCACGAATCCGCGCCAAGCCTTGATGGACCAGAATCCGGTTGTTGGCATCCAGCGGCACCACATCCGCCACACTGCCGAGGGCGACCAAATCCAGCAACTCGGCAAGGTTCGGCTCGGCCAGCCCCTGCTGGGCAAACCAGCCAGTGTCACGCAGCCGCGCGCGCAGCGCCAGCAGCACGTAAAACATCACCCCGACGCCCGCCAGCGCTTTGCTCGGGAAACTGCAATCCGGCTGGTTGGGGTTGACGATGGCATCCGCCGCCGGCAGCTCGGGGCCGGGCAGGTGGTGATCGGTCACCAACACTTTCAGGCCGGCAGCCTTGGCTGCTGCAACGCCTTCAACGCTGGAAATGCCGTTATCCACAGTCATCAGCAATTGTGGCTGAGAGTTCAAGGCCACCGCGACAATTTCCGGGGTCAGGCCGTAGCCGAACTCGAACCGATTGGGCACCAGATATTCAACATGCGCTGCGCCCAGCAGGCGTAAACCGAGCACACCGACGGTGCTGGCTGTTGCGCCATCTGCGTCAAAATCACCAACGATCAAAATCCGCTCGCGCTGCTGCAAAGCGCTCACCAGCAACTCGACGGCTGCATCCATGCCCTTCAGTTGTTGATACGGGATCAGCCGCGCCAGCCCCTTGTCCAACTCTTCGACCGATTGCACCCCACGGGTGGCATACAAGCGAGTCAGTAACGGCGGCAGAGCGCCCAGATTCGGCAGAATCTGTGGCAATGGACGAGGTTCAATACGCATAAATCAAATTCCAGATGAGCTGCAGCAGGTTAAACCGTGCAGCTTTTACAAAGAGGTGGCAGCGCGGGCGGCTTGGTCATAAAGGCCGGACAAGGCGCGCAGCATGCCCGCGAGGCGATGGATTTCCTCGGGGTCGATATTGAGGTTTTCAAAGGGTGCAATCAGGCACTCCTGACGGATCTCGGTGTACACGGAGCAGAGCTCATGACCCTTTTCAGTGGTCTGATAAAACATCTCTTTGCCCTGCTTTTCTCCGCCGACCAGCCCTAGCTTGCTGAGTTTTTTCAGCGCGTAGGTCACGGTGTGTGTGTCTTCGATATTCAGCAGCAGGCAGATATCGGCCTGGCGCTTGGCCCGGCCGCGACTGGTCAGGCTGTGCAAAACCATTACGTCGAGCGCGTTCATCTCGATGCCACCGGAGGCTTTCATGCAGCGCTCCATCCAGCGCATGAACGCATTGCCCGCAATGATCAGGCCGAACTCCATTTGCGAGAGTTCCTGCGACTGCTCTGCCAGATGGCTGGAAGCCACAATTGAAGTACGCGAATTACGAGAGGCCTTGCCGTCAGTCATCTGAAGTCCGTCGTTGCTTGTTAGATCGCCGAAATACGCAGTTTATTCACGAATTTCTCGCCACTCCGCAGCGCTGGACTCAAGAGTTGAACAGGCGCGGCAGGCAAGCATACAACAAAGCATTTGGCCTGCGAGTTCACCGTTCGGATGAATGGCAAGAAAAATACATTGACGTTTTATTGATAATTTATCATCGTTTTGTCACATAAAGTCCTGTCCACTTGATGGACATCAATAATAAACACAGGATTTAGATGATGAGCGTGCGACTCAATTGCGACATTGGTGAGAGCTTTGGTGCATGGCAAATGGGCCTGGATGCTGAGGTGATGCCCTTCATCGACTGCGCCAACATTGCTTGCGGCTTTCACGCCTCCGACCCCAGCATCATGCGCCGCACAGTTGCGCTGGCGGTTGAACACAACGTGCTCATTGGCGCACACCCGGCCTACCCCGATCTGGTCGGATTCGGCCGCCGCTCAATGGCCTGCTCCCCCGCCGAAATCGAAAACATGCTGCTCTACCAAATCGGCGCGCTTGAAGGCATGTGCCGCGCCGAAGGCACGCAGGTCGGTTACGTCAAACCGCATGGCGCGATGTACAACGACATGATGCGCAACCCGCAATCATTGCGCGCGGTCATGCAGGCCGTCGCCCGTTATAACCCCGAACTGCCGCTGATGCTGATGTCGACCCGTGACAACAGCGCCAGCCAGGCGCTGGCCGATGAAATCGGTATCAGCCTGTGGTTTGAAGTTTTTGCCGACCGCGCCTATGACTCCGCCGGCATGCTGGTATCGCGCGCCCAGCCAGGCTCGGTGCATCACGACGCGGCGACCATTATCAAGCAGGCCACCGATCTGGCCACCGGCACGGCGCTGACCGCCAGCGATGGCAGCAGCCTGACCCTGCGCGCCGACACCTTGTGCGTGCATGGCGACAACGCCGGTTCCGTCGCCGCCGTGCAACAGATTCGCGCCGCCCTGAGCGCGCTGCAGGGAACTGCAAAGGCATGAAGTTAGCCATAGAAGTGGTGGCTATCGACACCTTGATGCTGCGCCTGTTTGATCAGATCGAAGAGTCCAACATGCCCTGGCTGCTGGCGGCCGCCGAGCGCCTGCGCGACGTATTCGCCGACAAATTGCTGGAACTGGTGCCCTCCTACACCACCCTGCTCGTGCAGTACGATCTGACGCAACTGGATGACCAACAAGCCCGCGAACTGATCAAACAAGCCCTCACCGACCTGTCCCCGCAGGCGGCAACTGCAGGGCGAGAACAGCAAATTCCGGTGTGGTACGACACCAGCGTCGGCCCTGAACTGGCAGCCATCGGCAGCCGCAGCGGCCTCGGCGTTGCGGGCGTTATCGACTGTCACAGCCAGCATGTGTATCAGGTGTTCGCGTTGGGTTTCGCGCCCGGCTTTGCCTTTATGGGGCTGGTTGACGAGATCATTGCCAGCCCGCGCCTGAGCACACCCCGCCAGCAAGTGCCCGCCGGAAGCCTGGGTATTGCGGATCGCCAAACAGCTATTTATCCGCTGCAATCACCGGGCGGCTGGAACCTCATCGGACGCAGTCCCACGCGCCTGTTTGACCGTGAACTGGATGGCTACAGCCTGTTGCAGCCAGGCGACCGCGTGCGTTTTGTCGCGGTAGACCGGGCCGAGTTCGTACGTTTGGGTGGCGACGACACACCATTTGAGGTGAAGCCATGAGCCTGTTGATTGAACGCAGTGGCGCCCTCGCCAATCTGCACGACAGCGGCCGCGTCGGTGTTCGCCATCTGGGCGTGACACAAGGCGGCGGCGCCGACTGGATTGCCCAGAACTGGGCCAACTGGCTGCTGGGTAATTCGCTCAACGCCGCCGTGATCGAGATTACCCTCGGCAGCCTCGAACTGCTGGTTGAGCGCGATGCGTGTCTGGCCCTTTGCGGTGCGGATCTTGGCGCGCAACTCGATGAGCAAAACATCAAGCCGTGGCGCAGTTTCAACGTACGGCGCGGCCAGCGTCTGCGCTTCAATAATCCGCTGCAAGGTGTGCGCGCCTATCTGGCCGCACCCGGTGGGTTCAGTGCACCGCTGGTACTCGGCAGTTGTTCCAGCGTGCGCCGTGATCAGCTTGGCGGCCTGCACGGTGACGGCCAACCACTTAGCAATGCCGACCGCCTGAGCTGGAACGCCACACAGGCTCCAAGCCCGCGCGAACTCGCCGCCAGCCAGATTCCGCAACGCCCGGAGAACAGCAACCTGCCGGTAATTCTTGGCGCGCAGATTGCCGATTTCAGCGGCCAGAGCCTGTTCGATGCCTTCAACAGCACCTGGACAGTTGACCAACGTGCGGATCGCATGGGCGTACGTTTGCTCGGGCCAGCGCTGCGCTGCGAGCGCCAGCAAATGGTCTCGGAAGGTGTGCCACTCGGCGCCATTCAGGTGCCAAGCGATGGCCAGCCGATTGTGCTGCTCAACGACCGGCAAACCATTGGCGGCTACCCGCGCCTCGGTGCACTGACTCCAGCGGCCGTGGCGCATCTCGCGCAATGCCTGCCGGGCACCGAGTTGCAATTTCGGCCCATGGCATTGGCAGAGGCGCAGCGCCAGCATCGCCTGTTGTTGGCGCAATGGACCTGACCGCACACACGCAGAGTATTTAGCCACATGCAGCCACTCAACACGCAAAGCCCCGAGCAACTGCGCCAGCTGATTCGCGCGGGCCAATTCAACGGTCCAACTGCCGGGCTGGCCGCAGGATTTGCTCAGGCCAACCTGCTGATCGTCAAACAGGCGCAAGCCTATGACTTTCTATTGTTCTGCCAGCGTAATCCACAAGCGTGCCCGCTGCTCGACGTCACCGATGTGGGCTCGGCCATCAGCCAATACGCGGCGCCTGGCGCAGATATTCGCAGCGATCTGCCGCTCTACCGCCTCTATCGCCACGGCGAGTTATGCGAGGAAGTGAGCGATATCAGCGCTCACTGGCAGGACGACATGGTGGCGTTTCTGATCGGCTGCAGTTTCAGTTTCGAGAGCGCGTTGCTGGCCAATGACGTGCCCGTGCGCCACATCGAAGATAACCACAACGTGCCCATGTACATCAGCAATCGCCAGTGCCGCCCAGCCGGGCAGTTCAGCGGGCCGATGGTTGTGAGCATGCGGCCGATGCCCGCCGACAAGGTGATACGCGCCACACAAGTCACCTCGCGTTTCCCCGGCGTGCATGGCGCGCCCGTGCACATCGGCGACCCCGCTGCACTGGGCATCACCGACATCAACAAGCCGGACTTTGGTTGTGCTTCGCATATCCACGAAGGTGAAGTGCCGGTGTTCTGGGCGTGCGGTGTGACCCCGCAAGCGGTGGCGATGCACAGTAAGCCCGAACTGGCGATTACTCACGCACCAGGCCACATGCTGATCTGCGATCTGCGCAACGAACAGCTCGGCGTGTTCTGAGCCGTGGCCGGGAACCCGGCCCTGAACCAACAAAACAATTCGAAATTCATACCCTAAAAAACGCCCTGCCAAACTCCAAAAAAAAGAAGGTATTCATGCAATCCACGGCAAGCACTCTCAGCACCGCTCCCGAGCAACAGCGCAGCGTCATGCGCGGGGCGATATTCATCATGGCCACGTCCTCGATTGGCCCGGCGTTTCTCACCCAAACCTCGTTGTTCACCGCCAAATACATGGCCAGCTTCGCCTTCGCGATTCTGGTTTCGCTGCTGATCGACATCGGCGCTCAGCTGAATATCTGGCGAGTGCTCAGCGTCTCCAATCTGCGCGGCCAGGATGTCGCCAACAAGGTATTGCCCGGCGTCGGGCATTTGGTTTCCGGCTTTATTGTGCTCGGCGGTATTGCCTTCAACATCGGCAACATTGGCGGCGCAGGGCTGGCGATGAATGTGTTGTTCGGCGTGCCGCCAGTCATCGGCTCGCTGATTGCAGCGGTCGGCATCATTGGCATTTTCATGCTGCGCAACGCCAGCAGCGTGATGGACAAAGTCATGCAGGTGCTGGGATTGGTGATGCTGTGCATGATCGGCTACGCCATGCTGCAGTCCAATCCACCGATCATGGAAGCCTTGTCGCAGAGCATAAACCCGGATGATCCGCTGCTTCTGCTGCTGCCCATCGTCACACTGGTTGGCGGCACCGTGGGGGGTTATATCTCGTTCTCTGGCGGCCACCGTCTGGTCGATGCGGGCATCACCGGCGTTGAGAATGTCGGCGCCGTTACCCGCGCCGCCGTGATCGGCATTGCCACCACCGGCGCAGTACGGGTTTGTTTGTTCCTCGCCGCCCTCGGTGTCGTCAGCCAGGGCTTGATACTCGACCCGGGCAACCCGGCTGCCTCAGTGTTCTCGCACTCGATGGGCACCATCGGCTACAAGGTTTTTGGCGTGGTCCTGCTCGCAGCGTCCGTCACTTCGGTCATTGGCGCGGCTTACACCACGGTCAGCTTCATGTACTCATGGCATGCAGGCATCAAGCGTCACAGCCAGCGCATGGTGATCGGCTTTATCGCCTGCTCGACGCTGATCTATAGCCTGGTCGGCCAACCGGTCAAGGTACTGGTGGTCGCCGGCACACTCAACGCACTGGTTCTGCCTCTGGCACTGGGTTGCATCCTGATTGCGGCGAAGAAGCCGAGCATTGTCGGCACAGACTACAAGCACCCGAACTGGATGCTGGCATTTGGCATCCTCGCAGTCATCGCGACCTGCGTAGGCGTGGTGCTGTCGTTCGATTCGTTCGTGAAATTCTGGATGTCTTGAATACGCAGCGCGGAAACTAAAAAGGCTTGGCGGGATATCCTCGCCAAGCCTTTTTATTGTTCACAACAAACGCGTTAGCCGCGTTCGCCGATCAGCCATTCCAACGGGATTTCATGCTGGCCGCGCTCGTCGGTGATAAACATTTCACCGTCGCTGATCATCACGCTCCAGCTCAGGGCGCGCGGCATATCCAACGCCAGATTAGCCAGCGCCTCCTGATCGAGGGCCACCACGTTGATGTTTTTCAAGCTGCGAACCGGGTCGAGGCATTTGGTTTGCCAAACACGCAGATTGCCGTAGGCGATCAGGCTGAAACGCTCGGTGCGACGCGAGCACCAGGTCATGCGTTCGCTGTCTGGCTGGCCAACTTCAATCCAGTGCAATACACGGTCGTCCAGGCTCTTTTCCCACAACGCCGGCTCATCAACATCCGACAAGCCACGGCCAAAGCTCAGTTGCTCGTGATAGAACAAGGCATAGGCGATCAGGCGGGCGGCAAGGCGCTCCTCGGTCTCGGAGGGATGCTTGGCGACAGTGAAACGCAGGCTTTCGTAAACGCTGCGGTCCATGTCCGTGATGTTCATGTCAATTTTGTAGGGTGTGGATGGCAGGGCCATGTGCAGGCTTCTTGATTGATCAAATAGGCGGCAAGTCTACCCGATGCAGCTTGCGCACGTTAGAGTCACGTCCATCGTCTGATGGGTGGAAACCATGAACCTGCCAACCAAACCCCTCGCGGGACTGAAAGTTATCGAACTGGGCACGCTGATCGCGGGTCCGTTTGCCTCACGTATTTGCGCCGAGTTTGGCGCGCAGGTGATCAAGGTCGAATCGCCGGATGGCGGCGATCCACTGCGTAAATGGCGCAAGCTTTATGAAGGCACTTCGCTGTGGTGGTTTGTGCAGGCGCGCAACAAGCAGTCGATTACCCTCAACCTCAAACACGAGCAAGGCCGCGAGGTGCTGAAAAAGCTGCTGAGCGAGGCTGACATTCTGATTGAGAACTTCCGCCCCGGCGTGCTGGAAAAACTCGGGCTGGGCTGGGATGTACTCCATGCGCTCAACCCTAAACTGGTCATGGTACGGCTTTCTGGCTTCGGCCAGACCGGGCCGATGAAGGATCAGCCGGGTTTTGGCGCGGTCGGTGAATCAATGGGCGGGCTGCGCTATATCACCGGTTTTGAAGATCGCCCGCCGGTGCGTACCGGCATCTCGATTGGCGATTCGATTGCCGCACTGTGGGGCGTAATCGGCGCACTGATGGCCCTGCGTCACCGCGAAGTCAACGGCGGCGAGGGCCAGGTGGTCGATGTGGCGTTGTATGAGGCGATATTCGCGATGATGGAAAGCATGGTGCCGGAGTTCGATGTGTTCGGCTTCATTCGCGAGCGCAGCGGCAACATCATGCCGGGCATCACGCCCTCTTCCATTCACACCAGCAGCGATGGCAAGCACGTGCAGATCGGCGCCAACGGTGATGCCATCTTCAAGCGCTTCATGCAGGCGATTGGTCGGCAGGATCTGGCCGAGGACCCGACCCTTGCCAACAACGATGGCCGCGATGCTCGCCGTGATGAAATCTACGGAGTCATTGATCGCTGGGTCGCGGCGCACTCCCTCGATGAAGTGCTGACCGCCCTGAATGCCGCCGATGTACCGGCGAGCCGGATCTATTCGGCGCAGGACATGTTTACCGACCCGCAGTTTCTTGCCCGCGAGATGCTCCTCAGCGCCAAATTGCCCGACGGCAAAGACTTCAAGATGCCTGGCATCGTACCCAAGCTATCCGACACGCCAGGCAGCGCCGAATGGGTGGGGCCAGAGTTGGGCGAACATAATGAGGCGGTACTGGGCGCACTGGGTTACGACGCCAGCGCGATTGCCGAACTGAAAGCCAACGGCGTGCTGTAACTGCGCCAGCGATCACACCCTGGCCCAGCCGATGCCCTTACTGGCAATGAAGCCTGATTGCCAGCATTGGCATCTGGGTCAGGGTTGGTATGATGCAACGCTTTTGGACCCAGCCACATGCTTGTTCGCGCTGCCATCGCGTTGTTTTGCATCACCTTTTTCTCCTTTGCTTACGCCAATCCGCCACGCACTTTCAGTGAAGCCAAGAAAATCGGCTGGAAGCTTTATGCGCGCCAATCGGTGGAGTTTTACTGCGGCTGTAAATTCACGGGCAATCGCGTCGATTTGAAAAGCTGCGGCTACAAACCGCGCAAGAATGCCAAGCGCGCCCAGCGGATCGAGTGGGAACACATTGTCGCGGCGTGGGAAATTGGCCACCAGCGTCAGTGCTGGCAGAAAGGCGGCCGCAAGAACTGCTCGAAAAATGATGATGTCTATCGCCTTGCCGAAGCCGATCTTCACAATCTGGTACCGGCAATTGGCGAGGTCAACGGCGACCGCAGCAACTTCACCTACGGCTGGCTTCCACAAAAGCCCAGCCAGTACGGCGCCTGCCCGGTAGTGGTCGACTTCAAGGCCCGCAAAGCGATGCCACGCCAGAAGGTACGCGGCATGGTCGCGCGCACTTACCTTTATATGAGCGATCGCTACAAGCTGCGGCTGTCGAGCCAGAATCGCAAACTGTTCAACGCCTGGAACAAGGCATACCCGGTGGAGCCATGGGAGCGTCAGCGCAATCAACTGGTGGGCTGCGTGATGGGCTGGGGCAATCCGTATGTGGGCAAGGTCAATCAGCAGGCTTGCAGCAAGCAGCTGCTGGGCACGCTTTAGAGCCTGTTACAGAGGGCGCGGCGCAGAACACACGCCCTCTGCATGGCTAATCAGCAGTGCATTTCCAGCTCGCAACAGCCGTCGACATCGCGGTAGTCGATGCGCGCGGTTTTGTTGATCAAATCGACGCTCAGGCGGCAATAGTATTCGCCATGACGCCAGCCCATGACCACGAAGCTGTCGCGTGACGAGTTGAGTTCGAAACGTCCCTGAAACGCCGGGTAATCGCTGCGAAAGCGCATCAACGCCAGCAACCGTTGCACCACGGGTTTGCACATGGCGCTGTCGACTTCATCGAGGCTGAAAAACTCGCGATTGATATCCCGCGCCTCGCTGGTTCGCTCCATCAGCTCGTAATCGTTACGCCCGGCCAACAGCCCGACGTAATAGACCTGCGGAATGCCGGGCGTGAAGAATTGGATGGCGCGGGCGATGATGTACGCATCATCGTCACACAGCAGCGCCTCATAGAAGGTGCAGGTGAGCTGATAGATAGCGCCGACACTGTGCACACTCACCGCCGAGCGGCGCATGATCGGGTCGGCACTGCGCTGCGAAACATCGTCGATCAAGGCTTTGATCTGATCGTCCGGCAATACGCCTTCGACATCTGGAATACAGATGCCGTCATGGGTATCGAGCAAGGTGATTTGATTGCGCGGGCACATGCGCAACCAGTTTTTCAGATACCGGCTGTCCGCCATCAACAGGCAATGCAGCACCAGCGGCGGCAATGCAAAAGCATACGGGCGCATGCCGCGGCGTGAAATAGCATGTTGATAACTGAAGTGATCGTGCACTTCGGGCAGGGTTTCAGCGCCATATTTCTGCGTGGTGTCGCGGAACCACTCAAGAATCCGATAGACCTCGGGCTCGACCAGAAAGCAATTACTGCCGATGCGTTTGGTGGTGTAGCCGAATGCATCGAGGCGGAACAACTTGACCCCACGCGCCACCAAAAAGGCGATGTATCCCTCCATCAACTGATAGGTGTGCGCCGAGGTGTAGTCGAGATCAATCTGCTGCTCGGTGAAGGTGCACCAGACCCGGCCGCGCTCGCCATTGGCAAACTCGACATCGCGAAACGGCTCCTTCTCTTTGCGGATGTGAATCAGCGACAGATCATCATGGCTGATCTCACCAAGTCGATCGACCTGCACAA
The DNA here is from genome assembly GCF_900116605.1 of Pseudomonas marincola. Taxonomy (GTDB): domain Bacteria; phylum Pseudomonadota; class Gammaproteobacteria; order Pseudomonadales; family Pseudomonadaceae; genus Aquipseudomonas; species Aquipseudomonas marincola. The sequence continues at coordinate 799,596 of NZ_FPBC01000001.1, forward strand.
AAAGGTCGGCGTAGGCAGAGGCCTGGCCATTTTTCAGGAAGTCCTGAAACTCGACCGACTCATCGGAGATATGGTTGATGGTCACGTCGAGACACAGGTCAAAGCGCGAACTGATGCGCTCAACATCGGCCCAGATGCCAAAGCTCGGATCAACCTCGGTGTGGGTCAGCGGCGAGAAGCCGTTATCCGCATTCGACGGATACAGCGGCAAGATATGCACGCCACCAATCGCGTCACTCAGGTGTTTGTCGATCACTTGATACAGGTCGCCGAGATTATTTCCCAGACGATCGGGGTAGCAGATCAGCTGAACCTGGTTGCGCAACGCCATGGCAATGTCCTTCAGTTATCGACTGTCTTTGCCACACCCTAACAAGGTTTCACCCGCACACCCTACCGGTTTTAGGTTGATAAACGCCCAACGAGTGCCGTCGTGGGCTGCTTCGGCTTACTCACAGCATCAATAAATGCAGTGCAACGTTCAGGAAAAGATGCCGAACACTGTTTTGTATTCACGGCAATGAACCACGCTTTAGCGCGAAAAGATGTCGGAACACGTTCTATATGCTCAAAACATCATAGAAAACCCCCAATTTTGAGCCGATACGCGCAATAACACTCACAGCTGTATTGACTCAGGTCAACCGCCTCTCGCGCAAAATCATACACAGTGCACACGTGTTTTTATTGACGCCATTTAAGTGCCGCCATCAATTCGATTAGCTCGCACTTATCAGTAGCAGCTTTGGAGCGGGACAGCGTTGAAGTCGATTGAATGGCGAGAGTTACGACGACACACAACTAATCATTAACCCTAGAGGCAGAAGTGAACAACCAGAAACGCAACACACGGCTGAAGTTAATCATCCTCTCATCACTCGGCTGTTTCCGACTCCCCTGAGTTCAAACCGCCTCCCTGCGCAGCAGCGCAGCATCGTCGCCCCTTGAAGCGACTTCCGGGCTGGTTCTAACCACGCCGACACCCTCACCGAGTCGAGCTACAGCTTGAGGCCTTGCCTATGCGCTGCAGCCCGCATTCCGCTCGATTCAGCAGCCACAAGGAGCGTCGTGCTGCCTATTGAGACCGGAACATTTGGCCATCTATAGGGAGGTCACACTGTTATGAAATTGTTAAGCCATTCAGGTAATTCACAAAGGCTGGATACACCTACAGCAAATCTTAAGTTGATGGCTCTCGCTGTTGCGTTGGCTGTGAGCGGAATCAGCCAAGTTGCTGTTGCAGGCTCGTGCACGACCTCCAGCGCCGGCAGTTGGACATGCAGTGGCGCAGCCGATCCAACCACCGACAGCTTTATCCATATAAGCGAAAGCGGCAGCTTGGATCTTATGATGGAAGATGACTTCGGCCTGAATGTGGACACCCCGGAAGCGGCCATCTTGGGCGTAGTCACGCCCGGCAGCACAGGCGATCTGGTTATCACTCAGGGCACTGGCACCATTACCCAAAATGGTACGGGCACTGCGGTGGGCGGCCGAAATGAAGGCACTGGGAATGTCATCATGAACATCGGCGCGCAGGGTGACACAGGAACCAGCGGCAGCCTGTATGCCGACGCCCAAGGCGGCGGGGACATTACGCTGAATGTTTACAAGTCTGTATCCAGCAAGGGTTACAGCGCAATTTCAGCCAGCACCACGGCCAACGGCAATATCAATATCTACGCCGCCGAAGATATTGACGCGATGAATACCAACTCAAACAGTAGTCGCGGTATTTTAGCCACTGCCGACGACGGCAACGTCGATATAAAGGCTGACGGCAATGTCAGCGGTCAAGCTGGCGGCGTCTACGTCACAGGCGGCAAGGATGTGAACATCGACATTAACGGTGATGTGACCTCTGGAGTGACCTCGCTTGCAACTGCTGGCGTGGGCGTCGCCAATAACACCGGCAGCACTACGGTTAACGTTCAGGGCGACGTGACATCTCACACGGATGATGGTGTCATGCTCTATGCGCATTCAGGCGCTGGCAGCCAAAGCGTGCATGTAGGCGGCGATGTAACGGCAACCGATGGCGGAGGCATAGCCGTTACGAGCACGGGTAGCAGCGAAGCCATCAACATTGCAGTTGATGGCAATGTGACCGCTAACGATTTCACACATGGCGGTATCTATGCATTTCAGGACAACGGCTCAGGAGATATTCATGCAACAGTCGGCGGCGATGTAACCACGACTGACGGCCGCGGTTCTACCCTGTATGCGGATCGTGGCGGCGACGTGACCGTACACATTGACGGCGATATTAATGCCAAGACAGATGGGGTCTACGCAGTCTCAAACAACAAGGACTCTTCTGCTCATGGCGACGTCAACGTTTCAGTTGGCGGCGATATCAATGCCGGACGCCATGGCATTAGAGCCACTTCAAACGGTTCAGTAAACGTGCAAGTAGGTGGCAACGTTACAGCTGGCGATGCACTCGGTATCTCTGCCATATCCACAGATCAAGGAAGCGAAGGCGGTATCACCATTGAAGCGATGGGTGATGTCACGTCCGGCACCTCCTCCAACGCAAATCCTGAGTGGACCATCTACGCCGATAATCAAGGCACTGCAGATTCTTACATCCGTACGCAAGGTGATGTCACCGGAGGCGATGTTGGCATTAAGGCCAACTCTGGCGGTGATGTTGTGGTGGATGCGCATGGTCTGATCTCTGGCGACAGCGGTGTCGCCGTCGACATGACCGGCGTGAGCGGCGCGTCCACCTTGATGCTCAGCGATAACTGGGCTCTTTCAGGCCAAGCCCAAGCTGGTAATGGCACCAATGATGTTCTGCAATTGGCGGGCAATACCGATTCCGCGCTGGACTTGAGCACTGTCGGCGACACCGGCAATGCCAACGGCATCATTGGCTTTGAAAACCTGCTGAAAACCGACAGCGCCACATGGACGCTGAACGGCGAGCAAACCCAGGGCGGATTCGACTCGGTAACGCTGCAAAGCGGCACAACCGTTTTGAACAACGCCACCTTGTTGGCCACCGGCTCGCCTGTGGATATCCAGCAAGCCGCCACCCTGCAAACCAATGGCAGCTCAACCATCAATGGCAGCGTCAATAACAGCGGCACCATGAGTTTTGACTCAACACAGCTCGGCTCGACACTGACCATCAATGGCAACTACACCGGCAACAATGGTTTGCTGCACTTCAACACTGTGCTGGGCGACGACAATTCACAGACCGACAAACTTGTCGTACAAGGCGACACCGCTGGCACCACTAATGTGGCTGTCACCAATGCAGGCGGGACTGGCGCCTCGACCCTCAATGGCATTGAGCTGATTGATGTCGGCGGCCAGTCGAACGGCGAGTTTGTCCAGCAAGGCCGGATTGCCGCCGGTGCCTATGATTACAGCTTGGTACGCGGTCAGGGCAGCAACGCCAACAACTGGTATTTGAGTAGCCAGGTTTCCGCCCCGATTACACCACTAACACCGGCGGTTCCCCCAGTCACCACAGAACCGGGCACACCGTTAACGCCAACGGTCCCGCCGGTGATCACAGAACCGAGCACTCCACCCGCTCAGCCGGAGATGATCCTGCGGCCGGAAGGCGCAAGCTACAGCGCCAACCTGGCAGCTGCCAACACCCTGTTTGCCATGGACATGCATGACCGCATCGGCTCCAGCACCTATGTGGATCCAACAACAGGCGAGCACAAACGCAGCAAATTGTGGCTGCGCACTGAAGATGGCCACGGTCATTTCAACGACAGCAGCGAGCAATTGCGCACCCACAACGACCACACGGTGGTGCAGTTGGGCGCTGATCTGTTTGGCGGCAGCTTCAATGGCACCGACAAATGGGAAGCTGGTTTGATGGCAGGCTACGGCAGCAGCGAGAGCGAGTCGCACTCCAAGGTCACCGGCTACTCATCCGAAGGTGAGGTCAGTGGTTACAGCGTGGGCGGTTATGCCACCTGGTTTGCTAACGCGAATGAGCAAACCGGCGCATATGTGGACACATGGGCACAATATGGCTGGTTTGATAACCGCGTTAAGGGCGACGGTTTGCAGGCGGAGCATTACGACTCCAGCGGTCTGACTGCATCGATCGAGTCTGGCTACACCTTCAAATTGGAAGGCGAGCAGCATGACTACTTTGTACAGCCCCAGGCGCAGCTGATCTATATGGGCGTGACAGCCGACAACCACACCGAGCATAACGGCACCCGAGTGCGCGATGCTCAGGACAAGAACGTGCAGACTCGCCTTGGTGCGCGCGCCTCCATGCGCAGCAAGATCAAGCAAGGGCTCGAGCCGTTTGTGGAAGTGAACTGGCTGCACAACAGCAATGAGTTTGGCAGCAGCCTCGACGGAGTCACTGTAAGCCAGGACGGCGCACGCAACATCGGCGAGATGAGCCTTGGTCTCAGTGGCAAGGTAGGCAAGAACGTCGAAGTCTGGGGCAAGATGACCCAGCAGATCGGTGAGGATGACTACCGCGACTCGGCAGCTACAGTTGGGTTGAAGGTTAACTTCTGATCACACCTTAAAAACTGCAACCATAAAAAAGGCCAGCTCCCTTCGGGACTGGCCTTTTTTACATGCAGCGCTCTTACAGTGGCTTACCGCGATTGCCATGTGCGGCAACGAAGCCCTGCACGGCTTTCAGGTCGTTGGCCAACACAGTGCAACGCTCATCGCGCTCGAACAGGTCGGCGAGATGCGCGGGCAATGTAGGCGACTCGCCGACACCGGCCTTTTCAACGGCATCCGGGAATTTGACCGGATGCGCCGTACCCAGAACCACCATAGGCACAGCCAGGCTGCGACGGCATTCGCGGGCGGCGCGCACGCCGATTGCAGTGTGCGGATCGAGCAATTCGCCGCACTCGTTGAACACTTCAGTGATGGTTTCGCAGGTTGCCTGATCATCCACAGCCAACGAATCGAACAGCTTGCGGGCTTCGGTCCAACGATCATCTTCGATGCTGAAACCACCGCCCTGCTTGAAGTTGGCCATCAACTCGGCAATCGACGCGCCGTTGCGACCGTGCAGGTCGAACAGCAAGCGTTCGAAGTTAGACGACACCATGATGTCCATCGACGGCGACAAGGTCGGGTGCAGCGTCTCTTTGACGTACTGATTACCGCTCATGAAGCGGTGCAGAATGTCGTTACGGTTGGTCGCAACGATCAACTGGCTGATCGGCAGGCCCATGTTACGCGCGAGGTAACCCGCGAAGATGTCACCGAAGTTGCCGGTTGGCACCGAGAACGCGACAGAGCGCGCCGGGCCGCCAAGCTGCAGGGAGGCGTGGAAGTAGTAAACGATCTGGGCCATGATCCGCGCCCAGTTGATCGAGTTCACGGCAACCAGTCGCGTGCCTTTAAGGAAGCTCTGGTCAGCAAAGCTGTCCTTGATCATCTCCTGGCAATCGTCGAAGTTACCCTCAACGGCGATGTTGTGGATGTTCTCGCCCATGATGGTGGTCATCTGGCGACGCTGAACTTCCGAGACGCGGTTGTGCGGGTGCAGGATGAAAATGTCGACGTTTTCGCAACGGCGGCAGCCTTCAATCGCAGCCGAACCGGTATCGCCGGAGGTTGCGCCCATGATGACCACGCGCTCACCGCGCTTCTCAAGCACATAATCGAGCAGGCGACCGAGCAGCTGCAGCGCGAAGTCTTTAAACGCCAAGGTCGGGCCGTGGAACAGTTCGAGCACCCACTCGTTGCTGTTCAGCTGACGCAATGGCGCGACCGCATTGTGGGCAAATACGCCGTAGGTTTCTTCAAGGATTTTCTTGAAGTCGGCATCCGGAATGCTGCCGGTTACGAACGGGCGCATCACGCGGAAAGCCAGTTCGTGATACGGCAGGCCAGCCCAGGAAGCGATTTCTTCCTGGGTGAAACGTGGCAGGTTCTCTGGCACGTACAGGCCGCCGTCGCTGGCAAGACCTGCCAGCAGTACATCTTCAAAATTCAGGGCCGGGGCCTGGCCGCGAGTACTGATATAACGCATTTCTACAAACCTTTGGCTTGAGCGTGGGCGGCAAAACCGCCCAGCTGATTAATTCAACTGTTCGACGCGGATGCGCACGACATTGCCGACCACATCATCCAGCGCTTCAAGCGCGCTGATGGCGTCATCAATGTGTGACTCGACTACGCGATGAGTCACCAGAATCATTGGCACCAGGCCGTCATGTTCTTCGACTTCTTTTTGCATGATCGATTCAATATTGATTCCGCGAGCCGACAGAATACTGGCCACCTGAGCCAAAACGCCCGGACGGTCTTTAGCCTGAATGCGCAGGTAGTAAGCGCTCTCGCAGGCATTGATCGGCAGAATCGGGTGATCTGACAACGCGTCCGGCTGGAAGGCCAAATGCGGCACATGATTGGTTGGGTCGGTAGTCAAAGCACGCACCACGTCGACCAAATCCGCCACCACAGACGATGCAGTTGGCTCCATACCGGCGCCAGCGCCGTAGTACAGGGTTGAACCAACAGCGTCACCGTTAACCATCACGGCGTTCATTACGCCGTTGACGTTGGCGATCAGGCGATCAGCCGGGATCAATGTCGGGTGAACGCGCAATTCAATGCCCGCGTCAGTGCGGCGAGCCACACCCAGATGCTTGATGCGATAACCCAGCGCGTCAGCGTAGTTGACGTCTGCCGAGGTCAGCTTGGTGATGCCCTCGGTGTAGGCCTTGTCAAACTGCAGCGGCACACCAAAGGCGATGGACGCCAGAATGGTCAGCTTGTGCGCCGCGTCGATGCCTTCAACGTCGAAGGTTGGGTCTGCTTCGGCATAACCCAGCGCCTGCGCCTCTGCGAGCACGTCTTCGAAGGTACGGCCCTTCTCGCGCATTTCGCTGAGAATGAAGTTGCCGGTGCCGTTGATGATGCCCGCCAGCCAGTTGATACGGTTGGCAGCGAGGCCTTCGCGGATGGCCTTGATCACCGGGATGCCGCCAGCAACAGCAGCTTCGAATGCGACGATTACGCCCTTCTCGCGCGCTTTGGCGAAGATCTCATTACCGTACACAGCAATCAGCGCCTTGTTGGCAGTGACCACGTGCTTGCCGTTCTCGATGGCCTTGAGCACCAGATCGCGGGCGATGGTGCTGCCACCAATCAACTCGATGACGATCTCGATTTCAGGGTTGTTGGCAACCTCGAATACATCGTTGGTAATCGCAGTGCCGGTTGTATCGCATTGTGGGTTGGCTGAACGCTGCGCAATCTGCGCCACTTCAATACCACGCCCAGCGCGCCGCGCAATTTCTTCGGCGTTACGCTTGAGCACGTTAAATGTACCGCCACCGACAGTACCTAATCCACAGATGCCTACTTTGACCGGTTTCACACTGAACTCCCATCAGTACTGCATAAAACGACCGACTGATAAGCCGGCCGCAGAAAATAGAGCCGCACATTACGAAGCGGCTGCTTATTAGTCAATCTACATGGGCGCCAAGCTGATCAGCGCCCTGCTGCATATTACTTGGCGTTGAGGGCCAATTCAGCCACTTGTGCTGCCGGCTGATAGCCGGGGATCAACTGGCCGTCTTCCAGAACGATTGCCGGCGTGCCGTTTACGCCCACCGACTGGCCAAGCATGTACTGCTTGCTGACCGGGTTGCTGCACTTGGGTGCAGAGATATTCTGGCCTTCAACCATGGCGTCCATCGCCTTGGTGCGATCGGAAGAACACCACACAGCCTGCAATTGCTTGTCGCCAGCAGAGCCTGGCCCTTGACGCGGGAACGCCAGGTAACGTACTTCGACGCCGCGCTTATTCAACTCGGCCACTTCACCATGCAGCTTGTGGCAATACGGGCACGTGGTATCGGTAAATACAGTGATGTGAGTTTTGGCTTCGCCCACCGCCGGGTACACGACCATTTCGGCGGTTGGAATGCCATTGATGGTTTTGGCGATGCCGGTACGCTCGGCTTTCTCGGTCAGGTTGACCGGGGCGCCAGGCGTCATCTGAAACAGATTGCCCTGCATCAGAAACTGACCATCGGGGCTGGCATACAGCACGCGACCGCCCTGCAGATGGACTTCATATAAGCCTTTTAACGGGCTGGCAGCAACGCTTTCGACCGGCACACCAAGCTGGATTGCCTCCAGTGACTTGCGGATAGCCTGCTCGGCATCATCGGCATGAGTGACAGTGCTCATGAGAGCCAGAACAGCGGTGGCAGCGGCAGCAATAATTCGGGTTACGCGCATGGGTACTCCTGTCGAGCAGCGCAATCTTTAGGGTCGTTGAGACTACCATAACGGGCCGAAAAGGCCGACTCTGAGACGCACTTCTGGCGCCATCCTATGCATGAGTGGTGCGTTAATCGGCAAAACTGCAGCATTGTCCTGCAGTTTTATCAGCCAGTCGCAGAGAACTGCCCTAGCCGCGCGGGTGATGCTTGCCGTGCAACTCCTGCAACCGTGCTCGGGCGATATGGGTATAAATTTGCGTGGTGGATAAATCACTGTGGCCGAGCAGCATCTGCACCACCCGCAAATCTGCGCCGTGGTTGAGCAGGTGCGTGGCGAAGGCGTGACGCAAGGTGTGCGGCGACAGTGACTTGGCAATCCCGGCGACCTTGGCCTGATGCTTGATGCGGTGCCAGAAGGTCTGGCGCGTCATCTGTTCGCCGCGCAAACTGGGGAACAACACGTTGCTCGGTTTGCCATCAAGCAAAAAGGGCCGAGCCTCTTTGCTGTAGCGCTCTATCCAGGCAATCGCCTCCTCACCCAGCGGCACTAACCGCTCTTTGCTGCCCTTGCCGAATACACGCAACACGCCCTGGCGCAGATTGACTTGCTCCAGGGTTAGACCAATCAGCTCGCTCACCCGCAGCCCGCACGCGTAAAGCACTTCGAGCATGGCGCGATCACGCAGGCCAATCGGGTCATCCAGCTCAGGCGCGGCGAGCAAGGCCTCAACATCCGCCTCGGACAGCGATTTAGGCAGCGGCCGGCCTAACTGAGGCATATCGACCTGCAGGGTTGGGTCGAGCTCTATCACCCCTTCGCGCACCAGATAGCGATAGAAGCCGCGCGCGCCGGAGAGGAAGCGCGCAGTTGAGCGCGCCTTGTAACCTTCATTTAATCGCCAGGCCAAGTGGTCAAGTAACGCTTCACGACCCACACTGATCAGGTCGAGATCACGCGTATGCAGCCACGCATGGAAATGCTCAAGATCACTGCGATAGGCATCGCGAGTGTGCTCACTCAGGCCTTTTTCAAACCAGAGTGCTTCGAGGAATCGTTCTATGTGCGGATGTTCTAGCGTTGCCATTGAATACTGCTTTAATGTTGCGACCTAAAGAAGCCACCGGCATTTGCGAAGTGGCTGCAACAGTCTTCCACAGCGCAATCAGCATCACCAGCGACAAGGAGTCATGATGGACGAAACAAAGATTATGTTCGCAATCGGCGGCATTGGTGCAGCAGCGCTGGCAAGTCAGTGGCTGGCTTGGCGACTGCGCTTGCCGGCGATTCTATTTCTGCTGCTCAGCGGGCTTCTGGCCGGCCCGTTACTCGGCCTGCTCGATCCCGAAGCACTGTTTGGACCACTGCTGTTCCCAATGGTGTCACTGGCCGTCGCACTGATTCTGTTCGAAGGCAGCCTGACCCTGCATTTATCCGAATGGAAAGAGATCGGCACCGTGGTTCACCGACTGGTGACATGGGGCGCAATGATCACCTGGGCGGTGATTGCCTGTGCCACGCATTACCTGCTCGATTTCAGCTGGGAACTGGCGCTGCTGTTCGGCACCCTGACACTGGTGACAGGGCCAACTGTGATTGTGCCGATGCTGCGCGTGGTACGCCCGAAAGCCTCGATTGCCAACATTCTGCGCTGGGAAGGCATTGTGATCGACCCGATTGGCGCGTTACTCGCCGTTGTGGTGTTCAGCTTTATCGTCAGCCAGGATGGCGGCAGCCCGTTTGGCGCCAGCATGATCACCTTTGCCATGGTCATCGGCACGGGCGCGCTGCTCGGTGCGGTTGGCGGCTGGCTGTTCGGTCAGGTGCTGAAACGCCACTGGTTGCCTGAATACCTGCAAAACCTGGCGTCATTGGCTGCTGTGCTGGGGATTTTCATCGGTTCCAACACCCTGGTGCATGAATCCGGTCTGCTGGCGGTCACGGTGATGGGCATGTGGCTGGCCAACATGCGCGGCGTCGACGTTAAACAGATATTGCACTTCAAGGAGAACCTCAGCGTTCTGCTGATCTCCGGCCTGTTCATCATTCTGGCAGCGCGTCTGGACCTCAACGCGCTAATCGCCCTGGGTCCGGTAACCCTCGTTCTGCTGGCCATCATCCAGCTCGTTGCACGCCCATTGAGCGTGTTCGTCTGCACGCTTGGCTCCAGCCTTAACTGGCGCGAGCGCAGCCTGCTGGCATGGATTGCGCCACGCGGGATTGTCGCTGCGGCGGTTTCGGCAATCTTCGCCCTGCGCTTGCAAGAGTATGGCTACGAGCAAGCAGTGCTTCTGGTTCCGCTGACCTTTCTGGTGATTATCGGCACAGTAGTTCTGCAGAGCGCCACGGCACGCCCGCTGGCGCAATTGCTCAAGGTTGCAGAGCCGGCGCCGAGCGGCTTCCTGATTGTCGGTGCCAACCCGGTCGCCCGCGCCATCGGCAAGGCCCTGACCAAGCTCGACACCCGCGTATTGCTGACCGACTCCAGCTGGGAAAACACCCGTGCAGCGCGCATGGATAATCTGCCCACCTACTTCGGTAACCCGACATCACAGCACGCCGAAGCGCACCTGGATCTGGTCGGCCTCGGTCACATGCTGGCACTGTCGCCGTCGAGTGAACTCAACGCGCTGGCCTGCATGCACTATCGCCATGACTTCCCGGCCAAGCGTCGCTTCACCCTGCCAAGTGGCAATGAAAGCCGTCGCAGTGACAAGCATCGCAGCAGTGATGGTGTGCGTGGCCGGTGCCTTGGCAGCGAGCCGCTGAGCTTCCCGCAGTTCGCCAGTCGCCTGAGCAAGGGCGCCGAAATCCGCACGACCACGCTCACCGAAACATTCGGCTGGAGTGAGTATCAGAAGCTTTATGGCGACAAGGCCGTGGTTATTCTGGCCCGCGACCCGAAAGGCTGGATCCACGTGGCCACCCAGCCACTGGACTTCGCGCCCGGCCCGGACTGGAGCCTGATCGCGTTGATTGAAGAAGAGCCGGCCGAGACCGCCTCCGCCGCGGTAGCTTCAGGCAAATGAAGCAAGTGTGAGGGGTTACTGACGCAGGCTCTCTCGGACCTGCGTCAGGGTTCACTCAGTTAGCAGGAAAGTCCGGCAATACCGGGATCGGCGTCTTCTCGTCATCAATGGCAACGAAGCTGAAAACGCCATGGATCGCGCGCTCGCGACTGTCACAGCTCATGCTCTCGACAAACACTTCAACCTCGACCTTGAGGCTGGTGTTGCCGACATGAATCACCCGCCCGACCAGCTCAACAATCGAACCTGCCGCAATCGCATGTTTGAAGTCGATGCGATCGGATGAAACGGTCACCAGCGGCAGGCGACAAAACCGCGTGGCCGCAATAAACGAAACCTCATCCATCCACGCCAGCGCCGTACCGCCGAACAAGGTGTTGTGGTGATTGGTGGTCGGCGGAAATACCGCCTTAGCGACGCGGGTGGTGGACAGCTCTGTGCGGCGTTGGATTTCTTGCTCGCGAGGGGTCATGCAATGCAACCTATTTTGAATCGGGGAAAGCCACTGAGCCGGAAGATACGGGTCAGTGGCAGATACTTGAGCACCGCCCTGCTGCTCAGAGAAGACGGGCAGTTACGCTGAATAAAATCAGGATTACAGAAACGAAAAAGGCAGCCCGAGGGCTGCCTTTTTTCAGAGAAAAATGTCTTACGACAGTTTTTCCTTGATGCGAGCTGCTTTACCAGACAGGTCACGGAGGTAGTAAAGCTTGGCTTTACGCACGTCACCGCGACGCTTAACAGCCAGGCTGTCTACCAGCGGGCTGTAAGTCTGGAAGGTACGCTCAACGCCTACACCGTTGGAGATTTTACGAACAGTGAAAGCACTGTTCACGCCACGGTTACGCTTGGCGATTACGACGCCTTCGAAAGCCTGCAGACGCTGACGATCGCCTTCCTTAACTTTAACCTGAACGACTACGGTGTCGCCCGGTGCAAAGGTAGGGATCTCTTTGGTCATCTGTTCAGCTTCGAGCTGAAGAATAATTTTGTTGGTCATGCTGCGCTCCTAAGACAAGCGGTCTGGCTTGTCATCGATACATTAACTATCGTCCCGCTGGCGGATGTATTCCTCCAGCAGCTTTTTCTCTTCCCCAGAAAGCGAGCGGCTATCCAGAAGATCGACGCGTCGTTCGTGAGTCCTACCAAGGGACTGCTGCAAACGCCAGCGCCGGATGTGCTCGTGGTTACCGCTAAGCAGTACCTCAGGAACACGCTTATCCGCATACACCTCCGGGCGGGTGTAATGCGGGCAGTCGAGTAGACCATCCGTAAAGGAGTCTTCCTCGGCCGAACCTGCATGACCTAATGCACCAGGCAAAAGGCGCGTTACCGCATCGATCAGAACCATGGCCGGCAGCTCACCGCCAGACAGGACGTAATCCCCAATCGACCATTCTTCATCAACATGCGCCTCAATAAAGCGCTCATCGATGCCTTCGTAGCGACCTGCGATGAGGATCAAAGCCTCTTCGTTTGCCAGTTCGCGTACTGCTGACTGAGTCAGCTGGCGACCCTGCGGCGAAAGGTAAATCACCTTCGCTTTTTCACCTGCGGCTTGCTTGGCATCGAGCAAAGCATCCTCAAGCGGCTTGATCTTCATCACCATGCCAGGACCTCCACCAAAAGGTCGGTCATCAACAGTGTGATGACGATCTGTGGTGTAGCTCCGCGGATTCCAACAATTGAGCTGCAAGAGCTGTTGTTTCACCGCACGGCTGGTAATGCCATATTCGCTGATAGCAGCAAACATTTCCGGGAACAGCGTAATGACTTCAACGCGCAGGCTAGGCATGTCGCTTAGAAGTCCGCATCCCAGTCAACTTGCATCTCGCCAGCACTCAGATCTACCGACAACACGCACTGCTCTGTATAGGGCAGCAAGCGTTCACGATCATCCAGGCTGCCTGTACAAGGCCTGACCACTATCACATCGTTGGCGCCGGTCTCGAACAGATGATCAACCTTGCCGAGCAATTGCCCTGCCTGATCGATAACCTTAAGACCTTCCAACTGATACCAGTAAAACTCGTCATCGCTCAGTTCTGGCAGTTCGCTGCGGGCTACGCAGATCTCGAAACCGGCGTAAGTACGCGCCACTTCACGATCATCGAGACCCTTCAACTTCGCTACCAGGACCTTGCCTTGCAAGCGTCCACTGGCCACTTCAACCTGCTTTACCTCGTTGTCACGCCTAAGCGTCCAACGGCGGTAATCAAGCACATTACTGATCGGGTCGGTAAAGGAATAAACCTTCACGTCGCCTTTCACGCCATGTACCGAAACGATCTTACCGAGTACAACGAGGTCCTCGGCGGTAGCTGGCGTCGTGCTCATAAATACTTAGGCTGCAGCCTGAGCATTTACCTTCAGCAGCTGAGCAACGCGCTCAGACGGCTGTGCACCCTGGCTCAGCCAGTAAGTAACACGCTCTTGGTTAACAGACAGCTTGATTTCGTTACCCGAAGCAACCGGGTTGAAGAAACCAACACGCTCAACGAAACGACCGTCGCGCGCATTGCGGCTGTTGGTCACGGTGAGGTGGTAAAATGGGCGCTTTTTAGAGCCGCCACGGGCTAGACGGATGGTTACCATTAAACTTCGTTCCTGTAGTCGGTGCTGCAAAAAAGAAATGCAAGCATAGGGCACTAGGCCCGAAAGGCCGCATATTCTAAGGATTATCCGGATTTTTGCAAATAACTTTTTGCCCCCGCCGGTCGGGGTACTGGCCTGTCATGCCTGACAGGCTATTCAAACCTTCTGGTTTATTTGGCTAAACAGCCCATTTTAGCGGGCTGCAGGCCTGAACCAAGAGACTGAATTACAGCTTGGGCATCCCGCCGCCACCCGGCAACATTCCACCCATACCACGCATCATTTTCGCCATGCCGCCTTTAGCGGTGAATTTCTTCATCATTTTCTGCATCTGCTTGTGCTGTTTGATCAGCCGGCCGATGTCTTGAACCTGAGTTCCGGAACCCATGGCGATGCGGCGTTTGCGCGAACCACTGATAATTTCAGGGTCACGGCGCTCGCCCGGCGTCATCGAGTTGATGATCGCCTCCATTTGTTTGAATTGCTTTTCAGCAGCGCCCTGGGCATTGCCCATCTGCGCCGGATTCATGCCGCCCATTTGCGGCAGTTTATCCATCAGGCCGCCAAGGCCGCCCATGTTCTTCATCTGTTGCAGCTGATCACGGAAGTCTTCGAGGTCGAAGCCCTTGCCCTTCTTCAGTTTCTTGGTGAGCTTGTCGGCCTTTTCACGGTCGATTGTCTGCTCGGCCTGTTCGATCAGGCTGAGTACGTCACCCATACCCAGAATGCGCGATGCAATACGATCCGGGTGGAATGGCTCAAGGGCGTCGGATTTCTCGCCCATACCAATAAACTTGATTGGCTTGCCGGTCACATGGCGCACGGACAACGCCGCACCACCACGCGCATCACCGTCGACCTTGGTCAGCACAACACCGGTCAGCGGCAGCGCATCAGCGAAGGCCTTGGCCGTAGCAGCGGCGTCCTGACCGGTCATGGCGTCAACCACGAACAGTGTCTCGGCAGGTTTCACTGCCTGATGCAGGGCCTGGATCTCCGCCATCATCTCGGCATCAATGGCCAGACGACCTGCGGTATCGACCAGCACTACATCGATGTACTTGAGCTTGGCTTCGGCAATCGCTGCCTGCGCAATCGCCACCGGCTTCTGGCTGATGTCCGACGGGAAGAAGGTAACGCCCACTTCACCGGCCAGGGTCTCAAGCTGCTTGATCGCGGCAGGACGATAAACGTCCGCAGAAACCACCAGCACCGATTTCTTCTTACGTTCTTTAAGAAACTTCGCCAGCTTGCCGACAGTGGTGGTTTTACCCGCACCCTGCAGACCCGCCATCAAAACGACGGCTGGTGGCGTGACACTTAGGGCCAGATCTTCGTTGGCGGCCCCCATGATCGACTCAAGCTCAGCCTGAACGATCTTCACGAACGCCTGACCCGGGGTCAGACTTTTCGATACTTCGGTGCCGACCGCGCGATCACGAATGCGATTGACGAAGTCTTTAACCACCGGCAACGCAACGTCGGCTTCGAGCAACGCCATGCGCACTTCACGCAGGGTGTCCTTGATATTGTCTTCTGTCAGCTTGGCTTTGCCAGTGACATTTCGCAGCGTTAGCGAGAGGCGGTCAGTTAAATTTTCGAACATGCTCGTTCCTTTCAGGTTCCGCTGAACCGAGGCTGGGCTTGCAACTAGCCGGCGATTATAACCAACTGTCTGCAACACTGACACCGCCAGTGGTCTTTCGTGAACGATCCTTTGTGTGCCACACTCAGCGCCTTTAGGGATTGTCCTAACAGGAATTATGCACCCTCTGCTACCCAGCCTCGTTGCTATCTGCTTGTATGCAGGCGCCGCCGCCTACCAAGGCCTGAGCCTGAAACAGGGCAAGCGCCCCAACACACGCCTGCTGAAAATGCTCGGCGTCATCGCCTTGTGCTTCCACGGCGGCAGCCTCTATATACAGATGCATCACCCGGCGGGCCTTGCGCTCGATCTGTTCAATGCCGGCAGCCTGATCGCCTTTGCTGTGATCGCCATCACGCTATTGGCCTGTTCGCGCATTCCAGTGGAAAATCTTCTGCTGTTTTTGTATCCGCTGGGGTGCGTAACCGTGCTGTTTGCTCAGTTCATGCCCAGCGGCACCATTCAGCCAATTGATGAAGAGCCGGGCATCATCGCGCATATCCTGCTGTCGATTCTGGCTTACGGCATGCTCACCATTGCCGTGTTCCAGTCACTGCTGGTGCTCATGCAAGACCACCAACTGAAACACAAACACCCGACAGGTCTGATCAAGAACTTCCCGCCGCTGCAAACCATGGAGAGTTTGCTGTTCGGCTTTCTCTGGGCAGGCATGGGCATGCTATCGCTGGCCCTGATCTCTGGCGCACTGTTCATCGACAATCTGTTTGCCCAGCACCTGGTACACAAGACCATACTGTCTTGCTTCGCCTGGGTGGTGTTCGCTGTGCTGTTGTGGGGCCGCCATCAGCTTGGCTGGCGCGGCCACAAAGCAATACGCTGGACGCTCGCAGGCTTCTGCCTGCTGATGCTGGCGTATTTCGGCAGCAAACTGGTTCGCGAATTCATCCTGCATATCTAGGCCACTACAGTGAACGATCTGCCTCCCGGCTTTTTGCTTGGCATCCTCATCTTCTTGCTGGCGTGCTCGGCTTTCTTTTCAAGTTCTGAAACCGGCATTCTCAGCCTCAACCGCTATCGCTTGAGGCATCGCGCCAAAGAGGGCCATCGTGGCGCCAAGCGCGTAACTGCCCTGCTCAACCGTCCCGACCACCTGCTCGGCACCATCCTCATTGGTAACAACTTCGTCAATATTCTGGCCTCATCGATTGCCACAGTGCTGGCTATCAAGTTGTATGGCGAAGCAGGCATTGCTATCGCCACCATCGGCCTGACGCTGGCGCTGCTAATTTTCGGCGAAATCACCCCGAAAACCCTCGCCGCCCTGCATCCGGAGCGCGTCGCTTACCCATTCAGCTTGCCGCTGACCATTTTGCTGAAGATTTTTTACCCGTTGGTTATTGCCCTGAGCTGGGTCAGCAACCACCTGCTGCGACTGTTTGGCGTAGATCCGGCCAACCAGGGCACCGACAGCCTTACGACTGAAGAATTGCGCAGCGTGGTGCGCGAGTCCGGTCATGAACTGCCGAAGAACCGCCAGAACATGCTGCTGGGTATTCTCGACCTTGAGCGCGTGACGGTTAACGACATCATGATCCCGCGTAACGAGGTCACCGGCATCAACCTTGATGACGACCTTGAGCTGCTCATCCAACAACTCACCAACACCACACACACGCGCCTGCCGGTATTTCGCAACGACATCAATCAAATTGAAGGCGTGGTGCACATCCGTCAGATTGCGCGCCTGCTCACCAGCAACGAGCTGACCAAGGAGGCGCTTTTGAGCGCCTGCACCGAGCCCTATTTCGTTCCGGAAAGCACCCCGCTGTCGACCCAGCTAATCAACTTCCAGAAGCAGAAACACCGTATGGGCGTTGTGGTTGACGAGTATGGCGACGTGCTTGGCGTAGTCACCCTTGAAGACATTCTCGAAGAGATTGTCGGCGACTTCAGCAACCAGAACATTCTGCGCAGCCCGGACATCCATCCGCAGGACGACGGCACCCACGTTATCGATGGCTCGGCGTACATCCGCGAGGTCAACAAGGCGTTGGGCTGGGGCTTGCCTTGCGAAGGGCCAAAAACCCTTAACGGCCTGATTACCGAAGCACTGGAAAGCATTCCGGACTGCTCGGTATGCCTTAAGATCGGCCAATACCGCCTGGAAATCCTGCAATCGTCCGAGAATCGGGTGAAAAGCGTTAAGGTCTGGCTTGCCGAAGCTACGCCTGAGAGCCCTGAGGCTGAAGCCTGATACCCAACAGCAGGTTATCCGCCCAGAGGCGATAGCCTGCTGCTGATGGGTGGTAACCATCCACCGCCATTAGATGTGCTGCAAAATCCAGATCCAATGCCAGATACTGCGCGCCCGTCGCCGCAGCGGACTCACGCATGGCGCGATCCAGCATCGCGGCGCGCAATCCCAGCAAACGCCGGAACAGCCAGGGCAATGCAGTGAAGTGCTGCAAAGGCGGCACACCGCTGAACACGACGCGATCTGCTGTGGTTTGTGCATGATGCTGCAGGCCTTGAACAATCTGCTGTAGCGAGGCCTGCCAGCGCTTCAAGCTGCTTAAATGCGTGGTGTCGTTGACACCCAGCAGCACGACCACCAGATCATGCGGCCCTGCTGCTGGCGTCGTCACCGATCGCTGCGAAACATACCGCTGATGCAGCTTTGCTGCGGTTATACCGTTCTCACCGCACACTTGCCACGCAACGGGCCGGCTGAAGCGCTGGCTCATTGCTCCCGCCAACTGCCCGGCCAGTGCCAACTGCATGCAGCTAACGCCCACGCCGACCGCAGTCGACTCACCCAGGACCAGTAAACGCAGTGGCTCGCCAGCCAATGCAGCGCCCGCCACGCCAGCTTGCTCGCCTGCAGCCGGCATCAGGCGCAAGGCCTTGCGCCGGGTCAGCACTGCCATTGGCAGCACCACCGGCGATAACGCCAGCACCAGCAACCACCACGCCGATGCTAACGCCGCGCTCATAGTTCGACGTTAATCGCCTGCGCAGCGCGCGTAGCTTTGGCCCGGGCAGCCTGCAGCGACTCGTCGCGTGCGAGCGCCACGCCCATCCGACGTTGGCCGCTGACTTGCGGCTTACCAAACAGGCGCAAGGCGGTATCGGGCTCAGCAAGGGCCGCTGCAAGGTTGCCAAAGCTCACCTCTTGCGACTCACCCTCAACCAGCAAAACGGCCGAAGCAGACGGCCCAAGTTGGCGAATGTGCGGAATTGGCAAGCCGAGGATCGCCCGCGCGTGCAGGGCAAACTCAGACAAATCCTGCGAGATCAGCGTGACCATGCCGGTGTCGTGGGGACGCGGCGAGATTTCGCAGAACCACACCTGATCACCCTTAACGAACAGTTCAACGCCGAACAGGCCGCGACCACCCAATGCCTCGGTCACGGCCAGGGCAATGCGCTCGGCTTCAGCCTGCGCCTTCGGGCTCATCGCCTGTGGCTGCCAGGACTCCTGATAATCGCCTTTCTCCTGACGGTGACCAACAGGCGCACAGAACGTGGTGCCGCCAACGTGGCGAACAGTCAGCAGTGCGATTTCATAGTCAAAGTCGATAAAGCCTTCAACGATCACCCGACCTTTGCCAGCACGCCCGCCGGCCTGTGCATAATCCCAGGCGGCTTGCACATCGGCAGCGCTCTTGAGCACCGACTGGCCTTTACCCGACGAACTCATGATCGGCTTGACCACACACGGAAAACCAATCGCCGCGACGGCTGCCTCAAAGGCCTCGAAGGAATCGGCAAACTGATACGGCGAGGTTGGCAGGCCCAACTCTTCAGCCGCCAGACGACGAATGCCTTCGCGGTTCATCGTCAGCTGCGCAGCGCGTGCACTTGGAATGACCGTGTAGCCTTCGGTTTCCAGCTCGGCCAGTGTCGCCGTGGCAATCGCTTCGATTTCCGGAACGATGTAATGCGGCTTTTCCTGTTCAATGATCGCGCGCAGCGCATCGCCATCGAGCATGTTCACCACATGGCTGCGGTGCGCAACCTGCATCGCCGGCGCGTTGGCGTAGCGATCCACCGCAATCACTTCAACGCCCAGGCGCTGCAACTCGATAACCACCTCTTTACCCAGCTCACCCGAGCCGCAGAGCAATACACGCGTCGCGCTGGGCGACAAAGGGGTTCCGATACGGGGCATAAATAATCCTTGGGCCATTCATTACAGGCAAATAGGTAAGACAACTGTTAAAGGCTGGGCAATAGAAGCGACTTGCAGACGCCGCACGGCCCGCGCAAACGAGCCGCTCAAAGCAGCAATCAGAGCATCAGGCCTTTTTCGCGGGCGCGCTGGTCACACAGCACCAGCACTTGGCGACGCTCTTCGTTCTCCATACGGCTCCAGCGCACGATTTCACTCATGCTGCGCTGGCAGCCGGTACACACATCGTCATCGTCAAGCGCACAGATATGCACGCAAGGCGACTTAACCGGTTTCTCAATGTTCATCAATCGTCTTGCTCAGCAAGCTCCTTGGCATAACGCTGGGCGTTGTGCACGTAATGAGCCGCGCTGGCTTCAAGCATTTTCTTCTGCGCGTCGGTCAGCTCACGCACCACTTTGCCGGGCGATCCCATTACCAGCGAGCCGTCGGGAATCACCTTGCCTTCGGGTATCAGGCTATTGGCGCCGATGATGCAGTATTTGCCGATTTTAGCGCCATTCAGCACCACGGCGTTGATGCCGATCAGGCTGTAATCGTCTACCGTGCAGCCGTGCAGCATAACTTTGTGGCCGATAGTGACGCCTTTACCCAGCGTCAACGGAAAGCCCATGTCGGTGTGGATCACGCTGCCATCCTGAACATTGCTATTTTCACCGATATGAATCAGCTCGTTATCGCCGCGCAGAACAGTGTTGAACCAGACGCTGGCGCCGGGCTCAAGCTTGACCTTGCCCACCAGCGTTGCATTCGGCGCCACCCAGCTCTCCGGGTGGGCATCGACACTGGCAGTACCTAAACGGTATTTCATAAGGGTCCCTCAATGCTCAACTGAGCTTGATAAAGTGCTCGGGTGGGCGCTGCATGTCGATGCCAGCGTCGAAGATAAGATTGACCAGCTCGACCACCATGATTGCGGTGAGCCCCCATATTTTGAATTCGCCAAAACGGTAGCTCGGCACGTACCAACTCTGGCCGAGATAATCGATGCGATGCGTCACTTCACGCGGGTCATCACGAAAGAACGCCAGCGGCACCGAGAACACGGCAGCGATTTCGTCGTCATTGGCCACGTATTCGACGAAGTCCGGCACCACCGCCACATACGGGGTAACCTGAATACCGTGACGGGAAACCAGTGTACTCAGCGGGCCAATAACTTCGACCAGCCCTGGCGGCAGGCCAATTTCTTCTTCGGCCTCGCGCAAGGCGGTGGCGACAAGATCGCTGTCTTCCGGGTCACGACGGCCACCCGGGAAGGCGACTTCGCCGCCATGCGTCGACAAGCCGCTGGCGCGTAAAGTCAGCACCACTTCGGGGTCATCACTACGGGTGATCGGCACCAGAACTGCCGCTTCGGGAAACCCCTGATCCGCCACCATCGTGCGTGGGCGGTAATCGCGTACACGTTGCAGTAAATCGTCCTGCATGTTGAATCTCGACTTTTTCTTCTGCCGCGATGATTGCATGAAATATCCCGACGCCCAAGCCCCGGCAAGCGGATCACCGGCACTGATGGTTGAAAATGCCGCAACCGCATAGCTTGCCGACGCACCTGATATCGCGCCAAGATAGAGGCTTGGCAGGAGATTCCAGCATGAAGTTTTGCAGCCTCTGTGGCGCACCCGTAACTCAGCGCATTCCCGAAGGCGACAACCGCCTGCGGTTTGTCTGCAGCCATTGTGCAACCATTCATTATGAGAACCCGCGCATCGTGGCGGGGTGCGTGCCGATCTGGGGTGAACAGGTTCTACTCTGCCGCCGGGCCATTGAGCCGCGTGTAGGCTACTGGACGCTGCCAGCAGGCTTTATGGAGAACGGTGAAACACTGGAGGAAGCCGCTGCCCGCGAGACCAATGAGGAAGCCTGCGCGCGCGTTAGCGGTCTGGAGCTGTATACGGTGTATGACCTGCCGCATATAAATCAGGTATATATGTTCTTTCGCGCGCAGCTCGCCGACCTCGATTTTGCAGCCGGAATCGAGAGCCTGGAAGTGCAGCTTTTTCATGAACATGAGATCCCTTGGTCAGAGCTGGCTTTCCCGACGGTTGGCCGTACCTTAGAATGTTACTTTGCGGACCGTCGGCATGATGCCTATCCGGTGCGTAACGAACCCCTTGATGCGCTGCGTGCGCATTACAAAAAAGCCTTTTGATCTGCGGGATTATGCTCTGATGCGTTGGTTGTTCGCCCTACTGTGTCTATCGCTCAGCGTTCTGGCTAACGCCAACCCGCAGCCCCCGCAAGCTTCTCCTGCACCCCGGGTCGACAAGATTCTGGTGGTCAAATCCGAGCGCAAGCTACAGCTCATCAGCCATGGCAAGCCATTCAAGTCTTACCGCATATCCTTGGGCAAGGTGCCGACCGGGCATAAGGAACGCGAAGGCGACCAGCGCACGCCAGAAGGTATTTACTGGGTGGATTGGCGCAAGACCAGCGATAACTTCAACCTGTCGATGCACATTTCCTATCCCAACGCACGGGACATGGCCACTGCGCGCAACAAGGGCACCAAGCCGGGCGGCATGATCATGATTCACGGCACCCCGCTCGACGCCGAGTACCCGGAGTGGTTCTTCAATACGCTGGATTGGACCAACGGCTGTATCGCCATGACCAACCCGGACATGCGCGAAGTATGGTCGCTGGTGAAGGACGGCACGCTGATTGAGATCCGGCCTTAAGCCGCTATCGCTGCAAACAAAAATGGCGCCGGGAGCGCCATTTTTTATGCCTCAAAATTGCATGTCCGACAGCCGCCACACATCAAAGGCAGGCGTCTCATAAGGGTGCGCAGCCTTGAGCGCCGCCACGACCTGATGAATAGATTCATCGGCCACGACCAGTTCGACCTTCCACTCATCCACCCGCTCCAGCGCACCCGCCGTGCCTATGAATGGTTGGCTGCCGGGCAATGGCTGAAACTGCCCCTGCCCGAACACCTGCCAGGCACAGTGCTGGTAGTTGCCGATACGTCCGCCACCGGCGTTGAACACCGCCTGTTTGACGGGTTCAAGATGGTTCTCGGGCACATAGAAGCACAATTTGTACATGCGAATTCTCCAACGTCTGCATGCTCAGCTACGACAGCAATCTCCGTACTGGCTCAACATGAGACCCGATTCGCAGCCGCTTGTTCAGCCCTGCAAGCTCGACTGCCTCTCAATTTCTGCGAATAAACCGATGCCACCGCTCGGCCATCGAGCTTACCGGCGGCACATGGCTGCCATCACAGAACGGCAATCGTTTCGAGCGCCCACAACGGCACAACAGCAGGAGCTGTTCACGCGCAGGATTTACAGTGAGGCCACGAGCGCAGCCAGAGGGACAATCGGGACGTTGCAGCGAATGCTCGCAACGGCAAAGCAACAAAGGTTCGCCGGGGCTAACCCGACGAACCTCTGGCAGAATCAATGCGGGCTCATCAGCCATGAGCCCGCACCCGCATGATCAATCCGCCCAGACACGGGCATTACGGAACATGCGCAGCCAGGCACCGTCTTCATTCCACTCATCCGGGGCCCACGAGTTCTGCACGGCGCGGAACACACGTTCCGGGTGCGGCATCATGATCGTGACGCGGCCGTCACGACTGGTCAGACCGGTAATACCGCGTGGCGAGCCGTTCGGGTTGGCCGGATAGTTTTCGGTGACCTTGCCGTGGTTGTCGACGAAACGCATGGCCACGCAACCGGACAGATCCGCTTCCAGCAGTGCTTCTTCGCTTTCGAACTCGGCATGACCTTCACCGTGAGCGATGGCGATTGGCATGCGCGAACCGGCCATGCCCTGCAGGAAGATCGAAGCCGACTCCTGAACCTGAACCATGGCAACGCGCGCTTCGAACTGCTCGGAGCGGTTACGCACGAAGTGCGGCCAGAATTCACTGCCCGGAATCAGTTCGTGCAGGTTGGACAACATCTGGCAACCGTTGCACACGCCCAGCGAGAAGCTGTCTTTACGATCAAAGAAGGCGCTGAACTGGTCACGCGCACGGCTGTTGAACAGAATCGACTTGGCCCAGCCTTCACCGGCGCCCAATACGTCACCGTAAGAGAAACCGCCGCAGGCAACCATGCCCTTGAACTGCTCAAGGCTGACGCGACCGCTGAGGATATCGCTCATGTGCACGTCAATCGCATTGAAGCCGGCGCGGTCAAACGCAGCGGCCATTTCGACCTGCCCGTTAACACCCTGCTCACGCAGCACTGCAATTTGCGGGCGCAGGCCTTTCTTGATGTAAGGCGCGCTGATGTTTTCGTTCACATCAAAGCCAAGCTTGGCGCTCAGGCCTGGATTGTCTTCTTCGAGCAGCGCGTCGAATTCCTGATCGGCGCATTCGGCGTTATCACGCAGACGCTGGATCTGGTAGCTGGTAGACGACCACTCGCGCTGCAACATGCGGCGCTCGCCAGTGAATACCTTCTCGCCGTGATAGCTGATCAGCACTTCACCGTTGTTTACCGGCTGGCCGATCACCGAGACGCAATCCGCGAGGCCCGCTGCACTGAACTGCGAGAGGACTTCAGCGGTAACGTCCTGGTGCACCTGAATCACCGCACCCAGCTCCTCGTTGAACAGCACGCCGGCTACTTCATCAAGGTTTTGCGCGAGCGCATCGAGTTGCAGGTTCAGGCCGCAATGGCCAGCAAAGGCCATTTCCAGCACAGTGGCCAACAGGCCGCCGTCGGAGCGGTCGTGATAAGACAACAGCAAGTTGTCGCGATTGAGACCCTGCATGACCGCAAAGAATGCCTTGAGGTCTTCAGCATCATCAACGTCTGGCGCCTGCTTGCCCATCTTGCCGTATACCTGCGCCAGAATAGAGGCGCCCATACGGTTCTGGCCACGGCCCAGATCGATCAGGATCAGATCGGTTTCACCGCGATCCATGCGCAGCTCAGGCGTCAGGGTCTGGCGAATATCAGTGACCGGTGCGAAGCCTGTGACAATCAGCGACATTGGCGACGTCACGCTCTTCTCAGCGCCGTCATCCTGCCAGCGGGTCTTCATCGACATCGAGTCTTTGCCCACTGGAATGGTAATGCCCAGCTCAGGACACAGTTCCATACCCACCGCTTTGACGGTGTCGTACAGGCGCGCATCTTCACCCGGATGACCGGCAGCGGCCATCCAGTTAGCCGAGAGCTTGATGTCGGAGATCTTGCCGATCTTCGCGCAAGCCATGTTGGTCAGGGTTTCACCAATAGCCATACGGCCCGATGCCGGCGCATCCAGCAGTGCCAGCGGCGTGCGCTCGCCCATGGCCATGGCTTCACCGGTGTAGGCGTCGAAGCTGGTAGCGGTTACGGCGCAGTCAGCCACCGGAACCTGCCACGGCCCGACCATCTGGTCGCGTGCAACCAGACCGGTAATAGTGCGGTCGCCAATGGTGATCAGGAAGTTCTTGCTGGCAACAGCCGGATGACGCAGCACACGGCTGATGGCTTCGCTCAGCTCAACCTTGGCCGGATCGAAATCATCGCCCAATTCGGCTTCGCGGGTGGCTTCGCGGTGCATGCGCGGCGCTTTGCCAAGAAGTACGTTAAGCGGCATGTCGACGGCGTTGTTGTCGAAGTGCGAGTCGGCAACGGTCAGGTGCTGCTCTTCGGTGGCCTCACCGACGACCGCAAACGGGCAGCGCTCACGCTCACAAATGGCTTTGAAACGCTCGAAATCCTTGGCATCAACGGCCAGTACATAACGCTCTTGCGACTCGTTGCACCAGATTTCCAGCGGGGCCATGCCCGGTTCATCGTTAGGCACAGCGCGCAGGTCGAAACGACCGCCACGGCCGGCATCGTTCACCAGCTCTGGGAAAGCGTTAGACAGACCGCCCGCGCCAACGTCATGAATGAAGCTGATTGGGTTGCTGTCGCCCAACTGCCAGCAGCGGTCGATAACTTCCTGGCAACGACGCTCCATTTCAGGGTTTTCACGCTGTACGGAGGCGAAGTCGAGGTCGGCAGAACTGGTGCCGGTGGCCATCGACGAGGCTGCGCCACCGCCCAGACCGATAAGCATGGCCGGGCCGCCCAACACGATCAGCTTGGAGCCGACAGTGATTTCGGCTTTCTGCACGTGATCTTCACGGATGTTGCCCATGCCGCCCGCGAGCATGATCGGCTTGTGGTAGCCGCGCACTTCATCGCCGTGCGGGGTGCTGATCTGCTGCTCGAAGGTACGGAAGTAACCGGTCAGCGCCGGGCGACCAAATTCGTTGTTGAATGCAGCGCCGCCCAACGGGCCTTCAATCATGATATCCAGCGCAGTCACGATGCGCTCAGGCTTGCCGTAAGGCACTTCCCACGGCTGCTCGAAACCCGGAATTTGCAGGTTGGATACGGTGAAACCGGTCAAGCCGGCTTTCGGCTTGGCACCGCGACCGGTTGCGCCTTCGTCGCGAATCTCACCGCCAGAACCGGTCGATGCGCCCGGGAACGGGGCAATCGCGGTTGGGTGGTTGTGCGTTTCAACCTTCATCAGGATGTGCACCGGCTCATTAACAGCAGCGTACTGACGGGTCTCAGGGTTCGGGAAGAAGCGCCCTGCCGTGCTGCCAACGATAACGGCGGCGTTGTCTTTATAAGCCGACAACACACCTTCGTTGTGCATCTGATACGTGTTCTTGATCATGCCGAACAGGGATTTTTCCTGAGCCTGACCGTCGATATCCCAACTGGCGTTGAAGATCTTGTGACGGCAATGCTCGGAGTTGGCCTGTGCGAACATCATCAGTTCGATGTCGTGCGGATTGCGACCAAGACCTGTGAAGCTGGTCACCAGGTAATCAATCTCATCTTCCGCGAGCGCCAGACCCAACTCGACGTTAGCCTGTTCAAGCGCAGCACGACCGCCGGTCAGAATGT
Organism: Pseudomonas marincola; assembly: GCF_900116605.1. Taxonomy (GTDB): domain Bacteria; phylum Pseudomonadota; class Gammaproteobacteria; order Pseudomonadales; family Pseudomonadaceae; genus Aquipseudomonas; species Aquipseudomonas marincola. The sequence goes on from NZ_FPBC01000001.1 coordinate 826,092, forward strand.
CTACCACCGTCAGTGGTTTTGGCGACGCGTGGCTGAACAGCGCGGCGGCGTCTTGCAGGTTGTCCAGCACCAACTGGGTCATGCGGTCGTGCAGCAAGCTCTCTACAACCTGCGCCTGAGCAGCATCCAGCTCGCCACTGACGTAGTAGGCAATACCGCGCTCAAGGCGCTGAATCTTGGCCAAACCACAGTTGTGGGCAATGTCACTGGCCTTGCTCGACCAGGGTGAAATCGTACCAAAACGTGGCACGCTGAGGAAAAGCCGCCCAGAGGGCTCCTGAACCGGCACGCTAGGGCCGTATTTAAGCAGGCGAGCGAGCACTTGCTCTTCGTCAGCGGTGAGCACACCGGTAACATCGGCAAAATGCGCAAACTCGGCGTACAGCCCAGTAACAGCGGGTACTTTGCTGGTTAAAAGCTCAAGCAATTTACCGTGGCGGAAAGCAGAAAGGGCGGGAGCGCCGCGCAAGATCAACATCGGAGACAGCCTCTGGGAAGGGGGTGTACTTTGAGGCCGTGCATTCTAGCGTAAAGCGCCGATAACGGCACCCGTTGACTGCTCCGAAACGATAACTACCTCTGTTAGCAGAGAAGCAGAACGCTGTCGAGATATGGCGAGGTGCAAGCTTTGCGTATACTGCATGGATGTTTGCCCAATCTGTGATCCGCAAGCACTGCACCTTCTGGGTGGCAGTGATCGGTATCCTTCTGCAGCTCAGTGGTTGCGCCGAGGAACAAAAACCTCCGAGCGCACTAGAGCGTGTGCAGACGGAGGGAGTCCTGCGCGTGATCACCCGCAACAGCCCGGCCACCTACTTCCAGGACCGCAACGGCGAAACCGGCTTCGAGTACGAACTGGTCAAACGCTTTGCGGCTGACCTCAAGGTCAAGCTGAAAATTCAGACCGCCGACAACCTCGACGAACTATTTTCCCGACTAAAGGCACCGGACGGCCCCTCTTTGGCGGCGGCTGGCCTGACCTCCAGCGCGGACCGCAAAAGCGAGTTTCAATTTTCCAAGCCTTATTTGCAGGTCACCCCGCAGGTTATCTACCGCCATGGTAATCGCCGCCCTACTCGCCCCGAAGATTTGATCGGCAAGAAAATCATGGTGCTTAAAGGCAGCAGCCACGCCAACCAGCTGGCCATGCTCAAAGTCCAGTACCCCACGCTCGCCTACGAAGAGTCTTCCGATGTGGAAGTGGTCGACTTGCTGCGCATGGTCGATGAAGGCCAGATCGACCTTACTCTGGTCGATTCCAATGAGCTGTCGATGAATCAGGTGTACTTCCCCAACGTTCGCGTGGCCTTCGACCTTGGCGACGAACTGGGTTTGAGCTGGGCCGTACCCGGCGGTGAAGACCACAGCCTGCTCGATGAGATGAACGCTTTCCTCCAGCGCGCCAACGAAAACGGCAGCCTCAAACGCCTGAAAGACCGCTACTACGGCCACGTTGATGTACTTGGCTACGTTGGCGCCTACACCTTTGCCCAACACCTGCAAAATCGCCTGCCACGTTACGAGCAGTTCTTCCGCGATGCCGGCAAGAATCACTCGCTGGACTGGCGCCTGCTCGCGGCAATGGGTTATCAGGAATCACTCTGGCAGCCCACGGCCACCTCGAAAACCGGCGTGCGCGGGCTGATGATGCTGACCTTGCGCACGGCGCAGGCAATGGGCGTGTCCAACCGACTCGACCCCAAGCAGAGTATTCAGGGCGGCGCCAAATACATCGTCAAGGTTAAGGCAGGCCTGCCAGACAGCATTAAAGAGCCGGATCGCACATGGTTTGCGCTGGCGGCTTACAACGTCGGCGGCGGGCACCTTGAAGATGCGCGCAAGCTGACCCAAGCTGAAGGCCTCGACCCGAACAAGTGGCTCGATGTGCAGAAGATTCTGCCGCGGTTGTCGCAAAAGAAGTGGTTCAGTAAAACCCGCTATGGCTATGCCCGCGGCGGTGAGCCGGTGCACTTTGTGCGCAACATCCGTCGCTACTACGACATTCTCACCTGGGTAACTCAGCCACAGCTGGAAGACAGCCAGGTCGTCGACAGCAACATCCACGTGCCCGGCATCGACAAGAACAACCTGAAGAAAGAAACCTCGCCGCTCTAAGCACGCCGCCCAAAACCACTCGACTACGAACTCGAAGGCTTATTACTGGCCTTTGCTGGCCCGCCGCGCACGAAAGAATTCGGTGAGCACCGCGCCGCACTCATCTGCTAGCACGCCGCCCTCAATCATCACGCGATGATTGAGAAACGTCTGATTGAAGAACTCGCCACGGCTGATGGCCACACCGGCCTTGGGCTCGGTTGCACCATATACAACCCGCTCAATGCGCGAATGAACAATCAGCCCTGCACACATGCTGCACGGCTCAAGCGTCACGTATAAGGTGCTACCCGGCAGACGGTAGTTAGATAGCCGCAAAGCAGCATCACGAATCGCCACCATCTCGGCATGGGCGCTGGGGTCGTGGGTGGTAATCGGGCAATTGAAGCCACGCCCGACAATCTCGCCATCCTGAACCAGCACCGCGCCGACCGGCACTTCCCCGACCGCAGCGCCCTGACTGGCCAGCGCTAGCGCTTCACGCATGAAGTGGGCATCGCGAGTGCGATCAATGATTTTAACCGGACGCATCAGGCTACCTTTATCGCCGCCATAAGGCCTGTTTCCATGTGATCAATCACATGGCAGTGAAACATCCACACGCCAGGATTATCCGCTACAAAGGCGATGCGCGCCGTTTCGTTCTTGCCGAGCAGGTAAGTGTCGGTGAAATACGGGATGATTTTCTTGCGGTCGGAGCTGATCACCTTGAAACTCATGCCGTGCAAATGCACCGGGTGCAGGTATTGCGCCATATTGCGCAGCTCGAAAATGTAGTGATTGCCCAGCTTCAACGTGGCGATTGGCCGATCCGCACAGGTCTTGTCATTGATATCCCAGGCCTGGCCATTGATCTGCCAATACTGAGCTGGCCCCGCCTGATTCGGGTCTGCTAATGCAGCGGCCCATTCAAAGTTGAACTTGATGGTTTCAGCCTTGGCCAGATCCGGCTCGGCCACAGGATTGGCTGGCAATGCTGGCGGCCACTCTGCTGGCGCATCGGTGCTGGCGACACTCTTGATTGTCGCCAAACGCAACGGCCCGTTACGCAGTGACAACTCGGTACCCTCTGCCGGAACCTTGAGCGCCAGATCGAGCCGCATTCCCGCGCCCAACCAGTATTCCTTGCCCAGATCACGCGGCTCGATCGGATTACCGTCGAGCGCATAAATCCGCGACTCGGCACCGGGCAGATTTATACGGTAGGTCATGGTGCTGTCGACATTAATCAGGCGCAGGCGAACCACTTGTCCGGCAGGTAACTCGATCACCGGACGCGGCACACCATTGATTGTCGACAGCCTGCCCCGTGTGCCGGCGCGCGCCGCTTCACGGGGAATACTGAACGGGGTGAATGCGCCCTCCTCATCAACATTCCAGGTTTTCAGGCTCAGCGTGCGCTCATGCGCAAAGCCGGTCGGCTCACGCTCATCAATGATCAGCGGCCCGACCAACCCGCGCCCCAGCTGCTTGGAACTGGCCAGATGTGGGTGATACCAGTAGCTACCGGCATCGGGCGGGACGAACTGATAGTCGAAATACTCACCGGGCAATACCGGCAATTGCGATACATAAGGCACGCCGTCCATTTCCAGCGGGATGCGCATGCCGTGCCAGTGAATTGTGGTTTGTTCCGGCAGCTTGTTGATAAAGCGCACACGCAACAGATCGCCCTGACGGCAACGAATCTCGGTGCCCGGCGCCTGCGGGCCAAAGCCCCACACCGGGGTTTTATGGCCCGGAACCAGCTCCATGTCGAAGGGCGCGGCAATCAACTCGTAATCGTGGGTTTTGCGATCAAACGGGCGGCCCAGCCAGTAACGTGCGCCACCGGCACCCAGGCCAACGACGGTTAAGCCAGCCAGCCCGGCGAGAATTTGTCTACGCGTGAACGACATGTAAATGGACTCCTTTAGCCAACATTCATGAGCCCATCAGGCGACGGTTACCAGCGTCTCCTCTGCGGGAAACGGCCAATGTCATAAAGGCTGCGGCATCAGCCTCTCAGCTGATGACTCTGTGAATAGCGGAATGAGAATATTTTAACACGCAACGATCCGGGTTAACGACCACAACAACGCCCGCCATCAGCGCCACTGTGTCGCACCGGTGCAGCGCAGGAACCGCGCAGCTTTTTCAGCCACTGAGAGTTAAGAGCGTAAAGCCGGTGCGGGCCAAATGCCGGACTGTGCAGGCAATAAAAAACCCGCGAATGAGCAGCTGCAAGGCTGTCATCCGCGGGTTCGGGTAACGTCAGGCTAGCGCACTAGCCGGATGTTATTCCCACTCAATCGTTGCCGGTGGCTTGCTCGACACGTCGTAAGTGACGCGGGAGATGCCTTCGATCTCGTTGATGATGCGGTTGCTGACCTTCTCCAGCAGCTCGTATGGCAGATGCGCCCAGCGAGCGGTCATGAAGTCGATGGTTTCAACAGCGCGCAGTGCAACAACCCATGCATAACGACGACCGTCACCGACGACGCCAACCGACTTGACCGGCTGGAACACCACGAACGCCTGACTGGTCTTGTGGTACCAGTCGAAGTTGCGCAGTTCTTCGATGAAGATGTGGTCGGCGCGACGCAGCAGGTCGGCGTATTCCTTCTTCACTTCACCGAGAATCCGCACGCCCAGACCCGGGCCCGGGAATGGGTGACGGTAAACCATGTCGTACGGCAGACCCAGCTCAAGACCGATGCGACGCACTTCGTCCTTGAACAGTTCACGCAGCGGCTCGACCAGTTTGAGGTTCATTTCCTCTGGCAGGCCACCGACGTTGTGGTGCGACTTGATAACGTGTGCCTTGCCGGTTTTAGCGCCAGCAGACTCGATCACGTCCGGGTAAATGGTGCCTTGCGCGAGGAACTTGATGTTTTCCAGCTTGGACGCTTCGGCATCGAACACGTCGATGAAGGTGCGACCAATGATTTTGCGCTTTTTCTCCGGATCGGCTTCGCCAGCCAGGTTATCCAGGAACTGCTTTTCAGCGTTAGCGCGGATCACCTTGACGCCCATGTTCTCGGCGAACATGGCCATCACTTGCTCGCCTTCGTGCAGGCGCAGCAAACCGTTATCGACAAACACGCAAGTCAGCTGGTCGCCAATTGCCTTGTGCAACAGCGCGGCAACCACGGAGGAGTCAACACCGCCCGACAGGCCGAGCAATACGTTGGCGTCACCCACCTGAGCACGAACCGTGGCGATGGCATCTTCAACGATGTTCGACGGAGTCCACAGGGCTTCACAACCGGCGATTTCCAGCACGAAGCGCGACAGAATGCGGCCGCCTTGCTTGGTGTGGGTCACTTCCGGGTGGAATTGCACGCCGTAGTAGCCACGCGAGTCGTCGCTCATGGCGGCAATCGGGCAGCTCGGGGTGCTGGCCAGAACGTGGAAGCCTTCCGGCATGCTGGTGACTTTGTCACCGTGGCTCATCCACACGTCCAGACCGAATACGCCGTCGTCATCGATATGATCTTCGATGCCGTCCAGCAGGCGCGCCTTACCGACAACGTCTACGCGGGCATAGCCGAATTCGCGGACGTCGGAACCAAGCACTTTACCGCCCAGTTGCTCGGCCATGGTTTGCATGCCGTAGCAGATACCGAAGACCGGAACGCCCAGATCGAAAACAGCCTGCGGTGCACGCGGGCTGCCTTCTTGATGAACAGACTCGGGGCCACCGGCGAGAATGATGCCGCGCGGAGCGAAAGCGCGGATGTCTTCATCGCTCATGTCGAACGGGTGCAATTCGCAGTAAACCCCGATTTCACGTACGCGACGTGCGATCAGCTGGGTGTACTGGGAGCCGAAATCCAGAATCAGGATGCGATGGGCGTGAATATCAGGGTGAGCCATAGCCGTCTCTCGTAGCGGAATGCACAAATGACAAAGGGCCGATTAACTCAGCCCCGTACTTCATAAACTTTTCAAAAATAACCTTGCTGCTTCTGCACTGGCTAATACGGCAAGGAGGTAAAGCGCGAACGGCTTATTTGCCTCAGCAAACATCGCCCTCTCGCTTTACCCCGCCTTACCTGCCCTGCGCACGCGAGCAGCAAAGTGATTTTTAACCGACGCGGTAGTTCGGTGCTTCTTTGGTGATCTGCACATCGTGAACGTGCGACTCAGCCATACCGGCGCCGGTAATGCGAACGAACTCAGGCTTGGTGCGCATCTCATCAACAGTCGCGCAACCGGTGTAGCCCATCGAAGCACGCAGGCCGCCCATCAACTGATGAACGATAGCCGCCATAGCGCCCTTGTAGGGCACACGGCCTTCAATACCTTCCGGCACCAATTTCTCGGCACCTGCGGATGAGTCCTGGAAGTAACGGTCGGACGAACCTTGCGCCTGACCCATTGCGCCCAGCGAACCCATGCCGCGGTAGGCTTTGTAGGAACGGCCCTGGAACAACTCGACTTCACCTGGCGCCTCTTCAGTACCCGCCAGCATCGAGCCGATCATCACGCAGGATGCGCCCGCAACCAACGCCTTGGAAAGGTCGCCGGAGAAACGAATGCCACCGTCTGCAATCAATGGCACGCCTGTGCCTTCAAGGGCAGCGGCAACGTTGGCAACGGCAGAAATCTGCGGCACACCAACACCTGCAACGATACGCGTGGTGCAGATCGAACCCGGACCGATACCGACCTTAACGCCGTCAGCGCCCGCCTCGACCAACGCCAGAGCAGCAGCGCCGGTGGCGATGTTGCCGCCGATAACCTGGATATCAGGGAAGCTTTCCTTGACCCAACGCACGCGGTCGATCACACCTTTGGAGTGACCGTGCGCGGTATCAACGATGATCACGTCAACGCCGGCAGCAGCCAACGCGGTTACGCGGTCAGCGGTTTCAGCGCCAGTACCAACAGCCGCGCCAACACGCAGACGACCTTGGTCATCCTTGCTGGCAAGCGGGTAAGCCTTGGCTTTTTCAATGTCTTTTACCGTCATCATGCCTTTGAGCTTGAACGCGTCATCGACAATCAGGACTTTTTCGAGGCGGTGCTTGTGCAGCAACTCGCGGGCCGCTTCTTTAGCAGCGCCTTCTTTAACAGTGACCAGACGCTCTTTCGGCGTCATCACTTCGTGGACTTTAGCGTCCATGCGTGTTTCAAAACGCACGTCGCGGGAAGTCACGATGCCAACCAGATCGCCGTCAGACAGCACCGGAACGCCGGAGATGTTGTTCTGGCGGGTCAGCTCAAGCAGATCACGCACAGTGGCGTTGGCTTCGATAGTAATAGGGTCTTTGACCACACCCGACTCGAACTTCTTGACCTTGCGCACTTCGGCAGCTTGCTGCTCGATGGTCATGTTCTTGTGGATGATGCCGATGCCACCTTCCTGAGCCATGGCAATTGCCAGACGGGCTTCAGTAACGGTGTCCATCGCGGCGGACAACAACGGGATATTCAGTTCAATTCCACGGGTCAGGTGAGTCTTGAGGCTCACATCCTTCGGCAGAACTTCTGAGTAACCTGGAATAAGTAAAACGTCGTCGAAGGTAAGAGCTTCTTGACTGATACGCAGCATGGCGGGGGCTCCCAGACGGGAAAATTGGAAGCGCGTCATTATACCCAGCAGCGGCCCTGCACTCAATGCAAACTATCATTACGCGACGATTTACAGCCTCAAACAGCGCGAAAGGCCCTGACACAGGCAAAAATTGACCAGCAATACGCATAAAAAGCCAAATGCTGGGCTATACAGTTATGCCAAGCTGATTCGCCGGCTGGCATTGTGCGCAGAGGACTGCTCAGTGCCCTCAATGGCGGGCGTCTATAGTCACTTTATGGTCAATACCTGATCTTCGATGTGTAAGGAGCCTCACATGCGTAATCTGCTTCAGGTTTTGCTGTTTGCCTGTCTCAGTGTAATGACACTTTCGGTTAGTTGGGCGCAGGATGAAACGCCGACAAACAACACATCAGGGACCATCAACCCCAATGCTGAACCCGCCGATTTAAAAATAGCCAACCGCACCATCTTCACCTTCCGCGCCGAACTACTCGGTGAAACGCCACAGCTACGGCAACGCCGCGCAGTGGCGGCTATCAATGAGGCACTCGACGAATACACCGACCTGCCTGTGAGCATCGATCAGGTCCAAAAAAGCTACGTCATCCTGATGGGCTCCAACCGGGCATTCTTTGTCACACCGGGCGACGTTGACCCCGTCACACCGTTGTCGACTCAGGAAACAGCCAAAGCGGCCGCCGCCAAACTGGAGCGGGTAATCAGCGAAACGCAGGAAAGCCGCGATCTGAACTTCATGTTCAAGGCTGTGGGTTATTCGGCTGCCGCCACGGTGATCTACATCCTGCTGCTCAACGGTATCGCGCTGCTGCGCAACAAACTCCTGGATCAGCTGCCTAAGTTGCTGCAGCGCCATAACATGTCGCTCAAGGTTGGCCAGACTCAGTTGATTGATACGCGCCAGCTGTATCCGTTGATCTCAAGGATATTCTGGGCTCTACGCTGGCTGTTGATATTGCTGCTGACATACCAGTGGATCAGCTTCGTGCTGTCCTGCTTTCCCTACACGCGCCCGTGGGGCGAAAGCCTTAATGCCTACTTGCTGGATATCGCCGGCTATATTGTGCACGGCGTTATCGGCGCCATACCCGGTTTGGGGATTGCGCTTTGCATCTTCATGCTCGCCCGGGCGACAACTCACTTCACCAAACGCCTGCTCACCCGCATGGCAACTGCTGGGCGTAGCTTCACCTGGCTGAACTTCGAGACCCTGTCACCGACAACCAAACTCACCTCGCTGGCAGTCTGGTTATTTGCCCTGGCGATGGCCTACCCGTATTTGCCCGGCGCTGGTACAGAGGCATTCAAGGGATTGTCGGTACTGGTCGGTTTGATGATCTCACTCGGCGCATCCAGCGTTGTCGGACAAGCAGCAGCCGGTTTGATCCTGACGTATTCGCACACCTTCCGCGTCGGCGAATATGTGCGCTTTGGTGATCACGAAGGCACCGTCAGCGAAATGGGCATGTTCACCACTCGCATCCGCACCGGCCTGGGTGAAGTACTGACCATCCCCAACTCAATGATTACCGGCGGCGTAACCAAGAACTACTCACGCGCCGTAGACGGCAAAGGCTACATCGTCGATACCGTCGTTACCATCGGCTACGACACCCCTTGGCGCCAGGTCGAAGCGATGCTTCTGGAAGCAGCCTCGCGCACACCCGGCATATCCAGCGTACCGGGCGCGGTGGTGTTTCAAACTGCTTTGTCAGACTTCTACCCGGAATATCGTCTGGTCGCCCATGCAATGCCCAGCCAGCCACGCCCACGCGCTGAGCTTCTGAGCGCACTGCACGCCAACATACAGGACGTATTTAACGAGTACGGCGTACAGATCATGTCGCCGCACTACCTCGGCGACCCCGCACAAGAGAAGTGGGTACCTAAAGAGAAGTGGTATCAACAGCCGGCAAAACCGGAAGAAGAGGTTTAAACAATTGATGCCTGCTGAGCCCAAATAGCTCAGCAGGCATCCGTTGGAGCGTTCTGACCCATTACGATTACATTGCTAAGATCAATCCCGCCTCCACTTAGCTGAACACTTCATAACCTACTTAGCTCACAAATTTTCGTAACGTGTAAATCTTCACAATCTCCGAGACAGTTAAAAGTATCAAGGACACGAAAATTCCGAACAAGCCAAAGAAGCCAATAAAAATTAATACGATAGAGATTGAGGGTATGTAATAGACCAACCGCAAAGGTATTTGAAAATAATATAACCACATGAAACGGGTACTCCGCTTCAACAAGAGCACAGCACTGACGATTAGCGATATCTGAAGCAACCACTGTCCGCAGGCAAAAATGTAAGCCGCAACTCCGTGATCAGGGAGTAATCTCCAGGTTGAGGAAATATCGGTCACATAGGGAATATTCCCTCTGACAAAGCTCTCAATCGAGTACCAGGCGATGTAGAGCAAATCAAAAACTCCCCACACAAACAATGTTGTATTACGCGACCTATTCATTATTGCTCTTCATCATCGTCATTAAATCCGTAATCTGTGTCAGAAGTCACTGGTAGCCAGTGCCATGAGGTACCTTCAATAGCCCATTCATCAGGCCCTTGACTGTACGTTTGAGTAATTACTCTTTTTCTTCCATATACGTTTTTCGCTGTTTTTCTACCACTACCAGAAAGGCCAATTAACTCAGCGTTGTTCAAAGGAGTCCATTGCTGAACAACATCGCGCTGAGTGTTTGCATAATCTTTACCATCTCCCCCAAAGACTCTACCTTCGTCACCTAGAGAGGTGAGACGATTCAAAATCATTTCTGCAGTATTTCTCAAACCATGATAATCAATTCGTAAAGTAACCCACTTACCTTCTCCATAGCTCTTAGATTGATTTTTTGACACTGGATTAATTAATCCGAACAGACTTTCACTTACCGGTGGTGTTCGATCCGTAGAACTACCAGACGAGCTTAGGCTCACTAAACCCGGTATCTCAGCCCCCAGCACATATATCCCTGAGCCCTTCCCTGGTTTGCCTCCGGCATTGATGCGGATAGTCGGGCCAACCATGCTGATGCCGCTCGGGTCGAGCTTGAGGAAGCTGCCGCCGGCTTTGCCGGTAAGTTCGATGGCGGCTTCGGCGACGACTTTGTCACCGGCATACAGATGAACTTCTCGGCCCGCGCGGGTGAGTAGCGCGGTGCCGGCTTTGATGTGCTGGGTTTGGCTGACGCTTAGGTGGTCGCTGGCCTTGGCCTCGACTTTGCGCGCCAGGTCGATGGTGATTTGCTCTTGCGCCTTGAACTCGCTGTAGCTGTTGGCGGTAACGGCATCGTGGCGCTCGTTGCCGACCGTGATGCTCTGGTCGTGCTTGATGTGTTGGTCCCAGTCGCGGGCTGCGTGAACGAATATTTGCTCTTCGCCTTTTTTGTCTTCAATGCGTAACTCGTTAAAGCCTCCGCCGCCGGGTGAGCTGAGGGTTTTGAAGCTGCTGCGGGTTTTATTGGCGGGCAGCACATAGGCCGTGTTGTGGCGTTTGTGATACAGGCAACCGCTGATGATGGGCTGATCGGGGTCGCCCTCAAAAAAACTCACCAGCACTTCCATGCCGATGCGCGGGATAACAACAGAGCCGTAGCGTTTACCGGCCCAGGTTGATGACAGGCGCAACCAGCAGCTGCTTTTGTCATTGCCCTGGCCGAGTCGGTCCCAGTGAAACTGCACTTTGACCCGGCCGTATTCGTCGCAATGAATCTCTTCACCCGCAGGCCCCGTAACCACCGCCGTCTGGTTGCCCAGCACTTTGGGCTTCATGTGAATGCGCGAGGGGCGAAAGAACACATCCCATGGCGTGGCAGTGAAACGGTTGCGGTAGCCCTGATGGAAGTCTTCAGCGTTTGCGGTGGTATCGCTGGTGATGTGTTCTTCGAGCACTTGCGGCTGTTTGCCTTCGTGCACGAGGCTGGTCAGCAGCCACAAATCGTTCCATTCGCTTCGCGGGTGATCGCTAAGGCGCAGGAAGTAGCCGCTGCACAACTGCGGATCATCGCCACGGCCTTCGACCAATGCATAGTCCGCGCGATGGCGCTCAAGGGCGCGTTGACTTAAATGTCGGCAGCGGTCGCGGTCATAAACGCCGGCTGGATAGGCGTAATCCTCAAGGTCGGGTTCGGCGCCGTTATTCAGAGGGCTGTCATCGGCTTCGAGCAACAGGCACGGTTTCTCGAAGTTGTAGTCGCGCCTTGTGGTGCGCTGGGTACGGGCTTCCATGCGCAAGGCGAAGCTTTTGATCACCGGTTCATCGGCAACCATGCCGCTGTCTTGTTGATACGGGGTGGAATTTTCGAGTTTGCGGAAGAAGGTCTGATCATCGGCAAACACCATCAGGTGCCCGTCCTGGCTGTGTTCGAAGTGGTAGTGAATACCCTCCTCTTCGCACAGGCGCTGGATAAAGTGCAGATCGGTCTCGTCGTATTGCACGCAATACACGCGCTTGGGATACACGGTTGGACCAAGATCGAAGCGGTAGGCCGTACCCAGAATGCCATGCGCTTCAAGCACCTGACTGATGATTTGCTCGACCGTCAGGTTCTGGAAGATCCGCTGATTGCTGCTGTGCTGCAAGTACGCCACGTGCGGCACCAGCACCATCGCGTAACGGTGCAAGCGCTTGCCCGAATCGCCTTGGGAGACCTGATAAACCTGGCCGTGAATACCGTTACCGGCCGGATCGAACGAGAGGAAGACCTGACGATGCAACAGTTGGTCAAGATCGAAGTCCGGGGTTTCACTGACCAGCTCTATCGAGAATTGATACGGCGTACTGATCGCTTCGGTGCCAGTAAAGCCCAGCACCTGAAAGTCGTGCTGCAAGCCTTGTATCTGCACGCTGAAATGGGTTTCGTTGCTGGGGTTGAACATGGCGGACTCCCTGTCCCTTGTACTGTTACGTCCATGGCATTAGCCAAAAGATGCAGAAACACCTCTCACGGGTACGGCATTGAATGCGTCATACAAATGCAGTGCATTGCTGGTTCGGCAGTTAGGGTTTAGCCTTAGCGCGCGCTTTAATGCGGGCCAGCAGCGGCGGGGTAATTTTCTGGGGCGACGCAATGTGCGCCCGAGGTTCAGGTCTCTGGCCAGATCAGATGAGACTCTCAAGTAAGGATGCTTGCCGCAGGCCAGCTCGAAGAGTACGCAGGCAACGGCAAACATATCGCTACCCGTCGACAGACCGAAGCCATCAAAGAGCTCGGGCGCGGCATAGCTAGGCGTCCAGGCATTGAAACGCTCGCGACTGAGCCGGGCCAAGCCTGGCAGGACGCCGCCAAACGACTGCCCCAAACCGAAGTCGAATAACTTCACCCTGTAGTTGTCGAGCATCACGTTGCTCGGTTTGATATCGCCGTGCAGAACCCCGTGCGCATGCGCGTAGGCCAGAGCATCGAGCAGTTCCAGCGCGATGTCCCGCAACTCTGACCACGGCAATCCATCGGGGCGCTCGCAAAGCAGCTTGTCCAGGGTCAGGCCCGACATCAACTCCTGAGTGATAAACCCACGTTGGCACTCAGGCTCCATGTTGAAGCTGTAAACGCGCGCTATGTTGGGATGCTGCAGGTGACGGGTTAACGCAAATTCACTGAAGAGCAAGGCACTGGCATCTGCGCAGTCGGCAATCTCTTCACCGAGAATTTTGATGGCGACAGATGGATCAGGGTCGCCGTATTGTTCATGCAACAAGTCGCGGGCTTTATAGACCAGATTCATCCCGCCCACGCCCAGTAGGCGTTCGATGCGGTAGCGCCCGGCCAATACGCGCGGGATTTCTTTAACGGCTTGAGCTTGAGATGGCTGGACTTGATCGTGCGCCGGAACAAAACCGAAATAGGTCAAATCACGCGGCGCATCCGCCGCGCCCGTTAACGTGACCGGCACCTCGCCACCGGCAAACGTCAGCGACTGCTCATCGCTCATTGGCGCACCACCACAGCGCTGATGTTGTCGCGCGCTGCACTTTGCAGGACGTTGGCGAACAGTCGATCAATGGCAGCTTCGGGGCTGTCCATGTTGAGCGCGCGACTCAGAGCGTTAGCGTCGAGATATTGATACAGGCCATCGCTGCAAAGCAGAAATACATCACCCGGGCAGACTTCAAACTCGAGCACTTCAAGATTGAGCTGCACGCTGGCACCGATTGCCCGGGTCAGCGCATGCGAGGATGGATGCTGCTGGGCTTGCTCGGCGCTCATTTGCTGCTCGAATATCAACTCCTCATACAGCGAGTGATCTCGGGTGAGTTGATACAACCGCTGTTCGCGCAACATATAACAGCGACTATCTCCGGCCCAGACGCAGGCGCCATGATTACCCTCGATCAGTAACGTCACCACCGTGCTGCCCATGATGCTGCTCTTGCGGTCTGCGGTGACGGTGAGCTCCTGCCCCAGCCTGCGGTTTAGCCAATGCAGGCACTGGCGTATATCGCGCAAGTGCCTGACAAACTTGCCATCAAACACCAGATCGGCCAGGCTGCTGACAATCAACTGACTGGCAACATCCCCGGCCAGGTGCCCGCCCATTCCGTCGGCAACAGCCCACAAGCCCTGCGCCGAGTTTTCGAGCAAGGCATCCTCGTTACGCGAGCGTACCTTGCCTGCATCGGTCCTTGCCGCACTGCGCCATGGTGCTTCGGCGCTCATTACAGATGGCTCGGCAACTGAAACCGGCGCAACACTCGCAGATCAAACGGATTCGGCGTGCGTTGGCTGGACAGCAGATAGCTGGCATGTACATCGTCTACCCGCGCCTTGACCAACAGCACATCGCGCCCGCGCAGCGGCTCGGTCTGCATCATGTCGAGAAAGCGGAACAGTGACCACGGCCCTGTGTCTTTCTTGACCCCGACAGCGCGTCCGACCAAGCGCTCAAGCACCAGGCTGGTCTGGCCATTGTTGGCATCTGTCGGCCAGACGAACGACTGCGTCACAACCGGACCGTGACGATATTCCATGCGCTGCTCGCCAAAGGTGAACTCGGCGCGACTCACGCTCGGATCAAGGTTGTAGGGTTCAAGCTCAAACTTGACCACCGCCTGATCCGGATTCTCGGCAAAAAAGCTCTGGCGAATGGTACGCACGTTACTCATTTGCTTCAGGAAAGCCCCGGTCATCGGCAAGCTGTGCCCAGCAATGCTGCGTAACCGGTAATGGCCAGAACTGCCGGTTACAAAGGGGCGCATGTAGTTGTCGAAGAACTGCTGGGCAATGCCCTGATCCTTGAAGAACATGTTGAAATCGTTGATCGACACATCGCTGTGGCTGCCCGCGGAGAACGGGTAACGTCGGGCGATTGCCTTGCTGTAAAAGCTGTAAAGCTCACTTTGATAACGCTGATTGAGGTAACTGTAGGCGTCCGCCAATGCGAGGCCCCAAGTCTGGTTCGCGATGCCTGCAAACCAGCCGCCGACGGGCTGTGGCAGACGCACAGAAGCGGTGAGCAGATTGCCCAATGCATCCTGCTCACCGCTAATACGACTCTTCGCGTACTCGAACGAAGCCTGTCCAGACTGACCCGCACGCGCGCGATTGGCCATCTGCAATTGCAGATCGTTAACCGCTTGCAGTGCCGGGGTAAGGTCGGCTGTGGGGCTGCCTTCATCAGTCAAAAGTTGATGCAACGGATCAAAGCGGCGTTGCAGTAGTTTCTTCGCCGCATCCGGCAAATTCTTGCTGATATCCACTTTGGACTTAGCCGCCTTGGCCGCATCCGCCACAGCACCCGCCACACCAGAATCAGGCACTTCGGGCAAATCCTCTGCCGACTCAAGCAGCGTCGGGAAGCGGGTATTGGTGCGCACCTCCGTGAGCAGCAGTAACAGAGGCGAATTGGCAGATGTCAGACTCGCCAGCTGATTAGCGCCTTGCTGCGCATTGGTGATTTCGTGAAGCTCCACACGCCCGACGGCTTCACTCCAGTAGTCGGCATAATCGCTGAAGTACAACTGCTCAAGCTCGACCATCAACTGGCGTAAATCCATGCCGCTGATGTCGGTATTTTTACCCAGCACCCAGTTGTCGCGCAGGATCTCACTGACCATGCTGACACCCCGGGATATGAAGTACTGCTTGTATCCCTGCTGGGTGTAGAAGCCGGGGATAAGGTAATCCGTACCCGAGAACACGCCGCTTTGCGATCCCATATGCTGGCCCAGCCGATACTCAGGCAAGCTCCCCGCTTCATCGCGCAATATGCTGTAAACCACACTGGCAAATGACTCGCTGAGCAACACTTGCCTTGCCTGCGCAATAAGGGGTTTATCCGTTGCATAGGTAAACGGCAGCTCAAGCAGGCGATCAAGGTGCGCACTCAGTTGCTGCTGGGTTTGTGCATCGCCGCGATAGAGTGCAGACCAGCGACTGGTGATCTGTTGTTTCAACAGCTCCGGGTCACGACGCTTGGTATCACTGAGCATCAAATAGCCACGCAGGTTTTCCAGCAGTTGCTGGCGGTCATTCATGTGCGTGTGTATTTGCGTTTCAAACAGGCGGGCGATGCGCGGCAACAGAACGCGTTGCAACTCGTTATCGTACGCGGTCTCCAGCACTGGATTACTCGCGTCGCCCTGATACAGCCCCGTGCGCTCATGCAGCGCAACATCACCATCCGGCGGGAATACTTGTGTGGCGTTATAGCTGCTGTTGAGTGGTTTCAACGCCGCACGCACACCATCTGCCGGCGATAATTTTTGATCCTGCTTTTCGAGGGTCTGAGCGATGCTTTTGACCTCATCCAGACGCTCAAAGTTGGCCGAAAAACTCGTCGCCCAGGCAATGCCGAACACCGACAGTGCAGCCGCCGCGCCCAGATAGATTGCGCGCTGCCCCCAATTGATACGGCGCTTTTCATTCTTGTCGAGGCCAGCAAGCACAGCCTCTGGGAATATTACCTGGCTGAGCAAATTATGAATGAAGCGAGAGCGGCCCTGATGCAGGGTCGGCAGCACGCTGCTGGCAATCCCGAGATTGGAGCCAATTCCAGCCACATTAGAATCAAGGGTTTCGGTCAGGTACGGCGCGCTGGTCAGATAAAAACCGCGCAATAAGGTTTTGCGCTGGTAGCGATTACCGGTAAACGCCATGTCGACAAACAGGCACAAACGCTCACTGATTTCGGCAAGCTGATGCGGAAAATCAAGCACGCGACCCCGTCGAGCGGTGTCGCGCTCCTGATGCATGCGCAAAATCACCTGGCTGTTGAGGCGCTGTAAGAGCTTTTCGAGTTCCTGACGCAAGATAGTTACGTCAGTGCCATTCTGATCCTTGCGAAAGGTCGCGCCCAACACCTGTTCGCTCTCTTCGCGAGACAGTTGATCGAAGAACTCATTGAACCCAAGCAGTTGGTCGGCCTTGCTCAGCACCAGATACACCGGCACATCGATATGCAAACGCTGATGAATCTCCTGCAGACGCGCACGAACTTGTATACCCAGCCGCTCCAACGCCTGCTCGCCGCCCTTGGCCAGCAGATCAATCGGAATATTGACCAGCACGCCATTGAGCGGCCTGCTCCGCCTGTGCTTACGCAACAGCATCAGCAAGGTGTCCCAGGCGCTGCTATCCGTCGGTTTATCCGGCTGGGTCAGAAATCGGCCAGCGGTATCAATCAGTACACCATGTTCAGCAAAGAACCAGTCGCAATTGAGTGTGCCTTTGGTGTCACGGGTTAACTTGCGCTCGATCTTGTTCAGTGGAAAATCCAGCCCGGAGAAGTCCAGCAAACTGGTTTTGCCGCTGCCCTGCGGACCAATCAATACATACCAAGGCAACTCGGAGCGCCAGCGCTCGCTGCGCTTCCTGTAGAGGCTGGTACTTTTGAGCGTATAGAGCGCGTCTTTAAAGCGGCGACTGATTTCTTTCTGTTGGCTCTCAGTCTCCTCCTCACGGCGTAAACGCTCCTGCCCTTCCTCACTGTCCTCGACTTTCTTTATGCGCACACTGCTGCGCCAGCTGAGAAATACGACCAACAATCCCCACAGCAGAAACAATCCGCAGATGGTCAGTAACCGTGCATCTGTGCTTTCCCAGATGCTGTAATCGGCGAAGGAAAATAAAGGCCCCACGAACCAAATGAAGATCGCCGCCAACACCACCAAAATCAGTGTCCAAACCCATGACTTACACAGGAAGGCGGCTATTTTTTTAAAGTAGTTTTTCATTACACATCCCTGTAATTCGGCTTTTACTCGACGTTGACCGCGTCGGGCGGCTGATACGGTTGCAGTACCGACTCACGGTGTTCGCTCAAGACCCAGGCGAAGCCGGAATACATCACTAACAAGCACGCCCCGGTGAATGCCACTACGAGCCACCACGGAACGATTCGAACCAAACCGCGCCCCTTATCGTTAAGGCCCTGCCATTGTGGGGAGAGCTGGCGAGGTACATCACCGCGCAGCTGGCCTATCTGGCGATAAAGGCTGTCGCGGATTGCCTCAAGGTCGAGCATGCCGCGCGGAATAACCCGGTATTTGCCCTCGAACCCAAGAGCCAGGCAGAGGTACATCAACTCCAGCATTGGCAAATGCTTGACTGGGTTTGCCGAAAGACGCTCAAGCAGTTGAAAGAACTTTTCACCGCCGAAGGTTTCGTGGTGAAAAGTACTCAGCAGGCTCATGCGCGCCCACTCACTTTCAACCCCCCAAGATGTGGTTACCACAGCCTCATCCACGACCGTGCAAAGTATGTAGCGCGCCGCCATTACCTGGCTGCTCTCACTGCCATCACGCAAAGCCCGTGCTTCGAAAAGCTTGAGGTTTGAAGACAGCCGTTGATTGAGTTCGAGCATGTCTTGCGGGGTACTGTCGCGCTTTAGCCGCACCACATCTGAAAGCACAGTAGAAGCTGCTGCGACCAATGGATTAAGACTGACATTGAACGAGTCTGCCGGCCCCAGCCTTGCGGCATAGATCATTCGCTCTTCCAACTGCTCAAACTTTGGAACCGTATCAAAATCGGTGAGTGGGTCTTGCCCACGCTCGTAGCCCGGGCGGTCCAGGAGCACCGTTTTATCGTCTTGCGGATTGCCCATATCCCTGGTCATTTTGATTAATTCCTTATGGCCCAAAACTTCATTTCCAACTCGTCAAACTCACCACTAACATGGAAAGCAAAGCCACCTGAGCGCTCTAACTGGTCCAGGTCTTCCGGGGTCAGATCAAGAATGAAGTAGGTCTTTTTCGAGTGGAACGGAATCTGTCGTGGCGCGACCGGAAGCGGCGTCACTTTGATGCCTGGGAGGTGCAGGTTTACCAGCTGCCGGATGCTCTCGACCGAGCCCACCTTGAGGTGCGCCGGTAACCGATGGCGCAACTCTTCAGAGTCGCAGTTGGCACTCGCCGCCAGCACAAATGAGCCGGTCTCCAGCAGTGAGCGATCATTCAGTTGCGAGACCAGTACCCCGTACTGACGCGCTTGCAGCACCAACTCCAGCGCATGCTGCTCAAGCACCATCGACAGCACCTGGCGTATGGTTTCCATCAGCTTGCGGAAACAGGCGCCCTGATCGGTATGCAGGTAGCTGTTGTCCAGCCTGGGCCGCTTGCTTTCGCTGGAAAACGTCGAGAGATCGCCGAGCATTACCAGCAGTACGCGATAAAGCTCTTCCGGGGTAATTTGCTTGATGCTGAGGTAGTGGCGCAGAAGCAGCTCGGTGCGATTGATCAGTTGCAGCATCATGAAGTCGCCGACCTCTGCGCCACCCACCTTGCCGTTCGAGCGAATTCGTTCGGCGATGGTATCGCCCCGATGTGCCAGCATGCTGATCACTTCTTTCAGGCAAGACAGCAGATAGCTCGATCCGTGGGCATGGATGAAGGTCGGAATAAAATCCGCATTCAGGCTGACGATGCCATCAGGTCCGGAATTGAGGATTTCACAGATTTTAAGTTTTACGCTGCTTTGCTCGCTCTGCGCCTCGCCGAGCAGCAAACGAAAATCAGGACGGGCGCAACTCACCTGGGAACTGACGTCATCCCCAGCGTTGGAATCAACCACATCCAGCTCATAGGCAATATAACGCGCAAATACATCAGTCTGCGCCGCGGTTCGTGACTCGACATGATTGCCAGTCACCAAAGGCAGCGCCAGATAAACATCGCAAACCCCGGTGTTCGGAGGAACTTCAAGCGTTAGTGGCTCGCTATTTCCACCCAAATCAAACAGGCTGCCGTCTGGCAATACGCCAGCGGCCTTACTGATTACAATTTTGCCCATATTGAGAAACTGCACATCTATCTCGATGCTCAGAAAACCCCATGAATAGCTTCCCAGCAGTTGGGTGCGCATCTTCATCTGGTTATCGTAGTAACGATCGTTGTGCTGAAAGTGCTGAGGCCTCAAAAGCATGCCTTCACGCCAGATTACTTTGTGATCATTCATGGCTGAGCATCCATATTGTTGGCACTTTCGTTAGCGTTAGTGATTCC
Organism: Pseudomonas marincola; assembly: GCF_900116605.1. Lineage (GTDB taxonomy): Bacteria > Pseudomonadota > Gammaproteobacteria > Pseudomonadales > Pseudomonadaceae > Aquipseudomonas > Aquipseudomonas marincola. The sequence continues at coordinate 846,195 of NZ_FPBC01000001.1, forward strand.
TTGCTGGTCGAGCGTCAGGGCAGTCTGCGTTTGCCCGTCAGGAGTAACCTTGATCACATAGCGCCACTGCGCATCGGATAAATCCCGGTATGCAGCCAACACGCCGACGTAACGGCTCTCTGTGTGGACGCTCAGTTTCAAGTTAACAACCTGACCTGGACGCAGCTCCATTTCTTCGTTTGCGACCAGATCAGGCGCCAGGGTTTTCTTGGCGGACTCATACAGGCTGAAAAAGTCTGCGTTCTCGAATGAGACCGGGTTCTTCAACTCAAACAAACGCACGACAATTGGCGAGGGCCGGCCATTGAGGTCAGGATTAAGCCGTTCGCTGGCAGTCAGTTTCAGGTCCAGCTTGGTTAGCTTTGAGTAGGGCGAGAGCACCGAGCAGCCCGATACCAACAAACTGATGAGCAAACCACTGACAATGTATATCCGCTGCATATCAATCATCCTTGATCTTCTTTGTTGAGCGTTGCTATCAATTGGCATTGTTCTTCGTAGGCCTGCGCAAAATCGCGGGCCAGCAGCCGCTCAGTCCACTCATCATCTTGTTGCAGTGCCTGGTGATAACGTTCGTATGCGCGCCAGCGACGGCCCGCCTTGGCGAACAACGGCTTGTTGCCGTCGCGCTCAAAACGCAAGGTGAGTTGCTGCGGAGAAAAGTGTTCAAGCGCGCTCTGCAGGGCTGCACGACTGGCGCTCAGCATGGCCACCTGATGCGCTTGCAGATCGCGAAATGCCTGGTATATCGCCTGGTCTGCGGTGACGGCACCGGCCTTGGGCGGGCTCAGTAACACGCCGACAGCCTCATCGGTATTAGTGGCATACTTGAGTGGATTCTTGGCCGCTTTGTGTACCACGCTGTGGCTCAAACGCAGCTGGTTTTTCAATTCCCGGCGCGTGTACAAGGACTGCTGCAGATTAAGCATGCTCTGCCTGAACAGGCGCGCACTGTTGACCGCCATCGCCTCCCGATCCGCGTTTTCCATTCCGGACATATCAACGCCCAGCGCCTCACTAAAACGTTGCCAGAACGCTTGATTCAGAGGCGCAACCACAGGCTCATCGGGTAGCGGCTTAAATACCTTGGGAGCAATCAGCTCAGGCAACACCAGATGTTCTTTATCGACCCGCGCATAATCGGCGCGCTGATGGTCATCTGTTGCAGCGGACTTGAGCGCCAGCAGTTCATCGAATGGCGCGTAGGCGTCTTCTTGCTGATCCAGTGCCACGAGCGGATCAAGATCAAAATTGACATCATCAGGAATGATGCTGCCAGCGGGCAAAGGCTGGCCAATTTCGCGGGTATAGGGCGCCAGACGCTCAATCAAACTCGCCCGGATAATCAACCGGCCCAGCCGATAAGAGCTGCCGCTCTCTATGCGTTGTGCCACCCCTTTAGGCAACAGCGCACCACTCTCAATCAATTGTGTGCCGTTACTGCTGATATCGGTGATGTAATAACCATCGTTGCGATAGCTGATCAGCGCATGCTGATTGGACAAGTGCCGGGTCGGGTCGGTAATCACCCACTCGCAATCATCACCACGCCCGATCAAGCCCCCCGCGTACTCGAACGTCTTGTGAAGCAACTGGTCTGGTGCGCATTCATGCGCCTCTACTATTTCTAACACCAACTGCATAAGCTCGCGCTCCTTGCGATTATTGTTCGCGATTTAGGGTCGCAGGCTCACCTAAGGGTCGATATTCATCATCGTTGTATTTGAAATTGCCACTACAGCCTCCAACGGTCAGTAGTGCACTTATTAAAAGCGCGGCAATTAGCCAGTTCCGGTCCAACATCTGTTCCCTCCCAAAATGCCCAGCAATGGCGTTGTAGTGCCCGTACATGTCAGCCCCCCGATAAAGCGTGGGTTAGCCATGACTCGCGTTGTAATGGATGTTGAGTCGCGACAGCCGATAAATCAGGGTTCGCCGAGGCAGCGCCAGTTCGCGGGCTGCCTGAGTTTGATTGCCGCGGTTTTTGCGCAAGCATTCGATCAGCAAATCTCGCTCAACCTGATCGAGTTTCTGGCGTAACCCGCAATGGGTTTGCTCGACTGAATGCGCCTGTAAAAGACTGAAATGTGCGGGCAATAAAACGCCTTGATCGCACATCAGCACGGCACGCTCGACAGCGCCTTTGAGTTCTCGAACGTTGCCCGGAAAACTACACCCAGCCAGATACTCAAAGGTTTCGGGTGCCCATTTGAGGGAATCACGCTGCAAAAATATGCAGGCCTTGTCTGCAAAGTGCTGAGCCAGAATCCGAACATCACCCTGTCGTTGCCTGAGCGGTGGCAACTCGATGGGAAATTGCATCAACCGGTAATACAGATCCTCTCTGAAACGGCCTGCCGCTACAGACTCTGGAAGATTGCGGTGCGTGGCCGCGATAATCCGCACATTGATCTTGTGGGTACTGTTCGCGCCTAACGGGCGAATTTCACCTTCCTGCAACACGCGCAACAACTTGGCCTGCAAGGACATTGGCATGTCCCCAATCTCATCAAGCAGCAAGGTGCCGCCCTCTGCGGCATCGAACAGCCCGCGACGATCACGGTCGGCGCCGGTAAACGCGCCCTTGCGATAACCGAACAATTCACTTTCAAGCAAGTTCTCGGGCACTGCTGCACAGTTCTGCACGACAAACGCATGTGTCTTGCGCGGCCCCTGCTCATGAATCGCTCTGGCAACGACGTCTTTACCCGTGCCCGTCTCGCCCGTTAGCAAAACCGTGTAAGGGCTGGAAATCACCTTGGCGATAAGACGGCGGGTTTCACCGATAGCAGGGCTTTCGCCGATCAGCCCGAACAGGTTGCCCGTTGATCGGGTATCAGTTGTGCCCGTCAGGCCATCATTCAACGGGCGGGAGCGCTGCAACAGCCAGGCCTGTTCAGCAAAAAACTGGCCCAACTCAGAAAGCGCTGAGGTATAGCCGCTCAAGTCCCGAATCCGCGTACTGGCCAACAACAGCAAACCATTCACCGTGCCAGTGCGTTTAGCCAAGGGCACACACAACAGCGATGACCAGCGTTGCTTGAACGCCGGCAAAAACTCGATTGAGTGCAGGCCCGAATCCACTTGCTGCAGACACACCGGACGGTTCTGGCTCAGCGAAAACTGCAGCAACTGCTCATCCCGGTAATCACTCGGAACCGCCGCATCGAGAGTTCTCTGAACGTCACCTGCGAGGCATTGCACGCTCAGATTCAACCGGGTGTGAGCCGCATCCAGCTGATAGACCTGGCTCAACTCACACTCTGTAAGCGCAGTCATGGCCCGCGCCAGCTTCAGTTGCAGTTCGCCGACATCTGCGGCGACGTGCAAGCCTGCAATTTGCCTGACAAAGCTCTCGGCAAACTGCACCGGTTGCGCTACTGGGGAAAACATCAGACGCGCCTCATGCGAATTCACACGCAATTTGTCCATTGGCGAGCGTTGCATGAACCCGACTAATCGACTCCCCCGTTGCCATGGCGTCGAGCAACCGGTCTGCGATCAGCGGCAGCAGATGCAGGTCGAGCAAATGATCGATAAAGCGTGCGCCGCTGTCGCTCTGCTTGCAGCGCTCAGACAAAAGCGCGACCAGTTGCGGGCAGTAACTGAGCTGCAACTGTCGCTTAGCCAGTCGTACTTGCAAGCGTTGCAACTTGAGTTCAACCAACTCACGCAAAATCTGCTCATCCACCGGGAAATAAGGCACCACTTTCATGCGCGCCAACAGCGCAGGTTTAAAGTGCTTGCTGAGGGTCGGCTGGATGGCCTCTTGCAGTTGCTCAACGCTGGGTTTTGCATCCAGATTGCACAAGGCGCTTATTTGCTCGCTGGCAAGATTGGATGTCATCAGGATCAGGCAATTGCGAAAATTGATCTCGCGCCCTTCCCCGTCGTTGGCGACGCCTTTATCAAAAATCTGATAGAACAGATTGAGTACATCGGGATCGGCCTTCTCGACCTCGTCGAGCAATATCACCGAATAAGGTTTTTGCCGAACGGCCTCGGTTAACATGCCGCCTTCGCCGTAGCCCACATAGCCAGGTGGGGCACCAATCAGCCGCGAAACGGTATGTTTTTCCTGAAACTCGGACATGTTGATCGTGGTGATAAAGCGGTCGCCGCCGTACAGCAACTCAGCCAAGGCCAACGCGGTTTCGGTTTTGCCAACCCCACTGGGGCCAACCAGCAGGAACACGCCCACCGGCGCATCCTGCTTACTCAAGCCAGCCGCGTTGGCCCGCATGGAACGATCGAGCGCCTCAATGGCCTGCTCCTGCCCGAGAATGCGCAAGCGCAGATCAGTCGCAAAGCTGGCGATTCGGGCGTTATGTTCACGCGCCAGCTGGGCGAGGGGCACACCGGTCCATGCGCTGATAACTTCGGCAACCAGCCGTGGGCACACCTCAAAACTGACCAACCGCTCGGCCTGCTGCGCTTCGCACAAGCTTTGGTGCACCCAGCTCAGCTCGGCTTCGAACGCTAAAATATCGGCATCGGTATTGCTGTCTTCTAACGCCTCACCTGCGTTTTCAGCTTTGGCACGTGCAGCCGCGAGTAACTGGCGAAGCTCAAGCAAGCGCTCCGCCATATCACGTTGCTTGCTCCAGCGCTCATGCAAGCTCTGCTGCTCGAGCTCAGCTTCGACAAGCCGCGCTTGCAGCAGCGCCAGGCACTCTTGATCAACCGGCAGGCCGGACTCGGCATCGCGCTGCAACGCCTGAAGCTGTCGGTTGCCCTGAGCCAGTTCAGCGCGCACGCGCTCCAATGCATCGGGCGCGGCGGCGAGACTGATGCGCACTCTTGCGCACGCCGTATCCAGAACATCCACAGCCTTGTCCGGAAGCAGGCGACCCGCCAGATAACGTGCCGATAACTCAGCAGCGGCGACGACCGCATCGTCGCGAAGATAGATGCCATGGCTTTGTTCATAGACCTGCGCCAATCCGCGCAAAATCGTTACGGCCTCATCCACCGTCGGCTCATGCAGCTGGACTGGCTGGAAACGGCGCGACAAGGCAGGGTCTTTCTCAAAGTACTTCTTGTACTCAGCCCAAGTTGTCGCGGCAATGGTGCGCAACTCACCGCGTGCCAATGCCGGCTTAAGCAGATTGGCAGCGTCCGAGCCTCCAGCATCGCCCCCTGCCCCGATGATGGTATGCGCCTCGTCAATGAACAGAACGATTGGCTTGGGTGAGGATTTAACTTCATCGATCAGGCCTTTCAGGCGGCGCTCGAACTCTCCCTTAACACTCGCACCGGCCTGCAACAGGCCCATGTCCAACGCTAGCAGCTCGACGCCCTTGAGAACCTCCGGAACTTCACCGGCAGCTATGCGTGAAGCAAGCCCTTCAACAATTGCGGTTTTGCCGACACCGGCCTCGCCCACCACAATCGGATTATTCTTGCGCCTACGAGCAAGAATATCGATCATCTGGCGAATCGCAGCGTCGCGGCACAACACCGGATCAAGCTTGCCGTCGCGGGCTTGCTGGGTGAGATTGTGGGTAAAGCGCTGCAGCTGTGACTCGCCGCCGTGAGCAGTTGCTGGCGGTGCTTTGCCGGCCTCGTTATGCAAAGAAAAATCGCGGATACGTTGTGCGTTCAACTTGGCGATGATCGGTTGATAACGGCTACCGGCATACCGTAACGGGTTGCCTATCAGGGCTAGAATCAAGGCGCGCTGATCAATCTGACTCTGCCCCAATTCCAGGGACGCGACCAGCAACGCATCCTGCATCCACTGCACCAACTCCGGCGCAAAGACCGGATTATTCGAGGCGCATTGTTCGGTTTTAAGCTGCAAAACCGCCTGCAAAGCATCCGGCGTAATCTCTGCGTCCTGCAGCGCGCGCACCAGCAATCCATCACGATGCTCAAGCAACGCGAGCAGCAAATCCTCGATCAACACCTTGTTGCCGCCACGCGAGATACAACGCTCAGCGGCACTTTCAAGATCACGTCGGGCCTCTGTTTCGAGTGCCTGAATGAGCTGTTGCAGGTCGACGTTAATCATCTTCATCAGTCCTTAATGAGTTTTGCTGCCGAGGGTGACAACACCATCAGCGCGCTCGCAGCCAAGCCAACTGGTCCAACCCAGCAGGCAGGCACTTTCCTGACCAATACGCAGTTCGCGAATTTCTTCGGGGATAAGCACCAGGCGGATGTCGTAATCGAGTGGATCACGCAAGGTAAAACGCACCAACGCGCAAAGCGGTTGGTAGCCGGTGCCAATGGGTAAAAAATGGTGAAACTGCACCCAGCTCAAGCGCCGAATGTGAATGCGAAACTTGCCACTGCAATCGCGTACGCGTTCGCCCAGTACCAAATCATGGGCCAGGGTGTAATTGGCGGTGCCCAGGCTGTTCTGTTGCCTGGGTTGGATATCCACAATCCGCACCACGCATTGCTCGATATTCATGTCGGCATGCTTGAAGTAGTAACGCAAAACCGCCTCGATCAACGCGGCGGAGTGAGCCCGTAAACTCAGCAGGCCCAAATACGGCAGCAAGCGTTTCCAGTTGAGTTCCTGCGCGTTGCGTATGTCTTGTCCGGCCAGACCAACCAAGGCGAACATCTGCTCGGAGAACGGATCATTCGCCCCCGTGCGAAAGCTTGAGCGATAGCGGTACTTGCGCCAGATCGGCAACAGCAAACGCTGAAGCCGGTGATTGAACAGGTCGAGAAACTCGCGTGTCGGGTTACCTTCCGGGCTGTCGCCAAGCGCCTGTTCGCCATAGAAAGCCGGAATGGGCGAGCTGGCACCAAACAAGCCAATCAAGTTGAAGCGCAAACGACACCGCAGCAGCCCTTCTTCCTGAAAGAACTCCACCCGATCCACATCGCTTCCCGGAAACCCGAGGCTGGGATTGGCCTGAAACTCCAACTGATCGTAGAGTTCCTCCTCACTCATGAATGGGTGAGCTTCACGCAGGCGATACAGCACACGCTGCACAGCCTGAAACAGTGAGTATTCGCGTATTACCTGGCTAAGCCCGCTTAAAGCAGGGGCTGTAACCCCATGCGTGGCATCCATGTGTACACTTCTCCCTGTGTGCTCTCTACGCGCAATTCGTGATATGAGTTAAGGCTGGCGTACAACGCAAAAAACTCATTGAGTACCGAGGCGAAGACGAACAGGTCGCCTTCGCAGATGTATCCTTGCGAGTCCATCGACAACACGCTGCACAAGCCGCGTATGGGCAATCCCTGATGCAGTCGGTCGACGTGGGTATGCTTGATCGACTTCAAACCGCCGAGTAATCGTTTGCTGACCCGCTGCGCATGCTGATCATAAAAACTCGGCAAGTCGTAGGTTTCCAGAATGACCTTGAGCGCATCGACATTCGCCAACGACAAATAGTTGAGCGACATATTGCTGATCAGCTTCCACAGAAAGTCCTGATTCAGCGGCGGCGCAAAGCTGGAGGTTGCGGCCGTTATATTCTTGAACTTGAGAAACTCGGGCGTGCCATCGCTGGGTACGCAGATATCACCCAGCTTCAGCTTTCGGGGCAGGTTCTGATTGGTGCAGGTCAACTCGATAGACAGGGTTTCATTGATTTCCTCTTCACTCATGCTGAAGCTCAAGTGCGTATCGAGCCCGTCATGGTGCAGCGAAGCGCGCTGGCGAATGCTGTAATGCGCCAGCGCCTGCGGCACATCAAAGCTTGGGTCATGCTCGAATGACTCGAATGGCACATAATCGCGATACCCCAAGCCACCTGGCCGCCAACCCAGCACGGCGTCTATCGAGAACACCCCGCAGTGCTCAAGGTTGTACTTGGCCGGCACCACCAGGTACTCATCCTGCTTGCCATCAAAACGAATGGGCGACGCATCGTGCTTGAATAAATTGACGATGGGCGTGCAGTTCAGCGCTATGTTGTCCAGCGTTGGGCGGGCGCGCTGAAGATTACCTTTGGCCAGATTGAAGCGAATCTCAAAGCCGCGCGTCTGCTTGAGAATTTCCTCGGGCAAGGCATTAAGCCGATCAAGCCCGGTCAAATCGACAAACAGAAATTTGTCCTGAAAGGCAAAGTACTCCTGCAAGTAGCGGTATCCGCGAAAGCTGTTTAACGGATATGGGATAAGTGCCTCTTCCTCCGCGAAGCCGACAGGCTGCACGCGGTCTGGCGATAGACCAAAGGAAATAGTCTTGTCGCCCTCACTCAGAAACGGCTTGTTCTCGCTGTCGAGCGGCACCAACTCAATCGCGTTGAGGTGGCGCAGCAAACCTAGATACAAGGTCTGACTGATGTACCGCTCACCAGTAAAATGCAGGCGCAAGCGACTCAGATCCAGACTACCCAGATGCCCCTCGCTGGTCATTGCCAGTCGCAGGTTGAGTAGCGCTCCATCGCCCTGCATCGAGTAGCTCAATGCCTGTAACTCGAGCGGCAAGATTTCAGTGGGATAACAGGTGCGAAAATGGCACGTGACCCCATCAACCGGAACACTTTCAACGGGCGTGTCACGTTGTACTTTATGTGCAGGGCCAGACTCAGTTAACGGCTCAAACTGCAAGATGCTGAACGCCGGCAGCGGACGCATGTAATTGGGCCACAGCAAGTGCATCAGCGAATGACTGAGCTCAGGGAGTTCGTCATCAAGCTTTTGCCGCAAGCGCCCGGTTAGAAAAGCAAATCCTTCCAGCAAACGCTCGACATCGGGGTCGCGCCCAGCCTGCAGCAGAAACGGCGCCAACGCCGGGCTGCGCTTGGCAAAGCGGCGCCCCAACTGACGTAACGCCGTAAGCTCACTCTGGTAGTAATTATTGAACGACATCTCAGCGCCAACCTGTCTGAGCAGGTGCGCAGTGCTCTGTACTCACCCGAATCGGCACTGAACTGCTTGCTGCGTAGGGTGCTGTGGCGGCATGGGTAAAAAGCACTAATCAATCCTTGATATAGAAATGGCGGCGCTGAATCTCGCGGATATCTGCGAGGTTCAGCCACCAAAACGTCCTTGTTTCGGCAGCTCAAACGGCATTGCCAAGCGCTGCAAATAAACGGGCAGTGTTCACGCTGCCAGCGGGACTAACCGATAATCACGGTTCCTGCGCCACTGATGACAACATTGCCGTGGCTGCCGACCGAACCCACGGTAGCGGCTGCTTTGCCATTGATGAAAACCGTGCTCGAGAGCTGTTCCGCCAAGGCGCCACCGCAAGCACTGGTGTCGCCCTCGCGCGCGGCGTTAGCGCCCTCGATAAGCACATCCGGCGAGCCGGTTGCGATTGGATTATTGCCATGCCCGCTGTGCGGACAATCGGTTGCGTCACCAACGCGTGCTGCAGGTTGACCAGCCATGTGAGTACCCCTCATTTATTAACGTTGACCTGCCCGCTACCATCGAGCGTCGCAGAAAAACTGACGTGTCGTTTGAAGCCCTCGACAGCCAGATTGCCCTCGATATTGAACGCCAACTTGAGTCGGTCATTACCGCCGGGTAAAGCCACTACATGCACATTGCTCAAGCGCGGCTCGTAAGCCTCAATGAAGCGTTCAATTTCGCGCCGCGCCTGTTTGAGTGAGTCGTGCAGGCTGAGGCGCATATCATTGAGATCGGGTAAACCGTAGTCGGGGAGCGTCTGCACGCTCCCCGCACGGGTGCTGAGCATTTTGCCCAGATGCGCTGCAACCGAGGCCATCGCGCAGGACTCAAGGCTTGAGCCATTGCGCTTATCCAGCTCACCGCTAAGGCGTTCGAATAGGCTCCCGTATGCAGCCATGCTCAGCCTCCGACCTACTCTTTATCCAGCTTGCCGACCAGCGACAGAGTGAAATCTGCGCCCATGTACTTGAAGTGCGGCCGCACGTTCAGGTTGACCCGATACCAGCCAGGCTCGCCTTCAACATCGCTCACAACAATTTGCGCGGCGCGCAAAGGGCGACGGCCACGGACTTCCGCACTCGGATTTTCTTGATCGGCAACGTACTGGCGAATCCACTTGTTCAATTCAAGCTCAAGATCCGTTCGTTCCTTCCAGGCGCCCAGTTGCTCGCGCTGCAGCACTTTCAGGTAATGCGCGAGTCGATTGACGATCATCATGTAGGGCAGTTGCGTACCCAGCTTGTAATTCAACTCGGCAGCTTTATCTTCGCTGCTATTGCCAAAGAACTTCGGCCGCTGAACCGAGTTGGCCGAGAAGAAAGCCGCGTTATCGCTGCCTTTACGCATGGTCAGTGAAATGAAGCCTTCGTCAGCCATTTCATATTCGCGCCGGTCCGAAACCAATACCTCGGTTGGAATCTTGGTTTCGATTTCGCCCATGCTCTCAAAATGATGCAGCGGCAAATCTTCAACCGCGCCACCGCTTTGCGGACCGATAATGTTCGGGCACCAGCGAAACTTGGCAAAACTGTCAGTGAGCTTGGTCGCAAATGCATAAGCGGTATTACCCCACAGGTAATGCTCATGACTATTGGCGACGTTCTCTTGATAGACGAAGGTTTTGACCGGATTCTCTTCAGGGTCGTACGGGTTGCGCAGAAGAAAACGCGGCACAGTCAAACCCACATAGCGTGAATCTTCCTGATCACGGAAGCTCTGCCACTTGGCAAACTGAGGGCCTTCGAAGTGATCCTTAAGATCTTTCAAATCTGGCAGACCGGTAAAGCTCTCCAGCCCGAAGAATTTCGGCCCTGCTGCGGCAACGAAAGGCGCATGAGCCATGCACGAGACATTAGACACGTACTGCATCAGCTTGACGTCGGGTGCGCTCGGCGACATGAAATAGTTGGCGATGATTGCGCCCACCGGATTACCACCAAACTGGCCGTATTCAGCGGTGTATACATGCTTGTAGAGGCCCGACTGGACGACTTCCGGGGAGTCCTCAAAGTCATCCAGCAAATCGTCCTTGGAGACGTTGAGCATTTCGATTTTGATGTTCTCGCGGAAATTGGTGCGGTCCACGAGCAACTGCAAGCCACGCCACGCCGACTCCAGCGCCTGGAAGTCGCTGTGGTGGATGATTTCATCCATCTGCCGACTGAGCTTTTCATCAATCTCGGCGATCATCCGATCAACCATGGCTTTCTTGACCGGCTCACCGCTGTTCTGCGGTTTTAACAATTCCTCGATGAAAGCTGAAACACCGCGCTTGGCGATTGCATAGGCTTCATCATCAGGATTGAGCCGGGTTTCGGCGATTATAGTGTCGAGTATGCTGTATTCAGTTTTTGCGTCAGTCGACGTCTTTGCCGCGTGATTGCTCATAATTCCGATCCCTGCTGAAATTGATTTAAGCGTCCTTAGTGACTGCCGGATTAATGCCCAGCTCACCCAAAACCCGCCCGCGCGACTCATCGTCACTCAACACCCCTTCAATCGACTTGCGAAAAGCCGGTGTATTGCCCAACGGCCCTTTCAAAGCCACAAGTGCGTCGCGTAACTCCATCAACTTTTTCAGCTCGGGAATTTGCTCAACCAGATTTGCCGGGTTGAAATCTTTCATTGAGTTGATATTGATACTCACCGCCAACTCTTCGGCGTTCTCATCCAACTGATTGGGTACACCAAGAGTCAAGCTCAACTCCTGCTTGGCCAGCACTTCATCAAATGAGTCTTTATCAATACCAACTGGCTTGCGATCTTCTACCTTTCGCTCATCTTCGCGCTGAATAAAGTCACCCAGCACCAACAATTTCAAAGGCAGCTCTACATCTTCCTGAGCATTTCCAGTCGCCGGCTTAAACGTGACATTAATCCGTTCTTTGGGTGCTATTGAGCCTTCTTTGGCCATGGTAAATCTCCTGAGTTTAACCCTTGGGTCTATTCGAGTATCACGTCTAAATCGAGGTGGCAAAGTCTGCGATAAACATCATCTTTACATTCACGAACAACATTGCTCTGCGGCATCAGTTCACAGCAGCGGTATAACAAATGGAGAATTTCTAGCGCCAAGTTTGGCTCCCAGGCATTTAAACCTGACGCCAACAATTGCTGATCCAAAGTTTCCAGCTGAACTTTTACCAAGTCATACTTTTTCGCCGAGAAACACAGCCGAGCCAAGCTCAGCTGCCAGAAAAAAATTGCGCGGCCGCCCTGCGCACTTTGCAGGCCTTGATTGAGCAGCCTCACGGCGGCTTTCAAGCCTTCATCACGCAATACCGGCAAGGCATCGGCGAGCGCAATGTCCCAAGGCTCTTCAACATAAGCAGTGTGCTGCGGATCCTGGGTCTTGGGGGCTTGCAGGTGATGATTGACCTGCGCACTTATCCAGGCACGAGTTTGCTCATCGGCAAACGGCTCGCCATCATGGAAGCGCAGCTCAATGAGACTCGGCAGGCGCTGTTGCAACAGCGCAAAGTGGATTTCAATTTCACGCATTGCCAGCTGAGCATTCAGGCCATCAAGGCACTCCCACACCATGCGCTGACCATCAAACCAGAACGGTGAACGCGCGATGCTGGCCTCAAGCTCGACAAGCAGATCGGCATACTGCTTTTGCTCAAGACGTTCCTGATAGTTCTTTTGTTTATCAGCAGGCAATCCACGCAGCGCAGTAATCTGCTCGGCGTTGCATTCCGGCAAGCTATCAATGTTCAGCCAAAGCAGGGTTCTGTTGAGTTTCAACGCCCGGACATCCGTGGCCTTCTGGCGCAGCCACCACGCGCACAAGGGCCGCGCGCCCTCTTGCAGATTACGCAGCGACTTATGCGCATCTTTTTCGTTGTCGATCTCAGCGTTAGGGCTCAAAAACTGACTGGCGGCCTGCTTCACCTGAGTGACTACACCACTAATCGAAGTCGGCTCCAATTGATCGTTGGCGGCGCGATCAACCATGCCCGACAGACGCCGGCAAATAGGCAACAGCAGCGGCGCTTCATCCTGCAGATGGTTGGTCAGTAGCAGATCAAGCGCTTCGAGGTGCAGCACGAACTGGCGAAACAGAGGCAGCTGCTCCTTGACCGGCACGGTCTCACTCAGAACGCCTTCCATGCGTGGCACCAACCAGTTGAAAGCCGCAGAGCGAGTACGCATTTTCAGCGGATACAAGGTTTGCCAATGGTGCTCACAGAGATGCCGCAACATGCCCAACCCAGCCAACAGTCCGGGTAAAGCTTCACGTTGGTGCAACGCCCATGTCAGCCAGACAGCTGCACGCAAATCCTTGGACTGTTCACGTAACAACAACTCGCTTCCATCCAACACCTTGAGCCAGTCAACATGACCATTGCCATGGATACTATTGGCTTTACCAAGTTCGCGCTCCAGGGCCTCATATTCGCTGGTAAAGCGTACGTCTTCACCGCTGAATTCATATTCAGAGATTGGCGTTTTCGCGAGGCGAATATAATAACTGGAAAGCTTGCGGGTATTACTCATCACTCAGTTCTTCCGGCTTAATTGCATCCACAATCATTCAGAGTTCGCGCCAGACGTATCCATACGAACGAAACTTAAAAATCTATATAAACTTACACCAGTTTTGTTTTGTGACAAGCACCTAAAGAAAATCCCTACAACAACTTACACCCCGGCAAACCTATCAAATAAATAAGCGCAACCACTATAACCACGTATACGCCCAACAAAGCAACCCGCCACTAATTCTAAACCCTCTTCAGGCCAGGCAGCGCTTATGCAAGTTCTTGCTCAATGAACGTGCATATTCAGCCAACTACACCCGCATCCCCAGCAATAACACCGCAATACTTATCCGAAGACAATTAATAACAGTGAGCAACTTCTTGCTCACTTTGATAAATACAAATCAATCAAGCAGGCGCGACAACTCTGAATAACAAACAAGCCGTTGCTATACAGTCACTTACTGGTCAACTGCAGGTATGTATCAATCATTCCCTGTAAACTTGAAACCGCGCAGTGCGCAACGATTGGTTCACCCTTAAATGCACGCAGCCCTGTTATTCCGGGGAGACACCCGGCAAGACCCGATTACCGCTGTACTTCGCTGTTCGCATCGGACAATTTCGATTCAATCGATCACATAAACGCTACGTGTCTGGCCAGGCGCCTCTTTTAGTGCCACGCACAGCCTGTTTCCGTTTGCACTGAACGATCAGAGCGATAACCGAAGGGGGACTAAAGCGACCTTGATCCACCGCCGCTTAAGCTATGCTTGAGAAAAATTTGCAGCGACGTATGCGGTCTCGGTTGGAGCTTTTCAAAATGGCTTAACCGCATCGCCAAGGTGCTTCGCTGGATGTTTGAGCATCAACTACGGAGAAAGGAAGCAGCATGCCTGAGCCTGCACAGAGACTACGGATTGGCGCCTTGATCGCTTTGGTTGTGGGGTCGATGATTGGTGGGGGTATTTTCTCTTTACCGCAGAACATGGCCGAACGGGCAGATGCCGGCGCCATCATGATCGGCTGGACCATCACAGCTGTCGGCATGCTCAACCTGGCATTTGTGTTTCAGGTGCTGGCTAATCGCAAACCTGAACTCAACTCCGGGGTGTATGCCTATGCCAAGGCGGGCTTCGGTGACTACATGGGCTTTTCATCGGCCTGGGGCTACTGGATAAGCGCCTGGCTGGGTAACGTCGGCTACTTTGTGCTGTTGTTCAGCACGCTGGGTTACTTCTTTCCAGTGTTTGGTGAGGGTAATACACCCATCGCCATTGCAGCCTCATCTGCTCTGCTTTGGGCCGTGCACTTTCTGGTGTCGCGCGGGATCAAGGAAGCAGCCTTCATCAATATGGTCACGACAATCGCCAAAGTAGTGCCCTTGCTGATCTTTATCGTTATTGCCGCCATAGCCTTCAGTATGGATATCTTCACGCGTGATATCTGGGGCTATGAAAACCCGGATTTCGGCAGCGTGATGAACCAGGTGCGCAACATGATGCTGGTGACCGTGTTCGTTTTTATCGGCATCGAAGGCGCCAGTGTTTATTCAGCACGCGCACAAAAACGCTCGGACGTCGGCCGCGCTACGGTAATCGGCTTCCTCGGCGTGTTGGCGCTGCTGGTATTGGTCAACGTGCTGTCGCTGGGCGTGATGACTCAGCCAGAACTGGCCGGATTACAGAACCCATCTCTGGCCTCGGTACTTGAACATATCGTTGGGCCCTGGGGCGCGCTTCTGATCAGTCTCGGGCTGATCGTTTCCTTGCTCGGCGCCCTGCTCTCCTGGGCGTTGCTGTGCGCCGAGATCCTGTTTGCTACCGCGCAGGACAACACCATGCCGGCGTTTCTGAAAAAGCAAAACGCCAATCAAGTCCCGATCAATGCATTGTGGATGACCAATGTAATGATCCAGCTGTTCCTGCTGATAACACTGTTTTCGGCAGGCACTTACACCAGCCTGATTTACCTCGCCTCCTCGATGATTCTGGTCCCTTACCTGTGGTCAGCCGCTTATGCGTTTCTGTTGAGCTGGCGCGGCGAAACCTACAAAGCCAAATCAAAGGAGCGGATCAAAGACCTGTGTATCAGTTCAATCGCATTAATCTACGCGGTCTGGCTGCTCTATGCAGGCGGCGTCAAATACCTGCTGTTGTCTGCACTGCTCTACGCACCAGGAGTGGTGCTGTTTGCGATAGCCAAGCGCGAACAACGCGCTGCATTGTTCACACCGATAGAAACGGCGGTATTTGTGCTGGTAGTGGTAGGCGCAGGCTTCGCGGCCTACGGTTTGGAGACGGGCATATTGACGATGTAAGCCGGTAATGGCGCTGGGCCGATCAAGTCTCGGCAGCCCAGCGTGTTTGCCGTGGGTGGCAAAGCCTAAGCTTAACCACCCAATTGCAGCACCCACAGGGCATGGGTGCTGCTAAGCAATCACTGATTAGCTTGCGGCTGCCCGGCCTTGGGCTTGAAGTACAGGGTCTCGCCACGATTGAGATTGGCCAGGCTCAGGTGATCTTTAGCCACCTCGGCCTCAATCAATTCGCTTTGCCCGGCCACCTTCAGGGTCACCCGGGTGATTGCACCGAGCGGGCGAATATCACGCACTTCAGCGGCCTGATGATCCGTTTCGGCATTACGCGAGAGGTGCACTTCATGCGGGCGGAACAGCACGTGGTGATCTTCACCCACATACAGGCGGTTCGCATCCCCGAGGAAGTGGTAAACGAAGTCGCTGGCAGGCTTTTCATAAACCTCGGCCGGTGTGCCGATCTGCTCGATCACACCTTTATTCATAACCACGATCCGATCGGCAACTTCCATCGCCTCTTCCTGATCGTGTGTAACGAACACCGATGTCAGATGAACCTCTTCATGCAAGCGCGCCAGCCAGCGGCGCAACTCTTTACGCACCTTGGCATCCAGCGCGCCGAAGGGTTCGTCAAGCAGCAACACCTTGGGCTCAACAGCTAGCGCACGGGCCAAAGCGATCCGTTGGCGTTGCCCACCAGAAAGCTGCTCAGGATAGCGATCCGACAGCCAATCCAGTTGCACCAAACCCAACAGCTCGTGCACTTTTTGCTTGATGACAGTCTCGCTCGGGCGCTCGCGCTTAGGCTTCATGCGCAAGCCGAATGCGACGTTGTCGAATACAGTCATGTGGCGGAACAAGGCGTAATGCTGGAATACAAACCCCACATTACGGTCGCGCACGTCGTGCTCGGAAACATCTTCACCGTGGAACTGAATAGAGCCGCTATCGGGTGTTTCCAGACCGGCGATAATGCGCAGCAGCGTCGTTTTACCGCAACCGGATGGCCCCAGCAGCGCAACTAGCTCGCCACTTTTGATATTCAGGTTGATCTCGTTCAGCGCCTTGAACGCATTAAAATTCTTACTGACGTTGGTGATTTCAATCGACATGTTCTTGCGTCCTCAGCCTTCTGGCGCGGGCGGTTAATTCGTACATATCCCGCAGCGATAATGACAGCAGGGAAACAGCGCCCAAGGAAGGAGGCTGATAAGGCGGTGTAAGTGTATCGGGTCAGGTGACGTATAACGACTGCACAGAGGTCTTCAGACCCTGACAAATCCAGCACACACGCAACCTTTTAAAAAGTTGAGCGAATCATAGGGCCGACCCTATATTCATAAAAATATCATTTAGTAACATTGATATTCGTTTTAAGCATATAAATCAAGATGCCGCGCCATCTACGCTCTGCCGGCGACCTTACTCTTGGCTTTGGATAATGCTGGCTCAAGCGAAACACCGGGCCAACAGTTGCCGAGCTAGCTGACTGATCAGAGCCCGTAGAGCAGCAATTAAGCTGCCTTGGCGCTACACCGAGGTTAACGCACCTAAAAATTCGATATCGTTATATACATAGCTCAAAAAATTACTTTTTAAGAATAAAAAACTTAGGCAGTATCACCGCCCATAAGTTGGCCGATGTGCCAGAAAAATTAAATGGAGCCTTAAATACAGGGCTCAGTGACGAGGAACGTCTTCATCATGCTAAAGAAATTGCTTCTGGCCAGCCTTATCTCTACCAGCCTGTTGAGCAGCGTATCTGCACTGGCTGACGACAAGCCGATCCTCAACGCTTCATACGACATCGCACGTGAACTGTTTGCCGAGATCAATCCTAAGTTCCTCGCCAAGTGGAAAGCCGACACCGGTAAAGAGCTGAAGATCGACCAGTCTTTCGCCGGTTCTTCGCGCCAGGCGCAAGACATCATTCAAGGCAAAAAGGTTGATACCGTTACCTTCAACCAGGTAACCGACGTCGACATCCTCGCCAAACGCGGTCTGGTACGTAAAGACTGGGCACAGCAGTTCCCGAACAACAGCTCGCCTTACTACAGCACCACCGCATTTTTGGTACGCAAGGGCAACCCAAAGAACATCAAGAACTGGGACGACCTGGCCCGCAGCGATGTGAAACTGGTGTTCCCAAACCCGAAAACTTCGGGCAACGCGCGCTATAGCTATTTGGGCGCGTGGTTGTATGCAAACGAGAAGTTCGCCGGTGATGAAGCCAAAGTCAAAAGCTTCGTCGGCAAGATCCTGCACAACGTACAAAACTTCCCAACAGGCGGTCGCGCCGCAACCATCGCCTTTGCCCAGAACGGCCAGGGTGATGTATTGCTGACTTTCGAATCGGAAGTGGTGAACATTGCCAACGGTGAAGAGTTCAAGTCCGGCGAATACGAAATCGTTGTACCGCCAGTCAGCGTTCTCGCCGAGTTCCCGGTGGCAATCGTCGATAAGGTTGTCGACTCGAAAGGCACCCGTGATGTTGCCAAAGCCTACCTGGACTTCCAGTACAGCAAAGACATCCAGCAACTGCTGACCACCTACAACTACCGCGTGCACAACCCGGAAGTCGTGAAAGCCACCGCCGACCAGTTCCCGCAGGTGCGCCTGATCAACCCGACAGAAGTACTCGGCAGCTGGGATGACATCACCGCCAAGCACTTCGATGCCAACGGTGTCCTCGACCAATTGCTGGCCGAAGGTCGCTAAGACTGCTTTGATTTGAGCAATACAGCAGGCCGCCGTCCATGATGGCGGCTTGTGCATTCAGGGACATTTGCGTGCTTACAACTCCCCGCTTTTTTGTGCAGAAACCCGTACTGCCAGGCTTTGGCCTGAGCTTTGGTTTCAGCACGTTTTATATTTCTCTGGTGATCCTGTTCCCTCTGTCGGCACTGCTGCTTTATGTCAGCGACATGAGCTGGGCGCAATATTGGCAGGCCATCAGTGATCCGCGCGTGGTGCAGAGCTACAAGGTGACGGTAAGCGGCGCGTTCTACGCCACGATCGCCACCGTATTGATCGGCATGTTGCTGGCCTGGATCATCACCCGCTATGACTTCCCCGGCCGCCGCCTGGTCGATGCTTTCATCGACCTGCCATTCGCGCTGCCCACCTCGGTTGCAGGTTTAACCCTGGCCACCCTGCTCGCACCGAGTGGCTGGCTGGGCATGTGGCTTGAACCGATGGGCATCAAACTGGCCTACGCCTATCCCGGCATTCTGATCGCAATGGTTTTCACCAGCCTGCCCTTCGTGGTGCGCACCGTGCAGCCAGTGCTGCAAGACATGGGACACGAATACGAAGAGGCCGCCCGGACCTTGGGCGCTAATCGCGTGCAGACTTTTTTCCACGTCGTATTGCCAACGCTATTACCGGCGTTGATGACCGGCGCATCGCAGTCATTCATTCGCAGCCTGGGTGAGTTTGGCGCGGTGATCATGCTGGCCGGCAACATTCCGTTCAAGACGGAAGTGTCCTCGCTGATGATTTTCGTGCGCTTGCAGGAATTCAACTATCCGGCGGCAGCAGCAATTGCCTCGGTGATTCTGCTGGCCTCTCTGGTACTGCTGTTCAGCCTGCAAGTGCTGCAGGGTCGAATCTTCAAATGGCAACGGCAAGGCAAATGAAAAAACCTCAACACTGGCACCAGTGGCTGTTGATCGGCCTTGGCTTGAGCCTCGTCACGCTTATTCTGCTAATCCCGCTGGCGCTGATTTTCAGCAAGGCGTTTTCCGGCGGTCTGGCCCTGTTGTGGGGCAACCTCAACGAAGACTACATGATCCACGCCATTGGCCTGACGCTGCTGGTTGCGGCCATGACAGTGCCAATCAATCTGGTGTTCGGCATCTTGCTCGCCTGGTGCGTAACCCACTACGACTTCCGCGGCCGCAAGTTGCTGACCACTGTGATCGACATTCCCTACGCGGTATCGCCCGTGGTGGCCGGCCTTTGCTATCTGGTGGTGTACGGCATCGAATCCTCGCTGGGCCGCTGGCTCTACGATCAAGACATCCAGCTGATGTTTGCCTGGCCGGGCATTGTCATGGTCACGGTCTTCGTCACCGCGCCTTATGTCGCGCGTATTCTGATTCCGGTGATGCAGGCTCAGGGCCAGGATGAAGAGACCGCCGCCATGTGCCTTGGCGCAAACGGCTGGCAGATTTTCCGCAATATCACCCTGCCGAAAATCAAGTGGGCATTGCTCTATGGCGTAGTGGTAACCAACGCACGGGCAGTGGGCGAGTTCGGCGCGGTTTCAGTCGTCTCCGGCACCATCATCAACCAGACGCTAACCCTGCCGCTGCTGGTTGACCAGCTCAACAACGACTACAAACCGGCCGCCGCCTTTACCGCCGCCGCATTGCTGGCGATGATGGCATTGCTGACCCTGCTGCTGAAAACCTTCATGGAATGGCGCCAACGCACCTTGATGCAGCGCGCCGAGGCCAGCTAGAGCCGGTATTCGCTGTAAGCACAGATTGAAAAAGACGCCCACGGGCGTCTTTTTCATGGCTGACGGTTTAGTCGCACCCCAGGTCAAAGGCTTTCATTGCGCCGTTTGTAGCTGAGCAGCCCGAGGTTAATTGGTGTGATTGGCCTGCGCCTGTAAGGGGAGCTTAATACCTGTTGGTAACCGACAGCAGCCAAACATTCAGCTACTTGCCTGCCACAACTTATTAAACCGAGAGTGCCAAGGCATCGCCTGTTCGATGCGCGCAGCCAGCGCTAGTAAATCGCTATCGGCGCCCATGGGCGCGACTAATTGAATGCCTATCGGCAGCCCTTCGCGGGACTCTGCAATCGGCAGGCTGATCGCCGGCACACCTGCAGCATTCACCCAGCCAGTGAAGATCGCATGGCCACGCGGACCGACTGGCTGGCCATCAATGGTCTCGGGATAAGCCTGTTCGGCGGGCCACGGCAGGGCGGCTGCCGTAGGCATCAACAGTACGTCATAGTCTGCAAACATTCGGTCGACTTCGACTCGTAGCGCCTCTACCTGTTCGATGATGGCCCATAAACGGCTCGCCGGCAGGCGCTCCCCGACGTCGGCGAGTTGTTGATATTTGGAAGACGCACCAGTGCGCCATTGTGGATAACTGGCAAACAGATGAGCCAGACCGATCTGACCAATCTCAGGCCAAGCCCGATTCAATGCACTCAGATCAATCGGCAGCTCGGCTGTTACAACCGTGCAGCCCAACTGCTCAAGCAAGCCGGCAGCTTCGGCCGTAGCGCAGCGCACCTGCGGATCTACCGGCGCGCCATCGAGAGTTTGTACATAGAGCACACGCTGCAATTGACGCCTGGCTTGCACCCGCGCCAATGAACGGCGATCGCGGGTATCCGCGCCAGACAGCAAGCTAAACATCAACTGCACGTCGGCAACGCTGCGCCCCACCGGCCCGACTACTTCAAAGTCCAAGAGCAAGCCGGGAAATCCTGCGCCCCGGGCAATCGCGCCGATTGAAGGCTTTAAACCGACCAGCCCGGTGTGCGCGCAAGGCCGACGGATCGAGCCGCCGCCATCGGTACACAACGCCAACGGCGCAATACCCGCCGCAACGGCCGCCACTGCACCGCCGCTGGAACCGCCGGGCGTGAGCTGGATGTCCCACGGATTGCGCGTGGTGCCAAACAAGGCGTTGCCGGTGTAACCCTCAAGGGTAAACTCCGGCACATTGGTTTTTCCCACCAGCACCGCGCCCATGGCCCGCAAGCGCGCCACAGGCAATTCATCAGCTGCAAAATTATCTGCCAACGCCGGGCATCCCCATGTAGCGGGCACACCGGCCATCAACAGATTGTCCTTGATGGTCATCGGGATGCCATCCAGTTCGCTCAACGGGCAACCTGCGGCATAGCGCGCCTGGCTGGCCAGCGCGGCGGCATGTGCATCAGGAGCCAGCGCGATAAGCGCATTGATTTGCGAATTGACCTCGGCAACTCGCTCAAGCACCGACTCGAGCGCTGCAACCGGCGACCACAAGCCCTGTCGAAAACCTTGCGCCAACTCGACTGCGCCCAGTTGCCATAGCTTGCTCATGCAGCCTTCCCCGGCAGCCAGGTGACGATATCCGGCATGGCTATAAGCAGTAGCGAGAACACCATCATGATCGCGGCGTACGGCAGCGCGCCACGAATCACATCCGTCATGTTGCCTTTGTCCGGGCGAATACCGTGCACCACAAACAGGTTCATGCCCACCGGCGGCGTGATCAGACCGAGTTCACACATCAGCACCACGAAGATTCCGAACCAGACCGGATCAATGCCCAGCGCGATGGCCATCGGGAAGGTGATCGGAATCGTCGCCACCTGCATCGACAAGACGTCCATGAACATGCCCAGCACCAGATAGAACACCACCAGCACCAACAGGAACGCCGTGGCGCTGAGGCCAAGCGAATTGACCCACGCCGACATGTCCTCAGCAACGCCCGTCAGGCTGATGGTCAGGTTAAGGATGAAGGCCGACGTGATAATCAGCAGAATCATTCCGGACACCCGCGCCGTCTGAATAAAGCAGGTGCGCAGGGTCGGCCAGTTCAGCGCCCGCGCAGAAGCTGCAAAACCCAGCGCTACCATCACACCTAGCGCCGCCGATTCAGTCGTGGTCGCAAGGCCGGTGTAGATGCTGCCCATGACCACGCCGAAAATCACCACAGGCGCAATCAGGTGCACCGAGGCACGCAACTTAAGCGCCAATGGCACGTTTGCTTCACGCATCGCCGCTTTTTCAGCGCCGCAATGGGTAAGCGCAATAAACAACATGAACAAACCGCTTAACAGCAAACCTGGAACGATACCGCCCATGAACAACTGGCCAATCGAGGTATTGGTCAGTGAGCCATAAATGATCAGGTTGACGCTCGGCGGAATCAGAATGCCCAGCGTGCCGCCCGCCGCCAACGTGCCCAGCGACGGCGCCACTGCATAACCGCGCGCCTGCAAAGATGGTAACGCCACAGTACCGACTGTTGCAGCAGTGGCCACCGACGATCCCGAAGTGGCGGCGAACAACGCGCAAGTGGCGATATTGGAATGCAGCAAGCCTCCGGGCAAACGCCCCATCCACGCCGACAACGCCAAATACATGCGGTCGGCAATACCGGCTCGCAGCAGAGTTTCACCGAGCAGAACGAACAGTGGAATCGAGGTCAGCAGATTATCGTTCTGCACGCCCCACACCACCGGAGAAATCGAATCGAGAAACGGCATGCCATACGCCAGCACACCACCAATAATACCAACAACCGCCATCACCACAGCAATCGGCAGACCTGCCAGCATCAGCAGAATCATCGCCACAAAGGCGATCAGTACAAATACGACACTCATACCGGCTTCACCTGGCTGCGTTGTTCGATGTTGCCCAGTTCTTCGGCCAGTTCATCTTTGGCCCCGCGTGGATTGAAGCCATGGTTCAGCGCATGAATGCGGCGGTTTACCAGCAAGTAGGTCGCCCGAACCGCCATGCCGAACGCTACCAGCATGAAAATCACCTGTCCGGCAAACCACAAGCTCTGTGGATAAATCAGCGGCGTTGCCCATGGCGTTTGTGCGGTGCTTTGATAGTCCAGCGTGTCGCGCACCACGCCCCAACTTAGGAAACCCAACAGGCCTGCAAAACTGGCCATCAGCACGCTGGAAAACCAGTTCAGCGCCGCCTGCCAGCCCGCCGACAAGCGCTCATAGAACACATCCACACGAATGTGATTACGCCCGAACAAAGCCAGCGTGAAGGCCAGCGTAGCCCCTACTGCCAAGGCATAGCCGCCCAGCTCATTGGCGCCTTGCAACGAGACGCCAAGAAGCTTTCGCGCCAGCACTTCGATGCTGATCCAGCCGGACAGGGCGATAAAGATGCCGCCAAATATCGCTGCAAGCGTGTTTTCGATACGCGACATGATGATCGCCCTCCGCTGAATGGTTTGGGTTACTTCAGGCCAACAACAGGACCGACCTTGGCTTTCCAGTCAGCCGAGCACTGTGGGTTGACCTTGTCGCATACGGCGGCCCAATTCGGCAGCGAAATAGACTGCAATGCACCTTTGAGCAACTGGCGATCGGCATCACTGGGCTCAACGCTGATCAGCTTGTATTTCTTGCCAGTGGTGCACGGTTCCGCGCCAACGTTGCAGTTCAGAGCATCCTTATAAAGCTCTTCGGAGTACGCCCAGATTTTGCTGTTAAGGATGTCGAAGGCTGTCTGCAATTTGGCTTGCTGCGCAGCGTCGAGCTTGTTCCAGGACTTGAGGGAAATGCCGTAGCCGTTCAGGCCCATCTGCACGCCGAGGGGAATCTGCCTAGTGGCAATTTCTGTCCAGCCTGCCGAGTTGGCCGAGCTTGGCCCGGTGATAGCGCAATCAACCACGCCGAGCGAAAGGGACTGATGCGTTTCAGCAAAGCTCATTGGCACCGGAATCCCGCCGATGGACTCAACGAACTGCGCAAGGTTCTGATCCGATACGCGCACCTTCAACCCCTTAACATCGGCAAAGCTTGCAACCGGCGACTTGCAAAAGAGAATTTGCGGACCGAAAGGCCAGACGCCCAGCAGCTTGACGCGAAACTGCTTCTGCAGGCGCTGATCGAGGGTATCGAAATAGGCATCTGCAACCTTGCGACCAGTCTCGTAGTCTGGGTTCAGGCCAACCAGATCAAGACCCAGCAAGGCCGGTTCATCACGCGAGTTTTGCGAGGCGCGGATCGAAACCAGATCGAACAGGCCGGACTTGAGTACACGCAATTGTTCGGTGTCCTTGATCCCGGTGGTGTCGATTGGCTTGTAGTCCACCGTGACCGGCAACCCGGTATTTTCAGCAAAGTTCTCGAAGAACGGCTGCTCGATGTTCTTCTGGATCAGGCCGGTTGCCAGCGGCTGGCCGATTGCCTTCCATTTGATCGCTTCATCCGCCTGAGCGGAGCTGATTGCAAGGGTCGCGATCAAGCTGGCAACGAGGGGGGTGATTCTCATAAAGGGCAAACTCCTGGACGATTGGCTGTTTTGTGGGTCAGCGAACTGCAAGTGAGTACATAACTTTCAAATGTATTGCGTACATTCTTGAAATCACTTTTGCAGGTATTGTGCCAATCAGCTGTATACCCCTGCGTAGCGGGAAAGGCTGCTCGCTGCTTGCCTGAAGTGATCACGTACCGGGCATGAGACTGGCACCGCGAGGGTGCGCGACGCTGAAGGAGGCACCGCATGAGTGCAGTGTGTTGTGTCACTTGACAGCGAGAGGGGTACTGCTCATTGTTCAGAATTATTGGGTACAATATTTTTGTACAATTGATTGAGGCTGAATCGTGGAATCAACCAACAAGCCGGGCATTAATGAAATTGCCGACCGCATCGTCAACGCGATCATGGAGCACCGGCTGCCGCCCGGCATCAAGCTTGCGGAAGAGAAACTGGCCAGCGCGTTCGGGGTCAGCCGCACCAAGATTCGCCAGGCATTAACCCGGCTGGCCAAAGATGGCCTGGTACGCCTGACGCCCAACCGCGGCGCCTTTGTGGCAAGCCCAACCGTACAGGAAGCGCTCGACCTGTTTGCCGTGCGCCGCCTGCTCGAACCCGAGGTTATTCGCAACACCGTTGAACGGGCTGGCAAGGCCGAAATTGACCGCCTCAACCAGCATTTGAAGCTCGAAGCCGAGGCCCGCGCACGTCACGACCGGCGAGCAATCATCAAGCTTTCCGGTGAATTTCACATGCTTCTCGCCGAGGTATCCGGCAACAGTTTCATCAGCAAGATGATGGCTGAACTGTGTCCGCTTACTTGCCTGATCATTGCCCTGTACGACTCGCCGCAAACCCCGGCCTGCCCCGAAGACGAGCACAGCAAGATCGTCGAAGCAATTACCGCCAAAGACAGCGATAAGGCCATTGAGCTGATGCTCCATCATCTCAACCATGTCGAGCAGGAACTCAATCTGGGTGGCCACAGCAAGCCCGATATCGACTGGGACCAGATGTTCGGCTAAGCCATTCGCCAGCCGCCCAGCCCGTACACCTGCCCTGCAGAGGTTGCCCGTCCCCGGAGGCAACTTCTACAGGAAACACATGCCGTTCTATCCCCAGCGCGCCTCCAGCCTTGACCTTGTCGAGCAATTATTGGCAGGCATATTGCTTAGATAAACTCCAAGATTGCATCCAATTTTGTTTTTTATTATGGATGCACATATATTCAAACCAATAGGCTCATGCGCTGGGCTGCAGATAAACGGATCTTCATTAATGACTAAACGTATTCGGCTCGGCGTGCTGACGCCCTCCTCCAACACCGCACTGGAACCCATCACTTCCGCAATGGTTGCCCAAGTGCCAGGCGTTACGGCGCACTTCTCACGGTTTACGGTGACTGAAATATCGCTGGCCGAGCAGGCACTCGGCCAGTTCGATGACAGCAAGATTCTCGCCGCGGCCAAGTTGCTCGCCGATGCGCACGTCGATGTGATCGGCTGGAGCGGCACTGCCGCAGGTTGGCTTGGGTTTGAGCACGACCGTAATCTGTGCCGCCGCATCACCGAAGCCACCGGTATTCCTGCTACCACCTCGGTGCTGGCGCTGAATGAGATCCTCCAGCGCACGGGCCGCGAAGACTTCGCTCTGGTTTCGCCCTACACCGCCGATGTGCAGCAACGCATCATCAACAACTACACAAGCGCAGGCATTGCCTGCAAGGGCGAGTCGCACCTGAATATCAGTGTGAATTTCGACTTTGCCGAAGTGGATGCACAAACCCTGACCCGCCAGGTCATGGATATGGCCAAAACCAACCCTGCTGCGATTCTCACCTACTGCACCAATCTGCAAGCCACACCACTGGTTAAGGAATGGGAAGCCGAATTGGGCATCGCAGTAATCGATACCACTGCCACTGTCGTCTGGAAAATGCTGCGCATGTGCGGTATCGACACCACAACCATCAACGGCTGGGGCCGTTTCTTTGCGGAGGCCAAATAACATGGCTGCATTCGATCTGGTCATCCGCAACGCCCGTTGCGCTACCGCGGCCGACACCTTCAATGCCGACATCGGCATCATTCAGGGGCGCATTGCCGCGCTTGGGCTCGACCTTGCTGGCGGCGCAGAAGAAATTGATGCGGCCGGCCGCTGGGTATTGCCCGGCGGTATCGACGCGCATGTCCATTTCGACCAGCCGACCAATGACGGCTCGCGCATGGCCGATGACTTTCTCACTGGCACCCGCTCGGCAGCCTGCGGCGGCACCACCACGGTGATCCCGTTCGCCTGCCAGCAAAAAGGCCAGAGCCTGCGCGCGGCGGTTGAGGACTATCACCAGCGCGCCGAAGGCAAGGCCAGCGTTGACTATGCATTCCACCTGATTGTCGCGGACCCGACCGACAATGTGCTGGACGTCGAACTGCCCGCGCTGATCCGCGAAGGCTACAGTTCGTTCAAGATTTACATGACCTACGATGATCTCAAGCTCAACGACCGGCAGATCATCGACGTGCTCGCCATTGCCCGCGCCGAAGGGGCGATGGTGATGATCCACGCGGAGAACACCGACTGTATTTCGTGGCTCACCGAGCGCCTGCTCAAGCAGGGTAAAACCGCACCCCGCTACCACGCGCAATCGCGGCCGATGCTGGTTGAGCGGGAAGCCACGCACCGCGCTATCGCCCTGTCTGAGTTGGTCGATGTACCGATTTTGATTGTTCACGTCTCGGGGCGTGAAGCGGTCGAGCAGATCCGCTGGGCGCAAGGTCAGGGCCTGCGCATTTATGCCGAAACCTGCCCGCAATACCTGTTCCTCACTGCAGAGGATCTCGGCCTTGAAGACGATGAACACAACCATGGGGCGAAATGCATTTGCAGCCCGCCGCCGCGCGATAAAGCCAACCAGCAAGTGATTTGGGACGGCCTTGAGTCAGGGCTGTTTCAGGTGTTCTCATCTGACCACGCGCCCTTCTGTTTTGATGGCCCGGACGGCAAGAAAGCGGCCGGCGCAGACGCCAGTTTCGACAAGATTCCCAACGGCATTCCCGGCGTCGAAACGCGCCTGCCGCTGCTGTTCTCGCACGGCGTACTCAATGGCCCGCTGGAGATGAGCCAGTTTGTCGCGTTAACGTCCACCAACCCGGCGAAAACCTACGGGCTGTATCCACGCAAAGGTTCTATCGCCGTGGGCGCCGACGCCGATCTGGTGATCTGGGACACCGGCCTCGAGCGCACGATCAAAAATACCGATCTGCACCACGCCGTCGATTACACACCCTATGAAGGCATAGCCGTGAGCGCCTGGCCTGCGATTACCCTGCTGCGCGGCGAGATCGTCTGGCGTGACGGCGAGTTCACGGGACAGGCTGGCAAGGGCCAGTTCCTGCCGTGCGACTTACCCACACCCGCGCACCCGAAAACCCGCAAGGACCACTCATGACCGACACATCACAACTGCACGATGCACTGATCGAGACGTGGCGTTCGGGCAAGCCGCTCAGCGAGGAAGCCGCTACTCGTTTGGCGCCGGCCGATAATCAGGCGGCGTATCGTGTTCAGCATCAGGTGGGCGAGGCGTTGCAATGGTTTGCGCAGGGCCGTCCACACGCTTGGAAAATTGGCGCGGCCAGTAAGGAATCACTGCCCACCGCCGCCCCGATTGCCGATGCGGTGGTTATTCATGGCTTGCCAGAAAGCCCTGCACAGTTGCCACTGAGCGCACGCCACACATTGTTTGGCATTGAGGTGGAACTGGCCATTCGCTTGGCCCGCGACTTGCCGGCAAGCACCGATGCCGCGCAAATAAAGGCGGCGATTGCCGAGGTCATTGTCGCCATTGAAGTCTGCGATGTGCGGGCGCAGGCGTGGCAAAAATTGCCAGCCACGTTTCGGCTGGCAGACCAGCAGATGAATCGCTGGCTGATTCTTGGCAATACGACTGCGGGAGGCTGGCAAGACGACTACGCGCAGCGTGGCGTGCAATTACAGGTGAATGGTGCGCCAGTTGCACTGAAGGACTCGCGTCACCCGCTGGGTGATCCGCTGTGTCTGTTGCCGTGGTTGTGCAATCACGTCGCCGAGCAATATCCGGCTGGGCTGCGCGCAGGCGACGTCATCACCACCGGTACCTGGACCGGATTGTATGAGGCGCAACCGGGCGACCGCATCTGCGCCAGCTTCGACGGGCTCGGCGGCGTTGCGCTGAATATCGCCAACGCCTGAACCGCCTTGCTAACGCAGGGCCCGCATCAGGGCCGCATCGGCCGCCGACTCGCCGCGACTGGCTTGCGTCAGTTGTTCGGCGAAAGGCAGTGAGGCCAGCGGCCGCGCCTCTACGCTGTCAATTGCCGCGCCATTGCGCCCGGATGCACCGCTGATGGGGCGCATTTGCACCTCGAACGCGTTGAAGTTGATGTCCAGGATGTAACGATCAACAACGCCATTTTCCCGTTCAATGCGCAACTGCAGCGCGATCCCATCCACGTTTGCAGGTCGGTCCATCGACAAATGGCCTAGCCCATCACCCCGCGCCCATACGGGCAAGGCCCCGCCATCGGCAGCACTGAAACGGGCACGCACGATCCGCTGCTGCTCAGCGTCCAGTTTGTTGATCACATCCAACCATGCGCGAGGCCCGTGCGTATGCATCTGCACCGTGGCTTTGCCATCGTGCGAGGTCACGGATGCGGCCGACTCTGCCGCCGCATCATAACCATCACGGCCGTGGATCACGCTGCTCTGCTGCAAGTGTCCGAACAGGCCCAGATCACCGTTGTTGCCACGGCTACGCTCGTCGATGCCAAACAATGACGACACGCCATTGGCCGCTGCCAGTACAGCACCATCGCCCGACAACGTAGTAATGCCATTGAGATCATTGAGCTGATCGATCCCCAACTCCTCAATTGCGGGCGGGTTCAACCATGCCGGTGAATCCGAACGATCCGGTGACTGCCGCCCGGGAGTAAAGCTGGAGCCCGGCGCTTGCGGTTCAAGGTGGACGATGTCCTGATTGAGCAGATCAGTGAAACTCAGCGTGCTCGTGCTAAAGGCCTGTCCATCGGTAATCGTATAACTGACCACAGGCACAGGGCCGTTGTAGTCTGGCCCCGGAATCAACACAAAGCTGCCATCGGCGCCCAGAGTCAGGGTGCCAATCAACGTGCCATCGGCGCTGGTCAGTTGCGTGCTGGTCGCGCCATTATCCGGCACGTTAAAACGCTCGGCGATGCCATCTCCGTTGGTATCGACGGCAAAACTGCTGACCCGCAGCGGGTCGCCATCCGGATCGCGGTCGTTGCTCAGCACATTGCCGGTTGTCGGCGTGTTGGCAGTGGCTGTAATCGGGCCATCGGCCACGGCAACCGGCGGATCGTTAACCGCCACAACCGTAATCGAAATAACCGCCGTGGCCGTGCCGCCTTGGTCATCACTGACCACGTAAGCGAATCGAGTAACGCCATTGAAGTCAGGCGCGGGGATGAACGTCAGAGCGCCGTTGGCCGCCACGCTCACGCTGCCGTTGGGCACCGCAATGTTCTGCGCCACACCGGGCGTGAGCTCCACGCCGTTAATCGACTGCACCCGCAGCGCATCGCCGTCAATGTCCACGTCATTGAGCAGCGGCGTAATCACCAGCGGCGTGTCTTCCTGCGTGGTGTATGGATCGTCCTGCGCGACCGGCAGATCGTTCACCGGTGTGACATTAATGCTTATCGTCGCGGTGGCCGTGTCCACGCCATTGCTGATCACATAGCTGAAACTCAGCGGGCCGTTGAACTGCGGCGCGGGCATAAAACTCAGGCTGCCGTCGGCGGCGATGTTAATCGCGCCGGTCACTACACCCGCCGCGTTGGTCAGCTGGATAACTTGCGCACTGCCTGGCGTTAGCACCACGCCATTGATTGACTGAATGCTCAGCACGCCGCCGTCTATATCCACATCATTGAGCAACGGCGTGAGGGCCACAGGGGTATTTTCTGCGGTGCTGTAGCCATCGTTGTTGGCGACGGGCAAGTCGACAACAGGATTAACAATAATATTGATCGTGGCGGTTGCGGTGGCCGCGCCATCACTGATCACGTAAGCCACGTTGAGTGTGCCGTGTGCGTTGGCGGCGGGCACAAAACTTAGCGCGCCGCTGGCGCTCACGTTAATCAGCCCGGCGTTACTCACGGCAATGCTTTGCGCCACACCGGGGGTAAGCGTGACGCCGTTGATTGACTGAATCGTCAGCGCCTGGCCGTCGGGATCACTGTCGTTATCCAGTGGCGTGAGCGCGATGGCCACATCTTCGTTGGTGATGTAGGCATCGTTGACGGCCACGGGCGGGTCGTTAACCGGCGTGACAATAATGGCCACCGTTGCACTCGCGGTGGCGACGCCGTCGGTAACGACATAACCGAAACTCACCGGCCCGTTGTAATTGGCCACCGGGGTGAAACTCAGGCTGCCGTCGGCCGCAACATTAACGCTGCCGATAGTCGTCGTGCCGTCGCTGATTGCGATGCTTTGCGCCATGCCCGGCGTCAGCACAACGCCGTTGATTGATTGCAGCGTCAGGCTGGTTTGCGGGTTGTCCACATCGGTGTCGTTGGCCAGCAGATCCAGCGCAATCGTGGTGTCTTCAGGCGTGGTGTAGTTGTCATCCACCGCCACCGGCCCGTCATTGGCACCGCTGATGATAATGCGCAGTTGCGCGCTGCTGACGTTGCCGTCGCTGTCGGTGATTTGATAGGTGAATACATCGACCCGGCTCTCGCCTGCCTGCAATGCATCAACCACCGGATTGCTGTTATCCAGCACGTAGGTGTAACTGCCATCCGCGCTCAGGGTCAGGTTGCCATAAGTGCCCGCCAACGCCGTTACCGGAACAAAATTGGCATTACCGCCCACCGTTACCAGCGTGACCGGTGTTGCAGTGGTGTCTGCACCAAGGATGTCGTTGCTGATCAGCGAGCCGCTGACACTGCCCGGCGCGGCGTCTTCGGTGATGCTTTGCTGATCGTCCTGCGCCTGCGGCGCATCGTCGACGATCTCGATCCTGAGAAACTTGGGAAACGCCGAGGTGTCGTTATTGACGCTGTCGATCATGCTCAGCGCAATGCTGTCGAACACCTCACCAGCGCTGTGATCGGCAGCGCTAAGCAGGGTGAAGCTGTAACTCACTTCACCGCTCACCGCATCGTAGCCGGTCAGGATCAACTGGCCATGCGCCGTGTCGATTGGCGCGGAGGCAGTGGTGTTGAAGCCGTCCAGTTCGGCAGCGCTGTAGGTCACCGTGCCGTTACTGCCTGTCAGCGTCAGGCTGGCCAGCGGCGATTGCGGGCTGGCGACAAAGAAGCTGCCGGCATACACCTCGCCCACTCCCGACGCATTGCTGCCCGTCGCCAGATCAGACTCAAGAACGCTGCCGCCATCGGTGCCAATCAGCGTTGGCGTGCCGTAGATTGAAACGGTCAGTGTGGTTACCGCCGAACTGCCGTCCGCATCAACAATCTGATAGGTGAACGTGTCGCTCAATGACTGCCCGGCGGTAAGCGTCGCCACTGCCGGGTTGGTGTAAAAAGGCGTGTAGGTGTAACTGCCGTCGGCGTTTAGAATCAGCTCGCCATAACTGCCGGCCAGCGGCGCACCAAGATTGCCGGCGCTGAGGCTGTTGGCCGCCAGACCAACGCTGGCAATCGCATTGCCAGCGCCCAAGTCATCGGCACCAATCACATCGGCAACCCCGTCGGTGGCGTCGGGATCGACTCCGCCAACACCGGTGAAGACGTTACCCGAGGCGATGCTGCTGGGCTGGGAGTCGATATTGATAACGTCATCAACATCCGCCCTGGCCAACGGCGCATCATCAATAATCTGTACAGCCAGCGTGCCCGCATTGAAGATGAAATCACCGTCAATGTCGGTCAGGCTCAGGATGAAGCTGTCCGTTACCAGCGCAACCGTGTGGGCAGCAGTGCTGAGCAAGGTGTAGCGGTACTGCACTGCGCCACTGGCGCTGTCGTAGCCATTTATTTGCAGGGTGCCGTTGCTGCCGGTAATGGTGATCGGCGTGGTGGCCGAGGCCTGCAATTGCGCCAGCGTGATATCGCCGGACCCACCCAGGCTGAAACTGCTCAGGTTCGCACCTGGCCCCATACTGAAAGTACCGTCAAGAATGCGCCCGCTGGCATCGGGTGAGGTGCCCGTGGCCAGCGCACTTTCCTTGACCGCGCCATCGGTGCCGGCCGCCGCGCCATCACCCAGACCGCTGACCGTGACATCGTCCGGTACGGCAGTCACGTTAATGGTCACCGTGGTGGTTTCGGTTACACCGCCAGATGTGACGGTGTAACTAAAACTGGTGACGCCGTTGAAGTTGGCGGGCGGCGTATAGATCATATCGCCGTTGGCGCTAAAGCTGACGCTGCCCTGCCCGGCTGGCGGCTGGGTGATCGCAGTCACCTGCGCGCCAGGATTCTCGAAACTGTCGGCGCTGGCACCGCCCGCGCCCGTGAGTACGTTGAAGCTGATTGGCGTGTCTTCATTGGTGGTGATCACGTCGGCAACGCTGTCTGCCACCGGCGTAACCGTAATGCTCACGGTGGCGCTGGCAGTGCCGCCATTGCCGTCGCTAAGCTCGTAAGCAAAACTCACCGGCCCGTTGTAATCGGCCGTGGGCACAAAGCTCAACGCACCATCCACCGCGACATTCACCGTGCCATTGCTGACGGCGATGCTCTGCGCCACACCTGGCGTAAGGGCTACGCCATTAATCGACAGCACTTGCAGCGTATCCGGGTCAACGTCGCTGTCGTTGGCCAAAAGATCCAGCGCCAGCGCCGGGCCATCCTCGGCCATGCTGTAGGTATCGTTGACCGCCACCGGCAGATCATTCACCGGCGTCACGATGATAGTCACCGTCGCTGTGGCAGTTGCCCCAGCCGGGTCTTGCACGATGTAGGCAAAACTGACGCTGCCGTTGTAGTTGGCCACCGGCACGAAATTCAGCGAGCCATCGGCGGCCACATTGACGGTGCCGGTGTTGCCGGGCAGAACAATGCTTTGCGCCACACCTGGCGTGAGGGCGACGCCGTTAATCGACTTGATGCTCAGTTCGCTGGCGAGGTTGTCGACATCCGAATCATTGGCCAGTAAATCGAGTGCCACTGCTGTGTCTTCAGCGGTGGTGTAGCTGTCGTTCACCGCAACCGGCGGATCATTGACCGGGGTAATATTGATGGTAATGGTCGCGTTTGCCACGCCGCCTTGCCCATCGGTTGCCGTGTAGGCAAAGCTCACCGCGGCGGTGCGATCGGGGTCCGGAGTGAAGCTCAGGCTGCCGTCAGCGGCGACATTCACTGTGCCGCCGGATACCGCAATGCTCTGCGCTGTTCCGGGCGTCAGGGCTACGCCGTTGATCGACTGCAGGCTCAGCGCATCGCCGTCGACATCGCTGTCATTGAGCAGCGGCGTCAGCGCAACCGGGGTGTCCTCGACCGTGGTGTAGGTGTCGTTCACTGCCACCGGCAAATCATTCACCGGCGTCACATCGATGTTAATCGTCGCGTTTGCTGTTAACCCGGCCGCATCCTGCATTACATAGCCGAAACTCACCGGCCCGTGATAATTCGCATTCGGGGTGAAACTCAGGCTGCCGTCGGCGGCCACCGTGACCGTGCCGTTATCGACCAGAATGGTTTGCGCCGTGCCGGGCGTGAGCGTCACGCCATTGATTGATTGCACGCTGAGCACATCGCCATCGACATCACTGTCATTGAGCAATGGAGTCAGGGCGACGCTGGTGTCTTCGGCCGTGCTGTAGGTGTCGTTCACCGCCACCGGAGGATCATTCACCGGTGTCACATTGATGGTGACCGTGGCGCTGGCGATTGCGCCGTTGGGGTCCTGCGCCTCGTAGACAAAACTCACCGGCCCGTTGAAGTTCGCAGCCGGAACAAAACTCATCGTGCCATCGGCGGCGATCTGTACCGTGCCGGTATTACCGGGCAGCACAATGCTCTGCGCCACGCCCGGGGTCAGCGCGACGTTATTGATCGACTTGATGCTCAGGGTTTCGCCATCGGCGTCGCTGTCGTTGGCCAGCAGCGCAAGCGCTACTGCGGTGTCCTCGGCGGTGGTGTAGGTGTCATTGACCGCCACCGGCCCATCATTAGTACCAGTAATGGTGATGCGCAGTTGTGCGGTACTGACATCACCGTCGCTGTCAGTTATTTGATACGTGAACAAATCCACCCGCACTTCACCGGCTTTTAGGCTATCGACACTGGGGCTGGCGTTGTCCAGCACATAGGCGTAGCTGCCATCGGCATTCAACGTCAGTTGACCATAACTGCCTGTCACTGCGGTGCCGACATTGAGCGCTGCCACCGTGCCGCCAACCCCGACGGCCGTCACTGGCGTTTGCGTGGTGTCGGCGCCAACGGTGTCGTTATCGAGCACCGAACCTGAAACCGTATCCGGCGCCGCATCTTCGCTGATGGCCGCCGCGTCTGCGGTCGCCAGCGGCTGGTCGTCGACAATATTGATCGACAACAACTTAGGGTTCGGTGCCGAGCTGTTACCCGCCGAATCTGTCACGCTCAGAACTAAACTGTCGGTCACTGCCGCCGCACTGTGATCGGCCTCCGAAGTCAGGGTGAAGCGATAACTTACCGTGCCGGTGGCTCTGTCGTAACCGCTGATCACCAGTTCGCCATGCGTGGTGATAATTGCAGGTGATGGAGCCGCGTCGCTGAATCCGGCGAGTTGCGTCACGGTAAAGGTGGTGCCGTCGACCGTGAGACTTTCTACCGGGAATTGGCCGCTGGCGATAATGAAACTGCCAGAAAATTCAGCACCGCCCGCCACTGGATTGCTGCCTGTTGCCAGCCCCGATTCAAGCACCGAGCCGCCGTCGGTGCCGACCAGCGTTGGCGTGCCGTAAATATTCAGGGTCAGGGTGGTGGTTACGCTGTCGCCATCGGCATCGGTGATTTGATAAGTGAAACTGTCGCTCAGTGATTCACCCGCCAGCAGCGCTATCACATCGACATTGGCGAAATCCGGCGTGTAGCTGTAACTGCCGTCGCTGTTCAACGTCAGGCTGCCGTAATTACCCGCCAACGGCAGGCCGACGTTGCCCGCTGCCAGCGCATCGCCAGTCTTGGCCAGCGCGGTTACCGCACCTCCCGCCGACTCGCCGTCTGCGCCAATGCTGTCAGCGACACCGTCGGTAATGTCGGGGTCTGCACCGCCAATGCCGGTAACCACGTTGCCATTGGCCACACTGCTCGGTTGCCCGGCAGTATTGAGCACGTCATCAATATCTGGCCGGGCTATTGGCGCATCATCGACCACCTCCACCGCCAGCGTGCCCGCGTTGGCTGTCACATCGCCATCGCGGTCGGTCACGCCGATGATGAAACTGTCATTCACCGAGCCCGCACTGTGATCAGCCACGGCGGTCAGGGTGTAGGTATAACTCACCTCGCCAGTGCTGCTGTTATAGCCATTGATTACCAGCTCGCCGTAACTGCCGAGCACGGTGATTGGCGTTGCTGTCGAGGCCTGCAACTGGACCAGGGTTATTGGCCCGGAACCGCCCAGACTGAAGCTGAGCAGGTTCGCCGCCGGGCCCATGTTGAAACTGCCATTGAGCACCACACCCGCCGCACTCGGCGCCGTGCCATTGGCCAGAGCGCTTTCCAGCACGGCGCCATCGGTGCCGTTGGCCGCGCCGTCGCCCAGCCCGCTGACGGTAATATCATCAGGCACCGAGGTGACATTGAGGGTGACGGTGGTGGTTTCAGTCACGCCGCCCGAGGTCACGGTGTAGGTAAAACTGGTGACGCCGTTGAAGTTGGCGGGCGGCGTGTAGGTCATGTCGCCATTGGCAGTGAAACTGACACTGCCCTGCCCCGCTGGCGGCTGGGTGATCGCGGTTACCTGCGCCGCAGGATTTTCAAAGCTGTCGGCGCTGGCCCCGCCCGCGCCGGTGAGCACATTGAAGCTAATCGGCGTGTCTTCATTGGTGGTCAGCGTGTCGGCGACAATGTCCACCACCGGCGAGACGCTGATGCTGACGCTGGCGTTGGCCGTGGCACCGCTTGCGTCCTGCAGCACATAGTTGAAACTGACCGCGCCGTTGTAGTCGCCCGTCGGGGTGAAACTCAGACTGCCATCGGCGGCTACATCAACGCTGCCGTTAGTCACGGCAATACGCTGCACACCGCCGCTGAGCAACACGCCATTGATTGACCTGACACTCAGCGCATCGCCATCCAGATCGCTGTCATTGGCGGTCAGATTGAGCGCAATCGGGCTGTCTTCTGCCGTGCTGTAAACATCATTCACCGCCACTGGCGGATCATTGACCGGGGTGACGGTGATGCTGACATTGGCGCTGGCAACTCCGCCCTGGCTGTCTTGCACCTCATAGGCAAAACTCACGGCGCCATTGAAGTTCGGCGTCGGGATAAAGCTCAGGCTGCCATCGGCCGCCACGCTCACGGTGCCACCTGTAACCGCAATGCTTTGTGCGACGCCGGTCAACTCGATGCCATTGATCGACTTGATGCTCAGTGCGTCACCGTCAACATCGCTGTCGTTGAGCAGCAGGTCGAGTGCCAGCGCCGTGTCTTCGGCGGTGGTGTAAACATCATCAACAGCCACTGGTGCGTCGTTCAACGGCGTCACGTTAATGGTGACCGTGGCCGTCGCTACACCGCCGTTGCCATCGCTGACGCTGTAGTCGAAGTTCACCACGCCATTGAAGTTGGCGGCGGGGATAAAGCTCAGGGTGCCATCTGCCGCCACATTCACGGTGCCGTTTGTGACCGTAATGCTTTGCGCAGCGCCGGTCAGCGTCACGCCATTGATCGACTGCACGCTCAGGCTATCGCCTTCAACGTCGCTGTCGTTGGCCAGCAGGTCCAATGCCAGCGGCGTATCTTCGGCGGTGATGTATGCATCATCAACCGCCACCGGGGCATCGTTACTGCCGTTGATGGTGATGCGCAATTGCGCGCTGCTGATATCACCGTCGGCATCGGTAACTTGATAGGTAAACAGATCAACCAGCGATTCGCCGGCCTGCAATGCATCAACGCTGGCATTGCTGTTATCCAACACGTAGCTGTAGCTGCCATCGGCGTTGAGGGTGAGTGCGCCGTAACTGCCAGTGACTGCGCTGGCGACATTGCCGGTGCCCGCTGTACCGCCCCCACCCTGACGCCGGTGACCGGAGTGGCGCTGGTATCGGCACCGAGCTGATCGTTGCCAGTCACGCTGCCGTTAATGGTATTGGGCGCAGCATCTTCACTGATGCTGGTCGCATCGTTGGCGGCGATGGGCGCGTCGTCGACGATCTCGATAATGAGCTGGTTTGGATACGCCGAGGTGTCGTTACCGGCGCTGTCGGTCAGGCTCAAGGTCAGTTGGTCAAATACGCGGCCACCGCTGTGATCGGCAGGCGTCAGCAGAGTGAAGCGATAGTTCACAATACCGGTGACGCTGTCAGCGCCGGTCAGTACCAGTTGCCCATGTGCGGTGGTAATGGCAGCTGACGGATTGGTGTCGCTGAAAGCCAAGAGTTGAGCACGGCTGAAGGTGGTGCCGCCGACAGTCAGCGAGGCCACGAAAAAGCCCGGCGAAGGAACCACCTCGAAGCTGCCATTGTAGATTTCAGCACTGCCCGCAGCGTTACTGCCGCTGGCCAGATCGGACTCCAGCACAGTACCGCCGTCGGTGCCGACCAGAGTTGGTGTGCCATAAATGTTCAGGGTCAGCGTGGTGACGGCACTGCTGCCGTCGCTGTCGGTGATCTGATAAGTGAAGGTGTCTGTCAGCGACTGCCCGCCGGTGAGCGCTGCGACAACCGGATCATTGTAATCGGGGGTGTAGCTGTAGCTGCCGTCTGCATTGAGGGTGAGGCTGCCGTAAGCGCCGGCCAGCGCGATACCGAGATTGGCCGCGTCCGGCGTTCCGGTTCCGGCAATCACACCACTGACCACGGCACCGGCCGCCACGCTGTCGGCGCCGGTCATATCGGCAACGCCGTCGCTGGTGTCAGGGTCTGTGCCGCCAACGCCGCTGAACACATTACCGTCAGCCACGCTGCTCGGCTGGTTTGGAATATTCAGTACATCATCAGTATCGGGTCGGGCGATTGGCGCATCATCCACAATTGCCAACGCCAGCGTGCCCGCATTGCTGGTCACATCACCATCGATGTTAGTGACGCTGAGCACAAAGCTGTCGTTCACCGCTCCAGCACTGTGGTCGGCGACGCTGGTGAGGGTGTAGGTATAAGTGACAACGCCCGCTGTGTTGTCGTAACCCATTATCACCAGCGTGCCGTTGATGCCGGTAATGCTGATTGGCGTCGTGGCGCTGGCCTGCAATTGCGCCAGCGTCAGCGGGCCTGAGTTGCCCAGACTGAAGCTCTGCAGGTTAGACGCCGGGCCGAGGTTGAAACTGCCGCTCAGGTTGGTTCCGATGCCCGGCGCGGTGCCGGCAGCCAATCCACTTTCGAGCACCGTGCCATCGGTGCCAGCGACTGCGCCATCGCCCAGACCGCTGACGGTAACTTCGTCAGGTACCGCAGTGACGTTGAGCGTGACCGTGGTGGTTTCCGTCACGCCGCCCGAGGTGACGGTGTAAGTGAAACTGGTGACGCCGTTAAAGTTGGCTGCCGGTGTATAAACCATGTCGCCGTTGGCGGTGAACGTCACCGTGCCTTCGCCCGACGGTGGCTGGGTAATCGCCGTGACCTGCGCGCCGGTATTTTCAAAGCTGTCCGCATCGGCGCCGCCAGTTCCGTTGAGCACATTGAAACTGATCGCGGTGTCTTCATTGGTGGTCAGTGTATCGGCGACGATATCCACCACCGGCGTCACTGTAATGTTCACCGTGGCGCTGGAGGTCGCGCCGCTCGGATCTTGCATCACGTAGGCAAAGCTGACTGCGCCGTTGAAGTCGGCTGTCGGGGTGAAGCTCAGGCTGCCATCGGCGGCCACGTTAACCACACCATTGGGCACGCTGATCGCCTGCGCGCCCCCGAGCAACATCACACCATTGATAGACTGGACGCGCAGCACATCGCCGTCGACATCGCTGTCATTGCCCGTCAGATCAAGTGCCAGTGCCTGGCCATCCTCGGCCATGCTGTAGTTGTCATCGACGGCTACGGGCGTATCGTTGGCGCCGTTGATGGTGATGCGCAGCTGCGCCGAGCTGACGTCGCCGTCGGCATCGGTAATCTGATAAGTGAACAGGTCCACCAGACTTTGCCCCGCTTGCAGGGCATTGACGCTGGCATTCTCGTTATCCAGTGAATAGCTGTAACTGCCGTCGCTATTCAGCGTCAACTGGCCATAACTGCCGGTCAGCGTCTCGCCCACAACACTCGGCGCCGCGCTGCCGCCCACCACCACGCCAGTCACCGGGGCCGGAAGATCGGCGCCAAGCGCATCGTTACTGACCACCGAACCGCTGACACTGGCATTCGCGGCATCTTCAGTGATGCTTGCGGCATCATTGCTGAGTACCGGGACGTCGTCGACGATCTCAATGCTCAACAGTTTCGGGTTGCTGGCCGAGCTATTGCCCACGTTGTCGACCACGCTCAATACCAGACTGTCACTGACAGGACCGGCGCTGTGATTGGCGGCTGCAAGCAAGGTAAAGCGATAACTGACGGTGCCCGTGGCAGCGTCGTAGCCGGTGATCACTAGCTGGCCGTGGGTGGTCGCAATCGGGCTGGACTCGCTGGTGTTGAAACCGTTGAGATCACTGACGCTGAATGCGTTGCCATCAACAACCAGAGTTTCCAGTGCGAATTGCCCACTGGCGATGATAAAGCTGCCGCTGAACGCCTCGCCGACACCTGCGGCGTTGCTGCCTAGAGACAGATCGGATTCCAGTACGCTGCCACCATCCGTGCCCAGCAACGTCGGCGTGCCAACGATATTGAGGGTTAACGTGGTGGTCGCCGTATTGCCGTCACCATCGGTGATTGAATAGCTGAATACATCACTGACGGATTGCCCGGCGACCAGGGCGGCCACTGTGGTATTGGCGTAATCGGGCGTGTAGGTGTAACTGCCGTCGGCGTTGAGGGTCAGGCTGCCGTAGGTTCCCGCCACGGCTGTACCGAGATTACCGGCAACCGGCGTACCGGTGCCCGCCACCACGCCGCTGAGCTGCGTCGCGCCGGGGCCGTCGGCGCCGGTCAGGTCGGCCACACCGTCGCTTATATCCGGATCAACGCCGCCCACACCGGTGAACACGTTGCCATCGGCGATACTGCTGGGCTGGCCGGCAATATTCAGAACGTCATCGGTGTCGGCACGGGCGATCGGTGCATCGTCAATGATTGCCACTGCCAGCGAGCCCGCATTGGCTTGGGTGTCGCCATCCAGATCGGTGATGCCAAGCACAAAGCTGTCTGTCACCGCTCCGCCACTGTGGTCCGCCGCCACCAGCAAGGTGTAGGTGTAGCTGACCTCGCCAGTGGTGCTGTCATAACCATTAATCTGCAACGTGCCGTAGGCGCCGTTAACGTTGATTGGCGTGCTGTTTGAGGCTTGCAACTGGGCAAGAGTGAACGGCCCCGAAGCGCCCAGCGTAAAGCTCACCAGATTATCCGCAGGCCCCATATTGAAGGCGCCACTGAGTGAACTGGCCGCAGCATCCGGCGCAGTGCCGCCCGGCATCGCACGCTCAAATACACTGCCATCAGTACCGTTTACCGCGCCATCGCCTAAACCACTGACAACCACTTCGTCCGGCTGCGCGATCACGTTAACGGTCACCGTGGTGGTTTCCGTTACGCCGCCCGAAGTCACCGTGTAACTGAAACTGGTGACGCCATTGAAGTTCGCCGCCGGGGTGTAGGTCATCTCGCCATTGGCACTGAAAGTAACCGTGCCCTGCCCGGCCGGCGGCTGAGTGATCGCGACCACCTGTGCGGCGGCGTTTTCAAAGTTATCGGCATTCCCGCCGCCCACGCCCGTGAGCACGTTGAAGGTGACCGGCGTGTCTTCGT
This sequence comes from Pseudomonas marincola, assembly GCF_900116605.1. Lineage (GTDB taxonomy): Bacteria > Pseudomonadota > Gammaproteobacteria > Pseudomonadales > Pseudomonadaceae > Aquipseudomonas > Aquipseudomonas marincola. The sequence continues at coordinate 887,846 of NZ_FPBC01000001.1, forward strand.
TGGTGCTCAGCGTATCCGCCACAATGTCGGCGACAGCACTGATGGCGATGCTCGCGCTGCTGGTTGTATTCAGCGTGCCATCTGAAACATTGAGGGTCAGCGTGGCGCTGCCGTTGTAGTCGGCCACCGGCACAAAACTCGGCGCCGCAGCACTTGCCAGATAGGCGTTCAGATCCGCCAGTGAGCCGCTCAGCACCAGCGTGCGAGTACCGGAACCGCTAACGCTAACGCCACCGCCTGCGACCGCCAGTAACGTGCCGCCAGTGGCCGGCACGCTGAGGGTCAGCGTTATAGTGCTACTGCCGGCATCAACGTCGCTGAGCACAATCGCGCTCAAAATAACCGGCACATCTTCAGCCGTTGCGTAGGCGGCAGGCTGGGTGACGGTTGGCGCATCGTTCACCGGAGTAACAATGATGGTGACCGTGGTGGTTTCCGTCACGCCGCCCGAGGTGACGGTGTAGGTGAACGTGGTGCTGCCGTTGAAGTTGGCGGCCGGGGTGAATGTCATGTCGCCATTGGCGCTGAACGTGACCACGCCATTGGCCGGCTGGGTAATGGCCGTGACCTGCGCGCCGGGGTTTTCGAAGGTGTCGGCGCTGGCACCGCCCGCTCCGGTGAGCACGTTGAAATTGAGCGGTGTGTCTTCGTTGGTAGACAAACTATCGGCGACGATATCCGCCACCGGCGTAACCGTGATGCTGACTGTACCGCTGGCTGTCGCCCCGTTGGAGTCTTGCATCACGTAGTCGAAATCCACGGGGCCGTTGTAATCTGCGCTCGGCACAAAACTCAGGCTGCCATCGGCGGCCAAATTAACCGTGCCGTTGAGCACGGCAATGCTTTGTGCGCCACCGCTGAGCGACACGCCATCGATCGAGAGGATACTCAAACTGTCGCCGTCAATATCGGTGTCGTTGGCCAATAAATCGAGCGCCAGCGGCGCGCCATCTTCAGCCATGCTGTAGACATCATTCGTGGCCAACGGCGCATCATTCAGCGGAGTCACCACAATGTTGACGTTGGCCGTGGCGATTAGGCCGCTGCCATCGGTCATTTCGTAGGCAAAACTCAGCGAGCCATTGAAGTTGGCATCCGGGGTAAAGCTGATCACTCCCGCCACAATGTTAACCGTGCCATTGGGCACCGCGATGATCTGGTCCGCGCCGGTCAGCGCGACACCATTTATCGACACCAGACTCAGGCTGTCGCCATCGACATCGGTGTCGTTCGCCAACAAATCCAGCACCAGAGCGCTGGCGTCTTCACTCATGCTGTAGTTGTCATCGACCGCCAGTGGCGCATCATTAACCGGGGAAACCGGGCCGAGAATCAGGTCTGCGCTGGCCGTGGCATTGCCGTCGGTGATGGTGTAAGTCGCCACCGGCACCGGCCCGTTGTAGTCCGCGGCCGGGGTAAAGGTATACGCGCCATTGGCGTTCAGGGTCAGGCTGCCGACATTGGCAATCACCGCGCTGTCACCGGCGTTATAAACCGTGGAATCTCCGGCGATAACGAAACTGACCACGCTGAGCGTATCGCCATCCGCGTCGGTGTCGTTGCCGAGAACATTGCCGCTCAGCGGCGTGTCTTCCACCACCGTCGCACTGTCGTCAACCGCAACCGGCGGGGTATTGCTCGGGGTCACGGTAACGCGTGCAACGGCGGTTGCCGAACTGGCGCCAGTGCTATCAGTGAGGATAAAGCTCAGTGCGCGCACACCATCGGTGGCAGCGGTCAGGGTATTGCGATAGCGAATGCTGCGCACCAGCGCATCGACACTGGCCTGCGGCATGATCGCCCCGCCGTTGCCGCTGATCACAAATCCCAGCGCCAGGCTGTAGCTGACATCAAAAGTACTGCCGCCAATCGTGACTTGCTGGCTGCTGTCGGTGCCCAACGCGAAGTCGACACCTGCCACGCTGATGATCTCGTTATTGCCATCCACCACGCCGGCCAGGCTGATAGTCAGTTGAGTCAGGTCGTTGTCACCCAGATCGCTGGCATCGGCGCTGCTGCTGGCGACGGCAATCGAGGGCGAAGCGGCGAGATAACCCACCGCATTATCACGGGACGGATCATCAACCGAGGCCGCCGAGTTAAGGTCGATAATCGGCGTGCTCTGGTTGTCGCGATAATCAAAATCCGCCACCAACGGCACGGCACCCGCGCCATTGGCGGCGGTGTCCCTGTCGCTGTCCGCGAAGTTGAAACTAGTGCCATTGAGGTTGAAGTCGTTAACGTTGTAGCCATCGTTAACGTCTGAGCCCTCAAAGATATCCAGCAGGCCATCGCCGTCGGTATCAGTCAGGTCGGTGAGCGACGTAGGCGCGCCATCACCGCGCTCAACGATGTCTGCGATGCCATCGTTATCGCTGTCGTCATCCAGATAATCGGGAATGTCATCCGGCACGGCGGTGCCCGCATCGGTATTAACCGGTATCAGGCCCACACTGGCAGCAGCGTTTGGATTAGTGGTGTCGGCATCGTAGTTGTCATCGAGGCCGTCACGGTCGATATCGACCATCGCTGTGCCCTGTCCGGAAGGGGCGATATAACCGGCGGTAGTTTGCGCCTCGACGTTGTCAGTGATGCCATCCTTGTCGCTGTCCAGATCCAGGCTGTTGAGGTAACCGTCATCATCGTAGTCGCCATTGGTATTGCCGTTGGCGCCGGGGGCGTAGTTGATTGATGGCTTGCTGTTGGTCAGGCCGAGTTCACGAATCTGAAAGTTTGGATTGGCCTGTGGACCACTGGTATAAACCTCGCGCACCACAACGCTGAAGCCGCCCACGTTGCTGTACGTCAATCCTGAGGTGAAGGTGTATACGCGATAACCCACCGAGTCGCTGTTATCCAGATCCACCAGCGTTTCAGTCGCCAACAACGCACCATTGATGTCGAAGATTTTCACATCCACGGTTTTCAAACCGTCGCCCACAACACCAATGTCGTTGGCCAGGTAAAACCCGTCCACGGTAATCCCACCCGCCCCTGCCGGCGCCGCCACGCTCAATTCAACTGGCGTGGTGAGCACGGTGTAGCCGGGAAAATTGATGCCATTGGCCGGATCAGCGCGAAACACCGGGGTGTCATTGACGCCGTCAAACACCTCACCAAGCGTGCCAGTGCCAACTGAACCACCCACAATTACGGCGGTATTGCTGTCCCAGAATGAGGGGCCGATGTAGTTCATGCCGGGGCCAAATGCGCTCAGTTGCGGCGACTCGACGATGTCGAGAATGCCGTCGTTGTCGTCATCAATATCGGCAACATCGGCGACGCCATCGCCATCGGTGTCGACCATGCGAATCACCGCGGTGGCCACGTTGGATGCCGTCGGCGCTGTCGCCGATACCGCAGACACCGTGATGGTGCGGTCCGCCGTATCGCTGGAGGTGGTTGAGAACCAGATCTGCCTGAGTGCCTGTTGATAATTGGCCAACGAACTGTTGCCGGTGAGCGACAGCACGCCGGTGGTCGGGTTATAGGTGACGGAAATACCGGACGGCACCAACCCATAAAGCGCCAGCGTGTCGGCCGTGGTGGGATTGGATAACGTCACGGTCATCGAAACCAGATTGTTTCCTTCCGGGTCCGTCACCGATATGGCTTCACCGAGTTGCACCGGCAATTCACGGTGATTGACCAGCGATCCGGTGCCCGCCGCACCCGTATCCAGGTCGATAAGCGGCGCATCTGGCGCGGGCGAAATCGTCACCCGCACGTTAGCGGTTTCAGTTACACCACCACCCGAGGTGACGGTGTAGCTGAAGTCCACCGTGCCGTTGAAGTCGGCTGCGGGAGTAAATGTGAGAGTCTGGTCAGCGTTGAGCACGACACTGCCGTTAGTCACGGCCATCGCCGGGCCGCCCGCGCTGATGGCCTGACCGTCTACCGCACTGATAAAACGCGTCGGGTCTTCGAATGTGTCGTTCGCCAGAACCGCAATCACCACCGGCGTGTCTTCAGCGGTGGTCGCGGTGTTGGCGACAATATCGGCAATCGGATTAACGGTGATCGCCACCGTGTCGGTGGCAATGGAGAAGGCTGTGGTTCCGCCATTGTTGCGCGTGTCTGCTTTATCGCCCGCCACGCCGCTGCTCAGGTCCCAGGCCCGCACGGTGAGGCCATCCAAAACGCTGCCGTTGAAGTCGGCATTAGGCCGGAAAAACACCCGCCCAGATGAGGCGCCAGCCCCCGCTTGTATCAACAGCGCACTGGCCTCGGAAACCGCACCGACTACCTGCCAACTGGCGCCGTTATTGAGGCTGAAATACCAGGTGCCGTTACTTGAGTTAGTGCCAATAATGGCCAGCCCGTTGGAGTTGTTGTTGTCGATGTCCGACACACCGCTCATCAACCCGGCGATGGTCTGCCCCATTGCTCCACTTGGCGCAGGCGTTGGCTGATTCTGATTAAGGTCCTCATTGAGGGTCGGCATCGTCAGGTTGGCAGCCGGATTAAGCACCGGCGCATCGTTGACCGGATTGACCGTTACCGCGATGGTTTCCACGGTGGTGGAAAACGCGGTGGTGCCACCGTTAGGCGAGATCGACACCTTGCTGCCCGCGACGCCGCTGGTCTGATCCCAGGCGCGGAAACTCAGGGCTGAGTTGCCGGCATTGCCGGTGAAGTCGGTCTTGGGCACAAAGAACAGTCGCGTCTGGCCGTTGTCGGCCAACAGCAATGCGCTGTTATTACCCACAGTCCCTATCTGCGCCCAGGTCGAGCCGTTGTTGGTGCTGTAATACCAGGTGCCATTGGTCTCGACGCTGGCAGTGACCGCGATGCCTTTTACCGCACCGGCGTCGATGTCACTGATGCCACCGGTGAAACTCGACAGCAACGCGCCCACCGGCCCAACGGGTGCAAGTGAATCTTCATTGACCGTGAGCGTAAGCACCGGCGCGGTATCAAGCAGCGGCGCATCATTGACCGGCGTAACCGTGACTTGCACAACATCGGTCGCGGTTGAAAAAGCGCTGCTGCCGCCATTGATGCTGGTGTCGGCAACGCCGCCCGCAGACCCGCTGGTAGTGTCCCAGGCGCGGAAGGTTAAACCGGCGGTCATGTCGCCGTTAAAGTCCGAGTTCGGCCGGAAGTACACCCGCGCAGTGGTGTTACTCAGCAACAAGCGCGCGCTGACATCCGACACCGAGCCCAAGGCAAACCAGTTGGAACTGTTGTTGGAATACCACCACGTGCCATTGCTGGTATCCGCCCCGGTGATCGCAATGCCTTGGACCGCGCCGCTGTCGACATCAGTGATGCCGCCGACCAGGCTGGACACCAGCGTGCCCGCAGTACCGGAAGGTGGCCCGGCATCTTCCACCTGAGTGATGACCAATGGCGTATCGGCCAGCACCGGCGCATCGTTGGTGGGCGCCACACTGATGGTGGTCGTGGCAATGGCGGAGTCCAGATCTCCGTCGTTGATGCTCACTTGCACGGTCCGGTTGACCGTGAGGGGATCATCCCCGGCCGCAGAGAAGGTAATACCCTGAATCGCCGCGTTGTAATCCGCCTTGCTGGCCGTGCCGCTGAGGGTAATCGTGATGACGCCGGACACCGACGTATCAACCACCGCGCTGATACCCGCTGGCAATGCGCCGACATTGAGCACATCACCCGCTTGCGCGTTGGTCAGCACGATACGCGCCGACTCGATGTTCTGATCACTGAGATCGCGCACCGTGCTGTCCGTGTCGGCAATCGAAATGGCGGGGCCATTCTCGGTGTAAACGGTGCTGAAATCGACGCCGGCGGTAGCGTCATTGGCCACTGCCGAACTGGTCGACAGCAGGCTGATGTTATCCACCCTTACAGTCGTTACGCTAGCGCCTGTGGGTGTCATGCTCAGGACCAAATCGCCCTTGGCTGCCACATCGCTCGGGAGATTGATCTGTATGGTTGCCACGCCCCACGTGCCAGACACGCCCGGCGCCAGAGTGTCCGGCGAACCCGTAGCACCATTGAGATATTGCAACGTACCCACGCCACCCGGAACGGTGGTCAGCCGTGCGTAAACCACACCGCCCACGGACACATCAAAGATGACCGCCTCGCCCCCGTTATCTGCCCACGCCAAGTCGAGAGACAACACCGCTGCACCGCTGGGCGCGTCGCCCGAACTCCAACCATTGATCGCGCCTTGGGTAAGCGTTGCATCACCGTCGAAGCGTATGCCGCGACTCTGACCGCCACCGCTGGTTTCTGAAATCGCGCCCTGAGTTTGCCAGCCGTTGAAGTTATTGTTCCGGCCCGACTGCAAATTACCATTGCTGATCTGCTCGGTCGGCGTGTTGCCCGAGTTAAGGTCAACTTCCGGCGGGTCATTGATCAGGATCAGCAACGTGTCGCTGTCTGTTAACTCACCGCCAGTGCCGGTATTTGCTGCATCATTGCTGAGCATGGTCAGTTGCACCGGGCCTTCGAAAACGGTCGGCGCATTGAAGGTCACCCCCCCAGCCAGCTTGGCATTGATACTGGCGAGCGTGCCGGTAAGCAGCACCGAAGCACTGTTATTTCCTGCCAGACTGACGCCACCCCCGCTGGTCACGCTGAGCGTGCCACCGGTAACACTCAGGCGAACGTTAAAGCTGTTGGCATCACCTGCATCCAGATCCGCCACCGACAAACCGGTCAGCAGCAAACTGCTGCCATCGGTCACTGAATAACTGGCTGGCAAGGTATTGACCGGCGCATCGTTTACAGCCACCACCGCGATGGTGCTGGTGACGACTGCCGAGTTGACGCTGCCATCGTTTACGCTGAACTCGATGGTGCGACTGACCGTGCTGGGTGCATCGCTGCTGTTGGCAAAGGTGATACCGCGCAGCGCTGTTGCATAGTCGGCTGTGCTGGCAATACCGCTGAGATTGATGACAATTTGCCCGGCAATGGAGGTGTCGACGGTTGCAGTGATGCCCGCCGGCAACGTGCCAAGATTCAGCGCATCACCGGCTTGAGCATTGGTCAACACAATGGTCGCCGCGCTGAGATCGGCACTGTCGGCGTCGACGATACTGGCCGTGGGAGCCGTCACCGCGACCGGGCTGCCATTCTCGGTAAATGTCGCGGAATAGGAGTTGGCCCGCGACAGCACGCTGATGTTATCGACCTGAAAATCATCGGCGCTGCCACCCGTTGCCGAGAAAAAGAACCGCAGCGTGCCGGTGTCGGCAACCGTGCCGGGCAGCTGGATACGCACGGCATTGTTAACCAGTGCGTCGAGGGTCGCCGGTGAACCTGTAGCGCCGTTAAGGTATTCGATGGTGGCGACCGAGCCATTGTTAACTGCCGTAATCGCGCGCGCATAAACCACGCCACCAATGGAGATTTCCAGCGTTGCCGGCACTGATGTATCGCCCGGCACACCGCCCGAGTTGTTCCAGCTTAAATCCAGCGTCAGCGTCGCCGCCCCCGAGGGGCTGTCACCGACACTCCAACCGCTGATCCCAGTCTGCTCAAGGAAACCGGTGACGTTATTTTCGCGGAAGTTATAGCGCTGGCGTGTGGCATCGTAGGCGCCGGCATTGCCACCCCGATTCCAGCCGGCAATATTGCTATCAAGCGTGCCGTTGGTGATCAGCTCGGTGCTCACCGTGTCCGAGTTTAAGTCGATCACCGGCACATCGTTTACCGCCGTTACGGTGACGGTGGCGGTACGCGCCGCTGAGGTCGCACCCGTGTCATCGGTAACGGCAACGCTGATCAGCCGGTCAAGGGTTGCGGGCGTTTGCGAGTTGGAAATAAACGCCAGGGACTGAATCGCAGTCTGATACGCCGCGACGCTTTGGTTCCCGGTCAGAGTCATGGTGAAGCTGGCGGCATCGTAGTGAAAACTCAGGCCATCGTTGATCGCGCCGCTGAAAAACAGCACATCGCCGGCCTGGCCATTAGTGATGCTGAACGTGGCACTGGACATCAACCCGCCGTCGACATCGGTCAGGGTCGCGGCCGGGGCAATCAGCACAAAGCTGCCCTCGGTGTTGTTGGCGGTAACATCGACCCCAGCGCCTGCGCCATTCAGATCAAGCTCGGGCGGCGCTAGCAAATGGTCCCAGTCGACCGCGCTGATCGCGAGGGCTTCGATGCTGCCGGTGGCGTATTCAAGCTGCCAGTCACCACCCAACCGCGCGGCGCCAGTGTCATCAATCGAAGCGGCGACATCCGCGCCAGTCAGCGCCGCCAGCAGCGCGACAGACTGCTCGCCAGCCGGGCCGGCGGCAAAGTCGCAGCCATAAAGTAAAATATCGCCCTCTGCGCTCAGACTCAGGCCGATGCTGGCCAGTTCATCGCTGTATTCAGCCTGCATGCTCGCGGCACTCAAGCTGGCACTGCCCAGTTGCAACTGCCCCGCCGTACTGTGGCTGAACACATGGATCGCCCTGATATCGCTGCGCCCGGCCAGCGTTTGCGCAATCTGTTCAACACCGTCTTGGCCAGCCTGCAACACGTGCACTTCGGCGTCCGGGCCGAACGACTCAATCAGTGCCTGTGAGTCGGCAACGGCGCTGTCGACAAAATAAACCTGGATGCCCGAATCGGCGCCCGACTGAGCCGATGCGACCTCGGCCTGCGTATCGGTAACGGGCTGCGGTTCAATGCTGGCATGCGCCGCGGGATCAGCCGGTTGTGCGTTGCTACGCTGCTCGGTCGGGCCCGGACTACTGACAGCAGGGTTGGACGCCAGCGCGGCCATCAACTCATGGTTGGCATCTTGGGCAGGCTCGGGGGCGGCGGGCGCGGACTGCTCACTGACGGTGGTAGCAACCGTTACGGCGGCGGCATCGAGCAACACACGCGGCTCCAGCGCACGCATTTGCAAGGATGCCGCGAGTGCCGATTTACGGCTCGGCGCGGCGCTGTCTGAAGCTGAGTTACGAGTGCCTTTGAACATGCTGTTATCCCTGAATGTTCGGTGTCCCGCCATCGCACGGGGGTGTCGGCTTTACGCCGCGCTCTCGCGTATCAATACCCGCATGACACGGCTGAACATGCGCAGCGCCAGGCTCTGCCAATCGCCACGCAACTGAATCTCGCCACGCACCTCAGTCAGCGGTGGCGTTGCTGGCAACTGGCTGACCTGCGCCGCCACTTCGAACACCGCGTATTCGGAACGCGGTGCGTTGCGGTCCGCACGCGCCGCCACGGTGCCGCCATGGGTTGAGGCCAGCAGCCAGTTGTCCAGCGTGTCGGACGCAGCAGCGGCAATGCGCTTGACCTGGACAGCCAACGGCGGATCGCGAAATTGCTCATCAATGAACTGGCCCTGCTCACCCACCTGCACACGGGCCAGATCTTCGCTGTCGAGATAGCCGCGCACTTCCAACTGCTGCGGCTGAGCTATAAGCACCAATTGCGTGGTGGCATCGACCCAGCGCCCGGCATGCAGCTCGGGCGTCAGCTCCATCACCACGCCATCAATTGGCGCACGCACCACAAGTCGCGCCCGTTCGCGCTCAAAGCCCAGAATCCGGTCACGCTCCAGACGCAACTCGCGGCCAAGCACCAAACTCTCAGACAAATCCCGCGAATCCGACACCCCGCGGTCGAGGCGCGAGACCAGTAGTTGTTCGCGTTTGCGAGCGTTCTCCAGTTGCTGTTCAAGCTCCGGCGCCGACAACTGCAAGATCACTTGCTGCGCCCTCACCGTTTGCCCGGGAGCAACCAGCACCTGTTCGATGCGTGCGGGGCGCGGAGCAAATGCAGGCACTTGCTGCGCAGCGGTGAGCACGGCCGGAATGCGCACCATATACGGCCAGGGCAACAGAAAAGCGAGCAGCAACAACGCCCCGAGTAACACGCTGGTGCGCCCGCGCGCTGTGGCTTCCTGACGCCGTGAAAACCAGACTTTCAACTCGCGCCAGATAGGCAGAACGATGAACCAGCCGAGCTCGACCGCGAACATGAAAATGCCCAGCACCTTGAAGAAGAAGTGGTACACCAGCAAGGCAATGCCGAGGAACAGGAAGAAGCGATACAGCCAGGTTGCAAAGGCAAACACGATAAGCCCGTAGCGCTTTCTCGGGCTGGCAAATTCAGGTTGCTCATCGCCATAACCAAACAACACTTCACGCAACCACCAGCGGCCCATGGCGAACGAGCGTTCTTGCAGATTGGGCACGCCGATCAAGTCGCTGAACAGGTAATAACCGTCGAAGCGCATCAGCGGATTGAGGTTAATCGCCAGGCTCAATACCCAGCCGGTTGTGGCCAACACAAACGCCACATGGCGCAGTGCGCCGTCGGGCAGGAACACCCAAAACAAAGTGGCGATTACCGCAATCAGTAACTCCACGGCCATGCCTGCCGCGTCAATCAGTACCCGCTGACGCCGCGAGGCCAAGCGCCAGGCATCGGTGGTGTCGGTGTAGAGCACCGGAAACATCACAATCAGCGCGACGCCCATGCTCGACACATACGCGCCCATTCGCGCGGCGGTATAGCCATGCCCAAGCTCGTGCAAGGCTTTGACCAGCGCCAGACTGATGCCAAACGTCGCCACTCCGGCCACACTGAACAAATCTGGCAAGGTGCTCAGAAACCGCTCCCATTGCTGCGACACCAGATACAGACTGAGCAGCGCCAACGCCGCGACGCAGCACCAGAAACGGCGACTGAACATGAACTCAACATAAGGCAGCGTGCGCCGCAGGAAGCGGTCTGGCTGCACCAGCGGCACCTTGAGAAACAGGTAGCCGTGCAAGGCCTTGCTCAACAGTGAGCGTTCACGCGCCGCCTTGGCCTGACGCACACGGGCGTAGGTGGCACCCGGCACCGCCTGAACCAGTTCATGCTTTTGCAGAAAACCGATAACGTCGCCAATCAGCCCGGCACTAACTTCGCGACCCAGTTGCTGCTTAAGACGCTGACGCAATCGGCCTACGGTGCCAGCAGACCAGTGCGCCAGAATGTCTATGTAAAGTTGTTCGACCTCATAAAAACGCTGCGCCAGCGGGTCATGGATCTTCCAGTAGCCAGCTTGTGCGGCGCCACTGGCGCTGCCTTGGATCAGCCGCAAGTCCTGACGCAGTGGCGGCAGTTGCTGCTCGTCCGGATCAGGGCGCTCGCTCATCGCTAGATCCCCGACCATTGGCGCAGGGCAACGATTGGCCGACGGAACAGGTAATAAAACAGCGAAACCTGCTCGCCATACACCCGCGCCGTGCCGCGCAAACCCAGCCGCGAAATATTGTCTGCCGCCTCTGGCGCGCGGGCGCTTACGGCAAAGCTGGCAACACCGGCGGGATCGGTTTCGGCTTTGTATGCGGCCCGCACCACTTGCGCTTCAATCGGTTGCAGGGGCGCGGCGTCGAGGAACACTTTAACCCGCGCTGCGTCGCGCAAATTGACCGCATCGGCGACTGCAACCTGAAGTTTGAACTCCACTTGCTGCGGGTTGGCGACCTGCATGATCGCCTCGCCAACAGCTACCGGCCGCCCCACCCAATCGCGCGGATCACCGTACAAAGCCACGCCGGCCTGCTGCGCGGTAATCACCGATTTATCCAGCATGGCCTTGGCAAAATCGCGCTCGGCCCGCGCCACCTGCGCCTCGGTTTGCGCCACCGCCAACTCACGCTTGGCACTGGAGTCACCAATCGAGGCCTGTTGATAGCGAAGCATCTTGGCCCGCGCCACCTGCAGCTTTTGCTCGGCCACTTCAAAGTCGCTGCGCAGCGCCGTGTCGACCAACTGCACCAGCGGCTCGCCAATATTCACCGCAGTGCCGGGCTGAACCACAATTCGCTCGACCACACCCGCCACGGGCGCAGCCACTACAAACGGCGCGCGCGCCACAACTTCTACTGGCGCCAGAGTCATCAGCGGGACTTTGACCAGCGCCAACACCAGAGCCAGCAATAATGCCAATCCGGCAAAAGCTGCCGTGCGCGATTTGTGCCGTCGCCATGCCGGTAACGGCTGCGCGCGCCCGGCAATGGCCAGCGCGCCATGGGCATAGGCCTGCGCCAAGCGGCTGGCCAGGGTAATGTGCTGCTCCTCCCATGCGTGATCGGCTGCCAACAACCAGCCCACACCCAGCGCTGTACCGCCGTCTTGCAACGGCAGCCACAACAAATGGCGCAATGCAGCCTGCTCAGTGCAGGGGTCATGCTCATCCGCGTACTGCGGCAACTCAAATGATTCTGGCTGCAAGCCACCGTCGCTGCTCTGCGTGAGTTTCTCAACCAAACGCTGATACCAAAGCACCATCGGCGCATCACGTTGCACCTCAGCCAGACCGCTGATCGCCAGCACCCGCCACGCCGACGTCGACTTGCCGCGCAACGAGGCTCTGGACTCGAGCACCAGCGATTCGCCGAAGGGAATGAGCACCGCGCTTTCATTGACCAAATGCTGCCAGAGTGCGTCGCGCTGCAAACAGCTGCGCAACTCACCTTCTATACGGATCAGGTGCGCCGCATTGACTGAGGTGGCTGTCGGGCTGGCACTTTGCGCCTCGGCTGCGCGCGCCCGAGAGGCCAGGAACTCGTTGGCATCGACGAGCTTGCGCGACGCCGCACCAACTGTGGTGGCGTCAGTGCCGGTGGCACGTTGCTCGTCCGAGGGATTCATGGGCTTGATTCTGATTCTGGGGTCACGGCCGTCAGTGCATTCATGCTGGACTGGCCGCTCATGCCAGGCAGCACTTGCGCGGGAACATCAGCCACGGTGCTGATGACTTTGATAGTTTGGCTGACCGGATCGACTGCCGCCGAAACGCGGCTGACCTTGGCATTAAGGGTGTCGCCGGTTTCATCTACGGTGAAGGCCACCGTCGAGCCATTCTTGAGCCAGCGCAACCAGCGCGAAGGCACCACCATGTGCAACTCCAGCGGGCCGTCACTGACAATATGAATCAACGGCTCATTGGCTGGCGGGGTTTCACTGGTGCGCGCCAACGTCTCAACCACGCGCCCGGAGAATGGCGCCAGCACCTTACAGCCGAGCATGCTCTGCTCAATGGCCCGCGCCTGCGCTGAACGCTCTTGCCCCTTGAATTTGGCGATGTCGGCATCGGCGCGGCCGGTGGCGCCCATGCGCAGCAACTCATCCTGTACATCCGAATTACGCGCTTCGGCTGCTGCGCCCGCCCGCGCGGCAGACAGCTCAGCCGTTAGCCGTCCGCAATCGAAACTGACCAGCAATGCACCTTTGGCAAAGCGGTCACCCTCGCGCAATGGCATCTCAGTAATGCGCGCAGAAATGGGGCTCGAGAGCACAGCTTCCTGTTCCGCTTTGAGCACGCCGCGCGCCACATTCAAGTCGCCCTCTGCCCACACGCGAGGCAGCACAAAGCTGGCCACTGTGGTCAGCAGCACCAGCGGCCACAGCCGACGTTTCACAGGGCCTCCACTTGGGCCAGAGCATCACCCCGCCCGGCCCACAGTCTGCGTAATTTGCCTGCGAGCACGTCCACCGAATCGGCACTGCTCATGGTGGGATCTATCGGGTCGATCCCGATGGAGGCATAGACATTGGCGTAGGCATTTTGCAGGTCGGCCAACGCCATATCCATGCGCACCTCAGCCACGACCGAGTTCATTTGCTCGCGGATCAAGGTTTGCTGGCTGACACTTTCAGCGCGATAACCGGCATCAATCTGCGCCTCGATCTTGCGTTGCACGCGCAAATAGCGCTCTGCGGTATTGAGCTCACGCTTGCGTAATTCATACCGCGCCTGGCTGACGGATAACTGCGTGGCCACGGCCATGGTCAAGGCCAGCGCACGCTCATCAAGCAACTGCGCCTGAGCATCGATACGATCCCGGTCTGCACCGTAGCGGAATACGTTAAGCAGGTTCCAACTGGCCTGAGCGCCCCAGCCGGTCCAACTGCTGTTGTACAGATAACTGTTGTCATTGACGTTAGCGCCAACGAACAACTTCAGACTGGGCAATGCACGCAGCAACGTGGCGGTGGTTTCACGCTCGTTGCTGCGCATCTGGTAGGCCACTTCACGCAGCTCAGGACGGTTCTCGACCGCCAGCCGCAGCATTTGGCTGTACGGCTGATCAATGCTCTTCCACTCTTTTGGCTCAGCCGGGAATTTAATGCTGTAATCCTGGCCCGGCTCAAGATTCATCAGGCCTGCCAATTGCTGCTTGGCCACACCCAGCTCGCGCGCCAGCGACTGCACATCGCGACTGATCGTCAGCAGTTCGCGCTCATAACTCAAAGCCACCAACGGTCGGGTCAGCCCGCTGGACTCCTGCTCCTCTGCTTGCTTCAAGGCCGCTTCGGTGGTGCGTTCAAGTTCCAGGGTCTTGCCCAACATGCGCTCGGCACAGGCTGCACGCCAAAAAGCTGTGCGCACATCTTCGACAATCCGCTGGATGACTTTGCGCTTACGCTCTTCGGCAAGCATGACTGCGTCACCGGCTTGCTGTGCGCGGACGTACGACAAGCCAAAATCAAGCACATCCCAGCTCAGCGCCAAGTCACTGGCCAGCACTTCACGGTCACTGGAGGTGGACGGTTCGAGGGACTGCTGGCCCGTTAACAAGGAACGGCTACTGCCACCGGAGTCGTTGCTGCGGCCGTTGTAATCGAGGGTGCCGACCAGCCGGGGCAACATGTCGTAGCGGCTCAGATCCAGTTCCCGCACACGCACCGCGTGCTCCATCATTTCCACCCGGTAATCGAGGTTGTACTTGATGGCACGGGCCATAGCCGAATAAAGGTCGATGGGGGCGGTTACAGGCTCTTGCTGGGCGGCGACACGCTTCAACAGGTCATCAGCGCGCTGCTGGTGCTCTTGCTCACTCAATGATTCGGGTTTGACGCTGCAGCCACCAATAGCAGTGCTGAGCAATAAGACGGCTAAAGCAGTTCTGCGATGCCTGAGTGAAAACATGTGCACACTATCCATTGATACATCTGCTCCTAAAGCGCCGCCCGTTGCCGCCGCAACAGACCGTATGAACACTTACGCAAAGCACACAGCAGATCTTCCCCAGCGAAATCGCCTGCCCCTCCTGCATCAGCAGTTCGAGACGGCCACCAAGCGTTGCTACAGGCGAATCTACATCTAAGCCACTTGTTCGAAAGTGTTAGCGACGGGGTGAAATGCTGCCAAGTGAACTGGCTGCCAACTGCATTTCAGATGATTGAAAGTCGTCACATGTATTACGTCAGAACAGCACAGGAACAATTCATTGGCAAATTGGCAAGCACAATTAGGCACTAATTAATTGGTTATAAAAGCTCGGCTATATTCGTCGAAAACAAACTCAAAAGTGGCACATCAAGCAAAGATGACGCCCATCCTCTGACTTAAAAAGCACCCAGAAACAGCTCATTAAACTTACAGGTTGACCACTTTTCGGAGCGCTATTACGATATTCGTAATTCAATTACAAAAAAATACTCAAAATGACCACTCTTCAATATCTCTCAGGCTTTGCCAACGAGTTCAGCAGTGAAGCACTTCCCGGCGCACTGCCTGTTGGCCAGAATTCGCCGCAAAAAGTGCCATACGGTCTGTACAGCGAACTGCTTTCTGGCACCGCATTCACGGTGCCCCGGACAGAAGCGCGGCGTACCTGGATGTATCGCATCAAGCCGTCGGCCAATCACCCGGCATTCAAGCGACTTGAACAACAGCTACCAAACAGCCAGCTAGGGCCTGTCTCGCCGAATCGCCTGCGCTGGAATCCGTTTGAGCTGCCGGGCGAACCCACTGACTTCATCGCAGGTTTGCAGCTTATGGCCGCAACCGAGGCGGCCGATAAAGCCAGCGGCGTCAGCGTTTACCTGTACGGCGCCAACTGCTCGATGCAGCGAGTGCTGATGAACGCAGACGGCGAGTGGTTATTCGTGCCGCAGCAAGGCCGTTTACGCCTGGTAACGGAGTTGGGCGTTGTGCAGGTGGAGCCGCTGGAGATCGCGGTAATCCCACGCGGGATGAAGTTCCGTGTCGAACTGCTCGACGCCACTGCTCGCGGCTACCTGTGTGAAAACCACGGGTGCGCCCTGCGCCTGCCTGATCTGGGCCCTATTGGCAGTAACGGCCTGGCCAATCCACGGGACTTCCTGACGCCAGTCGCGCACTTTGAAAACATCGACCAACCCACGCAGTTGGTGCAAAAGTTTCTCGGCGAACTGTGGGCAACCGAACTGGATCACTCGCCACTCGATGTAGTGGCCTGGCACGGTAATAACGTGCCGTACAAATATGACCTGCGCCGCTTCAACACCATCGGCACCGTGAGTTTCGATCACCCGGACCCGTCAATTTTCACCGTACTCACCTCTCCCGGCGTAACGCCCGGGCAGGCCAATATGGACTTTGTGATTTTCCCGCCGCGCTGGATGGTCGCCGAAAATACGTTCCGGCCACCGTGGTTCCACCGCAACCTGATGAACGAGATGATGGGGTTGATCCAGGGCAGCTACGATGCCAAAGCCGAGGGTTTCAGCGCCGGTGGTGTATCGCTGCACAATTGCATGAGTGCCCATGGCCCGGACAACACCACCACAACGCAAGCCATTGCGGCAGACTTGAAGCCGCACAAGCTGGAAAACACCATGGCTTTCATGTTCGAAACCTGCAGTGTTTTGCGGCCCACCCGCTTCGCGCTGGAAGCGCCGCAACTGCAAAGCAATTACGACGACTGCTGGGCCCACATGGCGAAAACCTTCAACCCTGAGCAACCTTAAACGGTTGTGTATCAAGCCTGGCCTTGCGTGATCCAGACCGGCTCGCGCAAGGCCTTGGCCAGCGCATTGAGCGGCAGTGCTTCGAAATGCCGCATTTTGTGCCCCAGTTCGCTACCTATATGCCCCAATTCGAGGCAAAGCTGTCCTTTCAGTCAGAATCAATGCCCTCCACCCGCCAAATCTGGGCGGATATAAAACCCTGCGCAATTATTTTTCCTTTTAACAACAACAGTTTGTTTGGCTGGCGATATAAAATTAGCTTATCTGGCGCTAATTTTGCTTTAGACCCAGCAGCCTGACCCAATAGACAGGTTTAACAACGATAATTCTGCACACCAGGAGCAACAC
Source organism: Pseudomonas marincola (assembly GCF_900116605.1). Lineage (GTDB taxonomy): Bacteria > Pseudomonadota > Gammaproteobacteria > Pseudomonadales > Pseudomonadaceae > Aquipseudomonas > Aquipseudomonas marincola. The sequence goes on from NZ_FPBC01000001.1 coordinate 904,865, forward strand.
CGAATGATGCGTACACTCTCCACCATGATTTTGGCCGGCGGGCTTCTGGCGGGCGGCCAGGCAGCAGTTGCGGGCGACTTACTGCAATGGCAAAACAACAGCCTCACCTATCTGTACGGCGAAAACTTCAAAGTAGACCCGGACACTCAGCAAACGCTGACTTTTGAGCATGCCAGTGGTTGGAGCGTGGGCGACCTGTTCTTCTTCGTAGACGGCATTACTTTCAATGACGGCGAAAACGCCGTGGGCGACTCGAAGACCTTCTACGGCGAACTTTCTCCTCGCCTGTCGATGGGCAAGCTGTTCAACAGCAAGATTCAGTTTGGTCCGGTAACAGACGTCCTACTTGCGATGACGTACGAGTTTGGCGAAGACGACACTGAGTCTTACCTGATCGGTCCAGCCGTTGATCTGGCGATCCCGGGCTTCGATTACTTCCAGTTGAACACTTATCTGCGCACCACTGACGGCAAGCGCGATGGTGATAACGTCTGGCAGATTACGCCGGTCTGGAGCTACACCATTCCGGTTGGCAACTCCGACATCCTGTTCGACGGCTTCATGGACTGGGTTGTGGACAACGACGACTCCTACCACGCCAACCTGCACTTCAACCCACAGATCAAATACGACATGGGTAAAGCGCTCAGCTGGGGCGAGAAGCAGCTGTACGTGGGTATCGAGTACGACTACTGGAAAGACAAGTACGGTATCGACAACGACGGTTTCGTTGGCAGTGAAATCCTCGACGGCACCAACCAAAGCGCGACCAACTTCATCGTAAAAGCGCACTTCTAAGTAAGTCCGGCCACAGGCCAACGCTGCCTTGAGTGCAGGTTGGCCCGTGGCTCTCAAAGACCACCCAAACGATCTAGCCTCACCCGACTTTCGAGGCATCCTTGCAGCCCCTCGTTTGTGTTTAGATGGTGCCCTCATCTGTGCACCGTTTATATTCGAGAGCTGCCCATGACTGCGCGTACCTTCCTGCTGACCGCACTGGCGATGCTTGCATTTGCCGGTAACTCGCTGCTCTGTCGCCTGGCGTTAAAAGCCACAACCATCGACGCTGCTACCTTCACCAGTGTGCGCCTGCTCTGCGGCGCGCTGACTTTATGGCTGTTGCTGCAATGGCGCAGCAGCGGCAAAACCGCTGCCGGAAGCTGGGCAGGCGCTGTTTCGCTGTTCATCTATGCGGCCGCGTTCTCGTTCGCCTATATCAGTCTCGACACCGGCGTCGGGGCGCTGCTGCTATTTGGTGCTGTGCAGGTCAGCATGATTGTTTACGGTTTTTACAGCGGCGAACGTTTCAACAAGCTCACCAGCTGTGGCCTGATTCTGGCACTGGCCGGTTTGCTCGTCCTGCTCTTGCCAGGCGCCAAGGCACCCGCACTCGGCGGTGCGCTGCTGATGTTATTGGCCGGTGTTGCCTGGGGCGCGTATTCCTTACTAGGGCGCAAAGTTGCCGACCCGCTGGCCGCAACAGCCGGTAATTTTATTCGCGCCGTGCCGCTGGCCCTGCTGCTCAGCCTGATACTCATCAGCCGAACCCAATGGGACGCCAGCGGTCTGTTCTATGCGGCGCTCTCCGGCGCGCTGACCTCAGGCGTGGGTTACGCCATCTGGTACACAGCCCTGAACGGGCTCAAATCCATTCAAGCCGCCACCGTACAACTCAGCGTGCCGATCTTGGCGGCGCTGGCAGGCAGCCTGGTACTGGGAGAAGCGCTGAGCCTTCGCCTGTTAATAAGCTCGGTGGCCGTGCTTGGCGGCATTGCGCTGGTACTCTCGGCCAAACAACGCGCAGCGTAGGGCCGGTTTGCCTGACTAACGCGCAATACCGCGCATACAACAGCCGCGCCCGCTAGACTCAAGGCTCATTACTGCAAGGAATTCTGCCCATGGTACGCGCCATTACATTGCTGCAACGCGCCCTGTTCACCGCTCTGCTACTCAGCCTTGCGGCGTGCAGCACGCTGGGCATGCGCGACCCGCTGAAGATTAATCTGGTGGGCGTCGAACCTCTGCAAGGCCAAGGCCTTGAGGTGCGTTTCGCGGTCAAATTGCGCGTCCAGAACCCCAACGATTCAGTGATCGACTACAACGGTATTGCCCTTGATCTTGAAGTGAACAATCAGCCGCTGGCCAGCGGTGTAAGCAACCAAAGTGGGCAAGTGCCAGGCTTTGGCGAAGCGGTGATCAGCGTTCCAGTGACCATTTCTGCATTCTCGGCAATGCGCCAGGCCATGGGCGCTACCGGCTTCAAGCCCGAGCAGGGATTGCCGTACAAATTAAGCGGCAAGCTTGCAGGCGGGCTGTTCGGCACGGTGCGTTTCAGCGACACGGGCACACTTGATCTGCCGGCGCCCACAACTGCTTACTGAGCCGCAGGCTGGCCGAGCATCACCTGATTTCGGCCATTATTCTTGCCGGCATAAAGCGCCTCGTCAGCGCGAGCGATTGCGCTGTCCAAACCTTCATGAGGCTGAAGTTCCACCACACCAAGGGTCAGCGTCAGGCCCACATCATGGCCATTCAGGCGCAGGGCATTGCGCGACACTTCAACGCGTATTCGCTCGGCCAACTGCCGGGCTCCCTGAAGATCGGTAACCGGCAGCATGATCAAAAACTCTTCGCCGCCCCACCGACAGCAACTGTCGCCGTCGCGAGCGATCTGCATAATCGTCTGGCTGACATGCAATAAAGCCTGATCGCCGAACTGGTGACCGTAACGGTCATTGATCAGTTTGAAATGATCGATATCCGCCAGAATCATCGACAGCGCCGAATGCTTCTCAAAGCTGTGATCCAACTCATCCGCGGCCACCTCAGCCATGCGCCTGCGGTTGATCATGCCGGTTAACGGATCATAAGCGGCCATGTGTTCCAGCTTGGAGTTCATGCCCGCCACAACCATAAAGTGGCGCATCACAAACAGCGAAATAACACTAAACGCACTGGCAAGATTCAGCAGCCGCAGACACTCGAGAGCCTGCGCTGAAATATCCGGGTCTGGAGCTGTGCGCTGCTCCAGCGCCAACATTTGCAGCATCAGTAACACGCACAGCACAACCTTGTGCCAGATGCGAATTCGGCCACTGAAGGCGACCAGAGGGGTCATCGCAAAAAGCAGATAGTGAAAGCCCGCACGGGCGCCAAATTGAGTGCAATACACGCTCAACTGTATGCCGAAGGCCAATATCAGCAACGCCAAACCGCCGATAAATACCGGGAAAGAGCGACGATTGATGACCAGCAGATAAAGCGGTGCCTGAACCAGAATGAGCAGCGCGCTGAAGGCCCACCAACGGCTGCCGTAAGACAGGAACAGGGAAAGGTGAAGCAGATTGATCACACTGAGAATTACAATTCCCCAGCGCACCAGCGAACGAAACGAGCGGCGGATGAACACGGTGTCGTACGGATCATCTTGCCTGGATTCTGGGTTTGACTGCATATGCGGTACATCCCTGTACGAAACAACCCAATAACTACAAAGCCTACAACAATAGGCCACACCGCCCAGCTTCCTGCTGCGCAGTGGCACATCCGGCTTCTTGCAAGGCCATCGGTCGCGGCTGGCAAGCCGATGGATCAGCCACGCTGTCGCAACGCTATAAAGCGCTCGGCATGACTATTCACAGGGTAGCTGAAAGCGCTTCAATACGGCTGTTTGAGCTTCAGTCAGCAACCTAACACAGCTCACTTTAAGGGAGAGGACAGGGTTGTCAAATTGCTCAATATACATAGTAAGGATGTTTTACAGAGCAAATCGGCCTAATAGCTTTACACAAGCTTTACACGAACTTACGGATAATTACCGAGTTTAGGCGTTCAATATTGTTGTGCGGTATTAGCCGCAATTTTTGCAGGAGTACTCCTTATGATTGGCCGACTTCCCTTACTCTTGGCCGGCATACTCAGCTTGGCCGTTGCAGGTCAGGCCTCAGCCCATGGCCATAATGATGGCGTGATTGCCGGTGCGGTGGTTGGTGCAGTGATTGGTGGGGCAATAGTTGCTAACAGCCGTTATCAGCCGGCGCCGGTGTATGTGCAACCCGCACCGCAGCCGGTGTATTACCCGCCTCAACCGGTTTACTACTCACCGCCGCCACCGGTTTACTATCAGCCAGCACCGGTGTACTACCGCCAGACGCGCGTAATCGTAGCGCCGCGCTATCGCTATTACGGAGGCGGCTACCATCACGGCGGCGGCCATGGTCACGGCCACGGCGGCCACCATCGTTAAGCCAACCAAGCCCCGCTCAATGCGGGGCTTTTTGCATGTGCCCCGGCGAAAGCTAAATCCCTATATAATGCAGGTCTTTAGCCCACCTTTGAGGACTCACCGTGAGCACTTTGCCAGCCTGCCCAAAATGTAATTCCGAATACACCTATCAGGATGGCTTGATGCTGATGTGCCCGGAATGTGCCCATGAGTGGGCAGCGGACGGCAGTGATGAAGCGGCCGCAGACGACGCCAAGGTAATCAAAGACTCGGTCGGCAACACCCTTGAGGACGGCGATACCGTCACGGTCATCAAGGACCTCAAGGTCAAAGGCTCATCGCTGGTGGTGAAGGTTGGCACCAAGGTCAAAGGCATCCGCCTGTGTGATGGCGACCATGATATCGACTGCAAGATCGATGGCATTGGCGCCATGAAACTCAAGTCCGAGTTTGTCCGCAAAGTTTAATCCTCCCCCGCCAATCTCGCCCTGCAACTGGGCGAGCGGCTTCAGCGCAGGAGCTTCTACAAGCCCGCTTCGCGCCCTGTCGGCCAGCCGTTTTCAGTGCATGCTATGGTTGTAGGATCAGCCAATGATCCGAGACAGAGCCAATGCGCGTGATGTTGTTCAGTTTGCTTGTGGGTTTAAGCACCTCGACACTCGCCGAGACTTGGCGGGTGGTTGGTAGCGAACAGTTCGCGCCCTACAGCTACACCACCGCGACTGACAGTGAACCGCAAGGTCTGGATGTCGATTTAGTCCGTGCCGTGCTGGATGAGGCCGGTATTGAATACCATCTGCGATTGTACCCGTGGCAGCGGGCTAAAAAGATGCTGGAGACCGGCGAGGCAGAGATGGCATTCGTGTTTGCCGGAACGGCCGAGCGCCAGCGTCAATACCAGCTGATTGGGCCTATTCGTGAGGGCTCGACACGCTTCATGAGCCGCCGTGATTTCGCCCTTGAAGACTGGCAGAGCCTCGCGGATTTGGCGCCCTACGTGATTGGCCAGGTGCTGGGCTACGCCTACGAAACTGCATTCGACAACGCCGCGCTCAAGCGTGACGAAACGGCCCAGCAACCCGGCCAGTTGGTCTCAATGCTGTTAGCTAAACGGATCGAACTGATTGTTGGCGATAGCTTGCAGTTACAGTACCTGGCACGCCAGCAACATGGCAGCGAACACGTACGGATGTTGCCCACTCCCCTGGTGAAAATGCCGCGTTATGTTGCCTTTGGCAAAAATGATTTGCACCGTGCCAAGCAGTTCAATGCCGCGCTGGAAAAGCTGAGAGACACTGGCGAACTGGACGCTATAGTTGAGCGCTGGAGACAGCAAATTAGATTGCCTCAACCCAACTCGATTGAAGTTGAGCCCGAACCTGCCCTTGAACATCAGAGTTGATCATGCGCATTGCCACATTCGTATTTGCCATTACCTGCCTGCTCGGCCTCAGCGCCTGTGGCCTCGGCGAAACTGCAGCCACCGCCAGCCTGCAGGCCAAACAGGCCGAGCAGGCGCAGCAGCAGATGAAACAACTTAAAGAGCAGGTTGACCTCGCCAATCAGGCCAGCAACCAACGCCTCAACGAGGCCATGAAACAAAGCCAATAGCACGCACGCGCGAGCTCTAGAACTCAAGCAGTTTGAATCCGGCATCGGCCTTTTTCAGCAGCGCTTGTTGGTCGCCAGACTGGTTCCACTTGCTGCGGCCATCCAGCTCCGCACTCTTGTGAAACAACAGCAGCATGCTGCCGACCACCTTGAAGTTGGTCGGGTCGATAGCCATCTTTTTGCCCTCAGTCAGGCTGAATGCACAAAAGGCGCCGTAGTGCGGAACATAGTGCGCCGGATTGCCATTGAACAACGCAACCTGCTCAGGGGATGTCAGGTAATAGGTTTGGTCTTTGTACTCGGCCTGAAACTTTTCACTACCAAGCTCCGCCTTGTTCTTAGTGAAATATGAAACCGGGCTGTAGCCGCCAATGGCAGGCGTTGCAGCCTGCACCTGGCTACAAAACAGGAACGCGCCAACCAGCAGGACCTGAACGGTCCGTAAAAGCGTGTGGGTACGAGACATAAGCTAACCATCCTTAGTGAGCATTGAGAAAACCGGCGCCACCATCCGTGGGCGCATCCTGACTGCACTCTAACATCGCAGCTCGGCGCTGTGGGGCCTGCTGGATTGACCTGAACGTCTGCGCGCGACCCGCAGATCAAAATCGTTCATAGCCAAACAGCGAATTTCAAATTACCTTGAATACAAACCAATCAGGGAAGAACGATGGCCAACAAAACCCCACAATCCGCCCAGCAAACTCATCTTGCCGTACTCATCGACGCCGATAATGCGCCGGCTGCGATTGTTGAAGGTCTGTTTGAAGAGATTGCCAAATACGGCATTGCCAGCGTCAAGCGCATCTACGGCGACTGGACGCTGCCCAATCTCGGCAGCTGGAAGAAAGTCCTGCTTGATCACTCGATCCAGCCCATCCAGCAGTTCGCCTACACCAAAGGCAAAAATGCGACGGACAGCTCGCTGATCATCGATGCGATGGACCTGCTCTACACCCGCCGTTTTGACGGCTTTTGCCTGGTCTCCAGCGACAGTGATTTCACTCGGCTGGCAGCACGCCTGCGCGAAGAAGGCCTGACTGTTTATGGCTTCGGCGAAGAGAAAACGCCCTCACCTTTTGTGTCCGCCTGCGACAAGTTCATCTACACCGAAATACTGCGCGCCGACGCAAAAGAGCATGACAAGCAAGCCCAGGACTCGGCTGATGACGCCCACCCGGAACCCGCCAAACAGCCGTCGCAGCGCAAAAACCAGAAAGCCCCGGTCGAGTTTATTGGCAAGGTTATCGATGACATTGATGACGAAGACGGCTGGGTGCAACTGGGCGCACTCGGCTCAAACATCACCAAGCTACGCCCGGCGTTCGATGCTCGCCTCTATGGCTTCAAAAAGCTCAGCGACCTGATCAGAGCCAACCCGCAGCGCTTCGAGTTGCAAACAAAGGCCGTCAGCTCCACCGGCGGCGAAGCACTTTATGTACGCAACAGAAAAGCAGCGAGATAGTGGTATACAGCAGGTGTGAGTGGTCAAAACGGTACTGCAACAGGCATGCGAAACTGCACTCAATTTGAACACCCGATTGTGTTCGGCCTGACCCGTTATTTTCAGTCGGCTTGACCACCGGTTACATCGGACTTGACCGGCACACTTCGTAATCCTGACCGGCAGAGAATGGTCGGTTTTGACCGGTCGAGACAGGCAGTAACCGGCAAAAACCGGTCACTCGAAATTGGTCACGAAAGCAGAGCCGGACTAGTAACTCAGCCTCTCCTTACACAGGTAAGCCATGCATCATACTGTGTCCGCCACTGTCGTACTCTGAAAGTTGAGCAGGCCAGAAAGTGAATATGACCCTGCGCGCAGAGAATTTAACTACTGCGGTACGGCTGCAATCACCGAGATTTCTACCAGCAACTCCGGGCTGGCCATTTTAGCCTCTACGCAGGCACGCGCAGGGGCGAAGCCTGCTGGAACCCAGCTGTCCCATACACTGTTCATCTCGGCGAACAGGCTCATATCTTTCAGGTAGATGGTGGCTGACAGCAGCTGCTCACGATTGCTGCCGACCGACGCCAGCAGCGCATCGACCTTGGCCAGCATGGTGCGGGTTTGCTCCTGAATGCCGCTGCTACGATCTTCAGCGACCTGGCCGCATAAATAAGCGGTCTGGTTATGCACCACGACTCGGCTCATCCGCGCGGCTGTTTCGTATCGGCTAATGCTCATCACTTGTCCTATTGGTTTTTCATGTTGAAATGACACGCTACTGCTTGTCCCCGTGGCTCACCAGAGAAGCCAGTTCACCCAGGCAAAGAGGTTTTATCGGCGCGCGGATCGTGTAATAACCTACTTGGTCGATGGCGACATTGCGCTCGGCGGCGATGATCTGCGCCACGGTGAGACCGCACATGCGGCCCTGACAGGGGCCCATTCCGGCACGACTAAACGCCTTGGTCTGATTTGGACCGCTACAGCCAAGCCCCACAAAACGGCGGATATCGCCGGCACTGACCTCCTCGCAACGACATACGATGGTTTCATCGACCGGCAGCAGGAACTCGACAGCCGGTTGGTAAAGCACATCTAGAAACGGCCGGATAACCATTAACCTATTCAGGGTCTGACGCACCGGCCGTGCCAGCATGTCCCGTTCAGCGCTGCCGAGGCGCCCCTGCTGGCAGGCAACTTGCCAGGCCGTCAGACGCCCGAAGTGCTCTGCAGCCAGTGCGCCTCCTATCCCGGCGGAGTCGCCAGCGACGAAGACACCGCCGATCGAGGTTTCGCCCCAGGAATCGGTCTGCGGATGCCAGCATTGCTGTTGTTCGTGCCATAAATGCCGAGCATCCATGGCACGGGTCAATTGCACATTTGGTACCACGCCCTGATGCACCAGAAGTGACTTGCAGTTGATAACGCGGCTATGGCCTCGCTGCTGAAAGTGCACTTGCGCCACGCGGCCGCTGCTGTCAGCGTCGGCGCTCAGCTTCGTCACCCCACTGAGCATGTTGATACCAGCCTTGCGCAGCGAAACCAGATAGCCGAGGCCCTTGAACAGCATACGCCACCCCCGTAGCGCGCCGAGCCCATGGCGCAATGCTTTGAAGTAGTTGGATGACGGCGTGGTATCGAGCACTGCGCTGATCGACACTCCGGCCTTATGCAGCTGCCAGGCAATCAACAACAACAACGGACCACTGCCTGCCAATACAAGCGGGCCTGGCGGGGTCAGGGCGCTGCTCTTCAACAGAATCTGCGCGGCGCCACAGCTCATCACACCGGGCAGTGTCCAGCCAGGGAAGGGAACCGGCCGTTCCTGTGCGCCGGTGGCCAGCAAGATTTTCGCCGCACGTAAGGTGCGACTATGTCCGCCGATGGACACACTGAGTACGCGCTCCGAGCTGATGTCCCAGACCGTGGTCGAACTAAAGTAATCGATCTGTGTATGCTGCAGCGCATCCACCAGTTTGCGCCCGTAATAGTAATCGGGGCCCAGCACTCGGGTGTCGGCCGGAGCAGGCTTGCCTACGCTGCGGTAGATCTGCCCACCCGGGGCGGCTTGTTCGTCAAGCAAGGCGACATCTAGGCCATGCTGACAGGCCGTAGTCGCGGCGGCCATCCCGGCGGGTCCGGCGCCGACTACGACCAAGTCATATATTCGCTCGCTCACGAGTACATCTCCTGCTCTGCCATCGAGAGGTATCTGGCGCCGGTCTGCGGAAGGATTTTCATACCCTCAGCCACCAGCGTCATGCAGCCCTGCACATTGGGGACGCCATCGACCTCCACTAGGCACTCGAAGCACACACCCATCATGCAGTATGGCGCGCGCGAGCTGCCGGACAGCGGAGTTGTGCGTGAAGGAATCATGCCCGCGGCCAGCACTGCTGCGGCCACTGTATCTCCCGCTCGGGCATTGAATGTCGCGCCATCGATCTCTACCAGCACCGTGCCACCGTCTTCATTTGCCAAGCGTTTAAACATCAAATCGTGCTGCACGGAACACCTCCAAAGAAAAGGCTTCAGGTTTGCCTGCTATCCAGTCGGCGATCGGTCCTGAATGAGCGGCACCAAGGGTGACACCGCTATGGCAGGTCACTAGAAATGCCCCGGGGCAGACACGCGACTCTTCATATATTGGATACCCATCCGGGGTCATCACCCGCAATGCGCCCCAGGCGCGAACCATGCGTACGTTTTCCAGCAGCGGAAACATCCGCGTTGCCCGATGAGCAATCTGTGCCATCACCTCGGTAGTGGTGCCGCTGTTGAAGCCGACGTCTTCCTTGGAGTCGCCCAGCTGCATGGTGCCGTCCCCTGTCTGGCGCACATGACCGGTGGGATAATGGAGAAACGGCTGTATGCGTTCGGTGATCAAAATCTGTCCGCGGTTGGGCTGGACCGGGGCCGACAGCCCCAGTTGGGGGGCCAGTACCTTATTGCCGAGACCGGCAGCCAGCACCACCTTTGCAGAGTTCCAGCGGTCATGCCCGGCCACTACGCTAAAGCCACCGTCCTGCTGACGGATCTCGCCGATGGAGGCATTGCTGAGCAACTTACCGCCCCGGGCGATAAAAGCCTCGGCCAAGGCCCGCAATAGCAGTAACGGATTCAAATGACCGTCCTCCAGCCCCAATGTAGCGCCGGCAACATGGGGGCCGATCGCGGGCACAAGAGCTTTGAGTTGTGCATGGTCAAGCACCTTGAACGGGTAATCGCCGCCAGCCTGCTCGCGCATAGCACAAAGCATGCGCTGGCGTTGTTCCAGTTCGGCGTCGTCCAGGCAAATCAGCAGCCCGCCTTGCTGGGAAAGTTGAACATCGATGCCGGTGAAGGACTCAAGCTCTTGGGCAAAGTCTCCCCACAAACGCGCCGACAAACGTGACAACTGGGCGTATTCGGGACAGGTATCGCCCTTGCCCTGCACCCATACCAGGCCGAAGTTTCCCCGAGAAGCGCGCAGGGCGATGTCGCCCTCATCCAGCACGGTGACCTTCAAGCCATTGCGGATAAGGCCTAGCGCAATGGCTAGGCCAACGAGTCCGCCGCCGATCACGGTGACATCCGTTTCGCGACAGTCTGCCCGTAAGCGAACCGACATGGCCTACTCCTTTTGAAAATATTGAGGTTGCAGGCATAGGACCTGCTGGATGAAAGCGGCAAGGCCGTCCCGGACGTTTATATTTCGGGGGCCTTGCTCAGCCAGGCTCAGTCCTTCAATGCTGCCTTGAGCACCTTCTCGGCCCACTCTTTGCCGATGTCATCGATGATTTCAGGCCATACATTGGTACGGACTTTCCTCACCGTAGCTTCAAGCTCCGCCTCGGACACGTCGACAATGGTGGCACCTGCTTCAGCTAGCAGTTGCTCGTTGGCGGCCTGGTCAGCTTGGGCGGTCAGCCAACGACGGTTTTCAAACTCCAGAGCAACCTTATCTAGCGCCGCTTGTTGCGCTGGATCGAGGTCGTCATAACGCTCCTGATTGAGCAGCAAATACCACACTTCGAAATGGGTATTTGATGGTACGTAGTACTTAGTCACATCACGGAAGGAGGAGTAATAACCCTCGGCACCCGAGCCCATCACCCCATCAACCACACCCGTTTGCACGGCGGTAAAAGCCTCAGAGAGCGGCAGTGGCGAAGCAATGTAGCCCACCTGATTCGCCAACAGTTGGAAGGTTTTGATGGGTGGCACGCGCAGCTTGATGCCCTTAATGGCATTCGGATCGCCAGCACCCTGCACTTCGCGGTTCAGCGCGATTCCGCCGAAATATACCGGCCAAGCGCCCATCACCTTGATGCCTTGTTCTTTATACAGCTCGGCAACAGTTTCACGCAGTGGCGTGCCCGGACCGAACACCTCCCGTGCCTCTTGCCAGTTTTTTACCATGTAGGGCATGTAAATAATCTGGAAGCGTTTGTCTGCGCCGGAGGCTGGCGGTTGAACCGCCATGTCGATAGCGCCGAGGCCCACACGCTCTTGCACCACGGTGTAATCACCTAGAGCATTGGCGGCGTATATCTTGACTTTAATCTTGTTGTCGGTCGCTTTCTGGACATTTTCGGCGAACCATTTGACTTCATTATCAATGACAGTGCCCTGAGGGCGGACATGAGAAAGCTTCAAAGTTTCGGCCTGAATCAAGCCGGTAGTCGCGAGCGTAAGAGCCAGCGCGAGGGCGGATTTTTTTACGAGTGCTAGGTTCACTTTAAGTTTCCTTGTTGTTCGAAGGCCTGAATAGGGAAATCAGTAACCAAACAGCCTAGGGATATATTCGGAAAGGTCGGGCCATGCAGCGACTAGAACTACGACCGGTAAGTAACCGAATAGTAAAATCAACATGGCGGGTTTAACGACATCAGTGAATTTCACTTTGCCAATACGAGCGCCCAAATAGAGGATGCTGGCGTAAGGGGGCGTAACGCCTCCCATCGCAGTGTTCACCCCAACAATCGCGGCGAATTGGATCGGACTGACGTCCAGAGCGATCATCAGTGGCAAAAGCAATGGCGCGGTCAGGATAATGGCGGTGATGTCATTCACTACCATGCCGATCAAGAACAGGAACAACGTCACCAAAATCAGCAGCGTAGTTTTGTCAGACGTGATTTCGAAAATAGCGGCCACCAACGCTTGCGGAATCTCTTCCATGACGTAGATCTGGCTGAGCATTAAGCTGAACAGGATCATGATCATGATGGAGCCAACGGCAGTGGCCGACTCCTTGCCTGACTCAATAAACGCGCGCCAGGTCAGTCCCTTGTAGATCATGAAACCGACAGGTAAGGCGTAGATAACCGCGACGGCGGCCGCCTCCGTAGGGGTCATAATCCCACCATATATCCCGCCTAGGATGATCACCGGCATGATCAATGCTGGCAGGGCATTCACTGTGCGCGACATGCCTTCCTTGAAAAGGTCGGGCATGGACATGGATTCATCGAGCACCAGCTTGAACTTACGCGACATCACTAGGTTGACCACGGCAATGTTGAACATAATCAGCAGGCCAGGGCCCAAGGTGGCGAGGAAGCTAGCCAGGATTGAGGTTTCTGTGACCCAGCCGTAGACGATCATGGTTACGCTCGGCGGGATCAATAAACCGAGAATCGAGGAGTTGGCGATCAAGGCTGTGGCATAGGCCCGTGGGTAGCCTTTACGCTCCATTTCGGGGATCAACAGCGGTCCAATGGCTGCAATGCCAGTGAGGCCACTGCCGGAGATCGCACCGATAATTGCGCAACTGACAGTCGCCACCACACCGAGACCACCGCGGATCCGGCCAACAAATATATTGACGAACTTCAGCAGACTGGCCGCAATGCCACTGACACTCATGATGGTCCCGGCAAACACAAACAGAGGGATAGCCAGTAGCACCGGATTGGTCAGTTGGTTAAAGCCCCAAAGCATCATACCTTTCATGGTGGCATCACCGACGAGCACCATGATCATCAGCCCAGCGCCGAAGCAGTAAGGTAGCGGCACCCCAAGGCTGAGCAGAATAATCAGCAGGGCAAAACCGAGCAGCGCGACTTCAATCATGGCGGTTTCCTTCTTGTTTTTCGGTCAGCACCTGGAACTCAGCAACTTCGGTCGTTTCTGGGTAGTCATGGCTTATTGGCGCGTTCAGTGCGGCGCCGCCGTTGAACAGCACGCGAAGGTTTTTATAGAGGTGCATGCAGACGTATAACGTCATCAGCAGCAGGCCGAGAAACAGCGAACATTCATAAATGAACGTTGGTAAGTAGAGGGTGGGGGTTTCCTTCCATACCCTAAATGCGTAGCGGAAGTAATCCCATGCCCACCAGGTCAGCCAAGCGGAAATAATGATACTGAGGGATTCAGAGATGACCATCAGAAGGCGTCGCGCCTTTTCGGTGTCGAGAAAAATCTCCAGCACGTTGGCACGTATCTGTGTGTCTTCCCGCGACGCGTTAACACTGCCGAGGATGTACAGCCACATGATTGGGATGATCGATACCTCTTCTAGCCCCATGACTGGAGTTTCAAAGACGTATCGGGTGATTACCTGCACGAATTGGAAGCCTGCAACAGTGCTGATTAGCAATGCCAGCGCATACCGGAAGAACGTCTCCATTTTTTCTCTCTTGTTGGACGTTTGTGATGCAGATTTTGCTTGGCCAACTTGATAACATCAAATCGTTTATTATTTGCACTAGATAACAAAATATTATGATCTTGCTTCACATCAATCGTGCTTTAAGGCCCCAAAGTCGTTTGGAGGGTATGTGGCGAAATTAAGTCATCGGCAGGCCGAGGCCTTCCGTGCGGTGATGATCGCCGGCACTATTACCGGCGCAGCAGAGATTCTTTGCGTATCTCAACCGGCCGTGAGCCGACTGCTGGCGGACTTCGAGGATGCCGTTCAACTCAGGCTGTTCGAACGTCACAAGAAACGTCTCACGCCAACGCCAGAGGCTTTGATTCTGTTCGAAGAAGTGGAAAAATCCTTCGTAGGTATCGAGAAGTTGGCCAGAACCGCCGATGAGCTGCGCGGCTATCATCGCGGCTCCTTGAGGATCGCAGCCATGCCAGCTGTGTCCATAGGCTTCCTGCCTAATGTGGTCCAGAACTTCATCAGCGATCACCGCGGCGTTTCAGTGACCCTGCAGGTCCGCAGTTCGCAGCAGGTCGCCGACTGGATCGCTACCCAGCATTACGATGTCGGCATAGTCGCTACTAACGTCTCCGACCCCGCCCTTGAGGTACAACTGCTGGCCGACTGCCGCATGGTCTGCGCACTGCCTGTCGGTCACCGGCTTGCTGATAAGTCGGTGATCACACCCGAGGACTTGCGAGACGAGCCCTTCATTTCACTAGGCACTGAACAAAGCGTGCGCTACAAGATCGATGAGGTGTTCAATCGCGCAGAGGTAAACCGTCAGCTAATTGTGGACACGCAACTATGCTACGTGGCGTGCTCATTCGTACTGGCAGGCAGCGGCGTCACCCTCGTTGACCCACTGACAGCCCTACACTTTGCGCCGCAAGGCTTGGTGGTAAAACGGTTCGAGCCGAGGATTAGTTTCGTTTTCAACGTTCTGTATCCAGGACAAAGAGCGAAATCGCAAATGACCCTTGATTTTACCGACACGCTGCGTTTCAAGCTGGCGCAGTTGGCAGAGTCTTCGTCCGGTTTATTAGACTTCGAGGCACCACCACACGACCAAGGTGGGAGCACTTGATTCGACATGAGTTAGGCCATCTGAATCAGCTCTATTACGGTGACCGCCTTCAAATCTCTTTTTTGCTAGTTCAAATATGTCCGCCAACTACTGCAAAGTGTCGATTTCAGCCGATCACGACAGGCAGTTTTAGCCGGCTGCTGCCAGCCATGGACACGACCCATTCTGCTCAAGTCCTGAGCACAGGATTACTCAGACCGAATGCAATCAGTCGGTCAACTCTGTGCAATTCCCCAATGCAAAAAGCCCAGTCATCGGACTGGGCTTTTTGGTTCCCGCGAAGCGAGTTAAGCGTTAGCCGTTGCTTGGGAAAGCAAACGATGCGGCCTCGTGGGTCGCGCGTTGTGGCCAGCGCTGAGTGATGGCTTTGCGACGGGTGTAGAAACGCACACCGTCCGGGCCGTAAGCATGCAGGTCGCCGAACAGCGAGCGCTTCCAGCCGCCGAAGCTGTGGTAGGCAACCGGTACTGGCAGCGGCACGTTGACGCCGACCATGCCGACTTCGATCTCGTCGCAGAACAGGCGTGCAGACTCACCGTCGCGGGTGAAGATGCAGGTGCCGTTGCCGTACTCGTGATCGTTGATCAGTTGCATGGCTTCTTCGAGGCTGTTGACGCGCACGACACAGAGTACCGGGCCAAAGATTTCTTCTTTGTAGATGCTCATTTCCGGGGTTACGCGGTCGAACAGGCAGCCACCGAGGAAGAAGCCTTTTTCGTTACCGGCAACGCTCAGGCCACGGCCATCGACAACCAGTTCAGCGCCAGCAGCAACGCCAGCATCCACATAACCCTGAACCTTGTCACGGTGCGCGCCCGTAACCAGTGGGCCCATGTCCAGGCCGCAGGAAGTGCCGGCACCGATTTTCAGTGCCTTGATCTGCGGCTTGAGCTTTTCGATCATCGCATCGGCAATCTGATCGCCCACGCACACGGCAACGGAGATGGCCATGCAGCGCTCGCCACACGAACCATAAGCGGCGCCCATCAACGCGCTGACCGCGTTATCAAGGTCGGCATCCGGCATCAGCACCGCGTGGTTTTTAGCGCCGCCCAATGCTTGTACGCGCTTGCCGCGCTTGGTGCCTTCGGCGTAGATGTACTCGGCAATCGGGGTTGAACCAACAAAGCTCAGGGCTTTGACTTCCGGGGCTTCGATCAACGCATCCACAGCTTCTTTGTCGCCGTGCACAACGTTAAGTACGCCTTTCGGCAAACCGGCTTCCTGAAGCAGTTGCGCGATGTACAGCGTCGAGCTTGGGTCACGCTCTGAAGGCTTGAGGATGAAGCAGTTACCGCAGACGATGGCCAGCGGATACATCCACAGAGGCACCATCGCCGGGAAGTTGAACGGGGTAATGCCGGCAACCACGCCCACCGGCTGGAAGTCGCTCCAGGCGTCGATGTTCGGGCCGACGTTGCGGCTGTACTCACCCTTGAGAATTTCAGGTGCTGCGCAGGCAAACTCGACGTTTTCGATACCGCGCTTCAGCTCACCGGCGGCGTCTTCGAGGGTTTTGCCGTGCTCTTCGCTGATCAGCTTGGAGATTTCAGCTTCGTGCTGCTCAAGCAGTTGCTTGAAGCGGAACATGATCTGCGCGCGCTTGGCCGCCGGGGTATTGCGCCAGGCCGGGAATGCAGTTTTGGCCGAGTCGATAGCCTGCTGCACGGTGGCAGTGTCCGCCAATGCAACCTTGTGGATAGCGTCGCCAGTCGACGGGTTGAACACGTCGGCGCTGCGACCGGTTCCAGCGACTGACTCGCCATGGATCAGGTGATTGATAGTGCCCATGAGACTCTCCATTTAATTGTCTGTGCGATGGCGGCAGTTGTGCCCGGCCATCCGAATTTTCTGCTTAGCGGCGACAAGCCTATGGCCTATCACCTTCTGATTCAGCGAGCGGTTTTGATCTCGGTTTCGACAAACACCACTTCATGCTCACTGGCGTTGACCACATTGTGCTTAACGCCGGCGCTGCGAAAATAAGCCTGCCCGGCAACCAGGGTCGCGTACTTGTCGCCCTCGGGTGTTTCCAGCAACAGGGTGCCCGCGGTCATGGGCACCACGACATAGTCGTAACCGTGGCAGTGCAGCCCGGTCTCGGTGCCCGGCGCAAAGCGCCATTCAGTAACGATAACTTGCTCGTTATCGACCTGCACCGTGGCCACGGCCTGAGCCCGGCCGCCCATTAGTCGATGCTCTGCAGGGCTTGGCCGACTGCGTCGAATACGCGGTCAAGGTCTTCGGCCTTGGCATTGAAGGTTGGCCCAAACTGCAGGGTATCGCCACCAAAGCGTACATAGAAACCGGCTTTCCACAGCGCCATGCCCGCCTCGAACGGACGAATCACTGCATCGCCATCACGCGGGGCCAGCTGGATTGCACCGGCCAGACCGCAGTTACGAATGTCGATGATGTGCTTGGCACCTTTCAGGCCATGCAGCGCATTGGCGAAGTGCGGCTCGATCTCGGCAGCTTGCTGCACCAGGTTTTCACGCTTGAGCAGTTCCAGCGAAGCCAGACCCGCGGCGCAGGCAACCGGGTGCGCCGAGTAGGTGTAACCGTGGCTGAACTCGACCATGTGCTCTGGGGATGGCTGGTTCATGAAGGTCTGGTAAATCTCTTTCGAGGCAATCACCGCGCCCAGTGGCACCGCGCCGTTGGTGATCTGCTTGGCGGTGTTCATGATGTCCGGCGTGACACCGAAGTACTCAGCGCCAGTCCACTTGCCCATGCGGCCGAAAGCGGTAATAACTTCGTCGAAAATCAGCAGGATGTTGTGCTGGGTGCAGATTTCGCGCAGGCGCTGCAGGTAGCCAACCGGTGGCACGATGACACCGGCCGAGCCAGACATCGGCTCAACGATGACCGCCGCGATGTTCGACGCGTCGTGCAGTTCAATCAGCTTGAGCAATTCGTTGGCCAGCTCAACGCCACCCGTCTCAGCCATGCCCTTGGTGTAAGCCATGCCGGCTTGCAGGGTGTGCGGCAGATGATCGACGTCCATGAACTGGCCGTACATTTTACGGTTGCCGTTGATCCCGCCGAGGCTGGTACCGGCAATGTTCACACCGTGATAGCCACGTGCGCGGCCGATGAATTTGGTCTTGGCCGGCTGGCCTTTCAGGCGCCAGTAAGCCTTGGCCATTTTCACGGCCGTATCGGCGCACTCAGAACCCGAACTGGTGAAGAACACATGGTCCAGACCTTCCGGCGTCAGCTCAGCCAGTTGTTCGGCAAGCTGGAACGACAGCGGATGGCCATACTGAAAGCCCGGCGAGTAATCGAGGGTGCCCAACTGCTTGGCCACCGCTTCCTGAATTTCCTTGCGCGAGTGACCCGCACCACATGTCCACAAACCCGAAAGGCTGTCGTAGATCTTGCGACCCTGATCATCCTTCAACCAGCTGCCTTCGGCAGACACGATAAAACGCGGGTCACGGTGGAAGTTGCGGTTAGCGGAGAACGGCATCCAGTGAGCGTCCAGCTTGAGCTGGCTGGCGATTGATGGCGTAGCAGTCTGGGGCATATTCATGGTGCAGCCTCGCGAGGAAGACAATGTTCTTGTTGAAGGACTCTTGCCAGTAAAGGTGCCACGCGGATAAAGTCAGTAAAACCAAACTCTTCTTATCTTTAGTTAAGCGCATACTAAACAATGAGCACACGCCGCCCCGAACCGTTGGCCCAAGTCAGTGATTTTGATATCCGCCTGCTGAAACTGTTCCGCAGCGTGGTCGATTGCGGCGGCTTTTCTGCCGCAGAAAGTGTGCTGGGCATCGGTCGTTCGGCGATCAGCCAACAGATGAGTGACCTCGAACAACGCCTCGGCTTTCGCCTGTGTCAACGCGGGCGCGCCGGGTTTGCGCTGACCGAAGAAGGTCGCGAAGTTTTCCGCTCGACCGAGCAGCTATTGGCGGCGCTCGAGAGTTTCCGTACCGAGGTCAATGGCCTGCACCAAAACCTGCGCGGCGAGCTGAATATCGGCCTCACCGATAACCTGGTAACGGTACCGCACATGCGCATTACCCACGCCCTCGCCCGCCTCAAGGAGCGCGGCCCGGATGTGCGCATACACATTCGCATGACCCCGCCCAGTGAGGTCGAACAGGGTGTGCTCGACGGTCGCCTGCACATTGGCGTGGTGCCGCAGGCCAGCTCGTTGTCCGGCCTTGAATATCAACCGCTGTATGAAGAGCGTTCCCTGCTGTACTGCGCGGTCGGCCACCCGCTGTTTTACGTGGACGACACCAAACTCGACGACGAGCGCCTGAATGCGCAAGACGCCATTGCTCCGACCTTCCGCTTACCGCCAGACATTCAGGGCCACTACCAACAACTCAATTGCACCGCCAGCGCCTCGGATCGCGAGGGCATGGCCTTCCTGATTCTGACCGGACGCTATATCGGCTACCTGCCCGACCATTACGCAGCGCCTTGGGTGCAGCAAGGCCGGTTGCGCGCGCTCAAGGCCGACTCGCGCTTCTATGAACTCAATCTGGCGGCGGTAACCCGCAAAGGCCGGCGTCCGCACCTGGTACTCGAAAGCTTTCTTGAAGTGCTCGACGAAACCAGCAACCTGAGCTGAGCCACGCCGTATCAAGCCGATAAAAATCGCAGAACAGTTCTTGGTAACAACCCGTAACAACCAAGCCGTTAGATCGGCGCAGCGGGATGCGCGGGTCTATGCTCGAGGGGTTATTGTTTAACCCTGACCCTCGCACGTTTTCATCGCCAAGGAGGCGCCATGCCCAGTCGTCGTCGATTTATCCAGAACAGCGCTACCCTGCTCGGGCTCGCGGCCTGCAACCCGCTGTTGAGCAACGCCGTATTTGCCGACGACCTGAGCCAACTGCTGAAACGTGAAATTCCCTCCTCTGGCGAAAAGCTGCCGGTCATTGGCCTTGGCACTTCGCGCACATTCGATGTCGGCCTGGACGATGCCAGCCTCAAAGAGCTGGACGGCGTGATGCGTACATTCATCAACGGCGGCGCCAAGCTGATTGATACCGCCCCCAGTTACGGCAATTCCGAGGCGGCCACGGGTTCTTTGCTCAAGCGAACCGGCACGCACGGCAAGGCGTTTCTGGCGACCAAGATTTCCGCCACTGGCCGTGACCAAGGGCTTGCTCAGTTCCAGCACAGCCAGAAGGTGCTCCACCGCCAAACCATCGACTTGCTCCAAGTGCATAACTTGCGCGACACCAACACCCAACTCAAGCTGATGCGCGAACTCAAGGAGCAAGGTCTGGTGCGCTACATCGGCGTAACCCATTATCTGGACTCGGCTCACGACGATTTGCTTGCGGTGCTGGCGCGCGAGAAGCTCGACTTCGTCCAGTTCAACTACTCACTGGGTGAGCGCAATGCCGAGAAGCGCCTGCTGCCGTATTGCGCCGATAACGGCATCGCCACACTGATCAACCGGCCGTTCATGCGCGGTGAATTGCTAGGGCGGATCAAAGGCCAGCCGTTACCGGAATGGGCGATTGAAGTCGATGCCACTTCATGGGCGCAACTGTTGCTCAAGTTCATTCTTTCCAACCCTGCCGCAACCGTGGTGATACCGGCCACATCAACGCCGCGTTACATGGCCGACAACATCAAGGCCGGTATGGGCCGACTGCCAGATGAGCGCAATCGCCAGCGAATTATTCAGGCGTTTTCCTGATTCGCAGGCCGGATAGATGATTAACGCGGCGCCGCGACTGGCCAAGGCAATTAACGCCGAGGCCAATGAGCTGGTGGCGGCCTTGTGCGGTTTCAGCCTGTTTCTCTGCCTGTTCTGCGGCTATTTCATGCTTCGCCCAATCCGCGAAACCATGGGCATCGTCGGCGGTGTGGATAACTTGCAGTGGCTGTTCAGCGCCACATTCGTGCTGATGCTGATCGCCGTGCCGCTATTCGCCTGGCTCAACTCTAACGTGCCGCGTGAGCGTTACATCGACTGGGTCTACGCATTTTTCATCAGCAATCTGCTGATCTTCGCCAGCTTATTCAGCCAGCTGCAACACGATGTGTGGCTAGCCCGCAGCTTTTACGTCTGGCTGTCGGTCTACAACCTGTTCGTGGTCTCCGTGGCATGGAGCCTGATGAGCGATGTGTTCGACAGCCAGCAAGCCAAGCGGTTGTTTGCCTTTATCGCCGCCGGTGCCAGTTGCGGTGGTTTACTCGGCCCGGCATTAGGCGCGTTGCTGATCGGCTGGCTCGGCGAGAGTGGCTTGATGCTCTGCGCCGCAACCTTGCTGGCCATCGCGCTGTTGGCCAAGCGTTACCTGATGAACTGGCGCAGCCAGGGCGGCGCCGGTCGCCCCGGCGCTGTGAGCGATGAAAGCCCGAAACGCCCGGTTCTCGGCAATCCTTTCAGCGGTTTTAGCCTGGTCGCCCGCTCGCCGTATCTGTTGGCGATCAGCGTATTTGTGATTCTTTTGGCGACAGCCAGTACGTTTTTGTACATCGAGCAGGCGCGACTGGTCGCCGAAACATTCCCCACCCGCGAGCAGCAAGTGCGGGTGTTTGGCTTGATCGACTTCACCGTGCAGGCGTTATCACTGATCGCGCAGCTGTTCATCACCGGGCGCATCGCACAAAGCTTCGGCATTCGCGCGCTGCTCGCCGGCGTACCTTTGCTGGTGTGTCTGGGCTTTATCGGTCTGGCTCTGGCGCCTACTTTCGCCATGCTTGCCGCCCTGATGATTGTGCGCAGAGTAGGTGAATACGCCTGCGTGCGGCCGGGCCGTGAAATGCTCTTTGCACCGCTCGATGCGCAAACCAAGTACAAGGCCAAGAACTTCATCGACACCGTGGTTTACCGCGCCGGCGATGCGGCCAGCGCCTGGGCCAAGACCCTGATCGACAGCCTGAGTAACGGCGTGTGGGTTGCAGCAATAGCAGGTGCAGTCTGCGCTGCCATTTGGGCCGCACTCGGTTGGTACTTGGGCGGCCAACGCGAGCAAATCAAACCGCGCGGTGATGAACACAGCGTTTAAGGATCGGGCACCGGCAGACGAGTTGACGACAGCTCCAGCCGATCAGGCAGCGCTCGGTTGGCAATCCGCGAGCGTCGCTTGCTGCTAAGTCCAAGCTGGGCTCAATCTGGCACAAGCGCTCAAAACCAAGCCTTTGCGCTGCGCACCAAGCGACAAAAGCGTGCGTCGCCATCGCAACGCGCACCAGTAAAGTGCGTTTTTCACCGGCAAGTTCGGCTGGCTATTTTTTTCTGACTGCAGAGCTTGTCACGCCCGCGGCACTGGGGTATCTCTGCACTCGTTGCCAGAAAAAAGCGAACCCGTCATGACCTTTGAAGTTCCAGCGCACAGAACGAATACCCCGGGCAAACCCGCAGGCCGGATTCGTCAGAAAAACGAGGAAGCCATCATTCTTGCAGCCGAAGAAGAATTTGCGCGCCATGGTTTCAAAGGCACCAGCATGAATACCATCGCGCAGAATGTCGGCCTGCCAAAAGCCAACCTGCATTACTACTTCAACAACAAGCTCGGCCTGTATCTGGCCGTACTCAGCAATATCCTCGAACTCTGGGACAGCACCTTCAACAGCCTCACGGTTGATGATGATCCGGCACTGGCACTGAGCCGTTACATTCGCGCCAAAATGGAATTCTCGCGGCGTTATCCGAAGGCCTCGCGGATTTTTGCGATGGAGGTGATCAGCGGCGGCGAGTACCTCTCGCAATACTTCGATCAGGACTATCTGGTCTGGTTCAAAGGCCGTGCGCAGGTATTCGAGGCGTGGATAGCCGCTGGCAAAATGGACCCGGTAGATCCGGTTCACCTGATATTTTTGCTCTGGAGCAGCACGCAACACTACGCGGACTTCGCCTCGCAGGTGTGCCGCGTGACCGGTCGCAGCAAGCTCACCAAGCAGGACTTCGACAGCGCCACGCAAAACCTTATCACCATTATTCTCAAGGGCTGCGGCCTCAAGCCAACTGCCGAGTGACACTCAACGCCCATGCCTTTCACCCTGCTCCAGCCTTGCGAGTACAGCGAGGAAATCCGTAAAAGCCGCTTCGTTGCCTACGCCGCCCCCGTCACCAGCGCCGAACAGGCGCAAGCGTTTATCAGCCAGCACAGCGATGCCAGCGCCTCGCATAACTGCTGGGCCTGGAAGGTCGGCCAGCAATATCGTTTCAGTGACGACGGCGAGCCCGGCGGAACTGCAGGCCGGCCCATTCTCAGCGCAATTGAAGGCCAGGATTGCGATCAGGTCGCAGTGCTGGTGATTCGCTGGTACGGCGGCATTCAGCTTGGTACTGGCGGCCTCGCCCGCGCCTACGGCGGCAGCGCGAACAAATGCCTGCAGGCCGCCGAGCGCAAGGAGTTGGTCAAGCGCACGCAGTGCAGTTGCCATTGTCACTTCAGCGAACTGGCGCTATTCAAATCCCGCCTGCAGGATGACCCGGACTTCGTACTGGAAAGCGAAACATTCAATGCCGAAGGCGCCACCCTGCAACTGGCCGTGGTCGATGCCCGCATCGATGAACTGGCTATACTGCTGGCTGATATCAGCCGAGGTCGCGCAGTTCTGCAACGCCAATGAAACCCTGCCTGTTGCTGTTGCTCGTTTTCGCCCTGCCCCTGCGCGCAGAGGTACAGCAGCAACTTGAGCAAACACCCTACATTGCCTGGGGCACGAGCCAGCCAACGCTCGGCGCCGTGCTGCGTGGCGCTACGCCGATTACGTTTGGCGGGCAGCGCTTCATCGGATATACCCGCTGGGACATCAGTTGGCGTTTCTTTTGGTATCAGCAAAGCAACGGCCGCTGCCAGCTACGCCATCCCGTGACCCGCCTGAACGCACAAATGACCCTGCCCGATCTGCGTGGCGGCAACAGCCAGATACATGCTCAATTTGACCAATACTTACGCGCGCTGAAACGACATGAAATGGGCCATTACGCCATCGCTCAGGCCGCCGCCAGCGCCATCGACGAGCGCCTGCGAACGCTGCCCGAACAAGTCGATTGCAACACTTTGCAGCGGGTGGCCAATGAACAGGCGCAAGGCATTCTTGAGCACTACAGGCAACAGGAATTCGACTACGACCTGCAAACCGGACATGGCACATCGCAGGGCGCGGTACTGCCTGACTGACGCGTGAAACTTTGTCCAAACGCCAACCCGTCATGCAGGCGCACCACACTGGCCAACAAGCGCACCAAATCGGTGCCAAATTGACATCACCAGACAGGCAGTCGAAAATTTAACCGCGCCGGTGCAGGTTTCTGACTTACTGGCCAAGTTTTTGCTTATAAAGCGCACGTTGTCATTTAGAGTCACTGCCCATGTCCGTTTCCCCCGAATCTCTGCGCCTGCAGATGCGCGGCATCAGCAAGCGCTACCCCGGCTGTCTGGCCAACGATCGCATCGATCTGAACATTCAGCCGGGCGAAATCCACGCCCTGCTGGGTGAAAACGGCGCTGGCAAAAGCACCCTGATGAAAATCATCTACGGCGTTACCCAGCCCGACAGCGGTGAAATTGTCTGGCGCGGCAAGCCGGTGAAGATGCGCGACCCGGCAATGGCGCGCAGCCTCGGCATCGGCATGGTGTTCCAACACTTCTCGCTGTTTGAAACCTTGACAGTGGCCGAGAACATTGCGCTGGCCATGGGCCGCGCCGCGGGTACGCCGAAGCAGCTTGAAGGGCGTATTCGCGAGGTTTCGCAGCGATACGGCATGGCGCTTGAACCGGAGCGGCTGGTTCACAGCTTGTCGATTGGCGAACGCCAGCGCGTCGAGATCGTACGATGTCTGATGCAGGACATCGAACTACTGATTCTTGATGAGCCGACTTCGGTGCTCACTCCGCAAGAGGCCGACGAGTTGTTCGCTACCCTGCGCCGGCTCGCTGCCGAGGGTTGCAGCATCTTGTTTATCAGCCACAAGCTCGGTGAAGTACGCGCGCTTTGCCACGGTGCTACGGTATTACGCGGCGGCAAGGTGTCTGGCCACTGCGTGCCCCGTGACTGCAGCGATCTGGAACTGGCGCGGCTGATGGTGGGCGATGCAGAAGGCCTTGAAAGCACCTACGCCAAAGTTCAGGGCGGCGAGCACTTTCTGCAGGTGAACGAACTTAGCTGGGAAAACGCCGACCCGTTTGGTACCTCGTTACGCGCCATCAACCTTGAAGTGCGCAGCGGTGAAATTGTGGGGATCGCCGGGGTGGCCGGTAATGGTCAGGACGAACTGCTGGCAATGCTCAGCGGCGAGCAGTTGCTGCACAAGCGCGATGCCGCGAGCATTCGTTTTGCCGGCGAGCCAGTTGCCAACCTGCGCCCCGATGCCCGGCGCAAACTCGGGCTGGCCTTTGTACCGGCCGAGCGTTTGGGGCATGGCGCGGTGCCCGACATGAGCCTGAGCGACAACGCTCTGCTCACTGCTTTTCAGCAAGGGCTGGTGAGCAATGGCCTGATCAAGCGCAACAAGGTTGTGGCCTTCGCCGAAGAAATCATCCGCCGCTTCGCGGTCAAGACGCCGGACGCAGAAACCCCAGCCGGGAGTTTGTCCGGCGGCAACCTGCAAAAATTCATTCTCGGCCGCGAGATCATGCAAAAACCCAAATTGCTGGTCGCCGCACACCCGACCTGGGGTGTTGATGTGGGCGCAGCCGCCGCGATTCACCGCGCCCTGATCGCCCTGCGCGATGCTGGCGCGGCGATTCTGGTGATATCCGAAGACCTCGACGAACTGTTCCAGATCTGCGACCGCATCGGCGCATTGAGCAGCGGCAAACTCAGCGCACTGACCGATACCCCAAGCACCTGCCAAGTTGAAGTGGGCCGCTGGATGGCCGGTGAATTCGGCGCCAATCCTTCCCCTATTGATCAGGCCGCAGCTAACCCTGCCCCGCTGAGCTGACGGAGTTTTTATGTTGTTATCCCTCGAACCTCGCGGCCAGCAATCGCGCGCGATGCTCTGGTTATCACCGGTGCTGGCAGCCGTACTGACGCTCATCAGCGGTTCGCTGCTGTTTCTGGCACTCGGCCACGACCCGTTGGAAACCCTGCACACCCTGTTAATCGCACCGCTCAGCGACTGGTACGGCGTCTCCGAACTGCTGGTCAAAGCCCTGCCGATTCTGCTCTGTGCACTGGGCCTGGCGGTGGCGTATCAGGCGCGCATCTGGAACATCGGCGCAGAAGGCCAACTGCTGATCGGCGCACTCGCCGGCAGCGCGGTGGCGGTCAATATCATCGACTGGGAAAGCCAATGGGCACTGGCGCTGGTCATCATCAGCGGGATTGTTGCGGGCGCGGCGTGGGGCGGTTTAACCGCCTGGCTGCGTACACAATTCAACGCCAATGAAATCCTCACCAGCATCATGCTCAACTACATCGCACTGAACCTGTTGCTGTTCTTCGTCCACGGTGCGCTGAAAGACCCGGCGGGATACAACTTCCCCGAGTCCGCCATGTTCGGCGATGCCAGCCGCCTGCCGGTACTCAGCGAAGATGGCCGGGTGCATGCCGGTTTGTACTTCGCCTTGCTGGCGCTGGTGGCGGTGTGGGTATTGCTGCACAAGAGCTTTCTCGGCTTTCAGGTAAAAGTGCTCGGACTGGACCGCCGCGCTGCAGGTTTTGTTGGCTTTCGCGAGAAGCGTCTGGTCTGGTTCGCACTGCTGGTCAGTGGCGGCCTGGCCGGGCTTGCCGGAGTGGGTGAAGTGGCTGGCCCAATCGGCCAGTTGGTGCCGCAGGTTTCCCCCGGTTATGGCTACGCAGCAATCACCGTGGCCTTCCTCGGCCGTTTGAATCCAATTGGCATTGTGTTCTCCAGTTTGCTCATGGCGCTGCTGTATCTGGGCGGGGAAAACGCGCAGATGAACATGAACCTGCCGCAGGCAATCACTCAGCTGTTTCAGGGCATGATGCTGTTCTTCCTGCTCGCCTGCGACGTGCTGATCATGTATCGCCCACGGCTCAAGGCCGGTCTGTTCAAACGCTCATCAGCCGCGGTTAGCAACGAGGCGGCGGTATGAATCTTCTTCTCTCTCTGGCCCGTATTTGCAAGGTTCAAGCGCATGGATATTGATCTGCTGACTAACATTTTCTACGCCATGGTGCGCACGGGCACGCCTCTGCTTCTGGTCGCGCTCGGTGAACTGGTGTGCGAGAAGAGCGGCGTACTCAATCTGGGCCAGGAAGGCATGATGCTGTTCGGCGCGGTAATCGGCTTTATCGTTGCCTTCAGCACTGGCAGCCTGTGGCTCGGCGTGTTGCTGGCGATTGCAGCGGGCATGTTGCTTTCACTGCTGTTCGCAATTGTGGCGCTGGGTTTCAACGCCAATCAGGTCGCCACTGGCCTTGCATTAACCATCTTCGGCGTGGGCCTCTCAACGTTCGCCGGGGCGGCCTGGGTGGGCAAACCACTGACTGGTTTTGAGCCGATTGCGCTACCGTATCTCAGTGATATCCCCCTCATCGGGCGCATGCTGTTTGCGCAGGATCTGCTGGTGTATCTGTCGTTTGCGCTGTTTGCGCTGGTGGCGTGGGTGATGCTGAAAACCCGTATTGGCCTGATCATTCAAGCTGTCGGAGAAAACCCCGACGCCGCCAGCGCCATGGGCTTGCCGGTATTGCGTGTGCGCACGCTGGCAGTCATGTTCGGTGGCGCGATGGCCGGTTTGGCCGGCAGCTACCTGTCGCTGGCGTACACGCCGATGTGGGCGGAAAACATGACCGCCGGGCGTGGCTGGATTGCTCTGGCGTTAGTGGTGTTTGCCAGCTGGCGGGTGTTCCGTGTGTTGCTCGGCGCCTACCTGTTTGGCCTGGCCAGCATTGTCCATCTGGTTGCTCAGGGCATCGGTATTTCGGTGTCGAGTAACCTGCTGGCGATGCTGCCGTATGTGGCGACCATCGTGGTGTTGGTGCTGCTCTCGCGTGACGCGATCAAGACTCGCCTGTTTGCTCCGGTTTCACTCGGCAAGCCTTGGCAGTCGGGGCATTGATTAGCAGCCGTGGCGATTTCAGACCGCCACGTATGGCCCATCTGAGTCACTGAGTTGAGCGGTTGGGCGTGGTGTCAGTCACCCGCCCAAGCCATGCAGATAAACAGCCATACGCAAGTTGGTTTGGCGCGTTACAAGCCGTTTGCATATTCGGCCTGTAACCGCGCAACATAGTCGCTCCGGATCAACTTGGAGCGACCCATGCAAACTGTCAAAACCGCCCTTATCATCGGCGCCTCCCGCGGGCTTGGGCTTGGTCTGGTCGAGCGACTGCATAGCCTCGGCTGGAACATCAGCGCCACGGTTCGCAACCCGCAACGCTGCGACGAGCTGCGCGCTATCGACGGGGTCACGATTGAAACCCTCGACATCGACGACAGCGCCTCAGTTCAGGCACTGGTCAACCAGCTCGACGGCCAGGTGTTTGACCTGATTTTCGTCAACGCCGGTATTCTCGGGCCTGAACACCAGAGCGCAAGCCAGGCGACCCAGGCTGAACTGGGCCAGCTGTTCATGACCAACGTTGTTGCGCCTATTCGCCTCGCCGAAAAGCTCGTCTCACAATTGCGCCCTGACACCGGCGTGCTGGCGTTCATGAGCTCGATTCTCGGCAGTGTAACCATGCCAGAAGGCAACGAGATGGCGCTGTACAAAGCCAGCAAGGCCGCTCTCAACTCGCTGACCAACACCTTTGTCTGCAGCCTTGAAGGCAATCGACCAACGGTATTGTCGTTGCATCCGGGCTGGGTCAGAACCGCGATGGGCGGGCCGAATGCCGATATTGATGTAGCCACCAGTTGTGCCGGTCTGGTTACCCAGATAGAGCAGTTCAGCGGCAAGGGCGGCCATCACTTCGTTGATTACAAAGGCCAGACTCTGACCTGGTAAATTGCAGCAGACGCAGCCTGCAAAATGCTTCTGAATACCGCCGTCGCGCGTCAGGTCCGGTTGAACTGACGCGCGACGGCGGGTATCTTTAGCGCCGGTCAGATTTTGTCTGACGCACCTGGATCAGCAGACAGGGTTAACACTGAGCTGGCTTACCTGAAATCCCACTCAGAGGCCTGCACATGCCGACCACTCATATCTGGATCAAAAACCCTCTCGATATTTTCACTGCCAACGATGTTGATGCATCGGGCGGTATCGTTGTCGAGCACGGCATCATCACGGAAATTCTCAAAGCCGGTCAGGAGCCTTCGCGCCCTTGCACTCAGGTCTTTGATGCCCGCGAGCACGTTGTGCTGCCGGGGCTTATCAACACCCATCATCACTTCTATCAGACCCTGACCCGCGCCTGGGGCCCGGTGGTCAATCAGCCGTTGTTTCCATGGCTGAAAACCTTGTATCCGGTCTGGGCACGTCTGACCCCGGAAAAGCTGGCACTGGCCAGTAAAGTGGCCTTGGCCGAGTTGCTGCTTTCAGGTTGCAGCACCGCAGCCGACCACCATTATCTGTTCCCCGGCGGTCTGGAAAACGCTATCGACATTCAGGTCGATGTGGTTCGCGAGCTGGGTATGCGGGCAATGCTAACGCGGGGCTCGATGAGCCTGGGCGAGGCCGACGGTGGCCTGCCGCCGCAACAGACCGTGCAGCAAGGCCAGGTGATTCTTGAAGACAGCCAGCGCTTGATCAAGGAGTACCACGAGCGGGGTGATGGCGCGCAGGTGCAGATCGCCCTCGCCCCTTGTTCGCCGTTCTCGGTAACGCAGGAAATCATGCGCGAGAGCGCGCAACTGGCCGAGCAAATGGACGTGCGCCTGCACACCCACTTGGCTGAAACACTGGACGAGGAAGAGTTCTGCCTGCAGCGCTTCGGCCTGCGCACGGTCGACTATCTCGACAGTGTTGGCTGGCTCAGCTCGCGTACATGGCTGGCACATGGCATTCACTTCAATCCGGATGAAATCGCCCGTCTCGGTCAGGCTGGCACCGGCATTTGCCATTGCCCAAGCTCAAACATGCGCCTGGCTTCGGGTATCTGCCCGACTGTCGACCTGGAAGCGGCTGGCGCACCGATTGGTCTGGGCGTTGACGGTTCTGCGTCCAACGATGCCTCGAACATGATTCTGGAGGCGCGTCAGGCCCTGTACATTCAGCGCCTGCGCTTCGGCGCCGAAGCCATCACCCCGGAACGCGCATTGGGCTGGGCAACCAAGGGTTCAGCCAAACTCATAGGACGCAGCGACATTGGCGAAATCGCCGTCGGCAAGCAGGCGGACCTGGCCTTCTTCAAGCTCGACGAGCTGCGTTTCTCCGGCAGCCACGACCCGATCAGCGCCATGCTTCTGTGTGGCTCGGACCGTGCCGACCGCATGATGATCGGCGGCCAGTGGCGCGTAATCGACGGCCAGATCGAAGGCCTCGATGTCGCTCAGTTGATCGCCGATCACCGTCAGGCCGCCAAGGAACTGATCGCCGGCTAAAGAGCCGCTGCACCATAAAGAGGCACTGCATCGGCAGCCAGCTGATCAGCCGCACCATCAACGAACCCCGCCTGTGCGGGGTTTGTTGTTTAAGCGAAGCAGCAACACTAAGCAGGGTATTTCTAGGGTGGCGCGGCTCGCTCACAGCCTCGCCGCCAGCCTGCCTTTACGCGCAGTTACAGGTTTGCGAAGTAATTACACGGGGTAATTGTCTAGTTGGTCAGTTTTTTGCAGTTGACTTACGGTCAACGTATAACAAGCATAATCACGCCATCACCCAACATTTACGGAGCAACACCCGCTATGCACAAGAAGAGCAAAGGACCCTTGCTGCGCACCCTCGTCGCCGCCCTTGGTTTCAGCGCCGCCATGAGCGCCTCAGCCGCTGACCCGCTGAAAGTCGGCTTCGTCTATATCGGGCCTATCGGCGACCACGGCTGGACTTATCAACACGAGCAAGGCCGCAAGGCACTCGCGGAGAAACTGGGCGATAAAGTCGAAACCAGCTTCGTTGAAAACGTACCGGAAGGTGCTGATGCCGAACGTGTTATCCGTAACATGGCAAAAGGCGGTTATGACCTGATTTTCTCGACCTCTTTCGGCTACATGAACCCAACTGTGAAAGTGGCCAAACAGTTCCCGAAGGTAACCTTCGAACACGCCACCGGTTACAAACAAGCGAAAAACCTCGGCACTTACCTGTCGCGCTCGTATGAAGGCCGTTATGTCGGTGGCTATCTGGCAGCCAAGATGACCAAATCCAAGGTTGTCGGTTATGTGGCCTCTTTCCCGATTCCGGAAGTGATCCGCGACATCAACTCGATCCAGCTAGCACTCGACAAGTACAATCCGGGCACCGAAATCAAAGTGGTCTGGGTCAACTCCTGGTTCGATCCGGGCAAAGAGTCTGACGCCGCCAACGCGCTGATCGATCAGGGTGCGGATGTTATCTTCCAGCACACCGACAGCCCGGCGCCGATCCAGACCGCAGAACGTCGCGGTGTTTACGCAGTTGGTTACGCCTCGGACATGGCCCACTTCGGCCCGAAAGCGGTACTCACCTCGATCGTCAACAACTGGGGCCCGCATTACATCAAGGCCAGCGAAGCGGTTATGGCCGGCACCTGGAAGTCTCAGGATTACTGGGGCGGCCTGGATGACGACACCATTCAACTGCCGATCAGCGACATCGTGCCGGCTGACGTAAAAGCTGAAGCCGAGAAGATTATCGCCAGCATCAAGTCGGGTGAATTTCATCCGTTCACCGGCCCGATCAAGGATCAGAGCGGTGCAGTCAAACTGGCTGACGGTGTAGTGGCGACCAACGCCGAACTGGCGTCGATGAACTACTACGTAGAAAATGTTAAAGCTGAGCTGCCTAAATAACAGCCTAAGTAAAAGATGCACTGGCCCGGCATCCGGTTAACTCCGGGTGCCGGGCCAAGGTGTATCTGCAACTGAACGTGAGAATTGCATGAGCATTGATAAACTGCCCGTTATTGATATCGCCCCGTTGTACGGCAACGACCCGGATGCATCCCTGGCTGTCGCCAACGCCATTGATGCGGCGTGTCGTGAATGGGGATTTTTCTACATCACCGGTCATCCAATCAGCCGTGAGCGCATGAGCTCGCTGCTGGATACCGCCAAAGATTTCTTCGCCCGTCCCGACACCGAAAAGCTCGCCATCGATATTACTCAGAGCGCGCATCACCGGGGCTATGGCGCGATTGCCACCGAGCAACTCGACCCGAGCAAACCCAGCGACCTCAAGGAAACCTTCGACATGGGTTTCCACATGCCCGCCGAGCACCCCGAAGTGCTGGCCGGCAAACCCTTGCGCGGCCCTAATCGCCACCCGGATATCGCCGGCTGGAAAGACCTGATGGAAACCCATTACGTCGATATGCACGAGCTGGCAAAAACCCTGCTGCGCAGCATGACCATCGCTCTGGGCATTGAGCGTGACTTCTTTGATACACGCTTCGAAGAGCCCATCAGCGTGTTCCGCATGATCCACTATCCGCCGCGCCACACCGCGACCAGCGCAGATCAGCAAGGCGCCGGTGCACATACCGATTACGGCTGCATCACCCTGCTGTATCAGGATCAAGCCGGTGGCTTGCAGGTGCAGAACATCAACGGCGAATGGATTGATGCACCGCCAATCGCCGATAGCTTCGTGGTGAACCTGGGCGACATGATGGCGCGCTGGAGTAACGACCGTTACAAGTCGACGCCGCACCGGGTCATCAGCCCGCTGGGCGTTGATCGCTATTCGATGCCGTTCTTCGCAGAACCGCACCCGGACACCGAAATCAGCTGCCTGCCCGGCTGCTCGGACGCCAACAACCCGCCGAAATACCCGAGCACCACCAGCGCCGCCTACCTGCTGTCGCGCTTTGCCGATACCTACGCCTATCGCCGCGAAGAAGCGTAAATCAAAGCGACTGTAGCCTGGGTAATTCTCACTTTACCCAGGCTGCGATCATCGCTTATCCCCCGACAATTACACTCGCCGATTCGCACCAATCCTGACCCAGCGGTTAAACTGTTGCCCGATAAGCCCTGCGATGAGATTTCGATATGTACGAATGGTTAAATGCCCTGCCCAAAGCCGAACTGCACCTGCACCTTGAAGGCTCGCTTGAGCCCGAGCTGCTGTTTGCACTCGCCGAGCGCAACAAGATCGCCCTGCCCTGGACCGATGTAGAGGCATTGCGCAGCGCGTATGCATTTAACAACCTGCAGGAGTTTCTCGACCTTTATTATCAGGGCGCGAACGTGCTGCGCACCGAGCAGGATTTCTACGACCTGACCTGGGCGTATCTGTTGCGCTGCAAGGCGCAGAACGTGATTCATACCGAACCGTTCTTCGACCCGCAAACCCACACCGATCGCGGCATTCCGTTCGAAGTGGTGGTTAACGGCATCCAGCAGGCACTCACGGATGGCCAGGAAAAGCTCGGTATCAGCTACGGCCTGATCCTCAGCTTTCTGCGGCATTTGAGCGAAGAACAAGCCTTTGTCACGCTTGATCAGGCACGGCCATTTCGCGACGCGTTTATTGCCGTCGGCCTCGACAGTTCCGAGATGGGCCATCCACCGAGCAAGTTCCAGCGGGTATTCGACAAGGCGCGCAGCGAGGGTTATCTGACCGTTGCTCACGCTGGCGAAGAAGGTCCGCCCGAATACATTTGGCAGGCACTGGACCTGCTCAAGATTGAACGGATTGATCATGGTGTACGCGCTATCGAAGACGAGCGCCTGATGCAGCGCATTATCGACGAGCAAATTCCACTGACAGTCTGCCCGCTGTCGAACACCAAACTGTGCGTGTTCGATGACATGCGCCAGCACAACATTCTCGAAATGCTTGAGCGCGGCGTCAAAGTCACCGTCAACTCGGATGATCCGGCCTACTTCGGCGGCTACGTTGGCGAGAACTTCGCCGCGTTGTACGACAGCCTCGGCATGACCGAATCGCAAGCGCGCAAACTGGCGCAGAACAGTCTCGACGCTCGTCTGGCCTAAAGCGCAATCAGGGGGCTCAATGGCCCCCTGAACATTTGCTAGTCACTGTTATTAACTGGGTGCCTAACCAAGCGTAGCCCGGCTAGCGTGACCCAGATATAAACTCAGTGCTGGTGCTCGCCGTGTTCGTCCGGCGCGGCTTTTTGCACAGCAACTTCAACTGTTACAGCGCCCGATTTCTCGAAGTTAAGGGTTAACGGAAAACGCTCACCGTCCTTCATTTGCCCTTTCAACTGCATCAGCATGACGTGGTAGCCCTTGGGCTCGAAACGCACCTCCCCGCCTGCAGGAATGCCGACGCGTTTAACCTCCTGCATTTTCATCACGCCATCTTCCATGAGGTTCTCGTGCATCTGGGCCAGACCCGCTTGTGGGCTACTGACCGAGATCAGCGCATCCGCTTCCTTGCCATGGTTTTCCACCACGAAATAGGCCGCAGCAGCCGGCGCAACTGGCGGCATTTCGCGTGACCACGGATGTTCGATGTGCAACTGGCCCGCATCGTATTCATGCGCTGAGGCAAACATGCAGGGAACCATCAATGTCACCAGTAACAACGTTTTCTTCAACATAAACACTCCAAAAGTAAAACGAACCGCCCGCAGCACGGGCGGTTGGCGCCGGCAATCTGCGCCGTTAACCAGCAGGCTACTGGGCCTGCAAGCGGGTGGATGAGTTCATCCGTGAAAGTATCAGCCAGTCAATCAATGCGATCAGCAGCAATGAGCCGCCCACCAGCGGGAAAGCAATGCCGACCAGCCCCATGATCACCAACCCGGTTTTCCAGCGCGGCAGATCGTGGCGCAATGGCGGCACACCCAGACGACCTTGCGGCCGGCGCATCCACCAGATCACCAGACCGCTGATCGCACTAAGCAAAATCATCAAACACACGGCCAGCATCAGCAACTGATTGGCCAGCCCAAACATCTTGCCTTCATGCAGCACCACCCCGGTTTCTACCGTGCGGGCAACCAGCCCGTAGTCGGCCCAGCGAATGTCTGCCAACACTTTACCGCTGTATTGGTCGATGTGCAGGGTTGCATCGTTACGCGGATCGTCGGCGAACACCGCCACGGTGTACACACCCTTCTCACCCTTGGGCAGGGTCACGCTGTAGCCGGGGGTGACTTTGTGGGCCGTGGCAGTCTCCACCACAGCTTGCAAACTGACCTTTGGCGATGCCTTGGTGGCAGGTGCCTGCGCATGGCCGTTGTGCGCCGCATGCGGATCAGACTCTGGCATTGGCGTGTTCTCAACCGCCCACGCCACGGTTTGCACGGCGCCATTGTTCAGCGTACGCGCCTCAACATCAGAGACGGGCACCTCTTCCCACATCGCTGGCGGAAAGTGATTCCAGGTGCCGGCAAACTTGGCGCCCCAAAAACCGGTCCAGGTCATGCCGGTAAGCAGCATGAACAGCAAAAAGATCGAGCCCCAGAAACCCAGCACCGAGTGCACATCACGCCAGAATGCCCGACCGCTGTTGGCCATGCGCGGCCACAACACTGCTGCTTTATTGGCCCCGCGTGGCCACCATAAATACAAGCCGGAAATCACCAGCAAGATGCCCCAGCCCGCCGCCAGTTCGACCAGACGATCGCCGAGCGTGCCGATCATCAACTCGCCGTGAATCTTGCGGGCGATGGCTTGCAGGTTGTCATGCGCGTCCTGAGTTCCCAGCACGGTGTTGCTGTACGGGTCGACAAACACATTGAGCGTTTGCTCACCGTTAGCCAACTCGAACATGGCGCTGCGTTCAGCCGCCACAGGTGGCATGTACTTGCTGATTTGCGCCTGTGGATAAGCTTGCTGCACAGTCGCCATCTGCTGATCGGCCGAAACCATTGTGCCGGCCTGCGGCACCTGCATGAGGTCGGCGTACATCAGGTCATCAAGCTGCGGTTTGAACAGGTAGATGATCCCGGTTAACGACAGCATGATCAGAAATGGAATGACGAACAGCCCGGCGTAGAAATGCCAACGCCAGGCCAGGTTATAAAATGAGGGAGTGCTGGTTTTCATTTTGTGGCTCCGGCTAGCGGGTTGTGTGTGTTGTTAGCAACTGCAAGATTGCGTTGATCAGGGCTCATAACCGCCACTCCAGACCGGCGAAGACGCTGCGGCCATCGCCTGGTAAAAACTGAGCACTGTCCTGGCCTCGTGCATCCGCAATCACGCCAGTAGTCGCCACATAGGTTTTGTCGGACAGATTGCGTCCCTCAACAAAAAAACCAATGCCTTCGGGCATTTGGTATCCGGCTTTCAAACCCCATATGAAATAACCATCGGCATAGAGTGTTTCTGCCTGGTCGACGTTGTAATGGGTAGGTGCCCACTCGAATGTAGGCCCGGCGTACCAACCGGATTGCTGCCACAGCGCTTCCCCTTTGAGGTACTGCTTGGGCATGCCAGCAAGCTGATTGTCGCCGTAGACATCATCGTCATCGAAGTGGAAATCATTGAGCAGGTACTGCCCGCGAAATGTCACCTGAGCCAAGCTGACCGCAGCGCCGAACTCGAGCCCCTGATGGATGGTCCGGTCAGCATTGACGGTGCCCAGCGGATCGCCATTGGCATCGTTCAACGATAGCAGTTCGTCACGAATTTCACTGCGGTACGCCACCAGATCAAGATCCAGATTGTCACGCTGCCAGCGCATCCCCAGCTCGAAGGTATTGGCGCGCTGCGCATCGTTATCGGTAACCACTTGCCCGCCCGTCAACTCGCTGAACGTTGGCGGCTCGAAACTCTGGCTGAAGTTGGCAAAGAACTGCACGCCCTCAGCGTAGTCATGACGAACACCAAGGCGCGCGGTACGGCCGATGTAGGTTTTGTTGAATGACTCGTCCTGAGCCAAACAGAAGCCGCTGACAAAGGCATTGCACTGCAAGCGGTCGTCTACGTCGCGTTCCTGATGCAACCACGCGAGGCCGCCAACAACAGCCCAGTCCTTGGCCACGGGCATTTCCAGCTCGGCAAAGGCATTGAAGTTGTTTGCGCTCTGCTGCAGCTCATTAACTTTGCGCCCGGCATGGCCGGACATATTGATTGAGCGCGTATCATCGCTCCTGCCTTCACTGACCTCCACACCGCCCAGCCAGCGCCAACCGTCCTGATTGCTCCAGGTGTGCGTAAGGCGTATGCCATAGTCTTCGCTGTCGACATCCAGCACCTGAAAAATCGGGTGCCACAGCGACTTCTCGCTGTAGAAGGTCGACAGCTGCAACGCATGGCCATCATCGAGTTGCAGGGTTGAGATGTTGCCAATCCGGTCCAGGTTCAGATCGCGTTTTTGATCGCCTGACAAACTGCTGGCTGAAGCCTGCTCGGGGTCATCTCTGAGTTGGGCCTGAGTCAAACTGCCCGGCAGTTCGGAGTCGGACTCAACATGGGTCAGGTAAAAGCGCGTGGCAATGCGGTCATTGATACGCCCGCCGATATTGGCAAATACCCGCTGGTTGTCCTGATCGGAGTGATCGCGGTAGCCGTCCTGCGCCGAGTCCGACAAGCTGACAACGCCGTCCCAATCACCAAAGTCTTGCGCAAACGCACCGTACAACCGGTGATAGCCAAAACTTCCGCCCTCATAGCGCAGGTCTACCGGGGCTGCTGTTTTACCCGTTGGGGTGACAAAGTTCACCGCGCCGCCGAGATTAGCCGCGCCGTAGCGCCACGCATTGGCCCCACGCAAGACCTCGACCCGGCTGACTGCAAGTGGCTCAATGGTTTGAAAATCAAAGCTGCCGTCCGCCAGATTGACCGGCGCGCCATCCTGCATCAACAGCAATCCACGGCCATGAAAGGTGCGCTGCAGGCCAGAACCGCGAATCGATAAACGCGCCTCATCCGAGCCGAAGCGCGGCTGCACAAAGACCCCGGTGGCCAAGCCGAGTGCATCCTGGAAGGTGCTGCTACGACCCGTTTTATAGGTTTGTGCATCAATCACCGAGGCGCCGCCCGGCACCTTGGCAAACTCTTCGCGCTTTTCGCTGAGTGTTGCGGCCGTTGGATCAGACTGCCATTGCCCTTTGACCGTCTCATCCGCCAACTCAAAAGGTTCATCAACGGCGCTCACCACTTGGCATACGCCCAGGGCACAGGCGCCCCAGAGACTCTTTTTAATTCTTTGCATGTGTAACTCCCCATCCCGCAAAGAGCCGGCCAGTCAGCCGGACAGTGTTGCGAAAAGCTCAGACGCTGCACGCCAGAGCACGAAGCTCTGAACGCAGTCAATCTGGATATTTTTTATGGTCTATTCGCAATGGCGCAGCGTTGCCGGCATCCATTGCAGCGATGGATCATGCGAATAGCGGGGAGGCGCGGGGATTGGCCGAGGGCCATAAATAGCGGACAGCTTTGCCAAATAGCAGAGGTGGTTTCAGCGCGGGCTGGCGACCGCTGGCAAACAGCCCAAGTACACCGAAGAAGGCGGCGAGCGCCAAGCCGACAAAGGTTGAACACATGGAGCAACCAAAGCCGCCAGCAGGATTGATCAGCGGAGTGCCTGAACCTTGCAGATCAAAGCCAGAGCCAGAATTTCCGCTGGTTGAGCAGTACGCTCCGTCGATTCCGCTGAGCTGCAGACCAGTCATCTGGCCATGCCCGATACTGCAGGCGAGCGCACTGAACAGCACGCTGATGTACAGCATCCAGGCCAGTAGAACTCGATCAGAGCGGGCAATTTTCATGACGCGGGACTTTAACACTCAGAGATTGGAGAGCAAGCAAAGGTCTTGAGGCAGTTTGTCGCACTCACAGAGCAATGCTAGCTCGGCATTTTCAAGATTGCCACATGCGAAAAGTTTGCAGCTTGCTCCGGGCGCCGCGCGCCTTGCCGCGGGGACCTGCGATATAACCGTGAGTTCTCGCCAAGTTCGCGCTTGTTGCCAATGGCGCTAACCAACCGACGATTGCCTGATGAATGTCAGTGAAAGTTCACAGTGCCTGACTACACTGGCTCAACCGAACTCAGGAGGTGCTCAACATGAATATCGCTATCCGTACCGAGAAGAAACCTGAAAGCTCCTGCTGGCAAGTCTTTGTAGACCAGCAAGCGATTCCCTTTCGCAGCGAAGCCGAGGCCCGCCAGTTCGTAACCACGCTTGAAGCACGCGTGCGCGCTCCTCACTGGCTGCCGGAGCAGAAAATCGCGGGGTAAATCCCGCTCAAACCGGATGCCCCGCACGCAGTTCTGCCCAGCGGGTAAAGCGCGAACACAGCGCCGCCAAAAGCCCGCACCCGCAGATCACCGTTGCCATCGGCATCGCCGTGCCATCATGCAGCACACCCACCATTGCCGCCGCACTGGCGGCAATGCCAAATTGCAGACTCCCCAGCAACGCCGAAGCACTCCCCGCATGGCTGCCCTGCCCGGCCATGGCGCTGGCCGTGGAGTTGGGTAAAAGAATCCCCAGGCAGGATATGCAGCCAAACAGCGGCAACAGAATCGGCCACAACGCGGCGGGCGCCGAACTGGCAACAGCAAGCAAGGCAGCGCCACACGCCAGATAGAACAGCACGACTCTGCGCACCCAGTAACTCGGATTACGCTTGGCCAACAGCCAGGAGTTAAGCTGCGCGACCAGAATAAAGCCGCCCGCGTTAATCCCGAAAACCCAGCCGTAGTGTTCTGGCGGAATGTCGTACAGATCGATGAACACAAACGGCGAGCCGGCGATGTAGGCGAACATCCCCGCAATCGACAAGCCGCCCGTCAGCGCATAGCCCATAAACGGCAGGTCTTTGAACAAGTGCAGGTAATTGCCTATAGCGCCGCTCAGCGGAGCGGGCTTGGCGTCGGCTGCCAAGGTTTCCGGCAGCCAGCGCGCCACCGCCAAACCACTGAGCACGCTGAATGCACACAGGCAGAAAAAGATCGACTGCCAGCCAAGAGTCGCCAGCATCGCGCCGCCCAGTATCGGTGCCAGAATCGGCGCCAGTCCCATGACCAGCATCAACTGCGAAAACACCTTGGCCGAGGCAATCGGGTCGCACAGGTCGCGCACCACGGCCCGCGAAATCACCATGCCAGCGCAGCCACCCAAGGCCTGAATGAAGCGCGCGGCTATTAACCATTCAAGGCTTGGCGCCATCGCGCAGGCCAGCGAACCCAACGTGAACAGGGTTATCCCGACCAGCAGCGGCTTGCGCCGGCCAAAGCGGTCGGCCAATGGTCCATAGAGCAATTGGCCGATAGCCAGGCCGATGAAGTACACCGCCAGCGACACTTGCACATGCTCGATATCGGTTGAGAAAGCTGCTGCTATCGCCGGAAAACTTGGCAGGTAGAAGTCGATTGCCAATGGCCCGAATGCACTCAAAGCGCCAAGGATCAGCAGTGTTCGCAGGTTCATGGGGTGGCTCGCAAAAGGGTTTCTTAAAAACGACAACGCCGCCTTGAATTAAGGCGGCGTTGTTTTACCGGGCAATCACTCTATGTGATCGACTGCTGGTTTGTCTGCTTTTCGCTTGCTGATTTTATCGCCCCACGACTCAACCAACATAAAGAACATGGGAATCAGGAAAGTCGCCAGCAAAGTGGCTGCGAGCATGCCGCCGATGACCCCGGTACCAATCGAGTGACGACTGGCTGAACCTGCACCACTGCTGATAGCCAGCGGCACAACACCCAGGATGAACGCCAGCGAGGTCATCACGATCGGCCGGAAACGCAGACGTGCAGCCTCCAGTGCCGACTCGAAAATACTCTTGCCTTCACGGCGCAGCATCACCGCAAACTCGACAATCAGAATCGCGTTCTTCGCCGCCAGACCGATCAGTGTCACCAAGCCGACCTGGAAGTAGACATCGTTCTCGATGCCACGCAACCATACCGCCAGAATGGCCCCGAATACCGCGAACGGTACGGCCGTGACCACCGCCAACGGCAGTGTCCAGCGCTCGTACTGGGCGGCCAGAATCAGGAACACCATGATGATGCCGAAGATGAACGCCAGGCTACCCGAACCCTGAGTCGCCAGTTCCTGATAAGCCGAACCGGTCCAACCGATGGTGTATTCCGCGCCCAGCACCTTGTCTGCCAC
Organism: Pseudomonas marincola; assembly: GCF_900116605.1. Taxonomy (GTDB): domain Bacteria; phylum Pseudomonadota; class Gammaproteobacteria; order Pseudomonadales; family Pseudomonadaceae; genus Aquipseudomonas; species Aquipseudomonas marincola. The sequence goes on from NZ_FPBC01000001.1 coordinate 945,840, forward strand.
TTCCTGCACCGCTTGCAGGGCTTGGCCCGAACTGTAGCCCGGCGCTGGCCCGCCGAGAATCTTCGCCGACGGATACACGTTGAAACGTGCATAGGTATCCGGCCCGAGAATACGCTCGACACTTACCAGAGTCGCCAACGACACCAGCTCACCGGTGGTCGATGAACGCACGTACACCTGCGACAAGTCTTCCGGCTTGCGGCGGAACTCGGACTCAGCTTGCAGGCTCACCTGCCAGGTACGGCCATACAGGCTGAAGTCGTTAACGTAGTAGCTGCCAAACGTTGACTGCATCGCGGTGAATACATCACTGATCGATACGCCCAGAGAACGGGCCTTGGTGCGATCCAGGTCGATGTAGTACTGCGGTACGTTAGCGTTGAAGGTGGTCTGAATATTTGCAAGCTCAGGACGCTTCTTCGCCTCGGCGATCAGTTCGTTCGCCTTGGCAGCCAACTGCTCAGTGGTACCGCCGGAGCGATCCTGAATGTAACCCTCGAAACCACCGGTGGTGCTCATGCCGGTAATCGGCGGCGGGTTGAACGTGGCAACCACGCCATCCTTCTGGCTCGCGCCCATGCCCATGTAGTCATAGATCAGGTTACGTGCGTCCAGCTCTGGCGTATCACGCTCCTTCCAGTCATTGAGGGTGATGAACGACACGCCGGCGTTGCTGCGCGTACCCATGGTCAGTACGTCGAAACCGGCAAAGGTCACCACGTCTTTAACTTCTGGGCGGTCCATTAACTGCTGCGTCACATCGCCGGTCAGTTTCTCGGTGCGCGTCAGCGAGGCGGCGGCCGGCAGGAAGTAGGCGTTGAGTACATAGCCTTGGTCTTCATCTGGCACCAGCGAGCTTGGCACCCGGCCAAACAACACCACCATCAGCGCAATCATGCCGCCAAACAGCACCAGGCCCATCAGCGAGCGCTTGAGGAAGAAGCGAACACCGGCGGTATAACCATTGGTGAGTTTGTCGAAAGCCCGGTTAAACCAACGGAACGGTGCCGCCGGTTCGTGATGGCCGGGCTTGAGCAGCAAGGCACAAAGTGCCGGGCTCAGTGTGAGTGCGACGATGCCCGAGATCACCACCGAAACGGCAATGGTAATCGCAAACTGTTTATACATTTGTCCTGCCAGCCCCCCGAGGAAGCCAACCGGAATAAATACCGCACAGAGCACCAGCACGATGGCGACGATAGGACCCGTCACCTCTTCCATCGCCTTGATGGTGGCCTCTTTCGGCCCGATCTTGTCCGTCGCCATGACCCGCTCGACGTTCTCGATCACCACAATCGCATCGTCCACCACGATACCGATTGCCAGTACCAGACCGAACAGCGTCAGCAGGTTGATCGAGAAGCCCAGCGCATACATGCCGGCAAAGGTACCGATCAGCGACACAGGAATCGCCAGCACCGGAATCAGCGTGGCGCGCCAGTTCTGCAGGAAGATGAACACCACCAGAACTACCAGCACCAGCGCTTCAACGAAGGTGTGGATAACTTCTTCAATCGATACTTTTACAAACGTGGTGGTGTCGTATGGAATCTTGTATTCCATGCCGTCCGGGAACTTGGTCGACAGACGCTCCATGGTCTTGTTGACCGCCTCAGCGGTGTCCAGTGCGTTCGCACCCGGTTGCAGATACACACCGAAGGCGGCGTTCTGCTGGCCATTGAGCGAGGTCACCAGCGAGTAATCCTGTGCGCCCAATTCAATCCGGGCAACGTCCTTCAGGCGCAGGCTGGCGCCAGTCTCATCAGAACGCAGGATGATATTTTCGAACTCTTCAGGGTCAGTAAAACGGCCCTGAGTGGTCACGGTGTAGGTGAAGTCGAGCTTCTGCTTGAGCGGCTGCTGACCAAAACTACCGGCGGCAAACTGCGAGTTCTGCTCACGAATGGCGTTTACCACATCCGTTGGCGTCAGGTTGTACTGCGCCAGTTTGTCCGGGCTCAGCCAGATACGCATCGAGTAGTCTTGCGAGCCAAACTGGGTGACGTCACCCACGCCCGGCAGACGTTTCAATTCGTCGATAACGTTGATCAGCGCGTAGTTACTGATAAACACCGGATCGCGTGAGTCATCCGGCGAGAACAGGGTCACAACCTGGAGAATGTCCGAAGACTTCTTCTCCACGTTTACCCCCTGACGACGCACCTCTTCCGGCAGCTTGGCCAGTGCGGCCTGCACCCGGTTGTTAACGTCGATGGTGGCCTGATCCGGATCACGTCCGACATCGAAGTACACCGCCAAACGCATGGTGTTACCACCCGAGTTCGACTGCTGATAAATCATCCCTTCAACGCCGTTGATCTCTTGTTCCAACGGCGCAGCAACGGTTTCAGCAATTACCTGAGCACTCGCCCCCGAGTAGGTAGCGGTCACCGATACCTGAGGCGGAAGAATCTGTGGATACTGCGCAACCGGCAACGCGCGCATGGCCATAAGACCGGCGAGCACAATCACCACCGAGATGACCGATGAGAACACCGGCCTTTCAATAAAGAAGCGTGAGATCACCTAATTACTCCTCAGCTTTTTTATCGGTGGCAGGCGCCGAACCGACTTTTACGGGAGCATCAGGACGAACCTTTGACAGGCCCTCAACAATCACTTTATCGCCGGCACTGATGCCGGACTCGATCACCCAACGACCATTCGCAGTGCGGCCCGTTTTGATCTGACGAGTGCGGGCAACGCCCTTGTCATCAACCACATACAGGAAGGTGCCTTTAGGGCCCTGGGAAACGGCGCGCTCCGGAACGGTCAGCGCGTCTGGCAGGGAAATGCCCTTGAGCTGAACGCGTACGAACTGGCCCGGCAGCAAGCTTTGATCCGGGTTAGGCACAACAGCACGGGTACTTACGCTGCCAGTACCGCGGTCGATCAGGCTGTCGGTGAAGTTGACCTTGCCTTCCAGCGGATACGTTGAGCCGTCGCCGTAGGCGATACCAACGCGCAGCTCTTTGTCTTCAAGCACCAGCGAACCATTGGCCAGGCCACTGCGGACCTTTTTCACATCGCTGTCGGGCGCGGCGAAGTTAACGTAAATCGGATCGAGCTGAGTAATCTTGGTCAGCAAGCTGGCGTTCGGGTCGCCGGCTACCATCAGGCTGCCTTCAGAAACGGTTTCTTTGCTGGTAATCCCGGAGATGGGCGCCTTGACCGTGGTGTATTCCAGATCAATCTGCTTAGACTGCACTTCTGCTCTGGCGGCCTGAATGTTCGCCTTGCTTTGCTCGAAGTTGGAGACGGCATTGTCCAGCTCGCTCTCGCTGGCATAGCCCTTTTTCTGCAATTCGCGAATACGCTTAAGGTCGCGCTCGGTCTGACGATAACGCGCCTGCTCCTGCGCCAGAGCACCTTTGGCACGCGCTAATGCGGCCTCATAAGTGCGCGGGTCGATGCGGAACATCACCTGGCCCTTAGTCACCTGGCTACCTTCCAGATAGGTGCGCTCCTGCAGAATGCCACTTACCTGAGCGCGCAACTGGATTTCGCGAAAACCTGCAGTACGTGCCGGATATTCGAGCAGTAACGGGAACGCTGCCGGCTGCACTGTTTCGACCGTTACTTCTGGCGCTGGCGGCGCATCTTCGGCGTGAGCGGCATTAAACAGTGTGCTTAGAGCAAAAAATCCCAGAAATGCAGGGAAATGGCGAGCAAAGGACATAGGTGTCTCCGAGACATCGTACAGCACAAAAAAACAGGCCGACGATCCTAGTTACATACAGGTATGTTTGTAAATAGAATAACCAGGCAATTTTTATTACACTCTGTTCCAAAACAGAGCCGTTAAATCAAGCCGATACCGCCATGCGCAGAACCAAAGAAGACGCTGAGAAAACCCGCCTGGCCATTTTAGCGGCTGCAGAAGAACTATTTCTGGAGCGCGGCGTTGCTCACACAAGCCTAGAACAAATTGCGCGAGAAGCAGGGGTAACTCGTGGCGCGGTGTATTGGCATTTCGAAAATAAAGCCCAATTGTTTCACGCGTTACTCAGCCAGGTTCGCCTGCCCCTCGAACAAATGACAGAACGCTTCAACGGCAATCCCGGGGAAGACGCCCTGCAAACCTTGGCAAACCTGTGCATCGAAGCGCTTGAGGGCTTGGTACTCGAACCACAAAAACGCCGGATTTTCACTATTCTGCTGCATCGCTGTGAGTTCACCGACGAGCTACGCGACGCAGAAATACGCCACGAAAGCTTTATCAACGATTTCATCAATCTGGTTGAGCAACAATTCTGCCAACCCGACATCCGCCAGCGACTGCGCCCGGAAATGACCCCGGCACTGGCTGCACGCGCATTGCACGCGATGATTGTGGGATTGTTTTCTGACTGGCTGCGCGACCCTGAATTATTCGACCCGCTCAAGCATGGCCGAATAATCATTGACTCGTTTATTGCAGGGCTGGTGCAGCAACCGAACCTATAGCGCTTCGCTCGCAACCAGCGTGTAACCCTCGCCCTCTATGGCCTCCCCCAGTTTCTCTGCCGGCAACTCGCTTTCGACCAGAACCTTGCCGGCCTGCAAATCGACGGTAACCTGAGCGGCCGGATCGAGCTTTTCAAGCGCCCGAGTGATGCCCTGAACACAATGCGCGCACGTCATACCCGCCACAATGAATATCTGCATGATTGGTTCTCCACTGGTGTGTAATGCCTGCAACGCAGACCGAGTCGCTACTTTCGACCTTGCCACGGGGTTAAGGTCAAGCACCTCATCATGCACCCTTACACACACCTGCGCACCGAAAGTGCACAACACAAGCGCAGTGCCAGCCGCTATGCTAGGGATTCATCTCGCCTTTTAAAGGAGACCGCCGATGCGCCTCGCTTGGCTATTGGCATTGACCACTGCGTTTGCAGCCACCATGACGCAGGCGCAAACCCTGCATTCATCGCAAGCTCAGGCCGGCGGCTTTGCCATACTGGTGGTCTCGCGTGAACGCCTGCAAGTGAATACCCAATGCGAAATCGGCGTGTACCTGCATGACCAACTCGCCGGCCGACTGTTTCAGGGCCAGTCGATCTCGTTCAACTTGCCGCCGGGCGAAATAGCCGTGCGCCTGCAGCCCGTCGGCAGTGGCGAATGCAAATCCGGAGTCGACCTGCGCGACAGCCAGCGCCTGCAATTACGCGCCGGCGATATTCAGCGCTACAACATTGCTGTCAGCAACGGCGGCCTGCATTTGCTGCACGCCAATCGCTAAGCATTCATTGCGTTTGAGGGAGCAGGGCACCGATAGGCCTTGACCTTACCAAGGTGGCAAGGTTGATCCTAGGGGCAACTCACCAAGGAGACTGAGAAATGGCCGCCCCCAGCACGTTTGATCTCCCCATTAGCGGCATGACCTGCGCCAGTTGCGCCGGCCGGGTTGAGCGCGCCCTGCGCCAATTGCCCGAAGTGCACAGCGCCACGGTTAATCTTGCCACCGAGCAAGCCCGCATCGAAGCACCCGCTGACAGCCTCGAAAAACTGCTTTCCAGCATCGAAGCGGCGGGCTACAGCGTGCCCAGCGAGCGAATTGAACTGGCTATCAGCGGCATGACGTGCGCCAGTTGTGTGGGCCGCGTCGAGCGTGCCTTGAACAAACTGCCTGGCGTTGTGCATGCCAGCGTCAATCTGGCCAACGAGCAAGCCACAGTGCAGGTCACTCGGGGCATTACCGCCGAAAGCCTGATTGCGGCCGTCAAGGCTGGCGGTTATGAGGCGCGCGTAATCGACGCCGAAGACCATCAGGTATCCGACGCCGAACGCCGCCTGAAAACCGAGCGCTGGCACCTGATTGCGGCCGCGCTGCTCACGCTGCCATTGGTGGTGCCGATGCTGGTTGCCCCGTTCGGCTTGCACTGGATGCTCCCGGCGTGGCTGCAATTCGCCCTGGCCACGCCTGTGCAGTTCATCATTGGCGCGCGCTTCTACCGCGCCGGCTGGCGTGCCCTGCGTGCAGGCGCCGGGAATATGGATCAACTGGTGGCGATCGGCACCAGCGCCGCCTATGGCCTGAGCATTTACCAATGGCTGAACGCACCCGCCGGCGCCGCCCCGCACCTGTATTTTGAATCTTCAGCGGTGGTGATCAGCTTGATCCTGCTCGGCAAATATTTCGAGAGCCGCGCCAAACGCCAAACCACCACCGCGATTCGGGCGCTGCAAGCACTCCGGCCGGATCAAGCGGTGAGACTGCAGGATGGTCAGGAGCAAGTCGTGGCCCTGAGTGAACTGCAACTCGGCGACAGCATTGTGGTAAAGCCGGGCGAGCGCTTTCCGGTAGACGGTGAAGTACTCGAAGGCCAGAGTCATGCCGACGAGGCCCTGATCAGCGGCGAAAGCCTGCCTCAAGCCAAACAGCCGGGCGATAAGGTCACAGCCGGAGCCATCAATGGCGAAGGTCGCTTGCTCGTGGCGACACGTGCGCTGGGCGCGGAAACCGTATTGGCGCAGATCATACGACTGGTCGAGGATGCGCAGGCCGCCAAAGCCCCGATCCAGAAACTGGTGGATAAAGTCAGCCAGATTTTCGTCCCCGCCGTCCTGCTAATTGCACTGGCCACGCTGATCATCTGGCTGATGCTCGGCGCCACGCTCAGCACCGCCCTGCTCAACTGCGTCGCGGTATTGGTGATCGCCTGCCCTTGCGCACTGGGGCTGGCAACGCCGACTGCGATCATGGCCGGAACGGGCGTGGCGGCGCGCCACGGGATTCTGATCAAGGACGCTGAGGCGCTTGAAGTAGCGCACCAGATCAAAGTGGTCGCATTTGATAAAACCGGCACATTAACCTCCGGCAGCCCGCGCGTCACCGATCTCAAAGCCGCGTCAGGCAGCGAGCAGCAACTGCTGCAATTGGCTGGTGCCCTGCAACGCGGCAGTGAGCACTCGTTGGCCAAGGCAGTGCTCGATGCCTGCACCGAAAAAAAGCTTGAGCTGCCAACTGCCAGTGACAGCCAAGCCCTGCCGGGACGCGGCATCAGCGGCCAGATCGGCGAACGCAAACTGGCGCTGGGCAATCAACGCCTGCTTGAAGACAACCACCTGCAAGCAGGAGACCTCAGCAACGAGGCCAAAGACTGGGAAGCCCAAGGCCGAACGCTTTCATGGTTGCTCGAGCTTGCGCCGCATCCGCAGGTGCTGGGCCTGTTTGCCTTTGGCGACACGCTCAAGGAAGGCGCACAGGAGGCCGTCAGCAAACTAAGAGAATTGGGCGTGCAAAGCCACGTGATCAGCGGCGATAACTGGGGCAGCGTCAATGCCGTGGCCGCCGAACTGGGCATCGAACATGCTCACGCGCAGGTGTTGCCCGGCGAGAAGGCCGAGCTGGTTAGCGAGTTGAGCCAGACTGGCCGCGTGGCGATGGTGGGCGATGGCATCAACGACGCCCCTGCGCTCGCCGCCGCCGACGTTGGCATCGCCATGGGCGGCGGCACCGATGTGGCCATGCATGCAGCCGGAATCACCCTGATGCGCGGCGACCCGCGACTGGTGCCAGCAGCGCTGGAGATCAGCCATCTGACGTACAACAAGATTCGGCAGAACCTGTTCTGGGCGTTTGTGTACAACCTGATCGGCATACCGCTGGCGGCGATGGGGTTGCTGAATCCGATGTTGGCGGGTGCGGCGATGGCGTTTTCGAGCGTCAGCGTAGTGGCCAATGCCCTGCTTCTCAAGCGCTGGCACCCTTGAGGGTGATCATTCTGAGGCTACTGCGCTTAGGGATTGCTGCGTTATAAACAGGCTCGGAATGCTCATTTACACCAGTAAACTCCGCTTCCTCGCCTGTTTATGCCTTGCACTCCCGTCGCTCGCTACGCCTCAGAACGATCACAGAATTGCAGTGAATGTGGGAAGAACAAGGGCTTTTTTGGGTAGAAGAGCAAGACTGAAACTGCGTTACACGTGGTGCAAGCGGGTGGGGTTAACGGCAGTACAGCGTCAGTAAATCGCTGAAAACTAATGCGCCTAGGGATTGCTGCGTTATAAACAGGCTCGGAATGCTCATTTACACCAGTAAACTCCGCTTCCTCGCCTGTTTATGCCTTGCACTCCCGTCGCTCGCTACGCCTCAGAACGATCACAGAATTGCAGTGAATGTGGGAAGAACAAGGGCTTTTTTGGGTAGTAGAGCAAGACTGAAACTACGGTTAGAACGCGATGGAGGCGAGTGTGAATATTGGGCAGGCGGCGAAGAAAACTGGCTTGAGCGCGAAGATGATTCGTTACTACGAATCCATCGAGTTGCTGCCGGCGGCGGGGCGCAGCGAGAGTGGTTACCGGCAGTACAGTGCCGGTGATTTGCATCGTTTGGGGTTTATCAAGCGGGCGCGGGATTTGGGTTTTTCGCTGGATGAAGTGGCGCGACTGCTAACGCTGTGGCAGGACCGTCAGCGTGCCAGCGCCGATGTTAAAGCGTTGGCGGCGGAGCATATCGACGAGTTGAACCGCAAGATCATCGCCATGAGTGAACTGCGTGACACGCTGCAAGACCTGATGGATCACTGCCACGGCGATGATCGCCCGGACTGCCCAATCATCAAGGCGCTGGAGCATTCTCCCGACGCGCGATAGGCGTCGGCATGGCGTTATCCGGCAATAGTCAGCGCCATCAAGCCTTCGAACAGTCGGCAACCGCCTCAAGCAGCGCGCAGCAATCGACAGCGAAGTGGTCGACCAGACTCGGCCACGGATTCTCCGCCAGGTTCACCAACACGCTGTAGGCACCGGCGGCGCGGGCGCATTGCAGGTCGTAGAGATAATCACCGACCATCACCAGCTCATCGGGCTGCACCTGCCATTGTTCGGCCAGATGCAGTAAACCGGCGGGGTCCGGTTTCGGATGCGCTTCATCACGGCCCAATACGGCATTGGCAGCGAAGCAGTCCGCAACGCCAATGGCTGCAAGCGTGAGCCAGGCCAATTCGTGAGCATTGCGGGTCAGGATGCCCAGTTGGTAACCGCGCTGATGCAGCGCCTGCACCAGCTCGACCGCCCCCGGTGCTGGTTTGGCGCTAAGCGCCAGTTCGCGCTCATGCTCAAGCAGCCAGGCATGTTTGGCTGCCGCATCGGCAGCCGGCAGGCCAGCCAGATGGTGCAGGATGTCGTGTTCCAGCGGGATGTCGAGATAGCGTTTGATCGCTTCGAAGTCATGCACGGCGAGCGTCAGCGTGCCGTCCATGTCGAACACCCAATGGCGCGACTGATTCAGCTTCATTTCCAGTCTTCACGCAGGCGAATCAAGCCTTCCTGAGCCACCGAGGCCACCAACTGGCCTTGCCGGTTGAACACGCTGCCCCGCGAAAAACCACGCGCATTACCGGCCCAAGGGCTGTCCATGGCGTAGAGCAGCCAGTCGTCCATGCGCAGGTTTGCGTGGAACCACAAGGAGTGATCGAGGCTGGCGACCTGCATGTGTTTCTGCCAGACCGAGACGCCGTGCGGCTGCATCGAGGTGGTCAGCAGGTTGAAGTCCGAGGCATAACCGAGAATATATTTATGGATCGCCGGAATGTCCGGCAAGGTGCCATCGGCACGGAACCAGACGTACTTGACCGGCTCCATCACCTCGGGCGCGAACGGGTTGCACTGGGTAACCGGGCGGATCTCGATCGGTTTCTGGCTCAGCGCACGCTCGCGCATTCTTTCTGGCAGCAGATGAGCGATTTCAGCGACCAGCTCGGTTTCGGATTTAAGATTCTCAGGGCCGACCACGTCGGGCATCTGGGTCTGATGGTTAAAGCCTTCTTCGTCATACTGGAACGAGGCACTGCAGGTGAAAATCGGCTGACCCTTTTGAATCGCCATGACCCGCCGTGTGCTGAAACTGCCGCCATCGCGCACGCGATCGACCTGATAAACCACCGGCAGTGTCGAGTCGCCGGGGCGCAGAAAGTAGCCGTGCAAGGAGTGCACATGGCGAGCATCTTCGACTGTCTGGCTGGCGGCAGAAATACATTGGCCAAGTACTTGCCCACCAAACAACTGGCGAAAACCGAGATCCTGGCTGACACCACGAAAGAGGTTTTCTTCAATATTTTCGAGGCTGAGCAGAGCAACCAGCTCTTCGAGTACCTGACTCATGTATTTCTCCATTACCTGCGCTGCGCAGGCGGTAATCAATACAACAGGAAGCGGCGGCTATGGGTAATCGGCGCGGCCTGTTGTAAAACAATTAGTGCTTGGTCAGTGATTATCGGTCATATCCTACCGTTGGTGCACGGCATCATCGCAATAGCCGGATAAAACAGTGCCTGAATAACCCCGGTGTTTATGTCTTTCGAGGCGCCGCCAGCCAATCCTCATGAGTTATACGATAGAGCACATGACGACTCAGCCAGTGCCCGGCAGGCAGGGCTGGATGCTCAAAATCCTCGCGGCTTTGGTGCTGCATGCCGAGAGCCTGCATGAGCTGAATCGACGGCCGATTGACCTCGGCAGTAAAGGCTACGACCTCGGGCAATTGAAGCTGGCTGAACGCACAATCAAGCGCGGTACGCGCCGCTTCGCTGGCATAGCCCTGATGCCAGTATTCACGCGCCAGCCGCCAGCCAATCTCGACAGCGGGGTTGGTAGCCGGACTGAATGAAGCCTCGAAACCTACGCGGTTCAAACCGGTAAAACCTATTAACTGCCCGCTGGCTTTTTGCTGCAGCGCCCAGAAGCCATAGCCTTGCGCGGCAAATTGGCCACACAAGCGCTCAAGCATCTGCGCACTTTGCTCACGGCTCAACACGGCGGGGAAAAAGGGCATCACCTCGCTGTCGGCATTGAGCGATGCCAGCGCTGGCAGGTCTTCCGGCGTCCACTGGCGCATGATCAATCGCGGCGTTTCAAGCTCAATCATCAATCCTCCGATGCGCCTTGGCCTTGAGTGATAAAGGTAGGCAGGCTCATACTCGCATGCCAGCCGCCACGCTGTTTACTAGCGCGGATAACGGCACGGAACTCTGTACATCTGCACGTCGCTCAAGGCTTATTTGCATGCACCTGCCCCTCGTCTACCACGAAGACTACAGCCCGCCCTTCCCCGAGGGCCATCGCTTCCCAATGGAGAAGTTTCGCCTGCTGCGCGATCATCTGCTGGAGTCCGGTCTGGTCACGGATGCGCAGCTGCAACGCCCGGAGCTTTGCCCGGCCGAGATTCTCGCCCTGAGCCATTGCCCGGCGTATATCGAACGCTACATGAGTGGCGAGTTGCCCTACGCCGATCAACGCCGCCTTGGCTTGCCCTGGAGTGAAGCGCTGGCGCGACGTACTGTTCGGGCGGTGGGCGGTTCGCTGTTGGCCGCCGATCTGGCGCTCAAGCATGGGCTGGCGTGTCATCTGGCCGGTGGCACGCACCATGCGCACTACGATCATCCGGCAGGCTTTTGCATCTTCAATGATCTGGCCATCATCAGCCACTCATTGCTGGCAGCCGGGCGGGTGCAGCGCGTGCTGATCTTTGACTGTGATGTGCATCAGGGCGACGGCACTGCGCGCTTGCTGGCAGATACCCCGGATGCAATCACGGTATCTCTGCACTGTGAAAAGAACTTCCCGGCGCGCAAGGCCGAAAGCGACTGGGACATTGGCCTGCCGATGGGCATGGGTGATGCGCAATACCTGCAGGTGGTTGATGAGGCGCTGAATTATCTGTTGCCGCTTTATCAACCCGACCTGGTGCTATATGACGCAGGTGTCGATGTGCACAAAGATGACGCACTGGGGTATCTTCAGCTTACTGATGCTGGCGTTGCGCAGCGTGATGAGGCCGTACTTAATCACTGCCTCGGACGCGATATTCCAGTGGTCGGGGTCATTGGTGGCGGCTACGACAAAGACCGCCGGGCGTTGGCCAAACGCCATGGAATCCTGCACCACAGCGCCGCTAAAGTCTGGCAACAACGCCAAATGGGTTAGACGCACGGTTATCCGCCAGCGCAAATAAGCTCTAAAATGCGCAACCTGGCTGTGCTGCCTACACCGCTAACTGTAACTGGACCTGCCTGAATGCTCCCTCGCTCCGAACAGAAACAGCAAACCCGCCTCGCACTCATGGCTGCCGCCCGCAACCTGATGGACAGTGGTCGCGGTTTTTCCAGCCTCAGCCTGCGCGAAGTCACGCGCTGCGTGGGCATTGTGCCGACCGGCTTTTATCGTCACTTCAACGATATGGACGCTCTGGGTCTGGCGCTGGTTGAGGAAGTGGGCCATACGTTCAGCAGCACCATCCGTATCATCCGCCACCATGAACTTGAACTCGGCGGCTTGATCGATGCTTCGGTTCGGCTGTTTTTAGACGGCGTCGCCCAGCATCGCTCGCAGTTCCTGTTTCTCGCCCGTGAGCAATTCGGCGGCTCACTGCCTGTGCGTCAGGCGCTCGGGACTTTGCGCGAGCGCATCACCGCCGACCTTGCCGCCGACCTGCGCACCATGCCCAAACTGCGCCATCTGGATGATCCGGCGCTGGATATTCTCGCCGACAGCATTATCAAAGTGGTGTTCGCCACACTTCCGGAACTGGTCGATCCACCCGAGTACGAGCTACCGGCGCACCTGACGCCGCAAGCTAAACTGATCGAGCAATTGCGCTTCATATTCATTGGCGCGAAGCATTGGCAAGGCCTCGGCAGCGCCCATGCGCACGATGAAAGCTGAGCCGCGCACCAACTCAGTGCATCAGCGTTTTTAACGCACCAAATAAAACCTGACTGACGCCCCAAGTTTTGGCGCAATGGCGTGCGCGCGCCTGTTCACGGGGCATACGGCAAGTTGGCAAGCACCTTGCTCCTGTCGCTGCATCTATTTGTAGCGCATTAATCTGCCGGAACTTACCCATGCTGGTGATCCACCAAAGAATTGCTGCTCAGCCTGACTGGGACGCCGAATTACTCCTGACCTTCGAGGCGCGCAGCAAAAGCCGCCTGCGCACCTTCTCGACCACCGGCGAAGATGTCGGTTTGTTCCTTGAACGTGGCCAGCCGCCCCTCTACGACGGGGAATGCCTGCGCGCCGAAGATGGCCGCGTAGTGCGCGTTTGCGCCCGCCCGGAACAACTGCTGCACGTCACCTGCGCCACGCCGTTCGAGCTGATGCGCGCGGCTTATCATCTGGGCAATCGGCATGTCGCGCTGCAACTCGGTGACGGTTGGCTGCGCCTGCCGGACGACTACGTGCTCAAGGCCATGCTCGAACAACTCGGTGCCCAAGTCGAACTGATCGAAGCGGCCTATCAACCGGAACATGGCGCCTACGGTGGAGGCCATCATCATTCGCACGCGGGCGATGCCGAGTTCAGCTACGCACCGCGCCTGCATCAGTTTGGTGTGCGCAAGTGAATAACAGCTGGGCCTTGCTCAGGCTCGCCAGTCCGCAGCTGCCGATTGGCGGATACAGTTATTCACAAGGCCTGGAGATGGCCGTCGAAAATGGCCTGGTCAATGATCCGCAGACGGCCAAACAGTGGATAACCGATCAATTGCTGCTCAATCTGGCGCGCTTCGAGGCGCCGCTGTTGCTCGCCCATTGCCGCGCTGCTGCCGACGGGCAATGGCAAACGCTCAAGCAGTTGGCCGATCAACACCGCGCCAGCCGTGAAACCCGCGAGTTCCGGCTGGAAAGCCGACAGATGGGTTACTCGTTGCGCCAGTTGCTGCACGACCTGCCTGAGACCGATGACGCCGCCCGCGACATGTTCGCCGCCTTCACCGAGCCCGGCCTTGCGCTGGGCTGGGCACTGGCTGCGCGCGCCTGGCAAATCAACCCGCAAGATGCGCTGACAGCCTGGCTCTGGGGCTGGCTGGAAAACCAACTGGCGGTGCTGATGAAAACCCTGCCGCTTGGCCAGCAGGCCGCTCAACGCCTGACGTCCGAATTACAACCTGCACTGCAGCAAGCGCACAGCACCTGCTGCCAACTCGATCCCGCCGACTGGGGCAGCGCCGCCTTTGGCCTGAACCTGTCGAGCATGGCGCACGAGCGCCAATACAGCCGACTCTTCCGTTCTTGATAAGGAAACAGCACATGAACAGCCAACCTTTGCGCGTCGGTATCGGCGGCCCGGTAGGTTCCGGTAAAACCGCACTGACCCTCGCCCTGTGCCTGGCGCTGCGCGAGCGCTACAACCTGGCCGTCGTCACCAACGACATCTACACCCAGGAAGACGCCCAGTTTCTGGTACGCAACGAAGCCCTCGCCCCCGAGCGCATCATTGGCGTGGAAACCGGCGGCTGCCCGCACACCGCGATTCGCGAAGATGCCTCAATCAATCTGGAAGCGGTTGAGCAGCTGAATCAGCGTTTCCCCGGCCTCGACCTGATTATCGTTGAGTCTGGCGGCGATAACCTGTCTGCGACCTTCAGCCCGGAATTATCTGATCTGACCATTTACGTGATCGACGTTTCCGCTGGCGACAAGCTGCCGCGCAAAGGCGGCCCCGGCATCTGCAAATCCGACTTGCTGGTCATCAACAAAGTCGATCTGGCGCCCATGGTCGGTGCCTCGCTGGAAGTAATGGACCGTGACACACGCAAGATGCGCGGCGACAAGCCATTCGTTTTCAGTAACCAGAAAGTTGGCCAGGGTCTGGACCAGATCATCGCCTTTATCGAACGTCACGGCATGCTCACCGCCGCCTGATTCGCTGAGCCCAAGGAGCTTCACATGAACCTACGCAAACCCGTTATCGCCCTCGCCCTGCTGTGCAGCCCAGCGTTGGCGTTGGCCCATCCCGGCCACGATCACGCAGGCCTGATGGCCGGCATGGCTCACCCGCTGTTCGGTCTCGATCACTTGCTGGCAATGCTTGCCGTTGGCCTGTGGGCCGCGCAGCAACAAGGCGCTGCGCGCTGGGCACTGCCGCTGACATTCGTGGCGAGCATGTTGCTCGGCGGCGTGATGGGTTTCTATGGCCTGCAAGTGCCGATGCTGGAAACCGGCATTGCCGCCTCAGTGCTGGCTTTCGGCCTGCTGGTTGCAGTGGCGATGCGCCTGCCAATGGCACTGGCGCTGGGCATGACCGCCCTGTTCGCCCTGACTCATGGCGTTGCCCACGGCCTGGAACTACCCGCTATGGCCAGCGCCTGGACTTACGCGCTAGGCTTCGTCGCCGCCACAGCCGCGCTGCATGCCACGGGTTACGCGCTGGTTCGTTACCTGCCGCAAGCCGCCGCGCCGCTGGTGCGTTTGGCCGGTGTTGGTTCGGCAATCACTGGTGTGTGGTTGCTGGCTAACTGAGCCGACAAAGGCCAGGGCTGAGTTAAGCCTTGGCCTTATTCAACCAGTTGATCATGCCCTGCCCTGCGCGCCGACCGCTGGCAAAACAACCGGTAAGCAGATAGCCGCCGGTTGGCGCTTCCCAGTCGAGCATCTCGCCGGCGCAGAATACCCCCGGCAAGGCATTGAGCATGAGATTAGCGTCCAACTGCTCGAACGGCACGCCACCGGCGCTGCTGATAGCCTCATCCAGCGGACGAATCCCCACCAGCGTAATCGGCAACGCTTTGATCGAACGCGCCAGACGCGTGTGATCATCGAACTGCTCGGGCGCAAGCAACTCGCGCATCAGTGCCGCCTTGACGCCATCGAGCCCCAACGTGCGATGCAGGTGTTTGGCCATCGAGTTTGAACCGCGCGGTTTCAGCAGTGCTTTCTTGACGACTTCGAGGCTGCGCTGCGGCAGCAAATCGAGGTACACCGTTGCCTCGCCCTTGCTGTGGATAAGTTGGCGGATCGGCGCCGACAATGCATACACAAGGCTGCCTTCGATGCCTTTCTCCGTGAGCACGAACTCGCCCGCACGCGGCGCTTGACCGGATAGGTTGAGGCTGACGTTCTTCAGCGGTGCGCCGGCAAATTTATTACGCAGAAACTCGCTCCACGCCGCGACTTCGAAGCCACAATTACTCGGCAACAGTGGCTGTACATTGACCCCCTGCGCTTCAAGCAGCGGCGCCCAGGCGCCGTCGGAACCGAGGCGCGCCCAACTCCCGCCACCCAAGGCCAGCAGCGTTGCGCGGGGCTTTAAAAGCAGTTCACCGTCGGCATTGGCAATGCGCAGTTGGCGTTTAGCGTCCCAACCCAGCCAGCGATGACGGTTATGGATTGTCACGCCGTGCTCACGCAGACGCCGCAGCCAAGCGCGTAGCAGTGGCGCGGCTTTCATGTCCTTGGGGAATACCCGCCCCGAAGTGCCGACAAATGTCTCGATTCCCAACTCATGAATCCAGTTGCGCAGCGCGTCGGCATCGAACTCGCCCAGCAGTTCCGCCATTTCGGCTTCACGCTCGGCATAGCGCGACAAAAAGGCTGGCTTGGTTTCGGAATGGGTGATGTTCATGCCGCCCACGCCGGCCAGCAGAAACTTGCGCCCAACCGAGGGCATGGCATCGAACAGGTCGACCTTGATCCCGGCCAGCGCCAACACTTCGGCCGCCATCAGCCCGGCAGGACCGCCGCCGATAATGGCAACACTGGAAGTAGCAGAAGCGGTAGCAGTCATATCAGGCAGGCCTTGAACGCAAGCAAACGGGAATGGGATTTGCGGCAGCCGCCAATATTGGCGCTGCCTTTGGACTCACAATGAGCGGCACTGAAAGCCGCCGGCAGCAATACCTAGCCCTTCTTTTTCGGGCCTTTGCCGCCAAAACTCGGAACCTTGCGCACGGCCTTGGCCTTGGGCGCTTCTGACTCTTCAAACCAGTTACCGAGATGGATCTTGCCCTTACCGCTGCCAGGCACAGTCTTAACTTTTGGCTTCTTCGGTTTTTTAACCACCACGCCACCGGCAACAGTCACCGGCACGCGGTGATCGGGAATGAAGTCCGGCTCGTCTACACGCTTGAGCAATTGTCCGGTCAGGCTCTCAATTGCCGACAGCAACTGCACCTCGTCGGCGCACACCAGCGACACCGCCTCGCCGGTCATTCCCGCGCGGCCAGTACGGCCAATCCGGTGAACATAATCTTCGGCCACAATCGGCAAGTCGAAGTTGACCACCAGCGGCATATCGTCGATATCCAGCCCGCGCGCCGCCACATCGGTTGCCACCAGCACCAGCACCTCGCCGGCTTTGAAGCGCTGCAAGGCACGCAGACGCGTCGCTTGCGGCTTGTCGCCGTGAATCGAATCGGCACTGATGCCGTTGCGCTGCAACTCGGCTTCCAGTTCATCCACGCCTTTGCGGGTTTTCACGAACACCAGCGCCTGCTGCCAACGGCGGTTCTGATACAGGTGCAAAAACAACTCAGGCTTGCGCTTCTTGTCGACCGGAATCAGCCATTGCTTGACCGACTTGGCCGCGGCGTTGCGCGGGCTTACCTCGATACTCAACGGGTCTTTGAGCATTTCGCCGGCCATTTGCCGGATTGCCTCGGAGAACGTGGCCGAGAACAGCAAGGTCTGACGCTTTTTCGGCAATGCACTGAACACCGCGTCCAGTTCGTTGGCAAAACCCAAGTCGAGCATGCGGTCGGCTTCATCCAGCACCAGGGTTTGTACCTGATTGAATTTCACCGCGTTCTGGCGATAAAGATCGAGCAAGCGGCCCGGCGTCGCGACCAGCACATCAAGGCCTTTGCGCAGCTTCATCATTTGCGGGTTGATACTGACGCCGCCATACACCGCATAGGTGCTCAACGGCAGATTCTGCGCGTAAGTCATGAAGCTCTGATGCACCTGCTCGGCCAGCTCACGCGTCGGCACCAGCACCAGCGCCCGCACGGAGTTGCTGGCCACAGTCGGCCCTTCCATCATCAAGCGCTGGAGCACGGGCAAAGCGAAACCGGCGGTTTTACCGGTGCCGGTCTGCGCCGCCGCCATCAGGTCGCGGCCCTTCAGGACAACAGGAATGGCCTGCGCCTGCACGGGCGTCGGGGTTTTGTAGTCCAGCGTTTCGAGGGTACGCAGCAGCGGCTCGATAAGGCCGAGAGAGGCAAATGTCATGGTGGATAACCGGGCGAATCAAAGAGGCCTAGTTTAGCAGGCTGCGGCCTGTCTTATCCGCGCTAATGCTTGCGCAATTTTCGCCGCCGGGACTTTTTGCAAACCGCAGAGCAACTCGTGGGAAACCTGCCCGATACCATGATGCTCGCGCAATACCGCGCCCATGAAGCCCATCAGGTTAGCCGCCATCTCGGCATCTGCCATTGCCCTGTGCGCCGTGCCAGTGCTTGGCAGGCCTGCCCAACGGTTGAGGTTGCCGAGTTTATGGCTGGGCGCTTGCGGCAGCAGTCTGCGCGCCAGCAACAATGAACAGGCGAAGGACTGACGTCGGGTGCGGCGGATCAGGCCAAGCTCGGCGTCCCAGAATTTCTGGTCAAAAGCTGCGTTGTGCGCCACCAGCGGAATATCGCCCACAAAGTCTGCGACTTCGTGCATCACCTGTGCGGCGGGTGGCGCATCACGCAGCATGGCATTGCTGATACCGGTCAGTTGCTCGATAAACGCGGGCACGTGTGCACCGCTGTTCATCAGGCTCTGATAGCGCGAAACGATTACGCCGTCTTCCACGATCACCACGCCAATCTCGGTGGCGCGGGCATTCTGAGCTGGCGACAGGCCAGTCGTTTCAAAGTCGATAACGGCAATAGGGTCCACAAACACTCTCAATTACGAAGTAACAACTGGCCTTCAACTGGCACGTAGACACTGGCGGCGCGCACCAGCGATTGCGCTGTCAGCCCCGGCACACCATAGGCCACAGCTTCGACGCCATCACGGCTGCGGACTTTATCCAGGAGCATGTCGAAGTCGCCATCGCCGGAAGCCAGCACAATCTCGTCGACGCGCGGCGCGGCGTCCATGATATCGATAGTAATACCAACATCCCAATCACCTTTGGCCGAGCCATCGCTGCGCTGGATGAACGGTTTGAGTTTCACGGTGAAACCCAGATTGCGCAGAATCTGCTGAAACTGCTGCTGCTTGGGGTCGCCGCGATCAATCGCATAGGCATAGGCCTCGACGATTTCACCGCGCTGGCTGACCTGCGACCACAAGGCCGCGTAATTGAAATGGCAACCATAGGCCTGCCGCACGGTGTAATAGAGGTTCTGTACATCGGCGAATACGGCTATTTTTTTCACCGGAATTCCTCGGTTAGCGGCTGACGGGCAGCGGCGTGCAGGATAAAGTCATTGGCCAGTATGCCAGCCTCGCCGTGATGAGGAAGTAAAAAGCGCACAAATCAGGCATTGCATAAGGCTGGTGAATAGCGGGTTTAGCGAATTTCGAACCCCGCAAAAGAGCAACCCTACACACCTATTTCGCTCACAGGGAGGTGTTCAATGCACACCATAGAGCTTGCAGCGGCGCTGCTGACCATCGACATGCAACAGGGCATTCAGCGCCTGCCAACACCGCGCAACAATCCGCAGGCCGAGCGCCATATTGCCCAATTGCAGCAGCATTGGCGGGCACAAGGTTGGCCACTGGTGCATATCCGCCATATCTCCGTGGATGCGGATTCGGTATTCGCGCCCGGCCAGTCGGGCGCGGCCTTTCAACCCGAACTGGCGCCACAGGCGGGCGAGGCAGTGTTCGAGAAGAATGTGACCGATGCGTTTTGTCACAGCGCACTTGAACGCTGGCTGCATGTACGCGGCATTGCCAAGGTGGTTATTGTCGGGGTTGCCAGCGAGAACTCGGTGGAAGCCACTGCGCGTACAGCCAGCAACCTGGGCTTTGCCACGGTGGTGGTGCCAGATGCCTGCTATACCTTTGGCAAGACAGATTTCGCAGGTATTTCGCGCAGCGCCGAAGACGTACACAACATGGCCATGGCCAACCTGCGTGACGAATATGCACAGCTGCATTGCACCGCCGAACTGTTCAAGCAGATGTCGCGCTTGGGTTAGCCCATCTCAATCGGCTAGAGTGACGGCCTGTTTTCCCAGACGATAATTGTCCATGAATAGCATCCAGGTCCTGCGTGACGCTTGGTACTTTTTCCGCAACAACCTGTCGGCGATTGCACGCCTGTGCCTGCCGCTGATTGTGCTTGAGTCACTGGCCCAACAACTGCTCAGCCAGGCAGTCGGGCCGGACACGCAAGCGCCTTACAGCTTGCTGATCGGGCTGATTTTTTACCCGATTTATACGGGCGCGCTGATCCTCTTTCTGGATGCGCGCAGCAATGGTCAGGCGCCTGCTGCCCGCGACCTGATCGCCACCAGCCTGAGGTTCTGGCCGCAACTGGCCTTACTGACCGGGCTGAGCACCCTTGCCATTTTGCTCGGCGCCTCGCTGTTCGTGCTGCCGGGCTTGTGGATCATGATCAAGCTGGCCTTTGCCGAATACCTGCTGGTATTGCGCGGGCTTACCCCGCTCAAAGCCCTGCATGAGAGTTTTGAGCAGACGCGTGGCGCGTTCTGGCAGATTCTCACCTGTGTGCTGTGCGTGATGGTGCCGTTGTGGTCGTTGGACTTGCTGATACAGGGCAATGAGCCGGGCAGCAATATGCTGCTCAATGTGGCGATGGACAGTGGCAACGGCTTTTTGCAGTTGTTTGCCAGCGTGGTGCTGTTTCGCCTGTTTATGCTCAACACGCCGCAACCGGCCGAGGACTAATCTGGCGGGTTACTCCACCTGAGCGTGATAGCGCTCGGCCGCTTGAGTGACCCAGCCCTCCTCGCGCAATTGCTGCAACGCGGCACTGAGCGCATCGAAGGTCTGAGGATTCAGACGCTTGCGCGAGAAACCCAGGTACAAATGCGTCGGCGACTCAGGTCGATACGCAGCCTTGGCGGCGACTTGACGCCAAGCGGTATCACGCAGTTCATAGTCGACCTGACAATCCGTGCCGATCAATAGCTGAATCCGTCCGCGCTTGAGCATTTCCAGCAACTGCTTCTCGCTGTTGACCGCGACCTTGTTCAGGCTGGTATCCGAGTCGAAGGGCTCGAAATAAGCCGACCCCTGTACATAGCCGATTTTCAGCCCCTTGAGTTGGCCGTATGTGTTGATATCCATCGCCCTTGAGGGCTTGGCGTAAAAACGCGCTGAGCAGGCGTAATACGGTTTGTCGCTGTACTGGACATAGGTTTCGCGGGCTGGGGTTTTGGCTAATCCGGTCATCATGTCTGCCGAGCCGCTTTCCAGTGCGGCCAGCCCTCGCGCCCAAGGTGCGCGAATAATCTCAAAGCGGATGCCAGTGCGCTCGGTCAGCTTTTCCAGCAGGTCTATATCCAGCCCTTGCAGCTTGTCGGGGCCGACAGCGATACGAAACGGCGGCCAGACATCGGTCATTACCCGCAATTTCAGTGGTTCTGCGCCAAGTGCAACAGTGGATAAAAACAGGCTGGCGAGCAGCGCCCAGCGCATCAACCGGGCTCGCCTTCAGAGGGCTTCATGCCAGACAAACGCGGGAGCAGCACCCGCTCGAACACGCGCGGGAAGAATCTCGCCAGCACCCGCGCACGCCAATCGACATTAGACAACACCAGCAATCGCCGCCGTTTCAGCGCACCGCTGTAAATCGCCTCGGCAACGTCTTGCGGCGATGCCACCTTGCCCATCGCCAATGGCGGCTGCGCGGCGACAGAGCCATCGCCGACCAAGGCATTCTTGCGCAAATCAGTTGCGGTAAATCCGGGACACACCAGCATCACATTGACCCCGGAGCCCTTGAGTTCATAGCGCAGGGTTTCGAACAGGCCGTGCAGCGCATGCTTGCTGGCGTTGTAGGCACTGCGATAAAGCAACGGGGCGAAGCCCGACAAGGAGCTGAGGACGATAATCTGCCCGCTTCTGGCGATGATGCTGGGCAGCGCCGCTTGCGTGCAATGCACCGCGCCGAAGTAGTTAACCGCCATAACCCGCTGGAAAACGCTCAAATCGGTGTCGGTGAAACTGCTGCGATGCGTAACCCCGGCGTTATTGACCAACACATCAATCCCGCCAAAGCGCTCAACGGCCAGCGCCACTGCGGCGGTGACAGCTTCAGCATCGGCCACATCGCAACACAGCCCAAGCGCTTCGGCATTGTGATGATCCGCCAGGTGCTGCACCAGGCTGTCGAGCGCCTCGCGCTGCAGATCAAGAATCACCAGCCGGGCACCGGCCTGCGCCAGTCGCACGGCCAGAGCGCGGCCAATCCCGGCGCAACCACCACTGATCATCACAACCTTGCGGTCAAAGACTTTGCTGGCGAAGACTTTGCGGTGCATAGCTGCCCCTCGGCGGTTACGACTGTTGTTTGGCTGACACTAAAACCAATCGCGCAAGTCGCGCAACCAATAGCTGCATCGATGGCCGGGAATCTGTGACGAAAGCGCATTTCAGCGCCAAAAACGCAGCGCGCAGCTGGCCGAATCTGCGACTTGAGCAGCATGCCTAATGGTCAAGTTAGCGCATCAGCCACAGCGCAGCAGATCAACTGCAGTCTTTAAGTCGACATGCCTGCAGGCAATCAGTCATCGCCCGGTCACTTGCGCGGTTTGGCTCGCGCCGTGGGTTCGGCAACCAGCGGATCATCTGGCCAGTAATGTTTTGGGTAGCGACCCTTGAGGTCTTTTTTAACCTCGGCATAGGTACTGGCCCAGAAGTTGGCAAGGTCCTGAGTGACCTGCACAGGCCTGCGCGCTGGCGACAGCAAATGCAATTTAACCACCTGCCTGCCACCGGCAATTCGCGGGGTATCACTCAGGCCGAATAACTCCTGTAAACGCACCGCCAGCACGGGCGGCTGCTCGCTGTAATCAATGCGGATATTCGAGCCGGAAGGCACCGCGAGGGTTTTCGGTGCAAGTTCCTCAAGGCGTTGTGGCAACGGCCAGGGCAGTAAGGTCTGGAGCATGTTGTGCAGCTCCAGATTGGCGAAGTGGCTGAGCCGGTTAACCTTGCCCAGATACGGCCCAAGCCATTCGGGCATGCGCTCAAGCAATGCGGCATCGCTGACATCCGGCCACTCGCTCTGCCCGTTGGCCTCCAACTCAAGCGAGCGTAGCAGCGCAATTCGTGCCTGCCATTGGCGAAGCTCCGGCGTCCACGGCAAGAGTTCCAGACCTTTGCGGCGAACCAGATTGATCAGCGCATCAGTTCGGGCTTGCGGGTCGAGCGCCGTCAGCGGCTCACGCGACACTACCAGCTCGCCAATCCGCGCCTGCCGCTCGGCGCGCAGCAGCCCTTCGCGCTCATCCCAGTCCAGCACATCGTGCTGGCTCACCAACTCACTGAGTTCGCGCTCGAACAATTGTTCATCCAACTCGGCTGCCAGATAGATGCGCTCTTCGCGCTGGCCCTGGCGGCTGCCAAGATCGGCGATGACCAGCCAGCTATGCTTCATCAACGCATCGGGCTCACTGAACAGCGCAGCACGCCCATTGGCCAGACGATACTCAGCCCCCGCCTCGCGGCGCTGGCGGGCGATTCGGTCGGGATAGGCAAATGCCAACAACGCGCCCAGCCAGCGCGGGTGCTCAGGATCAGCCGGGGGATTGACCGCCGCGCGCCGCTGCAAGAAGCCATGAAACTGTCGCGCCAGTTGCCGCGCACGACTAACGCCGCCCTGCGCGCCTCGCGCTGCACGCATCTCGCCAGTGAGCAAAGCCAGCCGACTGTGCAAATCGGCCCCCGCGCCACGCAAAATATCGCGTTCACCGAGCAGCGCCGCCACATCACACGCCAGCTTGGCCAATCCCAGTGCATGCCCACGCAACAGTAAATGGGCAATTCGCGGGTGCGCCGGCAGTTCGGCCATGGCTTGGCCCTGCGCCGTCAGCACGCCGCTCGCATCCAACGCATCAAGGCGCTGGAGCAGGTCGAGTGCTTGCGCGTACGCTGCCGCTGGCGGCGGGTCCAGCCATACCAGCTCATCCGGCGTTACGCCCCAACGCACCAGTTGCAGGGCTACGCCTGCGAGATCGGCCTGAACGATTTCTGCCGCTGAATACGCCGCCAACTGTTCGTGTTGCGCCTGCGACCACAACCGATAACACGCGCCGGGCTCAAGACGGCCAGCACGCCCTGCGCGCTGAGTGGCCGAGGCTCGCGAAATTCGCTGCGTTTGCAGGCGCGTCATGCCGCTGCCCGGATCGAACACCGGAACCCGTGCAAGCCCTGCATCAACAACCACGCGAACACCCTCAATGGTCAGGCTGGTCTCTGCAATATTGGTTGCCAGCACGACCTTACGCTGCCCGTTCGGGGCGGGCTCGATGGCGGCACGCTGGGCACTCAGATCCAATTCTCCGTGCAGCGGGCACACACGAATGTCTGTCTGCCCGGCCAGTGCTTGTTCCAGCTGCTCGCAAACCCGGCGTATCTCGGCCTGTCCCGGCAGAAAAACCAACACGCTGCCGGCCTCGTCAGTGAGCGCCTGCAACACGGTCTGCACCACCTTGGGTTCCAGCCATTCACCAGGCTGCGTGGCTTGCCCCCAACGAATATCCACAGGGAACATGCGCCCCTCGCTGCGCAGCACCGGCGCATTGTCGAGCACACTGGCCAGTCGCTCACCTTCGAGCGTGGCGGACATTAGCAGCACTTTTAGCGCGGGCTCGCCACTGTCTGCACCGCGGAACATCGAACGCCCGTTAAGCGTTAATGCCAGTGCCAGATCAGCATCGAGACTGCGCTCATGAAATTCGTCGAATATCACCAGGCCGACGCCTTCCAGCGCCGGATCATCTTGCAGACGCCGCGCCAGAATGCCTTCGGTGACCACCTCGATGCGCGTGCGCGGCCCCACTTTGCTGTCGAGGCGGATGCGGTAACCGACCGTTTCGCCCACCGCCTCACCCAACTCGCTGGCTAAACGCTCCGCCGCTGCCCGCGCGGCCAAACGCCTAGGTTCAAGCATGATGATGGTTTGCCCTTGCAGCCAGGGCTCAGCCAAAACAGCCAAAGGCACCCGCGTGGTTTTACCCGCGCCGGGCGGCGCCTCAAGTACCACTTCGTGGCGCTCACGCAGTGCCTGACAAAGGCTCGGCAGCAGGTCATCAATAGGCAGCGGCAGGGGCATGGCAACTCCAATCTGGGGCGGCGATTATAACGGTTAATCGGCCCACAGTTTTTGCCGTATTGCTGCGCCACACCTACAATCCAGAAGCGTAGTGGGCCTACCCTTGGTATAGTTTCGCAACTTTTATCAGGAGATTTTGAATGCGTACGTCTACCCGTTTTATTGGCGGTGCTCTGGCTCTCTCCTTAATGACTCAGCTTGCTGCCTGCGGCACGTTGTTCTATCCGGATCGCCGTGGCCAGATTTCGGGCAAAGTGGACCCGGTTATTGTGGCGCTGGATGCCATCGGCATTCTGTTCTACGTGATTCCGGGGCTGATCGCGTTTGGTGTCGACTTTGCGACCGGCGCGATTTACCTGCCTAACGGCAAGACTGCTCAGGTCGATCCGGAGCAACTGCGTGGCGTGCTAGACGCTAACGGTGAAGTGGATCGCGCGGCCCTCAAGGCGCTGATCGAGACGCAAACCGGCACCAGCCTGCCGCTGGATGATCCGCGTCTGATCCAGAAAAGTGGCTCGATCCAGCAACTGGCCGCTTACGGCCTCGTTCCTGCTGCCTGATCAGAGCACGGCTATTGCGCTGCCCATCCGCTCCCGGCGGGCAGCGCAACATCGCATCCTCGATAACATCACCAACACCCCAGCACGACTTGCTTGCCGCGCTCAGCCGCACGCACTTGCCTGCCTGCCGACCGAAGCGCACCATGCAACGCTTAACGTGCGGCGTATCGAATAGCCAGCCTGCGTATTTGTTCCACTGATTCACCAAACGGAAAACAGATGGCCCCTTCACCGCAACATGCACGCCTGATGCGCCTCGCCAGCTTCGCCGCCCTCGCCCTCGCGCTCTCATTAGCCTTGGCCAAGGCCATTGCCTGGTGGTTGAGCGGCTCGGTCAGCTTGCTGGCCGGCCTGACTGATTCGTTACTGGACGGCGCCGCATCGCTGCTCAATCTGATTGCCGTACATTACGCGTTGCGCCCCGCCGATGACGACCACCGCTACGGCCACGGCAAAGCCGAAGCCCTCGCCGGCTTGGGGCAGGCGTTGTTCATTGGCGCGAGTGCTGTATTGGTTGGCGTGCAAGGCGTCGACCGCCTGCTCCATCCGCAACCTCTGCAAGCAGAAGCATTGGGCATCGCCGTGATGGTGTTGTCGCTGGTAATGACCATGGCGCTGCTGGTGTATCAGCGTTATGTGGTGAAACTGACCGGCTCGACGGCGATCCACGCAGACTCGCTGCATTACCGCTCGGACTTACTGCTCAACAGCAGCATTCTGCTGGCCCTGTTTATTGCCAGCTTCGGCTTTGTGCAGGTGGATGCAATCTTCGCGATCGGCATCGCCTTCTACATTCTCTGGAGCGCCATATCGATTGCCCGCGAAGCGGCAGCCGTGCTGATGGACAAAGAACTGTCACCGGAAATCAGCGAACACATGCATGAGCTGGCGTGCGCCGTACCGGGCGTGGTTGGTGCACACGACTTGCGCACACGCATCTCCGGCACGCACTGGTTCGTGCAGCTCCACGCAGAGCTTCCGGGCAGCCTCAGCTTGTCGCAGGCGCACGCTATTTGCGATCAGGTTGAAGCGGCTATTTGCAAGGAATATCCACGCGCCGAAGTGCTGGTTCATGCCGACCCGCTGGAAGTGGTTAAGCCGTAATCCACTGATTACGGCTCCAGCCTGCTGCACGTCAACGGCGCTGATTGTCTGCCTCGACCCACGCCACAGCCGGCGCTCGCGGGGCACGCACCACCTGATATTGATGGCCCTTGCCGACCGGCTGATAAAACACGCCCGCCACCTGATAGTAACGCTCATGCCCCACTCGCACGATCTTCGCCTTGCCTGGCAGCGCATTCACGCGCAAGCCCGGCGGCGGGCTGATCAGCACATAACGCCCAGCTTGCGGCCGATACCACTGAGTGCCAACGGTGTAATAGTCGTGACCGCCATAACGCACCTTTTGATAGCCACGCGGTAATTTGGCGATGCCCTGATGCTTGTCGCTGACGTGATGACTGGCTTCATAACGTGCCGGCTCATGCTTGTCGTGGGCCTGCACCAGTGGCGACATGCCCAGCACCAGCAACGCTGCAATCTCAATCCATGCAATCCGCTTGTTCATCGCACTCACTCCAATCTGTAGGGACGATTAGAGTGTCTATCAACGTGCGTATAGGTGCGGTCAGGCCAATGTAAAGCAGAGGTAAATCCCAACCCGGCTGATCAACCCCAGATGGCTCGATCGCTGCGCTAAAGGGTGCCGGAGACCTCAGACAAAATCTTCTTCAACCTCGCTAATACCGAAGTACTGCAAGTATGTTTTACCTTCTGCATAAGCTTTGCGGGCTAAAGCGCTTTGCTCTAATAGCTCAGCACTTGGCTTGGCGTGCTGCTCACAAGGCAGTGCTTTTGACCACTCAATTACATCTTTTGGAAAGCCTGTTCTAGGCAGCTTGTTGATCAAGTTGGAGATATGGCACGGTATTGTCCAACCGCTGCAGAACTGGATGACGACAAAACCGAAGAAGTACTTCAACCCACTGTGATACTTGCGGTAGTCGTCGCGGCAGGAATAGAAGTATTCCACGCTACCCAGTTCAATCTGTTCATCTTCGGGCAGGGGCCTTAACAGTGCCGCTGGGCCGTGCTCCATGTAGGTGCGAATAGCCTCCCACTCACTCATGGCCTCTGCAACACTTGAGGCCGCAACGCTGACCCACAGCACATCACCGCGAGTTGCATCGCGCAAACCTATCTTGAGCAAGAACCGGGGAATGACTGCATATTCGGTGATTGTTTCGTCCACCGACACGCAGGCAATGACTTCTTCCCACGGCACGAATCGAGCGCGCTGACCTTGTAGTGGTCTAATGAAACCGGACACTCATTTAGGCGAGAATACTCGCCAGAACGAGGTGTCATATGACCAAGCAACGCCGTACCTTTTCCCCTGAGTTCAAACGCGAGGCTGCTGACCTCGTGCTCAGTCAAAACTACAGCTTCATCGAGGCCAGTCGCTCACTGGGTATTGGTGAGACGGCTCTGCGTCGTTGGGTCGATCAGCTCCAGCAAGAGCGAACAGGCTTGACACCTAAAAGTAAGGCGCTGACTCCGGAGCAGCAAAAAATCCAAGAGTTGGAAGCTCGGATTGCTCGGCTCGAGCGAGAGAAATCGATATTAAAAAAGGCTA
>NZ_FPBC01000031.1 GCF_900116605.1 Pseudomonas marincola
TGGGGCCATAGCTCAGCTGGGAGAGCGCCTGCCTTGCACGCAGGAGGTCAGCGGTTCGATCCCGCTTGGCTCCACCATTATGTAATTGCTTGATCCGCGTCTCGTTAGTGTTCAGAAATGAGCATTCCTACATTAAGTAGCTGAATGTTGATTTCTGGTCTTTGACTAGAAAAAATCGTTCTTTAAAAATTTGGGTATGTGATAGAAGTGACTAATTGATTACTTTCACTGGTAATTAATTTGGTCAAGGTAAAATTTGTAGTTCTCAATTGCAAATTTTCGGCGAATGTCTACTTCACGTTAGAGACAATAACCAGATTGCTTGGGGTTATATGGTCAAGTGAAGAAGCGCATACGGTGGATGCCTTGGCAGTCAGAGGCGATGAAAGACGTGATAGCCTGCGAAAAGCTTCGGGGAGGTGGCAAATAACCTTTGATCCGGAGATGTCTGAATGGGGGAACCCACCTAACATAAGTTAGGTATCTTGCACTGAATACATAGGTGTAAGAGGCGAACCAGGGGAACTGAAACATCTAAGTACCCTGAGGAATAGAAATCAACCGAGATTCCCTTAGTAGTGGCGAGCGAACGGGGACTAGCCCTTAAGCTTCTTTGATTTTAGCGGAACGCTCTGGAAAGTGCGGCCATAGTGGGTGATAGCCCTGTACGCGAAAGGATCTTAGAAGTGAAATCGAGTAGGACGGAGCACGAGAAACTTTGTCTGAATATGGGGGGACCATCCTCCAAGGCTAAATACTACTGACTGACCGATAGTGAACTAGTACCGTGAGGGAAAGGCGAAAAGAACCCCGGAGAGGGGAGTGAAATAGATCCTGAAACCGTATGCGTACAAGCAGTGGGAGCAGACTTTGTTCTGTGACTGCGTACCTTTTGTATAATGGGTCAGCGACTTATTTTCAGTGGCAAGCTTAACCGAATAGGGGAGGCGTAGCGAAAGCGAGTCTTAATAGGGCGTTTAGTCGCTGGGAATAGACCCGAAACCGGGCGATCTATCCATGGGCAGGTTGAAGGTTAGGTAACACTGACTGGAGGACCGAACCGACTACCGTTGAAAAGTTAGCGGATGACCTGTGGATCGGAGTGAAAGGCTAATCAAGCTCGGAGATAGCTGGTTCTCCTCGAAAGCTATTTAGGTAGCGCCTCGTGTATCACTGCTGGGGGTAGAGCACTGTTTCGGCTAGGGGGTCATCCCGACTTACCAAACCGATGCAAACTCCGAATACCAGCAAGTGTCAGCACGGGAGACACACGGCGGGTGCTAACGTCCGTCGTGAAAAGGGAAACAACCCAGACCGTCAGCTAAGGTCCCAAAGTTATGGTTAAGTGGGAAACGATGTGGGAAGGCTTAGACAGCTAGGAGGTTGGCTTAGAAGCAGCCACCCTTTAAAGAAAGCGTAATAGCTCACTAGTCGAGTCGGCCTGCGCGGAAGATGTAACGGGGCTCAAACCATACACCGAAGCTACGGGTTCATCTTAGGATGAGCGGTAGAGGAGCGTTCTGTAAGCCTGTGAAGGTGAGTTGAGAAGCTTGCTGGAGGTATCAGAAGTGCGAATGCTGACATGAGTAACGACAATGCGAGTGAAAAACTCGCACGCCGAAAGACCAAGGTTTCCTGCGCAACGTTAATCGACGCAGGGTGAGTCGGCCCCTAAGGTGAGGCAGAAATGCGTAATCGATGGGAAACGGGTTAATATTCCCGTACTTCTAATTACTGCGATGGAGGGACGGAGAAGGCTAGGCCAGCACGGCGTTGGTTGTCCGTGTTTAAGGTAGTAGGCTGAGATCTTAGGTAAATCCGGGATCTTAAGGCCGAGAACTGATGACGAGTTGTCTTTTAGACGACGAAGTGGTTGATGCCATGCTTCCAGGAAAAGCTTCTAAGCTTCAGGTAATTAGGAACCGTACCCCAAACCGACACAGGTGGTTAGGTAGAGAATACCAAGGCGCTTGAGAGAACTCGGGTGAAGGAACTAGGCAAAATGGCACCGTAACTTCGGGAGAAGGTGCGCCGGTGAG
>NZ_FPBC01000007.1 GCF_900116605.1 Pseudomonas marincola
CAACGCGGGAGACCTCAAGGGCTGCTGTTTCATTCGGATCAGGGGTCGCAATATGGAAGTCGTCACTTCCGTCAGCGCCTGTGGCGGTACCGCATCAGCCAGAGCATGAGTCGTCGGGGCAATTGCTACGATAACTCGCCGATGGAGCGTGTATTTCGAAGCTTGAAAACCGAGTGGATACCTTCAATGGGTTATATGTCGGTTCAGCAGGCGCAACGGGACATCAGCCATTATTTGATGCATCGCTACAACTGGATACGGCCTCATTCATTCAATGGCGGGCTAGCGCCCGCTCAGGCCGAGCAGAAACTTAACGTCGTGTCCGGGATTAGTTGACCACTACAAATACAGCCTTTCACGACTAGCGACACAACTAGCCGCTATAGATCCATATGAAAAAAGGCACCCGAGGGTGCCGAAGGCTGCCTCCAAACCAAAGGAGCACTGAGGAGGCAGCAGCCGAGCAAGGCGAGTTCCAGCAGGCACTCGCCGACAACGCTTTAAAGCACTTCGAGCGGGTATTCGACTATGAGGCGAACCTCATCCAGATCCGACTCGAAGTCGGTTGCACGGGTCGTTGCCTGGCGAATGCGGAAGGACATGTCTTTCAGTGATCCGGCTTGCACGACGTACTTGGCTTCGATGTCGCGCTCCCACCGTTTCTGATCGGTCAGCGGATTACCATCATCGTCGCGCCGCATGTAAACCTCGTTGGCGTTGGTGTAGTCAGCATCCCAGCCCTGCGCGTAGCGGGTCATGAAGCTCAGGCCGGGTACACCAAAAGGCTCCATGTCCAAGTCATAGCGCACCTGCCAGGACTTTTCCTTGGGCGAGTTGAAGTCGCTGTACTGGATGGAGTTATCCAGGTAGATCGAGTCGGATTGACGCAGGTAATCGAAATCGTCATCGCCGTTATTGCGCTGAATGCCAACCATGATGGTATGGGCACCAAATTGCACTCCAGCCTTGCCGCTCCAGATGTTGTTATCGAAACTGCCCAGTTGTTGTTTCCCTTCATCGACAGCTTTGTAGTAATTGAGACCACCGATCAAGGCAACATCGTCGGAGAGCGGATAGCTCAACGTGGTGCCAGCATAGTACTGGTTCCAGGCATCTTTGAGACGGCTGGTATAGAGGCTGATGCCAACGTTGTCGTTGACCGAGTAATCGCCTCCAAAATAGGCGATCCAGGGGGCGTCGACGGAGCCGGCATAGAACGTTGCAAAGCCATCGCGCATGCTGCTTGAGTTGGGCTCGCTCATTGAATGCAAGCGGCCACCTTGCAGGGCCAAGCCGTCAATACTGTTGTTGGCCACGGTGATACCGCGAAAGCTTTCGGGCAGGAGTCGCGAGTCACCGTAATGAACGACTGGGCTGACAGGAAAAACATCGCCAGCTTTGATGACTGTATCCATAAACCTGGCTTTAACCGCACCTCCCACCTTGGAGTAGTCATCCTCGGGTTGCCCTGCACTGTTATAAGGCATCACATCAACGGAGCCACCTGCGCCGGATCGCCCACCACCAGAGTCGAGTTTCAGGCCCAGCATCGCAAACGCGTCGATACCAAAGCCAACGGTACCCTCGGTGAATCCAGACTCAAACTGCCCGATGATTCCATGGGCCCACTCTTCCGAGTAACCATTACCTGTGCCGCTCGACTGTCCCTTACGAAAGTCGCGGTTGAAGTAGAGGTTGCGGTTCAGAATAGTGAGGCTGCTGCCCTCGACGAAGCCCTCGGCCTTTTCTTCGGCGGCAATTGCAGCCTGTCCGGTGCCGATACTCAGAGCTATCAGCGATAAGCAAAAAAGGGGGTTATTCATGTGACACTCCTGAATTATTTGGCAGTTTTATCTCGGTGAGATTTCTTGTAGTAGTTGCCGTAGCGCACCAGGAATCGCCCGTGCGCGCTCACGCCATACTTCCACACGCCAAATAACGTCAGGGTGACTTGAAAATTACTTTTAAGTCAGTGACCTGTAAGCTCCTATGTAGCTCAGTTTTGATTCCGGCAGGCTGTGCCCATTGCCCGATATTCAATAGTCTGCAAATCGCCGCTGGAGTCCTCATAGGTCATCTGAGCGGGCATTACCTCGCAACCAGAGCCTGTAGGGCTCGTATGTACAACCTTCGCGATGTCCAGCTTCATACCGTATCGATAGTGAGTTACCTCGGGCGGAGTCTTGCCACGAGCAGCAGCGTATTCCTGCATCGCCCTTTCATTCTCCTGAATCATTCGACCATAGACGCGGTCACCGCCGCCTTCGGCCATAGCCAGGGACGATGCAGAAAGAATAGATACCGCCATGACAGCTTTAAGAGTGTTCACGTTTAATTCCTCTATTTAGGTTGTAGTAAAAATATAAACGTAGGCACCTGTCATCAAAGTGAAGCGAAAATTACATCTTCGTAATTGCAGTATTAGGGGGCTTATTAGTAGCTCAAAGATATTAAATGACAGGGCGTAACTCAGACTTACTCTCCGGTTACCCGAGTCATTCCCAGACCTGCTACATCAGTCTCTTCCCGTTTTGCGTCGCATAAACCAATTGGCAGCCGGCAACACCAGCATCGAAAACAACGGTGCGGCAATGCGACTCATTATCTCGGAGCCGGCATCATCGCCACAGAGAATCAATCGCCAATAGACCGGCAATGATCACCGCCACCGAGCTTTGTTTGCCCAGCTAGAAACCACCAGCGGTTCCACCCGCCGCAATGGCTAAGCGAGTAAGGATCCGGGCATTAAATCGGCTGGTAATCCACGCCTAGGATCATTTTTGGGGTCAGGCAGAGCACCCGACGGCAGTACAGCTTATTGTGCCGACTCGACTTGAGCCTGCCAGGCAATATTTTCAGGGGCCGTACGCTCGGCCAGGGTTTGAGCGCGGCCGAATGTGAGGGACTCCGCCTGCATATTGAGAACAGAACCCACCCACAGCCAGCATGCCTGAGCATTCACGGCGTGCGATAAAAAAAGCAGACATGTTTTCGTCTCCAATGACCTTGATCGATACCGCCAAATGCAGGCGGCAACAAAGCGCCCGGTTAGCGGAGCGCACTTCAGATCAAAGCGTCAGGAGACGCGCGGTAGTGACGAAAGACCGGCGGGCTATCATTAAAGTAGCCGCTGTATCAGCGCTGTTTGCGTAAAAGTATGGACGGGGCGAAGGGTAAGATCGCCACTGCTTGCAGGAGAACACTGGCTTTGCATGACTGGCCGGACTTGCAGGAGATTTGTTACCTAGCTCAAAGTGTCGCTCATGTCCTCACTGCAAGAGAGCTCACTGCCGCCATAATTCATATCGGCCATGGCGCTTTGCATCAGAAAAGGCTCCATCGTGATGCCAGAAGCCATGCTGCCAAAAGAAGGGAGTGTGAAGCTGACAATCAGGGCTAGAACAAAACTAAGTCGTCGCATGCGGTATGTCATTCTGGAGACTGGCCGAACGATAACAGAATCCTTGAGTATTACCTGGAATCATCAATCGGTAAATTGATGCCAGTCAATTTGGTGGCGGCTCATGCAGGATAGCTATGCATTAAAACCCGGTACAAAGCCAGTTGAAGGCATCCGACATTTGCTAGCCGCCCTTAGACGGCAGCTTGACAACTGAGCCGCCTTTGGCAGGCTTACGAAACACAGGGCTATCATCTAAGAATTCCGCAGGATCGATATTCTTACGGCGAGCAATCATAGAGGCGTATATAAGTCGTTCTCGCTCCCTATTCAATTGCTTCATCAACTCTTGAACCTGTGCCTTGAGCACCTCGATTTGTTGATCTCGATCACGATCTCTGGCCGCTTTAAGTGAAGTTTCTTGATCGAACTTTTTTTCACCACGAGCATAACTTTTGACGACATCCTTGATACGTTGAAACTCTTTTTCAAATTCCTTATTTCGCCACAGAGTTGGCTTAGACACACCAGACTTATCGGTAATATACTTCCACCCGAAGTTTGAAGGATCTATCAGTTGTCTTTCAAATTGTTGCAATACAGAAAAAGCTTTATCCCATTGCTCGGTAGACGTAGTCACAATCAAGCTACTCCACATTGGAATACACAGTCGCTTGGAACAGAGCCACCAGCCCTAAATGGCTGATAGTCCTTACTCTTTTCAACTTGAATATCGTTGAGCACAACCTCAGACTTTTCTAAAATATAAGAAGCATTTCTAAAAATCGCCATTTGATGCTCGATATGCATTTCAACAGACTCTAACGGGATACCGGGCCTATTCAAGGCCTCAAAAAGCCGCGCCAGCTCAATTTCTGATCTATTACGCTCTGACTCGACTTGCTTAATTTGTACTGGATCTAAAAGATCTACTACGAACTCTCTGCAGCCCTTTCCTGAATTACCGGTCAGGCACTTCAGATGAAATTCGCAAGGCTTTAAATTAATATCACGAAAACAATGTCCAAGTGGACCGTAATGTACGGTTTGCAGCATATCGGTTAGGAAGGTCTGAACATTCTGGGGCGGAATACTGTTGTCATTCCAAATCTTGACCTTATTCGCCAAATCACCAATAAATCGGGACTGTTCAGAAAGCATAAGTTCACTAACTTTCTCAGCACGTTCTTTAGCAGTCTGATGATCGTAATGTTCACCTTGACTGTCAGATCTCCCCATCCACTTATTGACAATACTTGCAGCCAAACCGGATCGGAAAAGTGAATTAGTTTGCCAATGTCGACCCTTGTGAGTCTGAAACGTACTTACAATCTCTTCATTGGCTACAACACCATAACGGAGAAATGCTGACTGCCCCTGCTTAGCTGGTTTTATCGCATATAAAACAGAGTAATAACCGAGGACAGTTGGAATGTGCTCGTTATACACACCGCCAAGATTACTGGGAACAACAAATAAATAATCAGAAACCTTTTGATTTATCCCAAATGTGGCCGAACCGATCTCTATTCCATCTGCTAGAAGCTCCTCTTTAATCTCCTCAATAAGTTCAGACTTAATTTTGGTATTGACTGAAACGAAAGCATCTTCAACAGCGCTTTTAATGCTGGACTGTTCCACTAAGAACCCAGAAACGGCATGATATTTTAGCCTAATGTTATCCGGGGCCGGTCTGTAAAAAGTCTTTCGCTCCTCTGTGACTCTTAAAAACGAGTAAAATCCAGTTTCACTACCATTTGCGATGGAGGTCATAGTCTTCTGGTTAAACAGTTCTGGGTAGAGCTTTTCAGCATCTAATATCGGGATATAAGCATCGTAATTATAACCACCACTGACAATAGTGCGTATTGCTGCGACTGCGTCGTCACTACTAAGATATACGATTCTTGCGCCATGAAGGCACGGCTCACCTGTCAAAGCAAAGGCCTCCAGAGAAGCCAGGTTTTGCGACTTCAACCTATCTTTTAGAGCGTGCACATCCTTAGAACGACTTCCTTCAGGTTTACGATTATGAAGCACCTCAAAAAACTCAGAATATAAAACAACATTTCGGCGGAGCTCTATCAATTGGACAAGACGCTGCTTAACATCAAAGCCTCGTAAATAATAAGCACACTTTACTTTTCCTAGCGATTTTGAAGTCACCTTAAAGCCGTTTTTTTTGTAAAATTTGAGGAGCGCATTTGAGTCTCTTGATTTTGAGGCAAATGGTAAGTATTCACCCAAATTTTTAAGTTCGACAAGTTCATCATCAGGCAGATACTTAAGAAGACGCAACTGCCTCTCAGCCTCTGAGGCATTAGACTCAATTTTTTTATAAAGACGGTCTAAAGCAGACTGAACATGCCGATCAATCACTTCTATTCTTGTCTGAAACCGATTATCCAGATTTTCGGCATAGGAACCATCTTCAATGCTCAACGCTTGCTCTCTATAGGGTCCGCAAATTTCATCAATTCGCAGAACCGCTTCACAGATTGCATCTCTCCAGATAGTAGGGACATACCTAGCGATCGGCGCCGTACCCTTTTCTGTCCATACTCTACAATACAGTTCGCCACTTATTGTAACTAAGCAATTCTTAGGTAACCGCAAAACCTCGCCAATTCTTAAGCCTAAACCATATTGAAATGCCTGAGTCAGAACAGACAGCATATCCATCTGAGCACGAAAGCTGCCATCCCACTGCTCTTGTACCGCCCACTTCAACGCAATGATTGTTTTGACCAACTCAGGAAGCGGCAGTTTTTCTCCAAGGGCAACACGGCCATACTTATCTTTATCTTGTAAATCCTGTATACCTATGAGGTCAAAATTGCTAACGATCAAGGAAGAATCGAAGACAAATCTAATAAAATAATTTAGCGCTCTACACGCTCCAGCAGGTGACTTATAGTGAGCTATAAGATATTTGAACGTTGTCATGTAGGAAGATTGATCAATCCCTCTAAGGCTGACAACACCCTGAACAGCCATGTACTTAACAGCAGCAGCCAAGTCCATAACACGGCCAGCCGGTATCCCATTGTGATCCGACCTTCTGCCCCAGAGATAACTTACCAAGAAGACCTTGTTCAGCAGCATTAACTCTGGGTTAGTTTCTCCACGAGCCAATAAATAAACATTATGCCTGCCGTTATATAACCAGGAAAAATCCTCCCACTTTGATCCTTTAAAGCATGCGAGTTTTGAAAATCTCACTTCAGCTATGCTGGCAAGACGGCTTAGCTTAATCCGAAGCTCCTCATGCAAAATATCCTGTGCCATTACATTTTGCATTCAGATTTCCTTAACATTAATTAGGACCACGTCCTGCCCGTCAGAGTAGGCAATTGCAGCACGGCAACCAGCTATTGCCTGATCAATAACTGAAACTACATTAGCGGTGCTGACAGTTAACAATTGATCTTTTCGCTCGACCAAACCCTCTAAAGCACTTTCATGAGCTGCTACATCTTTATTAGGGCAAAATCTGTCACACGAATAGCAAGCTACCGCTGGTTCTTCGAAGCATACTGATTGAGCCGCGCACTTCCCTATAACATTAAAATTTCTTGGCTCACATACATGACTATATATATTATTTACAAGGTCACCTTCTCTCATCCAAGCAGCTGTGAATTGCTTCTGTTCAATGCGACTCAACGTGGCATTTTCGAGAATTTCCCACATCTCATGAGTGAATCTGAAGTAGTGTTTAATACTGTTTGTATCATTGTGATCAAGTAAATCGGCAAGCTCTTCAGGGGAACAGCCGGACATTACTGCTTGCGTGCCAACCGTATAACGAAATCTATATGCACATAAATTGAATTGCTTTCCGGTACGAGGGGAAAATGGCAGCCTATGTTCATTTCCCCAGAGAATATAATTAATTCTGGCACTCGACTTTTGGTAAAGTACGGCTCGCTTTGACTCATCTGAAAAATAGTCACTTGACAGCCGCTCTGTATCTTCCCAGTAGTGACTTCCTAAGGAATTGCCGTCTCTTTCTAAATGTATCGGATTTGAACTAATAAAAAGTGGAAGCTCTGCGGGATTAATACCATCAGGTAATTTTGTAGAAACCATGTGAGCCTGGATAAGACTTGCAGTTCTTTCTGTAAGTATTCGAGAGCTGAATTGAACTCGCCGATTGCGCGAATTTTGCTTCACGCGCGGCACGTTAAGATATTTTAATCCGCTTTTACCGTCCTTAATGAAGTCTTTTCGTTTCAATAAAGAAACTTGTATCGGCCTCAATCCAAAACATAAACATAGATCTAACAGCAAACGAAATTCTAACGGAAGCTGCTGATTATTAACCTGATCCGACAGTACGGAAATTTCCTCTCTTGTAAATGGGCCTCTGGCTTCATCCATTACAAATAGAGATAAATACGAATTTACTTTACCTGAATAATTTCGGAGCTTATGAAACTCCTCATATGACTCTAACGAAAGATCTTCATATCCGCAAAGCAATAGAAAATTCAAGAATTCCTTACAAGCAGAGATGAATGCCGCCTTTTCTTTAGTTTCAAGCACAGAAAGTCCGCCCAAGAAGTCGTTGATATGAACTCCTTTAGAAATCTCACAGGCAAAAAAAAACCAGAAATTTATATTTAATTCTAACGGTTGAAGTGTGATACCGCTCCAATATATACCTTAGGTAACTCCTCACAACCTCTCTTAATTCAGTATCCAGAAGATTAAGATACTGTGATTTAAGATAAATAAACTCACCCGTATCATCTGGCAATTTTATTACAGATCGAAATCCCCCATGATCATCAAATAGTTCGATTTCATAGCCAAGCCGACTTTTTACAAAAGCTCCTCCTGGCCACAGATCTGAAAGCTCATCGTTTGCAGCCAACGCCCACTGAGTCTGAAGTCCATTCATTTAATTAACCGATTACGCCTTAAGCGTTTCTTGTTGAAGCAGAGCTTGTAACTCAGCTACTTTGGCTTGTATCGATCCCTTTGCATAATGATCTGGCATATTACTGTTCTTAGCCCAGCCGCCTGCCGCTTCCTGAATAGGGGCTTTTAAAAGCTTACGACTTAAACCGCTTTCACCTTTAAATTTTCTATCCAGTGCCTGATTCAAAAGATCATGAAATGTATTTCGAAGACGATGAGGGCTGAGAAGGCCCACAAACTCTGGATATTGTTTAATTAGCTCATTAAGAATTGAATTAGGAGTCTGCACTGAAAGAGGACGCCCATCCCGGTAAGACAAGAAGACATAGCTTGTTGACTGCCAGCCGATGAATTCTTTTCTGATATTCACAATGTAGTGTTCAACCAGCGCAGCGAGCTGATCATGTAACACTACCTGCCGACCGAGGGTTTTAACTGAAGGAGACTCAGCGCGGGGATAATCAATCACATCTTTACTCTTGACGATATCGTAATACTTTCGCATCCCAGTAAGCTGAAAATTGTTCAATTTCAACAACAACGTCTCACCTTTACGATTTCCGCCCAACATCAAAAGAAGCAGGAGAATATAATTTCTCCATCGCACCTTATAAATTTTCCAAGGATTTAAATTATTGCTTGCATCAGGGTCAATAATGGCAATGAACTTAGCCTGAAGCTCAGGAGTAAGGCCAATCCTGTCTTTTTTATCGCCCCTGTAAGGAGCTTTCATATACAACTTGAAGCCGGCAGTCATGCTCTCAAACGAACGCTTAGCAATTTTAAGTTGTTCTAAGTTTCGAGCACACCGCCCCTCATAGAACAGCCATAGGTAATCTACAAATTTTTTTGCGCCTCGCATGCGGGCACCATACCAATTTGGATTAACTTGTTCGCCAGTCTGTTGAGCAAAGCCGCAATACGATGAGAAAGCTTCAATCTCCCCGATTGTAAGAGGATTAAGATTTGCAACGCGCTCAATCAAATT
Source organism: Pseudomonas marincola (assembly GCF_900116605.1). GTDB lineage: Bacteria > Pseudomonadota > Gammaproteobacteria > Pseudomonadales > Pseudomonadaceae > Aquipseudomonas > Aquipseudomonas marincola. The sequence goes on from NZ_FPBC01000007.1 coordinate 9,315, forward strand.
TATTTTTTGAATTTCACAGAATCGATAGAGGATCAAAATAGAACTCTGATCAACTCTTATGGTGTTTGGCTTCGAGCCATTGTCGAATCGTTGCAAAGCATACGCGCCGGCAAATATATCAACCTGGCTACTTTCAGTTACTAACTTTAGTTTTATACCGCCCAATTTATCAAAGACGACGGTAGTGAGTGAAAAGACTGAATTGTTCAAATGAAACACCGCGCTTTTTTCACGAGCACGGAAGCCTATAGACAGGCTAAATGGGCGTCAAGAATGAAACGCTACTGCTTCAATGCGATCACTTTTTCTTTTGAATACTTAATGAAACACTGTTTCGATACTTTCACTTACCCCAGATAGCACAAAGCCCCGAATCACGAGGCTTTGCAGAACTTATCCACAGAAAATGAAACACTCTGTGTTTAATTTACCGCATCTTTGAGGGACTTGCCCGGTTTGAAAGCGACGGTGTTGCTGGCCTTGATGGTCACAGGCTGACCGGTTTGCGGATTCTTGCCGGTACGCGCACCGCGATGACGCTGCACAAATGTACCGAAACCGACCAGCGTGACGCTGTCTTTACGGTTCAGTGCACCGGTGATTTCTTCCAACACTGCGTTCAATACGCGGTTTGCCTGGTCTTTAGTCAGATCAGCTTTTTCTGCAATCGCTGCAGCAAGTTCTGGTTTACGCATAAATGCCCCTATGACGGTTTGTTGTTGTTTTGTCCGGGCTGTTCCAGTTGAACAGCGCCCAAGGCGATGCAGCGGCTCTACGCTGCTGCAATCACGTTGGAGGATGGCATGCGTTCAAGGGATATGCCAGCATCGTCCTACAGGAAAATAAGATGATTTTGTGGCGTACCCGACAGAAAGGAAGCTAATTACGCCAAAAGGGCCGGAAGTAGCTTATTCAGGGCCAATTTTTCCTGAACGGCAGTCCCAGTTAGTGCGTAACCGAGCAGTTCTCCCGAGGCATTTCGGCACAGGGCTTTGATGTCGCCAGCGCTGCCTTCAACCGTCCATTCACCCTGCAAACCGTGCGGCACTGGCGACACAACCAGAGGGCAAATTGGGGTTTTGACCGTAACCGGCATGGCGCCGTACTTCACTGCAGTCGGGTTACCGGCCAATGTTTGCGCAAGCGCCCGTGCGCAACTCATGAGCGGCATGACGTAGAGCAAATTGAGACCGTCGACTTCGGCGCAATCGCCCAACGCGAAGATGTTGCTGTGCGAGGTGCGCAGCTCACGGTCAACCACCACGCCACGATTAACCTCCAGACCTGCCGCCATCGCCAGCGCCGTGCGCGGCCGCAAGCCAATTGCCGAAAGCACCAGATCACATTCGATCACCGTGCCATCCGACAACACCGCTTCAAGCCCCTCGCCTTTATGGTTGAGACGCGTAAGCACCGGCCCCAGATGGAAACGCGCGCCAAGCCCTTCGAGCCCTGCCTGCACGGCAGCTGCGGCGGCCGGGTGCAACAACGCGGGCATCACTTGCTCGCACGGCGCAACGAGTTCGACCTGATAGCCGCCGAGCATCAGGTCGTTGGCGAACTCACAGCCGATCAGGCCGACGCCGAGCAACAGCACGCGTTTTTTACCTTCGGCCGCCGCACGAAAGCGTGCGTAGTCTTCAAGGTCATTGATTGGGAAAACCTGCTCACTAGCATCGCCCTCAACCGGCACCCGAATCACTTCCGCGCCCCACGCCAAGACAAGATCGCGGTACGCCACAGCTTCTTCACCGATCCACAATTGTTTGTGGCCAGGGTCAATTCCGGTGATCTGGGTGTGGGTGCGCACCTCGGCATTCAACTGCTCGGCCATCGCGCCGGGCTCGGCCATGCTCAGGCTGTCGGCATCCTTGTTCTTGCCGAAGCCGGTGGAGAGCATTGGCTTGGAATAGGAGCGACCGTCGTCTGCCGTAATCAGCAACAAAGGGGTTTCGCTGTCGAGCTTGCGGAACTCACGCGCCAGGTTATAGCCAGCCAGGCCGGTGCCGATAATTACGACCGGTGCAGTCATTATTTTTCGCCTCTTGATTAGATTTATAACGGCTGCAACCAGCCAAAAAGCAGTTAAGCAATAGTTGGCTGGCCCGGTTTCAACTGATTTCGATCATCTCGAAATCAGCCTTGCCAACCCCGCAATCCGGGCACACCCAGTCTGCTGGTATGTCTTCCCACGCGGTACCGGGCTCGATGCCTTCATCAACCAGCCCTTCGGCTTCGTCGTAGATGAAACCGCAGACCACACATTGCCACTTACGCATGTGAACCTCCGCCAGAGTTGCCGGTAAGCATTGCTCTATTGTCTATCGCAGTGGCCTCGCTTGGCCAGAACCACCAATAAAAACGGCGGCCAAGGGCCGCCGTTGGGGAAATCTGAATTAACCGATTTCGATCATTTCGAAATCCATCTTGCCAACACCGCAATCCGGGCAAAGCCAGTCTTCCGGTACATCCTGCCATGCTGTGCCGGCGGCGATGCCTTCATCAGGCCAGCCCTGACTTTCATCGTATACCAGCCCACAGACTACACATTGCCACTTTTTCATTTCAACCTCAGGTAATCGCAGGGTAATTGCGCGAGCAAACTAACGTAATTAGCCGAACCCGCCAAGCACCGCCACGACGAACGTGTATTAATCCACCAGGTGCCTGACGCCCACAAAGACCGCCAGACACCTGACTCAAGCGCTTACTTAGCCGCCATCAACGGATCAACGATGGACATGCCGTACATCGCAATCATCGTCAGGCTGCCAGCAGCCAAGAGGTAGTACAGCGTTGGCAGCATGGTTTTGCGCAGGGTAATCCCTTCACGACCAAGCAAACCGACCGTTGCCGAAGCTGCGACCACGTTGTGGATCGCAATCATGTTACCGGCTGCGGCACCTACCGACTGCGCGGCCACCATCATCGCACCCGACACGCCCAGCAGGCCTGCTGCGTTGAACTGGAACTGCGAGAGCATCAGGTTGGAAACGGTGTTTGAACCGGCGATAAACGCGCCGAGACCGCCAACTGCAGGCGCGAACAGTGGGTAAATACCGCCCACGCTGTCAGCCACCAACTGCGCCATCGCCACCGGCATGGACACCAGATCAGAACCGTTGACGCCGGAGTTGATCAGGATACGCACCATCGGAATGGTGAAGATCAGCACGAAACCAGCGCCCAGCAGGGTGCGGCTCGATTCACTGATGGCAGCGGTCAGTTCGGAGAAGCGCATGCGGTGCAGGAAGAAGGTCACCAACACCACCATGCACAGAATCCCGCCTGGCAGATACAGCGGCTGGATGGCACCCGACACGCCGGCTTCGCCGAGAATGTCAGTCCAACCGAAGCTCACTGCGCTGAGCGCGTTCTTCAGGTCCGGGAACACCCGCGATGCAACCAAGAACACCGCCAACAGCAGGTACGGCGCCCATGCCATCGGCACGGAGATCGGCGTTTTACCGGCGATGTCATCGAGTTTCATCTCGATCTTGCCCATCCACTCGGCAGGCCAGTCTTTGGCGTCAGCGAAGTCCCATGTTTCCTTTGGCAGCAGGAAACCGGCCTTGGCCGCTGGAATAACGATTGCCAGACCTACCAGAGCACCGATCATCGACGGGAACTCAGGACCCAGGAATACCCCGGCAGCCATGTACGGCAGCGAGAAAGCCAGACCGGTAAAGATCGCGAACGGGGCCATTTGCAGGCCTTCCTTCCACGACTGATTCTTACCGAAGAAGCGGGTCATGATCGACAGCATGAACAGCGGCATCAGCAGACCGATCACGCCGTGCAGGATTACCACACGCGAGACGATCATCTGGAAGAAGATGTCCCAGCTGCTGCCCAGTGTTGCCAGCTGTTCGGTCAGGCCGGTTTTATCCAGACCACCCGCAACACCCACCAACATCGGCGTACCCACGGCACCGAAGGATACCGGAGTCGACTGCACCATCATCCCCAAAACCACTGCTGCCAGAGCCGGGAAACCCAGCGCGACAAGCAATGGCGCAGCCACCGCAGCCGGCGTACCGAAGCCGGATGCCCCTTCAATGAAGCAACCAAACAGCCAGGCCACGATCAGTGCCTGCACGCGGCGGTCCGGGCTGATGCCCGAAAAACCACGGCGAATGGCACTGATGCCACCCGAATGTTTGAGTGTGTTGAGCAGCAAGATCGCGCCAAAGATGATCCACAGGATCGACGCGGTCAGCACCAAGCCTTGCAGACTTGAAGCCACTACCCGTACCAGTGACATGTCCCAGGCGGTTAACCCGATGATTGCCGTAAGTAAAAAAACCACCGGCATTGCGTATTTGGCTGGCCAGCGAAAGCCGATCAGCAAAACACCCGCCAGCACCAACGGCACGAATGCCAGGATCGAGAGCAAGGTTTGACTCATTTTGTGGGTCCCTTATTTTTTTTGTGAACCGCTAATTTCCCGGGCGATAACCCGGCGCCACGCATCTAGGGCATTCCTTCTGCCCCGAAGCCCAACAGAGTTACTGTATGGGCTAATGCTCAAAAGCCCCGCCAACGTTAATTGGCGGGGCGAATCTTGTTGCTATGTCACTTTACTGCTGCTTGAAGCGCAAACGCCAAGCATGCAGCAAAGGTTCGGTATAACCACTGGGTTGTTCACAGCCCTTGAATACCAGATCACTTGCAGCCTGGAAGGCTGCGGATTGCTGTGGATTGGTTGCCATTGGACGATACACCGGATCACCCGCATTCTGCTGGTCAACCACCTCGGCCATGCGCAGCAGGCTTTGCTCAACCTGCGCTTCGCTGATCACACCGTGGCGCAACCAGTTGGCAATGTGCTGGCTGGAGATACGCAACGTAGCCCGGTCTTCCATCAGGCCGACGTTGTGGATATCCGGCACCTTCGAGCAACCAACACCTTGTTCAACCCAACGTACAACGTAGCCGAGAATACCCTGACAGTTGTTGTCGAGTTCTTGCTGAATCTCGCTTGCGCTCCAGTTGCGCTCAGCGCTGACCGGCACTGTCAGCAGATCATTGAGCAAGCTATTGCGCTGAGCGTTGAGATCAATCATCTCCAGCTCACGCTGAACCGCCTGCACATCAACCTGGTGATAGTGCAATGCATGCAGTACCGCAGCCGTTGGCGATGGCACCCAGGCGGTGTTAGCACCGGCTTTCGGGTGACCAATTTTCTGCTCGAGCATCGCAGCCATCAGATCCGGCATGGCCCACATGCCTTTACCGATCTGCGCCTTGCCGCGCAGGCCGCAGTTAAGACCAACCAGCACGTTATTGCGCTCGTAGGCCTGAATCCATGCGCTGCTCTTCATGTCGCCTTTGCGCAGCATCGGGCCCGCTTCCATCGCCGTGTGCATCTCGTCACCGGTGCGATCGAGGAAGCCGGTGTTGATGAATGCAACGCGCGCAGCGGCCTCAGCGATACACGCCTTGAGGTTAACCGAGGTGCGGCGCTCTTCATCCATGATGCCCATTTTCACGGTGTTGGCTGGCAGGCCCAACAGCGCTTCAACGCGGCCGAACAGTTGGTTGGCAAACGCCACCTCTGCCGGGCCATGCATCTTCGGCTTAACGATGTAAACGCTGCCAGTGCGCGAGTTGCCTTTGCGCTGCAGGTCATACATGGCGATGAGCGTGGTCATCACGCCATCGAGAATACCTTCGGGGATTTCAAAGCCTTCAGCGTCGATAATCGCCGGGTTGCTCATCAGATGGCCGACGTTACGCACGAACAGCAATGAACGACCATGCAGGGTCAGCGCCGAGCCATCCACCGCGATGTACTGACGATCAGGGTTGAGGCTACGAGTAATAACCTTGCCGCCCTTCTCCAGGTCTTCACGCAGATCGCCCTTCATCAGGCCGAGCCAGTTGCGGTAGATAACCACTTTGTCGTCGGCATCAACTGCGGCAACCGAATCTTCGCAATCGAGAATCGTCGACAGCGCCGCCTCGATCAGCAGGTCTTTGACGCCAGCCGGATCGGTTTTGCCGATCGGGCTTTGCGCATCGATCTGAATCTCGACATGCAGGCCGTTGTTCTTCAGCAGCAACGCGGTGGGCGCAGCAACTTCACCCTGATAACCGACAAACTTCTGTGGCTCGCGCAGGCCGCTCTCGCTGCCATCACGCAAGCTCACCAGCAGTTGGCCATCGGCAATCTGGTAACGCACAGCATCAACGTGCGAGCCCTTGGCTAGCGGCGCTGCCTGATCGAGGAAACCGCGGGCAAAGGCAATAACCTTGGCGCCACGCACTTCGTTGTAGCCCGGCCCTTTGCTTGCGCCGTCAGCTTCGGAGATAGCGTCAGTGCCGTACAACGCGTCATACAGCGAACCCCAACGGGCGTTGGCGGCGTTGAGCGCGTAGCGCGCATTCATCACCGGCACGACCAACTGCGGACCTGCCTGAGTGGCGATTTCCGAGTCTACATTGGCGGTGCTGGCCTGCACGCTTGCAGGTTGCGGCAACAGATAACCGATCGACTCAAGGAAGCTACGGTAAGCCGGCATGTCCTTGACTGGGCCCGGATTAGCGCGGTGCCACTGGTCCAGTTCAATTTGCAGGCGATCGCGCTCGGCCAGCAGCTGACGATTCTTCGGTGCAAGGTCATGCACCAGCGCCGCAAAGCCGCTCCAGAATGCTTCGCGCTCCAGACCACTGCCCGGCAGCACTTCTTCATCAACAAAACGCTGCAGGTTGCTGGCCACTTGCAGGCCGTGGCAATTAACTCGATCGGTCATTTCAAAATCTCCTTTCAATGGGTTGCAAGGGGTGCGAGCAGCGGCTTATGCCACGCTCGAAGCACCCGCCTTGGCAATCTGCGAGTCCTGATCGGCGCGAACGCCGGACACGCCCACGGCGCCTACGATCTGGCCGTTTACGACAACCGGTACACCGCCTTCCAGCGAGGTCAGCAATGGCGCTGAAATGAACGCATTGCGACCGCCATTGACCATGTCTTCATAAATTTTCGATTCGCGGCGGCCCAGCGCAGAGGTGCGGGCTTTTTCCTGAGCGATGTAGGCACCGATTGGCGCACAACCATCGAGACGCTCCAACGCCAGCGGATGGCCACCGTCATCGACTACTGCAATGGCCACAGCCCAGTTGTTGGCTTCGGCCTCGGCACGTGCGGCGGCGATGATCTGGCTGGCTTCCTGTAGACCCAGTACGGCTTTGGTTTGCATGTAAATCTCCTAGTTCAGGGCTTCTTCGACCAGCTCGATCCAGTGGCGCACAGGCGTACGCCCGGCTCCGTCGAGGTGGGTCTGGCAACCGATATTGGCGGTGACGATAACCTCGGGCTTACCGCTTTCGAGGGCATTCATCTTGTTGTCACGCAGCTGCTTGGAAAGCTCTGGCTGGGTGATTGAATAGGTACCGGCAGAGCCACAGCAAAGATGGCTGTCTGGCACTTGGGTCAGGCTGAAACCGAGCTTGCTGAGCACCGCCTCGACCTCGCCGCCCAGTTTCAGGGCGTGCTGCAAGGTGCATGGGCAATGGAACGCCAGGCGCTTGCCTGCCGTGCCTGTCAATGTCTCTAATGGCTCTTCACGCAGAACCTCGACCAGATCTTTGCTGAGGGCGCTGATACGCTCGGCTTTCTTCGCATACTCGCGGTCGTCCTTGAGCATGTGCGCGTAATCTTTGACGAATGCGCCGCAGCCACTGGCGGTCTGCACGATGGCTTCTGCGCCCGCCTCGACGGCTGGCCACCAGGCATCGATGTTGCGCCGCGCCCGCTGCAAACCAGCTTCCTGCGCGTTCAGGTGATAGTCCACCGCGCCGCAGCAACCGGCCTGAGCAATCGGTTTGACGCTGATGCCCAGACGATCGAGAACCCGCGCAGTCGCCGCATTGGTATTAGGCGACAAACCGGGCTGCACACAGCCTTCGAGCATCAATACGTGACGTGCATGACGCATCTCAGGGCGGGGCTTGGCCGGGCGTACTTCACGCGGCAGCTTGTTCTTCAGGGCTTCGGGCAACACCGGCTTGAACACCTGACCGAGCTGGGTCATGGCTTTGAACACGCCGGGGTTCGGCGTCATCATGCGCAGACCTTCACGCAGCATGCGCTCACCCAACGGGCGCGGTACTGCGGCATCGACCACGGCGCGACCGATATCGAGCAAGTTGTGATACTGCACACCCGACGGGCAGGTTGTTTCACAGTTGCGGCAGGTCAGGCAGCGGTCGAGATGTTGCTGAGTCTTGGCGGTAACTTCGTTGCCTTCGAGCACCTGCTTGATCAGATAGATACGCCCACGCGGGCCGTCCAGTTCGTCGCCAAGCAATTGATAGGTCGGGCACGTTGCGTTGCAAAAACCACAGTGCACGCAGGAGCGCAGAATGCTTTCTGCCTCGGCGGCGCGCGGCAGACGCTTGGCTTGTTCGCTTAGATTAGTCTGCATACTTAAACTTCCGAATACATACGCCCGGGGTTAAAAATCCCCTGCGGGTCGAGTTGCGCTTTGAGCTGCTGGTGATAACGCAGCAGTGGCGCTGCCAAAGGCTGGAACGGGCTGTCGCTGGCGCCCGCAGTGAAGCATGTGGCATGGCCGCCAACCTTGCTCACGGCCGCGCGAATCGCCTGCGCGTCGGCATCAGACTTGAGCCAGCGCTGCGCGCCACCCCAGTCGAGCAACTGCTCACCTTCAAGCTCCAATACCCCGGTGTTGTTCGGCACCGACAAACGCCACAGCGTCTTGGCGCCTGCAAAGAACGGCAAACGCTGCTCGTTCAGGTCACTCCAGAATGTGGCTGACAGCTCTTCACCGCCAATGCGCTCACGCGCCGCTGCAACCGATCCTTCACCGCCCTCAAGACGCAAATACAGCGCGCTGCCGTCGTGACAGGCGGCGCTGATCGGCACTGGCTGCTGGCCCCATTCAGCCAGTTTCAGCAACGCGGTTTGAGTGTCCATTTCCACCCGCAGGCTCAGGCATTGGCGGGGTTTTGGCAGCACTTTGAGCGACACTTCGGTGAGCACGCCGAGGCAGCCGAAGCTGCCGGACAGCAAACGCGACAGGTCGTAACCGGCGACGTTCTTCATCACTTCGCCGCCAAAGCGCAAATGCTTGCCGTGCCCGGTGATGACCCGTGTACCCAATACATAATCACGCACCGAGCCCGCCCACGGCCGACGCGGCCCGGAAATCCCCGCAGCCACCATGCCGCCGACCGTACCGCCTTCGGCAAAGTGCGGCGGCTCGCATGGCAGCATCTGCCCCGCAGCGTCCAGCGCGGCCTCAAGCTCTGCCAACGGCGTACCGGCGCGAGCGGTAATCACCAGCTCGGTCGGGTCATAGCTGACAATGCCGCTGTGGCTGCGCATGTCGAGCACTTCACCGCTTACCGGGCGGCCGAGAAATGCTTTGCTGTTGGTGCCTTGAATGCGCAATGTGCCCTGATTGTTAAGGGCATGATTAACCTGTTCCAGCAGCGCCTGGCTGGCATCGAAAGCAGACATCAAAAACGCTCCAGTTCAGGGAATGGCAGCTGGCCGTGGTGCACGTGCATCGAGCCGAACTCGGCGCAACGGTGCAAAGTCGGAATGTTCTTGCCGGGATTAAGCAGGCCACTCGGGTCGAAGGCGGCTTTTACGGCGTGGAACAAGGTCAGCTCATCACTGTTGAACTGCGCGCACATCTGATTGATCTTTTCACGGCCTACGCCGTGCTCGCCGGTGATGCTGCCGCCGACCTTGACGCACAATTCGAGAATCTTGCCGCCCACAGCTTCAGCACGCTCAAGCTCGCCTGGCTGATTGGCATCAAACAGAATCAGCGGGTGCATATTGCCGTCACCGGCGTGGAATACGTTGGCGACACGCAGGCCGTGCTCAGCGGAGATTTCGGCAATGCCTTTAAGAACGCCGGGTAATTCGCGGCGCGGAATAGTGCCGTCCATGCAGTAGTAGTCCGGCGAAATACGCCCAACTGCCGGGAATGCATTCTTGCGACCAGCCCAGAACTTGACGCGCTCGGCCTCATCTTTGGCCAGACGCACTTCTGTCGCACCTGCCTTCTCAAGCACCAGACGCACACGCTCGCATTCGTCGTGAACATCGGCTTCAACGCCATCGAGTTCACACAGCAGAATCGCTTCTGCCTCGACCGGATAACCGGCGCGGATAAAGTCTTCGGCGGCGCGAATCGCCAGGTTGTCCATCATCTCCAGACCACCCGGAATGATGCCCGCGGCGATGATGTCGCCGACGGCACGGCCGGCCTTTTCAACCGAGTCAAAGCTGGCCAGCAAAACCTTGGCAACCTGCGGCTTGGGCAACAGCTTGACGGTAACTTCGGTAACAATCCCGAGCATGCCTTCGGAGCCGGTGAACAGCGCCAGCAAATCAAAGCCCGGCGAATCCAGCGCATCGCTGCCGAGCGTCATGCGCTCGCCTTCAACGGTGAGAATCTCCACCTTGAGCAGGTTATGCACGGTCAGGCCGTACTTCAGGCAGTGCACGCCACCCGCGTTCTCGGCGACGTTACCGCCAATCGAGCAGGCGATTTGCGAAGACGGGTCCGGCGCGTAATACATGTCGTAAGGGGCGGCAGCATTAGAGATCGCCAAATTGCGCACACCGGGCTGCACCCGGGCAAAACGACCTTGCGGATTGACTTCGAGAATTTTGTTGAAGCGCGCCATGACCAGCAGAATGCCCTGCTCCAATGGCAATGCACCGCCGGACAAACCAGTGCCAGCGCCGCGTGCGACCACCGGGACCTGCCGCTTGTAGCAAAGCTTGAGCAAGGTTTCGACCTGCTCCAGGCGCTCGGGCAGCACCACCATCATCGGCGTGGTGCGATAGGCGGAAAGACCGTCACACTCGTAAGGTTTGAGGTCTTCCTGGGTGTGTAACACCTCAAGATCAGGCAGAGACTCACGTAGAGCACTGAGCAAAGCCGGTTTATCGACTTTGGGCAGCGCACCGTCGACTCGTTCGTCGTACAGAATGCTCATGGCAGGCTCGAATCAGGCAACGTTCATTTTTATTGCGCGCAGCAGACGTAGTGCAGCGTGCGGTATGCCAACATAAATAAGCCGATGAACCGCTGACGTCTACTCAAACACTTACTGGTCATACCAGTTTAAAATCAGCCATACTGCACAACAGGTGCCTGTATAGCCCATAGTCAGAGGCCAGAGAGAATGCGGCAAGACGAAACAGACAGGCCTGTATAAACTGGTACGACCAGTTGTAGGAAATTCAATAAATGACCGAAAACACACCTGCTGCTCGCCGTCAGGTCAGCGATGTCGTTGCTGAACGAATCGAGCGCCTGATCGTCGACGGTGTACTCAAGGCCGGCCAGCCCCTGCCCTCGGAAAGACGCCTGTGCGAGAAGCTGGGCATCTCGCGCTCAGCGCTGCGTGAAGGCCTTAAAGTGCTGCGCGGGCGCGGCATTATCGAAACGGCGCAAGGCCGCAACTCACGAATCTCCGACCTCAGCGGGCCGCGCGACAGCACCCCGCTGATGCACCTGTTCAGTTCGCAACCGCGCACATTGTTCGACCTGCTTGAAGTGCGCGCATTGCTGGAAGCCGAATCGGCACGCCTGGCAGCGCTGCGCGGCACCGATGCCGACTTTGTTTTGCTGACACGCTGTTATGAAGAAATGGTCGCCGCACACAGCCAGCCAGTGCCCTTGGAGCCCAGCGAACATGCGCGGCTCGACCATGCCTTTCACTTGGCGATTTGCGACGCCTCACACAACCCGGTGCTGCTGTATACCCTGCAATCGCTTACCGACCTGATGCTCAACACGGTGTTTGCCTCGGTCAACAACCTCTATCACCGGCCGCTGCAAAAGCGCCAGATCGACCGCCAGCACTCGCGGCTTTATCACGCTATTATCGAGCGCTTGCCCGAGCAGGCGCAGCGGGCTGCCCGCGAACATATCCACAGCATCCGCGATAATCTGAAAGACATCGAACTCGAAGAACAGCGTCTGGTCCGGGCTACCATGCGCCTCGAAGGCTGGTCGTGATGCGGCTGCGTGATAAACTCGCAGCCCGCCAAATTGCCGTGAAATAATCCCGTGCCCCACGCCGTATTAGCTCACCCGCCCCGCTGGCTAACCGCCAAACAACTGCAACCGGCCCCCAGCGCCGGCGTGCACAACTGGCTGTTCATCAATCAGGACTCGCTGACCCAGCGCCTGATTGGCTTGTCGGCGAACAATTTCAGCGTAGTGCCTTTGGATGAAGGCTGGCAGCGCCTGCGGGCCGATGAATGCAGCGCGCTGAATGTGCCGGAAGGCAGCCAGGGCTGGGTGCGCGAGGTGTACTTGCGCGGCCATGAACAACCCTGGGTATTTGCCCGCAGCGTTGCCGCACGCAGCGCCCTGCAAGGTTCCGGCTTTGATCTGGGCAAGCTCGGCAGCCGCTCGTTGGGTGAGTTGCTGTTCAGCAACCCGGCATTTGATCGCGGTGAACTCCAGGCATGCCATTATCCGGCCGCCCACCTGCCGCCAGAGGTTCGCACCGAGCGGCTGTGGGCGCGGCGCTCGTGCTTTAGTCGCGGCGAACTGGCGGTGCTGGTGGCCGAGGTATTTCTGCCGGACTTCTGGCTCGCCGCGAAAGTCGACTGTTAACCCGCACACACCTCGCGCCTGTGGATAACTCGACTGCGCCACAGCGCCGGCATGTGTTCTACGATTGTGCGGCGCGCATCCGTATAATCCGCGCAACTCCCACGGAGACGCATTAGATGTATACCCGCCTGCTGCAATCGCTCAACCACCTGCACCCACGCGCCTGGGACTTTATCCAGCTGACGCGCATGGAAAAGCCCATCGGCATTTACCTGCTGCTGTGGCCAACACTCTGGGCCTTGTGGATTGCAGGCGACGGCAACCCGAGCGTGAAGAACGTGCTGATCTTCGTGGTCGGGGTGGTTCTGATGCGCGCTGCCGGCTGTGTGATCAATGATTACGCCGACCGCAATTTCGATGGCCACGTAAAACGCACGCAAGCGCGGCCCCTGGCCAGCGGCAAGATCAAAGGCCGTGAGGCGCTGGTGTTGTTCGCCGTGCTGGTGGCGTTGAGCTTCATATTGGTGCTGTTTACCAACGCCAATACCATTTGGCTGTCGTTCGGCGGGCTGGCACTCGCGGCCTGCTACCCGTTCATGAAGCGCTATACTTTTTATCCACAGGTGGTGCTGGGCGCGGCTTTTTCGTGGGGCATGCCGATGGCATTTACCGCCGAAACCGGCAGCGTGCCGCCCGCAGCGTGGCTGTTGTATATCGCCAACCTGCTGTGGACAGTGGGCTACGACACCTATTACGCGATGGCCGACCGCGAAGACGACCTGAAAATCGGGGTTAAATCGACCGCCATTCTGTTTGGCGATGCCGACCGCATCGTCATTCTGCTGCTGCAATCGCTGGCACTGCTTTGCCTGTTGATGGCGGGCGCACGTTTCGAGCTCGGCCTGTACTTCTATCTGGGCCTGATCGGCGCTGCTGGCTGCTTTATCTGGGAGTTCTGGAGCACCCGCAACCGCGAGCCGATGGTCTGTTTCAAAGCATTTTTGCACAACCATTGGGCCGGTTTAGCGATCTTTCTGGGTCTGGTTATCGACTACGCAATGCGCTGATTGCAGACAAAGCAACGTCACACTGTCATATCACTGCAATAATTCCGTTATCTAATGCGGCGCATGACAGTTTTAAGGACCGAGGCTTAACCATGGCTGGCAAGAGTATTCTGATCGTCGATGACGAAGCGCCAATCCGCGAAATGATCGCGGTTGCGCTGGAGATGGCAGGCTATGAATGCCTGGAAGCGGAAAACACCCAACAGGCGCACACGATCATCGTCGACCGCAAACCCGACCTGATCCTGCTCGACTGGATGCTGCCCGGCACTTCGGGTATCGAATTGGCGCGCCGCCTCAAGCGTGACGAGCTGACCGGCGACATTCCGATCATCATGCTCACGGCCAAAGGCGAGGAAGACAACAAGATCCAGGGTCTTGAAGTCGGCGCCGATGACTACATCACCAAACCTTTCTCGCCGCGCGAGCTGGTTGCACGGCTCAAGGCGGTATTGCGCCGCGCCGGGCCAAGCGACAGCGAAGGCCCGATCGAGATTGGCGGCCTGCTGCTCGACCCGGTCAGCCATCGCGTGACCATCGACGGCAAGCCTGCCGAAATGGGCCCGACCGAATACCGCCTGCTGCAGTTTTTCATGACTCACCAGGAACGCGCCTATACCCGCGGCCAATTGCTGGATCAGGTTTGGGGTGGCAACGTCTACGTCGAGGAACGTACAGTCGATGTGCACATCCGCCGTCTGCGCAAAGCCCTCGGCGATGCCTATGAAAATCTGGTACAAACGGTACGCGGCACTGGCTACCGTTTCTCGACCAAGAGCTGAATCAGCGACAACCCTGTGCGCCGCCCTCAAGCGGCTGGCAGCAAGAGTGGATGCTTACCGGGGCTACCGGTGAACTAACCGGCAATAAGGACTAATTGGCGGATGAGCTCTAAGTGAATCAAAACTGGCGTGCAATCATCATCCGACGCGTAATCCTGATCGTACTCGTCAGTTCACTGGTCGGCATGGTGACGGGCTATTACGCATGGTCCCTGCTCGCAGGCCTGAGCATTTACCTGTTCTGGAACCTCCGCCAACTGCTGCGCCTGCATGAATGGCTGAAGACCCAGCAAGGCGACGAAGCACCGCCCGTGGGCTACGGCCTTTGGGGTGAAGTGTTCGACAGCATCTATCACCTGCAACGTCGCGACCAACGCGTACGTGGCCGCCTGCAAGCAGTGATCGACCGAGTACAGGAATCCACCACCGCACTTAAAGACGCCGTGGTGATGCTCGACAGCGATGGCAATCTGGATTGGTGGAACATTGCCGCCGAAACCCTGCTCGGGCTTAAAACTCCACAAGACAGCGGCCAGCCGATTACCAACCTGGTGCGTGATCCGCGCTTCAAGGAATACTTCGACGGCGAGAACTACGCCGAGCCGCTGGACCTGCCTTCGCCGGTCAATGACCGCCGCCGCTTGCAGTTCCATATCACCCAATACGGCAACCGTGAGCACTTGATGTTGGTGCGCGACGTGACCCGCCTGCACCAGCTGGAGCAGATGCGCAAAGACTTCGTCGCCAACGTATCGCATGAGTTGCGCACGCCACTGACGGTGATTTCCGGTTACCTCGAAACCTTGCTCGACAACGTGGATGCCATCAATCCGCGCTGGCTGCGGGCGCTGCAACAGATGCAGCAGCAAGGTGGGCGCATGCAGAATCTGCTCAATGACTTGCTCCTGCTGGCCAAGCTCGAAGCCACAGACTATCCGTCGGACAACGCGCCGGTGACGATCGACCTGATGCTGCTGTCGATCAAGAACGATGCGCAGGCCTTGTCGGCTGAGCGCCATCACCGCATCACGCTGGAAGCAGACCCGCACCTCAAGCTCAAAGGCAGCGAGGCCGAGTTGCACAGTGCGTTTTCCAATCTGGTGTTCAATGCGGTCAAGTACACCCCGGACGAAGGCGAAATCCACATACGCTGGTGGGGCGATGAGCGCGGCGCGCACATGGCGGTCAAAGACACAGGCCTGGGCATTGAGGCTAAACATTTGCCGCGCCTGACCGAGCGTTTCTATCGGGTCGACTCCAGCCGCGCCAGCAACACAGGCGGCACCGGCCTCGGGCTGGCGATTGTGAAGCACGTATTGCTGCGCCATCGCGGCACGCTCGACATCAGCAGCACGCAGGGCAAGGGCAGCACGTTCACCTGCCATTTCCCCAGCGCGCAGATGGTCCGGCGTAACCAATAGCCAACTGACTCGCCAGCAGGTGCCTGTACCGGTTAATCCGTTCAGGCATCTGACTTGCGCATCTGGCTCTTGAAAAGCCGAGCCAAAGCCCCCAATCTAATGTCCTCATTGGCCAACTGAAACCCTAATGGACCCCTCCTCTAGTTACTCTGCTGCATCCTACTTCGCCGATTTCGGGCTTGTTCTGTTCGCTATTTTTCTGGTGTTTCTCAACGGCTTCTTTGTTGCCGCCGAGTTCGCCATGGTCAAGCTACGCTCGACCAAAGTGGAAAGCCTCGCCGCCAAACACGGCTGGCGCGGGCACATTCTGCGCACCGTACACAATCAACTCGACGCTTATCTTTCTGCCTGCCAACTGGGTATTACCCTGGCATCGCTCGGCCTTGGCTGGGTCGGTGAGCCGGCGTTCGCGCACCTGATCGAGCCACTGCTGGGCAGCATCGGTATCGACTCGCCGAAGCTGGTCAGCGGTATCGCCTTCTTCACCGCCTTCTTCATTATTTCGTACCTGCACATCGTGGTCGGCGAGCTTGCGCCCAAGTCATGGGCCATCCGCAAACCCGAGCTGCTGTCGCTGTGGACAGCAGGCCCGTTGTACCTGTTCTACTGGGCCATGTACCCGGCGATTTTCTTGCTCAACGCCAGCGCCAACGCGATTTTGCGGGTGGCCGGTCAGGGTGAACCCGGCCCGCATCACGACCATCACTACAGCCGCGACGAGCTGAAACTGATCCTCCACTCAAGCCGCGCCAGAGACCCCAACGATCAGGACATGCGCGTGCTGGCGTCGGCCGTCGAGCTGGGTGAACTGGAAGTGGTTGACTGGGCCAACTCACGTGAAGACCTGGTGCATATCGACCTGAAGGCGCCGCTGGATGAAGTGTTCTCGGTGTTTCGCCGGCACAAATACAGCCGCTATCCGGTGTACGACAGCGAACGCGAAGACTATGTCGGCGTGCTGCATATCAAAGATTTGCTGCTGCACTTGTCGCTGCTGGAAATGCTCCCGTCGGCGCTGAATATCAGCGAACTGATGCACCCGATCGAACGCGTCAGCCGGCATATGCCGCTGTCGAATCTGCTTGAGCAATTTCGTCAGGGTGGCTCGCACTTTGCGCTGGTCGAGGAAGCCGACGGCAAGGTTATCGCCTACCTGACCATGGAAGACGTGCTCGAAGCACTGGTCGGCGACATTCAGGATGAACACCGCAAAACCGAGCGCGGCATCGTCGCCTATCAGCCAGGCAAATTGTTGGTACGCGGCGATACACCGCTGTTCAAGATTGAACGCCTGCTCGGCATCGACCTTGACCACCTCGACGCAGAAACGCTGGCCGGCCTGATCTACGAAACCCTCAAGCGCATGCCAGAGGAAGAAGAAGTGATCGAAAGCGATGGCTTGCGCATCATCGTTAAAAAAATGAAAGGGCCGAAGATAATCCTCGCCAAAGTCCTCAAAGTCGACTGATAACAAAGGCGCTGAGCCTTTGTCAGAACCGCAACTTCCTGCCTGTGAACTAAGTGCTGCCTGGCCTCAACAGCACTTTAGTTCAGACTTTTTCCGACACTCATTCTGAAAGAGTCTAATCTGAACTAATCATTGAAAGCGCCCAAAGCCCAAGCTAATTTGTGGGCAGGTAACGCTTGATCCGTGCACTGGAATTGCGAATTTTTGACTGGAAACAAAAGGACTCACGCGATGATTACGAGGCTCAAATACCCCCTTGCTGCCGCTGCTTTAGCGCTTTCTCAAGGCGCGCTTTCAGCAGAAGAGACCACCGACTCCGCCGCGCAAGCGAACAACCCGCTCGCTAATATGACGGCATTCAACCTGCAGAATTACTACATCGGCGAACTTACCGAATCGGATAAGTCAGCGGACCAGTTCTGGTTTCGCTACGCCAAGCCCTTCAGCGTCGGTGAAAGCAATTGGTTGTTGCGTGCCTCGTTACCAATCAACAGTTTCCCGTCTGCCACCAGCAGTGGTCGCACCACAGGCATTGGTGACCTGAACCTGTTTGCCGCCTACCTGATCGACACTGGCGACCCTGCTGTCAGCTTTGGTGTGGGCCCACAATTGACCGCGCGCACCGCAACCGATGACGAACTCGGCAGTGAGAAGTGGTCAGGGGGTCTGGTTAACGTGCTGTTCAATGCCAGTTCGCCCAAATTTCAATACGGCTACTTGTTGTCGTGGCAACAAAGCTTCGCCGGCAATGAAAGTCGCGAGGACGTGAATATAGCGGCGTTCCAGCCATTCGCCTTCTACCAACTCGGCGGCGGCACGTACCTGCGGGCGGCGCCAATCTGGACCTATAACATCGAGAACGACAACTACAGCGTGCCGCTGGGTCTCGGTATCGGCCAGGTGTTCAAGCAGAAGAAAACGGTCTACAACTTTTTCATCGAGCCTCAGGTATCAGTTGCCGACAGAGGTCCGGGCCAGCCTGAATGGCAAGTTTTCATGAGCCTGAACCTGCAATTTCTTGACTGATAACAGCCATCGCGCAACTCGGGTTATCCACAGCCAGCGCGTAGCTGCGGATAACCCGACACGCAGTCTTGCTATAACTTAATGCGCCTCTTGCAGATCATCGTGAAGTAACCCGAGGATCTGGCGCTTCATGCGAATAAAGTCCGGCTCCATGACCATGTCCATGGTCCGTGGCCGCTCGATAGGCACATCGAGAATTTCCTTTATCCGCCCCGGCCGGGCGCCCATCACATACACCCGATCGCCCAGTAGCACAGCCTCGTCGATATCGTGCGTGACGAACACCACGGTCTTCTTGCTGTGCTCCCAAATGCGCAGCAGCAATTGCTGCATCTGCATGCGGGTTTGGCTGTCGAGCGCGCCGAATGGTTCGTCCATCAGCAAAATCTGCGGATCGTTGGCCAGCGCGCGGGCAATTGCCACACGCTGCATCATCCCGCCCGACAGTTGCTTTGGATAGTTATCGGCAAAGTTATTAAGGCCGACTTCATTGAGATAGAAATCAACAATTTCCTTACGCTCGGCAGCGGCAATCCGTTTGCGTTTGAGGCCAAACTCGATGTTCTCGCGCACGGTCAGCCACGGGAACAGGGTGTAACTCTGGAACACCATGCCGCGATCCGCACCGGGCCCGTCGACCTTGGCGCCTCCCACATAAATTTCACCGTCACTCGGTTCAGCGAGGCCGGCGGTGAGATACAACAGGCTGGACTTGCCGCAACCGGAAGGCCCGACAATGACCGCGAACTGCTGATCCGGCACCTCAAAAGAGACATTTTCAAGCGCACTGAACGTACTGCCCGACGGCGTGCGATAGCGCAGGCTGACGTTGTCTACACGCAGTCGCGCGGGCGCTGTATCCGGCGCTGCAAGCGAGGTAGGAAGTTCGAGTTGCATCGCTGCTACTGAGCCCATGACGCCACCTTCAGTCGGAGAATTCGGAACAGTTGATCGGTCATCAGACCGAGCAAACCAATAATCGCAATCGCCAGGAAAATTACATCCACCTGAAATCCGCGCATGGCCTTGAGGCTGATGTAGCCGAGGCCACTGGATGCGGCCACCAGCTCGGCCACCACCAGATACGTCCAGGCCCAACCCATGGTCACGCGCAGGGTGTCGAGCACGCCTGGCAACGATGCCGGACCCAAGACATGCATGACCACATCACGACGGCTCGCGCCGAGGGTGTAGCTGGCGTTGAGCAGGTCTTTGGAAATGCCTTTGGACACGTCGGCAATCATCACCAGTTGCTGGAAGAACACACCGAAGATAATCACCGTGACGCGCTGCTCAAGACCGATGCCGATCCACAAGATGAACAGCGGCACGAATGAGGTCACTGGCAAGTAACGGATAAAGTTGACCAGCGGCTCAAGCACCGCCTGAACAATACGGAAGCTGCCCATCAGCAACCCCAGCGGTACAGCGACCAGCGATGAAACAACAAAGCCGATAACCACCACTTCAACACTGGCGAATACATGCTTGCCCAGCGTGCCATCGCTCGCGAGGCGCACACCGGCGCTGATCACATCGCCGGGCGTTGGCAGGAACATGCTCGGCACCATGGCGCCATACGAAAGAATCGCCCACAGACCAAACACCACAATCCAGCAGAGTGCGCCGGCGGCAAGGGTGAGTTTATGCGGCAGATCGACCTTGGGCGTCAGGCAGCGCTGCACCCAGGATTTTTGCGTGGCCATTGCGCCACCTCCACATCAGGCTAAGAAATAGCAGCCGTGCGCAGTGCCGTGGCGCTGCGCACGAAAGACGCTTACTGGGTGACGAAACTGTTGTCGACCAACTCGTCATAGGCAACGTTGTAAGTCTTGCCTTGCAGCTCGCTCCACGTCTCGTTAGCCATCTTGATGATGGTGCTGATATCGCCTTCCTTGCCTGCGGTGCCGAGCAGTTTCTCGCTCATCGCCTGGTCATAGAAACGCACGCCCTTCGCTGCTTCCGCCAGCTCAGCCGGATCGGAAAGATAACCACCGACGCCCTTGGCCATGATTTTGTAGGCGTCTTCGGGATGCTCCTTGGTGTACTCGACCGCCTTGTACAAGCCAGTGACCAGCGCCTTCACATCGTCCGGTTGCTTGTCGATCACATCGCAGGACAACGCCACGACATCGACAATTACGCCTGGCGTTTTACTGCTGTCGACCAGCACTTTGCCTTCGCCTTTGGCGCGCACCATCGACAAATGGGGCTCCCACGTCACAGCCGCCGGAATACGCCCGGCGATAAACGCGGTAGCGGCGTCATCGGCGGTCATGTTCTGGATATCCAGATCAGACATTTTCATGCCTTGCTGCTTGAGCAAATACGACAACCAGAACTGCGAAACCGAACCCTCGTTGACCGCCACCGGCTTGCCCTTGAGATCACTCAGACTGTTCACGTCGTTGCCGACCAGAACGCCATCGCCGCCATAGCTCTCATCCAGCGCGGCAACCGCTTTGAAGCAGAAATCCTTGTTGCGGTACTTGAGCACCTCGTCCAGCGTCGAAGCCGAGCCCGACAACTGGCCGGACGCCTGAGCCGCCATGTACATGGCCGCCTCTTCGATGGTGGTGAGTTTTACATCGAGGCCTTGTTCCTTGAAGTAGCCCAGATCACGCGCCAGATACAAGGTGCCGTAACCGACCCAAGTGGTGTGGCCGATCTCCAGCGTACCCGCCTGAGCGGTAGCACTGACGCCAGCGGCCAGAGCGGCGCAAGCGATGGAACGGGTGAGTGTTTTACGCAAGGTTTTCTTCATGGAGCACTCCCACAGCCTCTCGGCTTGTTATTGGTTTAGATGTGGCAGAGCAGGCCAAAGGCCAAAGTTTCTCCATGGCGCCTGTCGTGATGACAGGCGCCTTGTTATTGCATATACCCTCTGACGGGGCTTTTTGGAGGGTTACAGCAGGCCCAGATCGCGGGCAGTACGGTCGACGGCGCGGCGGGTTTTCTCGACCAGCTCATCGATATCAGCGTGATTGGCAACCAGCGCCGGCGCCATGATCATGCGGCCCAGCGTCGAGCGGATAATCACCCCTTCCTCAAAGCCGTAGGTACGGCATTTCCAGGTGAGGTCGCCCTCATTGGCGAAGCGTTTGCGGCTGGCTTTGTCTTCGCTGAACTGCAACGCCGCAACCAGGCCAGTGCCCTGAATTTCGCCAATCAGCGGATGGTTGGCAAAGTTCTCTTGCAGGGCTTTGTGCAGATACGGGCCGGTGTCGTTTTTCACCTGCGTGACGATCTGCTCATCGCGGATTGCCTTGAGGTTGGCAATCGCCACCGCTGCTGCAACCGGGTGACCGGAATAAGTCAGGCCGTGGGCAAAAACTCCGCCCTGCTCGACCAGTACTTCAGCCATGCGCTTGCTCAGAATCAGGCCGCCCATTGGGATGTAGCCGCTGGTCAGGCCCTTGGCGATGGTCAGGGTGTCGGGTTCGAAACCGAAGTGCTGGTGAGCGAACCATTCGCCGGTACGGCCAAAGCCACCGATCACTTCATCGGCGCACAGTAGTACGTCGTACTTGCGGCAAATACGCTGAATTTCCGGCCAGTAGGATTCTGGCGGGAAGATCATGCCGCCAGCGCCCTGGAACGGCTCGGCCACGAATGCCGCCACGTTCTCGGCGCCCAGTTCGAGGATTTTGCTTTCCAGTTCACGCGCCGACTTGAGGCCGAATTCTGCCGGGGTCATGTCGCCGCCATCGGCGAAATAGTAAGGCTCACCGATGTGCGCAAAGTCCGGCAGCATGCCGCCCATTTCATGCATGAAGCCCATGCCGCCCAGCGCGGTGCTGGCCAGAGTCGAGCCGTGATAGCCGTTCCAACGGCCAATCATGATCTTCTTCTGCGGCTTGCCGAGCACCTGCCAGTAACGGCGCACGGTGCGGATCAGTACTTCGTTACCCTCGGAACCCGAGTTGGTGTAAATGGCGTGGCTGTAGTGGCTCGGCAGCAAGCTGAACAGCAATTCGGACAGCTCGATAACTGCCGGGTGCGTGGTGTGGAAGAACATGTTGTAGTAAGGCAGCTGCTCCAACTGACGCGTCGCAGCGGCCGCGAGGTCTTTGCGGCCATAGCCCAGATTGGTGCACCACAGCCCGGACATCCCGTCTAGGTAACGCTTGCCGTCGTTATCCCAAAGGCTCAGGCCTTCACCTTTGACCATGACCCGTGCGCCTTCTTCATTCAGCGCTTTCTGGTCAACAAAGGCATGGATATGGTGAGCAGCATCCAGTGCCTGATAATCTTCGGTGGTACGTTGCGGGTTGATCGGGGCAGTCATTGCAAGGCTCCTCTACACAGTTCTCGGGATTGGCATCGTTAGGCCGATCGCCTTATCGCAGCTGAAACCAGGTGGTTTTCAGCTGGGTATATTTATCAAATGAATGCAGCGACAGATCGCGGCCAAAGCCGGATTGCTTGCCGCCGCCAAACGGTACGGTGACATCCAGCGCGTCCACGGTATTCACCGACACCGTGCCGGCGCGCAGCTTGCGGGCAACACGATGAGCGCGGTTCAAATCATCACTCCACACTGAAGCGGCGAGTGCGTAGATCGAGTCATTGGCAAGGCGGATGGCCTCGTCTTCGTCATCGAACGGAATCACCGCCAGCACCGGCCCAAATACCTCTTCGCGGGCAATGCGCATGTCGTTGCTAACGCCACAGATAATCGTCGGTTCAACGAAATTGCTTGAGCCGTTATAGCTGCTTTGCTTGCCGCCACAGACGACCTGCGCCCCTTCGCTGCGAGCGGTTTCAATCGCGGCGATAATTTGCGTGGTCTGACGACTATCAACAATCGCACCCGCGGTGCTAGCCGGATTCAGCGGATCACCGGGCAGCCATTGACGAGACTTGGCGATCAGCCGCTCGACAAACTCATCGTGAATCGAGCGCTCAACCAGCAAGCGCGAATTGGCCGTGCACACCTCGCCCTGATTGAAGAAGATGCCGAACGCCGCTTTTTCCGCTGCCAGATCGAGGTCCTGACAATCAGCAAACACCAGATTGGCGCTCTTGCCGCCACACTCCAGCCACACCTGTTTGAGGTTGGACTGCGCGGCGTATTGCATGAAGTATTTGCCCACCTCGGTCGAGCCGGTAAACACCAGGCAATCGACATCCATGTGCAGGCCCAAGGCCTTGCCGGTGACTTCACCCAGCCCCGGCAGCACGTTGAATACGCCCGGCGGAACGCCTGCCTCCAGCGCCAACTGACCAAGGCGCAGCGCCGAGAATGGCGACTGCTCGGCGGGTTTCAGAATCACCGAGTTACCGGCAGCCAGCGCCGGTGCCAGCTTCCAGGCGGCCATATCCAGCGGGAAATTCCACGGCACAACGGCGGCGATTACGCCCAGCGGCTCGCGGGTAATCGTGGCCAATACATTGCTAGCGCTAGGCGCGACCTGATCGTAGATCTTGTCGACGCTCTCGGCGTACCAGCTAAACACGTTAGCCGCACCCGGCACATCAATGTTCCAGGCATCCATTACCGGCTTGCCCATGTTCAACGAGTCGAGCAGCGCCAGCTCTTCGCGATTGGCCATCATCAAATCAGCCAGCTTGAGCAAAATCTGCTTGCGCTCAACCGGTGCCATACGCGCCCAAGGACCGTTCTCGAACGTATCGCGGGCAACACTCACAGCGCGGTCAACGTCGCCTGCACTGCACGCTGCAACATTGGCCAGCAACTCATTAGTGGCCGGGTTGACCGAGGCAAAAGTGGCACCCGACTCGGCCGCTACAAACTCGCCATTGATCAGCGCCTTGTCGATGAAACTCAGCGCTTGAGCGCGTTGTTGCCAATCAGTCAGTTCCAACACTTTCACATCCCCTTCCCGTGCCACATTCAAAGCGTACTGGCGAGTTGAATTACGATGAGGCAGATGGTGGCTCAAGCGGCCAAGAAGGAAAATTAGTAAATATGTCTTCGGGGTATATGAAAAAACTGGTCAGGCAAGCACCAACAAAGTGCGCCATGCTGGGTTATTGTGCATATCACAGCGGTCGCGACAGTAGCGTCAGTTTCCCAATAGCCGTTACCGCGCTGCAATGAATACGAAACCCAATAAAACCAGCGCATTGAGGGTTATCCACAGGCAGCAAGGCGCACTCCTTGCTTGAACCTGATCAATGCAAACTGCAGATAGTGACTAACCCCGTGCCCCATCCTGAGACTTCTCAGAGGCACGTTCGAGGCTAACCGTGGCAACCTATACCCTGCGTCAACTCAAATACTTTGTAACCACCGTCGAATGCGGCAGTGTGGCCGAGGCTTCCCGCAAGCTGTACATCGCCCAGCCGTCGATCTCGACCGCTATCAAAGGCCTGGAAGAAAGCTTTGGCGTGCAGCTGTTCATCCGTCACCACGCTCAGGGCGTGTCACTCACACCGAGTGGCGCACGCTTTTACCGCAAGGCTCAGGAACTGCTGCGCATGTCGCACGAGTTCGAGCAAAACGCCCTCGCCGATAACGATGTAGTCAGCGGCCAGATCGACATCGGCTGCTTCGAAACCGTCGCCCCGCTCTACTTGCCACGCCTGATTGCCGGCTTTCGCAAACTCTATCCCGGCGTTGAAATTCGCATCTTCGATGGCGAACAACAGGAACTGGTACAAGGACTGACCGCCGGACGCTTCGACCTGGCAATTGTTTACGACCACGACCTCGACGCCACCATCGAAACCGCACCCCTGATGCCGCCGCAGCCGCCCTACGCGCTGCTGCCTGCGGGCCATCGCTTCGCCCAACAAGCCAAAGTTTCCCTGCGTGATCTGGTCCTCGAACCCATGATCCTGCTCGACGTACAGCCCAGCCGTACCTACTTCGTCAGCCTGTTCGAGGAGCTTGGGCTGAACCCGAACATCGGCTTCAGCTCACCCTCGATAGAAATGGTCCGCGGCATGGTCGGCCAAGGTTTCGGCTTCTCGGTTCTGGTCACCAAACCGCATTCGGAATGCACCTACGACGGCCAGAAAGTCGTCACCGTCGACATCGCCGACGCCGTCACCGGCTCCGGCCTGATCGCCGCCTGGCTAAAACGCTCACAACTAACCAAACCCGCGCAGTTATTTGTCGAGTACTGCAAAGAGCAGCTAACGCCCGCAGCTCAGGAATAAACCCACTCTGCTCCGCTAACACACCCAAAATAAGCGCGACGCCGCCCCGCCCTCTATCCAGAACATAAAAGGAAGGTCTGCGAACAGAGCAACACAAAACTAAGACATTAAGATCTGCTCAGCCCAACCAGCGCCCCTGCCCTCCATTCAAAATATCGAGGGTCTGTGGGCAGGGTGAGGCAAGGCGCAAACAGCGAAGTTTGGTCTACCAAATGAGCTGTGCAGTAACGCAGCATCACACGCTCACAGCCCCTCGAAGCGATCTAGTCGCCGCCTACGGCAAAGTTCGGTAGCGAATTCACGGGCTGATTAAAGTCAAAAGGAATCGACTCCAGCGCCAGCCCGACGTTGCGCTGCACGACGAAGTGCAGATGCGGGCCACTGCTGTTGCCGGTATTACCGGACAGCGCCAGGAGCGATCCGGTGCTGACGTGCTGGCCTTCGTGGACTTTGACTGAGCCTTTTTTGAGGTGCAGGTAGACGCCCATTGTGCCGTCGCTGTGGAGGACGCGAACGTAGTTGCCGGAGGGATTGTTACCGCGACCACTTTGCTGGTTTTCGGTTTTCACCACGACGCCTCCACGCGCCGCAACAATCGGGGTGCCGACTGGCATGGCTATATCCAGTGCGTAACGCCCTTTGGGAGTGAAGTGCGAGTATTTGCCGTTGGCCCCTTGAGACAGGCGGAATGGGCCTCCGCGCCAGGGTAATGGATACTTTTTCTGGGTTGGCAGCAGCCGTGGATCACCCAGCGCATAGTTGAGTGAGGTTTTGTATTTGAAGGGTTTGGTTGGGTCGAGCGCTGCCAGCGTGGCCAGACGAATCTTGCTGCGGGGCTGCAGAATCCACTCAATCGGGCCTTCGGATACGCCGGTGACATTACTCAGGTTGCTCAGATTGAGCCGGATTTGCACGGGCGCATAGAGGTCGTTGCGCACAATCAGAGTTTCACCGGCCTGATGCTTTTTCACTTCAAGTTTGACCTGGTTATCGAGCTTCTCAACCATTCGGTCACGAAACACGAACACCTTGGCACCCGCCGTTTCCTGGTCGGTGTATGTCACCACCCCATTTGCGTCGGTGTATTTGTAGATGGTCAGAGCCGCAGCCTCCCCGGCTGCAACCAGCATCATGCACAACAGTATGAAACGCCCTAGCATAAAAATTCTGATCTTATGTATTTGTGAGATATGCCGATTTGCAGACTAGCAGCCCCGTTGTTTGGGTGCGAGATGCGCGGGCCGAGGTTGTGCGCTATCTCTCGGGCAAAACCGACGACCGGTCATCCACAACAGGCAGAATAGAGCGGGCTATTGGACTTATGTACTAGAGGCTTTACGGCTCGGTGCGCCTAGACTGCGGCCCTTTATTTAGGCCGTGTTCTGAGGTTTTGCATGCACCGTGTTCGCCTACCCGCCCTGATGGACAAAGTAATGAGTGCGGCCGACGCCGCCCTGCTGATCGAAGACGGCATGACCGTTGGCATGAGCGGTTTCACCCGTGCCGGCGAAGCCAAGGCGGTTCCTCAAGCATTGGCTGAGCGCGCTCGCTTGCAGCCCCTGCAAATTACCCTGATGACGGGCGCCAGCCTGGGCAACGATCTCGACAAGCAACTCACCGAAGCCGGAGTTTTGGCCCGTCGCATGCCGTTTCAGGTGGACTCGACCTTGCGCAAGGCAATCAACGACGGCAGCGTGATGTTTATCGACCAGCACCTTTCAGAGACGGTCGAGCAGCTGCGTAATCACCAACTCAAGCTGCCGGACATTGCCGTTATCGAGGCTGTCGCCATCACCGAGCAGGGCCATATTGTGCCGACCACTTCGGTGGGCAACTCGGCCAGCTTCGCGATTTTCGCCAAGCGCATCATTGTTGAGATCAACATGGCGCACAATCCGAATCTCGAAGGCCTGCACGACATTTATATTCCGACGTACCGGCCGACCCGCACGCCGATTCCACTGACGGATGTACAACAGCGCATCGGCACACCGGCTATCGCCATCGACCCGGCGAAAATTGCCGCGATCGTGATCACCAATCAGCCAGACTCGCCGTCTACCGTGCTGCCGCCAGACGCCGAAACCCAGGGCATCGCTGATCACCTGATCGAGTTCTTCAAAGCCGAAGTGACTGCCGGGCGCATGACCAACGAACTCGGCCCGTTGCAGGCGGGTATCGGCAGCATCGCCAATGCAGTGATGTGCGGTCTGATCGACTCGCCATTCGAGAACCTGAGCATGTACTCCGAAGTGCTGCAGGACTCGACCTTTGACCTGATCGACGCGGGCAAGCTGCGCTTTGCCTCGGGCAGTTCGATCACCTTGTCGGGCCGGCGCAATGCCGATGTGTTCGGCAATCTGGATAAGTACAAGGACAAACTGGTACTGCGCCCGCAGGAGATTTCCAATCACCCGGAAGTGGTTCGCCGTCTGGGCATCATCGGGATCAACACGGCGCTGGAGTTCGACATCTACGGTAACGTCAACTCGACCCACGTGGGCGGCACCAAGATGATGAATGGCATTGGCGGCTCGGGTGACTTCGCTCGTAATGCGCACTTGGCGATCTTCGTCACCAAGTCGATTGCCAAGGCTGGCGCGATCTCCAGCGTGGTGCCAATGGTCAGCCATGTTGACCACACCGAACACGACGTCGACATTCTGGTCACCGAGCAAGGGTTGGCGGATCTACGCGGTCTGGCACCGCGCGAACGGGCCCGGGCAATTATCGAAAACTGCGTGCACCCGGACTTCCGCGCACCGCTGCAGGATTATTTCGATCGTGCGTGCGCCAAGGGCGGCCATACTCCGCACTTGCTGCGCGAGGCCATGAGCTGGCACATCAATCTGGAAGAATGCGGACGCATGCTTGCAAGCTAATCGCTAAAACAAGGCCCGCGCAATGCGGGCCTTGTTTTGTCACCCTCGCCAAATCGCACGATCTACCTATTCGCCATTGGCCGCAGCAAAAACCCCAAACCGGTGGTTTGCACCAGTGGGCAAGCTGTGAGTTGCGCAACTCACCTGCAAGGCGTTCTCAAGCTCCGGGGATGAAGTGCTTTTGCGGGGAGCCGCGAGCGATCATGCGCGACAGGTAATCGAGTTTCTGCGCATCGCTGTCAACAAAGCGCAGCGTCAGTTGCAGCCATTCGCTGTCCGGCTTCGGCTCGAAGGCGGCAACGGCATGCAGGTAACCATTCAAGCGGGCAACTTCGGCGTTATCGCCCTGCTCCAGATCCAGCACTGCGCTGGCCAGCACTTGCGGCAACGACTCAGTGCGCTTGACCACCAGCAAGGCTTCCTTGAGGCTCAGCGCCTTGATCACGCAAGCCGTGCTTGAGTCAGCCAGGCGCAACTGACCCTGACCGTAACCGGCGGCCGTCTTCTTCGGTATTGGCGGTGCAACAGACTCACGCGCCTGCGTCGGCGCAGCGCTTGGGGGCGCCGCGCTTTCGGTCTTACCGGCGGTGAGTGCCGACAGCGAGTCATTGGCGAAAGAGCCACTGCTGAGCATTTTCGGTGGCGTGCGCGGTTCCAGATTCTGCAAAACGCCAGAACGATGCAGGGCCTTTTTAACCTTGGTGATCAGTTGTTCATTGGAGAACGGCTTGCCGATGAAGTCGGAAACACCGGCCTGAATGGCCTGCACCACGTTCTCTTTGTCACCGCGGCTGGTAACCATGATGAACGGCGTGGTCTTCAGACTGTCCTGTCCACGGCACCAGGTGAGTAGCTCAAGGCCGGACATTTCCGGCATTTCCCAGTCACACAGGATCAGCTCTACAGGTTGGCGGTTGAGCAACTGCTGGGCTTTGCGCCCGTTAATCGCTTCTTCGATCTGCACGCCGGGCAGATGGTCGCGCAACGCCTTCTTCACCAGATCGCGGATGAAGTTGGCGTCATCAATTACCAGTACTCGGACTTTGCTCATCAGACCTACCTTGCAAACAGTTACCTGCAAGGTATCGGCAGTGCAGCTAAAAACACCAGCGCTATCGCGGTATAAATTAGCAGCCCCTCAACTTGCGTATGAGAGGCCGCTAAAAAGCTTATTGGCCTTTGTTGTCTGGGTTGCTGGCGGTGCCTTCAACTTCCTCCGCCATGCGCTTGAGGCCCATGTGGCGAACATCGGTACCGCGTACCAGATAAATCACCAGCTCGGAGATATTGCGCGCGTGATCGCCGATACGTTCGAGCGAGCGCAACACCCAGATAATGCTCAACACGCGGGTAATCGAACGCGGGTCTTCCATCATGTAGGTCACCAACTCACGCAGCGCCGTCTTGTACTCGCGATCGATGGTCTTGTCGTACTGGGCAACGCTCAGCGCCAGATCAGCGTCAAAGCGGGCAAAGGCATCGAGCGACTCCTGCACCATGCGACGTACCTGATCACCAATGTGGCGAACCTCAACATAACCACGCGGCGCTTCGCCTTCTTCGCACAACTCGATGGCGCGTTTGGCGATCTTGCTCGCCTCATCACCAATGCGCTCCAGGTCGATTACCGACTTTGAGATGCTGATGATCAGTCGCAAATCAGACGCCGCCGGCTGGCGACGGGCAAGAATGCGCAGGCACTCTTCGTCGATGTTGGTTTCCATCTTATTGATTTGCTCATCCATCTCGCGCACCTGCTGCGCCAGACCGGAATCCGCTTCAATAAGCGAAGTCACCGCATCGTTAACCTGCTTCTCAACCAGCCCACCCATCGCCAGAAGATGGCTGCGCACCTCTTCCAACTCCGCATTGAACTGCTGAGAAATGTGATGGGTAAGACTGTCTTTATTAATCATGCTCAAGCCCTTGCGACGCGAAATTAGTTAAACCCAAAAAACCGAAAGCCAAATCTCAAACCCACTGCCAAAACGCTACTCGTCAAAGTCAAACCCGACGCTTGATCCAAGGGCTCAAGCCTTGGGCGCTTCGCCAGAGTCGGGCCCTGTCAGGCAGTGCCGAGCAAGAAGGCCTGCCGCCGCTCAGTGCGCCTGAAAGGGGCCGAAGCGATCATCAACCGTAGCGACCGGTGATGTAATCCTCGGTCTGCTTTTTGTCTGGATTAGTGAACAACGTATCGGTGTCGCCATACTCGATCAACTTGCCCATGTACATGAACGCGGTGTAGTCGGAAACCCGCGCCGCCTGTTGCATGTTGTGGGTCACGATGACGATGGTGTACTTGGATTTCAGTTCGTAGATCAGCTCTTCAACTTTCAGCGTCGAGATCGGATCGAGGGCTGAGCAAGGCTCATCGAGCAGCAGAACTTCTGGCTGTACCGCAACAGTACGCGCGATCACCAGACGCTGTTGCTGACCACCGGACATGCCCAGTGCCGACTCGTGCAGACGGTCTTTTACTTCATCCCACAGCGCAGCACTTTTCAGTGCCCACTCAACGGTTTCATCGAGAATGCGCTTCTGGTTCACGCCTTGAATACGCAGGCCGTAGACCACGTTTTCATAGATGCTTTTCGGGAATGGGTTCGGCTTCTGGAACACCATGCCAACGCGACGACGCAGGTCGGCAACGTCTTCGCCCTTGCGGTAGATGTTGGTGCCGTCGAGGTTCACTTCGCCTTCAACGCGGCAACCATCAACCAGGTCATTCATACGGTTGAAGGTGCGCAACAGGGTCGACTTGCCGCAACCCGACGGACCGATGAAGGCAGTAACACGCTTCTTCGGAATGTTCAGGCTGACATCAAACAGAGCCTGCTTGTCGCCGTAATAAAGGTTCAGGCCCGGCACTTCGATCGCGGTCGTTTCCGAGGCGAGATCAAGGCTCTGCTTTTCGCGGCCAAGGGCTGAAATGTCGATACCGTGTGTGGGTGTTCCGTGCTGCATGGGATGCTCCCTACGCTAACAATTTGTTGAGAAACCACTGAAACTCAGGCAATCAGGTTTCAGCAGTTTCTGTCTGCGCAGATGCGGGCATCTGCGAAAAAATGATTAATGATCCAGCGCCTTGTACTTCTCGCGCAGGTGGTTACGGATGAATACCGCGCTGAGGTTAAGCAGCGCAATCACCAGCACCAGCAACAGCGCTGTGGCGTATACCAGCGGGCGGGCAGCCTCGACGTTAGGGCTCTGGAAGCCAACGTCATAAATATGGAAGCCCAGGTGCATGATCTTCTGGTCGAGGTGCAAGTAGGGGTAGTTGCCATCAACCGGCAACGACGGCGCCAGCTTGACCACACCCACCAGCATCAGCGGTGCCACTTCACCGGCTGCGCGGGCAACCGCCAGAATCAGACCGGTCATCATCGCCGGGCTGGCCATTGGCAGCACCACTTTCCACAGGGTTTCAGCCTTGGTTGCGCCGAGCGCCAGTGAGCCTTCACGCAGAGCGCGGGGAATCCGTGCCAGGCCTTCTTCGGTCGCCACAATCACCACAGGTACCGCCAGAATGGCCAGCGTCAACGATGCCCATAACAAGCCAGGCGTACCGAAAGTAGGTGCCGGTGCGGCCTCGGGGAAGAAGATCCGGTCGAGCGAGCCGCCCAGTACATAGACGAAGAAGCCCAAACCAAACACCCCGTAAACAATCGCCGGAACCCCGGCAAGGTTGTTTACCGCGATACGGATCGTGCGGGTCAGCGGCCCTTGCTTGGCGTATTCACGCAGGTAGATTGCCGCCAGTACACCAAACGGTGTGACGATGACCGCCATGATCAAGGTCATCATGATGGTGCCGAAAATCGCCGGGAAGATACCGCCTTCGGTGTTAGCCTCACGCGGATCATCGCTGACGAACTCCCACACCTTGGCGCCATAGAAGCTCAGTTTCTGGCCAATACCCATGGCGTTAGGCTGATAAGCACGAACCACTTTGCCCAGGCTGATTTCCTGCTCGCGGCCATCAACAGTCTTCACTGTTACGGTGTCGCGATTGAACTCCTTGTTGAGCGCGACCAGTTGGGTTTCGAGCACTTTGTACTCGGCATCCCACTGTGCACGCTCAGCGTCGAGATCCGCCTGAGCGGCCGGACTGAGTTCATCCTTGAGTTCTAGGCTGCGCTTTTTCAGGCGCAGGCCTTCCAAGCCGTAGTTGATGCGGCCGATGTCTTTCTTCTCAAGTTTGGTGATCTCGGCATGCAGCTCGTCGATGCGGGTGATGCGCTTTTGCAGCTCATCCCATGCTGCATCGCCCTCAGCGACCAAATTGCCGGACTCTTTGACATTGACCAGATAGCCGTAGAAGTTGCCCCACTCACGGCGCTCCATGACCACCATCTTCTCTGGGGTCTTCTTGTCGCTCATCCACTCATCGACCACCCAGCTGAAGTCAGCACCGTACACATCACGGTTACCGACCTTGAACAGTTCACGGGTCATGAACTCGCCGCCTTTGACTTCCACCGGCAAGCCGGCAGCTGCCAGACGTGCGCGCGGGACTTCTTCAGCCTGCACCAGTTCACCAGCCATCACCCGTGGCGCTTCGCCCGGGATTTGATAAGTGGCTTCAATTACATCGGCTGGCCAGAAGTGCGCCAGACCACGCGTGGCAATGACAGCTAACAGGCCGATGGTCATGATCACGGCGATGGAAACACCGCCGGCTGTCATCCAGACCCAAGGAGAACCGCTCTTGAACTAGGATTTGAGGTTTTGCTTTTTCACAGACGTCTACCTTCCCGAGTCTTAGAGCGAAGCGTATTTCTTACGCAGGCGGGTACGAATGATTTCAGCCAGCGTGTTCATCACGAAGGTGAAGCTCAACAGCACCAGCGCCGACAGGAACAGGATGCGGTAGTGGCTACTGCCCACTTCCGATTCCGGCATTTCCACCGCGACGTTGGCGGCCAGCGTGCGCAGGCCTTCAAAGATGTTCATGTCCATGATCGGGGTGTTGCCGGTGGCCATCAGTACAATCATGGTTTCACCAACCGCACGGCCCAGGCCGATCATCAGTGCCGAGA
This sequence comes from Pseudomonas marincola, assembly GCF_900116605.1. Lineage (GTDB taxonomy): Bacteria > Pseudomonadota > Gammaproteobacteria > Pseudomonadales > Pseudomonadaceae > Aquipseudomonas > Aquipseudomonas marincola. The sequence goes on from NZ_FPBC01000007.1 coordinate 42,688, forward strand.
AAATACCCGGGCTGGCTGTCAGGATCACCACGCGGGTGAGGGTCTGCCAAGGCGTTGCGCCAAGTGCCAGGGAGCCAAATGTAAGGCTCTTGGGCACACTGAACACGGCGTCTTCAGCAATCGAGTAGATATTCGGGATGACCGCAAAACCCATCGCCAGACCAACCACCAGTGCGTTGCGCTGATCGAAGGCAATGCCCAGATCGTTGCTCAGCCACAGGCGCATGTCGCCGCCGAAGAACCAGTTTTCCATATGTCCGCTCATGCTCAGCGAACCGCCGGCTACCAGCAGAATCACCGGAATCAGCAGAGCGGCTTCCCAGCCATCCGGAACGATCAGGCGGATGCGCTCAGGCAAGCGGCTCCAGCCATAGGCGGCAAGCAGAATGCCGATTGGCGTTAGCAACAATAAGCTGAATATGCCGGGCAGATGACCTTCGACATACGGCGCCAGAAACAGGCCGGCGAAGAAACCGAGAATAACCGTCGGCAATGCTTCCATCAGCTCAATGACCGGCTTGACCTTGCCGCGCAGGGCCGGCGCCATGAAGTAGGCGGTATAGATTGCAGCGCAAATTGCCAGTGGCGCAGCCAGCAGCATCGCGTAGAAGGCTGCTTTCAGAGTACCGAACGTCAGCGGCGCGAGACTCAGCTTCGGCTCGAAATCACTGTTGGCCGAGGTCGACTGCCAGATGTACTTGGGCTCGTCGTAGTTTTCGTACCAGACCTTACCCCACAGCGAACTCCAGGAAACTTCCGGGTGCGGGTTATCAATCTTGTAAGTCTGCAACGTGCCATTCGACTCGACCAGCACACGCGATGCACGCGGTGACAGGGCCGCGACTGCATCGCCATCAGCAACCTTTTCAACCAGCAGGGTGCGGTGAGCGGTGCTGTGGAAAATACCCATATTGCCTTTCGCGTCCAGCGCCATGAAACCCTTGCGGCGCTCTTCCGGCATGAATTGGGTAATCGGGCTGTCGCTCATCTGGAAGCCGCGAATGTGCGTCAGTGCCGACTTGCCGTCGTTGTCACGCACCATGAACCACTGATCAATGCCGCCCAGGCTGTTACCAATCAGCAGCGAAATACCGCCCAGCAATGGGCTCACTGCAGTTACTTCGGCATTGCCCGAAAGCAGGTTGTAACGGCCATTCAGGGTTTTGCTGCGCAGGTCGAACACACTGGCGGCAGACTTGCCATTGAACACATAAAGCCACTGCTGACGCGGGTCGATCAGCATCGAACTGATCGGCTCGGCCATCTGCGGCAGGCTCAGGCGCTCTTGCGACTGCGAGACTTCGCCGGTGAATTCATTTTCTTCATTGGTCATCGACAATACGTGCAATTCATTGCCGGTCGATGCCGAAATAATCAGGTTATCGCCATTCAGGTTCATCGCCACGTGCTCAAGCGGACGACCCTGCGGGTCAAGGGCGATTGGCTCTTCACCGAATGGATATTGCAAAACCGGGGTGATGGTTTTTACGTTGTTGGGGTAGCTGACGGCGTAATTCTGCTTGAACACCAGCGCCTGTCCATTCGACAGACCAATGATGGTGCGGCGGCTACCCGGCTGATCTTCACTGTGCGAGGTGATGGTGGCACCCGCTGGCAGCGGCAGATCAAAGTTGGTCAGGGCCGAGCCATCTTTCATGGCAAAGAACTGCACGTGGCCTTCAGTATTGAGGCGCATGGCAACCTTGTTCTGCTCTTCCACCGCGAGCATCAGCGGTTTGCCTTCGCCAGCCAGCCAGCCAGGCTGCTGTTCGGTTTTTGCCTCGATACTGGCGCCAGAGAAGATCGGCATAACCACGTAGGCGAGGTAGAAGAAAATCAGGGTAATTGCAGCCAGAACGGCCAGGCCGCCGATTGAAACGTACCAGCGCGCCATGCGGTCTTTGAGCGCACGTGAGCGACGCTTGCGCAGCAAGGCGGGCGTATTGAAGTCCAGCCGTTGGCTGCTGTTCGAAGGAGCGGTCATGGTTTCATTGGCCAAGTCGTTCATACAAAAATCTCTGGGGCGGGTTACGCACTCGCGCCGCTGATTAAAGCGGAAGCATGAATTTAACGATCTTGTGTGACAGAAAGATTACAGAGAGGTGACGCGACAACGCCCACCTCTCCAAAGGAGGGCGGGCGTTGCTGCTGGAGGCTATAAGAAGTCTTGAAGACGCCTTACAGGCCCAGGTCCTTCATGGTCTTGGCAACCACTTTGGAAGGCAGCGGGATGTAACCATCCTTGACCACAACTTCCTGACCTTGCTTGGACAGAACCATCTTCACGAATTCAGCTTCCAGCGGGCTCAGAGCCTTGTTTGGAGCCTTGTTCACGTAGACGTAAAGGAAGCGCGACAACGGGTATTTACCTGCCAGAGCGTTACCTTCAGTAGCTTCTTCAGCCACACCGTTCTTGTCCAGCAGCGCGACAGCACGAACGCTGGAAGTCTTGTAGCCAATGCCCGAGTAACCGATGGCGTTAACTGTGCTCGAGATCGACTGCACAACCGAAGCCGAACCAGGCTGCTCGTTCACGTTCGAACGGAAGTCACCTTTGCACAGGGCTTCTTCTTTGAAGTAACCGTAAGTGCCGGATACCGAGTTACGACCGAACAGCTGAACCGGCTTGCTAGCCCAGTCGCCAGTCAGACCAGCATCACCCCAGGTCTTGATTTCTTTAGCTTCGCCGCAAAGACGGGTGCTCGAGAAGATCGCGTCAACCTGTTGCATGCTCAGGCTTTTGATCGGGTTGTCTTTGTGTACGAATACAGCCAGGGCGTCGATAGCCACCGGGATTGCAGTTGGCTTGTAGCCATACTTTTCTTCAAAAGCCTGCAGCTCGGCATCTTTCATCTTGCGGCTCATCGGGCCGAGGTTGGAAGTACCCTCAGTCAGTGCAGGTGGCGCGGTAGAAGAACCAGCAGCCTGAATCTGGATGTTTACGTTGGGGTAAAGTTTCTTGTAGTTCTCAGCCCAGAGAGTCATCAGGTTGGCCAGGGTGTCAGAGCCTACGCTCGACAAGTTACCCGAGACGCCCGAGGTCTTTTCATAGGTCGGCAGTGCCGGGTCGATAGCGGCTACCGCATTGGCGGTGGCGACGCCAGCGGCGACAAAAGTCATGGCCGCCATCAAACGCTTCAGATTCATGCCTTGCTCCTAGCAGAAAGGGTGTTGGAAAGAACGGGGCCATTATCAGCAGGCCTTGTGACCAATCTATGAAAGCAATGTGACAGTTAGATGACCGTGACATCCTTTTGCCACTTTTTATGCTTAAAACATGGCAAAAGTCGGCGAACAGCACGACATAAGCTGTGCTGGCAGTCGCCCAGCGACTGCTCAGTCGGTATACTCTGCATGCCCATGCTTTGAGGGTCTGCTAGCTATTTGACAGCGCAGCCTTTAGACCAGCGCCAAGCATGTGCCGGTTTATGCGTCGCACTCAGGTGCCTCGCAAGCATTTTTACCGAGCTGATACGCGCTGATAACAATAACCGCGCTGAGAGCCGTTAATTAGATGAACGATTTCGAACAGGAAGACCCGATACCACAAGGCGATCTGGCCCTTCAGATCACCGCCCTCCCCCGTGAAACCAATGGTTTTGGTGATATTTTCGGCGGTTGGCTGGTAGCTCAAATGGATTTGGCAGGCACGGCAATGGCCAGCAAGATTGCTGGCGGACGTGTTGCAACCGTTGCAATCGACCGCATGGCGTTTCTGGTGCCGGTAGCCGTTGGCGCGCAATTATCTTTTTATACCCAGGCACTGGAAGTCGGCCGCAGCTCGATCCAGATGATGGTCGAGGTGTGGAGCGATGATCCGCTCTCAAGCGAGTGGCGCAAGGTAACCGAAGCCGTTTTCGTATTCGTCGCTATTGATGGCAGCGGGAGAACCCGCTCACTCCCTCCGCGCCGCTGAGCGGTCTGAAAAGCACAGCCAGCAGACACAAAAACGCCGACTCGAAAGTCGGCGTTTTTGCATATCCGCTAAATTAGCCGCGGATGTTGTAGATGTCTTTCTCGTTGGCCTCGGCGTATTCATACATACGCTCAAGGAATGCGCTCTGCTGAGCCCAAACCTTGGCCGCAACCGGGTCGGCTGCTGCAGTGGCGTCGACGACGCCCGATGCCACTTCCTTGAGCTTGGCCAGCACGTCATCCGGCAGACGACGCACGTCGACGCCTTCTTTCTTCAGCTGTTCCATGGCTTCCATGTTGCGCGTGTTGTAATCGTCGAGCATGTCGCCGTTCACATCACGGGCCGCTGCACGCACGATGGCTTGCAGGTCTTTTGGCAGGCTTTCCCATGCCTTGATGTTGACGTCCAGTTCGAACGTTACGTTCGGCTCTTGCCAGCCTGGTGTGTAGTAGTACTTGGCTGCTTTGTGCAGACCCAGCGCCTGATCGTTGTACGGACCAATCCACTCGGTAGCGTCGATGGCACCGGTTTGCAGTGCGGTGAAGATTTCACCCGCTGGCATGTTGACCACAGTACCGCCCATTTTGGTCAGCACTTCGCCGCCCAGGCCCGGAGTACGCATTTTCAGGCCGTTGAAGTCATCAACCGAGTTGATTTCTTTGTTGAACCAGCCAGCGGTTTGCACGCCGGTAGCGCCGCACGCCATTGGCAGTACGCCGAAAGGCTTATACGCCTCTTCCCACAATTCGATGCCGCCACCCTTGTGCAGCCAGGCATTCATTTCCTGGGCATTAGGGCCAAATGGCAAGGCGCAGAAGAACTGGGCAGCAGGCACTTTGCCTTTCCAGTAGTAAGGAGCACCGTGGCCCATTTCAGCAGTACCACGCGAAACAGCGTCGAAGACTTCAAGTGCCGGCACCAGCTCCCCAGCGGCGTAAACCTTGACCTTCAGACGACCATTACTCATCTCATTGACGAGCGTGGCGAAACGTTCGGCACCTACGCCAACGCCCGGAAAGTTTTTTGGCCACGAAGTAACCATCTTCCAGTTAAAAGTCTCACCACCCGCGCCTTTTTGGGGTTCGCCAGCAGTTTTAGCCTCTTCTTTGCAGCCTGCCAAAGCAGTAGCTGCCAGACCTACACCCGCGGCCGCGAGTATTTGACGACGTTTCATTCAATGCTCCTTCTTGTTGTATTGGTCTGACCACAGGATCACTGTTGGCAGACCACGCCTGACTAACATAGGGTGAACTAGCGCTCAAGCCTAGTAGATTCGACTAAAGTTGTAGTGCCATTGCCGCATTATCAACAGGTGCCTAGAATCGCCTGACTTTTCACTGCGTACAGTTTTGCGTGGCGAAAATGGGCTGAAATACGCTCAACTTTTGCTCCGGGCCTGGCCCCTCTGCAGATTAGGGACAATCTGATAACTGCCTTGGGCAGTTTTTTAGTGCCTGCAGAGTAGAAACTGAACAACAATATCACTGCAACTAATTGCTACATGATCGCGCGTCGTGGTTTCAGCTAGCCTGTGCCTGCAATTCAAACCCTATAACGATAAGGACTCCTTATGTCCGACAAGCCCCCACTTCCATTAGCAATCGCTCGTTTCATCGATGCACTGAACATGCGCTTCGGTCAGGCGTGTGCCTGGCTCACCGTATTTCTGGTGCTTGGCACAGCCATCGTTGTGGTTCTGCGTTACGGTTTCGGGATTGGCGCCACCGCCCTGCAAGAAGCGGTGTTGTACGCACACGCCCTTGTGTTCATGGGTGCCTCCGCCTGGACACTGCAACGCAATGCCCACGTTCGAGTGGATATTTTCTACCAGAAGTTCAGCCCGAAACGTCAGGCGCTGGTCGACATCGGCGGCACGCTGCTGTTCCTGCTGCCGCTGTGCCTGTTCCTCGGCTGGAGCAGCTGGGATTACGTCGCCAACTCGTGGGCAACGCATGAAGCGTCCAGCGAGTCAGGCGGCCTGCATTACGTCTATCTGCAAAAAAGCATCATTCTGGTGTTGGTTGTGTCTCTGGTTCTGCAAGGCATCTCCGATCTGATTAAAGGTATTTATCTGCTCGCCGGTCGCCTGCCCGAGCCGGAGGTGAAACATGGCTGAGCTGATGCCGATTCTGCTGTTTATCTGTATCTGCGTGGCCTTGATGGCCGGCTATCCGGTGGCGTTCACCCTCGGTGGTGTATCGCTGGTTTTCGCCGGTATTGGCGTGCTGACCAACACCTTTGATGCAACGTATCTGAGCGCCCTGCCCAACCGTCTGTTTGGCATCATGAACAACCAGACCATGTTGGCGGTGCCGCTATTCGTGTTCATGGGAGTGATGCTGGAGAAATCCAGGGTTGCCGAAGACTTGCTGGAGTCGATGTCGCGTTTGTTCGGCACGCTGCGTGGCGGTCTGGCCATCTCGGTTTGCGTGGTAGGCGCACTGCTTGCTGCCTCCACCGGTATCGTGGGTGCAACTGTAGTCACCATGGGTTTGCTGGCATTGCCAACCATGTTGCGTCGCGGTTACGACCCGGCCATTTCGACTGGCACACTCGCCGCGACCGGCACGTTGGGCCAGATCATCCCGCCGTCGATCGTGCTGGTTTTGCTGGGTGACGTAATGTCCAGCGCCTACCAACAAGCGCAGTTGAAGATGGGCATCTTCTCGCCCAAGACCGTCTCGGTGGGTGACCTGTTCGTTGGTGCGTTCCTGCCAGGCATGCTGCTGGTGGGCATGTACATTCTGTACATCATCGCGGTAGCCATTTTTCAGCCGAAAAAACTGCCGGCACTGCCGCAGGAAGAGCTCGGCCCGATCGAGTGGGGCAAGCTGGCCAATGCACTTATCCCGCCGCTGATTCTGATTGCGGCCGTGCTGGGCTCGATCCTTGCCGGTTACGCCACTCCTACAGAAGCTGCGGCGCTGGGTGCTTTGGGCGCAATGGTTCTGGCAACCGTGAAGCGCAAGCTGAACTTCACCCAACTGCGTGAAGTGGCTTACGGCACCACCGAAATCAGCGCGATGGTCTTCATGATCCTCATCGGCGCCTCGCTGTTCTCCCTGGTATTCCGTGGCTTCGGCGGCGAAATCCTGATCGAGGACGTATTCGCGCAATTGCCTGGCGGCGTACTGGGTGCGTTCTTCCTGGTGATGGTGGTGATTTTCTTCCTCGGCTTCATCCTCGACTTCATCGAAATCACCTTCGTGGTGGTGCCGATTGTGGGCCCGGTGTTGCTGGCGATGGGCCTCGACCCGATCTGGCTGGGGGTCATGATTGCACTCAACCTGCAAACATCCTTCCTGACGCCACCGTTTGGTTTTGCGCTGTTCTACCTGCGTGGTGTTACGCCACAGTCGGTTCCGACCAGCACGATCTACAAAGGTGTCGTGCCGTTTATCCTGATTCAGCTGTTCCTGCTGGTGATTGCCTACATGTATCCAGGCTTGATCACGTGGTTGCCTGAGCAGGTTTACGGCAACTAAATTGGCGGGTCAGGGTCGGCCCCTGAGGGCCTGATACTGCGTTGCTGCACCTCGCCATAGATGGCTATGGCTCGGTGCAGCGCCTTGTCTCAGGACCTCAGGCTCACGAACCTGACTCCACCAATTCGGTGATAGCTTGGTTAAGGGCAAGAGCGCTTTTTTTGATGGGCATTTAGAGATTGGCGAATAGCCCTGCGAAAGCAGCTTAGATACAAGCCACGTCAGTGCCGCACCTCAGGTACAAGAACCTGACTCCACCATTTCGGTGACATTTGGTTAGAAGCAAAAGCGCTCATCATTTGATGGGCGTTTTTTATGGGCGAAAAGCAGTGCTAGAGATGGTTAAGGGCAAGAGCGTTTTTTTGATGGGCAATTCGAGAGCAGCGAGAAGCTCGATAGAACAACCTGATCACAGTCACAATCAGAGCGGTAGCCGCATTACTCAAACGCCCGTCAGTCGATGGGCGTTTTGCTTTTAGGGGGCGGCTGCGTTCCAATGGTCATCAATGCTTTTTCAGGAATACGCTCATGACGACATATAACGTTGAACGGCTCGAACTGGGCGGATTGAATTGCTGGCAGGTTCGCTACGGCGCTGCCGAGTTATTGGTGACTCAGCAAGGCGCGCAAATTCTCAGTTATCAGCGCGACGGTGAGCCGCCGGTGATCTGGCTGAGTGATTTGGCCGAGCTGCAAGCTGGCAAGAGTCCACGGGGTGGCGTACCGGTTTGCTGGCCGTGGTTTGGCGATTTGCAGCGCAATCCGGCGATCACTCAAGCCATGCACACCGACCCGCAGAATGCGCCTTTTCATGGCCTGGTGCGGAACATCGACTGGCAGTTGGTCGACATCGAAAGCAGCTCTGCCGGGGTAACGCTGGAGTTCAGCCTCAACACCGCTGAGACGCCGCTGGAAGGCTGGCCGCATCAGGCTGATCTGCGTCTGCACATCCGGCTCGACGAGAAGCTGCATATCGACCTGCACTGCAAGAACATCGGCGACAGCCAGTTGAATATCAGCCAGGCGCTGCACAGCTACTTTGCAGTGAGTGATATTCGTCAGGTTGAAGTCGAAGGCCTCGCCGATTGCCGCTACATCGAAACGCTGGCGGATTGGGAGATTCGCGAGCAGCGCGGCAACATCAAGTTCCACGGCGAAACCGACCGCATCTACCTCAACACGCCGAACGAGCTGAGCATCGTCGACAGCCACTGGCAACGCCGGATTCGCATGAGCAGCAGCGGCACGCGCTCGGCGGTGGTGTGGAATCCTTGGGTCAAAAAGGCCCAGCAGCTCAGCGAGTTTGCCGACAACGCCTGGCTCGACATGCTCTGTATTGAGCACGCCAACGTGATGGACGACTTGGTGCAACTAAAGCCCGGGGCCGAGCACCATCTGGCGATCAGCCTGTGGAGCGAGGCGTATAGCGACTGATTTCAGTCGCCCGCCCCGCTGTCTTGCGGGGCGGCCTCTAATGCGCCACGCAATGCAGCTGCATCGGTAAAGTGATGCAGCTCTTGCAGCTTGCCATCCTTGAGTTGCAACCACATCACGGTCGATTCCGCGACGTCATAGCGCGGCACCACTCGGGACTCACGATCGAGCAGCACCCGATAGTTGTAATCACGCATGGCAGGCACTGCGAACATCTTGGCAATCAAGCTGGGCATCTTGCTGATATCGGCGAGAAACACCGCGTTGCGCTGCTGCAAATGGCCTTTGGGCTGACCCTGCAACGCCGCTTCAAGCATTTCGGCGCCCTCCATGTCGCGAGCGACCAAAAGCACCTGCAGTTGGTTATCCAATGTGTAGGGCTGCTCGAACTGATCCAGCAAGGTCCAGGACTCCAGGCGCTCTCCTTTCTCCAGCGCCAGCGCCGCGCTCGATAGCAGGCATAACATCAACAGCATCAATGCTTTCATGACTCACTCCCGTTAACCAATTAGCCGCAGGCAGATTAAAGCACTGATTACGGCTTCCCGATGGGCCACAATGCCTGCCGGATATCCAAGCCAGCCTCTGTATAATCGCCGACCTCAGCTCCTTTTGATAAGCGCCCGCATGCACAAAATTCTGGTAATCGGTTACGTCTGGCCCGAACCCCGCTCATCCGCGGCGGGTAGCCGCATGATCGAGTTGCTCGAACTGTTCCGAAAGCAGGGCTGGAGCGTGAGTTTTGCCAGTGCTGCGGCGTTATCAGAGCACCGTGCAGACCTCAGCTCGCTGCAAATCACGGAGCTGCAAATCGCCCTCAACTGCGACAGCTTTGATGCGCTGGTGAGCGAGTTGCAGCCAGACATGGTGCTGTTCGACCGTTACTTCACCGAAGAACAATTCGCCTGGCGAGTGGAGCGGGCCTGGCCGCAAGCCCTGCGCGTGCTCGATACCAGTGACCTGCATTGCCTGCGCGATGCCCGCCAGCATCTGCTGAAAACCGCCCAGCAAGCCTGCGACTCGGAAGCTGAACGCCATCAGGTGCCGGCAGTAACGGCCGACATGGACACGCTTTATCAGGTGATGGCCAGCCATGACATGGCCCAGCGCGAAATCGCCGCGATCTACCGCAGCGACCTGACGCTGATGATTTCTGATTTCGAGGTGCAACTGCTGCAACAGCGCTTTGGCGTGCCGCCAGCATTGCTCATGCACAACCCGTTAATGCTGATTCCGCCGGTAGTAGAGCCGTTACCTTTCGAGCAGCGCCAGCACTTCATCAGCATTGGCAACTTCCGCCATGCGCCTAACTGGGATTCGGTGTTATGGCTGAAGAACGTGTTGTGGCCACTGGTGCGCCAACGCCTGCCCAATGCGCAATTGCACGTTTATGGCGCTTATCCACCGCCGAAAGCCACCGCACTGCATAACCCCAAACAGGGTTTTCTGGTGCTGGGCTGGGCGGATGATGCACATGAAGTGATGACGCGAGCGCGCGTGTGCCTTGCGCCGCTGCGTTTTGGCGCGGGCATCAAGGGCAAGCTGGCCGATGCAATGGCCTGCGGCACGCCCAATGTCACCACGGCGATTGGCAGCGAAGGTATGCACGGTGAATTGGCCTGGGGCGGGGCAATCGTGGCGGACGCCGAAACATTTGCCGAGGCGGCTGTAGCGCTGCATGAAGACCCGAAATTGTGGCATGAAGCCCAGGACAATGGCCGGGCCATTCTTGAGCAACGCTTTGCGCGTGAGCCGTTGGGCGATGAGTTGATTGCGCGACTCCAGCGGTTATTTGAGCAACGCGAACAGCACCGTGTGGATAACTTTATTGGCCGCATGCTGCGCCATCACACGCTCAAAAGCACTCAATACATGTCGCAATGGATAGCCGCCAAAACCGCGGCAAAGTAGGCGCTACAAAAGGCCGCGCTTGAGCATGCGGGGAAGTCTGCACACCTGAGTTGTGAATACTGGCAAGCCCTGAATCAACAGCGTCAGAGGTCGTCTTCTTCCACCATCCGCACGCTGTCGGCGGTCATGGCGTATGCCGCGTTGGCGAGGTCGTTATTCACGGTTTCGATCTGCAACTTGCCGCTGATCCAGATTGGCGCGTAGATATCACTGAGTTCGATGCCCTGTGGATAACGCACCAGCACCAATTGATTGGGCGGTGGAGGCGGCACATGAATGCAGGCGCCCGGATAAGGCACGAGGAAGAACTCGGTACTGCGGCCCTGATTGTCGGTTTCGAGCGGCACTGGGTATCCGCCTAAACGCATGACCTTGCCATCGAGGGCGGCCACGGTTTTAGCCGAGTACATCACGGCTGGCAGCTCTTTATCCTGCTGCTTGAGGCCGCCCGGCGAATAGAACGTACCGTCTTGCTCTGGGGTGTCATGCGTGATTTCTGGCATGTCTTCCAGCGCCTGACGATCGTCCGGCGGCATCAACTCCAGCCAGTCCGTCTCGGGTAACTGCGCCATCGCAACACTACTGGCCAACAACAGCGAAGTTATCCACAGACGGCGCATCAACTCGAGTTTCCTTATGAAGTAGGCGGTTTCAGCCGATTATTTCTTCTTGATCATGCCGTAGATGAACAACAGGACCACAGCACCCACAACGGCACCGATAAACCCTGCGCCCTGCCCGGCCTGGTATATGCCCAGCGCCTGACCGCCATAGGTCGCAGCCACTGAACCGGCGATACCCAGAATGATGGTCATGATCCAGCCGAGGCTGTCATCGCCCGGCTTGAGGAAGCGTGCAAGCAGCCCAACAATGAGTCCGATGAAAATCGTGCCGATAATGCCCATAGCGTGCTCTCCGTGTAGATGGGGTCGTCCAATGCAGGCAGCTAACGGCCTTGCGCTGCGGCTCTGCGGTGTTGAACAGGAATTATTCTAGTTCAAACATGGCGACAGGCTATCAGATAGCCTACAACCGCAGAGGTTCAATGCGCGCCACGGAGAGAGGCGCGCATTGGGCGGATCAAACGGCTTTGATCAGGCTCTGCACTTGGCTGATCTTCTTATCAAGCGTGGCGCGGTCAGCACAACGCAGCGTAGCGTGACCGACTTTGCGACCAACCTTGAATGCCTTGCCGTAGTGATGCAGATGGCAGTCATCAATGGCGGTCACTTTATCCACAGGCGGCACTTCACCGATGAAGTTGAGCATGGCGCTCTCGCCCACTTTGGCGGTTGAGCCCAGCGGCAGGCCGGCGATCGCCCGTAGATGGTTTTCGAACTGGCTGCACTCGGCGCCTTCGATGGTCCAGTGACCGGAGTTGTGCACGCGCGGGGCAATCTCGTTGGCCTTGAGGCCGCCGTCGATTTCGAAGAACTCGAACGCCATCACACCAACATAATCCAGCTGCTTGAGCACACGGCCAACGTAATCTTCGGCGAGGCTTTGCAGGGGGTGATCGGTGCTGGCAATCGACAGTTCCAGAATCCCGCTGTTGTGCGTGTTGTGCACCAACGGGTAGAAACGCGTTTCGCCATCACGGCCACGCACAGCCACCAGCGAGACTTCACCGGTGAACGGCACAAAGCCTTCCAGAATGCACGGCACGCTGCCCAACTCGGCAAATGCTCCGGTTACATCCTGCTCGCTGCGCAGCACTTTCTGGCCCTTGCCGTCGTAACCCAGCGTGCGGGTTTTCATCACGGCTGGCAGGCCGATGCTGGCAACGGCGGCGTCGAGATCGGCTTGCGACTGAATATCGGCGAACGCGGGGGTCGGAATGCCCAGGTCCTTGAACATCGACTTTTCGAACCAGCGATCACGGGCAATGCGCAGGGCTTCGGCGCCTGGATATACGGGCACGAACTGCGAAAGAAAGGCGACGGTCTCGGCCGGCACGCTTTCGAATTCGAACGTGACCAGATCAACCTCGTCGGCCAGTTGGCGCAGGTGATCCTGATCCGCGTAATCCGCACGGATATGCTCGCCCAACGCTTGCGCGCAAGCATCCGGGGCCGGATCAAGGAAGGCGAAGTTCATGCCCAGCGGCGTGCCCGCCAGTGACAACATACGGCCCAACTGGCCGCCACCGATTACACCGATTTTCATTGCAAGGCCCCTTTTCGCAGGTGGCAGATCAACCAAAATTTTACCGCTACAACGCCATTGAAAACGGGCCGCGAGGGCCCGTTAAACTTATGCGTTGCGCGGGTCCGAGTTAGCCAGAACGGTCTCGGTTTGCTCTTCACGGAACGCTTTCAGCGCCGTGTGGAACTGCGGATGCTGGTGGCCGAGAATACTCGCCGCGAGCAATGCCGCGTTGACCGCACCGGCCTTGCCAATCGCCAGCGTCGCCACCGGAACACCGGCAGGCATCTGCACGATAGACAGCAGTGAGTCCACTCCCGAGAGCATGGACGACTGCACCGGCACACCCAGAACCGGCAAGTGGGTCTTGGCGGCGCACATGCCCGGCAGGTGGGCTGCACCACCGGCACCGGCGATGATCACCTGAATGCCACGGCCTTCTGCCTCGTCAGCATATTGAAACAACAGATCCGGAGTGCGGTGGGCAGACACCACTTTAACTTCGTAAGGAATGCCCAGCTTGTCCAGCATCTCGGCGGTGTGGCTAAGGGTGGACCAATCGGACTTGGAGCCCATGATCACGCCAACCAGTGCGCTCATCGTCGTGCCTCTTCATTGTGCGCCCGCTGGCGCGTCTAAAACCAACAAGCCACGTGAGTCAAACTCGCGTGGCTTGTGAATAGTTCAGGCTGGGCTCTGCCAGCCAAAGGCCGCGCAGTATACCGCAAAGGTGATGGCAATGAGCAGTGCCACTGACCGTTTGTCCAGAGTCTGCGGGCCGCCAGTGCAAACTAACTAGATTATGTTCTGTGTCAATTGTCTCGCTTACCAGCGGAGCAAACTCCACCGATTACATTGTCATGGGAGTTTCAACATGCCACAGACCATGAAAGCAGCCGTGGTGCATGCCTTCGGTGAGCCTTTACGCATTGAAGAAGTCAAAGTGCCGATGCCCGGGCCGGGCCAGATTCTGGTCAAGATCGAAGCCACCGGGGTTTGCCATACCGACTTGCACGCCGCCGAGGGTGACTGGCCCGTGAAGCCAAGCCTGCCGTTTATACCGGGCCACGAAGGCGTGGGTTATGTGGCTGCCGTGGGCAGTGGCGTCACTCGGGTGAAGGAAGGTGATCGCGTCGGCGTGCCGTGGCTGTATACCGCCTGCGGTTGCTGCGAGCACTGCATTACTGGCTGGGAAACCCTCTGCGAAAGCCAAGAAAATACCGGTTACTCGGTAAACGGCAGCTACGCCGAATATGTACTGGCAGACCCTGACTACGTGGGGATTTTGCCGAAAAACATTGGCTTTGTAGAAATCGCGCCGATTCTCTGTGCGGGCGTAACTGTTTACAAAGGCCTGAAGATCACCGGCGCACGCCCTGGCCAGTGGGTCGCGATCTCCGGAATTGGCGGCTTGGGCCACGTTGCCGTGCAATACGCACGCGCCATGGGCCTGCATGTTGCGGCCATTGATGTCGACGACAGCAAACTCGACCTCGCGCGCAGGCTCGGTGCAGAACTCACCGTAAACGCACGCAATGAAGACCCCGCAACGGTGATTCAGCGCGACATTGGCGGCGCTCACGGCGTACTGGTTACCGCCGTTTCGAACAGTGCGTTTGGTCAGGCCATTGGGGCAGCGCGGCGCGGCGGCACGGTTGCTTTGGTCGGCCTGCCGCCAGGTGATTTCCCTGCGCCGATTTTCGATGTGGTGCTTAAAGCCATCAGCATTACCGGCTCCATTGTCGGCACCCGCGCAGACTTGCAGGAAGCCATGGAGTTCGCTGGAGAAGGCCTGGTCAAGGCAACCTGCACCACCGATAAACTGGACAACATCAACGTCATCCTTGACCAGATGCGCGCCGGCAAAATTGAAGGCCGCACCGTACTGGAGTTCTAAAACCGTGAGAAGAAATGCCTCGTCGCGCGGTTAGCCCAGGCATTTCTTTTCGTCCCTCCTGATTCACCCTTCTGCTCTGCTGTTGGTGTCCTGCACGCGGGCGGCGGCATACATCTTGCTGTTTATTGGCCAATCTCAGCCATTGGATTCGGCAACGATGCACGCCCAAGTGACAACTCTGCACGTAGTGTCCATGACCCTCGAATATTTTGCCGACACGGCTGTGCCAGTCTCACGCCTGCTCGAGGCGAGCGGCATCCAGCCTGCCGACCTGAGTGGCAACAACAGCCGCATCACGCCCCATCAGGAACTTCAGGTGTGCGCCAACGGCCTGACCTTGCGAGAAGATCTCGGGCTCGAACTGGGCCAGCGCATGCACATCTCCGCTTACGGCATTCTCGGTTACGCCGCGCTATCAAGTGCCACTTTTGGTGACGCCTGGCGGCTGATGCTCGAGTATCCGGCGCTGCTCGGCACCTACTTCAAACTGGACTTGAACGTTGAGGGTGAGCTGGCCTGGGTCAGCGCCAGCAACTACCAGCAGCGCCCTGAGCTTGAGGTTTTCAATGTCGAGATGTGCCTCGCCTCACTGCGAACGGTGTGCGCCGACTTGCTCGGCCAAGCCCTGCCCTTGAGCGCCGTGCAATTTATGTACAGTGAGCCGACGTACTCAAACCGCTATGCCAACAGTTTTGATTGCCCTGTCAGGTTTGATGCGCCCAGCAATGCGTTCGCCTTCCCTGCCAGCTGGCTGACAAAACGCCTGCCGCTGGCGGACGCAATTACTCATCAAGACATGCTCATGTGCTGTCGCAAGCTCAACAGCGAACTGTCGGCCCGGCAGATATGGCTGGCACGCATTCGCGAACTGCTCGCCGGACAACTGGCCGACTCGCCAGGCCTGGAACAACTGGCGCAGCAGATGCACTGCTCACCACGCACCCTGCGCCGCCACTTGCAGGCGCTCGGCACGCATTATCAAGAGCTGCTGGATGACCTGCGATTCGAGCGAGCCAAAGACTTGCTCTGCCAGGAAGGCTGGCCGGTGGGTCGAATTGCTGAGGAACTGGGCTTCAGCGAAAGCGCCAGTTTCCGGCATGCCTTTCAGCGCTGGAGTGGCATCGCACCGAGCCATTTTCGCCCTTGATTCATTCACTCAAAAACAACTGATGGACAAGCATGGCCGCAAAATTTGGCCAGATTTATCCCCTTTTGGCCACTATCGACGTTTTCGCAAACGCAACTTAGGCAAACAATGGGGCATAACAAGTACACACCGAGAGCCCAGCCATGCTGACCATCTACAGTGACGACCACCACTTGCATCACGGCAAATGCGAGTTGATAGACGGGCAATTGATGCCCTGTTTTGAGAAACCGCAGCGCGCCGACCATATCTTGCAGCGTGTGCAAAATCAGAACCTGGGTGAGGTACGCGGCCCGGAAGACTTCGGTCGCGAACCATTGCTGCGGATTCACACCCGCGAATATCTGGACTTCTTCGAAGGTGCCTGGTCACGTTGGGCGGCCCAGGGCGGCACCAGCGATCTGATGCCGTACACCTTCGCCGCGCGCAATCTGCGCCAGAAGCTGCCCAACCATTTGCATGGTGAGCTGGGCTATTACAGCTTCGATGGCGGTGCTCCAATCACCGCGGGCACTTGGCAAGCCGCGTACAGCGCCGCACAGGTCGCGCTGACCGCACAACGTGAAATCAGCAACGGCGCGCACACAGCATTTGCCCTGTGTCGTCCACCTGGCCACCACGCGGCAGGCGATGTAATGGGCGGCTATTGCTACCTCAACAACGCCGCCATCGCTGCGCAGGCGTTCCTCGATCAGGGCAGCAAGCGCGTGGCCATTCTCGATGTCGATTACCACCACGGTAACGGCACCCAGTCGATTTTCTACAACCGCAAAGACGTGCTGTTCACCTCGATCCACGGCGATCCGGCTGCAGAGTTTCCATTCTTTCTGGGCTATGCCGATGAGCCGGGTGAAGGCGAAGGTGAAGGCTACAACTTCAATTACCCACTCCCTGCCGGCAGCGGCTGGAGCGAGTGGAGCGCCGCGCTGGAACAAGCCTGCGCAGAGATCAGCCGCTACGACGCCGACGTGATCATCGTCTCGCTGGGCGTCGATACATTCAAAGAAGACCCAATTTCGCAGTTCAAGCTCGACAGCCCGGACTACTTAAAAATGGGCGAACGAATTGCGGCGCTCGGCAAACCGACTCTGTTTGTAATGGAAGGTGGTTACGCCGTCGAAGAAATCGGCATCAATGCCGTCAACGTACTCAAAGGTTTTGAAACAGTCTGCCGCCCCTAAAAGACCACGAGTCCCGCTCAGGGATTCGCGGTTCTAATAAAACTAACAAGGACGCATCACTATGAAGAAGCTTTGCACTTTGATTGGCGCCGCAATTTGCGGCACCGCCATGCTGGCCAGCGCAGTCAATGCTGCGGAGCGCGAGTTACGGGTTTATAACTGGGCCGACTACATTCTGCCTTCAGTGCCCAAAGACTTCGCCAAGAAGTCCGGCATCAAGCTGACTTGGGACGTATTCGATACCAACGAATCGCTGGAAGCAAAATTGCTCGCCGGTAACTCGGGCTACGACTTGGTCGTGCCGAGCAACACCTTCCTCGACACCCAGATCAAGGCAGACGTGTTCCAGAAGCTCGACAAGAGCAAGCTGCCTAACTGGAAAAACCTCGACCCACAGCTGCTCAAACTGATGTCGGCCAACGACCCGGGCAACGAACACGCCGTGCCTTACATGTACGGCACCGTGATCATCGGTTTCAACCCGGAAAAGGTCAAAGCGGTACTGGGTGACGATGCGCCGGTGGACAGCTGGGATATGGTGTTCAAAGAGGAGAACATCAGCAAGCTCAAGCAGTGCGGCGTAGCGATGCTCGATTCGCCCGGCGATATCATGCCGATTGCCCTGCATTACCTTGGTCTGGACCCAAACAGCACCAAAACGGCCGACTATAAAAAGGCCACCGATCTGATGCTGAAGATCCGTCCGAACATCGCCTACTTCCACTCGGCCAAATACATGACCGACATCGCCAACGGCAATATCTGCGTTGCAGTCGGCTACTCGGGGAGCTTCTATCAATTCGCCAACCGCGCCAAGGAAGCCGGTAATGGCGTAGTGGTGGACTGGCGTTTGCCGAAAGAAGGCGCGCCGCTGTGGTTCGACTCGTTCGCCATTCCGAAAAGCGCCCAGAACGTTGCCGAAGCGCATGAGTTCCTCAACAACCTGCTCGACCCGGAAGTGATTGGTCCAACCAGTAACTTCCTCGGTTACCCGAACCCGAACAAGGCATCGATGCCGTTGATCAAGGCTGAAATCCGCGACAATCCGGGCCTGACGCCGACCGCCGAAGCGCAGAAAACCCTGTATGTGTTGCAGCCTCTGCCGCAGAAAGCTGAACGCGCCAGAACCCGCGCCTGGACCAAGATTAAATCGGGGACCTGAGTAGATACGGCTCAGCGCTGCGCAATGATCTGCCGGAGGATGGAATCCGCATAGCGGCTTCCGTCTTGGCGTTTTCGCGGGTCGATTTGGGAATTGGTGGTGTTGCGCAAATCGTCCGACGGATTGCGTTGCTGCGCGCCGCTATCCATCCTCCGGGTGTTGGTGATTATCGGGGGCGCGGCCGGACGGCGTTATGGCTTTTCACGGATCGACTCGGGATTGGTGGTGTTGCGCAAATGGCCTGACGGATTGCGTTGCTTTGCGCCGCTATCCATCTTCCGGGTATTTGTGATTATCGGGGGCGTGACCTGCGGAGGATGGCCTGAGGTTCTCGGTCTGCTCTTGATTGGTTTTTGGGTTTTGAACGCTGGCGCTAAGCCTTAATTTGTATTGTTCTTGCGTCACCTTTTCGCCCTTACGGCGAGTTACTTTTGGCATACGTCTGCTACGCGCGTCCCCCAAGCTAACCAAAAAGACTTGCCCCTCCATTGGGCCTCGCCTTGCTCGGCTTCCCGCATTCCATCGTTGCTCCGTGGGCACGTCGCGATGGGCCGTCCTTGGCCCAACGCAACTCTCGCCGCATCCATGCGGCTCAACCCACTACGCAACGATTGCATTTGGCCGGCTGGAATGGGGCACTTTGCGGTGTTTGGGCTTTTGCTGATTGGCTTGGGGATGTTTGGTTTCGCTGCTTTATGGCGGATTTGGGTATCGACTCGGGATTGGTGGTGTTGCGCAAATTGTCTGACGGATTGCGTTGCTTCGCGCCGCTATCCATCCTCCGGGGGGTTGTGATTATCGGGGGCGTGGCCGGACGGCGTCTTGGTGTTCTTAGGGATCGACTCGGGATTGGTGGCGTGGCGCAAATCGTCTGACGGATTGCGTTGCTGCGCGCCGCTATCCATCCTCCGGGTATTTTCGATTATCGGGGGCGCGGCCGGGCGGCGTCATGGCGTTCTTACGGATCGACTCGGGAATGGTGGTGTTGCGCAAATTGCTCGACGGATTGCGTTGCTTTGCGCCGCTATCCATCCTCCGGGGTTTGTGATTATCGGGGGGCGTGGCCGGGCGGCTTCATGGCTTTTAACGAATTGGCCCGGGATTGGTGGCGTGGCGCAAATCGTCCGACGGATTGCGTTGCTTCGCGCCGCTATCCATCCTCCGGGGGTTTGTGATTATCTAGGCGTGGCCTGTGGAGGATGGAATCCGCGTCGCGGCTTCCGTCATGGCGGACTTTCTGGTGGGTGCGGTTTGCTTGTGGTCGCGGTGCGGTTACGGCGCGCGGCGATTGTGCTTCGGCGCCGCATATGCACTCCCAATATTGCTCTGCGTTAACGGCCGACTTCGCCTGTTTCGAGCTTGCGCCAGAGCAATCGTACGGCTGCTTTGCGGACTAACGCGCAGCGATACAGGCGGATTTCCAGCGGTGCTTGCCAGCTCTCGCCGCCACACACCACCAACTCCCCACGCGCCAGTTCGGCGGTGACGCTGAGGCGCGGCACCCATGCCACGCCCATGCCTTGTAGCGCCATACTTTTCAGGCTGTCGGCCATCGCGGTTTCGTAAACGGTGACCGAACGCAGCGCACGTTGGCGCAACAGCAGGTTTACCGAGCGACCCAAAAATGCACCTGCGGTGTAGGCCAGCAACGGCACGGTCTGGCCTGAATCGAGATCGAACAGTGCTTGCCCCTGCTCATCCACGGCGCACACCGGCAGCATCTCGGTGCGGCCCATGTGCAGCGACGGGAATATTTCAGGGTCCATTTGCAGCGCTGCATCGGGGTCGTAATAGGCGAGGATCAAATCGCAGCTGCCTTCACGCAACGAGTGCACCGCCTCGCCGACGTTGGTTGCGACCAATCGGGTATTTAGCGGCAACCCTTCGCGGCGCAAGCGTGCAATCCATTCCGGAAAGAAGCCCAGCGTGAGCGAGTGCGCGGCGGATATCTGCAAGACCTCGCCTTGCTTACCCTCAAGATTATGCAGATGCCGGACGACTTCGCTGAGTTGCTCGACCATGCTCCGCGCCGTCACCAGAAACAGCTGCCCGGCTTCAGTTAGTTCGATCGGCGTACATGAACGATTGATCAGCGTCAGCCCGAGTACCGTCTCCAGGCTGCGAATGCGCCGACTGAAAGCCGGCTGGGTGACGAAGCGTTTTTCAGCGGCCCGCGAAAAGCTGCGCGTGGCGGCAAGCACCACAAAGTCTTCCAGCCACTTGCTCTCAAGGTTCATCTCAACTCCACCAATACGCCCTGCTGGCCATCAATCCGCGCGCCTCGATATTGCACTTCGGGCGCTCGCCTCACGTTCGCTTAACGCAAGTAGTCACACCCGCATTATGCCGATTGTGCATAGCATAGCGTTTAACAGCATTGGCCGCCAAACCGTCGAAACCCCTAATCTATAGGCATCGCGGCGCCTGCCGCTTCCATCAGAGACCTAGACGATCATGTCCGCTGCTGCATCATTCCGCGTAGAGAAAGACCTGCTTGGTACCCTTGAAGTACCTTCCGATGCTTACTTTGGTATCCAGACCCTGCGTGCTGTGCATAACTTCCGCCTGTCTGGCGTGCCGCTGTCCCATTACCCGAAACTGGTAGTGGCGCTGGCCATGGTCAAGCAAGCAGCAGCCGACGCCAACCGCGAACTGGGCCACTTGACACCCGCCAAGCACGACGCGATCAGCGAAGCCTGTGCGCGGATTATTCGTGGCGATTTCCACGAAGAATTCGTCGTCGACATGATTCAGGGCGGCGCGGGCACCTCGACCAACATGAACGCCAACGAGGTGATCGCCAACATCGCACTCGAGGCGATGGGCAAGCAGAAAGGTGAATACCAATTCCTGCACCCCAACAACGACGTGAACATGGCGCAGTCGACCAACGACGCCTACCCGACCGCAATCCGTCTGGGTCTGCTGCTGGGCCACGACACCTTGCTGGCCAGCCTCGACAGCCTGATTCAAGCATTCGCGACTAAAGGTGAAGAGTTCTCTCACGTACTGAAAATGGGCCGCACCCAATTGCAGGACGCCGTGCCGATGACCCTCGGTCAGGAGTTCCGCGCGTTCGCCAACACCCTCAGCGAAGACCTCGCCCGTCTGCGCAGCCTGGCCCCTGAACTGCTCACCGAGATCAACCTCGGCGGCACCGCCATCGGCACCGGCATCAACGCCGACCCTGGCTATCAGTTGCTTGCTGTACAGCGTCTGGCTGCCATCAGCGGCCAGCCATTGGTGCCCGCTGCCGACTTGATCGAGGCCACTTCCGACATGGGCGCGTTCGTGCTGTTCTCCGGCATGCTCAAGCGCACCGCGGTAAAACTGTCGAAGATCTGTAACGACCTGCGCCTGCTGTCGAGCGGCCCGCGTACCGGCATTAACGAAATCAACCTGCCTCCGCGTCAGCCCGGCAGCTCGATCATGCCCGGCAAGGTCAACCCGGTTATTCCGGAAGCCGTGAATCAGGTGGCTTTCGAGGTTATCGGCAACGACCTGGCGCTGACTCTGGCAGCGGAAGGCGGCCAACTGCAGCTGAACGTGATGGAGCCGCTGATCGCTTACAAGATTTTCGACTCGATCCGTCTGCTGCAACGCGCCATGGACATGCTGCGCGAACATTGCATCGTCGGCATCACCGCCAACGAAGCGCATTGCCGCCAGTTGATGGAGAACTCCATCGGCCTGATCACCGCACTCAACCCGTACATCGGTTACGAGAACGCCACCCGTATCGCCAAGCTGGCACTGGAAAGTGGCCGTGGCGTACTCGAGTTGGTACGCGAAGAAAAGCTGTTGGATGACGACACGCTCAGCGACATCCTACGCCCGGAAAACATGATTGCACCGCGCCTGGTTCCGCTTAAAGCCTAGCAATTGGCCATTAATCATTTCCGACGAAACACGCTCTAAAGTGCTCAATCAGGGGATTTGTGGGGGAGAAAACGCAGCGAACGCTCTGTAAACTGCGCGCCTTTCACTGCATCCCTGATTGCTGCTACACGATGTGAAGCATCCTCTCTTTTCCTGCACAGTAGGTTTATCGCCTGCTGCGCTATGGTGTTAGTGCAGGCCTGGTCTCTCACAAGCGGCTTGATGGGGCTGAACGGTGCCGGCCTAAATTAACCAAGCGCCTTTGCATTGCACGATAAAAGCACGCATTAAGGCCACCTAGATGGCCTGCTCAGCAACAGTTACCAAAAGGGTAAACCGCATGACTCAGAGTTCTTCGAAGACGACGCTGCTAGGCCGCTGGAAACGTATGCCCCTGTGGCAGAAAATCATGATCGGGCTGGTGCTCGGGGTGATCACCGGCGCGGTCTTCAAGCAGGATGCACTGATAATCGCACCGATCGGCACGCTGTTTCTCAATGCCATCAAGATGCTCATCGTACCGCTGGTTTTCGTCTCACTGGTCTCGGGCATCACCTCCATGCAAGACACCGCCAAACTTGGGCGGATTAGCATTAAAACCATCAGCATTTACATGGTGACCACCGCATTCGCGGTGAGTATCGGCTTGTTATTCGGCGCGGTGTTTACCCCGGGCGAAGGCCTTAATATGGTAGCCAGCGGTACCGAAACGGCGAAAGAAGCGCCGTCACTGGTGAGCATTCTGGTCGGCCTGGTGCCGAGTAATCCGGTAACCGCGTTTGCTGAAGGCAACGTGCTGCAAATCATCGTGTTCGCCATCGCGATTGGCGTGAGCATGAACCTGGTCGGGGAAAAAGCGGCGCCGGTTGTAAAGCTGTTCGATGGCCTTGCCGAAACCTTCTACAAACTCACTGATCTGGTCATGAGCCTGGCGCCTTATGGTGTGTTCGCCCTGATCGCAGGTGTAGTCGGCAGCCACGGCGCCGAAGTGTTGCTGCCGCTGGCGCAAGTAATCGGGGTGATTTACCTCGCCAGTATTGCCCACGTAATTCTGGTGTACGGCGGCCTCATTGGCCTGCTCGCGCGCCTCAATCCTGCGCGTTTTTTCCGTGGCATTGCCCCGGCTCTGGCAGTGGCGTTCAGTACTTCCAGCAGCTCCGGCACCCTGCCGGTATCGATTGAATGTGCGCGCAAAAATCTCGGCGTTTCCGAAGGCGTTGCAGGCTTCGTTCTGCCGGTTGGCGCGACCATCAACATGGACGGCACGGCGATTTACCAAGGCGTACTTGCGCTCTTTATCGCGCAGGCGTTCGGTGTTGATCTGGGCGCGGGCCAGTACATGATGATCATCCTCACCGCGACGCTGGCCTCGATTGGCACGGCGGGTGTACCCGGCGCAGGCTTGATCATGCTCGGCCTGGTGCTCACTGCCGCAGGCTTGCCGCTGGAAGGTGTGGCCCTGATTGCCGGTATCGACCGGATTCTCGACATGATGCGCACCGCGGTTAACGTTGCAGGCGACCTGATGACCACAACGCTGGTGGCCCGCAGCGAGAAAGAACTGGATGACGCGATCTTCGACAGCCCCAACCACGACGGCAACGACTGATCACCTCGCGCCTATTCGATCTCGAATAGGCCATGCCGAATACGAGCGCCAGCCAAGCGTTGGCGCACGTCTTCATCGATACGCGGATCATCCGCCGCATAAAGCATCACCTGCCGGTAGGCATTGACGCGATTGATGTCACTCCCCAGAAATTCCCACACCACCCGCGTACAAGCTGGCGTACGCCGATCGCCACTGGAAACCCCGGTCTTCATGCCGTTAAGGCGAGTGATGCGACTCTTGAAACTGGGAATCAGAATGGTCTGGCTCATCTCGTTGCCGGTCAGGCTTTCGTAGTCGATCAGAAACACCCGATCCTGCAAATAGAACGCTGCGCCCAGATACCGACACCGCACCCAGTCTTCGGCGCTACCGCCCCGCGCTCGCTCCTGACGTTCCTGACGCTCGAATACAAAGCTGCCACGCTCCTCACGCAAATGCACCAGCGAGAGCAGAATCTGCCCCGGCACCGACATGCAATTTGAATATTCGAAGTAGTAGCCGCAGTAGCGCGAAAGATCGCTGGCGTGTTGATTGATCGACTCGAACAACTCCAGCAGCGGCGCCCCCGAAGATGCAGACGTCTGGCTGTTGCCACGCGCGCCCACCAGTCGGGCGAATTGATCCTCAGGCAGCGCCAGCTCGTAATCCTCAACCCCAAAGAAGTCGCAAATGCGTTTGCGGTTATGCGCGGTCGGACGGCTCTGCCCCGCCAGATAGCGGTTGAACTGTGCCCGGTTGATCGCCAGCTTGCGGCACACCTCGGCAATCGATCGGTAATGACTGCACAGCAGCTTGAGGTTGTTACCAAAGGTTTCGGACATGCGGGCCGCCAGACTGATGCGAGTGACGCGATATTAGCATCAAATAGCATCACTTCACTGCAACCCGCGAAATTGTTTGCTGCTATCGCATCGTCAACCATTTAGCAGCGCCCGCAGAGGCCATCTCCTAACCAGAACAACAAGAGTGACCACGCCCATGCTCGACTTACTCAACGACCTCATCTGGAGCAAGCTGCTGATTGTGATGCTGATCGGCCTCGGCCTGTTCTTCACCATCGCCTCACGCTTTGTTCAATTTCGCTATTTCGGCAACATGTTCAGCATCTTCGCTGAAGCCTTCCAACGCCAACCTGGCCAACTCAGCTCGTTCCAGGCACTGATGCTGTCGGTTGCAGGGCGCGTCGGCGCAGGCAACATTGCCGGTGTTTCGGTGGCCATTATTCTTGGCGGCCCGGGCGCTATTTTCTGGATGTGGGTTGTGGCGCTGGTCGGCATGGCCACCAGCTATTTCGAATGCTCACTGGCTCAGCTGTACAAGCGCCGTGACGCAGACGGCAGCTACCGTGGCGGCCCGGCCTTTTACATTCAGCACGGCCTCAAGCAGCGCTGGTTGGGCATCGTGGTTTCGATTCTGCTGCTGATGACCTTCGGCTTCGGCTTCAACGCCGTGCAGTCGTACACCGTCGCCAGCTCGCTGCATGACACCTTCGGCGTACCGACCCAGATCAGCGGCGTGGTGCTGATGGCCGTTATCGGCCTGATTATCTTCGGCGGCATCAAGCGTATCGCCAAGTTTGCAGACATTCTGGTGCCGGTCATGGCGTTCTCCTACATCGCCATGGCGCTGTTCGTGATCGGCAGCAACATTGATCGCGTACCGGAAACTCTGACACTGATTTTGCGCAGCGCATTTGGCCTTGAGCCCGCATTCGCCGGCGGTATCGGCGCAGCCATCATCATGGGCGTCAAGCGCGGTTTGTTCTCCAACGAAGCCGGTCTGGGCAGTGCGCCCAACGTTGCCGCTGTTGCCGAGGTCAAGCACCCGGTTGCGCAAGGCATCGTACAGTCGCTCAGCGTATTCATCGACACCATCATTCTGTGCAGCTGCACCGCGCTGATCATTCTGCTCTCCGGCGTTTATCAGCCAGGCAGCGAAATGGCCGGTGTATTGCTTACCCAAACCGCCGTTGCCAGCGTGGTCGGCGAGTGGGGCCGCGTGTTCATCAGCATTGCATTGCTGCTGTTCGTGTTCACCACCTTGATCTACAACTACTACCTGGGCGAAAACGCACTGGGCTTCTTCACCCAGAAGCGCTCACCGGTTGTGGTTTACCGCGTACTGGTTATCGGGCTGGTGTTCTGGGGTTCGGTACAAGACCTGGGCACCGTATTTGCCTTTGCAGACGTGACCATGGGCCTGCTCGCCATCTGCAACCTGATTGCCCTGGCATTGCTGTTCAAGGTCGGCCTGCGCTTGATGCGTGACTACGACAAGCAAATCAAAGCTGGTGTAAAGTCTCCGGTATTCGACCCCAAAGGCTTTGCTGATCTGGACCTCGACCCAACTGTTTGGAGCGCGCCAGTCGCAGCCGAGCCAGCTCGTACTGATTCTGTAGTTGCCAGCGAGCCTCTGCATCAGCGCTGAGTGAGTCGCCAACTCGCAAAAAGGGGGCTTCGGCCCCCTTTTTTTAGCCTTCATTTAGGAGCCAACATGTCTGCGTGTGAAAAACTCCTGCTGCTCTATACCGGCGGCACCATCGGTATGCAGCAAAGCGCCGACGGACTGGCGCCGGCCTCGGGGTTTGAGGCGCGCGTACGAGCCCAACAAGCACAGGCTGGCGATCTGCATCTGCCTGACTGGTGCTTCCGCGAACTGCTGCCGCCCATCGACAGCGCCAACATGAGCCAGAGCAACTGGCTGGCAATGGTCGACGCTATCCGCGCCGGCATTGAACAAGACGGCTGCGATGGCGTGCTGGTTCTGCAAGGCACCGACACCCTCGCCTACAGCGCCGCCGCATTGAGCTTTTTGCTGTTGGGCCTGCCGGTGCCGGTCGTGCTTACTGGCGCCATGTTACCGGCCGGCGCTGAAGGCAGCGACGCCTGGGCTAACCTGTTTGGCGCCATGCAGGCATTGCATCAAGGGACCGCGCAAGGCGTTCAGGTGTACTTCAATGGCGCGCTGATGCACGGCGCCCGCGTCAGCAAACTGCAAAGCGATGCCTTCGACGCCTTTACCATATTGCCGCGCCAGCGCATGGCCGAGCGCGCGACCCAACTGCCCGACGCGATCAACTATCGCGTACAACGCCAGCCGGTGAATATTGCCGTGCTGCCGTTCTATCCAGGCATTCAGGCCAGCCATGTCAGCGCATTGCTCAACAGCGGAGTTCAGGCACTGCTGCTTGAATGCTACGGCAGCGGCACCGGCCCATCGGATAACACTGAACTACTGGCCACGCTCAAAGCGGCTCACGAGCGCGGCGTGGTGCTTGCCGCTATCAGTCAGTGTCCGCAAGGGCATGTCGAATTTGGCGTGTATGCGGCTGGCAGCCAACTGCGCAACGCCGGGCTAATATCCGCGGGTGGCATGACTCGCGAAGCCGCCTTGGGCAAGTTATTCTGTTTGTTGGGCGCGGGCCTGCCACCTGCAGAAGTCGAGCACTGGTTTGCTCTGGACCTCTGCGGCGAACGCGCCGAATAAGACATCGCTGAAGCCCCTGGCAGCATGGTTGCCGGGGCATTTTCAACGCATGATTTTGTTCCGCCAAGGCCGTGAACATCACTGCCAGCTGAATCAAAAGTTCCTCGAACAATAATTACAGGAGGACGCAACATGCCCGCTCGTATCGAGATAGAAGTTCGCCCCGTCACTGCTGACGATCACGCCGCGTGGCTGCCACTGTGGCAGGGTTATCAGCGCTTCTACATGACCGAAATTCCAAGCGAGACCAGCGACATCAACTGGCAGCGCTTTCTTGATCCTGCCGAACCGATGCACGCAGCACTGGCCTGGCATGAAGGTGAGGCCATTGGCTTGGTGCACTGGGTTTACCACCGCTCAACCTGGACGGTTGAAGATTACTGCTACCTGCAGGACTTGTTCATCAATAAAGCCGTGCGCAGCAACGGCGCCGGACGCAAGCTCATTGAGTTTGTTTATGAGCAGGCCAAGCAAGCCAGCTGCGCACGAACTTACTGGCTCACCCACGAGAGCAATAGCCGCGCCATGCTGCTTTATGAGCGTGTGGCCGAGCGCTCCGGCTTTTTGCAGTACCGCAAAGTCTTCAAATAAATTGATCAACCCAGCGTGGCTGCGCTGGGTTGAGTCACTCCAGCGGTGGAAACTCGGGATAACGCGGCAAGGCGTCGGCAAACTCAGCCCAGGCCAGATGCTCCGCATGCCAATAATGCAAAGTCGGCTCTATAAGTTGCGGCGTGTCGAGACTGCCAACACTGATATCAATCAGGCCCGGCAGAAACGTCGCTGTGAAGGTAATTTGCGTGCCGCAAGTTGCACAAAAGCCGCGCTGAGCATCTTCTGAGGATGCATAAAGCGTGGTCTCTCCCTGAGTAAAAGTAACCTGCTCCTGTCGATATAACGCCCAGGCAACAGCGGGCGCAGCATGGGCACGGCGGCACATTGTGCAATGACAGATCGCCGCCATCAGCGGCTCGCCCTCGACGCTGTAACGCAGGCTCCCGCACAAGCAACCGCCCTCTAACCTTGCAGTCTGCATCATCCATCTCCAGTCAGTTGTGTGTCAGAAAATCCTAGACCACGGCACCGCGTTACGCAGTAAAAGCGCGGCGAAGACTTAGCTGGATAATTAGGCTGGTTTGAAGGGCCGCGGCGATGCCCGCAGCAAGGGTTGTGACGCATTTGCGATAAAACAAAAAGGGGGATGCTCGGCCGAGCAGCCCCCTTTCTTCACGGATAGAAGTAAACCTTCGAGCCGCTTATTTCAGCGCTTTGATAGCCGCTGCAATGAAGTCGTAAGTCTCCATCTCTTGCTTGTCCATTTCCGGCTCTGGCCATGCACTCCACACGACAGCGACTACGTTTTCCTTGCGGTTAACATAGACAAACTGACCAAAGATGCCCTGCGCCTCAAAGGCTCCGTCATGTTGAGGTAACGCCGCCTCGCCCGCGGGGAATAGCCACCACTGGTAGCCGTAGCCAAGGATGTAATCGCCGCCATACAGCTTGCCCGGTGCCAGGTAAGAAGCCGGGTCCACTTCAGTGGCTTTATCCAGCCAGCCTTTTGGCAGAATGCGTTCGCCGTCGATAACCCCGTCATTGAGGATGAACTGACCGAAGCGGCCGTAATCCTTCAAGGTTGCCGAGAAACCACTGCTACCAATCTCTTGACCCGCTTGTGCATCGAGCTGCCAGAACGCCGGCTTCTCCATACCCATACGCGCCCAGATGCGATCAGACAGATAGTCACTGGTGGTCATGCCCGTCGCTGCGTGAATCAATTCGCTCTGCAGGTGCGATTCGCCCGTGCTGTATTTGAAGACGGTGCCCGGCTTGGATTTGCGCTTGAGCTGGCTCATCTGCTTAACCAAAGCGCCAGGTGTGTTCGACAGCTGCAGCTCGAACATTTTGCGGCGGTCAGAGGTGATATCGCGGTACGTCTCGTTCCAGTCGGCGCCAGAACTCATGCGCAACACATTCTCAACCGTGACGTCGTCATAAGCACCGCCTTTGAGCGCTGGCAGGTACTGAGTGATCGGCTTCTTAACATCGATCAGCCCTTGCTCCACGGCCGCGCCGACCAAGGTCGAAGAGATCGACTTGACCACACTGAAAGAGGTCCAGCGGGTATCAGCATCGTTGCCAAGACCGTATTTTTCCAACCGTACTTTGCCGTCTTTAATGATCAGTACGCCGCCAACGCGGTTACGACGCATGAAGTCATCAACGGTTTGCTTCGCGCCATCGGCCTCGTAGGTAACGTCGAGATTGCCCTCTTGCGGCAACTCATAGACCTTTTCGCCACGCGCAACAGAACGGGTGAAGTAGACCTTGTCCATGTTGCGATACGTGCCTGGTTGGTAAAGCGGCGGCAGGTCGTACAAGTCTTGGCCACGGCCAATATATTCGTGATTGATCGCCAGACCCGCATCTTTGGGTGCGGGTGTTGAGTCCGTGGCTGCCTGTGCATAACCATTCACCAGAAGGCTGATACTCAACGTGAGTAAGCTGCCAGTGGCTCGAAGTGTCATCGACATTACGCGTCCTTATTTTTTGACTTGGAGATGGATTGTCGTCGTACCTTAACTAAAAAATTTTCAGATGTCCCGAAGCAGCCAACCCATGGCCGCCCAGAAACTAAGCGGCTAAAAGTCGTGTACTCAAGACATCATTGGAAAAATGGACGACGCACATAAAGTGTGTGGCCACAAACGCAAAACGGCGGATTTATCCGCGCTGATTCCGCGTTGATAAATCCGCCGCTAGGGCTTAGTGCAAAAACGTGTCAGGTGGCCGAGCGCGTTCAGTCCGAGATATCAATCATCATGCCGATGCCTGCACCAATCATGCGTCCGGCCTGCTCATCACCGGCCATACGGCCAACACCACCCCCGACCATACCGCCCGCGACAGTCGCGCAAGCAGACAAGATAAAAGCCGCGCAAAGCAGCGCAGCCACAGCCGAATAAATACGGTTCATTGCTGAGTCTCCTGAGCCGGTCACTGATTACCTTTAACCACATTTCTCCAGAGCACACCCATCACCAGCTTGTCGCGCCCGTCTGGGTTGGCTTCGTACCAAGACGTTATGCGCGCCTCAATTTCAGGCAGCTTCATGCTGGAAACGCCCTTGGTGATCGCAGCCCCCATCGGTGGAGCATCCAGACCGTGACGCTTGGCGTAGGCCGCTTCGGCGATCAGCATATTGGTGACGCCAATCAAAAACGCTCGGCGCTCACCGGAGGAAGAACTCATCCAGTTATTACCATCAACAACTACGGGGGATGCCTTTTGCTCGCCCAGCGCGCCTGCAGATGCCAAAACCAGGCAAAGCGCCAAAGTGTACTTACTCCATTTCATGTCGATCTCCAGTGATGAAAGACAGGAGCGCAGAAGCATTTCAACGCCCCGACCTCGGTAGGCTACGCAGCAAAATCAAGGGCAACGGAACCGTGTGCGCCCTAACCCAAGACATCAAGCTGGCAGCTGCATGCACAAAAGAAGTTAAGCAGCAGGCAGCCACTCAAGTATCCCTAAGCCCATGAATGCTTATATCGATTGCGAGTAAAAATTGAGCGTATACAAGCTTTTGGTATGGCCGGCGGCAAGCCGAATCCAGCGACAGCACAGGGCTGCACGCGTTGTTTGCTAGGTCTGATTGGCCAAATGGCGACCCACGTGGATCAGACTCGCAAGCTTGATCATCGGCTTGATAAGCATCTGCGCACTGCCCGCAATAAACAGCCAGGTGCCGGTTTGCATCAGCGAATCGCTTAAAAAGAAAAAGCTACCAACAAGAAACCAGATCGCGATCAGCAAATCATTGAACGCGCCTACAGCCTCGTAGCGCCGCTGAATAACAACATGGCGCTGAATAAAATTCGGAATGGGTATTTTGGGGTTGTTTGAGTTCATTAATCCTCTCTGCTGGGTAAGTCGGATGCTTGGCTTCGATCAGGCAAGGCACGTTTTTGAATGGGCTGAAACGGCTTCGAACAGCAGGCTCTGGATGAAGTTCAAGCTTCTTCGTGTTGCACACAATACGCGCTATGGGATGTAGGGCTTGGCCGAGACGGGAGCGGCAAGCCTTGCCTACTCATAGTTTCACTGACCAACTGATACGGCGAACTGATCGCTTCGGTGCCAGTAAATCCCAGCACCTGAAAGTCGTGTTGCAAACCTTGAATCTGCACGCTGAAATGGGTTTCGTTGCTGGGGTTGAACATCCCTGACTCGCTTTGTACGTCATCCCTGAATACAGCAAGAAAACGCTAAACCACGCGTATCTAAACCGACTGAAAGTGTTGATATAGAGCATTCATCAAGAAATTCATGAACACGCAGGGGGATGTTATACGCCGGTAACAAGTTCGGCATGGGGCGGCAGGTCAATGAACCTTGATAATGCGCGGAGGAATTTAAGCCCATAAGGCTGAGCCAGTTAGAACACCGACCAGCCAATCCGATCACTGAGCATTTCCAGAGCTGCAAGCCCTGCCAGTGAGTTACCTGACGGATTCAATTCTGGCGACCAGACGCAGATCGAATAGCGCCCCGGAACGACTGCAACGATGCCGCCGCCGACGCCGCTCTTGCCGGGCAAGCCGACGCGGTAGGCGAAGTTTCCTGCCTCATCGTACAGCCCGCTGGTGGCCATTATGGCGTTGATCTGTTTGGCTTGGCGTGGGCTCATGATGGTTTCGCCGTTGTGTTTGCACACGCCAGCATTGGCCAGAAAGCAGAATGCCCGCGCCAGGTCTGCGCAGTTCATGCGCAGCGCACAGTGATTGAAGTAACTGCGCAGAACGGAATCGACATCGTTATGGAAATTGCCGAACGACTTCATCAAATAAGCAGCCGCCGCGTTGCGCGCTCGATGCTGGTATTCGGACTCGGCAACCTTGCTGTCGATGACGATTTCGCAGTTTCCCGAAAGGCGCCGCGCCATGTCACGCATCGACAGTGACGGTGCGGCGAAGCACGACTCGTTAATATCGCAGATGACCAACGCGCCCGTGTTGATAAACGGATTGCGCGGAATACCGCGCTCCAACTCAAGCTGCACCAGCGAGTTGAAGGGCTGACCCGACGGCTCATAACCGAGGCGCTGCCAGATCGCTTCGCCTGAGTGGCTCACCGCCTGCACCAG
The DNA here is from genome assembly GCF_900116605.1 of Pseudomonas marincola. Lineage (GTDB taxonomy): Bacteria > Pseudomonadota > Gammaproteobacteria > Pseudomonadales > Pseudomonadaceae > Aquipseudomonas > Aquipseudomonas marincola. The sequence continues at coordinate 75,089 of NZ_FPBC01000007.1, forward strand.
GCTAAAAACCTTGGAGATACTCTGAATCGAAAACGGCGTGTGCGCATCGCCGGCACAGAACAGCTCGCCTTCATTGCTGTACACCGCGATGCCGAGTTGATTCGGCTCAACGCAGCCCAACGCCGGAATGTAATTGGCAACCTTGCCCAGACCAATCAGCGGGCGGGTCTTCTCGATAATTTCATCTAGCAACGCTTGCATCTGATCGACTCGTGATGGCTCTGAACAGCGTCCAGACTACCGTTGCTAGACGCGCCCCGGCTAGGCGCAATCACACAAACCGACCCGACCCAAACAAAAAAAGGGAGCCATTTGGCTCCCACTGAGAAACTTGTAAATTGTTCGGGGCCAGCGCTTAAGCGCCGAATGACACAATCCCCGATTGCGCTTCGAGAAGCTCAGCAAGCGGCACATGCACAGGTTAAAAACAGGCTAAGAACGAGCGAGGTCACGCTCAACTTGACTCATTTTAATGAGCATTCTTTCGCCTGTTTCAACCCCGCAATGCCTGGCTGCATTCGCTTTCAGCGCTGCCTAAACTAGGCAATCTCGACCAGAACTTCACCCGGGTTAACCCGATCGCCTTTGGCCACGTGAACGGCTTTGACCGTACCGTCGATTGGCGCCTGCACTTCGGTTTCCATCTTCATCGCTTCGGTGATCAGCAGTGACTGACCGGCCTTGACCGTGTCGCCCTCTTTGACCAAAACGTCGACGATGTTGCCCGGCATGCTGGTGCTGACATCGCCCGGCTCGCTGGCTTGTTTGCGCTTGCCACCGGCACCGGCGACGAAGTCGTTCAAAGGCTCGAACACCACTTCTTCCGGCATGCCGTCGATCGACAGGTAGAAGTGACGCTTGCCATCACCTTTCACGCCGACACCGGTGATGTCTACGCGATAGCTTTCGCCGTGAACATCGACCACGAACTCGGTCGGTACGCCTTCCCCACCCGCCGCTGCAACGCCGCTACCGTCCGGAATTGGCAGCAACACTTCGGGCACCAGCGTGCCGGCTTCACGTTCCTCGAGGAACTTGCGCCCGATATCCGGGAACATGGCGTAGGTCAGCACGTCTTCTTCAGACTTGGCGACTGTGCCAATCTCTTCGCGCAGTTTCGCCAGCTCCGGCTTGAGCAGATCAGCCGGACGCACGTCGATCACTTCTTCGCTGCCGATCGCCTGCTTGCGCAGCTTCTCGTTGACCTTGCCCGGCGCCTTGCCGTAACGGCCTTGCAGGTAAAGTTTGACCTCGTTGGTGATGGTTTTGTAACGCTCACCGGCGAGCACGTTGAACACCGCCTGAGTGCCGACAATTTGCGAGGTCGGGGTCACCAGTGGCGGGAAGCCCAGGTCTTCACGAACGCGTGGAATCTCAGCGAATACTTCGTTGATACGGTTCAGCGCGCCCTGCTCTTTGAGCTGGTTGGCCAGGTTGGACATCATCCCGCCCGGCACCTGATTCACCTGAACGCGAGTGTCGACAGCGGTGAATTCGCTTTCGAACTGGTGGTACTTCTTGCGCACGGCATGGAAGTACAAACCGATTTCCTGCAGCAGCGCCAAGTCGAGGCCGGTGTCGTAAGGGCTGCCGCGCAGCGCGGCGACCATCGACTCGGTACCCGGATGGCTGGTGCCCCAGGCGAAGCTGGAGATGGTGGTGTCGATATGGTCAGCACCGGCTTCGATCGCCTTGAGCTGGCACATCGAACCCATGCCCGCCGTGTCGTGGCTGTGGATAAATACCGGTAGATCCACTTCATCTTTCAGCGCTTTAACCAACTCGGCAGTCGAGTAAGGCGTCAGCAAACCGGCCATGTCTTTGATGGCGATCGAGTCGATGCCCATTGCCTGCATGGCTTTGGCCTGATCGACGTAAGCCTGCGTGGTGTGCACCGGGCTCACGGTGTAGCTGAGCGTGCCTTGAGCATGCTTACCCGCCGCTTTTACAGCCTCGATGGATACGCGCAGGTTACGCACATCGTTCATCGCATCAAAAATACGGAACACGTCGATGCCGTTCACCGCTGCTTTGGCGACAAAGGCTTTAACCACGTCATCGCTGTAATGACGGTAGCCAAGCAGGTTCTGACCGCGCAGAAGCATTTGCAGACGGGTGTTCGGCAGTGCCGCTTTCAGCTTACGCAGACGCTCCCACGGGTCTTCCTTAAGGAAGCGCACGCAGGCGTCGAAAGTAGCGCCGCCCCAGACTTCCAGCGACCAGTAACCCACCTGATCAAGCTTGCCGCAAATGGGCAGCATGTCGTCGAGGCGCATGCGCGTGGCCAGCAGAGACTGGTGCCCATCACGCAGGACGGTATCAGTAACGGTGATCTTTTTAGGCGAAGACTTATTAACCATTTCTCAATTCCTCACAGGCCAGCGTGGGCAGCAATTGCAGTGGCGATGGCGATGGCCAGGTGCGACGGGTTACGTTTGATCGAGTATGCGGTCAGTTCCGGGTGGCTCTCAACAAAGCTGGTATTGAACTGGCCGCTGCGGAATTCCGGGTTACGCAAAATTTCCTGATAGTAGGCGGCAGTGGTTTTAACCCCCTGCACGCGCATGTCATCTAGGGCGCGCAAGCCACGGTCCATGGCCTCTTCCCAGGTCAGTGCCCAAACGATCAGCTTGAGGCACATCGAGTCGTAATACGGCGGAATCGTGTAGCCGGTATAAATCGCCGTGTCGGTGCGCACGCCCGGGCCGCCAGGTGCGTAGTAACGGGTGATCTTGCCGAATGACGGTAAGAAGTTGTTCTTCGGGTCTTCCGCGTTGATCCGGAACTGGATCGCGAAACCACGGTGAATAATGTCTTCCTGCTTGACCGAAAGCGGCAAACCCGAGGCAATGCGAATTTGCTCGCGGACGATATCGATACCGGTGATTTCTTCGGTAATCGTGTGCTCAACCTGAACGCGGGTGTTCATCTCCATGAAGTAGACCTCGCCATCGGCGAGCAAAAACTCCACAGTACCGGCGTTCTCGTAACCCACAGCCTTGGCCGCACGTACCGAAAGATCACCAATATAGGCGCGTTGTTCAGGCGTTAGCTGCGGGCTTGGCGCGATTTCGATGAGTTTCTGGTTGCGGCGCTGAATCGAGCAGTCGCGCTCAAACAGGTGCACGGCATTGCCGTGGCTGTCAGCCAGAACCTGCGCTTCGATGTGCTTGGGATTAACGATGCATTTTTCGAGGAATACCTCAGCGCTGCCAAAGGCCTTGGTAGCCTCGGAGATTACTCGCGGATACGCCTGCTCTAGCTCGGCTTTGCTGTTGCAGCGGCGAATACCACGACCGCCACCGCCAGAAGTGGCCTTGAGCATGACCGGATAACCGATCCGGTCAGCTTCGCTGAGCGCTTCGTTAATATCCGCAACGTTGCCTTCCGTGCCCGGAGTGACAGGCACGCCTGCTTTAATCATGCTGCGACGGGCTTCTGTCTTGTCGCCCATTCGGCGAATGACTTCTGCGCTGGGGCCAATGAACTTGATCCCGCGCTCGGCACAAATCTCTGCCAGCTCGGCGTTCTCCGAGAGAAAGCCATAACCGGGATGCAAGGCATCACAACCGGTTTCGACGGCCAGATTGACCAGTTTGCGGGGGTTCAAATAACCCGCCAGCGGGTCATCACCGAGACTATGCGCCTCGTCCGCACGCTTAACGTGCAGCGCCATGCGGTCGGCGTCTGAGTAGACAGCCACCGAGCGAATACCCATCTCGGCGCAAGCACGCACGATACGGACGGCAATCTCGCCACGGTTAGCAATCAGAATTTTCTTGATCACGAGCATCATCCTCGACCAATGGGCAAGCAAACCAGCCAAAACCAGTCAGCACGTGACCACTATCAAGTTTGTAGTGGCCGCCTATTCACCCTACGCCGTGTAGCGGATAACCCAAAATCAATAATTATTAGATTCAATATAAGTAATTACTTATGCATGGAGATAAACTGCGCTGAACAGGCCCGCTTTCGCGCGCTGAATAATCCCTGAAGGAGACCCCAGCCAATGCGTAAGTCACTGATGCGTATGACGTTGCGCCAAATTCAGGTATTCCGCTCAGTGTGCCAACAGCACTCTTACAGCCGGGCAGCTGAGGAGATGTCACTGACTCAACCGGCGGTCAGCCTGCAAATTCGACAGCTGGAAGAATTGATCGGCCAACCCCTGTTCGACTATGTCGGCAAAAAGCTCTACCTGACCGATGCGGCAGAAGCCCTGCGCAAAGCCAGCGACGATATTTTCGGCCGACTCGAAAGCCTCGACATGCAATTGACCAACCTGAAAGGCTCGCTTCAAGGGCAATTGAGTCTCGCCGTCGAGTCCAGCGCCAAGTATTTCATACCTCATCTTTTCGCCGCATTTCGTCGTGAATTCCCCGAAGTTAGCCTGCAATTGGTAGTGGTCAATCATCAACAGGCGATCAAGCGCCTGAGCACCAATCGCGACGATTTGCTGATCATGTCGCAAGTGCCAACCGACATGGCATTGGAGTTTCTGCCATTTCTCAACAACCCGATTATTGCGGTGGCGCCGCCCGATCACGCGCTGAGCAAAGCTAAAAAATTAAGCCTGGAAGACCTGACAAAGTGGCCGTTGCTGATTCGCGAGCAAGGCTCCGGCACACGCAAAGCCTGTGAAGACTACTGCAATCAGAAGCGCGCACACTTTGCGAATACTCTGGAAGTGGGTTCGATGGAGGGCCAGCGCGAATGCGTACTGGCAGGCTTGGGAATTGCTCTATTGCCACGCCACGCGGTACTGCGCGAACTGGCTTGCGGCGCACTCAAAGAGCTGCCGGTAGCCGAGCTGCCACTCGTGCGCAGCTGGTGCGTGGTCCACCCGCGCGGCAAGTATTTGTCACCGGTCGCGCAGGCCTTCTTCGATTTCGTACGCGGGCAGCGCAGCCAGATCAGCCAGCTGGCCGAGCAGTTTGCCGACCAAACTCGCGGGCACCAGCCAGATAGTTAGCTGCGATTATCTCGGGGAAGTCCGCCAGCTCATGTTGCAGCAGGCGCTGCTCGGCATAACTCTCAATCGCACGGCGATATTCCATACGACGCTGATCAATCACCTTGCGGCGAGCTTTAGCATCGGTGTTGTGTACGCTTGACGATTCTTCCAGATGACGAGGCATAGCATGACTCCCAGGCTGAATATCGGGAGCCATAGATTCCTAGCTGCGGATGACAGTTTGACTGCAAAGCCATTAAACAACGATGAACAGTGATCAGGGGTTGATCACGCCAGCGAAACACACCTAACTACCGGATCACACACGGAGGATGGTTAACCCGCAGGGTAAACCGTCATGACGATAGAACATTCAACGCAAAAGCCGCGACTGTCGAAAGACCGTCATGACGGAAGCCGCGATGCGGATTCCATCCTCCAACAACGCCCGATCACGCAAGGAGGATGGTTAACCCGCAGGGTAAACCGTCGTAGCGATCAAACATTCACCGCAAAGCCGCGCCAGTCGGAAGACCGTTATGACGGAAGCCGCGATGCGGATTCCATCCTCCGTCAACGCCCGGTCACGCACGGAGGATGGTTAACCCGCAGGGTAAACCGTCATGGCGATTGAACATTCAACGCAAAAGCCGCGCCTGTCGGAAGACCGTCATGACGGAAGCCGCGGTGCGGATTCCATCCTCCGGCGCAGAGGATCAATCTTCTGGGGTTTTCACTGTTTTCGGTGACAGGCGCAAGCTGCGCAGGCTGCGCTTAACGCTCTTCAAGTGATTAACCAGCGTTGGGCCACGAGCCATTGCGACGCCCATTGCCAATACGTCGATCACCACCAGATGCGCGATACGCGAGGTCAGCGGCGTGTAGATTTCGGTGTCTTCCTGCACATCAATCGCCAAATTCACGGTGGCCAGATCCGCCAGCGGGGTTTGGCTTGGGCACAGAGTAATCAGCGTCGCGCCGGACTCACGCACCAGATTGGCGGTGATCAGCAGGTCTTTTGAGCGCCCTGACTGCGAAATGCAGATCGCAACATCACCGGCCTTCAAGGTCACTGCCGACATCGCCTGCATGTGCGGATCGGAATACGCAGCGGCGGTCAGTAGCAAACGGAAGAATTTGTGCTGGGCATCTGCCGCTACAGCGCCGGAGGCACCAAAACCGTAGAACTCAACGCGCTGAGCGTGGGCGCACGCGGCTATCGCCTGCTGCAACGCTTGCGGGTCGAGCTTTTCGCGCACCTCCATCAGCGTGTGCAGCGTGGTATCGAAGATTTTCAGGCTGAAATCAGACACTGAGTCATCTTCATGGATCGCAAACTGACCAAAGCTGGCACCCGCGGCCAGGCTTTGCGCCAACTTGAGTTTGAGATCCTGAAAACCGCTGCATCCAATCGCCCGGCAAAAGCGCACGATGGTTGGCTCGCTGATGCCGACGCTGTGCGCCAGTTCAGCCATGGAGCTGTGCATCACCACCGCAGGATCGAGGAGTACATGATCGGCCACCTTGAGCTCGGACTTACGCAACAGGTGACGAGACTGGGCTATGTGCTGCAACAAATTCACAAGATTGGACTCGGATTCAATGGGCTTATCCATCGGCTAGCCGCATACGAGCACATGCTCGGGTATGATCAGGGGCTTGCCGGATTGTAGTGACTTTGTAGTTATACTACATGAGTGCCTCACTCGCACGATTTAACCGAGTTGGAGATCACGCTTTGAGTATTCCCTGCGACATTCTGGTGTTTGGCGGAACCGGCGATCTGGCGTTACATAAGCTGCTTCCGGCGCTCTATCACCTGCATCGCGAACGCCGCCTGCATTCAGACGTACGCATAATTGCCCTGGCGCGCAGCCCGCATGAGCGCAAAGCCTATCAAGCACTGGCCGAGCGCCACTGCCGCGCCCAGGTTGCCAAAGCCGACTTCACTGAAGAGGCGTGGGCCGAATTTGCCCAGCGCTTGGAATACCTGAGCATTGACGCCTCGCAGAGCGGCGACTTTGGCCGTCTTGCCAAGCTGCTCGGCAAGAATGAGGAACGCGTGCGGGTTTACTACCTGGCGACGGCGCCCAACCTGTTTGAAGACATCGCCTCGCATCTCAATATCGCCGGCCTCGCGGGCCCGAAAACGCGGATCGTGCTGGAAAAGCCGATTGGTCACTCACTTGAGTCGGCGCAAGCGATCAACGCAGCGATTGGTGCGGTATTTGATGAGCATCGGGTGTTCCGCATCGATCACTATCTGGGCAAGGAAACCGTGCAGAACCTGATGGCGCTGCGCTTTGCCAACGTCCTGTTCGAGCCGGTCTGGCGCGCTGCGCATATTGATCACGTGCAAATCAGCGTGTGTGAAACTCTCGGGGTCGAGAATCGGGGCGGTTATTACGATCACTCCGGCGCAATGCGCGACATGATCCAGAATCACCTGCTGCAACTGCTCTGCCTGGTCGCAATGGAAGCGCCGGTACGCTTCGATGCCGAGTCGGTGCGTAACGAGAAGGTTAAAGTGCTGGAAGCGCTGATCCCGATCAGCGGCCAAGACGTACGCGACAAGACCGTGCGCGGGCAGTACAGCGCCGGCAAGATCGGCGGGCAAGACGTGCCGGCGTATTACTTCGAGAAAAACGTCGATAACGACAGCGATACCGAGACGTTCGTCGCCGTACAAGCCGAGATAGGTAACTGGCGCTGGGCCGGCGTGCCGTTTTACTTGCGCACCGGCAAGCGGTTGGCGAAGAAAACCTCAGAAATTCTCATTCAGTTCAAATCAGTGCCGCATCAATTGTTTGGCGAAGGCGACGCCAACAGCCTGTTAATACGTCTGCAGCCCGAAGAGCGCATCAGTTTACGGTTGATGGCGAAAAATCCGGGCAAAGGCATGCGTCTGGAACCTGTTGAGCTGGACCTAAACCTTGCAGCCGCATTCAGCAAGCAGCGCCGTTGGGACGCTTATGAGCGCTTGCTGCTCGATGTGATCGAGGGCGACTCGACTCTGTTCATGCGCCGCGATGAGGTCGAGGCTGCATGGCAGTGGATCGACCCGATCATCAAAGGCTGGCAGCAACATTATCAACGCCCCCGCCCCTATCCTGCTGGCAGCAATGGCCCTGAGCAGTTGCAACATTTGCTCGAACGCCACGGTCGCGAGTGGATGGAATAGCGTCTGGCTGAGCCTTGGCTAGATAGCACCAAACAATGCATCCATGAGTTTGGGCGGCAAATGCCGGCTCAACTCATGGTCATTAATCGGCAGTAACTGCGGCATTAGCGGTATCAGTATCGCGGGTGACAGTTTGGCGCACACGTCAACCTGACGTTGCATGGGCAACATGCCGAGCAAGTTCGCCGATGCATCGACATCGCCCAGCTTAACCGCTTCCTCGGTGAGCTGGCGCAAGTAGCTGGTCGAGCAGTTGCGGATACTTTCCACCACCAGAAGCTCATTTTTCATGTACTTGATGACTTGCACCACGTGGCTGACGCTGTTGATGGCGAAGAACAGCACTTTCAACTGCATGCCCGTAAGCAAATCAGCAAAACCCGCCGCAGCTGAGAATTCTTGCTTGCTGCACAACTCACGCGTGAGCTTGAGATGAAAGCTATCGGGCATATTCAGGTAGGCATTACGCACGGTTTCAGGGTCGAGATGCGCCGCTAGTCTGGCAACCCGCTCAACTGACTCATACAAGGCTATTTCACGAAACGCATCAACCGATAGCTGGGCTACAGCGCTTGCCGCCTGCCTGGTGCTCATGCTTCGCAGCAGAACACGCTTGAACATTAATGGGGTTTTACCCTGTTTCGCCGTTAACAGGCGCACCGCAAGACTCGGAACATGAGACATGGCTAACATCCTTTTAAGCCAGTAGAACAAACACGTAATATCCTTATTACGGGTGCAGCACGCCTTGTGCTGGCTGGATTGGATCAAGATTGACCGGCGCACTAGCCAGATGAAAATCCCAATCTGAGACGGAGTATGCCGCAATAGTGGCCCCTTGATGCCACCTTGCTCACTTCTTGAAACTTATCTGCTACTCACATCACCTTTATGTACCGCTTGTCCGCTGGCCGGTTATTCGCGGCACGTATTAAAGCTCACGGCGGTTTGCCCAATATGGCGCAGCCCCCTAGAATGCCGCGATGCATGATGACATCTCGTTTCTCCTCAACTCTCTCAACGATGCCCAGCGTCAGGCCGTAGCGGCCAGCCTTGGCCGTCAGTTGGTTCTGGCCGGCGCAGGTTCCGGCAAAACTCGCGTGCTGGTGCACCGTATCGCCTGGCTTATTCAGGTCGAGCATGCCTCGCCGCACAGCATTTTGTCGGTAACATTTACCAACAAAGCGGCTGCGGAAATGCGCGCGCGTATCGAACAGATGCTCGGTCACAGCCCAGCCGGCATGTGGGTGGGTACGTTCCACGGTTTGGCGCATCGCTTGTTGCGCGCGCACTGGCAGGAAGCAGGACTGGCGGAAAACTTCCAGATCCTCGACTCCGACGACCAGCAGCGCATGGTCAAACGGGTTATCCGCGACCTTGGCCTTGATGAGCAACGCTGGCCCGCACGTCAGGCGCAGTGGTTCATCAACGCCCAGAAAGACGAAGGCCTGCGCCCGGACAATATTCAGCCGGCGGGTGATCACTACCTCGCCACCATGCTCAATATCTACAAGACCTACGAAGAAACCTGCGCGCGGGCCGGAGTCATCGATTTCTCCGAACTGCTGTTACGCGCGCTGGATCTGTGGCGCAACAAGCCCGGTTTGCTTGAGCATTACCAGCGCCGTTTCAGGCACGTACTGGTCGACGAATTCCAGGACACCAACGCCGTGCAATACGCCTGGCTGCGGATTCTCGCCAAAGGCGGCGACAGCTTGATGGTGGTCGGCGATGACGATCAGTCCATCTACGGCTGGCGCGGCGCCAAGATCGAAAATATTCAGCAGTTCTCCAGCGACTTCGCCGACGCCGAGATGATCCGTCTGGAGCAAAACTATCGCTCCACAGCTGGCATTCTCAAGGCCGCCAACGCCCTGATCGCCAATAATCAGGGACGCCTCGGCAAAGAGTTGTGGACCGAAGATGGCGACGGCGAACCGATTAGCCTGTACGCCGCCTTCAACGAGCACGACGAAGCCCGTTATGTGGTTGAGTCGATCGAAGATGCGTTGCACAAGGACGGTCTCAAGCGCAGCGAAATCGCCATTCTGTATCGTTCCAACGCCCAGTCGCGGGTGCTTGAAGAAGCCCTGCTGCGCGAGAAAATCCCCTATCGCATTTATGGCGGCCAGCGCTTCTTCGAGCGCGCCGAAATCAAGAATGCGATGGCCTACATGCGCATGCTCGATGGCCGCGGCAACGACGCCGCACTGGAGCGGGTAATCAACGTTCCAGCCCGCGGGATTGGCGAGAAAACTGTCGAGCAGATCCGCGAATATGCGCGCACCCACGACGTCTCGATGTGGCACGCGATCACCCTGATGCTTGAGCACAAAGCTCTGCCGGGCCGTGCCTCGGGGGCGCTCGCCGGCTTTATCGAGCTGATTGAAAACCTGGCCGCCAAAGTCGCTGAAATGCCGTTGCACCTGATGACCCAGACCGTTATCGAGCAAAGCGGCCTGATCACCTATCACAAGGCTGAAAAAGGCGAAAAAGCTCAGGCACGGGTGGAAAACCTTGAGGAACTGGTGAGCGCAGCGCGCGCTTTCGAGAACCACGAAGAACCCGAAGAAGACCTGACGCCGTTGCAAGCATTCCTCGGCCACGCCTCGCTTGAAGCAGGTGATACACAAGCAGCCGAAAACGAAGACAGCGTGCAACTGATGACCCTGCACAGCGCCAAAGGCCTCGAATTCCCGCTGGTATTTCTGGTGGGCGTCGAAGAAGGCCTGTTCCCGCACAAGATGAGCCTCGATGAGCCGGGTCGCCTTGAGGAAGAACGCCGTCTGGCCTACGTGGGCATCACCCGGGCGATGCAGAAGCTGATTGTCAGCTATGCCGAAACCCGTCGTCTGTACGGCAGTGAAACCTATAACAAAGTCTCGCGCTTTATTCGTGAAATACCGCCGGCACTGGTTCAGGAAGTACGCCTTTCCAACAGCGTTTCCCGGCCTTTCACCAGCAACAACCGCAACATGGGCGGCACCAGCATGTTCGCTGGCTCCGAGGTTCCGCAAACCCCATTCAGTCTGGGCCAGCGGGTACAACACTCATTGTTCGGCGAAGGCACCATTCTCAATTTTGAGGGTGCCGGGGCGCAGGCGCGGGTACAGGTTAATTTTGAAAGCGAAGGAAGCAAGTGGCTGATGCTCAGCTACGCCAAGCTAGAAGCCTTATAAGCACTACAACTGTCACTCTGGGGAGACACATTGATGAACCGCCGCACTCTGCTCGGCGCCGCTGCCGCGCTACTCGCCGCCTTCGGCATGACTGGCTGCAAGGAAGAAACCAGCCCTGCAAAGCAGGCACCCGCCGCGACCGAAGCCGCTGCAGCACCCGCAACCACATTCCACTGGAAGATGGTTACCGCCTGGCCAAAGAACTACCCGGGCCTGGGCACTGCGGCGGAGCGACTGGCTGAGCGCATTGCGACCATGAGTAACGGCCGTCTGACCATCAAGGTATACGCCGCTGGCGAGCTGGTTCCGGCCCTGGAAGTGTTTGATGCTGTGTCTCGCGGCACCGCTGAAATCGGCCATGGCGCGGCGTACTACTGGAAAGGCAAAGTGCCGGCGGCGCAGTTCTTCACTGCGGTGCCATTCGGTTTGTCAGCCAGCGAAATGAATGCCTGGCTGAGCAAGGGCGAAGGCCAGAAACTCTGGGACGAAGCCTATGCCCCGTATGGCGTAAAGCCGCTGGTAGTGGGCAACACCGGCATGCAGATGGGCGGCTGGTACAACAAGGAAATCAACTCGCTGGACGACCTCAAGGGTCTGAAAATCCGCATGCCGGGTTTGGGTGGCGAAGTGCTCAGCCGTTTGGGCGCAACCACCGTCAACCTGCCGGGCGGCGAAGTATTTACCGCGCTTGAAACCGGTGCAATTGATGCCACCGACTGGGTAAGCCCTTACAACGACCTGGCATTTGGCCTGAACAAGTCTGCCAAGTATTACTACTTCCCGGGCTGGCAGGAGCCGCAAGCGGTGCTTGAACTGCTGGTCAACCAGAAGGCGCTCGACAGCCTGCCAGCCGACCTCAAGGCGATTCTTGAAGAAGCCACACTGGCGGCCAATCAGGACATGATGGATGACTACGTTTATCACAACGCCGTTGCCCTGGCTGAACTGAAGAAGCAGAACGTGGTACTCAAACGTTTCCCGGATGAAGTACTGGCTGCCATGAAAGCCAAGTCCGGCGAAGTACTCGATGAGCTGGCCAGCCAGAACGAGTTGAACGGGCGTATCTGGACTTCGATGAAGAACTTCCAAGAGCAAGTGACGCCGATGCACGAAGTGGCTGAAAAAGAGCTGTACGACTGGCGGTAACCCTCCTCATCCAAACCCTCGCAGCCAGAAACTGCGGGGGCTTGGCCTGTTCGGTAAAAAGCCGAAACATTCTCTGTCTGGTCTTCCTTCCCTGCCTGGCGCAGTATCCCGCGCAAAGCTCCATTGTCAGCTAACCACTCATAACCAAGAGAAATTTCCTAATGCAGCGTTTTCTCAGCCTTGCCATGGCCTTGTGCCTGGCGATGACTTTTAGTCTTCACGCCGAAGCCAAACGTTTTGGCGGCGGAAAATCTTTCGGCTCCGCGCCGAGCCACCAAACGCGTCAGGCAGCCCCTGCATCGCAGCCAACCGCCGGTGCAGCAAAGGCTGGCGGTGCGGCCGCCGCTAGCGGTGCTTCTCGCTGGTTGGGCCCATTGGCTGGCCTCGCGGCGGGCGGCTTGCTGGCGTCGATGTTCATGGGTGACGGTTTTCAGGGCATGCAGATTTTCGACTTCCTGATCATCGGCCTTATCGCTTTCCTGGCTTTCCGCTTTATCGCGGCGCGCCGTCAGGCTGCTCAGCCACAAACTGCCAATGGCGCCCCGATGTCGCGTGAAATGCCGCAAGCAGCGCCAGCCGCTTCGATTTTCGGTAACAACGCCGCTGCCGCCAAGCCGGTAATCAACGCGCCTGCCTGGTTCAACGAGCAGAACTTCATTGCCGCTGGCCGTGAGCACTTCCTGAGCTTGCAGCAGCACTGGGACGCCAACGAAATGGACCAGATCAGCGAGTTCGTAACGCCGCAACTGCTTGAGTTCCTCAAGCGCGAGCGTGCAGAGCTGGGTGATGCCTTCCAGTCGACTTACATCGACGACCTCAACGTGCAACTGGATGGTGTTGATGACCAGAGCGACAAGACTATCGCAACGCTGACCTTCAGCGGCCTGTCGAAAACTTCGCGCTTTGATCAGGGCGAAGCCTTCAGCGAAAGCTGGCGCCTTGAGCGTGAAACTGGCGACAACCAGCCTTGGATTGTTGCCGGCATTCGCCAGAACGCCTAAAGCCAAACCCCGGTCGTTACCGCCGATTGCAGGGCTGCCTATTCAAGGTAGTGATCTGCAACCGGTTGTAGCACCGGGGTTTTTCTTTTCGGCTAGAGTGGCTTGATCAATCCAACACAAAGAGAGCACTCGCATGATCGGATACACCACCGTAGGTTCCAATGATCTGCCAAAGGCCAAAGCCTTCTATTCAGAACTGCTCGGCGAAATGGGCTGCAGCGCACTGATGGATCTGGGCCGCATCGTTCTGTTTGGCAAAGCACAAGGCCAGCCGATGTTTGCCGTTTGCACCCCGTTCGACGGCCAGCCGGCAACTGTCGGCAACGGCAACATGGTGGCATTGGCGCCCGGCTCGCGCGCAGCCGTCGACAGCCTCTATGCCAAAGCCATGAGCCTGGGCGCCGCTTCGGAAGGCGAACCTGGCGAGCGTATGCCCGGTTTCTACGGCGGCTACGTGCGCGACCTCGAAGGCAACAAGCTGGCATTCGTGCACATTGGCTAAATTTCCTCGCCACTGGGCTGTTTGCCTGCGCTTGGCTGCTGTATAAAGCGCCCATCAGACGCTAATGCGCGGCTTATTCAGCGCGCATTCATACTGCCAGCCATCCGCCTCTCAGGAGCCTGCCCGTGGAAGAAATAATCGATCAACTGCGCGAATTGAACGAACCCGTGCCAGTGCCGCTGGAATTGCCGGAAGAAGAAACGCTGGTCGAAATTCAGGAACAAATCCTCATCCATCTGCCGTTTGGCCTGCATGAATTTCTGCTCAAGGTCAGCGACGTGGTTTACGGTCGTCTGGAGCCGGTCACGGCTTGCGACCCGCAATCACACACCTACTTACCGGAAGTCGCATCAGTTGCCTGGTCGTTGGGCGTACCGCGTGAGTTGGTGCCGCTCTGCGAAGACCGCGGCAACTACTACTGCGTAGAAGAAGACGGCACCGTCGTACTCTGGGAAGCCGACACCGAAGAGCTCAACGAAGAGAGCTGGGAATCGGTCTGGCACTGGGCGCGTGACGTCTGGCTGGAAAGCTGATCAGAAACTTGGTCATGCAAGCCACAAAGGCCCTTGAGCGATCTGCTTCAAGGGCCTTTTTGCTTTAAGCGCCGGTCATTTATCAGACGGGTTCCAACGCCAGCAGATTGAGCAAAAAACGCCCAAAGTAAGTTAAATCCTGCTCAACTGCGTGGCGCACGCCTCGGCTATCGCCCGCCTCAAGCGCTTGCAGCGCCTGCAAGTGAAAGTCATTCAAACGCGGCGACAGGTCGGCCTCGGTGAACAGCCGATTGAAGAACGGCCCGACTTGCAGCCACAGCGACTCGATCATCCGCAGCAGAATCGGATTGCCACATGCGTGGTAGAGAATCAGGTGAAACTGGCTGTTCTCGTGCAAGTACTTGCTGAGGTCACGGCCTTCCAGCGCCACCTCCATTTGCTCGACACAGCGGCGCAATTGAGCGATTTGCTCAGCACTTAAGCGCTCGGCAGCCAACTCGGCGGCCTGGCCTTCGAGATTAAGCCGAACCTGCAAAATATGCTTGAAGCGTTCGTCGGTCATCAACGGTACGCGCACCGAGCGCTGCTGCTCGCCTTCCAGTGCGCCTTCGGAAACCAGACGTTGCAACGCGGTGCGCACGGGCATCGGGCTGGAACCCCACTGCGCGGCCAGGTCACGAATCTTCAGGCGCTCGCCGGGCATATATTGGCCGCTCAACAACGCCTGTCGAATGTTCTGGTATAGCGTCTCTTGCAAGTTGTCACTCATCAATCACCTCCGTAGCGGGCGGTGCGGGCAACTGACTGAACGTGAGTAAACAGTTATTCATGGTTACGGGGCCTTATTCTCGATAATGCAATTTCCGCCATCGACCACCAGCACTTCGCCGGTGATGTAACTGGCTTCCGGGGAGGCTAAAAATGCCACGGCGCTGGCCACCTCTTGAGGTTTACCGGCGCGGCCAATTGGCGTGTATTTGGCTGCCTCGGCCTCTTCTGCGGTACTGGAACCGGTAGCAATCCAACCTGGAGCGACACTGTTGACGGTGATGCCCTGCTTGGCCACCTCCAGCGCCAATCCCATGTTCATGCCGAGCATCCCGGCTTTGGCAGCGCTGTAGGCCGCTTCGCCCGGATTACTGCCGCGGGTGCCGGTGGTTGAGCTGACATTAACGATGCGCCCGAAACCGCGCGCCTGCATGCCGGGCAATACGCCACGAGTCAGCAGGAAGGCGGTCGTCAGATTGCGCGCCAGCGATAAGTTCCAGCTGACCAGATCGGTGCTTGCCAGCTCCGAGAACGGTTCGGGGCTGCCCAACATGGCCATCCCGGCATTGTTCACCAGAATGTCGATGCGCCCCCAAACGCGCTCAGCCCACGTCACCAGTTGCTCGACTTGAACCTCATCCGTGAGATCGGCGGGCCGGCCTTCTACGCAGAATCCTTCACGGCGCAACTCAGCCACGCGCTCGGCAATTCGGGCGCTGCTGGCGGTGATGATCAGCTTGACCCCTGCACGGCCCAAGCGCCGGGCGATGGCGATTCCAATACCGTCCGGGCTGCCTGCACCGCTGATAAGCGCAACTTGCCCTTGCCATGCGGAATCAGTCATCTCACACCTTTGTGATCACATAGTAAAACAGACACTAACAAATCAAACAGCTTGTCGCAGCAAATAAACCTGCTATTGACACAAATGTGATCACAAATACAAGATGTGCAAAAATTCGAACGAGGTGTTCAACCATGACAGCCAGCGGCATCAGCCCATCCGCCGTAGAAACTTTCAGCCAGCGCGAGCGCGAGCGGTTTCTGGCCCGTAACCCGAAATCTGCGGCATTGGCAGAGCGCGCCCGCCACTCGCTGTACGGTGGTGTGCCGATGCACTGGATGGCCGACTGGTCGACGCCAGTTCCGTTGTTTGTCGAGCGCGCCAAAGGGGCTCGCTTCTATGATGTTGATGGCCACGAGTACACCGACTTCTGCCTGGGCGACACTGGCAGCATGTTCGGCCACTCACCAACGCCGGTCGCCCGCGCCATGGCCGAGCAAGCCGAGCGCGGCCTGACCACCATGCTGCCCGGCGAAGATGCGGTGGTGTGTGGCGAGTTGCTTGCCGAGCGTTTCGGCCTGCCGTACTGGCAAGTCACCGCGACCGCCACCGACTCCAACCGCTATGTGCTGCGCTGGGCGCGGGCCGTTACCAAACGCAACGTGTTGCTGGTGTTTGATGGCTGTTATCACGGCACCGTCGACGACGTCATGGTGCGCAACCAGAACGGCGCCACCGTGCACCGCTCGGGGCTGGTCGGCCAGGCGTATGACCTCACGCAGTACAGCCGTTCGATCCCGTTCAACGATGTCGACGCATTGGAAGCCGCCTTGGCTCAGGGAGATGTCTGCGCACTGCTGTGCGAACCGGCCATGACCAATATCGGCATGGTTTTACCCGAGCCCGGCTTCATGCAGAAATGCCGCGAGCTGACACGCAAATACAACAGCCTGCTGATCATCGACGAGACGCACACCATCTCCACCGACATCGGCGGCTGCACCCAGTTGTGGCAACTTGATCCGGACTTCTTCGTGGTCGGCAAACCGATTGCCGGCGGCATGCCCTGCGGAATTTTCGGCTGCAGCGCGGCAATGGCAGAAGCCATGCAAGAGGTGCAGAAAGACGGGAGCGAAAACAGTCACGGCCATGGCCACAGCGGCATGGGCACCACCCTTTCAGCCAACGCTTTGGCAATGCATTGCATGCGCGCCAATCTCGAACAGGTGATGACGCCAGCCGCCTACTCGCACATGTTGCCACTGGCCAAGCGCCTCGCCGATGGCTTTCGCGGGTTGATCAACAAGCACCAACTGCAATGGTCGGTGACCGAGCTGGGTGCACGCAGCGAGTTCCAGTTCTGCGCGGTCTCACCGAAAACCGGCGCCGAAGCCGAAGCGGCATTTCACGATGAACTGCAAATGGCCTTGCACCTGTACTTGATCAACCGGGGCATTCTGATCACCCCGTTCCACAACATGACGCTGTGCTGCCCGGACACCAGCGCGGAAGACGTTGACCGCCTCATCAGCACGCTGGATCAGGCGCTGAGCGAGTTGCTGGCCATCCCCGGTGCGCGCGAATAAGCCCAACCCCAACAAATTTATAAGGCGCAACGCGGCCCAGCCCGGCGCCTTTGGTGAGAAAACCCATGCAATTCGCTCAGATTGATGAAGCCCGCGACTTCCTCGAAAACAATCCACAGGTTCGCAGCATCGAATTGATGCTGTTCGACGCCAACGGCATTCCGCGCGGCAAGTTGTTGCACCGCGATGAACTGCTGGCGATTTATCAAAACGGCCGCGCCCTGCCCAGCTCGATTCTGGCGCTGACCATTAACGGCGAAGACGTCGAATCCAGCGGGCTGGTCTGGGAAGTCGCCGATGCAGACTGCTGGGCTTATCCACTGCCGGGCAGCCTGTGCCTGCAACCATGGCGCAACGTACCGACTGCGCAGCTGCAAGTGAGCATGCACCCCGAGCGCGGCTTACCCGCCGCGCCAGCGGACCCGCGCCACGTACTGATTCGCGCGATAGACCGACTCAAAGCCGAGGGTTATCACCCGGTCATGGCGGTTGAGTTGGAGTTCTACCTGCTGGATAAGCAGCGCGACGCTAACGGTCGCCCGCAAGCCGCCCTGCAGAGCAATGGCGTACGTCCGCAAGCGCCGCAGGTGTACGGTGTGTATGAGCTGGAGCAGTTGCAACCGTTCCTGGATGACCTCTACGCCGCCTGCGAGGCGCAAGGCTTGCCGGTACGCACGGCCATTTCGGAATACGCGCCGGGCCAGCTCGAACTGACCCTGGAGCACCGCTTCGATGCGCTGCAGGCTATTGATGAAGGCATGCGCTACAAGCGACTGGTCAAGGGCGTGGCCAGTCGTCATGGATTGCAGGCGTGCTTTATGGCCAAGCCATTTGGCGATTTGTCCGGCAGCGGCCTGCACATGCATGTCAGCCTCGCCGACGAGCAGGGCAACAATCTCTACGCCAGCGAAGACCCGCACGGCACCGGCCTGCTCAAATATTCGGTAGGCGGCATGATGGCAACGCTCAACGACATGCTCGCGGTGTTCTGCCCGAACGCCAACTCGTACCGCCGCTTTCAGGCCAACAGCTACGCGCCACTGGCGAAGAGCTGGGGCGTCAACAACCGCACCGTATCGTTCCGCGTGCCGAGTGGGCCGGCCAACAGTCGCCATATCGAACACCGGATCTGCGGTGCTGACGCCAACCCGTATCTCGCCGCCGCAGCGATCTTGAGCGGTATCCACAAAGGCATCCGCGAGCAAATTGATCCGGGAATGCCTGTGACCGGCAACGGTTACCAGCAAAGCCACGAAACCCTGCCGACAGACTGGCTTACCGCACTGCGCTCGCTGGAGGCTTCGAGCTGGGCCAAGTCGGCGTTCGGCGAGGATTTCCTCAAGGTCTATCTGGCCATCAAGTGGGAAGAGTTCGGCCAGTTCATGGGCGAAGTCAGCGAGCAGGACTGGCGCTGGTACCTGACTCACGCCTGAGTTTCCTCGTGGCGAAATGCCCGCCGGTGCTGCGTTTGCAAGCAAGCATCGGCGGATATTCAGGCAGGACGAACGGATACGTCTTCGATACAGCTGGGCGCATCTGCCATCACCAATAGATTCCCGGCACCAGAACGAGATCGCTCTGCTGGAATTTAAATCACTCAGGCCAATCAAATCTCCCAGCAGAGTTGGCCGCAGCGTATATGCTCAGGACAACCCGGCCAGCCGAGTGCACAAAGGTTGCTCACGCAGGCCTACGGCAAGCATCATGTTGCGGCACAGCAACAGCACGGAACCATCCCAACCCGGAGGAATGTCACTATGAGCACCCCTGTTGTCTTGATCACTGGCGCTGCTGGTGGACTTGGTCGGGCCATTGCCAAGCGCTTCTCAACGAGCCATTGGCGCGTGACAGCGACAGACGTCGACAAAAGTGGGCTGCACTCACTCAACACCCTGGTGCCGCTGGATTACAGCGCCACGGCCGATCTGCGCAGCGCCAAGAACTGCCACGAGTTGATTTCGGCGGTAATGGCCAGTGCTGGCCGTATCGACGCTGTGATCAACGCCGCCGGCGTGTGGCGCGAAGGGCCGGTCGAGAATTTTCAGGAGGACGACTTTGATCAGGTAATGGGCGTCAACCTCAAGGCAGCCTTCTACCTGAGCCAGGCGGCGATTCCATTCCTCAAGGAAAGCCGTGGCGGCATCATCAATATCTCCAGCGATGCCGGACGTCAGGCCTATCGTGGCTCAGCGGCATATTGTGCGAGCAAGGCAGCACTGGTGATGCTGAGCAAAACCATGGCACTCGAACTGGCCGAGTTCGGCGTGCGGGTCAACACTGTCTCGCCAGGCGATATCGCCACGCCAATGCTCGACTATCAAGCCGAGCGCTACGGCAATGGCAACCCCAAAGCCTACAAACGCGAGCTGCTCAGCCAGTATCCGCAAGGGCGTGAAGCGCGCTTCCTGCGGCCCGAAGAAATCGCCGAGCTGGTCTGGTACCTCTGCCAGCCACAGGCAGAGGCAATTACTGGCGCCGACATGGCCATCGACTTTGGCCTTTCTGCTGGCAAATAAGCTTGATTTTTGCATCCCTTACAGGCCCTGCTTAAGTAGGGCCTGCGTCTTTGTGGCGCGGGCTAATTTGCACTGCTTTGCCCCATAGCGATTAAATATGCCCTGATTAGTGACCCTCAAACGCCAGCGATACTCTGATCAGTAACATCCCCGAGTTCTCAACCCCGCATAAAGAGCCTTTGCCAATGGAAGCCGGAAACGCGCAACTCTCGATGACCGTCCTGATGACTCCGGACATGGCCAACTTCTCAGGCAAGGTACACGGCGGCACCCTGCTCAAATACCTCGATGAAGTCGCTTATGCCTGCGCCAGCCGCTATGCCGGCTGCTACGTGGTGACCTTGTCGGTTGATCAGGTAACCTTTCGCGAGCCGATTCAGGTGGGCGAGCTGGTGACATTTCTGGCTTCGGTCAACTACACCGGCAACACCTCGATGGAAGTCGGCATCAAGGTCATCACCGAAAACATTCGCGAACGCTCGGTACGCCACACCAACAGCTGCTTCTTCACCATGGTCGCGGTGGATGACAACGGCAAATCAATCAAGGTACCGCCGCGCCAACCGCAAACGCCCGAAGAGCACCAGCGCTTCCACAAAGGCCAACGGCGCCGGGAGATCCGCCAGGAATTGGAACGCCGCTACAACCAGCTGAAAGACCTCGGCTAATCACCGGCACAAGACAGCCCTGTGCATGGCTGGCAGAATGAGTTAACCCGCAACGCTATTGCGCGAAGCTGCCAGCGCGCACCCGGAGCCAAGTAATGCTGACCCTCGGCAACATTTTTGTACTGATGCTGCTGGCAACAGCCGGCGCCTGGCTTTGGCACGCCCACGGTTTACGCGAAAGAACCCTGGCGCTGGTCAAGGCGCATTGCGCCAAAGCCGATATCGACCTGCTGGATGAAAACGTCGCGCTGCGCAAAATCACCCTGCTGGCCGACGCCCGTGGGCGCAAGCGGCTGGCACGCATCTACAGTTTCGAATTCACCGTCACCGGTGAGCAGCGCCATGTCGGACGTGTGGTCATGTTTGGCCAGCAGATGGGCCGCATCGAACTTGAGCCGCATCCATTTCGCCAACCCATGGGTGATGGCCCGCAAGTGATCAATGCGCGACCGACTGCACCGGATACAAGTGCGGAGCAACCGAATACGCCCCGTCCGCGGACTTCGCAGGTGATCGAACTCGATCAGTGGCGCCGCGAGCATCGCCCGCCCCGCGACTAACCGAGGCAAAGTTTCTCAGCTATTCCCGAGCAGGGCCGCTGTAACCCGGGCGGCTGTGTCCTCGGGTTGTTCCTGCATAAAGCAATGCCCGCCCGGCACAGTATGCGCACTGACATGCGCATTACTCGCGCACCAACGAGCAACTGACTTGGCCACAAACGGATACGTGTTCTGCCCGACTATCACCTGCGTCGGCGTAGTCACGCGGGCCAACGACGGCCAGAGGCGCTTGGGATAGGAGCCAAAAATATCGGCCTCGCGACTGGGTCGACACTTGAGCTCGACTGCGTTGTCGGTGTCTTTCAGCGCATGGTTGATATAAGCCAGAAATGCCGGTTCAGTCCAACCCCGGAACATCCCACGATTATGCAGGCTGGCATACGCCGCGTCCCGATCCGGCCATGTACTGCGCCGTTTCAGTGCGCGGGTGGCCTGGCCGTGACGCTTGCTCAAACCAGTAACATCAGACAGCGCCATGACCCCGATCATGGCCTTGGTAAACAGCACCGGATCGAGCAACACCGCGCGTTTGAACAACTGCGGCTGCTGGGCCAGCATCAGGCTGGTGAGCACGCCGCCAAAGCTGTGGCCGACGGCATAGCGCTCCACATTGGCAAACATCGTGCAGCCAACGGCGAAGGCTTCAAGGGCCAGCTCGGCGCTGCGATTCCAGCCATGAAAGCGCCCACCGTGATCACTGTCGCCGTGGCCCTGAACATCACACAGCCACAGATCAAAGTCCGCTGCCAGCAACTCCAGCATCGGCTCATAAACACGTCCGCAGTAGCCGTTGCCATGAATGAAATGCAGCACGGGTTTGCCGCTGGGCGGCGTATGCCAGCCGCGCAACGTGAAACCTGCTGAGCTTTCGTGTGACCACTGAATGAGTTGCATAGCCTGCGCCTGTAAAAATCAGCGCGCAGTTTAACCAGCGCCTAGCTGCTGGCGAAAGCGCAACTCAAGCGCCAGAGGTATCCAACACGCAGCTGCTCACACGAGCCGTTAATGCCTGCGCGTCTTGTGCGCTGCTGAAAATCAGTTCAAGGCGTGAGTCCTTGCGCCACTCGCTGGGTTTAAAGTGCAGCGCTTGTTGCGCCAGCGCATTGGCCGAGTAACAGCCTTGCGCCGTTTGCAGCAACAGCTTAGCTCGGCGCCACGGCAACCCGAGCAAAAACGCCTCGATGCGAGACAGTTCAAAATGTTGGCTGGGATGCCAGCGCCAACCGATACTCCAACCCTCGGCTTGCTGCTGCACCTGGGTGATGGGTTGCTGCGGATTTTGCCAAACCTGGCCCATGGCAGGGCCAGTCGCTGGCAAGGCGATCGACTGTTCGCCAGAGACTGCCGAGAACTCAATGCCCGGCAGTTTAGCCAGCGCTAACTGGCCCTGCGTGGTCCACACAATCAAGTTATCCACAAACTGCGCGGCCACACTGAGCTTATCGCGTGAAGTCAAATTCTCTGCCTTGTTCAGCACCAGCAATCCGGCTTTATCCACAGCCTGCTGCTGGCTCTCGGGCAATGCAACTCCCTGCGCCAACGCAGCCGCATCCAAAACCATGACCAACGGCTGCACTGCCAGCACGTCCTGCCAAGGCGGCGCTTGCAGTTGCTGGAGCAGACTATTCGGATGCCCAAGCCCGGATGGCTCGATAAACAGCCGATGCGGTTTGACCTTGCGCAGCAGTCGGCTCAGCCCCACCTGAAACGGCACACCGTTGACGCAACACAGGCAACCTCCCGCCACTTCGGCAATCGCCAGACCGTCTTCATCGCGACTCAACAACGCGGCGTCCAGGCCGATCATGCCAAACTCATTGATCAATATCGCCCAGCGTTCGTGCGCGGGACGCTGCGCCAACAGATGATCGATCAGGCTGGTTTTACCGGCGCCAAGAGGCCCTGCTATCAAGTGAGTCGGAATGTTTTTGAGCATGGCCTGAACCTGGTCGTGTGAGGCAAAAATAAGCAGCGCGGTCACAGCATCGCAGGGCGGCGCTGACGCAGAAATGGCGTCGTGCTAGAGTCGCCGGAATTGATCCGGAGGTGGCCGCATGCGTTGCTTTGCAGTACTGGCGTTGAGTGTAATGTCGAGCCTGGCTTGGGGCGAGGCCTGTGTTGTGCACACTCAGGCGCAACGCCTGGACGTAAAAGTTTGCCAGCAGAACCGCAGCATCCCACCCAACCTGTTCCGCAGCGGCTTCTGCAAGCCCGAACTCAAAGGGCAAAAGGTTGATGTCGCCTTTGTCGAGCAATGCCCGACAGGCGCTTTCGGCGTCTGCCGCAATGCCAAAATCAACGGTACGCCGTACCAGCAAGACATCCACTATTACGGCGTCGCCAGCGACAGTAACTTCCTCAAACCCTTTTGCGAGCAACAGAGCAAAGGGGTGTGGATGAGCCGCTAGGGTCACGTTCAAAAAGCTCAACGTTTTCACCAATGCCACAAAAAGTACACATTAGTGTCATCTGCAAAGTGCTTAATAACTGCGGGAGACTCACGCCCCTGCTGATCATGTGTTGGCAGAACATTAATGGTGCTTAGGACCGCGATCTTCGCGGTCTTTTTTTGTCTGCGATTTGCCTTGGCCTACTCCATTGCACTGACAACCGGGCAGATCTGTCATCTGCGCAGCGCCTGAGCCCCGGCTTCTCAGCAACTGAACTCTCGAGAGCGTTCCACGTGGAACCTATTGAAATAACAGCAACTTTTGATAGAACAACCCGGCAGGAGGCCCGACAAACAAACAGTGGCCCTCTGAACAGGCTATAACCTGTATCGTTGACCCTAATTGTCGAAAGTTGCAACACGCGAGGATCGCATGCAAATCGAGTTGATCGAAATCAGGGACCACCTAAGTCGCTTTCCGCCGTTTGATGGCCTGCCGGAAGATACGCTGGACGAGATAGCGCCTCAGGTCGAGATCAAGTACTTCAAGGCTGGCACTGACATCCTCAGCTATGGTGCCCCGATTCATGATCTGCACTATGTGCGCTCGGGCGCAGTCGAGATTTATCGGCGCGACGGCGACCTCTACAACCGCCTGACCGAGGGCGATATTTTTGGTCAGTTCGGCCTGCTGCGTAACAACAAAGTCCGCCTGCCGGCGCGGGCAATTGAAGACAGCCTGATCTATTTTTTGCCCGCGGCGCTGTTCCATCAACTGTGTGATAACCATGACAGCTTTGCCGACTTCGTCGAAGCCGAAGGCCAGTCGCGCCTGAAGTCCGCTGTCGACTCACATGGCAAGGCCAGCGACCTGATGAAGATCAAGGTGCGCAAGTTGGTTAGTCGTATGCCGGTAACCGTCGGCCCGCGTGCAACGGTGCAGGAAGCGGCGCAGGCGATGACGCAAGAAGGCGTCTCGTCAGTGCTGATTGTTGATCCCGACTCAAGCTGGCCCAATCCCGCGCGAGTCGAGCCTTTGGACAAGCCTGTTGCGAGCATGATCGGCATTGTTACCGACCGCGATTTCCGCACTCGCGTAATCGCCGAAGGCCTGCCGCCAGAGACGTCCGTATGTGATGTCATGACCGCTCACCCGATCACTGTGCAATCGGATGACACGGTGTTTGAGGCCATGCTGCAGATGCTGCGCAACAATATTCACCACCTTCCGGTGCTCAGCCGGCGGCGGCCGATTGGCATGATCAATCTGGCGGATATCATCCGCTACGAGTCGCAGAGCAGCCTGTATCTGGCTAACAGCATCTACAACCGCAAGTCGGTCGCCGAGTTGCAGGCACTGGTGCCGGATCTGCGCTCCACGTTTCTGCGCATGGCTAACGAGGAAGCCAGCGCGCACATGATCGGCAGCGCGATGGCTGGCATCGGCCGGGGCTTTACCCAGCGCTTGCTGGAGTTGGGCGAGGAACAATTCGGGCCGCCGCCCGTGCCTTACAGCTTCATGGCATTGGGCTCGATGGCGCGCGACGAACAGTTGATTGTCACCGATCAGGACAACGCGATGGTGCTCGACGACAGCTTCGACGCGAAGCTGCATGACGAGTATTTTCTCAAGTTGGCTACCTTTGTCAGTGATGGCCTCGCCGCCTGCGGGTATAGCTACTGCAAGGGCGGGATCATGGCGACCAATACCAAATGGCGCCAGCCGCTACGGGTGTGGAAGCGCTACTTCAATGACTGGATCGACAAGCCCAGCGCTCAGACCTTGCTCAATGCCTGCATTTTCTTCGACCTCGACAGCGTCTACGGCAATGCCGATCTGGTTGAAACACTCAAGGAACTGCTCGCCGACAAGGCCAGCAACAGCCCACTGTTTCTCGCGGCGCTGGCGCGTAACGCACTCAACCGTACCCCGCCGTTGGGCTTCTTCCGCACCTTTGTGATGGAAACCGACGGCCAGCAAAAACACATCATCAATCTCAAGGGCCGCGGTACGGCGCCGCTGACTGACTTGATCCGCGTACACGCACTGGCTTGTGGCGCCACCGCGCAAAACTCGCTGGAACGCCTTGATGCCATCGCCGCCACTAAACTGATGCCGCAAGAGGCGATCAATCACCTGCGCTATGCATTCGAGTTCCTGTCGATTGTGCGCATCCGCCATCAGGCGCTGGAGTTGGAAGAAGGCCGTGTGCCGAACAACTACATCGAGCCCGAGAAAATCTCAGCCACCGACCGGCACAATCTCAAAGAGGCCTTTCAGGTACTGAGCAACGCGCAAAAATTTCTGCGTTTCCGCTACCCGGCGCATCCGGCAGGTAAGTCGAGATGAGCCTGTTCATGCCGCGTGAGCGCGAGCCGCAAACAGTTGCGCCAAACTGGCAGGCGCATCTTGCAGCGCTGGCGGAAACGGCCAAGGACTCACATTTGCGCGGGTTTTATGCCGCCGGTGTACCCGCAGCAGACACGCCGATACGCGACGTGCCGATGATTGCGCTGGATGTCGAAACCACCGGTTTGCAAGTCGGCACACATTCGATTGTCAGCTTGGGCCTGATGCCTTTCGACCTGAATCGGATTCATTGCGGCCAGAGCAAATACTGGGTAGTAAAGCCGATGTCTGAACTCAGCAGCGAGTCGGTGGCGTTCCATCACATTACCCACTCCGACATCGACAATGCCCCCCGCCTCACCCATATCTTCGAGGAGTTACTCGACGCTATGGCCGGCAAAATTGTGGTGGTGCATTACCGCAACATCGAGCGTGAGTTTCTTAATCATGCGGTGCATGTACACCTCAATGAAGGCCTTAGTTTTCCGGTAATCGACACCATGCAACTGGAGGCTCATCTACATGGCAGCCAGTTGAAGCAGAGCTTGTGGAGCAAATTGCTGCGCCGCCAACCTTTGTCGATTCGCCTGGCCGACAGCCGCCTGCGTTACAACCTGCCGCATTATCAGGCGCATCACGCGCTGACCGATGCAATGGCAACAGCCGAGCTGCTGCAAGCGCAGATCGCCACGCATTTCTCGCCTGACACGCCACTCGGCGATCTCTGGCTGTAGTACAGGCCGAAAGACTTGAACAGCGCCCAATAAAAAAGGCGCGTCCGAAACCGGACGCGCCTTTAGTTGTAGCAGCGAGCGATTTACCGCGGCTCGGACATCAAGCCTTTGACGATGGCAATACAACCCACCAACAGCACCACGGTAAACGGCAAGCCGGTCGAAACAGACATTGCCTGCAAGGCGCCGAGCCCGCCACCCAACAGCAGGGCGATGGCCACGATACCCTCGATCAATACCCAGAACACCCGCTGTGGCACCGGCGCATTGACCTTGCCGCCTGCGGTGATGGTATCGATTACCAGAGAGCCGGAGTCGGACGAGGTGACAAAGAACACCACCACCAGCACGATACCGATGAACGAGGTAATCTGCGCCAGAGGCAACTCAGCCAGCATGGCGAAGAGTTTCAGTTCCAGCGCAGCATCCTGCACACCAGTAAAGCCGTCAGTGACCAGCTGGCCGATGGCGGTGCCACCGAAAGCAGTCATCCACAATACCGACACGATTGAAGGCACCAGCAATACCGAGACGAGGAATTCGCGAACGGTACGGCCACGGCTTACGCGCGCGATAAACATGCCGACAAATGGCGACCAGCTAATCCACCAGGCCCAGTAGAAGGCAGTCCAGCCTTGCGTGAAGTTGGCATCTGCACGGTTGAACGGGTTAGACAACTCGGGCAGGTAGGTGGCATAAGCCGCCAGGTTGCTGAAGAAGCCGGTGAAGATCGCCAGAGTAGGCCCGACGACAATGATGAACGCCAGCAGCAGGAAGGCCAGGCCCATGTTGATCTCGGAAAGGATTTTCACACCCTTGTCGAGACCCGCAAGCACTGACAGCAAGGCGATGCCGGTGATGCCGACAATCAAAAATACCTTGTTGGCATTCGACACCGAGAAGCCAAACAGGTGATGCAACCCGCCCAGCGCCTGCTCGGCACCCACACCCAGAGAAGTCGCCAGACCA
Organism: Pseudomonas marincola; assembly: GCF_900116605.1. Classification (GTDB taxonomy): domain Bacteria; phylum Pseudomonadota; class Gammaproteobacteria; order Pseudomonadales; family Pseudomonadaceae; genus Aquipseudomonas; species Aquipseudomonas marincola. The sequence goes on from NZ_FPBC01000007.1 coordinate 102,873, forward strand.
AACAGAGTGGCAAATACCGCCAGGATATCGACGATGTGGCCCGGCCAGCCCCATACACGCTCACCCAGCAGCGGGTAGAAAATCGAGCGGATGCTCAGGGGTAAGCCTTTGTTGAAGGAAAACAGCGCAAGCGCCAGACCAACAACCGCGTAGATCGCCCACGGGTGCAGGCCCCAGTGAAAAATGGTTGCAGCCATTGCCAGGCTGGCAGCGGCTTTGGGATCACCCTCGGCACCGCCCAATGGCGCCCAGTCGGTACGCACGCCATCTGCGCCCACGGTAATGCCGCCCATTGCAGATGAGAAATGCCCCATCGGCTCGGCAACGCCGTAGAACATCAGGCCGATACCCATACCGGCGGCGAACAGCATGGAGAACCAGCCGATATAGGTGTAGTCCGGCACGGCCTCTTTACCGCCCAACCGCACCCGGCCCAGCGGCGAGACGACCAGAGCGATACACAACAGCACGAAGATATTACCGGCGCTGAGGAAGAACCACGCCATGTGGTGGGTCAGCCAGTCCCGCAGGGATGTAAACAGCGGCTCTACTTCTGTTTGCAAGGCCATCGTCAGTACGACAAACAACACCACGACCAACGCCGAAATGCTGAAAACCTTACTGTGGATGTCCATGGAAAACAGGAACTTACCGGTGTAGTTGTCCTGCCCGATAACATAATCCGTGTCGATCAGATTGGACTCGCCGCTAGGCGCGGGAATACTGTCTGGCCGGTCATCAACTGGCTTTGCAGCAGGGTCTTGCGAAGGGTCTTGGCCCATGAATAGCTCCTTTTCTTGGTCTTGCTGACAATCATGTGCAGCTTAAATCCGCACAACTTTCAGCCGACTCGCAATCGACTCAACCAACCATACTAACAGTCATGCGCCAATCGTGCAGTCTGGGGGACTACTACTCTGCACAAGTCCAGCCAATTAAACTTTAGACTAACGCCAGCCAATCACTGCACTATCTCTGCTCTGAAGACTCAATAAAGGACTAAGTAATGCTCGCGGATTTCGGCATGCCCCATTTTCTCAGCTACCTGCTTATCTCCATTCACCTGTGCGGGCTGATTGCCGCCGTTCATGCCGTGCTCACCGTGCGTACCGCGCAAGGCGCGCTGGCCTGGGGTTTGTCATTATTCTTCATGCCCTACCTGACCCTGTTGCCCTACATCGTATTTGGCCGCAGCCGTTTCGACGCTTACGTGAAAGCGCGTCGCAAGTGTGACGAAGAGATGCGTCAGGCCATGACCTCGCTGGACTCCAAGCCGTGGCTGGCTGAGGCAGAAGCCGCTCGTGAGTCGCCGCTGTACCGTCGTCTGCGCGCACTGCCCAAGCTAAGCCGTCTGCCGTGCCTGGCGAATAATCAGGTCAAGTTGCTAGTTAACGGACAAGATACCTTTGCCGCCATCTTCACCGCCCTGAGCAAGGCGCAGAAGGTGGCGCTGATTCAGTTTTATATCGTTCACGATGACGAACTCGGCAAACGCATGCATCAAGCCATGCTTGAGCGCGCAGCAGCAGGCGTGCAGGTTTACTTCCTGTACGACGGTATCGGCAGCCATGCCCTCCCCGCAGCCTATGTCGACAGCCTGCGCGCTGGCGGCGTAAACGTCAGTGAGTTCCCAACGGGCGGCGGCATCCTTGATCGCTTCCAGCTGAACTTCCGCAATCACCGCAAAATCGTCGTGGTCGATGGCATCACCGGTTTCGTTGGCGGCCACAACGTGGGCGACGAGTACATGGGCAAAGACCCCAAGCTCTCGCCGTGGCGCGATACGCATGTGCAGATTCACGGGCCGGTGGTGGCGAGCTTGCAGGTGTCGTTCGCACAGGATTGGTTCTGGGCCACCCATGAACTGCCCAAGCTGGTACTGCCTGAACATTTCGACGCGGGCGGAGTGCTGTGTCAGGTCATCCCCAGCGGGCCGGCAGACCCGCAGGAAACCGGTTCGCTGTTGTTCGTCGAAGCGATCCATGCCGCCAATGAGCGCATCTGGATCTCCACGCCCTACTTCATTCCGGATGAGGCGCTGGACGCGGCCTTGCGCCTGGCGGTGCTGCGCGGTGTCGATGTGCGCGTGATGATCCCCGCGCATGGCGACAGCAAAGTGGTATCGGCCGCGACTCGCCTGTACGCCTTTCAGGCCATGAAAGGTGGCATTCGCGTGTTCTGCTACCAGCCCGGTTTTATTCACCAGAAGGCCATGCTGATCGACTCCGGCGCCGCCATCATCGGCAGCGCCAACTTCGATAACCGCTCGTTCCGGCTGAATTTCGAAATCAACCTGCTGACGGTGGATAACACCTTCGCCCTGGAGGTTGAGCAGATGCTCAACGATGACTTCAAACTGGCCCGTGAGCTGCAAACCGCTGACCGTAAAAGCGTCAACGTCTTGCAGCAATTCGGCATGCGCGTCGCGCGTCTGGTTTCGCCGATCCTCTAACGTCTGAGGCGTTAGTCAGCTGGCCAACGCGCTAGCTGATGGCCTGCTTCAGCACACTGCGGCGTTCGCGACCGAACACCCGCGAACGGCGCTTTCTGGCCCAGATCACCAGCCCGGTGATGGATAGGCCGGCAACCGCCAAGCCCATCACCGACACCAGAATACGCCCCGGCATGCCGAGAATCCGCCCTGAATGCAGCGGGAACTGTGCCTGCATGAAAATATCCCCGGCACTGCCGGTGCCCGGAATCGAGTGACCCACCGGCTCGCCAGTCTGGCCATCGTAATACAGCCACGGATTGCCCAGCCCGCCATCGCCATGATCATTCTCGGCGGTGTAGAAGCCGACGCCATACACATCAAACTCCGGCGAATAGAACACCCCGCCCGCCGGGTTGGTGATCCCCAACTCAGGGGCATCGCTGCTGGCCCGCGCAACCACCTGCGCCCGATTGATCGCAGGCGATACCTGCTGATCGAGACTCACCGGTGTGCGACTGGCAAACGGGCTCGGTGTAAGCGGCGAGAACAGCTCAACCAGCGGCCGGGTTACCTGTACATTGAGGTTCATCGACACCGACGTAACTGCCAGCACCAGCAACAGCAGCCAGATCCACACACCGCCCGAGCGGTGCAGATCGAAGTTGAGCTTGTAGCCGCCCTGACGCACACGAAACGCCAACGACTTGCGCCACGCGCGCCAACTGGGGAACGACAACCACAGCGCAACAAAGGCATCCAGCGTCCAGACTATCGCCACGATCCCGAACAGCAGCACGCCCAGTTCAATGCCAAAGCCATCGGGAATATGCATGCTGTAATGCAGTTTGTAGAGAAACGGCATGAGGTTTTCGCGGGTCAACGACACCGCACCCCACATGCGCTTGCCCTGCTCTTGCGCTGTAACCGGATCGAGCGCGAGCTGGTTGAAGCCCAGCTCATAGGCTTTGTTGGTGGCCGGGTCGACGCGCGGGTTAACGCTCATGCCAAAGGCATGGCCGGGCTCGGTGTACAGCGGCATGAAGCCGACCTGCAAACGCGGGTCGCGCGCCTCCAGTTGATCGGCCAACTCCAGCGGCGATTGTGGGGTGCCCACCGTGGTGGACTTGAACAACGTGGGGTTAAGCCACTCGTCGATCTCGTGATCCCAGGAAATGATCGCGCCGGTCAGGCCGGAGACAATCAGGAACACCGCGATGAATAAGCCAAACCAGCGGTGTAAACGAACCAGTGCTGCGCGCATAAACTATCCCATAAGCCGCGCCCCGCAATGCCGCTTGCGGGGCGCCGGTATTCAGTATTTCCAGCTGACCGTCATGCTGGCGTTACGTGGGGCACCGTAATAGGCCTGCGTCCAGTACAGGCTGGTCAGGTACTTTTCATCGGTGAGGTTGTTGAGATTGGCCGAGACGTTCCAGTGCTCGTCGATCTCGTAACTGGCCATCAGATTGACCAGTGCGTAGCTGTCCTGCTCGGCAATGCCGTTGTAAATTTCGTCCTGCCAGCTGAGGCTGCCACCGACCTTGAGTTTGTCGATGCCGGGCACCCGATACGTCGTCGATGCACGCACCATATGCTTGGGCGCGTAGGTCACCGCATGGCGGTCATCGGCGTCGGTGATATCAACAAAGGTGTAGCCGGCGGTGGTCTGTAAACCAGGTAGCAGTTCGCCAGAAACCTCCAGCTCATATCCTTCGCTGGTAATCCCTTCGGCGGCTGAGTAATAGGTGGTCGCGCCGCTCATTCCGGCCACTTCGGCAATATTGTCCTGCTCGGTGCGGAATACGGCGAACGAAACATTCACCGTATCGTCGAACAACTCACCCTTGATACCGGCTTCGTAGTTAACCCCTTCGATTGGGTCGAGTCGGTCACCGGCAAAGGTTTCTTTGGTTTGCGGAGTGAATATCTCGGTGTAACTGGCGTACACCGAATACTCATCGTTAAGGTCGTACACCACGCCGGTATACGGGACGATTTTGTTCTCACTGGTGGCCTTGCTGTCACCGTAGTTCTCGCCTTCGCTATCGAGATCAATCGCACGCGCGCCGACAATCAGACTCAAGCTGTCTGCCAGGCTGAAACGCGCCGCTGAATAGGCGCTCTTCATCTTGTCGGTGAAGTCACTGCCGGCACTTCCGGCGTCATTCAGTGGCTTGGCATAGTCGCCATTCCAGCTTTCCAGTGGCGGCAATGCGGTGCCGGTAGTGGAGTCGTACCACGACAGATCCTCAAGCTCGGATTTCGACCAACTGGCGCCGACCACCAGCTCGTGCTGTCGACCGCCAAGCATGAACGGGCCGTTGGCGTACACGTCTGCGATCAGCTGCTTGTTCTTCTCGTTGTACTCGGACGGATAGCTGAACAAACCCAGCCCGGTATCGCGATCAGGTTCGCCGTAGACATAAAACATCGAGCCATCGCTGGTCTTCTCGACATAGGTGAGCACGCCTTTGGCTTGCCAGCCGTTGTCGAAACGGTGAACCAACTCGGCGAAGCTGCGGTTTTCCTGATTGTCCCAGTAAGCCCAGTCGGTTGCGGTGCTGGTCGATACGTCGTAATTGGTCGGCGAGCCATCACTGAAATTGAGTGGCAAAGCGCCCCACATCGGGCTGTTGGCGTCGCTCTTTTGCAGGGTGTGGCCGATGCTGAACATCGTGCGCTCATCAACATCTGCCTCGATGATTCCGTAAAAAACGTTCTTCTCACGCGAATAGCGGTCGAGATAGGAGTTCTTGTTTTCGTTGGCGTAGACCACTCGCCCACGAATATTGCCCGAATCAGTCAGCGCACCCGAGGCGTCGACATCGATGCGCCGCTTGTCCCAGGAACCGGCGGTGAGATCGATCGATGCTTGCGGGGTAAAGGTCGGGCGCTTGCGGATGAAGTTGATGGTGGCCGACGGGTTGCCGGTGCCGGACATCAAACCGTTGGCGCCGCGCACCACTTCAATCCGCTCGAACATGGCGGTGTCGAGATCACCTTCGACGTTGCCGTAAACAAACGGAATACCAATACCGTCGTATTGAAAGTTGGTGATATCAAAACCGCGCGCGGTGTAATAGGTGCGGTCGGTTTCAACTTCTTCCACCTGAATCCCGGTGGTGTATTTGAGGGCATCGTTAACACTGTCTAACTGGAAGTCCTGTAGCTGCGCACCGGGGATGGTCGACATCGACTGCGGCGTTTGCCGTGGCGTCAGATCGAGCTTGGTCGCCGCGCTGCTGCTGACTGGTTTGTAGCTATCAGGATCTTCGGCGGCGGTGCTGCCCACAACGGTCTGCGCTTCGAGCGTGACGCTTGCCTGATCTTCGGCCCATGCATGAGTGCAGCTGATTGTTGCAGCGATGGCCAGCGCCAAACGGGTCTTGTACGACAACACAGAACTCCCCTTCCAGGAAATCTGGATGTTCTACAGCCGTCCGCAGCACCTCAGGGCACCCAAGACAGCCTGGACCACCCAGCACTATTGATAATGGTTATCATTATATGTTTACAGCCCAGCTGTTCTTCGTCAATACAATTGCGAAGTATTATCATTTAAATACGCTCCGAAAGTTTCGCCCTGTCCCATCACAGATTCGTGCCTTTCACCCTTTAAAACCGCAGGCTTCAGATACGCATGAGTGCAGGGCCGGCAACGTATAGATTTTGTAAAGGTTTCCCATTTGCATTAAAAACTTTATAGAATCGTTCTCATTCTCTTCGTAATGTGAACTTTATGAGCGCTCTTCCCTGGCTCGGTACGCTGCGCCAATGGCACTGGCTGAGTTCTGCCCTGTGCCTGGCCGGCATGCTGCTGTTTGCCATCACCGGCATCACCCTCAATCACGCCGCGCAGATAGAAGCCAAACCGACAATCACCAGCCACCACGCCGAGCTCCCAGCCGAGCTGCAAGCCACATTACTGGCTGATATGCCCAGCACAGGAATACCGCTGGCGCTCAGGCAGTGGCTGCAGGCCGAGTTGCCGGTGCAGTTGGATGGCCGCACGGCAGAATGGTCGGACAGCGAGCTGTATATCGGCCTGCCCCGCCCCGGTGGTGACGCCTGGCTGAGCCTGGATATCCAGACCGGCGAGCTGGAGTACGAGCGCACTGATCGCGGCTGGATTGCCTACCTCAACGACCTGCACAAAGGCCGCAATACCGGTGCTGTCTGGTCTTGGTTTATCGATATTTTCGCTGGGCTGTGCGTGGTGTTCAGCCTCAGCGGCCTGCTGTTACTCAAGCGCTATGCCAGTAACCGACCCACAACCTGGCCGATGCTGGGTCTGGGCTTGGTAATCCCCGTGTTACTGGCGCTGCTGTTTATCCACTAATAAGGACATTGCTATGTCGAAACGCTTGCTCCTGCCTTTCTGCGCGCTACTCAGCGCCCCGGTAATGGCCGCCGAAGTAAAACTGGATGTAGAAATCCCGCGCTTGCAGGTCGCCGAATACCATCGCCCCTATGTCGCCATTTGGCTGGAGCAGCCGAACCAGAAGCACGTCGCTAATCTGGCAGTCTGGTACGACGAGAAACTCAAGGACAAAGAAGGCGAAAAATGGCTCAAAGACCTGCGCCAATGGTGGCGCCGTAGCGGTCGCAGCCTGGAGATGCCGATTGATGGTGTAAGCGGGGCAACCCGCGCTGTCGGCAAGCAATCACTGACCTTCAACAGCGCCGATGCGCCTTTCAATAACTTGCCTGCGGGCGAGTATCGCGTTGTTGTGGAGGCTGCCCGCGAGGTGGGTGGCCGCGAATTGCTGCGCCTGCCATTTACCTGGCCGCCGCAGGAACGCGCCGAGAGCAACAGCAAAGGCAAAACCGAGTTGGGCCAGATCAACCTGACCCTGACCCCTTAACCCGCCGATCCCTGAAATACGCCATTCTAAGGAAGCTTGCCATGCACCCCATCGTCAAATGGACTGCCCTGACCCTTGCTGTTTGCCTGCCACTCAGCGCACAAGCCCACCGCGCCTGGATGCTGCCTTCAGCGACGGTTTTATCCGGCGAAGATCCGTGGGTCACCGTTGATGCCGCTGTTTCCAACGACCTGTTCTACTTCGAGCACTTCCCGCTGCGCATTGCCGGTATCGGCAAACTCGACACCGGTAAAGCCGGTGGCCCACCAGGCATGCGCCCACGCCCGGCTGCTGAACTGCAACTGCTGGCGCCGGACGGCAGCAGCATCAAAGCTGAAAACGGCAACATCGGCCGCTACCGCAGCACCTTCGATGTTCACCTCACCCAGAAAGGGACTTACAAGCTGGCCATCGCCAACAGTGGCCTGTTTGCCAGCTACACCGAGAACGGTGAAAAGCGCCGCTGGATGGGTAAGGAAGCAGACTTCGCCAAGCAGGTTCCGAGCGACGCCAAAGACCTCAAAGTGGCGCAGAACAGCAACCGCATGGAAGTGTTCGTGACCTCGGGCAACCCAACTGAAACCGTGCTGAAAACCACCGGTGTCGGCTTGGAACTGGCGCCGATCACTCACCCCAACGATCTGTTCGCTGGTGAAGCGGCCGAGTTCACTTTGCTGCTCGATGGCAAGCCGGCCAAAGACGTTGCGGTGAGTGTGATTCCCGGCGGCAACCGCTACCGTGATCATCTGGGTGAAATCAAAACCACCAGCGATGCCGACGGCAAAATCAGCATCACCTGGCCCGAAGCGGGCATGTACTGGCTCGAAGCTGAGCTGAGCAGCAAAGACGGGGTTAAAGCACCCGCCACCGAGCGCCGCGCGTCCTACAGCGCCACGCTGGAAGTGCTGGCGCCTTAAGTCTGCCTCGCCGCTGTCGGCCAAGACGACAGCGGCGCCTTCTTTTTCATCCTCCAGTTTAAGCGGCCCGCCTTGATCGCTCATTCCATCCTTCGTCGCTGGCCTGTACCTGTCAGCCTGCTGCTCGCGGCAGCTTTACTGTGGCTGCAGCCGGCGCGCGAAATATCTGCGCTGCTCATTTGTCTGGTGTATCTGGCGCTATGTGCGCAATGCGCATGGCAGCACCGCCGCGCTCGCCCCGAAGCAAGCAATGCCGACACGCTGTTGGTTGCCTATGCGAGCCAGAGCGGTCAGGCGCAACAGATTGCCGAGCGCAGTTGTGCGCAGTTGATTGAAAGCAAGGTGGCGGCGCAGTGCCTGCCCCTTAACCAGATCAACCTTGAGCAATTGTCTGCTGCGCAGCGCCTGTTGCTGGTCGTGAGTACCTACGGTGAGGGCGAAGCGCCGGATAACGCCGTGCGTTTCGAGCACGAGCTGTTTGCAAAAACCTCGTCACTGGCCAACCTGCAGTTCGCGATTCTGGCGTTGGGTGATAGCCAGTACGCACAGTTCTGTGCGCTGGGTGAACGTTTGCAGCAGCGCTTACAAGCACGCGGCGCCGAACCGTTATTCGACCTGCTCAGAGTGGATAATCTCGACCCCGGCACTTTGCGCCACTGGCAGCAGCAACTGGCGCACCTGAGCGCCAACAGTGATTTTGTCGACTGGCAGCCGGCGCATTATCGGCCTTGGCAATTGGTCCGGCGCACGTGCCTGAATCCCGGAAGCAGCGCCGCGCCGATTCATCATCTGAGCCTGCAAGGTGCCGACTCCGCCGAGTGGCAGGCCGGAGATATTGTCGAGATTGGCCCACGGCATTCAGCCGAGCATGTGGCTGAATACCTGCAAGGCTTGGGCATGGCCGCAGACACGCCCTTGGGTGACGGTCAGAGCCTGGCTGAGGTGCTCAGTCGCCATCACTTGCCAGCGCCCGGGCAGCATCTGCCCGAAGGCAGCGTCGAACAGTTGATCGACAACCTGAAACCGCTGGCTCACCGTGAATACTCAATCGCCTCCAGCCATGCGCAGGGTCGCATCGATTTGCTGGTGCGCGAACAACATCAGGCCGACGGGCGCCTCGGGCTCGGCTCCGGCTGGCTGTGTCGTCACGCTAACCTGGGTGAATGGATTGATCTGCGCATCCGCCGCAATCCCGGATTTCACGGCCCGGCGCCGGAAGTACCGATGATTCTGCTCGGCAGCGGCAGTGGCTTGGCAGGGTTGCTCGCGCACCTGCACGAACGCGCTGCAGGTGCGCGGTCACGCAACTGGCTGATCATGGGTGAGCGCGAGCGCGCGCATGACGCGTTGTTCGATGAGACACTTACGGGCTGGCAGCGCAGCGGCCACCTTGAGCGGCTGGACCGGGTATTTTCACGCGACGGTGAGCGGCTGCGTTATGTGCAGGACGCCCTGCGCGAGAACGCAGAGACGCTGGAATACTGGCTAAATCAGGGCGCGGCAATCTATGTCTGCGGCAGCCTGGAAAAGCTTGGTCGCGGCGTCGACAGCTGCCTGCGCGAGTTGCTGGGGCCTGAACGGCTGAGCCAGCTGAGCCTGAGCGGGCGCTATCGACGCGACCTTTACTGACCGGGTTTTATCGAGGCGCCAGGGTGTCGCAATCGGCACCGACCCAACGGGCGCTCGATTCGATGGAGCCGTCTTTCTCGCCGTTCTCGGTTTGGAAGTGGGTCTTCACTTTGGTGGTGAAGGCCTTCTTGCTGGCAAAGTGGGTTTCGCCTTCACCGCGGGTATTCGGGCACAGGTATTCGAACTTCCAGACTTTGTCGGTGCGCTCGGTGATGTTTTGCGAGCAGCCCGAATTGGTGTCCAGCAGCGGCAGATGATTGGCGTTCACCTGCTCCTCGCTCATGCACACCTGAATGCCCTTCTCGCCAAGTCGGACGCCCTGGCGCTTCATCATGTCTTCCATCACCTTGCGCTGCTCATCCGGCATTTGCTTAACCTTCTTGAACATCTCTTCCATGCCCGGCATCGCTTTACCATCTACCTCCATCTTGTCTGTGCTGACTTCCCACAGACCAGGCAGGATAGGCGCAGCGCTCGCCAGTGTAGGAAGTAGACAGACCAGCCCGAGAATCAGTGTTTTGCGACTCCGTGTAGACATAACATGCTCCGGTGGATCATTGGTTAATAACCCAGCCAGTCTATCGCGCCTTCAGCCAGAGCACATCACTGCGCCGCTTCGGTCGTCAGCTCTTGTTTATAGATCTCAAGCCCGCGCGCCTGATAGTTGCTCAGCGCACTGGGATGATCGAGCGTGCAGGTATGCACCCAGACGCGTTTCACGCCGGGCCAGTTCCACGCGGACTGCAAGGCATGGCTGAGCATTGGGCCGCCGAAGCCCTGACCGAAAAACGCCTCGGCCAAACCAAAGTAGAGAATCTCAACGTCGCCGTCCCCGGTCATTTGCAGCTCGTAATAACCGGCAATCGCGCCCCGGTAATACGCCACCCAAGTGCGGTGATTATCGGCATTGACCAACGCCTGCCACTGCTCGGGCGTCCACACCAGCTTGTCGGTCCACTGCCACGGCTCACCCACCAGCTGATAAAGAAACCGGTTGAGTTGATACTGCTTGAACTCACACTCGACGATGCTCAGTGCTGTCGGCAGCGGTTTGCTGCGCAGTTGCTGCGGGCTGAGCATTTGCAGGTAATAAGTGGTGTAACTCAAATCACTCACGATCAAATCCCTTAATGAGCGGGCCTGTTCAGCGCCCTGAAAACGTCCCGTCGCAGACGAACAAAACCCCCATAGGCGGCAGCCGAATGGGGGTTCGATTCAACAGTATACCGGTGCTTGTGGCGCCGGGAGCAGGCCGACATGTCAGCCCTTGCCTGCACCTTTCGCTGCAGGGGAGTCGAACTCACAACTCCAGAGTTCCAACGCCGGCTGGCTCGCTTTTGGCGGGCCAAGCCATTTACTTGCCGCCTGGCAACGTTGGTTAAAACACAGTTGGTAATCCCCGGCCTCGGGAGTTCGTCCCAAGCGCAAGGGTTGCAAGGGTGGAAGCTGGCGATGGTAATGCCAGCTGCCCTCACGCAGTTCGGCATCGGCAGGGATTTCCATGCCAGCACCAGAACCTCGTACCCGCGCCTCGCCGAGTTGCAAACCCTCGGCGGTCACGCGGTAATCCTCTTCCCAGCGGATATGCTCAATTGTGTGCTTCCAGGCCAGGGTAAATTCGCTGACTGGCAACTGCGCCCAGACCGCGCCCGCAAGCCCCATGCACAAACCAATCATGCAGTAGCCGCCTGACTGCGGCGCGAACGCCAGAAGTGCGCAAAGAAGAACAATGCCGCCAGCACAAAGCCGATCTCGTCACTCGCCGGGGTTGCCAGAATCAGGCTGGCCCCTGCAGCGAAGCCCAGCACGCGCTCCCACCACGGCAGCTTGGATTGCAGGTAGCCGGTAAACACCACGCCCCACAAACCAATCGCCACGCCGGCCTTGAACAGCGCATAAATAATCGCCAGCCAGCTATCGCTCTGCATCATCAGCGCCGGGTCGTAAACCGCCATGAACGGCACGATGAAGCCGGCAATCGCGATACGAATCGCCCACAGGCTGATCTTCAAACCAGTCTCTTTGGCAATCGGCGCCGCCGCAAAACAAGCCAGCGCTACCGGCGGCGTAAGGTCAGCCATGATGCCGAAATAGAACACGAACATGTGCGACACCACCAACGGCACGCCCAGATCCAGCAGCGCGGGGGCGGCAATCGAGCTGGTGATGATGTAGTTGGGGATGGTCGGAATACCCATGCCCAGCACCAGACAGGTAAGCATGGTCAGCACCAGCGACAGGAACAGGTTGTCCTGACCGATGGCCAGAATGTAACCGGCAAAGGTCGACGCCACGCCCGTCAGGGAAACCACCCCGATAATCACCCCGACCAGTGCGCAAGCAATCCCCACCGGCACTGCGTGACGAGCCCCTTCAACCAGCGCATGCAGGCAGACGGTAAGCGTTTCACGGCCGCCCTTGATGAACCAGCAGATGGCCACCAGCAACGCCACGACGCCAAACACCACACCAATGCCCATCGAGAAGAAGCCGGCGCAGAGCAGACCCAAGGCAATCCAGAAGGCAATCCGCAGGCCCAGTGACGAGACGCGCATGATGATCGCCGAGCCAAGAATCACAATCGCTGTCAGCGACAAGCCGACCATACCGCTGAACAACGGCGTACGGCCCGAGAACAGCAGGTAAACCAGAATGAACAGCGGGATCAGCAGATACCAGCGGGCTTTTACCGCGGCCCACGGATCCGGGCACTGATCTTTCGGCAGTCCCAGCAAGTTGGCCCGCTTGGCTTCCAGATGCACCATCCAGAATACCGAGCCGAAATACAGAATGGCCGGCAGCAAGGCCGCCTTGGCAACTTCGTAGAACGGCACGTTAATGGTTTCAGCCATGATGAACGCAACCGCACCCATCACCGGCGGCATGATCTGGCTGCCCATACTGGAAGTCGCCTCGACGCCACCGGCAAAAGCCGGGCGATAACCGAAGCGTTTCATCAGCGGAATGGTGAACTGGCCGGTGGTTACCACGTTGGCAACTCCGGAACCGGTGATGGTGCCCATCAATGCAGATGACACCACCGACACCTTGGCCGGGCCACCGAGCTTGTGGCCGAAAAAGCCCAAGGCAAAATCAGTGAACAGCTTAATCATGCCGGCTTGTTCGAGGAACGCACCGAACAGGATGAACAGGAAAATATAGGTCGCAGACACATAGGTCGGCGTGCCGTACAGGCCTTCAGTACCGTAGGCCAACTGATTGACCAACTGGTCGATCTCATAGCCACGGTGCTGCAAATCACCTGGCAAGTATTGGCCAAGCAGGCCGTAAGCCAGAAACAGCGCGCAAATAATCGGCAAGGCGATGCCCATAACCCGGCGCGCGGCTTCGAACACCAAGAACACCAGCACCAGGCCGACAAACATGTCCATGCTGGTGAGGTCGCCGGATCGCTGAATCAGGTCGGCTTCGAAAATCCATTGATACGCCGCCGTCGCCATACCGGCCAAACCCAGCAGCCAGGCCAGCGGTTGCCAAGGGCGACCCTTGCCAGTGGCAGAGAAACTGATGAACACCGTCAGCAACAAGAAGCCAACGTGAACGGCGCGCAACACCTGGCTTGAAACCGGGTGAAAAGCGGCAGTGATGATCTGAAAAACAGAGAACAGCAGCGCTACGATAAACAGCGCTTTTGGCCACTCGCCGGGGTTGGCGGACAGGCCCTGGTTTTGCTCGCTCATGGCGCAAACACTCTCAATATTGCTACTGCGATAGAGGTGCTAACAAAACCGACTGCCCAGGCGGCACTGGCTTTATTAGGCTCCCTCTGCAAAACGTCTGCAGCCGATACCAATCACACGTTAAGCATGTTCGGCTGCATCGGTTGTTGCGATTAGCCCAAGTGCGGAGTGGCCGCGCCAAGGCTGCTTTGGACCGGGCGGCAACAGCCACCCGGTCACTTTCGGCAAACGATGCTTACAGCGCGCCAACTTCTTTGTAGTAGCGCTCAGCACCTGGATGCAGAGGGATCGGCAGGTTCTTGGCAGCAGTTTCCAGCTTGATGTCCTTGGCCGCAGCGTGGGCGTTGCCCAGACGGTCGAGGTTTTCAAACATCAGCTTGGTCATCTGATACGCAGTCTCTTCCGACACGCCTTCGTGGCTGACCAGAATGTTGGTGATGGCCACAGTCGGCACATCAGCTGTCTGGTTGTCGTAAGTACCGGCCGGGATCACAGCAGCCTGATAGGCGTCGTTACCGATTTTGCTGACAACGTCGGCTGGCACCGAAACGAAGTTGATTGGCAGAGTTGCAGACAAGTCACGAATCGCCGCCATGCCCAGACCCGAAGATTGCAGGGTGGCATCCAGCTGACGGTTCTTGATCAGTTCAACCGACTCGGCATAAGGCAGGAATTCAACCTTGCCCATGTCTTCATAGCTCAGGCCAGCGGCCTTGAAGATTGCACGGGCGTTGAGTTCGGTACCGGACTTGGGTGCGCCCACCGAAATGCTCTTGCCTTTGAGGTCAGCCAGCGTGGTGATGCCGGACTCTTTGCTGGCAACAATCTGGATGTAGTTCGGGTAAGTACCGGCGATTGCACGCAGCTTTTTCAGCGGCGCCTTGAAGCCCGCGTCTTCCACGCCTGCCCAGGCATCCGCAACCGAGTCACCCAAAGCCAGGGCCAGCTCGCCGCGACCGGCTTGCAACAGGTTGAGGTTTTCAACCGATGCCTTGGTGGCCTGTACGGAGGTTTTCGAACCTTCGATGCCATTGCTGTAGAGCTGCGACAGCGCAACGCCAATCGGGTAATAAACACCGCTGGTGCCGCCCGTGAGGATGTTGATGAATGTCGGCGCCGCGAGTACGGCAGTGCTGGCAGTCAGCGTTGCGGCAGCAGCAAATAGGCTTAAACGTTTGGTCATTCGCATGGAAGAAGCTCCGTCGTTGTTATGGCTTTATGCAGAGTTTTCAATGTAGACGATCAGTCAGCACGTCACCGGACAGGCGACTACCTGTGCATTGAATACAGGCCTGTGATCGTTATTGTTCGTGGCCGCAGATGCACCGGCCTGAGTAAAGCTATAGCAGATGCCGTGCCAAGCGGCTAAACACCCGTGCTAGAGCCATCTCGATTGAAAAACCAGCCATGTCAGGCGGAAAACCGCTTATACGAAAAATCCCATAGGCAAAAATCCGCCTATTCGTCATCCACGCTGCCAGCCGGGCGATAGGTGCTGCGCTGCAACCCATGACGTTGCATCTTCTCATTCAGGGTGCGCCGCGGCAGACGCAGCATGTCCATCACCTGATTGATGTTGCCCTGACAACTGAGCAATGCGTTGTGCAGGCACTGCGCCTCGAATGCTTCCATCTGCTCGGCCAGCGAGCTGCTCTCGACGTGCTCGGCCGGCGCACTCAACCCCAGCGCATGACGCTCTGCCGCGTTGATCAACTCGCGCACATTGCCGGGCCAGTCATGCCCCAGCAACCGCGCCAGTTCGCTGGAGGCCAGCGCCGGTGCCGCGCGTTCATGGCGCACGGCCGCCGCCTGAACGAAGTGCTCGAACAGCAGCGGAATGTCTTCCCGCCGCTCGCGCAGCGGCGGCAACTGCAAGTCCGCGACATTCAGGCGATAGTACAAGTCTTCGCGGAAACGTCCGGCTTTGACCTCGTCAAGCAAGTCGGGTTTGACCGCACTGATGACCCGCAGATCAACCTGAATACTGCGGTTGGAGCCCAAGCGCTCAAGGCTTTTCTCCTGCAACACGCGTAACAGCTTGACCTGCTGGGCCAGCGGCAGGCTCTCGATCTCGTCGAGAAACAGGGTTCCGCCGTGCGCATGCTCGATGCGGCCAATGCGCTTGCCTTGGGCGCCCGTGAAAGCGCCACTCTCGTGGCCGAATAATTCGCTCTCGAACAAGTGCTCTGGAATCGCCGCACAGTTGAGCGCAACAAACGGCTTGTCGGCGCGTGGACTGAAGTCATGCAGGCAACGCGCAACGCGTTCCTTGCCGCTACCGGTGTCGCCGCGAATGAGAATATTGACCGAGGTTCCGGCCAGCTCGAGGATTTGCCGACGCAAGTTGACCATCGGTTTGGAAACGCCCAGCAACTGGCTTTCTATGCGGTTTTTGAACGCCGACTGCTGGCGCAATTCGCGGTTTTCACACACCAACCGACGTTTATCCACAGCCCGGCGCACGCTGTCGAGCAGGCGTTCCGGGGTGAAAGGTTTTTCGATGAAGTCGTAAGCGCCGTTGCGCATGGCCTCAACCGCCATCGGCACATCACCATGGCCGGTGACCATGATCACCGGCTGGTCAGCATCCTGGGCGAGCAGTTTATCCAGCAACTGCAAACCATCGGTGCCCGGCATGCGTACATCGGTGATGACCACGCCGCTAAATTCGCGATCGACCAGATTCAGGGCTTGGGCCGCGCTGGCGCAGGCAGTGACCTCGAAGCCGGACAGCTCCAGCCACTGCTGAACCGCATCACGGATTGCCGCTTCATCATCGACTACCAAAACCTGACCGCTCATATCACCTCCTGACTGACCGGCCGCAGTGTATCGCCAACCGCAAAATTCTCTAGTGCGAAAATCATCTGCCCGGCGCAATCAGTCACAGTCAACTCAGGAGACGGCTGCCAGTTTGAGGGTGAACACAGCGCCCGCCGCGCCATTTGCCGCCTCCAGCGTACCGCCCATTTCACGCACGATTCCGTAGGAAACCGCCAGACCGAGACCCAGCCCCTGGCCCACTGGCTTGGTGGTGAAGAAGGGCTCGAAAACCTGCGCGAGTTGATCGCTGCTAATCCCGCCGGCGTTGTCCTCAACCCGCAAAACAGCGTGTTCGCCCTCCTGCGCAATAGTTATCCACAGCTGCGGATGCGCTTGATCCGTAAGCGCATCGAGGGCGTTATGCAGCAGATTGAGCAACACCTGTTCAAGACGAATGGCATCGCCCATGACCATTACGTTGTCGTCTGTCTCGCGTCTGAGCTGCACATTTTCACTGCGCATGCGTGGGGCGAGTAATTGCAGGGCCTGCTCCAGCACATCATCCAGGCGCAGGCGCTCTTTAAGCCCGGACGGACTCTTGCGCGCAAAAGTTTTCAGGTGTCCGGTAAGCCCGGCCATACGCTGCAACAGCCCATCAATACGTTGCAGCCCTTCATGTACATCTGCCTGGCGACCGCTATCGAGCAACAGGCGCAGGCTGCCCAATTGCATCTGCATGGCTGTGAGAGGCTGGTTGATTTCGTGGGCCATTGCCGCCGACATCTGCCCCAGCGCGGCCATTTTGGCGGCATGTACCAGACCTTCCTGCGCTTCATGCAGCTCGGCGGTGCGCAGCTCCACTTCGCGCTCCAGGCGTTCGCGAATGCCGATCTGCAAACGCTGATTCTTGCGCCGCTGAAACAGATACAGCAGCAAAAATACCAGGGTCATCCACACGCCGGCGGCGGCAAGCCGATAGCTGCGAATGCTCTCGTCAAAACTCGAAGGCTCGACCAGATAGTGCAGCGTCCAGCCTTCTTCGGGCATCAACAAGCTCTGCCACAGGTAGTCACGCTGACCATCCGGGCCATCTACTGTGCGCCGCTGGGCGTCGTTATCAATCTGCTGGCGCAAGGTGCTGGGCAAGGGCTTGAGTGCCTGTTCGGCATACTTGCGCACCTCCACCAGCTCGTTGCGAACGCTGTCACTCAGCGGCTGCAGCGAACGGAAACGCCAGGCCGGGCGGTTACTCAGAATCACCACTGAATAGCCGTCAGCCACCAACAACACGCCGCTCTGCCCTGCCCACTCACGCTGCAATTGCTCGAACTCAAGCTTGACCACCAGCACGCCGATTACGCTGCCATCGTCATCGTGCACCGCATGCGAAAGGAAATAGCCGGGAATTCCGGTGGTCACGCCAACGGCAAAAAAACGCCCGGCAGACTGCTTGAGCGCATCCTGAAAATACGGCCTGAAGGCGTAATTGTTGCCGACAAAACTGCTCCAGTCCCGCCAGTTACTCGCCACCAGCGCTTGCCCGCGCATATCCAGCAGATACAAGACGTTGGAACCGGCGGCCAGGTTGAGCCGTTCGAGACGCTGATTGAGTTTTTCGCGGAGCAGGCGATCTTTGGGCGCACGCAGCAAGGTTTTAATGTCGCTGTCGAGCGCCAATACCTCTGGCACCGAACGGAACCGTTCAACCAGCGCGTGTACCGACTGGGCATACAACTGCAGTTGATCCCGCGCTTCAACGCTGCGGTCCTTCCAGGCCTGATTCTGCGCATAACGCCCGGCCACCAGCATGCTCAACAGCAAGCCGATGACGATCAGCAGAACAATCCAGAACACCCGATAACGGACAAACAAGGCAGGCATGTGCAACTCATCACTCGGCAATTCAGGCATGGTAAGGCAATGCGCTGAATTGTGCAGGGTGATCGCCTGCCCTTACTCAGTTAGGTCATTCGCTCCCTTGCGATCAGCGGTAAATATCGGCCCGGCTCCAGGGCAAATCATGCCCGCCATCGGGATACGGTCGGGTAGCTAGAATCTGGTGAATGTTGACCCAGTTATGCGCAAAACCATACGAGCAGCCTGCCAGATAAAGCCGCCAGATTCGCAGCGCCTGATCCGGCACCAGCTTGCTGGCACGGTCGAGTTGGCGCTCCAGACGCTCGCTCCACATGGCCAGCGTGCGGGCGTAATGCAGGCGCAGACTCTCGATATCGACCACTTCCAATCCGGTTTCGCTGAGCAGGCTGGTCATGGTTGCGACATGCGGCAATTCACCGTGCGGAAAAACGTACTGGCCAATAAAGTCGCCAGCGCCCCGGCCAACCGGGCGGCTGTCGGTGTATTTGGAGGTAATACCGTGGTTGAGCATCAATCCGCCCGGCTTCAATGCGCCGTACAGGCAACTGCAATACAGCGGCAGATTGGCCAAGCCGACATGCTCGAACATGCCGACGCTGACAATCTTGTCGAACTGGCCCTGCTGCGGCAGGTCGCGGTAATCCATGAATTCGAGGTTTACCTGCCCTTCAAGACCTTCTTCCTTAACCCGTTGCCGCGCCAGTTGCAGCTGCTCTTTGCTCAACGTGATGCCAAGCACCTGCGCGCCGAATTCACGCGCCGTAAACCGCGAAAGCCCGCCCCAGCCGCAGCCTACATCCAGTAATTTATCGCCTGGTTGCAGGCGCAATTTGCGGCAGATATGGCGAAGCTTGGCTTGTTGAGCCTGCGCCAGCGTCTCATCACCCTGAGGAAAATAGGCGCAGGAATAGACCATGTCCGGGTCGAGCCAAAGGGCATAGAAGTCGTTGGAAAGGTCGTAGTGATAACTGATGGCCGCCGCGTCCACTTCCTTGTCATGAGCTTGATGCTCAGGCTCGGCTGACACGTCATCGCCCAAAACCGCCTGACTCAGGGCGTCTCCCACCTCAATCACATCGCGCATTGAGCCTTCGAGGTCGATGCGCCCCTCAACATAGGCACCGCCTAACGTATCAAGGCCCGGATGTGAGAGCTGGGCAATCAGCGTCGGGTCTTTCACCACCAACGTCACACGGGGGCTGGGGCCAAGATCGTACTGTTTGCCATCCCACAAACGCAGGCGTAGCGGCAGGTTGAGATTATCGAATGATTGCGGAAGATGCGCGAGCATTAGGGCCTCCAATTCTCAGTCAACAACACCTGAAAAAAGGATAGCCCACTCACGAAAATATTCAGCTAATGAGCGCGATAGCCAGACTTAATGCGCCTGCAAAATGCCGTCGCTGAGCCACTGGCGCAACCAGGTAACGGCTTGAACCGGCGCGTTATCACCCAGCTCAGTCAACGCTGCGCATAAACCCGAGAAGTTCGTGCCTTGCACAGCCATGGCCTGCAACGCCCCAGTCTCGGCCTCGCCTAAACTGCGATAGCGGGTGACCAGTTCCTGCCGCCAAACCAGACATACGCTGGGCTGCTCAAGTTTTACACTGCCTGGAAATTCACCCTGATTCTTCAGCGCTCGCCAGATGTCCAGCGTGTTAAAGGTAAATGTTTGCCACTGCACGCTGGGCAACAAACGCACCTGCAAGTTCGGCCAGTCTTCTGCCGGCAATGCCGCGACCTGCTCGAACAGCAAGGCCTGCGCATCCGGCGCATCAAACGCCAGAGTGAACGCCCACTCAAGCCGCGCCAACTCGCTCAAGGGTTGCGCTTGTTCAGGTATCAGGTGTGTATCGATAAAGTCGGCAAAATCAGCGCCAAGCCAACGCAAGCTGAAGTGCTTGGGCGGATGGGTATCGATATACGCCTGAGCCAGGGCCGCAAACTCTTCGTCGCCCAACCATTGATGCACAGCCTCAAAATCACCGCGCAGCACTTCCTGCAAGCGCGCGCGATAGGCGTTGTGATAAATCGCCAGCCCCAGATCGACATCCAGTGTCGGGCCGCCAATCAGCGTGTCGCGCAGCGCGGCATTGGGCACCGAGTCGGCGTTGAGCAGGTAGTTCTCGATTTCATTCTGCCATTCGATCAGACGCATGCAGGCTCCTTGGCAAAGGCGCGGGCGGCAATGCTGCGGGCTTTTTCCAGCTCGTCCATCAACTCCGCAAACGGCGGAAAGTGATCGTCGCGTTCGATCATCGTTGCAACGGGGCCAAAGTGACGGGCCGTGCGCTCATAAAGCTCCCACACCGGATCACACACAGGGTGATCGTGAGTATCGATCA
The DNA here is from genome assembly GCF_900116605.1 of Pseudomonas marincola. GTDB lineage: Bacteria > Pseudomonadota > Gammaproteobacteria > Pseudomonadales > Pseudomonadaceae > Aquipseudomonas > Aquipseudomonas marincola. The sequence continues at coordinate 123,405 of NZ_FPBC01000007.1, forward strand.
GGTATGTGCCGTAATCGGTATGCCCGGCCAAATGCATTTGGCGGATCTTGTCGGCCGGTAAACTGCTGATGAATTCCCACGGATCAAAGCCATGGTTGCGCGCGCTGACATAGACGTTATTGACGTCCAGCAGCAACTCACAGCCGCTCTCGGCGCTCAGCGCTGAGAGAAATTCCCACTCGGTGAATTTGTCGCCCGCACTGCGGATATAAGTCGAGGCGTTTTCCAGCACCAGCGGCCGCTCGATAACATCCTGTACCTGGCGCACGCGACTCGCCACATGGCTCAGGCTTTCTTCGGTGAAGGGCAGCGGGAGCAGGTCGTGCAGGTGATGAGCGCTGCCACGACTCCAGCACAAGTGATCGCTGATCCATTGCGGTTTGACCCGCTCGGCAAGCGTTTTCAGGCGTTTCAGGTAATCGTTGTCGAGATCATGCGGGCCGCCGATAGACAGCGAAACGCCATGCATCACCAGCGGATAGTGCTCGCCGATGGCATCGAGGTAATAGAGTGGCTTACCGCCCTCGACCATGTAGTTTTCGGAAATGATCTCGAACCAGTCGACCGCAGGGCGCTGTTCAAGAATTTCCTGATAGTAGTTGGTACGCAAACCCAGGCCGAAGCCCAGAAATTGAGATGCAGCCGTCATTGGCACTCCTCAAGGAACCTCTGAAAAAACGTCGAGCCAGCGCTTTGGTTTGACTGCCTTTTCAGAGGCGCCTGAAACAATCAGATAAAAGCCGCAGCGGCTCTTGTGAAGAACCGCTGCGTTTGTGCATTACTCGCCAACAGTACCTTTAGCGGCATTGCACTCAGCCAGTGACATCGCTTTGAAGCCCTGACCCTTGCAAATGCCTTGGCCTTTGCAAGCGTTGTTAGCTGTTTTGCAGTCGTTCTGGCCTTTGCAGGAGTTTACGCCGAAGCAATGGACTGGAGATTCTTCAGCCACTACAACCGTGCTCGCCATGGTGGCAAACATTGTGGCAGCAGCGAAAGCGATAGCAGCACCAGTAGCAGCAACGTTTGTTTTAGTCGACATAAGTTCATCCTCAAATTGTTTTTAAAACCAGTCGAGCAGAACTGCTCATGACTCTGGCAGGAAATTAGAGCCTGCGCTATTCGCTGCGTTACAGCACCAATCAAATTATTTGCCAGAAGTTTTACCAGAATCGCTAAAACCGCTGTGCTAGAGGCTTCGCAACAGACTTCACAATAATGGCAAAGCGCTATTGGTGAATCGAGATTTCTCGACGCTGTTTCAAAAATGAAACAAGCCAGCGCTCTATACCCCGCATATACGCTAGCTGAGGAAGATACTCAGGCCGGTGTTTCATAGTTGATACAGCCGTCTGTGTTGTCCGTTCGGTCAATGAAAACGGGGGGTCAACACAATGAATGCGCTGAATGTGTATCACCAGCGCAACAGTAAAAAGTTTTGAACTTAGGAGAAATTTTATAAGTACCTGATTAACCGCATAAAACCATTTCCGGCATGAGTTCTGCGAGTACCACCGCGCATTAACACCAGAGAGCAGTGACATCCTTTTTGCGATTTGTGCGGTTTTGTAGGGAAGAACAAGGAACGCATGTCATGGAAATTATTAGAAGAACGAGCTTGCTAGGGCTTATCAGTGTGGCGGCGGCGATTTGCATCGCAACGCCAGCTATTGCTGCAGATGGCATCATCGTACTCAACCGGGAAGTACAGCCTCGCGTTGCCACTCATCCTACCGACATGCCTGACCCGAATCCTACTGTGGTCAACACCAACATCTCGCGTGACGTCAACAACCTGCTCAATGGATCTGCCAGCGGCAATCGGGTCAGCGCTGAGCTGAGTGACAGCGACTTTGCCGGTGTTACCAGTGGCTCCAGCATCAAGTCGACCATCATGCCCGGCGGCAACCTGACGGGCCTCAGCACATTCGGCACCACGCCCACTAGCACGCAAAATACTGGCGGCAATGATGTCGGCCATGCGGGCGGTGCCGGTGCGGGTTTGAGCAATACCATCAACGGTACGATTCAACGCGGGCTTGCGCCGCTGAATATGCTGGGTGGAGGCCAATAAAATGAAACATTGGCCGCTCATCGTGCTGCTTTGCGTGCCTGCGTTGGCATTGGCAGACACAGCACCGACCCATAACTCAACCATTGCCAACAGCGGCAGCTCCTACAGCGGCGCGCTGTCGGTCAATCAGGCCGCCGGGGATATGCAGCAGCAGAGCAATGCCCGGGCACTGGCTGTCGGTTCAGGCGCCAATGCCGCCATTGTGCAAAAACAAGATATTCAAATAGACGGCCTGGATTCAGTCATGAACACCAGCGCCGCTATTCAAGGCTCTGCCTTCAGCAACGGTAATGGTGCCCTTGGGGTCAACCAGTCTGCTGGCGCGGCAACTCAACAAGTCAACGCGATGAGTATCAGTGTGGGCACTGGCGTCGAGAGCATCGACGACTCGGTTCTGGCCCAAAGCATCGCTGTTTCAGGAATCTCAGGAGCAGGTGAATCAGCCACAGGGGAGAGGCGCGTCGTTACTGACGACAGCGCATTTGGAGGCAGTCGTGGCGTGGTGCAGCTGAACCAGAGTGCCGGGGTAGGTAACCGAATGGCCAACTCCCTCAGCATCAGGGTTGTGGAATGACCCTGCAGTAACACCCAACAGTAAGTCCAACACAGCAAGGCAAGGAGATACACCATGAAAACCAAAATGGTAGTAATGACGCCGATCGCTATTGCATTGGCAACCGCCATGGCCGCCACGTCCGCTTATGCCGAAAATAAAAAATCCTGGTTTCCTGAAACAGGTGCCTCGGCAACCGTGGAAGACAGCCAACTGATCCAAAACAACAAGGTAAACAACGAAGGCACTGAAAACACCGCCACTGTTGACGATGTAGGCCAATCGGCATCAGGTAACGTTGGAGTCAACGTCGTTGCCGGTACCAATAACCAGCAAGCCAACGCTGCGGCTCTGGCCAGTGCGGATGCACAATTCATCTTTGGTACCGCTGAAGCGTCTACCAACGTGACCCAGAACCTCAAAAACAACAGCGTCAAAAACTACTCAAACCCAAGCGCTGCCTCACTCACAGGTTCGCTTAACGGTGCGAGTGGTAATGTCGGTGCCAACGTAGCGGCGGGTACTTACAACCAACAGAAGAACGACATGGCTGCCGCTGTGTCTGCCGGTGCTTTCTCTACTGCTAGCAGCAGTGCGACTCAAAGCATCAAAGGCAATACCACCAACAACTACGCCACGCTCGATTACGGCAAGGCCAAAGTTAACCTGACCCTTGAAGGCGAAGGTTCCTACACTGGTATTTCCGATCAGGTTGGCGATGTGTATCTGGATACCTGGTCAGGCCAGACCCATACCGGTGGCAACAACACTGGCCACGTTGACGTCGACAGCGACGCTCAGGGTGCTCAGGCAGGCCCTAATGGTGAAGGCGCGTTCCTCTTCGACGAGGCTGGCGACATCACCCTTGGTGGCTCTGTAACCGGCTCGATCCCGGTTGTTGCAGGGTTCAAAGCTCCGGTGGTCAATACTGCTGATCTGTCCGGCTCGCTCAACCGTGTATCCGGTAACGTCGGTGTGAACATTGCTGCAGGCTCCGGTAACCAGCAGAGCAACTCGCTGGCTATAGCAGCGGGCTGCACCTCGTGCCCAACCGGGGGGGAGTAACAGCTCCTTCAATACCGAGAGGTAATGGAGGAGGTGAAAGACTCTCCTTTTAGCACCCGGTGAAACAGGGCTCCGGCTTCGGCTGGAGCCCTTCTCCCAATCAAAGGACTGACTCATGCGCGGTTTACTGCTCAGCGTTCTGCTACTTACCTGTCCTGCGGCCTTTTCAGCCCAAGTAGGCATACCTGCCATGCAGGGTGGCGGCCTTGTGTACAAGTCCGTTGAAAGTATCCGCGAGCGCAAGTTCAGCAATCTGATCGAGCAGAAAACCGACTTCAGTTGTGGCGCCGCCTCACTCGCCACAGTGCTGTATCAGGCCTACCGTTTCGATATAGACGAGGACATGGTGATCCAGGGAATGCTGGTCAATGCTGACCACGATCTGGTGCAAAGCCAGGGCTTCTCGATGCTGGACATGAAGCGCTATGTGGAAGGTATCGGTATGCGCGCACGCGGCTACCGGATCCCGGCCAAGGAATTGGAAAAGATCAAAGTCCCGGTAGTCGTTCTCCTCGATGTACGCGGCTACAAGCACTTTGTTGTTCTGCAGAAAACCGAGGGCAACTGGGTCTATATCGGCGACCCGGTTTTAGGCCACAAGCGTTATACGCTTGAAGATTTCGAGAGCGGCTGGAATGGCATCGTCTTTGCCGTAATCGGCGCCGGATATGACAAGACCAACGCTTTGCTGGACCCGCCGGTTCCACTCACCGCCAAGCATCAACTGGATCGTTTCAAACCAGTTAATGACGCCGAGTTGATGGAATTCGGATTCATTCAGAGTGACTTCTTCTAATGGCATGTAAGGCAATGCCAAGGAGCACAATATGAAATTTCAAATCTGCCTGGCAGCAGCCTGCTTAGCTGCCAGCTTACCCATTTATGCGGCCAACCCGTTTGTCCCAGTTGAGCTCAGCGACCAGGAGCTTTCACAACTGCGTGGTCGTTACGTATTACCGGGCAGAATAATCAACTTTGGCATCACCATGAGCAGCTCCTGGCAAAACGCCAGCGGCCAAGTATTGGGCGCCAATGTGAGCATGCAGATTCAACAGAACATGCCCAAGCCAGTTTTCAACGTGCAAACCTACAGCCAGTCCGGCAACAGCAGTGAAAATACCCTGGCCAGCAACTCAGGCAACGGCCAGATAGCTGGAGGTAATGGGCTGAATGCGGTGCAGGGAGTTGTGCAAAGCACCCGCTCTGCAGGCGACTACAACAGCAGCTATAACGGCGTAGACATTGAGGTTGCGCATGGCAACACTGCACCCGCGGTGAATGGCCAACCCCTCCTCAACGCCTCATCAACCAGCAGCGAAGCCGGCATGGTCAGCGTTTCGCCAACCAATGGCGGCCTGCAGCTCGCCATCAATGCCAAAGACCACGGTGTGAGCCTGCAGCAACTGGGCGCCGGGGGTGTGATGCAAAGAACAGACATCTCAAGTTCCGGTAATCGCGTGGAAAATATCGCGGCTTTAAGTGTCATGTTGCGCGAAAACTCGGCTGCGGCCGGTGGCTTGGATTGTAATTGGAACCAACTAAACGCCTTACGTCCGACAGGTCTCTGATTATGAACTAGGCTGGTTTTACCTAATAACGAAAGGGAAGCCGTAACAATGCAAAAGCACTTTTCGTTGCGCTTGGTCTTATGTGCTGCGACTGTTTTCCCGGCATCGGTTGTGATGGCTGCAACTGATGCCGAAGTTAATGCACTCAAACAAGAATTAGAACAATTACGACAAAACTATGCAGCCCAACAAAATGCACTTATGGTGCTTGAGCAGCGTTTGAAGCAAGTTGAAGGACAACCCGTAACACCCAACAGACGCCCAATTGTGGCGCCGGTGACGCCACCAAGTGGTACGACAACAGTTGCCAAACAAGAAGGTGCCGGATACGGCGCAGACCTACAGGATGACGGCGCGCCTGCGCGCAGCGTCGAGAACCTTTACAACGAAGCCAGCGGCTTCTTTGGTAACGGCTCGTTCAGCGTGGAAACAGGCCTGACCTACAGCCATTACGACACCCGACAACTGTTCTTGAATGGCTTCCTGGCGCTGGACACCATCTTTCTTGGCAACATTGGCGTCGACCAGATCAATGCCGACACCTTCACCCTCGATGTAACCGGGCGCTATAACTGGCGTGACCGCTGGCAGTTCGATGTCAACGTTCCGGTGGTTTACCGCGACTCGACGTTTGAGTCCGCCGGCGCGGGTGGCGCTTCGAATGCAATTACCGAAGAAACGGTTACGCGTGACCCGGACTTGGGCGATGTGAGTTTCGGGGTTGCCTACAAGTTCATCACCGAAACCGACACCCTGCCCGACGCTGTTGCCAGCTTGCGGGTTAAAGCGCCGACCGGTAACGAGCCTTACGGCATCAAGTTGCGGCCAGTACCGGGCAATGACAACCTCACCGTGCCAGAAGAATTACCCAGTGGTAACGGAGTCTGGTCGGTCAGCCCGGGGATTTCCCTGGTCAAGACAGTCGACCCGGCCGTGCTGTTCGGCAACCTCTCATACACCTATAACTTTGAGGAATCGTTCGACGATATCAGCGCTCAGCAAGGCGTAACCATTCCCGGCAAAGTTCAGTTAGGTAACTGGTTTCAATACGGCCTGGGCATTGCTTTTGCCCTTAACGAGCGCATGAGCCTAGCGATGTCTTACTCGCAACTTATCTCGCAGAAAAGCAAGATCAAACAGGACGGCCAGAGCTGGAACACAGTGCCGAGCAGCGATGCCAACGCCGCTTATTACAACATTGGGATGACCTTTGCAGTCGATCAGAACCTGAGCATTGTGCCGAACCTGTCTGTCGGCCTGACGCCCGACTCACCCGATTTCACCTTCAGCGTGAAATTTCCTTACTACTTTTGAACGTCCCCTGCAAAAACGCCCGGCATGCCGGGCGTTTTTTTATCCACAACTCAGCGGATCTGATGTTTGTGCAACAGCCGATAAAACGTCGGGCGTGAGATGCCCAAGCCGCGTGCAGCGAGTGTCATGTTCTCCGGGTATACCGCCATGGCGTGCTGCAAGGCACGGCACTCGGCCTGCATCTTGTAATGCTCCAGCGTATTTAGGTTTACGTCGATCAACTCAACCTTATCCAGCCCCAGGTCGACACGTTCTATTTGCCGGCCTTCGGCGAGCACCAAACCGCGCCTGACCCGATTGGCCAACTCGCGCACATTGCCTGGCCATGCATGGGCAACCATTGCACGTAGGGCATCTTCACTAAAGCGCTTGGGCTTACGTCCGATTTCCTGGCTGTAGAGATTGACGAAGTGGCTGGCAAGAAACTGCACGTCAGACAACCGATCTCGTAACGGCGCGGTATGCACCTGCAAGACGTTCAGGCGGTAATACAGGTCTTCGCGGAAGCTTCCTCCGCGCACCGCCAGCTCCAGGTCAATGTGAGTAGCCGCAAGCACCCGTACATCAACCTTGATCGGATGGGTGCTGCCCACACGCTCGATCTGCATTTCTTGCAGAAACCGCAGCAAGTTGGCTTGCATCTCCAACGGCAGATCGCCAATTTCATCGAGGAACAGCGTGCCGTTATCAGCCGCCTCTATGCGCCCGATCTTGCGCTGGTGCGCCCCGGTGAACGCGCCCTTCTCGTGACCAAACAACTCGGACTGAATCAGGTGCTCGGGAATGGCCCCGCAGTTAATCGCTATAAACGGTTTATCGGCACGGCTGGATTGCCGGTGCAGCGTACGCGCTACCAACTCCTTGCCGGTGCCACTTTCGCCACGGATCAACACCGGAGACTGCGTGGGCGCCAGCTTGCTGATCAGCTTGCGCAGGTCATCGACACTTGAGCTTTCACCTAGCAACTCATCGTTGTCATCCTGCAGCTTGCAGCTTTTACGGGCGCGCAAACGTACCATTCCATATGCACGGCCCAAGGTGACATGAAACCTCGACACATCGAATGGCAGCGTGTGGTAATCGAAGCACCACTCGCCAACAAAGTCGGCAACTTCCGGCATAGAAACCACTTCAGGGCTGAGTACGGCTATCCATTCGGCCGAACTGCTTCCGAGCAATTGCTTTAAATGTTCACGGTCGCGCAGGGTATCTGGCCCGATGGGGATGAGGCCCACATCGCAGTCACGGCTTTCAGCTTGATCGAGTACGGCGCACTCAACTTGCCAACCTGCCGAGCGCAAGCCAGGCATCAGGCTCCTGCACGCCTCGCACGGATCAATCACCAGAAGACGACGGCAGGATGGATCAGCATCGCGCATAGTGATTCCCTAGAATCATGTAGTTGTCATTTCGAATAGTCCTCGCCAGGCAGAAAACACTGACCAGAATCTCAACTACGAATTGTAACTAATTATAATAAGAACAGCGATTTCAATAACTACAGATATAAATAAACAATCACTGACAGCAACAAAGCATGAAAATATAGCCCTGTAGATAAAACATGTAATTCTTATTGGCTATATAAAACAAACTTTACAACATAATTTTTTCAATCATTTCAACTAACTATAGTTTCAATAACACCCCGGTGCACTGGCTTATCAGTTATGCAAACACCTCCAGCCGACAAGTGACTTATCCACAGCCTGCGAAAAGCCCGGATCAATAACCTGAAAGCACGGACGCTTGGTGCACACCTGAAACGATTGAGGCGCAGACTTTTCGGAGTCTGCGCCTCAACTATTGTGCCCTCCACTTTGTGGATCACCGCGTTCTGACTGCGTCTTCGCGGTTGCTGATCAATGCCAGAGTTTGATCAAACCACTCAAACGTCAACGCCCACGGCGGGCCTTCCATTTGCGAATCACCCACTTCTCCAGTTCCACTGCGAGGAAAACCAAAGCGCCGATGCCAATGGCAACCAACCAGTTACTGAATGGCAAAGGCTGGGTATCGAAGGCTGACTGCATGAAGGGTACATACAGCACCAGGCATTGCAGGAGAATCAGCGCCAGCGTTACGGCGAGTAAGGCGCCGTTGCGAAGCATGGCGGCGTTCAGGGAGAACTCCTCCTGCAGGCGACAGTTGAACAAGTAAGCCCACTGCGAAATAACCAGCGTGTGCAGAACCATGGTCCGGATGTGGTTGGTGTCGGCATTGTTGGCCAGCATCCACGTATCTACCGAGAACGCCGCAGCCGTTAGCAGGATGCCGACGAAAATCACCCGCCACAGAGTAAAGCCACCAAGAATCGACTCATGAACGTCGCGCGGCTTGCGCCGCATCATCCCCGATTCGCCGGGTTCGAAAGCCAAACCGAAAGACAAGGTGGTAGCAGTCGCCATGTTCATCCACAGAACTTGCAGCGGCGAAAGCGGAACCACCATCCCTGCGAGAATGGCGATAACGATGATTAACCCTTGCGCCATACTGGTTGGCAAGACGAACAGCACCGTCTTCTTCAGGTTGTCATAGACCCGCCGGCCCTCACGCACGGCTCCGGCAATTGTCGAGAAGTTATCGTCGGTTAGCACCATGTCGGCGGCCTCTTTGGTCACCTCGGTGCCCTTGATACCCATGGCGATGCCAACGTCTGCCTGCTTCAGCGCCGGCGCGTCATTGACGCCATCGCCGGTCATGCCTACAACCTGATCATTCGCTTGCAGAGCACGCACCAGCCGCAGTTTGTGTTCGGGGCTGGTCCGCGCGAACACTGAATACTGCATGGCACGCGACTTCAACTCGCTGTCGTCGATGGCCTCCAGTTCATGGCCAGTCATGGCGCGCAAGTCGGTGCCCATGCCAAGCATGCCGGCGATGGCCACGGCAGTATCCGGGTGGTCGCCGGTAATCATCTTGACCTGAATACCCGCCTGCCGGCACATGGCGATAGCTTCGATCGCCTCGGGGCGCGGCGGGTCCATCAACCCGGCAATGCCGAGAAAGACCATACCCTGCTGCACATCCGGATGATCAATCTCGCTATCAGCGCCAGGCACTGGCCGGTAAGCAGCCGCCAGCATGCGCAAGCCCTGGCTGGCGATATGGCCCATCTCACGCTCCCAGTAATCGCGATCCAGCGGTTGGATACCATCTTTACCCAATTGCTGCTCGCACATACCCAACAACACATCGGGTGCGCCTTTCAGGTAGATCAGGTTTTCATCGCCAACATCGCAGCGTCGGGCCATGTACTTGTACGATGAGTCGAAAGGAATCTTGCCCAGCCGCCTTACTTCCTGCGCAGGCAGCTCAGCCTTACGCGCCAGCACCTTGAGCGCGCCTTCGGTAGGGCCACCGACCACACCCCAGCGCCCGCTGTCATCGCGCTGCACGCTGCTGTCGTTACAGGTATCAACTGCGCGGATAAAGGCCTCGAGGTTCGGGTGATCGGCCCAGTTAATCGGCGCAGTACCACCCGCCAGCGTGATACGGCCCTTGGGCTCGTAGCTCTGCCCTTCGACGTTAAAGCTGGTATCGGCAGTCAGCACGCTCCTGACCGTCATTTCGTTCATGGTCAGGGTGCCGGTCTTGTCCGAACAAATAACGCTCATCGCACCAAGCGTCTCGACCGTCGGCAGCTTGCGAATAATCGCCTTGTTGGTCGCCATGCGCTGCACACCGATGGACAAGATCATCGAGACAATCGCTGGCAGCCCCTCGGGCACCGCCGCCACGGCCAGGCTGATCAGCGACAGCAACAGCTCGCCGAACGGGTAGTCATGCAAGAAGAAGCCGATGACAAAAAGCACCAGCATCATGCCGACGATGAGCTGGAAGATACGCTTGCCCATCTGGTCGATCTGCCGCAGCAGCGGAGTCCGGCTCTCATCCACCGTGGCGATCATACGGTTGATCTTGCCCAGCTCGGTAGACACACCGGTCTCGACTACCACGCCCTTGGCGTTTCCCGCGCTGACACTGGTACCGGAAAACGCCAGATTGAGCCGATCAGCCAGCAGCACCTCTTGGTCGATGACCTCGACCTGCTTGTCCACAGTCATGGACTCGCCCGTGAGCATCGACTCCTCGACCTGTAAGTGATGCGCCTCATACAGCCGCACATCCGCCGGAATCTTATCGCCGGGACGCAGGATGACTATGTCACCCGGCACCAGCTCGCGGGCGTCAATCTTCATCTTGTTGCCGTTGCGCACCACCTGAGCATGACTGCTGAGCATGCCGCGCAACGCCGCCAGGGATTTCTCCGCCTTGTTCTCCTGAAAGAAGCCAATGGCGGCGTTGATCACTGCCACACTGAGGATCACCACCGTGTCGGTCCAGTGCCCCATCAGCGCGGTAGCGGCTGCGGCCGCCAGCAAAATATAAATCAGCACATCGTTGAAATGCCGGGCGAAACGTAGCCAGACCGGATCAACGGCCTTGGCTGGCAAGGCATTGGCGCCCACGCGAAGCAGCCGCGCGGCAGCCTCTTCCGGAGCCAGCCCGCTGGTGCTGGTTTGCAGATCGGCCATCGCCTGCTCCGCACTCTTGCGGTACCACTGGCTCGGGTGATCTTGCGTGTTGGGTTGCATCGAATCCATAAAGTCCTCCCAATTGACGCCCTGAATAGGAAGCGGGCGCGGGACTAATCAGCACGGACGAGCACATGCTGGGGTGTTCGCCCTCACTCCTGAATGCAGGAGTCTAGACAGTAATTATCCTCCCTTGCCCGGAGGCGGATTTGATGCAGGTCAGGGGTCTTTCTTCACCGGCCTGGCACAACTCTGGACAGCTGTGGACACTGCAGTACGCGTTGGTTGCGATGCCAGCCATTTAAGAATGGCACTACGTTCTGGAGGCTAATGGGTTGCCTGTTTGATCTGACTGAGACCTGAATTGCCAGAAAGCCAGTGCATCGAGCCTTAGCCCGGTCTTTCGTGGAGAGGCAAAGGCTCGCGTTTGATGAGGCAAAACCGAAGAACCTTGCCAAACAACGAATAGGAGTCGATATCAAGTCGCTCCGAAACTAGACTCGATAGGTATGTAACGTCACGTGAGTGGTGCGAAGCAAAGTTTCCAGCAGCCCTTTTCAGGTTGATGGCTTGCCCGTTGCTGATGACACGGCTGTGCTTGATGGCGATCAGCTCCAGCGTGAAGTTAGGTCTTGCCTACACCGGTCAATTCGCCAGTAATGTTACTGACAGTGGCGTTAGCTCCCAGCTGATTGTGGAGTTCTGTCAGCTACAGACTGTCCGCAGGTGTGGACTGTGACAGCCACACATTGACCGGCGTAATACGCTGGCCAAGGAGCAGAAAATTAAATCGTCTCTCGTAACCTGTTCAAGCTACTTGCTGGCCGCATTTATGTTGATGGCCGGCTCGATGAGCCACGCCGCCGAGGATATACGTACTGAGCGGGTACATTTCAAGAAAGGCACGAGCGGCGCGGTGGTCGAGGGCACCATCAAGGGTTACCAAGTTGTCGACTATGTATTGAATGCCCGCGAAGGCCAGCAGATGCAGGCCAGTCTGGCGACAAAAAATACAGCTACCTATTTCAACATTCTGGCGCCCGGCGAGACTGAACAAGCCATGTTCAACGGCTCCATGGACGAAAACCAGTACGAAGGCATTTTGCCGAAAAGTGGCGACTACAAGATTCGCGTTTACATGATGCGATCTGCAGCGCGCCGCAACGAGGTAGCGCCGTACCGACTTGAAATGAACATCAACGCTGTAACTTCAACTTCTGAGGCACCCAGCAACGATGTTCTGGTGCCGGGAACAGAATTCCATGCCACCGGCTCGATCCCCTGCTCGATGACCCGAGGTCAGCCGGCTGGCACCTGTGAATTTGGCGTGGTGCGCAGCGGTAATGGCGGCGGCACGGTGACGATCAGCAAAGGCGACGGTGGCAAGCGCGTCATCTTTTTCGAGAATGGCAACGCAACCGGCTACGATCAGAGTCAGGCTGACACCGGTAAGTTTTCTGCCAGCAAAGAGGCCGATCTGAGCATCATCCGCATCGGTGACGAGCGCTACGAAATTCCCGATGCGGTTGTATTTGGGGGCTGAAACCAAAACGCACAGAGGCGCTCATGGAATACATCGCGCAAGTTTTGATCGGTAAACCCCTGAACATACTTATCGTATCTGTTCTGTTATTCGTGGGATTCCTTGCCGTGCGAAACAGAGCAAAACGCCCGCCAAGACTCAGCGGCGCCTTATTGCTGGCGGCGATTTTGTGGGCTGTTTATGCGGCCTGGGAATGGCTGATTTTGCTATATACGCCCGAAGCAAATATCCGCGTCGACTTGCTGCTGATCTGGCCTGTGCTGACAGCTTCCCTGTTGTGGGTGGTATTTCGCTGCTTTCGATAATTGGCTTTCAGCTCTACGTCTGGGTGACACCAGTCTTGCAAAGGTTCATGCGCTTGAAGGAGACACGCGTGGACGGTGCAAGGGTGCACCGTCCAGCATGATCAGAGTTTGCAGGGTTGCTGCGCGGCAGACTTAATGGCTAAAAATCTGTCCTAACTGCTTACTCAACAGTAACCGACTTGGCCAGGTTGCGTGGCTGATCGACGTCGGTGCCTTTGAGTACGGCAACGTAGTACGAGAGCAACTGCAGCGGAATGGTGTACAGAATCGGCGCCAGCGCATCGTGGATGTGCGGCATGTTCACCACGTGTGTGCCTTCGCCATTGCTCATGGCCGCTTGCTCATCGGCGAACACGATCAGCTCGCCGCCACGGGCGCGTACTTCCTGAAGGTTGGATTTGAGCTTTTCCAGCAGTTCGTTGTTCGGCGCAACGGTGACCACCGGCATATCGGCATCAACCAGCGCCAACGGGCCGTGCTTCAGCTCACCGGCCGGATACGCCTCGGCGTGGATATAGGAGATTTCCTTGAGCTTGAGTGCGCCCTCCATTGCTACGGGATACTGCGCGCCACGACCGAGGAACAGAGTGTGATGCTTCTCGGCGAAGTGCTCAGACACCTTCTCAACCACATGATCCATCGCCAGCGCTTCGCCCAAACGCGTCGGCAGGCGGCGCAGTTCGGCAACCAGTTCGGCCTCGACTTTCGCCTCTAGCGTGCCACGCACCCGGCCCAACGCCAGGGTCAGCAGCATCAGGGCTACCAACTGTGTGGTGAAGGCTTTGGTCGATGCCACGCCAATTTCCGGGCCTGCCAGCGTGAGCAGAGTCAGGTCGGATTCACGTACCAGCGAGCTGATGCCCACATTGCAAATCGCCAGGCTGGCAAGATAGCCGCCATTGCCTGGGGATAAGTCTTTGGCATTGCGCAAGGCGGCCAAGGTGTCGGCGGTTTCACCGGACTGCGAAATGCTTACGAACAGCGTGTCTGGCTGTACCACGACCTTGCGGTAACGGAACTCGCTGGCTACTTCGATCTGGCATGGAATGCCGGCTAACTCTTCGAGCCAGTAACGCGCGACCATACCGGCGTGATAGCTGGTGCCGCAGGCCACAATCTGGATGTTCTTGGCTTTGGCAAAAATCTCGGCCGCTTGCGGGCCGAACGCCTGAACCAGAACATGATCTTCACCCAGACGGCCTTCCAGCGTGCGCTGCACAACGCTGGGTTGCTCGTGAATCTCTTTGAGCATGAAGTGGCGGAACTCGCCTTTATCCGCCGCCTCAGCGCCTTCGTGATACTGCACTTGTTCGCGGGTGACCGGCGCACCGCTGACATCCCAGATCTGTACGCTGTCACGGGTGATCTCAGCGATGTCGCCCTCTTCGAGGTACATGAAGCGATCGGTAACCTGACGCAGCGCCAGTTGATCGGAGGCCAGGAAGTTTTCGCCCAGACCCAAACCAATCACCAGCGGGCTGCCACTGCGCGCCGCCAGAATACGATCCGGTTGTTTGGCACTGATAACCGCCAGACCGTATGCACCGTGCAGTTGCTTAACGGCGATTTTAAGCGCAGCCGCCAGGTCCGGCTGAGTTTTCAGGGTGTGGTCGAGCAGGTGCACGATCACTTCGGTGTCGGTATCCGAGCTGAAGGTGTAACCGAAGCCCTTGAGCTCTTCGCGCAGAGCTTCATGGTTTTCGATGATGCCGTTGTGCACAACGGCCAGCTGATTACCGGAGAAATGCGGGTGCGCATTGCGCTCGCTCGGTGCACCGTGGGTGGCCCAACGTGTGTGCGCGATACCGACGCGACCCGGCAACGGATCAGCCGCGAGCGCAGCATCGAGTTCGCTGACCTTACCGACACGGCGGCGGCGATCAAGTACCCCAGCGTCATTGATCAGGGCAACACCCGCGCTGTCGTAACCGCGATATTCGAGGCGCTTGAGCCCCTCGACCAACACCGCCGTGATATTACGCTCAGCTACCGCACCGACGATTCCACACATAGTTGCTCTCCTTAAGCCTCGACACTTACGCAGATCAGATTGATCCCGCGTGCGCTCAATTGTTCACGAGCGTCTGCCGACAGGCGCTCATCAGTAATTAGGGTATTCACATTGCCCCAGGGCAATTCCAGATTGGGGATCTTGCGGCCAATCTTGTCACTCTCAACCATTACCACCACTTCCCGGGCGACTTCAGCCATGACACGGCTCAGGCCCAGCAGTTCATTGAACGTCGTGGTGCCACGATGCAGATCGATACCGTCTGCGCCAATGAACAGTTGATCAAAATCGTAGGAACGCAGCACTTGCTCAGCGACCTGGCCCTGAAACGACTCGGAATGCGGGTCCCAAGTGCCGCCAGTCATCAGCAGAACGGGCTCATGCTCGATATCACGCAGGGCGTTGGCGACATTCAGCGAATTGGTCATGACCACCAGCCCCGGCTTGTGGCCGAGCTCGGGAATCATGGCCGCGGTGGTGGTGCCGCTGTCGATGATAATGCGCGCATGCTCGCGAATCCGCGCCACGCCAGCTTTGGCAATGGCCAGCTTATAAGGCGAAACCTTCTGACCCGCATCGGCAATAAATTCCTGCGGCATCAGCACCGCGCCGCCATAGCGCCGCAGTAATAAACCGTTGGTCTCAAGTGCAGCGAGGTCTTTGCGAATGGTCACTTCAGAAGTCGAAAAGGCTTTTGCCAGCTCATCCACACTCACCTCACCCTGCTCATTGAGCAAAGCAAGGATGGAGTGACGACGTTGCGGGGTGTTGCGTTTTGACATGCTAAGTTTCGATTCGAAAGATAATTGCGTGAATCAAAACCTAATGAGGCTTTTTGGTCAAGTAAAACCACAAAAAAGGCCGCCAAATGGCAGCCTTTTTTACTTATCAACAGAGCAAACGAAACTTAGCTAGGCTTTATGCACAAGGTGCTTTTATCCACAACGATTGAAAAAATCGCGCTTGGATAACTTCTCAGCCTAACCAGTCGGCTGTGGATAAGCCTCAGCGCTTACCCACAAGCCTCTTACTTGTTTTTGATTGGCCGCTTCCAGCCAGCAATATTGCGCTGCCGGGCCCGGCCAACAGCCAGGTTATCCACCGGTACTTCGCTGGTAATAACCGAACCCGCGCCTGTCACCGCGCGATCACCCAGACTCACCGGGGCAACCAATGAGCTGTTCGAGCCGATAAACACGTCTTCACCCATCACGGTGCGGTGCTTATTGGCGCCGTCATAGTTACAGGTGATGGTGCCTGCGCCGATGTTGCTGCGCGCACCGATTTCAGCGTCACCCAGATAGCTCAGGTGGCCCGCTTTGGCGCCTTCGCCCAGCACCGCGTTCTTCAACTCGACAAAGTTACCCACATGGGCTTTTTTGCCCAGCACAGCGCCAGGCCGCAGACGTGCGAATGGACCGCAATCACTGCCTTCGCCCATCTCAGCGCCTTCGAGGTGGCTGTTGGCTTTGACCACAACGCCTTTGCGCAGGATCGAGTCCTTGATGAAGCAGTTGGCGCCGATTTGCACGCCATCCTCGATCACCACTTTGCCTTCGAGAATCACGTTGATGTCGATCATCACGTCGCGACCGACAGTCACCTCACCGCGCAGGTCAAAACGCGCTGGATCACGCAGGGTCACGCCCTGTGTCATCAGTGCACGTGCGGCGCGCTGCTGGTAATGACGCTCAAGCTCGGCGAGCTGGATCCGGTCATTGGCGCCCTGCACTTCCATCGCATCCAATGGCTGTTCAGTGGCAACGACCAGACCATCGTTGACGGCCATCGCAATCACGTCAGTCAGGTAATACTCGCCTTGAGCGTTGCTGTTGGACAACCGGCCGAGCCACTCGCCAAGCTTGCTAGCCGGAACGGCAAGAATGCCGGTATTGCCTTCGGTAATCAGGCGCTGCGCTTCGCTGGCGTCCTTGTGTTCGACGATAGCCTCAACCTGGCCTGCGGCGTTACGCACGATGCGGCCATAGCCGGTCGGGTCTGGCAGGGTCACGGTGAGCAAGCCCAGTTGCTGGTCGGAGACCTGCAGCAGCAGACGCTCAAGGGTACTTTTTTCAATCAGCGGTACATCGCCGTACAGGATCAGTACACGCTCAGCTGTTAATGCCGGCAGAGCCTGCGCAACCGCGTGGCCTGTGCCCAACTGCTCGGTTTGCATGACAAAGTTGAGGTCATCGCCGGCCAGGCGTTCACGCACGGTGTCCGCACCGTGGCCGATGACCACATGAATGCCCTGCGGCTGAAGCTCACGCGCGGTGTCGATGACGTGGCCAAGCATGGATTTGCCGGCAACCGGGTGAAGAACCTTGGGCAAAGCTGAACGCATCCGCGTGCCTTGGCCTGCTGCGAGAATCACGATATCAAGGGACATAACGAAGATTTACCGGTGATTGAAGGTGAATTTCGAGGAGCACTGATCGACTGTTTCCTTGATCAATCAGTAGAAAAACAAAAGGGTAGCCTAAGCTACCCCTTTATTTATACACAGAGAAATCAAAGCGCTGATTAGCCGCCAAATTTCTTGCGCAGCTGCTGAACTGTACGCAGTTGAGCCGTAGCTTCAGCCAAGCGTGCAGCGGCAGAGCCGTAATCGAACTCGGCGCCTTGCTCATGCAGTGCTTTCTCAGCAGCCTTGAGGGCTTCCTGAGCGGCAACTTCATCGAGATCTGCAGCGCGCTGCACGGTGTCGGCGAGAACCTTGACCATGTTTGGCTGCACTTCGAGGAAACCACCTGAGATGTAGAACACCTCTGCTTCACCGCCTTGCTTGATCAAGCGGATCGGACCCGGCTTGAGATCAGTGATCAGCGGCGCGTGGCCTGGAGCGATACCGATATCACCCAGGTTACCGTGCGCAATCACCATCTCGACCAGGCCGGAAAACATCTCCGCTTCTGCGCTGACGATATCGCAATGGACTGTCATAGCCATAACCTTGCCTCACATAACAGCTTGTGGATAACATTTTACACACAAGCCGATGCGCCTGTTGCCAGGCGCAAACGGTGATTACAGTTTCTTCGCTTTCTCTACGGCTTCTTCAATGCTGCCGACCATGTAGAACGCTTGCTCTGGCAAGTGATCGTAGTCGCCTTTGAGGATGCCGCTGAAGCCTGCGATGGTGTCTTTCAGGGAAACGTATTTGCCTGGAGAACCGGTGAAGACTTCGGCCACGAAGAATGGCTGAGACAGGAAGCGCTGAATCTTACGAGCACGGGATACCAACTGCTTATCGGATTCGGACAGTTCGTCCATACCCAGAATCGCAATGATGTCCTTCAGCTCTTTGTAACGCTGCAGTACGTACTGAACGCCACGTGCGGTGTCGTAGTGCTCCTGACCAATTACCAGCGGATCGAGCTGGCGAGAGGTGGAGTCCAACGGGTCCACAGCTGGGTAGATACCCAGAGAGGCGATGTCACGAGACAATACGACGGTTGCGTCCAAGTGGGCGAAGGTGGTCGCCGGGGACGGGTCAGTCAAGTCATCCGCAGGTACGTATACGGCCTGGATCGAAGTAATCGAACCGGTCTTGGTCGAAGTGATACGCTCTTGCAGAACGCCCATCTCTTCGGCCAGAGTCGGCTGATAACCTACTGCCGACGGCATACGGCCGAGCAGTGCGGATACTTCAGTACCGGCCAGGGTGTAACGGTAGATGTTGTCCACGAAGAACAGTACGTCGCGGCCTTCATCACGGAACTTCTCAGCCATAGTCAGACCGGTCAACGCTACGCGCAGACGGTTGCCTGGTGGCTCGTTCATCTGACCGTAGACCAGGGCTACTTTGTCGAGAACGTTGGAATCCTTCATCTCGTGGTAGAAGTCGTTACCCTCACGAGTACGCTCACCCACACCGGCGAACACAGAATAACCGCTGTGCTCGATGGCGATGTTACGGATCAGTTCCATCATGTTTACGGTTTTACCAACACCGGCACCACCGAACAGACCAACTTTACCGCCTTTGGCGAACGGGCAGATCAAGTCGATAACCTTGATGCCTGTTTCCAGCAGTTCGTTGCTGCCAGCTTGCTCAGCGTAAGTTGGCGCAGGACGGTGAATGCCCCAACGCTCTTCTTCGCCGATCGGGCCAGCTTCGTCGATCGGGTTGCCCAGCACGTCCATGATACGGCCCAGGGTCTTAACCCCGACCGGTACCTGGATGTTAGTGCCAGTACTGGTTACGTCGAGGCCACGTTTCAGGCCTTCGGTCGAACCCATTGCAATTGTACGAACCACGCCGTCGCCCAGCTGCTGCTGAACTTCGAGGGTGGTTTCAGCGCCGACTACTTTCAACGCTTCATAAACACTCGGCACATGATCACGCGGGAATTCCACGTCGATAACGGCGCCGATGATTTGAACGATACGTCCGCTACTCATCTTTGGTTCCTCTGAATATTTGAACCGTTCTTAAACCGCGGCAGCGCCGCCGACGATTTCCGAAATCTCTTGGGTAATTGCTGCCTGACGCGCCTTGTTATAGACCAGTTGTAGATCACTGATCAGATCACCGGCGTTGTCGGTGGCGTTCTTCATTGCAATCATCCGCGCAGCTTGTTCAGCTGCGTTGTTCTCAACCACTGCCTGGTAAACCTGCGACTCCACGTAACGTACCATCAAGCCGTCGAGCAGCTCTTTGGCGTCGGGTTCGTACAGGTAGTCCCAGTGATGCTTGAGACCTTCATCCGGAGTCGCCACCAATGGAATCAATTGTTCCACTGTCGGCTTTTGCGTCATGGTGTTGACGAACTTGTTCGAGACCACGGACAAACGATCGATACGACCTTCGAGGTACGCATCGAGCATTACCTTGACGCTACCAATCAGATCATTGATCGATGGTTCTTCGCCCAGGTGGCTGATCGCAGCAACTACATTGCCACCAAAGTTGCGGAAGAAGCCCGCGCCCTTGCTGCCAATTACGCAGAGATCAATCTCTACGCCTTGCTCGCGATTGCTCGCCATGTCTTTGACCAGAGCCTTGAACAGGTTGGTATTCAGACCACCACACAGACCACGGTCACTGCTCACCACCACATAACCTACACGCTTTACTTCGCGCTCGATCATGAACGGATGACGGTATTCCGGGTTAGCGTTGGCCAGATGACCAATAACCTGGCGGATACGCTCCGCGTAAGGACGGCTAGACGCCATGCGCATTTGTGCTCTGCGCATTTTGCTGACCGCCACTTTCTCCATGGCGCTGGTGATCTTCTGCGTGCTTTTGATGCTCGCAATCTTGCTGCGAATCTCTTTTGCGCCTGCCATTTGACACCTATCAGGTTAGCAAGCGAGGGCCGCTAAGCCCTCGCTGCGGCTTACCAGGTTTGGGTGGCTTTGAACTTCTCGACACCGGCTTTGAGGCCTGCGTCGATTTCGTCGTTGAAGTCACCCTTCACGTTGATCTTCGCCATCAAATCGGCGTGATCACGGTTGAAGTAAGCAATCAGAGCCTGTTCGAAAGCGCCAACTTTGGCAACTTCGATATCACGCAGGAAGCCACGTTCTGCTGCGTACAGCGACAGTGACATATCTGCGATGGACATAGGCGCATACTGCTTCTGCTTCATCAGCTCAGTTACACGTTCGCCGTGCTCAAGCTGCTTACGAGTGGCTTCGTCCAGGTCAGATGCGAACTGGGCGAATGCCGCCAATTCACGGTACTGAGCCAGAGCGGTACGGATACCACCGGAAAGCTTCTTGATGATCTTGGTCTGAGCCGCGCCACCAACACGAGATACCGAAATACCAGCGTTGACCGCCGGACGGATACCCGAGTTGAACATCGAGGTCTCAAGGAAGATCTGACCGTCGGTGATCGAGATCACGTTGGTCGGTACGAACGCAGAAACGTCGCCAGCCTGGGTCTCAATGATTGGCAGAGCGGTCAAAGAACCGGTCTTGCCAGTCACGGCGCCATTGGTGAACTTCTCAACGTACTCTTCGGATACGCGCGATGCACGCTCCAACAGACGGCTGTGGAGATAGAACACGTCGCCTGGGTAAGCTTCACGGCCCGGCGGACGGCGCAGCAACAGGGAAATCTGACGATAAGCCACTGCTTGCTTGGACAGATCGTCATAAACGATCAGCGCGTCTTCACCACGGTCACGGAAGTATTCACCCATGGTGCAACCGGAGTAGGCAGAAATGTACTGCAGAGCTGGCGATTCGGAAGCCGAAGCAGCCACCACGATGGTGTTTGCCAGAGCGCCGTTTTCTTCCAGCTTGCGCACAACGTTAGCGATGGTCGATTGCTTCTGACCGATTGCTACGTAGACGCACTTAATGCCGCTGTCTTTCTGATTGATGATGGCGTCGACTGCCAGAGCAGTCTTACCGATCTGACGGTCACCAATGATCAGCTCACGCTGGCCACGGCCTACCGGGATCATGGCATCGACTGACTTGTAGCCAGTCTGTACCGGCTGATCAACCGACTTACGCCAGATCACGCCCGGTGCAACCTTTTCAACAGCGTCGGTAGCAACGTTGTTCAGCGGGCCTTTACCGTCGATTGGGTTACCCAATGCGTCAACAACGCGGCCCAGCAGTTCCGGACCAACCGGAACTTCCAGGATGCGGCCGGTGCACTTGGCGCTCATGCCTTCAGCGAGCGACGTGTACGCACCCAGTACCACCGCACCTACGGAGTCTTGCTCCAGGTTCAGTGCCATACCGTAGACGCTACCCGGGAACTCGATCATTTCGCCGTACATAGCATCGGCGAGACCGTGAATACGCACGATACCGTCAGATACGCTGACGATAGTGCCTTCGTTTCGGGCTTGGGAAGAGACGTCGAGATTCTCGATACGTCCCTTGATGATTTCACTTATTTCGGAAGGATTGAGTTGCTGCATAGCTCTGCTGCCCCTTCAAACTCAAGATTTCAATGCTTCGGCCAGCTTCGCGATTTTGCCGCGAACTGAGCCATCGATAACCAGGTCGCCGGCGCGAATGATGACACCACCGATAAGGGCAGCATCCTCCGCGGCGTGCAGACGCACTTCTCGGCCGAGCCGTGCACTGAGAACCTTGGCGAGTTTGTCTTGCTGTTCATCGTTCAACGCAAAGGCGCTAGTAACGTCCACATCAATCGACTTTTCCTGCTCGGCTTTTAACAGCTCGAACAGTTCAGACACGTGTGGCAGCAATGCCAGACGGTCGTTTTCAGCCAGGATGTGGATGAAATTGCTAACCGATCCATCAAACTTGTCACCACACACCTCAACAAAGGTGGTGGCCTTGTCTTTACTCGTCAAACGCGGGGCCTTGAGCACGCGCTGCATGGTGTCGTCTTGCGACACCTCTGCAGCCAGGCCGAGCATGGCTGACCAATTGGCCAGCTGCTGGTGGGCCTGGGCGTACTCGAAGGCAGCCTTAGCGTAAGGTCGGGCCAACGTGGTCAATTCTGCCATGATCGCGCCCTCGCTTAAATTTCGGCTGCCAGTTTGGAAACCAGCTCCGCATGCGCGTTTTGGTCGATCGAAACGCCCAGGATCTTCTCAGCACCGCCGACAGCCAGTGCGCCAACTTGGGCACGCAGGGCGTCTTTAACGCTGTTGATTTCCTGTTCGATCTCGGCCTGAGCCTGAGCCTTCACGCGGTCAGCTTCAACGCGGGCCTGTTCACGGGCCTCGTCGACAATCTGAGTGCCACGCTTCTTGGCTTGCTCAATGATTTCAGCTGCCTGTGCTTTAGCTTCGCGCAGTTGCTGACCCGCTTTCTCTTGGGCCAACTCCAAATCACGAGCTGCACGGCTGGCAGCGTCCAGACCCTCTGCGATCTTCTTTTGACGCTCTTGCAGAGCTGTAATGACCGGAGGCCATACAAACTTCATGCAGAACATCACGAAGATGAAGAAGGCAACGGCCTGGCCAATCAGGGTTGCATTAATGTTCACGCCAACACCTCGCTCGTTCGTTGTTCAACAAACCATCTCACTCGTAATAACCGAGTGATTAGCCTGCGATTTGACCAACGAAGGGGTTCGCGAAGGTGAAGAACAGTGCAATACCAACACCGATCATGGTCACGGCGTCGAGAAGACCGGCGACGATGAACATTTTCACTTGCAGCATAGGAACCATTTCCGGTTGACGCGCAGCGCCTTCCAGGAATTTGCCGCCCAGCAGGCCGAAACCAATGGCAGTACCAAGGGCGCCCAGGCCGATTAGCAGAGCAACAGCGATCGCAGTCAGACCAACTACAGTTTCCATTTTTCCTCCCGACTTTTATGTCGTATTGGTTAAGTGTTACTAAGGTTAAGCGTTAAAGCTAAATCGTTTTCCAGCAAGCCCTTGCGGGCGTCCACCGATATCGCTGCGCACCTTTGCAGGTACGCGGTGCGCTATTAGTGGTTGTCTTCGTGTGCCATCGACAGATAGACGATGGTCAACATCATGAAGATGAACGCTTGCAGCGTGATGATCAGGATGTGGAACACAGCCCACGCCCAGTTCAGGGCAATACCCAGCGCGCTGAGCAGGAACATGCCACTGCCGAACATCACGGCAATCAGAATGAAGATCAGTTCGCCGGCATACATGTTACCGAACAGACGCAGCGCCAGAGAGATAGGCTTAGCGACCAGTGTTACGAACTCAAGCAGGAAGTTCACCGGAATCAGCAGCGCCTGAACCACAATGTTCTTGCTGCCGAACGGGTGCAGGGTCAGCTCGCCGACGAAGCCGCCGATGCCCTTGACCTTGATGCTGTAGAAAATGATCAGAGCAAACACCGACAGGGCCATGCCCAGGGTCGCGTTTGGATCGGTCGTCGGAACTACGCGGAAGAAGACGTGCTCGTTGCCGGTGATTTTCTGCGCCAGAACCGGCAGGAAGTCGACCGGAATCAAGTCCATCAGGTTCATCAGGAAGATCCAGACGAAGATGGTCAAGGCGAGCGGAGCAATCAGCTTGTTACGGCCGTGGAACGTGTCTTTGACACTGCCATCGACGAACTCGATCATCACTTCAACGAAGTTCTGCAAGCCGCCAGGCTGGCCGCTGGTAGCGCGCTTGGCTGCCATGCGGAAAATGAGAATGAAAACCAGACCAAGAACCACAGACCAACCCAGGGTATCCACATGGAATGCCCAGAAGCCCATTTCTTTAGCTTGTTCTGCTGTGTGAGCGAAACCCCAGTCACCCGAAGGCAGCTTCCCGAAAGTCAGGTTCTGCAAGTGGTGCTGGATATAGCCCGAAGCGGTTTGTTCTGCCATGTTTGCCTCAAACGCCCTAAGGTTTCAAAAATCTTGTTTTCATCAGCAGCGGTGCGAACCAGTTGACCAGTTGGGTCAGCAGGAAAACGCCAAATACTGCCAGCGCATCCAAAGGTTTCACCCCTGCAAACGTCAGCGTAAACAACGCTGCCGTCAGAATTAATTTGCCCGCCTCGCCGGCATAAAAAGACCGCACGATGGCTTGAGCTGCCCGGGCTCCGCTAAAGCGAAAAGCCTTGTGGGCAAAATACACATTAGGCAGCCATGCAATCAGGCCACCACAAAGACCGGAGTATCCTGCGATCGGGCCGCGCCACTGCCAAAAGACAGCAGCCAAAAGCAGCGCAACAATCAACTGTACGACAAGAACCGGGAAGACCGGCCAACGATGGAAAGGCAGGCGATTTGGCGTGCGGGTATCCATCACTGTTTCCTGAAATCAGACCTCTGGCTTCGACGACCGGGTATCCCAACACAGTTGGCATAGTTTATGCCGTCGAAATGCGCGCAGAGTATAGGGGCGCAGGCCGCCCCATTCAACTGTCAGGTAGTGATTTCCGACTAGTGCTACATGGCTAAATGTTTCAGTGGATGTGCGCGAGCACTCCTTGCAGTTCATCCAGCGAGCTATAACGGATGACCAACTGGCCCTTGCCCTTCTGTCCATGCTTGATCTGCACGGGAGAGCCCAAGCGCTCAGCCAGACGCTGTTCCAGCCGGGTGATGTCCGGGTCTGCTTTAGCTACAGCAGCGGGCTTCTCTTTGCTGTTCAACCACTGACGAACCAGCGCTTCAGTTTGGCGCACAGTGAGACCGCGTGCGACAACATGTCGCGCACCTTCAACCTGCTGTTCGAGGGGTAGGCCGAGCAATGCACGGGCATGACCCATTTCGAGGTCGCCATGCGAGAGCAATGTTTTAATCTCTTCCGGCAAGCTAATCAAGCGCAACAAGTTGGTGATGGTCACACGTGACTTACCCACGGCATCAGCAACTTGCTGTTGAGTGAGTTGAAATTCCTGCTGCAGACGCTGCAACGCCATCGCTTCTTCGATCGGATTGAGGTCTTCGCGCTGAATGTTCTCGATCAGCGCCATGGCCACGGCGGCTTCATCAGCCAACTCGCGAACCATTGCCGGAATCTTTTCCAGCCCGGCTTGCTGCGATGCGCGCCAGCGACGTTCACCGGCAACGATCTCGAAACGCCCCTTGGCGATCGGGCGTACGACGATGGGCTGCATCACACCGTGGGTCTTGATCGAGTGCGCGAGTTCTTCCAGCGCAGTCACGTCCATATCCCGACGCGGCTGATACTTGCCGCGCTGGATCAGGTCCAGTGGCAGATATTGCAGTTCGTTAGGATCAACCTGTGTGGCTTCTTCTTGCAGCTTATCGACGGTGGAACCGCCCAAAAGAGCGTCCAAGCCACGTCCAAGCCCGCGTTTTTTGGCGGCCATGCGCAATTCCTTATTCGATTACAGTGCGGGCGCTTTGCGAGCGTTTGCACGCTGACGGCGAACCAATTCGCCAGCCAATGCCAAATAGGCGATGGCCCCCCGCGATTGCTTATCGTAGCTCAGCGCCGGCATACCAAAACTCGGGGCTTCAGCCAGTCGTACGTTACGCGGGATGACCGTTTGATAAAGCTTGTCGCCAAAATGTTCCTTCAACTGAGCCGACACATCATTGGTCAGGCTCATGCGAGGGTCATACATGGTGCGCAACAAACCTTCAATTCTCAGTTCAGGGTTGAGCAACTTGGCGATGCGTTGAATGCTGTTGACCAGATCACTCAAACCTTCCAACGCATAGTACTCACACTGCATCGGGATGATCACGCCGTCAGATGCCACCAATGCGTTAACGGTGAGCATGGATAAAGCCGGCGGACAATCGATGAGGATGTAATCGTAGTTTTCGCGGATCGGCGCCAACGCATTACGCAGGCGGCTCTCCTTCATTTTCACTTCAAGCAAATCAACTTCTGCAGCCGTGAGGTCACGGTTAGCCGGCAGTAGCTGGTAACCGCCATGCTCGGAGAACTGCATTGCCTCGACCAGATTGCATTCACCGGTGAGCACGTCATAAATCGAATTTTCCAGCGCATGCTTATCCACACCACTGCCCATGGTGGCGTTGCCTTGCGGATCGAGGTCGATCAACAGCACGCGGCGTTTGGTGGCGACCAGAGAGGCAGCCAGATTGACGCAGGTGGTGGTCTTGCCCACGCCGCCTTTCTGGTTAGCTATTGCGAATACCTTTGCCATACTGCTTTTCCCCTTAGACCAAGCGTCGCAGTATCAACAGATGGCGCTGACCTTGGCAACCGGGAACCTTGAGAACATGCGTTGCGGTCAGACTAAAATCTTCTGGCAGCGCTTGCAGTTCATCATCCGGATGCACGCCTTTCATTGCCAACCATTGGGTATTGCCATCGCCCAAATGACGCGTCCAGTCAGAAAAGTCCTGCAGCGAACTAAAAGCCCGGGAGCAAATACCACTGAATGGCTGCGCCGGCGTGAATGCTTCTACCCGGCTGTGGATAACTTCAAGGTTGGCCAGTTTCAGCTCAAGTTTTACCTGAGTCAGAAAACGGGTTTTCTTACCGTTGGAGTCCAGCAGGGTGAATTGCTTCTGCGGGAACAGGATGGCCAATGGAATACCTGGCATTCCGCCGCCGCTGCCCACGTCGAGCCAGTTATCCCCAGCCTCGGCGACAAACTTGACCACACTTAAGCTATCGAGCAGGTGCCGCGAAACCATCTCATCGGGGTTACGCACCGCGGTCAGGTTATACGCCTTGTTCCACTTGATCAGAAGTTCGAGATAGCCAAGCAGCAATTGCTGCTGTTCGGCAGAAACCTCAACACCGAGTTCACGAGCACCACGAGCGAGTTCTTCTGCATGCTGGCTTGTTACGAAAGTTTTTACACCGCTCATCAAGCGCTCTGCTCCAACTGGCGACCGGCACCGCGTTTTTTAAGGTGAATCAGCAACAGCGAAATCGCCGCCGGGGTAACACCCGGAATACGTGAAGCCTGGCCCAGTGTTTCCGGGCGAGTAGCGCTCAGCTTGGCCTGAATCTCGTTGGACAGGCCGGAAATCGTTGAATAGTCGATATCGGCTGGCAGCTTGGTGTCTTCACTGGCGCGCAAGCGGGCGATTTCTTCTTGCTGGCGGTCAATGTATCCCGCGTATTTGGTTTTGATCTCGACCTGTTCGGCAACCTGCGGATCAAGCGCGCCGCCACCGGTGACTTCAACCAGCCCTTGATAATCAATTTCCGGACGCGTCAGCAGGTTGAGCAAATTGTACTCGTGAGTCAGCGGTGTGCCGAAACGCTCGGCAATGGCCGTGCCTTGCGGCGTATTCGGGCGCACCCATGTATTTTTCAGGCGTTGTTCTTCAAGCGCAATGGCCTCGCGCTTGGTTTCAAATGCTGCCCAGCGCTGATCGTTGACCAAGCCCAGTTCGCGGCCCTTTTCAGTGAGGCGCAAGTCGGCGTTGTCTTCACGCAGAATCAGGCGATATTCAGCCCGTGAGGTAAACATCCGATACGGCTCTTGCGTACCCAGGGTGATCAGGTCGTCGACCAGCACGCCGATGTACGCCTCATCGCGACGCGGACACCAGGCATCTTTGCCCTGGGCGCGAAGTGCAGCGTTGGCACCGGCCAACAGACCTTGCGCACCAGCTTCTTCGTAACCGGTGGTGCCGTTGATCTGGCCTGCAAAGAACAAACCGCCGATAACTTTGGTTTCGAGGCTGTATTTCAGATCACGCGGATCGAAATAGTCATATTCAATCGCATAGCCGGGACGCACGATGTGAGCGTTTTCCATGCCGACAATCGAACGCACGATCTGTATCTGCACATCGAACGGCAATGAAGTCGAAATACCGTTCGGATACAACTCATGGGTATTCAGGCCTTCCGGCTCGATGAATACCTGATGGCTCTGCTTGTCGGCAAAACGATGAATTTTGTCTTCGATAGACGGGCAATAACGCGGGCCTACGCCTTCGATCACACCGGAATACATCGGTGAGCGATCAAGGTTGGCGGCGATGATTTCGTGAGTGCGCGCATTGGTGTGAGTAATCCAGCAACTGACTTGCTGCGGATGCTGCTCTTTGCTGCCCAAAAACGACATCACTGGAATCGGTGTATCGCCCGGTTGCTCGGCCATCACCGAGAAATCCACAGAACGACCATCGATACGCGGTGGTGTGCCGGTTTTCAGACGTCCAACACGCAGCGGCAATTCACGCAAACGGTGCGCCAGTGCAATCGACGGAGGATCACCCGCACGGCCACCAGAGTAATTCTGCATACCAATGTGGATAAGTCCGCCGAGGAATGTCCCGGTAGTCAGAACTACCGAATCCGCCATAAAACGCAGTCCCATCTGGGTAACTACGCCTTTGACTTCATCGTTCTCGACGATCAGGTCGTCTGCAGCTTGCTGGAAGATCCACAGATTTTCCTGGTTCTCCAGGGTTTCGCGAATAGCGGCCTTGTACAACACGCGATCTGCCTGAGCCCGTGTAGCGCGGACTGCAGGACCTTTGCGGCTGTTGAGCACACGAAACTGAATGCCACCTTTGTCGGTCGCTTCAGCCATTGCGCCGCCGAGTGCGTCGATTTCCTTGACCAGATGGCTCTTACCAATCCCGCCAATTGCCGGGTTGCAGCTCATCTGCCCCAGCGTTTCCACGTTATGAGTAAGCAGTAGGGTTTTTACACCCATGCGTGCAGCTGCCAACGCAGCTTCGGTGCCGGCGTGACCACCGCCGATAACGATCACTTGAAAACGGGAAGGGAAATCCACCACGCACCTCGTGCCTGTACTGAAAAATGAGGCTTTTATCAGAGAACTCGCGGGCCTACTTCGCTGGGTAGTCCGGCATTTCTCAAGGCGTGCCATTGCGTAATAACGCTCAAATGCCACTGAAAAGCTGAATAGCCGGTAAGTATAGGCAGTTAAGCGACCTTAAAGAAGCCTTTTGCACAAAAAATAGCCAATCAGCCCTTAGCGCCCAAACGGTCCTGATTTGGCAATGCAGACGAGTCAGCTAATAAGAATAAAAAAGAAAGAATTTTTATAAAGCTTTGTTTATATGTTTATAAAGTAGCAAGCACTTTTCTGTGGATACATTGCTACAAGCCAATAAACACGTACTGTACAGCGATGTATGGAACTGTGTTAAGCCTGCCATCTAACTGTCAGATAGCCGTCACTAAGCTGTGGATGAAAGAGCTACTTATGCACAGGGCAGTTTATCCTCAACTTTGTCACCTGCTTATGGACCGGGCTTAGGGCCGCTTTTCCACAGGGTTTATGCACACCCATAAAAGCCGTGGATAAAGAGGCCCTAAGGTCTTACTGCGGGATGACCAAGGTATTCAGGAAGAAGCCACCGCACAGCAGCAAAGTGAAGAGTATGGCGCCCATCAGCATCGGTTTAGCCCCAGCCTGCTTGAGTACACGCCATTGTGTCTGGCTACCCAGTGCTGCCATGGCCATGGCCAAAGTCAGTTGGCTGATCATCTGCAAGCTGTGGATAACCATTGGAGGTAAGGCG
Source organism: Pseudomonas marincola (assembly GCF_900116605.1). Taxonomy (GTDB): domain Bacteria; phylum Pseudomonadota; class Gammaproteobacteria; order Pseudomonadales; family Pseudomonadaceae; genus Aquipseudomonas; species Aquipseudomonas marincola. Next base: position 153,212 of record NZ_FPBC01000007.1, read on the forward strand.
ACCCAGCTGTTGATACCGGCTGCAGCAATAAATCCGAGAACAAACCAAGGAATGTTGATTTTGCGTGTGGCGCTGCCTGCTGTTTCCTGGCCTTTGCTCTTGCGCATCATCACGCTGCTGAGAATCAGGATGAATGGAGCCAGCAGCATCACTCTGATCAGCTTGACCACAACTGCAGACTGCAAGGCTTCGCCGCTCACTGAGTCACCCGCAGCAACTGCCTGAGCGACCTCATGGATGGTGCTGCCGATGTAAATCCCGAAGTTATGATCAGTCATGCCGCTAAACTGAAAGATCAGTGGATAACTGAACATGGCCAGCGTGCCAAACAGCACAACAGTGGCGACAGCTACAGTCACGTGTTGTTGTTTGGCTTTAACCACAGGTTCACTGGCAAGAACTGCAGCCGCGCCGCAAATTGCGCTGCCCGCAGATATCAGGATGGACAGCTCGCGGGGCAACTTGAACAGTTTTATCCCCAGCCAGGTTCCTATCAGCAAGATGCTGGTGGTGACCATGATGTCCAGGACAACAGCTTGCCAACCGACTTGTACGATCTGTTGAAAGCTGAGACTGAAGCCAAACAGGATAATCCCGGTGCGCAACAGACGTTGCTGGCAGAACCGGGTGAATGCCTGTTCCCGTGCAGTTGGCGTTTGTTGATTGAAGTGGCCATAGATAACGCCGAGCAGAATGGCCAGTGGCAGGGCGCTGAGCCCCAAATGGGCAACCGCTGGGATTTGCGCGAGAAGCAGCGAAGCGATTGCGATCAGTGGCAGTGCTATCAGAGTACGCATAGTTATTCACAAGGCTGAAAAATGTTAGGTCTAATAGTGCGCCGGTGATACTGTTAATAAAAATGGATTGTTTTAATGCATTACATAAGCTGAGCTGAACTATGAGCGTATCGATCAGGCAACTGAAGATTTTCGAAGCCACCGCACGCCTGGGACGGCTGACTGCCGCAGCGGATGACCAAGCCATCAGCCAGTCGGCTGCAAGTCAGGCGTTGAAAGAGCTGGAATCGGAATTAGGTTATCCACTGTTCATGCGCATCGGTCGTGAACTGGTCATTACCGATGCTGGGCGCAATGCGCTGCCGAAGGTGGGACAGATCCTGCAAGCTCTGGACAGCCTTATGCACAGCGAGGCTGATGAAATCAGTGGTGTGCTACGCGTTGCAGCCAGTGTGACCATTGGCAGTTACTTGCTGCCTGGTCTGTTGAGCCGATTTATCCACAACCATCCTCAGGTTGATCCCGATGTTCGCATCAGTAATACCGGAGAAGTCATCAGTGCTGTGGAAAAGGGCCAGGTCCATATTGGCTTGATAGAAGGTCCCGCCACCCATAATCATTTGCTGATTACGCCGTGGAGCGAAGACCAGCTGGCAGTCTTCTGCCGACCCGACCATCCACTCGCCGCTGTGGGTAAGTTAACTGCCACGCAAATAGCGCAGCAGCGTTGGGTCTTGCGCGAGCATGGCTCAGGCACGCGTGCCGTATTTGACGCTGCCGTTCAGCAAGTCTGTGGACAAGTTAAATTGGCGTTGGAGTTGAATCGTCAGGAAGCTATCAAGCAATCGGTGAAGGCTGGATTGGGAATCGGTTGTTTGTCTGCCTTGTCGATTGCAGAACAGGTAGACGCCGGTGAGCTGGTGGTTTTGCATACACCATTGGAATTACGCCGGCGGTTTTCGCTGGTTTCCCCCCCCGTTGAGCAGAGTAATGCCTTGGTCAGGGCCTTTATCGAGCATTTACAACAGCATGCCAAGGCTGAAACTGTGGATAAGTAAGCTTACTTACCGATACAGAAGCTGGAAAAAATCCGTCCGAGTAAATCGTCAGAGCTGAATGCCCCGGTAATTTCGCCCAAGGCTTGCTGGGCGTGACGCAGGTCTTCCGCCAACAGCTCACCAGCGCCTGCCAGTGTCAGTTGTGCATAACCATGCTCAAGATGCGCTTGCGCTTGATTGAGCGCGTCGAGGTGACGTCTGCGCGCACTAAAGCTGCTCTCGGCAGTCTGTTGATAACCCATGCAGCTTTTCAGATGTTCGCGCAGCAAGTCCAGACCATCTGTAGATTTCGCCGAGAGGCTGATGGTGACATGAGCATCGCTGCTCACCTCCAGCGCAATGTTCTCGTTACTCAGGTCTGCTTTGTTGCGAATCAGCGTCACCTTGGCCGGATCGGGTCGAATATCGAGAAACTCGGGCCACAGGCTAAACGGGTCACTGGCTTCCGGTGCTGTTGAGTCCACAACCAGCAAAATCCGATCGGCCTCGCTAATGGCCTTGAGGGCGCGCTCGACCCCGATCTTTTCCACATGGTCTTCGGTATCGCGCAGCCCAGCGGTATCGACCACATGCAGGGGCATGCCATCAATGTGGATATGTTCGCGCAGAACGTCGCGGGTGGTGCCAGCTATCTCGGTGACGATTGCCGCTTCTCGGCCGGCAAGTGCATTGAGCAGGCTGGATTTACCGGCGTTCGGCCGTCCCGCAATCACTACGTTCATACCGTCGCGCAGCAGTGCGCCCTGCCCGGCTTCACGCAGCACATCTAGCAAGTCTTCGCGCACAGCCTGGAGCATGCTGAGCACATGGCCATCCGCGAGAAAATCGATTTCCTCTTCTGGGAAATCAATCGCCGCCTCAACGTAGATACGCAGATTGATCAGGCGCTCGGTCAAGTTATGCACACGTCTTGAAAACTCACCTTGCAGGGAGCGCACAGCATTGCGCGCCGCCTGTTCGGAACTGGCCTCGATCAAGTCGGCAATCGCCTCTGCCTGGGCCAGGTCGAGTTTGTCATTGAGAAACGCCCGCTCGCTAAACTCGCCGGGTCTGGCCAGCCGTGCGCCGAGTTGTACACAGCGGCGCAGCAACATATCGAGCACCACGGGGCCGCCATGGCCCTGCAATTCGAGTACGTCTTCGCCGGTGAATGAGTTGGGGCCTGGGAAATACAGCGCCAGGCCCTGGTCAATGACAGTATCGTCTTCGGTAAAAAAATCACCGTAGTGGGCATAACGTGGGGATAACTCGCGCTGGCAAATGGCAACAGCCATTTTTGCCGCCAACGGTCCGGAGATTCGCACAATGCCCACACCGCCTCGACCCTGGGCGGTGGCAACAGCGGTAATGGTATCGCGGGCATTGTGCATAACTTTCTCCAAACGCTGAATAGCAAAACGCCCCTTGTTACAGGGGCGTTAGCTTTATCTTAGAAGCTGCGCAGCATTTAGGCGGGATTAGCGGCCTTGGTTGCAGCTTCGATCTTGCGAGTAATGTACCACTGCTGTGCGATCGACAAGCAGTTGTTCACAACCCAGTACATAACCAGACCAGCAGGGAACCACAGGAAGAAGAAGGTGAAGATGATTGGCATCATTTTCATGACCTTGGCCTGCATTGGGTCCGGCGGCGTCGGGTTCAACTGCTGCTGGATAAACATGGATGCACCCATGATGATCGGCAGAATGAAGAACGGATCCTTGATCGACAGGTCAGTGATCCAGAACATCCAAGGTGCCTGACGCATCTCGACGCTTTCCAGCAGTACCCAGTACAGCGCAAGGAATACCGGCATCTGAACCAGAATCGGCAAGCAGCCACCCAGCGGATTGATCTTCTCTTTCTTGTAGAGCTCCATCATTCCCTGAGACATTTTCTGGCGGTCATCGCCAAACTGTTCTTTCAGGGCTGCCATCTTCGGCGCAACAGCACGCATACGTGCCATCGACTTGTAGCTCGCTGCAGACAGCGGGAAGAAAATCAGCTTGATGATGCAGGTCAGGACGATGATCGACCAACCCCAGTTACCCAACAGGCTGTGGATATGTTCGAGCAGCCAGAAAATCGGCTGGGCAATGAACCACAAAATACCGTAATCGACTGTCAGTTCCAGGCCTGGCGCCAATGAACCCAGGTGTTTCTGGATTTTTGGACCGGCATACAAGGTCGCGCCAATTTCACCTTTGCTACCGGCAGCAATGCTGACGGATGGGCTGGTGTAACCGACGATGTAGTTACCTTGGCTGTCTTTACGGGTTTGGATCACGTTGCTGTTATTTTGATCCGGTATCCAGGCCGTCACAAAATAATGCTGCAACCAGGCAACCCAACCACCGTTTACAGTTTCTTTAACCGGCTGTTTGTCGATGTCCTTCATCGAAACTTTTTGGTAGTTCGACTCAGGAGTTGCCATCGCAGCGCCGAGGTAAGTCGCGGTGCTGGTTGCGGTTGTTTTCGACGGGTCATCGCTGTTGTCGCGCTTGAGCTGGGCAAACATGCTGCCGCTCCAGGCTTCACTGCTCTGGTTGTCGATCAGGTATTTCACATCAACCTGATACGAGGACGGATCAATACAGCCAGGCTTTTTCAGCATCTGCTCTTTGGCTGAACACTCTGGGTTCAGACCACGCTTGAAGCTGAAACGCTTGATGTAATTGATGCCGCCTTCGTTCAGTGTCAGATCAACCACCAGCTCATTCTGACCTTCAGCCAGTTGGTAGTTCTTCTGGGCACTGTTCCACAGCGCACGACCGCTGGATTTGTCCGGTGCATTGCTGCCGATCAGGCCGCTTTGCGCCAGATAAATGCGCTCGCCGCCGTTGTCGAACAACTGAAATGGAACATCCGGGCGATCCTGACGACGTGGATACTGCGGCAGGGTTAGCTGAACAACATCACCGCCACGTGGATCGATGGCCAGATCAAGAACGTCGGTCTTAACCCGAATCAGTTCATTGCTTTTGGCGATTGCCGAGGTATCCGGCTTCAGCTGTTCGCTGTTGGTGCTCGGAATGTCGTCATGGTTACCAGTGGTAGCTACCGGGGTATCCGGCAAATCAGCACTATTTGGTGTGCTGTTGACTGTCACATTCTGAGTCGGCAGGTCTGCTTGGCCGTAATCCTGGTTCCATTGAAGAACCATCATATAGGACACGACTGCCAGGGCGACGATCAGGATCGAGCGTTTGATATCCATGATTATTCGGCCATCGAAGAGGTACGGGATTTATGCACAGGAGGAACCGGATCGTAGCCGCCGGGATTCCACGGATGACAGCGGCCCAGCCGACGTACGGTCAGCCAGCTACCGCGCATGAAACCATGTTGATCAATGGCTTCATACGCATAGCAGGAGCAGCTTGGATAAAAGCGACAGTGACTCGCCATCAGAGGGCTGATGGCGTAGCGGTAGAACTGGATTGGGATCAAAGCCAGTTTACGCATGGGTACCGTCACTTATCCCAGTCGGCGCGTTAACACCGGGACTGGGTTTACTACGAGCAAGACGTTTCCAGAGTTTGCTGAATTGGTGTGCCACTTCAGCATTATCCAGATCGCCAAAACCTTTACGCGCCACAACCACGATGTCCCAGCCCACCAGATTTTCCTGGTTGAGGCGGAACGATTCGCGGATCTGGCGTTTCAGTCGGTTGCGTTCGACCGAGAGCTTGACGCTCTTTTTACCAATCACCAAACCCAAGCGGGGGTGATCTAAGTCGTTGTCACGCGCTAGCAGCAGGACATTTCTGCCCGGAGCTTTACCGCTGGGGGAGTCGAAGACTGCCTTGAATTGGTGCGGAGTAAGCAGGCGCTTATCCCGACCGAAGCCTCGACTCACCACAAGACAGAAATATTAAACGGCGAGACGAGCACGGCCCTTGGCGCGGCGACGCGACAGGACAGCACGGCCGTTCTTAGTAGCCATGCGTGCACGGAAACCATGGGTGCGAGCGCGTTTGATGGTGCTAGGTTGGAAAGTGCGTTTCATGGTGTGTTACCTGATTGATCGACAACGGGCCGGAATGGCCCCCGTTTTAAGAGACCGGCGATTGTAGAGAAAGCCGAGCCATAGGTCAATTTCCAACCAATACCGATTAGCAGGTAATTCGCCGGTCAATAGAAATATAAGGAAGAGATTATTTAAAGCTTTCTTGTAATGCTTGTAATACTTACATAGGCCATTATCTGTGGATAAGTACCTGGAGGCTAGTATCTTCGGTTATTACAGCGTTTGGCAAGTCTGTCAGAAAGCCGTGCTGCCGTTGTTCAGTTCAGGCGCACAAGCTGAGGATGAAAGGCGTTTTTATCCACAGGCAGGTTTTTCACAGGGTTTTGGTCCAGGTTATGCAAAGCCCTCACATGGTGTTATCCACAGAGCAACTTTATCCAATGAATAACTTTTGTGTTTCATTAACACTTTGATTTTGCATAGCCATAAAGCACGTTTTCATGTGGATAACTTTGCTGGCGGACGATACAATGGCGGCTGATTTTGGCTAGATGCCATACGATTTAGGGGATATCAGTGTCTGTGGAACTTTGGCAGCAGTGCGTAGAGCTTCTGCGCGATGAACTGCCTGCTCAGCAATTCAACACCTGGATACGTCCATTACAAGTTGAAGCCCAAGGCGACGAGCTTCGTGTCTATGCACCGAACCGTTTTGTGCTCGACTGGGTCAATGAAAAGTATGTAGGCCGCTTACTCGAGTTGTTGAACGAGCGCTCGGACGGTCATGCGCCTGCTCTTTCCTTATTAATAGGCAGCCGCCGCAGCCCTGCTCCGCGTCTGGCTCCTCAGGCGCCCGTGCAGCAACCACCTGCTCCGCAGCCAAAAGCACCCGAGCCGGTTCAGCCCGAACGCCAGGAGCCTGTGTATAACGAGCCGCAAGAGTCGGACCCGTCACGTTCGCGGTTCGACACCATGGCACAGGGCGGTGGGACTCAGCCTCCGGCTCAGCAGCCGCAGCGCCACGAACGCTCAGTACAGGTTGAGGGTGCGCTCAAGCACACCAGCTACCTCAATCGCACCTTTACCTTCGACAACTTCGTTGAGGGCAAATCCAACCAATTGGCCCGAGCTGCAGCCTGGCAGGTTGCCGATAATCCAAAGCACGGCTACAACCCGCTTTTCCTTTACGGCGGCGTCGGCTTGGGTAAAACCCACCTTATGCACGCTGTGGGTAACCATTTGCTGCAGAAGAATCCGAACGCCAAGGTTGTATACCTGCACTCGGAGCGTTTTGTTGCGGACATGGTCAAGGCGTTGCAGCTCAACGCTATCAACGAATTCAAGCGCTTCTACCGCTCGGTGGACGCGTTGCTGATCGACGATATTCAATTCTTTGCCAAGAAAGAGCGTTCACAGGAAGAGTTTTTCCACACGTTCAACGCACTGCTTGAAGGCGGTCAGCAGGTCATTCTTACCAGTGACCGTTACCCGAAAGAAATTGAAGGACTGGAAGAGCGTCTGAAATCGCGTTTCGGTTGGGGCCTGACCGTTGCGGTCGAACCGCCTGAACTTGAAACCCGTGTTGCGATTTTGATGAAGAAAGCTGATCAGGCAAAAGTCGATTTGCCGCACGATGCTGCCTTCTTTATTGCACAACGCATCCGCTCCAACGTGCGTGAACTTGAAGGCGCACTCAAACGTGTTATTGCGCACTCCCACTTCATGGGCCGTGATATTACGATTGAGCTGATTCGTGAGTCGCTAAAGGACCTTCTGGCACTTCAAGATAAGCTGGTTAGCATTGATAATATTCAGCGTACGGCTGCTGAGTATTACAAGATCAAGATCTCCGACTTGCTGTCCAAGCGGCGTTCACGTTCGATTGCACGGCCTCGTCAGGTGGCGATGGCGCTGTCGAAAGAACTCACGAACCACAGTTTGCCGGAGATTGGTGATGCGTTTGGCGGTCGTGACCACACAACGGTGTTGCATGCTTGCCGCAAGATTGCTGAACTTAGGGAATCCGACGCGGACATCCGCGAAGACTACAAGAATCTACTGCGAACACTGACTACTTAACCAAGGCTGTTGCCTGGCCCGTTACTGGCGCAAGTAACGCAGTAGGCCTACAGCAGACTCTTAGAATTCGTATCGCAATTTCACGAGGCAAGGGACTAGACCATGCATTTTACAATTCAACGCGAAGCCCTGTTGAAACCCCTGCAACTAGTCGCCGGCGTAGTTGAACGCCGTCAGACCTTGCCGGTTCTCTCTAACGTACTGCTGGTTGTTGAAGACCAGCAGCTGTCGCTGACCGGTACTGACCTTGAGGTCGAGCTGGTAGGCCGCGTAGCGCTCGAAGATGCTGCAGAGCCAGGTGAAATCACCGTGCCTGCGCGCAAACTGATGGATATCTGCAAGAGCTTGCCGAGCGATGCCCTGATCGATATCCGCGTGGAAGATCAAAAGCTGCTGGTTAAAGCCGGGCGCAGCCGTTTCAGTCTGTCGACCTTGCCTGCCAACGACTTCCCGACTGTAGAGGAAGGCCCAGGCTCACTGACGTTCAATCTGGTGCAAAGCAAATTGCGCCGCCTGATTGAACGCACCAGCTTCGCAATGGCTCAGCAGGATGTTCGCTACTACCTCAACGGCATGCTGCTTGAAGTACAAAGCGGCGTGCTGCGCGCTGTAGCAACTGACGGCCACCGTCTGGCGATGTGCTCGATGCAGGCTGAGATTGGTCAGGCTGATCGTCACCAAGTGATTGTGCCGCGCAAAGGTATCCTCGAACTCGCGCGTTTGCTCACCGAGCAAGATGGCATGGTCAGCATCGTTCTGGGTCAGCATCACATCCGTGCTACCACCGGTGAGTTCACCTTCACTTCCAAGCTGGTAGACGGCAAATTCCCGGATTACGAGCGCGTATTGCCGCGCGGTGGCGACAAGCTGGTGGTTGCAGATCGTCAGGGTCTGCGTGAAGCGTTCAGCCGTACCGCTATTTTGTCGAACGAAAAGTATCGCGGTATTCGCCTGCAGCTTGCAGAAGGCCAACTGAAAATTCAGGCCAACAACCCTGAGCAAGAAGAAGCTGAAGAAGAGATTGCAGTTGATTACAACGGCAGCTCGTTGGAGATCGGTTTCAACGTCAGCTACTTGCTTGATGTGCTGGGCGTGATGACAACCGATCAGGTTCGTTTGATTCTGTCCGACTCGAACAGCAGCGCACTGGTGCAAGAAGCAGACAACGACGACTCTGCTTACGTCGTTATGCCGATGCGCCTGTAACCGCTCAATGTCCTTAAGCCGCGTCACTGTCACCGCGGTGCGTAATCTGCACCCGGTGACAATCTCCCCCTCCCCGCGAATCAACATCCTTCATGGCGCCAACGGCAGCGGTAAAACCAGCCTGCTTGAAGCCATTCATCTCCTCGGTTTAGCGCGCTCATTTCGCAGCGCTCGCCTGCTCCCGGTTATCCAGTACGAACAACCTGTGTGCACGGTGTTCGGCCAAGTGCAGTTGGCCGATGGTCGTTTAAGCAGTCTGGGTGTTTCACGCGAGCGCCAGGGTGAGTTTCAAATTCGCATCGACGGTCAGAATGCACGCAGCGCCGCTCAGCTTGCTGAGACGTTGCCGCTGCAACTGATTAATCCGGATAGTTTCCGCTTGCTCGAAGGCGCGCCGAAGATTCGTCGGCAGTTTCTCGATTGGGGAGTGTTCCACGTGGAACCTCGATTTATGTCTGCATGGCAACGCTTGCAGAAGGCCCTCAGACAGCGGAACTCATGGCTCCGGCATGGTACACTTGACGCCGCGTCACAAGCGGCCTGGGACAGGGAACTGTGCCTCGCCAGCGACGAGATAGACACGTATAGGCGCGCCTATATTCAAGCGCTGAAACCGGTGTTTGAAAAGACCCTGAGTGAGTTGGTCGAGCTGGAAGGTTTGACGCTGAGTTATTACCGGGGTTGGGACAAGGATCGCGAGCTACAGGAAGTACTGGCTACTTCACTGCCTCGTGACCAGCAGATGGGACATACTCAATCTGGTCCTCAGCGCGCCGATTTGAGATTGCGTTTAGGCGCACATAACGCCGCTGACATCCTCTCACGAGGCCAGCAAAAATTAGTTGTCTGTGCTTTGCGTATTGCGCAAGGCCACTTAGTTGAAAAGGCCAAGCGTGGCCAATGTATCTATCTGGTGGATGACTTACCGTCAGAACTGGATGAGCATCATCGCCGCGCTTTGTGCCGTTTGTTAGAAGACTTGAACTGCCAGGTGTTTATCACCTGTGTAGACCATGAATTGTTGCGGGAAGGCTGGCGCACGGAAACGCCAGTTGCCATGTTCCACGTGGAACATGGCAGCATCACCCAGACCCACGACCACCAGGAGTGAAGGCATGAGCGAAAACCAAACGTACGACTCCAATAACATCAAGGTCCTAAAAGGCCTGGATGCCGTACGCAAGCGACCTGGTATGTACATCGGTGACACCGACGATGGCAGCGGTCTGCACCACATGGTGTTCGAGGTGGTGGATAACTCGATCGACGAAGCGTTGGCTGGCCATTGCAGCGAGATCACAATCACCATCCATCCGGACGAGTCGATCACTGTTCGCGACAACGGTCGCGGCATTCCGGTGGACATCCACAAGGAAGAAGGCGTCTCTGCAGCTGAGGTCATCATGACCGTGTTGCACGCCGGCGGTAAGTTCGACGACAACAGCTATAAGGTGTCGGGTGGCTTGCACGGTGTGGGTGTTTCGGTAGTAAACGCACTCTCCAAAGAACTGGTGATGACCATTCGCCGTGCCGGCAAAATTTGGGAGCAGACCTATTTCCATGGCGTGCCACAGGCACCCATCGCAGCAGTAGGCGACACCGATACCAGCGGCACGCAGATCCACTTCAAGCCGTCTGAAGATACTTTCGCCAACATCCACTTCAGCTGGGACATTCTGGCTAAGCGTCTGCGCGAACTGTCGTTCCTTAACTCGGGTGTGGGTATCGTCCTCAAAGACGAACGCAGCGGTAAGGAAGAGCTGTTCAAGTATGAAGGTGGTCTGCGCGCGTTCGTTGAGTACCTCAACCAGAACAAGACCGCAGTCAACCAGGTATTCCACTTCACCGTTCAGCGTGACGATGGCGTGGGCGTAGAAGTCGCCCTGCAGTGGAACGACAGCTTCAATGAGAACCTGTTGTGCTTCACCAACAACATTCCACAGCGCGACGGTGGTACGCACCTCGCGGGTTTCCGCTCTGCCCTCACCCGTAACCTCAATGCTTATATTGAGCAGGAAGGCCTGGCCAAGAAACACAAGATCGCCACCACTGGTGATGACGCCCGTGAAGGCCTGACCGCGATCATTTCGGTAAAAGTACCGGACCCCAAGTTCAGCTCGCAGACCAAAGACAAGCTGGTATCGTCCGAGGTTAAAACTGCAGTTGAACAAGAGATGGGCAAGTACTTCTCGGACTTCCTGTTGGAAAACCCCAACGAAGCCAAAGCCGTCGTCGGCAAGATGATCGACGCTGCGCGTGCCCGTGAAGCGGCGCGTAAAGCCCGCGAAATGACCCGCCGCAAAGGTGCGCTGGATATCGCAGGTTTGCCTGGGAAACTGGCCGACTGCCAAGAGAAGGACCCTGCCCTCTCTGAACTCTACATAGTGGAAGGGGACTCCGCGGGCGGTTCTGCTAAGCAGGGTCGTAACCGCAAGACTCAAGCGATCCTGCCGTTGAAGGGTAAGATCCTCAACGTCGAGAAAGCGCGCTTCGACAAGATGATCTCATCGCAAGAAGTCGGCACGCTGATCACCGCTCTCGGCTGTGGTATCGGCCGTGAGGAATACAACATCGACAAACTGCGTTATCACAACATCATCATCATGACCGATGCTGACGTCGACGGTTCGCACATTCGTACCCTGCTCCTGACATTCTTCTTCCGTCAGTTGCCGGAGCTGGTTGAGCGCGGTTACATCTACATTGCTCAACCACCGTTGTATAAAGTGAAGCGCGGTAAGCAGGAGCAGTACATCAAAGACGACGAGGCCATGGAAGAATACATGACTCAGTCGGCTCTTGAAGACGCCAGCCTGCACGTGAACGAAGGCGCCCCTGGCCTCGCTGGTGAAGCGCTGGAGCGTCTGGTTAACGATTACCGCCTGGTGATGAAGACCCTCAAGCGTTTGTCGCGCCTGTACCCTATGGAGCTGACCGAACACTTCGTCTATCTGTCGGGCGTTAGCGTTGAGCAACTGGCAGATAAAGGCATGATGGAAATCTGGCTCAGCCAGTTTGAAGCTCGTCTGAAAACCATGGAGAAGTCGGGCTTGGTTTATAAGACACGCCTGCATGAAGACACTGAGCGTCACCTGTGGCTGCCGGAGATCGAACTGATCTCGCACGGTAACTCCAGCTACATCGTGTTCAACCGCGACTTCTTCGCCAGCAACGATTACAAGACTGTCACCAGCCTTGGCGATCAGATCAACAGCCTGCTCGAAGAAGGTGCCTACGTGCAGCGCGGCGAGCGCAAGAAGCCGGTAACCACCTTCAAGGAAGCCCTGAACTGGTTGATGACTGAAAGCACCAAGCGCCACAGCATTCAGCGCTACAAAGGTCTCGGCGAAATGAACCCGGACCAACTCTGGGAAACCACAATGGACCCAGACGTACGCCGCATGCTCAAAGTGCGCATCGAAGACGCCATTGCCGCGGATCAGATCTTCAACACCCTGATGGGCGACGAAGTAGAACCACGCCGTGACTTCATCGAGACCAACGCTCTGGCGGTGTCTAACCTGGACGTTTGATGATGTTGTAGGTGGGCAAAGTTAATTGCCCACTCGGCAAGAGTTACCGGTCAAAGACAAACCCCAGCGGATCTTGTATCTCCTGGGGTTTTCTTTTGGGTGTTCATAAATCTGCTTACGTAGAATTTTGTAGTTCTGTGATTAATAAAACCCGATAACGCAGTTGCTGATATCTCGCGTAGTTGCCAGTGAGTGATGTTTCAACCTCAAGCGGGGTGACGATTGAGCGGTTGCCAAGTGAGCGATTGAATATCCTTGCAATGACGATACTGCTCACATAAAGCAGTAAGCAGGCCTCAATCAATATCCGCACCGACGATGTGCTTAAAGTCCGAGCTTACCCGTGCTGGAAAAACTCTGCGCTCCCCTTCTGAGTTAATTCTTCAGGCTTTTCAGTATTGCGCAGAGCGCGCTCAGCTACCCTTCCATATCCAGATGATACTGCGCTGAAAAGCTGCTTAGGCTTCAGAACAGGCGGGATTATGTTGATATTCAAACATCACTACCTTCGCCAGGCTCTGGGGTTTGGCATGGGCCATTGGGCGAATTGTGATCTGCGCGGAGCCGCTACAGAAAAGCCCCTAGGCAAGCCTTTATCAGGCTCATCTAGGGGCTTTACTCGGATTGCTGTTAGCTTTCTAACCGCTGCATTGATCAGGTTGGAATGCCTGACCGCAGAGCAGTTGGCCGGGCTCGACTTACCAGTTGTAGCTCACCTTAGCGGTTATTTCGCGGCCTGGGTTGTAGTAGTCGGCGGTACCGGAACCGACTACATGCTGCTCATCAAACAGGTTGCTGACGTTGACGGCAAGGTCGGTGCCTTTGACGATTTGGTAGTTTAAGGCTGCGTCAAACAAGGTAGCCGCGTCACTCTCGGCGCTGTTGGTGGCGTCGAAGTAGTATTCACCGATGTAACGTGCACCCAAGCCTACGCTAACGTCTGTGTTGGGGACGTTGTAGTAGGTCCACAATGACGCTGAATGTTTCGGCGCTGCGGAAAACTCGTTGCCCTTAATTGAGGTGCCACCGAATACCGTACCGCGAACGACTTCCGACTCCATGTATGAATAGCCGCCGATCAGGCTCAGGTATTCAGTCAGCTCGGCTTTGGCTTCCAGATCGAGGCCTTTGACTCGTGACTCACCGATGGTTTCCTGTTCGATGGTGCCGTTAGGCTGAACGACACCGATGGTGACATCATCCTGGCTGAGGTCATAGATGGCTGCGGAGAACAGTGAGTTGCTGCCGCTAGGCGCATACTTCACGCCAATCTCATACTGCTTACCGCGCTCCGGGGTTACGCCGATTGTTGGGGGCGACACGGATTCCACCATGCTTACATAAGTGGAAACTTCGTCGTTGACGATAAAGGTCAATGCACCGCGGTAAGAGGTTTCAGAGAAGTCGTCTGAATCCTTGGTCCCGGTAATGTCGGTGCTGGAGAGATCCAGGCTGTCGTTGCGCACGCCGGCCGTGACAATAAAGCGATCGTAGAAGGACAGGTTCTGCTGCAGGAATACCGACTTGGTGGTGTCGTCCTGATCGTTACTGCTGTACGGCGCGATTGCAGCCGGAGCGCCGGTGTATACCGGATTGGCAACGTCGATTGGTGATGCCAGACCGTAGATAGAGCTGTCTTCTGTTGAAGAGTCGCGATACTCCACTCCAACCATTGTACTGCTGTCTATTTCGCCGAAACTGGCGTCGTATTGCAGCATCAGATTGCCGTTTACTTCATTGGCTTCACTGTCTGTACCGAATTGGTAGCGGTCCAATGTTGTGCCTGTACGTCCGGCGTAGTCGTAGAGATAAACGTAGCCGAAATCATCAGTCAGATCGCTGTAGCGCAAGTTGCTGCGCACGATAAAGCCATTATCGAAGTCATGGGTGAAGCTGGCACTGTAACTAGTACGTTCGACATCGTGGAAGTTGAAGTCGGGTTCGCCAAAGAACTCATCGCGGTCGTACTCCTTATCCAGCGGATAACCTCCGCTGTTAGGGGTACTTTCGGTTTTCAGGTAATCGATGAGGAAGGTGGCGGTGGTAAACGCGCTGGGCGCCCAGGTCAGACCACCCATGAGCAAGGTATCGTCATCTTGTGAGTGGTCATACTCACGGTCGCTGTCCTGAAATTTTCCGGTCAGACGGTAAGCAAGTGTCTGCTCTTCGTCCAGCGAGTCGCCCAGATCAATGCCGGTCTCGATATGATCGAAGGAGCCGTAGGTCACATAACCCTGACCGAATTTTTCGAAGCGTGGTTTTTTACTCACGAAGTTCACAGAGCCGCCTGGGTCTGCCGGGCCGAACAGCGTGGAGTTGGCTCCCCTCAACACCTCTACACGCTCATAGGCGTAAGGGTCTTCGCGTACGCCGCGCATTGAGCCTAGTGTCAGCCCGTCGCGGTAAGTTGTGGCTTGAAAGCCGCGGATTTTGAAATAGTCGTTGCGGTCATCCGTGCCGTAGAAGTCGGAAATTACCCCCGGGGTATATTGCAGAACTTCTTCTGTGGTGCTGGCACTTCGCTGCTCCATTTCCTTTTCGGTGATCACCGATACCGAAGCAGGTGTGTTGAGGATGCTGGTGGCAACCTTGCCGCCAACCCAAAGCTCTTTGGCAACAACAGTGCTTGAGTCGTCACCGGCATCGGCTTGGGCGTTGACTATGATGGGAGCAAGACGATAGGGCTCATCTTTTGCTGCGCTGTCAGTCTCTTGAGCGCTGACGCTCAGGGAAAGCCCCGCCAATGGAGTGCAGATTAGGACGGCGGTTGCGCATTGCCTGTATGTGCGCGAGAAGATGAAGCGAGTTTTGCTATCAGTCATGCAAGATCCTTTGTCACTCAGCGGCCTCAGCCGCTAGCCCTAGACGTTTCTGTTTTTAAGTCGTCGTATAACTCGAGACACTCTAAAACTAATTAGTAATGCAAACAATTAGCATTTACATTGGTTTTGCTGTGATGAATGCAGATCTTGCTGCGAACGGCCGCTTACAAGCGGACTAAGTGGCGGACTTGAAGTGCGTGATAGCACTGCGCAGAACAGTGTTTAGCTCGCTCAGAGATCCAGATGACTTGAGTGAAAAGGCCGATTGCTTAAGCACTTATTCCAGCACCTTGGCAGTATCTGCTCCAGGTCTAAGCGGATGCTCTACAAACCACTCCGATGAGCGATCAGGCCTGCGTTGTATGTACATGCCTTGCAGGCCAGAACTGAGGTAGCCGCTCAAACGGGCCTGAAACGTCTGTTGGGTAACGCCGCTTACTAACCGAGGGAATTAACATCAGCTGTTATCCACAAGATGACAAGCTGCGAATGACAGTGACTATGCGCCCTTGTGATTGATTCTGAAGGCGTCTGGAGTGAGAAACAGCATCAGGGTGGAGTTTGGTTTAACGCGTGCTGAAGGCTCTCTGGGAGCGCACAATCAGGCTTTCGGAGGCAGAATCCGGCGCTGGTTGGATGATGCGAGGGGATATTACGGGGTTCTGAAAGCAATGAAGGGAGCCGAGGCTCCCTTCAAATAATGCTTTAGCGCTGTTTTTATTATTTCGATCTATTGTTTTTATTTTGATCGCTGTTGCCTAACTGTTCGTTGATCCATCTGGATCCAAGGAAAACGTATTTTTTTGGATGCTGGTATTACTCTTGTCGCTCCAGAATCTGGGTTGATCCAATCAGTCCAGCTACCTTCAGGTAGTTTTATTATTTTCGATCTGATTGCCGTGTTACCCGGAAAAAGCTAACCCTTTCCAAAAAAATCTGTTTGCTACTCATCTGGCCTGTTGTTGTTTTTATGTCAGATTCGTTAGGTTTTTTGTTGCTGATCTTATTGTTGTTGTACCACTAACAAAGCATTTGCCGTGCCAGTTTTTGTAATCCCTTTAAAAACAGGGGTTTACGTGATCAGGCCTGGTTTGGTTGAACGAATATTTTGCAATAGTGTTCCCTTCCCACCCGAATCGGTTACGCCTGAATTGGCCGAGGTAACAGATCGGTCACAATAGTGGTGTATGGCGAGGTAACAGCCGCGCCACACGACTCCACGCCCAAGCGCGGCGTATCGGCGCCCGCTGATAGCCAGATAAGAAGTATGCAGGCAGTGTTTGCTGGTCTGGGTTTGGCGATGCTCTGCCCAGGCTTTGGCGTTTTGAGTGTGAGGGGGTTTTGCGCTCAGCGCAGAGTTGCTCTGCGCTGAGTATTGGAACGGCGCTTAGCCTTTTTCTGGGGCTGCTGTTGTGGCCGTGGCGTCTGCCGGCAGGCAACCGATGTCTTTTTGCGCCTGACACACCCAGGCGAATGCCCGGTCGTTGAGCTCGGCGATGGCGCGAGGGCCGGTGCCTTCGGCATGCATTAGCGGGCCAATTACCACTTGTACGGTGCCGGGATTTTTATCCCAGCCTTGTTTTGGCCAGTACTTGCCGGCGTCATGCGCGATTGGCAGAACCGGCAGGTTGGCGTTTACCGCCAATGAGGCGCCGCCGCGTGAGAATTTGCCGATCTGCCCGGATGGAATCCGTGTGCCTTCAGGGAAAACCAGAACCCAGCAGCCCTGCTCCAAGCGCTCGTGGCCTTGTTTGGCGAGTTGCTTGAGTGCAGCTTTAGGGTTGCTGCGGTCGATGGCGATGGGCTTGAGCATGGCCATGGCCCAGCCGAAAAACGGTACGTACAACAGTTCGCGTTTAAGTACCTGGCTGAGGGGTTCGAACAGGGCCGAGAGGAAGAAGGTTTCCCATGTGCTCTGGTGGCGGGAGAGGATTACGCAGGGCTTGTCCGGAATATTTTCCATGCCTTTGACTTCATAGTTGATGCCAACTACGACTTTGGCGAGCCACACAGCTACTGTGCACCAGGCTTGGTTAACGAAACGATAGCGCTGACGGAACGGCAGGAACGGCGCGACGAAAACGCTGATGGTGCACCATATGAACGAGGTGGTAGCCAGAAGGAAGTAGAACAGAAATATTTGTATGGCCCGCAGTATCGACATAAGAGCTTTTACCGTCGCAGGCAGAGCCTGCTTTATGAGTTGAGGAGCTGGGCAGCAACTGCTGCCAGGTCATCGAAGATCAAGGTTCCTGCTGGCAATCCTTTTGCCAGCGTGCGTAGACCTTTGCCGGTTTTTACCAACACTGGCTGACAGTCGACGGCCTTTGCCGCTTCCAGGTCACCACTGCTATCCCCTACAAACCAGATGCCTTCGAGGCGGGTGTCGTAGTGTTCTGCAATCTGTTGGAGCATGCCCGGCTTGGGTTTGCGGCAATCGCAACCGTCGTTCGGGCCATGCGGGCAGTAAACAATAAGCCCAACTTCGCCGCCCTGCTCTGCCACCAGCTCATTCAGCCGGCCATGCATGGCTTCGAGCGCATCGAGGCCATAATAGCCACGGGCAATACCTGACTGGTTGGTAGCGACAGCCACGGTCCAGCCAGCTTTGGATAGACGAGCAATGGCCTCAATCGAGCTTTCGATTGGGATCCACTCTTCAAGGCATTTTATATAGTCGTCGGAGTCATGATTGATGACGCCGTCACGATCGAGAATCAGTAGTTTCATGCGCGTGCTCACACTGCATTGTGTCCGCCATCGCCGGAAACAGCGATGACGGACGCAATTAAGGCTTAGCCCAGGACGGAGATATCCGCGACACCAAGGAACAAGCCGCGCAACTTGGCCAGCAATGCATAGCGGTTGGCACGTACGCTTGGATCTTCGGCGTTGACCAGAACAGTCTCGAAGAAGTTATCCACAGGACCGCGCAGGCTTGCCAGCTTGGCCAGTGCTTCGCTGTACTGACGGTTTTTCGCCAGTGGCAGAACTGCCTGTTCGGCTTGCTGGATAGCCGCGTTGAGGGTGAACTCGCTCGGCGTGTCGAAGTAATGAGCGGCAATGCTTGGGGCAATCTGGCCGTCGGCTTTGCTCAAAATGTTCGATACACGCTTGTTGGCGGCAGCCAGTGCTTCGGCCTCCGGCAACTTGCGGAACGACTGCACCGCTTGTACGCGTTGGTCGAAGTCCAGCGGAGACACCGGATTGACCGCACGTACCGCTTGATAAACCGCCACTTCCACGCCTTCGTCTTCGTAGCGCGCACGCAGGCGGTCGAAGATGAAGTCCTGAGCCTGAGCAGCCAGACCGTCTGCCTTGATCTTGCCGCCGAACTGCTTGATCGAGAACGCAATCGCCTCGACCAGATTCAGCTCCAGGTCCTTCTCGATCAGGATACGCAGCACGCCAAGCGCCGCACGACGCAGTGCATACGGGTCTTTGCTGCCGGTTGGCAGCATGCCGATACCGAAGATACCGACCAGTGTGTCGAGCTTGTCTGCCAGCGCAACGGCTGCACCCGTGAGGGTGGCCGGCAGCTCTGCGCCCGCACCGCGAGGCATGTATTGCTCGTTTAGCGCAACGGCCACATCGCCCGGCTCGCCGTCGTGCTTGGCGTAGTAGTAACCGGCGATGCCCTGCATTTCCGGGAATTCGCCGACCATCTCGCTGGCCAAATCGCACTTCGAGAGCAGGCCGGCACGTGCCGCCCACGCCGCGTTACTGCCGATACGCTCGGCAATGTAGCCAGCCAGAACCGAGACGCGCTGAGCTTTGTCGTAGACCGAACCGAGCTGAGCCTGGAATACCACGTTGGCGAGGCGCTGGTTGAAGGTTTCGAGCTTCTGCTTCTTGTCCTGCTTGAAGAAGAACTCGGCGTCGGTGAGGCGCGGACGCACTACCTTCTCGTTACCCGAGATGATTTGCGCAGGGTCTGTGCTTTCGACGTTGGCCACGGTGATAAAGCGCGGCAGCAACTTGCCTTCAGCATCCAGCAGGCAGAAATACTTCTGGTTGTCCTGCATGGTGGTAATCAGGGCTTCTTGCGGCACTTCCAGGAAGCGTTCCTCGAACGAGCACACCAGCGGCACCGGCCACTCGACCAGCGCGCTGACTTCGTCGAGCAAGGCCTGCGGCACGATGGCGGTGCCGTTTTGCTCGCTGGCGAGTTGTTCGATGCGCTTGCTGATTTGCTCGCGACGCTCGTCAAAGTCGGCGATAACCCGTGCATTGCGCAGGTCTTCGGCGTAGCTGGCCGGCGCGTTGATGGTCACGTCTTGATTGTGGTGGAAGCGATGGCCGCGCGAAACGCGTCCTGCTGTTTGCGTGAGGATTTCGCAGTCGAGCACCTCATCACCAAACAGCATTACCAGCCACTGAGTCGGGCGGACGAATTCTGTACGGCGTGCACCCCAGCGCATGCGCTTGGGGATCGGCAATTCATTGAGCGAAGTCTCAACGATTTCCGGCAGCAAACTGGCGGCGGTTTTACCGGCAATCGACTGGCTATAGCGCAGCTTGGGGCCGCTGGTGTCGATTTCAGACAGGTCCACGCAGCACTTCTTGGCGAAGCCCAGCGCAGCGGCAGTCGGGTTGCCATCGGCATCGAAGGCAGCCTGCATTGGTGGACCGTCGAGATTCATCACGCGGTCTGGCTGATGGGTGTCGAGCTGGCTAACCAGAACGGCCAGGCGGCGTGGTGCGGCGTAGTAGCGAGAGGCGGTGTAGTTCAGGCCGGCAGCCTTGAGTCCTTTTTCAACACCGGCCAGAAACGCCTGACCCAGAGTTTTCAGGGCTTTGGGTGGCAGCTCTTCGGTGCCCAGTTCAACCAGAAAATCTTGTGCACTCATTCTGCAGCCTCCGCGGTGTTGCTCTGTGCTTCATCTTGCAGGAGACCTGCTTCCATCATCTTGGCCAGTACTTCGTCACGCAGTTCATCGGTTGCCAGCGGGAAGCCAAGTTTGGCGCGGGCTTGCAGATAACTCTGGGCGACGGCGCGAGCCAGTGCCCGGACGCGCAGAATGTACTGCTGACGCGCGGTCACCGAGATCGCCCGGCGTGCATCCAGCAGGTTGAATGTATGCGAGGCCTTGAGCACCATTTCATAGGTTGGCAGCGGCAGCTCAAGCTCGATCAGGCGGTTGGCTTCGGACTCATAGAAGTCGAACAGCTCGAAGAGTTTTTCGACGTTGGCGTGCTCGAAGTTATAGGTCGACTGCTCCACCTCGTTCTGGTGGAACACATCGCCGTAAGTCACTTTGCCGAACGGGCCGTCCGCCCACACCAAGTCATATACCGAGTCGACGCCCTGAATGTACATGGCCAGACGCTCAAGACCGTAAGTGATCTCGCCGGTCACCGGATAGCACTCGATGCCACCGACTTGCTGGAAGTAGGTGAACTGGGTGACTTCCATACCGTTCAGCCAGATTTCCCAGCCCAGACCCCAGGCGCCCAGTGTTGGCGATTCCCAGTTGTCTTCAACGAAGCGAATGTCGTGCACCAGCGGATCAATACCAATGGCCTGCAATGAGCCCAGATACAGCTCTTGGAAGTTTTCCGGATTAGGCTTCAATACCACCTGAAACTGGTAGTAGTGCTGCAAACGGTTCGGGTTTTCGCCATAACGACCATCGCCAGGGCGACGGCTAGGCTGAACATAGGCGGCGTTCCAGGTCTCAGGACCAATAGCGCGCAAGAATGTAGCGGTGTGGAAAGTGCCAGCACCGACTTCCATATCGTAGGGCTGCAAGACAACACAGCCCTGCTCTGCCCAATATTTTTGCAGGGCGAGAATCAAATCTTGGAAGGTGCGCACGGCAGGCGTAGTCTGGCTCACGAAAAATTCACCTGTTTTGGCTGCGACAGAAAGGGCGGCAGTATAGCGCAATCTACGTAGCCAGGACTTGCCCGGGAAGGCCTTATGACTCGTTGTTTTTGGTGTTCGGATGATCCGCTGTACATGGCTTACCACGATGAAGAATGGGGGGTGCCCTTAACAGACCCCGATAAGCTCTTTGAGTTGCTTCTGCTTGAGGGGTTTCAGGCGGGCCTTTCGTGGATAACCGTTTTGAAAAAGCGTGAGCGCTACCGCGAAGTGCTGCACGGCTTTGATGTTCAGCGTCTGGCGCAACTCACCGACGATGAAATCGAGGTGCTCATGCAAGACCCGGGCATTGTGCGAAATCGCCTCAAGCTCAAGGCCGTTCGGCAAAACGCTCAGGCCTGGCTCAGGCTGGAAGACCCGGTGAGTTACCTGTGGTCGTTTGTCGGCGGCAAGCCTCTGATCAATCACTTTACCGGGCGCGGTGATGTTCCGGCGATCACACCGCCTGCCGAGGCCATGAGCAAAGCGTTGAAGAAGGCCGGGTTCAACTTTGTCGGGCCAACCATTTGTTACGCCTTCATGCAGGCCAGCGGCATGGTGATGGATCACACCACCGACTGCTTTCGTTATCCACAGTTGGCCAAAGCGTGAGTCGCACCTGAGCGGCTTGCGGCGCGGGGCGTTACAATAGACCTTTTGACCCTGTTGGAGTGATCTGTGGAGAAGTTCAAAGGTGCGCTCGTGGTGGGCTTTCTGCGCCTGTTTGCATTGCTGCCCTGGCGCGCAGTGCAAGCGACCGGCGCGGCAATCGGCTGGCTGATGCTGAAAATACCTAACGGCTCGCGCGAGGTGGCCCGCGTCAACCTGCAAAAGTGCTTCCCCGAACTGGACGCCGCTGCGCAGGAAAAACTGCTCGGCGAGACGCTTGTTGGCATCAGCAAAACCCTGACCGAGAGCGCTTGCGCGTGGATCTGGCCAGCGAAGAAATCGCTTGGTCTGATCCGCGAAGTCGAAGGCCTCGAGGTGCTGGAGCAAGCGCTGGCATCCGGCAAAGGCGTGGTCGGCATCACCAGCCATCTGGGCAACTGGGAAGTGCTCAATCACTTCTACTGCGCGCAGTGCAAACCGATCATTTTTTACCGTCCGCCAAAGCTCAAGGCGGTGGACGAGTTGCTGCAAAAGCAGCGCGTGCAGATGGGCAACCGCGTAGCTGCCTCAACCAAGGAAGGCATCCTCAGCGTAATTAAAGAGGTGCGCAAAGGTGGCTCGGTGGGCATTCCTGCCGATCCCGAGCCGAGCTTGTCCAGCGGTGTGTTCGTGCCGTTTCTGGGCACCGTTGCACTTACCAGCAAATTTGTACCGAGCATGCTGACCGGCGGTAAAGCCGTTGGCGTGTTCCTGCATGCACTGCGCCTTGAAGATGGCAGCGGCTATAAAGTGATTCTCGAGGCCGCGCCAGAAGGCATGTACAGCGACGACATCGCCGTAAGCGTAGCGGCCATGAGCGAGGTGATTGGCCGCTATGTTCGCGCTTATCCAAGCCAGTACATGTGGACCATGAAGCGCTTCAAGAAACGCCCCGAAGGTGAGGCGCGCTGGTATTGAGCGGAAAAATTTGAGCTGTTAGTCAAAAGGCGCCGAATCAGGCGCCTTTTTTATAGCTAATACTGTGCATAAATGACGCTTTCGGTTATTAAATAGGTTCACCTTGAGCACGGACCCGCTATGTCTAACCAACGCCAGCACCCTCGCACGGCGATGAACTGCCGTATCAAAATCTGCCATCCGAGTTTTGGCGAGCTGATCGCCCAGACGCGTGACCTTTCAGATGCCGGTGTTTACATCAAGCATCCGGAGATGGCGGGGCTCAACAAAGGTGACCGGGTCACTGGGCAGGTGCAGGATATGCCTGTCGAAGCGCCGATCCTGGAGATGGAAGTCATCCGCATCGATGCAGAAGGCGCCGGGTTACGTTTCATCCTGACGTGACCAATTATCCGTTTATTGTACGAAAGCTATCCTCAAGGTCAGGAATTGGCTAGAATGCCGCGCTCGTTTGGCTAACCAGCCCGAGCGCAATGGGTTCCCTCACCCCATAACATCCAAAAAGGCCTGACATGCAGACTTCCTTGAGTACGATCCGACGCCCCGCGTTGGTCGCGTTAATCGCGTTTCATATTCTTATCATTATCGCCAGTAACTACCTGGTGCAGTTGCCGATTACCATTTTCGGCTGGCACACCACGTGGGGCGCGTTCAGCTTCCCGTTTATCTTTCTGGCAACCGACCTCACCGTTCGCCTGCTTGGCAAAGGCCCGGCGCGCAAGGTGATTGCCCGCGTTATGCTGCCGGCGTTGGTGGCCTCATACGTGGTTTCTGTGCTGTTCCAGAACGCTGCATTCGCAGGCTTTGCAGCGCTGCAGGAGTTCAACGTATTTGTCGGTCGCATCGCGTTGGCCAGTTTCTGTGCCTATGTGTTCGGCCAGTTGCTCGATATTCAGGTGTTCGACCGCATGCGTCGCCTGCGTCAGTGGTGGGTTGCACCAACCGCCTCGACCATTCTGGGTAACCTGCTCGACACCTTCATATTCTTCTCTATCGCCTTCTGGCAGAGCAGCGATCCGTTTATGGCCGAGCATTGGGTGGAGATCGCCAGTGTCGATTACGCCATCAAGCTCACCGTGAGCCTGGTGCTGTTCGTGCCGCTGTACGGCATTTTGCTCGGCGCGATTGCCAAGTTGCTGGCCGGAAGAGCCGTCCCGGCGACCTGACCTGAGTCGATCAGCCAAGAAAAAGCCCGGCCTGAGTTATCTCGGCCGGGCTTTTTGCTTTATGGAGGATGCGGACTGCGTTTCAAGACGGGTTGTTGGCTTTATCCAGCTTGCGCATAAACACGCTCATTTCCTTCTCAGCCTGCTTGTCGCCATGTGCCTGAGCGGCCGCCACGCCCTGTTCCCAGGCATTGCGTGCCGCGTCGGTCTGGCCATCGGCTTGCAGCGCCTTGCCCAGTAGCTTCCAGGCGGCGGAGTAGTTGGGATCAAATGCTACGCAGCGTTGCAGGTGTTCAATTGCCTGCGCGCAATCGCCGGCATCCAGATAACCCTTGCCCAGCCCGAAGCGCAGTAACGCATTATCGACGCCTTTATCGAGCATC
Source organism: Pseudomonas marincola (assembly GCF_900116605.1). Classification (GTDB taxonomy): domain Bacteria; phylum Pseudomonadota; class Gammaproteobacteria; order Pseudomonadales; family Pseudomonadaceae; genus Aquipseudomonas; species Aquipseudomonas marincola. The sequence continues at coordinate 177,577 of NZ_FPBC01000007.1, forward strand.
CTTTCAAGAGATTCGAGCATGCAAACTCCAACAGTCGTGAGCGTTATCCACAGCATGACGGATTAACCTGCGGTTTATCCATCCTCCGGACGGCGCGCCCCCAATCTATCCGTCATGGCGATTATCCCAACGATACGAAAATGCCGATGCCATCGCCGATGAGATCTATCCACAACACGCCGAATTAACCCGCGATTTATCCATCCCCCGATCAGGCGCAACCCACAAACCGGAGGATGGATAGCCCCGAAGGCGGCAATCCGTCATGGCGATTATCCCAACGATTCGAATATGCACATGCCATCGTCGGAGAAAGTTACCCACAACACGACGGAGCAACCCGCGATTTATCCATCCCCCGAACAGGCGCGGCCCGCAAACCGGAGGATGGATAGCCCCGAAGGAGGCAATCCGTCATGGCGATCGAGGCGTCATATTTCACACACCACAACCGGCACCGCCTTAGAAGAACGTCAAACCCACCTGGAACAGGCTTTCAACATCACGGATGTACTTCTTGTCGACGAGGAACAGGATGATGTGGTCGCCGCTTTCGATCACGGTAATGTCGTGGGCGATCAACACTTCATCCTCACGGATAATCGCGCCGATGGTGGTGCCGGGCGGCAGGGTAATGTCGCGAATGGCCCGGCCAATAACCTTGCTCGATTTGGCGTCGCCGTGAGCAATCGCTTCGATGGCCTCGGCCGCACCCCGGCGCAGCGAGTGCACGCTCTCGATGTCGCCACGGCGCACGTGGGTCAGCAAGGTGCCGATGGTTGCCAGCTGCGGGCTGATGGCGATGTCGATATCGCCGCCTTGCACCAAATCCACATAGGCCGGGTTGTTGATAAGTGTCATCACCTTGCGCGCGCCCATGCGCTTGGCCAGCAAGGACGACATGATGTTGGCTTCGTCGTCGTTGGTCAGCGCCAGGAAGATATCCGCGTCGTTGATGTTCTCTTCAACCAGCAAGTCGCGGTCGGAGGCACTGCCCTGCAGGACGATGGTGTTGTCCAGCGTCTCTGACAGATAACGGCAGCGCGCCGGATTCATCTCGATGATTTTGACTTGATAGCGGCTTTCGATGGCCTCGGCCAGACGTTCGCCAATATGGCCACCGCCGGCGATCACAATCTTCTTGTAGCTGTCTTCAAGGCGACGCATTTCGCTCATAACCGCACGAATGTGCGCGCGGGCGGCGATGAAGAACACCTCGTCGTCAGCCTCGATGACCGTGTCGCCCTTCGGGATGATCGGCCGGTTGCGGCGGAAAATAGCGGCAACGCGGGTGTCGACATTGGGCATGTGCTCGCGCAGCTGACGCAACTGCTGACCGACCAGCGGGCCACCGTAATACGCTTTGACTGCCACCAACTGAGCCTTGCCTTCGGCGAAGTCGATCACCTGCAGCGCGCCCGGATGTTCAATCAGGCGCTTGATGTAGTTGGTCACCACTTGCTCGGGGCTGATCAGTACATCAACCGGAATCGCCTCGTTATCGAACAGCCCGCTGCGGCTCAGATAAGCCGCTTCGCGGACACGGGCAATCTTGGTCGGGGTGTGGAAAAGGGTGTAGGCCACCTGACAGGCGATCATGTTGATCTCGTCACTGTTGGTCACGGCCACCAACATGTCGGCATCATCCGCGCCTGCCTGACGCAGCACGGTCGGGAATGAGCCACGGCCTTGTACGGTACGAATATCCAGACGATCACCGAGGTCGCGCAAGCGGTCGCCATCGGTGTCCACAACGGTAATGTCATTGGCTTCACTGGCCAGATGCTCTGCCAGTGTGCCGCCAACCTGACCGGCGCCGAGAATGATGATTTTCATCCGTTTCCTTTCCTCAGCCGCGAGGAGTCGCGGCGATTTTGATCAGCTTGGCATAGTAGAAGCCATCGTGGCCGTCCATTTGCGCCAACAATTGTCGACCGTGTGGCTGCTGCAGGCCAAATGGCCCGGCAATGTCCAATTCGCGTGCACCCGGCGTGCGTTCAAGGAAGGCCGCGATGGTTTCGCTATTCTCGGTCGGCAGGGTCGAGCATGTGGCGTAGAGCATGATGCCGCCAACCGCCAGCGTTGGCCACAGTGCGTCAAGCAACTCGCCCTGAAGGTGCGCCAGCGGGGCAATGTCTTCGGCTTTGCGCGCCAGTTTGATGTCCGGGTGGCGACGAATTACGCCGGTGGCGGAACAGGGCGCGTCGAGCAAAATCCGCTGGAACGGCTTGCCGTCCCACCATTTGCTGACATCACGGCCGTCGGCGGCGATCAATTCGGCGTCGAGCTTGAGGCGCGCGAGGTTTTCGCGAACGCGCACCAGTCGCTTGGCTTCGAGGTCTATCGCCACTACGCCAGCCAGCTCGGGCTCGGCTTCGAGGATATGGCAGGTTTTGCCGCCCGGAGCGCAGCAGGCGTCGAGTACGCGTTGCCCCGGCGCCAGATCGAGCAAGTCTGCCGCCAGTTGCGCGGCTTCGTCCTGGACGCTGACGTGCCCTTCGGCAAATCCGGGCAGGGTGGTGACATCGCAGGCTTGAATCAGACGAATGCCATCGCGGCTGAAGGTGCAGGCGGCTGCTTCGATACCGGCTGCTTGCAGTTGTTGCAGATAGTCATTGCGGCTGCCGTGGCGGCGATTAACCCGCAGCATCAGCGGTGGATGCGCATTGTTAGCCGCGCAAATCGCTTCCCAGTGCTCGGGCCAATGGGCTTTGAGGGCCTTTTGCAGCCAGCGCGGATGCGCGGTGCGCACCATCGGGTCGCGCTCCATTTCCGCCAGCAATGGTTCGGCTTCACGTTGGGCGCGGCGCAACACGGCGTTGAGTAAGCCTTTGGCCCAGGGCTTTTTCAGCTTGTCGGCGCAACCCACGGTTTCGCCCAAGGCGGCGTGGGCGGGAATGCGTGTGTAGAGCAACTGATACAGGCCGACCAGTAACAGGGCCTCGACGTCTTTGTCGGCGGCCTTGAACGGTTTCTGCAAAAGCTTCTCGGCCAGCGCCGAAAGCCTTGGCTCCCAGCGCGCGGTGCCGAATGCCAGCTCTTGAGTCAGGCCGCGATCGCGTGGTTCAACCTTGTCGAGTTGTGGCGGCAGGCTGCTGCCCAGCGAGGCTTTGCCGGATAGAACCGCACTCAGGGCGCGGGCTGCAGCCAGACGCGGATTCATGCGAGCACCGTGCCGATGGCGAATTGGTCACGACGGCTGTTATACAGGTCGGCGAAGTTCAGCGCCTTGCCGCCGGGCAATTGCAGGCGGGTCAGCAACAGCGCGCCGCTGCCGCAAGCGACCGTCAGGCCTTCTTTACTGGCGGCGAGAATTTCACCTGGCTTGCCACTGCCCTTGCCCAGTTTGGCGGCATGCACTTTAAGCGCTGCGCCATTGAGGCTGCTCTGGCAGATCGGCCAAGGATTGAATGCACGGATCAACAGTTCCAGCTCACCCGCCGGACGCGACCAGTCGAGCTGTGCCTGTTCCTTATTAAGCTTGTGCGCATAGGTGGCCAGCGCATCATCCTGTACTTCGCCTTTCAGCGTGCCTGCCGCGAGGCCTGCAATCGCTTCGATCACGGCCGCCGGGCCAAGGCTGGCAAGCCGGTCATGCAAGCTGCCGCCGGTGTCTTCGGCGCTGATCGGGGTATGTGTCTTGAGCAGCATCGGGCCAGTATCGAGACCCGCTTCCATCTGCATCACAGTAACCCCGGACTCGCTGTCACCGGCCTCAATCGCGCGCTGGATCGGCGCAGCACCGCGCCAGCGTGGCAGCAACGAGGCATGACTGTTGATACAGCCCAGACGCGGCGTATCGAGCACTACTTGCGGCAGGATCAGCCCGTAAGCGACCACCACCATCAAGTCGGCCTGCAAGTTGGCCAGCTCGGCCTGAGCATCCGCATCACGCAGGGTTTGTGGCTGATAGACCGGAATGTCGTGTTCAAGCGCCAGCTGTTTGACCGGGCTCGGCATAAGCTTCTGCCCGCGGCCAGCCGGGCGATCTGGCTGGGTGTAAACCGCAACAATCTGATGAGATGTGCCAAGCAGGGCTTTCAGATGCTCGGCGGCGAATTCCGGAGTACCGGCAAAGACAATACGCAGTGCTTCAGTCATGTGGGCTCGCTAGATGGACAAGGCTTGCACGCACTGGCCGGGCTTGCGCGCGGAGTTGAGAGGCGCCAAGCCTGTGGATAAGTCAGCGCTTAATCGCGCAGGCGGTGCTGTTTTTCCAGCTTTTTCTTGATCCGGTCACGTTTCAGCGTAGACAGGTAATCAACGAACAGCTTGCCATTGAGGTGATCGCACTCGTGCTGAACGCACACGGCCAGCAGGCCTTCGGCGATTAGCTCGTAAGGCTTGCCATCACGGTCCAAAGCCTTGACCTTGACCTTCTGCGGGCGGTCGACGTTTTCATAGAAGCCCGGCACCGAAAGGCAGCCTTCCTGATACTGATCAACCTCGTCAGTCAGCGACTCGAACTCCGGGTTAATGAAAACCAGTGGTTCGGAGCGGTCTTCGGAGATGTCCATGACCACAATGCGCTTATGCACATTGACCTGTGTTGCAGCCAGACCAATGCCAGGGGCTTCGTACATGGTTTCAAACATGTCGTCTATCAACTGGCGTAATTCGTCATCAACGACGTCCACAGGCTTAGCAATGGTACGTAGTCGAGGATCTGGAAATTCTAGGATGTTTAAGATAGCCATATATGTTTGTGATGCACTTATGGAATAAAGTCAAAAAGCGCTGCTAAGATGATGAACAGCATGAAAAAGGCTTCACATCGTGGCGCGATTGATGTCACGACGCGGCGCTAGGGCGCTTCACAGAAGACACATAATAAAGGGATTCACCGAATGAGGAAATCACTACTCGCCCTGCTACTGCTCGCCGCGGGTGGCTTGGCCCAGGCTGCAGTTCAGCTTAAAGAGGGGCACCCGGACACTTATACAGTGGTCCGCGGCGATACGCTCTGGGATATTTCCGGGCGTTTCCTGAGCGAGCCCTGGAAATGGCCAGAGATTTGGCATGCAAATCCTCAGGTGAAAAACCCGCACTTGATCTATCCGGGCGACCAATTGTCGCTGGTCTATATCGACGGCCAGCCTCGGCTGATGCTCAACCGCGGTGCTTCACGCGGCACCATCAAGCTGTCGCCTAAAGTTCGCACCACGCCAATGGCAGAAGCCATCCCGACGATTCCGCTCGAAGCCATCAACAGCTTTTTGCTGAGAAACCGCATCGTTGAGTCCGATAAAGACTTCAACGCTGCGCCGTATATTGTTGCCGGTAATGCCGAGCGTGTCGTCAGTGGCGCGGGCGATCGTGTGTACGCACGCGGCAGCTTCGATCCGTCTGCACCGGTTTACGGCATCTTCCGTCAGGGAAAAGCCTACAACGACCCGATCACCAAAGAGTTTCTCGGCATTAACGCCGACTCGATCGGCGGCGGCGAGATTGTTGCCGAAGAAGGCGATATCGGCACCATGATGCTCAGCCACGCCAATCAGGAAGTGCGCAACGGCGACCGCCTGTTCCCGACCGAAGAGCGTGCGATCAACTCGACATTCATGCCGAGCGAGCCAGCCGGTCCAATTGATGGTTTGATCCTCGATGTTCCGCGTGGTGTTTCGCAGATCGGCCAGTTCGATGTTGTGACCCTGAACAAGGGCTTGCGCGATGGCTTGGCTGAAGGCAACGTGCTGGCGGTCTACAAGACCGGCGAGACCGTGCGTGATCGTGTGACCGGCGAACAGGTAAAAATCCCTGACGAACGTGCAGGTTTGCTGATGGTGTTCCGCACCTACGACAAACTCAGCTATGGTTTGATTTTGGGTGCCACGCGCCAACTCGCAGTCATGGACAAAGTGCGTAACCCGTAATACCCGAAAACCCCGCCGCCCGGATTCGGGCGCGGGGTTTGCTGCTTTAGCCGCCTGCGCGGCGCGACAGATCAAGGATGATCATTATGTCGCAACGCCTGCCCAGCCATTCTCCGGCTGAAATCGAAGCCCGCCTCCGCCTGCATTGTTTACCGCAACTCGGCCCGCGCCGCTTGCATACCCTGTTCCGTGCCTTCGCCGATGCCTCGTCCGCCATCAGTGCGCCCGCCAGTGCCTGGCGTTCTCTGGGTTTGCCCGCGACTTGTGCAGCGTCACGTCGCTGCAGCGAGGTGCGCGAGCGAGCCCGAGCCGCACTGCAATGGCTTGAGGCAGAGCAGCATCACCTGTTGATGTGGGATGACGCGGACTACCCTGCACTGCTCGCCGAACTCAACGATGCGCCGCCGTTGCTGTTTGTGGCGGGTGACCGGGCTTTGTTCGAGCAGCCGCAACTGGCGATTGTCGGCAGTCGCCGCGCATCCAAGCCGGGGCTCGATACCGCCCATGCTTTCGCGCGGAGTCTGGCGGCGGCAGGGTTCGTTATTACCAGTGGGCTGGCGCTGGGCATTGATGGCGCCGCTCACCGTGGCGCGCTGGCTGCAACCGGTAAAACCATCGCCGTGCTGGGCACTGGCTTGCAATGTGTATATCCGCCAAGGCATCGTCAGTTGGCTGTGGATATCGTCGCGCAAGGCGGGGCGCTGGTCAGTGAGTTGCCTCTGGATTGCGCACCTCTGGCCGGTAATTTTCCACGGCGTAACCGGCTTATCAGTGGTCTGTCGGTCGGCGTATTAGTGGTCGAAGCCAGTCCGTCCAGTGGTTCGCTGATCACCGCCAAACTGGCAGCCGAACAAGGCCGCGAGGTGTATGCGATTCCCGGTTCAATCCATCATCCGGGCGCGCGTGGCTGCCATCAGCTGATTCGCGATGGCGCCGCGCTGGTCGAGTGCATTGACGATGTTTTGCAAGCGCTGCGCGGCTGGCAGAATCAACCCGCGCCGCCTGCGGAACCGGCGCGCAAAGAATCGCACCCGTTGCTCGCGCTGCTATTCGCCGCCCCACAAACAAGTGAAGCGTTGGCGTTCGCCAGCGGCTGGCCATTACCCAAGGTGTTATCGACGATGACCGAACTTGAAATAGATGGTCGCGTCGCCAGCGAAAACGGCCTTTGGCAAGCCCGGGCAATCCAGAGTTCTTAGCCTGAGAGATGTATTGCGAAACTCGGAACTCCATCATCGGCTCAACGATTGGCCCCAGCGCATCGCCGCGCACTGGGTTTCCCCTCGTCCACGTCGTTTGGATACACTTGCCCGGCATGCATTCATGGAGCGCAGTTAATGGTCAGCAGTTGGCAAGTTCGGCAGGCAGCAAGTGTTGTACTTCAGGGCGGTGTGATCGCCTATCCGACCGAAGCCGTATGGGGGCTTGGCTGTGATCCGTTTGATGAGCTGGCCGTTGAGCGCTTGCTCGCGCTGAAAAGCCGGCCGATACACAAAGGCCTGATCCTGGTTGCCGACAGCATTCATCAGTTCGACTTCCTGCTCGAAGACCTGCCCGAGATTTGGCAGGACCGCGTCGCCAGCACATGGCCGGGCCCAACCACGTGGCTGGTGCCGCATCAGGACCGTTTGCCCAAGTGGATTACGGGCGAGCACAACAGCGTGGCGATCCGCGTCAGCGATCATCCGCTGGTGCGCGAACTGTGCGCCCTCACCGGCCCTATCGTCTCAACCTCGGCAAACCCAGCAGGCCGCCCGTCCGCACGCACGCGGTTGCGCGTCGAACAATACTTCCCACGCCAGCTGGACAAGGTTCTCAACGGTAAATTGGGCGGACGCAAAAACCCCAGCCTGATCCGCGACCTGATCAGCGGGGATGTTGTTCGACCTTCATGAGGCGGGGCAAAATCGAGCCGCGCGATTAGCCTCACAACAACATTCACAATGGAGGATGGATAAACCGCAGGTTAATCCGTCATAGCCATCTGTGGCGTGTACGCGGTTTCGCCTTTGATTTTGGCGGTATGGCGGCATGTCTTACGTAATGCCGCGCCGCACCAATCGCCATGACGGATTGCCGCCTTCGGGTCTACCCATCCTCCGGCCTTTGGTCTGGCGTGAAACCGAGCCGCGCGATTGGCGCCACAACAACATTCACCAACGGAGGATGGATAAACCGCAGGTTAATCCGTCATAGCCATCGGTGGCGTGTACCCGGTTTCGCCTTTGATTTTGGCGGTGTCGCGGGCAAGTCGTGCGTAATGCCGCGCCGCATAAATCGTCTTGACGGATTGCCGCCTTCGGGGCTATCCATCCTCCGGATCTGGTACGGCGTGCAACCGACCCGCACGATTAGCCCCACAACAATTCACAATGGAGGATGGATAAACCGCAGGTTAATCCGTCATGGCCATCTGTGGTGTGTACGCGGTTCCGCCTTTGATTTTGGCGGTGTGGCGGGCATGTCTTGCGTAATGCCGCGCCGCATGAATCGTCATGACGGATTGCCGCCTTCGGGGCTATCCATCCTCCGGTCTGTGGTACGGCGCAAAACCGAGCCGCACGATTGCCCCCACAACAACATTTCCCCAATGGAGGATGGATAAACCGCAGGTTAATCCGTCATGGCCATCTGTGGTGTGTACGCGGTTCCGCGTTTGATTTTGGCGATGTGGCGGGCCGTGATCGGATTAAAGCCGGGTTGGCGCAATGACGGGTGTTCCGTCATTGCGCTGCGCAACCTTTACGGCAACAGGATTGTTGAGCCGGTGGTCTGGCGGCCGCTCAGTGCGATCTGTGCTTTTGCGGCATCGGCCAAAGCGTAACGCTGGCTGATTTCGACGTTGAGCTTGCCGCTGCTGATCATGGCGAACAGCTCATCGGCCATGCTTTGCAGGCGTTGCGGCGTATCGGCGTAGCCCATCAGGGTTGGCCTGGTCACGAACAACGCGCCTTTCTGCGCCAGAATGCCGAGGTTGACCCCGCTTACTGCGCCAGATGCATTACCAAAGCTGACGACGAGGCCGCGCGGCGCGGTGCAGTCGAGCGAGGTTTCCCACGTGTCTTTACCTACGCCGTCGTAAACCACCGGACACTTCTTGCCGTCGGTGAGCTCAAGCACGCGCTTGGCAACGTCTTCGTGGCTGTAGTCGATAGTTGCCCATGCGCCCTGCTGCATCGCGCGCTCGGCCTTGGCGGCGGAGCTGACGGTGCCGATCAGGTTAACCCCGAGCGCTTTGGCCCACTGGCACGCAAACGAGCCAACACCACCCGCTGCTGCGTGGAACAAAATCGTCTCGCCGCCCTGCAATTGGTAAGTCTGGCGGAACAGATACTGCACGGTTAAACCCTTGAGCATTACCGCAGCGGCCTGCTCAAAGCTGATTTCATCGGGCAGTTTCACCAGTCGCTCGGCCGGCAGCACATGCAGTTCGCTATACGCACCCAGCGGGCCGGTGGCGTAGGCGACGCGATCACCCACCTTGAACGATGAAACTTCGCTGCCGACCGCTTCAACCACGCCAGCGCCTTCTGTGCCCAGGCTCGAAGGCAATGCTGGCGGCTGATACAGGCCGCTGCGGAAATAGGTGTCGATGAAGTTCAGGCCGATGGCGTGGTTCTGCACGCGGACTTCTTTAGGGCCGGGAGCCGCGGGCTGATAGTCGGTGAATTCGAGTACTTCCGGGCCGCCGTGACTGCTGAATTGAATGCGCTTGGCCATGCCAGACTCCTTGCTGATGGTGAAATGGACGCTGCGATTAAACGCCAGTAGACGCCCATAATGCCGCTAATTTGCGCGGCGGGCATTACTCCTATCGTCTGCCTTGCCGGTTAATGGCACAAAGTTGCGCAGGCGCATTACTGACCCTAGGTTTGATACCAGTCAACTGCGGGCGCACTGGCGGGAATGTTATGCTTGCGCCAGATTTCGCCTGTCAGCTTGTATGCTGTCAGGCACGACCCGTTTTAAGGTGCCGCTATGAGTGATCGTTCCCAAGCCGTGAAGGCTTACCTGCTCGACCTGCAAGACCGAATTTGCGCTGCTCTGGAAGCCGAAGATGGCGCCGCGCAGTTCTTCGAAGACGCCTGGGAGCGCCCGGCAGGTGGCGGCGGTCGTACGCGTGTCATGGAAAACGGCGGCCTGATTGAAAAAGGCGGGGTCAACTTCTCTCACGTATTCGGTACCGGCTTGCCGCCGTCTGCCAGCGCCCATCGCCCAGAGCTGGCCGGTCGCGGATTCGAGGCAATGGGTGTGTCGTTGGTGATTCACCCGACCAACCCACACATCCCGACTTCGCACGCCAACGTGCGCTTTTTCATTGCCGAAAAAGAAGGCGAAGAAGCTGTGTGGTGGTTCGGCGGTGGATTCGACCTGACTCCCTACTATGCCAATGAAGAAGACTGCGCCCACTGGCATCGCGTAGCAAAAGCGGCGTGCGATCCCTTCGGCGCTGATGTGTATCCGCGCTACAAAGAGTGGTGCGACCGTTATTTCCACATCAAGCATCGCAACGAGCCGCGTGGCATTGGCGGTTTGTTCTTCGACGACCTCAACGAGTGGGACTTCGACACCAGCTTCGCCTTCCTGCGCGCCATCGGTGACGCTTATCTAGAAGCCTACTTGCCGATTGTGCAGCGCCGCAAAGCGTTGCCATACACTGAGCACCAACGCGAATTTCAGGCTTACCGGCGCGGACGTTACGTCGAGTTCAACCTGGTTTACGACCGCGGCACCCTGTTTGGCTTGCAGTCTGGCGGGCGCACCGAATCGATCCTCATGTCCCTGCCGCCGCACGTGCGTTGGGGCTATGACTGGAAGGCCGAACCGGGCAGTGAAGAGGCTCGTCTCACCGAGTACTTCCTGACCGACCGCGACTGGCTGGCAGCAGATTGAGTTTGCAGCCAATGGCTCGTTTGCTGATCCTGCTCAGCGCGTTGGCAGTCCTTGCGGGCTGCTCAACGGCGCCGCCCCGCGATCAAACCAACCTGTGCAATATCTATCGCCAGTATCCGGACTGGTATGAAGATTCGCTCGACATGGAAAAAGCCTACGGCACGCCGATGAATGTGGCGATGGCGATCATGAAGCAGGAGAGCAGCTACGTCAGTGACGCGTTGCCGCCGCGTGATTACCTGCTGTGGATAATTCCGTGGGGCCGGGTCAGCTCGGCCTACGGTTATGCACAGGCGCAAGATCCGGTGTGGGGCGAATACAAAGACCAGACCGGTAACGGCGGCTCGCGAGACAACTTCGACGACGCGATCATGTTTATCGGCTGGTACACCGACGGCACCCAGCGCCAGCTCGGGGTTTCCAAATGGGACGCCTACAAACAATACCTCGCGTATCACGAGGGGCGTGGTGGGTTTAGTCGCGGTTCGCACAACGCCAAGCCCTGGCTGTTGCAGGTCGCACGCAAGGTTGAAACGCAGGCCAAAAATTATGGCTGGCAACTCAAGCAATGCCGCGAAGAGCTGGAAGACAACCGCAGCTGGTGGCCGTTCTAGCCGCGTTAGGTCGATCGCAACGGTGATTTTTCGCAGGCCATGCGGTGGTACTTTGGCTATGATGGCGCCATCGTTTTCAGCTTGATCAAGGATTTCGCTCATGGACCGCTACGGCGTCTTCGGCAACCCCATTGGCCACAGCAAGTCGCCATTGATCCATAAAATGTTCGCCGAACAGACCGGCCAGCAGCTCACTTATGAGGCGCTATTGGCGCCGCTGGATGGCTTTGCCGAATTTGCCAAAACCTTCTTTGCAGAAGGCAAAGGCGCCAACGTCACGGTGCCGTTCAAGGAGCAGGCGTATCAGTTGGCCGACAGCCTCACTGCACGCGCCGAACGTGCGGGTGCGGTAAATACCTTGATGCGCACAGACGACGGCAGCCTGCTCGGTGACAACACCGACGGCGCCGGGCTGGTGCGTGATCTGCAGGAAAACGCCGGTTTCTCTTTGCGCGATAAACGCATCCTGCTGCTGGGTGCAGGCGGCGCGGTGCGCGGTGTGCTCGAGCCGATTTTGCAGCAGCAACCCGCCTCGCTGGTTATCGCCAATCGCACAGTCGCCAAAGCCGAGCTGCTGGCGCAGTTGTTCGCCGATATGGGCCCGGTGGTGGCCAGCGGCTTTGACTGGATCGACGCCCCGGTCGATCTGATCATCAACGGTACCTCGGCAAGCCTTGCCGGCGAGCTGCCGCCAATTGCGCCCGGTCTGATCAAACCGGGCCACACCCTGTGCTACGACATGATGTACAGCAAGGAGCCCACCGCGTTCAATCGCTGGGCTGGTGAGCACGGTGCAGCGCGTACGCTGGATGGCCTGGGCATGTTGGCCGAGCAGGCGGCAGAGGCGTTCTATCTGTGGCGCGGTGTGCGCCCGGATACTGCGCCGGTGTTAGCCGAATTGCGCCGGTTGTTGGGCTGAGAGCTGGCCTTGCAAACCGCCGCCGTTAGTTAGCGGCCTTAGACTGGGTGGCGGCACCGACGCTGCCCCAGAGATCAATCCTCAAACACAATCGGGCACGCTTCGGCGCCTTCAAGCTTCTGGATCTCGTCGATCACCTGTTGCCGTGCGCGGCGCATCACCAATTGGCGTTTCAGGCTGCCAAGGCGGCGAGCTTCCTGATGGAGCATTTCGACGCCAGCGTAATCAATAAAGTTAACGTGATGGGCATCGATGATGACCCGCTCACCCTGGCTGCGCTGAAGAATCTGCTGCACGTAATGGCACGCGCCAAAGAAGATCGAGCCCTCAATGCGCAGCAGCGCTTCTTCATCTTCCTGCCAGAAGCGTACGCGTGGCTGCGAGGTGCGCTTGAGGTAGAAGAACAGCGATGCCAGAACCCCGGCATAAATCGCCGTTTGCAGCTCCATCAGCAAGGTTGCGCCGAGCGTTAGCAGCATCACCAGAAACTCTGAGCGACTCACCCGGTAGAGCGATTTGACGCCGGCAAAGTCGAGCAAGCCCCAGCAGATAATCAAGATGCCAGCGGCCATGCTGGGCAACGGAATATGCTCGATCAGCTGGGTGCCGAACAGTGCAAACAGCGCGACCAGAATTGCTGAAAACACCCCGGCCAATGGAGTTTTTGCCCCTGCTTGCAGGTTCAGCGCCGAGCGGGTGAATGAGCCGGCAGAGGCGTAGGCCGAAAACCACGGCCCGACCATGTTGGAAAAACCCTGCGCGCGAACCTCCTGGTTGGCATCGAGAAACTGCCGCGATTTGGTCGCCAGCGAACGGGCAATCGACAAGCTTGTAACCAGCCCCAACATGCCGCAGGCAATTGCTGCGGGCAGCAGGCGGGTGATGTCATTCAGGTTGAAGTCGAGAATATGCACTGGCGGCAGGCTGCCCTCAAACGCTGCTACCAGCCCGACATGAGCAAATTGCTTGGGCATAAACAGCACCAGCAGGCTGCCGGCCAAAAGACCGATAAGAAGCGCTGGCCAGCGCGGCAACAGCAGCTTTATCAACACGCTGATCACCAGCGTAAAGCCTGCCACGGCAAAGGTTGGCCAGTCGATTTCGCTCAGGTGCTGACCCAGGTTAAGTACTGTCGCCAGCGCTGTTGGCTGGCTGGCGATTTCAATTCCGAGCAGGTTGGGCAGTTGGCCCAAGGCAATCACCAGCGCTGCACCCAGGGTAAAGCCCAGCACCACCGAATGCGAAACGAAGTTGACCAGTGCGCCGAAGCGCAGCAAACCGAGCAGCCATTGAAAGATTCCGGCCATGAAACTCAGCAGCAAAATCAGGCCGATGTACGTCTCACTGCCCGGCGGCGCCATAGGACTAACGCTGGTAAACAAAACGATGGAAAGCGCCGCTGTGGGCCCGCAAATCAGGTGCCAGGATGAGCCCCAAAGCGCCGCGATAATCACCGGCACAATCGCCGCGTACAACCCATACTCGGCGGGCAGCCCAGCGATCAACGCATAGGCAATAGATTGCGGCAGCGCCAGAATCGCACCCGTCAGCCCGACCAATGCATCGTTGCTCAGCTTCTTGCGGTTAACCGAGGGCAGCCAGCGCAGAAACGGCAATAAAGACTGACGGGTAGGTAATCGCATCAGGGTTGGTTGTCTGCCTGGTTGGTTGTGTGAGCCATGATGGCGCGTTAGCGGGCCTGAGTGAAGGGCCGTATTTGCACAGTACAGCGTTTGTGGATAACTTTAATGCAGCCACACTGGCGCTTAAACAGTGTGTTTGGTTGCGCAGGTATTCTAAGAGTAGTCGTAACACCAGACGAAAGGTAGGAACACAGTTGTGGCAGGGGGCTCCAAAGCTGCTGGGCTTATTCCGTATACTGCGCGCTCTGGATCGATGGTTCAGACCCACCCCACTTAACCTAGTGAATCTCCACGTGAAAATTCGTCAGACGTTAGTCAGCTTGCTGCTGGTTTGCAGCAGTGTTGTAGTTGCAACGCACGCCAACGCCACCAGCAAGGCGCCGGCGCGACAGGAATTGGCGGCAGGCAGCGCCCTGCTGGTCGACCTGAAAACCAATGAAGTGCTGTATTCGAGCAACCCCAATATGGTGTTGCCGATTGCCTCGGTCACCAAGTTGATGACTGCTCTGGTCACCTTGGATGCCAAGCTGCCGATGGATGAGATGCTCGACATCAACATCGCCGATACCAAGGAAATGCGTGGGGTTTATTCGCGGGTTCGGGTGGGCAGTGAAGTCAGCCGCCGGACCATGCTGCTGCTGGCGCTGATGTCGTCTGAAAACCGTGCGGCGGCCAGTCTGGCGCACCATTATCCGGGCGGTCAGGTGGCCTTTATCGCGGCCATGAATGCCAAGGCGCGTGCGCTCGGCATGAGCCATACACACTATGTTGAGCCTACGGGTTTGTCGCCGCATAACGTCTCGACGGCGACGGATCTGGTCAAGCTGCTCAAGGCCACTGAGAAGTACCCGATGCTCAGCGAATTGAGCACCAGCGACGACAAGACCGTGGCATTTCGCAAACCTAATTACACCCTGGGTTTTCGTAACACCAACGGCCTGGTGCGCAAGGACAACTGGAGCGTGCAACTGACCAAAACCGGCTTCACCAATGAAGCCGGGCATTGTCTGGTTATGCGTACCGTGATGAAAAATCGTCCGGTGGCGTTCGTGGTGCTTGATGCCTTTGGCAAATACACCCACATGGCCGACGCCAACCGTCTGAAGAAGTGGATGGAAACGGGCGCGATTACCCCAGTGCCAGCGGCTGCAATCAGCTATCGCCAACAGAAGCAGGCGCAGCGTCAGTTGCAGGCGCAAGTCGAGTAACGCGCTAACGCGAACCGAAGAGCCGCTGCCAGAGCAATCAGGCAGCGGCTTTTTTGTGTCTGCGGGTTTTGCAATTGGCGGCGTCTCGCTCAGGCGCGTCTTGAAATATTACATAATCTTAAATATAAGGATAAATAATGTAATTAAAAGTAAGAATAAGGCGCACTCAGCCGCGATGAAAAACACCGCCAAAAGCATGATTCTCGATCTACTGGTTGCCGCTGGCGACAAGCCTTTGCTGGCGCGTGAGGCGGTGGCGGCGTGTGCCCTGTTTGGGATCAGCGAAAACAGCGTGCGGGTTGCTCTGGCGCGTCTTTCCGCTGAGTCGCTGATCAAAGGCGCCGGGCGCGGCAGCTACAAGTTGGGGCCAAATGCTTTGCAGTTGTCGGCAGAGCTGGCGGCCTGGCAGCAGGCTGAACAGCGTATGCGGCCATGGGCGGGTGATTACTTGCTGGTATACGCCGCAGCCTTGGGCCGCACCGACCGCACCGCGTTGCGCCAGCGTGAGCGTGCCTTGCAGATGCTCGGCTTTTGCGAACTGCAGAAAGGCCTGTATATCCGTCCCAATAACATCGAAGACGACATTGCTGCGGTCCGTCAGCGGCTTCTGGCGCTGGGGCTGGAGCCCCAGGCGCTGGTGTTCACCGGCAATGGTTTCACTGACGAAGAACTGGCGCGCATTCGCATACTTTGGGACGGCGCAGCCCTGACTCAGCGTTACCAGCAACTGACCCACCAGCTCAATGAGTGGCTTGCCAGTGCCGTTGATCTTGAGCCAGAGGTTCGTGCGCGCGAGGTCTTTGTGTTGGGCAGCGCGGCAATTCGTCAGGTGCTCTTCGACCCGCTGCTGCCCGAGCCTTTTGTCGACGCGCAGGTGCGCCACGCGTTTGTCGAATGTGCCCAGAACTTTGTCGCCGAGGGTCGGCGCATCTGGTTGGAGCTGTTTGCCAATGGCTTGTCGCCTGTCCCTGTCGAGCCTGCTTGCAGCACTCAACACCCATTGCATTGATGGATTAACA
Source organism: Pseudomonas marincola (assembly GCF_900116605.1). GTDB lineage: Bacteria > Pseudomonadota > Gammaproteobacteria > Pseudomonadales > Pseudomonadaceae > Aquipseudomonas > Aquipseudomonas marincola. Next base: position 193,746 of record NZ_FPBC01000007.1, read on the forward strand.
CTCCCGGAAAAACCTGATGAACGAAAAAATAAAAATAACCGAGATATTCAGCCGCGACGAAATCAAGCAACTCACTGCTCGCTCGGATGCCTATGGTGCGTGGGCGGTAGGCTCGACCTGGGCTGTGATCGGGCTGACGTTTGCGCTGCTGGCTTATGCCCAAAGTCATCTGCCGTTGTGGGCGTTCATTGCAGCGTTGGTCGTCGGCCTGGCGGTGATCGCTGGCCGTCAGTTGTGCCTGGCGATTCTTCAGCACGACGCCGCGCATGGCACCTTGTTCAAGAGCAAGTGGGGCAATGATGTTCTCAGCGATTGGTTATGCGCGCGGCCAGTGTGGAATGAGTTGCACAAGTATCGTCCGTACCATCTGGTGCACCACGCCAAAACCTCGACCGAAGATGATCCCGACCTGAGTCTGGTCGCCGGTTTTCCCACCACCCGGCGCTCGCTGCTGCGCAAGCTCGCCCGCGACACCTTTGGCATCACCGGCTTCAAGTTTGTGCTCGGACGGGTGCTGATGGACGCCGAAGTTATCAAGTGGACGGTGGCCAACGATGTTCAGCCGCTGCCGCAGGACGGGCGCAAATGGTGGAGTTATCCACAAGCCTTTTTGCGCAATGCGGTAGGCATGTTGATAACCAATGGCATTTTGTTTGCCGCGTTGGCAGCCACAGGCAATGCCTGGCTATATGGCGTTTGGGTGGTGGCGTATATCACCCCGTTCCCGCTGTTTATCCGCATCCGCTCGATGGCCGAGCACGCGTGTCTGGGCAGCAGCCGCAACACCTTGCGCAACACTCGTACGACTCGCGCAGGCTTTGTGGCGCGCGCGTTTGTGGCGCCGATTCGGGTGAATTATCACATCGAGCATCATCTGATGGCGTCGGTGCCCTACTTCCGTCTGCCGCAGATGCATCAGATGCTGCTTGAGCGCGGCCATGTGCCGACGCCACCGAGTTACTTCGATGTGCTGCGGCTGGTCAGCAGCCGGGCGCTCTAGCTTTTAGGTTGGAGTAGATATGAAAAAGCCGCTGCCTGATCGGGCAGCGGCTTTTGCTTAGCGCAGTTGTTGCTTAGCGGCGGGCGCTGCGAACGCCTTCAGCGAGTTCACTGCACAGTTGCAGTACACCGTTAACAGCGTCTTCGCTGTTGTCAGCTTTCTCGATCTGGTCGATCAGTGCCGAACCCACCACAACACCGTCAGCCAGTCGTGCAATCGTTGCGGCGTGCTCTGGCGTGCGGATGCCGAAACCGATGCTGATCGGCAGATCAGTGTGGCGACGCAAGCGCGCAACGGCGGCTTCTACGTGTTCCAGCGTGGCCGAGCCTGCACCGGTAACACCGGCAACGGAGACGTAGTAAACGAAGCCGGAGCTGCCGTTAAGCACTTTCGGCAGACGCTTGTCGTCGGTGGTCGGAGTGGTCAGGCGGATGAAGTCGATGCCCGCCGCTTGCGCCGGATCACACAGGTCGACGTTATGCTCTGGCGGCAGATCGACCACGATCAGGCCATCAACACCGGCTTCCTTGGCTTCGGCGATAAAGTTATCCACACCGAATTTATGAATCGGGTTGAAGTAACCCATCAGCACCAGCGGCGTGCTTTGGTCATCTTTGCGGAACTCGCGGACCATTTGCAGGGTTTTGCGCAGATCCTGTTTGGCGGCCAGCGCGCGGATGTTGGCCAGCTGAATCGCCGGGCCATCAGCCATTGGGTCGGTGAACGGCATGCCCAGTTCGATCACATCGGCACCGGCTTTCGGCAGGCCCTTGAGGATCGCCAGCGAGGCGTCATAGCCGGGGTCGCCAGCGGTCACGAAGGTCACCAGTGCAGCGCGGTTCTGTTGTTTCAACTCGGCAAAGCGGGTTTGCAGGCGGCTCATGCAGTTTTCTCCTGCTGGTTTACGGTCTCTGCCATGTGGTGCATGACGGTTTGCATGTCTTTGTCGCCACGGCCGGACAGGTTGACCACCATCAGGTGATCCTTGGGCAGGCTTGGCGCACGCTTGAATACTTCAGCCAGTGCGTGGGCGCTTTCCAGTGCCGGGATAATGCCTTCGAGGCGGCAGCAGCTGTGGAAGGCTTCCAACGCTTCGTCGTCTGTTACCGAGGTGTACTGAACGCGGCCGATATCATGCAACCAGGCGTGTTCAGGGCCGATGCCGGGGTAATCGAGGCCGGCGGAAATCGAGTGGGCGTCGATGATCTGACCATCGTCATCCTGGAGCAAAAAGGTGCGATTGCCGTGCAAAACGCCGGGAACACCGCCGTTCAGGCTGGCCGCGTGCTTGCCAGTTTCAATGCCGTAACCGGCTGCTTCGACGCCGATAATCTCGACAGAGTTGTCGTCGAGGAACGGGTGGAACAAGCCCATGGCGTTGGAGCCGCCACCGATGCAAGCAACCAGGCTGTCGGGCAGACGGCCTTCCTGATCCTGCAACTGGTCACGGGTTTCCTTGCCGATAACGGCCTGGAAATCACGCACCATTGCCGGATACGGGTGTGGGCCAGCCACTGTGCCAATCAGGTAGAAGGTGCTGTCGACGTTGGTCACCCAGTCGCGCAGCGCTTCGTTCATGGCATCTTTCAAGGTGCCGGTGCCGGCGGTTACCGGAATCACGGTAGCGCCCAGCAGCTTCATACGGAATACGTTGGCCTGCTGACGGTCGATGTCAGTGGTGCCCATGTAAATCACACAATCCAGGCCAAAACGTGCGGCAACGGTGGCGGTTGCAACGCCGTGCATGCCCGCGCCAGTCTCGGCGATGATGCGTTTTTTACCCATGCGCCGGGCCAGCAAAATCTGGCCGATGCAGTTGTTAATCTTGTGCGCGCCGGTGTGGTTGAGTTCTTCGCGCTTGAGGTAAATCTTCGCCCCGCCGCAGTGTTCGGTCAGGCGCTCGGCGAAGTACAGTGGGCTCGGGCGACCCACATAATCGCGCTGGAAGTAGGCCAGTTCTTTGGCGAACTCGGGGTCCTGCTTGGCCTTCTCGTATTCGTCTGCCAGATCGTGGATCAATGGCATCAGGGTTTCGGCGACATACTGGCCGCCAAACGAGCCGAACAGGCCTGTGGCGTCTGGGCCGCTGCGAAATGAAGTCATGGTGTTCTCCTGAAGCTGGAACTGTGGGTCTGCCAAGGCGCACCGGGGCGATTTGGGACAATGAGCACAGGATAATGCTGTGGCGGATCGGACAAAAGCGATAAGATTGACTCGACCTGTTAGGAAAACTCACATATGAGTCGCGAGCTTCCCCCTCTTAATGCCCTCCGCGCGTTTGAAGCTGCCGCCCGGCTGAGCAACCTGAGCTTGGCCGCTGACGAGCTGCATGTCACTCACGGTGCAGTGAGCCGGCAGGTTCGTGCACTTGAAGAGCATTTGGGGCTGGCCTTGTTCGTCAAGGATGGGCGCGGCCTTAAACTCACAGATGCAGGCGTGCGTTTGCGCGATACCAGCAGTGAGGTTTTCGCTCGTTTGCGCAGTGTCTGCGCGGAGCTGCAGCAAGGTCAGGCCAACGCCCCTTTCGTGTTGGCTTGTCCCGGTAGTTTGCTGGCCCGCTGGTTTATCCCGCGCCTCGACCGGCTGAATCGCGAGTTGCCGGAGCTGCGCCTGCAATTATCTGCCAGCGAAGGCGAGCTTGATCCACGGCGCAGTGGCGTCGATGCCACTTTGTGGTTCGCCGAGCCGCCGTGGCCAGCCGACATGCAGGTGTTTGAACTGGCAACCGAATGCATCGGTCCGGTGATGAGCCCGCGTTATTCGCGCTACCCACAATTGCATGGCGCGCCAGCGGCAAGCCTGCTGGGTGAGCCGTTGTTGCATACCATCTCGCGTCCGCAGGCATGGCCAAGTTGGGCGCATAGCAATGCGCTGAATCCTGCCGATCTGCAATTGGGCCAAGGCTTTGAGCATCTGTATTACTTGCTGGAAGCGGCGGCGGCCGGGTTGGGTGTGGCTATCGCACCGCAACAACTTGTGGCTGATGATTTGGCCGCGGGGCGTTTGGTGGCGCCTTGGGGTTTTGTCGAAACCCCGGCGCGGCTGGCGCTGTGGGTGCCTTCGCGATTGCTCGACAAGCGTGCGCAGTTGTTGGCGCAGTGGCTGCGCAATGAGTTGCAGCCGTCCTGATAGAACTTTAGGCCGGCTGACCCTGTCGACTATTGTGAAGACAGCAACGTGTTGCGTTTTTAAACAACAGTCAGGGAGAAACTCATGTCAGATCATCACACTTATAAAGTCGTGGAAGTGGTTGGAACATCGAAAGTTGGCACCGATGACGCTATTAACAATGCGATTGCCGAGTGCGCGAAATCAATTCGCCATCTCGATTGGTTTGAGGTGGTGAACACCCGCGGGCACATTGAAGGCGGCAAGGTTGCGCATTTTCAGGTGACCCTAAAAGTCGGCTTTCGCTTAAGCGACAGCTAAGCCCGTTAGCCCGGCTTACGGCCGAATCGCCCCAAAACTTGTGTCGTACATGGAGGATGGATAAACCGTAGGTTAATCCGTCATGGCGGCCATCGGCCGCCGCGTTGCGGTCTGTGGTCGGATGGTTGATGGCCCAGCGTGGGTTATGTTGCGGGGCGTGAATCGCTCGATGGATAGCCACCTTCGGTGGCTATCCATCCTCCGTCATGTGTATGGCTTGCGATCGTGTCGCCACAAAATTCATATCGTACATCGGCCGCCGCGTTGCGATTTGTGGTCGGATGATTGATGGCCCGGCGTGGGTTATGTTGCGGGGCGTGAATCGCTCGACGGATTGCCACCTTCGGTGGCTATCCATCCTCCATTATGTGTACGGCTTGCGACCGTGTCGCCACAAAATTCATGTCGTACATCGGCTGCCGCGTTGCGATTTATGGTCGGACGTTTGATGGCCCGGCGTGGGTTGTGTTGCGGGGCATAAATCGTATGACGGATTGCCACCTTTGGTGGCTATCCATCCTCCGCATCGTCCGGTTAAACCTAAACCTTCCTTATTTGGCAAACATCTGCGAGATGTCTTTGAACGCCTTGAATTCGAGGGCGTTTCCGCATGGGTCAAACAAGAACATTGTGGCCTGCTCGCCCACTTGCCCTTTGAACCGTACATACGGCTCGATCACGAAGCGGGTTTTCAATGACTGCAGGCGCTCAGCCAACGCTTCCCAATCTTCCCACGCCAGCACCACGCCGAAGTGCGGCACCGGCACATCGTGGCCGTCTACGGCGTTGCTGTGGGCTTCGGCTTGATGAGGCATTTGTGGCGCCTGGTGAATTACCAATTGGTGGCCGAAGAAATCAAAGTCGACCCAATGATCACTGCTGCGGCCTTCGTCGCAACCAAATACCTGGCCGTAAAAGTGCCGTGCGGCGGCGAGGTCGTGGACGGGAATAGCCAAATGGAAAGGCGCGAGTGCCATTGTTTGAATCCTCGGATGATCAGCGGTTAACTGATTCTATTAGCTATAAAATTGATTAAAAGCGAATATTCTTGCTACCAAGCACAAATAAAATTGATCAATGAGACTGCCATGCTGCGCGAGCTGAAAACCTTTGTGATGGTCGTCCGTCACGGCACATTTGCGGCCGCCGGGCGCCATGTCGGGCTTACTCAGTCGGCTGTCAGTGCGCAAATGCGCACGCTGGAGCAAACCCTCGGTGTGCGCTTGTTTGATCGCAGCGGGCGTACCGCGCAGCTCAATGCTGCTGGTCGGCATGCGCTGCCTTTGGCCGAGCAAATGCTCGCGCTGGCGGCGCAAATGGCCCTCCCCGGCTCGCTGGCCGAATGGCAAGGTGAACTGAAGATCGGCGCCATCGCGACCGTGCAAACCAGTTGGCTGCCCGAGGCGCTGCCGCGCTTTAAGGCGTTGGCGCCCAAGGTTGAGCTGCAACTGGTGCCCGGCGTTTCTTTGCAGTTGCTGAGCCAGATAGACGCCGGTGAGCTGGATCTGGCACTGATGATCAAACCGCCCTTCGCGCTGCCCAAGGAGCTTGAGGTCATCAGCCTGGCGCATGAGCGCTTTGTGTTGATCGCCCCGCAGGATGTCGCGGGCGATGATCCATTGCAGTTACTCGCCCGCGAGCCTTTTGTGCGTTACGACCGGCGCTCGTTTGGTGGCCGGTTAGTGAGCGATTTCTTGCGCGAGCAGCGAATTGAAGTACAGGAGGCGCTGGAGCTGGATGAGCTGGAAGCTATTGTGCGTATGGTTGAATGCGGGCTTGGCGTTTCGCTTATTCCCTATGCCGGGCTCTGGCTGCAACGCCCAACGCAACTGCGGGTTATCGAGTTGGGCGCTTTGGGTTTTCAGCGTGAACTGGTCGCCGTCATGCGTCGCGCCCAGCGTCAGCCTGCCGTGGAGTGCTTGCTTGGCTGTTTAACGGGCAAAACAAAGCCCGCATGAAGCGGGCTTGTCGGGTAAAGCAATTAGCGCTGAATGATCAGAACGCCGGAACCACTGCGCCCTGGTACTTCTCAAGGATGAATGCCTTGGTTTCAGGGCTGGTCAACGCTTTGGCCAGCTTCTGCATGGCGGCGCTGTCTTTGTTGTCCGGGCGGGCAACCAGCACGTTGACGTATGGCGACTCGCTGCCTTCGATTACCAGTGCATCCTTGGTCGGGTTCAGCTTGGCTTCGAGTGCGTAGTTGGTGTTGATCAGGGCCAGATCGACTTGAGTCAGAACGCGCGCCAGAGTGGCGGCTTCCAGTTCACGTACTTTGATCTTCTTCGGATTCTCGACGATGTCTTTCGGGGTCGCAGTGATGTTGCTGCTGTCCTTGAGCTTGATCACGCCGGCTTTTTGCAGCAGCAGCAGCGCGCGGCCACCGTTGGTTGCATCGTTCGGAATCACCACGTTGGCGCCTTGCGGCAGGTCAGCGAGGTCTTTGATGGTGCTGGAGTAAGCGCCGAACGGTTCTACGTGAACGCCAACAACGCTGACCAGATCAGCGCCACGGCTCTTGTTGAACTCGTCGAGGTACGGCTGGTGCTGGAAGAAGTTGGCGTCGATGCGCTTCTCGGCAACCTGAATGTTCGGTTGTACGTAGTCGGTGAAAACCTTCACTTGCAGGTCGACGCCTTCTTTGGCCAGCGTCGGCTTAACGAATTCGAGGATTTCGGCGTGCGGCACAGCAGTGGCTGCAACGGTCAGGGTTTCGGCTTGTGCGGCAACAGCGGTGAAGGCTGCAGCGGCAGCAAAAGCGGTCAGCAGTTTTTTCATGTTCAACTCCTTGTGGGATGGGTTGGCGGGTGGCGCTGCCCAGCTGTTTAGCCTGGATCAGCGCCACCACTGCGGCTGTTGGCCGCTTGTTAGAATTTCATTTACGCGAGAAGTGGATCACCAGCTTGTCGCCGACGGTTTGCAGCACCTGCACCAGAATCAGCAGTAGCACCACGGTGACGATCATTACGTCCGGCTGATAGCGCTGATAACCGTAGCGCACAGCCAGGTCGCCCAAACCGCCGCCGCCAATCAGGCCGGACATTGCGGTGTACGAAACCAGGGTGATGGCGGTAACGGTGATGGCGGCAAAAATCCCCGGCAGCGCTTCCGGCAGCAAGGCATTGATTACGATCTGGCGCGTGGTTGCGCCCATCGCCTGCGTGGCTTCGATGATGCCGCGATCAACTTCGCGCAGCGCGGTCTCAACCAGGCGTGCGAAGAATGGCGTGGCGCCCACTACCAGCGGTGGAATCGCGCCGGCAACGCCCAGCGAGGTGCCGGTGACCATTACGGTGAGCGGGATCATCAAGATCAGCAGGATCACGAATGGCACCGAGCGCAACACGTTAACCAGCAGCGATAGGAAGCCGTAAAAGGCTTTCTGTTCGAACATCTGCCGTGGGCTGGTGAGGAACAGCAGCACGCCCAGTGGCAAGCCGAGCACGATGGTAAACAGCAGCGAGCCGCCGAGCATGCTCAGCGTGTCGAGGGTGGCCTGCCAGATTTCCAGCCAGTCGACGTTAGGGAACAGACTGGTCATTAGCGCAGTACCTCCAGGTGAACATCTGCCGCTTTGAAACGCTCCAGTGCGGCCGCCAGATCACCGCCGGTGAGGGCCAGCGTCAGTTGGCCGTACGGGGTGTCTTTGATGCGATCAATGCGCCCCGCGAGAATGCTGTAGTCCACGCCGGTTTCGCGGGCAACGGTGCCCAGCAGCGGCGCATACGTGGCCTCGCCCTGGAATGTCAGGCGCAGAATGCAGCCCTGAACATGGGCAAAATCATCGCGCTGCTCGTTTTCGTCAATCTGCTCCGATTCCTGCACAAAGCGCTTGGTAGTCGGGTGTTGCGGGTGCAGGAACACATCGGCAACCGCGCCCTGCTCGACCACAATGCCGGCGTCCATCACTGCCACGCGGTCACACACACGGCGGATAACATCCATCTCGTGGGTAATCAGCACGATAGTCAGGTTCAGTTCGCGGTTGATCTCGGCCAGCAACTGCAAGACCGACGCTGTGGTCTGTGGATCAAGGGCGCTGGTCGCTTCGTCGCAGAGCAGGATTTTCGGGCGGGTAGCCAGCGCACGGGCGATGCCGACACGCTGCTTCTGGCCGCCGGAGAGCTGCGCCGGATACTTATCAGCGTGCTCGGTAAGGCCAACGCGATCCAGCAGTTCGCTGACGCGCTGGGCAATCTGGCTGCTCGACATTTCGCCGGCCAGTTGCAGGGGCATGGCGACGTTATTGGCGACGGTTTTCGACGACAGCAGGTTGAAGTGCTGGAAGATCATGCCGACTTGCTGGCGGAAGCGCCGCAAACCGTTGGCGTCGAGTGCGGTGACATCTTCACCGTCGATATCGATACGTCCGCCAGACGGCTCTTCAAGGCGGTTAATCAGGCGCATGAGGGTACTTTTCCCCGCGCCGGAATGGCCGATGATGCCGAACACCTGGCCGCGATCAATGTGCAGATCCGTTGGCTGTAACGCCGGAATCTCTTCGCCATTGACGCGATAGGCCTTATGAACCTGTTGAAAATTGATCACGCTTAAAACCTTTTGGGTTTGTCGAGCTGCCGGATAGGCACAAAAGCCGCTTAGTTTAACCGGCGCTGGTTAGGTCGCAAAAATCTTTGTAGACCTATGGTTATAGCTGGATTGCATTAAAAATGTGACTGACTGGCGCAGATTACTGCCTGCGATGATCAGCATAGACCTCAGATCACGCTGCCTGCAGCAGATTGCCTCGGCGCGCGACCTTTTGCCGTGTTGGTTTAACGGCCATTGCGCCGGGGCAACGCGAAGCTGAGCAAGAACAGCCCGGCGGCGCACACCACAATGGATGGCCCGGCCGGTGTGTCTTTGAACCACGACAGGCTGAGCCCGCCGCACACCGCGACAATCCCCAGCAGGCTGGCGCCAAAGGCCATTTGCTCGGGTGTTCTGGCGTGGCGCTGGGCCGCGGCAGCCGGAATGATCAGCAGCGAGGTGATCAGCAATACGCCGACAATTTTCATTGCCACGGCAATCACCACGGCAATCAACAGCATCAGGCTCAGGCGAATAGCCGCGACGGGCAGGCCTTCAACTTTGGCCAGTTCCTCGTGCACGGTGATGGCCAGCAATGGCCGCCACAAGATTGCCAGCAGAATCAGCACAATCGCGCTGCCGCCGAGTATCCAGGCGAGGTCGGTGGGGCCGACGGCGAGCAGATCGCCAAACAGGTAGGCCATCAAGTCTATGCGCACATCGCGCATGAAGCTCAGCACCACCAGACCCAGCGACAAGGTGCTGTGCGCGAGAATTCCCAGCAGCGTGTCGGAGGCCAGCGGCTGCCGGCTTTGCAGGGTGACCAGCAAGGCGGCCAGCAACAGGCAGCCAACGGTAACGGCGAAGGTCGGGCTCACGTCCAGCATCAGGCCCAGCGCCACGCCGAGCAACGCGGCGTGTGAGAGCGTGTCGCCAAAATAGGCCATGCGCCGCCACACCACGAACGAGCCCAGTGGGCCGGCAACTACTGCAAGCGCGAGACCTGCGAGCAAGGCGTTCACAAGAAAATCAGCCATGCTTGCAATCCGGCCCGTGTACATGAGGTGAGTTGGTGACTACAGCGCCGTGCAGATCATGCGCGTGGTCGTGATGGTGGTGATAAATCGCCAGGCTGCGGGCATCCTGACCAAACAGTTCGACGAACGCCGGATCACCGCTGACCTGCGCCGGGTGGCCGGAGCAGCAGACGTGGCGATTGAGGCAGACCACCTGATCGGTGGTACTCATGACCAGATGCAGGTCGTGGGACACCATCAGCACGCCGCAATTGTGGCGGTCGCGCAGTTTGGTAATCAGCCGGTAAAGTTCGGCCTGACCGGCAACATCAACGCCTTGTACCGGCTCGTCGAGTACCAGCAATTCGGGTTTGCGCAGCAGGGCGCGGGCCAGCAGCACGCGCTGCAACTCGCCGCCCGAAACCGTCTGCAGCGGGCTCTCCAGAACGTGTTCGGCGCCCACTTCACTGAGTGCAGCCAGTGCGCTGGCGCGATCGACCCCTGGCACCAAGCGCAGGAACCGCAGCACATTGAGCGGCAGTGTGGCGTCTACGTGCAGCTTTTGCGGCATGTAGCCCACGCGCAATTTGGGTTTGCGCCACACCTCGCCACTGTCGGCTTTGAGCAGGCCCAATACCGCGCGTACCAAGGTGGTTTTACCGGCGCCGTTGGGGCCGATAAGCGTGACGATTTCGCCGCGCTTAACGCTCAGCTGAACATTTTGCAGCACCGGTTGGTCGGCAAAGTTGACGGTAATGCCGTCCAGGCGAATCAGAGCCTCGCTCATGCCGACTCCTGGCAGCCAGCACACAGTCCAACCACTTCGACGGTCTGGCTTTCGACGGTGAAGCCGACGGTCTGGGCGCACTGGATAATCGCGTCGCTGATGGCGGCCTGCTCAAGTTCGATGGCGGCGTGGCACGTCCGGCAGATCAGGAACTGGCCCTGATGCGCAAGCTCCGGCTGGTTGCAGCCGACAAAGGCGTTGAGCGAGGCAATGCGGTGCACGAGGCCGTTTTCAAGAAGAAAATCCAGCGCCCGGTAAACTGTCGGCGGCGCGGCGCGGCGACCGTCTTCTTCGCTCAGCACCGCGAGAATGTCGTAAGCGCCCAACGGCTTGTGGCTCTGCCAGACCAGTTCAAGCACGCGCTTGCGCAGCGTGGTCAGGCGCAAACCCTGACGCGCACAAATGCTTTCTGCTTCTGCCAGCGCGTGGCTGACGCAGTGCGAGTGGTCGTGAGGCCTTGAGGCGAGCGGTGTCTGAGTCATGAGCGGCGACGTTTTGCAAAAGAGACGTTATGATATTACATCTTCTCTCCAATTGGGTGTTTCCTGTGCTGCGTATTTTTGCCGCTGGCGCGTTATCTCTGGCGACTCTACTGGGCAGTGCGCTGGCACGCGCTGATGTGCAGTTGCTGACCAGTATCAAACCTCTCCAGTTAATTGCTGCTGCGGTGCAGGACGGCGTCGGCACGCCTGACGTTTTGCTGCCGCCCGGCGCTACGCCGCATCAGTACGCGTTGCGGCCCTCGGATATTCGCCGGGTCGGCAATGCCGATCTGTTTTATTGGGTCGGCCCTGAGCTTGAGACCTTCTTGCCGCGCGTACTGGCCGATCGCAAATTACCCAGCGTTGCGGTGAAAGACTTGCCGGGTATGCAGTTGCGCTATTTTGGCGAAGGTGAAGAGGCAGCGCATGCGCACGAAGACGAACATGCCCACGCGCATGAGCACGAGCACGAGCACGAGCATCACGACCATGATCATCGTCCCGGCAGCCTTGATGCTCATCTGTGGTTATTACCGGCCAACGCTGAGGTGATTGCAGCGCGCATGGCGGCTGATCTGACGGCGCTGGACCCGGCCAATGGCGATAAATATGCCGCGAATCTGCAGGCCTTTAAGGCTTCGGTCGAAGCGTTGGATGTGACCCTGCGCGGCCAGATCGAGCCGATCAAGCACGCGCCCTACTTCGTGTTCCATGAAGGCTACGACTATTTCGAGGCTGCATACGGGATTAAGCATGCCGGCGTGTTCAGCGCGTTGAGCGAAGTTCAGCCGGGCGCACGACACGTCGCCGCCATGCGCAAGCAACTTGAGCAGGCGGGACCGACGTGCGTGTTTACCGAGCCGCCGCTGCGCCCTCGCCTTGCCGACACCCTGACTGAAGGTTTGCCGGTCAAGGTGATGGAACTGGACCCGATGGGTAACGGTTTGGCAGCTAATGCGCAGGGCTATACGACCTTGCTCGCCAATCTGGGCAAGAATCTCAGCGGTTGCCTTGGCGGCTTGTGAGTGCAGCGCCCGATCAGTGCTGCCACGGCTTGCGCAGCACTGATCGAGCAGCTTCAGGCGTGCGGTTTAAAGCGCCATTGGCAGCGGCAAGTGCACTTGCTGGCGCTGCTCCAGACGGTGCAAGAACTCTGCAGGGTCGTGAATCAGCACTTCCTGTCCGGCATGCGACTCGGCGGCAATGAAGCGTGACAGCCAGAAACGCAGGCAGGCCACGCGCAGCATCGCTGGCCACAACTCGGCTTCGCGGGGGGTGAATGAGCGCTGCGCTGCATAAGCCGCCAGCAATGCCCGGGCACGCGGCGCATTGAGCTGGCCGTCGGCATCGGAGCACCAGTCGTTCAGGGTGATCGCCAAGTCATACAGCATCGGCCCCGAGCAGGCGTTGTAGAAGTCGATAACGCCGGTCAGGTGATTGCCGTCGAACAGCACATTGTCGCGGAACAGATCGGCGTGCAAGTTGGCGCGCGGCAGATCAAGAATGCTCGGTTTCAGCTCGGCGATCTCAGCCAGTGCCGCCTGTACCATCGGCTGTTGGCTGTCGGGCAGGTTCAACGCCAGCCCCGGCCCTTCGAGCAGCATCCAGTCGAGACCGCGGTCACTCTTGCGCTCTATAATCGCGTCACGGGTTGCCAGGTGAATGCGTGCGAGCAGCGCACCCACTTCCTGACAGTGATGCGCATTGGCGTCGCGCACATGCTTGCCGCTCAAGCGCGGCTGCAGCAGCGCAGGTTTTTCGCAGAGGCGCCGCAAGGCATCGCCACTTTCAGTGCGCAGTGCATATGGCACCGGCAGGCCTGCGTTATGCAGCACATCAAGAAGTTCGATAAAGAACGGCAAGTCATCACTTGGGCCGCGCTCGATCAGGGTCAGGACAAACTCGCCCTGCTCCATGCTGATAAAGAAGTTGCTGTTCTCACTGCCAGCGGCAATGCCCTGGAAGTCGCGCAGCTGCCCCAGCCGATAAGGTTCAAGGAACGTCTCAAGCTCGGGGCGTTGCACAGGGGTAAAAACCGACATGTCAGGCGTGCCTTACCATTCGAAAATTTTCCATGCCGGGATCAGCATGTCCGGGTCATCTGAACGGACGAAATTGCCATCGCTGCCGTCAGAACGCACGAGGAAATAGGGTGGGCCGTTCTTCGGGGTGATTTTGATCGCATAGAGAAAACCGTTTACCCGATATTCGGAAACGGTACGGTCACCTTCCTGGCGAATGGTGACATCCGGCTCGCCCGACACCGGTTCTTCGGCGTGAGCTGAGAGTGCGGCAGTGGCGAGTAAACCAGCAAGCAAAAGGCGATTTATTGTGCGCATGGTAACCTTGCTCTTTTGTCGTCAACGATAAGGCTATTCTAACAGGCTATTGGCAAACTACTGAGGGCCAGACGCGCTTAATGCGCAGGTACATGAGGGCAAATTCATGACCTGTAGCAATTTAGCGGGTGATTGTCCGCCTCAGTTGTCTGCCGCGCCCTGTTGGTGAATCTGCCTCCGTCGCAAAGGTTGAATCTGCTCATGAGCCAAACCCCTCTCGTACTGGTCGACGGTTCCTCGTACCTGTACCGCGCCTTCCATGCCCTGCCCCCGATGACCACCTCGAAAGGTGTGCCTACTGGCGCGGTCAAGGGCGTGTTGAACATGCTCAAAAGTTTGCGCAAGCAATACCCGGACAGCCCCTTTGCGGTGATTTTCGACGCCAAGGGCGGCACCTTCCGTGATGAGATGTTCGCCGAATACAAAGCCAATCGCCCGTCCATGCCGGATGATCTGCGCGTGCAGGTCGAGCCGTTGCATGCCAGCGTCAAGGCGCTGGGCTTTCCGCTGTTGTGCGTTGAAGGCGTCGAGGCCGATGACGTTATCGGTACCCTCGCCCGCAAAGCTGCTGCCGAAGGCCGTGATGTGGTGATCTCCACCGGCGACAAGGACATGGCGCAGCTGGTGTGCGAGCACGTAACGCTGGTCAACACCATGACCGGCAGCGTGTATGACATTGCCGGGGTTATCGAGAAGTTTGGCGTCGGCCCGGAATTGATCATCGATTATCTGGCGCTGATGGGCGACAAGGTCGACAACATTCCAGGCGTGCCCGGAGTCGGTGAAAAAACCGCACTGGGTTTGTTGGTGGGTGTTGGCGGCGGCCTCGATGTGATCTACGCCAATCTCGACAAGGTTCCGAGTTTGCCAATTCGCGGCGCCAAGACCCTGCCCGCCAAGCTCGAAGAACACCGCGACATGGCGTATTTGTCTTACAAGCTGGCGACGATCAAACTCGATGTTGAGCTGAGCATCGAAATAGACGATCTGCATCCCGGTGAAGAAGACTTGCCGGCGCTGGCCGAGCTTTACGCCACGCTTGAGTTCAAAAGCTGGCTGGATGCCGTGCAGCGTAAGAACAAAGCACCGGCAGCCAAGGCCGCACCTGCGGACTCGGTCGTGGACCTGTTCTCCGATGCGCCCGCCACTGCACCGCTGACAGGTGTTGCTTATGAGCAGTCTGCGCCGGCTGAGACCGTTGCTGCAGACGCCGATGTAACCACTGATGCAGCGCCTGCGGGCGACTATCAGATTATTCTTGAGCAGGCCGACTTCGACCGTTGGCTGGAAAAGCTTAATAAAGCCGACCTCATCGCCTTTGACACCGAAACCACCAGCGTCGATGCTCAGCAGGCGCAGCTGGTGGGCCTGTCGTTTGCGGTTAAAGCCGGTGAAGCGGCTTACATTCCGGTGGCGCACTCGTACATGGGCGTGCCGACTCAACTCGACCGCGATGCAGTGCTCAAGGCCCTCAAGCCGATTCTTGAAGACCCGAAAAAAGCCAAGGTCGGTCAGAACGCCAAATATGACATCAACATTCTGGCCAACGCCTCAACGCCGATCAGCGTGCAAGGCGTGGCATTCGACACCATGCTCGAATCCTACGTGCTCGACTCCACCGCGACCCGTCACGACATGGACAGCCTGGCGCTGAAATACCTCGGCCACAGCAATATCCGTTTCGAAGACATCGCCGGCAAAGGCGCTAAACAGCTGACATTTGATCAGATCTCCCTCGAACAAGCCGGCCCGTATGCCGCGGAAGATGCCGACGTAACCCTGCGCCTGCACAACACGCTGTGGCAAAAGCTTGAGGCTGTGCCGAGCGTGGTCAAGGTGTTGCAGGAAATCGAAATTCCGCTGGTGCCGGTGCTAGCGCGTATTGAGCGTCAGGGCGCGTATGTCGATGCCAAGCTGCTTGGCGAACAGAGTCAGGAGTTGGGCGAGAAGCTGGTGGCGCTTGAGCGTGAGGCGTTCGCGATTGCCGGCGAGGAGTTCAATCTGGCCTCACCCAAGCAATTGGGGGTGATTCTGTACGAAAAGCTGGGTTATCCCATTATCAGCAAGACCGCCAAGGGCCAGGCTTCCACGGCCGAAGCGGTACTTGCCGAGCTGGCTGAGCAGGATTACGAGCTGCCGAAAGTGCTGATGCAATACCGCAGCCTGAGCAAGCTTAAAAGCACCTACACCGACCGTTTGCCGGAGCAGATCAACCCGCGCACAGGGCGCATCCACACCAGCTACCATCAGGCTGTGGCGGCGACCGGGCGCTTGTCGTCATCTGACCCGAACCTGCAGAACATTCCGATTCGCAGCGCCGAAGGCCGGCGTATTCGTCAGGCTTTCGTCGCGCCCAAGGGCTACAAGCTATTGGCGGCCGACTATTCGCAAATCGAACTGCGAATCATGGCCCATCTCGCGCAGGACGCGGGCCTGCTCGACGCCTTCCGCCACGACCTCGACGTGCACCGCGCAACGGCAGCCGAGGTATTCGGGGTTGAGCTTGATCAGGTCAGCACGGATCAGCGCCGCAGCGCCAAGGCGATCAACTTCGGCCTGATTTACGGCATGAGTGCGTTTGGCCTGGCGAAACAGATCGGCGTGGACCGTAAACAGTCGCAAGCCTATATCGACCGTTATTTCGCGCGTTATCCGGGTGTGTTGGCCTACATGGAGCGCACGCGTGAGCAGGCGGGTGAGCAAGGTTATGTCGAAACCCTGTTTGGCCGTCGCCTGTACCTGCCGGAAATCAACGCCAAGAACGGCGCTCTGCGCAAAGGCGCCGAGCGCACCGCGATCAATGCGCCGATGCAGGGCACGGCGGCAGATATCATCAAGCGGGCAATGATTGCTGTGGATAACTGGCTCGTCGAGTCCGGGCTTGATGCGCGGGTTATCCTGCAGGTTCACGATGAGTTGGTGCTTGAAGTGCGCGAAGATCTGGTCGAACAGGTCACCGAGCAGATCAAGCAGAAAATGGCGGCTGCCGCTGAGCTGGATGTGCCTTTATTGGTCGAGGTTGGCGTGGGCAACAACTGGGACGAGGCGCACTGATACGCCCTAGATAGAGCGGTCGGAAGATTTTATTCGACCGCGTGTGCAACATAAGCCATTGAATTATTAAGGTTATTTATTTAATCGCAAAACGTTTTGAAAAATCCCTGAACTTTGTCTGAACACGCACAGTCAGAGATTGTGAACGGCCTATAAAGCCCTTCATTGCTCCTTTGTTGTGTTAAGTGTTGGCAGACATCTGGACCCCGCCCTAGCGGTTCAGACCTTAAACCCCGGGCCTCTCCCTCCCCATACGAGACTCGGGGTTTTTTTTGCCTGAAGAAAAGTTCAGGCAGGCCAAACAACGATCCCGTCGCCATCGACGGGAACAGGCTGGCGGAGGATGGTTAACCCGCAGGGTAAACCGTCATAACGATTGAACATTCGACGCAAAATCTCGCCTGTCGGAAGGCCGCCATGACGGAAGCCGCGGTGCGGATTCCATCCTCCGCCAGCAGTCCGATCACGCACGGAGGATGGTTAACCCGCAGGGTAAACCGTCATAGCGATTAAACATTCAACGCAAAGGCCGCGCCTGCCGGGAGGCCGCCATGACGGAAGCCGCGATGCGGATTCCATCCTCCACCAGCAGTCCGGTCACGCACGGAGGATGGTTAACCCGCAGGGTAAACCGTCATAACGATTGAACATTCAACGCAAAGACCGCGCCTGTCGAGAGACCGTCATGACGGAAGCCGCGATGCGGATTCCATCCTCCATCAAATAGTCCGGTCACGCACGGAGGATGGTTAGCCCGAAGGGTAAACCGTCATGACGATCGAACATTCAACGCAAAGGCCGCGCCTGTCGAGAGCCCGTTATGACGGAAGCCGCGGTGCGGATTCCATCCTCCATCAAGCCGTCCGGTCACGCACGGAGGATGGTTAACCCGCCGGGTAAACCGTCATAACGATTAAACATTCGACGCAATGCCGCGCATGTCGAAAAACCGCCATGACGGAAGCCGCGTTGCGGATTCCATCCTCCATCAAGCCGTCCGGTCAGGCACGGAGGATGGTTAACCCGCAGGGTAAACCGTCATTGCGGTCTGGCGGGTATACCCAATGCTGCACGAATGGTTATGACGGATAGCCCCTTTTGAGGCTATCCATCCTCCGGCGCTTATTGCGCCTCGTCAGGCGGGGTCAGTTGCAGCCAGTCGGCCAATACCGCGTGCGCTTCTTCGATGCCCATGCGCTTTGGCGCCGAGAATAGCTGGATGCTCACGTGATCACCCCAGCGCTGGCGGATTTCCTGCTGCACTTTGAGCAATGTGTTCTTGGCCGCACCAAAGGTCAGTTTGTCCGCTTTGGTCAGCAAAATATGCATCGGCATGTCGCTGGCCTGGGTCCAATCCAGCATCAACTGGTCGAACTCGGTCAGTGGATGACGAATATCCATCATCAATACCAATCCGCGCAGGCTCTCGCGGCTGCCCAAATACGCTTCAAGGTGTTTCTGCCAGTGCAGTTTCAGCGGAATCGGTACCTTGGCATAGCCATAGCCCGGCAAGTCGACCAGGCGGCGTTCTTCGTCCAGGCGGAAAAAGTTGAGCAGCTGAGTGCGGCCGGGGGTTTTCGAGGTACGCGCGAGGTTGGCGTGAGTCAGCGTGTTCAGTGCGCTGGACTTGCCGGCATTGGAGCGCCCGGCAAAGGCCACTTCATGGCCAGTATCGTCAGGGCATTGATCAACCTTGGCGGCACTGATCAAGAAGCTCGATTGCTGGCACAGGCCGATGATGGGGTTTTTAGCTTGCATAGGACATCCGGTGAGGGCGGGCTTAACTACAGCTCAGCTTATACTGACTGCGGTGCGGCACTTGCGACAATTGCGCGCATCCTGCCCTCTGCTGGTTAGCACGGCAAGCGGCGTCGTTTAAGTTTCAGTGTCGTCAGTATATAATGCCGGCGATTTTGTGTGCGCTTTGTCCTGATTCAGGTAAGTGTCCACGGGAACGACTAACATCTTCTGCGCGTAGAACGCAGACCGTTCCCCCCAGATGAGGTAGATCATGTGAAGAAGTTGCTGTTAGGTGCTGGTGCGCTGTTGTTATCTTTGAACCTGCAGGCTGCGCAAGATCCTGAGGCGGTTTATGCCAAGGCTTGTTCTGCATGTCATAGTGGTAACTTACCTACCGCGCCAAAACGAGGCGACAAGGCTGCCTGGGAACCGCGTCTGGCCAAGGGTACTGATGTACTGGTGCAGAGCGTTACCAATGGTCTTAATGCCATGCCGCCCGGCGGCTTGTGCATGGACTGCACGGCCGAGGATTACCAAGCTGTCATCAAGTTGATGAGCGAGTAAACCCGGTCCATAACTTATTTTCTCTTAGCCGTAGTTGGATTAGCTGATGAACAAAATACTCGTGAGTCTGCTGTTGACCCTGGGGATCACCGGCCTGGCCCATGCCGCTGGCGACGCCACTGCTGGTCAGAGCAAAGCTGCTGTGTGTGGCGCCTGTCATGGTCCTGATGGCAACAGTGCTGCACCGAACTTCCCTAAACTGGCCGGTCAGGGTGAGCGTTATCTGCAAAAGCAGATCCACGACATCAAGGAAGGTCGCCGTACCGTTCTGGAAATGACCGGTATTCTCGACAACATGTCCGAGCAGGATATTGCCGACATCGCGGCGTATTTCGCCAGCCAGAAAATGAGCGTTGGCGCAGCTGACCCGGCACTGGTCAAGCGCGGTGAAGAACTGTTCCGTGGCGGTAAGCTAGAAGACGGCATGCCTGCATGCACCGGTTGCCACTCGCCGAATGGCGCAGGTATTGCGGCTGCAGGCTTCCCGCACTTGGGCGGCCAGCACGCGACTTACATTGCCAAGCAGCTGACTGACTTCCGCGAAGGCAACCGCACCAACGACGGCGACGCTAAAATCATGCGTATGATTGCTGCCAAGCTGAGCAACAAAGACATCGCTGCCGTTTCGAGCTACGTGCAGGGTCTGCACTGATCGCGTAACCGCTGGTAATGATGTGATCGAGAAAGGGTGGCAGTGGCCACCCTTTTTTGTTGAGTTCGTCGCTACAATAGCTTGAACCTGAGCCCAGGCAGCGGGTCGAAAATATTCTGCCGCTGGGCGATGCTTATTTGCTAAGGAGTACTGCATGCGTAAATTGATTCTGGGTGCTGCACTGGTTGCCGCCAGCGTTTTTGGCATGGCTGTTCAGGCCGAGCCGATTGAGGCAGGCAAGCAATATGTTGAACTGGCTAATCCGGTGCCAGTTTCCCAACCGGGCAAAATCGAAGTCGTCGAGTTGTTCTGGTATGGCTGCCCGCACTGCTATCAGTTCGAGTCGACTATCAACCCGTGGGTCAAGCAGCTGCCGGATGACGTGAACTTCGTCCGTATTCCAGCCATGTTTGGCGGCTTGTGGAACGTGCATGGCCAGCTGTTCGTAACGCTGGAGAGCATGAAGGTTGAAGATCAGGTGCACGGCGCCGTGTTCGCAGCCATCCACAAAGAAGGCAAGAAGCTGGCGACACCGGAAGAGATGGCTGAGTTTCTCGCCACTCTGGGCGTCGACAAAGACACCTTCCTGAAAACTTACAACTCGTTTGGCGTGAAGAGCCAGATCGAGAAAGACAAGAAGCTGGCGATGGCTTACCAGATCAGCGGCGTACCGACATTGATCGTCAATGGCAAGTATCGCTTTGATATCACCAGCGCTGGTGGCCCGACCCAGGCACTGGATGTTGCTGATCAACTGATCGCCAAGGAACGCGCCGCCAAATAAGCCGCGATCCGAGGCGCGGAGCTCGCGCATGCTGCGTCGCTGGACATCAAGCCGTAAGGTTGGCCTGTGTACTCCACAGGTCAACTCTGAGTGTCCAGCGAGTAGCCACTTGCCGGAAAATGGCCGGTTGCGCCTGCTCAGTTTCAACGTTCAGGTGGGTATTAGCACCGAGCGTTATCACCATTACCTGACTCGCAGTTGGCAGCATTTGTTGCCGCATGCCGGGCGCGCAGGCAATCTGCAGCGCATTGGCGAGATGCTGTCCGATTACGATCTGGTGGCCTTGCAGGAAGTCGATGGCGGCAGTGTCCGCAGCGGCAATATCAATCAGGTCGAGCACCTGGCTCGCCTGGGCGCATTTCCCTTCTGGTATCAGCAACTCAACCGTAATCTCGGGCGCTTTGCCCAACACAGTAACGGTGTGCTCAGTCGTGTGCGTCCGGCCCTGCTGGAAGACCATCCGTTGCCCGGCCCGCCCGGCCGTGGGGCGCTATTGCTGCGTTTGGGCGAGGGCGATGACGCAATTGCAGTCGTGATGATGCATTTGTCGCTTGGGTCACGCGCCCGTAACCGCCAGTTGGCGTATATTCGCGAGCTGATTGGCGGCTACAAACACCAGATCCTGATGGGTGACATGAATACCCACGCCACAGATCTGCTGCAGAACTCACCGCTGCGAGACTTGCAATTGCTGGCCCCACAGGTCGCGGCAACGTTCCCCAGCTGGCGTCCGCAACGCTGTCTCGATCATATATTATTGAGCTCGGAACTGGCATTGGAGCGGGTTGAGGTGTTGGCCCTGCCGATTTCGGATCACCTGCCAGTGGCCATGGAAATTCGTTTGCCCCAAGCGTTGAGTAGCGGCCAGTTAATGGCGTTCGATACGCCTTCAACCGGAAGTATTGAATGAGCGACAACGCCGATCGCTGGAAAGAAAAATATCTGGCCGGTCTAGAACAACAAGAAGCAATTGACGCCCGTTGGCAAGCAAGACTCGATCTCATGCGCAGAGGTCTGGTGCGCAGCAGCCTGGCTGCTGAAGGCGCCGATGCGGCTGTGGATCAGTGCATGCATTCGCTGCGCGAAGTGCTGCGTCAGGACGACATCGATAAAGGCCTTTCAGGCCTGATCCCACGGCTTGAGAAAGCGGTGCTGGACTCGGAAAAAAATCGCCACCTGAATATCGAGAAAATCGACTCGGCGTTGTTGCGCCTGGCCAGTCAATTGCTCGAACTTGAATTGCCGCGCGATTTGCGAAAATCACTCAAGGACTTCTCCCGGCGGCTGGAAAAGCGCCAAGGGCATTCGAGTGAATTGCCCGGGCTGCTTGCCGAGCTGAGCCATTTGCAGAACCAGACGCTGGCTGCGCACACCAGCAATGCCAATGAACCAGCGCGGCAGCCATTGTTGGCTCGTTTGTTTGGTGGCCGTCAAAGCGGTGGCCGTCAGGACGGTGGCGAACAGCTTGCGCCGCTGGTCAGCGCGCAAGACAGTGCGCCGGTGGTTCAAGCCGACGCCACTGCAGAGCCTGTCGCCGGCAGCGCAGAAAGTGTTCAGGCCGAGATCGCCGCCGTGCCAGCAAACGGCGCGCTCGACACGTTGCCCATGCCTGCCGACAGTCTGTTGGTTGCGCCCACTGCGCTATCGGCTGCTGAGTCGTCAGACGACGCAAGCCCGGAACAAGCCGAAACCGCCGATGCCCAACCGGCGACACCTGAACCGGAGCCCGAGCAGGTCTACAGCCTGATCGCCAATCATGTTGAGCACACGCTGCTCAAATTGCTGACGGATCTGCCCCTGCCGGAGCAGCATCAGCAGCAGGCCGAAATGATGCGTGAGCGCATTCTGGTCGGGCTCAACATGTATGAACTGGTGCCGATCCTTGAGGATCTGGCCGTGCTCATGCTGGCCATCGCTGATGTTAGTCAGCACGAATTTGAAGGCTATCTCAAGCAGCTCAACGAGCGCCTCGAAAGTTTTCAGGGCAGCCTGCAAGAGGCGCAGGAAGGCCATGATGACGCCTCCAACGCCGCGCGCGATCTGGATACCGAGCTGCGCGAGCAAGTCAGCGGGCTTAATACCAGCGTGCAAGAGGCGACCGATCTGCGCTCCCTCAAGGAAGTGGTCGACTCACGCCTCAATGGCTTGCTGGGCACCCTGAGCGAACATCAGCAGAAACGTGAAGACCGTGACCGTGGAATTGCCGAGCACTTGCGCACACTGGTCGAGCGCGTCGCCAAGATGGAGCAGGAGGCCCTCGGCTTTCAGGAACATATTGAGAAGCAGCGCCAGCGTTCGTTGCTCGATACGCTCACCGGAATTCCCAACCGTGCCGCCTGGAACGAGCGCCTTGAGCTTGAGGTTGCCCGCTGGCAGCGCTACGGCGGCGAATTGCTGCTGGCGGTGATTGATATCGACCTGTTCAAGCGCATCAACGATGACTACGGTCACCTGGCCGGTGATCGGGTGCTGAAAATTATCGCCAAGATACTCAACAAGCGGCTGCGCCAGACCGATTTCATGGCCCGTTATGGCGGCGAAGAATTTGTCGTGCTGATGCCTGCTACATCGCTCGACAGCGGCATTCGTCTGGTCAATCTGCTGCGCACCTCGGTCGAAGCCTGTCCGTTCCACTTTAAAGGTGAGCGCGTGACCATCACGCTGTCAGCCGGTATCAGTGCGTTCAGTCCGGGCGATCAGGCCGATCAGGTTTTCGAGCGGGCCGATCAGGCGTTGTACCGGGCGAAAAGAGCAGGGCGCAACCGCGTGGTCAAGGCTGATTCGCGCGCCTGATTCGTCCATTTCCACCTGCCAATCAGGAACTTGCAGCGCTTCGCCAACAGACGTGAGGCGCGAACCCCTCTAGACTATGCGCATAGTCTGGAGAGTGGTGCATGGAAATACTGAGTATCGCGGTGCTGATTTTTTTGGTTACCGACCCCTTTGGCAATATCGCCATCTTTATTGCTGCCCTGAAAAACGTCGAACCCAAGCGCCGGCTTAAAGTTGCCGCTCGTGAGTTGCTGTTCGCGTTGGCCTTGTTGCTGTTGTTTCTTACCTTTGGTGACAAAGTTCTCAGTGGGCTGGGCCTGTCGCGTGAAGCAACGGCGATTGCCGGCGGTATCATCCTGTTCGTGATTGCCATGCGCCTGATTTTTCCGAGCCCGCAAGGTGTGCTTGGCGATGTTCCGGATGGCGAGCCGATGCTGGTGCCGCTGGCGACTCCGGCGGTGGCTGGTCCCTCTGCGTTGGCAGTGTTGATGACCCTGCGCAATACTCATCAGGGCGAGTTGTGGGAGCTTTACCTGGCGCTGATTCTGGCGTGGGCAGCGACTGCTTTCATATTGTTGCAGGCATCGCTCCTGCAGCGTTTCTTAGGTCCTCGCGGGTTAACAGCAGTTGAACGGCTGATGGGCATGTTGTTGATCATGCTCAGCGTCGATATGTTGCTCGATAACCTGCAAAGTGTGTTGCACATAACGCCATGAGATTTTTTGTTTTTGCTTTATTTTTCGCAGTGCTGGCCGGTTGCAGCAGCGGGCCGAGTATCGACACCAGCTACACGGCAACCGGGCAGGGCAGCCGCGTGCAATACATCGTGCTGCATTACACCGCAGCGGATCTGCCGCGCTCATTGCAACTGCTGACCCAGACCGATGTAAGCGCCAATTACCTGATTGGCGACAGCCCGGCGACCATCTACCGGCTGGTCGATGAAAATCGCCGCGCCTGGCATGTCGGAGTCAGTGAGTGGCAGGGCCGCACCTGGCTGAATAGCACCACGATTGGCATCGAATTGGTCAATCAGGGTTACCGCGACACGCCGAATGGCCGCCAGTGGGTGCCGTTTAACGAGGAGCAGATCGACACCCTGATCGTGCTGCTCAAAGACATCATGCAGCGTCACAATCTCAAGCCTGGCAGCATTATCGGCCACAGCGATGCCGCGCCGCAGCGCAAGGTTGATCCGGGCCCGCTGTTCCCCTGGAAGCGTTTAGCCGATGCCGGGTTGGTGCCTTGGCCAGACGCCAATCGGGTGCTGCTGACTCAACGCCAAATGGCCGGACAAGTACCCAGCGCCAGCTGGTTTCAGCAACAGTTGAAGCGCCAGGGTTACACCGTGGAGCAGACTGGCGAGCTGGATAAGGCCACACGCAACGTGATTGCCGCCTTCCAGATGAAATACCGTCAGGCCCGTTATGATGGCGAGCCAGACACCGAAACCGCAGCAATTTTGCTGGTGCTTAACAGCATGCGCTGAGCGTTTCAGTTTGCCGCAGGCGTTGTGCCGATCAGTCTGGAGTCGGCCAGCGCCGCCGTGCGGTGTCCGGTTTCCGCCTGATATTCAGGGTCGCTGATCATGCCCAGAAATGCCTGCTTGGACGGATAACGCACCAGCAACACTTGATCCCATTGCTCATCCGCCGGGGCAATCAGCGCCACATGCGCATTGGCCAGCACTTCGACCGACCCACCCACACCTTGCACCTTTTTCAGCGCAACGCGGCTATAGCGCGCGTAGGCCTGTTGGCCGCTGCAGGGGCTGTGCGGGCTATCTGCCGGGTAGGCCGCTTGCGAATTGAAGCGCAGCAGATTGAGCATAAGGATCGGCGTGTTGGCGGGCATCCGTTCGGCAAATTCGGCAAGCTGTTCGCGACTGGGATTGAGGCTCGGCATGGCAGATTTCCATTGAGTGATCATCTGCCCGAGAGTGCCTGACTCCCAGTGCGGGTCAAGGCTCATTGATTTGCCTGATAATTCGACTGGGGTGCGACGCGGCGGCGTTTGGATCAGATGGCGAGCAAGCTTTGCAGCGTGTTGCGTAGCTGGTCGAGCTGGAATGGTTTGGTGATGGTCGCGATCAGGCCATTACCGCCGCCGTTCTGCAGGCCTTGGTGTGGCTGCGCGTCATAACCACTGGCGAGCAGTATCGGAATGTCCGGGCGTAATGCCTGCGCCTGTTCGGCCAGTTCCAGACCGCTGATGTCCGGCAGGCCGATGTCGGTCATGAGCAGGCTGAGGGCTTGCTCGCTGCGCAGGATTGTCAGGGCTGAGTCGGCATCCTCTGCGCCGAAAACGTTGTAGCCAAAGGCTTCAAGTACTTCCAGGGTGAGCGTTCTGACCACGGCATCGTCCTCAACCAGCAAGATGGTTTGAGCACTTGTCCTTTGTGTGTTGTCAGACGGGTTATGCATGGGCAGGCCTTCAAAAAAATAGCTGTTAATGGTGACAGAGTTGAGCACTTGCGTCTCGCAATCTGCCCATTACAGCCACCAAATGCGGCTCAATAAGGTTATAGATTGTTCTGCGGCTGGCGTGTGACATGAGTATCGTTGACTCGACGAAACAGATGTTTATTTTGCATTTTCTCATCTGTCGCAGCGCTTAAGTATGATTATTTGAACTTTTTCCTGCAAAATCCAAACTTTTAGCTCGGGGCAGACCATGACCATCGCAGCCACCAAGAGTGAGCAAAGCTTTCGCCAGCTTGTTCGCCGCAACATCACTTTGCCGCTTGCTATCGGGCTGGTCAGCGCCGTTTTTTTCATTGGCCTGATCTTCTATCTGATGAGTGTGCAGAAGTGGGTGGAGCGAACTGATGAGATCATCAGCAGCGCCAATCACTCGATCAAGCTGACGGTTGATCTGGAAACCTCGCTGCGCGGTTTTCTGATTACCGGTGATGACAGTTTTCTGGAACCGTATGAAGAGGCCAAGCCCCTGATCAAGGTCGAGCTGGCCGATCTTGCCAAGTTGGTTGAAGAAAACCCGGATCAGAGTGCTCGCTTGCGCCGGATTCAGGCGCTGCACGAGGAATGGGACGACTACGCCAAAATGATGATCGAGTTGCGTCGTGACAACGTCGATTTTCAGAGTGCGGTGCGCGCCGGACGCGGCAAGCGGATCACCGATAATGCGCGGGAAGAGTACGACAACTTTATTCAGATCGAGCAGCAGCAGCGCCAGGCGCGTAACCAGAAAACCAACGATTCGGTGACCCTGTATGTCGCCCTTTATGTGCTCGGTAGCCTGACGCTGAGTTGTCTGCTGGCCTATTTTGGCCGCCGCGACTTGATGACACTGGCGGCCGAGTACCGTGAAATTTTCGACCGTCAGCAGCAGAGCACAGAGCTTATCGAGCAAAAGGCCTGGCTGCGTAGTGGCCAGAGCCTGCTGGCCGAGCAGGTGCTTGGACAGCCCAGTTTGCCGGCGCTCGGACGCAATGTACTAAATTGCCTGGCGGGCTATTTGCAGGTTTCTGTGGGCGCGTTTTATGTGCGCTCGGAGCAGGGCGATATCAGCCGGGTGGCCAGCTACGGTTTCTCGAAGGAGATGGAAGAGGCCGAGCAGAATTTTGGCAGCACGGAATCGCTGGTCGGGCAGGCGGCGAGCGAGCGCAAACTGCTGCAACTCGACAACTTGCCCAACAGTTACCTGAAAGTAAACTCCGGTCTGGGCAGCACCAACCCGGTGAGCATTGTGCTGTTGCCTATCAGCAATGGCTATTCAGTTAACGGCGTAGTCGAATTGGCATTTTTGCAGCCTATTCCTGCGCAAGTCAGCGAGTTTCTAGAACTGATCAGCGATGCGCTGGGAACTTCGATTGATGCAGTGCGCAATCGTCAACGTCTGCAGGAGATGCTCTCTGAAACCCAGCAGCTCAACGAAGAGTTGCAGGTGCAGCAAGAAGAATTGCGCACCGCCAATGAAGAGCTAGAAGAACAGTCGCGGGTGCTCAAGGAGTCGCAGGCGTACCTCGAAACCCAGCAGGCCGAGCTTGAGCAAACCAACGAGCAGTTAGCGGATCAGGCGCAGGTATTGGCCGACCAGCGTGATGCGCTGGATGAACGCAATGCCTCGTTGAGCCGCGTGCAGGTATTGCTGGAGGAGCGCGCGCAGGAGTTGCAACGCGCCAGCCTGTACAAGTCTGAATTTCTCGCCAACATGTCGCATGAGTTGCGCACGCCGCTCAACAGCTCGCTGATTCTGGCCAAGCTGCTGGCGGATAACCCGCAGGGCAATCTGAGTGCCGAGCAGATCAAGTTTGCCGAGTCGATTTACGCCGCCGGTAATGACCTGCTGACACTGATCAATGACATTCTCGACATCTCCAAAGTAGAGGCAGGCAAGCTTGAAGTCCGCCCGCACGAATTCAGAGTCGAGCGCCTGGTCGAAGGGCTGCGCAACGTCTTCGAACCGCTGGCCAACGACAAGCAACTGAACTTCTCCATCGAACTGCTTGCCGGTGTGCCGGACGCCCTGTTCAGTGACCAGCAGCGGGTCGAGCAGATCCTCAAGAATCTGCTGTCGAACGCGATCAAATTTACCGAGAAAGGCCAGGTTACACTCACCGTTGGCCGACAGCCGGGCGCAGGCGTTGCCTTTGCCGTGCAGGATTCGGGTATTGGCATCAGCGATGAACAACACGAGACGGTGTTCGAGGCTTTCCGTCAGGCGGATGGGGCGATTAACCGTCGCTACGGCGGCACCGGCCTGGGGCTGTCGATTTCACGTGATCTGGCGGCATTGCTCGGCGGCTCTATCAGCTTGCAGAGCACGCCGGGCGAGGGCAGTACCTTCACTCTGGTATTGCCGGAAACCTTCGAAGAGTCGCCGTCTGCAGAGCCCGCCAGTGAGCCGGTTCGCGCAATCGAGTCGCCCAAGTTGCAGACAGTCGTCGCGCATGAGCCTGTCCCGGCGCTGTCGGCAGCGTTGCCAACCTTTGCCGACGACCGCGAGCGCTTGCCAGCAGCCGGTCGCTGCGTGCTGGTGATCGAGGATGAACCGAAATTTGCGCAAATCCTCTTTGATCTGGCCCATGAGCTGGAATACAGCTGCCTGGTTGCGCATGGCGCCGATGAAGGCGTCGAGCTGGCCGGGCGGTTGCTGCCACAAGGCATTCTGCTCGACATGCGCCTGCCGGATGCTTCCGGCCTGACTGTCTTGCAGCGCCTGAAGAACAATCCGCTGACCCGGCACATTCCGGTGCACGTGATCTCGGTGGAAGACCGCATGGAAGCCGCGTTGCAGTTGGGGGCCATCGGATACGCGGTGAAGCCGACCACGCGCGAACATCTGAAAGCGGTATTTGCCAAGCTCGAAGCCAAGCTCTCGCAGCAAGTTAAACGCGTCCTGCTGGTTGAAGACGACGCCTTGCAGCGTGACAGCATTGCCCGCCTGATTGGTGATGACGATATCGAAATCACCGCCGTCGAGTTCGGTGAAGAGGCGCTGGAGTTGCTGCGCACGACCATCTTCGATTGCATGATCATCGACCTCAAACTGCCGGATATGCAGGGCAATCAGTTGCTCAAGCGCATGGCCGGTGAAGATATTTGCGCGTTCCCGCCGGTGATCGTCTATACCGGTCGTAACCTCACGCGTGATGAAGAAGCCGACCTGATGAAGTACTCCAAGTCGATCATCATCAAGGGTGCGCGTTCCCCGGAACGCCTGCTCGACGAGGTTACGCTGTTCCTGCACAAAGTTGAGTCGCAGTTGTCTACTGAACGCCAGACCATGCTTAAGTCTGCCCGCAGTCGCGACAAGGTATTTGAAGGCCGGCGCATTCTGCTTGTTGATGACGATGTACGAAACATCTTCGCCCTCACCAGCGCGCTGGAACAGAAGGGCGCGGTGGTCGAGGTTGGGTGTAATGGCCGTGAGGCGATCGAAAAGCTGAATCAGATCGACGATATTGACCTGGTGTTGATGGACATCATGATGCCCGAAATGGATGGCTACGAAGCCACTCAGATCATTCGCAAAGACCCGCGCTGGCGCAAGCTGCCGATCATTGCGGTGACCGCCAAGGCGATGAAGGACGATCAGGACCGCTGCCTCAAGGCCGGCGCCAATGATTATCTGGCCAAGCCAATCGATCTCGACCGGCTGTTTTCATTGATACGGGTATGGATGCCCAAACTGGAACGGATCTGATGGCACCCGAGAGAACTCGCGATATTGAGTTGCGCCTGCTGATCGAGGCGATCTACCTCAAGTACAACTATGACTTTCGCGACTACTCCGGGGCTTCGCTTAAGCGCCGTGTGCGCCATGCGCTGGTGCAGCTTGAATGCCAGAGCATTTCCGCCCTGCAAGAGAAAATTCTCTACGATGCGGGCGCGTTCATGCAGCTGCTGCAATACCTGACCATTCCGGTGAGCGAGATGTTTCGCGACCCCGATTACTTTCTGGCGTTGCGCCAACAGGTCATGCCGGTGCTGCACACCTACCCATCGCTGAAGATCTGGATTGCCGGTTGCAGCACCGGCGAAGAGGTCTATTCGATGGCCATCCTCCTCAAGGAAGAAGGCCTGCTGGAACGTTCGATCATCTATGCCACGGACATCAATCCGGTGTCACTGGAGCGCGCCGAGCGCGGGATTTTTGCTCAGGACAACATGCGCGCCTACACCGAGAACTATCAGGCTGCGGGTGGCCGCCAGGCATTGTCCGACTATTACACCGCAGCCTACGACGGGGTTATTTTCGACAAAAGCCTGCGCGCCAACGTGACCTTTGCCGACCACAGCCTGGCCACGGATACGGTGTTCGCCGAGACCCATCTGGTGTCGTGCCGCAACGTGCTCATCTATTTCAACAAGCCGCTGCAGGATCGTGCATTCGGTCTGTTTCACGAGTCCCTTTGCCACCGTGGTTTTCTCGGTCTGGGCGGTAAGGAAAGCATCGACTTTTCCAGCTACGCACGTAGTTTTGAGACGCTCTGCCGACCCGAGCGGATTTTCCGCAAGTTATGAGCCAGCAGGCATGGCGGGCCGCACTGGCGGCGCATCCGGCAGCAATCGAAGCGCTGGTGGTGGGCGCCTCGGCGGGAGGCGTGAATGCGTTGCTGGCGATTTTTGCCGGCCTGCAACCGGGCTTTGGCGTGCCCATCGTGGTGGTTTTGCACCTGCCGTCCAAGCACCGCAGCAGCCTGGCTGAGGTGCTTGGACGGCGGCTCGGGCTGCCGGCCAAAGAGGCGGACAGCGGCGAGCAGTTGCAGCCCGGCATGATCTATTTTGCAGCGCCTGGCTATCACCTGTCGGTGGAGGCTGATCGCAGTTTGTCGTTTAGCCGGGAAGAGCCGGTGTATTACTCGCGGCCTGCGATTGATTTTCTATTTGAATCAGCAGCGGATGTTTATGGCCCCGCGCTGGCGGGTTTTCTCCTGACCGGAGCGAATCAGGATGGCGCTGCCGGGCTGGCCGCCATCAAGCAACAGGGCGGTTTTACCGTCGTGCAAGACCCGAACGAGGCACATGTACCGACCATGCCTATGGCCGCACTGGCTTTGCAGCAGCCGGATGTTATCGCCGGGCTGGTCGAAATCCGAGCATTGCTCGCCGAACTGGAAGCTACTCGAACATGCTGAGCAAGATCGAAACAAAACTGTTGATTGTCGATGACACCCCCGAAAATCTGGTTGCACTGGATGCGCTGATTCGGGGTAAGGATCGCATCATCTATCACGCCAGCAGCGGCGAAGAGGCGCTCGGGCTATTGCTCCAGCATGAGTTCGCGCTGGCGATTCTCGATGTGCAGATGTCGGGCATGAACGGCTTTGAATTGGCCGAGCTGATGCGCGGCACCGAGAAAACCAAGAATATTCCGATTGTCTTTGTCAGTGCCGCCGGCCGCGAGCTGAACTACGCCTTCAAGGGCTACGAAACCGGCGCCGTGGACTTTCTGCAGAAGCCGCTGGATGTGCAGGCGGTGATGAGCAAGGTTGCGGTATTTGTCGATCTCTATCGCCAGCGTCAGGCCATTAAAATCCAGGTGCAGGCACTTGAGCAGAGCCGCCGGGAACAGGAAGCGCTGTTGAGCGAACTGCGCTGCGCGCAGGAAGAACTCAAGTTGGCGGTGCGCATGCGCGATGACTTCATGTCGATAGTCTCGCACGAGCTGCGCACCCCGCTTAACGGTCTGATTCTGGAAACCCAGTTGCGCAAACTGCACCTGCAAAACGGCAATCTGCAGGCCTTTACCCCAGAGCGACTGGAAATCATGACCACGCGCGATGAGCGCCAGATCAACAGTCTTATCCGCCTTATCGAAGATATTCTCGATGTTTCGCGGATTCGCACCGGCAAACTGTCGATTCGCCCCGCTGAGGTGGATCTCGGTGTGCTGGTCGAGCACGTGCTCGAAAGTTACAGCGCCCAACTCGCAGAGGCGGGTTGCACACTGGAGCGCGATATCAGCGAAGGCGTTGTGGGTTATTGGGACGCTTTCCGGATCGAACAGGTGGTGATTAACCTACTCACCAATGCCATGCGTTATGGCGCCAAGCAACCGGTGGCGGTGCGGGTGTTTGCCGATAATGATCAGGCGCATGTGCAGGTGCGTGATAACGGTGTGGGCATTTCTGCTGAAGATCAGGCGCGGATTTTCGAGCAGTTCGAGCGGGTCAATGCCAACCATTCGGCGCAAGGGTTGGGGCTTGGCTTGTTTATCACCGAGCAAATCGTCACCGCGCATAACGGCACGATCAAGCTGCACAGTGAGCTGGGTGCTGGCTCAACCTTCGAGGTGATCTTGCCGCTCAAGCAGGCTGAGAGCTCTGAGCCGGTAGCGGCTACGCAATAAGCTAGCGGGGATTCGGTCGTGCATTTTGCAATGCATGCAAAATGCTATCGTGCAGGATGCAACTATATGCACGATTTTAATTTTGTAAGTTGTTGATATATAAGGATTTATTTTTACAGATTGATTGGCACGCTGCCTGCAAAACACCCTGCATTATCAAAATCTAAGAAGGGTGTCGCGCCGATGAATACTGTACTGAACTTGCTAAGTGCTGCAGCAGTTGTGGTCACCGGAACGGTTGCATCCACAGCGCCGACCATCGAAAGCACCGCGCCACAAAGCGCTCAGGTGATTATTCATACCCAGCCTACTTTGCCGACCCAGTTGCCGGCTAATTCGGCGGCGCGCACAGCGTCGTTCATACCTTCGGTCAGTGATTCTTCAGCTAATTCTTCTGCTGACAGTCTGGTCGACAGCCAGCCGCTGCAGTTTGAGCTGGATCGCGAGGCTAATCAGCGTTGGGTTTTCTGATTTAGGTTCAGCGCGGATTTTACCGTGCGCCAACCGATTTATCTGCGTGCACACTGGAGGGGAATATGTCGAAAGCAGGACTGGGATTATTGATACTGAGCGTTGTGCTCGGGGCTGTACTGGCAACGGACGCGATCACCGGCGTATCCAGTTCAGCAGTGATCAAGGGCCTGTTTGGCCTGACATTGGGTGCATCAATTGTTGCGCTGGCTTTGGGCCGGCGGATCAAGTTTGACCCGGTGCTGCGTTAAGGCAGCACCCGTCCAAACCTCTCTGAGCGTTAGCTCAAGCTGCGCATCGGCAAGTTGATGCAGAACAGCGCGCCTTCACCCGGGCGTGATTCAAGGGTGATGTGGCCACCGTGCAACTGAATGATCTCCTGGCAGAGCGCCAAGCCCAACCCAACCCCGCCTTTACGTTTGCCGACTTGTACGAACGGTTCAAATATCCGTGACTGTTGGCTGAACACCACCCCGTCGCCGTTATCCTTGACGCAGATGATGATCTCGTTGTTCTGGTACTGCGCATTCAGCAGAATATCGCCGCCTGCCGGCGTGTGGCGCAAAGCGTTGACCAGCAGGTTGTCGAGCACGCGTTCAATCTGAGCACGGTCGATGGGCAACAACGGCAGGTCATCATCCGGTTCACAGCGCAGGGTAATGCCTTTCTCGGCGGCCTCATTGGCGAAGCGTTGGCCTGTCTGATTGATCAGGTCCGCAAGGTCGCATGGCGCCAGATCAAGCTTCTGCAAGCCGCTTTGATAACGCGAGAAATTCAGCAGGTCGGTGATCAGATCAACCAGTCGCTGCATTTGCTCGTCAACCGTCTGGGTCAGATCTGCCTCGCGTGAATCCGGGGCGAACTTGAGCCGCTCCTGAAGCAGGGCAAAGGCCATGTGCATGCCGGTGACTGGCGTGCGCAGCTCATGCGAGGCGCGCAGCACGAACTCGCTGCGCACTCGCTCGAAAGCCCGCTGTTTGGTCACATCGCGCAGCACCATCACCGCGCCCTGAATATTCCCGCCACCTTGGCTTACGGGCGTCAGGCTGTAGCTGAGCAGGCGATGTTCGCCATGGGCGTCTATCTCAAGGTCGGCTATCGCCGATTCCAGGGTTTTGCCCTGCAAAACGCGGCTGATCTGTTCATCGAGGCCTTCTTTGCCTAACGCCTGATCAAGGCGTTCACCAATGTGTTCCAGGCCCCAACCAAGCTGACGCCCGGCAACCGGATTGAAGTGTTGCAGCAAGCCGTTGCGGTCGAACATCAGCAGGCCGTCATCAATGCTGTCGAGTACCGCTTGCAGGCGTTGCTGTTCGGCCATCAAGGCTTCGATATTGCTGTCCTTGAACTGTTGCAGCGATTGCGCCATGAGGCCAAAGCGCCGGCTCAGCGCCGAGAGTTCAGCCACTGGCGAGGTGGGCAGGGATATCTGCAAGTCCCCCTTACCAATCTGGTCGGCGGCACTGGCCAGCGCCTCGATTGGCCGGGCGACGCGTTTGGCAATGTTGTGTGCGGTAATGAAGCCGATCAGCAACAACGCCAGGCCGATCAAACCGAGCAGGGCGCTGACGATGGTCGCGCGTTCGCGGGAGCTTTGCTGGGCATTCTGCACGGCTTCGACGTAGCGCATTTGCACGGCATTGATGCGATCACGCAGCGCTTGCAAGGCACGCGTGAACGCATCGTTATGCAGTAAATCGCGGCGTACTTGCACCGGTGAGTCGAGCAGTTTGCCGAACAGCTCATAGGAGCGGGCGATTTCGCTGATGGCCTGACGATCGGCCTCTTCGGTGCTGCTTTCAAGCGCTTGAGTCAACCAGTTGCGAAAACGTACATCTGATTCCTTCAACGCCAGTGGGTCGAAGCTATCCTCCAGCAGCAGGATCACCTGCGTGCCCATTTCCTGACGAAAGCCGATGGTCGCATCAATGATCTCGAGGTTGCGACTCATGGCCTGGTTTTGTACGCGGGTGATCTGCCACACGCTGACCATGCCCAGTATCAGGCCGATCAGCGCCACGGTTAGCAGCGCACTGCCGCTGACGAACAGCCGGGTTCTTAACTTCATAGGTCGTACTGTTTGCGTTTGCGATACAGGGTTGAAGCGTCGATACCCAGTGCCTTGGCAGCTTGATCGAGGGTTTCGCTGCTGGCCATGACGGCGGCGATATGGCTTTTTTCCAGCTCTTCAAGGCTCAGTGCGCCGCCCACGCGTGGCGCCTGATTGCTGGTAGATTCGGTCAGGCCCAGATGAATCACCTGAACCATTTCTTCCTGGCAGATGATGCTCGCCCGTTCGATCACGTTGCGCAGTTCGCGGATATTGCCCGGCCATGAGTAATTCGCCAGTACGCTCAATGCCTCATCGCTGAAACCGCGCGCGGGGCGGGCGTAGTCCTTGACGAAGCGGGCAAGGAAGCGCTCGGCTAGCGTCAGCACGTCTTCAGTGCGTTCGCGCAGCGCCGGCAGTTTCAGGGTGATTACATTGAGGCGGTAGAGCAGGTCTTCGCGGAAACGCCCCTGACGAACCATCTCGTCAAGATTGAGGTTGGTGGCCGCGACGATGCGCACGTCGGCCTGACGGGTCACCGGATCGCCGACGCGTTCGTATTCCTTGTCCTGAATAAAACGCAGCAGTTTCGGTTGCAGGCTGAGCGGGAAATCGCCGATTTCGTCGAGAAACAGCGTACCGCCGTCGGCTTGACTGACCCGGCCGAGGGTGCTTTCGCTGGCGCCGGTAAACGCGCCTTTGGTGTGACCGAACAATTCGCTTTCCATCAGCTCAGCGGTCAGTGACGGGCAGTTGATGGTGACTGAATTCTTCTTCGCGCGGCGGCTCCAGTGGTGAATGGCGCGGGCCAGTTCGCCTTTACCAGTGCCGGATTCGCCAAGAATGAGGATGTTGGCGTCGGTTACCGCCACCTGGCGGGCGGTTTCCAGCACCGCCATCATCGACGGGCTGCTGGAGTCGAGGTCGTTCTTGCGCTGGCGCACCTGACCTTCCAGAGTTTCCAGGCGCGCTTCCAGTTGCCGTGCTTCGAGCTGTTTGGTGGCGGCCAGACGCAGTTGTTCGGGGCTGCAGGGTTTCACCAGATAATCGGCTGCGCCAGCCTGCATGGCATCCACGGCGGTGTCGATGGCTGAGTGTGCGGTCACTATCACCACGCGCATCCAAGGCGCTTGTACGCGCATCTCGGCGAGCACGTCGAGGCCGTTGTCATCGCCGAGGCGCAGGTCAAGAAAGCACACATCGAACACCTGGCGTTGCATCAGGCTTTCGGCCTGCGCTGCGCTGTTGGCGGTCGCCACGGTGTAGCCCTCGTCCTCGAGGCAGTAGCGGAAGGTACGCAGGATCGCCGACTCATCATCGACCAGCAAAATACGTCCGCTTTTAGGTTCTACCGCATCCATTTCAGGCTCCAATTGATGTGTGCAGAGATTAGTCCACAAGAAATCGTGCAAGTTGCACGGCGAGTATGACCTTATCTTGCAGGCTGCATGCTGGCACCCTGTCTTTTTATGTCGTAAGTGTCTGATTTTATTGGTAAAAATATTTATCCAAAAGCTGGCACAGCGCTTGCGATATCTACTGCATATCCCGCTAAACGCGGATTGTTTATGCACAGAGACAGGAGGACAACATGCATAAGTTGAAAACTCTGGTATTGGCCACAGCGTCGGTCGGCATGTTTGCTCTGACCCCTTTGGCGGCCAACGCAGCAGAAGGTGACATGAGCCAGCAGTTGAGTGAAGCGCGCCAGGAAGGCTCGATCTGGACTGCAATTGCGCTCAACCGTCATCTCAACCCTTTCAGCATCGACAGTGAAGTCGACAACGGTACCGCCGTCCTCACCGGTACAGTCGAGAGCAGTGTCGAGCGTGACCTTGCCGAGCAGGTAGCGTTGAGCATCGAAGGTATCAACAAGGTTGATAACCAGCTCAAGGTCGACAGCAAAGTTGAGCGCAAGACTAACGATTCGAAGTCTCTGGCCAATCGTTTAGATGATGCCAGCATCACCGCCACGGTGAAGTCCAAGTTGCTCTGGAACAGCAACACCGAAGGCCTCGACATCAGCGTTAAAACCGAAGAGGGCGCCGTGACGCTCACCGGTAATGCACGTACCCCGGCGGCCAAGGAGTTGGCCGGTAGCCTGGCTTCCAACACCGAGGGTGTGCGTGAAGTATTCAACCACCTGAGCATCAGCAAGGCCGACAGCACTGCTGCCGAGGCGCAAGCCGCCGCCGATGATGCCAGTGCCGCGATCAG
Organism: Pseudomonas marincola; assembly: GCF_900116605.1. Classification (GTDB taxonomy): domain Bacteria; phylum Pseudomonadota; class Gammaproteobacteria; order Pseudomonadales; family Pseudomonadaceae; genus Aquipseudomonas; species Aquipseudomonas marincola. Next base: position 230,447 of record NZ_FPBC01000007.1, read on the forward strand.
CGATGCCTGGATCACCAGCAAGGTGAAATCGAGTTTCGTCTACACCCGCAACCTGGATGCGTTCGCCATCAGCGTTGAAACGCACGACGGTGTGGTCAAGTTGAGCGGCACGGTATTGAGCAGTGCAGCGAAGAATCTGGCGGTCGAAACCGCCCGCGATATCCGCGGTGTCCGGGGCGTCGATGGTGATGCCCTGCGCGTAGAGAGTTAAGGATCTTATGTGCCAGGGAAGGCAAAAAGTGACTGATTGTTTAGAACCCGAGTGTCACCCAGCTTCAGGCGTTGCCAGTTGGCTGCGTCCAATCTGAAGGAGAAACATCATGAGCAATAAAACAGAGCAACTGAACGAACTGATCGAAATTACCCGTGACGGTAAGCGTTTTTACGACCACGCGATCACTGAAGTGAAAGATGTCCGTTTGCAGACCATGTTCCGTGATCTCTCAACCGTGAAAACTCAAATCATCGAAGCGCTGGCCGTGAAGGTCGCCGCCAACCAGGACTCGCCAGCATCTGGCGGCACCATGGTCGGCAAAATGCGCGAAGTCTATGCCGATGCGCGGGCAACTCTGTCCAGCGACGAGGAAGCGACTTACGTCGCCCAGCTCGAAGAAGCTGAAGACCGCATCCTGCACGCATTTGAAGATGCGCTGGAAAGTGCTGATCCGGATGTGAAGGCCCTGCTGGGTGTGGAAATGCCGAAGGTGCGCGCTTGCCATGACCGCATGCGCAACCTCAAGCAGTCCATGCAGTAAGCCTGTATGCGGGGCAAGGATGCCCCGCTTTCACGGCGGACTCTCAGGGAGTCGTGCAAAACGCCTGATGAAACCGCCAGACCGTGCAGGATGCAAGCTTCAATCGCTTTATTTTATTTCTAAGTGACTGTTTTTATTGAGTTTTTATTTTTAGCAAAACTGGCACAACCACTGCAGTTACAAGGTTAACGAACATAAACGAGCAGCCCTGAAGGTTGCTTTGCAGGAGCAAACAGATGAGCCGTCAGATTCCCAGCCCCAGTTCATGCATCAAGTATCTGCTTAGCAGTGCAGCTCTGCTGCTGGTGATGATTGGCGAAGGCAGCCTGATTAATACGGCGCAACCTGTGCACAAGGCTACGGCCAATGCTGCTGCGTTGGCGGTACAAGCCGCAAAGCCACAGGCGCAGGGTTTGTTTGCCCAGCGCGGCGCGGTGGCAAACACGTTCACCGGGCAGTCGCCACGTCGGGCGCTAGGCCAGAACATCTGAGATTGACCGTGGTTGCGCCTTTACGGGCACACACAAACGAATTCAAGCTGATACACCGCAGGACTTTCTAAAAACCAAGGAGATACGCCATGTTGAGCTGGGCAATTACTTTTCTGATTATCGCCATTGTCGCTGCAGTACTGGGCTTCGGTGGTATCGCAGGCACCGCAACCGGTATCGCCAAGATCCTGTTCCTCGTGTTCTTGGTGCTGTTTGTCGTGTCGCTCATCATGGGCCGTCGCCCACGAGGTTGACCCTGATGGGTCACATTGAGCAACCATTCACATTAACTAAGGAGCCCCTATGAACGTTCTCAAGACGCTCACTGCCGCCCTGATGATTAGCGGCAGTGGAGCGGCCTTGGCCGCTGACACAGTGACTGATGTTCGCCTTAACGATGTACTCAAGAGCGATCCCCAGTATCAGGAAGCCTGGAATGATGTGCTCGAAGAGCAGGAACGGATGCCTGAATGGTTGATCAATCTCGACGGTGTTGCGCCGCCGATGGAGGCCATGCTGGAGGATGATGACAAGTACCTGGTTGGCGAATTGTGTCAGGCCAGTAACTGTTTCAATCAGCGCATTTATGTGGCTTTCAGCTGGGACAAGAAAGAAGCTTACGCGCTTTATGTGCAAGTGCCGGATGCACTGCCTAAAGGCAAGGCACCCAGCAATTACGCGACCGAGAAATGGCTGGGCGAGCCCGACGAGGGCATGCAGAAGCTGTTGCACGAGCAACTCAAGAAAGACCCTAACTGGTACTAAGCTGCACCTTGTCGCTCCCCGCGACGATCAGGTCATGGCGCCGTTCCAGGCGCCAGTGGCCAGGAGCTGAACCCTTTTCAGCCCGCACACTTCCCTCACGACTCGATAAGCTGCCCCCGCGCAAGCCCTCGCGCGTTATCATCTGCGCCATTGATTGGGGGGATGGAACATGCTCAACGGCTTGTGGCTGAGCTTTTTTATGGTAGCGGCGGTGGCAGGTTTGTCGCGCTGGCTGATTGGCGATGATCCGGCGGTATTCGCGGCCATGGTTGAAAGCCTGTTTGCGATGGCCAAGCTGTCGGTCGATGTGATGATCCTGCTGTTCGGCACGCTCACCCTCTGGCTGGGCCTGCTGCGCATTGCTGAAAAAGCCGGTCTGGTCGAAGCGTTGGCCCGCTTGCTCGGCCCGCTGTTTGCGCGGCTGATGCCGGAAGTGCCGCGGGGGCATCCGGCACTGGGCCTGATTACCATGAACTTCGCGGCCAATGGCCTCGGGCTCGACAACGCCGCCACGCCGATCGGCCTCAAGGCCATGCGCGCGCTGCAAGAACTCAACCCGAGCAGCACCACCGCGAGCAATGCGCAAATCCTGTTTCTGGTGCTCAACGCCTCGTCCCTGACGCTGCTGCCCGTGACCATCTTCATGTACCGCGCGCAACAAGGGGCGGAAGATCCGACGCTGGTATTCCTGCCAATTCTGCTGGCCACCAGTGCGTCGAGTCTGGTCGGCCTGTTATCGGTCGCCTTCATGCAGCGTCTGCGTCTCTGGGACCCGGTGGTGCTGGCGTACCTGCTGCCCGGTGCAGCGTTGCTCGGGTTGTTCATGGCGGTACTGGGCACTATGTCGGCCACGGCGCTGGGCGCTTTGTCTTCGCTGACGGGCAACCTGACCCTGTTCGGCATCATCGTGCTGTTTCTGCTGCTCGGTGCGCTGAAAAAGGTGCCGATCTATGAAGAGTTTATCGAAGGCGCCAAAGAGGGCTTTGACGTGGCCAAGAGTCTGCTGCCGTATCTGGTGGCGATGCTCTGTGCGATTGGTGTGCTGCGCGCCTCGGGTGCTTTGGACTTCGGCCTCGATGGCATTCGCTGGCTGCTCGATATGCTGGGCTGGGACACGCGCTTTGTTGAGGCGTTGCCCACCGCGATGGTCAAGCCTTTCTCCGGCAGTGCCGCGCGCGCCATGTTGATCGAGACCATGCAAAGTCAGGGTGTGGACAGCTTCCCGGCGTTGGTTGCAGCGACGGTGCAGGGCAGTACTGAAACCACTTTTTACGTGCTCGCGGTGTATTTTGGTGCGGTGGGTATACAGCGTGTCCGCCACGCTGTGGGTTGCGCCCTGCTGGCCGAGTTTGCCGGCGTGGTCGCGGCCATTAGTGTGTGCTACTGGTTCTTCGGTTAAGCCGAATTTCCAGGATTAAGGCGCGACTGAGCGGCTCATTGATTCGGGTAAATTGAGCCATTCAGTCGTCAGTTTTTCGATGCTCGTGTGTGCACCAAGGCCTGCTCGTTAAGGTGTCACCTTGAAGCGCAGCACCCCGATCATCTGGCCGCCTTCTGTGAGTACCTGAATCTGCCAGCGACCGACCGAGTCTTTGGGGTAGTTGCGCTTATGGCTCCAGGCCCGATAACCCTGTTTGCGCCCGCCTTTTATGTCCAGCGCGATGCGCTCAACCTCTTTGCCGTTAAGGCGCCACACGTGATAAATCCGCTCGTTCAGGCCGCGCGGGGCGTTTATTGCGGTGTAGGCATACAAACCCTGAGCGCCAAGCTCGGCGACCGACAATTGTTTGATGCGCTTGCCGGGCTCGCGCTCCTTGCTGTTAAGTTCTGTACTAACCGCGACTTCTGTCATCCATAAAGTGGCGGGCGGTACCCATATCCGCGCCATCCAGCCGGCACCTGCCAATACCAGCGTCGCAGCGATGAGTAACAAGCTGCGCCACCAGCGTTGCACCGTGATAATCCCCAGCAGGCTGGGAAAAGACAGCAGCGCAGCAATCGCCAGCGCCAACTGGTAACTCTGTGTGGTGGTGAGTTTGAAGATAATCGGCAATGCCGTCAGCGTCAGGGCGAACAGGGTCAACGAGTGGTACATCAGGTACACCCAGCGCCGCGCCGCCAGATGCTTGTAGTAGAGCGGGTCGATGATTGATACCAGCGCTGCGGCGATAAGCATGCCGCTGAACAGCGCCTGACCACTGTTCCAGGTGGTGGTGATGAGAAAGAACGGCAGCACGAAGAACAGACTTTCCTGGTGGATCATCTGGGTCGCGTAACGCAGCACTGGTTTGGGCAACTCGAAACCAAAGCGCTTCGAGATTTGATCGCGCAACAGGTTCTCAAGGGCCAGCCACAGCCAGCTGAGAAGCATCACCACTGCCAGCACTTGCGCCAGCTCGGCCTGGCGTTTGACCAGCAAGAAGCTCGCTAAGCCGGAGCAAAAGCCAAACGTGGCGATCAACCACGGATGACGCTGGGCGAATGCGATGAACGGGGTGATGCGGTCTTTCAGGGTGGTCATTTAGGGTCACGCAGAAAAGTTTGGAGGCTGCGCCACTTGGCCTGTCCTGCGCAGGCCTTAAGTTTAGCGGGAAAACGCCGGAGCATCGGGCTATTCACGTGACCGTGTAAGCATTTTCAGCGGCGGCGCCAGATGGCCAGCCCAAGCAGAATCAGAATCAGCAGTAGAAGTGCGGTAGACAGCCAGTACACGCCGTAGGTGTTGAGCAGAGGCTTGCTGATGCGCAAATACCCTGGCTGATCCAGCAGCTTGGCCAGCGCCTTGTTGGCGTCCTCGACGGTAACCGACTGTAAGCTTTTGCGGCTGTCTGCGAAGTGGCTGCCATCATAGTCAGCGAGCGCGCCCCAGTAGTAATCGGCCATGTCGCTGGCGCCTTGTACCGCCCACGATTGTTCTGCAACTGCGGCGTTCTGCAAGCGCTTGAATACCTCGGCATCGACGCCGTTCTTGCGCAGATCGGCGAGCAATTCACGCATGACCTTCTCGGCCTTCGGCAAGTCTTTGCTCTGCACCTTGGCGTTCAGGCTGAAAAAACTCGAACTGCTGAACACTTCTCGCTCGGTGAACGGGGCATAGGTCAGGCTGTGTTTGATGCGCAGCTGCTGGTAGAGCTGCCAGTCGATGTAGTCACGCAGCAACTCCCATGTTTCAAAGTCATGGTGGTCGAGCCACGGCTCAGAAAACATCCAGGCTATGCTGCCGTCTTCGCCGTAAAGGCGGCTGATCAGCTGGCGACGCTGCTGGGCGTTGCTGTTGGGCTCGGGTTGTTGACGTGGGGCGGGGAGTTCAGCGGCGGGCAGCGAGCCGTATTGACGATCAATGTAGGCCGGCAGGCGCGAGTCGAGATCGCCGACGACGATCAAGGTCATGTTATTGGCCACGTACCAGTCGGCCCGCAAACCATTTACCTGCTCCAGTGTGAGATCAGCGGCTGTGGCAGGCTGGGCGCAGGCCAAACCCAGTTCCTGGGCGATTTGCTGATGGGCTTCGCGGCCAATGTTGTGTTCCAGCAGCACGTGTTGCAGCGGCGAGTCGTTGACCCCGCTTTCATGCTCGACTGCTAGCTTGGCTGCGGCCAGTTTGCGTGAGTCTGGCTCGCTTTGGGTCAGGTTCGCCAGCATCAGATCAAGCACTGCGCGTTGGTTGCGCGCGGGCGCCTCGACAGTGACCGTGGTGTCGGTGTCGCGGGTATAGGCATTCCAGACGCCGCCAAGGGCCTGCATGCGCGCCTCTACACCCGCCTCGCCAGTGTCGTCGGTGCCGCTGAAAAGCAGGTGTTCGAACAGGTGTGGCAGTTCCTTCTCGGCGCAGTTGTACTGGTCAAAGCCGACGCCAACCACTAGTCGAATGGCCACATGGCCGGTGCCCGGTACTGCTTTAAGCAGCACCTGTAAGCCATTTTCCAGCTGATAGCCTTCCACTCGGTACAGGCTTTCTGCCTTGGGCGTGGTGCTCAGGCAACTAAGGGCCACCAACACGAGTGGCAGAAGCAATTGGCGCATGAAGGTCTTCCTGACAATCCTCAACGAAGCATACCTGTTGGTGTGGGTTGTCGCGATTGATCATGTGTATTGTCCGCGCATATCACAGCGCAAAGCCGATTGAGTTGCTAGGTTACTGTGGGTCAGTCTGTTTTTGTTACATCAGCTGTAATACCTCGCTAATGCGGGCTCGGAGAGTGATATGCGTGTTTTGATTACTGGGGCTGCCGGTTTTATCGGGCGCCAGGTGCTTGAACAATTGGCTGTGCAGTATCCGCAGTGGAGCCTGATCGCCGCCGATATTCAGCCGATCAGTACGCAGGGCTTGCGGGCCAATGTTGAGCCTATTCAGCTCGACATCAGCAAATCCCGGGAAGTGAAGGTGTGCATCGCCAGCTGGAAACCGCAGGTGATTATTCATATGGCGTCAGTTGTCACACCACCGCGTGACATGACTGAAAAGCGCCTGCACGCCATCGACGTTGGCGGCACCCGCTCGGTGATCGCGGCCGCAGCCGCCGAAGGCGTCGAGCAATTGGTGTTCACCAGCTCTGGCGCGGCCTACGGCTATCACCCGGACAACGCCGAGTGGATCAGCGAAGACCAGCCGCTGCGGGGTCACGACACCTTTGCCTATGCCAAGCACAAGCGCGAGGTTGAGCAATTGCTGGCCAACGCGCGGGTGGAGCATCCGCAGCTCAAGCAACTTGTACTACGACCCGGCACGGTTCTCGGCAAGCAGGTCAACAATCAGATTACCGAGCTGTTCAAAAAACGCTCAGTGCTCGGTGTTTGGGGTTACGACAGCCGTTTTGTGTTCATCTGGGACAAGGATGTGGTCAACGTCATCTGTCAGGGTGTGGCGCGTCAGGTTGAGGGGATTTACAACTTGGCCGGGGACGGCGCGTTGTCGCTGAAGGAAATCGCCGGCTTGTTGCACAAACCTTATCGGCCGATTCCCTCGAGCCTGATCAAGCTCGGCCTGCGCATCATGCAGCCGTTGGGTTTGAGCCAATACGGGCCGGAACAGCTGGACTTTCTGCGTTACCGGCCGGTGTTGAGTAACCAGCGTCTCAAGCAGGAATTCGGCTACACGCCCCGCTATACCAGCCTGCAAGCGTTTGAGGAATTCCTTCGTGCGCAGGGCAACAGCTAATCGCTAAACGGCGCGGGAATCAGGCTTCGGCTTTGTGCTGACTGCGATATTCGCCGGGCGTGAGCCCTGTCCATTGGCGAAATGCGCGAAAAAACACGCTCGGTTCCGAGTAGCCCAGCAGCAGCGCGATTTCAGCTGCAGGCAGATTGCCACTGCTGAGATGACGCTCGGCCAGTTGCCGACGTGTGTCATTGAGCAGCGACTGGTAGCTGCAACCCTCATCGGCAAGGCGACGCTGCAAGGTTCGCTCACTGATGTTCAGCGCCCGCGCCAACTCACTGCGGTCGGGTTCACCATGCGCCAGTTGCTCGCCCAGAATCGCCACCACACGCACGCTCAAGCTTTCACTGGGCAGGCGCGCGAGCAGTGCTTCGGCGTGCTGGCGGAGCACCTGTTGCAACGGTCGATTGGCCTGAATCAGCGGTGCGTCGAGAAGCTCCCGCGGGATAAGAATGGCGTATTCGCTGGTGCCAAACTCGAGCGGGCAGGCAAAAATTCGCTCATACGGGCTGATGTCGTCAGGCTGCTGATGCACGAACCGGGCTTTGCTCAGGCGGAAATTTTCCAGCAACGGATCAACCATCTGCACCCAGCACGCCATAAGTGACAGCACGCGGATGCGGGTGACTGGCAATTGCGGATGCAGCGGCCGGTAGAACAGTTCGATGGCGTCTTTGCGCTCGCGCAGCAGGACTTCGCCGCCTTCGCCGACCAGGCGCTGATAACGCAAAGCAGCTTGCAGGGCCTCGCCTAACGTTGTGCTGCTTTGCAGCAGGTAGCCCAGTACGCTAAACGGTCCAGGCGCCAGATTGCTGCCAATTTCAAGGCCGGGCTCTGGCAGCGGCAGGCGGGCGAGGGTTTGCCACAGTTGCAGCTGGCTCGAAAACGGCACGCGTGCATCGGGGTCCAGCAGCTGTTCTTCGCTAAGGTCACTGTGCTTGAGCAGGCTGGCGCGGTCGAGCCCAAGACGCGTCGCCGCGTGCAGGATGGCTTGAGTGAGGCTGGCACTAACCGTGGCTTGTGACGTGCTGGAAGTTGAATTTTGCATGGCCTGATTTTGCCCAAAGCTTAAGGCCGAGGATAGCCCGACGCACCAGTAAGTTATGCTCTAAACGTCTTGATGACGCATTTTCAAGTGTTTCAGGCCGCTGAATATCCGTGCAACTTGCGCCTGAGCGGTTACACTTTCCTGCCTCATCGGGCTCAAAAGGTACCGATGTTTCAAACAACCACAAAAGGAGCACTCCCATGAAAGGCAAATCCTTGGCATGGGTTCTGTCCGCAGCTCTCTCAGGCATTACTCTGGGTGGCACGGCACAGGCCGCAGAAAACTTCATCACCATTGGCACTGGTGGCCAGACGGGTGTGTATTACGTAGCGGGTCAGTCGATCTGCCGTTTTGCCAATCGCACCAGCAACGAGACCAACATCAAATGTAACGCGCCTGCCAGTGGCGGCGGTGTTGCCAACGTAAATGGTCTGCGTACCGGTGAGTTCACCTTCGGCATCATGCAGTCCGACCACCAGTTCAAAGCGCTCAAGGGCTTGGCACCATTCGAAGCCGAAGGCGCAATGGATGACCTGCGTGCAGTGTTCTCCTTGCAGAGCGAAGTGTTCACCATTCTTGCTCGCCGCGACGCCAACATCACCAGCTTTGATGACCTCAAAGGCAAGCGCGTAAACGTCGGTAACCCGGGTTCCGGTCAGCGTGACACGCTGGAAGAAATCATGCGCGTCAAAGGCTGGGACAAGTCGGTATTCGCCCTGTCTGCAGAGTTGAAGCCAGCTGAGCAAGCCTCTGCTCTGGGCGACAACAACATCGACGCGATGACCTACTTTGTCGGTCATCCAAACGGCGCGATCCAGGAAGCTACCACCACTACCGACGCAGTATTGGTACCGGTAACTGGCGCTGACATTGACAAGCTGCTGGCTGACAAGACTTACTACACCAAGGCTGAAATCCCGGGTGGTATGTACAAGGGCAACGACGCAGCTACCCCGTCTATCGGTGGTAAAGCGGTGCTCTCGACAACCGCCAAGGCAGACCCGGAAGTGGTCTACCAACTGGTTAAATCCGTGTTTGAAAACCTTGACCGCTTCAAGCGCCTGCACCCGGCGTTTAAAGACCTCAAGGCTGAAGACATGATCAAGGTCGGCCTGACCGCTCCACTGCACGAAGGTGCGGTGCGTTACTACAAAGAACGCGGCTGGATGTAATTCTCCGTGCGGCCCAGCCAGCTCAATGGTTGGCTGGGCCTTTTCTTTGGCTAAAACCCTCCAAGCGCAATGCGCTCGACTAGCCTTAACGGTTAAGCCTGCTCGTAAAACAAATTACGGGCGTTGTCGTCTTTGATTACTCGAAATCAGGTTCCAGCCGATGGTAGACAAACAACTTACCACTGAAGAATTGATTGCCCAGGATGTTGGCGCGCGCCTGCCCACTGGATTGATGGCGCAAGCGATTGCCGGACTGGCCCTGTTGTGGTCGTTGTTCCAGCTGTGGATTGCTTCTCCACTGCCGTTTATTTTTCATTTCGGTGTGCTCAATAACACCGAAACCCGCGCTATTCACTTGGCGTTTGCCTTGTTGCTGGCGTTTCTGGCGTATCCCGCGTTCAAAAGCTCGCCACGAGATCGTGTGCCGCTGATCGACATTGCCCTCGGGCTCGTCGCCGCAGCGAGTGCTGCTTACCTGTTTATTTTTTACCAAGACCTGGCGATGCGTCCCGGCAGCCTGACAACGGCTGATCTGGTGACCGCCTGTATTGGTATTCCGCTGTTGCTGGAAGCCACGCGCCGCGCGCTTGGCCCACCGCTGGCGATTATCGCCCTGATATTTTTGATCTACAGCCTTGCCGGTCCCTACATGCCAGGTCTGCTGGCACACCGTGGGGTGAGCTTCACGGCGATGGCCAACCACCAGTGGATCACCACTGAAGGTGTGTTTGGTATCGCGTTGGGTGTATCGACCAGCTTCGTGTTCCTCTTCGTGCTGTTCGGTGCGCTGCTGGAACGTGCTGGTGCCGGGCATTACTTCATCCAGCTGGCGTTCAGCATGCTCGGTCACCTGCGCGGCGGCCCGGCCAAAGCGGCCGTTGTCGCCTCCGGTCTGACCGGCATGATTTCCGGTTCGTCGATTGCCAACGTGGTCACCACCGGTACGTTCACCATCCCGATGATGAAGCGCACCGGCTTCTCGGCTGAAAAAGCCGGCGCAGTGGAAGTGGCCTCTTCGGTGAATGGTCAAATCATGCCGCCGGTCATGGGCGCTGCGGCGTTTCTGATGGTCGAATACATCGGCATGTCCTATGTCGAAATCATCAAGCACGCCTTTTTGCCGGCGGCCATTTCGTATATCGCCCTGCTTTACATCGTTCACCTTGAGTCCCTCAAGCTGGGCCTGCAGCCGATTGCCGGGCACAAGCCCAAGCCCTGGCTGCGTCGTCTGACCGGCTTTGCCTTTGGCGCCGCGCTGATCAGCGGCTTGTCGCTGGCGGTGTATTACGGCCTTGGCTGGCTCAAGCCGGCGCTGGGTGAAAATGCTCTGCCGGTGATTGCCGTGCTGCTGGCGCTGATCTATCTGGCGCTGCTCAAGGTGGCGGCCAGCGTTGCACCGCTGCCGCCGGAAGACCCGGATGCGCCACTGGAAACATTGCCGCAAACCCGCGCAGTGCTGCTCAGCGGTCTGCACTTCCTGCTGCCGGTTGTGGTGTTGGTCTGGTGCCTGATGATCGAGCGGCTGTCGCCCGGCTTGTCGGCATTCTGGGGCAGCATGATGCTGGTGATCATTCTGCTCACCCAGCGCCCGCTGCTGAGCTGGATGCGCACCGATGGTTCGCATGATCACGGCACCTTCCTCGACGGTTGCATTGATCTGCGCGAAGGCATGATTGCCGGTGCGCGCAACATGATCGGCATCGGTATTGCCACGGCCGCTGCGGGCATTATTGTCGGTGCGGTGTCGCAAACGGGCGTCGGGCTGGTACTGGCCGATCTGGTTGAACTGCTGTCGATGGGCAATCTGCTGCTGATGCTGGTGCTTACAGCGGTGTTCAGCCTGATTCTGGGCATGGGCCTGCCGACTACCGCCAACTACATCGTGGTGTCGAGCTTGCTGGCGCCGGTTGTGGTCACGTTGGGCCAACAGAATGGCCTGATCGTGCCGCTGATTGCTGTGCACATGTTCGTGTTCTACTTCGGCATCATGGCTGACGTAACGCCACCTGTGGGGCTGGCCTCGTTCGCGGCGGCGGCGGTGTCCAAAGGTGACCCGATCAAGACCGGGATCACGGCGTTCTACTACAGCCTGCGCACGGCAGCATTGCCGTTCCTGTTCATCTTCAACACCGATCTGCTGCTGATCAATGTCGACTTCTGGCACGGGGTGCTGATCTTCATTGTCGCCACGGGGGCGATGCTGATCTTTGCCGCCGGCACTCAGGGCTACTTCCTGGTGAAGAGCCGCTGGTACGAAAGCGTGCTGCTGTTGCTGATTGCGTTCACGCTGTTCCGCCCGGGTTTCTGGATGGATATCGTCCACGATCCGTATCGCAACATTGCCCCGGCAGAGCTGGCGCAAACCCTCGGTGATGTTGAGCCCGGTAGCAAGCTGCGCATGCGCATCAAGGGTGAAGATGCGGTGGGTGATGCCCGCGAATTCTCCATCCTGTTGCCGGTCCCGGAAGGGGCCAGCGGTGACGAGCGCATGGAGAAACTCGGCCTGATGACCTATGTCGACGGTGACAAGGTGCTGGTTGATAGCGTGACCTTTGGCAGCCCGGCTGCCGAGGCCGGTATCGAGTTCGATCAGCAGATCATGCTGGTGCGGGCGCCCACTCAGGGCTGGCCGAAGGAGCTGATGTGGATACCGGGCATTCTGCTGTTCCTGCTGGTTATCTGGTTGCAGCGCCGACGCAAGCCTGCGCAGTCGGGCAACGAGTTGCCTCGCGCAACCTCCGCTTGATGCAACGCATTGGGGGCCACGCCCTGATGCACAGCGGCTTGCCAGAAAGGGCCTCATGTTTGAGGCCCTTTTTTATTGCCTGCCGAGTGCGTGGCTAGGATGCATCTGACTTACTCGCCACCCATGATTTCGACGCGCAGGGCACCGCTTTCATGTTCTTCCAGCACCGCATAGGCGCTGCTGCAAAACAGCGAGTTGAGGCGTTTCATGTCGCTGATCAGGGTCAGGTGCAGCGAGCTGGTTTCAATACTCTGCACCACCTGCTTATGCAGACGCGCCACATGCGAGTGTGCCAGACGCCGCTCCTGTGCGCGGAAACGGCGTTTCTCGCGGAGCAATTGTTGGGCACTTTCGCGATCCCCGGAGACAAACACCGACAGGCCCAGACGCAAGTTGCGAGTGAGTTGGGCGTGCAGGTCGCTTAGCTCCTGCAAGCCGCTTTCGGAGAAGTCGTGGCGCTGCGCGGTCTTCTGATTCTGGACCTTGCCGAGCATGCGCTCGATGATGCTTGCCGCCTGCTGAAGATTGACCGCCAATTCGAAAATCTCTGCCCAGCGCTGGCTGTCTTTCGGCCCCAGTGCATCTCGCGGAACCTGCGCCAGATACAGCTTCACCGCGCTGTAGAGCGTATCGACATCATCTTCCAACCGGCGCAACTCCTTGCTCAGCCCCGCGCCGTTGCTGTGCAGCACCTCCAGCAGATGATTAAGCATGGTCTCGACCAAATCGCCGATGCGCAGGGTTTCGCGCACCGCATTGGCCAGCGCCAGGCTGGGTGTGGTCAAGGCGGTGCGGTCGAGGTGGCGCGGTCGGGCAATACCTTCCTGCTCCATTTTGTCGGGCATCAGCCAGTTGCACAGGTTCGCCATCCAGCGCACGGTTGGCAGCATGATCAGGCAACGCAGGGTGTTGTAAAGCAGGTGAAAACTGATCACCACTCCCTGCGGACTCAAATCGAGGCTGTCGAGCCAGCTGGCTACATGGTTGAGTATCGGAATCACCAGCAACAACCCGATAATCTTGTACAGCAGGCTGCCCAGCGCGACTCGCCGGCCGGCCGGGGTTTGCAGGCTGGAGGTGAGGAACGCGAGCAAGCCGCTGCCGATATTGGCGCCAATCACCAAGCCAATGGCCACGGGCAGGCTGATCAGCCCGGCACCGGCCAGTGTTGCCGTCAGCAATACGGCGGCCAGGCTGGAATAGGTGATCAGGGCGAACAGCGCACCGAGCAGGGCATCGAGCAAAATGTCGCCGGTCAGCGATGAGAACAGCACCTTGATGCCATGTGCCTGCGTGATGGGCGCGGCCGCATGAACAATCAAGTCCAGCGCCAGCAGAATCAGGCCCAAGCCGATGCTGACACGGCCAAGCTGGCCGGCGCGGGTCTGCCGGCGCGAGAGAAAGAAGATCACGCCGAGAAAAATTAATAGCGGCGACAACCAGCTCAGGTCGAAGGTCAGCACGCGCGCCATTACCGCGGTGCCCACATCGGCACCGAGCATGATCGCCAGCGCCGGAGCGAGGCTCATCAAGCCCTGGCTGACAAACGAGGTGACCAGCAAGGCCGTCGCGTTGCTGCTCTGGACCATTGCGGTCACGCCAATACCGGCCACGAAAGCCACGGGTATGCGGCCCATGTTGTTGCTGAGGACGTTGCGCAACTGCGAGCCGAATACGCGCAGAATGCCGGTTCTTACAATGTGCGTGCCCCACACCAGCAGGGCGATGGCGGAAAGCAAGTTGAGTAGGGTCAACATAAATACGTACCCCAAACCAAGCCGGTAAATTATGACTGGACCCGGCGTGTGTTGAATCGTCAAACGCGTGGTGACCACGTTGTTGTTTTATCGCGGCGCCGACTATCCGTATGGGCGCGGGCAGGGATTACTGGTTTTTATCCCCCGCTGCTGTCGAAGTTATCTTCATAATTGCCGCCGAATTTCATTTTGAGAGACAGGTCGGTGCGCGAGTCGGCGTGTTGCAATGCCTCTTGCTCGCTGATCAGACCCTGCTCGACCAACTTGAGTAAATGCTGGTCGAAGGTTTGCAGGCCTTGCTCCATTGCCTCGCCAATGGCCGCCCGCAGGGTGTGCAGTTCATCGCGCTGGATCAGGTCGCGAATATAGGGCGTGGATATCATCACCTCGGCCGCCAGCACGCGCTTGTTTTGCAGGCCCGGCACTAAACGCTGGCAGACCACTGCAAGCAGGTTGTTCGCGGCATCGGCCAGTGCTTGCGAGCGCGCACTGTCATCAAAGAACCGCACCAGCCGCTCAACCGCGTGGCTGCTGGAGGTCGCGTGCAGCGTGGCTAAACACAAGTGCCCAGATTCAGCATAGTGCAAAGCCTGGCGCATGGTGCTCTCGTCGCGGATCTCGCCGAGCATGATTACGTCGGGCGCTTCGCGCAGAACATTGCGCAGGGCGTCTTCGAAACTGTGCGTGTCGAGGCCGACTTCGCGCTGATCGATAATCGACTTCTGATGGGTGTGAAGAAACTCGATCGGGTCTTCAATGCAGACAATATGCCCGCTCTTGTTGCGGCTGCGATGGTCGAGCATCGAGGCCAGCGTGGTCGATTTACCGGAGCCGGCCGGGCCTGTGACCAGAATCAGGCCGCGATCCTCCAGCGCCAACGCGGCAACAGAAGGCGGCAGGCCAAGGCCTTCAAGGTGGGTTATGTGGCTTTGAATCAAGCGGATAACCATCGCCACTTCGCCGCGCTGATAGTAAACATTCACCCGAAAGCGGCCGGCCTGTTTCTGGCTGACGGCTATGTTCAGTTCCAGATTGCGCTCGAATTCGGCGATCTGTTTGGGGTTCATCAGCTGATATGCCAGCTTCTGCACATCGCCCGCCTGCAGCTTGCGCTGGCCCACGGGCTGGCTGTGGCCCTCGATTTTCAGGTGCGGTGGCGCGCCGACACTAAAAAAGAAGTCCGAACCTTTGTGGCGCTGCATGAAGTGCAGAAATGCAGCAATATCCAGCGCCGGGCTTCCCTGTTCTTCCGTCATGACCATTCCTTGCGGTTGTCGTAACACTGTTACAGCAAGCATAGTTGGCTGTTGGCCAATTACATGGCATTAAGCGGCCCGGCAGTTGGCAGTGAGGCGACACTCCGTAGGTAATCTGTTGCGACAGCAAATGTCGCTTGGGTGTGGGAGGCTGGTAACCTAGCGATATTCAAAGGATGCGAATCGTCGATGCTCAGTCTTTATCATGCCCCCGATCTGGAAACGCTTGGCGAGTTGGCCACCACGCTGCTCGCGCAACCCTTAAGCGACCCGTTTGCGCCCGCGCACGTTGTGGTTCCCAGCCAGGGCATGGGCCGCTGGCTGACATTGCAGCTGGCGCGCAAGCAGGGCATTGCGATGCAACTCGACGTGCAGCTGCCGGCGAGTTTTATCTGGGCGCTGTCGCGCACCGTGCTGGGCGATCTGCCGGAAAACTCGGCATTCTCGCCGACCACCCTGAGCTGGCGGATTTACGACTGGCTGTGCGAGCCCGAGCATTTGGCGCAAACCCCGCGTCTTGCGCATTATCTGGACGGCGGCGACGAGCGTCGGCGTTTATCGCTTTCGGCGAAAATATCCGACGTTTTCGACCAATACCTGCTTTATCGCGATGATTGGCTGGCTGCGTGGGAGCGCGGTGAGCTGCTCGATCTGGGCCCGGATGAAGGCTGGCAAGCCTTGCTCTGGCGTGAGTTGACCAAAGACGGCCACCCGCACCGTGCGCGGTTGCTGGATGACCTGCTGCGCCATCTGTATGCCGATGAGCCTATTGCCGGCCTGCCCGAGCGCTTGCTGGTGTTTGGCATCAGCAGCTTGCCGCCGCACCACATGCGCGTGCTCGACGGTTTGGCGCGGCACACCGAAGTGGTCATTTTTGCCCTCAACCCGTGCCGTGAGGCCTGGGGCGAGATTCGTGATATTCGCGAACTGGCGCGTCAGCCCGAGCTTAGCCCGGATGAATGGTATCTGGATGTCGGCCATCCGCTGCTGGCCAGCCTCGGCAAGCAGGGCCGCGATTTCTTCGACAGCTTGCTGTCGCTGGCGTCGAGTGAGGGCAGTCAGGAAATCGGAATTTATTCGGAAGACAGCGACCTCGCCGACAACAGCCTGCTGCATGCCCTGCAAAACGACATTTTGCGCCTGCACACCCGTGCGCCTGAAGAACGTCTGGTGCTCGACAGCGGCGACCGTTCGCTGGAGATTCACGTTGCGCACTCGCCGCTGCGCGAAGTGGAAATTCTGCATGATCAATTGCTCGCGCGCTTTGCCAGCGACGCCGAGCTGACGCCGGATCAGGTGGTCGTGCTGACTCCGGATATCGAGCGTTATGCACCCTATATTGAAGCCGTATTCGCGCCGCGCGAAGGCGTGCCGCGGATTCCGTTCAGCCTCGCGGATCGCAGCATGCGCGCGGAAATCCCGCTGATTGAAGCGTTCATCAGTCTCTTGGGGCTGGCAGAAAGCCGTTTTACCGGTGAAGACATTCTCAGCTGGCTTGAACAGCCTGCCATCGCCCGCCGCGCCGGGATTGAAGCGGAAGACTTGCCGCTGCTGCGCGACTGGCTGCGGGATGCCGGAATCCGCTGGGGCCGTGATGCGCAACACCGTGCGGAGCTGGGCCTGCCGGCGGACTCGGCGTTTACCTGGCGTCAGGGGCTAGACCGGCTGTTGCTGGGCTTTGCCGCGCCGCCGCAATTAGCCGGTCTGGCCGCCCCGTTGCTGGGCGATAGCTGGCCGTTGGACGCACTGGAAGGCGCGCGTGCGCAACTGCTCGGGCGCTTGGCGGGCTTTGTCGAGCGGCTGGCGCGCATTGCCGAAGACATGCAGCGTCCAAGGCCGTTAGCGACTTGGGCTGAAACCCTGCAAAAAATGATTGATGAGCTGTTTGATGAGCGCGAAGCGGGCGACACCTTATTGCTGCTTTCCAAGGCGTGCGCGGCGCTGAACGAGCAAGCAGAAGCGGCCGGTATCGAGCGACCCATCGAGATGGCCTTGATTCGTCAGCAGTTGAGCGCTGCGCTGGATCAAGGCAACAGCGCGTCGGGCTTTCTCACCGGCGCCGTGACCTTTTGCACGATGGTGCCGATGCGCAGCCTGCCATTTCGTCAGGTCTGCCTGCTTGGTCTTGATGACGGCGCGTTGCCGCGACGCACCCCCGCCGCCGGTTTCGACCTGATCAGCCAAAAGCCACGCCGTGGTGATCGCGCCCGCCGGCTGGATGACCGTTATCTGCTGCTCGAAACCCTGCTCTCGGCACGCAGCGGTCTGTACCTCAGTTATGTCGGCCGCGACCCGCGCAGCAACGCGGTGTTGCCGCCTTCGGTGCTGATCAGCGAATTGCTAGATGTAGTCGATCTCACGGCCGTGTGCAGCGATGGTGCGCCAGCCAGCGAATACATTTGCCTTGATCATCCGCTGCAGCCATTCGCTCCGGGTAATTTCAGCCGCGCCCGTCATGTCGGCTTTGCTGCGCCATGGTTCCGCGCGGCTCAGCGCCTAGCCGAGCCTGTGCTGGCGCAGGCGGCGGTATTTGCAGAGGCGCTGGGCGAACCGAGCGAAGACTGGCTAACCCTCGAACCGAGTCAGTTGATCAGCTGCTTCAAACATCCGGCGCGGTTCCTGCTCGAACAGCGGCTGGGTTTACGGCTGGCGCAAAGTGAAGAGGCGTTGGCCGGAGACGAGCCATTCAGCGTGGAGTGGACGGCCTTGCACGGGCTGCGCAAGCTGGCGCTGCAAGCGGTCGAACAGGGCTGGAGCGAGCAGCAGGAACGCAGTGTTGCCGCAGCCTCTGGCTGGTTGCCGGTCGGTGAACTGGGGCAGGCGTACTGGGGGCAGATTCGCGGGCCGATCCGCGCCTTTGCGCCGACGCTGTTTGAGCAGCGCCCGCATGATCCCGCGCAGCCGCTGCTGGTGGATATCCAGCTGGCTGGCGTGCGCATTCATGGCTGGCTCGATGGCGTCACAGCGGATGGTTTGTTTGATTACCGCCTGCGTGATATCGGCGCGTGGGAGTTGGCGCCAATGTGGTTGCGCCACTTGATGCTCAACAGCGCGGCCACTCCCGGTATCACTCGCCAGAGCCGCCTGCTGTCGCCGAAAAAGGACTGGCAGCTGGGACCGCTGAGCAATCCTCTGCAATTGCTGGAGCCGTGGTTGCGTGCCTACCGGCAGGCTATCTGCGAGCCGCTGCCGGTGTTCGCCAAGTGCAGCTACGGCTTTGCTCATAAAATGCGCAATCCGGGCCGCAAGGAGCCGATTGATGCAGCGCGCAGCGAAGCGCGACTCATGTGGCAAGGCAACGATTTCATGACCGGTGAAGGCGAAGACCCGTGGAACGAGTTGGCCTTTCGCGGGCGTGATCCGCTGGATGAAACATTTGAAGCGCTGGCCAACGAATTATACGGCCCGGCCATGGATGCACTCGGCGCGGAGGATGACGAATGAGCAGCCAGCCACTGAACTTATTGCACGACTCCTTCAGCGGTCGCTCACTCATCGAAGCCAGTGCCGGCACTGGCAAAACCTGGACTCTTACAGCGCTGTTCGCCCGCTTGTTGCTGGAAAAGCAGCTGACTGTTTCGCAGATTCTGGTGGTGACTTACACCACCGCCGCCACGGCCGAATTGCGCGAGCGCATCCGCAAACGTCTCGCCGAATTGCTAGAGGTATACAACAGCGGCCCCGGCAAAGATGCGTTGCTCAACGAGTTGTATGCGCAATACCCGGACCCGGCCAGCCACCGGCGCTTGTTGCTGGCGGTGCACGGTTTCGATGAAGCGGCGATCTTCACCATTCACGGTTTCTGTCAGCGCGCGTTGCAAGATGCAGCCTTCGAGGCGGGCGGCGATTTTGATAACGAGCTGACGCAGGATGACCGCGAGATTCTTGATGCGCTGCTGGCGGACTTGTGGCGCCATGAACTGGCTGCTGCCGAGCCCGAGTGGGCGGCGTTTCTGGTGCAAAAAAAGATCACCCCGCAGAGTTTGCGTCAGCGTTTGCGCAATCATTTGGGCAAACCGTACATGCGCGTTGAGCCGCAGCCGGGTGAGCCAGGCGATATGGCCGATCTGCAACGTGCCTGGCAGCATGCACGGGATTTCTGGCAGCGTCAGAGCGCCGGCTGGATCGCCGAGCTGAGCGCATTCAGCGGCTTCAACAAGCGCAGCTACGATGCTGCCAAGTTTGCCCTGTGGCAGGTCGAACTGGACGGCTACTTCTGTGATCCGGCGGCGCTGTTCAGTAAGGTCGACGGGCTCAAGCGCTTATCCCGCGAAGCACTGATCAAAGGCACCAACAAGGGTTTTGAACCGCCGCTTGAGGCCGTGGCCGATGCGTTGCAAGGTTTGTGTGATGCGCTGGATGCTGCGCAACCCGAAGCGGAGATGCGCCTGATTGACCTGCAAGTGCGGCTCATCGCCCAGCTCAATGAGCAACTACCGGCGCGTAAGGCGGCGCAGCGCATGCTGGCATTTGACGACCTGCTCAATCGTTTGCAGCAGGCGCTCTATGGCGAAGGCGGCGAGCATCTGGCCAGAACCTTGCGCGAACAATATCCGGTGGCCCTGATCGACGAATTTCAGGACACCGACCCGATTCAGTATCAGATTTTCAGCACCATTTATGCCGCCGATGCGCCTGCGTCGAGCAGCACTGAATCTGCCGATCTGTGTTTTGTCGGCGACCCCAAACAAGCGATTTATGCCTTTCGCGGGGCCGATCTGGCGACCTACATGCAGGCGCGCAGCGAAGCGGATCGTGAATACAACCTTGGCACCAATCACCGCTCCACGGCGCAATTGATCGACGCCTTGAACCTGCTGTTCGCCCGCGCGCGGCCATTTGCCGAACACGACCTGAGTTATCCACCGGTGGCGGCCAGCACGCGTTCGCGTGAACAACTGGTGCTGACCGGGCAGGATGAGGCGGCCGTCGGGCTGGTCTGGCTGGGCGATGAGCCGCTGGGCAAGGGTGAGGCGGGTGGTCTGGTCGCCACCGACACCGCGCGGCGAATTGCCGGATTGCTGGCGGCGAGCGCACGTGGCGAGGCTTATTTCGAGCAGGAAGGCCAGCGCAGGCCACTGGCCGGTGCCGATATTGCGGTGCTGGTGTCGAGCCATCGTCAGGCCAGTGAAGTGGCCAGCGAGCTGACCGCGCGCGGTGTGCCGAGTGTACGCCGTGGCAAGGAAAGCGTGTGGCACAGCGAAGAGGCCACGGCGTTGGCCGCCGTTCTGGCCGCCTATATCGAACCGGGCCGCGAAGGCGCGCTGCGCTTTGCCCTGGCCACTCGCTTGCTCGGGCGTAATGCCCGCGATCTTGCGGCAACCCAGGACGATGCCCGCGCGTGGGATGAAGAACGCGAGGCTGCCGAGCGCTATCACCAGCTCTGGCAGCAGCAGGGTTTCATGCGCGCGTTCCGCGCCTGGCTGGATGAGCAACAGGTGGCCCAGCGCTTGCTGGCGATGGATGACGGCGAGCGACGACTGACCAATCTGCTGCATCTGGCCGAATTGCTGCAAACCGAGAGCCTGAGTCGTCCCGGGCAGGAACAATTGCTCAGTTGGTTCAATGCCCAGCGCGAAGTGGATAACCACGGCGAAGATGCCTTGTTGCGGCTGGAAAGCGATGCCGAGCGGGTGCAGATCGTCACCATCCATACCTCCAAAGGGCTTGAGTACCCGTTGGTGTTTTGCCCGTATTTGTGGGACGGCGCGTTGCTGCGTAAACAGGAAGACATCACCTGTCACGCCGATGACGGCACGCCGCTGCTCGACCTTGGCGGCGAGCAACTCGATCACCACCGCGAACGTGCCCGTCGTGAGCGTTTCGCTGAGCGGCTGCGACTGGTTTATGTGGCGCTTACCCGCGCGCGCGACCGTTTGTGGCTGCATTGGGGGCCGGTTGATAGCAAGCCGAAAAAGGACGGCACGCTGAGTGAAGAGGGCCTGCACAGCAGCGCGATGGCGTGGCTGCTGCACGGTCGTGACTTGGCGGGCGAGGATGCGCTGAGTGAGCTGGCCGAGCACATGCGTACTTTGTCTGCCCAGGGTTTGCTGGCTGAGCTGGAGCAACTGGTGAGCCGCAGTAACGGCCAGTTCAGCGTGCTCGCACTGGCGCAGGATGAAGCGCACAGCGCCGGTGAGCAACGCGCTCCGGCCCCCGAGCAACTGGCGCAGTTACCGCGTTCCTTGCACAGCGCCTGGCGAATTGGCAGCTTCTCCGGTTTGGCGGCAGGCATGCACATGGAAGCGCCGGACCGCGATGGGTTGGTGATTCCCGATGCCAGCGAGCCCGGCAGCGGTTTCTACGCCTTCCCGCGTGGCGCGCGCGCCGGTACTTGCTTGCACGCGATTCTCGAAGACTGGGCCATGAACAAAGCGCCGCTGGCTGACTTGGTCGAACCAGCGCTGGCAGGCCACGGTATTGATACTGACTGGACTGCCGTGGCGCAGACGCATTTGCAGTTAGTGGTGGATACTGATCTGGACGGCAACGGCCTGACGCTGGCGACGCTGCAAGCTGCGCGCCGCTTGCCCGAACTGGGCTTTACCTTCCCGGTTGGCGGGCTGGATGTGCAGCGCCTGCGCAAGATTCTCTGTGACCCGGCGTATGGGCTGGACGAGCAGATGCGCGACGCCGCTTCACGGTTGGAATTCGACAGCCTCAAGGGCTTTCTCAAGGGATTTATCGACCTGACTTTCGAGTATCAGGGCCGCTGGTATATCGCCGACTACAAGTCCAACTGGCTGGGGCCGGATGCCAGTTACTACGGTGGCGAGCGCCTTATTCAGGCGCTCGCGGCCGAGCATTACTATCTGCAATACCTGATTTATCTGGTCGCCTTGCGGCGCTTCCTGCGCCAGCGCCTGAGTGATTTTGAGGATCAGCAACTGGGCGGCGCTTATTACCTGTTCCTGCGCGGAATGCCGGGCGCAGGGGTGTATTTTGCGCGGCCCAGTGACGCGTTGCTGGATGCATTGGATCAGTTATTTGCGGGTGAGGCAGGCGTATGACTCTCGACAAGATCGACCTCGGCCCGCTGGAGCGCGCACTGGTCAACAGCCTGCAGCGCCTTGATCCGGATGCCAGCCCAGTCCTGCTGGCGTGCGCCGCATTGCTGTGCAGTGCGCTGGAAAAGGGCGATGTGTGTCTGCCGCTACGGCGCATCGCCGGGCAGCGACCCTGGGCTGATCAGCCGTTCAGCCTGCCGGGGCTGCAAGAATTACTAGAAGCGCTGAACGCATCGCAGCTGGTGGGCCCGGTGGGTTCGTTCAAGCCGCTGATTGTGGCTGGCGAGCGCCTGTATCTGGCGCGGTATCAGGCCTACGAGCAACAGTTGGCAGAACAGTTGCTGGCGCGTTGCAGTGATATTCCGCCGGTAGATGAAGCCGTTCTCAGCGCCAGCCTGACCCGCCTGTTTGCGTTTAACAGCCAGCAGCCGGACTGGCAGCGTTTAGCGGCGGCGCAAGCGGTGCGGCGTAAGTTGGCGGTTATTTCCGGCGGCCCCGGCACGGGCAAAACCACCACGGTGGTGCGCTTGCTCGCGGCTCTGTTGGAGCAACCTGACTCCGGGCATCTGGCTATCGGTTTGGCAGCGCCTACAGGCAAGGCGGCGGCGCGCATGGCCGAAGCCATTCGCAATGCCAAGGCGCAATTGCCGGTGAGTGATGCGGTTAAAGCTGCGTTGCCGGAAGAGGCGCGTACGTTGCACCGTTTACTCGGCAGCCGGGGTGACAGCCCGCAGGTCCGGCACAACGCCGCCAATCCGTTGCCGCTGGATGTGTTGGTGGTGGACGAAGCGTCGATGGTCGATCTGGCGCTGATGGCCAAACTGGTGGATGCGCTGGCCCCCAGTGCGCGGCTGATTCTGCTGGGTGACAAAGACCAGCTGGCGGCTGTGGAAGCGGGTGCAGTGTTTGCTGAGCTCTGTGAGGGACGCGGTTTTGATGCGCAGGCAGCGGCCGACTTGCAGCGTATTACCGGGCAGCAGGTGGCAGTTGAACAACCGCGCTCAAAGCTCGGGGATGCGGTGGTTCTGCTTACTCACAGCCATCGCTTTGCTGGTGACAGCGGCATTGGCGAACTGGCCCGGCGGATCAATGGTGGCGATGTGCCCGGCACCTTGAAAGTGCTCAGAGAGGGCCGTGAAGATTTGGCCTGGATTGAGACGCCGACGCCCAATGATTTGCTGGTGCGGCTGGAGCAAGGTTATGCGGGCTTTTTGCAGGCGGCCAAAAGCGCTGATCCGGCGGCAGCCTTTGCGGCGTTCAATACCTTTCGGGCGCTGACGGCGCAGCGCGAGGGCCCGTGGGGCGTCTCCGGGATCAACGAGGCACTGGAAGCGCGCTTTAAACGGCGTTTGCAGGTTGCCAGCCGTGAGCGCTGGTACGCCGGGCGGGCGGTGATGGTGCGCCAGAATGACTACGCGCTGGGATTGTTCAACGGTGATATCGGCATTTGCCTGATGACTGAACATGGGCTGCGCGTGGTGTTCGAGGCCGAGCAGGGTTTCCGCCCGTTTGCCCCGGCACGATTGCCCAGCCATGACAGTGCCTTCGCCATGACGGTGCACAAGAGCCAGGGCTCCGAGTTTAATCAGGTGTTGCTGGCGCTGCCTGAACAGCCGAGCCCTTTGCTCACCCGCAGCCTGTTCTATACCGGTATTACCCGGGCCAAGAACAAGGTCGAGATCTGGGGGCTGCCGGTGCGTCTGGCCGAGGCGGTAAGTACTCGCGCCGAGCGCGCGGCGGGGCTGGCCGAGCGACTGCAGAGCTGCGTGCAAGCGCCGGCTGCGCCGGTGCAAACCCCCGCTGCCACGCCCGCAGGCAATCAACTCGATCTGTTCTGAGCCGCTGCTGAGTCAGGCCCGCAGTGGCCTAACTCAGCAGGGTTAGAATAATCGGCAGGCTGGCCGCTGCCAGCAGCGTTTGCAGGGTAATTACGCCGGCCATCAACTGGCTGTCACCACCGAGGTGCCGCGTCAGCACATACGCGGTTGGTGCAGTCGGCAAGGCGAAGAACAACACCAGCACGGTGCTTTCCATTGCAGGCAAGTGCAGCGCATAAGCCACCAGCCAGGCCATCAGGGGCATCGCCAACAAGCGAGCGAGGCTGTTCCAGCCCAGGGCCGGAATTTCGCCGCCCAACTGCTCGGGCCGCAGTGCCGCGCCCACACAAAGCAGACCCAGCGGCAAGCTGGCAGCGGCAAGCAGGCTGAGCAGGCGATCGCTGCCAAACGGCAGGCCAATCCCGCTAAAATTGATCAAAGCCCCGGCAAGACAGGCCAGAATCAGCGGGTTTTTGGCAATCGGTAGCAGCAGGCTCCGCGCACTGACGCCACGCTCGGCGGTTAGCGACCAAACTGACAAGACGTTGACCGTCGGCACCATCAAGGCCAGCATTATTGCGGCAAGGGTCAAACCCTGCGGGCCGAACAGGCTGCCAACGGCGGCAAGCCCCAAGTAGGTGTTGAAACGCAAAACGCCTTGGGTAAATACGCCGAAACGTGCCGCTGGCCAACCGCGTATACGACGAATGACAAGCAATGCGACCCAGCCGATAGCGAGGGCGAGCATGACCGCAAGACCCAGACGTGGCAGCGCCGGATTATTCAGCGGTGCACGCGCTAAACTGCTGAACAGCAGTGCCGGGAAGAGTATGAAATAGTTGAGGCGTTCAGCGCCTGGCCAGAATTCTTCATTGGGGAAGTTCCAGCGGCGCAGATAGAAACCCGCGATGATCAGGGCAAAAAGTGGCCACAGCGCCAACAGCAGATCAAGCACGATCACCTCCCAAGTAGTTAGGGAGCTATCTTGATCAGCGCCAGCGTGCAAAGCAAGTAAAGAGGCTTGATCAGAGCGTTTATAGAGGAGAATTTATGAGCGATTTACACACCGGTGGTTGTCAGTGCGGCGCGTTGCGTTATCAATTCGACGCGCCGTTGCACGATATCGCACATTGTCATTGCGCCACTTGCCGGCGCAGCAGTGGCGGTATTGTCACGACCTGGATCACGGTGCCGCTGGAGCGTTTTCAGTGGTTGCAGGGCACGCCAAGAACCTTTGCTTCATCGTCCAGTTGCGTGCGCAGTTTCTGCGCGGATTGCGGCGCCCAGTTGGCGTTGTTCACCACGCTTAGCCCGAGCACGCTGGATGTAACGGTGGCGACGCTGGATACGCCTGAACTGGCCCCGGCAGACCGGCATATCTGGGTGCAGAACCGGTTGCCGTGGTTGCAGCTCGATACGCATCTGCCCGAAGAGCATGAAGAAGACATTGATCCACTGATCTAGAACGCTCAGGGCAACATCAGCCCGCCATTGGCTTTATGCACCTCGTGCAGGTGATTGGCGAGTTGCTTGAGGTTAACCCCGATGGCCTCCATTTCAGCCAAACGCTCGGGGTCGAGCAAGTTGCGAACCTCCTGATTGAGCTCTTCGCTAAAGCGCAACATCAGCTGTTGGCGGCTGCTGCTGGAGTCGCGCAGGTCATCCAGTTCGCTCGGCTGCGGCAGGCCGTAGCCGCTGCTGAGCAGCTCTGCCGGACGGCTGAGAAAACCTGAGTTGGCCAAGAGCTGTTCCAGCGCATTGCCCGCCTTCTCAAGGCTTGGGTCGTTGCTGTCGTTACCGCTCAGATAGCGTTGTTTGAGTTCGTCCTGAGCCAGCAGCAGTTGTTTGCGCTGCGCCGCTTTCTCCAGCAATAACATGGCCGCGCTGGCGCGCATGTCGGCTTTTTCGAACCAGGCCCGGCGCTCGGTTGCCGGCAGTGTCAGCCAGTCTTCAACGGCTTTTTGCGGGATGTTCAGGCGCTCGTGAAGCACCTCGAACATTTTCTGGTAACGGTCGCGGTAAGAGTCAAACCAGTAACCGAGGCGCATGGCTTCACGGCGGTCATCGAGCACTGTGTTGTCGGCCAGATTGTGTGCATCGAGTACTTCCAGCAAGCCGTTGGGCATGATGCTGTCCAGCGATTGCATTGGTGCCTGATTGCCGCCGGTACGGATCAGTTTGAGCGTTTCGACCGCACAGTTATTCGACAGGAAGAAGTAGTCGCCGTCATAACTCCAGTGCAGTTCGAGCGAACGGGTTACCAGATCGTTGATCTGCTGGCGATCGAGTTTCAGCGGCACCGAGGCCAGGCTGCGTAATTCGGTTTTGGTGTATTCATCGATTACCTGCGCCAACGGCAAGACAAACAACCGCGACGGGTACTGGCCAACCAGTGCGCCCCAACTGGAGAGCTGAACATCACCGAGAAAGGCGCGATACGACAGCACCAGATGCTGGTCCAGGTCAAGCCGGCAGGCAGGCCCGCGTGGGCGGCCCGGCGCACAGATAACCAGGCGCAGCATGCTGTGGCCCCAACGGCTGGCGAGTGCGTCGTTGGCTTCGGCAAGCAGGTAATCGACTTCGTAGACTCGCTCCGGATCGAGCATGCCGAGCGGTTCGCGGGCAAAGTCACTGCCGGCATTCAAATAAGCCAGTTCGTTACCGCAAGCAGTCTGCGTGCTGGGTGACCAGTTGAAATGTTGGTTGAAGTACGCCGCGAGTGAAGGTCGGCGGCAGGCATAAGACGGATCGAGAAGGTAGTACTCCATGTTCACGGCCACAAACTCGAGCGGATTGGTCAGCTCGTATTCATCAGGGCTGCGGACATTCTGATGGTTTTCATCTTCACGCTCACCGCGGCGCCCGACATATTGCTGCCAGCCGGCCAAATCCAGCAGGCGTGGGTCGTCACTGAGGGTGAAGCGGCGTTCGGTCTGGCCGCGGCAGCCATCTGGCAAACCGACCAGGCCGCTGCTGTGTGCGCGTTGCTGGCAGTGGCGGAACTGCTGGCGCTCCGTGGCAGACCACAAGCGTTCGCGGTCGTAAAGATGCGTGAGTTCGTGAATCAGGGTTGCCAGCAGCTCTTTGCGCACGGTGCCGTGCGGGCGCTGGGTGGTTTGCGTCGCTGCGCTGCCATCGACCAGTGCAGGCAGTAACCGCTGATTAAGGGTGA
The DNA here is from genome assembly GCF_900116605.1 of Pseudomonas marincola. GTDB lineage: Bacteria > Pseudomonadota > Gammaproteobacteria > Pseudomonadales > Pseudomonadaceae > Aquipseudomonas > Aquipseudomonas marincola. The sequence continues at coordinate 257,591 of NZ_FPBC01000007.1, forward strand.
TCCCCGAGAAGCGTCCGGCCTGACCATAGATTTCGCTCGGCAGCGGCTGCCATTCAATAGCAACGCTGCGATCGAGTTGTTGGATAAATTTCGGAGGGAGTGCGGCAAAGGCCTGCTTGATCAGTTGCTGGCTGGCTTGTTTTTGCGCGTCATTGAGCGCGCTGTCTGCCAGTTCCAGTTTGAGTGCTGCATAGCTGCCGGAGCTGGCCAGCAGCATGATCAGCAGCAGGCTTTTGCACAGCCAGCTCACAGAGAAAGAATGGCTTCTGCGAGTTCCTGGTCTGAAGCATTTTGCGCTTCAGGCACCTGAGCGCGAATGGTCGTGAGCGCGGCTTCGAGGTTGGCGCCGCGAATTTCGCCTTGGCTGGCGACAAAGCTGGCGGCGTCTTCATGCGCCAGCTGAACAATTTTCGAGTCGCGGATCGACGTGGTCGTGTCCGAGGTAAAGTCCAACGAGCGATCAAGTGCCCGAATCAGCACATTGCTGGTGGCAATGATGGTTTGAGCCTGGGCAGTGCCGGTAATCAATGCGGTGGCGGCAACAACAGCGAGGAGCGGACGATACATGGACGATATCCGATAAGCAGAAATTGGTTTGGGTACAGCGTGCGCATTACAGCGGGGAGCTGCTTGGGGCGCAATAGCCTTGACGCGATTGGCTGCATTAAAGCCCGCGTTGCTATCAAATAATCAGCCAGCCCCATGGCGTGATGCGTTGGGGCTGGCTGTCTCTGTTACAGGCTGAGGATAGCCTGAGCCAGTTGCATGTCATTGGCTTGCAGGCTTGGTGCGACCTGACGCACGTGGACCAGAGCGGCTTCCAGATGGGCGCCACGGATGGAACCTTCGCTGGCAACGAAGCTGGCGGCGTCATCGCGGGCGGCGAGCACAACTTTGTCGTCTTTGAATGAGGAGCTGACATCTGATGTCGCATCGGTTGTGGCGCCAAGTGCGCCTACGGTTGCGTCGGTGGTTACCACAAAGCTGGTAGCCGAAGCGCTGGTTGCAAGTGCAAACAAGGCGAGAAAGCTAAGACTGCGGATAGGATTCATCCTGAAAGCTCCAAAGGGTTTATAAAAGCACGCCATTTTGCATGCTTGTCGAATAATAGATTAGCTCAGCTGCGCCGAGACGCACGGCGATAACTCTACACATAAAATTTCAGCCGGCGACTGGGATTAGTCTGGAAAATGTGACAAAAGTTGCGCCGCGTCTTCATCATGCGGTTTGAGTGCTGGCCAAGACGAGCTGACTGTGCGTGTTGATTAACCAATACTGGCTGCGAGGAGAGTGTAGATGTTGGTCCCTGTTGTGCTATCCGGTGGCGCTGGTACGCGGTTGTGGCCAGTGTCCAGAGCGGGCCAGCCCAAGCCGTTCATGACCTTGCCGGATGGCGAGTCGCTGTTGCAAAAGACTTACCGCCGCGCAGCTGGGCTGGCGGGCAGCGGCGAGATCGTGACGGTGACGCATCGCGATTATTACTTTCAGAGCCGCGACCATTGGCACGCGGCCGTCGGCACCGGGCAACCGGCACATTTCATTCTGGAACCCTGTTCACGCAACACCGCCCCCGCGATTGCTGCGGCGGCGTTGGCCATTGCTTCGCGCCACGGTGATCAGTCCATTGTTTTGATTATGCCCGCCGATCACCTGATCGCAGACACGGCGGCGTTTGAGCAGGCGGTAACGCAGGCCCGCAATCTGGCTGAGCAGGGGTATTTGGTGACCTTTGGCCTTGAACCGCAATCCGCCGAAACCGGCTTTGGCTACATTCAGGCCGCAGCCGGGTTGGTCGGGCAGGGATGGGCGATGGTTCATCGGTTTGTTGAAAAGCCCAACCGTGAAACCGCTCAGGCGTTTGTCAGCAGCGGGGAATACCTGTGGAACTGCGGTATTTTCTGCGCCACAGCCAGCACCCTGCTAAGCGAGCTGCACGTGCATGCGCCAGAACTGCTGGCTGAAGTTAAGCGCTGCGTAGACCTGAGCCCCGCATTGGCCGCGCCGGCGTTGGTGCAGCAAGAGCTGAACGGCGCGCACTTTGGCCAGTGTGCAGATATCTCGATTGATTACGCCTTGCTTGAACACAGCACAAAAGTCGCGGTAGTGCGTGCCAGTTTTGACTGGAGTGATATCGGCTCATGGCCGGCGGTGGCTGCACTGATGCCGCCCGATAGCGCCAACAATCGGGTGCTTGGCGATGTGCTGCTGGTCGATAGCCAGCGCAATCTGGTGCATGGTGATTCGCGGTTGATCGCCACGCTGGGCGTTGAGGACCTGTTGATTGTCGACACCGCCGATGCTGTGCTGGTCGCGCATGCAAACCGAGCACAGGATGTGCGGGTGTTGGTCGATCAGCTCAAGGCCACGGCGCATGAAGCGCACCTGATCCACCGCACGGTGCAGCGGCCGTGGGGTAATTACACGGTGCTTGAGCAGGGCCAGGGCTTCAAGATCAAGCGGGTGGTGGTGCGCCCTGGCGCGGCTCTTTCGTTGCAGTCGCACCGGTTACGCAGTGAGCATTGGGTTGTGGTGCAAGGGCAGGCGCGGGTAATCAGCGGGGATACCGAATGCGTGCTGGAGCGGAATCAGTCGACCTATATTGCCGCCGGCCAGCGCCATCGTCTGGCTAATCCGGGGGAGTCGGATCTGGTGCTGATCGAGGTGCAGAGCGGTGATTATCTGGAAGAGGACGACATTGTTCGCTACGACGACGATTACGGTCGCGAGGCTTGAGCGGCTAGCTGGATGACTGGTTTAAGCGTCGCCACTGAGCGTGCTGCATAGGCGCTAGCCCGCGTTGGGCGTGTCTGTTCAGGTGGGATTGGATGATGCGGCGAAACTGTACGGGTTCGCCGGCCCTGAAATGCAAAAAGCCCCGTTGTGCTTGGCACTGGCGGGGCTTTTTTGTCATGCGAATCTAGCGGCTATTGGGCCAGTCGATTCGGCGTTCGGCTTAACGCCAGAACGGCTTGCTCAGCTCGCTCATGCGCTGCGCTTCGCTGATACCAGCGTCTGCCAGCAGGCGGGAGTCAAGGTGAGCCAGTTGACGGCGGCTGGCCAAACGGCGCTGCCAGAGAACCAGAGTCGATGCCAGGCGTAGCGGCAGCGATGCAGTAGCTTTAGATGAAGACTCAGCAAAAACCAGATCGGAACTAAGGGTACGTTCCATGTTGATATCCTTCCGCTTGTGGCGGCGTTGGAGTGACTAATTAGGGTGAATTAATTATCGCCAAATACAGTGATACGCAGTAGTCACAGCTGCGCTCAATTACTATTTAGATAGCTAGCTTGCTTTGTAACTGTATCTGCCATTTTTGACTCAACTGTACTGCCTGTAAGTTAAAGGTCTGTTTATTTCTAAATTAGCGAGATTTATCACTACTGCCGAGCAAGGTGGTAGTGACTTGCTATAGGTACAGTTGCAAATTGATCGAGATTGTAACTTGACCGCTAATTCAATTTTTTGCCTTCGATTTCCCACTTCTCCACGCCCAGTTTGGCAGCAGAATTTTGTGCCAAGCGAAAGGTTGGTCTTGCTGTAATGAATTGCCATGGACGGGCTCTATAGCCACTCTGAGTCAGTAATTCCTATAGGCTGCGGGAGCCCGAAAGCCTCGTACGGCGGGATGGGTAACGCTGTATTTGGCCGCGCCAGATGCTCGGGTCCGCCAGGCGGATTGTTCACTGCGTTGCGGTTGGTATCAGGGAGCTAGGCCACGTGCCATGGCGTGTTGCGGGGGCAATCCCAGCAGGACGCGTCATTTATTAAGGAGTGATAACCGTGAAAATTACAAATACGCTGACAAGTGCTTTGATCATCGCCTCATGTGCAGCTTTGCCTCTGGCGGCCCAAGCTGAAACGGGCTTCTCAAATAGCGTCGACGCCAAGGGCAACATCAGTTTGCCGGCTGATTTCCGCGCAACCATGGTCCATCTCGGCTCTTGGTATGTGCCGGAAGGCGGCGCCAGTGGCTTCCATGATGTTTATCTGGAACCGGATGCCGTGGGTGCTTTCCGCAAGACCGGCAAGTTCCCGGATGGCGCGGTCATGATCAAAGAGTTGCGCCACGGCAAAGAGGGCGACTACACCACCGGTAAGGGTGTTAAGTACGCAGGTGACGTCAAGCAGACGTTTGTGATGGTCAAGGACAGCACCAATCGCTTTGCTGAGAAGAACCCGATGTGGGGCGAAGGTTGGGGTTGGGCTTTGTTCAAAGGCGATAATGCCAAGAACGTTGCAACCGACTACAAGAAGGATTGCCTTGGCTGCCACGTGCCCGCCAAGAAGAATGACTGGGTCTACACAGAAGCGTATCCAACGCTGACCGCCAAGTAGTCAATCGCGCCACGCACGCGATAAAAAAATGCCCAGCCCGATCACTCGGGCTGGGCATTTTTATTTGGCCTGGCTGCGATTACTCGACAGCTTTAACCATGTCTTCAATGACTTTCTTGGCATCGCCGAAGACCATCATGGTCTTGTCGAGGTAGAACAGTTCATTGTCGAGGCCGGCATAGCCGCTGGCCATCGAGCGCTTGTTGACGATGACTGTCTTGGCTTTGTAAGCCTCAAGAATCGGCATGCCCGCGATTGGCGACTTGGGATCGTTCTTCGCGGCCGGGTTAACCACGTCGTTCGCGCCCAGAACCAGCACCACGTCGGTCTGACCGAACTCGGAGTTGATGTCTTCCATCTCGAACACTTGCTCGTAAGGCACTTCGGCCTCAGCCAGCAATACGTTCATGTGGCCAGGCATACGACCGGCAACCGGGTGAATCGCGTACTTAACGGTAACACCGCGATGCGTCAGCTTCTCGGCCAGTTCCATCAGCGCGTGCTGGGCACGGGCTACAGCCAGACCGTAACCGGGGACGATCACTACGGTGTCGGCGTTGGTCAGCAGGAAGGCGGCATCGTCGCTGGAGCCGGATTTTACCGGACGCTGCTCTTTGCTGCCCGTGGCTGGGCCGGCATCTGCTTCGGCGCCGAAGCCACCGAGGATCACGTTGAAGAACGAACGGTTCATCGCCTTGCACATGATGTAAGACAGAATCGCGCCGCTCGAACCCACCAGCGAACCGGCGATGATCAGCATCGAGTTGTTCAGCGAGAAACCGATACCTGCAGCCGCCCAACCGGAATAGCTGTTAAGCATCGACACCACAACCGGCATGTCTGCACCGCCGATCGGGATGATGATCAGCACGCCGATGACGAACGCGAGGATCAGCAGCAGGGTGAACGCGGTGATGCTACCGGTGAAGGTGAAGTACAGGCCCAGCACCAGAATCGCGATACCCACGGCGAGGTTGATCTTGTGCTGACCGGCGAACGATACAGGCGCGCCCTGGAACAGGCGGAACTTGTACTTGCCCGACAGCTTACCGAAGGCGATGACCGAACCGGAGAAGGTCACAGCACCAATCGCAGCGCCGAGGAACAACTCCAGACGGTTGCCCGCCGGAATCGCGTCACCCAGTGCAGCCACGATGCCCAGTGACTGCGGCTCGGCGACTGCGGCGATAGCGATGAACACCGCGGCCAGGCCGATCATGCTGTGCATGAAGGCCACCAGCTCAGGCATTTTGGTCATTTCAACGCGCTTGGCCATGATCGAGCCGGCAGTACCGCCAGCCAGCAAGCCAAGGATCACCCAGCCAATGCCTGGCGATGTGGCTTCGGCGCTGAGTTTGTACATCAAACCGATGGTGGTGACGATGGCCAGACCCATACCGATCATGCCGAACAGGTTGCCACGGCGTGAAGTGGTTGGGTGCGACAGGCCTTTAAGGGCCTGAATGAAGCAGATCGAGGCCACTAAGTAGAGAACAGTGATGAGGTTCATGCTCATGATCAGTGCTTCTCCGTCGGCGCTGCTTTAGGCGCCTTCTTCTTGAACATTTCGAGCATGCGTCGGGTGACCAAAAAGCCACCAAAAACGTTAACCGCTGCCAGTGCAACGGCCAGTGTGCCCATGATCTTGCCGAACGTGGTGACGGTCAGTGCTGCTGCGAGCATGGCGCCGACAATCACGATCGCAGAAATGGCGTTGGTTACAGCCATCAGCGGCGTGTGCAGGGCCGGGGTGACGTTCCAGACCACGTGGTAACCGACATAAATTGCCAGTACAAAGATGATCAGGTTGTAGATACCGTCGGAAATCATATCCATGTCTCTACTCCTTTAGCCGTTGCTGCGGACAACTTCACCGTCGCGGCACATCAGGCACGCGGCGACGATGTCGTCTTCGAGGTTGACGTTGAACTGGCCATCTTTGTCGATGACAAGCTTGAGGAAATCGAGCAGGTTGCGCGCATACAGCGCCGAAGCATCGGCTGGCACCAGTGCCGCCAGATTGCTGTGGCCGACGATGGTCACGCCATGCTTGACCACAACCTTTTCGGCTTCAGTCAACGGGCAATTGCCGCCCTGAGCGGCTGCCAGATCGATGACCACGGAGCCCGGCTTCATTTCCTGCACGGTGGCTTCATGCAGCAGCGTCGGTGCCTTGCGGCCCGGAATCAGTGCAGTGGTGATGACGATGTCTGCCAGTTTGGCTTTTTCGTGCACGGCCTTGGCCTGGCGCTCCATCCACGATGCCGGCATCGGGCGGGCGTAACCGCCAACACCTTGAGCCGCGTCGCGCTCTTCATCAGTCTCGAACGGCACGTCGACGAACTTGGCACCCAGCGACTCGATCTGCTCCTTAACGGCAGGGCGCACATCGGAAGCTTCAATCACCGCACCCAGACGCTTGGCGGTCGCAATGGCCTGCAGGCCAGCAACACCGGCACCGAGAATCAGAATACGCGCGGCCTTAACGGTCCCCGCAGCAGTCATCAGCATCGGCATGAAGCGTGGGTAATGGTGAGCAGCCAGCAGCACAGCTTTATAGCCGGCAATGTTGGCTTGCGAGGAGAGCACGTCGAGGCTCTGCGCGCGCGAGGTGCGCGGGGCAGCTTCGAGTGCGAAAGCGGTAATGCCGCGAGCGTTCATCAGGGCAATGGTTTCGTTGCTGAACGGGTTGAGCATGCCAACCAGTACAGCGCCGGAATTCATCTGCGCCAATTCTGCTTCAGACGGAGCGACGACCTTGAGCACCAGTTCGGCACCAAATGCAGCGCTGGCGCTGCCAATAGTCGCGCCTGCTGCTGCAAACGCCTCGTCGGTAATGCTGGCTGTAATGCCGGCACCGCTTTCAACTGTCACCTGATGGCCTTGGCCAACCAGCTTCTTGATGGTTTCGGGAGTCGCCGCAACGCGCGTCTCGCCGTCATGGGTTTCGAGAGGAACACCGATGTGCACTTCAAATCTCCTGCGTGATCTTTTTTTGTGAACCGACACACTACGGGTGGCGTGTTGGCAGAGGGGGATCAGCACACTCCCGCAACAGCATTACTGTTATTAAGGCGGGGGCGGCATTTTGCAGGTGAAGCGCGAGGGCATCAACAATTTCTGGAGTAAAACATTGCGATAACTACAAGTCACAGTGTGACTATAAGCTTATAACTTTTGGTTAAGCTATTGAAAAAATTGGGGTTTATACGGGTTTAGAGGTTTTTGTCGAGTGTTTTCCCGGGGGTGAAAATGTTTAGGAAAAATAATGTCGCATAAACAACAGAGTAGGCGTGGAGATGGCGGCCTGTGGCCTTCCGATGCACTTAAGTGTTCAATAAATTAAACAGTTCTTTGGGCTGGAAGGTAGCGCTTTGTAGCGATTTATAATTCTGACTACGGGGTCAGCAATAAGCGCTAAGCCTTTATTTATAATGGAAACAGGCGATTCGTCTCTGCTGCTTTTCAGCGCCGGCAGATCGAGTTAGTTTGCAGGGTGTCATTTATTTTAGCCCATTGGCGTCGGCATAGAGCTCCGCTTCCCGGATTAACCAGTCGCGAAAGGCCAGCAGCGCTGATGATTCGACCCGGCGCTCAGGGATCATCAGATGATAGGCCTTGTCACTCCGGTAACCGTGCGGTGATGCAATGACCAGACGACCTTCGCTCAATTCGCGCTCAATTAAAAAAGGCGGAATCAGGGCGATGCCCATCTGGTGCATGGCCGCTTGAGCGAGCATCGAAAATAGCTCGTAGCGTGGGCCGCTCATGTCGCGCGCAATGTTCAGGCCTTGTGCGTTAAACCACTGGCGCCAGCCGTAGGGGCGCGTGGTTTGCTGGAGCAATGGCAACTCGGCCACGGCTTGCGGGGTCAGTTGCGCTGCGCCGGCGAGCAGGGCCGGGCTGCACACCGGCATCGGGTTCTCGCGCATCAATGCATGTGCACTGGTGCCAGACCACACGCCATCGCCAAAGTAGACGGCTGCATCGAAGTCGGTGTCGGCAAACAGGAATGGCCGGGTGCGGTTGGTCAGGTTTACCGTGACTTGCGGGTGCAGGTTCTGGAAATCCTTGAGGCGTGGCAGTAGCCACTGTGTGCCGAACGTCGGGACAACCGCCAGCTCGATAGTCATGGCGCCCTGTTGCCCGATAACCGCCAGTGTGTCGCGCTCGACGGCATCCAGTTGGCTGGCAATCCGGCGTGAGTAGGACACTCCCGCTTCGGTGAGCACAACGCCACGGCGCGAGCGGCGGAACAGTTCGACATTAAGAAACTCTTCCAGCCCGGCGATCTGCCTGCAGATGGCGCTCTGGGTCAGTGCGAGTTCTTCTGCCGCTTTGGTGAAACTTTGGTGGCGCGCAGCCGATTCGAAGGCGATCAGGGCAGTGGTACTGGGTATTTTTCGGCGCATGGTGGGCTGTGTCTTGGTTGGCTACCTGCTGACTATGATCAAGGCGTCGCGGTGCTTTGGCCAGTTATTCCTTTCTTGCACAGGTTACAGCGCTCGTTGCCTAGCGCGCTGGTGCATGCCTGCCTTACTGGGTAGCGGATGCACAATTCTTCTGTCCGGAGCGTTTCGTGTGCGTATCCCAGCGTTGTTGGTAATAGTGCTAACCGGCTGCCCGCAAGCCTTGAAGCAATATTTGGACGTATTTTTCACAAGTTATTCATCTCGGCCCAGACAAGATGCGCTGCATTAATTCACCCGTGTAACGCTGTAAGGCCAGTCTTAAGTCAGGTTTTGCGATTGATAAGGCGTTACCAGCTTAGAGTCGCCTGGTCTTTTCGGTGAGTAAACCGGTCAGGCCGAGTGACTTGGCAGCGATTGATGAGTGCTCAGGCGCTCTGGAGTGGGCCGATGTTGAAAGTAGATGCCTATGCAACACCTGCGAAGCTGAAGCTACCGCGTCAGCTTCGGGTCGGGGCAATTGTGGCGCTATTTATCGCCGCATTTTTCGCGGTTTACGCAATGCTCAAGGTGCCGCAGGTGCCTGAGTTGGCCAGTGCGGGTGCGCAAACGACTGCCGATATGCTGGCGCAGTGGAGGCAGGGTCACGTGATTGTGTTAGTTCGTCATGTTGAGCGTTGTGATCATTCGAGCGCGCCTTGTCTCGATCGTGCCGACGGCATTACCGCGCGAGCTAAAGAGGTTGCCCAATCGATTGGCCAGAGTTTTGTGCGCCTCGGCGTGACTAACTCGGACATCTACACCAGCCCGCGAACCCGCACCGAGCAAACAGCCGGCTTCATGTTCAACAAGGCCGTGGCCAGCCAGAGCTGGCTGGCGGAGTGCCGCAACGGCATGCTCGAGAATGCGCTGAAGCATAAGGTGCGCCAACGCAATCTGGTTCTGGTGACTCACAGTGAGTGTTTTGACCAGATGGAAAAAGAACTGGGTGTGCATTCCCCGCTAACTCCGGCTTACGGCACGGCATTGATGATTGCGTCCGGGGAAGTGGATGGTGCTGCCCATATTCTTGGCTCGGTCAACGAGCAGCAATGGTCGAAAGTACTGGCTAATTAATCCGGCAGAGCCCCTCTGCCCGCATTGACTCACGACAGGTTTATTCATGCCCACTTCGTCATCGCGCACCTTCTATCTGTTCAATGTCTGGCTGCCGCTGCTTTGCGCTGTGGCCATTTTCGTCATCTTCGACATGACCAACATAGACGTGGCCATCAGCAACTGGTTTTACGACCCGGCAACTCACTCATTTGTGTTGCAGCACAGTGTGTTGTTTGAAAAGGCCACGCATAAATGGCCGCGGATTATCCCGAACTGGACCGGTGAGTTCGCGATTATCGGCAGCCTGCTTTCGTTCGTTTGGCCACTGTTGAGCAAGGGCCAGCACCCCAAAATGCTTGGCACCTTGCAGCGTTTCAAGCTGGCCGGGCCTCTGCGCTGGTTTGCCGAGCACCGCCGCGACCTGCTGTTCATTGTTGTGTCATTTGCCATCACGACAGGTTTTATCCATTACTTCAAAAGCCACACGAGTATTTATTGCCCTGTCGAGACCACGCTGTATGGCGGCTTGCAGGCAAAAATGGAGTGGTATGAAAACTTCACGCTGCTGAACAAGGCGGGTGACGGTCGCTGCTGGCCGGGCGGCCATGCATCGGGCGGCTTCACCATGCTCGCGCTGTACTTTGTGGCGCGCCGCTATCGCTGGCAGCATGCGTACAAGTTACTCGGTGCGATCATGCTGCTCGGCTTCATCTTTGGCACAACCCGGGTTTTCCAGGGCTGGCATTACATGTCCCATACTTTCTGGTCGGGCGTTGTCGTGTGGTTCTCTATGCTGCTGACCGCGCTGGCGTTCTATGGTCGCGAGGCTTTGCAGCAGCCACCGTTGGGCGCCGATGAAGTCCCCGTGGCTTCGCGTGAAGCAACACCAGAGGCGTTGCCAGGCAACTCGTGAATCAGCCGCCTTAATCTTTCGGAGTGAGTATTTCGCACAAGTTAGTGCGAAATACTCGTTTGCTTCAACCTGTCTGCGCGCCTAGGATCACTCCACAAGATTAATACGTGGAGCACGGGCGCTGGCCTGTTGCTCCCTTGCTCAACTGAGGATTTCGCAATGGCCAAGGCAAGCTTTAACTGGATTGATCCCCTGCTGCTCGATCAGCAATTGACTGAAGAAGAGCGCATGGTGCGTGATAGCGCCCAGCAGTTTGCCAATGACAAGTTGGCCCCACGTGTTCTTGAAGCCTTCCGTAACGAGCAGACTGACCCGGCGATTTTCCGCGAGATGGGTGAAACCGGCCTGCTCGGTGCGACTATTCCCGAAGCCTACGGCGGCAGTGGCCTGAACTACGTGAGCTATGGCCTGATTGCGCGGGAAGTTGAGCGTATCGACTCCGGTTATCGCTCGATGATGAGTGTGCAGTCGTCGCTGGTCATGGTGCCGATCTACGAGTTCGGCAACGAAGAAACCCGTCAGAAATACCTGCCTAAACTGGCCAGTGGCGAATACATCGGCTGCTTTGGTCTCACTGAACCCAACCACGGCTCCGACCCTGGCGCGATGGTTACCCGGGCGCGTGCAGTTGACGGTGGCTACCGCCTGACCGGCAGCAAAATGTGGATCACCAACAGCCCGATTGCGGATGTATTTGTGGTCTGGGCCAAAGATGATGCCGGTGAAATCCGCGGTTTCGTTCTTGAGAAAGGTTGGGAGGGCCTGAGCACGCCGGCGATTCACGGCAAAGTAGGCTTGCGCGCCTCGATCACCGGCGAAATCGTCATGGACAACGTGTTCGTGCCAGAAATTAACGCCTTCCCGGACGTGCGTGGCCTCAAGGGCCCGTTCACCTGCCTAAACTCTGCGCGCTATGGCATCAGCTGGGGCGCGCTGGGCGCAGCCGAGTTCTGCTGGCACACCGCTCGCCAGTACACGCTGGATCGTCAGCAGTTTGGTCGCCCGCTGGCGGCAACTCAGCTGGTACAGAAAAAACTCGCAGACATGCAGACTGAAATCACCATGGCTCTGCAGGGTTGCCTGCGCCTGGGTCGTATGAAGGATGAAGGGACTGCGGCCGTTGAGATTACCTCGATCATGAAGCGCAACAGCTGCGGTAAGGCGCTGGATATCGCCCGCGTCGCCCGTGACATGCTCGGCGGTAATGGTATTTCGGACGAGTTCGGGGTGGCCCGCCATCTGGTCAATCTGGAAGTGGTGAATACCTACGAAGGTACGCATGACGTTCATGCGCTGATCCTCGGGCGCGCACAAACCGGTATTCAGGCGTTCTTTTAAGCCTTCGTGGCGGGTGGTGAATCATTGATTCCTCACCCGCTCAGGTTGCTTCGCGGTAAAAATCCCCGTTCTTGTTAATAAGGAAGTCATTGCGATGTCTGGCGCTCTGTCTCATCTGCGTGTGCTTGATCTTTCTCGTGTGCTGGCCGGACCATGGGCCGGGCAGATCCTGGCGGATCTGGGTGCGGAGGTGATAAAGATGGAGCGCCCTTCGGTGGGTGATGACACGCGTCATTGGGGTCCGCCGTTTCTTCGCGATGCGCAGGGCGAGAACACTCGCGAGTCGGCCTATTTCTTGAGTGCCAACCGTAACAAGCAATCGGTGACCATCGACTTCACTCAGGCGGCCGGGCAGAAACTGGTGCGCGAGTTGGCTGCCAAGTCCGACATTCTTATCGAGAATTTCAAGGTTGGCGGTCTGGCCGCTTATGGGCTGGATTATGATTCGCTGCGAGCGCTCAACCCACGGTTGATCTATTGCTCGATTACCGGCTTTGGCCAGACCGGCCCGTATGCTAAACGCGCCGGTTATGACTTCATGATTCAAGGCCTGGGCGGGCTCATGAGCCTGACCGGCCGAGCTGAAGGCGAAGAGGGCGCAGGCCCGGTGAAAGTGGGCGTTGCGCTCACCGATATCATGACCGGTCTGTATAGCTCATCCGCCATTCTTGCGGCGCTGGCGCACCGTGATCAGAGCGGTGAAGGGCAATACATCGACATGGCGCTGCTTGATGTTCAAGTGGCGTGCCTGGCGAATCAGGCCATGAACTATCTGACCACGGGCAATGCGCCCCGTCGCCTCGGTAATGCGCACCCGAATATTGTGCCGTATCAGGATTTTCCGACCGCAGATGGCGACTTTATTCTGACCGTGGGTAATGACAGTCAATTTCGCAAGTTTTGCGAGGTCGCCGGCTTTCGGGAGTGGGCCGACGATCCGCGTTTTATCAGCAATCAGGCGCGCGTTGCCAACCGTGCGGTGCTGATTCCGTTAATCCGCCAAGCCACGGTGTTCAAAACCACGGCGCAATGGATTGCCGAGTTGGAGCAGGCGGGTGTGCCTTGCGGGCCAATCAATGATTTGCAGCAGGTGTTTGCGGATGAGCAAGTGGTTGCCCGCGGCTTGCGCGTGGATATTGCGCACTCCTTGGGCGGCACTGCGCCATCCGTAGCCAGCCCGATTCGGCTGTCTGCAAGCCCGGTGCAGTATCGCAATGCGCCGCCTTTATTGGGCGAGCATACGGATGAAGTGCTGCAAAACTGGTTAAGCCTGAGCGCTGAAGAAATTGCCGAGTTACGCGAGGCGCGGGTGCTCTAACTCAAATACGAGCGGCTTTATGGCGCGCGTTTTCGGAGGTGTCAGATAAATTACCTGATGCCAAATTAATGGCGCCTATGAATATTCGAGATATCCAGATAATTATTAATAATTTAATTTCACGCCTACGCAAATACTTACTATTCTGACTACTTGGTCGTCAGAATAATCCTACAGGGCTGTGGATGTTTAGGTATTGCTGTATTCGGTCCTTCGTGATCTTCACCGCTTCATTTCTCTCCTCATTGGTCCAAATCCCGCTTACTTTAATCAGTAAGAGACGGCACCTTTTGGCATGCTGCTGCGTGCTTTTTACCGGTAGTGCGCTGGCTCAGCCGCAGGCACCGAAGAGCGTGGTGTTCTGGTACGCCGACTCGCCGCCACTGGCCGAACTCGCTCAGTTCGATTGGAGCGTAGTCGAGCCGGCACACTTGACCAGCGCCAACGTCAAATATTTGCGCGACCAAGGCTCGCAGCCTTTTGCTTACCTTTCTGTTGGCGAATTCGATGGCGACCTCGATGAGCCAGAAAATCAAGGGCTGCAAAATGGCGCCAGCCCGACGCGCAACGAGGCGTGGCAAAGCCAGGTTATGCGGCTCAGCTCTGATGTTTGGCAGCGCCACCTGTTGGCCCGGGCCAAGGCCTTAAAAGCACAGGGTTACAGCGGTCTGTTCCTCGACACCCTCGATAGCTTCCAGTTGCTGCCCAAAGATCAACAAGAAGCTGAGCGTATTGCCTTGCGCGACTTCCTCAAGCAGTTGGCCAGGCAAGAGCCCGATCTCAAATTGTTCTTCAACCGCGGCTTCGAAGTCTTGCCGGAGTTGCCGGGTGTTGCAGCCGCTGTAGCGGTCGAATCGATCCATGCTGGCTGGAACCCGGACAAACGCACTTACCGTGAAGTGCCGGCCAGTGACCGTGAATGGTTGGAGGGGCATCTCAAGCCGCTGCGTGAGCAAGGCATCCCGCTTGTCGCGATCGATTATCTACCTGCCGAGCGCCGCGATGAGGCGCGCAAGCTGGCAGCCAAGTTGCAGCGTGAAGGCTTTATTCCGTTCGTGACAATGCCGGACCTGAATTACCTGGGCATCAGTTCGATTGAGGTGACACCCAGGCGTATCGCCCTGATTTACGACTTGCGCGAAGGCATGCTCTATCAGTCGACCGGGTTCAACATTCTCGGCGGCCTCCTTGAATACATGGGCTACCGGGTTGACTACATCCCGGCCGATGAGTTGCCTGAAGTGCCTGCCGCCGGCCTCTACGCCGGCGTTATTACCTGGATGAATACCGGGCCACCGGTGAACTCCAGCGTATTCAACAAGTGGATCAATCAGCGCCTTGATGAACATGTGCCGCTGGCCTTCATGCAGGGCTTGCCCATTGGTGACCCGCAGCTTTTGCGTCGTCTGGGTTTGCAGTTAAGCAACGAGGTTATCAGCAAGAGCGCGACGCTTGGCAGTTATGACAAAACCTTGCTTGGCAGCTTTGAAGCACCGGTGAAAATGCGCACGCGTGAATTGGCTTCAATCAGTATTCTGGCGGATGGCCCCAAGCCAGCGCTGACCGTTCACGACCAGGACAATCAATACAACCCGGTCGCTCTCGGCGATTGGGGCGGCATTGCACTGAGCCCCTTTGTATTCGAGGCGATTCCGGATCAGAAGCGTTGGATTATTGATCCTTTCAAATTCGTCCAGCGCACCTTGAAGCTGCAAACCTTGCCGCGCCCTGATGTGACCACCGAGAACGGTCGTCGCGTGGCGACCGTGCATATCGACGGCGATGGTTTCGTCTCTCGCGCGGAGGTGCCGGGCAGCCCGTATTCCGGTGAGGAAGTGCTCAAGTCGTTTATCCAGCCTCATCCATTTTTGACCTCGGTTTCGGTCATTGAAGGTGAAGTTGGCCCGAAAGGCATGTACCCGTTCTTGTCTGCCCAATTAGAGCCGATTGCGCGCAAGATTTTTGCCGAAGACAAAGTCGAGGTCGCCACTCACACCTTTAGTCACCCGTTTTTCTGGCGGCCGGATGATGCGCGCAACAGCGAAAAATTCGATCCTGAATACGGCTTCATGATGGCCATTCCCGGCTACAAGAAAATTGACTTCAAGCGCGAGGTAATCGGCTCTACCGACTACATCAACGAGCGCCTGACTACGCCTGATAAACCGGTGAAAATGATTTTCTGGTCGGGCGATGCAATCCCCGATGCCGCCACCGTCAAGCTGGCCTACGACAAAGGACTGGCCAACGTGAACGGCGGCAACACGGCGCTGACCAATGCCTTCCCTTCGCTGACCAACTTGTCGCCGCTGATCAAGCCAAGTGCGGGCGGCGTGCAGTACTACGCGCCGGTAATCAACGAAAATATCTACACCAACCTCTGGCACGGTCCTTATTACGGTTTCCGCGATGTGCTGCAGACATATGCGTTAACTGATAAGCCACGTCGCTTGCGCGGCCTGCATCTGTATTACCACTTCTATTCAGGCACCAAGCAGGCCTCGATTAAAGTGATGAACAAGATTTATCGCTCGATGCAGGACGAACATCCGATTTCGCTGTGGATGAGTGATTACATTCCGCGCATGCATGGCCTGTATGAAACCAGCATGGCGCAGCTAGCAGATGGCAGTTGGCAATTTCGTGGGCTGGATAAATTGCGCACCGTGCGCATTGATCCTTCTATGGGCTGGCCAGACCTCACGCGCTCCAAGGGTGTAGCGGGCGTGCGGGATCTGCCGCAGGGGCGTTATGTGCATTTCAGCAGCGAATTTCCGCTGCTGGCGCTGCGTGATAAGCGTGACCCGCGCCCTTCCCTTGAAGAGGCGAATATTCCGTTGACCGGCTGGACTTACCAGGACGATCAGCGCGTACGCATTTCCTTTTCTGGAGAATTCCCCTTGCAGTTCAGCGTCCGCGCCAAGGGCGCCTGTACGCTGGATGTCGCGGGCAAAAAGCACGCAGCCAAGTCAGTGAGTGGCCTTTGGCAGTTCAATCTCGATCAAAAACAGGTGAAAGATGCGCAACTCACCTGTCGCTAATAAGACCCGGTTGCTGAGCCCCTGGATTCTGCTACTGATTGTCGTCGTAGTCGGCGCGTTATTGGTCGTCAGTTTTTCCGGTAAAGACGCCTTCTTGCCCGATGACGGCAAGCCCGACGCTGTTTCGGTGAACTACGCCGAACTGTTGCTAAAGGCAGATCCGACCAATCAGGCGCTTCGCGAAAAACTCATCGGCCAACTGATCGAGCTTGGTAATTACGACGCTGCACGCCGGCATATTCAAGAGTTGCCGCAGTCCAGTGATGGCCTTAAAGATTTCCTCGCGCTTGAGCTCGACACGTTGCAAGCGTTGTCTTTGAGCGGCGGTGTTCCGGCCAAGACCGGCGCCGAACTGGTTGCACGCATGCAGGCGCTGTCACTCGACAGCCTTACCCCAGAGCAACTCCGGCGTGAAGCTACATATGCCCTCGCGCTCGGCGCGCCGGTTGTTGCCGCGCCGATCTATGAAGTGTTGGCAGCGCGTGAGCCCGAGAAAAAGACCGAGTGGCTGACCGAGGCGGCCAAATGGCACATGGCGGCGTCTGAGTCCGAGCGCGCTGCGCTGATCTATCAACAATTGCTGGCAGATGAGCAGGTTGCCGAAAAGCGTCTCGATTTGATTCAGCAAGCGGTTATGGCCCTGCGCGGAGCGGGCCGGGAAAGTCAGGCAGCAGAGTTTCTGGCTGGGCATTTGTCTGAACTCAGCGGCGATGACTCGATCCTGCTGGATGAAGGTTTTCATGCCGCGCTGGGCAGCAATCGTTACGATCTGGCCGAGAAGTTTGTTCAGCTCTGGCGCGAGCAACAACCGCAAGACATGCAGGCCATCAAGGCCGAGTTCGATCTGCGCATGGCCTCGGGCGATATTGTGGCGGCGTGGCCGTTAGGCAATATGCTGGTGGATAACGACCCGGAAAACCCGGAGCTGCTGCGCACCATGGGTATGCTGGGTGAGTGGGTTGGTAATTCCGTCGAGGCGCTGGACTATTGGGAACGCTTGCTTGCTCTGGAAGAAGACCCGGTAATACGCGAGCACTCATGGCGTCTGGCGGCGCAGTTGTTTGAGTTTGAACGGGCCATCCCCTTGCTGGTGACGCTCAGCGAGATGCGTCAACTGACGACGGAAGAGCTGGACGCTCTCGTCTACAGCTACGAGTCGCTGGGTGAGCCCGAAGAAGAGGAACAATGGCTGCGCAGCTACCTCAAGGCGCAGCCGAATCAGCAGTTGGCATGGGTGCGTTTGCAGCAATTGCTTGAGCGTACTCAGCAATTCCAGGCAGAAACCGAGGCGTGGGCGCAACTCGACAAGCGCTTTGGTTTGTCCCCGGCCGACCGTGTTAGCTGGGCGCAAACACACTGGAAGCTGTTTGACGAAGATGCCGCCTGGCGCGTGATGGCTGCCAAAAACGCTAATGCCGAGAAGATCACTGATCCCGAGTACTGGCGTGTTCGGGCGGAGCTTGCCTGGATTACCGAAAACGATCAGGACACCCAGGATTCTTACGAGCGTCTGCTGGCATTGGGTTCGCCACTCTACAGCTCTGACCGCGAACAACTGCTGACCATTTATCAGACCTCGAACCCGCAAAAGGCTTTGGCATTGCTGGTTGAATTCTGGAATGCCCGGCACAAACCGGATCGTCTGGTCAGTGCGCTGGATCTGGCTGAAAAGCTGGGTGACTGGGAACAATACGCGGCGTTGGTTGAAGGCGCACAGAAAGTTCCGGGCACCGAGAAGTTGCCGGTTCTCTGGAACGCACGGGCGGTGCTAGCTATGCGTGCAGGCGATATTGCTGCTGCAGAGCGCATCTACGCGCAGGCGCTCAGTCGCTTCCCGGAACAGAACATTTACCGTGAGCAACTGATGTGGCTCTACATCGAGCAGGGCCGGCGCGAAGACATTCAGCAGTCGTTGGCCAAGTGGCAAATGATTGCCCGCGCCGATGGCATCATGTGGCTGCCATTCGCCAGTGCCAACCTGATGCTCAACCGTAACGAGCGGGCGCTGGGTTGGTTGAAGCTGTACCTGCAAGGTAATCCGAACGACCTTCTGGCAAATGCCACCTACGCCGATGCCCTTGATTCGGCGGGTTATAAGGACGCATCGCTGCGATTGCGCACCCGCTTGCTCAAGCAACTGCAGGAGCAGCCTCTGCCGGCAGAACCGGAAACCCTGCGCACCTATCTTCGCCTGCTGAGCAGTTCCCAGTCTCCGGGTGCTGCCAGTCTGCAGGCGGCTCAAGGGCGCGGCGACTCAAAAGCCATGCTGCAAATCTGGTACGAGTACTTCACCGCACAGCTGAGTGCTAACGGCCAGGCCGATATCGCTTCGAACTGGGCCGGCTGGGCGCGGGGCCAGGGCTTGCAGATCGAGCGTTATGAGCAATTGGCACAAGCGCTGCGTACGGTTAATCGTCCAATGTTGCAGACCCAGCTGGACAAGGGCGGGCTCGACCCATTACAGCAGGTTGAAGTCCTCGCAGCGCTGGGCGAAGAAGGCCGGGCTAGTGCATTCGCGCTCAGCCATATCTCTGATGTATACCCGCAAGATATCAGTCATCAGCTCAGGGCTACAGCGACCAGCATGCTGGAGCGCACGCCGCAGGGCGCACAACTGGGCTGGAAAAGCGAGGACTTCGGTGGGTTGAAATTTGAGGGCGAGCGCGGCGCCATTGCGCGCAATCTCAATGATGACTGGTACGCGCGGCTGGATATGGCAGAGGGCCGTTATGACTCTTCAAGCCTCGATTCCAGTGTGATCGGTACTGAGCGCAACGCTGAATTGTCGCTACAGCGCACGCTGCGTGATGGTTTGCTGGGTATCACCTCCGACAACAGCTGGCGTGATGACGAAGACCGCTTCGGTTTTGGACTATTTCGCACCCTGCAGCTGACATCGCGTGATGTGCTGCGCGTCGATCTCGATTATCACCGCGAAGCGGATGAAACAGGGCTGCTCCGGGCGCTGGGCATGCGTGATGGTTTGACCATTGGCGGCCAGCACAGCCTGACGGCGCGTGACCAGCTCTCCTGGTCGATTGGCCAGCAGCATTATCAGACCCGTCAGGGCGATGACATCGGCCGCGGCCAGAACTACAACCTTGAACTGAATCATGCTTTGTTCTTCGAGGGGCCGGCCTGGTTCGTTCGTGGCGGCGTGACGTATCAACGCAACAATCTGGAAGACAGCCTGCCGGATGATCTGCTGGTGCGCAAAGAGGTGGTCAACGACAACGGTGATGACTTCTTCATTCCGCTTGGCGGCGCTTTGGCGGTTGATGACGCAACGCCGGAGACCTTACTGGAAGAACGTTATGGCCAACTCTATCTGGGGACTAGCTGGCAGCGGGGCTTGCCCGGTTCATTGAACCGCAGTCACCCGCAATTCACCTGGTTTGTTGATCTGCAGGCCGGTTGGCAGTGGGTCGAGCAAGACATCAACTACGCCGTTAGCACCGGCGTCGGCATGGAAGTGCTGGGCGATGATGAGCTGGCATTTTCCATGGGCTATCAGTCGGCACCGCAAAACGGCAATGGCGAGCCGGGCGGTACGGCAGCAATTACTTACAGCTCCCGCTTTGGGCGCTGAACAACGATTTAAATGGAGGAACTGACAATGTTGAGTATTCGTAAGCTGGCTTTGTTGGCTGTGGTTGTAGCTGTCTCGGGCTGTTCGAGTTTCACCAGCCCAGATGGTCAGGTGTTCCCGCGCGCGGCTCAGTGGGGCGTGCTGCCAATGGTCAACTATTCGCAGACTCCGCAAGCCGGTCAGCGCAGTGAGCAAATTTTGCTCAGCGTACTGTCGGAAGAGGGCTTGCATCCGCGCCTTTATCCGGCAGGTGTGCAGAGCGAGCTGCCGCTGTTGGATGACCGCGCCCGACTGGACGAAGCCCTCAACTGGGCACGTAAAGAAGGCCTGGACTATGTCATCAGCGGCAGTGTTGAAGAATGGCAGTACAAGAGCGGCCTGGACGGCGAGCCAGCGGTCGGCTTGAGCCTGCAGGTGTTGGAGCCGGCAACAGGGCGTGTGCTCTGGAGCAACAGTGGCGCTCGCGCGGGTTGGTCACGCGAAAGTCTGTCCGGTACCACGCAGAAAGTACTCCGCGAATTGGTCGGCGAATTGCAGGTTGAATAATGGCAACTGAGTCTGCTCACAAGGACTTTGTCCTGGCGCCGCGCGCCAGTGGTCAGGTCTCCTGGATTGAAACCATTTTGCTCAGCGTGGTCGTTATCGCGCTGGGCTATTGGTTGTCACCCGCCGATCCGCTGCTGGTATACGGCACGTTCTCATGGCTGATTCTTGCCCCGTTGCTGCTGGCTGTGCGCTACGGCTTCATGCGCGGGTTGATCAGTGCGCTGATTCTGGTTGCTGCGCTGTTTGCATACCGGGCCAGTGGCTTGGGCCTGTATGCCGAGCTGCCGGCGTCCTTTGTGGTGGGCGTGATGATCAGCACGATGCTGATTGGTGAGTTTCGTGACATCTGGGAGCGGCGCGTAGAGCGTCTCGATCTGGCTAACGAATACCGTCAGCTGCGCCTTGATGAGTTCACGCGGGCGCACTATATCCTGCGCATTTCCCATGACCGTCTCGAAAAGCGTGTTGCGGGCAACGATCAAAGTTTGCGCAGTTCCTTGCTGGGTTTGCGCGCCAAGATGCGCGATTTACCTCGCGGTGAAGCAGCTATTTCGGTGCTCTCCGAGTCGATTCTTACGCTACTCGCGCAATATGGCTCATTCCGGGTTGCCAGCCTGCATAAGGTCAACGCTGATCACTCCGTGGTGCTTGAGCCTTTGAGCAGCATGGGCGAAGTGCGCCCGATGCCGGCTGATGATTTGCTGGTGCGCCAGTGTTTGAAACAAGGGCAGTTGGTCAGCGTCCGCGAGGAGCTGATGGAGCGCGGCGAGAATCGCAAGTTTTCCCAATACCAGGTGTGCGTACCGCTGAAAGACACCGAAGATCGGATTGTCGCTCTGTTGGCGGTCGAGCAGATGCCGTTCTTCGCCTTCACGCAGCGGGTATTGAGCCTGCTGATGATTCTGTGCGGGCACATTGCCGACTTGCTGCAGACCGATCAGCAGACTCTGCAACTGGCTGACATGGATGCGCAGGATTTCAGCAAGCAGCTTAAGCGTTCTCTCAATGATGCAGTCGAACATGATCTGGAAGCGCACATGTTCGCCATAGAGGCCAGCCCCGGTGAGCACCGTGATGCTTTGCTGCGTCTGGTCGAAGACAGTCGCCGTGGTCTCGATGTGCAATTGCGGGTGGATAACGAGCACGGCAATCCCTGTGTCTTGGTGCTGTTGCCGCTGACTTCGGCTGATGGCGGGCAGGGTTATCTGACGCGTCTCAACGGCATCATTCACGAGCGTTTTGGTCTGGATCAGAGTTTCGAGTCGCTAGGCATAAACATCCGCGAGTTCGACATCAGCGGCCAAGGTGGTCGCGAGAGCTTGCGGCGTTTCCTGTTCAACGAGTGTGCGATCAATGATCAGCAAGTGGCTATTTAGCGGGGCGGTATTATTTGAGGTCAGCAGCTTTGCCGCTTTCCTCGATAAGTTATCAATAGTTGAGGCCACCCTGCTGTATATCTCAGCGCATGGAGCGGCCAGCGCGCTGCTGAGTGCCGGTGTCTGGTTGTTGTTGCCTACCCGTTACAAATTTCCATTGCCGTGGAGCCCGCTGGTGCTCTTCAGCTTGTCTTTCTTTATGCCGATTCTCGGAACGCTGGGCGTAGTGCTGGCAGTGTTCCCGGCTCTGTACCTGCCGCGTCGGCAAAAAGAGTCGGTATGGCGCTCAATGGGTGTGCCGGAATTGCCATTCCGGGCTCAGGAGGCAAGCGGCGAGTTGATGTTCAACGATGGCGGCTTGCAGGATGTACTGCGTCATGCGCCGAACCCGGAGCGCCGCACCATGGCGCTGATGGCGACACGGCGAATGAATGGCAAGGACTCCATCCCGATTCTCAAACTGGCCCTGCGCGATCCATCTGATGATGTGCGCTTGCTGGCCTATTCGATGCTTGATCAGCAGGAAAGTCAGATCAACCAGCGAATCGAGAAGACCCTTGCGCAACTGCAGGCGGCGCCCGAGCAGCAGCATGGTCCCTTACATTCGACGCTGGCGCGCTGGTACTGGGAACTCGCCTATATGGGATTGGCGCAAGGCAGTGTACTGGAGCATGTACTGAGCCAGGCGCGTGAGCATGTGGAGTTGGCCTTGGCTCAGGGAGTGGGTGATGACGCGCATCTGTTGGCGGCCCGTATAGCCATGGAGCAGGGTTTTCTGGATGAGGCGGTCAGTCATTTGCTGACAGCCAAGGCAGCGGGTCTGGCGCAGGAAAAGATTGCCCCGTTCAAGGCAGAGATTGCGTTTCAGCAAGGTCGCTACACCGATATTCCGATGTACCTTTCCCAGCTTTCGGCCGAAACCCTGAAGCGTCCACCGTTTGCCGAGCTGGCGAGATACTGGTTATGAAGTTCAAAGCGCAAGACACCGCGCCGATTGCTGATGTTTGCCTGTTGCTGGAAGGGACCTGGCCTTATGTTCGCGGCGGTGTCTCCAGCTGGGTTAACCAGCTGATCCTCGGGCTACCCGAGATGACGTTCTCGGTTTTCTTCATTGGCGGGCAGAAAAGTGCCTATCCCAAGCGTCAATATGCGATCCCGCCCAATGTTGTGCACATCGAAGAACACTTCCTTGAGAGTTCATGGACCGCTGGGCGAGCCGTTATGTCGGCCAAGCGTGAAGGGCCCCGGGATGAGATCAATGCACTGCACGAGTTCTTCCATCATCCCGGCACGCCATTGCCGGAGGACGGTGCGCGCGTGCTGGATATCCTCGCTGCAGGCAGCGTGACACTCGATGACGTTCTGCACAGCCGCGCCAGTTGGGACGCTGTGACCGATGGTTATACCCATCACTGCAGCGACCCCTCTTTCGTCAATTACTTCTGGACCGTGCGCACCATGCAGGCGCCGTTGATGATGCTCTGCGAGGCCGCCATGCGCATGCCGCGTGCGCGTGCCTTGCACTCGATCTCAACAGGATATGCCGGTTTGCTGGGGAGCATTCTGCAGGCCCGTTGGAACTGCGCCTATTTACTGAGTGAGCACGGCATCTACACCAAGGAGCGCAAGATCGATCTGGCGCAGGCCAACTGGATCTCCGAAAGTCCTGATGAAGCGCTGAAAACCGGCATCAATTCGGATGTGAACTATGTCCGGCGCTTGTGGATTCGCTTCTTTGAGCGCATTGGTTTGTTGGCCTACCGTTCGGCGAATCCAATAACGGCCTTGTATGACGGTAACCGTCAGCGTCAGGTTGCCGATGGTGCGGACTTTGCGCGCACGCTGGTAATCCCCAATGGGATTGCCATGGACGTTTGGGCCAGCTCGATCGAGCAACGGCCGGCCGGTATTCCCTTGACGGTGGGCTTGGTTGGCCGTGTTGTGCCCATCAAGGACGTAAAAACCTTTATCCGCGCCATGCGCGGTGTTATCAGTGCGATCCCTGAAGCCGAAGGCTGGATTGTCGGCCCTGAGGAAGAAGATCCTGATTACGCCAGCGAATGCCACAGCCTCGTGGTGAGTCTGGGGCTGCAAGACAAGGTCAAGTTTCTCGGCTACCAGAACATCCGCGAGCTGTTACCCAATCTCGGCATGATGGTGCTGACCTCTATTAGTGAAGCGCAGCCGCTGGTGATTCTTGAGGCGTGGGCGGCAGGCACGCCGGTGGTGAGCAGCGATGTGGGCTCGTGTCGCGAGTTGATCGAAGGTGCTGCGGGGGAAGACCGAGCGCTTGGTTTTGCGGGGGAAGTGGTCGCCATTGCCGATCCTCAAGCGACATCGCAGGCCATTGTCGGCCTGTTGAGCGACTCTCAACGTTGGCATGCAGCGCAAGCCGTCGGCCTCAAGCGGGTTAACACATATTACACCGAGACCTTGATGCTGCAGCGCTATCGCAACCTTTACCTTGAAGCTATTGCCAAGGAGGCACAATAAGATGGCTGGCATTGGCTTTGAACTGCGCAAGATTCTTTCGCGCGACTCCTACACCTCGACCTTACGCGCCTATGTATACGCCGGGCTGATCGGCTCCGGCCCCTGGGTGTTGTCGATTCTCAGTGTGATGATGATCGGCGTGTTGAGTATTGGCATCGTTGTGCCGGAGCTGCTCATTCGCCAGTTCCTGATCACCATCACCTACTTGATGGCTAGCTCGCTGATTATTACCGGCGGCATCCAGTTGATGTTTACCCGCTTTATATCGGATCAGTTGTTCAAGAAAGCCAATGACACGATCTTGCCCAATCTGGTCGGCATGCTGTTGGTGACTACTGTCATTGCAGGGCTGCTGGCCTTTGTGCTGATGGCAACGCTATTCGATGCTTCGTTCACCTATCGCTTGCTGGTCGTCTCGATTTTCGTGGTGCTGTGCAATCTCTGGTTGGTTATTACCTTCCTCTCGGGCATGAAGGCTTATAACCGCATCCTGATGGTCATGGTGCTGGGTTATTCGTTAATGCTGGTGTGCGCTGTACTACTGCGCTTCCTGAAAACCGAAGGCCTGTTGCTGGCGTTCCTTATTGGTCACGCCAGTTTGTTGTTCATGTACCTGTTCGACATCCTGCGCGAGTATCCGTCCAAGCAGCTGGTTGCCTTCGACTTCGTCAAGCGCGGACGGGTGTTCTATAGCCTCTTCATTACCGGCTTCTGCTACAACCTTGGTGTGTGGATCGACAAGTTCATCTTCTGGTACACGCCCAGCACGTCCAGCCAGGTCATTGGGCCTATGCGTGCCTCTCTCTTATATGACTTGCCAATCTTTCTGGCGTACTTGGCCATTATTCCGGGCATGGCCGTGTTCCTGGTGCGTATCGAAACCGATTTTGCCGAATGGAACGAGCGCCTGTACTCGGCGATTCGTGGGGGTGAAACCCTGCAACACGTGGCTCAGTTAAAAGAGCAGATGGTCTTGTCTATCCGTCAGGGCCTGCTCGAGATCTGCAAGGTTCAGGGCGTGACCATTACGCTGTTGTTCCTGTTGGCGCCACAGCTGCTCGAGTGGCTGGGCATGTCCAGCCACTATTTGCCGCTGTTTTACGTCGACGTGGTGGGCGTGAGTATTCAGGTGGTGTTCATGGCACTGCTTAACGTCTTCTTCTACCTGGACAAGCGCGCCATAGTGCTTGAGCTGTGCATCCTGTTCGTGGTGAAGAACGCAGCACTGACATTGTTAAGCATCTATATGGGGCCAAGCTTCTTCGGCTACGGCTTTACCTTGTCGCTGCTGGTATGCGTACTGCTGGCGCTGGGGCGGCTATCCAGCTCGTTGGACGACCTTGAGTATGAAACCTTCATGCTTAGTCGTTAGGTGGGTTGCACCTGGTATAACCACTATTTGAAACAAATCCGCAATAAACCCTTGACGGCAAAACTGAGGTGCCTATAATGCGCACCTCTTCCGGCGTCGACCTCTCGGAAAACTTCTTAGAAAACAAGAAGTTAGCTTAAAAAGAGGGGTTGCAAAACAGCGAAAGCTGTGTAGAATGCGTCGGGCTCTGAAGGGTGGTTTTAAAGCCTTTTAGAGTGATCGCCACGGTGATCGGAAGCGGTAGAAAACGAGGTGTTGACAGCGGCTTTGAACGCTGTAGAATGCGCCTCCCGCTGACGAGAAGCTGGTTTGATCGGAAGCGCAAGTGGTTGAGTAGATTGAAGAAATTCTTCGAAAAACAGCTTGACA
>NZ_FPBC01000021.1 GCF_900116605.1 Pseudomonas marincola
CGAAGCGCTGCTGCCGTGGAACTGCTCGCCAGCTTCTGCCTCTGCTTCCTGAAAACAAACCCGTCCGCCAGGACGGGGTTTATGGAGCGCTTACGTGTCATCGATGTTTGTTGCGATGGGCGAGGTCTATCACTCGAATTCATGCAGTGGCTATTCGCGACTGAATTCATGCTCGCTGTTGATTGCGAGCAAGAAAGCCCGCGCGCCGGGCAGCAGAGCAACTGGCGACGTTGCGATCAAATGCTTTTTGGGATCGGTTGCCGATTCGATTCCATGTCGAACCTACTCAAGTCTCAGGCAACCCTTCAAGCTCGTGATTTCTCGATGGATTTTTTTCAGTAAGTCTTCGGGTTTTAGTTCGGGTGTTTGCCTTTGATAAGCCAGGAACAGAAGCGTTAGGGGATGAATGCCAATGATCTCAGCAATCTGCTCAACCTTTTCAATCGATGGTTTCCATTTGCCGCGCTCGATCGCACTGATATAGCTCTGACTAGGCCCAAGCCCTTCCTGAGGCATATCCTTCGAAATACGTAGATTCCTGATCACCAAACCAAGCGCTTCATTCAGTTCCATTTGCTGTCTCGCAAAAGGAACGATGAAGCCTTTTTAGTGCTTCTGGAGCTATGCTATATACAGCTTAAAAGAGGGTGTGCTGATGTTTATTACGTACAAGCGCGCTGAAATCATGTATCCAGCGCTGTTTGGAGACGACTCCCAGATGTGGCGATTCGTCGAGCTCGATGATCATCGCCCTTGGTTTTACGTGATGATTAACCGCCGCCAGAAGGCAGCCGCATGGAGGACGATGCTCTTGATTCCAACGGAGGATGAGTTCGAGCAGATGCTAGTGAAACGCGCTGAAGGAACACTGATTGAGGCAGTTCAGGTGGTGTTGCCATCGCGGCTGAATGGATCCGGTAATTGGACGATGGAGATGCTCATAGAGCTCGTTAGGGTCTATGATCAGGACGAGCGAGTCATGGGTTACGACTTTAAGACGGCCTCGGGCCATACCTACTCTCAAAGAGACTGCCGCCACACCTTGGCTGCAGCAAAGCAACAAATTTACTGCTCTTCGATGCGTCTTGTTTGAAGGAGGGGTCGCTGACTGGAGCAAGCCTTGAAGGAGTGCTAAAGACGCCCACGTCAGCGCCATGGCATCAGTGGCGCGCATCGCGCACATGCAATTTGCTAGTTCGTCCAGAACGGATAGCTTGGATCGTCTGTCGCCGATCAGCACTGCCCCAAGTGCGGTCTTATCTGCGCCGCAAATGCTGCACAAAATGGCGTCCGCCATTAACTCGATCTGCCGACCGTACAACAGGCCATGCCGAAAGGTACGCATGGCGAGATAGGGCGGGATCCGGGCTCATTGTGGTCCGCCTGTGCCAGGCGTTGGCGACGCCTGACCGTACAGGCGGTTACCGGAGTGATGCTGGCGGGTCGCAGGCTCGCTGCAGCAAGCTGATTCACTGGACCCAAAGGAGCCTCTCAATGAAAATCACAGCGGCGGAACAGTTCGAATGCGTCAGTGACGTCCTTTGTGATGTTTGCGGCGATAGTACGCGTGTTGAAGGATATGGGTTGCAATTTGGGACCCTTCAGGGCAGTTGGGGATTCGGCTCGGTTCATGATGGTGAGCGTTATGAGGTCCATCTCTGCGAACCCTTTTTTTCAGAACAATGGCCGACCTGAAGAGCGCGCGGATGGTGAATACCATGTTCATCGACGTCGACGAAGACTTAGGCAATTTCGGACGGGTCGCTCGCGATGATTTTTTTCAATGACGGAGGCAGCTTGGCTTGATAGGTAACTCCAGCTGGACCAACATTTGCCGAGTCTCGGGTATGCAGGTGATGGCGGGGTGAAAAGCTTGGATTTAGCTGTTTATCGGCCCATTCCCGCTGTTCGCTATTCCTATTAACGCGGGTGCATATGGACCCCGTCTGCAATCCGTACTCCCCTGGCGCTGGTACGCCTCCACCTGAGCTGGCAGGTCGCGATCAACTGCGCGAGCGGGTCCGTCAGTCGATCGGGGGAATTCGCGTGGGCCGACCTGCCAAAAGCGTAATCCTGGTTGGGGTGCGGGGTGTCGGCAAAACAGTACTGTTGAACCAGATGCTGCGAGATGCCGAAGCCTCGGGCAATCTCGCCGTCTACGTTGAGTCATCCGAGTATCGCTCTCTGCCAGCGATACTCGCGCCACAGCTCCGTCTCGCCTTGCTGCGGCTGAGCTGTATCGTACCTGCCAAGAACGCAGCGATAACTGGACTGCGAGCCTTAGCCGGTTTTGCCAAGGCTTTGGAGCCGAAGTTCAGCGATCTCAAGGTCGGTATTGACTACGAAGCCGAGGCAGCTCTGGCGGGCAAAGGTGATCTCGAGGAGGAATTTACAACCCTGCTGACTAAACTCGGTGAAGCCGCCAAAGCAGCTCACACCGTCCTTGTTATTTTCGTGGATGAGCTGCAAAACGTAGCAGAAGAACAGCTCGCCGCGCTTATCGCAGCGCTGCATCGCGTCTCGCGATTGATCTTGCCGGTTGCCCTCGTCGGTGCAGGCCTCCCACAACTCCGACACCCTGCTGGACATGTGAAAAACCACGCGAAGCGCCTCTTCGACTACCTAGAGGTCGGTTCGCTGGAGCCACACCAGACGCGTCTGGCCTTTGTAAAACCAGCGGAGGCCGAGGGCGTGACTGTAGACTCAGAAGCGGCCGACATGGTTGCTCACCTCACACGCGGCTACCCTTATTTCATTCAAGAGTGGGGCAGTCATGTCTGGGACGCAGGGCAGAATAACCACATCACGCTTGCAGACGTCCAGAAGGCGTCCGGGCACGTTATTGCTGCTCTGGACGAAGGTTTTTTTAGGGTAAGACTCGACCGAATGACCGTGGCAGAACACATTTATTTGCGCGCCATGGCTTCGCTTGGGGAGGGGCCTCATCGTTCGGGCGACATTGCGGCATCCCTGGGCCGTACAAGCCGATCTCTCACCTCAATTCGCAACTCCCTGATTAGCAAAGGGATGATCTGGTCGCCGCCCCACAACGGCGCCGCTTTTACCGCGCCGCTGTTCGATCTGTACATGTGCCGGATCATGCCCGGTGACAGCTGGCGGTCTAGCCTTCCAAGGGCTGACGGCATTTTTTGTCCACCTGAAGAGGGCTCAGATGCTTAGAAGCGAATGCACTCATCTTGCTACGGCTACGATGGTTTGTTCACATCAAGGCTGCTGTCACATCGACTCGAATTTGCACGTACGCTGTGGAGTGCTGAGCGGCTAAGTCGAGGCTTCACTGTGTGCGTCAAAAATGGGATCGACTTACCTGTGATCGGGGCGTAGGGTCGCTCATGGATATCTTTTCTACGGGCAGCATCGACATCAGGCTGGCAGGAGCAGAGAACAGAGCATGAGCGAACTCAGTGATGATGAAATAGACCGACTAGAGGCAATGATTCCTAAGCTGGCCGCCGTCGCCACTAATGCTGCGTATCTGCGTGCGGTTGCCGCAGGGCATTCACTGATAATGGCGAAGGATGGCGTGCTCGTACAAATTCATCCTGACGGTTCGGAAAAAAAGCTTCGCGACTTGTGCAGCAAGCACAGGGTCGAGTCTGGTAAGACTTTCAGTGTGGGTATTTGAAGCGCACCTGCCGACCAGGCGTATTCATAAGGCGAGCGCAGGCCACAGCGACTGGTAAGCACTTGACTATCTTGCCCCTGCGACGGAGCCTTCGCTGTCTAGCGCAGGGCCGCCAGCTGTTTGCTTAACTACCCGAGTAGACGAAGCATGCTGAGATGCTGGCTGCTTGGGCGTCGCCATGCGGTCATGTATTGGTTACACCCGGAGTTGCGAGTGCCCAGCTGGGGTTGCGCATCAATTCCGCTACCGTGCAATGGACTCATAACCAGGAGCTCCACCTCTCAATAGGACACGCGTGCGCGGCATTTTCCGACGCGGTGCGTCGACCGCTAGTCAGGCTGGTTGGTTGGGCCTGATGGGGCGGGCAGGGGTTGAAGCAACATCGAGGCGCGGCTGCTCAGCAGCACTCCGGCTTGGAAGTAGCCCATAACGGTTTCGACACTGCGATGTTCAGTCATGGCCATCACTTCACCCAATGGGGCCCCCTGGCGACCCGCTTCCGTTACAAAGCCCGAGCGTAAGCTGTGCGCGGCCCAGTCGCCGTCGAGGCCAGCCAATTTGGCGCGGCGCTGAACGATCCGTGCTACCTGATCAGACGATAGTCCGAACGGGCTGACTTTGCCGCCCTTGTAGAGGCGCCGAAAAAGCGGACCGGTATCGGCGGGCGCGGCGATGAGCCAAGCCGTCAACGCGTGTGCAGCGCGACCCAGCAGAGGTTTTTCGCGACGGGATCCCGTGGTGTCTGTTTTGGTGACGCCCAGCGTATAGAGCCAAGTGTCTTCATCCAGTTTGCGCACATCGTCGACCTGCAGGCCGGTCACCTCGGATCGACGACGCCCGCCGCCACTCCACGCCATCAGGAGGAGGGCGCTATCACGAGTACCGCGAATGCCATCCGTACAGGTCGCCAACATGGCCTCCAGAGCCTCCACCACAGCTGCCGTCTTTTTGCGGACAACTACCCCCTGGCGCGCCTGGGCTTTTCGCGCATCTCGCAGCAGCGTTTTCACTGCCAGTGCTTCAGTTGGGCTTTCCCAGTTGTTGAAGCGATGCCACCTGCCCAGTGCCGAAAGCCGATGACATACCGTGTTGTAGCTCAGAGGTCCCGGCTTTGCCTTCACACGTGCCGCGACTAACGCGGCATCGATGGTCGGCGGTAGCAGATAGGTCCATGCACCATTTGCCAGTGGGCGCGCCAGGTGATCCACCACGAACTGAATGACTACAGTCGACTGTACAGGCGCATCGCCCATCGCAACGCCGTAGCGCAGGTGCAGCCAAGCCGACCAGTAGGCGAGGGCGCTGCGATAGCTCCGTACCGTGTTTTCGGCGGTGCCGCTGGCAACAAAGCCTGCGGCCGCCTCCTGAGCCTTCAACGCCAATCTACTGGGGTCTAGGGTGGGCTCGTCGATCAACGGCATCTGATCAGTAATATATGATACGTCCAACGTATTATATTTCCACTATCCAATAAATAAGGTCGGATAATCTTTAATTATCCAAGGTGAGGCGATTTTTTCGTCGTTTGGCAGTCGCTCACCAGTACATCAAGGGGATGTGCGTCGATGAGCCACGAGATCGAGCGGTACCTGCAGGCCGGTACCCGCCCCAACACCCGGCGCAGCTACCGGCAAGCGCTCGAGCACTTCGAGGTCGCCTGGGGCGGCTTTCTGCCGGCGACCAGCGATGCCATCGTGCGTTACTTGGTCGATCACGCCGCCACGTTGTCCAGCAACACCCTCAAGCTGCGCCTGGCGGCCTTGGCGCAGTGGCATGTCAGCCAGGGCTTCCCGGATCCGACCAAGACCCCGCTGGTTCGTCAGATCCTCAAGGGCATTCGTACCTTGCACCCGAAGCCGGAGAAGCAGGCCGAACCGCTGCAGCTGCGCGAACTGGAGCAGTGCGTGGCGTGGCTGGAGCGGGCGGGCGAGAAAGCACTGGACGAGGGCGACCTGCCGCAGCTGTTGCGCTGCTGGCGTAATCGCGCATTGCTGCTGATCGGCTTCTGGCGCGCCTTTCGCAGCGACGAACTGTGCCGCCTGCAGGTCGAGCACATCCAGGTACGGCCGGGGGAGGGCATGCAGCTGTTCCTGCCGTGGAGCAAGGGCGACCGTGACAACCAGGGACAGACCTACAGTGCGCCGGCGCTGGCCCGCCTCTGCCCGGTGCAGGCCTACAACGACTGGATCTGTGTCGCCGGCATCGCCCGCGGTCCGGTGTTCCGCGGCATTGACCGCTGGGGTCACCTGCGCGAGCAGGGCCTGCACCCGCACAGCGTCATCCCGCTGCTGCGGGCGGTACTGAAAGCGGCCGGATTGCCCGCCGAGTTGTATAGCAGCCACTCCCTACGCCGTGGCTTTGCCACCTGGGCCACGCGCAGTGGCTGGGACCAGAAGGCGTTGATGGGCTATGTCGGTTGGCGCGATGCCAAGTCGGTACTGCTCTATGTGGACAGCACCGGCTTTTTCCCCGGGCAACTGCGGCCGATGGTGCCAGGCCTGGAGGCGGAGGCTTTGTCGAGTTTGCCTCGTCCAATTGCACTGCCGGGCAGTTGACCGCCTCAAGCCATTCAGCACTTCCGGTGATGGCTGCTTTGTTTCCGCGGAGCAATTACACCCAATGCTGGGCTTTGGCCTTGATGTGGCTGGTGTTATTGATACGTATCGAAAGGGCGACGGTAAACCATGAGAGTTCGCCATCAGATGATTGCTCAATTACAGACAGGAATGTTCAGCTTGCGTCGGCATAACATGATGCCACCAGCGACATAGACTCCAGTCATCTGTCAGTCCACCTGACACCGCCAGTCATGAGAGGTTAGAGCAGGCCAATAGTGCTCTGCTGCAAAGAGGATTATCTAAAGTTCGATGCTAGTGTGGCTGTAATCAGTCTCATCGCTGGACATAATTCAGAAGCAATTTTTTTCGCTTTCGGTGTTGCCACAATACCCCTGCCCGAACGAGTAAAGAGCGGATCATTAAATTTGTCACGTAGCTTGACCAGCGAATTGCTTACGGCTGGCTGTGTTACGCCAAGACTCTTGGCTGCTAACGTTATACTTTGTTCCTTGTAAATACACATAAAAACCACCAATAAATTGAGATCGATGGATGCAAATGTGTCCTCGCGAATAGTCATGGCAGAGCTCTCAAATCCCCTTTACAGCATCGCTTTCAATGTTTTCACCAGCATTTCGATGGTGTATTCGCAGCGTTTGAAAAAAATGGATCGGGCCGAGCTTTTGGCAAGTAATCAATCCTGTGCGATGCAGCGTGCGCAAGTGATCGGACACGGTCGATTGGGCCAACTTGCACTTGCGCTCAATCTGGCCGGCACACACACCGAGCAGGAATGCATGTTCCTGCTGCGGAAAGTGTTTCTCTGGGTCACGGAGCCACTCAAGGATCAACCGGCGCTGGGGGCTGGCTAACGCTTTAAGAAGTAGATCCACTTCCGTAAGTTTACTGCGGGAGTTCACCATCAAGGTCGCTCAGGCGATGTTCAATACAGGCTTCAGCCACTGAATGAAATCTTCCACTTCTTCATTGGTGATTTCGTGGCCCATGTCGTACAGGTATGTTTCATGATGCACGTTCAGTTGGTGCAACCAGGCATCCGCTTTTTGTGCCCAAGACACGGGGAGCTTGTTATCACCATAGCCATGAGCAATAAACGCCGATAGCGAACTCAATGCTTGAGCGCTGGCAATGTGTGGTGCCAGCTCAGGGAGAATTCTGCCGCTGAACAAGCCAAAGCCTAGCACGCAATGAGGGGCGCTAAGCCCGACGCTTGCACTGAGAATACCGCCCTGGCTAAAGCCAGCTATCACTGTAGGCATTTGTGGTAAGGCAGTTACAAGCTCCACTAGTTTCTGGCGGCTGGTTTCCGCTTGCTCTTCAACGATCACCGGGCCTTCGTTGGTGAAATTTACCTGAAACCAGGCAAAGCCCTCAGCTGCGATTTGCAGGCGGCTGCGTACCAGCAATATTTCAATTCCTTCTGGGATAAAGCCGGAAAGGCCTGCCAGATTGGTTTCATTACCGCCTACACCATGCAATAGCAGGAGACGTGCACGAGGGGCAGCAGCACGGATTACCCGACGATAGACAAGGCCGGATTGCGGTTCTTGCTGCAGTTCTGAAATGGCTAGTGGCAGGTTCATGCTTGAGTAATCTCCTGAGTGGCGGTTGGGCTTTTGAACAGGTAGCTGTCCATAGCCAGTACGCCGTCGGCGACACCGCCCTCTAGCACATCCACGGCGTAGTGCTCGCCTGCGGCACCGAGCGCCAGAAATAGCGGCAACAAATGTTCTTCACTGGGGTGCGCACGCTCGGCCTCCGGGGCATTGCGGCGGTAGGCGAGCAGCGCTGGCAGGTCACCGGCTTGCAGGGCGTCACGGATCCAGTCGGAAAAACGCGCTACGTACTCAGCCGGGTCGCCGTAGTTGCTACGGAACTCATAAAGGTTATGGGTCAGACTGCCGGAGCCAATGATCAGCACGCCCTGATCGCGCAGCGGCTTGAGTGCCTGGCCAAGCTGCCAGGCACCCAATGGATTGAGCGGGTGGGGCATGGACACTTGGACCACCGGGATATCCGCAGTGGGCAATAGGTGCAGCAACGGCACCCAGGCGCCGTGGTCCAGGCCTCGATTCGATTCGGTAGTTGCGGCAATCCCATTGCGGGAAAGCAGGTTGCAGATTTGCTCGGCCAATGCAGGATTGCCGGTTGCAGGGTATTGCAGGCGATACAGTGCTTGCGGAAAGCCTCCGAAGTCGTGAATGGTTTCCGGCGCCTTGCTGCTGCCTACACGCACGCTCCCACGGGTCATCCAGTGAGGAGAGACGATTACGATGGCGCTAGGCCGTGGCAGCGCTCGGCCTAGCTCAGCCAGGCGTGCCCCGGCCTGGCCGGGTTCGATGGCAAAGGTTGGTGCTCCGTGGGACACGAACAACACTGGATAGGCCAGACTCATGGTTGAAATCCTGCTTAGATATTGGGGCCGCAGCAGCAAGAGGTGGACTGATCGGCGTTGCAAAGCGTGTGCGCCGCTCACTGACCTGCCTACCCACAGCGCACTGATTGGCTGGGGATGGCTCAAAGTTTATAGATTCGATTTTGGAGATAAACTCAGATATTGGTGAATAACTATCTCGAAAACCGGGATAATTGGCGGTCACTTGTCGACTCTTCAGGCCGCTGCCAGCCGGAGCGCTGAGCTACACATCAAGGTGCCAATATTGCCCCCTGCGCCTGGCCAGAACGCAGGTTGGTGAGTAGATCCCTGGTCGGCGGGCTCTAGTATTTGGGGGCTCCCTGGCTTTGTTACAGATCAGTCCGCGCTCATCGCTATGGCTGCTGAGTGGCACCCTGAGTTAATGGGGCTGGCGTTGATCAACCCCGCGCCAAGGTCGCGCAGTAGCTGTCCGTTCTGCCGTTAGCTGTGGCCATACAGCTTCAATAACTCGTCGACCAGGTAACGAATTTTGGGCCGCAGATGATTGCTCTTCGACCATAGTGCGTGGACCTCGACAGGCGCCGGTTCAAAGGGCTCGAGTACCGTAACAACAACCTGCTGGGCGATGTCCTTTTCAAATAGACAGAGCGGCATCTGGCAAATACCGAGGCCGGCTCGCGTGGCTTCAATCATCGCTTCGGCATCGTCAAACTGATAGGTCGGTGGTGGCGAGAACTTCAAGGATTGCCCGGCCTGGGCCATTTTCCAGGGCATTAGGCTGCCGCGGCGATAGCCGACGATGCTGCGGTGCTGGCCCATGTCCTCGAGCGTCAACGGCGTACCATATTCTTCCAGATAACCCGGCGCTGCACAGGTTACCCAGCGGTGTGACGTCAGGCGTCTGGCCACCAGGCCGGGGACGTTGTCGACGCTGCCAAAACGAATGGCCAGGTCGATACCTTCTTCCGTCAGGTCCACCAGTTGGTCGCTAAAGGTCAAGGTCAGTTGCAACTGCGGGAAGCGTTTGCTCATCTCCAGTAGCACCGGCAGTACCACCTGTTTACCGAACGCGACCGGCATGTCCACCCGCAAGCGCCCTGTGGGCACGCCTAACTTGTTGCCGAGGTTGCTCTCGGTGGCCTTGATCTCCTCCAGCGCATTGGACCACACGGTGAAGTAGGCCTCGCCATCCGGAGACAGGGACAAGCGGCGGGTCGAGCGATAAAACAGGCTGGTACCCACCCGTGCCTCCAGCCGTGCAATCGCCTTACCTACGGCCGACTTGGACAGCCCCAGGCGCTCGGCTGCCTCTGTGAAGGTCGCAGAGCGGGCGGTGGCGAGAAAAATATGGATGCCGCTGAAGGAATCTTCGGAGGTCATTGCCGTTTTCCTAGGCGCAAGAGTTGGTAGCAAATTACGCTACCTATCTGTGATTTCAAGGTTGTTTATCAGCTTGCTGCTCTACCTTAGCATGGCTGCTGACTCAGCAACCCTCTGCATCTATCGCATGGGGTTGGTCATTTACTTCTGTGAGGACGCCCCATGAAAGACGAAGTCATCAGCATTTTTACCCTAAGCCTGGCTCCGGAAGACTTCCCTGAATTTAAAACGCTGGTTGCCAAGATTGTCGCCGCTACGAGCGAAGAGCCTGGCACCTTGATGTACGAATACAGCGTCAACGAGGCTCGCACTGAGGTGCACATTATCGAGCGTTACCGTGCCGATGCTGTCGTTAACCATATTGAAGAAACCTTCGCGCCGTTCGGCGAAAAGTTTCTCGAGCTGGTGAAAATCACCAGCCTGCTAGTTTATGGCAACCCAGACGCGCCGACGCGCAAGCACCTGGATGCCTTTGGCGCGGTGTACATGAATCCGTTTGATGGGTTTACCCGGACCTGACACCGCCAGTCAGTAGCCGGCGGACAAGACCGCTGACTATTCAGCAACCGATCTAACCTGCCGGGTACTACCTGGCGCTAGAGGGTCAATACGCATGCACATCAATCTTGCCGGCAAGACCGCTTTGGTTACTGCCTCCACAGGCGGCATCGGCTTCGCCATTGCCCATGGCCTGGCGCTCACCGGCGCTATCGTGATCATCAACGGGCGGAGTGACAGCTCGGTCGAAAAAGCCCTGGCACGTTTGAGCGAAGCGGTACCGCAGGCCACCTTCAGCGGAGTCGCGGCTGATCTGGGCAATGCCGACGGCGTTGGCGTTCTTACAGCTGCGCTTCCCACCATCGACATTCTGGTCAACAACGCCGGCATCTATGGTTTGGCCGATTTCTTCGAGGCCGATGACGACTGCTGGGAAGACTATTGGCAAACTAACGTAATGTCCGGTGTTCGCCTGAGCCGCGCGTTGGTTCCAGCCATGGTCCAACGAGGTTGGGGTAGGGTGGTGTTTATCTCCTCGGAGTCAGCCCGAAATATCCCGGCCGATATGGTTCATTACGGCGTAACCAAGACGGCGCAACTGGCGTTGTCGCGTGGCTTGGCCAAACGTGTGGCCGGCAGCGGCGTAACCGTTAACAGCGTGCTGCCAGGCCCGACACTGTCTGATGGCTTGGCTGAGCTGCTCAAAGGAGAGTCTGCCCGCTCCGGCAAATCCTTGGAGGCCGTCGCTGCCGAATTCGTCATGACCCACCGTCCCACCTCGTTGATTCAACGTGCGGCCACGGTCGATGAGGTCGCCAATATGGTCGTCTATATCTGCTCCACCCAGGCGTCAGCCACCAGCGGCGCTGCGCTGCGGGTCGATGGCGGCGTGGTGGACGATATCCTCTGAACCCTTGACTACCTGGCACGTGTGTTCCGCACGGGTGACCTGAAGGTCACCGGCGCGCACGCTGTCAGTGAGTGAGCAGATCTCCAATCGATTCCGCTGCCAGTTGATACGAACGGCAACGCGCCGTCGGGTCGTAGATGCGCGCATCAATCATCAGTTCGTCTACGCCGGTGGTAGCACTAAACAACCACCGACTGAAGTCGGTGGGTTAGTGAATTACGGATTGAAAGTCCGGATACGCGTCGGCTGAACGACGCGTCGCATTAGTCCGGCTCCATCTTGAAATTATCGTTCGGGCTCGGCTCTGGCATCAAGTGACCCTCCACGATCCGGCACTCACGCTGCCTCGCCAACTCATGTAGCACCTCCCCCCAGGTGCTTGCGGATCGCTCCGAAGATCGCCTTCTTACGCCTCTTCGGGATGAATACAACGTGGTACTTACAGTCCCACTTCGTGTGAGCAAGGCTTTGGTAATCTCTCATTGGGTACCCCTATCTCTTGGTCGAGATAGAAGGTTCCTGATGACCGCATCACACGGTCAACCTCAAGGAGTCCCTCGGCTAAGCCGGGGGATTACCTTGTTTATTTAAGACTTGAAAGCCAAGCGGATAGATCGTCCAACTGCCTCGATATCCCATGCCCACTCGACCCTTTCATGTGCTGCGTACGCCGGACCGGGGCATGACACCAAGGCTGAAAAGCTTTCTGGATTTTACCCTTGCCAAGTTTGGCGAGAACCCGGCAAAGGCAACCTGGCCGAAAGCAGCGAGCGGTTAGTTACGTGCTGAACGTTTCAAGGCGAAGGCTCCGTCATCCAGCAGCGCCAAGGCCAGTGCAGTGAATGCCAGAAAGACCGGGTATTCCCAGCCACCATTGGCGTTGGTGAAGCTCCAGCCATTACCGAAGTGCACGCTTGCTGCCACCAGCAGTTGCACGGTGGCTAGGGCCGCTACCCAGCGAGCGAGTACACCAAGGATCAGGAACAGGCCGCCGACCACTTCAAAGGCAATGACCGGATAGGCAAGAAAGCCGGAGAAGCCAACGGACTCAAAGAAACCTGCTGTGCCGGCCGGGGTGAACACCAGCAGCTTGGTCAGGCCATGAGCGAGAAACATCACGCCAAGGATTAGGCGTAGTACCAGGGCGGCATAGGGGAGGGTGCGGCTAGCGGCGGTCATGGGTGTTTTCCAATACGGGGAGTGTGGGTTGCCCGGGGCCACAGCTGTTTCGGCCGTGGCGCCAGGCATTGGGTAAGTGGGAATTAACGATTGAGCCAGACCGGCGCGATCTGCGTGCCGAGCCCTGCGCCATAGCCGAGGTAGATGTTCAACCCGGCCAACGCTTCCAGATAACGCGCGTTTACCAAACCGCCGGCATCCACGGTTTTCCAACCCAGGCTTTGCGCAAGAGCAACGGCGGTTTGTTTGGCTCGTGCGCTATCGCTGGCCAGGAACACGCTGCCTTGCTGCTCGTTGGCAAATGTGGGACCGCTGGCCAGCACTTGGGCGAACAGGGTGTTGAAGCCCTTGACCAGCTCCACACCTGGCAGCGCCTTGGCGATTTCCTCCGCTGCACTGGTGCTGTGGCCGATGGTCAGACCCATGTAGTCGGCTGTCAGCGGGTTGGTGATGTCGATGACCACTTTGCCTTCGAGACTGCCCAGACTTTTCAGCGCGGTTAAGGCGTCCTGGTAAGCAGTGGCGACGATCACCACTTCGTTCTGGCCAAGGGCCTGATCAGCGGCGAATGCTTCGACGTTTTGATGCTGCGCGGCGAGGGCGTGCGCCTTGTCCAGATCACGGCCGGTGATACGAACATGGTGTCCAAACTGGGACAACTGTTGAGCGAAAGCCGAGCCCATGTTGCCGGTACCGATAAGGGTAATGTTCATGTCTTTTGCCTCGTGCTGTGTGTGATGGGATCCAGTTTAAAGATTCGATTTACGAGATAAACATGATTTAATGTGACTTATAGTTCCGATAAGTGAGGCAATAATGGATCGCGCGTTGGAGATGCAGGTGTTTTGCGCCGTGGTCGACAAGGGCAGCTTTGTCGGTGCCGTCGATGCGCTGGAAATGTCCAAGGCCGCCGTTTCCAGGCATGTAAATGCGCTGGAGGAACGCCTGGGCGTACGCCTGCTGCAACGCACCACGCGACGCTTATCACTGACCGAAGAAGGACGGGTTTTCTACCAGC
Organism: Pseudomonas marincola; assembly: GCF_900116605.1. Classification (GTDB taxonomy): domain Bacteria; phylum Pseudomonadota; class Gammaproteobacteria; order Pseudomonadales; family Pseudomonadaceae; genus Aquipseudomonas; species Aquipseudomonas marincola. Next base: position 13,588 of record NZ_FPBC01000021.1, read on the forward strand.
AAGCGCGGGAAGTGCTGGCGTTGATGGGGGAGGCGGAAAGCGCTGTTTCTTCGGGCAACCATGAGCCTGCCGGCGTGCTGCGGGTCAATGCGCCGGTGAGTTTTGGTGTGTTGCACCTGGCGCCGCTGTGGACTGCCTTTTTGGAGCAAAACCCGAAGATTGAGCTGGATATCAGCCTGAACGATCGCCAGGTCGATTTGGTGGAGGAGGGGTATGACGTCGCGGTGCGCATCGCCCGGTTGGAAAGCTCTTCACTGGTGGGGCGCCGGTTTGCCAGCACGCGGATGCGCCTGTGTGCAGCCCCGAGCTACATCAAAAGCCATGCACCAGTAGAAGTGCCGCAAGACCTGGCCGAGCACCGGGTGATTGCCTATAGCAACTTTTCCAGTGGGAACGAATGGAGTTTTACCGGGCCCGATGGCGAGCATAAGGTCAACACGCGTTCGGTCATTCGCTGCAATAACGGTGATACATGCCGATCTATTGCGTTGACTGCTGGCGGCATTTTGCTGCAGCCAAGCTTTATGGTAAGTGAGGATCTTCGGCGGGGTGATCTGGTGGAGTTGCTACCGGAGTATCGCTCGGTAGAACTGGGTATTTATGCCGTCTACCCAACCCGCAAACACCTGGCATCCAAGGTGCGGGCATTTATCAATTTTCTGGTCGAACAGTTTGAGCAGGTCGACTGGGAGTCCGGCTACCCAGCACAAAAGAGCCAAGCCCGGGCTGCAAAGAAGATGTAACACTCCTTGCAGCCCACTGGCCATTAACGCCGAATGACCTTAGGTCTTCTTCGGATCGTCGCCGAACAGCTTGCCTGCACCGGCCCAATCCGATGGCGCCACGTCTTCAAAAATGACGTAGATGTAATTGGCATCGGTACCGGTGTTTTTCACGATGCTCTGGGTGATTTCTGCAGCGACAGCTTCCTTCGCGGCGTGGTCTTTTCCTTCGAACCAGCTGACTCGTACAACGGGCATGGAGTGATCCTCTATTCAGGTTGGGTTTAGCGCGATTAGGGCTAACCATGCGGTCAGTCCGGGCTCAGCCAATCAATGCAGCAGAGCAGTCGAGAGAGAATAGGAGAGATACAGAAGGCGATAAACACGCTGTAAATCGCCTATATGTAGAAATTATTTCTCCAATCAGCCCGCCATTTACCGGCGCACCGGCGATCAACAGTTGCTAAGTACCGCTAGGGGCTGTTGCCATTTCACATGGGTAGCCATAGGAAGGCACAGGCCATGGCCACCACGCTCTCGTAATTTCTCTTGAGCTTGTCGAATCGAGATGCCACCGCCCGGTAATGCTTCAGCCGGGCAAAGGCGTTTTCCACCAGGTGCCGATTGCGGTAAAGACCTCTGTCCAGATCCGCGTTGCCTTTCACGGAGTTACGCTTTCTCGGGATCACGGCCTTGGCCCCTTGTAGCTCAACCTGCTCCCGGATTCTCTCGCTGTCATAGCCCTTATCCGCGACGATGGTTTCTGCCGCCGGGAGCTTGGAAATCAACGCGGGTGCCTGAGTGCAGTCATTGATTTGGCCACCTGTGATTTCAAACTCGATGGGCAAGCCGTGGGCGTCCACCGCCAGGTGAATCTTGCTGGTATTGCCAGCTCGACTTTTCCCTATAGCCTCATCGTTGCCGCTGGCAGCGCCTGCACTGTGCTGTGCGACCTACTGTGGCGTAGTTGGAATTCCAGTTTCGTGCAGCTACCCCGCAGTTCATCTGGGGGTAGGTTGACGGGAAGCTCGCAGGCTGAGGCTTTCGGGACCACACCAGTGGAACACGCACTCATGTCGAACAACTACCTTGAAGCCAGGATGTGGCGCTATTGAGTCTCGGCGCGACTGGAGCCCAACTGGTGTCAGAGCAGGTGCCGTGTCACCGCTGCGCTTCGCGGATCATGTTACGGGCGATAACCACCTGCTGAATCTGTGTGGTGCCTTCGTAGATACGGAACAGCCGCACGTCACGGTAGAAGCGCTCAATGGCGTACTCGCTGACGTAGCCGGCGCCACCGTGGATCTGCACGCAGCGGTCGGCGACACGACCGCACATCTCGGTGGAGAACATCTTCGCGCAGGAGGCTTCGGTACTGACGTTCTTGCCCTCGTCGCGCTTGCGCGCGGCATCCAGCACCATGCAGCGGGCCGCGTAGATTTCGGCTTTGCTATCAGCCAGCATCGCCTGGATCAGTTGGAACTCCGCGATGGGCTGGCCGAACTGTTTGCGGTCCAGCGCATAGTGCAGGGCATCGTCCAGCATGCGTTCGGCTGCGCCGACACTCAGTGCAGCGATATGCAGGCGGCCCTTATCCAGCACCTTCATCGCGGTCTTGAAACCAACGCCTTCGACGCCGCCTATCAACTGGCTGGCGGGCACTCGCGCATTTTCAAAGATCACGTCGCAGGTATGGGCGCCTTTGTGGCCCATCTTGTGGTCCGTCTTGCCCAGCGACACGCCGGGTGTGCCGCGCTCAACGATAAAGGCGCTGATACCGGAGGCGCCTTTGATTTCCGGGTTGGTACGGGCCATCACCGTGTAAATGCCCGCGTGTGGCGCGTTGGTGATGTAACGTTTGGTACCGTTGAGGATGTAGCTGTCAGCGTCACGCACAGCATTGGTTTTCAACGAGCCCGCATCGGAGCCGGCATCTGGCTCGGTCAGGCAGAACGAGCTGAGCAGCTCGCCGCTTGCCAGTTGCGGCAGGTACTGGTTGCGCTGCTCCTCTGTACCGTCAAGCAAAATGCCGATTGAGCCAATGCCGTTGTTGGTGCCGATGTAGGAACGGAAAGCCGGTGAGGTGCGACCCAACTCGAAGGCGATGTTTACCTCTTCCTCCATAGTCACGCCCAGGCCGCCATAGGCTTCCGGAATCGTTAACCCGAACAGGCCCATCTCGCGCATCTGATCGACGATGTCCTTAGGGATCGCATCCGTTTCAGCCACCTCGTTTTCCCGAGGAATCAGTACCTCACCGACGAACTGGCGAAGAGAATCCAGCAGAATCTGCAGGGTTTCGGTATCACGGATCATGTGCGCTCCTCTGGGCCCGGAAGTGGGCCGATGTAGTACGGTGCACCGTCACCCTGAAGGGTTACCGAGCGGCGGCGCCGATGTTGTTAACCATGTTGATCAGGCGAGGCCCGATATCGTCAGTGAGCTTGTCCCGTGGAAGCTGGAAGCTCGGTCCACCGCAGTTGAAGGTCAGTAACCCGAACTGCGGGTGTAACAGCGGCACGGCGACTGAGTTGACGTCGCGGTGCCACTCGCCGATCGATAGGCAAAAGCCGTAATCGGTGTAATCGCGAAACGCGCGATCCAGGCCCTTGCGGATCACCGGCCACTGTGCTGCTTCGCGTTGGCGCATGTGGTCGAGGAGAAACTCTCGCTCGCTCTCTGGCATCGCCGCCAGGCATGCGCGTCCCGCCGAGCTTTGCGCCAGTGGCAAGTAGCTGCCGATCTGCCGCCGCATCGTGGTATTGCCTTGGCCCTGAACGACGTCCAGGTAAACCATCTGCAGGCGATCCCGGGCCGCCATTGCCACTGCGGCTTGAGCGTGATTGGCCAGCTCTTCCATCAGCGGGTGCGCCACCGAGCGAATCGACAGATTCGACAGCATGGCGTAGCCGAACCCCAGCACACCGACATCCAGCTGGTACTTGCCCGAGTGCACCTCACGCTTGAGGCAGCCAAGGCGCATCAGGGTGTTGGTCAAGCGCGTCACGGTCGGCTTGGGTAGCCCGGTCATCCGCGCCAGTTCCTGATTGCCCAGCACGTTGTCGCGCGGGGTAAAGCACCGCATCAGCTCCAGCCCACGTGCCAGCGCAGTCACGAACTGGCCGCTGGTTTCGTCCTCACTCGACGCACTGGCCGGGTCGAGCATGCCCATCTTCAGTAAAGCGATTTCATCCGCTCCAGTGCTGCTCTCAGCCTTCTGCTGATCCGCTTTGTTGCGTGCCATGGTAGAACCTCATTTTTGGAAATTGCAAGCAAATAAAAGTACGTTTCGTCAGGCGAAATTATATTTGAGCCGAGATGAAATGCAAAACGCTCATTTTTAGATAGATAATATATTGATTAATAAAGAAATAATAAAATAGTTCAGATTTCTGATTTACATGAATTCGCGACCCTACCTATGATATCTCGTAAATACGAAATGCAATTTCGTATAGCGAAACGTGTTTAGAGGTGGGTATGAGTCACGAACCTGAATCTGTAGTGAACCTGGAAATTCGAGAAGACGGCGTTGCCGTCGTACGCATCGACCGGCCAGAAGCCAAGAACGCGCTCAATAGCGCGGTGCGTGAACAACTCGCCGAGCACTTTCGGGCACTGGCTCGCAATGGGCAGGTGCGGGCGATTGTACTTACCGGCGGTGACACCTGTTTTGTGGCCGGAGCCGATATCCGCGAGTTTGCCCAAGCGCGCCCGATTGAAATGTACCTGCGCCATACCGAGCTGCTGTGGGAAGCCATCTCCCGCTGCCCCAAGCCGGTCATCGCTGCAGTGAATGGTTTCGCCCTTGGCGGCGGCTGTGAGCTGGCCATGCACTGCGACATCATCGTCGCCGGCGAGTCGGCGCGCTTTGGCCAGCCAGAAGTCAAACTCGGCCTGATGCCGGGCGCCGGCGGTACTCAGCGTCTGATCCGCGCGGTCGGCAAGTTCCAGGCAATGCGCATTGCCCTTACCGGGTGCTTGGTCTCGGCCCAGCAAGCCTTGGCCATGGGCATGCTGAGTGAAGTGGTGGGCGACGAGCAGACCATTGTCCGTGCACTAGAGCTGGCCACTGAAATCGCCGCCTTGCCGCCGCTAGCCGTCGCGCAGATCAAAGAAGTGATGCTGGCCGGTGCTGACCTGCCGCTGGAGAGCGCGCTGGTGTTGGAGCGCAAGGCCTTCCAATTGCTATTCGATTCGAGCGACCAGAAAGAGGGCGCTCAAGCCTTCCTGGAAAAACGCAAAGCGATCTTCTCAGGAGAATGAGCGATGACACGTGAAATTAACCGGATGGCGGTTGTTGGCGCCGGAGTCATGGGTACAGGTATTGCTCAGATCGCCGCTCAGGCGGGCATTCGCGTCACGCTGTTTGATAGTCGCGAAGGCGCTGCGCAGGGCGCCCGCGAAAGCTTGAAAGGCACGTTGGACAAGCTGGTCGACAAAGGCAAGATTGCCAACGCCGATGCGCTGGCCACGCTCTCCCGCGTGCAAGTGGCGAGCGCCCTTACGGAACTGAGCGACGTCGACCTGGTAGTGGAAGCCATTATCGAGCGCCTCGACGCCAAGCAGGGCTTGCTCGCCGAGTTGGAAGCCGTGGTTGCCGATGACTGCATTCTGGCTACCAACACCTCATCGCTCTCCGTCACCAGCATTGCTCGCAATTGCCGACTTCCCCAACGCATCGCTGGCTTTCATTTTTTTAACCCTGTGCCGCTGATGAAAGTGGTGGAAGTCATCGATGGTCTGGCGACTGACCCGCAGGTAGGCGACAGCCTCCGAGCCCTGGCTGCCCGCATGGGGCATAGGGGTATTCGGGCGAAGGACACACCAGGGTTCATCATCAATCACGCCGGCCGTGCATATAGCACTGAGGCTTTGCAAATTCTCAAGGAAGGCGTAGCCGAACCCGCCGAGGTAGACCGTATCCTGCGCGAGGGTCTGGGTTTTCGCATGGGGCCCTTGGAGCTGTTTGATCTGACGGCTCTTGATGTTTCCCATCCAGTCATTGAGTCGATCTACAACCAGTTCTACCAGGAACCGCGGTATCGGCCTGCAGCGCTAACACGCCAGATGCTGGATGCCGGCTACGTCGGGCGCAAGGTCGGGCGTGGGTTTTACCGATACGCCGACGGCCAGATGATCGATCCACCCGCCGCACAGGCAGTACCTGCGCTGGAAGCATTTCCGCCGGTTTGGCTTGGCACTGAAAACCCCGAGGATCGTGCACGTTTCACCGAGCTTCTTCAGCAGGTGGGCGCGCGGGTCGAAGAGGGCACGGTCCCAAGCAGCGAGGCCCTGTGTTTGCTGGCACCTTACGGTCTGGATGCCACCGGCGCCGTCGGCCTGTTTGGCACCGATCCTGAGCGCACGGTGTGCATCGACCCGCTGCTGGATATCGCCCGCTACCGCACGCTGATGCTAAATCCCGCTACCCATGCCGACATGCGCGATGCCGCCCATGCGCTGTTGGGCCGCGATGGCGTGGGCGTCAGTGTGATCAATGACAGTGTCGGCTTTGTGGCCCAAAGGGTACTGGCCATGATCGTCAACCTGGCGGGCGATATCGTTCAGCAGCGTATCGCCAGTGTCGATGACCTGGATGAAGGCGTGCGCCGTGGTCTTGGTTATCCGCAAGGTCCGCTGGCCTGGGGCGATAGTGTCGGGCCCAAGCGTTTGCTCACCACTCTTGAACGCATGACCGAACTGACGGGCGATCCCCGTTATCGGCCGGGTCCCTGGCTGCGGCGACGGGCCGCCTTGGGCCTTTCATTGCGTCACAACGAACCACTCCCGACTGAACCTCAACGCTAGGATTTTCCCATGCTCGACGCCTACATCTTCGCGGGACTGCGCACGCCATTTGGCCGCCACGGCGGCGCACTCGCTTCGGTACGCCCAGACGACCTCGCCGCCCATGTGATCCACGAATTGCTCGCTCGCCACGCCATCCCTGGCGAAGCCATCGAGGACGTGATTCTGGGCAATACCAACCAGGCAGGGGAGGACAGCCGCAACATCGCGCGTCACGCCGCACTGCTTGCAGGCTTGCCCGTGACCGTACCTGGGCAGACAGTTAACCGCCTGTGCGCCAGTGGTCTGGCGGCGGTGATCGATGCCGCCCGCGCAGTGACCTGTAACGAAGGCGAACTGTTTGTCGCCGGCGGGGTGGAGAGTATGTCCCGTGCACCCTTTGTCATGGCTAAAGCAGAAGCGGCCTATAGCCGCGAACTGACGGTGTTCGACAGTACCATTGGCGCCCGTTTTCCCAACCCGAAGATCGTCGCCGAGTTTGGCAACGACAGCATGCCGCAAACGGGCGATAACGTGGCTCAGGAGTACGGCATCTCCCGTGCTGAGGCCGACGTCTTTGCTGCCGGCTCTCAGGCCCGTTATGAAGCCGCACGTAGCGCAGGTTTCTTTCAGGAAGAACTGCTCGCGGTCAGCGTGCCCACCGGGCGCAAGACGCCACCCAATGTGGTGGAGCAGGACGAGCACCCGCGCCCGCAATCGGACCTGATCGCTTTGGCTCGCCTGAATCCTCTCTCCGAAGGTGGTGTGGTTACCGCCGGCAACGCATCAGGCGTCAACGATGGCGCGGCGGCATTGCTGATTGGCTCGGCCGCGGCGGGCGAACGGCACGGCTTGGTTCCGATGGCGCGCATTCTGTCGGCCGCCGCCGTGGGTGTGGCCCCGCGCATTATGGGCGTCGGCCCGGTGGAGGCTATTCATAAGGCATTGGCTCGCGCGCAGCTCAGCCTGGCGGATATGGACATTATCGAGATCAACGAAGCGTTCGCCAGCCAGGTGCTGGGCTGCCTGAAAGGTCTGGGTGTTGCGTTCAACGACCCGCGGGTAAACCCACACGGTGGCGCCATCGCCGTCGGCCACCCATTAGGTGCATCCGGTGCGCGCCTGGCCCTGAGCACCGCTCGCGCGCTGCAACAGAGCGGCAAACGCTACGCTGTGGTGAGCCTATGCATCGGCGTGGGCCAAGGCCTCGCCATGGTGATGGAGCGTGTGTAAGTGCGCGCAAGCAAAGGTGAAATGAAATGGGTGCTTTGACTGGGTATCGCGTGCTCGACTTGAGCCGCATTCTGGCTGGTCCCTGGTGCGGCCAAACTCTGGCCGATCTGGGTGCCGAAGTGATCAAAATCGAACGGCCGGGCGCGGGTGATGACACCCGTGGCTGGGGGCCGCCATGGATGAAGGGGCAGAACGCCGAGTCCACCGGCGAGGCTTCTTATTACCAGTCCACCAATCGCGGCAAGTTGTCGGTGGCGCTAAACATCGCCAGCCCCGAGGGGCAGGAAATGGTGCGGGCCCTGGCTACCAGTTGCGACGTACTGATCGAGAACTACAAGGCCGGTTCCTTGGCCAAGTACGGGCTGGATTACGCTAGCCTCGCTGCGCTCAATCCACGCCTGGTGTATTGCTCGGTGACGGGTTTCGGCCAGACCGGGCCGCGCGCCGCAGAACCGGGTTACGACTTCATCATTCAGGGTATGGGTGGAATGATGAGCATCACCGGCGAGCGCGACGATCTGCCCGGTGGCGGCCCGCAAAAGGTAGGCGTTGCCTTCGCGGACCTGATGACCGGCCTGTACTCGACGGTGGCTATCCAAGCTGCGCTGCTCAGCCGAGAAAAGACCGGGCTTGGTCAACATATCGATATGGCGTTGCTGGATGTTCAGGTCGCCACACTGTGCAACCAGAGCCAGAACTATCTGGCTTCCGGCAAGCCGCCCGGGCGTTATGGCAACGCCCACGCCAACATTGTGCCGTACCAGGTGTTTCGCGCCAGTGATCGCGACTTCATCATTGCCTGCGGCAACGACTCACAGTTCGTCGCACTGTGCGACGCCATCGGCCTGCCAGAGCTGCCGAAAGATCCGCGTTTCGCGCGCAACGCCGACCGAGTCAGCAACCGCGAGGAGATCGTTGCCATCCTGTCGCGTCACTTTCTCGGAGGGCTCGCCGATGAGTGGGTAGGGCGCATTCACCCGCAGGGCGTACCGGTAGGGGCCATCAACAGCATTGCCCAGGCGCTGGACGAACCACAGATACTGGCGCGCAACATGCTGGTCAACATTCCCCATCCCTTGAAAGCCGACTTCGTCACGGTCGGCAGTCCGATCAAGTTGTCTCGCACACCGGTCGAGTACCTGCGCCCCGCGCCGATGCTGGGTGAGCATACCGATGAGGTGCTCAAGCGCCAGTTGGGTCTCGATGATGAGCGCCTGGCCGAGTTGAAGGCACAAGGCATCATCGAACAGCTTGGTGAACGCTGAACCTGCCATGCCCCGGCCAGCCAGCTTGCCGGGGCAATTTTTCCCATGGAGCCTTTATGAAAGTCCTCGTAGCGATCAAGCGTGTGGTCGATTACAACGTCAAGGTTCGCGTCAAGGCGGACAACAGCGGCGTCGATCTCGCCAACGTTAAGATGTCGATGAACCCCTTCTGCGAAATCGCCGTGGAAGAAGCCGTACGCCTGAAAGAGAAGGGCGTTGCCAGTGAAATCGTCGTGGTGTCGATCGGCCCGACGGCGGCGCAAGAGCAGCTGCGTACTGCTTTGGCCCTCGGTGCCGACCGCGCCATCCTGGTCGAGGCTGTCAAGGAAGAGGGTGCTGACGAGCTGAACTCCCTGGCCGTGGCCAAGCTGCTCAAGGCCGTGGTCGACAAGGAGCAGCCGCAGCTGGTGATCCTCGGCAAGCAGGCCATCGACAGCGACAACAACCAGACCGGCCAGATGCTCGGCGCGCTGACCGGCTTCGGCCAAGGCACCTTCGCCTCCAAGGTCGAAGTGGCGGGCGACAAGGTCAACGTGACCCGCGAGATCGACGGCGGCCTGCAGACCGTGGCGTTGAACCTGCCGGCGATCGTCACCACCGACCTGCGTCTGAACGAGCCGCGCTACGCCTCCTTGCCGAACATCATGAAGGCCAAGAAGAAGCCGCTGGAGGTGCTCACCCCGGACGCCCTGGGCGTTGCCACCGCGTCCACCGTGAAGACCCTGAAAGTCGAAGCGCCGGCTGCCCGCCAGGCCGGCATCAAGGTCAAGTCGGTGGCGGAACTGGTCGAGAAACTGAAGAACGAGGCGAAGGTAATCTAAATGACTATCCTGGTTATCGCTGAACACACCAATGCCGCCCTGGCGCCGGCCACTCTCAACACCGTGGCCGCTGCGCAGAAGATCGGTGGCGACATCCACCTCCTGGTTGCCGGTGCCGCCTGTGGCGCCGCCGCCGAAGCGGCTGCCAAGCTCGCCGGCGTGGCCAAGGTGCTGGTGGCCGACAACGCCGCCTTCGCCCATCAGCTGCCGGAAAACGTTGCGCCGCTGGTAGCTGCTCTTGTTCAAGAAGCAGGGGGCAAGGGTTACAGCCACATCCTCGCCGCCGCCACCAGCAACGGCAAGAACATCCTGCCGCGCGTCGCCGCCCAGCTGGACGTCGACCAGATCTCCGAAATCATCGCCGTGGAAAGCGCCGACACTTTCAAGCGGCCGATCTACGCCGGTAACGCCATCGCCACCGTGCAGTCTTCGGCGGCGGTGAAGGTGATCACCGTGCGTGCCACCGGTTTCGATCCGGTGGCCGGCGAAGGCGGCAGTGCTGTCGTGGAAGCCGTGGCCGTTGGCGGCGACGCCGGCATCTCGGCCTTCGTCTTTGAGGCGCTGGCCAAGTCCGATCGTCCGGAACTGACCGCGGCCAAGATCGTCGTCTCCGGCGGTCGCGGCATGCAGAACGGCGACAACTTCAAGCACCTGTATGCCCTGGCCGACAAGCTCGGCGCCGCCGTCGGTGCTTCGCGCGCTGCGGTCGACGCCGGTTTCGTGCCCAACGACATGCAGGTTGGCCAGACCGGCAAGATCGTCGCGCCGCAGCTGTACATCGCCGTCGGCATCAGCGGTGCCATCCAGCACCTGGCCGGGATGAAAGACTCCAAGGTCATCGTGGCAATCAACAAGGACGAAGAGGCGCCGATTTTTCAGGTGGCGGATTACGGTCTAGTGGGTGACTTGTTCGAGGTCGTGCCGCAGTTGCAGCAAGTGATCTGAAGCCCTAAAGGAATGTGTTGCAATACCTATAGAATTGTGCTATGCGTGCATACTCAAGTGGCGTGCGGGTTTCAGGGCTAATGCATTTGAAACATAGAGTTGACGTGCGGGAAAGACAATTTTTTGACTTACACGTTATGCGGTAAGTCTGATGCTTGAGCGTTTGAGCTTAGGCATTCTGGTTGTTTTCGTTATTCTTTGTACCCGGTTTTGTACCCGGTTTTGACTTCTTGTAGCATGTAGTGCTGGTTGCTGGCTTAGGGTGGTTGTGCCGAGATTGAATCGGCCTCGAGCCCGTCATTGAGTGCTTTGCTTGTAGTCCTACTGGCTTGAAACGTTTAAGCGCTATGTTGTCTGTCTGGCTATCACGCTGAGTGTAGGTGTTGTTAGGTGACTCGCTCGCTAATAACGCTCTCTCGGAAAGAGATGTAAGCCATAGCGTCATTGAGGTCTTTTATTCTGACTTGGACAGCCTGAGAGATTTTCTCATCGCTTTCCGCTGGAGGAGTTTCGTCTGGGTGGGCCATCTTCCAGAGAGCAAGAAGCTTCAGGTATGACAAAAGAGAGTGCGCTCAGCAGCAAGTGGTCGCCCGCCTGAAGTACTTATGATCATGACTCCACTCATTACAAAAACAAGAGAAGAGCCATGGCCGGAAACATCAAAAAACAGGTCGATAGTATCGACTACAGCACCGTCGCGGTTCCGGAAGAACACCGCATGAGCAAAGGCTCACTGACGATGGCTTGGTGGGCCATCTGCAGTGCTATGTTTTGGCTGGTGGTGTCCGCCACCCTGGCAATGAGCTTTGGTACGATGAATGCCATAATCGGCTTACTCTTGTCGGTCGTAACTTATGCGGCCATCAACGGGGTCATTGCCCGCTACGCCATTAAGACCGGATTATCGGTCGCACTCTTCTCCCGGGTGCTATTCGGACGCGCCGGCGCAGCACTGGCCACCCTGATTTTCTTCGCCACGGCGATCTACTACAGCGTGTTTGAAGGCTCGGTGATCGCCATTGCTATCCAACACTACGTGTCCGACATCACGCTCAATCAAGCCTACCTAATAGTGGTGCTATACAGCGTGCCACTGGTGTTCGGTAGCGTGCAGACCTGGCTGGATAAGTTCAATGGCGTGCTGCTGCCGCTCTACCTGATTGGTCTGATTGCCGTAGTAGCGATGGCCGTCGGTGAATACGGCTACAGTTCTGCCTGGTTGGAAATGGGGCCTGAGAGCGGGCCAGTAAGTAATGGCTGGTGGGACTGTTTCACCTATTTCATGGGAGTGTGGATTCTCATGATGTACACCTGGGACTACGCACGCTTCGGTCGTAAGCAGGACGCCAGCTACCACGCTAAATTTAACTTCGGCCTACCATTCTATATCTTCACCTTTCTTATTAACGGTCTGGTCGGCATCTTTCTCGCCGCCACCATTCCCACAGAGGGCGGCCTGTCTGAGGTCTCGGTGGTGCTGGCCATTGTCGAGCTGATGGGTATCTGGGGGTTGTTGTTCGTTTGGGTCAGCCAGACCCGTATCAATACCGCAAATTTCTTCATGGCCGCTAGCAACATGCATGCGTTCTTCGGCCGTTTTGGCTTGGCGGCTGTGCCTTATATGGCATGGGCCGTAGTAGTTGGCATCGTGGTCTACACAATGATGTTGCTCAATGTGTTCAGCTACATTCTGCAAGCCCTGGCATACCAGAGCATCTTTGTAGTGGCTTGGGTAGCGATCGCTTTGGCGCATATTTTCTCGCCGAAATATACCCAGCTGTTCGAGGGCAATATTGAATTCGCTCTCGAACGAGTCAACGCCTTCAACCCGTGCGGCTTGATCGCCTGGTTCTTTGCCGCTGGCCTGGGGATAGTGCTGCTGAATTTCGGCGGAGCAACGCTGGCGACCTTCTCAGCGCCGGTGACCTTTGTCTGCGCGTTCGCCAGCTACTGGCTGCTACTCAACAGCGCCAAACGCAGCTGGTTTGTCCGCACCAGCTGCAGCTGAAACCAATATCGGCGCCCACCGGGCCGATGTATTCGGCTCCGGCAACTTGCTGCAGCTACCAAACCCGATCCAAAACTAAGCCGCAACACCGCAGCGGCTTAGTGCTGCGTAGCTGAAAAAAAGACTAACAATGCTAAGAGCCAATTCATGAAAATGATCAACCTGCACCCACAAGCAACTCTCATATTACTTCCATTGTTGGCATCGCTCGCGCTACCCGCAGGTGCGGTGGCTATCAATGACAACTTGGACATTGGCGGCGCCGTGCGTGCGCGTATCGACTACGACCCCGACCGGGATATCGAGAAGCTGAGTTTCGATACTGCCTTTCTCACCGCTACCTACAACTCCGATAGTTGGATCGGCGCGGCTAAATACCGTTTCTATGGCGACGCTTACCCTTTCGACTATACCGACAAGATCGGTGACATCGCCTTCGCCGAATATGCATGGATCGGCTACAAGTTCGATGAGTCGCGTCAGATTCAGGTGGGACTAAACAAGATTCCGTTCGGCCTGCTGCCCTATGCCGGCAGCACTTTCTTCTTGACCTTGGGCAGCGTGATCGGCCTGGAAGACATTGCGAACCTTGGTGTTAAATACATCCAGCAGCAGGATGACTGGAACTTCCAACTCGCTTACTACCTAAGCCCGGCTGATCAGGGTCAAGGTACAAGCCGCGGCGGGCGGACCTATGCAACCAGTGTTGCTACGGCAGATGACTACGTCGTCGACGGCAGCGATAACCACGAGCGCGACATCTTAGTCGGGCGTCTGGCCCGCAACCTAAAGCTTGGGAGCTGGCAGTCGGAGATCGGCGCCTCGGCATTGACCTCGACGCTGCAGAACCAGGACAGTCGTGATAGCGGCCGCCGAAATGCCCTAGCAGTCCACTACTCGGGCAAGAATGGCCCCTGGGGCGTGCAACTGCAAGCCACTCGCCAGGACATGAGCCCGGAGAATCCCGGCAGAGACAAGCTGGTTAGCTTCGGCAGCTTCGACGGCACCTTTAACGTTGCCGCCAAGGGTAACCTCTATGTAGCCGACCTCAGCTATGACATTCCTGGCTCACTCGGGTGGCTCTCTGGTGTCAAGGTTTACGGTAACTACAGCCTGTTCGACAAGGATGAGTCCAGCTTGGGGTTTGGGGAGCAATGGAACCAAAAACCAACGTAAGCCCTACCAACGCTTTTCGGTGTCTTCTTCCCAGGCGCCCATCTCGACAAAACAGTTGCGCATGTCGGCCTCCTGGCTGATCTCGGTCAGCAGGTCATGCACGCTCTTGTCCAGCTCATCGTCGCTCCGATACGGAATGGTCAACTCATAGTGGCCGGCATCCAGCCGCTTCATGCCATAGGGCTCCAGGCAGTAGCGCTCAATGTTCTCCGTGGCCCGCTTCCGGCCGCGCACGAACTTGCTGTTATTCACCACCGCGAGGCGCAGGGTGACGGTGGCCACCCGCTCGGCGGCGGGCGGCTCTGCCGGCGACGCGGCCGAAGGCTGCTGGTCGCGTGACCTGGCGCTCTTCTGGTACGCGCCGATCTCGACACCACGGTGGCGCAGGTAGCTGTACAGCGTGCTCTTGGAGATGTGCAGCTTCTCGCCGATCGCGCTGACGCTCAGGCGACCTTCGCGGTAGAGGGTTTCGGCCGCCATGGCGGTGGCCTCAGCCTTGGCTGGCAGGCCCTTGGGACGGCCACCGATCCGGCCACGCGCCCGTGCGGCCGACAGACCCGCCTGAGTCCGCTCGCGGATCAGCTCGCGCTCGAACTCCGCCAGCGAGGCGAACAGGTTGAACACCAGGCGGCCTTGGGCGTGGGTGGTGTCGATGGGGTCATTCAGGCTCTGTAAGCCGACCTTGCGCTCTGCCAGCTCGCCGACCAACTCGACCAGGTGCTTGAGGGAACGCCCAAGGCGATCCAGCTTCCAGATCACCACGGCATCACCCGGCCGCACGTTGGCCAGCAGTTTGTCCAACTCCGGCCGGGCGCTTTTCGCGCCGCTGGCGATGTCTTGGTAGATGCGTTCGCACCCGGCCTGTTTCAGGGCATCGACTTGTAGGTCGGCTTTCTGATCCCGAGTGCTCACTCGCGCATAACCGATCTTCATCAAAAGTACTGTTTACTCGACTACGTTAGTAATAGTTGAACTTTGATTAAGCGTACCAGTTATTTGAACCGTAGCGCGGGGAGCTTAACGAACCGAGCCATTCCTCGATAGAGTTCGGCAAAACCTTCGTTTTGTCGAACCATTGCATCGCCCTTTGTGATTGGCGTATAAACACACAAACACCTATTAGCGGAGAACGCTATGAATACCATTCGCTGGAATGTCGCCGTCTCGGCCGACACCGACCAGTCGCTTCGGATGTTTCTGGCCAGCCAGGGCGGCGGCCGTAAGGGCGACCTGTCGCGCTTCATCGAAGAAGCGGTACGGGCACACATCCTGGAGCTGAGCGCTGAGCAGGCCAAGGCCGCTAACGCCCATCTGAGTGAGGCAGAATTGACCAACGCGGTTGACGAAGCGCTCGACTGGGCACGTAAGCGCTGATGCGGGTCGTGTTGGATACCAACATCCTGTTCAGCGCCCTGATCTCGCCACATGGCGCGCCCGATGCGATCTACCGTGCCTGGCGGGCGGCGCGTTTCGAGGTGGTGACCTCGCGGATGCAACTCGATGAAATTCGTCGAGCCAGCCGCTATCCCAAGCTTCAGGCCATCCTACAGCCCGCCAAGGTGGGCGCCATGATCAATAACCTGCAACGGGCTGTGGTACTGGAGCGCCTGACCATCGAGGTCGAAGCCGATGATCCGGATGACTCGTTTTTGCTGGCCATGGCCTTGGCGGGCGATGCGGACTACCTGGTAACCGGTGATCGCCGCGCCGGCCTGCTGCAACGCGGGCACATCGAACGCACGCGGATCGTCACGCCCGCCGTGTTCTGCGTCGAGGTGCTGTGATCAATGCCGGTCGGTTTTCTGACTCAAGAGCAACGCGACGGTTTTGGCCGCTATGTTGATTCGCCCAGCCGTGAAGAGCTGGAACGTTACTTCCACCTGAGCGATGAAGACCGTGAAGCCATCCAGGTGCTGCGGGGTAACCATAACCGTCTGGGTTATGCCGTTCTGCTGACCACCGTCCGCTTCGTTGGCGTTCTGCCGGACAAGCCCGCCGCCGTGCCGGTGGAAGTCCTGCAGGTGCTTTGCCGACAACTGGCGATTCCAGACCCCGACTGCCTCCAGCGCTATAGCGATCATCGCCGCTGGATACATGCCACCGATATTCAGAACCGCTTTGGCTATCGTCATTTCACCGATCCGGGCATCGGCTTTCGCTTGAGCCGCTGGCTGTATGCCCTCTGCTGGACGGGCACCGACCGGCCGGGAGTGCTGTTTGAGCGAGCCACCTCGTGGCTGTTCACACAGAAAGTCCTCCTGCCTGGTGTGTCTCAACTAGAGCGCTTTATCGCCCAGTTGCGCAGTCGGGTCGAAGAACGCCTCTGGTTTACGCTGGGCCGCAGCGTGACTGAGGAACAGCGATTGCAACTGCAAGACTTGCTGACGGTGGCCGAAGGCAACCGCAGCTCCCGGCTGGATCAATTGCGCTCCGGCCCGGTCATGGTCAGTGGCCCCGCGTTGATTCGGGCACTGCGCCGGCTCGATGACGTGCGCGGCATCGGCATCACCTTGCCGGCGGCGGCGCACATCCCTCCCAGCCGTATCGCCGCCCTGGCCCGCTTCGCCAACACGGCCAAGGTCACCGCGATTAATCGGCTGCCGGCGTCGCGGCGGATGGCGACACTGGTGGCCTTCGCACTCTGCCTGGAGGCGACTGCGCACGACGACGCACTGGAAGTCCTGGAGGCCTTGCTGCGCGACCTGTTCAGCAACGCGGAGAAGGCCGACAAGAAAGCCCGCATGCGCAGCCTGAAAGACCTGGATCGGTCGGCCGCGACGCTCGCCGCCGCGTGCAAGGTCGTGCTGGACAGCTCGATCAGCGATGACAACGTGCGCGCCCGGCTGTTCAACGACCTGCCGAGGACCACCCTGGAAAAGGCCCTGGAAGAGGTCAACGCGCTGATCCGCCCGGTAGATGACGTCTATTTTCTTGCATTGGAAGCGCGCTACCGCAGCGTGCGCCGCTTCCTGCCCGACCTGCTCAAGCACATCCGCTTCGGCTTCAGCCCGGCCGGCAAGGGCGTGGCGGCTAGTCTGGAGTGGCTGCAACTGAACCTGCCGCGCCGGAAGCCAGAGGATGACGCGCCGCAGGAGATCGTGGCCAAGGCTTGGCAGAAGCACATCACCCGCGAAGATGGCTCCCTCGACATGGGTGCCTATGTGTTCTGCACGCTCGATGCGCTGCGCACGGCCCTGCGCCGCCGCGATGTCTTCGTCTCGCCCAGTTGGCGCTATGCCGACCCGCGCCTTGGCCTGCTCGACGGTGCCGAATGGCTGGCGGCGCGACCGATCATCTGCCGGTCACTGGGCCTGACCATCGACGCCAAAACCACCCTGGACGCCTTGTCCGTCGAGCTGGATGCAACCTGGCTGGCAGTAGCCGCGCGCCTGCCCGACAACCCGGCGATTCAACTGAGCGAGAACACCGAGGGCAAGACCGAACTGTCGCTCGGGGCGCTGGACAAGCTGGACGAGCCCTGCTCGTTGCTGCAACTGCGGGCGGCCGTGTCTGACCTGATGCCGCGTGTCGATCTGCCGGAAATCCTCTTGGAAATCGCCGCCCGCACTGGCTTTTCCGAGGCCTTCACCCATGTCTCCGAACGCAATGCACGCGCCGACAACCTGGTCACCAGCCTCTGCGCGGTGCTGTTGGGCGGGGCCTGCAACACCGGCCTGGAGCCCTTGATCCGCACCGACAACCCGGCGCTGCGCCGTGACCGGCTGTCCTGGGTCAGCCAGAATTATATCCGCGACGACACCCTGTCAGCGGCTAACGCCATCCTGGTCGGAGCGCAAAGCCAACTGGAACTGGCCCAAGTCTGGGGTGGCGGCGAGGTCGCCTCCGCCGATGGCATGCGCTTCGTCGTACCGGTGCGCACCGTGCATGCCGGCCCCAATCCGAAGTATTTCGGCACCGGCCGGGGTGTCACCTGGTACAACCTGATTTCCGACCAATTCTCCGGCCTCAACGCCATCACCGTGCCCGGCACGCTGCGCGACAGCCTGGTGTTGCTGGCGGTCGTGCTGGAACAGCAGACCGAGTTGCAGCCGACGCAAATCATGACCGACACCGGGGCCTACAGCGATGTGGTGTTCGGGCTCTTCCGCCTACTTGGCTACCACTTCAGTCCGCGGCTGGCCGATGTCGGCGGTACCCGCTTCTGGCGCACGCGCCCGGACGCGGACTACGGCAAGCTCAACGGGCTGGCCCGCCAGTCGGTCAAACTCGACCTGATCGCCGAGCACTGGGACGACCTGCTGCGCCTGGCCGGCTCGCTCAAACTCGGCCGGGTGCCGGCGACTGGCATCATGCGCACGCTGCAAACGGGAGATAGACCCACCCGGCTGGCCCAGGCGCTGGCCGAATTCGGGCGGATCGAAAAGACTCTGCACACGTTGACCTATATCGACGACGAGTCCAAGCGCCGCGCCACCCTGACCCAGTTGAACCGAGGCGAAGGCCGGCACAGCCTGGCCCGCGCCGTGTTCCACGGCAAACGCGGCGAGCTCCGCCAGCGCTACCGCGAAGGCCAGGAAGACCAGCTCGGTGCTCTGGGCCTGGTGGTGAACATCATCGTGCTGTGGAACACCCTCTACATGACGGCGGCCGTGGAACGGCTCAAGCAGCACGGCTATCCAGTGCTGGAAGAGGATTTGGCCCGGCTATCGCCGCTGATCTACGAGCACATCAACATGCTCGGGCGGTATTCCTTTGCGGTACCGGAAGAAGTTGCGCGCGGCGAGCTGCGGCCACTGCGTAATCCAGACGACGACCTGTGATCCCCCTAAACGCTATGAGCAACACCCAAGCTGCTGCTGGATCGGCGGGCACTTCACCGAGCCGAACGAACAGAAAACGCAGCAATCCCCTGGGTTGGGGCGCAGCAGCGCCTTGCAGTTGCTGCACTCGTAATAGAACTGGCAGGCGTCCGTGGGCATGGTTTCCGGCTTGGCGAAGCCGCAGCGCGGGCAAGTCAGCACGGACTCAAGGACAATGGCGCTCATCGTGACCTCACTTCTGCACTGTGGAGGGGTATCCCGCGTTCGCGGTCGCCTCAGTCAGTGCCTCGGGCTGGGCCTTATCGGGATCGTAGGTGACGGTCGCCGTCTTCTGGTCGAAATTGACCTGGACGTCACTCACGCCGGACACCTTCTCCAGCGACTTCTTGACCGTGATCGGACAGAGTCCGCACGTCATGTTCTGCACGTCGAGCGTGACGGTTTTCGGGGGAGCCGCCAGCGCCACGAAGGGCAAGGCGAAAAGCACGGCGATCAGCAGTTTGCGCATGGTTAATCTCCTTCAGTAGAACAGCGGGGCGAGCCACGGCACGGCCAATAGGCCGAGCAGCAGCACGCTGACGATCCAGAACACGAGTCGCTGTCGCACGAGCGTGCGCGGATCGGCGCAGGGTGTACCTGGCGTACAAACCTGTGGCACCAGGTAGAGCTTGCGGAATGCCAATCCCAGGAACAGTAGAGTCAACCCGATGAAGAGGGGGCGTAGTGGCTCCATCATGGTCAGAGCGCCCACCCACGTACCGCCGACACCGAGTGCCAACAGCACCAGTGGCCCGACACAGCACACCGACGCACCGATGGCGGTCAGCGAACTCGCGACCAGCGAGCCTTTCCCGGTGAGTTGCATCCCCATTCCCATCTCCTGAGCCTGATTGCCTAGGTGCTATTCTAAACTCCGTACCAAAGTACGGAATCAAGGAGAAAGTGATGGCCACAGAGCTGACCATTGGCAAGCTGGCAGACGCCGCCGGGGTGAACGTCGAGACGATCCGCTACTACCAGCGACGCGGGCTGCTGGATGAACCAGCCAAACCCTTGGGTGGCCATCGGCGCTATCCGGTGGACATGGTGAAGCGACTGCGTTTCATCAAGCGGGCTCAGGCGCTGGGTTTCACGCTCTCGGAAGTCGGTGGACTGCTGACGCTGGATGAGTCGTGCGCCTGTGCCGAAACGCGAGCACGGGCTGCACGCAAGCTCGCGTTGATCGAGCAGAAGATGGCCGACTTGGTCGTCATGCAGCAACTGTTAGGCGAACTGGTGCAGCAATGTGATGCGGGAGACGGCGGAACGATCTGCCCGATCATCGAGGCACTGATCAGAGAGTAATGCCTGGCGGGTGAGCTGGAGATCGGAAAGCCCCTTTACGGTGGGATTCAGAGCTTACGTTGGTTTTTGGTTCCATTGCTCCCCAAACCCCAATATAACCTCTACATCAACACCCGAAATTTCGATAAGCCTCGCTTGGGGGTCGGTTTTGCCGGGAACAAAGCATTGCGCGATTCCGCATACTCGAAGCTCAGCGTAGCCCTTGATTTGAACTGATCTGCGATCCTACAAATGGCGGGGCTTACATGCCATAGGGCGAGGGTTGGATAGCATTGAGGTACTGCACATGATGTGAGGGCTGAAAGCCAGAAAGGTAAAATTTCTCTGGCTTTAGTCACCATAGCTTCTAGGTCACTCACGCTGAATCGCCATAGGAGGCTTAGGCGGCGCGATCCTTTTCAAGGGCATCAGCTACGATTTCTTCCACCTCTGCCTTTGTGAACGACTCACCACTTGAAAAAAGCGCACTGAAGAAAAATGCAACAGGAATGAAGCTGAGTAGTGAGATTGCAATTATAGATATGATCGAGCTTGAACTATCAGAATCGTGCAGATGATCAGCCCATGCGCCAACAACCGGCATGCCCAGCAAGAGCGCCGCTAGACAAACAAGAATGACCATGCCCCACGTTTTGAAACTCATTGTCTCGACTAATTTCCATATGCCGTAACAAGTCAGGACAATAAAGCCGAAAAGAAGCACCCAGTAGGCGAGAGAAGCCAATTCTGCAAACATGAATTTTCCTGCATTTCATATAAAAATAATTACGGACGCTGAGCTAAAAGTGACCTAACAGCTTCAAGCTCGTTGAGCCACGCAGCGGTATGCGGGCATCGCCAAGTCACTACACTCATCATTCGAGTGAAATCGGCATCCAGATTGCGGTTGAAAATGGGCTCATGATGAGCAATGCGATTTCGAATTCCGCGAATCTCATCAAGCTCTTTGTAGATCATGTTCCGACATTGTTCGATTGATAAACCAGCAGGCAGGCCTCTGAATGAATCCCGCAAATGCTGATTCCACAGACGCTGATCAAAGCGTTGGGTAAAAAGCTTGATCCAGAAGGCAAATTTCAATTCAGGGATCATCTTATTCGTGTTTCCCATAGGAATATTTTTGCGTGCTGTAAACAACTCTTTCCGCAAGCTGAAGCCATATTTCGGGTCGGGTAAGCTACGCTCCAAACCGGGTGTCCATGGCCATTTAGGGCCATAAACCTTTTCAAGAGCTTCTGAAACGGCGTTTCGTACAGCAACTTCACAAATCTGCTGCGGAAGCATGAAAGCACCTGATATGGCTGCGTTCCAAGCGTAAAGCTCTAAAGTGTGTCGAGTATTTTGAATGCCCATCGCACTAGAATACGAACTGAGTCGTTCTGGAGTTAGCACAGCCTCAATGGCCCGTATTTCAGCAGCAGAATCTAACAAGCAAAACCTCCTTGACTAGAACGTGTTTGGGCAATACGATTACCTCACTAGCTCTGGGACTTGTTGGCTAACGCCTCCCCCTAGAGACATGCGATACGAAAGGGCTCACCGAAAGGTGGGCCTTTTTCGTTTGTGGCCTAATCATACAGGCAAACCCCATCCCGCATGACTTCAGAACCTTCTATATCGAGCAGGAGGCACGTTTGCGTGCAGCCTCGATAGCTTGATACTCAGGTGTATCGAGCCCGCCACAACGCATGATCAAGGCGTATTCTTTACAGTCGGCCCTGAACTCAGCCGGTTCTAGGCTAGGGTCTTCTTCAAGCGGGTCATAACCAACCATTTCGACGTACCACGCTGAAAGCTCGGTTAAGGACATGGCATCAATGTCTTGGTCGTTTAGGAATGTACGCATAGCAGTAGTGCTCCCGAATTAGATTGGCTATCTCAATCTAAGGCATGGGTTTGGAATCCCAAGTTTGCCGGTGGGAAGGGCGTAGCAAGGCGCTTTGGTAGCAGGTGGTGGTAGTGATGATGCTTGGACTTTGGCATACCTGATATAAACTTGATCGCGCTGAGCAGTTTTTACAATTGCAGTTCATGTTCAACGACTATCAGACCAGCGAGAAAATGCGTGACTGACCAATTTCTTTTTATCCCGCTGCTGGCTTCTCAGGCCGACATCTTGGTAGATCAGAACAGTTCTGCCCTCCAAGTTCTTGATCAATGGGATGTCTCGCAAGTAGCTTCGGTGGCTGTAATTCTGAACTTACCGAGCATTGTCGGTAAGGCAGGGAGCATTATGCTCGTTGAGAAGACCTTGGCCGAATTGATTTCAGTTGGCACAGAACTGAGCCAGTCTCATCCACAGGGAACCTTTTCTAAACTCATTGCAGGTCGATTCAAACGCGATTTATTTGAAAGTGGCCTAGCGCTGATGCCCCGCTTGGGGCTTCGATTTCTTGATAAAGAATCGCTTGAAGCCAAAGAGTTTCTTAAGGGTGGGCACTGGGATTTCAATTTCAGCGCTACGCATACTCAGCTGATCGACCCACTCAAGCATTCTTTTGAAACTCAAACAGGCAAAGTAATTTCGGCTATTTGCATTCTAGGGTTGGAAGTCATCCATTCTGACCCTGGATTCGAGGTCAGGTCCAATGCAGCCTCTGGTTGGATTTCTCTGTTTTCCGCTGCCTCGCCAGAATCTAACATTGGTTGGGTTCTCTGATGCAACTCTCTCGCGTTAATCCAGCTCACCGCTCTCTGCCTGCTTCAACAGCGTCGGAATGTGCGGCCCATATTCCACCTTGCCGTGACCTGCTCGAATACCACTACCGACCTTTCGGGCTTCTTTGGAGTACAGCGTCTTTGCTCGAATGATGGGGTAGCTGTAACCCCGACCTAACCGGTTGGACATCTTGATCAGACCGTTGAGCCCTTCGGTGTAACCATTAGTGATCGGGAATGGTGCATCCCAGTAGGCAAAGATGTCGTCGTAATGGTTGTGAACCGTTTTGGCCAGCTTCTTGAATGCCACTAGCCCTTGGTCTGGCAAGCTGTTCTCCCAGGCTTCAAAGGCGTTCTGAGCGTTCTGCTTGTCGGGTTCATCGTAGATGCAGAAGAAGGCTTCCTTGAAACCATAGGCTACGGCAAGCTCTGGGATCGCCTGCTTCACAACCTCCAGCGCTTTTTGTTCTGCGGGCGTCAGGTTACCGGGCCGCTTCAGGGTGAGCCAGCGAATGGATTTTTTCACGTAAATCCGGTCTTCTTTGCTTAACTGAGCCTGATAGTTCTTGCGCTCCACTTCCAGTGCTTCGGAGGCCATTTTAACGACGTGGAATTTGTCGATCACCAGTTTCGCGTTGGGCAGGTATTGAGCAAATGAACGCTTGAAGGGCCGCCACATATCAGTACAGACCCATTCCACCTTGTCAGCGTCCGGCAGCGCCTTGAAGAATGGCTTAAGATGCTCCTGGGTGCGGTGCTCTAACATATCGAAGACGTTGTTGGTTGCCAGGTTGGTTATTACACAGCGATACCCACCGGCGAGGTTCACTTCGTCGATACCCATGATAACGGGAGTTTCGTAGCGAACGGTTTGCGATAGTTCGTTTATCAGGTCGTGGGCAATATTCTTGACAGTATTCACCGCCACGCCAGTTTGCTCGGCTAAAGCATGGAAGGTGGTTCCCAGGCACTGTTGCCGAATGACATCGACCAGCCGCTTGGTGGCTCTCCGTTTGTCATCCAGAAATCTCAACTCCGGCATGGACATTTTGCCGCACGACTCACAGCGAAAGCGTGGGCGCTGAACTTCAAGACGGACGGGCTCCATGTACAACGGCGTGTCCATGAACTTGTTTTTGCGCGTGCCGTGTTTGTGCATGGGGGTGTTGCAGTCCCCGCATAGCGGTACCTCGACCGTTTCCGGCTCGGCAACTATCACAAGGCCCTTGCTCTCATGGCGCATATCCACCGGTTTTATGCCAGGCAGATTCAGCAGGTCAAGCATCGGCTTAATCCATATCCAGGTCGATGTCTTGACCTTCGCGCAGCAGGTCATACACCACGTCAACCAATGCGGCCATGCCCTGACGATCAGACTTGAGCACCTGGGTGGCCAGCTTCTGATGGCTGGACAAAGCACGTACCACCGCTTGCTGAACAGCGCCGGGCAAGTTGCCTTTCATGGCCTGTTCGCGGGTGTTGCTTTCCACCTGAGCCATCACCACATCGCTTTCGCCGGCGATTGAAAAGATCTGATTCACGAAGGCCACCTGATCCTGAATCGGCGTTGCCTCACCAAACAGGCTGTTGAGCCGCTCAATAATCTCTTTAACGAATTTTGGCTTGTCGCCTGCCACACCACCACCGCCTGCACCTACCGGTTGCAGTACCGGGGTTTCGCCTTCGTCCTCCGCGTTATCTGAACGAGCATTGATGTCAAAACCGGTGAGCACCAGGCCGGTCAAGTCCACGGTTTCAGGTGCTTCGTGCAATAGACGCTTTTGCAAGAGCTTGGCGAAGGCGGCGAAGTTCTCCAGCTCCGGGTCGCCAAAATCAATCAGTTGGGCGATATAGGAGTAGGTACGACAAAAACGCCCCAAATCCGACTTGAAGCCGATCAGCGCCTTGATTTGCTCGGCGTACTCATCCTGATGGTGATCGGCAGACTTCATACCCGCCTCATCACCTTTGGCGCGGGCCTTCTCAAAAGCCGCTTCCCAGGTCGCCATGCCATCGCGCAGCATCTTCATCTTGTCGTTATACAAGGCCGTCGCTCCAGCAGTGGCGGCATACAGCGCCTTGTGCTGTGGCGATTTGGTATGGGTGATGTCGCGGATGGTCTTGAAGCGTGCTTCCTTGAACGCAGCCAAGTCCTTCTCGTCGTACAGGCCGTGCTCGTCCAGGCGCTCCTTGATCTCGTAGACCACATTTAGGTCTTGCAC
Organism: Pseudomonas marincola; assembly: GCF_900116605.1. Lineage (GTDB taxonomy): Bacteria > Pseudomonadota > Gammaproteobacteria > Pseudomonadales > Pseudomonadaceae > Aquipseudomonas > Aquipseudomonas marincola. The sequence continues at coordinate 38,553 of NZ_FPBC01000021.1, forward strand.
TTCGTCGATGTGAGCACCCTTGTCATAGGTGGTAAAGGCCTGACGCACGTTCTCCGGGTCGTTCACAAAGTCGATGATAAAGACCTCATCCTTACCGGGCGCAGTCCGGTTGAGGCGGGCGAAGGTCTGCACAATCTCCACATGGTTGGCGATTTTCTTGTCCACATACATGGCGACCAGTTTGGGCTGGTCAAAGCCGGTCTGGAACTTGTCGGCCACCAACATCACCCGGTATTCAGGGCGGTCAAAGGCAAAGCGCAAATCCTGCCCTTGGACATCCGGGTTCATGTTCTGCTCGGTGAACTCCTCGCTCTCATCGACCGTAAACACATCGTCCTTAAACTCACCGTCATCCTGGTGCATCACCTGCTTGCCGGTCATCTTGCCGGAGAAGGCCACCAGTGAATGAATAAAGCCGTACTCGCTGTGCTGCTCGATATAGCGGTCAAACGCCTTCTTGTAGCGAATGGCGGCGGCCCGGGAGCTGGTGACCACCATGGCCTTGGCCTTGCCATCCAGCCGATGGGCGACGTTCTTGGTGAAGTGCTCAACGATAAACTGCACCTTCTGGGTCACATTGGTGGGGTGCAGGGACATCCACTGTGCCAAGGCGCGTTTGGCGGCCTTGCCGCTCACCCGCTTGCTGTCTTCAACCTGCTTGGAAAGGTTGAAGGCCGTTTTGTAGGGCACATAGCCTTTCAGCACATCGAGAATGAACTTCTCCTCGATGGCCTGGCGCATGGTGTACAGGTGGAAGGCTTGTGGCGGGTTATCGTTCGAGGCCGGCTGGCTCGGGTCTGTCGGGCGACCGAATAGCATCAAAGTGGAGTGCTTCGGCGTACCGGTAAAGGCGAAATAGCTGATATTGTCCGGACGGGCGCGGGACTTTTGCAGTTGTTCCAGCAACTCATCCACCGTCATGGTGGACATCTTGCCTTGCCCGCTCATTCCCAGTGCGGCTTGCAGCTTGGCGGCGGTAGCGCCGGTCTGCGAGTTATGCGCCTCATCAATGATCACCGCAAAGTTTTTCCCTTTCAGGGCTTTGTCGGTGATGATGGCTTCCATCGCATAGGGGAAGGTCTGAATCGTGACCACCACAATCGGCGTTCCAGACAACAGAGCTTCCGAAAGCTGCTTGCTCTTGGACTTGGACGATTTCTGCCGGTCGATGGCGGCGATCACGCCAAACTGGTGGTCAATCTGCTTCACCGCATCCTGGAGCTGGCCGTCCAGCACATTGCGGTCGGTGACAATAATCACGCTGTTGAATACCGCGTCGCCGTTGTCTTCGCGCAGCTTCACCAGATCATGGGCCGTCCAGGAAATGGTGCTGGTTTTGCCGGAACCGGCGCTGTGGTCGCATAGGTAGGTCATGCCCGCACCGTTCTGGCGAGCGTCGGCCAGCATCTGGTTCACTGCCGTCCACTGGTGGAATCGCGGGAAAATCAGGGTTTCTTTCTTTGACCAGTTGCCCTGAATATCCACTACGTCCTTTGTCTCTACGTAGACAAAGCTATGGAAAATCCGCAGCCAGGCGTCCGGCTTGCATACCGCCTCCCAGAAGTAGGCTACCGGGTATTCCTGGGTACCATCGGCCTTGATCTCACCGGGCGGGTTACCCGCATGTACCGTGCCGCTTTCGTCCTTGCGACCCTTGTTGAACGGCAGGAAGAAGGTATTTTCCCCGTCCAGCTTGGTTGCCATCATGATTACGGAATCGGACATGGCGAAATGCACCACCGCGCCACGCTTGAAGGTCAGCAGTGGTTCCCTGCGTTTGGTCTTGGGATCATACGGCAAGCGGTCATTTCGGTATTGATCCATCGCCGCTTCCGCCGACTGGGTAAAGTCGGTTTTAAGCTCCACCGTCGCCACGGGAAGACCATTGATAAACAGCACCAGGTCAATGGCGAACTCACGAGCGGGGTGATACTTCAGCTCGGGCACCACGCGCAGGATGTTCGCCTGATAGCGCTGGATCACCGCTTCATTACGCTTGTCTTCCGGCGCGGCCTCGGTCATCTCGATCAGGCCGCAACCGGCAATGGAAAAGCCCTGGCGCAGCACCTGCATGGTGCCTTGCTTTTCCAGCGCCTTGTCCAGCCGCGCCATCAGCACCTCAAGGGTCTTGGCCCCGTTAAGCCGTTCCAGCTTGTCCCACTTTTCCTGCTGGCCGCTGGTCTTGATCCAGCTTTCCAGATCTTCGGGATACATCGCCCGTTCGTTGTCGTAGTGCTGGGTGTCGCCTAGCTTCCAGCCCTGCTCTACCAGCCGGTCAATGATGTATTGCTGGAAGTGTTTTTCCTGATGGGCGGATGCCTGCATTATTGTTCTCCTCGCAAATCAATCTGGCCGGTCACAGCGGCTGTGATAAACGCGGCGCGGCGCTCTTTGAGCAGGGTGATACTGCGCTGGGTCTTATCAATCAACTGCCCAATACGCAGTGTTTCACGTTCAATGTGAGCAAGAACTGCATTTTGCTCTTCCAGAGGAGGGAGGCACACGCGCACATCTCTGAAGTGATCCCAATAGAGCCGCATTCGGAAATCGGCGATGCCGCGAGAGAAACGCCGCATCTCTTCTATGGCCATCGGTGTGCGCAGCAAAAGCTCAATGTATCGCGTTATAAAATCACGTTTAGGGCGAGCTACAACATAAGCTGGACTGACAAGCCCCTCTACACGCACCGCACCAAACGCACCTTGCCACGCACGCATCATGTTGTAGGCAATATCACCCGGAAGTACCCGCTTGTATTTCGTGCGGTCTTCGATCTGGTACGTCTGTCGATCCCTGTCTTCAGGTCTCAGCTCTTTGTCTGTGATTCCATCATGGATGGAAATGGAGAGAATCGGCAAATCGGCAACGCCAACTCTGTTCGCCTCTTCGAACAGCGTAGCGACCTTAAAATCCTGCCAATGCGCCGGCACCTGCCCAATCCATTCCACGCCAGAATCCTTCATTTTCACATTGGGATTTAGCCCCTTTGTGACAGCATGAGTAGATAAAGCCTGACGCTTTTCTTTAAGCAGGTTGATAAAGCGAGTTTTCTTTTGGATCAGCGCGTCAATACGGCTGGTTTCGCGGTCGCATTCATTGGCCAGCAATCGAGCCTCGTGCTCGGGCGGAAGAGCGACTGGGATGTTGCCGATGGCGTCTCGCCCCAAGCCATAACGAGTGATTCCCGGCGACTCAACAAAGAAATGTGCTTTCGTTGTGTGTGACTGTATCAGACGGTGAAGAAACCTTGCTCTGTCGTAGTCCCCTGCCCGAATAATCGTGAGGTGGTATCCACAGACGACTCCAGGAATTTCTTCGGCGACGAGCGCTGGAATACCTATATCTGTAGGGTCTTCAGAATCCTTGGTGATAATTATGTCTCCACGCTGGAGCTCAAATTCATCTATCTCACCATATGTTGCAGTAGCCTCCATAAATGATGACAAGCCGGGACTGATAAATTCGTTGTAGTAAACATCGGTGTAGTTACAAAGCAGTACAGGGACACCATCCTCGTATGACTTTTTATCGACATTACTGTTGCGGAACTCACCAACAAAGCGAAGGCGAGTATTTTCCCAGTGCTCTGGGATCGGCCCAATTAATTCAACGCCGGAATCCTTATAGGCTGGATACGGTTTGTAGTGACTCATTCGGTCGCCACCTCGGCCAGCAGCTCGGCAATTTCCGCTTCCACCTGTTTCAGCTCTGCGTCGATGTCGTGCAGTTTGCGCGGCGGCTGATATTTGTAGAAGAAGCGGTTGAAGTTGATCTCATAGCCGACGCGGCCCAGTTTGCCATCCTTCGAATCGGTAAAGCTCACGTCCAGATAGGCGTCCGTGACATGGGGCAGCACTTCGCGGGCGAAGTAGTCATCAATGTCCTCCACGTAGGGAACATTTTCGTAATCGGTCAAATCCGTATCGGGCACCAGGTTGCCGTTGGCATCCGTGACTGGCTCGGCTTCCGGGTCTTTATGGCCAAAGGCGTTGATCAGTGCAGTGGTCAAGTTCTTGTTGGCTTTGACCTTGAGTTTCTTGGCTTCCTCGGACTTGATCGCGCCCTTGGCAAAGGTATCTGCCCAGCCATAGGTCTGCGTTTGCCCGATCAGCGGCTTGAGGGCGTCGCGCCAGAATGCCTGATGCGCGTCAGAGAGCTTCTCCCAGGCGGCTTCGGCTTCCAGACGATCCATTCCTGCCTCATCCAGTTGCAGGGTCATGCGAAGCGGGCGCAGCACCTTAATACGGCGATAGCCAAAGGTGCGATAGTCCAGCATCAGGGAAAGCTCAGCAGTTTCCCCTGCTGCGTAGATGTCCAGAATCTGGCGGCGTTGCTCATCGCTGACAATACGGCGCTTGTTGCCCTCGTTTCGGATTGAAGTCCACAGGTCAGTGGCATTGATCAACTGCACCTTGCCTTTTCGCTCGTCCGGCTTCTTGTTGGACAGAATCCACAGGTAGGTGGCGATATTGGTGCGGAAGAACAGGTCCGTAGGCAGGGCCACAATGGCTTCAATCAGGTCTTTTTCCAGCAACCAGCGGCGGATTTCCGATTCACCGGAAGCGGCACCGCCATTGAACAGCGGCGAACCCGACAGCACGATAGCGGCGCGGCCACCGCCGTTGCTCGGCAGTTCCAGCTTGCTGGCCAGGTGCATCAGAAAGAGCATGGAGCCATCGCTGATTTTCGGCAGGCCCGGCCCGAAGCGGCCTAGTTCGCCTTTCTTATGTTCCGCTTCGACGGCGCTTTTGTCCTTCTCCCATTTCTTCCCAAACGGGGGATTGGACAGACAGTAGTGGAAGCGTTCACCGGCAAACTGGTCGTTGGACAGCGTACTGCCCTGACGAATGTTCTTCGACAGATCACGGCCAGGGTCGGACTCCAGGCGGCGGATCAGCATACCAGCCACACAAACCGCATGGGTTTCCGGTTCCAGCTCCTGCCCGTGCGGCACCAGGACCGGCGGTACCTTGTCGCGGCCACCGTAATCGCCCACATGGTTCATGGCATCAGTGAGGAACCCACCCGTGCCGCAGGTCGGGTCATACAGGGTACGAATCAAACCGGGGCTGGCCTCAAACAGGGCGTCATCCGGGTCAAGCAAAAGCGCGGTCGCCAGGTGAACGATGTCACGCGGCGTCATGAAGTCCTCGGCCCCTTCGTTGACCTCGGCACCAAAGCGGCGAATCAGGTGTTCGTAGATGTTGCTCATCACCCGATCCGGCACCACCTCAGGGTGCAGGTCGATCTTGGCGAAGTTCTGGCAAATCTTGTATAGCAAGCCAGCCTTCTCCAGTCGGATCACGGTATTGCCGAACTCGAACTCCTCGAAGATAGCGCGGGCGTTATCTGAAAACAGGGCGATGTAGTCTTCCAGATTGCGACGCGTCTTGGTGCTACCGAGGGTGCCAAGGGAGTATTCTGAGGTGTTGTAGAAGGGGTATTCAGCGGTTGAGCGCAGAATGGTGTCCAGCTCAACATCGGCATCCTTGAAAGCGGCGTATGCATCTCTCACCGCCTCGCGGGTCGGCTCCAACGCACACTCCAGGCGGCGCAGCAAGGTAAACGGCAAGATGATCTTGCCAAAGTCCGTATGTTTGAAGTCGCCCCAAAGGTCTTCCGCGTTCTTCCAAATAAAGTCAGCCTGTGAAGCTGCCGATCCCGTAAATTCGTTCATTCTGGCCTCCAACCACCTTTTGCACGAAACGCTATCATGATCAACTGGTGATCATCAACCACATTTTGCACAAAAGGGGCTGAATTCCATTTCCGAGCTAAATCTGCGATCCTACCTCAGAATGCAAATAGCCGTAATTTCTCTTTCAAACCAGCAGAACCGGACATTTCGCGTCATTCACGCTGAACCGGAAGAAAGCATTCATATCCAGGGGTTAGCTGGTACTGGCAAAACCCACATGATTGAACGCCTAGTTGATTCGCTGTCATCATTTCGCCCACTCATGTTGGCTTACACCTCTGTACAGCTTGAAGCCCTGATGCAGAGGGTAGGTGCCGGGAACGTGAGAGGAATGACTTTCGGAAATCTTGCCAATTATGTAATTGATCGCTGTTTGGGCTATTACAAGCCGGGAATGCGGTCATCACCTCGCCATCAAGTTCCACCGGAACAAATCGCTTCCCGATTAGGTTTTGGACCAATAGGCAGGCTGAACCCAGCCCAAATAGCCATAACCTGCGGGAGAATGGTCGCCTCTTTTTGCAACAGCACTGACCTTACCCTGTCAGAGCAGCACATTCCCAAGGGATATAACCTCGATGCTGTAGGTCGCATGGCACTGGTCGGGTATGCGCAAAATATGTGGAATCAAACCGTAGAGCCAACAGATCCACGCCTTCAACTTCCGCTTCGTGGGTATCACCGAATCAAGCACATGACGCTTCTTCATGAGGCGATGATTGGCCGCGAGTTCACCCACATAATAGTTGACGAGGCACACGACCTAAGCGCTCCACTTGCAGCGTTCCTCGACCGCTGCATGCAACCCGTGATTACCTTGGGCGATGCATACCAGCGCCTCGATGGAGCTTTTTTCAAACGAGCTAGTACACTCCGTCAACACGAAATCACACACTCTATTCGAGCTGGTAAGCAGATCGAGAATGTAATAAATCCCCTCATCGACAAACATCCGATACTCAAGTTAGCTTCGCTCGAAGGCAACAGAGGGATTGAGACAAAAGTTATCTACTACGATTCGCCAGAAGTCCCAACCGGAAAAGTGACGATACTGGTTGATTCTGAGTGGGGGTTATTTGAGTGGTTTCAGCGCTTAGGTAGTGCAGGCGCAAATTTCAGCCTACTACCTGGCTCGGTCAATACTTTTCGCCGCTTCATTCTTGATTGCGTTGGCTTGTACTATGGTCATGAAAGACCAACGCACAGTGCTATTTTCAAGTACACGAGTTGGGATGATCTTAGGGCTGACATGGGCAGCAAAAATAGTAGCTTTCAACGTATCGACCGAATGCTCAGCAAAGGTTACAGCACTGTCGAGTTCGAGGCTTCACTGCGTAGCCTCGATGTAACAGGTTCGGCCCCGTTAAAGCTCGGAAGGGTCATCGACGCACGCAACTCTGAAATCGACGCGGTGATGCTCGCGCCTGATTTGCTTAATCAAATTGGGCCTGGAGATCGTATTGCAGCGAGCAAAGCGTTTGCAGCCCTCTACACTGGGGGATCACGAGCCCGACACAAACTTATAGTTCCGGGCTATCTGCGGGATTGGGCTACGGATACATCAAAAGCTGCAAAAACCCAGACCACCGAGTCTTCCTGAAATCCACATGAGCCATACACCCAAACTGAGCCTCTAGTCAGGCTGATGCTCTACCTGGGAAATTGTTAGGATTTAGGTGTTACAGAAATGCAAAAGCCCGGTTAAAACCGGGCTCTGCAAGTCCCTCAAAAGGGGATAAAACACAGGTGGCTCAGGGGCTACGGAACAGACAATTTGGTAATTACTTCTCTGGTGTCAGCCACCAAGTCGGCTGGAGCCACGGATTCATCACCAAAATCATCAATGCTCAACCAGCGTTCGAGCAATGTTTTCAGATGATCTATTTTGCTTGGTTTGTCACTGACTTCCCCCAGACAGATGAGCGCTCGTTGCTTGGCATCAGCCAATTCCGGCGTGTCGCACGGGTCTGGATCAAGCCAGTTGGCGTAGTGTAGATCGCGCATAGCTTCAGTGACGGATTCGAGTCGTGCAGCAATTCGGGCGTGTTCAACAGACATAAAAAAGCCTCGTAGATGGTGTTAATACCAACCTACAAGGCTTATTAAAAATCCCAAACGAAACCGGCACCTAGCCTTACTTGGTTGGGCTGTTTTTCGCGTTCAAAACTTCTTGCTGCAACGCAAAGTCATCTAGCTCTCTGATATAGCCGCTGTCATTGAGGTCAACGGAGTTCGTGGCTAAGCCAAGCTCGTCAATCATCTGAAGTGCAGCACCGCTTTGACGTACCAGCTGTATCGCTTCGCTGCTCGTGAATTGCTTATAGGTTGGCCCATCAAGATCTGCAATACGCTTTGTATGATGGAGCCGGTCGTAGTGCTTCTGCTTTTCGTTGTGGCTCTGAAAAGTCTTCATGCCTTCGCCGCCTGCTTGATTAGCTTTGAGCATACTTCTCGCTGCATAACGTCACGAGCAGCCTCGATCACAACCAGTTCAGCTGGAGTTGGGGGCTCCCCACAGTCAAACCACTCATCAAACCGCGAAAGAGCGTCGTTCATTGCCCGGAACGTGTCGCTACCTTTAGGCGTGCCGTCGATTAAGCGCTTCATTTTCACCAGGCACACCTCAGTTAATCCCGGGGGCTTGCCTGCCGCGTCCCAGCGCTCCTTAAGAAGGTCGTGCAATTCAGTCAGTTGTTTTTTCACAGCTCAGATCCTCGGTTGAGATTGAACCTTCACCGTAAATCTGTTTTGAAAAATCCCAAGCAGCACAAAAAACCATATTCCAAAAGCGAATTAGAAAACCGCTTTATATAACTTCGTTTAACAAAGTAGGTCGTTTCGCCAGATGTTGCATTCATTTCCGAGGCTTAACTCATAGTCTTTCGGATATCTTGGGTGTATTTCTGCTAACCAAGCCGTTGCATCAAGAATAGCTAGCTCTGTTGCAAATATTTCGTAACAACCATCAAGCTCTTTGTCGCTCGCCTTTAGCGCGTAGCTTCACCAGCCAACGTGAAGCGCTGTCGGTCAAAACTCTCCAGCCGACTGATTTAGTTAGTCAAATAGGGAGAAGTTCTTCCTGGAAAGTGAAATAATGGCTAGCTGCCTTTATCAGGAGCGAGGGCGCTGGAAAAGATAGCACCATCCGTGTATTAGTAGAGGATCCGAGCCCTTAGTTTTTAAGGAGCTCAATAGGAAGAGTATTAAGCAGGAAGCAGCTAATGCCAAAAGGCGATGCAATCATCATCGGGATCAATCCCCGGGAAGCGAACCTCAAGAGAAAGCTGCGCGAACATCTGCACTCCTTAGGCTTCACGAAAACGGATGAGGGGGCTTTACGAGCCCCGGGTAATACCAAAGACGCGATCCGCACCCTTCACAGCGCCCAGCGTGAAGAGCGACTTCTTGCGAGCGAGAAATTCGTGTCGCGGGCTGGGGGGAAGCTGATGCAGTTCTTTGCATCGGGCAAAGATGTGAACCCTGAGAAGATTTCTCCGGTTTTGGAACGGGTTTCATCAGATACTTGGCAGGGCGATTTATTCAGGCTCGCTGCCTTGTCCTGGTCTGTGCCGGTTTCAAACGGCTTCGGCAGACGTCTGCGTTACCTGGTTTGGGATGAAAGCAACGGCAAGCTCATGGGGCTTATCGCGATCGGTGACCCTGTTTTCAATCTGGGAGTTAGAGATAAATTCATTGGCTGGGATATCCATGACAGGGGGGCTCGACTAGTCAATTTGATGGATGCCTATGTTCTTGGGGCGATCCCACCTTACAACTCGCTTCTTGGAGGCAAGCTGGTCGCATGCCTGCTTCGTAGCCGTGATATTTACGACGATTTTGCGAAGGCCTATGGAACTTCGACAGGGATCATCTCGCAGGCAGAAAAGAAGGCTCGCCTACTGTCCATCGTCACGACATCATCGATGGGACGATCCTCGGTCTATAACCGGCTGAAGCTGGATGGCACTCAATATCTCAAGCCAATTGGTTATACCGGTGGCTGGGGGCATTTTCACATCCCCGATTGGTTGTTCATGGAGATGCGTGACTACCTGCGTCACATCGACCATACATACGCCGACCAGCATGGTTATGGGCAGGGGCCCAACTGGCGCTTGCGGACCACACGCGCTGCGCTTACGGCATTAGGGTTCAAGGATGATCTGATGCGCCACGGTATTCAACGTGAGGTCTTCATCTGTCAGCTTGCATCCAATGCAACAAAAATCTTGCAGTCTGGGAAGGGTAGGCCTGACGTAAGTTCGCTTCTGTCTGTAAGCGAAATTTCCGGCCTGGCGTTGGATCGATGGATGATCCCGCGATCTAAGAGTACACCGGAATACCGAGGATGGACGCCGACTGACCTGATTGATTTGTTTGGTAGTCAAGCTCAGATTCTTCGCACCGAGGCTAAGCGAGAATTGATGCTAGGCAACAGTTGCGCGTACTAGGGACGCAAGGGGAAGTGCGTTGGAATACGCCGTTAACAAACTGTCGAACAAGCTAGAGTCCGCTGCGCAGTCGTCGGGGATTGGGTTGTTCATTTGCCCGTGCTGTAAAGCGATGGTGATTTTTCGCTCGGGAGCCAAACGAAAAAAACACTTTGGCCACTGGCCCGGTTGGGGATCACCAGAGTGCGAAAACTTTATCTCGAGCCAATACGGCCAGAACTCAGAAGGTAGTGTTCTCACCACCGTGATCAGACGCCGTATGGATCTGCGCTTAATGATTACCAGGGGACAGCGTGCTGCTTGGTGGCTGGAGTTGGCGGTACCTGCATGCCGTGTATGTGACGCCACCGTCACAATCGACGTGGGAGGAAGGCTCCAGCACTTAGATATGCGCGGTCTGGCCAAGGGGGCCCGGGTGACGGCTGAACTTTCCGTCGAAAATTATCGCATCGTATCCTATAGCGACCGTGCCGATCCTACTTTTACGGCCAGTATGGATCGCGAGTGCCCGGGACTTCCATCCTCGGGAGCTGCTGTCTTTTCAGCGTCAGGGCGCGAAGGAGCAACCGGATTTCCTCGAGCGCAGGAGCTCAGAGGTTGGGAAACATACGCTTTTTTGTGGTGTGAAAATTCCGCTCCAGTTTTTCCTGATGAACTCGTACTCGATAGGTTTCAGAGCAGGGAGGGCTGGAGCCTGGCTCTTGTCACCCTCCCAGAAAAGCCCACTGAAGAATGTATGGAATGGCTTCGCGATTTTACGGGGCTGCTGGTAAATCCACCCGCCCCCTCCATTACCCCGATATGGCCGTTTCTTACGAGAAACTCGAGCCTTAACGCTATTGAATGCATTCAGTCGCCTGCGGTACTGCTGTCGACACAGATGATGCCTCCAGGACAGCAGGACAAAGGGCCGACAATGCAAGTGCACGGAGGGGGAGAGCGCCTTTCTGCCACCGGGATTGAAAAGTCGCCAGCGTTCTTTGTTTTGGCAACCGAGAACACCCAAGATTTCCGAGTCGCAAAGGCGGACTACCCCGACATCGAGAAATTTATCTCCTGCACACTTTCGCCGTACCAAAATCAAAAGTTGCCGGCTGTAGAGATTGTATTTAGGGACCGGGAGTTGAAACAACACGTCATCCCTTTGCACCAAAAAAAATGCAGGACCTTTGTCATGGCTGCCAGAGCTCAGACAATGGAGCTTGAGTATCTCTCCATGCCACCCGGCTGTAATGGGCGACTTATTGCCGACAAGTCCTCACAGCGCAGTGAGATCTTACTTTTTTCCGGCGACACAGTGCCTGAACACAGCCAGCATAAGCGCCTGCTTCCACCAGAAGTGCAGACCTTGCTCATTGCGCACCTGGTCGATCCGACATGCCATGTCGACATCAACTTCGGTGGATTCGGGCGGTTGCACGTTGCCGGCGATTTTTCCAGCAGACCTATCAGCGAGACCTTCGTTACCCTAGGTCCTTCGCTTCGATCCAGGCTGCTCAGCTTCATGGTTCAACTGCAACCAATTGGCCCAATCGCCGTGGTTTCCGATGACTATGCGCTGGTTAGAATCTTCGCTAGCTTGAGACCCCATCCACAACTTATTCCGAATTACCGTACGCTGGTGAAGGATGTCCTCGCCCGCGGCTTTGAGCTCAATCTGCTAGGGGAAGGAGTCTCGTATGAGCTACCAATATAGCCAGGAGGCAAGGGATCGTATCTCTGCGTTCGGACAAATTGCGATTACTGAATTCATTGAGGAGATTCCTCATGGTATTCGTAAAATTTTTTATGATCATCAGCCGGCAATCCAGGGATTCCGGCGGGGATCTCCCCCCGAGTTCAAGGAAAAACAAAAGCGTTTGGTCGGGCATCTCATTCACACTCAGCCTGGGCAAAAAGGGGCTGCCGACTGGAGCACATTTGCCAAACTGTGGGAGGCGTGGGGAAAGAATCGATTGGGCGCAACTTTTCCTGCTAGTGACATTTCATCGGATACACCGGACGCTGGGCCCGTTTTTTTAACTGGCTTGGCAGAGCTTTTCCCTGACGCAGCCAGGGAAAATCTGGAACGTCTGTTGGACTTCAGTGGCTTTGCAGATAGTCCCGAAACTCAAGTCGCACTCGGACGTTTTCGTCCAGCATCGACGCTAGCTCGTGATCTTATGATCGATGCGCTTCCGGGACGGTTGCATAAGATTGAAGGTTACTTCGACATCGCTGAGGCCTCGGCCGAAGAGGTGGCGGAGCGAATTGATAAACTTGAGTCCGAGACGGACACTCTGGCTAAAGGCATTGCAGACGTCGTCTTGAGTGTCGAAAAAAGTCAGGGTGATGTTAAAGAATTTCGGGCTGCACTCGAACGTATCGCTGAGCGTGCCAGTGGACTGGAAAATGTTGTCGACGCACTTGGCGATGCAAGGCAAAAAACCAAAGAAGGAATCGCCGCCGCCGACGCGCGAGCCGATCAGTTCCAGCACAGTTTGGAGGCCCTTACAGAACAGAGCCGCGCGTGGGACAAAACTCAGGCGGAGGTTCCAGCGCTCAAGCAATCAATCGATGCTCTCTGTGCGCAGGAGCTCGAGTGGAACCACGCCGTCGCGGCAGTCAGTCACTTGGCTGACCGGATCGATATTTTAGAAGCAGCCATTGCAAAGGGAAGCAATGGCACGCCGACCAAACCACAGGTTCGGCTTTTTGAAGTTGAGTCTCCGGGGCCGATTGTAGAGATCCAGTCTGTCAAAGGCGCCTGTGAGTTGATTGCATGCAACCTTCAGGCTTGCGGAATTATGAAAGGGGCAGCGATTGCCACAGCCCGCCAGATATTAGCAGCGCTGTCCGCGGGGCAGATGGTCCATTTCTCGGGCTCGATTTCTGACTTGGTGGCGGATGCCGTGGCAGCAGCTATTGGCGGTCAAACGTTTCATGAGTGGCGTGTACCGGTCGGATTAGTATCCGATGATGCGGCGATTGATTGTCTAGAAGTGGTCTCGGAAACCTCTGGTTGTTTGCTGATGAAGGGAGCAAACCGTTCAGCTTTTGAGGTCTATGGTACCGCGATTCGAGACGTCGTTACGCGTCGCCAATTCTCACTACCAAGCTTCCATCGTCTCTCGTTAATAGCCGCGTGGACACAGGGCCCTGCCACGTTCCCTGATGGCGGCACGCTTGCGGAGATCGGTCCGGTTTTTGATACGGATAATTTTTCTATGCGTGGGGTATCCGCCAAAGTACCCGAGCTTAAGTTTGGCCACCTGGTGCGCAACTCTTGGGATCAGATTGACGGTTTTGACGATGACTCACCACGAGCACTTGTCTCTGAGCTGAAGGACCTCATCGAAGAGAGCTCGTTTGTCCCCGGCAACCTTTGGAAAAGGATGGCCGACCGTGCCTACTCACGTCTGCGGACTATCCCCGGCGGGTCATCAGAGGAGGACCTGCATTCGGTATTGACGTTGTGGGCTCTCCCTTGGGCGAAGGCAGCAGCCGGTCCCGTTGAGGATATTGCTCGTATTGCGGGTCGGATGTTGGCCGAGTTGCAAGCCGAGGCAGAAACCTGAGGGGACGCAGATGAAGTGGCAGGCGATGTCCCACGAAGGAACGCGAAAAATTCTCGCGGCAGGTATTCGTTGTAGGGTTGTGGGTGAAGGGCTTCGTATCGCTGCGATAGCCGAGTGTCTGCGAGCGGCGTCGTACCTCGCTTCTGCACCGTTCGCTGGCAATTGCAATTGGGAGCCCGCTGCCTCCCTTAGCTTGACCAGTATGGTCCGAAGGCGGCTATCACCACTCTGGCCAGATATTGCAGAGGATACTGATGCTCGCCCTGGTGTGCTGTCGGTCTTGAATAGCTTGGGCGAGTTGGGTGACTTGGTCAGACTTCAAGGCGGAAACTGGCTGACACCACCAGCACATGCCATCAAAGCTGACAACGACAGCGCAGTGATATTAGGCGGCGGTCCTATAGAGACACTCCCGCTCAACATCCGGACACAAGCCGCAGGTAGGGTGCGACTTGTCGATGCTATCGCCTGTAATGATTGGATCGACGTCTGGGATGTTAGCGAGTGGATTGGTGCGCCTGCCGAAGGGCTCGAAGCTTGGTCTATCCGACTGATAGCAACGATGAAGTCGCGGTTCACCGACGTGCCCAGCGAGTTGGGTGAGATTGCTATTTACGATAAAGGTAGATGGGGAGCCCTGGCGGAATTGCCCAACGCTGGAGGGGTTTTTCTTTCAAAATGCCAGACAGGTCCGGTGGCCTCACATTTTATCGGGGATTATTTCCGTGGGCGCATTCGCAAAATGGCGTCTCTCGATTTTCAGGATGCCAGACGGCTCCGTTTTCATTTGGACGCCCACGCTGGTCGCCCCATGAGAGTTAAGGCGGTGACCTCTCAGGGTTTTGTAAAACTTCGATTAGACCGTCGGTTACCCCAGCAGGAAGCGAAAGCTCTGTTGCTTGGTTGGCAAATACCCACGCCTGAAGGCCAGCACCCTGGCGTGACGTATCACGTTTTACCTATAGAAATGCTATCCATCGTGCGCACTGCGCTCGACGGGTTAGGCGTGGTTTTGGATGAGCGCTGCAGCGCAGAAGGAGGGAACCAATGAGTGTGAAGTCCACGTTGACTGAAGCGGCAGGCGTCCATGAGACCGCGAGCAGCTTGGCTGATAGCCTAAGACAATATATCGAGGCTCAGTATCACATTCTCGATGAAGGTCTCGTCAGGGAGCGACGCGCGCTTCTCCAAGCGAATGAAACTATTGCTCAAACACCATATGTAGAGTCAACGCCGGTCTATAAAGTGGGAACTCCCTACAAAGACTTGCCAATACCACAGGCTGCCTCAGATGCATTGACCAAATTGTCGATGATGGGGCTTGGTCTTTACCCCCTGCCGTATGAGCACCAATCACAGGCGCTCACCTCATTCCTCGGCGATGAGGCTGCTGACCTGGTGGTGGCAACCGGTACGGGCTCGGGCAAAACAGAAAGCTTTTTGATGCCGGTCATTGGGAAACTAGCAGTAGAAGGCGCCGAGAGACCTGAGTCTGCTGCTTTGCCCGGTTGTAGGGCGATGTTGCTGTATCCCATGAACGCCCTGGTGAATGACCAACTCGCACGTATCCGTCGAATACTCGGTGATCCTGAGGCAGCAAAACTGCTGGCGAACGGTAGGAAAACACCGATCCGCTTTGGCAGCTATACCGGTAGGACCCCATATCCGGGGCAGCGTTCTTCCACGCGAGACGAGCAGTTCATCAAGCCGCTCTTCGAGGAGTTTTATAAAAAAGTGGCCAAGATCCCGGCCATCCAAAAAGACTTGGCTCGTATTGGCCGTTGGCCGAGCAAAGATCTTGATGCTTTTTACGCGGATGATGCGGTAGAGACCAAAACCTATGCCTCCGGGAAGAAAATCGGCAACCAATTCATTTCAAAAAACTGGAAGGGGCGGCTGCTAACTCAGCCTGGTGACCGTGAGCTCATGACGCGGCACGAGATGCAGGCACGCTGTCCTGAACTGTTGGTGACGAACTACTCCATGCTCGAATACATGCTCATGAGACCGATTGAGCGTGGGATCTTCGAGCAGACGAGAGACTGGCTAAAAGAAGACATCCGGAACGAGTTCATACTCGTTCTGGATGAGGCGCATATGTACAGAGGGGCTGGAGGTGCTGAAGTCGCGCTTCTCATTCGCCGCCTATGTGCCCGACTGGAGATCCCACGAGAACGCATGCGCTGCATTCTCACCAGTGCGAGTCTAGGCGTCGGCGGAACTGCCGTCGCGGATGGTGAACGATTTGCACGCGACTTGACTGGTTTGTTGGAAAGTTCCTCCCGCAAGGTCAGAGTTATTCAGGGGACGAGCGAGCAGCGTTCCTCGGTGCACACGGTTACCCATGAACAGATTGATGCCTTGGCGGGCTTTGATCTCGACGCCTTCCAAGAGGCAGCAAATGATCTCCCTTCTGCCCAAAATGCCGCTGCGGCGCTTGCTGGACAGCTTGGTTGGGAAGCTCCGCATGCTGGCGATCACTCATCATTTCGCGACTGGCTGTTTCGAAGCCTGACTGACTTCGGACCACTGGAAAAACTTATTACCTTGGTGTCAGGTAAGGCGATCAAGCTAGGGACTTTGAGCCAGACTCTTTTTGAAGGATGTCCTCTAGAAACAGCCGAAAAAGCTACCGACACACTACTCGCTCTGGGGAGTCATGCACAGCGAAGCTCAGATGGTCGCGTACTGCTTCCGACTCGTTTGCACCTATTTCATCGCGGACTGCCAGGGCTGTATGCTTGCGTGGATCCAAACTGTTCGAAGCGCTTGGGTGAGCATGGCGGACCTACCATTCTTGGCCGCCTTCACACTAAACCATTGAGTCATTGCGGTTGTGAGTCCAATGGTCGGGTCTATGAGCTGTTAACCCATCGAGATTGTGGCGCCGCCTTTATCCGAGGGTATGTCAGTGCTGAAATGGATTTTGTATGGCATCAGCCAAGTGGGCCGTTGTCCGAAGGCGGAACCCTGGACCTTATGCCGGTTGAAATTTTCGTAGAGGAAACTGCTCACCCGCGCAGTCGACACAGGGACATGTGGCTGCACATCTCTACTGGCATCCTCTCTGCGACATGCCCAGCGGTGGGAACCGGTTTCCGCAAAGTCCGTGTAGCAGATAAGGTCGCAGTTGGTCCTGATGTAGCTTTCGATAATTGCCCTGTCTGCATCCGTAGGACCAGAAGCTCCAAAGACGAACCGTCAAAGATCATGGACCATGTTACGAAGGGCGAAGCACCGTTTACTACGTTGGTTCGGACTCAAATGGCCCGTCAGGCGGCGAGTCGTGCTAACGATGCAAGACATCCCAACGGCGGTCGAAAAGTTCTCATTTTTTCCGACGGTCGCCAGAAGGCTGCTCGCCTGGCGCGAGATATTCCTCGTGATATTGAACTTGATGTTTTTCGTCAGTCTATAGCCCTGGCCTGCGGGAAATTGGAGAAGCTAAGGGAAGAGCCCCGACCAACGCAGACGCTGTATCTAGCTTTTCTTGCCGTTTTAGCCGGTCACGATCTCGCTGTATTTGATGGCACGGATGCCAAGAAAATTGAGGATGCGCGTAGCGTCTTTGAGCGTGATTGCGACTCCGATTTGGAGCAAGCGTTGGAGGATAGGTTCAACCCACAGGAGGCCCCCGCACGTTATCGAATTGCTTTACTCAAGCTCCTATGCGGCAGCTATTACTCGCTTTCAGGTACGACCGTAGGCTTTGTAGTGCCTGCGCGAGCAAAGCTCAAAAAGCTGAAGGAGGTCTTGAGTGACAAAGGGATTTCAGTTGGGGGCGAGGATCTACTTGCGCTCGCGGTTGGCTGGATTGATTCCATGCTTCAGGATTTCGCCTTCGACGCGACAATCGATAAGGGGTACCGCTATAAGGCCGCTGGATACTACAAGCCCGCGTGGGGTAGTAAGGGACAGTTTGACAAGGCTTTGAGAGAGGCACTCACTAGTCGTTGGGGCTGGGATACGTCCACCTATGAAGCTATGGAAGTCGCTTTCCGTGAGCAGCTAACCGATGAAATCGATGGTGCGTGGTTCCTTGCTCCTAATTCTTTGCGCCTCGTGATTGATCTTTCCCACATCTGGACTCAGTGTCCAGATTGCACCGCGCTGATGCCATTTGCGTTAGGCGGAAACATTTGTCTGTCCTGTGGGAGTGAAGGCGCAGTACCGATCGACCCCTCGACGAGCACCTATGTCACTGCACGCAAAGGTTTCTGGCGTCTTCCAGTAAAAGAGGCGCTCGAACCGGGAGCACGCCTCTCAAACTTGAGCGTGGAGGAACATACCGCCCAACTGTCGAATCGGGACCGAAGCAAAGTCCATGCAACCACTGAGTTGTACGAATTGAGGTTCCAGGACGTTCTTGTTGGCGCCAAGGATAGGCCCATCGATGTTCTTAGTTGCACCACCACTATGGAGGTAGGCGTCGACATTGGCTCACTGGTGGCGGTCGCACTGAGAAACGTGCCCCCTCAACGCGAAAACTATCAGCAACGCGCCGGGCGGGCAGGGCGACGAGGTTCTTCTGTCTCTACCGTGGTGACATATTCGCAAAATGGACCACACGACAGCCATTACTTCTTAAACCCGGAGCACATCGTCGCCGGTCCACCACGCACTCCTGAGGTCAAGGTAGATAACGCGAAGATTGCCCGCCGGCACGTGCATGCTTATCTGGTTCAGACTTTCTTTCATGAAGTGATGGCTGAGGGCACCAATCCTCCCGCAGAAAAAACCTCATTGCTTTTAAAGGCGCTCGGATTAACCCAGGACTTTTTTTATGGTGCCGATGATACGGGCCTCAATCTAGCGAGCTTTGAGAACTGGGTATCACGTCGAGTTCTCGCATCAGATGCGGATCTGAAAACCTCGGTACTGGCTTGGTTACCGCCTAACTTGGACACTCGCGGTTCTACTCTTGGTGAGTGGTTAGTAGGAACGGTTGAGGGCTTTCTGTCGACTCTGCGCGAGCTCGCTTCAGATGTACCGCCACCCATCGCGTCCAATGAGATTAGTGAGGAGGAAGCCGAGGTAGATGAAAACCCCGGAGCCGGTGTTGAGCAGAAGGAACTTTTGGAGTTCCTGTTTTTCCATGGGCTGTTGCCGAGTTATGCCTTCCCAACGAGTCTCTCCAGCTTTCTAGTCGAAGAGCGGAAGAGAAACTCAAATGGCAATTGGGAGATCCGTACGCTTCAGCGACCGCAGCAGGCAATTTCTAAAGCCCTTAGCGAGTACGCGCCAGGCCGACTAATCGTAATTGACAAAAAAACCTACCGATCGGGAGGTGTTTTTGCAGATATGCCCGCCGGCGAGGTGAATCGCGCTCGTCCTCTTTTCAAAAACTCTAAAAAACATGTTCACTGCGAAGCATGCTCATTTGTACGAGATCCCAACAAAGCTGGAGGTAATGGAGAAATCTGCCCGGTATGTAGTGGAGAATTGAAAGAGGAGACGATGATCTTGCCGGAGGTATTCGGCCCGGAAAATGCTCGAGATCTTCCAGAGGATGATCGTGAGCAGGACATTACTTTCGCCACCATGGCCCAATTTCCTCAACCTGTTGACCCTGAGGTGTTTACCTTCACTGAGTGTGGGCCTAACGCAAGCTTCACCCACGCGACCGACCGAACATTGGTGACAGTCAACCGGGGCAAGGAGGGTTCGCAACTTAGCGGATTTTCGGTTTGTGTCGACTGTGGGCATGCCACCGTATTCGATCAATATGCACCGCAAGCCGGAGTGCATATCCGTCCATACCAACAACTGGGTCCAAAAGGGACACCGCAGCACTGCGCTGGCGCATTCCGGCGAGTCTTGCTGGGACATGACTTCAGTACAGACCTTCTCTTGTTGAGGCTAAAGATTGCCGAGCCGCTGGTAACAAACACGGTTGACGTCGTGGTGTTGCAGATGCTCGAGGATGCATTGCACTCGATAGCGGAAGCGCTCCGACTTGCTGCAAGTCGGCACCGGCAATTGGATCTGGACCCTGCTGAATTCGGTTCTGGTTTCCGCATTGAGCCCGCGCTTAAAGACAACGCTCGAATGCTCGACATCTTTTTGTATGACACCCTTTCAGGGGGAGCAGGGTATGCCGAGGTCGCAGCTAGGAATTTGCCTGACATTCTCGAGTCGACACTTGCGCTTTTGGAAGGCTGCACGTGCGAAACCTCCTGCACTGAATGCCTAAACCATTTTCACAATCAGCACCTTCAAAAAAGACTCGATCGAAAACTTGGCGCACTTCTACTCCGCTACGCAGTATTGGGCGAGAAGCCATGTTGCTCTTCCCCTGACGAGCAGGTGGCCACACTGTCCCAACTTCGCTCAAGCCTCGAATTGGATGGTTTCCGTTGTACGCCAGTCGGAACACCAGAGATTCCCCTGCTGGTAGAACGGGATGGCCGGCGTGTTGCCATTGGCTGTTATCCAGGCCTCATTGGAACGTCTGAGTTTGTGCATCCTGTCAGGCACGCCGCAGATGTCAGCGACTGTCTTGAGCTGAACGAGTACTTGCTCAGGTTCAACTTGCCTGACGCACATCAGAGGGTACGAGCGACGTTTCATTAACTCAATGATCGGTTAGTCTTAGCGTCTTTTCTAACTGATCGATACCCGCCTGACCTAGAGTGCAGACTGCGCATATTTCGGGCGACTACTAAAAATGGGGGGATTAACGTATCAACAATCTAATTCACTAAAATGATCACCGAATCTTAAGACTAATCACTACTAGTGGTTTTTGCTTCACAATCCGTAAGGAATTCGCCGTCACCACTTTGAGTGCAGAATAAATCTATATGTTTAGGAGTGTCAAAAAACCATGAAATCAGAAGAGGCAAAATACATAATAATCGGTCGTTACAAAGCTGAAGCCTATCAAGTATTATCTAAACGTACTCGTTATCAAACACGCTTTCTCGACATAGCTGTAGCCAAAGGATTAGAGATGGAGCCTGTTGGTCGTTTAGCTGGCGCTTCGCTAGCTATGCCACAGTCATAACCAGAGCAGGCACCACATCTTCGCGAAGAGCAACACCAAGATGTGGTGGGTTATTTAATGGTACTGGTTTCTAGCGCCCGGTAATCGGCACGATGTGCACTTCATCCCGGCCGTCAGCCCGACAGGTCTATTTTGTTTTTAGCGGCGTTAGTTTAGGTAAAATTTTCGCAC
>NZ_FPBC01000016.1 GCF_900116605.1 Pseudomonas marincola
TGTGAGCTTCTCTTTGCTGGAGGATGGAATCCGCGCAGCGGCTTCCGTCATGACGGCCTAACGCTATTACGCGGCCAGGCTGTTGATTGGCGAATTACGCAAGATTCAAAAGCCACACCGCGCCCGACCCAACATCGTCATGACGGAAACCCCGTTGGGGGTTCCATCCTCCGCATCGAAAATCACACCAATTTGGTTTTCATGTTGCGTCGTGAATCCTTGGCCGCGATCACAAAACCCGTTGCGATTATTTGGGGCCCATGATTTTTTGCAGGGCATCGGGGCGTGGGGCGCCTTGCTGTTGTTGCAGACGGCCTTTTTCGTCGAGATAGAAAATCGCCGGCGTGGCCTGGCCACCCATTTCGTCCATCAGCGCCAGATTGGCGTCTAGCTGCTTCTTGATATCGGCGGGGATGTTCTCCATCGCCTGCAGGGTGCTGGCCTTGCCTGCGCTCTCGTGCTGGTTGAGCGCCTCTGTCGGCGATTTGGAGGTCAGCAGCGTAGCGGCCTTGGCTTCGCTGTCTTCATGAATAACGCCGACCATAATGTGCCGTAACTGCACTTTGCCCGACTCTACCCAAGGCCGCGCCTGTTTCCAGAACATATTGCAGTAGGGGCAATTGGCATCGCTGAACATATAAATAATGCGCGGCGCCGAGTCCTTGCCATCGGCAATCCACTCGCTCTTCTCCATGCGCGCCCACATCTCTTTGCCCAGCGGCTCGTAGACCAGTTTCTCCAGAGGCGCCTGGCTGAGATCCTGACCATTCTCGTCGAGCAGGGTGCCGAGCAATACGTGCTTGCCGTCTTTAGTCAGGTACAACGCAAGGCCCTGGCCGTTGTACTTGGCGGCGTAGCCCTGCAAGCCATCCGGCGCATCGAAGCGTCCGACGACTTCAGCGCCACGCGCCTCGACCGCCTTGATTGCCGCGGGCAACTCTTCGGCGTGCAGAGCCCCGGCGCCGAGGGTAAAAATGCCAATCGCGGCCAGCGATTTGGCGAGGGTGAATGCGTTATTCATGGTTGTACGTCCTTATCAAAATGTTCCAATGCCTGGGTCAGGCTCGCCTTGGAGAGTTCTCCGAGGTGACTGCCAAGCTGGCGTCCTTGCGCGCTGTAAAACAGGGTAGTAGGCAATGACATCGAGCCAACCCTTTGGCCCAGCCGACCACCGCTGTCGAGTAGTACGTTATTTAGTTCTAGCTTGCTATGCGCGAGAAAGCGCTGAATTTCCTCAGCGCCTTCGCCCTGATTGACGAACAGGAAGGTGATCTCAGGATTCGCCGCCTGCGCCTCAGCCAGCACCGGCATTTCTCGCCTGCACGGCGGACACCAGGTCGCCCATAGATTGATCACCACCGGCTTGCCAACGTAATCCTGTAGCTGCACAGGCGCACCCGAGGCGTCACGCAAAGCGACTTCGGGCATGCGTGTGCCCTGCTCGAATGCACTGAGCATCATGCTGCCCATCGCCCATACCAACACACCGACGCTCATGCCGATGCCCAGCGGTTTACGCAGTTTCGGCTTGCGCCAGAGTATCCACACACCGAATGCCAACGCCGCCAAAGCACCCGGTTCGACGATGAATCCGCCGTCGCGAATATCCAGCACGCCCCACGGGTCATCGGCGAACAACGGCAAATAGCGCAACACAAATGCCAGTCGCGCCACCAATAATCCGACAAGCAGGATGCTGAACAGCTGGCTCTCTGGATTACTGCCACTGCTGCGCCCAACCCACCAGCCAATCACAACTGCCAGCAACAGGCTGCCGAGTATCAACAAGTGAGCCACGCTTAACGTCAGTGGCCCGAGACTCACACTCAACATTGAATTCCCTTTTGATCAACCGGCAGTTTCGAATGGCTCAGCAACTGCACAATGGCGAGTTGAGCACTTCAGAACCGCATAACCTGCATTGGTTCCCGCAACGCCGCAGCTTTGCGGCTAGCGCAACTGCTCGACCATCGACGCCGCAACAGTCAGCACGTCTTTACCCAACTGCATCGAGCGCTTGCCATTCCAACCCGTCTGCGGGTCGGGCGAGTCGAGGTGATCCTTGAACGGCATTTCAATGGTGAACGACAGGCAGTCATAAGCCAGTCCCACCGCGTTACAAGCCAATGTGGTGTTGGCTTTGCCCGGTTCGTCGAGCGGATAACCGTGTGCGGTTTGGAACTCCGCCCCGCACTCGATCAGGCGCTGGCGGAAGGTGCTCTCCAGCTCAGCAAGGCGCGGGGTGTAGCCCGGATTGCCCTCGCAGCCCGCCGTGAACACATGAGGGATTTCTTCATCGCCGTGAATATCCAGAAACATATCCACGCCAATATTGCGCATGTGCTGCTGCACAAATAACACCTCGGGGCTTTTCTCGGTGCTCGCCGATTGCCAGGCGCGATTGAGGTCTGTGCCGGCGGCGTTGGTGCGCAAATGCCCGCGAAAGGCGCCATCGGGATTCATGTTCGGCACCAGATACAAATTGGCCTGGTCGAGCAGCTGATTAAACACTTCATCATCACGCTGCCCCAGACGCTCGATAATGCCCTGCATAAACCACTCGGCCATATGCTCGCCGGGATGCTGCTGGGCAATGATCCAGATCGAACGCTGCGCCTGCGGATTGCGGCTGACCCGCAACAGTTCGATATTGCGACCCTCAATACTGCGGCCCGTGGCGCAAAGCTCAACGCCCGGCAACTCGAGCGCTTTGCACACAAGGGCGGCATGACGCTCGCGGCTGTACGGCTCGAAATAAGCAAACCAGACCTGCGGCTGAGCAGGCGTCAGCTCGAACTTCAGTGCGCCGCCCTCAAACCGGCTGGGCACCCGAAACCAGTTGATATGATCGTACGAGGCAACGGCGTCATAGCCATCCCAGGCATGGGGATAAGCCGAGCCACCGGCGTTGGTCAGGTTGAATGTATGCGCCAGGCCAACCTGTAACGCTTCGACCTTGAAGTGAAACCATTGATAATGATGGCTATTGAGGTCTTTGCGGATAGCCAGCTGCACATCTTGCGGATTGCTGGCGTTGATCACCTCAATGTTGCCGCTGTCGAAATTACAACTGATTTGCATACTGCCCCCGGATGGTCGGCCACGATGACAAGCAGCACCGTGCGTAAGTCGTAGAGGGTTAAAATATACCCCACTCCCGGACAATACTCGCCACCTAGCGGAACACCCAGAGTACGCGGGTGACTGAGTCTGTCTGATTGGCGTAGCGAAACCGGCTATGCGCCGGCAACTGGAAGCTGTCGCCGGGTTTTAAGCTGACAGGCTGGGCGCTGTCGTTGTGCCAGATGCTCAGTTCGCCCTCCAACACGAAGCCGCCTTGCTCGGAACTGTCATCAAGATGTTCGGCGCCACTGCTCGCGCCCGGCTGAAGAAAGCTCTCAAGCATCGAGAACCCTGCCGAGATTGAGGGAGAGACCAGAACATCGGTCACGCCGCCGGCGTAATACAGAGTGCGCCGCTCATCCGGCCTGGTCACCCAGCTCAATTCCCGGGGCTTGTCCGGGCTGTAGAAATACGTTGTGGGTACGCCCAGCGCCTCGCTGATCGCCGTGAGGTCGGCCACGGTCGGGCGCGAAAGGCCACGCTCTATTTGCGAGACAAAGCCGAGCGAGCGATTAATTTTCGCAGCCAGTTGGCCAATCGTCAGGTTCTTGTGTTTGCGCAGGTCGCGAATCAGCTTCGCCAATTCTTCGGTCTCATTCAGCTGACTCATCACTGCCCTCCTGGCCTCAAGGCCGCCCGGCGTTTTCAAAAGAAATCACGCAGGCGATACCACGCCTTGCCAGCCGCTTCGATGGGCGCAGCCAGAAAACCACCGCCCGGAAACGCCGGGTTATCCAGCGACTGATACAGCGCCAGTAATTCATCGTTGCCCAGAATCGCGTCGGTCACTGCGCGTGCGCCCGCCAGCGTCGGCAAAATGCCGTGGCCGGAGAAACCCTGCAGCCAATAGCGCTGCCCCTCCCGGCCGATGTCCGGCGTGCGCTTGAGCGTGCAGTCAATATGCCCGCCCCACGCATAGTCGATCTCAACGCCCTGCAACTGTGGAAATACCCGCTGCAGATAAGGTCGCGTAGCCGCGGCGACATCCTTGGGAATCCCGCCGAGGTAGGTGCAGCCGCCCCCGAACAGCAGGCGATTATCCGGCGTCAGGCGAAAGTAGTCCGGCACAAACTGATTATCGATCACGCAGCTGTTGCGTGGCAGCAGCGAGTGCGCAAGCGCCTCATCGAGCGGCGCCGTGGCGACTTGATAAGAGTCAACTGGCAGCACCCGACGCGACAGATTACGGTCTAATTGGTCGATGTAAGCATTGCACGCCAGCACCATAACATCGGCCTCAACCCGGCCCTTGTCGGTACGCACGCTGTAACCTGTTGGAGCCTGCTGGTAATCGAATACCTGGCTTTGCTCGAAAATCTGCCCGCCAGCCTGCTCGATTGCACCTGCCAGACCTTGCGCGAGCTTTAGCGGATTCAGATGAGCTCCTTGGGCGTCATACAGCGCAGCCTGATAGCGCGAGCTGCCAATCCATTCTGCCAACTCATCACGACGGATCAGTTGCAGGCTCTGGTAGGCATATTTGTCTTGAGCCTCTTGCAGCGCATCTTCGAGCAGTGACACCCGCCGCGGTTGCACCGCCGCCCACAAGCTGCCCTGCTGATAGTCCACTGAAAAACCATGACGGGCAGGCAGTTCGCGCAGCTCCTCGGCGGCCCAGCACATGCTTTGCCACAACCGCCGGGAACGCTCCAGACCCAGCGCCGCCTCAAGTGGTGGCATATCACATGACCAACCCAGCAGTGCTTGCCCGCCATTACGACCCGAGGCAGCCCAAGCCAGGCGACTGGCCTCAAGCAATGCAACACGCTTGCCCGCCAGCGCCAGCCGCAACGCACTGTGCAAACCGCTGAAGCCGCCACCGACAATCACCACATCCACCCGCACATCGCCTTCAAGGCAGGGCCGCAGCGACATGGGCTGTGGATAAGTGGCGCTGTAGTAGCTGCGGATATGCTGGGCTGATTGCTTGAACATGGGACACCATGAAATTTTATATCGTTATTTTCATGAAAAAATACACAATAAATTTCATCAACCCAAGTTCTTTCGCCTTCGACCAACTTATTGTCAGTTACAGTGTCTGTAGATTCATGGCCTGCGCGCTGTAAACCGGCCAATGCTCACTGACTTCAACGCGCATTAACACAGCACTCACATCTCGCGGGTCGCGCTCACTCGCTGAAAGGGGAAGAACATGAAATACGCAACCGGCCCTCTGGCCAAACTGGCCGCCCTTGTGGCCGCACTGTTGATCGTTGCTGGCTGCAGCAGCAAGGGCGACCAGCCGCAAACGCCAGACACCCCAACCACTGGCGACGCACCGGCAACGCAGCAGATGAACGAATACGAGCAGTTGCAAATGCGCGCCAAGCAGGGCGACATCAACAGCCAGTTCCAGCTGGGCAGCAGTTACTTTGTCGGTAAGCCGGTGAAGGATTTGAAACAGGCCGAATATTGGTGGAAGCAGGCAGCCGACAAAGGTCAGTCGATGGCGGCGGTAAGTCTGGCTTACCTCTACACCGGCCGCGATGACCCGGCAATGGCCAACCAGAAAGAGATGCTCAAGTACCTGAATCAGTCGGCAGCCGCCAACAATCCGATGGCGCAACACATCCTCGGCACGCTGTACCTTAAAGGCGACTTTGGCGTCCCGCGTGACCCAACACAAGCTAAAGCGTTGTTTCAGAGCGCCTGCAACTCACGCTACAGCGAAAGTTGTGAAACCCTGAAGAAACTGCCCTAAGGCCAACAATAACGCCGTGCTCAGAGCACGGCGTTATTGCATCACCTGCCAAGCTCAGGCAGTTTCTGCAGCCTTGATTTCTGCATTCGACTCAAAAGCCTTCTGCAAGCGGGTTCGGCTGTTAATCAAGTGCAAACGCATGGCCGCTTTGGCCGCTTCAGCGTCCTGGCGCATAATCGCATCGTAAACTTGATCATATTCGCTGATCAGCGAAAGTTTCAGATCATGCAACTGAAAGTCTTCAGAATAAAGTTGCAGCCGTGGAATCACGCACGCACCAATATGCTGCATGATGTCGATGAAGTAATTATTCCCAGTTGCCTCACAAATACGCATGTGAAACTGGAAGTCAGACGCCTGAATTCCGCTGGTCTGGTTCGCGCTTTTCTTGAAGTTATCCAGCGCATCACGAATATCTTCTAATTGTTGCTTGTTTCGTCGTTGTGCGGCTAATCCTGCCGAGTCGACTTCAAGGCCATTGCGCAATTCAAGTACGGCCAACATATCGCGCAAACTGACAATAGTGGCAGGATCAATTCTCAATCCGCTGGGGCTGGGTGTATTAAGTACGAAAGTACCAACACCATGACAAGTTTCGACCAAGCCGTTTGCCTGCATTCGCGACAATGCTTCGCGAACAACAGTACGGCTTACGCCATTTTCATCCATCAATACTGCTTCGGTGGGTAATTTATCGCCGCGTTTTATCTCGCCGTCGCGAATTTGTTGGGATAAGCCTGCGACCAGTTCCTGGGCCAGGCTGCGGTACTTGCGGTGTGGGCGTGGGAGCATTTTCTGACGTTCCATGTCAAAGGTTCTCTAGGTCCGGACTACTGAAGTTAAATCATAACGGGACAGTTGTACGATGAAAGTCATTTTGGCCAACCGAATGTAGGGTATGATGACTCTTGCCGACTCGTTCATCGCTTTGTGCCGTTAATGTGTCCCGTTCTCTTGTTTGAACATATTCTGTTACAGGCAACAACGGGTTGCTGTTCAGCTGTGAGGAAGACGCAGACGCCTTGAAAAGCAAACTATTACGCCTGATCAACGAGTCATTTGCCAAACTCAACGGAGTGCTTCAGCAGAGGAAATAGCCCTAAACGCTAGACTTTTCTGCTGCAGGTACGATAATAATAAAAGCTAGCCAATAGCTATCAGCAATACTCAGTCCAACACTTAGCCGGTGTTTCGACTGGATCACACTTCGTTAATATTTAACCTGTAGAACCATCAGAGCAGTTTCAACTGCCACGAAATTAGCAGCCATGCACACGGCTAAGCATTGCTGCACTTCATTATTAACAGACAATTGGAATATCACGTGACGAAAGACGAACTGCGCGCTGAACTCGAGCGCCAGGCGAAGCGTTACAAGGACGTATACGGCGGGGAAGTTACAACCTACGCAGCTCAGCCAGACCCTGAACGCAAGCCATGGCGGAAAAAGTCCAACTTACTCGATGAAGCTTTTGAAAAAGAGCTGGAGAAAATCGAGAAAGATCTACAAAGCAAAGAAGCCGCCAAACCCTGATAACTCACGCCGCCCAGTCAGAGCTTTTGATTCTCTGACTGGGCGACTGCGATCAGCGCTTTTTCCTGGTTCCCAATAACGAACCCATAAAGCCCCGCACCAATTCGCGACCAAACTGATTGGCGGCTTGGCGAACGGCCGTCTTCATGGCCTGGCTGGCAAAACCATCCAACAAATCAGACGCCACATCGGCAAAGCCCTTTTCGGCTTTCTCGCCCTTGCCGGGCGCCGCAGACTTCTCAGCAGCAGCGCCAAGTTCTGGCTCTTGCACCTTGGCCTCACTCGCCCGCTGAGTGAGAATTTCGTAGGCAGACTCACGATCAATCGGCTTATCGTAGCGACCGCGCAGCGGCGACTGGGTGATCAGCGCAGCACGCTCACCCTCATTCAGCGGCCCGATTCGCGACTGCGGCGGCGCAATTGCCACTCGCCGGACCATCGCCGGGGTGCCCTTCTCTTCCATGGTGCTCACCAGCGCTTCACCGATACCCAGTTCGGTCAGCACACTGAGCGTGTCGAAATCGGGGTTGGGCCTGAAACCGTCTGCCACCGCACGGAGCGACTTCTGCTCCTTGGCCGTGAAAGCACGCAAGCCATGCTGAATGCGCAAGCCCAACTGGGCGAGCACATCATCGGGCAAGTCCGCCGGGGACTGAGTGACAAAGTAGACGCCAACACCTTTCGAGCGAATCAGCCGCACGACCTGTTCGAGCCGTTCTTGCAGCGCCTTGGGCGTGTCGGCAAACAGCAGATGCGCTTCGTCAAAAAACAGCGCAAGCACTGGCTTGTCGGCATCGCCGCGTTCAGGCAACTGCTCAAATAGCTCGGCCAGCAACCACAACAGAAAAGTGGCATAGACCTTGGGCGCTTCATGCACCAGACGGCTGGCGTCCATCAGGTGCACACGCCCCTTGCCATCGGCAGTGCTCTGCAGAATATCCTCGAGTTGCAGTGCCGGCTCACCAAATAACGCTTCGGCGCCCTGCTGCTCCAACGCCGACAACCGGCGCAATAATGCCTGCGAAGAGGTGTTGGTAAACAGCGCACCGTCCTGCCCCAGAACTTCGGGATTGTCTTTGAGGTGCGCCAGCAAGGCTTTCAGGTCTTTGATGTCCAGCAGCAACAAGCCTTCGCGATCAGCCACCTTAAAGGCTGCATAGAGCGAAGCCTGCTGGCTGTCCGTCAACTCAAGCAGCGAGCCCAACAGCAAAGGCCCCATTTCGCTCAGCGTGGTGCGTAGCGGGTGGCCGCTCTTACCATCGACATCCCATAACGTAACAGGGTAAGCCTGCGGGGAGTGATTCAGCCAAGGCATGCTGGCAATCCGCTCGGCGATCTTGCCGCTGGGATTTCCAGCGGCGCCAAGGCCGCACAAGTCACCCTTGATATCCGCAGCGAAGACCGCCACGCCGGCGTCACTGAAACACTCGACCAAGCGCTGCAACGTCACAGTTTTACCGGTTCCGGTCGCGCCGGCGATCAAGCCGTGACGGTTGGCGAGACGCAATGCCTGGCCAACGGGCTCGCCCTTTAAATCGGCGCCAAATACAAATTGCTCTGCTGCAGGCATCCATTCGTCCTCTGAGTTAAAGCTTTGTCATGCGCATGCCGAAATAGCTGCATATGCCTGACGAGGCCAGACTTTCACGATTCTTGTTAAAGACTGGTTCCAGAACCTAACCGATGCAAGAAACCATGACTAAAAACTTAAAGTTCAGCCACAAGATCCTCATCGCAGCCTCGCTGGTGGTCATTGCGACCTTCACGATGTTCACCCTTTATAACGATTATTTGCAGCGCAATGCTATCCGCAAGGACCTGCATAGCTATCTGCGCGAGATGGGTGCGGTCACGTCGAGCAATATTCAGAACTGGTTGTCGGGCCGCATTCTGATGGTGGAAAGCGTCGCGCAATCGGTCAGCACTGACTCGGGTCAGGAGGCGCTGGTCAATCGCCTTGAGCAGAAGGCACTGACTTCAACCTTCGACTTCACCTATTTGGGTAGCAATGACGGCGCGTTCACCATGCGCCCCGACGACAAAATGCCCGACGGTTACGACCCGCGCACCCGGCCCTGGTTTATGGACGCTCAGGCAGCTGGCGGCACCACGCTCACCGAGCCCTACATTGATGCGGCAACCGGCGGCATGATCATCACAATTGCCGCGCCTGCCATTAACCGCGGCGTAGTTGGTGGCGACCTGAACATGTCGGTGCTGGTCGACCTGATCAATTCCCTGGATTTGGGCGGCATCGGTTACGCCTTTCTGGTCAACGCCGATGGCAAAATCTTGGTTCATCCCGACAAAAGCCGGGTCAATCAGACACTACGCGAGATGTACCCCAGCAACACGCCAGCGATCAACGCTGATTTCAGCGAAGCCAGCCTTGATGGCGTAACGCGCATTTTCAGCTTCACTCCGGTGACTGGTTTGCCGTCTGTTAAATGGTATCTGGGCCTGTCGATCGACAAGGACAAAGCCTATGCAATGCTCAGCGAGTTCCGCCAATCCGCAATCATCGCCACGCTGATTGCGGTGGTGGCGATCATTCTGCTGCTGAGCATGCTGATCAAAGTGCTGATGCGCCCGCTGAACACCATGGCCAGCACCATGCAGGACATCGCCAAGGGTGAAGGTGACCTGACGCAGCGTCTGAAAATCGAATCCAACGACGAGTTCGCCCAACTGGCCACCGCCTTCAACCAGTTCGTCGAGCGTATCCACAGCTCGATCCGTGAAGTGTCATCCGCCACCAGCAAGGTCAACGAAGTGGCCAAGTTGGTTGTGAGTGCTTCGAACTCCTCGATGCTCAACTCCGATGAGCAAAGTAATCGCACGCACAGTGTTGCAGCCGCTATCAACGAGCTGGGCGCGGCCGCGCAAGAAATTGCCCGCAACGCAGCGGATGCTTCAACCCAGGCCTCGGATGCACGCGGCCAAGCTGAAGACGGCCGTCAGGTGGTGGAGAAAACCATCGCCGCGATGAATGATCTGTCCAGCAAGATCAGCGCCTCTTGCACCAATATCGAAGCGCTGAACAGCAAAACGGTGAACATCGGCCAGATTCTCGAGGTGATCAAAAGCATCTCGCAGCAGACCAACCTGCTCGCGCTCAACGCTGCCATTGAAGCAGCCCGCGCCGGTGAAGCCGGTCGCGGCTTTGCCGTGGTCGCCGACGAGGTACGTAACCTGGCGCATCGCACACAGGAGTCGGCTCAGGAAATCGAAGGCATGATCGAAGAGTTGCAAGTCGGCTCGCGCGAATCGGTGCTAACCATGACCGAAAGCCAGCGTTACAGCGAAGAAAGTGTGGTGATCGCCAATCAGGCAGGCCAGCGTCTGGGCGCAGTCACGCTGCGAATCGGCGACATTGACGGCATGAACCAGTCCGTTGCCACCGCCACCGAGGAGCAGACATCGGTCATCGAGTCGCTGAACATGGACATCACCGAAATCAACACCTTGAATCAGGAAGGCGTCGAGAACCTGCAGGCCACGTTGCGCGCATGCAGTGAGCTGGAAAGTCAGGCCACCCGTTTGAAGAGCATGGTCGACAGCTTCCGTATCTGAGGTACTAACGCGAGTAAAGACAAGGGCGCCAATCAGGCGCCCTTTTTATTGCGGTATTACTACGCTGCCTTAGCGACTTTTCTCGGGAGCCGGATTCGCGGGTTGCCCGGCCTGCGCATGCAACTCGCCCAGCAGCTCTTTGGCCTGACTGAAATCGGCGCCGTCCTCTGCGCTCAACTCGTCTATGTCGTAACGGCTCAGGCATCCCTGGCCTAATGTCGCGGGTGCAACGGCTACCGCTTTCTCAAATGGATCGTTCATAGTTTGCCCTCGGCGATGCCATGCCGAAATGTCCATGGCTATGTATGCAGACTGGCACACGTAGCCGACAGTTCCAGTTCGCTCACCCTAACTAATCGACAGATTCCGTGCCCTGCTCGTGCTGGGCAAACTCTTTGACTGCTCGCAGCACGTCGCTGCGGCTGATCTGGCCGACCAGCCGGCCATCGGTAATGACCGGCAAACGTCCCAGCCGCCCTTCGAGAAACTGCTGGGAGACAGTGATAACGTCGACCTCGGGCGAGACCGTTTCAACCTCACGCGTCATCTGATCGCCTACCGTGCCACCAATCGACTCGTAGTAGGCGCCCGAGAGAATCGCCCGCAGGCAGTCCCCCTCGGACAACATGCCGATCAGGTGCCCGCTGGCATCGACCACCGGAGCGCCGGCAATGCGATGCTCAAGCAGACGGTTGATCGCGGTGAACAGATCCGTTTCAGCACGAAAGGTCACCAAATGGCGCGTCATGTAATCGCGCACCTTGATTGACTTCAACATAGCCTGACTCCTCTGTCGGGCGTCCTTGGCGGCGCACGACAGAACAGTTAGTTGAACACTACCGTCTTGTTGTCGTGAACCAGAACGCGATCTTCCAAGTGGTAGCGCAAACCACGTGAAAGCACCATTTTTTCAACATCCTTGCCGAGGCGAACCATCTCTTCGATGCTGTCGCGATGGCTGACACGCACCACATCCTGTTCGATGATCGGCCCGGCATCGAGTTCCTCGGTTACATAGTGCGAGGTCGCGCCGATCAGCTTAACGCCACGCATCGAGGCCTGATGGTAAGGCTTGGCGCCGACGAACGATGGCAGGAAGCTGTGATGAATGTTGATCACACGCTGAGCATAGTCGCTGCACAGTTGTGGCGGCAGAATTTGCATGTAGCGCGCCAGCACGATGACATCCGCCTGGTGCTCTGCAACCAGCTGCGCAACCTGATCGAAGGCCGGCTGTTTATTCTGCGGATCAACCGGCACATGGAAAAACGGGATGCCGTGCCATTCAACCATGCTGCGCAGGTCGTTGTGGTTGGAGATCACGCACGGAATCTCACAATCCAACTCGTTGCTGTGCCAGCGATGCAGCAGGTCTGCGAGGCAATGTGACTCGCGACTGGCCATCAAGACCACGCGCTTCTTTTGCTCGGAGTCGGTAACCCGCCACTCCATCGAGAATTCGCGCCCGATTGGCGCAAAAGCCTGACTAAAGCCGTCGAGATCGAAAGGCAAAGAGTCGGCACGAATTTCATGGCGCATGAAGAACCAGCCAGTCTGGTTATCCGAGTGATGGCTAGCCTCAGTTATCCAACCGTTATAGGTCGCAAGAAAGTTACTGACCTTGGCCACGATCCCCACCCTGTCCGGGCAAGCAATGACGAGGCGAAAAGTGCGCATGAAATACTCCAGAGCTGGGCAAAGTCGGCCATTTTAGCCACTCTCGGGAAAAACTGCAGTATTCATCAGGCCCCTGCGCTAAACAGCCTTGCAGCCGCGCGACAGGGAATATTTCTCGGCGCTGTAATATTTAGTCGAAAACAGCCTGCGAAGACCAACCGAACTAAACCTGTTGAACGCTGTTGCGCCATTGCAAGGCAATAAGCAACTCGCCTGAATATGCAAAATCAGTAATTTATAAGTGTGAATTAAGCTTTAATTCAGTTTGGCCAAGAATATTTAAACAAACAGGTTTACTTGTGAAAAGTGCCTGACTATCATTACTAATACTCCGCTGTCTTACACATTACTTATCAAGGTAAGCCCATGTCGCTGATCAACGAATACCGCGCTACA
The DNA here is from genome assembly GCF_900116605.1 of Pseudomonas marincola. Classification (GTDB taxonomy): domain Bacteria; phylum Pseudomonadota; class Gammaproteobacteria; order Pseudomonadales; family Pseudomonadaceae; genus Aquipseudomonas; species Aquipseudomonas marincola. The sequence goes on from NZ_FPBC01000016.1 coordinate 13,008, forward strand.
GAAGAAGCCATCAAAGAATTGCAAGAGCGCCTTAAGAACATGTCGCAAGACGACAAGCTGAAGAAGGAACTCGAGTTCGAAGGCAAATTGCGCACCCTGATGGGCGAATACTCCAAGTCCCTGCGTGACATTATCGCCCTGCTCGACCCGGAAGCTAAAGTCGGCAAACTGCAGCGCGGCGCTAAAACCACTACGACCAAGCGCGCTCGTAAAGTTAAGCAATACAAAAACCCGAACACCGGTGATGTCATCGAAACCAAAGGTGGCAACCACAAAACGCTGAAAGAGTGGAAAGCCAAGTGGGGCTCCGACGTTGTCGAGAGCTGGGCTACCCTGCTGGGCTAAGCCTCGCGAACAGCCCTGCATTCCGATTCAAAGCGGATGCAATAAATTAACGCCAGCCTTGCTGGCGTTTTTTATGACCGCTAAATAAGTACAACGCAGGTGGCAGATTGTTATAACAATCCTGCATTGCCTTATAACCTTATTATAATTAAGGATAAAGGCCGCGCCAGAGCCCTACAGCGCAAATTTAGCCTGCAACTGCGCCGCATATTCACGCCACGCCTTCAACACTTCTAACTGAGCGGCAGTGGCGCCAGACGACAACTCGTCTGCCGCTGCATTAAAACCCTCCAGGGTATTCGGTGCGCCCTGTTCGGGATCGGTTAAACGCTGCTGACAGAATAGTTGCCAACGCTGCAATTCTTCGCCATTAAGCGTGTCCGGGAAATTTCGGGCGCGGTAACGAAAAAACAACTCAGGCAACCGCTGATCATCGAAGGGCCACTGTTGTTGGCCTAAATGAGCCGGATCGGCATTACGCACCTGTTCAGACAATCGCCGGTCACGGTCTCCAATAAAACCGTCATACAACTGCTGCTCCGGATCGCTGGTCGCCGTGAAATTCTCCTCGCTATATATAAGCGCTAACTTTTCCTGCCACTGCGTGCGGTTGTCACTGAGCAACGCTGTACGCGCCTCACAGACTGAAATGTCTAATTCCACGCGCTGAATATCCTGCTCGCGCAACACACCCAGAGGCGCCAGAACCGGGCAACGATTAATGTGTATAAGCTTGAGCGGCACCGGCAATTGATCTGCACTGAGTTGATCGCGGCGGGTATAAAGTCGCTCGCGCAGTGTTTCGGCCGTTTCATTAAGCAGCGGTGCCGGATCGTTGCGTAAATCACAAACAATTAACGCATTGCGATTACGCGGATGCCAGGCCAGCGGCAATACAACCGACAAGTAATGCTGTGCAGCGCCAAAACGCCCTGATACATGCACCACGGGTTTTAAAAGTTGCACCTGATCAAGCACACGCTGTTTGCTGCGCAGCTTATACAGATAGTCATAAAGTTTAGGCTGGCTGTCGCGCAGCAACCGCGCGAGCGCAATTGTTGCCCGCACATCGGACAGCGCATCATGCGCCTGCCCATGATCGATGCCATTTTGCGCCGTTAGCCGCTCCAGCTTGAGACTGACGCGGCCATCCTCCTGTGGCCAGTTGATTCCCTCTGGGCGCAGGGCATAGGCGGTGCGCACCATATCGATCAAGTCCCAGCGGCTGTTGCCGCCTTGCCACTCGCGGGCATAGGGATCAAAGAAATTGCGGTAAAGACTGTAACGCGTGACCTCGTCATCGAAGCGCAAGCTGTTGTAGCCCGCCCCGCACGTGCCGGGCAAAGACAGCTCGGCATGCGTTCGCGTCATGAACTCGGCTTCGCTCATGCCTTTCTCCGCCAACACCGCCGGAGTTATACCGGTAACCAGGCAGGCTGCCGGATGCGGCAGAATATCGTCACTGGGCTGGCAGTAAATATTCAGCGGCTCGCCGATTTCATTAAGGTTTTCATCAGTGCGCACCCCGGCGACCTGAAGCGGCCTGTCGCGGCGTGGGTCAATACCTGTGGTTTCGTAGTCGTACCAGAAAATGCTCGAAGTCACTTGATTGTCCTTTGGCGAGTGCGCGGCCAGTTTATCATCGCCAAGCCAACCGTTATCCAGCCGCCAAGGCTTGTGAGCAGGCTTGCAAGACGCCACACTGCGCGTCTGTGGTCATATTCACAAGGATGTCAGCCATGCACCCGTGCGTTTTATTGCAACTGCCAACAGGCCAGTCACGGCAACATCAACCCTGCAAATACGCTGACACAACCCGGTTGCGCGCACGTCGGCAGCTGGCTAGCATCGTGGTTTACCTCACACAAGCAACCCATGCCTGTTAATACCGCCCCGCGCGCGCCTGCCCCCGCTCTGGATACCCGCTACCACGTGGAAACTCCGGAAGGCATCGACCTGATCCTGCGACCGGCCGGGCTGATTCCTCGCGCCCTGGCATTCATCATCGATTTAGTGGTGCGTGGCGTACTGCTGACCGCGCTGTACTCGCTGCTTAGTTTGCAGGGCGACTTCGGTACTGGCCTTGCGACAATTCTGCTGTTTCTGGTGACCTGGTGGTACATGGTGCTGTTCGAGGTATTGAACCAGGGCCGTTCGCCGGGCAAGCAACTGATGAAGCTACGGGTCGTGCACGATGACGGGACGCCTGTTGGCTGGGCTGCTTCGCTCACGCGTAATCTGCTGCGCTTTGTCGACATGCTGCCATTCGCCTACACGCTGGGCATTATCAGTTGCCTGACTCACCCGGCCTTCAAGCGTCTCGGCGATATCGCCGCCGGAACACTGGTGGTGTATGCCGAAATCCCACTTGCTGCCCCCGAAATTCCCGAGGCCGAAATACTCTTGACGCCCTTCGCCTTGAACCTGGCCGAACAACGCGCGCTGCTTGGCTATGCCGAACGCTCAGCGCAACTCACTGCAGAACGGCGACTGGAGCTTGCCGCGATTCTCAGCGAGCCACTCAAGGTCAGTTCAGAGGACGCCGAGAAGCAGATCCATGGCATTGCCCGTGGCTTAATGGGGCCGACATGAAACAGAGCCAGTTCGAAAACCAGCACCAGCAAGACTGGCAAGCATTCAGCAAGGAACTCGGCCGCCTCGAACGCGGCAAAGCCGACCATAAGGCCAGCCAGCAGTTTGCCGCCAACTACCGACGGCTTTGCCAGCAGCTCTCACTGGCCGAAGCCCGCGGCTACAGCAATTATCTGGTCGCTCACCTGCAACAACTGGTGATGCGCGGTCATCAACAGTTCTATCGCCATCGCAGCCCGATTGGCGCACAACTGATCGGATTCCTGCTCAGCGGCTTCCCGCGTCTGGTCCGCGCACAGTGGCGTTTTGTCGCCGCAGCCAGCGCAATCTTCTTCGGCAGCCTGCTGCTGATGGCACTACTGGTTTATAACGTGCCCGAGTTGGTTTACAGCCTGATGGAGCCTGACCAAGTCGCCAGCATGGAGAAAATGTACGACCCCGAAGCGCATCGTCTTGGCCGTTTCGCCGAGCGTGATTCGGGGGATGACTGGATGATGTTCGGCTTTTACATCATGAATAACATCGGCATCGCCTTCCAGACTTTCGCCAGCGGCCTGCTGTTGGGGCTTGGCAGCCTGTTTTACCTGCTGTTCAACGGTTTGATGATTGGCGCTGTTGCCGGGCATTTGCTGCAAATTGGCTACAGCGAGACGTTCTTGTCCTTCGTCGTCGGCCATGGCGCGTTCGAACTAACGGCCATCGCACTTGCAGGCGCCGCCGGTTTAAAGCTTGGCTGGGCGCTTCTGGCACCTGGCCGCTTGCCTCGCGCGGAAGCGCTGAAAATTGCCGGCAAAGACAGCGTACGGCTGATTGGCGGCGTAATCGTATTCCTGTTGCTGGCGGCTTTTATCGAGGCCTATTGGTCGTCCATGACGTTCGCCAGCCCGCACATCAAGTATGCCGTGGGCGCGCTATTGTGGCTGCTGGTTCTGGCTTATCTGCTATTTGCCGGGCGAGGTTCGCATGCGCCTGAGTGATGTCAGCGTCAGCATCCGCCCGCGCAATGCATGGGAAGCGCTCGACCTCGGCACCCTGATGGCCCGCCAGCATGGCGCACTGCTGATGCTCAGCTGGGCGATTATCACCGTGCCGGTTTTTGCCGTGCTATGCCTGCTGTTCTGGGATTCGCCGGGTTGGGCGGTATTGATTTTCTGGTGGCTTAAACCGGTCTATGAGCGCCTGCCGCTGCATATCATTTCACGCAGCGTATTTGGTGAGACCCTGACATTGAAGGCTGCCCTGCGCGAGTATCCGCGCCTGATCAGGCCGCAACTGCTGGCCAGCCTGACATGGCGCAGGCTAAGCATGCGCCGAAGTTTCTACATGCCGGTGCAACAACTCGAAGGGCTTGCCGGGCGCGCCCGCAACGACCGAATTGCGGTGCTGGGCCTGCGTGATGCCCGCCCCGCTACCTGGCTGACGCTGGTCGGCGTGCACATTGAAACCGCGCTGTATCTGGGCGGCATCAGCCTGTTCTATCTCATGTTGCCAGGCCAGATAGAAACCGACTGGAGTTGGCAGAACTTGCTCGAAGCCACCAGCCACGATTGGCTCTGGCTTGAACACCTGTCGAACCTGATTTATGTGCTGGTATTGATCATCTGGGAACCGATTTATGTGGCCTGCGGATTCAGCCTGTACCTCAACCGTCGCACGGTGATCGAGGCGTGGGATCTCGAGTTGGTATTCCGCCAGATTCGCCAGCGTCTCAGCGGCGCGGCAAGCGCATTGCTGCTCGGCTGTGCGCTGCTGCTAAGCCAGTTGCCCACTCAGGCGATGGCCGCTTCGGTCACTGGCGAGACAGCAGTGGCACCCAATGGTGTGGCTGCCACAAGTGAAACCGTCATCGCTCATCCCCAAGTAGAACCGTTGGGGCCTGATGCTGAACGGCTTGGCAAGCAGCCACTCAACAGCAAGCAAGCGCAAGAAAGCATTCACAGCCTGTTGGATCAGCCGCCGTTCGAGAACCGCCAGACAGTTACCAGCTGGCGCTTGAGCTCGAACGACGAGTCGGATAAAGCCAAGAACGCCGACTGGCTGGAAACACTGATCAAAGGTTATAAAAATCTGGCCGAGTTCTGGGACTCACTGCGCGTACTCAACCAAATTTTCGAGATTCTGCTCTGGGCCGCGCTGGCAGGCCTGATCGTCACCCTGATTTGGCGTTACCGGGATTGGCTACGCACCTTCTCCGAACGCTTGAAAATCTCCCGTCCGCAACAACGCCGCCAGCCTGAAGAGCAGCTTTTTGGTCTTGCCGTTACCCCGCAAAGCTTGCCCGACAACATCAGCGCCGAAGCCCAGCGTCTCTGGGACACAGACCCGCGCGCGGCACTCAGCCTGCTCTATCGGGCAATGCTCAGCCGCTTGCTGCATGATCACGCGCTGGCGCTGAAAACTTCACACACCGAAAGCGAAGTACTGGCCTGTATCGAGACGCTTGAACAACCTGCGCTTAATCAGTTCAGCCAGCTGCTGACTCAGCATTGGCAGAACCTTGCTTATGGCCATCGCCTGCCGCCTGCCAGCCTCAAGCAGCAACTGTGCACAGGCTGGGATCAGGTCTTCGAGCGCGAGGGCCACGCATGAGCAGACGCAATGGACTGCTACTGATTGGTGCGCTGCTGATTGCACTCGGCTTGCTCGGCAGTTACTTGCTCGGGCGCGCCGAGCCGTATGAAGAAGTGATCAAGCATGGCCCCTCGCCTGAGGCCAGAAGCAACCGGTATTTGGCAGCCGAACATTTCCTGCGCAAACAAGGCATCGCCGTTGAGCGTGCCGACAGTTTGGCCCGCCTGAAAACCTTGCCCAGCCGTGGACAAACCCTGCTGCTTTTAGGCTCCCGGTACAACATGACGCCCCAGCAAACCGATCGGCTGCTGGCATGGACCGCACAAGGCGGGCACTTGGTCGTGGTGGCCGAGCGCCTGTGGGACAAGGAACAAGGAAAAAGTGGCGACCTGCTTCTCGACACATTGAGCATCGAGCAATACGAGAGCGCTGACCTGCCAGAAATAGAACCTGAACAAGCAGATTCATCGGCTGCGGCGCAACACCCCGCCGACACCGAGAAGAATCATTATCCAACGCTGACTCAGCTCTACTTGCAGAACGAAACAGCGCCGGCGTACATCGGCTTCGACACCGAGTTCCACCTCGCCGACCCCAAGAATCAAGCCTACGCCTGGGCTAATAGCGCTGACAGCACGCATTTACTGCAACTGTTTTATGGCGAAGGTCTGGTAACGGTGATGACCGATGCCTGGATCTGGCAGAACGACAAGATCGACCGATACGACAACGCCTGGCTGCTTTGGTATTTAACTCAGGACAGCCGCGTAACCATGCTCTATCGCGCCGAACACGACAGCCTGGCAACGCTACTTTGGCGCAATTACCGGCTGGCGATTGGCGCACTGTTGCTGCTGATCATTGCTGCAGTCTGGCATCTCGGCATGCGCCAGGGCCCGATCCGGCAACCGGCCAGCCATAGCCGCCGGCAACTGCTTGAACACCTGCGCGCAAGCGCCGAGTTTATTGTCCGTCACAATGGCCAGAAAGCCTTGATGCGCGGCTTGCAGATCGACATTCAGCGCCGCGCCCGCCGTCGTCATCCGGGCTTCGACAAACTCGATGTGGCCCAGCAATGGCACATTATCGGACGCCTCAGCCGGATGCCCGCCAGTGCGATTAGTCGCGCCATGCGGCCTTTGCCAAACGAACGCCTCTCGGCCAGTGAATTCACCCGTCAGGTTGCCCACCTGCAAACTCTCAGGAATGCCCTATGATCTGGCACTTGGAAAGCGTTAGATCTCTGCCATATTAGGAACAGCCCCTTAGAAACTCAGAAGCATGGTGCTGAGATAAAGCCTGAGGGTCGGTCCTATAGCCCTAACTCTGTCAGAACAGACAAAGGGATTGGATGTCTGGTCAGTGCAGGGGACGGCAAATGGAGCTTGTGTGGGGCTACTGAGGATTTGGTGATCGCCGGGCAACCCTATCCGGGGTTCCGCATTCTGCTTTGGGACTCGATGGAGAGTTGCGTCCCGGCCAATCAGTTCCTTCGTCACTACCTGCTTCGCGGGGCCATTGGTTCTCGCCATTCCTGGCCTAGTACCGGACGCGCGCTGTACGACCTCTTCAGCTTTCTCCAGGCTCATGAGATTGACTGGCGCGACGTTGATCGTGGCGAGGCCAAGAGCCTTGTGCCGGCCTATCGGGACTACTGCCTAGTGACGTGCGAACTGGCACTGAACACCACTCGCCAGCGCCTGACTTACATCTGCAAGTTCTATGAGTTCGCGCTGAAGGAGGGGTGGGTGAAGCGCCTGCCCTTCGCCTATGAAGAACGCACCGTGAGGCGTGAAACAGGCCTCCTTGCGCATATTGATGCCAGTGGCGGTAAGGCTGTTGCAAACGACGTGATGCCGCGTAGCCACAAGACCCTACCCAAGTTCCTGAGCATGGCCGAAATTAAGGCACTCCTTTCCGCAGCGGAGAACCCCCATCACCGGATGATGATGCGCTTAGGGTTGTAGTGGTCAACTAATCCCGGACACGGTTTTAAGTTTTTCTTCAGCAACAGCGGGCGCCAGCCCGCTGTTGAATTGATGTGGCCTTTGCCAGTTATATTGCTGCATCAAAAAGCGTCTTATATCTTGCTGTGCCAGCGAAGCGCTCATGTAGCCAACGGTCGGTATCCATTCTGTTTTCAGGCTACGAAATAACCGTTCCATCGGCGCATTGTCATAGCAGTTCCCACGGCGACTCATGCTCTGTTTGAAACGATAGCGCCAGAGTCTTTGGCGGAAGCAGCGGCTGCCGTATTGGCTTCCTTGGTCGCTGTGAAATAGTACGTTTTGAGGTCGGCCACGTTGCTCATAGGCCATGTCCAATGCCTTAACTACGAGTTCAGCATCGGGCTTCGATGAAAACGCCAATCCACCACGCGGCGGGCGAAGAGGTCGATCACAGCTGCCACGTAGTGCCAACGACCCTGAGCCCAAACATAGGTGATATCACCACACCAGACCTCATTCGGCGCTGACACAGTGAACTCCCGGTCAAGCACATTTGGAATATCAGGGCGCTCCACGGTTGCCTTTTTATAGGCATGCGAGCCAAGCTGCTTACTAATTAAGTTCAACTCGTTCATCAGCTTACGTACTTTGAATCGCCCCAACCTTTATGCCGTCCTCCCTCATCATGGACATGATGCTCCGACTACCAGCTGCGCTGCAGCTCTGGGTAAACAACTCGTTCACACGGCTGCGCAGAACAAGTCGTTTAACATCCGGAGTTCGTCGCTTGCGACAGTGTGCGTAATAGCAAGATCGAGTGACTTCAAATACCGAGCACAACAGATCAACAGACTCGTTAGAACGCAGTTGATCGATTAACGCGAGAGCTCATGCTCCTCGGCCATCAAGAGCGCGGTTGCCTTTTTTAGAATAGATTTTTCCCGCTCTAGCCGGTTGATACGGGCTTCCAGTTCCTGGTTTTTTTGCTGCTCAGGCGTCAGTACTTTGCTCTTCGGAGTGATGCCAGTGCGTTCCTGCTGAAGCTGATCGACCCAACGGCGCAGAGCTGTCTCACCAATACCCAGTGAGCGACTGGCCTCGATGAAGCTGTAGTTTTGCTTGAGCACGAGATCAGCAGCCTCGCGTTTGAATTCAGGGGAAAAGGTACGGCGTTGCTTGGTCATATGACACCTCGTTCTGGCGAGTATTCTCGCCTAAATGAGTGTCCGGTTTCATTAGACCACTACACGCCTACCTTGCTGGTATTGTAGAATCAATCGCGAAGGGGTGGGTTTTTCCTCTCGTGCAAGCGAGGGCGGTTCTGATAATTAACAGCTTCGGCTGTTGGGCCTTGCCCACTGATCCCTCTGGGGATGTTCAACGGTACTCAAACCCTCCCACCCCTTCGCCTTTTCTATGGAGAGATGTGAGTGAAAAAGGACGGCGTCTGGTTCACCTATAAGGCACGCATTCAGGCCCACAAACGCCTGGAATGGCTCGACTTTCACTCACAGCTTTTGCTGGTGTGGTACGCAATATTGAGTGCAGCACTCGGCGTGTTGACTATTAGGAACAGTGAGGTACTAGGCGCCAATACCGACATTATGGCGACCATTCTCTCGGTTGCTTTACTTGGTGTATCACTCACGGTTACTAACCGGGACTTCCGTTTGCGGGCCGTGCAAATGCGCACGAACTACCTAGAGCTGCAGAAGCTCCACCGCCGGCTCCCTGACGAATCCCAAGATCCCAGTTATCCCAAGCCCACCGATGAACAAATCGAGCGGTATGACGAGTTACTTGCCGCCACTGAGAACCATCGTGAGATCGATGATCGAATTGCCCGCGTTTTTGCAACGGGACTCACAAGTAGATCACCAACGGCCTTCGAAAGCTTCGATGCCCTGCTATGGATCACTTTGCGCTTTCTGATCACAACAGGTCTTTATATTCTGCCGGTAGCAGCAGGGCTTTACTCGTATTGGGCCAAGCCATGAGTGCCGCCCTTAGCTTCAAGAGACGTTTCTCTCGCAAGAGCTTGCAGGAAATCTACACCGACAAGATCAAGCTATCAGGAGCGATAGGGCTGGATCGCGTGAGACCCGCGAATCTCGACAAGGATCTAATCGCCGAGCTGGATCACATCATCCAAAAGGTTGACCAAGGCGCCTATCGGTTCACGGCATACAAGGAAAAATTGATTCTCAAGGGGGCATCGTCGCTCCCTAGGCAGATTTCCATCCCAACGGCCAGAGACAGAATTGTTTTAAAGGCCCTCTGTAACTGCCTCGCCGACGTATTCCCCACAGCCAAGCTAATCCTGCCGCAAATCGTCATCGACGACCTCAAAGGCGCTCTCGACTCAGGCGCTTTCGCTGAATACGCAAAGATCGACCTAAAGACTTTCTACCCCAGCATTCCGCACGAACTGATTACTAAAGCCACCAAGACGAAGATCCGAAAGGCACAGTTCAGGCGTCTCATAGCCGACGCCCTCACCACCCCCACTGTCCCGGAATCCCGAGGTGGCAGAGATGCGGATCGATCAAGTGTCGGGGTACCGCAGGGATTGGCTATCTCAAACGTCTTGGCTGAAATTGCTATGCAGGGCATCGATACCGCTTTCCAGTCGCGACCAGGAATTTGGTATAAGCGATATGTAGATGACATCCTGATTTTAACGCCGGAAGGTGAGGCTCAGTCCACCGCGAACGAGCTGATTGTCGCCCTTAAGGCACTCAAGCTGAATCCGCACGACTTCGGCCCGGACTCTAAATCCAAGGTCGATGACTTGACCGAGCCTTTTAGCTTTCTGGGATATCAAGTCGAAGGCGGCGAAATTTTGGTTCGCCGCGAGAGCATTCTCAGATTTGAAGGCTCTATAGCAAAAATTTTCACTGCCTATCGTCATAAGCTTCAAAGCGCTCGCAGTCGCGCAGATAAAGAGCGTGCCCTCGCCTATTGCCAATGGAAGCTCAACCTTCGGATCACCGGCTGTATTTTTGAAGGCAAACGCCTTGGTTGGGCTGCGTACTTTTCGCAGATCACCAGCACCTCTCAGCTCCGAGCGATAAATCACACCATCAGCAAGCTGACTCACCGCTTCTGTCCACGAGGCGAGGTTCGCCCGAAGTCCCTTATCAAGACCTTCTATGAGCTGCAGCGTGGCTTAAGCGCAAACCATCGGTACATCCCTAACTTCGATGACCTGCACGTAGCTCAGAAGCGCCAGGTGCTTGAGATTTGGCTTGGCGCTGACGCCAGGCTTTTAAGCGATGCTGAGGTTGAGCGGCGGTTTGCCATCAAGATCAGTAAGGCGGTACGTGAGTTGGAAGAAGATATTGCTCAAACGTCTTAGCAATTTTCAGCTCTTGGGGCCTGTTAAAACGCTGAAGAATAGCGGCAGCACTCGCCCTTAGTGCTGGAGTTCTGAAGGTGACCTGGCCGGTAGGCCTGAATTAAGTAGTTAGCCGAAGGCCAAGTTTTTCGTCTCCAAAGCGTTAGCCTTTATCCCATAGATGATGCCAAGGATGTCCTCATGCAAGCTGCCCCTCCGACGCAAGCCGAAACTCTGGATCTGGAGAACTGCACGCTAGATCAAATCGTTGATGTGCTTTGTGCCGGTCAACCGATCAGCCTTCCTCAGGGCGCGGGCCAATTTTCCCTAGACCTTGAAGATGCTCGCCTCGCGATGGGATTTTATGCAGGACGGCGGGACCTCTGGGCACAGGCAAAACCCGTTTCAAGCAGCGAGGTTGATCAACTACTCGGGGCCATTAGCAAGCCGCAGCTACATGTGGCTCGCAGTCATGTAGCGAGTTCCGCAGCTTCGCGTCCTTGTTGGCGACTCCAAGAGTTTCGAGCCCATCGCTTTGCTGGGCTTCAACGTCACTGCGATTCAGCCGGGAAAGCACCTGAGACTCTAACCATTCGACTTGATCGCGACGTTACCTGCATCTGGGGGTTCAACGGCGCCGGTAAATCCGCATTGCAGAGTGCGATCATGTGGTGCCTAACCGGTAAGGCACATCGTTCTCAACACAAGCCATCGGAGGTACACAATCCAATCACTGTCGACGTAATGTCAACGAATGGCGAGAGCGATACTAATACCAGTTTCACGTTACCCGTGATCGTCCCATTGCCTTCAGCGTCAGATCTCTCGCTGCTAGGCGACCGTCCCGAGTGTGACACATGGGTGGAGCTGGATCTGCGGGACCAAGATGGAAACGATGTAACCGTCAGACGCGAGCTGACGCGAAATATCAGAGGAACTGTCTCTGTGAGCGTAAGTGGCTTAGACGACTTACGGCTGCCACAGTGGGCCATCGAAGCTGGTACGTTGATGCCCGCTATCGCTGCAAATATGCGCTTCGATGAAAAGACAAGCTTTGCCGAGGCAATCGCTCAGCTAACAGGTTTGCGGCCATTGCAAGATCTGGGCATGCGCTTACCACGTCTTGTCCGACGCTTGGAGAAGGACGACACCGACACTGCCATAGATGCCAAGGATGCTGCTCGTATTCATTTCATAGACAGCAAGGCTTCGTTTCTCGACGCTTGGTGCGCACAGGCTGAGACGCTTGGTCCCGAGCCCGATTTACTGACACCTGAAAAGGTAAGCCCTGAACAGAGTTGTAGCGGCTCGATCGCAACCGTTCGCGAGAAGCTCGTCCAGCACCAAGCAAGCGGTCTGAGCGATATTGAGACGATTCTTGGCAGCACGACCTCGTTATCAACGCCAGAGCGCAGCCAAACCCTCCTTGGCCAGCTCGCCTCGGCAAGAGAGCAATTAACCGGCGCAGCTCTGAAAGGACTCCCCTCACTTCGAACCATCCAACAGATCGAGGAAATCAGCGACGCGGATCGAATCGCCGTCCTCGCTAAACTGGAAGAGCTAGCACAACGAGCTGCAGATCAGGTCAAGCGTCAGCAGAACAAGGAACAAGCAGCACGCCAGCAGTTATACACAATGGTTGCGCTGTGGCACCGGCGGCAACACCCAAATAAACCGATCTCTGACTGCCCAGTCTGCGGTTCAGATCTGGGCAAAGTGCCACCTGACGCCCTCTTAGACTCCGACGTCGCTAGCGCTCTTCAAGCAGGGCTTCAGGCGCACCAGGACGCAACAAAATCACTTGCGGATTGGCAACAGGGCGCTGCGAGTGAGCTGCTGGAGTCGCTACCGGAGACCCTGAAAACCTTTGCCGAATACAAGGGACGCGGTACTGTTCTCGATCTTTATAAAAATGCTTATGTCAACGAGGCACTCAAGGATCAATCTTTCGCAGCGGACCTTCAACCAATCCAAAGGAATGCACGGAAGCTTTGGGACCACTTGATTAAAGCGCACTCGCTTTCCGCCGAACAGCCTTCCGATTTTCTCAGCTTGCCTCAAGAGCTTGCGACGGGGGTGCTGGCCAGCCGATTTGCCAATTTACAGCACGTAGTAACGTTGAGTAAGCAGCGTATAGCGGCCAAGGCAGCAATGCAGACGCTTTTGGCAAACTACCTGGGAGTCGGATCATTTTCCCGGGGCGAGAAAGTCGACGACGTCCCCGATTTGATCAACCTGCCAATCAGACACCAATTGTCAGCACTGCACCAGGCGATTACCACTTCAGAGCCGTTAATTGCCTTAACGCGGCAGATTGACGCCATAGAGGAGGCTCGTAAGCGTTGGGTGGGCGCGAGTCAACGACTTAGGCTGATCAAACGCGCAGCCGCAGCGATACAGCAACTGACACGTTTACCACAATTAGTTGAATATCAAGTCCAAGGCCTGATTCAGTTATTAGAGACTCGTACAACCGCTTGGCTCGATCTGATTTATCGTCCTCATTACAATGGTGGACCACGGTATCTCGGACTAGATCCTGCTCGCACTCAAGGGGTAGGGCTATACGCCGGGCTAGGCGCAGTACGCGTCCAAGCTCACGAAATAATGAACTCATCTCATCTGCGAGCTTGTGTATGGGCGTTCGTTTTCAGCCTATGGGAGCGCATTCGAGAACGCTCTGGCGCGTTGGAGGTGTTACAGCTGGATGATCCACAGACCTTCTTTGATCCTATTAATACCGAGAATCTCGCCGCAGCAGTACCAGCTCTAGTAAAAGCGGGTATGGCGATCATCATCACGTCCAACGACAATCGGTTCATCGCCGCAGTAAAAGACAAGTTACCGAGAAGCTCCTCCACAGCCCCGTCATGGACCATGTTGCAGATTAGCCCTTTGTCTGCGTCCAGGTTGACAATTGCTCTGACTCCCACGCTCGAAGAGGTAAATGAACGTCGCCAAGCATGGTGTAACGACTCCAATGACGTTGCGGCGAGCCAAGAGTTTGTGGAACGCGTTAGGCTGCATATCGAGAACCGCTTGTGGGACTTGCTCGCAGCTGACCCTATGCTGCTCTACAAACCGACCCTAGCAGACCTGATCGGTCACATAGCCAATGCACGCAATGCTGGAGAATTACCTTTCCAAGAGCCTCCTTTCGAAAAGCTGCTGAGTTGTAACTCGTTGAAACCGGGCACCCACTTTTACACAACGATCAACCAAGCCCATCATGACCTTCGAAAAATTACACCCCATGATGCCGCAGCCGTTGATGAAGGCTTTTCGGAGGTTGACCGGCTGATAAGAAGCTGCGCAGCAGCTTATGCAAGGTTCATGGGACGGTTGACTCGCGACGATGAAGAAATTTTCTTTGCGACAGCACCAGAAGCACCCACTGTATTAGCTCATAACGAGCAGAAATTTCGTGTGCTTGGTGACTTTAGCGCACAAACACAGACTGAGGTCGCCTCACCCGCTGAGCCCCCAAGTGCGGTCTCATTGGACTCGCTGGGGAATGTGGCACTGTATGCGATCCATGGTGATTCACTTGGCGCCCTCGCAAGAAAAGGACAAGTGGTGATCGTCTCTCTTGAAAAGGCAGCAAAATGTGGCGATCCAGTCATCGCTCTGTATAGCGATAAGACGTTCGCCAGACGTTACCACTCAGATAAAACTGATATCAGCAAATTGATGCTGGCTTGTGAGCAATCCGTTAGCGAGAAGGTTGCGCCTGCATTGGCATTGCCGCGAAATAAAGTCCGTCTAATGCCCATCGTCGGGGTCCTCTACGACTCAATTGCGCAAGTCGGTGCAGGTGAGGCCAGATATATCGACAATAGCAAAGTTTTTGGAGCGCCGTTGGTAATCGCTCGTATTGTTGACCACAGCGGCTACCCATTAATTCGTCATCGCGACTGGGTGCTATTGGAACCCCTACAGATTTCCTGTTCGGAGGACTTAGAGGCACTGCGTGGTGAGCTAGTAACGTTGGTAGCCAGCCATGACGGGGACCGCAAAGCTTATTTGAAACGAGTAGGAATGCCCGTTAGCGGAGAGCTGCGAATCTTCGACAGCGTAGGCACCTTCGGAGACGCAATAGCCATAACCTGCAAGGCCCAAGCATCCTCCCACATACTGCAATTGATGGATGCGTGGCGCGTTCGAGGGGTGCTGCGTGGTATTTCTGATTAATTTGATAATTTGTAATTTACATCGCCCAAACGATCGCTCTAAGGTCTGGAGGTAGGCCGCTGGGACCTGAAGGGCTCACTCAATGGTGAGCCGCCTCCCAGAGTCATCTGAACGGAACAGGCCTCCTCCCGACTGTCGGTCAAAAAGAGAGAGTTACCGTGTGGTTGCCGTTTATTTCAGATTGACAGCCACTAACTTCCTCGCAAGAAAAATCCGAAAAATAGTTAGATTAGGTAAGTGTCTGTTTTATGGAAGATAAAACGAATTTAACAGTTAGCGAGGCTCCGGAAAACATGAGCGAACAAACGCCGGATCAGCCAACACCCGAATCGCCCGCTGTGACCACGGGCGAGCCCGCGCAAGCGACTGCTGCGAACAATGCAGCGCAACAACGCCAGCGCGCCAGCCAGTTACTGCAAGCGCTGCGCGCCGAGCTGAAAAAAGCGCTGATCGGACAGAACATGGTGATCGATGATGTGCTCACCGCGCTGATTGCCGGTGGCCACATTCTCATTGAAGGCGTGCCCGGCCTTGGTAAAACCTTGCTGGTACGGGCGCTCGCCCGCTGCTTCGGTGGCGACTTTGCGCGTATCCAGTTCACCCCGGATCTGATGCCGAGTGATGTCACCGGCCACGCGGTTTATGACCTGCAATCCGAACAGTTCAAACTACGCAAAGGGCCGGTATTCACCAACTTACTGTTGGCGGACGAAATCAACCGGGCACCGGCCAAAACCCAGGCCGCGCTGCTGGAGGTGATGCAGGAGCGCCAAGTCACCCTCGAAGGCCGTGCTCTCGGCGTACCGCAGCCCTTCATGGTGCTGGCGACACAAAACCCGATTGAGCAGGAAGGCACCTACCCGCTGCCGGAAGCTGAGCTGGATCGCTTCATGCTCAAGTTACGCATGGACTATCCGGAGCAAAGCGAAGAGCTGAACATGGTTCGTCAGGTCAGCCGTTCCAGCAAAGCTGACATGCTCGAAGTCACCCAGCTGCGCAGTTTGTTGCAGGCCAAAGATGTCATGGCGCTGCAGAAAATCGCCAGCGACCTGCCTATCGACGAGCAAGTGCTTGAGTACGCCGTGCGCCTGGCGCGTGCAACGCGCAGTTGGCCGGGCCTAAGCATTGGTGCCGGCCCGCGTGCGTCGATAGCACTGGTGCGTTGCGCCCGCGCCCGCGCCTTGATGCGCAGCCGCGAGTTCGTGCTGCCGGAGGACATAAAGGGCTGTGCGCTGGCGGTCTTGCGCCATCGCGTGCGCTTATCACCGGAGCTGGATATCGAAGGCCTGTCGGTTGATCAAGTGCTGCAGCAATTGATTGATCAGGTTCCGGCACCGCGCTTGTGAGAGATCACGCATGAAGCCTTCGCGCACACTGCTCTGGATGCTCACAGCGATGCTGGTGCTGGGCGTTATCGTCGGCAGCATTCAGGCGCTGGGCATCAATCTGCCAGCGCTTTGGCAATCCCTCGGCTGGGGCCTGTTGCTGGCGTTGCTGGTCGCGGCGGTAGTCGATGCACTGCGTTTGCAACGCATCGCCACGCCCGAGATAAGCCGCAGCCTGCCCGGCAATCTGGCACTTGGCCGCTGGAATCCGGTGCAACTCCATATCAGTAACGACCAAGCGCGCACGCTGACACTCGACATTATCGACCATGTGCCAGAGGCCATGACCGTCGAAGACTTGCCGCAAAGCCTTGAATTGCCCGCCGGTAAACAGGCCCAACTGACTTACCGGGTACGCCCACGGCAACGCGGCCTCTTCGCCTTCGAGCGTTGCGAGATCGGCATGGCCAGCCCGCTGAAACTCTGGCGTGCCCGTCGTCTTGTCGCGCTGCCTGCGCAGACCCGGGTTTATCCGGACTTCGCCCGCCTCTACAGCGCGCAACTCATGGCCGTGGACGACTGGCTGAGCCAACTTGGCGTGCGCCAGAAGCCAAGACGCGGCCTGGGCATGGAATTTCATCAATTGCGCGAGTTTCGCGAAGGCGACAGCGTGCGCCAGATCGACTGGAAAGCCACAGCCCGGAAACGCACGCCAATTGCCCGCGAGTATATGGACGAGCGCGACCAGCAGCTGGTGTTCATGCTCGATTGCGGGCGACGCATGCGCAGTCAGGATGGTGATCTGGCCCACTTTGATCACGCCCTCAATGCCAGCCTGCTCCTGAGCTACATTGCCCTGCGCCAGGGCGATGCCGTAGGCATTTCAGCGTTTGCCAGCGAAACGCCGCGCTATCTGGCTCCGGTCAAAGGTGCCGCTCAGCTCAACGTTATCCTCAACAGCGTGTATGACCTGCAAAGCAGCCAGCGCCCCGCTGATTATTCGGCGGCGGTACAAACCCTGCTCAAGCGTCAGCGTCGGCGCGCACTCGTGGTTCTGGTAAGTAATCTGCGCGAGGAAGATGAAGCCGAGCTGCTTGGCGCGGTCAAACAACTCAGCCGGCAGCACCGCGTGTTGGTTGCCAGCTTGCGCGAAGAAATACTCGATGAGGTGCGCCAAGTGCCGGTTGGCACTTACGATTCGGCTCTGGCCTACTGCGGCACCGTCGATTATCTGAATGCGCGCAATCGCCTGCATGAACGCCTGACGGCGCACGGCGTTACCGTGCTTGACGCGCGCCCGAGCGAGCTGGGCCCGGAGCTGGTAAATCGGTATCTGGGCTGGAAAAAATCTGGCGATCTGTAGCAGCCGCAAGCGCCAGACGTGCAACAAAAATCTATGGTCACCCCATTTTTTGCAATACTGATTAACGGATGAAATGGATGGCTTGCTTAAATCTATCCGGCGTCAAATTGGGGCAAGCCCCGCGCCACGATGAGAGCCGCGCCTGACGATCCTTAAAAACCGCTCGGCTTCGAGAGCCGATTTTTATGTCAGGATCCTCGCCAGGCCGGTAGGCCGTTTATTTCATCTATTGCTCAGCTATCGCAAAACCTGAAAGGTGAGTTGTGGTACAGCAAAAAAACGCAGGGTCAGGCGTTCAAGGCGCCTGGCCCTGTTTCGTATTGGGTGTGGTGAGCAGAAATCGCCCAAGCTATACGGGCGAATTTATTGGCCAGCGCACAGGCGACCACGTTTGAGTGCCGTCGCGTCATAAGCGCCCGTACCCAGTCCGCCAGCGCCCCCTTCTGCCGCGCCAAGTGCTGCATGTAGACCCTGGCGCACTGCACCAACAGGCGTCGCAGATTCTTGTCGCCACGCTTGCTAATCCCTAGCAAATTAGCTCTGCCACCGGTGCTGTACTGTCTGGGTACCAAGCCTAGAGATGCAGCAAAATCACGACTGCAGCCGTATTGCTGAGCATCGCCCATTTCCGCAGCCAGCAGGCTGGCGGTGATCGGCCCGACACAGGGTATGCTCAACAAACGGCACCCTAGATCATCGTCGGCCAACTGGCCAATCAGCTCTTTATCCAGCGCCTTGACCTGCTCGTCCAGATAGACGAAATGATCGTGCAGACGTTGCAGCAGCACCGTCAGCCGAACCGGCAACTCGTGCTCCGCTAGAACAGTAGATAAACGCTTCATGACGGCCATGCCCTGAGGCAAGCTGATACCAAACTCGAGCAAGAACCCGTGCATCTGATTAATGGCCTTTGTGCGGTCGCGGATAAGTGACTCACGCAGGCGATGCAACACAGAAAGAGTCTGCTGGGCTTCGGACTTGGGTTGAAGGGCGCGAAGCAGCCTCACAGATAGCTTGTGCATCGACGAAGTCGTTTTTGTTGCCTTTGACAAAGGGCTTAACGAACTGAGGAGAAATCAGCTTGGCCTGATGCCCCAGGGCGGTCAGCTCACGAGCGACGAAATGTGCGCCGGCGCAGGCCTCCATCACCACGGTGCACGCTGGCAGGTTGGCAAAGAAGCGCATCATTTGCTGTCGTGAGAACTTCTTGCGGAACAGCTCTCGGCCGGGCTTATCCTGGCCGTGCAGATGAAATGTGTGTTTGCCGAGGTCGATGCCGACCAGTGTCAAATCGCTCATGATGATGGTCTCCGGAATGAAAACACCCTGCGAAAGCGTAGCCTTCGCAGGGTGTCGGGGTGACCATCTCATTAACCGCCGGTAAAGGCGGTTTTTTTGGGCTGTAAGCCGCTGGGTATCAGCCGCGTGCAGCCTTAATCGCTTCGATGTAGGGCTCAGCGTTACGTTGATCCGCGATCAGCGCGATGAAGTCATTGCCTTGCGCATCCTTGGCATCAAGCGCATAACCGCGCTCGACGAAGAAGCCGACAAAACGCTCGAAATCATCGATCCGCAGGCCGCGATACGCCTTGATCAGTTTATGCAGGGACGCCGGTGTTTCATCTGCCGGTTCCACGTCGAGGAACAGCTTGATCGCGTCGTCGCTGATCTCTTCGCCAATCACCTGTTTCTTGTCTTTACGCATCACTCACTCCAGCTACACCGCTATAAACGAGGCCGGCAGTGTACCCCTGCCAGCGTCCTGCGCTCAACGCCGATTCAGGCGAATTGCGCGCGCATCCAGTCTCGGTACGCGGCAACTTCGGGCGTTCCCTCAACCGGCGCCCATGAGGCAATCTCGCCCTCGACAAGCGCACGGTAAGGCCCGGCCTTGCACTCAAACAGAATGCTGTCGGCCTCAAGCACGATCAGCGCATGAAACACGCCGGGCGGAATATCAACTCCGACGCAATCACCGTTGGCCGCCAGAACTCGCGTACCTTGCAGGCTGCCGTCGGCGTTGAAAAGCAACAAGCCCAGCCGGCCTTTGAGCACCAGCAAGGTTTCCGCTTTGTCTGCACTCAGATGCCGGTGCGGCGCAATGTATGTATCGGGCTGCAAACCAACCGCCAACCGATGACAAGGATCGCTCATCTCGTGGAAGTTGTGATGCTGGCGCTGACGCGGGCTTTGTGCCGCGTTGGCCGCGAGCTGAGCAAACAGAGCCTGATCGATGAATGCCGGAGTGCTCATCTGTTTACATGCCTTTAATGGCATAGATGCCCGGTGCGTTACGCCAGTAGCCTTTGTAATCCATGCCGTAACCGAAGATGTAACGGTCAACGCACGGCAAGCCCACGAAGTCGGCTTTCAGTTCCGGGCGCGCCTTGCGGTCGTGGTCTTTATCGATCAGCACGGCAGTGTGCACAGCGCGCGCACCCGCGTGGTGACAGAAGTCGATGATCGCGCCCAGCGTGTGGCCTTCATCGAGAATGTCATCAATGATCAACACATCGCGGTCAATAAACGAAATTTCCGGCTTGGCTTTCCAGAACAGTTCACCGCCGCTGGTTTGGTTGCGATAACGCGTGGCGTGCAGGTAGGAAAGCTCCAACGGGAAATTAAGCTTGGGCACCAACTTGCCAGAGAAAATCAGG
Source organism: Pseudomonas marincola (assembly GCF_900116605.1). Lineage (GTDB taxonomy): Bacteria > Pseudomonadota > Gammaproteobacteria > Pseudomonadales > Pseudomonadaceae > Aquipseudomonas > Aquipseudomonas marincola. The sequence continues at coordinate 33,338 of NZ_FPBC01000016.1, forward strand.
CCGCCGTTCATAACGCAAAAAACCACTGGGTTGCTGTCGGCTAATTGGCTGTTAATGGCATCTGCAACCTGGCAGATGGACGCCTCAACCTCTGCCTCGGTGTAGATACAGTCGGCTTCAGCCATAACTTGACGGATGTGCGCGAGATCAGCGGGCATGGTATTTCCTCGTGGTTGACGCATTGTTGGTCAAAATAAAAGCCGGCAAAGGTACGCATGTGCCTGCCAAGGAGCAAGCCCTCATAGACGAACGAAGATCTATTTGCGGAAAATGTCAGCAATCTAAGCGACAATTGCCGCGAATCAACTGCATGACCCGCACACACTTCTATTATTAGAAAGTTTGTGCCTCGTCATACAACCACCCGACACGCTCGCCGATGCTTTAATCTAACGCACTTTTTGCCCGTTTTGCCGGAGAACCCGCCATGCCAGTCCATGAAATTCGTCACCCGCTTATTCGTCATAAACTCGGCCTCATGCGCCGCGCCGATATCAGCACCAAAAATTTTCGCGAACTGGCACAGGAAGTCGGCGCCCTGCTGACTTATGAAGCAACCAAAGACCTGCCGCTTGAAAACTACGAAATTCCGGGATGGTGTGGCCCGGTTCAGGTCGAAAAAATCTCCGGCAAGAAGATCACTGTAGTCCCTATTTTGCGTGCAGGCATTGGCATGCTCGAAGGTGTACTGAGCCTGATTCCCGGCGCCAAGGTGAGTGCTGTGGGTGTAGCGCGCAATGAAGAGACGTTGCAGGCGCACACCTATCTGGAAAAACTGGTACCGGAAATCGACGAACGCATGGCCATGATCATCGACCCGATGCTGGCTACTGGCGGCTCCATGGTGGCGACCATCGACTTGCTCAAGAAAGCTGGCAGTACCAACATTCGCGCCATGGTGCTGGTTGCCGCACCAGAAGGCATTAAGGCGGTGCAGGATGCGCATCCGGACGTGACGATCTACACCGCCTCCGTCGATGAAAAACTCAACGAGCATGGCTACATCATTCCGGGCCTCGGCGATGCAGGCGACAAGATCTTCGGCACCAAGCAGAAGGACGCTTGAGCATGCTCGACGATCACACTCGCGACTCGACGTGGCGTCAGGCGCTAGCCGGTTCGCAAATGCTCTTCGTAGCATTTGGCGCACTGGTGCTGATGCCGCTGATTACCGGCATGGACCCTAACGTTGCATTGTTCACTGCCGGCATTGGTACGCTGATTTTCCATATTGTTACCAAGAACCAGGTGCCGGTATTTCTGGCCTCGTCCTTTGCCTTTATCGCTCCGATTCTGGCCTCCAAGGCAGACTTCGGGCTACCCGCCACGCTCGGCGGTTTGGTCGCCGCCGGCATGGTCTACATGCTGCTGTCCGCGCTGGTTAAATTCAACGGCACCGGCTTCATCGACCGCCTGCTGCCACCCGTGGTCATCGGCCCGGTGATCATGTCTATCGGCCTGGGCCTGGCGCCGGTTGCGGCCAACATGGCGATGGGCAAAGCCGGTGATGGCAGCGCCCAGCTTATCCCGAACGATACGGCGTTGATTATCTCGATGTCGGCACTGGTCACCACCCTGATTGTCGCCGTTATCGGCTCGGGCATTCTGCGTTTGGTGCCGATTCTGATGGGCGTTGCGGTGGGTTTCAGCCTTTCCTGGTTTCTTGGCGTAATCGACTTCAGCAACGTTGTCGCCGCGCCGTGGTTTGCCATTCCGAAATTCGTCGCCCCTGAACTGAACTGGAGCGCAATATTGTTCATGCTGCCGGTGGCTATTGCCCCGGCCATCGAACACATTGGTGATGTGCTGGCGATCAGCACCGTAACGGGGAAAAACTACCTGAAAAAGCCCGGCCTGCATCGCACCTTGCTGGGTGATGGTTTGGCCACTTCGGCCGCAGGTATGCTCGGCGGCCCGCCCAACACCACCTACTCCGAGGTGACTGGCGCGGTGATGCTGACCAAGAACTTCAATCCTAAGGTCATGGTGTGGGCCGCTATTATTGCGATCGTGCTGGCCTTTGTTGGCAAGTTCGGCGTGCTGCTGCAGAGCATTCCGGTGCCGGTGATGGGCGGGATTCTGTGCCTGCTGTTCGGCTCGATTGCGGTAGTCGGCCTGAACACGCTGATTCGCCATCAGGTTGACCTGTCCGAGGCACGCAACCTGGTAATCGTCGCCGTAACGCTGGTGTTCGGCATTGGCGGCATGGTGATTGGCGCGGGTGATGTCAGCCTGAAAGGCATCTCGCTGTGCGGGATTGTCGCCATCCTGCTCAACCTGCTACTGCCAGGCGGCAAGGGCTGGCGCAGCAAGAAACTCGACGAGCAAAGCGTCGAATAAACGCTGGGCGGCTTAGCCCTGAAATAGGTTTGCCTCTATTTCAAACACAAAAGCCCGACTGCTAAATGCATGTCGGGCTTTTTAATATCTATAGCGTTTAACCACTGAATTGCTCGCTCAGGCTTGGCTTTCGTCAACGCCCAGCAGTTGGACTTCGGTCACGGGCGGTTCAGGCTCATCCTCGACCGACTCACCGGTAATGGCGGCAATCAATGGCCATTGCTGATCAAGGCCAGCCCCAATCTGGGTGACATGATTAATCATGCGTTGACCGGCCTGTTGGGCCACTTCATCGCTGCTGCGCATCAGCTCGAACGACATGTCGGCGAGGGCTGCGGTCAGATGAGTCAGGGTGCGCGAATACAGGCTCATGAGCTGAGCAAGCTGTTTGTCTCTTACATCCATTTAAGCAATCTCCTACGCCCAACTTCCAGCACGTAGGCTACATCGAAAACGTGATAAACATCACGTAATTTTACATTTCTAGAGCGCGGCTAGTGGCCAGTCGCCAATCTCCCTTAGCGGCGAGCCACTTGCCTCCCGCGCCGGCTCCATAAAACCGACGCTGGCAGATCACAAAAAGCGCTTAGCTTTTCAGGCGATAACCGGTCTTGAATATCCAGCCGACAGTGGCGATGCACAACACCAGAAAGCCGAGAATCATGCCCACGCTGACCAACACATTGACGTCTGACACGCCGTAGAAACTCCAGCGAAACGCACTGATCAAATACACCACCGGATTGAACAGGGTCACGGTTTGCCAGAACTCCGGCAACATACTGATCGAGTAGAAACTGCCGCCTAAAAAGGTCAGCGGGGTGACGATCAGGGCCGGCACGATTTGCAGCTTCTCCCAGCCATCCGCCCACACGCCGATGATGAAGCCGAACAGGCTGAAGGTAACGGCGGTGAGCACCAGAAATGCCCCCATCCAGAACGGGTGGAGTATCTCGAAGTCGACAAAGAACTGCGCCGTGAAGAGGATGATCAAGCCAAGGATGATCGACTTGGTCGCGGCCGCGCCGACATAGCCGATCAATATTTCCAGGTATGAGACAGGCGCCGACAGCACCTCATAAATAGTCCCCGAATACTTGGGCATGTAGATGCCGAAAGATGCATTGGAAATACTCTCGGTAAGCAAGGCCAGCATCATCAGGCCCGGCACGATGAATGCGCCATAACTGACACCGTGCACCTGCGTCATGCTTGCGCCAATGGCCGAACCGAACACCACAAAATACAGTGACGTCGAAATTACCGGCGTGGCAATGCTTTGCAGCAAAGTGCGCCAAGTGCGCGCCAGCTCGAACAAGTAAATCGAGCGAATTGCATAAAGGTTCATGAGCGGTTCCCCAAAAATCGAATGTCTGACTGGCAAGTGGCGACTGCGCTGTTCATCGGCCATGCACCAGGCTGACAAAGATCTCTTCCAGCGAACTCTGGCTGGACTGCAGGTCTTTAAAATCGATACCGCGTTGCGCCAGATCTTTCAGCAATTCGGCAATACCGGTGTGCTCACGCTGGGTATCGAAGGTGTAAACCAGCGCATGCCCATCATCGACAAGCTCAAGGGTGTAGTGATTGAGTTGCTCAGGAATGCTCGCCAGCGGTTGCTGCAATTGCAGGGTGAGCTGCTTCTTGCCCAACTTGTGCATCAGCGCTTGTTTGTCTTCGACCAGAATGATTTCACCGCGGCTGATCACCCCGATCCGGTCAGCCATTTCCTCGGCTTCCTCAATGTAATGAGTAGTCAGAATGATCGTCACGCCGCGCTCACGCAGCCCGCGCACCATGTTCCACATATCGCGGCGCAGCTCCACATCAACACCAGCGGTCGGCTCATCGAGGAAGAGGATTTGCGGTTGGTGCGACAGCGCCTTGGCAATCATCACGCGGCGCTTCATGCCGCCGGACAACTCGAAAATCCGCGCATCGCGCTTGTCCCACAGAGAAAGATCGCGCAGCAGCTGTTCGAGGTAAGCCGAGTCCGGCGCTTTACCGAACAAGCCGCGGGTGAACTTGACCGTGGCCAGCACACTTTCGAAGCCCTCGTTAAACAACTCCTGCGGCACCAGACCTATCTTGGAGCGAGCCGCACGGTAATCACTGATGATGTCGTGCCCGTCAACCAGCACCTTGCCGCCACCCGGATTGACGATGCCGCAGATAATGCTGATCAGCGTGGTTTTACCCGCACCATTGGGCCCCAGCAGCGCGAATATCTCGCCCTTGTGGATATCCAGATTGATGGTTTTCAGCGCCGGATGGCCGGACGCGTATGTCTTGCTCAGTTGCTGAATCGAAATTACCGGCTGCACAGCAACACCTTATCTGCGAGAGAAAATACGATTGTAGGGAAATTAACCGGTGCACGCACACCACACATTTACCGCGCCGCCGTTTACTGAATAGACCAAAGTGCGACCCACGAGGCGCTCTAAATAGGCTAACCTGCCCGGCCTTCACTGCTGCAAACCATTAATGTAGTCGTTTATGACACCCTCGACCCAAAGCACACAACCCAGTCAATTTCCGCGGCACATTGCCGTCACCATGCTGGCGCTGCTGGCCTGTACATTCGGCGCCAACCATGTGGCAGCCAGGGTCGCGTTTGACCACGACACCGGCGTCATGCTCGCGGTGCTCTGCCGCAGCGGCGTAACCCTGCTGATTCTGGGCAGCCTGGTGCTGTATCAACGCCAACCCATCGCCATGCCCCAAGGTGCCTGGCGCTGGCAAGCACTGCTCGGCCTGTGCATCGCCATCCAGAGTTTATGTTTGTACAGCGCAGTAGCGCGCATTCCGGTCGCGCTGGCATTACTGGTGGGCAACACCTTTCCGATGGTGCTGGCCCTTTTGACCTGGGCATTGGGTGGCCCGGCGCCTACCCGGCGCACCGCCGTGCTGATGGGCGTCATTCTGCTCGGCTTGCTATTGGCGCTGGATGTGCCTGCGCGCCTTCAGGGCAGCGGCGGCGAAGCAGAACTGCCGCGCTCGGTCTGGCTATTGGGAATAGCCTTGGCCATGTGCGCGGCGTGTGCCTTCGCCTGCGCCCTGTGGCTAACCGAACATAAACTTTCAAGCGTGCGCGGTTCGGTACGCAGCATGCTGACCATGGCCGTCGTGTTCAGCAGCAGCCTGATTGCCGGTTTCAGCGGCTTGATCGAGAACGGCCTGGCATTGCCCAGCGCCGCCACCGGCTGGATCGCGCTGGCAATTGTCGGCGTACTTTACAGCAGCGGCTTCTCGATTCTATTCATCAGCATGCCGCGCCTGGACATGCCGAAGAATGTCTCGGTCATGAACGTCGAGCCTGTGGCTACGCTGATACTCGGCTGGGTGATATTGGGCCAGGTATTGAGCCCGATCCAGATGGTCGGCGCGCTGATCGTGATAAGCGCAATTGTCCTGCTGACTTACCGTCAAAATCATTGAATACAGGTTAAATGCACAAGGAACGCAGACTGCAGAGTGCAGTCCGAAAGTGTCTCAAGGCAATACACAGGCCCATTACGCTTGCCTTGCCGGATAAAATTGAACAGTCTGTTCACCAAGGAATTCGATTAAGAGGAGAACATCATGCAATTCAAACATCTCGTGGGCCTCGCTTGCCTGACCGTACTTACTGCTTGCAGCTCAGTCGACAGCACGGATGAAGCCGCCCCGGCATCGAGCCTCGGCGGGCGCTGTGATGCCTCTGCCGTGCAAAATATGCTCGGCAAAAGCGTCACCCCGGAACTGGTCAAGAAAATGCGCACAGCCAGCGGCGCCAAAACCTCTCGCGTACTCGGCCCAAGCGACCCGATGACCCTCGACTACAACCCTACCCGCCTGAACATCGACACCGACGAGGCTGACGTAATCGACCGCATTACCTGCGGTTAACTATTCGGGCGCATTACTCGCGACCCGAGCATGGTTCCTTAACCCTTCTGGCTCTGCCGTATGCTGATTGATCAAGAGTTCACCCTGAAGAAACTTGAAACATTCCTAGCATTCATGCGCAGCGGCAACCTAAGCCGTGCGGCGGCGGAGCTTGAGACCAGTAACGTCAGCGTACACAGGGCGCTGCATTCGCTCGAAAGCGCGCTGCGTTGCCCGCTGTTCAAACACGAGGGGCGCAACCTGATCCCTCTCGACAGCGCCTACATGCTCGAAGACCGGGCCCAGAAACTGATCCAAAACGCAGTGGAGACGATTCGAGCAACGCGCGAAGCTGCGGGCTTTTCCGCCGAACGTTTCAAACTTGGCTCGCTATATTCATTAACAGTGAAGACTGTTCCGCAGTTGATCATGGGCCTTAAAATACGCCGCAGCGAGCTGAATATTGACCTGATCCTTGGCTCGAACGTCGACCTCATGTTCAAACTCAAAAACGTCGAAGTGGATGCCATTCTGGTGTCCCTGAACGAAAACACCAGTGATCCCGATTGCGAACAATTGCCATTGTTTGCTGACGATATTTATCTGGCTGTACCTGCCGAGTCGCCGTTCTCGCAACAGCCAGAAGTCGATTTGGCTGACCTTCGCGATTCTACGTTCATTACCCTTACACACGGTTTCGCAACTCACCAGGACGGCGCCAGAGTCTTTGAGAAGGCCGGCTTCGAGCCGAAGATTGCGATGCAGGTGAACGACATTTTCACCTTGCTCAGCATGGTCAGTTCAGGCGTTGGTTATGCGCTGCTACCGGGGCGAATTGCGGCGGTGTACGAAAATCGCGTCAAACTCATACCCCTGCAAGCCCGCTACCATCTGCAACAGCATATTGGCGTAGTATTTCTCAAGGCCAAGGAACGCGATCCGAATCTATTGGCATTGCTGGCCGAATGCCGAATGTACAGCCTCGATAATCGCAAGTAAGCCGTACAGAGTCGAGTGCCTCTACACGGCTTTTAACGGTAGACGGAGCGTTCTTAGCCCATCAGTCCACGCATGATCAGAAACAGCAGCGAAGGGCCAAGCAGGCAACCGAGTGCCGTGTAGAAGGCCGCCGTCAGACAGCCGTATGGCACCAGCTTGGGATCCGTCGCCGCAAGCCCACCGGCAACACCGCTCGAAGTGCCGATCAACCCACCAAAGATCACAGCGCTGCGCGGGTTGTTCAAGCCAATGTATGGCGCCACAAACGGCGTCGCAATCATCACCAGAATCGCTTTGACCAAACCGGCACCAATCGACAGTGCCATAACCTCAGAACTCGCACCGATGGCAGCTCCGGTGACAGGCCCGACGATATAAGTAACAGCACCGGTACCAATTGTGGTCAGGCTAACTGCATCGGTATAGCCGAAGGCCAAGGCCACGCCAACACCAGCAACGAACGATGAGCCGATACCAACAAACAACGCCAGAACGCCCACCATCCCTGCCCGCTTGAGCTCCTCGACATTAACCCCGTAGCCCGTTGCAACAATGGCAAAGTCGCGAAGCATTGAGCCGCCCAGAATGCCAATACCGGATAACAACGGTATATCAACCAGCCCCTTGCTGCCGCCGGTCATCGAACCGCCTACATAGGCCAAGGTCAGACCGCAAAGAATAGCAATGGCTGAACCATGCAAACGCCCATTGGTGAGTTTGTCGGAGAGCCAGTAAGACAGCCACATGGTAATACCGATAATGGCAAAGCCGCTGAGCAGGCTGTAGCTGGTAAATACTTTCAGAATGCTTTCGTACATGGTTATCACCGTGGCTGCTTGGACAGAGATGCCGCGTCAGGTACGCGAGGCTGATCGTTTTTTTTCTGGCCCATCCGGTCTAACACCGGTACCAGAGCAAATGCCAAAACCACTGCAGCAACGCCTGCAAGAATTGCCATTGGTCCACCACTCAGTGCGCCGAAGACGTTTTGCTGGGCAGCCATGGCGACCACGATTGGGATGTAGATTGCGCTCCAGAATTCGATACCCTGCTCAGACTTGGGCACCATGAGTCCGCGCTTTTGCAGGTAACCACCCAGAAAAATCAGCAACATCATGGCAATACCCACACCACCTACGTTAGCGGGTACTCCAATCAGTTTTCCCAGTATTTCACCGACAGTGATGCCTACCAGAGTGCAGAATGCTAAAAAAGCCACACCGTAAATAATCATTGTTTTTATCCTCATGAAACTGTTCGAAGTTGTTGTTTTTGTCCTTCGTAACGATCAAGCGGTATTACTCACTCACAACGCCTCAGCTCAAAAGTCGCGGCTCGCCTCCTGACGCAACATGGCGTCCAATGTATCGAGACGAACCCCTTGAAAAGCAAGTGCCTGGCCTGCCCCAAATACACGTCGGGCCAAGCCGGTCAGCACTGTTCCAGGAGGCAATTCAAGGTGCAATCTAACGCCGCGCTCGTAGGCAGTTTGCAGCGTGTTACGCCAGTCGACGATACGGCACATATTGTTGGCCAGGTCATCGCGTAGCTGTTCAGGCCGGGTCAGCAAACGCGCGCTACTGCTACTCAGGTAGCGAATAGCGGGCGCTTTCACACAGACCTTGGCAGAAGCTTCTACCAGCTCCAAAGCCGGTACCGCAAGCAATGGACAGTGCGAGGGCACACTCATGGCCAGCCGTTTGGCGCAACCAGCAGCTGCATTTTTCGCCAGCGCGGCCACCTGTTGCATAGCGCTGTCACTTCCGGCAATCACCTGTTGGGTATCAGCGTTGATGTTGGCCAAATACACCGGTTGTTCAGCACAATTCACCTGCGCAAGTAAACGCTCAGTGGTCGCCAGATCAAGGCCGATAATTGCAGTCATTCCATAGCCTTGAGGGTACGCCTGCTGCATAAGGTGCCCACGCAAGCTAACCAATCGCAGCGCATCGGCAAAGCTCATTGCACCTGACACCACTGCCGCAGCGTAGGCCCCAATAGACAAACCCGATACGTAGTCCGGACGATGCCCGCGGGCTATAAGCAGACGCGCATAAGCCACGCCGGTAATCAATAAACACAGCTGCACCGCACGTGTGCTGGACAATGCTGTGTTCGAGTCTAGTTCCAGTACGTTCTGCCCAAGCGCAGCGCTGGCCTCATCAAGACACTCACGCGTCGAGTCGTCGCCAGCAAGCACATGTAACATGCCTGGCTGCTGGGCGCCCTGCCCCGGAAAAGCCCATAGGGTACTCATGCAACCACAGCCTCTTGGGCCCAAGGATCACTCACGAGCAGAGGACCAGACTGACTCTTGAGCAATACCCGTGCTGTAGAACATGCCCACTCACGGAGGGCTACCGCGCCATGCGGGCATTGCACCTGGACATCGACAGCGGCTGGCACATCACTCATTTGCGCCAGCAAGTGCTGAGCCTGCAAACGAGACAAAGGCGTAGGAGCGCGCAACAGTAGATCCAGATCGCTGGCCGGATGAATGACCTTGATGCCACTGGCCAACTGGAATCCTAAGCTTCCGGTTACACCCCATCGCCAGTCACTCTGATGCAATACCGGTGCAACACGTTTGAGTGCTTGAATCACCGGATAATCAGCCTCCGCTAATGACTGCCAGCCTTGTGAGTGAACGAGTTGCTCGGGACGAACACAATGGCTTACCGCCAAAACAGGCATCCAGCCAGCAAAGCGCTGGTCACGTTGTTTACCGCGCACGCCAACGGCAATCCAACCAGGTCTGCCAACTGCACGCCTAACGACGACGGGAGGACGCTCGGCCAGTGCCGAAACAACCCAAGCGGGTGCATCTGCCGGCAGATACGCCGAGGTAAACCCCCAGAGTAAATCATGCGGCAAATAGCCCTGAGGCTTTGGTTGGCTAAGGCTTCTGGTCATGCAATCGGCTCCAGCTTTGCTTAATCGAGTCAGATAACGAGGAGCGGCGTCACCACTGAGCGCGCAGCAATTCGCGAACCTTGCTTGAAGCGGCCCGGTTTTGAGCACCCAAACGGCTGCGCAAGTCCACTGGTCCATTGGCAATGTCGGTCAAGGCACTGGAAAGACAGTCTTCAACACGCAACAAGTCCTCGGCGCCCGGATTCAACGCGTCAGCCACACTCAAGGTTTCCCAGAGCAGGCCAAGCGACTCGTAGCTTTCAAGGTCGTATGCCATCGGCGGTACGGTTGCGGCCAACGCCTCAAGCTCCTCAACGCTACGCAGCGTTACCCGCGCCGCCGATTCTTTGCCCATCGCATGCACCATTACGGCCGGGTCACGCAGTGCTATAAGGCGGTTGGCCTGATAACCGTGCGCGAGAAACGCCCCAGACATGGCCTTGCCCACCAGCAAACTGATGACGGAGTGACCCGCCAGACGCGCTCGGGCATAGGCATCCACCGCCCCGGCAAGCGCCTGATGAATACCCAGCGCTTCCTCTCTACGGCCATAGGCCTGACTCGGTACATCCACAATGGCGATCAATGCACGCTTATCTTCTCGCTCGCGATCTTGCTCAAGCGCCTGGTCAATGGCCTTAGCCAGCCCCCAGCCTTCAAGCAAGCCAACTTCGCCATTACGGGCGCGGGGAAATCGGTTATTGCTATCAGGAACTACCGCCAGATAGCGCACTCTCTGCCCCATTAGTGTCGTGTCTGCAACTCGTAAAGAGTCGGGCAAATCACGCTGTACTTCGCCTTTGGCAGCCAGCAACTGAAACCACCGAAGGCCACGTTGGACAGTCGCTGTACTCATAGTTGTTCTCCTTGATAGAGGCTGCGCACCGACGCAGCATCGGCCTGTACCGAACCATCGAATTTCTGTAAGCGTTCAAGGAACCAGGCATGCCGATGACTGCGCTGCTCTGCTGGAAGCCCCTGCTGGAAAAACCGGCGAATCTGTTCGCCAATCAGCTCCAGGTCATCGGCCAGATAGCCGTCAACGAGGCCGCTGGCGTAGCGCTGCTCCCCTCCGGTCAGGCTCCAGATAAATGGCCGGTCACGCGAGTCGTACTCGTCTACCCCGGCTTCCTGCTCAATCACTTGAGGGCCGTTGAGGCCCAGCCGCGCCTCCTGGGTTACCAGCAAATAGCTGCAAAGCCCGGCAGCAATAGACATGCCGCCAAAACAACCTACCGGCCCGGCGACCAAGCCAATAACAGGCTGGTACTGCTGCAGTTCAACAATCGCCGACTGTATTTCGGCAATAGCTGCAAGGCCGAGATTGGCTTCCTGCAAACGCACCCCACCCGTTTCAAGCAGGAGTAAGGCACGAGTGGCAATGCCGTTGCGGTTGTCTTCAGCGGCCAGCTCCAGCGCACCGGCGATTTTGGCGCCGCCAACTTCTCCCAAACTGCCGCCCTGAAACGCGCCTTCAATAGCTACAACAACAGCCGGCTGGCTATCGATTGTGCCCTTTGCGACAACTACACCATCATCGGCCTGCACCACGATGCCTTGCTTGGGCAACCACGGAGACGTCATTCTGGCAAAGGGGTCAAGCAACTCGCGAAAGCTTCCGGCATCAAGCAATGCCCGCGCCCGCTGACGCGCACCTAACTCAATAAAACTGCGCTGCTGTAATAAACGATTAATTTTTTCGGCGTTTGCATCAGACATGTGACAGCTCCTCCAGTGCTTGCTCCATACGCAGGCGCACCACACCAGGCGTCGCACCAAAGTCGTGGATAGTGATATTCAGAGCAGGCATCTGCTGATCACTGAACATCCGCTGAAAAAGCTGCTGCCAACGCTGTTCGCCACCATTCACTGAGGTCACCACAGCAATCGCCAACGTGCCGCTCGTGCCGGGTTCAAGCATCACTTCAAGGTCGCCTGAACCAACACAACCGACCAATGCGCGGCCTTGTGCGGGATGCCCGGCACTGAATTGAAAAGACAAGGTCTGCATAATCAAACGCTCCCAATCTGCGCCTGCAGTGCAGGCGTCAGGCGGTCGAGGAATAAAGTCACGGCGAGCAAATCGGCTGCACCGCCGGGTGAGGCACGAAGCCTCAACATGTCGTTATCGAGATCACGTAGCAGCCGTCGGCCATCAAGGCTGGCGCATCCGCCTGCCGCAATAACCGCCCGAGCTCCGCTCTGCATGCAGTCCAGCCCGGCCATGCCAGCCCGGTACAACACGCAGGTATCAGTCAGTTGAGTCATGATCGACAGAAGTGCATCAAGTCGTGAGTTCTGCTCGCCGGATTGCGCTTCGCGGCTGCGGTGCAATTGCGGCAAGCCGTGCTGCATTACAGCCGGGAACCCCAACTGCGCTTGCTCACGTGCGCCGGGCAAGCCATAGAGCCGGCAGACTTGGGCGCCATGACTCTCAGGCGCTGCTGGCATAGCGCGGTCATTGAGCATGGCTATTCGCGCGGCCCGCAGTGTTACTTCTGCAGCGCTTGTTGCTTGAGAGTCCAGCGCAGCACCCGCACACAAAAGCCCCAGCGCCCAAATAGCACCACGGTGGGTGTTAACCCCACGGGTGACGCGCAACATTTCGGCCTCAGCCTCACGCCCCAGGCGACCAAGCTCGTCGCGCAGCGATTGATTAACCGCCGATTGTTCAGCCGCCGCCTGAGCCATCTCTTTGAAGGCGGGCCACAAAGACAGCGCTGAAGCATGCATCAAGCCGCGATGCAGATCGTCGTGCGCACCATTGCCTCGGCGATCAACCAAGCCGGGTTTTGGCGAAAGATCGACTTCGTCTATAAGCACCTCCACCGCAAGGTCAGCCAGGCATTCGGCGACACTGAGCGTGGGCTGGTGTTGATTCTTCAATGCGCTCATCACCAACTCCTGAATTTGGCTGGCGGGTTGTAAAGGCCACCCGACCACTCCACGAGTTCACTGATACTCTTCGCCGCCAGCAGTTCGCGCGTGGCATCGGCGCGACGAATTCCCAAATCTTCGGGCAGGGCGATCAGGCCTTCGCGGCGCATACGCAGAGTATCTTTGGGGTCATGTCGCAGGCCGATGCTGGTCACACCGGCAACCGCCGCAATCATCGCGCGGCGTTCATCAATGGAGCGCGCCTTGTACAAATAGGCGATGCCTTCTTCGGTCAGCAGGTGAGTGACGTCATCGCCATAAATCATGACCGGCGCTAAAGGCATGCCACTTTTGCGCGCCACCTCGACAGCATCCAGCGTGTCGACAAATGTGGGCTTGCCTCCTTCCTGAAAGGTTTCCACCATCTGCACGACCAGCTTTTTGCCACGCTCAAGCATGGTCACTGGCTCGCCCGTGTCAGAACACATATCCAGCCAAGCCGGAGTCGCATGACGCCGACCGCGTGGGTCGTGGCCCATATTGGGCGCGCCACCAAAACCTGCGAGTCGCCCCTTGGTGACGGTTGACGAGTGCCCATCGCCATCGACTTGCAGTGTCGCGCCAATAAACAGGTCGACCGCATACTGGCCGGCCAACTGGCACATCATCCGGTTAGAGCGCATGGAGCCATCACGGCCGGTGAAGAACACATCGGGACGCATCGCTATGTAGTTTTCCATGCCTAACTCGGTACCGAAGCAATGCACGCTCTCGACCCAGCCGGTCTCAATCGCGGGAATCAATGTCGGATGCGGGTTGAGGGTCCAGTTTCGGCAGATTTTGCCCTTGAGACCGAGCTTCTCGCCGTAGGTTGGCAGAATCAGCTCAATGGCCGCCGTGTTAAAACCAATACCGTGATTCAGCGACTGCACGTTGTGCTTTTCGTAGATACCGCGAATTGCCATCATCGCCATCAACACATGCACGGGTTTGATGTGGCGAGGATCACGAGTAAACAGCGGTTCTATATAAAAGGGCTTATCGGCGACGACTACAAAATCGACCCATGAAGCTGGGATATCCACACGGGGCAATTCGCTGACATCATCTACCAGTTCGTTAACCTGAACGATCACAATGCCATCACTGAACGCCGTCGGTTCTACCAGAGCGGGTGTGTCTTCGGTGCTTGGCCCGGTGTAAATATTGCCCGCACGGTCGGCCTTGAAACCGGCCACCAGCGCAACATTTGGAATCAGGTCTACCAGCAGCCGCGAGTAAAGTTCGATGTAGGTATGGATTGCCCCGACTTCGAGCAAACCATCTTCCAGCAGTTGGCTGATACGAAGACTTTGTGGCCCCGCAAAAGAGAAATCGAGCTTGCGAGCGATGCCCCGTTCGAACAGATCCAGGTGCTCGGCGCGACTTACGCTTGGCATGATCATGTGCAAGTCATGCAAGCATTCTGGACTGGCCTTGGCCAGTGAACGTGAGAGAAAATCGGCCTGTTTCTGGTTGTTGCCTTCAAGCACCACGCGATCACCCGGAGCGATCAGCGCTTCAAGTGCCGCAACGATTTTATCGGTGGGTAGTACCACGCCGTCGGCGAGTGCACGAACCTTATCAAGACGCCGATTTTTTTCAGTGCGGCGGCGCGACCAGTTCGGCGGCGGGGATATTCTTGTTGTCATGATGACTCCACGTAGTGCCTTGTCGTGGTGTCACATTAGGTGGGTGCGACAATAGGTATCAATCAAGCAAAACGAGCAATCGTTACGATTAAAGTAATGATTGACTGCACCAGGCTGTGCCGACACACCTGCGGTTAACTAAGCGCCACGGACAAGGCATACTGACGCCCTGATTCTTACTGCCAGTTGACCGTATGCGCATCCACGTAACTTTCATTGACCGCGTTGGCATCACTCAGGAAGTGCTGGCACTGCTGGGTGGGCGCAACCTGAATCTGGATGCGGTCGAGATGGTGCCGCCCAACGTCTATATCGACGCGCCCACGCTGAGCGCCGCTGTGCTGGATGAGTTGCGTGATGCGCTGTTCAATGTACAGGGCGTTCAAGCCGTCACCATTGTCGATATTTTGCCGGGGCAACGTCGCCGTCTGCAGCTCGATGCGTTGCTCGCGGCGATGACAGACCCGGTTATGGCGGTCGATGGCGAAGGCCGGATTTTGTTGGCGAACCCGGCGCTGATTGCCTTGTGCGAACAGGAACCCGAAGGCCAATTACTCGCTGAGTTGTTTACCGACCCCGGAATACTGGATGCGCTGCTGGAGCAGAATTTTCGCCTGCCTTTGCGCGAAGTAACACTCAATAGCCACGCACTATTGCTCGATGCGATGCCGATCAGCGAGACCGCCGAGCCCAACCAGTTGCAGGTCGCTGGCGCGCTGTTGACGCTGTACGAGCCCAGCCGGATCGGCGCGCGCTTGTCGGCGCTGCACCACGACCATGCCGAGGGCTTTGACTCGCTGCTCGGCGACTCGGTACCGATTCGCACACTTAAAACCCGTGCTCAGCGCATTGCCACACTGGATGCGCCGCTGCTGATTCATGGCGAAACCGGAACCGGTAAAGAGCTGGTAGCCCGTGCATGTCATGCCAGCAGTGCCCGTCGCGACGAGCCGTTTCTGGCGCTCAACTGCGCTGCCCTGCCGGAGAATCTTGCCGAAAGCGAGCTGTTTGGTTACGCGCCAGGCGCGTTTACCGGCGCCCAGCGCGGCGGCAAGCCGGGCCTGCTTGAGCTGGCGAATCACGGCACGGTTTTTCTCGATGAAATCGGCGAGATGTCGCCTTATTTGCAGGCCAAGTTGTTGCGCTTCCTCAGCGACGGCACCTTTCGCCGGGTGGGCGGTGAGCGTGAGGTCAAGGTTGATGTGCGCATTCTCAGCGCCACACACCGCGACCTGGAACAAATGGTCAGTGAGGGCGGCTTCCGTGAAGACCTCTACTACCGGCTTAATGTGCTCAATCTGGAAGTGCCGCCGCTGCGCGAACGCGATCAGGATATTCTGCTGCTGGCCCGCCATTTCATGCGCCAGGCTTGCGCGCAGATCCAGCGTCCGGTCTGCCGTCTGGCGACTGAAACCTATCCGGCGCTGTTGAGCAATCGTTGGCCGGGAAATGTGCGCCAACTGCAGAACGTGATTTTCCGTGCGGCGGCGATTTGCGAAAGCAATCTGGTGCAGATAGACGACCTGGATATCGCCGGAACAGCCATTGCCCAGCAGCACAGTGACAACGAGATCGGCAGCCTCGATGCAGCGGTGGCCAGCTTCGAAAAAGCCTTGCTCGAAAAGCTCTACCCCAGCCACCCATCAAGCCGCCAGTTGGCCGCACGGCTGAGCGCATCGCACAGCGCAATCGCCATTCGCCTGCGCAAATACGGTATCGGCAAGAGCAACTAAAAACGGGCCATTCGGCCCGTTTTTAGTCAAACCAGTAATGCGCCGTCAGATGGCATACTTCTGCAAGTTGGCCATCATCTCTTTCAGTGCTTCGATGTTGTCAGCCGGATGCGCGGCGCCTTCAAAGTCGCAGATTTGCTGCCAGTGATCGGCTACATCTTCAGGGCTGAAACCTTCACGCGGATCAAAGCCTGCGCCCAGGCTGCGCTCCCAACGAACTTTGCCGATCCAGCCGCCACCCACTTCGAACAAACCCGAGGTATCGGTGCAGGCATTGCTGGCCAGATACACCACCAGCGGGCTAACCAGCTCCGGCTTGAGCTGTTCGAACACCTGCGGCGGAATCAAGCCTTCGGTCATGCGCGTACCACCCGTTGGCGCGATTGCGTTGACCATGATGTTGTTCTTGCGCCCTTCAATGGCGAGCGTGCGGGTCAAGCCATACAAACCCAACTTGGCCATGCCGTAGTTGGACTGGCCGAAGTTGCCGTAAATACCTGATGTGGATGCAGTGAAGATCACCCGGCCATAGCCCTGCTCACGCATATACGGCCAGGCGGCGCGGGTTACTTTATAAGCACCCTCGACATGGACCTTGTAGACCAGATCCCAGTCGGCATCTTCCATCTTGTGAAAGGTCTTGTCGCGCAGGATACCGGCATTGTTGACCACCACATCGATGCGACCGAACTCGGCAATGGCGTGGGCGACAATCTTGTCACCGTCGGTCACCGAGTCATGGTTGGCAATCGCAGTACCGCCCGCCGCGCGGATTTCCTCGACAACCTTGTCCGCCGCCGATGCATTGGCGCCTTCGCCATGCGTGCTGCCGCCCAAGTCGTTAACCACAACCTTGGCGCCGTGTTTGGCGAACAACAATGCGTGTGCCCGACCCAAGCCGCCGCCGGCGCCTGTAACGATAACTACTTGATCCTGAAAACTAACCGCTGCGCTCATGACAATACTCCGGGGCAATTTCAACAATGCGACGAGTTTCATTCAGCCGGTGGCAACTCACAACAAAGTCGCCCGCCGCTGAATAGTGCCCGATAAGGCAGCGGGATAACCACTGCCTTATCGGGCATGCGTTCACAATCCTTTAATTTGCGAACGCGCGACGGGGGTTTTCTTCCAGCCGGTCATGCAAGGCCAGAAAGTGCTCAAGCACCTGCTCGGGCGCCTCTGTTTGCGGGTAATGACCAATGCCCGGCAGCAAAACCGTGTCAGCATCTGGGATCAGTTGGCGATAACGGTTGAGCATATGCTCGCCCGATATCGGATCAACCGCGCCATCAATCAAACGCAATGGCACGCCCGGCGCTTGCATGGCTGCCAGCCAGCGATCCCGGTGCACCTTGCGCTCGGGCATGTAGCGAATCAGCCGATGCATGATGCCGGGGCCATCGCTCTGGCTGATCAGGGTCCAGAAGTCGTCCAGCTCGGCGGCTGTTGGCTGGGTGTTGGCACCAAATATTCTGGCGAAACTCTTGTCCAGGGCGCTCTTCGAGAACAGCTTACCGAACAACGCGCCGAGCGGGCTGAGCAAGAGTTTCTGCACCAGCACCGGATGATGGGTTTCAGGAAACAGCCCGCCATTGAGGAATACGCAACTGGCCAGCGCACAGTTGCCGGCCACGTGACGCGCCAGCAACTCCTGCGCCACGCTGTCGCCGTAATCATGGGCGAGAATATGCACAGGCTGGCTGACTTGCAGATGCGCCAGCAATGCCTGCTGCAAATCTGCCTGTTCGAGCAGGCTGTATGCATGGCCACGCGGCTTGGCGGAGTCGCCGAAGCCGAGCATGTCGCAGGCGATCACACGGAATCGCTGCGCCAGCGGCTGCCACAAATAGTGCCAGTCCCAGCTTGCCGTCGGGAAACCATGGATCAGCAGCAACGGCTCAAGACTCAAGTCGTTGCTGCTCTGCCAATAGGCAATGGTGTGACCCTTAAAGCTGAAGTGCTGCGCCTGAGAGCGCCAATCACTCAGCGCAATCCCTGCCAGAGCCATTAGTTGGCGTAGCCCGGCATTTGCTGATCGAGTTTACGCAGCAGAGCGGGCCAGGCCAGCGTGCCGCCCATACCTTGCGCGCTTTTCATCACGCCGGCGATCATCGCCTTGGCGCCATCGAGGATTTGCTGCGGGATGTGGATCAGTTCGCCACCGCCGCTTTGCGCCATGATCTGCGCTTCGCAGGCGCGCTGCAGGGTGAACATCATCAGGAAGGTGTCGGCGATAGTTGCCGAAGCCGTGAGCAAGCCGTGGTTGGGCAGGATCATGAAGTTCTTGTCGCCCAAATCCGCCTGCAAGCGCGCCTTTTCTTCATGATGCAAAGCCACGCCTTCGTAGCCGTGATAAGCCAGACTCGACAGCACGAACAGCGACTGCTGAGACAACGGCAACAAACCTTGCTTCTGCGCCGAAACGGCAATTCCTGCGGGGGTGTGGATATGCACCACACAGCCTACATCGTGACGCACTTCGTGCACGGCGCTGTGGATGGTGTAGCCCGCTGGGTTGATCTCATACGGGCTGTCCATCAGCTTTTTGCCGCTGATGTCGATTTTCACCAGGCTGGAGGCGGTTATTTCATGAAACATCAAACCGAACGGGTTGATTAAAAACTCATCAACACCGGGAATCTTCGCCGAAATGTGGGTGAAAATCAGGTCGTCCCAACCGTACAGCGCAATCAGCCGGTAACACGCGGCGAGGTCTACGCGGGTTTGCCATTCAGCGGCAGACACCTGATCTTTGATATTCACTTCGGGAATAGCTTGGGCAGCAGTCATCGCGGTCACCTCGGTACTGTGAGTAATTGTTATCAGTACTCTGGAGTCTAGCGACTGCTGCGCCGATGCCTAGTTGCCCAAGCAGCCAGCTTAATGACCTTGCGGGTCACATCACGCAGGCTTTGCTTGGGCAATACAATTATCAGGCCGTAAGCAAGGCGATGAACTCGGCCAACCACGGCTCGGCATCGGTCTCGGGGGTTACGCTTTCGCTGGAGTCCAGCCGTAGCATTGGCAGCGCCTCTTTAATGCCCAACTCGGCATAGAGTTCGCGAACCAGTTCGCCGCCGCCGCAGAAGGTGTCGCCATAACTCGAATCGCCGAGTGCGATCACCCCGCCAGGCAAACCAGACCACGCTGGCAGGTGGTCGCGAATAGCGTAATAAAGTGGCTGCAGGTTATCCGGCAGTTCACCCATGCCGGTGGTTGAGGTCACACACAGAAACGCCTGCGGATTAAACGCCTGAATCTCGCTTAAAGTGGCACGCGGGTTGTGCCATGCGTCCAGACCTGCGGCCTGCAGCAACTTGGCCGCATGGCGAGCAACTTCCTCTGCGGTGCCATAGACTGAACCGGAGAAGATCGCGACTTTCATAGAAACAGCTCCAAACATTAGGTAATTGATGATTATTATGCCGTAACTGGACTCTTCAGCCGGATATTTTAGAATTAGGCAATAAGCCTTGAGAGCAGACACATGATCAGCGCCAAACTGTTACAACTGGTAATAAATGCATCGAACGACGGAATTGTCGTCGCCGAACAAGAAGGCGAAGACAATATTCTGATTTACGCTAACGCTGCGTTCGAAAAGCTCACCGGTTACAGCGCTGATGAAATCCTCTATCAGGATTGCCGCTTCCTGCAGGCAGGCGACCGCGATCAGGCGGGCCTGGACATGATCCGTGAGGCCGTGAGAAAGCGCGAACCTTGCCGTCAGATCATTCGCAATTATCGAAAAGATGGCACTCCGTTCTGGAATGAGCTGTCAATCACACCCGTATTCAACGAGCATGATCAACTGACCTACTTCATCGGAATTCAGAAGAACGTCACAGAACATGTACATGCTCTGGAGCGCGTGAAGCAACTTGAAAAACAGTTGTCTACACTTCAAGCGCAATTGGAGGAGGCTAAAACACAGTCCTAGATCGAACTAAGACTCTGTTCTGCTGTCAGAGGTTTACCCACGCGTGCAGTTACGAGTTCAATCATGCAAGAGCAAGCCATTCTTACCAAGGCCGAGATGGCGTTTATCAAGCGCCTGTACAAACCGGCCAAACCGGTAGATCAAGCCCCTAAAGAAATTTTGGTGGATGCTGACGGCCCGCTTAAGACGCTTCTTGCAGCCTATGCGAACACGGCGCATCTCACGATTGAAGCCCACTTCGAAGGTCAGCGCCTGACCTTCACCCCGCAACTGGTTGAAGACGACCAGCATGTACAGCACCTGGAACTGGGCACACCGCAGATTTTTGATGACACCAACTCAACTCGCTCCTGGCGCTTGCCATTGACCCCAGCCGTCGAGCTGAGGCTAAGCAATGGCAAACCCAGTGGATTGCTGGTGCATGAAATCTCCATGCACGGCCTGCTGGTAGAGCAACGGCATAAACGCACGGCTCCGAAAACCTTGAACAAGTTGCTGCCATTGCCTGGCGATAAACCAATCGCCATTCACGCGACCCGAGTGCGCTCTACCAAAAAAGGCATGCACGCCTACAGCCTTGAGCAGCTCGACCATGTGAGCAAGGAGCGCTTGCAGCAATACATCTACGAGAAACACCGCGAACTCTTCCCTCAGGCCCATCAGGTCTGAGCGATCCGCAGATACAACAAACCCGCCTGCTTGGCGGGTTTGTTGTATCTGTAAGGCATGAATCCTTACCATCGAATAAAAAACCGGCCACTCATAGTGTTGCCTCGGAGTCGCCGGGTTGCGCAGCCTGTTAGCGTACTTGCAGTGCGTTATACGGATTGCTGCAGCGCCAAAACATGTACAAATAATAGTGTTTGCATAACATCTGTACAGCTATTTCCGCCGAACGGTCGAACGACTCCAGCGAAATCAGGTTGCTCCGATCACGCTAAGCAGATTTTTTGAGAGTAAGGCTGATCAGGTATCCAGATGCCCGGCCAGAAACTGCTGCAAACGGCGCTGCATCAAACGCCCTTCACTTCCCAGGCAAGCGATTGGGCTGCCAACCAAACTGTCGCTGGCCAAGTCGGCACCATCGCCGGCAAACGCCAAGGGGCAATTGATACCCAACGCCAGACGCTTGAGGGTTGCAGGCAAATCATCAGCCGGCGGTTGGTTGCTGAACACCACCACGCCACGCGGCCGGGTTTTCTCGCAGATCAGCGTCAGCTCTTTCAGCGGCTGCCCCAAACCAAGCGCAGTCACGCCGAAGTCACCACCGCTGAGCAACAAGCTAGCCACAAGCAATTCAAGCTCGCGGCAGGCACCTGGCAGCGCAACCAGAAGGACTTTAGCGTTGTATTGACCTTGCGTCAGATGAGCACGTTGCAGGGTTCTGGCACGCAGAAAACCATCGAGAAACAACCACTCACTGGTCTGCCCGAACTGGTCCTGATTGAGCAGAAGCTCTTGCCAGACCGGCATGAACACGTCCTGGAACACGACAGGCAGTGGGTAAGTGGAAAATACCTGGCCGTAAAGCCGGTCGAGTGCGGGCTCATCGAAATGGCTCACGGCCTGGCGCAGTTGCGCTTGCCATTGTTCCCACTCAGTCGCCGTAATCTGCTCATAGCCTTTGCTGCTGGCGGCTTTGACGGCGGTGGTTTTAGCCAGAATCTTGCCGACCTTGCTCACCGTCACACCGCGCTCGATCCACGCCAGAATACTGCGGACCGATTCGATATCCGCCAGCGAATACAGGCGGTGACCGCTGTCGGTGCGCACCGGCTGGATCAAACCATAACGTCGCTCCCAGGCCCGCAGCGTGACCGGATTGACACCGGTCAGGCGACATACTTCGCGGATTGGGAATAGCTCCTCTTCCTTGAGGGCAGTCGATGTAAGGGATGGCGCATCCACAATATCGGTCATGACTGAGGCATTCGCTTTTGATGATCTGAGCATTGTAACTCAGCTATTACCGGCATACCTTGTACAAAACATGTACAAGGAGATGATCATGGCCAATTCCCCCTCCTGGCCCCTGACGCTTTACTACGCTGGCGACTGCCCGCTGTGCGCCAGAGAGATCAACCTGCTCAAGCAAAAAGCTGATCCCGCCAAGTTGTTGTTCATTGACATCAACGACGCGCAATTCGATGCCAATGCGCTGGGCCTGAGCCAGCAAAGCATGGAAGACCTGTTGCACGCCCGTTTCGCCGACGGCCAATGGGTCAAAGGCGTCGATGCGACCTATTGGAGTTGGTGCGCCGCCGGGCTGGGCCGTTGGGTGGCAATAATACGCTGGAAAGCCATGAGGCCGCTGATTGAGTTCGGCTACTGCCTGTTCTGCCTCATGCGCCCGCATCTGGCTTGGCTACCGCACCCGAATGGTGCAAAACGCTGCGATTTAGCCAACGCCGACAACCGTAAGCCTCGCTGCGAAGATTGATCTGGCTAATTCTGCAAAAAACGGAATAATCCTTGCCTGTCTTTTACCAGCGCTCATTACCCCGAGCGCGGTAATGCACGCCTACACCCTTGGCGCGCACTCAGGCTTAATGGAGATACACAATGTCTGCACAACCCGTCACCCTGATGGTGGCGCGCCGTGTTGCTAACGGCCGCTATCACGACCTAATCGCCTGGCTGCATGAAGGCGAACATCTGGCGACTGACTTTCCTGGCTATCTGGGCTCCGGCGTTCTTGCCCCGCCTCCAGGCGATGACGAATTTCAAATAATCTTCCGCTTCGCTGATGAGCAAACGCTCGCCTCATGGGAGCACTCGGCCTCTCGCCAAGCTTGGCTGTCGCGCGGGGCAGGCTTGTTTGCCCAGCCAACCGAACAGCGCGCCACAGGAATTACCTCATGGTTTGGCCCGGCCAACAAACAGCCTCCGCGCTGGAAGCAAAGCGTGGCCATTTGGCTGGCGTTCTTCCCTGTCTCGCTGGCCTTCAATCTGCTGTTTGGCGGCCTGCTGGCAGACTTCCCGCTGATTACCCGCGTGTTGCTCAGCACTCTCGCGCTGACGCCGCTGATGACCTATTTGTTCATTCCGCTGTCGACGCGCCTGCTCGCGCCCTGGCTGCAGGCGCATACAGTAACCCGTCCGCAAGCGGGCATTGCGTCGAGCGCTGCAAAATTGCGCTGAAATAATCGCCGCCCTACTGTCGCGAGGTATTTGCCGCCCTGGCAAATACCTCGCACAGAGCTGCTGAAACGTATGTCTGCCCAAGCGGCCGCGCCGATGTCATCGCGGCCGACAGCGCCTCTTAAATCGCTCGCAACTTCCGACAGACACGGTTCAGCAGGCAACTGTTGCCAATTAAACGGTTGAGCCGTTCGACGCTCACTGGCATGAGAACATCGAAAGACACCAAGCCCGGCTATTCAGCGCAGCTGCAATCTTCGACAGCAAACGATGCGAAACCTATACATAAAAAAACCATGTACAAATAATGAGAGTGGCGAATGTAAGCCATTAAGGCCTAACAGCGCTGCATACACCTGAAATTTAGGCAAAATAGACCCTAGCTCAAAACTATCCCGCCACAAATCCTTGTACAACTGTTGCAGTTGGTATAACTTTAATCACAGCTTTCCGAGCGCCATAGCATCAGCAGCGTGCCACGCCACTTTAACAATCGAGTAGATGATGACTGCTAACCGTGCCCCCATCCTGATCACCGGCGCTACTCAGCGAGTCGGCCTGTACTGCGCTGAGCGTCTGCTCGATGAAGGGCAACCCGTGATCATCACTTACCGCTCCGGGCATGAAAGCCTCGCGCGACTACGCGAGCGTGGCGCCATCGCTTTGCACGCCGACTTCAACTCGGAATCGTCGATTCTTGAGTTCATTGCGACACTCAAGCAACACACTGACTCTCTGCGGGCGATTGTCCATAACGCCTCGATGTGGCGCAAAGAAGAACCCGGCAATGAGGCCGAGGCGTTCAGCCAGATGTTCACCGTGCACATGCTTGCGCCCTACCTGATCAACCTGCACTGCGCCGACTTGCTGCGCAAATCTACGCCTGCCGACATTATTCACATCAGTGACGATGTCACCCGCAAAGGCAGCGCCAATCGTCCGGCCTACTGCGCCAGCAAGGCGGGGTTGGAGAATCTGACGTTGTCATTTGCCGCAAGCCTGGCGCCGGACATCAAGGTCAACTGCATTGCCCCCGCACTCATCATGTTCAATCCCGGGGACAGTGAGGAATATCGCAAGAAAACCCTGAACAAATCCGTAATGGCCATCGAGCCCGGCCCGCAGGTGATCTACCAGAGCCTGCGCTATCTGCTCGACAGCCCTTATACAACCGGCACAACCCTCACTGTAAACGGCGGCCGCCACCTTAAATAAGGCGCTCCGCGAGGACTCTTGAAATGACTGACCTGTTAACCGGCAACTACCGCGAAATTTTGCTCGGCGTCGGCGAAAACCCTGAACGTGAGGGCTTGCTCGACACCCCAAAACGCGCCGCCAAAGCCATGCAGTATTTGTGTCACGGCTACCAGCAGAGCCTGGAGGAAGTTGTGAACGGCGCACTGTTCGCGTCGGACAACGACGAGATGGTGATCGTCAAGGATGTCGAGTTGTATTCACTCTGCGAGCATCACCTGCTGCCCTTTATCGGCAAAGCCCATGTGGCTTATATTCCGACCGGCAAGGTGCTGGGTTTGTCAAAAATTGCGCGCATAGTCGATATGTACGCAAGACGTCTGCAGATTCAGGAAAACCTCACACGCCAGATTGCCGAGGCAATTCAGCAGGTCACCAACGCCGCCGGTGTAGCGGTGGTGATTGAAGCGAAGCACATGTGCATGATGATGCGCGGCGTCGAGAAGCAGAACTCAGTGATGAATACCTCAGTGATGCTCGGCGCCTTCCGCGAATCGTGCAACACTCGTCACGAATTTCTGCAATTGATTGGACGGAGCAACTAAGCATGCCGCGACTGGAACCCGGGATGGCCCGCATCCGCGTCAAGGATCTGCGCCTGCGCACTTTCATTGGTATCAAGGAAGAGGAGATCAACAACAAGCAGGACGTGTTGATCAACCTGACCATTCTGTATCCGGCGGTCGAGGCGGTGCGTGACAACGATATTGACCACGCCCTCAACTACCGCACCATTACCAAAGCGATCATCCAGCACGTGGAAGGCAATCGCTTTGCGCTGCTCGAACGCCTGACTCAGGAAGTTCTCGATCTGGTGATGGCCAATCAGGCAGTGCGTTACGCCGAGGTTGAAGTGGACAAGCCGCATGCGCTGCGCTTCGCCGAATCGGTGTCGATAACCCTGGCCGCCCATCGCTAAAAAAAATCACAGAGAAACTGCTGCGCTTGGGATTACTGCGTTGGAACCCGACTAAAAATGCTCATTTACTCGATGTAAATTGCGCTTTTGAATCGCGTTCCGCCTTGTACTCCCTACGCTCGCGACGTTTCTCTGCGATTTTTCCTCCGCAGGAGGAACAGGGCGCGGCTGGGTTAGAAGCGTTAGATCACAAGATATCTCGCTTGCTCGATGTAAATTGCGCTTTTGAGTCGCTTTCCGCCTTGTACTCCCTGCGCTCGCGACGTTTCTCTGTGATTTTTCCTCCACAGGAGGAACAGGGCGCGACTGGGTTAAAAGCACTGGAGCAGAACTAAAAACACTTATTGACTCGATGTAAATTGCGCTTTTGAGTCGCGTTCCGCCTTGTACTCCCTGCTCTCGCGACGTTTCTCTGCGATTTTTCCTCCGCAGGAGGAACAGGGCGCGACTGCGTTAAAAGCGTTAGATCAGAAGATATCTCGCTTGCTCGATGTAAATTGCGCTTTTGAGTCGCGCTGCGCCTTGTACTCCCTGCGCTCGCGACGTTTCTCTGCGATTTTTCCTCCACAGGAGGAACAGGGCGCGACTGGGTTAAAAGCGCTAGATCAGAAGATATCTCACAACTCGGATATGGACTGCGTAACCGTTTACTTGCTTCTTCTTGGTTAGCTGATGCAAGGCATTGCTGTCTGCCGAGGAGGCTTTTATCATCGCCTCAGCACATCCCGCTGTTTTTTGAGAGCCTGCATATGACCGAGCAAGAACGCCTCGAACTCGAAGCTGCTGCCTTCCGTAGCCTGGTACAACACCTGCGCAGTCGCCCGGATGTACAAAATATCGACCTGATGAACATGGCCGGTTTCTGTCGTAATTGCCTGTCTAAGTGGTACAAGGCGGCGGGTGATGACCTTGGACTGGATGTGACGCCGGATCAGGCACGTGAAGAGATTTACGGCATGCCGTACGCGGTGTGGAAAGAGAAGTATCAGAAGGAAGCGTCTGCCGATCAGAAGGCCGCTTTCAAACAGCAAACCGGTAAAAGCGAGTAACAATGACCGCGTTGAATGATTTTCGTGCACGCCTGCAAAGCGATGACTTCATGTTTGCAGACACCCTGCAATTCATTGCTGAGCATTACACCTATCAACCCAGCGCCTTTACCAACGGCGCGGTTGAAAATGCTGCCGGGCAAAATGAAGGCTCGTGCAAAACCCTCGGCATGGCTGTGCTTGAAAAGTTTTCTGATGAAGAAGCGCTCAAGTGCTTTGGCGAGCATTATCGCAGCGTGGTTGCCACTCCAGATGGCAGCGACCACGGCAATATCCGTGCATTGATGGCCACAGGCTTGGCCGGCGTATCGTTCAGCCAGCAATCGATCACGCGCAACGCCTGATCGCCGAGTGCAAGCGCAAGCCCGACAACGCCGGGGCTTGCGCATCTGCCTCAGATGCTATCGAGATAACGCTCGACATCCAGCGCCGCCATACAGCCGGCACCTGCCGAGGTAATCGCCTGACGGTAAACGTGATCGGCAACATCACCAGCGGCAAACACGCCCGCGACGCTGGTTGCTGTTGCATTGCCATCGCGTCCGCCATTGACCACCAGATAACCATCTTTCAGCGCCAACTGGCCCTCGAACAATGAGGTGTTGGGCGTGTGCCCGATGGCCACAAACAGGCCGTCCACTTTCAGCTCGCCATGGCTGCCATCGTTGTTGAGCAAGCGCACGCCTGTTACGCCCATGTCATCACCCAGCACCTGATCCACCTGTGCGTTGAGGCGTAACTCGATCTTGCCCTCGGCGATTCGCGCCTGCAGTTTGTCCTGGAGGATTTTTTCGGCGCGGAAGGTTTCGCGGCGATGCACCAGCGTCACCTTGCTGGCGATATTAGCCAGATACAACGCCTCTTCGACCGCCGTGTTGCCGCCACCAACTACAGCGACCTCGCGGTTGCGGTAGAAGAATCCATCGCAGGTGGCGCAGGCAGAAACCCCTTTGCCCATGAACAACTCTTCACTCGGCAAACCCAGATAGCGAGCACTCGCGCCGGTCGCGATAATCAGCGAGTCGCAACTGTAGGTAGCGCTGTCGCCAACCAGGGTAAACGGTGCACCAGCCAGATCGACGGCGTTGATATGGTCGAAAACAATTTCGGTCTCGAACCGTTCGGCGTGTTCTTGCATGCGCTGCATCAAGGCCGGGCCGGTCAAGCCGTGCACGTCACCGGGCCAGTTGTCGACCTCGGTAGTGGTGGTCAATTGGCCGCCAGCCTGCATGCCGGTAATCAGCAAGGGCTTGAGATTGGCCCGGGCGGCGTAGACAGCAGCGCTATAACCGGCAGGGCCGGAGCCGAGGATAATCACACGGGCATGACGTTGTACGGACATTGCTAGCTCCTGCCGACGCATTGTCGGCGCGATAAAAGCGGATTTACCCAATACCCGGGACAAGGTAGCCACGGTAAATCCGAAACGGTTGGAATGCTGCGCAGACTACGCAGGCAATCACAGGCGGGGAAATACCGATTACCAATGCGTCAGATAGGCATTGGCTATCAGGTAATTTGTGACGAAAATTCAGCGCCAACCCTTCACGGCGGCCCTTTCCACCCGCCACTAAAGCCGGTAAGGTCGCGCCTGTAAGTACCCTTGGAGAATGCTATGCCCGCCCCCGTGCTTTCTGGCCCGCAATACCTGAGCGAAGGTTTCAGGCTGATCATGCGCCCCGGCTTGCGCCTGTTCGTGCTGCTGCCACTGACCATCAACGTGATTCTGTTTATCGCGCTGGTCGGTTTTGCTATTCAGCAATTCAGTGGCTGGGTAGAAACATTCATCCCCAACCTGCCGAGCTGGCTGAGCTTTCTTGAGTATGTGCTCTGGCCCCTGTTTGGCGCCCTGGTTGTGCTGATGGTGTTCTTCACCTTCACCATGCTCGCCAATATGATTGCCGCGCCGTTTAACGGTTTTCTCTCGGAGAAAGTCGAAATCGTGGTGCGCGGAGAAGACAACTTCCCGCCTTTCAGCTGGACCGAGTTCATGGCAATGGTGCCGCGCACTATTGGCCGCGAGTTGCGCAAGCTGGGCTATTTTCTGCCGCGCGCGATCGGCCTGTTCATCCTTTCATTCATTCCGGTAATCAACCTGGTTGCTGCGCCACTGTGGCTGCTGTTCGGTATCTGGATGATGGCCATCCAATACATCGACTACCCGGCGGACAACAACAAAATGAGCTGGCAGGACATGCTCGCCTGGCTGCGTGAAAAGCGTTGGCAGTCCCTTGGGTTTGGCGGCATCACTTATGTGGCCTTGCTGGTACCGGTGGTCAATCTGGTGATGATGCCGGCAGCGGTTGCCGGAGCAACGCTGTTCTGGGTGCGCGAACGCGGCGATGCCGTTGTCACGGTAAAGCAACCATAACGTCATATCGGCTACATGGCAGCAGCCGACACTGCTGTCATGAGCACACCCTCCCTGTACATCTCACTGATCAGCGAAACCTTTGCACCGGAAACCAACGGCGTCGCCAATACGCTTGGCCATTTGGTTGAGGGGCTGCGCCTGCGCGGGCACCGGGTACAACTTGTACGCCCAAGGCAGGCAACCGATGAAGGCGCTTCGCAAGATGAACAACTGGTGCTGACCCGTGGCTGGCCGCTGCCGGGTTATCCCGGCTTGCAGTGGGGCCAGTCGGCGTTGCACAAGTTGCTCAATCGCTGGCGCAAACAACGCCCCGATGTGCTTTACATCGCCACCGAGGGCTTGCTGGGTTTGTCCGCCTTGCGTGCTGCCCGGCGTTTGCAGATCCCGGTTGTCAGCGGCTTTCACACCAACTTCCATCACTACGCGGCGCACTATGGCGCAGGCTTGCTGACTCAGGCGTTGATCCTTTATCTGCGCTGGTTTCATAACCGTTCGCAGCTGACGTTGGTGCCTTGCAATGGCCAAAAAACCGAGTTGCTGCGGCACAGTTTCGAGCGCATCGAGTTAATGGCGCGTGGGGTCGACGGGCAGTTGTTCAATCCCGCCAGACGCTGCGCCTTGTTACGCCAATCCTGGGGCGTGGATGAAGACTCGATTGCGGTGATGTACGTGGGCAGAATGGCCCCCGAGAAAAACCTCGGACTGCTGGAGACGGCGTTCACTCAACTCCAAACACGCTTTGCCCATTTACGTTTGAAACTGGTGATAGTCGGCGATGGCCCGCTCCGCCCTGCCCTGCAGCAACAACTGCCCGATGCAATGTTTTGCGGTATGCAACAGGGCGAAGCGTTAGCCAGTCACTACGCCAGTGCAGATCTGTTTCTGTTTCCCAGCGTGTCGGAAACCTTCGGCAATGTAGTGCTCGAAGCGCTGGCGTCAGGCTTGGGTGTGGTCGCGTTTGATCGTGCGGGCGCCGCGCAGCACATTCGCCACGGTTACAACGGCGCGCTGGCCATACCTGGCGATGAACAGAGCTTTATCGACGCGGCGTGCTGGCTGCTGGAAGCCCCGGAAAATTTGCGCAAAACTCGCCTCAACGCGCGCAAACATGCCGCGCGTCAGGGCTGGGAGACTATTACCGGGCAGTTCGAGTCGCACCTGCGCAGCGCCATGCAGGCGGCTGATCCAGTACCCGCTGGCCAAACCCAGCGCTGAAACGACAAGCCCCGAATAATCGGGGCTTGTGGATACGTGCTAACGAGCGGGTTTAAACCAGACTCATCAACGCATCGCGGCTGAAGGGCAGAATATCCTGATTGCGGCCTTCGCGGACCTTGATCAGCCAATCCGGATCAACCAGCAGCGCGCGGCCGACGGCGACCAGATCAAACTCCTGATTATTCAGGCGGGTCAGCAGGTCATCCAGGCTGGCCGGCTGGGCTACCTTGTCGGTCTTGACCATGAACTGCATAAACTCGCCATCGAGCCCGACGCTGCCGACGGTGATCGTAGGCTTGCCGGTCAACTGACGGGTCCAGCCGGCGAGATTGAGGTCTGAGCCTTCGAACTCCGGCTCCCAGAAACGGCGAGTCGAGCAATGGAAAATGTCCACACCGGCATCCGCCAGCGGCTTGAGGAATGCGCCCAATTCTTCTGGGGTCTGCACCAGACGCGCGGTGTAATCCTGCTGCTTCCACTGCGAAAAACGCAGAATGATCGGGAAGCCCGGCCCTACGGCGGCACGCATCGACTTGATCAACTCGATAGCAAAACGCGAGCGCTGAGCCAGATCACCACCGTAACCATCGGTGCGCTGGTTGCTGGTTTCCCAGAAGAACTGGTCGATCAGATAACCGTGCGCGCCATGGATTTCCACGCCATCCATGCCGATACGCTGCGCATCGACAGCGGCCTGAGTGAAGGCCTGAATGACATCATCAATGTCTTCCTGAGTCATGCCGTGAACCACGACATTGCCGTCTTTGACCTTCTCGCTCGGGCCGTAACCCGGAACGCTGGCGTCCGGCTCGGTACCGGCGCGACGGATGCTGCCGACGTGCCAGAGTTGCGGGACAATCTTGCCGCCTTCAGCGTGCACAGCCTCGACCACTTTCTGCCAGCCTGCCAGTGCATCTTCGCCAAAGAAGCGCGGCACATTGGGATAACCGTTGGCGGCTTTGTGGCCGACGGTTGTGCCTTCGGTGATGATCAGGCCAACACCCGAAGCAGCGCGGCGACGGTAGTATTCGATGACTTTGCTGTTGGGCACGCCGCCCGGTGAAAACGAGCGTGTCATTGGCGCCATGACCACGCGGCTCGGCAGCTCCAGAGCGCCGAGCGAGAAAGGTTGAAACAGTGCATTTACCGGGGCGTTCATAATTACTCCTGCAGCCATTGTGGCTCGTTCAAGGTCTATAAATTCAGGATTGCAGCAACAGCCGCAAGCGATGAGTGAAGGCCGCTAGTGCCTCTGTACTGGCAGAAACTTTGAGCCGGGTTAACGCCCCTTGCCAGGCGTTGGTGATAAACATGGCCAGGTTGGCGCAGTCTTCATCCGCGCCGATTTCGCCCATCTGCTGCGCCTCTTCAAGGCAGGCTTGGAGAATCTCGGCGGAGCGTTGAAAAATCTGCTCAACCTGCTGGCCGATCGAGGGCGCAAGCTCGGCCATCTCAAAGCCGAGACTGGCGATGAAGCAGTGATACTCAAGCTTCTCCTGCGCAGCGAAATGCTCAACCAGGTCTTGGTAATAATCGAGAATGCGGGTGCGCGGGGTCTGTTCGGCATTGGCCAGCGCCAATGCATAGCGCTGCAAGCGCGGCGCGTACAGGTATTCCAACGCCTGCTGGGCGAAGTCTTCCTTGCTGGCGAAATAGTGATAGAAGGAGCCTTTGGGCACCCCCGCAGCCTGGACGATTTCCTGCACGCCGGCACCGTGATAACCCCGGCGGGTCATCACCTCAGTACCTTTGGCGAGGATAAGGTCGCGCTTGTCGAGACGTATTGAGCGATTCATGTCGCGCACAATATGACCGGTCGTCTCGGTTTCCCAGCACTATTGATTATAGTGATTAACTATCCAACAGCAGACGCCCAGTGCAGCCACGCGGGAGTAGCAGAAAGCGTCGTCGCTACAGCCAGGTCACGTGCTGCTCAAGCGGGAAACGCAGGCGCGGGTTATACACGCCCTTCTCGCCTTGCTTACCGACTGCCAGCAGCATTATCGGCAGCGCTTCACGCGGGATATCCAGCGTTTTGCGCAGGCGCACCTCGTCAAAGCCTTCCATGGGACACGTTGCATAGCCATGACTTTGAAAGGCCAGCATCAGGTTCTGCGCCGCGAGCGCCGTCGACTTGACCGCCCAGATGCGCATCTGTGCCTTGCTGTTCGGGGTTCTCATCAACGGTTTGCGCAAAGCGGCAATGCGCAGCATCTGCCGCTTGCAGAAACCGAGTATCCCCAACGCACCCTGGTTGTATTGAAACGGTGCGGTCTTGCGATAGAAGTGACGAATACGTCCCGGTACTTCTGGCTCTGGCCAGTACTCAATAATATTTTCACACGCCTGGCGCCATGTATCCGGTCGCGCCAACACGGCAATGATCAATGGCGCCTTGGCAGCGTTCTGGCTCATGCAAACCGGATGCAGACGCGCGAGCAATTGCGGGTCGCGAATGACCTGAAAGCTCCACGGTTGCAGATTGCAGGAATTGGGCGCCAGCACGGCCATTTGCAGACAGTCCCGGATCAACTCATCGGGAACCGGCTCGGAGTTGAAA
This sequence comes from Pseudomonas marincola, assembly GCF_900116605.1. Taxonomy (GTDB): domain Bacteria; phylum Pseudomonadota; class Gammaproteobacteria; order Pseudomonadales; family Pseudomonadaceae; genus Aquipseudomonas; species Aquipseudomonas marincola. The sequence continues at coordinate 66,219 of NZ_FPBC01000016.1, forward strand.
CGACGGACCGAGCGGCGACTTTCAATCAGCGCACGCAGCGCCTCGGGCGATGCTGATGTTACGGGTTCTTCGCTCATCACAAGCTCCTCGGCGATTGCACCGATTAAGCCGTGATCATGGCGTTCGGACAAGCCATGTCGCCGTTGTGCCCGCTGAGTTGGCATAACTGGCGCATTGATGCAGGTGAGTTAAGCGAGGTGGATTGATTGCCTGCCCGCTAACGAGCCGGCAATCGTTTATCCGCTGGGCGATTTAGCCTGTTGCCAGCTTGCAAGCTAGCCGAGAGACTTCTCGATGGCGGCAATCAGAGCCGGATCATCAGGTGTTGTGCGCGGCGAGAAACGCGCCAGAACGCGGCCATCCTGACCGACCAGAAACTTCTCGAAATTCCAGGTGATATCGCCAGGAAACTCGGCGCCCTCGCCCGCCAGCAGGCGGTACAACGGATGGCGACCCGCCCCGTTAACATCCATCTTGCTGCCCAATGGAAACGTCACGCCGTATTGCGTGGTGCAGAACTCGCGAATCTGTTCTTCGCTGTCCGGCTCCTGCCCGGCAAATTGATTGCACGGCAAACCCAACACCGTAAAGCCTTGCTCGCGGTAGGTTTGATACAGCTGCTCAAGCCCGCTGTATTGCGGGGTAAGCCCGCATTTCGAGGCGACGTTAACAACCAGCACGACTTGGCCTTTAAAAGGGGCCAGCGGTAAATCCTGACCGTCCAGTGCTCGCAAATTAATGTCGTGGAAGGCACTCATTCATCAACTCCAGGAGAGCGTTTGCGGGGTACGGCAGAGGGCAAAAAGGCGCCATAAGGCGCCTTTGGTTTACTCATATTAGCAGTGCTGGGCGCAGATGACAGAACCATAAGTCGCCTTGAGAACGTCGGTCATTATCGCGTCCTGTCGAGCCACGCATTCAAGCGTCGCGCAACTGCGATAAACACACGCCCAGCCTGCTTTGAGTAATTAGTGCTGGTGACCACCTTCGCCGTGGATGTGGCCGTGAGCCACTTCTTCTTCACTGGCGTCACGCACGTTTACAACTTTAACTTTGAAGTTCAGACGCTGGCCAGCCAATGGGTGGTTGCCGTCGACGATTACGTCGTCGCCATCCAGCTCACGGATAGTCACGATCTGCATGCCGCCATCAGGACCCGAGGCGTGAAACTGCATGCCGACTTCCAGCTCGTCGACGCCTTCGAACATCGAACGGTTGAGAGTAGCGACCAATTCAGCGCTATATTCACCGTAAGCATCTTCTGGCTCAACGGAGACATCCAGCTCGTCGCCAGCTTGTTTGCCCAGCAGGGCTTTTTCCAGACCAGCAATGATGTTACCGGCACCGTGCAGGTAGGCAAGCGGAGCACCGCCAGCCGAGCTGTCGATAACCTCACCGGCATCATTGGTCAGGGTATAGTCGATAGAGACAGCTTTATTGGCAGCGATCAGCATGGGGCGAGACCTTTTGCAGAAGTTTAAAGAACGGACAAGTTTAACCAAGCCAACGCCCGAAAGCGAACCCACCGCTGACAGACGGAAAGATAGTACAAGCTCTCACGTGCTTGACTTTCGTCAGGACGAGCACGGTGATTGGGTGGCAGTCTTGTCATGTGGCCACACTCAGCACTTGCGTCATCAACCGCCATGGCAGAACCGGGCATGGGTACTGGATGCGCAATTGCGGCAACGCCATATTGGCCAACCATTTGCCTGTGGCTGGTGTGCAAGCGAGACTGCTGCTGAAAAGCGATAGTCATTTACCCGGTGGCTTTAAGCCAAGGACTATTCAATGTCGGCACGTAACATTCTGGTAATCAATTGCGGCAGCTCATCGATCAAGTTTGCTCTGGTCAATGAGGCACAGCAGTCCTTTGCCATCAGTGGCATCGCCGAGCGACTCGGCAGCCCGGATGCCGTGCTGCATTGGCAGTCAGGCGACAAAAAGCACAGCGCGATGATGGCTTTCGGCGATCATCAGGCTGCACTCGCCGAGCTGATGCCAAAAGTGCAGGCCGCCGCCAATGGCAAGCTCCACGGCATTGGCCACCGCGTGGTACACGGCGGAGAAAAATTCACCACGGCGAGCCGGCTTAATCAGGCAACCCTCAACGCCGTCAAAGCCACCTCCCCGCTCGCGCCGCTGCACAACCCGGCGAACTTGCTGGGCATTGACGTGGCAATGAAGCTCTTCCCCAATTTGCCGCAAGTGGCCGTGTTCGATACAGCGTTCCATCAAACGCTGCCCCAGCATGCTTATCGTTATGCACTGCCCGAGTCGCTGTATCGCGAGCACGGCGTGCGCCGTTACGGTTTTCATGGCACCAGCCACCGCTTTGTCAGCCGCCACGCCGCCGAGCTATGCGAGCTTTCAGTGGGTGATAGCAGTTGGTTGGTCGCACACCTTGGTAACGGTTGCTCTACCTGCGCCATCGTCAATGGCCAAAGCCGCGACACCAGCATGGGTTTGACGCCCTTGGAGGGCTTGGTGATGGGTACACGCAGCGGCGATGTCGACCCCAATCTGCACAGCCACTTGGCGCGCACACTGGGCTGGGATCTGGAACAAATCGATCATATGCTCAACCGCGAAAGCGGCTTGCTTGGGTTGTCTGGCTTGTCGAACGACATGCGCACGCTTGAGCAGGCTCGCGAGCAAGGCCATGCCGGTGCCACGCTGGCTATCGAGGTGTTTTGTTACCGGTTGGCCAAGTCTCTGGCTGCTTTGAGTTGCGCACTGCCGCAATTCGACGGGTTGATTTTCACCGGCGGCATTGGTGAAAACTCACCGCTGATTCGCACGATGACAGTCGCCCACCTGAAACTATTTGGCCTGGTCCTGGATAAGGAAGCCAACGCCCGAATGATCCGCGGTGTCAGCGGGCCGATTAACGCTAAAGATCATCCACGCGTGCTGGTTGTGGCGACCAACGAAGAACGCCAGATCGCCCTCGACACGCTGGCTCTGCTTAACTGACGTAAGCAGTCTTGCAGTCATTCACTGACCACGCGCTACCGCGCACTCGACAGGAAACCGCATGCACACCTTTTTTGTAGCCCCAACCGGATTTGGTGTCGGCCTGACCTCGATCAGCCTCGGACTGGTCGGTGCGCTGGAGCGCGCTGGCCTCAAGGTCGGCTTCTTCAAGCCAATCGCGCAACCGCATCAGGGCGACGCCGGCCCCGAACGCTCGAGTGAGTTGATTGCCCGCACCCACGGCCTCAACTCGCCAAAACCGCTGGGCCTTGCTCATGTCGAAAGAATTCTCGGTGACGGTCAACTGGATGAGCTGCTGGAAGAGATCATCAGCCTCTATCAGCAAGCGGCCGAAGGCAAGGATGTGGTCATTGTCGAAGGCATGGTCCCCACTCGTCAGGCCAGTTACGCCGCACGTATCAATTTTCATCTGGCCAAAAGCCTCGATGCCGATGTGATTCTGGTCTCCGCACCGGATCAGGAAAGCCTGCATGAACTGTGCGACCGGGTGGAGATTCAGGCGCAGTTATTTGGTGGCCCGAAAGACCCGAAAGTGCTCGGGGTAATCCTCAACAAGGTGCGCCACGATGCGGGTATGGATGCCTTTGTCGAACGCTTGCAGGAAATCTCCCCGCTGTTTCGCCGCGATGATTTTCGCCTGCTCGGCTGCATCCCTTGGGAACCGGAATTGAACGCACCGCGCACGCGCGACATTGCCGACTTGCTCGGCGCCAGAATTCTCAATGCTGGTGATTACGAGCAACGGCGCATGCTCAAGATAGTTCTGTGCGCACGCGCGGTGGCCAACACCGTGCAGCTGCTAACGCCCGGCACGTTGGTAGTAACGCCAGGCGACCGCGACGACATTATTCTCGCCGCCAGCCTGGCCGCCATGAATGGTGTTCCGCTGGCAGGTTTGCTGCTGTGCAGCGACTTCAGCCCGGACCCGCGAATCATCGAGTTGTGCCACACCGCGTTGCAAAGCGGCCTGCCGGTAATGGCCGTGAGCACCGGCTCATACGATACCGCGACCAACCTCAATCGACTCAACCGCGAAATCCCGGTAGACGATAAAGAACGCGCCGAAAAAGTCGCCGACTTCGTGGCCAACCATATTAATCACGACTGGTTGAGTACCCGCTGCGGCACGCCCCGTGAGTTGCGTTTGTCGCCGCCGGCGTTTCGCTATCAGCTGGTACAGCGCGCCAAAGCTGCGAATAAACGCATTGTGCTGCCGGAAGGCAACGAGCCACGCACGATTCAGGCAGCGGCTATTTGTCAGGCACGCGGCATTGCCCGCTGCGTGTTGCTGGCTAAGCCCGAAGAGGTCTACAGCGTTGCCAAGGCGCAAGGCATCGAGCTGCCGGACGATCTGGAAATTCTCGACCCGGACCTGATTCGCGAGCGTTATGTCGAGCCCATGGTTGAACTGCGCAAAGGCAAGGGGCTGAACGCACCCATGGCCAGCGCTCAACTGGAAGACACGGTCGTGCTGGGCACCATGATGCTGGCTCTGGATGAGGTAGACGGCCTGGTGTCTGGCGCCGTTCACACCACTGCAAACACCATTCGCCCGGCGCTGCAATTGATCAAGACGGCGCCTGGCTACAAGCTGGTTTCCTCGGTGTTCTTCATGCTGCTGCCCGATCAGGTCGTGGTGTATGGCGACTGCGCAGTCAACCCGGACCCGAGCGCGCCGGATCTGGCCGAGATTGCCCTGCAGAGCGCGAACTCGGCTCTGGCCTTCGGGATTCCGCCACGGGTGGCAATGCTTAGTTACTCGACCGGCGACTCGGGCACGGGTGAGGAAGTCGAAAAGGTGCGCGAAGCCACTCGGCTGGCCAAACTGGCGGACCCTGCATTACTTGTCGATGGCCCGCTGCAATACGACGCAGCAGCCATCGAAAGTGTTGGCCGGCAGAAAGCGCCGAACAGTCCTGTCGCAGGCCGGGCGACGGTGTTTATCTTCCCCGACTTGAACACCGGTAATACCACCTACAAAGCTGTGCAACGCAGCGCTGACTGCATCAGTGTCGGGCCGATGCTGCAGGGTTTGCGCAAGCCTGTGAATGACTTGTCGCGCGGGGCATTGGTCGATGACATCGTCTACACCATCGCCCTCACCGCCATCCAGGCCGCCAACCTGCCCCAGTAGCCGTCTGGCCTGAGTCTTTCAGGCCAAACAGCGGCAAACATGGCGGTATTGTCAGCCAATTAAGCAAAAATTCAGCGAAGTTCGATATTTTAAGTCTGCAGGCTTCAAGGTAATCTGCGCACCCCAAGAGCCGCACCTGATTGCGGCAATAAATAAACCGGGAACGCCCTTTCCATGGAGGCACCTACCCGCATGCTGCACTTTCTCCCTGCCCCTTTGCGCGGCGTACTCAGCGCCAGCCTGTTGGCTATTAACACCCTGTTCTGGTGTATTCCGCTGTTCACTGTAACCCTGCTGAAAATTTGCCTGCCTTTCAAAGGCGCACGGCGCGCTTGCAACTGGGCGATGAATTTCATTCAGGAAGGCTGGATTAGCTGCAATAAAGCCTGGATGAAACTGCTGTGTAATATTCGCTGGAACGTGGATGGCTTGCAGGCACTCGACTATCAGCACACGTATCTGGTCACCAGTAACCACCAGAGCTGGGTCGACATTCTGGTGTTGCAATACCTGCTTAATCGCCACGTCCGCCCGCTCAAGTTCTTCCTCAAACAGGAGCTGATCTGGGTGCCGGTGATTGGCTTGTGCTGGTGGGCGCTGGAGTTTCCGTTCATGAAGCGCTACTCCAAAGCCTATCTGGCCAAGCACCCGGAAAAACAGGGCAAGGACCTGGAGACAACCCGCAAAACCTGCGACAAGTTTCGCGGCAGCCCTGTGGCCATTTTCAACTTTCTCGAAGGCACACGCTTCAATCCGAGCAAGCATGCGCAGCAGCAATCTCCGTTCAACAATTTGCTCAAACCCAAGGCTGGCGGCGTCGCGTTTGTATTGGATGCGATGGGCGAGCAGATGCACAAGATCGTCAACTCGACCATATACTATCCGCAGGGCAACCCCGGTTTCTGGGACTTGCTGACCGGCAAGGTGAATGATGTGGTTGTGCGCTTTGAGGCGTTGCCGATTCCGCAGGAATTTCTCGGCAAGAGCTACGATCAGGACGAAAGCTATCGCCTGGCGTTTCAACAGTGGGTGAATGCCTTGTGGGAGAAAAAAGACGCCGAGTTGAGCGCACTCAAACAAGGTCATTACACCGGCCAATAACCCCGCTCCACTACTCAACAGCCAGCACCATAACCGGTGAGCTGGCCGTTGCGTGGTTAGCTCAACGTGGAGCGCAGCGCCTCGCTAAAACCAAGTGCCGGCTGCTTGTCACACGGTGAAAGCAAAATATCGCGCGCCTGCATGGCACTGCAGAAATACTTGAATTGCCGGCGACCGCTACGCTTGGCTTCATACATCGCAATGTCAGCGGCGCGCAGCAACTCCTCCACTGTTTGCCCGCACTCAGGCATCGAGGCAACACCGATGCTTACGCCCAGACTGAACTCGACGCCGTCTATGCTCTGCGGAGTTGAAACCACATCTATCAGTTTTTGCGCCACGCGCCCGGCATCTTCGGGCGTATTAAGGCTATCGAGCAATACGGTGAATTCATCCCCGCCCAGGCGCGCCAGCGTATCGTAAGGGCGCAGGCAGCCCTGCAACATCTCACTCACGCGGCGCAGTAAAAGATCACCGGCGTCGTGGCCCAAGGTATCGTTGATTTTCTTGAAACCATCCAGGTCGAGAAACAGCAACGACATCGACTTTTGAGTGCGCTCGATGCGCGCCAGCGCCAACTCCATCGACTGGTAAAAACCGCGGCGATTAAGCAGCCCTGTCAACGCATCTGTAATTGTCAGCGACTCCAGTTGGCTGCGCAGATGGCGCTCCACTGTCATATCAAGCGCCATCAACACCAACGCGCCGCGCGGCCCCGGTAACGGTGCGCAGGACAATATTACCGGCACGCTTTCACCCATGCGTGAGCGCAGCATGAAGTCGGTCAGGCGAAAATTCTTATTGGTTTGCCATTGGCTGTAAATAACCGATTGCAACCAGCCAGTCGGCTGTTCGGGTTGTTTGATGTAGCCCATGAAGTGAGCGCCTTGCAAAGCCTCAACCGAGGTCTTGAGCATGGCGGCAATGGTTGGGTTGGCGAAGCGGATCACGCCGTCAGCCTCGATTACCATGATGCCTTCAGCGGCACTGGTCAAAATAGAGGCATTGAAGGCGCGCTCGCTCTCCAGTTGCTGGCTCAACGCCAACAGTTCACGGCGGTGCCTCGCATGCTCAAGCAACGACTCGACCTTATGGCGCAGCACCACGGGATCGAAGGGCTTTTTGATGAAATCGATTGCGCCCTGAGAGTAACCTTTGGCCAGAAAGGAATGGCTTTGCTCCAGACCGGAAAGAAAAATGATTGGGGTGTATCGACTGCGCGGATCTTCGCGCATAAGCCGGGCGACTTCGAAACCGTCCATCCCCGGCATTTGCACATCCAGCAACACCAGACTGACATCCTGCGTTTGCAGGATTCGTAAAGCCCCAGCGCCGGAATTGGCGCAGACAATCCGCCAGGGACCGTCGTCCAGCAACTCGCTCACGCCATCAAGGTTATCCTGCTGGTCATCCACAACCAGAATCAATTGACTACCAGACCCAGCTTCCAAACGCGTGATATGCATGCCTCCCCCAAACCGATTTGTCGCGCTCACTGCAAAAAATGATCGGCTATTTTCGTCTATCGGCATCAGCGCGCAGACCTTGAACGCCAGTCCCAACTTCAACTGGCTCTGTCAGAAAATAGCACAATGCCACTATCAAAGAATCAAGGCCAAAAAAAAGCTCCCAACGGGAGCTTTTCTTCTGCGCCAATACGCTTATTGCATTTGTTGCATTTGTTGCAGGGTAATTTCCACGCGACGATTTTGCGCACGACCTTGTTCAGTCGCGTTGCTCGCGATCGGCTGATTAGGGCCGGCACCGTAGGCAGAAATGCGGTTACCCGCCACGCCATTGGAAGACAGGTACGAGGCAACACTCTGCGCACGCGCATTGGAGAGGTTCTGGTTCAACGCCAGCGAGCCGGTGCTGTCGGTGTGGCCGACAATGTTGATGCCGCTCTTATCGAACTCTTTGAAAACCGTAACCAGTGAGTTCAGCGTTGGATAGAAGCTGCTGGAGATGTCTGAAGAGTTGGTCGCAAAGGTAATGTTACCCGGCATGATCAACGTCAGCTGGTCGCCATTACGCTGCACCTGAACACTAGTGCCTACCAGGCGCTGACGCAGTTGAGCTTCTTGCTTGTCCACGTAGTAGCCATAACCACCACCCGCAGCGCCACCGACAGCCGCGCCGATCAATGCGCCTTTGCCGCGGTCTTTCTTGCTTGAGGTCGCCGCGCCAATAACAGCCCCTGTCACAGCGCCAATGCCGCCGTAGATACCGGATTTCCCGGCTTCGCTTTCGCCTGTGTAAGGGTTGTTGGTGCACGCCGCCAGCATAGTAACTCCGGCTGTTAAGATCGCCAGATTTCGCCACTTGTTCATCGGTAGTTCCTTTGTTTACGTGTTATTTCAGGTCTAAGACCTGAACATGTCGATTCCAAAACGCCATTAAAGTTCTGACGCCGAGCCTATCAGAAAGCCTTCAAACAAACTGTGAAGCGCTAACCTCATGCACGCACAAAGGGGTTTTCACGCATCTCATCGCCCAGGCGGGTATCCGGCCCGTGACCGGTTACAACGGTTGCCTCTTCATCCAGGGTATAAAGCCGCTGCTTGATCGAGCGCTCAATAGTCGCCGAATCTCCGCCCCACAAATCGGTCCGGCCAATGCCGCGACGAAACAGGGTATCTCCGGCAATCAACAGCTTGGCCTCGGGAAACCAGAAGCTCATCGAGCCTGGCGTATGGCCTGGCGTGTGCAGCGCCACACCACAGCCGCAGTCGAGCGCCTGATCATCCGTCAGCCATTGATCCGGCGCTGGAACTGGCCGGTAAGGCACACCGAACATCGAACACTGCATCTCCAGATTGTCCCAGAGAAACTGATCTTCCTTGTGCAGGTGCAGCGTTGCGCCGGTCAGCTCTTTCATCTGCCCGGATGCTAAAAAATGATCGAGATGGGCGTGAGTGTGAATAATGCTCACCACCTTCAAACCGTGCGCATCAAGCCGCGCCATGATCGCGTCAGGGTTGCCGCCCGGATCAACCACGATGGCCTTCTTGCTCACGGGGTCACCGATAATCGTGCAGTTGCACTGCAAAGGCCCGACGGGGAAGGTTTCGCGGATAAGCGCAGGTTTCGCGGTTTGCATGAGGGGTTCCTGTATAAGTGACGGCCTATTTTACACAGTGTCACCAACAGCGCATGGGCTGGCAACCACACTCAACCAACACTCTGCGCCAGCTTTTACGCCTTGAGCTTAGACACAAGCGCGTGGACTCAAGCAATAAACTCCCTGTGCAGCGGTACGGAATTCGCGTGCTGGGCTGCGCTGAAAAGGAGCCGCAGTCGACACACGCAAACCGTTACGGATTCGCTGCTTAGTTACTCTCAAAAGGCTATTCAGGGGGCTTTCAAGGCAAAGCACGATCACCTGTTGCCGACTGTCCGGGCGCAAGGCCTGTCAGTAAAATGTGATCGTACTAAACAGCGGTATACGAATTATTCGCTGAGAAATCGCTGCGCATCGGCAGCGCTTTGTTGCGGAATTTCTTCCATGGCCACATGCCCGACTCCGGCATAGATAATCACCTGAATATCCGGCAAGTCTTTCTGCCAGCGCGACACATGATTGGCTGACACCCAGCGATCCTGTGCACCCCAAATCAGCAGGACTGGCGCCTTGATCGTGCGGATACGTTCAGAGACGTCGAGAAACTCCACGCGATTGGCGTGAATGAACAACCTGAATACATCAATCATTGCACGCCGATTGCCGGGGCGCCGAGAGAGGTTGTAGACGCGCTCGAGGGTGCCTGGCTTGATCTTTTCCGGCTCGCCGTAAAGCTCGCGAACCCCCTGCACAATCAGTGCTTTTGGCATCCATACCGGCATCAGCAAGGGAGAACCGGGAATGTTGGCAGCAGCCATGAGGCGCGGGACTTTGTCGATGTGATACCCGACCGGATCGATCAGGATCAACTTGTGGACTCGCTCGGGGTGCTGCACAGCAAAGGTCCAGGCGATGTACCCGCCCAATGAACTGCCGGCAATCGAGGCGCGCTCGACATTCAGGTAATCGAGCAGCAGCCCAAGCATGTGATGCACCCGCTCAGCCGAATACTCACCATCCTTGGCCGGGCCGGTAAGGCCAAAGCCCGGCAGGTCAAAGCGAATAACCCGATAGTCGCTGGCCAACTCAGTCAGCCAGTCATTCCATGCATGCAGTGATGAAGCAACACCGTGGATCAATACCAACGGCGGCTTTTGCGGATCGCCCTGATCACGAAAATGCACATTGAAGCCATCCAGTTCAACGTATTGCGAGCCGTCTTCTGCGCTGCCGTAACACCGTATGAGTTCATCCAGCGACAAGGCGCCAAAGCCCAAACGGGTTATGCCAGTCGCCAAAGGTGACACCGGCGAGAGACTGGAAGCGGACATGCAAGCACCTCTGAATGATCGTCAGCGTAATCAATCGCTGCACATCGACTAATCAGAGCATTGCGCCATGCCAAGTTGAACCTAACCTAGGTTCAGACCAGCGACTGCACGGCAATAGAAATGCCAACCGGTAATCATTACGGTATACGGCACGACTTTCAGATGGCTGAGTTGAAGGGATTACTGGGCTGTCTGCATGTGTTCAACTAGTCGAGCAAGCCGAGACTTTTCGCGCACGCCACCGCCTGTGTGCGCCGCTCAACCCCCAGCTTGCTGTTGATATGCCGGGCATGCGTTTTGACTGTGTGCACTGAAATAAACAGACGCTCACTAATTTCCTGATTTGAGCAACCCTGAGCAATCAATTGCAGCACCGCTTGCTCGCGCGAGCTTAATGTCTCGACAGAACCCTGCTCTTGATTCACCCGCTCCTCGCCTTGGGGAATTCGCGCCAACAGCGCATCGCGCACCGGGCACTCTGCAAGCTGCAGCAATTGCTTACGCAGCCAGTTCGGCTGATGCACGAGTAACTCGCTGAAAGCCAGCAAGCCACCACCCGAGGACTGCTCCACACATTCACGTAGCTGCGCCTGCGCCTCAAGCTCCTGACCAGACATACGCAGCAGCAGCGTCAACTGGCCCTGGGCAAACAGACTGAGCAAATGCCCCCCCATCTCTGGAGCGGTGACGATCAGTTGGCGCAAGCGTTTCTGCGCAGCATCGACCTTGCCTTGAATACGCTCAAGAGACGCCAGATGAAACTCGACATGCATCGGTAATTGCGGATGGTATTCAGGCGGTGTGGCACCGCCTTCGCGGCTGTAGGTTTGCGCCATACGCAGCAACCAGGACTCAGCAAGCTCAGTCTGACCCTGCTTTAACCACAACTCACACTTGATCAGCGTGATCATGGCCAGATAATAAATTGGCGGAATATCCCAGATGTGCATCAAGCGCTCGGCTTCAGCCAGCAGTGCAAAGGCCTCGGTTACTTTGTTCTGACGTCCGTACAAATTGGCCAGCGCGCAATAACCAATCAAAACACCCATGTCCCGGCAGGCACTGGCCTCGGCAATGCCTTCGCGTATACAGCTCACGCCTTTCTCACATTCAAGCCTGAGCAGCAGCAAGAAACCTTCGAATATTTTCAAACGGCCACGCACGGCATAACGGCGCTTGGCAGGCATGCGCGTGAGCAATTGCAAGCCATCGTGCGCCTCATCAAGGGCTCGCAATATTTCGCCGCGCGCTTGCAACATGCGCACCCGGTCGTATCGGATAAGCGCTTCAAACAGGGGCTTATCGACGCGTTGAGCGAGTTCAAGCGCCTCGCGATTGAGTGCCCGCGCCTGCCACAAGTCACCGGTAATAATCAGCAGATTGGCCTGCACCGACTGACACAGCAGACGCTGGCCGTAGCGTTCAGCTTCGAGCGTTTGCAAGGCCTCACCGAGATAGGCCATCGCCACGGGTACTTCGCCGCGACCACGGGCGATGATGCCGTTCAAAGCCAACCATTGTGCCAGCAGACTTTTTTGCTGCTGGGCATTTTCAGCCGGCAAGAACCGGCTCAGTTTATCTGCCAACTCTTGCGCAGCTTCCAGCTGGCAGCCCAACGCCAGCGCCCAGCCATACAACACAATCAATCGCGGCGAGCTGACCAGCAGCGACTCGGGCAAATCCATTTTCCAGCGCAGTAACATGGCAACATTCTGCTCGCCGAGCATTTGTTCCTCAGACAAGCTTTGCACCAGACTCGCGGCAACATCCGGGTTGCCGGCACGTAATGCCTGCTCGATGGCGTCATCCAGCAAGCCTTGGCCGCTAAACCAGCGGCAGGCACGCAAGTGCAGGCTCGACGGGGAAACACCGGGGCTGGTCATCGAACGTGCACGCAGCAAATCCGAGAACAAGTGGTGGTATCGATACCACTGGCCCTGATCATCCAGCGGCACCAGGAACACCTGATGGGCTTTCAGGTAATCAATAATCCGGGCGCTGTCGTGAGCATCGCGCAAGGCATCGCAAAGCGCTGCACTGAAGCGCTCCTGGCTGGCGGTGTCGTACAGGAAAGCCTGAATCTCAGCGGGCTGGCTCTCGATAACCTCTTCAAGCAAGTAATCTCGAATCAGGCCCTGGCCGCCATCGGGCGCGTGCTCATAGGCCTCGTTGCCTGCGTGCTCGCTCGCGGCCAGCAGCCACAGGCGTAAACCAGCCACCCAGCCTTCGCTGCGCTGCACAATCGAATTCATGGTTTCAGGTGGCAGGCATGCGCCATGACTGCCTAACAGCTGACTGATTTCAGCCGGACTCAGGCGCAAGTCCTGCTCATCGAGCTCAAGCATCTGACGCGACAGGCGCAAACGTGCCAAGTGCCAATCCGGACGCTGGCGACTGGTAACCAAAACCACCACGCCACCCGGCATATGACTGAGGAAAAATTGTAAACAGTGATCCAGAACCGCGCCTTGGGCCAGATGGTAATCATCCAGCACGATAAGCAACGGTTGCTCGCTATCGAGCGCACCAGCCAGCTCATCCAACACGCTGTCGAGCCATTCATCGAAAGGAAACGGCTGATGGCGCTGGCGCATTTTCATGACGTTTAGCGCATCGCGACCGATCGACGGATACAACTGACGCAGCCCTTGCAGCAGGCGCTCAAGGAATCGCCCCGGATCAACATCACGGTGACTCAGACCCAGCCAGAGGCTCTGCCATCGCTCAGGCAACGACTCGCAAAACTCGATGGCCAGCGAACTCTTACCAAATCCGGCCGGCGCCGAGACCAACAACAAACGACCCGACAAGCCTTCCTGCAGACGCTCGCAAAGATGCGCGCGCGCAACATGCCCATCTGGCAGCGGCGGCCGATAAAATCGGGCAGCGTCCGTCTTCGAGGGCAGTTGGACAGGGAATAAGGTGTCGGAAAAGTCAGTCATTGGCCGTTTTATTAGGGGCTTTATTAACCAGCGTACACGATGCCAGCACCAGCCTACCTATTTGCCAGGATTAAATGAAGAGCCCGCCGCAGTGATAACCCGTAACCTAAACGCACAATTGCCGGTTATCGACGCAAATAACCACCAGAACGCGGTAAGCTTCGTTCGCCTGAGCCATTGAGTACGGTCCATTAACGGCGGCGCTGCAGATGTAACAAGGCGTAAAAGTCGCCATTTAGCAGACGAAAAAAAACCTGCCTCTTGCAGGCAGGTTTCTTCTTGATCAACAGCGCAAATCAGGCGCTATGCACCTGACCGCGCTGCCTGCAGATTAACGTACGCCAGACTGACGCAGTGCTGCCGGGGTGTAATCGCTTTCCGAGGCTTTGTAGTCGAACTCGTAAGCTTGACGCTCTTCGTTCTTCATACCCAGGGCCAGGTAACGACCAGAAACCAGGTCATACAGGGTTTCCAGGGTGTACCACGGTACCTGGTGATCATAGTAGTACTGCGAGTGAGCCTCAGCTACGCGCCACAGTTGGCCACGGCCATCGTAATGGTCGATGGTCGCTGCTTGCCAGGTGTCTTCATCGATGAAGAAGTCACGCTTGGCGTAGATGTGACGCTCGCCTGACTTCAGGGTCGCCGTTACGTGCCATACGCGGTGCAACTCATAACGCGTCAGGTCCTGATTGATGTGGCCTGCCTTGATGATGTCGTCGTACTTAAGCTTCGGCGAATCAAGTTCGTAGGCGTTGTAAGGAATGTACTTCTCTTCCTTGCCAACCAGCTTCCAGTCATAACGATCGGGAGCACCGTTGAACATATCGAAGTTATCCGAGGTACGCAGACCATCAGACGCAGTACCCGGACCGTCATAAGAAACCTGCGGGGCGCGACGAACGCGACGCTGACCGGCGTTATACAGCCACGCCAGACGCGGCTCTTTTACCTGGTTCAGGGTTTCGTGTACCAGCAGTACGTTACCTGCCAGACGCGAAGGCGCAGTCACACGCTGTTTGAAGTAGAACAGCACGTTGCTCTGCTTGCTTGGATCGTAATCTGCCAGCGAGTCACGGAAGGTAAACTCGTCCTGGAAGTAAACCATGGAGTACGAGCCATTAGCTTGCGGCGTAGCCTGAGTCACCTGGCGCTTCAAGCTACCGCCACGGTAACGGGTGATATGGTTCCAGATAACTTCCAGGCCGTTCTTCGGAATCGGGAACGGGTTGGCGACCTCGAAGTTTTCCAGACCGTTACCGCCTTCAACCATCGTGGTGTTGGTGGCGTTGTTCTTGGTCGCAGCGAGAACACTGGCTGGCAGCGTAGCCGAACGATGCGTGGTGTAAACCGGCATCTTGAACGTGTCTGGGTAACGCTTGAACATCGCCAACTGGCCAGGAGTCAGCTTGGCTTTGTACTGATCCAGGTTCTGGGCAGTGATGGTGAACAACGGCTTTTCACCCGCATATGGGTTGGGCAGAAAACCCTTGTCATCGGCCTTGCCTGCAGTCGTCGGCAGACCACCTGTCCAGGCTGGAATAGTGCCGTCGGCGTTACCCGCCTTTTCGGCGCCCACTGGCGTCAAGGTAGTGCCCAGCTTGGCCGCTTCGTCAGGAGATACGGCAGCCATTACGCCGCTTGCGAGCAAGCTTAGCGTCAGTGCGATCGCACTGTTTTTAAGTAAATTAGTTTTTGTTTTCATGAATAATATTTCCCTCTATTCCTGACTACTTAGAAGTTCATACCGAAGCTGAGCGCAACGAAGTCGCGGTCAGACTGGGTGCTGTACTTGCCGTCAAAGAAACTGGCGTAGGACAGGTCGGCGGTGTAAGTGTTCTGGTACTCAGCGCCCAGCCCCAGGCTGACAGCCTTACGACCTTCTTCAAAGTTACCGCCTGGGCCTGGCGAGTAGCCATCGACGTCATGCGACCAGGCAACGCTTGGCTTGAGGTTTACACCCGCAAATACGTCGTTGTAATCCCAGATGGCTTTGATGCGGTAGCCCCACGAGTCGGTAGTGGTGAAACCGTCGTTTTCGCAGTAGCGCGAACCGTTGTTCGAGCCGGATGTGCCAATAGTGCTGGCGTTAAGCGTCTCGCAAGTGCCGCCTGGCAGAGGCCCAGGACCGAAAGACGGGTCGCGGCCGTAACGCAGTTCACTGGTGCTTTCCAGACCGCCAACGTGGGTCCAGCCTACTTCACCAACAACGGCCAGGCGGCTTGCGCCCATTACCTGACCAAAGAAGTGAGTGAAGGTAGTCTGCAGCTGGCTGACTTCTTTACGCTTGTAGCCCGGAGTTTCCTGGCCTGGTTGGGCCTGGATGAGTGAGAGACTCGGGCTCAGCGGAGTAATACCGCCGTAAAGAATATCGGTAGTGTTGAGCTGTACCGGTGCGTTTGGACGGTAGCTGAATTCACCGCTCCAAGCTGTGCCCGTAGGCAGAGTGGTGGCGAAGCTCAAGCCGTACAGACGGATATCTTCCGGGTATTCAATGAAATAGTTACTGGCGCCAGCAACTGTAGCGAACGCCAAGCCCTGCGAAGCACTTCTGAAGCCCGCCGAGCTCAGTACCTGCTGACGCACTGCAGCCAAACCTGCCGCACTGGTACATGCACCAGTAGCCGCACACGCCTGCTGGATAGAGGCTGAGGCCAAGCTGCCAACTGCACCCTGCGCGGCTGCGAAGGTTTGCGGTGAAGCAGCGCCGCCGCTGAAGATTGGGTTGCGGCTGTGGTAGTTCATGGCATACGCACCGAACTCGGTATCAAGCTCAGGCGCGAAGTAGCGGAATGACAAGCCCCACTGGCCGTCATCACGCGCATCACGGTCACCACCACGTGGAACGATTACACCTTCAGAGGTAGTGGTGTAGCCGCCACCGTTGGCTGCGGAGAAGCCTTGCACACCAGCCAACGCCGGGTTGAGTACTGCCAGGTTGCCGTCGCAGCCATCAGCCACTACGTCTGGCTGGGAGAAGAACGTACCGCAGTTATCAATAACGGTCTGATCCCACTCCAACTGATAGAAGGTTTCCATCGACAGGTTCTCAGTGAGGCTTTGAGCCACATAGAACATGTTGACCGGAATCAGACCTTCCTTGATTTCGGCGCCTGGACGACGGAACGCTGAAACGTCGACCGGGTTGATCGAGTTGATCGAGTTCTGGATGAAAGTACTTTCACCCCAGCTGACCACCTGCTTACCCAAACGCACAGTACCTGGCTGATCGCCAATGGCGTAGTTGTAGTAAGCGAAGGCGTCGAGGATTTGTGCGCCGGCAGATTTGGCAGCTTCTTTGGCGTTGCTGTCGTCGATGTCCTTGAACGGACGGTCACCGTCCTTCAGTTCAAAGTCATACCAGTACTTGCCGCGAACGAACACACCGCCATCGCCATATTTCAGTTCAAGGTCGTGAATACCCTTGAAGATTTTCGAGAAGGTTTCGCCGCTCTTGAAGTTCTGACGACCATCATCTGATGTCTGTGAAAGGCCCATACCGCCATTATTCACACCAATCAGGTTCTCGTCGGCACTCTCAGTCGACCAGCTAGCGCCCACAGAGAGCGAGGAGTCGAACTGACCTTCAATTTCACCAATGTTGAAGTTAATGGCGAAGGCCGGGCTTGCCATAGTAGATGCGAGGCTGACAGCCAATGGCAGTTTTGCCAGGCGCCAGAACATATTTGTTGTTGTCATCGACGCTACTCCATGTACATATTTTTGTTATGAGTGATGTGACTATATCCAGCAGGTACAACGGATTGATCCCCCTAAAGTGTGATTTATGACCCTTTAGAGACTCTGACTCAAGTGTTTCGACGGATAAAAAAGCACATGAGCAACACGAGTGTTACCAGTAAACAGCAATTACCAAGCCAAACGCTTGTTTGAATTGGTAATTGCTCGGTTTATCGACCACAAATGTGATCTAGAGCGTAGAAAGGAAGCTACTTCCAGCTGCCTGCCACTGGACGACATCGGCACGAATGCGCTTTTTGTCGAGTTTGCCGACACTGGTCTTGGGTACTTCGGTAACAAGCGCGATCTGCGTCGGGATCGCCCACTTGTTAATGAGGCCTTGCTCCACAAATGGCTTGAGGTGCTCCTTAAGACCTTTAGCATCCAGCTCACTGCCTGCGCGCAGGACCAGCAAGGCGAACGGGCGCTCACCCCACTGTGGATCTGGGATACCGACCACTGCGACTTCGCTGACTGCCGGGTGGCGACTGATCAGGTCTTCCAGCTCAAGCGACGACAGCCACTCCCCACCCGTTTTGATCACATCCTTGATTCGGTCGCGGATGTCGATGAAGCCCATGCCGTCGATGGTCGCCACATCGCCGGTGTGCATCCAGCCATGCGCCCACAGCTCTTCACCCTTCTCCGGCTCACGGAAGTAACCCTGGGTCAGCCAAGGCGCTCGCAACACCAGCTCGCCTTGGGTCTCACCGTCATGCGGTAACAGGTTACCGTTACCGTCCATAAGCGCCGCCTCGGCCAGCGGCACTGGAACTCCAGCTTTGATGCGATAGGTGATCTGCTCGTCTTCGCTGCCGGAGCGGATTTCACTGTTCAAATAGCTGCACGAAATCAGCGGGCAGGTTTCCGACATGCCGTAAGCAGCCGTCAGTTGAATGCCCTGTGCTTTAGCGGCGTCGTAGACCGAGCGGTTAAGCGCACTGCCGCCGATGATCATTTTCATGCCGCCAAAATCATAATCCTTGGCGCTTGGGGTATTAAGCAGCATTTGCAGAATGGTCGGCACGCTGTGAGAGAACGTGACCTTCTCGTCGCGAATCAGCTTGCATAGCATCTCCGGCTCGTAACGCCCCGGATAAACCTGTTTGACCCCAAGCATGGTCGCCACGTACGGCACGCCCCACGCGTGCACGTGGAACATTGGGGTGATGGGCATATACACATCGTCATTGCCGAGCAGACGAATGCTGTCGAGGCTGGACACTGTACTGGCCATCGACATGGTGTGCAGAACCAGTTGGCGATGGGAGAAAAATACGCCTTTGGGATTACCGGTGGTGCCGGTGGTATAGAACGTGGTTGCAACCGAGTTCTCGTCAAAGTCTTCAAACGGGTAGGTCGGGCTGGCAGCGGCCAACAATTCCTCGTACTCGCCCACCAAGCCCGGCAAGTTGGCGGTTTTGGTGTCGGTATCCGTCAGTAACACGGTCTTTTCGACCGTGGTCAGTTGATCGGCCAGGCCGTTGTAGAGATCGACAAACTCGGTATTGACCAGCACGAACTTATCTTCGGCGTGGTTCATGGTGTAAAGAATCTGTTCGGACGACAAACGAATATTGATCGTATGCAGCACCGCGCCGAGCATGGGAATTGCAAACATGCATTCAAGGTAGCGATGGCTGTCCCAATCCATCACCGCCACGGTATCACCCGCTTTCACGCCTGCCGCTGTGAGCGCACCAGCCAAGCGGGCAACCCGCTCATTGAGGGTCGCGTAGCTGTAGCGCACTTGGTCACGGTAGACGATTTCACGGGTTTTCTCGTAGCGCGCCCCAGACAGAAGCAGGCTCTTGACCAAAAGTGGATTTTGATGGGCATTAGCCACTGCCGGAATTATTTTTGTTTGTAGCATTGCTGGCACCTGTAGGAATGAATGTCGTCAGTTCATCATTAATCGACTTTAGTCAGCGGGCGTAGCGAACAAATCAGCCAAAAGAATGATTTGAACGTGACCCTATGGCCACTTCCAGTCACGATGTAGAATTACTCGATCACCTTATTCACAAACCTAGAATAAACAGCAAGAGGTTAGCGACATGTCCGAGATCGTTATTGTCAGCGGCGCCCGTACTCCAATGGGCGGTTTTCAGGGCAGCCTTTCAACCGTTTCTGCCGTAGACCTGGGAGCGGCTGCCATTCGCGAAGCCATCACGCGTGCCGGTATTGAAGCCGCCGATGTCGAAGAAGTGGTAATGGGTTGCGTGCTGCCAGCGGGTCTTAAACAAGGCCCTGCGCGTCAGGCGGCGCTGAACGCTGGCCTGCCGGCGTCTTCGGGCTGCACCACTATCAACAAGCTGTGTGGTTCCGGCATGAAAGCCGTAATGTTTGCGCATGACCAGCTCAAAGCCGGCAGCAACGCGGTGATGATTGCAGGTGGCATGGAGAGTATGTCCAACGCCCCTTACGTGATTGAAAAAGCCCGTACTGGCCTGCGTATGGGCCACGGAGAAATCAAGGATCACATGTTCCTTGATGGTTTGGAAGACGCCCGTACCGGCCGTTTGATGGGCTCTTTCGCGCAAGACACAGCCGACAAATACGGCATCAGCCGCGAAGAAATGGACGCCTATGCCATCGAGTCTCTGAAGCGTGCGCAAACGGCAATCGAGAACGGTTCACTGAATGCCGAGATCGTGCCGATCACCGTCAGCTCGCGTAAAGGCGACGTGGTGGTTAAGGATGACGAGCAACCGCACAACGCCAACATCGACAAGATTCCAGGCTTGCGCCCTGCTTTCAAGAAAGACGGCACCATCACCGCAGCCAACGCCAGCTCGATCTCAGACGGCGCTTCGGCACTGGTCATGATGACCGCTGAGGAAGCGGCCAAGCGTGGCCTCAAGCCGCTGGCGAAAGTGGTTGCCCACGCAACGCAGAGCCAGGACCCGAGCGAATTCACCTTGGCGCCGATTGGCGCGATGACAAATCTGCTGAAGAAAACCGGCTGGAACAAAGATGAAGTTGATCTGTTCGAGATCAACGAAGCCTTCGCCATGGTAACCATGCTGGCCATGCGTGAACACGGTCTGGATCACGCCAAGGTCAACATCTATGGCGGCGCTTGCGCTCAGGGCCATCCCGTTGGTTCGACAGGTTCGCGCATTATCATCACGCTGATCAACGCGCTGAAAAACACCGGTGGCAAGCGCGGTATTGCCTCGTTGTGCATCGGCGGCGGCGAAGCCACTGCAGTGGCCATCGAGCTGATCTAAGCCGACTCAAGACCACCGCGCAGCCTTGCTTGCGAGCGCGGTGGCTTTTGACTGGAAGGCTGCAATCAGCCTTCCAACAATCATGCCTCAATGCATTTCAGTCAGTGCCAGCTTGATTCCCAACCCTACCAGCACCACACCCATCGCCCGGTCAAACCAGTGACCCAAACGGGCGAAGCCGGCGCGCACTCGCTGCTGACTGAACAACATGGCCACCAGACAAAACCACACTGATGTAGCGGCCGCCAGATAGACACCATAACCCGCCTGAACCAGCAACGGCGTGTGCGGATTGATCACCACAGTAAACAACGACAGGAAGAACAAAGTGGCCTTGGGATTCAAGCCATTGGTCACGAAACCGGTCATGAACGCAGCCCGGGGCGAACGTTCAAGACGCGGCTGTTCGCTCTCGCCCGTATTTGCCGCAGCCGGTTTGGCGCGCAGGGCCTTGAAGCCGATATACAACAGGTAGGCCGCGGCCAGCCATTTCAGCGCGTTGAACAAAACAATCGACTGCGACACGATCAGGCCGATACCCAACAACGAATAGGTGACGTGTACGAAGATGCCGCAGCCTACACCCAGGGCTGTAAAAATGCCTGCACGACGCCCTGCTCCGACACTCTCACGCACGACAATTGCGAAGTCCGGCCCCGGGCTTGCCACCGCCAGCAGGTGAATCAGCGCCACCGTAAAAAACTCTGCCCAATACATTGTCGCCTCCGTGAAAACCTGATGATTCTGTTAGGCTTTGCCAACCCCGTGGTTGCAGCACCCAGAAATAATGCGCCTGTGACACCTCGCAATCAGCACCGTTTGTAAGAGAGTCGCTGTTCTCATCTTGCTCAATGCATGAGCCGGTTGATAGCGCAGCTCTTTTACAGGCCTGTTTATGAGAGGTTGCCAGTCGCAAATTTCGCTCGCCACAATAAGCCAACTGCCCAGTGGATTAAAGGTACAGATAATGAGTAACAGTAATCGCGCGGTTTTCCTCGATCACCACTCGCTCGACCTCGGCGATCTCGACATGCAGCCGCTGAAGCAGGTTTTTGACGAGCTCGAACTCTATCCGGCCAGCACCCCCGAGCAAGTTGCCGAGCGCCTGCAGGGCGCCCGTGTTGCCATCACCAACAAAACGCCTATCACCGCAGCCACGCTGGCGGCCTGCCCGGACTTGAAACTGGTGCTGGTAGCCGCCACGGGCACCAACAATATCGACCTCAAGGCCGCTCGCGAGCATGGCGTTACCGTCAGCAACTGCCAGGGTTATGGCACGCCGTCGGTGGCGCAGCACACACTGATGTTGCTACTCGCGCTGGCGACACGCTTACCGGACTATCATCGCGATGTTGCTGCTGGGAAGTGGCAAACCGCCAAACAGTTCTGCCTGCTCGATTACCCGATTGTCGAACTCGAAGGCAAAACCCTGGGCATGTTGGGACACGGTGAGCTCGGCGGCGCTGTTGCAAAACTGGCCGAAGCCTTTGGCATGCGCGTATTGCTGGGACAAATCCCCGGCCGCCCTGCCCGCCCGGACCGCCTGCCGTTGGATGAGTTGCTGCCGCAAGTCGACGCGCTGACCCTGCATTGCCCGCTCAATGAGCACACTGAAAACATGCTCGGCGAACGCGAACTCAATCTGATGAAGCCCGGCGCTTACATCATCAACACCGCGCGCGGTGGCTTGATCAACGAGCAGGCACTGGCCGACACCTTACGTCGCGGCCATCTGGGCGGCGCTGCAACCGACGTTCTGGTGCAAGAACCGCCGGTGAACGGCAACCCGCTGCTCAGCGCAGACATCCCACGTCTGATCATCACGCCGCACAGCGCCTGGGGCAGTAAAGAAGCTCGCCAGCGCATTGTCGGCCAGATGACCGAGAATGCTCAGGGATTTTTCAACGGTGCAGCGATTCGCGTAGTCAGCTAAGCTGCGCGACTTTTTTGAGGAGCGATGATGGACCCGCGAAGCGAAGTACTCCTGCGTCAAGCCGAGCTATTCAAAGGGCCACTGCTCCTCGCAGGCTTACCCGCCGACGACTTGCTCGGGCAACTGCCCAATGCACAAGGCTGGAGCTGGCATGCCGGCGACCAGCACCTGCTTGAGCAACGCTTCCCTGACCGCACCTATTTAGGGGTCAGTCCAGCCGCAGGCGACTATTCGTCTGCGGTACTGTTTCTGCCTAAGTCCCGCGAGCTGACGGCGTATCTGCTGCACGCACTCGCTGCCAACCTGCAAGGTGGCGAGCTGTTCTTAGTCGGTGAAAAACGTGCCGGAGTCGAGCGCGCAGCCAAGCAACTAGCTGAGTTCGGCAAGGCGCGCAAAATCGACAGTGCACGGCATTGCCAGCTCTGGCAGATCCACGTCGAGCAGGCACCAGCGCAACCGCAACTCGAAGAACTGGCTCAGCATTACTCGCTGGAACTAGCCGACGGACCACTCAAGGTCGTTACCTTGCCCGGCGTATTCAGCCACGGGCGCCTGGATGTTGGCAGCGCCTTGCTGCTTGAACACCTGGACGACTTGCCGAATGGCCATATTCTGGATTTTGGCTGCGGTGCTGGCGTCATCGGTGCGAGCATCAAGCGCCGCTATCCGCAAAGCCGCCTGACCCTGCTCGATGTCGATGCCTTTGCAGTCACCAGCAGCCGGCTCACGCTTGCGGCCAACAATCTGCAGGCAGACGTCATCATCGGTGACGGGATTGATGCCGCCCCCGACAATCTCGCCGCGATTATCAGCAACCCGCCGTTCCATCAGGGTGTGCATACGCATTATCAGGCCACCGAGCATTTATTGCGCCAGGCCGCGCAGCATTTGCAACGCAGTGGTCAGCTGCGCCTCGTGGCCAACAGTTTTCTGAAATACCCGCCGCTGATCGAACAGCATCTGGGCCCCTGCCAGACACTCGCAGACGCCAACGGATTCAGGATCTATCGCGCCGACAAAGCCTGAGTCCGCCAGCCACACTCAAAACCTTTAATGCAGATTTGCCGAACTCGAAAAAATTCGGCAAAATGCGCGCGTCCTAGGGGAGTAGTCTCCCGTGAATGCCCGCATTCACCCGGCACGCGTCAACATACTTGGTCAACAGACCATGGCGCGTGCGACCCGAAGCCCAATCATTGGGCTCGCTGAGCGCAAGCCGCCAGCAGGGTTTGACAAGACCTATGACACGTACACCTCACCCGGGGCGGGAAGGTTGTTCGTGTCATAGCCATGTCGACCCGCCCCGAGGAACCTCAATGCTTGAATCCCTGACAGTCCCGACCCTGATCGTTGCGCTTGCAGAAATTGGCGACAAGACCCAATTGCTGGCGTTGCTCCTGGCAGCTCGCTTTCGCAAACCCTGGCCAATCATTGCAGGCATTATCGTCGCCACACTGGCCAACCACTTTGCCGCTGGCGCGGTGGGCAACTACGTCGCCGGTTTCTTCTCCCCTGCCACGCTCAGCTGGGTGCTGGCCGCCTCGTTCATGGCCGTGGCGTTGTGGACACTGGTGCCCGACAAACTCGATGACGACGAAGCCTCAAGCCTCAAGCGTTACGGGCCGTTTCTGACCACGCTCATTGCCTTCTTTCTGGCCGAGATGGGCGACAAAACGCAGGTCGCCACGGTGATGCTGGCGGCGCAATACCCGAGCCTGACACTGGTGGTGATTGGCACCACACTGGGCATGCTGATCGCCAACGTGCCGGTGGTATTGGCGGGCAACTTTGCCGCCGAGCGCTTGCCGCTGGACTTGATTCGCCGCATTGCCGCGGCTTCGTTCGCCGTGCTGGGCATTTATGCTGCCTACAAGGCACTGCAACTGAGCGGCTTCATTTAAGCCAATCAGCTGAGTCGGCTGGGCTTGCGATAGACCGGCGCTCAGCCGAGCGCCGGTCTATCGCGGCTACTGGATATAACCGTTGTCGCGGAACCAGCTGATGGTGCGGCGCAACGTGTCATCCAGTGACTGTTCGCTGACGAAACCCAGCTCCTCGCGCGCTTTGCTGCCATCGAGAAACTGACCGCCACTCATCACCGCAATGCTGGTGTCATTCAGTAATGGTTGTTGGCCGGTCAGGCGGTAACGCATGCGCCCGATTACGGCCAGCCCCTTCACGACCTTGAGCGAAACCGGCGTGGGTGCCGGCTTACCCAGCAAACTGGCGATTTGCGCCGTCAATTCAGCCAGCTGAATATTCTCGCCAGTCAGCAGATAACGCTCGCCCTGACGCCCCTTTTCCAGCACCCGCAGCAAGCCACGGCCAGCCTCGGCAGCGTCGATCACGTTACGGGCGCCAGGCACATAGCGACTCATCTGCCCGGAAGCGATCGCGGTAATTATCCGTCCGGTACTTGGGCCGACATCAAGCTCGCCGATCGACATCCCGGGAATGCCAATCATCACCGGCAAACCGTTGCGCGCCTGTTCGCGCGCCTGTTCATCCAGCGCCCACTTGCACAACAGATACGGATTACGCCAGTTCGGCATCCCTTCGTAGAACAACCCTTCGTGGCCCAGCTTGCCTTCTGGATGCTTGGGCAGCGCGATAGCCGCCCCGACATAAACAATGCGCGCGACCTTGGCCGCAACGCACGCTGCGTAGAAGTGATTGGTCTGATTGAGGGCGTTGGAAACGTCATCCTGCCAACGCCGCGGTTTGCTTGGGTAATAACCCGCACAGAACACCACGCCATCGACATCGCGCATGGCCTTGGTCATCTGGCTGACGTCGAGTATCTCGGCGGCACGGGTTTCGGCGCCCAGATAGGCCAGCCGTTGAATCCGCGATGAAGGGCGATGAATAAGAATCAGCTCATGACCCGCCGCCTTGATGGCCCGGGCCGTGTGATGGCCAAGCAAACCAGTGGCGCCAAATACAGCAATTTTCACAGCGTCTCCTTGCTGACAAAACAACAGGGCAACGTGCATTTACTCAGCATGAGCAACCGCACGCCGGGGCGACATCATCGCGAAGCTTTGGCTTGCTCGTAGAGCGGCATGACTTTTGGAATAGCAGCCTGCAGAGAGGCGATCCGGCTGCTTGAGGCCGGGTGAGTGCTCATGAACTCAGGCGGTGCGCCTTCACTGGCCTTGGCCATTTTGGTCCACAGGCTGATCGCAGCATTCGGGTCGAAACCCGCACGGGCCGACAACTCCAGACCAATCAGATCGGCCTCGTTTTCGTTGCTGCGACTATTAGGCAGAGTCATACCGTACTGCACGGCATAGTCGGCCAACGCCATGGTGTCCTGGCCGACGCCAAGCAGCGCGCCTGCGCCTTGCTTGGCCAATTCGATCCCATAGGCTTTGGACATGGCTTCACGGCCGTGCTCGCGCAGGGCATGCGCGATCTCGTGGCCCATGACCGCGGCAATTTCATCGTCGGTCAGTTTCAGTTCGTCGATCAAACCGGTATAGAAAATGATCTTGCCGCCGGGGCCGCAGTTGGCGTTCAGCTCGGGGCTGTCGATAAGGTTAACTTCCCACGCCCATTGTGCGGAGTCTGGACGGAATACCGGCGCCTGCTTGATCAGACGATCGGCAACGGCTTGCAGGCGTTTGGCTTGCGGAGTGCTTTTTTCCAGCTTGCCTTTGCTCGAGGCCGCCGAGACGGTCTCCTGATAAGACTGCGCATAGGACTGATTGACCTGATCGGTCGACAGCATGCTGAACATGTATTGCTTGCGATCAATGCCGACGGCACCGCCGCTGGTGGTGTTGACAGCCTGACATCCCGCCAGAACCAACGCTGCAGCCAACGCAGACAAAGACAACAACTTACTCATGTTCAAACTCCATATCGTTAGGCTGGCTATGCTAGGCCGACACTGCAAGTTGAGCAACTTGATTGCGTATCAATCAGCCGACGAAGTCACATTGAGCGCGGCTAATTTGCATGCGACTTACGCTGGCGTCAGGCACTCGGGGGCGTCCAGTTTGGGATCGTTGACCAGATTGGCCAGCACTCGCTCGCGCAGTTGCGGCTGCGGCGCAATCAGCAACTCGCGCAATTGTTCGACAGGGGTTTGCGGGTCCAGCCAAAGTACCTGGCCTTGCTCATCAAGAATCAACGGCCGGCGTTGGTTGCTGGCAGCCTGGGTCACCACGGCAGCGCTCAGGTAAACATGCCCTTCAACCGGATACGCTTCCCAGATCGCGGCAAAATACAGCGGCGATGCATCTGCAGTCAGCCAGTAGGGGCGCTTGCGCGCCGAGCCGCGCCACTCGTAAAAGCCATTGGCCGGGAGCAGACCGCGACGCAGGCGAAACGCATCACGAAACATTGGCTGATCGGCCAGCGTTTCCGCGCGCGCTTGTGCGGGGGTTTTCGATAAGTCCTTGAGCCACGGCGGAGTGAGCCCCCAACGCACTCGGCTGAGTTGGCGCTGACCTTCTATCTCGCGCAGCAGTAGCACTTGCGCATGCGGCGAAATACTCCAATGCGGCTGCTGGTCATCGGGGAAACCCGGTAAACCAGCGAATGCTGCATTCCAGCGGAAAAAGGCAAAACGTCCACACATGGGTAACTCGATAAACAGATAAATTGGCCACCAATACGCGGCAGCGCGATTCACCGCCCGGCTTAAACGGCGCAATCCGCCATCTGCCTGCACGCGGCAAAGCAGTGCTTTTTCAGCGCGGCATATTCAATGCGGCACTAGCAGAGCAACTCGCCTTGATAACTCTCAGGCTCATCGCCCGGCAAGGGTTGGGCGGCATTGTACTCGCCGATCAATTGGTGTGCCCGCGCCGCCTGTTGATTATTTACCATCAGTCCAAGCAGACCGCTGGTCGGCAATTCCCCGACGGCACCGGCCAAATGTTGCCCGGTCAGGTGCGCTTCGATGCCTTCACTATTGAGCATACTCAAGAGCAATTCGGCTTCCATCAAGTCTCGCGGCTCGTAGATCCTTTGCATCATTCATCCTCCGCTCGCACGTCAAGCGTCCACTCTTCGCCGTTTGTAGCCAGATCGAAGACAATCGGCCGGCAGCAAACCTGGCAGTCTTCGATGTATTGTTGATCGCCCGCAGAGAGATCAACCAGAACCTCAATCGGTTCACCACAATAGGGGCAATGAATCATCTGGTTTTCGAGCATTTAAGACTCCGTGTGACTTACGCGTATAATCGCCGGTCTATTGCTAGCCTCTATCGGGGCTAAAACTTTTTACCCAGCCGGTTAGCTCCTTGCCGGCCAAAACCAAGAGATCATGATGGGCGAATTTGATGCCATCCGACCCTATTCCGACGCCGAAGTGCCAGCCGTGCTGTCACGCTTGCTGGCTGACGATATGTTTCTCGACGTACTTACCCAGTTTCGCTTCCCGAAATTGGCCAAAGCATTTGGCTGGTTGCTTAAACCACTTATAGCCCATCGGCTGCGTAAAGAGTTTAAAGACGTCACTTGCGTCTCGACCCTGCAAGACAAAGTCGAGCTTTATGTTGACCATAGCATCGAGCAGGCAACCGACGGTGTTACCTACACCGGTGTCGAGCACCTGAAGAACGGCAGCGCCTATTTGTTGCTGGCCAACCACCGCGACATCGTGATGGACCCGGCGTTCGTCAATTACGCGGTTTACCACGCGGGCCTTCCCACACCGCGCATTGCCATTGGCGACAACCTGCTGCAGAAACCTTTTGTCAGCGATCTGATGCGCCTGAACAAAAGCTTCATCGTGCACCGCTCGCTTACCGGCCGCCGTGAACGCCTGGCGGCTTATCAGCTGCTTTCGGCGTACATCAATCACTCGATCCGCAACGATTGCCAGTCCATCTGGATCGCTCAGGCCGAAGGCCGGGCAAAAGACGGTGATGATCGTACTGACTCGGCGATCCTGAAAATGTTTCATATGAGCCGCAAGGATGAGCCGTTTGCGGACGTGATTCGCTCGCTCAATCTGACCCCGGTCTCGATCAGCTATGAATACGATCCCTGCGATCAGGCCAAGGCACGCGAGCTTTATATCCGCGCCACCACCGGCACATACGAGAAAGCCAAAGGTGAAGATGACCAGAGCATTGGCCTGGGCATTACCGGATACAAAGGTCGCGTGCATGTGCACTTCGGCACGCCGATCACTGAGAATCTGGACGACAGCAAGCAACTGGCGACTGAGGTCGACAAGCATATCCTCACGGGCTACCGCCTGTTCCCCGTGCACTATCTGGCTTACGCCATGTGGAACGAGCGTGAACCGGAACTGAATGTGCCAGAGGCTGACTTGTTGTTCACCGGCGCAGAGCTGGCCGTGGCCAAAGTCGAATGGCAGCGTCGGCTCGAGTTATGCCCGCAAGAGCAACGTCCTTACCTGATCGTGCAGTACGCCAACCCGGTGCGTAACCAGTACCGGGTCAAAGCGGGCCTGCCGCTTTAATCCGGCCTACATCCGCCAGCAATTGGCTGCCCAAGCGGGCGGCCATGCCTGTGCAGCGGCGCACGCATGAGATGAATCAGCGATTAATCAGATGAGCTGTGTAGCCGCCCTGCTTCGGCTGCACGCTCAGAACTGAGTGCTGGCCCAGGAGACGGCCAACGCCAGTGCCAGACTGGCGAAGCCAAAACAATAGAAGAAGCGATTGATCCGCTGTGTAGGTGTCTCTGCAAATCCAGCAGTCACCTTGCCCTCAACGCACTCTGACTGCACCAGCAAGCGCGCCAGCGCACGTTGCTGACGATAGCGCGTGGCAACCAACAACCAGCCTCCTGCGGCGGCAAAAAACAACGCCAGCGCGTTCAAAGACTGCGAGGGATAGCTGTACACGAGGGACCAAAACGCTTGCAGACTCATCCGCAACCTCCACTACAAGTTGGTGCATGTGCGGACGCCGTGCACCATGAAAGGGAAAAAACCGTGCATTGCCAGCGCGAAAAAAGATCGAAAAATACCGCCTGAGCGGGCTAGAAAAGCCAAATTTTGCGGGGACAAGCAGAGAAAAAAGCCGATTCGCCAGCGCCCCAAAAGAGGCGGCGTGAGTGAAACGCGCTGAATAGAGCGGTTATTTTACTGCGAGAAAAGCCATATGCGTTTCCAATCCGACGAGCGACGATTTGATCAAAAAAACTTCTTAAGATCGTCATATTGTTGGCCTAATGTTTGATACCTCTCTTATCAGGCACCCGGCAATTGTCGCCGGGAGTGCTCTATTCCATACGTAGAGGACACCATCATGCTGAACCCACAAGCTGCAGATCACGATTATCAAATCGACTCGCTGGACGAAGTGGACGCTGTGATTGACGAGCTCTCCTTCAACGTTCAGGACTATCACTGGCTGATCTATTGCACGATGGGCGGCCACGAGCATTACGACCTCCCGGACATCGACTCGACCACGGGCTTCAGCCTGCCTGAGCTCTACGCAGAAGCGGCCTGAACGGCCAGCCCCAGAAACGCAAAACCGGCGCTGTTTGCAC
This sequence comes from Pseudomonas marincola, assembly GCF_900116605.1. Lineage (GTDB taxonomy): Bacteria > Pseudomonadota > Gammaproteobacteria > Pseudomonadales > Pseudomonadaceae > Aquipseudomonas > Aquipseudomonas marincola. The sequence goes on from NZ_FPBC01000016.1 coordinate 96,176, forward strand.
AGACGCCGGTTTTTTATGCGCGTTAAATAAGAGAAGCCGCGGCTCTGGCCTCACCCGCTCCCGGCTTGCCCTGCTGTAAGCGCAGCAAGCGACAAGCGTGCGAGTGACCGCGACCGAGAAAGCCGCAAGCGCTATAGCAACGCCTGAACCATCAGAAGCTCAAGCGATAATGCAGCGCGTAGTTCTCAACGCCATCGTTTGGCTGTTTGATGCTGGCGTTGGAATAGTGGTACGCCCGCACGCCAATCTCCTGCCCGCTGAAACGAATGCCGGCGCCGATGTGGCTCTCGAACTGAAAAGAGGTCGACATTGCGCTGTCGTCAATTTCGGTCTGCGAGAAGAACGCCCCGCCGATACCGGCTTCAGCGTAAGGGCGGATCGTGTCGCCATTGAACTCATAGACCAGCACAGGCGCCAGCGAGATGCTGTTATTGCCACTGGTGTCATCCGCGTCCCAATAGGTGTAAGCCGCATCCCAGTAACCGCCGAGATGGCCCACATCACTTTCCAGCCAGCGCTTGTTGAAATCGAATTGCATACCTAGTCGGTAGGTCTGCGCGGAATCTCCGGTCTGTCCGACCGAAAGGCTTATATTCGCGGCCTGAGTCGTGCTCGCTGCCCCCAGTGCAGCCACACTCAAAACTGCCGCAACCAACTTGTGCATACCACTTCCTTATTTTTAATTCACAGCCGTGCATTCCCACAAATGCACCCGAGGCTTGATTATATTTTCTAGCGGCAAAACGCCATCCAACCAAAGCAGGGGGCCAATCAACCGCCTTGTCAGAACTGCAAGACTTCCTGGGTTTCACCCCATAAGGTTGGCAATACCGCCTGCAATTTCTGCGCCTCGCCGCTGCTCCAGAACTGCGCAGCTCGGGCAGGCCCAGACGCCAGCAGATCACGCTCACGCAGCAAGCGCTGCAGTTGTCTGGCCACTGCGGCGCCGGTGTCGATTAAACTGACATTGGCCGGTACCAAGTCGTTCAATAACGGCTTAATGAACGGGTAATGGGTGCAGCCCAGAATCAGCGTATCGCAACCCTGCGCCAGCAATGGCTGCACGAAACCGTCGAGCAATTCGCGGGTGCGTGACGACTGCAATTTACCGGCTTCGATCTGCTCGACCAAACCGGGACACGGCTGGGTAATTACTTTCACGTCGCTGGCGACACGATCCAGCAGGGCTGCGAATTTGGCACTTTTCAGGGTGCCGGTAGTCGCCAGCACACCGACCACACCACTGCGCGTTGCGGCAACCGCAGGCTTTACCGCAGGCTCCATGCCCACAATCGGCAATTGCGGGTAAAGCTCGCGCAGCTCGGCAACCGCCGCCACGGTTGCGGTATTGCAGGCCAGCACCAGCGCCTTGGCGCCCTGTTCCAGCAGAAACGCGGCAATCAGCCGGCAGCGCTCGCGAATGTATTCGGGAGATTTCTCGCCATACGGCACATGGGCGCTGTCGGCTATGTACAGCAGAGACTCTTGCGGCAACAGCGTGCGAATCTCGCGCAATACCGAGACGCCGCCCACACCGGAGTCGAATACACCGATGGCCTGGCTGTTAGTCATGTGTGGTTCCGCACACACTGCACGCCGGATCGCGCTTTACTCGCAGCTCGCGAAACTTGCTGCTTAACGCGTCGATCAACAGCAACCGGCCTACCAGCGGCTCACCGAACTCGGCCAGCAGTTTAAGCGCCTCGAGTGCTTGCAGGCTGCCGACCATACCGACTAACGGCCCGACGACACCGGCCTCACTGCAGGTCAGTTCAGCCTCACTGCCGTGCCCGTAAAGGCAGTGGTAGCAAGGGCTGCTTGGTAAGCGCGGATCGAACACCGAGAGCTGGCCTTCCAGGCGAATCGCCGCGCCACTCACCAACGGTTTTACTGCTGCGACGCAGGAGGCGTTGACCGACTCACGGGTCGAGAAGTTGTCTGAGCAATCCAGCACCACATCAACCGCCGCCACCGCAGCGGCCAAAGAGTCAGCATCCAGCCCTTGCGGGTAAGTGCGGATGTTCAAATGCGGATTGATCGCCTTGAGCCGGGCCGCCGCCGAATCGACCTTGGCCACGCCGATGCTGGTGGTGTCGTGGGCAATCTGGCGTTGCAAGTTGGTCAGATCGACCGTATCAAAATCGGCCAGATGCAGAGTGCCGACTCCGGCTGCAGCCAGATACAGCGCCACCGGCGAGCCCAAGCCGCCGAGCCCGATTATCAGCGCGCTGCGCTGCTTGAGCCGGAGCTGGCCGTCGACATCAATTTGTTGCAACAGGATCTGCCGGCTATAGCGCAGCAGCTCTTCATCACTGAGCATGTTTGCGTCACTCATGCGTGCATTGTCCAAAACTGATGCGCTCATGACCGCCAAGGTCACGGCGACTTTCTACTGCGCTAAACCCATTGGCCGCCAACAGATCACGCACGGCCTGCGCCTGATCATAGCCGTGCTCAAGCAATAACCAGCCGCCCGCCTGCAAATAGTCCCCGGCATTGGCGATGATCAGACGGATATCATCCAGCCCGTCGGCACCCGCGACCAGCGCACTGCTGGGTTCGAAACGTACATCGCCCTCACCCAGATGGCGGTCATCGCTGGCGATATACGGCGGGTTACTGACAATCAGCTGAAAGCGCTGCCCGGCCAACTGGCTGAACCAGTGGCTTGCATGAAAACGCACATTGGCAAGTTTCAGGCGCTGCTGATTACGCGTAGCCAGCGCCACAGCCTCATCGACCCGGTCAACGCCAACAACCTGCCAGGCGGGACGCTCTGAAGCCAACGCCAACGCAATCGCACCGGTGCCCGTACCAAGATCAAGCACAGCAGCAGGGGTTGCAGGGATTGTCGCCAGCGCGGTTTCGACCAGTAATTCGGTGTCTGGACGGGGAATCAGGGTGTGCGGCGCCACTTCAAGGTCGAGGCTCCAGAAGCCCTGATGCCCCAGAATGTAGGCAACCGGCTCACCCTGCTGACGCCGCGCCAGATTAGCGAGAAAGCGCTCGGCCATCGGCGCTTCGACTTCTCGCTCGGGCCAGGTCCGCAGATAACTGCGCGACTTGCCAAGCACCGCCGCAAGGAGCAGTTCGGCGTCGAGTTGCGGGCTGGGCGAGTCGGCCAGAGCAGCGCCATTGAGCAGCGATTCGATGGTTGCCATTGGGGCACACTACCTATTCAGAGGTTCCTCAGCATCAATCCACATCACATCAGCAACTGTCGCCCGCAGCTAGCCACGCTGCGTATCAGTCGCCCAGCGATGCCAACTGGTCAGCTTGATACTCGGCCAACAATGGCTCGATAACCGCCTCAACACCGCCCGCCATCACCTCGTTAAGTGAATACAGGGTCAGGTTGATACGGTGATCGGTGACCCGGCCTTGCGGGAAGTTGTAGGTGCGGATGCGCTCGGAGCGATCGCCAGAGCCTACCAGCAAGCGCCGGGTATCGGAGATTTCCTTGTGCGCCGCGGCTTCCTGTTGGTCTTTCAGTTTGGCACCCAGCCAGGCCATCGCCTTGGCGCGGTTCTTGTGCTGCGAACGCTCTTCCTGACACTCAACCACGGTGCCCGTCGGGATGTGGGTAATGCGGATGGCCGAATCGGTGGTGTTTACGTGCTGACCGCCCGCGCCGGATGAGCGATAGGTATCAACCCGCAAATCCGCAGGATTGATCTCGATAGCCGCTTGCTCGTCAGGCTCTGGCAACACCGCCACCGTGCAGGCCGAGGTGTGAATGCGGCCCTGCGACTCGGTCTCTGGCACGCGCTGAACGCGGTGTGCGCCGGACTCGAACTTGAGCTTGCCGAATACGTTATCGCCTTCGATTCGTGCGATGACTTCCTTGAAGCCACCATGCTCGCCTTCGTTGGCCGACAACACCTCGACTCGCCAGCCACGACGCTCGGCGTAGCGCGAATACATGCGGAACAGATCTCCGGAGAAGATGGCCGCCTCGTCACCGCCGGTGCCGGCACGCACTTCCAGAAACACGCTGCGACCGTCGTTCGGGTCTTTTGGCAGGAGCATGCGCTGCAGATTGTCTTCGAGTTCGATCAGGCGGTTTTTCGCCTCGTCGACTTCCTCTTCAGCCATCTCGCGCATCTCGGGGTCGCTGTCTTTAAGCAACGCCTGAGCGCCTTCGAGGTCACCCTGCACTTTTTGCAGTTCGGTAAAGGCCTGATACACCGGCTCTATTTCGGCATATTCCTTTGAAAGAGCGCGGAACTGAGTCTGATCGCTGATCACCTCAGCATCACCCAGCATGGCAGTCAGCTCTTCAAAGCGATCCTGTAGCAACTCAAGTTTTTTCGTAAGCGAAGCTTTCATTACAGGCCTTTGTTGGACGACGCACCCTCATTGAGGGCAAAGAGTTCCTGAGCAACTGTCAGCGCATCGATGCGCCCGTCCGCGGATAGTTTTTTCATTTGCACACTGGGTGCATGCAGCAATTTGTTGGTCAGGCCGCGCGCCAGTTGCGCCATAACGTCTTCAGCGGCAACGCCATTGTTAAGTGCGCGCAATGCCTTGCCAAGCTCCTCGTCACGCAGCCGTTCGGCCTGTTGACGATAAGCCTTGAGTACATCCACCGCGGCCAGCTCACGCAGCCGCGCCATAAAGTCATCGGCGCCATTCGACACTAGGTCTTCGGCGGCCTGCGCAGCGCCTTGGCGGCTCTTAAGATTCTCGGCGATGACTTCATGCAAATCATCGACGGTGTACAGATAAACGTCGTCGAGTTCGCCGACCTCGGGCTCAATATCACGCGGAACGGCGATATCGACCATGAAAATTGGTTTGTGCTTGCGCTGCTTGAGAGCGCTTTCGACCGCACCCTTGCCCAGAATCGGCAACTGGCTGGCAGTCGAACTGATCACGATGTCGCTCTTCGCCAGCTCCGCCGGAATATCCGACAGCAGCACCGCATGCGCGCCAAACTGTTCGGCCAGCGTGCTGGCCCGCTCCAGTGTACGGTTGGCGACCACAATGCGCTTAATACCCTGATCGTGCAGATGACGCGCAACCAGACCGATGGTCTCACCGGCGCCGATCAACAACGCCTGACTGCGGTGCAAGTCACTGAAAATCTGCTTCGCCAGGCTGACGGCGGCAAAGGCAACCGACACCGGGTTCTCGCCAATCGCGGTATCCGTACGCACCTGTTTGGCGGTATTGAAGGTGGCCTGGAACAGGCGACCGAGCAATGGCCCCATCGTGCCGGCTTCACGCGCCACGGCAAACGCCGACTTCATCTGGCCGAGAATCTGCGGCTCGCCCAACACCATCGAGTCGAGCCCGCAGGCGACTCGCATCATGTGGCGCACCGCATCGGCTTCCTGATAAACGTAGGCGCAAGCCCGCAGGTCTTCGATATTCAGCTGGTGATAACCGGCCAGCCAGGCGAGCACTTCATCGACACTCAAGGCGTCCTGCTCGAGATACAGTTCACTGCGATTGCAGGTCGAAAGAATCGCCGCCTCACGGCTCACCGTGGTCTGGCAGAGCAATTGCAGCGCCTCAACCAAACGCTCAGGAGTAAACGCCACGCGCTCGCGTACATCCACCGAAGCAGTTTTATGGTTGATACCGAGGGCAATAAAGGCCATGCAACGTCGCTGACAAGAAAAGGAGCCGGCAATTGTCCTACTTCAACCGACTGAGAACAACCTCCCCTTTATATTGTCGACAACTGACCGGTCACAATCGGCACCGAAACCAGCGCCAACCTTGCTCAAAGCAGCCGATGGAACCTTGCAGAAGCGGCCCTGACTAACCCAGTATGGCTCGCGTGACGGGCTAAGACATTTTGTCGCACAATTGAATCCATTATGCTGCGAGGCATCAGCCCATTTTAATCTCCCACGCCACACGCCTGCGATTAAGCCAAGCCCCATGGGCTTGCTCTGCGGCTTGTGTCATGATGATCAGACCGCAGGTTAGTCGTCTTTTCCCCTATGAATAGAACTTATATCGCATTGGCAGCCGTGGCATTTCTGAGTGGCTGCCAAGCACTCTCCAGCACGTCGACTGACGGCACGCCGCCAGTCGAGGATGTCTCTGTCATCGCGAAAAAGACTGAGCCTGAGCAATACGCATCGTTCAGCCGGGAAACCCTGCTGGCCCTGCTTACGGCTGAACTGGCCGGGCAACGCGACCGCTTCGACATCGCGCTGGGCAATTACGTGCAGCAAGCCAATGCGACCCAGGACGCCGGCGTCGCCGAGCGCGGCTTCCGCATTGCCGAATACCTGGGCGCTGATCAGGCGGCGCTCGACACCGCACTGATCTGGGCCAAAAACGCCCCGGATGACCTCGACGCGCAGCGCTCTGCAGCCATCCAACTGGCCCGCGCCGGTCGCCATGACGAAGCCATGACGTACATGGAGAAAGTCCTGCAGGGTCACGGCAACACCCACTTCGACTTCCTCGCGCTGTCGGCCGCCGAAACTGACGAGCAGACCCGCGCCGGGCTGCTGCAAAGTTTTGACCGCCTGCTGGCAAAGTACCCCGACAACACTCAGTTGGCCTTCGGTAAAGCCCTGCTGTTACAGGAAGACGGCCAGTCGGAAGAAGCCCTGCAGCTGCTCGAAGATTCTCCCAATATCGACAGCGAAGTCATTCCACTGCTGTTGCACGTGCGCCTGCTGCAAAGCCTCAAGCGCGGCGATGAAGCCATGCCCCTGCTCAAACAGGGCATCAAGCTGTACCCGGAAGACAAGCGTCTACGCCTAACCTATGCGCGGATGCTGGTTGAGCAAGGCCGAATCGAAGATGCGCAGAGCGAGTTCTCGGCGCTGGTCCAACAGTACCCAGAAGACGACGACCTGCGTTTCTCGCTGGCACTGGTGTATCTGGAAGGCGAAGCCTGGAAAGAGGCCATCGTCTACCTTGAAGAGCTGGTCGAACGCGGCAGCCATGTCGACGCAGCGCACTATAATCTGGCGCGCGCCTATGAGCACTTGGACGAACCGGAAAGCGCATTGACCGAATACGCGCAAGTCGGCCCCGGCAATGAATACCTGCCGGCACAGGCGGCGCAAACTGAACTGTTGTTCGCCGAAAAGCGCGGCACCGAAGCCACTCAATTACTGGCCAAGGCCCGCGACGAACAGCCGGATTACGCGACCCAACTCTATCTGATCGAGTCCGAGGCGCTGAGCAGCAACCAGCAGCCTGAACACGCCTGGCAAGTCATTCAGCAGGCGGTCAAGGATAATCCCGACGACCTTAACCTGCTCTACGCTCGCGCCATGATGGCCGAGTCACGCGATGATCTGGGCCAGCTCGAAAGCGATTTACGCCAGATCCTTGAGCGCGATCCTGAAAATTCGATGGCGCTGAATGCCCTGGGCTACACACTGGCCGATCGCACCACGCGCTACAGCGAGGCGCGCAAACTGATCGAGCAGGCCTACCGGCTCAACCCCGAAGACCCGGCGATTCTCGACAGCATGGGCTGGATCAACTATCGCCAGAACCGTCTCGACGAAGCCGAGAAGTACCTGCGCAAAGCCTTACGGAAGTTTCCTGACCACGAAGTCGCCGCTCACCTTGGCGAAGTATTGTGGGCACAAGGCAAGCAGCGCGACGCCCGCAAAGTGTGGGCAGAGGCGCTGGAAAACCATCCCGATAGCGAACCCCTGCGCAGCACGATATTGCGCCTGACCGGAGCCGAGAACCTGTAATGCTGTGGCGAAACCTAGTTGTCATCAGCCTGATCACCCTGCTTGCAGGTTGCGCCGGGCTGACCTCACGCGAATCGATCGAGGGCGGCGGCGACCCCGCCCTCTGGAAAGCTCACAAGCAACAGCTCACCGAGCTTGATGGCTGGGAAATCAACGGCAAAGTCGGCATTCGCGCGCCTAAAGACTCAGGCAGCGCCACGCTGTACTGGCTGCAACGTCAGGATTATTTCGACATTCGCCTGTCTGGCCCGCTGGGCCGCGGCGCCGCCCGCCTGACCGGACGACCGGGTGAAGTTAAACTTGAAGCCGCCAGCCGTGGCACCTACACCGCCAGCTCGGCAGAAGAACTGCTGCAGGACCAGCTACGCCTCAACCTTCCGGTTTCGCACCTGCTGTGGTGGATTCGCGGCCTGCCAGCGCCAGACAGCAAAAGCCGGATCAAACTCGATAGCGACAGCTACCTTGCCCAACTGGAACAGGATGGCTGGCAAGTCGACTATTTGCGTTATGTTGACCAGGCCGGCTTTACCCTGCCCGAACGCCTGAAAATCACCGGTTACGATCTCCAGGTCACTGTGGTCATCAAGGACTGGCAACCGCGCCAGCTTGGCCAGCAATGAACGGCGCTACATTAACCCTGCCGGCGCCGGCCAAACTCAACCTGATGCTGCACATCCTTAATCGTCGCCCCGACGGTTATCACGAACTGCAGACGCTTTTTCAATTTCTCGATTACGCCGACGAACTGGGTTTTGCCCTGCGTGAAGATGGCGAAATTCGTTTGCATACAGAAATTGATGGCGTGCCGCACGAAAGCAACCTGATCGTTTGCGCTGCCAAACAGTTGCAGCAATTAACCGGCTGCACACTGGGCGCCGATCTCTGGATCGATAAAAAATTACCGATGGGCGGCGGTATTGGCGGCGGCAGCTCCGATGCGGCTACCACCCTGCTTGGCCTCAATCACTTGTGGCAACTGGGCTTGAGCGCCGATCAGCTCGCCGAACTGGGCCTGAAGCTTGGCGCAGACGTGCCGGTATTCGTGCGCGGCCATGCTGCTTTTGCGGAAGGTGTGGGTGAAAAACTCACCCCAATTGAGCTTGAAGAACCCTGGTTTCTCGTCGTAATTCCGCAAGTACTTGTGTCAACTGCAGAAATTTTCTCTGACCCTGAGTTGACACGCGATTCTCCGCCCATTAAAGTTCGCAGCCTTCTTGAGGGGGGTGGTCGTAATGACTGCCAGCCAGTGGTTCAAAAACGTTATCCAGAAGTACATAACGCTTTGATCTTGCTGAACAAATTTGTTCAAGCAAAACTAACTGGCACTGGAGCTTGTGTATTTGGGAGCTTCCCAAATCGGGCAGATGCTGATAAAGTCGCCCGCCAACTTCCAGTCACTTTGCCAAGCTTTGTGGCTCAAGGTCGTAACATCTCGATGTTGCACCGAAAGCTGGAAACATTGGCCGGGAAGTGAATGCGTAACACCAGTTTGTAATATTTAGGGGCGTCGCCAAGCGGTAAGGCAGCAGGTTTTGATCCTGCCATGCGTTGGTTCGAATCCAGCCGCCCCTGCCATTACACCTATAGGTAGGTGTATTACAAACCGAAGCATTCAGTACAATACACGATACAGGGGCGTCGCCAAGCGGTAAGGCAGCAGGTTTTGATCCTGCCATGCGTTGGTTCGAATCCAGCCGCCCCTGCCATTTTCTATACTCATCCAGGTATACCCTCAGCCGGCAGGTACTGCGCGTGTCCAAGATGATGGTCTTTACGGGGAATGCAAACCCCGACCTGGCGCGACGTATTGTACGTCAGCTGCACATCCCCCTCGGCGATGCTTCAGTCGGAAAATTTTCCGACGGCGAAATTAGCATCGAGATCAATGAAAACGTTCGTGGTAAAGACGTATTCCTGATCCAACCGACGTGCGCGCCAACAAACGATAACCTGATGGAACTGGTCGTGATGGCAGATGCCTTCCGTCGTTCGTCAGCAACCCGAATCACAGCTGTTATCCCCTACTTTGGCTATGCACGCCAGGATCGCCGTCCGCGTTCCGCTCGCGTTGCAATCAGCGCCAAGGTCGTGGCTGACATGCTAACTGTCGTCGGCATTGACCGTGTTCTCACGGTTGATCTGCACGCGGATCAGATCCAGGGCTTCTTCGATATTCCGGTAGATAACATCTACGGCTCCCCAGTATTGGTGGATGACATTGAAGATCAGCGCTTCGAAAACCTGATGATTGTGTCCCCGGATATCGGTGGTGTAGTGCGTGCGCGTGCTGTCGCCAAATCCCTCGGGGTTGATCTGGCAATCATTGATAAGCGTCGCGAAAAAGCCAACCACTCAGAGGTGATGCATATCATCGGTGATGTGGAAGGTCGCACGTGCATCCTGGTTGACGATATGGTCGATACCGCTGGCACACTCTGCCACGGCGCCAAAGCTTTGAAAGAACACGGTGCCGCCAAGGTTTACGCCTACGCGACTCACGCTGTTCTGTCGGGCCGAGCGATCGAGAACATCGAAAACTCGGTACTGGATGAGCTGGTGGTGACTAACACCATCCCGCTTTCTGCCAGCGCCCAATCCTGCCCGCGTATACGCCAGCTGGATATTGGCCCGATTGTCGCTGAAGCGGTTCGCCGCATCAGCAATGAAGAATCGATCAGCGCGATGTTCCGTTAATTCGGAACACTGCCTGACGAAATACGCCCCGCCAAACAGGCGTGATGAAACCCGGTAGCTTCGGCCACTCGGGTTTCATGCTTTCTGTGCTGCGGGGCTTTTTTGCCTAACCGTAGGATCGCTGGTCGCAAGCGTTGATCACGGCATGGCTATCTTGGAGAAATGAAATGACTGAATTTGCCCTGAATGCTGAAGTGCGTTCTGACCTGGGGAAAGGTGCGAGCCGCCGCCTGCGTCGTAACGCCAACCTGGTTCCAGCTGTAATTTACGGTGGCGAAGCTGCCCCGCAATCGATCAGCCTGCTGGCCAACGAACTGGCTAAGCTGCTGAACAACGAAGCTGCTTTCAGCCACGTGCTGACGCTCGACGTTGCTGGCAAGAAAGAATCTGTACTGATCAAGGCTCTGCAGCGCCACCCAGCCAAGGGTTTCGTTCTGCACGCAGACTTCATCCGCGTTGTTGCTGGCCAGAAGCTGGTTGCACACGTACCGCTGCACTTCGTTAACCAGGAAACTTCGGTTGGCGTTAAGCAGCAAGGTGGCGAAGTTTCGCACACCCTGGTTGAAGTAGAAGTTAACTGCTTGCCGAAAGACCTGCCTGAGTTCATCGAAGTCGACATGGCTAAAGTTGAACTGGGTACTACCCTGCACCTGTCCGACCTGACTCTGCCAAAAGGCATTGAACTGGTTGCACTGTCTCACGGTAACGACCTGGCTGTGGCTAACATCCACGCTTCGCGCGTTGCTAAAGAAGACACCAGCGAAGGCGAGAGCGAAGCTCCTGCTGCCGAGTAATTACTCGACTCGCTTGATAACAGCCTAGCCGCATTCGCGTCTGGGCTGTTTCTACGAAAGGGCCTCCGATAAAGAGGCTTTTAAAACGTAGCAAGCGCTGGGCGTGCAAGACAAAAAGCGATGAAAGCGCCGTTTACATCAGTAAGCAGTACCTTGAGACGCTTTTTAACCAAGCAATATCCAGCACTGTAGTTTTAGAGGGCCCCTGATATGACCGCCGTACAACTGATCGTTGGCCTGGGTAATCCCGGCCCTGAATACGACCAGACCCGGCATAATGCAGGGGCTCTTTTCGTTGAAAGACTGGCAGACAGCCAGCGCGTCAGCCTGAGTGCTGATCGCAAGTATTTTGGCTTGGTGGGCAAATTCAACCATCAAGGCCGCGATGTTCGCCTGCTAATACCCACCACGTTTATGAACCGCAGCGGCCAGTCCGTCGCCGCGCTGGCGAATTTTTTCCGAATTCCGCCAGAAGCCATACTCGTGGCACACGACGAACTCGATATGCCACCAGGCGTCGCCAAACTCAAAAAGGGTGGCGGGCACGGCGGGCATAATGGGCTGCGCGACATCATCGCCCAGCTTGGCAACAACAATGAGTTTTACCGCTTGCGCCTGGGTATCGGCCATCCGGGACACAGCAGCATGGTTTCCAATTTTGTACTGGGCCGCGCACCGCGCAGCGAACAGGAGTTACTCGATAGCAGCATCGATTATGCGCTCGAGTCGCTCTCCGACATGCTTGCCGGTAACTGGTCGAAAGCCATGCACGCGCTGCACAGCAAAAAAGCTCAACTCCCCACTTAATTTCTGATTCATCTCCGCGAGGGACACACCATGGGATTTAACTGCGGCATCGTCGGCCTGCCAAACGTCGGCAAGTCCACCTTGTTCAACGCCCTGACCAAATCTGGTATCGCTGCGGAGAACTTCCCTTTCTGCACAATCGAGCCGAACACCGGTATCGTGCCGATGCCCGATCCACGCCTTGAAGCCCTAGCCGAAATCGTCAAGCCCGAGCGCGTGATTCCCACCACCATGGAATTCGTCGACATCGCAGGCCTGGTGGCCGGCGCCTCGAAAGGTGAAGGTCTGGGCAACAAGTTCCTCGCCAACATCCGCGAAACTCACGCGATTGCTCACGTTGTGCGCTGCTTTGAAGATGACAACGTCATCCACGTATCGAACAGCGTCGACCCCAAGCGCGACATCGAGATTATCGACCTTGAGTTGATCTTCGCCGACCTCGACAGCTGCGAGAAGCAACTGCAGAAGACCTCGCGCAACGCCAAAGGCGGTGACAAAGACGCGGTTGCGCAGAAAGCCCTGCTGGAAAAACTGATCCCGCACTTCACCGAAGGCAAGCCAGCCCGCACGCTGATGAAAGACCTCGGCGACGACGAAAAGCAGCTGATTCGCGGCTTCCACCTGCTGACCAGCAAGCCGGTCATGTACATCGCCAACGTCTCTGAAGACGGCTTCGAGAACAACCCGCTGCTCGACATCGTGCAAGGCATTGCTGATGCCGAAGGCGCGATCGTTGTGCCGGTTTGCAACAAGATCGAAGCTGAAATCGCTGAGCTGGAAGACGGCGAAGAAAAGGATATGTTCCTCGAAGCACTGGGCCTTGAAGAGCCGGGCCTGAACCGCGTAATTCGCGCAGGCTACCAGCTGCTCAACTTGCAGACCTACTTCACTGCCGGCGTTAAAGAAGTACGCGCATGGACCGTGCGTGTCGGCGCAACTGCGCCGCAGTCGGCTGCCGCCATCCATACGGACTTCGAAAAAGGCTTCATCCGCGCCGAAGTTATCGCCTATGACGACTTCATCCAATACAAGGGTGAAGCTGGCGCTAAAGAAGCTGGCAAGTGGCGCCTAGAAGGCAAGGAATACATCGTTAAAGACGGCGACGTCATGCACTTCCGCTTTAACGTGTAAGCATCACTGCCTGACCAAAAGCCCCGCAATCAGCCAATGATGCGGGGCTTTTTATTGCCCGAAAACAACGCTCAGCGTTGGCCGCCGTGCGCTGTCGAGGGCGCAGTGAACGCGCCAATACGCGAATAACTTGCCGGGCTGAAACGCAGGGTCATCAGCAGCATCGCCAGTAAACTCAACACGGTAAATTGCCAGGTACTGTGAAAGCTGCCTGTGACCTCACGCAACAAGCCGCCAAGCGATGGCGCCAGCGCATTGATCAGAAAGCCAAAGCCCTGCACGAAGGCCGCCAGCTGCCCAGCCAATCGCGGCTCATGCAAGTGATCCATGCTCAGCAGCAGGCACAGCACAAAACAGGCACCCAACCCAAAGCCGATCAAACCGACCCACACCGCAGGCGCCAGCAGCGGCGCAAACAGTAATCCCGAGAAACCCAACAACTGCGCAAGCAGACTTACGCCCAGCAGCGGCCGGCGATCTTGTATGCGATGCGCCAACACTGGCATCGACAGCGCTGCCGTCACTTGAAAAATAGTCATCCAGGCCAACAACGCCCCGCTTGCCTGTTGCGTCCAACCAAGCTGTTGATAATAAGCCGGCAGCCACGCCACAACCGTCATGAAGCCCCAATTGCAAAAACCAAAGTAAACCGCCAGCGCCCATGCCCGACGATTCCCGATAAAGGTTTTCCACGAGAGCTTTTGCGCCAACGAATGCGGTGTATGCCAAGGCATCTTGAGCCACAGCACAAACGCCAGCAGCGCCGGAATCAGCCAAACCCACAGCCCAACCTGCCAATGGCCAAAAGAATGCGCCAGACGCGGGCTGATCAACGCAGCAAGGCCTCCGCCGCCCATCAACGAAGCCGAGTACACGCCCATCGCCAACGCAACGCCACCCACAAACTGGCGCTTGATCATCCCGGGCACCAAAACCTGAATCAGCGCGATGCCCAACCCACCCAACAGCGCCGACATCAGCAACAAATTGCCATCCGCAATCAACCCTCGCGACAGGCAGGCAAACAGAATGCACAGCAAGCCAAGCGCAATGCCTCTGCCCTCACCCAACCGCGCCTCCACCCACGCCCCGCACAAAGCCACCAGCCCGATGCAAATCACCGGCAAGGTGGTCAGCAGCGCAGCAACTTGAAAGCTCATGGCCGTGTCCACGCGAATGTCGTCAAGCAATGGACTGATCGAAGTCAGAATCGGCCGCAAGTTAAGCCCCAGCGCAACCAGCAACAGCCAACCCACAACGCCAACGCGCTCAACCTTATGCATGACCAACGCCCCTTATGCGCGCAGCAGTCATGCACCCACAACTGCCCAAGCAAGCAACAAACACTTCCCCATGCGCACTCAATGATCGCCAATCAAGCATTAGAACCCCCATAGATACACACCCAGCCAAACTGCGGGCGAACGAACACATCGCCCATGGCCAGAACAGGATAGAGAAAGTCATAAGGAATAAGCATCCCGCCGGCCATTGTGCCATGCCAGCGCAAAAAACCTGATCATTCAATCAGGTAACCCCCCAAAGCCCCCTTGCCCAAGGCAAAGAAACCCGCACCAACCCGCTGTCGCACCACGCCTTGCGCGTAAGCACTTGATCATGCGCAATAATTTTATGAAAACATGCTTGACACAGAAGCCCGAGACTAGAATAATGCGCGCCACTCGGCTACGTAGCTCAGCTGGTTAGAGCATAGCATTCATAATGCTGGGGTCCGGGGTTCAAGTCCCTGCGTAGCCACCAAACAAAACAAGGGTTTACCGAAAGGTAAGCCCTTTTTTGTGTGCGCGAGTGACTACAAAGTGGCTACAGCTTGCCTACCCTAAATGAACATCTTCTTCGGATTGACCTAGGGAAACTCTGAAGAAGACTTCCTTATTTTGGCAAAATGCCCGGACTCCACCCGCCGAGTTTTCCGATGAAGCAGATGACCTTCGCCGACGCCGAGTACGCCGGCAAGCGCAAACAGACCCGCAAAGAGCTGTTCCTGATCGAGATGGATCGGGTGGTGCCGTGGAAGGGTTTGGTTGCCTTGATCGCCCCGCATTATCCCAAGGGCGAAGGCGGTCGTCCGGCGTATCCGCTGATGGCGATGCTGCGGGTTCATCTGATGCAGAACTGGTTTGGCTACAGCGACCCGGCGATGGAGGAAGCGCTGTACGAGACCACCATCCTGCGCCAGTTTGCGGGTTTGAGCCTTGAGCGC
>NZ_FPBC01000022.1 GCF_900116605.1 Pseudomonas marincola
CGCAGGATCGAGAAAGCCAAGGCCCAGGTGCGTGCAAAGGTCGAGCATCCGTTCCGGGTGATCAAGCGCCAGTTCGGTTATGTGAAAACGCGCTTCCGTGGCCTGGCGAAGAACACCGCACAACTGGTGACTCTGTTCGCGCTGTCGAATCTGTGGATGGCACGCCGACATTTGCTGGCGAATGCAGGAGAGGTGCGCCTGTAATGTTGGAAATGGCAGCTGCGAGGTTATCGCGGCGGCCAGAAACACCCAAATGAGCGGGTGATCTGATCGTTTTTGATCGATTTGCCGCTTTTAAAATCAGCAGAGGGTGAAGTCAGCCAGAAATGCATGGCTACTTCAGACCATCCTTAAGAAAAACTGATGAAGACGCCAAAACGTATTGAACCCTTGGTCGAGGATGGTCTTGTCGACGAGGTGATACGCCCGCTTATGAGTGGCAAGGAAGCGGCAGTTTATGTGGTCCGGTGTGGTCAAGAGTTGCGTTGCGCCAAGGTCTACAAGGAAGCCAACAAGCGTGGCTTTCGTCAGGCCGCGGAATATCAGGAAGGCCGCAAGGTGCGTAACTCCCGCGATGCGCGGGCGATGGCCAAGGGCTCTAAATATGGCCGTAAAGGTCAGGAGGACGCCTGGCAGAATGCCGAGGTCGGTGCTCTGTTCCGACTGGCCAACGCCAATGTGCGCGTGCCCAAACCCTACGATTTTCTCGAGGGTGTGCTGTTGATGGAACTGGTGACTGACGGCGAGGGCGGTGTGGCGCCGCGCTTGAATGACGTCGACTTGTTGCCCGAAGACGCCCGCGAATTCCACGCGTTCATGATTCAGGAAATCGTCAAAATGCTTTGCGCCGGGCTGGTTCACGGCGACTTGTCCGAATTCAACGTACTGCTTGGCCCTGAAGGCCCGGTGATTATCGACTTGCCGCAGGCCGTCGATGCAGCGGGCAACAACCACGCGTTCAAGATGCTGGAGCGTGATGTCGGCAACATGGCCGCGTACTTCGGCCAATTTGCCCCGGAGTTGCGCTACAGCAAGTTCGCCAAGGAAATGTGGGCACTCTATGAAGCCGGTGAACTCACCCCGGACAGCGTGCTGACAGGTGAATTCGACGACCCGGAAGATTCGGCAGATGTTGATGCCGTGATGCGTGAAATCAAGGCCGCGCTGGCCGAGGAAGCCCGTCGTCAGGCATTGCTCAATGCCGATGATGACAGCGCCGATGAGCCGCCGCCTCCGCCCTGGATGCAGTAAGCAACAACAGGCCCCCGCTAGCAATATCGGGGGCTTGTTGGTTTTGGCTTAAAGACGCTCGGTATTAAAGGTGTCGCAACTGCTCAGGTTGCCGTTGTCGAGCCCCGCCTTGAACCAGCGCATGCGTTGCGCGGACGTGCCGTGAGTGAATGAGTCCGGTACGACCTGGCCGCGTGTTTGCTTCTGCAAACGGTCATCACCGATCGCGTTGGCCGCATTCAGCGCCTCTTCAAGATCGCCATCTTCCAGCCAGTCGAGGCGACGCTGTGCGCTGTTGGCCCATACGCCCGCCAGGCAATCGGCCTGCAACTCCTGGCGAACCAGAAGACCGTTGTCGCCTTCCATCTTCTGTCCGCGCTGACGCGCCGCATCTACTTTCGCGGAAACGCCGAGCAGGGTTTGCACGTGATGGCCAACTTCATGGGCGATTACATAAGCCTGAGCAAAGTCGCCGGCGGCCGAGAAACGTTGCTCAAGCTCGTTGAAGAAGTCGAGATCAAGGTAGACCTGCTGATCGCCGGGACAATAGAACGGGCCTACTGCCGAGCTGGCAACGCCACAGGCCGAGCGAACCTGCCCGCGGAAAAGTACCAGCTTGGGGTCCCGGTACTGCTGACCGGCATTCTGGAAAATTTCTCCCCAGGTGTCTTCGGTGTCGCCAAGAATGGCGCGCACGAATTCCGATTGCTGATCGTTGGCTGCCGGTTCACTGCTTTGCTGGCTGCTGGGTGCGCCGGGCTGAACTGCCTGGCCGGCCAGTTGCCCGAGAATTTGCAGCGGGTCCTGGCCCATTAACAGGCCGATCACGACCACTGCTGCGATCCCGCCCAAGCTCAAGCGACCAACCCGTCGGCCACCGCCCGAGCGTGCGTCTACAACGTTGTCACTGCGTCGTCCTCTTTCCCAGCGCATGTCGTGGCTCCCAGTGCCTTGTTAGGCATTCATTCTTGTCTGTGCAATAGCATTGCGCCAGTCCGGTCGTCTATCAATCTGGCGCGTGAAACTGTGAACATCACCTGTTAGACCAGAATGCTCCTACAGGCATGCCAGTATCTACTTGTAGTTTTGTTCGATGAGGATTCGGAAAATCTATTCTTTCGCTCTCATCTTAGGTATCTCATGGCTTCTTTATCTGTTCTCGTCATCGAGGACCATGCATTTCAGCGCGCGGTTACGGTTGCCGCGCTGAAAAAGGCCGGAGTCCGTGAGGTGCTTGAAACGCGTGACGGTGCTTCGGCGCTGACGCTTTTGAGGGAAGCCGGTGGTGTCGATATCGTCATTTGCGATTTGCGCATGCCTGAGATGGACGGCCTGGTATTTCTTCGGCATGCAGCCGAGTCCGGGCTGATCAACTCCCTCATTTTGAGCTGCGAAGTCGATGCCAGCCTGCGCAATGCGGTTGTCAGTATTATCGATGCATTCGGCCTTAATCTGTTGGGTGACTTGAGCCATCCCTTCAGTTTTGAACAACTCGAAGCATTATTAGGACGCTTTGATAATGCCGGCCCTGTTGTTGACGATTTATCAAATGCGATCCCGCTCACAGTTGATGAAGTTATTAAAGGATTGCATGTTGGGCAGTTCAAGGCGTTTTATCAGCCCAAGGTGAGCCTTAAAACTGGCGAGGTTAAGGGCGCGGAAGTATTAGCGCGTTGGCAGCATCCGATTCATGGGCTTATTTCAGCGCAGCAATTTTTGCCGCTAATTGAGGACAATGACCTGCTTGATGAGTTGTTCTGGGTCATAATCAAGCAAGGTTTGAGTTTGCAGCAATCGTTGCAGGCTAATAACCGACATATTGAATTGTCATTCAATTTACCTGCTCAGCAGTTGGGTTCTAGTTATCTGGTCGATCAAATTAAAGATCTGGTCTGTGCTTGCCAGCTTCCGCTTAACGGATTGATCTTTGAAATAAGCGATTTGGGCAGTTCAGAGGTTCCTGATCGTGGTTTGGAAAACCTCATACGCCTGCGGCTCATGGGCTGCGGCCTGGCAATGGAAGGATTCAGGGTTGGCTACTCATCGCTGTTGAATCTATTCGAAATTCCGTTCAGCCAAGTAAAGCTGGATACCTCGTTTCTTCTCTCGCGTCGCCGTCACTCCAGCAATATGTCAATGATCAGCAGCGCTGTCGCACTGGCGCGCTCTTTGAATATATCGCTGGTGGCCGGGGGGGTTGAAACGCTGCAACAGCAAGAGTTGTTGTTTGAGATGGGCTGTGACTTGGTTCAAGGTTATTTGTATGGAAAGCCCATGCCTGCGGAACAGTTGGTTATTAATAACTGGTCGTTAGTTAGTGTCAAAGGTTTGGGGTTCAATAAATATATATAGTGCTTGGGGCTGAAAACTCGTTACTTGTGATCAATTGTATCTGAGTGCGTTGGTTTGTCTTTGCCCGATATAAAGTATGGTTTTGAAACGATATAAATTATTTGTCATAAATTAAGCTGCGTAACAATCCGATAGCTGTCGATATACCAAGTAATGCTGAATAGTTTGCGCAAATTAATGGAGCTTAGTCGTGGGTAAAGTCTTAATTGTTGATGACCATCCTGTTGTTCGCATGGCAGTCAGGATGCTCCTGGAAAAACACGGCCTGAGCGTAACCGGGGAGACCGATAACGGCGTGGATGCCGTGCAAATGGCCAAGGAGTTGAGACCTGACATTATTATTCTGGATATCAGTATTCCGCGGCTCGATGGCTTTGAGGTCATATCGCGCCTGAAACTGTCCGGTTTACCCATCCATATTCTGGTGCTCACATCGCAGTCAGCCAATTTCTTCAGTGCCCGTTGCATGCAGGCAGGTGCGTCCGGGTTCGTCTGCAAGGAAGAGAAACTGGCGGAATTGCTCAATGCGGTAAAAGCCATTCAGGCGGGTTACACCTACTTCCCGGCGCAATTTATTAAATCGGTTCGGGGCAAAGAGGTGCACATGGATGAACATGAGCGCATCACGCGATTGTCCGACCGCGAGTTGATGGTGCTGGAGCAACTCGCCCGTGGCCTTACCAACAAGCAAATCGCAGAGAGCATGCTGCTGAGCAACAAGACCATCAGCACCTATAAAACCCGTCTGCATGAAAAGCTCAATACCGGAAATCTGGTTGAGCTGATCGAGCTGGCCAAACGCAATGCGCTGGTCTGAGAGATAGGATGAACGGTGTCTTACTTCGCAGTGTATTTGCCTGGCTTTTAACGCTATGCAGCCTCACTGCGAGTGCTGATTCCAGTACGGCTCTGCAGCTTTTCAGCCGTTCTGCGTCGGTGCATGGCTCTCCGGTATTTACCCTTGAAGAGCAACAGTGGCTGCGGGAAAAAAACACGCTGGTCTTAGGCACTTCGGCGCCAGATTACCCGCCCTTCGATATCAGTTCGAGTGGTGAGGATTACGAAGGTGTCACCGCTGATTTCATGGGGTTGATCGCCCAAGGGCTGGCGGTCAACGTCGATGTGCGCCGGTTTGAGAGTCGCGCCGAGGCGTTGGAAGCACTGCGCAATGGCACTATCGACCTGCTCGGCACTTCAAGTGAGCGAGAGTTGGGCGGCAGTGATGTCAGCGCCAGCATCAAGTACACGCCGGATTGGCCGGTGTTATTGCAGCGTATCGGTGAGACGTCCCCGGCCTCCGGCGATTTGCGCGGCAAGCGCTTGGCGTTCAGCACCTTATATCTGAACCAAGCGGATGTCGCTAAACGTTATCCCGACGCGATTGCAGTGCCGTTTACCTCCTCAATGACCGCCGTGGCGGCGGTCGTGTTTGGTCAGGCAGATGCCATGCTCAGTGATGTTACGGCAGGTCGATATCTGATCAATCGCTACTTCCCCAATGACCTGCGCGCCTCGCGAATTTCCGGCAAGGGTTCCTGGGGCTTTGTGTTTGCCGTGAGGGCCGATAACAAAAGCTTGCTGCATGTGGTCAATAAAGCCTTGGCGGTGATTGATGATGAGCAGCGCCACAGTATTTTCGAGCGCTGGGGCGGTGGCGGCATACTCAAAAGCAATTTGCCTTCGTTGTCGAACGAACAACTCGACTGGATAAAGGAACGGCGCATCGTCAAGGTGGCGGTGAATGATCAGTTGGCGCCTTTTTCCTATTTTGATCAGAACGGTCACTATCGCGGCATTACTGCCGATTTGCTGTCGATGATTGATGAGGAGTCGATCATCGGTATTCAGGTGGTCAAGTTCTCGGATATCGATCAGGCAACCCAAGCCCTGTTATCCGGCAAGGTGGATGTAATTGCCGACTTTTCGCTGACGCCTGAGCGCAAACAAAAATTCGGTTTCACCCGGCCCTATTTGATTTCGCCGCTGGTGATGGTGGCCCGCAAGAGCTTCAAGGGAGTCATGCACCTTGAAGACATGGCCGGTAGAACTCTGGCCATTCCACGTGGGCATGCGCTGAAAACCTATATCAAGCAGCGTTATCCACAGATCAAGTTACTGGAAACCGCAAGCGTCCCAGAAACTTTGACGCTGGTTGCGCAGGGTTATGCAGACGCAACCATTCACCCGCTAAACATTGCCCGCTATTACATCGCGAGATCGTTTGAAGACAATCTGCGAGTCAGCGGTGTGCTGGACGTTGCACCGACCAAGGCGGCATTTGCGGTGCGCCCTGCGGATGCCGAACTGTTGGGTATTCTGGAGCAGGCATTGCTGTCGTTTACCCCGGACCAGATGAGCATTCTGAGTAACCGTTGGCGCACCAATGCACTCATCATCGAGCCCTCCTGGCGCAACTACAAACGCCTGATTTATCAGGCCGTTGGCATTTCGCTGGTGTTCCTGTTTGCAGTGTTTGTGTGGAACTTCTACCTCCGCCGGCAGGTGAGTCAGCGACGCCGTGCAGAGCAGGCGCTGAGCGATCAGTTGCAGTTCATGGAGGTGCTGATCAACGGTACTCCGCACCCGATTTATGTGCGTGACCGCCGTTGCTGCATGTTGACCTGCAACGACAGTTACTTGCAGGTGTTCTCGACCACCCGCAAAGCGGTGTTGGGCAAAACCGTGTTCGAGAACCTGAAAGTTCAGGATGTCGATGCCGACGCTGTCGAGAACGATTACCACCGGGTGATGCACGAGCGTAAGCCGGTGATCTGTGATCGGCAGGTGGTTATTCAGGGGCAGAACGTCACCATCTATCACTGGATTTTGCCGTTCAATGATTCCAAAGGCGTTGTGCGCGGGGTCATTTGCGGCTGGATCGACATCAGTGAACGCAAGGCACTTGTTGTGGAACTGCGCGCCGCCAAGGAGCAGGCCGATGAGGCCAGCCGCACCAAATCGACCTTTCTGGCGACCATGAGCCATGAAATTCGCACACCGATGAATGCCATCATCGGCATGCTGGAACTTGCCATCAAACGGGCGGATCGCGGCCAGTTCGATCGCTCATCACTGGAGGTCGCGCACGATTCAGCGCGGGGATTACTGCAATTGATCGGCGATATTCTGGATATTTCGAGAATCGAGTCCGGGCGCCTGAGCCTGATGCCCGAACGGGCCAATCTGGCCGATCTGGTAGGCTCGGTCGTCAGGGTATTTGGCGGGCTGGCCACCCAGAAAAACCTGCTGATGGAGTTTGATACCGAGGGCCTTGATGAGCGGGATGTGCTGATCGACCCGATCCGGTTCAAGCAGGTCATGTCCAACCTGATCAGCAATGCCATCAAGTTCACCGAGTCCGGCACCGTCAGCGTCAGCGCCCACATCGAAGCCTGCTCTGCCCAACACATCACTGTGCGGGTCTATGTGGCTGATACGGGGGTGGGAATCTCGCAGGCGGATCAGGAAAAACTGTTCAAGCCATTTGCTCAGGTCGCCGGCAGCATAACCGGCAGTGGCGCGGGACTTGGCTTGCTGATCAGCCGGACCCTGTGCGAAATGATGGGCGGTAATCTGCAATTGCGCAGCACGGTCGGCCTTGGCACCCAGGTGATGGTGCAATTAACCCTGCCGGTGTTGGAACCGCTGCAAGTGGCCGAAACTGAACCTGTGGCGGATGCGCCGGTGTCTGCCAGGCCGATACTTAATGTCTTGGTGGTGGATGATCATCCGGCCAATCGCATGCTGATCAGCCAGCAGCTGGAGTTTCTGGGGCATCGCGTAACGCAGGCGGTGAATGGTGCCGAAGGGCTTTCGGCCTGGCAGCAGGACTACTTCGATATCGTTATAACGGATTGCCGCATGCCGGTGATGGACGGCTATACCCTGAGCCTGCGGATACGTGAAGAAGAACAGCGCACCGAGCGTTATGCCACCTGGATTCTTGGTTTCACCGCCAATGCGCAGGAGGAGGAGCGCGAGCGCTGCCTCAAGGCGGGTATGAATGACTGCATCTTCAAGCCCATCGAGCTAGCCGCGCTGGGCGCACATCTGCAACGTTGCGTGCCTGCCCCGCCCGACGCTATTCCTGATGCCAGCAGCGGGTTATTTGATGCGGTGGCGCTGGATAAGCTCACTGGCGGCAATAGCGTGCTGGTCGAACGGCTGCTCGATGAGCTGATTAACAGCAATGCCCAGGATCTCACGGTGCTTGAAGGGTTGTCCGAGACACTCGAGCCCCTGGGCCTTTCTGACCTCGCTCACCGCATTAAAGGTGCTGCGCGGGTTATTCGTGCCTTGCCTTTGATCGCCGCGTGCGAGGCACTTGAAGCGGCCTGCCGGCAACCGCAGGCGGCAATTTTGCAGAGTCGCTCGCGGGAATTGCGCCAGGCCATGATTGAACTGGACCGGGTATTGCGCAGCAAACGCGCAACCAGTTGCGGGCCGGAGAGCCATTAGGCCAGTGAATACGCAGTGAAGCGTCCTACAGCGCCGCTAGACAAGTCCGACAGTGGTGAGGGGTGCGCACTAGTCGGTCTCGCGGCGCTGCGTTGTTAGTCTGGGGTTATGTTGATTTACCCCAGATTCGGAGCTCCTAGCCATGTTTAAACTCAGCGTACTGGTCATTGATAACCGAGATTTGCAGCGCTCCAACACCGTGGATGCACTTGAATCTCTCGGGGTTGAGCACATTCATCAGGCCAGCTCAGAGCAAGAGGCGATGGCTGTTCTGGCTGAGGCTGGCAGGCTTGATATCGTGATCTGCGAGCCGGATCTGCCGGGGCTCGACACGGGTGCAGTAATCCAGCAGATGGCTCAGGCCAGAAACGTAGCAGCGATGATCATGTTCAGCGGCAAGGACCATAGCGCCCCAACGCCGGAACAAGCCCGGTTGTTCGCATCCTCCATTCATCTGTTGGGTGAAATTGGCAGACCGCTGGTTATCCAGAGCCTCAAGGCATTACTCCAGCGCTACGGGCAGGACGAGACATTGCCGGCAGGCGTGGCCAAAATCGTCCGTCGGCAAAAGCCTACGCAGGCAGAGGTCGAGCAGGGCCTGCAAGCGGGGGAATTCAACGCCTACTTTCAGCCGCGCGTGTGCATGCAGAGCGGCCAGGTCTGCGGGCTGAAAATGTTTATGGGCTGGATGCATCCGCAGCGCGGCTTTATCAAGGAAAGTGACTTCCTGCCGCTGCTTGAATCCTATGGCTTGGGCGATGATCTGTTCATCCAGTTGCTGCGTCAGGGGTTGTCCACTCAACAGCTGATTGGTCTGGATGGTTATCAGGTCAAACTGGCCATGAGCCTGCCAAGCGCGCAGTTGATCTCGGATGATCTGTGTAAATACATTGCCGCTTCGCTCGCTTTGCATCAGTTGCCAGCCGATGGCTTGATGTTCGAGGTCCGCGAAAACTGTTATCTGCAAGCCCCAACCCGCACACAGGCGAATCTGGTGCGGTTACATAATCTCGGCTGTGGGCTGGCGATCGACAGCTTCAAGGCCTGCTACTCCGCGATGAACAAGCATGTCGCCTCGACTTTTTCGGCGATCCGGCTCGATGCAGGCCCTGTTCGGATTCAGCAGCAGAGTGTGCAGAAAAAAGCGCGAGACAATCTGGTGCTTAGTGAAGCGGCGAGTCAGGGCATCGACATCGTTGTTGAAGGTGTTGATTCCGTGGGCCAGCGTTCGCAGCTGGCCGGCATGGCCAGTGTCACCGCTCAAGGTCGAGTGTTCGCGGGGCCGATGTCGACACTTGAGCTGCGTGATTGGCTGGTCGGCTCAGGCCTTGCGGCGAGTCAGCAGTACGCCTGATTCCATGTGGTGGGTGTAGGGGAACTGGTCAAACATTGCGCAGCGCGTGATCTCGTGAGTATCACTGAGTTGGGCAATGTTCTCGGCCAGCGTTTCCGGGTTGCACGAGATATACAGAATACGTTCGAAGCGACGGGTCAGTTCGCAAGTGTCGGGGTCCATGCCGGCACGCGGCGGATCGACAAACACGCTGCCAAACTCATAGCTCTTGAGATCGATGCCAGCCAAGCGGCGGAACGGGCGAACCTCATTCAGCGCTTCGGTCAGCTCTTCTGCCGATAAACGCACCAGCGTGACGTTATCCACCGCGTTGTCAGCAAGGTTGGCCAATGCCGCGTACACCGATGATTTGCTGATCTCGGTCGCCAGCACTTTACGTACCCGGGTTGCCAACGGCAGGGTGAAGTTGCCATTGCCGCAATACAGTTCCAGCAAGTCATCCTGTCGCTCGCCAAGGGCTTCATACGCCCAGTTGAGCATCTTCTGATTGACCTCGCCGTTTGGCTGGGTGAACGCGCCTTCCGGCTGGCGATAGGTGAAAACCCGGCCCGCAACGGTCAGTTTCTCTTCGACAAAGTCGCGGCCAATGACAATGCGCTTACCCCGCGAGCGACCAACGATATTGACCTGAAGCTCGGCCGCGAGCTTTTCAGCCTCGGCTTGCCACTCTTCATCCAGAGGTCGGTGATAGCACAGTGTGATCAGCGCATCATCCGCCAATGTGGTCAGGAACTCAGCCTGGAACAGCTTGAAGCCCAACACCTTGCTGCCCTGCCAGGCTGCTTTGAGTCGCGGCATCAGTTGATTGATGCGGCGGCTGGCGATGGGGAAATCTTCCAGCAAAATAGGTGTGTGTTTGTCGCCCTGAGCGAACATCGCGTAATGACGGTCATCACCTTCGCGCCACAGACGGAACTCGGCGCGCAGCCGGTAATGTTCACGGGCGGAATCGAATACTTGCGGCTCAGGTGCACCAAAAGGGGCGAGCAGGTCGATCAGTCGTTGCTTCTTCTCTTCCAGCTGAGTGGCGTATACCGCTGGGTCGAATTGTGGCGCGCTCATGGCAAACTCTTTGCTGTTGCGGCTCAGTGAAAGTCATCACTGAGCCGCGGCGATAATAAAGTGGCTGTGATGATTGGATCAGGCGTTGAACCAACCCAGCTTCATGACGAACAACACGGCCAGAATGACCAGTGCCGGGTTCAGTTCACGCCAGCGGCCGGCCAGCAGCTTGATACCTGCCCAAGCGATAAAACCAAACGCGATGCCATTGGCAATCGAGAACGTCAGCGGCATGGCCAGAGCCGTGACCAGAACTGGCGCGGCGACGGTCAGGTCGTTCCAGTCGATTTCAGCCAGACCAGCGGTCATCAGTACGGCTACGAAAAACAACGCAGGTGCGGTGGCGAATGCCGGAATACTGCCCGCCAATGGCGAGAAGAACAGGGCCAGCAGAAACAACAGGGCGACCACGACAGCAGTCAGGCCAGTACGGCCTCCGGCACTGACGCCGGCGGCAGACTCAATATAACTGGTGGTGGTAGACGTGCCGAGTACCGAGCCGACCATCGCGGCGCTGCTGTCCGCGATCAGAGCGCGGCCCATTTTCGGCATGTAACCGTCGGCGCGCATCAGCCCGGCTTTCTTCGCAACGGCGATCAGGGTGCCCGAGTTATCGAACAGGTCGACAAACAGGAAGGCGAATACCACGCTCACCAAACCGATATCCAGCGCGCCCATGACGTCGAGTTGCATGAACGTTGGCATCAGCGACGGTGGCATCGAGACAAAACCGCCGAACTGCGAAACACCCATCGCGATGCCGATGCCAGTGGTGATCAGAATGCCGATCAGCACTGCACCGGTAACTTTGCGCGCTTCAAGGGCGACGATGACAAAGAAACCCAGAATCGCCAGCAGCGGCTCGGGTTTGCCCAGATCACCCATGCCCACCAATGTGGCCGGATTAGCCACAACAATGCCGGACTCCTTGAGTGCGATCAGGGCCAGGAATAAACCAATACCCGCGGCAATTGCCGAACGCAGGGCCAGCGGTATGCTGTTGATGATCCACTCGCGGATACGGAAGATCGACAGCAGAAAGAACATGCAGGCCGAAAGGAATACCGCGCCCAGCGCCACCTGCCAGGTGTGGCCCATGTGCAGCACCACGGTGTAGGTGAAGAAGGCGTTTAGGCCCATGCCCGGCGCCAGTGCTATCGGGTAGTTGGCGATAAAGCCCATGATGGCCGAGCCGATAGCCGCTGCCAGACAGGTCGCGACAAACACTGCGCCTTTATCCATGCCGGTTTCGCCGAGAATGCTCGGGTTGACGAAGAGGATATAAGCCATCGTCAGGAAGGTTGTCAGGCCTGCCAGCACTTCTGTGCGTACAGTAGTGTTATGTGCGTTAAGTTGGAACAATCTTTCCAGCATACTGGGCTCCCCGTGGCGTCACCGACGCCTTGAATATCCTGACCGAAAGCAAAGCACATACACGCTGTTGTGCATGATTTTGCTGGTGGTTCGGAAAAAGGCGCGCATCATACCAGTAAGCCATCTGCTGGTGAATTTATGACCGGACGCCCGGCCAACGTTCTATATAAGGAGTGGGCATGACTCATCGAGCCGTAATTACAATTGCCGACGGCGTTGAAGACATTGAATGCGTAACCCTGATCGATGTGCTTCGCCGCGCCGACATCGAAGTGGTCGTCGCCAGTATTGAAGGGCGGCGCATGGTCACCTGTGCGCACGGCACTCGCTTAACGGCCGATGCCATGCTGGTCGATGTACTGGCGCAGGCATTTGACCTGATTGTATTGCCAGGCGGCATGCCGGGTGCCCAGCGTCTTGCTGACCATGAACCGCTGGCCGAGCGCGTGCGCCAGCAGGCCAAGGAAGGGCGACTATTTGCCGCGATTTGTGCAGCACCGGCCGTCGCTTTGCAGCAATACGGTGTGCTGCGCCAGCGCCGCATGACCTGTTACCCCGCGTTCAGCGATCGCCTGTCGGGTTGCAGTTTTGTCGATCAGCCAGTGGTCGTAGACGGCAACTGCATTACCAGCCAAGGGCCAGGCACAGCGTTGGAATTCGCCCTGACGCTGGTTGAGCAGGTAGCAGGCAAAGGCCAGCGCAAGCGCGTGGCCGAGGCCATGTTGGTTCAGTAACCATTTTCAGGGCCGCGACTGGGCATCATCGGCCGCCTGTTCAGCGGCGGTTTTCTCCAGGGTGTCACGCTGCGCCAGAGTCGGGAACAACTTGATCCAGACGCCGGTGACCAACAGCGTGCCGACACCGCCCAGCACCACGGCTTGTACGGTGCCGAACCAGTGGGCCGTGAGCCCGGACTCGAACTCGCCGAGTTGGTTGGATGCACCGATGAACAGCCCGTTGACCGCGCTTACCCGTCCGCGCATCTCATCCGGCGTATGTAATTGCACGAACGCGCCGCGAATCACCATGCTGATCATGTCAGCAGCGCCCAGCACCACCAGAACCAACAGGCTGAACCAGAACGAAGTCGATAAGCCAAAGGCAATGGTGGCCACACCAAATACCCCGACCGCAGTGAACATGGTACGGCCAACCTGGCGCTGGATCGGGTAACGGGCCAGCCAGAACGACATCAGCAGGGCGCCAACTGCCGGGGCTGAACGCAGCAGCCCCAAGCCCCACGGGCCGGTCAGCAAGATATCCTTGGCAAACACTGGCAGCAGCGCTGTCGCTCCGCCCAGCAGCACGGCAAACAGGTCGAGCGAGATTGCGCCGAAGATATCGCGGCGGCTGCGAATGTACTGGATTCCAGCCATCAGTGACTTCAGCGTGGCCGGCTGTTTATTCAGCGCGGTTTGTCGTGCAGGCAGGCTGAGCATCAAGGCGCAAGCCACCGCGTATATCAGCGTGGTGGGCGCATACACCCAAATACTGCCCAAGGCATACAGAAAACCGCCCAGCGCGGGGGCGGCAATGGTCGCCGTTTGCATGGCTGAAGCAGACGCTGCAACGGCTGCGGGGAATAGCGCTGCCGGCACCAAACTGGGTAGCAATGCTTGGGTTGCGGGCATTTCAAAGGCGCGGGCAGTGCCCAGGCAGAACGCCAGCACGAATATCATTTCACGGCTTATATCGCCGCTGCTGCTGCCAAGTGCCAGACTCAGAGCAATCAGCGCCTGCCCCGCCTGACACAGCGCCGCGACCATGCGCCGGTCAAATCGGTCAGCAACATGGCCGGTGTGCAGCATAAATAGCACCCGTGGCAGAAACTCGACCAGACCTACCAGGCCCAGGTCGAGGACATTGCCGGTGAGCTGGTACATATGCCAGCCAATCGCCACGGTGAGCATCTGGAAGCCACTGGCGGTGCAGACTCGCGCCAGCCAAAAAGCGATGAATGGTTTTTGCTGGCGCAGGAGCAATTTGCCGTGATTTGGCATTGAGGGCATCTTCAAGCGTTTAGATGGGGGAGGAGCGCTGGTGCTGGTCTAGACTTACGCGACAATAGACCACAGCAAGTGCGCGGAAACAAAGCGCTACTATTTTAAGGCATATTGATACAAGTCAAAACTTTGCGCCGGGTGACTTCACACCCACTGCCCAGCTTTATCCGTATAGCGTCGCAGCACTGTGTGCCGCGCCTGAATGTTTGAACCGTAAACCTGGTCGTTCATTGTCAGGTTCGGTGAACTCTACGAGGATGCTCTATGTTCGGCTTAGAGGCGATAGATCTGGCCCGTATCCAGTTCGCCTTCACCATTTCGTTCCATATTATCTTCCCCGCGATCACCATTGGTCTCGCCAGTTATCTGGCTGTGCTCGAAGGTTTGTGGCTGAAAACCGAGCAGCCGGTTTACCGTGACCTCTACCATTTCTGGTCGAAAATCTTCGCGGTCAACTTCGGCATGGGCGTGGTTTCCGGTCTGGTCATGGCGTATCAGTTCGGCACTAA
Source organism: Pseudomonas marincola (assembly GCF_900116605.1). Taxonomy (GTDB): domain Bacteria; phylum Pseudomonadota; class Gammaproteobacteria; order Pseudomonadales; family Pseudomonadaceae; genus Aquipseudomonas; species Aquipseudomonas marincola. The sequence goes on from NZ_FPBC01000022.1 coordinate 14,343, forward strand.
CTGGAGTGCGTTCTCCGACTTCGCCGGAGCCGTTACCGGGCCGCTTCTGACCTATGAAGTGCTCACCGCGTTCTTCCTTGAAGCCGGCTTTCTTGGCGTCATGCTCTTCGGTTGGAATCGCGTAGGCCCGGGCCTGCACTTCTTTTCAACGCTGATGGTGGCGGTCGGCACGCTGATCTCGACGTTCTGGATTCTCGCCTCCAACAGCTGGATGCAAACCCCGCAGGGCTTTGAAATTGTCGATGGCAGGGTGATTCCGGTGGACTGGCTGGCGGTGATCTTCAATCCGTCATTCCCCTACCGCCTGCTGCACATGGCAACCGCAGCATTCCTCGCAACTGCGTTCTTTGTGGGTGCATCGGCTGCCTGGCACTTGTTGCGCGGGCGGGATAACCCGGCAGTGCGCAAAATGCTTTCGATGGCGATGTGGATGGCCCTGATCGTGGCGCCTGTTCAGGCGGTCATCGGGGATTTCCACGGGCTCAATACACTGGAGCATCAACCGGCGAAAATTGCGGCGATTGAAGGCCATTGGGAAAACCCGCCGGGTGAAGCCACGCCACTGATCCTGTTCGGCTGGCCGGACATGGAGCGTGAGGAAACCCGCTTCAAGGTTGAAATCCCCAAGCTGGGCAGTTTGATTCTGACCCACAGTCTGGATAAGCAGGTTCCGGCGCTCAAAGAGTTTCCCAAAGAAGACCGGCCAAATTCGACCATCGTGTTCTGGAGCTTCCGGATCATGGTGGGCTTGGGTCTGCTGATGATCTTGATGGGTGGCTGGGCGCTGTTGCTGCGCATGCGTGGCAAGCTGTTTGAAAATCGCGCGTTCCTGAACATGGCGCTGTGGATGGGACCATCCGGTTTAATCGCCATTCTCGCCGGTTGGTTCACCACGGAAGTCGGCCGTCAGCCCTGGGTTGTCTACGGGTTGATGCGCACCGCTGATGCGGCCTCAGACCATAGCGTTGGGCACATGAGCCTGACCCTGATTCTGTTTGTGGTGGTTTACTTCGCGCTGTTCGGCGTAGGTCTTGGTTACATGATGCGCCTGGTGCGTAAAGGTCCGGTTGTGGGTGAAGGCTCGCAGGCTAGCGACGGCGGCCCCGGCCAAAAACGTACTCCCTCGCGGCCATTGTCTGCTGCATCCGAAGACATGGATGCAACCGACTCTCAGACTGAAAGGACTTGAACATGGGCATTGATCTTTCACTGATCTGGGCCATCATCATCGCCTTCGGCGTCATGATGTATGTGGTCATGGATGGTTTCGATCTGGGCATCGGCATTCTCTTCCCGTTTATCAAGGACAAGAGTGAGCGCGATGTGATGATGAACACCGTCGCACCGGTTTGGGACGGTAACGAAACCTGGCTGGTACTGGGTGGCGCAGCATTGTTCGGCGCTTTCCCGTTGGCCTACGCAGTGGTGCTGGACGCGCTGTATCTGCCGCTGATCTTCATGCTGCTCGGGCTGATTTTTCGCGGTGTGGCCTTTGAGTTTCGCTTCAAGGCCAAGGCTGACAAACAGCACATCTGGGACAAGGCTTTCATTGGTGGCTCGCTGACCGCCACCTTCTTTCAGGGTGTCACGCTGGGTGCCTACATCGACGGTATTCCCGTGGTAAACCGCACGTATGCGGGCGCTGCGCTGGATTGGCTGACGCCGTTCTCGCTGTTCTGCGGCGTCGCGCTGATTGCCGCTTATGCCTTGCTCGGCTGCACCTGGCTGATCATGAAAACCGAAGGTCGCTTGCAACAGCACATGCACGACATGGCGCGCCCGCTGGTGTTTGTGGTCTTGGCTGTCACCGGGATTGTCAGCTTGTGGACGCCGCTGGCCCACGCCGAAATTGCACATCGCTGGTTCAGCCTGCCTAACCTGTTCTGGTTCTTGCCGGTGCCGGGGTTGGTGGTATTGTGCACATGGGCGCTGCTGCGCGCGGTGCGCAATAACGCCAACTACGCGCCGTTCCTGCTGACCCTGACGCTGATCTTCCTCGGCTACAGCGGCCTGGGCATCAGCTTGTGGCCGAATATCATTCCGCCGTCCGTGACCATCTGGGACGCTGCATCGCCGCCGCAAAGTCAGGCCTTCATTCTGGTCGGCGCACTGTTCATTATCCCGTTCATCCTGATGTACACGGCCTGGAGCTACTACGTGTTCCGCGGCAAAGTCACCGCTGAAGATGGCTATCATTGAGGGCTTGCACAATGGATGACTCTCACCAGCAAAAACCACTGGCCAAGCGTCTGGCTTGGCTGGTCGCGATTTGGGCGGGCAGCGTTCTGGCGCTTGGCGTGGTATCGCTGTTGCTGCGCTGGTTTATGAACGCTGCGGGCATGACGACCTGATCCTGTTTCCTGCCGCGCAATGCAAAAAGCCTGCAATCTCTGCAGGCTTTTTGCTTTCTGTGCTTTCTGTGCTTTCTGTGCGTTCGATGGTTCGACACATCGACACATCGACACATCGACTCAGACCGGCTAGTACGCCATCACTACAGCAGTTTCGAGAGAAACTGCTCCAGACGCGGGTGCTTGGAGCTGCTGAAGATATTGTCTGGCGTATCGCTGACCAGCAACTCGCCGTCTTCCATGAACATCACCCGATCCGCCACTTCGCGGGCAAAGCCCATTTCGTGGGTCACCACGACCATGGTCATGCCTTCATTGGCCAGGCTCTTCATCACATCAAGAACTTCGCCGACCATTTCCGGGTCGAGCGCCGAGGTTGGCTCGTCAAACAGCATGACATCCGGATTCATCGCCAGCGCGCGGGCAATCGCCACGCGTTGTTGCTGGCCGCCCGAAAGCTGCGCCGGGTATACATTGAGTTTGTCGCCAAGCCCTACACGTTTGAGCAGTTTTTCGGCGTCCTGCTCGGCTTGCTTGGGATCCCGGCCCGATACTTTGACCGGAGCCAGCATCACGTTGCCTTTAACCGTTTTGTGCGGGAACAGGTTGAACGACTGAAACACCATGCCAACCCGCTCACGCAGTTTGTTGATGTTGGTGCCCGAGGCATACATGTTGATGCCGTCGATCACGATGTCGCCGTTATTGATCTGCTCAAGCTGATTGAGCGCTCTGAGGAAGGTCGACTTGCCCGAGCCGGATGGCCCGATAATGACCACCACTTCGCCGCGAGAAATGGTCGCGCTGACGTTCTTCAGAGCATGGCAGCCGTTGGCGTAGATCTTATTGACGTTGGTGGCAATGATCATGTCTTTGCCGGTATAGGCTTCAGTCACTGGCGGAGAGCCTCTTTTCAATGCGTCCAATGATCCAGGACAGCAGGGTAGTCAGAATCAGGTACAAGCCGGCCACGGTAATCCATACCTCGAACGTCGCAAAGTTGCCGCTGATGGCCTCGCGTCCTGCTTTGGTCAGGTCGGTAATTGCGATCACCGAAACCAGCGACGAGTCCTTGATCAGGTTGATCAACTGGCCAGCCATGGGCGGCAGTGTGCGTTTGAAAGCCTGCGGCAGAATTACATGGGTCATGGCCTTGGTGTAGGTCATGCCCAACGAGCGGGCTGCTTCCATCTGGCCGGGTGAAATCGACTGGATGCCCGAGCGGACAATCTCTGCAATATAAGCGCCGGTGAAGATCGACAGCGCCATTACACCCGCCGAAAAACGGTCGAGGTTGAGCATGGTGCCCACGAAGAAGTACATGATGAAAATCTGTACCAGTAGCGGTGTGCCGCGAATCAGCCCGATATAGATGAATGACAGATTCTGGCAAGCCGGGTTGCTCGACACGCGCATCAGGCCGGCAGCCAGGCCCAGAAGCGTCGCGAAGAATAACGAGATCAGCGAAATCTTGAGTGTTACCCATAAGCCGTTAAGCAGCGGGCCGGCGCGCCATTGTGTGGTGCGGGCAATAACGTCGCCTTCAAAAACCAGGTCGCCTTGAACGGCAACCGCCTGGTCATAATCCTTGAATACCTGATTCTTGCCGCCGTCATCCAGCGTTACGGTGATGGCGCTTTCGGTTACCTGGCTAACAGTGCCATTGCCACTTGCGCGTAGATCGAGAGGAGCGGTGTTGACGATGTAGGGGAGAACGCGCCCCCATTGCCAGCTGTAGTTGATTTGCTTTGAGGCGATGTACAGCGAGCCCATCAGGCCTGCGATGATAAGCACTGATAAGCCGTGCCAAAGCCAGCGTCGTGGACTGGTCAACAAAGTGACCTCCTGAAAATAAGTCTTTACGGTCTACGCAATACTGCGGATAGAAATCAGGCCAGAGGGTGAGTCTGGCCTGAGGGTCTTACTGAACCTGATCGAGCCAGGTGTCGCTCTGGAACCACTTCGCGTACAGGCGATCGTAGGTGCCTTCACCCTTGATCTGACGCAGGAAGTTGTTCAGCACGTTGAGCATTTCCGGGTCGCCCTGGGCAACAGCCCAGCCCAGAGGCTCGTAGGTGAACGGCTGATCGAGGTGAACCACTTTGTCTTTGTTCTGCGCGGTGTAGATCGCGTTGAACGGCAGGTCGTAGATGAAGGCATCGGCTTTGCCGTTGGTGACTTCAAGTACGGCGTCGGACTGGGTTTCGAAGACGTTGATCTTGGCTTTGCTGAGCAGACGCTTGATGGCTTGCTCGCCAGTGGTGCCAAGCTTGGTGGTGATGGTGTATTGCGGGTCGTTCAGATCTTTGTAGTCTTTGATTTTGCCTTTGAGCTTGGGGCTCAAGAGGATGCTCTGACCGATAACGATGTACGGGTCCGAGAAGTTTACGCGCATGTTGCGCTGGGTGTTGATGGTCATGCCCGCGTTGATCATGTTGCACTTGCCAGTCAGCAGGGTCGGAATAATACCGTCCCATGCGGTGTTGACCGGAACATACTTAACGCCCATCTGCTTGGCCAGCAGCTTGCCAACATCGATGTCGAAACCGATGAACTGGCCGGCTTTGCTCTTCATTTCGAAGGGCATGTAGCCTGCGTCGAAGCAAACCTTGAGTTCCCCGGATTTTACGATTTCATCAAGAACAGGGCCTGCCTGTGCTGTGAGTGAAGCGCCTAACAAGCTGGCGGTAATCGCCAGACCGGTAAAAAGCTTGCGCATTGTGAGCCCCTTATTTTGAATAGCGCGTTGGCTATCTTTATTTATTTTCATGCACCTACGACTAGGTGACGTTTGTTATAGCAGTTTCGGCTTCTAATTAAAAAGCACGACTATTTGGTCAGCAAAATTAATGCCACCAGAACTCTGGAAATTACTTGATGGCCTTGAGGATGACAAACTTGGGATTGGCGGCAACCTGCTCAACGCCACGAAACAGGCGCTTGAGTTTGGCGTGATAGCCAAGGTGGCGATTGCCGACTATCCACAGCTCACCGCCTTTGACCAACGCGGCGCGCGCTTGCTGGAACATCCGCCAGGCGAGAAAGTCGCCGACAACTTGCTGCTGATGGAAAGGCGGATTGCACAGCACCAGATCCAGCGAATCAGCTTCCTGCTGCGCCAGCCCGTCGGCTGCGAGGAAGGTTGCGGGTCGATCGCCCAATGCGCTGGCCCAGTTCTCGCGCGCTGACTGCACGGCCATGTACGACTCATCCACCAAGGTTACTTCCGCCTGCGGGCTGCCCAGAGCAAAGGCAATCGCCAGCACGCCATTGCCGCAACCGAGGTCCGCTACGCGGATTTTACCGAGGTGCTTGGGCAAGTGCGGCAGGAAGGCGCGAGTACCGATGTCGAGCCCTTCGCGGCAGAACACATTGGCGTGATTGACCAGCTGCAGGGCCGGTTTATCCAGTGAGTACTGGCTCGGATAGGGCGAGGTAGGCTGCGCTTTTGGCTCTGGTGTAGCGAATAACAGGCGGGCCTTTTTAACCGCCAATGAGGCATTTACCGGGCCGATATAACGCTCCAGCAAATCGCCGGCGGCGCGCGGCAAGTGTTTGACCATGCCCGCAGCAATCACTTCAGCGCCGGGCGCGAGCTGGCCGTGTAAGCGAATCAACTGTTCTTCAAGCAGGGCCAGAGTTTTTGGTACGCGGATCAGCACGCGGTCAAACGAACCTTGCAGTGGCTGGTCGGCCTGCACAAAGTTAACCGCCTCAAGCGGGAGCTGGTTACGCCGCAAGTTGGCTTGCAAACCGAGCAAACCCAGATGCGAATCACCGCTGCTGGTGACCTGCACATGGATTGCCAGAGAGCAGGCCAGCGCGCCGAAGTTGTCGTTCAGAACCAGCACTCGTGTATCGCTAGCAAGAGCTTGTGGGTGCAAGTGCGCGAGCAGGTATTCATCGGCTGCATCAAATGCCTGCAGCGGATCATTCTGTTGCTCGGGCTGGCGGATTAGATCGAGCTGGGCGTAAGGCGTTTGAAATTGAGGCATCGAATACTCGGTTCTGCAGGCGGACAACAATATATAGCGGGTATTGTCGGTGTTACGCGGGCAAATGTCTCGGGGCTCGACAGTCCGCGGCGCAATCGGTCAGTAACCCTAAAAGCTAGCGGTGTTTATCGCGGCTCAATTGGAGGAAACTGGTGGCGTATTCAGCAGGGGGAACTCATGAGCCAGAGCGAAGAGAAATTCACCCGTCAAACCTTGACCGACGTGCAGGTCTGGTCGCCAAGCTTATTCAGTTTACGCTGTACGCGTGATCCGGGGTTTCGCTTCAATGCGGGCCAATTCGCCCGTTTGGGTGTTCATAAAGCCGACGGTTCTGTGGTCTGGCGCGCCTATTCGATGGTCTCGGCGCCGCATGATGATTACCTGGAGTTCTTCTCGATTGTGGTGCCGGGCGGCGAGTTCACCAGTGAGCTTAATCGCTTGCAGGTTGGCGACACGCTTCTGGTCGATAAACAGGCATTCGGGTTTCTCACGCTCGACCGTTTCGCAGATGGGCGAGATCTCTGGCTGCTGGCCAGTGGCACCGGATTAGCGCCATTTCTTTCGATATTGCAGGGGCTGGAAGTCTGGGAGCGCTTTGAACGGATCGTTCTGGTTTACAGCGCTCGCACGGGCGCTGAACTGGCCTATCAGCCTTTGATCAACGGCCTTGGCCAACTTGAACATCTGGCGCCGTACATTCACAAACTCAAGTATTTGCCAGTGGTGACCCGTGAGCAGTTGCCCGGCTGCCTGTACGGGCGTATCACCAAGCTAATCGACGAGGGCGAGCTTGAAGCCGCGGCGGGCTCGGTGTTGAGCCCGGATGATTCGCGGGTGATGATTTGCGGCAATCCGCAGATGATTGAAGATACTCGCGCCTTGTTGAGGCAGCGCGATATGCAACTCAGTCTGACGCGCAGGCCGGGCCAAGTGGCAGTCGAAAATTATTGGTAATTGCCTAAACGAACACCCTGCAAAAACAACAATGGCGCTTTTAATCAGCGCCATTGTTGTTTGCCTACAGGCGGGGATTACGGGTTCTGCTGCTTTTTCAGCAGATCACGGATTTCAGTGAGCAACTCCTGATCCATGGTTGGTGCTGGCGGCGCTGCAGGTGCGGCTTCTTCTTTTCGCTTGAGGCTGTTCATGGCTTTTATCGCCATGAAAATCGCGAACGCGACGATCAGAAAGTCGAATACGGTTTGGATAAATTTGCCATAACCGAAGGTCACCGCTGGCACTTCACCGACTGCAGGCTTGAGTACGATCGCCAGGTCAGAGAAGTCCATACCGCCAACGGCCATGCCAAGTAATGGCATGATCAGGTCGGCGACAAATGAGGAGACGATCTTGCCAAAGGCCGCCCCGATGATAATCCCCACGGCCATGTCGACCACGTTGCCTTTCATGGCAAACGTTTTGAATTCGCTCAACATACTCATTTGCAGTCCCTCGGTCTTAGTTATAAACGCAGTTTAAACGAGTAGATGATTGTTTCCAGTTATGACCAACAGTCGAGCGAGATTTTATTTTTTGTGGCTGAGCCGGGCCTGTCAGCCATTTTCATGTGCTTAGCAAATTGGCGAGAAGAGGCCGGTTGGCGGCCCGGCAGAAGGGGTGGCTGTTGAACCGTGCTCCCTGAGCTAATCTCCTACTACACACACGCGAGGAGGATGCCACCATGCCGTTGCAACTACATTCACTGAAACGTGAGTTCCCGCAGTATGAAGCGCAGATGAGCGCTTTACTCAAGGCCGATGGCCGCTTCACCCGCCAAGCTGAAGAATACGAGCGCCTCGACAAGCAGATTTTTGCGGTAGAGGACGGTCGTGAAGCAATGGACGATAGCGCTTTGCACAGTCTGAAAATGCACCGGGTTACGCTTAAAGACGAACTCCTGCAGACTCTGGAAAAACAAGCCCAAGCCTAACGGGTAGGCTATTGATTGGGATCAATGAGCAAAGTAGCGCGTATGGATAGGCTCAAGGTAGTTATCCAAAGGAGCTACGTTATGCACGTTGAACATCACCCGTTGATTCATGATTTCCCGCAACTGCGCGAGGAGCTGCATAACTTGCGCCTGGCCGATGCCGGCTTTGCACGACTGGCCAGTGATTATGAGGCGCTGGATAAACAGATTTGCCGTGCCGAAGACGGTATCGACCTGCTCACGGATGAGCAGTTATCAGAGCTGAAACAGCGCCGCGTGAGCCTCAAGGATGAAGTGGCCAGTAAGCTTAACGCTTCCACTAAAACCTGTTGCGGTGGTTGTGGCGGCTGACAGTTTGCCGCGATTAGGCTGCGGCGCGTTATCATGACGGCTTTGTTCATAGGAGTCGGGTGATGGCCAAGGCCAAGCGCATGTATGGTTGCACCGAATGTGGTGCAACCTTTCCCAAATGGGCCGGCCAATGTGGCGAATGCAGCGCCTGGAATACCCTGGTTGAAACCGTTCTCGACACCACGCCCTCTGGTGGCAGCGGCGCAGGTGGGCGCGCCAGTTGGACCGGTCAACACACCGAGCTGAAAACCCTGGCCGAAGTCAGCGTCGAGGAAATGCCGCGCTTTTCCACCGCCTCCGGCGAGCTGGATCGCGTTCTCGGTGGCGGCCTCGTCGATGGCTCTGTGGTTTTGATTGGCGGTGATCCGGGGATCGGTAAATCCACCATTCTTCTGCAAACCCTGTGCAGCGTTGCCATGCGTTTCCCGGCGCTTTACGTCACCGGTGAAGAGTCGCAGCAGCAGGTTGCCATGCGCGCAAGGCGCTTGGGACTGCCGGAAGACAAACTCAAGGTGATGACCGAAACCTGCATTGAAAGCATCATCGCCACCGCGCGTCACGAAAAACCCAAGGTCATGGTGATCGACTCGATCCAGACCATCTTCACCGAGCAATTGCAGTCTGCGCCGGGCGGTGTTGCTCAGGTTCGCGAGAGTGCTGCGTTGCTGGTGCGCTTCGCCAAGCAAAGCGGTACGGCTATCTTTCTGGTGGGTCATGTCACCAAAGAAGGCGCATTGGCGGGACCGCGTGTGCTTGAACACATGGTTGATACCGTGCTGTATTTCGAAGGTGAATCGGACGGCCGCTTGCGACTGCTACGCGCAGTCAAGAATCGCTTCGGCGCGATCAACGAGTTAGGCGTATTCGCCATGACCGACAAGGGTCTGAAAGAGGTCACCAACCCCTCGGCCATTTTCCTCACGCGCGCTCAGGAAGAAGTCCCTGGCAGTGTGGTGATGGCGACATGGGAAGGTACGCGGCCGATGCTGGTCGAGGTGCAGGCGTTGGTTGATACCAGCCATCTGGGCAATCCCCGCCGGGTAACGCTGGGACTGGATCAGAACCGGCTGGCGATGTTACTCGCGGTTCTGCATCGCCACGGCGGCATTCCGACCTATGATCAGGATGTCTTTCTCAACGTGGTGGGCGGCGTAAAAGTACTGGAAACTGCCTCCGATCTGGCGCTGATGGCCGCGGTAATTTCGAGCCTGCGCAACCGTCCCTTGGCCAATGATTTGCTGGTGTTTGGCGAGGTTGGTTTATCCGGTGAGATACGCCCTGTACCAAGCGGTCAGGAGCGCCTGAAAGAGGCTGCCAAACATGGCTTCAAGCGGGCGATCGTGCCCAAGGGCAACGCTCCCAAAGACGCTCCGAACGGCCTGCAGGTTATTGCAGTTACGCGTCTGGAGCAGGCATTGGATGCGTTGTTTGACTGAAGGCTCAGTCAGCGTTTCAGGCGCTCTCGCCCAAGGCGGCGAGTTCGCGCTCGAGCAGATCGCTGTCTGCCAGATTGAGTTCAACCAGTCTGCGCAGATGGCTGATTGAGTCCAGGTCGATATGCTGGCAGGTGAAGGCAAGTAGTTCGCCATCATCGCGCGCCAGCGTCGCCTCCATCTCGACCACTGTCTCCGCTCCCAACTCGACACGCAGGGTAAATTCCTGCGTTGAGTCGCCGCTGAAGTCCGCCGGACGCACGGCCAACAGGCCGCGCAGCGATAAATCATGCAGCTCTGTGGCCCAATTTGCGTTCCCTTGCAGTATCTGTGTAGGGGCATCAAACGCAATACGGTGAAAGCGCCGACGATCGTTAGCGTGTTCGCTCATGCAAGTATTCCTTTTGCGATCAACTGACTATAGCCAAAGGCCGATAGATTGTTTGGTAATTCGACAAAAGTCCCACCACTTCTGGAGGGTAATCTTGACTTAGAGCGGGTTTCTAACGGATGAGTCGCATTTGACAGGACCGGATCTGTCGCCAACTATGCATGTGCAGTTTTTAATATTTTTTGCGGAGCACAAGAAAAATGGACAAGCGAATGCTGAGCAAAGGTTTGATTTTTGGTTTGTTGACTGTAGCCAGTGTCGCGGCGCATGCGGACGCGCCCGGAGGCAATGGCTGTGGTTGGGGCAACATGCTGTTTGACGGCCAGCGCGGTTTGGCGCCAAGCGTGTTGGGCATGACCACCAACGGGACTTCGGGCAACGCTACATTCGGTGTGACCTCGGGCACCAATGGTTGCACCGCCGGTGCGCGAATCGGCTACAGCGGCCGCTCGATGCTGGCCATGAACGGCATGCTCGACTCGATCGCAGTCGATATGGCGCAAGGTCAGGGTGAGGCGCTGGACGCTTACGCCGTATTGCTTGGCGTACCTGCCGAGCACCGCGCCCAGTTTGCCAAAGTCACCCACGATAATTTCAACCAGATCTTCTCGGCACCGGATGTCACCAGTGAGCAAGTGCTGACGGCGACCATGGATGTCATGAGCCGTGATCCGCAACTGGCTACCTACGCCAAGACGCCGGCTTAATCGTACGATTGTGAGCCACAAAAAAGCCCGCCAATCGGCGGGCTTTTTCATGTCTGCCAGTGCTTACTTACCGTATACCGGGAAGCGTGCGCACAGGGCTTTGACTTGCTCGCGAACGCGCTCGACAACTGACTCGTCGCCCAGATTGGCGAGAACTTCGCAGATCCAGGTGGTCAGCTGACGGCACTCTTCTTCCTTGAAGCCGCGGGTGGTAACAGCCGGGGTGCCGATACGCAGGCCCGAAGTTACGAACGGTGAACGCGGATCGTTCGGAACCGAGTTCTTGTTGACGGTGATGAAGGCGCGACCCAGTGCAGCGTCGGCGTCTTTACCAGTGATGTCCTGCTTGATCAGGCTGAGCAGGAACAGGTGGTTTTCGGTGCCGCCGGAAACGACGTCATAACCGTTCTCGATGAACACGCTGGCCATGGCCTGAGCGTTCTTCACAACCTGCTGCTGGTAAGCCTTGAACTCAGGCTGCAGAGCTTCTTTGAAGCACACGGCCTTAGCGGCGATTACGTGCTCCAACGGGCCGCCCTGACCACCCGGGAAAACAGCCGAATTCAGCTTCTTCTCAAGGGCTTCGTTGCTACGAGCCAGGATCAGGCCGCCGCGTGGACCGCGCAGGGTTTTGTGAGTAGTGGTGGTTACCACATCGGCAAACGGAACCGGGTTCGGGTAAACGCCAGCAGCGACCAGACCGGCTACGTGAGCCATGTCGACGAACAGGTAAGCACCCACTTTGTCGGCGATTTCACGGAAGCGCGGGAAATCCAGAACCTGCGAGTAGGCCGAGAAACCGGCAATGATCATCTTCGGCTTGTGCTCAACCGCCAGACGCTCGACTTCGTCGTAGTCGATCAGGCCGCTGTCGTTGATGCCGTACTGCACGGCATTGTAGATCTTGCCGGAGAAGCTGACGCTGGCACCGTGAGTCAGGTGGCCGCCGTGCGCCAGGCTCATGCCCAGAACAGTGTCGCCCGGGTTCAGCAACGCCATGTAAACGGCGCTGTTGGCTTGGGAGCCGGAGTGCGGCTGCACGTTGGCGTAGTCGGCACCAAACAGCTCTTTGGCGCGGTCGATTGCCAGTTGCTCGACGACATCAACGTACTCGCAGCCACCGTAGTAGCGCTTGCCCGGATAGCCTTCGGCATACTTGTTGGTCAGTACCGAACCTTGCGCTTCCATCACCGCTGGGCTGGTGTAGTTTTCCGAGGCGATCAGTTCGATGTGTTCTTCCTGGCGTTGGGCTTCCTGCTCCATCGCGGCAAACAAATCGGCGTCAAAACGGGCAAGATTCAAATCACGGCTGAACATGGCTATCCCCTGAGAAAATCAGCTGGGCTGTTAAAAGAGGGGGCGAATATTACCTTATCTAGCCGTTTCAGGGGTATGAAACACAGTCATATTGCGGACAAGCGGCCCTCATGTGCGCGTTGCCGGCCGAGGTTTTATTCGGCGGCGGATTCTTGCGCCTGCAGAGCGCCGTTGAAGCAAGGCCGATAATGCGCAAAAAGATGCTGAAAATGCGCCGAATCGTCGGCTGTCGTTTGCCCTCAAGCCCCCGTTCCGGTAGCTTTGTCGCACGCGCGCGCAAACTGTTCATGTCTGGCGCCGCAGGCCGGCTGTAAAGGTGCAGTAAACCACCAGCGGACACTCTCGGGCGACACACGGGCGCACAATCCGCCCCCTGTGAGCAGTCCGACAGCTGACAGCCATCCATCAGTTTCCACATAGAGACCCAAGGTTATCCATGGCTCAATACGTCTACACCATGCATCGGCTGAGCAAAGTTGTGCCGCCGAAGCGGGAAATTCTGAAAAACATCTCCCTGTCGTTTTTCCCGGGCGCCAAAATTGGCGTGCTCGGCCTGAACGGCTCGGGTAAATCTACGCTGCTGAAAATCATGGCTGGCGTTGATACCGAATTCGACGGCGAAGCCCGCCCGATGCCGGAACTGAATGTCGGCTACCTGCCGCAAGAGCCGCTGCTCGACCCAAGCAAGACCGTGCGTGAAGTGGTTGAAGAAGCGGTCAGCGCGATCAAGGATGCACAGGCGCGCCTTGATGAAGTCTATGCCGCTTACGCCGAGCCGGATGCCGATTTCGACAAGCTGGCTGCTGAGCAAGCCAAGCTTGAAGCCATTCTGCAAACCTCCGACGGCCACAACCTTGAGCGTCAGCTGGAAGTTGCCGCCGACGCTCTGCGCCTGCCAGCGTGGGATGCCAAGGTCGAGCACCTGTCCGGTGGTGAAAAGCGTCGCGTGGCACTGTGCCGTCTGCTGCTGTCTGCCCCCGACATGCTGCTGCTCGATGAGCCAACCAACCACCTGGACGCCGACTCCGTTGCCTGGCTTGAGCACTTCCTGCACGACTTCCCGGGCACTGTGGTTGCGATCACCCACGACCGTTACTTCCTGGATAACGTAGCGGGCTGGATTCTCGAACTCGACCGCGGTGCGGGCATCCCGTACGAAGGCAACTATTCGGGCTGGCTTGAGGCCAAGTCGGATCGTCTGGCGCAAGAGTCCAAGCAGCAGTCGGCTCACGAGAAGGCCATGAAGGACGAACTGGAGTGGGTGCGCAAAGGCGCCAAAGCCCGCCAGTCGAAATCCAAGGCACGTCTGCAACGCTTCGAGGAAATGCAATCGCAGGAATTCCAGAAGCGCAGCGAAACCAACGAGATCTACATCCCGGCTGGCCCGCGTCTGGGTGACAAAGTCATCGACTTCGTTAACGTCAGCAAAGGTTATGGCGACCGTGCATTGATCGACAACCTGTCGTTCAGCATGCCGAAAGGCGCCATCGTCGGCGTGATCGGCGGTAACGGTGCCGGTAAGTCGACCCTGTTCCGCATGCTCATGGGCAAAGAACAGCCAGACTCGGGCAGCATCGAACTCGGTGAAACCGTGCAGCTGGCTTGCGTCGATCAGAGCCGCGAAGACCTCGACGGCAGCAAGACTGTCTGGGAAGCCGTTTCCGGTGGCTCCGACATGATCAAGATCGGTAACTATGAAGTGCCGTCGCGTACCTATGTAGGTCGCTTCAACTTCAAGGGCGGCGATCAGCAGAAGTTCGTCAAAGACCTCTCCGGTGGTGAGCGCGGTCGTCTGCACTTGGCGCTGACCCTGAAAGAGGGCGCCAACGTCCTGCTGCTCGACGAACCGTCAAACGACCTCGACGTAGAAACTCTGCGCTCGCTGGAAGAAGCGTTGCTCGATTTCCCTGGCGCTGCCATTGTGATCTCGCACGATCGCTGGTTCCTCGACCGCGTTGCCACGCACATTCTGGCGTACGAAGACGACTCGCACATTGAGTTCTTCGAAGGTAACTACACCGAGTACGAAGCGGATCGTAAGAAACGCCTGGGTGATGCGGCGGCGCAACCGCACCGCGTGCGTCACAAGAAGCTCGCGCAGTAACGCGCAGGCTTCTCACAGCAGTACCGCGTGAATAGAAAGCCGGTCGATGCAAGTCGACCGGTTTTTTTATGCCCTGAATTAATCCCCGAATCGTTTACCCGCGAGTAATTCTCTGCGAGGTATTGGCCGAAAATTCCTTGCGTACCCGCACGCACGACAAGCCCCAGACGAAATGAATACTCTGCACTCAATTCGATATTGAGCGGAGAAACGCCGTGACTGACTGGCGCACGATTAGCCTGTGGATGGATCAGCTTGAGCAGCCGCTGCGCCCGCGCCCCGCGTTGGGTGAAGACCTGCAGGCGGACGTCGCCATCATCGGCGCCGGTTATACCGGCCTCTGGACGGCGTATTACCTCAAGCGTCAGGCGCCGCATCTTAAAGTCGTCATTATTGAGGCCGAGACCGCGGGCTTCGGTGCCTCCGGGCGCAATGGCGGCTGGCTGATTGGTGACATTCTCGGCAGTGCACGCCTGCTGTCAGGCCTTGACGCCGAGGCGCGGCATGCGGCCTACAACTTGTTGCACGGTATTCCGGATGAAGTCGGGCACGTGCTTCAGCGTGAATCCATCGACTGTGATTATCGCAAAGGCGGCTCGCTGTATTGCGCGGCGCGCTATCCCGAGCAGGAAGTCGCCTTGCGTGCTCAGTTGCAAGACGCCCGCAAACTGGGATTGAGCGAGGACGATTATCGCTGGCTGGCGCCGGAAGAACTGGCGGGCCAGTTACGCATCGCCAACCCCTACGGCGCACTCTTCAGCCCGCATTGCGCGACCATCCAACCGGCGCGGCTGGTGCGTCGCCTGGCCGAGTGTGTCGAGCGTCTGGGCGTGCAGATTTACGAGCAAAGCCGCGTAACGCATTGGCAGTCCGGTTTGCTGCGCACGGCTCAGGGATCGGTGAAAGCCGACTGGCTGGTGCCGGCCGTGGAAGGTTACGCCGGCTCATTGCCGCCTTTGGGGCGTTATCAATTGCCAGTGCAAAGCCTGATTGTGGCGACCGCGCCGTTGTCTGCCGCCACGTGGGCGCAGATCGGGCTGGAACACGGCCAGGCCTTTAGCGAGAACAGTCGGCAGGTGACCTATGGCCAGCGCACGGCGGATAACCGACTGGTATTCGGCGCGCGGGGTGGTTATCAGTTTGGCGGGCGTTTGCGCAGCGATTTCACGCTCAAGGAGCACGAAGTCGAGTTGCGTCGCTACTTGTTTGGCGAGCTGTTTCCTCAACTGCGCAATGTCGAGCTGACCCACGCCTGGGGTGGGAATCTAGGCATGGCCCGACGCTTTCACCCGCACATGCTGGTCGACCGCAGTGCCGGCATTGCACTGTCCGGAGGTTATGGCGGCGAAGGTGTGGGCGCCAGCAATTTGGGCGGGCGTACCCTGGCTGCGTTGATCCTCGGCCAGAGCAACGAGCTGACGCAACAGCCGTGGGTGCTTGCTGATAAGCCGCTGAAAAGCCTGTCTGGCTGGGAACCGGAGCCACTGCGCTGGCTGGGTTACAACGCGATCATCAAAAGTTTTGTGCATGAAGACAAGGTGCTGGCCAAGCGTGCATCGGCGCCGTGGCAACGCAAGTTCGCCGAGCACCTGGCGGGCTTCATGGAAAGCCTGATGCGCTAAGCGCAGCACACTAATAAGCAAAGTACTGGAGCCGTAAGATGAGCATCACCCAATTCAAACAGACCGCGACGCTGCTGCTGGATGAGTCCAACCCTGTCGCGGTGCCCATCGGCGAGCCAGTGGCAATCGCCTCGACTCATAGCGTTGAGCGCAGTGATGGTGTGGAGACTGGCGTCTGGGAATGTACGCCCGGCCGCTGGCGGCGGCAGATCGTCCAGCAGGAGTTTTGTCACTTCATCTCGGGGCGCGCCACGTTTACCCCGGATGACGGTGATCCCGTCATGATCGAGGCCGGTGATGCGATCCTGCTGCCGGCCAACTCGATGGGCATCTGGGATATTCAGGAAACTCTGCGCAAGAGCTATGTGCTGATTTTTTAACGCGGGTCAGTTACGCCCGTTTGATTCATCCGGGGGATCGCTACAAGCTGCGTTCACGCTCGCGTCGGGGTGCCTGAGTTATTCAGTGAATAAAAAATGCCGGTCGCGCATAACGCTCCGGCATTTTTTATGGGGGGGCTATTTTACGGTGGTCGCTGGAAAGGCTTTAGTGCCGAGTATTTCACCCTCGACTTCCTTGCCGTAGAAGCCATCGTCGTCGGCGTGATACTGCTTTGCAGTGGCCGCGACATCGCCTTCAAAGCGTGGGTCTTGCGGACGTTCGCGACTGTTGATGTAGGCCGCGACATCCCATGCCTCTTGCGGCTTCAACTGCACGGCCTTGCCCAGCGGCATATTTTCGTAAATAAACGTCGCCGCAGTGTTTACCCGATGCATGCCAGCGCCCCAGTTGTAAGACTGCGCGCCCCAGAGTGGCGGCAGTACAGTGACGTCTGCCATTTTTATGCCTTGGCCATCTTCGGCATGGCACAGCGCGCAATGCTCGGCATAAATCTTGGCGCCGCGCTCGGGCGAGGGCGCTTGATCGGTTTTATCCAGCTTGGCAAAGGCGCGGCCCGGCATTTGGCCGCGTTTATCCAGCTTGACCTTGTCTGATAAAGGCCCGGGTAATTTGAAGTCGTCGATGTTACCGCCTTGCTGCAGCGCCGTATCGCTCAGCTCAGGCACAGCGGTTTTCTGCATGCCGAACATATCGAGCAGCCCACCCATCAACAGCCAGTAAGAATATGCCGAGATGGCGACCAGCTCGGGAGAGTCGATTGCTGGTGCCTTGCCGTTCATGGAGAAGTTGAAGCAGCCCTGAACGCGCTCGGCAAAGGTGTTCACGTGGTTATTCTTTTTACGAAATGCCGGGTACGCCAGATAGGCTGCCCACATTGGCGCTGCATAGGCTTTGGCACCAGCGTCGAGGTGGCAGTTGGTGCAATTGAGCTGGTTGCCCACCGAGCGGCCGTTGAGTTGCTGGGTGTTCACAAACAATTCATAGCCTTTGCGAATCTTGTCGCCAAATGCGCCCTTGGGGATTTCGCTCAAGTCCCGTGGAGCGAAGTAGCCCAGGTTGGTCGCTTTTGGCTGCGGCGGAATTTCTTCCTGCATGTCGGCAAAGTACGTATCGGCCATCGCCACCCCGGTGCCGCCTAACAGTGTCAGTGCCAGCAAAGCTTTTTTGATCATCATGGCATTAACCCCTATTGGATGGCTGACAGGTAGGTGGCAAGGGACTTGATTTCGTCTTCCTTGAGCTTGGCGGCGATGTGGCCCATGGTGTTGTCGTGGTCACCACTGCGCTCAAGTTTGCGCCATGCAATCAATTGCTCCGCCAAGTAGTCAGCCTGCTGGCCAGCGAGTCTCGGGAAGCTGCCTCCGCCAACTGCAGCCGGGCCATGACAGCTGTAACAAGCCGGCAGGCCACGCTTCAAGTCGCCCTGGTAATAGAGTTTTTCAGCGCCGGACAAGGCTATCTTGTCGCCGCGCAATTGCCCCTTGAGTGGGCTGCCCTGCGCTGCAAAGTAACTCAGTGCAATCTTGCGTGCGGGCAGATCAACCAAGCTCTGCGCCATGAGTGTCATCAAGGTGTTGTTGCGTCTGCCAGCAATGAAATTCTCGATTTGCGCATCAAGGTATTGCTCGCTCATGCCGCCGATCATGGGGCCTTGCGCTGTTCCCTGACCTTTGTCGCCATGGCATGTCACGCATTGTTGCGCCTCTGTGGGTATATCAGCCGCCTGAGCGGTTGCCGCCATCAGTGTTAGCAGACCACTCGCTATTATTAGATTTCGCATTACACGTCCCCGTCAGTCACACGCCTGCGTTAGTCACAGCATAGGTGAGCGATGCTTCAGTTGTTTGCAATGCGGAAAGTTTCGCGGACTTTTGCGTTTTATTGGCTGAGATTGCGGGTTGATAGCTGCTATCGAGCATGCTGTGTAGGAAAAGGCTTACAAGCTATGACGGGAAAGACGACTACTTGGCGTCCAGCGGCGAGCGTAATCTTTGCTCATGGACATCGCGCAGGACGCGCAGCGCAGGAAGCGCTAAGTACAGCTTCACCGTACCGCATGGAAACGATGGATTGCAGCCACGGATGGCAAGCGGATCATGGAAGTCAGCTACAGTCTGCATAAGGCCCCGCTCTGCGGGGTTTTCTTTTATCTGGCATTCGCCAAATTCAAACAAGCGCGCCCAGCCTGATCCGAGATCAATAGCCAGGCACGTGGTTTTTGCGGCTCAAGCCTGTTTCGGATGCATCTCAACCCACTGCGCGTAGGCGTTGATGAACTTCTGCAGGAACGGTGTGATTCCCTCTGTCAGCTTGCCTTCGTCATCAAAGAAACTCCCTGCGCCACCCAGATAGGCTTCGGGTTGTTGCATCATCATGACGTCGAGAAACACCATGGACTGGCGCAAGTGATGGTTAGCCCCAAAACCGCCAACAGCGCCCGGTGATGCGCTCAGAACAGCGCCAGGCTTACCGCTGAAGCCGCTCTTGCCATAAGGCCGGGAGCCCACGTCGATGGCGTTTTTCAGTGGCGCTGGCACTGAGCGGTTGTACTCTGGCGTCACAAACAGCAGGGCATCTGCGGCGTTCAATTTTGCTCTGAACACGTTATAGGCATCGGGCGCAGAAGTGCCGTCGATGTCTTCGTTATAGAGCGGTAGCGCGCCAATTTCGACGATTTCCAGTTGCAGTGATGCGGGCGCAAGATCTGCCAGCGCCAATGCAAGTTTGCGGTTGATCGATCCGCGGCGCAGGCTGCCGACCAAAACTGCAACATGACGTACATCGCTCATACAAACTCCTCAAATCGAAAGCTCAATGGTTAAACTACACAAACTATAGACGCCTCCGGTCGAACTATGGCGACGCAGGCTTGACGTTCTGTCTTCACCAGCCGAATGTTTAGCCGAGCAGCATGCCATCTGATTGTCATTTTAATGGCGGATGCTGACGCTATAACAATCATCTCCTCAGGCCGCTTGGCCTTTCGATCTGCCTTCTGACCCCTGACAGAGCATCCGATTAATCCCGGAAGGAGTTTTATATGCGTCCATTAGCTGCTTTCTCGCTACTTAATATCTATGACCCGGATTCACAGCTTGAGGCTGAGGATGAACCGCGCGTAATAGCCTCAAACCCGCCTGCGCCGCATATTCATGGGCAGATAACTTGCACGGTTGCGGCCATTGATGCGGCGTTATTGCAGTTGAAGAGGCCGGTTAAACCCAGCGGCGAGCGCAGGGATTAGTCCTTCGCCACACATGCAGCCTGACTGAGCCGAGGCTTGAGTCGGTCAGGTTGTTTCGCTGGTCTTCTGGTTGGCGCATGAGCGCATGTGGAAGACTCTCGAGCGAGTGACTGATGCTGCAACGGCATCGGTTTTGGTCGGCAGGCGCGAGGGCGACAGGGTGCTCAAGCGCGATTTATGCAAATAAAAATGCTTTTCGTTCAACTGCAAAACAGCCGGCTGTGACAGTGCTTGTTTTTTGACGAAACGCCTGAGATAGACAATCTGCGAGGTTAAGTCATTGATAAAAATGTGATTTTGTATATTCCATTTTTTCATTTTCGAGATGGTATTAATACCAAATTGAACTTTCGCGACAAAATTATCCTGCTACATTCCAAGACATTATTAAAAAAGATGTCACGGTGATATCACATGGATGTGGAGTCCAACCCTATGCTCGGTCTGTCAGATCGGGCAGTTGTAGTGCTGCTAACCCGTCATCAACTCTTGGGCCAATTGCTTCAGCATTTTCTGGCTAATTTGCCGGACCTGAGTCTGTCCCTGCAGTCTCTGCCTGAAGATATTGGCAGCGGAAATGCCCTCCTGCTGCTGGATACCGCAAGCGTAGATTGCGCTGAACTTTCTCGTGTTTTGGCTCTGGTCGATGACGGCTGCGCAGTGGCGCTGGTGAATACCAGTCCCGAGCAGGCTGAGCAGATTCTTGAGCAGTTTCCATGGGTGCGCGGGGTGTTCTACAGCCACGTCACGCGGGAGCATTTGCTGCAGGGTATCCGCGCCTTGCTCGCCGGGAATGACTGGTTGCCGCGTCCTTTGATGGAACGGCTGGTCGGTCAGTTACGTTCCTTGCGCGGGGCGCCGCAAGAGCGCGAAGAGGCTGAGTTAACCCGCCGCGAGCTGGAAATCATGCAGTTGGTGGGCAAGGGCTTATCCAATACCGATGTGGCGGCATTGCTCAATCTGAGCCCGCACACCATCAAAAGCCATGTGCATAACCTGCTGCGCAAACTCGGCGTGTCCAATCGTGCTGAAGCTGTTTATCTGTTGCGTGATCAGTTGGGCAGGGAATGAGGGCTATGCGGATTGTATGGCTCGTTCTGACGTGTCTGCTGGCAGCCAATGCGGTTGCCAAAAATCAGGAAGACGAGATCAAGGGCTTCGTGGTGGATCAGACCATTTCGCGAATTGGCCACGAGTTCTACCAGCACTTCACTGACCGCCTGCGCGATACCAGCCCGATGGATTTCAATCTGGTGGTAGTCGAGCGGCCGTCTGCACGTTGGGGCAGCTTGATTTGGGTCGAGTTCGAGCGGCGCATGCTCTACCGCAGTTTCCTCCAGCCCAACACCTCGCAACTGCAAGAGACGGCTTATCAGGCCGCAGACTTTGTGCAGGAGGGCATTGCCCGGCAAAAGTTGGAGCAACTTTTTGATGACACGTTTGATATGGACAAGGACGAAATATGACTAGGCGTACATTGACTCTCGCGGCGGGGGTGTTGCTGGGCTGTTCGACAGCGGTTTCGGCAACCGAGTTGGTCTACACACCCGTGAACCCTTCGTTTGGCGGCAACCCGATCAATGGCAGTTACTTGCTCGGCAATGCTCAGGCGCAAAACGACTACAAGGACCCGGATACCCCGGACTTTTCCTATGAGCAGCCCAGCGCGCTGGATCGGTTTACCGATCAGTTGCAGTCACGGCTTCTCAGTCAACTGTTAACAGATGTCGGTAATGGCAACACCGGCAGCCTGTCTACCGACAGCTTCCTGATCAATATCGTGGATGACTCGGGCGCACTCAGTGTTGAGGTGACCGACAAGCTCACAGGTGAAGTTTCAGTTATTGAAGTGAGCGGCCTCAACGCCACTTATTGAATTGCCGATAAGGAAGTCTGAAACATGAAACGCTACGTATTGACGGCTTTGATGCTGGTTGCGTTACAAGGTTGTGCCGTCCGCGAGCCGATGCCCGCCGAGCATGATGCCGATACCCCGACACTGACGCCCCGGGCCTCAACCTATTACGACTTGCTGCAGTTGCCCAAGCCGAGAGGCAAGCTGGTCGCGGCCGTTTATGGTTTTCGCGACCAGACCGGCCAGTACAAACCCCTGCCTTCAAGCTCGTTTTCGACCGCTGTAACCCAAGGTGGCGGCAGTATGCTGGTCGACGCATTACAGGCCAGTGGCTGGTTCAGCGTGCTGGAGCGTGAAGGCCTGCAAAACGTGCTGACCGAACGCAAGATTATTCGCGCTGCGCAGAATAAGTCTGAAGGCGGCAATAACCCGCAAATGCCGCAACTGCCTTCGTTGATGGCGGCCAACATCATTCTTGAGGGCGGTATTGTGGCCTACGACACCAACGTGCGAACGGGTGGTGAAGGCGCGCGCTACCTGGGCATTGGAGTGTCCGAGAAATATCAGGTTGATCAGGTGACGGTGAACTTGCGTGCCGTCGATGTGCGCGGTGGGCAGGTGTTATCTAACGTGATGACGACCAAAACCATCTACTCGGTCGACCGCAGCGCGGGGGTCTTCAAGTTTATCGAGTTCAAGAAACTGCTTGAGATAGAGGCGGGCTACACCACCAATGAACCCGCGCAGCTGTGCGTGTTGTCGGCCATTGAGTCGGCAGTCGCGCATCTGGTTGCGCAGGGTGTCGAGCGTAATCTTTGGGTGATGGCAGACAACGTACCTATCGAGCAAACCAATCTGGTGAAGTTTCTCGACCAGCAGCAAACCAGCCTCTGAGACTTAAACCGTTCGCCACCATTTGGCCCCGTACGCTTTCAGCGGGTGGGGCCAAATGGTTTCTGGGCAGTGTGAAGCTGAGCGCTGCAGCGACCCGGCTTCGCTGACACCCCAACTCCCTGAATCCTGAATACGCGCCTGTAGCGTCGCGGCACGATTGCGCGGACACATTGTGCGCGGCTACAACTCGGTATTAATCGGTTGGATAGGGGGCTTAATCCCTGTTGTATGACGAGGGCCGGATTTTTACACCGATTGGGCGATGTTGGTGTGCCACTACCGCGGCAACAATGTTGCTCAATTGAAGTGGAGCAACGCCCATGTCCCTCCGTTCACAGATCAACGCATTACTCATGGCTTCCATGCTTGGCCTTGGCTTGGCAGGCGGTGCCGTGATGGCTGCAGATCTGCAAGATAACCAGGACCTGATGGCGGGCACAGAGCTTGGCCAGGACCTCTCGGCGCAACTGGCAGGATTGTCTGGCGAGCAAAAAGCCCTGTTATTGCAGCAGGGCTACAGCAACGTCGGCAAGATCACCCAGATCGGCAGCAACCAAGCGGTGATGCTGCAAAACGGCGCTGATTTGTTGGGCGGAATCGTCCAGGTCGGCAGTGATCAGGAAGCCTACATCCTCCAGCAAGGCGCAGCTAACGCTGCCGGCATCATCCAATTCGGTAGCGGCAACGATGCGCTGATCATCCAGAACGGCGCTTTCAATCAGGCACTTATTACACAGAACGGTGTGGGCAATAACGCCCAGATCATGCAGGACGGTTACGCCCTGCAAAGTAGCGTTACCCAGTGGGGTAACGGCAGTGGCAGAAGCGTCGTAGTACGCCAGTACCGCTGAGATTGGCAACTAACTTGACTCATGCAACGGATGCATCAAAGGAGAAATACCATGCTCAAGCTCAACGCAATTGCAGCGGCACTGATCGCACTTTCCAGCGCCCAGGCCATGGCAGCAGACAACTATGCACTGCAACTTCAAGCGGGTGTTGAAAACGAAGCCGAAGTTGATCAAACCACCGGTTCATTGAGCAACTACGCGCTGCAAGGGCAGGCGGGTGTTGGCAACGATGCAACCATTACGCAAAAGAACAGCGGCGCTAACTTAGCTGTTCAGGGGCAAGCTGGGTTCGATAACGTCGCGGCTGTTAAGCAAAACCTCGCCGGTGGTTCAGGGGCGCTCCAACTCCAGGGTGGTACTGGCAACGATGCGCAGGTCACTCAGACGCTTACGATTGGCGCAGGGGCTAGCCAAGTACAGCTAGGCACCAGCAACCAGGCGGTTACCACTCAAACAGGGCAGACCGGCAGTACTGCCGCGACCTATCAGTACGGTAATGGCAACACTGCTGAGCTGCAGCAACAAATTGTGGGTTCAAGCAACTCGGCTAGCGCTACCCAAGTCGGTAACTCTAACGATGTTCTGGTGACACAGAACAGCTCAGGATTCCTCGGTTTAAGCCCAAGCTCCAGCAACCAGGCTAATACCTACCAGGAAGGCGACCGCAACAAGGCTTATGTTGGCCAGACCGGGACCGGCAACACAGCAACCACTTCTTCGGTCGGTAACGACAACAGAATTCTGGCAGGCACCAGCAAATCACCAAGCGGCAACGGCCAGTCGGGTTCAAACCAGGTGGCGAGCCTGCAGCAAACGGGTGACAGCAACCTGATTTCGTTGCGTCAAAGCAATAACGGCAACAATGCTACGGCCAACCAGAGCGGTGACTTCAACACCGCAAGCATTAGCCAGCCAAGCAGCGGCAGCGTTGCCACTGTCGACCAGACGGGCGACTGGAACAAGGCCACCGTTAGCCAAACGCGCAATCGTCAGACTTCCGATATCGACCAGAATGGCGTTGGTAATACCGCGACGACTAGCCAGGGTGAGAGTAACGACAATATCGCCAGCATCAATCAAGACGGCAATTGGAACACCGCCGACACCGTGCAAAGAGGTAAGGCGAACGAGGGCTATGTAACTCAGTCCGGTGACTGGAACAACTCCACCGTTGATCAGCGCAACGAGCACAACCGGGCTGACGTTTCGCAAGATGGCACTGGCAACACCTCTGGTGTGTATCAGGCTGATGGCTCGTTCAACGTTGCAGCGGTTGAGCAGGTCGGCGACTGGAACGTTTCATCGATTAAGCAATATGGTTCTGAGAACGGCGCTACTGTTGCTCAAGCTGGTAACTGGAACGAGGCGACTACTCTGCAAACGGGTAGCGGCAATCAGGCGGATACAAGCCAGTCCGGCGACTGGAACGTGGCCACAACCACTCAGAACGGTAATGACCATATCGCTGATGTGACTCAGGACGGGACTGGTAACAATGCGACAGTTGATCAGTTTGGCGGCAACGGCAATGCCTCGACGATTGATCAAACTGGCGGTTGGAACACTGCCAAGACCACTCAGAACGGCTCAGGCAACGTTGCCGAACTGACCCAGGACGGAAACTGGAACAACGCGACCGGCAACCAGAATGGCAGCAGCAACGAGCTGTATTTCAGCCAGAATGGAACGGGTAACGAGCTGACTGCTGATCAGTCTGGCAACGGCAACATGATTGATGGTTTCTCAACTGGCAATTACAACGTGGCCGATATCGACCAGGTGGGTAATGGTAACGATGCGACTGTTCGTCAGCTTGGTGAGAACAACGACGCGTCGGTGGACCAGAATGGTGGTCATTACGCTCAGGTTGCACAGATCGGCTGGGGTAACGATGCCAACATCGTGCAAACCGGCACTGGCAACTCGGCCTGGGTGGGTCAGGTTGGCGCGGCTAACCTCAGCAACGTGACGCAGGGCGGTAGCAGCAACATCGCGATGGTCGGTCAGGTTGGCGCGAGCAACGTGAGCACCATCAACCAAAACTAAGCGCCGTCAGCCGCCTCGGCAACGGGGCGGCTTCTGGCAGGAAACGAATGTGTTATCGATTGCACTAACGTCCCTACTCCTTGCCTCAGCCTCACCGGCTGGGGCTTCTTTGTTTCTGCAGCCGGTTTCGGCAACCCAGTTGGAGCTGCGCCTGTGTTTCACCGGCGACGGCCAACAGGTGCGCTACGATCTCGAAGTACTCACGGTGTCGGCTGCGGGCAAGCAACGCTCGCGACAAGGCGGTACGTTGCTGGCGACCGCAACGCGCGCGTGTCCGATACTTAATCGCATGGGTACCAGCGCAGATCGCAGCGTCGAGGCTACCGTGCACTGGTGGGTTGATGGTCAGGAACAAGCGCCGCTGCAGCAGCGCTTTCCTGAAAACCAGCAGAGCAATGGCCGTGCTGGTGAGCCGACTTAGCGGCGCTGATTTCTTGCGCTAAAGCGTTGTCGCCAATTGCGCACTCAAGCCCATGGCTTGTGGTTGGAACAGGCGCGCATCCATCAGTTTGGGCTGGCGAATGATCGGTTCGAAATCCATCCGCTCAACGATGTCGCGCTGAATATCGATCCCCGGCGCCACCTCGATCAGCTCCAGTCCCTCGGTGGTGAGTTCGAATACGCAGCGCTCAGTGACATACAGCACGGGCTGGCCGCGTTCTGCTGCCTGTTTACCCGCGAATGTACGGTGCTCGACTTCGCCGACGAACTTGCGCATTTGCCCGTCTGTGATGATTTGCAGCAAGCCATTGTGAATACGGATGTCTTGTTTGCCAGCGCTGAATGTACCGGCGAAAACCACCTGCTTGGCGTTCTGGCTGATGTTGATAAAACCGCCCGCGCCTGCCAGCCGACTGCCAAACTTCGAGACGTTCAGGTTGCCCGCTGCATCGGCCTGCGCCAGCCCGAGTACGGCCAGATCCAACCCGCCGCCGTCGTAAAAATCGAACTGATAGGGTTGGTCGATCAAGGCGCTGTGATTGCTCGCCGCGCCGAAGTCCAGCCCAGATGCCGGTACGCCGCCGATCACGCCGGGCTCTGCCGTGAGTGTGAGTAAATCACTCACGCCTTCTTCGGCGGCAACTGCAGCCACACCTTCCGGCATGCCGATGCCCAGATTAACCACCGAGTTGGCCTTAAGCTCCAGCGCGGCGCGGCGGGCGATCAGCTTGCGCACATCGAGCGGCAGCGGCGCCAGGCTGTCCATTGCCACCCGCGTTTCGGCAGAGAAGGCCGGGTTGTAACCGGTGGCAAAGGTTTGCTGATGGTTTTCGGGGTCGGCAACAACAATGCAGTCGACCAGAATGCCGGGGATTTTAACGTCGCGCGGATTCAGCGAGCCGCGCTCGACAATCCGTTCGACCTGCGCGATCACCAAACCGCCGCTGTTATGCGCGGCCATGGCGATGGCCAGGCTTTCGATTGTCAGCGCTTCGCGCTCCATGCTCAGGTTGCCGTCGGCATCGGCGCTGGTGGCGCGAATGATGCCAACGTTGATCGGCAGCGCCGGATAGAACAGATAGTCCTGATCATCTATCGGCATGCGCCGCACCAGATCCACTGTGGTTCTGGCGTTCAACTTGCCGCCGCCAAACAGCGGGTCAACAAAGGTGCCCAGACCGACCTTGGACAGTTGCCCCGGTTTGCCCGCCGCGATATCGCGAAACAGTTGAGAGATAACTCCTTGCGGCAAGTTATAGGCTTCGATCAGGTTATCCACAGCCAACTTCTGCAAGCCGGGCACCAATCCCCAATGGCCGCCGATCACGCGGCGCACTAAACCTTCATGGGCCAGATGATTCAGCCCGCGCTGTTTGCCATCGCCTTGACCGGCGGCGTACACCAGCGTCAGGTCGCGCGGGGCTTGTTGGGCCATGAAGCGTTGCTCCAGCGCCACGGCGATTTCCTCGGCAAAGCCAATGCCTACAAAACCGCCGGTGGCGACGTTGCTGTTGTCCTGTATGCGGGCCACCGCAGCGGCGGCCGTCATGATTTTGCTCATGCGGTTTTACTCAAATCAATACGCAATAACGGAACTGCGCAGCGCTAAGGACTTGCTGGCGCTGCACGCAGAGGCAGGCAGCAAGTCGAAAGCGCCACGTTTGTCGCCTCGGGTCAGAAGCTACCGAACAGTGTTCCGAGGGCAATCACCACCGCCAGAGCCATCATTGGGAAGGCCACGGTGTTGACGAAAATAAACTTGTACGACTCACGGTGCGTGAGTTTGCAAATGGCCAGCAGCGAGATAACCGCGCCGTTATGCGGCAGGGTATCCATGCAGCCAGAGGCCATTGCTGCGACGCGGTGCAACAGTTCGGGGCTGATGCCGGCCGTGGTGGCCAGTGTCATGTATTGCTCGCCGAGGGTTTTCAGCGCAATCGACATGCCGCCCGAAGCCGAGCCGGTAATACCCGCGAGAATATTCACCGCCACCGCTTCCGAGATCAGCGGGTTATCCGACACACCCAGCACCAGATCGCGGATAACCACAAAGCCCGCCAATGAGGCGATGACGGTGCCGTAACCGACTTCGGCGGCGGTATTGAGAATCGGCAACATGGAGCCGAAAGCACCATCGTTGACGGTTTTCTTCAGGTCCATCCAACGACGCCAGTGCATGACGATCAGCAAGACGATGGCCGACGCCAACGCAACAATGATCGACCAGATGCCGATCAGTGATTTGGCATCAGCCAGGCCGCCAAATTCAGGCTTGGCCAGATAGCTGGCGTCGATACCCGGCAGGATTTGCTTGGCCATTACATAGTTGAGGCCGATCACGATCAGAATCGGCAGCAGCGCCAACCAGAAGCCGGGAGTGTGGCTGTAGTCCTGTTCGATTGGGTCTTCGCGGTGGTCGCCGTAGCCTTCGCCAGCCGCTTTCAGTTTGCGTGCCTGGCTGGTGAGCCACCATGAACCAAGGCCGAACATGATCAGGCCCGCGATGATGCCAAGGCCGGGCGCTGCGAAGGCATCGGTGCCGAAGAAAGGGTTGGGAATCGCGTTCTGAATGGCCGGCGTGCCGGGCAGGGCGGTCATGGTGAAAGTGAACGAACCCAGCGCAATCGCGCCGGGGATCAGGCGCTTGGGAATATCGGCTTCGCGAAACAACGCTGCGCCAATCGGGTACACCGCAAAGGCCACTACAAACAGCGAAACGCCGCCGTAGGTGAGAATGCCGCACGCCAGCACAATCGCCAGAATCGCCCGCTCACTGCCCAACTTGGCAACGATGCCGTGGGCGATGGCGCGGGCAGAGCCGGAGTCATCCATGAGTTTGCCGAACAATGCGCCGAGCAAAAACAGCGGGAAGAACTGGATGACATAGCCGCCCATGGCTTTCATGAACACTTGGGTGTACGTGGGCAGCAGCATGGCCACTTCGCCGGAGAACAGCAGGGCGAGCAGCGCAAGAAGGGGAGCGAGTATCAGCACGTTAATGCCGCGATACGCGAGGTACATCAGCAGTGCGAGGGAAATCAGAATACCAAGGGTACCCATCGTAAATTCCTTTTGTTGTTATTGAGGTCGTGCTCTTTGGCGCGCCGGGTAGCGCTACGCGCAGTCAGCAGCGCGCAGCATTGGCGTGATAGAGCGAAAGGTGTGCCAGTTGTCGTAAGACCTTAGTCGGACGGGCCTGCATGGCAGGCGGGTCGTGACTTACAGCCCATCAGGCGATTGCGCGGGGCGATTTGGCGAGGGTTTTGATATGTCGCGGTATGCCCAAAAAATTGGACATGTATGATTTTTTGGAAGGATCTGTCGTTTTTGTGTCCAGTAATTTGGACATGTGCGCAGTGGACTTTCGTTAAGCGTCGCGCTCGCTTAGGCCGTGTTGCTGCAACTTGTTGTACAGGCTTGCCCGTGAAATCCCCAGACGGATTGCGGTTTGCCGGCGATTACCGTCACAGGCTCGCAGCGCTGTTTTAAGCGCAGCCAGTTCGGCGTGAGCCATGCTGGTGGCAAGCTCCGGTATCGGCTGCTGGGTATCCGCCGCAACAGCTGGCGCTGGAGATGCTGGCGCCGCGCCGCGCAATAATGGCTGAATCAGCGCGACGTCGAGCACGCTGCCTTCGGTTGCCAATTGCACGCGTTCTAGCAGGTTGCGCAATTCACGCACGTTACCGCTCCACGGTTGCTCGCCTAACAGTTTCAGTGCCTCTTCGGTCAGCTCCATCGGCGCCTGAGCCGAGCGATTGGCAATGTCGTCCAGCAGGTGTTCAACCAGCGCCGGAATATCTTCACGGCGCTCGCGCAATGGAGGCACTCTCAGGCCGAGCACATTGAGGCGGTAATACAAGTCGTCACGGAACTGGCCAGCCGCGACCTTGGCTTCCAGGTCAATGTGAGTGGCGGCAATCACCCGTACATTGAGCGGTTTCACCTGATTCGAGCCGAGTGGCTCAATCTCTTGCTCCTGCAGCACGCGCAGCAGCTTGGCTTGCAAAGGCAGCGGCAGATCGCCGATTTCATCGAGGAACAAGGTGCCGCCGTTGGCGACTTCAAACTTGCCGATGCGGCCCTTGCGGTCAGCGCCGGTATACGCGCCAGGCGCTGTACCGAACAACTCGGCTTCCACCAGCGTTTCCGGAATGGCAGCCACGTTCACCGCCACGAATGGGCCGTTGGCACGCGGCGACAGGTTGTGGATACCCTGCGCCAGCAACTCTTTGCCGGTGCCGGTTTCGCCGCGCACCAGTACTGTGGATTCAAGCTGCGCGGCGCGTCTGGCCTGACGTTTGACCTCGCTGGCCGGTGCGCTGGAGCCGATAAATCCGGCGATGGTGTAGCGCGCCCGGCGGGCTTTGGCGAGTTCGTTCTGAGTCGCCAGCAACTGGCTCTGCAAAACATTGAACTTGGCCATCAAGGGTTTCAGATGTCGCGCCTGATCGAACAACACAAAGCCGAGCGCGCCGACCACGGTGCCGTCTTCGTCACTCAGCGGAATGCGCGTAACCACAAAATGCTCGCTGCCAAACGCCATCAGATCGAGCATGCTCGGTTGGCCGCTCTCGACCACTTCGCGCAAGCGACTGGCGGGCAGCACCGCTTCAATCTCTTTACCGAGTACGCTGCGCGGATCGCTGATGCCGACCTTGGCGGCGTATTTATCGTTGATCCAGACAATCCGTGCCTGCCGGTTGACCGCAATGGTGCCCTCGCATTGAGCATTCAGGTGATCAAACAGCAGCGGCATGGCCACCGAGCGAAAACGCTCCTGCGATACGCCGATAATCAGCCCGTTCTGGTCGAGGTCGCCGTGCGAGATAGCCATGCCTGAAAGGTTTCCGGATTGAGGGTGGGGCGATTATGGGCATCTGAGCCGACCCGCAGCAAGGCGCGGGCGTAGCCTGATGCAATTGGTCTTCTCATGCTTTGCGCTAATGGCGTTTATGCCATTGTTTTGAGATAGTTAGCCGGCTATCCGCCTGCGCGAGGCTCAAAAGGCCAACTGCAAGCGTCGACGCCTATCGCGTCACTCCCTCATGGTGTCTATCTGACACACGTTGGCGAGCTATCCGCGCGCTGCTGGATCTGCCGTGCACAGCCCACATGGCTGACGTTCGTGCATTCAAAAAATTAAAAAGTCTCGATCCATCCAAGGACGTCCCATGAAATTCACCCGTTGCTTCACCTTGCTGGCTTCTGCTGCCGCTTTAACCCTTGCCGTTTCCGCGCAAGCTCGCGAATACTCGGTTTCGACCGTTCTGTCGGACGCTTTCCCGTGGGGGCAGGCAGCGCAGAAGTGGGCTGATCTGGTCGCCGAGCGCTCCGAGGGTCGTATTACCCTGCGCGTGTATCCCAATGCCCAGTTGGTAGCGGGCGACCAAACCAAAGAATTCTCGGCCATGCGTTCTGGCCTGATTGATATGGCTGTCGGCTCGACCATCAACTGGTCGCCGCAAGTGCCAGAACTCAACCTGTTCTCACTGCCGTTCCTGATGAAAGACGACAAAGACCTCGATGCGCTGACTCAGGGCGAAGCGGGCAAGCTGTCGTTCAGCGCTATTGAGTCGCGCGGCATCGTGCCGCTGGCGTGGGGCGAGAATGGCTTCCGTGAGCTGTCCAACTCGGTCAAGCCGCTGCGCACTCCGGCCGATCTGGCAGGCCTGAAAATTCGCGTGGTCGGCTCGCCATTGTTCCAGGACACCTTCACTGCACTGGGCGCCAACCCGACGCAGATGAGCTGGTCTGATGCCAAACCGGCTCTCACCACTGGCGCAGTAGATGGCCAGGAAAATCCGATCTCGGTATTCGACGTTGCCCGTGTCGATCAAGTCGGCCAGAAGTACCTGACCCTTTGGCACTACATGGCCGACCCGCTGATCTTCGCGGTTAACCAGCGCGTGTGGAAAACCCTGCCGGAAGAAGACCGCGAACTGCTGCGCCAGGCTGCACTGGACGCCGGTAAGTGGGAAACCGAACTGTCGCGTGGCCAGCAAGCCAAGCGGCTGGCTGATATCCGTGAGCGCGGTGTAGAAACCGTCGAGCTGAGCGCCGAAGAGCGTCAGGCATTTGTCGAGGCAACCCGCAGCGTGCATGAACAATGGGCGCCGAAAATCGGTGCTGATCTGATCAAGGCTGCTGAAGCGGCAATCGCCCAATAACGCTTGTGCGGGGCGCAGTTTGCGGCGCCCTGCGATACGTCCCCATGATCGAGTTTTACCCGCAAGCCTCCGGGCTTGCGGTTGTTTGAGGTCTTTATGAAAAAACAACCGGACGCGCGCTTCGAGCGTGCGCTGGCTACCTTGGCGCTGGTGATCATTAGCCTGATCAGCCTGGCCAACGTGGTGGTGCGTTACTTCACCAATGCATCTTTTGCGTTTACCGAAGAGTTTTCCGTGTTCCTGCTGGTTATCCTGACCTTTGCCGGCGCATCGGTTGCGCTGCGCAGTAACCGCCACATTCGCATCGGCATGCTGGAGCGGATGTTTCCGCGTCTGCGCACGCCGCTAATCATCGTGCAATGGCTGGCAGCTGTGCTGGTGCTCGGCCTGGTGGTTGCTTATGGCGGTCAATTCGCCTGGGAAGAATTCCAATGGGACTCCGAGTCACCGGGCTTGGGGTTGCCTAACTGGTGGTACGTAATCTGGCTGCCGTTGCTCGGCCTGTTGATGCTGTGGCGGGTGACTCAAATGAGCCTCGACCGTCTGCGCGGGAGGATCAGCGATGAGCCCTGATATGTGGTTGATTCTGAGCTTTCTGGCGCTGCTGATACTGGGTGTGCCGGTGGCTTTCGCGCTGGGATTGTCGGGTGCTATTGGCATCATCGCCGGGCTGTCACCGGACATGCTCGCAACACTCGGCACCAATACCTACAACGGCGTGGCCAAATACCCGCTGATCGCCATTCCGCTGTTCATCCTCACCGGCTTGGTGTTTGAAAAAGCCGGTGTTGCGCTGCGCTTGGTGCGCTTTGCCCAAGCGCTGATCGGCCCGCGTCACGGTGGCTTAGCGCTGGTAGCGATTCTCGTGTGCCTGATCATGGGCGGCATGAGTGGTTCCGGCCCGGCGGATGCGGCGGCGGTGGCGATGGTGATGCTGCCCAGCATGACCAAGGCCGGCTACCCCAAACCCTTCTCGGCAACGCTGATTGCGGCGTCGGCCTCCACCGCGATTTTGATCCCGCCTTCAATCGCGCTGATTCTCTACTCGATTGTGGTGCCCGGTGTAGATCTGCGCGCGCTGTTTGCCGCTGGCCTGTTTCCGGGAATCATCGCCGGGCTGGTCTTGCTGCTGCCCGCGTGGTTGCTGTCACGCCATTACGGCTGGGAGTCGCCCGATGAGGTCGAGCGCCCGGCGGTTTGGGAAAGTTTCAAGCAGGCGTTACCGGCACTGTTTGCCCCGGTGATCATTCTCGGTGGTCTGCGCAGCGGCCTGTTCACCCCAACCGAAGCGGCAGTGGCCGGTGTGACTTACGGCGTACTGGTTGGCTTGTGGCTAACCCGCGAGCTGGACTTGCGCAGTTTGTGGCGCTTGTGTGGTGAAGCAGCGGTGATCTCGGGCGTGGTCATGCTGATTATCGCGCTGGCAGGCATTTTTGCCTGGGCCGGCACCATGCTCGGCACATTCCGCCATTTGGCCGAGTGGCTGATTTCGTTGTCGGATAACGGCACGGTGTTGCTGATACTGGTCATGGTCGCGGTGCTGCTGGCGGGCATGCTGCTGGATGCCATCTCGATCTATCTGATTCTGATGCCGATCCTGATTCCGGTGATGCAGCACTTCGGCTGGAACCCGGTTTGGTTCGGTATTCTGCTGGCGATGAACATTGCCATCGGCCAATTTACACCGCCAGTCGCGATCAACTTGATGGTAACTGCTGAGGTGGCAAAAATCCGCCTGGAGCAAACCGTGGGCTGGGCGCTGCTGTTTGTCGTGGTCATGGGCAGTGCGCTGGTGCTGGTAGCGGTGTTCCCTGAAATCGCCTTGTGGTTGCCGCGTGTGCTGGGTTACTCGGTTTAAGCTATTGTTGAACCCGTAGTCAGGTATTTTCAGATTGCCGGTGTAAAAGCCGGTAATCAGGCTATATTGTTGCGTTAGGCTGTTCAGGGGCTGACGACTCGTTGCAGAGTTCGCAATGTTGTCAGACCTCCTGATTACGAAGCGCAGGGAAATGGATGCCATCCTCCAGTATTGAGAAACGCTCGAATAGCGGGCTGGCTGAAACTGGCAAACGAACGTTGATGCGGGTCATTCTGGCGTCGACGGGTGTCACGCTGGGCGGCTTTTCTGTGTTGCAGTTTCTGGCCGGCAACCACCTGTTTGCGCTGCTCGAAGTGGTGATGACCGCTGTGCTGTTATACGGCGCATGGCGGATTGTGCATGTGCGCAACATGACGCCCTGGATCTACCTGTACATCATCCCGACATCGGCGTTTATCACGTACATCATTATCATGCCCGACGCCTCCAAGGCGGCATTTGTGTGGGTGTACACCATTCCGCTGATGTCGTATCTCTTGCTGGGCCGGGCGCGTGGCTTCCTGCTTTCCACGCCTTTGATGATTATTCCGACGGTGCTCTACTTTGAGCAACACAAGGTGGCCTTGGATACGGCGGGATTGATCGATCTTGGCAACGCCGTGGCCTGCGGCCTGCTGATCATTGCCTTTGTGCACATTTACGAAACCTTGCGCGCAGCGGCTCATGCGCAGCTTGAACACATCGCCCAGACAGATGCATTAACCGGGGTAATGAGCCGTGGCAGTTTTCAGCAGGTGCTCGATGGCAGCATTGCCGAAGCGGAGCGCAGCCAGGCGCCGCTGGTACTGGTAATCATGGACATCGACCACTTCAAGGGCGTTAACGATGACTGGGGCCACGATGCCGGTGATCAGGCCTTGAGACACATGAGCACGCTGCTTAAACAGCGCCTGCGCGTGACTGACAGTGTTGGCCGTTTGGGCGGGGAGGAATTTGGCGTGCTGTTGCGCAATACCGACAGCGACCGTGCCGCCAACCTGATTGAAGCGTTGCGCGTGCAAATCGTCAGCACGCCTTTGCAATACGGTGAAGATATCGTGCCGCTGTCTGCCACTTTTGGTCTGGCGGAATGGCCGCATGATGGCCGCACCTCCAACGAACTTTATCGTTGTGCGGACAAACGTCTTTATCTTGGCAAAAGTCGCGGGCGTAATCAGTTGGTCGGGCGCGATTATCGCGGGGCGGAAATGCCTGCGCACTCATTAAATCCGTCGCTCTAGCGTGGCGTAGCTTTTACGCTTAAAGCTGATTGTGTGACGCTTCCATGCTCAGCAGTTTGCGTCGGAAAGCCAGCGGCGTTAGCCCGAACCAACGCTTACAAGCCCGATTAAGCACACTCTGTTCGCTGTAACCCAACAGGCCGGCAATCTGCGAAATCGGCATGTGCCGCTCGGCCAGATACTGCTCAGTCAGCTCCTTGCGAATGCCCTCAAGCAACTCGTCAAAATGCATATCCAGCTCCGCGAGCCGGCGCTGCAGCACGCGTGGGTGCAGACCCAGTTGTTCGGCTACCGTGGGCAGACGGCAGCGATGAGTGGGCAGCAAGCGGCTAATCAGCTTGTTCACCTGCGCCACCAGATCAGAGCCGTTTTGCAGGCTGTGCTGCTGCAGATAATCTTCAAGTGTTCGGTGCAGATTATAGTTTTGCTGCTCAATCGGCCGGGCCAGTTGTTCAGCCGTCATCACCAGCGCATTGTGCGCCTCGCCAGTGAGGACACGGCTGGCGAAATAGCGCCGGTAAGTGGCGGGCGGCAGCGTGCTGGAGCTGGTCAGGCTGACGGCATACGGGGCGAAATTGCTGCCGCACAACAACTTCATCGCATTCAAGGCCACTCCCAACGCCAGCTCGGTCATCTGCCGCTTGTAGCGAACTTGCGGCAGATTGAGCGTGATAACCCATTGGGTTAACTGCGAATCGCGGGTGTTCAGTTCAAGCTCGATGCCGGGGCTGTGATAACTGATAAACCGCACAATATCCGTGAGCGCCTGACCAACAGTGGCGCAGCTCAGGGCGATTACCGCGATGGGCCCGAGAATTTGCATGTCCTGATATTTGGCCATGCGCAGGCCAAAGTCCGGGCAATCGAGGCTGTTAGCGGCATGCTCAAGCAAGCCAACCAGCGCGCTGAGCGGCAGGCGCGCGTCTTCATCATCCAGCAGCGCGGGGTTGATGTGGAAGCGATCGAGCATTGCATCGGCGTCGCCGCCCAGTTCGCGGGTCAATTCGCGAAAGCCGATGAATGAGGTGGTTCTGATCAGTGCGGTCATGGTTCCAAAGATCAAATAAAAGTCATCAAAGATCAATAATTACCTAGACTGAATGATGAAAATCGAACCTGTAGCTTTCGCGTCGCGTTCGATGGCGCATAAAACAATAACAATTGGAGTGCCAGATGACATTCGATTACATCATCGTAGGTGCCGGCTCGGCTGGCTGCGTACTTGCCAACCGCCTGAGTGCCGATCCCGCCGTTAGCGTTTGCCTGCTCGAAGCCGGACCACAAGACTCCTCTCCGTTTATCCACATGCCAGCCGGGATCGCAGTCATCCTGCCGACCAAGCATGTCAACTGGGCCTTCAATACCGTCCCGCAGCCGGGCCTCAATGGTCGTCTGGGCTATCAGCCGCGTGGCAAGACGCTGGGCGGCAGCAGCTCGATCAACGGCATGATCTACATCCGTGGCCATAAAACCGACTTCGATGACTGGCATGCCCTGGGCAATGAAGGCTGGTCTTACGATGATGTGCTGCCGTATTTCCGCAAAAGTGAAAACTACTACGGCGGCGAGTGTGAGTATCACGGCGCCGGCGGTGAGCTGTATGTGGGCCGCGCCGATGTGCAACAAGCCACGCACGACTTCGTCAAAGCCGGCACCGATGCCGGCCACTCCTTCAATGCCGACTTCAATGGCAAAGAACAGGAAGGCGTTGGTTACTTCGACGTCAACATCCGCGACGGCCGTCGCTGGAGCGCAGCCACCGCATTCCTCAAGCCGGTGCGTGAAGCGCGCAAAAACCTGACCGTAATCAGCGGTGCGCTGGCTGAACGAGTCCTGCTGCAAGGCAAGCAGGCAGTGGGTATCGAACTGAGCGTTAAAGGCAATCGACAAATAATCAGCGCGCGCAAAGAGGTATTGCTCTGCGGTGGCGTGTTCGGCACGCCGCAACTGATGATGCTTTCGGGTATCGGCCCGGAAGCCGAACTGAAAAAGCACGGTATTCCGGTCCAGCATGAACTGCCGGGCGTTGGCGAAAACCTCAAGGATCACCCCGATGTGGTGCAGTGCTACAAGAGCACCGACCGCTCACTCATGGGCGTCTCTCTGCGGGCTTCGCCACGCCTGACCAAAGACCTTTACGACTACAGCCGAACCAAGAAAGGCCCATTGGCGAGCAACCTTGCCGAAGCCGGCGCCTTCCTGAAAACCGACGCCACCCTCGACCGCCCCGATATCCAGCTGCATTCGGTGGTGGGCTTGATTGATAACCACAACCGCAAGCTGCATTGGGGCCATGGTTTCAGCGCACACATCTGCGTATTGCGGCCGAAGAGCGTCGGCAGCATGGGCCTGAATTCGCCAGACCCGAAAGACGCGCCGCGTATCGACCCGAATATCCTCGGTGACGATCACGACGTCGAGACCATGCTCAAGGGTTTCAGGATGACCCGCGAAATCATCGCCCAGTCGCCGATGGCGCATCTGCAGCTAAAGGAAATGTACGGCATCAATCAGGATCAGGACGAACAACTGATCAAGCTGATTCGTGATCGCACAGACACCATCTACCACCCGGTAGGCACCTGCAAAATGGGTTCAGATGAAATGGCCGTGGTCGACAGCAAACTGCGTGTGCACGGCATTCAAGGCCTGCGCGTGGTCGACGCCTCGGTGATGCCAACGCTGATCGGCGGCAACACCAACGCGCCAACCATCATGATCGCCGAACGTGCAGCCGAGTGGATATTGCAGGATCAAGCTACGAACGCCTAGCAACAGAGCACGGCTGAACGCTAGCCGTTGGTGCTTTGCAGCAAGGTTGTGGGGTTGTGCAATGGCAATCAACGATTGCACAACCCCACAGCGCGTTTAGACATCAAATCAAACGAAGTTCTGGCGCGCAGCACCACGCGGCAGACGATTACGCCCCGGCAGCTCCTGCAGGCGCTGTTGCCATGCAGCCTTAACGCTCATCGCAGGCTTGGCCTTAACCTGTTCCGCCGCCGCTTTCTCAGCTTTGGCTGCCGCACGCAACTCAGCCAGCGTAGGCGTTCTGCGGGCCACGGCAGGCGCCGCTTCCTTCTCAATAGAACGCAGGCAAAGCTTGCAGGAAACCTGCTCCTTTTCCCCGGTAGTGCTCAGGCTAGAACCCGTGCGGCCGCAAGCCACAGCGTCAGGGGAGGGCGAGTAGTGAATAGCCAACGTTACATCTCCAGCTTTTAACAAAGCCGGCGATTTTACATATCTAGTGGCGAGTGTGCGTCTGGAAATGGGACGAAAGGTTGTTGGGGGGGGGAATTGGGATGGGGATGTTTTGGGGTAACGAAAACGACCAGCGCTTAGGCTGGTCGTTTGGGTTGTGTTGCTTTGTGTTGCTTTTGGGCCTACACGGACTAGAACCGTGGAACAAAGGATTATTAGTTGCCTAGAAACGCTGCAAGCCCAGTGAAATCGGGCGTAGCTTAGCGCAGGTACAGTGAGCTGGAAGTAGCGCTGTAGAGCGGGTTAAGCGTAATTTTGCGAAATCTGCAAAAGCTGGGCGCTGTACCGCTGTTGTACCTTTGGCGTGATATGAGCGGCGCGTCAGCGCAGCACGTAGGTTTGCACCAATCTCATTTCGAGCTTGCTGGGTATAGTCGTTTCGGCGTGGCATGAATTTTCTGTTGTCCAAGCTGTAAAGCAGTACACGCACAGGTCATGCTGGGAGGCATTGCAGTAATGCCTCCCAAATCAATGAGTCATATAGCTAAGGAAACTCTGAAGAAGACTTCCTTATTTTGGCAAAATGCCCGGACTCCACCCGCCGAGTTTTCCGATGAAGCAGATGACCTTCGCCGACG
>NZ_FPBC01000011.1 GCF_900116605.1 Pseudomonas marincola
AAGCGCAGGATCGAGAAAGCCAAGGCCCAGGTGCGTGCAAAGGTCGAGCATCCGTTCCGGGTGATCAAGCGCCAGTTCGGTTATGTGAAAACGCGCTTCCGTGGCCTGGCGAAGAACACCGCACAACTGGTGACTCTGTTCGCGCTGTCGAATCTGTGGATGGCACGCCGACATTTGCTGGCGAATGCAGGAGAGGTGCGCCTGTAATGTTGGAAATGGCAGCTGCGAGGTTATCGCGGCGGCCAGAAACACCCAAATGAGCGGGTGATCTGATCGTTTTTGATCGATTTGCCGCTTTTAAAATCAGCAGAGGGTGAAGTCAGCCAGAAATGCATGGCTACTTCAGACCATCCCTAGCGACGACATTAACAAAAATTTGAAACACCTGGATTGGATCTTAGGCGCCATTTGGTCTCTCCCACCATTTAAAAATGTTAAAGCATGAAAAAAGCTAAGCCTGCAGTGCCTGCATCGCAAGATTCAGTAACCTTGAAGACTAGCCTACAAAACATGCCGGTCAACTGATCTGAGACATGTAGTTAGATTTCTTGATGTTGCGAAAAGAGCGAACTCAGCGCTTATTTGATAGGCCGCTAACTAAGTTAATTTGCTGCATCAGAAGCGGGCCACTAGCGTGCTTTGCACGATGATTTTCAAAGTAATAGAGCGGCGTTAAAACACTCGGTACTCGTCCCATAAAAACAGCCGCCTCATTGAGAGACTGAAGGTGCCTACGCCAGTGATTACGGGGGCTACGTAGAAGGTTGCCATTTCTGGTGTCAGAGCTTGCCGGCACTATTGGCCGCCCGTTTCGACCGACCCGATAAGACGCTGCACTGAGCACTCCGATACGGACAGTTAGCTGTATACAGCTCCTGCTTAAAATCAAAAATGCATAAGAATTTTGCCGGTTCAGAGCTGTGTGGTTACGCACTGAACGACTTCGATTTTCAGACGCGGACTACAAAGAGGTCGAGCGTACTTTGGCGGCCATCTTCCGCGTGACCCTCACGACCAAAACAAAAGCAACCGAACTATTGGTTGGAACTTAAAGTAATCGCCACTCCTGTAAAACCGCTAGGTTGGAGTGGCGAGATCTTAAATTGCCGTCAAAGCAGACAAGCCCTTCTTTGCCCGTCATAAATTCGTAATAAGCGGTGCAATGCGAACTACGAAAACCTGTGACTGTAGTCAGACATCTTCATCCGAAATTTATTCGGCATTGAGCTGCAAAAGCTTGGCGTAAACCTTGTGCGGCTGCGCTTCATTCATGCCTTGCAGGCTGGCACTGATGTTGGTCGAATCGAAGTAGTGATACCAATCCGAT
This sequence comes from Pseudomonas marincola, assembly GCF_900116605.1. Lineage (GTDB taxonomy): Bacteria > Pseudomonadota > Gammaproteobacteria > Pseudomonadales > Pseudomonadaceae > Aquipseudomonas > Aquipseudomonas marincola. Next base: position 1,328 of record NZ_FPBC01000011.1, read on the forward strand.
TGCGCCACCGCCTTTTCCAACTCTATGATCCCTTCTGCTGTTTGCATGGCGAATACGCCGATGAAGGTATTCGACGGGGTCTTGGGTACGCGCGAATCAACCGCGCTCCAGCCAAGCACAACCATCCCAAGCGCGCGGGCGCTGTTGATGGGCGTATCAAGGGTGCGCAAGTAGTCGAGTTGCTGCTCTGCAGACAGCGCGAGCCAGTTTTTATTGGGCTGCCAGATAATCGCTAGTATATGCATACGCTTACAGATTCTCCCGGTAATCCTGATCCACCAGCGCATCAATATCGCGCTGCATGGCGGCATCTCCGCCCATTTTTGCAGCCAATATTTCTCCGAAAGACACCCGAAAAGGCTTAGGCCAGGTCTCGGCTTGCCACAAACTCGAGCGCTTGAATGCTTTGGCGCAGTGGAAAAAGCACTTATCCACACTCATGCGGATTGCCAAATGGGCGGGCCGGCCAACCGATGCAAAACGCTCTAAAACCTCAGGGTGATCATGAACGGTCACCTTGCCGCTGACCCGTAAGGTTTCTTCTGTGCCAGGGATGACGAATAACAAAGCGGCCCGCGGATTACTCAGCACGTTTTTCAAGCCCATTATCAACTTGTTGCCGGTGCGATCCGGAAGCCACAAGGTGGTTTCATTCTCAACCCAGACAAAACCAGGTCCGTCGCCCTTTGGCGACACTTCAGGAAAGCCATCGGCGTCGCAGGTGGCTAGCATCACGAAAGGAGACTGGCCGATGAAGGCAATCGCCTTCTCATCCAGGCTCGCACCAATTTTCTTCAGAATCGCCGGATGTGGTTCACCGCCAACACGCGCTTGCAGCGTGTCGACGTCCGTAACTAAATGCGCAGTGGAATCGATCATTTGCTGCTTCCATCTCTATGCGTTTCGGGTTCAAGGCGATAGCACCGCTGAATTACATTTCCCTGCCGAATTTGGCAGGGAAATGCACTGGGAGTATGGCCAGACTTACCGCTGTTCAGGTTTGCGGCAGTGCTTCCAGCAGCTTTTCTGCCTTGGCAATCAGCGCCTCCTGATGCGGCTGCAACTCCTGACCGCCCAGACTCGCAAACACCTCCTGGAAAGGATCGACCAAACCTGTGTCGACACCAGCCAGCGTTTCAATCACGGCGTGAGCGAAGAACGGCACAGTCGGCGCGCTATACCCACCCTCATGGCACATGACGATTCGACTCTGGCAATGCTGGTCTGCAAAACTCATCAGCTTGCGCGTGAGTGTTCTGTAGCCCTCGCTGGTCATCATCTGCCGACCCAGCGGGTCGTAGGAGCCGGCGTCAAAACCTGATGCAACAATCACCAATTCAGGTTGGTATTTTTCCAGCGCCGGAATTACCACCCGATCCCAGGTGGTCTCGTAAGCGCCCACGCCAGAACCTGGCGGCAGCGGCACGTTGATGTTGAAACCGGCGCCCGCGCCTTCACCATTTTCTTCCATGAAACCTGAATCCGAAGGGAAGCAGCGGTCCTGGTGCAGAGAAATCGTCAACACCCGTGGATCATCGTAGAAGGCGGCTTGCGTGCCATTACCGTGATGAACATCCCAGTCGACAATGGCGATACGTTTCAACCCGCGCCGCTCGATCGCGTGGCGCGCGGCAATGGCTGCATTACTGAACAAACAAAAGCCCATCGCCAAGTCCGGCATTGCGTGATGGCCTGGCGGACGTACCAGCGCATAGGCGTTGGTAACCCGGGCATCGAGCACCGCATCGAGTGCTTCAATAACGCCCCCTGCAGACAACATGGCAATTTCAAAACTGCCACGCCCCATTGGCGCATAGGCCCCTGCTTCAACGCCCAGATACTCATTGAGGCTGCGGATATGCTCTAGATGGCCGGGTGTGTGAACGCGAAGAATCTCTTCATCGGTTGCCGCACGCGGGGCGATTGGCGTGAGTTTGCCGAGCAATCCCGTCACTTCCATCAAGTTACGGATTCTGCGTTTTGTCGCCGGGTTTTCAACATGCTCGTAGGGCTCGACAGGATTGCCGAACGGCATTACACCGGCCAAATTACCTGTGTTATGCCACAAGTAAAGCTCATGCGATACAAAACCAGTTGCCATGCGCTTTTGCCTCCATTGGAATAACTTTATTGTTTTAATTGCATGCGAATCTAACGCTATACAGGAACGAACTCCTGAAGCGTTAAACGACTAGCCATATTGTTACGCGGTTTATTGAAGCTTAATCACTTGAGTAATTTCGCTTCAACTTCTTGCTGAATATGACTATTCGAATCTGGGTAATGGATGACTGAGTAACTGAACAATCGGTTCAGCAGGGTTATCGACGCCCCGTACAACGTTTTCCATAACTTTTAATATACGTCGCTCATGCTCAGCCATGAAACGAGCGACTTCAGCAGCCTGTTTATTCTGTGAAGGGTCGACCAGGGTCTCGAGCATTTCGTAACGGGGAAGATACTGGCTGGCAATCAGATTCTGCAGGGCTTCGAATCTGTCTTTCCACGGCAGTTGATTGAGATCATCACTGGCCGCCTGACCTGTGGCATAGCCCTGCGCGGCGTCGTTGACAGGCAGTTCATACTGGTAAAGCACAGGTCGCATGATGGCTTTGGCTTCGGTTTCAAACTGGAGTAGCGAGGCAACGATATAGCGCTGCTCACGGTTCTCTACCACGCCTAGCATATTGTCGAAGGCAGATTCTCCGACGACTTCGCCTTGATAAACTTCCGCCAGACAGCTTTTGAAATCCTGCAATTGCATGCTGTTTCCTTTTTATTATGATGCCGTACACAAACTTACAGCTAGGCTATCTAACCGCTACACAATCAAGCCACACTATACAAACACCCAACGAACTTTCAGCCATTTTCACTTAAACTGGCTGAAAATTTTCCCGAGCTTTTCAAATTGCTTGCACGCGCACAGCAATAGAATAATTGTGCTGACTAATTGCCTTCTCTTAGTGGAGCCTTTACTGTTCTCTCAGTGACGTGACTTCAGTATGTGAATCCTTTGGGTGCTCGAATTGAATAAACTGGCATCAACGGGCCAATCCCGATTTAAGCTTTATATTTGGAAGCAACACATGCTGGTGTTGGGGCCTGACTTCGAGAGCCATTTGCACAGCCATCATGCCGTGCAGCTGGCAATCGGCCTGGAGGGCGATTTGCGCATGCGCAGTACATCAGCACAGCCCTGGAGCGCCTCCAGCGCATTCTTGGTACCGCCGAATGTGCCCCACGAGTTCGACGCACAAGGTTCGACCTGCGCCTTGTTTTATCTTTTCCCCGGCGGCAAGGCTTATACAGGGCTGCAGAAGCTGCACGGCAACAGTGCAATTGAAGCCTTATCGATTTCACCCGAGATCATGCAGGCGCTAAGAAAAATTTCAGCCAGTGATTCGCGCGAACAAGCGCTGGCAGATCAGGTGTGCAGCCTGCTCTTTGAGAGCCCGGCTACAGCCACCCAAACACCGCAGGACCCTCGCTTCGAAGCTGTATTGGGCTGGATCAACCGACATTTGGACCAACCGATAAAACTCGCCGAATTAGCCTCGGCGGTCGGCATATCGGAAAGCTGGATCTCGCACCGATTTCGTCAATATGAAGGGGTCACGCTGCGCCGCTATGTACTCTGCAATCGGCTCAGAAACGCGCTGCATGAAGCGCTAAAAGGTTACTCGCTCACCGATGCCGCTCACCGCGCGGGGTTCTCGGATTCGGCCCATTTCACACGAACGTTCCGCGATGCTTACGGTATTTGCCCCTCCTTTGTACTTTCCAGATCAGAGCCCTGCCAAGTGTTCTGGTTGAATGATGAAAGCCACACTACTAATGGTTAAAACTGCAATGCTCCATGAGCTTCGCCGAGGAAAAACTGCACATCGCTCCTATACTTCGTAAGCACCACAACCCGCGTTTTCGCCAGCGCCTAGCGCAGGCGACGCCATCCGCCAACAGAAAGACAACCCAAGGGCAGCAACAGGAATTGCACTTATGAAGATGACCCGCACAGCACTCATCATTGCCTTGGCAATGCCGTTTTCACTGGTATCAACCGGCATTGCCGCTCAAACGAGCAAACCCAACATTGTCTTCATCCTCACGGACAACCTCGGTTACGGGGAAGTTGGCGCCTATGGCGGCGGAATCACCCGGGGCGCACCTACACCGCGCATCGACTCTCTGGCAGAGGAAGGATCGCGCTACCTGAATTTCAATATGGAAACCCAATGCACGCCGAGTCGCTCAAGTTTGATGACGGGGCGCTGGGCCATTCGTTCAGGCACCCATTCAGTGCCGTTCGGGGGCGTCACTGATGGTTTGACCCGCTGGGAAGTGACAATCGGCGAGGCGTTATCCGATGCAGGTTATGCCACCGGCTATTACGGCAAGTGGCACTTGGGCAGCAAGGATGGACGCTTGCCTAACGATCAGGGGTTTGATGAATGGTATGGGATTCCCCGCACCACGGATGAAGCGCTTTGGCCAAGTGCCTCGGGCTGGTCTGCCGACATCATGCCACCCGAGCAGATCATGGAAGGTAAAAAAGGCGAGAAAAGCCGTGAGCTGGGCGCCTACGATGTGGTCCAGCGCCGCAAGATCGACGCAGAAATCACGCGGCGCACCGTGAGCTTCATCGAGAAACAGGCAAAAGCCGACAAACAGTTTTTTGCTTACGTCGCATTAACCCAACCGCACCTGCCAACAGAGCCGAATCCTGAGTTCAAGGGCAAGACAGGCAATGGCGACTGGGCCGACATGCTGGCCGAGATGGACGCGCATGTCGGGGATATTCTCGACTCCATAGACAAGGCGGGCGTTAAGGACAACACCATTGTGGTTTTCACCAGTGACAATGGCCCTGAGTACATTCGCCCTTGGGATGGCTGGGCCGGGCCTTGGCGCGGGCAGTACTTTACCGCGCTGGAAGGCGGTATCCGTGTGCCGTTCATGATCCGCTGGCCGAACAAGATTCCAGCCAAGCGGGTAAGCAATGAGATCCTCCACGGCGTCGACATGTTCGCCACACTGGCAACCTTCGGCGGCGCCAAAGTGCCAACCGACCGCCCTTTCGACAGCCATGACCAATCGGATTTCATTCTGGGTAAAAGCGAGAAGTCGGCACGCGAAGGTTTCCCCATCTGGTGTGCCGACCGACTGCAGGCCGTGAAATGGCGCAACTGGAAATTGCACTTCTACCGTCAGGACAACATGTTCGACCCACCCGTGAAAAACCCGGTGCCGACGATCTTCAACCTGTACACCGACCCGCGTGAAGAGAAGCCCACGGTCGATACGTGGGTGGTTGGTCCTGTGCTTAAAATCGTTGGCGAGTATCAGGAAAGCCTGAAGCAATCCCCATTGATCCCGATGGGCACACCTGCCCCTTACAAGCCAGGCGCTTCGCTTTAACGCTTAGCAAGGGCATGTGGCTGAATGCTTCAGGCGTTCAGCCACATGCCCGGACGGATTGTCGCTACCTGCCCGGCGCAGGCAATGTGCCGGGCTCAGCGCTTATGCTTGACGTAGATCCTGCGAATTTCACAAGTCGATGGCTATCGACAGCATGTACAGGTTGCCATCAAAACGGTCTGTGCTCGTCGTATCAAAGTACGCCTTGCCGATCACGGAGAGTGTTCGCGTGCCGACCGCCTGATTCCAGATAACCGCTGGGCCAAATCCCGCACCCTCGGCCTGGATTGATGACGCATCGACAGGCCCTTGGAGTGGCCCGTCGTCACTGTCGAGCTGTTTGTAGTAATAACCCACGATGCCCAACCCAAAGCTCTCAGAAAGATACTGGGCGGCTAGTGCGTCCAGGTGAAACTCGGTGCCGGTTTTGTAATCGGTGTCGGAGTTGCGGTCGTTGAACATCACACCAGTGGTCATCGAGAACTCGTGACCGGCATCGGCATCAAACCATGTGTAACTCCCTGACACGTCGAGCGCCCAATAATTGCGCCCGGCATTTAAAGCTTCGTCTTCATCGTATTTGCCGGTCGGGATGTATAGCGCTGGAGCAAAGGTAAAGTTGTGCTCGCCATTAACCCAGTTCAGCATCAGCGGACTCACGTAAATGTCACCAATGCCCTGCTCGTCGCCACTGGCTGAGGCCGAGCCTTGCGCTGTCGAGAGATCACCACTTGCCTTGATGTTGGCAAAATAAGGCACCAGCACCGCAGAGCCGATCCGCGCGCCCCACAACGTGGTATCCGACAACCAAACCAGTTGCAGGTTATTGAGCCACATCTGCTGGTCCAGCTTGGCAGATACCTTACCGCCACGGGCGTGCGCGCCAACATCGGCGTCGTAATAGGCCAGGTCGTTGCGCAAGTAAACGCCAGCATCACCCCACACCGCCGCCTGGAAATCACCGTAAGTGCCCTGCAGGTAATCGCTGCTTGCGCCCTCACCGGCGAATGCGGACTCGACCAGCATTAATGAGAACACGCTGCCTAAAGCCGCGCGGGAGATTATCTGTGCACCTATCGAGCGTTTGATCACAATGACATCCTCTTGTTAGGCACTACTGCGTTTGGGCTGGCTGAAAACGGGCCGTCTTGCAAACGTCACATAAAGCGCATCGGCTCGCACCTGAAGATGTTAGCTCGTCATAAAATTTGCCGAAAAATTAGCAGTAAGTTGGGGCCAGCGCGGCGGCCCAATGTGCGCAGTTATTGCGACGACGATCGCTAATCCTTCGAGCATAGACAACTTGCAGAGCGAGCCAGAAAAGCCTCTGTAAATTGACTTATTACCCGTTCGGCGAGGCACAGGCTGCATAGCCGCCAGCAGGTGAAGATGGGCGCATCAAGAATTAGCAGCAGGCTCTCAACGCAAAAAGGCTGCCCAGTAACCTGAGCAGCCTTTCATCGTAGCCAACAGTTAATCCAGCAGCAGACTTATAGGCCATCGGTTAGCGCATTTTTTGGTCAGGCGTGCCACTCAGCTCGGTTGAGTTGAGCGCACGTAGTTACCCTACTTCTCGCCTGATCAGTCCGCCGGCAAAGTGGCAATGTAATCAATGATCGCCTGGCGATCTGCTTTCTCACCGACCTGCAACGCAACGCCGCGCATCCACAGCCCGAGTTGGTCAGCATGGCCATCACCGCCGCGAACCCCTTCAATATAGTGTGTCAGCTGACGGTCAATATAAGCGCCATCGAGGATGTTCAGCCTCGGCGTTTTTAACTGTGCAAAGCCTTCTCCACGTGGCCCGTGACAGGCAGCACATGTTCCTTGAAAGAGCGCCTCGCCGCGCGCCACATCCGCACCACCGGCAGATTTTTCAGCGTCGATTTTTACCCCGGCGTAATAGCTCGCCAATTGCTCGAAGGCCGCGTCATCAAGCCCGGCAACGATGGCGCGCATCTGCGCGCCATAACTGTCTTGAGCGTCATAACCGCGCTTACCTGCCTTGAAGCTGCGTAACTGATGCAGCAAATAGTCGGCCTGCTGCCCAGCCAGACGCGGCGTTCCCAGTGCTGCATTGCCTTGCCCTTGATCACCGTGACACGCTGCGCAGGTCGCTGCCTGCGCAGGCGGGCTATCCGCCGCCTGAGCAACGCCAGACACTGCCAGAAGGAGCAGGCCAACACTGATAATTCTCTTCATTGATTCAGATTCCCGTGCGCTTTTGTGCTTCTTGTTGTTCGATACGATCCAGCAGTCCCTGCCGAACACCGCCGACATCAACCGGCGGTGACTGGCGCCACTCATGCAGCTCAGCGCCCGTGTATGGTTTGAAATCTGCTGGCAACTCATTCGGGCTGAAGGTTTCCAGCATCCAGTTAAGAACGCCGGCCAAGCCATCATCGGAAAGGCCCGACAAAGCCGAACCTGGCACCTGAACCAGATACTCACGCCCGCCCGGCACCCAGAGAAACTTGCCAAGCTGGCCCGGGAACGCCGGCACTTGCCGCTCGGGGTTGCCACTGCCGTCTGGCAGGTGGCAGCCCTGACAATTGATCATGTAATCGAATTGGCGCTGCTCAGTTGCCCACAATGCTGAGGCAGCGCTCAGCAGCAGCCCGGCAACAGCGGCCGTTACGACTGAACGCCGCGCCGTAAAACTATTCTTTAACACCGATCACGACCGACAACGAACAGTGATAAGGCATATCTGCATGGCTACCGGAGCACCAGTTGATGTCGTTCGAGCTTTGCGGGCGATAAAGAGGAGCATCGCCCTCATCACGCTGACAAACGCAGCGACCACAACTGCTCTTGCCGCAGCAGTCGTTGTAGGAAATCACGTAGTCTTTGCCGTCTGTAGGGTTGCGGCAGGTCCCGATCCAGGTGATGTCCGAGCGCACGGTTCCGGGCGGGCAACTGTTTACCGAGCCCCCGCAACAGCCACACAGAAAACCGTCGATGGCGCAGTAACGCCAGTAGTCGCAGCTGTTCGGGTCGCCCTCTTCCACCAAGGCGCTATTGCCTTGGGCGAAGGCGCTGCTGCGAAACACGGGCAGCAAGGTGGCCGCGCTGGCGCCGACCAGCATGGTGCCCAAGCCACCGAGAAAACCGCGCCGTGAGGTGGCGCGAGCTGTGCGCCGGGTAAACATCTCGGTCGCCTCATCAAACCATTTGATCGCCATGCTTAATGCACCTTCTTATATTGAGCGTGTTCACCCACGCTCTGTGCGGCTTGGTATGCCTGTACCGAAGCGAACCCGAGTTGCTGAGCTTCAAACAAGCTCTCCAGATGTTCGCGTGTGTTGATCAAGCCGTGAGTCACAACGGTTCCGGCCGCGTCGATCAACACGCCGTACGGCAGCTTGCTGATCTGGTAAGCCAGACCGACTTCCTGCGACAACAAATAAGGGAACGCGTCCAGACGGTGCGCGGCGATAAAGGCTTGATGCGAAGGCTCGTCGCCGTCACTGGCCAGAATCACGCGCAACTTGGCACCTTCCTGCTCACGAACCGACTTGAGAACCGGCAACAGTGTCTTGCAGACCGGACAGGTATCCGACAGGAAAAACAACAAGGTCGATTGGCCATGCGCATTGGCACCACCGAAACTGACAGCTCCGCCGGTGAGGCTCGGCAACGAAAAGCTCGGCGCAGACTCACCCGCCTTGATCGACTTACCCAGCGAGAGCGCGCCCACGGGTTTGATCCGCTCGTGCAGCAGGCCAACCTGACGGGCCAGCGCCAGACAGGCAATCAGCACAACAATATTGAACACCCAGGAAAGGATGGATGAGATCAGCAGCGCGTCATTCATGACAGTTCTCGCAAAGAAATTCGATTGGAGATCAATAAATTGGCCAGCAGGTAAACCATCACGGCACTCAGCAGGGCAAACAAACCGGTAACGGCGTCGAACCAAACCCACGGTCGATCAAGCATGGGCAGCGTCAGATTTGCCGCCACCAGCACCAACAGCACATTTCGCCATGCCAGCGCCATGCTTGGCGGTTGGGGTTTGGAGCCAAAATGACAACCGCAATCTTCGATGGCTGCTCCGCGCTTCGCGCTGACCGCCAGCACCAGCGCATACAGCGCAAGCAGACACACCACCGGCCAAGCCGCTACAGGCAACCACGGGCTCACCAGCACAGCAGCTGCCGCCAGTAGCTCCAGGCCGGGCAGTAAATACTGCAACAGGGCGCGCGCCCCGCCGGGCAGCGAGAAACCCATCGCCTGCGCGTAATTGCTCAACACATTGGCAAATGCATCCGGGTTGCGCAGCTTGTGCCAGCCTGCCGATGCCATGAGCGCAGCCAGTGCCAGGGCGCTGATCAAATGCACCACGGGGTCGTGCAGATACGCGCCGATTACCACGGCATCACCATGTTCAGGAAACCGAGGGGAATATCACCGATAGAACGCAGGTGTTCGCCGCTGTCCGCGTCGTAGAGGTTAATCGCCTGACGCAGCAACGGCATCAGCGCTTCTTCGCCCTCAGTCAGATAAATCCATGTGGTGAACACGCTGGACATTGGCACGACCCAATCGAGGCTATACAAGCGCGGCTGATCGCCTTGGCTTACGCCAATCGCCGTGCTCTGCTCATTGAGTTCAATGCGCGCCACACGCTCCTGAGTGCTGACATCGTAAACCCACACTTCGGTGCCAGGCTCTTGGTAAGCCTCTGGCGGACCTTGATGCATCAGCACGTAAAAACGACCACTCTTCTCGTGCAACGCAGTGCCGTGGTTACCCGCAACGCTCCAGCCGTCAGCCCGCTCTTCATCGCTGACCAAGGACCACTGCTTGGTGGTTTCAAGGCCTTGCGGCGTCATTTTAAGGGCGTAGGCGTTGTTCTTTTGCGAGATGAAATACCAGGTGTCACCCATGCGTGAAGCGGTGGTGAGCAGCAAATCTTTGAGCGGATCGAAGGCCGGTTCGGTGCGTTCCTGCTTGCTGACATGGCCTTGCTCATCGAGCGTGAGGTGCAAGAAGCCGCCATTGCCGCAAATCGAGTAGAAATCTCGCGGGCCGGCCGGGTAAATAGACGCACAACCTGGAGTTGCGACTTCTTCGACGAACCGGTTGTTCTCAAGGTCAACGATGCTGATCGACTGTGCGGGGGTGAAATTCAGCACGGCGAGAAAACGGTCATCATCAGACAACACGCTCAAGCCCGTGGAGATCAGAGCAGAGATGCGCTTGGCCGGGATTTCGATTTCACGCTTGGGGCTCAGTGTTTTGGCATCGTAGACGGTGACTACGTCTGTGCGCTTACCGCGCACACCACGACTGAAATAAATTTCGGTGGCGTACAGCTCGTCACGCGTGCGCGCAGCAATAACGCCGTTGGTCCAGGTGCCGGTGTTGAGCATACCGAGGCTTTTGCCGTCATCGTTGAACAGATAGGCACGGCCATCGGTCATCATTGGCGCGTTGCTGCCCCAAATCCAGAACCAGTTCTGCCCACGGTGATCACCCAGCACTTCGACGCTCGCCTGTTCAGGTTCGAACTGCGCCGCAACAGGTAATGCCACGGTAATCAATGACAGACCGCAGAGCATGTATCGGAGTGTACGCTTGAGCATATTGAGGTATCCGCCAGCTTCAGTAAGGCTTATAAAAATTATTTAAAAATCAGTGTACGGATGTTCAAGCTTCAACAGCTTGACACCAGATGACAGTCCACTTGCCATCTGGCGTCATTGTCTGAAGCGCCGTACTTTGGATAAATCCGCCTGCCCGGGCGCCCGTAACATGCCGCTGTTCGCAACAGGCTCCATGCAAAACTAAAGCACCGACGAAGCCTTCCGTCGAGTGCCCGGGCAAGTCGTTACTGAGGCATTACACCCGCTGAACCGACAAGAATGATTTGCCCATCATTCAGTGGCGCCAGCGCTGCCAGGTTGACCCGGTCTTCACGGACCTTGACGTTAAACCGCGTAAGCGCCGCATCAGAGATTGCCGTCATGCCGCCGTTGCCGACCAATGCCACGCGACCATCCGCCAGCTGCGCAAGCGCGGTAATGGCCTCTTCGGTGCCACTGTCGAGTGTTTGCCAGTTGTCGCCGGCCGGGTCGCCGAGCAGCACGCGCCCGGTCATGCCTGCCAACAAGACCTGGCCATCGCGTAAACCAAGCCCGCTCCACAGTGAACCCGTAGCGCCGGTGTCCAGCGCCTGCCATGTGGCGCCGTGGTCTGTTGAGCGATAGGCATTGCCCATCTCAGCGGCAATAAACAGCGTGCCGTCGCTCGAAGCGAATAGATGATTAAGGTGATAATCGTCACCGTCTTCACCCACCTGCAGACGCTGCCAGCTCTGCCCGCCATCCTGTGTTTGCGCCGCGTAGCCATAAGCCCCGACAACGATGCCGTGCCGCTCATTCTCGAACCACAGCGAGAGCAAACCCGGTTGCTCGTCGAGACGCTGTTGCAAGGTCCAGTGCTCGCCGCCATCGGTGGTGTGCAAAATCACCCCTGCCTGACCGACTGCCCAACCTTGTTGGTCATCGACAAACGTCAGTGCCGTCAGCAGGCTGTCGACCGGCACTGTGTTTGCCTGGCGCCAGTGCTCGCCATCATCACTCATTACCACCACGCCATGGTCGCCAACCGCGACTACACGCGTGCCGGCTTTGGCCACGGCAACCAGCGGCGATGCCTGAGCATGCGCCACCGTCATCGCCGGTTCGACCGCTCCGGCCGCATAAGCGCCGTGCACCCAAACCAAGGTTAATGCCGCCATCAACACGCGCAGCCTATTGCCCAAAAGCATCATGCGTCCTCTTCTCAATGCGCGATTACGGGCGCACGAACGGGCCCCTTTCGCGGTATCAGGGTATCGAGCAGCACAGCGATTGCTGGCAGCAGGGTAATGGCCATGATCATGTTAACCATGAACATGAACGTCAGTAACTGGCCCATGTCGGCCTGAAATTTCAGCGCTGAGAACGACCACGTCGCAACACCGACAGACAGTGTGAGCGCAGTGAATACAGTCGCCACCCCAACCTCACGCAATGCCAGCTTGAACGCGCTCACAATGTCGATACCTTCTGCGAGATGCAGTTGCAGACGGTTGTAGATATAGAACGCGTAATCGACGCCGATGCCGACTGCCAGCACCATGACCGGCAAAGTCGCAACAGTCAGGCCGATATCGAGCGCCTTCATGAACCAGTAGCCGAGGAATGTCGCCAGCGTCAGCGGCAGACAGCAGGCAATCATGGCCCGCCAATCGCGGTAAACCAGAAACACCAGAAGCAGAATGGTCAGGTAGACATAGAGCATCATCGGCAATTCAGACACTTCAACGACCTCGTTGGTCGCCGCCTGAACACCGGCGTTACCACTGGCCAGACGCACGTTTACGCCGTCCATTGCATGGCTTGCGCGATATTGCTCGACCGCCTGCACCACTCGTTTCAGGGTGCTGGCTTTGTGATCGGCCAAGTACAGGTTCACCGGCAATAACGTGCAGTCGGCGTTGTACAGGCGCAGCCCTTCGGGCACCTGACGCACGGCTTCACCCAACGACAGCTCATCCAGCGGCAGCGAAGCCCACTTCGGATTCCCTTCGTTAACGCCCGATGCCGAGAGTTTTGCCAGCGCTGGCAGCGACTGCGCCGAGAGCACGCCTGGCACATTGCCGAGATACCACGTCAGCCGGTCGACATAATTCATTACGTCATGCCGGTAACAACCGCCGGTGGGCGTTTCGACCGCGACGGTGAACAGATCCAGGCCCAGCGAGAAGTGATTGACCACACTTTCAACGTCCTGGTTGTAGCGTGAATCCGCGCGCAACTCAGGCGCGCCGGGCAGTACATGACCAATATGGCGGCCCTGACTTTGCCAGACTGCAACGCCCATCAAGACCAGACAAAACAGCCCGCCGATGGCCGCTTGGCGCGGTTCGGCAAGGCGACCCAAGCGGATCATGACGTTATCGCGACGTTCACGTAAACGCTCAATCCGCGAGACATAGGCGGCGTCGAAACGGAAGTAACTCGCCAGCACCGGCAGCATGATCAGGTTGGTGACAATCTTGTAGGCGACACCCACGGAAGCGGTGATCGCCAGTTCACGGATCATCGGAATAGGCACCAGTACCAGCGTGGCAAATCCGACAAAAGCGGTGATCAGCGCCAGTGTGCCGGGAATAAACAAACCGCCGAAACTGCGCCGCGCCGCGGTCATGCCATCCGCACCGGCACACACCTCTTTAGAGATGAAGTTGACCTGCTGTACGCCATGGGAAACGCCAATGGCGAACACCAGAAACGGCACCAGAATGGCCAGCGGATCAAGGCCGAATCCGAGCAAGGTAATGGTGCCGAACTGCCAAACCACCGACACCAGCGAGCAGAACAGAGGCAGGAATGTCAGTGCCCAGGAGCGCGTGTACCAATACACCGCCAACACGGTGAGAAAGAATGCCAGCACAAAGAAACCGACGACGCCCTTGGCGCCTGCACCGATGTCGCCCATTTGCTTGGCGAAACCAATGATCTGCACGTCATAGTCGGCGTCGCTGTATTTCGCGCGCAATGCGTCCTCAAGGTGCTGACTGAATTCCAGATAGTTGAGGCGCTTGCCGGTTTGCGGATCGGGATCAGCCAACTCGGCCACCACCATCGCACCGGAATGGTCATTGGCCACCAGGCTGCCGACAAAACCGCCAATAATCGTGCGCTCGCGGATGCCGACAATCGCCTGCTCATCAAGGGTGTCGACGGTCACGTCACCGCCGACCACGTCTTCGGCCTTCATGCCTTCTTCGGTGATTTGCACCGCGCGGGTATTCGGCGTCCACAGCGAGGTCACACTGCGACGGTCTATGCCGGGCATGAAAAACAGAGTTTGGGTGATGTCATAAAGGCGGGTCATCGCCTTCTTGTTCCAGATGTCACCGTTTTTAGCGTGCAGCACAACAATGATGCGATTCGCGCCGAACAGCACATCGCGGTATTCATTGAAGGTTTTGATGAATGCGTGTTGCTGCGGCAACTGTTTGTCGAAACCTGCGGACATTTCCAGGCGAGATGCAAACACGCCCATGACCAGGGTAATTACAGCCAATGCGCTGAGCGTTGCCAGACGGTGACGGAAGAAAAAGCGCTCAAGCGCTGAGACGAGAGAAGCCAACATGAGATGCCTCGATGCCAACACGCCAGCAAGGGCGAGTGAGCTGGATAGTCGCCTCCAGCCCTCTCACCCTCTGCAGCATGCTGCCAAGTTAGAACGAGTAAGAAATATTGCCGCTGAGGAAATCGCGATCAGCCATCAGGTTATTGTTGCCGCCGCCCCAGAACTCCACCCACTGCAAGCCAGCCTTCCAGCGGTCGCGGTAGTTGAACAACAGGGAAGTGGTAAGCGATTTACGACCCTCGACAAATGGCAACGCGTTGGGCGTGGTGCCATTAACGTCATGACTGAAATCCAGCTGCGGAGTGACGGTGATACCGCTGCCCCACAAGTTTGGATAGTTGATACCCACCTCGGCGATGTAGCCCCACGATGCTTTGTCCGGCAGCGAGTAATCCGGTAGGAAATACGGCACCTTGCCTGAGGTATCGAGCCCCGGGTAATAGGCCACTGCGGCTTCGGCGAGGATGAAACCATCCGAGGCGCCGAGGCTGGACGGAATGAAGCCCAAGGTGTCGTTCTTCGAGAAGGTGTAGATGGCGTTGATGTCGCCCTGCCATTTTTCCTCTTCAACAAAGCCGGTATTCACGCCGGTATCGAACACGCTGTACGGGTTGAAGCTGCCAGTGAAGCCGCTGCCAAATGGCACGGTCGGATCAATCCCGACGCTGTCATCCGGGCGGTATGACAACTCCCCGGCCACGGCAACAGGGCCCATCATGGTGTTCATCGACACCCCGAACAGGTCTTTGTCTTCGCCGTAGTTGATGAAGTAGTTGTCCACGACCAGAGCGTCCGGGTTGCTCAGAGCGGTGTAACCCACGAAAGGCAACTTGTCGTGATAACGCTCGTAGAAGAAGCCGAACTCCGCACCGATATCATCCGCAGTCCAGCGCAGCGCTACGCCGTACTGGCCGCTGTTCTTGGCTTCACGCTCGCCGCCGTAAGGAATGGCCAAACCGCTGGCCACCAGATCAGCGTCACTCAAACCACTGATCAAAGGCTCACCGCAACGGCCAGTTGGCGTGCCCGCGCACGTGCCTGGCAAGATGCCTTCGACGTATCCGCTCGGATAATAAATAGGCCCACGCCCTTCACCGGCCACATCAATTGCCGAGTAATAGGTGCCGACTGGGTCCAGCTCATAGGCATTCCACTTGAACTGGTAATAGGTTTCCAGGTTCAGGGTATCGGTCAGCCCCAAGTTGAAAGACACCATCGGTGCCGGCATGAAGACCTCTTTCAACTGGGTGCCTGGCGTGTGGTATTTCGGCAAACGCAGGGCGTTGATCTGATTGATGCCGCCGACGTAGAAAATCTCCTCACCCCAGCTGATCACCTGGCTGCCAAGCTTGACCTTGGCCGGCATTTCGCCGAGGTCGAAGCTCTTCGCCACCCACAGATCAAGCAAGTCGAAACGCTCGGTTGCATCGCGCTCGGCCTGCTCATCCAGTTCGGTGCGGCGGACATTGTCCATCTTGAAGTCCTTGGCCCACGAACCGCGGCCCAGGAAGCTCCAGCCATCGCCAAAGCGCAGGCTCAACTCGTGCGTTCCCTTCAGCACCAGAGAAAACACATCGTGCTTGTTGTAGTTGAGATCGCCGTTATCAGCGTTGGCATAGTTGATGTCCGAATTGGCGTAACCGTTGCCTCGGCTGAGGTTGTAGTAACGACCCAACTCGGTATCAGTGCTGCCCGCACACCCGCCGCTGTCACCACCGAGCAAATGGCAATCCGGAGACTCCATCCGCGTGGCAAAACCATAAGACAGCGTCGAGTCAAAGCTGCCTGAAACACCGTCTACCGAGCCGAACAAAAACGCGTAGCTGGGTTGCGTCCACATCAGCCCCGAGGCGGCCATGACCGCCAGTGCGAGAGAGTTGAGTGAGCGAGTCATGGTCTGCGGCATCGAACGACCGCCTTTATTGTTATTCATGTCTGTGTCTTCCAATCAACGTTCGCCGCGACGACGCAGTTCGTTAGGGTTGAACATCTTGTCGTCTACACGCCCTTCCAGTCCGGCCGTCAGGTCCAGCACTTCGCCTTCCTGAGTGAAGTTGTCGGCGATGTAACGACGCGCGATCAGGTCATAACTGACGTACTCAAAGCCGGTGCACGCCTGGATTTGCGGGTCAGCCCAAATGCTCCCTTCCTGAACGCGCCACAGGTTGCCTTTGGCGTCGTACATGTCGACGTGCAGCAGGTTCCAGCTGTCTTCGTCGAAGTAGAATTTGCGCTTGGCAAACGAGTGACGCTTGCCGGCTTTAACAGTCGCCTCGACCACCCATACGCGGTGCTTTTCATAACGCTGCGCATCGCGGTTCAGGTAATCCTGCCCCATCAAATCCTCGTACTTGTTGGACTTATCAACGAGCTTGTAGGAGTTGTAAGGCACCAGCATTTCCTGCTTGCCGATCAGTTTGAAGTCATAACGATCGAGCGCGCCGGTGAACATGTTGATCTGGTCAACGAAATACAGGCTGTCGGTGCCTGCAATCGGGTTGTCATAGGCAAACGAAGGCGCACGACGCACACGGCGCTGCCCCGGGAAATAAATCCACGAGTCCTGCGGTTTATCCAGTGAGGCGTGTACGAGGTACATTTCGCCAGCACGCGAAGACGGCGAGAGCACGTTGTAGAGCAGCTTGGCTTCGGTGTTATCCGCACCTTGCGGGTTCTCTACAGCCGGGTTGTTGTAGGGATAGTATTCGTAGGCCCACTGCTTGAACTCAGAGAGTGCGCCATCGCCTTCGCGTACCAGCAGAGAGATTTGCGCACGGCGACCCTTGGCCATGTAGCGCAGCTTGTAGTTCCACATCGCTTCGATGCCGCTAGTCGGCTTTGGAAACGGCACTGCCGCACCCACAGCCTGCTCCAGTCGCCAGCCATCGCTGCCAATTTTCGCTGTCCCGGCGTACTGCGCGGTGCGCTCAGCCACTTGCGCGGGAATCCCGCAACTGCGGTGTGTGGGGTACACATCAAGGCGATAACCGGGGTAGGTCTTGATCATCGCCGCCTGCCCTTCAGGCAGCAGCGCCTGATACTGGCTGAGGTTATTGGCATCGACGGTGTATAGCGGTTTTTCTGCCGCATACGGGTTGCCGTGGCCCGGAGACCAACCTGCAGGCGCCTTGCTCAGGCCACCACTCCAGGCGGGGATGCTGCCGTCGGCATTACCCGCGAGCTCTGCTCCGATAGGCGTCAGTTGGTTAGCCGATGCATTAGCGTCGGCCGCGGACGCCAGTTGCACAGACAAGATGACTGACAACGCGCCGCCCAATACGGTACGTGGGAACGATTTCATGAGTTTCTCCAGGAATTATTATTGTGCGACGTCAGACAATTCACCCACGCACGCGCCGAACCATCGCCTAAGCAACGGAATGCTGAGCGTTGAGCGGGTATTTCTGACAGGAGCGAAAACAAATGTGGCAACGACGCAACAGCGCCGAAAAAATCGTGAGACCTAGAGGCTCTGATCGGAGGGGAGCGGTGATTACAGTGACTGACAATCCAGCAATGCGCAGCCATCTGCCAGTGCCGCGGGAATGATCACAACAGACGGCGTCTATCGCATCCATTGATTGCTCAGCCCCGCCCAATGGGACTGAAACCCAAGGCTTAATCCACCCCATACCAACAACCTCTGTCACTTCTTATTTTTTTGCAGTTACCGCCTTGATCGAAATCGCCATACCGCGCAATGGCCGGCAACTCACAGTCGTCAAGGAAGTCGCAACCGAAAGTAATGTTTTTTTGTAACAAGAGCTTGCCAGTAGATGACACGGCGCCTGACATTTGGTGTCAAAAGCAGTGGATAAGGCGCTGGGAACGGCGGTTAGCGATGAGAGTGCTAGCCGGGAAGGTGCGAAGCGCAGACTGGGGGGAGCTGGATTTTTGGGGAGTCTGCTGGGGGTTATTGGGATTTAGTGCAGCTATCGCAGCCGCAGAATAGCGGCCACAGCTCCGGTTGCCGCAGCATTAGCTGCCACCCAGCAGCGCAACTCTGTTTCTGGGTTTGGCTGTCAGGCTTTGGCGCGTTGGCGGTATTGCAGAGGGGTGAGTTGATGCCAGCGGCGAAAGGCGCGGCTAAAGGAACTGGCCTCCGAGTAGCCGAGCAGCAAGGCTATTTCGGTAAAGCTGTAGTCAGACTGTGCCACGTAGTTTTCGGCAAGCGAGCGGCGAACGCCCTCAACCATCTGACTGAAATCCAGCCCCTGCACAGACAAACGCCGCTGCAAGGTGCGCACGCCCAAACGCATACTCGCAGCCACTTGTTCAATGCTGACATTGCCACTGCCTAAACCACTGGCGATGTGTCGGCCCATCTGGCTCAGCAAGTCAGTTGCAGCCGCACGCGTTTCGCGCTGCTGCTCCAGAAAAGGCTCGAGTGCCTGAAACAAACGGGTGTCGGCGGTGCCAACAGGCATGTCCAGAATGTCGCGCGAGAAACACACGCGATTGTCCGGGCGATTGAAGAATATCGGGCAATTGAACACCTGACGATGAAAGCTCAGATCGGCGGGAGCATCATGTTCAAAATCAACCCTTATCGGGGTTAACGTCGGATTCTGCGTCACTTCGCGGAACAGACTCAGCGCAATGCCGATGGAAAACTCCGCATCCTGACGGCGGCGCACAATCGCCGGATCGGTAATCTGATAGGCCAGCGCGACTGTCTTGGCGTCTTCGTCGATATCAACCCGCGTACCTTGAGTTAACACCGCAATAAAACGCGATAAACAGCGCAGCACCATTTGCATGGACGGGGCACTGCGAACCGCATGCCCGTATGCGCCAAGCTCATGGCTGTGGGTGCTGATGCCTACTTGCAGGCCAATAGTCGGGCTGACTTCCTGGCCCAAAATTTCCCAAAGCGCCACGTACTGGCTAAGCGGAATTTCAGACTCAGGAGAATTGAGAACAGAGTCCCCCAAGCCGACAAAGCCGAGGTAAGGCTCGAACAATCCCGCGTTACGCGTGAAAAAACTCTCGGCGAAAATCGTGTGACAACTGTGAACGGCCATAGGGTTGGGGAGAGGCTAGTTAAAACTATTATTGTTGGTAGCCAAGCACAGCCCGGCACTGATTCAGCGCCCCATCATAGAGCCATAGAAATATTTTGCAAAGATTAGGCTCTGCCAACGGGCCGCCCGATCGTCTGAGGCCGTCGAGTAGCCAGCAATCAATCTTAAAGCCTGCAACGATGTAAGGTTGGCGATCACATCAAGTAATTGAAACCCGCGATTTCAAAGCTCAACTCCATTGCATCTCCATCACGGACGACTCAGTGGGTAGGGTTTGGTCAGGCTACTTTAGCCGCGATTCGCTCCACTGCTTCACCAGCAAAATAACCAGCGCCAGCAGCAATAACAGGCTGGCAACGCTGAAGGCGGCGACGTGGTTGTATTCGTTGTAGAGAATCTCGACATGCAGCGGCAGCGTGTTGGTGTAGCCACGAATATGCCCCGACACCACCGAAACAGCGCCGAACTCGCCCATGGCGCGGGCCGTGCACAGCACCACGCCATAAATCAGCCCCCACTTGATGTTCGGCAACGTCACGTGCCAGAACATCTGCCAGCCGTTGGCCCCCAGCAGGCGTGCGGCCTCTTCTTCTTGCGTGCCCTGCCCCTGCATAAGCGGGATCAGCTCACGGGCAACAAAGGGTACGGTGACAAAGACAGTCGCCAGAACGATGCCCGGCAAGGCGAAAATAATCTGGATATCGTGCGCTCGCAGCCAAGGGCCGATAAAGCCTTGCGCGCCGAACAGCAGCACATAGATAAGCCCAGCGATAACAGGCGAAACCGAGAAAGGCAGGTCGATAAGCGTGACCAGAATGCTCTTGCCGCGAAAGCTGTATTTGCTCACGCACCAGGCAGCGGCCACGCCAAATATCAGGTTCAGCGGCACCGATATGCCAACAGCCAGCAGCGTCAGTTGCAGTGCGGCAACGGCGTCCGCCTCAAAGACCGAAGCCAGGAAAGTGCCAATTCCATGCTTGAGCGCCTCACTGACCACGATCAGCAGTGGCAACAACAGAAACAGCGCAAACACCAACCAGGCGCTGACGATGAGTACACGACGACCAATCGCATTGCCGCGCCGTTTAGCGTTACTTGCAGCACCCGCTGCGAGCGTAATGGATGACATGGGGCGGCCCTCAGGACTTGGCGATTTGTCGTTGCAGCAGATTGATCAGCAGCAACAGGATAAATGACACCAGCAGCATCAGCACACCGATCGCCGTGGCGCCGTGATAGTCGTATTGGTCGAGCTTGACCATGATCAGCAGCGGCAGAATCTCGGTTTTCATCGGCATGTTGCCCGCAATAAAAATCACCGAGCCGTACTCGCCAACCCCACGAGCGAACGCCAGAGAAAAGCCGGTGAGCCACGCGGGTAGCATCGCCGGCAGCAGCACATGACGAAACACCTGCAACGGCTTTGCCCCCAGACAAGCAGCGGCCTCTTCGACCTCTCGCGGGATGTCGGCCAACACCGGCTGTAATGTGCGCACCACGAAAGGCAACGTGACGAAAGTCAGGGCCAGCGTGATGCCGATGGGCGTGTAAGCGATCTTCACGCCCCAGCTTGCGGCCAATTGGCCAAGCATGCCGCTGGGGGCATACAGGGCTGTGAGAGCGATACCGGCCACCGCTGTCGGCAAGGCAAATGGCAAATCGATCATCGCCTCAATCACCTTGCGGCCGGGGAATGTGTAGCGCACCAGCGCCCAGGCCAACAGCGTTCCGATAATGCCGTTGATTGCGGCGGCCGCGAAGGCGGTGGCAAAACTCAGCTTGAGCGCTGCCTGCACCCGCGGCGCGGAAACAATCGACCAGAACTCGGCCCAACTCAGCTGCGCGGCATGCACGAACATGGCCCCGAGAGGGATCAGCACCAACAAGCTGAGATAAACCAGGGTGTAGCCCAGCGTCAGGCCAAAGCCGGGTATCACCGGGGAAATGCTTCTCGACATAACGAGGCCTATAACTGAAATGGGCTGGGGAAGTTGCCGGTAATAAAGCGCAAGCGTGACGTGACTGAACTCAGGATCGCGCAAGGGCGAGTGATCACCCAGCGCAATCGGACTGGCGCATTAGCTGCGCTAATCCATCGTCGCCATCACGCCTGCAAACGGTTTTAGTGCGCCTGATAGATCTGATCGAACACACCACCGTCGTTGAAGAACTTCGGTTGCGCGGTCTTCCAGCCGTTAAAGTCCTTATCAACAGTGACCAGCTTTAACGCCGGAAACTGCGTGGAGAACTCGGCTGCAATCGCCTGATTACGCGGACGATAAAAGTGCTTGGCCGCGAGACGCTGGCCTTCATCGCTGTACAAGTAATTGAGATACGCTTCGGCCACTTTGCGCGTGCCTTTTTTGTCGACGTTTTCATCGACCACGGCCACAGGCGGCTCAGCCAGAATCGACAATGATGGCGCGACAATTTCGAAGTTCTCGCCGCCCTCTTCTTTCAATGCCAGAAAGGCTTCGTTCTCCCAAGCCAGCAGCACATCACCGATCTGGTTATTGACGAAGGTGATGGTTGAGCCGCGCGCCCCGGTGTCGAGAACCGGCACGTTTTTGTAGAGCTTCTCAACGAACGCCTGCGCTTGTGTATCGCTGCCGTAGTGCTGTTTGGCGTAAGCCCACGCAGCGAGGAAGTTCCAGCGCGCCCCGCCCGAGGTTTTCGGGTTCGGGGTGATTACGGCGACATCGGGTTTGACCAGATCGTCCCAGTCCTTAATGCCGTGCGGGTTGCCCTTGCGCACCAGAAATACGATGGTTGAGGTGTACGGCGTACTCGATTGCGGCAAGCGCTGTTGCCAGTTTTCCGGGATCAACTTGCCGAGCTTGTACAACTCATCAACATCACCGGCCAGAGCCAACGTCACCACGTCGGCACGCAAGCCGTCGATCACGGCGCGGGCCTGTTTGCCCGAGCCGCCGTGTGACTGTTGAATGGTTACAGGCTCATTGCCCTGTACTTGCCAGTGCTTGTTGAAGGCGACATTAAACTCGCTGTAGAACTCGCGGGTCGGGTCGTATGAGACGTTGAGCAGCGTTTGTGCGGCAGCCACCGGGCCGGCGATAAACAAGCTAGCGAGCGAGGCAAAAGCAAAATGACGAATAGACATGGGACAACTCCTAAAGGGCAATTTTTCTTTAGGCCTGGCTGCCAGACGCGTATTTGCGAATGAGGCGCCAGAACCGGTGCGTGTGGGATTCACGCCCTCCGGTTGTCCAGTCGGGCTGATGGTGCTAAAGGGTGTTAATGATCAGGCCTGCTTAGCCGCAGGCGCGTTAATGCGGAATTTTTCCTTGCGTTCGACTTGTACGACCTGGCCGTTATGTACGGTGATTTCCACCGAGCCGAACCTGAGCCCGCGCAGCTGCGAGGCAATTTCGCGCAGCAGATTCGCCTCGGCTTCAGCCTCGGCAGCGGCAAGCGTTGCAGTCATGTTTTTACTCCTTGAACAATTGCGGCGAGATCGGCTGAAACGCCCCTGTCACGGGCCATGAAGCGGATAGTAGTGAGAATTTTATATGCTTAAAAATATCATTTAATAACATTGATATTCTTTTAATGAATATAAAAAGATTTGCCCTATCCTGCGCAATCTCCGCACACAAAAGCATAAGCAAATAATTTCTTATTCTTTTTTAAAGCACAAAAGCCGCCCTACACTGCACGCATTCAAACGTGCAGGAGGGCGCATGATGCGCGACCAAACTATCCGTTACCTGATAGTGCCGGGCTGGCAGGGATCAGCCGACAACCATTGGCAAAGCCATTGGCATCGCAGCCTGCCGAACAGTGATCGGGTTGAGCAAAGTGACTGGCAAAACCCTCAGCGCGAAGCGTGGGTAAGTCAATTGCAGCGCGCCATAGAGAGCGACTCGCGGCAAACGGTGTTGATTGCGCACAGCCTCGGTTGCATTACCGTTGCGCATTGGGCAGCGCAGGCACCTGACGAATTGCTCGACAGAATATCCGCCGCCTTGCTGGTGGCTCCGGCCGACGTTGAAAGGCTCAATTGCCCGCTGCCATTACAGAACTTCGCGCCGATTTCGCAGCAGCCCCTGCCGTTCCCGAGCCGGTTGATCGGCTCGGACACCGACTCGGCTGCCAGTGCAACTCGCGCCCGGTTTCTGGCTCAACAATGGGGCAGCGAGGCGACCATCCTCAACGGCGCAGGCCACATCAACGTCGAGTCGGGGCACAACCATTGGGAGTCTGGTTTCAGCTATCTGTATGAACTGCAATGCCGCGTCGAGCAGCAAGCCCGCCGCCAGGCATGATCGGCGGGTTGTCCTGGATTACAGGTCCACCCGCACAACCCTGACGCCAAAGCCAAGACGTTCGGCAAAATCGTCCAGGAAGCTCTGCTTGAACTCGGCATCGGCCCAGTTGTTGAAGATGAAGCCCAGATTGGAAAACGCACACGGCTGCAAGAACAGAAAGCCGTTGATGTCGTCTTCAAAGCGGCATTCAGGGCAGGTGAAATTATCGGTGCGCCCGGGCATCCAGTCTTCGAGGCTGTCGAACAGCGCCTCACCGATTTCCTGACGGCACTCCGGGCAACCGGCCTCTTCCTTGAACCCTTCTTGAGGGGTGAAGATGCAGCGCTTGGTGATAATTTCCAGGCCATTAACCGGCTGGTCGAACGGCAGCAAGTCGGGATGTTTAACCACTTTGCGTGCACCGGGCGCGATGGCATAGGCCATGCACTGGAAAGTACGCCCGCAGGTCGTCACCTGTTCGGCGATGATGTTCTGCTGCACCAACCAGCGCACAACCGCCCGTGCGCGGCCCTCATGCCCGGGAAAGCTGGAGATCAGCGGCACAACGATGGCTTGTTGTTCGCTCATGAGGCGACCTCGTTGAATATTCAAGGCGCGCAGCTTAGCGGCGCCAACTCGCAGGTCAAGACAATCCAGACGCGGAGTCTATGGTTCAACCCTTAAACCCATTATCATCGGCGCATGATCAAAGACCCTTTCCAACGCCTGAACCTCGACCGTGAGGTGCTGAGCGTCAGCCAGTTGAACAACCGCGCACGCTTGCTGCTTGAAGACGTGTTCTCGAGCATTTGGGTTGAAGGGGAAATATCCAACCTGGCCAAGCCTGCTTCAGGCCACGTTTACTTCACCCTCAAAGACAGTAAAGCCCAAGTTCGCTGCGCCTTGTTCCGCCAAAGTGCCGCGCGGGTACGCGAAGCGCTGCGTGACGGGCTGGCGGTTAAAGTGCGCGGCAAAGTCTCATTGTTTGAGGGCCGTGGCGACTACCAGCTGATTCTCGACAGCGTTGAGCCAGCAGGTGACGGCGCCTTGCGTCTGGCCTTTGAGGCGCTGAAAGAAAAACTCGGTGAAGAAGGCTTGTTTTCCGCCGAGCGCAAAATCCCCCTGCCGGTTCACCCCAAACGCATCGGTATTGTCAGCTCGCCCACCGGTGCGGTGATACGCGACATCATCAGCGTGTTCCGCCGCCGCGCCCCGCAAGTCGAGTTGAACCTGATCCCGACTGCGGTGCAGGGCCGTGAAGCCACCGGGCAAATTGTGCGGGCGCTGCAACTGGCCGACAAACAAGGCTTTGATGCTTTGATACTGGCGCGCGGTGGTGGCTCGCTGGAAGATTTGTGGTGCTTCAACGAGGAAGTTGTCGCACGGGCAATTGATGCCTGTGTCACACCAATTGTCAGCGCCGTCGGCCATGAAACCGACGTTTCTATCAGCGACTTTGTTGCCGATGTGCGCGCACCAACGCCCTCCGCCGCCGCCGAGTTGCTGGCCCCAGACAGCAGTGAACTGGTGCAGCGCCTGAATACCCTGCAGCGCCGGTTAATGCTGCGCATGCAAGGCCACCTGCAACACGAACGCATGCGCCTTGAGGGCGTCAGCCGTCGCCTGCGCCATCCCGGCGAACGTCTGCGCCAGCAAGCACAAGGGCTGGACGACCTTGAAATGCGCCTGCACCGCGCGGTCGAATGGCAACTGAATAAACGTCGCGAGCGCTTTAATCATTTGCAAACTCGCCTGGCCGGGCAACATCCGGGGCGTAGCTTGCAGCTCTTCCAACAGCGCCTGAACAGCCTCGCCGAGCGCTTGCCGCGAGCCATCAACGAAACCCTCAAAGGCCGGCGACTGGCGCTGCAAAGCCAGGTGCAAACACTGAACGCCGTCAGCCCGCTGGCAACCCTGGGCCGTGGCTACAGCATTCTGCTGGATGAACACAGCCGGGTAATCCGCAGCGCCGCCGACACCCGACCGGGCCAACGCCTGAAAGCCCGCTTAGGCGAAGGCGAATTGGATGTGCGCGTTGAAGACAACCATATCCAACCCGCGACGTTGTCACTGCTGGATTAGAGCCACTCACAACTATGATTCGCATTAACCAGCGCGCACTCGCCTATCTGAACGAAGTGATTCATCACGGCTCTGTTCGCCGCGCTGCGCAACAGCTCAACATTGACCCTTCGGCCATTAGCCGGCAAATCTCCGCACTCGAGTCCGAACTGGATATCCGCTTACTCGACCGAACTCCACATGGGGTTCATCCAACCGAAGCGGGTGAGCTGTTGGTTGCCCACTACCGCCAGCAGCAAGCCAATGACCGAGGGGTACTTTCGCGGCTTTCCGACCTGCAGGGGTTACGTCAGGGTCGCGTTCGTATTGCCGTTGGCGAGGGTTTCATCACCGACCTGATATCGCAACCACTGCAAAGCTTTATTCTCAACCACCCGGGAATAGACCTTGAAGTGCGGATGGCAGGAGCCAACGAGGCCGTTGGTTTGGTTAAAGAAGATGCCGTGGATTTCGCCCTTGTTTACGCCCCTCCTGAAGACGACGCCCTGCATATTGAAGTCGATACGCGACAACCTTTGGATCTGATTATTCCCCCTGAGCATCCGCTGGCTGATATCACTACGCCAGTGCCGATGTCGGCATTGCGCAATGAATCACTGGCACTCATTCACAGCAGTACGGGCATGGGCCAGTTAGCCGTTATCGTCGCCCAACTGGAGCACATGCAGCTGCAGCCGAAAATGCGCACCAACTCTGTGGCAGTTCTGGTCAACTTTGTGAAGTCTGGGATTGGCGTAGCGTTCATGCCGGAGCTCACCGTTAGCCAAGAGATCGAAGCAGGGACTATCAAGCGATGCAGCTTGGCCAATCGGGCATTGCGTGACGCCCGCGCGCGTATTGTCAGCCATAAAGGCCGCGAACTCACGGTCGCCAGTAAAGCGTGCCTGGATCACTTACAGCAGGGTATGCGCTTTTTTAACGATCACGCCCCAAGCATTCTCAAACGCTAATTCGGTTCCGACCTGACTGGTAAAGCGCACAGAGCGCCTTACGTGTTGCATTTAAAGCAACGCATAAAGACTTGAATAGTCAACACAACAACAGCTAGCTTCTGACCACCCAAGGTTTGGGCAACCAACACTCACAACAATAATTCACTCCTAACTTTCTAAATCGCTCTGCCATAAGGAAAATAATATGCATTCGAAATTGCGCTCACGTTTGGCCCGTCGTGTGACCACGGGGCTGCTATTCACCGCTATGAGTTTGGCTGGCGCGATGTCGTACGCGGCGACTGAAATCAATCTCAGCTATAACGGCGCCGCTGATAGCGAGAAAAACCCGGTTCATTTATTTGCCAGCAACCTCAAACGTATCGCTGAAGAAAAAAGTGGCGGCGAGCTGAGCATCAAGCTTTATCCCAACAGCATGCTGGGCGAAGAAGAGCAGCGTATGGAGCAGGTGATCAGCACGCCGGGCCTGAACATTGCTTCGTTTGCCGGCGTGGCCCCACTGTTCCCTGAAATCTATGTCAGCGCGATCCCGTTCATGTTCAAGGACGCTGCTGCTGCGCACCAGTTCTTCGATAATGGCGAGTACTGGAAGGCTGCTAAAACCGAGTTTAAAAACCGCACCGGTGTCGAGATGCTGGCCGTTGTTGAGGAAGGTGGCTTCCTGAACTTCACCAACAACAAAAAGCCAATCAAATCGCCTGAGGATTTTGCCGGCTTGCGCTTCCGCGCAATGGACCCGAGCCAAGTGGCGCTTTATGAGTCGTTTGGTGCATCCGGCACGCCTATTCCATGGACTGAGCTGTACATGGGCTTGCGTACAGGCGTAGCCGACGGCCAGATGAACCCGACGTCTTACATCATTCTTGGCAGCCTTTACCAAGTGCAGAAGTACCTGACTCTGGCCAACATCCAGTACTCCGATCAATTCCTGGTTGCCAATGGCGACATGCTGGCTGCGCTTCCAGAGAAAGACCGTGACGCTCTGCTCGCGGCGAGTGAGGAGGCGACCAAACTTAACCGTGAGGCCATTGCCAAACAGCAGGAAAGCGATATCACCTTCCTCAAAGCCGAAGGTATGGAAGTCATCCAGCCTGACGCCAAGGATCTCGCCGCATTCCAGAGCAAAGGTCAGCCGGCCTATCTGGAGTGGCTGAAAGCGCAAAAGATTGATGCCAAATGGATCGATATGGCGCTCAAAGACACCGGCCTCAATCAATAATCGCAACACGGTAACTGCCGCCCCGCACTGACGGGGCGGCCCTCCCCTGATCCGGAGTTTCTATGCGTTCCTTACTACAGCGCACCAGCAGTGTGCTACTGAATCTGGGTGCCTTGCTGTTGCTGCTTGATTTGCTGCTGCTCATTTATGGCGTGTTTGCCCGTTACCTGATTGGTAGTTCGCCGATTTGGATGGATGAACTCGCCCGATACCTGATCATTGGCAGCGTCATGTTGGTTCTTGGGGCTCTGTGGGTTCACGGTGGGCACATGCGCATCAACCTGCTCGAACAACACCTGCCGCACAAGCTCGCTCGTGTCTTGAAGTGTTATCAGTGGTTAATCGCGCTGAGCTTTTTTGCCTTCGCCACTTGGGCCAGTTATCGCTATGCCTTGAACGCCAGTCGCTTCCAGAGCCTTGGTTTGGGCGTGAGCCGCATGTGGCCGCTGCTTAGCCTGCCGATAGGGTTTGGCTTACTCACTTTGATGGTGCTTTTGCAGGGCCCATGGTCTGCAAGTCAGACGGAGCAGACCACAGAACAGGGGCTCAAGCCATGATGGGTTTTGCAATGATCGCAGCTTTTGCAGTCAACCTGATTCTGGGCCTGCCACTGTTTCTCTGCTTACTGCTGACTGCCTTGGTTGGCTTCCTTTTTATCGATCCCAATCTGTTCTTCAACATCCTGCCCCAGCGTTTTTTTGGCGGCATGGATATTTTTTCGCTCATGGCAATTCCACTGTTTGTCTTAGCGGGCAACCTGATGAACAGTTCAGGCATGACCCCGCGTTTGATGCGCTTAGCCAATGCCTTGGTGGGCCATTTCCGCGGCGGACTGGGCCACGTCAACGTGGTGGCTGGGGTTTTCTTTGCGGGCGTTAACGGTTCAGCAGCTGCAGACGCATCAGCGCTCAGCACTCTGCTGGTTCCGGCGATGGAAAAAGAGGGTTACTCACGCAAATTTGCCGCGGGTTTAACCGCAGGTAGCTCCCTGATTGGGCCGATTATTCCGCCTAGCATCTTCATGATTCTGTATTCATCCCTGACCAATACCTCTGTCGGCGAGCTGTTCCTTGCAGGCGTCATTCCGGGCTTGGTTCTGGCTGTTGCTTTCATGACCATGAATGCGCTGTATGCGCGGAAAGCCGGATTGCAGGCGCAAAACAAGAAACCATCCTGGGCAGAAGTATTTGCGGCTGTAGCAGGCGCCTCAACCGCGTTGGTCGCACCGACTCTGATCGTTGCCGGTATTGTGCTTGGCTTGGTGACGCCTACCGAATCCGGGGCAATTATTGTCCTGTACGTTGCCTTGATCGGCTTCATCCAGCGCGAGCTTACGCTGGCAGGATTCTGGAAGTCGATTCAAGAAACCGTCCGCCTTACCGCCAGCATCTACGCAATTATCGCTGCGGCGTCGGTGGTTAACTGGTTGCTCAACTATGCGCAAGTCGCCAGTGAATTCGCGACCATGCTGCAACCATTCAGCCATTCTCCAACCCTGATGCTGTTAGTGATCAGCATGATCATTTTCATCTGCGGCATGGTCATGGAAGAAGTATCGGTGCTGATGCTACTCACCCCGATCATCGCCCCCGTCGCTCTGGCCGCCGGTGTAGACCCAGTTCATCTAGGGCTGATCTTCACCCTGAACATCACCATTGCGATGATCACCCCGCCGATGGGCTCGTGCTTGTTTATTGTTGCGACCATCAGCAAGTTGAGTATCACCGAGATGTTCAAAGGCATTTGGCCGTTTATCGCGGTTGCCTTGAGCGTGCTGTACATCCTGATCCTCTTCCCTTCCCTGACCCTCTGGTTGCCGCGTTTGTTGAGCTGAAACTATGCATAACTGTGAAAAGCCCATTGCCAACTACGACGAGCCAAACTGGCATGCGGTATCTGCTATTCCTATCGTCGAATGCCAGCAACCGCTGCAAGTACTCGGCTTGAGCCCTGCGTTCAGCGTTTACCCAGCCTATCACCGGCTGGGCGTACCCAATGCGATTGCTGAGTGCTACGCGCGCAGCGAAGTTTTTGAGCGTCTGTTAGAAGTAACCCGTCTTTTACCGGCCGGCACTCGCTTGGTCATACTGGATGCATGGCGACCATTTGCCGTGCAACAGTACTTGTACGAAAGCCTTTCGGACGCGTTAACCGAGTACTACCCAGACGCAGATAACGCACAGCTGGAGCACCTGACCCGCCAATACGTTTCGCCGCCCAGCACCAACCGCACAGCCCCGAGCCCGCACCTTACCGGAGGCGCGGTGGACGTGACCTTGTGCGATGCTGAAGGACGCTTTCTGGACATGGGCACAGAATTTGACGAAGCCAGCCCACTCTCATCAACAGCCGCATTTGAGCTGATTGAACAACCCAATACGCGGCAGACGCTGGTACGCAAGAACCGTCGGATTCTTTACAACGCAATGCTTGCGGCAGGCTTCAGCAACCTGCCCAGCGAGTGGTGGCACTACGATTTCGGTGACCAGCTATGGGCCTGGAGTTGCAGCCAGCCTCAGGCAATTTATGGCCCAAGCCAAATCCAATCACTCGATAACCTTTGGCGGCAGCAACTCGAGCAGCAAATGGGTAAACGCTGAGCAGTCGCCACTCAATCCGCCCCACGCCCCAGCATCGCCCTGAGCGTCTGGTCACGCAAAATGAAGTGATGATAAAGCGCTGCCGCTACGTGCAGCGCGATCAACGCGGGCAGCAATACCTCACTGCCCCACTCCTGATGAAACAGCGCGAACGGTTCCTGAAAGGTGATCATCAGCATGTTTTGCTCACTGACAAACTGCCGGGCCGCAGGCAACTGCGCGAAGCTGTCCAGCATCCAGTGCCCTGCTATCGGCAATTTGAAACCAAGGCCCATGTAGGCGCTTAGTGGAATCAGCAGCAACAGGCTGTAGAGCGCGAACTTGCTCAGTTTCGCCAGCCAGCCGCGACGCTCGGAGCGGCGGCGCATTACAATGGCCAGGACACTGAATACGCCGACCAGCAGTCCCGCGTTAATATGCACCACCAGTGAATACCAGTTGCTCACTTCAAGCTGCGTGGTGAGGTAACTGCGGTAATACGCGCTGAGATAGACCCCGCTCAGCAGCAACACGATCAGCCAATGCAGATTGCGCGTGCACGCGCTCACGGGGCGTGGGGTGATGACATCCATATCATTCACTCGATTGAATTAATTGGCGGACTTTACCTCAAACTGCAGCACATCCCTGTAACGAATGTCGGGACTCAATGCCACACTGGCCAGACATCTATTGAAACGTCCATCGCTTCACAGCACCCCGACTTTAAGCCAGCATTGTGCTGCCAACCCAGATAACCCGAGTTGCCCATGCCACGTTTTTACCCTCGCCTGATCCTCATTCTGCTCATTGCGTTCAGTGCCATGCAAGCCCATGCCGAAGGCTTTATCAGCCGTTTACTCAACAAGCCGGTGCCTGGTGGTGTTGCCGTAATTGACCTGGGCAATGGCGAGCAAGCGCCGAGCGCAACGTATCAGGGCAATCCGGTGCTGATCATCAAAGAGGATGGCCAGCGCTGGATCGCCATCGTCGGCGTACCGCTAACCGTCAAAGCTGGTACTCAGCAGTTGCAGGTTAACGCCGGCTCCGGCCAGCAGACGGTGAGTTTTGCGGTGGGCAGCAAGAAATACGCAGAACAGCGCATCAAGATCAAGAACAAGCAGCAGGTCAATCCGAACGCCAGCAATCTCAAGCGGATCAACCGCGAGCTGGCCGAGCAGAATGCCGCCTACGCGCAGTTCAGTGCGCGCCAGCCGAGCAACCTGCTGTTCGACCGACCCGTGAACGGCCCGCTTTCGAGTCCGTTCGGCTTGCGTCGGTTCTTCAATGGCGAGGAGCGTAATCCCCACTCGGGGCTGGATTTCGCCGCCAGCAGCGGCACTCCAATCAAGGCACCTGCTGCCGGCAAGGTGATACTCACCGGCAACCTGTTTTTCAACGGCAACACCGTTTTTGTCGATCACGGCCAGGGCTTGATCAGCATGTTCTGCCACATGTCTAAGATAGACGTGAAGGTCGGTGATGAGGTGCCGCGCGGCGGCGTGCTCGGCAAGGTCGGCGCAACAGGCCGCGCCACTGGCCCGCATTTGCATTGGAATGTCAGTTTGAATGCCGTGCGGGTTGATCCGGCCATTTTTATCGGCGCGTTCAAACCTTAGCAATCGCCCGACTCAACACCATGATTTTGGGCAGCTACGCTGCCTTTAGCACTTTGCTAATGTGCGCCACTTAATCAGCGCCGACCTCAGTAGCGGCTGTCAGGTAACACGGAGTGACCCATGCCGGAACAAATAAACACCTGGATGGCTTGGCTGGAACAGCATCCCGACCTTTTCACCCTCTGCGCGTCTGTGCTTCTGGTACTGATTGCCGTTGCGTGTAACTGGCTGGTCAAGCGCATTCTGGTTCGCGGCCTGCAAATGGTCGCCAGCAGCACGCGACTCTGGCGCGAAGCGCAATTGCACGACAGCGGCATTATCAAGCGTCTGTCGAACGTGGTTCCGGCGCTGATAATCTCCAAGGGCGTGACCCTGATTGACGGGTTTCCAGAAACCTTCGCCACCGTGGTCAGTAACGTCTGCAATGCGTTTATCGTGCTGACGATTGCCATCGCTATCAACGGCGCGCTGGATCTGGTCAACCTGATCTACCAGCGCCGCCCCGATGCTTACCGCCGCCCGATCAAAGGCTACTTGCAGGTCGTGCAGATCATCATCAGCGTAATCGCCGCCATCCTCATGGTCGCGGTTCTGATAGATCGCTCACCGCTGATTTTACTCTCCGGCCTTGGCGCAATGGCGGCGGTGCTGATGTTGATTTTTCAGGACACGATTCTCTCGCTGGTGGCGAGCGTGCAGATTTCGTCCAACGACATCGTCCGTGTCGGTGACTGGATTGAAATGCCCCAGCTCAATGCAGACGGTGATGTGGTCGATATCGCCCTGCACATGGTCAAGGTGCAGAACTGGGACAAAACCATCACCAGTGTTCCGACCCGACGTTTCATCACCGATCCTTTCAAGAACTGGCGCGGCATGCAGGAGTGCGGCGGCAGGCGGATCAAGCGCAGCTTGTACATCGACCAGAACAGCATTGCCTTTTTGGGCAGCGAAGATATTGAGCGCCTGCAACAGCTGAACCTGCTCAACGCGTACCTGGCCGACAAGAAAAGTGAGCTGCACAGCTGGAACACTGAAATTGGCGAAGGCTCGCAAGTTCAGGCAAACACCCGCCGCCTGACCAACCTGGGCACCTTTCGCGCCTATGTCGAAA
The DNA here is from genome assembly GCF_900116605.1 of Pseudomonas marincola. Classification (GTDB taxonomy): domain Bacteria; phylum Pseudomonadota; class Gammaproteobacteria; order Pseudomonadales; family Pseudomonadaceae; genus Aquipseudomonas; species Aquipseudomonas marincola. The sequence continues at coordinate 34,757 of NZ_FPBC01000011.1, forward strand.
ACTACCTGCTCAAACACCCGGACATTCACCAGCAGATGACCCAACTGGTGCGCCAGATGGAACCCACTGCCGACGGCCTGCCAATCGAAATCTACTGCTTTACCACAACGATTTCGTGGGCGCGCTACGAAGGTATCCAGTCGGATATTTTCGATCACATGCTGGCGATTCTGCCGGAATTCGGCTTGCGCATTTACCAGCATCCGAGTGGCACCGACATGCGCGGCCTCACTCGCCAGCAGCCGGATTACAAGCTGCCTTGATTGGCGCTTTGCGGGTGACGTGGCAGGCACAGGTCACCCGTCAAAACAACTGCGCAATTATTGCCACCAACCACCCAAGATTACGCAATAAATCCTCACCCAAACCGCTTTAATGGCGTTATTCACCAATTTTCAAGACAAGCTTGCCAGCTTTTACCTACATCAGTAGTGTTAGTGCCATGAACAGTCCACACACCCTCATTCTAAAGCGGCAACACGCCAACCTCTGCCTGGTCAGCCAACGACTGCGGGGCTAAATCACCTCGCCAGCGCAACGCCCCCGATAGATTTGCCTGACCCAGAAACAGGCCGCCGCTTACCAAGGAATTACCATGAGCATGCTTAAAGACCCGTCCAGCAAATACCGTGCATTTACCCCGATCAACTTGCCGGACCGTACCTGGCCATCGAAAACCATCACCGAAGTGCCGATCTGGTGCAGCTCCGATTTGCGCGACGGTAACCAGTCGCTGATCGAGCCGATGGATGCCGAGAAGAAGATGCGTTTCTTCAAAACGCTGGTACAGGTTGGCGTCAAGCAGATCGAAGTGGGCTTCCCTTCCGCCTCGCAGACCGATTTCGACTTCGTCCGCACGCTGATCAACGACGGCCATATCCCGGACGACACCACCATTCAGGTGTTGACGCAGGCTCGCGAAGATTTGATCACCCGCACGTTCGAGTCTCTCAAAGGCGCCAAGAAGGCCATCGTTCACGTTTACAACGCAACCGCCCCGGCCTTCCGCCGCATTGTCTTCAATCAGGACAAAGCCGGTGTCGTCGCCATTGCCGTAAACGCCGCGCAAATCATTAAGCGTCTGGCCGCAGAACAGCCGGATACGCAATGGACATTCCAGTATTCGCCGGAGATCTTCTCCTCGACCGAACTGGATTTCGCCGTGGAAGTCTGCGATGCAGTATTGGATGTGTGGCAGCCAACGCCGGACAACAAGGTGATTCTCAACCTGCCGACCACCGTCGAGGTGGCCACACCGAACGTTTACGCCGACCAGATTGAATGGTTCGGCCGGCACATCAGCCGTCGTGACAGCGTGTTGATCAGCCTGCACACCCACAACGACCGTGGCACCGGCGTTGCGGCCAGCGAATTGGGCCTGATGGCGGGCGCCGACCGTGTTGAAGGCTGCCTGTTCGGCAACGGCGAACGCACCGGTAACGTCGACTTGGTCAATCTGGCCTTGAACCTCTACACCCAGGGCATCAATCCGGGTCTGGACTTCTCGGATATCGACGCGGTGCGCAAAGTGGTCGAAGAGTGCAACCAGTTGCCTGTACACCCGCGCCATCCGTATGTTGGCGATCTGGTCCACACCGCATTCTCCGGCTCGCACCAGGATGCTATCCGCAAAGGCTTGACTCAGCAGGACCCGAACGGCATCTGGGAAGTCCCTTACTTGCCGATCGATCCGGCCGATATCGGCCGCAGCTACGAAGCAGTAATTCGCGTAAACAGCCAATCCGGTAAAGGTGGCATCACCTACTTGCTGGAACAGGAATACGGTATCTGCTTGCCGCGCCGCATGCAGATCGAGTTCAGCCAGGTGGTTCAGAAAGAAACCGACCGCCTGGGTCTGGAGATGACTGCCGAGCAGATCTACAGCTTGTTCAACCGTGAGTTCCTGCAAGCCGCTGCGCCTTACGCGCTCAAGGGCCATCGCCTGCAAGAAGAGAACGGCACCAGCGCGGTAGACGTGGAAGTCATCAGCGGCGGTGAAACCCACCACTGGCGCGGCATCGGCAAAGGCCCGCTGGAGGCCCTGGTTGCAGGCTTGCCAGTGAAGGTGGAAATCATGGATTACTCCGAGCACGCCATCGGTGCCGGCACCAACGCCAAAGCGGCGGCGTACATCGAGTTGCGGGTTAACGGTGGCCGCGCATTGCATGGCGCCGGCGTTGACGAGAACCTGACTACGGCCAGTTTCCGTGCCCTGTTCAGCGCCCTCAACCGCGCCCTGATCCAGGCCGAAGAAGAAGCCGCTTAATTCGCTGAACGCTGCATCCAAGCCTGGCGCATTTCCCATGCGTCAGGCTTTTTTATGCCCGTCAGTTGAGCTCGAAGTCGTCGGCGTCGCTGTAGGCCGGAAAACGCTCACGGTAAGCCGCTAGCTCTGCCGAGCTGAGCGTCTGGCGATAGACGCCGGGCTGATTCTGACAGTTGAGCAACGACTCACCCTGAAAGTCCAAAACCTGTGAATCGCCGCTGTACGGATGGCCTTTGCCATCAGTGCCGGTGCGATTGACCGCCGCTACATAACAGAGGTTTTCAATCGCCCGCGCGGGGAGCAAACGATTCCAGTGCGTGCGTCGCGCGGCTGGCCAGTTGGCGGTGTAGATCAGCAGGTCAGTGCTGTGCGGGTCACGACTCCACACCGGAAAACGCAGGTCGTAGCAGATCAGCGGGCGAATCTGCCAGCCTTTCAATTCCTGCAGCACCCGCTGGTTACCCGCGGTGTAATACTTATGCTCGCCGGCCATGCGGAACAGGTGACGCTTGTCGTAATGCGTCATCGAACCATCGGGGCGCGCCCAGATCAGCCGGTTACGGTAACTGCCGTCCGCTGCCTGAATAATCAGCGTGCCGGTTATCACTGCCTTCATGCGCACGGCCATACGCAACAGCCACTGGGTAGACGGGCCGTCTTCGGGCTCTGCCAATTCGGCCGAGTTCATTGAAAAGCCGGTGCTGAACATCTCGGGCAGAACGATCAGGTCAACACCGTGAGCCTGCTCCAATAAGGCTTCGAAGCGGTTCAGGTTAGCCTGTGGGTCGTGCCACACCAGATCGGTCTGGATCAGGGCCAGATGCAGGTCTTCTCGCAGGGTTAGATCGCGCATAGTTTCTCCGCTGCTTGGCGCAAGGTTTCTTCGCGCTTGGCAAAACACAGGCGCACCAAGCGCATGTCCTTCGGTGCCTGTTGGTAGAACACCGAAACCGGAATACTGGCGACGCCGTGTTCACGGGTCATCCACTCAGCCATCGCCACATCATCCAGGTCATCGCGAATCGCCGAGTAATCCACCAGCTGGAAATACGTACCGGGCGTGCGGGTGAAGCTCAAGCGTGAGTCTGCCAGCAAGTTGCAGAACAGGTCGCGCTTATTCTGATAGAAGGCCGGCAATTCACTGATGTACTGCGGATGCTCTGCCATAAAGTCTGCCAGCGCCCACTGCAACGGAGTCACGCCGCAGAAGCTGACGTACTGATGAATCTTGCGCAGCTCGGCGGTTAACGCCGGCGGCGCCACGACATAGCCGGTTTTCCAGCCGGTTACGTGATAAGTCTTTCCGAACGAGCTGACCACAAAGGCGCGCTGATAAAGCGCTTCATGGGCCAGTACGCTGCAATGCGCAACGCCATCGAACACCAGATGCTCGTACACCTCATCGCTGATGATGTAGATATCGCGCTCGGCAATCAACGCCGCCAGTTGGTCCAGCTCGGCGCGGGTAATCAGCGCACCACTCGGATTGTGCGGGCTGTTGAGAATCACCAGGCGGGTTTTCGGGCTCAGCGCATCGCGAAATTTCTGCCAGTCGATGGCGAAGCCGGGGTATGCCAGCGGCACGTGCACACAGCGCCCACCGGCCAAGGCAACTGATGGCTCGTAACTGTCGTAGCACGGGTCGAACACGATGACTTCATCACCGGGCTGAATCAGCGCCTGAATCGCGCAGAAGATAGCCTGCGTGGCGCCTGGCGTAATGGTTACTTCAGTGTCGGCGCTGACGTTGCAGCCGTAGCTGCGGGCTATCTTGGCGGCGACCTGCTCACGCAACGCGGGCAAGCCGGTCATGGCGGCGTACTGGTTATGGCCGGCGGCGATGTGCCGGGCGACGTTGTCACGCAGTGCCTGCGGCCCGTCAAAGTCAGGGAAGCCCTGAGATAGATTCAACGCGCCTGTCTCGGCGGCGAGCTGCGACATTTGCGTGAAAATGGTGGTGCCGACATTTGGCAACTTACTGCTGATCATTACGCCCCCTGCTACCCACCGCACCCGACTGCGCGGCCTGGACAGGCAGGATAGCCCATCGGGCAGGCATGAAAAAGGCGCCCTTGAGGCGCCTGTTTCAACATCCGCAAAATTGCCGGATCAGCGTTTGTCTTTACGCTTCTTCTCGGCTTTTTTGTGGTGGCTCATCAAACGACGCTTCTTGTTCACCTGACGGTCAGTAAGCGTGTTCTTCTTCGCTTCATACGGGTTCTCACCGCCCTTGTACTCGATACGGATCGGCGTACCGACCAGCTTCAAGACACGGCGGTAAGTGTTTTCCAGATAACGCGAGTAAGAGCGCGGAACCGCTTCGACCTGGTTACCGTGAATCACGATGATCGGCGGGTTAGCACCACCCAAGTGCGCATAACGCAGCTTGATGCGACGGCCATTGACCAGAGGCGGCTGGTGTTCGCGCACCGCGTCTTCGAGAATCTGGGTCAGACGGCTGGTCGGCCAGCGGGTGATAGCCGACTGGAACGATGCCTGCACGGACTTGTACAGATGGCCAACGCCAGTACCGTGCAAGGCCGAGATAAAGTGAATATCGGCAAAGTCGACAAAGAACAGGCGACGCTGCAACTCGACCTTCACATAGTCACGCTCGCTGGCATCCATCCCGTCCCACTTGTTCAGGGCGATAACCAGTGCACGACCACTTTCGAGCACAAAACCGAGCAGGTTGAGGTCGTGATCGACCACGCCTTCGCGGGCGTCCATGACGAACACCACCACGTTGGAGTCTTGAATCGCCTGCAGGGTCTTGACCACCGAGAACTTCTCGACAGCTTCAAAAATCTTGCCGCGACGACGCACACCGGCGGTGTCGATCAGCGTGTACTTCTCATCATCGCGTTCAAACGGGATGTAGATACTGTCACGCGTGGTGCCAGCCTGGTCATAAACGATAACCCGGTCTTCACCGAGCATGCGGTTGACCAGCGTCGATTTACCGACGTTGGGACGGCCGATAATCGCCAGCTTGATGCCGTCTTTCTCGCTCGGGCCCGGAATACGCTTGGCTTCCTCGCCTTCAGCGACGTCCTCAAGCTCCTCGCCTTCTTCCAACTCACCCGCATCTTTCGGGAACTGGGTCAGCACCGCTTCGAGCATTTGCGCGATACCGCGACCGTGGGCACCGGCAATCGCCAGCGACTTGCCCATGCCCAGCGAACTGAATTCGGCGCATGCCAGATCCGGGTCGATGTTGTCGACCTTGTTCACCACCAGGTAGCTTTGCTTGTTGCGCTTGCGCAGGTGCTCGCCAATCATCTGATCGGAGGCAGACAAACCGGCCCGGGCATCCACAAGGAACAGCACCACATCGGCTTCTTCGATCGCTTGCAGGGACTGAGCGGCCATCTTCGCGTCGATGCCTTCTTCGTCACCGGAAATACCACCGGTATCGATGACGATGTACGTGCGTCCCTGCCACTTGGCTTCGCCATACTGGCGATCACGGGTCAGACCCGACAGGTCACCGACGATGGCATCGCGGGTCCTGGTCAAGCGGTTGAAAAGAGTGGATTTACCGACGTTAGGTCGGCCCACCAGGGCTATTACGGGAACCATTAGGCTCTCCACTTCGTTATTTCAGAAAATACAAAAGCCGCTGCATGGGCAGCGGCCAAAATTAAATGCTCAAACCGGATGGCTGCACAACGCTGTTGTGCAGCATAGCCAAGCCTGACGGTGACGGCTTATTTGATGGTCAGTGCGACCAGCTTGCCACCGTTACCGTATGCGTAGAGCCAGTCGCCTACCACCAGTGGACGCGCCCGCAGGCCATCACTGTCGATACGCTCACGCGCTACGAAACGACCATCGACCTGGCTGACCAGATGCAGATAGCCTTCAAAATCGCCAAAGGCGACATAACTCGAGAACACTTCCGGGGCCGACAGCTGGCGGCGAGCCAGTTGGTCATTGCTCCACAGTGCCGAGGTCGAACGTTCATCAATCGCTTCAACGGTACCGTTGGCCTGGCTGACGTAAACGCTGCCCAGACCTTCCGCTACACCAACTGAACTTGAAGCTTCGCGCTGCCACAGTACCCGACCGGAATCGACATCCAGCGCTGCAACGCGGCCCTGATAACTGACAACATAAAGCTTGCCGCCCGAGAGCAGCAGGCCGCCATCGATATCGACAACACGCTCAAGCTCGGAACGGCCCTGCGGAATCGCCACGGCCTGTTCCCAAACCGGAATACCACGCTGAGCATCCAGCGCAATCACCTTGCCGCTGGACAACGCAGCAATCGCCAGACGATCAGTCAACAACGGGCTGCTGCTGCCACGCAGGGTCAGAACGGCCGGGGTGTTGTTGAAGGTCCACATGTGCGAGCCAGTGTAGGCGTCGAATGCAGTCAGGGTATCGTCCGAAGTCTGCACCAGAACCAGCTGACCATTGGTCGCCGGGGCTGCCAGAACTTCACTGGAAACCCGTGAACGCCAGCGCTCTTCACCGGTGTCGGAATCGAGGGCAATCACTTCGCCCTTGAGCGTACCGATCAGAACCAGGCCGTAACCTGCACCAACGGCGCCGGAAATCGGCACATCGAGGTCGGCTTCCCAGACTTCATCACCGCTGGTGCGATCGAGCGCAACGACTTCACCGCTGACGTCAGCTGCAAAAATACGCTGCCCTTCAACCGCTGGAACCAGCATGTTGAAGGTATCGCCCTGGCCGTCACCGACCGAGTGGCTCCACTGCTCCTGCAGTTGCACTTCTTCGGTGAAGTCAGGCAACTCAGCGGGCGGCAATTCTTTCTTGCTGTTGCTGCTGCAACCCACGACCAAAACAGCCAGGGCCAGCAATGCGGCATTTTTCCAACGCATCACGTCACGCATCCCCTTTGGCAAGGTCGTCGATTTTCAGCTGCAAGCCACCCACAGCGGCGTCTTCCGACAGCGCTTCTTTGGCTTTCAGGTAGGCAGCATGTGCCTCATCAGTGCGGCCCAGCTTAACCAGCAGGTCGCCTTTCAATTCTTCACGGCCAGCCAGATAGGCTTTGTCCGCATCATTTTCAAGCAGCTTGAGGGCCTCGTCGGCCTTGCCGTCAGCCGCCAGAACACGTGCCAGACGCTGGCGTGCGATTTCAGCCAGGGTATCGTCAGCCGGGCTGTCGACAATGCTCTGCAACTCAGCTTCGGCGTCGTTCAGTTCACCGGCCTCAACTGCAACCTTGGCCACGAACAAGCTGCCGTATTGTGCGTAATGAGTGCCGCCGTACTCGCCCTTGAGCTTGCCTGCCAGCTCGGCAACCTTGGCTACATCAGGCTTGCCGCTCGGCGTCAGCGCCGTTTCCAGCAGCTGCTGATAGAGCATTGAGGCGCCCTGCGACTGATTGGCCTGGTATTTTTGCCAGCCCTGCCAGCCAAGCACCGCGATCAACGCCAGTGCGCCGCCAGCCAGCAACGGCTTACCGTTGCGCTGCCACCATTCCTTGATTACCGCCAGCTCTTCTTCGTCGTTACGCGAAACCACCCCAATACTCCTTAATCCGCTAAATCGCTTAAGCCTTCTCGAGGCTGGTTGCCAAATGCTCTGCAAGAGCGTCGATGGCAATGCTTTGTTGTTCTGCCTGACCACGCAGCGGTTTGAAACCTACCACTTGCTGAGCCAACTCGTCTTCCCCCAGGATCACGGCATAGAGCGCACCGCTCTTGTCCGCTTTCTTGAACTGGCTCTTGAAACTGCCACCGCCTGCGTTCACCTGCAAACGCAGCCCCGGCACCTGATCACGCAGGCGTTCACTAAGGGTCAGCGCAGCAAGCTCGGCTGCCTCGCCAAAGGCACACAGGTATACGTCTACCTGACGGGCGATTTCAGCGGGTACTTTATCCAGAGTTTCAAGCAATAACACCAGGCGCTCGATACCCATGGCAAAACCAACGCCAGTGGTCGGCTTGCCACCCATCTGCTCAACCAGACCATCATAACGGCCACCGGCGCACACAGTACCTTGAGAACCGAGTTTATCGGTAACCCATTCGAATACTGTTTTACTGTAGTAATCGAGGCCGCGCACCAGTTTAGGATTGATGACGTAAGGAATGCCCGCTGCATCGAGGCGCGCCTTGAGGCCCTCGAAGTGAACGCGCGAGGCTTCGTCGAGGTAATCGGCAAGCTTCGGTGCATCCACCAGCAGCGCCTGAGTTTCTGGCGACTTGCTATCGAGGATACGCATCGGGTTGCTGCTCAGACGACGACGGCTGTCTTCATCGAGCTGATCGGCACGCGCCGAAAGGAACTCAACCAACGCATCGCGGTAAACCGCGCGCGCCTCGCTGGTGCCCAGGCTGTTCAGCTCAAGGGTAACGGCATCGCGAATGCCCAACAGGCCCCACAGGCGCCATGTCAATACGATCAGCTCGGCGTCGATGTCCGGGCCATCGAGATTGAACACCTCGACACCGATCTGGTGGAACTGGCGATAACGGCCTTTCTGCGGGCGTTCGTGGCGAAACATCGGGCCGATGTACCAAAGCTTCTGAGTTTGTCCGCCGCCTGCCAGGCCGTGCTCGAGTACCGCGCGCACGCAGGCCGCTGTACCTTCAGGACGCAGGGTCAGCGAATCGCCGTTACGGTCTTCGAAGGTGTACATCTCTTTTTCGACGATATCGGTAACTTCACCAATCGAGCGCTTGAACAGCTCGGTGAACTCGACGATAGGCATACGAATCTGCCGATAGCCGTAGCCATCGAGCAGGCTCGCAACCGTGCCTTCGAAATAGCGCCACAGCGGAGTTTGCTCAGGCAGGATGTCGTTCATGCCACGAATGGCTTGCAGGGACTTGCTCAATTCAATTCCTTAAACTTTCAAAGGCCGGGCGCTTAACTGCGTACGATTACAGCAGCGTCGGCAGCAACTTTCTCAGCTGCTTTCTGGCGGATGAGCTTTTCCAGATCATCGACCAAATTGTCATTGTTCATTTTCTGCGCGGGCTTGCCGTCAATGTAAATCAGGTTGCTCGGCGAGCCACCGGTGAGACCGATATGCGCCTCTTTTGCCTCACCCGGGCCATTCACCACACAACCGATTACGGCAACATCCAACGGCACCAACAAGTCTTCCAGACGGCCTTCAAGCTCGTTCATGGTTTTCACCACATCGAAGTTCTGCCGCGAGCAGCTCGGGCAGGCGATGAAGTTGATACCGCGCGAGCGCAAACGCAACGACTTGAGAATGTCGTAACCCACCTTGATCTCTTCGACCGGGTCGGCTGCCAGAGAAATGCGAATGGTGTCGCCGATGCCTTCGGCCAGCAGCATGCCGAGACCGACTGCCGATTTGACCGTGCCCGAACGCAGGCCACCGGCTTCGGTGATGCCCAGGTGCAGTGGCTGGGAAATCTGGGTGGCAAGCAAGCGATAGGCGGCAACAGCCATGAACACGTCAGAGGCTTTCACACTGATTTTGTAATCAGGGAAGTTCAGCCGTTCAAGGTGCTCGGCATGACGTAAAGCCGACTCGACCAGTGCTTCCGGGGTCGGCTCGCCGTATTTCTTTTGCAGGTCTTTTTCCAGCGAACCGGCGTTAACGCCGATGCGGATCGGAATCCCTTTGTCGCGTGCGGCTTCAACCACAGCGCGAACGCGGTCTTCACGACCGATGTTGCCCGGATTGATGCGCAGGCAATCGACGCCCAGTTCAGCCACACGCAGGGCGATCTGGTAATCGAAGTGAATGTCGGCAACCAGCGGCAGGTTCGACTGCTGCTTGATTTTGCCAAACGCCTCGGCGGCGTCCATGTCCGGCACGGATACGCGCACGATATCGGCGCCCGCTTCCTCAAGACGACGGATCTGGGCGACCGTGGCGGCCACATCGTTGGTGTCGGTGTTGGTCATGCTCTGCACGGCAATTGGCGCATCGCCGCCGACCGGTACCGAGCCAACCCAAATTTTACGCGACTGACGACGCTTGATCGGTGATTCGCACTGCATGTCTTACTGCCCCAAGGTCAAACGCGCAGTACCGCCATTGGCGATATGCGGTGTTACATCGACTGGCTGGCCGTTATAGCTAACCTCGGCGCCACGGGCAAAGCCCAGACGCAACGCCAGTGGCGCCTTGCCAACCACTTGCAGGTTTTCGCCCTTGCGCTTGAGACCGCTGAATACCACTTTACCGTCGGCATCAGTCACCTGCAGCCAGCAGTCTGCGCTGAAATTGATTGCCACATTACCTTCACCGGCAGCCGCCACGGGCTGTTCAGTTGCAGGCGCCGGCGCGGCCTCGGCGGTTTCTGCCGGAGCGGCCGGTGCAGCGGCGACAGCAGCGTCTTGCGCGGCATTGTCCTGAGTAGAATTAGGCGTGGCTGGAGCAGCTTCCGGCTCGCCTTCTTCGGCGGCAGTCGGCGGTGCGCCCTCTTCGCTTTCATCGGTTGGCGCAATGCTGCCAAGATCAAGTGGAGCCGCTTCCTGAGCTGCTTCTACAGCTTGATCTTCCGGCTCATCGAGCGGATGAATCTGTGTGGCGCCATCAGCACCTTCAACTTCTACATGGCCCAGAGCGGATGAAGCCTGCTCGTTGGCCTGACGCTCAGCCTGACCCTGCCACCAGTAAAAGCCGACAACGGCCAGGCCGACGAGCAGCGCAAAGCTGACGAAGCGCAAGATGCGCTGCGAGTATTTAACCGGCTCTTCTATACGGCCAAGGCCTTGTACGTTACTGCCGACCGCATTGCTGCCGGTGAACTGATCGAACTGTTCAACCAGCACGGCTTGATCCAGGCCGAGTAGTTTTGCGTAGGCACGCACATAGCCACGGGCAAAGGTATGACCCGGCAACTTTTCGAATTCAGCAGCTTCAATCTGCCCCAGACGAGTTGGCGTCAAATTCAACTGAGCAGCCACCTCAGCGACAGACAAATCCTTCTGCTCGCGGGCATTACGCAGTGTGTCACCGGGGTTGATGCGGTTCACTGCTACAGCTTCAGGTTGCGCCGATTTCATCATTGCTCCGACAAATATTGCTTGTATTCCGGGGTGCCCGGATAAAGACGTTTGAGTTGCAGCCCCAAACTAGCAGCTTGGTCACGATCATCAAAACGTTTAGCTAGACGCGTGCCCAGCAACAAACTGCTGGCATTCTGTTCACTAATCGCACTGTAGCTTTCGTAATAACGGCGGGCCGGGACATACGCCTGCTCGTCATATGACATATTGGCAAGTTCGAGCAAAGCCCGTGGCTGGCGGCGATTGAGCCGCAGCGAACGCTCAAAATACTGTTTTGCCTGCTCGTTTCGGCCCAATACCTTAGCAGTGATGCCCAGGTTCTCGAAGACCCGCGAGCGTTCCGGGTAAAGATTATCTTGCGCGGCCTGCTCGTAACGCTCGAATGCTTCATCGTAGCGTTTCTGTTCGAACAGGAAACTGCCGTAATTGTTCAGCAAACGTGCATCGGAGGAACGCTGGGCAATTGCCTTGCGGTAATGCTCGTCGGCAAGTTTGGGTTCCATTTCAATCTGAAACACCAGAGCCAGCGCCGCATGGGCGTCGGCACTGGAGGAGTCAAGCTCAAGGGCCTTTTTCAGCGGCACCTTGGCACGCTCGGTAGAACCCTGTTGAAGATAACCAAGACCTAGCTGGATGTATGCATCGCGCGCTTCATCGCGACCACTGTCGGTTTTCATCGGATCGACATCGCCGGTCGTTACACAGCCGACCAACAGGCTGGCGAGTAGTAAGAACAGCGCGGGGCGCAAGGTCATGTATATCCTCCCTTTTAGTTTTGATTAGTAGTGGAAGGCGATGACTCAGCCTCGCTACTTAACTGGCGCACGGCAATATACCGCTCGCTACGCCGGGTCCGATCCATGACTTGGCCAACCAACTGGCCACACGCCGCATCAATGTCCTCACCGCGCGTAGTACGCACAGTGACATTGTGCCCGGCTTTATGCAGCAGGTCTTGAAAACGACGTATCGCATTGTTGCTCGGGCGCTCATATCCGGAATGCGGGAACGGATTAAACGGGATCAGGTTGATTTTGCACGGCACATCGCGCAACAACTCGATCATTTGCTCGGCATGCTCGACCCGGTCATTCACATCCTTGAGCAGGGTGTACTCGATGGTCAGCACACGTTTTTCGCCGAGACGGGACACGTAACGCTTGCAGCTGGCAAGCAACATGTCGAGCGGGTACTTCTTGTTGATTGGCACCAACTGATTACGCAGCTCGTTGTTCGGTGCATGCAGAGACAGCGCCAGGGAGACGTCAATCACCTCGGACAACTTGTCGATCATCGGCACCACGCCAGAGGTGGACAAGGTCACCTTGCGCTTGGAGATACCGTAGCCGAGGTCATCCATCATGATTTTCATGGAGGCGACTACGTTATCGAAATTCAGTAACGGCTCGCCCATGCCCATCATCACCACGTTGGTGACGGCGCGATCAATTTTCGCAGGCTGGGTGCCGAATGATTTATTGGCGATCCACACCTGACCGATAATCTCGGCGGAGGTGAGGTCACTGTTGAAGCCTTGTTTGCCGGTGGAGCAGAAACTGCAATCGAGCGCACAACCTGCCTGCGACGAAACACACAGAGTGCCGCGGCCACCTTGCGGGATGTAAACGGTTTCTACACAGCTACCGGACGCCACACGAACGACCCACTTACGGGTGCCATCGGTGGAGATATCTTCGCTGACCACTTCTGGCCCGCGAATTTCAGCACAGGCCTTGAGCTTCTCGCGCAAGACCTTGCTGACGTTACTCATGGCGTCGAAATCATCGACGCCAAAGTGGTGAATCCACTTCATTATCTGACCGGCACGGAAACGCTTCTCCCCGATACTGTCGAAGAATTGTTCCATTTCCTGCTGGGTCAGCCCCAGAAGATTAATTTTACCGGTTGATTCAGTCATGGTTTCACCTTCACTCGAATGTTCGCTTAGCGAATGCGAGCGCAAACCTCAGTAGAGGCGAAGAAGTAAGCGATTTCGCGAGCAGCCGACGCTTCGGAGTCCGAACCGTGTACAGCGTTTTCGTCGATAGAAACAGCGAAGTCAGCACGGATAGTGCCAGCAGCAGCTTCTTTAGGGTTGGTAGCGCCCATCAGTTCACGGTTTTTCAGGATGGCGCCTTCGCCTTCCAGAACCTGAACAACAACCGGACCGGAAGTCATGAATGCAACCAGATCCTTGAAGAAACCGCGCTCGCTGTGCTCAGCGTAGAAGCCGCTCGCTTCGCGCTCGGACAGCTGAACCATTTTCGATGCAACGACGCGCAGACCAGCTTTTTCAAAGCGGGTAACGATCTCGCCGATTACATTCTTGGCAACTGCGTCGGGTTTGATGATAGAGAAAGTACGTTCAACAGCCATGGGAAACTCCAGGAACTTAGATTAAGCAAAAATTAAACCCGCGAATTATACGCGGGTTCTGGTTAAATGCGTAGGGTGCGCCGGTCGGCGCCCCTATTCAGGGCAGTACAATCAGTCGGCTTCTTCGATCCAAGCCGCCTGAATTGCCTCCAGCACCTTCTCCCCGCCACGCTGCGGGTCATCGCTGAATTCTGGCAAGGCCAAAACCCAGCGATGCAAATCAACGAAATTGACATAGCGCGGATCAACATCCGGCTTGCTGTCGGCCAGTTGAATGGCGATTTCCAGCACATCAGCCCATTTCAGACTCATATAACCGTCTCTCCAGAGAACGTTAAAACCCGGCGCGAGCAATCCGCGCGGTTATATCAATGGCCTTCGGAGACCTGATTGATCGTGTACTTGGGAATTTCGATGACCAAGTCGGTGTCGGTCACAACAGACTGACACGACAGGCGCGAATTAGGCTCCAGCCCCCACGCTTTGTCGAGCATGTCATCTTCCAGCTCATCGGAAGGCTCCAGCGAATTGAAACCCTCGCGCACGATGACGTGGCACGTGGTGCACGCGCAGGACTTCTCGCACGCGTGCTCGATGTCGATGCCGTTGCGCAGCGCAGCGTTAAGTACGGTTTCGCCCGGCTCGGCCTCGAATACGGCCCCTTCCGGGCAGTGTTCGGCGTGCGGCAAAAAAATCAGCTGCGTCATGCTTATTCCTCAATCTCGTTAAGACTACGGCCCGACAAAGCGGCCTTTACCGTAGAGTCCAGGCGACGCGCTGCAAATGCATCGGTCACTTGGGTCAATCGTTTGGTTTGCGCCTCAAGTGCGTGGCCATCGTTGCCCGCAATCAAATCACGCAGTTGTTGCATTTCATGGCCGATCACTTCGCGCTCTTCGCTGTCGAGCAAGCGCTCGCCGTCAGCTGCAACGGCCGCCTCGACCGCTTCAAGCAGACGCTGAGCATCCACTTGCTGCTCACGCAGAACGCGGGCTTGCTTGTCATCGCCGGCATAACTGAATGAGTCTTTGAGCATCTTCGCCACTTGCTCATCAGTCAGACCGTACGAAGGCTTGACCTGAATGCTCGCCTCGACGCCCGACACCAACTCACGCGCCGCAACGCTGAGCAAGCCATCGGCATCCACCTGAAAGGTCACCCGAATCTTCGCGGCACCGGCCACCATTGGCGGGATACCACGCAACTCGAAGCGCGCCAGCGAACGGCAATCGCTGATCAGCTCACGCTCGCCTTGCAGCACGTGAACCATCATTGCGGTCTGGCCGTCTTTGTAGGTGGTGAAATCCTGAGCACGCGCCACTGGAATCGTGGTGTTGCGCGGGATGACCTTTTCCATCAGCCCGCCCATGGTCTCAAGACCCAGCGACAATGGAATTACATCCAACAGCAACAGCTCTTCGCCCTCGCCGCGCTTGTTACCTGCCAGAGTATCGGCCTGAATTGCAGCGCCGATGGCAACCACCTGATCCGGGTCGATATCGGTGAGCGGCTGACGACCAAACATCTCGGCCACAGCCTGACGTACACGCGGTACGCGAGTGGAGCCGCCGACCATAACCACAGCGCCAACGTCTTCAATCTCGATGCCGGCATCACGCACAGCGCGGCGGCAAGCCTTGAGGCTTTGCGCAACCATTGGCTCGATCAACGCATCAAACAGTTCGCGGGTCAGCACACCGCGCCACTGCAAATATTCAACTTCAACCGAATCGCTGGCAGTCAGTCCTTCTTTGGCCGCACACGCGGCATCGAGCAGGCTGCGCTGGGCGCTGGGGTCGATATCGGCGGACAAACCGGCCTGTTCGACAATCCAGCTGGCAATCGCATGGTCGAAATCATCGCCGCCCAGCGCGCTGTCGCCGCCGGTGGCCATCACTTCGAAAACACCGCTGGTGAGGCGCAAAATCGAGATATCGAAGGTGCCGCCGCCCAAGTCGTAGATGGCGACAACGCCTTCGGCTTTCTGATCCAGGCCGTAAGCAACCGCTGCTGCAGTCGGCTCGTTGAGCAGACGCAATACGTTCAAGCCTGCGAGGCGCGCAGCATCTTTGGTGGCCTGACGCTGTGCATCATCGAAATAGGCCGGCACCGTAATCACCGCACCCACCAGCTCGCCACCCAAGGTCAGCTCGGCACGTTCGCGCAGCACCTTGAGAATTTCTGCCGAGACTTCCACCGGGCTTTTGTCACCCTGCACAGTCTGAATAGACGGCATTTGCGACTCGCCACCGACAAAGTGGTAAGGCAGCTGATCGCCCAACTGCTTCACATCGCTCAGACCACGACCCATCAGACGCTTGACCGAAACAATGGTATTGAACGGGTCACTGGAGGCCGCCGCCTTGGCGCCCTCACCCACTTCAATACGGTCAGCGTGATAGCGCACTGCCGACGGCAGAATGATCTTGCCTTCGGCATCAGCCAGCGGTTCGGAAAGGCCACTGCGCAAGGCAGCAACCAGCGAATTGGTGGTACCCAGGTCGATCCCCACTGCCAGCCGACGCTGGTGTGGCTGGGGGCTCTGTCCGGGCTCAGCGATCTGCAGTAAGGCCATGATTAATAAATGCTTATCTGAATATCAAGCGCACCCTTACGGGCGCGCGAGCGTTAATCGTCGAGGCGCTCTTCCAACTGGCGGACCTCGTGGGAAAGCTTGTCGAGAAACTGCATGCGACGCATCAGGCGCTCGGCCTCTTCACGTCGCGCGGCATCATCCCAACAAACCGCAAAGCTCTCGTTCAACTCGTCCTGCGCCTGCTTCAAACTGCGCTTGAAACGCAACACGCCGTCGATATCCGCAGCGTCCTGCAAGTCTTCAAGCTCTTCACGCAGCTGAATCTGCTGCATCAGGAAATCCGGGTCGTGCACCGTGACTTCCAGCGGCAATTCAGGACCACTCAGCGCCAGCAGATAGCGGGCGCGTTGCGGCGCGTTCTTCAGCGTTTGATAGGCCTCATTGAGGCTCGCGGACTTTTCCAGCGCAGAGCGCTGTTCACGCGCATCGGCATCGGCGAAACGGTCCGGATGAACCGTGCGCGCCAATTCGCGATAACGCGTGGCAAGCTGATCGAGGTCCAGGCGAAAACTCGGCTGGAGGTCGAACAAGGCAAAATGACAAGGAGTACCCACAGTAGCCTCAGATGTTGAAGCTTTCGCCGCAGCCACATTCGCCGCGCACGTTTGGGTTGTTGAACTTGAACCCTTCGTTCAAGCCCTCCTTGACGAAGTCCAGCTCGGTGCCATCGAGGTAAACCAGGCTCTTGGGATCAATAATGACCTTGACCCCGTGGCTCTCAAACACCTGGTCTTCGCTGGCGGTTTCGTCGACGAACTCCAGCACATAGGCCAAGCCCGAGCAGCCAGTGGTGCGAACGGCCAAACGAATGCCCTCGCCCTTGCCGCGCCCATCAAGGGAACGCTGGACGTGGCGAGCCGCCGCTTCGGTCATGCTGATAGCCATCGACAACCTCCTTAAACCAAACCTTTCTTCTGCTTGTAATCGCGCACGGCTGCCTTGATGGCATCCTCAGCGAGTACCGAGCAGTGAATCTTCACCGGCGGCAATGCCAGCTCTTCTGCCAGCTGGGTATTCTTGATGGTTTCTGCCTCATCAAGGGTCTTGCCCTTCATCCACTCGGTTGCGAGGGAGCTGGAAGCAATCGCCGAACCGCAGCCGTAGGTCTTGAACTTGGCGTCTTCAATTACGCCCGACTCATTTACCTTGATCTGCAGACGCATCACGTCACCACACGCCGGAGCGCCGACCATGCCGGTGCCAACATCTGGATCTTGCGCGTCCATCTTGCCGACGTTGCGCGGATTTTCGTAGTGGTCGATGACCTTTTCGCTGTAAGCCATGTTATCTATTCCTCACTCATCAGGCGCCGCTCAACGGCAGCTTTAGTGTGCCGCCCATTCAACCTGGGACAGATCGACACCTTCTTTGAACATATCCCACAGCGGCGACAATTCGCGCAGTTTGGTCACTGCTTCGCGCACTTTGGCTGCGGCGTAATCAACTTCTTCTTCGGTAGTGAAGCGGCCGAAGGTGAAACGAATCGAGCTGTGCGCCAGTTCATCGTTACGACCCAGCGCACGCAACACATACGACGGCTCAAGCGATGCCGATGTACAGGCCGAGCCCGACGATACAGCAAGATCCTTGAGCGCCATGATCAGCGACTCGCCTTCAACATAGTTGAAGCTCAGGTTCAGGTTGTGCGGTACACGGGCAGTCATGCTGCCGTTGA
The DNA here is from genome assembly GCF_900116605.1 of Pseudomonas marincola. Taxonomy (GTDB): domain Bacteria; phylum Pseudomonadota; class Gammaproteobacteria; order Pseudomonadales; family Pseudomonadaceae; genus Aquipseudomonas; species Aquipseudomonas marincola. Next base: position 52,646 of record NZ_FPBC01000011.1, read on the forward strand.
TGTACAGCTCTTCCATGTCGGCCAGGTGCGCATAAAAACGATCGCGCAGGGCCAGCAGACGCTGGTTTTCAGCAGCCATTTCAGCCTTGGCAATGCTGAACGCTTCACCCATGCCTACGCACTGGTGAGTTGCCAGCGTACCGGAACGCATACCGCGCTCATGGCCACCGCCGTGGGTCTGTGCTTCCAGACGTACGCGCGGCTTGCGACGAACGTACAGAGCGCCCACGCCTTTCGGGCCGTAAGTCTTGTGCGCAGAGAACGACATAAGGTCAACCTTGAGGTTCTCGAGGTTGATTTCAACCTTGCCAGTCGACTGAGCCGCATCAACGTGGAAGAAAATCCCACGCGAGCGCGTCAGTTCGCCAATGGCAGCGATGTCGTTGACGGTGCCGATCTCGTTGTTGACGTGCATGATCGAAACCAGAATGGTGTCTTCACGCAACACAGCTTCAACCATCGCCGGCGTGATCAGACCATCCTCGCCCGGCTCGATGTAAGTGACTTCAAAGCCTTCACGCTCAAGCTGACGCATGGTGTCGAGAACAGCTTTGTGCTCGATCTTCGACGTAACAAGGTGCTTGCCCTTGCTCTTGTAGAAATCAGCGATGCCTTTGATAGCGAGGTTATCGGATTCGGTTGCGCCGGAGGTCCAGACGATCTCACGTGGATCGGCACCTACCAGTTCAGCAACCTGACGACGCGCATTCTCAACCGCTTCTTCTGCCTTCCAGCCAAAGAAGTGGGAGCGCGATGCCGGATTACCGAAGTTACCGTCAGCGGTCAGGCAATCGACCATTTTTTGCGCCACACGCGGATCGACCGGCGTGGTAGCGGAATAATCCAGATAAATCGGCAATTTCATTGATTCTCTCCTAATCAGGATTCAGGCCTTGCGAGCCGGCACCTTGTCTTCAGTCGACGGCGGATGCTGCAATTTTGTCTAATTGTGGGGATCGGCTGTTGCAATGACGCTGATCCTGGCGCTGTGCAACTTCTTGCACTTCGCTGCGAGTTACCAAGTCAGCCAGGCTGATACCACTTAGAAACTCGTGAATTTGCTGGCTCAAATCGCACCACAAATGGTGCGTGAGGCAAGTGTCGCCACCATGACAATCGCCCTGCCCCTGGCAGCGCGTGGCATCAACCGACTCGTTCACGGCGTCAATTACTTCGGCTACCTGTATCCCGCGCATGTCACGCGAAAGCTGGTAGCCGCCACCCGGGCCGCGAACACTGGAAACCAGGCTACCGCGACGCAGCTTGGCAAAAAGCTGCTCCAGATAGGACAGGGAGATACCTTGACGCTCTGAAATGTCGGCGAGTGACACCGGCCCTTTTTGCGCATGCAGCGCCAAATCGAGCATGGCGGTCACGGCATAACGGCCTTTTGTAGTCAGTCGCATTAGAGGTTTACCGAAGGTCACTACTATGCAGTGAGTATGCAATTCCCGAGTATTTAAGTCAACTATAAGACCTATCGTTTTACTCGGGATTAGCTGTCAGCGTGCAGTAAAAAGGCGCCGCGACAGTGATAGACGTTTTGCGTAAAGCCGCAAGCCAGAGCCATTTACCCGGAACCAGCCCGGACAACACCCATTGGCGAACAGCCGACTCAAGCAGATTGCAGGCACTTAGCCCGCAAGCGAGGGCGCGTAGCATAGCAACATGCCACGCGCCGTTCCACATTATGCCGCCGGCTTATCGTCCTGCTCTTTACACACACCGACGAAATCTTCATCGCGCAGCGCTGGCAAGGCTTTCACATCGAAGTCTTCGTCGAGGGTTTTCAGCGCCTTGCACATGCGATCAAGACGACCATCCACGGCTTGCAGGTGATCGAGCAGTTGCCCAATCGCCTTGGACACCGGATCCGGCATGTCCTGACCCACACCATAGGAATCGAAGCCGAGCTTTTCAGCCATGGCCTGACGCTTGGCTTCCTGATCATCTGTCGCCTTGACGATGATCTTGCCCGGAATACCCACAGCCGTAGCGCCCGCTGGCACAGCCTTGGTCACAACGGCGTTGGAGCCGATCTTGGCGCCCGCACCCACAGTAAATGGCCCCAGCACCTTGGCACCGGCACCCACCACGACGCCATCTTCAAGCGTTGGGTGGCGTTTGCCCTTGTTCCAGCTGGTACCGCCCAGCGTCACACCCTGATAGATGGTGACGTCGTCACCGATCTCGGCCGTTTCGCCAATCACGATGCCCATGCCGTGGTCGATAAAGAACCGCCTGCCGATACGCGCACCCGGATGGATCTCGATACCGGTGAGCCAACGCGAGAAGTTCGACACCACGCGCGCCAGCCATTTCCAGCCAGAACCCCAGAGCGCGTGCGCACAGCGATGCAACCACATAGCATGCAGACCGGGATAACAAGTCACGACCTCAAGGGTATTACGTGCTGCCGGATCCCGATGGAACACACTTTGAATGTCTTCTCGCATACGCTCAAACATCATCTTTCCCCTGCTTGTGGTGCTCACCGCGCGCCGCCTTGACCGTCTCGGTTAGTACGCCGCGCAAAATATTCATTTCAAGCTTGCTGATACCGCTGCGCCCATAAAGACGACGCAGGCGACTCATCAGGTGCCGCGGCTTGGCTGGATCGAGGAAACCGATCTCAACCAGTGCCAACTCCAGATGACTATAGAAAGACTCCAGCTCGTCCGCCGTTACGGCCTGTGAACTGAGCATCGAAGTGGACTCGAATTTCTCGACCTTGGTCGGCTGGTTCTCAGCAGCCAGCCACGCCATGCGCACTTCATATGCCAACACCTGCACGGCAGCGGCCAGATTCAACGAGCTGAAATCCGGGTTAGACGGGATATGCACATGGAACTGACAACGCTGCAGCTCTTCGTTGGTGAGGCCGGCATATTCACGGCCAAACACCAATGCCACTTCGCCGCCCTGCCGGGCCTGCTCGCAGGAAGTCACGCCGCACTCACGCGGATCCAGCAACGGCCACGGGATACGCCGGTCGCGAGCACTGGTACCAAGCACCAATGTGCAACCCACAAGCGCTTCTTCGAGGGTGCCGACAATTTGTGCATTGTCGAGAATATCGGTGGCACCCGAAGCGCGCGCCACGGCATCACCGCTTGGGAAATCAATCGGATCAACCAGGACCAGACGCGACAAGCCCATGTTTTTCATGGCCCGCGCAGCCCCGCCGATGTTGCCGGGATGACTGGTATTGACCAAAACCACACGGATATTATCTAGCAACGTCGCTACTCACTAAAACGTCAGAGGGGCTGAAATCTTACAGAAGCCGATGTGTTTATGCCATGCAGGACAAACGGGACTCTTTTTCTACTACGCTTTTCTGATATAATTTTCGGCTTTCTTTAACGACCCAGGTGACACATCCATGCAGCCTATGCTGAATATCGCGCTGCGCGCAGCCCGTAGCGCCGGTGAAATGATCTTCCGCTCAATCGAACGCCTGGACGTCATCTCGGTAGACGAGAAAGATGCCAAAGATTACGTGACCGAGATCGACCGCTCTGCCGAGCAACTGATTATTCAGGCTTTGCGCAAAGCCTACCCGAATCACGGCTTTCTTGGCGAAGAAAGCGGCCTGACCCCAGGCTCCGGCGAAGGCGCCGACTACCTGTGGATTATTGATCCACTGGACGGCACCACCAACTTCATCCGTGGCGTTCCGCACTTTGCCGTCAGCCTGGCGTGCAAATACCGTGGCCGTCTTGAGCACGCGGTAGTTATCGATCCGGTTCGTCAGGAAGAATTCACTGCAAGCCGTGGCCGTGGCGCTGCACTGAATGGTCGTCGCCTGCGCGTGAGCAATCGCAAGAGCCTCGAAGGCGCTCTGCTCGGCACGGGCTTCCCGTTCCGCGACAGCCAAATGGACAACCTTGAGAACTACCTTGGCATGTTCCGCAGCCTGGTCGGCCAAACTGCCGGTGTTCGCCGCGCAGGCGCAGCCAGCCTCGACCTCGCCTACGTTGCAGCCGGTCGTTTCGATGCGTTCTGGGAGTTCGGCCTGTCTGAGTGGGACATGGCGGCAGGCGCTCTGCTGATTCAAGAAGCAGGCGGCCTGATCAGCGACTTCAGCGGCGGCCACGACTTCCTTGAAAAGGGCCAGATCGTTGCCGGTAACACCAAGTGCTTCAAGGCGGTACTTACCGCCATCCAGCCACACATGTCGGCCTCGCTTAAGCGCTAAGCCTCATGCTGTGCCAAAAGCGCCTTCGGGCGCTTTTTTATTGTCTGCAATTTAATCGCCAGCGAACAGGCAAAAAAATACCCGCCAGCACAACGCCAGGCGGGTATTTTTTGTCAGCCGAAATTTACTGCTGCTGCAGATCCGCTTCGCTCAGCACCAACTGACCGTCTTTAACCGGAATCGCACGACCCGGATCGCTGGCCATACGTACTTCACCGATCTTGCCGTCGAGGTTGTACTTGACGTTATAACCGACCAGCTTCTGGCTGGTGTCGGTTACGGTGTTACAGCGCGTCTCGGTCGTGGTGTAGGTGTCATTGTTCTGCATGTTCTCCTGCACCTTGTTACCGGCATAACCGCCACCGATAGCACCGGCTGCCGTGGCAATCTTCTTACCACTGCCGCCACCCACCTGATTACCCAGCAAACCACCTACTACCGCGCCAATCGCGGTACCGGCAATCTGATGCTGATCCTGCACCGGTTTACGGCGGGTGACAGCAACATCCTTGCAGACCTCGCGCGGGGTCTTGATGGTTTCATTGATTGGCTTTACCGCCAGCACTTCGGCGTAGTCGGGCCCGCTGACATAGTTATAAGTCGCAACGGCGCCACCAGCAGTCACAGCAACAGCGCCCAAAACGGTACCCACTAGCAATGACTTGTTCATATCTATCTCCCAACTATTGTTCTGGCACTTAACGGCCTTGTTGCAAATGAGACATCCACAAGCCCCTGCTAGTTCCACCCGCTCAGCGCTTCAGCCCGCTATTAGTACGGGTTCACAGATTTTCATCGCGGCCATAAAAAAACACCCAGACGGCAAAACCGACTGGGTGCTCTTTAAGATGAAGCGGCGTAAAGCGCCGATCATTCAGGCTATACAAAACGCCTGACGGAACGAGCCTTAAGGCATTTCATCCACTTCTTCAGTTACAACCGGCGGGATCAGGTCTTCGACGGTCAGGTCGAGCCAGATCAGCACTACGTTGGCAATGTAAACCGATGAGTAAGTACCGGCAAACACACCAATGAACAGCGCGATAGAGAAGCCGAACAGGTTGTCACCGGCAAACATCAGCAGTGCACCAATGGCCAGCAACGTCGAGATCGAGGTTGCCAAGGTACGCAGCAGCGTTTGCGTGGTCGACACGTTGATGTTCTCGATCAACGTAGCCTTGCGCAGCACGCGGAAGTTTTCCCGCACGCGATCGAATACCACGATGGTGTCGTTCAGCGAGTAACCGATGATCGCCAGAATCGCCGCCAGCACGGTCAGGTCGAAGGTGACCTGAAAGAACGACAGCAGACCCAGGGTGATGATCACGTCGTGCAGCAACGAAACCACAGCACCGACGGCGAACTTCCATTGGAAACGGAAAGCCAGGTACAGCAGTACGCCGCCCAACGCCAACAGCATGCCGATGCCGCCCTGATCGCGCAGCTCTTCACCCACTTGCGGGCCGACGAACTCAACCTTTTTAACCTGCAGCTTGTCGCCCGAATCGCGCAGAGCGGTCGCCACCTTGGTGCCCAGCTCCGGGTCATCACCCTGCATGCGCACCACAACATCAGTGGTCGCACCAAAGCTCTGCACCACGGCATCGGCAAAACCTGCCGCGCCCAGCGTGGAGCGAACCTTACTCAGGTCCGCTGGCTGCTCGTAAGCCAGTTCGATCTGCGTACCGCCAGTGAAATCCAGGCCGTAATTCAGCCCCTTGACGAAGAAGCTGCCCAACGCCAGGAGCGTCAGCAGTGCAGTCACGGCGAACGCAAGGTTGCGCACGCCCATGAAGTTAATCGTACGTTTGCTCATGTCAGCCCCTTAAATCCACAGCTTCTTGAAGTCACGGCCGCCGAAGATCAGATTGACCATGGCGCGTGTGACCCAGATTGCAGTGAACATCGAAGTGAGAATACCCAGCGAAAGGGTGACCGCGAAGCCTTTGACCGGCCCTGTACCCATTGCGAACAGGATGCCACCCACCAGCAAGGTAGTAAGGTTGGCGTCGATGATCGCTGAGAAAGCACGGTCGAAACCTTCGTGCATGGCGCGCTGTACCGACATGCCATTGGCAATCTCTTCACGTATCCGCGAGAAGATCAGCACGTTGGCGTCTACCGCCATACCCATGGTCAGTACGATACCGGCGATACCCGGCAAGGTCAGCGTGGCATTGAGCAGAGACATCAAGGCCAGCAGCAGCACCATGTTGAATGCCAGCGCAATCGTTGCCAGCACACCGAAGAAGCGGTAGATGGCAATGATGAACAGCGAAACGAAGAGCATGCCCCACAGCGCGGCCGTTACGCCCTTGGCAATGTTGTCGGCACCGAGGCTCGGGCCGATGGTGCGCTCTTCAGCAAAGTACATAGGCGCCGCCAGACCACCCGCACGCAACAGCAGCGCAAGCTCGGAAGACTCGCCCTGACCGTTCAGGCCGGTAATACGGAACTGGCTGCCCAGCGGAGACTGAATAGTCGCCAGGCTGATGATTTTCTTCTCTTCGGTGAAGCTCGGCACCGAGACTTCCTGCTCGACGCCATCAACAACCTTGCGCACAAGCTTGCTGACCGGCTTCTGCTCGATGAAGATCACCGCCATGCTGCGCCCGACATTGCTGCGGGTTGCACGGTTCATCAAGTCGCCACCGTGGTTATCCAGACGGATATTCACCTGCGGACGACCATTTTCATCGAAGCTCGCACTGGCATCCGTGACCTGGTCACCGGTGATGATCAGGTCACGCTCCAACTGCACCGGCGGACGGCCCGGCTCACGGAAATCGAAGGATTCAGTGGAGGCACGCGAAGCATCGGCAGCCGCTTCAAGGCGGAACTCGAGGTTGGCGGTCTTACCGAGAATACGCTTGGCTTCAGCTGTGTCCTGCACGCCTGGCAATTCAACCACGATACGGTTGGCGCCCTGGCGCTGTACCAGCGGCTCAGCTACACCCAGCTCGTTGACACGGTTGCGCACAGTTGTCAGGTTTTGCTTGATCGAGTATTCGCGAATTTCAGCCACTTTGGCCTGATTCAGCGCCAAGCGCAGAACCTGCAAGCCATCACGCTCAAGCGAGGTGATGTCGAAGTCGCGGTAATCAGCAGTAATCAGGCGCTGGGCTTTTTCCAGCGTCGCCTCGTCAGAGAAGCCCAACTGAATGGCGCCATTGAGTTCCGGCAGGCTGCGATAGCGCACGCGCTCTTTACGCAGCAAGCTCTTAACTTCGCCTTCATAGACCTTGCGCCGTGCATCCAGCGCTTTTTCCATGTCGACTTCGAGCAGGAAGTGAACACCGCCCGACAAGTCGAGGCCCAGCTTCATTGGGCTGGCACCGACGTTACGCAACCACTGAGGCGTGGTCTGAGCAAGGTTGAGGGCAACTACAAAGTCACCACCCAGCGCCTTGCGCACAATATCTTTAGCTGGCAACTGGTCCTTCTTCTCGACCAGGCGCAGCAAACCACCTTTACCTTGCGCTGCCAATTCAAGCCCTTTGACTTCAATGCCGGCTTCTTTCAAAGCAGCACTGGCGAGATCCAGGTTGGCTTGAGTGATCTGTTGCGCCGTGCTGTTACCGGTGATCTGAATCGCCGGATCATCAGGGTACAGGTTGGGTGCCGAGTACAAAAAGCCGACCGCGAGCACAGCCACGATCAGCAGATACTTCCAAATGGGAAATTTATTGAGCATGACGCCGCCCGTTATGACGAGGGGCGCATTAAGCGCCCCATCGAATAAAAATTATGTGAATCTTAAATAGCTTTCAGCGTGCCTTTCGGCAGAGTGGCAGCAATCGCTACCTTCTGAATTTTAAGTTCAACGGTGTCAGACACTTCAATGACTACGAAGTCATCACTGACCTTGGCAATACGGCCGGCGATACCGCCAGTAGTTACCACTTCGTCGCCCTTTTGCAGGCTGCCGAGCAGATTCTTGTGCTCTTTAGCGCGCTTGGACTGTGGGCGCCAGATCATCAGATAGAAGATGACCAGGAAACCGACCAGAAATACCCACTCAAAACCGCTACCTGCGGGGCCCGCAACCGAAGCAGCACCGTCAGCGTATGCAGCAGGGATCAAAAAGCTCATTTAACACTCCTGTTGGAAAGGTCTTATAACTAGTTATTAGTGTCCAGCGGTGGCGTTGGAAGCCCGCGCCGAGCATAGAAGTCATCGACAAAGGCGGCCAATGTACTCTGTTGAATAGCCTCGCGCAAACCAGCCATAAGGCGCTGATAGTGACGCAAGTTGTGGATTGTATTGAGCATACTGCCCAGCATTTCGCCACACTTATCCAGATGATGCAGATACGCGCGCGAAAAATTCTTGCAGGTATAGCAATCACAGGACGAATCCAACGGAGAATCATCGTGTTTGTGCACGGCGTTACGAATCTTCAGTACGCCAGTATCCACAAACAAATGGCCATTGCGCGCGTTGCGAGTTGGCATTACGCAATCAAACATGTCGACGCCCCGGCGCACACCTTCTACCAGATCTTCAGGCTTACCAACGCCCATCAGGTAACGAGGTTTGTCAGCCGGCATGACGTCTGGCAGGTAGTCGAGCACGCGGATCATTTCTTCTTTCGGTTCACCCACCGACAAACCGCCAATTGCGAGGCCGTCGAAACCGATTTCATTGAGGCCTTCGAGCGAACGCATGCGCAGTTCTTCGTGCATGCCGCCCTGAACGATACCGAACAGCGCCGCCGTGTTATCGCCATGCGCCTCTTTCGAGCGCTTGGCCCAACGCAGCGACAGCTCCATCGAACGCTTGGCCACATCGAACTCGGCCGGATACGGCGTGCACTCGTCGAAAATCATCACAATGTCAGAGCCCAGATCACGCTGAACCTGCATCGACTCTTCCGGGCCCATGAACACCTTGGCGCCGTCAACGGGGGAGGCGAAAGTAACGCCCTCCTCCTTGATCTTGCGCATGGCGCCCAGGCTGAACACCTGAAAACCACCGGAATCAGTAAGAATCGGACCTTTCCACTGCATAAAGTCATGCAGGTCGCCGTGCTTTTTAATCACTTCAGTGCCAGGACGCAGCCACAGGTGAAAGGTATTGCCCAGAATCATCTGCGCACCGATCGCCTCGATATCACGCGGCAACATACCTTTTACCGTGCCGTAGGTACCGACTGGCATGAATGCCGGAGTTTCTACCACGCCACGCGGAAAAGTAAGACGACCGCGTCGGGCTTTGCCCTCGGTCGCCAGTAATTCGAAAGACATGCGGCAGGTGCGCGTCATACTTGTTCCTCAGGCCCGCGTGCCGCGGGATTGCGGGTGATGAACATGGCATCACCGTAACTAAAGAAGCGATAAGCCTCAGCGACCGCACTTTTATAGGCCGCCATGGTTTCGGGATATCCGGCAAACGCCGAGACCAGCATGAGCAGTGTCGACTCAGACAGGTGGAAGTTGGTCACCAGCGCATCGACCACATGGAACGGACGCCCCGGGTAGATAAAAATGTCGGTGTCGCCACTGAATGGTTTAAGCACGCCATCACGCGCGGCGCTTTCCAGCGAACGCACACTGGTCGTCCCCACCGCGACTACCCGACCGCCGCGTGCACGACAGGCTGCAACCGCATCCACCACTTCCTGGCTGACTTCGAGCCATTCAGTGTGCATGTGGTGATCTTCAATGCGCTCGACGCGCACCGGCTGGAAGGTGCCTGCGCCCACGTGCAAGGTGACAAATGCGGTGGATACACCCTTGGCGGCAATTGCCTCCATTAAAGGCTGATCAAAATGCAGCCCGGCGGTGGGGGCGGCAACAGCACCGGCACGCTCGGCGTATACAGTTTGATAACGCTCGCGATCCGCCGCCTCGTCAGGGCGATCAATATAGGGCGGCAGCGGCATATGCCCGACGCGCTCAAGCAACGGCAACACCGGCTCATTAAAGCGCAACTCAAACAAGGCATCGTGGCGGGCAAGCATTTCAGCTTCGCCGCCGCCATCAATGAGAATCATCGAGCCAGGCTTGGGCGACTTGCTCGAGCGCACATGCGCCAATACCCGGTAAGCATCCAGCACGCGCTCTACCAGCACTTCGAGCTTGCCGCCCGAGGCTTTTTGGCCGAACAGGCGCGCAGGAATAACCCGGGTATTGTTGAATACCATCAGGTCGCCCGGCTGCAGATGATCAAGTACATCGGCAAATTGGCGATGGTTAATTTCACCCGTCGGGCCGTCCAGAGTCAGCAAACGACTAGCGCGCCGCTCAGCAAGGGGATGGCGGGCGATCAGGGTTTCAGGCAGTTCAAATCGAAAGTCAGCAACACGCATGGCGGGAGGATCGTATAGCAGGGCGCAAAAGTTTAACGGAAAATGTAGAAATTGACCACGCAATGCATTGACCAACGGCAAAGTCGTCCTTATACTCCGCCGCCATTAGTGCCCCGGTGGCGGAATCGGTAGACGCGGCGGATTCAAAATCCGTTTTCGAAAGAAGTGGGAGTTCGAGTCTCCCCCGGGGCACCAATCTTCTAAAAGTTGTTTGTTGAGCCAACAAACCAACTGCATCAAAGGTCAACTTGCCACAGATCCTGTCGCGCATTTACAGACCCAAAAAATCTAGCATCACACTGAGCTTTACCCTAGCCCGCCTAGCTATACCCTGTTTTAGGGGTTGGCATTTGCTGCGGAGTTAGCGTAGAGTTATTTGACTGTGTTTGCATGGGTCGCCGTGAATTGTGACCTGATGCAGTAGATCCTAGATCCGCTACATCCCGTTCGCTTTGTTACTCCTTGCAACCAGTCTCAGTCCTTCTATTATGAGGAGGCTGTCATCAACTTTAAGTTTCAAGGAATAAGACATGTCGAATCGTCAGAACGGTACCGTCAAGTGGTTTAACGACGAGAAAGGTTTTGGTTTTATCACTCCAGAAAGCGGTCCGGATCTGTTCGTGCATTTCCGCGCGATCGAAGGTAATGGCTTCAAGAGCCTGAAAGAAGGCCAAAAAGTCAGCTTCGTCGCTGTACAAGGTCAAAAAGGCATGCAGGCTGACCAGGTTCAAATCCAGGAATAAGCCCGCCGCTTTGAAAAACCCCTGATGGCGACATCAGGGGTTTTTTTATGGGTATCATCTTCTGCCTATCACCACCCTCAAGACACGAGCTGCCAATGCCCAAACACCTCCTGCGCCCGCAAGGTGAATTTCCAGCCGCTGGCCTGCCCCGCCGCTGCGCCGCCATGTTTTATGACTTCCTGCTGTGCGTCGCCCTGCTGATTGTCGTCACCTTCATTTATAAACTGATTCTCATGGGCTTTTACGGCGCCGACACCCTGCGCGAGATGTCCGACGCCGGCGCACTGGACGGCGACCCGATCCTGTCGACCATTCTGTTTTTCTGCCTGTTCGGCTTTTTCAGCAAGTTCTGGACTTACAACGGCCAGACGCTGGGCATGCAGGTATGGGGCATTCGCATCCAGAACGCCGATGGCAGCGCGATCAGCCTGTGGCAGGCATTGCTGCGCTTCGTGATTTCTATCGCCTCCTGGCTATGCTTGGGGCTGGGTTTCTTCTGGATCCTCTGGGACAAACAAAAGCGCAGCTGGCACGACATCTATTCCGAGTCGCAAACGGTTCAGTTGCCCAAGAACATCCACAAGAAATAGTTAACCGCCGCGCATTAAAAAGCCCCCGACGCATCACTGCATCGGGGCTTTTTAATGCGCGCGCTGAGTGGCGCTAGCCTGCCCTGCGCATCAGCAGCAGCCCCGCGAACGCACAGATTCCGGCAGGCACCAGCACCGCAAATAGCGGCGAGAAGCCAAACACCAGACTCGAAGGGCCAAGCAGGTCCTGGGCGATCTTGAACACAAAGCCCACCAGCACACCGGTAAATACACGCTGGCCGAGCGTTACCGAGCGCAACGGGCCAAAGATGAACGAGATGGCCATCAATACCAGCGCACCCGTTACCACCGGCTGCAACACCTTGGTCCAGAATGCCAGCCAGTACTGGCCATTATTCAGGCCCTGCGCCCCCAGATAATGGATGTAACCCCACAACCCGCTGATTGATAACGCATCCGGCTCCAACACCACCGTGCCGAGTAATTGCGGCGTCAGTTCGACATCCCAGCGCTCTGTCGGCGTGGTGACAACTTCAGTGCGATCTTCATGGAATACCGTGGTATTGACGTTCTCAAGCGCCCAGTGATCCTGCTGATACGTCGCCTTGCGGGCAAAGCTCGATGACAGCATGTGGCGCTGATCATCAAACCGATAGCGGGTCACACCAAACAGTACTCCATTCGGCTGCACGGCGTTGATGTGCACGAACTCATCGCCCTGACGATGCCACAGGCCACGCTTGGAGCTTTGCGCTTCACCGCCGCCCTGAGCCATCGAGCGCCCGGCCTCGGCCTTGTTTTCACTCCAGGGTGCAAGGTATTCACCGATCAGAATACCCACCAACATCAGCACCAGCATCGGCTTCATGACCGCCCAGACGATCCGACCGATGGAGACACCGGCGGCGCGCATGATGGTCAACTCACTGTTGCTGGCAAGCCCGCCCAAACCAATGAGGCAGCCGATTAGCGCCGCCATTGGCAGCATTTCATAGGCACGGCTCGGGGTGGTCAGCAACACGTACCACGCGGCCTGGGCCATGCCGTAGTTTTCATCGATATCGCCCAGTTCATCAATGAAAGCGAAAAGCAGCGCCAAGCCGACAATAACCCCGAGCACAGCCAGAATGGCCATGAAAACCTGAGCACCGATGTAGCGGTCGAGCTTACCCACGAGCCACCTCCGCACGCTGCTTGCGGCTCAGCATCTTCAGGCGCAACGGTTCCCAGTAGAGCAAACTCAAACCAATCAAAGCGAACACCCCGTGAACCCACCATAAGCCCAGCGCATGCGGGATCTTGCCTTTATCCAGCGCACCACGGGCAGCAATCAGAATCGACAGATAAGCCATGTACAAGAGAATCGCCGGCAGCAATTTGAGGAAGCGGCCCTGACGCGGATTAACCCGCGACAACGGCACGGCCATCAAGGTGACGATGAATACCAGCAATGGAATCGACAAGCGCCACTGCAACTCGGACTGATAACGAATGTTGTCGCTGCCGATCAGATCGCGGGTGGGCACCGCTTCACGGTCACTGATCTCCGAGCTGACTTCAGGCTTGGGCAGCAACACGCCATAGGTGTCATATTTAATGGCCCGGTAATCCGCTTTACCCGGATTGCCGTCATAGCGGTAACCGTTTTCCAGCACCAGATAACGGCTGCCATCGGGCTGTACTTCCTGACGCCCGCTTTCGGCCACCAGCACAGTAATGCCGCGCTCTTTGGCGCCGTCATTCGACAGACGTTTCTCGGAGATGAACACGCCACCCAACTCGCTGCGATCATTCGACAGTTCCTGGGTGTAGGTAACCCGCGAGCCTTCACGCAGCGCCTGGAATCGCCCTGGCACCAGGGTATCGAACTCAGTCAGGGCATCCTGCTCGTTAAGAATCTGCGCCACGCGGGTGACCCCTTGCGGTGCCAGTCCGAGGCTCAGCCAGCCCACCAGCAACGCGACCAGCGCCGCTGGGATCATGGTGTAACCGAGCAGGCGCTGCTGGCTCATGCCGGTTGCCGACAACACAGTCATCTCGCTTTCGAGGTAAAGACGCCCGTAAGCCAGAAGAATCCCGAGGAACAGACCCAGCGGTAAAATCAGTTGCAGGAAGCCCGGCAGGCGAAATCCCATAATCAGGAACAACACGCCAGGGTCCAGCGCACCAGAAGCGGCTTGCGCAAGGTACTTGATGAAACGCCCACTCATGATGATTACCAGTAACACGGCACTCACCGCGGTTAAGGTAGTCAAAACTTCGCGGGATAAATAACGGAAGACGATCAAACCAGACACTCCAGGGTTGTCAGGCTCAGGCAGCTAAGCTCAAACTAGCCACACCATTTGCCAGCCCGCAGACTCTGCGAACCACGTAAAATTTGTCGCCATTATCCAGCAATACCGACTCGTTGTCTTGAGGACACCATTCCATGGAATTTTTTGTCAAAAGCGCTCGTCCGGAAACACTGAAAACCGCCACGCTAGTCATCACTGTAGGCGAAGGCCGCAAACTGGGTGAAGCCGCCCAAACGATAGACGCCGCCACCTCAGGTGCAATCAGCGCTCTGCTCAAGCGCGGCGACCTTGCCGGCAAACTTGGCCAGACCCTGCTGGCGCACAATCTGCCTAACCTCAAAGCCGAACGCGTGCTGCTGGTTGGCAGCGGTAAAGACGCCGAGTTGTCTGACCGCCAATTTCGCAAAATGCTCAGCGCCGCCTATGCAGTATTGAAAGGTTTGGGCGGCAGCGACGCCATTCTGGCGCTCAACGAGCTGAAAGTTAAAGGCCGTGACACCTACGGCAAGACCCGTCTGCTGGTAGAAACACTGGAAGACGGCACGTATCAGTTCGATCAGTTCAAGAGCCAGAAGGCTGACGCTATCGCCCTGAAAAAAATCACTCTGATCACCGACAAGGCTGATCAGGCGGATGCAGAGCGCGCCAGCAATCAGGCCAAGGCCATTGCCAAAGGCATGGCGTTCACCAAAGACCTCGGCAACATGCCGCCGAACATCTGCCACCCAAGCTACCTGGCTGAACAGGCCAAAGAGCTGAGCAAGGCATATAAAGGTCTCAAGGTCGATATTCTCGACGAGAAAAAGCTCAAGGCCCTCGGCGCCGGCGCATTCCTCGCAGTGGCGCAAGGCAGCGAGCAGCCGCCGCGCATGATTGTCATGAACTATCAGGGCGCCAAGAAAACCGACAAACCTTATGTTCTGGTCGGTAAAGGGATCACCTTCGACACCGGCGGCATCAGCATCAAGCCGGCAGCCGGCATGGATGAGATGAAGTACGACATGGGCGGCGCGGCCAGCGTATTCGGCACCCTCAAAGCCGTACTCGAAATGCAACTGCCAATTAACCTGGTGTGCGTTCTGGCCTGCGCCGAGAACATGCCAAGCGGCGGCGCCACGCGTCCTGGCGATATCGTCACGACCATGAGCGGGCAAACAGTTGAAATCCTCAACACCGACGCCGAAGGCCGACTGGTGCTGTGTGACGCGCTGACCTACGTCGAGCGTTTCAAACCGCAAGCGGTTATCGACATCGCCACCCTCACTGGCGCCTGCATCGTTGCCCTCGGCAGCAATGTTTCCGGCCTGATGGGCAACAATGATGAACTGGTCCAGCAGATCCTCGGCGCTGGTCTCACTGCAGACGACCGCGCCTGGCAATTGCCGCTGTACGATGAATATCAGGAACAGCTCGACAGCCCGTTCGCCGATATCGCCAACATTGGCGGCCCGAAAGCCGGCACCATCACCGCAGGTTGCTTCCTGTCGCGCTTCGCCAAGAAGTACAATTGGGCGCACCTGGACGTTGCAGGCACCGCATGGATCAGCGGCGGCAAAGACAAAGGCGGCAGCGGCCGTCCGGTGCCATTGCTGACACAGTACCTGCTCGACCGCAGCGAAGCTTAAGTAACAGGCTATCGGGATGCGCGCGGGCCATTCGCGCGCTACCTTTAGTGTTAACAGCGCAACACGTGCGAGCCTCGCCTGCTGCAATAAATGCAGGGCCAACGCCAGCATGCTGATTTACTGGCGACTGGCCTGATGGCGAGGCTCGACACGATGCTGACCCGTGGAACATTCTCCACCCCAACCTGTACCGCAACGATGGCCCACGCATGCCGCGAATAGAATTCTATGTACTGCCCGATAGCGATCCAGCCAAGCGCCTCAAAGCCGCTTGCGTACTGGCGATGAAGGCGTGGCGCGCCGGTTTGCCGGTGTTCCTGCGCGGCAGCGATGCCGAACAGTGCGCAACCCTCGATCAACTGCTCTGGGCGTTCAAGAACGACTGCTTTGTACCCCACGATCTGGTTGAGGACGATGCCAACTCACCCGTGGTGATCGGCCGCGACCAGCCACCTGCCAGCGAGCAGGGCGTGCTGATCAACCTTGACCAGAACCTTTCGCCGCACACCGAACAGTTCGCCCGGGTGATTGAAATAGTCAATCAGCAACCCGAACTGCTCCAAGCCTGCCGCGACAATTTCCGCACCTACCGCGACCGCGGTTTTGCCCCTAAACGAGTTGAACTGTAAGAGCACCATGGACAACCCAATGCCTCCTCGCGAACCCAAGCAGCTTTTGGATGACCTTGAATCCATCCGCGAACTGCTGGGCGATGACAGCCTCGAGCCGCCGCTGCTGACCGAAGAAGTCGCTGACGACTTTGATGACATCGACGATGTGCCGCTGCTTTCGGAAACCATCACAGAGCCACCGCAGCAGATAACCAGCAAAACCCCACTGGCCAAAGCCGTCGTTCATGAGCCGGGCACCATCAGTGCGCTGCGCCAGACCGTGCAGGAGTCGATCAGCCGCGACAGTGAAATGAACCGACTCGACAGCGAATTGCGCGCCGCGGCGCAGTTGATTCTGCAGGACGTGATCGATGACTTCGTGCCGCAGATCGAAGCCGAATTGCGTTCTCGCCTCGAAGCGCGCCTGAGCCGCCTGTTGCCGCCGCGCAAGTCCTGAGCGGCAACGCCTCGCCAGCATGTTCGCCACAGCGAAAATGCTGGCTTCTACCCGTCCAATCCACACTCTCACCCGCCAGAAACTGCCCAAGCTGCCTACTCGCTGGCAGATAGCGATTGCCACAGGTCAATAATCGGCACCTCTGCCGACGCTTACCCTTACGCCACAGGCCCCTTCCCCGCTATACTTGTCGGCTTTTCCGATCAGCCGTCAAAAGGGTCCCGCCGCGCATGGACAAGACCTACCAGCCGCACGCCATTGAAACCTCCCTGTACCAGAACTGGGAAGCGAACAACTATTTCGCCCCACAAGGTTCGGGTCAGCCGTACACCATCATGATCCCGCCGCCGAATGTCACCGGCAGCCTGCACATGGGCCATGGTTTCAACAACTCGATCATGGATGCGCTGATTCGTTTCCGCCGCATGCAAGGCCGCAATACGCTGTGGCAGCCAGGCACCGACCACGCGGGCATCGCCACGCAAATGGTGGTTGAACGCCAACTGGCCGCCGATGGCGTGAGCCGTCACGACCTGGGCCGCGACAAGTTCCTGGAAAAAGTCTGGGAATGGAAAGAGCAGTCCGGCGGCACCATCACCCGTCAGATTCGCCGCCTCGGCTCCTCGGTAGACTGGTCGCGCGAGCGCTTCACCATGGACGACGGCCTGTCGGACGCGGTTAAAGAAGCCTTCGTGCGCCTGCACAAAGACGGCCTGATCTATCGCGGCAAGCGTCTGGTCAACTGGGACACCAAGTTCCACACCGCCATTTCCGATCTCGAAGTGGAAAACCACGACGAGAAAGGTCACCTGTGGAACCTCAAGTACCCGCTGGCTGACGGCAAGACCACCGCTGAAGGCAACACTTACCTGATCGTCGCCACGACGCGTCCGGAAACCATGCTCGGCGACGCCGCCGTTGCCGTGCACCCGGAAGACGAGCGCTACAAGTCGCTGATCGGCAGCTTTGTCGAATTGCCGCTGGTTGGCCGTCGCATCCCGATTATTGCTGACGATTACTGCGACCCTGAATTCGGCACCGGCTGTGTGAAAATCACCCCGGCGCACGACTTCAACGACTATGAAGTCGGCAAACGCCACAACCTGACCCTGCTGAATATCTTCGACAAGAACGCAGTGGTGCTGGCGAACGCACAAGCTTTCAACATCGACGGCAGCGTCAATGCCCAAGCCGATACCGCCCTGCCCGCAGAATTCGCCGGGCTTGACCGTTTCGAGGCGCGCAAGCAGATCGTTGCAGCCTTCGACGCCGCCGGTTTGCTGGTCAGCGTTGATGACCACGCCCTGAAAGTGCCGAAAGGCGACCGTTCGGGCACCATCATTGAGCCGTGGCTGACCGATCAGTGGTACGTATCGACCAAGTCGCTGGCTGAGCCTGCGATTGCAGCCGTTGAGGACGGCCGTATCCAGTTCGTGCCCAAGCAGTACGAAAACATGTACTTCAGCTGGATGCGTGACATTCAGGACTGGTGCATCAGCCGTCAGCTCTGGTGGGGCCACCGCATTCCGGCCTGGTACGACGATGCCGGCAACGTTTATGTCGGTCGCACCGAAGCCGAAGTTCGCAGCGAAAACCAGTTGGGCGACGACGTTGCCCTGCGCCAGGACGAAGACGTACTGGATACCTGGTTCAGCTCGGGCCTGTGGACCTTCTCGACACTGGGCTGGCCGCAGCAAACTGAATTCCTCAAGACCTTCCACCCGACTGACGTGTTGGTGACCGGTTTCGACATCATTTTCTTCTGGGTTGCCCGGATGATCATGCTCACCATGCATTTGGTGAAGAACGAAGACGGCACGCCGCAGGTTCCGTTCAAGACCGTTTACGTTCACGGCCTGGTGCGCGACGGTCAGGGCCAGAAGATGTCCAAGTCGAAGGGTAACGTGCTCGACCCGCTGGATATCGTTGACGGCATCGACCTCGAAAGCCTGCTGACCAAGCGTACCAGCGGCATGATGCAGCCAAAACTGGCCGAGAAGATCGCCAAGCAGACCCGCGCCGAGTTCCCGGAAGGTATTGCGGCATACGGCACCGACGCCCTGCGCTTCACCAACTTGTCGCTGGCCTCGACCGGCCGCGATATCAAGTTCGACATGGGCCGCGTCGAGGGTTACCGCAACTTCTGCAACAAGATCTGGAACGCCGCCAACTTCGTCATCGAGAACACCGATGGCCAGGACACTGGTATCAATGGCGAAGCCGTCGAATTGTCGTCGGTCGACCGCTGGATCATCTCGCAGCTGCAACGCACCGAAGCCGCTGTAACCCGTCACCTCGACGCCTTCCGTTTCGACCTCGCCGCCTCGGCCCTGTACGAATTCATCTGGGACGAATACTGCGCCTGGTACCTGGAACTGGTTAAGCCGGTTCTGTGGGACGAGAACGCGCCAATCGAACGCCAGCGCGGCACGCGCCGCACACTGATTCGCGTGCTGGAAGTTGCGCTGCGTCTGGCGCATCCGTTCATGCCGTTTATCACCGAAGAAATCTGGCAGCGGATCAAGGCGCAAGCGGGCGCTACCGGCGACACCATCATGCTGCAGGCCTGGCCAGTAGCGAATGAGGCGCGTATCGACGCGGCCGCCGAAGGTGATATCGAGTGGGTTAAAGCCCTGATGCTTGGCCTGCGCCAGATCCGTGGCGAGATGAATATCTCGATGGCCAAGCGTATCGACATCATCCTCAAGAACGCCAACAGCGAAGATCAGCGCCGCCTGCAGGAAAACGCACCGCTGCTCAACAAGCTGGCCAAGCTTGAGTCCGTCACCATTCTCGCCGCTGGCGATGAGCCACCGATGTCGGCCACCGCCCTGGTTGGCGACATGGAAGTATTGGTGCCGATGGCTGGCCTGATCGACAAAGCGGCTGAACTGGGCCGTTTGGACAAGGAAATCCAGCGTCTGGAAGGCGAAGTCAAACGTGTTGGCGGCAAGCTCGGCAATGCCGGTTTCGTCGACAAGGCTCCGGCTGAAGTGATCGAGAAAGAGCGCGCCAAACTGGCCGAAGCCGAACAGGCTCTGGGCAAGCTGGCAGAGCAACGCGCCCGTATCGCCTCGCTGTAATCCATTCACCCGCACTACCCGCCGAGGCCCGCTCCAACTAAAGAGCGGGCCTCGGCGTTTCTAATTGGTACTGACATGTCTAACCCGCGCTCCCCTTCTCTTTTCGATGCATTGCTGCCGATCAGCGTGCTGATCGTTCTGCTTGGCCTGTCGGTCTTTCTTTATGGCGACAGCTCTTCCAGCGGCCCCAACCAGATTGCGCTGATGAGCGCCGCGTTTGTCGCCGGTGTCATCGGCCTGAAAAACGGTTGGCGCTGGGCAGACATCGAAGAAGGAATTCTGGCTGGCATTCATCTGGCCATGAAAGCCAACCTGATTCTGCTCGCCGTGGGTGCGCTGATCGGCACATGGATTCTGGCCGGCACGGTGCCCACCATGATCTGGCTCGGCCTCAAGCTGATTTCGGCCGAATATTTCTACATCACCAGCTGCCTGATCTGCGCCCTGACGGCGCTGTCGATCGGCAGTTCGTGGACGGTCGCCGGTACGCTTGGCATTGGCCTGATGGGCGTCGCTTCGGGCCTCGGCCTCGATCCGGCGATTACCGCCGGGGCAATCATTTCCGGCGCCTACTTTGGCGACAAGCTCTCGCCGCTGTCCGACACCACCAATCTGGCCCCCGCTGCTGCCGGATCGGACCTGTTCGCCCACATCCGCTTAATGCTGCGCACCACCGTGCCGGCATTGTCGATTGCGCTGGTGATCTTCTTTGTACTCGGGCAGAACGCTGCCGAAAGCCATGACACCGGCCGCATCGCTGAAGTGCTGCAAGCTCTGGAGAGCCAGTTCAATCTGGGTTGGTACCTGCTGCTTCCCGTGGCCATGCTGCTGTTTCTGGCCGTGCGTCAGTGCGCGGCCTTTCCGGCCATTTTCATTGGCGCGCTGGTTGGCGCCGTATTCGCCGTGATCTTCCAACCGGATGTCATGGCGCGTCTGGCCGACCCGGCGGCGGGCAGTCTGTCTTCGCTTAAAACCGTGTGGACGGCGCTGTTCGCCGGTTACGAGTCGCACAGCGGCAACGCCTCGCTGGACGGCCTGCTCTCCAAAGGCGGCATGGGCAGCATGTTGACGACCGTGTGGCTGATCATCTGCGCCATGTGTTTTGGCGGTGTACTGGAAAAGCTCGGTTTGCTCCAGCGCCTGCTCGAAAGCGCGATTCATCTGGCCAAGAGCACCAGCAGCCTGATCGCCAGCACCGTAGTCACAACTATTGGCACCAATATCATTACCGCCGACCAATACATTGCGCTGGTATTGCCCGGCCGCATGTACCGCGCCGAATACGAGAAGCGCGGCATCGAGCCGGTTTACCTGTCACGCGCACTCGAAGACGGCGGCACGCTGACCTCGGTTCTGGTGCCGTGGAACACCTGCGGCGCCTACATGGCGGCCACGTTGGGGGTTTCCACCCTGACCTATCTGCCGTACTGCTTCTTCAACCTGATCATGCCGTTCATGGCGATCTTCGTGGCCTACACGTGGCCGCCCAAAGCACTGGCGGAAACCGGCAAAGCCGACGCCGCTGAAAGCGAAGCGGCATAAGCTACTGTCACGCACATCGGGCAGCTGCGCATGGCTGCCCGATGCTCTTCGATCCGGTAATTTTTCCGGTTTTGCTGCACTGAGCCGCTTATTCTGATAAATCACTTTCCTTATGCCCTGCTATTCAGGCATCTTCTTCACCGCATCAAGAGCCCACGGCGCTAAACCGCCGGTAAAAAGCCCAGATTCTGTACAAGAGTTTCTCGAGTAAAAAGCTGGCAACCGCAGTATTGATAGCCTCTGGTGAGCCCTAAACGCTGCCAGCGCGCCTGCCTGACGCCAACTTCCGACTGACCCAACAGCTCGGCAATCGACCACCTGCGTACAGAATCGAACTCTGGAATTCTGATCATGTATGTGTTGATGGCGCTGGTATTTGTTCTCGGTTATCTGTGTATTGCGTTCGAACATCCGTTAAAGATTGATAAAGCCGCCTCAGCGCTGCTCACGGCCGTCGTAACGTGGACCATTCTGGTGCTCGGCGCCGATGTGATTATTCCGCATGTAGCCAATATCAGCGTCGGCCACGACAGCAACTCCGAATATGTGGTGCATCAGCTGCGCGAACATCTCGGGGAAATCTCCGAAATCCTGTTCTTCCTGCTTGGCGCCATGGTGATTGTCGAACTGATCGACGCCCACGAAGGCTTCAAGACCGTCACCGACCACATCACCACCAAGAAACGCGTCAACCTGCTCTGGTTGATCGGCCTGCTGACCTTCTTCCTTTCCGCGGCACTGGATAACCTCACCACCACCATCGTCATGGTTTCGCTGTTGCGCAAACTGATCGACGACCAGCAGGACCGCTGGTTTTTCGCCGGCATCGTGATCATTGCCGCCAACGCCGGCGGCGCCTGGTCGCCGATTGGGGACGTGACCACAACCATGCTCTGGATCGGCGATCAGATCACTGCCAGCAGCATCATCGGCAACCTGTTCCTGCCAAGCCTGGTCTGCCTGCTGGTGCCGATGATTTACCTGAGCTTCCGCCTAAAAGGCGAAGTCGAGCGCCCGCCCGAGTTCAAATCTGAAGAGAGCCTGCGTAACCCGACCACGCCGTTTGAGCGTAATCTGGTGCTGTGTCTGGGGCTGGGTTGCCTGTTGTTCGTGCCGGTCTTCAAGTCGGTCACCCATTTGCCGCCGTACATGGGCATTTTGTTCGGGCTGGGTTTCATGTGGGTGGCGACGTCGATCATCCACCGCGACAAGAACATTGAAGTCAAACATCCGCTCTCGGTCGTTGGCGTATTGCGCACCATCGACAGCACCAGCGTGCTGTTCTTCCTCGGCATCCTGCTGGCGGTATCGAGCCTGGCAACCGCCGGCCACCTTGACCAAGTGGCGATTGCGCTGAAAAACAGCCTGGGCAATATCTACTCGATCAACATCGCCATCGGCCTGCTCTCCTCGGTGGTCGATAACGTACCGCTGGTGGCCGGCGCCATGAACATGTACCCGCTGGTTACTCCGGAAGCGCTGGCAAGCGCCGGCGAAAACGCCAGCTGGCTGCAAAGCTTCGTGCAGAACGGCGACTTCTGGGAACTGCTGGCCTACTGCGCAGGCACCGGCGGCAGCTGCCTGATTATTGGCTCAGCAGCCGGCGTGGCAGCGATGGGCATGGAGAACATCAACTTCATCTGGTACCTGAAAAAGATCAGCCTGCTGGCACTACTCGGCTATCTGGCGGGCGCTGCCTGCTACATTGGCATGGCGACGCTGGCTTGATCGCAGCACATGGAACAGGGAGCAACAAGGCGATGACGGCAGCGATCAGCAAAACCAAGAGCAGCTTTTACCGACGCCTGTATGTGGCGTGGCTGATCGATAGCGGCGAAGCGTGCAATGTCCCCGCGCTGATGCTCGCCACCGGCATGCCCAGACGCACCGCCCAAGACACCATCGCGGCGCTGGCCGACCTGGATATCGACTGCCAATTCGTGCAGCAGGAAGGCGAGCGCAACAATGCCGGCAACTATGCAATCGGTAACTGGGGCGCCATCGACAAACACTGGATCGGCGCACACCTCAAGCAGATCAAAGCAGCATTGGGCTATCCTTAAATCTGGCGTAACCCGCTGGAGGCGCAATGAGCGCAGGTAAACGACTGTTATTGGTGGTGCTGTTTCTGCTCGCGCTGTTCGCCTTGTTCGAGGCCACCGGTCTGCGCCAGCACTTCAGCCTTGAAGCACTTAAATCAGTCATTCAGATGCATCCGGTCAGCGGGCTTTTGTTATTCGTGCTGATGTTTGCACTCGGCAACCTGATCCAGATTCCCGGCTGGGTTTTTCTCGCCGCCGCCGTACTCGCGCTGGGCCGCTTGTGGGGCGGAATTGCAACTTACGTCGCCGCATGCCTGTCGTGCACCTTCACCTACTTCACCATCAGCTACATGGGCGGCAGCGCGTTACGCGAACTGGATAACAAACTGGCCAAGCGCTTGCTGGCGGGGCTGGATAAACGCCCGGTGCTGAGCATCAGTGCGCTGCGCATGCTGTTCCAGACCGTGCCGGCGCTGAATTACGCACTGGCGCTCTCGGGCGTGCGTTTTCGCGACTACCTTTTAGGCACGCTGCTGGGCCTACCAATTCCGTTGGCGCTGTACTGTATATTCTTCGACTACCTGGGCGCGGCATTGCATATCAGCTAGCCATGCGCGCCTCAATGTGAATAATGCCCAGCCTGCGCTTACCCAAACGGATCACCATGCCACGCCAACCTGCACCGCCAAAGCCAAGCAAAGCTGACTCTGCCAAGGGCCAACTGCATCCGCGTAATCGCCATCAGGGCCGTTACGACTTCCCAGCGCTGATCAAGTCCAGCCCGGAATTGGCAGCGTTCGTGATTATCAACCCGTATGGCAAGGAGAGCATCGACTTCGCCAATCCGGCGGCGGTCAAAGTCTTCAACCGGGCTCTGCTCAAACAGTTTTACGGCATTGCCTACTGGGATATTCCGGCAGACTACCTGTGCCCGCCGATTCCGGGGCGAGCTGATTACCTGCATTATCTGGCGGACATGCTGGCCAGCTGCAACGGCAAACAGATACCCCGTGGCGGTAATATTCGCGCGCTGGATATCGGCGTGGGCGCGAACTGCATTTATCCGTTGTTGGGCCATTGCGAATACGACTGGCACTTTGTCGGCGCGGATATCGCCGCCGAGGCCATCGCATCGGCCAGCGCAATCGTTAAAGCCAACAAACTCGACAAAGCCATCGAGTTGCGCCAGCAAACCGATAGCCGCCACATCTTCACCGGCCTGATCAACGCCGATGATTACTTTGACCTGACGCTGTGCAACCCGCCCTTTCACGCATCACCGGAAGAAGCCACACGCGGCAGCACCCGCAAATGGCGCAACCTCGGCAAGCTCGACCCCAAGCGCAAACTACCGGTGTTGAATTTTGGCGGCCAGGCGGCAGAGCTGTGGTGCAAAGGTGGCGAGGCGGAGTTCGTCAACCGCCTGATCAAAGAGAGCGCAGAACATGCCAGCCAGGTGTTTTGGTTCAGCACCCTGATATCCAAGGCCGGCAACCTCGGCGGCGTCTACAGTGCCCTGAGCAAAGTCGGCGCCCATAACGTGCGCACCGTGGAAATGGCCCAAGGCCAGAAACAAAGCCGCTTCGTCGCATGGACCTTCTTAACGCCCGAGCAACAGAAAGACTGGGTAAAAGCCCGCTGGAAATAAAGGGAGGTTAAGCCGCGCCGCGGCTAAACCGTCAAGGCAAGCGTCGCTTGCCCGGATACGATCATGAATCGCCATGACGGATTACCCCGCGGGGCTATCCATCCCCCACAACGTGGCTTGCCACAACCCCAAATCACCGGAAACCCGAAACCCGAAGGATGGTTAAGCCGCTCCGCGGCTTAACCGTCAAGGCAAGCAGCGCTTGCCCGAATACGACCATAAATCGCCATGACGGATTGCCCGCCGGGCTATCCATCCTCCACAACGTGGCACGCCCCAAACCCAAATCACCGGAAACCGGAAACCCGCAGGATGGTTAAGCCGCTCCGCGGCTAAACCGTCAAGGCAAGCATCGCTTGCCCGAATACGACCATAAATCGCCATGACGGATTGCCCGCCGGGCTATCCATCCTCCACAACGTGGCACGCCCCAAACCCAAATCACCGGAAACCGGAAACCCGCAGGATGGTTAAGCCGCTCCGCGGCTAAACCGTCAAGGCAAGCATCGCTTGCCCGAATACGACCATAAATCGCCATGACGGATTGCCCGCCGGGCTATCCATCCTCCACAACGTGGCACGCCTCGACAGCATGGATAAGGCTTTAACAATCCCCCGTCAGCTAACCTGATAAGGCAACATTCACGTCATTCGAAAGGTTGAACACTGCCGGGCGCGGGTACATTCTGCGAGGTAATCCCACGCAGAGGTTCAATCATGGACGTTCTACGCACCCCGGACAGCCGGTTCGAAAACCTCCCCGGTTACCCATTCAAGCCCAACTACCTGACTCTCGACGACAGCGAAGGCGGGCAATTGCGCGTGCATTATCTCGATGAAGGCCCCGCCGATGCAGCGCCGGTATTGCTGCTGCACGGTGAGCCGTCATGGAGCTACCTCTACCGCAAAATGATCCCCACGCTGGTCGCCGCAGGCCATCGGGTCATCGCGCCCGATCTGGTCGGTTTTGGCCGCTCAGACAAGCCCAGCAAACGCACCGATTACACCTATCAGCGCCACGTTGACTGGATGCAGGCCGTGCTTGATCAACTCAAACTGACCAACATCACACTGGTGTGTCAGGACTGGGGTGGTTTGATCGGCCTGCGCCTGGCTGCAGAAAACCCGGACAGATTTGCCCGCGTCGTGGCCGCCAATACCATGCTGCCCACCGGCGATCATAATCCGGGCGATGCGTTCAAGAGCTGGCAGGAGTACTCGCAGAAAACCCCGGAATTTGCTGCAGGCGCGATCATCAGTCGCGCGACTACCACCGAACTGTCGCCAGCCGTCATTGCGGCTTACGATGCGCCCTACCCCGACGAGTCGTACAAAGAAGGCGCGCGGCAATTTCCACTGCTGGTGCCAACCACGCCGGATGATCCCGCAGCCGAGCGTAACCGTGCGGCGTGGCAAGTGCTGATGAAGTGGAATAAACCCTTCCTCACCGCATTCAGTGACTCGGACCCGATCACCGCCGGTGGCGATAAACTCCTGCAGAAATTAATCCCCGGCACCCAAGGCCAGGCCCACACAACCATCGTCAATGGCGGGCACTTCCTGCAGGAAGATCAGGGCGAGAAACTGGCAGAAGTGGTAGTCGACTTCATCGCCGCAAACCCGGAGGATGGTTAAGCCGCGACGCGGCTAAACCGTCAAGGCAAGCAACGCTTGCCCGGATATAACCATAAATTGCCATGACGGATTGCCCCGACGGGGCTATCCATCCTCCACGATGCGGCACGATTCGGCTGGGTGTATGGGTTTAAACTGCGAATTGCTTGTCCAAGCCGCTGTATCCCATGCCGATGGCTTTGTGCACTTTCAACTGCACGGGGATTCGTTCTTTCAGCGCCTCGACGTGGCTGATTACACCGATCATCTTGCCGCTGGCGTTGAGGCTATCCAGCGCATCCAGCGCAATCTCCAGCGTCTCGCCATCGAGGGTGCCAAAGCCTTCATCCAAAAATAGCGAATCGATGCTGGTCTTGTGGCTGACCAAATCCGACAACGCCAAGGCCAGCGCCAGACTGACCAAAAAGCTCTCGCCGCCGGACAGCGTTTTGGTGTCGCGCGCCACATCACCCTGCCACGTATCCACAACTTCAAGCTCCAACTCACCCTGAGACTTGCGCGCCAGCTGATAGCGGCCATGCAATCGCTCAAGCTGCTGATTGGCTAAATAGACCAAATGATCAAGCGTAAGACCTTGGGCGAACTTGCGAAATTTTGCGCCATCCGCCGAACCGATCAGACTGTTGAGCTGCTGCCACACGTCGTAATTGGCTTGTTGCGCGTCGATCTGTTCAAACAGGTGCCTCTGGCTCAATCGCCGCGCATCATCGCCTTGCAGTTGGGCGCGAATCTCTCCCTGGCGTTCACTCAAACTGCGCAGTTGCGCATTGAGCTGCACAAGCTGCTGCGCCAGATCATCATCACTCAACTCGGCCAACGCACCGCTTGGCGCAGTGCGTTGCAGTTCGGCGAGACGCACGTTGCAATCGCTCTCCAACGCCAGCGCCGCAGCGATATCATTCGACAGACGCTGCTGCAATTCACGCAGGTTCTGGCGCTCGGCATCATCGAGCAATGCGCCGAGAAACTGCGCCTCGTCAGCAAACGGGCTGGCCGCCAGCGCGACGAGCCAGTCCTTAGTCAAGGCTAACTGCTCTTGTTGCTCGCTTTCGATACGCGCCCGCACAGTTTGCAACTGGCCATTGAGTTGGTCGGCTTGTTGCTGCGCGCCTTGCCAGCTGCGCTGCAATCCCTTTAGTTCCTCATGCGGCTGAGCAACCGGAGCCAGAGCAGCGAGCGGCTCCTGCGCCTGATCCAGCCAACGCTGTTGCCAGTTCTGCGCCTGCTCTTGCGCCAGTTGTAGCGCGTACTTCTGTTCTTGCTGCTGGATAACCAAACGCTGGCTTGCCGCCTCATCGTCCTGCCAGCTTTGCCACGCCGCGCGCTGCTCGCGCAACCAGTCAGCCGGCGCATCAGGCAGGCTGTAGCCCAGCGTTTGCAGGGCGTTGCTCAGATTCTCCAGCGCTTGCGCGTGCTTGTTTTGCAGCAGCTGCAATTGGGCAGCACAGTCTTGTTGGCGCAATTGCAGGTTGCCTTGCCTGATCACCAGCGCCTCAAGCTCGGCACTGCAACGACTCACTTCACGCTCGGCCAGCAAGCGGGCATCTGTCGCTTGCTGGGCGGCGAGTTTTAGCGCGTCCAGTTGCGTCAGGCGTTGTTGTTGCTGCGCCACATGTTGCAGGTGATCGTGCTGAGCAGCTTGCAAGGCAGCGGCGTCGGTTAGTGATTGGCCGAGAATCTCGCAGGCCTGTTGCCAACGCAGATCACACTCGCCCAAACCCTTCTCGGCCGCAGCGATTTGCGCCTGAGCCTGAGCAATTTGCGTTTCCACCATGCCCAGACGTTTATTCAGCGCCTCGCCCTTGCTGCGCACGGCATCCTGTTCGGTCTGCTTGGCCTGCAACGCCTGAGCCGTTTGCGACGGATTGAGCGCCTGATACTCGGCAATCGCCGGGTGCTCGTGCGAGCCACACAGCGGACAGGCCTCGTCAGGCTGGAGGGCCGCGCGATAATGCTCCAACTGTTGAATACGTTGCTCTTGCTCGAGCAACTTTTGCTTATCGGCGATCTGCTGCTTGAGGTCGACAAACTGGCTGCGCAAGGTTTCACGCTGCTGATTGAGCTCAACCTGTTCGGCTTGTTGCGACGTCAGCTGCGATTGCGCCAGAGCGTGCTGATCAAGCCATTGCTGACGCTGTGTCAGCAGCATTTCCAAACGTTCAAGCTGACGCCCGCGCTCGGCGAGTTGCTGCGACTGCTCACGCAACGCAGCGTCATCCTGACCGGCAAGCAGCGCCTGCCATTGGGCCTGCGCATCGGCGGCAGACTGCTCGGCGTGTTTGAGTTGGCCTTGCGCGCTATTCAGCGCAGTTTGCTGCTGGGTTAATTGCGCCGCGAGTTGAGCAAGCTGCGCATCGAGCTGTTGCTGCTTGTCGCGCTCAGTTGCCTGCTCCTGCTGGTTTGCCTGCAAAGCCCCGAACTGCTGTTCCCACGCCGACAGATGCGCGCCAAGCTGAGCCCGCTGCGGCTGAACCGCCAAACGCTGAGCAACCTCCTCGCTGCGCTGCTGCAAAGCCTGCAATGCAGCCGACTCAGCCTGCAAGGCTTGCTCGCTGATCTGTTGGCCTTGCCACGCCTGCTGGCAGATTTGCTGCAGCACATTGGCATGCTGATCATGCAACTGCTGCGCCTGCGTCTGGCTGCCCTGCAACTGACGGTTGATGCGTTGCTGCTCACGGTACAGCGGCTGTAACTGGCTCGCCGGCTCGCTCGCCGCCAACTGCTGCAACTGCGGCTGCGCCTGACTCAACGCTGACTGGGCCGCGCCTGCTTGCTGCTGCGCTTGCTGCAACTGCGCCTGCGCCTTGGCTTTGGCCTCACGCCACTGCGCTTGCGTGTTGAGGTCAGCCTGCTCTGCGCCAATGCGCTGCTCATCCAAGGCAACCTGGGCAACCTCGGCATTGAGTTGCTGACGCTGCTCGTCGCTGAGCAATTCAAAGCCTTCAGCCTTGGCCCGCAACTGATCGAGGGCGGCTTTAACTTCACGGGTTTGCTCGAATACCCGCTGCGAAATCTGCCCGTAAATATCAGTGCCAGTCAGCTCCTCGAGCAACTCGGCACGCTGGTTGGCATTGGCCTCAAGAAAGGCGGCAAAACCACCCTGAGCGAGCAACATCGACTTGGTGAAGCGCTCAAAATCGAGACCCGTGAGACGCTCGGTTTCACGCAGTTTTTCGTTGATCTTGTCGGTCACAATGCCGCCGTCTGCCATCTGCGCCAGCTCGACCTTCGGCGCCTGCAACGCCCCGTCGGCTTTATCGCGGGCGCGGCGCTGGCTCCAGAAAGCCCGGTAACCCACGCCCTTAACCTCGAACTCAACCTCGGCCAGACATTCGGCGGTGTGGCGCGTCATCAACTCATTACTGCCCGCCGACACCGTACTCATGCGCGGCGTACGGTGGTACAACGCCAGACAGATGGCATCGAGCAACGTGGTTTTACCGGCACCGGTCGGGCCGGTGATCGCGAATAAACCGTTGTCTTTGAATGGCTCGGCAGTGAAGTCGATCTTCCACTCGCCCTTCAGCGAGTTGAGGTTCTTGAGGCGCAGGCTGAGGATTTTCATGTAAAGGTCGCAGGCCAGTAGAGCCGCTATTCTGGCATTGTCGGGCGCGACGTGCAGGGGATAGTTTTCGATGAAGCACGCAACTCGCTCCCCCAGGCAACTGTAGGTCTGCGAATGCGGACTCGGTCCTCGTCGAGACCTTTATTGAATGACTTAGTCTTCTGAATAGAATCGACAACGAGCAGCTTGCTTGATGCCGCTCATCTCCAGAGGCTTGGCGTTAGCACTCAAGGCTCCAGCGTTCAGCGCCTGTCGAAGCGCAATGACTCGCGCCAAAGCCTGCGGGTCGCGCTGAATAAGGTCACGAATATACTCGCTGTCATTGCCGAAGTGACCTTGCTCGACCTGCACTTTGATCCACAGATCCTGTTGCCCGGTCAGTGTGACTGTCTTTCGGCGAATGACCATTGTTGGCATAACTCCTTTTACTCAATAGCACTTCCCAGTTTGATTATTTGCTAATCCCAACAAGCTTAAATCTCACCCGCGCTCATTGTGCAATCGCTCAAGCATTTCACGATAAAGCTCTTGCAGCCTCACCTCGTCCACTTTATCCAGCGACTCGGTACTCAACCGCTGCGCGAAGACTTGTTCTGGGCTGAGTTCGTCGAGGGTTTCTTTGGCGTCGCTGAACAAGTTTGTTGTCGCTGCGCCACGCTCGCGGCGGATGCGCAGTACTTCGACCGGCAGCCCTTCGCACGATGCTGCGATGCGCACTTGCAGGTCACTCAGGTAATCATCCGCGCTGACTTGAATCTCCAGCCAAACGGGCCGCTGGTCCGTGCCTTGTAGGGCGGCATCTGCGATCAACGCTTGCAGCTCTTTAAGGGTTCCCTTGAGTGACAACAGCACTTGCGTGCGCGGTACTGCGAGTGCACTGACCTGCTGCAAACCGCTTGAGTCGAGATCAACCAACAAGACTTCTTTTTGCTGGCGGGCTTCATCGAAGCTCAGCGCAATCGGTGAGCCGCAGTAGCGAATGTGTTCGAGACCTGCAACTTTCTGCGGCCGGTGAATGTGGCCCAGGGCGATGTAATCGACTGCGGGGAAGGCATTGGTCGGGAATGATTCCAGGGTGCCAACGTAGATCTCACGCACAGACTCGCTCGCACTGGCGCCAACTGTGGTGAGATGGCCGGTGGCGACTATTGGCAGGGGCAAACCTAGCTCAGCGCGCTTGGCCTCGGCCAACTCGAACAGCTGCTGGTAATGCCCGGCGATAGCCTGTTGCAGTTGCAACTGTTTATCGGCGCCGCTCTGCCCTGCCTGGCTGAGCAGAACATCACGCGGGCGAATAAACGGAATGGCGCAGAGCACCGCACCGGGCGTGCCATCGCGGTGATCAATCACCAGCACTTGCTCGGCTAAATCATCGCTCACAGCAGGGATCACCCGCGCGCCGAGTTGCGCGAGCAGGCGCTTGTTTTCACCGAGCATGGCCACTGAGTCATGGTTGCCGCCGAGCACCACCAGCGCGCAGCCGGTTTGGCGCAACTCGACGATGAAGTCGCTGTATTGCTCGCGGGCGTAACTCGGCGGCGCGCCGGTGTCGAATATATCGCCGGCGATCAGCACAGCATCGACTTGATGCGCTTGCACTTGTTCGATCAGCCACGCACAAAACTGCTGATGCTCGGCGTGCCGGGTCTTGCCCATGAAGTGCTGGCCGAGGTGCCAGTCCGAGGTATGCAGAATCCGCAGGGGCTTGCTCACATCAACCAATCCTTGACCATTACATGGGTTTTGACTTTGCGGATGCCGGGAAACTGCTCGATATCACCGCGAATTTCACCGAGTCGATGCATGCTGGGCGCTTCGATATACACCAGCATGTCGGTCTCGCCGCTGATGCCACTGCAGCGGCGGATCTCTGGATACACGCGCATGAGCTCGACGTATTCTTCGCAGCGCGCGCCGCTGTAGAACAGCTCGAGATAGGCTTTGACTGCCGCTGACGGTTCGGCCATGCGCGCGTGATAACCGAGTATCGTGCCGCTCTGTTCCAGCTGCCGAATACGCTCGCCCACCGCCGAACGCGACAGGCTTATTTCACGGGCGATCTGGCTCACGCTTATGCGGGCATCGGCACGCAACAGGGCAATGATCTGTTGATCGAATTTATCCACAGGTGTTCTCACGCAAAAAAAATCAGAGTGGCGGGCAAATACGTCATTTTGCCGTAAAGTGCCGCCACTTTGCCGGAGCTGCTGCAACGGCTGGCGAATTAATATGGCTATTAGTTAAAGCCGTTACAGGCTGTTTATTTTCAATAAGTTGCCATTATTCAGAGCATACATCATGAGCCGCCTCAACCAAGAACTCAGCCTGCTGCAAGGCATCGGCCTGTTAAGCACTTCATTGCTCGGCACCGGCGTTTTCGTGGTGCCCGCACTGGCCGCCACGGCTGCAGGCCCGGCTTCGTTGTGGGCGTGGATGATCTTGATTGTTCTGGTGTTGCCGGTGGCGTTCACCTTTGCCCAACTTGGCCGGCACTATCCGCATGCCGGTGGTGCGCCACACCTGATTGGCCGGGGTTTTGGTCCGCGCATGGAACGGGTGAGCGCCCTGCTGTTTCTGGCGGTTCTGCCCGTCGGTTTGCCGGCGGCCCTGAATATTGCCAGCGGTTTCTGGATGGCATTGTTTGACCTCAACAGTTATCAACTGCTGATGGTGCAAATCGCCACGCTGGCAGCCATGTTGATACTCGGTCAGCGGCCAGCCAAAGCTTCGGGAATGATTCAGGGCGCAATTGCCATCGCGATTATTGCAACGGTCGCACTTATCTGGTGGCTGGGCGACTTGCCGCACGACAGCCAGCCGCTATTGCCGACCCAAACTCAATGGCAGCTGCTACCGGCAGCGCTCGGGGTGATGTTCTGGTGTTTCGTCGGTATCGAGGCATTCACCCACATGGGCGAGGAATTCAAGAACCCGCAGCGCGACTTCCCGATTGCCCTGCTCCTCGGTGTGTTGCTCGCCGGCTTCGTGTATTGGGCCTGCTCGGTGGCCGTGCTGAGTTTCGGCACCTATGGCGATGTAAACAGCGACGCCACTTCGCTGCCGCGCATGCTGCATATTGTGCTGGGGCCGAAGGCGGCGTGGTTGAGCGCGATGATCGGCTATCTGGCCTGCTTCGCCTCGATCAATATTTACGTGCAAGGCTTTGCCCGTCTGATCTGGAGCCTGGCCGAAGAAAACAAGCTGCCAAGAGCGCTGGCCGAACGTAACGCTCAGGGTATGCCGGCGCGGGCGCTGTTGCTGGTGGTGGTTTGCTGCGCGATTTGTGCGACGCTAGCGTGGAGTTGGTCGCTGTCTATCGATCAGCTGATCCGCTACGCCAATGGCAACTTCATTCTGATTTATCTGCTGAGCATGGCCGCCGGCTGGATACTGCTTAAAGGCGTATGGCGCTGGCTGGCAGGATTCAGTACCTTGCTGTGCGCCTGTGTGCTGGTGTTTCTCGGCCAGGACGCGATCTACGCGCTGGCACTGCTGGGTGTGTTGATGCTTATCGACATTGCCAACAGCTGGCGCCTGAAGAAAAACAATCCCACCCTGAAAGAGAAGACTTCATGAGCAGCATCGTTCGTGCCGATTTAAGCCTGCCCGCCCATGCAGACGCCTTGATATTCCTGCTCAATGAATATGCCAAGGATGATATGGGCGGCAAGCAGGAACTGGATGAGGCGGTTAAGCAAAACCTTGCCAGTACACTGGCCAAGCGGCCGGGCACTCATGTGGTCATGGCGTTTGTCGAGGATGCGCCTGCGGCGCTGTTGATCAGCTTCGAAGGCTTCTCGACCTTTGCCTGCAAACCACTGCTGAACATTCATGATGTGGTTGTGCTGCAGCAGTTTCGCGGTCGCGGCCTGTCGAAACAGCTGTTGGCTGAAGCCGAGAAAATTGCGGTTGAACAGGGCTGCTGCAAGTTGACGCTGGAAGTACTGCAAGGCAATCACATTGCCCAGGCCGCCTACACGGCATTCGGTTTCAGCGGGTATGAGCTGAGTCCGGAAACCGGCAAAGCCATGAGCTGGCAGAAAGCTATTTAGGCATGAGGTTAAGGCTGTTGCTGCGCGGACATATCGCAGCAGCAGCCTCGCCCTCAATGTTTGCGCATGGCCCTGTCAGTGAGCGATGCGCTTATCAGTAAACATGTAATCCTTGAGCTCTTTATTGAGCACTTTATCGCGCCGGCGAATCCACTCAAGCACCATGGCGGCATGCTCTTTTTCTTCGTCGCGGTTGTGGATAAGTATCGCCTTCAACTCCTCATCCTTGCAGGCATCGACCCGTTGGTTGTACCAGTCGACCGCTTCCAGTTCTTCCATCAGCGAAACAATCGCCCGGTGCATATCACGGGTTTCATCACTCAGCTCTTCAATTGGCTCGTGATAGCCTTCATTCGACATACAGTGACCTCCGGAGTCGTTGAACCGCACACCTGCGGATTCCATTACAAATACTAGGCGAATTTGAGTGTAGCCAAGCTTGAATGCTTATCTAGCCCGCAAAGTTAGAGTTCCGGCACAGTGCCAAGTTCTGCGTGCTGCCGGCAAATGGCAAAATAGCCATACCGCTCGCCGCCACTAGACTCTATTCTTAAAGACGGACCCGAGAAAAGGATGCCCCATGCGCCGTGTACTAACCGATCTTAAAATCATGCTGCTGGCCAACCTCTGGATCGTGCCGGTACTCGCAGCATTGATTGGCGCCGTGTTTTATTTTGTCGCCCCGCCGCCGTCGATGTACGCCACCATGGCCACAGGTGCCGAAGGCGGTGCGTACCGCGTGTTTGGCGAAAAGCTCAAAGTCGAGTTGGCCAAAGAAGGTTTCGACCTGAAACTTCAGCCCACCACCGGCTCGCGCGAAAACCTCGAAAAACTGCTGGAGGATGATCCGCAGGTGCAAATCGGTCTGGTGCAGAGCGGCATGGAGCAGTTGCTCAAGCCGCAGCAGCAGAACAAGTTGCTCAGCCTTGGCGCGGTGTATCACGAGCCGCTCTGGCTGTTTTACCGCAATGAAGTCAGCCTCGATAAAATCACCGATCTGCAGCACATGCGTGTGGCCCTGGGCAGCGCCAACAGCGGCACTATGGCGGTGGCGTCAGCAATTTTGAGCGCCAACGATATTCTGCCGGACAGCTACCCAAGCGAATGGCAAACCATTGGCGGCAGCAAGGCGGCCAATGCGCTGCTGACCGGCGAGGTAGACGCCGCCTTCTTTGTCGGCCCGGCCGAAAGCCCAAGAATTCAACAAATCGCCTCCAACCCCGATATCACTCTGGCCAACTTCCGCCGCGTGGATGCCTACGAGGCGCGCCTGCCATTTCTGAGCGGGATCAAAGTCGGTGAAGGCCTGCTCAATCTGGCGCAGAATGCCCCGGCGCAGAACACCATGACCTTGTCGCCAATGGCCACGCTGGTGATCAACGAAGACTTCAATCCGGGCCTCGCCGCGTTGTTTCTGCAAGCGGCCACCACGGTGATGAAGAACGGCACCCTGCTCGACAAAGCCGGTGAACTTCCCAGCGCCGACCCACACACGTTCAAGCTCTCCAGCGACGCCGAGCACTTCTACAAGAACGGCCTGCCGCTGCTGCAACGCTACTTGCCGTTTCGCATTGCCTCGCTCGCCGACCGTTACATCATTTTGCTGATTCCGTTGCTGGTGGTGCTGTTTCCGTTGTTCAAAGCTGTCGGCCCGCTATACCGCTGGCGGATTCGGGCACGTATTTATCGCTGGTACAAATACCTGCGCGAGATCGACCGCCAACTGCACGAAGGCAGCCTGCCAGAGCATCTCGACGCCGAGATCAAACGTCTGGACGCGTTGCAGGACGAGCTGGCGCGGGTGGAAGTGCCGCTGTCTTATTCCAACGAGCTGTATGACCTGCACGTGCACCTGCGCTACGTGATCGAACGCCTGAAAACCCTGCAAAAGCGCCGCGCCAAGAACAGCGAAGCCAGCGCTTAATCAGGTAAACTAGCGACCATTCTCAGCGGCGCGCTCATCGCGCCGCTGTTCCCTGTTGTAGATTTTCACGAGAGTTCTCATGCCGATCCGTCACTGTATCGTCCACTTGATCGACAAGAAGCCAGACGGCAGCCCAGCCGTATTGCACGCCCGCGATACCGAACTGGAAGCCTCGCAAGCCATCGAAAACATGCTCGCCGACCTCAACGAGAGCTACAACGCCAAGCAAGGCAAGGCGTGGGGTTTCTTTCATGATGAGTCCGGCGCTTACCCTTTCAGTGGCTGGCTGAAACTCTATATGGACGGCGGCAGCGACTTCACCGCGTTCAGTCGCCAGGCAGTTGAACACCTGCAAAAGTTGATGGAAGAGTCCAACTTGTCGGTCGGTGGCCACGTGTTGTTTGCTCACTACCAGCAAGGCATGACCGATTATCTGGCCATCGCCCTGCTCCATCACAGCGAAGGCGTAGCCGTCAGCGACAGCCTGGATGTGACGCCAGCCAAGCATCTGGACCTCGGCCAATTGCACCTTGCCGCACGGGTCAATATCTCGGAGTGGCGCAACAATTCCAGCTCCAAGCAGTACATCTCGTTCATCAAGGGCAAGAACGGCAAGAAGGTATCGGAGTACTTCCGCGACTTCATCGGTTGCCAGGAAGGCGTCGACTCGCCGAGCGAAACCCGAACTCTGCTCAAGGCATTCAGCGACTTCGTCGAAAGCGAAGACCTGCCCGAAGAGCAGGCCCGCAGCAAGACCGACACGCTGGTCGATTACGCCACCAGCCAGGCCAAAATTGGCGAGCCGATGACGCTTGAGGCGCTGTCTGGTCTGATCGACGAGGAACGCCCTAAAGCGTTTTACGACCACATCCGCAACAAGGATTACGGCCTCTCGCCAGAGATTCCGGCAGATAAGCGCACCCTCAACCAGTTCCGCCGTTTCACTGGTCGTGCCGAAGGCTTGTCGATCAGCTTTGAAGCGCACCTGCTGGGCTCCAAGGTCGAATACGACGAGGCGCAGGACATCCTGACCATCCGCAACCTGCCGACCCAGCTCACCGATCAGCTGAAGCGCCGCAAAGACTGATCAGACTGCTGGAACTGCGCACATATGAACCCCGAGTCCGGTTGGCTGGCCTCGGGGTTTGTGCTTCTGGGATTGGCTATTGGGCAGCGCCATCGCCTGAATGCCGGCAACCCAACTGAGCGGCAAAGACTCGCCCCGAAACGCTCGCACTGAAATGCAAAACCCGATTTCAGCTGACTGAAATCGGGTTCTTGGTAATGCAGACAAACCGCCCGCTATCGCCATGCAACTAGCAACGTATCACGCCGGCTTGATCTGAAAACCAAAGCGCGGGAAGTGCACGTTTACCGAACCGGCGCGTGGGTCTTCGCGGCGCAGGATCAGTTCTTCGCTGCCGCTGAACAGCAATTCGCCGGCCACAGGATCGACGCCGTAATCAGTGGCGGCAATAGTGACCTGCTGACCAGCCTTGAAGCCGTTCGGGTCGCTGAAAGACTCTTCCGGCAAGGCCGCTGCGCTGGCTTCACGGGCAACGCCGATGGCTTCTTCGCCGCTCATTTCGCTCATTGAGCCGTGGCCGAAACCGAGTACCCGATCAAGCCACGCCACCACGTCCGGATAGGCATCAACCAGTGGTGAGGTGACGGGCGTGGCGCGCAGGAACCACAGCGCATGCGCCATCGAGAAATCAGCAACGCTAGGCTCGCCAAACAGGTAATCACCCGACTGCGCTGCCAACTGTGCTTGCAGGCGCTGCATGATGGTCGGCCATTGGTGCTTGGCTTGCTCAACACTCAGGCGTTGCGCCGAGCCGCCGGTGAACAGCGCGGTGCGGTCTTTGACAAATGCCTGCAAGAACTCTGGCGGCACCTGGGCAAACCGCACGGCAATCGACTCGGGCTGAAACACCAGGCTCACGGCATGCTGAAACACCACGGTGTCTACCCATTGGGCGAAACTTGCGACCGCAAATTCCGCTTCAGCCGGGTGCAGCGCCGGTGTGGCTTTTTCTGCATCCAGACGACGGGCGATCAGCGCGGTATCGCAATAGATGTCGGCGCCGACTTGCAGCACCGGGGTTTTGCGGTAGCCACCGGTCAGAGCCAACAGGTCGTCTTTAGGCATGATTGGCGGGATCATTACCGAACGCCATGAAAGCTGTTTGAAGCCGAGCATCAAACGGGTTTTTTCGGCGAACGGTGAGTTCGGGTAGTGGTGCAAAATCAATTCGTGCATGACCAACTCCGCAAGGCTGAATCCAAACCTTGAGCTTACGCGGCACGCTGCCATCGGCCTAGTCGTTTAGGCTGATGGCGCCTCATCAGTCGTGACTATGGCCAAAGCGTCCTCAACCAACGCCTCCTTGGCGGCCTTGCTCAAGCGCTTGATTGCCCGCTCGCGGCGCAACGCATCGCCTTTGCTCGGGCAAAGCTCGGTATACACCAAGGCAACGGCCGGGCTTGAGCAAAAGAAACGCGCGCCTTTGCCGCTCTGGTGCTTGATGAAACGCCGTTGCGGGTCATCGCTGATGCCGCAGTAGAGCGCACCATTGGCGGCGCGCACCAAGTACACGAACCAGTCTTTGATGACCGCTGCGGCGGGTTGCTGGATGTCTGTCACTTCTGCCAAATCACTTAGCCCTGCGCGCAGCCTGAAATTGCCCAAGGCCTTTGGCCGCCTGAGCGCGGATGGCTTTCTGCACTGGCGGCAGCCAGCCGATCAGCAGACCTTTGAAACCCAGCGCCTGACGCGCCCAGCCCCAGAGATTGAAATGATCGTGATGCTCAGCGATCTTGCCCTGCTTGAACACAAAGCGCGCCTCAACGTGATTGACCACGGTATTGCCGGTTTGGCTGAACAGATAACGGGCGGTCCAGGTGGCGCGACCTTGCTGATCATCTGCCTGTACATCGGCGAACGTGACGCTGAACTCCTGCGCGCGCGACGTCAGCATGCGCCACATATCGGCCGCATTTTCACCACGCAAACCGGTAAATACCGGGTCGCTGAACTGCACATCGGCGCTGTAACAGCTGGCCATCGTCTCAGCATCCAGCGCTGCAAACGCCTGATAAAAGCGCGTGATCAATTCGGCGTTGGGATGCATGTCGCTGCCAGGCGCGCAAGTCGGGGTCATAGTGTGGAGCGCTCGCAAAAAGTGTCGACGCGGGTAGCGTCCGATTTGGCACGAGTTTACGCGAAGCCCGGCGATTTGCGGCCACAAAAAAGGGAGTCTTGCGACTCCCTTATAGTTACAACTGCCAGTGGATCAATGCAGGATCTGGCTGAGGAACAGTTGCGTGCGCTCGTTTTTCGGATTGGTGAAGAAGGTGTCCGGCTCGGCTTCTTCGACAATCTCGCCACGGTCCATGAAGATCACCCGGTTGGCAACGGTGCGCGCAAAACCCATCTCGTGCGTTACGCAGAGCATGGTCATGCCGTCTTCTGCCAGGCCGATCATGGTGTCGAGTACTTCCTTGACCATTTCCGGATCGAGTGCCGAAGTCGGCTCATCGAACAGCATGATTTTAGGCTTCATGCACAGCGCACGGGCAATCGCCACACGCTGCTGCTGACCACCGGAAAGCTGGCCCGGAAACTTGTCGGCCTGCTCCGGAATCCGCACGCGCTCCAGATAATGCATGGCCACTTCCTGCGCTTCACGCTTGGGCATCTTGCGCACCCACATCGGCGCCAGCATGCAGTTCTGCAGCACGGTGAGATGCGGGAACAGGTTGAAGTGCTGGAACACCATGCCGACTTCGCGGCGTACTGCTTCGATCTGCTTGAGGTCGTGAGTCAGTTCAGTGCCGTCCACCACGATGCGGCCCTGCTGGTGTTCTTCCAGTC
Organism: Pseudomonas marincola; assembly: GCF_900116605.1. Lineage (GTDB taxonomy): Bacteria > Pseudomonadota > Gammaproteobacteria > Pseudomonadales > Pseudomonadaceae > Aquipseudomonas > Aquipseudomonas marincola. Next base: position 92,809 of record NZ_FPBC01000011.1, read on the forward strand.
GGTTGATGCAACGAATAGTCGTCGATTTACCTGAGCCGGAAGGGCCGCACAAAACGATACGCTCACCGGCCTTGACGTCCAGATTGATGTCTTTGAGCACGTGGAACTGGCCGTACCATTTGTGTACGCCCTGCATCAGGATCATGCCTTCTGCAGCCTCAGGCTTTTTAATTGCTTCACTCATGGGTTAGCTCCTAACGCTTATGGCCAGTGTCCAGCTTGCGCTCCAGATGCATGGAGTAGCGGGACATACCAAAACAGAAAATCCAGTAGACCAATGCAGCAAACACGTAACCCTCGGTGGACATGCCTAGCCAGGCGGGGTCGGTGGTTGCTTGCTTGATGCTGTTAAGCAGATCGAACAGGCCGATGATGATCACCAGACTGGTGTCTTTGAACAGCGCGATGAAGGTGTTGACGATGCCCGGAATCACCATTTTCAGCGCTTGCGGCAGAATCACCAGGCCCATTGAGCGCCAGTAGCCAAGGCCCATTGCAGCAGCGGCTTCGTACTGACCTTTGGGAATGGCTTGCAGGCCACCGCGCACCACTTCGGCGATATAGGCCGACTGGAACATGATGACGCCGATCAGCGCACGCATCAGTTTGTCGAAGCTCATGCCTTCCGGCAGGAACAGCGGCAACATGACCGATGACATGAACAACACGGTAATCAACGGAACGCCACGCCAGAACTCGATGAACGTCACGCAGATAACCCGGATGGCGGGCATTTCCGAACGCCGTCCGAGCGCCAGCATGATGCCCAGCGGCAAGGCACCGGCAATCCCGACCGCTGCAATTACCAGCGTCAGCATCAGGCCGCCCCAACGGGTAGTCGGCACCACGCTCAGGCCCAGCGCACCACCGTGCAGCAGCCAGTAGGCCAGCAGCGGATAGATGATCAGGAAAGCGATGCCGTACAAGGCTTTGCGTGGCATTTGCGGCACGAACAATGGCGCTGCGCCGATGATTGCCGCCCAGAGCGTCAGGTCGACACGCCAGCGCAATTCACTCGGGTAGAAGCCATACATGAACTGGCCAAAACGCTGCTGAATAAACACCCAGCAGGCGCCCTGCCCCGTGCAGTCTGCGCGGGTAGTGCCGACCCAGTCGGCATCGAAGAATGCCCAATTGAGCAGTGGCGGAACGATCAGCCAGACCAGATAAATAGCCAACAGGGTCAGCAGGGTGTTGAACACGCCCGAGAACAGGTTGCTACGCATCCAGCCGATTACACCCACGCTCATGCGCGGTGGTGGCAGATCCGGTTTAAACGTATGGGTTTGCATGGGCTGCTCCTTACCGCTCGATCAGCGCGATGCGCTTGTTGTACCAGTTCATCAACAACGAGATGCTCAGGCTGATCGCCAAGTACACGCTCATGGTGATGGCAATGACTTCAATCGCCTGTCCGGTCTGGTTAAGCACCGTGCCGGCAAACAGCGAAACCATATCGGGATAACCGATACCGGCTGCCAGCGAGGAGTTTTTGGCGAGGTTGAGGTACTGACTGGTGAGTGGCGGGATGATCACCCGCAATGACTGCGGAATAACCACCAAGCGCAAGGTCTTGCCGGGCGTGAGGCCCAGCGAGCGCGCGGCTTCTGTCTGGCCATGGCTGACGGCCTGAATCCCCGAGCGCACGATTTCGGCGATGAACGCTGCGGTATAGATACTCAGCGCCAACGTCAGCGAGATCAGCTCCGGGATCATCACCCAGCCGCCACGGAAGTTGAAGCCCTTGAGCTCAGGGATTTCCCAGGTGAATGGGTTACCGGCCAGCAGAATGGTCAGCCCGGGGATCGCCACCAACAACACCACCGAGGTGATGAATGTCGGAAACGGCTGCCCTGTCGCCTCAAAACGCTTACGCCCCCAACGCGCCATCAGGATCACGCCGATGATGGTAATCACCAACGCCGCCAAAAACGGCACGAAGCCATCCGTTGCCGAAGGTGAAGGCAGGTACAGCCCGCGATTGTTGAGGAAGAATGTTCCACCTACGTCAAGGCTCTGGCGCGGGCTTGGCATGGCCAGCATGACCGCGAAATACCAGAAGAAAATCTGCAACAGCGGGGGGAATATTACGAAACGTCTCGATGTAGATCGTGGCGAGTTTCTGCACCAGCCAGTTGGGTGACAACCGGGCAACACCGAGAATAAAACCGAGAATGGTTGCCAGCACAATACCGATCCCGGAGACCAGTAAGGTGTTGAGCAAGCCGATGACAAATACCCTTCCGTAGGAATCTCGTTCGGTGTACTCAATCAGGTGTTGAGCAATACCAAAGCCGGCACTGTTATTGAGAAAGCCGAAACCGGAAGTAATACCGCGTTTGTCCAGGTTGGTCTGGGTATTGTCGAACAGATACCAGCCCAGCGCGACGACCGCGATAACCGCCAGAATTTGAAATAGCCACGCGCGTACCTTGGGATCGGTCCAGACCGAGCCACGGGTACGAGAGGCATTTGCATTTGTTTGCATATGAGCCCTCAGTGAATCCTGCGCCGACTCACACCGACGCAGAATCCAGTAGATCAGAACAACGGTGGCACCTCAGGACGAGGTGCCAGCCTGGATGATCAGCGCACCGGCGGTGCGTATTGGAGACCACCTTTGTTCCAAAGGGCATTGAGGCCACGTTCGATTTTCAGCTCGCTGCCTGAACCGACGTTACGCTCAAAGCTTTCACCGTAGTTACCCACTTGCTTGACGATTTTAACCGCCCAGTCTTTAGGCAACTTGAGGTCTTTACCGAACTCACCTTCAGCGCCCAGCAAGCGAGCGATGTCAGGGTTCTTGGTCGACTTGGCCATTTCTTCGACGTTCTTCGAAGTGATGCCCAGCTCTTCAGCGTTGACCATGGCGAACAGCGACCAACGTACGATGTCAAACCACTCCTCGTCACCTTGACGAACTACAGGGCCCAGAGGCTCCTTGGAGATGACTTCAGGCAGAACTACGTACTCTTCAGGAGCGGCCAGCTTGATGCGCTGTGCGTAGAGTTGCGATTGGTCGGAGGTCAGAACGTCGCAGCGGCCGGCTTCAACCGACTTGGCGCTTTCATCAGAAGTATCGTAAGTGATTGGGGTGTACTTCAGGCCATTGGCACGGAAGTAGTCCGAAAGGTTCAGCTCAGTGGTTGTACCCGCCTGAATACAAACGGTTGCACCGTCGAGTTCTTTGGCGCTGGAAACACCGAGTTTCTTGTTAACCAGGAAACCCTGACCGTCGTAGTAGTTCACGCCGGCGAAGTTCAGGCCCAGACCCGAATCACGCGAGCTGGTCCAGGTGGTGTTACGCGAAAGCATGTCAACTTCGCCAGACTGCAGCGCGGTGAAGCGCTCTTTGGCGGTCAATGGGCTGTACTTAACTTTGCTGGCATCGCCAAATACAGCGGCTGCCACAGCACGGCACACATCAACGTCCAGGCCCAGGTAGTTACCCTTGGCATCGGCGTAGGAGAAGCCAGGCAACCCGTCGCTGATACCGCACTGCACGAAGCCTTTCTTCTGTACTGCATCAAGGGTAGCGCCCGCATGCGCGAAGCTGCTTACGCCTAAAACGGCTGCAGTTGTCAGAATTGCCAGGGTGGATTTCACCATCTTCATTAAAACCTCCAGTTGCTTTTGTTGTGTTTGGAGTCTCGGCCCTATCACCGTACCCTTATGGGGCAGGAAAATCACGCAGGCAGCAACGTGATCAACCGGGAGTCGGACCTCAGCCTGAGTTTAGTTGCCGATGCCCTCATCAGCCAAAACTTCAAGCTCCGTCCATTGGTCGAATGGACGAGAGACGGATAGCCTTTTGCCCAACATCAAACGATTTATCGCTTGTGCTCGGCGAACCGTTGGAAACCCCATCAATCAGCTTCCCGTCTGTTCCGATCCCAGTAGCATTACAGCCTTGGCACTACCGGGATGCGTTACCAGTCCAGATAGTTATAGCAAGGCCCGTACCAGCGCTGTGCCTGTTGCACAATACGGGTAGGTCAAGCGTAATACTTGCATGCGTGCGACATATTTTTTATAGATTTGACATGCCTCGCAAAACAATATGCACCATTAAAGCACCGCCGCACCAAATTGGAGCCACATATGCACGACCCATTGATACTTCACCCAGCCAAAGACGCTGACGCCTGCGTTATTTGGCTGCACGGTTTGGGGGCAGACAAGTACGACTTCTTGCCCGTTGCTGAAGCACTGCAAGGCCAACTGCTCAGCACCCGGTTTGTCTTGCCGCAAGCGCCGACTCAGGCGGTGACCGTGAATGGCGGTTGGGCAATGCCCAGTTGGTACGACATTCTGGCAATGAGCCCTTCGCGGGCGATCAATCACGAGCAACTCGAAGCGTCTGCACAGATGCTCATCGGCCTGATTGAGGCGCAGCGTGACAGCGGAATCAATCCGGCGCGGATCTTTCTGGCGGGCTTTTCCCAGGGCGGCGCAGTGGTTCTGCACACCGCATTTTTACGCTGGGCCGGCCCCTTGGGAGGCGTGTTGGCGTTGTCCACGTACGGGCCAACATTGGCGGGCGATCTGAGCATTACGCCGGACAAGAAAAACCTCGCCACCTGCTGCCTGCATGGCGCACAGGACGACGTCGTGCTGCCCGCCATGGGCCGCGCAGCTTACGACTGGCTGACCGAGCGCGGGGTGCAAGCGACCTGGCAGGAATACCCGATGAGCCACGAAGTGATCCCGGCGGAGATAGCCGATATCGGCCGCTGGTTGAGCACCCAACTGAGTGCTTAAGTAACCGCTCGTCGTAAAAGTGATACCAAATAGCCACCAAAGGATTTCAACGCACTCTTGCCACCCGGAGCGCGTTGAAAATTCCGCCACCACCGCGCTAGACGCGTTCTCCCCCGCCGCTACCGACGCTGGCGTTAATTGCTCTGTGATGACCTGTGAAGCAGCGCACACTCGCCCAAATACCGCTCAGCGAGCCGTGTCTTTGCCGTGGTTGTCAGATCAATTCGCTCGGCTAGCATTGCTCAAAGCCAATCAAGGCAAACATCCGGCAGTCGAGGTTACAGGTCGATGCTGGCGATCTCACCCAATCGTATTTGAAACCATGAAAACGGCGAACTGGCAGGCAAGCCTGCAAACCCTCCAGCAGTTGCAGTTGTTCAGCAGTATCGCCAGCCACAGCCTTTCGGCAGTGTTGGATGAGTTTCACGCCTACGATCTCAACAAAGGTGAAGTCTTGCTGTCGCCCGCCAAGAGCAATCCCTATCTGTACGTGGTGCTGGAGGGCAAACTCGATGTGCATATCGACTCGGTGGACAACCTGCCGGTGTGCACGCTGAATGTCGGCGACTGTGCGGGCGAGGTCAGCTTTATTGATAGCGCCTGCCCGAGCGCTTATGTGATCAGTAAAAAAACCAGCCGCGTGCTGCGCCTGCATCGAGACGCGGTGCTGGTACTTTGCCAACAATCGCCGGCGCTGATGCAGAACCTGCTCCAGCAACTCGCCAAACGCCTGCGCGATGGCAACCGCCGCCTTGTCGACAGCGAACTGCACGCCAACATCGACAGCCTCACGGGCGCCTATAACCGGCGTTGGCTTAACCGTAATTTCCAGCGCGAAATCACCCGCTGCGCCTTCGACAAAAAACCGCTTAGTCTGCTGATGCTGGATGTCGACTATTTCAAGGAATACAACGATCAGCACGGTCATCTGGCCGGCGACTATGCCCTGTGTTTGCTCTCACATACGTTGCGCAACCAATTACGCACGCGTGATTGCCTGGTGCGTTATGGCGGCGAAGAATTTGTGATCCTGCTTCCAGAGCTGGAACTGCAGGATGCCAGCGTGATTGGTGAGCGCTTGCGCGAAAGCCTTGAACGAATTCCGGCCTTTTACTCGCCGGTTGGCATGCTGCCAGGCATTACAGTATCAATCGGGATGACGTTAGGCGCTGCGGACGACACAGTGCAAAGCATGCTGGCGCGGGCAGACAGTGCGCTCTACCGCGCCAAACAAGCGGGTCGTAATTGCATCAGTGCCTGAAACCGCAGCCTCAGCAGGCCATGAAAAGCGCCGTTTTATCGCCCGGCAGCACCCGTTGAGCCAGCACATAACACCCGAAAAGCAAACTTGCAAGCTGGAACACTTCGCCGCGCAAGCTTCTTGCTTTACACTGGTGCGGTTCATTACTTAACCAATTGACGAGATGACCGTGCTCAAAGCACTTAAAAAGATGTTCGGCAAAGCCGAGGGCCAGTCCAACAGCCCAGCCAGTCAGCCTGCACAATCTGTAGCGCCCCAGACTGAAGAAAAATCCCAGCGCAGCACGTTCGACTCATCCTCTGCTGCTGCCAATGCGCCTGCACCTGCTGCCCAGGCCAAAACTGCTGCACGCAAAGACCCAGCCAAATCCGCAAAACCTCGCCGCCAGCGCGCACCCAAGCCGGTTGATAACTGGAAGCTTGAAGACTTCGTGGTCGAGCCTGCCGAAGGCAAGACCCGCTTTCATGACTTCAAACTTGCTCCCGAGCTGATGCACGCGATCCATGACCTTGGCTTCCCGTATTGCACACCGATTCAGGCTGAAGTGCTGGGTTTTACCCTCAATGGGCAGGATGCAATCGGTCGCGCGCAAACCGGTACCGGTAAAACCGCCGCCTTCCTGATTTCGATCATCACCCAGTTGCTGCAAACGCCGCCGCCGAAAGACCGCTACATGGGCGAGCCACGCGCACTGATCATCGCGCCGACGCGTGAGTTGGTGGTGCAGATCGCCAAAGACGCCGCCGACCTGACCAAATACGCCAACCTCAATGTCATGAGTTTTGTGGGCGGTATGGACTTCGACAAACAGCTGAAGCTGCTGGAATCGCGTTTCTGCGACATTCTAGTCGCGACCCCAGGCCGCTTGCTCGACTTCAACCAGCGCGGCGAAGTGCATCTCGACATGGTTGAGGTGATGGTGCTCGATGAAGCCGACCGCATGCTCGACATGGGCTTCATTCCGCAGGTTCGCCAGATTATCCGCCAAACCCCGATGAAGTCCGAGCGCCAGACACTGTTGTTCTCTGCGACGTTCACCGACGATGTAATGAACCTCGCCAAACAATGGACGACCAACCCGGCCATCGTTGAAATCGAGCCGGAAAACGTCGCCAGCGACACCGTGGAACAACACGTTTACGCCGTTGCCGGCAGCGACAAGTACAAGCTGCTGTACAACCTGATCGCCCAGAACGACTGGATTCGCGTGATGGTCTTTGCCAACCGCAAAGATGAAGTACGCCGTATCGAGGAACGCCTGACCCGCGACGGCATCAGCGCCGCGCAAATGTCCGGCGACGTGCCGCAGCACAAACGCATCAAGGTTCTCGAAGGCTTTCGCGAAGGCAGAATTCGCGTACTGGTTGCAACCGACGTAGCCGGTCGCGGTATCCACGTCGATGCCATCAGCCACGTGATCAACTTCACCCTGCCGGAAGATCCGGACGACTACGTACACCGCATTGGCCGTACGGGCCGTGCAGGCACCAATGGCACCTCGATCAGCTTTGCCGGTGAGGACGACGCCTACGCCCTGCCGCCAATCGAGGAGTTGCTGGGCCGCAAAATCGCCTGCGAAATGCCGCCTGAAGAACTGCTCAAGCCGGTACCGCGCAAGCACTGATTGCGCAGTAACAACCAAGGCGAAACCTCAAGGTTTCGCCTTTTTTTGTGCCTGTTAATTGCCCACAGCGCAAACCGGGCGCCAGCTTGCCATCGCTATTCGCCGAGGCTGCTCAGGCGCTAAGGCAATAAACAGTGGCCACCTTCCCGTTACGCAATAAAGCTATAAATTGCCCTGCCGCTGCAACCAAGCGCATCTATGCTTGGAGAACGTAACTGCATCGATTCCTTTCCTGTGAGACTTATTGAATGCTCGACTTTCTCCTTAACGCATTGCGTTCTGCTCCCGAGACGGCAGTTTTCCTGACGATTGCTTTGGGGGTGCTGTTGGGCCGGATTCATATTGGCAGCTTCCACCTAGGCTCGGTCGCAGGCGCCCTGCTGGTGGGTTTGCTGGTGGGCCAGATAGGCCTCGAAGTTCCGCATGTTCTGAAGTCAGTGTTTTTCGTCATGTTCATCTACGCCGTGGGTTTCAAGAGCGGCCCGGAGTTTTTTGGCAGCTTGAACAGCGGCACCCTGAAGCTGGTGATTCTCTCGGTGGTGCTCTGCGCAACCGCATTGGCGATGATTTTGCTGATGTTCTACGTGTACAAATTCGATGCAGGCTTTACCGCAGGTCTGGGCGCTGGTGCCCTGACGGACACGGCGATCATGGGTACGGCGAGCAGCGCGATTAACCAGCTCGGCCTTGATCCGGCCGAGGTGGCCAAACTCAACAGTCACATGGCCGTTGCCTACGCGATTACCTACCTGTTCGGCACCATCGGCCTGATTGTGTTTGTTGGCAGTGTGGCGCCCAAACTACTCGGTGTAGATCTCAAGGCCTCAGCGCGCGAACTGGAACTGGAGCTGGGCATCGCCAAGGATGAAGACGCCATCACCATTCCCTACACGCGCATTGTGGTGCGCGCGCATCAGGTGTTGGCAGGCGGCAATGCGGACGGCAAGAGCATTGCAGATATCGAAAAACTGCACACTGCGCTCAGCGTCGAGCGGGTGGTTCGCGATGGCAAGATCATCGAACGTGACAGCCGCTTCGTGCTCAAAGGCGGCGATATTGTCGGCGTTTACAGCCTGCGCGAAGCGGTGAGTTCGCTCACCGAATGGGTCGGCCCCGAGGTCGATCATGAAGAGTCGATGTCGTTCCCGACGCGCTCGGTCGATATCATTCTGACCTCCGCCGAATTCGCCGGTAAAACCCTGCATGAAATTCGCTCGAAGCTGACGGCGGCTGATCGTCTGGGCTGCTTTCTGAATGACATCACGCGTCAGGGTTATCCCCTGCCGCAACTGCCCAACACGCAAATTCGTCGCGGTGATGTGATCTCGATTACCGGCCGCACCAGCAGTGTAGAGGCGCTGGCCAATCGCTTGGGGCGCATCCGCGAGAGCAATTACAAGAGTGACATCGCCGTGCATGCATTGGGCATGGTAATCGGTTCGCTGCTGGGCATGCTGTCTGCGCACGTCGGTATGATTCCGGTCGAGCTGGGCGTCGGCGGCGGCGTGCTGGTCACCGCATTGGCTATTGGTTGGTATAACTCGCGCCACCCTGAAATCGGCGCGCTACCGCCCGCTGCTCAGTGGGCCTTCTCCGAGTTCGGCCTCACTGCTTTCGGCGCTGTAGTTGGTCTGCTGGCTGGCCCGCAAGCCATTACCGCCATGCAGGAACATGGCGTTTCGCTGTTGTTGTCCGGTGTTGTGGTAACGCTGGTTCCGCCGATTGTGGCCCTGTACTTCGGCCGTTACATATTGCGCCTGCACCCAATGATTCTGTTTGGCGCACTGGCTGGCGCACAAACCGAAGCAGCGTCGATGAACAAGATCATCGACGCGTCCGGCAGCAATACGCCGGTAATCGGTTTCACCGTGTGTTACGCCATTTCCAACGTGCTGCTGGCCGTGTGCGGGCCAATCATCATCTTTATCGCGGCAGGCTGAATCGCCCTAACCGCTAAAAACAAAAACGCCCGATGCAGCCAAGCATCGGGCGTTTTTCATTGCATGAGCGTCACACCGGCTAAACGGCTGGTAATTCGACCACGGCTATCTTGCGCACGGCAGGCGTGGGCGGTTCCGAGACTGAGATGCCCCAGTCGCCATGCTCATACCAGTCATCCCCTAGCATCTCCGCCGGGTGCATGGTGCGATCAGAGCCGTTGCCACAATCGAGTGACTGACTTGAGCAGTAGCGGTCACATCCCCAGCAGATGCGCTCAGGATGCTTGGGATGCAAGGGGAAAGACTTGGCCATGTGCCAATACCTGAAAGGGTCATTGAAACTCAGTTTAATCCGATCCTGGCACTTGACCCTTGATGCAGATCAACCGCAGTTAATCGCCAACACAGACCGAAATTGCGCTGCCGATGCCCTTGATACATAGGCTATATTGATGCGCAGGATTGCCACATTGTTGCGGGCCAGGCTTGGTGATGCTGAGCCGTTCAGGCCACATTTTTAAAGGATTGAAGACTTTGCGGCGCAATACACTGCAGCACCCGACACGGCTGGTACCGCTGACTTTTCTCGCCGCAATCGCGCTGGGCACACTGGTATTGATGCTGCCGGTCTCGCATACCGACAACCTCAGCGTGCCGCTGCTCACGGCCTTGTTCACCGCCGTTTCAGCGGTTTGCGTGACCGGGCTGAGCGTGGTGGATACCGCGGTGTACTGGTCTGGCTTTGGTCAGGCCGTGATCCTGATTCTGTTCCAGATTGGCGGCTTGGGCATCATGACCGGCGCTACATTGCTGGGCATGCTGGTGAGCAACCGCATGCAACTCAGCCAGCGCCTGATCGCGCAAAGTGAAATCCGCTCACTGGGCCTTGGCGATGTGGTCGATGTGCTGAAGATGATCCTGATCGTCACCGTCAGCGTCGAGTTGGTGGTCGCAGTGATACTCACCATAGATCTGCACTTCAGCTACAACGAACCCTGGCTTACCGCGCTGTGGAACGGGGTTTTCCACTCCGTTTCGGCGTTCAACAACGCAGGTTTCTCGACCTACTCAGACAGCCTCATGCGCTTCGAGTCCAGCCCCGTTGTGGTGCTGAGCATTACCTCCTCGCTGCTGATTGGCGGCCTGGGTTTTCCGGTATTGCTGGAAATATTCCGTCAGGGCAGCCAGACCAAAACATGGTCGATCCATACGCGAATCACCCTGATCGGCACCGCTATTCTTTTGATCGGCGGCACCGTGGCGATTCTGGCCTATGAATGGAGCAACCCGAACACTCTCGGCCCGCTGAGTTGGTGGGACAAATTTCTCGGCGCGTTCTTTCACTCGGCAACCGCGCGCACCGCAGGCTTCAACACTCTGGACATTGGCGAAATGCACGCCGTGACGCTGGTGGTCAATTATGTGCTGATGTTCATCGGCGGCGGCAGCGCAGGCACGGCGGGCGGGATCAAGGTCACCACCTTCTTCTTGCTGCTGTTCGTGGTCTGGGCCGAGATTCGCGGCAACGCCGACACCACTGCATTCAATCGCCGCATTGCTTATGAAACCCAGCGTCAGGCGCTGGCGATTGTGCTGCTGAGCGCCGCAGTGGTGTCAGTTGCGACGATCATTTTGCTCAGCGTCACGTCTTTCCAATTGCAGGACGTGTTGTTTGAAACCATTTCGGCCTTCGCCACGGTCGGCATGACCACCGGCATCACCCCAGACTTGCCGCCCTCTGGCCAGTTGGTGATTATCGTGCTGATGTTCATCGGCCGCGTTGGCACCATCACCGTGGCGGCAGCGCTGGCGTTGCGCTCAAGCACCACACCTTACCGCTACCCGGAGGAACGTCCCCTTGTTGGATAAACTGTTCTCGACCAAACACAGCGACAGCTTTGCCGTCATCGGCCTCGGCCGTTTTGGTTCCGCCGTGGCTGAATCCCTGATTGCCCTCGGCCATGATGTGCTGGGTATCGATCAGGATGAAGAGCATGTGCAGCGTTGGTCCGACCGGCTGACGCATGTGGTGCAAACCGACAGCACCAATATCGACGCTCTGCGCCAACTCGGGCTGGGTGACTTTCAGCATGTGGTGGTCGGGATTGGCAGCGATCTTGAAGCCAGCGTGCTGACGGTTCTGGCGCTGCATGAGCTTGGCGTCAAAGACATCTGGGCCAAGGCCATGAGCAATCGCCACGGCCACATTCTAGAGCGCACTGGCGCCGATCATGTGGTTTACCCGGAAGCAGCAATGGGCTCTCGTGTGGCGCATTTGGTGACTGGCAAGATGTTCGAGTTCATCGAGTTCGACGATGGTTTTGCCCTGGCCACCACTGGCGCGCCGCCGGAGACGATTGGCAAGACGCTGGCCGAGTCCGACATTCGCGCCAAGTACGACGTGACAGTCATCGGCATCAAGCGCCCACGCAGTGATTTCGTTTACGCCGTGCCCGAAACCGTGGTCAATCAGGGCGATCAACTGGTGATAGCTGGCGCAACGCCGCTGCTTGAGCACTTTGCCGGCCTGACCTGAATCAGGCTGAGCGCCAAGAGCAGCTGGCAGGAAAGAGCTAACGGTTTAAGCCGCCGCGCTGACTTTATGAGTCGATCCAACGCGCGGCATCACACAGGCACTTACAGGGTTGCAGTAGAGCGCAGGCTCAGCGCTCAGGTGATTCGGCGTTCAGCTTTGCTTCCAGCGCTCGGCGGCGTCCTGATCGCTGCAACGGCCTTCGACCCAGCGCGGGCCTTCGCTGGTGTCTTCTTTCTTCCAGAACGGCGCGCGGGTTTTCAGGTAATCCATGATGAACGCGCAGGCATCAAAAGCGGCCTGACGGTGGGCGCTGGTGGTGCCGACAAACACAATGGGCTCGCCCGGTTCCAGACGACCAATGCGGTGGATAATTTCGACGTTGATCAGCGGCCAGCGCTGGCTGGCTTCATCGGCTATTTTGCCCAGCGACTTTTCAGTCATGCCGGGAAAGTGTTCAAGGAACATCCCAGCCACCTCACGGCCTTCATTGAAGTCACGCACGTAGCCAACAAAGCTCACCACCGCACCGATGCCGACGTTGCTGGCGTGCAGGGCATTGAGTTCCACGCCCGGGTCAAATGTCGCCTGCTGAACTCGAATCGCCATGCTCAACCTCCGGTTACGGTCGGGAAGAACGCAACTTCGTCGCCCTCCTCCAGTGGCTCGTCCAGGCTGCACAACTCCTGATTGCGTGCGCACATCAGATTCTGCTCGCCAAGCACGTCCCATACGCCGCCACGGGCCAGCAAGAACAGGCGCAATTGATCAACCGTGGTGAACTCACCGCTGTCACGCAACTGCTCGCCATCCAGACCGAGGGCCTCACGGTAGCGTGCAAAATACTGCACCCGAATCATGCCGAGGCTCCTTCTTCGTCTGCCTTGAAATGGCCGCTCTTGCCGCCAAGTTTCTCCAGCAACCGCACATTCTCGATGGTCATGCCACGATCAACTGCCTTGCACATGTCGTAGATGGTCAGCGCGGCAACACTGGCAGCGGTCAGTGCTTCCATCTCGACGCCGGTCTGTCCGGTGAGCTTGCAGCGCGCCTGAATGCGCACGGTGTCGGCGCCTTCGGCCGTCAGCTCCACCTTGACGCTGGTGAGCATCAACGGGTGGCACAGCGGAATCAGATCAGAGGTTTTCTTGGCCGCCTGAATACCCGCAATCCGGGCGACAGCGAATACATCACCTTTGGGATGGTCGCCTTCAACAATCATCTGCAGGGTTTGCGGGCGCATACGCACACGCGCTTCGGCAACGGCTTCGCGCACGGTTTGCGACTTGTCGCTGACATCAACCATGTTGGCACGGCCTTGGGAGTCGAGATGGGTTAGCACGGTCTTGCTCCATACGGGTGTAGCCCGATTGTAAACCCGCGAGTCAGGTTTAAGCATCCTCCTCTGCACGCAAACAGCCCGACATTGCGTCGGGCTGATGGTTAATGCAGATGAAACAACGGGGTTCAGCGTTACATATTGCCTTCGGCGTATTCCGCCAACAGCGAACGCGGCACGCCTTGCAAGGTGATGTGCACGCCGTGGGAGAAGTCTTTGAAGCGCTCCGTGAGGTAAGTCAGGCCCGAACTCGGGGCGGACAGATAAGGGGTATCAATCTGCGCCAGGTTACCCAGGCAGATCACCTTGGAACCCGCACCGGCACGGGTGATGATGGTTTTCATCTGGTGCGGGGTGAGGTTCTGGCATTCGTCTATCAGGATCAGGCTTTGCTGGAAGCTGCGCCCGCGGATGTAGTTGAGTGATTTGAACTGCAGCGGGACTTTTTGCAGGATGTAGTCGACGCTGCCGTGGGTGTTCTCATCGTCCATGTGCAGGGCTTCGAGGTTGTCGGTGATGGCGCCCAGCCAAGGCTCCATTTTTTCGGCCTCGGTGCCGGGCAGGAAGCCGATTTCCTGATCCAGCCCCTGCACGCTACGGGTGGCGATAATGCGCCGATAGCGCTTGCTGACCATGGTCTGCTCAATTGCCGCCGCCAGCGCCAGGATGGTTTTACCGGAGCCGGCTGCACCAGTCAGGTTGACCAGATGAATATCCGGATCAAGCAGCGCATACAGTGCCAGCGCCTGATGAATATCACGTGGGCGCAGGCCCCATGCTTCCTGATGCATCAGCGGTTCCTGATGCAGGTCGAGAATCAGCATCTCGCCGTCTTCGACACCCTTGATCCAGCCGACGAAGCCTTGCTCGTCAACAATGAACTCATTGATATGCACAAACGGCAAACTGTCGGTGAGCTGCACACGGTGCCAGGTGCGACCGTGATCCTGACGCGTCTCAACCTTGCTCACGCCATCCCAGAACGAGCCTTCCACGCTGTGATAGCCCTTGGGTAGCAGCGAGATGTCATCAACTAGTTGGTCAGTGTGATAGTCCTCGGATTCAAGGCCGCAGCCGCGAGCCTTGAGGCGCATGTTGATGTCTTTGGTGACCAGCACCACATTGAAGCCGGGCCGACGCGTTTTCAGCTCGACCAGTTGGTTGATGATTTTGTTGTCGTTGAGGTCTTCCGGCAGCCAGGTAACCGGCGTCGCGCTCTTGCTCATGAGAATCGACAGGAAACCGCAGGCGCCACTCTTTTCGCGTTCGATCGGAACGCCGTGTTCTATCTGTTCAGGTGAAGCACTACCGAGAATTTTGTCGATCAAACGAATCGCCTGACGGCACTCGGCCGCCACACCCTGCTTGCCAGTTTTAAGCTTGTCCAACTCCTCCAGAACAGTCATGGGAATTGCAACGTGGTGCTCTTCAAAATTGAGCAGCGCGTTGGGGTCGTGAATCAGCACATTGGTGTCGAGAGCGTAGAGGGTTGGAGCGGTGGGCTTGATGCGTCCGTGGTCATCCATACTCGTTCACCTTCTGGTAGAAGCCAAGCAACGGCGCTGGGTTTGCGCTGCGTTGCACAGGGCCGCCAAACTTCTCAGGGGGCGGCTGAGAAGACTGCAAGCAAGGTGAGGGCCAAAAGTCGCCACCTGTCTGCAGGGTTCGGCGTCCCTTTCTTGATACTCCAAAAAACATGACAGTTAAACGACATTTCACTTTTTTTAAGTTTATTTGTCGACTCGACGAATAGCGCTTGGCGATACGCTGCAGCATGGGTAAAGTCGATAGTCCACCCTCTGCAAAAACAGCTCAAAAATCATCATTTTTACGCTGTTCGTTGCGCCAGTTCACAGCTTCTCAATTTCGCCGATTTTCTCCCGTCACGCTTCACAGCGGTTGACCTCCAACGTCACGTGCACCAGCTCCTTGATCCCCGCCAACTGAGCCTTGTAGTCGTCGGCTGAAGCCTCGCCATGGGTCACCACGCTGATAATGCAGGCGTATTGCGCACGGCCGACCCGCCACAGGTGCAAATCGCTGATCTGGGTGTCCGGTTGTTGCGCCACAATGGTGCGAATTCGCGCCACAACAGGGCTGTCCATCTCACGATCGAGCAGCACTTTGGCGGTTTCAATCAGCAAGCCCTTGGCCCAGATGGCGATGATCACTGAGCCGATAACGCCCATCAGCGGATCGAGCCAGTTCCAGCCAAACAACAAGCCGCCAGCCAGCGCCGCAATCGCCGCGATGGAGGTCAGCGCGTCGGCCAGCACGTGAATAAATGCGGCATGCCGATTGAGATCACGCCCACGCTCGCCGTGATCGTGATCGTGATCGTGATCGTGATCGTGATGAGCATGACTGTGACCATGGCCGTGGTCATGCGCATGATCCTGATCGCGCAGCATCCAGGCCGACACCAGGTTCACCAAAAGGCCGATCACCGCCACCAGCAAGGCCATGTCGAAGGCAATCTGCTGCGGATGCCAGAGCCGCAACAGTGACTCAAATGCCAGCATGGCCACCACTACAACCAGCAACACCGCACTGGCAAACCCCGCGAGGACCTCAACCTTGAACGTGCCGAAGGCGAAGCGCGGGTCGTGGGCGTATTTGCGCGCCAGAAAATAAGCCAGCGCCGTCATGCCCAGCGCCACCATGTGCGACGCCATGTGCCATCCGTCGGCCAACAGCGCCATGGAGTTGTACAGGTAACCCGCGACAATCTCCACCAGCATGGTGATGCCTGTGAGCGCTGCAACACGCCACGCCTGTTGCTCTGCATGGGTTTCCAGCGGGCGGTAGTTATGGTCGGGTTCCCAGCGCGCGTGATCACAGTCGTTCATAGTTGCTCGCTTCGATGGTTGAGGCCGCGAAAACTTGTCGTTTCGAGACCGATAAGATTAAACCATCGGCGTTATAGGTGGAGCCAAACCCCCGACTCGGCCTAAAATCGCGGCCAAGACAGATTAGGAGCAGATTTTATGTTGTTGGTGATTTCCCCGGCTAAAACCCTCGATTACGAGACGCCTTCGGTAACCGAGCGTTTTACCCTGCCAGAGCACCTCGACCATGCTCAAGACCTGATCACCCAGTTGCGCGACTTCTCGCCCCAGCAGATCGCCGAGTTGATGCACCTCTCCGACAAGCTCGCCGGCCTCAATGCCGCTCGCTTCGGCAGCTGGACGACAAATTTCACCACTGAAAACGCCAAGCAGGCCCTGCTCGCGTTCAAGGGTGATGTTTACACCGGCCTCAATGCCGAAGATTTTGCCGAAGCGGATTTCGACTTCGCACAACAGCACCTGCGCATGCTTTCCGGCCTGTATGGCGTGCTGCGTCCGCTCGACCTGATGCAGCCCTATCGCCTGGAAATGGGCACCAAACTGGCCAATCCGCGCGGCAAGGATCTTTACGCATTCTGGGGCGAGCGTATCAGCGGTTGGTTGAATCAAGCGCTGTCCGAGCAAGGCGATGACGTGTTGCTCAATCTGGCTTCCAATGAGTACTTCGGCGCGGTGAAGCGTAAGGCGCTGAATGCCCGCATCATCAATACCGAATTCCGCGATTTGAAAAATGATCAGTACAAGATCATTAGTTTCTACGCCAAGAAAGCCCGTGGCCTGATGGCGCGCTACGTGATCAAGGAACGCCTGCGCGACCCGCAGGGCCTCAAGGATTTCAATTATCAGGGCTACGCTTATTCGTCAGAGCGCTCAACGCCGGACAATCTGGTGTTCCTGCGCGATCAGGCGCCCGAGTAAACGTCAGACAATATTACGGCGCCGCAAAAGCGCCGTTAGTCTCACGCCTTGTGTAGTAGGATAAATGCACGCTCTCTCACAAGGCGAAAGACCATGCTTTACGGCTCGATTCTGGTGCTCAGCTGGTTAATCCTGCTGATCCGCTACCCCAGCAAAGCGTTGCCCATTACGTTGATCGCCCTGATCGGCCTGGGCATCGTTGCCGGCGTTGTGGTGTGGCAAGAAAGCCGCGAAAACCGCCACCTGGCCAATCTCGAATTACGCCTCAGCTACGATCCTCAGCGCTGCCCTGCCGATCGCCCGCTGGCTATAGACCTGACCAACTCAAGCAGCGCCGTGCTCACCGAACTGCAATGGCAGGTGGCGGCTTATCGTCCAGGCGACAGCGTCGATCTGGCTCAGGGCCTCTACGAAGCGCCGCGCTACAGCGGGCCAGGCGACTTGCAGCCGGGCGCCAGCTGGCAACACTGCATGCCATTGCCGAACTTGCGCAGTGGGTATCGGCCCAGCAGCCTCGAGTTCAGGGCGCAACGCCTTCAAGGCAGTTTCGTGCAGTAGGGCCGCGAACATCTTCGAACAAGCAGGCAATCAAGGTTTATCCAGCCATTTGCAAACGGTACGCTGGGCACAGGGAAGCTGAACTGGCATATTCAACACCTGCCATAACAACGATAAGGATGCCGCATGACCCAGCCTGTAGCCCTGATAACCGGATGTTCCAGTGGTATTGGTCGTGCTTTGGCGGATGCCTATGGCAACGCCGGCTATAGCGTCTGGGCAACGGCTCGCAAAGCGGCGGATCTGGAGGCTCTCAGCGCAGCCGGATTCAACGCCGTCGAACTGGATGTGAATGACGCCAGCGCCATCGTCCAATTAGCGGCGCGCCTCGAGACGCAGGCGGGCGGTCTCGATGTATTGATCAACAACGCCGGCTACGGCGCCATGGGCCCGCTGCTTGATGGCGGCGCAGAGGCCATGCGCCGGCAGTTTGAAACCAACGTATTCTCACTGATCGAAATCACCCGCGCGGTGTTCCCGCTGCTGCGCCAACGCAAAGGCCTGGTGATCAATATCGGCAGCGTTTCTGGGGTGTTGGTGACTCCGTTTGCAGGAACCTACTGCGCCTCGAAAGCGGCAGTGCACGCGCTATCCGACGCCCTGCGTCTTGAGCTTGCGCCCTTCTCGATTAACGTCATGGAGGTGCAGCCGGGGGCGATTGCTTCAAGCTTCGGCGCCAATGCCAGCCGCGAGGCTGAACAACTGATCAGCGAAGGCTCGCCGTGGTGGCCGCTGCGCGAGGGGATTCGCGCCCGCGCCAACGCCTCACAAGACAATCCGACACCGGCCACAGACGTAGCCCGGGATATTCTGGCTGCCAGCCAACGCACCAATCCGCCACGTTTGCTGCGCCTCGGCAATGGCAGCCGGGCTCTGCCGCTGCTGGCCGCGCTATTACCCAAGAACCTGCTGGAGCATGCTTTGAAGAAACGCTTCGGTCTCAATAGGCAATTATCATGAAGACTTCTATCGAGCGCGTACCCTCGATGATCCACTACGCCGTGGGCGGTGTGATCGCGGCATTCGGCTTCAACCTGATGGCGCGCCTATTGCTCAAGCTCGGCGGTTTTCCGGCTACTCTGGTGGCGGCGCTCCTGACTGGTTTACTGCTGCTCATCGCGTTTCGCTGGATGCATCGCCGGCCGATGAACTGGAAAGAGCGCCTGCGTTTGGTGCTGTGCTACGCGGGGATTTTAGGCGGCCTGTATATCGGCCTGTTCGCCATGATGATGCTCAAGGAGTCACCGGGCCTTGGCGGTCAGGTGCTGTTTGTCGCGCATTACCTGATCTACCCGATTGCGCTGATTATCTGCATCTCGCCGCACTGGTCACGTCTGTTTCGCCGCAAGAAGACCACACCGGCTAAATAGCCATCGACTTGGGCGATCAATTCGCTGATCGCCCAACCGACTTAGCGCTACTGCTGTCCGCCAGCGGCTTGCAAGGCAGGCGCTGCTCGCGGTTTGCGGAACACCAGAATATTACCGAGCATGACCAGCACCAGCCCGCATAGCGCCGGCGCTGTCCATTGATAGCCCTCGACGAACACCGAAATATTCAACGCGACCACTGGGAACAGCACCGTGCAATACGCGGCGCGTTCAGGGCCCATGCGCCCGACCAAGGTCAGGTAGGCGGTAAAGCCGATCACCGAACCGGGAATCGCCAGATACAACAGTGTGCCGATATAGCGGGTGTTCCACTCGAAAGCGAACGGCGTACCGCTCACCACGCAAATGGCCACTAAAAACAGCGCGCCGTAGAACATACCCCACGCATTGGTGGTCATCGGTCGCAAGCCAGCTTTCTGCTGCAAACTCGAGAGCATGTTGCCCGCCGAAAAACACAGCGTGCCAATCACTGCCAGGCCAATCCCCAACAGTGTTTCGCGGCTGGCTTCGTGGCCGGATAGTTCGGGCCAGAACAGCAACGCCAACCCGCTCAAACCCAACGCACCTCCGAGCAGCACGTTACTGGCAATTTTCTGTTTGAAGAACACCCGCGCATTCAGCGCATTCCACAGCGTGGCGGTGGAGAAAATCACTGACACCAGCCCGCTGGGAATCCATTGGCTGGCAGTGTAGAAACACATGAAATTAATGCAGAACAAGCACAAACCCTGTGCAGCGCACACCAGATGGGCGCGGCCATGCATTTTTTGCAGGCGTCGGCTTAACAGCAAAATCGCAAACAACACGGCGGCGGCCAAGCCAAAGCGATAGGCGATGGAGGCAGGGATAGCCACCACGCCAAGTTGCAGCTTCAGGGCGATCCAGGTTGTGCCCCAAATCAGCACAGTCATCAGGTACAGCGAAATATTCATTACCCAGCTCCCATTCAATGCGCCAATTCTGCGCTGAGAGCGGTGGCTGCGCTTGCACAAACTTGCGCACTTGTGAGCGGATCACCCGGCCCGGCAACTAGCAAAATCTTGCGCTTTTTAGCCGCTGGGGGCTGGCAGACACGCATTGGCGGCGTAGCATAGTGGCAATTGGGCACCCCGAATAACCGGCCAGCACGTCATTGGCGCCGCCGTTTCGGGCCGCCTCCCAGGAAAGCGTATGCCACCCATAGAACAACTCCACGTATTTCAGAGCATGAACAGCTCACCCAATGCCCGCCTGCATCACACTGCAGAGTTGGGTGACGGGCTGTCGGCTGCGATCTGGAGTAACCATCACGACACCCGCAGCTATCTCGCGCCGAGCCATCACACGCTGTCGTGCTATCTGGCCGGTGGCACTGGCACTTTCCGCGCCGAGCGGCCGGACCAAAAAGGCGCGCCTGGCAAGCTTTGTGTGATGCCCGCCGAGCACCAATCGTCCTGGGTAATCAACGGCGAGATTCAACTGGCGCACCTGTACATCAGCCAGGAGCAATTCGCTCTTGCTGCCGTGCGCACGCTCGACCGCGAACCGCGCGAGCTGCAATTGCGTGAATCCACCTTTGTCGATGATCCGGATCAGGCCGAACGCTTCCGCCAACTGACTCAACTCAACTGGGATGAGCCAGCCGAGCGATTGCTCACCAGCAGCCTCGCCCACAGCATGCTCAGCCATGCATTGCTGTCGCAAGTCAGCCGCCGTGAAGGCCTGCAATTACGCGGCGGTCTGGCACCTGCGCACCGCAAGCGTCTGCGCGACTATATCCAGGCCAATCTTGATCAACCGCTGACACTGGGCCATCTGGCGGGATTGTGCGCGCTTTCCGAGTACCACTTTGCGCGCATGTTCAACTTGAGCTTTGGCTTGCCGCCGCATCGTTATGTGCTCAACCAACGCCTGCAACATGCGCAATTCCTGCTGCGCAGCAGCGCTCTGGAGTTTGCTGAAATAGCCCTGGCGTGTGGTTTTTCCAGTGCCAGTCATTTCAGCAATCGCTTTCGTCAGGCATTCAATGCCACGCCGAGCCAATACCGCCAAAGCGTCGCCGGCAACTCGCTGGCGCGTTAATTACCTGCAAATAACAGGCATCGGCACCGATTGCAGCGATTTCGTCTGCTGATCGCCGCAAGCCTTCCCAGCTGTGTCAAAATCGTCTGCTTTCCTCTTGTTTAAGTGTTGGCATGTCGACAGTGAATGCTGACTAGGGTTAACAGCACGATGAGCCAGAATGCGCCGTCCCTGGATACTGCCGGACTGTTGGAGGAGCGCCTTGAAGGCGTCTCCCCTCGCGCGGTGCTGTCGCTTGGCAGCCACGTGCGCGTGCACTTCGATGCGCGCAAGGCCCGTATGCAGGAACAAACCCAGCACCGTGCTGCGCTGGCATTCGACTATCAGGGCCATCTGGCCTTCGGTAAAGCCCCTAAAGACCTGATCGTAAAACGCCCTGGTGAAATCCCGCTGCGCATAATCCGCAACCCGCAAGCGGAAGCCGCAATGCGCCAACACCTGCTCGACTGCGGTTTGAAAATATCGCTGCGCCAGAGCGAAGCGCTGGGCGACCATCCCGGCGAACACTTCGAGCTGGGCAATGAAGGCGCCTGGCTGACATTCACCAAACAGCATCTGCCCGAACTGCGCGAGGCCGGGTGGCTGATCGAAATGGACGACGACTTCTACTTCAACCTCAGCGAGATTGAAGATTGGTACGCCGACATCGAGCAGGCACCCGAGCATGACTGGTTCGATCTGGAGTTGGGTATCGAGGTTGAAGGCCAGCGCATCAGCTTGCTGCCAATTCTGCTGCAGGCAATTCGCAAGAACCCCAACCTGCTCAATGGCGAAGCACTGGCCCTGCGCCGCGACGATGAAATGCTGCTGGTGACCCTGCCCCAGAACAAGCAACGCGTGGCGCTGCCCTTTTCACGGCTAAAGCCGCTGCTGGCGACGCTCGGCGAATTGTTCTTTCGCGAACCGGGCGAAACCAGCCAATCCTTGCGCCTGCCGCGAGCCGACGCGGCGCGCCTGATTGCACTCGAACAAGGCCCGGCAATTCACTGGCAAGGCGGCGAGCAACTGCGCGGCTTTGCCCAGCGCTTGCAGGCCTACAGCGACAAAACCGTAAGCCCGCCCGAAGGCTTGCAGGCGCAACTGCGGCCCTATCAAGTGCATGGCTTGGCCTGGATGCAAGCGCTTGCCGAATTAGAGGTAGGCGGCGTACTGGCCGATGACATGGGTCTGGGCAAGACCGTGCAGACGCTAGCGCATATCCTCTGTGAAAAGCAGGCCGGGCGTTTGCAGCAGCCCGCGCTGATCATCATGCCGACCAGCCTGATTCCCAACTGGCAGGACGAAGCCGAACGCTTCACCCCGCAACTGAAAGTGCTGGCTTTGCATGGCATCAAGCGGCGCAATCAGTTCAAGCACATCGGCGAGTACGACATTATTCTGAGCACCTATGCCCTGCTCCCGCGCGACCTCAAAATGCTCGGCGCACACAGTTATCATCTGGTGATTCTGGATGAAGCGCAGAACATCAAGAACCCGCGCAGCAAGGCCGCTCAAGCCGCCTCCCAACTGAAAACCGAACGCCGTCTGTGCCTGACCGGCACGCCGCTGGAGAATCACCTTGGCGAGCTTTGGTCGCTGTTCAACTTTCTGATGCCGGGCTGGCTGGGCGACAGCAAAAGCTTCAATCACGATTACCGCACGCCGATTGAAAAGAACGCCAACAGCCAGCGTTTGGCGCATTTGCATGGGCGCATCAAGCCGTTCGTGCTGCGCCGCAAGAAAGAACAAGTCGCCACCGAGTTGCCCGCAAAAACCGAAATCACCCAATGGGTCGACCTGACGCCGACTCAGCGCGATCGCTACGAAACCCTGCGTCTGGTGATGGATAAAAAGGTCCGCGACGAGATCGCCCGACTGGGTCTGGCGCGCAGCCAGATAGTCATTCTCGAAGCGCTGCTTCGCTTGCGTCAGGCCTGTTGCGATCTGCGTTTGCTGGGCGATGAGTCCAGCACGCTGAAAGCCTCGGACTCAGGCAAGCTGACGTCATTGCTGAACATGCTTGAGGAGCTGACGCAGGAAGGTCGCCGCGTGCTGCTGTTCTCGCAATTCACCTCAATGCTCGACCTGATCGCCTCTGAGCTGAAAGAGCGCGGCATCAGCTACGGCAAACTGACCGGCGCCACCCAAGACCGGCGCTCGCCGGTGCATGACTTTCAGGCTGGCGAATTCTCGGTGTTTCTGATCAGCCTCAAGGCCGGTGGCGTTGGCCTCAACCTGACGGCCGCCGATACCGTTATCCACTTCGACCCGTGGTGGAATCCGGCAGCCGAAGCACAGGCCAGCGACCGCGCCTACCGGATCGGCCAAGAAAAGCCGGTGTTCGTCTACAAGATGATCAGCCGCGGCACCGTCGAAGAGAAAATCCAGTTGTTGCAGCACACCAAGGCCAATCTGGCCCGTGGCGTACTTGAAGGCGGCAGCCTGGAACAGTGGCAGATCAGCGAAGAGGATCTGGCGGCACTGTTCGCACCACTCGACAAATAAGCGCTTTTGGCCGCTGGCAGCACTCCGCGACAGAGTGCTGCCAAACAGCCGATGATTAATGGCTCTCGGCTTTATCCTTGACCACATCACCGGTGGCGTCGATCGGCTTGCTCGACGGGTAGCGGTAAGACGCATAGCGCACTGCAAGCACCGACAAGGCCAGCAGGAATATGCCACCGCAGGCATAAACCAAACCCACGTCCGGCGCCTTGTGATGCGATACATCGCCAATCAGATAACGCGTCAGCGCGGTGATCGCCACATACAGCAGAAAGCGGATAGGCAAGTGATTGGTCTTGAAGTAAATCCCGACCATCGCCCCCAGTTCCAGGTAGATAAATAACAGCAGCACGCCATCGACACTGGCGTGGCCTTTTTCGAGCATCTCCATAAAGGCAATGATCGACGCCCACGCCGTGACGCCGCCGATGGCAAACAGCCCAATGTAGTGGAACCCTTCCACCAGCAGATTACCGATCGAGTTTGCGCTTTTGTGCATTTGCTGCCTGGTGTTATCCACCCATTTCATAGCCACTTCCTTAACGTTGAACCGACCCGCACGCAGACCAAAATACAACTCAGGACACCCGCAACTTCGGGACGAACCGGTGATTATGGGGCGCGAAAATATTGCTGAATTGATGCGCGCATAATGCCGTGAAAGCATTACATTTACTACGCAGCGCGGCCTCTGACGACTTAATAATTAGCCGCGTTGAGCAAGACCACCCGGGCAATTCGTGCTTCACTGAAATGCCAGTAATCGGCAGCCACACTTAACATTTCGCACTGACATCAAGTTTGGCCCGATTCGCTCCGATAAGTAATCAGCGCTCTCGGTTTTGTGCGGTACGGCATGATTGCTGCTGTTCAAAACCGCTGGAATTCTTTAAGCTACAAATACTGTATAAATAAACAGCTAAAGAGCCTGCAAACACACCGCGCCAGCCGCGTGCTTTTGCAGAGCTCCTGAATGTAATTAATCAGCGTGAAGGTAGAGGTGATGAATGGCCGTCGAAGTGGTGTACCGCAGCAGTCGAGATCTGGAGCGTTTATTCATGGATAAAGCAGAAGCTGACCGTCATGACAAAATGCTTGAACTGGCAGAGCTGCTGACAGACGTGCTGCAAAAGGCCGTTCCGAGCCTCAACGAACAACAGGGCGAAGAACTGGGCATTTTCATGGCCAAGAATCGCGACATTTTCGCCAAAGCCTTCAAGAACCAACCGGATGCTCTCAACGATCTGGACAAGGAACCGCAAGCCGCCGAGTAAGGGTCACCACGCTGATTACCCCGTGGTTGCGGTCATGCACCGTGGGGGAGCGTGGGCGGTTTTGCGGCCATTGCCAGCACCTGCCCAAGTGACTCGACGATAAGGCTGGCACCCGCCAGCACCAACAAAGCAAACACCAGCCAGCGAACCGTGCGCAGTGACAGGCGCGGCGGGTAGCGCCGCATCAGTACACTTACCAGCAGCACCAGCGGTAGCGCCTCAAGGCTCAGCCAGATCACTTGCATGTGCAACTGCCCTTGGGCAATCACCAAGCCCAGACGCGTTGCAGAGTTGGCCGCAAACACGGTGATCAGCGTGTTGCGGATGACCTCATAAGCCAGTGGCTGGCGATAGAGGTGATACACCAGCGGTGGCCCGCCACTCGAGAACAGCCCGTTAAGCAGCCCGCATAGAACGCCTGAAACCCAGAAAGCGGGTTGCCCGGAAAGACGTTCTCGGGGCTTGCTCTGCACCACCAACAGCAAACTGGCGATGATAATTACGCAGCCCAGCAAGAGCCGCAGCCAGGCCATTTGCGCCTCATCCAGCGCACCCAAGCCCCACATACCCACACTCACACCCAACAAACTGCTCAATAGAATCGGCATCAGGACGCTGCGATCAAGTGCAGGTTTAGGCCCGCCCAACGTCGCCAGCGCATTGGCAACGGTGAGAAAACTGATGACCACGGCCACATCGGCGAGTGAAACAATATTGAGGGTGGCAACCATCCCCAGCAGGATCAAGCCGAAGGCAAACCCTGTGAGGTTCTGTGCCAGCGTGGCAAGTAACACACAGCCCAGAAACATCAGGTGCACTTGCACACTCATGGCTTTACGCCCACGTTCAACCTCACCCCATCCAATGAACAGCCAACAGTATCAGAGTCGCCAGAAACACGGTCTCACTGACCAGCAACGTAGCCGGGCGCCAGCCTACCTCAAGCAACGACTTCAGCGATGTTTTCATACCCAGCGCAGCAATCGCAGTGACCAGACACCAGCTTGAAACACTCACAGCGAACTCACGGATGGCCGGTGTTGCCACGCCACTGCTGTTAATGGCCACAAAGATCACGAAAAAGATAATGAATAACGGCAGGGGTAGAGCCGCTCGCGGGCCATCGCTGCGTTTGCGCAGCATCAGCGACAGGCTGAACACAATCGGCACCAGCATGGCCACACGCAGCAGCTTGACTACCGTTGCGGTATCGCCCGTTTCATCCGACATGCTGTAGCCAGCCCCAACGACTTGCGCAACGTCGTGAATCGTCGCGCCAAGGAACACCCCGGCCTGCCGTGCATCCAGTCCGAGCCATTGTGCGATGGGCGGATAAATGATCATGGCGATGGTGCTCAGCGCCGTCACGCTGATCACCGTGAAGATGATGTTGCGCTCGCTGTTTTTGTCCTGCGGCAACACCGCCGAAATCGCCAGCGCAGCGGAAGCCCCGCAAATGCCCACGCTGCCGCCACTCAAAATACCGAAGTCACGCGACTGCCCGAGCATACGGGCCAATACCACGCCAAAGGTCATAGTCAAAAACACCCCACCGACTACCACTGCCAGCAAGGTGCCGCCGAGCGACATGATCTGCTCCAGGGTTATGCGCATCCCCAACAGCGCAACGCCAATGCGCAAGATCGTGCTGGAGGTGAAACGGATTCCGGCAACAGCGCGGCCCTCCTCCGAAAGAAACCCCAGCGCCATGCCCAACAGCAACGCCATGAGCATCACAGGTGCACCGTAGTGCTCGGAGAGGAACGAGGCACTGACACCGACTACTGCCGAAATAATCAGTCCGGGCATAACCACTTTGCACTTCTGTACCCGCCGTACCAGCCACGAGTCGGTATTGCCGGGTTGCGACTCTGCCGGGACCGCAACCGGTGGAATCGTGTGGTGTTGTTTTATTGTCATGGTTGGCACCTACACCGTTGTTTCATCACGTGCCACCGATGCTAGTGAAACCCGGACCGACTCATTAGGGCCACTGAGCCGCCTTGTTAGGGGCCAATCCGACTGGCCCCATAGCCCCTCGCAGCTGGCGCTAAGTGAATCCGTACAAGCCGCATATTCTGTGCGTTGGCGAGTTTCACACTGGCCCCACTAAAGCACGCGGAGCGGTTCACAGCAGGAGGGAAAAATGGCCCTGAGCAACCTTGAGTTGACGCGCATGAGTGAATGCCTGCGCAACCATTGGCAACGCGCCAATCCGCGCTTCGCAACCGGCAACGATCCGCGTAGCAGTGACAACATGCTGCTATTGCTGCTTTATGGAAGCCTGCATAAAGCAGCCGGTTATGGTTGGCAAAATGCCGGACGCACCCTCATCGACAAAACCTACTTGCGGATCCTCGCGCAGTGCACGCAACTGGATATGCATGGCTTAAGCGCCGATGAACTTGCCGCTCGGCTCGATGGTTTTATTCGCCGGGAAGTCGCCCCGCGCTGGGAAACGCTAAGCCAAAGCGCTGCCGAGAAAGGACCTGAACTGGCGCAGCAGCTACTTGTGAGCGCCAGTGATGCCTTGTTTGATGGCAGCGATGAGTGCCGTGCGACCAGCCAGATTCTCTTCTATCTGTGCCCGAGACTGCCGATACTGCCCAATCATCCGCAACCCGTGGCACAGACCGACCAATTGCGCGAGCTGCCGATATTCGCACGCCCGCAATGTTTTGCCGGTGATACGCAACAGCAAGTGTTTATTCGTCAATTGATAGAAAGCAGTGACTGGTGGCCGCGGCGGGTATTAAGCGCCTGGCATCTGCATGCACAAACAGCCCCAATGCCCGCCTGAGTTCTGCGATTAAGCGCCGGGCTGCAGCAGTCGCGCACGGTCCTCAGCGCTGTACTGAACTGCGCCCAGCGGAATTCTGCCGTCCAAGGCCTGACGGATCTGCTCGGTTTCCGCCTCGCTGAACGCCCCACACAACTCGATCAACTGCACGTGATGCGTCAGCAGTTCGAGCGCCACCATCACAGCCTGCTCAACATCGGCCACCCCACACAGGGTCGCCGAGAAAGCGTCCGACTCAAGTTTGCCGTTATGGGTCATGAAATCCATGCCCGGGGCCTTGAAAATGAATGCGTAACGTTGCACTGCCATAGCAACTCTCCGTTGAAGTGTGACTAAACCGCCAGCGCCCGCTCAGGCGTTTGCGCACAGTAATCAATAAAAATGGATGACAGCGCGCATGAGGCAAGTCGTGCCTCCAGAGGATCAGCGCGCGATGTCAGAATAATCGGCACCTTGGCGCCCAGCACCAGACCTGCGGCCGTAGCGCTCATGAAATAAACCATCTGCTTGAACAGAAAGTTACCCGATTCAAGATTTGGCACCAGCAGAATATCGGCGTTACCACAGACTTGTCCGGCAATGCCCTTGATCTTCGCGGCCTCGGCCGATATTGCATTATCAAAGCCCAACGGGCCCTCAATCCTCGCGCCACTGATCGCGCCAATAGCCGCCAATTTGGTCAACTCGGCGGCATCCTGACTCGACGGCATGCTGCTGCTCACCTCTTCGGTTCCGGAGAGGATTGCCATCCGCGGCGACTCATACCCCAGCGCATGCATCAGCTGGATTGCATTACGAACGATGTGCACCTTGTCGATGATTGAAGGCTGCACGTTAATCACCGCATCGGTAATCGACAGCGCCTTGTCACTGCCCGGTAAAGTCATGTGGAAAACATGACTGAGACGGCTGGCGGTGCGCAGTCCGGCATCGCGTTTAAGCACCGCGCGTAACAAAGTGTCGGTGTGCAGATGACCTTTCATCAACGCACTCGCTTCACCCTTGCCGGCCAGTGCGCAGCTGATCGCAGCACTCTCGGCCTCATCCGCCGCGGCTATCAGCCGTATGCCATTGAGGTCCCAGTCGAGTTGCTCGGCCAACCCACGCATCTGCTGGATATCACCCACCAGAACCGGAACGATCAAGCCCTCATCAAAGGCTTGCTTGGCGCTGCCCAACGTCAGCAGATTGACCGGGTTGACCACCGCGGTTACCACCTGGGGCAAAGCCTTGGCCCGATTGAGCAAAAAAGCCGGGCACTCGCGTGCTGTCGTGCTCAACATCATTCACCTCCCATTTGCTCGCTGGCGATACTGCAACGGCGCCCAAAGGCGCCGCTGCAGGGTGCTTGTACAGGCCGCCAGGGCTTATACGTAATCCTTGTATTTCTCAAGGAAACGCACCGGCTTGGACAACGCATCACGGCGGAACGGGTCACCGAGTTCGCGGGTACACATGATTTCAATAACCGTGGTTTTGCCTGCCTTCTGTGCCTCACATGCAGCCTTCAACGCCGGTCCGATATCTTCCAGACGATCAACAGTGACACCCTCTGCGCCCATTGAGCGGGCGATGCCGGCAAAGCTCTGGTTCTCCAGATCGCCAGCCACAAAACGACGGTTGTAGAAGTCGACCTGGTTCTTCTTCTCCGCGCCCCACTGGCGGTTATGGAAGACGATAGAAGTCACCGGAATGTTCTCGCGAACACAGGTCATGATTTCCATCATCGACATGCCCCACGCGCCGTCACCGGCGTAGGAGATAGCGGTACGATGCGGTGCGGCAACCTTGGCGCCGATAATGGTTGGCAGCGCGTAACCACAGTTACCGAAGCTCATTGCAGCAAAGAACGAACGTGGCTGCTCAAAGCGCAGGTAGCTGTTGGATACCGAGTTGATGTTGCCGATATCGGTCGAGACCATGGCATCCGCCGGCATGGCTTTTTCCAGCTCACGCAGGACCTGACGCGGGTGCAGATAGTTGCCGTCTTCGCCGTTCTGCTCGTTGATCATGTCGAGCGAATATTCATCCTTCTCGTGAACCCAGGCAGTCAGTTCGGCTTCCCAGTTCGCCTTCTCCATGGCGATTTCTTCTGCGCGTGCGCCTTTGTTCTCAAGGCACAGCACATCCAGATTCTGCAGGCGGCCCAGCAGGTTTACCGCAGCAGCCTTGGCATCCCCGCAGATCCCTACCGAGATCTTCTTGACCAGACCGAGCATTTTCGGATCGCAATCGATCTGAATCACCTTGGCCTGCTTCGGCCAGTAATCCATGCCGTGCTGCGGCAGCGTACCGAATGGTCCAAGGCGTGTGCCCAGAGCCAGTACCACGTCCGCACGGGACAGCAACTTCATGCCGGCTTTCGAGCCTTGATAGCCCAGCGGGCCGCACCACAGTTGATGGCTGGCCGGGAATGAGTCGTTGTGCAGGTAGCTGTTCACCACCGGCGCGCCCAGGTATTCGGCCAGCGCCTTGCACTCTTCAACGGCATCGCCCATGACCACACCGCCACCGGAAATGATCACCGGATTTTTCGCCGACGCGAGCAGCGCAGCCGCTTCTGCGAGGCTGTTTTCACCGCCGGCGCTGCGCTCAATGCGAATTGGCGTTGGGATATCAACGTTAATGTCGCCGTAGAAGAAGTCGCGCGGAATGTTCAGCTGGGTCGGGCCGTTTTCCTGCATGGCGCGGTCAAAGCAGCGCGCGGTCAGTTCAGCCATGCGCGCCGGGTTGGCAACGTGGCCTTGGTACTTGGTGATGGTTTCAAAGAACGGCAGCTGTTGAGCTTCCTGGAAGCCGCCAAGCCCCTGGCTCATTGAACCGGTTTCCGGAGTGATGACCACAACCGGGCTGTGCGCCCAGTAAGCAGCGGCAATGGCCGTGACAAAGTTGGTGATACCCGGGCCGTTCTGGGCGATACACACACCGTGGCGACCACTCACTCGCGAATAACCGTCGGCCATGTGGCCAGCGCCTTGCTCGTGCACAACCGGGATAAAACGGATGCCGGCTGGGGCAAAAATATCCATTGCGTCCATGAAGGCCGAGCCCATGATGCCGAAGATATCGGTTACGCCATTGGCGACCATGGTTTCAACTAAAGCCTCGCTAGGTGTCATGCGTGCCATATCGACTTTCCTCTCAGAACTTAGGTGTACGACGGCCAAGCCGCCGGTTGATCGGGGCTTAGCCGCAGAGCGGCATCGGCGCACAGGGATAGCCGAGAGCCTCGGCAGGTTCAGGGCAGCCACGCTGCCCTGCTTGAATATTCAGGTGCTCCAACACCCAACCCGAAACGGCAGCTGGACCACCAACTGGCACCACGAAGGCACCTTGGGCGGTGTGACTGGACGCAGTCGAACAGACTTTCTGCATGTCGATCTCTCCCGTTGTTTTTGTGATGGAGCACCGGCAACCCAGTAAGAACCTGCGCTGTCGAGCCTATGCAGTTCCAACTGGACTGGACCTAGAGTAGGAGCCTGAGAGACGCAGCCGATAGAACCAGTTGCGGGCCAGTTGTTGCGCCAGTGGCCACAGGGCTTTTTAACGCGCGCAGGAAATCGCACCGCAGACATAAGCCTGCGGTGTAGGCAAGATGGCCCACTGCTGTGGGCCCGGAAGAGTGCTTTAGCTCAGTTGCTCAATCAGCTCGGCGAGGATTTTGATACCCGGTCGGATTCGCTCTGCGGCAATCGAGGAATAGCCAAGCCGGAAATAGTTCAGCGGCGGGCGTTCACCATAGAAATGAATATCGCCTGGCTCAATTAATACACCCTGTTTGGCAGCCTGTTTCTGCAACTCGCGGGCGTCCAATCCATCAGGGCCTTTGACCCAGTAGCAGGAGCCACCAAAGCTCGGCTCGCGCGACGAATCCGGCAAATACTCACGCAATGCATCGCCCATTTGCTGATGACGATCCTGATAGGCGCGCATCAGGCTCATGATTAACGCATCGTGATAACCACGCTCAAGGAACAACGCCACCGAACGCTGATTGTTTGCCGCTGGATGGCGCACCATCAGCCGGCGCAACGCACGCGCCTGACGAATAAGCGGCTCCGGGCCCACCAGATAACCGACGCGCAAGCCTGGCGCGAGAGTTTTTGAAAGGCTGCCGACATACAAAACCCGATCGTTCTTATCCAGACTCTTGAGCGCCGGGATCGGATTGGCCTTGAAGTTGGTTTCGCTTTCGTAATCATCCTCGATGATTAAAAAGTCATGCTCGTTGGCCCGGCGCAACAACTCATAACGCCGGTCCAGCGGCATGGTCACCGTGCTCGGGCATTGATGGCTGGGCGTGGTGTAAACCAGATCGCAATCATTGAGCTGATCACTGAGTACCAAGCCCTGCGCATCCACAGCCAGTGGCTGCAGCCGCGACGGGTTGAGCATGGCGATGTTGCGAATATCCATGTAGCCAGGGTCTTCGACGCCCATCAGGCTATCGGGGCGCAACAATAAACGCGCCAGCATATACAACGCGTGCTGCGCGCCAACGGTGACCAGAATTTGCTCGGGCGAGGCCCAAACGCCACGCCGCGGCAGTAAGCGCGTGCGAATTTGCTCCATCAGCAGCGGATCATCGTCATCGAAACGGTCCGATGCCCAATCACGAATCGCCGGAATACTCACGGCATCGCGGCAACACTCCCGCCAGTTCGCAGTCGGGAACAGCACCGGGTCAAACTGCCCGTAGATAAATGGATACTGGTACTTCTGCCAGTCGCGCGGCTTGCTCATGTTGCGCTGTTCGGTCGGCTTTACCACCAGCCGCGTGGACCAGTCTGGCGCACCATCAAATGTCGAATCGACCGGCACCCTCGCCGGCTCGACTTTGCGCGCCAGAATATCCGGGTTTACGTAATAACCGCTGCGCTCACGGGCGACCAGATAACCGTCATCAAGCAAGTGCTCGTACGCCAGCACCACGGTATTGCGGGCGATATTCAACTGCTTGGCGAGTTTACGGCTGGAAGGCAGGGGGCTATCGAGCGGAATATTGCCGTTAAGAATGACCTGGGCAATTTGTTCACGTAACTGCTGCTGCAAGCCGGTCGGCTTGTCTGCGGACAAATGAAATAGATGAAACATATCGCGGCCTCAGCTGTAAGAACTGCACATGCTGGAACCCACATCGTCAGCCCAGCAACTCCACTTTGCCCATGCACCTCGGTGCGATGACTGCGCCGCAGACTAGCACCAACCGCCACTCAAGACTATTGGTCAGCCACCTCGGCATCAGTCGCATTTATGGACAAAACGCCAAAGCCGGGAGACCCGTTCACACAGGTCATCCCGGCTGATTAAACGCCATTACTGAAGTTAAGCGCCGCCGCCCACTCGGGCCAGCGCGTTGTCCACGGCGGTGATGATCTGATCCAGTTCAGCCTGGGTCGCAATCAGCGCCGGGCTGAAGCACAAGGTGTTATTGAACTGCTCAAAGCTGCGATTGGTACGCCCGATAATGACGCCTTGGCGCATGCAGTCTGCGGCGACGGCAATGGCCACGCTCTCTGCCACCGGCTCTTTGGTCTGCCGGTCCTTGACCAGTTCCAAGCCACAGAAAAGCCCCTTGCCACGCACATCACCAATCAGCGGGTGCTTGTCTTGCAGCTCACGCAAACGGGCCATGAAGTACTCCCCCATTTGCGTGACATTCTCCAGCAAACCCTCCTCTTCGATGATCTGCATATTGGCCAGCGCCGCTGCCGGGCCGGCAGTGCAGCCGCCGAAGGTGCTGATATCGCGGAAGTAGCCCATGCGGTCGTCAGCTTCGCCCTTGAACGACTCGAAAACCTCTTCGGTGGTCACGGTGCAAGAGATCGCTGCATAGCCACTGGCAACCCCTTTGGCCATGGTGACGATATCCGGCTTGATGCCGTAGTGCTGATAACCGAACCACTTACCGGTGCGTCCGAGGCCGCAAACCACCTCATCAATGTGCAGAAGAATGTCGTATTTCTTGCAAATGGCCTGAATGGTTTCCCAGTAGCCAGCCGGCGGAGTAATCACCCCGCCACCCGCTGTAATGGGCTCAAGCACCACCGCGCCAACTGTATCCGGGCCCTCGGCCAGGATCACTTTTTCCATTTCCAGTGCCGCGCGTACGCCATAGTCCGAGACATCACCGAACTGTGAGCGGTATTCGCAGCAATGCGGGAACTCGACGAACCCTGGAGTGAACGGGCCGTACTGGCTCTTGCGCTCGAACTGACCGGTCGAGCTCAGTGCAGTGATGGTGGTGCCGTGATAATCACGCTCACGGAAGAGAATCTTGTGCTTCTTGCCGCCGTACTTCTTATGGGCAATCTGGCGAACAATTTTGTAGGCCTTCTCGTTGGCCTCAGAACCTGAGTTCGAGTAATACACGCGGCTCATGCCGGGCATTTTCTCGATCAGTTTTTTGGCGAACAAGGCGCCTGGAATGTTACCGGCCGAGCCTGCAAAGTAATTGAGCTTGACCAGTTGATCGCGCACCGCATCGGCAATCTTTTCACGGCCATAGCCAACGTTGACAGTCCACACGCCGCCCGACACCGCATCCAGGTATTCATTGCCCTTGATGTCCCACACGCGCATGCCTTTGCCTTCAACAATGATCATCGGATCATTCTGTTCAAGCGGCTTGTGTTGGGTAATGTGATGCCATACGTGACTGCGGTCACTGGCCAGCACTTCAGCTGCATCAATTTCATTCGTCATGGTGTTCATGCCAACCTCCAGCGTGGGACTTTGTAATTGTCGGCGGCCGGGGTGGAGATTCATGCGGCCGCGGTTATCCAGCGTCAGGCTGCGTTCTGTAAATGCAGGCTCAGCCTCTGGTGATGAAACTAGGAGCATGGCGCCAGCGCACATAGAACCAGTTTTTACCCAACTGAGGTGCCAGCGCCGCACAGGGGCATTTCACCGCGCCGTACTGGACCAATATGGCTGGCACCATTGGCCCTTCTGAGGCGCACAGAATCAATCAACCATGCAGACAAAGCGAACCACCACGGTGCGATACACGCATGATTGAAATCATCCTTAACGGCACCGCGCAGCAAGTGCCCGAAAACCTGAGCCTGCTCGAACTGCTGGAGTTGAACGGTCTGGTTGAACGACGTCTGGCTGTTGAACACAACCTGCAGGTTATTGCGCGCAGTGAGCTGGCCACACGGCGCCTGCAAAGCGGCGATCGCCTCGAAATAGTCCACGCCATCGGCGGCGGCTGATTCGGGATTTGCGATAGCCGCAAGCAAGGTTTCAATTCTGTTGATCAGGAGTGTTTATGACCCACGCAGCAGCAATAGCGGACCCGCTGATAATTGCCGGCCAGGCCTTTCAGTCGCGCTTACTGGTTGGTACTGGCCACTATGCAGACTTGGCTGAGACACAAGCCGCCGTGAATGCCAGCGGCGCGCAGATCGTCACCTTTGCTGTGCGCCGCAGCAACCTTGGCCAGAATGCTCAGGAACCGAATCTGCTCGATGCCATTGCGCCCGAAAAATTCACGCTCCTGCCCAACACTGCAGGCTGCTACACCGCCAAGGATGCCGTACGCACCTGCTTGCTGGCCCGCGAACTGCTTGATGGCCATGACTTGGTCAAACTCGAAGTTCTCGGTGATGAGCAAACACTCTACCCCGATATCGGCGAAACCCTGATTGCTGCGCGCCAACTGGTTGAGCTGGGTTTCAAGGTGATGGTTTACACCAGCGACGACCCGTTGGTAGCGCGGCGCCTGGAAGAACTGGGCTGCGTGGCAGTGATGCCTTTGGGTGCGCCAATCGGCTCGGGTCTGGGTATTCGCAACCCCTACAACATTCGCCTGATTGTCGAAAATGCTCACGTACCGGTAATCGTTGACGCCGGCGTGGGCACGGCATCCGACGCGGCAATTGCCATGGAACTTGGCTGCGATGGCGTACTGATGAATACCGCAATTGCCCGCGCACGCGAACCGATTCGCATGGCCTCGGCCATGCGTCAGGCCGTTAGCGCCGGACGAGAGGCGTATCAGGCCGGACGCATGCCGCGTCGTTTGAGCGCTGATGCATCGTCCCCGTTGAGCGGCTTGTTTATCTGAAGCCTGGGCACCGGCGCCCCGCTGTTTCAGGCGCCGGTTGTTTGCGAGACAAACATCAAGGCCAGCTGCGCGGCCGCCGCCTGCATGTCTTCAATTCCATCAATCAAATCATTCAGGCTCTTGCGCGCGGTCGGCGCGTGACACGCCAGCGCGGCCACACAACGCCCCTGCGCATCGCGAATAGGCACAGCCACGGCGACCATCCCCGCCACAAATTCCTCACTGTCGATACCCACGCCCCGGCTGCGAATGCGCTCAAGCTCGGCTTGCAGCAACCCCGTGTCGGTGATGGTGCGCGAGGTCTGCGCCAGCAATGGAATGCAGGTTAATAGTTGCTCACGATCTGCAACCGGCATTTCAGCCAGAAACAGCTTGCCGCTCGCCGTGCAGTGCAGCGGAACATGCGTGCCAGGCTCGACATGCAGTCGCAGCGGTTCTGTGGTCTCGACCCGATCGATATAGATCACTTGCGAGCCATCCAGCGCGGTCAGATTGCAGGTTTCCCCCAGCTTGCGAACCAGCGCTTCGAGAATCAGCCGATGGCGCTGCATAACCACGCCATTGCGCAACAGGTGCAAACCAAGCTGCCCCGAACGCGGGCCGAGCAAATAGGACTTTTCGTCCTCTTCGCGCAGCAAGAACCCCAGCCGCTCCATCGCCTGCACCATCCTCAGCAATGTGGCCTTGGGCGTATCCAGACGATGACTCAGCTGCGCCAGCGACAAGGGCGAGTCGGACTGAGCGATGGCGTCGAGCAGCAACAAAGCCCGCAAGCTGCGATCTGGCGTGGCAGCGCCCAGCGCCTCATCTGCTTTTGATACGTTTCGTTCCATTTGCCATACCGCCTGTTAGTTGTGGCATGAAAATAACTCCATGATTATAAACAAAATATCTTACAGGCCAGTAAATACAAGGCTGTGGACTCAATCACAAGTCATTTCTGGCCCAACAACAATGAACCGTTTTGTTCTAATTTGATCTCGAAGTTCGGTTTCGCACTAATAAAAACAAAGAGGATTTCGAATGTCGCTCATCTATGACTTCGTCGTAGTGGGTGCTGGATCTGCTGGCTGTGTGCTGGCTAACCGGCTCAGCGAGAACGGGCGCTACAGCGTCTGCTTGCTCGAAGCCGGCCCACCGGATCGGTATCCGTGGATCCACATCCCTATTGGCTATGCCAAAACCATGTTCCACCCTGTCTATAACTGGGGGTTCTACACCGACCCCGATCCTGGCATGAACAACCGTCGCATCTATTGGCCGCGAGGCAAGGTGTGGGGTGGATGCAGCTCCATTAACGGGCTCATCTACATCCGCGGTCAACAGGCCGACTACGATACCTGGGCCGACGCGGGCAACGAAGGCTGGGCCTGGAAGGATGTACTGCCGTATTTTCGTCGCAGCGAAAATAACGACCTCGGCCCCGGCCCTACCCGCGGCACAGACGGGCCACTCAGCGCCTCCAGCATCAAGGCCCGCCATCCACTCACAGAAGGTTTCATCAACGCTGCCGTTGAGCTGGGCGTTCCGCGCAGCAAGGATTTCAACAGCGGCGATCAGGAAGGTGTTGGCTACTACCAGCTGACCACCCGCAATGGCTTGCGTTGCAGCACCGCAGTCGCCTACCTGAAACCTGCACAGAAACGCAGCAACCTGACCATCATCTCGCAGGCTAAAGCCCAGCGCGTGCTGTTTGAAGACACACGGGCCAATGCGGTGGTGTATGAGCAAAACGGCCAGCAGCTCACGGTAAAAGCCAAACGTGAAGTGATCCTCAGCGCCGGCGCCCTGCAATCGCCACAACTGCTGCAACTCTCCGGTGTTGGCCCGAGCGAGCTTTTACAGAAGTTCTCGATCCCGCTGGTAAAAGACCTCCCTGGCGTGGGCGAAAATCTGCAGGATCATCTGCAAATTCGCATGATGTACGAATGCACCCGCCCGATTACCACCAACGACGAACTGCGTTCGCCGTGGCGCAAACTGCGCATGGGCCTGCAATGGCTGTTTACCCGCAGCGGTCCGCTGGCAATCGGCATTAACCAGGGTGGCTTGTTTACCAAGGTTATTGAGCAAAGCAAGACGCCGGATATTCAGTACCATTTCGGCACGCTCAGCGCCGATTCGGCTGGCGGCAAAGTGCATCCGTTCTCAGGCTTCACCATGTCGGTGTGCCAGTTGCGGCCGGAGAGTCGCGGGTACGTGCGCATTGTCTCGGCCGATCCTAATCAGCCGCCGTCGATGCAGCCCAACTACCTGTCGACTGAGCTTGATCGCCAGACGGTAATTGCCGGGGTTCGTTACACCCGCAAACTGGCGGCCAGCGGCCCGCTTAAGGACTTGATCAAACGCGAGCACCTGCCCGGCATTGAAGCGCAGAGTGACGAGCAAATCCTCGAGTTCTGCCGGCAATACGGCGCGACCATCTTCCACCCGTCCGGCACCTGCAAAATGGGTTCAGACCCATTGGCGGTGGTCGACTCACGTTTACGTGTTCACGGCCTCCAGGGCTTGCGCGTGGTCGACTGCTCGATCATGCCGACGCTGGTTTCCGGCAACACCAACGTGCCGGTGGTGATGATTGCCGAGAAGGCCTCGACGATGATTCTCGAAGATGCGCTCAAGCCGTCGCTGGCCACGGTCAACGTCAACCCGACAAAAACCTCAGAGTTGTGTGCCCACGCCTCTTGAGTCACTGCAGCAATAGAGCCGCCGTGGCGCGCGAGCTGTGCGCAAGCGGCTTGATTGCCGAGCCAAACACATAGGAATACTGACATGTCCACGCCAAATCCCGTGCGCAAAGTCGTAATCGCAAGTGTCATAGGCGCCACTATCGAGTGGTACGATTTTTTCCTTTACGGCGTCGTCGCCGGCATCGTTTTCAACCAGCTCTACTTCCCCAGTGATGACCCACTGATTTCAACCATGCTGGCCTACGGCACTTTCGCTGTCGGCTTTTTGAGCCGGCCGATTGGCGGGGTTATCTTCGGCCACTTTGGCGACAAGATCGGTCGAAAAAGTATGTTGGTCATGACCATGATGATCATGGGCGTGGCGACCTTCTTGATTGGCCTGGTGCCCAGTTATGACAGTATCGGCATCTGGGCGCCTCTGCTCCTGCTACTGTTGCGTGTTTTCCAGGGCATCGGCCTGGGCGGTGAGTGGGGAGGCGCGGTGCTAATGGCCTTCGAATATGCGCCGAAGCATAAGCGCGGATTCTATGCCAGCCTGCCGCAAATCGGCCTTGCCATAGGCCTTTGTCTGGCCTCGGGCGTAGTTGGTGCGCTGTCGTACTTCCTCACCGAGACACAGTTTCTCGAGTGGGGCTGGCGGATCGCCTTCCTGCTCAGCGCCGGTCTGGTATTTGTCGGCACCTGGATTCGCCTGAACGTCATGGAAAGCCCGGAGTTCGCCAAGGTCAAAGCCGACAACGCCGAAGCCGCCATTCCATTTGTCGACATGATGAAGCGCTACCCGAAGAACGTTCTCGCCGGTATGGGAGCGCGGTACATCGACGGGGTGTTCTTCAACGTATTCGGCGTGTTCTCCCTCAGCTACCTGACCCAGACCCTCAATTTACCGCGCTCCGAAGCACTTATCGGGGTCATGGTTGCGGCGGTGGTGATGTGCTTTACGATCCCCATGTTTGGCGCACTGAGTGACCGCATCGGCCGCACCCGCGTGTACTTCTGGGGCTCGCTGATTACCGCACTGGCGGCATTCCCGGCCTTCTGGTTGATGATGACCAGCGAGGGCAATATGTTCCTCATCTGGATGGCGATCGTAATCCCGTTCGGGATTTTCTATGCCGCCGTTTATGGCCCGGAAGCCGCTCTGTTCTGCGAGTTGTTTGACGCCAAAGTGCGCTACACCGGCATCTCGTTCGTCTATCAATTCTCAGGGATATTCGCCAGCGGCCTGACCCCGATGATTGCCACCGCGCTGATGCGCAGCAGTGACGGGCAACCGTGGACGACGTGCCTGTATGTGTTGTTCGCCGGCGCGGTGAGTGCCTACTCGGCCTGGTGGATTGGTAATCGCAAGAAATCAACAACAGCAGCGCCGCGAATGTCTACGGCGCCGGTCACCAACAGCTAAGCCACACACCTGAAATTGGCTGATAAAAGCCCCGCTGCGTTAATCCGCTGCGGGGCTTTTGCTTGCCCGAACAACGCTGGCCCCATCGCAGGGCCAATGCTGGCTCTTGGCCAATCGAGCTTGCCGACTAAACTGTGCACACCTCTCCGCAGGAGAGCGGCACCCCCTTCCGAACTGCGCCTTGCACCTGACATGCAGATCGAGAATCGCTGAAAACAATAACAATCCGCCCCAATTTGCTCAGCTGAGGAATCATCAGCCGGGTTGATTGCCGTGCGCTTGCAATGGAGCCGAATTATCGATCACTGATTTCTGAGGTAACTGCCATGACCGACTACCCAACCCTGAAAGAGATGGGCATTAGCGCTGTAGAATCAATCAAACGCTTCAGTTTGCGCCAGGAGCGTGACCGCGATGTACTGAAAATCTACTTTGAGCGTCCGGCCAGCTCATTGCGAGCACACAGCCAGAAGTTCACCTTCGCTCATCCGCGCACAGCCATCCCGGGCCAGAGTCGGCACAGCCAGGCTTACGCTGAGTTGAGCAACAGCAGCCCGGTATTATGCAGCGCACTGGCAGAACTCAAACAACTGACCACAGCTGAAGTCCCGCAACTCTCGCCCAAGGCCGAGGTATTGCAGGATCTCCAGCACCTGGAACGTGTGATGGAAGGCAAACTTGCCGAGATTCGCCAGAAAATCGAATGCCTGGCCTGAGTATCAGGCCTGTGCGGGCGCAGCGGGTTGAGCCATCTGCGCCATTTTGCTGGCGAACAGCTGAGCCATCGCCTCGGAGTCACCACCGGCTTCATCCAGCGCCTCAACTACAGCCTGCAAGGTAGGCAAGGTCTTGGCCAGCAAGGCCTCGACATATTGCTCCGGTGTTACCTGTGTATGCGCCTCATAGCGCTGAAACAAATCACTCAGCTGGCTGTTGAGGGCAAGGGTCAGAGTCGTGTTCGACATGCGGGAAGCCTCTTTATTGTTTCTGTCTGGCCCCATCCTTAGCGCGCACGCGCGCCTGCCATAGAGCCAGTTGCACTGCAGTTTTGGCTCCAGCCCCGGCAAAGCTCTACTGTTTAAGCCCGTTCCTGGCCCATCGTTGAATGCCAACTGGCCCCTGCCCCTGATCAATAGCGCCCATAGAATCGGTTGAACTCATTCCGTTTCAGAGGCACTGCGCATGACTGATCTGACCCTTGAATCTGCCAGCCGGCTGGTCTCTGCCCGTGAACTGTTCGGTATCGACAGCAACATGCGCGTACCGGTCCTGCTCAAGCACGATCATCAAGTGCCGGAAATCGACAGCGCCTACCGGTTTAATCCAGAAGTCACGCAAGCGGTGTTGGCAGGTTTTACCCGCAACCGTCGCGTGATGCTTCAGGGCTTGCACGGCACGGGCAAATCAACTCATATCGAGCAGATAGCGGCGCGGCTCAACTGGCCTTGCGTGCGGGTTAATCTGGACGGCCACATAAGCCGCCTGGACTTGATCGGCAAGGACGGCATTGTGTTGCGGGACGGCAAACAGGTCACCGAATTTCAGGAAGGCATTCTGCCGTGGGCGCTGCGCCGGCCAGTGGCGCTGATATTCGATGAATACGATGCCGGGCGCCCGGACGTGATGTTCGTTATTCAGCGCATTCTTGAGCGTGACGGCAAACTCAACTTGCTCGACCAGAATCAGCTGATCACCCCACACCCGCAGTTTCGCCTGTTCGCCACATCTAACACGGTCGGTTTGGGTAACCTCAATGGCTTATACAGCGGCACACAAGTGCTCAATCAGGCGCAGCTCGACCGCTGGAATATCGTCGCCTGCCTGAACTACCTGCCCCCGGCTGAGGAGCAGGCAATTGTAGCCGCGCGGGTTCCGCAACTGCTTGCCCTCTACCCTGCACAACTGCTTGAGTCGATGGTGGCGGTGGCCGGCCTGACCCGTGAGGGCTTTGCCTGTGGCGACCTTTCGACGCTGATGTCGCCACGCGGTGTGATTGCATGGGCCGAAAACACTGAGATATTCGGTGATCCGGCGCTGGCATTTCGCCTGTCATTTCTCAACAAGTGCGACGAAGCCGAGCGCAGCATTGTCGCGGAATACTACCAGCGCTGCTTCGATGATGAACTGCAAGAATCGGCGTTGCCGCACTTGGCGCTGGCGTGAGCAGTGACATGCAACAACCACGACGCGAGAAGCGCCAACAGCAACTCGAAGAGCTGTGCGCTGCGTCTCTACGGGCGTTTTCCGGAGAACGTCGCGTGCGCTATCGCGGCGCCCGGCTGGAAGTAGACGGCCAGCGCGTTGCGGTGCGCGCACCGCATCTGCACCCAGATCCACAACAGGATAACTTTGCGGACTACCGCGCCGTCGCCGACAGCCTGGCGCTGAAACTCAAGTACAGCGACCGCGCGCTTTTGCACACGCAATTACCTGCGCATCCGATTGCCCGGCTGGTATTCGAACTGCTTGAGCAACTGCGCGTTGAATCACTGGTGAGCGACTGCCACCCGGGCATGAAACGTAATCTTATGCAGCGCTACGGCAACTGGAGCCAGCAGTTTCTGGACTCAGGGCAAACCGAAGGGCACGTCGGCCTGATGCTCTTCACTGTGGCGCAAATGAGTTGGTTCCTGCTCTGCGGCGGGCGCGCCAGCGAGCAAACTGAAATGCTCATTGAAGCGCCGCGCCTAAGTCTGCTCGGTCACTTCGGCGCGCACTTCGGACTGCTAAGGCGAACGCGTAATGAGCAACTGCGCTTCGGCGAACATGCGCTTTGGATTGCCGATAAAGTGGTCGAGCTGCTGGATCAGCTTGATGCAGAACTGCTCAATAACGATGAACGCAAAGTCTCGGAAATAGCTGAAAAATCGCACCTGGCTTTTGCCTTGCTGCTCGACAATGAGAGCGATGCAACGGGCGATGAGCACGCCACGACGGCTGGCGCAGGCAGCACACGCAACGGCCACGACGCGTTCACCTACCCGGTTTACAGCCGCGACTATGATCGCGAGTTGAACGCCGCGAATCTGGTGCGCAGCGACCTGTTAAAGCAGCTTCGCCAACGCCTCGACCAGCGCGCTGCCGAACAAGGCCTGAATCTGCCAAGGCTGGCCAGACGCCTGCGTAACCTGCTGGCCGAACCGCAACGTGATGGCTGGGCGTTTGCTCAGGCGGACGGTCAAATAGACGCTGGCAGACTCAGCCGCCTGATCATCAGCCCCGAACAGCGCGAGATATTTCGCCATGAACGCGAGCGGCCGCACAGCGATTGCTGCGTGACCCTGCTGGTCGACAACTCAGGCTCAATGCGCAATCACATTGAGTCGATTGCGTTACTGGTCGACACCTTGAGTCGCGCCCTTGAGTTAGCCGGCGCCAAGAGCGAGATACTTGGCTTCACCACTGGCCAGTGGAATGGCGGACGACCGCTTAAACGTTGGCGCGCAGCAGGCCAACCGGCCAATCCTGGCCGTTTAAATGAGCTTGAGCACCGCGTATACAAAGACGCCAGCACCTCTTGGCGCAAAGCGCGGCCAAGCATTGCGGCGCTGCTGAAATCGGATCTGTTCCGCGAGAGCGTCGACAGTGAAGCCTTGCTCTGGGCGCATCAGCGATTGCGCCGCAGTGATGCCAAACGGCGCATCCTGATCATTATCAGCGACGGCTGCCCAATGGACAGCGCCACCCATCAAACCAATGATCAGGACATTCTCGACCTGCACCTGAAACAGGTCGCACGGCAGATCGAGCAGCAGCCCGGCGTGGAATTATATGCGTTGGGCGTGGGCCTGGATCTTAGCAACTACTACCAGAACAGCCTCGAGCTGGACTTGTCACAGAGCTTCGACAACCGGGTTTTCGACGAGATTTTACAGCTCTTGCACACACGCCAGTAGGCGTGCACCATCGCTGCCAACTGGCCCCTTCAGCGCCCCTTTTACACTCATAAAAATGAGTCATTTTTTGGTGCAAACAGCTGATTTAGAGCGATTTATTGCCCCTAAACCGCGCACTTCAAACTGGCCCCAGACAGGCGCTTGATGTGGCCCTAAACAGACCTCAAACACAGGCGGATTATTGGTCCCGGTCAAACGTAAAGACGGGAAAATAATACGGCATCGCAGACATTAGCAGCACTGCAATGCAACACACGTCTCTTCGGTTTTGCTCGAGTTTGGTCCCAGGATTTTGGAAACCGCTCGGCCTGCACTTTCGTAATCCAAAACAACTAGAACGGAGTACGCAGTTATGACAACCAGCAAACAGTTCACCCGACCGCTCGCCCTCGCCATGTGCTTACTGGCATCTGCGCTTGGCAGCAGCATGACCCACGCGAAGACCTTCCGTGTTGCAGTGGGCGATGGTGCCGGCGGCACCCAACACGAACTCGGCCTGAAGTTTGCTGAGGAGCTGAAAGCCCGTACCAACGGCAAGGATGAAGCCAAGCTATTTCTCAATGGCCAACTTGGCAGCGAAGAAGACACCGTCAGCAACGCCGCAATGGGCACCCTCGACTTCTCGATTCTGGCGATCAACAACGTCACACCGTTCTCGCCGTCCGTTGGCATTCTGACCATGCCCTACATGATCCAGAGCCTGGATGATGCAGTG
Organism: Pseudomonas marincola; assembly: GCF_900116605.1. Taxonomy (GTDB): domain Bacteria; phylum Pseudomonadota; class Gammaproteobacteria; order Pseudomonadales; family Pseudomonadaceae; genus Aquipseudomonas; species Aquipseudomonas marincola. The sequence continues at coordinate 137,379 of NZ_FPBC01000011.1, forward strand.
GCCATGACGCAAAGCGACATCGGCAAGCAGTTGATCGACAACACCGTGCGCGATGCCGGTGTGCGAATCATCGGCTGGGCTTACTCGGGTTTCCGGGTACTGACCAACTCGAAAAAGCCGGTGAACACCGTCGCCGACCTCAAGGGTCTGCAGATTCGCGTACCGAAAAACGAAATCATGATCGACACCTATCGCGCCTGGGGAATTAACCCAACGCCAATGGCCTGGTCGGAGACGTTTACCGGCTTGCAACTGAAAGTGGTCGATGGTCAGGACAACCCGTACCTGACTGTGAACGCGATGAAGTTCGACGAAGTGCAGAAGTACGTCACTAACCTGCGCTACCTGTTCTCCATTGAACCGCTGATTGTCAGCGAGTCGATGTTTGAAGAGCAGACTCCGGAAATGCAGCAGATCATTCTGGATGCAGGCAAAGCTGCCACCTTGCACAGTGAAAAGTGGCTGGTTGCGCAAGAAGACAAGATCAAGCAAGAGCTGACCGCCAAAGGCATGGTAATCACCGACCCGGCCAATGGCGAGAAAGAATGGATCGATCTGGCAGTCAGCAAGGTGTGGCCTAAGTACTACGAGCAAATCGGCGGTAAAGATCAGGTCAATGTCGTGCTCAAGGCCCTGGGTCGCGACACCATCTAAACCGTCAGGTGCCGGCAACCCCGGCACCTGCCCCCCTTTCCCTGATCACGGTCTGCGGCGAACTTGCTGTTCGCTGCGGGCTAATTGCTCACGCAGCACAACGCCCGCTTCTACCCTGAAGCCGAGCGTTCAGGAAGGCGATCATGAAACCTGCCAGCCGCTTCTTCAAAATTATCGACAACCTCGAGAATTACATTTGCCGGGTCCTGTTGGCCCTGTTTGTAATTATCCTGTTTGCGCAAATTCTCAGCCGTAACCTGTTCAATCACTCCCTTTCATGGACCGAGGAATTGGTTACCTACATGTTTGTCTGGTTCGCATTCTTCGGCGCCAGTTACGCGGCCAAATTAGCCGCACACAACCGCGTTACGTTCCAGTTCAAGTTGATGCCACGCAAGGTTGCTGTAGCGCTGGAAGCGCTGTCGGATTTGATCTGGGTCTGCTTCAACTGCTACTTCGTCTACCTCAGCGTGATGTTCTTCATGAAGGCCAATGTCTTCTGGAAATCGCAGACGCTGGGCATCCCGATGAAGTACCTGTATCTGGTTCTGCCAATCGCGTTCACCTTGATGACCTTGCGCGTCCTTCAGGTCAACTATTACAAGCTGGTCAAGGGCATCGATATTCGCGACCCGGAAGCCCAGGAACTGGAAAAGATCATTCAGGACTCCCAAGCCAAAAACACCCGCGAAGTAAGCCAGTTTCAGGAGCGGGTCCATGGTTGATACCACGATCGTCTATATCCTTTTCGGCTCCTTCATTCTGCTGTTGCTGATAGGCACGCCCATCAGCATTTCACTGGCAGTATCGGCCCTGGCCTCGTTTCTTTATCTGGGTGAGAACCCGATCAAGTTCGTCCAGATTGCCTTCACCTCAGTGGGCTCGTTTCCACTGATGGCACTGCCGGCATTTATTCTCGCCGGCGCGCTCATGGAGGCAGCCGGTATTTCCAGGCGGCTGGTAACGCTGGCCGAAAGCTTTGCCGGGCCGATTACCGGTGGCATGTCTGCCGCAGCCGTACTGGCTTGCCTGTTCTTCGGTGCAATCTCGGGCTCAGGTCCCGCGACAACGGCTGCCGTCGGCATGCTGATGATTCCGGCGATGGTCAAGCGCGGCTACGCCAAAGGTTACGCGTCGGCCGTTACGGCCTCATCCGGCGGGCTTGGCATCATCATTCCGCCGTCGATTCCGATGGTGATCTTCGGGATCTCGGCCATGGGCATGCTGCCACCACCGGCTGCGGTGGAGAAATACGGCGCCTTTGACACCGTGTCGATTCCCAAACTGTTTATTGCAGGTGTGGTGCCCGGCTTGATGCTGGCGGGCGGCTTGCTGATCATGAACTACTTTCGCTGCAAAAAACTCGGCTACACCGGCAGCAACGATGGCTGGTCAGGCAGCAAGATACGCAAGGCCATGCGCGATGGTTTCTGGTCGATGCTGGCGCCGTTCGTGATTCTCGGCGGCATTTACACCGGGCTGTTTACGCCGACCGAATCTGCCATCGTGGCAATTTTCTACACCTTGTTTGTCGGCCTGTTCATCCATAAGGAACTGCGTTTACCGGAGATTTTCAAATCGCTGGAAACCACCACCTGGATCACCGGCAGGGTGCTGGTGATTCTGTTTACCGCCACAGTGTTCGGCCGCTTGTTGGTTGAAAATCAGATTCCGGCGGTGGTGGCCGACTCGATGCTGAGCCTGACGGACAACATCTACCTGATCTGGATACTGATCATCGGGTTCCTGCTGTTTGTCGGCATGTTCATGGAAACGCTGGCTGCGATCATGATTCTGACACCGGTAATTCTGCCAATCACCTATACGCTGGGGATCGATCCGGTGCACTTTGGCATCGTCCTGATCTGCTGCCTGAGCATCGGCTTCATGACGCCGCCCATGGGCGAGAACCTGTTCATTGCCTCGGGTATTTCGGGGACGGCCATTGAAGACATCTCGAAACGGGCATTGCCATTCGTGGCCATCCTGACCATCGCGACCTTCATTATCGCCTGCGTTCCCGCAATAACCCTGACCTTGCCCAGACTGCTTGGCTACTGACAACCACATGGTGCTGGCGACCCGCGATACAGGTCGCTGAGCACAGCGCCAGTCAGTAGCCAGGCGATACCATGCAACTGCCAACGGGCTCACTACGGTGAGCCCGTTTTCGATTCAGGGCTGCTCCAGTGCATCGACCAATGCCTTGAGAAACCGCGCGGCCTCGCCTCCCGTAACAGCGCGGTGATCGAAGGTCAGCGACAACGGCAAAATCGGGTGCACCACGACCTTGCCGGCCACCGCAACGGGTTCGTCACGGATGCCTCCGGCGCCGATGATGGTCACTTGCGGCGGGACAATGATCGGGTTGGCGTAACGGCCAAACAGCGTGCCGAAGTTCGACAGCGTGATGGTCGCGCCCATCATTTCCTGCGGCGGAATCGAACGCGCCTTAACATCCGCGCGCAATCGCGCCATGCCCTCTTTCAGGTCCTCGGCGCTACGCGCGCCAACATCACGCAGCACCGGCACAAACAGGCCATCGGGGCTATCAACCGCAATGCCAAGATCCAGGCTCTGATGCTGCTTGATCGACAGTGACTGACCGTCAAACCAGCTATTGAGTACCGGCTCGACTGTACCGGCCTGGGCGATTGCCTGAGCCAGCCGCACCATCGGGTCACGCGCTTGCTTCCAGCGATGCAAATCGGCATCGCCGACAATCACCACCGGCACCACTTGCGCATGCGAGCGCGCCATATTGATGGCCATGCTGCGGCGCACCCCGCGCAGTTTCTCCCCGCCGAATTTATCGCGTGCCGTCTGGCTTGCCGCCTCGACATCCGCTCTGGTGATCAGGCCATTGCTGCCGCTGCCGCTGAGCCCGTCGAGATCGACGCCAACCTGCCGCGCAAACTGGCGCACGGCAGGCGTCGCACGCGCAGCCGAGTGCTCACGAGTCGACGGCGCTGCACCGATGAAAAAGTGATCTTCCTGCTCGGCTTTGCCACCGTCCAGGCGCCCGACCACGGTGCCGGCATCCGCTTCGCCTTCGTACGCCAACAGCGGCTCACCGACATGCAGAATATCGCCCTCGTTGCCGAAGGTTTTCAGCACCACGCCATCATAAGGCGCGGGAATATCGACAATTGCCTTGGCGGTTTCGACCGAGACCAGCAACTGATCTGCCTTAACCGTATCGCCCGCAGCGACATGCCACTGAACGATTTCTGCCTCCTGCAACCCCTCACCCAAATCGGGCAAATTGAAGTTCTTCATACGGCTCTCCTGCACAGTTGAGCGCTGGCTATCAGGCGTATTCGAGCACCTCGGTGCACGCACTGAGAATGTCTGTCACCGCGGGGATGTAGAGTTGCTCCATCCGGTACAAAGGCGGCGGAATATCCGGCGCGGTTACGCGGACGATGGGCGCCTGCAAATCCAGCCATGCGCGCTCATACAAACCGGCGGCAATCTCACTGCCAACCGCGCAGCTCTTCGGCGCTTCGTGAACAATCACGCAGCGTCCGGTTTTGCGCACCGAAGCCTGCAGCGTGTCCATGTCCAGTGGTTTGACGCAGGCCACGTCAATCACCTCAACCGAGACGGCCTGCTCGCTCAGCGCAGCCGCCGCCAGCAGGCTTTCATGCACGCTGGCGCCCCAAGTGATGAGGGTCAGGTCTGCGCCCTCGCGCAAGGTGAAGCAGGTGTCCAGTGGCAAGCGTTTGCCATCGTCCACCAGCGGTTGCGGGTTCATCCGGTACAGCCGCGTTGGCTCAAGAAACACCACCGGGTCCGGGTCGTCGATGGCCGCGAGTAACAGCCCATATGCTCTGGCCGGCGACGAAGGAATGACCAGGCGCAGGCCGGGAATCTGCGCAAACATCGCTTCGGTGCTTTCGCTGTGATGTTCCGGCGCGCGAATGCCGGCGCCCATTGGCGTGCGTAACACCAACGGGCATGTCAGCCGGCCACGCGTGCGATTGCGCATGCGGCTGGCATGCGACACCAGATGATCCAGCGCCGGGTAGATAAAGCCCATGAACTGGATTTCCATGACCGGTTTCAGCCCCTGCGCCGCCATGCCGACCGCCAATCCGCTGATCATGGTTTCGGCCAACGGTGTGTCGATCACCCGCTTCAACCCGAATGCATCGCGCAAACCCTGAGTGGCGCGAAATACACCGCCGTTTACGCCAACATCTTCGCCGAGCACCACCACGTTTTCGTCTTCATTCATGGCCCGGTGCAGCGCCAGATTCACCGCCTCGAGCAGGCTTAATTTGCTTGGCTCATTCATGCTCGGCCTCCCTGCGACTGGCGCGCTCCAGCAAGTCTTCTCGTTGCTCTGCGAGCGCCTGCGGCCACTGCGCGTAGACGTAGTCGATAATCGACTCGACTGGCGCCGCGTCGACACCTTCGAATGCATCGACCGCCGCTTGCACCTGAGCCTGACACGTCTTGATCATCGCCTGTTCGCGGCTCTCATCCCAGCACTGTTGCGCCCGTAAGAACGCTTGCATGCGCTTGATCGGCTCACTCAGCCAGGCTTGCTTGACCTCGGCATCAGGCCGGTAACGGCTGGCATCGTCGGCGGTGGTGTGATCGCCCAACCGATAACTCATGCACTCGATTAAGGTCGGGCCTTTTCCTTGCCGTGCTCGCTCCAGCGCAAGGCGTGTGCGGTGATAAACCGCCAGCACATCGTTGCCATCGACCTGTTCGCCGCTGAAACCGGCACCGATTGCCTTTTGCGCCAGCGTGGCGGCAGCGCACTGGATCTTGCGCGGCACCGAGATCGCCCATTGGTTGTTATTGACGATGAACACCACGGGCAATTGCCAGGCCCCGGCGACGTTCAATGCTTCGAGAAAATCGCCCTTGCTGGTCGCGCCGTCACCGCAAGTGGTGACCGTGGCCCGATGCTCGCCACGGATTTTCATCGCGCTGGCGACGCCGCACGCATGCAAAGCCTGCGTGGCGATGGGTACGCAGAGCGGGAAGTCCTGTGCGACAGCCGGATCGGCGTAGTCACTGCCGCGCTCATCGCCGCCCCAATAGAGCAGAATTTCTTCCATCTTCACGCCGCGCATCACTTGCACGGCCGTGTCGCGGTAGTACGGCACCAGCACGTCATCGGCATGCATCGCGGCGCCGATTCCAACGCCAACGGCCTCCTGGCCCAGCGTGGGCGCATAGGTACCAATCCGCCCGGTGCGCTGCAAGGCGACGGCCTTTTGATCAAACAGGCGGGTTAAAACCATCTGCTGGTACAAGCCAATCAGCAACTGCTGGTCATCCGCCCACGCCGGCAAGGCTTCGAGCAGTTGACCGTCTGTGGCCAGAAATTGGCTGAAGGTGATATTCAAGCTGTCCTGCATGTTTAGCTCCCCGACACCTTATGGGCGTCTGCCGATGCGTTGGCTTTTGGCCGCGGCTTCAGTGTTGCGACCTATTTTGGATACAGCAGGCGCTCTGCCAGCGCGTCTGCTACACGGGCCGGTGGACGTTTGTCGGCCTGCGCGTGGGCGAAAATTTCGGTGAGGCGCTGGCTGATCCGCGCCAGGTGGGCAGTAATCGCCGGCAGCTCCTGCCCCTGATGCTGCAAGGCGACGTAGATCAGGCCGCCGGCATTGATCACATAATCGGGGGCATAAAGGATGCCCCGCGCTTGCAAGGCGTCGGATATTTCAGGATTGGCCAACTGGTTATTGGCGGCGCCGGCGATTGCACTGCAACGCAGCCTGGTTACGCTCTCGGTATTGAGCACGCCGCCCAACCCGCACGGCGACAGAATCTCGCAGGGCGTTGAGAGCAGCTCATCAGTCGGCACCGCCTTGGCGCCGAACTCTTCGACCGCCAGTTGCACGCGCCCTTGATCGATATCACTGACAATCAACTCGGCACCGGCTGCATGCAGATGCGCCGCCAGCGCGTAGCCGACATGGCCCAAACCCTGAATGGCAACACGGATGCCCTCAAGCTCATCGCAGCCGAAGCGCGCCATCGCGGTCGCACGAATCCCGCTATACACGCCCATTGCTGTATGCGGTGACGGGTCGCCCGCCGAGGTGGTGCTAGTAACGTGCTGGGTGTATTGGGCGATACAGTCCATGTCGGCACTGGTGGTGCCGCTGTCCATTGCGGTGATGTAACGGCCCTTGAGGGTTTCGATAAACCGGCCAAATGCCTCGAACAAGGCGGCTCGATCATTCACGTGCGGCGGGCGCATGATCACCGCCTTGCCGCCCCCTTGCGCCAACCCGGCCAAGGCGGCCTTGTAACTCATGCCCTGGGCGAGCCGCAGGGCATCGCGCAGGGCGGCTTGTTCATCGGGATAGGTCAGGAATCTGCAGCCGCCCAGTGCCGGGCCGAGTTGCGTATTGTGAATGGCAATAATGGCCCGCAGGCCTGTGGCCGGGTCCTGGGTCATATGCAGTGACTCAAGACGCGATGCCGACATCATGCTGAACATGGTGCGCCCCTTGCTGAACACTCAGATGAGTATAGGCCCCGCCCTGAGCCCCGACTTATCCAGCAGATATAAGCCAGCCGCTGCTGAGCAACTCTGCGCATAAGCAAGCGATAAACTGCCATGCCCCAGCGTTTTGTCGGCTACGGCATAAAACCGTTCTGCAGCCAGCACTCAAACACTAGACGCAGCGCTCAAGGCCAGCTAAAACAGATGCATCAGAGGGTTTGCCAATGAATCCACGCGCCATGTGCATCGAGTGCCTCTCCCGCCAGCCCAGCGCCTTATTGGAGGCCGCGTTGTGGTTGGCCGCAGAGCATGATTCGACGCTGCAACCGGCCCTCGTGCTTGAGCAGTTCGGCGAACTGCAGCGCCAGATAGACGCGGCATTGCCCTCACTGCCACCACAAGAACTGGCGCAACCGCTGTTAAGGCAGCTCAGTCACCAGGGCTTTCGTCAGGACGACAGTCCGCTGTTAACGCCCCGCGTCGCACTCTTGCACAGGGTTCTGCAATGGCGTTGTGGCCAGCCGTTATCATTGGCGATCATTGCCTTGGAGTTGGCGCGGCGTCTGGGAATAGCCCTGCAGGGGATTAATTTTCCCGGCTACTTCCTGCTGCGGGTTCCCGGCGCGGATCATCTGCTCGACCCGTGCAGCGGACGGCGGTTGTACCCGCAAGACCAACGCGAATTGCTGCTGCGCACTCAGGGCACGAACGCCAAATTACAGGCCGGGTACCTGCAGGTGGCCAGCGACCAGAACATGCTCCAGCGCTTGTCGCGCAACTTGCGCGAACTGCACACTCAGGCCGATGATTATCTGGCCGCCCTGAAAGATGCCGAGCGGGTGTTGCAGTTGGGCGAACCGTCAGCGCCGGACCATCTGGCCCGCGCGCATCTGCTTGAACAATTGGAATGCCCGCAGGCGGCGCGGTTCGATTTGCAGCGCGCCATGCTCCTGACCGAAGATGAGTCGCTGCGCTATCAACTGGCGCAACGCCTTCGCGAACTTCAAAAGTCGCCTGCTCTTCATTAGGCCGGAATGGCCATTACTGGCTTGCTGACACGAACAACCGTATCAAATTCAATACATCGTATCTGTTTCGATACACATGACCCAGATCCAGCATTCAGCGGGCCAAGCCCTGGATATAGGCTTTGACCCTGAAATTCCGTATCGAAATCAATACACGCAGCGCTCTCGCCGTATCCGTGAAAAACCCTCAAACGACTGATTTTACTGGTTTTTATCAAACAAACCGGCACTGGCACTGCCCTTGCTAGATTGTTTGATTAATAGCTCGCGACCCAACCGCGAGCATCAGACCATCGCCTGCAACAGAAACAGGCGAGCCTGTCACTTGAGGAGTTCACATGAGCGAATTGCGTTTTACCGTCGAGCACGAATGGCTGCGTCAGGAAGCAGATGGCCTGATCACTGTGGGCATCACCGCCTATGCCCAGGAAGCGCTGGGTGACGTGGTATTCGTGCAATTGCCGGACACGCAAGCCTACAGCGCCGAAGCTGAAGTCGCCGTGCTCGAATCCGTCAAGGCAGCCAGCAATATCACCATGCCGCTGGACGGCGAAGTCGTTGAGATCAATGCAGAGCTAGAATCAAGCCCTGAGCTGGTCAACGAGGACCCGCTGGGCAAAGGCTGGTTCTTCCGCTTCCGCCCTGCCAACCCAGGCGCCATCGCCGACCTGCTTGACCAAGCAGCGTACGATCGCCTGCTAAATGCCAACGCTGACGCCTGAGGTTTGCTGATGACTGACCTGACGACCCAAAACGAATTTATCGCGCGCCACATCGGCCCGCGTGACGCTGATATTGAAGCCATGCTCGCGCAGCTGGGCTACGACTCGCTGGAAGCTCTGAGCGCCAGCGTTATCCCGGAAAGCATCAAAGGCACCAGCGTTCTGGGCCAGACGCCGGGCCTCAGCGAAGCCGATGCACTGGCTAAAATCAAAACTATCGCGGCCAAGAATCAGCAGTTCAAGACCTTCATTGGTCAGGGCTATTACGGCACTCATACGCCGTCACCGATTCTGCGCAACCTGTTTGAAAATCCGGCCTGGTACACGGCTTACACGCCTTACCAGCCAGAGATTTCCCAGGGTCGCCTCGAAGCCCTGCTGAACTTCCAGACCCTGATCAGCGACCTGTCCGGCCTGCCGATCGCTAACGCCTCGCTGCTCGACGAAGCCACTGCTGCCGCCGAAGCCATGACGTTCTGCAAGCGCCTGTCGAAAAACAAGGCCAGCAACAGCTTCTTCGCCTCCCAGCATTGCCACCCGCAGACCCTCGACGTTCTGCGCACCCGCGCCGAACCGCTGGGCATTGACGTGGTTGTAGGCGATGAAGCCGAAATCACCGACGCCAGCGCCTACTTCGGCGCCCTGCTGCAATACCCGGCCAGCAACGGCGATATCTTCGATTACCGCGCACTGGTTGAGCGTTTCCACGCGGCCAACGCGCTGGTTGCAGTGTCTGCCGACTTGCTCGCCCTGACCCTGCTCACGCCGCCAGGTGAATTCGGCGCCGACGTTGCCCTGGGCAGCGCTCAGCGTTTCGGCGTGCCACTGGGCTTTGGTGGTCCGCACGCGGCCTACTTCGCCACCCGCGATGCCTTCAAGCGCGACATGCCGGGCCGTCTGGTCGGTGTCTCGGTTGACCGCTTCGGCAAGCCGGCTCTGCGCCTTGCCATGCAAACCCGCGAGCAGCACATCCGCCGCGAGAAGGCCACCAGCAACATCTGTACTGCTCAGGTTCTGCTGGCCAACATCGCCAGCATGTATGCGGTTTATCACGGTCCGCAAGGCCTGACCCGCATTGCCAAGCGCGTGCATCAGATGACTGCAATCTTCGCTCAGGGTCTGGCCAAGCTGGGCCTTGCTGTCGAGCAGGAAAACTTCTTCGACACCCTGACCATCGCAACCGGCGCACGCACGGCCAAGCTGCATGCGCACGCGCATCAGCTGTCGATCAACCTGCGCGTTGTCGATGGTCAACGTGTTGGCGTGTCGTTCGACGAAACCACCGACCAAGCGGCCATTGAAAGCCTCTGGGAAGTCTTCGCCGAGCCGGGCAACAGCCTGCCAAGTTTCGACGAGCTGGCCAAAGCCGTTGCAAACCGCCTGCCGCAAGCGCTGCTGCGTCAGTCCGAGATTCTCAGCCATCCGGTGTTCAACCGTTATCACTCCGAAACCGAGCTGATGCGCTACCTGCGCAAGCTGGCCGACAAAGACCTGGCGCTGGATCGCAGCATGATTCCGCTGGGCTCTTGCACCATGAAACTCAACGCCGCCAGCGAAATGATTCCAGTGACCTGGGCCGAGTTCGGCAACCTGCACCCGTTTGCACCGGCTGAGCAGAGCCTTGGCTACCAGCAACTGACCGACGAACTGGAGGCCATGCTCTGCGCTGCCACCGGTTACGACGGTGTTTCGCTGCAGCCAAACGCTGGCTCGCAAGGCGAATACGCGGGCCTGCTGGCAATTCGTGCCTACCACATCAGCCGTGGCGACGATCAGCGCGATATCTGCCTGATCCCGCAATCGGCGCATGGCACCAACCCGGCAACTGCCAGCATGGTAGGCATGCGCGTCGTGGTAACGGCCTGTGATGCTCGCGGTAACGTCGACATCGAAGACCTGCGCGCCAAGGCTGAAGAACACAAGGATCGTCTGGCTGCCCTGATGATCACTTACCCGTCGACCCACGGCGTGTTTGAGGAAGGCATCCGCGAGATCGCGCAAATCGTTCACGACAACGGCGGTCAGGTTTACATCGACGGCGCCAACATGAACGCCATGGTTGGCCTGTGCGCACCCGGCCAGTTCGGCGGCGACGTATCGCACCTCAACCTGCACAAAACCTTCTGCATCCCGCACGGCGGCGGTGGTCCGGGTGTTGGCCCGATCGGCGTCAAGTCGCACCTGATTCCATTCCTGCCGGGCCACGCCAACATGGCGCGCAAAGAAGGCGCGGTCAGCGCGGCACCGTTCGGCAGCGCAAGCATTCTGCCGATCACCTGGATGTACATCAGCATGATGGGTGGCGAAGGCCTCAAGCGTGCATCGCAGCTGGCGATCCTCAATGCCAACTACATTGCCCGTCGCCTAGAAGAGCATTACCCAGTGCTCTACACCGGCACTAACGGTCTGGTTGCGCATGAGTGCATCCTCGACATTCGCCCGATCAAGGACCTCAGCGGCATCAGCGTTGATGACGTCGCCAAGCGCCTGATCGATTTCGGTTTCCACGCACCGACCATGTCGTTCCCGGTAGCGGGCACCTTGATGATCGAGCCGACCGAAAGCGAATCGAAAGAAGAGCTGGATCGTTTCTGCGACGCTATGATCGCCATTCGCGAAGAAATTCGTGCGGTAGAACGCGGCGATCTCGACAAAGACAACAACCCGCTGAAAAACGCGCCGCACACCGCTCTTGAGCTGGTTGGCGAGTGGACGCACAGCTACAGCCGTGAGCAGGCCGTTTACCCAACCGCCTCGCTGATTGACGGTAAGTACTGGCCACCCGTGGGTCGCGTCGACAACGTGTTTGGTGACCGCAACCTGATCTGCGCTTGCCCGTCGATCGAAGCGTACCAAGACGCCTAAGCAACACCGACAAACGCCTGCGCAACCCGCAGGCGTTTGTTATGGGGCATCGCCCCGCTTATTGAATACCCGGCTCATCAACTGATGGTCCGTGTGGATTGGCGCCTCAATCTGTGGCGCCAACCAATAGCCGATTGCTCACCGGTAATCGGTCATGCAACACCATGGTTTCACCCGTTTGACGATGTTCTCGGACTTCTGAAAGAAATGTTCAACGCCAGCGCAACAAAGCTGGCGCAGAGTGGTTCAGAGGCAACCGACAATTCCACCTGCAACACAACTGCAAACAGCCCCTAACCAGCACAGGCAACCCCTGACGCTGACAACAACAATAAGGTGCGTTATATGGAATTTCTCAACACCCTCGTAAACACAATCAACGGACTCGTCTGGGGCCCACCCATGTTGGTGGCGATTCTCGGCACGGGCCTGTTCCTCATGTTGCGCCTCAAGTTCATGCCGCTGAGCAAGATCGGCGCTGGCTTCAGCCTGATGTGGAAAGGCCGCAAGAAGGATGATGAAACCAGCGGCGAGATCAGCCCGTTCCAGGCGCTGATGACCTGCCTCGCAGCAACCGTCGGTACCGGCAACATTGCCGGCGTGGCCACGGCGATATTCCTCGGCGGCCCCGGTGCGCTGTTCTGGATGTGGTGCACGGCGCTGGTCGGCATGGCAACCAAGTACTGCGAAGTGGTGCTGGCCGTGCATTACCGCGAGAAAGATGATCGCGGCGAGCATGTCGGCGGGCCGATGTACGCAATCAAGAACGGCCTGGGCAAGAAGTGGCTGTGGCTCGGCACCGCATTCGCCATTTTCGGCGGTCTTGCAGGTTTCGGCATCGGCAACATGGTGCAAGTCAACAGCATGGCGCACGCCCTGCAAACCACCTTCGACATTCCCCTGTGGCTAACCGGCGTGGTCAGCATGGTCGCCGTGGGTCTGGTGATTCTCGGCGGCATCAAGCGCATCGGCGTCGTTGCAGCCGCACTGGTACCGTTCATGTGCATCGCTTACATCGTCGCCTCGATTGTGGTGCTGGTGGTGTTTGCCGAGCAGATCCCGAATGCCTTCAACCTGATCTTCACCCACGCCTTCAGCCCAGCAGCCGCCACCGGTGGTTTTGCCGGTGCAGCAGTGATGGCGGCGATTCGTTTCGGTGTCGCCCGCGGTATTTTCTCCAACGAAGCGGGCCTCGGCACCGCCGGTATCGCGCAAGCGGCGGGCACCACCAATAGCCCGGTTCGCTCAGGCATGATCGGGATGCTGGGCACATTTATCGACACCCTGATCATCTGCACCATGACCGGTCTGGCCATCATCTGTTCCGGCGTCTGGACCAGCGGCGTGAGTGGCGCGGCGCTTTCAGCCTCGGCATTCGAGTCGGCCATGCCCGGCTTTGGCGGCGCATTCCTGAGCATCGCGCTGGTGGTTTTTGCGTTCACCACCATTCTTGGCTGGAGCTATTTCGGCGAGAAGTGCTGGGAATTCATGGTCGGCACTAAAGCAATCATGCCGTTCCGGATTATCTGGGTATTGGCCGTGCCTTTTGGCGCCATTGCCCAACTCGACTTCGCCTGGCTGCTGGCCGATACGCTGAATGGTTTGATGGCCCTGCCTAACCTGCTTTCGTTGCTGCTGCTGAGCCCGATCGTAGTCAAGCTGACCCGCGATCACTTCAACCCGAACATCGTTGAGCGCAGCGTCGAATCCCTGCAACGCTAAATCATCTTGCGCGGGCGATAAGCGCCCGCGCCTTCTTGAAGGACACCGCAATGTTCTACAAAAGCCTGACTCTGAATGATTACGACCCTGCGCTGGCCCACGCCATTGCTGCTGAAGAGCAGCGTCAGGAAGACCATATCGAGCTGATTGCCTCGGAAAACTACACCAGCCCCGCTGTAATGACCGCGCAAGGCACCGGCCTGACCAACAAGTACGCCGAAGGCTATCCGGGCAAGCGTTACTACGGCGGCTGCGAGCATGTGGACATCGTCGAAAGCCTGGCCATTGAGCGCGCCAAGCAACTGTTCGGCGCTGACTACGCCAACGTCCAGCCGCACTCGGGCTCGTCTGCCAATTCGGCGGTCTATCTGGCGCTGCTGCAAGCTGGCGACACCATTCTGGGCATGAGCCTGGCGCATGGCGGCCACCTGACTCACGGCGCCAAAGTCAGCTCATCCGGCAAGCTGTATAACGCAGTGCAATACGGCATTGATGATCAGGGCCTGATTGATTATGCCGAGGTTGAGCGACTGGCTGTCGAGCACAAGCCGAAGATGATCGTGGCTGGTTTCTCGGCTTATTCGCGCACGCTGGACTTCCCGCGCTTCCGTGAAATCGCCGATAAAGTTGGCGCTTATCTGTTCGTCGACATGGCCCACGTGGCCGGCCTGGTTGCCGCTGGCTTGTACCCGAACCCGCTGCCGTACGCAGACGTGGTTACGACCACCACTCACAAGACCCTGCGCGGCCCGCGCGGCGGCTTGATTCTGGCCAAAGCCAACGCCGAGATCGAGAAGAAACTCAACTCGGCGGTTTTCCCCGGCGGCCAGGGCGGCCCGTTGATGCACGTTATCGCGGGTAAAGCGGTGTGCTTCAAAGAGGCGATGGAGCCTGCGTTCAAAACCTATCAGCAGCAAGTGATCAACAATGCCCGCGCCATGGCGGAAGTGTTTGTGGGTCGCGGCTATGAAGTGGTGTCCGGCGGTACCGATAACCACCTGTTCCTGCTCAGCCTGATCAAGCAGGGCCTGACCGGCAAAGCGGCCGATGCCGCGCTCGGCGATGCGCACATCACCGTCAACAAGAACGCCGTGCCCAACGATCCGCAGTCGCCGTTCGTGACCTCGGGCATTCGTATCGGCACGCCAGCAGTCACCACCCGCGGTTTCAAGGAAGGCGAGTGCCGCGAACTGGCTGGCTGGATTTGCGACATTCTCGATGAACTGGACAACCCGGCAGTTATCGAACGTGTACGCGGTCAGGTCGCGCAGCTGTGCGAAACCTTCCCGGTCTACGCTGACTAAACCGCAGGTTAAGTCATTGATGCGACCAGCGCCCGGCGTTGGTCGCGGATAAATCGAGGTTATATGTCACTCAGTGTTTTTGACTTGTTCAAGATAGGCATCGGCCCTTCCAGTTCGCATACGGTTGGCCCCATGCGCGCGGCTGCCCGTTTTGCCGAAGGCCTGCGCCGTGACGACCTGTTGCAATCGACGGCCAAGGTGTGCGTTGAACTCTACGGCTCACTCGGCGCGACCGGCAAAGGCCACGGCAGTGATAAAGCGGTACTGCTGGGCCTGCTCGGCGAGCACCCGGACAGCGTCGATACAACGACGATCGAGCAGCGGCTGAGCGAGATTCGCAAAGCCGGTGAGATCCCGTTGCTCGGTGAAAAGACCATCCGTTTTGTCGAGAAAGAACACCTTGCGATGATTCGCAAACCGCTGCCCTTTCATCCCAATGGCATGATTTTCCGCGCCTTCGATGAAGCCGGTTTGCAAACCCGCAGCCGCGAGTACTACTCGGTTGGCGGCGGTTTTGTGGTCGACGATGAAGCCGCCGGGGCAGATCGCATTGTCGAAGACAAAACCCAGCTGGCCTACCCCTTTACCACGGCCAAGCAGCTGCTTGCCCACTGCGCCGAACACAAGCTGTCGATCAGCCAGGTGATGCTGGCCAATGAAGCGGCGTGGCGACCTGAAGCGGAAACCCGCGAGCGCCTGCTGCACATCTGGCAAGTGATGCAGGACTGCGTCAACGCCGGCTGCAACAACGAAGGCATCATGCCGGGCGGGCTCAAAGTCAAACGCCGCGCAGCCGCTCTGCACCGGCAACTGTGCAAACACCCGGAAGCCAATATTCGCGATGCACTCAGCGTACTCGACTGGGTGAACCTGTACGCCTTGGCAGTCAACGAAGAGAACGCCAGCGGCGGGCGCGTGGTTACTGCGCCAACTAACGGTGCGGCAGGCATCATTCCCGCCGTGCTGCATTACTACACACGCTTCATCAGCGGCGCCAACGATGATGGCGTGATCAACTTTCTGCTCACCGCCGCAGCAATCGGCATTCTCTACAAAGAGAACGCCTCGATCTCGGGCGCCGAGGTTGGTTGTCAGGGTGAGGTTGGCGTGGCGTGTTCGATGGCAGCCGGTGCGCTGTGTGAAGTGCTTGGCGGCACGGTGGAACAGGTCGAGAACGCGGCCGAAATTGGCATGGAGCACAACCTTGGCCTGACTTGCGATCCGGTAGGCGGCCTGGTTCAGGTGCCGTGCATCGAGCGTAACGCGATGGGCTCGGTGAAGGCGATCAACGCTGTGCGCATGGCCCTGCGCGGCGACGGCCAGCACTTCATCTCGCTGGATAAAGTGATCCGCACCATGCGCCAGACCGGCGCCGACATGAAGAGCAAATACAAGGAAACCGCGCGTGGCGGTTTGGCTGTAAACATTATCGAATGCTGAAAACACGTGGCAGCCAGCGCGCTGCGGCGTAAAGAATACCAAGGAGACCCGCATGACTACCGAAACACTCGCAAAAACCCCGCTGCACGCCCTGCACCTCGAACTGGGTGCACGCATGGTGCCGTTCGCAGGCTTCGACATGCCTGTGCAATACCCGCTGGGTGTGATGAAAGAGCATCTGCACACGCGCGATCAGGCCGGTTTGTTTGATGTCTCGCACATGGGCCAGTTGGTACTGCGCGGCGCCGATGCGGCCAAAGCGCTGGAAACACTGGTACCGGTCGACATCATCGACTTGCCGGTCGGCATGCAGCGTTATGCGATGTTCACGGACGAGAACGGCGGCATTCTTGACGACCTGATGGTTGCCAACCTCGGCAATGACACCCTGTTTCTGGTGGTCAACGCTGCCTGCAAAGACCAGGATCTGGCCCACTTGCAAAAGCACATCGGCGCACAGTGCGAGATCGAAAGCCTGTTCGACACGCGTGCATTGCTGGCCCTGCAAGGCCCGAAAGCGGTTGATGTGCTCAGCCGCCTGGCGCCGGAAGTGGCGCAGATGACCTTCATGCAGTTCGCGCCAGTGCGCCTGCTCGGGGTTGATTGCTTCGTCAGCCGTTCGGGCTACACCGGTGAAGACGGCTATGAAATCTCAGTGCCGAATGAAAGTGCCGAAATGCTCGCCCGCAGCTTGCTGGCCGAGCCGGAAGTCGAGGCAATCGGCCTGGGCGCACGTGACTCGCTGCGCCTCGAAGCCGGCCTGTGCCTGTATGGCCACGATATGAGCACCAGCAGCACGCCAATCGAAGCCAGCCTGCTCTGGGCCATCTCCAAGGCTCGCCGTGCCGACGGTGCGCGTGCCGGTGGTTTCCCTGGCGCTGAACGTATCTTCGCCCAGCAGCAAGCCGGCGTTGAAAGCAAGCGCGTAGGCCTGTTGCCGCAAGAGCGTGTTCCGGTGCGTGAGGGCGCAGAAATTGTTGATGCCGACGGCACCATCATCGGCGCGGTATGCAGCGGCGGCTTCGGCCCGACACTGGGCGCACCGGTTGCCATGGGTTATGTAAAAGCCAGCCATGTACCGGCAGACAGCGAAGTCTGGGCAATCGTACGCGGCAAGAAAGTGGCGATGAAAGTGGCCAAAACCCCGTTCGTACCACAGCGCTATTACCGCGGCTGATAAAACCAAGAGCGTGCGCGGTTTAGCGCTAGTCGCGACCGCGCCGTTGTTGGGAGTTCCATCCACCGCACGCCGAAAATCACACCGTTGTGAGCTTCTCTATGCTGGAAGATGGAATCCGCGCAGCGGCTTCCGTCATGACGGCCT
>NZ_FPBC01000013.1 GCF_900116605.1 Pseudomonas marincola
TGTGAGGCGTTGAGCTAACCCATACTAATTGCCCGTGAGGCTTGACCATATAACACCCAAACAATTTGATGTTTGTGTGTCTCTGGAAGTAGGAACACCGAAAGTTTGCGAAACTACAAAACATCACATACCCGATTCGAAGCAGCGTCACTGACGAGGCTTCAACCAAATTGCTTGACGACCATAGAGAATTGGAACCACCTGATCCCATCCCGAACTCAGAAGTGAAACGATTCATCGCCGATGGTAGTGTGGGGTTTCCCCATGTGAGAGTAGGTCATCGTCAAGCGCCTATACCAAAACCCCAGATCGTGTAAACGGTCTGGGGTTTTACTTTGTGCGCTGAAAATGCCCGGGTGTTCGGAAGCGGCGGGCAGCAGGCAGCAAAGCGGCGCCACCACCACCGCAGGCTGTTTAGCCCCGCTGCGCGGTGCTAAACAGCGCAGTTTGCCAACGTCTGCGGTTATATATGTCGGTTGCACAGAACTGCGTTTCTGCCCAACTGTCTGTCAGTAAAGACCTGACTCGCGACAAGAACTTGGTCATTTGTAGCAGGCCTTAGGTTCGGGGCGTTTACAATGCAGACTTAAACTCAGGAGTGTGATCATGCGGGAAGTTGCGGATCGAATGCCTGCGTCCGAATTGGATATCGAGAAGCTGATTGCGTGCCATGAGTGCGATCTGCTCATGCACAAGGCGCCTGTTGTGGGCGATGGTGACCGCGCTCAGTGCCCGCGTTGTGGCTATGAGTTGTATAACCATCGGCACAGTATCATCGGGCGCAGCCTGGCATTGGTCGTGACGGCCTTGCTGCTATATATCCCCGCGAATTTCCTGCCAATCATGCGGCTCAACCTGCTCGGGCAAAGTACCGAGGATACGGTTTGGAGTGGTGTGCTCGGTTTGTACGACAGCGGCATGCAGTCTGTCGCGCTGATTGTGTTGCTGTGCAGTATGGTTGTGCCCTTGCTCAAGCTGCTCTGCCAGTTGGTTGTATTGCTCACTGTTCAATTCAATATCGGTCGCAGTTATGGCCTGGTGCTTTATCGCATTTATCATCACTTGCGCGAGTGGGGAATGCTCGAGGTTTATCTGATGGGCATTCTGGTCGCCATCGTCAAACTGGTTGATATTGCCGATCTCACAATCGGCCTCGGCTTGGGCTGCTTTATCAGCCTGCTGCTGGTTCAGGTTTGGCTCGATGTGACGATGTCTCCCCATCAAATATGGGAAGCGCTGGCAGGGGAGGAAACGCATGCGGGCGATTGATGCCGGTTTGCTGGTGTGTGATGAGTGCCATCAACTCAATCGCCAGGATGAAGAAATAGAAATGCAGTTCTGCAGCCGTTGTGGAAGCGAGCTCTATGCACGCCGGCCCAACAGTTTGCTGCGCACCTGGGCGCTGCTAATCACGGCGACCATTTTGTATATCCCGGCCAACGTATTGCCGATCATGACTGTCAGTTCTCTGGGCAGCGGTGAGGCAGACACGATCATGTCCGGTGTACTCAAGCTCATCCAATACGACATGCTGCCTATCGCTGCTGTGGTGTTTATCGCCAGTATTCTGGTGCCCACCTTCAAGTTGGTTGGGCTGGCTACTTTGTTGTATTCGGTGCAACGCCATCAACCGATGTCTGCAAGGCAGCGAAGCTTCATGTATCGCTTCATCGAGTGGATTGGGCGATGGTCGATGCTGGATGTTTTTGTGATTGCGATTCTGGTTGCGCTGGTTCGCTTCGGCAAGCTGGCCTCCATTGACCCCGGCTGGGGCGCGTTGGCTTTTGCGAGTGTAGTGATTTTGACGATGATTGCTGCGTTAACTTTTGATCCCCGTTTGATTTGGGATAACACGGATACGGATGACGACCATGAGTGATTTACCTCGGCCTAAAGTGCGCCCAGCATCGAACTGGTCGGCGATATGGATTCTGCCCATTCTGGCCCTGCTCATTGGCGGCTGGCTGGGCTGGCGCGCCTACAGCGAGGCCGGGATTGATATCGAAGTACATTTCGACTCCGGCGAAGGCATCGTTGCCGGTAAAACCGAGGTGATCTACAAAGGCATGCCAGTGGGCAAGGTTAAAAAGCTTGCGCTCAACCATGACGGCGACAAGCGCGACGTCATCGCGTCGATTGAAATGGACAAAGCGGTCGAACCGTCGTTGCTCAGCGGAACACGTTTCTGGCTGGTTAAACCCAGTGTCACCCTGGCGGGTATCTCGGGTTTGGAGACGCTGCTTTCGGGTAACTACATTGCAGTAACGCCGGGCGAAGGTACGCCGCAGCGAACCTTCAAGGCGCTCGCAGAGATACCGCCATTGCCGGATGATCAGCCTGGTCTTCATTTAACCCTGAATGCTGAGCGGCTGGGCTCGCTAAACAAGGGCAGCCCGGTGTTCTACAAGCAGATCAAAGTGGGGCGGGTTAAGAGTTATCAACTGGCCAAGGACAAGCAGTCGATTGAGGTCAAAGTCTTCATCGAGCCTGCCTACAGTTCACTGGTACGCAAACACACGCGGTTCTGGAATGCCAGCGGCATAAGTGTCGAGGCTGATCTGAGCGGCGTTAAGGTGCGCACCGAGTCACTGGCCAGCCTGGTTGCCGGTGGTATCGCCTTCGCCACGCCTGAGTCGCGCCCCGACAGCCCACCCACCGATCCGTCGATTCCTTTCCGTCTGTACGAGGACTTCGATGCGGCGCAGGCCGGAATCAAGGTGTTCCTTAAACTGACTGATTTCGAAGGTCTGCAAGCCGGTCGTACGCCCGTTATGTACAAAGGCATTCAGGTCGGTACTGTGAAGAAGCTCAATATCGATTCCGGGCTTAACAGCGCCAACGCCGAGCTGACGATTACCCCGCAAGCCGAAGACTATCTCGTGGAGGGAACGCAGTTCTGGATGGTCAAACCGTCGATCTCGCTGGCGGGTGTAAACGGGCTCGAGGCGTTGGTCAAAGGTAACTACATTGCGATCCGTCCCGGCAAGAAGGGCGGGACGCCAACGCGCGAGTTTGAAGCACGGGCGAAAGTCCCGCCGCTGGATCTGGAAGCGCCCGGTTTGCATCTGGTCTTGAGCAGTGAAGCTTTAGGTTCACTGGATATCGGCAGCCCGGTTCTGTATCGCCAGATCAAGGTGGGCTCTATCCAGAGCTTCCAGCTTTCACGCAAAAGCAAAACCGTATTGCTTGGCGTGCATATCCAGCCGGAATACGCGCATTTGGTAAACACCTCGACGCAGTTCTGGAATGCCAGCGGAATTACCTTGAAAGGCGGCTTGTCCGGTATTGAGGTCAAGAGCGAGTCACTGCAAACCTTGCTGGTTGGCGGGGTTGCGTTTGATACACCGGACTTCAACGCTAAGCCGATTACCCGTCGGGTGTCGCGCTTCAAACTCTACTCATCAGAGGATCTGGCGCAGAAGAAAGGGCAACTGATTACTATCCGTCTGGACCGCGCCGATGGGCTCAATCCCGGCGCGCCGATTCGTTATAAAGGTTTGGATGTCGGTACGGTTGAGACCATCGACCTGTCTGATGATCTGCGTTCGGTGCTGGTGTCTGCGCGCATCACATCCGCAGCGTCGCGTATTGCCCGCAGTGGCACGCAGTTCTGGGTAATCAAGCCCGAGGTGGGCATCAGCAAGGTCAACAATCTCGAGACCTTACTCAAGGGCCGCTACCTTGAAGTGTCGCCGGCCACCAAGCCAGGCGAGCCGCAGACCGTCTTCACCGCGTTGTCTGAGCCGCCGAATGCTGCCGTGACCAATGCTGGATTGCGGCTGGTATTGAGCGCCCCAAGACGTGGTTCGCTGGACACCGGCGCACCAGTCACCTATCGCCAGGTCAAAGTGGGCGAGGTGGTCAACTACGAGTTGGGTGCAACGGCTGATCGGGTGTTGATCCATGTATTGATCGAGCCGCGCTACGCCAAGCTCGTGCACACCGGCAGTCGCTTCTGGACGACCTCTGGGATTGGCGTCGATGCCGGGCTGTTCTCGGGAGTCCAAGTGCAAACCGAGTCACTCGAGAGCATCATCGCTGGTGGTGTTTCGTTTGCAACGCCGGATGTCAGCGAAATGGGCTCAGCCGCCAAACCCGGGCAGACCTTCGCGCTGTTCGATGCCGCCAATGAAGAATGGCTGCAGTGGGCGCCGAAGATCCGCATCGGCAAGTAGCACAACCGAAGCAACAAAAAAGGGCAGGCTGATAATTCAGACCTGCCCTTTTTTGTGATGGTGGCTTGCTTGAACTGCAGCGCGATCAGCCGCGACTGCCGTTCAGCTAGCCGTTGGCATTAAGCCAGTTCGGTATCAGCCTGTGGCGCTGCAACGGCCTGCGCCTTGTTCTCGCGAGGCTTGATGTATTTCCAGTCGGCCTCGTCGATGTAGATACCGTTCGGGCCGCTGCCGCCTTCCAGATCGATCGCTACGTGAGCCGAAACCTGTGGTTTTACCGACGCCAGAATCGGCACAAAACCGAGCTGCAAGCTGGTTTCGATCAGTGCCTGCTGATTGCGCTCATCGATGTCGGCAGCCTCGTCCAGATAGTAAGGCAAGCGCACACGCCCGGCTTGATCGCGGTCCATCAGGTGCAGCAACAAGTACATGTTGGTCAGCGCCTTGATGGTCATCGTTGTGCCGTTCGAGGCCGCGCCATCGATGTCGGTGTGGATAACCGGCTGACCGCCCACCTTGGTGATCTCGAAGGCCAGTTCAAACAGTTCCTTCAAGCCCAACTGGTTGTGGTTGGCCGCAACCAGACGCGCCAGATACTCCTTGGCCTCTTCGTTCTTGCTGTCCTGTTCCGCCGATTGCGACAGGTCGAATACCGAAAGGGTTTCTCCTTCTTCATACTGACCGGCGCTGTGGATAATCTGGTCGATGTGCTTGAGTGCTTCCTTGTTCGGCGCCAAGACGATACGGAAGCTCTCCAGGTTAGACACCTGACGCTTGTTGATTTCGCGGTTAAACAACGCCAACTGATGTTCAAGGTTGTCGTAGTCGCTGCGGATATTGCGCAGGGTCCGCGCAATATCGGTAACGGCAGCGCGGCGCGCCTTGGCCAGTGTCAGGGCTTCGTCCTGACGGTGCGCGTAGGCGTTCACCAGCAAGTGCAGGCGGCGTTCGACATCATCTTCACTGTCGAACTTGGCAACGCCCTTGAGACGAACTTGCGCATACAACGCATCAATCTGCCCGTCGACACGTTGCAAGCCCTGCCAGGCATCCTGATAGTCATTGAGCAGCGGCAGCAGGTTATCCAGCGAGTCATCGATCGGGTCCATGAACGGTGTCCCGAACGGCAAGTCTGCCGGCAGCAACTGACGACGACGCAAGGCGTCTTCAAGCGTACGTTCCTTGGCTTCCAGATCGGCCAATTGGCGGCCGATCAATTGCAGCTTGGCCGACAACTGTTGCACGCGCTCGGTGAACGAGTCGCTGGCGCGGGTCAGTTCATCCTTCGAGGCTTCAAGTTGCGCCAGTTGTTCGAGCTTTTGCGGCTCTTCAACCGTGAGCGTTTGCTGGCGACGGAAGTCTTCCAGGGCCTTCTGTGCATCGAGTACGCCCTGATACAACTGCTCGGCCTGCGCCTTGCTAGCGGCGCGGTCGGAGGCGACTGATTGCTGGGTTTTCAGTTGCTTGTATTCGCGGTCGAGACGGTCTTTCTGGTCACGCAAAGCGGCGCGGTCAGCCAGTGCCTGCAGGGCGGGCGGCTCGATATTGGACAAGTCGATTGAGAGGCCCGGAACCTCGAACTGGTCGCCGGTAAAGCCATCCAGAATTGCTTCAAGCGACTTCACCCACGCATCGCTGTCGTCCAGCTGAATGCCTTTCGCGCCCAGCGGCAAACTGAACAACTGGCCGTTGAACAAGCGCATGAGGCGATCGACATCCTGCTGCGAGAACTCTTCGCGCAAGCGTGAGTAACTGTTGTTATCGGCATGTTCAAGCTGCTGCTTGACCGACTTGAGGCGTTGCTCGAGGTCGCGCAAACGTTCGCCAATATCTTCGCTGGAGAACTGACGCGATTGCGCCAACGCACCCGCCAGTTCATCGTGAGCGTCCTTGGCCGCGAGCAGTTGTTGCTCCAGCACCTTGGGATCTTCAACCAGTGCGAAGCGGTTCTTGAGCACACTCAATTCGCCCAGCCAGCGTTGAATCTCGCTGATCTCACGCTCCATGCGCATCAGTTCCTGGGTGCCGCCGCGCTGCTCCTGTTGCAGGCCATCCTGCTCGCTGCGGTAGTGTTCGGCTTGAATCACCAGCTCTTCGCGGCGCGCATTGGCGTAATCCTGCCAAGTGCCCAGCAGGCTATCGAGCAGAGGCGAGATGCGATGCAGCTTACCGCGCAGCATCTCGCGCTGAAGAACGCCAGCAGACAAGGCTTCAATGAGTGGGCCAGCGGTGACCAGCGCCTGATAATCCTGCTCCATGCGGCGTACGTCGCGGAAGGCCTCTTCAGTGGCCGCAATGTAATCGACGCTGCCCGAACGCAGGCTGTGCTCGAAGGCATCGAGGAACAGCTGCTTGAGCTTGGCCGCGGTGATTTCGCGCATGTGCAGCAAGTTGATGAACAGGGCACGGAAGGTTTTCAGGCTCTGCTCGCTGGTCGAGCGCAGCGGAATCAGGGTCAGGTCCAGTGGGATCGACGTGTGTCCACCCACCAGCAGGCGGCGCAGTTCGTCAGGCTTGAGTTCATAGGCCTTGATGCCTTCGCGCTCAAGGTTGTTGAACAGTTCGCGCTGGCGCAAGCAGGTGCCGTTCTTCTGGTAATGGTCCAGATCAAGCTCGCCGGCATAGGCGAAGAACTGGTGACCGAAGCCGCCCCCGGGGCCGCGACCGGCCACGCCGATAACGTGCGAGCCGTGCGGCAGATTGACTTCGACCAGAATGTAACTGGTGTCGGTGGCGAAATAGAACTTGCGCGACTGCTCAAGGCTGTACTTGCCGAAGCTCATGTCCGACATGCGCGCCAGAATCGGGAATTGCAGCGCGTTAATCGACGCACTCTTGCCGAGGTTGTTGGCACCATAAACGGACAGCGGGTTTTCCAGCGGGAATAATCCCAGGCTGTAACCGGCGGTATTCAGCAGGGCGAAGCGGCGAATTCCGTAGCGTTCCTGGCTCATGCATCATTCTCCTGAAGGGCGCGTTCTTCGGCCAGCGCTCGGGCCAGAGCCTGTTCTTCGGTTTCAGTTTCGGTTTCGGTTTCGGTTTCGGTTTCAGTTTCGCTCTGTGGTTCGGATTCGAGGCTGATGATGGCTTCTTCCTCGTCTTCGTCGATCAGCACCGGGCTTGGCAGTGGCAAGTTGCTGTGCAGCGCGGCCGCCAGATCGCGGTCCTGCTGGACGGAAAGGCAGACATCGAGGAAACGGTGCATCGGCGCCAGAAAGCGATAAATGCCGTTGTCTTCGCTGGCAAAGCCCAGCTGACACAGGCGACGCATGATTTTCTCTTCAAGCTCTTCCTGCGTGGTGACTTCGGTTTGCAGGAACAGGTCACGATACTTTTCCAGCAGCGACGGCAACTCATCGCGGCCCAGACTGCCGCCATCCAGCACAGACAGCGGGTCACGGCCCTGATCCGCCAGATGCTCAACCAGAATGAAGGTGAACAGCGCCAAACGTTGCGCCGTCTTGTTGACCTGTGGCGTAGCTTGTTCCGGAACAAAGTAATAGAAACCGCGCGGGTCGCAGCTCAGCTCGAAGCCGAGTGCCTTGAACAGGGTGCGGTATTGGTCTTGCTGATTCGAAAGCTGGGCATACAGTTCGGGGTCACGGCGGCTCAGGTGGTAACCCTTGAACAGCTCGCGAAAGATCGGCGCCAGTTGCGACAGCTCTGAGAGATCAATATTCATGCGTTGTTCTTCTCGTTGTTAGCGGATGCCGTGTGGCCTTTAATCAGGGTGAATGAGCTCAGGTTCAGCTGATGCTCAGCGGTGAGGTAGTCGCGACGTTCCAGGCGCTCGCGCTGGAAACGGCTATCACGCGACAAACGCGAGAACCAGTAGAGCAACTCATCGGTTGCCCCCTCCGGTTCTTGCTCAAGCAACCAACTCATCAGGTCGGGTAACGGCAGTGCTTGCTCGCAGCGCTCGATCATCTCGCGTGCTGTGCGCGGCGAACGCGGTGCGGGACCTTTGCGGCTGCCACTGGCTTTAGGGAACTGCGCCGGCTTGGGCTCAAAGCGCGCCAGTGCATACACGTATGCCTCAACCTGTGAAGCGCTGCCAAGGAAGGTGCTTTGCGGGCGATTGAACAACGCCAGCGAGGCTTGCGGCACGGCGTCGATCCCTTTACGGCGGATGGCCGCCAGCGCCAGCGCAGCGCCACGCGTGACAGCGTTATGCCGGCGCGCTTCTTCACGCAGCGGCAGCAGCAGCTCGCGCGCACGGCGCAAGGTCAGCTGCGCGGTGGTCTGCATTTCGAGGATGCGCGCGTGGGTGCGCAGCAGCAGGTCGTCATCCACCAGTTGGCCTAGACGTTGTTGCTCGGTCAGCAAGCGCAGCAACACATGCTCGACGCGATACACGCCCTGTTCAAAGGCTCCATCGGCGCTGACCAACTGAATCATCGGCTCGACATATTCATCCCAGGTGGCCAGGACTTCGGCGTAGCGCTGGCGCAGCGGAATCTGCCGGTCGCTGGTCTTGGCGCGCTCGGCCACCGCGACCAATGCCTGTTCATCGTTGGCGAGCTTTTTCAGTACATCGCGCACGCGCATGTCGAGCAGGCGCAACTGGCGGGCCAGGTCATGTGCGTCACGCACCTCGAAAGCATCGCGGATGTAACCGGCAAGCCGTTCCAGATGGCGCAGGTACGCTTCGATTTCCAGGCACAGGCCAAGCCGGTGTTCGCGGCGCAGGTAGGCGAGGAAGTCGTGAATTTGCGCATTGAGCTCGAAACGGTTGGGGCTCTTGGCCACAGGCACAAGAATATCCAGACGAATCCACTGGTCGAGCAGGGCGGTGGTGTCCACTGGTGTGCTATCGGGCAACTGGGCTGAAAGCTGAGCGCGTAGCTCTATCAGGCTTAGTGTGCCGGTATCGAAACGCTCGCAGAGCGGCTCGAGTAACGTCCAGTGTTCGGCAAGGGCACGCAATACGCGCTTTGGATCGATCATTGAAGTGCGGGTCGCTCAATCAATAAAAGCGCTGATTGTACTGCATTGAACCGAAACTTATGACGCTTCAACCGATCAGAGGCTATGTGTGATCGGTTTGGCAGTACGTTTTGATGGACCTGACGTATTTCGGCAGTTTGCGACTTTTGCCAGGGATTTACCCAGCTATACAGGCACTATGTTGCCCATATGGCTAGCTCGGCAAGTTGGCATGTTTTGCGCAAGTGTCTGAATCGACTCGTTTGAGATGAATTTTATGTCTGCAGTGGCGGCTATGTATCACGATGATTGCTGGGCGGCGCTTGATGCGCCGCACGACCTATCCTGGGATCAACAGGCGATTACTGATCGCAATGAAGCGCTGGCGTTTATCCAGCGCTTCGAAAGCCGGCTGTGCATCTATTCGCATTTCGAAGAGGCGCTGTACGGCCAGTACACCTTCGTTATGCCGAGTACCGAGCATGGCAGCATCACTATCTTGCCCAACCAAAATGCCTGGCACTCTACGTTTCAGGGTATTCCGGCGGCGGCGATAGAGCCCACCGGTGTGCATATATTGCCAGGTGAAGTGCTCGGGCATTCCGGGGTCTACCTGAAAATCCCGAATAAATGCCGTTTGCTGGCCTCAAGCGAATTACCTTTTCAAAATGGTTTGCGCCTCTTGATTAAACGCTACCGCGAAGAAAGCGATGATTTCCTGCCGGTATTGCTCAAGCGCGACCTGCGCAGCTACGAGTCGCGGATGCCGTCGCTGGAGTTGTATCGGATCAATCCCGCGCATCTGACTCATATGTCCAGCGACAGCATCCGCCTGCTGCGCAAAGCCGTTGTTGGCCGCCTGCTTACCCTGTTTGCAGGGCTTGAGGCTTAATCCGCGCCGCGTTTAGTTAGTTTCCGCTGCAACCTTATCTTTAGCGCCTGCACAGGGCTGATTTCTCAGTCAATTGTGCCGTCCGGCATCGTTGGCCTTTCCGCTTGCCGTGTTTCCAGCCACAATTCACCTGTCAGGTTCGAGTTCTTGTTTTTCGGGCCGAGGTATTTTGCCGCGCACTCGACCGTTGGAGCGCGGGTGAGCGGCGTGATAGCCACAATCGGCGTTACTGAATCTAGCCTTTACCAGACGCGTTAATCGTCTGGGCAACAGGAGCTGAGCATGAGCAACAGTGATCGCGTAATAATTTTCGACACCACCCTGCGTGATGGTGAACAAAGCCCGGGCGCCTCGATGACCGGTGAAGAAAAGCTGCGCATTGCCAAAGCTCTTGAACGCCTGCGCGTGGACGTAATTGAAGCGGGCTTCGCGATTGCAAGTCCGGGTGACTTTGCGGCGGTGAAGGCGATTGCTGACCACATTAAGGACAGCACGGTTTGCAGCTTATCCCGTGCTGTAGACGCCGATATCGACCGCGCGGCTGAAGCGCTGGCCGGCGCCAACTCCGGACGGATTCACACCTTCATCGCCACCAGCCCGATCCATATGCAGTACAAGCTGCGCATGCAGCCCGAGCAGGTTATCGAACAGGCGGTGCATGCCGTTAAACGGGCGCGTAATCAATGCGCCGACGTTGAGTTCTCCTGTGAGGATGCTGGGCGCTCCGAGATTGATTTCCTGTGCCGCATCATCGAAGCCGCCATCGATGCGGGTGCGACCACCATCAATATTCCCGACACGGTCGGCTATGCGATACCGCATCAATACGCCGCCACCATTGGCGAATTGCTGCAGCGTGTGCCGAATGCCGACAAGGCGGTGTTCTCGGTGCACTGTCATAACGACCTCGGGCTGGCCGTTGCCAACTCGTTAGCCGCCGTGGTGGCAGGTGCGCGTCAGGTGGAATGCACCATCAACGGTTTGGGCGAACGTGCAGGTAATGCGGCGCTCGAAGAAATCGTCATGGCGATTAAAACCCGTGAAGATCTGCTGGGTGTGCACACCAACATCGACACGCCGCATATCCTCAGCACCTCGCGCATGGTTTCGGGGATTACTGGTTTCCCGGTGCAGCCAAACAAGGCCATCGTGGGCGCCAATGCCTTCGCCCATGAGTCGGGCATCCATCAGGATGGCGTGCTCAAACACCGTGAAACCTACGAGATCATGTCGGCGCAATCCGTCGGCTGGCACACCAATAAAATGGTCATGGGCAAGCACTCGGGGCGTAACGCTTTCCGTACCCGGCTTGATGAGCTGGGGATTGTTCTGGCCGGTGAGGCTGAATTGAATGCAGCCTTTGCCCGCTTCAAGGATCTGGCGGACAAGAAGCACGAAATTTTTGACGAAGACCTGCAAGCGCTGGTCTCCGAGACGCTGGCCGCCGAAGCGCCCGAGCACTTCAAGTTGGTCACGCTGGAAGTCGCCAGCAAAACCGGTGAAGTGCCTGACGCCAAAGTGGTAATCAGCGTTGCCGGCATTGAGCACAGCGCCCGCTCGGCAGGTTCGGGGCCGGTGGATGCGACATTCAAGGCGCTGGAGCAGATTGCCCGGTCAGAGGCCACCTTGCAGCTCTACTCGGTAAACGCGATCACTCAAGGCACAGACTCGCAAGGCGAGGTGACTGTTCGTCTTGAAAAGGGTGGCCGTATTGTTAATGGTAATGGTGCCGACACCGATATTCTGGTGGCCTCGGCCAAAGCCTACATTG
The DNA here is from genome assembly GCF_900116605.1 of Pseudomonas marincola. Taxonomy (GTDB): domain Bacteria; phylum Pseudomonadota; class Gammaproteobacteria; order Pseudomonadales; family Pseudomonadaceae; genus Aquipseudomonas; species Aquipseudomonas marincola. The sequence goes on from NZ_FPBC01000013.1 coordinate 11,765, forward strand.
ATGCCTTGAATCTCATGCAAATGGGACTCAAGGCGCATCCACAGGTAGCTGACGTTTGATTCCAGAATTACGCCGCCGTGCTTATCTAAGCGCCATGCAGGTAGCCACTTGGCTGCCGCGTGGCGTGCTGCCATTTGCTGCGCCATCGCGGCCCGAACTGCTTGAGGTTCTCCCAGCCGAACCTGAAATGGCTGCTACACCAACTGCCGAGCCCGTTGCACAACAGCGCGTGCAAGCGGCTGAAACTGCCGAACGGGAACCCGCTAGACCGGTGGCAACCGCACAGGGCGCTGCGGGGCTGCAAAGTGTCCGCGCGCAACTTGAAGGCGCACGTCCGCAAACGCCAGCGCGTATTAATCCACCGGCGAATGATGATGGCGAAACTGAAAAAGCTGAGGCTACGATTGAGGTCAGTGCCAAGCCGGTTGCTGTACAGCCGCCGCGTTTTGCCTTGCAGCTACTGAAGGCCGGGGCGTGCCATGTTCTGGTTGAACTGCCCACTGGCGAGGCGTTGCAAGGGCGCGACCCGGCTTACTTGTTGCTCAAAGACTTGCTGCGTGCCGCTGGCCTGCCGGACAGCCCGCAGATAATCGGGGAGCCGGTGCGCTGGCCATTGTTGTCACGCGGCAACATGGATCAAGGCCCGGCGGCGGCGCTGGAGTTTGTGCAGTCATTTACCGCCGCACGCATCGAAGAGCAGGGCGGTTGCAGCTGCCTGTGGCTGGTTGGATTACCGGCAATTCGTTTTGCCGGCGATGCGCACGAAGACGCCTACAACCGCGAGTTGCAGGTCGAAGGTGTCGGCGCCGCCTGGGCATTGCCCGGGTTGGAGTTGTTAATGGATGAGCCAGCCCGCAAGGCTGAGCTTTGGCAAGCGATGCGCCGAGTGCGCCAACGTTGGATGAGTCAGGCTGAATGAGTGACGCAATTAGTTTTCGGCCGATGACAGAGGCAGATATCGAAACAGTTTTGAAAGTGGAATACGCAGCGTTCAGTCACCCCTGGACGCGCGGCACCTTTCTCGACAGCATTAAATCGTATGACTGCTGGGTGATGCTTGAAGGCAATCAGCAGGTCGGTCACGGTGTAATCAATGTAATTCTGGATGAAGCGCACCTGCTCAATATCACCGTAAAGCCCGAAAGTCAGGGGCGTGGGTTGGGCCTGCGCCTGCTTGAACACTTGATGCAGCGCGCCCTGCAACTGAAAGCCGGTGAGTGCTTTCTGGAAGTTCGGGCCAGCAACGAAACCGCGTATCGCCTTTATGAGCGTTACGGCTTCAATGAGATTGGCCGTCGTCGTGACTACTATCCGGCCGTTGGCGGGCGTGAAGACGCGCTGGTCATGGCGTGTACCCTGATCGACTGATTGCGCTTACAGATAAAGCCCTCAAGTTGTTTACCGGCTTGAGGGCTTTTTGCTTGGGCCGGGCAATCGCCGCTTGCGGCATCAACGCGCGTGACTGTGACTCACAGGTCAAGTAGCTTGTCATGCTCAGCATGTCTTGCGTATTGTGCGCGCTTGAATACCCGGGAGAAGCACCATGAGTGACTTACAGCAACTGCTCGACAATAACGCTCGCTGGGCGGAGTCGATCACTCAAAGGGACCCTGAGTTCTTCGCCAAACTGGCCAAGCAGCAGACGCCCGAATACTTGTGGATCGGGTGTTCCGATGCTCGCGTTCCGGCCAATGAAATCGTTGGCATGTTGCCAGGCGATCTGTTTGTTCACCGCAATGTTGCCAACGTGGTCCTGCATACCGACATGAACTGCCTGTCGGTTATCCAGTACGCCGTGGATGTGCTCAAGGTCAAACATATTCTGGTCACCGGCCACTATGGTTGCGGCGGCGTGCGTGCGGCCATGCAGAACACCCAGTACGGGCTGATTGACGGCTGGCTGCGCAATATTCGCGACCTCTATTACGAACACTGCAAGAGCCTCGAAACACTGCCGACCGAAGAGGCGCGGGTAGACCGCCTTTGCGAGCTGAATGTGATCCATCAGGTGGCCAACGTCAGCCACACCAGCATCGTCCAGAATGCCTGGCATCGCGGCCAGCCGTTGTCGGTGCATGGCTGCATTTACGGGATTAAAGACGGTCGTTGGAAAGACCTCAACGTCACCGTCGAAGGTATTGATCAGTTGCCCAACCAATACCGCTTGCGTCCGCTCGGGCAAAGCTGAAACCTATGAATAACTCACGCATGTTGGCCATGGTTGGCCTGTTGTTGGCGGTGTTGTGCTGGTCGGGAAATGCCTTGGTCGCACGCGCGTTCAACGGTGAAATACCGCCGTTTACGCTGGCGTTCTGGCGTTGGTTGCTGGCGCTGTCGTTGCTGCTACCGTTTGTCATCAGGCCTTTGCTGCGCCATCGTCAAGCGCTGCGCAATGCCGGCTGGCGCCTCTTGGTGCTCGCGGCAACCGGCGTTGCCGTCTATAACTCGCTGCTCTACACCGCGGCGCACAGCACCGCTGCGATCAATATAACGCTGGTTAATACCTGTCTGCCGCTGATGACTTTTATCGGCGGTGGTTTGTTGTTGGGCGAGTGGCCGCTGCGCCGCGCCTGGTTCGGCATGGCATTGGCGGCACTGGGTTTGCTGGTGCTGATCAGCCGTGGCAGTTTCGCTACATTGCAGACGTTGTCGTTCAATCGTGGCGATTTAATCATGCTGGTCGCGGTGGCAGATTGGGCCCTTTATTCGCTGTTGCTGCGTCGCTGGGCGCCGTATTTGCAGCCAATTCCACCGTTGGCTTTGCTGGGCATGCTGATGTTGTTGGGCGTGCCGATGATCGTGCCGTTCTACCTGTATGAACTCAGTCAGGGCGCGACATTTACGCCAACCCCAAGCACGCTGGCGGCTATTGGTTACACCGCGGTATTTGCCTCACTGGTCGCGTATCTGGCATGGAATCACGGCATCCGGGTCATGGGCGCGGCCAAAGCGGCGCTGACCAATTACCTGATGCCTGTATTCACCGCCATTCTCGGCTGGCTGCTGCTGGATGAGGGGCTGCAAGGCTTCCATTGGGTTGGCGGCGCACTGATCTTTTCCGGGCTGTTGTTGGCCACTCAGATCAAAAGCAACGCGCCAGCGCCTGTGCCCGCTCAAGCCCGGGCGATCGATTAACTGGGGATTTGAAACTGCAGCGCGCCCAGCGCCAGTTTCATCCACAGCATCGAGGCCAAAAAGCCCAGTACGCTTAGCGTGGTAAAACCGACCACGATCCCCAGCGCGATTTGCTTCCACAAACCGGCAAAGTTGTTGCCCGATTTCGGCTGATAGCGCTCGAAATCGGGTTCAGCGTGCAGGCGTTCTGCGCGCAGGTTATCGAAATTAGTGTCCACAGGTGTTCTCCACAAAATCAGCGAGCTGGACGTGCCGGATGTGTGCAGGCCAGGGCGCGAATCAAGCTGCGGATTATGCGGCTGTTCGGCCATCTCGGTAAGCTGATTTAGCTGCCATCAGGCAGATTTTTTTGCAGCGCAGAGCGGGCATGAACGCAATTGCAGTCACGGTCTTAAACACGGTCTGCTGGTTTTTCGCGCCGCGCAAAATTTGCCTGCAGGCGAAACTGCGGTATGTTGCCGCGATGCCGTCAGCTCATTGCGCAACTATTCAGCAAGCGCTGAGCTGGCTCCCATTCAAGACGTATCGAGGTCGTTCAGCATGCACACCGATTCACTCCAGGACACCGTCGCACCAGAAGGCGTTTGCTATGGTTGCGGCTCCAGCAATCCGCATGGTCTGCATGTTAAGAGCTTCTGGCATGAAGACGGTGTGCATGTAATGGCCGAGCATTTGCCCGACAGCAAATATTGCGGATGGCCGGAACTGGTATACGGCGGGCTGATCGCGATGCTGGTGGATTGCCATTCCAACTGGACGGCAATGGCCTATCACTACCGCGAGGAAGGCCGCCAACTCGGCAGCTTGCCGCGCATTGACTGTGTGACCGGCAATCTCGGCATCAAATTCATCAAGCCGACACCCATGGGCGTGCCGCTAACTCTGCGCGCCAAAGTCGAGGGCGAAGTCGGGCGCAAGAGCCGTATTATCTGCGAGGTGTATGCCGGTGATGTGCTGACCGCGATTGGCGACTCGATATTTGTGCGGGTCGATACCGCACAGTTAAGCGCCGCTGCGCACGGGCGTAACGAGTAACGCTAAGCGTCTGCACGTGGCTTGATCAGGCTGAGCGCTTCACAAAGCGTCAGCCGCTGCAAACAAGGTTCGCTGACTTGGCCGGCGAAGCTGAATTAAAAAGCCCCGCACAGGGCGGGGCAAAGGGAGCGAGTTGAGCGCCGCAAAGCAGCGCCCAGAACACCCCAGCATCTGCAATGCCTTACAACATGGTCAGTAAACTGGTGTGCGGTATGGCCTGAAAATCAATCGACATCATCAGGCTCAGAGCGCTGATGGTGACGATGGAAAAGGCGAACAACTTGCGTGCCCAGAGGCGGTCATCCACGGCGCGGTAGCCGGAGAGCGCGATTACCAACCACCAAGCACTGACCAGCAACGCGATTAACAAGTAGCCATAACCGGCGAAACCGGTGAGGGTGAGCAGCAACGATGCGCCAGTAAATGCCAGGATGTAGAGAACAATCTGCAGCTTGGTCGCGTCTATCCCACGCTTAACCGGCAACACAGGAATACCCGCTGCCTGGTAATCGCTGAGGCGGAATATGGCAATGGCGAAGGAGTGCGGCATCTGCCATAAGCAGAAGATCAGCAACAGCACTGCAGCACCGGTGTCGAACTGGCCTGTGACTGCGCAGTAACCCACGACCGGAGGCATCGCTCCGGACAAGCTGCCCACCAAGGTGCCATATTCCGAGGTGCGCTTGAGCCACAAACTGTAGAGCCCGACATACACCACATAGCCCACCGCCGCCAAGGCAGTGGCAAGTGGCGTTGTCTTGAACCACAGCAGGCTGAACCCGGCGAGCCCCAGGACGACGCCATGGGCCAGCGCTGCCTTGAGCGAGATTTTGCCGGTGACCAGCACCCGGTCGCGGGTGCGCGCCATGTGCTGGTCGATATCGCGGTCAATGCAGTTGTTCATTACGCATCCACTGGCCACCACCAGCGATAAGCCAATCACGGTAGACAGCAGTAACATCAGGTCGATATGGCCCTGCGCTGCCAGGAAGTATCCACCTGCAACGGCAATCAGATTGCCGAAGATGATTCCGGGCTTGGTGATCAGAAGATAGCGTTTGAACTTCATGGTCACATCCACGGCATCATCAGTTGGTCGGCATTGACCATAATCCAGATCGCCAGCCCTACCAGCATCACGATGATCAACACCGTGAACAGGAAGGCCAGCAGATTCCAGCGGCCTTCAGACGATGTGTTCATGTGCAGGAAGCAAACCAGGTGCACCAGGACCTGAACCACGCCCAGCACCACCATCGAAGTTAGCGCCACACTGCGCGAGAAATCGCCGCTCATGACCATCGCGAACGGAATCACCGTGAGGATTACCGAGAGGATGAATCCGATGGCGTAGGACCGCACGCTGCCGTGGCTTTCACCGGCATGACTGTGTGCTTGTGCGTGGCTCATTGGGCAACTCCCATCAGGTAAACAACGGTGAAGACGCAGATCCAGACGATGTCGAGGAAGTGCCAGAACAGGCTCAAGCACGACAAGCGAGTGGTGTTCTGAGGCGTCAGGCCGCGGGTGTAAACCTGCGCCATCATGACCACCATCCACACCAGCCCGGCGGTTACGTGCAAACCGTGCATGCCGACCAAGGTGAAGAACGAGGAGAGGAAGGCGCTGCGGTTCGGTCCAAAGCCTTCTGCGATCAGGTGATGGAACTCGTTGATTTCCATGCCAATGAAGCCAAGGCCGCAGAGGAATGTGAGGAACAGCCAGGCAATGGTTTTGCCTTTATCAGCTTTGTGCGCCGCCAGCATGGCCATGCCGTAGGTGCAACTGCTCACCAGCAGCAGGGCGGTTTCGACCAGCACATAAGGCAGCTCGAAAATGTCCTTGCCGCTTGGGCCGCCTGCGGTGTGATTAACCAGCACTGCATAGGTTGCAAAAACGCTGGCGAACAGAATGCAGTCGGTCATCAGGTACAGCCAGAAGCCGAAAACCGTCATGTCACCGCTGTCATGCCCGTGATCATGTTCGTGGGCCGAGTCCGCGTCGTGTTGCGAGTCAAGAATTGCCGTAGACATGCGAATTACACCTCTTGCGCAAGTTGCTGGGCGTGTTTTGCGGATGTCTGCGCCCGGTTGTTGGTGTGCGCCGAATCATGCGGGAAGCGCTGGTTTTCGATACGCTCGATTTCATCCGGCTGCACGTAGTAGTCAACGTCCTGGTTGTAGCTGCGCACAACGAAGGTGGCGACCATGGCGATGAAAGTCAGGCCTGCCAGCCACCAGATGTGCCAGACCATGGCAAAGCCGAATACCGCACCGACCAGGCCGATAATCAGACCCGCCGCCGTGTTTTTGGGCATGTGGATTGGGCTGTAACGGGCCGGGCGCAGGTAGGCCGTATCGTTTTCTTTCATCTCGTGGAATGCATCGATTGCATGCACAGTGGGTAGCTGCGCAAAGTTGTAAAACGGAGGTGGCGATGAGGTGGACCATTCCAGAGTACGGCCGCCCCATGGATCGCCAGTGTGGTCACGCAGCGCGTCACGGTTTTTGATGCTGACCAGAATCTGGGCGATCTGGAATGCAATGCCGCAAAAAATCAGCACCGCGCCAAAGAAGGCGACAATCAGGTACGGATGCCACAGCGGGTTGTCGTAGTGGTTCAGGCGACGGGTCATGCCCATGAAACCCAGCACGTAGAGTGGCATGAACGCCACGAAAAAGCCCGTGATCCAGCACCAGAAGGCGCATTTGCCCAGACGCTCGTCGAGCTTGAAGCCAAAGGCTTTAGGGAACCAGAAAGTGAAACCAGCCAGGTAACCGAATACCGCCCCGCCAATAATCGTGTTGTGGAAGTGGGCAATCAGAAACAGGCTGTTGTGCAATACATAGTCGGCCCCGGGAACGGCTAGCAGTACGCCGGTCATGCCGCCCACGGTGAAGGTCACCATAAAGCCCAGAGTCCAGAGAACCGGCGTGGTGAAGTGCAGGCGGCCACGGAAAATCGTGAACAGCCAGTTGAACAGTTTCACCCCGGTGGGTACCGAGATGATCATGGTGGCGACACCGAAGAAGGCGTTTACGTTGGCGCCGGAGCCCATGGTGAAGAAGTGATGCAGCCAGACCACGAAGCCCAGAATGGTGATGGCTGCAGTCGCCCAGACCATTGAGGTGTAACCGAACAGACGCTTGCCGGTGAAGGTGGAGATCACTTCCGAGAACACACCAAAGGCCGGCAGGATCAGGATATACACCTCTGGATGGCCCCAGGCCCAGAACAGGTTGATGTACATCATGGCGTTGCCGCCAAGCTCGTTGGTGAAGAAGTGCATGTCCAGATAGCGGTCCAGGCTGAGCAGCGCCAGAGTCGCGGTGAGAATCGGGAACGAGGCAACAATCAGAATGTTGGTGAATGTGCAGGTCCAGGTGAAGATCGGCATTTGCATCAGCTTCATGCCGGGCGTGCGCATCTTCAGCACGGTCACCAGGAAGTTGACCCCCGTTAGCAGCGTGCCTAAACCGGATAACTGCAAGGCCCAGATGTAATAGTCGACTCCCACTCCCGGGCTGTATCCAAGCTCCGACAACGGTGGATAAGCGACCCAGCCGGTGCGCGCGAACTCACCCACTCCCAGCGACACGTTGACCAGAATCGCACCGGCGACAAATAGCCAGAAGCTCAGTGAGTTGAGGAACGGGAAGGCCACGTCGCGAGCACCGATTTGCAGCGGTACGGCGATGTTCATCAAGCCGACCATGAACGGCATGGCCATGAAAATGATCATGATCACACCGTGGGCGGTGAAGATCTGGTCATAGTGTTCTGGCGGCAGGAAACCGTGATTGGCGCCCTCGGCCATCGCGAGCTGGCCGCGCATCATGATGGCGTCCGCGAAGCCGCGCAGCAGCATGATCATGGCGACGAAGATGTACATGACGCCGATTTTTTTGTGGTCAACCGAGGTCAGCCATTCGGTCCACAGGTACGACCACTTGCGGTAATAGGTCAGGGCGGCCACGACGGCCAGGCCAATCAGGGCGACGACTGCCAGAGTGCCCATGACAATGGGGACGTCCAGGGGCACTGCGTCAAGCGTTAACAAGCCAAACATCAGTGATTACTCCTTGATACTTGCGTTCATGGGCATTTGCATGGGCTGCTTGCTGTTCATCCCGGCCTCAGCCTGATTGCCATCAAGCAACGTCGAGGGGCCGTGCATGTACTGCATGAGAATTGAGTGATAGAGCGTTGGGCTTACCGCCGCGAAGTACTGCACCGGCGCTTTTTCGCTGGGCTTTACCAACTGCGGATAATTGTTCTGATCCAGCTGGGTGGGGGCGGCTTTGACCTTGCTGACCCAGGCATCGAAGCCCTTCTGGGAGGTGGCTATGGCCTTGAACTTCATGTCGGAGAAGCCGTCACCACTGAAGTTGGCGGACAGGCCGTCGAAGCTACCTTCGTGGTTCGCGATCAGATGCAGCTTGGTCTGCATGCCAGCCATCGAGTAAATCTGGCTTCCCAGTTGTGGGATGAAGAACGAGTTCATCGCATTCTGCGAGGTGATCTGAAAGCTCACCGGCGTGTCGGTCGGGAAGGCGATCTCGTTAACCGTGGCAATGCCTTGTTCCGGATAAATAAACAGCCATTTCCAGTCCAGCGAAACCGCCTGAATTACGATTGGCTTAACGTCCGAGTCGAGCGGGCGGTAAGGGTCCAGTTCGTGAGTGGTGGTCCAGGTGATAGTGCCCAGCACTGCGACGATTGCGCAGGGCACCAACCAGACAACCAACTCGATTGGCGTGGAGTGAGCCCAGTTCGGCTTATAAGTGGCTTTGGTGTTGGACGCTCGGTATTTCCAGGCAAATGCCAGCGTCATCACGATTACCGGGATCACTACGATTAGCATCAGCAAAGTCGCGGTAATAATCAGTGACTTCTCATCGACGCCGACCTGACCCTTGGGGTCGAGCAAGGTCATTTTGCAACCACCCAGCATGAGCAAGGGCAGCCACGACAGTCGTTTCAGGTATCCAAGATACTGCTCAGTTTTCATCTTGCGGCCTTAATGGATGAATTGACCCCGGCGCCTGCCCTCTCTGTTCAGGGCGCCGATGCCGACACGGTCCTGACGGCGCTTGCTGTCGGACGTTTTTTTGCGCAAAACTCAGCTGCCGCAATAACGCCAGACGAAGTTGTCCCGTCCAGTTCTCGCGAGGCGAAACTGAGTTGTGCGCTGTTTGGAATATTGTTAGTCAGCGTATGCGTGACCCCGTGAGGGGTTTGCTGCGGACAATCCTTTGAGGTGAATTCCACTGAACGGTGTGAACCGACGGGTTATTCAGCCACCACGAGCAATGCCTGCGCGCGGAGTTACCCTTCGCTGGATTGTGTGGAATTTCACAGATCCGTATGAAGGGTGGCGCAATTATTACAAGTTATTACGGTGGTAACTTCAAGTTACAAATAGCCAGCTGTGCCTCGATGCAGGCCCTGGGCACGGCTCTTTTTTGGCGATGGAAGTTTGTTAGGTCCCTATCAAATCTGGCCTGTAGCGACTTTTAAGCAGGCAAAATCGCGCGTCAGAGGTGCGACGCCAGGTCGCAGCTTTGCAGTTGAAAACTGCTGCCAAATTGATCTGTGTCCATAGTTTTGTACGGATTTTCTGCTAGCAAGTTCGCGTTGCGTTGTCCGTTCAATGCCACATCAATGAGTTGTGGGTGACTTAATCGAGCTGTACAAACTGCCCGCGCATGGCTCATTCGCTCGCTCAAAATGCTGGCTCAAAGGCAATCTGTGCCTTGCAAAATTGTGCGCTTGGCGCTTCCGATTGGCATTTCGCGAACAGCAGTTAGCCACTCTTTTGCTCAATCTGAGTCTCAAGCTGCTGGAGGTCGCTCTCGGGGTTGCACGCATAGCCTGTGAGAATCTATTACATAATTAATATGCATTTGATAAATGCCTGATGCCGGCTGATTCTTACTTGCTGTTCTCCACCCACGCCTTATTCACCCAGACAAGTAAGTATTTATGAGCCAAGTCGTTGCGTTACACCCATGGAAGAGAGCCGAGCACCTGACCAGTGAGAACAATAAATTACTGATTGACGGGGTTCAGGCTGAGTCGTTGATTGCTCAATACGGCTCGCCGCTTTATGTGTATTCGGAAACACGGTTGCGCGAAAACGCGCTGGATATCCTCAGCAATTTCCGCCGCGAGCACGCCAACACCCGTGTGTGTTTTGCCAGTAAGGCGTGCGCCAATCTGGCCGTGCTCAAAGTCTTCAAGGATTGCGGGTTGGCGGTCGAGGTCAACTCCGGCGGGGAGTTCTACAAAGCCTGCGTTGCCGGATACAAACCTGGCGACATGGTGTTCAACGGGGTGGCCAAGCAGCGTGGTGAACTACGCGAGGTGATCGCGGCCGGCATTGGCGCTATCAACGTCGACTCGCTGAGCGAGGTCCAACGCATTCTTGAGGTGGCCACCGAGTTGAAGCAGCAGGCTCGCCTGACTTTGCGCATTATTCCCGAGATTCAGGGCGGCGCAGCAGCAGGTTGGCAAACCGGTACATCAAGCTCCAAGTTCGGCATGACCAGCCTTGAGCAAGCTGCCGCGATCGAGCTGATTGTGCAGCACCCGGATGCCTTGAAAATGGTCGGTGTACACGCGCACATTGGTACTCAGGTGAACGACATAGCGATTTACGAGGCTGAGGCACAGTTCTTAATCGACTACGTCCGCCACGTTTGCGAGATGCTGCCGTACCCGCTGGAGCATGTGAACCTCGGCGGTGGCTTTCCGAAAAACTACAGCAGTGCGCAAGAGAACTTTAGCCGGGTGGCCGCGCACTACGGCGAGAACTATCGCACCAGTATCGACTTCGCCCAACTCTCCAGGCATCTGATCAAACCGATTGCTGCAGCGCTGGGCGAGCAAATAGAAATCATCGTCGAGCCCGGGCGCAGCATGGTCAGCGATACGGCCATTTTGCTCAGTCGCATCGAAGCCAGAAAGCAACGCCAGAACAATCCGGTGTATTACCTCGATGCCGGTTACAGCGTGCTGTTCGATATCTATCACGGCTGGTATTTCCACATGGTCAACGCCTCGCGCGCGGACGATGTGCAAACCAAGAACTGCCGCATGGCCGGCCCGCTGTGTGACAGCAGTGACACTTACTACGACATCGAAGGCGAGGGCGCAGTCAGTTCCTTGCTGGCGGCTGAGCCTGCATTGAATGCGCATCGCAGCGTGCTGGAAAAGGTTCTGGTCAATCAGCCCAACTTGCGCGAGTTACCGGCAGATACCGGCATGGGCGACATAATCGCCTTGCTGGATGTGGGCGCTTATGCGCTGGAAAACATGACCGAGTACTGTGGCCGCCAGGCTGCCGCAGCGGTGATGGTCGACTTGCAACAAGGCAGCCGGCTAATCCGCCGCCGTGCGCAATATGAAGACCTGCTCAACTACGACGTTGACTGACCTGGCCACCTGCTGGTGCCATACCGAGAACGCCCGGCTCGCAAGACTCGGGCGTTTTTGATTCACAGGGTAAGGATGATGCATGACGGTTAAAGCGCGTCGAGTTTCTGCCAGTACGCTGTTGCATGCGGTTTCGCCTACTATGACCGCTGGTTGGGTGGAGAATCGTATGCTGTCGCCGCGTGAGCGCTTGTTGCGCAATTTGGACTGGAACCTGCTGTACACATTTCTGGTGATTGTCGAGGAAAGCAGCATCACCGGCGCTGCGCGTAAACTCGCCCTCAGCCAGCCCAGCGTGAGCAATGCGCTGAAGCGTTTGGAAGCGCATTTGGGCATGCGCCTGATCCACCGCAAAAAGGGCATGTTCTCGCTGACGGAGCAGGGCTTGCGGGTGTACGAGTATGTGTCTTCGGCCGGCAGTATCATCGACTCGATGGCTGAGCAATTCGCTGGTGAAACCGATGCCGTACTCGGCGAGTTGCATATTCAGGTCGCCAGTCATGTCAGCTGCCAGTCTTTCGATGACACGCTGGTTAAGTTTCATCAGCGCTACCCCAAAGTGCTGCTCACGCTCAGCTCGCAACCGAGCGCCGATATCGTCAATGCTGTTGCGCATGGGCAGTTGCACATCGGTATCAGCAACAAGAAAACCGCCCAGACCGGCCTGCATTTCGACCTGCTTGGTTACGAGCAGATGGCATTTTACTGCGGTGCTCGCCATCCGTTGTACGGCAAACCGGATCTCACTGCAGCGGATATGCGCGGCCAGGCCTATGTCTCGTTCGAGAGTGATCAGCCAGGCGATGGCCTCAGTGCGGTTAGCGCAGTGCGCGCCGAGTTGCAGTTCTGGGGCAAGTTGGTTGCCGTATCGCCCAACGAGGAAGAAGTGCGCCGCCTGATCCTCGCCGGCCTTGGCTTCGGGGCATTGACCGTCGAAGGCGCCAAGCCCTTCGTCGAACAGAAGATTCTTTTCCAGCTGCCACCCTACGACGACCTGCCGGTCAACGAGGTGTATCTGGTAACCCCGGAAAATCAGTTGTTAACTGACGTTGAGCAACTTTTTATCGCCATGCTCAGGGAGGCGTCAGTGGCGGCGGTGCGAGAGCGGTTTTTTAAATCTTAGGCGGCGGGTTGCTGTAAGTGGTGAGTGCTGTTTAGTTCAGCGTGGCGATTTAATGCTGATAACAAACAGTACTTTTTGAAACGCAATGCTCATTACTGTTGCAGTTTGCTAATGCTGCATTTTAATTACAATCAGGCCGGATTTGCTTGGTCGTTTATATGTTTATCTCATTCTGAATATAGGCTTCAGCAGTTCTGCGTTTAATCACTAGTTGCAGAGGAAAGTCACTGCGTGCCAGTTCATACGCCGCAATTTAATATGCCCGCGAGCTCCATGTAGCTGCGACTTTGGCAGGAAGTTGGCTGCGGACGGAACTAATGAATGTTGTCTACTTTGACAGGATTTGGCGGCTAATTTCTTCAAAAATGCAGTGATCTCAATAGGCCATATTGTTGCCAATGATGGCACTTTCGAAACTGACGCCGATTCAATCCAAAAGGACTGGCCTGTTTCTGACTTAACTAAGACTGAGCGTTGCAAGCGTGTTTATACTTTGAATTCGACTTGTTCCATCAGTAACTATGTTCTGGTGTAACGCTGAGCTAACTCAGCTGTCGAGCGAAAAGCTATAAAAGTCTATGGTAATTATTTATCAATGGAAGGATCCAAATATGACTATGCAAGGGAAGTGGCTATCGGGGATCGCATTTGCTGTTGCAACCGCTATCGGTTCACCTACGGTGTTGGCGGCAGACAAGCCTAATATATTGGTTATCTTCGGTGATGATGTGGGTGTTACCAATATCAGCAGCTACGGTGAAGGGGTTGTGGGTTATGAAACGCCGAACATCGATAGCATCGCCAAGGAAGGTATGAAATTTACCGACTACTACGCGGAGAACAGCTGCACAGCAGGGCGTTCTACCTTTATCACCGGGCAAACCATTTTCCGAACAGGGCTGTCGAAAGTAGGCTTGCCGGGTGCCAAAGTCGGGCTTCAGGCGCGTGATGTCACTATTGCCCAGGCGCTCAAGTCGCACGGCTATGCGACAGGTCAATTTGGTAAGAATCACTTGGGTGACCGTGATGAGTATCTGCCCACCAATCATGGTTTTGATCAATTCTACGGCAACCTCTATCACCTCAATGCCGAAGAAGAACCTGAGCGCGCAATGTGGCCGAAGGATGATCAGGAGTTTATCAAGACAGCTTCCCCGCGCGGTGTAATCAAGTCTTCCGCTGACGGCAAAATCGAAGACACTGGTGCGCTGACCTCCAAGCGCATGGAAACCATTGACGACGATACAACCCAAGCCGCCATCAACTTCATGGAGAAACAGGTCAAGGCGGATAAACCTTTCTTCGTGTGGATGAACACCACCCGCATGCACATGTTTACCCATGTGCGTGATTCAATGAAAGGCCAGAGCGGCATGCCCGGCAATAAGTACGCCGACGGCATGATCGAGCACGACGGTGACGTGGGTAAGCTGCTCAAATCGCTGGATGATTTGAAAATCGCCGATGACACCATCGTGGTTTACACCACCGATAACGGCCCTAACCAGTTCTCCTGGCCAGATGCTGCCACCACGCCTTATCGCAACGAGAAAAACTCAAACTGGGAAGGGGCTTATCGCGTACCTGCGATGGTCCGCTGGCCCGGCCACATCAAGCCAGGAACTGTATCTCGCGAAATGTTCTCGGGTCTTGACTGGTTCCCAACCCTGTTGGCAGCCGCGGGCGATACAGACATCAAAGAACGCCTGCTTAAAGGGGCCGATCTTGATGGTAAGAACTTCAAGGTTCACCTTGATGGCTTTAACCAGCTTGATTACATCACCGGTAAAACCGACGAAGGTGCACGCAAAGAGTTCTACTACTTCAACGATGATACCGAGCTGGTGGGTATGCGTTTTGGTAACTGGAAGGTTGTCTTCTGCGAGCAGCGCGCGCCCGGCGGCATGAAGGTCTGGAGCGAACCTTTCGTTTGCCTCCGTCTGCCTAAGATCTTCAATCTGCGCATGGATCCGTATGAGCGTGCAGACGTTGTTTCTGACCAATACTACGACTTCCTGACCAAAAACCTGTTCATCACTGAGCAAGCGACTCAACGTTCTGCGAAGTTCCTGCAGACATTTGTCGATTATCCGCCAAGCCAGCTTCCTGCCAGCTTCAGCATCGACGAGGTCCGTGCTCGTTTAGACCAAGAGATCAAAGTCAAAATGAAAGAGGCCAAAGAGTCCCAGACTAACTGATCTATGCCAATGCCCTGGATCTTTGGGCATCTTCACAACCTGCAGCAGCTAACGCTGTTGCAGGTTTTTCTCTGCCTGATAAGGCCATTCAGATGTCGTCAGCCGCACGTTCATCCCACGATTCCTCCGCCGGTTCCATCCGTAAGCCCAACCCTGTCTCGATGCCTCTTGCTGCTGCTCTGCTCTTTATTTCGGGCGCATCAGCGCTTGTCTATCAGGTGCTTTGGGTCAAACAGCTTTCATTGATCGTCGGTGTGGAGGTTTACGCCGTCACCACTGCAATCAGTGCGTTCTTTGCCGGGCTTGCATTGGGCGGGCTGGTTTTCGGTCGTTTTGCGGATCGCCTGAAACGGCCATTAAAACTCTACGCGGCCCTTGAGTTGTCGGTAGCTGTGTTTGGCTTAGGTGCGACGATTTTATTGGCGCAATCGGCAGGGCTGTTTGCCCGCCTCGAAAGCAGCGTAGGGCTATTCGCCTGGCTGCTGCCATTTGCGCTGGTGGGGATCCCTGCGTTCTTGATGGGAGGAACCTTACCGGTATTGATGCGCGCCTTATCACCGCAAGATGGCCGATTTGGCGAGGCAGGCGGGCGGCTTTATGCGGCCAATACCGGCGGCGCCATCATCGGTACGTTGTTAGCTGCATTCGTGTTGATTGCGCAGTTTGGTGTGATTGGCAGCGCAGTCGCCGCCGCCATATTCAATGCGATAGCGGGCATTGTGGCCATGCTGGTGAGTCAGGCCGACAAGTCTCTGCCAGAAGCGGGCGCTTTTAAGCGAATACCGGCCACTGCACAGGCACGCCTGGCAATTTGGCTCTATTGCATCGCAGGCGGTGTTGCGCTGGGTTATGAAATTGTCTGGACGCAATCGATAGTGCCATTCATGAGCACTCGTGCCTTTGCGTTCGCGATAGTGCTCGCCACATACTTATTAGGGTTGGCAATCGGCAGCGCAATCTATGCGCGCCGTGCGGACCGTATCCGTGACCCTTGGGGCTTGTTTGGCGTTTTGATTTCTTTGGCAGGGCTACTTGCCCTGCTGCAAATCGCAGGCCTCGGCCGCTGGCTGATATTCGCTCAAAGCCAGGTCGAATTCTATGTGCTGTATCTAACCGGCAACGAACTCGCAGGCATGTGCGCACGCTTCGCCATGGCCGCTCTGTGCGTCGTATTTTTACCAACCACCATTCTGGGCGCAGCATTTCCGTTGGCGTTGCGTCTTTCTGTGAATAAGGCGCATGTGGGGCGTGATGTCGGCGCCGTGGTCGCGCTCAATACCTTGGGCGCAATATTCGGCGTGGGCTTGACCGGGCTGGTGTTGATCCCCGCAATCGGGTTGGTGCACACACTCGGCGTGCTCGCGCTAACCGCCTGCGCCGTGGGTTGTATTGCCGCCTGGTTTGGCTCCGGTGTAAGCGTCGTCATGCGCCGCACAATCCAGTGCATTGGCTTGTTCACCGTTGTTTGCGCTGTTGTAACACCGCCGCAAAAGCTGGCCGAACTGCTGCCCGGTGCACGCAATGGCGAAATACTGTTTTATCAGGAAGGCCGCGGCAATACCGTGGCAGTAGTCAGCCAAGGGCGCGATGAGCGCAAATTCAATCGTCTGTATGTTCAAGGCGTATCGAACACTGGTGATGCAATGCCGTCGCTGCGTTACATGCGCATGCAAGCACTGCTGCCCTTACTGATTCACAACAAGCAACCCACTTCGGCGTTGGTCATTGGTTTCGGAACTGGTATCACTGCCGGGGCGATGCTGCGTTACGACGGGCTGACAAAACCGGTAGTGGCTGAGCTTTTACCTGGTGTGCTGGAAGCCGCGCCCTTGTTCAAAGGCAACTACGACGCTGCCCTCGGCACACGGCTCGATATTCGTCTTCGCGATGGTCGCCGCGAGTTACTCAGAAATACCGATCCATACGATCTGATCACCCTCGAGCCGCCACCCCCTTCTGCCGCGGGCGTGGTTAACTTATATTCTCGTGACTTCTATGAACTGGCTGCCAGCCGTCTGCAGCCGGGTGGCTTGGTCGCGCAGTGGTTGCCACTGCCAACCCAGAACAACGAAGACAGTCAGTCGCTGGTGCGCAGCTTCATCGACGTGTTCCCTCATGCGTCGCTGTGGACGACAGAGTTTCACGAGATGCTGATGATCGGCTCGCTCGACGAAATGCACCTCAATGTGCCGATGATTCAGCAGCGCTTCAAACAACCCAAGGTGATTAAGACATTGCGCGAAATCGGTATCGATTCCCCGGCAGCGCTGCTGGCGACGTGGGTAACCGATCGCGATGGCCTCGCACGCTACGCCGCTGATGCAAAACCGGTAACGGATAACCATCCGCGTATTGAATACACCGGCTGGGTGCGCCCCAAGGAAATCACCCGCGTGCTTCCGACCATACTCGCGCTGCGCAGCCCGCCTCCGCTGGAGGGCAGTACAGCGGCCTACTCAGCTGAGGTCGATAACGAGTGGGAACGCTTGCAACTGTTCTACTCCGCCGGCCTTAAAGCCTATAACAACGATCGCCCCGGCTGGGCACGCGATGTAAAAGACCTCATTTACACCGATGGCGAAAATCCGTACTACCGCTGGTTTCTCGGATTGCCCTAGCGCCGGGTATCGGTATGCGCGAGTCACGTAGGTCACTAATGGTAAAGCATTGGTGATCTAGGTGATTTAGTTGTAACTATCCCGCGGCTATGCCTCAGCAACCCAGGCCTTGGCGCGGGATTCTTGGTTTTTTTGTATGTGCTTGGGTAGAGTTCGAGGGTGTAGTTCCCACTCTCTCTGTGGTCTGCGGGCGCTTGGGTTTTCTGAAGTCATTAAGAAGCAGGCGTGATGACTGCGCTCAATGAATTCAAAGTTGTAGATTCATATGGGATATTTTTTCATATGTTTTTTGTTCCATCATCCGGCATCTATTCTGCGTGGCATCGGCTGTCTTCTGGACTCATGGACAGATGAGCAGGGTGACTGATATCTCATCAAGAGGTAACTCCGTTAGATAACGAGGATTCGGTTATGGCAACTTTTATCAAAATTGATGACGAGCTGAAAAACCGCATTCAGCACTTGGCTGCTCTTCGTCAACGTTCATCCCACTGGATTATGCGCGAAGCGAAAGCGCAGTATGTCGATCGGGAAGAAGCTCGCGAGGGCTTCAAGTGGGAAGCCTTGGCGTCGTGGGCAGCCTACCAGAAAACGGGACTTCATCTGACTGGCCAAGAGGCTCGGGCCTGGCTCAATACCTGGGGTACTGAGGCTGAGTCGGAGCTTCCTGAGTGCCACGATTGATCATCACTGAAGGTGCTGCCCAAGGGCTAACGCGCTATCGTTAGTTTCTTGTCGACAAAGGCCCATAGATAGCACAGCGAGCGGCCCAAGCGATTGAGCGGCAATTTGCTCGTTTGGAAGGTGGCCCGGAAGTAGGTCGCCCACTTTCAGAACTGCCGGAGTTACGTGAGCTCATTATCGAGTTCGGTGATTCGGGTTATGTGGCGCTCTATCGGCATGAGCGCGAGGATGATGCTGTTTATGTATTGGCCTTTCGGCATCAGAAAGAGGTCGGTTACTGAGCAAGCACCGAACATTGGACGCAATGTCTAATGCGCCGATCCAGTTGCTGGCTGACTCGAAAGATATCAAATAGCCGATCACGGCCGACTTTGCCCATCAGACAATGCTGCGCTTCCAGCTTCTGTCCCCACACTTTTATGCTGGATGGGGCCAGTTTTGGATAGTTGTTGATGGACAGGTATTAGGCTGAAAGCCTTGCTATGTATAGGTTCGGTGGATTTTGTAGAAATCTGTAGGCATTAAAAAAGCCGGCTTGTGGCCGGCTTTCTTGTCTTGTATATCTTTGATTTTAAATAATTTTTATTTTAAAGGTCATATAGACCCATACTTTGACCCACACTGAGGTGGGCCGCTGCCTGGGGAGGTGATCTCAGATGTTCCTTGGGCTCATCATTTCATGCTTCGCTACGATGGCCCTGATTGCCTCCTGGATCTCGCGCATTCGCTTCTCGGCAATCTTGTTAGCTTCGGACTCCTGCTCAGAGGAAAGCTCGGGTGCCTGCTCGTTAAGATATACCTGCCAGCCTGACAGTCGTTTCAAGCAGGTGTCTAGGTGTCTCGTGGTCGCGTCGAGTCTGATTTTGTTCAGCTCTTGCGCAAGCTTGCTTGAGTTGCGGGTGATTGTTTTCTCCAGAGCCCAGCGCCGCTTTTCCTCTTTCCGATCTTGGCTCGATTGCTGAGCTTCTTCGATCAGGCTTTCTATGATCGCTGTTTCGGTAGTTCCAGCGCTTTTTGCCAGGCCCTTTAGCTTGGCCTTGGTGTCGCGCGGCAAGGTGAAAGAGCATGTGGCCCTCCCTTTTGCCGATGCCCTGTACCGCTTTTGCCTGAGATTGTTTCTCGCTCTGCCGATGAGCTTCACCCCCTCAGCCATCGTCTCAAGCTTGCGGATACTTTGGATCAGCAGAGCTGGGTTTACCCGGACTTCAAAGGCAAGTCCCGCGAGAGCCTCGCGAGGCATACGCTCAACTAGGTAGTTCGTTGCCCATGCCCGTTCCTCGCCGTTCAGCTCGTTAAACCAACTGGGCGCTGCTCCAGTTTCACTCACTTTTGTCGTCCTCTTCCAAGTAAGCCTGGCCCTGCGAGGAGGGTCTTCTGCTGCCTATGGATAACTGCCTCTGTTGCTGGATGTCAATCTTGTTACATGAACATGTTTCATTAGTTATTTCACGACTGATCACATGAGTTGTGACGTGATGATGTTACATGAAGTTGAAATTTTATTTTATAGTCTATAAAACGTGATAAAAATATAGGGTATATCCTTCGGCATGGCTGCTGCAATATGGTTTTTTTTGAAGATTTGAAAATAGGAGCTGATGCAAGATTCTTGCTGCAAGCCCTGGTTTGCCGCGAGTCAACGTTCTTGTCGACATCCTTCAAAGTAAAAACGGTCGCTAAGCAGCTCTGTTTGACAGAGCGGCTGGTCAGGGAGGCGGCGCAGGAGCTTGCAGATGTCGGCCTGTTAGTGAGCAGGCGGCGGGCGGATCAGGTAGGTCGCCCAGTGCAGGAATATGAATCGTCGCAATTGCTATGCGATCTAGTTACTCAGGCTGGGCAGGGCGAAGCAGTCCATCGGGATCTGATTGTGCGGCTGTTTAGCGAGCCTGAGATTTATGCACTCGGGCCATTTTCCGCAGGTATGGGAGACGCCTGCGAGGAGGACGACAAGCCTGCTCGAAAGCTGACTCGAAAGGATGGTCGCCCAGCAGCTCCTGGAGCCAAAGGGCGCTTGGCTGCGTCAACGCGCGTGATGTTGGCGGCACTTTTGAGTTTTGCTGATCACTGTGGCGTTGCGACTGGCGTTGGCGAAGCGAGGTTGCGGGCAATGACTGGTTTGAATGCTCTCTCGCTCAAGCATCAGGTGAGGCGCCTGATCAGTCTTGGGTTCATCCGGGCTCATGTGCCCGGGGTATCGAGTGGCATTTTTGTCGGTGCGAAGGTCCCTACGATTTACTACCTGAACCTTGATCATCCGCAGCTTTGTGCAGCGCGAGGAGCGTGTGGGCTAGTAGTGCATGTTGCCCAAGGGCCCGGGAAATTCGACAGGCTCGCAACGGGCATACCTTCGACTGGGGCTTTGAAGGCAATAGGGCCGGCTGCCCTGGAGATGCTGTACCACAAGCTCGCAGGTCATACATCGCGCTTGCTATCAGCCGTTTGGGCGGAGTCGGATGAGACTCATAGTGAGGTAACAGCTGCCGTAGCCGCCGATATTGCTAACGACTTGGGCGACCTCTGGGTCGGTAGCTCTGCGAAAGATAAGGGGTATTACTGGGCCGAGATGCAAGAAAATTTTCACGCGGCAGCATGCGAGTGGGCAGATAGCCTCCACAGGAGACTGCTTCGATGGAAGGTATGGCAAGGGTATAGACCGCAGCTAGTAAGGCTTATTCCAGCTCCGGACAGAAAGGATGGACTCACCATCACTTCATTGGTTGTCTATCCCGCGCCACGGAGTGCAGTAACCTGCCTCGTTGTCTGGGATAAGTACGATGGACGTGTCGACCACTACGGACGTGAGGATGACCTTGATTTAGCGTTGCGCTGTGGCGCTGGGCTGTTAACTAAGGCCTAGCGTAGCTGCCAATGGGCAAGTGTTTTTTTACTGCTCCTGCAGATCCTCTGAGCCATACAGAGGAGCCTGCTCATGCGAATCATGCGATTGAAAGAGGTAATCGATACAACTGGCCTGTCTCGGTCGACTCTGTACAAGTACATCGGGGAAGGCAGGTTTCCGTCGCCGGTCTCATTAGGCGATAGGTCGGTCGGATTTGTCGAAAGCGAGGTCTTTGATTGGATTCTGGCCAAGATCGAGGAGCGCGATCTGGCTGAGGGAACTTCCACACGCCCCATCGACCATCTGAGTGTGGCCAGCTAGAACCAGCAGCGCCATGACCGGCTACGGCTGGTCATGGCGTTTATGCCGACTCGAACAGCTTTGGGCTCTCAGCTAACTCTCCCAAAGCTCAATGCGGCAAATCTCTCGACAGGCTTGGCAATGTTGCTCCCCATTGCTCGGCCTGCTCGGGAGGGTCGGCTCTGGTCAGGGCTGCATCTATTGATATAGCCATTAACTACCAACACTACCTATCCATCACTACTCATCACCACTGACTACACCAGAGGGAAAGAAGACCAGTAAAAAGAAACAGACCACGTACCTGGTATGCACCAACAACCAACCAGGTACTCAGCCATGAACAACCGCAAGCACAACACCCACCTTTCCCAGTCCGACATAGCCCTGAAGATCGAATCACTCGTCCAGGCTATCGAACACAGCGATACACCCGCATTCCGGATCACGCATAAACGCTCAGGCTATGAGCAGGTCGAAAAGACCAGGCTCTCCCAGCACTTCACCCACGTGCAGCAGATGTGCAATCTGTTCGATGATCGAGTGCCGTACGACTACAGTGAGCACCTGCAAGCGTTCCGGGAAGCCTGTGATGACATCAGCCTTCAGCGCTCACCCAATGGCCCTGTCTGCATGAGTGAGACGGGTACCTACTGGCTAAGTCATCAGCAGAGCATGAACGTCCTGACCGAGCGGATCCGTGAGTTGACTCGTCAGCAACGGTATCGACGCAGGCCAGGGGATCGACGAGAGCTGGCCAAGCAGCAGGCGAGGGAAATGGAGGCGTACACGGATGCTGTGATGAGCCTGTACTCCCGCACAACGGTCATCAGACTGGATCTGTATTACCGACCTGAAGCTCAGGCCAGACTTCGAGTCGAGCGAGTCTTTGATCACCTGGATGATCTGATCTACGAGCACAGCCGTCACCTGACTTTCGAGCACCTGATCGGCTACACGTACTCAGTGGAGCAAGGGGATCGGAATGATGGTAGGGGATACCACATCCATGCAGCCTACTTCTTCAATGGCAACCAGGTGTGCCGGGATGTCTGGAAGGCGATTGAGATCAGCGAGCTGTGGGAGGCGGTCACTCGTGGTCAGGGTTATGCCCACAGCTGCAACCACAACAAGGAGGGGTATGGTGACGAATGCGGTATCGGTCTGATCCAGAGGGATGATCAGTCCAAACGGTCTCGTACGCACTTCGCGATGAAGTACCTGGTCAAGGACGATCAGCACCTGCGCTTGAAGCCTGCGGGAGCACGCTGCCTGCGTAAGGGGGCTCTGAACCGTGTTCGTCGGCGATAATTCGTGCTGCTGAACCAGGGAATCTACGGGCACTGAATGTATTGCATGGCGCAGTCATGCGCCCTGGAAGTGTCCTACTCGATCTGATTTTTCAGCCCTAGTGCCGATTCCGCTCGATATAACACCCCTCGAAGCAGACGCCTTTCAGTTTCGCTGGATGGTGCCTCAGGCAGTTGGCTCAGACGCTCCTTGGCTTTGCGCAGAATCGCCTGCTCTGCTTGCTCCGTCTCCAAAGCGAGCCTTTGCAGGTCTAGCAGAAGCTCTCTGATTTCGTCGGTGCTCATTGCCTGGCCTCAGCCAGGCAACGGCTGCGCATCGCAGAGTCTTGAATCGCATAGCAGCGACCGGGGTCATTGTGCGCGAGAGCCAGGCAGTAGTTCCTAGCATCAGCCTCAGAAATTGCGTAACAGCTGGAGGTATCAGCTGCGTTTGCTGTGGCTGTGAAGCCAAGCAGCAGGCCGGCAAGGTAGTGACGGATCATGGGGGCACCCGGTTGTTTAAGTTATGACTGCTCAGGTGACCGATGAGAAAAACGGAGCGAGGCTGCCGCATTGCGGTAAGTGCATCTGTCTAGTGCTCAGGCAGAACGGTAGAACCCACAAGCGCAGGTCGGGGGACTTAGGGAAGCTAAATACTGTCAGGGGCTGGCCGAAGGTTTCGGTCTTGGGATAGATCAGGATCACATCGCCTTTTCCGTCGAGATAGCTCTGGCCGTAAGCATGTAGCTGGTAGAAGTCGCTTTGATTCAAGCCGTACTTTTCCTTGCTATTGGCTTTCCGCTCATCAACCAGCTTCCACTTGGTGTCGAGCACCAAGCGATTGGTTTTGGCAGTTTGTACCAGCAGATCAGGCTTGAGCTGAAACCAGTCCTGCTCTTTATGTCGTACAAGCCTCAGGCTGCGTGTTTGGGGGCGCAGGTCGTGACCTGAGTTGAGTTGTCGGGCAAGATGTTTCGCGACAAAAGCCTCAAAGACCGCTTCCATCGGAAAGAGCAGGGACGGCGCGGAATGTTGGCCCGTACCAGTGAGGGGTGACTCATCTAGCAGAATCAGTCGGGCCCAAGCCATTGCTGCGTCGTAATGAGCCATCCCTCGATCTGGCCGTATCCGACCAAAGTCCGCGTTGATCTGGTCGGATGTGGGAATTTCGGCGAAAACGAAACACAGCTCTCGTGCTAGCTGCTGGTTTGCTTGCGAGGCAGTCCACTTCAATACGCGCTTTAGGGTTGTATGCAGTAGGCGGTTTTCCGGTCTGTTGAGCGAAAACTCGTCGAACTCGGTATAGAACCGGTCACGACGGCATAGGTTGAGACGAAGATGCTGTGCCATATTCAGCTTGCCGCGCAGAGCGAACAGATTGTCTTGCTGGGCGCGGTAATCGCTGCGCAGGCCTCGCTTCACGGTGTGATCTACTGCTCGCAGAAACTCAGCGATGAACACCTCCAGCAAAGGCATCCGGCGAGCTTGTAACTGGGCACTATTGGTTTGGATGTGGCGAAAACTACCGAGGCAACACAGCATCTCGATTAGCAGCTGTCGCGCATCTGCTTCGCCATTGGCTTTACCCAGCTTAGGCAGCACTTCAATCTGGAAGCCGTCGGGGCAGCGAATCACGCCCACGAAGCTTTTAACCTGTATGGCCCTTCGGCCGTGCCGTTGAGTCAGGCGCAGCCAGGTCGACTCGCCCGCTTCTGCGTTGCGTAATGCCTGGGTCTCCAGCCAGGCAAAAACATCGGCAGAGATCCTGTGCAACCCAACCATATCGTGCGAGCCGGACGGCAAAACCGCCATGGCGTCAAACTCGAAAATCGTAATGCCCGCCATTTCCGTACCTGTCAGGTCGAGGTTTGGTAAATGCCGAAATAGGCGGCTGGTTCGCTGTAAGCCGAGGACTGCGATAGGTAGCGGCGCTTGGTGGTATAGCTATCCAATCCGTGATCGCTCCCAAAGAGAGTGCTCAGATCCTGCTCATGTGAGTCATTCTCTGTAATAAATTGGGCGGCGTCGGGTTTCTGGTTGTCGCCTAGAACTAAGCGAATCTTGCGCCATTCCTCGAAGAAGTACTCCTCCAATAGGGGAAGAACTCGATTGCGGAACGTGTCGGCCAGTGCGTCGAATCTGTCCGGGCCATCCGTCTTGCTCCACAAATGAGTGAAGTAGGCGTGACCGATGCAATGATCACGGTCGTAAAGCGCTTCGATTCGCTCATTGATACGTTCCAGCATCCGGCGCACGTCGATCGCGCCTGCTCCCGTGGTTACTATCAAACCCGCCAGCGGCGCGCTGTGTGGTTCATCAGGTGATTTAGTTGCGCGAGTGTCGGGTAGCAGCGGTACGAAATCAAAACGGCGGCGCAGTGCAGTATCCAGCAGAGCCAGTGAACGATCCGCAGTGTTCATCGTGCCGATGATGTCTATGTTGGCTGGCACTGAAAAAGGCTTTCCTGAGTATGCAAGGATCACTTCAGTCGGCGGTGGAGTCCCATCGAGTGGGTCTCGCTTGTCGGCCTCGATCAGCGTGATCAGCTCGCCGAAAATCTTACTGATATTGCCGCGGTTGATCTCGTCGATGACCATCGCGAAACGCTTGTCAGGTGTGTTGCGTGCACGGCGGCAGAGCTCCTTGAATGCTCCGTCTTTGATCCTGTAAGCCACTTGGCCCGTTTCAGCGTCGCCATCAATCGGATCGTCCGCGAGTACTGGTCGCAAGCCCTCAACGAATTCCTCGTATCCGTAAGACTGGTGGAAGGTGACGAAGCTATGGCGTTGCAGTTGTTCGCCTGTATCGGGGACGGGGCCCTGCTTGATCTTGTCGACAAGCGTGAAGATGTCCGAGCAGATGTCTTGAGAGGCTCCCGCAAATTGCCACACCGAGTCTGACGACTTATCAAAAATGGCAGGTTCCAGACGAAGTTTCGTGTTGACCGTTGCTGACTCCAGAACCGTATGGTGCTGAAGTGTGCCCCAGAGTGTCTGCTTTATGCCGCTGGTACGACCTTTTGCGCTAGCGATGGCTTTGATGAAGGGGTGTCCTGCTAGCTCTGGTACTTTGGCTTTGCCCCCCAGGTCATATAGCGCAGCGGCCGCACCTTCCCACCAGGTCAGCGGTGCAATCTTTTCAGCAATAATCTGAGCCCGCCATTCATCTGCATTGACCGAGGCCACCTGCTCCTCGTAGTCGTGCTTGAGTAGCTGCATCAGCGTGAAGGTTTTGCCTGTTCCGGGCGGCCCGTAGTAGATGCGGTTGGAGCAGATTGCGACGGGTTTGCTGGCCACATGCTTTACCTGAGAGGTTGGGGGCAATGACTGGATTGCGGCGAGGGGGCTGACATCCTCGATGGGGTCACCGGCCAATGCGGCCAGTTCAGCTAAATCGGTGCCGAAAAACGGCTTGAGTAAATCACTCTCGAACTCCGGCAGATCGTGAGCGGGCACTTGTTTGAAGGTGGAGCGGTAGTTGGGCGTCCAGCCTTTCTGGCTGCCTTGAAAGCCACCATGCTTGATGCCGTGCTTCAACACCCTGTAGCGGCGCTGTAGCCAACCATCCCCTTTCAAGCATGGTGCAGGATCAGAGATGAACTGTCCGACCAGTTGAAGACTTTCATTTCCGTGGCACAAGTAGAACAAGCTGCCGGCTGGCGCCTTCTGGAAACTCTCGGCCTGGCCCTTCGCGGTATCGCTATGCATCACGCCCAGCTCTTCCTGCAGGTACTGCCTGCGCTCTTCGGCAGAAAAGTCGTTTAGTCCGTGCGATAGCTTCCAGATGGCCAGATTCTTCTGGCTCCACGCCTCCCACACCTGCTGCCCGAACTCCAGAATGCCAAGGTCGCTTGGGCGTTTGGCCAGTGTGGCCTTCTGCAGCGTGGCCATGCGCTGACTTGCGGTACCGCCAACAAACACTGCCAGGGGCGCACGCTTGAAAATATCGACGATCACTGGCGCCTTCCGGTCCTGGTAGTGGAAGGCAATCTTCCATTTAAAAGCCTCGCCCAGATGCTCAAAGGACTCGATGGCGTCCAGATCACCTATGGCGGCCCAGTCCGCCACCTGCGCTACGAAACTCCGGACTTTGTCGAAAGCAGCGTCGGCTGATGTGCCAAGCGATGAATACCAGCCGTGCGTTTCCGAATAGGAAAGCTTAGTGTCCGAACCCTTGTCTTCAGTGTCCTTGCGCGAGAACACGCCGAACTTGAACGACGAGCCTCCCCAGATGCTACCGAGCTCATCGAGCCGCGATTCGATCCAGTAGGTGAAGCTGTCCTTCGACCCTGCCTGGCTGTATTCATCCAACGTCATGGTAGCCAGTCGGGAGGCCGGCCAAACCGTTAGAAACTCATCCCATAGGGCGTATTTTTTTGGGAGGTCACTCATCGAGTAATCGCCTTATGTGTGCTGTTGGCAAGCTTGGTAGCAAGGGGCATGCGTTCGATTATTTCCAGATAAAGTCCCTGAGCGTAAGATTTGGATGGGACACGCTGTTGCTACCGAGCATTACCGCTGTAGCAAAGCGATGCAATTCGTTGAGCTGGGGTAGGGCGTCTCGCTCCCATTGTGCGTTGTGATCTGCTTCAAAGCCGCTGAGTAGCTCGCCAATCTTCAGCTGTAGTGCAGCTAATCCCTCCGCGACCAAGCAGTAGAGGTTCTCGCCTTCGCAATAACCCTCATCGAGATTGCAGCAATGCACCAATGCCTTGCCGAGTTGCTGCTCGCTGTGCCATCCAGGCATGCGGATATAGCCTTCCGTGTCCTCAGAAAAGATCACGGAAAGCTTTTTGATCACCGCGAGCGATGCTCCCTTTTTTATTGCGCCCTTGCGCTGCTCGACGACGGTGATAAATAGCTCTTGCAGCAGGTCGCCAACGACCTGCGGTGACCCCAGGTAGCCAGGCTGAGTCGACTGCAGCAGCGCCTGAGCAAAGCCATCGACTGTCGGTTCTACTGGGCCATGGATCAGTAGGTGTTCGATGAGCGAGTTGAGTAGCGCCAGATCCTCGCGTTCATCGATTGCTGTGTATTGTCCAGGGTGTCGGTTGATTTCGACCTGCCAGGCCTGCCATTCGCTGTCACAGGGCTTGAAGTGAACCCGGAAAATGCAGATCCCCGTCCAGCTGCGGTGGCAATGCAACACGCCATCTTCGTAGAAGATGAACCACTTCTCCTCCATTACAGCCGGCACGAAGCCACCGATGATTGTGGCCATCTCTTGAGGCGAGTAGCGAGTCTCTAGTGGCAAGGAGATTCGGGTGGCCGGCATGAATCGGCTTTTCCAATCGGCCCGTCGAGCTATGGCGCGTTTCAGAGGCGGCGCGGCAGGCAGCAAGGCCAGTGCGGCCTGAAGGATGGTAAGGTCGCGCTGCTGCCCCTTGCTGTTGGTTGTTTGGGCGATCAGCGACTTGGCTTCATCTGGGGTTGCCCAGCAGAGGCGTTCGGTTTCCCGGTTGCCAAACGTGAGATCTGGTGCTCCACGGTCTGTCAGCATCAGGAAGAAACGGTTAATCGTGGTGCCGCCAGCAAATTCACCGGGTATGGCTGAGAGAATGGTGGCCTCAATGCCCATTTCTTCACGGACTTCGCGCTGTGCGGTCTGCCTTGGGCTTTCCCCTTTATCCTGGCGGCCTTTGGCAAATGTCCACACATAGCCATCGAAGTGGTTTTTCACCTCGCGCATCAGCAGGTAGCCATTGGGATCAATCACCACACCGCCATAGGCCACGGCTTTACCGGTGCTGGCGCTTTGTTGCCAGGGGAGGCCCTCGAAGCCTTCCGGATGGGGTTCGCTGAGATCATCCGACATATCGTAGAGCGCCGACCAGACTCTGCCGTAGCGTTTGGCGCGATCTTTCCCAAGGCTAAGCGCTACTTCGTCTTTGAAATTTGCATAGTCAATGTCCTGCGCAATGGCGCTCATCGCCTCCGCCAGGGCGGAAGCAGACGCCGTGGCTCGCCAGGGGTAGTCAGTGCCCTCATGGGCTCGGGAGGCAGAGAGCGAAGGCAGATAGTGATTGCGAAGACGGTCCAGGTCGCTGCGTGTGCGGCTGCGAATGGTCAGGTCATCGTTGGTGCCTTTCTTTACAACGGAAAAGAAACCGAATTTGGTAAACAGCCACATGTGCCTGCCCGTCCCTGAGTTTGTGGGTCGGGCAGTTGGCGCCCGACGATTGCCTTAGGCTATTACGAATCAAAATGATCTGTAAATGGTACGTTCGTGATTTTTAATTGCGGGCGTTGTGATCGCAATTTATGCTGTCCAGGTTTTAACCGCGACTAGTCCACCATGACCACTGCAGCTCTCTCGCAACTAACGCAAGCCCAGCGCGATCGGCTGGCCTACCTGGAGTTGCGCCTGCGATTCGTGGGGGAGATAGGACGGCAGGACCTGATTCAGCGCTTCGGCATTCAAACGGCGGCTGCTACCCGTGACCTCGCCGCCTATCGTGAGCTCGCCGGCAATAACCTGGCCTATGACCGCAGCAGCAAAATCTACACGCCGACCAAGGAGTTCCGGCCGATCTTCACCTTCTCCGCTGACCGGGTTCTGGCCTGGCTGGCAGAGGGTTTTGGTGATGGTGAGCCGGCAAGCAGTGCGCCGGGAATCTCATGCGTAACGTCCGGGCGCCTTGCTCAGCCGGATCTGGACGCGCTGGGTATCGTGACGCGTGCCATTTACCACCGCTGCCCTCTGCGTGTGGAGTACTACTCCATAGGCAGCGGCAAGACCCAGCGGGAGATCGTGCCGTTTGCCCTCATCGACACGGGCTTGCGCTGGCACGTGCGCGGCTATGACCGCAAGCGCGGTGCGTTTCGGGATTTCGTGGTCACGCGCATCAAGCGGCCGAAGCTGCTCATAGAGTCTCCCGTCGCCGAGCACGAGCGGCCGGAGCAGGATGTCCAGTGGAGCCGGATAGTGGAGGTCGAACTGGTGCCGCACCCCGACCAGCCGTATCCGGATATCACCGCCATGGATTACGCCATGCAAGACGGTGTGCTGCGCCTGAGGCTGCGCGGGGCTACGGCGGGTTACGTACTGCGCAAATGGAGCGTCGATTGTTCGCCGGATCATCGGCTGCGTGATCCAGAGTACCGCCTCTGGCTGAAAGACCCCCTGCTGCTCTACGGCGTGGAAACAGCGGTGCTGGCGCCCGGTTACCGAGCGGCCTGAGCGAACGAATTACATACGCGCCGTGATGCGTTAGTCATCCGGCGACACGAAAACTGAGAGTGATTAACGTCCCATGAGCAATACCAGAGATCTTGAACGCGCCGAACTGCACAAAACCATCTGGCGCATCGCCAACGACCTGCGTGGCAGCGTTGATGGCTGGGACTTCAAGACCTACGTGCTGGGCATGCTGTTCTACCGCTTCATCTCGGAGAACCTGACCAACTACCTCAACGAACAGGAGCGCCGCGCGGGTAGTGCGGATTTTGACTACAGCGATTTGGCAGACGCCCACGCCATTGTGGGTCGTTACGAAACGGTTCAGGAAAAGGGCTTCTACATCCTGCCGTCGCAACTGTTCGCCAATGTGCGCAAGCGCGCCCGTCGTGACCCCAACCTCAACGAAACCCTGTCGCAAGTGTTCAAGGACATTGAGGCCTCGGCGTTGGGCGCTGGTAGCGAGGACGACTTCAAGGGGTTGTTCGATGACCTGGACGTCAACAGCAGTAAGCTCGGCCCCACCGTGGCTAAGCGCAACGAAAAGTTGGTGAAGCTGCTCGACGCCATTGGCGATCTGCCGCTGGGCAACAGCTCGGGCAATTTTGCCGACAACAGCATCGACCTGTTCGGCGATGCCTACGAATACCTAATGCAGATGTATGCCTCCACGGCCGGCAAGTCCGGTGGCGAGTTCTATACCCCGCAGGAAGTCTCCGAACTGCTGGCCCGCATCACGGTGGTGGGCAAGAAGGAGGTCAACAAGGTTTATGACCCAGCCTGCGGCTCCGGTTCGTTGTTGCTCAGCTTTTCCAAGGTGCTGGGGCACAACAAGGTGCGCCAGGGCTTCTACGGGCAGGAAATCAACCTCACCACCTACAACCTGTGCCGGATCAACATGTTCCTGCACAACGTGAACTACGAGAAATTCAACATCGCCCACGGCGACACGCTGACCGACCCGGCGCACTGGGACGACGAGCCTTTCGAGGCCATCGTTTCCAATCCCCCGTACTCGATCAAATGGGAGGGCGATGCCAATCCGCTGCTGATCAATGACCCGCGCTTCGCTCCGGCCGGCGTGCTCGCGCCCAAGAGCAAGGCCGACCTTGCCTTCACCCTGCACATCCTGAGCTGGCTGGCGGTCAATGGCACCGCAGCGATTGTTGAGTTCCCAGGCGTGCTCTATCGCGGCGGTGCGGAAGCCAAGATTCGCAAGTACCTCATCGACAACAACTACGTCGATGCCGTCATCCAGTTGCCGCCGGACCTGTTCTTCGGCACCACCATCGCGACCTGCATCGTCGTGCTGAAGAAGTCCAAGCGCGACAACGCCACGCTGTTCATCGACGCCTCCAGCCTGTTCGTGCGCAGCGGTAACAAGAACAAGATGTTGCTCGATCACCAGCGGAAAATTCTCGATGCATTCACCGCTCGCGAGAACATCGACCATTTCGCACGCATGGTTGAGAACGGTGACATCGCCGCCAACGGCTACAACATCGCCGTCTCCAGCTATGTCGAGCAGGCCGACACCAGCGAAGCGGTAGACATTCGTGAGCTCAACGAGAAACTCAGCGGCATCGTTGCCCGGCAAACGGAGCTGCGAAAGCAGATCGATGCCATCGTTGCGGATCTGGAAGGAGCCCAGGCATGAGCGAGCAGCCAGCAGGGGAAATCATTCTTTACCAACGTGGCGATGCAACCGCCATCGATGTACGGCTAGACGGCGATACGGTCTGGCTGACCCAGGAGCAGATGGCGGAGCTGTTCGGCAAGGCCAAGTCGACCATCAACGAGCACATCAAGAACGTCTTCGAGGAAGGCGAGTTGGTGCCGGAACAGGTGATGAGAAAAATCGGAATTTCCGAATTTTCTACCAAGCCGACCAACTTCTATAACCTCGACGTCATCATCTCGGTCGGCTACCGGGTCAAGTCGCAGCAGGGCACGCGCTTCCGCATCTGGGCCACCGAGCGCTTGCGCGAATACCTGGTCAAGGGCTTCACCATGGATGACGCGCGCCTGAAGAACCTGGGCGGCGGCAGCTACTGGAAAGAACTGCTGGATCGCATCCGCGATATCCGCTCCAGCGAGAAGGTGCTCTACCGTCAGGTGCTCGACCTGTACGCCACCAGCGTGGATTACGACCCCAAGGCCGAAGCCAGCGTGGTGTTCTTCAAGGCTGTACAGAACAAGCTGCATTACGCGGCCCACGGCCAGACGGCGGCGGAAGTGGTCAGGCAGCGTGCCGATGCCGGTAAGCCCTTTATGGGCCTGCTGTCCTTCAGTGGCAAGCAGCCCACCAAGGCCGAAGTCACCAATGCCAAGAATTATCTTAACGCCGACGAGCTAAAGCGCCTGAATACGCTGGTTTCGGCCTACTTCGACGCTGCCGAGTTCCGTGCCATGAACCATGAGCCGACCTATATGAAGGACTGGCTCGCGCACTTGGAGCAACTGATCCTGGCCATGGGCGGCAAGGCCCTGGAAGGTGCCGGCAAAGTCAGCCACCAGCAGGCCATTGCTCACGCCGAAACGGAATACGCCAAGTTCCGTGCCCAGTTGGCTGAGCAGCCGAGCGAGGTGGAAACGGCCTATCTGGAAACCGTGAAGATGGTGCAGAAGAAAATCACCGGGAAGGAAAAGCCATGAGCCGGATCGATGCGTTGATCGCGGAGCTTTGCCCGGAAGGAGTGGAGTTCAAATCAATTGGCGAAATTGCCGCCGTTGGCACTGGCAGCAGTGACCGGAAAGACGCAAAAGCCGACGGTGCATTTCCGTTCTATGTGCGCTCTCAAGACGTATTCCGTATCGACAAATACGAGTTCGACGAAGAAGCAATCCTGATCCCCGGAGAGGGTGGAATTGGCGAGATATTCCACTATGTATCCGGTAAGTATGCTCTGCATCAGCGGGCCTACAGAATTTGCTTCAATCTGGCCGAGCTCAACACGAAGTTTGCGTACTACTACTTTGCCGTTCATTTTAAACGCTTCATCTTGTTGAAAGCAGTCAGTGCGACCGTTACTTCGATTCGTAAGCCGATGATTACTGACTTCTGTATTCCCATTCCGCCGCTCGAAGTGCAGCGCGAAATCGTGAAAGTGCTCGATACGTTTACGGAGCTTGAGGCGGAGCTTGAGGCGGAGCTTGAGGCGCGTCGCAGGCAGTACAAGTACTACCGCGACGCCTTGCTCGCTTTCAGCGATCAAGATATTCGCTGGGCCGCGATGGCCGAGCTAGGCGAGTTCATTCGGGGGCGGCGGTTTACCAAGGCTGACTACGTTGAAGACGGGGTGCCCTGTATCCACTATGGCGAGATTTACACCCGCTACGGTACGACCGCAGATACGGCCATCTCGCATGTGCGTTCGGATATGGCCGCTTCACTGCGTTATGCCAAGCCCGGTGATGTCGTGGTTACCGACGTAGGTGAAACCGTGGAAGACGTTGGCAAGGCCGTGGCCTGGGTTG
This sequence comes from Pseudomonas marincola, assembly GCF_900116605.1. Lineage (GTDB taxonomy): Bacteria > Pseudomonadota > Gammaproteobacteria > Pseudomonadales > Pseudomonadaceae > Aquipseudomonas > Aquipseudomonas marincola. Next base: position 45,076 of record NZ_FPBC01000013.1, read on the forward strand.
GCACCGAAGATGTTGCGATCCACGATCACTGCTACGCCTTCCGCCATTCGATGAATCCGAAGTTCGTTTCCTACTGCATGCAAACGAGCTCATTCATTGCAGAGAAGGCCAAGTATGTGGCGCGTACCAAGGTCAACACCTTGCTGATTGGTGGTTTCTCCAAGATTCGTATCCCAGTCCCATCGCTTGAAGAGCAAGAGCGCATCGTCGCCATCCTCGACAAGTTCGATGCACTGGTAAATGACATCTCAGTCGGTCTGCCTGCCGAGATCGCCGCTCGCCGTCGGCAGTACGCCTACTACCGCGACCGTTTGCTCACATTCAAGGAAGCCGCATGAGCATTGAGATCCAGCCCTACCGCTACGAGGCCATTGCACTCTCCAACGAGAGCACCGTGGTGGCCGAGTTTCTGCCGGATGCGCTGGGTGTGCGCGAGACCGGCTACCAGAGCGAGGCGGCGCTGGAGAGTGCTTTTGTCGAACAACTGCAGCGGCAGGCCTACGAGTACCTGCCGATCAGTTCGGAGGCCGAGCTGGTCGCCAACCTGCGGGCCAGGCTGGAGCAGCTCAACAAGATCGAGTTTTCTGACAACGAGTGGCAGGGCTTCTTCGCCACCTGCATTGCGGGCACCAATGACGGCATTCTGGAAAAAACCGCGCGCCTGCAGGAGGATCACGTCCAGGTCTTGAAGCGCGATGATGGTAGCAGCAAGAACATTTATCTGATCGACAAGGCCAATATCCACAACAACGTCTTGCAGGTGATCAACCAGTATGAAACGCCGACCGGCGAGCACGGCGGCAAGCACGCCACGCGCTTCGATGTAACGGTGCTGGTCAACGGCCTGCCGATGGTGCATATCGAGCTCAAGCGCCGTGGCGTGGACATCCGCGAAGCCTTCAACCAGATCAACCGTTACCAGCGCGACAGCTTCTGGGCAGGCTGCGGTTTGTTCGAGTACGTGCAGCTGTTTGTGATCAGCAATGGCACGCTGACCAAGTACTACAGCAACACTGTGCGTGACGGGCACTTGAAGGAGCAGTCCGGCAAACGCAGTAAAAGCAAAGCTTCCAATAGCTTTTCCTTCACCAGTTGGTGGGCCGACGCGCGCAACCAGCCCATCACCGAGTTGGTGGGCTTTACCAAGACCTTCTTTGCCAAGCATTCATTGCTGAACGTACTGACCAAGTACTGCGTGTTCGATGTGGATCGCAAGCTGCTGGTGATGCGCCCCTACCAGATCGTGGCCGCCGAGCGCATCCTCCAGCGCATTGCCACCTCCACCAACCACCGGCAATTGGGAACGCTGGCGGCGGGTGGTTATATCTGGCACACCACGGGCTCTGGCAAGACGCTGACCAGCTTCAAGGCCGCCCAGCTTGCCCGTGGTTTGCCGGACATCGACAAGGTGTTGTTCGTGGTCGATCGCAAGGATCTGGACTACCAGACCATGCGCGAATACGAGCGCTTCGAGAAAGGCGCGGCCAACTCCAATACCTCGACCTCGGTGCTGCAGAAGCAGCTGGAAGACCCGAACGCGCGGATCATCATCACCACCATTCAGAAGCTCTCGCGCTTCGTGGCCAAGAACAAGAAGCACCCGGTGTACGACGCGCATGTGGTGGTGATTTTCGACGAGTGCCACCGCAGCCAGTTCGGCGACATGCACAGCGAAATCACCCGTGTGTTCAAGCGCTATCATCTGTTCGGTTTCACCGGCACGCCGATCTTTGCGAAGAACTCGGGAACCGGCGGCAACCCGTTGCGCCGCACCACCGAGCAGGCCTTTGGCGACAAGCTGCACACCTACACCATCGTCGATGCGATCAACGACAAGAACGTGCTGCCGTTTCGTATCGACTACATCAACACCCTCAAGATGCAGGCGCGGATCAAGGACAAGCAGGTCTCGGCCATCGACACCGAACGTGCCCTGCTGGCGCCGGAGCGTATCAGCCAGATCGTCGGTTATATCCGCGAGCATTTTGATCAGAAGACCAAGCGCGCCAGCACCTATCGCCATGACGGCAAGCGAGTGGCGGGCTTCAACTCGCTGTTTGCCTGTGCCTCGATTGATGCGGCCAAGCGTTACTACGCGGAACTTGCCGCGCAGCAGCAGGCGCTGCCCGAGGCCCAGCGCCTCAAGGTTGGGCTGATCTACAGCTTTGCTGCCAACGAGGACGACGAAGACGGCCTGCTCGGCGAAGAGGAGTTCGAGGCCGAGGGGCTGGATCAGAGCTCGCAGGATTTTCTGGATGCCGCGATCAAGGATTACAACGCTCTATTCGCCACCAGCTTCGACACCTCGGCGGACAAGTTTCAGAACTACTACAAGGATCTGTCGCAGCGCCTGAAGAAGCGCGAGCTGGACCTGGTCATCGTGGTCAACATGTTCCTGACCGGGTTCGACGCCACCACGCTGAACACGCTGTGGGTGGACAAGAACCTCAAGGCGCATGGCCTGATCCAGGCGTATTCGCGCACCAACCGCATCCTCAACTCGGTCAAGACCTACGGCAACATCGTTTCCTTCCGCAATCTGGAGCAGGAAACCAACGATGCGCTGGCCCTGTTCGGCAATAAGGACGCCAAGGGCATCGTGCTGCTGAAGCCTTACGCCGAGTATTACGCTGAATACCAGGCGCGCGTCGGCGAGCTGCTCGACAAATTCCCGCTGGGGCAGGCCATCGTCGGCGAAGCGGCGCAGAAGGCATTCATCAAGCTGTTTGGTTCGATCCTGCGGCTGAAAAATATCCTGACGGCCTTCGACGATTTTGCCGGGAACGAGATTCTCAGCGAGCGGCAGTACCAGGATTACCAGAGCGTCTATCTGAACCTGTATGCCGAGTTCCGCACCACGTCCGAGGCGGAGAAGGAGTCGATCAACGACGACGTGGTCTTCGAGATCGAGCTGATCAAGCAGGTGGAAATCAACGTCGATTACATCCTGCTGCTGGTCGAGCAGTACCTAAAGAAAAAGGGCTCGGGCGAAGACAAGGAAATTCGCGCCACCATCGAACGCGCCATTAACGCCAGCCCCAGCCTGCGCAACAAGAAGGATCTTATCGTTCAGTTCGTGGAGTCGGTGAACACCAGGGCCAAGGTGGACGCCCAATGGCAGAGCTTTATGGCGGCCAAGAAGACCGAGGAGCTGGAGCGCATCATCACGGAGGAAAACCTCAACGGCGAAGCGGCGCGCGAGTTCGTTGAACAGGCGTTCCGTGACGGCTCCATCCCCACGGCCGGCACGGCTATCACCAAGATTCTGCCGCCGGTATCGCGGTTCTCGCAGGGCAATGGTCATGCAGCCAAGAAACAGACAGTGCTGGGCAAGCTGGCAACTTTCTTCGAGCGTTATTTTGGGCTGGTTTGACGCTGAGGCGCGGGCCTAGTAGCTGAGCCTTTATGGAGTGCGGCGATGATTGGCACACGGCTGCGCCCTTGTGGCTGATCGAGAACCAAGCCCTGTTCGGCGATATCAGCTGGCGACCCGCCGATGCGAGCGGCACCTTGCGCTATTACTCTGGACAGCTACAAACCGAGACTCATCATCGGAGCAAAAAAAAAGGCATGCCTCGTACCCGGAGGTACGAGGCATGTGTTTGCACAAAAGTCAGTCACTGGATCGGCAGGCCGCACTCCTCAAGGATCTGGCGGATCATGTAGTAATCCTCCAGCGGTGCGCCTGTTTTGCTCTCAATGGCATTGACGGCGTCGTCGTGGCAGGCATCGGTGCCGTATTTGGCGATGTTTACCAAAGGCTCGTAAGGTGCGTCGCCTCTGTCCGGTCCCACATCTCCACGGTATGCAGTGGTGTGACCATTGCTGTCATAGCCCAGATAACCCGATTCGATGATGAAGTAACCGTTGGCTCCTTTACCTACCATCGTGCCCTTCGGAAACCCAGGCTGGTTGGATATCGTGGCGCAGCCGTTTGGTCGCACAGGACATTCAGTGAGCCGGGGACTTCATCGAGTGTTCGGGCGCCTGTCTGATTGTCGATGAACGGCAGGCGCTTGATCCGTGGCCTACGGTCGCCTGCAGGGCGGCAGTCGTAGTTACCGATGCTTCGATGTTTCATGGTTGAGCAGCTAAAGACGTTCTTGCCAATAAGATGACGCATCTATCGTTATTGAGTTTACTTGCGTGCTCTTAGCCACTCTATCAAATCCTTTAATGGCATCGGCTTTGCGAATATGAAACCTTGTCCCTGAGCACAGCCAGCTTCTTGAAGAAAGGATATTTGTTCACTTGATTCAATGCCTTCCGCAATTGTAATCATCCCGAGTCCTTCGGCCATGCCTAGGACCGCTTTTACAATGGCCTGGTCGCTAGTGCTTTCGGGAAGGCCAGAAACAAATGATCGATCAATTTTTAGTTTGTCGAAGCGAAGTTTTTTTAAACGATCTAGAGAGGAAAAGCCAACTCCAAAATCATCCATTGCAAGACTGATACCTGCTCTGTGAAGTTCGTTAGCGGCTTGTAAAACCTGTGCTGAAGAATTCATTGCCACATCTTCGGTAATTTCAAGCTCCAAACGATTCGCCGGAAGGCCAGTTTTCATAAGGGTCTGGCTTACTAGAGTGCAAAATCCGGGCTCGCTAAATAATGGGGCGCAAATGTTTACCGCTACAGTCACGTCGAGTAAATCGCTTTTAATTAGTGCAATATTATCTTTACAGGCTTGGTGGATGACCCAGCGCCCAATAGTTGGCATTAATCCATGCTCTAAGGCTATGGGTATAAACTGGTCAGGGGGCACCAGACCATTTTTACCATCGCGCCAGCGTAGCAGTGCTTCAATGCCACACGGTTGCATGGTCTGCAAATCGAACTGCAACTGGTAATGTAACTCGAACTGCTCAAGCGGTATGGCCTTGCGTAGACGGCTTAGCACGCGGTAGATCTGCTCGGATCGGTCACGTAAGGCTTGATCGAACAAGCGAATACAGTTGCCCCCCTCTACTTTCGCCTGATACATGGCGATATCAGCTTCATTGATGACTTCATCGGCTGTGATCCCGTCATCTGGAAATAGGCTAATACCAATACTTGCGCTGACAGTCAGCGCTCGGTTGTCGATGACAAAAGGCTCCCTGAGTGTCTCAAGAAGGCGTTTTGCGATTTCGCTGGCTGTTTCTATTTTTGAATCTATAACGATGGAAACGACAAACTCATCCCCGCCAACGCGACCCAGTAGATCAGTGTCGCGCAGTATTTTCTGAAAGCGCTCAGCTGTTAGCTTTAGCAGTCGGTCGCCGACTCGGTGGCCGTGATTGTCATTAATTTGCTTGAAGCCATCTAAATCAATAAAAAGTACAGCAATTTTCCTTTCATTGATGTCGCATGACTCGATGGCTTTCGACAAACCTTCGATAAATTCCCTTCTGTTGGCGCATCCTGTTAGTCCGTCATACTTGGCCAGGAAAGCAATATGTTCCGTGAATTGGCGGCGTTCGCTAATATCATGACAAATTCCAACGAATAACCTCTGATCTCCTTGGAGAAACTCGCCGACGCTCAGATGTAGTGGAAAGCTACTTCCGTCTTTATGCCTTCCCATGACCTCTCGGCCAATACCAATTATCTTACGTTCGCCACCAGTGCAGTAGTTGTTTAAATAAGTATCATGTTGCTGTGCGTAAGGTGCGGGCATGAGTATAGAAACGTTCTGGCCGAGCATTTCATCTTCGCTGAATCCAAAAAGACGCTCTGCTGACTTATTGGCTGCTTTGAGAATTCCGCGTGAGTCTATTACCATGATTGCATCGACAGCAGCATTGAAAATAGCGCTGGTAAGAGCTGATTCCAGGCCGTCCCATACTTCATGTGCTCTTTCAGTGGCGATTTTACTATTTACTAAGTCTGTCATTTTCAACGACCAAAGCGTTCAACTAAGGCATGCATGGCTCTTGAGGTATCTTTCAGATCCTGGCCCACTTGTGCCGATTCGCCCGCTAGCTCAGCGTTATGGTCAGAGGCCTGGGCAATGCGCGTAATTTGCTGTGAAATATCCTCAGCTACATGCGCTTGCTCTTCAGATGCAGCCGCCATCTGTTGACCCATATCGTGAATCATACTCACTGCGTTGCTGATTCCTTGAAGCGCTTCTTGAGTGGATATAACCTGCTGTACACCAGCATCCGCTTCTCTAGTTCCTGCTTTAGCTATAGATACAGCGTTTTGTGCGCCCTCTCGTAGGGTTTGGATTATCTCTTGAATGGCTTTAGTCGACTCCTGCGTCTTAGACGCGAGAGCACGCACTTCATCTGCAACCACTGCAAAACCTCGGCCTTGCTCTCCGGCACGTGCAGCTTCAATGGCCGCATTGAGTGCCAGCAAATTAGTCTGCTCAGCAATTGCCCGAATCATGCCTGCTGCTTGTTCAATGGCCTGTGTATCGCGTGCCAGCACCTCTACCGATTCGCTAATGCCGGAAACGGTTTTAGCCAAGTTCTCGATGACCTCTCGAGTTTTGCTTGCCTCTGCAGAACCAGTCTTGGCCAGTGCATTAGCCTGATTTGCCTCATCTGCAGTGCGGTGGACGTGTGTTGAAACTTCTGCAATAGAAGCCGCCATTTCGTGCATTGCGGTTGCCGTCATATCGGCTTCGTTTCGCTGGGCCAAAAGAGAGCTTTCTGCGCTACTGGTAAGCTGACCGCTGCGTTGAGCAAGCTCAGAACTGTGGTCCGCATAGTCCTCAAGACGGCTAAGTACTGTGCGTATCCGTGCGCGCTCGCTGATCAAAGCCATTTGGATTTGAGCTGGCTTGCCTACCAAGTCTGTGTATGTTCGTGCAATCAGCTCACTATCGAAAGCTCCCTCTACAGAGTTTTGTAGGCGAACCAGTAGCTGTTCTGTGTTTCGGCTTTGCCAAGCCTGCAATGCAAAAAAAGATGCGACTGCTAAGCCCGACGCCACCGCAGGGGAGACAAAGAAATAAGCTCCCAATACTACTGCGCTCGCTACCAGCGAGGGAGTCGAGACCGACAGTAGCCGCAGAGATTTACCTTGCGTCTCCCTCCAAGCTCCAGAACGCATCCGTGCATAAAGGTCAGTTGCTCTAAGCACATGTTCTGACTCTGGTTTTACTCGAACTGACTCATAACCAGTGACTCGGCCATTCTCAGTTATTGGTGTCACATAGGCGTTGACCCAATAAAAGTCGCCGTTTTTGCAACGATTTTTAACGACACCCATCCAGGCCTTGCCGGCCTTGAGATGGCTCCACATGTGCGCGAAGACCGCTGGTGGCATATCCGGATGTCGGACGATGTTGTGCGGTGCCCCGAGCAACTCGTCACGATCAAAGCCGCTGATGCTGACGAAAGCGTCATTGCAGTAGGTGATCGTGCCATGAGTATCAGTAGTGGTGATCAAACGTTGAGCTGAAGGAAAATCGCGTTCTTTTGCAGTCACTGGACCATTGTTTCTCATCGGTAAAGCTCTCTGAAGACAGTAGGCGGCACATGGCCAGCATTCCTAGTGGCTATCTTAGCTACTTTGATTACTTAGCGAATCGGACTTTAGGCGAATTTTTAGAGCTATTCCTGTCCTTGCGGTCAGCATTATTAGCTCTACCTCGTTAGCATCAATCTGGCTCTCGGAGCTATCCAGCGCTGGCCCTTATTTGCTCGTACCAGCAGTGAGCTAAGCCTGCATCAATTTGTTACATCTTCTTTTTCTTGTAGCGAACGACGATCCGGTTATGCACCGGGTACTTCTCGATCTCGTAGTCGGGGTTGAAGGTCAGCAGGTTGTGCACGGCAATACTGGTCGCCGAGAGCAATCCGAATGCTCCTGTGACTCCTCCTGCAAAACTGCCGGCTGCCAGGCCAACGCGGCCAACGGTGTAAACGCGGCAGGTCAGTCCGGTGACCTCGATCTTGCTTTCGACCAGGCGAACGGCTTCGATCAACTTGCCGCTGAGGCCCACGACCTCAAACGACTCTTTGCGGCTGATGAGTTGAGGCAACTTGGCGGTGGCCAAGTCGTCGAATGTCAGTTGTGTCATGGTGAAGGTCTCGCTTATTGCGCAATGAAGGGTTTTGCAGTGTCGACTTAGATGGATGCATATCGACTCTATAGGTTGGATAACAACCTTTGAAGCCCTTCATGTCAAGAGGATGGCATTCGACCATTCAGGTTGACCTGGAGGGCGTATGCCGAAGTCTGAAGAAACGAACCTGGCCAAAGTGGTGGGCTTAGCGATTGCCAGGCAGCGCATGTTGTGCGAGCTGACTCAAGAGCAGGTCGCCGAGCGGTTGGGGATTGGTGGTGAAGCAGTGTCGCGTATCGAGCGTGGCATCGTGATGCCGAACATCGAGCGGCTGATGCAGTTCGCTGAGATATTCGGCTGTGAGGCTGCGGATCTGCTGACCCAAGCCAGCCATCGGCCTGAAGACCAGGCCGTGCGTATCAGCCAGATGCTCAACCAGCTCACACCAGCAGATCGTCAGCTGGTGCTGGAGATGATCGAGCGTCTCACCCAACGCCTGAGTCAGGATTGAGTTCAGGTTCGAGCGCCCGGTTAAACAGCGCTCCGCAACGCAGGCACAGGCAGTCGTGTTGCATGAACTGAAAGCGCCTGGTGTCTTGCAGAAAGGGCTGGTTCTCAGCCCACTGCCGCTGAGCCAGTTCAATCCCTTCCGCCACAAATCCCAGCACCTGTTCCAGGTTAATCGGCTTCACTCCAGGTGATGCAGCCTCTGGGCCGGAAGGTCGCCGTGCCGCATTCATAAAGCCGCCTATGACGCTGGCCAGCATGGCAAGCGTGCCGACCGCTTCGTTGGACAACACAGCGGATGATTCACAGATCAAGCAGCGTGTGGACATGATCGCTCCTCGGGCGTGATGGTGCCCGCAGCAAAGGGTGGTTAGAGCAAGCCCTGTTCAGCCAGCGACACGATGCCTTCTGACCCCACGATGAAGTGATCCAGCGTGGTGGTGCCGACCATGGCCAGAGCGTTTTTGAGTGTCTGCGTCAGGCGTATATCTGCCTGGCTGGGCGAGGGATCGCCGGAAGGATGGTTGTGCACCAGGATCACTGCAGCGGCGTTTTGCGCGAGCACTGTTTTGATCACTTCACGTGGATAGACGCTGGCTGCATCGATGGTGCCGCGAAACAGCTCCTCGAAACGGATCACGCGGTGTTTGCTATCGAGCAACAACACCGCAAAGACTTCGTGCGGCAGATCCTGTAGCAACACCTGCAGGTGCTCCCTGACTTTGTGTGGATCAGTCAGAGCGCGCCCCTTACTCAGTCGCTGAGTGGCTAACTGTTGGGCCATGCGCAGGATGTCGGTTTCGCTGACGGGCGAATCCACCAGGTAACTGCCGGCGACTTCACCGGCTCTGAGCTTGTGAAATTTCATGGTGTGTCTCCGGATTGGCGAGCCAATTCGGCCCGCCTGTACTTAGGCTGATGGTTCGAGCTGTTGGGATTGGGCTTCGAGCTTTTCAGCGAGTGACTGGGTGTGAACGGTGCTGTCGGGTTTCGACGCGGCGGGCTGCCCGTCCGGAAAGAACTCTTCAGCAATGGCGCTGCTGTCCTCGCCGTCATCCTCGAAGATGCCGTTGCCCAGACCGACACGTGCGGTGGCATCCAGCGCGGCTTGATCAAACCCAGCCGCCTGACGCGCCTCATCCAACTCGCGTGCAGCGAGCAACGCCTGCTCCACGGTCATGCCGCTGCGTAGCGTCAGATCGACGTAGAAGATCGGCGTGCCATGGCTCTGCCGGGTGGATTTGCCACGTAGACGCAGTTCCAGCGGCAGGCACGCCAGACGATCACCCGAGATAGCCCTGAAGTATTGCAGTCGGGCAATCAGCGTACGGATGCTGTTGAAGCCCGTGGTGCGAAACACGAAGCTGCCCAGGGCATCCTCATCGCCAATCACCACGTTCATTCGTCCGTAGGGCTTGCAGGCGTTGCCCTTGGCCAGAGGGCAGGCATCGGGTGACGGGCAGGGCAGCGATTGAACGCCATCCTTGCCGATGCGCTTGCAGGTCTCACCATTACCGACACACACCGGTCGACCGTTCTGCCGATCAAACAAGGTGTAGTCGGCGCGGAAGTTCAGCTCCGGCTCGTTGAACAACAAGCGCACCGGAATGCTGCGCAGCTTGTCGTCCTTGCCCTGACGCAGCTCGTCATTGAGCGGGTGCAGCAGCCAGCCGTCCTTACCCTGCACCTGGGAGGTGATGGTGAACTGGTCATCCTTCTCCGGCAGTCGCTTGCCGTTTTTCTCGATGACCTTGCCGATGGAAATCCGCCCGAGCACCGGCGGGGTGATAGCCAGACCTTTGAGCATGGTGAGTCTCCTGGAAATGAAAAAAGGCCAGCCACACAACGCGAACTGCATGGACTGGCCAAGGGGGAGGAAAGGGTTGGAGAAGTTGGGTTTCAGCCGACCAGGAAGCGCCGTGCACCCGGTTTCAGCAGAGGGTACTTGGCCTGCAGGTAGGGCTTGTCCTTGAGCAGTTGAGCGACATCGAGGCCGATGCTGTCCTTGGCTTTGCGCCAACTGACATAGCCGCTGGTGAACTCCGCCCGACTGGCATCGCCCATGGCCTGCTGCAGCATCTGTTTTAGCTCGGCCTCGCGCTTTTCCTTATCGGCAATCGACTGACGCACGGCCTTCAGCTCGATGTAAGCCGCTGACAGACCAGCATGCTGGCTGAAGTTGACGACCTGGCCGTTGTCCTCCGGGTAGAGGCAGCGCAGCGCGGACTCGGCCGAAGCCGTGCCATCAGCCGGTGGCGGCGTATCCGTTTCCACGTAGTGCCAGAACTGGCGCTCCAGCTCGATCAGGCGAGCAATCATCTGCTCGTCCCGTGCGATACGGTGGATCTCCAGCGTCTGGCCACCCAGCAGCACCGCCACATCCGCCGCCTGCTTGCCGGTGACGGCGAGCTGGTGCATCACCTGCAGCTGTACATACTCAGGCACGCCCTCTTTCCAGAGGCGTGCCCCGTTTATGCCGGCTGTCTTGCATTCGAGGATCTGCACATCGTCCGCCCCGATCACCTCGCGGTCGATGTTGGCCAGCATCCAGGGCAGCTCCGGATCCGGGTGCTGCAGCACGGCATTGATGCGCCGTACCTTGTTCTTCGTGCGCTTGCTGTAATGCCAGGCCACGATGGGCTCCAGCACGTTGCCCCAGTACATCGGGCTTTCCTCATCCTGAGGATCAGCTTTGGGCATGCCAGCATCGCGCCCGGTCTTTTCCAGCCACAGCTCCAGCTGCGACTTATAGGGGTTCAGACCGACCGCCGCCGCAGCGTCCGAACTGCCGATGCCTTGCTTGCGGATCTGCAGCCAGTCTTCGCGCGGCAGCTCCTTGGTGCTGACCAGACGCAGGGCGGGGCGGGATTTGCTGGTGCTGCGATTCAATGAAGTGGCTTTCATAGCGTTCACCTTGCAGAAATAGAAACGCCTGACCTGCAACGAAGCGGGTCGGGCGTTATGGGTTGGAGTGGGTAAAAGGTCAGGCGACCAATTGCAGGGCTGTATCCAGGGCGCGTTGCTTGATATGGGCGCCTTGGCCGAACCAAGCGGAGTCGAGGCGATACTCTGTGCTGCGTGCCCGGCGCTCGTGATCGACGTACTCGGTCACGGCATTAAGCAAACCCCAGGCGGTGCCGCGTGCTGAGTCCAGCTGGCTGCCACGGCCACGACCTTCGTACAGCTCCTGCACTTTGCGCAGAGCGCGCTCGTTCGGCAGCTGCTCCGGTAGGGCTCCGGTCGGGCTGGTCTCGCACATCACGTTCATAAAGAAGCCCAGTGCCTCATGCCACTGCACTTTGCGTTCAGCCAGGTGGCGCATGCGGTACATGAAGTCGTCCCATTGCGAGACGGCGATGCCAAGCTGCTTCTTCACCAGGTCGCCGTCGAAGCGGGTGCTGTGCGGCACCTTGATCGCACGGCTGGTGCCGTCCAAGGCGATGGTCAGCGTGTTGTTGCAGACCACACGGATGGTGGTGGGGGTTGCTGTGGTGGCCAGGGTGCCGTCGCAGGAAGTGGCCAGCAGCAGGTAGCCATTCACCTGGTCGTTGCCCTTGAGCGCAGCGCCCAGGCCGGTGCGTGCCAGCGCCCAGAACTTGCGGCCACCCTTGAGCACGCCAGCGGTTTCCAGCTCGTAGCCGGAGACCTCGGTCAGGTCGCGGTAGAACTCCAGCACATCCTTTGGCTGCACGGTGTGATAGCGCTGGGAGACCACCGACAGCGGTGCCTTGGTGTCCGAGCGATAGAGCACCTTCTGTTCCGGGAACGAATGGATCGCGCCCAGATGGCCGATGGCGTCCGACTTGAAGTGCACGGGGCTTTCCAGAATCTGCCAGTCCATACCGGCTTCGCGTTGCCAGACTTCGATGGGCTGTTTTTGCGGCAGGTTGTTGCCCAGGCCGTGCCACGGAGTAGCGCCAACGTAGGCCATTTGTTCGATTTGATGAGCCATGACGAATTTCCTTTGGGTGCAGGCCGGCATAAAGCGCCGCGCATGGCGCAGCACCGGCAATCAGTGATGGAGAAGGAAGAGGAGAGTGGTGGCCGGATCAGGTCGGCAGGTTGAAGCGATGACCGCAGAGCAGGCAGAGGTTGTGAGCCAGGACGTGACGGTCGAGTGACTCGCCGAGCTGAGCGCCGAGCGCACAACCACCCACGCCTCCGGCCAGGCCGCCGAGAATGGCGCCAGATACAGAACCGAGTGTGATGCCGACAGGGCCGGCGATTAGGCCGAGTGCTGCGCCAGCTTGGCCACCTGCCAGGGCAGCGCTGACGCCCCGCGCAACACCGCCCACGGTGCCGATGGCGGCGCCGACTTTCATGGCGTGATGGAAGGAAGCGACTTTTGGGGAGTGACAGCGAGGGCACTGCAATGACATGGGGAGATCCTCCTTGGTGGCTATGTCATGGCAGTTATGTAGGGCTGAGATTTTTTCGAATCGAATTGTTCTTTCGCTAGGCTGCAGAGGTGAGGCCGCTGTGGATGACGCTCACCCTCTGAATCGCTCGATCGCATCACAGATGGGGCGGCGATCCTGATGACATTACGGGATCGTTCCCAATGCTGTGGACGTTTTCCATCGAAGAAATAAGTACTGAAAGGCTGGGCCAAGGGTGAGCAGATGACAGCCTTGTCGGTGCATCAGCCATAGTGTTTACTGCGCCATCACTGATGCCATCATGGTTGTCAGATTCGCGTTGACCAACATTAAAGGGCTCAGGGAATCATGGCCGAGACGATAAATATCGCGAAGATGGCGGAGAAGCTGTCGAAAGGGATCTTCACTGAGTTCCTGTGGGGGCGCATGGAGCACACCAACATCAATTGGCCGTGCGAGAATCAGGAAACACACGAGGTCAAAACTCACCCCTCTGATGTTGTCTTTTGGTACGACGAGCCATACTCGCAGTCACGCACCTATGTGAATTGTGATCTCAAGAGCTACGCGAAGGGCACCATCAAAACTCAGACCATTCGAGATGCAATCGAGAGCTTGGCCAAGAGTTTGCGATGTGCGGAAATCAGCCAAGACTTTAGCGATACCTACATCCATCCGAATGTTTCGGCAAATATCCAAGGGCTGCTTTTCGTCTACAACCACGACAACGAGTACGACAAAGAGTTCGCCAAGATCCTTGAAAAGCTGAAGTGCGACGACCTGGACATTCCGAAAGGCTCCAAGATCGTTGTGCTCGGCCCTGAGGATATTTACTGGCTGAACAACGTTCATCACGAGATTATCCACCTTCGCGGTGGGGCAGGCCTGCTGCCGGAGCGGGATCACTGCAAGTTTTACTATCCCCATCTCGTTCGGAAAAAGAACGTTCAGCTCGAGAATGCGAAAGCAGCGACCCTGGATATGCTGACTGCCCCCTGGATCATCATGTCTTACGTGAATCCGAAGAAAGGGAGCAGGAAAGGCTTCGTGGTCTTTATGCGCAAGAGGGGTATTACCACGGATGAATTTCTTTACCTCATTGAGTACCTGATGCACTACCAGGTGATCGAGGCGGAAACAGCGGTCACGATTCGACTAGTTGACCCTCACCTCAATGCTTCGGCCAATTTCGCCAAGGCCAAAGACCAGTACATCTCTGACTATCAGGGTGGAGATGACCTTCGACAGATTCTGGATGCTATTGATTTCGGCAAGCTTGAGCATGTACGCACAACCTTTTGTGAACTGGAGCTGTCCCGGCAATGAGCAAAAACGCGCTTCAGTACTGTGCGACGGATAAGGAAATCTACGATGCCTTGATGTCAGCCAAGCAGAAAATCAACGAGAAGGTTCTGCTCGAGCTTGCGAAGGACAGAGGGATTTTCTATTCGCCGAAGGATTGCCGGGATGACCTCGTAAGCGCCATCTCGCTCCTCCCTCACGACTATCATGATCTGAACACGCTACTGGAACAGCGTGAGCATACCGGTCGACAGGAGAAGCTCACTTCGGTGACGTTGCCTACAGCACTGACCGTGGAAGGGATCAGGGAGGTACTCCGGGAATACATTGAGGAGTCACCTGAGGACGAAAGGGTTACCCAGCAGATCAAGGACGGCAGCCAGTTGGTTGCGCACATCAAGTATTCGGATGTCGACTACGGCAAAACTCGGCTCGTCCAGCGTACGCCAAAAGAGGCTGCTATCGAGTTCCACGTCTCGGCAGACAAGACGGTCATTCGGATGCCTGCCAATGACCGTGTGAAGGCCATGTACTCCAAAATTAAGGACAAGCTGGATACCAAAGCCAAGGCCGAGATTCCCTCCATTCGTATCGAGCTCGGCGAGTTTCAGTCCCCTGCTCTGCGGACAGAGTTCTTTACGTCCTTGATCAGTAATCTCAAGGGCTTCACGCTCAAGAATGTCACCAGCGTAAAGGTTGAGCGCCTTCCCCAGGAGCTAGAAGAGGACGAGCTCGACCTGGACGATGACCAAGACGCAGAGGAGGCTAAACAGGAGGCCTTGGCCCTGGTCAAAAATGTCGCTCTGAAGGGCGAGACATTGCTTGCGTCCGAGGAGTACCAGAGCCTGACTCGGAAAGGCTTCTTCATCACATCAATCATCTGGCGCTCGGTACTGAACAAGGCACCACAGCCCATGGTGGAATTTGAGGCCGCCTTCGAGGATCCGGTGCAAGGAAAAGGCTTCAAGTACTTTGTCCGAGGTGCCTACCGGATCGTCGAGCTCCAGTACACCAAGACGATCCGGCCGGTCAGTGCCGAGGACAAGGAACTTTACCTGGGTGTCATCGAAGAAACGGCTGCGAAAGTCATAACAGAACTCAGGGCGCACGCTCAAACGGGCGCTGAAGCGCAAGGAGAGCCGGCATGAACAGGGTGAGATGGCTGGATGCTCAGTGGCCCTCATCGATTCGAGCGGTAGGCAAGAAGCTCATCGACATGCCATTTACCGAGGAGAGCATGGATGGCTTCGTTATCGAGCGAATCCGGGATGACTTCATCGAGGGGCGCTACATCGAGAAGTACAACTACCAAGAGGTGATCTCCACCCCTTTTGGTGGTGAGGAGGTGCTTAATCGGGTTGGATACCGGACGACGGAATTCACCCTATTCAATTCACCCCCACATATCGAGCTAAGAAACTATCAGCGCAGTCTCAAAGAGCTGATCAGCCGTCTGCTTGAGGCCTGCAATTTCAACCTGGTAGTGACTCCCCCTACAGTCAATTTGATTGAGTGGGTTTCGGCTCTACAGGGCAATCTGGATCAGGAGGTTACCGTCAACTCGCTCCAGGTCTCGGACGTCGAAATAGGCGAGGGAGTAACGGGTAAAATACTGCTCAAGGGAGTGAAAGATGTACGCGAAGCCACCGATCTCCTATTGTCAGGCCGAAAGCATGTACTAGAAAAAGTCCAAGTGAAATTTTCGGATCAGCACAAGACGGTCACCATCCAGCTATCTAGCAGCGGCACCGCGAAGCTACCAGCAGTGCTACCAAGCGATCTATTACGTCAGCTGCGCGTGTCCTTTCCTCGCCGTATTGGCTGACTTTCCCTGTCGTTTGCGCGCTCTTGCAAAGGGGCTACCTTGATCCGCGTATTGAAATAACTTTTCTGTACTGATTTTCCTTAATCGCTGACATCGAAAGGTTACCGGTAGCTACGCCCTGAATGTGCTCACTCCATCAGGTCATCATCGGGCGTCTGCGTTCGATGTAGTCCCTTGATGCGAACCTCCTCATTGCAGGCTTGTGCAGAAATCTGCCCAGTCTGCCATCAGAGCTCTGCGCTTCTCCAGAAGATCGGAGCGTGAATAGGCTGCCTCGGTCTGGTCGCGTTCGTCATGCGCAAGCGCAAGTTCGCAAACCTCTCGCGGGTAGTTGGTGCATTCGTTTGCCCAGTCCCGGAAGGTCGATCGAAAGCCGTGCCTCGTGATGTCTGCATGCCCTAGCTTGTGCAGTAGGTTGCGAACTGCGTTGCCATGCATGACGCCGTTCTTCCCTTGCCCAGGGAAAAGATAGATTGAATGAGTCTTATTCATGGTCTTTAGCATCTCGACTACCTGGGGCGACAGTGGGATGACGAAAGGTTTTCGCATTTTCATGCGCTCAGCCGGAAGTGCCCAGGTGCCAGCTTCGAGGTCAAACTCGGACCATTGAGCATGTTGGATCATGTGGTAACGAGCACCGGTCAGAATCAGCAGCCTGGTTGCGATGGCGTCACGTGTATCGATGTTGGCTAGAGCGGCTATCAGCTTCGGAGTGTCTTTCCATTGCAGTGCTGGGAAGTGCTGGCGCTGCCTGGCCTTCTTCTTCTCTGCCTTGCTCAGCAAGTTGTCCAGGTGTCCGCGCCAGCGGGCAGGGTTGTCCCCCTCGCGTAAGCGCCGAGCCTTGGCTGCATCCAGTATTTGCTCGATCTGGCCCCGGACTTCATCAGCGGTACGGGTCTTGGTTGCCCAGATGGGTTGCAATGCAGCAAGCACATGCTCGGTACTGATGATGTCAGCAGACAGGTTGCCCATGGTTGGAAAAGCGTAGAGCTCCAGTTTGCGTAGCCAGCCTTTCCGCCATTTCTCAGACCAGCTGCCGCCGTGTGCCTGCTGGTATTCGCGAGCGAGATCCTCGAACGTCATGCGACGTGCTGCGGCTTGGCGTTCGGCCTCGCGCTTGGCTTCTTTTGCCGCGTCGCGGGCTGCGAGTGGGTCGCTTCCGGAGGCTAGGAGCTTGCGTTGGTCGGCGGCCAACTGTCGGGCTTGGCCGAGTGTGACGGCAGGGAAGGGGCCTAGCCCCATTTCGCGGCTTCGGCCGTCCAGCTTGTAGCGAAAGATCCAGCTTGTGCCGCCGCTCTTGGATACCTGGAAGTACAGGCCGTCGCCATCGTTGGTTTTTCCTGGCGTGGCAGCTTTGGCGATCGACTCCACTGTCTTGCTGGTTAGCTTACCCATTGCTCCTCCTCAAACCCACACCCCTCAACCCACACTCTGACCCACACCTTGGTCGCGGATTTTATAGGTGGCTACTGGATGTCTTGGGATGGATGCTAAGCTGTAAGCCGCTTATTTACTAGGGCTGTAGGATCTTGTTGGATTTCTTCGGGCAATAAAAAAGCCGGCTTGTGGCCGGCTTTTAGGGGGCGGTATCGAATCATTTTTGATGAATCGCTACCGCCGTATGCTGTGGCGCAAACCCTTGGGTTTGGCAGGGCGGTGACTTTAGCAAACTGGGCCTGTTCTGAACACCCTTGATCGGGGGTTGCTGATCAAACGGCTGGGGTGAGCGCACTTTGTTTTGAGGTCCGCCGAATTGCAGGCACAAAAAAACCGGCTCTGGAGCCGGTTTTTTCAGTTGTTGCTTAGTGCTTGTAAGCGGCAACAGCTTTGGTGATTTCAGCGCGGGCTGCTTCTGCGTCGCCCCAGCCTTCAACCTTGACCCACTTGCCTTTTTCGAGGTCTTTGTAGTTCTCGAAGAAGTGCTTGATTTGCTCCAGCAGCAGGGCTGGCAGGTCGGTGTATTCCTTGACGTCGACGTACAGCTGGCTCAGCTTGTCGTGCGGTACGGCGATCAGTTTGGCGTCGCCACCGGCTTCGTCGGTCATGTGCAGTACGCCAACCGGGCGCGCACGGATTACAGCGCCTGGCGCTACTGGGTACGGTGTCACGACCAGCACGTCCAACGGGTCACCGTCGTCGGCCAGGGTGTTCGGGATGTAGCCGTAGTTGGCTGGGTAGAACATTGGGGTGGCCATGAAACGGTCAACGAACAGGCAGTCGCTGTCGTGGTCGATTTCGTATTTGATCGGCGCGTGGTTGGCCGGGATCTCAATGGCGACGTAGATGTCGTTTGGCAGGTCTTTACCAGCCGGAATCTTGCTATAGCTCATGTTGCGACTCCCAGGAATCGGCGAAAAAAAGTGGCGCGATTATAGGCATATTCGCGGCGCGTTGCTATGGCGTCCGGATTAGCCGTTGGTCGTGTGACCGCTGCGGTTTACCTGCGTATGGTAATGCGGATCGGCTGCATGCAGCGATTTCAAGCGTGCCAGCGGGTCTTGGCGATAAAACAGGCTGAACTGCTCATAGACCTTTGGATAGGCCGAGTGAAGCAGATCCGGGCCGCTAAAGAAGTATTCGCTGCACACGGCAAAAAACTCGGCAGGGTTTTCTGCCGCGTAAGCATCGATGGGCGGCGGTGAGTGCGGATGGTTATCCAAAAGCTGATTGAGGTGATTGAACGCGGTTTGCATAACCTCTGCCCACGTTTCGATATGCATGTTGTCATGCAATGGCGGATGGCCGTTGGCAGAGCCATTGAGCATGTCGAGCTTATGCGCCAGCTCATGGATGATCAGGTTGTAAGCCAGCCAGCCGCCACTGCTGCGCACGCCCGGGTACGACAGGATAATCGGGCCTTGCAGCCACGCCTCGCCACTGTGTGTGCCTTGCCACTCATGAACCACTCCGCTGGCGTCGCGGTTGCGCTGGGGGCTGAGGAAGTCATCCGGGTAGAGCAGAATTTCATGGAAGCCCTGATACCAGTTCAAATCTTCGCTGAGCGCCAGCAAAGGCAATTCTGCCTGCGCGGCAAGCGTTAGCCGGTCAACTTTGCTTAGCTCAACTCCGGGCAGGTAATTGAGGTGTTTCTGATCCAGAAACACCACCGCGCGGTCGCGCAGGCACTGCAGTTGCTCGGCATCCAGACCGTCCAGAATCGGCAGGCGCTTGAGTACCTCGGCCCATGTCTGCGGCTCAACCGGGTTGTTCTTGAGGATGTGTCGGCGGCGCAAGTCACTGAACAACCACATGGCAATTAATCCGGGTTGGGGAGTTTCACCATATAGCGCGGTGCCATTTGCGGCAAGGCGGCACAAAGGCTGCAATGTCGCAGGCAGGCAATATTCAGGGAGGTGCACCGATGTCGATAGAACGCATGGATCACCCTGCAGTTACGCTCCTGCATGGCCACGGTATCGACCTGCCTGCGCAGGCTGCGCGCGTGCGCATGGAGTGGATGGCCGGCAGGCAAGGGCGAGCACCTGTGCTGATTGTGGTGCTGTTATGGGCGCGCGAATGCACTGATGTGGTGCGTAACGTCGAGCATTATCTCGACGCTCTGTTTGCTGACTATCGCTGCACACCTGAAACATGGAGCGAGGCCCAGGCTGCGCGGCAGGTGCTGGCTGCTCTGAATTTGCAGTTGTTTCATCTGCGCCAAGCTGGGCGCATGACCGCGCAATTCAATGTCGGCATGCTTTTGCTGCAAGCCGGTCACGCACAGTTTCTGCAAGCGGGTGCAGTCGGGCTGCTGCGTTACCGTGACAGCCAATTGCACAGCTTACCCGGGCATGATGGATTGCAGTTGGGCATGCAGGCCGAGTTGGCGCTGGTGCAGCACAGTTTGCCGCTCAACTGCGGCGAGATGATATTGCTGGCGCCCCAGCCGCTGTTCGGTGTCGCCGATCTGGAAACGCTGTGCAATCGCTTCAAGGCCATGCAAGACGCCGAGCAACAAACGCCTGAAAGCGAGTTGCAGGATTTACTGCAGCCTTTGCTCAATGCGCCAGGCGCTGCTGCGTTGATGCTGCCGCAGGCTGGGCAAAGCCGTGCTGAAGACGTCGCGGTCGCTCACTGGCCAGCTGTAGCAGGCGCTACGAGACAGATGCTGGATGGATGGACGCTTCTGGATGAATGCGCTTTTGGCCCCGCTGGCCGGGTATTCAATGCCGAGGATTGTAATGGCCGCCGGGCGATTGTGTGGTTGGCTGAGGGGCCAGCGGATGAGGCGTTTTGGCAGCGTGAATGGGTATTACGCCGCTGCTTGGCGCCGAGTCTGCCCCGCGTTTTATCGGCGCGTGAGCCGCGCCTGCATGCGTTTAATGTTTATGAGGCGCCGGCCAAAGGCGCTGTCAGCCTGTTTGACTGGGTCAACTCGCGCAGGCCGCTGACGCACAGTCAGGTCATGAGCATTTTCGGGCAACTGCTGGATGCGGTGCGCGCGCTGCAACGTCGCGGTATGCAGGGGCTTTGGCTGGCACCGCGCAATATCCTGATTGATGCGCACATGCATGTGGTGTTGCTGCCTGAGTGGGCGGCGATTTTACCGGGTGTGGCGCGTCAGGCCTTGCCAGTTGAGGCAATGCCGCTGGCACCGGAAGTGCGCGCGGGTCGCACGCTAGATGGCCGTGCCGATCAGTTCGCGCTGGCTTCACTGGTTTACTGGATGGTTGCCGGGCAGTGGCCGGAGATTGCCCGGCCGGACGGTGCGGGCGCGAGTAGTTACGTGCCGCTTAGCCAATTCGCCGCGCATTTGCCGCAAGGCTGGGATGGCGTCTTGGCGCGGGCGCTGGCGCCGCTTCCGGCTGCGCGATTCGATGCGCTGTCGGAGTTTCAGCAAGGTTTGCTGCAGCCACTCAAGCACGAGCCAATAGTTGATACCGCGCGCTACAAAGCCCTGCCAGTCTGGCGCTACGCCTTGTTGGGGGTATTGTTTGTGCAGTTGGCGGTGGGTTTGTGGGTGAGTGTCAGCGGCCATTAAAAACGGCTGCGCTGCATCAGTGCCCGGACTGGCCGAGTCAGCCGCCGGGCAGTGCTGTTCAATCCTTGCTGATGGGCAGCGTGTAGTTCTTGAACTGCTCATCGACAGTGAAACCAATCGACTCGTAAACCTTGTGCGCCACCTCGTTATCAAGGCTGGTGGATACGCGCATGCGCACTGCGTTGGTTTCTTTAGCCATGTTCTTGGCGGTTTGCAGCAAACGATCCGCAACCAACTGGCGGCGGGCGTCTTCGGCCACGTAGATATCGTTGAGAATCCACACACGCTTTAGCGCTAGCGAAGAATAGCTGGGGTAAAGCTGGCAAAAGCCCAGCAGTTTGTCTTCTTCATCGGCAAGGGCTAGATAGATAACGGACTCTTTGCGGCGCAGACGTTTTTCGAGAAACGCCTTCGAGGAATCGGGGAAGGGCAGTTCGCCGTAGAACTCACGGTATTTAACGAACAGCGGGGTGAGCAGGTCCAGATGTTCCAGCGTGGCTTGGACTATGCGCATGATGATCCTCGGCTTTCTGTTGGACGATTGAGTTAGCACTTTTGCAGGACGTAACCCGGCAAATGAAGCAAATGCTATGCCCGTGCATAAAGCTGATGCTGCCTAATGCTTTTTGAAAGCGCAATCCAAGCAAGCGTTTGATTTTGTCTTCAGGTTGCAGCCGGGCCAGAGTGACCCGGCTGCAAGGAGAGCGCGGTTAGAAGAAACCGAGCGGATTGATGTCGTAGCTGATCAGCAGGTTTTTGGTTTGCTGGTAATGGTCGAGCATCATTTTGTGGGTTTCACGGCCAACGCCAGACTTCTTGTAGCCGCCAAACGCAGCATGCGCCGGATACAAGTGATAGCAGTTGGTCCAAACCCGGCCCGCCTTGATCGCACGGCCCATGCGGTAGGCGCGGTTGATGTCGCGCGTCCATACACCGGCGCCAAGGCCGAATTCGGTGTCGTTGGCGATTGCCAGCGCTTCGGCTTCATCCTTGAACGTGGTGATGCTGACCACAGGCCCGAAGATCTCCTCCTGGAAGACGCGCATATCATTGCGGCCTTTGAGCAAGGTCGGCTGAATGTAATAACCGGTTGCCAGATCACCTTCGAGTTTCTCGACGGCGCCGCCCGTGAGCAGTTGCGCGCCTTCCTTCTGCGCAATGTCGAGGTAACTGAGGATTTTATCGAACTGTTGCTCGGAAGCCTGCGCGCCGACCATGGTGTCGGTATCCAGAGGGTTGCCGCGCTTGATCTGCTTGATCTTCTTCATCACCTCAAGCATGAACGGCTCGTAGATAGACTCCTGCACCAGTGCGCGAGACGGGCAGGTGCACACTTCACCCTGATTGAAAAAGGCCAGTACCAAACCTTCGGCGGCCTTTTCGATGAAGGTCTGTTCGGCCTGCATGATGTCTTCGAAGAAGATATTGGGCGACTTGCCGCCCAACTCCACGGTGCTCGGAATGATGTTCTCGGCTGCGCATTTCATGATGTGCGAGCCTACCGGCGTCGAGCCGGTGAAGGCGATTTTGGCAATGCGCTTACTGGTGGCCAATGCCTCGCCAGCTTCCCGGCCAAAACCCTGAACAACGTTGAGTACGCCCGCTGGCAGCAAGTCGGCGACCAGTTCAGCGAACACGCAAATCGACAGCGGCGTCTGCTCGGCGGGCTTGAGAATCACGCAGTTACCGGCAGCCAGGGCCGGGGCCAGTTTCCAGGCGGCCATCAGCAGCGGGAAGTTCCACGGGATGATTTGCCCTACAACGCCCAAGGGTTCGTGGAAGTGATAGGCGGCGGTGTGTTCGTCAATTTCGGCGGCTGTGCCTTCTTGCGCGCGGATACAGCCGGCAAAGTAGCGGAAGTGGTCAGCGGCCAGTGGCACGTCGGCATTCAGCGTTTCGCGCACGGCTTTGCCATTGTCCCAGGTTTCCGCGATGGCGAGCTTTTCCAGATTGGCTTCGATACGATCGGCAATCTGCAGCAGAATCAGCGAGCGCGCCTGGGCGCTGGTTTTACCCCAGCCGTCAGCAGCGGCGTGGGCCGCATCCAGTGCGCGCTCAATGTCGTCTTTGTCTGAACGGGGGAACTCGGCAATCACCTCACCGGTGACAGGAGATGTGTTGGTGAAGTATTGGCCGTTTACAGGCTCAACAAACTCACCCCCAATAAAGTTGCCATAGCGGGTCTTGAATGAAACGACAGCGCCTGGCGTACCGGGTTTGGCGTAAATCATGATGCGGACCTCTCTGGTTGTTCCGTTATGTTCAGGTTTGCAGCGGTGCTGAGCTCCCCTGCAATTAAAAAGCCGATGCAGCCGGCGGTTGACTGGGCAGTAAAGGCCGCGCTGCATCGTTCAAGGTTAGACGCTTTGCGGCGTTTCCCCACGCTTGAGACGTGCATTAATTTCATCGAGCACTTGAGGCAACTCATTGAGGGTGTCGATCAGATAATGCGGGCGTGAGCCCTCAAACATCTGGACGATACGGGCACGCGCTTGGTTCAGTTTTTCTGCGCGGCGTCAGCTTGATTGCCCGCATCAAATAACCTTGCGCGATGCAGTCTTTTTGCAGCGCGCTGGCAACCTTTGCCAAGGTGCACGTTCTGAGCAGTTGAGACGCTTCGCACAGGCTGGCGCTGTGCTAACCTGCGGCGAGATTTTGTCGGGCTTATGCGGTCCGTTTTTTGAGGTTTGGGTTATTCATGCATATTCATATTCTGGGCATTTGCGGCACATTCATGGGTTCGTTGGCGGTTCTGGCCAAGGAGCTGGGGCATCATGTCACCGGCTCCGATGCCAACGTCTATCCACCGATGAGCACCCAGCTTGAGGCTCAGGGCATTCAGCTGACTCAGGGCTACGACCCGCAGCAGCTTGAGCCGGCGCCTGATCTGGTGGTGATTGGCAACGCCATGTCGCGCGGTAATCCTGCAGTTGAATATGTGCTCAACAAGGGCCTGCCCTACGTGAGCGGCCCGCAATGGCTTGCCGATCATGTGCTGCAAGGCCGCTGGGTGATGGCTGTGGCCGGTACCCACGGTAAAACCAGCAGTAGCAGTATGCTCGCCTGGGTGCTGGAGCATGCGGGCATGAGCCCAGGTTTCTTGATTGGCGGTGTGCCGCAGAATTTCGGTATTTCGGCGCGACTCGGCGATACGCCGTTCTTCGTCATTGAGGCGGATGAATACGACAGTGCGTTTTTTGATAAGCGTTCGAAGTTCGTGCATTACCACCCGCGCACCGCGATTCTGAACAACCTTGAGTTTGATCACGCGGACATCTTCCCTGATCTGGCGGCCATCGAGCGCCAGTTCCATCATCTGGTGCGCACTATTCCGAGTGAAGGCCTGGTTATTCATCCGGCCAGCGAAACCGCGTTGCAGCGCGTTATAGACATGGGCTGCTGGACGCCGGTGCAAACCACGGGAGCCGGCGGTGAGTGGCAAGCCAATCTGCTCAGTGAAGACGGCTCGCGCTTTGAGGTGATATTCGCCGGCAAGGTGCAAGGTCTTGTCGACTGGCAGCTCACCGGCCAGCACAACGTGGCCAATGCCTTGGCTGTGCTGGCAGCGGCGCGCCATGTTGGCGTGGTGCCGGAGTTGGGTATTGCGGCGCTGGGCCTGTTCAAGAATGCCAAGCGGCGCATGGAGAAGGTCGCTGAAGTGAACGGCGTGACCATCTACGATGATTTCGCCCATCACCCGACGGCCATCGCCACCACGCTGGATGGCCTGCGCAAGCAAATCGGCGGGCAAAAGTTGATTGCGATTATCGAGCCGCGCTCGAACTCGATGAAGCTCGGCGCTCACCGCGAAGGCTTGCCAACTTCGGTGGTTCAGGCCGATCAGGTGTATTGGTATGCGCCGGCGAATCTGGGCTGGGACTTGGCTGCGGCGGTTGCCAGCTCGACAGTGCCGACCGAGGTCTGTGATTCACTTGAGGCGATTATCGCCAGTGTCAAGGCGCAGGTTGCGCCTGGCACTCAAGTGGTGGTGATGAGTAACGGCGGGTTTGGCGGCTTGCACGGCAAACTGGCTAAAGCGTTGGAGGGCTAAATGCTCGGACCTGAACGAATTACCCTGGCCATGACTGGCGCCTCTGGCGCGCAATATGGTCTGCGTCTGCTCGATTGCCTGGTGCAGGAAGACCGTGAGGTACATTTTCTGATCTCCAAGGCCGCGCAGTTGGTTCTGGCGACTGAAACAGATGTGTGCCTGCCTGCCAAGCCGCAGGCCATTCAGCAGTTTTTGAGCGAATACACCGGGGCCGCGCCGGGGCAAATCCGGGTGTACGGCAAAGAGGACTGGATGGCGCCCGTCGCGTCCGGTTCTGGTTCGCCGAGTGCGATGGTGGTGGTGCCTTGTTCGACCGGCACCTTGTCGGCCATTGCAACGGGCGCCTGCAATAACCTGATTGAGCGCGCCGCAGACGTGACCCTGAAAGAGCGTCGGCAGTTGATTCTGGTGCCGCGCGAGGCGCCGTTCTCCAGCATTCATCTGGAGAATATGCTCAAGCTGTCGAATATGGGCGCAACCATTTTGCCTGCTGCGCCCGGCTTTTATCATCAGCCGCAAACCATTGATGATTTGATCGACTTTGTCGTCGCACGCATTCTCAATTGTCTCGGCGTACCGCAAGACATGCTGCCACGCTGGGGCGAGCATCATCAGGTATCCGATGAGGGCTAGAGCTGGCCGCTCAGGTATGGCTAAAGTTGTTTTGGCGCTGCTGGTGCTGCAATTGAGCGGGTGCGCCACGGTGCGCACGCTCGATGCTGCCAAACTCAACGCGCCCGTGGTCTATGCCGGTACTCGACTGGATTGGTATGCCATCAATGGCGGCTGCTGCCCGGTAGACCGCTACGGCGCAGAAGCGCCTGAGTATGCAGCGCTGGACCTGCCTGCCAGCGCGTTGCTCGATACCTTGTTGCTGCCGCTGTCCATCGCCACCGCGTTGGGTGTTGGCCTGAGTGTTACCGGCGGGCTGTAATGCTCACACGGCCATGCTCGGCTCGGTCAGGCTCAGCTCATTGAGAAACTGCTCGACCTTGGCCTCCGGCATTTCGCAGGGTTTGAGGGTGGCGTTTGAGCCGACCTGATAGTAATTGAAGCTGATGAAATCTTTGCCGCCGAGTTCTTCGGCATACACTTTGAAACTCAGCCCGTCGTTGTAAACAATCTTGCTGACGCTGTAAGTGCGCCCGCGAAAGCGTGCTCTGCTGAAACCGGTCGGCAAGCTAAGAATCTTTGCCAGTAGGTTGCGGTGCATGGTGTGGCCTCACTGCGAAAAACTTTGAGGCCTGTAGAGCAACATGGCGGCAAAAAATTACACGGCGGGTGTTTCAGCAAGTGACTGACAGACATCCACCCAGCGGGCATTTACCAGCTTGGCCATGCGTTCCGGGCAAATGCGCACTGCGCTGTTCACCGAGCCTGCAGCCGGCAGCACTTCGCTGAATGCACGCAGCGACTCGTCGCAATAAACCACCAATTCATCACTTGCCAAACCGAACGGGCAGACGCCGCCCACCGGATGGCTGGTCATCTCGACCACGGTATCGGCGTCGAGCATTTTGGCTTTGTTGCCAAAGGCGTGTTTCATTTTGCGATTATCGATGCGGGCGTCGCCGCGAGCGACCACCAGAATATTTTGCTCGCCGATTCGAAATGCCAGGGTCTTGGCAATTTGTCCGGGCTCAACGCCATGCGCCTCTGCTGCGAGGGCGACCGTCGCGGTGCTGGTGTCGAGTTCGATAATGGTGATGTCGGGGGCATTCTCGGCGAGAAAGCTGCGCACGGATTCGAGGCTCATTGCAAGGCTCCATCTGGTTCGCTGGCCATGCTCAAAGATTGGCGCGTTAGCGTCAACCCTGTGGTTTAGTCAGCCCAGCCGGAATACACGTAGGTCATGGCTTTGGGACCTTGGAGGTAGCGCATGTCGATCTGGCCGATGGTGAAGCCGCCATCGGCGATCAACTTGGGAATATCGCGGTTGAGGTGGCAGCCACCGGCGAGTGGTTTCCAGATGGGTGTGAGGCGATTCTGCCAGCGTACAACCTCGGGTTCCGGCGCCAGGCCATGCTCGCAAAACAGCAAACGACCGCCTGGCTTGAGCACCCGACGCATCTCTTTGAGCGCGGCGACCGAATCTGGAATTGTGCACAGGGTGAAGGTGCAGACGATGCTGTCGAAGCTGGCATCCGGCGCCTGGATCTGGCCCAGTTCGAGGGCAATCATTTCAACCGGAATTGTCAGCTTTGCAGCGCGTTCTTTTGCCAGCTTCTGCATGTCGGCAGACGGGTCGACACCGACCACCGCCGTGACGGTTTCGGGGTTGTAGAAACTCAGGTTTAGTCCGCTACCAATGCCAATTTCCAGCACCCGGCCATGCGCCTGCGGCACGATCAGAGAGCGCATCTTCATGACTTCACCCATGCCGCAGGCGAAGTCGATCAGGTGCGGCAGAATATAGCGGTCGTAGAGTTTCATTCGTCTACAGCGTCATCATCGTCGTCGTCATTGTTGCCACTGATGGCCGCAAAGCATTTGAGGTGGTGCTCGCCCTCGCCATTGCTGATGGTCCAACTGTCGGTTTGCCCATCGAACTTCGCCGCCGAAATCTGGCTCAACGAGAAGCTCCAGTGGCGACGATCACGGCCGTCGATGCATTCAAGTGTCAGCAGAGGTTGGTTTTGGCTGTCGCTGGAGGCCGAGCCCGCGCTGACTTGCGCCAGCAGCTCATTGTCCAGATTGAATTGCCATGCATACAGGCCGTCGATTTCCAGCATGTCTGCCGAGGCGAGTGCTTCAATCAGGCTGTTATGGGTAACGCTCATGAGATTCTCCGGCTCAGCGGCCAAGCTTGCGTAGTTGGTCGGACTCGATAATGCGCACACCGGCGTCTTCTTCCAGCGCCAGACGCCACATCGCACGTGCCAGCACGGTCGCTTCGATCCCGCGATACTTGCCGGGCACCCAGCGCATAACAGGCGCCGCCAGTTGCTCGCCAAGCCGTGCTTCATCACGCGAGCCGAGCAGCAGCGATGGCCGCGCAATTGTCAGCTGCGGCCAGTTTTGTGCTTTCAGCGACTCTTCAGTTTCACCCTTGACCTTGTTGTAGAACACCGAAGAGTCAGCATCGGCGCCCAACGCACTGATTACCAGCAAATGCCTTGCGCCCATCTCGCGTGCCCGTGCGGCGAAAGCAACAATCAGGTCGTGGTCGATAGCGCGGAACGCTTGTTGCGAGCCGGCTTGTTTGATGGTGCTGCCAAGGCAGCAGAAGGCGGTGCAAACTTTACCGTCCAGCTGTGGCAGTAAATCGAGCAATTCACCTACCGGGTTTTCCAGATGCGGGTGTTCAGCCAGTGGCCTGCGCGTTGGGGCAAGGACGCGCTCAACAGTGGGTTCGTTTAGTAATCGGTCCAGCAGGTGTTCACCAGTCAAGCCGGTGGCACCGGCAAGTAAAATATTCTGGGGCGTCAAATACATGGTCTCGAACTCTCCGTAGATACCATTGAGCTTATCAGGCTGGAGGAAAACTTCGTCGTTTTAAGTCGCAATGTTCAGTGCTTCACAGATTTTGCTGCTGCTTCAGTCGGGGAGTTAAGGGCTCGCTCTGCCTGGATAGCGCGCATTTTTTGCCACTGTCGGGTAACCGCTTTTGCCGGCGCAATCTGCGGTTCGGAGGGGTCGAAGTTATCCTCCTTTTCGCGCTGGCTCACTTCGCTTTTGGCCAGCTCGAACGCACGCTCCAGGTCATCAGTCTGGTTCAGCGCGTTAGCAAACAGGGCGCGGCCAAAGTAGGTGAAGTCGTTATCATCCGAGCAGCCGAATGACACGCGATCCTTGCGTGCGGCGGTCATGATCAGGGTCGATTGATCTTGCAAGGGGGTAATGAAACCACCGGAGTAGCAAGCTGAAATAACCACGACCTTGTTCCGCTGCTTGAGTGGTTTAAGTATTGTCGCCAACTCGTTCGCCGACAAATCACGCAACTCAATGCGCGGCTGTTCAAGGCTCAGGCGATGGCTGCGCGAGCCGTGGCTGGTCATGTAGATAAACAGCAGATCTTCGGGGCCGCTGCGTTTGGCCAGTGTTTCAACCGCCAGGCGCAGGTTCTCCCGAGTGGCCAGCGGGCGGTCGGCCAGGTGATCGCGATGATTAACCAGTTCGATCTGACCGCGCGCCGCGAAACGTTGCTTGAGCAAGTCGGTCACATAGTCGGCCTCGCGCATGAACACGCTCTGGCTGCCATCTCCCGCCAGCACCAAGGTATACAGTTCGATCGCCGGGGTCGAAGGTGGCACGTTTGCCAGTGCGTTATCGAGCAGTTTGCCCTGTTTCAGCAAGCCGGTTTCCAGTGGATCGGGCAGGGGCTTGCCGGCTGCATCGCGGACTCGCTGACCATTTTGCCAGTAGCCTTTCTGCTGGCTGCCGTCTTTTTCGGTCAATGTGCCATTGCCGGCATATTCGCCGTAGCGGAAGCTGCCCTTGTATTGGCGACCGTCGGCCAGATGCAATTCGCCCTGACCGTGAAATTGCCAGTCCTTGAACTCGCCCGAGTATTCAGCGCCATCTGTGCCTTTGTATCGGCCCAGGCCATTGAGGCTGTTGTCGGTGAATTGCCCGCTCCAGGTATCGCCCAGCGAATTGCTGAAACGGCCTTGTCCGGCGAACATGCCGTCTTCGAACTGGCCGCTGTAAAGGTCACCTTCGTTGGTTTTAAGGGTGCCCAAGCCCGTTAACTTGCCGGCCTTGAACGTGCCGGTCAGTTGCGTGCCGTCGACTTCGCTGCGCACGCCCTGACCTTCGGCCAAACCATTGCTGAAATTGCCAAGGTAGCTGCTGCCGTCAGCCTCTTCGAGTTTGCCCAGCCCGGAATACTGGCCATTGCGAAAACCGCCGGTGTAGATGCTGCCGTCGCGGCGCTCGATGTGGCCGTTGCCGGAGAATTCGCCTTTCCTGAAAGTACCGGTGTAATGCTCACCATCAGCGCTTTGCCATTCGCCCTGGCCGTCAAACAAACCGTCTTTGAAGTTTCCCTCGAACCAGTCGCCGTTGCGGTATTCAAGGCGCCCCGAACCTTGCAGCAAGCCATCGACAATTTTGCCGTGGTAGTGGCTGCCGTCAGGTAAGGTCGCGTCTGGCGGCAACCACGGCGTACCGTTGTCGCAGGCCGCGAGCAGCATCACGAGGCTTAGGGAGGTGCAGCTAACAAGGGCGCGCATGAATCAGGTCCGCGAATTGGCAGTTGCCTGAGTATGCCGCATTCGTCGCGGTGTGGCAGAGGGCGGCACTGAAAAAAGCTCAGCGTGCTTTTGCCGCATGTCATTTCAGCATTAGGCGCTGGTTGGCGCCTAATGCTTGAGCGAGTGGCTCAGACGAAGCAGAGCGACAGAGGCTCAGCGATATAGGCCGGTTTTTCCTGACCTTCGATTTCCAGCACCGCATTGGCCTTGACCAGCCATTGGCCAGGTTTTTTCTCGGTCACTTCGGTCATGGTCACGACCAAGCGCACGTTGGAGTTAACCGGAACAGGTTGAATGAAGCGCACGCTGTCCAGGCCGTAATTGACCACCATCTTCAGGCCCTGCGGCAGCACCAGAATGCTTTCCATCAGCACCGGGATCAGTGAGAGCGTCAGAAAGCCGTGAGCGATGGTGCCGCCAAACGGCGTTTGCTTGGCTTTTTCCGGGTCGACATGGATGAACTGGTGGTCGCCCGTGCAATCCGCAAATTTATTAATTCGCTCCTGATCGATATTCATCCATTCAGAACGCCCTAATTCTTTACCAACATAGTTGGCCAACTCAGCGACAGGTACTAACGGCATAGTCCCTCCATGGGAGACGAGTCTTTTATGGGTGCGGGGCTTAAATCCCTCAGCCCAAGATCATCACGCCAGACTGTGACGGTCAAGCAAGCAATGAGTTGTTGAATGATCAGGTATAGAGCTTGGCAGCATCGGCCTATAATGGTCAGCACTATGAGCTGCCGATTGCGCATTCAGTGCTGCAATATGCAGCCTGCGCGTCGGCACTGCAGTGATGCATGTCATCACTTATCTGGAGATGTTTGATGTTGCTACGTGGTTTGTCTTGGCTGGTGCTGTGCCAATTGCTCGGCACGGCGCTGAATGTTCTGGTGCTGCACATGTTGCCCGGGCCGATCATCGGCATGATGCTGTTGTTCGTGTACCTGCTGCTGCGCGGCGAAGTGGCCGAGCCGCTCAGCGTGGCCGCCAGCAGCTTGCTCAAGTACTTGCCACTGCTGCTGGTGCCGCCGGCAGTTGGGGTGATGGTTTATGCCGATGCCATTGCTGCGGATTTCTGGGCGGTGGTCGGTGCGCTGGTGTTATCGCTGGTGCTGTCGATGGTGTTTGCCGGCTGGTTCATGCAGCGGTTGATTGAGCGTCAGCAACGCCAGCGGGGTGACGCATGACTCTGGACTGGATCGGCGCCTGGGACGCTGTGACTCATCACCCGCTGTTTGGCGCGGGTATTACCTTGGGTGCCTATCAGATTGCCATGGCCGCTTATGAGAAAACCCGCTGGGTTTTTTTGCAGCCGGTATTGGTGTCGATGCTGTTGCTGATCGCTGTGCTGTTGCTCTGCGGCTTGAGTTACTACGACTACAAAGCCAGTGCCGAAGCGCTGACTATCTTCCTTGGCCCGGCGACTGTAGCGCTGGCCATTCCGCTGTACCTGAATCTGCGCCGGATACGCCAGCTGTTCTGGCCAACAGTTTTGACACTGCTGGTTGGCGGTACGGTTGCGACCGTTCTGGGTATCGGCCTGGCATGGTTGTTCGGCGCTGAAAAAATCATGCTAATGAGTATGGCGCCCAAATCAGTTACCTCACCGATTGCCATGTTGGTGGCGCATCAGATCGGCGGTACGGCGGCGTTGGCGGCAGTATTTGTGATGCTCACCGGGGTGGCAGGCGCGATTCTCGGGCCGACGCTGTTGAAGCTATGCCGAGTCAAGCATCAGGCCGCCATGGGCTTGGCGCTGGGGATAACCGCTCACGCTGTAGGAACTTCGCGCGCCATGCAGGAAAGCGAGGAATGCGGAGCCTTTGCCGCGTTGGCCATGAGCCTGATGGGCATGTTGACTGCGGTACTGCTGCCGCTGGCCGTGGTTTTCTGGAGTTGAGCCAGCGTGCCGCGAACCGATTTGCCGTGGAGTCCCTCGGGGCTTCTGTTTTTGCTTAAGGACAGCTAAATGAATTTGCCACTGTTTCCGTTGAACACCGTGCTGTTTCCCGGCTGTAAGCTGGATTTGCAGATTTTCGAGGCGCGCTATCTCGACATGATCGGGCGCTGCATGAAGCAATCGGCAGGCTTTGGCGTGGTGTGCATCGTCGAAGGCGAAGAAGTGGGCGACGCCGCGCCGCGTTTCTCGGCAATTGGCTGTGAAGCGCTGGTGCGGGACTTTCAACAGCAGCCCAACGGCTTGCTGGGTATTCGCGTGGAAGGCGGTCGGCGTTTTCGTGTGCAGCATGCCTCGGTATTGCCGGATCAGCTAACTGTGGCCGATGCCCAATGGCTCGAAGATGAGCCCGATTTGGCGCTTGGTGAGGAGCATGCGGATTTGGCCGCATTGCTCAGCGCCCTGGCTCAGCATCCGCTGGTTGACTCGCTCGGCATGGGCGACGAGGCCAGTGGGCAGTCGGACCTGGCCAATCAACTGGGCTATCTGCTGCCGTTGCTGCCCGAGCAGAAACTGCAATTGCTTGCGCTCGACTCGCCTTCTGAGCGCTTGCTGGTACTGCAGGAAATGATTGATCAGTTACAGGGCGACCTCAACGCTTGAGTCGCCCTTGCTCAGGTTGATCAGAGATAGCGATATGTCAGCAGGCTGTCGCTCAGATTGAATACGGCGTACGCGCCGAGAATCCCCAGACATACCACCAAAACAGGCCACCACACGCGCGGCGGCAGTGCTGGCACCGGGCCGATGAACCGGTAGATGCTCAGGCTCAATGCGCACCAGGTGGTTGCGAGCATTGCGCCAGCGAGAATATCGCTCGGCCAATGAACGCCCAGATAGATTCGCGACAGCGCGATAGACAATGCAGCCAAACCGGCCACCAGCATCCAGCTGAGCCTTGAGCGCGCCGGTTGGCCGCGTCCGGCCAAAACTCCAAGCGTCAGGAAAAAGGCAAACGCCGCCGAGCTGTGGCCGCTGGGGAAACTGAAGGTTTGCAGCGGCTCCAGCAATATTTCCGGGCGGGTACGGGCAAACCATTCTTTGAGCGCGCCATTGGAGGCGGCGGTACCCAGCAGGGTGGTGCCGGCAAACAGCGCGGCGCGCCATTGCTTGGTGACCAACAGCAGGACGACCAGCGCGCAACCGGCAACCAGTTGCGGAACGAAGTTGCCCAGCAGGGTCACGAACACGGCAATGGAATCGAAGCCGGTTGTACGCACTTCTTGCGTCAGGGTCATGAGGCCGTTATCGAAGGCCGATAAGTGTGGCCAGCCGATCATCAGGGCAATCAACAGCAACAGGCTGAGCGCGGCGTTAATCATGCTGCTGCGCGATGAAGCGCGCACGGCGAGTTGGATGCTGGCGCCCAAAAACAAGGCCAGGCTGGCGCCGACAATTGCCGCCTGGGTCCAGAACCCTTCTTGTAGCGGCAAGCGCAAGGCCGCGCCGGTTGCCCATCCCGGCATCAGATAGGCGATAGACCAGCCTGCGCCCGCTACCAGACTGACTCCGAAAAAACGCAGCGCCGGCATGTTGAACATACCGGCAACCATTGGCAGCATCGGCCGAAGCGGGCCAATGAATCGGCCCACAAGCAAGCTGGCGATACCGTAACGGCGGAAGTAGTTCTCGGCGGCGCTCAACCACTGCGGATGAGTGCGCAAACCGGGCAGGCGGCGGATGTCCTGATGGAAGTAGCGGCCCAACGTATAAGACAGCACATCTCCGAGCAA
Organism: Pseudomonas marincola; assembly: GCF_900116605.1. Classification (GTDB taxonomy): domain Bacteria; phylum Pseudomonadota; class Gammaproteobacteria; order Pseudomonadales; family Pseudomonadaceae; genus Aquipseudomonas; species Aquipseudomonas marincola. The sequence goes on from NZ_FPBC01000013.1 coordinate 79,010, forward strand.
ACCGCCGGCAAAGCCGAGCAGTAGGGTTTCACCAAGGCTGAGCGCACCGCTACCGGCCATGACCGCAACGGCAAACAGCAAAATGGTACCTGGCACAATAATGCCGGCGATGGCCAGGCACTCGGTACAGGCGACGATGAAAACCGCCGCGCCAAGCCAGTGGGGGTTGGCTGCCAGCCAAGTGGTGATGCTATCAAGCCATTGACTCATTGATGAAGCTCCGTTGATGGCAGGCAGATATAGTCACGGCCTTCCATTTGGCCGCGGCGCAAAGGGTTGCGCGTACAGTATCGAGCATAACCGTGGTCGACAAAACGGTAGGGTAGTTGCTCGTCGCGACCGTGTGGAATGCCCAAACGGGTGGTTTGCACAATTAGTTGCGGGCGCTGGCCGACATCTTCGACCCACAAACGCTGTGGATCAAAGCGCCTGGCGTCCCAGTCGGGCACCTTGAGACCGAGCGTTTTGCACAGCAGGGTTTGCCCGGCGCAGAGTTTCTCTAGGGGGCGCGCACCGCCGCGCGCATCCGGATTATTGCTGTGCATGCGGGCCAGCTGCGCGTCGGCATCGGGGCCATCCAGCCACGGGAAAGCGGATTTAATCAGCACAGCATTGCCCGGCCCCTGAGCGCTGAAATTCAGCGAGTCGCCTCCGCGGGCGTAATACATATAGATGTGGCCGCCGTCGAGAAACAGCGCCCGGCGTTTTTCGGTGTAGCCCAGCGATGCGTGGCTGCCTTTTTCTGCGCAGTAATAGGCCTCGGTTTCAATGATGCGGGCGCTCAGCCAGAGGTCGCCGTGAAGATGGCGGATGACTTTGCCGAGTAAATCTTGGGCGAGGGTGCAGGCATCGCGGTCGAAAAAGCTATCGGGTAAAGCCCTTGTTTCGGCATCTGCAAAGGACTGAGCTGGGGTTGGCTGCATACGTTTGGGTTTCGGCTGGCGGTGAATGGGCCTGTGTAACAGGCATGATCATAACAATTGCGCGTTGGTTCATCTGAGTCGGGGGCGTATCGGGAGTTCGACTATAAAGTGTGGCGAGATCTGACAGCACGCCGGCATTTCTTACTCTACCCTTGGCAATGTCGTTAATACGTGTGCGCAATTGGCGGGCGACAAGGCTGGATAAAACTTCATGAAGGCCCCAATTCCGCTGATTTAGTCGCTTGAACAGAGCTTTCGGCGACTATTTCGACAAAATAATGCTCCAGTGGTTGACCATCCGCCCAGCACTGCTGTGCGTGGGGCTTCGGCCCCGCTATAATCAGCCGCTTTATTTCCCGCCAGGCCTATCGAGACCATGACTGAGTCCGTGCTTGACTACATGACCCGCCTTGGCCGTGAAGCCCGCAGTGCTTCGCGCGTCGTGGCGTGCGCCTCGACCGCGCAGAAAAACCGTGCGCTGCTGGCTGCTGCCGCCGCACTGGATGCTGCCCGGCAAACACTCACCGAAGCCAATGAGCAAGATTTGGCCAAAGGCCGTGCGAACGGGCTTGAACCTGCACTGCTGGACCGTCTGGCCCTGACGCCAGCGCGTATCGACGGCATGATTGAAGGCTTGCGCCAGGTTGCGGGTTTGCCCGATCCGGTCGGTGCGATTCGCGACATGAGCTACCGTCCGTCCGGGATTCAAGTCGGCAAGATGCGCGTGCCACTGGGCGTTATCGGGATTATTTACGAGTCACGCCCGAATGTGACCATCGATGCGGCCAGCCTGTGCCTCAAGTCCGGTAACGCGACTATCCTGCGCGGCGGCTCAGAAGCCATTCACTCCAATCGCGCGATTGCCACTTGCATTCAGGCCGGTTTGGCCGAAGCCGGATTACCGGCCGCAGCTGTTCAGGTGGTTGAGACCACTGATCGTGCAGCGGTGGGCGCCTTGATCAGCATGCCCGAGTTTGTTGATGTGATCGTGCCGCGTGGCGGCAAGGGCCTGATTGAGCGCATCAGTCGTGATGCGCGGGTGCCTGTCATCAAGCATCTCGACGGCATTTGCCATGTTTACGTGGCTGCCGGTGCTGATTTGGCCAAGGCGCAACAGATTGCCTTCAATGCCAAGACTTACCGTTATGGCATTTGCGGGGCGATGGAAACGCTGCTGGTCGATAAAACCGTTGCTGCCGAGTTTCTGCCGGCCATGGCCGAGCAGTTCCGCGCCAAGGGCGTCGAATTGCGCGGTTGCCCGCGTACGCTTGAGGTGATTGAGGCGGTTGCGGCTACCGAGCAGGACTGGAATAGCGAATACCTCGATGCGATCCTGTCGATTCGTGTGGTTGATGGCCTGGAGCAGGCGATTGAACACATTAATCATTACGGCTCGCACCACACTGATTCAATCGTTACTGAGCATCAGGGTCAGGCCCGGCAGTTTCTTGCCGAAGTTGATTCCAGCTCGGTAATGCTGAATACCCCGACCTGCTTTGCCGACGGCTTTGAGTATGGTTTGGGCGCGGAAATCGGCATATCTACCGATAAACTGCATGCTCGCGGTCCGGTCGGGCTTGAAGGCCTGACCTGCGAAAAATACGTAGTGATCGGTGACGGTCAGTTGCGCGGGCAGAATGCCTAAACGTATCGGCCTGTTTGGCGGCACCTTCGATCCGGTGCACATTGGCCACTTGCGCAGTGCGCTGGAAGTTGCCGAATTTATGGGGCTGGATGAGCTGCGGATGATCCCCAGCGCTCGTCCACCGCATCGCGATACACCGCAGGTTAGCCCCCAGGATCGTTTGGCGATGGTGGCCGAAGCGGTTGCAGGGCTGGCGCCGCTTATGGTCGATGACCGTGAGCTAAAGCGTGAGCAGTATTCCTACAGCATCGACACGCTGGAGTCGTTTCGCGCGGAGTTGGCGCCAGACGATCAGCTGTTTTTGTTACTGGGCTGGGATGCTTTTTGTGGGTTGCCAGGCTGGCACCGTTGGCAAGAGTTGTTGCAGCACTGCCATATTCTGGTGCTGCAGCGCCCGGATGCCGATATTGATCCACCCGAGGCGCTGCGCGATCTGTTGGCTGCACGCAGTACCAGTGACCCGCAGTCATTAAGCGGGCCCGGCGGGCAGATTTCGTTTATCTGGCAGACGCCTCTGGCAGTGTCTGCCACGCTGATTCGCTCGCTGCTTGGCAGCGGCAAATCAGTCCGTTTTTTAGTACCCGACGCGGTACTCAGCTACATCAATACGCACGGACTTTACCGTGCGTCGAACTGAACATGAGGCAAAAGAGTTACCTATGAAGAAGCAAAATATCAGCAGCGAAGAACTGGTCAAACTGGCCATTGCCGCGCTGGAAGACATCAAGGCGCAAGACATCACCACAATCGATGTGCGCGAAAAGACCAGCATCACCGATTTCATGGTCATCGCCAGCGGTACGTCGAGCCGTCACGTTAAGTCGCTGGTCGACAACGTGCTGGAAAAGGTCAAGGAACAAGGCGTTCGTCCAATTGGTAGCGAAGGTCTGGACACCGGGGAGTGGGCGCTGCTCGACCTTGGCGATATCGTGGTGCACGTAATGCTGCCGACTGCCCGTCAGTTCTATGACCTTGAGCGTCTGTGGCAAGGTGCAGAGCAGAGCCGTGCACAGCACGCGCCAGAGCACGACGCTGACCAAGAGTAAGGGCTGACTGCCGTGCGCATCAAATTGATCGCTGTTGGCTCGAAGATGCCGCGTTGGGTCGAAGACGGCTGGCAGGAGTACGCCAAGCGTATGCCGGCCGAGCTGTCGCTGGACCTGATCGAAATCCCGCTTACCACCCGCAGCAAGAATGCTGATGTGGCCCGCATGATTCGCCAGGAAGGTGAAGCCATGCTGGCCAAGGTTCAGCCGGGTGAACGCATCGTCACGCTTGAGGTCGAAGGTCGGCCATGGAGCACCGAGCAGTTGGCGGTTGAGCTGGACAAATGGCGACTCGATTCGCGCACAGTCAACCTGATGGTCGGTGGGCCGGAAGGGCTCGCGCCTGAAGTTCAGGCGCGCAGTGAGCAGCGTTGGTCGTTGTCGCCACTGACTTTGCCGCACCCGCTGGTGCGTATCCTGATTGGCGAACAGGTTTACCGGGCTTGGACAGTGTTGTCCGGCCACCCTTATCACAAGTAGTCAGCAGTCGCCGATGCCTCAACCGATTCGCCTAAAGGACCATGAAAAAGACGCACGCCTGATTCGTCGGCGCGCGATGGTCGGTGGAGCAGTGATTGTGGCACTGATCATGGTGCTCATCAGCCGCCTCTATTACTTGCAAGTGGTGCAGTACGAGTACCACTCGACGCTGTCTGAAAACAACCGTGTGCATGTTCAGCCGATCCCGCCTAACCGCGGCCTGATCTATGACCGCAACGGCGTTCTGATCGCCGATAACCGTCCCAGTTTCAGCCTGACCCTGACACGTGAGCGTGCCGGGGATTGGGAGCATGTGCTCGACGTAATCGTCGACGTGCTGGGGCTTACACCCGATGACCGCGAGCTGTTTGAGAAGCGCGTGCGCCAAGGGCGGCGGCCGTTTGAACCGGTGCCGGTATTGTTTGAGCTGAACGAAGAGCAGATCGCACGGCTTGCGATTAACCAGTTTCAGTTGCCGGGCGTGGATGTATCGGCTCAGTTGGTGCGCCATTATCCGCAAGGCGAGCACTTTGCTCACTCGGTCGGCTATGTCGGCCGGATCAACGAAACAGAGCTGAAAAAGCTCGATCCGGTGCAGTACAGCGGCACTCACCACATCGGTAAAACCGGTATCGAGCGTTACTATGAAGACCAGTTGCACGGTGAGGTCGGCTACGAAGAAGTCGAAACCAACGCGCGGGGGCGCGTTTTGCGGGTGCTCAACCATACCGACCCAAAACCGGGCGAAGACATTGTTCTGACCCTGGATATCAAACTCCAGGCCGCGGCGGAAAAGGCCCTCGGCGGACGTCGTGGCGCGATTGTGGCGATTCAGCCGAAGACCGGCGAGGTTCTGGCGATGGTCAGTCAGCCGAGCTTCGATCCGAATCCGTTCGTGACCGGGATCAGCTTCAAGGCCTACGCGGAACTGCGCGACTCGATTGACCGGCCGCTGTTCAACCGCGTGTTGCGCGGCCTGTATCCGCCAGGTTCCACTATCAAACCAATGATGGCCATTGCCGGGCTCGATGCAGGCGTGGTGACGCCGAACTCACGGGTTTTCGATCCGGGTTTCTATCAGTTGCCAAATAACACCCACAAATACCGTAACTGGAACCGTTACGGCGACGGCTGGGTGGACATGGATACTGCGCTGATGCGCTCCAATGACACGTATTTTTACGATTTGGCGCACAAGCTGGGCATCGATCGCATGCATGATTACATGACCAAATTTGGTCTGGGTCAGCGTGTCTCACTGGATATGTTCGAAGAAACCGCAGGCTTGATGCCTTCGCGAGACTGGAAACGCTCGCGCTATCGCCAAGCCTGGTATCCGGGCGAAACCCTGATTCTGGGTATCGGTCAGGGCTACATGCAAACAACGCCTTTGCAGTTGGCGCAGGCCGTGTCGCTGGTGGCGAGCAAGGGCAAGTGGATTCGTCCGCACCTGGCAAAAACTGTCGGCGACGTACCGCCTGTGGATGAAAATCCAGTCGAAGACATTGTGCTGCGCGACCCCAAATATTGGGATTACGCACGTCATGGCATGGAAGAAGTCGTCAACGGCGCACGCGGCACGGCACGTAAAATCGGTGCTGCCTCGGTGTACCGGATCGCCGGTAAGAGCGGTACGGCGCAGGTTGTAGCGATCAAACAGGGTGAGAAATACGACCGCAGCAAGGTGCGAGAGCGTCACCGTGACCACGCCTTGTTCGTCGGTTTTGCGCCGGCAAGTGACCCGGAAATCGCCGTGGCTGTAATGGTTGAGAACGGTGAATCTGGCTCGGGTGTTGCCGCGCCGGTCATGAAAGAGGTGATGGACGCCTGGCTGCTGGATGAAAACGGCCAGCTCAAGGCGGAATATGCGCCGCAAGTTGCAGCTCCCGCGGTAGAGGCGCAGACCAAAAATGAGTAATGGTTTCGATCGTACCCTGTCCGATGAAGACGTTCTGCGCCGCCGCGCGAGCCTGCTGCAGCGCATGCACCTGGACGGAATCCTGCTATTGCTGTTGCTGATCCTGGCCACGGGCAGCTTGTTCATTCTGTATTCCGCCAGCGGCAAGAACATTGATCTGCTGATGAAGCAAGCGTCGTCATTCGGTATCGGCCTGGTGGCGATGGTGATCATTGCCCAGATCGAGCCGCGCTTCATGGCGCGCTGGGTGCCGCTGGCCTACGTTGGCGGCGTGGCGTTACTGTTCGTGGTGGATGTCATGGGTCACAACGCCATGGGCGCCACGCGCTGGATCAATATTCCCGGGGTTATTCGCTTCCAGCCGTCCGAGTTCATGAAGATCATCATGCCGGCGACCATGGCCTGGTACCTGTCTAAACGCAGCCTGCCGCCGAGTCTCAAGCATATTTTTGTGTGTTTGATGCTAATCGGCGTCCCGGTGGTGTTGATTCTGGTTCAGCCGGATCTCGGCACCTCGCTGCTGGTGGTCACTTCCGGCGCCTTCGTGATGTTCATGGCGGGCTTGCAGTGGCGCTGGATTCTCGGCGCAGCCGCGGCGCTGGTGCCGGTGGCGGTGGCCATGTGGTTCTTTGTGCTGCATCAGTATCAGAAGCAGCGCGTACTGACCTTCCTCAATCCCGAGAGCGATCCGCTGGGCAGCGGCTGGAACATTATTCAGTCGAAAGCGGCGATCGGTTCCGGCGGTGTGCTGGGTAAAGGCTGGTTGATGGGGACGCAGTCGCATCTGGATTTTTTGCCGGAAAGCCATACCGACTTTATTATTGCGGTGCTTGCCGAAGAGTTCGGTCTGGTCGGCGTTTGCTTGCTGTTACTGGTTTATCTCCTATTAATCTGCCGCGGGCTGGTGATTACCGTGCAAGCGCAGACGCTGTTCGGTAAGCTCATGGCCGGCGCTTGGACAATGACGTTCTTCGTCTACGTATTCGTCAACATCGGGATGGTGAGCGGGTTGTTACCTGTGGTGGGGGTGCCATTGCCATTTATCAGCTATGGCGGGACTTCGCTGATCACGTTGTTGTCAGGTTTTGGGGTTTTGATGTCGATCCACACCCACCGTAAGTGGATTGCACAGGTTTAATTGGGGTTAATAATTTAATGCAAATACTGCGTCGCTGGGCTGTTAGGCATGCGCATTGGCTAGGTTTGGTTGGTGCGTTTGGTATGGCTCAGCAAGTTGCTGCTGCGGACTACCAGGGAACCCCCGAAGTGGATGGGTTCATCACGGAGATGGCGCGCGATTACGGATTTTCCAACAAGCAACTGACGGCGCTATTTGCCCAGGTCAATCGCAAGCAATCGATTATTGATGCGATTTCGCGGCCTGCCGAGCGGGTAAAACCGTGGAAAGAGTATCGGCCGATCTTCATCACTGACTCGCGGATCGCCCGTGGTGTGGACTTCTGGCGTCAGCACGAAGCCGCACTGACCCGTGCCGAGCAGACATACGGCGTGCCTGCGCAGTTTATTGTCGCGATTATTGGCGTCGAGACCTTCTACGGCGGCAACACCGGCAACTACCGCGTGATGGACGCCTTGTCGACGCTGGCATTCGATTACCCGGCGCGTGCGCCGTTCTTCCGCAAGGAATTGCGCGAGTTCCTCATGCTGGCGCGTGAAGAGCAGGTCGATCCGCTGACCCTGAAAGGCTCGTACGCCGGCGCAATGGGCTTGCCGCAGTTTATGCCGAGCAGCTTTCGCGCCTACGCGGTCGACTTTGACGGTGACGGCCATATCAATATCTGGACCGACCCGGACGATGCCATCGGCAGCGTTGCCAGTTACTTCAAGCAGCACGGCTGGTTGGCAGGCGAGGCAGTTGCCAGCAAAGCCAGCGTCAGCGGTGATAAAGTCGACCAGGGCCTGACCCCGGCACTCGACCCGGTGATGAATGTTGCAGAACTGCGTAGCCTTGGATGGACCAGCGCTGATAAGCTGGACGACGAATTGCCGGTAACGGCTTTCCGCCTTGAAGGTGCTGCAGGGGATGAGTACTGGATGGGTTTGCCGAATTTCTATGTTATTACGCGCTATAACCGCAGCGTGATGTATGCAATGGCCGTCAACCAGTTGGCAGAGCTGCTGGTGGAAGCCAAGGGGGGCAACTGATGTCTCAACGTCGGTACAAGCTTGCGGCGTTCGCGGTGACCACATTGCTGGTCGCGAGCTGTACTTCCAGCCGTGCACCGCAGCCCACTGCGCCAAGTGTATCGAGTGGCGGCGGGTTGTCGGGGCCGAGCGACTACAATCGCCCGCATCGTGACGGCGCGCCCTGGTGGGATGTCGACATCTCGCGCATTCAGGATGCTGTCCCCACCGTTCATAACGGTGCCTACAAAGCCAGCCCCTACACGGTATTCGGCAAGAAGTACTTCCCGTTAAGCGACTCGACGTCATACAAGGCAGTCGGCCCCGCTTCCTGGTACGGTACCAAGTTCCACGGCCAGGCGACCGCCAACGGCGAAACCTACGACTTGTACGCCATGAGTGCGGCGCATAAAACCTTGCCGCTGCCGAGTTACGTGCGCGTCACCAACCTTGAAAACGGCAAGAGTGTGATCGTGCGGGTTAACGACCGCGGTCCGTTCTACTCTGACCGGATTATCGACTTGTCGTTTGCCGCCGCGAAAAAGCTCGGCTATGCCGAAAAAGGCACCGCACAGGTCAAGGTTGAAGGCATCGACCCGGAAAAATGGTGGGCTCAGCAGGGTAAACGCGCGCCGTCGATGATGGCGCTGCCGACTCAGCCTTCGACGCCGAAGACCATTGCTCAGGTGTCTGCCGAGCCGATCGAGCAATACTCGCCGCCGGTAACACAGCATGCTGCCGCCACGCTCCCGGTCGAGATTGACTCAAAAAAAAACGCTTCAGTCGCAGCCTCTGGCCTGTATCTCCAAGTGGGAGCCTTCGCCAATCCGGACGCTGCGGAGCTACTCAAGGACAAGCTGAGCACAACAGTGGCTGCGCCCGTGTTTATCAGCTCAGTGGTGCAAAACCAGAAGATACTGCACCGCGTACGCCTGGGGCCGATCAGCAGCCCGGGCGAGGCTGAACAAATGCAGGACAGTATTCGTTTGGCCAACCTGGGCCAGCCCCGGTTGGTTAAGCCGGAGTAGCGGCGGGGCACTAATTGCCCGCTCGCCTGACTAAGCAAGACCTGTGCAGCGCAGACTCTGCGCTGCAGCGTTACTCAAATCAGCCCATTCGGGCCAGTTCGACCATCAGCAACCTTGAGAGACAGATGAATATCACCCGTTTTACCCACCGCGCCCTGTTGTCACTCCTGCTGCTTACCACGCCAGCTGTCTGGGCTGCCCAGATGGCCATTCCGGCGTCTCCGCAATTGGCCGCCAAGTCGTATGTCCTGATGGACGCCGAGAGCGGTCAGGTTCTGGTCGAGAACCAGGGTGATCAGCGCCTGCCGCCTGCCAGCCTGACCAAGCTGATGACCGCGTACATTGCGACGCTGGAAATCAACAAGGGTCAGATCAGCGAAGAAGACCCGGTCACCATCAGTGAGCACGCCTGGCGTACTGGCGGTTCGCGGATGTTCGTCAAGGTCAACACTCAGGTTGCCCTGAAAGACCTGCTGCACGGCATCATTATCCAGTCGGGTAACGACGCCAGCGTTGCAGTGGCCGAGCACATTGCCGGCAGCGAAGACGCGTTCGCCGACATGATGAACAACACCGCGAAAACCCTGGGCATGACCGAAAGTCACTTCATGAACGCGACAGGTCTGCCTAACCCGGACCACTACTCGTCGGCGCACGACATGGCCCGTCTGGCTCGCGCGATCATTTACGAAGATCCGGCGCACTACGAGATTTACTCGCAGAAAGAGTTTCTCTGGAACAACATCAAGCAGCCTAACCGCAACCTGCTGCTGTGGCGCGACAAAACCGTTGATGGCCTGAAAACCGGCCACACCGAAGAAGCCGGCTACTGCCTGGTTGCCTCTGCTGTACGTGATGGCATGCGCCTGATCGCCGTGGTATTCGGTACCAACAGCGAACAAGCTCGCGCTGCTGAAACACAGAAGCTGCTGACTTACGGTTTCCGCTTCTTCGAAACCCGCACGTTCTACAAGAAGGGGGCTGAGCTGACCGCAGCTGACGTCTGGAAAGGCAATGCGCGTCAAATCAAAGCCGGTCTGGCCAAAGACCTGACCCTGACCCTGCCAAAAGGTCAGCTTGATCAACTGCAGGCCAGCATGACGGTCAACCCGCAGCTCATGGCACCCATCGCTCAAGGTGACGTGATCGGTAAAGTTGAAGTCAAACAAGGTGACAAGGTTGTCCACAGCGCAGATCTGGTCGCGCTGGAAGCTGTCGACGAAGGTGGCTTCTTCCGCCGTGTGTGGGATAGCATTCGTCTATTCTTCTACGGATTGTTCAACTGATATTAGCGTGCGCGCGCCTACACGGTGCGCGCATCTCTGGACGGGCCACAAGCCTCTGGATGCCATGACTGATACTGAAACTGCTGCACCTAAAATCGAGTTTCCCTGCGAGCGTTATCCGATCAAAGTGATTGGTGATGCTGGCGACGGATTCCTGGATCTGATTATTGAAGTGGTTCAGCGCCACGCGCCTGACTTTGATACCAGCACTGCCGTGATGCGCGACAGCCGCAACGGTCGCTTTATTTCTGTGCAGGTACTGATCACCGCGACCGGCGTTGAGCAACTGCAGGCGATTCATGTCGACCTGCGTGCGACGGGTCGCGTACACATGGTGTTGTGATGAGCCAGGTCGGATTTCGCGAGCTGGGGCTGCTCGACTATGAACCTGTGTGGCACGCCATGCAGCACTTCACGGACACCCGCAACGCGGATACGACAGACGAAATCTGGTTGTTGCAACACAATGCTGTGTTCACCCAGGGCCAGGCGGGTAAAGCCGAGCATGTCCTGTTTCCCGGTGACATTCCGGTGGTTCAGGTCGACCGGGGTGGCCAGGTAACTTATCATGGCCCCGGCCAGCTGGTGGCTTACCTGATGCTGGATGTTCGCCGCTCGACCATGGGCGTGCGCCAATTGGTCAGCCGTATCGAGCAAAGCCTGATAGAGACGCTGGCCAGTTACAATGTCACGGCTTATGCCAAGCCAGATGCGCCTGGCGTTTATGTCGACGGCGCGAAGATCGCATCCCTCGGCTTGCGTATCCGTAACGGTCGCTCGTTTCATGGCCTGGCCCTGAATGTCGACATGGATCTGCAGCCTTTCCAGCGCATAAACCCCTGCGGTTATGCCGGGCTTGCGATGACCCAGTTGAAAGACTGTGTCGACACACCAATAGAATTCTCCGAGGTTAGTGCCCGGCTGCGTGACCAGCTCGTCAAACACCTCGACTACGCAGAACAGAAGACCCTCGCGGGCGGAATTGACTGATGAGCACTGTGGAAACAGCCGGCAAACCGGCCAAGGTTGAGGTAGGTGTAAAGCTGCGCGGCGCAGAGAAAATGGCGCGCATTCCGGTAAAGATCATCCCGACTGATGAACTGCCGAAAAAGCCTGACTGGATTCGTGTACGCATTCCGGTTTCGCCGGAAGTCGACCGGATCAAGCAACTGCTGCGCAAGCACAAGCTGCACAGCGTCTGTGAAGAAGCGTCCTGCCCGAACCTCGGCGAATGCTTCTCGGGCGGTACCGCGACATTCATGATCATGGGTGACATCTGCACCCGTCGCTGCCCGTTCTGCGACGTCGGCCATGGCCGTCCGAAGCCATTGGATGTTGATGAGCCGAAGAACCTCGCGGTGGCGATTGCCGACCTCAAACTCAAATACGTGGTTATCACTTCGGTAGACCGTGACGACCTGCGTGACGGCGGTGCTCAGCACTTCGTGGATTGCCTGCGTGAAATCCGCAAGCTGTCGCCAAACGTGCAGCTTGAAACCCTGGTTCCCGACTACCGTGGCCGTATGGACGTCGCGCTGGCGATTACCGCCAACGAGCCGCCAGATGTGTTCAACCACAACCTTGAAACCGTACCGCGCCTGTACAAAGCCGCGCGTCCGGGTTCGGACTTCGAGTGGTCGCTGGACCTGCTGCAGAAGTTCAAGGAACTGGTTCCTGGCGTACCAACCAAATCGGGCCTGATGCTCGGCCTGGGCGAGACCGACGAGGAAGTTATCGAAGTCATGAAGCGCATGCGCGAACACGACGTCGATATGCTGACCCTCGGCCAGTACCTGCAACCTTCGCGCAACCACTTGCCGGTGCAGCGCTTTGTGCACCCGGACGTATTTGCCTGGTTTGCCGAAGAAGGCCTGAAGATGGGCTTCAAGAACGTCGCCTCAGGCCCGCTGGTGCGTTCTTCGTATCATGCGGATCAGCAAGCGCACGAAGCAAAAGAGGCCAAGAAAACGTCTTTGATTTGATCAGAGCGTCCCAGCCCCACAAAAAAGGCGACCTTCGGGTCGCCTTTTTTGTGGCCGTGATTCAGCGTAGGGCAGGGTTGAAGTGCGCTGCGCAATGACGGATAAACCAGAGGCTTATCCGTCAGGCTGTTGGTTACTTGCGCAATTGTTGCAGCAGCTCGAAGCTCGGATAACCATCGGCGGGCTCGCCTTGCTGTTGCTGGAACTCACGCACGGCCTTGCGGGTGTTGGCGCCGATAATGCCATCGGCCTTGCCCGGCTCGAAGCCCTTGCGCGCCAGCAGCTCTTGCAGCTCTATACGCTCGTGGCGGCCGAGTTGGCGGTCATCCTTTGGCCAAGTGGCGCGAATGCCCGGTGCGCCGCGCAGGACGTCGCTGAGCAGGCCAATCGCCAAGGCGTATGAGGTCGAGTTGTTGTAACTCAAAATACTGCGGAAGTTGCTGAACACCAGAAATGCCGGGCCGCGATGGCCAGCCGGTAACAGCAAGGAGGCTTTGGCATCGGCGTTTACACTCGGCATGCTGCCGAACGCCGGGCGTACGCCAAGGGTTTGCCACTGGCTCAGGGTTCTGCTGACTTCTGGCGCTGCATGCGAATAATCGAACTCGCTCGGCAGACGAACTTCAAAGCCCCAGGGTTGATTGAATTTCCAGCCGGACTGTTGCAGGTAATGGGCAGCGGAACCCAGAGCGTCTGCCGAGGAATACCAGACGTCGCGTTTGCCGTCGCCATCAAAGTCGACTGCATGTTCGTTGTAGGTTGTTGGCATGAACTGGGTCTGGCCCATCGCGCCGGCCCATGAGCCCACGAGTTTCTCCGGGCTGACATCGCCATGTTGGAGAATCTGCAACACGGCCAGCAACTGGCTGCGCCAGAACACCTGGCGGCGGCCTTCATAGGCGAGGGTCGCCAATGAGCGCACCACATTGAAGTTGCCAATATTGCCGCCGAAGTTGCTCTCCATGCCCCAGATCGCAACCAGCGTTTCACGGTTAACCTGATAACGCTGCTCGATCTTGTCGAGGGTCAGGCGTTCTTTGGCCAGCAAGCTACGGCCCTGATCGACGCGCTGTGATGACACCGCACCTTCGATGTATTCCCACACGGGACGGGAGAATTCCGGTTGGCTGCTGTCGGCTCTGATAACCGATGGGTTCGGGGTAATGCCGGCAAAGGCGCGGTCGAATACCTGCGGGGAAACACCAGCGGCCATCGCATCACTGCGCAGCAGGTCGCGCCACTCGCTGAAGCTCAATTGCGGTGTGGGTTCTTCAGCACGACTGATAGTCGGGCTGGCAGTCGTTTTCTCCTGCTGCACGCCAGTCGATGCCGCCAGCGGTTGAGCCGGGGCCTCGGAGCATGCGCCCAAGAGCAGCATTGTGCTCACTATTGCAGTGTGGCTCAGGCCACGGAAAAACAGATTTGGCATAGCGATCTCAGCACGTTTTGCGAGCAGCTACGATATCACGAATGCGTCTGCATGCGGTCTGTAGCGGGTATTTCAAGCAGCCATAACGAATGAAGCCTCCCAGTTTTGCTGGGAGGCTTCGCGTTGGTAACTGCCTTTGCCTTTTTTCGGTTTCTGCTGCTGGCTGCGAAACAGTGGCTGGGCGATGATTGATTTGGCGCGGTGACGGCCATTACTGGTTTTCTTAGCCATGATTGTCCTCATACGGCTGGATCGAACAGCTGCGAATAATGCGCGGCTGTTCAATTATTGTCCAGAGGTAAGGTAGTGGCGCTGGTGTCGGGCCAATTTCAGAAGGCTGTGGCGCCACTAATGCTCAGGCGTTTGCCGCACAGGCTGAGTGTCAGCAGGCTGAGCCCGCTCCACGCATCGCCAGCAGCCTGGCCTTTGATTTGCGCGTCAATGCGCTGAGCATCTTGCAGCATGCCAGCCAGACGCTCGGCGCTGTGGCGCTGCAAGGCCTTGCTAACCAGTGGGCGACGCTTGTCCCAAACGGGTGGGCGTGCCGAGCTGAACGCTTTGTCGAGCGGGATATTCTGATGGCTGTGCTGATGCGCAATGGTCGCCAGCACACGTAATTCGCGGGCCAGTGCCCAGAGGATTACCGGCGGCTCGACACCTTCTCCGCGCAGGCCTTCAAGCATGCGTAGCGCATGTGCGGCTTCGCCGTTGAGCACCGCGTCGATAAGGCCGAATACGTCGAAACGCGCGCTGTCGGCAACCGCCGCGTGCACGGTACTGGCGTCGACCTGATCGCCTTCAGCCAGCAGTTTTAGTTTTTCGATTTCCTGAGCGGCGGCGAGCAGGTTGCCCTCGACGCGCACGGCAATCATCTCCACCGCTTCCTGAGTCGCGCTAAGCCCGGCTTGGGCCATGCGCTGGCGAATCCATGAAGCCAGCTGGTTGCTGTCTACCGGCCAGATCTGCATGAACTGCACATCCTTGCCGTCGATCAGCGCCTTGGCCCATTTGCTTTTCTGGGTATTGCCGTCGAGCTTGGGCAGGCTTATCAGCAGCACGGTGTCTTCAGCGGGGCGGGCCAGATACTCAAGCAGCGCTGCGCCTTTATCGCTGGGTTTACCGTTGGGGATTCGCAGTTCGAGCAGACGTTTCTCTGCAAACAGCGACAGGCTGGCGCCTGCCTGCAACAAGTTGCCCCAATCGTAATTGGCCTCGGCATTGAATACCTGGCGCTCACTGAAGCCTTGCTCGCGCGTTGCCGCGCGAATAGCGTCGCAGGCTTCCTGGCAGAGCAGCGGCTCATCGCCGCTGACTACGTACACAGGTGCAAGGTTGCCCTGTAGGTGTTTGCCGAGTTGTGCCGGGGCCAGTTTCATCTGCGATCAGGGCTCACGCCTCAAGGTGCGGTTGCAGGCACATTGAGTTCGATTGGCGACTGTTGCGGCTGTGCGGCGCGCTTCTGCTTGGAGGCTTCGAGTGCTTGTGCTTCGGCCTCAGCGTTGGCTTGTGCGGTTTGCTGCAACTGATCTAGTTCGGCCGGGGTGATTTGCTGCAGGCGTTGTGACAACTGGCGGACCAGATCACGGCGCATTTCTTCGCGTTGCTGGCTGGATTCCTGATCGGAGCCTGCTAGGTTGTTGCCGTCCTGCACGAAGTAGCTTTGGACTTCGAGCTGGTTGTTCATCAGCAGCAGATCATTGCTGCCGCGGATCTCGTAATCGAGCGCACTGGTCAGCTGGATTTCGGCGCTGCGCGCAGAGCTTGTGTAGCTGGCAGTGCGCTGTGATTCGCGCTCATTGGCCAACACCAGCGTGTAGGGCGCACTCGCGTGAACCTTGACGCCGTTATTCTCGAGCATTTCCTCAACATCTTTGGCCAGCGGGCCGTAGGCATTGCGCGCGGTGACATTAAGTTCGTCAAGCGCATAGTGCTCCACACCCGTGCCGCGCAGTTGAAAGCCGCAGGCGCCGAGGAGGGTGCTCAAGACAATGACCAACAGGTTCCGTTTCAGCATCTTTGTATCCCCTAAACAAGCTGCTTGGCGCGCGTGTTGAAACGCGCGCCAAGCTTTATCAGTTGGCGACAATATTGACCAGTTTACCTGGCACCACAATCACTTTGCGGATGCTCAGGCCTTCGGTAAAGCGCAGCACGCCTTCATTGGCACGTGCTTGTGCTTCGATCTCTTCGCGGCTGGCCGAGGCCGGCATTTCAATTTGCCCGCGCAGCTTGCCGTTCACCTGAATCACCAGCGTCAGGGTGTCTTGCACCAGCGCTGATTCATCAAGCGGCGGCCATTGTGCGTCGATGGCGGCGCCTTCTTGGCCCAGTTGCTGCCACAGTTCATGGCTGATGTGCGGGGTGATCGGTGCCAGCAGCAGGGCTACTGTTTCAATACCTTCCTGCATCAGCGCACGGTCCTGATCGGCGCTGTTAGGCGCTTTCTCCAGCACGTTCATCAGCGTCATCACGGCAGCAATCGCCGTGTTGAATTTGTGATGCTGGCCAATGTCCTGAGTCGCTTGTTTGATGGCCAGGTGAATGGCGCGGCGCACTTCTTTCTGTGCATCGCTCAGCTCACCTTGCAGCTTGGCGCCCGGCAGACCGGCACTGACGTGGGCCTGAGCCAGACGCCAGACACGGCGCAGGAAGCGGTTCGCGCCTTCAACGCCCGAGTCGGACCATTCGAGGCTCATGTCGGGTGGCGATGCAAACATCATGAACAGACGGCAGGTATCCGCGCCGTACTGGTCAATCATGGCTTGCGGGTCGACGCCGTTGTTCTTCGACTTGGACATCTTCTCGGTGCCGCCGATTTCAACCGGCAGGCCATCCGATTTGAGCTTGGCCGCAGTGACCTTGCCCTTGGCGTCACGCTCGATTTCGACGTCGGCCGGGTTGAACCAGTCTTTGCCGCCGTTATCGGTAGTGCGGTAGTAGGTGTCCGCGACAACCATGCCCTGAGTCAGCAGGTTCTTGAACGGCTCGTTGGAGTTGAGCAGGCCTTCGTCACGCATCAGCTTGTGGAAGAAGCGCGCATACAGCAGGTGCAAAATGGCGTGTTCGATGCCGCCGATGTACTGGTCAACCGGCAACCAGTGATTGGCTGCAGCCGGATCAACCATGCCGCCGGTGTAGTTTGGCGAGGCGTAGCGGGCGAAGTACCAGGACGACTCGACGAAAGTGTCCATGGTGTCGGTTTCGCGCTTGGCCGGTGCGCCGCATTTCGGGCAGCTGCACTCGTAGAATTCAGGCATGCGCGCCAATGGCGAACCTGCACCGTCTGGCACTACATCTTCAGGCAGTACGACGGGCAACTGGTCTTCCGGCACCGGTACGTCACCGCAGGTATCGCAGTGTACGATCGGGATCGGGCAGCCCCAGTAACGCTGACGGCTGATGCCCCAGTCACGCAGACGGAACTGGGTGCGGGATTTGCCCAGGTTCTTTTTCAACAGAGCCACTTCGATGGCGTCGAAAGCGCCAGCGAAGTCGAGGCCGTTGAAATCACCGGAATTGATCAGCTCGCCGTGCTCGCCATAGGCTTCTTGCCACGGGGCTACGGTTTCGTCACCGGCGCTGGTACGAACCACTGCCTTGATCGGCAGGTTGTACTTGGTGGCGAACTCGAAATCGCGCTCGTCGTGAGCCGGTACCGCCATCACCGCGCCGTCGCCGTAATGCATGAGCACGTAGTTGGCGACCCACACCGGCAGCTTCTCGCCAGTCAGCGGATGCTCGACCAGCAAGGCAGTCGGCATGCCTTTCTTTTCCTGAGTGGCGATGTCAGCTTCAGCTACGCCGCCACGCTTGCATTCATCAATGAACGCCTGCAGTTCCGGGTTGCCCTGCGCCGCCTGAGTGGCGAGCGGGTGTTCGGCCGCAACGGCAACATAGGTTGCGCCCATCAAGGTGTCCGGGCGGGTGGTAAAGACTTTCAGCTCGCCGCTGCTGCCGATGCTGGCAGTATCGTATGGGAAGCAGACTTCCATGCCGCGCGATTTGCCGATCCAGTTGCGCTGCATGGTCTTGACCTGCTCAGGCCAGCCATCCAGTTCATCAAGACTGGTCAAGAGTTCATCCGCATAAGCGGTGATCTTGAAGTAGTACATCGGGATTTCGCGCTTCTCGATCAGCGCGCCACTGCGCCAGCCGCGACCGTCGATAACCTGCTCGTTCGCCAGAACGGTCTGGTCGACCGGGTCCCAGTTCACGCTGCCGTTCTTACGGTAGATCACGCCTTTTTCGAACAGGCGGGTGAACAGCCACTGCTCCCAACGGTAGTAGTCAGGCTTGCAGGTGGTGACTTCACGCGACCAATCGATGGCCAGGCCCAGGCTCTTGAGCTGGGTCTTCATGTAATCGATGTTTTCGTAGGTCCACTTGGCTGGCGCGACCTTGTTCTTCATGGCGGCGTTTTCCGCCGGCATGCCAAAGGCGTCCCAGCCCATCGGCTGCAGTACGTTCTTGCCCTGCATACGCTGGTAGCGGGCAATCACGTCACCGATGGTGTAGTTGCGCACGTGGCCCATGTGCAACTTGCCGCTCGGGTAGGGGAACATCGACAGGCAATAGAATGTTTCCTTGCCTGGCTGTTCACTCACTACAAAGGATTTCTGCGCGTCCCACTGGGATTGCGCGGCGGCTTCGATTTCGCGTGGCTGATACTGTTCGTGCATGGCTACTTGCGCTATGGAATGAGGGCTTTAACGGGCGACGTAAAGGCAGTTGTGGCGGATCGGCCTCCGCGAGATTGTGACAAGCTGGCTATTTGGCAGAGCGGATCTGCGGTTTGCCGGTTGCACCCTCACACGGCCGTTGCGCACGGCGCTATTACATCACTCGTTCAGGAAACGACGTAGCATACATGACCCCTCGCAATAGTGGGAAACCTGATTGCTCAAAGGGCCGCTGTCACATCCGGAAATCCGCCGTTGGTCGCAGCATCTACCTGCCAGCAGGGTGAGCGCTAAGCTTGGATTAGGACTTAGACGTTTAGCTCATGATGAGGTGACCCAATGGCAGGACTGCGACAGACCGAGGCGCGAGGCGGGCTCTATGAGCGGCTATTGCAGCGCCTTGAACTGGCGTTGGACGAGGCGCATTCATTGCGTGGTCATCGGGCCGGGCCGCCCGATGAACTGGAATTGCGTGGCCTGTCGCCCTCCGAGGTGGAGCTGATCAAGGCGTACATGGATCACGACCTCAATTGGTTGCGCGGCTGGCATGCGGCGGCCGAAGAGTTGGCGATGCTTGAGCATTTGCCGCTGCGCAAATCGCGGCTCAACGGGCTGGCTGGCAAACCTCTGGGTAAAGTCGAGCTGCGCAGCAAAACCTTCACCCGGCGCCGGCAGCCGCTGTGTTGTGCAATGTGCGGGGTTCCTGCGGATTTTCAGCCCGGCGGCGTGCGTGCGTGCTGCGAGTGTGGTTCGCAACTGTTTCGGGCTAATCAGACCGGCTGAAGCACGCGTTTATCAGGATTAATCGTCACGCCTTTATTGGCGCAATCGCTGAGCAATTTTCCTTCGAGTTGATGCACTGCGCCTGATAGCCTTTGCGCATCTCGGAGGTGTGCATGGCGTTTCGTTATATTCTCAAGCATCTGTTATTACCGCCCGGCATCTTCTTGCTGCTGATCTTGCTTGCCTGGTGGTTGCGTCGGCGCGCCCCGCGTTTGGCGTCTGCCTGCTTTGTCGGTGGCTTTGCCGGAATCTGGCTGATGAGTTTGCCGGTGGTGGTCGAGTGGTCGGCGCGCGGGATTGAGCGCCATCCGGCGATTCAGCCCGATGAATGGGCCAGTCTGGGCGAAAGAGCGGATGCGATTGTGGTGCTGGGCGGCGGTCGGCAGCGTGGAGATCCGGCGTGGGGCGCTGATCAGTCAAGTTGGTTCGCGCAGGAACGCGTTCGCTACGCGGCGCGGCTGTCTCGAGCCAGCGCGCTGCCAATTGCCACCAGTGGCGGCCTGCATTACGGCACGCCGCCAAGCGAGGCGCAGATCATGGCTGAGCAGTTGGCGGTCGATTACGGTTTGCAGGCGCGCTGGCAAGAAGGCCAGAGTCGCACCACCTGGGAAAATGCCCAGCGCAGTGCTGAGCTGTTAAAGCCGCAAGGGGTTAAACGCATTGTTCTGGTCACTCAGGCCTGGCACATGCAGCGTGCGGTCTGGTGTTTCGAGCAGGCCGGTTTCGATGTGGTGCCGGCGCCTTTCGGCTTTTTCAGTGTGGCCAACGGCGAGCCCTTGGGCGGCTGGTTGCCGGATGGCAGGGCGCTATGGCGCAACACTCTGCTGTTCAACGAGGCTGTCGGGCTGCTGGCGTACCCATTGGTCTACGCCAGCGAGCCCGATGAATAGCGCTTAAACCGTTTTAGCCATGCGAGCCGCGAGCAACGCCCAGCCGAAGATCAGCCCGCAGAGAATGATCAGCGGCCACGAGCGCCATTGCAGGTAAGGGGTCAGCCCTTCAACAGGCTGCACATGGCCGTACATGACGGCGCGTTTGAATTGCGGCAGTTGCAGGGTGATTTCGCCGAATGGGTTGATCAAGCCAGTCATGCCGTTATTGGTGGCGCGGATCATCCAGCGGCCCGCTTCAAGTGCGCGCATCTGCGCCATCTGCAGGTGTTGCAACGGGCCAATTGAGTCACCGAACCAGGCGTCGTTACTCACGGTCAGCAGCAGCTGGCTCTGCGCCGCCAGCCCCGCAGCGAACTCGGGATATACCACTTCGTAACAAATGTAAGTGGCAATGCTGTAGCCCTTGGCTTGCAGTAGCTGCTGGTCTGCGCTGCCGCGCGCGAAGTCGGACATGGGCAGGTTGAAGAAGGCGATCAGGCCGCGCAGAACATCCTGCAGCGGCACGTATTCGCCAAACGGCACCAACTTCTGTTTGAGATAGTCGCCGCTGCCTTGGCCAACCACAGTTACCGCGTTGTAATAACGCTGATCGCCCTGCGCATTGGCTTGGCGCAGCGGTACGCCGGTAATCAGTGCGGCATTGCGGTCATTGGCGAACGTGTCCATCACGCTCAAATAACCGCTGGCGCGTTCTTTCAGAATCGGTACTGCGGTTTCCGGCCAGACAATCAGGTCGGCGGGTTTGGACTGGAACGTCAGGTCACGGTACAGCGAAAGTTGCGCATCCAGTTGCTCCGGGTCCCACTTCATGTTCTGCGGCACGTTGCCTTGAATGGTCATCACCTTCAGTGGCTCGCCAACCGCTGTCGTCCATTGGTGATGCTTGAGGCTGAAGCCCGCGACCCAAGGCGCGGCCAGCAGCACAATCGCCGCCGCCAAAAAGCTCAGGCGTGTGCGCAGTGAATACAGATTGACCAGCAAGGTTGCAGTTAGCGCCAGGGCAAACGAAATCAGCCAGACTCCTCCCAGAGGCGCCAGCCCCGACAGCGGGCCGGTGAGTTGGCTGTAGCCTGAATAAAGCCAGGGGAAACCAGTCAGGAACCAGCCGCGAAAGGCTTCTTGCGCAACCCAGAGCGCAGCAAAGGCCAGTGCGTCTGCCAGTGGCGCTTCGTCTCGACGCAACCAGCGAGCCCATAGCCAGGCGGGCAGGGCGAAAAATGCGCCGAGTGCGGCGACGAACGCCAGCGTGAGTGCGCCGGCCAATGCCGGGCTGGCATCGCCGAATTGGTGGATGCTGACATATACCCAGCTGGTGCCTGCGGCGTATAAGCCGAAACCAAACCACCAGCCACGCCACAACGCCTGACGCGGATTCAGCGTGCGCAGGCCAAGGTAGAACAGTGCGATAACCACAATCGCCAGCGGCCAGATATTGAATGGCGCCAGTGCCAGCGTTGTCGCGGCACCTGCGGCCAGTGCAATCAGGTTGCCCGGCCAGCCAGCAGAGGTGATCCAGCGCATGTTTAATCCTTGGCAGTAATAAGACCGCAGGAGGCTAGCGCCATCGGGCAGTCGAGAGCAAGCATGAGGGTGTAAAGATGTGTATTCAGCGGGGCGGCTGCAGGACGCAGCGCCAGTCTCTGCGCAGGTGAACCTGCGCAGAGAGCAAACTGCTTAATGGCTGAGCGGTGTCAGCCGGAGCAGGTGCAACCGACGGCTGTCGGCGTTGAGGACGCGGAAGCGGAAACCGCCGATCTCGGTGACTTCATTGCGCTTGGGCAAGTGCCCGAACGCACTCATGACCAGGCCGCCTACGGTGTCGAACTCGTCATCCGAGAACGCAGTGTCGAACGCCTCGTTGAAGTTGTCGATCGGCGTCAGTGCCTTGACCAGGAAATCACCGCTGGGCAGTGGTTTGACGTA
Source organism: Pseudomonas marincola (assembly GCF_900116605.1). Taxonomy (GTDB): domain Bacteria; phylum Pseudomonadota; class Gammaproteobacteria; order Pseudomonadales; family Pseudomonadaceae; genus Aquipseudomonas; species Aquipseudomonas marincola. The sequence goes on from NZ_FPBC01000013.1 coordinate 101,170, forward strand.
GCTGTCTTCCTCGACATCGTGCTCATCTTCGATGTCGCCGACGATCTGCTCAAGCACGTCCTCGATGGTCACCAGCCCGGCAACACCGCCGTACTCGTCGATCACCACGGCCATGTGATTGTGGTTGGCGCGGAACTCGCGCAGCAGCACATTCAGGCGTTTCGATTCGGGGACGAAGGTGGCAGGACGCAGCAGATCCTTGATGTTGAAGCTCTGCTGGTCTTCAACCAGGATCAGCGGGAGCAGATCCTTGGCCAGCAGGATGCCGATGACATCATCCAGGCTTTCGCCGATTACCGGGTAGCGCGAGTGCGCGGCATCAATGATCGAGGGCAGAAACTCTTTAGGCGTCTGGGTCGATTTGATGCTGATCATCTGTGAGCGGGGGACCATGATGTCGCGAACTTGCAAGTCCGCGACCTGGATGGCGCCTTCGACGATTGCCAGTGCCTCACTGTCGAGCAGTTTGTTTTGATGCGCTTCTCGAAGGACTTCGAGGAGCTCCTGGCGGTTTTTCGGCTCATGAGCAAAAGCCTGAGTCAGCTTGTCCAGCCAGGTCTTTTGCTCGTTGCTCGATCGGTCTTCGCTCATGGCGTTTTACTCAGGATCCTTTCTAGGTGGGAGATCATGCAATGGGTGTATCAATCATGGTCGGCGTACGGGTCCGGGTGACCCAGTTCGGCCATTAAAACTTGTTCGAGACTTTCCATCTCGAGCGCTTCATCGTCTTCAATATGGTCATAACCGAGCAGATGCAAGCAGCCATGAATCACCAGGTGCGCCCAGTGCGACTCAAGGCTCTTGTTCTGCTCGACCGCTTCGCGCGCCACTACCGGCACGCAAATGACCAGATCGCCCAGCAGCGGGATGTCGAGCATCTCATCTGGAACATCTGCAGGGAATGAAAGCACATTTGTGGCGTAATCGCGCTGGCGATAGGTGTGATTGAGTTCACGCCCTTCAGGTTCATCGACCAAACGGATGGTTAGCTCCGAATCTGCCGTACGCTGCTTGAGGGCAGCGCTGCACCAACTGCGGAACTGCTCTTCGCTGGGCAGGTCGGGCGCGTCACTGGCAATTTGCAGGTCGAGTTCAAGCATTGCCATTATTGCGCTCATCGCTCGATTTCTTTTCGGCCTGGCTATCGAAGCGCTCGTAGGCTTCAACAATGCGTTGAACCAACGGATGGCGCACCACGTCCTTGGGCTTGAAGTGGGTGAAGCTGATGCCAGGCACATCGCGCAGCACTTCGATCACGTGGGTCAGACCGGACTTTGTGCCACGCGGCAAGTCGACCTGAGTGATGTCACCGGTGATGACTGCGGTTGAGCCGAAGCCGATACGCGTGAGGAACATCTTCATCTGTTCCAGCGTGGTGTTCTGGCTTTCGTCGAGAATGATGAAGCTGTTATTCAGCGTACGGCCGCGCATGTAAGCCAGTGGCGCTACTTCAATCACTTGCTTTTCGATCAGTCGGGCCACTTGCTCGAAACCAAGCATCTCGTACAGTGCGTCATACAGCGGGCGCAGATACGGATCGATTTTCTGCGACAGGTCGCCCGGCAGGAAGCCGAGTTTTTCACCGGCTTCAACCGCGGGGCGAACCAGCAGAATACGGCGGATTTGTTCACGTTCGAGCGCATCGACTGCGCAGGCGACTGCCAGATAGGTTTTACCCGTACCGGCCGGGCCAATGCCGAAGTTGATGTCGTGCTCAAGAATCGATTTGACGTAAGCCTGCTGATTAATACCGCGCGGGCGAATCATGCCCTTGCGTGTGCGCAAGGCTACGCTGGCTGTTGCCACCGGGTTCGCCATCTCTTCCAGACCGGATTCCTGCAGGAACAGGTGCACGGTGTCTGGTGACAGTTCGCTGGATTTGGCTTCGCGGTACAGGCGCCGCAGCAACTGCTCGGCAATTTTGGTCTGCTCGGGTTCGCCGACCAGCTCGAATTGATTGCCGCGATTGCGGATCTCGATGGCCATGCGCTCTTCGATCAGGCGCAGGTTTTCGTCAAATTGGCCACAAAGGTTGGCGAACCGCTCTGATTCAAAGGGTTCGAGGACAAAACGATTAGGTTCTATAGGTGTATTCAAGGTCGTCTTTTGGCCGCCAGTCGGCTGGGTGATGAGTCAAGAATAACCCTACCAGCTGGCGCGCGAAAGCGGCAGATGGCAGGCGCCTTTTCGCGATCTGGGCAGATTCAGACTACGCGACATGCAGCGGGCGGAAAAGTACCGCTGGCCTGCTTGCCGCGTAGGGTGAAATCCGTTGTTGCAGCCGGATCGCAAAAGGTTCGGTCGGGCACTCTTGTCAGTTGAGCAGAGATCCACGAAGTGAGTAGGGCTGAGCACTGTCAATCATGACGTCGACGAATTGGCCGATCAGGCCCGGATTATCGCAGCGGAAGTTGACCACCCGATTGCTCTCGGTGCGGCCCTGCAACATGCCCGGGTCTTTGCGCGAGTAGTCGCTGACCAGAATGCGTTGCACGCTGCCAACCATGCGCCGGCTGTTTTCCGAGCCGATCTGGCTGATGCGGTCCTGCAGGATTTTCAGGCGCTGCTTTTTCAGCTCTTCGGGCGTGTCGTCGGCCAGATCCGCAGCCGGCGTGCCGGGGCGGGCGCTGTAAACGAACGAGAAGGAGAAGTCGAAGCGCACGTCTTCAATCAGCTTCATAGTCTGTTCGAAGTCTTTTTCGGTTTCGCCGGGGAAGCCGATAATGAAGTCGGAACTGATCAGAATATCCGGCACCACGGCCTTCAATTTACGGATGCGCGACTTGTACTCAAGCGCGGTGTGGTTGCGCTTCATCGCCGCCAGAATCCGGTCGGAACCGGACTGCACCGGTAAATGCAGGTACTTCACCAACTCTGGAATATCCGCATGCGCTTGAATCAGCGCATCGGAGAACTCCAGCGGGTGCGAGGTCATGTAGCGAATCCGGTCGATCCCGTCGATTGCCGCGACGGCATACAGCAGTTCGGCAAAGTCGGCGATCTGGCCATTGCTGGTCTCGCCGCGATAACCGTTAACGTTCTGGCCGAGCAGGGTGACTTCGCGCACGCCGTTTTCAGCCAGATGAACGATTTCCGATAGCACGTCGCGTAGCGGGCGGCTGACTTCTTCACCACGGGTATAAGGTACAACGCAGAATGTGCAGTACTTGCTGCATCCTTCCATGACCGAGACATAAGCGGTCGGGCCGTCGATGCGCGGCTCTGGCAAACGGTCGAATTTCTCGATTTCCGGGAATGAGATATCCACTTGCGGCAATTTGGTGGTGCGCGCAGCGTTAATCATTTCGGGCAAACGGTGCAGGGTTTGCGGGCCGAACACTACGTCTACATAGGGCGCGCGGTCACGAATGGCCTCGCCTTCCTGACTGGCCACGCAGCCGCCAACACCGATTACCAGATCGGGGTTTTCCAGTTTCAGTTCACGCCAGCGGCCGAGCTGGGAGTAAACCTTGTCCTGGGCCCGCTCGCGGATGGAGCAGGTGTTGAGCAGGATCACGTCCGCATCTTCAGGACGTTTCGTGACTTCCAGGGCTTGATGTTCGCCCAGCAGGTCGATCATGCGCGAGCTGTCGTACTCGTTCATCTGGCAACCGTGGGTTTCGATATAAAGCTTCTTGGTCATGCGGGCTCAAAGAGTGATTCGACGAACCGCACATTATAAGGCCCATGGGGTTGTGTTCCTAGCATTGACTGCTCGATGGCTGTGCTATGATTTGCGCCCTCCAATTTTCACAGTCTAGACTGCCACTCATGAGCAAGCGCGAGCCTATTTATAAGGTCATTTTCCTCAATCAGGGACAGGTCTTCGAGATGTACGCCAAGCAGATCTTTCAGAGTGATCTGTGGGGCTTTCTTGAAGTTGAAGAGTTCATCTTCGGTGAACGCACCCAGGTAGTGGTTGATCCGAGTGAAGAGAAGCTCAAGGCGCAGTTTGATGGCGTAGTGCGCAGCTTTGTGCCCATGCACTCGATTATCCGCATCGATGAAGTCGAGCGGTTGGGCACGCCGAAGATCAGCGAAGCCAAGGCGAGCAGTAATGTCATGCCGTTCCCGATGCCGATGCCCGAGAAGTAACACAGCTTGCTGGTTGGCGTGTAGACAGAAAACCCTGAACGGTCGGTTTCAGGGTTTCAGGGTTCAAGGCAGAGGCGCGAAGGGTGAACTTCCGGCCTGGTTTTGCAACTCTTGCAGATAATTGCGGAAGATCTGCCCCAGCACCTGGCTGGCGGTTTCGAGTTCTTTGCGCTGCATTTGCTCAGAGAGCAGGTCGGCGCTGTCCATGGCGTCGTCCGAGCCATTGATCTCGGCCATTTTCAGAACGATATAAGCCTGCACGTTATTCGCCGGCACACCTTCACCGCGGTAAAACATCATGCCCAGACGATATTGCGCCTGCGCGTGCCCCTGTAACGAGGCCTGCTGGAACCAGTTGAGTGCTTGCGAAAGGTCACGCGGGGTGCGCTTACCGTCATAGAAATACTCGCCCAGTTCGAATTGAGCCTGGCGGTCGCCGTTCTGCGCTGCTTGACGGCACGCCGTCAGGGCATTTGGCAGGTCTTCAGGCGCCGTATTAAGCGAGCAGCTGCCCGTTGCCGGAATCAGTAAAGAGTTTCCGTCTGCAGATGCGTATAAAGGCAAAAGCAGCAAGCATCCCAGTACCAGGGTGCGGCCGGAGCATTTCATGAAAATCCAATTACCTCGAGGGTAGGCGGTAGGCGCAATGCCTGAAAATTGAGCTGTGCAGCACATTATGAAATAAGCGGGGCGGTTGATACAAAGCCTTTGCCATATTTCTGCTCAGCCTACGTGTCCTTGCCTAGTTTTACTCCGGTTTGCGCTGTCCCGGAAGGATTACTAACAATCTCGCCAGCAGCGCAGAGGCCGGTGTCAGCAGTAGCAAGGTCAGATTGTTAGCGCTGATCAGGCCCGGGTTCAGCCGGTTAGCGGCGCTCAAACCGGCCAGTAACAGCAATCCGGCCGAGGCAACACCTAACAATGCCGGCATTCGGCGCGGCCACTGTACAGCTCCAGCATAGACAATCAGCAGCAGGCTGATCACGCTGATCAGCAGGCGGTAGTTCTCCAACTGGTGCATTTGCCGGAATAACTCGAAGAATGCACACAGACCGAGCAGGATACGGCCCCAGTTCGGCCGGCTCCACGTCCAGCTCCGGCTCAGTGCCAGCGCGGCAGCGGCGATCAGCGGCAGCGCCAGAAACTGCGCCGCCTGGCTCAGCCAGAGCAACGCCGACTGCGCGCCGGGCAGCGCAATGCTGGCACCGGCCGCCGCTGTAATGGCAAAGCCGAGCAGGGCGCAGAACAGTCCCGCCTGATCGGCTTCGGTGTGCAGCTTGCGCGTCAGGCCAATTGCCACCGCGCTGCTGGCACACACCAGCGCCAGTGCAGCGCCGAGCAGTAGCGAGGTTTCGCCCATTAGTCGTTCTGCATCTGCGCGAAGGCTTTTTCAGCCGCGTCCAGTGTCAGCTTCAACTCGGCGTCGCCATGGGCGATGGAGGTGAAGCCGGCTTCGAAGGCGCTCGGTGCCAGGTACACGCCGCCCTCAAGCATCAGGTGGAAGAAGCGCTTGAAGCGATTGATGTCGCTGCTCATGACGTCTTCAAAGCTGATGATGTCTGGCTTGTCGCAGAAGTACAGGCCGAACATGCCGCCCGCCTGAGTCGTGACAAAGTCGATACCGGCAGCTTGTGCGCGCTCTTTGAGGCCCGCCAGCAGGCGGCTGGTGTAGTCAGTCAGTTCGTCATGGAAGCCAGGACGCTTGATCAGGCGCAGAGTGGTCAGACCTGCGGCCATTGCCAGCGGGTTACCCGACAGCGTACCGGCCTGATAGACCGGGCCCAGCGGGGCGATGTGGCTCATGATCTCGCGCTTGCCGCCGAAGCAGCCAACCGGCATGCCGCCGCCGATGATCTTGCCGAACGTGGTCAGGTCCGGCGTCACGCCGTAATACGCCTGCGCGCCGCCAAGGGATACACGGAAGCCGCTCATGACTTCGTCAAAAATCAGCACCACGCCGTGCTTGTCGCACTGCTCGCGCAGGCCTTCCAGAAAGCCCGGGGCTGGCGGTACGCAGTTCATGTTGCCGGCAACCGGCTCAACGATGATGCAGGCGATGTTCTGCCCCGATTTCTCCAGGCACTCTTTAACCGCTTCAATATTGTTGAAGGGCAGCGTCAGGGTGTGTTTGGCGAAGTCGGCAGGAACGCCGGCAGAGCTTGGCACGCCCTGAGTCAGTGCGCCGGAACCGGCCTTTACCAGCAGGCTGTCGGAGTGGCCGTGGTAACAGCCCTCAAATTTGACGATTGAGTCGCGGCCGGTAAAGCCACGCGCCAGACGGATAGCGCTCATGGTGGCTTCGGTGCCGGAGTTGACCATGCGCACCATTTCCATGGATGGCACCAGCTCGCAGACCAGGTCCGCCATTTCGGTTTCCATGGCGGTCGGCGCGCCAAATGACAAGCCGTGTTCAAGCTGGCTGCGCACCGAGTCAAGCACTTCCGGGTGGCTGTGGCCAAGGATCATCGGGCCCCAGGAACCGACGTAATCGACATACTGCTTGTCGTCTTCATCGGTAATGTAGGCGCCCAATGCGCTTTTGAAGAACAGCGGTGTGCCGCCGACGCTTTTGAATGCGCGGACCGGTGAGTTTACGCCGCCAGGAATGTGCTTCTGGGCATTGGCAAACAGGGTTTCCGAACGGGACATAATGGCCTCTCAAAAAGTGTGAGCAGGGCGCGGTTGGCGCCCGTAATTAATCAGACAGTGGCAAACAGATCGCTGAAGGCGCGGGCACGGGATTCGACCTCATCGCTGCTCTCGGCTGCGAACAGGGCGTGTATCACGGCAATCATGCTGGCGCCGGCGCTAATCAATTGCCCGGCGTTGTCCTGCGTCACTCCGCCAATGGCGACAATCGGCAGGTGACAGCGCGATTTGGCTTCAGTCAGGGTCTGGATGCTGGCGGCAGGTGCGCCGGGCTTGGTGTTGGAATTGAAGAACCGGCCAAACGCGACGTAGCTGGCGCCTTCGGTGGCGGCGATTTCCGCCAGTTCGACCTGCGCGTGGCAGGTCACACCGATGATCGCCTTGCGGCCGAGCAGTGCGCGGGCGGCGGCGAGTGAGCCATCGCCCTGGCCCAAATGCAGGCCGACGTCGAGGCGCGCTGCCAGTTCGGCGTCGTCGTTGATGATCAGGTTGGCGCCGTAACGCTCACACAGATCACGCAGCTCCTGGGCTTCGCGCAGACGCTTGGCGTCATCGCTGGATTTATCGCGGTACTGCAGCAGTGTCACGCCGCCGCGCAGCGCAGCCTCTACATAAGGCAGCATTTTGCCGTCAGCCAGCAGTTGGCTGTCGGTGATTGCGTAGAGTCCCTGCAGTTTCATCAGATACCCTCCTTCAGCTTGCATCCAATGGCAGGCGCCGCGGAATGTATTGGCCATGGCCCGGTTGCTCGGCATCACGCAGCGTACGCCAGGTGTAGTCGAGTGCCGACTTCACGGCGCTGACCAATTCCTCGCCCAGCGCGATGCGTCCGGCCAATGTGCTGGCCAGCGTGCAGCCCGAACCATGGTAACTGCCGGGCAGGCGCTGGCAGGTAAAGGTGTGCTGGCTGCCGTCGCGTGAGTACAGGCGATTGTGCACCTCCTTCTCATCACCGTGACCGCCGGTGATCAGCAGGTGCTTGATGAAGGGCAGAAGTTTTTCAGCGCACTCATCGGCTGTGCCTTCAGGCAGCTCGGCGAGAATACGCGCTTCGGGCAGATTCGGCGTGGCGATCAGGGATGCCGGGAACAGACGTTCGCGCATGGCGTAGCCGACTTCATCCTTGCCCAGCGCACCGCCGCCGCCCGCACGCAGTACCGGGTCGCAGACCATGGGCACATTGGGCAGGCTGTTTTTGATTTCGAGGACGGTTTCGACCATCTCCACCGAACCCAGCATGCCCAGCTTAATCGCCTCAACAGGCAGGTCGGCAATCACAGCGTTTGCTTGCGCCAGAACCCACTCGCGGTCGAGCACGCGGAAGTCAGATACGTTGACGGTATCCTGCACGGTGAGAGCGGTCACGGTAGGCGCGGCGTGACAGCCTTGGGCGAGCAGGGCTTCAATATCGGCTTGCAGTCCGGCGCCGCCACTGGGGTCATGGCCAGACACGCAAAGCACTACGGGGCGTGAGGTCGGTGTTTTCATGGAGCGCGAGCTTATCATTAATCAAACGATTTGCGCCCTTTTAGGCATCAGCAAATTGTTTGGCAGCGGCTGCACAAGGCCGTGGTTTGGCCCTGAAATCAAAGCGCAGGCGCGGCAGGCAGCAATGCGCATTTAACTCTCTAAAGGCTGTGCTAGAGTGTCGGGCTTTTGCCGACCTTGGCCAGTTACCGTGCCCCTGCGCACGGCGATATCACTTTCATTTAGGCTGTGACGGGCTGTATGCGTTTTATCGTGATGCTGTTATTGGCGGTTCTGCCAACATTTGCCAGTGCGGTGGTCTTTGACGAGACAACCCAATCGTTGACCCTTGGCCCGCAAATTTCGGTATTCGAAGATGTGCGCGGCGAGTTGAAGATCGACGATATCGATTCGCCTGCCATGGCCGGAAGTTTTCGAACGCATGATAAAAACGTACTGAATGCGGGGTATTCGCGTTCGGTGTTTTGGCTGCGTATTGATCTGGATTACCAGCCGCAGAAGGTGGTCAGAGATCGTACCTGGCTATTGGAGCTGGCGTATCCACCGCTCGACCATGTAGACCTGTATGGCCGTGACGAGCAGGGCGGCTACAGCCTGCTGCAGCGCAGTGGCGATGCCTTGCCGTTCAGCAGTCGGCAGATCAAACAACACAATTACCTCTACGCGCTGCACCTGCCAGCTGGCGAGTCGACCCGTTACTACTTGCGGGTCGAGAGTCAGGGCTCGATTCAGGTGCCGTTGACCCTGTGGTCGACCACCGCTTTTATTGAGTCTCAACCTGAGCACATCTATGTGCTGGGCATCATCTACGGCGTGCTGCTGGTGATGATGATCTACAACCTGTTCATCTTCTTCAGCGTTCGCGACGTCAGCTACCTCTATTACATTCTCTACATCGCCTCGTTCGGCATGTATCAGGTGTCGGTAAATGGCGCTGGCGTGCAGTACCTGTGGCCCGATAATCCGTGGTGGGCCAACATTTCCACGCCCTTGTTGATCGGCTCGGCGGTCTTGTTCGGCAGCCAGTTCGCCCGCAGCTTTCTGCAAACCCGGCTGCACAGTCGCTGGGTGGATCGTTGTCTGATGACCATGATGCTGGCCGGCGCCGGTGTGATGTTCATGGCCCTCACCAACAGCTATGCCTTGTCGTTGCGGTTGGCTACGGGGCTGTCGCTGGTGTTTATCGTGGTGATTTTCGCCGCCGGTATCATTGCCGGGCTGCGTGGCATGAGGGTTGCGCGTTACTTCATCGTGGCCTGGTCGACATTCCTAATCGGCGGCATGGTCAACACCCTGATGGTGCTGGGCTTCCTGCCCAACGTGTTCCTGACCATGTACGCGAGCCAGATTGGCTCGGCACTGGAGGTCGCGTTGTTGTCTCTGGCGCTGGCTGACCGCATCAACACCTTGAAGGAAGAGCGCGCGCGGATTCTTCAACAGTCGACCTCACAACTGGCTGCGTTGAACAGTCAACTGGCGACCAGTAACCGGCTCAAGGATGAGTTTCTGGCGACGGTCACGCATGAATTGCGTACGCCAATGAATGGCGTTATCGGTTCTCTGGAACTGCTGAAAACCCTGGAGTTCGATAACGAGGCTCAGCAGTATCAGCAAACTGCCGCCGCCTCTGCGCGCGACATGATGCACATGGTCAACGATATTCTGGTGCACACCGAACTCCAGGCCGGCAAGCTGCACCTGAAAAAACGCGTGTTCAGTCTGCGCGGCCTGCTCAATGAGCTGTACCAACTCCATGCCGGCAGGGCCAGTGAGAAGAATTTGCAGTTCAAGCTCGACGTGGATGAAACGCTGCTCGACACCCTTGAAGGGGACGCCGACAAACTCAAGCGTGCGCTCACCTACCTGCTCGACAATGCCATCAAATTCACTGCCACAGGCTCGGTCTGCTTATCAGTCGTGCGTGGCGTAGCACCGGCCAACAACGAGTCGGTGCAAGCGTTGAGTTTTCGCGTGATCGACACCGGCGCCGGCATTGAAGTAGACACGCCGGGGCAGGTGTTTCAGTCGTTTTGGCAGCAGGACGGCTCGCTCACCCGGCAATACGGCGGACTGGGCATCGGCTTGTCGATTTGCCAGCAACTGGCCGATTTGCTCAAGGGCCATCTCAGTTATCAACCGCAGGCCGAGCGCGGCAGCTGCTTCACGCTGGACGTGCTGATGGATTTGCCGGCGGCAGAAAATGCTTCGCCGCATGCACGGCAAACATTACCGTCGATTCGCGAGCCGCAGCACTGCAAAGTCTTAGTGGTTGAGGATGATCCGATCAACCAGTTGGTCATTCGCGGCATGCTGCTCAAATTGGGCTATCAGGTGCTTACTGCCGGCAGCGGCGCCGAAGCGCTGGAGGTGCTGCGTCGCGAGCGCATCGATGGGGTCTTACTCGACTGTCAGATGCCGGGTATGGATGGCTTTGCCGTTTGCCGGGCGTTGCGTCAAATGCCCGCGTGCCAAGAGCTGCCTGTGCTGGCCGTGACGGCGCACAGTCAGGCGGGCGACCGTGATCGCTGTCTGGCCGCCGGCATGAGTGACTATTTGGCCAAGCCGCTTAACTTCGAGCAATTGCGCCAGCTTTTGCAGGCCTGGCTGTTGACCCGCCCCTACTAGCGCAGCGTCACATTGCGCATTATCGCGCGCAGTTTGCGGCGCAGATGATGGGTCTTTTGGCGTAAATGCCGCTATCTCATTAATCTGAATCCTGATTCACTGACATTAAGTGAATCAGGATTCAGATTATGGCCTATCGCACCACGGCGCACCGTATCAGCCGCGATCAAGCGTTGCGTGAGCGCATTATGCTGTGCGCTCACACCCGCGTCACCGAGGGTGGCTTTGCCGCGCTGACCATGCAGGCTCTGGCCGAAGATGCCGGCGTTGCTACCGGTAGCTTGTACCGCCACTTTCGCAGCAAGGGCGAGCTGGCGGCCCAGCTGTTTGCCCGCGCCAGTCAGCATGAAATCAACGCGCTCAACCGGACACTCGCCCTCGGCGGCACGCCGGTCGAGCGTCTGGTTAATGGCTTGGAGCAATTCGCCGCCCGCGCCTGGAGCAGCCGACAGCTGGCCTACGCACTAATCGCCGAACCGGTCGAGCCAGAGGTCGATGAACAGCGTCTGATCTTCCGCGAAGCCTATGCTCAATTATTCACTGATCTGTTGCGCGAAGGCACGGAGCAGGGCGTTTTTGACGTCAGCCATTACGCTCTGGCAGCCGCCTGCCTGGTCGGTGCAATTGCCGAATCACTGGTAGGCCCGCTGTCACCGAATGCCCGCTCGGCCCGCGAAGCCGGCCAGCAGAGCCTGCAACTGGCCGAAGTGAGCCAAAGTTTAGTCACCTTTTGTTTGCGTGCCGTTGGCGCCAAGGAGCCCTATCATGAGCGTTGAATTACAGGCTGAAACCCACGAAGTGTTCAATCAGGTGCCTCCGTTGGATGGCGCCAATCTGTACCGCGTGGACCTGCCGTTACAAGAGTGGACCCGGCGCTTTGGTGCGGGGTGGGCGCACGACCGGCTGGATGCTTATGGCGCGCTGGCCGGTGGCGAGCTGATGGCCGCCGGCTTTCTCGCCAACGAAAACAAGCCCGTGTTCAAAAGCCATGACCGTTATGGTCACCGCATCGATCTGGTTGAGTTTCATCCCTCGTACCATCAACTGATGAGTGCGGCGATTGAGCATGGTCTGCCATCTGCGCCGTGGACCGAACCGCGTGATGGAGCACAGGTTGCCCGCGCGGGCCTGAGTTATCTGCACAGTCAGGCAGAGGCCGGCAGCGGCTGCCCGCTGACCATGACCTACGCAAGCGTTCCGGCGCTGCAGTTGCAGCCTGACGTTGCGCGTATTTGGCTGCCGAAAATCCTGTCTACACAGTACGACCCGCGTAACCTGCCGATCGAGCAGAAAACCGGCGCCACCATCGGCATGGCCATGACCGAGAAACAGGGCGGAACGGATGTGCGCGCCAACACCACGCGCGCCTATCCTGTCGGCACGCCGGGGCCGGGTCAGGCGTATGAATTGGTTGGCCACAAGTGGTTCTGTTCGGCGCCGATGTGCGATGCGTTCCTGACCTTGGCGCAAACCGACAAGGGCCTGACCTGCTTCCTGCTACCGCGTCATCGCCCGGATGGCACGCGTAACGAGTTCTATATCCAGCGCCTGAAAAACAAGCTGGGCAACTGGTCCAACGCCTCCAGCGAAGTGGAATACCGGGGCGCCTTTGCCTGGATGGTCGGGGAAGAAGGCCGTGGCGTTCCGACCATTATCGAGATGGTTTCGCTGACCCGTTTCGATTGCATGATCGGCTCCAGCGCCCTGATGCGTCAGGCGCTGACACAGGCTGCGCATCACTGCGCGCACCGCAAAGTAGGCGGCAAGCTGCTGGCTGATCAACCGCTGATGCAAAACGTGCTGGCCGATCTGGCGCTGGAAAGCGAAGCCGCGCTGGCGTTGACGCTGCGCATGGGCAAGGCGCTGGATAATCCGAACGATGCGCAGGAGCAGAAGTTTGCCCGGCTGGTAACGGCCATCGGCAAGTATTGGATCTGTAAACGTGCGCCGGCGATGATCAACGAGGCGCAAGAATGCCTCGGGGGCGCCGGGTATGTGGAAGACACCATTTTACCGCGCCTGTACCGCGAAGCTCCGGTCAACTCGATTTGGGAAGGCTCGGGCAATGTTCAGTGTCTGGATGTGCTGCGTGCGCTGTCCAAGGAGCAGGGCGTGCTTGATGCGCTGTTCCACGAATTGGGCGATGGTCACGGCGATGCACGCCTTAAAGCGCACATTGCCAAGGTGCACAGCGCCTTCAAGGACACCGACGATATTCAGTATCGCGCGCGCCAGCTCACCGAAGACGTGGCGGTAGGCTTGCAGGCCAAATTGTTGCTGGAGGCGGGCAATGCGACAGTCTCCGACGGCTTCATCGCCAGCCGGTTGGGCGACGGTGGTCGCGTTTACGGCACCTTGCCGCGTGGCGTGGATGCAGAGTCTCTGGTCGCACGCAGCTCGCCGCATTTCGCCTGAGCCTTGCCGCAAACAAAGAAGCTGACACGTGTCAGCTTCTTTGCGTTTCAGACGATTAATCTTTCGAGTCGTCAGGCCGAGCGTGCAACTCGCAGAGTCTTTCTACTGCCAATAGCCGTGACCACAAACAAGGCCGCCGCCAGGCTCAGGGCCAATGGCAAACCCTGCGGACCAAGGCCCATCAGGCTGCCGCTGAGCAGTGGCCCGATCAGGCTGCCGACGCCCCAGAGCATGCCGACACTGGCGTTGGCGGTGACCAGTTCGGCCCCGCTGAAGCGCTCGCCGATGCGCACCAAGGCCAGCGTATAAACCCCGCCAGCCACTGCGCCGAGTATGACCAGCGCCGGCCACAATACGCTCGGGTGGCCAATCAGCCAGGGCAATGCGCAGCCGATCAGCAACGCCATGACACCGCAGGCAAGATGCAGATGGCTGCGCTCGCAACGATCCGACAGCCAGCCAAGTGGCACCTGAAACGTCATGTCGCCGAGCAGAATTATGGTCACCATGAACGCGGCAATGCCGACTGCGTAACCGTGACTGCTGGCATAAACCGGAAACAGCGAGAGCACCACGCTGTCGAAAAAGGCGAAGAACAACACGCCCGTACACAGCGCCGGCGCGACTCTGATGAAGCCCGCCAACGAGAAAGTCTTGGTTTGTTCGTGTTCGGCCTCACTCCAGTCGGCGGGCAGATACAGCCACACCGCCAACAGTGCCAGCAGATTACACCCGGTAACCACGGCGATCGGCCACAGACTTTGTGTGCCCAGCACGCCGATTAGGGTTGGGCCAAACAACTGGCAGCCGGTGAAACAGGCGGCGTACAGGGCGACAATCTGGCCGCGCTTGTTTTCATCGCACAACTCATTAACCCAGGACTCGCCCAGAATCACCGCAACGCCCATGCCCACGCCCAGCATCAAACGGGCGGCTGCGAGCCAGCCCAGCGAGTCCGGCAGCCATTCGATGGCGCTGCAACTGGCTGCGCAGAGGGCGAAGCACATCAGGTACAGGTGGCGGCCACTGAAGCGACGGCACAGCGGTGCGACCATGAATGCCGAAAGAATCATCCCCGCCGCCGGCATTGCCGACAGAATACCGATTTGCAAGGGCGATGCGCCGGCTTCAAGCAGGCGCAACGATACCAGCGGCAATGTCAGGCCCATGCTCAGGCCTACCACGGAAACGGCAAAAATAAGTACAACCAGTAACCAGCGATTCATCACGTTCTCCGCCCCGGTTCAATGGACGGGGCCAGCCAAGATCAAAAATTTGCGCAGCGCAGCGCAAAGCAAAAATGTGAGCAAATTGCAGCCGCTACGCCTTGGGTGTGGCGTATACGCAGGTGTGCGTCGGGCTCAGGCGCTGAGCGTGTGAGGCGAGAAGGTGAAGGCGAAGAGTACGCTGCGACGACGTTTGAGCTTGGCATCCGCCGGCCAGGCACGCGGACACGCCAACAGCGCGGTCGGTGCTAATGGGGGGAAGCGCAGTGAAATGCTCATGGTGCGTACTGGGATGAAAAGTGTGCGGGCCGCGATTCTAAGAGGCGCTTGCCGGCGGGTCAAATAATTAGAGGCACTGGCTTAGCTGCCACACTCGGGTGCAATATTAGCCTGCACGTTCAGTCAGGAAGAATCGCCATGCGTCCATGTTCAGATGATTTCATTATTGTCAGCAGTCCCGAAGAGGCGGTGGATCGCCTTGCTGAGTTGCATCAGCAGGCAACCCATGGTTTGAGCCGGGCGCTAAAAGCGTATCTCAAGGATCGGGTTAAACCGGATGCTGAAAACCACTGTCAGTATCGCTACCCCGAGTTGCGCCTGACGTATTTGTGTCAGGGCGAGGTGCCCGCGTCCGTGCGCGCCTTCGCCAAGGTGCAAGTGCCTGGCACTTATAGCGTGACGGTCACGCACCCGGCAGCGTTTCGTAAATACCTGTTGGAGCAGCTGCGTCCGCTGATGCACGACTACACCTTGCGGGTTGAGGTGGGCATCAGCGAGCAGAATATTCCTTATCCGTATGTGGTCGAGCAGGGCGATGAACTGGCAGGCTCGGGCGTCACTGCCGCCGAGCTGGCGCGGGTCTTTCCGAGTACTGACCTGTCGGCGGCTACCGACAACAATGCTGACGGCCTGACCGACTGGGAGAGTATGGAGAGCATGCCGCTGGCGCTGTTCGACGCTGCCCGTGTGGACTTCTCGCTGCGCCGTCTGGTGCATTACACCGGCAGTGACTGGCGCCACGTGCAGCCGTGGATTTTGCTGACCAACTATCACCGCTATGTTGATCAGTTCATCCGCCACGGCCTCGACATGCTGGTCGGCGATTCGCGCTTCACCCACATGATCTTGCCGGGCAACGTGAGAATTGAGCGGGGAATGTCCGAAGGCGAGATGCAGGCAATTATCGGCGGGGTTGTCTGGCATCGTTATCAGATGCCGGCTTATCACTTACTGGCCGGCGACGGCGATGGCATTACCTTGGTGAATATCGGGGTTGGGCCATCCAACGCCAAGAACATTACCGATCACCTGGCAGTATTGCGCCCGCATTGCTGGCTGATGATTGGTCACTGCGGCGGCTTGCGCCAGTCGCAGAACATCGGTGATTACGTGCTCGCCCACGCCTACATGCGTCGCGACGGGATTCTGGACCGAGTGCTGCCGCCGAACATCCCGCTGCCGGCCCTGGCTGAAGTGCAGTTGGCATTGCAGGAAGCGGCTGCGGTGGTGACCGGTGAGCGCGGCGATGAGCTGAAAAAACGCCTGCGTACCGGCACTGTTCTGACGTACGACGATCGCAACTGGGAGCTGCGCTGGGCGCAGGAGCGGCCGTTAATCAACTTGGCGCGGGCCATTGCCGTAGACATGGAAAGCGGCACCATTGCCGCCCAAGGCTATCGACTGCGTGTGCCTTACGGCACGTTGTTGTGCGTATCGGACAAGCCGCTGCACAGTGAAATCAAACTGCCCGGCGCGGCGGGTGCGTTCTACGAGCGCGCCGTGACCCAGCATTTGCACATCGGCATTACGGCACTGGACATGCTGCGCAGCCAGCTCAACTCGTTGCACTCACGCAAACTGCGCAGCTTTGATGAGCCGCCGTTCCGCTGAGTTAGCGCGGCACGCCACTGCCGGGCATGGTTTTTAGATAACCGCTGCTGGTCTTCGGGTCATACAAACTCGATTCCAGGTCGACCAGACTCTTATGGTCGACCTGGATCAGGCCGCGCCGAGGGCGGTCGAGGTCGATGATCAAGAACACCAGCAGCACGATCAAACCGACCATGATGTAGGTCGCAAATGAAGCGCGGTGGCCAGACATTCCCGCCGTGTAACCGACAATAACCCCAGCCATCAGAAACGTAATGTACAGCAGCCCCAGCACGATCTCCGGAACATGGCGATTGAGCGCGGCATCGCGCGTGCCGTACGAATCGATCATTTCGTTGAGCGCCTGAATATACAGCCCGGTAGTCACCGGATTCGGCTGCTCTTGCGCGGCTTTGAGGGCATACGACCACAGCTGGCTTTGCAAGTCTGCTGCCTGCGTCAGCATCGCCCGGCGCTGATAAGGCTTAGCCAAATCGAGATTGCCGGTGCGAATGCGCAGGCTCAGGTAGCTTTGCAGTTTGTTGATTGAGTCGGTGCGCGCAGGCTCGGGCAACAAGTGGGCACGCAGATAAGCTGTGCCTATCGCATTGGCCTCATCGACCACCGCTTCGCTGCGATTATCGAAGCGCTGCAATGCCAGGGAAAAGGTGAAGCCGAGGAGCAGGGCCAGTATCCCGATCAACGAGCCCTGAATAGCATTGACGTGGGCCTTGCAGGGCTCGTCTGACATCGACTGGATCTTGCGGCCGCGTCGGTAGCCCAGCTCAATAACCAGCGCCATTGAAACAAACAATATGCCGGCAATCAGCCCGCTGTTGAGTTCGTACATAAACTCTCGCATCTCGCCCCACCCCGAATAAAATCCATCTACTCGTCAGGGCGAAACTCCCGGCTCTGGCGCATTTGCAGTCTAGTCGGCGCGGGCGACTCTTACCTGTTGCTCAGTCGGGGAGGCGAATCTATGGGCGTGATGGCGGGATGTACAAGGCGCCAGAGCGGCGCCTTGTTGTGGGTCTTTGAACCTTACTTGCTGGCGTCGAGCACCACACGGTAGCGGGCTTTGCCATCTCGCAGGTGTTGGATGGCGGCGTTGGTTTCACTCATGGGGAAGTGCTCGACCTGCGGCAGAATCTGATGGCGGGCGCAGAACTCAAGCATCTGCGCCATGATCGCAGGCGAGCCGACCGGTGAGCCGGAAATACTGCGTTGGCGCGGAATCAGATTGAACACATGCACCGGGATTGCGCTTGGCACGATTCCCACAAAATGCAGCCGACCTTTGCCGCGCAATGTTGCCATCAGTGCGTTCCAGTCGAGATCGGCACTGGCGGTGATCATCAGAAAATCGAGGCTGGCGGTGATTGCTTTCATTGCTGCACTGTCGGTCGAGGCAACAACCTTGTGTGCGCCGAGCCGCTTGGCTTCATCTTGCTTGTTCATTGAAGAGGTAAACGCCGTGACCTCACAGCCCCAGGCATTGAGAAATTGCAGAGCCAGATGGCCGAGGCCGCCGATGCCAACCACACCCACCTTGTCGGTGGGTTTGACTCCCAGCTCCAGCAGCGGCGCAAATACCGTGGAGCCGCCGCAGAACAGCGGGCCTGCAAGGCTTGGATCGAGGTTGTCCGGCAGGGCAATTGCCCAGGCCCAATGTGCGCGCATGCGGTTGGCGAAGCCGCCATTGCCGCCGATGATGGTAGGTTTAACGGTCGGGCAGAGCTGGTGCGCGCCGTCCATGCAGGACGCGCAGTGCATGCAGCTGGATTTGTGCCAGCCAATCCCAACCCGCTGGCCCAGCTTCAGGCCGCGCGCCTGCTCGCCAAGACGAACCACAGTGCCAACGGCTTCATGGCCCGGGACGAACGGGTATTTTGCATTGCCCCATTCGTTGTCGATCATTGATTGATCGGAGTGACAAATACCGCAGTACTCAACAGCAATCTCAACCTCTTCTGCGCCGAGCGGACCCGGGTCGTACTCGTATTGCTCCAATGGCGCGCCAGGCGCTTTGGCGGCCCAGCCGGTGAATGTGTCGAGTGTGCTCATGGGGTAAAAGTCCTCAGGCTAATCAAATCGGTTTCAGCATAGTCGTTTGCAGCTACAGGTGAAGGTTGATCATTTGCCATGATGATGTGGCTGCTGCCTCGGTTACACTGGCTTGTATGTCGTACTGTTGATGAGTTTTTGCATGCCTCGTATCTCGCGTCCTCAAGCGCCGCGCCGTCCAGCCAACAAGTCTGCACCGCGTCGGGTGGCCAAGGCGCCGCCGGCAGAGCCGCGCCTGTTGTTGCTCAACAAGCCGTTTGATGTACTGACCCAGTTCAATGATGATCAGGGCCGCGCCACCCTCAAGGACTTTGTCGATGTGCCCGGCGTGTATCCCGCTGGGAGGTTGGACCGTGACAGCGAAGGTTTGTTGCTGCTGACCAATGACGGGCAGTTGCAGGCTCGTATCGCCGATCCTAAACACAAGTTGGCGAAAACCTATTGGGTGCAGGTTGAGGGCGAGCCAACTGCCGAGCAGATCCAGCGACTGGCCGATGGCGTTGAGCTGAACGATGGCCCCACGCTGCCCGCGCAAGTACGTGCGCTGGAAGAACCCGAGTTATGGCCGCGTAATCCGCCGGTGCGTTTTCGCAAGAGCGTGCCAACGGCGTGGCTGGAATTGATTATTCGCGAGGGGCGCAATCGTCAGGTGCGACGAATGACGGCGGCAGTGGGATTGCCGACGCTGCGTTTGGTCAGGGTGCAGATTGGCCCGTGGCGGTTGGCAGAACTGCAACCGGGGCAATGGCGCGAAGTTGATCCGAAGCTGTAATGCGTTTTCAAGGAATTCACCCGCCAATGGCTGGCGGGTGAATGCTGGCAGGCTTACATGCCGCCTTCGATTTCCATGCCGGCGATCACGAACGTCTTGATCACAAAGCCAAGCACGCCCAAGCCCAACGCCAAAAACAGAATCATGCTGCCAAAGCGGCCAGCCTTGGATTTCTTCGCCAGATCCCAGACGATAAAGGCCATGAACAAAATCAGGCCGCTGACCAGAATAGTGGTCATCCAACTTTCAAAAACTTCGGGTTCCATACGGACCTCTATGTCGTGTGGCGCAATGCCGAACTGCAAATCGCCGGCGATTATACGTCAGCAACGTGCGTCGGTCAGTCCCCGCTGGTAAGTCGGATTCGCCTAGCTGCGCAGGTGTTGCAGCGGCAATTGGGTGCTGGAGAGCACTTGTTGCAGGACAAAGCTTGAGCGCACGCTGGAAACGCCATCAATACGGGTCAGCGTACCGAGTAGTAGTTTCTGATAGTGGTCCATGTCTGGCACCACAACTTTGAGTTGATAGTCGGCATCCATGCCCGTTACCAGGCTGCATTCCAGCACTTCCGGACAGTTACGAATCACTTCCTGAAAGTGCTCGAAGCGCTCCGGCGTGTGCCTGTCCATGCCGATCAGCACATAAGCGGTGAGGCTCAGGCCGAGTTTCTGCCGGTCGAGCAGGGCAACCTGACCGACGATATAGCCGTCATCCTCCAGTTGCTTAACCCGCCGCGAGCAAGGTGATGGTGATAAGCCGATGCGTTCGGCCAGATCCTGATTGGATAACGTTGCATCGCGCTGCAATTCGGCAAGGATATTCAGGTCGTAACGATCAAGTTTGTTCATGATTGGCTCGTTTTCATTAACTTCGTGCAGGTAATAATGCTCTATTAGTTAAAAATTGCGCAAGCAGGCTTTATTTGAGCAATATTCGCAATCATCTGCTGCGCGCCCGCACGTATTATTTACCTCAGTTTCAAGGCCCGGACAGCATGTCCACCCCGACTCACCCAATCAGGTGAGCGGTAGCCGCCGATCCCACCGGGTCGTTACGGCAGCCGGGTCCGCACTGCCCAACCAGGCGGGCGAGGAAAAGGCACCAAAACTGCCAATACAGGACAACATTTCCCGAGGGGAGGCCGTAAGGTCTCCCTTTTTTCTTGTGGGCGCTTTGTCAGTCCAGCGCCAAGCTAGGCAGCTGTATCAATCCCCTAGGCGTTACTGACCCAAAACTTTGTGTAGGTTATGGAGCAAAAAGGGTGCGCTTTATCGGCGCCAATATCTTAGTTCCGAAATGCCCTACATATAGCCACGAGGCATCGCTGATATTTTCGCCAGAACTGAAATATTGAGTCTGCTCCAGCGCAGCTTCAGAGGTTCTACTCCGATGAGCATCAGCAGTTCCTTAAACGTGATTTCCTGCGCCTGCACAGTGCGCATCTCAGTTGTTTTCCCCCTCTCATCCCGCTCAGCAAAACAACTGCCTAGTTGCGCTATGGGTGCAATTGCACACAGCACGAAAGGGCATGGCAATGAGTGAGTTTCCTGCTCTTCCGCAGGCGTTGCCTTGGCAGGGCGGAGCGTACCTGTTTTTGGATGGAGTCAGTGTCCCGGACATTTTGGGCAAGCTCTATACCTGGTACCCAGACCCTGATATCGAGATTCTCTATCTAAAAACGCGCCTTGCCGAGCTGCATGACATTTCCCCGTGCCTGATTCGCCTGAACAGCCCTTATGAGGCGGCCATGCAAGCCTATTTCGATAACCTCGAGGATGAATGGGGCTATCTGATATTCAGCCGTGCGGATAAAACCACGTTGATACAACATTTACGTTGGCTGTTAACGGTTAAGCATCCACTAGGGAACACTGTATTTTTACGTCATGCTGACCCCGCAGTAGCGAATGCGCTGTTTGCCGATGCCGTCAGCCGCTGTGATCTGCGTTTTTTTGGGGTGATTGAACTGGCAGTAATGTTTGATCCGGTCACCCGCCTGTGGAATCAGCATCAACGGCCCAGTGATGCCTTAGCGCCTGTCTACGACAAACCCTATGCGTTGAGTGAAGCGCAAATGGAGTTGCTCAGCGAGGTGAGCTTTCGCAATGTGCTGATCAATCTCGATAAGCATTTGCATACACATTTCCCCGCGTACTGCACCGCTCTAACAAGGATTGAGCGTTGGCAGCATCTGCGCGGCCTTGCTGATGAGGCCTATGAGCGCGGCTTCAACAGCGAGCGCGATATTTTTCGTTACGCCAATATTTTCGCGCTGCTGGGCGATGACGCCTTGCAACATCACCCAGACATCGCAGAACTGATCACGTCGTCCTCTGCTGCAACGCCATCACAGCGCGTTGAACAAGCGGCTCGTATCGCCTACGAGCGCACCCAGCAGCGAGGAGATCAGGCATGAGTAACACGAACCCCAATGATGTGGATGCGCGCACCAACGATGCCAAGTCTGCGATGGCTGAATGCCCGTTAATGAAAGAAAAAGTGCAGCTCTTGCCCCTGCGCTATGGCTTGGTTGAGCGGCTTGATCCGAGCAGTGCAATCAAACCACCGTTTACCTTGAAGTCCCGTCCGTTGGGCGTGCGCCTTATCCGCGATGGCTGGCTGTATATCATCGATAACAGCACCGGCTACCTGCATGAATACAGCGTAACGGGCGGCGCGATTACCAAACGGTTATGGCAAGGCACCGAAGCCAGCCAAGACCAACGTGAGGGCGGTGAGGGCGAGAGTATTCTGCTGTTCCCGCGGCTAAGTCGTCTACATGTGGCGTATAGCGAAGTGCAGTGGACGGCTAGAAAGTGCTCACAAATGATAGGCAGCGTTGAAGAGCGTGAACACTTTATGCAGGTGGTTAATCTCTCCAGCGCCGACCCTATCGCAGGCGCGACGCACCTGCTAACCGAGCGCCAGGCCAAGCAGTGGATTGCTGAAGTTGCCGAGCCCGCAAGTACCGAGCCTTTACCCGAAGGTGCAAACGTAGAAGAAGGCCAAGACTACGTTTGGGAGAATCAAACACTGTTTCAGAAGACCCAGATAGGCACGGTAAAAAACCAGCTGCAAGGTGCGTATCAGACTGACCATTTGTACTTAGTGTTCGAAGACAACATCGGCGTATTGCGCGACCTCGCGCAAGAGCAAGACACAGTAGTGGGCTGGATTGATGATTGGCGCAGCAACGAAGACACCGAGCTCAAGTACATGGTGGGAAGCTACATTGAAAACCTAATGGTGCTCGGTGAGCAGAACGTTCAAAGCGCCGGGGCCAGTGACAACTTCCAGAAGAAAACTACGCCCCAGCAGCGTCAGACGGTATACGACTACGTCAATGCAACTAATGACCTGAAAACCCAGGCAAGTAAAACATCGGAGGTGCTGTACCCCGCATTCACTCTTGGCGGTCAGTTAAAAGGGAGCCCGGAAACTCAAATCCTGCAGGCGGCCGCGGAGAACAACAAACAGGCCATGCAGGCCGCTCTCGGCGACGCCCTCTACGATGAGTTGGGAGATGATATTGATGCCATGCAAGACAGCACCCATGCATCTCTGGAAGGAAAAGGCCTGGGCGCCCGTGGCATCAATGACCTCGTGCGTTATGAAGAGATGAATCAGTATCTTGAGGCTGAACGTGTCGGCATTAAGCGCTGGACCCAACGGCTGGATTTAATCACTGAAGACCGCACGCTACTTTTTACCACGGGTGAGTTCCACCGCAGTGCCTGGTATTTTGATACCAGCGTGTCCGCCCAGTTCGAAGCCAAACTCGCTACCGAATTTAATTGCGTGCGTGACTTGTGCCGAACTGGCGAGAGCCTGGAGGCGGTGGGTGAATATTTTCACGTGCACCCTGAATACATTCTTCCTGCCTATAACGGTGTTTTCGGCGGTAAAGCAGCCACATTGATCAAGCTACTGGACAATACCCGCAAAGCACGAGCAAGCATTGAAAGCGCTAACCTGCAAATAACCCGAGTGGAAGCCCTGATGGGCTCACATTGGACGCACAGCCTCCATCTTTCGCCTCAAGAACGCTCACTGAGTATTGCGGTTGCAGCCTCTTACTCACCGGCTGTTGCTTTGCGTCTAAACCAAACAATGGCCGACTTAGAAACCAAGCTCAACTCACCTGGGCTTTCGGCAGATTTGGAAAAACTCGACACCCACAGTAATCGTGGTCAGCGTTTGGCGGGGCTTCTTGCGCTTAAGCAAGAGGGTGCAACTTTACAGATTTCAAGCGAAGCAGAGATCAAGCAGTTCAAGCTTAAGCTCAATGAGCTCAACCGCTTGCTGGGTGAAGAAGACTCTTTGCGAAAAGAGCGGAATCTTGCCAAAAATCAAAGCAAAAAATTTGGTTCCACTGCTGAGATAAGACGAAGTTACTTGTATGAAAAACAGCTGCTCAACAACAAGATTTTTCTCGTTCGCCAGCAACGCACTGCCTTAACCAATCAGTTGGGCGATAGCATCATCACCACCAATACGGCCTCAGCTGTAGGCGCTCTTGGGCTGAAAGTTAAATTGACTGCTGCACAGAAAGCCATGTTCGATGATGAAATTGGACGTATTCAACGTGGTGCTTGGAAGGGCTATGGAGAGGGCGGTGCGGCAAAGTCGGTTTTGAAGGGTGGTTGGTTGCCGTTGGGATTGATGTTGTGGCAGTCGTGGTCGCTAGGGGATGCATGGAGAACTTGGTCATCTATTCAAGCTGAAGGTGTTGCTAGTGTTAAACAAAACATTGTTTTTCTAGGTGCATTAACGGCCCCAGTTGCATCCGCACTTTCAATTTACCAAGGTGCCCACATCGTTCTCGTAAATACGGCATTTGGCTCTCTGCAAAGCGCTCACGACAACAAAGCGGGCATGCTATTCGCTGTGAAAATGGGGCGTCTAGGATTAGGTGTTGGCATGGTTATCGCGCCACTCTTTATGACCAGTGCGATCGCTACTGCATGGAACAATGCCGATAAATGGATCACAGCCATAAAAACTGGCACTACAGGAGAACAGGTAGGAGCGTCTATTGCTATCGCTGGTGATATGGGCTATGCGAGTTTGAGCACCGCCATTACCCTGCGCGGATTGCGGGATCTGGCGGTAACCGGTTGGGAAGTCGTTTCCGTATCTGCGGCTGAGCGGGCTGGGGTTATGAGCCTGGCGTGGAGCACCCGAGGGCTGCGGTTCACTAGCTTTCTCGCGCGATCCACACCCTGGGGCCTCGGGCTAACCGTTGCGCAGGTCTTGGGTGAGGCGCTGTATAACTACTATCACCTTGATGATACCCAGCGCTGGATGCTTAACGGCTGTTGGGGCAACGAGGCGCAATGGTCTACATGGGAAGAGCATGCCCAAGCTTTGGCGGAGGCAACGTTAAAGCCTGTAGTAATCGATAAGGGCTTCGACAAAGCCCCTGATCATGGTGGTGTGCGCCCCTTATTACTGTGCTTTCCCGGCGTTACCCCCGAAAGCTTGAAAGCACAGCCAATGACTTTAAGCATGGACTTTCAGCGCGGTAATCTACCCCCTGAAGACGCCACAGAGGCCATTATTAACGAGTTATGTGTTGTTAGCACTGTGCCTTTGGTGCTGCGTTTCGATGTGCCGGAGCATTGGTGTGGCGTGGCCACTTGGCTTCATTTGCGTGTTGCTGTCCAACCAACTTTAGCCAGCACCCCCCTTAATCAGGACGATAATTTTTTATTCTACGCAATCCCGCTCGATTACATGCCGTTAGGCCACAGCAAAATAAGGCTAGGTATGGCTGGCTCCGTGGGTAAAGGCTTACGTGCAATGAATTTTGGCGTGGAGAACCTGCATGTCAGCGAGTAAATACCAGCGTTTACCGCATGCAGGGGATACAGAAAAAACACTCACTGAGGAAGTGGTTTATCTGGCTCCTAAGCCCATTCCTACAGGAATGGCCGCATTCAGTAGCCGAGAGTTGTATCGTACTGCGAACGAGACATGTGCTGACTTTGTCATGGGCCGCGGCAGCTTTGAATTTATGATCCGATGGGCGATTGGGTCGTTTATGTTTATTTTTCTTTTTTTCTGCCTGTGCACTGCTGGTATGGCACTAGCTACTGTTTATCTAAGAGTTGGGGCCTTTTGGAGTGAATGGTTTCATTTCATGTTAAATCCCTTCATTCATTTTATTCTTGGTCTTTTAGCCTTTCTCTATACCGGCACCATCTTAGTATCCATCCGCAAGCTAGGCTCAGTCCCCCCTGTAAGATTTAATCGAGAACGGCGCGCGGTAGCCTACGTTGCTAAACGAGGTCAGCGCGCTCGATTCGTGCCGTGGGAAGAAGTGATTGCCTGCGTGTCGGTCGGCGAAACAATCACCGAATATGCAGTCACTCTCCGGTTCTTGCTCAAGATAGGTTTGCGCGATGCAAGTCGCGGTGATGTGCTGTGGGTCAGCGTTGCGGCCTCAAGTGTTGCAGAGGCCATGAGTGAGTGGGAGGCTATTCGCACCTACATGGAGCAAGGCCCTGCGGCACTGTTAAGACCCTTGCCCGAAGATCAACAACTTGAACTGGGTAGCGTGGAATACTTCTATTCCTGTCGCGACGACTACCGCAAGTATCACAGCTGGTTGAAGTACTTCTTCGGTTTTGTCGTCATTCAGTTTTGCAGCGGTTGGACAATACCGTGTCATATCTCCAACTTGATCAACAAGCTGCCTAGAACCGGTTTTCCAAAAGCTGTAATTGAGTGGTCAAAACCACTGCCTTGTGAACAGCACGCCAAGCCAAGTGCGGAGTTGATCGCAGAGAGCGCGCAAGTGCAGCGCTCTCTGAACAAAGGCCAAAGTTTACTGGATTACTTCAAGGTAAAGTTCGGTTGAACTGGGTAAGTGCAGTGCGTGGAAGCCGGGGTGTTAAGCGCGCAAGTTCTAAACGTCGACTTCTCTTTCCATATATGCCTGCCGCATTCATCGCTCAAACATCGTTGGTCGATACAGCCTCATTTAGCGTCAAAACCTCTGAGTGGCGATGATTTATACCTTTACTTCAACGTGCCACTGGATACCCAACTGGGCCCTCCGGTGACAGGTATTCCAGCGGTAGAAGAAGTCTCTCCATTGAAAACCTTCAAACTTCAGAGGGATAAAATCCGTGGCTGATAGTAAATATGACCGATTGCCACAAGCAGGTGATTTTGAGAAAAATAATGGTGTGGAAGTTGTATATTTCTCGCCTAAGCCTATACCTGTCGGGGTGCAAGCCTTTAGTGCTAGGCAATTGCAGCGCGATGCTAATGATACCTATATGGACTTTATGGTTAGCCAAGGAAGTCTTGAGTTTGCAGCGAGGGGATATATAGGCTCGGTAGTTTGTATTTCTAGTATTTTCACTCTAATTTTTATATTTATGGGGTTTGCTGGTTATACCTTAGGTAGACCCTTTTGGAGTAGTTTTTTACAGCATTTTTTGAATCCCTACTTGTGGGGGATTGTCGGAGTTTTGGCCGCTTTGGGCACATATTTTATGTGTAAAGCTGCTAGGAGTATCGCCGCTTATCCTCCAACACGTTTTAACCGGCAGCGTCGGGAAGTAGCGTTTGTGCTGAAGAAAGGCGAGGCTCCACGATTTGTCCCGTGGGAGGACGTAATTGGCTGTGCCTCCGCCAGCCAAAGCATTACTCAGTACGGCGTAACTAATAACTTTGCCCTGATGTTGGGGCTACGTGATGCAGATAGTGGTGATGTGCTTTGGGTCACGGCGCCTTATGCAAGCTTGAGCTTGGTAGTCAGCGAATGGGAGGCTATTCGTGTGTATATGGAAGAAGGCATTTCAGGGTTGCCCGCACCCACTATTTTGGATGAGGACAGGTTCCAAGAAGGCACCGTTGAGCACTTTTACATGTGCCGCAAGACCTACCGTGAAGACCATTCTTGGCTAGTGTACTTTTTCGGCTTTGTCCTGTTGCAGTTTTTTACTGGCTGGACGATACCGTGTCGAATCTCTATATGGATGAATAACCGCCCCAAGGCTGCTTATCCAAAATCTGTCATCGAATGGTCGAAACTATTGCCCCCTGAGCAGCACGCTAAACCCAGTGCTGAGCTATTAGAGCAAAGCGCTCAAGCCCGTAAAGCCTATGCCGAAGGTAAAACCTTCTTGCAATACTTTGGTATTGACGAGGTTAATGAAGACTTTGTTTGAAATTTAATAAATTATTCATTTGTCAATACTCGTAAACGTGCCTCATACCATCTTTCGATGGTTCAGATTAACTGTCGATGCGCGTAGCTTCAGCGCCTATTAATCGGCTGACTTTTTCTAACCATTTTTAATAGCAGGATGACAATTTTTTATTCTATGCAATCCCGCTTGATTACATGCCGTTAGTCCACAGCAAAACAACTCTAGGTATGGCTGGCCCCGTGGGTAAAGGCATACGTGCAATGAACTTTGGCGTGGAGGACCTGCATGTCAGCGAGTAAATACCAGCGTTTACCGGATGCAGGGGATACAGACAAAACACTCACTGAGGAGGTGGTTTATCTGGCTCCAAAGCCTATTCCTACAGGAATGGCCGCATTCAGTAGCCGAGAGTTATATCGCACTGCGAACGAGACATGTGCTGACTTTGTCATGGGTCGCGGCAGCTTTGAATTTATGATCCGATGGGCGATTGGGTCAGTTGTTTTATTAAGTTTTTCTTTTTTTTGGGGAATGGAGTAGCGGCTTGGATTAGGTGGGCTAAAGAACCCTTTTGGTTAAGTTGGGCCTATAACGAGACCAATCCATATCTGTGGGGGTTTCTAGGTTTTTTAGCATTACTTTATCTTGGCACCATCTTAGTATCCATCCGCAAATTAGGCTCAGTCCCCCCTGTAAGATTTAATCGAGAACGGCGCGCTGTAGCCTACGTTGCTAAACGAGGTGTAGTGGTCAACTAATCCCGGACACGACGTTAAGTTTCTGCTCGGCCTGAGCGGGCGCTAGCCCGCCATTGAATGAATGAGGCCGTATCCAGTTGTAGCGATGCATCAAATAATGGCTGATGTCCCGTTGCGCCTGCTGAACCGACATATAACCCATTGAAGGTATCCACTCGGTTTTCAAGCTTCGAAATACACGCTCCATCGGCGAGTTATCGTAGCAATTGCCCCGACGACTCATGCTCTGGCTGATGCGGTACCGCCACAGGCGCTGACGGAAGTGACGACTTCCATATTGCGACCCCTGATCCGAATGAAACAGCAGCCCTTGAGGTCTCCCGCGTT
>NZ_FPBC01000014.1 GCF_900116605.1 Pseudomonas marincola
GACCTCAGCTATGACATTCCTGGCTCACTCGGGTGGCTCTCTGGTGTCAAGGTTTACGGTAACTACAGCCTGTTCGACAAGGATGAGTCCAGCTTCGAGGATTCCCAGCGCTTCATCCTTGGCACATCTTTCTCGCTGAAAGACCTATGGATCGCCGTCGAGTGGTTGCACGGCAAGCACGATCCCTACATCGGTGGCGGTAGCTACACCCAGAGCCTGGGCGCCGGCGGTAGCGAACGCTGGGAAAACCAGTTGTATACCAATATCGGTTACTACTTCTGAGGCAATAAGCGCCCCTAGCAACCACTCACGCTCCTATTTTCGCCAGCCATGTGCTGGCGTTTTTTTATGGTGCGCCAGGCATGGCGCGTAGCGCCGTGACTGGCGCTGTCGGGTTCACTGTGGTGGTGAGCCTGGCGACTTGGAGGTGAAAGTCCTCTACACACCCGGCAAGGGGAAGTGTTAGCTGAAGGCAAGGGTGTCGCGGGCGACTGCGAATCTGAAGGAAGCCCGAGACAAAATGCTGGCCTGACGAACAGGAAGCGGATGAGGCGGCGCAGCGGGGTGAGGTGGCCATAATCGCCAAAGCCCGATACTTGCACGGAACGCTGCGACGTAGATCCGACAGGCATAAGCAGGAAGGTCGCGCGAATTACCCTGGGAGATCTGTACGCTTGCCATTGTGCTACCGATTGTCGAGAGGCGACGGGATGGGCGTGCAGAAGTCAGCCGAGGCCGTAGTAAGTGGCGGTCAACCACGCCATCAAGGGCCGAACAGGTCATGCCGCCAGTAGGCGTCAGCGTCTCGTCGATAACCGAAATGCAGAAATTTCTCCAAGAGAAGACTGTCACCCCGAGTCCCGGCCAGAGGCCGAGGATGACGCCTGACAGCGCAGAGGTATCGGCGGCGTCGGTGACGTGGATGAACGCGGAGCCGGACACGCTGATGGAGCGGGTGCTTGCGCCGCTCAATCTCAAGCGTGCGTATCAGCGCGTGGTCAGCAACAAGGGGGCGCCGGGTGCCGATGGCATGACGGTCGCCGACTTGGCAGGCTACGTGAAACAGTATTGGCCCATCCTGAAGGTCAGGCTGCTGGCAGGTGAATACCATCCCCAGGCAGTGCGGGCGGTCGAAATTCCCAAACCGCAGGGCGGTATGCGGCAACTGGGCATTCCCAGTGTCGTGGATCGCCTGATCCAGCAAGCCCTGCTGCAACAGCTCACGCCGATCTTCGATCCGCTGTTCTCGGACTATAGCTACGGCTTCCGTCCGGGCAGAAGCGCTCACCAGGCTGTCGAGATGGCCCGCACCCATGTGGCGGCGGGTCATAGGTGTTGCGTGGAACTCGATCTGGAGAAGTTCTTTGATCGGGTCAACCACGACATCCTGATGTTCTGTGTTGAGCGCCATGTCGAAGACAAACAGGTGCTCAGACTCATCCGCCGTTACCTCGAAGCGGGCGTCATGTCGGGCGGGGTTGTCAGCCATCGGCAGGAGGGGGCGCCGCAAGGCGGCCCGCTTTCGCCGCTGCTGTCGAACATCCTGCTCGATGAACTCGACCGTGAGTTGGAGCGGCGAGGCCATCGCTTCGTGCGCTATGCCGATGACGCGAACATTTATGTCCGTAGTCCGCGTGCTGGCGAACGAGTGCTGGCCAGTGTCGAGCGGTTCCTGAATCACCGTCTGAAACTGAGACTGAATCGGGACAAGAGTCGCGTGGCTGGGTCGTGGAAATGCGACTACCTGGGGTATGGGATGAGTTGGCACTCGCAGCCTAGACTGCGAGTGGCAACCATGAGCCTGCGCCGTGTGCGCGACCGTCTCAGGGAACTGCTGCGAGGGGTGCGGGGCCACAAGATGGCGAATGTCATCGAGCGGGTAAACCCGGTGCTGCGAGGCTGGGCAGGCTACTTCAAGCTCAGCCAGAGCAAGCGTCCACTGGAAGAGCTGGATGGCTGGGTCAGGCACAAACTTCGCTGTGTCATCTGGCGGCAATGGAAGCAGCCCTCTACGAGGGCGCGCAACCTGATGCGCCTGGGATTGAGCGAGGAGCGTGCCTGCAAGTCGGCCTTCAATGGCCGAGGCCCGTGGTGGAACTCAGGAGCGCCGCATATGAATCAGGCGCTGCCGAAGAAGCTATGGGACAGACTTTGACTGGTCTCGATACTGGATACGATCAATCGGCTTAACCGCATGGCCTGAACCGCCGTGTACGGAACCGTACGCACGGTGGTGTGGGAGGACGGCGGCCGTGAGGCCGCCTCCTACCCGATCGCAGCGTTCCGGCCTCCCGGCATTAGATCTTGAGTAGATGCACCAGTAGAAACAGTTCACTTCAGGCCAAAAAACGGTGCGCTTGAAGACAAGCCAGCCGCTAGGCCCGCGCGTAGCTTAGCGATGTGGGCAAGACATCCGTCACGCCTCCCCAGACAAAAACAAGATTTGTGGTGACCCATGAACATAGTAGACCCGATCACCCTGGCAGTCGTGCGCGGTGCGCTCGAAACAGCCCAGCGAGAAATGACCCTGACGCTGGAAAAGACCAGTCGCTCGAGCGTGTTCAACCTCGCCCACGACTATTCCAACGCACTCTTCGATCACCTCCCGGAAATGATCCTGCAAGGCCAGGACCTTCCTATTCATCTCGGTTCGCTTATCCCAGCGATGAAATGCGTTGCTGGCTTCTTCGGTGATGAGATTGCCGAGGGCGATGTTATTTATCATAACGATCCAGCCTACATGGGCAGTCATATCCTCGACTGCTGCATGTACAAACCGGTGTTCTATAAGGGCGAGCTGGTGTTCTGGACGGTCTGCAAGGGCCACCTGACCGATATTGGCGGCCCGGTACCGGCCGGCTACAACCCGGACGCAAAAGAAATCTACGCAGAGGGCCTGCGCATCCCGCCTGTCAAGTTGTGGGCCCAGGGCCAGCGCCGGGAAGACGTAATCAACCTGCTGCTGACCAACATGCGCGCCCGCGCCTATCAAGAAGGCGATCTGAATGCCCAGTACGGTGCTTGCAGCGTGGGCGAGCGTCACCTGATCGAGTTGCTCGATCGCTATGGCGTCGACCAGGTCCGAGCGTGCATTACCGAGCTGAAAGATATGGCAGACCGTCATATGCGCGCATTGTTGCGTGATGTGCCAGACGGTTTCTACAGCGGCACTGCCATTCTCGAAGACTCCGGTCATGGTCTGGGAGAATTGTCGATCACTGCCCAGGTGGAAATTCGCGGCGACGAGGCGCACGTTCTGATAGAGAGCCCGCCGCAGGTGCCTTACTTCATCAACTCCTACGCGGGCAATTCGATCTCCGGGGTTTACCTCGGACTGATGATGTTCGCCCAGGTGCCACCGCCCTACAATGAAGGCCTCTATCGCTGCGTGAGTGTAGACCTTGGCCCGTCCGGTACTCTGTGCAACGCCCAGGAGCCGGCACCGCACGTCAACTGCACCACTACTCCGATGGAAACCCTCGCCGATGCCGTGCGTCTGGCCCTTGAACAGGCGGCTCCGGAGCGTGTGACCGCCTCCTGGGGGCATGCCAGCGGGATCAATATCGCTGGGCACGACCCACGCAACAACAACGATGAATATGTGACCATGGTGCTGGCCTCGGTCATCTCCGGCGCTGGCGCTAACAAGGCTATGGATGGTTGGCCTGCTTGCGGCCCGCTGTGCTGCTTCGGCGCGCTGACGTCCGGCGATATCGAACTGCTTGAGTACTCCTATCCGGTACTGATACACCGCTACAGCCTGATGACCGACAGTGGTGGCGCCGGTGAATTCCGCGGTGGCTCTGGTACTCGCCTGGAGCTCGAGCCGCTGAAGCACGCCATGACCGTGGTCGGTTTCGGTGAGGGCCGGCAGCTGCCTACCGCCGGTGCGGCAGGGGCGAAGAATGTTCTGCTCGAGCCCAAGCTCGGCCGCTTGATCCATAGACATGTCGACGGTGAGGAAGACCATTACATCCAGAACACTCTGCTGACCGCACAACCAGGTGAGCGCGTAATCAACGTCAACCCGGGCGGTGGTGGCTATGGCGACCCACTACGTCGTCCGCTGGCCACGGTTCTAGCCGATGTGCGCAACGGCTTGGTCTCGATTGACGGCGCGCGCCTTGAATACGGCGTAGTGATTGACGGCAACGGCCAACTCGATGAAGCCGCAACCCACGCACACCGAGCCGCGCACTGAGCACAGCCCCTTTGAGCAATGCAGAGAATTCGAAAATGAGCAAACAACAATATCGCCTGGGCATCGATGCCGGCGGCACCTTCACTGATTTCATCCTCGCCGACCATCAGGGCAACGTGCAGTTGTTCAAGGCGCCGTCCACCCCACATGACGGCACCCTGGCCATACGCAACGGTCTGGCGCAAATCGCCGATGCCCTCGGCCGTACACCAGCCGAGATCATTGCCGACTGCGATCTGTGCATCAACGGGACGACTGTGGCGCTCAACGCACTGATCGAAAAGACCGGGGTCAAGGTGGGCCTGCTGTGTACCGATGGCCATGAAGACAGCCTGGAAATTCGCCTTGGCCACAAAGAAGATGGCCATCGCTATGACGCCACTTATCCACCGGCGCATATGTTAGTGCCGCGCCACCTGCGCCGTCCAATCGGCGGGCGTATTATCAGTGACGGCAGCGAGTTCAGCCCGCTAGACGAGGCGGCGATTCATGCCGCCATCGACTACTTCCGCGAACAACAGGTGCAGGCGGTGGCGATCTCCTTCGTCTGGTCGGTGCGCAACCCTAGTCACGAGCAGCGCGCTATGGCTATGGTGCGTGCGGCTTTACCTGACGTATTTGTCTGCAGCGGCCACGAGGTGTTCCCGCAGATTCGCGAATACACACGCACCTCGACAACCGTGGTCAACGCCTACCTTAGCCCAGTGATGGGTCGTTATATCGAACGCATCGACGCGCTGTTCGAGGAGCTGGGCGCGCAGCAGCCTACCCGCTATTTCCAGTCCAACGGAGGTCTGGCTCCTGGCGTGGTAATGCGTGAGCGGGCGGTCAACGCGATCAACTCCGGTCCGGCATCTGCCCCGCAAGCCGGCTTGTGCGTGGCCCAGCCATTCGGTATCGACAACGTAATCACCGTCGATATGGGTGGTACCTCGTTCGACATCACTCTTAGCAAAGGCGGTCGCACCAACTTCAGCAAAGACAGCGACTTCCTCCGTTACCGTATCGGCGTGCCAATGATTCAGGTGGAAACCCTTGGCGCCGGCGGTGGCTCGATCGCCCACCTTGACGACTTCGGCATGCTCCAGGTCGGTCCACGCAGTGCCGGGGCTAACCCCGGGCCTGTGTGTTATGGAAAGGGTGGGGTCGAGCCGACTGTAACCGATGCTAACCTGGCGCTCGGTTATCTGGCTGATGGTGCACTGCTCGGTGGCAGCATCCGTCTAAATCGACAAGCCGCGATCGATGCGATCCGCAGTAAAATTGCCGAACCGCTGGGTATCAGTGTCGAGCGCGCGGCCGTCGGTATCATTACCCTGGTTAACCTGAGCATGGTTAGTGGTATCCGCCGCGTGTCCATTGAGCGTGGTTATGATCCCCGTGACTTCGCCCTGATCGGTGCCGGTGGTGCAGCGGGCATGCACGTGATGCGACTAGCTGAGGAAATCGGCAGCAAGGTTGTGCTGATTCCCAAGGTGGCTTCGGGGCTGTGCGCCTTCGGCCAGATTCTCTCTGACATCCGCTATGATCAGCTGACTACTTTGCCGATGCGTTTGGATGACGAGTTCGTCGATTTGGAGCAACTAAACCAGGCCCTGCAGCAGTTACGCGAGCGTGGTATGACGAACCTGCGAGACGATGGTTTCGGTGGTGACAATCGTATTGAATGCCAGTACAGCCTGGAGATTCGTTACCTCGGACAGATCCACGAGTGCAGCGTCGAACTGAGCTGCGACCGGCTCGACCGTAGCAGCCTGGCGGCCCTGCGCGAATCCTTCCACCAGCGGCACAAGGCGCTGTTTTCCTTCAGTGAGCCTAACAGCCCGGTCGAACTAGTTAATCTAGAGTGCTCGGTGATCGCGCGGTTACAGCGTCCACCAATGCCTGAACTTGCAACCCCGCTCAAGGCAACGGCCGCGATTCCGGCTGGTCATCGTCCGATGCTGTTCAATGCGCAAGACGATTGGCAGGACACGCCTGTGTACAACGGCGACCGCATAGAAGTAGGGCAGATTATTCAAGGTCCCTGTGTGATTGAGGAAGCGACCACAAACATCGTTGTTCCACCGGGCTGGCGGGTCAGTCTGGATCCCTCGGCCACATATGAACTGACTCCCGGTCATTGACCGTCAGGGATTTTTAACAAAGGATTGTGTAACAACGGCACCGACGGCATTCACCGTTGGTGCCGCCCTCATAATAACTACAAATTGAGGACCTTTCATGACAGATCAATTGTCTACGCGGTATTGGCCTGAGGGAGAAAGGCAATCGCGTTGGGCCGAAGCCATCGGCAATACATATTTTCCATTGTCGTTGGAGTTCAATTCCAGCGCCATTTTCCAAGGCAGCCTGAAAATTTGGAAAACGGGCAGTACGCCGTTGGCGTTATCGCGCCTGCGCTCCAGTCAGCTAGGCTATTCGCGCAGCGAGAGCCAGGTTAGCGAAGATACTGAACCCTGTTACCTTGTAACAGTGCCGCGCCTTACCGAAGTACACTTCGAGCAAGACGGTCGTGAGCTCCATTGTAAGCCAGGTGGGTTCATCTTCGAGCGAGGCGATGCGCCTTATCGTTTTCACTACTCCTGCGACAACGACCTTTGGGTATTCAAGCTGCCTGAGCGCGCGCTACATGGACAGATACGTGGAGCCGAGCGCTACACCCGTTTCTGTTTCGAGGCTCGGCGTGGATTGGGACGAATTTTTGTTGATCAACTGGCGATGTGTGCCGCGCGCTTCGACGAATGCGATGCGGATGCCCGTCATATGCTGCTGGAACAGGTGCTTTCGACGTTGTTAATGGCTCTGCGCCAAGATGAGCGCGTCCTTAATAGTGAGAGTTCGAGTCTAGCTGCCCTGCATTTGCAGCGTATCGAGCACTACATCGACCGAAACTTGTGTTCAGCTGAACTAAACCCGCAGCATATTGCTCAGGCCTGCGGCTTATCGGTTCGCTATTTGCATAAATTATTTTTCAGTACGCCCTACAGTCTCGGTGAATGGATTCGCCTGAAACGATTGGAGGCTGTATATCAACGCCTACGTGATCCCCACTGCCACCTATCAATCGGTGAGCTGGCATATCGTTGGGGGTTCAGTGATCAGGCACAATTTTCCCGGCATTTTCGCCAGCACTTTAGTTGTACTGCCAGTGAAGCCCGAGCCGTTTCGTTAAAGCCGTAGCCGGTTACTTTATTGTCAATGTGCTCTGGGGGATTAGAAGTCACTCGGCGTAGCTCCCCATAAAGGCTCCACGCCTTTTCACCGTTGCGGGAGTACCAGTTATATATCGGCGTCTGATATTCCATACGGGCGCTAACTTGGGTAAGCCTTTGTCGTCTGCATTGGCAAACTCATGCGTAGCTGGTGTTGCTGATCAAGCCAAGCTTATTGTTTTAGGTTCACGCGAGCGGGCTGAGAGCGGCGCAGGCTTCACAAGCGTAAGACGGAACCATGCTAGGTGCAAAGCTATGGTGTTGGGTAGTAATTGCTTCAGGTCTGTCCTGCAAAAAACATGCTGAAATTCCGCAGGCACCCCCTCTAAGGGCGAGACACGGTAACTATCCCATGATTTCAGGGGCGGACTGGGATGCTCTCAGGTTGCTGTTGCGCATGATCCCTTCGATGATCGGTACTGGTGTCATCAGATGAGCCTGCATCATGGCGCTTGCTCGCGTTGCGTCACGGGCAAGGATAGCTTCTACCAGTTCGCTGTGCTCTTGACGTTTCAGGGACAAGGCCTCCTCGGATAGCACCGTGCGCCGCAGCCACAGCTGGCGATAGCGCTCGGCCTGATCGAACAGATAGGCGCGCGCCTGCAGCAGGTGTCTAGACCCACAGCCGGAGGCTATAGCTGTATGGAAGGCCTTGTGTCGGGCATCCCATATTTCCAGCATCTGCTCCTGGGTCTTGACCTCCATTACCTTGGCCAATGTATGCGAATAGGCCAACACCTGGGCCTCCCAGGCGTCATCGCCGCGTTCGATGGCGAGCTTAAGTACCAGCGCTTCGAGATTGGCCCGTGCGTCATAGATGTCCTGCATTTCGCTCAGCGACATAGGAGCGACGCGGTAGCCACGCTGACTGATAGCTACTACCAGATTTTCCGCAATCAGATGCGATAGCGCTTCACGCAGAGGGCCTACGCCTAGGTCGTAGCGCTCCTTAAGCGCAGTCATTCGCAGTTTTTCTCCGGGCTTGAACATGCCCTGAATTATGTCCCGCTTGAGCCACTCATAGCCGCTGACTGCTGAGTTTTGGCGGGGGGCGAGCGTATCCATAAACCATGCTCCTCAACGGGTTTTATCCATCATACGCAACTGCAGAAATATTTACTAAGTGGAGATGCAGTTGCCGAGTGTCGCTATTTTATAAAAGCGTAGACATTTTTATAAAATAGCTATA
Organism: Pseudomonas marincola; assembly: GCF_900116605.1. Lineage (GTDB taxonomy): Bacteria > Pseudomonadota > Gammaproteobacteria > Pseudomonadales > Pseudomonadaceae > Aquipseudomonas > Aquipseudomonas marincola. Next base: position 8,606 of record NZ_FPBC01000014.1, read on the forward strand.
TTTTTAGTCCGGCTGTTCTGGTAAATCTCGGGGCGGCGTACAGACAATTTTTTCGTCAGGACTCTGCCATGAATGCCTTTACCCAGCTCAAAGATCTTGTGATGCCGCTACCGACCGCCGTTAAGGGGTTTTCTCTTTCACCCTCCGCTCAGTCGCCCCGTTTGTTCGAGCTGACCTTCACTAAGGCGACGATAGAGGCTTTCTGTGTAGCAGTGGCCGAGTGGCCGGTGCAGGCGCTGGAATACAAGTCCTTCTTGCGATTTCGCTTCGCCAAAATTCTTGACGATCTCTGCGGTAACAGCCTGCGCCCGGTGCTACTCAACGCCCTAATGGATCGTGCCACCGGAGGGCTGTTAATCAAGCAGGAGGCCCTGAATGATGTGGCACAAGCTGATGATATGGTCAAATTCTCGACTGCTGTGGCCCACCTGCTGGGGCGGTCGAACTTTGATGCGATGAGCGGCCAGTTCTACGCACGCTTCGTGGTCGAGAACGTCGATAATTCGGACAGCTACCTGCGCCAACCTCACCGGGTAATGGAGTTGCACAACGATGGTACTTTCGTCGATCAGATCACCGACTACGTGCTGATGATGAAGATCGATGAGCAGAATATCGAAGGTGGCAACTCGCTGATCCTGCATCTGGACGACTGGGAGGATCGCCATGCTTTCTTCCATCATCCGCTAGCACGGCGCGTCATGCGCTGGACCGCGCCGCCGAGTAAAAGGGTCGATACGGACGTGTTCCATTCGATCTTTGATGTCGACGCCGAAGGGCGGCCGACTATTCGCTATATCGATCAATTTGTTCAGCCCAAAGACTTCGACGAGGGCAACTGGCTGACCGACCTGTCTATCTCCCTGGAGGGCAGTAAACAGAAGCTTTCCGTGCCGGTGCCAGTTGGCTGCTTCCTGCTGATTAATAACCTGTATTGGCTGCATGGCCGCGATCGTTTCACCCCTCACCCTGGGCTGCGCCGTGAACTGATGCGCCAGCGCGGTTACTTCAGTTACCCCAAACTCGGCCATCAGCAAGGCCAATAATTGCCATTAATTGAACAGGGGCTGCGCGGTTTAGCCCTTGTCGTTTGTCCACGGGGCAAAACAGATCGAGTAGAGGTGATAGCGGTGTACGATTTTGTGATCATCGGGGGCGGCATTATCGGCATGTCGACTGCCATGCAATTAATCAAGGCCTACCCAGAGTCGAAAATCTTGTTGCTCGAGAAAGAGTCCGGGCCAGCTAAGCATCAGACGGGGCACAATAGCGGGGTCATCCACGCCGGCGTCTACTACACGCCGGGTAGCTTGAAGGCGAAGTTCTGCCTGGAAGGCAACCGTGCTACCAAATCGTTCTGTAACGAGCACGGCATTATCTACGATGAGTGCGGTAAGTTGCTGGTCGCCACCAATGAGGTGGAAATGCAGCGCATGCGCGCGCTTTGGGAGCGCACTGCAGCCAATGGTCTGGAGCGCGAGTGGCTGTCTGCGGAGCAACTGAAGGAACGCGAACCGAACATCACCGGAATCGGCGGGATCTTCGTGCCCTCCAGTGGTATCGTTAACTATGCCGAGGTCACCGCTGCCATGGCTCGCGAGTTCCAGAGGCACGGTGGCGAGATTCGCTACGACAGCGAAGTCATCGGCCTGGAAGAGCGCGCCACGGAGATGCGGGTTAAAACCCAGCATGAAGAAGTCATTGCACGCTTTTTGGTGACCTGCTCGGGTCTGATGGCCGACCGCATTGTATGTCTACTGGGCTTAGATCCTGGCTTTAGCATTTGCCCGTTCCGTGGCGAATACTATTTGCTGCCTGAGCAGCACAACCGGATCGTCAATCACCTGATCTACCCGATTCCCGATCCCTCCATGCCGTTCCTCGGCGTGCACCTGACGCGAATGATCGACGGCAGTGTGACAGTCGGTCCCAATGCTGTGCTGGCACTCAAGCGTGAGGGCTATCGCAAGCGTGACATATCTTTGTCCGACACGTTCGCAATGCTCACCAATCCGGGCATTCTTAAAGTGCTCAAGGACAATCTGCGGCCCGGCCTGATCGAGATGAAAAACTCGCTGTTCAAGCGTGGTTATCTACAGCAAGTACGCAAGTACTGCCCCAGCTTAACGCTGCAGGATCTCAAGCCTTACCCGGCCGGCGTCCGCGCCCAAGCGGTTTCAGCGGACGGCAAGTTGATCGAGGACTTCCTGTTCCGCAATACCCGCCGTAGCGTCAACGTCTGCAATGCACCATCGCCGGCGGCTACCTCTGCAATTCCCATAGGCGCCTACATCATCAAGCAGATTGATGCACAGCTGCAGGGGCTACCCAGGTTTGTAAAAAACCAACATCCCGCATGAGGCAGTGCGGGGCGAATTCGGCAGTGCACTGGAACGAACAAGACTGTGCGCAAGACGACAAGCCCCGCACCGGCTCAGTCTAATAGGCTATCGGCTAGTGCACTTAACGTCCCCGAGCCAAGTCATCGTTACTGAACTCGTTACCGAATTGAAGTGTGTGATTGTGATCAAAAGCCGGATGCCTACTTATAAGGCTACTCCCAGAAACCATGCTTGTTAGTCATATTGAGAGCGCCCCATGAACCAGTCAGTATCCTCGCTGCCAGAAAAAGACATTCAGTATCAACTGCACCCCTACACCAATGCTCGCCTTCATCAGGAGCTTGGCCCGCTGATCATCGAGCGCGGGGAGGGTATCTATGTTTATGACGATCAGGGCAAGGGTTATATCGAGGCGATGGCTGGGTTGTGGAGCGCCGCGCTTGGCTTTAGCAATCAACGTCTGATCAAGGCAGCTGAGCAGCAATTCAACACCCTGCCGTTTTATCACCTGTTCAGTCACAAATCGCATCGCCCGAGTATCGAGTTAGCCGAAAAGCTGATCGAGATGGCGCCGGTGCCTATGAGTAAGGTGTTCTTCACCAACTCCGGTTCCGAGGCTAACGATACTGTAGTGAAGATGGTCTGGTACCTCAATAACGCTCTAGGCAAACCAGCCAAGAAGAAGTTCATCAGTCGGGTCAACGGCTACCACGGCATCACCGTCGCCAGCGCAAGCTTGACTGGCCTTCCAGGCAACCAGCGCGGTTTCGACCTGCCGCTTCCAGGCTTCCTGCATGTCGGCTGCCCGCACCATTATCGTTTCGCCCTTGCCGGTGAAAGTGAAGAGCATTTCGCTGACCGCCTTGCCGTCGAGCTCGAGCAGAAGATTCTCGCCGAAGGCCCGGAGACTATCGCAGCGTTCATTGGCGAGCCATTGATGGGCGCTGGCGGTGTCATAGTGCCGCCTCGTACCTACTGGGAGAAGATCCAGAAAGTTTGCCGTAAGTACGACATCCTGGTTATCGCCGATGAGGTAATCTGTGGATTTGGGCGTACCGGGCAGATGTTTGGCAGCCAGACCTTTGGTATCCAGCCGGACATCATGGTGTTATCCAAGCAACTGTCATCTTCTTATCAGCCGATAGCGGCGATTCTGATCAATGCCCCAGTATTTGAGGGCATCGCTGATCAGAGCCAAGCGCTTGGCGCGCTTGGGCATGGGTTCACCGGCAGCGGTCATCCGGTAGCTACTGCCGTGGCCTTGGAGAACCTGAAGATTATTGAAGAGGAGAGCCTGGTCGAGCATGCGGCGCAAATGGGCCAGTTGTTGCGCAGCGGCCTACAGCATTTCATCGATCATCCCTTGGTGGGCGAAATTCGCGGTTGTGGACTGATCGCTGCGGTAGAACTAGTTGGCGATCGCGTGAGCAAGGCGCCGTATCAGGCGCTAGGCACCCTCGGACGCTACATGGCCGGCAGAGCCCAGGAACACGGCATGATTACTCGCGCCATGGGTGATGCCGTGGCCTTCTGCCCGCCGTTAATCGTCAACGAACAGGAAGTCGGAATGATTGTAGAGCGCTTTGCCAGGGCGCTGGACGACACCACTCAGTGGGTTGGTTAGATCAATCCGGGGGAGGAGAGAATTGCTTTTATGTGGCTCTCCTCGGCTTAAATTCATAGCTTGGAAAATAGCTGAGCAGCACTGAATGCAGTCTGCGAAGGAGCACGCCATGCAACTCAAAGATACCCAATTGTTCCGCCAACAGGCTTATATCGACGGAACCTGGTTGGACGCGGACAGCGGCCAGACCATTCAGGTCACCAATCCGGCCACCAACGAAGTTATGGGTAGTGTGCCGAAGATGGGGGCAGCGGAAACCCGTCGAGCCATCGAAGCAGCAGATCATGCCCTGCCAGCCTGGCGTGCACTGACAGCTAAAGACCGCGCCAACAAACTGCGCCGCTGGTTTGAACTGATGATTGAAAACCAGGACGACCTGGGTCGTCTCATGACCATGGAGCAAGGTAAGCCACTTGCCGAAGCCAAGGGCGAAATTGCTTTCGCGGCGTCCTTCCTTGAGTGGTTCGCCGAAGAAGCCAAGCGCGTGTATGGCGACGTAATTCCCGGCCACCAACCGGACAAACGCCTGATCGTGATCAAACAGCCCATCGGCGTAACGGCAGCGATTACACCCTGGAACTTCCCGGCAGCCATGATCACCCGTAAAGCCGGCCCGGCCCTGGCCGCCGGTTGTACCATGGTGCTCAAGCCAGCGTCGCAAACGCCTTATTCGGCGCTGGCGTTGGCAGTGCTGGCCGAGCGTGCCGGGATCCCCAAAGGCGTGTTCAGTGTAATCACTGGCAGTGCTGGCGAAGTCGGCAGCGAACTGACTAGCAACCCGATCGTGCGCAAGTTGAGCTTTACTGGCTCCACCGAAATTGGTCGCCAGCTAATGGCCGAATGTGCCAAGGACATTAAAAAGGTGTCGCTAGAACTGGGCGGAAACGCGCCGTTCATCGTATTCGATGATGCCGACCTTGATAAGGCAGTGGAAGGCGCACTGATCTCCAAATACCGCAACAATGGCCAGACCTGCGTGTGCGCCAACCGCCTGTATATCCAAGACGGCGTATACGATGCCTTCGCCGAGAAGCTGAAAATCGCGGTAGCTAAGTTGCAGATTGGTAACGGTTTGGACGAAGGTATCACCACCGGCCCTCTGATCGATGCCAAGGCGGTGGCCAAGGTCCAGGAGCACATTGCCGACGCCATTAGCAAGGGTGCCAAGCTACTCGCTGGTGGTAAGCCGCACGCCCTCGGTGGCACTTTCTTCGAGCCGAGCATCCTCATTGACGTACCGAATAACGCCGCCGTAGCCAAGGAAGAAACCTTCGGTCCGCTGGCGCCGCTGTTCCGTTTTAAGGACGAGGCCGACGTGATCGCGATGTCCAATGACACCGAGTTCGGCCTGGCCTCGTACTTCTATGCCCGCGATATGGGGCGCGTGTTCCGTGTGGCCGAAGCCCTAGAATACGGTATGGTCGGCGTCAATACTGGGCTGATCTCCAATGAAGTTGCGCCTTTCGGTGGTATCAAGGCATCCGGCCTGGGTCGCGAAGGATCCAAGTACGGCATTGAGGATTACCTGGAGATCAAGTACCTCTGCCTGGGTGGTATCTAAGAGCCCGGCGAATAGGCACGTGATTCTCGCTCAGGCCCCACTTGGCGAGCATCATTAATCTTGGCCCGGTCTATAAAACCCGGGCATGCTACATCGGTTGTGGCGCAGACAAAGATTGACGCGGGCTATTTCTACGTCACCGTCTACTTCTCACGGCTGTTGCCGCGCAACCAGAGTCTGGAGGCCTGTATCCGCGTCGACAGCGCCCCCTGTTCGAGCTAGGTGCCTAACATTTCTAACGATTGAGCGTTGCGCGGAGTCCTACACCTAGGCTCTGCGCCTTTTTAATCCCGCCGCGCTAGATTAGGCGAAGTAATGCTGCCTTCACAGCCAGTCCTGCTGGTATGGATAAAGGTGATATCCATCACCTATGCCATGTTAGGGGCGACGGTGAACTCTCTCTAAGATGGTTTGGTGCGATGATTTAAGGCGCCCCAGCGACCGTTGATTGCATCCAATGTGCTCATTAGCTTTTCTGTTCGAGCTGGCTGTTCCTGTGCGAATAGATCCTGTGTGTACTCATCACGCTTACACAGGTCTAGCAGCAACACTTGGGCTTTGGCATAGCTGAAACCCTCTCGTTACAGCCTTTTGATTCCCTCCTGTGCCGCTGCAATGATCAAACGCGTGTCATCGGTCGGGTAGGGCAGTTGGCAAAGCAGGCCGTTGGCGTACTTACCATCATTGAATTCGCTCGGTCGCAATCAGGCGAGCATTCGGGGCTTGGATCACGATCCCTCCAGTCGTAATAGCCACTGGCAGAAATCTTCAAGCAGAGGCACATAAGGTCGTAAGAACTGCGTAGCTGGTGACCCCGTCTTCCGTGCCATGAAAGTTGACCTGACCAACCGCTATCCGTCAGTCGGTGAGGCGAAGCAACTTCCTTTATGGCATGGTGCCACAGTCCCTTATTACGGAACGTGTAGTACCCGCATTGATTTCGTAGGGCGAGCAGCAGTGCCGCGTGATGAAGTGAAAGGCTTGGTCGCTTGCCCGACCTTCTACACGTAGGATCGCTATGGCATGTCCATGTCCTGTCAGCAACAGCAACAGCAACAGCAACAGCAATTGCTTATGGCTTGGGATCGACAGTATCCTTCCACCTGCAGCAACTGACCCACATCATGATTCTCGCCCTGGTCGCTCTCAGCCTCGACCTGTTGGTGGGCGTGACCGGCATGGTCAGCCTGGCCCAGGCGGCCTTCTTCGGCATCGCCGGCTACAGCCTGGTGTTGTTCGCCCCGGAGTTCGAGGCGGTGAACTTCTGGCTGGCGCTGCTGCTGTGCCTGGGCGTCAGCGCCGCAGCTGCGCTGCTGATGGGCCTGCTGATCATCCGCACCTCGGGCATCTTCTTCATCATGGCGACCATCGCCTTCTCGCAGATGCTCTATTACCTGTTCCACGACTCGGCCTTCGCCGGCGGCTCGGACGGCATCTACCTGTTCCTCAAGCCCGAGGTGGCCATCGCCGGGGTGCATCTGCTCGACCTGGAGAACCCGCGCAGCCTGTTCTACCTGGTGCTCGGCTCCCTGGTGCTGGTCTATCTGCTGCTGCGCACCTTCCTGCGCGCGCCGTTCGGCCGGGTGCTGCTGGGCATCAAGCACAACGAGGAACGGGTCCGTTCCATGGGCTACAACCCGCTGTTCTACAAGCTGGCGGCCTTCGTCATTGCCGGCACCATCGCCGGCTACGCCGGCATGCTCTCGGCCACCCAATACGGTTTCGTCAGCCCCGACCAGGTCGGCTGGCAGCTCTCGGCCCACGCCCTGGTGATGGTCATCCTCGGTGGCATGGGCAGCCTGTTCGGCGCCATCTTCGGCGCCTTCGCCTTCGAGGGCCTGCACCATCTGTTCGCCGGCCTGACCCCGCACTGGGAGCTGCCCATGGGGCTGGTGGTCATCGCCATGGTTCTGTTGCTGCCGCGCGGTCTCGCCGGGTTGCTGCTGCAGCTCTGCGACCGGCGCACAGCCACGGCCTGCGACGCAAGTACGGTATCCACCCCCGACGCGATGAAGAAGGAGGCCGGCGTATGACCGCCCATGTTCTAGAAACCCGCGGACTGAGCAAGGCCTTCGGCGGCCTGCGTGCGGTCAACGACATTTCCCTGAGCGTGGCGCCCTGCGAGGTACACGCGATCATCGGCCCCAACGGCGCCGGCAAGAGCACCATGGTCAATCTGCTGTCCGGCCATCTTCAGCCCAGCGCCGGGCAGATCCTCTTTCACGGCCGCGACATCACCGGCTTGGCGCCCAACCGGGTGTCGCACCTGGGCATCGGCCGCAGCTTCCAGCGCACCAACATCTTTCCCAGCTTCACCTGCCTGGAAAACTGCTGGCTGGCGGCGCAGTCGCGGCTGAAGAACTCCTTTCGTTTCTTCCGCCGCTGCGAGGCCTATGTCGAGGTACGCGAGCGCGCCGAACGGGCGCTGGAGCTTTGCGGCCTGGCCGCCCACCGCGACACCCTGGCCGATGCCCTGAGTTATGGCGAGCAACGCCAACTGGAGATCGGCATGGTACTGGCCACCGAGCCGAGCTTCCTGCTGCTCGACGAACCCATGGCCGGCATGGGCAAGGACGAATCGGCGCGGGTGGTCGAACTGCTCGCCAGACTGTCGCAGCAGTACGCCATGGTCCTGGTCGAGCACGACATGGATGCGGTGTTCAGCATCGCCCACCGTCTCACCGTGATGGTCAACGGCGAGCTGCTGGCCAGTGGCCCGCTGGACCAGGTGCGCAACGATCCGGCGGTACAGCAGGCCTATCTGGGCGACGGCGAGGAGCAATTCTGATGAGCGCACAAGCCCTGGTGCAGGCCACCGGCCTGCACACCTATTACGGCAACAGTCATGTGCTGCATGGCGTCGACCTGCAGATCCAGCCGGGCGAGACCCTGGCGCTGATGGGCCGCAACGGCATGGGCAAGAGCACCACCATTCGCTCGTTGCTCGGCCTGACGCCGGCGCGCCGCGGCGAGGTGCTGATCCGCGGCGAGCGCTGCAGCGGCCGCGCCACCCACCAGATCATCCGCCGCGGTATCGGCTATGTGCCAGAGGGCCGCGGCATGTTCCCCAACCTGAGCGTGCGCGAGAGCCTGATCATGGCCGCCCGCCCGGGCCTGGACGGGCGCCGCGACTGGAACCTGGAGCGGGTGCTGGCGACCTTCCCGCGCCTGGCCGAGCGCTTCTCCCACCTGAGCGGCAACCTTTCCGGCGGCGAGCAGCAGATGGTCGCCATCGGCCGCGCGTTGCTGACCAACCCCGAACTGATGATCCTCGACGAGGCCACCGAGGGCCTGGCGCCCTTGATCCGCAAGGAGATCTGGGACGTGATCCGCCTGATCAAGGCCAGCGGTATCGCCACTCTGGTGGTGGACAAGAACGTCAACGTGCTGCTCGACCTGACCGACCGCAGCATGATCATGGTCAAGGGACGGGTGGTGTTCGACGGGCCCAGCGTCGAGCTGAAGTGCCAGCCGCAGATCCTCCAGGAACATATTGGCCTGTGACGCCGGGGAGACTGACGATGAACGAGAAGACCGACGCCCCTGCCCGAAACTGGCAGAAGCCGCTGGCGGCGTTGCTGCAAGCGACGGCGGCGCTGGCCGCAGCCGGCCTGCTGCTGTTGGACAGCGGCCTGCACGGCCCACTGGCGGCCCTGGCGCTGGCCGGCGTCGCCCTGGCCGGCCTGCTCTACCACAGGTTGCCGCCGATCCTGGTCGAGTTGCCGCCACCAGCGCCAGCGCCAGCGCCGCCACCGGCGCCTGAGCCTGAACCGCCGGTGCTGCTGGCGGCGCCTGCTCCCGAGCCGCCTTCCGACCCTGGCCTGCCGCTACGCGCACCCCTGGCGAAGTTGCTCGAGAGCATCCTGCGCACCGAGCAGGACATGCTCTTCGCCACTGAACTGGCGCGCGCGGGCGGAGAAAAGGTGCAGTTCAGCGCCGCCAGCATCCAGGCCTGCGAGGCGGCGATCCGCGAGCTGGCCGGCTACATGGGCACCATCGATCAGGTATTCGACGAACTGTCGCAACAGTCGATGCGCATCGGCGCCATCGTCGGCAGCATCCAGGACATCGCCAAGCAGACCAACCTGCTGGCGCTCAACGCGGCCATCGAGGCGGCCCGCGCCGGTGAGCATGGCCGCGGCTTCGCCGTAGTCGCCGACGAAGTGCGTCACCTGGCCCAGCGCGCCAACGAGTCCAGCGGCGAGATCCAGCAGATCGCCGGCAGCCTGCAGAAGTCGGCGCAGGAGGCGCGGACGGGAGTCGAACACATCGGCCAGTCCACCAGCACCGGCCTGGAGAAGTCCGCCGCGGCCCTGGGCGCCATGGCAGAGATGCGTGCCGGCGCCGCGGTGCGGCTGGAGACGGTCGAGCGCATCGTTCGGCGCCTGAATGAGCAGCGCACCTTGACCCAGGACATGGTCGAGCTGCTGGGTTAGCGGGCTATCGCTGAAGTGGGCACCTTGCGACCCCATCGTTGTGACGCAGTCTTCGTCAGCCGATTCGACTGGCTGTGGAATCACGATCTGCAGCAAGACCTGAACTTGGCCTACAGCCGTTTAGGCTGGAAAGCGGCCCTGGCCGCATGACTCCGCCATTGCCGTGGACGTGATGCCTTCTCGCCTGGAGTTGGCTCGCAGGGTGGGCACAACGCCCATCTTCAATAGCCGGGTAGCAGATCCGGCTACGCGTAGTCGCGCAATCACTGACGCAGCTGCGCAGCGCAGTCCCATTCTGCGTATGCCCGGAGCTGCCGACTGAATGCGGTCGCGTCACACAATTTTCCTACTGTCTAAAAGGTCTAGAAATGAGTGCACAACTGGTAATCGACAATATCAAGCTGGACGCTACCGGAGGCAAGACGATCCAACGGCTTGACCCTGTGTCCGCCAAACTGGTCAGCACTGCGGCTGCCTGCACCCTGGAAGACGCAAAACGGCTCGCGGCCTCATCCGAGCGAGCATTCCGCAAATGGTCCAAGACCGGACCGACCGAGCGGCGTCGTCTCCTGCTCGCAGCAGCGGATGTCCTCGAGGCCAAGATGTCGGAATTCTGCCGGATCATGGCTGAGGAAATTGGCGCATCGCAGCTCTGGGCGCAGTTCAACGTAGGTGCATCGGCGAATCTGCTGCGCGAGGCTGCAGCGCTCACTACTCAAATCAAGGGTGAGACGATTCCAACCGATAAGCTTGGCGCTTTCTCGTTGACGCTTCGCCAGCCGGTGGGCACCGTGCTGAGCATTGTGCCGTGGAATGGGCCGGTGATCCTGGGGGCTCGCGCTATCGCGTATCCGCTGGCGTGCGGCAATACCGTGATCTTCAAAGGCTCGGAAAACAGTCCTCGCACTCATGCCCTTGTGGCCGATGCCTTCATTGAGGCAGGCCTGCCGGCGGGTGTGCTCAATTTCCTGATTACCGCGCCCGAAGACGCATCGGCTGTCACCGAAGCGTTGGTGGCCCACGATACCGTGCGCCGGGTCAACTTCACGGGCTCCACCAAGGTCGGCCGCATGATCGCCGAAACCTGTGCGTCCCATCTCAAGCGCTGTTTGTTGGAGTTGGGTGGCAAGGCTCCTTTCGTAGTGCTGGAGGATGCCGATATCGACGGCGCAGTGAATGCCGCAGTATTCGGCTCGTTCCTGTATCAAGGGCAAATCTGCATGTCGACCGAGCGTTTCGTGGTCGATCAGCGTGTTGCCGACGAATTCGTGAGTAAGTTTTCCGAGCGAATCGGCAAACTGGAGCTTGGCGACCCCACCGCATCTCCGACCTGCGTAGTCGGACCGGTCATCGCCCAGGGCTCGGTAAAGCGGATCAACCATCTGATCGAAGATGCGCTCGGCAAAGGGGCTGTCATCGCCGCGGGCGGTATCGCCGACAGTGCCTTGATGCAGCCCACGCTAGTCGACCGCGTGACCAAGGACATGGAAATCTACGACGAGGAAACCTTTGGTCCTATTACCACGATCGTTCGTGTCGACGGGGCAGAGGAGGCGTTGGAAGTGGCCAATGACACGGCTTATGGCCTCTCATCTGCAATTTTCAGCGCCAATGTCTCCAAAGCGCTTGAGCTGGCAAGTCGGTTGGATGCAGGTTGTGTCCACATCAACGGCGCCACCGTACAAAACGAAGCGCAGGCCCCCTATGGTGGTATGAAGCAGAGTGGATACGGCCGTTTCGATGGAAGCGCTGTGATTGACGAGTTCACAGAAATCAAGTGGGTCACTGTTGAGCCATCTGATCAGCCTTATCCCTTCTGATGTTTCGGGGCCGGCGGAGCAAGTGGATTCGCCGGTTCACGCGCGTTCGCATCATTTCTCCCAGATGATCGTAAAACGCTCGGATCCACGGCCAAGCGCGTCTTGCCGCGAAAGTGTTGCACGCGTGATAACAAATTGTAGCGGTGCGCGGTCGCCGGCTTTGTGTACGAGCAGGAAAAACGCGCGCTGATCTGACAATCGCCGTGGCCGCAGCTGTTGGCTTCAATGGCTGCTGTGGCGAGTAGTGACAAAGCGGTTGAGCAAGCGGTGCACCATGAACACGACGAACAGGGTCAACAGCACCGAGACACACACCGAACTCAGCCGGTAGAGGGTCGCAAATATGATGTCGTGGCTGGGCGTAAGCGACTGGCCGAACAGGATGGCCAGGGTGGTCAAAGCGCCGAAGCCGACGCCGGGCACCCCCTTTTCCAGCATGTGCCAGCGCGCGCAGACCATGGCGGCGATCCATAGCAGCAGGGCGACCAGCGGCAGTAGGTCGTGGTGATCATAGAGCAGCAGCATGATCAGCAGGGCAATCACGCAGCCGAGCAGGGTGCCATGCGCACGGGTACGGCCGGCGAAGCGTGAGCCGTTCCAGTGCATGGGAAACAACAGCAGGATGCTGGCGACCTGAGCCGACAGCGAGTCCTGCAGATCCAGGCACTGGAATACGCTGAACGACAGCGTCGCCACCGTTGCCCCGAGCAGTGCCTCGTGGCGCCGACTGGCGCGGTCTTTGGGCGGCGGCGTGCGTGCGGGGCGCGGCTCGCAGTCGGGAAACAGGTAGAACATCAGCACGGCGATCGCTGCGGCCAGCACGATGGCCAGGCCATTGCTCCCAAGCATGGCGATGACGTCGGTGTGCGGGTAGCTGGCGAAGTTCAGCTGGATCGACAGAAATACTGCGCCGAGGGCGCCGAACAGGAAGTTCGGGCCGCTGGCCATCAGCGCGAAACGGTAGAGAAACAGCAAGAACACCAGCGGAATCATCAGCAGCGGTCGGCCGCCGAACAGACCGTAGAGCAACGCGACCTCCAGGCTGACGACCAGTCCCTGGGTGAAGAACTGGCGCATCAGGTGGGCAGTCAGGCGCGGCACCAGGCCGAGCAGTAGCATCGGATAGACGCAGAAGAAGGCACCGTACTGCAGGTCGAACAGCTTGCACAGGACAAAGGCCAGACTGCCGCCAGTGGCGATGCGCAGACACTGGCGCAGGTCGTTCTTGCCCAGTGACAAACGGGGCGCTGTGGCCCTTTCGGCAAGTGTGTGTGCCGCCGCGGAGGGTTCAGTAGACATAGTGCAACCAACTGATCAGGCGGATCTGCAGCGTAGCGGCGAGGTTCACCAGCGGGTTGTCGAAGGGCTTCAGCTGAACCGTGGCCTTAGCCCCGGTGGGCAGCAGGAACGGCAGCTCTTCATCGAGTGCCAGGTGCACGCGTTGTCGTTGCGCGTCGCGAACCCAGCGCTCGGATTGCGCGGGCGTTGCCAGCTCGCCGTTGGCATCGATCTGGCCTTCCCGGACTCCGGCGTCGAAATGACTGACCCGGGCGCTGAACAGCTCGCCTGGACGGGCGTCGAATACGACCACGGCTGGGGTGTCGACGCCGATGTAGCGCAGGGACTTCTCGCGGAAGTCGGCGATGATGTCCAGGCGGTCCTCGACCAGAGCGGCCACCGGCGTTCCTGCCGCGACGAAGGTGCCGGGGGTGAGCTGCAGGTTGCTGAGCACGCCGCCACGTTCGGCGCGAACCTCGCTGTAGTCCCGCTGCAGGTGCGCCCGGAGCAGTGCATTGCGGGCTTGGCGTAGCCGTAGATTGGCACCGTCGGCGCCGCCGCGACGGGCCTGCAGTTCACGGACTCTGGCCTGCGCCGTACGCAGTTGGGCCTGGGCCATCAGATGCTGCGCTTCGGCCGCATCGTAGGCCTGGCGCGAGACATGCTGGCGTTCGAGCAGGCGCGACAGGCGTAGGGCCTGAGCGCCCGACTCGTTCGACTTGGCTTGGGCCGCGCTGACCTCGGCACGGGCGGCGGCCAGCAGGGCATCGAGTTCAGTGTTGTCCTGGTGTGCCTGTTCGAGCGCCAACTCGGCCCGCTGCACCTCCAGCTCGAATGGCTGCGGATCGAGGCGAAACAGTAACTGGCCAGGTTGTACGTACTGGTTATTGCTCACCGCCAGCTCACTGACCTGGCCTGCGACCCGCGGCGCGACCTTCAGTACCGGTCGGGTCAACTGCGCCTGTGGTGTCAACGGCATGCTCAGGTCGGCGGTTAGGAAGTAGATGAAGCAACAGGCTAGGGCCGAGATAGCGATTTGAACCCAGCGGGCAAATCGTTGATCGGGAGTCATGAATACCTCGGTTAAGCAAAGCGTCGGGGGACGGGCGCACGCTGGAAAGTCCGGGCCGGCCCGCGAAGGCGGCAGTATATTTCCCATGCTTTCATGCAAAAATAGCCGTCTTATGCAAAGAACACTTACTAAATAGGTAACAGTCAGATGGATGTTTTTCAGGCAATGCGGGTGTTTACTCGCGTGGTGGACGCGGGCACCTTCACGGCTGCTGCACAGACGCTGGGCTTGTCCACCGCGCAGGTGTCGCGGCAGGTGTCCGAACTCGAAAGTCATCTGCAGGCACGCCTACTGCAACGTACCACCCGCCGGCTGGGGCTGACCGAGGTAGGCAGCCGTTACCTGGAGCGCTGTCGGCATATTCTCAGCGAGCTGGAAGACGCTGGCGCCGAGGCCGGTGGTGCCTACCTGATGCCCAGGGGGCGCCTGCGGGTGCACGCGATCACCGGTTTGGGCACCCATCTACTTGCACCCTTGGCCGCCCGCTATAGCGAGCTCTACCCGGAAGTGAACCTTGAGCTGACGCTCTCCCAGCGCCACCCTGACCTGCTCGAGGAGGGGCAGGATGTGGTCATTACTCTGGCCCGGGAGTTGCCCGACTCCGAACTGGTCGCTCAACTGCTCGGCACTACCTACAGCGTGGTCTGTGCGGCGCCGAGCTACCTGGGGCAGCACGGTATTCCGATGACTCTCGACGAGCTGAGCCAGCATCGCTGCCTGCGCCTGCTCGACCCGGTTTTTGGCGACAGCTGGACCTTTACCGACAACGGCGTCGAGCGGGCGATCCGTCTGGGAGAAACATTTCAGGTCAACGTCGCCGAGGCGATGGCCCAGGCGGCAGGAGAGGGTATGGGTATTTGCGTACTGCCGGACCTGATAGCGGCCAAGGCCTTCGCACAGGGCCGACTGGTACGCCTGCTGGCCGAACATCGCCTGCACGAGCGGGGTATCTATGCGCTGTACCCGTCGCGGCGCTTTCTCGATGCCAAGGTGAGAACCTGGGTGGAGTTCCTCAAGGAGCAATTACCCCTGGTATTCCGCGGTAATCGAACCCTGGTGGAAAACCCCACCTATTGGGCGTGACCCTGGGAGCAAACCGGTGTGGCCAGGGTTGATGCCCTGTCGCTTAGCGCTCTTCGATTATTACGCTAAAGGCAAAACTACCTTGCCTGGAGTTCGCTGTTTCTTGCCGGAACCACTCCTTAAGCTGATGCTCATCGAGTCATTACGAGGTGCAGCATGAAAGCAAGATACTGGATGATCGGCGTGACACTTGTCGCTCAGTGGGCAGTCGCCGACGATGCGCAGCCATACCATTATGGCCAGGCCATGGATGTCGCCAGGGTCATTTCGATCGAGATGCCTCAGGGCTGTGAGGTGGGCGAGGCGACCATGGTCTATGAGGATTCACACGGCGAGATCCATACCCTGGTGTATCTGCGCCAGGGCGAGAGCTGCGTGTATTGAGTCCGTCGCAGGACTCGGCAGTCAGCCCGATCCCTCATGGCAGGCAATGGGCTGTCAGGCACTTCGGGCGCCGTCAGTCCGCAAATAGCTCGAACATCAGTTGCCTGAGCCAGCGGTTGGCGGAGTCTCGGTGATACTTGGCGTGCCAGAACAGGTTGATATCGATTTCCGGTAGCTGCACGGGGTGGGGCAGGGCCACCAAACCGAAGGGCTGGACGCAGCACTCGGCAAAGCGCTCGGGTACCGTGGCCAGCAGATCGGTGCGCTGGAGAATATGGCCCACAGCGACGAAGTGCGGCACTTCGAGACGGATGTCCCGCTCTATCCCCAGACGCGCCATGTGTGCGTCCACTTCGCCGTGGCCGGTGGTGGCGGCGATGACCCGCACATGACCGTGAGCGCAGAAGCGCTCCAGCGTGAGCGGCTCGCTGGTGACGGGGTGGTCCTTGCGACACATGCATACGTAACGATGATGGAACAGACGGCGAGTGAAGAAGCCTGCCTGCAGGTGTGGCAGCAGGCCTACGGCGAGGTCGACGGTGCCGCTCTGCAGCGCCTCGATCAGGGATACGGAGGTGTTGCGCACGGTACTGATGCGGCAGCCTGGTGCCAGGCGGGAGAGGGCATCCATCAGGCGCGGGGTGAAGTAGATTTCACCGATATCGGTCATCGCGATGGTGAAGGTGCGTTCGCTGGTTAGCGGGTCGAAACTGTCTTGGCGACTCAGCGCCTCGCGCAGGGTATGGATGGCCAGCGACACTGGCTCAGCAAGTTGCTGGGCGTAGGGGGTAGGCTCCATACCCTGATAGGTACGCACGAACAGGTCGTCCTGCAGGGCTGTACGCAGGCGCCTGAGGGCGTTGCTCACGGTGGGCTGGGTCAGACCCAGGCTTTCCGCGGCGGTGGAGACGCGGCGGTCGATCAGCAACTGGTTGAACACCACTAGCAGGTTCAGATCCAGGTCGCGCAGGTCCATGGTCTGCCTCATAGGTTGGTAGGAATATTCAGGTTTGAAATAGTTTGTATGCAGGCTGCGGTATTTATCAATATTTCTCGTGCGCCCATGATGACTTCACTCCAACAACAACATCATGGGTACAAACATGATCACCAAGCCTGCCCTGCGTATCGGCATCATCGGCGGCGGTATTTCCGGCGTCGCCCTGGCACTGGATCTGTGCCGCCATTCCCATCTCGACGTCCAGCTCTTCGAATCCGCACCGGCCTTCGGTGAGGTGGGAGCGGGCGTTTCCTTCGGTGCTAACGCGGTGCGAGCCATTGCCGGTCTCGGCATTGCAGAGCCTTACGCCCAGGTTGCCGATCGCACCCCCGAGCCCTGGCAGGACGTGTGGTTCGAATGGCGCCGCAGCGTCGACGCCGGTTACATTGGCGCGAGCGTGGCTCCTGGCGTGGGGCAGTCTTCGGTGCACCGGGCGGATTTCCTCGACGTGCTCGCCAGCCGACTGCCGGAGGGCATTGCCCGATTCAATAAGCGCGCCGTGGGCGTGGAGCAGCACGGCGATGAGGCCTGTGTGCGCTTTACCGACGGTAGTGAATATCGCGGTGACTTGCTGATCGCCGCCGATGGCATCAAATCGGCTATTCGTGGCCATGTCCTCGAGGGTATCGGGGCCCCGCCCGCCGTGCCGCGCTTCAGTGGTACCTGCGCCTACCGTGGCATGATCGATAGCCTGCACCTGCGCGAGGCCTACCGTGCCGCTGGCGTTGACGAGCACTTGGTGGACGTGCCGCAGATGTACCTGGGCCTGGATGGCCACATCCTTACCTTTCCGGTTAAGCGGGGGCGCATCATCAACGTGGTGGCCTTCGTATCTGACCGCAGTCAGCCCGCGCCCACCTGGCCCGAGAATTCGCCCTGGGTTCGTCAGGCCAGCCAGCGTGAGATGCTCGACGCCTTCGTCGGCTGGGGCGATGCTGCGCGAATCCTGCTGGAGTGCATTCCCTCGCCAACCTACTGGGCTCTGCACGACCTCGCCGAGCTACCTGGTTATGTCCACGGCCGTGTGGCGCTGATCGGCGATGCCGCCCACGCGATGCTGCCGCACCAGGGCGCCGGGGCAGGGCAGGGGCTCGAGGACGCCTACTTCCTCGCCCGCCTGCTGGGAGATGTTCAGGTGAGTCGCGGCAACCTCGATGAGTTGCTGGCTGCCTACGACGCCTTGCGCCGCCCGCGTGCCTGCCGCGTGCAGCGTACCTCCTGGGAAGCCGGTGAACTTTACGAACTGCGTGACCCGGCAGTGGGTGATGACAAACAGGCGCTGGGAGCTACCTTGGCTAGCCGCTTCGACTGGTTGTGGAACCACGACCTCGACGCTGACGTGCGAGATGCCCGCGCTCGACTAGGTTGGACAGCCCTGAGCCACTGCGCCTAGTTGCGCGTCGTTCTACCGGAATCGGCCTCGATGCCGGTTCCGGCTCTATAACAATGACAAGAAGAGCTATGCCATGCGTGATATCGACGTTTCCGCCCTGCTTGACGGGGCCCGCTTCAATACCTTTCACGGGCGCGTGCTGTTCTGGTGCGCGCTGATCATTATCTTCGATGGCTATGATCTGGTTATCTACGGCGTGGTGCTGCCGTCGCTGATGCAAGCCTGGAACCTCTCTGCGCTGCAGGCCGGTCTGCTAGGCAGCTGCGCATTGGTGGGCATGATGCTCGGTGCACTGTTCTTCGGCCCACTGTCGGACCGGATCGGGCGCCGCAAGACCATCATGACCTGTGTGGTCCTGTTCAGCGGTTTTACCGTGATCAACGGATTCGCGCGCACTCCCGAGGAGTTTGCCATTTGCCGCTTTTTCGCCGGGCTTGGTATCGGTGGGGTGATGCCCAATGTGGTGGCGCTGATGAACGAGTACGCGCCGAAGAAAATCCGCAGCACCCTGGTGGCGATCATGTTCAGCGGTTACTCGGTGGGGGGCATGCTCTCTGCGGGTCTGGGCATGGCGTTGATGCCCAGCTGGGGCTGGCAATCGGTGTTCTTCGTGGCGGTTGTACCGCTGCTGGTGCTGCCGTTGCTGGTGCGCCAGCTGCCGGAGTCGTTGAACTTCCTGCTGCGCCAGGGGGAGGTCGAACGCGCCAAAGAGCTGCTGGCCAGGGCAGAGCCCGACTACGTGCCCAAAATGCACGACCGGCTCAATCTGGCAAAGGGGCAGGCGGGCAAGGTGGCCATCTCCCAGTTGTTCCAGGATGGTCGCGCACTGAAAACGCTGATGCTCTGGGTGGCCTTCTTCTGCTGCCTGCTGATGGTCTACGCCCTGAGTTCCTGGCTGCCGAAGCTTATGAACGCTGCCGGCTACGGCCTCAACTCCAGCCTGGCGTTCCTGCTGGTGCTGAACTTCGGCGCCATCTTCGGGGCAATCGGCGGCGGCTGGCTGGGAGATCGCATAGGCCTGGGTCGGGTACTCCTGGCGTTCTTCGCCACCGGTGCGCTGTCGCTGAGTCTATTGGCGCTGAAGTCACCGCTGCCGGTGCTCTACCTGCTGATCGGCGTGGCCGGGGCCTGCACTATCGGTACGCAGATCCTCGCCAATGCCTGCGCCGTGCAATTTTACCCCGCGCATATCCGCTCCACTGGTCTGGGCTGGGCGATGGGAATTGGCCGTATTGGCGCCATCATCGGCCCGTTGCTGGGCGGAGCTTTGCACGCCGCGCAACTGCCGTTGCAGGCGAGCTTTCTGGCGTTCGCGCTGCCGGGGCTGGTGGGCGCCGCCGCCATTATGGGTTTTCTCTGGCACCGGCCGGGTCAGGTCTGCACGCTGATGGAGAAACCTCTGGAATCGACTGCCGGCTGATCCACTGCTATCAGGAACTGAGCACCGCACCCATGTCGGGTGTGGTGCTCTGGTTGACCGCTCGCAACCGGCATATGGAACCACCATGGTCTCGGCTGCTATAGATGCCGATCCGCTGTGCGTAGTCGGATCCTAGGCTAGGCGTTGGATCATGAGAAAGCCTTGAGACTCGAAGCGGCTGCCAACTCGATGGTTAGCAGGTGCTGAGGCGCCGGTCATCACATCCATACTTTTCAATGAACGTGACGGTTGCGCTGCACGTAGCCGTACTGACAGATCTTGAGCAGATTAGCCGGATCATAATCAGGACGCCCCGTACGATGAGACCGGGCCTTGTCGAACCCCAACGCCTGAAGATCGCAGCCTGCGAAATGGGTGGGTGAAGTCCTGCACGGGATTATCAAAGCACAGAGAGTCATCGCTGCCGGCCACCAGTTCTTCACTGCCGCGAACATCGAGAGGCTGGTACATCTCGGAGCCAAGTACAGCACGAAGGCTGCAATGATCGACGATCTTCGAGACGGTCGCTGAAGACCAGTAAGACCAAGACCTCAGCGATTTCGGACGCATCTCCCGTGATGACTTTTTCAATGACGACGGAAGCGCGACCTCCTGATTTCTTGCTGGCGCAGAAACGCGCCAGCAAGCAGATGGCATGTCCGCGAGTCGAGGTCGAGCATGCGCTGGTTGCATAACTCACCCATCACCTGAGCCAAGGAAAATTTTCTCGTTCTCAAGCTATGCGCGATGGCTAAACAAGTGTGTGTTTAATGGGCGTCTAACGTCTGATTGGAAGGCTTTTCACCGAGTGTGCCCGTTGTTCGTCCAGCGAGTTGTAGTACGTATTTTGGGTAGTGCTGAGACTATTGTGACGAAGGTCAGCCTGGAGGTCCTTCATCTCTCGATATGGTGCATCAAAGGTTGCGGAGGTGTGGCGTAACCAATGCAGTGAAGCTGAACGCAACTGGTCTATTTCGTCATCGCTCCAGCCTTCCTCAGCCATACGCCCCATAGCGCGATCAAATAGCCCTTGGAGCAGCAGGCGAATATGTCGATCAGATAGCCCACCACGCCCCTTCAGGGAACTGATCAACGGTGTTTTCTCGTGGGCAGATGGCTGGGGGGAGAGCTGTAAATGCTGGCGATAGCGTATCAGGTAGTTCTGGATGTATTCGTCGCGGATGCTGATCTTGGCGGCCTTGTTGCCTTTGCCCACCACATGAAACCACCAGTTGCCCATGCTATCGCGGCGGATGTCGCCCATGGTAGGCGTCCAGTTGTCACGCCCGACCAGATCGGAGACTCGCAGGTACATGGAGAACAGAGTCGCAACGATGAACAGAGTGCGTTCGTGTGTCGGGTCGGTCGCGGCCATCTGCTCGGCAGTCTCGATCACGTAGCTCCACTGCAGCGGAGTCAGGGAACGTGACGCCACATCCAAGGTGTTGCGTTGCTTGTAGATGGATTTCTGTTTTACCGCCCGGAAGGGGTTCACCTCGGTGAGACCCTCATCAATCGCGTGTTGGAAGAAGCTGCCGCAGACTGCGAATACCTGAGCCACCGATCCCTGGGACAAGCGGTAGGGACGGGAGGGAAGGGCGGCAACGGCCTCTTCGGCAATCTTGCGTTCGCGCTTGGCCACAGTGTGACTGAAAGGTCGCCATTGCAAATTGACGATGTAGGTGTCCGTGTCGAGCTTCTTGCGACCACCCACGCGCAGGAAGCGGGACTTTACGACCGGACCTATCCAGTCGGCGGGCGGGTTGAGGCAGAACTCCATGAAGGCCTCGGCGTCCCGGCGACGCAGTTCAACAAGGGGCTTGACAGCCACCAGTAGGGACCAGAGCAGCAGCCGCTCGACGTGGGTTCGATAGGAGTTGAACGTGGCTTCGTTGCCGGCGTAGGACTTCAGAAATCCCCGAACGGCGCGATAGCCCTCGACGGCCTGGAGCTCATCGGCACAACCATGGAGGAAGTCCCGAACCGCTGGAAGCTCGCCATTGAGGTGAAGAAAGTTGAGTTCGTGGAAGCGATCAAAGGTCTCGAAAAGCGGCTGGGGATGCTGCGACATGAAGTGGTTCAACCTGGGCGAATGCGTCTATATCGGTCTTTCAGCGTAGTATAGAGCAATATCCGGGTCTGGTGATTATCGGATATTGCTTAGATTTCTCCGATCAATCCTCGCTGTCCTTCTTAAAATCTGTAACCCCATGATCCTTACAAATAATACGTTTAATAACATGCAGTTACGATTGGAGTCGGATTTTTAAATGGGAGAAATGAGTCTGCCGGGCGTCCCGCCAGAGAAGCTTATAGGCCAGGAATTTAAGCTAGCGGGGAACGCTCTATCAACCATAATACCTTCCATAGGTATAAGCCAAGCTGAAAATGCCTAGATATTTCTGCAACTCGGCAGGGCGGAAGCTTTGCGCACGAATCTTTGCGCCGCTTTCTTTCAAAAAACGCATACTGCCACCAAGCAGGATATTCCAGTGCTCACCGCCTTTGTCTGTAGAAGTAATGCTTGCATGAGCTTTCATAAGCGCTTCTTTAACAATGCTTCGTATTTGTCGCACGGAAAGACCGGGGCGCCCGTGACTAGCCTCCAAGATAGGGATTTCTTCGTTCTGCTCTGGGAACGGGGGTAGTCCTCGGCTTTTTCGATAGCGTCTCAAGTAGGGCAGGAACTCTGGAGTGACTTCAACTTTCCTTAGCAGCCGACCTGGCGCCTCTAGTATCAACCACCATCTGGCATCGTCTAGAACAAAGCAATTCATGCATGGGCAGTAGTTATCAGCATTTGCAAGGTCTGCAGCATGCAAACACATAAGAGTCGTTGCTGCTATTATAAAAAGAGCACGCTCACCAGCAGGATCACCCAGCGCATGAAATTCTAGCGCTTGCAGAACCTGACCTAATTGCTCGGAAGTTAAATATCGTTCCACAGGGTAAGTAGCGCGCATTCCTCTTCCATAGAAAGTTCGTGATGATATAGCTGGATTTATCGCTATCACATCTTCCTCGCAGAGAAAACCATAAAATGAACTACAAACGCTACGAATGAAACGCAAGGTTTCCACTTTAGGGCTGCGCGCCCCTACATCTTTAGATGCTCGAATATTGAAAGGCCGCCATGATTCATTGAAAACCGAATTACCATCGACTTGAGCGAATCTAGCGGTTGTAGAAAATCCAACCCAATTTGAAGGTGGCATCTTGCAAAAAGGGCGGCCGCTAAAACTGAGTGCAACACCTGACCTTTCCGGTACGGTGCTGTCCCTATGTCATATTCTGAACTCAGCGTTGAAGAGCGCGCCACTATTCAAATTGGTCATTCCCAAGGTTTCAGTTTGCGCAAGATTGCTCATCTGATAAATCGATCGCCGTCGACCATTAGTCGAGAGGTACGGCGTAACCGAAGTGTCTGCGGCAGCTACTCAGCCCGTGTAGCTCAACAACAAATGCAGACTCGCCGCCAGGTTTGTCGACCCAGGCGAAAGCTGTTGTTGGGGAGCGAGCGCTTCGAGTTGGTGGCCCACATGCTGCGTGAGCGTTTGTCTCCCGAGCAAATTGCCGGCAAGCTGCGTAGCATGAACATACCCAATCTCAGAGATGCCTACGTCTGTCGCGAGACGATCTATAACGCGATCTATGCCTTGCCAGTTGGCGAGCTGCGTAAGGAACTGATCATCTGTCTGCGCCAAAGCAAGACGACGCGCAGACCACGCTCTGGCGGCGTGGATCGGCGCGGTCAGATCCCAGAGATGGTCAGCATTCATGTGCGCCCGCCGGAGATCGAAGACCGGCTGATGCCGGGGCATTGGGAAGGAGATCTGATCAAGGGTAAGGCCAACGCCTCGTCTGTAGGCACGTTGGTGGAACGCACCAGCGGCTACCTGATGCTGGTGAAAATGAATGACGCGACGGCGACCTCGGCGATGGAGGGCTTCAGTGCAGCGCTCAATGGCATGCCGCTGGTGATGCGCAAGAGCATGACCTACGACCAGGGGCGAGAGATGGCGCGGCATGCCGAGATCACCCAGAGAACCGGTGTGGCGATATTCTTCTGCGACCCCCACAGCCCCTGGCAGCGCGGCAGCAATGAAAACATCAACGGTTTAATTCGTCAGTACTTGCCCAAGGGCGCAGACCTGTCGGTACACAGCCAGGAAGAGCTGGATGCCATCGCCTTGCAACTGAACATGCGCCCGCGGAAACGCTTCGACTTCAAATGCCCGATCGAAGTCATGGGCGAGGTGATGCAGGCTGCCATGGCTATGCAGCATGATGCTCCGGCTTCAATTCAATAATCGTGTTGCACTCAGCTCCTGCAACCGCCAAGTAATAAAATTCGTAAACGTCTCTTTATCTAGTGTCAGTACAGTTTTTTCGGCGACAATCCAGCTCCATAGGAGCAAACGTTCAACGAATGTTCGGTAATTATTAAAGGTTCCAAGCGGGTGACTATGATATGCAAGAAAGCGGATAGCGCATTTTAAGTCCGTTTCTACATCAAGATTAGCGGAGAGACTACTGAGGAAGGCTTCGATGCAGGGGTAGCGAGCGTAGTACAGCCCGAGATCGAGAGACATACTTTCGGGACCAGCAAGGACAGGCCGAGGGTCTATGACTTTTGACATTGACGATCCCATTGGTCTAAAAGGAAGTCACGAGTACTCTTGAAAAATAGCACAGTATTTAGTCTTCTTTTTAGGCTTTTTAAACAGGCAAAAGCCTCATCAGGATTCTCCTTTTTTAACCGTTAACGAGGGGGGGCAAGGGAAACCTTGACAGCGGAGAATGCTGCATCTCACTGATATCTTGGTATTTTTTTTAATCAGTCATTTTCTACTTTTTCATCAGGCGTCACAGCTGAGCACCTAAATTGCAACACTCCTGAAACGGCACTCACTTAACATAATATACATTATGCGTAGTCACAGGTATTACATTCAAAGCATCCCCTCATGCAATTGCCCACTGTCGCTGATCTTTAAAAACGAGAAAATCCCCTTTAAAAGAAATAATCAATTAAAATCAATAACTTGGAGGCTAAATCGCGAATATTTTTACTCGTTACAGTTTTTAAGGTGCTAGATGGTCTTCGTTTACTCTGATTTAAAGCCTCGGAGGTGTAGGTTTGCCAGCAATTGCTCGCTTTCCACGCTTCAACTCTCTTACTTTCCATTTGTCTTTGCGATCAGTAAGCTCGTTGAGGCGTATATCCTTTTTCTGTATCAACTCAATGAAAAGTCGTCTTTCGTCGCCCATCTCAGCAATAGTTTTCTTTGCTGAATAGAGGTCCTCGTTAACCGAGGACAACTCACCGGAAAGTTCGCCAGCCTTATTTGTTGAGGCGATGAGCCGTTCGTTAAGCTTGACGTTCTCGGTTCGCATGCGGTCAATCAATTCATCGTGTGTCATCTGTAGAGATTCAAGCTTTGCGCTGAACATCTCTTCGGTATGACGTAACTGCTGGCGTACAGATATTACGTCACGCTCAGAATTGCTTAGTCGGGCTTTGAGATCAGTTACTACCAGGTTGGCTGAATCGAGTTTCTCTCTAACCTCAGCAAGTTCTATTCGCCTATCATTATGCGCATGATGTTCGGCCTCGAACATTGCTTTGGCGTTAGTGATCTCAGCAGACAGCCTATCTTTCTCGGCTTTTTGGTTGGCTTTCTGCTCAGCGATCGTTTGAGCAAGGTTTTGTGCTATCTGCGTTTTCTCTAAAAT
Organism: Pseudomonas marincola; assembly: GCF_900116605.1. Lineage (GTDB taxonomy): Bacteria > Pseudomonadota > Gammaproteobacteria > Pseudomonadales > Pseudomonadaceae > Aquipseudomonas > Aquipseudomonas marincola. The sequence continues at coordinate 33,755 of NZ_FPBC01000014.1, forward strand.
CGCTTCATCGCATCGCGCCTGCATAATACTAATTTCTGAGTCAACCATCTGCTTAAGCTGATTGTGCAGCTCCAGCACGGTGCTAGCCAGCTTGCCGTTTACGCTACCAAGCTCTCCCCACACATCCCCTTCTTCTACCTCTAGTTCTTTGAGGAAGCGATGGATTGTAGTCATCGAGCCAGATCCAATTTGGTCCCGGACAGCCTGTGCAGACGGATAGATTCCATAAATTCGTTTGAGCCGCGAGCTGATGGAGCGCATATCCCATTTGATGGGCATCCACAGGTCGCTTGCAATTATTTTTAGTACCCAAGGGGATGCTGTGTATCAGTGGATCAGCAAGCCAAACAGTGCTGCGCCGTTTAATGGGCAGAGTGCGCTACAGTTTATGCTGTCTGGTAAGGTAATCGCGCTGTCTGATGTTCGTCGCTACCTAGAAGGGATTCACTAACGAATAGGGATTTCTTCTTGTGAAAGCCTGAGGGTGAGTTCCCGTCTGTTCAGACTATCACGCCCATGCTGGTCTTAGTGTTAAAGCAGCTTAGCGACCCAGTTCCGCACAGTCGCACGATCTAAAAAAGAGCAGAAAACACCTTGCCTATTCATGTATGGCCATACTGAGTTGTCCACCGTCCCTTACAGGCGGCTTCGATTGCCCCGGCACCCGATGGCCAGGTGACGCCGTATCGGGATGACGGGATCCCGCAAGAGACTCCAGGAAAATGGTCTGAGTCTCACCTGGATACCACCTCAATAAGCGAGCCGCCGGCAATAGACGACTACATTTGTGTAGTGGCGAATGATCGATCGCTCGTGTCGCGCTTTATTGATCTCGCCCTGCTCATCAGTGAAGTCCAGATGATCGAAGATTTGCGTAAGTGGCTCGTGCTTTCGTCAGATACTTTATAAGCGATCGTCAACACTTTCCTAAAAGTGTATGTGCCAAGGCTCCCTCCCTGCTAGATAGACTGCCTCCCACGCATAAGCAAAGGTTGGGAAATCTATCGGCGCAGGAGGAGTCTATAGGTACCAGGTACAGATTTATCAGCGCTCGTCGACGGTTACAAACTCACGCAACTCTTTATGCATTGCCGGAACTTCGGCTTCATCCATGAAGAACTGCTGATACCACTCGCGCAATTGGTAGATCGGACCGTCGCCTGCAGCCAGTACAGGGTTATCGACCCGACGTTTATGAGCCCAAATGTCAACGTCCTGATAGAACGAGTTGCGGTTTTGCTGGACGTAATCCAAGGCCAATTGTTGATTCTGCTCTTCAGTCCATCCAGGAATCTTCTTTACCAACACGCCGAATCGCAACTGAAACTGGTTAGGACCAATAGGTACATGGCAATTGAGCAAAATACTCTCGACCGTCAGCCCATCATAAACGGCCTTCATTCGTGTGAAGTGGGTAGCGGGACCGTAATACGCAGAGTCGGCTACCAGATCACCGCCAAGCCGCTCGGAATCTCCGCAGAACATCTGCGTGCCAATATGTCCATGAAAGGTATTACGGAAATATTTGGTTGGGGTGCCATGCACTGGGCCGAAGTGCTGAGCATCCACAAGGTTATCGACTAATTCACGCGGGTTGGTATCAATGATCATCAGATCCATGTGCCAGTCATGATCCCAATCTTCACTTTCAAACTCAGGTAAGTGAGGAATCTCGATCCCTTCTGCAGGCGGATTACCTTCCGGGTTGTTCCATACGAATAGCAGCCCGTTAACTTCACTGCTTAACCACTTCCGTGTTTTTGCTTTTGGCGGAATGCGCTTGCAGTAAGGAATATCAGTGCATCGGCCGCTGGCATCGAATGACCAGTGGTGGAATGCGCAGACAACTTTTCCGTCAATCAACTCCCCTTGCGACAAGTCAGCGCCCATGTGCGGACAATAGGCATCAAGAATGCTGATGACACCATCGGGCGCGGCAAATGCCAATAGACGAGTGCCAAGAATATTCAGTGTATGCAGCTTGCCATCGCGGTATTCCTTGGCCTCGCCTACACAGTGCCAACCACGCGCATAGCGATGCTCGGCAGCTTCGACGACGGGTTTTATGTCGATCAACTGATTCATTTTGTGATCCTTACTGAGCATTTTTATAATTGTTCACTTCGGTTGAGTTCTGCCTGTTGCCCGACGCATAGGGCGCACTAAGGCAGATATCTACCCGGAGGAACCGAGACCGATGCCCTTCATATTGGTGTTACTGAACGAGACGTTCATCCTTCACTTGGACTATGTCAGGGCGTTACGAGCTGATGTTCAGCAGCAAATGGCTGTGCATTTATCGTGCGACTCTGCTGCTCACCAGCACAGTCCTGAGTCGCCAACCAGAGCATGACCGCTGCTGGTAGTTCTGGCGGGGCTGAACCTGCACCAAGGGCACGAATGCCGGCATCTCCGATTGTGGCCTGCAAAGCTTCAGTCGTGACCACACCCGGGTTGACTGTGTAAGCGCGAATACCCTGGTGGCCAAGCTCAACTTTAAGCACACCAGACAAACGCGAAACCGCGGCTTTGCCTGCGGCATAAGCGTAACCCCAGCCACCTTGAGCCGCAGAAATTGGAGGGTTTCTTTCACCTGCTCCAGACGTGACGTTGATGATTACACCGCCACCTTGCTCTGCCATTGCCTGCGCAATACGCCGGCTGAGAACAAATGGAGAGATCAGGTAGGCCTGCGCTACACGCTGGAGCGTTTCAATCTGCAATTGAGCCAAGCCCGAGTTCAGGTCACGACCCTGATATACAGCGTTATTGACCAGCACATCGATACGCCCAGCTTCAGTCAGCGCTTGTTCTGCAGCGAGCTCTACCGAAACTATATCGAGCAAATCCAGGTTTATGCACCATGCACGTCTGCCGAGGGCACGTATCTCAGCAGCCACACTGTCGAGACTCCCCGGCAGCGGATTGCCATCAAGGCCCTGTAATCTGTGTTCAGAGTAGGCACTTGTGTGACGACGGCCTGCTAGCACCACATCAAATCCGTGGGCCGCAAAAGCCAGCGCGGTAGTACGGCCGATACCACGGCTGGCACCCGTAATCATGGCGACGTTAGTCATTGTTCAGATATCCTTACTCAACAGACAGATACAACCGTATAAGCGCATCTGAGCCCCAAACCAGGCTATGGGCGTCCACTTACACGCGGATAATTCGATGAATGGCCTTTCAGCCCCGAACGATTACCAGAGTATCCAGAGCAAGAACATGCAGGATCATCGTCTGGACAGACTATCGGTACAAAACAAACCTTGATTGCAGAGGTATCAAGATTTGCATGCCACAAGCCTGCGAAAGCTCGCAGGCTTGCTCGAATGGCACTAGGAGACGCGTAACGAACGCAGCTCAGGACGGGGGATCACAGCACCTCGACTCACCAGAGGCGTGACATTGCACGTTCCTAATGAAACCACACTGTTGAGCATCACACGCACCAGCTCTGCCTGGCGGCGTACGCCAGTCTTGGAGAAAATCGCGCGCAGATGAGCCCGCGCGGTGTTACGCATGATGCCCAAGTTTTCTGCTGCTTCTTCCAGTGACAGTCCGTTAGCCAACTCTAATGCCAGAGCAGTTTCAGCCGGCGTGAAGTTGAACAACTCCTTGGCGACACGGTTATCAACTTGAGAGCGCCCGACAGAGTCACGGATATACATAATCACTGTTGGCCGCCCCTTCCCCTCTGCCCACTCAAGAGTAGGCACCGCTTCGATCACGACACCAAGGCTGACCTCGCCAGAAGGCCGAGCAATAGACAACGCTTCACGTGTTACAGCGCCGTCGCCGTTGGTCTGCACCTCTAAAGCGTCACGTATCAGCTTGTGCAATTCTCGGTTGTCGCTGGGATAACTGGCTTCCAGGCGTGTGCCTACCAGCTTGATGCCATCCGCCTCGTTCAGCATGCTTCGCGCTACATCATTAAGTTGCAGTACACAGCCCGTTTCATCGAGTATCAATGTGGCAACTGAGAGGCGATTTATCGCTTCAGCGTACAGACTGCCCAGCGATTCACTGCGGCCTAAAAGATTGTGCACGTGCAGTGAACGGCGAAGGTAAGGCAGTAGGCGGTTGCAAAGGGCTTTGTCTTCAGGACTGAATGCCGGTTGATTGTGACCGCGGGTGATTCGGAAGCGCAGCACACCTGCTTCTTGTGTAGAAATATCAGCCCCCATGATGTGATAGACATCATTGTGCTTGCTGTACCCAGCGTAATAAGGGTTGGCTTCCCACTCAGCTGTTGTCATCACATCCTCGATAGAAAACACCTTATCCGCTGGCATATGCGAGAAAGGACTATCGGTGTGGTAATAAGTAAAGTGGGTCAGTTTTCCACTGCCTTCAACCTCACCAGCAACCAACATCAAGGCCACATTATCAACGCCCGGAATACGAAGGATTAAGGTCGCGTAGTTCGCCGCGAACAAGCGCCGAAGCTCTTCAAGTGCGTCGGAGAGGCGGTCGTTATCTAGTGCACCATCCTGAATACAACCGACAATATGATCGTAGCTGTCCAGTGTCAGTAACGTACCGTTGGAGGTAACCAATGAGTTAGGCATTGCTGTATTCATTTTTTTGCGACCTCAAAATACACCTCCAATGTAGGAGGCTATTATTTTTATGATGTATTAAGGCGTCTTTTATCAGGCCCACAACTGACTAATAGGTGCGACACTCTGACGCAATCTAAACTATTTGCCCTGTCTTTAGAACGGGAACCGACGACCGCCCCGTCAGGCATTCATGTCTTCTTATTTCTCACCTCATTCAAAGGTTGTGTGGCATCACTTTGCTGCCCCAATGAAGCAACACTGTTCAGAATCAGACGCACCAATTCGGTCTGACGCCTAACACCTGTTTTGGAAAATATCGCGCGCAAGTGCGCCCTGGCGGTATTGCGGCGTATGCCCAGCGATGCTGCGGCATCCTCCAGCGATAAACCGTTAGCCAACTCAAGTGCCAGGCTTGTCTCAGAGGGTGTAAAACCGAATAGCTGACGGGTCATTGCAGAGCTCAAAATTGAGCGACCGAGCGCATCGCGCACATAGACGATTACACTGGGCTTGCTTTGACCTTCATCCCACTCCTGATCTGGAACAGGTTCGATGATCAGGCCTAAACTCACCTGCCCTGATGGCCGCGCAACCGATAAGGCTTCCGCCACAGTCGGCTGATCATGCCGTCTTACTGCCAAAGCGCTGCGTAATGCCTGATAGAGGCGCTTATTATCACCCGGATAATTAGCCTCCAGGCGCCCGCCTACGACTTTTAAGCCGTCACCTGTGGCCAGAATTTCGCGGGCAATCTGGTTGGCCTCGACAATGCTGCCATGCTCATCAAGCACTAGCGTGGCGATAGACAAGCGCCCAATCGTTTGTGCATAGAGCGTGTTTAGCGATTCTTTATGCCCGAGCAAGTTATGTATTTGAAGTGCTCGCGTCATGTGCGGAATCAACGAATGACATAATTGCTTATCAGCTTCTGAAAAGTCTGGTGTATCTTCCGGCCGAGTTATACGGAAACGAAAAACTCCACCGACGGGTAAGGCGATATCAACACCCATCACGTGCAGGACATGTTGTGGAAGGCAGTGGGTTCGGTAATAGTCAGACTCGAGCCATGTGCTGTAGCTCATCATATCTGTGACCGTAAAAACCTGATTCACAGGACAATTAATGAAGGGAGTCTGTGTGTGCGGATATGCAATATAAGTAATGCTACCCTCGCCCTCGATGTCACCACTGACAACCATCAAACCCTTATCGCTGTTCTCGGGCGCGCGAATGATCAAGGTTGCATAATTAGCCTTGAACAACTCCCGCACATGCCCGAGGTATCGACTCCAGCTGTGATCGTCAATTGCAGCGTCATAGAGTTCACCCAGCAGAACATCGTAGGCGTCTGGTAGCGCAGCTATAACCCATTCACGTTTGATCCCCATTTCAGAGCGGCCCAACGCCTTCAAGTGAAGCCTGAACGATAGGAGATTTAGCCCGCACCAGCGGCTTGCTGCGATGGAACCAGGCAGCTAGGCCTGGTAGGAGGAATATCGCTCCAAATACGTTGACCAAGAACATGAATGCCAGCAATGCACCCATGTCAGCCTGGAACTTAAGTGGTGCAAAGATCCACGTACCGACACCGATAGACATGGTAAACGCAGTGAACAACGCTGCTGTACCGCGCTGGCACATCGCCTCGTAGAAGGCATTTCGTAAGTCTTTACCGGCGGCAAGCTCATGTTGCATACGCTCGTACAAATAAATGCCGTAATCGACCCCGACACCAACCCCGAGCGCCATCACCGGTAAGGTCGCAACTTTAAGGCCTATCCCAAAAACCGCCATAACGGCACTGCATAGGGTGGCAACAATGGCCAACGGGATCAGGATGCACAAAACGGCACGTCCGGAGCGAAATGTCAGCCAGCAAAACAGTGCAACAGCCAACAGCAATGACCCATGCATTTGTGCTTCTGCCTGTTGCACTGCTTCATTGGACGCTGCCATTACGCCAACGTTGCCCCCTGCTAGCTTGAAGCTGATCTTGGGTTCATCAATGCTGGCAATAATTCGTTCAACCTGTTTGACAACGCGCGCGATGGTGTCGCCTTCATGATTATTTAGGAACAACAGCATCTGCATGGTCTGACAACCGTCCACCACCAAGCCAAGGGAGCTTGAATAAGCACGCGACCCTGCCATGAGTCCCCGAGTAGCGCCTGGTATAGCAGCCCAACGAGGATTGCCTTCGTTATTGCCAGCAATCGCAACTTTGCCCATGCCGGCAACACTCTGGATAGAGTTCACACCATCAATACTGCGGGCGTGAAAGTCGAGTTTTTCAACTGCGCGCATGACATCCGGGTCAAGACAAGCCTCTTCCACGCTGGCTTCCATGTATACAGCCAACACATCAAGGCCAATGGAATAGCTCTGACTAATTTGCAAGTTGTCTTGGTTGTAACGTGCTGTCTGGCGTAACTCAGGGGCGCCAACACCGACATCACCAACAATCAGTTCACGACTTTTCCATGAACCGGCTACCAGCAATGCCAAGCTTATGGCGAACACCATCAAAGCCGGACCCGGGGTTGCAAGGATCGAAAGACGCCACCACAGACGATGCTTTTCTTGTTTGTTGCCTGTGCGAGGAACCCATCCGCGACGATCAATTTTCAGATACGAAATGATCACTGGCAGCATCATCTTGTTGGTGAACACCATCAGCAAGCCGCCGATGCACGCAGACACTCCTAATTCACGAACAATTGGAATATCGATGAGCATTATCACGCCGAACCCCAAGGCATTGGTAAACAGCGCTAATGCACCTGGGATAAAAATTTTGCAGAAGGCACTTTTTGCAGCGGCCTCTGAATCCAGGCCAGCAAACAGTTCCTGCTTCCATGCGTTGGTCATTTGCACCGCGTGCGAGACCCCGATAGAGAATATTAGGAACGGGACCAGAATCGACATCGGATCGATTCCCATGCCGATCAGCGGCAATATACCTAATAGCCAAATGACCGGAATTAAGGCCACCAAAAGCGCCACAAGTGTTTGCACCAGCGAGCGAGAGTAAATCCAAAGCAGCAACGTTGTAATCAGGAAAGCGATGAAGAAGAACCCAACAACTTCAACCAAGCCGTCAATCACATCGCCGACAAGTTTCGAGTAACCAACAATATTGATCGCTATGTTGTCGTTTTCATATTTAGTCCGGATAGCCTCAAGCTGCTTGGCAATCTCGACATAGGAGACTCGCTCACCAGTTTCAGGATTCAACTCCTGCAACTCAGCATTGACGATCGCAGCGCTCAAATCATTAGCCACCAAACGGCCAATTTCACCCGAACGAGCGGCATTGTTGCGGACTTGATCCAAATCTTCTTGCGTGCCGCTGTACTGAGGAGGAATTACCACATCACCGACAAAGCCTTCCTCGGAAATTTCTACATAGCGCACATCAGGCGTAAATAGCGAACGTACGCTCGAGCGGCGAACACCGGGAATGAAGAAAACATCATCAGTGACTTGCCGAAGCACGTCGAGGAACTCGGGGTTGTAGATATCCCCTTCGCCTTTCCATTGGACGCTAACCAAAATGGTATTGGCGCCCGTAAACGTCTCACTGTATTGCCGGTAGTTCTCCATGAAAGGATGGCTGGCAGGAATCTGCTTATTGAATCCTGGATCAAGTTTGATGTGCGTAGCACTGTAACCAAGCGCGACAGTGATAAGAATGAACAACCACAGGAAAGCTTTGCGATGGCTTATCAAAAATTCGGCAAACGCGCAGACCCAGCGGTCAATAGTACGAACGGACTTAGTCATGACCACCTCTTATTGACCGGTGCGCGCTAAATAATCGCGCTTGCGCTGTTGCAGACCAAATTGGCCTGCAACAATGAACTCACTGTTGGGCAATACCACTGCCGAGGTTAGCGTGCCCAGTCCGCGCATATAACCGAGACCTTGCAGCTCACCCTCGCGTGAAATATTGACGTAAGCACCGCCCGTACCAACGATCACAACTCCGCGTGCATCTGTGGCATGTCCATAGAGAGGTAGTTGGTGAGGCAATGCAATCTGCTTCCAGTTAAGGCCATCGTCATGGCTGACGAAAACGTTTCCGCGCATGCCGTAGGTCACCCAGTTACTGCCTTCTAGGTGAGCAACACCAAACAACGATCCACGGTAGAATGGTTCGATGGTTTGCCAGCTCTGGCCTTCATCTTTACTGCGCATCACCAAACCCATTTCGCCAACCATAAGTTGAATGCGGTCGCCATCCCCATCCAGGTCGTTGAGGTGCTCGCCCTGAATATTCAACTGAACGGGGGTCCACTTGAGGCCCTTATCATTTGATTTGAAGAAACGGCCGAAGCTGCCATAAGCAAAAATTTTCTGACCATTAGGGCTCCATGTCCCCATCAATGGCTCACCACTGCTTTTGTCATCCATAATCACCTGCCAACTGTCGCCCGCATCCTCACTGCGCAGCATCAACTGGTCATGCCCCACTGCAATCAGCAGCTTCCCCCCAAGCCATGTGACACCGGTTAACGTCACAGGCGACTGCTCATCACTATGGGTTCGCCGCCAGCTGGCACCATCATCGTCGCTGACAATAATGGTGCCGCGTTCACCCACAGCGACCATGCGATCATCGAAGTGCACGAGATCATTGAATTGAATGCGTTTGAGGTCGAGATCGACCTGTGGGACAACGCCATCATGACGCGGTGAGAAGGCATAAAGAACCAGTGCGGTAACCACGAGGCAGAAGGAGTAACTGATCAGTTTGCTCATGACTCAATCCTGACTTTTGGACTCCAGACGGAGTACGTTTTATTTTTATGGGTCTGCCAAATACCTGTACGTGAGGGTCGCCAGATTTGAACAGCTCGTGAGGGGATACTCAGGCAGGAGAGTCGCGCCAACATCGTCCAAACGGCTTACATATGTTCACCGACATCAATGGGGCTAGAACCCCCGATATAGACGCAACAATGCAAAAACCCGCACATGGCGGGTTTTTGCAGGGTGTAGATCGTAAGTGGTATCAGTCGAGCTCGAATAAACCTGCTGCGCCCATGCCGCCACCGATGCACATGGATACAACGACATAACGTGCACCACGACGACGACCTTCAAGCAGGGCATGGCCAACCATGCGCGCACCGCTCATGCCAAAAGGGTGACCAATCGAGATAGCGCCGCCGTTAACATTCAGACGCTCATCAGGAATACCCAAGGTGTCACGGCAGTAAATTACCTGACTGGCGAACGCCTCGTTGATCTCCCACAGGCCAATGTCTTCGACCTTGAGTTTGAAACGCTCAAGTAACTTTGGAATGGCATATACCGGACCAATACCCATTTCTTCAGGTTTGCAACCCGCTACTGCAATACCCCGATAGGCGCCCAGTGGCTGTAATCCCCTGCGTTTTGCTTCCTCACGGCTCATAAGCAAACAAGCTGCTGCACCGTCTGAGAACTGTGAGGCATTGCCAGCCGTAATATGCTCGCCCTGAGTGACCCATTGCCCATCTTTCCACACCGGTGCCAAACTTTGCAGGGCATCAAGCGTGGTACTCGGGCGATTGCATTCGTCTCGATCAGCCAGCACTTGCTCATGCCCGCTGGGCTTTCCCTCTTTGTCGAACATCAGTTTATTCGCCAATAACGGCACGATTTCATCAGCGAACAAGCCTTTTTGCTGCGCGACCGCAGTACGCTGCTGACTCTGCAGCGCGTAAGCATCCTGCTCGGCACGGCTTATGCCATAGCGTTGCGCGACTATCTCGGCAGTTTCTATCATCGGAATATAGGCTGAAGGCATCACCTCCATTACCGCTTCCGATCGGGCCCGATAAGCATTTTTATGCTTGTTCTGGGTTAGAGAAAGCGACTCGACGCCGCCGCCAATCGCTACGTTCAACTCGCCTGCCATGATAGCTTTGGCCGCCTCACCAATAGCCATCAGGCCGGACGCACACATACGGTCAAGCGCCATGCCTGCGACGGTATCCGGCAGACCACCGGTGTAGGCGCATAAACGACCAATGTTGTAGCCCTGCGTACCTTGCTGCACGGCAGCGCCCATAATCACATCGCCCACATCCGCCGGATCAATGCCTGCGCGCTCAACCACAGCACGCACGACATGACCGCCTAACACCGGCGCTTCGGTATCGTTGAAGGAGCCACGAAAGGATTTACTCAGCGCAGTGCGCGCGGTAGCAACAATAACTGCTTCTTGCATTCGGAAAGTCTCCTCAAACTGCTGAATTGAAGGTGTAACGGCTGATTGTGTCGACCACGCAACCCGGGCGCTCCGAGCCTTCGACCTCAATACTAACGCGCACCACTACCTGTACCGCACCGTTCGCCATCGCTTCCACGCCAGTGATTTCACCTGTACCACGCACGCGCGCCCCAACCTTCACCGGCGAAGGAAAACGCACTCGATCACAACCGTAGTTAACGCCCATTTGCAGATTCTCGACCTGCATCAGTTGCGGCAGAAAGTAATTAACCAGCGCCAGGGTCAGATAACCGTGAGCAATCGTGCCACCAAACGGACCTGTTTTAGCCCGCTGAGGATCAACATGAATCCACTGGTGATCACCTGTAGCCTCAGCAAATTGATTGACCCGCTCTTGTTCAATGACCAGCCAATCGGTACTGCCCAACGATTGGCCAACAGCTGCCTCCAAAGCAGAGGCTGAAGCAAAAACCTTGTGCATGATTCAATTCCTAATCGATGGCCATCAAGCGCGTTGCGAACTGACCGGTACGATCTCACCCGTCATATAGCTGGAGTAGTCACTGGCTAGGAACATCATCACGTTAGCGACCTCCCAGCCTTCAGCCCCGCGGCCGAAGGCCTCACGATTTTCCAGTTCACGCAACAGATCCTCCGGAGCCGACTTACGCAACATCGGATGCACTGCAAGCGACGGCGCCACGGCATTAATTCGTACGCCAAACTCGGCAGCTTCCAGCGCAGCGCAACGCGTCAGTGCCATCACCCCCGCTTTTGCAGCAGCGTAGTGGGCTTGCTCTTTTTGCGCGCGCCAGCCGAGCACCGAGGCGTTATTAACAATGACAGCGCCACGGCCACGCGCTTTTACCTGCTGCAGGAAATAGCGAGTCATGCGCATGGTGCCGTTGAGGGTGACATCGATGACCTTGTTCCATTCAGCGTCTTCCATATCGACCAACGCCCTGGTCGTGCCAAGTCCCGCGTTATTGATCAATACATCGGTGCCATCAAGCTTGTCTTCTGCGAAGTCGACCAAGGCGCGCACTTGCGTCTCATCAGCAACGTTGCACACCAGCCCCCAAACTGCATCAAGGCCGGTCTCTTGTTTCAGCTTGTCTACCGAGGCGGCTAAACGTCCTTCGTGAACATCACTAATAACAATGGCGCGGCAGCCCTCTTCCACTGCTTTGGTGGCTGCAGCGAAGCCGATACCAGCACCTGCAGCCGCTGTGATGAGCACTGACTTACCCTGCAAAAGGCCATGTCCTTTAACGTATTGCGGCGCCTTATTCATGTCGTTCATCGCAAGTTTCCTTTAGCTTCTTTGGGCATTCCCAGACCGCGCTCAGCAATAATGTTGCGCTGGATCTGGCTGGTGCCGCCGTAGATGGTGTCTGAACGGGTAAACAGAAAGAGCGACTGCAACCGCGTAAGGTTGTATGGACCTGATTCGAGAATTTCAGCCTCAGGACCAAGCACATCCATAGCCAACGCACCCAAATTGCGGTGCCAACTAGACCAGTGCAGTTTGTACACCAACGCCTCCGGACCACTTTCAGTGCTGGTGTGCGAGAGCATACGCATGGCGTTGTAGCGCATAAGCCTCAGTCCAATGTGTGCCTCCGCTATGCGCTGGCGCAGCAATGGGTCACGCGCAGCACCGTTGGATTTGGCAATACGGACGATCTCGTCTAATTCGTTTTGGAACTGCATTTGCTGGCCGAGGGTCGACACGCCGCGTTCAAAACCGAGCAGAGCCATCGCAATTTTCCAACCATCTCCTGGCTCGCCGATCAGGTCAGCAGCTACAGCGTCATCAAAGAACACCTCGTTGAACTCACTGGTGCCAGTAAGCTGTTCGATTGGGCGAACGGTGACGCCAGGTTGGTGCATAGACACTAAAAAGAAACCTAAGCCTTTGTGCCCAACCGATTCGGAGTCGGTACGTGCCAACACAAAGCACCAATCAGACTCATGCGCCAATGAAGTCCAAACTTTTTGTCCGTTGATGCGCCAAGTATTGTCGGCATTTTCACGTCGCGCGCGGGTTTTAACGTTGGCTAAATCGGAGCCTGCGCCCGGTTCTGAATAACCCTGACACCACAAATCGGTGCCCGCCAAAATAGCCGGCAAATATTTAGCTTGTTGCTCCGGATCGGCAAAAGCGATCAGCGTTGGTCCAACCAGTCCTTCACCAATATGCCCCACTCGACCAGGCGCACCGGCACGCGCATATTCTTCGTGAAAAATAACTTGCTGCTCGATACTGCAACCGCGCCCGCCGTGTTTTAAGGGCCAGCCAATGCCAGTCCATCCACCTGCTGCGAGGCGCTTCTCCCAACGCTGGCGTTCAGCGGTGAACATGTGCTCATCACCGGGCCCGCCGCGAAATTTCAGCGCAGCGAACTCTCCAGTTAGATTGGTGCGCAGCCATTGCGCAATTTCGGCGCGAAAAGCTTCGTCTTCAACTGTAAATGTCAGCTTCATATCAGCCTCCTCAATCCAGCAACATACTGGCGATCAACTCGCGCTGTGCTGGAGCTGCACCCAGGTACAACTCGCTGGCTTTTGCCCGTTTGAAATACAAATGAACATCGTATTCCCAGGTAAAGCCGACGCCTCCGTGCAATTGAATGGCGCTACCCGCGTTATAAAACAGGGTGTCTGAGCAATAGGCTTTGGCCATTGCCGCCGCCTCACGTAAGGCCAGTACTGCCTGCTGGCTATTGCACTCAGCTAAGTATTCTTGTGCAACGCAAGCGGCGTAATACACCGCTGAACGTGACACTTCGCACTTGAGCATCATGTCTGCAGCTTTATGTTTGAGTGATTGATAGCTGGCAATTGGGCGGCCGAATTGCACACGTTCCTGCATATAAGCCACGCTCATATCCAGTACCTTTTGTGCTGCGCCCATTTGTTCTGCGGCCAGTGCAAGCTTGGCCAGATCCACTATCTGCGTAAGCAGCTTTGAACCATCAGTTTGCGCTGTCATTCGAGCGCTGTCGGGTAATGACACGTTTCTCAGAATGATCCGCGCCAAGCGCCGTGTTTGGTCCATACTTGGCTGCCATTCACGTTCAATCCCGACAGCTGTGGCAGGTACGGCAAACCAAGCCACAGTGTCGCCTTCCTTACAGTCCTTTCCTCGGGCAGCAATTATCAGCAAATCGGCGGTGTGACCATCGATGACGTAGCGCAGATCACCGTTTAAGCAATACCCGTCCTCAGTTTCTTGCCACTCGACACTGATCGCCTCGCAGCCCCATTGGCCACCTGAGTGAGCAGTCGCTGCACCTGTCCAGCCAACGGTGGCAGTAAGGCTGCCAGCAGCAATTTCAGGGAGGTATTGTTGTTTTTGCGTCTCTGTACCACCCAATACCAAAGCATTAACAGCCAAACCGACCGTGGAAAAAAATGGTGAACACAGCAGCACCTGACCCATCTGTTCCAGCACAATTGCCAGTTCTACTTGTCCCAGCCCCATCCCACCATAGGCTTCAGGGACAGTGATGGCCTGAAAGCACAGTTCTTCACAAATACGTTGCCATAAAGCGGGGTCGTAACCGCTTTCAGTGGCCATCGCCTGACGTACGGCAGCAGAGGTCGATACCTCATGCAGAAATGTCCTCGCGCTTTCACGGATCATTTTCTGTTCGTCACTAAACCGAAATTCCATGACCGCTCCCCCGCGTCAGCTACCGTAAACTTTCTGAGCAGGCTTCTCGTTGGCCAACAGTTGAGTCATTGCCTCAGCTACTTCACCTGGCAACCAGCGCTGGCCTTTGTCGACGCCTTCAGTGGTACGCCAGCCGTCGGCTATTGAAATTTTCCCGCCTTCAGCCTCAAACACACGCCCGGTCACATCACTTGCTTGCTCACTGGCCAACCAAGCCAGTAGAGAGCTGACGTTTTCGGGCGCCCAATAATCGAAGCTGCCATCCGTTGGGCTGGCCATACGCTGGGCCATCGCTTCAACGGCAGTGGTCATACCTGTGCGCGCAGCGGGCGCGACAGCGTTCGCAGTGATCCCATAACGGCCTAGTTCAGCCGCTTGGTTCAAGGTAAGCGCGGCAATACCACCTTTGGCAGCCGCGTAATTAGACTGCCCGATGGAACCCTGCAAGCCTGCGCCAGATGTTGTATTAATAATTCGCGCCGCAATCGGATTACCCGTTTTGGACTGATCGCGCCAGTAATGCACCGCATGAGAGCTGATGCAGAAGTGTCCTTTGAGATGAACACTCATGATGGTGTCCCACTCGGCTTCGGTCATGGAGGCAAACATACGATCGCGATTAACCCCGGCGTTGTTGAGCACCACATGCAGCGCGCCCCACGTTTCAATGGCCTGCTTTACCGCATTTTCGCTGTCGCTATAACTGGTGATATCAGAGCTGTTTGCAACAGCACGACCGCCACTGGCAATAATCTCATCGACTACTTTTTGCGCGGCTTCACGATTGATGTCATTGACCAGAACACAGGCGCCCTCAGCGGCGAATACCCGTGCATGTGCGGCACCTAAGCCACCGCCCGCACCGGTGATAATCACCACACGATCATTTAGAATTCCCATGTTTACACTCCTTTAAGCAAATCAACGGCAAGACTCAGGCACCAACCCCGCGAGCGGGGTTGCTTTAACCTGTTGCAATGAAGTATTTGAGCTCTAAAGCCGCTCAATAATGGTTACGTTGGCCTGCCCGCCGCCTTCGCACATGGTCTGCAAGCCGTAACGACTGTTACTGCGCTCAAGTTCATGCAGCAAGGTCGTCATCAACTTGGTTCCCGTGGCCCCTAACGGATGGCCGAGAGCAATCGCCCCCCCTACCACGTTGGTGCGGGCCGGGTCGTAATCCAGTTCTTTTTGCCATGCCATTACGACAGATGCGAAAGCTTCGTTGATTTCAACACGGTCTATATCGGCCATGCTTAATCCGGTTTTCTTGAGGGCATAGCGAGTGGCTTCAATCGGCGCAGTCAAATGCCAAATGGGGCAGTCACCGCGCACGCTGAGGTGATGAATCCGCGCCCGAGGCGTCAAGTTGTAACGCTTAAGCGCCGCTTCTGAAACCACCAGCATCGCCGAAGAAGCATCGCAGGTCTGGCTCGAAACAGCGGCCGTAATATCCGGGAAGGCAGGATCGACCGGTTCCAGCGAAGCCATTTTCTCCAACGTTGTATCACGGGGCGTTTCGTCGCAATCGAAACCATTGAGCGGCACAATTTCACGTGCAAAGTGGCCGTTGTTTATGGCTCGTAATGCCCGCTGATGGCTTTCCAAAGCAAAAGCTTCCATCTCTGCGCGACTGATATTCCAGTGGCTAGCGATGCGCTGAGCGGCATAGAACTGGTTAACGGGCTGGTCGGCAAAGCGTGCTCGCCAGCCTTCACTGCCAGAAAACGGATCACTAAACCCCAGTGCTTGACCGGCAACCATGGCCGAGGCGATCGGGATTTGGGTCATTGTCTGCACGCCACCTACGGCAACAACATCCTGGGTACCGCTCATTACCGCCTGGGCAGCAAAATGTACCGCCTGCTGGGATGAGCCGCATTGACGATCAACAGTCGTGCCTGGCACACAAAGCGGCAGACCTGCAGCCAGCCAGCTGGTACGTGCTATATCGCCTGCTTGCGATCCGATAGTATCGACACAGCCAAAAATGACGTCGTCATACTCATCTGCCGGTATGCCATTGCGTTCGACCAACGCTTTTAAAACGTGTGCACCGAGATCAATGGCATGAACATTGGACAAGCTGCCTTTGCGACGTCCTGTCGGGCTGCGCAATGCGTCAACAATATAAGCTTCAGTCATTTTGCAGCGCTCCGAAAGTGAAAGACGGGCCAATTTGGGCCGTATCAGCCAGTAAGGTTTCAGCCACCCGCGAGTTATGGAAAGCGCGATCACCCCACGCAGAGTCCAGTGCCCATGCGCGCTTCATAAACATTTGCAGATCAACTTCCCAGGTATATCCCATCGCCCCGTGTACTTGAATGCCGTTGCGAGCCGCCAACCAGGCCGCTTCACAACAGGCCAACTTGGCATGCGATACATTCAGGTTGGCCTGCGCGTCACCATGGGCCAGCGCATGCGCGGCGTGATAAAGCACAGGTTTAGCGAACTCAATTTTGCTCGCGACATCAGCAAGCTTGTGCTTAACCGCCTGAAAGCTGCCAATGGGTTTGCCGAACTGTTTGCGTTGGGTGACATAGTCGACTGACAGGTCGAGCATTCGTTGAGCCAGACCCAGACTTTGTCCCGCGACAGCCAAGGCACCGCGATTCAGGGTCTGTGCCCACACAGCCCGTCCCTGTTCACTGCCAACCAAACGCGTGGCATCGCTCGGCTCAAAGCTGATGCGGCTCAGGCGACGTGAGCTGTCGATACTAGGATTGCGTTCGAAACCGATGTTGTCACGGCAGAGCGCATGCACTTCGCCCTGATGCTCTTGCAGCACAACATCAGCCAAATGCACATCAGCTACCAACGGGTTGACTGAGTGGCCCACTGCGATACGCACTGAACCTTCAGCAATACGGCTGAGCAACTCTTCGCGCATACGAGTGCCCTCTGGCAAGGCACTCAGTAAGCCTGTCGCCACAAAGGCGGTATCGGCTAAAGAATCAGGTATCGCGTAATAACCCAGCTCTTGTGTAAGCAATGCCCACGTAATGTCGCCCATGCCCAAGCCACCCTGTGCTTCAGGCACGGACAAGGCAGTGAGACCCTGCTCAGAAATTTTGGCGCGCAGCTCTGGCGACCGGCCTTCCTCTGTATCCCAGATATCGCGAAGCAACTCGGGCGGAGCCTCTGTCATCAGAAAGCGACTGATGGCTTCGCGGAAAGCCAATTGGTCTTCGGTAAAGGTAAAGTCCATGGTTGGCTCCCTCAGGCTTTCGGCAATCCGAGCATGCGCTCGGCAATAATATTGCGCTGAATCTCATTGGTGCCGGCGTAAATCGGCCCCGCTTGAGCGAACAGAAACCCTTCAAGCCAGCTACCATTTGCAACCGCTTCAGGTGCTGTACTGCGCAATTCACCGCGCGCGCCCAAAATGCGCATGGCAGTTTCATGCATTTTCAAATCAAGCTCTGACCAAATGATTTTGTTGATGCTCGACTCTGCGCCAATTTTTGCGCCTTTCTGCACCAGCCCAACCGTGTGATAAGCCGACTGCGCATAAGCTTGAGCGCCCATCCAGCTCTCGATGACCGCATCGCGCAGGCCAGGATCACGCTCTGCTACTTGCGGATTAGCCTTGTACAGTTCAATCAGACGTTTAGCGGTTTGCTGGAAGCGCGCAGGTGAACGCAGTAGTAGCCCACGCTCGAAACCTGCGGTGGCCATCGCGACATTCCAGCCCTGCCCTTCAGCCCCCAGACGATGCGCAACCGGTACACGGACTTCATCGAAGAAGATCTCGGCGAATGCATCTTTACCGTTTAACGCCTTAATCGGCCGAATAGTGACCCCGGGGCTGTCCAACGGCACCATTAAGTAACTCAAGCCATGATGGCGTTGACTGTCGGGATCACTGCGGAACAAGCCAAATGTCCAGTCTGCAAAGCTGGCACGTGTTGACCATGTTTTCTGACCCGACACCACATAATGATCACCGTCACGAATCGCTTTGCTGCGAATCGCTGCCATATCCGAGCCCGCATTAGGCTCTGACCAGGCTTGTGCCCACATGTCTTCACTGGAAGCAATACGCGGTAAAAAATGCTGCTTCTGCTCCTCAGTGCCGAACTCGATCAACGTCGGGCCCAGCAACAGCTGACCGTTTTGGTTTACGCGCATTGGCGCATTTGCCGCGTAATACTCTTCTTCGAAGATCAGCCACTCAATCAAGTCGCAGCCGCGGCCACCCAGATGCTCAGGCCACATAACCATCGACCAGCGGCTGTCATAGAGCTTACGCTCCCATGCACGATGCTCTTCAAACCCTTCCCGGGTGTCATAGCTCGCGAGCGGTTTGGTCGGCAGGTTGGCCTTCAGCCATTCACGTAATTCAGCGCGGAAGGCATTCTGTTTATCGGTATAGGTCAGTTGCATGCTGTCACTCTCAGAAGCTGGCTTCGCGCTTTTCAACGAAAGCACTGCGGGTTTCCGCCGAATCCGGCAAGGTGTAGGCCTCAAGGGTGAAGCCTTGCTCCCAGCGATATTTATCTTCCAGATTGCCGTCTTCGATGCCGTTCAATGCTTCTTTAGCGATACGGATCATTGCAGGGCTCTTGGCCGCAATTTGCTGGGCAATTTCGCGCGCAGTCGCTGGAAGCTCATCACGTTCGACCAAGCGCTCGATGAAGCCGTACTGCATAGCATCTGGTGCGGTGACCGTTTCACCCGTGAAGAACATGTAACGGACCTTTTGCACCGGAAACAGCCGCTGCAGATGAGCGCCGCCGCCCATCGCACCGCGGTCTACCTCAGGTAATGCAAACGTGGCACAGCGTGATGCAACCACAATATCTGCTGCGCCAGTCATGCCAATGCCGCCACCCAGTACAAACCCGTGTACTGCCACGATAACTGGCACTGCACAACGGTGAATGGCCTTAAACGTGGCGTAATTCCCAGCATTTACCTTAACGATGCGTTCGGGATGAGCATCCAGCTCTTTGATGTCAACACCGGCGCAGAAACCGCGGCCTTCGGCCCGGATAATCAGAACACGCACGGCAGGATCAGAACCCAACTGGTCGATATGAGCCGCCAAGGCGAGCCATTCGTTACTGTCCAAGGCATTGACCGGGGGTTTATTAATTACCAATTCGGCAATGCCCTGCTGGATTTGACTGGTGAAGGGGGTTGTCATACGTGAGCGCTCCTGTGTTGTTCGGCATGCAGCGACGCCGTCTCTTGCTGCATACGTTGATGGAGACGCTGCAAGCAAACATCGGCCTCTTGGACTATCTCGTCGATAAGTTGCTGGCAACTGAGCAATTTATCGATCGCAGCTGCGACCTGCCCACTCGGCAGAATGCCTTCATCCGGAAAGCCTTCGACCATAGAGCGTTGCAATAGAATCGGCTGATTAGCGGCCATGATCACTTGCGACATCGCGCTCGGATCGTCCTTGATAGCCGCAATGAAGGTGCGCAGCATGTGCAACGTGCTCATGCCGGTTTGCGCTTTCCATTTGCGCGCACTGCGCAGAGCAATCCACAGACGCCCCATGGGGCTAGCAGCCTCAAGCTTGCGGATAAACGGGTTGTCGACCATGCGGTGACGCATGCCGTCGACAGCTAGTGTGACCCGTACCTGCTGAGTATCACGGGTCGCCAAATAGCGCTCGAGCGTGAGTGCTGGTGTGGGTGAGTCACTACTCATCATGAACCGCGTGCCCATGGCGATAGCATCCGCACCAGCGGCCAGGGCTGACGCCAGACCGCGGCCGGTTGAAAAACCACCCGCCGCGATGACGGGTATATCTACTGCGCTCAAAACTTGCGGCAGCAAAATACTGGTCGGTACTCCACCCGTATGTCCACCGCCCTCTCCGCCCTGAATGGTGATCATGTCGGCACCCAACTCAACCGCTTTGATCGCATGCTTGAGTGCTCCAACGGTCGGAATGCACAACACGTTGGCATCCTTGAACCGCTGAATAGTTTCACGATCCGGCCCGCGGCCATAACTCACCGCACGCAGGCGGTACTTGATCGCCAGATCGACACATTGCCCGGCATTGTCCTGGAACATGTGAAAGTTCAGGCCAAAGTTACTGCCACCCGTGGCGGCAATCACCTTGTTGATCTCGGCTTCCAACTGATCTGCGGCAATTGTCGCACCGGCCAGAAAACCGAAGCCGCCAGCGCGCGTTGTAGCAATCACTAAATTAGCGTCAGAGACCCAGCCCATTGCTGTTTGGATAATCGGAAACCGACAACCCAACGCCGCGGTTACGCGGGTGTCATGCCAGCTCATGAACACTCACCTTTGTGGCTGGCAGCCTGCTCCTTGTTAGCAGCCGCCATGGCCTTGCCATCAAAGCCACCAAGTTTGTCACCGGATATCTGTTCGTTGTGCACATGGGCAAAATGATGCCAAGCGAAAGCGGCCTCCATTCCTGCGCGCTTACCTTGCAGATCTTCAATGTGATTGACTGCCTGCTTCGTCAGAGCCAGCCCCATGCGGGGCTGCTTGGCGATGCGCGCAGCGATGTCGAGCGTTGTTTGTTCAAGCTGATCGCGTGCAACGACACGGTTCACCATACCCAACTCATATGCCCGCGAGGCAGGCATACGATCACCCATCAACAAAAACTCTTTGGCTATACGCGGGTGCATTTCAAAGGCGTGAGCAAAGTACTCAACGCCGGGAATACCCATACGCACAACTGGGTCCTGAAAAAAAGCATCCTCGCTGGCAATAATCAGGTCACACACCCAGGCCAGCATCAGCCCGCCGGCAATACAGGCGCCCTGCACCATGGCAATGGTCGGCTTAGGCATTTCGCGCCAACGTCGGCACATATTCAGGTACACCTCTTGCTCACGCGCATAGAGGAATTCGCCGCCTGGCTTATTGGTGTGATCCCACCATAGGTGCTTACGCTCGAAGGTCTTAGTGACGTCGCGCCCCGGGGTCCCAATGTCATGCCCAGCAGAGAAATGCTTTCCGGTTGAGCACAACACGATGACTTTCACCTCGTCATCGTTTATTGCCCGACGAAAGCAGTCATCGAGCGCGTATGTCATTTGTGAGTTCTGCACATTGTTGAATTGCGGACGGCTCATAGTGACAATGGCAACGCCCGCTTCGACTCGGTACGACACCGGCTCGTCAGTCTCATAGACCGACGTGTCGGCGCGCTCGACGAATTCAGTACCGTTGCTCATGCACGCACCTCTTCTGCGGTACGAATACCAGCAGGGTTGCCTTTAAGCTGTTTGCTGCGCAGGTTATGCGGGTCAAGCCGCTGCATCAAAGCTATCTGCTCAGCTGTTGGGTGCGCTGTCTCAGCCATATTCTCAGCTTTCAACAGTGCAAATCCGGTGCGTTCTTGCACAAGGTCAAAATCTACACCGGGATGCAGCGAAACCACGCGCGGCGCGTTGTCAGGACCGTTCCAATCCATGACACACAGATCGGTTACGGCAACCCCTACGCTCATTAAATCGCGGCGCATGCCTGGCCCCCAACGCTCAGGGTTAAAACCGACGCCTGAAACCATGTCCACTTCGCCGGCTACAAAAACACGGCTGTTGTGGTTCGGCACGAAGAACGAATTACGATGATTAATGCTGTTACCCGGTAAACCACGTACACCTAGCATGGCCACTTTAGGCTTATGGTAATCACCGATAACGGATAGATTGGTCTGCGCCCAGCAGTCGATTTGGGTGGGACCAATCATGGCGTGACGACGACCGTGCCAAACACAATCAAACACGCGCTCGAATGGCATGTAACCCGAATATTTAGGTACGTAATCACCGCGCGGCCCCACTGGGATAGGTTCCTCGACTAAATACGCCTCACTGTCGGTCATCAACAGCTCGGGGCTATGGGTCATTTTGGCCAAGCTGGCACCAAGACGCGGGATAATGCCCAGTCCAGAAGCGAGCCACTCACCGTTGTTACGCCAGGCTTCGGAAGCGGCGACTATCATTAGTTCTGCCAGGCTAAATTCAGGCTTGTTCATGATCGTCTCCTCAGAAAGTCGGCAGTGGCAGTTGACTGACGCGTTCGGCGCCGCCATTGCGCTCGAGGTAGTCTCCAGCGCCGCAATTAACGAAAGTATCCATATAGGTCTGCCAGCCAGACTCTTCGCCCGCACTGTCGCTATAGGTTTTCAGGTGTTTCATGTCCCAGCCGTACTCAGGGCCGCAACTGGTTGGGTGTGCCCCCAGAGGAGCCGCCACAACACCCGTCACCATCGAGCGCTCAAAAGTGCTGAAGCGTGCGGTTTCTGCGTCCAGTTCGAGCCGATCTTCAACGACCTCAGCGCTGACAAAGCACTGCTGTGCAGCGCGGGCAAAATGCTGATCGAAGTAGACATCGTGTCCGGTTATCAGCGTGTTGCCCAAACGATCGGCGCGGTTAACGTGGACAAAAGCAACATCCAGATTCAACGCAGGCATTGCCAACAACACTTCGGCATCGCCATAAGGTGAAGCAATGGTTTTCAGTGCGGGGTTGTGGGTCATCACATCCGTAGCCAAACCGGCACGTGCAGGCAAAAATGGCAAACGCATCGCCGCAGCCTTCAAGCCCCACTGGAATAAGCCTTCATCCAGCTCCATGACATCCAAGCTGCCAGCCTGGCGGGCTTTGCGGAAATACGGCTCTAATGGAATCGCATCCATCGTAGCGAAACCGAAGATCAACTTTTTAACCTTCCCTGCCGCGCAGAGCATTCCGACTTCAGGTCCGCCATAGGCGACTACGGTGAGGTCTTTCACGTCGGAACGTAATATTTCACGAACAATTGCCATCGGCTTGCGCCGCGGGCCCCAGCCACCAAAACCGATGGTCATACCATCACGCAACTGACCCACTACATCCGCTGCTGTCATCAACTTATTCATTACTGTTGCTCCTGCTGGCCGACACCAAAGTCATGGCCCCAAATGCTCACCTTGGTGAATTCAAAAGCTGTGTGCTGATCCCAGTCGACCTGCAAACCGCCCCAGCCATACTCCAGATCGAAGCCAGATGGCGTTTTCATATAAAACGAAGTCATACGATCGTTAAGGTGCTGCCCGAGAGTTGCTGAAAGCGGAACGTTATTGGCTACACGTCGATCGTGAGCGCGCCCTACTTCGGTCATCGAGTCGACTTCAACCATCACGTGCACACATTTACTCGGCACGTCGTACTCGGCTATCGCCAGGCTGTGATGGCGACTATTTCCACAGTGCATAAAATGGATACGAACCGGAGGCGCATCGGGGGCGGGGCGGAAATTGAAAATGTCTGTCATTTCAAATCCCAGCACGTTTTGATAAAACGCGGCGCAGGCTTCGAAATCAGGCGCAGGAAGGACCGTATGCCCTAAGCCCATATCCCCAGTAAGGAAGCGCGGCACGCCCTGCGGTGAGATGAATGGCGCACAATCAGATAAATAGCCCCAAGTCAGCTCATGACGATTGCCGCAAGGGTCATGCACCACTACTGCTTCATTGACCTGGCGCTGCTGGCAAAAAGCTTGATCTTCTCGGCGGTACTGCACATCCAAAGACTCAAGGCGCGCCACAAGGGCGTCAAAATCTTTTTTTCCGGCCAGAGTCCAACCAGATGCCACGTAGCAGACCGGTTCACCTTGCACGATCAATATGCGTTGTGGCCGGTCATCCATCTTGATATAGAGACCACCACCAGGCGCTTCATTGGTCATCATGCCGAGGACATTCTCAGCGTATTCACGCCACTTCTGCAGATCATCTATCTGCGCGACGAAATAGCTTAATGCGCGAATTTCACTCATGCCGCCACACCTCATAATTTGCTTTTAGGGCTTATGAGGATTGTTGCGCGGACCCTTGCGAGCATCATCGTCCATTGAGACTAACGGGCGACCTGCCTGATTTTCGCGGCAAATAGCGGCATAGAATTGACAAAAAAAACCGCTCCCGACAAAAGTCGACAGCGGTAAAGTCGCTAAATATGTAGCAACGGGAAGAACCGAATAAGCTATTACATATACAAAATAGCCAAGTCGTTAATTACCGCAGGACGCTCCTGCCCGACCACGTGAATATTGAACTCCATGATCATCTGAGTACCTTTAGGCAACACCTCGACTGACTTAACCCTCACCCGCGAATGCAAAAGTGAACCCGCCGGTACCGGGCTTGGAAACCTCAGACGCTCAGAGCCGTAATTAACCATATTGTTGAAACCAGTCACTTCAAAGCTGAGCGGCACTTGCATGCGCGACATCAGCACTTGAACCAACGCACCATGAGCAATAGTTCCGCCAAATGGACCTTCTTTACGGGCACGCTCTGGATCGGTATGAATCCAATAATCATCGCCGGAAAGCCGTGCAAAATCATTGATCAGCGCCTGGTCAACCAGCACTTGGTTACTCCAGTCACTAAACTGGTCAGAAACTAGAGCACGCAATGTTTCGATGTCTTTTACATCTATTTTTTGCCGGGTCGGCTCATTGCTCTGATCGGCGACTGGCGGCGCCTTGGGGCGTTCATCACGCTCAACCATTTGCACATCGGCACCGGTGTAACGCAGCAAAACAGTGCCATCATCGCTGACTATCGCCCTCACAGGCTTAAGGGCCATGCCTATTTTAATTTGGTCGGGTTCAAGTCCAATTAGGGTGGTATTCATACGCACCCCCTGCTCAAGCTCGACCACCGCGAGAATCTGTAATTCAGCACTGGCAAATTCTGGCAACGTCGGCACACGCGCAATCGTGTAGGTATAGAGGGTTGCGCAACCTGAAACCTGCTCCCAGCTCAAATCATGCGAAAGACAGTGACTGCAGTGTCGACGCGGATAGAAGGTCCACTCTTGGCAGCTTGCACATATCTGCAAAAGAATTCGACCTTCCTTCAAGCCTTCCCAAAAAGGTGCTGAGAGTGCAGTGGCTAACGGCATCGGTTTGTTTGACATGGATTACGCCCCCTGAAGAATCAAAACGCCCTGCTCGCTCATGACACCACCAGTGCCTGAAACGAACACCTGATCACAGACCTTAAGCTGACGGTCGCCCGCCTTGCCGGCAATCTGGTGATAGGCTTCGATCACTTGAGAGAAGCCACCTGCTGAACCCGCCTGACCGAAGCTTAACTGGCCGCCGTGGGTGTTCATTGGGAAATTGCCCCTGAAAGTTAGATCATTTTCCAGGACAAACCGCATGCCTTCGCCTTTTGCACAGAAACCTGCATCTTCGAGGCTCAACAACACGGTGATGGTGTAACAATCGTAAATTTGCGCGGCTTGCATGTCTGCGGGTTTTAAACCCGACATGGCGAACGCGCTCCGTGCGGCAGCGCCCACAGGCGTTTCAGTCATATCGGGCGAGTAACTGGGGGATTTATAACCCAGCCGCTCACCAAATCCAGTGATGTGGGCCCCGCGCGATTTACAACGTTTTGCGACCTCGGGAGATGCCACGATGACTGCAGCGCCGCCAGCAACCGGCATGACAATCTCGAGAATATGCAATGGATCGGCGACCATTTTACTCGCCAATACTTGTTCGATTGTCAGTTCCTGACCGCGGAATATTGCATCCGGATGCGCCTGCGCACTGGTGCGCTGGTCAACTGCAATCTTGGCCATAGCACGCTGATCATAGCCATATTGAGCGGCGTATCGCTGAGCAATCATGGCGTAACCGGTGTTCTGCCCCATATGACCATAAGGCAGATCGAATTCCGCCTCTGGCGCACCGTATTGCGTACTATGCCCACCATAGCGCATGGCACGAGCCATAGCTGAAGGGTCATCATTTGGTCCGAAAGGCGCCATGCGCTGTGGCAATACACAGAGCACCGCCTGACATATACCCAGTTCAATGGCAGCTGCTGCGCGCCAAATCATACCGACCGCAGTCGTGCCACCAAGGTCTACTACTTCTGCAAAGTTAACCGCCAGCCCTAGATATTCGGCAGCCATTGCGGGGACAAAGCTTGAAGCTTCGTGAAAGTGTGGCCCGTTGATGCACAAACCATCGATGTCTCGGGCTTTAAGTCCGGCATCGGCCAGTGCCTGAGAGGCAAGATCTGCCACCTGCTCCAGGTGAAACATCTGCGGCGCAGTGCTGTATTTCTCTGGCTTATATTGCGCGGCACCTACAATTGCCGCGTTACCTTTAAGGCCCATATAGATCCCCTTGTACGATTGCTAAGTTGCAAGGCCCTAAGCACATAAGTGGTAGGTCTGCTCAACTGCATGGCGTCATTGTTGAACAGACGATTTGACCCCCTCATCGTCCATAAGGCCTACATCCATAGACTGAACACATAGTTCGTGCTTGCACGCGGCATGCGGCTGCCCAGGCAAATGAGAAAAAATAATCCGGTCTACAAATCACCCTTATACCCCGGGCATAAAAAAGCCCCCTGAGCGCCAGGGGGCTGTGTAACACATGACTCAGCTCGGGGGATTAGCGTCCCCGTGCACGCAGCATATCGGGAGTGAAGAAGCTTGGCTCATAACCACCTTTGTTAATGATCGGACCTTTTTCGCGCTCCTGAACCAAGGTGTAACCCACGTACTGACCACTAGAAAGATCGTGGTAAAAAGAGGCACCCGCTTGCCACGCACTCATATCCGGATGGTAGTAGTAGTTAACGAATGAGTGTTTCCAAAGCTTGCCACGATTGTCATAGAAGTCAGCAATTACTGCATGCCAAGTATCTTCATCCAGATACATCACTCGTTCACGATAAAGGTGGCGACTACCCTCTTTGAGTTTGGCTTTGATGACCCACACACGACGCAATTCATAGCGCATGTAATCAGGATTGGCGTGATGCGGAGTCAGTAGGCTTGCATAGGTCACATCTTTGGTATTGACCTTATAGCCATTAGCTGGGATGAAAATTTCCTTTTTCCCAATCAACTCCCAGTCATACCTCTCTGGTGATCCATTGAACAGACGATCCGAGTCAATCGTCATGGCACCGTTTGACCCACCCAGTGGTTGATCGAAACCATAACCTGGCGCGAGTCGAACTCTGCGTGTACCGGTGTTATAAGTCCATGCTACACGCGGCGCGGCTGCGTAGTTGTATGGTTCATGGTTGACCGAGGTATTACCGCTTTCTCGCAGCGGCAATTGAACCTCGTTCATGCAGTAGGATGAAACTTTGTCGTCTGTATGAGGGCGGCCGGTAGGGCTGCTTGCAGGCGATAAACAGATGCCATGGGTACGGCCCCAACCAATGTCTCCGTTGGGTTGTACCGAGGCCAGATCCCGCACTACATCCTCAGTCCATGCACGATAAGGTAGCTGGTGA
Organism: Pseudomonas marincola; assembly: GCF_900116605.1. Taxonomy (GTDB): domain Bacteria; phylum Pseudomonadota; class Gammaproteobacteria; order Pseudomonadales; family Pseudomonadaceae; genus Aquipseudomonas; species Aquipseudomonas marincola. The sequence goes on from NZ_FPBC01000014.1 coordinate 61,487, forward strand.
TTCCACAGCACTTCGATGGCTGACTTCGGAATCGGGAATGGCGTGTTACCTAGCCCGGTATAGCCCATGCCATCGTCGACAATCTCGGCATTAGTCGCGTTCCACTTAGCTCTTTCGCAAACTGTCTCCGGGTAGGCGAAGTCACGGTGACTGGTATAAACATTGATTTTGAACGTTTCCGGATAACGCTCGAACATCGCTAACTGTCCTGCAGTCAGATTTTCACTATGTTCTTTAGCATTAGCGGCGGTAATCACTAAAATTGGCTTTTCATCTTTATATGGATCAACTGGGTGCGCACCGCTGTGCGTGGGGGCAGTCCAGCCTGGAACTTCACCGACATACTTACGGGTGTACGGTGGAATGGTTCCTGCCGCATTTCCTGCAGCTTCGGCGCCCACACACGTCAGGTCTTTGCCCAAATGATCAGCCTCTTCTGGGCTCACCTTTGCTTCAGATAGTGCACTGGCCATACTAACAGCGACGGCAATAGAGAGAACTGCACTGTATTTCAGCATTATTTTTATCTCCAATATGGGAGCGCAAACAAGCGCTCCGTGCGTGCTCGATCAATAACGTTAAAACGTGTATTTGGCGGAAAACGTGATGTTGTCGCGGTCAGTCAGCAGCCGGTTGTTATGCAGACTCGCCGAGCTCAAGTAGTTGGTGTACGTAGTGTTAAATTCGAGGTTGCCCAAGCGTTTTAACGTGGCGCCGATGGCTAAGCGCTTATCGCCCTCACCCGCGCTAATAGCACCCTGCAGTGGCGTGCGACCATCAAGCACTTGCGCAAAACTCACCGGAACGGTCAGGTCCCAACCCGCAAAAGTCCCCGGATAACTGAAACTTGCTTGAAGGGTGTAAGCCGTAGACGTCTTGGTCTGCCAGTTATTGCCCTGGTCGTATGTAAAATCGGTACTGCCCCATACTGGGTCTGCGTCCACATCATCAGCCCGCACATGCACGATTTCACCGAGCAACGTGGTGGAATCCGCCCAGGCCGCTGCACCCATTGTGTAGATGAAACTTAACTGCATCTGTTGGCCTGAACCCCGAGTTGGAGTCGGACCTGCTGGGGTCATTACATTGATCGGTGCGTTATCGCGGTAGCTCCATTCACCGCCCACCTGTGTATCCCCAATCAATGTGGAGAAACTGACGCCTGTGAGGTTGATATCCTCAAAGTAATCCACCATGTAGGTGGTAGGCAGTTTCGGACTGATCGGATTCAGGCCATAACCACCCAGCGTTACACCCGCAGGGTTGCGGTCGTGATAACGCACGTGAAACAGACCAAACTCCCATTGCAGAGTGGGCCGGTACATCATGCGCACACCATATTGGCCGCTGTCTCGGGGCTTGTTGGTCCCGGCATACTCAGCTTGCTGATAAAAGCCGGGAGCAAGCTGTAGAAGCAAATACTCACTGCCGGGGCCGGTGACATCTGAAGTCGACAGGTACGAGCCGACAGGATTCAGCTCATTACCTTTCCACTCATATTGGTAATACGCCGATATGCCGAGATCTGGATTAACTTCCCAGTTAGCCGATACCTGACCGACAGGCAATAGAATCTCTTTGGTTTCAACGCCGGGCTGCCCCGACTTAACTACGTCGACAGATGACTGAACGCCATTTACACCCGGATAAAACAACCCTTCCCCCCATGCAACCATGTGCTGGCCGAGACGTAAGGAAAGACGTTGATCGCTTGGCAGGTCGAAGTTGCCATAAACGTAAGCATCGAGAAACCGCCCGTAGCCACCAGACCATCGCTTGGTTTGTCCAGTGAACTCATCATTCGCGCCTGACTTATTGATGGTGCTTGGCGAGTTGTTGTCGTTGCTCTGGTGGTACACGTCGTCATAAAAAGCGCTGGCACGCAGAACAGCGCCCAGATTTTTATGGCTAAGCAGCAGCTCAGCCAAAGCCCCCACTCGATTACTGGTCAAGGAATGTCGGTCGAAATTTCGATTGCCGTCATCCCCATTGATGTTGCTGAGCAGCTCGCTGTCCTGATCACTCAGACGCATTCCAAGGCCATAGCTGGTGGTTACCGACCAGTTCAGCGTTGTTTCATCGCCCAGGCTTATGGGCTCTCCGGCAATAGCAGGAGACGAAGAAAACGTCATAACAGCCGCTGCCAATGAAGCCAGCGCAAAACCGCATGAAGTAGCCGGCAGATGGATCTTATTGTTGTTGTTCATAACTGCTCCTACGTTTGCAAGGTAATCGACCCTGCGATTGGGTGGTTACAGATGTATGTCTTCTGGCGAGCCGACTGACTGCTCGTTGGTTTGCGCCAAGCTATAGCGCCAAACCTCGCCAACTAGTTCGCGCCGCACAATGCCCTCTTCCATCAGGAAGTTCAGGTGCGCCAGGGTTTCACCCACGGCCATGAGATGATCGAAACCATTGCGTATCCGTGTGAAAAGCAATGCCCTCGCCTCCTCGGCTGTCAGCGGTTCACGCAATGCCTTAGTCAGGGTTTCTAAATGGCGTTCGTGATGCTGTTGGAGTTGGCTCAGTCGTTTGTGCAAACCATAGAAAGGCCTCTCATGCGCAGGCAAAACCAGCACCGAGTCAGGTAATTGGCGTAAGCGTTTGAGTGAGTCGAGCCATTCAAGTAGTGGGTTAGCATCGGGCTCGGTTACGGTAATGCACACGCTGGAGGTAATTCGTGGCAATACTTGATCGCCTGAGATCAACAGCTGATCTTCTTCGCTATACAAGCAGGCATGCTCAGGTGAATGACCTGCGCCAACCACTACCCGCCATTGGCGCGAACCTATTCGCAGAAGCTGGGCATCACGCAGGCGTCGATAGCTGTGCGGTTGCTCGACGCTAAAAGATGAACGACTTATGGTTGGAACGATCTGTTCGATGCCGGCTTCACTGACACCCGCACGCCGGTATAGCTGGAGAAATGCCCAGTTCGGCTCATCCCCTTTTGGATTGTGCAAACTGAGAGACTGGAATTCACCACAGGTCATATAGACCGGACATTTGAAACGGTCTGAGAGCCACGCCAGCAAACCAGCGTGGTCATAGTGAAAATGGGTGCAAATCACCGCAAGTACAGGCTGATCCGCAAACAGCCCAGTCATCACTCCTTCCCACACCTTACGTGCTTCGTCTGTTGGCATACCGGTATCAACAATCACCCAACCTTGCTCATGGCGGAGCAAATAGAGGTTGATGTGATCCAGAGCGAAAGGCAGTGGCATGCGTAACCAAAAAACGCCCTCGGCGACTTCGCGTACATCACCTTTTTCCGGCGCAGAGTCCCAAGGAAAACGCAGCGCCTGCTGGCCCTCTTGGCCACACAGGCTCACCTCGCTCACAACGAGTCTCCAATAAATGGCGGCAAGCCATTCCGTGCCAACACCGCATCACTGTATAGCTGGTAACCGCTACTGGAGTCATCGCGCACATACAGCGGTTCGCTGATCAATAGTGGGTTGTAACCCTGACGCTGAAGATCAACTTTGCGCAGCTTGAAGGTCGTGGTCATATCGGCCATCGGCGAGACGCGGACAAATACCGGCACTGCGTAATGCGGAACACGCTCGCTGGCAAACTGATAAAACGCCTGAGGATCAAAGGTATGACCTGGCTGCATCAGAATCGCAGCCATCCCCGCGCGTCCTTCATGACCGGGTACCAGAACACCATAAATATTGATCAGTTCAAGCCCAGGGAAATCTCCCAGTGCATCGGCTATCTCAAGGGTTGATACGTTCTCGCTTTTCCAGCGGAAGGTGTCGCCAATGCGGTCGACGAAGTAGCAATAACCATCCTCGTCATAACGCAGTAAATCACCGCTGCTCCACCATGCATCGCCCTCGGAAAATACATTGCGTAAGGTCTTCTTTTCGGTCGCCTCGACCGAGGTATACCCCTCGAAACGCCCGGCACCGATGTCTGGATGATCAACGATGAAGCCTACAGCCTCTCCAACTTCATGGGGTGCACAGTGCACGTAACGGCCTTGCTCATCACGAACATGGGTCTGAGTTTCAGTGTCAAACTTGAGCAGGCGTAGATTGGTCTTGTCCCAAAAAGGAATTCGCCCGCAGGATCCCACACGGTTGTCGACATTGAGCGTCGCGGTATTGGCTTCAGTCGAGCCCCAGCCTTCGTAGATATCCAATTCACCGAAGCGCTGTACCCAGCGTTGCCAGACATCTCGACTCAGTCCGGCGCCAAGCATGCAACGTAAGCTGTGCTCACGGTCATCTGACTGCGCAGGCTTGTTCAATAGGTATCGGCAAATTTCGCCAATGTACTGAAAAACACTGACATGATAACGGCGGATATCAGCCCAGAATTCACTGGCGCTAAACTTGCGCCGGAATACGATTGCAGCGCCGCTGACTAACGCAGTGGAGGTAATTGATGTCGCTGCAGCCCCGTGATAAAGCGGTAAACAGCAATAGAACACGTCCTCGGGCGTCACATCGAGCGTTACACGCATGACGTCCCCTGAGCTCATCCAGCGCATATGGCTGTAGCGTGCCGCCTTCGGCAGGCCCGTCGTGCCTGAAGTGAAGATGTACAACATGTCATCTTCAGCTTTAAGGCCTGCTCGCAAATGCGCTGCTGGCCTTGCATCAGAAGCGTTTGCTACGGCCGCTGAAAAATCACAATCAAAACGCGCAGGTACCTCACCGGTGTATGGTTTTTCGGCATCAGGCACTAACCAGCAGGGATAGTTACAAGTTTCTTGCGAGGCGATGAAAACACTCAAGCACTCTTCCCCAACGATCACGGCCTTCGCACGAGTACTGTGCAGTGCATGCAACAGTGCTTTTCCGGTTAGGTGATAGTTGATGAAAGCCGTGGTCACGCCGAGTTTCGCCAGGGCGAACCAGTAGAAGAAAAACTCTGGCCGGTTTTCCATGGCCAGCGCACATACATCCCCGGCCTGCAGCCCACGACGTAGCATTTCGTTGGCGCAGCGATTAGCTGCTTGATCGACTTCGGCATAAGTGAAGCGCTGACCGGCATAGATCAACATCGACCGCTGCGCATGCGTGTCAGCCTGACATTCAATGCGGTCAGCCAGCGTGTACGAATCGCGAGGTTTGATCAAACTGGCAGCGGCAGCTCGTTTGTCGAGTTTGGCCTGAGTCGCCTCACGAAGTGGCGGCTCGATACGGACGGATTGTTGTTCTTGTAGCGCCGTAACTTGGGTGCTCATGCGTAGTCCTCCTGAAGGCTCTCGCGATACGCCGGGTAATCTGTGTAGCCCTGGGCTCCTAGTGAGTAGAGGGTTTTACGATCAAATTCGGCGAGAGCAACACCATCGCGAATGCGCTCAACCAGATCAGGGTTGGCGATGTAGTGACGGCCGAAGGAAACGGCGTCCGCCATGCCGGATTCAACGGCGGCTAAAGCGCTGTCAGGCTCAAAGCCATCATTGATAATCAGCGCGCCCTGAAATTGCTCGCGAGCCTGAGCGAAAGCATCTATGCGCTTACTGTGTGCCCGCATGATGTGCAGATACGCCAAATTCATACCCCGCAGACCGCGTAGCAACTCGGTGAACGTGGCTGCTGGGTCACTATCCGCAATGTCGTTAAAACGATTGCTTGGGCAAAAGCGCAAACCGACTCGCCCCGCACCGATAGCATCGGCCATGGCAGCTAACACCTGATGACTAAAGCGCACACGGTTAGCCGGGCTGCCGCCGTATTCATCAGTGCGTTGATTAGCGTTTTCCGACATGAATTGCATCGGCAAATAGCCACTGGTGCAATGCAGTTCCACACCGTCGAAACCCGCTAAGCGCGCATTCAGCGCCGCCTGGCGATACTCAGCAATGATTTGCTGAATTTCCACGCGACTAAGGGCTTCAGGCTTGTCTGTTGGCGCCATACCCACTGTGTCTGTAAACAGCTCAGTTTCGGCTGCAACCGCTGATGGCCCAACTGTGCGACTGCCAACAGGTTTGTTGTGATGGTTGGCAACCCTGCCACAATGCATTAATTGCAATACAATCTGGCCACCCCGTGCATGCACGGCATCGGTGACCTGTCGCCAGCCGGCAATCTGCGCAATGCTGTAAATCGCTGGCGTACGGCAGTAGCCCAAGCCATCGACGGACGGAGCTGTCCCTTCGGCGACTATCATCCCGGCACTGGCGCGCTGCGCATAATATTCAGCCATCTGTGCGTTCGGTACGGCACTGGCATCTGAGCGACTGCGGGTCATTGGCGCCATTACAATGCGGTTGGTTAATATCAACTCACCGAATCGTGCGGATTGCATAAGTGCTTGCATGATTCAACCCCTCAGCGCACACGTATCTTTGGCGCTGGGGTATCAGCCCGCATCTGCCGCAGAAATTGTTCAAGGGGAGCCGGTTCAGCGACCTCGCGAAGCTGATCACGCACGGGAGAATTGGCCCAGAATGCTTTCCATGACGGGAATAGCTCATGGAAAGTACCGTGGTACGGAGCATGACCAGGCCAGCGCATTTTCATGTCGCCAATCGCGGGCTTGTTCAAGTCCGTGGCGTACCAATAACAAGGCAAGCGGCGACGGAAAAACCACTGCCCGTCAATCCGCTCGTAGTCATCCCAGTACAGCATCTGCATGATCACCCACTCGGCGCCCGCTTCATGCTCATTCTTGGAGTACACGACACCAATTGCATGGTCAGCATCAACAAACTCGATAATGTGTTGACCGATGTGGTGCGACGTACCCGTGAACTGATGACGCAAGGTGTCATCGACCCAGGCTTTGAGGTGTGCACGTCCGGTTTTTTCCCGGCCGACACGAATGTCAGCAGCGAATAAATTGACGTGTGCATCGAGGTCGCGCATGTCTAGAGATAATGCGTATTTGCCAACTAACTGGCGAATCGCTTCGAGTGACTCAAGACGATCGAGACGCTGTATGAGGGTATCGTTATCCATGCTATTGCCTTTATTGCGGGCAGATCCGGGCTAAACGCCGGTTATTCAAATACTGTGTAAAGGTCGGAGCTGCGTCCGCCATCTACCGCGAGGCTTGCACCGGTGATATAGCTCGCTTCGTCGGATGCTAAAAAGAACACTGCGTTGGCCAACTCATCCGCCTGGCCCACACGACCCATCGGGATTAGCTTCTCGGTATTAACGCGACTCTTGTCGTCACCGAGCATGCCGGCGGTGGCTGGGGTAGCAACGACGCCGGGCACTACCACGTTGCAACGAACGCCAACAGACGCACCTTCTGATGCAACGGCGCGTGAGAAATTGATCACAGCGGCTTTTGCGGCTGAGTAGCCGGTCATCCATGCCGTACCAAAAACACCGCAAATTGATGCAATATTGACGATCGACCCACCGCCCTGCTTTTTCATCAGCTGCATTGCAGTGCGGGTGCCCCAAAAAGTGCCATCAACAGTGGTGGAAAAATTGGCGTGCCAGTCCGCCGTAGACATTTGATCTACAGCACCCCAGGTATAAGCCATGGCGTTGTTCACCATGACATCGAGACGGCCGTACTCGGCAGCAGTCGACTCAATGGCGGCGACAAATGCCTGCTCATTGCTGACGTCTGCGACGCGGTAAGCGGCTTTACCGCCGGCATGGGTAATTTGCTCAACCACCCCTTGAAGCGGCTCTTCACTGCGACCACAAATAACCACCATGGCGCCTTCTGCAGCGAACTTGTGTGCTGTTGCAGCGCCAATACCAGAGCCACCGCCGGTGACAAAACAAACTTTATTTTGCATACGTGCTGACATCGTCTGACTCCTCAGATGAACGCAGAGCCGCCATTAACGGCGAGGTTTTGTCCGGTTACAAAACTGGCATCGTCACTGGCCAGGAAAACCACTGCATGGGCAATCTCAGCCGGCTGACCCAGACGGCCAAGCGGGATGGCAGCAATCATCGACTGCATCCACTCATCAGGGATGCCACTCATCATCGGAGTGTCTGTAGGACCAGGCACAAGCGTATTAACGCGTATTTTTTGTGCCGCCAGCTCACGCGCTAAACTGCGGGTGAGGCCCATAATTCCGGCTTTGGAGGCAATGTAATGACACGGCCCTTCACCGGTGGCAGCACCCGTGCTGGAAAAGTTGATAATGCTGCCTGCAATGCCTTTAGAGACCATCAAGCGAGCGGCTTCACGGGCGCACAAAAAGCTGCCTTTAAGGTTAACGCCAACAACTCGGTCCCAGTTTTCGACAGGGGTATCGAGGAAGCTATCAACTGAGCCGGTTCCAGCGTTATTGACCAAAATATCCAGCCGGCCAGCTTCATTGTTGATACGCGCCATAGCAGCCTGAACTGAGGCTTCATCCATCACATTGCAGACGACTGCGTGAGCCTTACCGGACAGGTCGGCAACACTGGCGTCAATTGCCTCAGCATTAATATCTGCCGCGTAAACGGTGGCGCCTTGCGCCACAAACTCACGGACAATGGCAGCACCCATTCCCTGAGCTGCACCGGTGACGAAGGCAATCTTATTCTTGAGTTTCATAGCTGCTCCTTATTGGCCGACATGGGTCTGGCCATTCACGGTTGCAGCTATGATTCATGCGCGAACTGGGTCGAACATCGTCCGATGAGACTAAGCAGTTTGTGCTGCACATTAGCCAGATATCACAGATCTGACTGACTGGTCTAAACGGACGATGAAAGCCAAGTGATGCCAACAGATGATCCGTGGAACTAATAAAAACAAGCGGAGCGATACCACGTGAGCGCACCTCCTAAAATTGCCGTACCTGAGTTACAAAAGGTCACGTGGCGTACCCACTACGCCTTGTTCATGCTGGCCATCATCTACATATTCAATTACATCGATCGTCTCGTCGTCTCCATTCTGATTGAACCCATCAAGGCTGAGTTCGGTGTTTCAGACACCCTGATCGGGTTGGTATCCGGCGTCGCTTTCGCGCTGTTCTATACAATTTTTGGAATACCATTCAGCCGTTTGGCGGACCGAATAGGCCGAAAACCAGTCATTGCGATGGCTTGTGTCGCCTGGAGTGTGATGACCATGCTCTGCGGCGTTACCACCAGCTTTGCCCTGTTACTGCTGTGTCGCATAGGCGTAGCAGTGGGTGAAGCAGGCGGTTCTGCACCGTCGGTGGCAATGGTGTCTGCCTTGTATCCGCCCGCGCAACGTTCGCGTGCGTTAGCAGTGCTGCTGATGGGGCCGGCATTAGGTGCAGTTTTCGGTTTAGGTATCGGCGGCTGGATCGCTGAAACTTACGGCTGGAGATGGGCATTTATTGCCACAGGTGCACCGGGTGTATTACTGGGGGTGCTATTGGCGCTTACGGTTCGTGAGCCCGCTAAGGCTCCGGTGCCAAAGGAACTGGCGAGAGACGAGGGATTTTTCGCAACGCTTACCAGCCTGCTGAAAACCCCTTCTTACCTTCTGATTATTCTTGGAGCCAGTATCGCTGCTATTGCGGGGTATGCCATCGCGACCTGGAATCCAAGTTTCCTTATACGTTCGCATGGCCTTAGCCTTAAACAAGCAGGGTTACTCATGGGGCTCGGGGGTGGTTTGATCGCCGTTCTGGGTACGCTCGCGTGCGGCTGGTTCACCGACCGGATGACCGCACGGCACCCAGGCTGGCAATTGGGCGCGGCATTATTCGGCAGTCTCTTAAGTATCCCTTTTTGCCTGGCTTTCTATCTCTGGCCTGCAGGCACCGCTTTTGAGTTAGGCGCAATGCCTATTCCGACTGCTTTCTTCTTCTACTGTGGGTTTGCCTTCTTTGGCATGTGGTGGTCAGTCCCCTGCTTCGGCTCTATGAGCTTGCTTTTTCCTCCACACAAGCTCGCCCAAGGCACGGCCATGTTGTTCATGGGCATTACTTTATTCGGTGTCGGCTTAGGCCCTCTGGTTATAGGCGTAATCAGTGATGTGCTTGAAGCCACAGTCGGAGAAGAGGCATTGCGCTATTCCTTGGCAAGCACCGCCGGCTTGCTCGCGCTGTCATGTGTGTGCCTGGCGATGGCTATTCCACGGTATTTGCAGCAAGTCACGAACAACCCCCTAGCGCCGGTAGAAACGGCGAATCCACTTAGGAGTTAACATGGATTTAACCAATCAGGATCTACCTCTTCCGACCGGCAAGTTCGTCACATTGGAATCAGGATTAACCCTGCATTACCTCGACATTGGTACAGGTCCAACCGTCGTCTGGTTACATGGCAGTGGTCCCGGCGCCAGCGGTTTTAGTAACTTCAAAGGTAATTATCCAACCTTTGAAGCAGCTGGGTATCGCAACATTATCCTGGATCTCCCAGGCTTCGGCCGTTCCGATAAGCCTGACGACGTTAATTATGATCTGGATTTTTTTGTTAGCGCACTTAAAGGATTGCTCGACAACCTAGACATAGAGCGCTGCACATTACTTGGTAATTCGTTAGGTGGCGCGATTGCGTTAGGCTTGACGCTTGCCCATCCGGATCGCGTTGGGAAACTAATTTTAATGGCGCCAGGCGGTGTTGAAGAACGCGAGACCTATTTCAAGATGAAAGGCATCGCGCGCATGGTTGAGGTTTATGGCCAGGGCCCGATGGGTATTGAGCAAATGCGTCAGTTGATGAGCTTGCAATTGTTTGACAGCAGCCAATTACAAGACAGCATACTTGCCGAGCGCGTTGCAGTCGCCGTCACCCAACCAGCCAATTTGTTTTCCACCATGATGGTGCCAAACATGACCGAACGTCTCAAAGAAATTCAAGCACCGATACTGGGCTTTTGGGGCACTAATGATCAGTTCAATCCTCCCGCTGGCGCGTTCAAGGTGCTCGACAATGCACCCAATGCCCGGTTTATTTTACTCAATCGATGTGGCCACTGGGTCCAGGTTGAACATCAGCAAATGTTCAATGACGAGTGTATTGATTTTCTTGCTAACGCCTGACTCCTGAAATAACCGTTGCCTCACTCGAGGCAGCGTCGAGGTTAGCCCCATGTCCTATAAGAATCTTCTTGCTCCGGGTCGCATTGGCGACTTGGAACTGCGTAACCGTATTATCATGGCGCCTATGGGCTCCAACTTCGCCGAAGTCGACGGTACTTGTGGCGAGCGCATCCAAGCCTATTATGAAGCACGCGCTGCTGGTGGCGCAGGTTTACTGATTATGGGCGTTTGCTCAATCGCATTTCCTGCGGGCACGGCCGAGCCCTATCAAGTTGGCGTGTCGGACGATCGTTTTATTCCCGGCTTGAGCCAACTGGCTGAGCGTGTGCACAAACACGGCGCAAAAATTGCGATGCAGTTACAGCATGCCGGTAAAACTGCAACCCGAGATATGGCAGAGGGCCGTGAACTGTGGGTGCCTTCCATGCCACCTCCCTTTCAGACCGACATGATGAAAGCATTGACGCCTGATGAGTTGAGCAACTTTATCAGCGCCAGTCGCACGCGCAATCGTCCAACTATCCGGGTGATGCAACAGCCAGACATCGAACAAATGATCGAATGGTTTGCCTCCGCCGCTGAGCGCGCTCAGCGCGCTGGTTTTGACGGGGTAGAAATTCACGCTGCACACAGTTATATCATCGCAGGATTTCTCTCGGCCTATTACAACCAACGCGATGATCAATACGGCGGCAGCCTGGAAAATCGTGCCCGTTTGATGGTCGAAGTGTTGCATGCAGTACGTGCACGAACAGTTAAAGATTTTGGCGTATGGCTGCGCCTTGATGCCTACGAGTTACACACTGACGGCGGCATTACACTTGAGGAATGCAAAGCATTCGCTGCGATGGCTGAAGCGGCAGGCGCTGATGCGGTATCCATTTCAGCCTACGCCGCAATCAAAAACGGCGTTGCCTTTACTGAAGCACCACTGGTGCAAAAGCCGGCAGGTTTTCTAGATTGGGCAGGTGAAGTCAAAAAATCGATCAGCATTCCAGTCATTAGTGTCGGTCGACTCGAGCCAGATGTCGCCGACAAAGCGATTGCTGATGGCACCTGCGATTTTGTGGCCATGGCGCGCAAAATGCTCGCAGACCCTGAATTGCCGAACAAGCTAGCGCGCAATGAAGCCGCATCCATACGTCCATGCATCTATTGTTACGTGTGTGTGAGCCAGATTTTTGTCAATGAGCGGGTAAAGTGCGCGGTTAACCCTTTCACGGGCGCGGAGTCTCAAAAGGTCATTATGCCCGCCGAAAAGGCTCGTCACGTGGCTATCGTTGGCGGTGGTCCTGCTGGTCTGGAAGCTGCACGACTGGCAAGTCTACGCGGCTTTAAGGTGTCGTTGATCGAGCGCAGCAATCGCTTGGGGGGCACATTGTTCTTCGCAGCCCTCGCCTACCCTGAGAACGGCAAATTGCTCGACAACTTGCTGCACCAAGTAGCGCAATTGCCAATAACGGTGCATCTCAATACAGCTGCTACGCCTGAGTTTTTGCAAAAAATTGGTGCCGAGCATGTGCTAGTCGCCAATGGCGCTCGCCGGGATGCTCCAGACATTCCAGGTACTGACGGTAAACAGGTCTGGAGTGGTGATGAGTTGCGTCGTTTAATGACGGGTGACCGTGCAGACGAGGTCGCCAAAGCCAAACTTTCTATCACGCAGCGCACAATGATGAAGGCCGGCAGCCTGACCGGAGCAACAAACAGTACCGACGCGCTTAAACAGTTATCACGTCTGTGGATGCCACTTGGCAAACGGGTGGTGATTATTGGCGGTGGTTTGGTGGGCCTCGAATTGGCTGAATTTTTGGTCGAAAGAGGACGTCAGGTCAGCGTGCTTGAACCGAGCGAAAGCCTGGGTCGTGAAATATCGATCGTGCGCCGCTGGCGAGTGCTGGATAACTTGAATAAGCACGATGTGCCGTTACTCACGCACTGCACTGTGCAACGCATTGATCAGCAAGCGGTGCATTATCAAGATGCCGAAGGGGTTAGTCTCAGCCTTACAGCAGACTCAGTCGTGCTAGCGATCGGTGCAGGTCCTGATGAAACACTGGCGAATAAGCTTCGCGAAGCCGATATACCGCTGCAAAGCATCGGCGACTGTAACAATCTGGGCTATATAGAAGGCGCTATTCGTTCAGCCACCGACGCGGTGCTGGCCCTTTAACGCCCTTGCCCTTTACAGCCTGCTCGGTCAATCACCATGCGGGCTGGTTCTTTTACCCCCCTTCGCTCTTCTCAACGACCAATCAGTACGTTCAACCTATCGATTGGACCTGTACGGGTCACAAAAAAAATCGCCGATACACTGATCGTGCATCGGCGATTTTTCATAAAGAAGACGTTAACTCATCACGCCTAAATGCTGCTTAATCAGAGGTTTCTGCAGTTTGCCTGTTGCATTGCGCGCTAAGGGTTCTGCACTGAACCATACCTGTTCAGGGCATTTATAGGCCGCCAAAGACTCGCGAATATAGGCGCACAATGCTTCTTTGGATAAATCCTCTCGACAATGTACGGCCAGTCCGACGACTTCACCGAAACGACTGTCAGGGCAAGCAAATGCCGCCGCCTCGATGACTGCCGGATGTGTGGCCGCTACCTCTTCAACCTCTATCGCAGAAATGTTTTCACCGCCGCGAATGATGATGTCTTTAATCCGATCGGTGATGTAGAGCATGCCGTCGGCATCCAACCGGCCTATGTCGCCGCTAAATAACCAACCATCCTGTAGCGTCTCACGAGTTTCTTCAGGTCGGTTGCGATAGCCTTTCATCAGTGTTGGCGAGCGCATCCAGATGGGGCCTGGTGTGCCTGCAGGCACGGGTTTATCCGGTCGATCACCAATCACCAGTTGCACGATTGGCAGCGGCCATCCTGCACTTGCCGGAAAATTCAGGAACTGCTCGCCACCGTGGGCCGCACCAATGCCGTTGCCTTCGGTCATGCCGTAACCTGAGCCGACCATGGCTTGTGGTTTGACACTCAGCAAACGATCCAGCAAAGCATTGGACGCCGCTCCTCCGCCAAGACCCAATGAGAACAGACTGGCGGTGGCTGGCGAATCAAACCGCTCGTGATTTAGCAGCTCCTGCATCATCACCGGCGCACCATTGAATTGTGTGCAACGCTCGCTCTCGATCAGCCGCAACGCTTCTTCAACATCCCATTTATACATAATCACCATGCGTCGACCGTTGCGCAGCATGCTGAGAAACTGTGCGTGTAAACCGCTCACATGAAATAACGGAAAACACAGCAAAGCCGTCGGCTGCAGTCCCGAGTCAATAATCGGCTTGATTCGTTCTGGTGAGGTCATTGCGGCCATTGCGCCTTGATACTCGAGCGCGTAAAGAGCTTGCCCAATGGCACGGTGACTGGACACAACACCCTTGGCACGACTAGTAGTGCCCGAAGTAAATAGAATCAATGCATCATCTTCCGGGTCCGGTTGATGCAAAGTGAACGCGGTGTCAGCCACTGCGATCAAGTCATCCCACAGTGCACTGACAGGCTCATCACCTTGCCCGTCCAACAAAACAACCTGAGTTGCTTCAGGCAGACCACCGGCCACTTGCTGCCAACGTGGCTCATCACATATCAGTAACTGCGCATCAGCCGCTTCAATGCTATATAACAACTCATCGCGCAGCCCCCAGCTATTGAGCGGCACAGGGATTAATCCAACTTGAGCACAAGCGACAAAAGCGATCATCCATTGGGGCCGGTTGCGCATTGCAATGGCCACGCGCTGGCCAGGCTGCATGTGCAATTGTTTTTGTAGTGCAGAACTTAAACGGTCCGCTTCAACAAAGAACTCTGAGACGCTGAACCGCTGGTCCTGCCAATGTAAAAATGGCACATCGGCATGCCTACGACCGGCCTGAATAGCCTCAACCAGATTTTTCGGCGCATGTCGAAAAGCCTTAATACCCTTAACGTCAGTGTCGAGCGCAAAGGGCGACTGATCGTGCAACAACTGCGCAACACTGGCGCGTGCTTTGTCGAGAAATGCTTGTTGATTACTCATACTATTCGCCTTGGATTTATTCATTGTAGGCAGGCTAAAACGGCATAAGTATGGCGCTGGACGTTTACCACCCAGCACACTTACACCGCTTTACTCAGGTCGAAGTTTGTTTATTGGACCTGCAGTCGCGCTTCGGCGTAGCGACTGACATGCAGTTCACTGTGTCCCAACTGAGCTTGTGCAATTCGAATGCGCTTGAGATAAAGACCCAGGTCAAACTCGTCAGTAACACCAATGCCGCCGTGCATCTGCACCGCTTCATTACTGATCAATTGGGCTGCTTGATTAGCTTTCCATTTCGCTAAGCTGACCAACCGGCGGCGCTGTTGTGGTGTGCAGCTGTCGCGATCAAGGCACTCGAAAGCGGCCATTACCGCACTGCGTGCCAATTGCACTTGCACATACAAACGGGCAGCCCGGTGTTGTAAGGCTTGGAAACTGCCAATCGGCGCATCAAATTGAACGCGGGTCTTGAGATACTCCAGGGTCATCTCGAACACCACTTCACACATGCCGAGCATTTCAGCCGCCAGGCATGCCCGACCGCGATCCAGCGCCCAATCGAGCACAGCTTCCGTATCGCCAGCATCAAGCATCGCGCTCACGGGTACACAGACGTTATCCATAATC
This sequence comes from Pseudomonas marincola, assembly GCF_900116605.1. Lineage (GTDB taxonomy): Bacteria > Pseudomonadota > Gammaproteobacteria > Pseudomonadales > Pseudomonadaceae > Aquipseudomonas > Aquipseudomonas marincola. The sequence goes on from NZ_FPBC01000014.1 coordinate 77,050, forward strand.
AACTCAGCGGTGTTACGCGAATCAATCATGCTGCGTGAAGCGACTTGTATGCCGTGCACATTGTTTGGCAATAAAAACACACCTCGCTGGCCATTCTCCAGCCGTGCGACCACTAGCCAACCATCCGCACCCACCCCATCACTCACCCAACGCTTACGTCCGTTTAAGCGATAACCATCGCTGTCTTTTATGGCGACCGCATCGCAGCGCTGTGGTTGATGACGAGCGCCTTCATCAATTGCCAGGGCATAGCGCTGCTCGCCACTGATCAAACCGGGCAATAAGGTTTCTTGCTGCTGGACATTGCCTAAACGCTCAATCAGGCTGCCACACAGCACAACACTGCTGAGTAGCGGCGAAGCGCTCAAGTGCCGGCCAATTTGTTCGAAAACGGGGGCAAAGCCTGCAAAGCCGAAATCCAGTCCGCCTTGTTCTTCCGCGAAGGCCACGGCTGACCAACCCATCTCAACCATGCCTTGCCAGACCTGCGGCTCAAACCCCTGCTGACTGCCCGCATCACGCAGAGCACGCTGAACTGAAACAGGTGAGCGTGCCGCTAAGAAATCATGCGCACTGTCCTGCAACTGCACTTGATCATCGTTATATATCAGACTCACAGCGCGCTCCTCACTTTGATTCCGGCAGGCCAAGCACACGCTTGGCGATGACATTTAACTGGACTTCAGAAGAGCCGCCAGCGATCACCTGTGCGAAGCTCATTAACCATGATCCAGTTAACTCAAGGTCACGAGAGGCGAAACCATCCCCCTCCCAGCCAAGCGCCTCGTTGCCAAGCAACTCAAGCAGAAGCTCAAATTTTTCGCGCTCTTGCTCGGTATGCACCAGCTTCGAAATTGCCATAAGTCCGGAGGCATCTTGGCGTGCGCCCATACTGTCGGCCATGCGTCGATTGGTCAGGCTGTAGGCTTCTTCATCCATCATGCAAGCCACTGCACGCTGGTGTAGCGCTACTTCCTCAAATGTTGTGGGTTCTGGCAATGCTCGCTGTAGATATTCATCGAGATCAAAGTGGGTCGGCAGCGCCGACTCACTGAACTTCGACATGGCTCGACGCTCATGCTGAAGCAAGGCTTTGCCCAACTTCCAGCCATCATTCGGCTCGCCAATTAACTGCGATTTAGGCACCCGGACGTTGTCAAAAAACACCTGACAGAATGATGATTTGCCGCTGATTAAATCAATCGGTGCGACGCTAATGCCGGGCGATTTCATGTCCAACACTATCAAGCTGATACCTTGCTGTTTAGGTACCATCGGACCCGTGCGCACCAAGGCGTACATCCAATCGGATTTATTGCCGTATGAGGTCCAAATCTTGGTGCCGTTGACAATATAATCGTCACCATCGAGCACTGCACTGGTGCGCAGACTGGCCAGATCAGATCCTGCATTGGGCTCTGAAAAACCCTGGCACCAGCGCACTTCACCCCGGGCCATTGGCGGCAAGAAACGTTGTTTCTGCTCCTCACTGCCATACTCCAACAGAACTGGGCCGAGCATCCAGATGCCCAAGTTTATTTGCGGAGGACGGCAACGTAACCGGCGCATCTGGTTCGTCAGAATACCCTGTTGCTTGGCATCCAAGCCGCCGCCGCCATACTCAACGGGCCAATCAGGGCAAAACCAGCCCTTATCACGCATACGCTCAAACCAAAGACGTTGATCGTCATTTTTGAACTCAAGCGTTTGCCCGCCCCAGACCATTTCATCTGAAGGCATCGGGGTTCGCATGGAGGCCGGACAGTTAGCCTCCAGCCAAGCCGCAGTCTCTGCACGGAAGGTCTCTAGTTCGCTCATCGTGTACCTGTTCGGATTTGGAACCGGGCTAAAACCCGGAGACAGAATAAGAACTCGACTCTAATCAGCGGTAGCTCACACGGCGTCGTCCGTCTGGACGACGCTATGCTCTGCCGTTCAGTTCTGTGTTTGTTGAGCCACGGTGCGCCCCGCTAACCGCCCGAAGTAAGTCGAGTCACCCAGCGATAATCCAGAGCTATACCCCTCACCCCATCGCGGCAATCCACATGCCGTGCGCCCTGCGGCATATAAGCCAGCGATAGGCTTGGCATCACCATCAAGGACCTCGCCTGTGGGGCGCGTCGACAATCCGCCCAGCGTGAAAGCGTGCCCTTGATAGTCGCCGCGGCAATAACTGATTGCCGCAAAGGGCGGCACAGTTAACGGCCGCAACCACTCCGCCGTTTTGTGCAGATAAGGGTCTTGCTGCTCAGCCGCAAGTCGATTGAATTCGTCTACCGTTCTAACCAATGACCCAGTCGGCAGGCCTAGCTCTTGCTCAACTTCTTGCCAGGTTTCACCGACTGCGGAAATTTTCATATCTTGTTGAATGATTGGGCGACCAAAAATCTCATCATCAACCAATAACCATGCACGCTCCTCAGGCTGGCGCATTACATGGTGAGCCACACGTCCGTGGTAACTGTCCTCATTGATGAAACGCTGCCCGTGGGCATTGATGAAAATGCCTTTTACCAATGAGGCCGGTGGGAAAAACGGTAAGGTGGCGAAAAATTCCTGCATGTTCACTGTTGCAGCCCCGACACTGATGCCCATACGTATGCCTGAGCCATCGTCATTACCCGCCGAAACTTGTAATTCACAAGCTAATGCCGCGGGGACGAAACGCTTAACCATTTGGCTATTACAAATAAAGCCGCCGGCGCAGAGAATTACTCCCTGACGCGCCTCGATATAACGTATATCGCCATCAATTCGGGCTACTACACCGACTACCCGTGACTCGCGATCGCGTATCAATGCCAGTGCGCGACTGTTGTATTGAATCGTGGCACCGAGAGTTTGCGCACGCTCACACAACACCTGCATAAGTACCTTACCGCCACCCCAGCCTTCAAACTGCACGGTATGCCCACGCGGGGCTGGTTCAGCAACGATGTTATACGGCCAGGATTTCTCATTCCCAGACCAAAGCAACGTGTCATCTGTCGGCGGCTCAATCCATTTACCCGGCAGGTAACTACCTTTAAACGGCACGCCTTGCTCACGCAGCCAGTTAAAGTGTGACTGTGCATTCTCAGCGTAAACACTAATCCTTTCAGCATCGGCAGCAGGGCCGCCAGCCATCAGCAAGTATTGGCGCAAAGCTTCAGTGGTGTCAGCAAAGCCATGCTCGCGCTGGACATCTGTACCGCCGTTGCCGCCGACATAAACCTCGCCGCCAGAGAGTGCGGCGCTACCACCACCGCTAGTGGCAACCTCTAACACCGTCACTGACGCTCCAGCGACAACTGCTTCAATGGCAGCGCATGCGCCAGCGGCGCCAAAACCAACAACTAAAACATCAGTCGATAAATCCCAGTGCGGAACCTGCTCAAGCGAACATGCCCGACCAGGAGAGAACTGTTGTGCAGTGTTCATGCTCACCTCATTGTTATTATGCGTGCATCTAAGCCTTAAACTGCAGCGGGCTGGCGATTTAGTTCGGCACTCCTGGGATTACCAAGAATGCAAGATGTACCCCCTTCGCTGTACATCATGGTTACGCACCGATTGCATGCTGTGCAGCCAGAGCGGTCTGCGTCACCGGTTTGTAATTGCCCAATCCATTTGGGGTCGTGAATCAACACGCGACCTAATGCCATTGCATCAAAATCTTCATGGATCAATGTGCTGACGCCCGAAGCTGAAGTAAGTCCCCCTAAGTAGGCCAGTGGCATTTTCACGGCCGCACGTATCTGCCGTGAGTACGCCAGCAAGTACAACTCACTGAACGGTACTGGCTTCTCAGCCAACTGCTGCAGATACATGGCAAATTTCATGATGGGATTGGTGATCACTGCACGGTTTTCAGCCGGAAAAGAGGAACCAAACATAGTGGTAATGGACTCCGCATTCAGCCCCGCACTGAGCACCAACATGTGGGCACCTTCTGCTTCAAGTGCCTGTGCAATCGCAATACCATCCTCTATGCGATTACCGCCTTTGGCACCATCAGTTATGCTGAACTTGCAGATAACGGCGAGGTCTTGGCCTACAGCATCCAGTACGGCACGTAGCACTTGGCGCGGGAAACGCAGACGGTTCTCTAACGAGCCACCAAATTCATCTCGGCGCTTGTTGTACAACGGGGATAAGAATTGGCTTAGCAGATAACCATGGCCCATATGGATTTCGACCGCATCAAAACCTGCCTCGCGGGCTAAACACGCCCCTTGCGCAAAGTCACTGGCGATACGCTGCATATCACTGACGGACATTTCTCGTTTGAAAAACAACCCGCTCATCAAACCAATTTTGTTAAAACCGCCACTGGCTGAAAGCGGTCGTCCCTGCCCCGGCTGACGAGTAAACGTAAAACACCCACCGTGGGTGATTTGCGCAGAAACCCTGCCGCCTTCTGCATGTACAGCCCCAGTAAGGACGCGTAAATGCGGCAGTGCTTCTCGGTTAAGGCAAATTTGATTGGGCAATGTACAACCATCGGCACTGACTGCGCAGTAAGCAACCGTAGTCAACGCCGCCCCGCCTGCGGCAATCCCCGCGTGGAACTCAACTAACTGGCGCGAAGGCACCCCATCAGGTGACATTCCTTCATTTGTAGCCGCTTTGACAAATCTATTTTTCAGTGTCAGCGGACCGATCTGCAAGGGCGTGAAAGCCTGTTGAATGTCCTGCATCTTGAGCCTCTCCTACATGTTGTCCATTGATGCATGAGTGCAGTCGACACACTGTGTGAACAATGCGCCAGCCTTGATCGGTACGCTGATAACGGTCCTCATAAACACCACCCAGTTGACGCGTTACACCGGTGTTGGCATCGAGGTTGAAGTAGTACAACGCCCAAGTTGCATGGGCTTGATCAGCATTGTCGAGGCTGATTTCAGGGTTACTGCCATGATGCAAGTCCACAACTCGGGCATGGCAAGCCATTTGCCGATAAACCTCAATGAAGTCCTCTCGGCGCCTAAAACAGCCGATGGGACCGTAGTCGATGTAAATCTCTCCTTCGGCAAAACACGCTTCAATATTCGCCACATCCTTACGGTCGCAAGCATTCAAATAACGGTGTTTGAGTGCGCGTATCGCCTCAATGGCTTCAAGTCGCTGCACTCGCTGGAGTAATTCGTCCATGGTTTAACCCACCCTCGCACTGTGTCTTAAAGGGGGCGCACCGAGTTGCTCACGTAATGAGCGAGGTTGATGTCCGTCGAGATCACGCAGGCCATATTCCAGCGCCAGTTCAGCGCCAATCAGGGTTTTACCGCTGCGCTGTTTAAGTGCTGGGTCAGCGAGCAAGGCATATATGAGTTTTCCGGTGAATTCCGGGGTTTCAGCGCGCTCAAGAAACTCACTGTAATCAACAGAGTCAGCGCCGCTAACTAGTGCACTGCGCTGAGTTTTCTGCAGGCCCAACCACAACGAAACTGCAGACACCGATGTTGGTTCAAGTTCAACCGCCATATCGGCTGCCATCTTGTCGCAACCGGCTTTTTGCGCGCCATACGCCGGCCCATGCATATAGCAATTGGCACCGTAGCTGGAAGTAAACACGATAAGCCCGCGGTTACTTTTGAGCAGTAACGGCATAGCAAAGTGACTGGCGACATAGGCTGAACGCAAACCGACGTCGAACATGCCGGCCATCGCTAACGGTTTTTGCCAGAACGGCTGTGTGTCGGTGAGCATCGGCGGTAAGCATGCGGCGTTGTTTACCAAAAGATCCAAACGGCCGCGCTCGTAGTCAATGCGCTCGAAAATGGCCTTAACTTGCGCATCGTCGGCGTGATCGCAGCGTAAAGCAATTGCAGTGCCACCAGCCTCTCTAACAGCTTCGGCAGCTTGCAGCAAATTCCCCGAGAGCTGCTGACCATTAACAGTGTCTGAGCCAATACCGACCAGCGTGCGGCCGCTCAGATAGACGATCATCCCTTGCTGCCCGAGTGCTTTGGCAATTCCCGCACCGACTCCGCGACTTGCACCGGTGACCAGTGCGACCTTCGGTTGCGCATCCATGTTGGTCTCCAACCCATTGATCATCACTTGATTGTGGAAATCGCGGGCACAAGCAACATCGTCCACTTAGACGAGGCGACATCTGTTCGACTAGGCAGAATGGGCTTTAAGCAACAGTAAAAACCGGTCGCTCGAACAATCTCAATAAAAAGGGGCCCGACATGAAGCACTCAAGCATTAGAAGCTGGGTTTACGTCACTGCCATGTTAATGCTGTTTTCCGGCTTGATCGCAGGCGCGTTCTTCGCAACGCCAAGCCATCAGCACATGAACGCATGCAAGGCCAAGAGCACTTATTGCCATTTCCGCCCGTCACTGCAAAACCTTTTGCCCTGAGTTCTATGGAACGCGCAGAACTGCTCGTTTTTTAACTGCCCAGACATGCCAAAGGCCAGCACTAGGCTGGCCTTTGGCAATAGTTGCTCTAACGTGAGCGTGGCATGCCCAGACCGAACTGAGCAATCAGCTCGCGCTGGATCTCATTGGTGCCGCCGCCGAAAGTAAGCGTCACACATGCACGTACATCGTACTCCAGCTCACCCATCAGGAATGCAGCGCTACTGCCATCGCGCACCAGGCCGTTAGCGCCAACAATTTCAGTTAGCTTGCGCAAAATATCGATCACGGATTCAGATCCAAACACCTTGGTTGATGAAGCCAACGCCACATCCATCTGCCCTTGCTCCAACCCAGCGGCAATGCGGAAGTTAATCAGTCGCATTGCATCGATTTTCGCATAGCATTCGGCCAACAACGTGCGTACCCATGCATGATCTACCGCCCGCCGTCCTTGCTCATCTGGTGCTTTAGCCCACAAATACACCTTGCGAAACATGCCCACTACCCTGTCGGCCCAAGAACCTAACCCGAGTCGCTCATGGTTGAGCTGAGACGTGACCAAACGCCACCCCTTGTGCAACTCACCGACCAGCCGGTTGCCCGGCACAATAACGTTGTCGTAATAAGTGGCTGCGGTAGGATTGCTACAGGTCGGGATCAGCGTGTGCGAGAACCCCTCACTTTTACAGTCGACAATCAGGATCGATATGCCTTTATGACGCGGTTCATCCGGGTCGGTCCGCGCCGCGAGCCAAATGTAATCAGCGGAATGAGCACCTGACGTCCACAGCTTGTTGCCGTTGACCACAAAATGATCCGATTCAACACGCGCCGTGGTTTTCAACGGAGCCAAGTCCGATCCCGCGCCAGGCTCGGAGTAACCGATGGCAAAGTGGATTTCACCCGCGGCGATGCCCGGCAGAAACGCTTCTTTCTGTTCGTCAGTGCCCGCACTCATCAGCGCAGGGCCGACCGTACTGATGGTCACGAATGGCAACGGTGCTCCAGCGATGTTGGCTTCTTCGAAGAAGATCAGTTGTTCAGTCGGTCCATAGCCCTGACCACCGTACTTTTTAGGCCAACCCACTGCCAGCCAACCGTCCTTACCCATCTGCCGGACCAGGCGATGTGAAGTATCACTGCCTTCAACACCACGAAGTTCACGGCGCAAATCGTCGGTCATGAGGTTATTGAAGTAATCACGTACTTCAAGGCGCAGCTTGCGCTGCTCTACAGTTAAGTCAACGTACATAGTGGTGTCCTCACGCCTTGCCGAGAATAAGACCGCTGGTTGGCACGCCTGTGCCTGCCGTCACCAGCACGTTCTCAACATCTGCAACCTGGTTGACCGAACTGCCGCGTACTTGCCGTACACCCTCTGCAATGCCGTTCATCCCATGAATGTAGGCTTCGCCCAACTGTCCGCCGTGCGTGTTGATCGGCAAACGACCGCCTCGAGCATGATGCCCAGCGCGGATGAATTCCTTGGCTTCGCCACGATCAGCAAAACCGAACGACTCCAGTTGTGGCAAAACAAACGGTGTGAAATGGTCATAGATAACCGCCGTCTGGATAGCATCAGGACCTAGACCAGCCTGACGGTATATTTCCTTGGCGACTACATCCATCTCCGGCAAGCCCGTGATGTCTTCTCGGTAGAACGAGGTCATGCTCTGCTGACCTTGGGATATACCCTGCGAGGCACCTTTGATTATCACCGGTTTCTGCTTCAGGTCCTTGGCCCGATCAACCGAGGTGATAACCATCGCCACCGCACCATCCGACTCCTGGCAGCAATCAAGCAAGTGCAATGGCTCGCAGATCCAGCGCGACTGCTGATGTTCTTCCAGGGTAATCGGTTTGCCATGGAAAAAAGCAGCAGGATTACTGGCTGCAAAGTCGCGAGCAGCAACCGCTACGCGACCAAAGTCTTCCGATGTTGCGCCATAGGCATGCATGTAACGTCGGGCAAACATGCCGACCCATGCTGCCGGGGTATGAAAACCGTGCGGCATGTACCAGCCATAGTTTACGTTCTCAAAAATAGGCGAATCACCAAAACCATAATTGCCGTTACCGAAGCGATACCAGGAACGCTCGTTCATCGCGCGGTACACCACTACAGTTTTGGCAACCCCAGTAGCAACTGCCATTGCCGCATGCATCACCGGACCACAAGCCGCACCACCACCGTGAGGAACCTGCGAGAAGAAGCGAACATCCTTGCAGCCCAACAAACGGGCAACTTCATACTCAGGCACTTTATCAACTGAGTAAGAACTGAAACCATCAACTTCCTTTGGGTCAATACCGGCATCAGCCAGGGCCGCCAGAGTCGCTTCCATAGCCAATCGCAGCTCTGTTCGCCCAGACTTCTTGGAAAACTCGGTGGCGCCGAGACCGACAATCGCGGCCTTACTGCCTAGCGAATCACTCATGTTGGTGCCTCCATTATGCTGGCAGAACCACGGTGACCTTACCGGTCGCGTGATTGCCCATAGAATTTTTGCCTTTCAGACTGACCACCAACGTACTGCTGGCTTCGTCCCGCTCAACGACTTCACCACTAAAGGTCATGGTGTCACCCGGATAATTCGGCGCGCCTAGTTTGAGCTGGATGTCCTTGAGTATTGCCAACGGCCCCGCCCACTGTTCGACAAAGCGTTGGACCAGAGCCGTTGTGGTGAGAATGTTCATAAAAATGTGCGGTGAACCCAGCTCGCGTGCAGCATCCGCGTCATGGTGACCAGGAAAATAATCTCGGGTGGCAATAGCGCCGCCATTGATCAAGGTCACGGTGACTGGAATCGCCAGTTCTGGCAGTAGCTCACCCATCTGGGTTTCAGCAATGGCTTTGGTTTTCATCGAGGTCATATTTCCATCCAAGCTTGTCATTGTTGGCCAGCCAATCGCCTAGGCGTTCCAGCGTTGCCGCTGAGCCTCCGAGCACAACGCTCAAGTAGCGACTCCAGTAAAGGAAGCGGTGAATCGGGTACGTCAGGTCAACGCCAATACCGCCATGTACGTGCTGCGCTTTATGGCCGACCAGATGCGCGGCTTCAGTCGCCAAATACCGAGTCGCCAGTGCTTCGCTGTCGCACGGCAGATCAGAGTCGAGTCGATCACATAGCTGAAAAAGCGCGCTGCGTAGCGCCTCCAGGGACATATGCGCATCAGCCATCTCCATCTGCACAGCCTGGAATGAACCGATCGGCCGATCAAACTGCACTCGTTCGTTGACATACTCGACCGTACGCCTTAGCTGCTCTTCGCTAACACCCAACTGCAGCGCCGCAACTGCGGCAATTGCCCGCTGCTCCAACCAGGCAGTCGCTGCGACTGGCAATACTTGATCGAGACCGAGACATACCTCACGACAAACCACGTCGGCAACCGCCAGACCATGGGTGTAAACGCCTTCGACCAGCTCAACGCCTTCGGCGCGAGTATCGAGCAACACTAACTGGATGCCGTTTTCGCTACTGGCTGGCAGCAGCAGGTAATCTGCCTCCGCACCCAGGTCGACAGCGCCGACGTTGCCTGTAAGTACCCAATGATTGTCTTGTTGCTGAATGCTCAAGGTCACACCTTGGCTTGAAGCCAAGCCATTGAGAGACACGCTGAGCAACTTTCTTGCTGCTGCGGCCTGCTCGATCAGCTCACGCTGCTGGTCACCCGCAAAACTAGCCAAACAAGATGCGGACAACTGATGCTGCCATAACGGCACATGCGCCAGCCCACTGCCCTGAGCCTTAAGCACACAGTACAGATCGGTTAAGCCCATACCTGTCCCGCCGTATGCATCCGGGATAGCTAAACCATGCAATCCGGTTTGAATACAGGTTTGCCAAAGTGCTTGCATGTATGGCTGTTGGTCTAGGTCGAATTCGCGCATACGTTCGTCATCGCAATAATCGCGGAAAACACTTTCCGCCATCTCGGCAATCGCGCGCTGATCTTCACTTAATGAAAAGTCCATAGCTCCACCTCAACCCGCAACCGGGCGAAATTGCGGCAGCGTTTGCTGCTCATCAAAACGATGGAATTCGACCTGCAGACGCTGGCCGATTTGCAATGTACCCGGCTCCACACCGACCAGGCCGGCAATGAGGCGCACGCCTTCTTCAAGTTCAATCAGGCCGATGGGATTCGGATAATTAAATGGCGGTACCTCCGGATAGTGCATAACCACAAACGAATACAACTGTGCCTTACCCGACGCCTCAACGCTGTCCCAGTCAAAACTGTGGCATTCACTGCAAACAGGCCCAGGTGGATGACGTAGTGTCTGACAGGCTGTGCAACGCTGGATAAGCAACTTGCCTGCATCACAGCCTTCCCAGAAGAAACGCGTGTCATCACTGATTCCAGGCAAAGGTCGTTTAATCACAGAGGCTGACTTTTGCTCGATTTTTACGTCTGCGCGATGCGCTGGCTTGAACTTAAACACACGGAACAGTTGCTGCCCGACAGGCTCGTCATTACCATCGACTTTCTCCGAGAAATAATCCATCAGCACCGTGACAAAAAAACCGGTCCCGAGCCCTGTGGTTTTTTCTTCAGAAACACTGTCGAGCTTACTGGTGAAGTACAAACGTTCGCCCGCAACAATCTGGCGGTTAAATGCCAGATCAGAATTAACCGCTACCACAGCCGGATAACCGTACGGATCAATAACCTTGAGAACCTCAAAGTTATTTTCCTGGCTTGAGGGTGCCGGGAAATTCTCCGGACTGAGCCCACCCATACACCAGACTTGAAGCATTCCTGGCGGGGCTACCACGTCGCTATAACCCTGTGACCGGGCAAAATTGGAATCCGTGTAAAGCGGATTTTCAATGCCCATGATTTCGCACCAATGTCGAATCATCGGGGCGTTAACCTGGTCCCAGGCATAGACGCGACCGTACTCACGCCCGACCATGGCCTGAACCTTTTCGAGTAATACTTGATCAGCCAAGTTCGTCTCCTGATTGTTTTCCAAGACCCGCCTTTCGGCATGGTCGCGTTTACTCATGCCTTGTTGACGGTCGCAGCCGCCAAGAACGAAGGCTGCTCACCACCGCCATGTAACAGCAGATTGGTCCCACTGAAGTACGCCGCCATAGGTGAAGCGGCATACAGACAGGCATTGGCGATATCCGCAGGCTCGCCCATACGACCTGCCGGGATGGTCTGACCAACCGCAGCAATCCCTGGCTCGTCGCCGTAATGCAAATGTGATTGTTCGGTGCGAATCAGCCCCGGGCTTATGGTCAGCACGCGTACTTTCGGCGCCCACTCCACCGCCAACGAACTGGCCAATGACACAACTCCCGCCTTTGCTGCGCCATAAGCAGCGGTGCCCGGTGATGGACGACTGGCCGATACCGAACCAATGAAAATGATCACGCCGCCGGCAGCTTGTTGCTGCATCAAACGGTTGGCCTGTTGCGCCAGATTTAGAGGCGCCAGCAGGTTCAAGCGAATGATACTTTCGCTGAATCGCGGCGATGCCGTAGCAGCTTCTGCGGACGGACTGCCACCTGCATTGTTAATCAGTACATCAATGCGGCCGTAATGCTCATGCACAGCCGCCAGCAACTGCTCGGTCGCATCTGGGTCACGTACATCGGCACTGAGGAAACGTGCGCTGCGCCCCTCTACGCTTGGTAACTGCTCGGGCTTGTTACGCCCGCACACCACAACCGAAGCACCAGCAGCCAAAAATCCTGCTGCAATCCCGGCTCCGATGCCCTGAGTACCGCCAGTGATCAACACAACTTTGCCATTGAAGTCCAGGGACTCAGTTAAAGACTGCATGGAGCAAACCTCTTGCTTGTTCATGCATCCACTGTAATTGGCTGCCTCCACGAAGCTCGTCGTCTAAATGGACGATGAACCCAAACCCACCACTGCTGAGAATCGCCAATATCCCAAATTTCCCGTATGGAACCTGCCAAAGCCATGACCTTGCCGACGCTGTTATTGGACTTCCCCCTCGCACACGTTGCGCGCCTGACCCTTAACAGGCCCGAGGTCAGTAATGCCCTGAGCCTTGAATTGCAGGCACAGTTATCTGCGCGCTTTACCGAGCTAAGCAACGACCCTGAAGTGCGCTGTATTGTGCTGACAGGTAGCGAGAAGGTTTTTGCAGCGGGTGGCGATATATCGAGTATGGCCGGCGTCGGCCCAATCGAGATTTTGCAGCGCCATACCGAACGCGTTTGGGCGCCCATTCAACATTGCCCCAAACCGGTAATTGCCGCGGTATGCGGTTACGCCTATGGTGGTGGCTGTGAGCTCGCCATGCATGCCGATATCATCATTGCCGGCCGCAGCGCCAAATTCTGCCAACCGGAAATTCGCATCGGCATCATGCCCGGCATTGGCGGCACACAGCGCCTGGTGCGTGCAATCGGCAAAGCCAAGGCAATGCAAATGGCACTAACAGGCAAACCTATAAGCGCTGAGTACGCCTGCATTGCAGGATTGGTAAGCGAGGTGGTGGATGACGCTCAAGTTGCCGAGACTGCTTTGGAACAAGCGCGAGTCATTGCGCAAATGCCGCCCCTGGCAGCCGAGCAAATCAAAGAGGTTATGTTAGCGGGTATGGATGCCTCCCTTGATGCCGCGCTGGCGATGGAACGTAAAGCTAATGCGCTGCTGTTTGCGTCGCAGGATCAGAAAGAAGGCATGCAGGCATTTTTGGAAAAACGCAGACCAGAGTTCAAGGGTATGTAAGTAACGGTGGGCTATTGACCACTTCTGTTAAGAACGGCTGTTTCTGCCTGCTCGCCCCCCCCCCCCCGCCCTCATAGACATATCCAGCCTATGGCCGACAACCTCTTCCTCCTTCCCGAGTTTCGGTAGTGGCTTGACCCACTATGAGTGCGCACTGTAACTAGCCAGAACACCAGAAATACAACTTACCCCTAACACTAAAAGCCCCGCCAAATTTAATCGACGGGGCTTTGTCATAACGTGCACGGAGTTCTAGCGACCCGCTCTTCTCGCAGCTTCTGGACCAAAGTCACGCGGTGTTAGATCACCTCGATTCAGACTGTATCCCGCCGCCTGTTCGTTAATCAGGTTGAATGCCAGATAACTTTTAGCTTCCAAGTCGTGATACAGACCGACGCCCGCCTGCCAAGTCTTGGCCGCATAGTCGTAGAAGTAGTTGATCATCGAAGTGCGCCACAGACCACCACGGGCGTCGTAGTTGTCGGCCATTATCATCAACCAGGTATCTTCATCTACATACATGCGGCGCTTACTGTAAAGGTGGCGATAACCTTCCTTGAGGTCACCTTCCAGCACCCAGACGCGGCGCAGCTCGTACCGCATATATTTGGGATTAGCGTGAAACGGTGGCAGCAGGTCCGCGTATTTGATATCCGGTGAGTGAATACGATAGGCATTGGCGGGCACGTACATTTCTTTCTTGCCGACAATGGTCCAGTTAAAGCGCTGGCCGGAACCATTGAATATGCGCACTTCGTCGACGGTGATCGAACCACCGGTGCCGGGAAACTGCATGTCAAAACCATATTCCGGCGACTGCCGTACGCGGCGTGTTCCTGGGTCGTAGCGCCAGCTTTGACGAGGCTCGGTGGTGTGGTTGTAGAACTCCATGCCGGTATTGATCTCGCCGCGATCGCGTTGTGGCAGCAGGGTTTCGTTCAGGTAATAAGACGACTGACCTTCAGTTTTACCGATACGCCCCGGCTCTAGGCCAGGCGCCAGATTTTTCGAATGAACACGACCCCAGTTGATAGTGCCATTACTTATGACGTAGGCGTTGTCAGACACATACTCTTCGGTCCATGGCCGGTAGGTGAAGAACGATGAGGTCCACATCAGCTCCAGACCTGTTTTCGGGAAGGGAAACAGCATGCCACCGGTAGTTGCCTCTACGCCCTCCCCATCACTCACTAACTTGGCGTTCTTGGCATTCTCCAGCGTGGCTTTGCAGACACTTTCAGGAAAACGGAAGTCACGACGAGTCGGGTAGACCGGCATGCTGTATGTTTGCGGATAAGTTTCAAACAGAGCCTTTTGACCTGCGGAAAGACGATCAGCGTACTGACTCATATTCTGCGCGGTAATCACAAATAACGGCTTGTCGTTTGGATACGGATCAATCGGGTGTTTGCCAGTGCCCTCAAAACTCACACCTTCTGGGGCGCCTAGCCATTTGCCAGTCCACTCAGTAATGCTGCCATCGGCATTACCTGCTTTCTCGGCACCGACACAGGTTAGATCTTTACCCAACCGGGCAATCTCTTCGGGCGTTGCCGCCGCATATACAGCGCTGGAAAGCAAAATGCTCTGCGCTACCAACGCAGCAATCCATAATAGTTTAAGTATTCGCATGATTACTGTTCCCTCAGAAAGTGTATTTGGCGTTCAAGGACACATAGTCGCGGTCAGCAAGGGTACGACCCTTGTCCAGATCTGCCGAAGACAAGTAGTTGACCCACGTTGCGCCGAGTTCGAGGTTGCCGATGTAACTGAATGTAGCGCCTAGCGTCAGCCGCTTCTCATCGCGGCCCAAGCCCTGACTGCCACTGCCGTCGACGTTCTGCTGCCAAACGCCCGAAGTGGTCAGATCCCAACCATTGAACACGCTAGGAAAGTCGAGATAGGCGCCCACTCCCAGCAACGTATCGGAGCGAGTTTGACCGTCGTAAACAAAGTCATCGAACTTGCCATTTTCGCCCGGCAAACCGCCAGTAACGGTTAGCGTGTCGACGCTCTGGATGCTCGTGTTAACCAGCTCGCCCATTAGCGTGGTTTGATTGGCCAGGCCGTTGGGGCCGAGGATGTAAACAAGGTTGGCGTTGGCCATCAGCACATCCCCAGTGGTGGGAGCACCGTTGCTCAAATAAACCGGGGCTCCCTCACGCAGGCTCAGGTCTGAACCGATCTGCACATCGCCAACCTTCGAGGTCAGGCTGAGGCCTGTGAGTTTGAGATCTTCGAAGTAGCCAAATTTGAGCGTGGGCACGCCTGCACCGTATCCCGCATCATCAATACTGCTCAGCGATGAAAACTGCGTAGTGCCACTGGTGTCGAAGAACATCGATGCCACACGGTCGTGATAACGATAATGATAGAGCCCAAGTTCTGTGTTGAAGTCTAGATTCCAACGAGCACCAAGCCCCCATTGCCCTGAATCACGCGGGTCTTGAACGCGGGTTGAGTTGGCAACTGTGAAGGATGCATCAGGCAAGTTACTGATCACTCCCGGCGCGAACCGATAAAACTGCGATCCTGGTCCAAAGAAGTCCCCACCGAAGAAGTCTCCGACCGGATTGAGAAGCGTTTCTTCCCACTCAAGCTGGTAGAACCCCGTAAGTGCAAGGCTTTCGTTCAATGACCAGGTGAAAGACAACTGATTAACAGGTAAATAGGCGTCTTTAGCTTCGGTTCCCGGAACGTTGAACTTGGTCGAATCAACCGGCGCCTGTCCCTGGCTGATGTTCGGCCAGAACAAACTTTCGCCCCACGCCACCAGATGACGCCCTGCATTAAGTGACAAATACTGCGATTCGCCAACAGGAAAGTTGCCGTATAAATAGGCATCTAGGAGCTGGAAACGGCTGCCACTGTTGCGGCGGGTGGAGCTGGTGAAGCGACTCTCATCACCGGGTGTATTGACCACACGGTTTACAGTGGCGGCAGAATCGTTGTCGTTATCGCTTTTATAGACCTCATCGTAAAAATCACTGGCCCGTAACACGCCACCGATATTGTCTTTCTGCACCCGCAATTCGCCAAACACGCTGACACGGTTGTTGATCGGCGCATAGCGCTCAAAATTGCGCGTGGCATCGTCGTTGTTTATGTCTGCCAGAT
This sequence comes from Pseudomonas marincola, assembly GCF_900116605.1. GTDB lineage: Bacteria > Pseudomonadota > Gammaproteobacteria > Pseudomonadales > Pseudomonadaceae > Aquipseudomonas > Aquipseudomonas marincola. The sequence goes on from NZ_FPBC01000014.1 coordinate 93,243, forward strand.
AATGACTGTCCGGACTGCGTGTTCGGAAGGAATAGGTGTAGTTGACAGTGACTTGAGAGTCTACTTTCAAGCCGTTTTCAAACTCGATACTTGGCAGCGCTAATGCCACTGCAGGTGTAAGCGAGGTTGCGACTGCCAGTGCAAGAGGTTTGAGCCTGACGTGAAGAACAGGTGCCTTAAACCTGGGTATTTGCATAGCGCGATCCTTGTTTTTATTTATAGACACGGCATGTGTTCTGGCAGTATTTCGCGCACTCAAAAAAAATGCCTACCCCAGACGGAGTAGGCATACTTAAAGGTTAACAGTCGCGTTACGGCGTGACATTTGAGACAGTTAAACGCTTAACTCTCGGGCTAACTGCAGCTTGTCGACCTTGTTCGAGGCATTCATCGGCAGCACCGGATAAAACTTCACCTGACGCGGGACCTTGTAGTTGGCCATATGCTCACGAGACCATGCGATTAACTCAGCAGCATTTAAACTGCAGCCTTTACGCAGCACGATGCAAGCGCATCCAACCTCGCCCATGCGTGCATCGGGCACACCCAACACTGCAACTTGGGCAACTGCCGGATGCTCACTAATGGCCGCTTCGATCTCCGCCGGGTAGCAGTTGAAACCGCCTACAATGAACATGTCTTTGAGGCGCCCGGTGATACGCAGGTTTCCCTGTGCATCTAAGCTGCCCACATCGCCAGTGTGCAGCCAACCCGCGCTATCGACGGCCTCGCTGGTAGCCGACGGATTATTGAAGTAGCCCTGCATGACATGGAAGCCTCGCAAGCAGATCTCGCCCGGCTCACCTGCAGGCAGCGGATTTGAGTCTGTATCAAGAATCGCCAATTCAGTACCGGGGATCGGTTTACCGCTGGTGGCAGCAATAATATGAGCGGAGTCCTGAGGGTCGCAAATAGTCGCCAGGCCGCCACATTCTGTAAGGCCATAGGCAGTGGTCACGACCTTGAAACCCAACTCTTCTCGCATGCGCCGAATCAGCACCGGCGGGATCGTGGATGCACCAGTGACCGCGACACGCAAACTTGACAGATCCGCTGTGGCCAAGCCTGGATGATCGAGCATCGACAGATACAACGTCGGTGGGCCGGGCAAAATAGTAATACGATCCTGCTCTACGCGGCGAAATACATCATCGGCGTCAAACACTGCCTGCGGCACAATAGTAGCACCGCCGAGTAAACAGGTGAGCCAGCCAGCTTTGTAGCCAAACGAATGGAAGAACGGGTTGACGATCAGGTATCGATCGCCCGGTACCAAGCCAATGATATGCACATACTCATTGAATGCCCTCAAACTCTGACCGTGAGCATACATCACCCCCTTCGGTTTACCGGTGGTGCCGGAGGTAAACAGCAAGTCGGATAAATCATCAGCACTAATCGACTCGGCCCGTTTCTGTGCAAGCTCGATGCTGATGGACTCACCTGCACTTATAAACTCATCAAGGCATTGGTCGGCAAAATATGAAGTCCCAATAACTACCATGTGTTCCAGACTTTGCGGACGTACAGCTGCAAGCATTGCCGGGTAATCGTTGCCGAGGAATTGGTCTTGTACAAACACCAGTCGCGTGCCACTGCGCTCAATTATATCTGCCGCCTCGTGTCCTTTCATGCGTGTATTCAGCGGCACCAGTACAGCCCCGGCAGCCTGCAATCCAACAGCTAGCAGCACCCACTCAACGCAGTTGGGTGCCCACACTGCGACTCGGTCGCCTTTGTTGATTCCTACCGCCATCAGACTGCGGGCGACCGCCAACATGCGCATTGGCAGCTCTGCATAACTGATGCTTTGCTGCGCGTCTTCAAGCGCTGCTCGTTGACCATGAATGTGCGCTGCGCGCAACACCAGAGCCGGAATCGAGGCTGGTAGATCAGCCGGCGTTGGGAACACAGAAGCCATCAGGTTGCTCTCTTCAGGTTATCAATCAGGGAAACGCAAATGAACTTTGGCGCTGGTCGCTACGGCCTGACAGGCTAGTGTCCAGCCTTCACTCAGCTCTTGTGCGTCCAGGGCGTCGTTGTGCAACAGATCTACTTCACCCGACACCAGCGAGCACATGCATGAAGCGCACGAGCCAACCAGGCACGAATGCGGGGGTTGCATGTTCACCCGTTGCATTGCAGCCAGCAAAATCTCGCCAGGCTCGCAGTCGATCTCGCGAGTTTCGCCATCAAGCTCGACGGTTAAACGTGTAGCCTCTGCACTGTCGTGCGCCACTATTGTTTCTTGCGGCTGCTCACTTTCGCTGGGGAGTGAAACAAAACGCTCCACATGAATTGCGCCGTGTTCAAGCCCTGCTTCGCGCAACGCTTTGCTGCCGGCATCCATAAACGGCCCAGGGCCGCAGATGAAACCCTGCGCACGATCAAATCCGGACGCTAAGTGAGCCAGTTGAATAACCGTTGGATGCCCCTGAACGCTGGCCAGCCAATGGATAACTTGCAAGCGAGGCCCAAACTCGGCCACCAGCTCTTGCAACAGTGAACGGAAAATCACTGATTGCTCGTCCCGGTTAGCGTAAATGAGCCTCACGCGTCCTTTGCCTTCACTGAGCACTGAACGCAGAATCGACAACACCGGCGTGATACCACTGCCACCCGCAAGTAGTATGAAATCTCCATCAAGATGGCGCGGCACAAAGATTCCGGCGGGCGGTAGCACTTCGACCGTGTGTCCAGGCTTAAGCTGATCGCACAACCAATTGGAGCCACGGCCCTCATCGACACGTTTAACCGTAACCCGCAAATTTTCAGGGCTGAACGGCGAACTGGACAACGAGTAGCAACGCGGCAGCCAATCATTCCCAAAGGGAATTCGAAGGGTTAAGAACTGCCCGGGGCGGTACTTGAATCTAGTCTTGTGCTCATCAGGAATACTGAACTCGAATGAGCAACTGTCGTGTGTTTCCTGAATAACAGCAGCGACGGGTAAAGAAATATAAGTCTGGCTCATAGTCAGATACTCATCACAAATTGCCCGCTGTCGACCCGCAACTCAATGCCGTTCACCGCTCTCGACTCATCACTGGCAAGATAAAGCACGGCATGGGCGACATCTTCTGGCAAACAGGCACGATTCATCGGATCGCTATCAATAGTGAAAGCTGCAGGCTCAACACCTTGCGGATATGAGTTACGTGTCATGGCTGTCATCACCCCATCTGGGTGGACAGAATTACAGCGAATTCGATACTTGCGTTTGCGACAATGCACAGCAACGCTGCGAGTTAATGCGGCGACAGCACCTTTGCTGGCACCGTATGCCAGATAATCATCACGGGCGGCCAATGCGGCAATAGATGAAATGTTGATGATCGACCCGCAACCCCGGTCTTTCATCAGTTGCACCGCCATCTTGCTGCCCAGAAATGCACTGTCAGCGTTCACGCGCATGAGTCTGTGCCACGTATCAAGACTGGTTTGTTCAATATCACCGGGTAACAAAATCCCAGCGTTATTAACCAACACATCCAAGCCTTGATTGTGTATGCGCAAGTTCTCTGCCAATTGCTGCCAGCTGTCCGGATCACTGACATCTTGAATAATAAAGCGGGCAAGCGATCCCAGTTCATCGGCGATTCGCTCGCCGTCTAGCTGGTTAAGATCGGTCATCACGACGTATGCGCCTTCCCCGACAAACAGACGCGCGCACGCCTCACCAATGCCGCTGGCAGCGCCGGTGACAACGGCCAGCTTGCCAGCAAGACGACCGCTCACACTGACACCGTTTGATGTTGCGCAATATGCAACGCGGCTAAATAACCAAATGTCATGGCTGGGCCGAGCGTTCCGCCAGCCCCTGGGTACGCTGTGCCAAGCACAGACGCGGATGTATTGCCGATGGCGTATAGGCCTGCAATAGCCTCGCCATTTTCGCGAACGACCTGCGCATGCTCGTTGGTCAACAAACCGCCTTTGGTACCAATGTCACCGGCATACATCGGCATCGCGTAGTAAGGCCCCTTCTCCATTGGTGCCAAGCACGGATTTGGGCTGATATTGCTGTCGCCGTAGTAGCAGTCGAAAGCATTGCCGCCGCGTTCAAATTCAAGGTCAACACCGGTTCTGGCGTAACCATTGACCCGCTGTACGGTGTTTTTGAGGCCAGCACCATCTATACCAATCTGCTCAGCCAACGCATCGAGTGTGTCGGCTTTGAAGTAGACATTGTTCAGCCAGGTCTTGCGCAAACGGCTGTCGGGCATGATCTGCGCAGGCATTAATGGACCCATGGCGTAATTGAAGCGGAATTTACTGTCGAAAATCACCCACGACGGAATGCATTTGCCTTCTGTAGCGGCGTTGTCGCGGTACATGGCGTCAACAAATTCGAGGTAAGGCGTCGCCTCATTTACGAAGCGTTGGCCCAACCCATTGACAACGATAGCGCCAGGAAAAGCGCGCTCAGCAAATACGCCACGGGCGCGATCTTCACCGGGCACCAGCAAGCTGGGGGCCCACCACCCCCAATCCAGCAGATCAGTCGCTGCGCCAATTTTTTGCCCAGCTTCAAGCCCCGCACCTGTATTCGCACCTGCAGGGGTAGCACTCCAAGCCACTTGAGTTGGTTGCGGCAAGTACTTATCACGCAGCGCTTGATTCTGCTCGAAGCCACCGGCAGCCAAAATGACACCGTGGCGCGCATTAATACGCCGCAACTCACCGTCGCGCTTGACCACAACGGCACAAACGCGCCCCTGCTCCTCAATCAACTCATGAAAGTCAGTGTTAAGCCACAGCGGAATATTGCGATCCATCAATGAAGCCCGCAGGCTCGCGACCAGTGCATTTCCTAATGCAGTACGCCGATCACGCTTGCTGCCGGTTTTTTTCCGCCACCTGAAATCGAGTTTGTAGCGCAGCAGCATCCAGATAATCATCATCCGCCAGCCAGTGCTTTTAGACATGGCTTTGTGCGCGTCGCGGGCGGTCCATGCAATCTTGCCCATGAGCATATTGCCAGGCGAACCTTCGCGCAGCTTACTCAGCTCATCACCCAACTGACTCAAATCAAACAGCTCGGGATCAAGGCTTCGACCACCTTCTAGTGAGCCCGGCAGATGCTGGTAGTAATCCGGGTACTTGGCTGCAACCGCATAACGAACGCGGGTGTTACGCTCAAGCCAGGCAATCATTTTTGGTGACTGCAACATGTAGGCGCGCAAACGACGCTCGTCTACCCGGTCACCGACTGCGCCCTTGAGATAAGTCCACGCCAGCTCCTCGCTGTCTTTTCCACCAATTGCTTTGAAATGATGATTATTGGGTATCCAGATACCCCCGCCAGACAACGCTGATGTACCGCCGTACTGGCCAGCCTTTTCGACCACCAATACCTCTAGACCCTGGTCGGCAGCCGTAACTGCCGCAGTCATGGCGCCGGCGCCCGAGCCGACGACGACAACATCATATTCGGCTACAGATTGATTTGAGTTTTGCATAGATTCGCTCGCTGGCCAGTTGAAGTTGCGCATCCAATTTCCGTCACTCAACGGAAATCGCCATTTGCAAAATCAGACGTATGGATCGGGGTTAGGCATACCAAGCTGCACAGTGCCGAACGCACGCCCATAGGCCGCCACGTTGTTGGAAATATGCCCACGCGCTTGGTGCAGATCACGGAATGTGCGCGCCACCGGATTGGAGTTATAGAGCCCAGAAGCCGCCATGCAGCGCAGTAGCTGATTAACCTTCTCGGCGCAGATATTGGTTACGTAGGCCGACTGGTAGCGATACAACAGACGGGTTTCTACATCCGGAAACTGGTTACGCTCAGCCATATCCCACAGATGCGCGAAGTTGCGTTCCAGCACCAACTTGAGTTGATCCAAGGTCAATACAGCGTCTGCCACTACATCTTGAGCCACCGGATCTTCTGCAGTCTTTGCGCCATGTTTACCGATATGCTTGGCAGCGTTAGCGCTGAACTCATTGATAGCACCTTGCAGAGCGCCCATGCATGAGCTTGAAACAGCGCGGCTGAACACCTGGGCGAATGGAATCGCGTAGAGCGGGCTGGTATTTATCGCCCGCCCTGGTGTGGCTTCCATACTGGTGTTGTTGGTGCGCTGCACACGATGGTGTGGCACGAATGCGTCATCAACGACAATATCGTGACTTCCGGTGCCACGCAGACCGAGCACATCCCAGTTGCGCTCTATGCTGTAGTCGCTGCGCGGCAACAGGAAGGTGCCATGCTCGCTGCCCTCACCGTTCGCGTCGGCCGGAATAATACCGCCGAGCAGGGTCCATTTGCAGTGTTCGCTGCCGCTGGAAAATCCCCAGCGACCGCTGATGCGGTACCCACCCTCAACGACTGTGACTTTGGCCACTGGCATGTAGGTTGAACCAATCAGGGTTTTCTGATCACTACCCCACACCTCTACCTGTGCCTCCAGCGGGTAGCGCGCCAACTGCCAAGGATGGACACCCATAACGCCGTAGACCCACGCTGTGGACATGCAGCCCTCAGCCAAGGTCATTTGAATTTCATAGAAAGCGCGCGGATCCAGTTCTAAACCACCAAAGCGCTTGGGCTGCATAACCTGAAAAAAACCGGCTTCCTGCATGTCGGCAATGGTTTCATCCGGGATTTTAAGCTCGCGGTCGGCCTGCTCCGCGCGAGCCCGCAGTGCAGGTATCATCTTGCGCGCCGCCTCTAGCAGCTCGATTTCTTTTTTTGTTCTTTCACGAGTGGCAACCATCTTTGGGTCCTCCGAAGACTTTCCGCACGACAATACAAGCGGGCTGTACTGATTATCTGAAGGCCAGTCCGGCAACTCATCGTCAATCTGGACTAATCAAAATAACAATCGAACCTGCACAAACTCGAAGGGCTGTCAGGTACTTGCCACACCGCTAACTGCGCGTATTTCTTGCTTTTCATGGCTCAGCAAAAAGACAAAGCGAGTCACTCACGCTCAGTGAGTGACTCGCCAGTAATAGGGGGAAATTTAGCGGCAGATCTGCGCTTTCATGGCCTCGCTAAACTCAGCGTGGTATGGCGCCAACATGCCCCATTCTGCCCTTGGATCATAAGCAGGCGCTTTGAATACTGTGCGCGCATGGCTGAACTCAACGAATCCCTCACGGCCGTGATAGTGGCCCATGCCTGATGCACCAACACCGCCAAACGGAGCATCTTCCATCGCTGCGTGCATCAATGCATCATTGATAGTCACACCACCAGACAAGGTGTGCGCCAATACCCAATCTTGTTCAACGGCATCAGTGCCAAAATAGTAAAGCGCCAATGGCCGCTGACCGAGGTTGATTTCACTGACCACGTGAGCAACTTCCTGATAGGTGAGCACCACTAGCGCGGGACCGAAAATCTCCTCCTGCATAATGCGGCTGAGTCGCGGAGGATTGAGCACAATTGACAATGGCGCTCGACGTCCGCTAGCTGGCATTGAAACGTCCGGGCAACGCAACACCTCTGCGCCCTGCTCTTCAGCTTGGTCGATACACGATTGCACGCGTGAATAATGCTGCGGGTTTATCACGCTGACCAGGTCCGCATTACCTTCAACGCTTGGGTACAGCGCACTGTAGGTCGCACAAAATGCGCTCAGGAAAGGCTCTCGCAACTCAACCGGTACATAAACAATGTCGGGTGAGATGCATATCTGTCCGCCATTGGTACCCTTGGCAATGGCCAGTCGACGCGCCGCTTCTGGAATATCTGCTGAGCGACTGATAATGACCGGCGACTTGCCACCTAACTCTAAAGTTACCGGCACCAGGTTTTCTGCAGCGCGCCGCATTATGTCGCGCCCCACCGCCGTGCTGCCGGTGAACACCAGATGATCAAATGGCTGACTGGCAAATGCTTGCCCCACCTCGACACCGCCGCATATCACCGCCAACTCCAGCGAATCAAAGCGCGCATCTATGGCCTTGGCCAATACCTCTGCGGTACGCGGAGTAATTTCAGAAGGTTTTAGTACGGCGCGATTACCTGCAGCAAAAGCGCCAGCCAACGGGCTAAGCAAAGTGAACAGCGGCGCATTCCAGGTACCGATAATACCGACGCTACCCTTAGGATGAAATTGCACCCACGCCTCACCCCCCAACTGATCGTATGGTGCGAATACCTGTCGTGCCTGGTTCGGTAACCAGTGAGCAAGATTATCTCGTGCATGTTTGAGCGAGGTCAGCGAGCCCAAAACATCATTCATCAGACTGAAGCCCGGATGGCGCCCGCCGAAGTCAGCATCCATTGCACGGGCGAGCGCCTCGTGCTCTTCAACCAGCAGATCGATTACTGCTTGGATCCGTTGCTTGCGAATTTCGATTGAAACGTCACCGTGGAGATTCGTTGCATTACGTTGCTCAGCCAACAGCGGCTTCAGTTGCTCGATTGATTGCAGATACGCACCCACGGTGACACTCCTTACCCGGCTCAGGGTAGCTCTTGTAATTGCGCCACACACTAATCCTGCAGGCCCCGCCGATCCTCGTCCATACGGACCATCAAGCGCCCATAAGCGTTAGTCCATAGAGACGATGTTTACGCCGTCTTGCGAACCAATACTGCGTCCATCATCGGCATAAATTGCGAGACAGATCATGACTGCTATGGCCAGTTTCAACCCAAAAGCGTTTCGCGACGCGCTCAGCACGTTTACCACCGGCGTTACGATTATCACTACGCGTAACGCACAAGGGGAACCGATAGGCGTGACCGCCAACAGTTTCAATTCAGTGTCGCTCAATCCGCCGCTGGTTCTCTGGAGCCTGGCTAAATCAGCCTTGAGCCTTGATGCCTTCTCCAGCAACAAACATTGGAATGTGCATGTATTGTCTGTTGAGCAAGAGGGCCTGTCAGGGCGCTTTGCATCCCGCGGCGAAGACAAGTTTGCGGATATAGAGCTGGATCGCGGTATCAACGATATCCCGCTGCTGCATAACTCTACCGCTCGTTTTCAATGCCGCACCGCCTTTATGTATGAAGGCGGCGACCATGTGATTTTTGTCGGTGAAGTTCTTGGCTTTGATAAGAGCGAGCTACCTGCACTGGCATTCCAGAGCGGTCAATATGCATTAACCGCTCGCAAACCGCGGGAAGGCGTACGGCTGTCATCGGCCAACGAATATCCACCCGAGTGCAGCTACACCGAAGACCTGCTGGGTTATCTGATCGGTCGAACGCACTTCCAGCTGGTAGCCTACCTGCGCACTTTGCTGCAAAACCACAAGCTCGACGAACACGCTTTCTTTGTTCTGTCAGTTCTCAGTATCCGCGATCGACTGACACTTGAGCAGATCAATCAATTTGTGTCCTACACCGGTCGTGAAGTTAGCCAGAGCATGCTGCTGTTTTTGGAAAAGCAGCGTTTTATCGCCGTCGAAGCGGACGGTGATGTTCAGCGCTTTGTGCTGACTGCAGACGGTCGCGAAGCTTCGCTTGAACATATTGCACTGGCCAAAGCAGTTGAACAGGACGTAACCGAAAAGCTCGGCGCAGGCGACGCTCAAGCGCTGAAAATTCTGCTCAAGCGAGTTATTCATGCCACCGATCCAGGCCTCCCCGATTTATGGGTCGCTGAACAAAAGAACTCGCCAAACATTTAGCTCATACCGGAGGCTGCATGCCACTTATTGATCAATTTACCCTTTGCGGACAGGTCGCCTTAATAACCGGCGCAAGCAAAGGCATTGGCAAGGGTATCGCTCTGGCGTATGCCGAAGCCGGTGCCAAGGTTGTATGCGTCGCACGCACATTGGGCGATGTTGAAGCAGTCGCCAATGAAATTCGCCAAGCAGGCGGTGAAGCCATCGCTGTGAGTTGCGACGTTAATGATGCTGGTCAGCGTGAAGCCGCCGTTGCTGCGGCCATCAATGCCTTCGGCAAGCTCACGCACCTGGTCAATAATGCGGGGGGCGGCGGCCCCAATCATCCGTTGAAACTGAGCTGGCAGGAGTTCGATAACTCCATGCACTTTAACGTCACCAGCGCTTACCACTTCATCCAGCTTTGTGCACCGCACATGACGGAGGCGGGCCAAGGAAACGTGATCAACATTACCTCGGGGGCGGCTCGATATATCCAGCGCAACTTCAGCCGTTATGCCGCCGCGAAAGCCGCATTGACGCACCTGAGCTGTATGCTTGCGCAAGACTTCGCCCCGACCATCCGCATTAACGCCATTGCGCCCGGACCGATTAAGACGGACGCACTTAATGGCGTGATGAGCGACGAAATCCGCCTGATCATGGAAGGCAATACGCCGATGAAGTGTCTGGGCGACGTGCAAGACATCGCCGCGGCTGCGCTCTACCTGGCTACACCAGCTTCTAAATGGGTGACCGGCAAGATCATCGAAGTCGATGGCGGAGCCGAAGCCAGCGTATTCCCAACCTAAGGACAATAAGCATGGCACTCGACAACAAGTTGATTCACGCGCTCGGCGATGAGCTGTTTAACGCCTTACAGCAACGCACTACCGTTGCCCCAATCACCACGCGTCACACCGAGATCAGCATTGAAGACGCCTATCGCATCTCACTGCGATTTCTGAGTCGCCGTGAAGCATTGGGCGAGATGGTCGTCGGCAAAAAAATCGGCGTCACCAGCAAAGCGGTGCAGGACATGCTTAACGTCCACCAACCGGACTTCGGATTTCTCACCGACCGTATGCAGGTGCCCAACGGTGCAAATGTGAGCCTGCTTGAACACCGCCTGATTCAGCCTCGCGCCGAAGGTGAAATCGCGTTCATTCTAGCGGAGGACCTCGTCGGCCCTGGCATAAGCGCCGAGGACGTGATGGATGCCACAGCGGCAGTCACGCCGTGCTTCGAGATCGTCGACTCACGCATTACGGATTGGAAAATCCGTATTGAAGACACCGTCGCCGACAACGCCTCATGCGGCGTGTTCTTGCTCGGTGAAGAGAGAATCGACCCACGCACTTTAGACCTTGCTGCTGTTGAGTTAACCATGCTCAAGAACGGCCAACCTGCTGGCAGCGGTTTGGGTTCAGCCGTACAGGGTCACCCTTGTGCAGCCGTTGCCTGGCTTGCGAACACTCTGGGCAAACTGGGGATTCCTTTCCAGCGTAACGAAATTATTTTATCCGGCGCCCTCGCCCCTCTGGTTCCAGTGGTTGCCGGTGACCATCTCGAAATGCAAATCAGCTCGCTGGGCACTGCCAGCCTGCGTTTTACCGCCTGATACTCAGGGAGAATCTTATGAGCAAGAAAATCCGCTGTGCCCTGATCGGACCCGGCAATATCGGTACCGACCTTTTGTACAAACTCATGCGCAGTGAGTTCTTGGAGCCCGTCTGGATGGTGGGTATCGACCCAACATCAGAAGGCCTTAAGCGCGCTGAAGAAATGGGCCTTAAAGTCACTTGCGAAGGGGTTGACGGGCTATTGCCACATATCGAGAGCGATGAGATTCGTATTGCTTTCGATGCAACCTCGGCCTATGTGCATGAGCAAAACAGCCGCAAGCTAACCGCACTGGGCGTGCTGATGATCGACCTGACACCCGCTGCGATTGGCCCGTATTGCGTCCCACCGGTTAACTTGCTGAGCAACCTAAAGGCGGGCGTCAACAACGTCAACATGGTTACTTGTGGCGGCCAGGCCACCATTCCGCTGGTGGCTGCGGTATCCCGCGTACAGCCAGTTGAATACGCCGAGATTATTGCCACTGCGGCCTCTAAGTCTGTCGGCCCGGGCACGCGCAAGAATATTGATGAGTTTACCCGCACCACTGCCAGCGCAATCGAACAAGTGGGCGGTGCTAAACAAGGTAAGGCAATCATCGTTATAAACCCGGCAGAGCCGCCATTGATTATGCGTGACACGGTGCACTGCCTGGTCGAAGGCGAACCTGACCAGGCGGCTATCTACGCCTCTATCGAACAGATGATTGGCGAGGTGCAAAAGTACGTACCTGGTTACAAGTTGGTCAATGGCCCGGTATTCGACGGCAATCGGGTGTCGATCTTCATGGAGGTCGAAGGCCTGGGAGACTTCCTGCCCAAGTACGCCGGTAACCTCGACATCATGACGGCTGCCGCAGCACGCACCGCCGAGATGTTCGCCGAAAACCTGCTCAAACAAACTGCTCTTTAAGGAGGCACGCCATGGATCTTCGCGGCAAAAAGATAACCGTCCACGACATGTGCCTTCGCGATGGCATGCACCCCAAGCGCCATCAAATCAGCCTGGATGAAATGAAATCCATTGCTCAAGGGCTGGATCAGGCCGGAATTCCACTGATCGAAGTCACTCACGGTGACGGTTTGGGTGGCAGTTCGGTCAACTATGGCTTCCCCGCACACAGCGACGAAGAATACTTGTCAGCAGTGATACCGTTGCTCAATCAAGCCAAGGTATCGGCATTGTTACTGCCCGGCATTGGTACGGTTGAGCACCTGCGAATGGCTAAAGACCTTGGCGTCAATACCATTCGTGTCGCCACGCACTGCACTGAGGCCGACGTATCTGAACAGCACATTACCCTCGCGCGTGAGCTGGGTATGGATACTGTGGGTTTTCTCATGATGGCGCATATGAATAGCCCTGAAGGGCTGACTCAGCAAGCGTTACTCATGGAAGAATACGGTGCCAACTGCGTGTACATAACCGACTCCGCTGGTTATTTGCTACCGCATGATGTCAGTGCGCGCGTTGAGGCACTGCGCGCTGTACTGAAGCCTGATACCGAAATCGGCTTCCATGGTCATCACAACCTGTCGATGGGTGTATCCAACTCAATTGCTGCTATCGCAGCCGGAGCAACTAGGATCGACGCCGCCTGTGCTGGCCTGGGTGCAGGCGCCGGTAATACACCGATGGAGGTGCTGGTTGCAGTATGCGATCGCATGGGCATCGAAACCGGGGTGGATGTATTTGGCATTCAAGACGTTGCTGAAGATCGCGTTGTGCCGATCATGGACTTCCCGATTCGCAGTGACCGCGACGCACTAACCATGGGTTACGCCGGCGTGTATGGCTCATTCCTGTTGTTTGCCAAACGAGCCGAGAAAAAATACGGCGTATCAGCCCGTGAAATTCTGGTCGAGATGGGCCGTCGCGGTATGGTCGGTGGGCAAGAAGACATGATTGAAGACACCGCACTGACGCTGCTCAAACAACGCAAGGGCTAATCCAGCCGCAGCACTTCCAACGGCTCCTTCACGGGGCCGTTGTTCATTTGGAGGCGGTACATATGTCCACTGCAGTGCAAAGCCCAGGGCTGGGTTGGCGTGCCCACGGAGTACTTTCAGTTTTGGTTTTCGCCTACGCTGGGTTCTTTCTCGGCCGTCAGATCATGTCCGTAATGATTGAGCCCATCAAGCTCGAGTTTGCAGCTTCCGATGGTGCAATGGGATTGATCTCCGGCCTGGCTTTTGCAGCTATCTACTCGGTAATGGGCCTCCCAGCCGGTCGCTTAGCCGATCGTATCTCAAGGAAGCACCTCCTCACTGTGACTGCGGTACTCTGGGCAACCGCTACTATTTTCTGCGGTATGGCGACAAGCTTCTGGGTATTGGTATTCGCACGCATGCTGGTGGCTGTATTTGAAGCGCCAGTGACCCCAGCCTCGTTTTCTTTGATTGCCGATCTGTACCCCGCACAGCAACGTTCTCTGGCCATCAGTTTTTTTACCGGCGCGCCGTCTGTCTCAGCAATCGTGGGTTTAGGTGTAGGTGCTTGGGTTATCGACAACTGGGGCTGGCGCAGCGGTTTTTACCTGATTGCGACACTCGTTTTGCTGGTCTCAACGGTGCTAGGAGTGTTTGTGCGTGAGCCGCAACGTGGTTATTGGGATGCGCCGCAAACCAAAGCACCACCCATGCACTCTATGCGTGAAGCCGCTGCTCACTTGCTTAGCAACCGCCCTTATATGCTGTTAATTTTCGCATGCGCACTGTTCAGTTTTAGCGGCTTTGCTTTTGCCATGTGGAACACAAGCTTCCTGATTCGCTCACACGGATTGTCGTTACAGCATGCCGGAATCTTTGCAGGTGTTGTAACTGGCTTCACCGCGACTATTGGCGGACTATTCAGCGGCTGGCTGACCGATCGCTTAGCCGCCATTGACCGCCAATGGCTACTGGGTATACCCATCATTGGCCAAAGTATCGCGCTGGTGTGTATGGTGCTGTATCTACTCTGGCCAACTGGCACCGCGTTCTACGTTACCAATATGCCAGTGCCAACGACCATGCTTTGGTGTGCGTTGATGGGGTTCTTCACCGTCTGGTGGGTCGCGCCCCTCTTCAATCTGCTCACACAACTGGTTAACCCTTGGGAGCGGGCTACAGCTGTGGCCATGCAAACCATTTGCACCACGCTCGCGGGCGTTGGTTTGGGTCCGCTGTTTATCGGCCTGGCCAGTGACGCATTAGCAGAGTCCACCGGTACCGAGTCACTGCGCTACGCATTATTGATCTCCAACAGCAGTCTTGTGATCGCGCTACTGCTATTGGTGCGGCTCTATCAGCAGCGCATATTGACGAACACTAGCCGCTGAAGCACAGAGAAACAAAAGGCCCGCAATGGGCCTTTTGTTTAGCAAGGAGCATGATCGATCAGAAACGATCTGGGCGGATCATCGCATCCATCCCGCCGTCAGCAAACACCACGGTGCCATGCATAAAACTGGCTTGTGCAGACAACAAAAAGCGAATGACATTGGCTAACTCGGCCGGCTGACTGCCCCGTCCCAGCGGTGCCACAAAATTGCGTGTGGCTTCACCGTAACGCGCGTCTTCAGTTGATGCCTTGTATAGCGGCGTTTCAACGACACCTGGCGCAACCACGTTTAAGCGCACGCCAAACTTGGCCCACTCGTGCACTTTACGCCGGACAAGAATACTGACCGCAAGCTTTGAGCCGGCGTAAGCCAAGTTGGGACTTAGCTCACCAGAGGCTGCCAAAGCGCCCTCTTCATCTCCGTCGAGCATCTGTCCGATAATGGGGTGCTCATCCACCCCTGGCTGCACCGACGCAACCGAGCCGACGACCACTGCAGCAGGATTATTGCCTTTACTCAACGCGTCAGCCAAACCTTCGAGCAAAGCACTGACAGCGAAGTAGTTGACTGCCAGTATCAGCCCGCAATTTGCTGCGGTGACACCCAAACCTGCGCACAACACCAGATTATCTAACCGCCCACCACAGCGATCAATAATCTGTTTGATCGCCTGCTGACGACCTTCCGCTGATGAAAGGTCTGTGTTGATATCTGCATTCGCACGGTCGATACCGATGACACTATGGCCAGCCTCACGCAACTGAGCGCAGAGCGCTGCACCAATGCCTGAGGCTGAGCCGGTAACTGCTGTGATTGGCATGTTGTCTCTCCTGACTAATTCACCAATCACAATGAACGTTACCTCATAGCCAGACATCGTCCTGAAAGACTATCGCCTCAAAGATTCGCTACGTTCTTGAACCAAGGGTGCGCTTGCTCCAGTTGTGCGGCTATGCGTAACAAGGTGCGTTCCTCGCCGAAGCGCCCTGCAAACATTATCCCTATCGGTAAACCACTTTCGCTCCAGTGCAGCGGCACGCTCATGGCAGGTTGCCCGGTGATATTGAACACCGTGGTTAGCGACGACATCCGGCTTGCCGCAGCACCGTACTGTTCAAGTGGTAGGCTCATGTTTACCGCGCCAAGCTTCGGAGGTAGATCTGGCAAGGTTGAACTGAGGATAAGATCGTACTTCTGCATAAATACCGCCATATCACTACCAGCACGACGTAACGCGTTGTGGGCGGAGTCGTAGTCGGCTTGTTTCAACTGTCGGCCCCAGACAAGCATCTGCCAATCCGCAGGTTCCAGATCCGCTTCGGTAACCTTACGACCGAGTTGCTGCTCCCGCTTATTAACTGTTTGCGCCAAACTGAACATGCTCATGACACCCGCAGCCTTAGCTGCAGCACTCAGATTAATACTTGGCCGCACCTCTTCCACGCTATGGCCTAACCCACTGCATAACTCTGCAGCTTGACTAACCGCCAACCGACATTGCGGGTCTAATACGCCGCCCATCAGTGGGTCAAACATCACAGCGATGCGCAATTTCCCGGGCTCACGTTGCATCTGCGCTAAATAGCTTCCCTCTTCTGCCTGAGCGGCAAACTCGGCACCCAGGTCTGTCCAAGCGAGAGCATCCAGTAATCCCGCGGTGTCGCGCACACTACGGCTGATCACGTGCTGCGCCGCAAGTCCACCGCGCACCTCACCCCTTCCAGAACCTATCGGTACCAGCCCACGGCTTGGTTTTAGCCCGAACAAACCGCAAGCAGAGGCTGGTATACGAATCGAACCACCTCCATCGCTAGCATGGGCGACCGGCACTATGCCAGCCGCTACCGCCGCAGCTGAACCACCCGATGAGCCCCCAGCGCTGTACGCCAAATTCCAGGGGTTATGGGTATCACCAAACAACGTGCTCTCAGCGCTAGGATTGTTGCCAAACTCTGGGCTGTGAGTCTTGCCAAATATAACCAGACCAGCCTGACGTGCACGCAGCACATACGGATCATCATGTGAGGCAACTGCATCCTTAAAAAACCGTGAACCATTGGTCGTCACTGTGCCTTTCATGCTTACGCCAAGATCTTTTAACAAGAATGGCACGCCACCAAAAGGCCCATTGGGTTTACTGTTTTTGACTAGCTCACGGGCCGCATCATAGTGTTTAAGCACCACAGCATTGACCGAAGGGTTGATCTCTTCGGTGCGTGAAATGGCAATTTCTAACAACTCTGCTGCGCAAACTTCACCACGGCGTAACAGATCCGCCAGCGCAATTGCATCATGTTGGCGGTACTCATCAAATCTCATGCTGCTGCTCGCTGCAGAAGCTGCCGAAAAGGGCAACTGGAGGGCAAACCCTCCTGCAAGGGCACCACTGGTCGCGAGAAAACTACGCCGCGAAATGGACTTCATTCGATGACTCCTGTTGTTATTAGTCTTTCAAGGAAGATACTTCACAAAACCCTGCTGCAACTCATTTCTAGAGGTCGCGTGAGTATGTACAGCAACAGCTCCGATAATCCCCGGGGTCACCCCAGCGGGTAGCAGGTGCGTCATGCAAGCAGTCACCGTCTGCATCCACAGAATTGCATCAAACGGAAAACGCTCACCTGCCAGTGGCTTAAGCATGTCCAAGCTCAGTTTTTGCAGAGTGCCTATATCCCAGCTCATTACTTGAGCAGCAGCTTCGACTCTTTGGCAAAACTCCGATTGTTCCATATCACATCGTTTGAACAAC
This sequence comes from Pseudomonas marincola, assembly GCF_900116605.1. Classification (GTDB taxonomy): domain Bacteria; phylum Pseudomonadota; class Gammaproteobacteria; order Pseudomonadales; family Pseudomonadaceae; genus Aquipseudomonas; species Aquipseudomonas marincola. The sequence goes on from NZ_FPBC01000014.1 coordinate 110,513, forward strand.
AGCGCGTAACGCGAAGAACTCACTGGCGACTCGGCGCAAGTCCGATCCAGCAATATGGTTTCATCCGCTCTCGCTACGCGAATTTTTTCTGGTTGCATAAACAGGTGTTCATCATCCTCCAGCAACTTACGCGAGCGCGAGTGCATGATGTTGCTGGAGTCAAAATCGCTGGCCATCTGAAACTCGCTAATGCAGTCGAAGTCGAGTCCCAAGGCATCTGACTTGAGGTAGTTGCGGGTGTATCGCTGATAGGGGAAATTTCTAATCGCCAATCGACAATGCGTATTTTCGTAATAGCGTCGAAAGGTGTCTCTACAGGTATCTGTTTTACGGGTTATCAGAGAAATCGCTTTCATCGGTCAGCTCGTACAACCATGCATTCTGGAACAATGACTGAGTTTTAAGCCAAATTTAGAGGCGTGCATCGTCCATTTGGACAATCCATCGAAATGCCTTGCGACCGTTAAACCATAGAGTCAGGAGCGGGCTTTGCATCACTGAGTTGCTGGCGGAGGACGTAAACACCCAACAGCAATAGCCACCAAGCCGTCGAGCAAAGCCGGTTGTTCGTGTTGCTCAGGCGACCTCTCCCCCGCCTTCAATAGAAGTTGGCTTTAGAGTCCTGAGTAAATGTAACGGTTTTGAGGCCAGTAGCACTGCAAAGGCGGATGGAGTTAATCCGCCGAGTACTTTATTGGGTCTCCCTTCGTTGTGCTCCCGCCGCCAAGACTCAATAATCACCTTGGCCTGCGACAGACTGGTGAACCAGTGGTCGTTCAGGCATTCATCACGAAAATGGCCGTTAAAAACACGATGTAAGCGTTCTGTTGGGCTTACCCGGCTCAATCAAACGCAACTTCACTCCACGTTGATGAGCCTAGTCAGCAGGGCGCGGCCGCAGACCTCCTTGCCATTGTTTGTACGGATCAACTTGGGTAATAGAGCGACATACCCAGACGATCCAAAATTCGAGATCGATCCGCTATCGGGATTTTCTAGCGCTTATGTGTTTTAAAAGATGGGTAATTGTATGGGCTTGCACACCCATTTGCATTCGAGCTAACCAATCATTTGCTTAGGATTTGACCAACGCCCTGCGTGGCTATGACCGACAGAGACTGGCCAGTAGCGGACTTTGGCATCCGTCTGGAATGCTACAACGAGGTCCTGCATGCAAGGGAAGAAGGATTAGCATTAGCGCTTGCATATCAGAGCCGGTGGATTTGTTCGGCTTTTTGGCAAAATTTGTAGTATTACTACAAATCAGGATGTTTCGTCAGGAGGACATGTGGTCTGTATTTTTTTGCGCGACATCAGTAATCGTGTTCTGGACATCTTTCGTTCTGAGAAGGGGCCTGCCAAAGAATCGTGGGAGCTGGTCTCGCTTACCCCTGAGTACCTAGCAGAAGAGCATGACGGCTATGTCGCCGCCATTGAAGCTGCCCTCGCGAACGATCAAGTCCGCAACATTGCGTTATCCGGCAGCTACGGGGTCGGTAAGAGCAGTATCATGCAAGAGGTCGCTCGGCGACAGGATAGTCGTATCGTGGAGTTATCACTCTCGACGCTTGCGCCTATCGAAGCTTTCCAGCTTGATGATTCATTGCCTACCCAGGCCAAAACCCCGACTAACCGTATCCAGCAAGAGATTGTCAAGCAGCTACTCTATCGCGAATATCCAAGCAGAACCCCTAGCTCACGGTTTCGGCGTATTGAGCGATTCCGATGGTGGCGGGCGCTCGGAACGTCGGTACTGCTGGGGTTTGTTATTGCTGTAATTTTCCTGCTGACTGGATGGACAGCAAAGATTGCTTCTGTGTTCATGCCATATTTGGATATCGCTGTTTGGGCTCACCTTCTAATTTGGAGCGCTGCGGCGCTTATTACCCTGCTGGTGAGCTGGATGTTCTATGGGAAATTGCATATCCATCAGTTCTCCGCAGGGGCTGCGACCGTCACGCTCAACGAAAGCTCCGTTTCGTACTTTGACCAATACCTTGACGAGATCGTCTACTTCTTTGAGGTCTCTGACCGCGATGTTGTTCTCTTTGAGGACATCGACCGGTTCAATGATTCTCATATCTTCGAGACGCTTCGTGCGCTGAATACGTTGCTAAACGCTTCGCCCCAGATAAAGAAACCGATCCGGTTCATCTATGCCATCAAAGACAGCATCTTCGACCGCATCGGCCTAGAGTTAGAAGGCCATAAGCGTAGTGCAGAAGTGCTCGCGACGGACGATCCGGCACAGGTCGAGGCTATGCGCGCCAACCGAACGAAATTTTTCGATCTCGTCATTCCGGTGGTTCCCTTTATCACGCACCGGAGCGCTCGTAACTTGGCGTTACAGCTACTTGATCAAGTCAAGCACCAAGTAGCTCCGGAGCTACTTGACTTAGCCGCGCAGTACGTTCCGGATATGCGGTTGCTCAAGAACGTGCGTAACGAGTTCATCGTCTTCCGCGACCGAATCTTCTCCGGGGATGGCAAGCAGCTCAAGCTGAGTGAGACTGATCTATTCGCGATGATGCTCTACAAGAGCACACACCTTGCAGATTTCGAGACTATCCGGCTCGGCCAAAGCAAGCTGGACATACTGTACAAGCTCAGCCGTGAACTGGTGACGGAGAACATCAAGCGAATCGAGGTCGAACTTCGCTTACTTCGCCAGCAGATCACACGTATCAACGGTGCTGCCACCCGAAGTACTCAACTGGGTGAGCTTCTTTTGGCGCACGTGCAGCGGACAATTAAATCTGCGAACTTCCGTCCCCAGAATGCAAATTACTTGCTCGCGGGTGTACAGGTGCCTCCAGATGACCTGAAGGGAGCGCAGTTCTGGACAAACTTTGTCTCGCAAGACGGAGACTCGGTACTTCAATGGCGTAACAACAACTACAACCAGACGCTGACGTTCAGTCGTGACAGCCTGGCAGCTGCGCTCGGTGATCCGTTGGACGCCGAGAGCTGGAATGAAGCGGAGCGTGAAGCACTCACTGAGCAAATCGATGAGAACAAAGAGGATATCAAGTTCCTGCGGAGTGCTGATCTTGGTGATCTCATCAAAAGACCGGAATTCCTCGTCCAGTTTAAGGATAGCAAGCAGTCCTTCGACGCAATCGCGAAGATCATCCTAACGCCGGGTGCGGCCTATCATATGGTACGTGCCAGATATATCAATCGCAACTTCACGCTCTACACGTCAACCTTTCACGGGGGGCGCGTGGGTTCCGCTGCCACGAACTTCATCATCCACCACGTCGAGCGAGACCGGATGGACGAGCACTTCGAGCTTGTTCCGGAGGACGTGGATGCAGTTGTCCGCGAGCGAGGGAAGAGCGCGCTGACGGAGCCTGCTCTTTACAACATCGCTATCCTCGACCATCTTCTCGCTACCGACATCGAAACGGCTGATATCATGATCCGCTCCCTGGCTGGTCTCGGGGAGCGTCAGGCGAGCTTTCTGCAGGCGTACCTGACCGCTGGGAGCGAGCGCCTCAGGCTTATCGAACGGTTTACGGTCGCGTCCACACGAGTGCTCACATATCTTGTGAGCCAGGCGGACTTGGACGACGCCTTACGGCTAGAGCTAGTGGATGGGGCTCTAACCCACCTGACGCCTTTAACGCAGCGGATAGATTCTTCGGTGTCGACCTACCTGTCGGCGCACTACGTTGAGTTTACGGCGCTAACGTCTGATGCGACTGCATCGTCCCAGGCCGAACGTATCGGTGTGCTCTTCGAGGATGCCGGAATTAGCGTTCCTCGTCTGGAACCACTGGGCCGTCCGGTTCGTATTTCGTTGGTGTATCTTAATTTGTATCAGATCACGTACCAGAATCTCACGATCGCCATCGACAATACGACAACCGTGGCGCTCGACGTCATCCGTTCGGGGAGCAAGGCGGTGTATGACTACGTGCTCAGGCATTTGAGCAACTACTTGGATGCTATTGATGGCACTTCCGCGTCTATAGATGCGAACGAGCACTTCCTCGCGGTGATCGAAGAGGTTCTCTCGCAAGAAGCACCTCGTCTTAGTGATGTGATCGAGCGTGCGGCTTCAGATTGTGAGGTTACAGATCTCATAAAGGTGTCTACGGGCGCCTGGCCAGCCCTGGCCGAGCATAGGCGTTTCCCTGCAACGTTCAGCAACGTTAGTAACTATGTTGAGGCTCTCGGGTGGGTCGATGTGCATCTGGCGAAAGTCCTGACGGCCACGACAAAGATTGCTGACGCTAACACCGCTGAGGAGAAGTCTAAAGCAGTGTTGGCGTTCGCCATCTTGGCGACAGCGGATCACCTCCCATCCGCGGCACTACGGGCGGAGCTAGTCCACAGCTTAGGTCTGGAAGACTATCTCTCTGTTGATAAAATCACCGCAGAAGCTGGCGATCTCTTCGCGCTATTGGTCAAGTACAGCCTAATTGCCGATGACGCAGTGTCTTATGGGCACCTAGCCGGCACAGACTGGCCGACGCGCAAAGCGTTTATTCGAGAGTCACGGAAGTTTTCGAGCTACATGACCCCAGCGTTGCTTAGGGAAGACTTGGCGGAGCTTCTAGAGAGCGGTGAAATTGTTTCGGCAGTCAAGAATATAGTTATCGAGCAAGCCGCAAGTTATGCGGAAGTTGCCGATTCTCGAGGGCTGCACGAATTGGCGCGATTTGCTATACAGTCTGAGAGCGAACTCTCTCCTGATGTTGTACAGAAGATGGCACAAGAAAATGTCTCAGCGGAGCAGATCATTCTGTTATTAATGCCACATCTAGATGTGATTAGTCGTGACCAGCTCTTCACTATCCTGCAATTTCTTGGCAGCGATTACCCTAAGCTAACTGAAGTAGGTCGCAGTAAGCTGCACGTACCGGATACGCTTGCTGACCGCGAACTCCTTAAGCGTCTTCAGCGGGAAAAGACTGTGAGTAGCTACGACGCTAGTAAGGGAGTGATTGAGGTGAATCGGAAGCGTAAGTAAGGCTTTAAATCTTCGAACCAATGATCTCGGATGGAAGCGGCGAACTTTGCGTGGAAACCGTAGTTTGATCTTAGGGCGCCTTTGGCTGCTCCTAGTCTGTTGTGTAGTGGTCAACTAATCCCGGACACGGTTTTAAGTTTTTCTTCAGCAACAGCGGGCGCCAGCCCGCTGTTGAATTGATGCGGCCTTTGCCAGTTATAGCGCTGCATCAAAAAGCGTCCTATATCTTGCTGTGCCAGCGAAGCGCTCATGTAGCCAACGGTCGGTATCCATTCTGTTTTCAGGCTACGAAATAACCGCTCCATCGGCGCATTGTCATGACAGTTTCCACGCCGACTCATGCTCTGCTTAAAGCGATAGCGCCACAGTTTTTAGCGGAAGCAGCGGCTGCCGTATTGGCTTCCTTGGTCGCTGTGAAATAGTACGTTTTGAGGTCGGCCACGTTGCTCATAGGCCATGTCCAATGCCTTAACTACGAGATCAGCATCGGGCTTCGATGAAAACGCCCAACCCACCACGCGGCGGGTGAAGAGGTCGATCACAGCTGCCACGTAGTGCCAACGGCCCTGAGCCCAAACATAGGTGATATCACCACACCAGATTTCATTCGGCGCTGACACAGTGAACTCCCGATCAAGCACATTGGGAATACCAGGGCGCTCCACGGTTGCCTTTTTATAGACATGAGAGCCAGGCTGCTTACTAATTAAGTTCAACTCGCTCATCAGCTTACGTACCTTGAATCGCCCAACATTTATGCCGTCCTCTCGCATCATGAACATGATGCTCCGGCTGGCAGCTGCCAGCTGCCAGCTGCCAGCTGCGCTGCGGCTCTGGGTAAACAACTCGTTTACACGGCTGCGCAGAACAAGTCGTTTAACGTCCGTAGTCCGCGGCTTGCGACAGTGTGCGTAATAGCAAGACCGGGTGACTTCAAATACCGAGCACAACAGATCAACAGACTCGTTAGAACGCAGTTGATCGATTAACGCGAGCGCTCGTACTCCTCGGCCATCAAGAGCACGGTTGCCTTTTTTAGAATAGATTTTTCCCGCTCTAGCCGGTTGATACGGGCTTCCAGTTCCTGGTTTTTTTGCTGCTCAGGCGTCAGTACTTTGCTCTTCGGAGTGATGCCAGTGCGTTCCTGCTGAAGCTGATCGACCCAACGGCGCAGAGCTGTCTCACCAATACCCAGTGAGCGACTGGCCTCGATGAAGCTGTAGTTTTGCTTGAGCACGAGATCAGCAGCCTCGCGTTTGAATTCAGGGGAAAAGGTAAGGCGTTGCTTGGTCATATGACACCTCGTTCTGACGAGTATTCTCGCCTAAATGAGTGTCCGGTTTCATTAGACCACTACAGAGGGATTACTCGACACCAATCGAAGTGCGGAAAACTTCGATTCCTTTTCGAAACTGGTGAAAGATTATTCTTTGCAATGGAGTTACCCCACCTCCCCTTCTGAGGGACAAGTGGTGGGGTTGGCCACATTTGAGAGCGAAAATTTTATGGCCGCTTCCGGCCGTTCTCTGCCGGTCTTAACAGCGCAACATTGTGGTCAAATCCGATGGAAATGATTAGTCAGGCCGAATGCAAATGGATGGGCTACTCCATGCAATTACCCTACGTCAAGTTCATTTGCCTTCGAAGTTCTCTTTACTGCACTTTTAGGGAGTTTTATGCGTGCTACTTGGTTTAAGCGATGCAACTGCTCCGCTAAGGTATCTGCCCTCGCCTGCGAGGCGGTTACCTGTTGCTTTGTTAAATCATGGTCTGCTCTCGCACTGTCCAGTTCGGTATGCAGGTGTTGTATTTCAGTAGAAGCGTTTTCTGCAATGGTGTTACTAACTGACAATTGGCGCTGCGCTTCTGAAAGCTGAGCGGTAGCGTGCTGTAGTTTCTGTTTAAGTTCGTCCGCTATCTTGCTAGCTCTTTTTATCTGCAAATTAGCTGCTTTGGTTTCCTCCCTTGCACGATCGATTTCGGCATGAGCGCGATCCTCCAGCCCCCGCACATATTTAGCCTGAGCTTTACGCTCTTGCTCGAAATCATCCTGTAGAGTTCTGAATTGTAGATGCAGCGCGTTAAATTGTTCCTGCACTACGTCTCGCTCAACCTTGAGGGACTCGCGCTGCTGAGCTGTATCGTCAATTTGTAGTCGCTGCTGTTCAAGCAGACGCTCTAGGTCGACCAACCGACTTTCGGCCGCCTGTTGCAATGCTTGAGCGTCCTGTGTGTGCTGTCGATGGCGGGCACATTCTAGGCGCGCAATCTCCTCTATCTCCGCAACACGCGAACGCTCTATAGCCAGCACGTGCCTTTGGTGGTCTAAGGACTGATCCGCGGCGACTTGGGCGGTTGTAACCGACTGCTGCCAGATAGCCACGAAAGCTTGAGCCACCTCAGGAGGAAGCTGTGGCAAGCGCTTATCACCATTCAAACGCTCCGCCAAGCGCGACCACCATTGATCCAATAAGCCGCCGACGCGTGCTGGGCTACCTCGTCCCAACTCTAAACGCACACGCTCCACCGTCGGACGCTCGCCTCGCGCTAAAACGGCATCTGCCGCTGCAAATACATCAGCTTCGGGGACCCCAACTGCCATCGCTTCAACCCTCTCAGATTAGGTATGATAATTAAATGTTATCCGACCTTAACTGTTGAATACTGGAAATATAATACGTTGAACGTATCAGAATATACGCTAATATCACCATCTACCGATGAAAGGCCGCTCGACGTGCATTTCTTGGCCAGAAATGCCCAAGAAGCCGTCGCCGCATTTATACAGGCAGGTACCGCTGCGAACACTGTGCGCAGCTATCGAAGCGCCCTCACCTACTGGTCGGCCTGGCTCCAGCTTCGCTATCGACTTACATTGGGCAATGGGCCCATACCAGTCACCGTGGTCTTGCAGTTCGCTGTCGATCACTTGGCACGCCCCGTAGTGGATGGCCAGTGGGCGCACCTTCTACCTGCGTCAATCGATACGGCGCTGGTAGCCGCAGGAACCAAGTCAAGATTAGGGCCCCTATCGCTCAATACCGTCAGCCATCGAATCGCAGTGCTGGGCAAATGGCATCAACTCAATCACTGGGACAGCCCGACGAATGCCCTAGCCATCAAGACACTTTTACGGGAAGCTCGTAAGGCACAGTCGCGCCACGGCGTGGCTGTTCGCAAGAAGACCGCAATGGTAAAAGAGCCGCTTCAAGCGATACTCGCAACTTGCACTGATGGAGTCCGCGGCATACGCGATCGAGCCTTGCTCCTGCTCGCCTGGAGTGGCGGTGGCCGGCGCCGCTCTGAAGTAGTCGGCCTCAAGGTTGAGGACGTACGCAAACTGGATGATGAAACGTGGCTATACAACTTGGGCACCACCAAAACCAATACCGGAGGCAATCGCCGGGAAAAACCTTTGCGCGGTCCGGCTGCACAAGCACTCAGCGCTTGGCTAGATGTGGCGCCAGGAACCCCCGGACCACTTTTTCGCCGGATGTACAAAGGTGGAAAGATAAGCACAGACGGACTCTCCCCTGACCAAGTGGCGCGCATTGTTCAGCGTCGGGCAAAGCTAGCTGGGCTAAAGGGGGACTGGGCGGCGCATAGCCTGCGCTCAGGCTTTGTGTCAGAAGCCGGGCGTCAGGGCGTTCCTTTAAAAGACGTGATGGCTATGACCGAACACAAGAGTGTATGCACGGTGATGGGCTATTTTCAGGCAGGAATGTTAATCGATAGCAAAGCAAGCCTATTGCTAGACTCGAAAAAGAATGCAGAAACAGTCGCTGCAAAAACCTCCGACGAGATTAATCCGAAATCCGAAGTATTTGCGAAGGACAGATAGCAAGACGACTCGTTTAAGACCCAATCGGACATTGGGTTTGACAGCAAGATCCGTGCTAATAGTATTTAAGTGAGTTTCAGCGAAACACAAAAACGACAGTTGAATCAATCGTTGCGAGGACTAATATCACTACATAGGTAAGGCATGAAGACCTGATCCCTATCGCCACTCCACACGACCCCTCTAAGCATGAGGTATAAAATGGACGCCCACAAAAACCGCTCAAGAGACCACTTGTTCACGCAGCAGGGGACTGCACGCTCCGAACTAGTAAGCAGTATTCGCAGCCAAGACTCATCAGTCATACAAGAGCAAGCGACTCGCCCAAGCAAGAGCGATACTACCAAGGCGCAATATGAACGCATCATCAATGACTTCAGATTCAAGTTTGATGGGTTACTACCAGCAGACGAAGATGCAGTATTAGATTACATAAAAAGAAGAACGATGACTGTATCGCCCAAGACCATAGATGTGGATCTAGCAGCTATCTCCAGCTGGCATAAGCAGTTTCGATTCACTGATCCAACAAAAACCGCTCGAGTCAAGGTTGCGATGCTACTGCTCCATCAAAACAGCCAGCTCGAGCCGCGACGAAGCACCACCCTCACTCTTGAAAAGCGTAAGCGCTCCATAAACCCCGTCCTGGCGGACGGGTTTGTTTTCAGGAAGCAGAGGCAGAAGCTGGCGAGCAGTTCCACGGCAGCAGCGCTTCGTAGTCTTCGACGCTCTGTGCCGCAGGCAGGCGTTCAAGGATGTGGCGCAGCCAGGCGTAGGGCTCCTGCCCGTTGGCTTTCGCGGTTTCGATCAGGCTGTAGATCTGCGCGCTGGCCGTGGCACCCTTGGGCGTGTCGCTGAACAGCCAATTCTTGCGGCCGATGACGAACGGTCGGATGGCGTTCTCGGCGCGGTTGTTGTCGATCGGTAG
>NZ_FPBC01000027.1 GCF_900116605.1 Pseudomonas marincola
TAGTAGGGCTCGTTGCGCAGATACACCAATGACAGGTGCTCGAAGTCAGTGCCCTTGTCACGTTCGGACAGTGCTTTCTCGCGGAAGCTGGCAAGGATCTGGGATAAAACTGATGGCATCGTACGTTCCTTATTTATCGTGCTTCTAGGCAATCACAGAGCCTGACGCTACGCTCCAGATCCGTCCTGAAATCCAGTACTTATGGGTGCCGGGTGAGCTAGCACATGAGGAGGCTCCACACTCAGTTCCGGTTTATGAGAAGAATTGTAAGATGCTATAATTACACATGCAATTCCGCTTTACAGGCTTTATGTTACGCTAGACTGAAAAGGGATTTACACACTCAGTTCCGGATACTCTAATAAAAATGATACGCCTGCACTGATTCAGTCTTGGATAGGCACTGGCGACTCTAAAGTCGGGCCCGGCGAGGAGCAGCTACCATTTATCGTTACGCCACCCCTCACAAGAATCGAGCCCAAGCAGGGCCAGTCGCTGCGTATCGCCTACACAGGTGAACCGCTTCCTGAAGATGTAGAGTCGGTATTTTGGTTCAATATGCTGGAGGTGCCGCCGATCGGAAAAGATGCCAAAGGTAATAACTATATCCAGTTAGCATACCGCTCACAATTAAAGTTCTTCTTTCGTCCAGAAGGGTTGAGCGGCAATCCTAAAGCAGCAGGTGCCAATGTAAGTTGGTCGATAGCCAAAGCAGACCAGGGTTATGTACTGCGTGGAACCAATGACTCTGCATTTCACATTAGCATTGCGGGAGCTACACTCACTGTAGGTGGTAAGGATTACCCCAATCAGCAAGGTGGCATGATCCCCCCTAAATCTACTTTCGACTACAAACTTGAAGGCCTGAACAAGCCTGTCGCAAGCGGAAAGATTTTATACCAGTGGATTAATGATTTCGGCAGTATTACCACCACAGAGTCTAAATTGAATTCTGACTGAATGGAATCCATTTGCTCTTGTCCGTTATCGAACTTGGTTACAAGCACTTAGCTCGGCATTTGCCTTCTGCTCCGTTACATAATGCCTCGGTAGATCGGAAACCTCTTACAGCTATCATTTTGCCACTTCGGTAATGTGCATAAACGGTTTCGCTCCAGCAACCTGGAGCCTCAATGATAGCGTTGGAGGAAAATATGAATAAAAGTATCTTATCTGCAGTCATTGCTATTGGTTACATCTCACCTGCTTTTGCAGTTGATGGAACCATTACAATCAATGGAAGTGTTAATAACACCTCATGCAACGTAGTCGTAGATGGACAGGGCACTGATGCAAATATTAAGCTTGAAACCGTGAGTGAAAATTTGCTCATCAATACGGGCGATATTGCAGGCGCGCGTCCTTTTACTCTTGATATGGTTGCTTGCCCACAGGTAGAAGGTGTTCGCGCTAAATTTGAGCAAGATAATGTTTCTCCAACCGAGGGCAATCTGGTGAACCTGATTCCCGTTGAAGTTGGCGGTGCAGCCAAAGTCCAAGTCCAAATTACCAATGCATTAGGCAACGCTATTGATCTGACAGCCAACGGCGATGCTAATTTGTATGTGCCGATAGAAAACGGGAATGCGAGTGTAACTTATCAAGCCCAGTACTTTGCATATGATGGGCAGGTATCGGCTGGTCACGTATACACCGCGTTGGTTTATACGATTGACTATCGTTGATCAAATAACAGTGTCTGGATCAATCTGATGTAATTGCCTGGCTTGTTAACCCACCAGTTCTAGCTGGGGCTTGGTTCAGATTCATCTTGTCACACACTAGAAATCCTGAGTATAGAAGCTGTGCACTTGCACAGCTTTTTTTATGCAAAAAATCTTATCATAACCCACATAAGTCGGACTTTTCCTACATATTAATTTTCAAACTTTGGCTATTGTGCAGTTGTTGCTCTGGGCAAATTCATGCACGTGAGTAACAACAACTCTAACATCTGAAAGCATCGAGGAATTTATGAAGAAGATTATCGCAACCGCTGTTATTGGCATGGGCATCCTCTCGTCTGGTATGGCTGTTGCTGCTGACGGCACTATCACAATTAACGGTCTCGTTACCACCAACTCTTGTGATGTATCAGTTAATGGCGGCACGGGCGATGCCACTCTGACCCTGCCTGATGTTTCTTCGTCTCAGTTGGCCGCAACAGGTGATGTAGCGGGCGCAGAAGACTTCGTCTTCGCACTTACTGGTTGCAGCGCTGGCGGCAAGGTTCGTGCTTACTTCGAAACTGACAACGTCAATACCGGTACAGGCAACCTTGATAACAACACTGCTCCAGTAGACGGCGGCGCAACTAACGTACAAGTGCAGATCACCGACGGTGATGGTGCCCGCATCGATCTGGCTAGCTCATCTCAAGCAAACAACCCATACATCGATATTACCAATGATGCAGCAACTCTGCCGTATAAGGCTCAGTATGTTAGCTCGAATGGTCAAGTTATTGCGGGCTTGGTTAACACTGCTCTCGTTTACACCCTTGAGTATCAATAAGCAGTAAGTAGCTGCTGGTCATCACTAAGGACAGTGTATGTTTGTGCAAGATTGTGTTCGTAATTTTGGTTTAGTCGTTGTTCTCATGAGCGTGTCTGTAGCCAGCAATGCCAGTGTTACTTTATCTGGTACGCGTGCTGTTTATCCAGGCGATGCGCGTGAGATTACAGTTGATATGACCAATCAGAATGACACCCCGGCACTCATGCAAGCATGGCTCGACAGTGGTGATCCAGCAGTGGCTCCAGGCGTTGAAGAACTGCCTTTTATCATAACGCCGCCGCTTACCCGTATTGAACCGAAAGAAGGCCAGACACTTCGAATCGCCTATACAGGAGAGCCACTGCCCAACGATAAAGAGTCTGTCTACTGGTTGAACGTACTTGAAATCCCGGCGAAAAAGAAGGATGTCGAAGGCAAAAACGTTATGCGGATGGCTTTTAGATCTCGCATAAAGCTGTTTTATCGACCTGTCGGTTTACACGGCACAATCTATGACGCTGCTAAGGCAATAACGTGGTCCATGGTTAAAGATGCGGACCGCTATGTACTTCGCGCTACGAATGATAGTCCATACCACGCAAGTATTAGTGGTGTGAAATTAGAGTCTGCGGGCAAGGAGTACAATAACAAGAATGGTGGGATGATTAGTCCTATGGCAAGTAAGGATTATCCACTCACTAACTCACCTGGCTCTTTAAAGAGTGGAACTATTACATTCCGTTGGCTCAATGATTTTGGTATCGCCCAAACACAAGTCACCAAACTTAAGTGAGTGCATCGCTAACATCTAGCTTTGTTTGATTTTTCAGAATAAATTGGTGTAACTGTGCGCTGGCAATCTTATGACTTCTGCACTCATTCTATTTTTTCAAAGTCGAATTTGCTTATAGTTGTGCTGTTCCTAATGTCGCCTCAAGCAGTATTTGCTCAGGAAACACCTCTGTCAGAGAGTGAGTCGACTTCAGAAAGCGATATACAGAAAACAACTGAGGTAGATGAGAACCCGGTCGATGATGATCAGATGTTCGACAGTAGCCTGCTTAAGGGGATGGGCCAGAATATAGACCTGTCTCGTTTTGCGAAAGCAGGGGCGATTGATGCTGGCACTTATCGGATCGATGTTATTGTTAATGGTCAGTCGTCGCTTCGCCAGACCGTTACAGTAATCAAAGATGAGGCAGAAGAGGGCGAGAAACGCTTCTGTTTCACGGCGTCAGACGTCGCACAATGGGGTGTCGACATTCCAAGCTTACCTAACCAGAAAAAGGTCAAGCAGCTTCTGCAAGAGTCTTGCATTGAAGCCAAGATGCTCATTCCCGATGCTACATTCAGCATGAACTTAGCAAAACTCAATGCCCAGTTGAGTATTCCCCAAGCGTATGTAGGCATGGTCAGACCGGATTACATCGATCCAGAAGATTGGGATGCGGGTATCACTGCCGGTTACATTAACTACTCAACTAATGCGTTCCTCAATAAGCAAACTGGTTCGGATGATTCATCCTCATTCAGCGCTAACTTGCGCACGGGCATCAATATCGCAGGCTGGCGCTTTCGACACGATGGCCGGTACGAGAATAACAATGATGAGGCATCTGACTACGACTCGCAAAAGACCTATGTGCAAACCGATGTAACTGGGGCGCTGTCGCAGTTCACCTTGGGAGAATACTTTACGCCAGGTGAAACCCTGGATAGCTTCTCGTTTACGGGCATCCAGATAGCCAGCGATGAATCAATGCTGCCTGAGACTGAGCGTGGTTTCGCTCCGGTTGTGCGTGGTACGGCAGACACTAATGCGAAGGTAACAATTACTCAGGGTGATAACGTTATCTATGAGTCAACCGTTGCTCCAGGCCCTTTTGCTATCAGTGATCTTTATCCCAACAGCAACTCGGGCGATCTCGATGTAGAAGTCACCGAGGCGGATGGCAGGGTTAAACGTTTCACTGTTCCTTTCTCAGCGGTAATCCAAATGCTGCGGCCCGGCACTTCACGCTTCAGTACTACGCTGGGCCGTTTCCGAGACGATAATATTTCTGATGAGCCCGAGTTCGCTCAAGGCACATTCCGCCGTGGTATCACCAATGATTTGACGCTGTATACCGGTGCGACAGGCGCGCAGGATTATTATGCATTTCTTGCCGGCGCAGCAGTCGGTACGCCACTGGGCGCGATTTCGTTGGATGTTACGCACACTCAAGCCAGTAATCTCTCTGTTGATGCCCGCCCCGAAAACGACAAACTCTCGGGTGAAAGTTATCGACTCAGTTACAACCGCTTTATTGACTACAGCCAAACGAACATTTCAATTACTGCATCGCGCTTTTCCAATGAAGAGTATTTGGCGTTCTCGGACTTCGTGCAGTTGAGTGATAATCCTTTAAACGACTTCAACCGAGAGAAAAGTCGCTATCAATTCAATTTAGATCAACCCATAGGCGACTACGGCAGCATTTATATGTCTGGCGTTGTGCAGAATTATTGGGACTCGGAGCAAGACACCACGACGTTTCAAATCGGTCTGAACAAGAGCTTCAGTTGGGGCAATGTCAACCTTACTGCCAGCCGTGATCTTGAGGATGATAGCGAGGAGTCCAGTGATTCGTTCTTGCTCACTATCAGCATGCCTTTTGAGCTTGGCAGCGATCGCGCCTATATCAATACCAGTGTGTCGTCGGACGGTGACGACAAGCATGGATTTCGTACCAGCTTGAATGGCACCGGCGGTGCTAACGATCAGCTCAATTATGGTGTTTACGGCGCTGCCGACTTGGACAGCTCGGGTAACACTGAAAACTACGGTGGCGATTTGCAGTACCGTACGAGCTTGACCCAGTTAGGTACGAGCACCAGTCAAGGTGAAGACTTCAGCCAATATACAGTCTCTGCAACCGGCACCTTGTTGGCACACAGCGGCGGTTTAGTCGCGTCGCCGGAGCAGGGCGACACCATGGCCTTGATCGAGGCAGAGGGCGCAGAAGGCGCGGCGATCAGGGGCGGATTAGGGACTAAAGTCAACGCTGGCGGATATGCGGCGGTGACCAACCTGACCCCGTATCGCAAAAATACCGTTGCACTCGACCCTAAAGGGCTTTCACGTGATGTTGAGTTGTCACTGACTTCTCAAGAAACCGTGCCGCGTCGGGGGGCTGTTGTTAAGCTTGAATACCCTACAGTTACCGGTAGCCCATTGTTATTGCGCGTTAAGCGCGACCCTAAGATTCCATTCGGCGCTCAGGTTCTAGATGCTGCAGGCGAGCAGGTAAGCCTTGTGGGGCAGGGCGGTCTTATCTTTATTCGTGGGGAATATCCCGAACTGCGCGTTGTGTGGGGACAAGGAATAGACGAGTCTTGTACGCTGGTTTACGACAGGCCCGAAGACGCGCCAGACGGTAATTATGTGCAGGTTCAGGCGCAGTGCATATCTGAAGCCAGCTAATTGCCAATCATGATGATAAAAGGATCTTATATTCATGAAGACTTCATTTTTAGCTGCAAATGCACGGGCGTTGCTCGTGCCCACGACTCTCAGTGCACTAACAGGATTGTTGTTTACCGGCGATGCGCTTGCCTCGTGTTCCGGCGTTGAGAACTGGGAATGCCGCTTCTCTGCTTTGAATACAATCTACTCAGGCATGACTGCGGTGAACAACGACATCGTTGCGGGCACTGTGATCGGCAATGTGACCGTTAATTATCAGTACTCATGCTCAATCCCCATGAGTTCGGGTGACCGGACCATTCGCTTCGGTATGGCAACTGAAAACAATGTCAGAAGTGGCGCCGATCTTCTGACCAATGTTGATGGCCTGACCTACCGGGTCGCGGGGGGCGTAAGTATTGGTTCCGATCCTTTCCTGACCACAGTTGGTGGGGTCAACAATCGGGTACAGATTGACGCGATAAGAGCGGCTAGCGGCGACGCTGACACCTGTATCGAAGGCAGCAATAGCGTCAAAGTCTTCGATGTAATTAAAGATGGCCAGATTACCGACTCCACCCACATCGCCCTGGACTTTCCGCGTTCAGTGAATTTCATGACGGCGCGCTATTCCAACGCCGCAGTGAACACCAAGACCCTGCGCGTGGTGCCATCAGTTGCCACCATCGATGCTGCCGCGACAACCTGCACAATGAGTGCGCCAACCAATGTGGTGTTCCCACCTATTCCTACGCGGCTGGGAAATACCAAGCCAAGCAAGGATTTCAAGTTTTCATGGACTTGCAGCTCCATCGCCAACACCACAACCAGCTTCTCTGCACCTGGCTATGCGCCCCTGAGTGGGGGCGTTGGCATCCAGGATGAAAATACACGGGTCATCCTCAAACTGAAAAACACCGAGACGGGCGCCTACATTCCCTTCGGCACCGAGCAGGCCAAGCAAATCCCTTCGGGCGGAACCGACATTACTTTCACCGCCGAACTGTCCCAGCTAGAGCGACTTAACGCCGGTGAGTTCGGTTTTGATGTGGTCTACACAACTTTTTATAAGTGAATACAGCGGTTTTCAGGTGACTGATATGGTTTTTGTGTTCTCGACTGATGCTATGCAGTCGCTCTACAGCGAGGCATAGTTAGGGTTTTTCCGTCGAGAATATCTCATGCTCAAAGGACTGACCTTACTGTTAGCGCTGCAATTGCTGGGGAGTCTGATCAGTACCCTGTGGCTACCGATGCTGCCCGGCGCCATTATCGGCATGTTGCTGCTGGTGGTTATTTTGGCCATACGCGGGATTGATGAGTCATTGCAACAAGCGGCCAACTGGCTATTGAGCTATCTACCCTTGCTGCTGGTCGTGCCTGCTGCCGGAATCATGGTTTCCGGCACCGCCTTACTCGACGAAGGAGTGGCCATCGCAGCGGCACTAGTGCTTTCGGTGATTATTACCGTACCGCTTTGCGGCCTGCTGATGCAGTACCTCACCGTGCGTCTTGAGCGCAAAGCCGAGGCCGCCAATGAGCCTGAGTGATGTTTCAGCCGCCTGGCACAACCTTATATTCAATCCGGTATTCTCATTGGTTGTGACGCTGGTTGCGTTTCAAATTGCAGTCGTGATTTACCGTCGCAGTGGCTGGTTGGTGCTGCAGCCGGTCATGGTTGCAATGGTTTTGATCGTATCGACCTTGCTGCTTACCGGCCTTGATTACACAACCTATCGCCAAGGCGCAGAACCGATTGCAATGTTGTTAGGGCCAGCAACTGTTGGCTTGGCCGTACCGCTTTACAACAATATGAAGCGTATTCGTCTGCTGCTCTGGCCAATTCTGATCACTGTATTGGTCGGCGGAATTTTGATTGTGGTGCTCACCGTGCTGATTGCCTATTTGCTGGGTGCCAGCCTGCCCGTGATGATTACGCTTTCATCTAAATCAGTCACCATGCCTATTGCCATGCTGGTGACGGATCAGTTGCACGGCATCGCATCGTTGGCGGCAGTATTTGTGATGCTCACCGGTGTGATCGGCACAGCGCTCGGGCCAATGTTATTGCGTCGAGTTGGCGTTGTGCATCCAGCTGCACGCGGCATGACTTATGGCATGAATGCGCACGCCATCGGCACTGCCCGCGCCCTCGAAGAAAGCAGCGAAACAGGCGCATTTGCAGCACTTGCAATGAGTTTGCTCGGCGTTTTCACTGCCGTATTGCTACCGCTGGCTGCAAATTTCTTTATCGACTAGCTGTATTTGCTACAACCCGGCGTAAACGGCGTCGGGTTCACTGGAGTCGAAGCGATCAAGGGCAGGGGAGTGATAAACCGCTGTTTTCTTCTACACTCGAAACAACTTTGCGCACGTCCAACCGCATAAGCCTGTGCACAAACGCTTGTGGCGTTTCACAGATGATTTACTCAGCAAGTAGCCATCATAGATGGGTCAATGGTTTCCATTTCTAAGGATCGTGTATGGAGTCAGAGGTACTCAACCCGGACTCGTTTTTCCACGTTCGAGTGATCATCGGCATGGTCACAGGCCTCAGCGTGGCAAGGCTGCTCAATGGCCTTGCGCGTTTCGTGCAGCATCCAAAACGTGAATACATCTATAGCGTGCATTTGGGCTGGGTATTTTTCCTGCTGCTCGCTGTCGTGCATTTTTGGTGGTTCGAGTTTGCGCTGGTGAAAATAACGCGCTGGACCTTTGAGCTGTACTTCTTTGTCATCTGTTACGCAGCGCTGTATTTCTTCATCTGCGCCATCTTGTTTCCAGACAACCTCGATGAATACTCCGGGTTCAAAGCGTATTTCCATTCACGCCGAACCTGGTTTTATGGCCTGCTTGCAGCGTTGTTCGCAGTCGACATGATCGACAGTGCACTGAAAGGTGATGAGCATTTCCGTGCGTTGGGAATCGAGTATCAAATACGTCAGGCGTGTTTGATTACTATGTCGCTTATCGGCACCCGCGTCGCCAATGACCGTTATCATCAGGCGTTTGTCATCATCGCCTTGGCAGCAGAAGTCTGGTGGATTGTCAGTGAGTTCAATGTTCTAACCTGAGCGGGCTCAGGCTTTGTTGATCGTAGCGCTTGCATTCACAACCGCTCGCGCAAACTCGCCGCTCAGCTATCGACAGAATGCCTCGATTTGAGTCAGCCCATGCCCGCCGAACCGTTTACGCAACATTGCAGCCGCTAAGCAAGTAGCGCCTGCAATGTGCTGTCACGCATCAATATCATCAATGCCTGACAGAAAGAACTCACTGCGAAACTTCAATCTGGATGTGACGTTTCTTGCCCAGCGCAACATGCCAGCGCGAATCGTCAGGGCTCAATAGTTCGTCTCCGGATTGCATTACTTCTCCGTTCACACGCAGGCCACCGCCTTTGGCCAAGCGCCGCACGGCACTTAGTGAAGGCTCCACTCCACACGTCACCAATGCAGCAGCGATGGTGAGGCCACCAGTCAGCTGAGATCGATCTACCGAGAAACAAGGCAAATCATTTCCATGCTTGCCGCCCGCAAACAAAGCCAAGGCCGTGGCGCTGGCTTGCTCGGCCGCTGCTTCGCCGTGAGCAAGGGTAGTCACGTGATTGGCGAGCACAATTTTCGCCTGGTTCAGCGCGGCGCCTTCTACGTTGGCTAAACGGTCGATTTCGTTGAGTGGCAGTTCGGTAAAGAGAGCGAGAAACCGTCGAACATCACGGTCGTCACAATTACGCCAGAACTGCCAGAAGTCGAAGGGCGAGAGCCGCTCGCTATCCAGCCACACAGCTCCGTTCATGGATTTACCCATCTTCTTGCCATCCGCCGTTGCCAGCAGCGGCATCGTTAGACCGAACAGTTCACAGCCGTCGCGGCGGCGTCCAAGCTCAACCCCGTTGATTATGTTTGCCCACTGATCTGCGCCGCCCAATTGCACCGTGCAGTTTTGACGTTTGGCCAGTTCGGTAAAGTCATGTGCCTGGAGCAACGTGTAACCGAACTCCAGAAACGACAACGAGTTTTCGCGATCAAGGCGCTGACGCACAGCGTCAAAGGTCAACAAACGATTGATCGAGAAGTAGCGGCCCACGTCGTTCAAGAACTGCAGGTAGCCGATCTGATCCAACCACTCTGCGTTATCAACGACCTGACCGGCCGTCTCGCCAAGGGTTAGATAGCGCGAAAAAGTGCGTGTAATGCCGACAATATTCGCGTCAATTTGATCATTGGTGAGGAGAGGGCGGCTCTCATCGCGAAAGCTCGGATCGCCGATGCGTGTGGTAGCACCGCCAATCAACAAAACCGGCCGATGCCCAGCTTTTTGCAGCCAGCGCATAAGCATCAGGCCCTGAAGATGCCCGACATGCAGGCTATCCGCTGTCGCATCAAAACCCAGGTACACGGTTCGCGAGCCGGTAGCCAAGTGAGTACGAAGCCCTTCGAGATCAGTGGACTGGTGAATGAAACCACGGCTTGCGAGTGTCGCAACCAGATCAATGTTTGAATTCATCGTGTCTATCCAAAACAACGTGCAATGCGGGTTGCGCATTGCATTCGAGAATGTAAAACGCTGGGCAACCTGACTGCTGGTTGCGGCGTCTTTGGTTAACGCATATCCAGGGCCTAACGCTCAACTAACGGCAGGCCAATGATGCTGAGCAGCTGGCGTATCGCATCAAAACGCCGTAAATAGGCGGCGTCGTTCCCGTATATAAGCTCGACGTTAAGGCTATCGATCAAGGCTAAATAGGCCTCTGCGAGCAAGTCAGCACGAGGTGCAGATATCCCTGCATACGAGCGTTCAAGGCACGCCTGAAAATGCCCTTGGATGTAGATCAGGTACTCGCCAAAATCTGCTTTCACTTTGTGCTCGAGCGGTGCCGGCGGATAAAAGGCTGCCCGCAGCAGAAATCGTAACGCCGCACTTTGTGCGTACCGTGTTTGCAGCTTACTGACGTAGCGCTCGCCGGGCACCTCAGCAGAGTTATCGGCCTTGAACTGTGCTGCAACGTAATCTCGCTCGTGCTGCAACGCGAGGTTCAGCACCGCGATGTAGAGATCATCTTTGCCGGTGAAGTGGGCGTAGAGCGATGCCTTCTTGATCCCAGCGCTGCCCGCAATGTCGTTCAGAGACGCCGCGTCATAACCGCGCTCGGCAAAATGCTCTAAGGCGTGTAGAACAATGCGCCCGGCTGCTGGGGTTAGGGAATTGGTAGCCATGATTTACTCTTTAAACTTCCTACCGGTCGGTAGGTTATGGTGCAAATCATAAAGTCGCCGGTTTCATGGGTCAATGGATTTGGTCGGGTTTTCCCGCTAGCGGCGACCATTGAGAACGAAGCAAGACGGAACTCAGCCGCGAAGGTACTGTTGGCTCTGCATGGTTGTGTGATGGTGCATGTTGTTGGCTTATCCTGACTACTTGGTTCCACATACAAAACGGGCCAGCTTTCACGCACCGTATAGATTGCAGCTTGATTAACGCATAGGCTGCAGGAATCAGAGCTAACAACAAGCGGCAAGCCGTGGTTGCCTGATCAGGCAAGAAATTGTGATTTTCTGTGGGTGTCGATTTTCCTTAAATACTGGAATTTACAACTCCTTGATTTTCATGTGGAAAAAATCTTTCGACCTGCGTGGTCGGTAAAATCCACCTGGTCATTCTTGCGTATGAAGGTCAATGTGCTTGAATTCTTCCTTATAAAGAAACGAGTGCGCCATGATGAAAATCAGACAAGGTGATCGATTTTTATATGAGGGTAATATTTGTTCTTATATTGCATCCCTCTCCCTTGAAACCGTGCAGCTTTATAATGTTAAGAAAAAAGTATATATAGAAGTAAAGATTGAAGATTTGCAGCCAGTGCCAGAAAGTGATAACTCAGATATAAGTACTGATGATGTCCTTTCTGCTTCAGTAGAAGAGTGGGAAATCGCAGAGTATAGGTATAGGTCTATACAAGATTTTTTAATACAAGATAAAGCAATCAGAAAAATATCTGACTTGAAGGAAAAGCTGAATCTGAGTCAGTCAAGATGTTACAGCTTACTTAACAGCTTTGATGAAGAGCATGGTCCGTCCTCATTGCTAAGAAAGATTAGAGGTCGTAAAGCTGGAGCGAAGCATCTAAAAGAACAAGTCGAAAGCATTATTCAATACAGTATAAAGGATACATGGAAAGGACCAGGAGCTAGAATTAAGGGTGTATATAATGATGTTAAAGAAAAGTGTTATAGAGCTGCCATTCCACCACCATCTTATAAAGCGGTACGTGCTAGATTAAAAGAAATTAAATCATCTACACTGGTTAGGCTTCGTGACGGCAGCAAGAAAGCTAATGACTTATTTCAGCCTAGAACAAAGCAGCTTAATGTCAGTGCCCCATTGCACTTCTGGCAAATGGATCATTGTGTGATTGATTGTGTTGTGGTAGACGAAATACATCGCAAGGCGCTGTGTAGGCCGTGGGCTACAATAATAATTGATGTTTATAGTCGCGTTATTGTCGGATTTTATCTTTCGTTGCATGCCCCTAATAGTTATAGTGTAGCAATGGCAATCAGTCATGCTGTAATGCCAAAAGAAAGATGGATAGCTGCACTTGGTGATGATGATTTGTTTTGCCCGTACTATGGTACGCCGAAAGTTATTGCAATGGATAATGCAAAGGAGTTTATCTCAAGGACGCTCAAGGTTGCTGCCCTGAAACATAATATACAGTTGTCATGGCGGCCAAAGGGTAAGGCCTGGTGGGGAGGGCACATTGAGAGGTTAAATGGCACGTTGGCGATGAGCTACATTCATTTTCTGCCGGGAACAACACTGTCGAATGTTATATTGCGGGGCGAATATGATAGTAACAAGCATGCTTGTTTAACATTCTCTGAGTTTCGTCTTTGGTTCGCTCGAGCAGTACAAATGTACCATAATACCGAACATCGCCGCTTAGAGGGAATGACCCCTCACGAGAAATGGATTGCAGGTTTAACTCGGAAAAGCGGGGAGCTCGAACACCCTAAATTGCTGGATAATCCTGAGGAATTTGTCTTAGACTTCCTGCCGCAGAAAGAAAGAGTGATAACTAGAGAAGGTATACAGATTTGGGGATTATTCTACTGGGAGTCATCTTTGAGCGCATATGTTTCTAAATCACAGAAGCAAGTAGTGAAATACAATCCGCTCTCGCTGCGGCATGTTTGGGTGAATCCAACTGGAAAGCGATATATCAAAGTGCCATATAAGGATATCACAAAGCCAGACATAAGCCTTGAAGAGTTAAAGGTAGCTAAACGGCAGGAACAAAATTTTGCTTCTTCAGAAGGAAGGGCAGCAAGAGCTAGGTCTCGGACCGATGCTGTTTTTTTTATGGCTCAAAAAAATCGTGAGTTGGTAGAAGCAGCAAAAGCCAATACCCGTACATCAAAAAAAATATATGAAAACAAGAAGCAATCTGCATTTTTCGAGCAAGCAATTGGCACGGATACCGGCGAGTCAAACTTTGGGTCTGAAATTCATCCTGATACGTATGATGACACACCCATGACTTTCCCCGTCGAAGTTGAATGAGAGTATGAGTAATTCTATGGGCTACGAACATGTTATCCAGCAGCGACGCCATTTGGTTAATGCAGAAGAGGCCATTCGGGTGAGTGCCATCCACGAGGATATCTGGGTGGAATACCCCCTCGCAACGAAAATTTTGGCGACCGTGCGATACATGATCCAGATGCCGAAGAAAATTCAAGCGCCTTGCTTACTGATTCACTCGAATCCAGGTATGGGTAAGTCAACACTTTTCCACAAAATAAATACGATTTATGGCTTCTCGTCTGGACAGGCCAATTGTTTAGCATCGATGACAATCCGTGTATCAGACACGGTAAGTCACAAAGCATTCGCCACCTCTGTTGTCACTACTTTGACTGGGGGAGCGTATAAAAAGAGCGCAATTGACGATAAAAGCCTTGTTTCAGCCATTGCGATGCGAAATATCGTTGGAATAATGTTCGATGAGCTTAATGATATTCTCCTCTCCGGTCGCTTAGATCAGGCAAAGAACATGAAGTATCTGAAGGAGCTTTCTGGATATCCTTACTCACTGATTATTATTGTTGTTGGCACGCACGCTTGTAATGAAGCTCTTAGCGCGGATAAGCAATTACTCAGGAGGTTCACGTCATTCGAGTTGCCTCCTTGGCGGGATGAGCGTGTGCTTTTAGCGTTTATAAATTCATACATCTCGACGTTTCCTTTAAGGCGACCATCAATGCTAGGTAAGCCTTCAATTATAAAACATATAATCCATGAATCGAATGGGGTGCTTGATAATATAAAAGTATTACTGTGCCATGCTGCGTGTTGGGCAATCATTGATGGTCGCGAAGAGATTGACTTCGAAATGATCAAAAAAGGCCGTGATATTCCTGCTGTATAAGGTGATACATTGAAGAGATTGCGTAATAACGAGAGTATTTCTTCTTTGATAGAGCGTCTTTGGTTCTATGCCAGTGTGGATGGCGCCCTTGAAGAAAGTTCAGCATTTGAAGATTTTTTTAATAGTCGTGAGGGGCTTGATATTGACTACTACAATGATGATGATTTGGCAAAATTAAATTCAATAATAGAGCCGGTACAACCAAATCTTGCCGGCGCCTCGAAGCCTTATACACAGTTTTATTTACTAGACTCTGCGAGTAGGATCAGCTTTTGCCCTGCCTGTGCAGAAGAAGATCTAAAAAGCGCAAGGACTATTATATGGCGGATACACTGGTCGTATGGCTGGTATGTTGTTTGCCTTGAGCACAGCTGCATGTTGATGACGATCAGTAAAGGCAATTACATCAGTCGTGTTGGGCAGCGAACTGAATCGGCTTTAAGGATGCTTGCCTGTAGACCGCATGCTAAATACTCTGTCTCGTTATTGCCGCCTGACTCAATAACCACCAGTACGATTCCTCATAACTTCATGCGTGCGGAGTGCGAGATTTTAGACATTGCGTTACGTGTGCAGAAAAGAATTATGTATCTTATTGAAGCTGGCAATTATGGCTGCTCTGAGTTAGCAATGATAAGTGACCTTTTAGCACTCACCTTAAGAGGTCATGTACGAGGTAAAGAAATCATTCCTTATTCTTACCGACTTGCTAAACAGCTAACTGGAATCGGGTATTCTAACTACATTGATATGGGGAGCAAGCATGCAACGGTTATGACTGGTGAGTATGCGGTCTGTGCAAGTTACCCTAGAATGATTGGTCTCGCCCTGACAGCAGCAATTATCCGCCACTCAGGTGTTGATTTTCGATGGTATCGAGTGTGTGACCTGCTTGCTGAGCGTGGAATACTAGTGCCGCGTACTAGTAAATTACTTTACTTGGCCGTCGTCGGTGGTGCAGACACTGCTGAACATAGATGGTACTTAAAACGTGTGAAATCCTATCCGATAGAACTAAGAAAGATTTGCAAGGAGTACTATACTATTTAGCGGGTGTATGACGTAATTATTACTTCGCATTTGCTGTGCGATTAAGTAGTGTTAACAAATTTTCGCAATCAATTTCATTCAAGGCTCTATGTGTCATTCGTAATCCACTTCGCCCAACATGTTTAATAATTGACTCTACCGGCCAATTTTGGGCTACCGCCCACTCTACAAACCCTCGCCTTAGGCTATTACCCTGTACATGAATATCGAAATCATTCTCCTTAACAATGTTACTCAGTAGCGGTGCTATAGATTTTGGTTGCATAGCTTTCAGCGAGATTGCCCCCCATACGTCTATGCTCCTAAATACCTGTCCAGAGGTTATTGGGGCTAAATTAATCCAGCTCTGTAGTGCTTGGACAGGACAGTGTGTGTCTAAATAGGGTATTAAATTTTTAGTCGCCTCTTTGTCCTCCCTTATGATTTTAATTGATGCCCCTTTACCAGGTATAAACTTAATGTTGTCTAGGTGCATGTCCGCAATTTGCTTCGCCGTTAGCGCCAGCCAAAAACCGCACAAAAGAATCGCTCTGTCTCTGTGTATTTTAATAGATGAACGGCAGGGAGTTATCTGGTCATAACAGGCATTACTCTCCAGCGCACGTTGCAAGCTGGAGTCTACTTCATGTAGCTTTTCAGTAAGCGCTCCATAAACCCCACCTGCCTATAGCCCGCAGATCAGCGGATGCTGAACTCCTGTTTTCTCTGGAGTTCATCCCATGATGCGTCCCGACGCCAAGGTCCAAAAGGTTTATCTGTATCCCAAGCCTGTCGACTTCCGCAAATCCATCAATGGCCTGGCGGCGCTGGTCGAGCTGGACATCAAGGTGGAGGTGTTCAACCCGGTGCTGTTCGTGTTCCTCAATCGCACCCGCAGCCAGGTCAAGATTCTCTACTGGGAGCGCAATGGCTTCTGCCTGTGGCTCAAGCGTCTGGAAGCCGAGCGCTTCAAGACCAAACCCGATGCCGGTGAC
>NZ_FPBC01000023.1 GCF_900116605.1 Pseudomonas marincola
CGGGTGATCTGATCGTTTTTGATCGATTTGCCGCTTTTAAAATCAGCAGAGGGTGAAGTCAGCCAGAAATGCATGGCTACTTCAGACCATCCCTAGAAGAGTTGCGCTACCCAATTAATTGTTGTATGGGCGGCTCTTTCTTTTTGTGTCGGCGCTAAACTTATAACACGCGACTAATTATGGCGATACTTGCGTTGTTAACGTTGCGCTTTCTTCAGCTTGGTGTCGCAAATATAACTGAAGGGTGTCGCAATTCTATAGTTTCCCATGGGCTTTCTAAAGCACCCATTTCGGCTATTTTTATACTATTTACAAGTTGCTTTGCTAGTGGGAATGGCACCCGTCTGGCATTGCAGTGACAGAAAGCAAGAGTCGTGCACAAAATGCGCAGTTGCTCTAATAAATATTTGAAAACCTCAAATGCAGCCTGTTTTAGAGTGTCTCGATCACCGCTTGAGCCCTTTAATCCGGTGCTTTGCGCGAGATTTAACGGTGCGAAATAAGTCCCGATGTGAAGCTGTTTGTGGGTGTCGCTTTTTCTGATTTTAAAGTCAACTTATGCTGTTAAGTGGCCAGCAGGTAACATTTTTTGAGCTTTCAAGTGCTAAGTGGTAACAAAATGGTGCACGGGTTGCGCATAAGTTGATGAAATTCGCCGTATTTTGGTGCGGCGGCGAGCTCCATGGGGCGTCGCATATTCACTGCGCATCGGCGCGTGGCTTAGGTGAAGCGGATAAACTTACAGCGTTGTCAGGTTCATTCTGCTGAATTGTTGTTGCAGTCTTATTGACGGCGCCGCACTTGGTCGGCTGAGCCGCTAGAATGATCACTATTAATGGCGATACCGGAGAAGTTTATGTTTGCCTTGGACTCACGACTGCAGCAAGACACTGTCTTGATCGGGGATTTTCCGCTGTGTCGGTTATTGCTGATGAATGATGCCAATTACCCTTGGTTTATTCTGGTGCCCAAGCGCGAAGAGGTCAGTGAGATATTCCAGCTCGACACGGCCGATCAGGCGCTGCTGTGGAATGAAACCAGCGAGCTGGCGGCTACCCTCAAGGACACCTTTGCCGCGGATAAAATGAATGTTGCGACGCTGGGCAACATGGTGGCGCAGTTGCACATGCACGTGATTGTTCGGCGTCGCGCTGATGCGGCGTGGCCTGCTCCTGTTTGGGGGAAGCATTCGGCAATACCCTACAGCGATGAGCAGATAGCCGCGATCACGGCCAAGTTGCGCGGCGTGCTGGCGGACGATTTCACGTTTGCCGAGGTGGCTAAGTGACGACTGAAGAACGTATCAATGAGCTTGAAAGCCGTCTGGCATTTCAGGATGACACTATCCAGGCGTTGAATGATGAGCTGGTTGCGCAGCAAAAGGTCTTGGAGCGTATGCGCTTGCAGCTGGAAATGCTTGCCAAGCGTCAGGAGGAGTTGAGTGCTGGCTCTGGTATTTCCCAGGACGACGCGCCACCGCCGCATTATTGAAATCTAATCAGTGTGTTTCGCTTGAGCATAAAAAAACCCGCAATTGCGGGTTTTTTTATGGCCAGTTTCGCTTAGCGGCGGGTTGGCAATGCTGCGATAACATCCTCAGCTTGCAGGCCTTTATCGCGCTGCATAACCGAGAACTCTACGCGCTGGCCTTCGACCAGAACGCGATGGCCTTCGCCGCGGATTGCGCGAAAGTGGACGAAAATATCATCGCCGGAGTCGCGCGAAATAAAGCCGAAACCTTTGGATGTATTGAACCACTTCACGGTGCCTGTTTCACGGTCGCCAGCAATAGCTGTTGATTTGCTGCTGGTGCGTGGTTGCAAGCGAATATTGATTATCAGGTGGAGCAAAACGCCCAGAGCGGCAATGGCAAGGCTGAAGAGAATTGCTGGCTGGCCGGCGATTTCTGTCAGCGGGGCCAGCAAAGCCAATGCTTGCAGCGCGGTGGCGAGAATTAACAGTACAGAGACTAGATTCTGCAATGCAGCACGGGAGCCCTGATGCCAGATTGGCAGTTGCGGAGCCAGAATCAGGTTGGTCATGGCAAAGAGGATCAGATACAGAGCGTCAGGATGTTGCAGCATTGATGGGGCGGTATTGCCCAGAGCGGGTACGAATGAAAGGAGTAACGCGGCGATACCTGTTACCAGGTGGACGATTTTAAGCATGTTGGTTCAGCTCACTTATAAGATACGGATCACTAGGAAGAGCGGATTCGCAGGTGTTGCCACAGAGAAGAAGGCTTGGAGAACGCGCGAAATCTGCCTATGCGTTGCCCGTAGAATGAGGGGCAGCGACACGCGGCGTATTTAACAGCAAAGCTTGGGGGTACTCAAATGTGTCGGGCTTTTTTGAGGGTTGATTTCACAGGTTTGCGGGTGTGGATGCGATGAGTGGTGGCCATTTGATGTGAAAAAGCCCGGCGGCGCCGGGCTTTTCGGGTGCAAGGCTTAGCTTGCCAGCAGGCTGCGCAGCATCCATGCGGTTTTCTCATGCACTTGCATGCGTTGAGTAAGCAGGTCGGCAGTCGGCTCATCGCTGACTTTATCCAGCAGCGGGAAAATACCGCGCGCTGTGCGGGTGACAGCTTCCTGACCTTCAACCAGCAACTTGATCATTTCCTCAGCGCTTGGCACGCCTTCCTCTTCTTTAATAGAAGACAAGCGCGCATAGGCTGCATAAGTACCGGGAGCCGGGAAGCCCAAAGCGCGGATGCGCTCGGCAATATCGTCAACTGCCAGCGCCAATTCGGTGTACTGACCTTCGAACATCAGGTGCAGGGTGTTGAACATCGGGCCGGTGACGTTCCAGTGAAAATTATGGGTTTTCAGGTACAGGGTGTAAGTGTCAGCCAGCAGGCGGGACAGGCCTTCTGCAATGGCGGCACGATCCTGCTCGTTGATACCGATATTGATTTCCATGCCACTTCTCCTTTCACGTTGGGCGGGGCTGCTGCGTTCTTTAGCCCGAGGCTAGCACGCGAGCCGTTGCCGGATGATTTCAGCTTATGCCAGATACGTTATATGTAGAGGCTTCTTAGTCCGTTTTGGTTCAATCAGCTATCAAAATGATTGCACATAACGCCATGGCTGCACGCAATTTCTCTATTGTTAATGGTGCGCCAGGCCCTGTCGAGACCATTTATTGCCGGGTACATTACTGGCATGTGACGGCTAGCAACGCTCGCGGCTGCAAGAGTTGTCCGAACGCTATATAATCTCGCCCTTTGCCACGGTTTATGCAGTGACGGGTAAACCAAGAACATCGCAGTACCTGCTTCGCGTCATCCTTTTATAGAGGAATAGAGCGTGGCAGTACCGCCAGATATAGCGCGCCGCGACGCTCGCGGCCCAACGAAATCAAGACTCAGAGAAGCGATTACTATCATGATGCGCAGCCACTATTGCGGCCAGTTGAACGAGAGCCTGGACGGTCAAGAAATCACCCTTTGCGGCTGGGTCCACCGTCGCCGCGACCATGGCGGAGTCATCTTCCTTGATATCCGTGATCGTGAAGGTCTGGCGCAGGTGGTTTTCGACCCTGACCGTGTCGAGACATTTGCCACCGCCGATAAAGTGCGCAGCGAATATGTCGTCAAGATCACCGGTAAGGTGCGTCTGCGTCCGGCGGGTGCGGTAAACCCGAACATGGCCTCTGGCGCAATCGAAGTGCTGGGTTATGACCTCGAAGTGCTCAGTGAAGCTGAAACCCCGCCGTTCCCGCTGAACGAATACAGCGACGTGGGCGAAGAGACTCGCCTGCGTTATCGCTTCATCGATCTGCGTCGCCCGGAAATGGCCGCCAAGCTCAAGCTGCGTTCTAGCATCACCACCAGCATCCGTCGTTACCTGGATGAAAACGGCTTCCTCGACGTGGAAACGCCGATCCTGACTCGTGCAACTCCAGAAGGCGCACGTGACTATCTGGTGCCTAGCCGCACCCATGCTGGCAGCTTCTTCGCATTGCCGCAGTCGCCTCAGCTGTTCAAGCAACTGCTGATGGTGGCAGGTTTCGACCGTTACTATCAGATCGCCAAATGCTTCCGTGACGAAGACTTGCGCGCTGATCGTCAGCCGGAATTTACCCAGATCGACATCGAGACCAGCTTCCTCGACGAAACCGAGATCATGGGCATTACCGAGAAGATGGTGCGCCAGCTGTTCAAGGAAGTGCTGAACGTCGAGTTCGGTGAGTTCCCGCACATGACCTTCGAAGAGGCCATGCGCCGCTACGGCTCCGATAAGCCGGACCTGCGTAACCCGATGGAACTGGTTGATGTGGCTGATCAGCTCAAGGACGTTGAATTCAAAGTATTCAGCGGCCCGGCCAACGATCCTAAGTGCCGTGTTGCAGCTCTGCGTGTGCCAGGCGGCGCGAGCATGCCGCGCAAGCAGATCGACGACTACACCAAGTTTGTCAGCATCTACGGTGCTCGCGGTCTGGCGTACATCAAGGTTAACGACCGTGCGAGCGGCGTTGAAGGTTTGCAGTCGCCTATCGTCAAGAACATCCCGCTGGAAAACCTCAATGTCATCCTTGATCGCGTTGGCGCGGTTGACGGCGACATCGTGTTCTTCGGCGCAGACAAAGCCAAGATCGTTTGCGAGGCGCTCGGTGCGCTGCGTATCAAGCTCGGCACCGACCTTGATCTGCTGACCTGCGAGTGGGCGCCGATGTGGGTTGTCGACTTCCCGATGTTCGAAGAGAACGAAGATGGCAGCTTCACCGCGCTGCATCACCCGTTCACCGCACCGAAGTGCACACCGGATGAGTTGCAGGCCAATCCGGCCACCGCGCTCTCGCGTGCCTACGACATGGTGCTCAATGGCACCGAGCTGGGCGGCGGTTCGATCCGTATTCACCGCAAGGAAATGCAGCAAGCGGTCTTCCGTCTGCTCGGCATTGAAGCGGCTGAACAGGAAGAGAAGTTCGGCTTCCTGCTCGACGCCCTGAAGTTCGGCGCGCCACCACACGGCGGCCTGGCATTTGGTCTGGACCGTCTGGTGATGCTGATGACTGGTGCACAGTCGATTCGTGAAGTTATCGCCTTCCCGAAAACCCAGAGTGCTGCCTGCGTCATGACGCAAGCGCCGGGTGAAGTGGATAACAAGGCCCTGCGCGAGCTGCACATCCGTTTGCGCGAGCAGCCAAAGGCTGAGTAAAACCGCAACAAGACTGAGCGCCGGGTTTCCCGGCGCTCACAGGTAATAAGGTTGGAGTTGTTATGGCAGGTCATTCCAAGTGGGCGAACATCAAGCACCGCAAGGGTCGTCAAGACGCCAAGCGCGGCAAGATTTTCACCAAACTCATTCGTGAACTGACAGTTGCGGCCAGTCAGGGCGGCGGTATCCCTGCGGATAATCCACGTTTGCGCCTGGCCGTTGATAAAGCCCTGACGGCGAACATGACGCGAGACACGATTGATCGCGCCATTGCTCGTGGTGTTGGCTCAACCGACGGCGACAAGGTCGAGGAGCTCAGCTATGAAGGGTACGCGCCCAATGGCGTGGCCATCATCGTTGAAGCCATGACCGATAACCGCAATCGCACGGCCGCAGAGGTTCGCCATGCGTTCACCAAGTGCGGCGGCAACCTCGGTACCGATGGTTCGGTTGCTTACATGTTCGACCGCAAAGGGCAGATCAGCTTTGCTTCAGGCGTTGATGAAGAGGCATTGCTTGAGGCTGCGCTTGAGGCCGGTGCGGATGATGTGGTCACCAACGACGACGGTTCGGTGGATGTGTTCACCAGCTTTGCCGATTTTATCGCGGTGAGTGAGGCGTTAACGGCTGCTGGTTACAAGGCCGAAGAGTCTGAGGTGAGCATGATCCCGTCGATCTACTCAGAATTGACCGAGGTCGAGACGGCGCAGAAGGTGCTGAAACTCATCGATATGCTCGAAGATCTCGACGATGTGCAGAACGTCTACTCCAATGCTGATATTCCTGAAGAAGTTATGGTTCAGCTGGGTTGATGCAAACGAAGAAGGACGCCGCAAGGCAAGTTTTGCCGAGTGCGCTTGTCGCTCGCGATGTTCTTCAGATGTTCCAAAGAATAAGGCCGGAGCTTGCTCCGGTTTTTTTTATCTGCGCAACAGCTGGGCTTAAGTTCTATAAAGAGTCCATCTGCATCGTCAGTAAGGAGTTCCACGTGGCTGGGTTGTTGCAGTGTGAGTGGCTTGGGAGTCGGGCGTGACGCTGATTCTTGGCATTGATCCGGGGTCGCGTATTACCGGTTACGGCATTGTCCGCGACACGGGGCGCACCTGTGAGTACGTGGCGTCCGGCTGTATTCGCACCGGCAGCGGCCCGTTGCCCGAGCGTCTGCAAATCGTTTTTCGTGGCGTGCGTGAAGTTATCGAAACATTCGGCCCGGTAACCATGGGCATCGAGCAAGTATTCATGGCGCGTAATGCCGACTCGGCGCTCAAGTTGGGCCAGGCGCGGGGTGCTGCGATTGTGGCGGGTGTCGAGGCAGGGCTGGACGTGGCTGAGTACACTGCCACTCAGGTCAAGCAGGCCGTTACGGGCAGCGGCGGGGCGGATAAAGAGCAAGTGCAAATGATGGTCATGCATTTGCTCAAGCTGGTAAAAAAACCGCAGATCGATGCCTCGGATGCGCTGGCGATTGCCTTGTGTCACGCGCATCATCGTCAGAGCCTTATCCCCCATGGTTTGGCGGGGGCCAAGCGCCGGGGCGGGCGGTTGCGTCTGTAATTGCCCGGTATTGATTGCTGTGCAATGGTGGGTTTAGATCAAATTTAAAGTATTCGCGCTCGGCGATAGCCTGAGCATGACTGAACATTCAAGGATGTAGCTGTGATTGGACGTTTGCGCGGCACCCTGGCGGAAAAGCAACCGCCGCATCTGATCGTCGATGTAAATGGCCTTGGCTATGAACTCGAAGTCCCTATGTCGACCCTTTATCGCCTGCCCGCGCTGGGCGAGCCGGTAACCCTGCATACGCATTTAGTGGTGCGCGAGGATGCTCAGCTGTTGTACGGCTTCTTCGAGCGACGTGAGCGTGAGCTGTTTCGCGAGCTGATTCGGCTCAATGGCGTCGGCCCAAAATTGGCGCTGGCCTTGATGTCGGGGTTGGAGGTCGATGAGTTGGTGCGTTGCGTGCAGGCGCAAGATACCTCCACCTTGGTCAAGGTGCCGGGCGTTGGCAAGAAAACCGCCGAGCGGCTGCTGGTTGAGCTCAAAGACCGCTTCAAAGCATGGGAAACTGTGCCGGAAATGGCCGGTCTGGTGCTGCCGAGTGCGATGCCAAGCCTTGCCCCGAGCGCTGAAAATGACGCTGTGAGTGCGCTGATTGCATTGGGCTACAAGCCGCAGGAAGCCAGCCGCGCGGTGTCGGCCGTTAAGCAGGACGGCATGAGCAGTGAAGAATTGATTCGCGCCTCCCTGAAGGGAATGATTGCTAAATGATCGAAGCTGACCGCCTTATTACCGCCAGCACGCGTGACCGTGATGAGCAGGTTGACCGTGCTATTCGTCCGCTGAGCCTGGCCGAATACATTGGTCAGCCGATTGTGCGCGAGCAGATGGAGTTATTCATCGAAGCAGCTCGGGCGCGCAAAGAGTCGCTGGATCACACGCTGATTTTTGGCCCGCCTGGTCTGGGTAAAACCACGCTGGCCAATATCATTGCCGAAGAAATGGGTGTTTCCATCAAGAGCACATCCGGCCCGGTGTTGGAGCGGCCAGGTGATCTGGCAGCCATGCTGACCAATCTGGAGCCTGGCGATGTGCTGTTTATTGACGAAATTCATCGCCTCTCGCCCATCGTCGAGGAAGTGCTGTATCCGGCGATGGAAGATTTCCAGCTCGACATCATGATCGGTGAAGGTCCGGCGGCGCGCTCAATCAAGCTCGATCTGCCGCCGTTCACGCTGGTCGGCGCCACGACACGGGCGGGCATGCTGACCAATCCACTGCGTGATCGCTTCGGCATCGTGCAGCGGTTGGAATTTTACAACACCGAAGATTTGGCGACGATTGTTCAGCGATCCGCCGGCATTTTGAACTTGCCGATTGTCGAGCAGGGCGCTGTCGAAATTGCCCGGCGCGCACGTGGCACGCCGCGAATTGCCAATCGCCTGTTGCGTCGGGTTCGCGACTTTGCCGAAGTGCGCGGCAAGGGCGATATCAGCCGGGAGATCGCCAATCTGGCGCTGAACCTGCTGGATGTCGATGAGCGCGGCTTTGATCATCAGGATCGGCGTTTGCTGCTGACCATGATCGAGAAGTTCGATGGCGGGCCGGTGGGCGTAGACAGCTTGGCGGCGGCCATCAGCGAAGAGCGTCACACCATTGAAGATGTGCTGGAGCCTTACCTGATTCAGCAGGGCTACATCATGCGTACGCCGCGCGGTCGGGTCGTGACCCGGCATGCCTATTTACACTTTGGTTTGAATGCGCCGAAGCGGATGGGCGATTTGCCGACGACTGACCTGTTTGATGCGGCGGATGAATAAGTACAACTTGCGCTAAGCTCGGCGGGGAATGAAAAAATTTCCCATTTGAGTGAATCAAAGTGCCACATGTCGGTCCTAGAACTGCGGCTTACTGCCTCGGCGTCAGGCGGCGAAAAAAATAGTTAAAAATACTTGCTCAGACCCATTGGCAAGTTGAGGAGCTAGCACTAGAGTATGCGCGCACAAAACGGAGTCCCGCCGTTCGCTCATCGTTGTCGTATCTACTATGAAGACACCGATGCCGGCGGTATCGTCTACTACGTTAATTACCTCAAGTTTATGGAACGGGCTCGCACCGAGCGACTGCGTAATCTGGGCTTCTCCCAGCACACGCTCGCAGGTGAGGGCCTGTTATTCGTCGTGCATTCAACCGAGGTGCGTTACCACGCACCGGCACGGCTGGATGATGAAATTGAGGTCAGTGCCCAAGTTATTGAATTAAACCGTGCAAGCCTGCGTTTTCGTCAACAGGTTCGGCGGGTTGTGGATGATGCACTGCTCTGTGAAGGGCAGTTTCTGGTGGCCTGTGTGCGCGCCGATAATTTAAAACCCCGGGCCATTCCGGACATGCTGCGTAAGGCTTTTGCCGAGCAGGGTGGCGCGGGTCGACCTGAAGCAGGAGAGTAAGCGTGGAAGCCAACGCCGTTGACCACATGTCGATGTGGAGTTTGATCACCAATGCCAGTCTGGTTGTACAGCTGGTAATGCTGACCCTTGTGGCGGCTTCGGTCACCTCGTGGGTGATGATTTTCCAACGTACCACCATGTTGCGTGCCGCCAAGCGCGCACTCGACAGCTTCGAGGAGCGTTTCTGGTCGGGTATCGATTTGTCCAAGTTGTATCGTCAGGCGGGCAGCAACCCGGACCCGGATTCAGGTCTGGAGCAGATTTTCCGCGCCGGCTTCAAAGAGTTCTCGCGTCTGCGTCAGCAAACCAATGTCGACCCGGATGCGGTCATGGACGGCGTTGCCCGCGCCATGCGCGTAGCCATTTCGCGTGAAGAAGAGAAGCTTGAAACCAGCTTGCCATTCCTCGCCACCGTCGGCTCTACCAGCCCGTATGTAGGTCTGTTCGGTACCGTGTGGGGCATCATGAATTCCTTCATCGGCCTGAGCACCGTGCAGCAGGCAACATTGGCAACCGTAGCGCCAGGTATTGCCGAAGCACTGATCGCCACCGCGATTGGCCTGTTCGCCGCGATCCCGGCCGTTATTGCCTATAACCGCTTCTCGTCGCGCGGTGAGATGTTCATTGCCCGTTACTACACCTTTGCAGATGAGTTCCAGGCGATCCTGCACCGCAAAGTTCACGCATCGGACGAATAAGTCCTTGGCTCACTCAAAAGGTTCTATAAGCCATGGCCAGAATTCGTAACAGACGCAAGCCAGTCGCCGAAATGAACGTGGTGCCTTACATCGACGTGATGTTGGTGCTGCTGGTTATTTTCATGGTGACTGCGCCCATGCTCAATCAAGGCGTTAAGGTTGATCTGCCGAAAGTCAGCAGCGAAGCCTTGCCGCAAGACAACAATTCGCAGGTGCTGACTATTTCGATCAAGGCCGACAAGACCTTCTATTGGAATATGGGCACCGAGGTTGATACTGATACCGTGCAGGATAAGGCGGTAACCCTTGATGACATGACCAAAGCGGTCACGGCGATCATTGCCGAAAGCCGTCGTCAGGGCAAAACAGTGCAGGTGTTTGTACGCGGTGATAAATCTGTTGATTACGGCACGGTGATGTCAGCGATGGGCGGCTTGCAGAAGGCTGACGTTGGTAACGTCGGGCTGATAACTGAGGCCCCTTGATGCGTGAGCAACGTGAGCCAACAACGTCAGAGAGCTATTTTTGGCCGGTAGTGTGGGCAATAACCCTGCACGTATTGATCTTCGGCATGCTCTTTGTCAGCTTCGCTTTTGCACCGGACCTGCCGCCTGCGCGGCCGATTGTGCAGGCGACCCTGTACCAGTTGAAATCGCAAAGCCAGGCCACCCAGCAAACTAATCAGAAGATTGCTGGCGAAACCAAGAAAACCTCGGCTCCACAGTACGAGGTAGAGCAGCTGGAGCAGAAAAAGGCCGAGCAGCAGAAAGTAGCGGCGGCAAAAGCGGCGGAACAAAAGAAGGCCGATGAGGCTCAAAAAGCCGAAGCGGCTAAAAAGGCAGAAGCCGAAAAGCAAGCTGATGCTGCGAAGAAGGCTGAAGCGGCAAAAGCTGCAGAACAGAAGAAGCAGGCCGATATAGCCAAGAAGAAAACCGAAGAAGAGGCCAAGAAAAAGGCCGCTGAAGACGCTAAAAAGAAAGCAGCTGAGGACGCCAAGAAGAAAGCGGCTGAAGATGCTAAGAAAAAGGCTGCTGAAGACGCGAAGAAGAAAGCGGCTGCAGATGCCAAGAAGAAAGCCGATGAGGCCGCCAAGAAAAAGGCAGGCGAAGAGGCCAAGCGCAAAGCGCTGGAAGACAAGAAGGCAGCGGCACTGGCCGAATTGTTGTCGGATGATGTAACCCATCAGCAGGCAATGGCTGATACCGTAGGTGATCAGGTGGCCGGTAATCTGGACGATTTGATAATCAAGCTGGTGAGTGAGCAATGGCGGCGTCCACCTTCAGCCCGTAACGGGATGAGCGTAGAAGTCACGATAGAGATGCTACCGGATGGCACTATCACCAACGCCAGTGTTACTCGCTCAAGTGGCGATGGACCGTTCGACAGCTCAGCCGTACAGGCGGTGCGTAACGTGGGTCGTATCTCTGAAATGCAACAACTTGACCGTGCGACGTTCGACAAGCTCTACCGCAAACGTCGTGCTGTATTCAAACCGGAGGATTTAGATCTGTGAATACCCTGATACGTATCGTCCTGCTGAGCCTGACCATGATGGTCGGCGCAGTTCAGGCAGCTGATCCGCTGGTGATCAGCTCGGGTACCGATCGCGCGACGCCGATCGCCGTTGTGCCATTTGGTTGGCAGGGCGGCAGCGTGTTGCCCGATGATATTGCCGAAATTATTGGCAAGGACCTGCGCAACTCCGGCGTGTTCGAGCCGATTCCAAAGCAGAACATGATCAGCTTGCCGACCACGGCAGGCGAGGTCATCTACCGCGACTGGCAAGCGCTGGGCGCGCAATATGTGCTGGTCGGTAATATGGTGCCAAGCGGTGGCCGTATTCAGGTGCAGTTCGCCCTGTTGAACGTGGCCACCCAGCAGCAGGTTCTGACCGGCAGCGTCGGCGGCACGACCGAGCAGCTGCGCGACATGGCGCACCATATTTCGGATCAGTCGTTCGAGAAGCTCACCGGGGTCAAGGGCGCGTTCTCGACGCGTCTGCTGTATGTCACCGCAGAACGCTTCTCGGCTGAAAACACCCGCTACACTTTGCAGCGTTCGGACTACGACGGTGCGCGTGCAGTGACGTTGTTGCAGTCGCGCGAGCCAATCCTGTCGCCAAGCTTTGCACCGGATGGCAATCGCATCGCCTATGTGTCGTTCGAGCAGCGCCGCCCGCGTATTTTCGTGCAGCACATCGACACCGGTCGCCGCGAACAAATCACCAGTTTTGAAGGCTTGAACAGTGCTCCGGCCTGGTCGCCGAATGGTAATCGCCTGGCATTTGTCTTGTCGCGCGATGGCAATCCTGAAATTTATGTAATGGACATGGGCTCCAAGAGCTTGCGCCGGGTGACCAACCATTACGCAATCGATACCGAACCGTTCTGGGGTAAAGATGGGCAGACGATCTACTTCACGTCTGACCGTGGTGGTAAGCCGCAGATCTACAAAACAAACATCAACAGTGGTTCGGTTGAGCGGGTCAGCTTCGTAGGAAACTACAACGCCAGTCCGCAATTATCTGCTGATGAAAAAACCCTGGTAATGGTTCATCGCCAGGAAGGTTTCACCAACTTTAAAGTTGCAGCACAAGATCTGCAGCGCGGCAATGTGCGTATTCTTTCAGATACAAATTTGGATGAGTCGCCTACTGTTGCGCCTAATGGCACCATGATAATCTTCGCAACCCGCCAGCAGGGTCGGGGAGTCTTGATGTTAGCGTCCGTGAACGGTCGCGTAAGGCTCCCTCTTCCTACCGCTCAAGGCGAAGTTCGAGAGCCTTCCTGGTCCCCTTTCCTGAACTGATGCGGCGCTTTAAAACAATTTGCTTAACACACTGGGGTTCTTGAGGAGTTACATGATGGATATGTTGAAATTTGGCAAGTTTGCAGCACTCAGCCTGGCATTGGCTGTAGCCGTTGGTTGTTCGTCTAAAGGTGGCGACACCGCTGGCGAAGGCGCTGTAGACCCGAACGCTGGTTACGGTGCTGACACTGGTTCCGTAGACGGTAGCTTGAGCGAAGAAGCGGCACTGCGCGCTATCACTACTTTCTACTTCGAATACGACAGCTCTGACCTGAAGCCAGAAGCCATGCGCGCTCTGGACGTTCACGCCAAAGACCTGAAAGCTAACGGTTCGCGCGTAGCTCTGGAAGGCCACACTGACGAGCGCGGTACCCGCGAATACAACATCGCCCTGGGCGAGCGTCGTGCTAAAGCCGTTCAGCGTTACCTGGTTCTGCAGGGCGTTTCGCCTGCACAGCTGGAACTGGTTTCCTACGGCGAAGAGCGTCCAGTTGCTACTGGCAACGACGAGCAGTCGTGGGCTCAGAACCGTCGCGTAGAACTGCGTAAGTAATTCGACATGCGAAATTGCCGCCGTGTTGTAGCCGTTTTTGCACTCAGCTTGCCGCTTCTGGCGCAGGCTGAGATTCCTGTGGTGGATAACAATGGCGGCAGCGCCATGTATACATCTGATAGCAACAACACGGGCGGCGCCTACGTTGGGGGCGGGGCTTCGGCCCCGGCCTCAGCGCAAGGCATGTTGTTCAACCAGTTGCAGCAAATGCAAGATGAACTCGGGCGTTTGCGCGGGATGGTTGAAGAACAGCAAGATGAAATCCGTCGCATGAAACAAGAGAATCTTGAGCGTTATAAAGATCTCGATTCGCGACTGAGCAGTGGGGCCGCACCGGCTGCCACCCAGAATTCAAGTAATGCCAGTGCTGGCACCCCTGAACCTGCGTCTGGCAATAATGCCGGGCAAACGTCGTCAGCGGGTAGCGCGCCTGCAGATCCGGAGAAGGAGAAGCTGTTTTACGACGCTGCCTTCGACCTGATCAAAACCAAAGACTTCGATAAAGCCAGTCAGGCTTTTACCGCGTTTTTGCGTAAGTACCCAGACAGCCAGTACGCCGGTAACGCGCAGTACTGGTTGGGTGAAGTGAATCTTGCCAAGGGCGATCTGCAAGGTGCCAGTCAGGCATTTGCCCGCGTCAGTCAGGCGTATCCGCAGCACAGCAAAGTGCCGGACTCGCTGTTCAAGCTGGCAGACGTCGAGAAACGTCTGGGCAATACCGACAAGGCCAAAGGCATTCTGCAGCAAGTCATTGCCCAATATCCGGGCACTTCGGCTGCGCAGTTGGCGCAACGTGATTTACAGCGTTTACAATAAACCCATGCTTCAAGCGTTTTCCCAAAGCCCGCGAGAATCGCGGGCTTTTCATTGGGGCTTTATTGCTCGGCAGTAGAGTTCCGGTTCTTTCCAGCAACGGAGGCGGATGGCCTGTTTAGCCGTTACGCCCGTGGCACTTATGCAAAATACCCTGCGCATTACCGAGATTTTTTACTCGTTGCAGGGGGAGACGCGTACAGCCGGATTACCGACTGTGTTCGTGCGCCTGACCGGCTGCCCCCTGCGTTGTCAGTACTGTGATACCGCCTATGCCTTCACCGGCGGCGAGATCATGTCACTCGACAACATCCTCGCCCGCGTCGCGGCTTATAACCCTCGCTATATTTGCGTGACAGGCGGCGAGCCGCTGGCGCAACCCAACAGCATTGCCTTGCTGCAACAGCTGTGCGACGCCGGCTATGAAGTCTCGCTGGAGACCAGTGGCGCGCTTGACGTCTCTTCAGTCGATCCGCGCGTTAGCAAAGTGCTCGACCTGAAAACGCCGGGCTCGGCTGAGGTGGCGCGCAATCGCTACGACAACATTCAGTGGCTGAGCCGCAACGATCAGGTCAAGTTCGTGATCTGCTCGCGTGAAGACTACAGCTGGGCGGTGAGCAAGCTCATCGAGTACCGGCTGAACGAGCGGGCAGGCGAGGTGTTGTTCTCGCCCAGCCACGCGCAGGTCTCGGCGCGTGATCTTGCAAATTGGATCGTGGCCGACAATTTGCCGGTTCGCCTGCAACTGCAACTGCACAAAATTCTCTGGGACGATGCTGCCGGCCATTGAGCCGCAAGCGGCTAGTCAAGTGACCAGCCGCTTAATTGCCTATTCTTTTTTAGCCGGCGCAGCAAGCGCTGCGCCGGCGTGAAACACGCGAGGAAAATCATGAGTGATAAAAAAGCCGTTATCTTGCTGTCGGGCGGGCTCGACTCGGCCACTGTGGTGGCGATGGCCAAGGCCGACGGATACAGCTGTTACACCATGAGTTTTGATTATGGCCAGCGTCACCGTTCCGAACTGCAAGCGGCTGAGCGAGTCGCTCGTCAGTTGGGCGTAGTCGAGCACAAGGTGATCGGCCTGAACCTTAATGGCATGGGTGGCTCGGCGCTCACTGACGCCAGCATTGCCGTGCCCGAGAACGTAGCAGGCGCCGCGCCTGCTCCCGGCATTCCTGTGACTTACGTGCCGGCGCGCAATACCGTGTTCTTGTCCTTGGCGCTGGGTTGGGCAGAAGTGCTGGGTGCACGCGACATTTTTATTGGCGTGAATGCGGTGGACTACTCGGGTTATCCCGATTGCCGGCCTGAGTTTGTCGAGGCTTTCGAGCGCATGGCCAATCTGGCAACCAAGGCGGGTGTTGAAGGCAACGGTTTCCGCATTCAGGCACCACTGCAGAATATGAGCAAGGCTGAAATCGTCGCGGCGGGGATTGCCCTCGGCGTTGATTATGCCCAGACCGTTTCCTGCTACCAGGCCGA
Source organism: Pseudomonas marincola (assembly GCF_900116605.1). GTDB lineage: Bacteria > Pseudomonadota > Gammaproteobacteria > Pseudomonadales > Pseudomonadaceae > Aquipseudomonas > Aquipseudomonas marincola. Next base: position 15,461 of record NZ_FPBC01000023.1, read on the forward strand.
TGACGATGGCCGCGCTTGCGGCAAGTGCGACAGTTGCAGCCTGCGCGCAGCCGGTTTTGCCGCGGCTGGTGTGGCCGATGCAACCCGCTATGTGTAATTTTTTTCTTGTTGGGTGTTGAAATCCTGATAAAAATCAGTATTATACGCGCACATCGGGTCGTTAGCTCAGTTGGTAGAGCAGTTGGCTTTTAACCAATTGGTCGTAGGTTCGAATCCTACACGACCCACCAGATATCCTTCGCAAGAAGGTAAAGAAACCTGAAATACACAGCCAATGTGAATTTCAGGTTTTTTTTCGTCTGCAGTTTCTAATCGCCAGTCGCGCCTCGTTTGCAGCGGTGGGGCGATTGCCGGATATCGCCAGCTTGGCGCAGCGGGCACTGCGCGGCGAATGATGCTTTCCATATTAATTATGAAAAACTATCATGCGCGATCTTTTAGGCGCTTCACCTTGTCTTTCGCGCCTCGGGCCGTCACGTGTGTGGTTTCCCGTCTGAATACGTTCACGCGGCCCATGCGCCGCGTATACTCGAATTTCGTGCTGATAGTCCGTTTACAGGCCAGATGACATGACACAGATTTCCGAACGCCTCCTGGTACAGGCACATCTAGATGCCAAGCAGCCCGTTGCGCTGACGCCGGAGCAAGAGGCCTTTTACCGGGCCGAGATTGCCGCTGAATTGAAAAAGCAGAATGCCGTATTGGTCGCTCACTATTACTGCGACCCGGTGCTGCAGGCGCTGGCAGAAGAAACCGGTGGCTGCGTTTCCGACTCGCTGGAAATGGCCCGTTTCGGTAATCAGCATTCCGCACAAACGGTGCTGGTAGCCGGCGTTAAATTCATGGGCGAGACGGCGAAAATTCTCAATCCTGAAAAACGCGTGCTGATGCCAACGCTGGAGGCGACTTGCTCGCTCGATCTGGGCTGCCCGGTTGATGAGTTCTCGGCGTTCTGCGATCAGCATCCCGAACGCACCGTGGTGGTTTACGCCAACACCTCGGCTGCGGTGAAGGCGCGAGCGGATTGGGTCGTGACCTCAAGCTGTGCGGTTGAGATTGTCGAGCACCTGATGGACAACGGCGAAACCATCATCTGGGCGCCGGATCAGCATCTGGGTCGGTACATTCAGAACAAGACCGGTGCCGATATGCTGCTGTGGGATGGCGCGTGTATCGTCCATGAAGAGTTCAAGGCCAAGCAGCTTGAAGACATGAAGGCGTTGTATCCGGATGCGGCCGTTTTGGTGCACCCGGAATCGCCGACGGCAGTGATCGATTTGGCCGATGCTGTTGGTTCCACCAGCCAACTGATCAAGGCGGCGCAAACGCTGCCGAACGAGACCTTTATCGTGGCCACCGACCGCGGCATTTTCTACAAGATGCAGCAGCTGTGCCCGGATAAAGTCTTTGTTGAGGCGCCTACTGCCGGCAATGGTGCGGCGTGCCGCAGTTGCGCACACTGCCCGTGGATGGCCATGAACACGTTGCAGCGCACGTTGCAGTGCCTGCGTGAGGGCAGTAACGAGATATTCGTTGATCCGGTGTTGATCCCCAAGGCCATCAAGCCGCTCAAGCGCATGCTCGACTTCACACAGGCAGCGCGTCTGGCGCAATCGGGTAACGCTTAACGGGCTTAAACCGCACCGTAAACAAAAACGCCCGATGCATGCATGTGTATCGGGCGTTTTTGGTTATGTGCTGAACCTTTGAATTTTCTCAATCCTCAGGCGCAGCGGCTTTGATTAGTCGCCGCGCTTAGTTGAGCATCTCGTCGATCATTCGCTTGTCTTCGATCATCTCGCGTTGGCGGGCGTCGATGCGTGAAGCCAGCTGGAAGTTATTGGCGGCGCGGCGTTTGGCGAAGTCCAGTTGCTGAATGGCCTGCTTGTAATCACCGACCAAAGCAAAGTACTCGGCACGCGCTTGATGCAGGCCGATGGTGTCACCCGTGAGGCCGCGAACTTCTGCAACTTGGTTCCACACGTCCGGGTCTTTCGGCCGGCTCTTGAGCAGGTCATCCAGTGCGCGCTTGGCGTTATCCTTGCTGCCTTGCTTCATCAGCAGGTCTACCCGGGCCTGATTCAGCGGGTAGTTTTTCGGGTACAGCTGGAGCATGCGGTCAATTCTTGCCTGTGCCGCGTCCAGGCGTCTGGCGGCGACGTCCAGATCAAATTGGGCAAGGTTGTAGGTGATATCGTTTGGCGCTTTTTTCAGCAGCGTTTGCAGTGCCTGCCCGGCGCTCCGTTGCTGGCCGCTGCGAATCTGTGCGATGGCCAGGCCATACAGCGCTGCATCGTTGCCCGGGTCTTCATCAAGCATGGCGCGAAAGCGCTTGGCGGCAAGGCCGGGGGTGTCTTCATAAATCAGTTGCACGCGGGCGCGCATCAACTGATAACGCAGCGTGTCTTCAATCAGCTTCTGGTCACTTTTGTACTGCACGGCGCGGTTGCGGGTGTCGGCAATACGCGACTCAGTAACCGGGTGAGTGAGGAGGAATTCGGGCGGCATGCGGTCGTAGCGATACTGGCGCATCAGGCTCTCGAACATCTGCGGCATGGCCAGCGGGTCGTATCCGGCTCTCTCCAGGTTGAGCAGGCCGATGCGGTCGGCCTCTTGCTCGTTCTGCCGTGAGAAACGTTGCTGCTCCTGGATTGCGGCAGCCTGAGTCGAGGCGATAGCGGCGATGCCGGCATCGCCTGCACCCGCTGCGGCGGCGACAATGCCGGCCAGCATGGCGGCCATTACCGGCAATTGCATGCGCTGTTGCGCTTCAACACCGCGGGCAAAGTGGCGTTGCGATAAGTGAGCCAATTCGTGCGCGAGCACCGAGGCATATTCAGCTTCGGTCTTGGCGTACAGGAACAGGCCGCCGTTGACCCCGATAATCCCGCCAGGCGCGGCAAAGGCGTTGATTTGCGGGCTGTTGAGTAATACGAATTCGAGGCGACGGTCTTGCACCTGGCTGGTTTCGCTGAGGCGATAAACGCTGCTTTCAACGAAATCTTTCAGTTGCGGGTCGGACAGCTGGCTAACCTGGCCACGCAACAGGCCCAACCATGCACGGCCAAGCTGATGTTCTTGTTGTGGCGAGACGATGGAGGAGCTGGCATCGCCTAGAGACGGCAGTTCACTGGCCGCCTGAACAGAAAAAGCGCTCAGGCAGAGCAGTGACAGCAGAGTGGGTCGCAGAAAATTCATGCACGAGGCTCTTTGCGAACAAAGGCTTACTGTAGCTGGGCAGACGCGGGTGTGGGAAGGACTGTTACTGATTCAATTCGCCTTGGCCGGCGTTGAGCAAGTTATTGGGTTTGGATATTTAACAGGCTTGGCGTATGTTTCGCGGCCCCGAACAATAAATGCGGTGGGCCTCTGCCAGTGCTTCCACCATTGGTATGTGCTGGCAACGGTGGGACAATGCCCGAAAGCCGCGTGTCTTGGAGAAGTTGTTAATGAATATTGCCGATCAGCCAGCGCTGGCCTTCGATGATGAGGTTGATGCCACTGGGCTGAGTTGCCCGCTGCCGCTGCTCAAGGCCAAGCTCGCCCTCAATCAATTGGCCAGCGGCGCGGTGCTCAAAGTGATCGCAACTGATGCTGGTTCACAGCGCGATTTTCGCGCGTTTGCGAAACTGGCCGGGCATCAGCTGGTTCATGAAGAAGTTGATAATGGTGTGTATCGTTATTGGTTGTGCAAGGCCTGAGCGCCTCACGATCTACTGTTAAGGAACATTGATGCTAAAAGTATTGCGTGACTGGCTGCATCGCTATTTCTCCGATGAGCAAGCGGTCATTCTGGCGCTGTTGGTGGTGCTGGGTTTTGCTGCGGTGCTGACGTTCGGCGGCATGCTGGCGCCGGTGCTGACCGGCTTGGTGCTGGCCTTTTTGATGCAAGGCCTGGTTGCCAAGCTTGAGCGCTTACGCCTGCCGCATTCGCTTGCGGTGTGGCTGGTGTTTGCACTGTTCATGAGCGCCTTGGTGCTGATCCTGCTGGTGTTGCTGCCTTTGCTTTGGCATCAGTTGAGCAATCTGTTCAATGAGCTGCCGAGCATGTTGAGCAAGTGGCAGTCGCTGTTCATGATGCTGCCAGAACGCTATCCCGGCGTGATCAGCAATGATCAGGTGGCACGGGCCATTGCCTCTGTGCAGGGCGAGGCGGGCAAGATCGGCCAGTGGGTGCTGTCGTTTTCGCTGTCGAGCTTGCCGGTGTTGGTCAGCGTGATGATCTATCTGGTGCTGGTGCCGATTCTGGTGTTCTTCTTCCTCAAGGATCGCCAGATGATTGCCGAGTGGTTTACCAGCCATCTGCCGCAACAGCGTTCGCTGATCAGTCATGTGGCGGCCGAGATGAATCGGCAGATCGCCAACTACATCCGCGGCAAGGTGATTGAAATCATCATTTGCGGCGTGGTGACTTACATCGCGTTCGCCTGGCTGGGGCTTAACTACGCGGCATTGCTTGCGTTGTTTGTCGGGCTTTCAGTGGTGGTGCCTTACATCGGTGCTGTGGTGGTTACCGTGCCGGTGGCGCTGATCGGTTTGTTCCAATGGGGGTGGGGCGATCAGTTTCTCTACCTGATGCTGGTGTACTCGGTGATTCAGGCGCTGGACGGCAACGTTCTGGTACCCCTGTTGTTCTCCGAAGCGGTCAATCTGCACCCGGTGGCGATCATCTGTGCGGTGTTGCTGTTTGGCGGCCTGTGGGGCTTTTGGGGCGTGTTCTTCGCCATTCCGCTGGCGACCTTGTTCAAGGCGTTGCTTGATGCCTGGCCGCGGGTCGAGGGTATTCAGCAACCAGACTGCCCGCCGTTGCCCGAGCCGCGTTAATCGCGTGGTCTTAGCGTTGTGCGCTGACTGAAAAAACAAAACCCCGATACCTGCGTGCAGTTATCGGGGTTTTTGTTGGTGTCTCGCTCAGCGCTGTGTGGCTGACGCTTAGCCTTTGTTCAAGGCTTGTGCGGCAGCCAGTACCGCGTCGACATGGCCCGGCACTTTGACGCCACGCCATTCCTGGCGCAGTACACCGTCCTTGTCGATCAGGAAGGTGCTGCGATCAACGCCCATGTATTCCTTGCCGTAGAGTTTCTTTAGTTTGATCACGTCGAACAGCTGGCACACGGCCTCGTCCTTGTCGCTGATCAGTTCGAACGGGAAGCTCTGTTTGGCCTTGAAGTTCTCGTGTGACTTGATGCCGTCACGCGAGATGCCGAATACCTGAGTGTTGGCCGCCTGAAACTCGGCGTACTGGTCACGAAAGCCCTGGCCCTCGGTGGTGCAGCCCGGCGTGCTGTCTTTCGGGTAGAAATAAATCACCACCTGCTGGCCTTTGAGGTCAGACAGTTTCACGGTTTGTCCGCTGGTGGCCGGTGCTTCAAAGTCGCTAACCGGAGAGTCGATTGCTACAGCCATATAACCTCCTACTGATTTTGCGGGCGCCACGGTTCGATCAATGCGTCCAGATTCAGCGCATCGGCGAAGTCGAGGAACTGATCACGTAGCCAACTGATCTGCGTGCCGGCTGGCAGGGTTACTGTCAGCGTGGCATTGAGCATCGTGCCGCCGGTCTGCGGGGCTTGATAGGTGTCCAGGGTAAGATTTTCGAGTTCGACGTTTTGGTCGAGGAAAAACTGGCACAGCTCGTTGAGAATATCCGGACGGTAAACCGAGCTCACATACGCCACATACGGAAGCGCTTGCGGGCGCACGTCTGTCGGCGCACTGCGAATCACGTTAACCGTGAAGTCATGCTTCTTGGCCAGGCCGGGCAGGCTTACTTCCAAGCGTGCCAGGGCGTCCCAGTTACCGGAAATCTGTAACACCAGGGCGCTGAACTCGCCATGCCGGCTCAGGCGTGTGCTCACCACAGCGCAGCGGTTTTCATTGCTGGCGCGGCACAGCACGTTGGTCAACTCCATAGCGTTGAGACCAAGTGCACTGATAACGAGAAATTGTTCGCGAACTGGGGGGGTGGACATGCAGCCTTCCTAAACAATGGGCGATGAGCCGGAAAAACGCGCTCAAACAAAGCCCGAAGGGTAGCGAAAAGCACCGCCGAGGGGAATGCCAGTCGTTGCAACCGCCGCACATTTTGCAGGGCGATAGTCGTCATTTCAGCTTAAAAGCCAGCGGGTGGGCCATTTGGCAGCGCAGCGCTGAGCGTGAAATTTATCCTCGCACCTTGTGAGTGGCCGGCAAATTGCCGGATGGCAACTGTCAAAGTGGTTAAATTGATGAAAAATCAGGGCATCTGATGACTCATCAGCGGACTTGTCTTGTGCAAGGCTGGTAGCGCCAGTACCATTACGGCTCTCTTTTTCCGGCAGGAGTGGTTGCATGATTGCGGGCAGTATGGTGGCACTGGTTACGCCCATGGATGCGCAAGGCGGTCTTGATTGGGACAGCTTGAGCAAACTGGTGGATTTCCACCTGCAAGAGGGCACCAACGCCATTGTCGCGGTCGGCACCACAGGTGAGTCCGCGACTTTAGAGGTGTCTGAGCACATTGAGGCGATTCGTCGCGTAGTCGATCAGGTGGCGGGTCGTATCCCGGTCATCGCCGGCACGGGCGGTAATTCGACGCGTGAGTCGGTTGAGCTGACTCGCGCCGCAGCAGACGTTGGCGCAGACGCCGCGTTGCTGGTTACGCCTTATTACAACAAGCCGACTCAGGAAGGCTTGTATCTGCATTTCAAACATATCGCCGAGTCCGTTGCGATTCCGCAGATTCTCTACAACGTACCGGGCCGCACCGTTTGCGACATGCTCCCGGAGACCGTTGAGCGTCTATCGAAGATCGACAACATCGTCGGTATCAAGGAAGCCACAGGTGACCTGGACCGCGCACGCGAAGTGCTCGACCGCGTCAACAAGAACTTCCTGGTTTATTCCGGTGATGACCCAACCGCCGTTGAGCTGATGCTAATGGGCGGCAAGGGCAACATCTCGGTAACCGCCAACGTTGCGCCACGCGCCATGAGCGATCTTTGCGCTGCTGCCATGCGTGGCGACACCGCCATTGCCCGCGCCATCAACGATCGTTTAATGCCGCTGCATAAAGCGCTGTTCGCCGAATCCAATCCGATTCCAGTGAAGTGGGCTCTGCATGAAATGGGCATGATGCCGGATGGCATTCGCCTGCCACTGACATGGCTCAGTGAGCGTTATCAGGAGCCGTTGCGTCAGGCCATGCGCCAATGCGGCGTGTTGGTTTAATTGAGGAATTACTGCGCATGAAGCGACTGGCCGGACTCACAACACTTGCACTAATCATCTCCAGTACCAGCGGTTGTGGCTGGATCTGGGGTGAAGATGGCTATTTCCGTGACCGGGGTAGTGACTACCTCACCGAGCGTCAAACACCTCCTATGCAATTGCCTGCCGACGTGCAGAGCAAGCGCCTTGATCCACTGTTGCCGGTGCCTGCGCAAATCAACGACAGCACCGCTACCGGTGAGTACGAAGTGCCGCGCCCGCAAGCCATTGCAGTGACAGAAGACGTCAGCGAATACAGCCTGCAGAAAAGCGGCAAGTCGGGCTGGATTCTTGCCCGTCGCGTGCCTGCCGAAGTCTGGCCGGTTGCCCGTCAGTTCTACGCTGACAGCGGCTTCAACATCGTTGATGAGCGTCCGCAAACCGGTGAGTTCAGCACCGACTGGCAGCCGCTCAGCAACCTGTCTTCTGGCCTTGCCCGTCGTCTGGCAAACAAAGCCAGTGACATCGAAGAGGGTGCAGAAACGCGCGTAAGAGTGCGTATCGAGCCAGGCGTGCAGCGCAACACCAGTGAGGTTTTCGTGGTCAGCGCACAGCGTCCTGCTGGCAGCACCGCTGATGTCGCCTTCACGCAGGGCAGCGTCAATCCAAGCCTCGATAACGCACTGCTCGACGAGATGCTCGTGAGCATGGCGCGTAATTCGGAGCAGGGCGGTTCGGTTTCCCTGTTGGCGGCACGTGACTACGATGCGCCAAGTCAGGTCAGCATGACCGAAGACGGTAACGGTAATCCGGTACTGCATCTGGGTTCGGACTTCGATCGCGCCTGGTCTGGCGTCGGTCGCTCGCTTGAATCGGGTAATGTGCGGGTAGACGACATCAACCGCAGCGTTGGCGTTTACTACATCAACCTCGCCGAAGGCGCCAAGGTCAATGAAGAAGAGCCAGGCTTCTTTGGCAGCATGTTTGGCAGTGAGCCCGATGAAGAAGAAATCGAAGCCCGCGCCGAGCGTTATCAGGTTCGCCTGACAACCGTTGGTGAAAGCGTTCAAGTGTCTGTAGAGAAGGATATCAACACCTCGGCCCCGGAAGACGTGGCCCGCCGTGTGTTGACTATTATCCAGGACAACCTCGGCTAAACCGTCAGGCGGCGCGTGCGTCGTCTGTTAGCCCGAGACAAAGCCGGCTGAAGTGTTCAGGTGCTAACGCATCGAAACCTTTAGCCGGTTTGCCTTTACCGGTCGCATAACTCGGCGCGGTGCAGGTTCCACCCACATGTACTGGGCCACCTCAGGCCCGGATGAAACCAATAGGCGCAGCGATGGTTACGCCTGTTTCGTTTGCCAAAGACGGAAGCCCCGATATGACGACGCCAACCTCCCTGAGCCTGAAGAAAATCTACTCGGGTAAAGTCCGCGACCTCTATGAAATCGACGATAAGCGCATGCTGATGGTCGCCACCGACCGCCTATCCGCGTTCGACGTGATCCTCGACGAGCCCATCCCCGAGAAGGGCAAAATCCTCACTTCGATTTCCAACTTCTGGTTCGACAAACTCGCAGGCGTGGTGCCCAACCACTTCACCGGCGACAAAGTCGAAGACGTCGTCAGTGCTGCCGAGTTGCCGCTGGTTGAAGGTCGCGCCGTCGTTGCCAAGCGCCTCAAGCCGGTTGCTGTAGAAGCCATCGTGCGTGGTTACATCGTAGGCTCGGGCTGGAAGGAGTATCAGAAGAGCGGCACTGTCTGCGGCATCCAGTTGCCAGCTGGCCTCAAGGAAGCTTCAAAGCTGCCTGCACCAATCTTCACCCCGTCGACCAAGGCCGCTGTTGGCGACCACGACGAGAACATCTCGTTTGAACAGTGTCAGGCCATCATCGGTGCCGAGCTCGCCGAAAAAGTGCGTGACACCGCCATCGCCCTGTACAGCGCAGCGGTCGAATATGCTGCGACCCGCGGCATCATCATCGCCGACACCAAGTTCGAATTCGGCCTCGATGAAGACGGCACCCTGACCCTGATGGACGAAGTGCTGACCCCCGATTCCAGCCGCTTCTGGCCAGCCGAAAGCTACGCCGAAGGCAGCAACCCGCCGAGCTTCGACAAGCAGTTCGTACGCGACTGGCTGGAGTCCACAGGCTGGAACAAACAAGCCCCGGCGCCAACCGTACCAGCAGACGTCGCGCAGAAAACAGCCGACAAATACCGCGAAGCCCTGACCAAGCTCACCGCATAAGTTGGGTAACTGTTCCTGGCTGCACAGAAGGGCGCGAAAGCGCCCTTTTTAATGCCCGCCGAAAATCGTTCTTCATCAGCGCAGGCGCGGGCTATATCGCTTAAAACACGCAAGCACCTGAAAATATGCGAAAAATTTTGCTCAGGGGGTTCGCCAAACGCCAACAAGCTGCTATTATTCGCGCCGCTGTGGGAAGATGCCGGAGTGGCCGAACGGGACGGATTCGAAATCCGTTGTATCAGCGATGGTACCTAGGGTTCAAATCCCTATCTTCCCGCCATATTGAAATACACTAAGCCCCTGAAATCGTTATAGGTTCAGGGGCTTTTTGTTTCTATGGATTAGCGTTTGGGCAAAATTTGGGCAAAACCAATTCGCCTTAGTCCGCTCTAAACCGCTATAAGCCATCAAAATCCCATCATCTTTGAGACTGAGTGGGCCATGCTTTTTGTGTCGCTCGGTATCCAGCGTCCATAGTGTTTCTTGACCATCGTTGTATCGGTATGTCCTAGTTGACGAGCGACCCACTCCATGGGGACGAAACTAGATAATGCCTGACTGGCAAATGTATGCCTGCTTTGATTAGGTCCCCGGTGAGGAATTCCGCAGCGTTTGAGGTGTGCTTCGAACCACGCATTGAGGGTTTGACCACTCCAGGGTTTCCCACTGGCCGAATTTCGGAACAGGAACGTAATCTTCTCTTTCTTGCGGATTATGTTGTCCCGTTGTACCACTTCTATCTCGATTGATTCTTGGTGGTCATGTTCAGCACTGATTTCTCTTAGTATTTCAAGCGCTGGTGCGATCAGCTCGAGGGTTCTTACCCGAGTACGCTCTTTGGGAACCTTGTATTCCTGTGCAACGCGAGCGCGCCTAACATGAAGCGTACCCTTTTCTAAATCGATATCTTCTACAGCTAGAGCGATTAACTCTGACACTGACAGTCCCGCCCAGCAGTTGAAAACGATCATTCGCACATCGGGCCACCTTTCAGGGTCGCCCAGGGCAAGGCGCTGTAGCTCATCTCTTGTAAACGGAAAGGCTGACTCCAAATCAGCATCGCGCTCTATATTGCTGATTCGTTCGAGTGGGTTAGATGCGATCACTCCGTCCTCGAAAGCATCTGCCCATACGCCGCGAACGACAGTGAATACGTCATTGACCGTTTTGGGCGAAAGGCCGTTTTTGAGCAAATGCGCTTGGAGCAACTCAAGATCGCTCTTGCTGATGTCTGCTATTCGCCTCAGCCCCATTCTTTTCAGAAGATGCTTTGCCTTGCATCGATAATTTATATAGGTACAGCTCGCTCTTTTTGCCTTTTGTACTTCTAGCCACCGTTGAACTCCTTGCTCAACTGTACGGTTTTTGTCTGCCCCTTGAATACCTGAAAATTGAGCGGCCGAAGGCGAGTTTGGAAAGTGAACGGAATAGTCGAAACGTCCTTCTTTAATTTCGGCCAAGATGGTGCGTCGCTTGTTATCGGCATAGGCAATGGCTGCTTTGTTTATCTTGACGACTCCGCGAAGAGGCTCTCTAAATCGCTTGCCGTGCAGCATGAAAGAAATGCGTAGCTGGTTGCCAATATGTTCTACGCCTTTAGGCAGCTTATCCGTCAAAGTTGCCCCCCTAGCCAGGCTTCAATTGCCTTGCGGTTAAACACGATTCTTCGAGCAGGATCCCACCTCCATTGCCTACCCTCTAACCAGACTCCATTGGTTCGATATTTTCTGGCGGCTTCCGTACTGATTCCGAATATCGGCATCAATAGGTCCTGCCTGAACCACTCTCCAGGGAAAACCATATATTGATCTTTCTCCGTGCTGCTCATTTTTGGATATCTCCTTAGTCATTTGTTTTAACTAATGCTGGAGAAAATAAATGGGTTTGGGTGGTCTATTCGGTCCCGTTTCGGGTACAGATAGATTAGGTCAGCACCTTTTGTGGCTACTAAGTGATACCCCAGTTTGCCTTAGTTTCAGAAGATGCAAGGCTTGGTCGAGGGCTTGGTTTACATGTGCGTATGCGTATGCTGACAGGGTGAGGTCTTTGAGGGAGAGGGCTGGAGTTGACGAGGACTTTTAAACAAGTGGACCACCGCTCTTATCATAATTTTGGTGCGGCTATCTAGCCCCAGGTTTGGGACGTAATTCAGCACAAAATAGCTATTGCCGAAGCCAATAATCTGCAGGACGGGCAATCACTCAGTTGGTGCTGCCCCCCCTTAAATACAGATGTTGGCGAGGCCTTATGAGCAAATTCCACAGATTGATCATTGCTAGTTATGAAATGCCGCTATTAACAATTGTCCCGCTGGCAAAGGCGTTGTGTCAGCTTGCTGGAGGACCGGGGAGGACTCTAGTTGGCTATGATGTTCTAGCTCGCAGGCTATCGGCTATACGTAGAGTAATCGTGTGTCGAGTTCCTGTTCACGTGCTTGGGCTTACTAATTCTATTTCTATGGCGGGTGCGTAATGAGCATTCGGGCATACAAGTGGGGTTGGGGCAAAAAGCTGAAGCCAGCTAGTAAATTAATTCTGTTAGCTCTTGCTGAAAGCGCTGATGTCCACGGTGTTTGTTGGCCGAGGATTAAGCGAGTAGCTACTATGTGCTGTGTGTCTGTACGTACGGTGCAACGAACCATTAAGGAGTTGGAGGAGGGAGGATTTCTGAGTGTTTCCTATCGTTATTGCGTAACGGGGCGTCAGATGTCCAGTGTCTACACTCTGGGGCTAGATATTCAGGCTGCAGAGCTTCTGTCAGTGGCGCAGGTAAGTCGAGACATGGCTAATTGCGACATTTTGGCGGGCACGGGGGTGGCTGATGAAGAGCGTGGGGAGGGTGACGCGAGCTTGTCGTGCCAACAACCACTACAGGAACAATCATTTGAACCCAAACGTCGTTTTGAGTTGCCGAGCTGTCTGAGTGGCGAAGACAGGCTTTCGATTGAGCGTATGTTGGACAAGCTCCTTGATTCAGAAGCTAGGCGGGTTGTATCCCTGCTGAAGAGGGCGTTGAGAGGGCGGAAAATTCGAGGCGCGCCAGCTGCATGGGTGCTTGGCGTAATAAAAAATGGGGGATACAGAGCTAAGTCTGAGGATGTTGAGAGCGACTACGTAAGGAAAATGATGAAAAAAGGGTTTTCTCGGGAGTTAGCTGAGCAAATTGCGGGGAGGACTGTAAGTTAACAGGCTGAATTGCCAATAGTTTTGTAGTCACCTCCAAGCTTCAAGGATACTGCTGTGGCGGTCGAGGAGCTCTGGATACTAGTTTCGATTTATTGGATTACCCCTGTTCTGGTAGGCATCCCAGCCGAGGCTTGGTGTGCTTGTTTAAGCTGGCTCCAAGCATCGTTGGATGCTCAAAGGCGACATCTGAGTCCAGGAAGAGGCCTATGCTACATTGTCGCTAGATTGATACGGACATGGAGGCATTATGGAACCTATTGGTTATCTGATTCTTGGTTCGGTGTTTGCTGTTATGACGATTGGTATTGGTGGTTTTCTGATCGTTAAGCGAATCGAACGTGTCATGAACAGCAAAAAGTCTTAAGCAGCCATTTGTTTACTTTTTCAGGCGCCATAGGCACCGTCAAACAACCTTCCTCGCTGGCAATGAGGCCAGTGAGGAAGTCCGCTTATTTTTAGCCCCACATCGTTCTATATAGGTTTGTGTTGCACTGATTGCATGCATGGATTCGGCGTTTGTCATTACGTGCTTCAAGACCATATTGCCGGATGCTATAGGACCTGCAGTGCCAACACTGAATGCGGCTCAATTGAGTTTTTCGAGCGTACTCTTCAATACTAGGAAATCGCAGCCACGCTTCATGTTTGCGTTCTCTAAAGTGGGTTATAAGCCTATCGCCGAGAAAGCCGCAGCCTAGTATGAATATGATGAACGCAGCGGTTACGTACATGGGTTTTTCTCCTTTGTTATGGGCATTTCTCTAGACTCAACATTAGTGTACTGCACTATTCGTCCTCGTCCTCGTCCTCGTCCTCTTCTGCCCACCGCTGGTGAATACGTCGGCTAGCAGCTACTTGTGCAGGTAACAGCGGTAAGAAGCCGGTATTGGCCGCGTAGTTAGGGGCTGTCAGCCAGGCTAGGAAAAGATACTTTCCTGGGTTTATCAGAAATTGTGAGAGCGTGACGTCGAGCTTTTGCTGTATCTGTGCATCTATGTAAACCGTTGACCAAGTATTGAGGTGTACCTGCTGATCAGGGGTGAAAGTTATCTGTTCATCGAGTGACATGGGTATGGCTCCGTTTGAGTTACGGCTCCAGTTTCCTCATTAATTGGAAAATGCAAGCAGCCTGAGAATACGCTCCCCCAGGCTGTGATAAGGCGATGCTAATTTTCAGAGCCGCAGATTTTCTAAGAGTTAGGGATGGTCTGAAGTAGCCATGCATTTCTGGCTGACTTCACCCTCTGCTGATTTTAAAAGCGGCAAATCGATCAAAAACGATCAGATCACCCGCTCATTTGGGTGTTTCTGGCCGCCGCGATAACCTCGCAGCTGCCATTTCCAACATTACAGGCGCACCTCTCCTGCATTCGCCAGCAAATGTCGGCGTGCCATCCACAGATTCGACAGCGCGAACAGAGTCACCAGTTGTGCGGTGTTCTTCGCCAGGCCACGGAAGCGCGTTTTCACATAACCGAACTGGCGCTTGATCACCCGGAACGGATGCTCGACCTTTGCACGCACCTGGGCCTTGGCTTTCTCGATCCTG
>NZ_FPBC01000017.1 GCF_900116605.1 Pseudomonas marincola
CGTCGGCGAAGGTCATCTGCTTCATCGGAAAACTCGGCGGGTGGAGTCCGGGCATTTTGCCAAAATAAGGAAGTCTTCTTCAGAGTTTCCCTAAGCCCCACAAGCATTATGTTAATTCGCGCTTTATGACGATGAAGTTCGGTCGTGCCCAGCGCAGCCTGCGCACGACCGATGGTTTACTCAGGGCTGGTTGACTGCTGCGCTGTTTCGGCCCGGGCTTTTTGCCGCTTTAGAAAGTCGACCTTCCACTGCTCCATCCCCAAGTATTCTGAATCCAGATTAGCCTCGACCCGGTACTTGCTTTTCAGGGCGGCGACCTCGCTGGCGTGCGCGCTCAGATAGCGGTCAAAGCTGGCAATTACCTGCGGCTGTTTGCGGGTCGAGAGCTGGTACTGAATGCGCGAGTATGGCAGCGAAGGATCGAACACCAGCGCGCCCGGGCGGGTACTGATGGTGTCGAGATAATGCGTGGCCACCACCACGTTGTAATACGCACCATCGGTGTCTTTTTTCAGCGCCTGATTGATCATCGAACGCAAGTCATCATTGGCCACCCAGTCCACCGGCTGCGCGGCGAAGCCCTGCGGCGTCCAGCCGTTGACGATGGCCAGACGCTGTAACTGTTGCAGCGGCCTGCCAACCCGGCCAGGCGCGACCAGCACGCCATCGACCGACTCAACGATGTCAGCGCTGTACACCAGTGCGCTGCCCGCCTTGGCGGACGCCGACCATGTTGGATTGTCCGGGTATTTGAAGTCGACCTCGCCACTGAGCAAGGCCGGTAACAGTTGCTCGACCGGCAACGGTTTGTAGATCAGCTCAACCCCGCTGTCCGCTGCAAATCCATCGAATAGCTCGCGGGCGAAACCGCGGAACTGACCGTGTTTATCGACTGAATAGTGTGGCGCAAATGCAACGGCTTCAACGCCCACAACATAGCTCTGCGCGGCTGCATTGCCGGCAAATACTGCGATGCAAATGCCGCATAGGTAACTCGGATGCACATTGATCTCCCGATTATTGTTGGATTAAGGAGTAGAGCCAATCGCTGTTACTGGCGCTGCATACAGCACCACCGAAGAAGCCCGCATTAGCGGGCGCGATGAATTATCTGGCGGGATCAGGCTGCTAGCGAAGCATCTGGCTAGCCACCGGTCATGCTCATGAAGCGAATGACTTGCACCTGCTCGTCGTTGGCAAAATGGTGACGCTCAGGCTTGAGCTGCAAGGCATCACATAATGCCGCCTGCAAACGCTGGGTATCCCCCGGATGTGCACGCACCAATTGCTTGAGATCCAGTGCATTATCGTGGCCCAGACACAACACCAACTTGCCTTCAGCGGTCACCCGAACCCGGTTGCAGGCACCGCAAAAATTGTTGCTGTGCGGGGAGATGAAACCCACCTGCGTGTCAGTTCCTGTCACTTGCCAATAACGCGATGGCCCGCCGGTAAGCTTGCTGCTGGCTTGCAGGCTGTAGCGCTGTTCGATACGTTCGCGCACCTCGCTGCTTGAGCAAAAGGTCAGTTGCCGCTGATGGCTGGTCACGCTGCCCAACGGCATCTCTTCGATAAAGCTGATGTCGAGACCGTGACCCACGGCAAACTCGACCAGGTCGAGAACCTCATCATCGTTGTGGCCTTTCTGGATCACGCTATTAAGTTTGATCTTGCTGAAACCCAACTGGCGGGCGGCATCGATTCCGCCGATCACCTGATCCAGCATGTCGCGCCGGGTAAGCGCTGCAAACCGCTCGCGCTTGAGCGAATCGAGGCTGACATTGAGCCGATTTACACCCGCTTCAAAGAGTTGCCCGGCCATGGCGGCCAGTTGCGAGCCATTGGTGGTAATCGCCAGATCCTCAAGCTCGGCGCGCGCGCCCAGTCGCCTGAGCAAAGACACAAGATTCTTGCGCACCAGCGGTTCGCCGCCGGTGATGCGAATGCGCTTAACCCCCAAACCGATGAAGGCATCGGCCACGGCGTAGAGTTCTTCCAGGCTGAGAATTTGCTCACGTGGGGCGAACACCATGTCTTCGCCCATGCAGTAGGTGCAGCGAAAATCACAGCGGTCAGTGACAGACAAGCGCAAGTAGGTGATGCGCCGCCCGAACGGGTCGACTAGTTGTGCAGGTTGGGCATTAAGCAAATCAGGTCTCCGGATTCTGGGAGCCGGTTATTTGTTGTTGGAGTCCGCAGACAGATGAATAGAAACAGAAAAAGCATTTTGTGTACACGATTTATTGACTCAAAAGTCAGGATAGTGCGCACAACGTGCCCGGAGGCTGGCTTGAGACTCATGTAAGCAGGGTGATAACATGCCCGACCGCCGCTTTATTCGAGCGATTCAAGGGACATCAAAGGGCATATGACCAGCATTCGCGAGCGCAACAAAGAACTGATCTTGCGTGCGGCCAGTGAAGAGTTTGCAGACAAGGGCTTCGCCGCCACTAAAACCAGCGACATCGCTGCCAAAGCCGGCCTGCCAAAACCTAACGTCTACTACTACTTCAAGTCGAAAGAAAACCTCTACCGCGAGGTACTCGAAAGCATTATCGAGCCCTTGCAAGCAGCCTCCTCGATCTTCAATCAACCGGGATTACCGGCCGATGTCTTGAGTGGCTACATTCGCTCGAAAATCCGTATTTCCCGTGACCTTCCCTTTGCCTCCAAGGTATTCGCCAGCGAGATCATGCACGGTGCGCCGCACTTGTCGCCCGAGCAAACCGAGCAACTCAACGCCCAGGCCAAGCACAATATTTCCTGCATTCGCCGCTGGATTGATCAGGGCTTGATGGCCGAGGTTGATCCGCATCACCTGATGTTCAGCATCTGGGCTGCGACGCAGACCTACGCCGACTTCGACTGGCAGATTTCTACCGTCACCGGTAAAGCCAAACTCGAAGACGCCGACTATGAAGCGGCCACGCAAACCATTACCCGGCTGGTTCTCAAAGGTTGCGAAATCGCCGAGCACGCGCCTGTCGCCTCCGAACAAGTGGGCTGAAAAAACCCGCCTCGCCTGCATAACGCCCAAGGCATAGCGCGACGCAGAACGCCGTCGCGCCCGCCAACCTCAGGCCGCCACGCCCGCATCGGCTTTAAAGCCAATGGACTCAATCGCGCTGATTGCGCATTGCTCGTCGATATCCGAGGTATCGCCGGTAATCCCGACCGCGCCAATCACCTCACCTTGCGCATCACGGATCAGCACACCACCTGGCGCCGGAACCAGATTGCCGTCGGCCAGGTTGTTCACCGCCCCGATAAACGCCGGACGCTTTTGTGCATCAGCGGCGATAAAACGCGAGCCCTTGCCTAACGCCACCGCACCCCAAGCCTTGCCAATGGCAATTTGCGGGCGCAGCAAGCTGGCGCCGTCCTGACGTTGCAAGCTGATCAAGTGGCCACCTGCATCGAGCACCGCGACGGTCAGCGGTGCAGATTTGATCTCGGCCCCTACCGCCATTGCGCACTGGGTAATACGCGTTGCCATTTCCAGAGTGAGCGTATTCATCGATTCACCTTCCTCAAGTTAATAAATCAACACGCACCCGGCGGCAGCTACCGAGTTGGGTGCGCTTTCAAAGCTGGCATCACTATCCTCATCATGAGCAAAAAACTCAACAGCAAGAACACAATATTATTTGTGATTGTATACATTAGTTAGCTTGGCAACATTCAAAGAACGCGCTATTCCTGCTCAAACCGCGTCAAACAGGCGTTTAAAAAGAATCGGACCGTGCAGTCAGGTAAGCGCGAAAAATTGTTGACCGCAAACTCAAGCTCTGAATAGAATCAGCACCAAGCAACATGTATACAATTTAACAATAAAAGAGGCACAAGATTATGGCCAAAATGAGATCAATCGAGGCTGCCGTACTGGTGATGCGCCGCGAAGGCGTTGAAACTGCGTTCGGCATTCCCGGCGCCGCAATCAACCCGCTGTACGCGGCACTGAATAAAGTGGGCGGCATCGACCACGTCTTGGCCCGTCACGTTGAAGGCGCCTCGCACATGGCCGAGGGTTACACCCGCACCAACGCCGGCAACATCGGCGTGTGTATCGGCACATCCGGGCCGGCGGGCACCGACATGGTCACCGGCCTCTACTCTGCCAGCGCTGACTCCATCCCGATTCTGTGCATCACCGGCCAGGCGCCGCGTGCGCGCATGCACAAAGAAGACTTTCAGGCTGTCGATATCACCAGCATCGTCAAACCTGTAACCAAGTGGGCAACCACTGTGATGGAGCCGGGCCAAGTGCCGCGCGCCTTCCAGAAAGCCTTCTACGAGATGCGTTCCGGTCGTCCTGGCCCGGTGCTGATCGACCTGCCATTCGATGTACAGATGGCCGAAATCGAATTCGATATCGACGCCTACGAGCCGTTGCCGCTGGCCAAACCTGCCGCCACTCGCGTACAGGCTGAAAAAGCCATTGCCATGCTCAACGAAGCCGAGCGCCCATTGCTGGTTGCCGGCGGCGGTATTTTCAACGCCGATGCAGCGGCCAAACTGGTTGAGTTCGCCGAACTGACTGGCGTGCCGGTTGTGCCGACCCTGATGGGCTGGGGTTCGATTCCGGACGACCACAAACTGATGGTCGGCATGGTTGGCCTGCAGACTTCACACCGTTACGGCAACGCCACCCTGCTGGAATCCGATCTGGTATTTGGCATCGGCAATCGCTGGGCTAACCGCCACACCGGCACCGTTGAGGTGTACACCGAAGGTCGCGAGTTCATCCACGTGGATATTGAACCGACGCAAATCGGCCGTGTATTCAACCCGGATCTGGGCATTGTTTCCGACGCAGGCGCCGCACTGGATGCGTTCCTGGCTGTTGCCCGCGAGTGGAAAGACGCTGGCAAGTTGAAAGACCGCAGCAGCTGGGTTGAAGCCTGCCGCGAGCGCAAGCGTACGCTGCAGCGCAAGACTCACTTCGACAACGTGCCGGTGAAACCACAGCGCGTATACGAAGAAATGAACGAGTTCTTCGGCAAAGACACCTGCTACGTGACCACAATCGGCCTGTCACAGATTGCCGGTGCGCAGTTCCTCCACGTCTACAAGCCGCGCCACTGGATCAACTGTGGTCAGGCCGGCCCGCTGGGCTGGACAGTGCCTGCAGCATTGGGCGTGGCCAAGGCCGACCCGAGCCGCAACATCGTCGCGTTGTCTGGCGACTATGACTTCCAGTTCATGATCGAAGAGTTGGCCGTAGGCGCGCAGTTCAATCTGCCTTACATCCACGTCGTGGTGAACAACTCCTACCTGGGCCTGATCCGTCAGGCGCAGCGCGGTTTTGAGATGGATTACTGCGTGCAGTTGGCGTTCGAGAACATCAACGCACCTGAGCTGAACGGCTACGGCGTGGATCACGTTGCTGTGGTTGAAGGCCTGGGCTGTAAAGCCATCCGCGTGTTCGAGCCGAACGATTTGCAAGCTGCGTTCGCCAAAGCCAAGGCCTTGATGGAAGAGCACCGCGTACCGGTTGTGGTTGAAGTGATTCTGGAGCGTGTCACCAACATCTCCATGGGCACTGAAATCAACGCCATCAACGAGTTTGAAGAACTCGCTGCACGCGGCGCCGATGCCCCGTCTGCCATCGCTTTGCTGGATTGATTCAACGCTGGCTGGCCGTCCTTCCGGGGGCGGCCGCCGGGTGCAACCGTAAAGCGCTCAATGCCACCTGTGTTGACTGTGCTTTGCGCTATCCACCCCACTTTCAAGGAGCATTTTATGCCTCGTTTCGCTGCCAACTTGTCCATGCTGTTCACCGAAGTGGACTTCATGGATCGCTTCGCCGCTGCTGCCGACGCAGGTTTCAGCGGTGTTGAATACCTGTTTCCTTACGACTTCCCAGCCACCGAAATCAAAGCACAACTCGACAGCAACAAGCTTGAGCAAGTGCTGTTCAACCTGCCTGCCGGCGACTGGGCCAGCGGCTCTCGCGGCATCGCCTGCCACCCGGACCGGGTTGAAGAATTCCGCGCCGGTGTCGACAGCGCAATCGCCTACGCCAAGGTTCTGGGCAATACCCAGATCAACTGCCTGGCCGGTATACGCCCGCAGGGCTATGACTGCGCAACCATCGAGAAAACCTTCGTCGACAACCTGAAGTTTGCCGCAGAAAAACTCGAAGCGGCCGGGATCAAGCTGGTCATGGAAATGATCAACACCCGCGATATTCCAGGCTTCTACCTGAACACCACAGCGCAGGCGCTGGCGATTCGCGACAAGGTCGCAAGCAGCAATCTGTACCTGCAATACGACATCTATCACATGCAAATCATGGAAGGTGATCTGGCCCGTACCGTGGCGGACAACCTGGCTGTGATCAACCACGTACAACTCGCCGACAACCCGGGCCGCAACGAGCCGGGCACTGGCGAGATCAACTACCGCTTCATGTTCGAACACCTGGACCGCATTGGCTACCAGGGCTGGATTGGCTGCGAATACAAGCCTGCCACCACCACCGCTGCCGGCCTCGGCTGGATGAAAGCGCACAACGCGATTTAAGGAGCATTAACATGGCTAAGATTGGTTTTATCGGCACCGGCATCATGGGCAAACCTATGGCCGAGAACCTGCAAAAAGCAGGTCATCAACTGTTTCTCTCCACCCACCACGACGCCGCACCAGATGATCTGGTCGCAGCAGGCGCCATCGCGCTGGCCAACCCGAAGGAAGTCGCGCAGGAAGCCGAATTCATTATCGTCATGGTGCCGGATACCCCGCACGTAGAAGACGTGCTGTTCCGCAGCGAAGGCGTTGCCGAAGGTGTAGGCCCGAACAAGGTGGTGATCGACATGAGCTCGATCTCGCCAAGCGCGACCAAAACCTTCGCTGACAAGATCAAGGCCACTGGCGCGGCTTACCTCGACGCACCGGTTTCCGGCGGCGAAGTGGGCGCCAAGGCAGCAACCCTGTCGATCATGGTCGGGGGTTGCCCGAACGCCTTTGAACGCGCCCTGCCGCTGTTCCAGTCGATGGGTAAGAACATTACCCGCGTTGGCGGCAACGGCGACGGCCAAACAGCCAAAGTGGCTAACCAGATCATCGTCGCCCTGAACATTCAGGCCGTCGCTGAAGCCCTGCTGTTTGCCGCCAAGAACGGCGCAGATCCGGCCAAGGTGCGTGAAGCACTGATGGGTGGTTTTGCCGGCTCGAAGATTCTCGAAGTTCACGGCGAGCGCATGATCAAGGGCACCTTCGATCCGGGCTTCCGCATCAGCCTGCACCAGAAAGACCTCAACCTGGCTCTGGCTGGCGCACGCGAGTTGGGCCTGAACCTGCCGAACACCGCCAATGCCCAGCAAGTGTTCAGCACCTGCGCCGCTATCGGTGGCAGCAACTGGGACCACTCGGCACTGGTTAAAGGCCTTGAGCACATGGCCAATTTCTCGATCCGCAAGGACTGAGACCGGCGCGTACCGCCAGGCGAGCCGCAAGGCCCGCTCGCGGTAACGCCAAGAGCAACACATCAGGTGGTGTGCCCAAGGTAGGTTGGGCTCGCCATCTGATACCCCTTTCGACCTCCCGGCAGCCGGTGTCACGGCCTGTCTGACGGGTTGGTCGATTCCAGTCCAGAGCGGCCGAGACCGGCAATTGTGGACTGTAATCGGCCCTGCACCACCGCCTTGCTGCCTTGCAATGCCCTGCGGCCGCAGCCAACAACAAGAGAGCCTGCCATGTCCTTCGACCCGCAAACCCTGCTCCGCGACCTGTTCAATACCGCCATTGATGCCGCGCACCCACGCCACGTTCTCGCCGATCATTTACCGGCGGATCGCAGCGGCCGGGTCATTGTGATTGGCGCGGGCAAGGCCGCCGCCGCCATGGCTGAAGTCATTGAGCGCGAATGGCAAGGCGAGGTCAGCGGACTAGTGGTGACCCGTTATGGTCATGGCGCAGATTGCCGCAAGATCGAGGTGGTGGAAGCGGCTCATCCGGTGCCTGATGACGCCGGTGAGCGCGTGGCCAAACGCGTACTGGCGCTGGTCAGCAACCTGAGCGAAAGCGACCGGGTCATCTTCCTGTTGTCCGGTGGCGGCTCTTCCCTGCTCGCCCTGCCCGCCGAAGGCATTACCCTGCAAGACAAGCAGGCGATCAACAAAGCATTGCTGAAATCCGGCGCGACCATCGCTGAAATGAACTGTGTGCGTAAACACCTCTCGGCGATCAAGGGTGGCCGTCTGGCCAAGGCCAGTTGGCCCGCCACGGTTTACACCTACGCCATTTCCGATGTGCCTGGCGATGAGGCCACGGTGATTGCCTCCGGCCCAACTGTTGCCGACCCGAGCACCTCGGTTGAGGCGCTGGCGATATTGGCGCGCTACAACATCGAAATCACGGCCAACGTGCGCAAATGGCTGCAAGACCCGCGCTCAGAAACGGTCAAACCCGGCGACCCGTGCCTGGCGCGTAGCCACTTCCAGCTGATCGCGACCCCGCAACAATCGCTGGAGGCGGCCGCCGCAAAAGTCCAAGCCGCCGGCCTGCCGGTACTGATTCTCGGCGACCTTGAGGGCGAAGCGCGTGACGTGGCCAAAGTTCATGCCGGTATTGCGCGTCAAGTCGTGCTGCACGGTCAGCCAATCAAGGCACCCTGCGTGATTCTCTCTGGCGGCGAAACCACGGTGACCGTGCGCGGCAATGGCCGTGGCGGGCGTAATGCCGAGTTCCTGCTGAGCCTCACCGAAAGCCTCAAGGGGCTGGACGGCGTGTACGCCATTGCCGGTGATACCGATGGCATCGACGGCTCCGAAGACAACGCGGGCGCGATCATGACGCCATTCAGCTATGCGCGGGCTGGCCTGCAGAACCTCAGCGCGCGTGATGAGCTGGACAACAACAACGGCTATGGCTACTTCGCCGCACTCGATGAGCTGATCGTTACCGGCCCGACGTGCACCAACGTCAACGACTTCCGTGCGCTGCTGATACTCGGCAACGAAGCGCAGTAACTGCGCGGCACACACACCGAATTCCATCACTTCAAGAGCATCATCATGACGGCTGACAAGAAAGTAAAAATCCTCGCCACGCTGGGCCCGGCGATCAAAACCATCGACGACATCCGCCAGCTGGTCGAAGCCGGGGTGAACATTTTCCGCCTCAACTTCAGCCACGGCGAACATGCCGATCACGCCGAGCGTTACAACTGGGTGCGTGAAGTCGAGCGCCAGCTGAACCAGCCCATCGGCATCCTGATGGACCTGCAAGGCCCGAAACTGCGCGTTGGCCGCTTCGCGGACGGCAAGGTCATGCTGCAACGCGGCGACAGCTTGCGCCTGGATCTGGATAAAACCCCGGGTAACGCCCAGCGCGTAAACCTGCCGCATCCGGAAATCATCGAAGCCCTGCAGCCGGGCATGAGCCTGCTGTTGGACGATGGTCGCCTGCGCCTGCAAGTGACCGCCAAACACAGCGATGCGGTTGATACCGAGGTGATTGCCGGCGGCGAGTTGTCGGACCGCAAAGGCGTTAACGTGCCCGAGGCCGTGCTGCAACTCAGCCCGCTAACCGAGAAGGATCGCCGCGACCTGAGCTTCGGTCTGGAATTGGGTGTGGACTGGGTGGCGCTGTCGTTTGTGCAACGCCCGCAAGACATCATCGAGGCGCGCGAGCTGATTCAGGGCAAGGCGTTTCTGATGGCCAAGATAGAGAAGCCATCGGCGGTGACCCACCTCGAAGAAATCGCCACGCTGTGCGATGCAATCATGGTCGCCCGTGGCGATCTGGGTGTTGAAGTGCCGGCCGAGAACGTGCCGCGCATTCAGAAAGACATCATCCGCACCTGCCGCCAACTGGGCCGCCCGGTAGTTGTCGCCACGCAGATGCTGGAGTCGATGCGTTTCTCCCCGGCGCCGACCCGCGCCGAAGTCACCGACGTTGCCAATGCCGTGGCCGAAGGCGCAGACGCGGTGATGTTGTCGGCAGAGACCGCCTCCGGCGAGTACCCGCTGGAAGCTGTGGGCATGATGAGCAAAATCATCCGTCAGGTTGAAAGCGGCCCGGATTTTCAGGCGCAGCTGGACGTCAGCCGCCCACAAGCCGAGGCCACCAGCTCGGATGCCATCAGCTGCGCCATCCGCCGCATCAGCGGAATTTTGCCGGTGGCGGCGCTGGTCAACTACACCGAGTCCGGCGCATCCAGCCTGCGTGCCTCACGTGAACGGCCCAAGGCGCCAATCCTCAGTCTCACCCCAAACCTACACACCGCGCGCCGCCTGACAGTGGCATGGGGCATTTATTCGGTGGTTAACGAACGCCTGCACAAGGTCGAGGAAGTCACCGCCACCGCGCTGGAAATCGCTCAGGCGCAAGGCATGGCCAAACGTGGCGACACCGTGGTCATTACCGCCGGCGAGCCTTTTGGTCAGCCGGGCAGCACCAACAGCCTGCGCATCGAAACCTTGCACTAACCGTGCGCACGAATGCGCCAAACGCATCGGCGTTTGGCGTAACCCGGGCAATCGCTCCACGAACAGCGACTGCATCTTTATGGCGCCTTCTGCATCTGCGGTCGGCGCTGTTTTTTATTGAGTCTGTTGCCGAGTCATTCGATGCAGCCCATTACCGAACATACCCTCAGCGGATTTCGCGCACTGCTCAACGGTTTCAGCCAGATATTCCTGCAGGCCAATCCGCGCTGCGGCCTGTTGGTGCTGTTGGCCCTGTGCACCGGCGCCCCCGACTTGCTCGGCGGCGCACTGCTTGGCGGGCTTTGCAGCATGCTCACCGCGCAACGCCGAGGCTACCCGGCGACGGACATCAGCCAGGGTTTGTATGGCTACAACGGCATCCTGCTGGGAATTCTGATCACCAGCCAATTCAACTGGTCGCCACTCAACCCGCTGCTGATTATGTTCAGCGCAGGGGCATCAAGCCTGCTGCTCGCGCCGTGGATGGCGCGCATGCGCAAACGCCAATGGCTCCCCGCCTTCACCTGCCCGTTTGTCCTGCTAGGCTGGCTGGTCCTGCAGTTGGCTGGCCCTCTGCAACTTGAAGCCACGGCCAACGCAGCCGGCTTGACGCATCAGCTCAATTGGCCAACAGCGTTGTCCGCCGTGGCGCGCGGATTGGGCCAGGTGATTTTTATCGACCGCCCACTGGCCGGGATTTGCCTGCTATTGGGCCTGCTGATTGCCGACCGGCGTGCGGCATTGTGGGCGCTTATCGGCACCAGCGCGGGGCTGGCGTTCGCCCTGTTGCAAGGCTGGGAGCAGCACAGTGCGCTGGCCGGGCTATTCGGCTACAACGCAGTGTTAACCGCCATAGCCGTGAGTCAGGTTAATCGCGGTGCGTGCCTGCCGGTGATCGGTATCGTTCTGGCGTTGCTGCTGCAACCGGGATTCAGCAGTCTGGGGCTGCCGGCGCTGACCATGCCGTTCATTCTCGCCTGCTGGTTGCTCAAGGCCAGCCAGCGACTGCTCAAGCAAAGTGCCAACGACTGCGCTCCGATTAAATAAGTGCGGCGCGCAACAAGGTCGCCACTCAGGCTAAACTCCCTAGGCTAATCGCCGATTCACCCGCCTTGATCTAAGCGCGGACAACAGGGAGCACGCTAGCAGCACATGGATAACCATTTGAGTTTGCGCCGCCGGATTTACCGGATCATCTTTTTCACCGACACCCCCGCCGGCCAGCGCTTCGACAATATTTTGCTGGTGACCATTCTGGCCAGCCTTGTGGTGGTGATGCTCGACAGCATCCAAGGCGTACACAGCCAATACAAGTCGTTGATGTCCGGGCTTGAGTGGATGTTTACCGCCCTGTTCGCCGCCGAATATCTGGTGCGCATCTACTGCTCGCCAAAGCCGCTGCGCTACATTTTCAGCTTCTATGGCCTGATCGATTTACTGGCGATTTTGCCCGGCCTGCTGATTCTGCTGTTCCCGAGCGCCCAATACCTGCTCATCGTGCGGGTTATCCGGATGATGCGGGTGTTTCGCGTACTCAAGCTCAGCCCCTACCTGCGCCAGGCCAATTTTTTGATGACCGCCCTGCGCGGCAGCCGCCAGAAGATCATCGTGTTCTTCTCCTGCATTGCCGTGCTGGTGACGGTGTTCGGAACGCTGATGTACGTAATTGAAGGCCCGGAGCATGGCTTCACCAGCATCCCCAAAGGGATTTACTGGGCGGTCGTAACCCTGACCACGGTGGGCTTTGGCGACATCGTGCCGAAAACCGCGCTGGGCCAGTTTCTCTCGACGCTGGTGATGATTACCGGTTATTCGATTATCGCCGTGCCGACCGGCATATTTACCGCCGAACTGGCCACCGCAATGAATGGTGGTGAAGGCCTTGAGCGCGAATGCCCTAGCTGCAAGAAACCCAGCCATGAGCCAAATGCGGCCTTCTGCAATCGCTGCGGCAACCCGCTCTACCCGCGTGAGGCAGATCAGCCCGGCGCCAGCCCGCCATCTGCAGCAGAGCAAGGCCCGGCTTGAGCAAACGGCGTGCAGCTGCTGTAAATCAGCTGCGCTCGTTGGACGTTGAAGTCAGCTCGAATGGGCTGTTGTTGCGCCGCTGGTTGCGATCTTCACGCGGCGTTGCACCGAAGAAATTGCGGTAGGCGCTGGAGAAATGCGGGCCGGACGAGAAGCCACACGACAGGCCAATCTGAATGATCGACTTGCTGGTCTGCATCAGCAGCTGGCGCGCCTTGTTCAGGCGCAGCTCAAGGTAATACTGGCTGGGAACGCGGTTGAGGTACTGCTTGAAAATCCGCTCCAACTGACGCCTTGAGACGCAAACGTGCTGGGCAATTTCGTCGGTGGTCAGCGGCTCTTCAATGTTCGCCTCCATCAACAAAACTGCCTGAGTGAGCTTGGGATGGCTTGAGCCAAGGCGATTTTGCAGCGGAATGCGTTGGCGCTCGCCGCCTTCACGGATACGCTCCACCACCAACTCTTCGCTTACTGCACCGGCAAGTTCGGCGCCGTGATCGCGCGCCAGCAAGGCCAGCATCAGGTCAAGCACGGCCAGACCGCCGCATGCCGTCATGCGATCACGATCCCAGTCAAACAAATGGCTGGTGGCGATGACCTTGGGATAGCGCTCGGAAAAATCATCCTGCCAGCGCCAATGCACCGAAGCGCGATAGCCATCAAGCAAGCCCAATTGCGCCAACGGATAAACCCCGGCCGCGATACCGCCAACCAGACACCCCGCACGCACCTGTTGTTTGAGTGCAGTGGAGAGCGTCATGTGCATGTTGGCAGGCGGCTCGTCGGCCAGCAGAAACAGCCGCTGGCAGCCTTCAAGTTTGCCCTGCCAGGGTTCACCCGGCATTTTCCAACTGTTCTCGGCCGGCGGTTCTGCCTGCAAAAAGCACAGTTCGTAGACAACCTCAGGGTGAACGCGCTGGGCCACCAGCAGAGCCTCCTCGGCCAGTGCCAAGGTCAGCGCTTTGGTGCTGGGCCAGATCAGGAAGCCAATTCGATAGGCATTCATTTGGGGCAGTTCGTGCTCTTAATCAGGGAAAAGCGCCGCCTTGGCGACGCCCGGAAAACTCAGCCAAACCTGCACAGGCAAACTGATGAGTTGCATAGTACTGCGTTACAAAACCTTAAGGCATTGATTTCGCACCATGTTAGGGCGCAAAAGCCTGCCGGGTCTGTTCAATCCTAAGCGCTCCGTGCGAGTCGGCTGTCTCCCTGATGCCACTTATTTAAGGCTACCGGAAAGAAACTGCTGGAGCCGCTCAGACTGCGGATTAACCAATACTTCACGCGGATCACCCCGCTCCTCAACGACGCCCTTGTGCAGGAACACCAGCTGATTGGAAACTTCACGGGCGAAGCCCATTTCGTGAGTCACCACCACCATGGTGCGACCTTCCTGCGCGAGGTCTTGCATGACCTTGAGCACTTCGCCAACCAGCTCCGGATCGAGTGCCGAGGTTGGCTCATCGAACAGCATAACCTCAGGCTCCATCGCCAACGCACGGGCAATCGCAACACGCTGCTGCTCGCCGCCGGACATGTGCGCCGGGTAAGCGTCTTTGCGGTGCGCCACGCCCACTTTATTGAGGTAATGCTCGGCCTTTTCCAGCGCCTCTTTCTTTGCCATGCCCAGTACGTGAACCGGCGCTTCGATAACGTTTTCCAGCGCGCTCATGTGCGACCACAGGTTGAAGTGCTGAAACACCATCGCCAGACGTGAACGCATGCGCTGCAACTGCTTGGGATCAGCCGCCTTGAGTGCACCGTCTTTGCTGGGAACCAGTTTCAGCTCTTCATTGTTGAGCAGGATTTTACCGCCATACGGCTGCTCAAGCATGTTGATGCAACGCAGGAACGTACTCTTACCGGAACCGCTGGAACCGATGATGCTAATGACGTCGCCTGCCTTTGCCGCGAGCGAAACGCCCTTGAGCACTTCATGGCTGCCGTAGCGTTTGTGCAGATCTTGGACTTCCAGTTTGTACATGGTGTCGACTCTCGAATGCAGTGAATCAGTCGTTGAGCAAGCGGCCCTGACGGATAGATTGATGTCCGGCCACCTTGGCCAACCAGCGTCCAGGCTGCGCAAAACGCATGCGCTCTATCGCAAACAAAACCCCGGATGTGCCAGCACAAACAATCGTGCCGTTGTCATCCAGCGGGTCCAGAACTTCGAATATCGGTGTACCGGCTTCGACGTATTCGCCGGCCTTGTGAAAGAAGCTGACCACGCCACAGTGCGGCGCAAACAGCAGCTCAGTGCCGCTGAAAGGCACTGCATCGCAGCACGCTTGCGGCGCTTGAGGCCATTCACCACTGATCAGGCCCTGCTCGGCCAGGAACGCCAGAATCGCCTCAGCGTATTCACGCGCTTTGTGCGCATCGGTGTTGTCCATGCCGCCCAGCTCGACGGTGGTCGACAGGCATGCCGGCGCAATGGCCGCCTCCGGGAAGCGCTGCGCCAGTCGCAACCAAGGCGCCGAGCAGGCTTCATCGAACGATGAGCCGCCGGAATCCTCCGCCAGCAACACCGTACCCGCCTCAAGCCGCGCGGCCAGAGAGCGTAGCGCCGGCCACTGCTGCGGAATCCCGTAAAGGTGTACTGCAGCTTCAAAGTCGCAATGCAGATCGAGCATCACATCGGCGTCGCAGGCGTGGCGCAACAACAGCCGCTGCATGCCTTCCAGCGCTGATGCGGCGGGTTCCAGCGCATCCAGAACAGCGCGCATGCTGCTACGGATTAGCGCCGTGTTGGCCGCTTCATCGCTGCCCACATGACCCTGCAACGCCGGCCCGATCAACTCGGCCAGATCGGCAAAGTCACGGTTGAAGTTCTTACCGCTCGACAGTTCGAAACGGCCTTGATGCTGGCCCTGAACCATCTGCTCCAGGCCGATGGGATTGGCCACCGGCACCAGTTCGATGACGCCAAGCAAGCGCCCCTGCTCTTCAAGCTCACGCAGGCGGCGACGCAACTCGACCGCGACCCGCATGCCCGGCAACTCATCGGCGTGCAACGAGGCTTGAATGTAAGCCTTGCGCTCGCCACTGCCATAACGCAGTACCGTCAGGCGGCGCTCCGTGCCGGGCGTACTCCACGGCAATACATGATCAATACGCTGCATGCGTTACTCCTCAGGACTTGCGCGGGGCCATGTAGGCCAGCCAGCGCAATTCGGCGCGCTTGAACAGGCGCACCAGAATGAAGGTCAGGCAGAGGTAGAAAACACCTGCCGTGATAAACGCCTCGAACGGCAGGTAATACTGCGAGCTGACCGTGCGCGCTGCACCGGTGATATCAATCAGGGTCACGATCGACGCCAGGCTGGTGGTGTGCAGCATCATGATCACTTCGTTGCTGTACTGCGGCAGCGCCCGGCGCAATGCCGAAGGCAGCAAGATGCGCTTGTACAGCTTGAACCGCGACATGCCCATGGCTTTGGCCGCTTCAATTTCACCGTGCGGCGTGGCCTTGAGGCTGCCCGCCAGAATCTCGGCGGTGTAGGCGCTGGTGTTGATGGCAAAGGCCAGGCAAGCACAGAACGTGGCGTTCGACAGATACGGCCAGAGTGCGGATTCACGCACCGACTCGAACTGCGCCAGCCCGTAATAGATCAGGAACAGTTGCACCAGCATCGGCGTGCCGCGAATCACGTAGGTATACAGCCAGGCCGGGAAATTCAGCCAGACCGCCTTGGAGACGCGCATCAAGCCCAGCGGAATGGCCATCGCCAAACCCAGCGCCAGCGAGATCAGCAGCAGCTTGATGGTGACCAGTACACCGCCGAAGTACAGCGGCAAACTGTCGATAATGACGTTGTAATCGAAAATCATCAGTCGATCCTCCGGCTCACAGATCAGCGGCTTTGGTGCCGACCGAGTAGCGTTTTTCGAGGAAGCGCAGCGCTAACAGCGACACACTCGTGAGCACCAGATACAGCCCGGCAACGGCCAGGTAAAAGGTGAATGGCTCACGCGTGGCGTCAGCAGCACTCTTGGCCTTGAACATCATGTCTTGCAGGCCAACCACAGAAATCAGCGCAGTTGCCTTGGTCAATACCAGCCAGTTATTGGTGAAACCGGGGATTGCAAAGCGGATCATCTGCGGCACGAGGATTCTGAAAAACACCTTGGCCGAACTCATGCCATACGCCATGCCCGCCTCGGACTGGCCCTTGGGGATCGCCATGAATGCACCGCGAAAGGTCTCGGACAGATAAGCCCCGAAGATGAAGCCCATGGTGAAGACGCCGGCCATGAACGGATTGATGTCGATGTAATCCTCATAGCCAAACATTGGGGCCAGACGGTTGACCATGTCCTGGCCGCCGTAAAAGATCAGCAGAATCAAAACCAGATCAGGAATCCCGCGCACAACTGTCGCGTAGGTTTCGCCGAGGAATGCCAGCCACTTGATGGGCGATAACCGAAAGGCTGCGCCCACCAGCCCCAGAAACGTTGCGACTGCCATTGAAGTCAGCGCCAACACCAGGGTGAGCCAAGCTCCATCGAGAATGGTCGAACCATAGCCATTCAGCATGCTCTGATTACCTCAAGCAAGCGCCAGACGGCGCCAGAGAACGGTCGGATTGACTGGCAGAGAGGCCAATCAAACAAAATTCGGGTGGGTAGAAGTCAGCCGGCAAACACTGCAATTGCCACGCAGTGCTGGAAAATGCCGGCCTGACGGCACCGCATTGAATGGGCTGCGCGTGCAAACACTGAGCCCACTCATGCGTAACGCTTACTCGCCGTAAACGTCGAAATCGAAGTACTTGTCCTGCACTTCTTTGTACTTACCGTTGGCGCGAATGCCAGCGATTGCAGCAGTAATCTTGTCGGCCAGAGCGGTATCGCCCTTGCGTACTGCAATGCCTGCGCCTTCACCGAAGTACTTCTTCTCGTTGAAGTCCGGACCTACCAGCGCGAAGCCTTTACCGGCGTCGGTCTTGAGGAAGCCGTCGTCGATGTTGACAGCGTCAGCCAGCGTGGCATCCAGGCGGCCTGCAGTCAGGTCAAGGAAGATTTCGTTCTGCGAGCTGTAACGAACCACTTCAACACCGGCCGGGGCCAGTACGTCAGTTGCGTAACGGTCATAGATCGAGGCGCGCTGTACGCCGACTTTCTTGCCTTTGAGATCAGTCAACGGATCTTTGATCTCGGTGCCCGCTTTCATCGCCAGCTTGGCTGGGGTGTGATAGTACTTTTTCGAGAAGTCGACCGACTTCAGGCGGTCTTCGGTGATGGTCATCGAAGACAGTACAGCGTCGAACTTGCGAACTTTCAAAGCCGGGATCAGGCCGTCGAACTCTTGCTCGATCCACTTACACTTGACCTGCATCTCTTCACACAGGGCATTGCCGATGTCGTAGTCAAAACCGGTGATGTTGCCTTCCGGAGTTTTGAACGCAAACGGAGGGTAAGCCGCTTCAATACCAATGCGCAGGGTTTTGGCGTCTTCGGCCATGGCCATTGACGACAACACGGATAGCGCCAATGCGCCGAGAAGTGCAATCTTCTTCATCTTGTGACTCCTTCGTATGGGGGGCTTCGTTTGGCAGTGAATATGTGGCTTGTTTATCTGCATCCAGCCATGCATGAATTGTAGAGAGTCGCGACGCCTGTGCGCATTGCGCAGGCCATAAACGGCTCAAGCTGGGTGAGCGGCATTCTATCGGCAGGCCGAAAGTCGATATTTCCTCAATGCGACAAGTAATTACAAAAGGGTCTAGGCGCCCGCGAGGGCTTATTGACAGAAGCAGGCGAACGTGCTTCCAGAAACATCAAGCATAACCTATTAACAAGGCAACTATCACGCCAACATTCACAGACCGCAGTAATGATGCGGCCTATGCCTGCAAAATCATTTTAGAGCACGCCCCATATTGTCGCAAGCCGGGGCAAAGTGTTCCATTTTGGCCCACCCGTTTCAGGCCTTTGTTACCTAACAGCCGCCTAACCGCACGAGCTCAGTCCGAGCCAGGCAACCCCGGAAACAACAACGCCCGACTCAAGAGCCGGGCGTTGGTTTAATCAGGATGTGATCAGGCGCAGGCGCTGGTCATTTCCTTGTGAGTGTCGATCAGGTGCTGAACAACACCCGGATCGGCAAGGGTCGAGATATCGCCCAGTGCGTCGTACTCACCGGTGGCGATTTTGCGCAGGATGCGTCGCATGATCTTGCCGGAACGCGTTTTCGGCAGGCCTGGCGCCCACTGAATAACGTCTGGCGAGGCAATCGGACCAATCTCCTTACGCACCCAGTTCTTCAGTTCCTGACGCAATTGCTCGGTGGTTTCTTCGCCGCCGTTGAGCGTTACGTAAACGTAGATGCCCTGCCCCTTGATGTCGTGCGGCACGCCAACCACGGCAGCCTCGGCCACTTTCGGGTGCGCAACCATCGCGCTTTCGATTTCGGCGGTGCCCATGCGGTGGCCGGAAACGTTGAGAACATCATCCACGCGACCGGTAATCCAGTAGTAACCGTCTTCGTCGCGACGCGCACCGTCACCGGTGAAGTACATGCCACGGAAGGTCTTGAAGTAGGTATCCACGAAACGATCATGGTCACCGTACAAGGTGCGGGCCTGACCCGGCCACGAATCGATGATGACCAGATTGCCCTCGGTCGCGCCGTCCAGCAGGTTGCCCAGGTTGTCGACCAGTGCCGGCTGCACGCCAAAGAACGGACGCGTTGCCGAACCCGGCTTCAGCGCAGTAGCACCCGGCAACGGGCTGATCAGAATGCCGCCGGTTTCGGTCTGCCACCAGGTATCAACAATCGGGCAACGCTCTTTACCGACAGTGGTGTGGTACCAGTTCCAGGCTTCCGGATTGATCGGCTCACCGACCGAGCCCAGCAGGCGCAGGCTCGAACCGTCAGCACCTTCTACCGCGGCCGGGCCTTCGGCCATCATCGCGCGGATAGCGGTCGGCGCGGTGTAGAGGATATTGACCTTGTGCTTGTCGATGATTTTCGCCATGCGGGTGATGTCCGGATAGTTCGGCACACCTTCAAACAGCAGCGTGGTCGCGCCATTGGCCAGCGGGCCATAGACGATATAGCTGTGACCAGTGACCCAGCCCACATCGGCGGTGCACCAGTAAATATCACCCGGCTTGTAATCGAATACACGCTCATGGGTCAGCGCCGCATACACCAGATAGCCGCCCGTGGTGTGCTGCACGCCTTTCGGCTTACCGGTAGAACCCGAGGTGTAAAGAATGAACAGCGGCTCTTCGGCGCCCATCTCTTTTGGCGCGCAGTAGTTACCGGCAACCTTCATCAGGTCTTCGTACCAGACGTCGCGATGCTGGTTCCACTTGATGTTGCCGCCCGTGCGCTTGCAGACAATGATCTTCTGCACGCTGGAGGTTTCAGGATTGGTCAGTGCATCGTCGACGTTGGCTTTCAGCGCTACACGCTTGCCGCCGCGCAGGCCTTCGTCGGCGGTGATTACCACCTTGGACTTGCAGTCGATAATGCGACCGGCCAGTGCTTCCGGCGAGAAGCCACCGAAAACCACGGAGTGCACCGCGCCGATGCGGGTACAGGCCAGCATGGCCACGACCGCTTCCGGAATCATCGGCATATAGATAGTCACAACATCGCCGCGATGGATGTCCTGACCGCGCAAGGCGTTGGCAAATTTGCAGACCTGCTCGTGCAGCTCGCGGTAGGTAATGTTGCGTTGTTCGGAAGGATCGTCCCCTTCCCAGATGATTGCGACCTGATCGCCACGCTCTTCAAGATGGCGGTCCAGGCAGTTGGCGGACACGTTCAGCGTGCCATCAGCGAACCACTTGATGTCCACGTGGTGATCGTCGAATGAAGTCTGTTTGACCTTGGTGAATGGCTTGATCCATTCGATGCGTTGGGCCTGCTCACGCCAGAAACCGTCCGGGTTGATCACCGACTGCTGGTACATGGCCTTATAGGTTGCTTCATCAGTCAGCGTGTTTTCCGCCACTTCCGGACGAACAGGATATAAAGACGCAGCGCTCATCAAAATCACCTCAATCTGAGAATGGATTAGTTATTTTTATATGCCCCATTGTGTGACCAACAGCCACACGGCAGGCCATTCGACCATGGTCTTAACGGACTTAGACCATGGTCGCGCCAGAGGTTTAACCATCAGAAATTTTTTGTAACGCAGGGCGCGCCACTCGCACAAGCAAAAATGACAACGCGGGCATGGTTTAGCCTGCCCGCGTTGTCATTTTTGCAAGTTGCTATTCAAGCGGTCAGTTCATGCCCAGCCAGTTAGGCAGCGCCATTGAAACAGCCGGAATATAGGTAATCACCATCAGGAAGCCGAGCAGCAGCATCAGCCACGGCCAGGCAGCGCGGATAACCTGAGTCAGCGGCATGCCGGTCACCGCCGAGGTCACGAACAGGTTCAGGCCCACCGGCGGGGTTATCAAACCGATCTCCATATTCACCACCATGATGATGCCCAGATGGATCGGGTCGATGCCCAGCTCCACCGCAATCGGAAACAGGATCGGCGCCAGGATCAGGATGATCGCCGAAGGCTCCATGAACGCACCGGCTATCAACAGCACGATGTTCACCACCAGCAGGAACTGCCACGGCTGCAGGCCGGCTTCGATCACCCACGCGGTGATGGTCTGCGGGATTTGCTCGGTGGTCAGTACGTGAGCAAACAGCATGGCGTTGGCAATGATGAACATCAGCATGATGGTCAGCTTGCCGGAGTCGAGCAGCACTTTCGGGCATTCGCGGAAGGTCAGGTCTTTATAGACAAACAGCGCGACAAAGCCTGCGTACACCGCGGCTACGGCGGCAGCCTCGGTCGGGGTGAACATGCCCGAGTAGATCCCGCCGAGAATCACTACCATCAAAAGCAAGCCCCAGATGGCCTTGCGCGCAGCCGTGAGGAACTCGCGTACGGTGGCACGCGGCTGTGCAGGCAGATTCATTTTGCGCGCGACAATGTAAATCGCCAGCATCAACGCAAGCCCCAGCAACAGACCCGGAATAACCCCGGCCATGAACAGCTTGCCGACCGATTGCTCGGTTGCAGCGGCGTAGACCACCATCACGATCGACGGCGGAATCAGAATGCCCAGCGTACCGGCGTTACACACGATACCGGCGCCGAACGCCTGTGGATAACCCGAGCGCACCATGCCGGCAATCGCAATCGAACCAACTGCCGCAACGGTGGCAGGCGATGAACCAGACAACGCGGCGAACAGCATGCACGCCATAACGGCCGAAATAGCCAGACCGCCACGGATGTGGCCGACGCAGGCGTTGGCAAAGTCGATCAGGCGCTTGGCCACGCCGCCGGTGGTCATGAATGCGCCGGAGAGCAGGAAGAACGGAATCGCCAGCAGCGTGTAGTGCTCGGAGGTTTCAAACAGCTTGATGGCCAGCGAACGGACCGAGTCCGGGCTGAACAACATAATCGTCACCGAACCGGCGAGGCCCAGCGAAACCGCAATCGGCACGCCGATGAACATCAGCACGAACAGCGCGGCAAACAGAAACAGAATGGTCATTATTTTTGCGCCTCGTGTTCTTTCAGTTTCAGCGCATCGGCGGCTTCATCAGCCAGGCCGAGGCCGGTCTGCTCGTTACGCAGAATTCGCACGAAGATTTCGAAGAAACGGATAAATACCATCGCGTAGCCAAACGGTACGATGGCCGCGATGTGCCACTGTTTGATGCCGTAGTGACCGAGGTCTTCTGCACCAATACCGGCTGTGAACAAGGCTTCGACCCAGTCAAAGCTGCCGGCTGCGATCATGCCGGCGTAGGTCAGGCAGGCGATGCAGGCAATGATTCCAATGCAACGCTGAATGGGCCGCGGCGCCAGTTTTACCAGCGCATCGACGCCGATATGGCCTGCGGTGCGCACACCGTAAGCCAGACCAAAAAAGATCAGCCAGGCAAACAGCGCTTTGGTCAGCGCAATGCTCCAGGTCATGGCCTGGGCCATGCCGAGAATATGATCGCCAATCGAAAACAGGCTCTCACTTGCACCTTGCCAGTGGTCTGCCCAGCTGTAGAACAAGGTGTAGAGGTTATTGAGGATCACGTAGGTAAACGTGACCAGAGTCATGGCACCCAACAGAAAGGCGATAAAACCTTCCTCGAAATGATTCCATGCACGCAGCATAAAGCTCACGGGCCGATCTCCTGATTATCTTGTTATTGGTTTAAACCTTGGAAGCGCTGGGACTCTAACCCAGCACTCAAGGCCGCGACATTCACCATTGATAAATGCCGGATTCGTCACTGCCTAATGAGTGTTTTTGGGCCTGGCAAAGCAGGCACAAGCAGCGAATAAAGCAGGCCCCGACCATAAACACAGCTTATTGAGCAGCCTGCGTGGGGCCATCAATAGCCTGCTATGGGTCGGCGCCTGTAAACAGGAAGACGACCGCTGCCGCAGCAACGGCCGTGAAGGTGCGTTTATTGCGCCTGGTTCGCGGCCTGAGCAGCCTCGATCACGTCAGCGCCGATATCAGCCTCAAACTTCTTCCACGCCGGGCGCACGGCATCACGCCACGCATCGCGTTGCTCTGGGGTCAGTTTGATCATCTCGACCTTGCCGGAAGCAATGATCGCTTGTTTGGCTTTCTCGTTAACGTCGGCCGCCTGCTTGTTCACCTCAGTGGTGACCTCGGCAACAATCTCTTCCAGCTGGCTGCGAATATCTGCAGGCAAGCTGTTCCAGAACTTGGTATTGGTGATCAGTACATAGTTGCCGATGGCGTGATCGGATTCGATCATGTACTTCTGCACTTCAAAGAACTTCTGGCTGTAAATATTCGACCAGGGGTTGTCCTGGGCGTTGACCACACCGGTCTGCAGGCCCTGATAAATCTCAGCGAAAGACATCTTGCGCGGCACTGCACGCAAGGCGCTGTATTGCGCGGCTTGCAAATCCGAAGGCTGTACGCGGAACTTCAAACCACGCGCATCGCTGGGCTTGATCAGCGGTTTATTGGCGGTCAATTGGCGCATGCCGTTGAGCCAGAAGGCCAGACCGGTAATGCCTTTGTCTTCCATCGACTTGAGCATCGCCTTGCCCTTGTCGGAGTTCTGGAAGCGTTGCGCTGCTGCCATGTCGTTGAACAGGAACATCATGTCGAACAACTGCAGTTGCTTGGTGTACTGCTCAAGCTTGGACGGCGCCGGCGCGAGCATTTGCACCTCGTTGAGCATCAGCGCTTCCATTTCCTTGCCGTCACCGTACAGCGAAGAGTTGGCGTAAACCTGAACCTCAACTTTGCCGGACAGGCGCTCGTCGACGAGCTTCTTGAATAGCAGCGCGCCTTGGCCTTTCGGCGTGTTATCAGCAGTGATGTGGGAAAATTTGATCAGGATTGGGTCTGCGGCCTGAGCAGCCACTGCGCCAAACAGGGCGATACCGGTGGCAAGACTGAGTAAGGCGCGACGGACAGACGGATACTTCATGGGGAGCTCCTATTATTTTTGTCTGAGCGTTGAAACGGCGAACACCCAGTAACAGGAACTCAGCGCTTCATCGACGGCTGGACTCTAACGCGCCGGTAGCACAACTGAAATTCGCATTTGAGGAATCAAGCCTTCGGCATTGACGAAGGCAAAGCCAATTCGCCAGCGCGTGCCTCACTGCTGCTCAGGTGTTCGAGCATCTGCCTGGCCGTGACAGAGAGCGCATCAACACTGCGCACGGCAATCTTCATCTCACGCCGCGCCCAGTCATCACTGAGGTTCACCACCTGCACATTGAGCGCAGGCAAATAGGTGCGCACGGCAATCTCTGGCAACACACCAATGCCCATACCGGTGTGGATCATCCTGCAGATCGCCTCAAAGCTGCGCACCTGAATACGCAAGCGCAGCGACACCCCAAGGTGGTGCACCGAGTGTTGCAGCAAACTGTGCAGGGAGGCGTCTTGCTGCAAGCCAATAAAGTCATAACCGACCGCATCGCGCAGAGCGACGCAACCGCGCGAAGCCAGTGGATGATCGCGCGGCGTGACCAGCACCAGCTGATCATGGCGATAGCTGAAAACCTGTAAATCCTCGGCCGGCACGTGCCCTGCGAAGATGCCGATGTCGGTCAGACCCTCACGCACGGCGCGAATGGTTTCGCTGCTGACGCGTTCCTCAAGGTCGATTTTCACCTGCGGATGCAAGTGGGTGAACGTGCTCAAGTCTTCGGGCAGGAACTCAATCACGGCCGAGGTGTTAGCGTGAATTCGCACATGCCCTTTGACCCCGTCACTGAACTCGCTGAGGTCGGCATTCATTTGCTCGATGTTGTCCATCACATTGCGCGCATGGTGCAGCAGCGCATGCCCGGCGGGCGTCAGTTCAACGCCCTTGGGCTGTCGATAGAGCAAAGTGATACCCAGCTGGCTTTCGAGGTCGCTGACGCGCTTACTCACAGCAGCCAGGGCCAGATGCTCACGCTCGGCGGCCTTGGTCAGGCTGCGCTCATCGGCAATCGCAATAAAGATTTTCAGCGTTACAAAGTCGATACGGCGCATGGCAACGGCCCTCCTTGTGCGTGGTTCGACAACGGCATGCGGGCAAACATGCTGGTCTGATCGGGACAAGGCTCTCACAAAAGCACTTCGCGGGATACGAAGTCAGGCTTGTTGATTAATCAATTGTTCGAAGCCCGGAGCTGAGTAATTCTGCAGCCATAACGATAAGGCAACTCGGTTGAGGCACCCCATGACAGAATTGAATGTGAGTCCGATGGCGCTGCAAGGTTTGAAAGTGGTTGAGATGGGGCAGCTGATCGCCGGCCCATTCGCCAGCAAACTCCTCGGCGAGTTTGGCGCACAAGTGATCAAGATCGAACCGCCTAAGGTCGGCGACCCACTGCGCAAGTGGCGCAAAATCAAAGACGGCACCTCACTCTGGTGGCACGTGCAGTCACGCAACAAACAGTCGCTCACGCTCAACCTTAAAGAGCCGGAAGGTCAGGACATCGTACGCAAGCTGATCAGCGAGGCGGATATTCTGATTGAGAACTTCCGCCCCGGCGCACTTGAAGGCTGGGGCCTTGGCTGGGAGCAGCTTTCGGCCATCAACCCCAAACTGATCATGCTGCGCATTTCAGGTTACGGCCAGACCGGCCCATACCGCGACTTGCCAGGCTTTGGCGTTATCGGCGAAGCCATGGGCGGGCTGCGGCATTTGTCGGGTTATCCGGGGCAAGCGCCAGTGCGCGTCGGCATCAGCATCGGCGATTCGCTGTCATCGCTGTATGGCGTTATCGGTATTTTGCTGGCGCTGCAAGAGCGTCAACGCAGCGGTCTGGGCCAATACATTGATGTGGCGCTGTACGAGTCGGTGTTCGCCATGATGGAAAGCCTGATTCCCGAATACGACGCCTTTGGCTATGTACGCGAACCCGCCGGCAGCGCCCTGCCCGGCATCACGCCATCCAACTCCTACCCGTGCAACGACGGCAGTTATGTGCTGATCGCAGGCAACGGCGACAGCATCTACAAGCGCTTGATGCTGCTGATTGAGCGTGCCGACCTCGCCAATGATCCGCGCCTTGAGCATAACGACGGACGCAGCGAACACGCCGCCATGATCGACGAGGCGATTGCTCAATGGACCTCCCAGCGCAGCCGCCAGCAAGTGCTCGATGCACTCAATGAGGCCCGCGTTCCGGCCGGTTTCCCATACACCGCTGCCGACATCGTCAGCGACCCGCACTATCTCGCGCGCAACATGATCGAGACCGTGCAAACCGCCGCTGGCCCGTTGAAGGTCCCTGGCGTATTACCCAAATTAAGCCGCACACCGGGCCGCATCGGCACTGGCGGTCCGGCACTTGGCGAGCATACCGATGATGTATTGGCAGGCCTGGGCCTGACCGATGAGCAGCGTCAGGGCTTGCGCGAACGCGGCATTATTTAAGGAATCGTGATGACTAAGCGTCTGTATATCCAGGATGTAGCCACCCGTGATGGCTTCCAGATTGAACCCAATTTTGTTGCCACCGAAGACAAGATCGCGCTGATCGATTATCTCTCGCACACCGGCCTGGCCAAGGTTGAAGTCACCTCATTCACCTCGCCCAAGGCGATTCCCAACCTGCGTGATGCCGAAGAAGTGATGCGCGGCATTCAACGCGTGCCGGGCGTGGAATACACGGTATTGGTGCCGAACGTGCGGGGGTGCGAGCGCGCGCTGTCGTGTCAGGTTGATGAAATCAATCTGGTCATGTCCGCCAGCAACACCCACGGCCTGGCAAACCTGCGCATGACGCCCGAGCAGTCATTGCAACAGTTCAAGGAAATCATCGAAGTCACGCGTGGCAGCGGCGTGTTCATCAATGCCTCGCTGTCGACCACATTCGGCTGCCCGTTTGAGGGCGATGTAGCCGAGTCGCGGGTGTATGAGCTGATACAAAAGCTCACCGACATCGGCGTGCAGGGCGTCACGCTGTGCGACACCACCGGCATAGCCGACCCGGCGCAAGTTGAGCGCATCAGCCGGGAAGCATTGTCCCGCTGGCCAGAAACCGTTTTCACCCTGCACTTCCACAACACCCGGGGCATGGGCCTGGCCAACGCAATCGCGGCACTGAATGCCGGCGTAGACCGCTTCGACGCCTCGCTCGGCGGCCTCGGCGGCTGCCCCTACGCGCCAGGCGCCAGCGGCAATATTTGTACGGAAGATCTGGTGCACATGTTCCAGCGCATGGGTTTCGATACCGGTGTCGACCTCGACGCCCTGCTCGCCGCCGCAGCCTCCCTGCCGGAATTACTGGGCCACGATGTGCCCGGCGCGATCCTTAAAGCCGGAAAATCTGACCGCCGCTATCCCAAGCCGAAGTGGATGGAAAGCGCCAGCTAAGTAAGGCACTTGCTAACGCAATACTGCAAAGCGCCAACCGAGCCCGTGTTGGCGCGCCGTTTACTGTGCAGGCGGTGATAGTGACCGGCCGGGCAACAGTCCTTTGCAGGTGTTGGCGCCTTGGGTGATTTACAGTTCGGATTTAACACGCACACAACTATCCAGGCGCTGCGTTTCATACGCATTAAAAAGGCTGGCAGAGGAGATCTGCCAGCCTTTTTAATGTTTGGGCGAAATCCTTACTGCCCGTTTGAAGCCTCAGCCGCTTGAATCAAGTCGGCACCAATCTGGCCTTCAAACTTCTGCCACACCGGCTTCATCGCCACTCGCCATTCGGCCCGTTGCTCAGGCGTCAGGGTGATGACCTCAGTGCTGCCAGAGTCGATAATTTCCTGCTTGGCGCGCTCATTCAAATCACTGGCTTGTTTGTTCACTGCTACGGTCACTTCCCCCATGATTTCATCGAGCTGGGTACGAATATCAGCAGGCAAATCGTTCCAGAATTTGGTGTTAGTGATCACCATATAATCGATCAGACCGTGATCCGACTCGGTCATGTATTTCTGTACTTCGTTGACCTTCTGACTGGTGTAATTGGACCAGGTGTTTTCTGTGCCGTTGACTACACCGGTTTGCAGGCCTTGATAAACCTCAGCAAAACTCATCTTGCGAGGGTTGGCTCTGATCGCCTTGAACTGCTCTTCAAGCACAGCGGATGCTTGCACGCGGAACTTCAGCCCGCGTGCATCACCGGGCACACGCAGCGGTTTATTGGCCGAGAGTTGCTTGGTGCCGTTGTGCCAATAGGCCAAACCGGTAATGTTCTTGCTTTCCATCGACTTCAGCAGGCCTTTACCTTCCGGGCTGCTTTGAAAGCGATCGGCGGCAGCCAGGTTGTCGAACAGAAAGGGTAAATCAAAAATTTGAATGGGCTTGGAGTACTGCTCGAATTTGGCCAGAGATGGCGCCAGCATTTGCACATCGCCCAATAAGAGCGCCTCCATCTCTTTACCGTCGCCGTACAAGGACGAGTTTGGATAAACCTGAACCTGGACTTTGCCCGGCAGGCGCTCTTCCACCAGCTTTTTGAACAGCAAAGCGCCCTGCCCCTTTGGCGTACTGTCCGCCACGACATGGGAGAATTTGATAATGATCGGGTCAGCCGCCTGAGCAAGCCCAGACATGACGACCGATGCCGACAATGAAACAGCGCATAGCAGCGCCTTAGCAGGAAATTTATACATGGTTTTGCCTCTTATTTTTGTCATGGAAGAAACCGTTGCCTCAGTCGCCGAATACGATTAGTCGCTGAGACAGAACCCAGGCCAGCAACGCTTGGGCACGATAAATTTTCAGGGGTTAGTTTTTGATACCGGCGCGCTCAAGCAACCGCCTGGCATGACCCAGAACAGGTGCATCGACCATCTGGCCATCGACCACAAACACACCTGCGCCCTGCTCTGCGCCACTCATGACGCGCTGCGCCCAAGCCAGCGCATCGGCATCCGGCATGAGTGCCTGGTGCACTACCGCCACTTGTGTGGGGTGAATGCACAACACGCCACCAAAGCCCATATCGCTGGCGTCGCGAGCAACGCGAGCCAAGCCTGCTTGGTCATTAATGGCCGGGAACACGGTATCCAGCGGTGGCGCCAACTGCGCAAGGCGTGAGTGCAATAAAATTGCATAGCGCGCCTGGTCAAAAATTCTGCCTGCGGCGGCAGTTGCAGAGTCCAAACCCAGGTCGAGTCCCAAATCCAGACCACCAAACGACAAGCGCTCAACGCCGTGTGCACGGGCGATTTCTGGCAGTGCATATAAGCCTGCAGCGCTTTCAATAATCGGCCAGACTGGTTTATTGCACGCCTGCACACGAGCAACTTGGTCTGCGCTTTCAACCTTGGGCAGCAGCACACCGATGACGCCATCATGCCGTGCGCAAATGGCTATATCCGCCGCATGAGCGCAATGGTTCGGCGCATTGATACGCACCAGCACTCGTGCATCAGGCTGGCTGCTCAAAAACGCACTCAGGTTTTCCCGCGCTTGCTCCTTGAGACTTTCCTCTACCGCATCTTCAAGGTCGACAATTACCGCGTCAGCGCCAACCGCAAGCGCTTTGGGAATACGCTCCGGACGCGAAGCGGGTACAAATAAGGCTGTGCGAACAGTACGCAGGCTCATGGTTTTCTATCCTTTCTATCGCTCAAGCGCAGGTCAAACCGCACCCTGCTCACGCAGTTGTTCAATGGCGGCCGGGTTCAGGCCCAGCTCTGCAAGCACGCTGTCGGTGTGTTGGCCGAGTCCAGGCACGCCATCCATACGTGGCGAGAAGGCGTTGTTGCGGCCGGGCGGGAGCAAGGCTGGTAACAGGCCAGCGGGGCTTTCCACCTGCGTCCAGCGCTCCCGGGCCTTGAGTTGCGGGTGCTGCCAGACACCAGCCATGTCGTTGACATGCGCATTGGCAATTTGCGCGCTGTCGAGCCGCTCAATCACTTGCTCAGCGCTGAGTGCCGCGAAGCTTTCAACAATGATTGCGCGCAATTCAGCGCGGTTCTCGGAGCGCTTAAAGTTCGCTGAAAATCGCGCGTCGTCCGCCAGTTCGGGTTGCAACAGCACCTTGTCGCAAAACGCCCGCCACTCACGTTCGTTCTGCAAGCCCAGCATCACGGTGCCGCCATCGCCCGCGGGAAAAGGGCCATACGGGTAAATGGTTGAGTGCGCGGCACCGGCGCGTGGCGGCGGCGCAGCGCCTTCGTAGGCGTAATACATGGGATAGCCCATCCACTCGACCAGGCTTTCTAACATCGACACATCCACCCGGCTGCCAACCCCGGTTTTGCCGCGCAGCATCAGCGCCGACAGCACACCGGTATAGGCATACATACCGGCCGCAATGTCGGCAATCGAGCAGCCGGCCTTGGCCATCTGCTCTTCGCCCGCATCCCCGGTTACAGAAAGAAAACCGCCCTCGCTCTGAATCAGCAGGTCGTAGGCTTTCTTTTGCTCATACGGGCCGCCTTCGCCGTAGCCTGAAATGTCACACACGATCAACTGCGGAAACCGCTCATGCAACGCCTCGAACGACAAGCCCATACGCGCCGCAGCGCCCGGCGCGAGGTTTTGTACCAGCACATCAGCCGTGGCCAGTAACGCCTCGAGCACCTCGCTGGCACGCTGTTGTTTCAGGTCCAGGGTCAGGCTTTCTTTGGAGCGATTGGTCCACACAAAATGCGAGGCCAGGCCACCTACGCGCTCGTCGTAGTTGCGCGCAAAATCGCCGGTTTGCGGGCGCTCGACCTTGATAACCCGAGCCCCAAGATCCGCCAGTTGACGCGTACAAAACGGGGCGGCAATTGCATGCTCAAGGCTCACAACGGTGATGCCGTCTAACGGACGTGGCGCGTTATTCGATGTATTCATTGCATAACTCTCATGTCAGTTGGCGAGCGCCAGAGAAG
This sequence comes from Pseudomonas marincola, assembly GCF_900116605.1. GTDB lineage: Bacteria > Pseudomonadota > Gammaproteobacteria > Pseudomonadales > Pseudomonadaceae > Aquipseudomonas > Aquipseudomonas marincola. The sequence continues at coordinate 30,771 of NZ_FPBC01000017.1, forward strand.
CGCAGTCGCCGTCATCCGGTTAGATAAGGCTGTGCACATCAGGGCGCTGATGCAGTTGCCACACCTGCGAAATCAACGCATCAACCGGCGCCCCCTCAAGCGCGCCCGAGAACGCCAGCAGGCTCCGGAACTTGTCTTCCAGCTCAGGGCGAGACAAGGTATTGCCCGGATCACCCTTGGGCTCATCGATAGCGCCCTGCAACCGGCGGCCATCGACTGTGAGCACCTCAACCCGGCCCAGCCAGCGCTGCGGATAAGCAGCGTCTACCTGCGCATCCAGCTGCATCTGCACCTTGTCGCGAAAACGCGCTACACGCGCATCATCCAGCGCGAACTGCTCAAACTCAGGCAGCCCGGCCTTACCGTGCACGGCAATCAAACCCAGCACGGTGCCCATCGAGAACTTGGCCTGATGCACGCTCTGCGGCACATCTACGCGTCCCAGCACATCAATGGCGCCCTGATGCACATGGGTGGTGACGCGTTCGATGTGCTCGTGGCTGAGCCCTTCGCGCTGCATCAGTCCCAGCAATGCATCCGCTGCCGGATGGGTGTGGCGGCAGGAGGCGTGGAACTTGAACGATGTTTCAAGCAGCGCCCAGCGGCTGCCAAGTCGATCGGACAACTTATGCGGTTGAGCATCACTCGACATGCCGGCAGCCATGCCCTGCTCGCCCTCAAGGATATTGCGCGCGCCGGTCAGGCCATCGGCAGTTAGGTAGGCTGCCAGCAATCCATCCGCTGCGGCCTTAGCGGTATGCAGTTGTTTGGAGTCGGTGGCGTCACGCAAGAACTCCCACAAACCAGCCGCCTGCGTGCCAGCCGAACCCAGCACGTTAATAAATTGCGCCGCATCAAAATTACGCAATTTACCGACCGCCACAGCAGCTGCGAGCGTCCCGACGGTGGCCGTGGTGTGGAAAACCCGGTAGTGCGAACGCCCAAGAAACTCGCCAATGCGAATTCCCGCTTCATACCCTGCGACGGCTGCCAGCAACAACTCGCGCCCTGTGCAACCCAGATCTTGTGCGGCGGCCAAAGCGGCCGGAAACACCACCGTTGCCGGGTGCAATACCGAGCTGTTGTGCAGATCATCTTGCTCGACCAAATGCGAAGACGCGCCGTTGACCAAGGCCGCGAAATAAGCGCTTGTAGAGCGGCCATTAACGATGATTCTGGCTGGACCGGTTGTCGGCCCCATGAGTTCGGCGTAGCGCTCAAACAACGGAATCGGGTGACTGCCCTGACTGGCAAGCGCCGAACCCAACCAGTCCAGAAATAACTCCTGGGTGCGCGACACTACGGCATCGCTCAAGTGCTCATAACGCAAATCAGCCAGGAACCCAGCAAGCTGCTCAGTGTGAGTCATGGTCCGGGCCTCAGAATGAACGCGGCAAGTCGAGCAAGTGCTCGGACACGTACGACAGAATCAAGTTGGTTGAGATCGGTGCAACCTGGTACAAGCGAGTCTCGCGGAACTTGCGTTCAATGTCGTATTCACAGGCGAAACCAAACCCGCCGTGGGTTTGCATACAGGCGTTGGCGGCTTCCCAAGATGCCTTGGCCGCAAGATATTTCGCCATATTGGCGCTAGCGCCGGCATTGATGCCTGAGTCATATTCCTCGCAAGCGCGCCAGCGCATCAGATCCGCCGCTTCAACCTCAATATGGGCCTCAGCGATCGGGAACTGCACACCTTGGTTCTGGCCGATTGGCCGACCAAACACCTCGCGTTCACGGGCATATTGGCTGGCCTTTTCGATGAACCAACGGCCATCCCCAATACATTCGGCAGCGATCAATGTGCGCTCAGCATTCAAGCCATCGAGGATGTATTTGAAGCCCTTGCCCTCTTCCCCAATCAGGCTGCTTGCCGGCAGCTCTAGGTTGTCAAAGAACAGCTCGTTGGTTTCATGGTTAACCATGTTGGCTATCGGCTGAACTGTCAGACCGTTGCCAATCGCCTCACGCAGGTCTACCAGGAAAATCGACATGCCTTCCGACTTGCGCTTAACCTCGGCTAGCGCAGTGGTGCGCGCCAGCAAGATCATCAGATCTGAGTGCTGCACACGCGAGATCCAGACCTTCTGGCCGTTGATCACATACTTGTCGCCCTGCTTAACCGCAGTGGTTTTGATCTTGGTGGTGTCGGTGCCCGTGGTGGGTTCGGTGACGGCCATCGATTGCAGGCGCAGTTCGCCCGCCGCAATTTTCGGCAGATAGAAGCTTTTCTGCTCCTCGCTACCATGACGCAGCAAGGTGAACATGTTGTACATCTGCCCGTGAACCGTGCCTGAGTTGCCCCCGCAGCGGTTTACTTCTTCGAGGATGATCGACGCTTCTGCTAAACCCAACCCTGAGCCGCCGTATTCGGTTGGAATCATTGCCGCTAACCAACCGGCATCCGTCAGTGCTTTAACGAAGGCCTCGGGGAAGCCTTTTTCTTCATCAACCTTGCGCCAGTACGCAGCATCAAACTCGGCGCACAAGGCTTGTACACCTTCACGGATGGCATTGAATTCAGAGTTATTATTAGGATTCATCATCGGTATCTCGTATTGGCCAGAGTTATCAATCAAAGTGAACTTCGCTGCGCTGGGCTAAACCCGACTCATTGCCGGCCCAGAGTTGAGCGGTGCCGGCAGCAGAGTTTTGCCCTCCCACCTCAAACGCCTGCGGTGCGACTAAAGGCCGTAAGCCTCGATAAGAGAAGCGGCGCACTTGCACATCAGGGTTAGCCCGGCAAAATGCGCGCAAAGTCAGGGTTGCGATCAGCGGGCCATGCACCACCAGCCCGGCATAACCTTCCGTCTCGGTGACATAGGGCCAGTCGTAATGAATACGGTGGCCATTGAATGTCACGGCGCTGTAGCGAAATAACAGGGTGGGTGTTGGCGTAACGACTTCCCGCCACTGACCTGCAATCAGGGGTTGGCTGCTCGCGGTTTTTGCCGGGTTTGGCTCGCGATAGACGATGTCCTGTTCTTCACGAATCATCAGCTCACCCTCCTGCAGGTAGTCATGCTGAACCGTGACAAACAGCAGTGCGCCGGTGCTGCCGTGCTTCTCTTCGATGTGGGTGATGGTCGAGACGCGGCTGGCTTCAAGCCCCACGCGCAAAGGCTTACGAAAGTCGATCCGTCCGCCTGCCCACATGCGATTGCGATTCTCGGCGGGCGGTAAAAACCCGCCTCGGGCCGGGTGCCCGTCCGCGCCTAAGCCTTCCTCTGCAACAGGCTCCTGAAAAAAAGCCCAATGCCACAGTGGCGGCAGTGGCTCACCGTGAGCAGGCGTCGGCTCAGCCAGAGTTGCTGCGATGCGCATAACCAGATTGCGGCTTAATTGATCGTGAACCTCTTCGGTGCGGCCGATCCAGGCAGATAGTGAGGCGTCAGTCATGAGTTATATCCAGCTGCGTTCTTGATGTAGCTCAAGCATGCAAGCTGGACGGCGTACTGTGAATTTGCATTTTAATGAAGCAGCGTTCGGCTATGATGAACGCCATAGCCAGATGAATTCCCCTCAAAGCCACTATCGCCAGAGGCCTCCATGCACTTCGACTTACCCGACCTGCGCTTGTTTATTCATATTGCTGAGTCGCCCAGCCTGACGCAGGGTGCCCGCCGTGCATTCCTCTCGCCAGCCGCTGCCAGTGCCCGAATAAAAGCCCTGGAGGCACAACTCGGCAGCCGTCTGCTGTATCGCGACAGCCGTGGTGTGGAGCTGACTCCCGCCGGCCAGCGGTTACTGCAGCATGCTCGCCTTATCATGCGGCAAGTCGACTATCTGAAAACTGAGTTCGCCGATTACGGCACCGACTCGGCAGGGCATATTCGAATATTCGCCAACACCACCGCGGTGACGGAGTTTTTGCCCGAAATCCTCGCAGGCTTTTTGGCAGAGCGACCAGGCGTCACCATTGATCTGCAGGAAAGGCTCAGCCGCGATATTGTGCGCGGCGTGCTTGATGGCTCGACCGACATGGGCATCATTGCCGGACCGGTTGCTGCCAGTGGTCTGCAGGTATTGCACTTCAGCACCGACCGACTGTTACTGGCGGTTCCTGAGCAGCATCCGCTGGCGGGCCGTAAAAAAATCACCCTCAACGATACGCTGGAGTATCAGCACATTGGCTTGCGCGAAGGCAGCACGCTGCTGAGCTTTCTGCGTGAGCAGGTCGAAACGCTCGGCAAGAAACTGTCACTGCGGATACAGGTTTCCAGCTTCGAGGCGATTTGCCGCATGGTAGAAGCCGGTGTTGGCATCGGCATCATCCCGGAGTCCGCCGCACAGCGTCACAGCCGCACCATGCAAATCGAAACCATTGAATTGGACGAGCCATGGGCCATTCGTGAGCGGAGTATTCTGGTACGCGATCTCGAAGCCTTACCGGGCAGCGTGAGAGCTCTGGTCGCAACATTGCGCCCGGAGACTGCGGCGCCTCAATCTGATCAAGAGCGGGCAAACAGCTGAGTCTGCCGGGTGAAATCCCAGGCAAAAAAAAGCGATCCAAAGGACCGCTTGGGAGCTCCCAAAATGGGAGTGGAATAAACGCATGATCTGCTCACCTCGCAGTAAACAGACTCAACAACCGGACCACGCAAGATCTGGTAGGCCGAGTGTGCGGCGCCCAGTCCGGGCTGACTATTACACCAAGGTCTTACAACGAGGCCGTGTTTCGTCAAGATCGCGCACGAATTAAGCGCAGAAATGGCTCTAGCGCGGGCATTTACACCTTCTTTACAGATATTTACCCTGCCCTGACAGCCGGTGAGCGCCGCCGCTGGCACACTCTGTTTCCTCATTCACGCACTTAGGAAACCTCATGAAACGCACTACTTTGGCTGTTCTTTTTGCAATCGCTGCGACCGTTCTGGTGGCGGGCTGCTCAGGCCCCAAGCACAAAGACGGTGGCCGTCCAGACCCTGCCACGATGATTGAGCGCCTAGACGCCAACGGTGACGGCAAGCTGTCGCAGTCAGAGGTCAAGGGCCCGCTGGCCGAGCACTTCAGCGATGTGGACAGCAACAAAGACGGCGTTCTCTCGCTCGAAGAGCTGCAGAGCATGCCCAAGCCACCGCGTCGTCCTTGACTCACCCTGACATGACGCGTCGGCAGTAGCGGGCGCCAATACGGCGTGACGCTACTGCCGCAGTTTTAGCTCAGCCCGCATACACCGTGTGCGCTACTCCGACTACTGCGCTTTCAGGGCTGAGCATCTTTACCAATGTTGTAGGCACGTAACTTGTTGGCGATGGTGGTGTGCGAAACGCCCAAGCGTTTGCCCAGTTGTCGACTGCTCGGGTGTTCGTCGAACAGGCGCTCAAGTACGGCTTTCTCGAAGCGTCCGACGATATCGTCCAGCGCACCTTCAAGTGAGAAATCACCCATCGGCTGCGGCGCGCCGTAGTCGGGTAAACGTATGTGCGTGGCCTTGACCGAGGCGCCGTCACACAGCGATACGGCCTGAAACAACACATTCTCCAACTGCCGCACATTGCCCGGCCAGTGGTAATGCTTGAGTCGCTCCAGCGCCTGAGCTTCGATCACAGGCAGTGCGCAGCCGATTTGCCGGCTGGCCTGATCGAGAAAGTGCTCAACCAACGGCACCAGCCCATCCAGGCACTCGCGCAACGGCGGAATGTGCAAGCTGAGTACGTTGAGACGGTGATACAGATCCTGACGAAACTCGCCCTTAGCGCACAACTCGGACAAGTCGACCTGAGTCGCGCAGATCACCCGCACATCCAGGTAAACCTCCTCGTCACTGCCGACTCGGCGAAAGCAGCCATCCTGCAAAAAACGCAGTAACTTGGCCTGCAGGCGCGGGCTCATTTCACCGACGCCATCGAGGAACAATGTGCCGCCTGCAGTGAGTTCCAGCAGGCCCAACTTGCCCTCTGGGCGCGCCCCTTCAAACGCCCCCGGCCCGTAACCAAACAACTCGGTTTCAGCCATCGACTCAGGCAAGCCGGCACAATTGAGCGCCATAAACGGCGACTGGCCACGCGGGCTGGCGACGTGGCAAGCACGCGCCAAAAGCTCCTTGCCGGTACCGGTTTCGCCTTCTATCAATAGCGGTGCATCCAAAGGCGCCATCCGCCGCGCCTCACGCACCACCGCAGCCATGACTTTCGAGCTTTGGAAAATGCTGTCAAAGCCGCGCAGCTCTTGCTTACGCACGTTGTAAATGCGCTCACCGACCCGGTCAGCCCGATGCAGAGTCAACACCGCGCCCGCCAGCGCCTCACTTTCATCATGCTCGGATTGCAGCGGAGCGATATCGGCGAGAAATACATCGCCTTTGACCTTGACCCGAAGGCCATTGATTCGCGACTTATTGGCCCGTACCAACTCAGGCAGATCGAAGTCTTCGGCGTAGCGCGACAACGGAATACCCGGCACTTCATCCACGCGCACACCGAGCAATTGCGCCGCCGCACGATTCGCCGCGACGATGGAGCCGCCCATGTCGATAGACAACACCGGAAACTCCAGCGCAGCGAGCAATGCATTGAGTTCGAGATGGCGGCGCTCGCTGGGCATCAGGCCCACGCGTTTAACGCCAAACACGCCGCCGATGGCCTCGAACTTCGGGCGCATGGACTGAAACTGCAGGTTTATCAGATTAGGGCAATGCAGGTAGATGGCATTGCCCTGCTCCCCGCCCACCTCGCCGCGCGCGACGTTGATGCCGTACTCGACCAGCAGATTGAGAATGTCACGCAGGATGCCAATTCGATTTTGGCAGTGAACTTTGATTCGCATGAAGGCGCTCTACACAGTCTTATTATGCGCCGCAGCCACTAAAAATCGCGGGCTGCGACAGAATTTTCGTCAAGAATATGTGACAGCTTAGCCTTCACACAAGAAGGCATCGCGCGCCTCAGCCAATACCGTAACTATTTCTTTACAAACTTTCACTCATTGCGCCAATCAGGCGCCTGTCACGCTAGCTGCAAGCACCTGCAACCTGCGGTATCCCTATAGCAACAAAACAACAAAGCCCCAGCAGGAGGCAGTAAGCATGAAGAGCACGCAATACGTGGCTCGGCAGCCCGACGATAACGGGTTTATTGACTACAGCGAAGCTGAGCATCAGGTATGGAATACCCTGATTACCCGCCAGATGGCCGTGATCGAAGGGCGCGCGTGCGAGGAATACTTCGATGGCATCGAGCGGCTGAAACTGCCGACCGAGCGTATTCCGCAATTGGCTGAAGTGAACAAAACCCTGCAGGCCACTACCGGCTGGAGCGTGGCCCGCGTGCCTGCGCTGATCCCCTTCCAGACCTTCTTTGAATTGCTCGCCAGCAAGCAGTTTCCGGTCGCAACGTTTATCCGCACCCCGGAAGAACTCGACTACCTGCAAGAGCCGGACATCTTTCATGAAGTGTTCGGCCACTGCCCGTTGCTGACCAACCCGTGGTTTGCAGAATTCACCCACACTTATGGCAAGCTGGGTTTGCAGGCGAGCAAAGAAGAGCGGGTTTATCTGGCCCGCCTATACTGGATGACTATTGAGTTTGGCCTGGTAGACACCAGCCAGGGGCGACGCATCTATGGCGGCGGCATTCTCTCGTCACCCAAAGAAACCGTTTACTGCTTGTCTGATGCGCCCGAGCATCAGGCTTTCGATCCGCTAGAGGCGATGCGTACGCCTTACCGTATCGACATTCTGCAGCCGCTGTATTTCGCCCTGCCCAACCTCAAGCGCCTGTTCGATCTGGCCCATGAGGACATCATGGCAATGGTTAAAACAGCGATGCAACTGGGCCTGCACAGCCCCAAATTTCCACCGAAAGCGGCCTGACAACGGCGGCTTTGGTACACCTTGAACGGGGCAGCCAGATCGCTGCCCAAGACTATTTTGGAGAAACCCATGAACGCTCTTACCCAAGCCCATTGTGAAGCCTGCAGCGCCGGCGCACCGCAAGTATCCGACGCCGAACTGCCGGAACTGCTGAAACTGATTCCCGACTGGAACATCGAGGTGCGTGACTCGATCATGCAACTGGAGAAGGTGTACCTGTTCAAGAACTTCAAACACGCGCTGGCCTTCACTAACGCCGTAGGCGAAATCTCCGAAGCCGAAGGCCACCACCCGGGCCTGCTCACCGAATGGGGCAAAGTAACCGTGACCTGGTGGAGCCATTCGATCAAAGGCCTGCACCGTAACGACTTCATCATGGCCGCACGCACCGACGAGGTTGCGAGCACGGCCGAGGGGCGCAAGTGAAACATTTTTCACCGATCCTGCGCGTACCGGGTGACCCGATTCTGAGCCTGATGGAGGCCTATCAGCTCGACAGCAATCCTGCCAAGTTGGATCTGGGCGTTGGCGTTTACCGTGACGCCAACGGTCAAACCCCGATCCCCAGCGCCGTCAAGCTGGCCGAGCAGCGCCTGGTCGAAACTGAAACCACCAAGGGTTACATCGGCGGCCATGGCGATGCGTTGTTCTGCGCGCACGTGACCCGGCTGGTGCTTGGCGATCAGTCGCCGGTACTCGCCGATGAACGTGTTGCGGCCACCCAAACGCCGGGTGGCACCGGTGCCTTGCGCCTGGCAGCTGACTTTATCAAGCAGTGCTTGCCAGGGCGTGGAATCTGGCTGAGTGATCCAACGTGGCCAATTCACGAGAGCATTTTCGCCAGCGCCGGGCTAGCGGTTAATCATTACCCCTACGTGGACGCAGACAACCGCCTGAATGTCGACGCCATGCTGGCTGCATTGAGCCACGTGCCGCGCGGCGATGTGGTGCTGCTGCATGCCTGCTGCCACAACCCGACGGGCTTCGACCTCAGCCAGGCCGATTGGCTTCAGGTGCTGGAGTTGGTTAAAGCGCGCGATTTACTGCCGTTGATCGACATCGCCTACCAAGGCTTTGGCGACGGACTCGAAGCCGATGCCTGGTCGGTGAGACTGTTCTGCGAGGCACTGCCCGAGGTGCTGATTACCAGTTCCTGCTCAAAGAACTTTGGCCTTTACCGCGAACGCACCGGTGCGCTGATTGTGTGCGCCCATTCGAGCAGCAAGCTGACCGATGTGCGCAGCCAACTGGCCTTCATCGCCCGCAATCTGTGGTCGACACCGCCGGCACATGGCGCCGCCGTGGTCGCCACCATTCTCGACGACGAGGCACTACGTAAACTCTGGACGGACGAGCTTGAAGGCATGTGCCAGCGCATTGCCAGTTTGCGCTGCGCACTGGTCGACGCCTTGAAGCCTTATGATCTGGCCGAGCGCTTTGGCCATATCGCACGCCAGCGTGGGATGTTCTCGTACACCGGTTTGACGCGCGAGCAGGTCGAGCGCCTGCGCGAACGCCACAGCGTGTACATGGTCGGTTCAGGCCGCGCCAATGCGGCTGGAATCGACGCTCGGCGGGTCGATCAACTGGCGCAGGCGATTGCCGACGTCTGCAAGGTTTGACCGGTCAAATCAGTTAAGTGCCCGGCTTTGTGCGGTGTTTAGCGCAGGGCCGGGCAGATTAACCCGCGCAAGGTTCGGCTCATCGCGGCGTACTTCGCTATAGTTGGCCTATTCGTTTTCACATGAGCGCGACTCACAGTGGCCAGCCCTTCCAACATTCTGTTCCGGCTTTACCAACGTACCATTCATAGCCTGGCGTTTTACCCGACGGTAATCGCCCTGGGCTTTTTGTTGCTCTGCATACTGACCATGTCGATTGAATATCAGTCGTGGCTGATGAGCATCAAGCAGGAAATCGACATCGGCCTGGTGCGAAATGCCGACAACGCACGGCTGATTCTCGGCACCTTGGTTGGCGGCATTCTGTCGCTGATGGTGTTCAGCTTCTCGATGGTCATGGTGGTACTCAACAACGCCGCCGCAGCGCTTTCGCCACGGGTAATTCCCGGCTTGGTGAGCAGCAAGAGCCATCAAAAGACCCTCGGCGTCTACCTCGGCACCATTCTTTATTCCCTGCTGCTGATTACCACCATCGAACTTAACGGCAGCGACAAAGTACCCAGCCTCGGCGTGCTGATTTCACTGGGCCTGGGCATTGGCTGCCTGGGCTTGTTCGTGCACTTCATTCGCTCGATTTCGCAGTCGATTCAAGTCGAGCACATCCTCAGTAATCTGTTCACCACCACCCACTGCAAACTCCAGGGCCGGATCAAAAAGATGCAGGCACTGGAAACCTCACCTGAATGGCCCAACGACCAAAACTGGGCACAGACCCGATCACAACGCAGTGGCTATTTCAAAGCGCTGAATGTCGCCGCCGCCAATCAGATACTCAAGGAAAACGACCTGCAGATGACCGTGCTGGTCCATCACGGTTTCTTTGTCAGTGCTGGCCACCCGCTGTTCAAGACCAATCGGCCAGGCAATGAAGAAATCTGCCAGCAGTTGCTCGACTGCTTCGACTTCTTTATCGAGGAGTACGCAAGCATTCATTACTTTTTCGGCTGCAAGCAAATCTCTGAGATTGCGGTCAAGGCGCTTAGCCCCGGCATCAACGATCCGGGCACTGCGATCAAGGCCATTGACCTGCTCAGCGTGCTGTTCACTCAACGCTTGCAGTTGCCGGACTTCGATGTAGCTGAGCTGGATGACGAACCGCCCCGCCTCTACATCCGCGAGCTTACTGTCGCGCAATTACTGCAATTGGTTCTGGGCTCTATTCGCACATACGGGGGCGCAGATCCGGGCGTGCTTACAACGTTGCTGCAAGCACTTAAAAACATGCTGTATGCCTGCCCGCAAACCCGCTACCAGAACGAAATTATTGATTACGCCAAGAGTGTTCTCGACACCGCCGATGCGCAATTGCTCAACCCACGCGACCGTCAGGAACTGAATGCATTCGTGCAGCGTTTCAACGCGGCGCCACTGCAAAATGAAACGGCACTGAAACCTCTGGAGATCGATGCGCGATAACACAATTGCGCCCCACGCTGGTGCATTTTGCCGCCATAAAAAATTAATCGATTTATTTATGTCGATAAAAACACATATAAATCAGATAGTTAGTAGTAACAATAAATTACTATTGGCGCGCTTCGTGCTTGCTATCACGCACAGAGTTCCCTAGGGTAGTTCGCCATGTGGTCCCTAATTGCCCCAATCAGTTCACTGCTGAGTGGGGTTGCATTACTCCTGCTCGGCAATGGTCTGCTCAATACATTACTGACGCTGCGTGGTGTGGCCGAAGGCTACTCCACCGGAATGCTCGGACTGATTATGTCCGGGTACTTTGTCGGTTTCCTTCTCGGTACCTGGCTGGCGATTCCGCTGGTCAGGCGCGTCGGGCACATTCGTGCGTTTGCCCTGTGCGCCGCCCTCGCCGCGATCTCCGCTCTGGTTCACGTCATCATCATCAACCCTTGGGTGTGGCTTGCATTGCGGGTGCTGTACGGTCTGGCGCTGGTCAGTCTGTACATGATCATCGAAAGCTGGCTCAACGCTAAAGTCAGCAACGAAAAACGCGGTCTGGTGTTTGCCATCTACATGGCGGTCAACCTCGGCGCGCTGGCCGCGGCCCAGCAATTATTAGGCTTAGCCGCCCCGACCGAATTTGTACTGTTCTCGTTGTCGGCCATTTTGATTATTGCGGCGTTGATGCCAATCACCATGACCCGCCAATCGCAGCCGACCGTACCGGAAACCCTGCACACCAACCTGCGCGAGATCGCCCGCATTGCGCCGCTGTCGATTGCCGCAGCGGGCTTGTCCGGACTGGCGCTGGGCGCTTTCTGGGGCATGGCACCGATTTATGCCAGCCTCAGCGGCTTCGATGCCCGCGGCGTCGGTTTGCTGATGAGTGCCACGATTCTCGGCGGCGCCCTGCTCCAGCTGCCCATTGGCCGCTACTCCGACAAGCATGACCGACGTCTGGTGATGTTCTGGATCGTGGCGTTGTCTGTGGTCATTTCACTTGCAATGAGCCTGGTCACTGCCGGGCCACTATTGATGGGCCTGTTCTTCATTTGGGGCGGCTTGACCTTTGCCATCTATCCAATTGCGGTAGCCAAGCTGATCGACCAGTTGCACAGTGATGAGATTCTTGCCGGCTCAAGCAGCCTGCTCATGGTCAACGGTATTGGCTCGGTATGCGGCCCGCTATTGGTCGGCGTGCTGATGGAGCATTTGGGCGCGCATGCCCTGCCACTGTATTTTGCTGTGGTCCTTGGCCTGCTTGGCGTCTATACCTTTTACCGACTGCGTCGTGTCAGTGAACTGGTCAGCGGTGATCAGGCGCACTTTGTGCCCATGCTGCGCACCAGTCACACCGTGCTCGAGCTCATGCCTGACGCGCCCGCTGAAGATGAGCCAACCGAATCCGAGGGGCCAGCCCCTCAACACCCGTAGGCGCGGCGCTACGCCCGCCTGCATAACAACAAGGCAGCCACCTTATGGTCAGCTGCCTAATGCAGTGCCTATCGAATCTGTCGCCAGCCTGCGCGGCTGCCGTACATGAATCGATAGCACTTAGCTCGTCGGCCATTGTCGGCGCGTCACTGCACCACTTACTGGACAGGGAGACAGCGCATGCTACTTGCTACCGATCTTGATGGAACCTTTCTCGCTGGCGATCCCGAAGATCGTCTGAGCCTTTACCAGACCATTGCCGCTCACCCGGAAATCAAACTGGCCTACGTTACCGGCCGCAGCCTTGAAGCGGTGCTGCCGCTGCTGGCAGACCCAACACTGCCAATGCCCGACTATATCATCGCCGATGTGGGCGGCAGCATTGTTTACGGTGATTCATTGCAACCGGTGCAACCGCTGCAGAACAACATCGACGCGCTCTGGCCCGGCGAAAGTCAGGTCGCCAGCGCCGTGGAAGGCTTTGCGCTGGAGCGTCAGGATGTTCCGCAAGTGCGTCGTTGCTCGTATTTCTGCAGCCCGGAAGAAGCGTCGAATCCAGCCTTGATCGAAGTAGCCGAGAAGCTCGGTTGCGACCTGCTCTACTCCGCCGAACGCTATCTCGACTTCCTGCCCAAGGGCGTCAACAAAGGCACCAGCCTTGAGGCGCTTGCCGACTGGCTGGAGCTGGAAGACGACCAGGTACTCGCCGCTGGCGATACGCTCAACGACCTGAGCATGCTCAGCACCCGTTTCAAGGGTGTGTGTGTTGGCCAGTCCGAATCAGCCCTGCTCGAATCAACGGCGCACCACTCACGCACGTTGCACGCCAACCGCAGCGGTTGCGGCGGCATTCTGCAAGCGTTTGCCCACTTCGGTTTCCTTGGCGAACACGGTATTGCCGCCGAGCGCCGTCAGGCCGCGCAGCCGGGCAAAGCCGAAATGGTCATGGTTTATCACCGCCTGCCTTATGAGGAATACCGCGGCGCCGATGGCAAGTTACAGCGCCGTCGACCGACATCACCTAACGGTATTATCCCGACCCTGCTGAGTTTCTTTGGCGATGGTCGTCCCGGCTCCTGGGTGGCATGGGCCATCCATGAAGGCGATGAAGCAGACGCCTTTGAGACCCACACCACCGTAGACGCCGAGCGTTACCCAAAGCTCAAAGCGGCGCGTGTGGCGCTGACCAAGGAAGAGGTCGACATCTTCTACAAGCGCTTCTCCAAGGAAGCCTTCTGGCCGACGCTGCACACCTTCTGGGAGCGCGCACAGTTCCGCGAAGAGGACTGGGAAGTGTTCCTCAAGGTCAACCGTGCTTTCGCCGAGCGCACTGCACTGGAAGCCGCAGAAGGCGCCACCGTGTGGCTGCACGACTACAACTTGTGGATGGTGCCCGGCTACTTGCGTGAGTTGCGCCCCGACCTGCGCATCGCCTTCTTCCACCACACCTACTTCCCGTCAGCAGACGTGTTCAACGTGCTGCCATGGCGCCGCGAAATCATTGGCAGCTTGCTGCAGTGCGATTACATCGGCTTCCACATTCCGCGTCAGGTTGAGAACTTCGTTGATGTGGCGCGCGGGGTAACGCCGCTGCAGACCGTCAGCCGGCAAAATTGTGCGCCGCGCTTCATCACCTATGGTTGCGCCGTGGGCCTTGAGCGCATGACCACTGCCGTGGATACCGGCAGCCGCACCGTCAAGCTTGGCGCGCATCCGGTGGGTCTGGACATCGACCGGGTACGTACGGCGCTCGAAAGCCCGAAAATTCGTGAAATGATGGATCGTCTGCGCGAAGAGCTGGTGGGTGTGAAGCTGATCCTCTCGGTAGAACGCCTCGACTACACCAAAGGCATTCTGGAAAAGCTCCAGGCTTATGAGCGCATGCTCGACGAGAACCCTGAACTGCTCGGCAAGGTGACGCTGGTCACGGTATGCGTGCCGGCAGCCAAGGAAATGACCATTTACGATGAGTTGCAGTCCCAGATCGAGCAAGCCGTCGGCCGGATCAACGGACGCTTTGCGCGCATCGGCTGGACCCCTTTGCAGTTCTTCTTCCGCAGCTTGCCGTTCGAGGAAGTCAGCGCCTGGTACGCCATGGCCGACGTGATGTGGATTACCCCACTGCGCGACGGGCTGAATCTGGTCGCCAAGGAGTTTGTCGCAGCGCAGGGCTTGCTGGGCGGTTGCGGCGTGTTGGTGCTGTCGGAGTTTGCCGGTGCGGCCGCCGAACTCAAAGGCGCGCTGCTGACCAACCCGCACGACCCGAAAGATTTGGCACAAACCTGTTACTGGGCGCTCAACCTGCCCAAGACAGAAGCTCAGGCGCGCCTGCGCGAGCTGTTCGATATCGTCAGCTACAACGACATTCGTCGCTGGGGTGACGAGTTCCTCGCAGCGGTTGCCGATGAGCCGCAGCAGCCGGTAGACGCCGAACTGGCGCGTATCGGCATGGCCTCGTAAGACCCGCCAAATTGCCGTGTAGCTCGTTCAGGCGGGCTGCACGGCAATCAGCTGGTTAGCCCCGACGCGAATCAGGCGTCATCTTTTTCGCAGTTGATCAGCCAGGAAACACCGAAGCGATCGACCAGCGAGCCGAAGCGCACCGCCCAGAACGTTTGCGCCAGCGGCATTTCCACCGTGCCCTGTTCAGACAACGTATCAAATACCCGCTGCGCCTCGCTAATGCTCGCGACATTGAGCGTGATCGAGCAGCCTTTCATGCCAGAAAATGGCTCTGCCGACGCGGTATCCGACGCCATTAGCAGCTGACCATCAACCTCAAGGCAGACATGCATCACCCGATCCAGAAACGGCTCGGGCATCTCTGCACATTCAGGGGTTTCGCGGTAGCGCATCAGCGTCTTGATTTCGCCCTTGAGGACCTTGGCATACAACTGAAACGCGGCTTCTGCCTGGCCATCAAACATCAGGTAGGGATTTATTTTCATGATCGACTCCCGCCAATTAAGGCGCTCACCTAATCTGCCAGTCGCGCCCGCAACTGGGCTTCCTGCTCACGCAAGGGATCATCGAAAGCCGCGCCGAAATCATCGTCTTCAAGGATCTGGCGAATTTCGATGTCACTGTCACTGATCATCGGGTTTGGGCAGCGCTTGACCCACTCGATCGCCTCATCCAATGAGTCGACGCGAAAAATCCAGAAGCCCGCGACCAGATCATTTGGCGAGCCGAATGGTCCATGGACCACCTCACGGGAAGCACCACTGAAACGCACACGGGCACCATGCCGGCTGGCTTTCAATCCCTCACCCGAGACCAGCACACCGGCCTCGACCAACGCCTCGTTATACCGACCCATTTCGGTGAGAAGCTCGCGAGTGGGCATGATGCCCGCCTCGGTTTCAGGGCTCGCCTTGACCATAACCATAAAGCGCATAATCAAACTCCATCCGGGTATTCGATATTGCTACCAACAGCACGGGCCGCCCATGACACAAAGCAACTGAAGAGTTGATAGCCAAGGATAAAATTCTAGTCATAAAAAAACACCCGGCGAGTGCACGGGTGTTTTTTAGATAGATGGCCAGAGTGTGGGCGATCAGGGCGCCTCAGCTTCTGCCTGAACTTCTACCTTGCGGATATCGAACCCGCCTTTGTTTTCACTGACGATGCGAAACTCCTGAGACTGACCTTTCTCGACCCGCACCTTGAGTTCGCGCTCAAGACGGCCGTTGTTGCAGAGGAACTCGCCCTGCTCGTCGATGGCGATGCCGAGGATGTGATTGCCGGGCGAAACATTGAACCGTGCGGATTCGCCTACGGCAATGCGCGCGGCGACGCTGCGGTCAACCTTGACGGCAATGTAGCAGCCACCGCCCATGAAACCGTAATCCCGATTGACCACCAGCTCACCGGTGTTCTCCCCCGGCTGCTGAAACGCGAGGAAGCGATCTTCAGCAATAGGCTTGACCTTCTCGGCGGGAACAGATGAACAACCAACCATAACGAGTGGTAACAACATCGCAACGATCAAGCGCATATAAATCCTCCATGAGTGAGATACAGCTGGCCAACACTATGCCACTACTGCGAGACGCGGCTCAATCAAAGCTGGCACATCTGTAACAAACCGTTGCAATCAACCGCCAAACTTGCAAGGTGGCTTTGCACTTCACTAGTCGAGCAAGCGTAACGCCTCAGCGCTGCTTTGGCTGACCTGAGCCCAGTCGCCCTGCGCTATCCACTCTTTATTCAGCATCCAGGTTCCACCCACACACATGACATTTGGCTGCTCGATATAGCTGCGAACATTGGCCGGGCTCACGCCCCCTGTCGGGCAAAAACGCGCGGCGGCGAAAGGCCCGCCCAACGACTTGAGCGCCGCCACGCCGCCGCACACCTCGGCCGGAAAAAGCTTGAAACGCCGATAGCCAAGGCCGTAGCCGAGCATCAACTCAGAGGCCGTGGCGATGCCTGGCAGCAATGGCACGGCACTGTGCATCGCGAACTTGAGCACCTCTTCAGTCGAGCCCGGCGTGACGATAAATTGCGCGCCCGCCTGCTCAGCGGCACTAAAGGTGGCGGCGTCCAGCACCGTGCCGGCGCCAACACACAACTCCGGGCGCTGCTTGCGCAGCAACTCGATAGCGGCCAGGCCGTGTTCGGAGCGCAGCGTCACTTCCAGCACCGTCAAACCGCCTGCGGCCAATGCATCGGCCAGCGGCAGAATATCGGCTTCACGGGCAATCGTGATCACCGGCATGATCCGCGCCTGCGCGCAGATCCGATCAAGCCGGGCAGTCTTTTCAGCCATGTGCTGCTGTAACTGTTGTTCGGTCATAGACATGGAGGCGAATCCTTAGCCCTGCGGGCTCCAGTAAATTTGCAGTGGTGGCCGCATGAAAGCGCGCACGGGCATGGCAGAAGTAGCGTCAAGATCACTGACGACCTGTTGCAAGGTGTCGAGTTTGCCGGCCCCCTGCACCGCGAGGAACTGCGCATTGGCAGACGCCAGCAATGCATAGGTCATGCTGATGCGCTGATGCGGCACACCCGGCGCCAGCATCGGCACGCAGCGCGTGGTGTTGCCTGGCAGCAGGGCTTCATCGAGCTGAGGATTACCGGCAAACAGCGACGCACAATGGCCGTCATCGCCCATGCCCAGCACCAGCACATCAATCGGCGGCAAGTAGGCCAGCGCCTCATCAGCCAACTTTGCAGCCGCCTGTAACGTGGCTCCGCCATGATAGAGCCCGACAAAACGCGCCGCCGCGCATGGACCCTGAAGCAGATGCTTGCGCAGCAGGCCTTCGTTGCTGTCCGGATGGGTGACCGCCACCCAACGCTCATCCGCCAGACTGATAACGACCTTGGCCCAATCCAGCGGTTGTGTCGCCAGTGCTTCAAAGAAGGCAATCGGGCTGCGCCCGCCAGACACCACCAGCGTTGCCACACCGCGAGCCACAATTGCCTGGCGCAACGCATCGGCGACGCTGTGCGCCAGCGAAGTTGCCATTTGCTGAGGCTTTTTCAAACAATGAGCAATCACGCCTTCAGGCAACGCCAGCTCAGAGATCGCCATACCAGGACCTCCCGTCTCGGGCTATCAGATTAATCGAAGCCATTGGCCCCCAGGTTCCTGCTGCATAAGGTTTGGGTGTATCACCGAGCTTGTTCCAGCCGGCGACCAACTGATCACACCATTGCCAGGCATGTTCAATTTCGTCTTTGCGAACAAACAGATTCTGGTTGCCGCGCATCACTTCCAGCAGCAAGCG
This sequence comes from Pseudomonas marincola, assembly GCF_900116605.1. GTDB lineage: Bacteria > Pseudomonadota > Gammaproteobacteria > Pseudomonadales > Pseudomonadaceae > Aquipseudomonas > Aquipseudomonas marincola. The sequence goes on from NZ_FPBC01000017.1 coordinate 48,851, forward strand.
CTCGTACGCATCCGGTATCCGCGCACTCGGATAGGTGTCGGAAAAACTCAACTGCAGCGGCCCGCTGCGCAACTGCATGCCCTTATCCAGCCCTTGATCCTTGGTCATCACTTGCAGCGAGATACCTTCATCCGGTTGCAAGCGAATGATCAGCCGGTTGCTGATCAGTGCACGCTGTTCTGGCGCAAAGATGTAGTGCGGCGGCTCTTTGAAATGGATGACAATTTGCGAAAGCTTTTCCTGCATGCGCTTGCCGGTACGCAAGTAGAACGGCACGCCCGACCAGCGCCAGTTGCGAATATCTGCGCGCAGCGCAACAAAGGTTTCGGTGTTGCTGTGCGCGTTGGCGTTGTCTTCTTCCAGATAGCCGGGCACGGTTTTGTTGCCCGAGGTTCCGCCAATGTATTGGCCACGGACCACGCGCTGGCTCAGCTGTTCCGGGCTGATAGATTCGAGCGCTTTGAGCACCTTGACCTTCTCGTCACGAATGCTGTCTGCCGAGAGGTCGCTCGGCGGGTCCATGGCGATCAGACAAAGCAATTGCAGCAGGTGATTCTGAATCATGTCGCGCAACTGCCCGGCCTTGTCGAAGTAACCCCAACGCCCTTCGATGCCCACCTTCTCGGCCACGGTGATTTCCACGTGGGAGATATGATTCTGGTTCCACTGGGTCTCGAACAGGCTATTGGCAAACCGCAGCGCAATCAGGTTTTGCACGGTCTCTTTGCCGAGGTAATGGTCTATCCGGTAAACCTGTGTCTCGGCAAAAAACTGCGCCACGGCGTCGTTGACCGCGCGTGATGATTGCAGGTCATGGCCAATCGGTTTCTCCAGCACCACGCGGGTAATGCCGGCCAAACCCAGGCGCGCCAGATTGGCACAGATGCCGCCGTAAACAGCAGCAGGCGTGGCGAAATAGGCAATCACCTGGCGGGCATCACGGGTAGCATCGGCGAAGGCGCGATAATCGTCTTCAACCAGAAAGTCCATGCGCAAATAGCGCAGGCGCGCCTCGAATCGAGCCATTACCGCATCATCATGCTCATTGGCCGGCACGTATTGGCGCAGCGCATCACTGATCAGCCCAAGGTAATGTTGCGGTTCTCCGGCATCACGGGCCAGCGCCAGAATCTGCGTGTCGCTGTTAAGCAACCCCGCCCGATCCAACTGGTAAAGCGCCGGATACAGCTTGCGGAGCGCAAGGTCACCCAGCGCACCAAACAGCGCGAAGGTGCAGCAGTCAACCGTAATGCTAGGCATGATGTTAGTTCTTTTAACAATGAAACCTAGATTTAACCGCTACGACTGTTTTTTTCAAGGACTAATGTAGTAATAAAAACAACATATCTCAGCTACACTAGGTTGATGTGGCCGCAACGCATGGGCGCCAGTACGATAGCCCTGCACTTTATCGACCGAATAAGGAATAAAAATGGATCGTGCGCGTAATCTTCTGGAGCAAATCCAGGGCCGCCTCGACACGCTGAGCAAGGCGGAACGCAAGGTCGCCGAAGTCATTTTGCGCAACCCGCAGCAGGCCACTCGCCTGAGCATAGCTGCGCTGGCGCAAACCGCTGAGGTCAGCGAACCGACAGTCAATCGCTTCTGCCGTTCGTTCGGGGTTAACGGCTATCCGGAACTGAAAATGCAATTGGCCCAAAGCCTCGCCAGCGGCGCGGCTTATGTCAGCCGTGCAGTCGAGGCCAGTGACGGGCCGGATGCCTACACCCGCAAGATTTTTGGCAGTGCGATCGCCTCACTCGACAGCGCCTGCCAATCACTTGATCCGCAACTGATCAGCCGCGCGGTGGATATGATGATCCAGGCCCGGCAGATTCACTTTTTCGGCCTCGGCGCCTCGGCGCCTGTCGCACTCGACGCCCAACACAAATTCTTCCGCTTCAATCTGGCAGTCAGCGCCCACGCCGACGTGCTGATGCAGCGCATGCTGGCGTCGGTCGCGCACACCGGTGAGCTGTTCGTGATTATTTCCTACACCGGGCGCACCCGCGAACTGGTCGAAGTCGCACGCATTGCCCGTCAAAATGGCGCATCGGTACTGGCGCTTACCGCAGCCGGTTCACCACTGGCCAAAGCCAGCTCACTGAGCGTGGACATTCCCCTGCCGGAAGACACCGACATCTACATGCCGATGACCTCGCGCATCATCCAGCTGACCGTTCTTGATGTGCTGGCGACGGGCGTAACCCTACGCCGTGGCGTGGATTTCCAGCCGCACCTGCGCAAGATCAAGGAGAGCCTTAACGACAGTCGTTATCCGGTCGACAGCGACATCGACTAACCGGCCTGCTGTAACGCCACACCCGCGCCCAACAAGCCCGGGTATGGCGCGGTTACCAGCCACACCGGAACATCCGCCAGATAATCTCCCATCGCGCCTTTGTCGGCGAAGGCAGCCGCAAAGCCGCTGCGTAAGAAGAAGTCGGCAAATCTCGGCACCATTCCGCCAACGATATACACGCCACCGCGCGCGCCCAAGCTCAACGCATGGTTTCCCGCCACGCGGCCCAGCCACACGCAGAACTGCTCTAGCGCCTTCGCTGCCAGCGATTCGCCCTGCAACGCCGCTGCACAGATTTGCGCGGCATTTGCGTGCTGCGCCGGCTGACCATTGCGCTGACAAACCGCCGCGTACAGCGCCAGCAACCCTGCGCCGCTCAATACATCTTCGGCCTGCACAGCCCCAAATTGCCGGTGCAGCAGCAACCAAAGCTCAGCCTCGGACTCACTGCCAATCGGCAAGTCGACATGCCCGCCCTCACCCGGCAACGCCTGCCACTCGCCTGCGCCATTAGGCAACAGATTCGCCGCGCCCAAGCCTGTACCCGGACCCATTACCACAACCGGGCGATCAGCCTGCGGATGACCAGCGCGCACCGCCAGCCGCTCATTCGGCTCGAGCAACATAACGCCGAGCGCGGTGGCGGCGAAGTCATTAATCAGCAATAACCGCTCGATTTGCAGCGCCCGGCAAAATGCATCGCGGTGGATTCGCCAGTGGTTATTGGTGAACTGAAAGTCGCCATCACTTACCGGCCCGGCGCAAGCCAGGCACACGGCACTGCCCGCACCCAGAGACAAACCGGCTCGCTCAAGGTAAGCCGCCAGCGCAGACTCGGGGCTGGAGTAATCCGCTGTCGCCAGCACCTCGATCTGCTCAAGGCCGTTGTCGCGCCACACGGCGAAACGCGCATGCGTACCGCCAATGTCGCCGACAATTGCCACTGTCACTTAAGCGACTCCAGACTCTGAGTGAAGGCGCTGGCGCCCTGCTCGGCGGTACTGAATGAGTGACGCATAAAGGCGAACAGCTCACGGCCGCAACCGACGCCGTTGTCCAGCAGGCCCGGCGCATTTTCACGGGCGGCCCATTCGCCATCGCTAAGCAACACGCTCAGCTCTCCGGTCAGGCCGTTGAGGCGGATAATGTCGCCATCGCGCACACGTGCCAGCGGGCCGCCATCAAAGGCTTCCGGACACACATGAATGGCCGCCGGAATCTTGCCCGACGCACCGGACATACGCCCGTCTGTTACCAGCGCCACTTTGAAGCCGCGATCTTGTAGCACACCGAGAAACGGCGTCATCTTGTGCAACTCGGGCATGCCATTCGAGCGCGGGCCCTGAAAGCGCATCACCGCGACCACGTCGCAATCCAGCTCACCGGCCTTGAACGCATCGGCCAAGGCTTGTTGATCCTGAAACACCCTGGCCGGCGCCTCGACAACCTGATGCTCCAGCGCCACCGCAGAGACCTTCATCACGCCACGGCCGAGATTGCCCTCCATCACCCGCAATCCGCCTTCAGGCGAGAACGGGTTAGCTACCGGCCGCAGCACGCTTTCGTCGTAACTCTTGCCCGGCCCGTCACGCCACACCAGTTCACCGTCCTGCAGGAACGGCTCTTGGGTATAGCGGCGCAAACCGTGCCCGGCAACTGTGTTGACGTTGTCATGCAGCAAGCCGGCATCAAGCAATTGAGCAATCAAAAACGCCATGCCGCCTGCGGCCTGGAAATGATTGATATCGGATTTACCATTGGGATAAACATGCGCCAGCGTCGGCACTACCGCCGACAAGTCGGCCATGTCCTGCCATGTCAGTTGTATGCCTGCTGCCCGGGCAATCGCCGGTAAATGCAGGGTGTGATTGGTCGAGCCGCCAGTCGCGCTGAGGGCCACAATCGCATTGACCAGACAGCGCTCATCAACAATCTCGGCCAGCGGCGTGAACTGCCCGCCCTGTTTGGTCAGTTGAGTTATCTGCCGCGTGGCGGCGACCGTAAGCGCATCACGCAGCGGGGTATTCGGATTAATGAACGAGGCGCCTGGCAAGTGCAGCCCCATCACTTCCATCAGCAATTGATTGGTGTTGGCCGTGCCGTAAAAGGTGCACGTGCCGGGGCTGTGATAAGCACTCATTTCAGCTTCGAGCAGTTCATCACGGCTGGCTTTGCCCTCGGCATAGCGCTGGCGTACGTCGGCTTTTTCCTTGTTCGACAGTCCCGAAGGCATCGGGCCAGCGGGAATGAACAGGGTTGGCAGATGACCGAAACGCAGCGCGCCCATCATCAGGCCCGGCACGATCTTGTCGCAAATACCCAGATACAGCGCGGCATCAAACATGTTGTGTGACAGCGCCACGGCCGTCGACATGGCAATCACTTCGCGGCTGGCGATGCCCAGCTCCATGCCGGGCTCACCTTGGGTGACGCCATCACACATCGCCGGTACGCCACCGGCAAACTGGCCGACCGAACCGACATCGCGCAGCGCCTGTTTAATCTGCTCGGGGTAATCCTTGTACGGCTGATGCGCCGAAAGCATGTCGTTGTAAGCCGAGATTATCGCCACGTTGGCGGCATTCATCAGGCGCAGCGACTGCTTGTCTTCCGCGCCGCAACCGGCCACACCATGGGCGAAGTTGGCGCATTGCAACTTGCCACGCTGCGGGCCGTCACTGGCCGCCGCCGCAATCATCGCCATGTAGCGTTCGCGGGTGGCGCGACTGCGCTCAATCAGACGGTCTGTTACCTCGATAACACGGGGATGCATGATATTGACTCCGGGCTCGTGATAAGCCGCATTAGTAACATCTAACAAAATAATGCGTTTAATAACGCCTTGATTTCTATTTAAACAGGAGTAATTTTAGTTTTCCAACAACAAAACCAAAAACGGACAAGCTTATGACGCTGCGTATCGCTATCAATGGTTTTGGTCGAATTGGCCGTAACGTCCTGCGCGCGCTGTATACGCAGGATTACCGCCAGCATCTGCAAGTCGTTGCCATCAACGACCTCGGCGAAAGCGCCATCAATGCCCACCTGCTCAAGCACGACAGCGTACATGGCCTGTTCGATGCGAGCATCGAATACGATGACCACAGTATTAGCGTAAACGGTGACCGCATCGCTGTCAGTGCAATTGCCGATCCCGGGCAATTGCCGTGGCAAAAACTACAGGTCGATGTGGTGTTCGAATGCAGCGGATTATTCACCGAACGCAGCAAGGCTGCCGCCCACCTCAAGGCCGGCGCCAACAAGGTGATTATCTCGGCGCCCGCCAAGGGCGCTGACGCAACCGTGGTATTCGGGGTGAATCACGACATTCTGCGCGCCGAGCACCAGATTATTTCCAGCGCGTCCTGCACCACAAACTGCCTGGCCCCGGTCGCGCAAGTGCTGCATCGCGAACTGGGCATCGAAAATGGCTTGATGACCACCATTCACGCCTACACCAACGACCAGAACCTGACCGATGTGTATCACCGCGACCCTTATCGCGCCCGCTCAGCCACTCAATCGATGATTCCCAGCAAGACTGGCGCTGCCGAAGCCGTCGGCCTGGTGCTGCCAGAACTGGCCGGCAAGTTGACGGGCATGGCGGTGCGCGTACCGGTGATCAATGTGTCGCTGGTGGACCTGACCCTGAATGTTCAACGCCAGACCAGTCGTGATGAGGTTAATGCGATGATGCTGGCCGCCAGCGAGCAATCATCTGTACTCGGCTATAACAGCCTGCCGTTGGTGTCATGCGACTTTAATCACAACCCACTGTCGTCGATATTCGACGCCAACCACACGCGTGTCAGCGGCAACCTGCTCAAAGTAATGGCTTGGTACGACAACGAATGGGCGTTCTCCAACCGCATGCTCGATAACTGCATTGCCCTGTGCGCGGCACGCTGACTGGCGCTTGCAGCGATAAACCGCAGGGTCATTTGGCCTTCACTTGCCTCTGCGCCAAGTGAAGGCCCAAGTACCAAGCTTAGCTATCCAGTTGCAGTGGCTCGATACAGCAGGCGCGATTGTCCAGCGCCTCAAGCAGTCGGCAATGCTGCGCCTCATGGCTTTCACAGCCCTCAAGCTTGGCCAACTCGGCACGCATACGTTGCAAGTCGCGGACACGTTCATCTATCGCCGCAATGTGCTCACGCACCAGCTTGTCGGCAGCCTCGCATGAGCGATGCGGTTGGCTGGCCAAGCCGAGCAAGGTGCGAATTTCGTCGAGACTGAATCCCAGCTCACGACCACGGCGAATAAAGCGCACGCGGTCTACATCGACCGGCTGGTAGTGACGATAACCGGAAGCGCTGCGGTGCGGTTCCGGCAACAGGCCGCTACGCTCATAGAAGCGGATAGTTTCAAGGTTTACGCCACTTTCGCGGCTCAGCGCGCTGATGGTAAATGGCTTACTCACCTATTGACTCCGTAGTGACTACAGGGTTTAGCGTAGCGCTCATTACCTGACAGGAGAAGCAAAATGTCTGCAAATTGCTGCGCTCATACACCGCAAACACCACCGGACAAGGGCTACCGGAAAATCCTCTGGCTGGCATTGATCATCAACTTCGCCATGTTCGTGGTCGAGATTGCCAGCGGTTTCCAGGCCGGTTCGGTGTCGCTTTTGGCTGACTCACTGGATTTTCTCGGCGACGCCGCCAACTACGGCATCAGCCTTTGGGTACTCGGCATGGCCGTTGTGTGGCGCGCCAAAGCCTCGCTGTTCAAAGCGTTCTCGATGTTGGTCTTCGGTTGCGGCGTATTGATTGTGGCCGTGTGGCACGCAGTCAATGGCGTGGTGCCTGAAGCGCAAACCATGGGCGTGATCGGCACGCTGGCGTTAGTTGCCAACCTGCTGACGGCAGCGCTGCTTTACGCCTACCGTGAAGGCGACAGCAACATGCGCAGCGTTTGGCTGTGCACCCGCAACGATGCCATCGGCAACATTGCCGTTCTGATTGCAGCACTGGGTGTATTCGGCACCGGCAGCGCCTGGCCCGACCTGATTGTTGCCAGCATCATGGCCAGCCTGGCCATCAGCGCCGCGTATCAGGTCACCCGCCAGGCTCGTGATGAACTGCAGGCAGAGGCGCACAGCCACTGAGCGCCCTGACACCAGCGGCGCAGAATCGGCGCGATCATCACCTGACCATGTGACTGCTCAGGTAATCGATGAAACAGGTGATCCGCGCCGCCAATGCCGTGTTGCGGTAATACACGGCATTAATCGGCTGCATCGATTCGAGCGTGTCCTGCGGGCAAACCTGCACAAGATTACCCAGCGCGCAATCCGCTGCGGTCATGAAGTCCGACAGGCACACGATGCCGTTCCCAGCCAACCCCAACTGGCGGATTGTCTCGCCACTTGAGGCATAGAGGCTGGGGTTGATCATCCAGCCATCACCCTGCGCATGGCGCAGCGGCCACAGGTTCAGGCTTTCTGGCTGAGTGAAGCCGATCAGGCAATGCTGCCTCAGCGCATCGACCGTTTCGGGCACGCCGGCCCGCTGTAAGTATGCAGGACTTGCCAGCACGCGCCGCTGGCTGCTGCCAAGCGGCCTGGCGTGCAGGGTCGAGTCACGCAACGGGCCAATACGTATCGCCACATCGGTGCGCTGCTCAAGCAGATCGATTATCTGATCGCTGCTATTGAGTTCCAACTCGATATCCGGATACAACGTCCGGAATCCGTCAACCAGCGGCACCACGACATGCAGCATAAACGGCGACGCCGCATTAACCCGCAGGCGTCCGGCCGGCTTTTGCCTGCGCAGGGCCATCTGTTCTTCGGCCTCTTCCACCGAGGCGATGATCTTGCGCGCCTGCAGCAGAAATGCCTGCCCCTCCTCGGTGATTTCCAGCCGCCGGGTGGTGCGCCGCAACAGGGTTACATCGAGCTTTTCTTCAAGCCGACTGAGCGCCCGGCTAACGGCGGATGCAGTCTGTTCCAGCAACTCTGCAGCCGCACTGATAGAGCCGCAGTCAATCACCGCGACGTAGGCTTGCAATTCATCAAGGGTCGATTTCATTGCTGAACTTTAATCAAAAATGACGGCGCAAAACAGCTCTGTTCACGCATGAATCCTCAGAGCCAACGCCGGTCACCAACGTGCTCTGCCGTGATTAAAAATCGACTTTGCCGCGGCCGGCCTTGATCGCACCGCGCTTGGTCTTGCCCTCAAGCCGGCGCTTCTTGGAGCCGAGAGTTGGCCTGGTCGGGCGCCGGGCTTTTTCAGTTTTAGCCGCACTGCGGATCAACTCAAGCAGACGCTCCAGTGCATCTGCGCGGTTTTGTTCCTGCGTGCGGTATTGCTGCGCCTTGATAATGATCAAACCGCTCGCAGTAATGCGGCTGTCGCGCAGCGCCAGCAAGCGCTCCTTGTAGAACGGCGGCAATGACGAGGCCTGAATATCGAAGCGCAAATGCATGGCGCTCGACACCTTATTGACGTTTTGCCCGCCCGCACCCTGAGCGCGGATAGCCGTAAGCTCGACCTCATCATCTGGCAAATGAACGCTATTTGAGACTTCCAGCATGCTCACAATTCTTTATAAATGAGCCACAAGCATAACCCGAGTCGCACCCGGGCTGGGTTTAAGCCTGAGCCCGGTAAATTTTAATCACGCTTTTTCCGTGCCACCGCGTGGGCGCTTAGGCTAATTTAGGCCAATTGCCTCATCTCCATCGCAAGGTTGAATCATGGACTCACTGACTCAAGTGGTGCTCGGCGCCGGCATTCAGGGCGCCCTGCTCGGTCGTTGGCAAGGTCGTAAAGCCCTGCTCTATGGCGGGCTGCTCGGCACGCTGCCGGACATGGACGTGCTGATCGATTACGGCGATGCAGTAGCGGACATGACTTATCACCGCGGCTTCAGCCATTCCCTGTTGGTGTTGAGCGCCGTGGCAATAGTGCTGACGCTGTTGATCCGGCGCTTTGCACCCAACCCCGGCTATTCGGGTAAACGCCTGCTGTTGACCCTGTGGCTGGTGCTCGCCACCCATCCATTGCTCGACAGCTTCACCAGTTATGGCACCCAATTGTTCTGGCCGCTGACGCCGACGCCCACTGCCTGGTCGAGCATATTCATCATCGACCCGCTGTACACCCTGCCATTGTTGGCGGCGATGACGCTTGGCTTGATTTACGGCCTGAAGGGCAGATTCGCCAAGGCACCCGCCATCGCGCTGGCAATATCGACGGCGTATCTGGCCAGCACTGTAGTGGGTAAAAACGTTGCCGAGTACCGGGTCGAAGCGCAACTGGCGAAACAAGGGATCCATGCTGAGCAGATATTCAGCTCGCCCACGCCGTTCAATAGCCTGCTTTGGCGGGTGATGGTGCTCGATGGCGATGACTACTATGAAGCGTTGTCCGGCTGGTTTGACCATAGCCCGCCAGTACTCGAGCGGATTTCACGCGGCACACAACTGGCAGAAGCCCTCAAGGATTCGCCCGCACATGCGCGACTGGCCTGGTTTACTGATGGTTTGTTGCGCTACGACCGAATTGTCGGCCACCGTCTTGACGGCCACCGTAGTGACACCCACCGTCTTGACGGCCAGCGAATGGTCGGCCAGCGTGGTGACTCCCGAACTGATAGCAACTTAGCGGCTGATGGCCTGAGCGATGATGGGCAGAAAGAGGCTGAAAGCTATTTGATTGTCACTGATTTGCGTTTGGGCATGACCGGGTTTCATCCTTTCCGCTTCGACTTTGCTCACTGGCAAAACGGCAAATGGCAATTGCAAAGTACGGTTGAGCGTTGGCCGGTCGCCCGGGGCGATCTGGATCGCCTGAAACTACTCTGGACCCGCATCTGGCACCCTGATACGCCGGTGCCCTTGGCGGCATGGGCTAGCGAATTGGCCAAGCCGTTAATCAGTCAAACCCGCTAAACCAACCGCCACTCGCCGACTTGCGCGCAGACTCGAACGACTAGCCTGCGCGCAATGATTTACGCCGTCCGGAATTGGCGAACCAGATTCTGCAATTCAAGCCCAAGACGCGCCAACTCGGCGCTGGAGGCTGCGGTTTGTTCGCTCGCGGTGGCGCTCTGCTCGCCAATGTCGCGCACCCGAGTCACGCTTTCGCTGATGTTTTCCGCCACGCTGCTTTGCTCTTCAGCGGCCGCCGCAATCTGCTGATTCATCTGCTCGATGGTGCTGACAGACAAAGTGATGCGGCCCAGCGCATTACCCGCATCAAGGGCCAGATCAACCGTGCGCCGCGTCAGCTTCAAGCTGCTGCCCATCTGCTCTGCAGCGCCTTTGGCCATGTCTTGCAGCCCGGCGATCAGGGTTTCGATCTCTTCGGTTGAAGTGCGCGCACGTTGCGCCAAGGCCCGCACCTCGTCTGCCACTACTGCAAAACCACGGCCTTGCTCACCTGCCCGCGCCGCCTCAATCGCGGCGTTGAGCGCCAGCAGATTGGTTTGCTCGGCAACCGAACGAATCACCTCAAGCACGCTGCCAATGCGCTCGCTCTCAAGATTAAGCGCTTCAATGGCCTGTGCCGACTGCTCAACTTCGCCTGCCAGGCTGTGTATTTGCGAAACCGCCTCCTGCACCACGCTATTGCCCTGCTGCGCCTCACTGTCGGCCTCGCGAGCAGCCAGAGACGCTTGATCGGCGTTCTGAGCAACTTCCTGCACAGTGGCGGCCATCTGGTGCATGGCCGTTGCCGTCTGTTCGGTTTCAAGTTTCTGCTGCTGCACGCCAACGCTGGTCTGCGCGGTAATGGTCGAAAGCTGCTCTGCGGCAGCAGCAATCTGGCTGACACCACCGCCAATGTGCCCGATCAAATTGCGCAGGCTCAGGGTCATGCGCTGCATGGCCGACATCAACTGTCCGACCTCATCGGCCCGCTCGCAGACGATGTCACGGCTCAGGTCGCCAGCAGCGATCTGCTCGGCAAAGGTGACGGCCTGGCGCAATGGCGCGACAATCGAGCGGGTGATCAACAAGGCTGCAATCACCCCGATCAGCACCGCAGCGGCGGCCATGCCGATCAACGCCAGCAACGCCTGTTGGCGAATGCTCTGCATGCTTGCAGCTTCCGCCACCTTGGCCTGATCAACCAGCGCCAGCACTGCATGCGCAGCCTCAAGCATGGTGGCCTCGGCTGCATTGCCATCGCTGACCACTTGCATGTAGTTATTGAAGGCCTGCTGATACACCTTCAGCGCCTGCAGGGCTTTATCGATCGAAGTCTTTTGATCATCATCGAGCCAGATCATCAGGTTGCGCGCGACCGTTTCCAGGTCTTCATTGGTGTACTTCCAGTCGCGCAGGGCGTCGGCCGAACCATCAATGATGTACAGGTTCTCATTGCTGCGCAGGTCGAGCATGCGCTTGCTCAACCCCGATGCTGTCTCCGCCAGCGTTAATGGATCACTGCCTTTTAATTTGTCGCCTTCAAGGCGCAGTTCACGCACGGCGTCGTACATTTCGAACTCGATCATTTCGAACTGATCACGCGCCTCGCCCGCCGCACTGCTCATTTGTTCGCGCGCCTGGCGCGCCTTATCGGTCAGCGCCACAAACTGATCGAACTGCTGGCGATACTGCTCTAAAGCAGTGCCCATGGCTTCCAACTGGTTGCTGTTGTGGCCATCGTCGCGGCTCAGTTGCTCATCCAGCAGACCCTTGACCACGTCGAACTGATCGCGGGTCCGCGATGCCGTATCGGCGGTTTGTTTCAGCGCATAATCACCCTCGAAACGCAGTGCATTGAGCACTGCCACGTCGATCGCGCTGAAACGGTTGACCTGCTCATGTCGCCCGGCAACAGCCTCTACCGCCCAATAGCCCGTCAGCGCCACCGCCGCCGTTAACAGCAACACGACGGTAAATCCGCCGAGCAGTTTTTTGCCGACGGCAAAGTTGCTAAATACGCGGGAAACAGGCAACAGCATAGAATCACTCCATTATCGTTATTCACTGCACCGGCGGGCCTCGCGACAGCCCGAGCCAGCGGCAGTATTTGTTGGACGACTGTGATAGCAAGCCTTATGCCATCACTCCTTGTCCTAATCATCGACGCCTCTGGCGCGCAAGATTGATCAGCAATGCGTGCAGATCGTCTTATATCCAAAGTGTTATATCGGCAAGTTCACGCTGAGCTTAACCTTGAATTTGGCAGGTTCCCGCCACTCAACCGCAGATTGATGCCGACCTTGACGCTTGAATCGCAGGCATAAAAAAAGCGCACGGCTCGCACCGTACGCTTTTTCTTTGCTGACCGGAGGTGTTTAACGACCTGCCAGAACAGGCACCACGCGCGGCCACATGACCTCGCCGAGGATGGTCAGCAGGCCAATCGCACCGGCAATCCAATACCAGCCGGCTATCGGATCAAAGCCCAGCCAGCCAAGGGCATTGAGGAACACGATCATGATCAGCACCGGCGATACGTAGCGCACCATGAACAACCACAGCGCGTAGCCGAATGGCGGCAAGTCGAGCTCTTCACGCATGATCTCGTCACGCAGTGCGTAGCCCGCCAGCAACACGATGAAGATCCCGCCCAGCGGCATCATCCAGCGAGATGTCAGGTAGTCCAGCCAGTCGAAGAAGTTCTTGCCCATCGGCGTCCAGCCGGCCATGAGGTTGAACGACAGCATCGCCAGCATGCTGATGACCAGCAACACCGCACCCGAAACCAGCGCAGCCTTGATCCGGCTAACCCCGTGCTTCTCGTTGAGGTAGGCAACCGTTGCTTCGATCATCGAGATGGCTGAAGTCAGCGCTGCGATCGACACCATGGCAAAAAACAGAACGCCGAACACGGTGCCCATTGGCATTTGCTGGAAGGCCAGCGGCAGGCTCATAAAGATCAGGCCCGGCCCGGCGCTCGGGCTCATGCCGTTGGCAAAGATGATCGGGAAAATTGCCAGACCCGCCAGCAGTGCCACAGCCGTGTCGCAGATGGCCACCATGAACGTGGTGCGCGCAATGGACTGACCATCCGGGATGTAGGAGCCATAAGTGAGGATCGCACCCGAGGCCAGGCTCAGGGTGAAGAACGCGTGGCCCAATGCCGCCAGCAAAGCTTCACCGGTGATTTTCGAGGCATCAAAGGTGAACAGGAAGTCGAAGCCAGCCGAGAAACTGCCGCTGCTGTAGGCATAACCCACCAGCGCGACCAACATTACCGCGAGGCCCGGCATCATCCAGCGAACCGAGTTCTCGATGCCCTTCTGCACGCCCTTGGCGACGATCCACAGGGTTAGCAAAGCAACCAGCACACTCCAACCGCCCAACTGCCAGGGATTGGCGTTGTGCGCCTCGAATGCAGCGCCGAGTGCCTCAACACTGGTGGCCGCCAGCGAGCCGTCGAGCATTTTCCAGGTGTAGGCAAACGCCCAGCCCGCGACGACCACGTAGAAGCACAAGATCATGAAGCCTGCGAGCATGGCCATGCCGCCGACGGCTTTCCACAACGGGTTACCGGCGTTTTCTTTGACCACGCGGCCAATGGCGTCAATCGGGCTGCCGCGACCACGGCGACCAATGGCGATCTCGGTCATCATGACCGGAATACCGATGGCCAGAATACAGGCAAGGTACATCAGCACGAAGGCACCGCCGCCGTACTCGCCTGTGATATAGGGGAATTTCCAGATGTTACCCAGCCCTACCGCAGAGCCAGTTGCCGCAAGGATAAAGCCCCAGCGTGAGAGCCAGAGGTTTTTAGGTGTAGCTCGGGTCATACGTCACCTGTTGTTTTTATCTGTGACGGAATCGAACCCGTCGCACTCGTGGTGCGACGGAATGTAGAGGGCCCAGACAAACGCGCGTTCACGCTGCGCTATGGAGCGCAGCAATGACTGCTAAACGTTTGCATGTGGCGCCCCGCAAGGTCGGATAAACCTTATTCTGCGTCGGGTTGCACCTCGGGAGCCGCCTGTTTAAAGGCATCGAGAGCTTCACAACGCGCCGTCATGGCAAGAATGCGTGGGTACGCATCGAGGTCACAGTTAAAACGGCGCGCATTGTACACCTGTGGGATCAAACAGGCTTCGAAAAATCCGGGACGCTGACCAAGGGACAATTTGCCATCAAAGACCGCGAGCCCCGCCTCGATCGCTTTGAAGCCGGTGTGCAGCCAATGTTGATACCACGCGGTTTTCTGCTCATCACTGACATCCAACTCGCCAGACAGATAACGCAATACCCGCAGATTGTTCAGCGGATGCATCTCGCAGGCGATGTGCAGCGCCAGCGCCCGCACCTGTGCCCTCGCAGCAGGCTCGGCGGGCAGCAAGGCCGGCACCGGATAGACTTCTTCGAGGTACTCCAGAATAGCCAGCGACTGCGCGATGCGCACATCACCGTCGACCAACAACGGCAGCAATGCCTGCGGATTGAGCGCCTGATACTCGGGGCTTAATTGCTGGCCGCCATCACGAACCAGGTGAACCGGCAATTGCCGGTAACCCAAACCCTTGAGATTAAGCGCAATCCGCACCCTGTACGCCGCGCTGGAACGCCAGTAGGAATAGAGCGTCAGCTCATGGCTCATAGCGTTCTACAGCCTGATCAATAGCGCCAAACAGACTGTGGCCCGCCGCATCGAACATTTCGATACGGACCCGATCACCGAACTTGAGGAACGGTGTTTTAGCTTCGCCCTGCTCGATGATTTCAAGCATGCGCTTCTCGGCCAGGCAAGAAGACCCGGCGCTGCGGTCGTAGTTGGAAACGGTGCCCGAACCAATGATCGTACCACTGCCCAGCGGCCGGCTTTTCGCGGCATGCGCCACCAGCGTTGGGAAATTGAAGGTCATGTCGGTGCCGGCATCCGGCTGGCCGAATAACTGACCGTTGATGTGCGACACCAATGGCCGCTGCACCTTGCCGTCTTTCCAGCTATCGCCCAGCTCATCAGGGGTAATTGCCACCGGCGAGAAACTCGATGACGGCTTGCTCTGATAAAAACCGAAGCCCTTGGCCAACTCACCGGGAATCAGATTGCGCAGCGAAACATCGTTGACCAGCATCAGCAGCTTGATGTGACCCGCAGCATCGGCCGAGTTCACGCCCATCGGCACGTCATCGGTAATCACCGCGAGTTCAGCCTCAAGGTCGATACCCCAGGCTTCATCTGCCATGCGAATCGGGCTGTGCGGCGGGATGAAGGCATCGCTGCCACCTTGATACATCAGCGGATCGTGCCAGAAGCTTTCAGGCATTTCGGCGCCACGGGCTTTACGCACCAGCTCCACGTGATTCACATAGGCACTGCCATCGGCCCAATGGAAAGCGCGTGGCAACGGGCTGTGGCACGCCGATTGGTCAAAAGCAAAGGCGTCCGCCTCAAGGCCATCGTTGAGGCGCTGATACACCGCATCCAGCGGAGCACGGAGATTGGCCCAATCATCCAGCGCAGCTTGCAGGGTGGGAGCAATGGCAGGCACTTTTATCGCGCGGGTGAGGTCCCGCGAAACCACTACCAGAATGCCGTCACGGCCTTGTTGCAGAGAGGCAAGTTTCATCTAAACGACCTTATCAAGAAGTTTGTGCGGTTTTGCCGGAGCAACCAGCTAAAACCGCAGGTTAAGCCTTGCGATTGGCCAGCGGCTCAATCGGCAGAAATCACACCGCGGCGCAGTTGATCTTCTTCAATCGATTCGAACAGCGCCTTGAAGTTGCCTTCACCAAAGCCCTGATTGCCCTTGCGCTGGATGATCTCGAAGAAAATCGGCCCAATCACGGTATTAGTGAAAATCTGCAACAGAATGCCGTCATCGCCAGGCGCGCCGTCGATCAGCAGGTTCAGCTCGCGAAGTACCTCTGTTGGCTCACCGTGGCCGGCGACACGGGTATCAACCTTGTCGTAGTAAGTGCCCGGGGTTTGCATGAAATCGACGCCGTTGGCGCGCAATTGGCGCACGGTGGCGTAGATATCTTCAGTGCTCAGGGCAATGTGCTGGATGCCTTCACCCTGATATTCACGGATGAATTCTTCGATCTGCGACTTGTCGTCCGCCGATTCGTTGATCGGGATACGGATCTTGCCGCACGGCGCAGTCATCGCACGCGAGAGCAAACCGGTGAGCTTGCCTTCGATGTCGAAGTAGCGGATTTCACGGAAGTTGGCGATGCGCTCGTAAAAGCCGGACCAGACATCCATCTGCCCGCGCTTAACGTTATGAGTCAGGTGATCAAGGGTTTGCAGACCCACCGCATTGTCGTTGGGCGAGCGACCTTCGATGTATTCAAAGTCAACGTCGTAGATGGTTTTATCGCCATAACGGTCAACCAGATACAGCAACGAGCCACCGATCCCTTCAACACACGGAATGTTCAGTTCGCCGAAGTTGGCGTGGCTGCCGACCAGTTTCGCGCCTTGCGCTTCTACATAGGCGGCTGCTTGGGCGGCGTTCTCGACACGAAATGCCATGGCGCAGGCGCTTGGGCCATGCTTGAGGCCGAATTCGCGCACATGCCCGGTCGGGCTGCCGTTAAGGACGAAATTGATGTCGTTCTGCTGGAACAGGAAAACCTGCTTGGAACGGTGCTTGGCCGTTTCAGTGAAACCCATGGCGACAAACAGTTCACGCAACTGCTGAATGCCTTCCGGCGTTGGGGCGGTGTATTCGACAAACTCGAAGCCGTCGGTACCAATCGGGTTGTGCTGGGCAATTTTGCTCACGGCGTTCATTTCGCCTCCTTTTATTGTTGTCAGGGTCGCCCGCCGCTGTTCTGTGGCGAACGGGAATGTGCCCATATCACTCCCTAAACCCTGCGCAAACAAGCGCTCCTAAACGCCGAAAACAATGGTTTACGCCGCCCGCGCGTAAATATTTCATTACACCCCGCCTCCCGCTCAAAACCACCGCAATAGACGCTACTAGCGCGTAACAAATTCGTTACAGGGCGGTTCAGGAAGCTGCCAGTCGCAAACAATTCGCGCCTACGCGCAAATTCCTCCGGCAACTGAAACCCAGCACTCAAAAAAGCCCGCGGCCGAAAAATAAATAAGCTAAATCGAACCGAGTCCACAACTTCGGCCAATACCGCGTGATAACAAAAGCTACACCTGAGATAAACAACTCAAGGCGCAGTAGGGACATCATCGGACGACAAGTAGTGGCACGGAGTTACCCGCCAACCCTAAAGCCCGACAGTAATAACGATAGCCAGCCAGGCATAATAAATAGGTGAGTCGTGAATACAATTAAGAGCGTCCGAAATACATTTTTCATACTACTTGCCAGCGCTACTCTGATGGGCCAGGCATCGGCCGGGAGCATCTCATTCAGAGGAGCGATTACCGAGCCGACCTGCCAGGCGAACTTGAATGACTCCAACATCGATTTCGACAAGTGCCCTAACGCGGCGCATAGCGCCCACTTCGAGCTTCAAACCCTGCGTAATGTCAAAGCCAATACCCGCGACACATCCAGCCCATCTCACCCGCTGGCCTTGCAAGACCTGCAAGCGCCCTCAGCCGAGCGTACCGATAAGGGTTATTTCTCTGCGCGGTATAAACTCAACCTGGCAGCCAATAGCCGGGATGCTTACGTAGTGTTTGTTAATTACAACTAACTGATAGCCAATAGCCACTTCTTAAACTAAAACGGCCACTTTCGAGTGGCCGTTTTAGTTTATGCGTCAGTCATTAAAATTCATTCATTACCGGTCAGTATTTCCAACTGCGTGGTAATAACCGGATCACTTTCCAGGGTTTTATGAACCGGGCACAAATCTGCGATTCTGAGCATGTTCTGCTTGTCCTCCTCGGTCAGTTCTGCGCCCTCGAAGCGGATGAACCGGCTGATGCGTTCGATCTTGCCCTCACGCCCTTCGCACTGATCGCAATCGTCGGCATGCACGCGGTCATGCACCAGACGCACATCGACATCCTCCAGCGGGATCTTCTTGCGTGCGGCGTACATGCGAATAGTCATCGAGGTACAGGCGCCTAATCCCATCAACAACAGGTTGTAGGGTGTCGGCCCCAAGTCGGAGCCGCCAAAATCCTTCGGCTCATCGGCCACCAGCGCATGCGTGCGGCTGTACAGACCGCGCAGAAACTTCTTGTCGAGTTCGGTAACGAGCACATGGCCGTCATCCAGATGATTGCCTGCATGCTCCTCGGTTGGCACCTCGATATAACGCGCCGCCCACGCTGCCAGGGTTTTGGCCACGTAGACAGCGTCCGCCTTGTTGCTCAACAGGTGATCGGCCTTATCCAGCGAGACGTAACTCTTGGGGTGCTTGGCGGCGCCGAAAATAGCGCCCGCCTCGGCGACCGGAACAATGCTGTCGACCGGCGAATGAAAAACGATCAATGGCCGGCGCAACTTGGCGATGTGCTGCAGATCGACGTACTGATCAAGGTCTTCAATCAGTTGCTGCTTGATCGAGAACTCACGCAGGCCGATTTTCACCGTCGCCTCCCCTTCGGCGGCGATTTTCTCTTTGGAGGTTTCAAACAGGTGCTGCACGTGGTGCGCAGTCGAAGGTGCGGCAATGGTCGCAACGGCCTTGATCGACTCGATTTGCGCAACTGCGGCAAGCACTGCTGCACCGCCCAGGCTATGGCCGATAATCAGTTGTGGCGCCTGATACTCGGTCGCCAGCAGGTTGGCGGCCGCAACCAGGTCTTCAATATTGGAGGTGAAGTTGCTGTTGGCGAAATCGCCGTCACTGTTACCAAGGCCGGTGAAATCGAAGCGCAGGACCGCAATGCCGTTATCGGCCAGCTCACGGCTGATTCGAGTCGCGGCGGCGATATCCTTGCCACACGTAAAGCAGTGGGCGAACAGCGCGTAATACTCGATACGGCGGTGGTTTTCCGGGAGTTCGAGCAAGCCGGCGAGCATTTGTCCATTGCTGCCGGGAAATTCCACTTTCTTACGATTCATGTCAGGCATCCTTAGCTTTCATGCGGACTCGGCCGTGCGCCAACCTTAGCTGGCAGGAGCAACCCCGCTCGCGAAAAAATTTGCGTCCATAGCCTAAACGACGATAGCGCGTTGCGTGGGCGTGAACAGCAAAATACCAGACGAAGCGTAGGGCTTTTTGACGCAATCGCGCTGAGATTAGCCAGAAGCCAGCCGATTAATGCTGAAGATGGCCATAAAGCTGAGCGTAGAGACCACCTTCGGCGATCAGTTGCTGATGGCCGCCGTCCTCGGCGATGGTGCCGCCATCAAATACCAGCACGCGGTCTGCCTGTTTCACGGCCGACAGGCGATGCGCAATGATCAGCGTGGTACGGCCTTGCAGAAACTGCGCGAGTGCCTGATGCAGGGCGTATTCGGTCGCCGCATCCAAGGCTGATGTTGCCTCGTCGAGTACCACTACTTTAGGTTCGGCCAAGACCATGCGCGCAACAGCAAGGCGCTGGCGCTGGCCACCGGACAAACGCACACCCGAACGCCCAACCACACTCTCAAGCCCGGCCGGCAGCTGGCGAATGGTGTGGGACAACTGAGCGATTTCCAGCGCTCGCCAGCAGGCTTCATCGCTGCGCTCACGGCCCATGCACAGATTGGCGCGAATGGTGTCGTTGAACAGGGCGGGATGTTGCAGCACCACCGCCACGTTATCGCGAACAGTCGCCAGACCGATTTCCTGCTGACTGCTGCCGCCAAAGCGGATAGTGCCCGCTTGCGGGGTATACAAGCCAAGCAGCAATTGCACCAGCGTGCTTTTGCCGCCACCACTGGCACCGACGATGGCGACTTTTTCGCCTGGTGCAATACTCAGATTGAGGTTATTGAGCACCGGCTCATCGTTGTACGAGAACTTCAGGTCATTGATCTCGATGCCCACGGTATCGCGGCCCTTGAACGGATCAACGCCGCCCGGGTATTGCGGCTCATCGGCGCGGGCGAGCAATTCATTGATCCGAGAGAGCGCGCCGCTGGCGGCATAAAACGCGTATTGCAAACTCAGCAACTGCTCCACCGGGCCAATCATGAACCACAGGTAACTGAATACGGCGAGCATCTGGCCAATCGACAGGTCAGAGAACAGCACCGTGAGCATCGCGGCGGCGCGGAACACGTCAATACCGAACTGAAACAGCAAGCCACTGGCGCGATTCGACGCATCGGTACGCCACTGTGAAGCCACGGCAAAGTCACGAACCTCGCGGGCACGACCGCTCAGACGGCCCCAGAAATAACCCTGACGGTTACCCGCGCGTATCTCCTGAATCGCTTCAAGGGTTTCGGTCAAGGCTTGGGAGAAACGCGAAGTGCTGTCGTTTTCGAGCCGCTTCAGGTGTTTGACCCGCTTACCCAGCAACACCGTGGCGTAGATCACCAGCGGATTGAACAGCAAAATCAACAACGCCAACTGCCAGTGCATCCACAGCAAAATCGCCGAAGTACCGGCGAGCGTGAGCATGGCGACGAGGAAGCGGCTAAGCGTCTCGCCTACAAATTTGTCCAGCGTATCGAGGTCGGTGACCAGATGCGTGGTAACCGTACCGCCGCCAAGGCTTTCGTATTCACTCAGGGAAATACGCTTAAGGCGCTCGATCAGGCGCACGCGGATACGGTAGACGATGTCTTTCGATAAGCGCGCGAACAGGCGCGCCTGGATCACGTTGAAAATCAATGCGCCGCCGCGCAACATCAAGGTAACTACCAGCATCAAGCCGATATAGCCGACAGCCGTGTGCAAGCTGTCGGGCAGGAAGTGATTCATCACCTTGAGCGCGCTGTCGCCATCCTTGAGCAGGACCTCATCGACCAGCAGGGGCAACAGCAACGGAATGGGCACACTGCACAGCGTGGCGAATATGGCCACCAGATTGGCCAGTATCAAGGCCTTCTTGTGATGCAGGGCCAGACGCCGAATTTCCGCCCAACTGAGGCGGTCAGGCATTGACGGAACGCTCCAGCCAGCGCGCCAGCAGTGGCGCAAGGGTTTCCAGCGGCTGATAACCGTTGGTCAGCAACGCCAACTGGCCATCGCGCTGGGCCAGCAGGGTCGGGAATCCGGCTATGCCCAAGTCCAGCGCCCAGCTGAAATCTTCCGTGGTGGCCGCACGCTGCGCCGCACTGTCGTAGGCATCGGCGAATGCACTGCGCGACAGCCCGGCGGCTTCGGCAAGTTCAAGCAGAACCTGAACCTGAGTTACATCGCGGCCTTCAACATAAAACGCCTGCTGGATTGACTTAACCAAGCGCCAGGCGCCCTGCGGCGAAAGCGAGCGCGCAGTCACCAGCGCACGGCACACGGTTTCGGTGTCGTAGACAAAGCCTTCTGGCAGCGCACCCTCGAACTTGAATGGCTGGCCGGTAGCGTTTGCGACCGCCTGCCAGTGTTCAAGAATGTAGCGTCGGGTTGAAGGATCGAGGATGGCATTGTTGCCCGTGCGCAGCCCCCCTGCGATCAAGTGCAAGTCGACGCCTGCTGCCTGCGCCTGCTGAGACAGCGCTTCTGCTACCGGAGCAAATCCCCAGCACCAGGAGCACATCGGGTCCATCACGTACAGCAGGCGGGTTTGCATGGCTTAATCCTTTTTCGCGAGGCGTGCGTTGTATCCCAGCGGATGCGGCATATTGCGCGCCTGAGCCAGTTCGATCTGACGCTGGCGCTCACGGGCACCGGCACGGGTTTTCTCTGGCAATGAGTCCCAGCAATGCGGGCAACTCACGCCGGGCGTGTAAAACTCGGACTCGCGGTCTTCTGTCGAAATCGGCGTGCGGCAAGCGTGGCACTGATCATACTCACCTTCGCTAAGGTCGTGGCGCACGGTGACCCGGTTATCGAACACGAAGCAGTCGCCCTTCCAGCGGCTCTGCTCCTGCGGCACTTCTTCGAGGTATTTGAGAATGCCGCCCTTGAGGTGAAACACTTCATCGAAGCCTTGATTGAGCATGTAGCTCGAGGCCTTTTCGCAGCGAATGCCGCCGGTGCAGAACATGGCGACTTTCTTGTGCTTGGCCGGATCAAAGTTGGCTTTGATGTAGTCGGGGAATTCGCGGAAGGTTTTGGTCTTCGGGTCGATCGCACCATCGAATGTGCCAATCGACACTTCGTAGTCATTGCGCGTATCGATCAACAGAACTTCCGGGTCTGCGATCAGCGCGTTCCAGTCCTGCGGCTCGACATAGGTGCCGACACGTTTGTTCGGGTCTACACCCTCAACCCCAAGGGTCACGATTTCTTTTTTCAGTTTGACCTTGGTGCGATAGAACGGCTGCTCGTCGCAATAGGATTCTTTGTGGTCGATATCAATCAGGCGCGCATCCTGACGGAACCACTCAAGCAGATTATCGATGCCCGCACGGCTGCCCGAAACAGTGCCGTTAATACCCTCTTCGGCCAGCAGCAATGTGCCTTTGATGCCGTACTCGAGCATGGCGTTGAGCAAAGGCTCACGCAGGTCGTGGAAGTCAGGTAGCGAGACGAATTTGTATAGCGCGGCAACGACAATCTTGTCGGTCATCAGAATATTCCTGCAGTAGTCGCCCACGTAAAGGGCGGACTGGGTAATAAAAAACGCCAGCATCGCTGCTGGCGTTTGTCGATTTTACGGAATTTGCAGCAATTGGTGTAGAGCTGATTTGACCCATGCGTCAACATGGATCATTCCCTGCCCCTGCAATCGAGCTTGTGTGGATCAGTGCGCGTCGTGCTTGCTGCCGCCCAGACAAGTTGGCGACGCGGGGGCGATGCCCTGCGCCTGCCACTCTTGCGCGGTATACGTGTGCAGCGCCAATGCATGCACCTGGCCCATCAGATCGCCCATACAGGCATACACCTTCTGGTGACGCTTAACCGCATTCAACCCGGCAAACTGCTCGCTGACGATCACCGCCTTGTAATGCGTTTCCAGCCCACGGCTGTGCATGTGGCTCTCATCCTGCACGCTCAGGTGTTGCGGTTCGAGTGCAGCCAGCGCGACCTCAATCTGTTCAAGCTTCGACATCAGGGACTCCAATCAAGGTTTTTTAGGGGCGATTTCGTCGGTCATGTCCTGCAGCATTTTGTTCACCTGGGGAACCGCCACCTGCAATTTGGCTTGGGTCAGTTGCGCCGAGCGAGCTGTGAGTTCGGGCATTTTCTGCATGAACTTCTTGCCCAGCGGCGACTGATAGAACTTGATCAGCTCTTTCAATTCCGGCTCACTGAAATTGCTGGTGTAGAGTTTGATCATATCGGGCTTGATTTTGTCCCAGCCCACGGCGCTGTCGATCGCCGCGTTGGCCTTGGCCTGATAACGCTCAAGAGTTGCTTCCTTACCCTTTGGCGAGCCGCTCTCGGCAAAGCGCTGAGCGAACATTTGCTGCACTTGAGCGTGAACAGGAGCCGCCAGCTTGTCTGCTCGCGCCAACAGTAAAAAGCGCTCGGCATCGGCCGCGTGACTGGCGGCATCCGCGAACGCGTTCGCGCTCCCCACAGCCAGCAAGGCAACTGCAAAAACAGCAGATAAACGTGGCATTAAATACTCCAGAATTAGCAAGATGAATCCGTAGGACAGCGCGGACGGTATTTTGTGCCTTAGCCACACAGACCTCAAGCGGCTTAACTGCGTCCTACGCCAACAGCCCGCCTATCTGCTCGCGCATTATCAGCCTCGCCACACCAAAAGTAATGCCCACCATTTTACAGCAGGCGCTCGTCGCGCAGGCTTGCATAGCGTTGATTCACGCGACTTACATCACTCATTCGGCAACCATCGCCAGCGCCCTGATATGCAACACACCAGAACGTTAGCCCCGTACTGTAAGCCCAGCGTCACGGCGTAATTATCTACCCAACGGAACCTGCGAGCCGTTATCACGACCTAAACTGCAAATACCCCTATCAGGAGAATCACATGAGCCGCAAGGAAACCGACAGCATTGGTGCCATCGACGTCCCGGAAGATGCTTATTGGGGCGCGCAGACTCAGCGCTCGCTGATCAACTTTGCGATCGGACAGGAGCGCATGCCCATCGCGGTGGTGCATGCGCTGGCGACCATCAAGAAGGCAGCGGCGCGGGTAAATAATCGTAACGGCAGCCTGCCACAAAATGTCGCCCGCTTGATCGAGCAAGCGGCAGACGAGGTTATCGGCGGCCAGCTGGATGAGCAGTTCCCATTGGTGGTCTGGCAGACCGGCAGCGGCACGCAGACCAACATGAATGTTAACGAGGTGATTGCCGGGCGCGCCAACGAGTTGGCGACCGGTGCACGCGGTGGCAAAAGCCCGGTGCACCCGAATGATCACGTCAACCGTTCGCAAAGCTCGAATGATTGCTTCCCGACCGCCATGCACATTGCAACGGCCAGCGCGGTCTACAACCAATTACTGCCGGCAATTGCCGAACTGTCTGGCGGGCTGGCCGAGCAAGCCGCGCGCCACGGCAACGTTATCAAGACGGGGCGCACCCATATGATGGATGCCACGCCGATCACTTTCGGTCAGGAGCTGTCGGCATTTGTCGCGCAACTGGACTATGCCGAACGCGCCATTCGCAGTGCCCTGCCCGCTGTTTGCGAGCTGGCTCAAGGCGGAACTGCTGTTGGTACAGGCCTGAATGCACCAGCAGGTTTCGCCGAAGCGATTGCCGGGGAGCTGGCAGCGCTCACCGGCATGCCGCTGATCAGCGCGCCGAATAAATTTGCCGCACTGGCTGGGCATGAGCCGCTGACGATTATGTCTGGCGCGCTGAAAACCCTGGCTGCAACGCTGATGAAAATCGCCAATGACTTGCGCTTGCTGGGCTCTGGCCCGCGCGCAGGATTTGCCGAAGTTCGCTTGCCCGCCAATGAGCCGGGCAGCTCGATTATGCCGGGCAAGGTGAATCCAACTCAGTGCGAGGCGCTGTCGATGCTGGCCTGCCAGGTGATGGGTAACGATACAACCATCAGCTTTGCCGCGAGCCAGGGTCACTTGCAGCTGAATGTATTCAAGCCGGTGATCATCAACAGTCTGCTGCAGTCAATCCGGCTGCTGGCGGACGGCTGCAGCAACTTCCAGGCCCACTGCATTGCCGGACTGGAGCCCGACGCGGCAAAGATGTCGGAACATCTGGAGCGCGGCCTGATGCTGGTGACGGCGCTCAATCCACATATTGGCTACGACAAGGCCGCCGAAATCGCCAAACAGGCTTATCAGCAAGGCACCACGTTGCGTGAAGCAGCGTTGCAGTTGGGGTATGTCACCGAGGAGGAGTTTTCAGAATGGGTTCGCCCTGAAAGCATGCTCGGTAACGGGCATACTCACTAGGCAAGCGCCGGCTAACCAGAATGGGGCGCGGTGATTACAGCAGTCAATCTGCAATAGCTGCGCAGCGCTGAACAGGCTGCGCGGCTACTAATTCAAACGGCCTTAACGACCGCCACGCGAGCTCGGCGAGTGCGCAGATTGGCCATTATCGAGGGCGCCAGCGCTGTCAGTGCAGACCCCAGCACCACCAGAACCGCACCACAGTACGCCAGCCCGTTAACCTGTTCAGGTTGCACATAGGCGGGCCACCAAACAGCCGCCAGCGCCACGGACGCAAAGGTCACCAACGGCGTAATCGCCAGCGCAGCACTTACCCGCGAGGCTTGCCAATGCGCCAACGCCTCGGCAAAAGCGCCATAGGCAACCAGCGTGTTCAGGCAGCAAGCCAGTAACAGCCAGCCTTGCACCGGGGTTAACAGCTGCACATCTAACGGCTTGGCCCACGGCGTTAGCAACAGGGCGCACGCGAGATAGATCACCATCATGATCTGCAGCGAATTCCATGAGCTGAGCAGTTGCTTTTGCGCCAACCCGTAAAAGGTCCAGACCAGTGCGGCCAGCATGACCGTTATCACGCCGGTGGTATAGGCGGTCAACGAGCTCAACAACTCGTCGAGGCGCTGATTGAAGAACAAGCCAAAGCCGAGCAATAAAATAGCCAGCCCCACGCCCTGCCCGACGCTGAATTTCTCACGAAAGATGAAGATGCTGCTGATCAGCAACAGAATGGGCGCGACTTGAATAACCAGCTGCGTCGTGCCGGGGCTCAGCAGGTTTAATCCCATCAGGTACAGCACATAATTGCCGGTAAGCCCGAGGATGGCCAGGCAGAGTAAACCGATGCCTTTCTTCCCGAGAATATTGAAACGCGGCAGTCGCCGGGTGGCGGCCAGAAACGCCAGCAGAATCGAGCCTGAAACGAACAGGCGATACCAGGTAACAGTGACTGGATCGAGAGTGGCCAGTACTTGCTTGAGTTTGATCGGCAAAATGCCCCAGAGCACAGCGGTAACCATCGCCAGGAACATGCCGTATGCCCAGCGACCAGAAGAGATATGCATGACAGCCTCAAATTCGCGAAGACCCACTGCATCTGAAGTTGAGCAGTATCGTCTCGCGCAGGGCTATTTTAGCGACGCGCATAGTAACCAGCACAGCTACAGTGCTAGCGCGATAACCGGCAAAACTGTACGGGTGCAACGCGCCGCAAACCTACTTGAATAGCCACAGCCCTTACCCACTGGGGCCTGCAGATTCGACCGCTGGTCAGCAGCCTTAGCAAAACAACAATCGCTGATTAGAATCAAACTCATCAAAATAAAACTTTTGAGTAACTGCTATGTTCTGCAAGCGCAATTGCGATCCACTTCACGGCACCCATTATCGCAGTGAGCGCATCAGCTCGGTAAACGGTCAGTATTTTTTTGCAACGCGGGAAGGCACGCTGGAAGGCCCGTTTTTCACACGGGTAGATGCCTTGCGAGAGATTGATTCGTACATCAACCGGATGTTCATTGCGCGGCAATTGCCTAAACATCGCTCAATGAAAAACAGCCACTAACCGCGCAGGCCCGGCAAATCTCAAAGCGTCTTTGCCAGACCCCAGCGGTTATTCGATCAGCTCAACGATTCAAACAGCCCCGTTGCGCCCATACCGCCGCCCACACACATGGTGACGATGCCATAACGCAGTTTGCGGCGCTGCAACTCGCGCACCAGATGGCCGACCTGACGCGAGCCAGTCATGCCGAACGGGTGACCGATGGAGATTGAGCCGCCGTTGACGTTGTACTTGTCGTTGTCGATTTCCAGGCGATCCCGGCAATACAGGCACTGCGACGCGAACGCCTCGTTGAGTTCCCACAGATCAATATCCGCCACGCTCAGGCCTTTGGCTTTCAGCAGCTTGGGCACCGAGAAAACCGGACCGATGCCCATCTCATCCGGCTCACAGCCCGACACGGTAAAGCCACGGAAAATCGCCCGCGGGGTCAGGCCCAGCTCAAGCGCTTTGTCCATGCTCATGACCAGCGTCATGGAAGCACCATCGGAAAGTTGCGACGCATTACCGGCGGTTACCGAGCCATCCTCGGCAAACACAGGCTTCAAGCCGGCCAAATCCTGCAGGGTGGTACTCGGACGGTTGCAATCGTCACGGTCAACAATGCCATCGAGAATCGACTTCTCGCCTGTGGCTTTGTCTTCGACCTGATACTTGACGCTCATCGGCACAATTTCGTCTTCAAACAAACCCTCTTTCTGGGCTGCTGCAGTACGCTGCTGGCTTTGCAACGCATAGGCATCCTGCGCCTCACGCGTAACGCCATAACGGCGCGCAACGATCTCGGCAGTGCGGCCCATCGGGTAGTAAATACCGGGGATTTTTTCCTGGATAATCGGATTGAAGAGGTGATCGGTATTGATGCTCTTCATGGTCATGGTGATCGACTCGACACCACCGGCCACAATCACATCACTGCAACCCGAGGCGATCTGGTTGGCCGCAATGGCGATGGCTTGCAAACCGGACGAGCAATAGCGGTTGAGCGTCATGCCCGGCACCTGAATACCGAGGCCAGACAACACGGCCACGTTGCGGCCGATGTTCATGCCCTGAGCGCCTTCGTTAGAACCGGCACCGACTACGCAGTCTTCAACCAGAGCAGGGTCCAGGTTGTTACGTTCGAGCAGCGCGTTCACGCAATGCGCTGCCATGTCGTCTGGACGGGTCAGATTGAACTGGCCGCGAAAAGACTTGGCCAGACCGGTTCGTACGCTATCTACAATCACTACTTCACGCATGACACACCTCGGAGTTGATGATGTTGGGCATGAACTTAGGATAATTCCGCTCAATATCGATTCGCGACGATCATTCATCGCTTGTATGCGCGAACATCCTGCCGCGCGCTACAGCACTAGTCTTTAGCAAATGCGGCTTCCAAAGCCTCATTGATGGTGCGCAGTACTTTGATCCGGGCGAAGTACTTATTGTTGGCCTCGACCAGTGTCCACGGGGCAATCCGGGTACTGGTGCGGTCGACCATGTCGCCCACTGCATCGCGGTAAACCTCCCACTTTTCGCGGTTGCGCCAGTCATCTTCGGTAATCTTGTAACGTTTGAACGGGATCTTTTCGCGCGCCTGAAAACGCTCAAGCTGCGTTTGCTTGTCGATGGCCAGCCAGAACTTCACCAGCACCACGCCTGAGTCTGTCAGCTGCTCTTCAAAATCATTAATCTCGCCATACGCTCGCAACCAGTCGCTCGGGCTGCAAAAACCTTCAACCCGCTCAACCAATACACGGCCATACCAGGAACGGTCGAAAACCGTGAATTTGCCGCGCGCGGGGATATGCCGCCAGAAACGCCACAAGTAGGGCTGCGCCAGCGCCTCCTCGGTGGGCGCTGCGATTGGCACAATCCGGTATTGGCGCGGGTCCAGCGCGGCGGCAACGCGGCGAATTGCACCGCCCTTGCCAGCCGCATCGTTACCTTCAAAAACTGTGACCAGCGAATGCCGGCGCATGCGTTTGTCGCGCATCAATCCGGATAACCGCGCCTGCTCGATCACCAGCTGCTCTTTGTAATCCGACTTCTCAAGCGCCTGGCTCATGTCCAGGCTGTCGAGCAACGTGCGGTTGTCGATGCTTGAAGTCAGCGGCGCCGAATGCGGATGCGGTCGCTGAACAGCCTGGGCTTTCAGGGCGGCCTGCAAGCCGTCGAGCAATACTTTGCCAACGGTCAGACTGCGGTAGTTTTCATCAAAGCCTTCAACCACATACCAAGGTGCGTAATCTCGGCTGGAGCGGCGCAGCACGCGCTCTCCGTAGCGTACAAACTTGTCGTAGGTTTTCGACTGTTGCCAGTCCAGCGGGCTGATCCGCCAACTGTGCAGCGGGTCGTCCTTGAGCGACTTCAGGCGGTTTTCCATCTGCTTTTTCGACAGATGAAACCAGAATTTGAAGATCAGCGTGCCTTCATCCGAGAGCATGCGCTCAAGGCTCTCGGCCGTGTCTATCGATTGATCCATCACGGCGTCTTTGAACCGGCCATGCACGCGCCCCTGAAGGATCTGGCTGTACCAATTGCCAAAGAAAATCCCCATGCGCCCTTTCGGTGGGAGCTGGCGCCAAAAGCGCCAGGCCGGTGGACGGGCCAGTTCTTCATCGGTAGGTGCATCAAAGGTGCTGACTTCGATTAACCGGGGGTCCATCCACTCGTTCAACAGTTTGACGGTTTCGCCCTTACCGGCGCCCTCAATCCCGTTGATAAGAATCAGCACCGCAAACCGGCCCTGCTGACTCAATTCGTATTGCGCCTCCAGCAATGCTTCACGCAGCGCTGGAACTGCCAGATCATAAGTTTCTTTATCAATGGTGCGGCCAATCTCGGCGGACTCGAACATACGCTACTCCCTGATTTGCATACATCAGCCTAGCGGATGATCAGGGGTTCTGTCTGAGCTATAAGCATGGGTTTTCAAGAAAAACGCTTAGCTCGAGCCTCAGCGATTGCATGGATACGGGGCTTTATCAGTTAAAATGCGCGCTGCATTTGCCAGGTAGCCGTCATGTCGCAAACACCAGTCATCGAATACGCTCAGCTCGAATGGGATGAACAAGGCCTGCCCTTCTCCAGTGCCTATGGCGACATTTACTTTTCACGCGATGACGGCCTCGAGGAAACCCGCGTGGTGTTTCTCGAAAACAACCACCTGCCCGAACGCTTTGCGGCGCTGCAAGCCAACGATACGTTTGTGATTGCCGAGACCGGTTTTGGCACCGGCATGAATTTTTTATGCGCCTGGCAACTGTTTAATCGACAAGCGCCCGCCTCTGCACGCCTGCACTTTATAAGCGTGGAGAAATACCCGCTGAGCCCCGATGACTTAAAACGCGCATTGGCACTCTGGCCAGAACTGGTTGAGTTCTCAGAGCCGCTGCTCGGCCAGTACGTGGCCATTCATCCAGGCTTTCAACGCATAAAACTAGCCGGTGGGCGCGTTGTGCTGGACCTGCTGGTCGGTGATGGCGTCGAGATGTTCAGCCAACTCGATGCACGCGTGAATGCTTGGTTTCTCGATGGCTTTGCACCTGGGAAAAACCCGCGACTGTGGTCGCCTGAACTGTTCGAGCAAGTTGCCAGGCTTTCAGTAACAGGCACCAGTTTTGGCACATTCAGCAGCGCCGGGGTGGTACGCCGCGCGCTTAAAGAAGCGGGCTTTACGGTGAAACGCGTACCGGGCATTGGCAAGAAATGGGAGTTCATCAAAGGTGAATTTGCCGGCGAGTCGGTAGCCGTGCAAAAACCCTGGTTTGCGCGCCCGGTTAACCCGGTTAAAGAGCGCAACGCACTGGTTATAGGTGCTGGGCTGGCGGGCTGCGCAACGGCTGCAAGCCTGGCCCAGCGCGGCTGGAAGGTGACCTTACTGGAGCGTCATTCAAGCATTGCTGCGGAGGCGTCGGGCAACCCGCAAGGCGTGTTGTACCTGAAGCTGTCCGCGCACGGCACGGCACTTTCACGGCTGATTGTCAGTGGTTTCGGCTACACCCGCCGTCAACTTGAGCGGCTGAACAAGGGGCTCGACTGGGACAACTGCGGCGTCCTGCAACTGGCGTTTGACGACAAGGAGGCGCAGCGTCAGGCAAAGATCGCTCAGGCATTCCCGCAAGCCCTGGTGCAGAACATCAGCCAGAGCCAGGCCGAAACCATTGCCGGGGTCAAGCTTGAAAGTGGCGGTCTGTACTACCCCCAAGCCGGCTGGGTTCATCCTCCGGCCTTGTGCCAAAGCCTGGGTGCACATGCCAATATCACCCTGCAACTGCATCAGGACGCCCTGCAACTCACGCGAGAAGACGGACTTTGGCAAGCCCGCAATGGCGAGCAATTACTTGCCAGCGCCGAGGTTGTCGTGCTGGCAGGCGCCGCCGATATCAAACAGTATGAGTACAGCGCCGAATTGCCGCTGAAACGCATTCGCGGGCAAATCACCCGCCTGCCCGAAACTGTGCAAAGCGCTGAACTCAATACCGTCATTTGTGCCGAAGGTTATGTGGCTCCAGCCCGCGATGGCGAACACACACTCGGCGCCAGCTTTGACTTTAACAGTAACGATTTAACGGCTAACGCGCGCGATCATGCAGGCAACATCGAGTTATTGGAAGCAATCTCCAGCGACCTAAGCCAACGACTCAACGCACGCGAATACCCGGCTGAGTCACTGCAAGGCCGCGCTGCATTTCGTTGCACCAGCCCGGACTATCTGCCCATCGTCGGGCCTCTGGCCGACCTGCCCGCCTTCGCTGATGCCTATGCGATTCTGAGCAAGGATGCGCGTCAGGTACCGGAGATTAAATGCCCCTGGCTCCCGGGTTTGTATATCAATAGCGGCCACGGCTCACGCGGTTTGATTACCGCGCCATTGAGCGGCGAGATGATTGCCGCATGGCTCAATGATGAGCCATTGCCAGTGCCACGTGATGTAGCAGAGGGCTGCCATCCCAACCGCTTCGCACTGCGCAAATTGGTTCGCAATCTCTAGCTGAAATGCGCCTACGCGCCCTACACCTTTGATCGGTGGCGGTTGCAAAACTGCGCCTACGCAACAATACTCCCCCCTGTATATATACTCCCAGGGGTATAAGAGAAAACCGATGACGACACCAACACCTAACCAACAGGACGCCATGCTCAAGCGCCTGGCCCGCGTTGAGGGGCAGATTCGCGGCATTCAGGCCATGATTCGCCGTGGCGAAGAATGCGAGTCGATTGCTCAACAGTTCTCGGCCGCCCGCAAGGCGCTGGATAAAGCCTATCAGGAGATGCTGGCCTGCCTGCTTGAGGAAACCATGCTCAACGAAAATGGCGACGCCCAGGCCACTCTCGCCCGAGTGCGCGCCATTTTCACCAAATACACCTGAAAGCCGATCTCAGTGTGGGGGTAAGCAAATGACCACAGACATCCAGACAATCGATGCTGGCGCATTCGCCGACAAGCAGCGTCAGGGCCAAACCCATTTTTTGCTCGATGTGCGCAGCCCAGCTGAATTTCGTGCCGAACACGTGGCCGGTGCACGCAATGTTCCGCTCGATCAGTTGCAACCCGAGCAGTTGGCAGCACAACTCAAGGCCGATGGCCTGCAGCGCGGCGATGAGCTGTACCTGCTCTGTCAAAGCGGCATGCGCGCACGCAAGGCTGCTGAACAGCTAAAGCAATTATTGCCCGGCGTTCGGGTTATCGACGGCGGCACCAACGCCTGCGTAGCTTGCGGCGTAGCGACGAACAAGGCCGAATCCGCAGTCATCAGTATTCAACGCCAGGTGCAGATCACCGCAGGTTCGCTGGTTCTGCTCGGGGTGATACTGGGCGCAACTCTGTCACCTGCCTGGTTTGGCCTCAGCGCCTTTGTGGGAGCCGGCCTGACCTTCGCCGGCATCAGCAACACCTGCGCCATGGCGCTACTGCTCGCCCGCATGCCGTGGAATAAATGATGGACATGCTGGCCGAGTCGCTCGCAGTTGGCAGCATTCTCGGCTTGCTGCTGGGGCTTACGGGCGCAGGCGGCTCGCTAGTCGCCCTGCCCTTGCTGCTCAGCCTGCACTTGCCACTGCGCGACGCGATTGGCGTGAGCTTGGGCGCTGTCGCGTTAACCGCACTGGTCGGCGCCATACCCCGCGCCCGGCAAGGCATGGTTGCATGGAAACCGGCGCTACTGCTGACGCTCAGCGGTTTGCCGGGCAACGCAATGGGCCAATGGCTGGGCCAATTTATACCAGAAAAAGCCCTGGTCGTGGCCTTCTGCTTGCTCGTGCTTTGGGCCGCGTGGCGGATGTGGCGCAGCAGCAGTTTGCCACGTGCGAGCGAAGGCCCATTACGCAGCGGGCCACTGGTGCTGATTGGCATTGGCGTCGGCCTGTTGTCGGGACTGATGGGCGTCGGCGGCGGCTTTCTGGTAGTGCCTGCACTGTTGTGGTTTACCCCGCTGTCGCTGCTGTCGGCCATGGCCACATCGATGGCGGTGATTTCACTGGTATCAGGCGGAGGATTTTTACTTTACCTGAGCCACGCCAGCCCATCGCCACAGCTACTCGCAGGGCTAACTGCGGGCGGCGCTGTCGGGGTAATGGCCGGCAACTTTCTGGCCCAACGCATTGGCGGGCGTTTGCTGCAAAGAATATTTGCACTGATGCTGGTCGTCGTCAGCCTGACGCTTGCAGCTCAAAAACTCTTTGCAGGCAGCTGAACCAGCTAGCCGCTAACGACGCCTATTGCGCACGAAATCGCCAGCAAAATTGGCCACACCCAGACTGACGAATGTTGCCTCAACGACGAGTCAAACTTGCAGCAAACACTCAGACTCACTCGACTTCGGCACACAACTCTGCCGCGCGCAGCAATGTCGCGGTCAGCTGATAGCGCTCCCACTCTGCCAGCTCAGCAAAGTGTTTATTGAACTCGGGCGGCAACAGTGAAGGCGCCTGCTTGAGCAATTCCCGCCCGGCATCACTGATCAACAGCCATTGGCGCCGACGGTCCTGATCATCACGTTGGCGATGCAACAGGTTGCGCTCTTCAAGCCGGTCGATCATGCCCGACAGCGTCGCGGCAGTGAGACTCACGCGACCGCTCAAATCACTTGCCGTTAATCGGGCCTCACCCGCCAACACTTGCAATATCATCAACTGCATCGGCGTCAGCCCGCCAAAGCGACTGAGCCTCTTGGCATGCACCTCTCCCGCCTGCTGCAAACGGCGCAAGGCCTTGAAAATCGGCATTTCGAAGGCCAAAACAGATGACAAATCCATTTCAGTAGAAACTATTTTTTTAGACATATTCGCCTTTCATAAGACATTAAAGCTTTGACATGAAAGCATTATTTTGTTTTCGTGTAAAAGGTTCGGTGCATCCGAACACCTCCCCAACGGCAACACCGGTAAGGAAATATGTGCGGAATAGCTGGAGAATTACGTTTTGATCAACGACCGGCCGACCTGGCTGCAGTCGAGCGAATCACCCATCATCTGGCCCCTCGCGGCCCGGATGCCCATGGTTTTCACAGCCAGGGGCCAATAGCCCTCGGCCACCGACGCCTGAAAATTATGGATCTGGCGGAAGCTTCCGGCCAACCCATGATCGACAGCGATCTGGGTTTGTCGATGGTCTTCAATGGCGCCATCTACAACTACCCTGAATTGCGCGAAGAGCTCAAAGCATTGGGCTATCGCTTCTTCTCGGGTGGCGACACCGAAGTCCTGCTCAAGGGCTATCACGCTTGGGGTAAAGATTTGCTGCCCAAGCTCAACGGCATGTTTGCCTTTGCCGTTTGGGAGCGCGATACCCAGCAGCTCTTCATCGCCCGCGACCGCCTCGGGGTCAAACCCCTGTATCTGTCGCGTACCGGCCAGCGCCTGCGCTTCGCGTCAAGCCTGCCAGCCTTGGTAAAAGGCGGCGACATCAGCAAAGCACTCGACCCGATTGCACTGAATCATTATCTCAATTTCCACGCCGTCGTGCCGGCTCCGCGGACGATTCTTGCCGGTGTCGAAAAACTCGCACCTGCCAGTTGGATGCGCTTTGACGCACAGGGCAACTGCGAGCAACAGACCTGGTGGCATCTTGAGTTCGGCCCTAAAGCCGATGAGCAGGCATTCGAGTTCGAAGACTGGCGTGATCAAGTGCTCACCAGCATGCGCGAAGCCGTTTCGATTCGCCAACGCGCCGCCGTTGACGTCGGTGTACTGCTTTCTGGCGGCGTTGATTCGAGCATGCTGGTTGGCTTGCTGCGTGAAGCGGGCGTCGAGAATCTGTCGACCTTCTCGATCGGTTTTCAGGACGCCGGTGGCGAACGTGGTGACGAGTTCCAGTACTCAGACCTGATCGCAGAGCGCTTCAACACCCAACACCACCAATTGCGCATTGGTGAGAGCGAGATTCTTGACCAGTTGCCTGCCGCATTTGGCGCCATGAGCGAGCCGATGGTCAGCCATGACTGCATCGCGTTCTACTTGCTCTCACGCGAAGTCGCCAAACACTGCAAAGTGGTGCAAAGCGGCCAGGGTGCCGATGAGTTGTTTGCAGGCTATCACTGGTACCCGGAAGTGGATGGTGCAGACGATGCATTCGCTGCCTATCGCAAGGCCTTCTTCGACCGCGAGCATGATGAATATGCAGCCTGCGTACAGCCCGCCTGGCTGACCGATGACCACGCAGGTGAGTTCGTTCGGGAACACTTCGCAAAGCCCGGCGCCAGTGCGGCGGTAGACAAGGCATTGCGCCTGGACAGCACCGTAATGCTGGTCGATGACCCGGTTAAGCGTGTCGACAACATGACCATGGCCTGGGGCCTGGAGGCGCGCACACCGTTCCTCGATTATCGCGTTGCGGAACTCTCGGCACGTATTCCGGGTCGATTCAAGTTACCGGAAGGCGGCAAATACGTCTTGAAAGAAGCCGCTCGAAAAGTCATTCCGGATGCTGTGATTGACCGCAAGAAGGGTTACTTCCCCGTACCGGGTTTGAAGCACCTTGAAGGCGCAACACTGGGCTGGGTACGCGACTTGCTGGTTGATCCGAGCCAGGATCGTGGCCTGTTCAACCCGGCGATGATCGACAAACTGTTGTCGGACCCGCATGGCCAGCTGACACCGCTGCGCGGCTCCAAATTATGGCAAATGGCGGCACTCAACCTCTGGCTTAACGAACAGGGGCTGTAACGAAAAAAAGCGGAGTGCATGTGCACTCCGCGTTGGTTTATCAGGCGTAGCCGGAGTAAATACCGGTCGACAACGCGAATATTAATGACCCGGAAACCATCCGGGCGTCGCAGACAGCAAAGGATCACTCTCCAATGCGACCTACTGCCATCAATCAACGCCTCTTGCGCGGCCAAACACCCTCTTACGAACGCCTGCAAGCGCGCCTCGCTGAAGACCGCGATGCCAAACCCAGCACGCCGGTTGCCGTGCATTGCGGCTGGGGTCGGTTACTCATCGGCCATACGTTTGCCGATACAGAGAAGCTTGTAACCGAACTGATCAGCGAAGAGCCTGGCGAGCGCGATATTGCGCTGTATGTTTCAGCGCCGCATCAGGTGCTCGCCTATGCGCCCCAGCAGTTGTTTCTCGATCCTTCCGACACGCTGCGTTTGTGGTTCAGCGACTACCGCCCTGCCCGTCGCGGCTTTCGCGGTTATCGCATTCGCCGCGCCCAGAATGACGCCGACTGGCAGGCGATTAATTGCCTGTATCAGGCGCGTGGCATGCAGCCGATTGTTCCAGAGAAACTCACGCCGCATGAGCAAGGTGGCCCGACGTACTGGCTGGCAGAAGATGAAGACAGCGGCAATATCATCGGCAGCGTGATGGGGCTCAATCACCAGCGAGCTTACCGCGACCCCGAAAACGGCAGCAGCTTGTGGTGCCTGGCAGTAGACCCACAATGCAGCCGGCCGGGCGTTGGCGAAGTGCTGGTTCGCCATCTGATTGAACACTATCAAAGCCGTGGCCTCAGCCATCTGGACCTATCAGTTCTGCACGACAACAAACAAGCCAAGCGTCTGTACGCCAAACTGGGGTTTCGCGAGCTGCAAACCTTCAGCATCAAGCGTAAAAACGGCATCAATCAGACCCTGTTCCTTGGCCCTGGCCCGCACAGCGAGATGAATCCGTATGCGCGGATTATTGTCGATGAAGCATTGCGCCGGGGCATTGAAGTGCAGGTTGATGATGCCGAGGCTGGCCTGTTCACCCTCAATCATGGCGGCCGGAGGATTCGCTGTCGCGAGTCACTGACCGACCTGACCAGCGCCGTCAGCATGACCTTGTGTCAGGACAAACGCCTGACCCATCGCGCACTTTCTCGCGCTGGGTTATGCCTGCCTGATCAGCGACTCGCCGCCAGCGCCGAGGACAACGCGACCTTCCTGAAAAAGCACGGTCGCGTCGTGGTCAAGCCGGTAGACGGCGAGCAAGGCCAAGGCGTTGCAGTGGATCTGCGCACGCCAGGTGAAGTGCACGACGCCATCGAACGGGCCAAACCCTTTGATGAGCGGGTGATACTCGAAAGCTTCCACGAAGGGCTGGATCTGCGCATCGTGGTCATCGGCTTTGAAGTCGTCGCGGCCGCTATTCGCCGCCCTGCCGAGGTGATTGGCGACGGGCTGCACAGCATCGGTGACTTGATCGATGCACAAAGCCGCCGTCGCCAAGCCGCAACGGCCGGAGAAAGCCGCATCCCCAAAGATGCAGAAACCCTGCGCACGCTGCAATCAGCGGGATTTGACTACGACAGCGTGCTGCCGACCGGCCAGCGTTTGGCCGTGCGCAAAACAGCCAACCTGCACACCGGCGGCAGCCTGGAGGATGTTACTGACACCCTGCATCCGGTGCTCGCAGACGCTGCAAGACGCGCCGCCCGCGCGCTGGATATTCCCGTGGTCGGGCTGGACCTGTTAGTGCCTGCTGCCGACCAACCGGAATACGTATTCATTGAAGCCAATGAACGCGCCGGCCTGGCCAATCACGAACCGCAACCGACAGCTGAACGCTTTGTCGACCTGCTCTTTCCCCTGAGCCAGGTCGTGAGTTAGTCAGCCATCCGCCGCATTGCCGCTGCGCTGAACGCGCGCAGTGCGGCTTAGCGAATCAAGGAGAGTTATGAGCCAACTACCGCAGCCAGATCTCGAATACCTGCAAAAAGTCCTGCTTGAGATGCTCGCCATTCCCAGCCCGACAGGCTTCACCGACACCATCGTGCGTTACGTCGCCGAACAGTTGAATGAGCTTGGCATCCCATTTGAAATGACCCGCCGCGGCACCATCCGCGCCACGCTCAAGGGCAAACTGCAAAGCCCGGATCGAGCCGTCTCAGCCCACCTCGACACCATCGGCGCCAGTGTCCGCATCATTCAGGACAATGGCCGCCTGGGTCTGGCCCCGATTGGCCATTGGTCGAGCCGCTTTGCCGAAGGCAGCCGCGTCAGCGTGTTCACCGACAACGGCGTATTGCGCGGCAGCGTGTTGCCTTTGCTTGCCTCTGGCCACGCCTTCAATACCGCAATCGACCAGATGCCCGTGACCTGGGATCATGTCGAACTACGCCTCGACGCGATGACCACAACCCGTGCCGACAGCGAGTGTTTGGGAGTATCGGTAGGTGATTTTGTCGCCTTCGATCCGCTGCCAGAATTCACCGAAAGCGGGCACATCAGCGCCCGCCATCTGGATGACAAAGCAGGCGTCGCGGCTCTACTGGCAGCCCTGAAAGCCGTGGTGGACAGCGGTATAGAACCACCGATCGACTGCCATCCATTGTTCACCATCACCGAAGAAGTCGGCTCAGGCGCTGCCGCCGCATTGCCCTGGGATGTGAGTGAGTTTGTCGGTATCGACATCGCCCCCGTAGCGCCAGGCCAGCAGTCTAGCGAGCACACCGTGAGCGTGGCCATGCAGGACTCCGGCGGCCCGTACGACTATCACCTGTCGCGACAGTTATTGCGCCTGGCAGGAGAAAACGAAATCCCGGTGCGCCGCGATTTGTTTCGCTATTACCACAGCGATGCGCAATCCGCGGTAACCGCCGGCCACGACATTCGCACCGCGCTGCTGGCGTTCGGCTGTGACGCCACCCACGGCTATGAACGCACGCATATCGACAGCCTCGCCGCGCTCAGCCGCTTACTGGGCGCTTACCTGCTGAGCCCGCCGGTATTCGCCAGCGACGCCCAGCCCGCAGAAGGCACGTTGGAGCGCTTCAGCCATCAACTCGAGCATCAAACCCAGATGGCCAGCGACACTCGCGTACCATCGGTAGACAGCGTGCTGGCGACGCCCGCTAAGAAAAAACGCAAATAGTCTGGCGAGGCGGCAGCCTGTTATCGGGCTGCCTGCCACGTCAGATTTAGCCAACAACAAACTCGACTGCGCGACCTCTGCGCATTAGCATCGCGGCAGTTCACTGGAGAACACACCGTGCTAATCCCCGCCAACATGCTTGACGCCGACACCCTCACCCGCCTCATCGAAGACTTCGTCACCCGTGACGGCACCGACAATGGTGATGAAACCCCGCTGGAAACACGCGTGCAGCGCGTACGTCATGCACTAGACAAAGGTCAGGCGGTTATCGTTTTCGACCCGGAAAGCCAGCAGTGCCAGTTAGCACTCAAACACGATGTGCCGAAAGAATGGCTGGAGGATCTTGAGTGAAACCACGCGCGCCAAGCTCATCCAGCCAGCAACTAAGGCGCTGACTGACGGCCCCTCATCATTAACCCTGCAAGAACTGTCATCACTACCGCAAGGCTGGTTAATACCACGAACGGTAGCTGATAACTGCCGGAAAGATCCCGCGCCACACCACTCAAGACCGGCGTAACCGAACCCACGCTGTAGCCCATAAATAGCATCATCGCCGTCCAGCGGCTGACGGCCAACGGCGTCTTGACCTCGTAAAGCGGCAACACCAGCGAAAGCGCAAATGAGCCACTCAACGAAAGCCCCAGCGCGACAGCCCAGACCTCAGGTACAAGCGTTGGCATAATGCTGATCATGCCCAGACTGATGCTCGTCACCACCCCGCACAAAATCAAAAGCTGTATCCGCTGATCGAAACGCTGGGCAAGCCACGGCATGATAAATGCGCTGGGCAACCCCATCAGCATGATCATGCCGAACAGCGCATTACTGTGGTTCATCGACAAACCAGCTTCGTGATAACGGGCAACCGCCCACGTTGCCAACGTGTAAAACAATCCCGCCTGAATCGCGAAAAAACCACTGATCAGCCAGGCCCGGGGTTTGTTCCAAGGCAGGCCGACGGACTCAACATCGGCGCTTTTTTGCGGTGCAACTTCTGGCATGTTTGGAATCAAAAACCACAACAGAACGCCCAGCAATGCAGGCACCGCCCAAATCGCTAAAGCCCCCACCCAGCCGAGCCCAAACAACTCCATCAGAGGAAATGTCAGCACCGCCCCTGCCGCACCGCCAATGGCCATGCTCAAGGAATACCACGCGAGAACCTGACCCACTCCACTGACGAAATGACGCTTGATAAAGCCCGAAAGCAGCGGCCCGGCTACCGCAATCCCCGCCCCCAGCAAGGCAGCCGTGCTGATCAGCAGCACACTCGAATCACCCGCAAGGCG
The DNA here is from genome assembly GCF_900116605.1 of Pseudomonas marincola. Classification (GTDB taxonomy): domain Bacteria; phylum Pseudomonadota; class Gammaproteobacteria; order Pseudomonadales; family Pseudomonadaceae; genus Aquipseudomonas; species Aquipseudomonas marincola. The sequence continues at coordinate 89,492 of NZ_FPBC01000017.1, forward strand.
CAAAGCCAGCGCCAGGGTAATCAGCCCCAAACAGACTGTAATCGTACGCTCCAGACCAAACCGAAGCGCAAGGCGCGGAGCAAATGGCGCCAACAAGCCCATGCACAAGACCGGCAGCGCCGTACTCAAGCTCATGACGCTACGACTCAGCGAAAGCTCATTGGCGATCCGCTCGATCAAAGGTGCAAACGAGGTGATACCAGGGCGCAGGTTGACTGCAGCAAGAATTAGCACGGCAAGGAGTAAGGGGCGTGATGCGGGCTTCACGGGGATTCCGGATAAGTATCGGGGAGTGATATGGCTAAGAACCCTAACAGTTGAGATTACACGCGGACAAGGTCACCAGCGGGTAACTTGACATTATTGTCAGAAACCGTGCGCGGCACGCGACGTCTCCCGTCTTCAGTAGCAGCTGGCTTTAGAACCCTGAGTAAATGTAACGGTTTTTGAGGCCAGTTGCTCGGCATAGACGGATGGAGTTAATGGTAATCCCTCCATTTTTAGTACTCGCCAGAAATAGAAGTCAGGCCGTGAGGGCCAATTTCTGTTTGGGGGGATGCCTCCCAGGGCCATATTTGGCCTTTCGTGATTGTATGTCCTGACCCACCGAGTTGCATGCTCTTGAACTTCGCTAATGGATTCGAACAGGTAATGCCCCAACCCGTCATACCGTACTGTCCGGTTGTAGCGCTCGACATAGGCGTTCTGCTGTGGATTTCCGGGCTGGATATGCTCTAAGCGGATGCCATGTTTTTCAGCCCACAGTACGAGCTTACTGCTGATGTACTCCGGCCCGTTGTCACTGCGAATAGCTTGTGGCTTGCCACGCCACTCGATCACTTGATTCAGTGCACGTACCACGCGCTCTGCAGGCAGAGACAGGTCGATATCCATGGCCAAGGCCTCGCGATTGAAATCGTCGATCAGATTGAACAGCCGAAAGCTGCGTCCATCGGCTAACTGATCGTGCATGAAGTCCATCGACCAGCAGTGATTAATGGCCTCTGGCACCGCCAGTGGCTCGGGCTTCTCTCGTATGATGCGTTTACGCGACTTGATTCGCAGGTTCAGCTCCAGCTCCCGATAGATGCGGTAGACCCGTTTGTGATTCCATCGGTAGCCGTTCACGTTGCGCAGTTACAAAAAACACAGACCAAATCCCCAATTGCGCTGGTTGTGCGTAAGCCTGATCAGATGGTCGGCGATCTTCGCGTTTTCAGTGGATAGTCGAGGCACGTAGCGATAACACGTCACGCTGACGCTGAAAGCCAAGCACGCCTGCTGGATGCTGGCTCGCCCAGAGCGAACTGCTTGTTGGGCCATCTCTCGTCGCCGAGATGGCTTCACCCCTTTTTTGCCATCGCTACCTGGATGATTTCTGCTTTCAGGCGTTCTTCGGCATACATCTTCTTGAGGCGCTGGTTTTCATCTTCCAGCTCGCGCAGGCGGGCCATTAATGACGCATCCATACCGCCGAATTTAGCACGCCACTTCATAGAAGGTTGCTGAGCTGATGCCGTGCTCACGACACAGCTCAGGAACAGGGCTGCCAGCTTCAGCCTGCTTGAGGATGGCGATGATTTGACTGTCTGAAAACCGTGATGTCTTCACGCAAAATTTCCTTGATCTGGTTAGGAGAAAATTCTACTTCTGACGAATACTTTTTTCAGGGGGGATTACCCATCCGCCAATGCCAGCAACTTACCTTAAAAACCGTTTTATTTACTAAGGATTCAAAAGCCAATTGTTACTGAAGGCGGAAGACGTCGTCCCCTTCTATTTTAGACAGCCACATCATCACTCTCCTTAAGCAAACGGACTCCGCGATTCAGCCCTGGGCTTTTTTGTGAGCACATTTTTAACGTGACCTCACTCTAAAATGGCGCGCCAAGTTCAGACGTTTGATGGATGCTTACCGAAATGTCAAAAGCTTATGTCCGTAATAACTCACGACCACAGGCATTAACACACCAACGAAGTGCCCCAAAGCCTCAGCATGCTCAACGACACCCAAAGCGGGGAGCAACCACTGAGCCAACAAAACACTAATCGCTAGAGTCTGCAAAAGAGCAATAAAATTAACAAGCACGTATTTCCCAAGTTGCGGGCCGACTGGTTTCCCTGCTCCATTAAAAACAAAAAATCGCATCAGAGCAAATCCAGAGGTCAACCCAACGAGAAATGCCAAAACGACCGCCACTTCGAACGAAAAAAACTCCGAGAAAAGAAAGCGAGATCCCCAATTTAATCCTGCAGCAGTCCCTCCACTTATAAGGAAAAGAGAAAACTGTTTTATGACCATCTACGACTTCTCTGCGATTACTAAAAATTGCTTTCCGAAAAACCGCCACGCAAAGGGCAGTTTAAGATAGAGTTTTACCGCAATCAGTGGCGCCCGGGTGCCCCCTGCCCCTGACATAGTATAAGGAAGAAAGCGATCAACTTTTTCCACCACATTGAAGCCTTTTAGAGACAGCACCTCAGCCATTGAATCCTCGGTAAATGGAATAAAGTGATCCCAGTAGTCCCAGTATGCTCCATGTACGAATTTAATATTTGGCCCCATACAAATGATCTTGCCACCCGGCTTCAAACATCGGAACGCTTCATGAAGCGTTTTCTCAACCAAATCCTTGCTAGGTAGGTGCTCGAGAAAATTGCTAGTGAAGATGATATCCAAGACGGCATCTTCGATTGGCCAAGTTGTTGAACAATCTTGGTGCAGGAAGGTTGAGTGACCGGTAACGCGATCTCCGCAATCCGGATTCAAATCCATCGCGTACTTATTTCCTGCTTGAACGTTCCGAGAAAACTCTCCCCATCCAGCACCCAAATCAAGAAGCACGCTATTGTGGCTAATGTACTCAGAAAAAAAATCGACGCATAGTATTCTCCATACTGCATCTCGATACAGGTCCGTGCCTTCAAAACGCTTTTGATACTCTTGCTGCAAATCCGTTGAACGCGTATCCATAATTTTCCCAATCAAATAACTACAATCTTCGCCAACTGGCGGCCAAAACCAATACTTTCTGATATTCCCCGGTCCTCAGGGTAATAGTACGAAGTATCCGCTACCCATAATCCCTTCACCGGTAGTGAAACAGGTGGCAAAGTATCTAAATAACGAGGTTCACAGATCGGTTGGGCATAGCGGTAACGACTGGCTCTTACATCAATAAAGTCCTCATCACACAACCGAGGATTAATTTTTTTAAGGTACGTGCGCACTTTTGACAAAAAAACCTCATCTGGCTCGGCGAACATCGGGTGCTCGCTAGGCAGATAAAAAGGTACGTACACTACATGCTTATCTAATGGACGTAGGTTGCTGTACTCCACCAGGCCAGGGATATCCATTTCAGGATCATTGGTATTCAGCCAGAAATTCTCGGTTACCGGCCTCTTCAATTTTGCGATGACGCAAACAACTGCAATATTCTTTTTAGCCGCAAATTGAGACAAAATGTCTTGGGGCAAATCTGGCATAAGTTGCGGGACGTAGGGCAACGGAATAGTGCTTACAACCCTATCAAAGATCTCAAGCTGCCCCGCAACCTGAATGCCCACAACCTTACCACCCTCGATAATTAACTTCTCGGCGGGAGACTTCAATCGAATTTCACCGCCGGCTATTTCAATGGCATCTTTTAACGCCTGCAATAGAGTTTCAGAGCCGCCCTCTAAATACCCAAGCTTTTCGCGACTCAAGCTGAAGCGCGACCGCCCAATTCGACGAATGCGACTCCATATCCAAGCTGCCGACAAATTGTCTGAGTAATCGTAGAATTTATAGTCGAACAAACGGCGCCACAAGATTTCATATGCCTCTTTACCTACCCAGCGCTTTATCCAACTGACTGCATCAAGACTGTCAAGAGGTAACCAGTCATTACGTTTTGTGCACAAAAGCGCATGCAGTCCATAACGAAATTTAGCCATCAGACTTAAACCACGAAACTTCATGAGTGCGACAGGGTTACCCCATGGCTGTAATCGCCCCTGATACCAATAGCCCATCTTGGTTTCAACCCAGCGCATTTTGTCAGCAATGCCCAACTCCCCCAAAGCTTGTAAAAAAGCATGGTCAGAAATACAGTGGAAGTGATAATAGCGTTCTATTTCAAGACCATTGAAATCAAAACTTGCAGTCATACCGCCTACACGGTCATCTGCCTCAAAAACAACCGGATAATGGCCGTCCTGTGTTAACTGATACGCCACTGCAAGCCCCATTGGACCAGCACCTAATACCGCCACTCGCTGACCCATTTTAAAACTCCAAAACAACTTTACTATAACGCGGATCATTAAAGGTTTCGTCAACAGCTACTGAGAATGGCGTGTAAGGCACGTCAAAAATGCCAGGCCAGTCAATTACTTCAAATTCATCCTTAGTACTGAGCGCAGCAAGCTGTTGAGTAGTAAACGGCGGATTTTTATCAAAAACCCCCCAGACCCATATCAATGCATAAAATAACTTATATGGAATGCACGCAATGACAGTCCGAGTACGCGTGACCTTTTTTATTTCACGGATTATGTCAATGTAGTCAATCTTCTCATGTCCAGATATATTGTAGACTCCACTCTCAACACGGTTTTCGACGCAACTGATGATAATATTGCAAAAGTCTCCGACATACAAAGGTTGCCTCATATAGCGCCCATGACCAGGAATAGGAAAAACTGGAACCTTTTTCATAAACCGCGATAGCCATCCAAGGTGTTTACGGTCAAACCAACCAAACATCAGTGTTGGCCGCAGGATCGGGCAAGAAACCCCACTTTCTAAAACCATTCTTTCTTGAGCTATTTTAGTTTTTGTATAAAAGTCATCCGCAGCCGAAACAACCACTGATGAACTAACATGAACAACAGATTTAATATTATTTTTCTTAATAAGATCGAGAATAAAATGCGTGGACTCTATATTATTTCGCACAAAACTTTGATAATCATTTCCACCAATTTGTGCCTGCAACATAACAACTACATCCGCCCCACAAAAATGTCTCTTCCACTCGCCTAACTGGGCCAAATCTGCATATTCAACAACAATATCTGGATGATTTTTTTTTAGCACAGATATATTTTTTATGTGCTTATCCAAAACAACAATATTAGTGAAACCCTTAATTTTTAGCCTTGCCACTAAGTTCTGTCCGACCAAGCCAGCACCACCTGGAAGAATTATCTTCATATGCTCTCTCCATTTAAATTAAGCATGCTCGCTTTTGTGTATCGCTCTTTAAAGTAGAGAATGAGACTGGAAACTCCGAAACCAAGGAAAATACTAGTAACAGGCAATAGCGCGAGAATTTCCTTGAATCGTATACCGAGCAACATAAGAGACGAACTCATCAGCAATATTGTTGACAATAGTAAAAGGCAAGCCTGAAAAGATTTTCTGATCGTCTGGGTATTAACAATTACAACACATGATACAAATGCCAGAATGGCATAGAACCATGCTGGAGGAGTTAGCGTATACATCAATTCAAAAAATGTAATACCGTGCACATTCACTTTCTCAGCAGGATTCCAGTAAATCATATGCTGAGGCATCCGCCCCATGGGCACACTTAGTTTTACACTACCATCTTCTGCAATTTTGCTGCCCATCACTAGGCCTAGACCATTTGACTTAAGCGGAGTCAGCTGAGTTGGTTGCCCTGAGAAAAAATGTAAAATGCCTTTGTAAAACTTCTCTATATAGGCGGATGGGCTTGAGACTATTGACTCTTTGTAAACTGCGATCCCTAAGGAGTCAATCTGAGGCAGCCCAATGTAGTAATAACCAGGAATCGCCGAAACATCAACATTATATGCATCAGGCAAAGGGTATGTTTTTGCAAAACTAATCAAGTCTAGCCGGGAGGCATTCATCAAGTAGTTAAACTGCGCAAGATATGGCTCTCTGATTTCTTCTGGCGCCCCCCAATCAACATCCTGATATGCAGCAGCTCGAAAATAGTCAGGCGGTAAAATTGCACCAAGAGCTCGCCACCTCAAACTATTGATCCCTAGCTTACTCGGTTCTTGATTGATGTAGTTACTGGGTAGAGAGTCGATCAAAACCCAAGCGTGATCGTAACTCAATTGCCTTGTATTAGTTGAAGGATAGTGAAAATTTTCAATGAATAAAAATATCAATGCTGCGCTAGCCGCGAAAGAGACTAAAGCCGTAGTAACTTTCCAGATAAAATCTTTACTATCAAACAAGACGAGCAGCGCAATAATCGGCGCCACTACCAAGGAATTAAATTTTACAAGGTAAGCCAGCGTAAGAATAAGCGCAGAAATAACATAAAGAATTATTTTCGCATGATTTTTTACGTTAAATGCCCAGAGTGCTGTTAGCAGTGCGCTAGCTAGCAAATCGCCTTGTAGCCAGTCAGGAGATACGGCGTTAACCCCCCCCATAAAAAAGAGACTCCCCCCCCAAGCCAGGCACATTAGTGCGGCTGAAAGCCTACCAAAGACTTTATTACATATTAATGAGCAGATAGCAATTAAAATCAGATGAAGTGAAAAGTTTATGAGCTGTATATTTTCAAGCCACGAAGTACTAAATCTATCTACCTGATTCGATATATTCAAAACATCCAAAAAGGTGCGCATAATCCATGCGTACCCACTGGCATGTATGAGATTGGATGAACCTGAATAAATCATGCCTGCATAATTTGGATAATCATAAGCTGCAATATTGACAGGGTATGTATTCAGGTAGTACAAGTTCAGTAAAACAACAATTACTAGCGCAATCAGTATTATTTGATTTCGAAACAAACGGCTAAAAAAAAATCTCCCTAACATATAAAACCCATTACGCAATATTTCATATTTATTAAAAAACCATCTGTTCATATCAAGGATTTAAATATTTATTTTTTTAAAAACAAACTCTGGAATACTTTTTATAATAAACATCACCCCCCACCAGAAGCCTGGTGCGTATATAATATTCGCACTTCGCTTAATACCTTTGACGATGCGCCTCGCTACCTGATCTGGCTGAGCTACCAACATCGCTGGAAAAATAAGGCCTTTGGTCATGGGCGTATCGACAAAGCCCGGTTTGATAGTGATCACATGCACACCGACTTTGAACAAGCGAGCACGCAGACCTTCGCAAAAGGTCGATACTGCGGCCTTGGCGGTGCCGTACAGATAGTTGGAGGGGCGACCACGGTCACCCGCTACCGAAGAGATAACTGCTAGGGTGCCCCAACGTTGAAATTCGAACTGATTTGCCAATCGACTCAAAAGTGCAATCACTGAAGTACCGTTGTTGGCAAACTCCCGGAGCGCAACCGCAACATCCTGTTCACAAGTCTGTTGATCAGGTAGTGTGCCATGAGCAATCAGGGCGATATCGATTTGCCGCAAGGAAGCCAAGCACTTTTCCAGCATGTCTGGGTGGGCATCGTAATCAGTGACATCCATGTTGTGCAGAGTTACAGCTTTGGCGCCTCGTGCTTTCAAGTCGGTAGCTATTTGCTGAAGCCTCTCGTCGTTTCGGGCCACCAGAAAGAATTCGGCCCCCTGGCTTGCCCATAGTCGTGCGCAAGCAGTTGCAATAGCTGAGGTTGCGCCAATAATCAGAATTTTCTTCATTCAGTGACTCGTTTCCAAAAGCGGGACATCAAGGAGGGATCGCGCAACGCTTCAAGTTGCTCCCAGGCTGGATAAGCCTGACGAAAATCAGCACCACTCATATGCGCATCTTTCGCTGGATACAGACGGCCACCGGCTAAACGCACGATAGCATCCAGACGGGAAAATAGCGGTTCCAGATTAGCCTTCTGTGGGAAGTCTAGGGCCAGCGAGATACCTGGGAGCGGAAAGGACAGCAGACCCGGAGACGAGATATTGCCACAGCGCTTGAGTACCGCAAGGAATGAGCCCTGCCCTGAGCCGGCAATTACTGCCAGTAGGTCACTCGTGGCCGCCGTAGCTGAAGCGTCAGGTAACACACATTGATACTGTTGAAAGCCCTTGCGCCCATAGATACGGTTCCAGTTCAGGATTCGATCGAGTGGGTAGAAGAACGGCTCGAAACTAGTACGTTTGAACGTCCGCTTGGTAGGGTGAACCCGCCAATACGCTTCATTGAAAAAACGCAGAGAAAAGTTGTTGATCAAGGAAACTGGCGGGGTCAGGGGCACTTGCAGCTTCGGACGTACCTCTTTATCCAGGGAACCATATTGGGCATGGTCGCCCACAATAAAAACGCCGCGACCAATGTCGGCACCTTTGGCCAGACAATCAATCCAGGCAACGCTGTACTCATGCTGGTGATCAAGTTCGGCAGACAGATCAAAGAACTCCGCAAGATTGCTGAATCGCACTACGGTGCTGTCGATCTGACCGGAGCGAATAGGCATCAACTGTATTTCAGCCCAAAGAATTACCCCTGTCAGGCCCAACCCACCAATGCTCGCGGCATAAAGCTCAGTGTTTTCGGTCAAGGAACAAGTTAGCAGCCTTTGACCGTGGCGGAGCAAACCAAAGCGTCTTAAGTGATTACCAAAGGTTCCGCGTAAGTGATGATTCTTGCCATGCACATCGTTTGCAATGGCGCCCCCCAAGGTTACAAACTGAGTGCCTGGCGTGACAGAAAGAAACCAACCCTGCGGAATGCTCACCGAAAGAATTTCGCCTAAGGTAACACCTGCCTCAGCGCGCACAATGCCTTGCTGCCAATCAACCTCTATAAAGCGATCCATGGCGCGCATGTGCAGCACCTGATTACTCTCGGCTAAGCAGCTATCTCCATAACTACGCCCACTCCCATACGGCAGGGTGCTGTTATAAGACGCAAACACACGCCCCATCAAAGCGGGGGCTTCGCCGCGCCATCTGCAAATGTGACTAGTTTGCGGAAAATCGGGATACCCCCCCCATGAATGCAGAGTTGAAGTCATGCCGCGACCCAGAATACTAGACAGAACATAACACCGACTACCAAGCTAAATCGGTCACGAATGGCAAACACCACCGGGTCTTCATGCATCTGCCCTCGGTGAGTCATCATCCATATTCGCGTAATCCACAGCAGCAGTAGAGGACAAGCCAGCCAAATCACTTGCGGATTAGCATAGAGCTCACTTGTAGTCTGATCATGAATATAAAGGGCCAAAACCATCACTGAAAGGTAGCCGGAAGATGCACCTAGCGACGAAATCATTTCCAGATCATTGGGGTAATAACCACGGCCACGGGCTTTCTCGGTGCGCCCCTTCTCCCTCGCATCTCGAAGCTCCGCATAACGCTTGACCAGCGCCAAGCTGAGAAACATGAACATCGAGAAAGCCAGTATCCAGAAGGTCAATGCCATACTAAATGCCGCGGTACCAGCAATGATGCGTGACGTGTAGAGCATAGCCAGAGCAATCACATCTACCGCCATCATGCGCTTCAGCGACAGTGAATAGGCCAGAGTCAAAATGTAGTAGGCAAGCAGCACCAACATAAATGCCCACGACAGAAATACAGCTGCCCCTACAAATGCTGCAATCAGTAATATCGGAGCCGCAACCAACCCTGACTTGATTGACAGTCGCCCCGCCGCAAATGGACGGTTCCGCTTGAAGTGATGATGGCGATCATCCGCAAGATCCAGCAAATCATTCAACAAATAAACGCTGGAAGCACACAGTCCGAATAACAAGAAGGCTAGGACTCCATGCCAGAAGAGCAGGGGATTGGTGATTTGATGTCCAGCCAACAATGGCACGAAGATAAGTGTATTCTTCATCCACTGATGCAATCGTAGTGCCTTCAACCAGTCCTTGAGTCCAGATGGATTGGAATGGATTACCTGCTCAACATTCCCTTGCTTCCTTGCCAGTCGCTCAACGCCTGATTCCGGATTGACCACATAAGCCTGCCGAGCAACTGCCCAGACCTGGAGATCGTCATGTGAATTACCCACGTAATCAAAGCCGTGCTCGCCATAGTGCTCGACTAACAGATCACGCTTGCGATCAGCCGATAGATTGCGTTCAGCGTCAGAGGCCAGCACCACATCGAACAGAGACAGATGCTCAGCGATCTTCCAAGCCAATGTATGATGACTTGCTGTCGCAAGGACTATCTGACGGCCCTTGCTTCGCTCTACCCCGATCAATGCAATGTAGTGGTCAACTAATCCCGGACACGACGTTAAGTTTCTGCTCGGCCTGAGCGGGCGCTAGCCCGCCATTGAATGAATGAGGCCGTATCCAGTTGTAGCGATGCATCAAATAATGGCTGATGTCCCGTTGCGCCTGCTGAACCGACATATAACCCATTGAAGGTATCCACTCGGTTTTCAAGCTTCGAAATACACGCTCCATCGGCGAGTTATCGTAGCAATTGCCCCGACGACTCATGCTCTGGCTGATGCGGTACCGCCACAGGCGCTGACGGAAGTGACGACTTCCATATTGCGACCCCTGATCCGAATGAAACAGCAGCCCTTGAGGTCT
>NZ_FPBC01000020.1 GCF_900116605.1 Pseudomonas marincola
GCAGGCTTTGTCGCGCTGTTTGTCTATAAAGACCTGACCTTCCGCGAATGCCCGAAAGTGCTGCTCGACTCCGGCAAGCTGACCATCATGCTGATGTTCATCATTGCCAACGCCATGCTGTTTGCTCACGTACTGACCACCGAGCAAATCCCGCAGACCATCACCGCGTGGGTGATCGAAGCCGGCCTGCAGCCGTGGCAGTTCCTGCTGGTGGTGAACATCGTGCTGTTGATAGCCGGTGCGTTCATGGAGCCTTCGGCGATCATCCTGATCCTGGCGCCGATCCTGTTTCCGATTGCGGTGGAGCTGGGCATCGACCCGATCCATCTGGGCATCATCATGGTGGTCAACATGGAGATCGGATTGATAACCCCGCCGGTGGGCCTGAACCTGTTCGTAACCTCAGCGGTGACCGGTATGCCGCTGACTCAGGTTATCCGCGCCGCCTGGCCTTGGCTGATGCTGCTGCTCGGATTCTTGATGGTGATCACCTACATCCCGGCTGTTTCAATGGCGCTGCCGAACTGGCTGGGCATGAACTGACCGCTTGACAGCGCATGCTAATGCCCTGCCGGAAACCAACGGCAGGGCATTACCTGAGCAAGTGCAAAAAAGGATGCCGCTGTAAGAATTAGATTCAAAATTTAAGCCACTGATTCATCTAGGAAAATCCCAAGCCCGGCCTCTGCGCCGGGCTTTTTCATGCCCGCAACTTGCGATAAGTCCTACAGCTTCTATCGTTTTCAACTCAGAAAACAAAAAAACAAACCACTGACCAAAGAACTAGTTGTTTAGTTGATTTGAACTGACTTAAGTCAACACGCTGTCATTAATCAGAGCGCCTAATAGTTGCAAGAAACATTTTGTCGCAGGGAGAACGATTATGTCAGAACCCACCCAAAAACTTCGCCTCGGCGCACTGATTGCGCTGGTTGTAGGCTCAATGATCGGGGGAGGAATCTTCTCTCTCCCGCAAAATATGGCGGCCAGTGCCGGCGCCGGTGCCGTTTTAATCGGCTGGGGCATTACCGCTGTCGGGATGCTAGCCCTGGCCTTTGTATTCCAGACGCTGGCTAACCGAAAGCCAGAACTCGATGCCGGGGTTTATGCCTACGCCAAAGCCGGCTTTGGCGACTACATGGGTTTCTCATCCGCCTGGGGTTACTGGATCAGTGCCTGGCTGGGAAACGTCAGCTACTTCGTTTTACTGTTCAGCACCCTCGGCTACTTCTTCCCGGTGTTCGGTGAAGGCAACACGGTTGCGGCGATCGTCGGCGCATCAGTGGTGCTCTGGGCCGTACACTTTTTGGTACTTCGCGGCATCAAGGAAGCGGCTTTCATCAACTTGATCACTACCGTGGCCAAGGTCGTCCCGCTGATCATGTTTGTGGTGATCACCGCCGTAGCCTTCAAGATGGATATTTTCACATCCGACTTCTGGGGCCGTGGCAACACCGATCTGGGCACTGTGATGGATCAGGTGCGCAACATGATGCTGGTCACCGTGTGGGTGTTCATCGGTATTGAGGGCGCCAGCATTTATTCGGCCCGTGCCGAAAAGCGCTCAGATGTCGGTAAGGCCACCGTTATTGGCTTCATCGGTACATTGTTGCTGCTGGTGATGGTCAACGTACTATCGATGGGCATCATGAGCCAGCCAGAACTGGCTGAGCTGAAAAACCCTTCAATGGCTTATGTGCTTGAGCACGTAGTAGGCCACTGGGGCGCCATCCTGATCAGTGTTGGTCTGGTGATTTCTCTGCTCGGTGCTCTGCTTTCCTGGGTGCTGTTGTGCGCTGAGATCATGCACGCTGCGGCGAGCGATCACACCATGCCCAACTTCCTCAAGAAGATCAGCTCCAAAGGTGTGCCAACCAATGCGCTGTGGCTGACCAACATTCTGGTCCAGGCGTTCCTGATAATCACCCTGTTTGCCGCCAGCACTTATACCAGCCTGCTGTACCTGGCAACTTCGATGATTCTTATCCCTTACTTCTGGTCGGCCGCCTACGCCGTGTTGATCGGGGTTAAAGGTGAAACCTACGAGCAAGATCCCGGCGCCCGCAAGAAGGATCTGATCATCGGCGGCATCGCGTTGATCTACGCCATCTGGTTGCTGTATGCCGGCGGCTTCAAATACATCCTGTTATCTGCACTGCTGTACGCACCCGGTGCGCTGCTGTTCGCCAAAGCCAAGCGCGAACAGAACCTGCAAGTCTTCACTGCAATTGAAAAGGTCATTGTCGTTGCCACCGTATTGGGCGCTGCCTTTGCCGCTTACGGCCTCTACGACGGCTTCCTGACCCTTTAATAGCCTTTATAGCAAGGAGAAAAGACATGTCCAAAGTCAAATTAGGCGTTCACTCCGAAGTTGGTAAATTACACAAAGTGATGGTCTGCTCACCCGGTTTGGCGCACTTGCGCCTCACCCCAAACAACTGCGATGAGCTGCTTTTTGATGATGTGATCTGGGTAAGCCAGGCCAAGCGTGACCACTTCGACTTCGTCACCAAAATGCGTGAGCGCAACATCGAAGTGCTGGAAATGCACAACCTGCTGACCGAGACACTGAAGATCCCAGCCGCGATGGACTGGATTCTCGAACGCAAGCTGACCGCCAACCAGATTGGCACCGGCCTGACCGATGAAGTTTCCAGCTGGATGCGCAGCCTTGATCCACGCGCACTGGCTGAGCATCTGATCGGCGGCGTATCAGTGACCGACCTGATCAACGCACTCGGCGCCAGCAAAGAACTGACCATGCTGGGCGATTTCATCGGCGAGTCGAGCTTCATCCTGCCGCCACTGCCCAACACCCAGTTCACCCGTGACACCACTTGCTGGATTTACGGCGGCGTTACGCTCAACCCAATGTATTGGCCAGCGCGCCGTCAGGAAACTCTGCTGACCAGCGCCATCTACAAGTTCCACCCAGACTTCACCAACGCGGAATTTGAAGTGTGGTACGGCGATCCAGATCTGGATCACGGTATGGCCACCCTTGAAGGCGGCGACGTTATGCCAATCGGTAACGGCGTAGTATTGGTCGGCATGGGTGAGCGCAGCTCGCGTCAGGCCATCGGCCAACTCGCACAGAACCTGTTCGCCAAAGGCGCTGCCGAGAAAGTAATCGTGGCCGGCTTGCCTAAATCACGCGCAGCCATGCACCTCGATACCGTGTTCAGCTTCTGCGACCGTGACCTTGTCACTATCTTCCCGGAAGTGGTTTCACAGATTGTGCCCTTCACCCTGCGCCCGGATGAAAGCAGCCCGACCGGCATGAACATCCGCCGCGAAGAGAAATCTTTCCTCGACGTAGTTGCCGACTCACTGAACCTGAAAAAACTGCGCGTCGTACAAACCGGCGGCGACAGCTATGAAGCTGAACGCGAGCAGTGGGACGACGGCAACAACGTGGTCTGCCTCGAACCTGGCGTGGTGGTTGGCTACGACCGCAACACCTACACCAACACTCTTTTGCGCAAAGCCGGTGTTGAAGTTGTCACCATCAGCGCCAGTGAACTCGGTCGCGGCCGTGGCGGTGGCCACTGCATGACCTGCCCGATCCTGCGCGATCCGGTCGACTATTAAAAAGCAATGTTAGGCGCTTACGAGGCGCAACTCGCCAAACCAGCCACAAGCTGTACTGGTAGGCCTGAAATTCTTGAATTCATGGAGATTTAATCATGGCTTTTAACATGCACAACCGTAACCTGCTCAGCCTTGTTCATCACACTGAGCGTGAACTTCGCTATCTGCTCGACCTGTCTCGCGACCTTAAGCGTGCCAAATACACCGGCACCGAGCAGCAGCACCTGCAGCGTAAAAACATCGCGCTGATTTTTGAAAAGACCTCCACTCGCACACGCTGTGCGTTTGAAGTGGCCGCCTACGATCAAGGCGCAAATGTCACCTATATCGACCCGAACTCCTCGCAGATCGGTCACAAAGAAACCATGAAAGACACGGCGCGCGTTTTGGGCCGTATGTATGACGCCATCGAGTATCGCGGCTACAGTCAGGAAATCGTTGAAGACCTGGCCCAATATGCAGGCGTACCGGTATTCAACGGCCTCACCGATGAGTATCACCCAACCCAGATGCTGGCAGACGTGCTGACCATGCGCGAGAACTGCGACAAGCCTCTGCACGACATCAGCTATGCCTACCTGGGCGACGCCCGCAACAACATGGGTAACTCGCTGCTGCTGGTTGGCGCCAAGCTGGGGATGGATGTGCGCATCGCCGCGCCTAAAGAGCTGATGCCAGACCCTGAGTTTGTGGCGCAGTGCGAAGAGTTCGCCAAAGCCAGTGGCGCACGCATCACTCTGACCGAAGACCCGAAAGAAGCCGTCAAGGGCGTCGACTTCATCCACACCGACGTCTGGGTGTCGATGGGCGAGCCAGTTGAGGCATGGGGCGAGCGCATCAAGCTGCTGCTGCCTTATCAGGTCAACAGCGACATGATGAAGGCCACCGGAACTCCACGGACCAAGTTCATGCACTGCTTGCCTGCGTTCCACAACACCGATACCAAAGTCGGCAAGCAGGTTGCCGAAAAGTATCCGCACCTGGCAGGCGGCATCGAAGTGACTGAAGAAGTTTTCGAGTCCCCTGCGTGCATCGCGTTTGAGCAAGCAGAAAACCGCATGCACACCATCAAAGCCATTCTGGTTTCAACTCTCGGCGACGTCTAAGCGCCCGCCCGCAACGCCGTGCGTCCTGCACGGCGTTGTTGCTTCACTGAATCCCTTTTGGAGGTATTAGCATGCGTATCGTCGTCGCTCTGGGCGGGAACGCCCTGCTCCGTCGTGGTGAACCCATGACGGCTGACAACCAACGTGAAAACATCCGTATCGCTACCGAACAAATCGCCAAAGTTGCCCCCGGCAATGAGCTGGTGATTGCCCACGGTAACGGCCCGCAAGTCGGCCTGCTGGCACTCCAAGGTGCTGCTTACAAAGCCACCAGCCCTTACCCGCTGGACGTGCTGGGCGCAGAAACAGAAGGCATGATCGGCTATATGATCGAACAGGAGCTGGGCAACCTGCTGCCGTTCGAAGTGCCATTCGCCACCCTGCTTACCCAAGTTGAAGTAGACCCGAAAGACCCGGCGTTCAAGAACCCGACCAAGCCAATTGGCCCGGTTTATTCGAAGGAAGAAGCCGAAGCGCTGGCGGCCGAAAAAGGCTGGAGCATTGCCCCCGATGGCGACAAGTTCCGCCGGGTTGTACCCAGCCCACGGCCTAAGCAGATTTTCGAAATCCGCCCGGCCAAATGGCTGCTCGAAAAAGGCGCGGTGGTGATCTGTGCAGGCGGCGGTGGCATTCCCACCATGTACGGTGAAGACGGCAAGCTACAAGGCGTTGAAGCGGTAATCGACAAAGACCTGTGCTCGGCACTGCTCGCCGAACAACTTGAAGCCGATTTGCTGGTCATCGCCACAGACGTGGAAGCAGCCTTTATTGACTGGGGCAAGCCCACGCAAAAAGCCATTGCCGAAGCCAGCCCGGATGAACTCGACAAGCTCGGCTTTGCTGCCGGCTCAATGGGGCCGAAAGTGTTGGCTGCCAGCGAGTTTGCCCGCAACACTGGCAAGACCGCCGTTATTGGTTCGCTGGCGCAGATTGACGCCATCGTTCAGGGCGTTGGCGGCACCCGGGTCAGCACCGATAGCAAGGAAGTGCGTTATCACTAAGCGCTCGGCATGAAGCCGGGTTCTAGTGTCAACCAACCAGCGCTGCGCGGCCATCACCGCCCAGCGCTGGTTGCGTTTCAGGCCAGCGCTTTGGCCTGCTCACGCAAGACGAATTTCTGCACCTTGCCAGTCGAGGTTTTCGGCAGTTCGCAAAACACCACTTTGCCAGGCACTTTGAAGCGCGCCATGTGATGCTGGCAAAACTTGATGACCGACTCCTCGGTCGACTCAGTGCCGGGCTTGAGGGTCACGAACGCACACGGCGTTTCACCCCAGCGCTCGCTGTGCATGGCCACCACGGCGGCTTCAAGAATGTACGGATGGCGATAGAGCACATCCTCGATCTCGATGGACGAGATATTTTCCCCGCCGGAAATGATGATGTCTTTTGAGCGGTCCTTGATCTCGACATAGCCATCGGCATGCCACACGGCCAGATCACCTGAATGAAACCAGCCGCCGGCAAAGGCTTCAGCCGTTGCGGTCGGGTTTTTCAGATAGCCCTTCATTACCACGTTGCCGCGCATGAATATCTCGCCAATGGTTTCGCCATCACGCGGCACCGGCTGCAGCGTTTGCGGGTCGGCGACCATCAGCTCATCAAGCAATGGCGCACGCACGCCTTGTCGCGACTTGTAACGCGCACGCTGCTCGGGCGCTTCGCTGTCCCATTCATCCTGCCACTCGCACACCACACTCGGCCCGTATGTTTCGGTCAGGCCGTAAACGTGGGTGACCTGAAAACCCTGCGACTCCATCGCCTCGATCACCGCAGCGGGTGGCGGCGCTCCCGCGGTCATGACTTTCACCGGGCGGGTTTTCAACGCTTTAAGCTCAGGCGTTGCGTTGGCCAGCATGTTCATGACAATCGGCGCGCCACAAAAATGATCGACTTCATGCTCCGCCAGCGCTGGGAAAATCGCCTCGGCGCGCACGTGACGCAGGCACACATTGGTTCCAACGTAGGCTGCCAGCGCCCAAGGGAAACACCAGCCGTTGCAGTGGAACATCGGCAGCGTCCACAAATACACCGGGAAGCGCGTCATGTCCCAGCACATGGCATTGGACAACGCATTGAGGTGCGCGCCACGGTGGTGATACACCACACCTTTGGGATTGCCGGTGGTGCCCGAGGTGTAATTCAGCGCGATGGCTTGCCATTCATCCGCCGGCAGCTGCCATGCATAGTCCGCATCGCCTTCGGCCAGAAAAGCTTCATAGTCGAGTTCGCCGATCAACTGGCCCTCATCGTACTCAACGTCATCGATGCCAATAATCAGCGGGCGGTTGGGCATGTGACTGGTTGCCCGTTGAGCGACCTCGGCAAACTCCTTATCCACCATCAACACCTTGGCTTCGCCGTGCTGGAGAATAAAGCCGATGGCTTCGGCATCCAGGCGGGTGTTGATCGCGTTGATCACCGCGCCGCACATCGGCACACCAAAATGCGCTTCAAACATCGCAATACCATTCGGTGCAATCACCGCCACGGTATCGCCGAGGCCAATGCCGCGCTTGGCCAGTGCTGAAGCCAGACGAACGCTGCGGGTGTATGTTTCGCCCCAGGTTTGCCGCTGGCGGCCATTAATCAGTGCGACTCGCTGTGGATAAATACTTGCCGCACGCTCCAGAAAACTCAGCGGGCTGAGTGCCTGAAAGTTCGCAGCTTCTCGCGGCATGCCGTATTCGTAAGGGTTGATGGCGTTCATTTTTATTCTCCTGCGCACCATTACGCTGAACTTATGGTCATAACCCTATCAGTTGCATGGCTTTATTTGATCCTCTACCTTGGTCGAAACAGTGACTTCCAAGTCATACTTCGCGTCAGCATAGGCATCCGAACGGTTAAACCGGCGTGAGTCTGTGTTAGTTACAGTCTTGCAGCTGCACCCCAGACGAGCTGAATCGCTTCATCTGCGCTCGCCTGGTGTACTTATTTGAGGAGTTACCGCGTGATGTCTCGCTTACCCGTTATTGTTGGTTTTGGTGGTTATAACGCAGCCGGCCGCAGTTCTTTTCACCACGGTTTCCGGCGTACGGTAATCGAGTCGCTCGACCTGGCCAGCCGCCAGGCCACCCTTGCAGGCCTCGCGGTGCTGATGAAACTGGTGCGCGTGGTAGACGGCCAGTATCAGACCCATGAAGGCACCGAACTGACATTAGCCGAGATCGACGAGCAATTCGCTCAAGTGATTCTGGCCTCGACACTGGTTCGCCGCATCGACAAGAAATACCTCGATGTTGATGCGGCCCACTGGCAAAAAAACATCACCATCGACGCCACTGCCGGCAACCCGCTGAGCTTCATCACCCTGCGCAAACAGTTGCCAGATCCGCTGCCCTCGGACTGGACAGTGGAAGACCTGAGCGCCAGCGAAGTGCGGGTTACTCTGTATGACAGCTGCGACTTCAAGATCGACAGCTACCGCGCCTTGCCGGTGAAATCGGCCGGGCAATTGCCTACAGGTTTCGAGCCGAGTGAACTCTACAACGCCCGCTTCCACCCGCGCGGCCTGGCCATGACAGTCGTCGGCGCCACCGATGCGCTGCGCTCGACTGGCATCGACTGGCAAACCATCCTCAAGCACGTCGCGCCCGATGAAGTGGCGGTGTTCTCTGGCAGCATCATGAGCCAGCTGGACGAAAACGGTTACGGCGGCCTCATGCAGTCGCGCCTCAAGGGCGGGCGCGTAACGGCCAAGCAGTTGCCGCTGGGCTTTAACAGCATGCCCACCGACTTCATCAACGCCTACGTGCTGGGCAGTGTCGGCACCACCGGCAGTATTACCGGCGCGTGCGCAACCTTCCTGTATAACCTGCAAAAAGGCATCGAGCACATTCAGTCCGGCAAGGCGCGCGTGGTGCTTGTGGGTAACAGCGAGGCGCCGATCACTCAGGAATGCATCGAGGGTTATGGCGCCATGGGCGCACTGGCGACCGAGGAAGGCTTGCGCCAGATTGAAGGCACCGACGACGTCAACTTCCAGCGCGCCAGCCGCCCGTTCGGCCATAACTGCGGTTTCACTCTGGCCGAATCATGCCAATACGTGATGCTGATGGACGACGAGCTGGCCATGGAGCTGGGCGCAGACATTCACGGCGCTGTGCCGGATGTATTTATCAACGCAGACGGCTTCAAGAAATCGATTTCAGCACCTGGCCCGGGTAATTATCTGACCATGGCCAAGGCCGTAGCCAGCGCCACGCAGATTCTCGGCGCAGAGGCCGTGCGCACGCGCAGCTTCGTCCACGCCCACGGCTCCAGCACACCAGCCAACCGCACCACTGAATCCGACCTACTCAACCGGATTGCCGCCACCTTCGGTATCGAAAGCTGGCCAATCACCGCCGCCAAGGCATTCGTCGGCCACTCACTGGCAACCGCCAGTGGCGATCAGGTTATCTCGGCCCTCGGCACCTTCAAGTACGGCCTGCTGCCCGGCATTAAAACCATCGATAAAGTGGCCGATGATGTGCACCAGCAACACCTGAGCATTGCCATCAAAGATCGTCAGCTGGGCGAGCAGGCGATGGATGTGTGCTTCGTCAATTCCAAGGGCTTTGGCGGCAACAACGCCAGCGGCGTGATCCTCGCGCCACACGTTGCCGAACGCATGCTGCGCAAGCGCTACGGCGAAGCGGCATGGGGCAATTACGTTGAACGCCGCGAGCAGACCCGCCGCAATGCCGAAACCTATGAGCGCAATGCCCTGCTCGGCCAACTCGACATCATCTACAACTTCGGCAATGACATGATCGATGACAGCCACATCGAACTGGGCACCGAACAAATCAGCATCCCCGGTTTCAGCCAGCCGCTGGTGTTCAAGAAAGATGATCGCTACAAAGACATGCTCGACTGAGTGAAACGGGGCGGCCAGCCAACCTGCCGCCCCGCTCCCCGAAACACCGTCCCCTCGCCGCGCACGGCAATTCCAACCGATTGGTTGATCACTGGGCTGTGCACGCTTTTATCCACAGGCTGGCTGGACGCCAAGGGCCGTTGATCACGACTCATTGCCCGCGCACCTTGGAATCTGCAAATAAAACCCCACTATTTAACTCAGGCATGTTTTCCCGCAGCGCGGCACCGAAGTGTCGAACGCTTAGCGCAACCGAATAGGCAGGGCTCATGAGTGAATTAGCAAAGACCAAGATTTCAATCCTCGACCTCGCACCGATTCGTGACGACGGCGGTCCGCAGCAGGCCCTGCATAACTCACTGGCGCTGGCTCAGCATGCCGAGCGGCTGGGTTACGAGCGATTCTGGGTGGCTGAACACCACTACATGGATGGCATCGCCAGTTCGGCCACGGCTGTACTGCTCGGGTATCTGGCGGCAGGCACTTCGACCATTCGCCTCGGCTCTGGCGGCGTAATGCTGCCCAACCACGCGCCATTGGTGATCGCCGAACAGTTCGGCACACTCGCCACCTTATATCCAGGGCGCATTGAACTGGGCCTGGGCCGTGCGCCAGGCGCTGACCAATACACCGCGCATGCACTGCGTCGTGAGCGTTCCGGCAGCGCCGATGATTTCCCGGCTGATGTCGAAGAGTTGCAAGGTTATCTCGGCCCACGCACGCGCAATCAACGCGTCGTCGCCATGCCGGGCGCAGACACCAACGTACCGATCTGGCTGCTCGGTTCGAGCCTGTTCAGTGCGCAACTGGCCGGCATGAAAGGTTTGCCTTACGCGTTCGCCTCGCACTTTGCTCCGCGCATGATGCACGAGGCGATCCGGGTTTATCGCAATCACTTCAAACCCTCCGCCACCCTCGACAAGCCTTACGTAATGCTCGGGGTGCCGCTGGTTGCCGCCGATACCGATGAGCAGGCAGATTATTTGGTGACCTCGGTTTATCAGCGCATTCTGGCGCTGATTCGCGGCCAGAGCCTGGTCCAGCGCCCGCCCGTCGACAGCATGGAAGGCCTGTGGCTGCCGCACGAACGCGCCGCTGTAGGAGATTTTCTGGGCATGGCAGTGGTTGGCGGTCCGGAGAAAGTGCGCGCCCGCCTTGATGTGCTGCTGGAGCAAACCGGTGCTGACGAGCTGATATTTACCGGCGACCTGTACAACTTCGACGATCGCCTGCGCTCATTCGAAATTCTCGCGCAGCTACGCTAGGGTCTTTAAAGGCCTCGCCCCGGGCGAGGCCAGCCATTCGACGTGACCCAACCCAGTCAGGAGTCTGAGCATGGCAACCCTTTACCATCAGTTGATGATCAACGCGCCCGCCGCCAGGGTTTTCCAAGCACTCTCAACCATAGAGGGCATTGGCAGTTGGTGGGACACGCCCAAAGCCGGCGAACACGAACAGCTGGCCGCATGGTTATTCGAGCCGGGCGCAGGCCACGACGTGCTGATAATGGCCGTCGATGAGTCTGTACCGAACAGCCGCATACTGTGGCGCTGCGTTAGCGAGCATGAAGAATCGAGCCCGGCATCGGCCTGGTTTGGCACCGGAATCGTCTTTGAGCTGGCGGCCAACGCCGACAAAACCATGCTGGAGTTTCGCCACGCCGGCTGGGACGAATCGAATCGCTACCTCGGCTTCTGCAACTTCCAGTGGGCGATGTCACTCAAGGCGCTCAAGGACTACTGCGAACGCAGGTGAAACCCGGCCATGGAAAATATGCCCGGGCGTTGAGTGCGGCTAGAACGTACCGCAACGCAGAACTTCACCGCGGGCTAGCTCATTGCGCTGTTCGTCATAAAGAAATGCCTGCGCGCTGCGCATGAGTGAACGCGCCTCCAGCCGGTAATGCTGGCCGGCGGCAAAGCTGTCGTAGCGCACACGAATTTCGCAGGTCACCTGAGTCGGTTCCGACATGTAACCACCGCCGCCATTGACCTCGAACTGAAAGCGCGAGATCAACTCATGGGCGCCGGGGCTGACCTCGAAATAGCGGCCATCGTCCCAGCGTTTACCGTCCAGCTTATCCGCCATCAAAAGCTCCCCGGCCACGGCAAAAGGCTCAACCCAGGCCTTGCCGGGATCAGGTGCGGGTAACGGTGAAGAACAACCGGCCAGAACCAGCAGGCCGGTGGCAATGGATATGCGGCGCATGGTCACGCCTCCTGAATAGAGAGTCTCACTCAAGCATAGCTGGCTGCGCCCGGGTTATCCGCAACGACCTTCCTTGGCGCGGGCAAGCTCCTGGTTATGTTCATCATAAAGTTTGGCCCAGGCGCGGAATCCGGTATTTCCGGCTTCCAGACGGTAGCGCTCTCCCTTGGCAAAGTCGGCGTAGACCAATTTCACCTCGCAGCGCCGGCTCAAGGCGGAACTGCTGGAGCCCACATTGCTGCCATCGACCTTGAACAATACGCGCGCAACCAGTTCATGGCGGCCAGGCGTTACCTGAAAATATTCCCAGTCATCGACCGGCTTATCGTCGACTTTATAAGCAAACAGGCGATTATCGCGATTGGTGCTCAAATCGACCCAGGCCTGCTCGGAATCATAGGCCCACATATGGGCACAGCCACTCAGCAACAACACACCCGCAACCAGTAACGGACCACGCATACAGAGACTCCAGAGCAAAGTGCGTCAGGCTGGCGAAATCACCTGCGATTGCAGTAGTGTCCCGCCATGCCCAAATTCATATCACCCCTACTCGACCGCCTCTCACTGCGCTGGGTTCCCCTGCTCGGGGCTTTGGCGCTGAGCGGTTGCAGCAGCGTCGACTATTACAGCCAGCTTCTCAGCGGCCAGTACGCCTTGCTCAGCAGCCGCGAGCCGGTTGCCGAAATCGTCGCCAACCCGGCACAAAATCCGCAGTTACGTAAGCGCCTGGCCCTCTCACAGCAGGCCCGCGACTTCGCCAGCAGCGCACTGGCATTGCCGGACAACAACAGTTATCGCCTGTATGCCGATATAAAGCGGCCGTTTGTGGTGTGGAATGTATTCGCAACGCACGAGTTCTCGCTGGAGCCAGAGCTGTATTGTTTCCCCATTGCCGGCTGCGTGGCGTATCGCGGCTTCTATGACCAGAATCGCGCACGCGGCGCCAAAGCCCTGCTGCAACTGCAGGGGCTCGACACGTACATGGGCGGGGTCGAGGCCTACTCGACGCTGGGCTGGTTCGATGACCCGATTCTCAACACCATGCTGCGCTGGAGTGATCAGCGGCTGGTGGCGGTTATCTTCCATGAATTAGCCCATCAAAAACTCTATGTGCCAGGCGACACGGCGTTCAACGAATCCTTCGCCACATTCGTCGAGCAACAAGGCTGGCGGCAGTGGCATCAAGCTCATCCGGATTCAGCTGCGCAGGCGCCAAACCAGCAAGTGTTAAAGCAGCGCGCTGAATTTACCGAGTTGGTGCTGGCCAGCCGTGAACGCCTGAAAACGCTCTACGCCAGCGGCCAGACACCCGAACAGATGCGCGCTGGGAAACAGGCCGAATTCGAACAATTACGCCGCAACTACCGCGCGCTACGCGACAGCCAATGGGGCGGCACAGGCGCTTACGACAGTTGGATTGAAGCGCCGATGAACAACGCCAAACTGCTGCCATTCGGCCTCTACGACCAGTGGGTTACAGCATTTGCCGTGTTGTTCGAGCAAGCCAATGGCGACTGGACCAAGTTCTACTCACAAGCTGCAAAAATAGGCGCCCTGACTCCGGATGAACGCAAGGCGCGGCTTGAGCAATTGCAACAAACCGCAGCGCCGCAGAGCGCACAGGACACTGACGGACCGCAGCTGTAGTTGTTGGGCTGACGATATCTGCAAACAGAGCGCGGGTACGGCATCGGCGGCCATTGGCATTTCACAGATGCCTGCAAAACAAACCCCTGTGGATAAAACTAGTGGCTAATCGCCGTGTCCAAACAATATCAATCGATGTTTGCGAGGCAATTACCATGAAACGCGCGATGCAAAAATGCAGCGCTGTAATTCTCCTGACCCTGCTCAGCAGCGCAGCGCTGGCCGCAGTCAAACCCTGCGAAGAGCTTAAGCAGGAGATTGAGGAAAAAATTCAGGCTGCCGGCGTGGCCAGCTACACGCTGGAAATCGTGCCTAACGATGAGGTCAGCGATGAGACGATGGTGGTGGGGAGCTGCGATGGCGGCACCCAGAAAATCATCTATCAGCGCAACGACTGACCAGCCGTCATCTGGCTAGTCAGCAAACGCCTGATGCAGCTGCATGACCGACTCGAAATTATAGTTCGGGGCTTGTGCTTCAAGCTCTTCACGGCTGCCGAATCCGTAGCCAACCGCCGCCACATCAAGGCCATTTTGCTGCCCGCCGATAAGGTCGTGCTTGCGGTCGCCAATCATCAGCGAACGTTCGGGCGCGATGCCTTCGCACGCCAATAGATGGGCAATCAACTCGACCTTATTTGTGCGGGTGCCGTCCAACTCACTGCCGTAGATCACCTTGAAGTGACGCGAGAAATCGAAGTGTTCGGCGATCTTGCTGGCAAACACTGTGGGTTTGCTGGTCGCGATGTACAGGGTTCGCTGCTGCGCCTCAAGCATGTGCAAAAGCTCGCTGATACCGGCAAACACCTGATTCTCATACAGCCCGACATCGGCAAACCGCTCCCGATAGAAGTTCACCGCCTGCCAGCCACGGGCCTCGTCCATCGCGTAGGTCTGCATAAAGCACTGCAGCAGCGGCGGGCCGATAAAGTGTTCAAGCGCCTGTAAATCCGGCTCATCAATTCCCAGTCGCGCCAGGGCGAACTGCACCGAACGGGTGATGCCCTCACGCGGGTCGGTGAGTGTGCCATCGAGGTCAAACAGAATATTCTGGTAATGCATAAGCCGCCCGCGCAAAGCCGAGAGTATGAAGTGGCGCCACCTTACAAAAAAGCGCGCGCCGATCAAACCACTAGCGAGCATCTGGACCACAACCATTCAACTATCTGGCCGTTGTGCATGGCGCATCTGGTGGTCATTGTCAGACTGCAAAGTACAGCGCCCGATAGATTTCGCCGCTGCCAATGACAATAAAAACCAAGAGAGGCCGAGCATGTCGAAAGAGGTTAAGCCGACCGAACGTGGCATTCACGCGTTATATGCCGAAGATCCGTTGAAAGCAGAGAAGCTATTGTGGGACCGCGAACCTGAGTCTGATCGCCGCGGATTTCTCAAACGCAGCAGCTTGCTGGCGATGGCCTCCGCCTTGGGAGCAAGTATTCCTTTCGCCCGTTACTTGCCGCTGGGCATGATCCCCGCCGGTCTGGCACATGCTGAGGAGCCGTTCAGCATTGAGGGCAAAGATGGCCTCAAGGTGCTTAACGACCGACCGCTGAACGCCGAAACACCGGCCCACTTATTGGATGATGCAATCACCCCGGCGCGGCATATGTTTGTCCGCAACAACGGTATTGTGCCGGCACCCAAAGAGCTGGATGCCGCCAACTGGACGCTGGAAATTGCTGGCGAGTCCTGCGTTACGCCGACCACCTTCTCGATTGCCGATTTACAGTCGCGCTTCAAGCACTACACCTATCAACTGGTGATTGAGTGCGGTGGCAACGGCCGCAGCGAGTTTGTGCCTGCTGCCAGCGGCAACCAATGGACAGTGGGCGCCGTCGGCTGCCCAACCTTCACCGGCGTGCGCTTGCGTGACGTTCTTGAAGCCTGCGGGATCAAGAAGGATGCGGTGTATATCGGCTATTACGGCGCCGATTTACACCCAAGTGGCGACCCGAGCAAACATGCCATATCGCGCGGCGTGCCCATGTCCAAGGCGTTGGAGGATGAAACCCTGATTGCCTGGGCAATGAACGATCAGGCAATCCCTTATCTCAACGGCCAGCCATTGCGACTGGTCTGCGGCGGCTGGCCTGCCTCGACATCGGGCAAGTGGCTGAAAAAGATTGTGGTGCGCAACAAGGTTCACGATGGCAACAAAATGGCAGCGCCGTCTTACAGCGTGCCGAAATACCCGGTGGCGCCCGGCAGCGAAGTGCCGCCTGAAGACATGCAGATTATTCACTCGATGCCGGTGAAGTCGCTGATCACCTTCCCCAAATCCGGAATCAGCCAACCACTCGATAAAACGTTGCAGGTACGTGGTCACGCATGGGCGGGCGACCTTGAAGTGAGTGAAATGCATGTATCCACAGACTTCGGCGTAACCTGGCAAAAGGCCAAACTCGAAGCGCCGGCGAATCGTCTGGCGTGGCAGCACTGGAGCGCCGACCTGAGCTTTGCCGAAAAGGGCTATTACGAGGTTTGGGCGCGGGCAGTCGACAGTGAGGGCAAATCGCAACCGATGCTGGTCCCCGGCTGGAACCCCAAGGGCTATTTGAATAACGCCTGCCATCGCATCGCGGTGCAAATTGTTTAGGAGAACCCATGGCCCACTCAATTACCTTAGGCCTGGTCATGCTCGGGTTGTTATCGGCACCCGTTCATGCAGCCGAAACCGATCCGGCAAGCGGCCTGATCATCGCTGAGGGCTGGGAAACCGTGCGCAATAACTGCACGGCGTGTCACTCGGCCAAACTGGTTACGCAGAACAGTGGCAGCCGCCAACATTGGCTCTCACTGATTCGCTGGATGCAGGACAAACAAGGGCTTTGGCCCTTTGACCCGAAAACCGAGACGGTGATTCTCGACTACTTGAGTAGCGAGTATGGTGCCAAGGCCGAAACCCGGCGACCGGCGCTGCTGGCCGAACAACTGCCGGATAATCCTCTGCGCAAACCCGCCGCTAAACCGGCGCAGTAAAACCATGTGCCCGGCCCGCAATGCGGGCCGGATACGTATCAGTGCGAGTAGCCTTCCATCAGGTGTTGGTCTTTCAGGCGCACGTAATTGTCGGCGGTGTAGCGGAAGTAGCTGAGTTCCTTTTCGGTAAGCGCGCGGGCTTGTTTGGCCGGGCTACCCACGTACAGATAACCACTTTGCAGGCGCTTGCCGGGCGGCACCAGACTGCCGGCGCCGAGCACGACTTCATCCTCGATCACCGCACCGTCCATGACGATGCTGCCCATGCCGATCAGAATCCGGTTGCCAATGCTGCAACCGTGCAGCGTGACCTTGTGGCCCACCGTGACATCGTCGCCAATATTCAGCGGGTAACCGGCCGGATTGAACGGCCCGGCGTGGGTGATGTGCAGCACGCTGCCATCCTGAATACTGCTGCGCTGACCAATACGAATGCTGTGCATGTCGCCGCGAATGACCACCAGCGGCCAGACCGAGCTGTCGTCACCGATCTCGACGTCGCCCAACACCACAGAAGTCGGGTCAACGAACACCCGCTCGCCAAGTTGCGGAGTGAATTGCTGAAAAGAACGAATGGACACGATAGTTTCCTCTTGGCTGCGATTCGTCTGAATTCTAATTATTATGGCTGCCATGTGGGTTGTTAATTCGCCATCGCGACCCAATTAACCTGTTATTACGGCTGAACTGCTGTGGATAAGTTCGCGCTTTTCGCGCTCGACAATCCCCGGCTCAGCCAAGCCATTCTCTGAACGCAAGGTGCCTGCCTGTGACCGCTAGCAATCCGCTACTCCAGAACTTCGATCTGCCGCCTTATTCAGCCATTCGCCCTGAGCACGTAGAGCCGGCGATTGATGCCATTCTTGCTGACAACCGCGCCGCGATGGCCAAGTTGCTTGACGAACAGGCGAGCGCGCCGACGTGGGCAGGGCTGGTGTTGCCACTTGATGAGATGAATGAGCGCCTGGGTCGTGCATGGAGCCCGGTGAGCCATTTGAATGCGGTGTGCAATAACGCCGAACTGCGTGGCGCTTATGAGGCGTGCTTGCCGAAGCTGTCGGAATACTGGACCGAAACCGGCCAGAACCAGACGCTGTTCAAGGCTTATCAAGCGCTCGCCAACAGCCCGGAAGCAGCCGGCTACGACGTTGCCCAGAACACTATTTTGCAACACGCCCTGCGTGATTTCCGCTTGTCGGGTATCGACCTGCCAGAAGCCCAGCAGCAGCGTTACGGCGCCATCCAGATGAAACTCTCGGAGTTGGCCAGCCGTTTCTCCAACCAGCTGCTGGACGCCACACAGGCCTGGAGCAAACACATCACCGACGAGGCTGATCTTGCCGGCCTCACCGAGTCGGCAAAAATGCAGATGGCTCAGGCCGCACAGGCCAAAGGCCTTGAAGGCTGGCTGGTAACGCTGGAATTCCCAAGCTACTTCGCGGTGATCACCTACGCCGATGACCGCGCCCTGCGTGAAGAGATTTACGCCGCCTACTGTACCCGCGCCTCGGACCAGGGCCCGAACGCTGGCCAGAACGACAATACGCCGGTCATGGCCGAGATTCTCGAGCTGCGTCAGGAACTGGCCAAGCTGCTCGGCTACGCCAACTTCTCCGAGCTGAGCCTTGCCAGCAAGATGGCCGAGAGCAACGAGCAGGTGCTCAACTTCCTGCGTGATCTGGCCGTGCGCAGCAAGCCGTTTGCCGCTCAGGACCTGGCTGAACTGCAAGCCTTTGCTGCCGAGCAGGGCTGTAACGATCTGCAGAGCTGGGATGTTGGCTACTACGGCGAAAAGCTGCGCGAACAGCGTTACAGCATCTCGCAAGAAACCCTGCGCGCCTACTTCCCGGTCGACAAAGTGCTCAGCGGCCTGTTTGCCATTGTCGAGAAGCTTTACGGCATCCAGATCAAGGAGCTGAGCGGCTTCGACAGCTGGCATGCAGATGTACGCCTGTTCGAGATCAGCGAGAACGGCCAGCCGGTCGGACGCTTCTTCTTCGACCTTTACGCCCGCGCCAACAAGCGCGGCGGTGCCTGGATGGATGGTGCGCGTGACAAGCGTCGCGCCGCCGATGGCACGCTGATCAGCCCGGTGGCGAATCTGGTGTGCAACTTCACCCCGGCGGTGGGCGGCAAGCCTGCGCTGCTGACCCACGATGAAGTCACCACGCTGTTCCACGAATTCGGTCACGGCCTGCATCACCTGCTCACCCGCGTTGAGCACGCCGGTGCCTCAGGCATCAACGGCGTGGCGTGGGATGCGGTCGAATTGCCAAGCCAGTTCATGGAGAACTGGTGCTGGGAGCCGGAAGGTCTGGCGCTGATTTCGGCCCGTTACGACTCGGGCGAAGCCTTGCCTGAAGACTTGCTCGACAAGATGCTGGCGGCGAAGAACTTCCAGTCCGGCCTGATGATGGTGCGTCAGCTGGAGTTCTCGCTGTTCGACTTCGAACTGCATGCCACCCATGGCGATGGCCGCAGTGTGATGCAGGTGCTGGAAAGCATCCGCGATGAAGTTTCAGTGCTGCGTCCGCCCCACTACAACCGCTTCCCCAACAGCTTTGCGCACATCTTCGCCGGCGGCTACGCAGCGGGTTACTACAGCTACAAGTGGGCTGAAGTGTTGTCTGCCGATGCCTTCTCGCGCTTCGAGGAAGAAGGCGTGTTCAACAGTGAAACCGGTCGGGCGTTCCGTGAAGCGATTCTGGCACGCGGTGGCTCGCAGGAGCCGATGGTGCTGTTCGTTGACTTCCGTGGCCGCGAGCCAAGCATCGACGCACTGCTGCGCCATCTGGGCCTTACTCAGGAGGCAGCATGAGCGACGCACCCCGTCAGGTGACGCCCAAGCGCTTTATCGCCGGTGCTGTATGCCCGGCGTGTAGCGCGCAGGACACGGTAAAAATGTGGGACGAGGACGGCGTGCCGCATCGCGAGTGCGTGAGCTGCGGTTACATCGACACGCTCAACGCACAAGGCCAGTCGGTGCCGAAAGAACT
Source organism: Pseudomonas marincola (assembly GCF_900116605.1). Lineage (GTDB taxonomy): Bacteria > Pseudomonadota > Gammaproteobacteria > Pseudomonadales > Pseudomonadaceae > Aquipseudomonas > Aquipseudomonas marincola. Next base: position 19,397 of record NZ_FPBC01000020.1, read on the forward strand.
CGGCACCCGGGTCAATAAGGCCGCGGCCAAACCGGCGCAGCCGAAAGGCCAGACAGTTCAGTTCTTCCCCAACCCGAAACTGAAAAAGCCTGCCGAGTAATGTGGCATTTAACCTGTGGCGATTTGGCGGCAGAAAGCATCAAGCCCCTGCTTGATGAGCAATCGGCCAAAACGCTGCGGGTTATGCGCGACGATTTGGCCGTTGGCCCGCTGCACGATGTAGACACAGCACCTTGTGCTGCGCGGGCAGCTTTCTGGCAGCAGGTGTGGCCGCAAAGCGTGCAACCGCAACCCGATTTTTGCAGCACTTTAAGCGAAGATGCCCAGTGGCTGGCTGCGCTGAACCAGCAAACGCAAGCTGTGACCGTCTGGCATGGCGACAGCTGTTCAGAGCAACTGCTTCTGGCCCGCGTTGCTGCGGCGTTGGAACACTCTCAAGCTACGCTTTTCGAGGTGGCCTGTGGCAGCAGTGATAGCCGGGTGGCCACGCGCAAAGCCGTTTCGATGCGCCCGCCACAGGAGCTGGTCGCGCTGTATCAGCCGAAGCGCATTGCGGCCGATCGCCAACAGCAACTTGCTGCGCAGTGGCGCGCTGTACTCGCGGACTCATCCGGGGTCAGACGCTGGCAGCACGGCCAGTTCAGCGGCGAAGATTACACCGCGACAGACCAGCGTTTGCTGCACTTTGCCCAAGCACAGTGGCTGCCTTTAACGCGTGTCATGGCATGCGTAATGGCCGAGTGCGACGGCTTCTTTGCCACCGACTTTTTCCTCTGGTGGCGGGTGCGCGAACTCGCCGCGAAAGGGCAACTGTTGCTTGCCTTGCCGCCAGAGCAAAATCTTGCTGAGCAACAGGTAAAGCGCTCATAACAGTCGCAATCGTGGCGGACGCTAGCGAAAGAACTCGCCTGGCGTTGCACCGAAATGCTGGCGAAATGCGGCGATAAAAGCCGAAATCGAATCGTAACCACAGGCCAATGCCACATCAGTTACGCGCGCGCCCTGCTCCAGTGGCGTCAATGCGCCCAGCAGGCGTAAACGCTGGCGCCATGCACGAAACGTAAGGCCGGTGTCCTGCACAAACAAACGGCTCAGGGTGCGCTCCGAGACGCCGAGAAGCTGACTCCAGTCGGCCAGTGTGGCGTGCTGCTCAGGATTATCCTGCAGGCTCAGACACAACTGTTGCAGCCGTGAATCGTGCGGCATTGGCAGCACCAGATCGACTTCCCGTGCCACCCGCAATTGATCCAGCAAAACTTGCGCAAGCCGTCCGCCCTCGCCGGCCTCGTCGTATTCCGCCGGCAGTTCGCTGAATGCGCTGATCAGTTCGCGCAATAACGGGCTCACCGCCAGCACCCGACAGCTATCCGCCGCCCAGCCAGTCACCGAGCAGTCGATATAAAGGCTGCGCATTTCGGTGCGCGAAGAACTAGACACCTGATGCACCAGCCCGGCCGGCACCCAAACGGCACGCTGCGGCGGGGCGACATAGCGGGCGTTGTCGGTTTGCACTTCCAGCACCCCCGCAATCGCATAAGACAATTGCACCCACGGATGACTGTGGCGAAATGTCAGTGCCCGGTTCGGCAACGACTCGACGCGGCCATAAAGCGGGCGCGGCAAGGCTTGCAACTCGGGGAGCGAGCGATGCACGGTGCTGTTTTGTCTGTTTGGCGACATTCGCTGGCTCTTTGGCGTTAGCCGGAAATTTGTCAACAGAGTAGTGTCTGTCTCAACCTGCCTGCAAGTACGAGATTTGAACATGTCACTCAAGCGTTTCCTGCCCGATAACTTCACCTGCGCACTGGTTGCAGTGGTCGCCATCGCCAGCCTGTTTCCCGCCAGCGGCCAAACGGCGGTGGCCTTCGGTTGGATCACCAACCTTGCCATCGGCCTGCTGTTTTTCCTGCACGGCGCCAAGCTCTCACGCCAGGCGATCATTGCCGGTGCCGGCCACTGGCGTCTGCATTTGCTGGTGTTCGCCTGCACCTTCATCCTGTTCCCATTGCTGGGGCTGGCGCTGAAACCCTTGCTGTCGCCGATGGTCGGCGATGAGTTGTATCTGGGCATGCTCTATCTCTGCGCCCTGCCCGCCACCGTGCAGTCGGCTATCGCCTTCACCTCACTGGCGCGCGGCAACATTCCGGCGGCTATTTGCAGCGCGGCGGCCTCCAGCTTGTTTGGCATTTTCCTGACGCCGATTCTGGTCGCACTGCTGTTGAATGTGCACGGTGAAGCCGGTTCTACGCTCGATGCGATTGGCAAGATCACCCTGCAATTACTCGTGCCCTTTGTCGCCGGTCAGATTGCCCGTCGCTGGATTGGCGAGTGGGTCGGCCGCAACAAGAATTGGCTGAAATTCGTCGATCAAAGCTCGATTCTGCTGGTGGTCTACACCGCTTTCAGCGCCGCAGTTATCGAAGGGCTATGGCATCAAGTGCCGCTGCAAACACTTATCGGTCTGGTGGTGGCTTGCTGCATTCTGCTGGCGTTGGCGCTGCTGGCGACACACCTGCTGGGCAAGTGGCTGGGTTTCAATATTGAAGACCGCATTACCATTCTTTTCTGCGGCTCGAAAAAGAGCCTCGCCACCGGCGTGCCCATGGCTCAGGTGCTATTTGCCAGCAGCACCATCGGCCTGCTGATTCTGCCGCTGATGCTGTTCCACCAAATTCAATTGATGGTCTGCGCGGTCATCGCCCAGCGTTATGCGCAGCGCCCCGAAGGCATCAACATCACTGCAACCGACCAGCCAACCGGCTCCAAAGGCTGACACCACAGGTCGACGCCCATCGTTAGAGTGGAGCCAGAGCAGGCGCGTTTGCTCAAGCTGAACGCAATCTTCATGCATCCGTTATGCAACCGATAACCACTCGGCTGGCAGGCTGAAAATCGCCTTGCCAGTCGCCTGGTTCTGCGGTTGTCTGGCTGGGTGCAGCGCAGAACCACAAGGAGGTTTGCCATGCAATTTGGAATCAAGGGACAACCGGCTCCCGAACTGCGAATAACCGATTGGGTGGATCGACACGGCCAGCCCATAGCGCCTTTCCGGCTCAGCGAGCATGCCGGCAAAGTGCGTGTTATCTACTGTTTCCAAGCATGGTGCCCGGGCTGCCACAGCCACGGTTTCCCGACGCTGCAGAGCCTGATTACTGAGTTCAAAGACCAACCTGTGGTGTTTGCCGTGGTGCAGAGCGTGTTTGAAGGGCACCGCGAAAACGGCCCCGAGAAACGCGCGGAAAACGCCGAGCTATATCAGCTCGACCTGCCCTTCGGTCAGGACGACGGATTACCGCGCCCCACCATCATGAGTGACTACCGCACTGGCGGCACGCCGTGGTTTATCGTGATTGACCGCAATGGCGTGGTTGTCGCCAACAACTATCGTCCGGAAAATCTCGCCGCAACCATCAGCGCCGCACTCGACAGCACACCGGCCGAACCATCGCCAAGCCGGATCACGGTCAGCCACAATCCGGCGCATCAGCGCTTCGAGGTCGACTTTGGCGACGGCGCCAGCGGCCAGCTGATTTATCGCAAAGAGGGCCAAACCCTGTACCTGACGCACACCGAAGTCCCCGCCAATCGTCGTGGCGAGGGTTTGGGCGCGATCCTGATGGAACACTGCCTGGAAGCTATCGAGAAGCTTGGCTACAAGGTGGTGCCGGTGTGCTCGTACACCCGCGTCTATCTGATCCGGGCTAAGCGATGGGCGCATCTGCTGGCGAAAGGTTAAACCGACAAACAGTTGTAAAGGCCTCGATTTTATACTGTATATTTAGCCAGTAAAATTCGAGGCTATTTTATGAACGCTCCCCTGCCACCCCGCGGGCGCGGCACTGCCAGCAACCCTGCCAACCGCTACGCACCGACGCAGATAATCGCCAGTGATGACGGCTGGTTTCAAGAAGTGCCGCCCACACAGGCGACCGAAGTGCGCCTCGAAACAGCCAAGTCGATCATCACCCGCAATCAGTCGCCCGACTTACCGTTTGATCGCTCGATCAATCCTTACCGTGGCTGTGAGCACGGCTGCATTTACTGCTACGCAAGGCCCAGCCATGCGTACTGGGATCTGTCACCCGGCATCGATTTCGAGACCCGGCTCATCGCCAAACACAATGCCCCGGCCATGCTTGAACAGCAGTTGAGCAAGCCCGGTTATGTGTGCGCGCCGATCAACCTTGGCTCTAATACCGACCCGTATCAGCCTATCGAGCGCCAGCAACAATTGACCCGGCGCACCCTTGAAGTGCTGCTCAATTATCGTCATCCGCTGACCATCATCACCAAGGGCTCGCTGATCTTGCGCGACCTCGACCTGCTCACCGAGCTGGCCAAGCAGCGTTTGGTGGCGGTGATGATCAGCCTGACCACGCTGGACGATGAGCTTAAGCGTATCCTGGAGCCGCGCGCCGCTTCGCCATCCGCAAGGCTACGGGCGATTCGGGTGCTGCGCGAAAATCGTATTCCGGTGGGCGTGTTGTGTTCACCCATGATCCCGATGATCAACGACATGGAGCTTGAGCATCTGGTCGAGGCGGCGGCAAAAGCGGGCGCGCAAAGTGCGTCTTACATGTTTTTGCGCTTGCCGCGTGAAGTGGCGCCACTGTTCGAGGAGTGGCTGCACGCGCATTATCCGCAGCGCGCCGAGCATGTCTTGAGTCTGGTGCGCCAAAGCTGTGGCGGCGAGCTTTACGACAGTCGCTTTGGCAAGCGTTTCAGCGGCGAAGGCGCATTTGCCGAGCTGCTCTCGCAACGCTTCAAGGTGGCGCTCAAACGCAATGGTCTGGCCCAGCGCGAGCGTTTCAATCTCGATTGCTCGGCGTTCTGTCCGCCCGGCGGTCAGCTGTCGCTGCTGTAGTCCTGCGCTTTGCCGAACAGGCCAGAACGGTAATAAACTTGGAGTTTATTACACGCAACTGTGACCCGAACTCCTTGTAATGTGTCCAGTCTTAACTGGGCTTGCCAGTAGCACGCTGTACTGGCGCCCGCCGATTTCAGCAGGTTGATAGAGGTTTGCAGCATGGGTAAATTTAATCCGTCTAATGCTCAGCACGCCGCAAGCGCCGAAGTTGCGCTGCAGCACATCACTGATGGCGTTCAGCGCTTTCGTGAGAATGTATTCCCTGAGCAACAAGCACTGTTCAAGAAACTCGCGCACCAGCAAACCCCGCACGCGATGTTTATCACATGCGCTGACTCGCGCATTGTTCCCGAACTGATTACTCAGAGCGATCCGGGCGACCTGTTCGTCACCCGTAACGTCGGTAACGTTGTGCCGCCTTACGGCCAGATGATGGGCGGCGTTTCGACCGCCATCGAATACGCGGTAATGGCGCTGGGCGTTCACCACATCATCATCTGCGGCCACTCCGACTGCGGCGCGATGAAAGCAGTTCTCGACCCGCAAACCCTCGAACGCATGCCGACCGTCAAGGCCTGGCTGCGCCATGCCGAGGTGGCCAAAACCGTAGTAGCGGAAAACTGCGGCTGCGCGGATCACAGCACATTGGGCACGCTGACCGAAGAGAACGTCATCGCTCAGCTCGACCATCTGCGCACGCATCCGTCGGTCGCCGCGCGACTGGCCAGCGGGCAGTTGTTCATTCATGGCTGGATGTACGACATTGAAACCGGCGACATTCGCGGCTACGACGCGGAGAGCGGCCACTTTAAGAAGATCGGTGACGGTCCTCTGCCGATGGCCACACCCCGCGCGCGTTATCTCAATTCGCAGTCTTCAGACAGCTGATTGAATATCCGCCTGCTGTAGCTCCAGCTCAACCCCGAGCTGGCGCGACAAGCATGGCCAGCGCTTCCAGGCAGCCTCGACCGTCGGGTCGTTGAGGCGCTCACGGTAAGCATGCACCGAGGCCTGATCAAAGGTTTCGCTGTCGAGCAAACCGTCCAGCGCCTGCTGCACTGCCTCATCCAGCTGGTTGGCAAACGTCTCGCCAATCAGTTGATGAGCAATCAGATTGGCCACCGTGGTATCCAGCGGAATCAGCGGCTGGCCAAGGTGGGCGATATAGCGGTCGTTAACTTCCTCCACCAACCTGTGCGCCAGATAAGCCTCATCCAGCAGGCAATCGAGCCCCTCATGCCCGGCCATGACTGGTGGCGGGTGCAGAAAGAACTCTTCGGCAACTTTCAGTACAGGTTTGATCTGCAACTCGATACCCGCTTCACGCGCCACCTGATTGGCTGCGTCGAGCATGTCGGGCACCTGCTCGATGTAAGCGTGCACAAACCGGCCAAGCACACCTGCGGTATCGGCTCCGGTAAGCCGGATAGCCGGATGCAGGGCATCAATGCTGGCAGACAATTGATCGGCGAGACGCGGCTGTTGCGCCTCCTGTTGCTGGGCGCGCTGAATCAGCGTGCGCAAAGCGGCAATATTCATGACTACTCCATAACCAGGACATGAACGACTACATTAGCTGGAGAATCTCCAGCGCTAAGATTTGATTGTCATAATTTATTAACGCTTATGCGACAGCGCTATATCCCGGTGCACAAAAAAACTTTCTCGCCCCAGACCCGCACTGCCTCTAAGACACGCTCGACAACGCCACGGAGTTTTTCGGTTTGGCATTGCGGGCCGACAAGTGGCGTCTATACTCGAATTCGAAAGGCAGTATCTGATGGAACCGGACGGGCTTTAGGCACGGATAGGTTTCGACAGTTGTCGCCAGTTCCTTGGCAGTCGATCCCTTAGCCGCAGGCTTCGCCGGCGGGATAACAAGAACCATAAGGGGAACCCGCAATGTCGCGACATCCACACGTTTGGATGGGTATCCTGCTGTGGTTGGTTTTCGGCACCGCTCAGGCCAGTTGGACCACCAACATGACCCCTGGCGCGACCGAAGTCAGCCGCTCGGTATTCGACCTGCACATGACCATTTTCTGGATCTGCGTCGTCATCGGCGTCGTGGTCTTTGGTGCCATGATCTGGTCGATGATTATCCATCGTCGCTCCACCGGCCAGGAGCCTGCACACTTCCATGAAAGCACCACTGTCGAGATTCTCTGGACGGTCGTGCCCCTGCTGATTCTGGTAGTCATGGCGGTGCCTGCAACCAAGACCCTGATCAATATCTATGACAGCTCGGAGTCGGATCTCGACATCCAGGTCACGGGTTATCAGTGGAAATGGCACTACAAATATCTGGGCCAGGATGTTGAGTTCTTCAGCAACCTGACCACGCCGCAAGCCCAAATCAATAATCAGGAAGCCAAAGGCGAGAATTACCTGCGCGAGGTCGATAACCCGCTGGTGATTCCGGTGGACGCCAAAGTGCGCTTTTTGATCACGTCAGCAGACGTCATACATGCGTGGTGGGTGCCGGCGATGGCGGTGAAGAAAGACGCCATCCCCGGCTTCATCAACGAATCTTGGACACGCATGGACACGCCCGGCACCTATCGCGGCCAATGCGCCGAGCTGTGCGGCAAGGACCACGGCTTCATGCCGATTGTGGTCGAGGTCAAATCCAAGCCGGACTTCGAAGCCTGGCTGGCCAAGCGTAAGGAAGAAGCGCTGGCCGAGAAGGAACTGACCAGCAAGGAGTGGACGCTTGAAGAACTCAGCGCCCGCGGCGAAAAAGCCTATGCCACCAACTGCGCCTCATGCCACCAGGCCAACGGCGAAGGTTTACCGCCAATGTTCCCGGCGCTGAAAGGCTCATCAGTCGCAACCGGCCCGGCCGAGGAGCATATCCACACCGTGGTCGAGGGCCGTCCTGGCACTGCAATGGCCGCGTTCGGCAAGCAACTGTCGGAAGTCGATATCGCTGCAATCATCACTTACGAGCGCAATGCCTGGGGTAACAAAGTGGGCGACATGGTTACGCCTAAAGACATCCTCGATTTCAAAAAGGCTAAGGAGTAAGGGACATGAGTGCAGTGATCGATCACGGTCATGCCGGACATGACCATCACCACGGCCCGGCCAAGGGGCTGATGCGTTGGGTATTGACCACCAACCACAAAGACATCGGCACCATGTATCTGTGGTTCAGCTTCGCCATGTTCCTTCTCGGCGGCAGCTTTGCCATGGTTATCCGCGCCGAACTGTTCCAGCCGGGCTTGCAGATTGTCCAGCCGGAATTCTTCAACCAGATGACCACCATGCACGGCCTGGTGATGGTGTTCGGTGCGGTAATGCCCGCGTTTGTCGGCCTGGCCAACTGGATGATTCCGTTGATGGTCGGCGCGCCGGACATGGCCCTGCCGCGCATGAACAACTTCAGCTTTTGGTTGCTGCCAGCAGCGTTCACGTTGCTGGTGAGCACCTTGTTCATGGAAGGCGGCGGACCAAACTTCGGCTGGACGTTCTACGCCCCGCTCTCGACCACTTACGCACCCGCCAGCGTGACCTTTTTCATTTTCGCCATTCACCTGATGGGCTTCAGCTCGATCATGGGCGCGATCAACGTGATCGCCACCATCCTCAACCTGCGCGCCCCCGGCATGACGCTGATGAAAATGCCGCTGTTCGTCTGGACCTGGCTGATTACCGCCTTCCTGCTGATCGCCGTGATGCCGGTCTTGGCGGGTGTGGTAACCATGATGCTGATGGACATCCACTTCGGCACCAGCTTCTTCAGTGCGGCCGGCGGTGGTGATCCGGTGCTGTTCCAGCATGTGTTCTGGTTCTTCGGCCACCCCGAGGTGTACATCATGATCCTGCCTGCCTTCGGCGCAGTCAGCTCGATCATCCCGACCTTCGCCCGTAAACCGCTGTTCGGCTACACCTCGATGGTTTACGCGACCGCCTCGATTGCCCTGCTGTCGTTTCTGGTCTGGGCGCACCACATGTTCACCGTGGGCATTCCGCTCACCGGCGAGCTGTTCTTTATGTACGCGACCATGCTTATTGCCGTGCCTACCGGGGTGAAGGTGTTCAACTGGGCCAGCACCATGTGGCAGGGTTCGATGACCTTCGAGGCGCCGATGCTGTTCTCGGTGGCCTTCGTGATTCTGTTCACTATCGGCGGGTTTTCCGGGCTGATGCTGGCCATCGCGCCGGCAGACTTCCAGTATCACGACACCTACTTTGTGGTTGCGCACTTCCACTATGTACTGGTGCCAGGCGCCATCTTCGGCATCTTCGCTTCGGCGTATTACTGGCTGCCAAAGTGGACCGGGCACATGTACGACGAAACCCTCGCCAAGCTGCATTTCTGGATGAGTTTCATCGGCATGAACATGGCGTTCTTCCCGATGCACTTTGTCGGGCTGGCAGGCATGCCGCGGCGTATTCCCGACTACAACATGATGTTCGCCAACTTCAACATGATATCCAGCATTGGCGCATTCGCGTTCGGGGCCACGCAGCTGCTGTTCCTGTTCATCGTCATCAAGTGCATCCGTGGCGGCAAGCCAGCACCGGCAAAACCGTGGGACGGTGCCGATGGCCTAGAGTGGACTGTGCCTTCACCGGCGCCGTACCACACCTTCTCCACTCCGCCTGAAGTGAAGTAGCCATGTCGACCTCGACAGACATCTCACGCCTGATCAAACGCCTGGTCGTTGTGGTGGTGCTGATGTTCGCCTTCGGTTTTGCCCTGGTGCCGATTTACGACGTGATGTGCAAAGCGTTCGGCATCAATGGCAAACCCGATGGCACGGCCTACGAAGGCACACAGGTAATTGATGACAGCCGCGAAGTGCGGGTGCAGTTTCTGGCCACCAACAATGCCGACATGAGCTGGGATTTCTATCCGGAAGGTGACGAAATCACGGTCAATCCCGGCGGCGTCAACCAGATGCTGTTTGTCGCCCACAACCCGACCGACAAGCCCATGACGGCGCAGGCGATTCCCAGTATCGCGCCCTCCGAGGCTGCCGCTTACTTTCACAAGACCGAGTGTTTTTGCTTTAGCCAACAAGTGCTGCAACCCGGCGAAAGAGTCGAGATGCCAGTGCGTTTCATTGTTGATCGCGACATGCCCAAGGATGTGCGTCACCTGACGCTGTCCTACACCCTGTTTGATGTGACTGCGCGTAAACCACCTGTCGCACAGGTGAGCCAATAAGGAGAACAAAGATGGCCGGGGCAAAAACTCATGACCCGTATTACGTTCCCGCTCAAAGCAAATGGCCAATAATCGCCACTGTCGGCATGTTCGTCACCGTTTTCGGGGTCGGCACGTGGTTCAACGACATGAAGGCTGGGCATGAATCGTCCCACGGCCCGCTGATTTTCTTCTGCGGCGGGTTGGTGCTGGCCTACATGCTGTTCGGCTGGTTCGGCGCAGTTATCAAAGAGAGCCGGGGCGGCTTGTACAGCCCGCAAATGGACCGCTCGTTCCGCTGGGGCATGAGCTGGTTCATCTTCTCCGAGGTGATGTTCTTTGCTGCCTTCTTTGGCGCCCTGTTCTATGTCCGGCATTTCGCCGGGCCGTGGCTGGGCGGCGAAGGCGACAAAGGCGTTGCCAACATGCTCTGGCCCGGTTTTGAATTTTCCTGGCCACTGCTGAATACGCCAGACCCGCAAAAATACCCGGCGCCGGAAGGCATCATCAGCCCTTGGGGTTTGCCGCTGCTGAACACCATTTTGCTGGTGTCTTCCAGCGTTACCCTGACGCTGGCGCACCATGCCATGCGCAAAAACCATCGCACGCCGTTAAAGGTCTGGCTGGCGCTCACCATCATTCTGGGCCTGGCGTTTCTCGGCTTTCAGGCCGAGGAATACATCCACGCCTATAACGAATTGGGCCTGACACTCGGCTCAGGCATCTACGGCGCGACATTCTTCATGCTCACCGGATTTCACGGGGCGCACGTAACGCTGGGTGTGCTGATGCTGTCGATCATGTTTATCCGCATCCTCAAAGGACACTTCAATGCCGACCAGCACTTCGGCTTCGAGGCCGCCAGTTGGTATTGGCACTTTGTGGATGTGGTGTGGATCGGCCTGTTCGTATTCGTCTACGTGCTGTGAGTCTGCCGGCGGGCTGCTTGCGGCCCGCTTTACCACGTGACATGCGAGGCCAGTTGGCCCGTGTAAAAACCCCAGGCAATCAGTGCCACAGTCAGAACCGCCAGAGAGACCCGAACAGTAAGCGCGTTAACCACCCGTGAGGTGCGGCCCTCGTCCTTGACCAGAAAGAACAGGCCGCTGAACAGACTGACCAGTGTGGCCAGTAACAGCAAAACGATCGCGGCTTTGAGCATTCATGGACTCCTTGGTGAGCAGTGAAGTGATAAGGGGAAATGATGCAATGCAGCTTCAGTATAGTCCGCCAGCAACAGCCAGCCGGGAGCGCGCCATGAGCCGCTTTCGCCCTGGCTGGCTGCCTACGTGCGTGGTCTTGCTGCTGTTGCCGGTACTCATCGGGCTGGGCTTCTGGCAGCTCCAGCGCGCGCAGGAAAAACGCGAAATCATAGCGGCCAATACCCTGCAGGAAATGGCCGCGCCCATCAGCCTGCTGCAAGCGCAAACGCTGGCAAAACCGGCTTACACCCGGGTGAAGCTGGTCGGCCGTTTCGACGCGCAACACAGCCTGTATCTGGATAACAGCATTCGAGACGGGCATGTTGGCCTCGAAGTGCTGCAACCCTTTTTCGATCAGGCCAGCGGCCTTTGGGTACTGCTCAATCGCGGTTGGCTGGCGTGGCCGGATCGTCGCGTGCAGCCGACGCTGGACACGCCGCAAGGCCCGCAAAGTGTTATCGCCGAAGTCTATGTGCCGCTCGGTGGCGGGCTCAATCTGGCCAGCAGCGAGGCTGGCACAGGCTGGCCGCAGTTAATCAGCAAAGTCACCCCAACAGACGTTTGGCAGCGCCTGCAGCGCGATGGCTACGCCTACGAAATGCGCTTCGAAAGTGGCGCCGGTGCTCTGCACACAGGCTGGCCAGTAGTCGCCATGTCGCCTGACACCCATACCGGTTATGCCGTGCAGTGGTTTGCCATGTCGGCGGCGCTGCTCGGCTTGTTTATTTACCTTGGTTTGCACAATGCGCGGGAGACTCGCCATGAACCCAGCAATCACCTTGCCTGAAGTGTCGCCGCAACGTCGCTGGCGCGGCCGTTTGCAGCTAATCCTGATTCTGACCATTGTGATTGGCCCGATGATTCTGGCCACGGCCATGTATCAGTGGCGCTTCTGGGTGCCCGATGCGCGCAATTATCACGGTGAACTGCTGGGCACCGGAACCGGCGTTGCCGATCTGGGCGTTGTCGGCGATCAGGACAAGCGCTGGCAGTTGCTGGTCACCGCGCCCGACAGTTGCAATACCGATTGCAAGCAACTGGTGTATCTGGCCCGGCAGATCAATATCGGCCTGAACCGCGAAGCCACCCGCGCCACTCACGCCATTGCGCTGTCCCAGCCGTTGCAGACCGACTACGACGCGCTGCTCAAGCGCGAATTCCCGCAGCTGTCGCGCTACACCCTCGAGCCGCAAGCCTATGCCGCCACTGTCAGCAAAACGGCCGGCAAGCTCGATGCGCCGCAACTGTGGATCGTCGACCCACACGGCAATCTGGTGCTGCGTTACGCCAACGGCACCAGCGGCAAGGCGATTTTGAAAGACCTGATTCTGCTGCTGAAGATTTCACGCATCGGTTAAAGGCAACGCTGAATACCTGACAAGAGGCACCCTCGCGCTCAACAGTAAGGCGATAACCATGACCAAACCGGCTTATCGAATTGCCCTGCTCGCCACCCTTCTGGCATTGCTTGTCGTGATGCTCGGCGCCTACACACGCCTCAGCCATGCTGGCCTAGGTTGCCCAGACTGGCCTGGCTGCTATGGCTTTATCGGCGTGCCGATGAGCGAGCACAAGCAAGCGTTGGCCGAAACACGTTTCCCTGCTGCACCGGTTGAGGTCGCCAAGGGTTGGGCCGAGATGATTCACCGCTACTTTGCCGGCAGTCTGGGTCTGGTCATTCTGGGCTTGGCGATCCATGCGCTGCGCAATCGGCACCTGCCTGATCAGCCACTGAAACTGCCGGTGTTTTTGCTTGGGCTGGTTATTGTGCAAGCCGCATTTGGTATGTGGACGGTCACGCTAAAGTTGTGGCCGCAAGTGGTAACCGCACACTTGCTCGGCGGTTTCTCGACGCTTTCCCTGTTGTTTTTGCTGACGCTGCGTCTCTCGGGAAAATTTGCCGTGTTGCCGGACATCAGCCAACGCACGCGGCGTCTGGCAATGCTGGGATTGGCACTGGTAATCGGCCAGATAGCACTGGGCGGCTGGGTCAGCAGCAATTACGCCGCGGTGGCCTGCGTCGACCTGCCCACCTGCCACGGCCAATGGTGGCCGAACATGGACTTTGCCAACGGCTTTCACCTGACCCAGCACATCGGCCCCAATTATCTGGGCGGCCAACTCGACAGCGACGCCCGCACCGCCATCCACATGACCCATCGCATCGGCGCCGTGCTGGTGACGCTCACCCTGCTGACTCTTGCATGGCAATTGCGCGCGCAGGGTTTGCCAAAGCTTTCGTTACTGCTGGTTCTGGCTCTGCTGACTCAGGTCAGTCTGGGCATCAGCAATGTCCTGCTGCACCTGCCACTTGCCGTGGCGGTGGCGCACAACGCCTGCGGCGCGGGCCTGTTGCTGTGTCTGGTACTGATCAACTATCGGCTGCGCCCGGTTGCACTGCCAGCGAGTTCACCCGCAAAACACATGGCATCGCTGCCGATCAAGTCGCTGCGTACGGAATAACAATAACGACGAGGAGAGACCCAATGGCTACTCTACTGCGCGAACACACAGCCCGAGCCACTTGGCGCGACTACCTGGAGCTGACCAAGCCACGGGTGGTCGTGCTGATGCTGATCACCTCGCTGGTCGGCATGTTTCTCGCCACGCGCGCCGGCGTGCCGTGGCAGGTGCTGATTTTCGGCAACCTCGGCATCGGCTTGTGCGCAGGCGGCGCGGCGGCGGTGAATCACGTGGTCGACCGGCGAATCGACTCGGTCATGGCGCGCACCCATAAACGTCCACTGGCGGAAGGCCGGGTCTCGCCGACAGCGGCGATTAGTTTTGCATTGCTGCTTTCGGTGGCGGGTTTGAGCGTGTTGCTGGCCTTCACCAATGAACTGGCAGCGTGGCTGACACTGGCATCGCTGCTCGGTTATGCGGTTCTTTATACCGGCTTTCTCAAGCGGGCCACGCCGCAGAATATCGTGATCGGCGGCCTTGCTGGCGCCGCCCCACCGCTGCTCGGCTGGGTGGCAGTCACCGGCCATGTAGGTGCCGAGCCGTTGCTGCTGGTGTTGATTATCTTTGCCTGGACGCCGCCGCATTTCTGGGCGCTGGCGATTCACCGCAAGGCCGAATACGCCAAGGCCAATATTCCGATGCTGCCGGTCACGCATGGCGAGCACTACACCAAGATCCATATCATCCTGTACACCTGCATCATGTTCGCGGTGACGCTGTTGCCTTTTGTTATCCACATGAGCGGCCTGCTGTATCTGGCCTGCGCTGTCGTTTTGGGCGGGCGCTTTATATTCTGGGCTGTGGTGTTGTACCGTGACTCCCGGCCGCATGCCGCGATCAACACTTTCAAGTACAGTATCTGGTACTTGTTCCTGCTGTTTATCGCGCTGCTGCTCGACCACTATCTGCTGATCAACCTATAGAAAATTGGTGCTATGACCCGTACTCAGAAAACTGTTTTTGTGCTCTTCGCCATTGTTGCTCTGGTACTGGGCCTCACCGTTAACAAGGTTCTCAACAGCAAGGGGCAGGCTGATCCGACCAAACTGCTCGATGCGGGAATTGTGCTGCTGCCGCAAAGCCGCAACCTGCCCGACCTTGAACTGACTGACCAGAATGGCCAGCCGTTTAAAGTCAGCCAGCTCAAGGATCAGTGGAGCCTGCTGTTCTTTGGCTACACCTTCTGCCCGGATATCTGCCCGGCCACGCTTGCCGAGCTGCGTCAGATTCGCGGCCAGCTGCCTGCCGATACGCGTGACAAGTTGCGCATCGTCATGATCAGCGTCGACCCGAACCGCGATACCCCGGAGCAGCTGAAAAAGTACCTGAACTACTTCGATCCGCAGTTCATGGGTCTGACTGCGCCTGAGCCGGTCATCCAGAAACTCGCCAACGCGGTAAGCATCCCGTTCATTCCTGCCGACACCAGCAAGCCCAACTACACCGTCGATCACAGTGGTAATCTGGTGATTATTGGCCCAGACGGCACCCAGCACGGCTTTATCCGCGCACCGTTGAACAATCAAAAGTTGGTTGAGCAATTACCCGAACTGGTTGCCGAGTAAGCCCAAAAGGCCGTTGAAAAACGGCCGTTTTACAGCGAGCGCGCCAGCGCGATCAGCTCATCGCGCCACTGGGCGGCGGCAGGCAGCGCCAGAAACGAAGGGTTAAGCAGCGACTCACGCGCTTCATAGCGCAGCACCTCGCCATTCAGGCGCAGTACTTCACCGCCCGCGCCCTCGAGTACGCCTTGGGCGGCGGCTGTGTCCCACTGCGAAGTTGGCGCCAGCCGCGGATAGAAATCCGCTGTGCCTTGGGCCAGCTGACAAAATTTCAGCGAACTGCCCACGCTCACGCAATCCAAATCACCAAAGCGCTGTGCCAACCTTTCGAGCAATTGTTCCTGCTCCGGGCTTGAGTGACGGCGACTGGCAACCACGGTAAACGCTGCAACGGGCTGATTACGCACATTAATCGGACGCTCACGACCATCGGCCTCGGTGAGCTTTGCGCCCAGACCTGCACCGCCGGAATAACAGCGACCGCTGACCGGCAAACCCACCACGCCAAACACCACGCGCCCCTCTTCGATCAGCGCGACGTTAACGGTGAATTCGTCGCTGCCGCTGATGAACTCCTTGGTGCCATCCAACGGATCAACCAGCCACCAGCGCTGCCAACTGGCGCGCTCGCTGAGGGCGATGTCGGCATCTTCTTCAGACAACACGGCAATGCCCGGGTCCAGCGCTTTCAGCCCGTCCATCAGCACGTGGTGCGCGGCCAAGTCTGCGGCAGTCACTGGCGAGGCGTCGGCCTTTTCAGTCACGGCAACGTCCTCGCGCCAGAACGGCAAAATGGCTTTTCCCGCCTCGCGCACTAATTTCTCAACCGCCGGTATCAATGCGTGGCTCATGCGCCGAACTCCCCGCGCTGGGTCAGAATATCGCGCGCCAGATACAGCGCCGCCAATGCCCGGCCTTCGCTGAACAGCGGGTTTTCAATCAGCGTCGAGAGTTGCTTGAGGCTGGTTTTCTCGACCCGCATTGGCTCCGGCTCATCGCCCGGCAAACGCTCCTCATAAAGATCCTGCGCCAGCACCACGTGAATCTTCTGGCTCATATAGCCAGGCGAAAGGCTCAGCTCAGCGAGCAACTCCAACTTGTTAGCCCCGAAACCGGCTTCTTCCTTAAGCTCGCGATTGGCCGCCACCAAAACATCTTCACCCGGCTCGACCAACCCTTTAGGCAAGGACATCTGATAATCGTCGGTGCCGCCGCAATATTCCTCAACCAGCAAGGCGTGCTCGCTGTCGATCATCGCCACCACCATGACCGCGCCGTAACCCGAACCTTTACCGACCAGGCGTTCATAGGTGCGCTCAACGCCGTTACTGAAACGCAGCTGCAACTCTTCAACCCTGAACAAGCGGCTGCTGGCGACAATCTCGCGGGCGAGTACGGTGGGCTTCTGCGGCATGAGTGCGACTCCTTCGGGTGACCTGACGGGTTATCATACCGTGCCTTTGCACGATTCCCCGCTGCAGTTTAGCGGTGTGAGCTACCACTGGGGCAAATCGTCCACGAGCCACAGTTGCCGCAGCGCTCAGGCGCATAGTTATCCACAGGGGCCAGCAAGTCGTCTTGCGCCGGGTGCTTATGCCTTTAAGCTATCCGGGTTTAATCCACACAGGCTACGTAGGCTGAACATGACACACCTGAACTGGGACACGATAGACACTGTTCTGCTGGACATGGACGGCACCCTGCTCGACCTGCATTTCGATAACCACTTCTGGCTCGAACACCTGCCGCAACGCTACGCCGAGCATCACGGTATCAGCCGCGCGCTGGCCGATGCCGAGCTGATGCCGCTGTTTCGCGAGCACGCCGGCCAGCTCAACTGGTACTGCACCGACTTCTGGAGCCGCGAATTGCGCTTGTCGATCCCCGACCTCAAGCGTGAAGTTGCCGAGCTGATTGCGTTGCGCCCGGACGCAGACACCTTTCTGGGGGCGATCCGCAGTGCGGGTAAGCGGGTGATTCTGATCACCAATGCCCACCGCGACTCGTTGTCGCTGAAAATGGAACGCATTGAGCTGGCGCCCTACTTCGAGCGCATGATCAGCTCTCACGACTATGGATTTGCCAAGGAGAACCAGCAGTTCTGGTTTGCCCTGCAAGCCGAGGTCAACTTCGATCCGGCGCGCAGCCTGTTTATTGATGACAGCCTGGCCGTGCTGCGCAGCGCCCGCACCTACGGCATCGGCCACTTGCTGGCCGTGCGCGAACCCGACAGCAAGGCGGGGCCGAAAGACACCGAAGAATTTGCCGCCGTAGACGATTACCGGGAATTGCTCACAGGCCTGTGAGGCAGGCGCGAGCAGCAACTCAGCTAACCATCAGCCGACTGCCCCGCGCGGCGATCAGCCAGCGCGGAGCCTTGCGGATTACTCGGATGGAATACGCAGCACCTGCCCCGGATAAATCTTGTCCGGATGGCTGAGCATCGGCTTGTTAGCCTCGAAAATCTTCATGTAGCCATTGGCATTGCCCAGTTCGGCCTTGGCGATCGCGCTCAGCGTGTCACCCTTCTTGACGGTAACGAAACGCGCTTCTGGCGCTGGCGTGGCCACGGTGATGTTGTCTTCTACTTCTGAAACGCCTTCGACGTTTCCCAGCGCCAGCAGGATCTTCTCTTTCTCCTCCTGAGTCGCGACCTCGCCGCTGGCGGTCACCTTCTCGCCCTCGACGGACAGCTGAATGGCAGGATTGCCCAAACCGACCTTGGCGACGTGCGCTTGCAGTGATTCAGCCGCTTGAGCTTCCGAGCCAACCACTGACTCCCAGAGTTTTACGCCTGCCTCTTTCACGAAACTGAAAATACTCATCGCGATTCCTCTATGTCCTTGGGAAAATTCCGAGTAGCAATTACTCGGAACTCAAAGACTAGACGGTATACGGCGGCCTGCGGCTCCACTCGTCAAACTTTGCTGCATATCTTCTTGCTATTGTAGCCCGCCAGTAGCAGCGGCCCCGCTCGGTCGCGATGCAGGCTAGAATCGGGGCGCCCCGGAGGAGCCGCGCATGGACATCAAACAACTCAAATTCCTTATTGCTCTGGATGAAACCCGACACTTTGGCCAGGCGGCGGCACGCTGCCACATCAGCCAGCCAACGCTGTCGATGCGCCTGCGCAACCTTGAGCAAGAGCTGGGCTTACAGTTGGTGCGCCGTGGCCAGCGTTTTGAAGGCTTCAGCGAAGAAGGCGAGCGGATTCTGGCTTGGGCGCGCAGCTTGATGGCTGCACACGATGGCCTGTACGCCGAAGCCGCCGCCTGCCGTGGCCAACTGGTCGGCACCCTGCGGCTGGGCATGGTGCCGTTGGCCGGTTTCGATCCGATGAGCCTGGTGGCCTTTTTCGGCAAAAAACATCCGGGCCTGCATTTTCAGTTGTTCTCGCTTAGCAGCGAGCAGATTCTCGAACGCCTCGGGCGTAACCAGATTGATCTGGGCTTGTCTTATCTCGACCGGCTGGACCGCGAGCACTACGACAGCCTGGAGCTTGCCGACACGCGCATGGGCTTGCTGCACGACAGCCGTCACTTTGCGTTCAGCAACGCGCAATTGAGCTGGGAAAACCTGATCGACCTGCCACTCGGACTGCTGTCGAGCGGCATGCATTTTCGCCAGTCGATTGACCACAACTTCCGCTCACGCGGTTTACTGCCCAAGCCGAAACTGGAAACCGATGCGGTGCATCAGCTCCTGCAAGCGGTGAGTGCCGGCCTGTGTTGCGCCATCATGCCGCTGCGCAATGGTCTCGCTGACTTTACCGAGCACCTGACACTCACGCCGATCGAAGATGCCCACACACTTGCGCCACTGGGTTTGATCATGCGTCGCAATGCGCCGCGCTCGGCACTGGCGGAGGCCTGCTTCGATGAGACCCGCAGTTTCCAGCCCAATGCCGTGGAGTAACGCCATCATAGATGGCATCTATCAATGGATCAGTCATAGCGATTAGACGCTGCCCCTTGATGCCACCTAAGCTAATGAGACATTAAGTCGCAGGTCTTACTGCTCATGTCTCGTAGCGCGCAGCTCAAACCCTTTTCTCAGCCCATTCCGCAGCCGCAACCGGCAGCTGAGTACAGCTACGTCGAACTCGACTCGACAGGCCTTGCGGCGCGCGTGCAGCTAGCAGAAGAAGTGGCAATCGCCATCAGTTATAACGGCATAAACCATGCCGTTATGATGGTTTCGCCCTCTTCAGCCGAGGACTTCATACGCGGTTTGAGCCTCAGCAGCGGCGTGATCAACCGCGTCGATGATATCTACGATATTCACCTCGAATACAGCGCCGCATCGATCAGCGCCAATGTCAGCATCAGCAACCGCGCGTTCTGGGCACTCAAACAACAGCGTCGCCAATTAGCCGGCACCAGTGGCTGCGGCCTTTGCGGTGTGGCTGCGCTGGAACAAGCCCTGCCCACGCTGACGCCACTGCCGCCAAGCGCACTGCCGCCTGCCGCGCACCTTCACAATTTGCGTCCGCGCATCGCCACCGCGCAAAAAATGGCCCGCCACAGTGGCGCGCTTCACGCCGCGTTATGGGTAAACGCGCAAGGTGAGTTGAGCCTCTGCCGCGAAGACATCGGCCGCCATAACGCGCTCGACAAACTGATCGGCGCCGCACTCGACGAAGGCCAAAATCTGGCGCAGGGATTTGTGGTGGTCACCAGCCGTTGCAGCCTTGAGCTGATTCACAAGGCGGTACGCAGCGGCATCGCCACGCTGGTTAGTTTGTCTGCGCCCACCGCCCTCACCGTGGAATGGGCGCGCCAGAACAACCTCAACCTGATCCATTTACCTCATCACAACGCGCCCCGGGTGTTCAGCCCCGCGCCGCGCCAAAGCGAGCCTTGCCAATGAGCCTGCAATCGGTAAACCCCCGGTATAAACCTTATAAAGGCGCCGCCGCCGGTTGGGGCGCATTGCGCAGCGTCACGCGGTTTTGGCTGGACAGCAAACAGCCGTTCAAGAACCTGCGCGCCCTGCTCAAGACCAATCAGAACGGCGGCTTCGATTGCCCTGGCTGCGCATGGGGCGACTCGCCGGAAGATGGCCACATCAAATTCTGCGAAAACGGCGCCAAGGCGGTTAACTGGGAAGCCACCAGCCGCCGGGTCGACAATACATTTTTCGCCCGCTACAGCGTCAGCCAACTGCGTGAGCAGAGTGACTACTGGCTGGAATATCAGGGCCGCCTGACCGAACCGATGCGTTACGACACTGCACAGGATCGCTACGTGCCGGTGAGCTGGGATGATGCCTTTGCCCTGATCGCAGAGCATTTACGCGCACTCGAAAACCCTAATCAGGCCGAGTTCTACACCTCGGGCCGGGCCAGCAACGAGGCGGCCTACCTGTATCAATTATTCGTGCGCGCCTTCGGCAGCAACAACTTCCCCGACTGCTCGAACATGTGTCACGAAGCCAGCGGCGTGAGCCTGGGTCAGAGCATTGGCATCGGCAAAGGCACGGTTACCTTCGCGGACTTTGATCATGCCGATGCGATTTTTGTCCTCGGGCAGAATCCGGGCACCAACCACCCGCGCATGCTCGAACCCCTGCGTGAAGCGGTAAAGCGCGGCGCACAAGTGGTGTGTTTCAACCCGCTTAAAGAACGCGGGCTTGAGCGTTTTCAGCATCCGCAGCATCCAATCGAAATGCTCACCAACGGCAGCGAGGCGCTGAACACGGCATTCTTCCGCCCGGCTCTGGGCGGCGATATGGCGGCGATTCGGGCCATGGCCAAGTTTCTCCTGCAGTGGCAACGGGAGGCCAAAGCCAGCGGCCAGCCAGACATTTTCGACTACGCCTTTATCGATGAGCACACCGATGGCGTGGATGATTACCTGCGCCTGCTGGATGAAACATCCTGGGACTCGCTGGTCGAGCAGTCTGGCTTGAGCCTTGAGCACCTGGAACAGGCGGCAAGCCTTTATCGTCAGGCCGAACGCGTAATCATGTGCTGGGCCATGGGCATTACCCAACACCATCACTCGGTGGCGACCATTCAGGAAATCGTCAACCTGCAGCTGCTGCGCGGCAATCTCGGGCGTAAAGGCGCCGGTTTATGCCCGGTGCGCGGCCACAGCAATGTGCAGGGTGACCGCACCATGGGCATTAACGACCGGCCATCGCAGGAGTTTCTTGATCGTCTGCAGCAGCGTTTCCAGTTTGCCGTGCCACGGGACAGCGGCCACAACACCGTCGAGGCGATCAACGCCATGCTCGCGGGCGAGGCCAAAGTGTTTATCGGTCTGGGCGGCAACTTCGCCCAAGCCACACCCGACAGCCCGCTCAGCCACAAGGCGTTGGCCAATTGCGATTTGACTGTGCAGATCAGCACCAAGCTTAACCGCAGCCACCTGACTACCGGCAAAGACGCGCTGATTCTGCCGTGCCTTGGGCGCACCGACATCGACATGCAAGCCAACGGCCCGCAAGCGGTGACGGTTGAAGACTCGTTCAGCATGATCCACGCATCATTCGGGCAGTTGCAGCCAATCTCGGCAGAGATGCGCTCGGAGCCAGCGATTCTGGCGGGCATCGCGCACGCCACATTGGGTGATCATCCGGTGAACTGGCTGGAATTGATTGCCGACTACGACCGGATTCGCGAGCTGATCGCCGACACCATTCCGGGCTTTAGCGACTTCAATACCCGGGTCAAACATCCCGGCGGCTTTTATCTGGGTAACTCGGCGGCCGAACGGCGCTGGCTGACCCCGACCGGCAAGGCCAATTTCAAGGCAAACCCGTTACTGGCAGATCTGTTGCCAGCGCAGGTGCGCAACAGCGGCCAGAGCGCGGATTTGATCTTGCAAACGCTGCGCTCGCACGACCAATACAACACCACCATTTATGGCCTGGATGACCGCTATCGCGGAGTTAAGGGGCAGCGCAAAGTATTGTTTGCCAATGCAGCAGATATCGTCCGCCTCGGTTACAAGCCAGGGCAAGTTGTGGATATCTGTTCATTGTGGGATGACGACGTGGCGCGCAAGGTGCAGGGTTTCACCTTGCTGGCATTTGATATTCCGGCGGGTCAGGCCGCGGCGTATTACCCCGAAGCAAACCCGTTGGTGCCGCTGCAAAGTTATGGCGCTGGCAGCTTTACCCCAACCTCAAAATTCATCGCCATCAAGCTCGAGCGAGCGGCAGCAAACCAGCGCATTATCTGAGGTTAAAGAGCGCATAAAACGGCCTGAAAACAGGCGAACTCAAATGCCCTAAACAGGTTTAAGACTGCCCGTTTTCACAAAAGTTCTTGTTTAAAAACAGATAGTTAAATTATGTGCGCAAACCCGACTATTCGTCGGGTTTTGCTTGCCTGACACAGCACACAAACATGAGGATCGGCGCGTGATATCCACTTGAGCGAGCTGATATGAAGTACTCATCAATTCTGTTACTGACCCTCGGTCTTAGTGCTGGACAAGCCTTTGCAGGCAACACCGAAGCGGGTGTTGGCGGTGCATTGGGTGGTGTTCTCGGCGCCGTTGTAGGCCAGCAGGTGGGGGGCAATACTGGCGCTACCATCGGTGCCGGTGTCGGCGGCGCAGCAGGCGGCATGGTTGGCGCAGATCGCCGCAGTCGCACAGAAGCGGCCATCGGTGGCGCTCTGGGCGGCGCGGGTGGTAACGCGATCGGCCGCAGTGTCGGCGGCACCAACGGCGGCCTGATTGGCGCAGCGCTGGGTGGCGGCGCAGGCGCAGCACTGGGTAATAACTACGGCGACGACGGCCGTCGTGATGACCGCCGAGGCTATCGCGATGACCGTCATTACTACCGTGACGACCGTCATTATCACAAGCACCACAAACACAAAGGCAAGCACAAGGGCTGGCATCACGGCCACCGCCACTGATGTACTGCGCGCTGCTGATTGGCGCGGCGCAGTTGTAAGGTCATCCGACGATGATTGAATTATCTGCCTTAACCGGCGTCGAACCTATGACTGAACAATTAATCTGCATTGCTGCACGAGCACGATGCAGCCCCTGACAACTGAGGTATGACGATGCGAACTTTATTAACAGCTTTGCTTATGAGTGCGGCGGTGAGCCCTCTGGCATTTGCCGGCGATAATGGCAGCGTTGCAGTCGGCAGCGGTGTGGGTGGTGCATTGGGCAACGTGATCGGCTCGCAAGTCGGTGGCAGCACCGGCGCGACCATTGGCTCCGGCGTCGGTGGCGCAGTCGGTGGTGCAGCAACCGCACGTGACGGCAACAAGACCGAAGCAGCCCTCGGCGGTGGCTTGGGTGCTGCGGGCGGCTCAGCGATTGGTAATTCGCTGGGCGGCAGCACAGGGTCGCTGATTGGCGCAGGCGTTGGCGGCGCGGCTGGCGGTGCGTTGGCCAACGACATTGCCGACGACAACCGCCACGACGACAACCGCGGCCACAAGAAAAACAAGCATAAGAAACACAAACATCATTGATGCCTTGTGCTTGATGCTGGCCGGACGATTGTGATGACGGAAGCCGCGTCGCAGGTTTCATCATCACCTGTAAATGCAATCGATCCCAGAGGATGGTTAACCCAACGGGTAAACCGTCATGGCCATTGCGCGGCCAAAACCCGATCGCATCCGACCGGACGATTGCAATGACGGAAGCCGCATGGCGGATTCCATCCTCCGCAGGTTTCATCACCTGTAAATGCGATTGGTCATGGTCTAAACCAATATCGCCTCAAGGGCTGCCCTCAACTCTGCCAGGATTGGCACGGGGCGATTGCTTTCTCGGTCCACGAACACGTGAATGAAGCGCCCCGCTGCGCAGGCTTGTTCTTCGCCTTCCTTGAATACCGCCAACTCGTACTGCACTGAGCTGTTGCCCAGCTTGCCCACGCGCAAGCCCAACTCGATGCGCTCTGGAAAGGCGATGGACGCGAAGTAATCGCAGCTTGAACTGACCACGAACCCGACTACATCCCCGCCATGGATATCCAAGCCGCCCACCTCGATCAGGTAGCTGTTCACGGCGCTGTCGAAGTAGCTGTAATAGGTCACGTTATTCACATGGCCGTATATGTCGTTGTCGTGCCAACGCGTGGTTATCGCCTGAAAACGTTTGTAGTCATCACGTAAATGTTGCGTCTGGCTCATGAACTGTTTCCGTGGTTATGAAGGGCGACAAACTCGGCTCAATAAGCCGACTGGTAAATGGCCAGCGCGTGCTGTTCTGTCATCTCGCGCGGGTTATTCACCAGCAAACGCTGCTGCAACATCGCATCGGCTGCCAAGCGCGGAAGCATGTCTTGCGGCACTCCGGCTTCGCGCAGCCGCGTTGGCAGGCCGCAACGCTCGTTCAAATCTGCCAACTCGAGAATGAACTGCTCGGTCTGGTCCATCGCGCTGGCCGAACGCAGTCGATCGCCCAGCACCAGCGGGGCCAGCTCTGCATACAAGGGCGCAGCAGAGGCGGCATTGAAGCCGAGAACATGCGGCAGCACCAATGCGTTACTCAGGCCATGCGGGATGTGAAAGTGGCCGCCCAGCGGGTACGCCAGTGCATGCACCGCCGCCACAGGCGCATTGGCGAAGGCCTGACCGGCCAGGTTAGCGCCGAGCAACATGGCCTGGCGGGCGGCGAGATTGCTGCCGTTGTGCACCACTTCATCGAGATTTGCCGCGAGCAGACGCAAGGCTTCACGCGCCAGCATGTCTGACAGCGGGTTCTTTTTCAGCTTACTGGTGTACGCCTCAATCGCGTGAACCATGGCATCAATGCCCGTCGCAGCAGTGATCGCCGGTGGCAGGCCGAGGGTCAGCTCAGCGTCGAGCAGCGCAATATCCGGGAGCAGCAGCGCCGAAACCACGCCCATCTTGGTGGTTTCACCGGTGGTAATAATGGCCACCGTGGTGACTTCCGAGCCGGTGCCGGCAGTGGTTGGCACCTGAATCAGCGGCAAACGCTGGCCTTTGGCGTTATCCACCCCAAAAATATCATCCAGCCGCTGGGTGCTTTGCGGATGGGCAAGCAATGCCACCAGTTTGGCAACATCCATCGAGCTGCCGCCACCAAAGCCGATCACCAATTGCGCATCAAGCGCTCTGGCCTGAGTGATCGCTTGCTCGACAATAGCTTGCGGCGGATCGGCGACGACCTGATCAAACACTTCAACCGCGACACCAGCCGCGCCGAATCCGGGCAGGATACTGTCGAGCAAGCCGAGTTTGGTGATGCCCGGATCGGTGACGATAAACACCCGGCCGACATTACGCTCTTTGCACAGCGCCGCCAGATTACGCGCAGCCCCCGATTCACAGATAATCCGGGCACTGGTGACAAAGTTGAATGGCTGCATGGCTCAGGCCTCTTTTTTATTGGCTATAGGCAACAGACTAGCGTGTTCAGCAGGTGAGCACCCCACGCGGCGCGGCAATTGCGCCAACGCGGGGGCCAAGATCAGAACTTTCGGTGCTGCACGTCGGCGAATTTTTTCTGCGCCGCCGCCAGCTGGCTAATCAGCCGGGCGGGCTTCCAGTGATCGCCCAGACAGGCTTGCAAGCTCTGCAAACGCTGCTCAATTTCGGCTACGCCCTGCTCATCTGCCCAGCTCATGGGGCCGCCGCGCTCGGCCGGGAAGCCATAACCATTGAGATAGACCAGGTCGATGTCGTGGCTGTTGGCGGCGATGTCTTCCTCAAGGATTTTCGCGCCTTCATTTACCAGCGCCAGCAGGCAGCGCTCGAGAATTTCTTCGGCACCGATCTCGCGGCGCTCGAAACCCAGCGACTCGGAAACCTCCTGCACCAGTGCATCGACCTCGGGATCATGCTCGGCCTGACGGCTGCCTTCGGCGTAGCGGTAATAACCCATGCGTGCCTTCTGGCCAAATCGACCGAGTTCACACAGACGATTATCAACCTGCACCGCCGGATCATCCTGGCCCTTGCCGGCGAGTTCGCGTGCCCGCCATTCCAGATCAATACCGACCACGTCGTACATCCGAAACGGGCCCATGGCGAAGCCGAAACCCTGCAACGCCGCATCGATCTGATGCGGCCATGCGCCCTCGAGCAACATCATCCGCGCCTCGCGGACATAAGTGTGGAGCATTCGGTTGCCGATAAAACCATGGCAATTGCCTGCCACCACACTGACTTTGCCAATGCGCTGACCCAGCGCGAGGGTGGATTCCAGCACCGCAGGCGAGGTTTTCGCTCCCCGCACGATTTCGAGTAGTTTCATGATGTGCGCAGGGCTGAAGAAATGCAGGCCCAATACCGATTCCGGGCGACTGGTGACGCCGGCGATGGCGTCGATATCCAGTGCCGAAGTGTTGCTGGCCAGAATCGCGCCCGGCTTTAGCGTGGCGTCCAGCGTGCGGAAAATCTGCTGTTTGAGTTCGAGGTTTTCGTAGACCGTCTCGATCACCAGATCCACATCCGCCAGTGCCGCATATTCGCTGACCGGCGTGACGCAAGCCAGGCGCTCAGCAGACTGCTCGGCACTGATGCGCCCCAGCTTGACGTTGTGCGCGTTGGTTTGAGCAACCACGGCGAGCGCCTGCTCAAGCATCTGCGGATTATTGTCCAGCCACAGGACCTTGATTCCGGCGTTGGCCAGGCTCATGACGATGCCCCGCCCCATGGTTCCGGCACCAATCACAGCGGCTTGCTGCACGTTATACGCATTGCTCATACACAGGCCTCATCTTCAGCGAGAGTGATTCGAGATCCTCCAACCATAAGCAAGACGCCGGACTTTTAGAAATTTAGTCGTGTGATGAGCCGCATTCAGCGGATGAATAAGCTCACGCAAGGCTTATAAAAATAAACCAACTGCCCGCCGCAGGCCGAGCTAGGCTGAAGTAAGACTCAACGGGTGGTAGGAATTTGTGCATGAAACCATTGAAAAATCTTTATCTGTATTTCCAGGATGGTCAGCGCCTGGCGCTTCGTTTCCCGCAACAAAGTGACGACCCGGTGGTAATCGCCCGCAGCCTGCGCAAACAACTGGAAACCCCGATGCTGAGTATTGAGGTCGATGGTGACTTGCTGATGATTCCACGCGAAAGCATCAAATATCTGCAGATATCCCCTGCTCCGCTTTCCCTGCCAGACCCGGTAATCAGAGGGGCCGAGGTGATTCAGTAGGCGCGATACAGCTATTGATAGGTTTTGCCCATATGCTGCAGCCAGCCGTCTTCATGGCGACCCCGAGGGTCGCGGTGCGTCCAGTGGATGACGCCGCCTTTATCGTTCCATTCGTATTCACCGGCAAAACCGACCGTATCGCCCTCGCGCAAACCGCTGACGCGCGGCGCCAGATCAATATTATGGGCGACCAGCACCACCGGCCCCTTATTGCCAACACGCATCAGAAAGCGCTGATGCTGCGAGCCCCGCGTATCATCCTTGAGCACCTTGATCACAACCCCCTGGCCTTGCACTTGAACATCGCTGCGCCGATCAGCGTAGGCCTGTGCAACAGCAGACTCGCCACTCGTTGGCGCGCTGCTCAGGCCGGGGATTTGTAGGCCTTGCTCTTGAGCAACAACAAAAGCCAGAGCGGCGGCCGCAATCAGGTAGATAATTTTTTTCATAACGGCAGGGGCGCTTCCATGGCGGCTGGAGTGGGCACAAGCCCAGTTAAATATAGCCACAGTTTAACTCGAGCACGCTCAAACCAAACCAGCCATAATTTTCGGCTAGCTATTCCTATGCGGCATTAGGGAGGTAAGCTGTCTGTATGGCGACTAACCCGTACATCACGCTGCGCAACACCGATGGCACTGACGCCACACCAGACGTCAGCGAAACACTGTGCGTGGGCGGCGACTGGACGCTGGCCAATTACGCCGATCTTGAAGCGCAGGTGGAAACCTTCAAGCATCAGCTCAAGGACGATGCACCGGTAGACTTGGGCGCACTCAGCGAACTCGACACCGCCGGCGCGGCGGTGCTGGTCGAGTTGCTCGGCGAAAAACGTCTGGATGCACTGGAACAGGAATCGCCCAATCTGGCGCCGGAGCGGCGCAGCCTCCTGCAAAACGTCGGCAAGGCCATCACCGAGTCACGCCGGACACCACCGCCGCCGCCACCCAACTCGCTGAAAGAGTTCTTGTCGCATATCGGTGTTGCCGTCGAAGACTTCGGCAACAAGGCCGTGCAGCTCATTGGCTTTTTTGGCCTGACGCTTTCGACAATGATCCATGTTTTGCTCCGGCCCAAGCGCTGGCGCATGACTTCACTGACCGCCAACATTGAGCAAATCGGCCTCAACGCGGTACCGATTGTGGCTCTGCTCACCTTTCTGGTGGGCGCGGTCGTGGCGTTTCTGGGCGCCACGATTCTCTCCGACTTCGGCGCCAGCATTTACACGGTGAATCTGGTGGCCTTCTCGTTTTTACGCGAGTTTGGTGTGCTGCTGACGGCGATTCTGATTGCGGGGCGAACGGCCAGCGCCTTCACCGCACAAATTGGTTCGATGAAGGCCAACGAAGAGATCGACGCCCTGCGCACGCTGGGGCTCAGCCCAATCAAACTGCTGGTATTACCGCGGGTTTATGCACTGCTGATCACGCTACCGATTCTGACCTTTATTGCCATGATCTGCGGCATCGTCGGCGGCGCCGTGGTCTGCTCGCTGGCGCTGAATATCTCGGTGACCACTTACGTCACCATGCTGCATGAAAATATCGAGGTCCGGCACTTCTTCGTCGGCATGGTCAAAGCCCCGGTGTTTGCCATGCTGATTGCGGTCATCGGCTGTCTGGAAGGTTTCAAGGTTACCGGCAGCGCGCAATCTGTCGGTGAGCGCACCACCTCAAGCGTGGTCCAGTCGATTTTCGTGGTGATCCTGTTGGATGCGATATTTGCCCTGTTTTGCGTAGAGATGGGCTGGTAATGACTGAAGCCATCATTGAAGTCCGCGACCTGTGTAATCGCTTCGGCACGCAAACCGTGCACGAAGGCTTGCAGCTCGACCTGTATAAAGGTGAAGTGCTCGGCGTCGTTGGCGGCTCGGGCACCGGTAAGTCGGTATTGTTGCGCTCGATAGTCGGCCTGCGCGAGCCAACGGCCGGGAATATCCACGTATTTGGCAAAGAATTGCTGAGCCTTGACGCCACTGAGCGCTCTGCAATCGAGCGCCGCTTTGGGGTGCTGTATCAGCGCGGCGCGTTGTTTTCATCGCTCACAGTGACCGAAAACATTGCCCTGCCATTAATCGAACACACCAAACTCAGCCGCGCCTCGGCTGAAAAGTTGGCGCGGGTCAAAATCGCGTTGGTCGGCCTGCCGTGTATTACCGGTGAGAAGTACCCGTCTGAATTGTCTGGTGGCATGGTTAAACGTGTGGCGCTGGCCCGTGCGCTGGCGCTGGAACCGGACATACTGTTTCTTGATGAGCCCACTGCCGGGCTCGACCCGATTGGCGCCGCTGCGTTCGATCAACTGATTCTGACGCTGCGCAACGCACTGGGTTTGAGTGTGTTTCTGGTCACTCACGACCTCGACACGCTCTATACCATCTGCGATCGCGTTGCCGTGCTATCGCAAAAACGCGTTCTGGTGGCTGACAGCCTGGAGGTTGTCGCCGCTACCGACGATGCCTGGATACGCGAATACTTTCACGGCCCACGCGGACGCGCAGCCGAACAAGCCGCCAGCAAAGCATTTGGGAGCCTATAAATGGAACCGCGAGCCCACCACGTACTCATCGGGTTTTTTACGCTTGTCACCGTCGGTGCTGCCCTGATCTTCGCCTTGTGGCTGAGCAAGAGTTCAGCGGATCAGGAATATCACCAGTATGAAGTGATCTTCAAAGAGGCAGTTACGGGGCTGAGCAAAGGCAGCTCAGTGCAGTACAGCGGCATCAACGTTGGCGACGTACTCAAGCTGAGCCTCGACCCGAAAGACCCACGCAAGGTACGCGCCCTGATTCGCGTTGCCAGCGACACCCCGGTTAAAGAGAACACCCGCGCCAAGCTCTCACTGACCGGCGTTACTGGCACTGCGGTGATACAGCTCAATGGCGGTACGCCGAGCAGCCCGTTGCTGATTGGCAAAGGCGGCGACATCCCGACGATTGAGGCAGACCGTTCGCCACTGGCCAGTTTGCTGGCCAACGGCGAGGATGTGGTTTTCAACATCAATCATCTGATCACGCAGGCCAATCATTTATTCTCGGACGACAACATCGAGCGCGTCGGCAAGACCCTCGACAATATTGCCCAAGCCACCACTTCGATCTCGGACCAACGCGACCAGCTCAACATCACGCTCAAGCACATTGGCGATGCCAGCGCCGAAGCCGTAAACCTGATGCGCACCACCAATCAGTTGATGGATGAACAAGGCCGCGAAGTGTTCGGTAATGTCGAGCGCATCACCGCATCGCTCGAAGAGAGCAGCGATACCATCGCCGCCATGCTTCAAACCAATCAGCAGGCGCTTAACAACGGCATGCAGGGTGTCAGCCAGCTAGGCCCGGCCATCAGCGAATTACGTGAAACCCTCAGTGTGCTGCGCTCGTTCTCCCGCAAACTGGAAGAAGATCCGGGCGGCTACTTGCTGCGCAGTGAATCCATCAAGGAATTTCAACCATGACTCGCACGCACGCCTTTATCGCCCTGCTGCTGACCACATTGCTCAGCGGTTGCTCGATCCTGCCCAAAAGCGAACCACTCAATGTGTATCGCCTGCCAGCGGCGCCGTTCGAGCGCTACACCGGCACCGGACAAACGGCCTGGACACTGCAAGTGGATCGTCCGCAAAGCTCGCAAACGCTCGACAGCACGCGCATTGCGGTACTGCCGCAGGGCAATGAAATAAGTGCCTATAAAGGCGCGCGCTGGAGCGACCGGGCACCGCAGTTGCTGCGCGACCGGATCATTGCCGGGATGCTTGATGATGGCCGCATACGTGCGGTGAGCAGCGATGACAACCGCCTGCAAACCGACCTGCAACTGAGCAGCGATTTGCGCGCATTTCAGAGCGAATACCACGCTGGCAAACCGCAAGCACATGTAGTTCTGGATGTGCGCCTGGTGCGTCGTGACAGCCAGACCATCCTCGAGCAAAAACGCTTTGAGGTGCGTGAAGATGCAGCAGACACTTCGGTTCCAGCGGTTGTCAGCGCGTTCGGTAAAGCCTCAGACCAGTTAACGCGGGAAGTCATGGCATGGAGCCTCAAACAGGGCCAGAGCAAGGCATTGCGCCCATAGACTAATGCGCACTACCCGTTCTGTTGCACATGCCCAATCCATCTAACGCATGCCGCTTTGATGGAGTACATTTGAGTCATGGAATTGTTCAAGGAGAAGGGTATGCAGTTATCTGGTTTTAGTGGTCGGTTACAAGAATCGATTCAGATCACCCACTAGGCGCAGCAGGCGGATTCTGTCCTTCAGGTTCTGGTCCACCGGAACATTTTTTCCTCACCGCCCTTGTGCATGCATGATCGAGTTGCAAAATGTAAGTCGACCATCAACTGCGTTGAACCCATTGAGGTATTCGGGTTCAAGGCTGATCAGCTCCTTGCAGCGTTCGAGCCACACACAACCTACTGGCGGATGCCAGAAGCGCTACACGTGGAGGCTGGAAACTGAATAAGGATTTAGCGGCAGGCTTGAAGCGAGTAAAGCGATTCGTTCAACCAGTACAATGTGAAACTTATAGCCGTGAAGAGCGGCCCCAGCTTCATCCGGTTCAGCCGGTGTTACACAGCAAGTCAAAAAGGTGCCTACGTTACCGGTGTAGTTTGAACGGTTAATTCCTGGAATAGCTACGAGTTACACCACCGTCTAACACGCACAAAAAAACCGCCTACGGGCGGTTTTTCCGTTTCCGCGGCGGCATAAATGCATCGCTAGCGGCTGCCCACCCACGTTGAAACACGCCCGTTGCCTTGCCTGCGCAATGTGCAGGCAGACGCCGTGTTGGTTCGATCAATGCACGACTGAAACAGCGCCCACGAAAAAGCCGCCCGAAGGCGGCTTTTTCACAACCACTGGCGCTTAGAGTTGCGGGCCAGCGTTGCGGATGGCGTCAGAGACGTCGAACTTCTTGAAGTTCTCGACGAACTGCTTGGCCAGACCTTTTGCAGCCTCATCGTAAGCATTCTGGTCAGCCCAGGTGTTACGCGGGTTCAGCAGGTTGGTTTCAACGCCCGGTACTTCTTTCGGCACGCTCAGGTTGATAACCGGCAGGGACTCGGTTTCAACGCCAACCAGAGCACCGCTCTGGATAGCCGCAATAACACCACGGGTAGTCGGGATGTTGAAGCGCTTGCCAACGCCGTAGCCACCGCCAGTCCAGCCGGTGTTAACCAGATAGACCTTGGAGCCGAAGCCGCGGATACGCTTGATCAGCAGTTCTGCGTATTCGCCAGCAGGACGCGGGAAAAACGGCGCACCGAAGCAAGTCGAGAAGGTCGACTTGATGCCGCCGCCAGAACCCATTTCAGTCGAACCAACCAGTGCGGTGTAGCCCGACAGGAAGTGGTAAGCCGCTTGCTCTTCGTTGAGGATCGAGACGGGCGGCAGAACGCCGGTCAGGTCGCAGGTCAGGAAGATAACTGCATTCGGCTCGCCGCCAAGGTTCTTCTCGGAACGCTTTTCAACGTGGGTCAGCGGGTAGGCTGCACGGCTGTTCTGAGTCAGGCTGTCATCGGCGTAATCCGGCTGACGGTTTTCGTCGAGCACGACGTTTTCGAGAACGGCGCCAAACTGGATAGCTTTCCAGATAACCGGCTCGTTCTTGGCCGACAGGTCGATGCACTTGGCGTAGCAGCCGCCTTCGATGTTGAAGACGATGCCTTCACCCCAGCCGTGCTCGTCGTCACCGATCAGGTAACGGCTTTCGTCAGCCGACAGCGTGGTTTTACCCGTGCCAGAAAGGCCGAAGAACAGAGTTACGTCGCCTTCTTCGCCGATGTTCGCCGCGCAGTGCATAGGCAGAACGTCTGCGTCCGGCAGCAGGAAGTTCTGCACCGAGAACATGGCTTTCTTCATTTCACCGGCGTAACGCATGCCAGCGATCAGAACTTTCTTGGCGGCGAAGTTAATGATCACGCAACCATCGGAGTTGGTGCCATCACGCTCAGGCACGCACTCGAAGTTGGCCACGTTGAGCACTTGCCACTCTTCGCGACCCGCCGGGTTGTACTGCTCAGGATTGATGAACAGGCAACGACCGAACAGGTTCTGCCAGGCAGTCTGCGTGGTCATTTTAACGGCCAGGTAATGCGCGTCGGAGGAGCCTACATGAACGTGCGAAACGAAGCTGTCCTGAGCATCGGAGAACGCTTGAACGCGGTCCCACAGAGCGTCGAACTTGTCAGCCGGGAATGGGCGGTTGATCGCGCCCCAGGCGATTTTCGATTCGCTGCCTGGCTCTTGCACGATGAAACGGTCAACCGGTGAACGGCCTGTGCGATGACCAGTGCGGACAACCAGTGAGCCGTTCGCGGCCAGCTCACCTTCACCGCGACGGAGAGCTTCTTCGACCAGTTGGGCGGCGCTGATGTCGGTATACACAGCGTTATTGGCTTGCGTCATGTGGGTCCCCATCGGCCAGTAGACCGAGTCTTACGAACGTTTTGTAGTAGCTTAACGAGCACTACTACACATAAAAAGGTGCCGAATTATGCCAGAAACATATGTCAGAAGTGCAGCCTCTGATCGATGGATTCTGGCGATTAACGACCGTTTTATCGGTTTTTGCTGCTAATAAGGCCACCAACACTGCAATTGGCGGCGGCTTTACCTAGCAGCTCCACCTAGCCAAACACCTTAATGATGCGTGGCTGAAGGCGCCTGACTGCCGCCACCGGCAAACAGCTGCTGCACGTCGGCAGCATCGAAACCATAGCGCTGGTTACAGAACTGGCAGTCGATCACGACCTCACCGCCATGCTCCTGCAAAAGCTTCTCGGCATCTTCCTGGCCCAGGCTGATCAGGGCATTCGCCGAGCGCTCACGCGAGCAGCTGCAACGAAATACCAGCGCGCGCGGATCAAACAGGCGCAGGGCATCTTCATGATAGAGCCGGTGCAGCAGCGTCTCGTTATCCAGCCCCAGCAGCTCTTCGGTCTTCAGGGTGCTGGCCAATGTGATGACATGCTCCCAGCTGGCCTGACGCTCTTCTTCGTCAGGAATACGATCGGCCGGCAACTGCTGCAACAGCAGGCCGCGCGCGCGAGTTCCATCGGCACACAGCCAGAAACGCGTCGGTAATTGTTCGGAGGTGGCAAAGTAGTTGGTCAGGCAGTCGGCGAGGGTCTGACCGTCCAAATCGACAATGCCCTGATAACGCTGGCCATTGGTTGGATCAATCGTCATGGCCAGCACGCCATCAGGCATCAGCTCTGGCAAACCCGCATCGGCCGCGATCTGCTCTTCGTGATAGCGCGCGATGCCACGAAGTTCGCCGGCACTTGAGCACTCAACCATCAGCAACGGCAGCGCACCACTCGAGCGCGCTTGCAGAATCAGCAGGCCATCAAACTTGAGCGTGCCGATCAGCAGCGAGGCAGCCGCCATCATTTCGCCCAGAAGCTGAGCGACGGGCTGGGGGTAAGCGTGCTTAGCGAGCACATGCTGGTAGCTGTCATTCAAGCTGACCAGTTCTCCGCGAACATCGGAGTCATCAAACAGAAAGCGTTGGGTAAAGTCAGACATGCCTAATTCACTGGGGTAACCGGGCCAGCGATTTTAGGCGCAAATGCCTGTCTGACCAAGCGCCTCTTATCTATCGGCCCGTTATATAAACGCCTATCGGTGTCTAGTTGCCGGTTTTTAAAGGATTTTCCGCTGGTCGATCAATCGTCCTGATGGGTGCGGAATTGATGAATTTGCCGGCGTTGCTTCTTGGTCGGACGCCCATCGGTTTGCATGCCAAGTGCCCCGGCCTTGCGCTGGGCCACGGCCAATTCGCGCTTGGCCACGCTCTCGGCGGTTTCCTGATAAAGAGTTTGTGCCTCTGGTGCGCCACGGCGAACACCCGAGAGCAGCAGAACCTGCACGGTGCGCTCATCGTCACCGCTGCGGATGACCAATTCATCGCCCACTTTCGGCTCTTTGCTGGGTTTGCAGCGCTCACCCCGGCAATGCACCTTGCCGCCCTCGATAGCCGCTTTGGCCAGCGCACGGGTTTTGAAGAAGCGCGCAGCCCATAGCCATTTATCCAAACGTACTTTGCTGTCGTCTTTCTCGCTCATTGCCTACTCTTGAGTGATTGAAACTGATTTATAGCGCGTGCCGTTGCCACTCCGGACAGCGGTCCCGGCTGAAACTGCACAGATACTTATGCAGTTGTCATGAACCGCCCTTAGAATGCCGCAAAATTACCCCAGGCCAGACCCTTTTGAAGACATTTGACCAGCTCAGCGTGATCGGATTACGCGAATGGATCAACCTGCCAGAGCTTGGCATGGTTGGTCTGCGCGCGAAAATCGATACCGGTGCGAGCACATCGACCTTGCATGCCAGCGATATTCAGCCATTTCAACGTGACGGGGCGCAGTGGATACGCTTTACTGCGCACCTAGGCACGCTGGTACAAAGCCGCCACCGCTGCGAGGCGCCAGTGGTTTCGGTCAAGCGTATCAAGAGTTCCAATGGTCAGGCGCAAAGCCGGTATGTGATTCGCACGAATCTTGTACTCGGCGACCGTCAGTGGCCGGTAGAATTCACCCTGGCTTGCCGCAAAACCATGCGCTATCGCGTGCTGCTCGGCTCTAAAGCGCTGATTGCCGGCCAACTTGTAGTAAACCCCGCACTGACTTACGTGCAAAACAAACCTTCGCTTCCCTCGCCCTCTGGTGCTCAATGAAAATCGCTGTGCTGTCGCGCAATCCGCGCCTGTATTCAACTCGTCGCCTGGTAGAAGCGGGCACCGAGCGCGGTCACGAGATGGTGGTCATCGACACCTTGCGTGCTTACATGAACATCGCCAGCCACAAGCCGCAAATCCACTACCGGGGTCGTCCGCTGGAAGGCTTTGATGCGGTGATCCCGCGGATTGGCGCCTCGGTGACATTCTATGGCTGCGCCGTTTTGCGCCAATTTGAAATGATGGGCGTGTTCCCGCTCAACGAGTCGGTCGCCATCGCCCGCTCGCGCGACAAATTGCGCTCGCTGCAACTGCTGTCACGCCGTGGCATCGGCCTGCCAGTGACCGGCTTTGCCCACTCGCCGGATGACATTCCCGACCTGATCCAGATGGTCAATGGCGCGCCGCTGGTGATCAAAGTGCTCGAAGGCACTCAAGGCATCGGCGTGGTGCTGTGCGAAACGGAGAAGGCTGCCGAGTCCGTGATCGAAGCATTCATGAGCCTCAAGCAGGACATCATGGTGCAGGAATACATCAAGGAAGCCGGTGGTGCAGACATTCGCTGCTTCGTCGTCGGCGAGAAAGTGATTGCCGCCATGAAACGTCAGGCCAAGCCGGGCGAATTCCGCTCAAACCTGCACCGCGGCGGCTCTGCCAGCCTGATCAAGATCACCCCGGAAGAACGCATGACCGCCATTCGTGCGGCCAAGGTCATGGGCCTGCATGTGGCGGGTGTCGACCTGTTGCGCTCCAACCACGGCCCACTGGTGATGGAAGTCAATTCATCGCCCGGCCTTGAGGGCATCGAAACCACGACCAACAAGGATGTCGCGAGCATCATCATCCAGTATTTGGAAAAAAACGGCGGCCCCAACCTCACCCGCACACGCGGCAAGGGTTAAGCCAAACGGGCGAGCATGTGTGTGTATTGTGGATGGGTGAATTGGGGTTGTTTGGCGTTGCCCCGGGCGTGATTCGGGGCAACGCCGCGTCGCGGCAAACAAACCAATCAAAACCCTGTGGCTAATCCATGGAGGATGGATAAACCGCAGGTTAATCCGTCATGACGGCCTCATTGATACACACGATTTGGCCGTTGTTTTGTACACGGCGTAAATCGTTCGCGATGGGTATTTGCCGTTGCGCAGATCGCTATGACGGATTGCCCCCGGTGGGGCTATCCATCCTCCGAATCCCCGGGACGTAATTCGACTCGACACCGTTTCGATGCCGATATACCAATCAAAACCTTGCGATGAAATGGAGGATGGATAAACCGTAGGTTAATCCGTCATGCCGGCCTCATTGATACACACGTTTGGCGGTTGATTGGTAAACGGCGTAAATAGTCCGCGATGGGTATTTGGCGTTGCGCAGATCGCTATGACGGATTGCCCCGGCGGGGCTATCCATCCTCCCCATCCCC
Organism: Pseudomonas marincola; assembly: GCF_900116605.1. Classification (GTDB taxonomy): domain Bacteria; phylum Pseudomonadota; class Gammaproteobacteria; order Pseudomonadales; family Pseudomonadaceae; genus Aquipseudomonas; species Aquipseudomonas marincola. Next base: position 56,866 of record NZ_FPBC01000020.1, read on the forward strand.
CGGACGTAATTCGGCTCGATACCGTTTCGCTGCCGATAAACCAATCAAAACCTTGCGATAAAATGGAGGATGGATAAACCGTAGGTTAATCCGTCATGACGGCCTCAAAGGTACACACGTTTGGCGGTTGATTGGGGAACGGCGTAAATCGTTCGCGGTTGGTTATTTGGCGTTGCGTAGATCGCTATGACGGATTGCCCCGGCGGGGCTATCCATCCTCCACATCCTCCGAATCCCCAGACGTAATCCGACTCGATAACGTACGGTCTGATTAAACCGCGTTACGCGGCAGCAACAGGCCTAGCGGTAAGCAAACCCGCGCCTCCAGGCCGCCGCCGGAACGATTGCGTAACTCGATACTGCCGCCATGCAAGGCGGCGATGCGGGTTACGATCGCCAGCCCAAGCCCTGCGCCTTTGCCTCCGCGTGCGCGGTCGCCACGGGTGAAGGGGTTGGTGATGCTGGCAAGCTCGGTCGGGTCGATGCCGACGCCACGATCAAGCACGCTAAGCACGATATATGGCGAATGGCTGTCACCTGTTACGTAGGCAGCAACCTCGACCGCATCCCCGCCGTAACGCAGCCCGTTCTCGATCAGGTTCACCAGCAACCGCTTTATCGACACGCGGCGCAGCAATACTTGCGGCACAGGCTCCAGGCACAGGCGCACAACCTCTTGCTTCTGGTTATACGGCGCCACCACTTCGCGCACCAGATCCGGCAAATCGATTTCTTCTTGCGGCTCATCACGGCCATCACGGATAAACGCTAGGAACTGATCGAGAATGTCGTCCATGTCCTCTATATCGCGGACCATGTCGTCGGTCAGTTCGGCATCATCGTTGAGCAATTCCAGGGCCAGACGCAAGCGCGTGAGCGGTGTGCGCAGGTCATGGGAGACACCGGCCAACATCAATTCGCGTTCGCGGGCGGCCTGCTCGACATCTTCGGCCATCTGATTGAATGCGCGATAAACTTCGGTCATCTCATTCGGCGTATCGCTTATCGGCAAGCGCACGCTGCGCCCTTCACCGATCTGCCGAGCAGCAAATACCAGGCGTTTTAATGGCGCATTAAGTTGGCGCACAAAAATCCAGGCCGCTGCGGTCGAAAGCAGACCAATACCCAGAAACCAGCCCAGCACGCTCCAGATCTGCTGACTGCGCAGCGGATGCGGATACAGCGGCACACGAATCCAGTCTTCACCGAGTGTAGGCGCATGCACCCACAGCGCTGGCGGGCTCTTGGCGCGTACACGCACCTCGGTTTCCGGGCCTAGCTCGGTCTGCATCTGCCGTTGGAATATCTCACTGTAGGGCCAGTGTTCTTCGCTGGAGGGCACTGTCGAACGCGGCACCCGCTTGAGGTCGGCGGCCTTGGCAATTATCTCGCGGTCTTCGGGGCGTGCGGCCCAATACGCGCGCAGGGTCAGTGCTGCACCGTGGCTGTACTGGCGGTCAACCAGCATGTCCTCGTGCATCATCAGATAAACCAGCGTCAGTGCTTTGGAAAACAGCACGACAACCAGCACCAGCAAAAGGGTGCGGCTAAAGAAGCTTTGAGGGAACCAGGCCGGCGTTTTCATTAATAACTACAGTATTGATCAGGCAGGTTGGGGCCGTGCGTGGCTCGGCAAGCTCATGGGCGCGCCCAAAGACGCGCCCCACCTACATTAGGCTTATTTGTTGCCGTCGGGCACAAACACATAGCCCACACCCCAGACGGTCTGGATGTAGCGCGGCTTGGAAGGGTCCGGCTCGATCAGGCGACGCAGACGCGAAATCTGCACGTCAATCGAACGCTCAAGTGCATCCCACTCACGGCCACGCGCCAGATTCATCAGTTTGTCACGCGTCAGCGGCTCACGTGCGTGCTGCACCAGTGCCTTGAGTACAGCAAATTCACCGGTGGTGAGCATGTGCACCTCACCGCCTTTCTTCAGTTCGCGAGTGGCCAGCGACAATTCGTACTCGCCAAAACTCACGCTTTGTTCTTCGCTGCCAGGCGCGCCGGGCACGACGGGTGCCTGACGACGCAATACAGCTTTGATCCGCGCCATCAATTCACGCGGGTTGAAGGGCTTGGCCAGATAATCATCTGCGCCGATCTCAAGCCCCTGAATACGGCTGGCTTCATCGCCTTTGGCGGTGAGCATGATGATCGGTACCTGGTTATTCGACTCTCGCAGCCGGCGGCAGGCAGACAAACCATCCTCACCCGGCAACATCAGGTCGAGCACGACCAGACTAAACAGTTCACGCGCAAGCAAGCGATCCATTTGCTCAACATTCTCGACAGCACGAACGCGAAAGCCCTGCTCTTCAAAGAAACGCTCAAGCAAGCGACGCAGACGTGCATCGTCATCGACTATAAGAATCTTCTCGCCTTCCACAGGGAGTGCATTGCTGCTCATTAAGTAGCTCCTCGGTATTGATTCCACAGAGGCTCAGGGCACTTTGTGGGCTCGAATCGGTCATTATGGCCTAGCCGCGGCCCCTAACCTATTAGGCATTGTTAGCAGATTTTTCCTCGAACGGTTCCCAGTGGGCTGCATGACGGTGTTTATAATGCCCGGCTTATGTGTCTGGCCCGTAGAAAGCGTGGCCGGTTTTTCGTTTTAGTGTGGGTAGATTTTTAATATGGATAGCATCAACAACCGCATCGCCGAAGAACTGGGCGTGCGCCCGCAGCAGGTTGCCGCAACTGTCGCCCTGTTGGATGAAGGCTCTACCGTGCCGTTCATCGCACGTTACCGTAAAGAAGTCACCGGCAACCTTGATGATACCCAACTGCGCCAGCTCGAAGAGCGCCTGCGCTACATGCGCGAACTCGACGACCGCCGCGCCAGCATCCTTGCGAGCATTGAAGAGCAAGGCAAGCTGACCCCGGAACTGGCCCGCGAAATTAATCTCGCCGACACCAAGACCCGCCTCGAAGACCTTTACCTGCCGTACAAGCAAAAGCGCCGCACCAAGGGCCAAATCGCTCTGGAAGCAGGCCTTGGAGAGCTGGCAGACGCTTTGTTCAACGACCCGACACTGGCCCCTGAAACCGAAGCTGCACGCTTTATCGACAGCGAAAAGGGCTTCGCCGACACCAAGGCTGTGCTCGAAGGCGCCAAGTACATTCTCATGGAGCGCTTTGCCGAAGACGCCACCCTGCTCAGCAGCCTGCGCAGCTTCATGACCGATCACGCAACGCTAAGCGCCCGCGTTGTCGCGGGTAAAGAAGCCGAAGGCGCCAAGTTCCGTGACTACTTCGAACACGACGAGAAATTCAAAGGCGCCCCGTCGCACCGCGCACTGGCGATTTTCCGTGGCCGCAACGAAGGCATTCTCAGCTGCAGCCTCAAGGTTGGCGAAGAAGCGCTCGGCACCATGCACCCTTGCGAAGTAATGATTGCCGAACGTTTCGGCATCTCCAATCAGGGCCGCGCCGCCGACAAATGGCTGGCCGAAGTGGTGCGCTGGACCTGGAAGGTCAAACTTTACACCCACCTCGAAACTGACCTGTTCAGCGAGTTGCGTGAAAAAGCCGAAGACGAAGCTATTTCGGTATTTGCCCGCAACCTCAATGACCTGCTGCTTGCCGCACCGGCTGGGCCACGAGCCACACTTGGTCTCGACCCGGGCCTGCGCACCGGCTGCAAAGTGGCCGTGGTCGATGCCACCGGCAAAGTGCTCGACACCGCGACCGTGTACCCGCACGCCCCGAAAAATCAGTGGGATCAGACCATCGCTGTGTTGGCCGCCCTGTGCGCCAAGCACTCGGTTGACCTCATCGCCATCGGCAACGGTACTGCCAGCCGCGAGACCGACAAACTGGCCATCGAGCTGATCAAAAAATACCCAGCCCTGAAGATGACCAAAATCATGGTCTCCGAAGCCGGCGCCTCTGTGTACTCGGCCTCGGAACTGGCCGCCAAGGAATTTCCGGACCTCGATGTATCGCTGCGTGGCGCGGTGTCTATCGCACGCCGCCTGCAAGATCCACTGGCAGAACTGGTTAAGATCGACCCGAAATCAATCGGTGTCGGCCAATACCAGCACGACGTTTCACAGCTGAAACTGGCGCGCAGCCTCGACGCTGTCGTTGAGGATTGCGTAAACGCCGTTGGCGTTGACGTGAACACTGCATCCAGCGCCCTGCTCGCGCGTATTTCCGGCCTGAACAGCACACTGGCGCAAAACATCGTTACCCACCGTGATGCCAACGGCGCCTTCAAGACCCGCGACGAGCTGAAGAAGGTTTCGCGTCTGGGCGAGAAAACCTTCGAGCAAGCCGCAGGCTTCCTGCGCGTGATGAACGGTGACAATCCGCTGGATGCCTCGGCCGTTCACCCCGAGACTTATCCACTGGTTAAACGTATTGCGCAGGACACTCAGCGCGATATTCGCTCGTTGATCGGCGATGCCAGCTTCCTCAAGCGCCTCGATCCCAAGCAGTTCACCGACGAGAAATTCGGCCTGCTGACCATCAGCGACATCCTCCAGGAGCTTGAAAAGCCTGGCCGCGACCCGCGTCCGGAGTTCAAGACGGCTGAATTCCAGGAAGGCGTTGAAACCCTCAAAGACCTCGAGCTGGGGATGATTCTTGAAGGCGTGGTCACCAACGTGACCAACTTCGGCGCGTTCGTGGATATCGGCGTGCATCAGGACGGTCTGGTGCATATCTCCGCGCTGTCCGAGAAGTTCATCAAGGACCCGCACGAAGCGGTCAAAGCCGGCGAAGTGGTCAAGGTCAAAGTGATGGAAGTGGATATCCCGCGTAACCGCATTGCCCTGACCATGCGCATGAGCGACACGCCCGGCGAGAAAGTTGAAGGCCCACGCGGTGGCGGCAACCGTGGCAATGGCCAACGCCCTGCTGCGGCCAAGACGCACCAGCCAGCAGCCGCGCCGAGCAACAACGCCATGGCTTCGTTGTTCGCCAATGCCAAGCAGTTGAAAAAGAAATGAGCCTGGATGCCGCGTTTGCCGCGAGCGCTTACAGCCGGCATCTGGGAATCGAGCCGCTGCACATCGAAAATGGCGAGGCGCGCGTGCGTCTCGCCCTCACCGACGAGCTGCGCAACCGCCATCAGAAACTTCACGGCGGCGCGTTGTTCTCGCTGGTCGACATTGCCATGGGGCTGGCGTGCTCCAGCTCGCATGGCTTCGATAACCAAAGCGTCACCATTGAATGCAAGATCAATTACATTCGCGCCGTGGCCGAAGGTGAGGTGATCTGCACGGCCAAGGTGCTGCATGCCGGACGCCGGACTTTGGTCGTGGAGGCCGATGTAATGCAGGGCGAAAATCTTGTCGCCAAGGCACAAGGGACTTTCGCCTGCGTATAAGTTTGCTGAGCTAAACTCGGTTAAAACACGCTGGAACCGAAACAAATAACGCGACCCACAAGGCGTCAAAGCCAGTAATGCCGCAGGTGTCGCATATGCTTTCCAACCAAATGGCCATTGACGGCTACTCGCCCCTTGCAGACCCTGATGTCCACCCCCATATAGGGGCGAACGATGCGTGAAGGAATTTTACCTTGAGCGAACAGCTAACCAGCCGCATGGCACTGCTTGGCCAGCCAGCCAACCTTTCACTGCTTACTCAGTGCCTGCATGGCATCGAGCGCGAATGCTTGCGAGTAGACAGCGATGGCCAGTTGGCCCTGACGCCGCATCCGCGCGCGCTAGGCTCGGCGCTAACCAATGCACAGATCACCACCGACTATTCAGAGTCGCTGCTGGAGTTCATCACTCCGGCGCTGGCCGATCCGGCGCAAACTTTGGAAAACCTCGAGCTGACCCACCGTTTCGTCTACAGCAAACTGGCGGACGAATACCTGTGGAGCCCGTCGATGCCCTGCGCGTTGCCGGACGAGGAGCAGATTCCAATCGCCCGCTACGGCGACTCCAATATCGGCAAGCTCAAGTTTGTGTATCGCAACGGTCTGGCCCTGCGTTATGGCAAGACCATGCAATGCATTGCCGGCATTCACTACAACTTCTCGTTGCCCGATGCGCTGTGGAAGTTGCTGCAGGCTGAAGAAGGCGATCAGCAAAGCGCGCTCGACTACCAGTCGGCCAGCTACATTGCGATGATCCGCAACTTCCGCCGCTACAGTTGGCTGCTGATGTATTTGTTCGGCGCCTCGCCGGCGCTCGACGTTGGCTTTATGCGCGGGCGCCCGCACAAATTGCAGATGCTCGACGAAAACACGCTGTATTTGCCCTACGCGACCAGCCTGCGGATGAGCGATCTGGGCTACCAGAGCAGCGCGCAATCCGAACTGACGCCTTGCTACAACGACCTTGCCAGCTACATCGACAGCTTGCGCCAGGCCGTCGGCACGCCGTATCCGCCGTATGTCGAAATCGGCACACGCAAGGACGGTGAATGGCTGCAACTGAACAGCAATATCCTGCAAATCGAAAACGAGTACTACTCAAGCATTCGCCCCAAGCGCGTGACCGATTCGGGCGAGCGGCCAATTCAGGCCCTTAATTCGCGCGGTGTGCAGTACATCGAAGTGCGCTGCCTGGACATCAACCCGATGCTGCCTTTGGGCATCGACCTGACCGAGTCGCGTTTCCTCGACGCCTTCCTGTTGTTCTGCGCCCTGCAAGACAGCCCGCAGCTTGAGCGTGGCGAGTGCCATGCCAGCACCGAAAACTTCCTTAAGGTGGTCAAGGAAGGTCGCCGCCCGAACCTGCATCTGCAGCGTATCGACGGCCCGATCACCTTGCAGGCATGGGCCAGTGAATTGCTTGGCAAGATCCAGCAAAGTGCCGAGCTGCTCGACCGCAGCCACGGCGGCACCGCGCATGTGACGGCACTGCAAGCGCAGCAAGCAAAAGTTGACGACGTCAGCCTGACGCCATCGGCTCAGGTTCTGGCGCAATTGCAGAAAGGCGAAAGCTTCACCCAGTTCGCCCTGCGCCAAAGCAAACTGCACGCTGAATACTTCCGCAGCCAGCCACTGAGCGCCGAGCAGTTGAGTGAGATGGAAGCGTCAGCTACCCGCTCACTTGAGGAACAAGCCGCTATCGAGGCGCAGGACGAAGAAGACTTCGACACCTTCGTTGCCGCTTATCAGGCCAGCATCCTCGCGTCTGACAACTAACAGGCCCGCCATGCCCAACCCTGCCGGAATGCTTGATCTGACAACTGATTCAAGCATTTCGGCGGGCCGTTACAACGACAACGCGCATGACCATTTGTCCTGTGGATAACTCCGCATATCGCTGAAATTTGTCGAAACAGTGGTGCCCATCACAATTGCACAAGTGCGTGCAGTTACGGGGCGAAATCACCGCTAGCATGCTCTGCAGAAGCACACCAAGAGCAGCCTCATGTCATCAGACAACCATTCAAAAAACACGCAGGACTGGAGCCTGGAAAGCCTCAATAAGGCTTACCAACAGGGCTACATGGCCGGGCTTGCATGCCGGCGCAATCCTGCCCAGATACCGACGGAGGAAGTTGTTCTGGCCGCGTGGGAAGCAGGCTGGGATGACGGCCAGACGCAGTATCAGTTAATCAAACAACGCACCGCCTGAGCCCTGGGTTCAGGCGACTGGATGACTGTGCAGATCCAGCTGAACGTACAAACTGTCGTAAATCTCTCGCGCCGCTTCCTGCCATTGCGGCGCAACGTAGCCATCCTCTAACGCCATCACCTGAAACACACCACGCCGCAGCAACTGCTCATCAAGCTCAGTGGTTGGCTTCATGGCTGTGCACAAAAAGCGCACCCACGAGGTCAGCACAATCCAGCTGTTGAGGGTCAGCGCCTCGATTTGCAGGGGAGTCATCAACAGAATCCCGGCATCCACAAAGCCCTGAAAAATCTGCATGGCATGGTGCAGGCAACGTTTGGCAAATACCTGATAACGCTCAGCCAGTTGTGCGTCACTTTCCAGCAAGTGTTCGAGATCACGGTGCAAGAAACGGAACTGCCACATGGCCGCCAGCAGGCGCTCCATATAAACGGCCTTATCCTCGATAACCACCGGACGCTCTTCAGGCAGCCGCAAAAACTGGTCGACCTGCGCCTCATAACGCTGCATCAACTCGGCAATTACCGCCTGCTTGTTACGAAAGTGGTAATACAGATTGCCCGGCGAAATCCCCATATGCGCGGCGATATGGTTGGTGGTGACATTACGCTCGCCCTGGGTGTTGAACAGCTCAAGGCTGGCTTGAATGATCCGTTCGCGGGTTTTTACTTGAGGCGCCATACGCTGATCAGTCCAGATACAAAAAACACAGACGGGAAGAATTCCGGGCCGGGGAAAATACACGCAGATAACCGGCTCGGGCTAGTGCGGTGCCCATAAATCAGACTCATGGCAGGCCATAGCGCTTAACCATCCGGTCACAGAAAAAAGCCCGCCCATTGACACTTTAGAGTAATTGCTCTAAAAAATCATCAAGCCCTTTCCGAAGATCGACTGCCAAGTGCATGCCGCTCTTCACCGCTCACCGAGGATGAGTCAATGGTTGCCGATGTCGCTTATATCCAACAAAGCCAAGAACAGATAAACCAGCTTGAAGTCACCTTTGCGCAACAGCGGCAGGCCTTCAACGGCCTGCCCATGCCATCTGCCGAGCAGCGTATTCAATGGCTTGGCGCTCTCAAGCAATTGATCCTCGATGAGCAGGACGCCCTTTGTGCGGCGATCAGCACCGACTTCAGCAACCGCTCAACGAGCGAGACCATGCTGGCCGAGATCATGCCAAGCCTGCATGGCATCACCTACGCCACCAAGCGCATCAAGAAGTGGATGAAGCCGTCCAAGCGCAGCGTCGGGATGCATTTCATGCCCGCCTCAGCCAAGGTGGTTTATCAGCCATTGGGCGTGGTCGGCGTGATCGTGCCGTGGAACTATCCGCTGTTTCTGGCAATTGGCCCGCTGGTTGGCGCGCTGTCAGCCGGTAACCGGGTCATGATCAAAATGAGCGAATCGACTCCGGCCACGTCGCAGTTGGTCAAAGACCTGCTCGCGCGTATTTTCCCTGAAGATCTGGTCAGCGTGGCATTGGGCGAGGCCGAAGTCGGCATGGCTTTCTCCAAGCTGCCGTTCGATCATTTGCTGTTCACCGGCGCCACCAGCATCGGCAAACACGTGATGCGCGCAGCCGCTGAAAACCTGACTCCGGTAACCCTTGAGCTGGGCGGCAAGTCGCCTGCAATCGTTTCTGCCGATGTTCCGCTGAGCGACGCGGCCGAGCGAATTGCCTTCGGTAAAACCGTAAACGCCGGCCAGACCTGCGTGGCACCAGACTATGTGTTAGTGCCCAAGGATCGTGTCGATGGCTTCGTCGAGGCCTATCGCGCCGTGGTGCAGAAGTTCTACCCGAACCTCAAGGACAACCCCGACTACACCGCGATCATCAACGAGCGCCAGTTGCAGCGTCTGAATGGCTACGTGACCGACGCAGAAAGCAAAGGCGCCAAGGTTATTCCGCTGTATCCGGAAGGCCAGGGCCGCCGGATGCCGGCCACTGTGCTGCTCAATGTCAACGATGAAATGAAGGTCATGCAGGACGAAATCTTCGGCCCGCTGCTGCCTATCGTGCCGTACGATCGCCTCGAAGATGCGTTCAAATACATCAATGAACGTCCGCGTCCGCTGGCGCTGTATTACTTCGGCTACGACAAGTCGGAGCAGGAGCGTGTGCTCGAGCAAACTCACTCTGGCGGCGCCTGCATCAACGACACGCTGCTGCACGTGGCGCAAGATGATATGCCGTTCGGCGGCATCGGCCCTTCCGGCATGGGCCATTACCATGCTCACGAAGGCTTCCTGACCTTCAGTAAGGCCAAGGGTGTGTTTATCAAGCAGCGCTTCAACGCGGCCAAGTTCATCTACCCGCCATACGGCACCGCCGTGCAGAAACTCATCCACAAAATGTTCGTTCGTTAAACGTAAAAACCCGCCCCGGCCAACATGCCGGGGCGGGCCAAGCGACTGCTACGGTGCTAATAAAAATGACAGACACCTCGAACACCCTGCCTGATCTTTCTCGACGTAACCTGCTTAAAGTCGGCGTGATGGGCTCAGCCTTTCTGGCCACGGCCGGCGTCACCGCAACGCTCAGCGGCTGCTCCGCCAGTAAGCCGGGCACGGGCATGCAAGCTTTGCGCGACACCGACCTGCCCATGCTCAGCGCGGTTATTCCGGCGATTCTTGCCGGCGCTGTAGCACCAGAAAAAATGCCTGCGGCGATCAAGGGCACACTGAGCAGCATTGACACCTCCCTCGCTCATCTGTCTCCCGAACTGCTGAAAATGACCCTGCAACTGTTCGACCTGTTGAGCATGGGCATTACCCGCGGCCCGCTGACCGGTATCTGGGGCAGCTGGCAAAATGCCTCGATTGAGGACGTAAACGCGTTCCTGCTGCGTTGGCAGAACAGCAGCCTGGCCATGCTCAACATGGGTTATGGCTCATTGGTGCAACTGGTACAAATGAGCTGGTATGGGCGCAAAGAGTCCTGGGCCCATTGCGGCTATCCGGGCCCACCCACCGTATAACCGCCGAAACACGCACACTAAAAAACATAAGAATTTGCGGAGAGCTGTCTCTAATGCCTGTGCCAGATATTTTTGCCGAGGGCCTCGCCAGCGGCTGGAAAACCTACGACGGTTCGCGCCTGGAAAAAGACCTGACCCTTGAGGCCGACATTGCCATTGTTGGCTCCGGTGCAGGCGGCGGCACCAGCGCCGAAATCCTCAGCGCAGCCGGCTACAAGGTGCTGCTGATCGAAGAAGGCCCGCTGAAAACCAGCAGCGATTTCAAAATGAGCGAGCCCGAGGCTTACAGCACCTTGTATCAGGAAGGTGTCGGGCGCATGAGTAAAGACGGCGCAGTCATCATCATGCAAGGCCGGGCTGTGGGCGGCACGACGCTGGTCAACTGGACTTCAAGCTTCCGCACGCCGACGCCAACCCTCGAACACTGGGCCAAGGAGCACGACGTCAAAGGCCACAGCGAAGCCGAAATGGCGCCTTGGTTCGAGCAGATGGAACAGCGCCTTGGCGTTGCGCCGTGGGCCGTCCCGCCGAACGCCAACAATGATGTGATTCGCCTTGGTTGCGACAAACTCGATTACCACTGGAAAGTCATCCCGCGAAACGTGCGCGGTTGCTGGAACCTCGGTTATTGCGGCATGGGCTGCCCGACCAATGCCAAGCAGTCGATGCTGGTCACCACCATTCCGGGCATGCTCAAAAACGGCGGCGAATTGCTCTACCTGGCCCGTGCCGAACGCCTGACCTTCGACGGTGATGCGGTTTCCGGCATCGAATGCGTGGGCATGGATGAACGCTGCGTAGCGCCCAATGGCCGCAAAATTCGGGTCAAGGCCAAGCATTACATTCTTGCCGGCGGCGGTATCAACACGCCGGGGTTGCTACTGCGCTCCAAGGCTCCAGACCCGCACTCCCGCCTCGGCAAGCGCACCTTTCTGCATGTGGTGAATTTCTCGGCAGCGCTGTTTGACCGGGTGATCAATCCGTTTTATGGCGCGCCTCAATCCATCTATTCCGATCACTTCCAGTGGAATGACGGCGCCGCTGGCCAGCAGTCGTACAAACTGGAAGTACCGCCCATGCAACCGGCGCTCACCGCGACGCTGCTGGGTGGCTTCGGCACTGAAAGCGCCGTGCGCATGGAAAGCTTGCCGCACACCAACCTGATGCTGGCGCTGATGCGCGACGGTTTCCATCCGCAGAGCGCCGAAGGCACGGTCGAGTTGCGCGACGACGGCAGCCCGACCGTTGACTACCGCATGACCGAATACACCTTTGACGGAATTCGCCGCGCGTATGAAGCCATGGCCGAAATTCAATTTGCGGCTGGCGCACAAAGCGTGATGCCGGCGCACATCGACGCCCGCCACGTAAAAACCATGGCCGAAGCTAAGAGCATGATTGACGGCCTGAGCATGGAAATTTACCGGGCGAAGCTGGGTTCTGCTCACGTCATGGGTGGCTGCGCCATGGGCGAAGACCCGAAACAAGCCGTCACTGACAGTCTGGGCCGCCATCATCAGCTGACTAACCTGTCGATTCACGACGGCTCGCTATTTCCCACCAGCATTGGCGCCAACCCACAACTTTCGGTATACGGGCTCACCGCCAAACTCTCTACACTGCTGGCTCAGCGTCTGAAAACGGCCTGATTCCACTCAAGCAGGCGGCAGTCAATTTACCCGCTGACTGCCGTCCGACTTGGCCGCTGCTTACTGCTGCGCTAACATCCGAGTCCCAAACGGACACCGCCAGGACGTCACGATGAATCGAGTGCTATACCCAGGCACGTTCGACCCTATCACCAAGGGCCATGGTGATCTGGTTGAGCGCGCGTCTCGCCTGTTCGACAGCGTGATTATCGCGGTCGCTGCAAGCCCCAAGAAGAACCCACTGTTCCCTCTGGAGCAACGCGTCGCGTTGGCGAAGGAAGTCACCAGCCATTTGCCCAATGTTGAAGTCGTAGGCTTCTCATCGTTGCTGGCCCACTTCGCCAAAGAACAGGGTGCCAATGTATTTTTGCGCGGTTTGCGTGCGGTGTCGGACTTCGAATACGAGTTCCAACTGGCCAACATGAACCGCCAGCTGGCACCGAACGTCGAGAGCCTGTTCCTCACACCGTCGGAAAAATACTCGTTTATCTCCTCAACGCTGGTGCGTGAGATTGCAGCCTTGGGCGGCGATATTTCCAAGTTTGTGCACCCGGCCGTGGCAGCTGCGCTGACCGAACGCTTCAAGCAATAAGCAGCGCACGTCCCCCCAGTCTTGGCGCATCACGCGCCAAGTGCTGCGGTGCGCATGGCACTGTGCGCAACAATCCGGCACAATTCACCGATACTGGCTTGATTGTGCCGCGACGGATCGTCCCGGCAGGAGTGTTAACTGCATGTCCCTGATTATCACTGACGACTGCATCAACTGCGACGTCTGCGAACCTGAGTGTCCCAATGCTGCAATCTCTCAAGGCGAAGAGATTTATGTCATTGACCCCAACCTGTGCACCGAATGCGTCGGCCATTACGATGAGCCGCAGTGCCAGCAAGTGTGCCCGGTAGACTGCATCCCGCTCGACGAGAACAATGTCGAGAGCAAAGATGAGTTGATGGAAAAGTACCTGATCATCACTGGCAAAGCCTGACCGCTAAAGCGAGTCGACTTCGCCTGCGGCGATCAAAGCCCAACAAGTGGATGGTTTATCCTGACTAAACCCCACCCGAGATCAGGCTTTGGCCTAGTCTGAAACGGAGCGCGCCGCCCCCGGATGAAGACCATGAATCTGCAACGCCTGCTACCCGCCCTGCTGCTTTTCGCTGCTGCCTGCCTCTCGGCAGCCGAGCAACCCGGTCGTGCGGCAATAGCCAGCGCTCATCCAGCGGCCACAGTCGCCGGCGAAGAAACCCTGGCCCTGGGCGGCAACGCCTTTGACGCCGCCGTCGCCATCAGCGCCGCGCTGGCAGTGGCCGAGCCGTACAGTTCAGGTTTGGGCGGTGGCGGTTTCTACCTGCTACGCAAAGCGGGCGACAAGCCCGATTACCGGTTTATCGATGCACGCGAACGCGCGCCCATGGCAGCGAATATCGACCTGTATCGGCACGACGGTAAAGTGCAGCCTGAACTCTCATTGAATGGCGCGCTGGCTGCCGCAATTCCGGGGTTGCCGGCCGCACTGGTGCACCTGGCCGAAAAATACGGCCGCCTGCCGCTGCGCGATTCACTGGCCCCAGCTATTCGTCTGGCGCGTGATGGCGTGTCCTACGACCGCGTGTACCTTGAGCGGGCCGGATGGCGCCTTGCGGCCATGCGCGATGACCCCGAAACGGCGCGTATCTTCCTCGACAGAGGCAACCTGCCGCCGCAACTGGGACTGCTGCGCCAACCCGACCTGGCGCTGACACTTGAGCGATTGGCGCGCGACGGCAAAGGCGGGTTCTATTCCGGCGAAACCGCGCAACTGCTGGTCAATGGCGTGCGCAACGCTGGCGGCATCTGGACGCTGGGCGACCTGGCCAACTACAAAATCGTCGAGCGCCAACCGATCCACGTGATCCTCAACGATGGCCGTCACCTGATCAGCGCGCCACCGCCGTCAGCCGGCGGCATTGCCATCGCCCAAAGCCTGGGCATGCTCCAACAGCTGCCTTGGCGCGAAGCCGATCCGGTGCAGCGCACGCATTTTGTAGTCGAGGCGCTTCGCCGCGCGTATCACGATCGTAGCTTGCTCGGCGATCCGGACTTCATCAAAAATCCGGTTCGCGAACTGCTCGACCCTGCGTATCTGCATACGCTGACACAAGGCATAGACCCCAAGCGCGCCACCCCAAGCTCAAGCCTGCCGCCTGCTGGCAAACTGCATGAAGGCAACCACACCACCCACTTCTCGGTACTCGATGCCGAAGGCAATGCAGTGGCCGCCACGCTCTCGATCAACCTGCCCTTCGGCGCCGCATTCACGCCCAAAGGCAGCGGCGTCTTGCTCAATGATGAAATGGACGACTTCGCCGCCGACGTTCAAGGCTCAAACGCCTACGGCTTAACAGGCAGCAGCGCCAACGCCATCGCCGCCGGCAAGCGCCCTCTGTCGAGCATGAGCCCGACCTTCATCGAAAGCCCCGGCGAATTCGCCAGCTTCGGCACCCCGGGCGGCAGCCGAATCCCGAGCATGGTGCTGCTCTCGGTGCTGCAATACCTGGACGGCCAACCCATCGAACGCTGGCCCAGCGTGGCGCGCTATCACCACCAATACCTGCCGGACGTGATCGAACACGAACCGAGCACATTCAGCCCCGCGCAAATCAGTGCCCTGCAAGCTCGCGGCTACCAACTCAAAGCCCTCACCCGCCAATACGGCAACCAACAAGTGCTCTACTGGAACAAAACCGACCACCGCGTAGAAGCCGCCAGCGACCCCCGCGGCGTTGGCACCTCAGCCGTCGGCGCAAAGTAAACCCCGCCATGACGGAAGCCACTATGCGGATTCCATCCTCCGACGAAACGGTGTCCCGAGACTCACACATAACCGGAGGATGGATAGCGGCGCAAAGCAACGCAATCCGTCAGGCAATGTACGCAACACCATCAACGCCAGATTGATAAACAAGCCCACCATCAAGCAACCAGCCCCAACATCCAAAGCCGATCACCAAAAGCCCAAACACCAACAATCCCCAGCCGATCCTATCCAGCCCAGACACCGCCAACCGCCCCATTCCAGCCGGCCAAATGCAATCGTTGCGCAGTGGGTCGAGCCGCAGGGATGCGGCGAGAGTTGCGTTGGGCCAAGGACGGCCCATCGCGACGTGCCCACGGAGCAACGATGAAATGCGGGAAGCCGAGCAAAGCGAGGCCCAATGGAGGGGCAAGTCTTTTTGGTTAGCTTGGGGGACGCGCGTAGCAGACGTATGCCAACAGTAACTCGCCGTAAGGGCGAAAAGGTGACGCAAGAACAATACAAATTCAGGCTTAGCGCCAGCGTTCAAAAACCACAACCCAATCAAAAGCAGACCGCGCACAGCAGGCCAACCGCCATGTCGGAAGCCGCGATGCGGAT
>NZ_FPBC01000015.1 GCF_900116605.1 Pseudomonas marincola
AAGCGCAGGATCGAGAAAGCCAAGGCCCAGGTGCGTGCAAAGGTCGAGCATCCGTTCCGGGTGATCAAGCGCCAGTTCGGTTATGTGAAAACGCGCTTCCGTGGCCTGGCGAAGAACACCGCACAACTGGTGACTCTGTTCGCGCTGTCGAATCTGTGGATGGCACGCCGACATTTGCTGGCGAATGCAGGAGAGGTGCGCCTGTAATGTTGGAAATGGCAGCTGCGAGGTTATCGCGGCGGCCAGAAACACCCAAATGAGCGGGTGATCTGATCGTTTTTGATCGATTTGCCGCTTTTAAAATCAGCAGAGGGTGAAGTCAGCCAGAAATGCATGGCTACTTCAGACCATCCCTAGCTCAGCTTGAAGCTTCAACAATTGCAGCTTTGCTATTTCCAGCTGAACCTTCTGTGTTTCATCAATGACCTTTTGAAGCCCGGTTTGCCAAAGGTAAAAGCCGTAGAAGGCTATACACACAGCCAGCCCTATCAGTATCCCCAAGGATTTATTAAAGAAATCCTTGTTAGCCTTAGAAACCTCTAAGAGCTTACCTAGAGCTTCAATTTTCACCTGGACAGAGGGCGTAGGCTCCTTTTGCTCCTTTAAAGTCTCAACCTCAACAAGCGTTGAGAAAACCGTCTCATTAGTGGATTGGCTGACGTATATAACCGCACCACAAGAAAAAATGATAAGCAGCAAGCCAAAAAGCGCGTAAAACTTATAAATATTGTCTGTAGGCAATGGAATTCTGCTTTGCATAGCTGGCCTTAAAGTTGATCTTGGTATGAACCCAGTATGAAGCGAATAAGCCATAGATAACAATTAGCCACTTGGATCAAGCTGAGAAGCCAGTTTGGGCTAACGGAGAGAGCCTAAGCGCTGATTCAAGATGATCCGGCGAAAGATGTGCATAACGCATGGTCATGGTGATCGATGAATGCCCCAGAATTCGCTGCAGCCCGAGAATCTCCCCTCCACCCATCATGTAATGACTGGCGAACGTGTGACGCAGGATGTGGGTTAGCTGCCCTGGTGCTTGAAAGCCGCTACGCTCATAGGCACTGCGAAAAGCAGGCCTGCATGAAGGGGACAGTTTGTCATCGCCGGCATCGAAACTTGAGCGGCTTGACTTCACTTCTTTTGAGGAACTGCATGGATAGGTACTGACAACTATCAGTGCAGTGAATATGCTTGCTCTTGAAAATTAGTTCCGTGCGCGCAAAATTTCAGCACCATCTAAGCGATCACAAATTGCAGAAAGATCAGAGTATCTGGTATATCCGCTGGGATTGCTCGATGTTTATCTGCCGGATATTCGCTAGCGATTGAGTATCAGTCCGTACGACTAGCCTTGTTGACTCAGCAAATACCGTCGAGAGTTACCGCATTTCATGCACCCAGAACAGAACTACTTGTCAATCATGAAGTTCCTTAGTCACCAAGCGCCTTTAACATCATTATCAGCGACAACAACGTATGTAATCAGCCCGTCAGATGTAACATCATCAATTCGAATACGAACACCACGAATGACAAATTCCTTGCCTTTTCGGAGGTCATGAACGTATTCAATTTGCCCGGCTCTTTCCCCGTTTCTAGTTAGGTCATCAATGGTGAAGCGAAGAACTTGTGGCTGGTTTTTATCCAGACCGATGTATTGTAATTCCCATTTCCTCATACCAGCGAAAGTATACCCGGCAGTACGAATGGATTTCGCTTGACCTGGATTGGACAGGCTCCATGTACGCCCTTGTCTGCTGCCTGCAACTTGTAAGACAGCATGATCGACGCTTAGCGTTGGAACTGCAGCAGGCACTAAAACCAGTGTTAAAGCGGGATGAAACGCATCGTTTACAAGGTATTTCTCATTTGATACAGGATTGATATACCGCGCCACCCAATTTGAATTACGAGTTGCCGACCTATATCCGTCAAACTTAAGCTCCTCTGTCGTCTCGTAGTTTTCATAACAAGGACAGACAGAATTTCTCAAGAGCACCTCCCCCATGCTCTTGGTTTGGACAGCACCTACCAACGTATCGACGTCAAAAAGCGCAGCATCCTTAAGATTTAGATCTAGATGCGTACAACCCGCCGCACTTAGAAAACACATGATCGTCAAGGCACTTCGAACATTAATCCGCACGCGACGCATTCCTTTCTCTTTTTGAGTTAAAGACGACTACTTCTTATCGAGTAGACATTAGCCCACACCAAGCTGGCGAGGCAAACAGCTTCACCGACCTTGAGCGTCTTTTCGAGCACTTAAATCAGTCAGGATTGAAAGTAAAGTCTAAAACTAAACTCATCCAACCAATGGCAAGTAGCTGTTGTACAGTCTAGGAGCTAGGTAAAATAAAGCATCAATCATATGGAATCACGGGAGGGCGTTAGACAACATTGCGCCTGAATTTCTATTGATGAAATAGAGAAGCGTACCTAGGGAGCACGGATGAAGACCGGATCACATCTCAGATGCAAGTGATTGATGAGGTTTCAAAAAACGCTCGTTTTCCGAGTTATCAACAGGGCGCTTGCCCTGTCCCGTCTTTATCAGGCATTAATCTGACTTGTTGCGGTAGGTGCTTAGAACAGATTCACGGGTTGGAAGCTTTCGCACAGCATCGGCCTGCGTTACTTGAAAGCCTTCCAAGCGGAGACTGGCAACATAGTTGGACTGACGAGCTTTAAGAGGCAACTCAAGAAAGCCACAACTTCGGGCACCGGAACCGCCATCATCTGCAACCGCACGAATACACCCACTAACTTCAACGACCCATCCCTGAACAAGCATTAACTCACCTCCGCACGCCGCGTCTTTAACGACACCACTGCTGCTCACACGGCACTCCATCGTAATTGCCATCCATTTTTGTACCGGGGCAATTTTTCAGGAAGTAGGTTGCTTCTTCGCATGAGCGCATCTGTGAGCAATGCGTTCGTCCATCACAGCTGTAGGCGGACGCGTTGGAGGTTGTCGATGTGGGCAGTAGAGATGTCGAGGAGCGTGCGTTGGTTATTACAGGATTGCTCAGCACGCTGCCGTCAGCGCCGATGTTGCTGATGATCGGGCTATCCGATGGTTTCAGGTAGTAGTGCCAAACAGCGAAGCCAATAATCAGCGCAATGATCAGATTTTTCATTCCCTAGACTCGAGTATCCAATTTTTTGCCGAACTCTAACGCTGCACTATTGTTACGGCAATCAAATAACCAGCAAGCCACGGCCTGTATCCGCAGGCTCGATTCAGCAAATCACCCTAAAATTACCCTGCCCAGATGCAAAACGGCCCGCCTTGCGGCGAGCCATTTATCGTTTCTTCAGCAACCTGCTTAACAGCCTCGCGACTAGTTACCGCGATAGGTCGAGAAACCGTAAGGGCTGAGCAAGAGTGGGATGTGGTAATGCGGGACGGTGCCATCCACTTCGAAGATCACCGGCACTTCCGGGAAGAAGCTTTTGATGTTGTGTGCAGTGAACCATTCGCCGGTCTTGAAGGTAACGCGGTAGGTTCCTTTCTCCAGCGCTTTGTCTTGTGGATAAAACTCGGTGATGCGGCCTTGCTCATTGGTTTTGGCGCTGTTGAGCAAGTCCCACTGCTTGCCATCCTTCTTCTCCAGCGTAACGCTTACATCAGGCGATGGCAGGCCATCTTGCAGGTTGAGCACGTGAACGCTCAGCGGATTACTGGCAGCCAGAGCGACGGATGACAAGCCACTGAAGATGATGCCGACGGCGAGGGTTTTAAGCATTTTCATGGTGTAACTCCTGATTAGTTAGCGGAAGGTAAAACGTGGGCAATGGCCTTGAGCGCGCAGCCTTCGTCGATCTCGGCGCCGCCTGCTCCGGCAACGCCAATGGCGCCGATTACCTGATCGCCTACGCGTAGCGGCACGCCGCCGCCGAGCAACAACAGTTCGTCGAGGGTGTTGAGGTTTTCAGCTTCTGGATTGCTCCGAGCGCGCTCAGACAGAACCCGGCTTGAGGTCTTGGTCGAAAGCGAGGTGAAGGCCTTGCGCTGAGCCGCGATGGTGTTGTGCGGGCCAACATTGTCATCACGTTGCAAGGCGACCAGATTACCGCCGCGATCCACCACAGCGGCGACAGCGGTACGGTTATCGGCGTGGCAGGCAGCCATTGTGGCGCTGAGCAAATCATTGGCCAGCACCAGCGTAACGTCCTGGCGCTCGGCTACTTGGGCAGTGCCGGCAAATACACTGGCGCTGCCAATGGCAAGGCCAAGCAGGCTGAGTTGGGCGGCGCGAAGTAACATGATGAACCTCCTGAAATAAGCGATAGCGAGCGATTTCAGGCAAGTCTGCACAAGCGCCAGCAACAAACCGATTGCGCGTGCATTACCAATTTGTAATGAGCCAAGGGCGCAATTTGGCATAGCCTATGGGCACGCTCTGGAGGAAACATGCGCATCCTGATTGTTGAGGACGAAGTAAAAACGGCGGACTACCTGCACAAGGGGCTGACCGAATCCGGCTACACCGTTGAAGTTGCACGCAATGGCCTGGACGGTCAGCACCTGATCAGTGAGTACGTATTCGATCTGGTTATTCTCGACGTCATGCTGCCCGGCGTGGATGGCTGGCAACTGCTGCAGATTCTTCGCCGCAAACAGCAAACACCGGTGCTGTTCCTCACCGCACGCGACTCGGTAGAGGACCGGGTCAAAGGCCTTGAGCTGGGGGCTGATGATTATCTGGTTAAGCCCTTCTCGTATGCCGAGTTACTCGCCCGTGTGCGCACACTGCTCAGGCGCGGCCCGCCCCGCGAGGTGGAAGAGTTTCTGGTCGCGGATCTGCACCTCGACTTGCTGCGCCGCAAGGTCACCCGCCAGGGCGAGCGTATAACCCTGACCAATAAGGAGTTCGCGCTGCTGCACTTGCTGCTCAGCCGCGAAGGAGAGGTGCTGTCGCGCGCGCAGATTGCCTCGCAGGTTTGGCAGATGAATTTTGACAGCGACACCAATGTGGTGGATGTCGCTATTCGCCGTCTACGCGCCAAGATTGACGACCCCTACCCGCTCAAACTGATTCACACGGTTCGCGGCATGGGTTATTTGCTTGAGGTGCAAACATGCAGTTGATGCCACGCTCGTTGAGCCTGCGCATGGCGCTGATGTTTGCGCTGGTGAGCGCACTGTTATTGGGCGCGTTCGGCTTTTATCTGTTTCAATCGCTGCAGCGTGAAATCGTCTGGCGCGATGATCAGGCTTTGCTCGGCAGGCTGGAGCGTATGCAGGCGCTGATTGACGACAGCCAAAGCATCGAGTCATTGAGGGCGCGCCCACAACTATACGAAAACATGCTTGGCAATCGCGACAACATGCTCTGGATTATTGATGAGCAAGGCCGCTTGCAGATTGAAATAAACCCGACTGGCGTCAAGCTACCCGCGCTACAACCTGCGGCTCAGGCACAACTGCGCGACAGTCCGCTTAACTCCCATGTTCGCCTCGCCTGGCTGGACGCAGAGCGTAGCGGGCGCAAGCTGACACTGGTAGCCGGCAAGCTGTTGAACGAGCGCGAACAAATGCTCGATGCCTACAAAATGAAGCTCTGGCTGTCGCTCGGCGTCGGCTCGTTATTGGCCTTTCTGCTTGGCTGGCTAGTGAGCCAACGCGGCCTGCGCCCGGTGCGTGAACTGGCGGCCAGTGCCTCGGCGATAGACGTGCAACATCTGCATTTGCGCCTCAACGACTACCGTGACGTCAGTGAACTTGAAGCGCTCAGCGGCGCACTCAACAACATGCTCGGCCGCCTTGAAGATGGCTTCGCCCAGCTTTCGCGCTTCTCTGAAGACCTCGCCCACGAAATGCGCACACCGCTGAGTAATCTGATGGGGCAAACCCAGCAAACCCTCAGACACAGCCGTTCAGTCGAGGCCTATCAAGACCTGCTGGTGTCCAATCAGGAAGAGTACGAACGGCTGTCGAGAATGATCGACAGCATGCTGTTTCTGGCGCGTACCGAGCAGGTCAACGCGGCCATTACGCGTGAGCCAATCGACCTGTTCGAGCAAGCCGAATTACTTTGCGAATACTTTGAAGGCATGGCCGAAGAACGCGGTATGCGCTTGCTCAATCACGCGCAAGGCGCACTGTTCGCAGACACCGGCCTACTGCGCCGTGCGCTGGCAAATTTGCTGGCCAATGCGCTGCGTTACGCACCTGCCGAGAGTGACGTCACCCTAAGCAGCGAGGTTACGGCCGAACAGGTGCAGATTTCTGTGCACAACACCGGCTCCGCCATAGCCCCCGAACATTTAATCCATTTATTCGAGCGTTTTTATCGCTGCGATCCATCGCGTAACGAGCCGGGCGACTCGGGCGGTTTGGGCCTGGCCATCGTCCGCTCAATAATGCAACTGCACGGCGGCAGCGTCGCCGTCACGAGTGATGATTCGGGCACCCGCTTCAGCCTGATATTCCCCGCGTCGATCAACGGAAAGCCAAGTCACGCAGGAACAAGGTAATCGGCGGGAACATGATCAGCAGCACCGACATCAGCAGCAAAATGGCAAAGAACGGCAAGCTACCGCGTATCACCTCGAAATAAGGCCGACGGAACACGGCAATTGCGGTGAAGATATCGCAGCCGAACGGCGGTGTTGCCGACCCGATAGCGGCCTGCAACGTGATGATGGTGCCCACCAGCACCGGGTCCAAACCAGACACACGCACAGCCGGTGCAAAAATTGGCACCAGAATAAGCATGACCACGATGGGGTCGACAAACATGCAGCCGATGAAGAATGCGATGGAAATGATGATCAGCAATTCAGTCGGCGAAGCGCTCATGATGCCGATGCCACTCAGAATCTGCTGAGGGATCTGCGCGAACGAAATCACCCAGGAAAATGCAGAGCCCGCCGCCACCAGGATAAATACCACGGCGGTAATCAAACCGGTCGACAGCGCAATAGATGAAAGCTCGCTGAGTTTCACCCGGCGAAAAATTACAACTTCCAGAATCAGCGCGTACAACACCGACACCGCCGCTGCTTCTGTCGGGCTGAATACACCTGTGTAAATCCCGCCAATGGTCAGAACCGGCAGCAGCAGCGGCAAGATGGCGCGGCGACAAGTGACCAGGCGCTGCGTCCAACTGAACTTCTCACCCGATGGAATACCGGTAATGCGCGCAAAGATGTAGCAATAGCCGCACAGCAAAAACATCAGCAGCAGACCGGGGCCGATACCGGCGATAAACAACTCGGCAACCGAGGTGCCCGACACCACACCATAAATAATCATGCCGATGCTCGGCGGGATCAGCAGCGCGATGTCCGATGCGTTGATGATCAGCGCCATGGCAAAACTGTCTTTATAACCCTGCTGCAACATCTTTGGCCGCATGATGCTGCCAACCCCAACCACGGTGGCTTGGGTGGAGCCCGACAGCGCGCCAAACAGGGCGCAACTCAATGCAGTTGTGACAGCCATGCCGCCGCGTACATGCCCGACAAACGCCATGGCCACATCCAGCAAACGATTGGCTGTGGCGCCACGCGTAATAATGTCTGCCGCCAGAATGAACATCGGCACGGCGACCAAAGCAGCGGGACGAATGCCGGCAATCATCTGTTGGATGATGAACTCCGGGCCCATGGTAAAAAACATCGTGAAGCCGGCAGCCGATGCTGCGAGCAAAGTTGTCATCATGGGAAAGCCCGACAACAGCAGAACCAGCATGATGATCAATAGCGTGGTAGTCATGTCCATGGGTGCGCGCTCAGGGTTGTACGGGAATGGTGGCGTCATCAAGACGCTCAGGTGCTGCGCGCAAACCAAGTAGCACTTGCAGCTGGATGAAGGCGTGGCGAATAAACTGCAGCCCGGTCATGCCCAGACCCAGCGGAATCACCAGATAGATATAGTGCAGCGGCACCTGCAGAGCGGAGGACGAGCGACCGACTTTGGCCGCGGACTCCACGTAGCCGACGGCTGCCCAGGCGAGCCAGAGCATCAGGGCCGCAGTAACGCCATTGATTACCAGCATTGCCAGCGCCGCAGACCTGCCCTTTAGCTGCTCAGTGAGCGCGCTCATGCAAATGTGTCGGCCATGCCTGGCGGCATAGCTGCAGCCAACAAAGGTGACAAAGATGATGAGGAATTGGTTGAGCTCTTCAGAAAAGTAGATGCTCTGATTAAACAGGTAGCGTCCGAAAACATTACCAACTGAATTCAGCGCCATGAGCAGAATACCGCTCGCGAGGATGAAAGCCTCGAGCTTCTCCAGCACCCAATCCAACTTTCGCAGCCAAGACATAGCTACCTCCGGTCCACCTTCGTATGGGCGGACACTGTTCTTGTAGTGGAGGCTAGACCTTATCGCTGGCAAAAAATCATGTCAATTATTTATTTGAATCATTACATATGCACGCAAAACAGGCATATGTAATGATTCTGCCCCACTTTAGAACACAAAGTGCATGGGTGGCGGCATTTCCGCCATCAACCCACTCAACGTCGCTAAGCCTGCCTGCACCCTTGAGCGGCTTTGCTCCGCGCCCAAGCTGACTCGAACGTTTTGATTACCCCGGTCTGCGGTGGCCAGAAAAGGCTCCGCGGGGAAAATCATTACGCCTTCCTGACGCGCACGGCGGGCAAATTTTTCCGGCGTCCAATGCTCAGGCAGCTCGGCCCAGAGGTGCATGCCATTGGGGTGGGCCTTGAATCTGCAGCCGCTCAATTGCTCCCGCGCCATTAGCTGGCGAGCCGCCAGTTCCTGCTGCTGGAAGCTGATCATGCGGTCCAGCGTGCCGTCCTGCATCCACCAACTGGCGATCTCGAACGGCATCAGCGTTGCCATCCAGGTGGTACTGCGCAGCCGGCCAATCGCTTGCTGTACAAGGTGCGGCGGAGTCACCAGATAGCCTGCCCGCATGCCCGGCAGCGTGATCTTGCTCAGGCTGGTGGCGTAGAAACTGCGCTCGGGAATCAAGGCCGATAACGGCGGTAGCCGGTTTGGTTGCAACGCACCGTAAACATCGTCTTCCACCACAGTCAGATCGTACTTCCGCGCCACATCGGCAATGGCCTGACGCCGCTCAAGACTCATGGTGTCTGAGTTCGGATTGTTCATGGTCGGCGTGCAGAACAGCACGCGCGCGCCGCCCTGCTTGCAGGCCGCCTCAACGGCTTCCGGCAACAAGCCCTGATCATCCGTGGCCAGGCCTTTGAGATTGAAATGCAGGGTATGCGCCAGGGCCATCAGCAACATGCAGGTTTCACGCTCACACAGCACGGTATCGCCGGGCTTGAGCACGGTTGCCATGGCGATGGTCAGCGCATGGGCGGCGCCATTGCAGAACAGCATGTTGTCCGGATCGGCAGGCATTTTCTGTTGTTGCCCCATCCAGTTGCAGACCACTTCGCGATGCTGGGTCAGGCCTTGTGTGGGATGAAATGAGGTAATGAAATCATCACGGCCTTCACGGGCCAACCGTTCAAGGCTTTCGCGGTAGAGCTTGACGTGACGCTGGGTACACACCGGGTGCGCGGTAGACAAATCGATACCGCGACTGGGGTCTTCATGTTCATCCGTGGAGAGGTAATCCGACTCGTGACTGACATGCCGGCTGCGCACAAAAGTACCGCTGCCGACCTGCCCGTAAATGGCGCCCTGCTTCTCTGCGTGGGCATAGGCATTGCTCACGGTTTGCACACTGACACCGAGGGTTTCCGCCAGCTCGCGATGGGTCGGCAGCTTGCTGCCCGGCAGCAGCGCTCCCGTATTGATGGCCTCAGTGAGCGCATTACCGATTGCCAGGTATTTGGGCTGCCCTGTGCGCATGAACGGCTTAAGGTCAATTGTCATAGAACAATAAATTCCTTGACGATGATTGTAATGATCATAATATGAAACCCGAAACGTATTGACCTGCATTTGTCACGATCACTTTAGCAGGTTTCAGTACAATTTCTCCACCAGCCACAAATCGGCTACTCGACGATTTGCCAAGGACCGGAGGATTCGTATTCAGCCGCTCAGGGCCTTTTACGAATCGCAGCAGTGGCGTCCGCCGGGCATCACCAGCGGGCACAACGAGACCTGAACGCGAAAGCGTTCGTTATTGAGATGCTGTCATGAGTGAAGTCGTTTTGAATTTCAGCCGTGCAGAATACGCCCAGCGCCTGAGCAAGGTGCGCGCTGCGATGGCAACCCGCGGAATCACCACTCTTATCGTTCACGACCCCTCCAACATGGCCTGGCTCACCGGCTATGACGGCTGGTCGTTCTATACCCCGCAGTGCGTCGTGGTCGGCCAGGACGGAAATCCGCTGTGGTTCGGTCGCGGGATTGATGCCAACGGCGCGCGCCGCACGGTGTATATGCCGCAAGAGGACATCAGTTCTTACAGCGATAAATACGTGATGAACCCGCCGCATCACGCGCTCGACTATCTGTGCACGGAAATCCTGCCATCGCGCGGCTGGACAACCGGCAATATCGGCGTCGAGATGGACAACTATTACTACAGCGCGGCCTCTCACCAAGCGATGCAACGCGGCTTGCCGCAAGCACAACTGGTTGACACGACTGGCCTGGTGAACTGGTGCAGGGCGATAAAATCCGACCAGGAAATCGAGTACATGCAAGTCGCCGCGCGCATTGTCGAGAACATGCACCGCGCCATTTTCGAGATGATAGAACCCGGCTTGCCGAAGAATATTCTGGTGGGCGAAATCTACCGGGTGGCCTGTGTCGGGCATGACGGCAAATTTGGCGACTATCCGGCAATCGTACCGATGCTGCCTTCTGGCAAAGACGCTTCGGCACCGCATCTGACATGGGACGACCGCCCGTTCAAAAAGGGCGAAGGCACCTTCTTCGAAATCGCCGGCTGCCACAAACGCTACCACTGCCCGCTATCGCGCACGGTCTATCTCGGCGAGCCTTCAGCCGCGTTTCTCAAAGCCGAAGAGGCCATTAATGCCGGGCTTGAGGCCGGGCTTTCAGTCGCCAAACCGGGCAATACCTGCGGCGATATCGCCCGCGAACTCAACAGCACACTGCGCCGCTATGGCTACGATCGTGGCGATAACCGCTGCGGCTATCCAATCGGGCTGAGTTATCCGCCGGACTGGGGCGAGCGCACCATGAGCTTGCGTGAAAGCGACACCACGGTGTTGCAGCCCGGCATGACGTTCCACTTTATGCCGGGTCTCTGGCTCGACGACTGGGGCCTGGAAACGACTGAAAGCATTGTGATAACCGAAACCGGCGCTGACACGCTTTGTGATTATTCGCGTCAACTGTTTGTGAAGGCCTGAGATGAGTACGGCAGCGATGAATATAACCCCCGAAGCAGAACTGCAGGCCGTCAGCCATTCAGGCTTGGTTGAGGCACCGGCAACGACCATGAGCGTGACCGTCGATTTCGAACGCGACGGTGTTCAGCACGGTTTCATGAAGCTGCCCTACTCCCACGACCTGTCGGCGTGGGGCTGCATCATGATCCCGATCAGCGTGATCAAAAACGGAGATGGCCCAACCGCGCTGCTGACTGGCGGTAACCATGGCGACGAATATGAGGGCATCACCTCGCTGCTCAAACTCGCCAGTGAACTGCGCGCCGAAGATGTTCAGGGCCGGGTCATTATTGTGCCGGCCATGAATTATCCGGCGGTACAGAACGGCAGTCGCACCTCGCCAATCGACAAAGGCAACATGAACCGTTCATTCCCCGGTCATCCTTACGGCAGCATGACCGAGCGTATTGCCGATTACTTTCAGCGCCACCTGATTCCGCTGTGCGACTATGCGCTGGACATCCACTCGGGCGGCAAGACCCTCGACATATTGCCCTTTGCCGCAGCGCACCGCCTGCAAGATCCGCAACAAGAAGCCAAGTGCATTGAAGGTGCTAAGGTTTTCGGTACGGCCGCGAGCATGATCCTTTTCGAGCTTGATGCCGCCTCGTTGTACGACACCGCAGTAGAAGCCCAAGGCAAGGTCTTTGTCACGACCGAGCTTGGCGGTGGCGGCACCAGCACCCCGCAAACCATGCTGTTGGCAGACCGTGGTGTGCGCAACTTTCTCAAGTTCGCCGGCATAACCAAAGGCGAACTTGAGCCTGCGGATGAGCCCGCACTGCAACTCGATATGCCCGATGCCACGTGCTACGTACAGAGCGTGCATCACGGCATTCTCGAACTCGCATTGAGTGTCGGCGACCGGGTGCAAAAAGGTGATCTGGTGGCACGCGTGCACACCTTTGAGCGCACCGGCACCCCGGCGGTCGAGTACCTCGCCGAGCGTGATGGCTTGCTCGTTGCAAGACGCTTCCCGGCCTTAGTAGACATAGGCGACACCCTGGCGGTGATTGCCGACGTAGTGGAAAACTGACTTACCCCTGCACTTAAAAAAATAAATGGAGACTGCACCATGAAAAAGTTCAGCACACTGAAAAAGGCAGCACTGGCGGCGGCGATGGGAGTACTCCTGGCGGGACAAGCCAGCCTGGCAGCAGCAGAGGAGTGGAAGTTCGCGCTCGAAGAAATCAGCGGCAGCGTGCAAGACGCCTACGCCCAGAAGTTCAAACAACTGGTAGAAGAGAAAAGCGACGGCAAGATCAAGGTCACGGTTTATCCGTACGGCGCCTTGGGCGAGTCCGAAGACCTGACCGAACTGGTCGCCAATGGCGTCATCCAGTTCACCCATGGTTCCACCGGTATTCTGGGCTCGACCGCACCGTCGATGCAGGTGTTCTCGGTGCCTTATCTGTTGTCGCAAGACAACAAGGTCAACCTCAAGGTGCTCACTGAAAGTCCGACTATTTACGGGCCGATGGCAGACAAGCTGAAGACCCGCAATCTGCGTCTTTTGAGCATGTATCCGGAAGGCGAAATGGTCTGGACCACCAACAAGGAAGTGCATAAGCCCGCTGATTTCGACAACGTCAAAATGCGCGTAATGGCATCGCCAATGCTGGTTGAAACCTATAAGTCGTTCGGTGCCGTGCCCACGCCTCTGCCCTACTCCGAAGTGTATGGCGCGCTGCAGTTGAAGATGATTGATGGTCAGGAAAACCCGATCTTCGCGATCGAAGAAATGAAGTTCTACGAGGTCAACGATGTGCTGACCTGGTCCGGCCATCAGCAATTCACCGTCGCTGTGCTGTCGAGCGAATCCTGGTATCAGGGGCTGCCGGCAGATGAGAAGAAAATCATCGACGAGACTGTTGCTGAACTCGGCCCATATATCTTCGATACTCAGGCTGAATACAACAAAACCCGTCTTGAGAAAATCAAGCAGGCCAAGCCCGGCATCAAGATTGTTCATCTGACCGAAGAAGAACAGGCCGCCTTCCGCAAGGCCAGCCTGCCACTGCGTGACAAGCTTGTAGAGCTGGCGGGCGATGAAGCCGGCACCACCCTCAAAGCACTCGAAAAAGAAATCGCCGATCTGGAAAAGCAGTAAGGCATGACACACAGCCGGCGGGTTAGCTCGCCGGCTTTGTCACATCAGGTGCGCAGGTTTTCTGCGCCGGAGCAGATCCATGCGTCTAGACAGTTATGACCTGAAGATTCTGCAGATCCTTCAGCACAACGGCCGCATCACCAAATCAAGCTTGGCCGAGGCCATCAACCTGTCCATCAGCCCTTGCTGGGAAAGGGTCAAACGCCTGGAAGAGGCCGGCATCATTCGCGGCTACGGCGCCTTACTCAACCCAGAGATCATCACCAAGCGCGCGGCCGTCATGGTCGAGATCAGCTTGAAGCAGCACAACCGCGAAGCCTTCCAGCGCTTCGAACACGCCATGCATGAGTGCCCGCAAGTCACCGAGTGCTACGCCACCGGCGGCGGCATTGATTACATCGTCAAGGTAATGGCCGCTGATATCGACCAGTACCAACGCCTGATAGACCGCTGGTTAATGGCCGATCTGGGGATTGAGCGCTACTTCACCTACATCGTGACCAAGACCATCAAACATTGCGATCCGCCGCTCGAACTGGAAGAAAAACTGGCCTGAAGCGGTGTTCCGCAAGGCGCTAAATGCGCCACCAAAAAAACACCATGTGCAGGCCATTCAAAGCAAAAAAACCACAGGCCCAACCCCGTTCAAGAGAAAAAATCCATCGCCAATCCCCCCTAAAGTGGAAGCCGTAAACACGCACCACGCCCTGCACCAACACGCTGTGTGGCAGGCCAGTAGAGAGGATGCTTTGCATGCACAACTTCGAAGATCCACGGCTGATTCGTCAGCTCGCCTATATCAATGGCAAATGGACCGCAGGCACGTCCGGTCGCGATGAGGCCGTACTCAATCCGGCTACTGATGAAGTCATCGGCCGTTGCACCCAGCTCGATGAAACACAAATTGTTCAGGCCATTGATGCTGCACACGCCGCCTTCCCAGCGTGGCGTGCGCTGTCGCTGGATGCGCGTGGCGAGATACTCGGCAAGTGGCACGACCTGCTGCTGGAAAACAAACAAGACCTGGCCCGGCTGATGACGCTGGAGCAAGGCAAGCCATTGTTTGAGGCGCTGGGCGAAATCGACTACGCCGCCTCATTTATTCGCTGGTTTGCCGAAGAGGCGCGCCGCGCATACGGCGAAACCATCCCGAGCCACATCAACAACGCGCAACTGGGCACCGTGCGCGAGCCGATTGGCGTGGCCGCCTTGATTACACCGTGGAACTTCCCCTGCGCGATGATCACCCGTAAAGCCGCTGCAGCGCTGGCGGCTGGTTGTACGGTGCTGGTCAAGCCTGCCGGTGAAACACCGTTCTCGGCACTGGCGTTAGCTGAACTGGCAGAACGCGCAGGCTTTCCGGCGGGTGTTTTCAACATCATCACCGGTGAGCCGGAAATGGTTTCGCAAGTGCTCTGCACCAGTGACAAGGTCAAGGCATTGTCATTCACCGGCTCCACCCGCGTGGGCCGTCTGCTGCTGGAGCAATCTGCCGCCACCGTGAAGAAATGCTCAATGGAATTGGGCGGCAATGCGCCGTTTATTGTATTGCCCGATATGGATGTCGAGCAGGCTGCGCAAGCGGCGATCGACGCCAAATTCCAGACCACTGGCCAGGATTGCCTCGCGGCTAATCGGATCTTCGTGCACCGCTCGCTGTATGAGGACTTCCTGCAGGCATTTGCCCGGCGCATGGGCGAACTCACCCTGGGCAACGGCTTGATTCGTGGCGTCAATCAAGGCCCGCTGATCAATCGCAAGGCCGTAACCAAAGCCCAGGAAATCGTTGATGACGCCGTTGCCAAAGGCGCGCGCCTGCTGGTCGGCGATCAGAGCCAGGCGCCTGGCAGCAACTACTTCGTGCCGACACTGCTGGCCGACGTAACCGCCGGGATGCGCGTTTACCGCGAAGAGAATTTCTCACCAGTGGCCGGCGTTTTGGCCTGGGACAACATCGAGCAATTAATCGGCCAGGCCAATGACACCGAGTACGGCCTAGCCGCCTACGTTTACGGCTACGACATTCGCCAAATCTGGCAACTGATGCGCGGGCTGGAGTTCGGCATGGTCAGCGTCAACTCCGTGAAGATGACCGGCCCGCCCGTGCCGTTCGGTGGCGTCAAGCAATCCGGTCTCGGCCGCGAAGGCTCCAGCCACGGCCTCGATGAATACAGCCAAATCAAATACTACTGCCTGGGCAATTTGCCCAGTGTCAGCGGATGTTAATCGCGCCCGGCTCGCTGCGCGCCAATTAAATACCTATCGACAAAGGACATCATCATGACCCTCGACACCCAGAAAATTATCGAGATCGACCGCCAGAACGTGTTCCACGCCTCGACTCATCTCAAGCAGCACGCTCACGGCGAAAGCCCGGCGCGGATCATTACCGGCGCGCAAGGCATCCGCATTCAGGACTCGCTGGGCAACGAATTCATCGACGGCTTTGCCGGCCTGTATTGCGTAAACATTGGCTATGGCCGCACCGAAATGGCCGAAGCCATTTACGAGCAAGCCAAGCAGCTCGCGTACTACCACACCTATGTTGGCCACACGACCGAAGGCATGGCGCAGTTGTCTGAGCGCATCGTCAAGCTCGCAGGCCAGGGCATGAGCAAAGTCTATTACGGCATGTCCGGCTCGGATGCCAACGAGACCCAACTCAAGCTGGTTTGGTACTACAACAATATCCTTGGCCGCAAAGAGAAGAAGAAGGTCATCTCGCGTGACCGTGGCTATCACGGGTCGAGCATTGCATCCGGTTCGATGACCGGCCTGCCGGTGTTCCACGCCCACTTCGACCTGCCGCTGGAACGCATCAAACACACCGTTGCGCCGGTCTACTACCGCCGCGAAGATGACGCGATGAGCGAGCAGGAGTTCTCGGTTTACTGCGCGCAAAAACTCGAAGAAATGATTCTCGCCGAAGGTCCGGATACCGTTGCCGCGATGATCGGTGAACCAGTACTGGGCACCGGCGGTATCGTGCCACCGCCAAAAGGCTACTGGACTGAAATCCGCAAGGTGCTGGATAAGTACGACATCCTGCTGATTGCCGATGAAGTGGTCTGCGGTTTCGGCCGGTTGGGCGTGGACTTCGGTTCGCAGTACTACGAAATGAAGCCGGACCTGATCACCGTTGCCAAGGGCCTGACCTCGGCGTATCAGCCGTTGTCCGGGGTGATTGTCGGCGAGCGTGTATGGCAGGTGTTGGAGCAAGGCACCGACACCTATGGCGCCATCGGCCACGGCTACACCTACTCTGGTCACCCAATGGGCATTGCCTCGGCCATCGCCAACCTGAACATCATCGACCGCGAAAACCTCACCGGCAATGCCCGCGACACCGGCGCGTACTTGCAGCAACGGATGCAGCAAACCTTCGCCGATCACCCGCTGGTGGGCGAAGCGCGCGGCATCGGCCTGCTCGCAGCACTGGAGTTTTCCAGCGACCGCAGCAAGCGTCAGCACTTCGACCCGAACCTCAAGGTTGGCGCGCAAATCTCCGCTGCCTGCCTCGAAGAAGGACTGATCGCCCGCGCCATGCCGCACGGTGACATTCTCGGTTTTGCGCCGCCACTGGTGGTCACTCGCGACGAGGTTGATGACATCGTTGCCCGCGCCGAGCGTGCGGTAAACAAGGTGACCGACAAGCTGATCACCAGCGGTGACTGGCAAGCCAAGTAAAAACCCGCGACGCACCAAGACTGGCCTCTCATATGAGTCGCCGGTCTTTGCGTGATGAGGATAAACATGCAAGCCGAATTGACCCTCAAAGACATTCATCTGGCGCGCCAACGGATCGCCACACTGGCCGAGCGCACGCCTTTGTTGCGCAGTGAAAGCCTGTCACGTCGCTGGGGCTGCGAGGTCTGGCTGAAGCTCGACAACCTGCAACCCACCGGCGCGTTCAAATTGCGCGGCGCAGTCAATGCACTGTCGGGGCTTGAAGCTGAGCAGCGCGAACGCGGCGTGGTAACCATGTCGACCGGCAACTTTGGCCGGGCACTGGCCTACGCCGGGCAGCATCTCGGCATTCCCGTGAAGGTGTGCATTTCTCATCTGGTGCCAGACAACAAAGTCGAAGCGTTGCGCCTTGCCGGTGCCGACGTGGTGATTCACGGCGCCACGCAGGATGATGCCGACACTCAAGCGAGGCGCCTGCAACACGAGGACGGTCTGGCCTATATCTCGCCCTTCGATGACCCGCTGGTGATCGCCGGACAAGGTACCTGCGGCCTTGAGATCATGGAGCAACAGCCCGAGATCGACACCGTGTTTGCCGGTCTCTCCGGTGGCGGCTTGATTGCCGGTATTGGCTTGGCGGTAAAGACCATCAACCCACAGGCTCAGGTCATCGGCGTGAGCATGAATGAAGGGGCCGCGATGCTCGAAAGCCTCAGCGCCGGCCATCCGGTGCAGGTTGGCGAGGTCGCCTCGCTGGCTGACAGTCTGGGCGGTGGCATTGGCCTTGATAACGCCTGGAGCTTCGCCATGACCCAACGCTACATGGACCGTGGCTACCGGGTTGATGAGGCGCAAATCGCCCGCGCCATGCTGCACCTGTTCAATCAGGAAAAGCTCATCGTCGAAGGCGCTGCGGCCGTGGGTATTGCCGCCGTTGAACAACATCAAATCGACCTGCGTGGGCGGCGCGTGGCGCTGGTTATCAGCGGCCAGAACGTATCCCAAAAGACCTTTGCTCAAGCCTGTCGGCTGGCCGGAGAGAATGACCATGCACATTTATAATCGCCAGCAAATTGCCGATCAGGTCAAGCTGGATGCTGCTGCGCTCGAAGCGGTTGAAGCCGGGTTTGCAGCACTCGGCCGTGGTGAAGTCGAGATGCCACCGATTCTCAGCATGAACATTGCCGAGAGCAATGGCGAGGTCGACGTGAAGACGGCGCATATCCGTGGCTGGCCGCGCTTCGCGATCAAGATCAGCCCCGGTTTCTTCGACAACCCAGCGCTTGGCCTGCCCAGCCTTAACGGTTTGATGCTGCTGTTCTCAGCCAAGACTGGCCTGGTTGATGCCGTGCTGTTCGATGAAGGCTACCTGACAGATATCCGCACCGCATTGGCAGGCGCAATTGCGGCCAAGCACTTGTCGCGCAGCAATGCGCAATCGGTTGCGGTAATCGGTGCGGGACTGCAAGCAGAGTTGCAAGTTGCGGCCTTACGCCTGGTTCGCGATATCCGCGAGGTACATGTGTACAGCCGCGATCGTCACAAGGCTGAAACCTACGCGGCGCATATGCAAACGTCCTACGGCCTTTCAGTGAGCGTTCACGACAGCGCTGCCAGCGCCTGCAAAGAAGCCGATATTGTGGTCACCACCACACCGGCGCGCGAGCCGGTTTTGCATTGGGCTGATTTACCCGAAGGCGTCCATGTGACGGCAATGGGCTCGGATAACCCGCATAAAAACGAGTTGCAGGCGAGCATTCTGGCCAACGCCGATGTGCTGGTAGTCGATCGCCTCAGCCAGTCACGCGCACTGGGTGAACTGCACCACTCGCCCGACTTGCAGCGCGAGGTATTCGAACTCGGTAACTTGATCTGCAATCAGCAGATCGCCCGCAGCAATGATCAGCAAATTACCGTGTGCGACCTCACCGGCACCGGTGTGCAAGACACAGCCATTGCCAACTACGCAGCACGCTTGCTTGAGGGCGCCTGAAATGATCGAAACCTTTGCCGAGTTTCAGGCATTGCAGCAACACTTTGAACACCAGAGTAATCAGGACGATGACCGCGTAAGAGTCGGTCTGGTCCAGCTTGCCAGCGACTTCACTCTGGAAAATGAGTGGCGCCAACTGCTTGGCGAGCGCGTGGAGTTGTACAGCACTCGCACGCCCTGCAGCCCAACCGTCACGCCCGGTGGCTTACGCGCCATGAGCCAGGGTTTAAGCCAATCAACCAGCCTTCTGGTGCCCGGTATGCCACTGGATGTGATCGCCTTTGGCTGCACATCGGGGAGCATGTTGATTGGCGAACAGGAAGTCGGCGCGCTGATCAACAGCGTCCGCCCGGGCGTCCCCGTGACCAATCCGTGGAGTGCTGTCAAAGCGGCGTTACGCGCGCTTGGCGCGCGCAAAGTTGCCGTGCTCACGCCTTACATCAGCGAGGTGAACTACCCGATTTTTCAGGGGCTGCGCCAAGCCGGTTTAACCATCAGCGCCTTTGGCACCTTTGGCGTGCTTGAAGACGCGCAAATCCCGCGCATACCAGCACCCGCTATTGAGCGTGCGGCAGAGCAACTGCTGCGCAATAACCCAGCCGATGCCTTGTTTTTATCGTGCACCAACTTACACACTCTGGAGATTCTCGAGCGACTGGAGCGGCGCCTGGGCATACCGGTTATTTCAAGCAATCAGGCCTTGTTCTGGCACGTGTTGCAACTGAGTAACTGCGTGCACCGGCCGAATGGTTTCGGCGCACTGCTCACCGATAACCCTTCGGCAACGCTCGCCAGCTAACCATTGCATCGCCGCCAACAAAGCACTTACGCCTCGCGGCTTAACAGAGACAACTTAAGCTTTGCCCGGCGTTTAAGCCACGGGCTGGGGCGGTAGCGCGGATCGAGGTAGAAGCTATGCAGCTGCTCGAGGATCTGCAAAATTGTCTGCGCGCCGATGGCGTCGCCCCAGCTAAGCGGCCCTTGTGGATAACCCAGCCCAAGACGAATGGCCTGATCGATATCAGTCGGCGTGGCCACGCGTTGCTGGGCCATGTCACAGGCCACATTAATCACCTGCGCCAACACCCGCTGCGAGACGAAACCAGCACTGTCGCGGATCACGCTCACAGCCATACCATCGCTGCTGAACAGCGCATGTGCGCAGTCGCGCCAGTGTGGCAAAGTCACGACAGTGGTCATCAACACGCGCCGACGCGCCAGCGGCAACAGGGTGTCGAGCGCCACGCTGCGCTGCGGATCGAGCCCTTCGTTTAGCGCGCTGGAGGTCGCATCGTCGCCCAGCGGCAGCACAACTATCAGCGCATCGGCGCTGGGTTGGACGCCATGTTCAAGGGTTGCGCCCAGCACAGTAAGCAGTTGCACCACGGCATCACGTGCATCCGCCCGGGCATGGCTGACCCACACTGGCGGCATGCATTCGACCTGCGGGGCCGGTGCCTCGTCAGGGATTTGCGCGACGCCGTCGACATAGCCATAGAAACCCTGCGCGGTTTTACGCCCGAGCAGACCGGCATCGTAAAGCTGCTTGGTGATCACCGTTGGCCGATAACGCGGCTCCTGGTAATACTGCGCATAGAGCGACTCGGTGACCGGATGCGAAACATCCAGACCGGTAAGGTCGAATAGCGCGCACGGGCCCATGCGAAAACCGGCGTGCTCACAGAGGATTCGGTCGAGGTCTGCGGGTTCGAGTACAGACTCACTGAGAATGCGCATGCCCTCGGTGCCGTAGCCGCGACCACCATGATTGACGATAAAACCAGGGGTATCTTTGGCGCGCACGGCCACGTGGCCAAAGCGTTGGCCCAGCGCCAGCAGTGTTTCGCCAACCCACGCCGCGCTTTGCAGGCCGTCGATAACCTCGACCACTTTCATCAGCGGCACCGGGTTGAAGAAGTGGAAACCGCCCACGCGTGCCGGCACCCGGCATTTGGCCGCGATGGCAGTAACGGACAGCGATGAGGTATTCGTCGCCAGCAAACAATCCTCCGCAACGACCTCTTCAAGCTCTGCAAACAGCGCACGCTTGGCCTCGAGGTTTTCAACAATGGCTTCGACCACCAACTGGCAATCACTCAGCTCAGAGATGTGGCTAACACTGCGTAATCGCTGAGCCGCCAAATGTGCGCTGGCAGCGTCGAGCTTGCCTTTGCCGACGAGCCGATCCAGCGTGGCGATAATGCTTTGCTTGGCGGATTGCGCCACGCCTTCACGCACATCAAACAGCAACACCTCGACGCCTGCGAGCGCAGCGATTTGCGCAATGCCGGCGCCCATCACGCCAGCACCCACCACGGCCATTTGCCGAACATCTCGATTGGCCATGCTCATGCTCCCACATACACAGGTTTGCGCTTCTCCAGAAAGGCCTGCATGCCCTCTTTCTGGTCGGCCGAGTCGAACAGCAGTTGGAAGGACTTGCGCTCCAGCATCATCGCCGCCTCCAGCGAGGCATCCTGCCCTGCCAGCAGCACCTCTTTGATTTGCATCACCGCCAGCGGCGGCATGCTGGCGATCAATTCAGCCAAGGCCAGCGCCCGCGCCTGCACTTCGTCATCCGCCACCACTTCACTGGCCAGCCCCATGCGCAGGGCGTCGGCCGCCTTCACCGGCAAACCGGTCAGCAGCATGTGCATCGCCTGAAACTTGCCGACTGCGCGCGTCAACCGCTGGGTTCCACCCGCTCCCGGCATGATCCCAACTCGCACCTCCGGCTGGCCGAAACTGGCGCCCTCGCCCGCGACAATAATGTCGGCATGCATCGCCAGTTCACAGCCGCCGCCCAAGGCGTAGCCATTCACCGCCGCCACCACAGGTTTAGGGCATTGGGCGATGGCAGCCCAGAGCCGATGGGTATTGCGCAGCAGCATTTCCACCGCGCCGCGCTCGGCCATATCGCGGATGTCGGCACCCGCAGCGAATACTTCCTCGCCTCCGGTCAGCACGATGCAACGCACATCGGCAGCATTGCTGAGCACAGTGAAGTGCGCCGCCAGTTGTTCACGCACGGATTGGCTCAGGGCGTTACGCGCCTCGGGCCGATTGAGTCGGATCAGGGCCACGCCTGGTGATGGGCGCTCGAGAAGTACCTCACTCATAATCGACCTCTTGGCTTGATTATTATTGTTTCGCATAGCGGAATATAGTTTTGCTTTATAGGTTTAGCCTACGCAACTCGTTGCAGGTTGGCTGGCGGATTGATCGCCAATAAACGCTATGAATACCGCGTATTCAGTCACGCGATATGCGCCTGCCAACTTATGATTGAACTCATAAATTCCGCTATGCGAAACTGAGT
Organism: Pseudomonas marincola; assembly: GCF_900116605.1. Lineage (GTDB taxonomy): Bacteria > Pseudomonadota > Gammaproteobacteria > Pseudomonadales > Pseudomonadaceae > Aquipseudomonas > Aquipseudomonas marincola. The sequence continues at coordinate 22,439 of NZ_FPBC01000015.1, forward strand.
TTTAATTTATTGACTCACTTTCTCAGCCTGTGCCAGCATCAAAGCCAGCGCCAGAAAGCTCACCTGACGCCCAAGGAACGACAATGGATAACCGCCAGCAGATCGACAACGAACTCGATAACCAAAGCCTTGAGCAGGACCGTCAGTTCGTCACGGCATTAGCACGAGGCCTGGAATTGTTGCGCTGCTTCCGCCCCGGCGAGCATCTGCTGGGCAATCAGGAACTGGCCAAACGCAGCGGCTTACCCAAGGCCACCGTGTCGCGGCTGACCTACACCCTGTCGCGTCTGGGTTATTTGCAGCACGTCGCCAGCTTGGGTAAATACGCACTCGACACCGGCGTACTGGCGCTTGGTTACGCCCATCTCAACGGGCTGGATATTCGCCGTCAGGCGCGCCCACTGATGCAGGAACTGGCAGAGCAATCGCAGAGCTCGGTATCGCTTGGCGCCCGTGACCGCCTCAGCATGGTTTATACCGAAAACTGCCAAGGCCAGGGGCCGCTGACGCTGAGACTGGACATTGGCTCGCGCATTCCCATGACCAGCACCGCGATGGGCCGCGCCTACCTCGCCGCCCTGCCGGATGCAGAACGGGACTTGTTGCTCGATCAATTGCGCCAGCGCGCAGGCGAGCAATGGCCAGAGATTCGCGATCAGTTAGAGAAAGCCTTCCGCCATTATCAGGATTTTGGCTTCTGCCTTGCCTGCGGAGATTGGCAAAAAGACATCAACGCCGCCGGAGTCCCCCTGATCAAGCCAGACGGCTCCGGCGTCGTTGCGTTCAGCGTGGGCGGCCCGGCATTTGTGCTGCGCCAGCACATGCTGGAGGACGATTTAGGGCCACGCTTGGTTCATCTGGCTCGTAACGTCGAGGCCACTATAGGCCGACAATTCCAATAAGAGGTCGACAATGATCAACGATCAGGAAACGCTCAATCTGCTGCTCGATAACCTGTCTCGCTTTGTCCGCGAACGCCTGATGCCGAATGAGGCTGAGGTCGCTGAAAACGATCACATCCCTGCCGACATCATCGCGGACATGCGCGAGATGGGCTTGTTTGGCATGTGCCTGCCGCAAGAATACGGCGGCATGAGCCTGACCATGGAAGAGGAAGTGATGGTGGCCTTTGAGCTGGGACGCACCTCGCCAGCATTCCGCTCGTTGATCGGCACCAACAATGGCATCGGCTCGCAGGGCTTGATCATTGACGGCACCCCCGCACAAAAACAGCGCTATTTGCCGCGCATGGCCACGGGCGAATTGGTCGGCTCGTTTGCCTTGACCGAGCCGGGGTCTGGCTCAGACGCGGCCTCGCTGCGCACAACCGCCGTGCGCGACGGCGACCATTACGTGCTCAATGGCACCAAACGTTTCATCACCAATGCGCCGCAAGCGGGCATTTTCACCGTGATGGCGCGCACCAACTCAGAGATCAAAGGCGCGGGCGGAATTTCAGCGTTTATCGTCGAGGCCGGAACGCCAGGCTTATCGCTGGGCAAGATTGATCGGAAGATGGGCCAGAAAGGCGCGCATACCTGCGATGTGATCTTCGAAGATTGCCGCGTGCCAGCCGAAAATCTGATTGGCGGCGTCGAAGGCGTTGGCTTCAAAACCGCGATGAAAGTGCTCGATAAAGGCCGCCTGCACATTGCTGCCGTGTGCGTTGCCGCTGCGGAGCGCATGCTGAAAGACGCGCTGGATTACGCACTGGAGCGCAAACAGTTTGGCCAACCACTGGCTGAGTTCCAGTTGATTCAGGCAATGCTCGCCGACAGCCAGGCCGATATTTACGCGGCGCGCTGCATGGTGCTCGACGCGGCGCGCAAACGTGACCTCAAGCAAGATGTTTCGATGGAAGCCTCGTGCTGCAAGATGTTCGCCTCAGAGATGTGTGGCCGTGTAGCCGACCGCGCCGTGCAGATATTTGGCGGTGCCGGTTACGTCAGTGAATATGGCATTGAGCGTTTCTACCGCGACGTACGCCTGTTCCGCATTTACGAGGGCACTACGCAAATCCAGCAATTGGTGATTGCGCGAAATTTAATCCGCCGCGTGGAGCAACACTGAAATGATGTCGCTCAGCGCCAGGCTAGCGGCATTACCCAAACGACTGCACCACATAATCGCAACCCATCCGCACGCCGCACCCGCCTTGTATGAGCACGGCGAAGTGATGACTTTTGCGATGTTGCGCGACGCCGTCGAGGAACTCGCCAAGACCTTGCGCGATGAAGGTGTGCGCGCTGGCGACCGCGTCATGCTGGTAGCGGAAAACAGCCGCTTGCTGGTCGCCGCCATTCTCGCGGCGAGCCAGCTCGACGCGTGGGCAGTCATCATCAATGCGCGCCTGTCTGCCGGGGAAATAGAAACAATTCGCCAGCACTGCGCGGCGCGGCGCGTGTTGTTCAGCAGCGCTGTCTCAACGGACGCAGCAGCCCATGCCGAACGTGCAGGCGCACAAATTCGCCATTCGGCCCTGCTCGGCAGCTATCACCTTGGGCCGCTGAATGAAGCATGTGCGCCGGAACCGGTTCACGAAGATCCCGCAATGCAGGTGGCGGCGATGATTTACACCACCGGCACCACCGGCGACCCGAAAGGTGTGATGCTGACCCATCGTAATCTGATGTTTGTCGCCGATACCGCGCGCACCATGCGCAAACTCACCGAGGCCGACAGCGTGTTTGCGGTGTTGCCGTTCTCGCACGTATTCGGCTTGTCGTCGGTGTGTCTGGCCAGTTTGTACGCTGGCTGTTCGCAGCATCTGGAAGCGCGCTTTGATCCCGCCAAGATGATCCGCGCGCTGGCGAACGACAACATCAGCATGATGCTCGGCGTGCCTGCCATGTTTGCCAAGGCGTTAGAGTTGGCAGACACGCAGCGCATCGAGCTGCGCGCCCCCACACTGCGCTTTATGTATGCAGGAGGATCGCCGCTCGACCAGACGCTGAAAGACACGGTCGAGCAACGTTTCGGCTGCGCACTGCACAACGGTTATGGATTGACCGAAAGCTCGCCGACCATCAGCCATACCCGCGTCGATCAACCGCGCCGGGATACCTCTGTCGGCCCGCCGATAGACGGCGTTGAGGTGCGCCTGCTGAATAGCCAGCGCAGCGCACCCGTTGCGCCAGGTGAAGTGGGCGAATTATGGGTACGCGGGCCGAACGTGATGAAAGGCTATTACCGCGCAGAACAGCAAACGGCCGCCGTTATCGATGCTGAGGGCTGGTTCAATACCGGCGATTTAGCCCGTGCGGACGCCGACGGTGCGCTGTTTATTGTCGGGCGCAGCAAGGAGCTGATCATCCGCTCGGGCTTCAATGTTTACCCGCCGGAAGTCGAAGCGGCGCTCAATGCCTACCCCGGCGTGGTCATGTCGGCGGTGGTCGGCCGCGCAGTGGACGGCAACGAAGAAGTGGTGGCATTCATTCAGGTGCTGGCACCAGAAACCTTCGATTTGGCGGCACTACAGGCGTTTCTCGCCGCACAATTGGCGCCGTACAAACGGCCCGGCGAGGTGCGCATTCTCAGCTCTCTGCCAGCGGCGGCGAGCGGCAAAGTACTCAAGCACCAGCTGCAAAAAATGGCGATGCACGCCTAACCCGCCTCAGATAAACCGCCGCTGGCTGCAATGGCCAGCGGCGGCTGTGTTGATCTTGCCGCCACTCATTCCCTGCTGATCATTCATCGCACGCATAGCGCTATATGCGCGTGAGCGGGACTATTGGCAGAGGAAATCCGTATAGGCTAATCTCATTATAAATAAGGTAAACACCTTAAATAATAAAAACCCGGATAGCTGCGTATTTGCGCGCTTATAACCGCTCAGGAGATAGCCAATGTCGAAGCTGACGCACTATTACAACAATAAGATCGCGGTGGTCACCGGCGCAGGTTCAGGTATTGGCCGGGCCATCGCAGAGCAGCTCAGCGCCAACGGCAGCCGGGTGTATTGCACCGACATCAACCTCAGCGCCGCCGAGCAAACCGCCGCATCACTGACAGACGCCGTGGCGTATGCACTGGATGTAACCGATGCGGATGCAGTGGGCGCATTTGCCAATGAAGTATTCGGGCGCGAAGGCCGGGTCGATCTGCTGTTCAATAACGCCGGCGTTGGCCATGCCGGCGCGGTTATCGACACTGAGCTGGCCGACTGGAAGTGGGTAATGGAGGTAAACGTGATGGGCGTCGTGCACGGCTTGCATGCCTTTTTGCCGCGCATGCTCAGCCAAACCTCGCCCGCGCATATCATTAACACCGCATCCGGCGCCGGCATTATTCCCATGCCGCGCACCGCGCCCTACTGCGCCACCAAGCATGCAATCGTTGGTCTCTCGCAATCACTCGCAGGTGAGCTGCATGGCAGCAACGTGGGCATCACCATTCTGTGCCCGGGCACGATCAACACTGCCATTATCAAGAACACCAAAATGCGTGGCAGCAGCGCACAACAACGCCAGGCGCAGGCGGTGAATCATTACGCAGAGAAAGGCGCGTCGCCCACACAAGTGGCGCAAGACGTATTGCGCGATGTGGTCAAAGGCAAACTGTTCTGCCTGACACCAATGAAAGAAGTCGGCCTCGGCTGGATTCTGCAACGCCTGTCACCTGGCTTGATGCAACGCATCATGCGCGCCCGGATGGATCAGGTAGAAGGCGTTAATGCCACCCAGAACTGAGCGCTGCGTAAGGTGCTTTACTCAGCGGACAGAAAGGTATCTTGCGGGGCTGCATCTGCACGAATCAGGTAAGGCTCAAACAATGCAGCCATCTGTTTATAACCCCAGCTCAGGTGCTTTTTAGTCACGCGGGTAATGCCGTGGCGGGAGTGCAGGTACTCTATCCAGTAGGTCGAGATGATCCAGCTATTTTCCAGCAGCACATCAAGCTCCGCCTCAGTGGCCCGTAACTGGCCGAGGCTGATCATCTCCTGCAACTTGCGGCGGCTGCGGGCTTGAACTTGATCGGACATGTCCTGCAATTGCAGGCGCATCGCCGGCTCCATGCTGAAAATGATCATGCTGTCGCGGTAAAAAAAGCGCCACTCCCACATCAGTTCAAACCAGTGGCGCAGGTGTTGGTCCTGAGAAGCCAGCTTGAGTTGCTCGGCGGCGAACTGTTCGAACAGGGCGTTAAGAATGTCGGTTTTTTTCTTGAAGTAGTAATACAGGTTGCCTTCATTGATACCCACCGCTTCAGCAATACCTGCGGTGGTAACAGCTGCAACGCTCTTGCCATTAAACAGTTTTCGGCAGGTCGCCAGTATTTGCTCACGGGTGCTTTGACGCTTCATGGATCGGCCTTGAATCGACTACCAGACATAAGGTATGCACCTTAGCTTAAACAGTCAGAACAATGCAGCGCAACGATGCTTAAATTCATCGTAGCAATCCAGAAATGTAAGTGCCGGCAAGGTGCTTACGCATAACAAGAATGGAAGAGAGCGTATGACAGTCAAACACTTTGATGTTCTAGTTTTGGGCGCAGGGTTATCGGGAATTGGCGCGGGTTACCACCTGCAAAAAAACTGCCCGAGCAAAACCTACGCGATTCTCGAAGCACGTGAAGACCTCGGTGGCACTTGGGATTTGTTTCGCTACCCGGGCATCCGCTCTGACTCGGACATGTTCACGCTGGGCTATTCATTTCGTCCGTGGACCTCTAACAAGAGCATCGTCGATGGCAGCGAAATTCTCCAGTACCTGCGTGACACCAGCCGGGAATTTGGCATCGACAGCAATATTCGCTACGGCCACCGCGTAATCGCGGCCGCGTGGTCATCGGGAGAGGCTCGCTGGACACTGGATATCGAGGTCGGCGAGCAGCGCTCACCTGTCCGATACAGCTGTAACTTCTTCTATGTCTGCAGCGGCTATTACAGTTACGAGGGCGGTTATCAACCGGATTTCCCCGGGCTCGAAAACTACACCGGGCAACTGATCCATCCGCAGCAATGGCCTGAGGGCCTCGACTACAGCGGCAAGCGCATTGTGGTGATTGGCAGTGGTGCTACTGCCGTAACGTTGGTGCCTGCGCTGGCGAAAAAGGCCGCGCATGTGACCATGTTGCAGCGCTCGCCCAGCTACGTGATGTCCCTGCCGGATGACGACGTGATAGCCAAAGCGATGCGCAAGGTTTTACCCAGCAGTTGGGTGCATAAAACCGTCCGTTTCAAGAACGTAATGCTCAGCACCGCGATCTACCGCTTGTTTCGCTTCAAGCCTGAATTTGCCAAGCGCCTGTTACGCAAAGGCATCGCCGCACACCTGCCGCAAGACTTTCCCATCGACACCCACTTCAAGCCCAGCTACAACCCGTGGGATCAGCGCTTGTGCCTGGTGCCTAATGGCGACTTGTTCACGGCGCTGCGCGAACAGAGTGCCTCTATCGTCACCGACCGCATCAGCAGTTTCACCCCAACCGGTATCACGCTTGAGTCGGGGCAGAGTCTGGACGCCGATATTGTCGTCAGCGCCACCGGTTTGAAGCTGGTCGCCTGCGGCGGCGTGCAACTGACGGTGGACGGCGCACCGGTAACCATTGGCCAGACTTACTCTTACAAAGGTTTGATGCTCTCCGGTATTCCCAACGCCGCCGTGTGTGTGGGTTACACCAACGCCTCGTGGACCCTGCGTGCGGACTTGTCGTCTGAGTTTGTATGCCGCCTGATCAATTACATGAGCCGCAAAAATTACGACCAATGCCGGCCACAAATTGACCCGAGTGAAATGGATCAGCGGCCGTTACTGGACATGACGTCCGGCTACATTCTGCGCGCCGTGGAGCAGTTTCCAAAACAGGGCAAGCAGCAGCCGTGGCAACAGAACCAGAACTACCTGCAAGACCTGCTCAGCATGAAGTTCACCACGCTCGACGACAAAGCGCTGAAGTTTTCCCGCGCTCACGCAGCTTCCAATTCACTCAAGCAGAGCGCCTGAGCTCTTTTGCCATAACGCATGGGCGCAGCGCCGCGCCCGCTAAACAGCGGAGAATGCAGATGACTTTTATCGAGCGTGAACAATCATTGACCTCGGATGAGGACGCGATCACTGAGTTGCAGCGCGTGTTTGCGCTGCAGAAGAAAGCCTTTGTCGAACAGCCGCAGCCTGATCTTGATCAGCGCTTGGAATTGCTCGGTGCACTGGCGCATATGATGATCAGCAACCGTCTGAAAATTCAGCAGGCGCTGGTGGCAGACTTTGGCTCGCACCCGAGCCAATTTGCCGATTTGGTTGAATGCCTGGGCGTTGCCGGTCGCGTGCAATATGTGGCGAGCAACCTTGGCGAATGGATGAAACCGCAACAACGGCCCATTGAGCCGGCACTTTACGGCACGGCTAAGGCGTATGTGTTGGCGCAACCCAAGGGCGTGGTCGGCAACATGGCGCCGTGGAATTTTCCCTTCGATATTGGCATTGGTCCTGTGGTTGAAATGCTCGCAGCAGGCAACCGGGCCATTATCAAACCGTCGGACCTGACGCCGGCCTGCAGCGAGTTGACGCTTGAGATGATCAGGTCAGCGTTTGATATTGATCAGGTCGCGGCCATCTCCGGCGGCCTGCAATTGGCCAAGTTTTTCCCGACTCTCAACTGGGACCATTTGATGTACACCGGCAGCACGGAAGTCGGCCGTTCAGTGGCAATCAGCGCTGCACAAAACCTCGTGCCAGTCACCCTGGAACTTGGTGGCAAATGCCCTGCCTTAGTGGCTGCCGACGGCTTGAACAGCCGAAATATCGAACAAATTGTGGGCTGCAAAACCATCAAAAGCGGACAGATGTGCGTGACAGTGGATTACGCCCTGGTGCCGGAAAACCAGCAGGACGATTTCGTTCGTCTGGTGCAACAACACATGGATGCAACATTTACCCACGGAGCCAGCGAGGCCGACACCACCGGCATTATCAATGCCCGCCACCTGGCTCGCCTGCAAGGTTATCTGGACGATGCGCAGGCCAAAGGTGCCACCCTGATTCCCATTGGCGATGCCACGGACAAAGCGGCGCGCAAGATGCCGCTGACCTTGGTGCTCAACGTCACGGACGACATGGCGCTGATGCAAAACGAGATTTTCGGCCCGATCTTGCCGGTTAAAACCTACCGCGACATTGATCAGGCCATTGCCACAATCAACGCCGGTGAGCGCCCGCTGGGCATTTATGTGTTCACCGACACCCCGGCAATTGCCCAGCGGGTGCTGGCGCGGACAGTGTCCGGCGGTGCGTGTGTCAATTCTGCCGCACTGCATGCCGCGATGCCTTCCCTGCCCTTCGGCGGCATCGGCAAAAGTGGCAGCGGTCGCCATCATGGCGTTGAGGGCTTCAACGAGTTCTCGAATCAACGGGCCATTTTCGAGCGCGGCGAGAATGACAACATCCGCGCCATGTTCGCCCCGTACGGTGATCTGGCCAATGGTTTGATCGAAGGCGCCCTGACAGGTGAAAGTTAATTTGAGCTTGGTAGTAAACAGGACCGCGGATAGCCCTGCGGGGCTATCCGCAATGGCTAGCTGAATACCTGATCGAGCGCCGGTCAACTCCTCAAGCGCCCCAGCAGCACATCTTTGCCCCCTCTTTCGCCCGGCAAGCAGATTCATACCGGGCACTGAGGATTATCTAACCAATCAATCCTTCAGCTTTGGCCAGCGCCACCGCTTGCGTGCGACGCTGCACGCCGAGCTTGGTATTGATACGCCGGGCATGCGATTTAACCGTGTGCAGCGAGATGAACAAGGCCTCGGCTATCTGCTGATTGGAGCAGCCCTTGGCGATCAGATCGAGCACGGCTATTTCGCGTTTACTCAGCACCGGCACACTTGATGGCAGGGTTGTATCCACCGCCTCACTGGCGCTGATCAGGTGCTGGCGCAAGGGTTGTAACTGACTATTGAGTAGCAGCACATCTTCCAGCCATTGGGGCTGCGATTGCATGAGTTCAAGCACAGGCCGGAAGTGCTCCTGACGCTGCGCCTCAAGCAAGGCTGCGGACAACTCCTGATCCGCGCGCTGCGGCTCGCCGAGCTGTTCCAGCGCCTGTGCACAGTGCATTTGCGCCTGAGTGGCCAGGCTCAAATGCCCGGATTCAGTGAACTCGTGCATCATCTGCTGCAAGTCGGCCAATGCTTGCGCCGTCTGGCCGGTGGCAATCCTGCCTCGCGCCTCCAGCAATCGCGACATCGGCAATAAGTTGCAGAACCCGGAAGGCGCCAAAAACTTGTGCTCCTGCAGGTGCTCGCGCACTTCTGTAAACACACTCAGGGCTTTCTCGGCGTCGCCCAGATGCAACCAGAGTTGGCCCTTGGCCAGGCTCAACGCTTCGTGATAACGCATGCGCGGCACCCGATACGCCTGCATCTTCTGCTCGGCGTTACGCAGATGCTGCTGCGCGGCCTCAAAGTGCCCCTCCTGCAAACACAACTCGGCCAGGCCGATATGGCCATGCAACGAGTAGGCATCTTCACAGGTTTCAGCCTCTTGTATGCCTGCTTCAAAGGCCTCGCGCGCCAACATCCGCTCGCCCCGTCCGGCATGCAAAAGACCGCGCAAGAGCAACAACCTCGCATAGACCGGGCCGCGCATACCGCCGTCCTTCAAGAGGCTCACGGCATATTCAGTGCGTTCTTTGGCAACCTGGCGCTGGCCACGCATGATCAGCAAATGCACTTGATCAATGGTAAGCAGCGCATCAAACAGGATGTTGCGGTGCTCACGCGCCAGTTTCAGGCCCTGATTGCAATGCTCTTCAGCCAGCGTCAGATTTTGCTCTGCGCCCGCCTGCTGGGTGAGCGCCTGATGACACAGAACCTGCTGCGACCAGCCACGTTCGTCCAGTTTGCTCAGCGCTTCAAGGCAATGCTGTCGCGCACTGGCAAGGCCGCGCTGACGGTGTAACACGCCCATGATGACTTGATAATTGGCCAGCAGCAGTTGTTGCCGCTTGGCCGATGGCTGCGGCATGTAGCGCGCCAGCTCATCAATGCAGTCCTCGACTTCATCGAGGCGGGTACAAATGATCAGCGCCCAGGCTTGCAGAATAATCAGGTGCGGAGTGCTGGCAAACAAGCTCGCCGGCAGTTCTTCACGCCAGTGCAACAGCTGAGAAACACTCTGACCAATCAACAGCTGATCTTCACCGTAGCGCTGCAAATAGCTGGCAGCCGTTTCCGGCTGATCCGCACACAAGGCATGCTCCACGGCATCACGCACTTCACCGCGCTGGGCAAACCACTGGCACGCCAGAATGTGCTGATGCAACGGCGGCAGACATTGCGGGAGTAGCTTGAGCTGTTTGGCAAAGGCTGGCGACAGGCAATACCACTCACCTTGCTCATCCAGCTGGGACAAGAACAGCTGGTGCTGACGCAATTGCTCGATAACCTGAGCGCCGTCGTGGACTTCAAGCATGTGCTGGCAAAGTGCGGCCGAGAATCGCGGTATATGCGCAAGGATCAGCACCACTTCGCGCAATTCGTCGGACAACTCATCGAGCACTTCGCGCTGGATGTATTCGAGTAACAGTGCAGAGCCGGCCTCAAGGCGCTGGCCCAGCTCGGACATATTGCCCTCGATCAGGTGCAGGCAAATGCCCGCGAGCCAACCCTCGGTGGACTGATGCAACTGGGCAGCCAACGGGCCCGGCAATGGGGCTTTGAGCTGCTGCAAGTAACCCGACAATTCATCAATACTCAGCGCCAGTGCCTGCGCATTACGCTCTTGGATTGCGCCCTGCAACAGCAGCCGCGGCAGATGCCATTCAGGCCTTCTGCGCCCGGCAATCCACCAGCGCAGTGTGTGCGGTGAGCGCTCAAGCAAATGATCGAGGCAGGCGTCCAGCTCAGCACAAGGCTGACGCGGGTAATCATCGAGAATGATCCACACCGGCTGCTGCACCAGCCGGCCAATCAGCAAGCTCAGCTCTGTCGCCGCATCACCCTCGCCGACCGGCAGATGCAATGAGGCCGCCAGACGGGCAAGCAAATCTTCAGGTGTAAGGGTGTGGCCGAGTAAATCAAGCCAGACAATACGCGTGGCCATACTGGCTTGGCGTACACATTCATTGAGCAGCACGCTCTTGCCATAACCGGCCGGCGCGCAGATAAGAGTGACGCGGCTGTCTTCGCCTACAAGGCTTTCAACCAGACGAGGACGCGCAACATGATTGGCGGGTAGTCGCGGCAAGCTGACATCCAGCGCTCGCACACGCGATCCGGGTAACGCACGAACATTGTCGTGCATGGTCTGGCCTCTCTCTTATTAGTATAAGGCCTGCACCCATCCCCTCAGGTACAGGCTGATATTCGTGGAAAGGCGGCTCTGAGGCCGCCTTTCGTTGTGCTACTGGTAACTCACTACGATCAACGTACCCCGGCGTTACGCAATGCGGCTGGGGTGAAGTCAGCAGCGCTGGCTTTAACACCAAACTGCACGAACTCTTTCTCTTCGTTGCTCATGCCAGTGACAATGTAGCGGCCAGCGATGAGATCGTACAAGCCCTCAAATGCAAAAGCCGGAACCTCGCGCTGATAATACTGCATCATCATCGCCTGACCGACGCGCCACAACTGGCCGCGACCGTCGTACAAGTCAGAGAGTACGATGGTCCAGGAGTCCTCATCCATGAAGAAGGTGCGCTTGGCGTAGATATTCCGCTCACCGGACTTCAACGTCGCCTGCACTTCCCATACACGGTGCAACTCATAGCGCGCCAGATCCTGATTGGAGTGGCCTGCCAAGAGCAGATCCTTGTACTTCAGCGACGGGCTGGCAATGCGGTAGTTGTTGTACGGGATGTACATTTCGCGCTTGCCCACCAGTTTCCAGTCGTAACGATCTGGCGCACCGTTGTACATGTCGAAGTTATCCGAAGTGCGCAAGCCGTCAGCCGCAGTACCCGGACCGTCATACGCTACCTGTGGAGCACGGCGAACGCGGCGCTGACCGGCGTTATAGATCCACGCAGAGCGCGGGTCCTTAACCTGATCAAGCGAGTCATGCACCAGCAACACGTTACCGGCCAGACGCGACGGTGCAGTGATGCGCTGCTTGAAGAACGGCAAGGCGTTGGATGCGCGCTCTGGCGCCAGGTCCGGCATGAAGTCCGGGAAAGCCACTTCATCCTCGAAATTTACCGCTGTGAACGAGCCGTTAGTTTGTGGCGCAGCCTGGATGTACAGACGCTTGAGGTTGCCCCCGCGATAACGGGTGGTGTGGTTCCAGACAGCTTCAACCCCGCTTTGCGGAATCGGGAACGGATAATAACGGCTTTCGGTAAAGTTCTTCAGGCCGTTGCCACCCTCGACCAGCGTGGTTTTGGCAGCACTGATCTTGGCCCTTTCCTGAATATCCTTGGGCACCGTGGCAGTACGATGGGTCTCGAAAACCGGCATTTTGAACGTATCAGGATAACGCTTGAGCATCGCAATCATGCCCGGAGAAAGCTTGTCCTTATACTGGTCCATGTTTTGCGCAGTGATAATGAACTTGGGCTTTTCGTTCGGGAACGGATCACCCAAAAAGCCGTTACTGGTCACTGGCGCCGCGTCTACCGGCAGGCCGCCAGTCCAGGCAGGAATGGTGCCATCGGCGTTACCGGCCATTTCGCCACCCAACGGGGTCAGGCTGGTGCCCAGCTTTGCGACTTCCGACGCAGGTACTGCGGCCATGACGCTGCTGGCTAGCAACGAGAAGGTGAGCGCAGTAATCAGTTTACTTGTTGTTTTCATATGACTGATTCTCCGTACTGACATTATTAGAAGTTCACGCCAAAGCTGAGCGCGACGAAGTCACGGTCAGTTGCAACGTTGTAAGAGCCGCCGAAGAATTCGGTCACGTTCAGGCTCGCCGTGTAGGTGTTCTGGTACTCAGCATCCAATCCGAAACTGACAGCCTTGGACCCTTCGTTGAAGGTCGGGCCATAGCCTTGCACGTCATGCGAGAAGGCCATGTTCGGCTTCAGGTTGATCCCGGCGAATACGTCGTTGTAGTCAAGCACACCGCGGGCGCGATAGCCCCATGACGAACTGGTGAAGAAGCCGTGGGAACCATAGCGCTCATCAGCCAGCGCATTTTCCGGCACGCCGAAGGTCGCATCACGGCCGAAGCGGTTACCCACCTCATTGGTCATGCCGCCTACGCGGGTATAGCCAACTTCACCCACCAGGGTTAAGCGACTGGCGCCGAGAATCTGGTCGAAGAAGTGCACGAAGGTGGTTTGCGCCTGAGTCACCTCTTTGCGCTGATAACCATGGGTTTCCAGCCCGGCTGTTGCCAAAGCGCCAGCTACGCCACCGGTGGTAAGCCCGCCAACGACCGTAGTCGCAAGGTTTGGCGTCAGGTCAGTGGTGTTGGTTTGCAGCGGCATGTTCGGCCGGTAGCTCACCTCACCCGACCATGAGGTCCCTGTCGGCAGGGTTGTGGCGAAGCTCAAACCGTAAAGACGAATGTCTTCCGGATATTCCAAGAAGTAGGTACCCCGACCAATCAGCAGTGCCTGCGCACCCAGAGCGCCCGCAGGCCCCTGCAGCGATTGCAAGGCGGCGCCAATACCGGCGCGGTCAGTATTCTGCATGCTGACGATTGGCGTGCGGCTGTGGTAGTTCATGAAGTAGGCACCGTACTCGGTGTCATCCCCCAGCCAGCGCAATGCCATACCCCACTGGCCATCATCGCGTGCGTCACGATCCCCACCGCGCGGCAGCAGCAAGCCTTCATTTTCAACCGTTACGCCAGGCAATAAACCTGCGCCGGAAGCACCTTGCAACGCAGCGATAGAGTTTGGATCGAGAATGTTGTAGTTGGTGTTACAGCCATCGGCCGCTACGTCGGTAGTCGCGAAGAAGGTTCCGCAGTTATCGAGAATCGTCTGATCCCACTCCAACTGATAAAACGCTTCAGCCGAGAGATTTTCCGTGATGCTCTGTGACAGGTAGAACATGTTGACCGGGATCAGACCTTCCTTGATTTCGGCCCCCGGACGACGAAATGCGGAGACGTCGATCGGGTTGATCGAGTTGATGCTGTTACCGATGAAGGTACTTTCACCCCAGCTGACAACCTGCTTACCCAGACGCACACTGCCCGGCACATCGCCAATCGAGTAGTTGTGGTAAACGAAGGCATCGAGAATCTCTGCGCCAGAAGATTGCGCGCTGACTTTACGGTTGTGATCGTCGATATCCTTGAACTCGCGCCCTTCATCCTTGAGCTCGAAGTCGTACCAGTACTTGCCGCGAACAAACACCCCGGTGTCGCCGTATCTCAGCTCCAGGTCGTGAATACCCTTGAAAATTTTCGAGAAGGTTTTGTTCTTTTTGAAGTTCAGACGACCGTCATCGTTTGTCTGAGTAAATGCAGTACCGCCATTGGCCATACCGATCAGCTCATTGTCCGGATCTTCTGTCGACCAACTGGCCCCTACCGACAGCGAGGAGTCAAACTGCCCCTCAAGCTCACCGATATTGAAGTTGAGTGCGTGGGCTGGAGCGGCAACACTCATTGCGATAGCGACTGCGAGGGCGTGCGGACTTAATACCCCGGGCCATGTTGTTTTTGTCATACGGCTCTCCTTGGATGTGGGTGTAGCTGGCAACGACATTAGCACGCAGAACTAGTCGTTTCGGCCCACAAAAGGAGGAATTTGCAGCTTTAGCTCGAAAGTATGAATACCCTTCTAGAACGAACTTCATAGCGCATTAACACGCAAATGAATGATCCATCATTAGCCATAAATACATGCCATGGCCACGCGCAAATCAAGGGATTAGTTTTTAAGGTGAACACCTGAATTTAGGCGCTGAAAATGGCGTGTTTAAGCGGTTCAGGCAATGCCGCTCATACAACTCGAGTTGCCTGCTGGCGATGCTGTTAAAACAGCTGTCCAAGTGCCATTAATCCGTTATCACTGCTACTCATAAAAAACGCTGGAGATGGACAGCTACTCACACTGATCGGGCAGCGAAACTTTGAAACAGCAACCGCCCCGCTGCCCGCAATATCGCCCCAACAGCGCCTGCAAAAAACCTGATCCAGCACGACAAAGTCAAGAATATCGCGGCCTCCAGCGAATCCGAGATACTGAAAAAAACTGTTACTTTTTTTCCTGTTGTGGTTTTTAAACGAAACAACTGCATGGCAATTAGCGCCCCTGAGCTGCCTCAAATAGCCATTGGCGGCGCCCTTTACAGGGCTTAAGCTGCGCACTTTTAACTGCCCAGAGCCGAAAAAATGGAGTTCACCGAGATCGCTTTGCTGATTGCAGCGGGTTTTGCTGCTGGCGGTATGAATGCGCTGGCGGGCGGCGGCACATTTTTCTCTTTCCCGGCCCTGCTCGCCACAGGTTTACCACCCGTGACGGCCAACGCAACGAATGCAGTGGCGCTGTGGCCGGCAAGCGTGGCCGCTGCGTGGGCAGCTCGAAGCACGTTGCGGCCACTGGGCAAGTATCTATTGCCATTACTGCTGGCAGGATTCGCCGGAGGCTTGCTCGGCGGCCTGTTGCTGTTACTTGGCGGTGATGAGATTTTCCGTGGGCTGATTCCGTGGCTGTTACTCGCCGCTACGGCATTGTTTGCGGCCAGCCCAAGCCTGAGTCGCGCACTCGCGGCCAGGCGTAAAGAAGCAGCACAACCGCCGCATTCACCGCTGTCTCTGGCCGCGCATGGATTGGTGTCGGTTTATGGCGGTTACTTCGGTGCGGGCATGGGCATTTTGCAGTTGGCGGCATTCTCGATTGAGGGCCATCCGCTGGCTCGCAGTAATGCCCTGAAAAACCTGATCTCGGCGGTCATTTACAGCGTTGCCACTGCAACGTTCATTGTGGCGGGCCGCGTGAGCTGGACTGAACTGCTGATACTCCTCACCGGCGCCACGCTCGGTGGCTATGCTGGCGGCGCCTTGGGCCAGCGCCTGCCGCCCAAATTTTTACGCTTGCTGGTGTTGGCGGTCGGCGCGGGCATGACGGTTTATTATTCCTGGGCGACTTACTTCAAGCACTGAGGTCGCGGCTGGCGCGCCGATTTGCCCGAAAGCCTCGGCTCTGCTAGTGTCGCGAGCGATATTCGCCCGTTGATTTCCCGCCGAGAATGCCCTAAATGGCCCGCAAAAAAGCATCACTCGACTTCGAGCAGTCGCTAACCGACCTGCAAACGCTGGTAGAACGCCTGGAAAATGGCGAGCTGAGCCTCGAAGATTCGCTTACCGCATTCGAGCAGGGCATTCGCCTGACTCGCGATTGCCAGGCCGCGCTGGCTTCGGCCGAGCAGAAAGTAAAGATCCTGCTTGAGCGCGACGGCGAGTTGGAGGAAGCCCCTTTCGACGCGGACCAACAAGCATGATTGCGGCCTATCAGGCCACGTGCCAACAGCGTGTCGACCAAGCACTTGAGCAATTATTCCAGGCCCCGCAGGCCGATCTGCAGCGGTTGTATCAGGCCATGCGCTACAGCGTAACCAATGGCGGCAAACGCGTGCGCCCGCTGCTGGTTTACGCCGCGTGTGAAGCGCTCGGTGGCGACCCGGCTAAAGCCAATGGCGCAGCGTGTGCGGTAGAGTTGATTCACGCCTATTCACTGGTGCATGACGACTTGCCGGCAATGGACGATGACGACCTGCGTCGCGGCCAGCCAACCACCCACATCGCCTTTGACGAAGCCTGCGCAATTCTCGCCGGCGATGGCCTGCAAAGCCTGGCCTTTGATGTTATCAGCGACCCGGAACTTAACCCGCACAGCGCTGAGCTGCGCCTGCAGATGCTCAACCGTCTGGCCAAAGCGGCCGGGCCGGCGGGCATGGTTGGCGGGCAGGCGATTGATCTCGGCTCGGTCGGGCGCAAGCTCGATCAGGCAGCGCTTGAGAATATGCACCGGCACAAGACCGGCGCCCTGATCGAGGCCAGCGTGGCCCTTGGCGCACTCGCCAGCGGCGTTGCCAGCAGCCAGAATTTAAGCGCATTGCAGCAATACGCCCAAGCCATCGGCCTGGCGTTTCAGGTGCAGGACGACATTCTCGATGTCGAGAGCGATACCGCCACCCTGGGTAAAACCCAGGGCAAGGATCAGGCTCACGACAAGCCAACATATCCGGCGCTGCTGGGCATGCAAGCGGCTAAAGCCTACGCGTTAGAGTTGCGCGATCAGGCGCTGGCGGCGCTGCAGGATTTTGGCGCAACGGCGCAACCACTGCGTGAGCTGGCCGAGTTCATCGTCGCCCGCCGCAGCTGATCATCACTCAAACTGATAGCAATAAGTACGTCGAGGTAAACCTTGGTTTACCTCAAAGGGTGAGCGCCTAAGATATCTGCAGAATAAAAACTGCGGAGCTTCCATGCCTTTCACCTCACTGCTGATTGCCAACCGTGGCGAAATCGCCATCCGTATCGCCAGAGCTGCCGCCGAGCTGGGCATCCGCACAGTCGCGGTGTATGCCGAGGATGACGCCGACTCATTGCATGCGCGCCGCGCCGATCACGCAGTGGCACTTAAAGGCCGTGGCGTAAGCGCGTATCTCGACATCCCCCAGCTTTTGCAAATCGCCCGCGCAGAAGGCTGCGATGCGGTTCATCCCGGCTACGGTTTTTTAGCCGAGAACGCGCAGTTTGCCCGCGCCTGCAGCGAGGCAGGCGTGCTGATGATCGGCCCCGGCGCTGAGATTCTCGAGCGTTTTGGCGACAAGGCTCAGGCCCGCCAACTCGCCGAACGTTGCGCGGTGCCATTGGTACGAGGCAGCGCCGCAGGGATTAGCCTTGAGCAGGCGCGTGAGTTCATGCACAGCCTCGGGGCTGGCGCGGCAATCATGCTCAAAGCCGTCGCCGGCGGCGGTGGTCGCGGCATGCGCGTGGTGCTCGACGCCGCACAGTTGCCCGCCAGTTTCGAGCAATGTCAGGGCGAGGCGCGCAATGCATTCGGCAACGGCGAGCTGTACGCCGAACAGTTGATTAGCAATGCCCGGCATATCGAAGTGCAGATCATCGGTGACCAGCAGGGCAACGTCAGCCACTTGTGGGAACGCGACTGCAGCCTGCAACGCCGCCAGCAAAAACTCATTGAAATTGCGCCCAGCCCAAACCTGCCAGAGACCGCGCGTAGCGCCATTATCGAGGCCGCTCTCACCCTCGCCCGCGCAGTGGATTATCAGGGTGTTGGCACCTTCGAATTCTTACTGGATAACGATAATCCTCAGCGCTTCTACTTCATGGAAGCCAACCCGCGCATTCAGGTCGAACACACCGTCACCGAGCAAATAACCGGCATCGACCTGCTGCAAATCCAACTGCAATTGGCGGCCGGCGCCAGCCTTGCGCAACTGGGCCTGAGCACGCCACCGCCAATCAACGGTTGCGCCGTGCAACTGCGAATCAACCTTGAGCGCCAACAGGCCGATGGCAGCACCCAACCGGCCAGCGGCACTATCACAGCTTACGAACCCGCAAGCGGGCTGGGTTTGCGGGTGGACGGTTATGGCTACAGCGGTTATCGGGTCAATGCCAGTTATGACTCGTTACTGGCAAAACTGATTGTCCATGCGGGCGACTACGCCACGGCCTTGAATCGCGCCTATCGTGCGCTTTGCGAATTCCGCCTGGAAGGTGTGAGCCACAACATCGCACTGCTGCAAAGCCTGATCCGCATGCCGGAGGTCGCAGCCAATCAGCTCGATACCCGATTCGTCGAGCGGCACATGGCGCCTCTGCTCGAGGCCAGCCATGCCCACCGCAATATGAGTTTCAGCCTGGCCGACTCCAGCGAGAGCCACGTGAAAGCAACAGCCGAGATACCCGCTGGCTGCGTCTCGATTAACGCCAGCAGCGCGGGCGTGCTGGTCAGCCTCGATGTGCACGAAGGCGATGCCATCGCTCAAGGCCAGGAGATTGGCGTGCTTGAGGCGATGAAAATGCAGTTTGTGATCAAGGCCGAGCACAGCGGAATCGTGATCAGGCAGCTAGCCGATCAGGGCGACTTTATCGACAGTGGCCAGCCGTTGCTGTTTATCGAGCCGGCCGAGATTGCCGGCGCAGCAAACCACAGCGAAGAAAGCGTCGACCTCGAGCATATTCGCGCCGACCTTGCCGAAGTACTCGAGCGCCACGCAATCACCACCGACGCAAGACGCCCCAACGCGGTCGCCAAGCGGCGCAAGACAGGGCAACGCACCGCCCGCGAGAACCTCGACGATCTGCTCGACGCCAACAGTTTCATTGAGTACGGCGCACTGGCAATTGCCGCGCAGCGTCGTCGTCGCTCGCTTGATGAGTTGATCGAACAAAGCCCTGCCGATGGCCTGATAGCCGGCTTGGGCACGGTCAATGCGCAGCTGTTCGACGAGCAGGCGGCGCGCTGCATGGCCATCGCTTACGACTACACGGTATTTGCCGGTACGCAGGGGGTAATGAATCACAAGAAGACTGACCGCATGCTGCAACTGGCCGAGCAATGGCGCGTGCCGCTGGTGTTATTTGCCGAAGGTGGCGGTGGGCGGCCCGGCGACACCGATTTTGTGGGCGTTGCCGGCCTCGACTGTCACACCTTTGTCGGCATGGCCAAACTCTCCGGTTTGGTGCCGCTGGTGGGCGTGGTGGCCGGGCGCTGCTTTGCCGGTAACGCCGCCCTGCTCGGCTGCTGCGATGTGATTATCGCCACCCGCGATGCCAGTATCGGCATGGCCGGTCCGGCGATGATCGAAGGTGGCGGTCTGGGCAGCTTTACCCCCGAACAAGTCGGCCCGAGCTCAGTGCAAGCGCCTAACGGGGTGATTGATGTACTGGTCGCCGATGAGGCTGCCGCAGTGGCCGCAGCCAAACAATACCTGAGTTACTTCCAGGGCCCGGTGGCAGACTGGCAATGTGCGGATCAACGCCAACTGCGCAGCTTGATTCCGGAAAATCGCCTGCGCGTTTATGAAATTCACCGGGTTATCAGCACCCTGGCTGATACCGACTCGGTACTCGAACTGCGCAGCCAGTTTGCGCCGGGCATGATTACCGCTTTTGTGCGCATCGAAGGCAAGCCATTCGGTTTGCTGGCCAATAACCCGGCGCATCTGGGCGGCGCGATTGACGCGGCGGCAGGCGATAAAGCCGCACGTTTCATGCAACTCTGCGACGCCTTCGACATCCCGCTGGTTTCGTTGTGCGACACCCCAGGCTTCATGGTTGGCCCGCAGGCCGAGAAGCAAGCCACGGTGCGCCATGTTTCGCGCATGTTTGTTGCCGCCGCAAGCCTCAGCGTGCCGTTCTTCACGGTGGTTCTGCGCAAGGGCTACGGCCTCGGCGCGCAAGCAATGGCAGCCGGCAGCTTCCATTCACCGCTGTTCACCATCGCCTGGCCCAGCGGCGAATTCGGCGCCATGGGTCTGGAGGGCGCGGTAAGGCTAGGATTCAGCAAGGAGCTGGCAGCACTGCAAGATCCGGCAGAGCGCCAGCAACTGTTCGATAAACTGGTGGCCAAGGCCTACGAGAATGGCAAAGGCATCAACATGGCCAGTTTTCTTGAAATTGATGCCGTGATCGACCCGCAAGAAACCCGGCATTGGTTAATCCGCGGCCTCAACTCAACAGCACCAGCACCGGTACGGGCAGGCAAAAAACGCGGATTTATCGACACTTGGTAGCCGCTGTGCGCGGCATTTGGTCGCTGATTTACTGCTTTAACCGACGCGGGCAACGTTACTGCTTAAAGCTTTGCCCGTGTTTCGGGTAAACTGGTGCATCTTTATGCATTTGAACTGATTCGCCTGATGCCGACGACTTTTCATGAGATTCCCCGCGAGCGTCCGCTGACGCCGTTACTAGACCGTGCGAGCACGCCAGATCAACTGCGCCGCTTAGGTGAAGCTGAGCTGGAAACGCTGGCGGACGAACTGCGCCAGTACCTGCTGTACACCGTCGGCCAGACTGGCGGACACTTTGGTGCCGGCCTCGGCGTGATCGAACTGACTGTCGCTCTGCATTACGTTTTCGACACCCCCGATGACCGGCTGGTCTGGGACGTGGGCCATCAGGCGTATCCGCATAAAATTCTCACCGGGCGTCGTGAGCAGATGTCGACCTTGCGCCAGAAAGACGGAGTTGCCGCCTTTCCACGTCGCAGTGAAAGCCCGTACGACACCTTCGGCGTCGGCCATTCCAGCACCTCGATCAGCGCGGCAATGGGCATGGCGCTCGGTGCCAAACTGCAAGGCAGCAAGCGCAAGAGTGTTGCGGTCATCGGCGACGGCGCATTGACCGCGGGCATGGCGTTCGAAGCGCTCAACCACGCGTCCGATCTGAAGACCGACATGCTGGTTATCCTCAACGATAACGACATGTCGATCTCGCGCAATGTCGGCGGCCTGTCCAACTATCTGGCCAAACTGCTTTCCAGCCGCACTTACGCGAGCATGCGTGAAGGCAGCAAGAAAGTGCTGTCACGTCTGCCCGGCGCTTGGGAAATTGCTCGCAAAACCGAAGAGCACGCCAAAGGCATGCTGGTTCCCGGTACGTTGTTTGAAGAGCTGGGCTGGAACTATATCGGCCCGATTGATGGCCACGATTTGCCGACACTGCTGGCAACCCTGCGCAACATGCGCGATCTGGAAGGCCCGCAGTTTCTCCACGTCATCACTAAAAAGGGCAAAGGTTTCTCGCCTGCCGAAGCCGACCCGATTGGCTACCACGCGATTACCAAGCTCGACCCGATCAACGCGCCCGTGGTGCCAAAGAAGCCATCCGGTCCCAAATACTCCAGTGTATTTGGCCAGTGGTTGTGTGACATGGCCGAGGCCGATCCGTTGCTGGTGGGAATTACCCCGGCAATGAAAGAAGGCTCCGACCTGATCGCGTTTAGCGAGCGCTTCCCCGAGCGTTACATGGACGTGGCAATTGCCGAACAGCACGCGGTAACGCTGGCTGCCGGCCTTGCCTGCGAAGGTGCCAAGCCGGTTGTGGCGATTTACTCGACCTTCCTGCAGCGCGCCTACGACCAACTGATTCACGATGTCGCGGTACAGCACCTCGACGTGCTGTTCGCCATCGACCGTGCCGGATTGGTCGGTGAAGACGGCCCGACTCACGCGGGCAGCTTTGATATCTCGTTCCTGCGCTGCATTCCCGGCATGTTGATCATGACCCCGAGCGATGAGAACGAGATGCGCCGCATGCTCACCACCGGCTACCGTTTCAACGGTCCGGCTACTGTGCGCTACCCACGTGGCACCGGCCCGAATGCAACGATTGAAGCCGGCCTTGAGCCGCTCGAAATCGGCAAGGGCATCGTCCGCCGCAAAGGCCGGAAAGTAGCGATGCTGGTGTTCGGCGTGCAACTGGCCGACGCCCTGCAAGCGGCTGAAAAACTCGATGCAACAGTCGTCGACATGCGCTTCGTGAAGCCACTGGACGAAGCATTGGTGCGCGAAATGGCCAGCCAGCATGAGCTACTGGTAAGCATCGAAGAAAACACCATTATGGGCGGTGCCGGCAGCGCGGTCAGCGAGTTCCTCGCCGACGCCAATCTGCGCACACCCATACTGCATCTGGGCTTGCCCGACTATTACGTCGAGCACGCCAAGCCTGCACAAATGCTCGCCGAGTGCGGGCTGGACAGCGCAGGAATCGAGGCGTCGATCACTCAGCGCCTGAACCTGCTCAATCCGCAAGACTGAAGATTACTGCTTGAATTTCACCACTGCTGAATAAACCCGGCAGTGGTTTTTTATTGATTGGCCGAGGTCGCTGCACGCCGCAAGGCTCAGCGTGAAAAGGGAATCAGGTGCGTCTTTGACAATGCCTGTGCTGCCCCCGCAACGGTAACCGACAGTGCGATGCGAACGCTTCATAGCGCCGCGTTGCACAGCGTTTTTCGAGAGACCACTGGGCATTGCCCGGGAAGGTGAAAAACTCATGTCGGCAGCCCGGAGACCTGCCTCGGGACAATTTCTGACTGGTGTTGCGGAGGGCATCACCGTCAAGTGCGTGCTTGCGTGTGCACTTGCCCCTGCCCTCCTCAAAAGCATTCTACTTTTGAGGATTTACATGAAACTTTCCCGCCTTACTCTGGCTATCGCACTGGCGCCTTGCCTGGCCAATGCCGCCGACTCAACAGATGTCTATCAAGCCTCGCCGCTGGTTGTCACTTCGGGCCGCCAGGCTGAACCTGTGGCCAAAGCCACGGCGGCAACCAGCGTATTCGAGCGCAAGGACATCGAGCGCCTGCAAGTGCGCAGCGTCGCCGAGTTGCTGGAGCGCGTGCCCGGCGTCAACTTCAGCCACACAGGTGGAGCCGGCAGCCAGACCGGGCTGTTCCTGCGCGGCACCTCGACCGCGCAAACCCTGATTCTGGTGGATGGCCAGCGCATCGCATCAGCCTCCAGCGGCACCAGCAGCCTGGAGTTTTTAAGTCCGGACCAGATCGAGCGCATTGAAGTGGTACGTGGCGCCCGCTCGGCGTTGTATGGCAGCGACGCAATCGGCGGCGTCATTCAGATTTTCACCCGCAAAGGCGACGGTCAGGGCCTTAAGCCAACCATGCGCTTTGGCATCGGCAGCGACAGTACTTACGAGCGCACCCTCGGGCTGTCCGGTGGCGATGGCCAGACTCAATTCAACCTTGGCGCGGCACTGGACGAAACCCAGGGCATTGATGCAACCCGAGATGCTTACGGGGCCAACGGTGATGAAGACGCTTACCGCAATCGCTCACTGAGCCTGAACCTGTCGCACCAGTTCAACGATCAGATCAAAGCCGGTTTCAGCGTGCTTGATCAGCGCGGCCAGTCCGAGTTCGATGATGTATTCGGCACCTCGTTGCCGACCGTGGATTTTCAGGTCAGCAGCATTTCGGGCTACCTCGATGCCACGGTTAATGACGTCTGGAGTAACCGCCTCGAAGTCGGCCACAGCGAGGACAAGCGCGACACCAGCAACGACCTGACAAACTTCGGTGACAGCCAGTTCTTCACCTACCGGGACTCGGCAAACTGGGTCAACACCCTGCAACTGACCAGCAATCAGCAGGTGTTGGTAGGCCTGGACTGGTACGAAGACCGCCTGCATACCGACGACAGTGTCGATTTTGTCGAGGACTCACGCTGGAACCGCGCCGCCTTTATCCAGCATCGTTACACCGCCGAAAAGTTCTCGACCGAGCTTGGCCTGCGCCACGACGACAACCAGCAGTTCGGCAGCGAGAACACCTGGAACGCCGCGCTGACGGTGCCGATGAATGAGCGCAACGAGGTAATTCTGAGCTACAGCGAAGGCTTCCGCGCGCCCACCTTCAACGACCTGTATTACCCGGACTTCTGCTCCGGCGGTTTCTGTTTCGCCAGCGCCAACCCGGATCTCAAGCCGGAAACCTCGAAGAGCTACGAAGTGCAATGGCGCAGCCGTTTCGGCACCAGCAGCGAACTGCAAATGTCGCTGTACCGTACCGACCTGAAAGACGCGATTGTGCTGGATCAGAACTTTATTCCGCAGAACACCCAACGCGCGCGCATCAACGGATTCGAGACGTCACTCAAGCAAGAGTGGTTTGGCTGGCAGAGCAATCTGGCATTGTCATTGATTGACCCGCGTGACCGTGAAACCGGGCACACCTTGCCGCGACGCGCTAAACGCACTCTGAGCCTGGACCTTGATCGCCAGTTTGGTGATTTCAGCGTCGGAACAAATCTGCGCGCCGTGAGCGGGCGTTTCGATGATGCAGCCAACACCATCGAGTTGGGCGGCTACGGGCTGGTGGATTTACGCGGAAGCTGGCAAGCCAGTCAGGAGGTGAGTTTCGATCTCAAGCTCAACAACCTGTTCGACAAAGACTACAGCGACGCCACTTACAGCACGCCCAACGGTCGTTACGGCTACAACACCGAAGGCCGCACGGCCTTGTTTGCTGTGACCTGGACGCCGGAAATCTAAGGGTTGTAAACCTGCGTGGGGCGCATTCCGCCCTCACGCAGGTTGTTTTTCAGCGGGCTTGCGCCAGCACCTTGCAGAGTTTCCCGGTTGCGCCGAGCATCTGAAAACTCGGACGTTCCAGACCTTTATCCGGCACCTGCCAAAGTTGTTGCTGCGCCACCGCAGTCAGGCTCGGCCAGTCTTTCCAGCCCTCCAATTCTGCGCCGCTGCCAGCCAGAATCACCTCAGGATTGCGCGCAATAACCGACTCGATGCTGACCTGCGGCGCCGGTTGCGGCAGATCTGCAAACACATTCACCGCGCCGCAAACACGTAAGGCATCGCTGATAATCTGCTGGCCGCCGAGCGTATACAGCGGTTTGTCCCAGACCTGATAAAACACCCGCAACGGTTGCTCGCGCCGATATTGCTGCTGTAGAGCCTGCATGCCATCGTTGAACCGTTGGCGCAGTTGCCGCCCTTGTTCGGGGCGACCGATACGCGTGCCTATCTCGGCAAACTGGTCGGCCAGCGTGGCCAGCTTATGCGGCTCAGCCACCAGCAGCTCGATACCGAAGTTTTCCAGTTGTTTGCGCTGCCCGGCACTGATGCTGTCGGGCCAAAGCAGAATCAAATCAGGCTTGAGCTGGAGCAGGGTTTCCAGTTCGAGCTGGCCGTAACGACCAACCGATGGCAGCCCTGCCAACGCCGCCGGGCGCTCACCGCCATCGAGCACACCGACCAACTGCTTGGCGGCGCCGAGTTCGATAACAATTTCACTGAGCGAAGGCGCCAGGCTCACAATGCGCTCGGCGGCAAAGGCCGGCGCGCTCAGCAACAGCGTCAGCAATAGCCAGACGCAGCGCTGCATTAGCCGAGCTGACGCGGAATGCGATAGAGGTACAACAGCACCACGCTGGCGAGCGCCAGAAGAATCTGCGGGATGGCTTCAAGCCCGGCGAATACCGCAACGGCAGCAATCCAGGCCGGCAAACCGGCAGCGAGAAACGCCAAGCGCCGCGACTTGGCCAGAGCCAGCCAGGCTTGCGGTTCGGCGTCGGTATCGAGGGCTTTCTGGGTGGCAATCAGTTGATGCTTGAAGCGCCGAAACAACGGCAAGCTGACAAACATCGACAGCAGCCCGGCAATGAACAATGGCATTGCCAGAGCGCTTGCCTCACGTGAGCCGGCCAGCATCCAGTCGATGATAATCAGCGGTGCCAGCGTCAAGCCGAGCTGCCACCACCAGATGAAACCGAGACCGCGCTTGATTTGCTCGCGGGTCACAGTTTTTCCTCAATCTCAGCCTGATGCAGGCTGCCGAGCATGTGCCCAAGCTTGCCGGCTTTGGTCGCCAGGTATTTCTTGTTGTGCGGGTTGTGGGTGATTTGCAGCGGTACGCGCTGCGCCACTACCACGCCCATGTCGGTCATGGCTTTGACCTTGCGCGGGTTGTTGGTCATCAGCTTGAGCGACTCGATGCCCAGATGCTTGAGCATTGGCCGGCAGATTTCGTAGTCACGCTGATCGGCGCCAAAACCCAAACGCTCATTGGCTTCGACGGTGTCGGCACCGCCATCTTGCAGCTCATAAGCACGGATTTTATTGAGCAGGCCAATACCACGGCCTTCCTGACGCAAGTACAGCAAAACGCCACGGCCTTCTTTGGCAATGGCGCTTAGCGCAGCTTCTAACTGAAAACCACAATCGCAGCGCAGGCTGAACAGTGCGTCCCCAGTCAGGCATTCGGAATGCAGGCGACCCAGCACTGGCTCACCATCGGCAACATCACCAAAGGTCAGCGCGACGTGTTCCTTGCCGGTGGCTTTTTCAAGGAAGCCATGCATGGTGAACTCGCCAAACGGCGTGGGTAACTTGGAGGCGGCGACGAAAACGACGGGCACCGGATACTCCTGATCATATAAAGGAGAAAGAAAAGGGTTAACTCAGCCTGCCATTGTAACAGCAGGCCATGCTGGCGGGTCAGTCTGAATTTTTGATCATAACCATCAAGCCAGCCGTATCTGACCGGCGTATTGGGGTGCACAGGCCTTAATGTTTGGCCTCAAGCACCAGCACATCCTGCTCGACCCGCCACCCCACGCGACTGAGAAAGCTCATGCCCAGCAGCGCTTCGGCAGGCGAAGAACCTTCCAGCACCACCGCCTCGACACCCAGCACTTCGATGGTGCCGACCTTGACGCTGTTGAGCGTCACCTTCCAACCGCGCACGTTGCCACTCGCGGTGCTGATCTGCAGCGGCCGCCCTTCAACGCGATAGTCGATTCCCAGCCGCCGGGCCTGCGCATCATTGAGGGCGATTGAAGTGGCGCCGGTATCAACCAGAAAAGGCATCGACTGGCCGTTAACCGAACCGGAGATCCAGTAATGCCCACCGAGGCCTTTGGCCACGCTTAACTGCTGCTTCTCGGGCGCGACAAAACCATTGCTGTATTCGCGGCTGAGGCTGTAGGCACGCTCGACGCCATCCACGCGCAACACTGCACCTTTGCTGTCGGCCTTGAGAACCACAACGCCGCCGGGACCGGTCTGGCCGACCTTGACCATTTTGCGCTGGCCATTGACGTTGATGACTGCCGCACCAGGAAACAATCCGACCACTTGCACCTGCGTGGCCGCATTGGCCCAGCAAGAGCTGATCAGAAGGAATGCTGCGCCAATCAGTTTCACACGCTGCATACCCGCCTCGCTGTGGGATTAATCAAATGGATAAGGCCAGTCCCAGCGTTTGAATATGGATTGCAAGGTGCCATTTTTTCGCAATTCATCAATACGCTGGTCGTAAAACTCAGCCAACGCCCTGCCCCGCGGGCTGTCGGTGAAGCCCGGATAGTTGGGCAGTTTTTGCAGACAAGTCATCGTGTACTTTTCTGGATGATCGGTGTCTGACAGCACTTGCTCAATTTCAGGCTGAGCATCAAGAAATGCATCGGCGTGGTTATAGTCGAGCATCCCCAGAATACCGCCACGCTTCAGAATTTCCCGGTAGTGCTGCACATTTGGCAGATAACGGTCGTATTTGTAGTCGCGCATCCAGACCAGACGGAAATTGCCCAAGGTCTCCAGGGTTGGCGCGACTCTGCCCGCCAGCGTCAAGGCGCAAATCTGGTCTTGGTCGTAGTGGTTTTTCGGGTAGATCACACCTTGTACGACCTCATTGCGGTAAGCGCCCATCCAGGCGTCGGCTTCACCGCGCTGCACCAGCCCGACCGAACGGGTGTAGGGCACAATACTGAATTTGACTTCGCCTGCGAGCGGCTTGAACACTTCACGCATGATGTCCCAGGCCAACCCGCTGCCATCGGCATTGGTGTAGTCGAGCCACTCCTCGCTCACCAACCGCACATCACCCTTTATCGGTTCTTGGGCCTGCGCCACGCAAGCGACGGAGAATGCCAGCACACACACCAGCAACCTGACAAACATCATTCTAGAACCCCAGTGCCGCAGCCAAGCCGTTTGCCCAACCCCACACCACCAACTGCATTGCCAGCCAGGCAAATACACCGGCCAGAACGTCGTCGAGCATGATACCGACGCCGCCATGCACATGGCGGTCGATCCAGCGAATCGGCCAGGGTTTGAGAATGTCGAAGAAGCGGAACATCAAAAAGCCCACCAGCAGCCAGCCCCAACCTTCCGGTACCAGCCAGAGGGTGATCCACATGCCGACCATTTCATCCCAGACGATGCCTTCGTGGTCATGCACGCGCAGGTCGGTTGCCACTTTGCCGCACAGCCAGAAGCCGAACAGCATGGTCACACCCAGCATCAGCCAGTAGCCCCAGTCGGGCAGCATTTGCCACAGCGGAATGAAAGGCAGCGCGACCAGCGAACCCCAAGTTCCAGGCGCCTTGGGCAGCGTGCCCGAGCCAAAGCCGAAGGCAAGAAAATGCCATGGATTACGCCATACCGAAGGCGGCACTGCTAGCGGTTCAGTCACCAGTACTCCCAAAATGTTGATAACCCTGAGCGGGCAGCGCCACTTGTGCGCCATGTTTATCGAGTAATTGTACGCCCTGGCCACTTACAACACGGCCGATCACATGCACCGAATGGCCAGCCTCACGCAACGCCGGAAGATGCTGCTCGGCCATAGTGAACGCCAGAACATAGTCATCGCCACCGCTCAGGGCGCAGCGCAACGCGCCAACCTCACCCGACAGTTGCAACAACGCAGTGGACAACGGCAGCCGCTGTTGCTCGATAAGCAGCGACACACCGGACGCTTTGGCGATGTGTCCGCAATCGGCCAGCAAGCCATCGGAGATATCCAGTGCGGCACTCGCCTTGCCGCGCAGCGCCTGGCCTAACGCCAGTTGTGGCTGCGGCGACCAATAATGCTCCAGCAATGGCTGGCTTACCGCAGGTTCGGCCTGTTGTTGCTCAAGCACCAGCGCCAGAGCGCCAGCGGCATTGCCGAGATTGCCACCCACGCAGAGTAAATCCCCCGCCTGCGCGCCACTGCGCAGCAATGCCTGACCACTCGGGACACGCCCAAACACGGTAAGCGTCAGGCTTAACGGGCCGCGCGTGGTGTCACCGCCAATCAAGCTGAGCGCACACTGCGCAGCCATTTTGTCGAGGCCACGGGCAAAGGCTTGCAGCCATTCGGGTTGGGCGTCAGGGAGGGTCAGTGCAAGGGTGAAACCAATAGGCGTCGCGCCCATTGCAGCAAGATCGCTGGCCGAGACAGCCAATGCGCGCTGGCCCAGAAGATAAGGATCGGCAGCGTGCGGAAAGTGCACACCGACCACCAGCGTATCGGTGGATACCGCCAATTGCTCGCCCGCAGGGAGCTGCAATAAGGCGCAATCATCGCCGATACCCAGTGCCACACCTTCGCCGCCACGCGCACAAGCGGCAGCAGCAAAGTAGTGATGAATCAGCTCAAACTCACCCACGACATCCCTCACACAAGCAGCAAAATGCGCGGCGAACGAGGGTGGGAAAAACTGTAATCAGGCTTGAGGGCTGTGTAATCATCTGCATTTCACGCCTGACTTCAGTGAACCGGGCCAGCACCGAAATGCCGGCCAGGAATTTAACGCTTGTGCGCGCGCACTTCATCTGCGCGAACACGTGGGGCCAACTTGTCGAGCACACCGTTGACGAACTTGTGTCCGTCGGTGGCGCCAAACACCTTGGCCAACTCGATGCCTTCGTTGATCACGACGCGGTATGGAATATCTACACGGTTGCGCAATTCATACGTCGACAGACGCAGAATCGACAGCTCAACCGGATCGATTTCATCCAGCGGGCGATCCAGCAGCGGCTCGAACAGCGCATCGATTTCAGCTTTCTCACGGGGTACGCCATGCAGAATCTCATGGAAGTACGAACCGTCGACGGTCGCGAAATCGTTGTCTACGCGAAACTGTGCTTCGATCTCATGCAGCGGTTGCCCGGCAATATGCCAGGAGTACAGAGCCTGCATGGCCAAGGTACGCGCTTCACGACGCGCCAAAGTTTTTGGGCTAGGGCCCTTCGGCTTTGGCTTCTGGCTGTTATCGTTCTGGCTCACTTGGCCTCCAACTGCGCCAGCAGGCTTACCATCTCAAGAGCAGAAAGCGCAGCTTCTGCACCTTTGTTACCGGCCTTGGTACCGGAACGTTCGATCGCTTGTTCGATAGAGTCTACAGTCAGCACGCCGAAGGCAACCGGTACGCCGAACTCCATGGAAACCTGAGCCAGGCCTTTGGTGCACTCGCCTGCAACGTATTCAAAGTGCGGAGTACCGCCACGAATCACCGCGCCAAGGGCGATGATTGCGTCGAAATCGCCACTCTGAGCAACTTTCTGGGCAACCAGTGGAATTTCGAAGGCGCCTGGCGCGCGAATGATGGTGATGTCGCTTTCGCTCACACCGTGGCGAACCAGAGCATCAATGGCGCCACTTACCAGGCTTTCAACCACAAAGCTGTTAAAGCGGCCAACAACCAGAGCAAATTTACCCTTGGGTGCGATGAAAGTCCCTTCGATGGTCTTCAGTGTCATAGCGAGTCTCGTCAATTAAAGAGCCAGGCCGCCATTGGCGGCCTTTGGATAGTCAAATATCTGATTAATACTAGATGGTTTTCAGCCGGCATTTATTCAGAGGGCAGGTATTCTACAACTTCCAGGTCGAACCCGGATATCGCATTGAACTTCATTGGTGAGCTCATCAGGCGCATTTTGCGCACCCCGAGGTCACGCAGAATCTGCGAACCGGCACCTACAGTGCTGTAAGTACCGGCTGTCGGAGCTTTGTGCTCGTTGCCCAGTTGGCGCTCAAGGTGGGCCAACAGGTCCGGACCGGTCAGCGGATTGCCCAGCAACAGCACCACGCCGCTGCCTGCCTTGGCCACTTCAGCCATGGCCGCACGCAAACTCCAGCGACCTTCCTGCTTGACCATGAACAGATCACGCAACGGGTCCATGTTGTGCACGCGCACCAGCGTCGGCTCGTCAGCGCAGATTTTGCCGAGCGTGAGCGCCATGTGCACATCGCCTTCGACCGAATCACGGTAGGTCACCAGATTGAACTGGCCTAACTCACTGTCAATCTGCTGTTCGCTGATACGCTCGACAGTGCGCTCGTGGATCATGCGGTAGTGAATCAGGTCGGCGATGGTGCCGATCTTGATGCCGTGCTGCGCAGCGAACTCTTCAAGCTCAGGACGACGCGACATGGTGCCGTCATCGTTCATGATTTCGCAGATAACCCCGCTCGGCTCAAAACCACCCATCCGCGCCAGATCACAGGCGGCTTCGGTGTGGCCGGCACGCGCCAGAACACCACCGGGCTGCGCCATCAACGGGAAGATATGGCCGGGGCTGACAATGTCTTCAGCTTTGGCGTTTCTTGCGGCTGCGGCTTGCACAGTGCGCGCGCGGTCAGCGGCGGAGATACCGGTGGTCACGCCTTCTGCGGCTTCGATGGAAACGGTGAATTTGGTGCCAAAACCGGAACCGTTACGCGGCGCCATCAATGGCAGCTTGAGCAGTTCGCAGCGCTCGCGGCTCATCGGCATGCAGATCAGGCCACGGGCAAAGCGCGCCATGAAGTTGATGTGCTCGGCGGTCACGCACTCGGAGGCGATAATCAGATCGCCTTCGTTCTCGCGGTCTTCGTCATCCATGAGGATGACCATCTTGCCCTGGCGGATGTCTTCAACAAGTTCTTCGATGCTATTGAGAGCCATGGGCCCTCCTTATAAAAAGTGGGCGGCAGGTTACAGGTAGCCGTTTTCGGCCAGGAAACCCTGAGTAATTCCGGAAGCAGTTGGCTCTGCTGCACGGTCACCGAGCAGCAAACGCTCGAGGTAACGGGCAAGCAAGTCGACTTCAAGATTGACCTTACGGCCCGGGCGATAGTCGACCATGATGGTTTCCGCCAGCGTGTGCGGAACAATGGTCAGCTCGAACTCGGCGCCATCCACGGCATTCACCGTGAGGCTGGTGCCATCGACCGTAATCGAACCCTTGTGGGCAATATATTTGGCCAACTCTTTCGGCGCGCGAATACGAAATTGCACGGCGCGGGCATTGTCTTCACGCGAGACAACCTCGCCAACACCATCAACGTGGCCGCTGACCAGATGACCGCCAAGACGGCTGGTCGGGGTCAGGGCTTTTTCGAGATTGACCGCACTGCCGCTCTTAAGGTCGACAAAACCGGTGCGCGCCAGGGTTTCACGGCTCACGTCGGCCCAGAAACCATCACCCGGCAATTCGACTGCCGTCAGGCAAACACCGTTTACCGCGATGCTGTCGCCGAGTTTGACGTCGCCCAGATCAAGCTTGCCGGTTTCGACATAAACCCGCACATCGCCGCCTTTTGGGGTGAGCGCGCGAATGCGCCCAACTGACTCAATTATGCCGGTGAACATGCGGCCTCCCGTCGTTTAAGCGCAGCGCTTCGATCACACACAGCACTAGGCTGACAGCGGGAACTGTGCAGCTGGCGTGAGCAATAAACATATGACATTTACAGACTCCTGTTTATAAAAAACAGGGCACGTTTGATCGATAGGGATCTTTCAGGCACGCCGCAACGCGCCTTGGCAGATTATCCCGCTCTCTCTTTATCCGGACTTTAACCGTCGGCTCCGGAATCTCACCGGCTCTGCTGACCTTGCCGCACAGTCTGCAACAGACCGGCAAGCGCTCGCGGGCTAGACGCTTTGCGCGCCATTACCGCCGGTGGGGAATTACACCCCGCCCTGAGAACGTACGGTCACTTCTGCAACCGTGGCAGGCTTTTTACCATATTTGGGCCGCGCACGCACCGCCGAGTGTGGGCCACTCAACGGTTGCAGTGCCTGCACTTACTCGGCGGCAGGGGCGATTTGAGGGCGCGCGATGATGCGCCAGTCGTCACCGACAGCACGCATGTCGATAATTTCCAGCGCCTGCGCCTCGGCCATGCGCGCCAGCGGCAGGTCCAGTAAAGGCCGGGCACCGGAGCCCAGGAACTTGGGTGCCATGAATATCTGGTACTCATCGACCAAACCCTGTCGGGCAAACGCGCCGGCGAGTTTTGGACCGGCTTCTACCAACACTTCATTGGCGCCGCGAGACGCCAGTTCCAGCAACAGCTTGCGTAAATCGACATGCCCGCTGCTGCCCGGAACGGCCAACAACTCGTGGCCTTCGGATAAATAATTGTCGCGCGCCGAGGCCGCCGCACAGGTTGCCACCAGCGCAGGCCCGGCCTGAAAAAACGCTGCAGTCAGCGGCACGCGCAAACGTCCATCAACCAGCACGCGCAAGGGCGGACGCCGCTCAGCCAGTGCAGACAACTCGCCATTTAGGCCCAGTTCATCAGGGCGAACGGTAAGCCGCGCATCATCGGCCAGCACCGTATCGGCGCCTGTAAGAACAACGCTGGCCTGGGCCCGCAAGCGTTGCACCGCAGAACGTGCATGCGGGCCGGTAATCCATTTGCTCTCGCCGCTGGCCATTGCCGTCCGGCCATCCAGACTCATCGCCATTTTGACCCGCACCAACGGCAAGCCATGCTCCATGCGTTTGATAAACCCCTCATTCAGCGCCCGGGCTTCGGCTTCGAGCATGCCGCTCTGCACACTGATGCCTGCATTCATCAAGCGCAGCAGCCCGCTACCGGAGACTGCCGGGTTAGGGTCTTGCATGGCCGCAACCACACGGCTGACACCCGCCTCAATCAGCGCATCAGCACACGGCGGCGTGCGGCCATGATGACTGCACGGTTCGAGCGTGACGTAAGCCGTAGCCCCGCGCGCCAACTCGCCAGCCTGGCGCAATGCATAAACCTCGGCATGGGGTTCGCCGGCGCGCGCATGCCAGCCTTCGCCGACAATCTTGTTGTCACGCACAATCACGCAGCCAACACGAGGGTTGGGGTGAGTCGAGTACAGGCCTTTACGGGCCAGCTCCAATGCGCGAGCCATAAAGGCCTGATCAGTGTGCATGTTCAATCCTTTGAGGGTTCGCGAGACAGCCGTTCAATCTCTTCACGAAATTCGTTCAAATCCTGGAAGCGGCGATAGACCGAGGCGAAACGGATATAGGCGACTTCATCGAGCTTTTGCAGCTCGGTCATCACCAACTCGCCCAGCACCAGCGACTTGATCTCGCGCTCGCCAGTGGCCCGCAGCTTATGCTTGATATGGGCAATTGCCGCCTCGACACGTTCTATACTGACGGGACGTTTTTCCAGTGCACGCAGCATGCCGGCGCGCAGTTTTTCTTCATCGAATGGCTGGCGGCTGCCGTCCTGCTTGATCAGCCGTGGCATGACCAATTCGGCCGTCTCGAAGGTGGTAAAACGCTCACCACAGGCCAGGCACTCACGCCGACGACGAACTTGCTCGCCTTCGGCAACCAAACGTGAATCAATGACCTTTGTGTCGTTGGCGCCGCAGAATGGACAGTGCATAGCGAGCATCAGCCTAAAACGTAAAACGCCATGTTAGCGCATCCGCCGGGCAAGACAAGCCGACTGCTTTGCGGTATACAGGCGCGATTGGATTCAAACACCTGCTGGGTTCACAGATAGGGAATTTCATGAATATTCGACTGCTCTTATTGCTCACCATCACCGGACTCCTCAGCGCGTGCAGCAGCGCGCCAACCGCCCCGCCCGCTCAGCCCGAAGCGGTGCTGGCCGAGCCGACGCCTGCTGGCCAGAATGAAATCAGCGGTAATCTGCTGGGCGTTCCAGAGGGCGCCGTCGCCGAAGTTGCCCTGCTGACCATCGGCTCGAACGGCCTGCCTTTCACCACACTGGGCAACATTCAACTGCGCGGCACGGGCGAGCCACTGCCGTTTCGCGTGCTGTTCAATCCGCAAGCCTTCGCCAAGGGTATTCGCGTTGAGTTACGCGGCCGCGCCAATCAATCCGGCAAGCTGATCCTGCACATGCCAAAGCGCGTTATCGACTCGCCCCAAAGCCAATCGGTTGGCGATCTGCGCATGGTCCCCGCGCCATGAGCCCACCCGGCCACTTGCAAGCGGCATTGAGCGAGCTGCTGGGTGATGCACAGTTAGTCGCCGCGCAACTGCCGGGCACTGAGCTGATGTTATGGCTGATCAACCCAGAGAATATGCAGCGCGCGTTCAGCCCTGAGGAAACCATGCGTATCCTCAATGAGCCAACCTACTGGTGTTTCTGCTGGGCAAGCGGCCTGGTGCTGGCCCGCTGGCTGGCCGAGAATCCGCACTGGGTGGCGGGCAAGCGCGTGCTTGATTTCGGCGCGGGCTCGGGCGTAGCGGCGATTGCCGCCGCCAAGGCTGGCGCACTCGAAGTGGTGGCCTGCGACCTTGATCCGCTGGCGATCGCAGCCTGCAAAGCCAATGCCGACCTCAATAATGTGACGCTGGGCTATTCGGATGACTTTTTCAGCGAAGCGGATCGCTTCGACCTGATCATCGTCGCCGATGTGCTCTACGACCGGGCCAACCTGCCGCTGCTCGACGAATTCCTCAGCCGCGGCAAACAGGCGCTGGTTGCCGACTCGCGGGTGCGCAACTTCGAACATCCGCTGTACACCCGCCTCGGCGTGATGGAAGCCTGTACCTGGCCCGATCTGGCAGAACCTGCCGAGTTTCGCCACGTCAGCCTGTATCATGCAGAGCGCAGAGTTCACCCTTGATTTAAGCGCCACCCGCCCGCATTTATAAATCTATAAACGCCTCTATTTTGACCCGCGAGAGCCGACCATGAGCGACACCCCTTATATTTTTGATATCTCCGGCGCTGCCCAGTTTGATCAACTGGTCATCGAGAACTCGTTCCACAAGCCGGTTCTGGTCGATTTCTGGGCGGATTGGTGCGCGCCCTGCAAAGCACTGATGCCAACGCTGGCGCAAATTACCGAGGGTTATCAGGGCGAACTGCTGCTGGCCAAGGTCGACTGCGATGCCGAGCAGGATATCGTCGCCCGCTTTGGTATCCGTAGCCTGCCAACCGTGGTGCTGTTCAAGGACGGCCAACCGATAGATGGCTTCAGCGGCGCCAAGCCGGAATCTGAAATTCGCGCCATGCTCCAACCTCACGTCAACGAGCCCGCTGCGCCGCAAGTCGACCTGCTGAAAAGCGCGCAAGCGCTGTTTGCCGACGGCCATATCAGCGAAGCCGAAGCGCAGTTGAAGCAACTGCTCGCCGAGGACAACAGCAACGCACTGGGCCTGATTCTGTATGCCCGCTGCATGGCTGAGCGCGGCGAGCTGGCAGAAGCCGAAACCGTCCTAAATGCCGTGCAGGGCGATGAACACAAGCAAGCACTGGCGGGTGCGCGGGCGCAACTGACGTTTCTGCGTCAGGCGGCTGAAATGCCGGATATCGCTGCCCTGAAAACCCGTATTGCGCAAAACAGCGAAGATGACGAGGCGGTGTATCAACTGGCCGTCCAACAACTCGCCCGCCAACAATACGAGCCGGCGCTTGATGCGGTGTTGCGCCTGTTTGTGCGCAACCGTGGCTACGCTGACGGCATCGCCCACAAGACCTTGCTGCAGGTGTTCGAGCTGCTGGGCAATGATCACCCGTTGGTGACGTTGTACCGGCGCAAACTGTATCAAG
This sequence comes from Pseudomonas marincola, assembly GCF_900116605.1. Classification (GTDB taxonomy): domain Bacteria; phylum Pseudomonadota; class Gammaproteobacteria; order Pseudomonadales; family Pseudomonadaceae; genus Aquipseudomonas; species Aquipseudomonas marincola. The sequence goes on from NZ_FPBC01000015.1 coordinate 59,375, forward strand.
CGATTTACTGATGTAATTTTTATCGCCCCACCGGCTCTGTAGAGACAACACCGCCGCAGAATCCCTCTCGGATCTGCGGCGTTTTTATAGCTCTCTAAAGGTTGCAGGGACGTATGTCGAACAAACTTTCAAAAATCGGTTTTTACCTCGCGCTGTACGGCACGGTTTTCATCATCGCCTGGATTGGTGCGTTCAAGTACCACCCCGATGAAGCCCAGGCCATCAGCGGCCTGATTCAGAATTCACCTTTGCTGTCATGGCTTTACGCGGTGGGCAGCGTGCAAGGCGTGTCATCCATGATTGGTACCGGCGAGCTGATCATTGCCGCGTTGCTGGCCCTGTATCCGCTCAGTAAAAAAGCCTCACTGCTGGGCGCCCTGCTGGCTATCGGTTTATTCCTGACAACCCTGACGTTCCTGTTCAGCACGCCCGGTGTTTTACATACCGAGGGGCTTTTCCCTTCGCTGCTGGGCTCGTTCCTGATCAAGGATGCCGTGCTGTTGGGCGTTTGCCTGTGGGTTGCCGGCGAGTCGTGGGACGCCATCAAGCAGCAATAGCCTGGAATTTTATATGCGTGAGGCGGCGCAATGCGGCCTCACGCATCTCCCAGCCAGTGATAAACCGGCGCATCCTCGCCATTCTCAACCCGCACCAGCGGACTGTGGCGCATGCGCACCAGCAGGCGCTTTCCAGCTTGCTCGCTGCCGGCCAGTGCCGACAATTGCCCCAGCAATTGCGGGCCATCGATTTGCCCGGCATTGCGCAGCAGCGTCAGGCTTGTGCTCCACAAGTCATCGGTAGCCGGCGCTGATGCCGCAACCGGAGTCGTGGGCGCAACATCCTGCACTGCGGTCTCTGCCCGCCCCGCCAGTTGAGCCCACTCATGCGGCTCCATTTCGACCGTCAAATCCACCGGCCATTCGCCGATCTTGCCGCGTATGCGCACCATCGCTACCTCCACCGTAATGCTCGAATGCTCCCACGCAGAGAGGGTGAGCGACAACTGCTGATAGCAATTGCTGTTATATTTCGTTATAACGTAACAATCATCACACGACACATGGACTCGATATGCGCCGCTTACTCCTTGCTGCTCCCTTCGTTCTGCTGCCATTGTTGGCTACCGCTCAAGAGCATGATCACACTGACCACGACAGCCTCCCCGCGCATGAGCATGGCTCGGCGCAGCTAAACGCGGCGCTCGACGAACACACTCTGGAACTTGAACTCAACAGTCCGGCAATGAACCTTTTGGGCTTTGAGCACGCGGCAAACTCTGCCGAGGATAAAGCCGTTGTTGCCGAAGTGGCACGCGCGCTGGCCGACCCGGTAACCTTGTTTGGTTTGCAAAACGGTAACTGCAGCGTCATCGAGCAAGACATTGACGGGCCTATGTTTGGCGGCCATGAAGAGCACGCGGAGCATGAACACAGCGCCGACGACAGCGACCATAAGCATGAACACGAACACGAACACAGCGATATTCACGCGCAGTACAGCTTCGACTGCAAACAACCCGAGGCCCTTGGTCAGCTGGATCTTGGCGGGCTGTTCAAGCGTTTCCCGGGCATGCACAAGATTCAACTGCAGATGATCGGCCCGGCAGGCCAGAAAGGTGCACAATTGGACCCGGCTAACGCGACTGCCAACTTTTAAGCACACCAAGCGAAGATCGGTCGGGGCAACTCGACCGACATGAACATGACCTCGACGTTGATTAGTTTGACCGACCTGGGCTTTGCCTGGCCCGGCCAGAATGAGCTGCTGGACATTCCGAGCCTGACCCTGCAACGCGGTGAGCGGCTGTTTCTCAGTGGCCCCAGCGGCAGCGGCAAAACCACCTTGCTGGGTTTGCTTGGCGGCGTACAAAAAGCCAGCCGTGGCACCGTCATGCTGCTCAACCAGGATCTCGGCGCCATGAGCGCCAGCGCACGGGATCGCTTTCGGGTGGATCACACCGGCTACATCTTCCAGCAGTTCAACCTGCTGCCTTTTTTGTCGGTGCGCGAAAACGTCGAATTGCCCTGCCACTTCTCGAAACTACGCAGCAGCCGCGCACGTTTTCGTCATGGCAGCGTTGCCAAGGCCGCGACTGAGCTGCTCGGCCATTTGGGCCTGGCGGATCGCGACTTGCTGGAACGCCGCGCCGACACCCTGTCGATCGGTCAACAACAACGCGTGGCCGCCGCTCGCGCCCTGATCGGCCAGCCGGCGCTGGTGATTGCTGACGAGCCGACCTCGGCACTGGATGCCGACTCGCGTGAGCGCTTTCTGGAGTTGCTGTTCGCCGAGTGCGCCACGGCCGAATCCAGCCTGTTGTTTGTCAGCCACGACCAAAGTCTGGCCAAACATTTCGACCGCACTGAATCGCTGGCATCGCTCAATCGCGTCAAGCGTGAGATGGAGAATTAAGCGTGTACCTATTTCGTCTGGCGCTGGCCAGTCTGGCCAACCGCCGCTTCACCGCCTTGCTCACGGTATTCACCATTGCTCTGTCTGTTTGCCTGTTACTGGCGGTCGAGCGCGTGCGTACCGAGGCGCGCACCAGCTTTGCCAATACCATCAGCGGTACCGACCTGATCGTGGGCGCACGTTCAGGCTCGATCAACCTGCTGCTCTACTCGGTTTTTCGCATCGGCAACGCCACCAACAATATCCGCTGGGACAGCTACGAAACCATCGCCAAGCACCCGCAAGTGAAGTGGGCAATTCCAATTTCACTGGGCGACTCGCATCGCGGCTATCGCGTAATGGGTACGTCCACCGACTATTTCAGCCACTACCGCTACGGGCGCAAGCAAGCACTCGAACTGGCTCAGGGCCGCGCATTCGCCGATGATCCGTTCGAAGTCGTACTGGGCGCCGAGGTGGCCGAGGCGCTGCATTACAAGCTCAAGGACGAACTGGTCCTCGCGCACGGCATTGCCACCATCAGCCTGGTTAAACATGCCGACAAACCATTTCACGTCGTCGGCATTCTCAAGCGCACCGGCACGCCAGTAGACCGCACCCTGCATATTTCCCTGAGCGGCATGGAAGCACTGCATGTCGACTGGAAAAACGGCATGCCAGCGCGCAAGGGTCAGGGCGTCAGCGCAGAACAAGTCCGCGCCATGGACCTGCAACCGCAGGCGATTACGGCCATGTTGCTGGGCCTGAAAAGCAGAATCGCAACCTTTGCCCTGCAACGCGAAATCAACGAATACCGTGGCGAGCCGTTGCTGGCGATTTTGCCGGGCGTGGCCCTGCAGGAACTCTGGAGCCTGATGAGTACGGCAGAAAAGGCACTATTTGTGGTGTCGCTGTTTGTCGTGCTGACCGGTTTGATCGGCATGCTCACCGCCATCCTGACCAGCCTTAATGAACGCCGCCGCGAGATGGCCATTCTGCGCTCAGTCGGCGCCCGCCCGATCCACGTCGCCGGGTTGCTGATACTTGAAGCTTTCAGCCTGGCGCTGGCCGGTGTGGCGCTCGGCCTTGGCTTGCTTTACGTCGGCATCGCGCTGGCGCAAGGCTATGTGCAAGCCAATTACGGTTTGTACCTGCCGCTAAGCCTGCCGTCGCACTATGACTGGAGTCTGCTCGGCGCTATTCTCTGTGCTGCGTTGCTGATGGGCTGTATCCCGGCGTGGCGCGCATACCGTCAATCTCTGGCGGATGGCTTGTCCATTCACCTTTAACCGTTACGAGCGCATCCGATGCCACGCTTTATCACCGCCCTACTCCTGGCCAGCAGCTTGCTGGCGGCATCTGCCGCCAGCGCCAATCCGGTTCGCGAATTGATCTGGGACGACCTGATCCCGCCAGACGCGCCACCGGTAGCTGCGCAAATGGCGCCAATGCATGATCTCTCGCAACTTGCCAATGTGCTCGACGAGTCTGGTCCGGCAGCCAGTCAGCCGGCGCTCAATGCTCCCGTGGTCAAAGCGCTCGACGGTGAGAACATCCGCCTGCCCGGCTACATCGTGCCGCTGGATACCGACGATAACGGCGACGTTACAAGTTTTTTGCTCGTGCCCTATTTCGGCGCCTGCATCCACGTACCGCCACCACCGCCCAACCAGATCGTAATGGTCCGCAGCCAGAAGCCCGTGAAAATGGAGTCGCTGTATCAGCCGTTCTGGATCGAAGGCAAAGTCAAAGTTGAAAGCGCCAGCAGCGAAATAGCCGACGCCGGCTACCAATTGCAAGCCAGCAAAATCTACCCCTACGAATTACCGGACAGCTAATCCCTACAACTGTCACCAACCGGCTCATGCCTCACACAACCGGGACTGGTACACCCCACAGATCGCCGTGACGGTTTACCCTGCGGGTTAACCATCCTCCGTCGGGATTCCAGTGGAATACCATTCACCCCACAAACCGGAGGATGGATAGCGGAGCTTCGCGACGCAATCCGTCAGGCGATATATGCATCGACGCATAAACCCACCCGCGGCAATTGACCGGCGCGCCGACCGAACAAAAACCGGAATGGGTACATCCCACAGATTGCCATGACGGTTTACCCTGCGGGTTAACCATCCTCCGTCGAGAAGGTCACCGCGGTATTCGACTCACACCACAAACCGGAGGATGGATAGCGGAGCTCCGCGACGCAATCCGTCAGGCGATTTATGCATCGACGCATAAACCAATCCTCGGCAATCGACCGGCGCGCCGACCGCGCAAAAATCCGGAATGGGTACATCCCCGAAGATCGTCATGACGGTTTACCCTGCGGGTTAACCATCCTCCGTCGAGGTGCCGGTGGAATACGATTCACACCACAAACCGGAGGATGGATAGCGGAGCTTGGCGACGCAATCCGTCAGGCGATTTATGCACCAACGCATAAACCACCCACCCCGCACGCGCGGCTTAACGGTTGCTGAGCAGGTTTGAGTCTTCGGCGAAGCTCAGTTCGCTTTCGGCCCAGCGTCGCCAGTCATTGACGGTTTTACGATTGGCGCCGCCCGCTTCGGCCTTTTTCAGTGCCGCGAGGCCGGCCTTCCAATGCGCCTGCTCCATTTGCAGTTGCGCGACCTTCAGCCAGTGCTGGCCGCTGCCGCTGTTTTTGGCCAGTTGCTGGAATACCTGCACGGCCTTTTGGCGATCACGCGCTTGCCACCAGAGGCTGCCCAAACGCTCTTCGCGAGCACTGCTGCGCTGCAGATAACCTTGTTCAAGCATGCCTTGCAGCAAGGTTGCGCCCTGCCATGGCTGGTCCGCTGCACTGGCCATCAGCACCAGATTATCCAACTCGCTGGCTTTGAACCGCAGCCCTTTGCGGTAAGCCGCACGCAAGGTCGCCAGGGCGCGCTCAGGTTTGCCGCTAATTTGCTCAAGCGCTGCCAACTGCCGCCATTGCTGCACATCATTGACGTGACGTTTGAGCAACTGACGCTGCCAGTTTTCGGCAGCTGGATAGCGCTTTAACTGTGCATTCATGGAAACCAGAAACTGCAGCCAGCTGTCGGCAGCCTTCGGATTGGCTTTGACGTAGCGCTCGGCTAAAGGCAGTGCCTTGGCTGGTTGCCCGGCGCCCTGATACGCCTGCACCAGCATTTGCAGCTGCTCTTCATTGGCCTTGGCCTGAAGCGGTGACAGCAAGCTGATGACTTGCTTGTAGCGCTTTTCGACCAGATTCAGCCGTGCCAGATTGATGGTCTCGGTGGCACTTTGTTCAGCGTCTAAATGTTTGCTCTTGAGCGCTTTATCAAGCAACTCGATGGCTTGCGCGTTGTTGCCCTCGGCCCAGGCCAGATAACCCCGGCTGCGCCATAGCAAGGCTTGCTCAAGCGTATCGGGCGCTGCTTTGGCGCCATCCAGTGCGCGCTTGGCGGCGGAGTAATTACCCTGCTGCTGAGCCGCTTGCGCCGTATTCAGCGCCTTCAACACAGAGGGATCAACTGATTGCGCAGCCTGTGTCGCTGACGCCCAAACCAAAGCAGTCAAAAACAGTAAACGATACATATCAGCCTTTCCCCTCTAAACGAAAGTACAAGGTTTTTACCGCCTCACGGGACACTGCCAGACCGCTCTCCGTGCGCGGCGCAAAACGCCAGCGCACGGCGGCGCGACGCGCTACACGTTCAAATACGTTGGCAGGCTCAGCCTCAAGCACCCGCACATTTTCGACCTTGCCGGCGCGGGTGATGGTAAAGGCCAATTTGACGTGCCCCTGAATCCCGCGCTGCAAGGCATAACGCGGATATTCCGGACGCACATCATTGAGCGGCATCACTTCGCTTTCCGGCCCACCCGCAGCAGCGCCGGAATCAGCTGGGACGGCAGGTGCAGCCGCTGGCGCTACCGCTGCTGCGCTCAGGCCGGTCAGACTTGGTGCGGGTGCAACACTGACGCTGACGCCAGCACTCAGGCTCGGCATCGGCATATCCAGCGCCGGCAAGCTTGCGCTTGGCGTGGCCGCGACCGGCGTTGGCGGAGTCGGCGGCTGAGGTGTTTGTGGCTGCGGCGGTTGCGGCGCTTGCTGGCGGGTACGCGACTCGGGGCTGCTGGTGTCGGTGTCCATGCGCACGAAGTTGGCGACCGATACCGGCTCATCCGATGGCTGGCTGTGTGGCGGCGCAACCATGTACAGCATCAAGCCGAACAGACCCAGCGCGACCAGACACGCGGCGGCTAATGATCCGAGTAAACGCATCAAAGCGCTCCCGAACTGGCCGCCAGCGCTACGTCTTGCACACCGGCCAGACGCGCCTGATCCATCACCTGCACCACCAGACCGGTACGTGCATCCTGGTCAGCCTGCACCACCACCGAACCTTCCGGCTGGTCGACCCGCATGCGCTCAATGTGCGCACGCACGCTGCGTACATCCACCACCTTTTTATCCATCCACACCTGCCCGTCGGCAGTCACCGCGATCAGGATATTGCCCTTGTCCTGCGGATTGGCCGTTTCGGCTTGTGGACGCTGCACTTCGACACCCGACTCCTTGATAAAGGAGCTGGTGACGATGAAGAAAATCAGCATGATGAAAACCACATCGAGCATCGGTGTGAGGTCGATGCCGGTGTCTTCGTCTTGCTGATGGTGACGACGCATTCTCATGATGATCTATCTCAGTCGTGACGCAGCTGGTCAGCCAGCCGCTCAATAGCCTGGCGGGCGTCACGTTCAAGACGCGCCAGGCTGAACAATCCACTAATCGCCAACACCATGCCGGCCATCGTCGGCAGTGTTGCCTGCCAGACGCCCGCCGCCATGCCGCGCGGATTACCGCTGCCGTTAATGGCCAGCACATCGAACACCGCAACCATGCCGCTCACTGTGCCCAGCAGGCCGAGCAACGGGTACATGGCCACCAGCGTTTTGCTCAGGCGCAGCGGGCCCATCAGTTGCTCGCGGGCTTGCGCAAGCCAGGCGCTGCGTACCGAGCGCTGCCAGTTTTCTGCGCTTTCCTGCTGCATCGCTTGCCACGCATGCAAGCGCTCAGTGGCCCATTGCGGGAAAACCCGGCGAATAAACCACAGGCGCTCGAAAGCAAGCGTCCAGAACAACACGCACAACCCCGCCAACGCCCACATCACAACGCCGCCCGCCTGCATGAAATCGAGCAAGGCGTAACCGCTGTCGGTCAGACGCAGCCACAGGCCGTAGACTTCACTCACGACGCGGTGCTCCGGACAAATGCAGGGCAATCAGGCCGGCGCTTTGTTGCTCAAGCAGTTGGATCAGATTTTTGCTGCGGCTGGCCAGCAAGGTGTGCAGGAACAGCAGCGGAATTGCCACCAACAAGCCCAGCACGGTGGTGACCAGCGCCTGCGAAATACCATCGGCCATTAGTCGCGAGTCGCCGCCACCGCCCTGAGTAATCGCCTGGAAGGTGACGATCATCCCGGTGACCGTACCCAGCAAACCCAGCAGCGGCGCAACAGCACTCAGCAGCTTGAGCAGGCCCTGGCCTTTCTCCAGCGGCGGGGTTTCGAGCATGATCGCCTCGTCGAGTTTCAGCTCCAGCGTTTCCAGATCCGACAGCTGCGGCTTGGCGCCGAGCACACCAATCACCCGGCCCAGCGGATTGTCATCACGCGGTGCACTCAGGTCACGCATCTGCGCACTCACGCCACGTCCGGCGCGCCCCAGAACAGCCATGCGCCACAGCGCAAGCAGCAAACCAACAACGCCCAGCGCGACAATCACCCATCCCACCAGACCGCCTTGCTGCAAGCGATCCCACGGCGTCGGTTGACGCTGCAACTGCGCCAGCAAGGTGCCCCGAGTCGGGTCAATCGGCAGTACGCCCAAGGCCTCTTTGCTTTGCAGGTAATCACTCACCAGCGCTTGCCCGGAAGGCTGACGCGCCGGAGTCAGGAGGTTCTGGGTGTCGGCATCGAAACGCAGGAATGCATTGTCGTCGAACGCCGAAAACGCCCCAACGCGCAGCACCTGCTTCTCGCTGCGCGTGCCGTCGGCAGCAACAACCGGCAACTTCACCCGTGCAACCTGACCACTCGCGGTAAGGTCTTCAAGCAGCAGCATCCAATAAGCTTCGAGATCTTGCGCGGCCGGCAAGGTGCGGCTTTTCGCCAGATTATTCAGACGCTCCAGACGCTCGGGGAATTGCGCATTAAGCAGGCTGTCTTGCCATTGCCCGGCCACATCGCCAGCGCTCTGACGGACCACGCCGAACAGCTCGCCCAAGTGACCTACGCGTTGGTTGAGCAGTTTTTCCTGCTCTGCCAACTGGGTTTCCTGAAGGTCGAATTCGGCTTTCAAGCGAGCCGCTTCGGCTTGCTGCTGGCTCAGTGCCGCCTTGGCTTTACTGAGCATTTGCGCACGCTCAGCGCTTTCGCTGATAAACGCCTTTTCGCGCGCCTGCATAGCCGTTACTTCACTGGCACGATCACTGCGAATGCGTTGCAGCAATTGTTCAGGGCTGAGTACTTCGTTGGCCGAGGCCATTATTGGCAGCAGGCTGAGCAAGAGCGCGCCGAGCAGATTTCGCTGAATGACAGGACGCATTAATGGCTCTCCCCAACCAAGGTTTTGACAGGTAACTCAAGCAACGCCGGCGCCTCTTCCTGACGGGCAATCGCCAACGCCTGGTGCAACGGACGCCGTGCAGCGTTATCGAGCACCTGCCAGCTTTGTGCCTGCGGATTCCACCAGCCACTTTCACGGCCGTCGAGTGTTTGGTAATAAAGCATTGCGCGCCCCAGGCGCAGGAACTCGACATTGCGCGTGCCGCCCTCTACAGGCAGCTCACCACGCCAGGCTTCAAGCGTGCGACCGTAATCGCTCTCGACTTGATAAGCCTCCAGAATGCGCCGGTATTTTTCCGCCAGACTGATGTCGGCTCGCGGCATCATTTCCTCAAGTTGAGCGAGGCGATCTGCACGCTCTTGCGGCAAGAACGGTACGTCGGCCGCAATGAACTCACCCAGCACCTCAACCATTTGCCGCATCAACGGCGTCACGGCTTCCTGCGTGCGCTCGATCCCGTCGAGTTGGGCCTGATAACCCTCAAGCTCTTTGCGCTGAGCTTCAACCAGTTCGCGCAGTTGTTGGTTGTAGCCTTTCAGGGCTTCGGCTTGTTGTACGGCATCGCGGTACTCACCGAGCATTTCACGGCTGCTGTCATCAAGCTTTTCGATGCGCGCTTGCGAGGCTTTGGCGTCTTGAGCCAGCCCTTGGCTTTCATCGAGTGCATTGTCGAGCGGTGCCGCAACGAGCGTGCCGCTAGATAGCAGCATGGCCGCAATGAGCGCACGAAGAGGATGGGGGTTCATGCAGTTTCCTTGACAGATACGCGAAGTACTAAAGATAACCATTATCATCTAGACGCGCAGGCAAAGGCAATCCATTCGTCGAGATTGGGCAGAATGCCATCCTATTGAGCTGGATCAACAAGCGCTTTTTACCAAGCCTTATGCTTATTCCATTCCCGATTTACAGCAACTCGATGGAGTTAATTAATGAATAAGCAACTGTTTGCAGCTCCCCTTCTTGCGCTTGCCATGGTTGCACCGTTCGCTCAGGCGCACGAAGCCGGTGACATCATCGTTCGTGCCGGTGCAATTACCGTTGACCCGCACGAAGACAGCTCAGGCATTGGCAGCCCGCTGGGTGACCTGGGTGGTCACGCAACTGTTGATAGCAGCACCCAGCTCGGTTTGAACTTCGCTTACATGATGACCGACCACTTGGGCCTCGAGTTGCTGGCAGCGACCCCGTTCTCACATGACATCGGCGTATCCGGCCTGCCCGGCGGCCTGGCCGGCCTCAACGGCAACCTTGGCGACGTTAAGCAACTGCCGCCTACCCTGAGCCTGGTTTATTACCCGCTGGACAAGAACTATGCGTTCCAGCCTTACGTCGGCATCGGCATCAACTACACCGCGTTCTACGATGCATCGACTTCAGGCTCCGCAGAAGCCAAAGGTTTCAGCAATCTTGACGTCAGCGACTCATGGGGTGCGTCCGCACAGATCGGCGCCGACTACATGATCAATGACAACTGGATGATCAACGGCCAGATCCGTTACATCGACATCGACACCAACGCCCACGTTGACCTGGCCGGTGTCGGCAACCTGAAAGTTAACGTTGAAGTTGATCCATGGGTTTACATGGTCGGCCTCGGCTACAAGTTCTGAGAACAATCTCAGGCACAAAAAAACCGGCTCAGTGCCGGTTTTTTTGTGCCGCGAAGAAAGTGACTAAAGCCCCAGCAGGTTTTTCAGACCTTGCTTGATCGAGGTTTGCTCAGGCATTTGATAACGCGACTGCAAACGCGTGTTATCGGCGCGAGAGTGACGAATATCGCCGGCACGCGGCGCCTTGTAACTTACCTCCGGCAAGCCGCCAAACAGCTCGCCAATCGACTCGAGCAATTGATTGAGGCTGGTGGTTTGATTCCAGCCGACATTCAGCGCATCAACGCCGACGTCAGACGTCTTCAGGCCTTGCATCAGCAGGGCAACCAGATCGGCCACATAGAAGAAATCGCGGGTTTGCTCACCATCGCCAAATACGCTGATCGGCAAACTCTGCTGAGCGCGCTGGGTGAAGATACTGATCACCCCGGAATAAGGTGACGAGGGGTCCTGACGCGGGCCGAAGATGTTGAAGAAGCGAAAAATCGCCGGCTCCAGACCGTGCTCACGGCGATAAAAGTCCAGATAGTACTCACTGGCCAATTTATCTGACGCATAAGGCGTGAGCGGCGCTTTGGCGGTTTCCTCGACAATCGACTGGCCCTGACCATTACTGCCATAAATTGCCGCACTCGAGGCGAACACGACGCGCTTGAGCCCATGCAGGCGCATGGCTTCACAGATATTCAGGGTGCCGACGAAGTTGCTCTGATGCGTACTTACCGGGTCATCCACCGACGCCTGAACCGAGGCAACTGCCGCCAGGTGCACGACCGCAGCACAACCGGCAACAGCGTCGGCAACAACGGCCGCGTCGGCGACATCGCCCTGGATAAACTGCAGTCGCGGGTTATCCAGCGGCAGGTTGTCGCGCTTGCCCATCGACAGGTTGTCGAGCACGCGCACGCTGCGCCCTTCAGCCAGCAGTGCATCAACCAGATGCGAGCCGATGAAGCCGGCCCCACCCGTAACAAGAACAGGTAAATCAGACATGGCGGTAATAATAGTCCAGTAGATTAGGCAGTCCCGCACGCCAGGCGCGGGGTTTTATGCCAAAGGTATGAAGGATTTTTTTGCAAGCCAACACCGCGTGCTGCGGCTCTTCGGACGCATCGGGGCGTGCGACGTGGGCTTGCGGGGTGATTTCCTCAACCAAACTACTGCGGAAGTTACGCGCCTCACTCAGGGCAGCCTGCCCTAACGCCAGCGAGGTGGTCGCCTCGTGGCCGCCGTAGTGGTAAGTCCCCCACAGCGGAGTCATGCAATCCAGTTGCTTGAGTACCGCGAGTATCACCCGCGCGGCGTCATCAATTGGCGTCGGATTACCGCGCCGGTCATCTGCCAGATACAACGCCTCATCACGCTCGGCGCGGCTCAGGAAACGCCCCAGCAGCCCCTCAGGGGTGCCGTCCAGAAGCCAGCCAAAGCGCAACAGCACATGCCGCGGGCAGGTAGCGCGGACACTTTGCTCAAGGTATCGCATGGCCTGACCATGCAAACCCAAAGGTGCAGGCTCGTCTTTTTCACTGTAAGCAGTCGCCCGCGAGCCATCGAATACGCGATAGCTAGAAGGCTGAATCAGCATGATTTCATGGTGTTTGCACAGCTCGGCCAGACGCTCGACCGCCCGCTGCTGCTCGTTGAAGCGCGCAGGGGTCACCGTCTCGGCCTGAAACCAGTCGAAGTAATACGCCAGATTGATCAGGGCATCCGGGCGAGTCTCATCGAGCAACTGAGTCAGGCTGGCAGCATCCCAACCCGACTCCGGCGGCTTGGGTGCCAGAAAGCCAATGTCTTCCTCGGCGCCCTGCTGAATCAGCGCCTGCCCCAGCACATTGCCACCACCTAACAGCATCAAACGCATTCGCATAATCGATAGCTATCTCAGCAATCAGTACGGTTATAAATAAGAGAAAGCTAACAAAGCTTCTGTGAGGTCACATAACTTGCATACTAAAGCTCAGGCGAGCAAAAACAAAATCAGGTCACATGAAAACGCCCACTTAACGCGGGCAGATAAAGTATCACATGACCCACGTCAGTTTAGTTTGATTAAGTCGCGCTATTGCCGGGTCGCCACGCCCATCGCCGCCCTTCGGATGGCACGGGTCAAGTCCGGATTATTGATTACGCTTAGGTAACCTTCAAAAAGGATCAACATCATGCGCATAAATACACTACTGGTTGGCGCGGTTGTTTCATTGGTTTGCCTGAACGCCAACGCGATTGACAGCAAATACCGGGAGAAACTCGAACGCTCCGGGTGCACTCAGATATCCGAGATGCAAGGCTGCGACATCAATAAAACCAAAGCCGAAAATGCCAAAGCGGGTTACGGCAGCAGCCAGACCGAAGCCACCCCAAAAGCCAGCACTGGGCACGGTGACCGACAGCTGACGGCAGTAAGTGACGAAGGGCAAACCGTCGCGAAAATCCGTATCGACTCGAAAAATCAGGTCTGGGTCAACGGCAAGTCGGTGAAAGCCAAACACACCGGCGGCGCGCTGCATTTCCAGCAAGGCATGATCACCTACACCGTAACCGACAATCCCGATGCCGACAGCTTCTGGATGGACACCGATGCGGGCACCAAGGGTGACATCAAAGCCCAGGGTGGCATGTAAGCGCGATCAGCCCCACTCAACGCTGCACTGCCCGTGCAATGAGTGTCGCCATTTCAATTGAGCAGAAACGATGAAGCCCCCGTAAACGGAGGCTTCATCAACAGCTTTTAGATGATTACATCATCCGTTACTTAGAACGGGATGTCGTCATCGAAGCTGTCGTAGTCAGCGGCTGGCTGAGGAGCCGGCGCAGGACGTGGCGCAGCCTGAGGCTGTGGTGCACGTTGTTGCGGCGCAGGACGCTGCTGACGTGGAGCGGAATCACCACTGTCGTTGTTCGGACGGCCGCCGAGCAGTTGCATGGTGCCTTGCATGTCGACCACGATTTCGGTGGTGTAACGCTTGATACCGTCTTTTTCCCACTCACGGGTCTGCAGCTTGCCTTCGATGTAGACCTGCGAACCTTTACGCAGGTACTCGCCAGCAATTTCAGCCACTTTGCCGAACATTGAAACCCGGTGCCATTCGGTCTTCTCGACCTTCTGACCGGTTTGCTTGTCGGTCCACTGCTCACTGGTAGCCAGGCTCAGGTTGGTAACCGCGTTACCGTTTGGCAGGTAGCGGGTCTCCGGATCTTGTCCGCAGGTACCGACCAGAATGACTTTGTTAACCCCACGGGCCATAACGTTCTCCTAAGCTTTCAGCTCATCACCGGGGCTGATCCAATCAAGCGATCCAGTGACGGGCGATCCAATTGTTGAGTATCCACTTTGATGTAGATGGCTGACTCATCGGCCACTACGACAGCATCCGCCACACCGGGCTCTGCCATTAAACGTTCGACCAATCCGACATCTTGCAGCGAGGCTGCGCTCAACGGCAAGCGCAGGCTGGTTACGTATGGAGGTTCCTTCATATTAACAGCAAAGATGAGCCAAAGAAGCGCCATTGCCGCACACCCGATGAATACACCTGAAAGTCCGTAATGCTGATACATCCAGCCACCGACAATGCCACCGATCGCGGCCCCGAGAAACTGACTGGTCGAGTACACGCCCATCGCGGTGCCCTTGCCGCCTGCGGGGGCCACCTTACTGATTAACGATGGCAGCGAAGCTTCGAGCAGGTTGAATGCGGTGAAGAACACGACCTGACCGATCACCAGCGCTTGCAGACTCGTGCCGAACTCGAAGAAATAAAGCTCGCACAGCATCAGCACCGCGACTGCGCCGACCAGCACGCGCTTCATCTGGCGTTTTTTCTCGGCATAGATAATGAACGGCACCATGCCGAAGAAGCCGATCAGCAAGGCGGTCAGGTACACCCACCAGTGCTGCTCTTTAGGCAAGTTGCCCTGCTCAACCAGCGCCAGCGGCAGCGCTACAAAGCTCGCCATGAGAATGGCGTGCAGTGCCAGAATCCCCAGATCGAGGCGCAGCAGATCCGGATTTTTCAGCGTCGGGATCAGCGCTTGCTTGGCCACGCCCGACTCACGGTGCTGCAGCGGCCCTGCAGAAGACGGCACCACGAAGGCAATAATCAACATGCCGACAATCGCCAGACCAGCGGTCGCCAAAAATAATCCGGAGAGTCCGAATGCGCGCGTCAGCAACGGCCCGACCACCATCGCCACGGCGAACGACAGGCCAATACTCATGCCGATCATGGCCATCGACTTGGTTCGGTGTTGCTCGCGTGTGAGGTCCGAAAGCAAGGCCATGACCGCCGCAGAAATAGCGCCTGCGCCTTGCAGCACGCGGCCTGCAATAACACCCCAGATAGAATCCGCGCCTGCGGCCAGCACACTGCCGGCGGCAAAAATCAGCAGCCCGAGATAGATAACCGGACGCCGGCCGATACGATCAGAAATCACCCCGAACGGGATTTGGAAAAAGGCCTGAGTCAGGCCGTAAGCGCCAATGGCCAAACCGATAAGCGCGGGCGTACTGCCCTTGAGGTCCATTCCATAGGTAGCTAACACCGGCAAAACCATGAACATGCCGAGCATACGAAAGGCAAAAACCATTGCCAGACCACCCGCCGCACGGGTTTCGCTACCACTCATACGCTCGCTGTGCAGATCGTGCATTGAATTGACCCTATTCGAACAAGCCGACGATTCTACCAGTCATCTAACCTGCGGCACAGGAGCGCACTTTGCCGCAGGGGGCGTCCCGGCCGTATACTTGATCGTTTCTCCGCCCGCCAAGCGAGGCCGCTGTTTGTGGACAAGATTCTGATACGTGGGGCCAGAACCCATAACCTGAAGAATATCGACCTGACTCTGCCGCGGGACAAGCTGATTGTCATCACCGGCTTGTCTGGCTCGGGCAAGTCATCACTGGCGTTCGACACGCTTTATGCAGAAGGCCAGCGCCGTTACGTCGAATCACTTTCGGCGTATGCCCGGCAGTTCCTGTCGATGATGGAAAAACCCGACGTCGACACGATCGAAGGTTTGTCGCCGGCTATCTCCATCGAGCAAAAGTCGACATCGCACAACCCGCGATCGACTGTCGGCACAATCACCGAAATCTACGACTACCTGCGTCTGCTGTATGCACGCGCGGGTATTCCGCGCTGCCCGGATCACGACGTTCCGCTGGAAGCGCAAACCGTCAGCCAGATGGTTGATCAGGCGCTGGCATTGCCCGAAGGCAGCAAGTTGATGCTGTTGGCACCAGTTGTGCGCGAGCGCAAAGGTGAGCACCTCTCAGTATTCGAGGAGCTGCGCGCCCAGGGTTTTGTGCGCGCCCGCATCAATGGCCGGCTGCATGAGCTTGATGAGCTGCCCAAGCTGGATAAACAGAAGAAGCACAGCATTGATGTGGTCGTTGACCGTTTCAAGGTGCGTGCAGACCTGCAACAGCGCCTGGCCGAGTCGTTCGAGACCGCGCTGAATCTGGCTGACGGTATTGCGCTCATCGCGCCAATGGATGACGAAGACAGCGACCTCAAAGAGATTATCTTCTCCGCCCGTTTCGCCTGCCCGCATTGCGGCCATTCGATCAGCGAGCTTGAGCCGAAGCTGTTCTCGTTCAACAACCCCGCAGGCGCCTGCCCTTCTTGCGACGGCCTGGGTGTTAAGCAATTCTTCGACACCAAGCGCCTGATCAACGGCGAGATGACCTTGGCCGAAGGCGCGATTCGCGGCTGGGACCGGCGCAACGTTTATTACTTCCAGATGCTCGGCTCGCTGTCGGCGCATTACGGTTTCAGCCTGGAAATACCCTTCGACGATCTCAGTGCCGAGCATCAGAAAGTCATTCTGTTCGGCAGCGGCACGCAAGCGGTTGATTTCCGCTACCTCAATGATCGTGGCGATATCGTTAAACGCTCGCACCCGTTCGAAGGCATCGTGCCGAACCTCGATCGCCGTTACCGCGAGACCGAATCGAGCAGCGTGCGCGAAGAACTCGGCAAGCTGCTCAGCACTCAACCGTGCCCGGACTGTTGCGGTGCGCGTCTGCGCCGTGAAGCCCGCCATGTGTGGGTCGGTGAACGCACGCTGCCGGCGGTGACCGGTTTGCCGATTGGCGATGCAGCTGAATATTTCAGCAGCCTTACCCTGCCCGGCCGCCGTGGTGAAATTGCCGACAAGATTCTCAAAGAGATCTGCCAGCGCCTGCAGTTTCTGGTCAACGTCGGTCTCGATTACCTGACGCTTGATCGCAGCGCCGACACGCTCTCGGGCGGTGAAGCTCAGCGTATTCGTCTGGCCAGCCAGATTGGCGCCGGCCTGGTCGGGGTGATGTACATCCTCGACGAGCCGTCGATTGGCCTGCATCAGCGTGACAACGAGCGCCTGCTCGGCACGCTGCGCCATCTGCGCGACATCGGCAACACGGTAATTGTTGTCGAGCACGACGAAGACGCCATTCGCATGGCTGACTACGTGGTTGATATCGGCCCGGGTGCCGGCGTACACGGCGGTCGTATCGTTGCCGAAGGCACTGCGGCCGAAGTGATGGCGCATCCGGATTCGCTGACCGGG
The DNA here is from genome assembly GCF_900116605.1 of Pseudomonas marincola. Classification (GTDB taxonomy): domain Bacteria; phylum Pseudomonadota; class Gammaproteobacteria; order Pseudomonadales; family Pseudomonadaceae; genus Aquipseudomonas; species Aquipseudomonas marincola. The sequence goes on from NZ_FPBC01000015.1 coordinate 76,540, forward strand.
AAATACCTGTCGGGTCGGGTCAAGATCGCCGTACCGAACAAGCGCACGCCGCCGAACCGCAAACAGCTGCTGAAGATCAAAGGTGCTCGCGGCAACAACCTGCGCAACGTCAATCTGGAAATTCCAATTGGCCTGCTGACGTGCGTCACCGGCGTTTCCGGCTCGGGCAAGTCGACACTGATCAACAACACGCTTTACCCGTTGAGCGCCACTGCACTGAACGGTGCGACGACGCTGGAAGCCTCGGCACATGACAGCTGCGATGGTTTGCAGCATCTGGATAAAGTCGTCGACATCGACCAAAGCCCAATTGGTCGCACGCCGCGCTCGAACCCGGCCACGTACACCGGCTTGTTCACCCCAATTCGTGAGCTGTTTGCCGGCGTGCCGGAATCGCGCTCACGCGGTTACGGGCCGGGCCGCTTCTCGTTCAACGTCAAGGGCGGACGCTGTGAAGCCTGCCAGGGCGATGGCGTGATCAAGGTCGAAATGCACTTCCTGCCGGATATCTACGTGCCGTGCGACGTGTGCAAGGGCAAGCGCTACAACCGCGAAACCCTGGAAGTGAAGTACAAGGGCAAGAGCATCACCGAGGTGCTCGACATGACCATCGAGGAAGCCCGTGACTTCTTCGACGCCGTGCCGGCCCTGTCGCGCAAACTGCAAACCCTGATTGATGTAGGCCTGTCTTACATCAAGCTCGGCCAGAGCGCGACGACGTTGTCTGGCGGTGAAGCGCAGCGGGTTAAGCTGTCGCGCGAGCTGTCCAAGCGCGACACGGGTAAGACCCTGTATATCCTCGATGAGCCGACCACAGGCCTGCACTTTGCGGATATTCAGCAGCTTCTAGAAGTCCTCCATCGCCTGCGTGACCACGGCAACACTGTGGTGGTGATCGAGCACAACCTCGACGTGATCAAGACTGCCGACTGGCTGGTGGATCTCGGCCCCGAAGGCGGCTCAAAAGGTGGCCAGATCATTGCGGTCGGCACACCTGAAGAAGTCGCCGGCATGGAGCAGTCACACACCGGCCACTTCCTCAAGCCACTGCTTGAGCGTGACCGCGACCAGCCCGCCTGAGGTAAACCGCAGGCAATAAAAATCCCCCGCACGCCAGGCCTGCGGGGGATTTTTTTGCGCCTTGAAAACTACATCTGCGATTGCAGGTAGTTCTCCAGACCGATCTTCTCGATCAGTTGCAGCTGGATTTCCAGCCAATAGGCATGATCTTCTTCGGTGTCTTTAAGCTGCGCCAACAGGATATCGCGGCTGGTGTAGTCCTGATGCTTTTCGCACAAGGCCATGCCTTTGCACAATGCAGCACGCACATGGTATTCAAGCTTTAGATCAAGCTTGAGCATCTCAGGCACGTTCTTACCGAAGGTGAAAGCATCCGGAGCCATGTCCGGCGTGCCTTCGAGGAAAAGAATCCGCTTGAGCAATGCATCCGCATGCTGGGTTTCTTCTTCCATCTCGTGATTGATGCGTTCATAGAGCTTGCTGTAGCCCCAGTCTTCATAAAAGCGCGAGTGAATGAAGTACTGATCACGCGCAGCGAGTTCGCCTTTGAGCAGCGTTTTCAGATAAGAAATGACTTCGGCGTGGCCTTTCATGGGGGCAAATCCTTGCACGTGGAACTGAATATAGCGCCAATGCTCCGCTCATCAGCCGGTTGGGTCAAGCAAAACGCCCCCATAACGGGGGCGCTCACTGAAGCATAGTTTACTTATTGGCTTTTAGTGCGGCCCGAACGCCATTGCCGTAGTCGGCATGCACAAGGTCGAAGTGAGCCAGTTGCCGCTCGACAATGAACTCAGGCACTCCGGCCATCGCGCCGGCGATATTGCTGAACAAGCGCTGCTTCTGCGCATCATCGAACAACCCGAAAAGCGCTCGTGGCTGGCTGTAGTCATCGTTACCTTCGCGATGGTTGAAGCGGTCAGCATCACCTTCGAGTGGCAGCGGCGGCTCAGCATATTCAGGCGCCTCGACCGGACCATTGAACGAGTTCGGCTCGTAGTAAGCATCCGCATTTGGATTGTTCGGCATAAAGCGCATGGCGCCGTCCTTGTGGTAATGGTGCACCGGATTCTTCGGCGCGTTCACCGGCAATGCTTCGTAATGCGTACCCAAGCGGTAGCGGTGCGCATCGGCATACGAGAACACCCGGGCCTGGAGCATCTTGTCTGGCGAGAAACCAATGCCAGGGATGATGTTCGAAGGCGAGAATGCGGCTTGCTCGATCTCGGCGAAATAATTTTCCGGGTTACGGTTGAGTTCCATGATGCCGACCTCAATCAGCGGAAACTCGCCATGCGGCCAGACCTTGGTCAGATCGAACGGATTGAACGAGGTGTGCTTCGCTTGCTCCTCGGTCATTACCTGAATGCACATGCGCCATTTCGGGAAGTCACCCTTCTCGATGCTGTAGAACAGGTCTTCCTGTGTGGTTTCGCGGCTGTTGCCGACCACTGTGCTCGCCTCGACATTGGTCCAGTGCTTGTGGCCTTGCAGGGTTTTGAAGTGGAACTTGACCCACACCCGCTGGTTTTCAGCGTTGAGCATGCTGTAGGTGTGCGAACCGTAGCCATTAATGTGGCGCACATCGGTTGGCAGGCCGCGATCCGACATCAAAATCGTCACCTGGTGCAGGCTTTCTGGCGACAACGACCAGAAGTCCCACATGGCGGTCGGCGAGCGCAGATTGGTTTTTGGGTGACGCTTCTGGGTGTGGATAAAATCCGGGAATTTCAGCGGGTCACGCACGAAGAACACCGGCGTGTTATTACCCACCAGATCCCAGTTGCCTTCATCGGTGTAGAACTTCAAGGCGAAGCCGCGTACATCGCGCTCGGCGTCTGCTGCGCCCTGCTCGCCCGCTACAGTCGAGAAACGTGCGAGCATCTGGGTTTTACTGCCAACTTCAGCGAACAGTTTAGCTTTGGTGTATTGGCTAATATCGTGAGTAACAGTAAGCGTACCGAACGCGCCCCAGCCCTTGGCGTGCACAACACGCTCAGGGATACGCTCACGGTTCTGATGAGCGAGTTTTTCGATCAACTGATAGTCCTGAAGCAACAAGGGGCCGCGCGGACCCGCACTCAGTGAGTTCTGGTTATCGGCAATCGGGTTACCGGCACTGGTGGTCTGAATGATCTTGTAGGTCATGGCATCGCTCCTTGTTTGCGACTTATTGCTGGCTAACCAGCGATGTACCAAGAATAAGTACAAACCAGTCGCGGCACTAATTTATTAAACCCAACGCATCATTAGCTTTTAACTATCGAACTTCATGGGTTAACCCCACAAATTAGCGACACAAAAAAACGGGCACTCGGCCCGTTCTTTTGGAGTACAGCGCGATATCAGGCCATCAGCAAAAAGCCAACAAAGGCCAGAGCTGCTGCAATCAGCGCATAAGGCAACTGAGTCACCGCGTGGCTGATCAGGTCACAACCCGAGCCTTGCGCCGCCAGTACGGTCGAATCGCTGTAGAAGCACGCCTGGCTGCCGAAAGCAGAGGCAGAGAGCAAGGCACCCAAAACCAGCGGGATGTCAGCATCCAGCGCATGAGCCAATGGCATGACGATCGGAATCGTCACGGCAAAGATGCCCCAGGACGAGCCAGTAGCGAACGCAAGAATAGCCATCGACAGGAAGACGATTGCCGGCATCATTTGCGGGGTCATGTATGGCTTGAGCGAGTCGATCACGTACAGGGAAAGATGCAACTGATCACAGACTTCTTTAAACACGAAGGCAGCGATTACAGTGCCGATCGCCGGAAGCATGGTTTTGAAACCATCCATCATCTCTTCGAACATTTCGGACATCGGCATCAGGCGCTGGATCAGATAGAACGGCACGATGAAAACCAAAGTGGCCAGCATGCCTTTCCACACATCGATGTCGAAGTAGACGGTAGCAGCAACGAGGAACAACAGCGGCGCGAGGAAGTTATAGAGCTTGCCACCCTCTTTGTCCGCGTGCTCCATCTCGGCTTCAACAGCCTTCATCGAGTAGTTGTGCTCAGGCGCGAACTCGCCAACGTGCATGGCACCGGCAGAGCCGTGACGGGCGAGATTCTCAGCTTTGCGCATCGGGCCGAAAGCCGGGACCACGCCCATGCACACCAGAATCACCAGAATTACAGACAACCAGGCGTAGAACATGTAAGGGATGGCTTGCATGTAAACCGACACACCTTGACCGGCATCGGCAACGCCATTGCTCTCGAGCAGGCCGCCAAAGAACACAGCCCAGGTCGACAACGGAACCAGCACGCAAACCGGTGCTGCCGTGGAGTCCACCACATAGGCGAGCATTTCGCGGGAAATCTTGAAGCGGTCAGTTACACGCTTCATGGTCTCGCCGACGGTGAGCGCATTGAGGTAATCGTCGATAAAGATCACCAAGCCCAATACGCAGGTCATCAGCAGGGAGGAACGACGTCCCTTGCACAGCTTCAGCGCTGAACGACCGAATGCCAATGCACCGCCAGTGCGAACCAACAAGGCGATAAGGGCACCAAAGCTGCCGCAGACCAGGATCAACCAGCCAATGGTTTCGTCCTGCATCACCTTGAGGGAAATGTCGGAAAAATTACCCAGCGCTTGCTCAGGGGATATCAGCAGAAGACCAGCCACTGCACCAATGATGAGGGCGAAGATCGGGCGGCGCAGCCAAATGGCCAGGACCAGCACGACCGCAGGAGGGATAAGGCTTAAAGCAGAAGGTTCGGGCATGATGTGCTTTTTCTTATGGGGGCCGAATACGGCGTTTCAAGTTCGGGCTGCACCATACCCGAGCTTGCTCCCGCACACAATATCAAACACGACGTGCGGAATAATCTCCACTTCAAAAACAAAAAAGCCGGGCTAAAAGCCCGGCTCTTTCGATGATCTACAGCTTACTCAGCAGCTTCTACAGAACCACCGACCGGACGGTCAACCAGTTCTACGTAAGCCATCGGAGCATTATCGCCAGCGCGGAAACCGCACTTGAGAATACGCAGGTAACCGCCCTGACGGGTGGCGTAGCGCTTGCCCAGATCGTTAAACAGCTTACCAACGATGGCTTTCGAACGAGTACGGTCGAAGGCCAGACGGCGGTTAGCAACGCTGTCTTCTTTAGCCAAAGTGATCAGCGGCTCGGCAACGCGGCGCAGCTCTTTAGCTTTCGGAAGAGTAGTTTTGATCAGCTCGTGCTCGAACAGCGATACCGCCATGTTTTGAAACATGGCCTTGCGGTGAGCGCTAGTGCGGCTGAGGTGACGGCCACTTTTACGATGACGCATGGTTCAATTCCTTACCAAACTCACGTTCGGTGATGATGACGATCAGGCAGTCGCCTTATCGTCTTTCTTCAGACTTGCCGGCGGCCAGTTGTCGAGGCGCATACCGAGGGACAGACCGCGAGAAGCCAGAACATCCTTGATTTCAGTCAGGGATTTCTTGCCCAGGTTCGGGGTTTTCAACAGCTCTACTTCGGTGCGCTGAATCAGATCACCAATGTAGTAGATGTTTTCTGCCTTGAGGCAGTTAGCCGAACGTACGGTCAATTCCAGGTCATCTACTGGGCGAAGCAGGATCGGATCGATCTCGTCTTCTTGTTCGATCACAACAGGTTCGCTGTCGCCTTTGAGGTCGACGAACGCTGCCAACTGCTGCTGCAGAATGGTAGCGGCACGACGAATGGCCTCTTCAGGGTCCAGAGTACCGTTGGTCTCCAGGTCGATGACCAGCTTGTCCAAGTTGGTACGCTGCTCAACACGAGCGTTTTCCACCACGTATGAGATGCGACGAACAGGGCTGAACGAAGCGTCAAGCTGCAAGCGACCAATGCTGCGGCTTTCGTCTTCATCGCTCTGACGGCTGTCTGCTGGCTCATAGCCGCGACCACGAGCTACGGTGAGCTTCATGTTCAGCGCGCCATTGCTGGCCAGGTTGGCAATCACGTGGTCGCCATTAACGATTTCAACATCATGATCCAGCTGAATATCGGCAGCGGTAACTACGCCCGAGCCCTTTTTCGCCAGAGTCAGTGTCACTTCGTCACGGCCATGCAGCTTAACAGCCAGACCTTTAAGGTTGAGCAGGATTTCAATTACGTCTTCCTGAACACCTTCGATTGCGCTGTACTCGTGGAGCACACCATCAATCTCGGCCTCGACTACTGCACAGCCAGGCATGGAGGACAACAAGATGCGACGCAACGCATTGCCCAGGGTATGGCCAAAGCCACGCTCGAGGGGCTCGAGAGTGATCTTGGCGCGGGTCGGACTGACCACCTGCACATCAATATGGCGGGGGGTCAGGAACTCATTTACCGAAATCTGCATGGATACACCTATTTTCTAGCCCTTACTTGGAGTAGAGCTCGACAATCAGGCTTTCGTTGATGTCAGCGGAGAGGTCACTACGAACAGGAACGGCTTTGAAAACGCCAGACTTGTTTGCGGTGTCTACTTCTACCCATTCAACGCGGCCGCGCTGTGCACACAGTTCAAGAGCTTGAACAATACGCAGCTGATTCTTCGATTTCTCACGTACTGCAACGACGTCACCAGCTTTAACCTGGAAAGACGGAACGTTTACAGTCTTACCGTTTACGCTGATCGCCTTGTGCGATACCAGCTGACGGGATTCAGCGCGGGTAGCGCCGTAGCCCATACGGTAAACAACGTTATCCAGACGGCACTCGAGCAGTTGCAGAAGGTTCTCACCAGTAGCGCCTTTCTTGCCGGCTGCTTCTTTGTAATAACCGCTGAACTGACGCTCAAGTACGCCATAGATACGACGAACTTTTTGCTTCTCACGCAGCTGAGTGCCGTAGTCAGACTGACGGCTACGGCGCTGACCGTGGATACCTGGGGCTGCTTCGATGTTGCACTTCGATTCCAGAGCGCGTACGCCACTCTTCAGGAAAAGATCAGTGCCTTCACGACGAGACAGTTTGCATTTGGGACCAATGTAACGAGCCATTTCTCACTGTCTCCTGATTACACGCGACGCTTCTTCGAAGGACGGCATCCGTTGTGCGGGATGGGCGTCACATCGGTGATGCTGGCGATCTTGTAACCGCAGCCGTTCAATGCACGGACAGCGGACTCACGGCCGGGACCTGGACCTTTGACGTTAACGTCGAGGTTCTTCAGGCCGTATTCCAGCGCAGCTTGACCAGCACGTTCTGCAGCCACCTGGGCAGCAAACGGAGTGCTCTTACGTGAACCGCGGAAACCTGAACCACCGGAGGTAGCCCAAGACAGAGCGTTGCCCTGACGGTCAGTAATGGTCACGATTGTGTTGTTAAAAGAAGCGTGGATATGGGCGATGCCATCAACCACCGTCTTTTTGACTTTCTTACGAGTACGAGCAGCAGGTTTAGCCATGATTAAATTCCTGTCGATTCGCTAATGCGATTACTTGCGGATCGGCTTACGCGGGCCCTTACGGGTACGCGCGTTGGTCTTGGTACGCTGACCGCGAACCGGAAGACCGCGACGATGACGCAGGCCGCGATAGCAACCCAGATCCATCAAGCGCTTGATTTTCATGTTCACTTCACGACGCAGGTCGCCTTCGGTATTCACCTTGGCAACTTCGCCACGCAGCTGCTCGATCTGCTCGTCAGAGAGATCTTTGATCTTTGCAGCCGGGTTAACCCCGGTCGCAGCACAGATTTTCTGTGCAGTAGTGCGACCAACACCAAAGATGTAGGTCAGCGAGATAACAGTGTGTTTGTTATCCGGAATGTTTACGCCTGCAATACGGGCCATTCAGTGGAACTCCAATTGACAGCTACCTACGCCCCGGAAGCCAAGAATAAGGGCGCGAGATATTAACGCTGTAGAAACAAATAATCAACCCGGCAGCGCACTAGCTGCCGGGCTTATTACGCAACAATCACACTCAGCCTTGGCGCTGTTTGTGACGCGGTTCCGCGCTGCAGATCACTCGCACGACACCTTCGCGACGAATAATTTTGCAGTTACGGCACAGCTTTTTCACTGATGCACGAACTTTCATCACCAACTCCTCGAACCTTATGGACACATTAGCGGAGCATGCCGCTGCCGTAGCCCTTCAGGTTGGCTTTCTTCATCAGGGATTCGTACTGGTGTGAAACGAGGTGCGATTGTACTTGGGACATAAAGTCCATAACAACCACTACCACGATCAGCAACGAGGTCCCGCCAAGGTAGAACGGAACGTTTGCCGCAACCACCAGGAACTGGGGCAGCAGGCACACGGCCGTCATGTACAGAGCACCGAACAGGGTCAAACGAGTCAGAACGCTATCAATGTAACGTGCCGACTGCTCACCTGGACGAATGCCTGGAATAAAGGCACCGGACTTCTTCAGGTTTTCCGCTACGTCTTTCGGATTGAACATCAATGCTGTGTAGAAGAAGCAGAAGAAAACGATCCCTGCACTAAACAGCAAAATGTTCAACGGCTGACCAGGAGCGATAGCCTGTGAAATATCCTGCAGCCAGCCCATACCTTCGGACTGACCAAACCAGGACCCCAGCGATGCCGGGAACAACAGAAGGCTGCTAGCGAAAATAGCCGGGATAACCCCCGCCATGTTCACCTTCAGCGGCAAGTGGCTAGTCTGCGCGGCAAAGACCTTACGGCCCTGCTGACGCTTGGCGTAGTGCACCGCAATGCGACGCTGACCACGCTCAATGAACACCACAAAACCGATGATCGCTACTGCCAGCAGACCGATGGCGACAAGGGCGAAGATATTGATATCGCCCTGACGAGCAGACTCGAAAGACTGCCCAATCGCCCGCGGCAGACCGGCTACGATGCCTGCAAAAATCAGCATCGAAATACCGTTGCCAACACCACGCTCGGTGATTTGCTCGCCCAGCCACATCATGAACATCGCGCCTGCGACGAACGTAGTGACCGCTACAAAGTAGAAGCTAAAGCCATCAGCGAACGCGACGCCCTGACTCGCCAAACCAACGGACATGCCGATAGCTTGAACGAATGCCAGGACGAGAGTGCCGTAGCGGGTGTATTGGCTGATCTTACGACGACCAGCCTCACCTTCCTTCTTCAACTGCTCCAGCTGTGGGCTGACAGCGCTCATGAGCTGCATGATGATCGACGCCGAAATGTACGGCATGATCCCCAGTGCAAAAATGCTCATGCGCTCCAGCGCACCGCCGGAAAACATGTTGAACAAGCTAAGAATGGTCCCCTCATTCTGTCGAAACAGGTCCGCCAGCCGATCAGGGTTGATACCGGGCACAGGGATGTGTGCGCCTATCCGATAGACGATAATCGCCATGAACAGAAAGCGCAGACGAGCCCAGAGCTCGGATAACCCGCCATTGCTGAGCGCTGAGAGAGCACCTTGCTTAGCCATTTATTCCTCGAACTTACCGCCAGCTGCTTCGATAGCCGCGCGCGCACCTTTGGTGGCGGCGATACCTTTAAGGGTGACTGCACGAGTAATCTCGCCGGACAGCATGACTTTTACACGCTGTACGTTTTGATTAATCAGGTCAGCATCCTTCAGCGCCTGCAGAGTAACTACGTCGCCTTCGATCTTGTTCAGCTCGGAAGTACGCACTTCAGCGCGATCCATAGCCTTCAAAGAAACGAAACCAAACTTAGGAAGACGACGGTGCAGTGGCTGCTGGCCGCCTTCAAAACCCGGAGCAATGGAACCACCGGAGCGGGAGGTTTGACCTTTGTGGCCGCGGCCACCAGTCTTACCCAAACCACTACCGATACCACGACCCGGACGGTGCTTCTCACGACGGGAACCCGGCGCAGGACTCAAATCATTCAGGTACATAATTAACCCTCCACACGGAGAAGGTAATAAGCCTTGTTCATCATGCCGCGATTTTCCGGAGTATCCAGAACTTCAACGGTGTGATTGATGCGACGCAGGCCGAGACCCTTGACGCAGGCTTTGTGATTAGCCAGACGGCCGTTCACGCTTTTGATCAGCGTGACTTTAACGGTATTAGCCATGATTAGAGAATCTCCTCGACGCTCTTGCCACGCTTGGCCGCAACGGAGTCCGGAGACTGCATAGCACGCAGACCCTTGAACGTAGCGTGAACCACGTTTACCGGGTTAGTCGAGCCGTAGCACTTGGCCAGAACGTTCTGCACACCAGCAACTTCGAGAACAGCACGCATAGCGCCGCCAGCGATGATACCGGTACCTTCAGAAGCAGGCTGCATGTACACCTTAGAGGCGCCATGAGCAGCTTTCATCGCGTACTGCAGAGTAGTACCGTTCAGATCAACGGTGATCATGTTGCGACGCGCAGCTTCCATCGCCTTTTGAATGGCAGCAGGAACTTCGCGGGATTTACCACGGCCGAAACCTACGCGACCTTTACCATCACCAACCACGGTCAACGCGGTGAAAGTGAAGATGCGGCCACCCTTAACGGTTTTAGCTACACGGTTAACCTGCACCAATTTCTCGATGTAGCCTTCGTCGCGCTTTTGGTCGTTATTTGACATAACTTAGAACTCCAGCCCGCCTTCACGAGCAGCATCAGCCAGCGCCTTAACGCGGCCGTGGTACTTGAAGCCAGAACGGTCGAATGCAACCTGAGTTACACCAGCGGCTTTCGCGCGCTCGGCAACCAGCTCACCAACTTTCTTGGCTGCGTCGATGTTGCCAGTGGCGCCATCACGCAGTGCTTTGTCCAAGGTTGAGGCGCTGGCCAGAACCTTGCTGCCGTCGGCCGAAATGACCTGGGCATAGATGTGCTGCGAAGAGCGATACACGCAGAGACGCACGACTTCGAGTTCGTGCATTTTCAGACGTGCTTTGCGAGCGCGGCGCAGTCGAGTAACGTTTTTGTCGGTCATTTGCTAGCCCTACTTCTTCTTGGCTTCTTTACGGCGGACGACTTCGTCAGCGTAACGAACACCTTTGCCCTTGTAAGGTTCAGGACGACGGAAGTCACGAATCTCCGCAGCTACCTGACCAACCAGTTGTTTGTCGACGCCCTTGAGCAGGATGTCTGTCTGGCTAGGGGTTTCGGCGGTAACGCCTTGCGGCAATTCGTAGTCAATTGGGTGGGAAAAACCCAGAGCCAGGGACAGGATTTGTCCTTTAGCTTGAGCCTTATAACCAACACCGACCAACTGGAGCTTGCGCTCGAAGCCTTCGCTGACGCCGATTACCATGTTGTTAACCAACGCACGAGTGGTACCGGCCATTGCGCGAGTCTGCTGGTCGCCGTTACGAGCGGCAAAACGCAGCTCACCGGATTCCTGGACCACTTCAACGGACGAATGAACATTCAGTTCCAAAGTGCCTTTAGCACCTTTCACCGAGAGCTGCTGGCCGGCGAGTTTGATCTCTACACCAGAAGGCAGCTTGACGGGGTTCTTAGCAACGCGAGACATGCTTATCCCCCCTTAGAACACTGTACATAGCACTTCACCACCGACACCGGCAGCGCGTGCAGCACGATCCGTCATCACACCTTTGTTGGTGGAGACGATGGATACGCCAAGACCGCCACGAACTTTCGGCAGATCATCGACGGACTTGTACTGGCGCAGACCTGGACGGCTAGCGCGTTTTACTTCTTCGATGACCGGACGGCCTTCGAAATATTTCAGCTCGATGGACAGCTGCGGCTTTGCTTCGCCGCTAATCTGATAATCCGCAACATAACCTTCGTCCTTCAGGACTTTGGCTACGGCTACCTTCAAGGTAGAAGATGGCATGCTTACGACGGACTTTTCAGCCATCTGGGCATTACGGATACGAGTTAGCATGTCCGCTAACGGGTCCTGCATACTCATGGGCTAGACGCTCCTGGTACATAGATAGATAGCCTTTCGGCTAGAGTCGCCATACATCCTGGGAAAACCCAGGCTCAGGCGAGCCGAACATTCTAGAGACTGTGCAGAAATGAATCAAGCCCCAATAGGGGCTTGATTCATTTTGCTTGTCTGTAAAGCCGACGCACGGAGGCATCGGCCATACAGTACGCAACGATTTACCAGCTTGCTTTACGCAGACCTGGTACGTCGCCACGCATAGCTGCTTCACGCAGCTTGATGCGCGACAGACCGAACTTACGGAATACACCGTGCGGACGACCTGTGATGCGGCAACGATTACGCAGACGCGAAGCGCTTGCGTCACGTGGCTGCTTTTGCAGTGCCACCGAAGCTTCCCAACGTGCTTCAGGAGATGCTTCCTGATCGACGATGATTGCTTTCAGCTCAGCACGCTTCTTGGCGTACTTGGCAACCGTTTGCTGACGCTTCAGCTCACGGTTTCTCATGCTCATTTTGGCCATGATCCAGCTCCTATCAGTTGCGGAACGGGAATTTGAAAGCACGCAGCAATGCGCGACCTTCATCATCCGTCCGAGCAGTAGTGGTCAGGGTAATATCCAGACCGCGGAGGGCATCGATTTTGTCGTAGTCGATTTCCGGGAAGATGATCTGCTCTTTAACGCCCATGCTGTAGTTGCCACGGCCGTCGAACGACTTGGCATTCAGGCCGCGGAAGTCACGCACGCGCGGCAGGGAGATAGACAGCAGACGATCCAGGAACTCGTACATACGCTCACGGCGCAGAGTTACTTTAACGCCAATCGGCCAGCCTTCACGAACCTTGAAGCCTGCAATCGACTTACGGGCATGAGTCACAACGACTTTCTGACCGGTGATCTTTTCCAGGTCGGCAACAGCGTGCTCGATGATCTTCTTGTCACCGATTGCTTCGCCCAGGCCCATGTTAAGGGTGATCTTGGTGATACGCGGAACTTCCATCACGTTCTCAAGCTTCAGTTCTTCCTTCAGCTTGGGCGCAATTTCCTTCCGATAAATCTCTTTTAGTCGTGCCATGGTCTTCTACCTAGCAGTGTTCAAGCATCAACCGCTTTTTGGGTCGACTTGAAGACACGAATTTTTTTACCGTCTTCAACTTTGAAACCAACGCGATCTGCTTTGTTGGTTTCGCCATTGAAAATGGCCACGTTAGAAGCGTGCAATGGCGCTTCTTTTTCGACGATACCGCCTTGAACGCCCGACATCGGGTTCGGCTTGGTATGACGCTTAACCAGGTTGATCCCACCAACGACCAAACGGTCGTCAGCGAGAACCTTGAGCACCTTACCGCGCTTACCTTTGTCTTTGCCGGCGATCACGATGATCTCGTCGTCACGACGAATCTTTTGCATGTCGGATCTCCTTAAAGCACTTCAGGGGCGAGCGAGACGATCTTCATGAACTTCTCAGTACGAAGTTCGCGAGTCACGGGCCCAAAGATACGGGTACCGATAGGCTCTTGCTTGTTGTTCAACAGAACAGCAGCGTTGCCATCGAAGCGAATGATCGAGCCATCAGGACGACGAACGCCGTGACGGGTACGGACTACAACAGCAGTCATTACCTGGCCCTTCTTCACTTTACCGCGCGGAATTGCTTCCTTAACGGTTACCTTGATGATGTCACCGATGCCAGCATAACGACGGTGTGAGCCGCCCAGCACCTTGATACACATAACGCGACGTGCGCCACTGTTGTCAGCAACGTCGAGCATGGATTGAGTCTGAATCATATAATTTCTCCGACCCCTAGTCCTTAGACTTCCACTGCGCGTTCGATGACTTCAACCAGAGCCCAAGACTTAGTCTTGGCTACAGGGCGAGTTTCACGAATCGAAACTTTGTCGCCGATGTGGCACTGATTGTTTTCGTCATGCGCGTGCAGCTTGGTCGAACGCTTAACGTATTTACCGTAGATCGGGTGCTTAACGCGACGCTCGATCAATACGGTGATGGTCTTGTCCATCTTGTCGCTGACAACACGGCCGGTCAGCGTACGGACTGTTTTTTCGGCTTCAGCCATGATCACTTACCTGCCTGCTGGTTGAGCACAGTTTTCACACGAGCGATGTCGCGCTTAACTTGCGAGAGCAGGTGAGACTGCCCCAACTGGCCAGTTGCTTTCTGCATACGCAGATTGAACTGGTCGCGCAGCAGGCCGAGCAGTTGCTCGTTCAGCTGCTGTGCTGATTTTTCACGAAGTTCATTCGCCTTCATCACATCACCGTCCGCTTAACAAAAGTGGTAGCGAGTGGCAGCTTTGCAGCAGCCAAGGCAAATGCCTCACGCGCCAACTCTTCGGAAACGCCTTCGATTTCATACAGGACTTTTCCTGGCTGAATCTGGGCTACCCAATATTCGACGCCACCCTTCCCTTTACCCATCCGCACTTCGAGAGGCTTCTTGGTAACTGGCTTGTCCGGGAAAACGCGAATCCAGATCTTCCCGCCACGCTTAACGTGACGAGTCAGAGCACGACGAGCGGACTCGATCTGACGGGCGGTAAGACGACCGCGGGCAACAGACTTCAAGGCGAATTCGCCGAAGCTGACTTTGCTACCGCGCTGAGCCAAGCCACGGTTGTGGCCGGTCATCTGCTTACGGAACTTCGTACGCTTTGGTTGTAACATTTGGCGTACCCCTTACTTAGCAGCTTTTTTACGAGGCGCAGGTGCTTGTGGTTTCAGTTCTTCGTGGCGACCACCAATTACTTCGCCTTTGAAGATCCAAACCTTGACACCGATCACACCATAAGTGGTGTGCGCTTCGTACGTGGCATAGTCGATATCGGCACGCAGGGTGTGCAACGGCACACGACCTTCGCGATACCATTCAGTACGTGCGATTTCTGCACCACCGAGACGACCGCTCACTTGGATTTTGATGCCCTTGGCACCAATACGCATGGCGTTTTGTACAGCGCGCTTCATAGCGCGACGGAACATCACACGACGCTCCAGCTGCTGAGCTACGCTCTGCGCAACCAGCATACCGTCGAGTTCCGGCTTGCGGATCTCTTCGATATTGATGTGCACAGGCACACCCATTTGCTTGGTCAGGTCCTGACGCAGCTTCTCAACATCTTCACCTTTCTTACCGATAACGATACCGGGACGAGCAGTGTGAATGGTGATACGTGCAGTCTGAGCCGGACGAGCAATGTCGATACGGCTTACGGACGCGCTTTTTAGTTTGTCTTGGAGATACTCACGCACTTTCAGATCAGCGAACAAATAGTCCGCATAAGTCCGACCGTCTGCGTACCAGACGGAGGTGTGCTCCTTGACGATTCCCAGGCGAATGCCAATGGGATGTACTTTCTGACCCATCTGATCGACTCCGTTACTTGTCCGCAACCTTGACAGTGATATGGCAAGACCGCTTGACGATGCGATCAGCGCGGCCTTTGGCTCGCGGCATGATTCGCTTCAGCGAACGCCCTTCGTTGACGAAAACAGTGCTGACCTTCAAGTCATCAACGTCTGCGCCTTCGTTGTGCTCGGCGTTGGCTACAGCCGACTCCAGCACTTTCTTCATGATCTCGGCGGCTTTCTTGCTGCTGAAAGCCAACAGGTTGAGCGCTTCGCCCACCTTTTTCCCGCGGATCTGGTCGGCGACCAAGCGGGCTTTTTGGGCGGAGATTCGAGCGCCCGACAACTTAGCGGCTACTTCCATTTCCTAACCCCTTAACGCTTGGCTTTCTTGTCTGCTACGTGCCCACGATAAGTGCGGGTACCAGCAAACTCGCCGAGTTTGTGACCGACCATGTCTTCGTTCACAAGAACTGGGACATGCTGACGGCCGTTATGTACAGCAATGGTCAGACCGACCATTTGCGGCAGGATCATCGAGCGACGCGACCAGGTTTTAACTGGCTTGCGATCGTTCTTTTCCACCGCCACTTCGATCTTCTTCAGTAGGTGAAGATCAATAAAAGGACCTTTTTTCAGAGAACGTGGCACTGTCGTATCCCTCTATTTACTTGCGACGACGGACGATCATATTATCGGTGCGCTTGTTTCCACGAGTCTTAGCACCCTTAGTCGGGAAGCCCCATGGAGACACCGGATGACGACCACCTGAGGTACGACCTTCACCACCACCGTGTGGGTGGTCGACCGGGTTCATGGCAACACCACGAACGGTCGGGCGAACGCCACGCCAGCGCTTAGCACCAGCTTTACCCAGCGAACGCAGGCTGTGCTCGGAGTTCGAAACTTCGCCCAAAGTCGCACGGCACTCGGCCAGAACTTTACGCATCTCACCGGAACGCAGACGCAGAGTCACATAGACGCCTTCACGAGCGATCAGCTGAGCCGAAGCGCCAGCGGAACGAGCGATCTGAGCACCTTTGCCTGGCTTCAGCTCGATACCGTGAACAGTGCTACCAACTGGAATGTTACGCAGTTGCAGGCTGTTACCTGGTTTGATCGGAGCCATGATGCCAGCTACCAGCTGATCGCCAGCACTCACGCCTTTAGGGGCGATGATGTAGCGACGCTCGCCGTCTGCGTACATCAGCAGAGCGATGTGTGCGGTACGGTTCGGATCGTATTCAATACGCTCGACAGTGGCTGGAATGCCATCTTTGTCGTTGCGACGGAAATCGACCAAGCGGTAATGCTGCTTGTGACCACCACCGATATGACGGGTAGTGATGCGACCATTGTTGTTACGACCGCCAGACTTCGACTTCTTCTCAAGCAGCGGAGCGTACGGAGCGCCTTTGTGCAGCTCCTGATTGACCACCTTGACCACAAAACGGCGGCCAGCGGAAGTCGGTTTGCATTTAACGATTGCCATGATGCACCCCTTCCTTACTCAGCACTGCTGGCGAAATCGAGATCTTGGCCTGGCTGAAGCGAGATGATCGCTTTCTTCCAGTCGTTACGCTTGCCCAGACCGCGAGCGGTGCGCTTGCTCTTACCCAGAACGTTCTGAGTAGTAACACGCTCAACCTTCACGCTGAACAGGCTTTCGACGGCCTTCTTGATTTCCAGCTTGGTTGCATCGGTTGCAACCTTGAATACGAACTGGCTTTTCTTATCGGCCAGTAGTGTGGCTTTCTCAGAGATGTGCGGACCCAGCAGCACTTTAAATACGCGTTCCTGGTTCATCCCAGCATCTCCTCGAATTTCTTCACGGCAGAAACGGTAACCAGTACCTTTTCATACGCGATCAGACTGACCGGATCGGAACCCTGTACGTCACGAACATCGACGTGCGGCAGGTTACGTGCAGCCAGGTACAGATTTTGATCAATTGCATCAGACACGATCAGGACATCAGTCAGACCCATGCCATTCAGCTTGCCCAGCAGATCTTTAGTCTTCGGAGCTTCGACAGCGAAGTCTTCAACTACGACCAGGCGATCGGTGCGGACCAGCTCAGCAAGAATCGAACGGATCGCAGCGCGATACATCTTCTTGTTCAGCTTTTGGTCGTGATTCTGCGGACGTGCCGCGAATGTCACACCACCACCACGCCAGATTGGACCACGAGTGGTACCGGCACGAGCGCGGCCAGTACCCTTCTGACGCCATGGACGCTTACCGCCGCCCGACACATCAGAACGAGTCTTCTGCTGCTTGCTGCCTTGACGGCCGCCGGCCATGTAGGCCACAACTGCTTGGTGAACCAGGGTCTCGTTGTAATCGCCACCGAAAGTTGCTTCGGATACTTCGATCGCTTGAGCGCCATTTACATTTAATTGCATGTCAGCTTCCCCTTAACCGCGAGTCTTAGCTGCTGGACGCACAACCAAGTTACCGCCAGTCGCGCCAGGAACAGCGCCTTTGACCAACAGCAGGTTGCGTTCAGCGTCGACGCGCACAACTTCCAGGGACTGTACCGTCACACGCTCAGCACCCATGTGACCGGACATTTTTTTGCCCTTGAAAACGCGACCCGGAGTTTGGCACTGGCCAATCGAACCCGGAACACGGTGGGACACGGAGTTACCGTGAGTGTTGTCTTGGCCGCGGAAGTTCCAACGCTTGATGGTACCGGCAAAGCCTTTACCTTTGGACTGACCGGTCACATCGACCATCTGTCCAGCTTGGAAAATTTCAGCGTTGATCAAGTCGCCAGCTGAGTAGTCGCCTTCTTCAAGACGGAATTCCCAGACACCACGACCTGCCGCGACGTTCGCCTTAGCGAAGTGACCGGCTTGAGCCTTGCTGACACGCGAGGCACGACGCTCACCTACAGTGACTTGCACTGCACGATAGCCGTCGGTTTCCTCAGTTTTGAACTGGGTGACGCGATTCGGTTCGATCTCAATGACCGTAACCGGAATGGAGACACCTTCTTCGGTGAAAATACGGGTCATACCGCATTTACGACCGACTACACCAATAGTCATGTTGTAAACCTCATGAGTGTACGGGGCTTTCACCCGCTATGGCCGCCCATTTCAGAGCGTTACACGACTAAGACCCAAGTCTTAGCCGAGGCTGATCTGCACTTCCACGCCAGCCGCAAGGTCGAGCTTCATCAGCGCATCAACGGTTTTATCCGTTGGCTGGACGATGTCCAGTACACGCTTATGGGTCCGAATTTCAAACTGATCGCGCGCGTCTTTGTTGACGTGCGGAGAAGTAAGAACTGTGAACCGCTCTTTGCGAGTTGGCAGTGGAATCGGACCACGCACCTGAGCACCAGTACGTTTCGCGGTTTCCACGATTTCCTGGGTTGATTGATCGATCAGGCGATGGTCAAAAGCCTTCAACCGAATACGGATTTGTTGGTTTTGCATTTTGACCTCAGATTCCAAGCTGCGATTCCCAACGAGCGCAGAACGCCCGTTAAAAGGAGGCGCAATTCTATAGACGCGTCAAGCTAGTGTCAACCCAATAAAAAAAGCCCCCGCAAGCGGGAGCTTCTTTTACTCGATCAATCGATTACTCGATGATCTTGGCAACCACGCCAGCACCAACGGTACGGCCGCCTTCGCGAATTGCGAAGCGCAGACCATCTTCCATGGCGATCGACTTGATCAGGGTAACAACCATTTTCACGTTGTCGCCCGGCATGACCATTTCAACGCCTTCCGGCAGTTCGCAGTTACCAGTTACGTCCGTAGTACGGAAGTAGAACTGCGGACGGTAGCCCTTGAAGAAAGGAGTGTGACGACCACCCTCTTCTTTCGACAGAACGTACACTTCGCCTTCGAACTTGGTGTGCGGCTTAACGCTGCCTGGTTTGCACAGGATCTGGCCACGCTCTACGTCGTCACGCTTGGTGCCGCGCAGCAGGATACCGCAGTTCTCGCCAGCACGACCTTCGTCGAGCAGCTTGCGGAACATTTCAACACCAGTACAGATAGTCTTGGTGGTGTCACGCAGACCAACGATTTCCACTTCTTCCTGAACGCGGATAACACCACGCTCAATACGACCAGTTACAACAGTACCGCGACCGGAGATCGAGAATACGTCTTCTACTGGCATCAGGAATGGCTTGTCGATAACGCGAACAGGCTCAGGAATGTAAGTATCCAGAGTCTCAACGAGCTTACGAACGGCAGTGGTGCCCATTTCGTTGTCGTCTTGGCCGTTCAGAGCCATCAGAGCCGAACCGATGATGATCGGAGTGTCGTCGCCCGGGAAGTCGTAAGTCGACAGCAGGTCACGAACTTCCATCTCAACCAACTCCAGCAGCTCAGCGTCGTCTACCATGTCAGCCTTGTTCAGGAAGACAACGATGTACGGAACGCCAACCTGACGGGACAGCAGGATGTGCTCACGAGTTTGCGGCATCGGACCATCAGCGGCCGAGCAAACCAGGATAGCGCCGTCCATCTGAGCAGCACCAGTGATCATGTTCTTCACATAGTCAGCGTGGCCTGGGCAGTCAACGTGCGCGTAGTGACGAATGGTCGAATCGTATTCAACGTGGGAAGTGTTGATCGTGATACCACGAGCTTTTTCTTCCGGCGCGCTGTCGATCTGAGCGAAGTCACGAACTGCACCACCGAATGCTTCAGCACAAACCTTGGTCAGTGCAGCAGTCAGAGTAGTTTTACCATGGTCAACGTGGCCGATAGTGCCGACGTTTACGTGTGGTTTGGAACGATCAAATTTTTCTTTAGCCACGACAGTGATCCTCTAGCCTAAAGGGCTGAATTAGCCTTTCTTAACGATAGCTTCGACGATATTCGACGGAGCCTCAGAGTATTTAGAAAATTCCATGGAGTAGCTCGCGCGACCCTGAGACATGGAACGAACGTCGGTCGCATAACCGAACATTTCACCCAACGGTACTTCAGCGCGGATAACCTTGCCAGAGACCGTATCTTCCATACCTTGAATCAGACCACGACGACGGTTCAGGTCACCCATCACGTCACCCATGTAGTCCTCAGGTGTAACTACTTCCACTTTCATTACCGGCTCAAGCACAACAGCACCGCCCTTCTGGGACAGCTGCTTGGTAGCCATGGAGGCAGCAACCTTGAACGCCATCTCGTTGGAGTCGACGTCATGGTAAGAACCATCGAACACAGTAGCCTTCAGGCCGATGAGCGGATAGCCGGCAACAACACCGTTCTTCATCTGCTCTTCGATGCCTTTCTGAATAGCCGGGATGTATTCCTTAGGAATCACACCACCTACTACCTCGTTGACAAACTGCAAGCCTTCCTGACCTTCGTCTGCCGGAGCAAAACGAACCCAGCAATGACCGAACTGGCCACGGCCGCCAGACTGACGTACGAATTTGCCTTCGATTTCGCAAGACTTGGTGATCTTCTCACGGTACGAAACCTGCGGCTTACCGATGTTGGCTTCGACGTTGAACTCGCGACGCATACGGTCTACGAGGATGTCGAGGTGCAACTCGCCCATGCCGGAGATGATCGTCTGACCAGTCTCTTCATCTGTCTTAACGCGGAAAGATGGATCTTCCTGAGCGAGTTTGCCCAGAGCGATACCCATTTTTTCCTGGTCATCCTTGGTCTTAGGCTCAACAGCAACCGAAATTACCGGCTCTGGGAAGTCCATACGAACGAGAATGATTGGCTTCTCTTGCGAGCACAGAGTGTCACCAGTGGTGACGTCCTTCATGCCGATCAGAGCAGCGATGTCGCCAGCGCGTACTTCTTTGATCTCTTCACGGGTGTTTGCGTGCATCTGCACCATACGACCCACACGCTCTTTCTTGCCTTTAACCGAGTTCAGAACGCCGTCGCCGGAGCTCAGAACACCCGAGTAAACGCGAGCGAACGTCAGAGTACCCACGAACGGGTCGGTAGCGATTTTGAAAGCCAGAGCCGAGAACGGTTCAGCATCATCTGCATGACGCTCCATCTCAACGGTTTCATCATCGATATCCGTACCTTTGATCGCAGGAATATCAACCGGAGCCGGCAGGTAGTCGATAACGGCGTCGAGAACCAGAGGTACACCCTTGTTCTTGAACGACGAACCGCAAACAGCCAGAACGATTTCGCCAGCGATAGTGCGCTGACGCAGAGCAGCTTTGATTTCAGCAGTGGTCAGCTCTTCGCCTTCCAGATACTTGTTCATCAGCTCTTCAGAGGCTTCAGCGGCAGCTTCAACCATGTTGCTGCGCCACTCGTCCGCCAAGTCCTGCATGTCCGCTGGAATTTCTTCTTCGCGGAAAGTCATGCCCTTGTCGTCGTCGTTCCAGTAGATAGCCTTCATCTTGATCAGATCGATCTGACCCTGGAAGTTATCTTCCGAACCGATAGCCAGCTGGATCGGCACCGGGGTGTGACCCAGGCGCGCTTTGATCTGGCCGATTACGCGCAGGAAGTTAGCACCGGCACGGTCCATCTTGTTTACGTAAACAAGACGTGGAACACCGTACTTGTTGGCTTGACGCCATACGGTTTCCGACTGCGGCTCAACGCCCGAAGTACCACAGAACACTACAACAGCGCCGTCGAGTACGCGCAGCGAGCGCTCTACTTCGATGGTGAAGTCTACGTGCCCGGGGGTGTCGATGATGTTGAAGCGGTACTTATCGAACTGCTTCTCGGAACCCTGCCAGAAAGCAGTGGTTGCCGCGGAGGTGATGGTAATACCACGCTCCTGCTCCTGCGCCATCCAGTCCATGGTCGCGGCGCCATCATGCACCTCGCCCATTTTGTGGTTTACGCCGGTGTAAAACAAAACCCGCTCAGTCGTAGTGGTTTTGCCGGCATCAACGTGCGCGACAATACCAATGTTACGGTAGCGGTTAATCGGAGTAGTACGAGCCATATAGCCCTCGCAAAGTTTAGAAGCGCTAGAAAATTAGAAGCGGTAGTGCGAGAAAGCCTTGTTGGCTTCAGCCATACGGTGCACGTCTTCACGCTTCTTAACTGCAGCACCTTTGCCTTCAGCAGCGTCCAGCAACTCGCCAGCTAGGCGCAGAGCCATAGACTTCTCGCCGCGCTTACGGGCGAAATCTACCAGCCAGCGCATGGCAAGAGCATTACGACGGGAAGGACGTACTTCAACAGGAACCTGGTAAGTAGCACCACCAACGCGGCGCGACTTCACTTCGACCAGCGGAGCGATGGCGTCGAGAGCTTTCTCGAAGATCTCCAGGGGATCGCTGTTCTTACGTTCTTTAACCTTTTCCAGCGCGCCATAAACGATACGCTCGGCAACGGCTTTCTTACCGCTTTCCATTACGTGGTTCATGAACTTGGCCAGAATTTGGCTTCCGTATTTTGGATCATCAAGCACTTCGCGCTTGGCTGCTACACGACGTCTTGGCATGTGATAAGCCCTCAAACGGTCTTCAGGTTAGCTCGGGACCGCATTTGCGCCCGACCTTACTCTTATCGACTCAAATAAATAGATAACTGCAATTTAGTGAAATGTCCCATTACTGGGGCGTAATCACTTAGGACGCTTAGTACCGTACTTCGAACGACCCTGGTTACGACCTTTAACACCGGAAGTATCCAAAGAACCGCGAACGGTGTGGTAGCGAACACCCGGAAGGTCTTTTACACGACCGCCACGGATCAGCACTACGCTGTGCTCTTGCAGGTTGTGACCTTCACCACCGATGTACGAAGAAACTTCGAAACCGTTGGTCAGGCGCACACGGCAAACTTTACGCAATGCCGAGTTAGGTTTTTTCGGCGTAGTGGTGTACACACGAGTGCATACGCCGCGACGCTGCGGGCAGTTCTGCAGCTCAGGCACGTCGGATTTCTCGACGATACGCTTACGCGGCTGACGTACCAGCTGGTTAATAGTTGCCATCTTTAGCTCCACTGTTGTCTTTCGACGCTATTGCTTTACAAACAAAGCAAAATGGCAGAGCACATGCCCTGCCAAATTTAGGGGTGCATGAGTCTAAAGAGACTCAGCCTCCCAGTCAAGATGCAACCCTACCGCTCAGCGCGGCAGGGTTACGCTCTTAATTTCCGCTGAAGTTCAACGCTTCGGTCAGTGCAGCTTCCACTTCACTGGCGCTAACGCGAACTGGCTTGTCTGCATCACGCTTGCGCTTACGCTCGCTGTGATAAGCCAAACCGGTACCGGCCGGGATCAAACGACCCACAACCACGTTCTCTTTCAAGCCGCGCAGGTAGTCACGCTTACCAGTCACTGCCGCTTCAGTAAGAACGCGGGTAGTTTCCTGGAACGAGGCTGCCGAGATGAACGACTCAGTCGACAACGACGCTTTGGTGATACCCAGCAACACACGGCTGTACTTGGCGATGAACTTGTCTTCTGCAGCCAGACGCTCGTTCTCACCCAGTACTGCGGTCAACTCCATCTGGTCACCCTTGATGAAGGTTGAGTCGCCGGACTCTGCCACTTCAACTTTACGCAGCATCTGACGCAGGATGGTCTCGATGTGCTTATCGTTGATCTTCACGCCTTGCAGACGGTAAACGTCTTGAATCTCGTTAACGATGTACTTGGCCAGCGCGCTTACACCCAGCAGACGCAGGATGTCGTGCGGATCGCTCGGGCCGTCCGAGATAACTTCACCCTTGTTAACCTGTTCACCTTCGAACACGTTCAGGTGGCGCCACTTCGGAATCAGCTCTTCGTACGGATCGCTACCGTCGGTTGGTGTAATCACCAGACGACGCTTGCCTTTGGTCTCTTTACCGAAGGAGATCGTGCCGCTGATTTCAGCCAGAATCGATGCTTCTTTCGGACGACGCGCTTCGAACAAGTCAGCTACGCGTGGCAGACCACCGGTGATGTCACGGGTCTTCGACGTTTCTTGCGGGATACGCGCGATAACGTCACCGATGGCGATTTGCGCACCATCCTGTACACCGACCAATGCGTTCGACGGCAGGAAGTACTGAGCCGGTACGTCGGTACCCGGCAGCAGCAAGTCTTTACCATCGTCGCCAACCATCTTGATGGCCGGACGAATGTCCTTACCAGCAGCCGGACGATCTTTCGGATCAAGCACTTCGATGTTGGTCAAACCAGTCAATTCGTCAGTCTGACGCTTGATGGTGATCCCTTCTTCCATGCCTACGAACGTCACGGTACCTTTCATTTCGGTAACGATTGGGTGAGTGTGCGGATCCCACTTGGCGACGATGGCGCCCGGATCAACTTTGTCACCTTCCTTAACCGAGATCACAGCACCGTAAGGCAGCTTGTAACGCTCACGCTCACGACCGAACTCGTCAGCCAGGGCCAGTTCACCCGAACGCGATACCGCGATCAGGCAGCCGTCCACACGCTCAACGTGCTTGAGGTTGTGCAGGCGGATTTGGCCGCCGTTCTTAACCTGAATGCTGTCAGCAGCCGAAGTACGGCTTGCCGCACCACCGATGTGGAACGTACGCATGGTCAGCTGTGTACCCGGCTCACCGATCGACTGTGCAGCGATAACGCCGACAGCTTCACCGATGTTCACCTGGTGACCACGGGCCAGATCGCGGCCGTAGCACTTGGCACAGATGCCATAACGAGTTTCACAGCTGATTGGCGAGCGCACGATAACTTCGTCGATGCTGTTCAGCTCGATGAACTCAACCCACTGCTCGTCTACCAGCGTACCGGCAGGAACGATTACATCTTCAGTGCCAGGCTTGAATACGTCTTTGGCGATTACTCGGCCCAATACGCGCTCACCTAGCGGCTCTACTACGTCACCGCCTTCAATGTGCGGTGTCATCAGCAGGCCGTGTTCAGTGCCGCAATCAACTTCAGTTACTACCAGATCCTGAGCAACGTCTACCAAACGGCGCGTCAGATAACCGGAGTTAGCTGTTTTAAGTGCGGTATCCGCCAGACCCTTACGAGCACCGTGAGTCGAGATGAAGTACTGAAGTACGCTCAAACCTTCACGGAAGTTCGCAGTAATCGGCGTTTCGATGATCGAGCCGTCCGGCTTGGCCATCAGACCACGCATACCGGCAAGCTGACGAATCTGGGCTGCGGAACCCCGCGCACCCGAGTCGGCCATCATGTACATCGAGTTGAAGGACTCTTGGTCAACTTCCTCGCCGTGACGGTCAACAACCTTCTCTTTCGAGAGGTTGGCCATCATCGCCTTGGACACTTCGTCGTTGGCCTTGGACCACAAGTCGATAACCTTGTTGTACTTCTCGCCCTGAGTTACCAGGCCCGATGCGTACTGGCTTTCGATCTCTTTAACTTCTTCGGTTGCACTGTCGATGATGCGTGCTTTTTCATCCGGGATGACGAAGTCGTTAACACCGATCGACACACCCGAGATGGTCGAATAGGCGAAACCGGTGTACATCAACTGGTCAGCGAAGATAACGGTGTCTTTCAAGCCGACAGTGCGGTAGCACTGGTTGATCAGCTTGGAGATAGCCTTCTTCTTCATCGACTGGTTGACCACGTCATAGGACAGGCCAGCAGGCACGATCTGGTACAACAGCGCACGGCCGACAGTGGTGTCGACGATGCGGGTGTTCTTGGTCACGCTGCCATCTTTTTCGTTGATGGTTTCGTGAATACGCACTTTTACGCGAGCGTGCAGAGAGGCTTCACCGGCGCGGAAAACGCGGTCAACTTCCTGCAAGTCAGCGAATACACGACCTTCGCCTTTGGCGTTGATCGCTTCACGCGTCATGTAATACAGACCCAATACAACGTCCTGCGACGGCACGATGATTGGCTCACCGTTGGCTGGTGACAGAATGTTGTTGGTCGACATCATCAATGCACGGGCTTCGAGCTGGGCTTCCAGCGTCAGCGGTACGTGCACAGCCATCTGGTCACCGTCGAAGTCGGCGTTGTACGCCGCACAAACCAACGGGTGCAACTGGATAGCCTTACCTTCAATCAGAACGGGTTCAAACGCCTGGATACCCAGACGGTGAAGGGTCGGTGCACGGTTGAGAAGCACTGGGTGTTCGCGAATTACTTCAGCGAGAACGTCCCAAACTTCTGGCAACTCACGCTCAACCATCTTCTTGGCAGCTTTGATGGTGGTAGCGAGACCACGCATTTCCAGCTTGCCGAAAATGAACGGCTTGAACAGCTCAAGTGCCATCTTCTTAGGCAGACCGCACTGGTGCAGACGCAGGGTCGGGCCTACGGTAATTACCGAACGACCGGAGTAGTCCACGCGCTTACCGAGCAGGTTCTGACGGAAACGACCTTGCTTACCCTTGATCATGTCAGCCAGGGACTTCAATGGGCGCTTGTTCGAACCAGTGATGGCGCGACCGCGACGGCCGTTGTCCAGCAGGGCGTCAACCGACTCTTGCAGCATGCGCTTTTCGTTACGCACGATGATGTCTGGCGCCGACAGATCAAGCAGGCGCTTAAGACGGTTGTTACGGTTGATCACACGGCGGTACAGGTCGTTGAGGTCGGACGTTGCGAAACGGCCACCATCAAGCGGTACCAACGGACGCAGATCTGGCGGCAGAACCGGCAGAACGGTCAGGATCATCCACTCAGGCAAGTTGCCCGAGCCCAGGAACGCTTCCATCAGCTTCAGACGCTTGGACAGCTTCTTGATCTTGGTTTCCGAATTGGTTTGCGGAATCTCTTCACGCAGACGGCCAATTTCGTGCTCCAGATCGATAGCGTGCAACAGCTCGCGAACAGCCTCGGCACCCATACGGGCGTCGAAGTCGTCACCGAACTCTTCCAGTGCTTCGAAGTACTGCTCATCGTTCAGCAGCTGACCTTTTTCCAGCGTGGTCATGCCCGGATCGATAACGACATAGCTCTCGAAATAGAGAACACGTTCGATATCACGCAGGGTCATGTCCATCAGCAAACCGATACGGCTCGGCAGCGACTTCAGGAACCAGATGTGGGCAACCGGCGAAGCCAGTTC
Source organism: Pseudomonas marincola (assembly GCF_900116605.1). GTDB lineage: Bacteria > Pseudomonadota > Gammaproteobacteria > Pseudomonadales > Pseudomonadaceae > Aquipseudomonas > Aquipseudomonas marincola. The sequence continues at coordinate 103,651 of NZ_FPBC01000015.1, forward strand.
GATGTGCGCCATACGCTCACGACGAACTTTGGCCAGTGCAACTTCAACGCCGCACTTCTCACAGATAACACCACGGTGCTTGAGGCGCTTGTACTTACCGCACAGGCACTCATAGTCTTTTACCGGGCCAAAGATTTTGGCGCAGAACAGACCGTCACGCTCAGGCTTGAACGTACGGTAGTTGATGGTTTCCGGCTTTTTAACTTCACCGAACGACCACGAGCGGATCATCTCAGGCGATGCCAATCCAATACGGATGGCGTCGAACTCTTCGACTTGACCCTGGTTTTTCAGCAAATTCAGTAGGTCTTTCAAGGCCTTTCCTCCTGGCGGAGCTGGCGATGGAGCAAAGTGCTCCACCGCCGATTCGCGTCACGTGTTATTCGGTTTCCAGATCGATATCGATACCGAGCGAACGGATCTCTTTGATCAGTACGTTGAAGGACTCAGGCATGCCTGGCTCCATACGGTGATCACCGTCCACGATGTTTTTGTACATCTTGGTACGGCCGTTCACATCGTCCGACTTCACAGTGAGCATTTCCTGCAGCGTGTAAGCAGCACCGTACGACTCGAGTGCCCACACCTCCATCTCACCGAAGCGCTGGCCACCGAATTGCGCCTTACCACCCAGCGGCTGCTGAGTAACCAGGCTGTAAGAACCGGTAGAACGCGCGTGCATCTTGTCGTCAACCAAGTGGTTCAGCTTGAGCATGTACATGTAGCCAACGGTAGTTGGACGCTCGAACTGATTACCGGTACGGCCATCGATCAGTCGCATCTGGCCGCTTTCTGGCAGGTCTGCCAGTTTCAGCATGGCCTTGATTTCAACTTCTTTAGCACCGTCGAACACCGGAGTAGCCATTGGCACGCCGCCGCGCAAGTTCTTCGCCAGGTTGAGGATTTCCGTGTCGCTAAGGTCATCCAGACTTTCCTGACGGCCGCCGATCTCGTTGTAGATCTGCTGCATGAATTGACGCAGTTCAGCGACTTTGCGCTGCTCTTCGAGCATCAGGTTGATCTTCTCGCCCAGACCTTTAGCCGCGAGGCCCAGGTGAGTTTCGAGGATCTGACCCACGTTCATACGCGAAGGTACACCCAGCGGGTTCAACACGATGTCTACCGGCGTACCGTGAATATCGTGAGGCATGTCTTCAACCGGCATGATCACCGAGACAACACCCTTGTTACCGTGACGACCGGCCATCTTGTCACCCGGCTGGATGCGACGGCGGATTGCCAGGTAAACCTTAACGATCTTCAGAACGCCCGGAGCCAGGTCGTCGCCCTGCTGCAGCTTGCGCTTTTTGTCTTCGAACTTGTCGTCGAGCAACTGACGGCGATCGGAAATGTAGGCCTGAGCCTTTTCCAACTGCTCGTTCAGTGCATCGTCAGCCATGCGCAGTTTGAACCACTGACCACGCTCAAGACCGTCGAGGAATTCGTCAGTGATTTCGGCGCCTTTCTTCAGGCCAGCACCGCCTTCAACAACTTTACCCACGAGAGCAGAACGCAGACGTTCGAAGGTTGCGCCTTCAACGATACGGAACTCTTCGTTAAGGTCCTTACGGATCTCGTCCAGCTGCATCTTCTCGATAGCCAGGGCACGCGAATCGCGCTCTACGCCATCACGGGTGAAGACCTGTACGTCGATGACGGTACCTTTGGTGCCAGTCGGCACACGCAGGGAAGTATCTTTAACGTCAGATGCCTTTTCACCGAAGATCGCACGCAACAGCTTCTCTTCCGGCGTCAGCTGGGTCTCACCTTTCGGCGTTACCTTACCGACCAGAATATCGCCCGGGCCAACTTCAGCACCGACATACACGATGCCTGCTTCGTCCAGCTTGTTCAGTGCAGCTTCACCCACGTTCGGGATGTCCGAGGAGATTTCCTCAGGCCCAAGCTTGGTGTCACGGGCCACACAGGTCAGTTCCTGGATGTGGATCGTGGTGAAGCGGTCTTCTTGTACTACACGCTCGGAAAGGAGGATGGAGTCTTCGAAGTTGTAACCGTTCCACGGCATGAACGCGACGCGCATGTTCTGGCCCAGAGCCAGTTCACCCATGTCGGTCGACGGGCCGTCAGCGAGAATGTCGCTGCGTGCTACCTGATCACCTTTGCTCACCAGCGGACGCTGGTTAATGCAGGTGTTCTGGTTAGAACGGGTGTATTTGGTCAGGTTGTAAATGTCGACACCGGCTTCGCCAGTTTCAACTTCGTCATCGTTCACACGAACAACGATACGGCTGGCGTCGACCGAGTCGATCACACCGCCACGACGTGCAACAACGCAAACACCGGAGTCGCGCGCTACGTTGCGCTCCATACCAGTACCTACCAGCGGCTTGTCCGAACGCAGGGTCGGAACAGCCTGACGCTGCATGTTCGAACCCATCAGGGCCCGGTTAGCATCGTCGTGCTCGAGGAACGGAATGAGGGAAGCTGCAACCGAAACTACCTGCTTCGGCGAAACGTCCATCAGGGTTACGTCTTCAGGCGCTTTTACGGTGAATTCGTTGAGGTGACGTACCGCCACCAACTCATCAACCAGCTGACCTTTGTCGTTCATCGTTGCCGACGCCTGAGCGATCACGTGGTCTGCTTCTTCGATCGCAGACAGGAACACGATCTCATCAGTAACCAATGTGTCTTTAACCACACGGTACGGGCTCTCAAGGAAGCCGTACTGGTTGGTACGCGCATAGGCCGCCAGGGAGTTGATCAGACCAATGTTCGGACCTTCCGGCGTTTCAATCGGGCATACACGACCGTAGTGAGTCGGGTGTACGTCACGGACTTCGAAGCCTGCACGCTCACGTGTCAGACCGCCCGGGCCAAGAGCCGAAACGCGGCGCTTGTGGGTGATCTCGGACAGCGGGTTGTTCTGGTCCATGAACTGCGACAGCTGGCTGGAACCGAAGAACTCTTTGACCGCAGCAGCCACGGGCTTGGCGTTGATCAGGTCCTGCGGCATCAAGCCTTCGCTTTCAGCCATCGACAGACGTTCTTTAACAGCACGCTCAACACGTACCAGACCTACACGGAACTGGTTCTCGGCCATTTCGCCGACACAACGCACGCGACGGTTACCCAGGTGGTCGATGTCATCGACGATGCCTTTGCCGTTGCGGATATCAACGAGGGTTTTCAGAACCTCGACGATGTCTTCTTTGTTGAGTACGCCAGAACCTTCGATCTCGGTGCGACCGATACGACGGTTGAACTTCATCCGGCCAACAGCCGACAGATCATAACGCTCTGGGCTGAAGAACAGGTTGTTGAACAGGGTCTCGGCAGCATCCTTGGTTGGCGGCTCGCCTGGACGCATCATGCGATAGATTTCAACCAGCGCTTCGAGCTGATTGGTGGTCGAGTCGATCTTCAGGGTATCGGAGATGAACGGACCGCAATCGATATCGTTGGTGTACAGGGTTTCAATGCGCACAACCTGCGCCTTGACGACCTTAGCCAGGTCTTCAACGCTCAGTTCAGTGTTGCACTCAACCAGGATCTCGCCAGTTGCCGGGTGCACGATTGCCTTGGCAGAAGTACGGCCAAGCAGGTAATCGATAGGCACGTTGAGCTCGGTGATACCGGCTTTGTTCAACTGGTTGATGTGGCGCGCAGTAATACGGCGGCCTTGCTCGACAATGACTTTGCCCTTGTCGTCAGCAATATCCAGTACAGCAATTTCACCGCGCAGACGCTCTGGCACCAATTCCAGACGCAGGCTTTCGCCGGTGACGTGGAAAACGTTGGTGGTATAGAAAGCGTCCAGCACTTCTTCAGTGGTGTAACCCAGTGCACGCAGCAGCACGGAAGCCGGCAATTTGCGGCGACGGTCGATACGTACGAACACGGCGTCTTTCGGGTCGAATTCGAAGTCGAGCCACGAGCCACGGTAAGGAATTACGCGAGCTGAATACAGCAGTTTGCCAGAGCTGTGCGTCTTGCCACGGTCGTGATCGAAGAACACGCCCGGCGAACGGTGCAACTGGGAGACGATGACGCGCTCGGTACCGTTGATTACGAAGGTACCGTTCTCAGTCATCAGGGGGATTTCCCCCATGTAAACTTCTTGCTCTTTAATGTCCTTGATCGCTTTGTTCGACGATTCTTTGTCGAAAATGATCAGACGGACTTTTACCCGCAGCGGTACGGCAAAGGTTACGCCACGAAGTACGCACTCTTTGACGTCAAAGGCCGGTTCGCCCAGGCGATAACCGACATACTCCAGAGCAGCATTGCCGGAATAGCTGATAATCGGGAAAACGGATTTGAAGGCTGCATGCAAGCCAATATCGCGAAACTGATCTTTGGTCGCTCCCGCCTGCAGGAATTCGCGATACGAATCCAGCTGGATGGCCAGGAGATAAGGCACATCCATGACATCCGGCAACTTGCTAAAGTCCTTGCGGATACGTTTTTTCTCAGTATATGAGTAAGCCATCAGCGTTCCCCAGCTTGGTCACCTGCTTATTTGGCCTCTCCGACGGGAGCAGCCAGAAACTCTTGCAAACCCATCATGGTTTGCTCCACCACCTATTCAGGCGTGGGTTTCCGTTCTAGTTCAACTGACGAACAGTTGAACTAGAACGGAAAAAGGCCGGTGGCAAAAGCCACCAGCCATCAGCCTTACGCGAGTCGCTCGGGCTGTAGACGCAAGGTCTTCGCTTACTTAAGCTCGACTTTGGCGCCAGCTTCTTCCAGAACCTTCTTAGCGGCTTCAGCTTCTTCTTTCGAAGCGCCTTCTTTAACAACGCCAGGAGCGCCGTCAACCACTGCCTTGGCTTCTTTCAGGCCCAGACCAGTCAGTTCGCGAACTGCTTTAATTACGTTTACTTTCTTCTCGCCAGCTTCAACCAGAACGATGTTGAATTCGGTCTGCTCTTCAACAGCAGCGGCAGCAGCAACAGCTGGGCCAGCAGCAGCAGCGGCGGAAACGCCAAACTTCTCTTCCATTGCCTTGATCAGTTCTACAACCTGCATCACGGACATTTCAGATACGGCGTTGATGATGTCTTCGTTAGTCAGAGCCATGACTCTAATTTCCTGTATTGGGGGACAGCCTACGCGGCCATCAAATTAAACAATTTTGATTGAAAGAGACTCGCTGCCTTAGGCGGCGGTAGCTTCTTTCTGGTCGCGAACAGCGGCCAAGGTACGAACGAACTTGCTGGTAGCGCCTTGAATAACGCTCATCAGCTGCGAAACCGCCTCGTCGTAAGTTGGCAAAGTTGCCAATACGTCGATTTGGTTGGCTGCGATCAGTTGACCTTCGAATGCGGCTGCTTTGATTTCGAACTTGTCCTGACCTTTTGCGAACTCTTTGAAGATACGAGCAGCAGCGCCCGGATGTTCATTCGAGAAAGCAATCAAGGTCGGGCCTTTGAACGCGTCGTTGAGCACTTCATACGGAGTGCCTTCAACAGCGCGGCGCAGCAATGTGTTACGTACAACTTTTACGTACACACCAGAAGCGCGGGCCTCTTTACGGAGTCCGGTCATAGCACCTACAGTCACGCCACGGGCATCAGCCACAACAGCGGAAAGGGCAGCTTTGGCAGCCTCGTTGACTTCAGCGACGATGGCCTTCTTGTCTTCGAGTTTAATTGCCACGGGTAAAACTCCTGCTTGTTACCGTTTCATCTGGCCGAAGCCGGATGTCGTTTTGGTGTCTGATTCGGTAAGAATCGGGAGCACCATCTGCGTAGGCTTCCATGTTTAAGGCTTGCGCCACCTACGGTCTTGGATAGCCCCCGCAAAGCAGGGACCCCAATTTTGTAGCGGGCACGTATTACGCACCCGCTTAAGTCATTACGCGTCGAGCGAACCCTGATCAATGATCAGGCCTGGACCCATGGTAGTGCTCAGGGTCACACGCTTAACGTAAACGCCTTTAGAAGTCGAAGGCTTCAGACGCTTAAGATCAGCGATCAGCGCTTCAACGTTCTGCTTCAATTTCTCGGCGTCAAAGCCAACCTTGCCGACGGAACCGTGAATGATACCGTTTTTGTCGGTACGGAAGCGAATCTGACCGGCTTTGGCATTCTTGACGGCAGTAGCAACGTCAGGAGTAACAGTACCAACCTTCGGGTTAGGCATCAGGCCACGTGGACCGAGCACTTGACCCAATTGACCGACAACGCGCATTGCATCAGGCGATGCGATAACGACGTCATAGTTCAGGTCGCCGCCTTTCATTTCAGCAGCCAGATCGTCCATGCCTACGCGGTCAGCGCCGGCAGCCAGAGCAGCTTCAGCAGCTGGGCCCTGAGTGAACACAGCAACGCGAACAGTTTTGCCCGAGCCATTCGGCAGCACAGTAGCGCCACGAACAACTTGGTCAGATTTACGTGGGTCAACGCCCAGGTTAACTGCTACGTCTACAGATTCAGAGAACTTAACAGCCGAGATTTCGGCAAGCAGAGCAGCTGCTTCAACGAAGTTATAAGCCTTACCAGCTTCAACTTTCTCAGCGATTGCCTTTTGACGCTTAGTCAACTTAGCCATTACACACCCTCCACGTTCAGGCCCATGCTGCGAGCGGAGCCAGCGATAGTACGCACGGCGGCGTCCATATCGGAAGCAGTAAGATCAGCCTGTTTAGTCTTGACGATCTCTTCCAGCTGAGCGCGGGTTACAGTGCCAACTTTAACGGTGTTTGGACGAGCGGAACCGCTAGTCAAACCAGCCGCTTTCTTCAGCAACACTGCTGCCGGGGTGCTTTTGGTTTCAAAAGTGAAGCTACGGTCGCTGTATACAGTGATGATCACTGGAGTCGGCAGACCTGGCTCTTGGCCTTGGGTCTTGGCGTTGAACGCCTTGCAGAATTCCATGATGTTCACACCGTGCTGACCCAGTGCCGGACCAACAGGTGGCGACGGGTTAGCTTGTCCAGCTTTTACCTGCAGCTTGATATAAGCCGTAATTTTCTTAGCCATGAGCTACTCCAATATTGGGTTCTGACGCCTTGCGGCTCCCCAGTTACTTACGCGTTTATCCCAGTGACGACAAAACCCCGCAGTCGATAACTGCGGGGTATGGGATGCTTGTGTCAGTTATGCCTTCTCGACCTGACTAAACTCCAGCTCGACCGGGGTAGCGCGACCGAAAATGGTCACAGCCACCTGGATGCGGCTTTTCTCGTAATTGACTTCTTCGACAACACCGCTGAAATCCGCGAACGGACCATCGATAACACGGACCATTTCGCCCGGCTCGAACAGTGTTTTCGGCTTTGGCTTATCGCCGTTATCTGCCACACGACGCAAGATAGCTTCAGCTTCTTTGTCGGTGATCGGAGCCGGCTTATCAGCCGTACCACCGATGAAACCCATGACGCGAGGCGTATCCTTGACCAAGTGCCAAGTGCCTTCGTTCATGTCCATCTGAACCAGAACATAGCCAGGGAAGAACTTACGTTCGCTTTTGCGCTTCTGGCCATTACGCATTTCTACCACTTCTTCGGTAGGAACCAGAATCTCGCCAAAGCCGTCTTCCATACCGGCGAATTTTACACGCTCAATCAAAGAGCGCATAACATGCTTCTCGTAACCCGAGTAAGCATGCACAACGTACCAACGCTTAGCCACGGGACACCCTTAGCCGACAATCAATGAAACAAGCCAGCCAAGCAGGGAATCTAAACCCCACAACAACAGCGCCATAACCAGAACTACCGCTACAACAATCAATGTTGTTTGGGTGGTTTCGGCGCGAGTTGGCCAGACTACTTTACGAATTTCAACGCGTGCTTCTTTAGTCAGAACCGCAAAGGCTTGACCCTTCGAAGTTTGCAGCGCAACAACACCGGCGATGACCGCAACCACCAACAGGCCTATTACGCGATACAGAATCGGCTCAGCAGCGAAATACTGATTACCAACCACGCCAACGACTACAAGAGCCGCAACTACCAGCCACTTGAGCAGGTCAAAGCGGGTTTCTTTGGCTTCAGCCTTTGCATTCATTTACGAGGATCCTGTGAAAGACGCGCCAAATTCATTTGAAAATGGCAGGTCAGGAGGGAATCGAACCCCCAACCTACGGTTTTGGAGACCGTCGCTCTGCCAATTGAGCTACTGACCTAAAACTTGATTAGGCCGACCATTATGTCGGCCTAACAGGGACAAATCAACTACTTACTCGATGATTTTGGCAACTACGCCAGCACCAACGGTACGACCACCTTCGCGGATTGCGAAGCGCAGACCATCTTCCATGGCGATCGACTTGATCAGGGTAACAACCATTTTCACGTTGTCGCCTGGCATGACCATTTCAACGCCTTCCGGCAGTTCGCAGTTACCAGTTACGTCCGTAGTACGGAAGTAGAACTGCGGACGGTAGCCCTTGAAGAAAGGAGTGTGACGACCACCCTCTTCTTTCGACAGAACGTACACTTCGCCTTCGAACTTGGTGTGCGGCTTAACGCTGCCTGGCTTGCACAGGATCTGGCCACGCTCTACGTCGTCACGCTTGGTGCCGCGCAGCAGGATACCGCAGTTCTCGCCAGCACGACCTTCGTCGAGCAGCTTGCGGAACATTTCAACACCAGTACAGATAGTCTTGGTGGTTTCACGCAGACCAACAATCTCTACTTCGTCCTGAACGCGAACGATACCGCGCTCAACACGACCAGTCACAACAGTACCGCGACCCGAGATCGAGAATACGTCTTCTACTGGCATCAGGAATGGCTTGTCGATAACGCGAACAGGCTCAGGAATGTAAGTATCCAGAGTCTCAACGAGCTTACGAACGGCAGTGGTGCCCAACTCGTTGTCGTCTTGGCCGTTCAGAGCCATCAAAGCCGAACCGATGATGATCGGAGTGTCGTCGCCCGGGAAGTCGTAAGTCGACAGCAGGTCACGAACTTCCATCTCAACCAACTCCAGCAGCTCAGCGTCGTCTACCATGTCAGCCTTGTTCAGGAAGACAACGATGTACGGAACGCCAACCTGACGGGACAGCAGGATGTGCTCACGAGTTTGCGGCATCGGACCATCAGCGGCCGAGCAAACCAGGATAGCGCCATCCATCTGAGCAGCACCAGTGATCATGTTCTTCACATAGTCAGCGTGGCCTGGGCAGTCAACGTGCGCGTAGTGACGAATAGTCGAATCGTACTCAACGTGCGAAGTATTGATAGTAATACCGCGGGCTTTTTCTTCCGGAGCGCTGTCAATCTGAGCGAAGTCACGGACAGCACCACCGAATGCCTCAGCACAAACCTTGGTCAGTGCAGCAGTCAGCGTTGTTTTACCGTGGTCAACGTGACCAATAGTGCCAACGTTTACGTGCGGCTTGCTACGTTCAAATTTCTCTTTAGCCATTTTGACTATCTCCCGACGAATAGTTACGCGAGTATTACCACCATTAAAACAAAGGCAGATACTTGCATATCTGCCTTTATTAGAATGGAGCTCATGAGCGGATTTGAACCGCTGACCTCACCCTTACCAAGGGTGTGCTCTACCAACTGAGCTACATGAGCGATATTTCCATCGCGACGCAGCAAACATGGAGCGGGTAGCGGGAATCGAACCCGCATATTCAGCTTGGAAGGCTGACGTTCTACCACTGAACTATACCCGCGGAGCTTGCTGCTCTCGCTAAATCTGGTGGAGGGAGAAGGATTCGAACCTTCGAAGTCGATGACGTCAGATTTACAGTCTGATCCCTTTGGCCGCTCGGGAATCCCTCCAAATTGTGAGGCGGCATTTTCTAGATCTGCCACCCTACTGTCAAGCTTTTTCTCATTTAAATCCTGAGGTTAGCTGCTTGTCAGCATCTTCTAAGCGCTGCCTGTTAAGGCGACCACTGCGAAGCGGGCGCCATCATATGCAATCTATCGCTGCGATGCAACACCTTTACACGGCATTATTTGATGCTCTAAGCCATTGAAGTCAAAAGCTAATTTCTGCAGAAGCTGATCATCCAGCAAACGTCGGCCATCTGGAGCAATTCGCACCCAGTAACTGCGGCTAGCACGCGGCATTTCTTTAAGCTGGGGTTGGTATCCAGCATCACTCAAACGCTGCATTACGCTTTGCGCCGAATCCCTGCGCGGATAGATACCAAGCGATATACCGTTGTTCAGCTCGCCTTCACTGATCAGAAAGCTATCAATTTTACGCCCCTGCAACTCGCGCAATAGTCGTAACGAGGCATCCCTGTTACCCAAAGGCGGCAGATACACCCAGTAATCTTGACCCGCCTGCCCTTCTACTGCCTGGGTAGCTGAACGAATATCCAGACTCAACAAGCGCTGCTCGACCTGAGCGGCATCAGCCTCCTGATCAAACTTGCCCAGGAACAAGCAGGCCTCTTCAGGCTCTTGGGCTGCGGGAGGCGCTTCACGGCGCAGTTGCGTTTCTGATTCGCTGAGTAAGCGAATAGCACGGTCACTCTGCTGCGCCACCGCTAACGGCAACACTTCCTTCGCCCGCAACGGCACTTGCTGCTGATGCCAGACGTAGTAAAAAGCATTGAGCACTAACAACAACAAAAACAACCAACGCATGAGCGACCTCAATTAAGCGGGCAAGCGGCAGCCAAGCCGATAAATACCAAATCCGGCACTATCCGCGCCTGTGGCAGCATCTCTTCAACCAACGCAGCATCGCCCCCAGTAATAAATACTGCAAAGTCCGCCCCCAGGTACTCGCCAGCCATATCCAACTGCGCCTGCACGAAGCCGCGAAGCATAATAGAGCAACCACGCTCCACCGCCTCCGCAGTCGATTTACCTGGAGCAAAACTATGCCGGGCTTCCTCAGCCGTAGGCTGGTCATAGCGGATACGCCGCGTATGGGTACACAGCTGATTGCGCATCAGCGGCATTCCGGGGCAAATATACCCGCCCAGATGCTCACCTTCGCGCGTCACCAAGTCAGAGGTCACAGCGGTACCAAGGTCGAGCACCAGACAGCTCTGCCCACCTGACAATGCATAAGCGCCTACTAGCGCGAGCCAGCGATCAAGACCCAGCCGCTGGTAATCCTCATAACCGTTACGCACGCCTGCCAGCGAATGTACAGATTGGGCCCGCGAACACTGCACATTGAAGCGCTCTGCCAGACTGGCCACGAGCTGATCAGTCTCCACATCGCTGCGCACACTAACCAGCCGGCAAGCTTGAACATCTTGCCCGGTATTGCCGACAGCCTGCAGCAGTTCGGCATCAGAGCCGACCACACCGACATGTTCAGCTTTCAGACCACCTTTATTAACCAGCCGCCACTTGATAAAGCTGTTACCGCAGTCAAGCTCAAGAATCATCACGCAACCTCAGGCTGAGCTCGCCGCCACTAAATTGTTGTTCAACACCATCAACCTCCAATCGCAAAGCACCAGAAGCATGCACGCCCAGTACCCGCCCATCGACATGGCGATCACCCGCGCTCAGCCTTACAGACCTGCCCTGCCATGCATGATTGTCCTGCCACTCATCAAGCAGACTAGAAAAACCCTGCTGCAAATATTGCTCGAGATAGTGCGCGAGGTTATCGCCCAGCTTCAGAGCCAAAGCATTGCGATCGACCAAGCAGCCCAACTGCGCACTGACCGATGTCCAGGCTTGATCAATGCCTTCGGCCTCAGCAGGCATATTGACGTTAACACCAATACCAATCACCACATCGCAGGCATCAGCCGGATCACCCGCAATCTCAACAAGAATTCCGGCTATCTTCGCACCTTCGACCAGTACATCGTTGGGCCACTTTAATGCAGTTTGTTGGACGCCCATCTGCTGCAAAGCCTTGGCAAGGGCCAACCCTACAACCAGGCTCAAGCCTTCAAGTTGGCGCAGGCCGCCCTCGATACGTATAGCTAAGCTGTAATACAGGTTCTGCCCAAACGGGCTAACCCATTGCCGGCCTCTGCGACCACGGCCTGCTGTTTGCTGCTCCGCGGTGACCACCATAGGAGCAGACTGGCCTGCCTGTAAACGACGGAGTACTTCGGCGTTGGTGGAGTCGACAACTTCAACCACGGTAATTGGCCAATGCTGACAGCCTGCCGCAAGGCTGGCTTCATCGAGCAGCACCAAAGGCATCTCAAGCCGATATCCGCGACCGCGGACCTTGTGAAAGCGCAGCCCTCGTTCAGCCTCCAGACTTTGCAGCTGCTTCCAGACCGCAGCGCGACTCACACCCAGTTCCGCCCCAAGGGCCTCACCAGAGTGAAACTGTCCGTCCTGTAATAGCCTCAACAGCTGCAACATAGAATTCTCACCGAGCAATAAGGTGCGCATGATAACGATGCACCCTGTACTTGCCTACCAAACAGGCACAGCTTTATTACCCGCGTGACCACTCTTTATAGACCGGCAACACTGCGATCAATAAATAAACGCCCATTCAGCCCGCGATTTAGAGCGATTGCGACACTGATGTCGCTTCGTTGGCTGCATCTTCATAGATGCAACGTGCACTCGATAGCAAAGCCGTGGATCTCGCTGTTGTTTAGCGCCGCGCAGCGGGGCTAAACAGCTTGCGATAGTCGTGGCGCCGCTTAGCTGCCTGCTGCCCGCCGCTTCCGAACACCCAGCCATTTTCCAGCGCACAAAGTAAAACCCCAGACCGTTTTCACGATCTGGGGTTTTGGTATAGGCGCTTGACGATGACCTACTCTCACATGGGGAAACCCCACACTACCATCGGCGATGAATCGTTTCACTTCTGAGTTCGGGATGGGATCAGGTGGTTCCAATTCTCTATGGTCGTCAAGCAATTTGTTGAAGCCTCGTCAGGGACGCTGCTTCGAATCGGGTATGTGATGCTTTGTAGTTTCGCAAACTTTCGGTGTTTCTACTTCCAGAGACACTCAAACATCAAATTGTTTGGGTGTTATATGGTCAAGCCTCACGGGCAATTAGTATGGGTTAGCTCAACGCCTCACAGCGCTTACACACCCCACCTATCAACGTCGTAGTCTTCGACGGCCCTTTAGGGAACTCAAGGTTCCAGTGAGATCTCATCTTAAGGCAAGTTTCCCGCTTAGATGCTTTCAGCGGTTATCTTTTCCGAACATAGCTACCCGGCAATGCCACTGGCGTGACAACCGGAACACCAGAGGTTCGTCCACTCCGGTCCTCTCGTACTAGGAGCAGCCCCTCTCAAATCTCAAACGTCCACGGCAGATAGGGACCGAACTGTCTCACGACGTTCTAAAC